>CANMLW010000001.1 GCA_947498705.1 uncultured Aquimarina sp.
CAAAAAACCATTGAAGCTAGCTTCAATGGTTTAAATTAAATTATTTAAAAACTGTCAACCTATTTTAGGACGACTCAGTATTTGCTATTTTTATGGATACAAAAACAATTAGATTTCTCACTATTTAAGCTTTAATAAATGAAACAGATTTGGAGTAGGATATTAACAGAGGCAGAAAGTTTTACCAAAAAAGAACCTTTTATCACCTCAATAATTGAGCAGGTAATTCATAGTAAGCATGATTTTTGGAGCACTGTAGCTGTTGTATTAAGTAATAAACTGAAAAGTAATTATATGCCTCAGTCCAAAATTAGAACCTTGATTATTCAGGTATTGGATGAAAATGAGGAAATAAAAAAACAGGTAATAGCAGATCTTGAATCTTATTTTGAAAGGGATTTTGCTTGTGAAACGTATTTAGAGGTTGTTTTGTTCTATAGAGGTTTTCAGGCAGTTACGGCTTATAGAATTGCCAGAAGTTGTTACTTAAATTCCCAAAAATTGACTTCCAAATTTCTACAGAATAGAATATTTGAAGTGTATGGTATGGATATTCATCCCAATGCCAGGCTAGGTAAAGGAATTGTAATTGATCATGGGATTGGAGTTGTTATAGGAGAAACTGCCGAAATAGGAGATAATGCATTTATTTTTCATAATGTGACATTAGGGGGTACAGGACATGCAGGAGGGGACCGTCATCCCAAAGTGAAGAACAATGTGTTTATTGGAGCTGGAGCGACCATTTTAGGAAATATAACGGTTAATGATAATGTAAATATTGCTGCAGGTAGTATTGTGACCAAAGATGTTCAAACCAATACAACGGTTGCAGGAATTCCTGCCAAAGTGATAGGTGTTGCAAAAAAAATACAATGATATAGATGTAGCTAAAAAAAGTAGCATGTAGTAAGACAATACAACACAAAAGTAAGAAGAAGGTGTCGTTGTTCAGACACCTTCTTTCTTTAACTTTCAATATAAAATCTATAAAACATAAAAAATGCTTTTTAATTTATTCTATAGTAGCGGTACAAAGTTAATATGGACTATGGGTAATCGATCATTTACTTCTAAACTAGCAATTTACAGCCGATTTTATTTTTAATATCAGAGAAAGCGTTTAAAGTTTGCTCTATGTCCTTTATGGTGTGATTAGCAGTGGGTATTAGTCTTAATAGAATGATATCTTTAGGCACAACAGGATATATAACCATTGAACAAAACACATGGTGTTCTTTTCTCATTTCCTGTACCAATCTCGAGGTATATAGAGGATCTCCTTTAATGTATACAGGAGTTACACAAGAGTTCGTTTTTCCTAGATTAAAACCAATTTTCTTTAATCCAGATTGTAACATACGTGCATTTTTCCAAAGTCTATCTTTATATTCTGTCGAATTTTGAATGATCTCTAAACGTTTTAAAGTACCCTTTACAGAAATTAATCCTAATGACCTACCAAATATTTGTGATCTCATATTATATTTGAGATACTTGATTACTTCTTTTTTTCCGGCAAGAAATCCACCAACACAAGACATAGATTTACCTAACGTAGAAAAATAAATATCAATAGCATCTTGAACACCTTGTTCTTCGCCTGTACCATATCCACTAGATCCCATAGTGCCAAAGCCATGGGCATCATCTACCAACAATCTAAAATCATAATCTTTTTTTAATGATACTATTTCTTTTAGTTTACCTTGTTCACCTTGCATGCCAAATACCCCTTCAGTGATCACCAATATACCGCCTCCTGTTTTTTGCGTGATTTGTTGAGCTCTCTTTAAATTCTTTTCAAAGCTAGTCATATCATTATGCTTATAAGTAAAACGTTTTCCTATATGCAGTCGCACTCCATCAATAATACAAGCATGACAATCTATATCATAAACGATTACATCTTTTCTATTCACCAGAGTATCAATACAAGAAAACATGGTTTGATATCCAAAATTAGTTACCAAAGCAGCTTCTTTTTTTACAAATGAGGCTAGTTTTTTCTCTAGTTTTCTATGGTAAGAGGTATCACCAGACATCATTCTGGATCCCATAGGGTATACACCTCCCCACTTTTTTGTCACCTGGATTTCAACCTCTGTTACATCAGGATGATTTGCTAAGCCTAAATAATCATTGATACTCCAGTTAACAACTTCTTTTCCATTATAAGTCATCTTGTTAGATAGGTTTCCTTCTAATTCAGGAAACATAAAAGACCCTTCTCCATCATTTGCCCATTGGCCAATTGGACCATCATGTTTTTCTATTTTTTCAAAAATATCATTCATTTTTATTCGGTTTTAAGATTGGTTCAGACTATGATTAAAATAAATTTTGGTTAACATATTTTTTTCGTTGTCATATTAGTTATTCGTTCATATACTTTTAGATAAATGCCAATTAATGTCATGAAATTATTAATACCTCTTCTATAGAAGTAATAGGTATATAATACCGGTTCTGTTTTAAGTTTTTTCATAAGAAAACAATATGTTTTGTCTTGGACAAAAAGAAAAGCTTTGTATAGTACTTGTAATGGGATATAGCAATGATTAATTTTTATTTTGAAGGACTGGATAAAAAGAAGCCATTTTTATTGGGTAAATTCAAGTCTGAAAATGGTTTAAAAGATTATAAGGATATTATGACAAAATTAAACTAACTCGTCGATTATTCAGATTTGTTTATTTTCATTACATAAAGTGTATATCCAAGATCTAAAGTTTTAATAATTTCAAAGCCAAGTTTCTGATACCAGTTCAAGAGATGAGTTACCGAAGTCTCAGCATAAATTGGCTTATCTTTACAATAAACAATAGCTTGTCGAAGTAGTTTGTCACCAATACCCTCATTTTGTTTTTTCGGATCTACTCCCAAAAACCACATATGCACAAAAGGATGAGTAGGATGATTTTTTTTAAGAAGTGCTTCTCTTTTTAATGCTTTAGGAATGTTTTCTATCCCAACAACACCCAGTGCAAGTTTTACGGTTTGAATGATGGATGCAAGCGTAGTTTTTTTCTTATCAGAATATGTGAAAATTAAAACGGCATTAAGATCTTCATCGGTAACAACTTTACCAAATTTTTCTCCTTGAAACAACAAGTATTTAACAAGTTTCTCAATTCTCTTTTTTCTTTTTTTATCTTGCTTTACCAGGTAATTTATTGAACCATTATTGTCAAATGCTTTAGAAAGTATTTCAATTACCCTTGGTTTATTCTGCTTTGTTATAGGTACCATAATTAAAATTTAACAAGGTACATTTTTAAGCCTTATAACACAAAAGTTAGTAATGTCATTAATGGTATTGTAAAATATCGTATAAGTGATTGTTTTTATATATACTTTGACTTTTGAAGGAGCGATTTCTTTTCAATTATTTCTACTTTTTTACAGAAATAAAGTAATAATTTCTGTAAAAACACTTTATACATTATTTATTACTGTTTATACAATGACAGTATCCTTTTATACATTTGGAAACTTTAAGAAGCAACTTCCAAGGTACATTTACTCCAAATTGGTTAACCAACATAGCTAAAAGTAATATTAACATTTTGATTCGAATAGGATCATTAGAATGTTTGAGCAGTTTAAAAAGATGCTTGTGACATTCTTTATGATGCTGTTATAATATTTAATTATGAAAAAAATGAAACACGCATGGATAGTTATTTTGTTTTTAATAATGGGATCCATAGTACATGCTCAACAAAACCTTAAGATCGAAAGTGTAGTTAAAAAGGGTGAAATGGTAGAGTTATCCATTTCATCTACAAAATCTTTCTATGTAGGTGCTCACGGATATACATTGTTTATAAACAATCAACCATTTAGACGTAGTACTTCAAAAATCAAATCTGAAACAAAACAGATTATCATGACCTTTTTTATTCCTTTAAGTGAATACCAGAAGTTGGCAGATAATTCGAATATGGTATTGGTATATGGTGAAAAAATGCCAGAAGAATTAACTAGGCCAAAAGCAAAGAGCAGTAGTATAACTGCCGAAAAAGGTAGAAATTATTGGAAACTCAATAGCTTGAATAAGGGGCAATTAAAAAACTAAAACTTCACGAACAAAATCTTAAAAAATGAATATTTTGAAAAATATAAAAACCATTACCATGATGGTTTGGTTGATAAGTATTGCATATACTCAACTATATGCGCAGACACCGGATCCGGGTAGAAATGGAAGTTTTACGGTATCAACAGATGAGTATGACTTTGGAAATGAATGGTATTCGCATGGTACACAAACTGCTGATAATAGAACGCTTAAAGCAGAGGCCAAGGCAAGAATTTATTATCCAACAACGCTTTCTACAGGAGCGCATTCTATTGTTTTTATTATGCATGGGCGTCATCCCGTTTGTTATGAAGCTAACAACCCAACGCTATTTGTAGGCCAAGGATGGCCATGTGAGGCAAATCAAATAGAAATACCAAGTTATAGAGGATATGATTACCTGGGACAATATTTGGCAAGTCATGGGTATTTGGTGGTGTCTATTGGAGTAAATGGAGCGAATAATATTGACGATCTGCTTTCGGGAGCTCAGGGAATGTCTGCAAGGACTCTTTTGTTGAATCACCATATTAATTTTTGGAAAGATTGGAATACTAATGGAGGTGGGCCTTTTGGTGATAAATTCAAAAATAAGTTAAATGTTAGTAATATAGGTGTTATAGGACATTCTCGAGGTGGAGAAGGAGTTGGTTTACATTCAATATTCAGTTCTGATGTCAAGGCGGTTTTGACGCTAGCACCCACAAATTTATTTTTTGTACCAAGTTTATTTCCTAAGAAAAGCGTTCCGTATTGTAATATTACAGGGTATTGTGACGGTGATCTAAGTGATCAACAAGGAGTGGCTTATTATGACAGCAGACGCTATGATAGTAGTGTGACTGCACCTTCTCATTCTATATTACTAACAGGTGCAAATCATAATTATTTTAATACACTTTGGACTACTTTTCCAGCTTTTGCATTTGATGATTGGGATGAATTACAAGGGACAACAGATTCGTACTGCTCGACAGGTGGCTCTGGTAACAGACGTTTTACTGCAGCAACACAAAGAAATGCTGCCAAAGCATATATAGGAGCTTTTTTTAGACGTTATTTAGGAAATGAGACCCAATTTGACCCTATTCTTCAGGCAGATGATAGAACACCGCCTAGATCATCTGGATTAAGATCTAACGAGGCTCTTGTTTCATATCATCCGGCATCAGACAAGCGTTTGGAGATTAATCGATATGATCAAAGTAGATCAACTAGTAGTACAACAAATACTTTAGGAGGTCAGGTAAATCAAAGTCAGTTAACAACTAATACCGTTTGTGAAGATCTGTCTTGTGTCTCAGGAATTACTAGAAGACAAATGCCTCATGAAACATATCAATTAAATGTAGGATGGAGAGGAAGATCTAATCGTACCTGGTATGAAAATAAAATTCCGGCTGCTAATAAAAACTTTAGCTCTTATGAAAATATCATGTTTAGAGCGGCAGTTAATTTTAAAGAATCTTCACCAAATAGAGCTATGAATTTTTATGTCGAGTTAATTGATGGCAGTGGTAACTCTGACAAGGAACTTATATCTACACATAGCCAGGCTTTGTATTTTCCTCCAGGAAGTACTGGTACTTCGGGATCTGCAAAAGTAATGCACAATACTGTTAAAATACCTCTTTCTAGCTTTAGCTCAACGTTGGACTTTACGAATATTACGGCTGTACGTTTTGTGTTCGATTTTAATTCTAACGGAAACATTTTTATCACAGACCTAATGCTTAGTGATGATGCACAGTCCAGTGCAAAAGATGTTGTGTTGGCAGAATCTTTAGAGGTTATAAAAGCTTACCCAAATCCAACAAAAGGTAGATTAAACTTTAATTTCCCTGATCAAAAATATCAACAGATCATGTATTCTGTTATAGATATGCAGGGAAGAACAGTAATTCCGTCTACTAAATTGCAAAAAGGAGAAAGGTCAATATCCTTAGATAGATACCCATCTGGAGTGTATATTCTACAATTGCAAAGTGATAATAAAATCACAACAGATTTGATTGTTAAAGAAGATTAAATATGGATTCGTATTTTTTATAAACAAACTGCTTTGGGTTTTGACCTGGAGCAGTTTTTATTTATTACTTATTTTAATTCGACTTTTACTTTGTATTTTTCTAATAGTTCGAGATGTGATTCTAATTCGAATTCTGATTCTTTAAAACGGTTACGACGTATTTGAGAATCTTCTTTACGAATAATACTTCTTACAAAACGGCGAATGGCGGTTTTATCTTCGAGAATCAGTCCCGGCACTGCCATACTTTTTCCTTCATTATTTTTGGCTACCATAGTAAAATAGCTGGAATTACAGTGTTTTATAACTCCAGTTTGTATATTCTCTGATTCAACACGAACCCCTACTACCATAGAGGTGTTGCCCACATGATTAACAGAAGCTTTTAGCGTTACTAATTCTCCGACTTCAATGGGTTTTAAAAAATCTACTTTATCGACACTGGCTGTTACACAATAAGTTTCAGAATGTTTAGAAGCACAAGCAAAAGCAATTTGATCCATTAGTGATAGAATGTAGCCTCCATGAATTTTTCCGCTAAAATTTGAATGAGAAGGAAGCATCAGCTCAGAAATAATTACTCTTGATGCTTTATTGTTTTTGTATTTTTTTGAATTCATTATGTTTATTTATTCCTAAAATGCGGAGATGCTTCTTCGACCACGTCAATGATAAAATACTTAGTATCGCCCAGCCATGAAACCTTAGCAAAACGTTCCTTGTATTTTAACTTTACATATCTCCCCTGATATTTTTCCAATTTTTTAATAATCTCTGTTTTGTTGTCTTCTACAGAAAACTTAAATATTTGTGCTCCAGAGATCCCCTGGCTAATTTCACCTTCCCAGGTTTTAATAATGACACCTTTGTTGCTAAATTTTATAAGTTCACCACTACGTGTTCCTTCACTATAGGAAGCATAATATATAAAAGCATACCATCCCGCAAAGGCAAGCATAATTACAATGATTAGTATGGCAAGTATTTTTTTCATAGTTAAGGTTTTACATCCTACTATTTTATTTCTATCTAAAAGAGATAAAATTTCAAATACAAATCTACTAGTTTTTTGATGAACCAATCATCATTTTTATTACTTCTCTTAAGAATCTTTAAAGTGGCAGATTATAAAGTTACTAATCAATTAGATTCGATAGTTCTTGTACAAGCGTATCTGTTTCTTCCTGGGTGTTAAAAATATGATTAGAAAATCGAAGTATATTTCGTTTACCGAGGACTTTAACAATAATGTTCTTTTGTTTTAACTGATTATAAATCTCTTTTGCATTTTGGTTTTTTACTTTTACAGCAACAAGACCAGATTGCAAACTATTTTCTTCGGGAGAGATGAGTTGTAATCCTTTGATTGTTTTTATAGATGCTTTTAAATGATTTGCAAGTGATACATTATGCTGTTGGATTGCGGCTATTCCACCCCATGATTTTTGTGTTTTGATTGCTTCACCCAAACCAAGTATGTTTGCTATATTTCGGGTTCCTGTGTTGTGGTTATAAGCTTTAAATCCACTTTCTAATTGTGTAACTTTAATTTGATCTTGTATCGTTTTATTTAAATATAAAAAACCGGTTTCTTTTGGACCCAACATCCATTTGTGCCCACTTGCAGCAAAAGCATCTACCTCCAAGGCTTTAACATCAACACTTAGCATTCCTGCAGATTGGGCTCCGTCACAAACTAGTAAAATACCTTTTGGTTTGGTTATTTTTGCAAGCTCAGAAAAAGGCATTCTCATCCCTGTAATTGTAGATACGTCCATTAAACTGCAAACCTTAGTACGTGAGGTTATTTGCTTTTCAATAAGTGTTATAGCTTGATCAGTTGTGATATTTTCTTTAGGAAAATGAACTCGCTTTATTTTAACGCCTTTATACTTTTCTAAAAACTCCCATCCAGCTTGCCCGCCATAATGCTCATCTGTAGAAGTAATAACTTCATCACCTTCTTGTAACGATAAACCAGCTGCAACCATATTCATTCCTTCGGTGGTATTACGCGTAAGAATAATTTCTTCGGTATCTGCGTTGATATAATTGGCCAGTTGTTCTCTAACTTCGTTTGCTTGCCGTCCAATAGGACCCCAATTGTTACCGACAGGATCCAATTCTATAGCCTGCATGGTTTCCCAGACTTTATTCAACACTTTTTTGGGAGAAGGGCCAAGACTGCCCGTATTAAAATAATGTAAACCAGGTTGAAGCATAAATTCACCTCGAACATCTTTTACTGCAACAGTTTCAGAGATTTTTTGTGTGCTAAGAGGGACAGAATGGGTATTTGCCAGTCCACAATATCCCAAACCTACTCCAACCGTACTCAGTGATATTTTTTGAATGAAATTTCTTCGATTTACTTCGCGTTTTAATATACTCATGATTGTTTTTTATAAGACATGGTGAAATAAACTATGTGCATAAGGGGGTAAATTACCATAATTGTGGTAGACATACAAAGTAAATAATATTGTAGTATAGATTGGTTATGGTTGCTTAATTTTTTAAACTATTTTGTTATCTTTTTGTATGGTTTTACAACAGAGTTAACCACTTTGTCGTGGATTGCTTGACTTTTTTCATTTCCGGTAATTGTAAGTAACGAAACCCATCCTAAAGCAATTTTTAAAGTATATCTCAATATTGCTGAGAAGAAATTAATATTTTTTTCTTCATCCTGCTCTTTTTTTACAACAATATCATTAAAGAAATGACCAAT
The DNA here is from genome assembly GCA_947498705.1 of uncultured Aquimarina sp. Taxonomy (GTDB): domain Bacteria; phylum Bacteroidota; class Bacteroidia; order Flavobacteriales; family Flavobacteriaceae; genus Aquimarina. The sequence continues at coordinate 8,845 of CANMLW010000001.1, forward strand.
AGTTGCCCCGTAGATAGTCACTAAGATAGGTTCATAAAGGAAAAAAATAAATACAAAAACCAAAATTCTAACAAAATTTGGGACAGTATTAAATAAATCAATAATTTCTGTTACTGTATACATTGTTACAATAATTACAATGCTATCTATAACGGCTGCTTTTACTCTGGTTGACAATGTTGCGTATTCTTTATTCATTGTAAATAAGTTCTATAATGGTTTTATCAATTCTTTTTCCTTTTTCTTGATCGATATCTATAATTGTTTCTCTAGTCGTTTCAATTTTATGAGGTATTCCTGGATTATAGTAATATTCGAAGGTACTTCTATCTTTAATATCAAAAACGGCAGTTTTAAATGCTTCTTTAATTTTAGCATCATTTAGCCTCATTTTTCTAAACAATTGAAAAAGTAATTTTTTTGCACCTTCTGGATCCATGGTCGTTTCTTGTTTTAATACACAAAAACCATTTTCAAAATCTACATCTTCAAAGTATAATTTAGCTTTTCCTTTAATAGGAGCTCCTCCAAACATATTTGGTATCTCATCGGTATATAAAATAGGTTCTGTAATATCATATTCTATACCCATAGGATAATGTAGATATTGTAATTCTTTAACAACTAATTGTTCGATGCCCCGTTTAGAACTATAAATTTGTTTAATTGGCTTTAAAGCTTTTTCTATTTTATTCATAGTTTTAGCATCATATTTATCCAGGTTATTAAAAATATCGGTCATCATTTCATTCATTATATTGCTTACTTCTTTCCAATTCAATACTTCAATGAATTCACCTACTTCAGAGGTTTTATATTTTATTTCAGTAAGCTTATATTTTGAAAATTTATACAGGAATTCATCAGGAATTTTATAGTTGTTTTTCAAGTCATTTTCATAACTCCAATTTATGGTATAAGAGTTTTTTGTAGAATCTATTACAGTAAATTTTGCTATATAAACTTGTTTCTGATCTTTTGTTAAACTATCCTTTTTCCATTGCTGTTTGATTTTTGATATTTTAAAATTATAAGAATCTCCTATGGACCAATAAGAAACAAAAGCAACCTTTGTGCTGTCAATTTGTGAATAGGAAGATAATTGATATCCAAAGAGTAATACTAATAGAAATATTTTTTTCATTTGTTATAATTGTTTAACCTTTACTATAGGGTATATTCAATTATTTGCTATTTGTACTTGTTCTTTATACTAAATATTTTCAATTAGTATGAAATTATATAGAATTATGAAGTATTGCCTTTTATAAACTTAATTTTTTTAAAGCTATTTATACAAGAAACAAAACTAAATAGGCGCAATTCTTGTAATAAAATAATGTATCCTATGGCAGGTTTTTATTATTCTTTACAACCTTTCTAATTATTAAATAAAAACCAATAACAAAGAGGATACTACCTAAAAAATAAATACCTCTTGTAAAATAGGTGTATAATAGATAAGAGTCCATTCCCCATATTTGAGAATAAAGAATTCCTATATGTGTGAGAATAACATTTATAATTATAAAAATGCTACCCAGTAATAATAAAACACTATCTGTTTTAATTCCCGTTTTAAACAGATAATAAATACAAATGATCAAAACAAAAACCTCTCCTATAGATATAGCAAAGCCTAACAATATTTGATATAAAATTTCAAAAATAGTTGGATTCATTATTTCTTTATTTAGGATTCATTTTCTTCTGAGGCTCTTTTAATAATTGCTTCTGGCAATGTTTTTTTTGCTTTAGCCCCCATTTTTTTAAGTTTCTCTACACTAGTAATTAAATTTCCTCTGCCTTCTACTAGTTTGTTCATAGCGGCAGAGTAATCTTTTTTAGCATCATCCATTTTTTTACCCACCCCGGTAAGATCTTTTACCAATCCTTCAAACTTATCATAAAGTGCTCCTGCCTGTCGTGCAATTTCTATTGCGTTACGTTGTTGCTTCTCGTTATTCCACATAGTATCGATAGTACGTAGTGTTGCTAATAGGGTAGAAGGAGTAACAATGACAATGTTTTTTTCAAAAGCTTGGTTGTATAGTTTGTTATCTTGGTTTATAGCGATTGCAAAAGCAGGTTCTATAGGAACAAACATTAAGATAAAGTCAGGAGATTCGATATCATATAAGTCTTGATAGTTTTTTTCTGAAAGCTGATCTACATGTCGTTTCAGAGAAGTAATATGCTCTTTAAGACTAGCTGCTTGTAACATATCATCCTCTTCATTAATATATCGTTCATATGCAGTAAGCGTAACTTTAGAGTCGATGATCATTTTTTTATTATCGGGTAAATATATGACCACATCTGGCATTGCACGTTGCCCATCTTCTTTAGCAAAGCTCTGTTGAACAAAATATTCGCGATCTTTTTCTAGTCCAGATTTTTCGAGTACACGTTCTAAAACCAATTCCCCCCAGTTTCCTTGCATTTTGTTATCACCTTTAAGCGCCCGGGTAAGGTTTGTAGCCTCTTTACTCATTTGTTCATTAAGGTCTTTAAGACCTATTATTTGCTGTCGCAATGCAGCATGATAATCAATACTTTCTTTATGAGTTTGCTCTACCTTTTTTTCGAAAGTGTTGATTTTTTCTTGTAGCGGACTTAAAATATTTTTAATATTTTCCTTATTCTGCTCTGTAAATTTATTGGATGTAGAATGAAGGATTTTATTAGCAAGATTTTCAAATTCTTTGGTAAATTTTTCCTGCAACTTTTCTATTTCATCTTTTTGCTCTTTGGTTTTAATCTGTAGGCTTTCATATTCTGTATTTCGACGTGTAAGTTCTGTATTCAGAAAATCTTTTTCTCTACGAATTTCTTCTCGCTCTTTGATAAGTTCAGTATATTGTTTTTCAGAGGTGTTCTTGAGATCAGTATATTGTTTTTCTACGGTTTCCTTATACGTTGATAACTGCTTTTCTGAAGTGATTTTAAATTCATCAAATTGATGTTGCAATTGATTCGTTCGTTCATTAAGAGCACTTTTTTCGCTTTTAATTTTTAACAAAGCAACATATTTTCCTATAAAAAAACCAACTAGGACTGATATAATAATTACTCCAACGGCAAGGATGATCGGTGTGTATGCAGACATGTATATTTTTAGTTTGCTCAAAGGTAAAAATAAGCAATCAAAACAATAAACAAGAATATCTAATAGTTTTGAACAAAATTGAGTGTTATTTTTCTGGGATAACAACCAAAAATTAAAAGTAGTTTGTTAAGTTTAGAGTATTTTTTAGACTAATGAAAGTCAATACAGAGATATATTTTACCTCAATATAGTTATTAAATGTTACTAATTATAAGTTAAAAATATATGAAAGCACACAAAGCATTCTTATTAATATTTTTTTTGAGTCTTTATGGTTTTTCACAAAACACGCTTGTTCTTAATGCGTATACAATGGATAACGTAACAAGAAATCCTATTTCTTATGTTCAAGTAGGGTTTCTTGATGAAGGAATTGGAACCATAAGTAATAAACAAGGTTTTTTTAAGCTTGAATTTGATGAAGAAAAACTTGGTGCCAATCCAAAAATGAGAATATCCAGAATTGGGTATAAGTCTATAGAGTTAACGATGGATCAATTGTTTACCCAATTCGAAAAATCTAATAGAATATATCTTGAGCCTGATACAACTATATCAAAAAACAGTATAACAGATATTTCTAATCCCAAAACAAGTGTTTTCGGTTTTATAGGAGACGAATCTTCGGTAAAAAGCTGGGAGGATATGAATACTCTGGGGGCAGAAATTGGTACCTTGATTAAAATTAATAAAGAGCAAACCAAACTTAATTCTTTAGAGTTTGATGTACTAGAAAACACCTCTAGTGGTATACTTCTTCGGGTAAATTTATACTCCTCAACAAATGGTAAACCTGGAAAAAACTTATTAAAAGAGGAGGTTCACCACTTAATAAAAAAAGGAATAGGCCTACAGCATATTGATTTATCATCGCATAATATTGTTGTTAATGAAGACGTGATTGTAAGTATAGAAATGCTCGAAGTATATGGTTTTGATTTAAAATTTTCGATAAGTGGAACCAAAGGAGCAGGAGAAGTTTTTGTAAAAGATGTTAGTCAGGGAGCCTGGAGAAAGCTCAAAGACATGACTATGGGATTTGTTCTAGAAGGACAATATCCCGATGACGCAAAAGAACTTAAAGACAGAGCAATTCCTCAAAATATAACCATGTATTGGGATGTGTCTTTATCGATGCAAGAGCGTGATCTTCAAAAAGAACTTCAGTTTTTAAAAGAATATTTTTCAAAAATTAAGAATGTAAAAATCGAATTGATCTTTTTTTCAGATACTATTAAGTCCACCAAAGTATTTAATATTGTTGATGGTAATACGCAGGCTTTAGAAGCATACCTAAGTCAAAACACCTATGATGGGGCAACTAATTTCTCGATGCTTTACGATAAAACACAGCATCCTGATTTATATATGGTTTTTACCGAGGGAAAAGATAATTATGGAGAACATACACCTTTTTATGACGCTCCCGTGTTTTATATTAATAGTAAAAAAGGCGGGAGTCATTCTCGTTTAAGAATGGAAAGCTTTTTTACGAATGGAAATTATATACCATTATCCCAAACGCCTATACATAAGGCATTACAGTTTATGATTAAAGAAGGCGTAGAGGATCAAATAATTCTGTCGAAAGAGGATGGATATATAACAATTGAAGGAAATGTAACTTCTGCAAATAAGCCAATACAAGGATGTATGATTGGTGTAAAAGGTACTTTTAGGCAAATATCTAGTGATGCTAATGGAAATTTTTCTATTAAGGTGAAGCAAGATGAAGTATTGGTTTTTGATTTTTTTGGGATGTTACCTCAAGAGAAAAGAATAATTAATAAAGAAACGCTAAAGATAGATCTGGTTCCAGAGTTTGAGGTATTAGATGAGGTAAGTATAAAAGATAAAGAGAAAATAAAGGAAGAAACAATCTATGATGGGGTTCAAAATAAAAAAAAGGAAAGTATTGGGTATGGAGCAAGAACTGTAGGTAAGGAGGATTTTTCTAATTCATATCGAGGAATAGATGATATTATTTTGGCTCAATTTCCTAGCGTACAAGTTCCTTCACAAAGACCTAGAATAGGGCCATACTATATAAGAAGTAGGTTGTTTTCTACTATAGGAGGAGCTCAACCCATTTTATTTGTTGTTGATGGTGCTCCTTCGAGTGTTGCTCCTGTTGATTTGACTATAGAGCAAATAAATAGCGTTACGTTGATCTCTTCTATTGCTGGAACTTCTGCTTTGTATGGAACAGAAGGAAACGGGGGTGTGATTATTGTTTCTACCATTCATGGTAAATCAGGTGGTGCAGAAAAAAGAGTAAATACCGCATTAGTAACCGGAAATGATTATAACGAAAACCTGCAGCTAATAAACACAGATAAAGGAAGGCCAGATTATTTGTCAAAATTAGATAAGAGTATTTCTCAGCAAAATGCAATGAATACTTATATGGAGTTAAGAAAACTTCATTCATTAGAAATCCCTTTTTATCTCTATAGTTCAGAGTATTTTAAGAAATGGGATAAAAAATTAGCATCTCAAATAGTTTCTAATATAGCAGAAGTAGCAAATCATAATCATAATGGATTGCGAGGTTTGGCTTTTAAATTAGAAGAAGAAGGAGATAAAGAAAAAGCATTAGAGTTGTATAGGCGTATTTTGACTTTAAAACCCAACTATGTACAATCCTCTATGGATGTAGCTCGTCTGTATAAAGAAAACGGTAAGTATAAAGAAGCATTTGAAATGTATAAAGAAATACTTCTTAAAAAAGCAGAAGAAATACGCGATACATCGGCTTTTAGTCAAATATATGCTGAGATCCAGGAATTATTAAATTTATATAGATCTTATATTGATGTAGCAGAAATCCCTCAAGAATTGCTAGCTGTCAAAACTACACCGCTTAGGATTGTTTTTGACTGGAGTGATGCTCAGGCTCAATTCGAACTTCAGTTCGTTAATCCAGAAAAAAAATATTTTAAGTGGAAACATGCATATGAAGATAATAACGAATTGTTGCTAAATGAAGTTAAGCAGGGTGTTTTTTCTAAAGAGTTCGAGATTCCGAAAGCATCAGAAGAGTGGATTGTTAATTTACAATCTTTAGGAGAAAACGACCTTAAGAACCCTTCATTTTTGAAATATACGGTTTACTACAATTTTGGAGCCGCAAATCAAACTAAAAAAGTGAAGTTTATTAAACTATATCAGCAAGACAAAAAAGTGACATTAGATAAAATAAAAATGTAGGTGTAGAAAAGAATGAAATTGGGTTTCTGTAATAACAAACAGCCTTAATTTCTTACTTTGTATCGACTAGATTTAGTGTCAAAAAGAATAAGATCTTCAGGAAAAAGAGAAGAAAAGGCTCTACATTGTACTAGTTCTTTAGGCCTCCCAAATTCGAAACCGTTTTTATTCAATACAATCATTTTATCACAAAGTTGAATAGCAAAATCAATTTCGTGTGTAGAGAAAAGAATTGTTTTTTTGGTTTCGAATGACAGTCGCTTAAGAAGTTTTAAGATATATGCTTTGTGATACACATCCAAATGAGTAGTAGGTTCATCAAGCATTATAAAAGGAGTGTCTTGCGCTATTGCTCGTGCAATAAGTACCTTTTGTAATTGCCCATCACTTAATTCGAAACATCTTTTGGCGATTAAATCTGTAATATGTGTAACTTCTATCGCTTTTTTTGTTTGTTCTAAATCCTCATCGGTCATTTTACCAACCCAATTTGTATACGGTTGTCTTCCGAGTGCTACCAGTTCCTGTACTGTAAGGTTTTTTGAAGCTATCTTCTCTGTTAATACAATGCTTAATTGAGATGCCAGTTCTATAGGTTTGTAAGTAGTTAACTCTTTGTCAGAAAGTAATATCTTACCATGTAAAGCGGGCTGAACTCGCGATAACGTCCTTAATAAAGTGGATTTACCTATACCGTTAGCACCTACAAGTCCTATCAATTCTCCTTCTCTTAGTTTAAGATTAATGTCTGTAGCAATAACATTCATTTCTTTTTTAGAGCGATAACCAATAGATAAATCTTCTGTCTTAATTACTATATTTTGGGTAGTAGGATCGATAAAATTCGGGTTTTAGGTTTGGGGGTTTTCTATACCAAATATAAAGAATAGAAATTTAAAATAGATTGTACTTTAATTTCTAAAGCAAATAAAAACCAACAAATAGCCCTTGAAGAGAGTGTTTTACGCACTTTCTTTTTCTAAAACCATCTTTTTGATCAGCGAAATTTGGCCAAGATGATAATAACTATGTTCAATGACTCCTTCAATATTTTTTTGGTATGTCCCGTATTTTTCATCTACGAAAGGGGCGTCTAGCTGGCTATCCTTCATATTTTCTATATGGTTAGCAAATTTTTCACTATTAAGTAAAAATTCTGCTACCAAGTTTTTCCAATCGGCTTCAGATGTAATGGGTGGTAAATCAAAGCTATATTTATCTCTGATTTCTAGTTTTCCGCCATTAAACACGTTCAAAATACCAGCCAAATAATAATTAACATGATAAATGAGTACAGCTATAGTATTTAGGTCTTGAATTTGTTGAATAGATTGTCTCCAGGTTAAATCTTCGATTTGTAATTTGTAATTGGTATTAGCAATCCATTTTCCATTAAGAAACACCTCTCTTAATCGATTGGCTAAAGTCTTATTTCTCAACATTTGTATATTGTTTTTTTTCCTAAACTAAAATAAGCAAAAACAATGGTTCTTATACTTCATAAGATGTATTACATCTTTATAACGTACTTTCTTTTTCTTAAAAAAGAAAATATAAGCCCAAAAACTAAAAGAATCATTAATGGTAAAACAAGATTAATTGCTTGCCATTTTGTTTTAGTATCAATTACTTTTTTTATGTTTAAAAACGAAATATTAATCTCTTTACCTCTAATATCTATTAAACCAGAATCATCTAGCAAATAATTTACAGAATTCAATAAAAACTCTTTATTACCATATTTAAGATTCATGGTGGGGTCAAATCCTAATTCTATAGGTTGCCCCTTTTGTGTTTGATTCTTTATAACATCACCATCTGCAATAACAATCATTTTCGTTGGATTACTAATGTCTTTATGATTTTTTATTTGATGAGGTTTAATACGATTTTTATAGGTCGAATTAAAATTACCTTCTAGTAAAACAGCAAGATTTTGAGGTCCTTCTGTATAACCAGTCATATCAGGCTTTTTTCTAATAATAGTTTCCAATTGTATTTCTTTAGGAACTCCTTCAGTTTTAGATTTATCAGAACTAGTTAGTAATATGGTTTTTTTCGCCTTATTTTTTAACGTATCTATTTGATTAGAAAACTCGAACTTTACAGCTTCTATATTCTTTACAATAGGATGATTGTTTGTGCTTTTAGTTAGAGACCCATAAAACCATGGGTACGGCGTAAATTGAGTTTCATTTCCTTGTCCAGAGGCTAAAACCAATGGCGCAGAGTATAAATCGTTTACCAATACAGGGTTTATTCGTACACCGTATGAAAACAGTGCATCTCCCAGGCGTAAATCTTGCATTACAGCAACACCAGTTCCTTCAGGGTTCATTAGGCTGTCAATTTCCATAGTTACAGATTCTAATAACCAAAGAGATTTTCCTCCATCCATAATAAACTGATCCAATACATATTTTTCTTTTTCAGAAAAAGCAACTGTAGGTTTGGCATTGATAACCATATCAAATTTTTGTAACTCTTTTAATGTTTTAGATGGATTAGCAGTTACAGAATCAAGTGTAAACGCTCCTACAAAATAATAGTCTTGTAGCGTTTTAATAAAGTCTGCGATATTTGCATCTGGTAATTGCCCATTACCTTTCAGGACTGCAATTTTGTGTTTTTTTGGATTTAGTAGTTTGGTTAGCCCATCTGCAAAAGCATATTCTAATTGTTGAATAGAGCTGTTAACACGTTCTTCTGTGGTGGCACCAATCGTATTTTTAACAAGTGGTATTTTAATACTCCTGTTCTGATAACTTAAAATTGCCCAGGGAACCACTGTTTCTATTTTTGTTTTTCCGCTTTCTTTTACACTAACTTCCATTGGTGTTAATCCAAATTTTTGTAATTCACCGATGGTTTGAGCACGAATTTCTTCCTCCTCCAAAGGATTAGTGAATACATATTGTAAATTTGGGTTAAGGGTGTTAAACTCTTCTAATAATTGTTTGGTTTCAGATTGTAATCGCTTAAATTCTGAGGGGAATTCTCCTTCTAAAAGTACATCAATAACGACAGGTGCTGCTGCACTATAAATAAGGTTTTTTGTAGCATCAGATAAGGTAAAACGCTTATCTTGTGTTAGATCAAAACGATTATAAAAGGAATTTGCTGCTAGATTTAAAACAATTACCCCTAATAATGATATAATTATTGGCTTAATTTTATTTTTTAAAGCTCCTTTTGTTAGCGAAAAAGTCGCAAGTGCTAGAAAAAATAATAGCACAGAAACAAAATACATACTATCTCTTGTATCCAGTACCCCCATACTTATTCGTTCATAGTGTATTTGCATACCCATCCAATTCATTTTATCCAATAGGGCAAAACCAAAGTAAATAGTAAAGCAAATAGAAATGGTGATTAAAAATGCGATGATCTGGTTGGTTGTGATGGATGATGAAAATATACCAATCGCGGTATAAGATGCAGCGAGTAATAATAGGGCGATATATGACCCAATGGTACTACCAATATCAAAACTACCAATAGGACTACTTAATTGATAAATGGTAAGTACATATAAGAAACTAGGTAAAAGAGCAATTATTATTAAGGATAAACATCCCAAATACTTACCTATTACAAGACGATATGGTCGAATGGGTTTGGTAAGCAATATTTCTAATGTACCATACTTTTTTTCTTCAGAGAAACTTCTCATGGTTATTGCGGGGATTAGAAATAATAATACCCATGGTGCTATCTGGAAAAAAGGAGATAAATCTGCAAAACCACTATCCAAAATATTATACTGCCCTTTAAATACCCATAAAAATAACCCATTTAGAATAAGAAATATGGCGACTACAAGATATCCAGCTATAGAAGAAAAAAAGGTATTGATTTCTTTTCGTATTAATGCAAACATAGGTTTCTAAGATTATTTTTAATGTCTTATTATATATTATTTATAGATTGATTTGTGATATGCAATGCTACTTTTTTTATAAAACTATAGTTGTTTTGTGCTCCAGGCCTCGGGTCTTTGGCAAAATTTATCTTTTGTATTTGCCCAGACCTTTTTGAATAACGCAGAGTTTCTGTAGTTATTGAGGTGTGTTTCTGATTCCCAATGACTGTAGGTGAAAAACTGATGGTTTTGGTGCTCATCTCTTAATAATTGTAAATGTGTACAACCTTCGAAATTTCGTATTTGATCTTTATGTTGGTCAAAATTCGTTAAAAATGCTTCAATTTCTTCTGTAATAAACCCCATTTTTACAATTCGTACAATCATTTTTTTTCGTTTTGAGGAAAACATATGTTTACTCCTCTTTTTAGTTTTATAACGTGTTTTGATGATGAATGAAGGTCGTTTTATTCAAAACTTACACTCACAGTATCTCTAAAATGTAACCCAAAAAGGCTAGATGCTCCACCTACTGTTTTTGGATTACTTTTATAAATAGCTAATTCTAAATACCCTGAGGAATTAAAAATCGCTAATTTTTTTCCGTCTTCTTCACGCTTGCTTTTTTCAATAGTAAAGTTAATGGCATCGCTATACCGTAGATATACATTTTCAAACACAGCGTTGCGTGCAGTAATTTTAAATTTTCTTCCTTTTCCTATTTCATCAAACATTTTTTTTGTGATGTTAGTAATAAGGTTTCCATAATTATCAATATAAATGATGCTACCTACAATTTGAGTACCTCCCACATTAACAATAGGAGTGATTCCTTTAATTGTTTTTATTTCAGAAATTACTTTTCCTATAACCTCTAACGTACCTCCACGTGCAATATGACATGCAACTGCTACAAATACATCTAGAACAGGGAAATTTGATACAATGGTATCATGAATATTAATTTCTACTACTTTTTCTGGATTAAATTGAGAAGTAATTAATGAGATTAATCCATTATTTGCACATATAAAATAGTGTCCATCTAGTAAAACAGCGATGTGTTTATTTTCTGGATGAAGCTCGCTATCAATACCAACGATATGAATACTTCCTTTTGGAAAATTTTTATAAGCATTTTGTATAATATATGCAGCTTCTGTAATATGAAATGGCGAGATTTCATGAGATATGTCAACAACCCTGGCATCAGGTAGCTCGGTATAAATAGCTCCTTTGATAGCAGATACAAAATGATCCTTGATTCCAAAATCTGTCGTTAAGGTTAGTATTGGCATGTACAAGAATTGTTAATATCTTTTGGTTGTAAGCACTTAAAAATATGTAAATTTGTTATGAAATTACTCAAAGTTTTAATTTGGATCACAAAATAATGATAAAACCGTTATTTTTTAATGGTAAAATCTATAGAATTATACAATAATTTAATTTTGTTGTGTGTTTTATTTTGTTTTCCCGGCAAAAATTAAACAGCGGTAGCAAAATTAGGTAATCCTAAAAAAAAATCATACTAAAATCTGCATAGCTTTTGAACGAACTTATTATAGAACTTACAGAAATCAATCCAAAAGAGTTTTTTGGACTTCAGAATAGTAATATTCAATTATTAAAAAAATACTTCCCTAAGTTAAAAATTGTGGCGCGTGGTAGTAAAATGAAAGTATATGGCGATGAGGATATGCTTGAAGAATTTGATATGCGTCTCAATATGCTCCTTGATCATTTTGGAAAATATAATAAACTAGATGAAAATGCGATTGAGCGAGTACTTACCAGTGAGAGTCAGGCAGATTATGAAACCTCTGCTAATAGTGGTGAAACGTTGGTGCATGGAGTAGGAGGTAAATTAATAAAAGCGCAAACTGCAAATCAACGTAAATTAGTAGAATCCTGTAACAAGAACGATATGGTTTTTGCTATTGGCCCTGCAGGTACAGGAAAAACATATACCGGAGTTGCATTGGCGGTAAAGGCTCTAAAAGAAAAGCAGGTAAAACGTATTATTTTGACCCGACCAGCAGTTGAGGCGGGTGAGAATCTGGGATTTTTACCAGGAGATCTTAAAGAAAAATTGGATCCCTATATGCAGCCTTTGTATGATGCGCTTAGAGATATGATTCCTAGTGAGAAACTAGATAGCTTTATAGAAAAAGGAGTGATACAGATTGCCCCTATGGCATTTATGAGAGGTAGGACGTTAGATAATGCTTTTGTAATTCTTGATGAGGCTCAAAATACAACGCATGCCCAAATGAAAATGTTCTTAACACGTATGGGTAAAAATGCCAAGTTTATTATTACAGGTGACCCAGGACAAATAGATTTACCAAGACGTGTCATTTCTGGGTTAAAAGAAGCTTTATTGGTTCTTAAAGATATTCCTGGTATTGGGATGATATATCTGGATGATAAGGATGTAATTCGTCATAAGTTAGTTAAAAAGGTAATAGCTGCTTATAAGAATATTGAAAATAGTAATGGATAATAATTTCAGATATCGAATCATATAGGTTTGATGTCTGAACCAAAAATTGATAATGAATACAATAGTTGATACAAACTATAATTTTCCGGGCCAAAAATCGGTATATAAAGGAAAAGTAAGAGAGGTTTATTCTATAAACGATGATTTATTAGTGATGATAGCTACCGATCGTTTATCTGCATTTGATGTAGTAATGCCAAGAGGGATTCCTTTTAAAGGGCAGATTCTTAATCAGATTGCAACCAAAATGATGAAAGAAACCGAAGATTTAGTGCCAAATTGGTTAATTGCTACACCAGACCCAAACGTTGCGGTAGGACATCTTTGCGATCCTTTTAAGGTAGAAATGGTAATACGAGGGTACCTTTCGGGGCATGCTGCGCGAGAGTATAAAGCGGGTAAAAGAATGTTATGTGGTGTTGCTATGCCAGAAGGAATGAAAGAAAATGATAAGTTTCCAGAGCCAATTATAACACCATCTACGAAGGCAGATAATGGAGAGCATGATGAGGATATTTCTAGAGAAGAGATTTTGTCCAAAGGAATTGTGTCTGAAGAAGATTATATAGTTTTAGAAGATTATACCAGAAAATTGTTTACTAGAGGAACAGAGATCGCTGCAAAAAGAGGATTGATTTTGGTTGATACCAAATATGAATTTGGAAAAACCAAAGATGGTAAAATCGTTTTAATAGACGAAATTCATACGCCAGATTCATCTCGTTATTTCTATTTAGATGGTTATGAAGATAGACAACGGGCAAAAGAACCACAAAAACAGCTTTCTAAAGAGTTTGTTAGACAATGGTTGATTGGAAATGGGTTTCAAGGAAAAGAAGGACAACAAATTCCTGAAATGACAGATGAATATATAAATTCTGTTTCAGAGCGTTATATCGAGTTATATGAAAATATAACGGGTAATTCCTTTAATAAAGCAGATGTTACTGATATATCATCAAGAATACAAGGAAATGTAATCTCTTATCTAGAAAAATAATTTCCAGACACGATACTATTTTTGAAATCATACATACCATAAAATCTGGATTTTATGGTATGTATGGATTAGTAAAGTGGTATTAGAATTCGCAGGATGTTATCATCCTGTTTTTAATTTTGATACGGGATATTCTAATAATTGTATGTTATCTTGTATCCGTTCTTTAACAATGCCCATCATACGTTTATTGAGAGCAGAAGAATTTTTGGTGTAAATGGCATATTCTTCAACTGTAAATTGCCCAATAATCATACCTTTTAGACTGTTTCTAAACTTCATGTCTTTTTGGATAGCATTTTCTACAAAATCGAAACGCTTTTCCAGAGATAATCCGTAAAAAGTATTTTTTCTTTTACGAATGTAATTTTTAAAAACTTCGATTAATAAATCTCCTTGTAATTTTACAATTGGGCGAATGGTTTTGTTCTGAAATTGCTCGTCGCTAGACATGTTTCCAGAAACCCTTGCGTTTAATAACTGCGGCCTCATTGCTAATAAATTTGTTTCCCTATTTTCCATAATACTTGAAGGTTTACTAAAAATACACAATAGTTATACGCAAAAATTACATGGGCTATCAGAGTTTTAAACTACTTATAAACAATGTGAAAACATTGTAAATATAGTAACGATGAAATCAATTATGAATACTATTAATGTGCTCATTACATTAAATTTTTATGATATTATTGTTATATGAGTCCACCGAAATGTATTTTTGTTACACTTTTAATCGTACAAAATGCAATTTGGAAAAGTAACACAACCCGAACTAATAGATTTTAGACTACCTCAAGATCATAAAGATACCGAACATGTATTGAAAAATACAGCTTCGGGAAACTTATCGGTTCATGTTGGTTGTGCCAAATGGAATAGACAGGACTTAAAAGGCTTTTACCCCAGAGGTACCAAGGACGAATTAGAATATTATTCATCTCAATTTAACAGCATAGAACTTAATGCAACGTTTTACAGGATTTTTCCTGAAGATCAATTTGTAAAATGGTATCTTAAAACACCAAAAGGATTTAAGTTTTTTCCTAAATTGGTTCAAAATATATCTCATTTAAAGAGATTAAATGAAGATGTACAACCTTATGTAGATGAGTATTGTGCTAACGTGATTCACTTAAAAGAAAAATTAGGGACCATCTTTTTACAATTGCATGGTAATTTTGGTCCCAAGAATTTTGATCGGGTGATTAGGTTTATAGAACAATGGCCAAAGGAAATACGTTTAGCTGTTGAGTTTAGACATACAGATTGGTTTAATGATAGCATGGTAGCAACAGAGTTGTATGAGTTACTTGAAAATAATAATATATCCAATATTATTACAGATACGGCAGGAAGAAGGGATCTATTACATATGCGCTTAACCAATAATGAGGCTTTTATAAGATATGTTGGGGCTAACCATGCTAGCGATTATTCTAGGTTAGACGAGTGGGTAGAACGATTAAAAGTATGGAAAGATCAAGGAATTAGTAACATACATTTTTTTGTACACCAAAATTTGGAAGTAGAATCACCTTTACTTGCTGGATATTTTATTAAAAAATTAAATACTCGTTTAGGTACAGGGCTTCATATTCCCGGTCATACGTCTAATAATCTTACATTGTTTTAGTTTTTTGTTTTTTTAAAACATTGATTTTTATGGTTTTACCATAATGTGTTCATTGGTTTTGTATAATTTTATTTGTTTTTTATCGATTAAATTTGTACTTTGTCGACGATTTTAAAAATTATTGATAAGGAAATCGAATTTTTTACCATGATTCGCCTTTAATTTACAATCAAAAATTACCCCATAATCTAAAAACTAAACAATATGAATTCACTTTTACGATCTTTATTTTTATTGAGTTTTTTTATGGTAATGGGCTTAGGTAATGCCCAAACAGTTACCCCATATGACTCTTTACACAAAACAAATGATAACCTAGTATCTCATTTAGAGTTAGATATGTCTGAAAAGAAGGTTTTTTCTTACGATTCAAATGTTATTCAAGAAAAAGACCATCGCGTAAATCATGATCATGATAAAATAGTACTTATGGATGTATTGTCATCAGAAAATCATTCTGATTTTAACTGCTCTGGTGGATTTTGTATGAATAGATCTCATTTTCATAAAAAAGGCCTTTCTTCTAAAAGGCAATTGTTTATATATTTTATGAATATTACTTGCTAATAAATTTATTGTAATAAAATAAATCTCCCTGTTATTTTCTTATTTAATCTAGATATTGGATTACTTTTGTAGCTTAAAACAAATAGCTATGACTTTTTTAGAGTTAGGGGTACCCAAAGATCTTAATAAAGGTCTTAAGGAAATTGGAATCATTAATCCAACAAAAATACAGAAGCAGGCCATCCCGATCTTGATGAATGAACCTACCGATTTTTTAGGTAAGGCTCAAACAGGAACAGGTAAAACTGCTGCTTTTGGAGTCCCTTTACTATCTAAAATTGACCCTACTAAAAAGCATGTGCAAGCTTTGGTATTAGCTCCTACAAGAGAATTGGGTCAACAAATAGCAAAACAACTATTTAAGTATACCAAATATACTGATAAGATATTTACAGAATCTGTGTATGGAGGAGAGAAAATAGAAAGACAACTTTCTAGATTAAAACGTCCAACTCATATTGTGGTTGCTACACCAGGGAGATTAATTGATCTTATCAATAGAAAAGCAATTGATATTTCTAAAATTAAGGTTTTAGTAATGGATGAGGCAGATGAAATGTTGAGTATGGGATTTAAAAAAGATCTTACTACCATACTTTCAAAAACAAAAGGAAGTCGAAATATATGGCTCTTTTCTGCAACTATTCCTTCTTCATTAAATGAAATCATAAATTCTTATTTAGATAGAAGTGCTGTAAAAATAAGTATTGACAAGGATGATGCCCTTAATAGAGGAATCGATCATCAGTTTGTAGTAGGTGATGAAGCTAATAAATTAGACACTTTGACCTATTTTTTAAAATCTCAAAAAGCTGGACGAGGAATTGTTTTTACAAAAACCAAAGTTGTTGCTCGAACACTTTCTAAACAATTACTGGCCAAAAACTATAAGGTTGGATTGTTAGAAGGAGAGATGACTCAGAAAGATCGCGATAAGGTAATGAGAGCTTTTAGAAATAAAAGTATACAACTATTGGTTTCTACCGATGTTTCTGCAAGAGGAATTGATGTTGCTAATCTGGCATTTGTTGTTCATTACCAATTACCAGATCAAATAGAATATTTTACACACCGAAGCGGTAGAACTGCAAGAGCTGGAAAAACAGGGATTTCTTTGGCATTAATAACACGCCCAGAAATAAAAGCTATTCGAGATCTCGAAAAACAATTGGGAATACAATTTAACCAAATACGATAAGAAAGATCCGGTATTTTGAAAAGTTAATTTTTTAGTCTCTTCTTTTTTTATTAAAAGAATTACCGATACCGGCGATTACCGATACTAATTGATCAAAATTTATGGGTTTTGAGAAATACCTGTCAAATCCAATATTGATAAAGCGCTGTTCATCTCCTGGCATAGCATAAGCAGTAACCGCAAATACAGGAATTCCTTTTAAAAAATCAAGTTTGCGTAAACGTTGTAATAATTCACAACCATCCATTTGATTAAGTCCCAGATTAATATCTACCAAGATGAGGTCTAGGCTTTTCTCTTTTACCACCTTAAGAGCTTTAGGTCCATTTTCTGCAATAATAACATTAGAGTCATTTTTGGATAGCATTTTATCCATTACCATTGCATTAATTTTATTGTCTTCTACATAGAGAACATTCATACCCATTCTGGAATTATGATACAAAATTCTGTACCTATACCTACTTTACTTTCTACCGTTATTTCTCCGTCAAGTATCTCGATATATCGCTTAGACAAACTTAGCCCAATACCTGTTCCTTCATACTTACGACTAAAACCAATACTCTCTTGTATAAATGGTTCAAATATCCTATTAAGGTTCTCCCGATTTATCCCAATACCAGTATCTGTTACCGAAATATAAACATTATTTTTGGATTTTTTTGAATATACTTTAACTATTATACCTCCCGTATTGGTGTATTTAATAGAATTATGTATAATATTATTTAGTGCAGACTTAAAAAGTCCGTTATCTATTTTGATATATGGAGAGGTAGTATCTAGTACTAATTTATAAGAAAGATTTTTGGCTTCTGCCATATGTTTGTATTCTCTAAATGAAGTTTCGACAGTAAAATTTACATCATGTTTGAGCAAATTGATATTCTTTTTCATAGCCTCTACCTCACTAAGATTGGATAAATTATTAATTGTATCCAGCAGTCGATTTTTGCTTTCTTCCAAATATCGTAAAAGCATGATTTTTTCTTCTTGATTTTGCTCATCAACAATTAGCTTACTTAGCGTCATAATACCGTTCAAAGGTGTTCTGATCTCATGGCTAAAGTTTGATAGAATATTTGATTTTAGATTGTTTAACTCCTGTTCCTTGATATGTGACTCCTTTATAGCGATTTCTGCAAGTTTTTGTTCTGTAATGTCATGAAAGCTAACTAAAACAGAGTCTATAGTTGTTTCTTGATCAAAGATAGGAGTGTATTGTGCTTCGAGCCATTGTTTGTTACCTTCATTTGTAATACGCTCAATTTCCTTTTTTACATGATTTCCTTTTAAAGCTTCGTTAAACTCATGTGCAAAAGAATTTTTAAAATTGATTGGCATTACATCAATAAAACGACAGATTTGTAGAGTTGGGTCAACATTAAAATCTCGTTTAATAATAGCCAGAGATTTTTTATCTGTCATTAAGATTTCACCATCTGTGTTAAGCAATAACATATATGCAAAACCATTGTTAACCATGGCTTGTAGTCTTTTTTTACTTTCTGAGGTGATAGAGAGTGCCTGATTACTTAGTGATTCTTTGGTTATATCCACTCCAATAGCATGTATGACATCATCATAAAGTTCAAAATTAATTTTTAGGATGGTAGGGGTTTTTTGTGCAAAAGGAAAACCAAGTGATAGTGAAGTGTCATCTATATGCTCATAATTAGATAAAGATGATAGCAGGTTTTTAAACTTGAAGCCTTCTTTATTTGTGATGTAATCTTCAAGGTTAGTTCCTTTTATCAAACACTTTGATTCTGGAAATAATAACTCTGACCTGGGGTTAAAGTCTAGTATTGTACCATCTTTTTTTAATACAATAAAAAACAGTAATGTTTTATCAGATAGAATTTTGAATTGTTGGGTACTAAAAGACATATATGAATTGATTGTGTACTTTAAAGTTACAAAATGATTTTTAATCTTGTTGTTGAAAGAAGGGGGTGGCTTGTATTATACAGGTTTTTAGTTGTTTTGTAATTGAAAAACTTGTGATTTAGATAGGTGTGTATAGTTAATGAAAGTATGTTTTTTAATTATGCAAAAAACATGAAGCTTGATATTTTTTTAATTAATTATGATATTATATTGATTTTAATTGATGATAATTGTTAAAAATTATGTTAATTTAATTTTTATATAACATTTTTTTAACATTTTAAAATCACTTTTTATGCAAAACCAACAACTTTTAACACGATTTTTTTTAATTCTTTTCTTAATTCCTTTTTTTTATCAGTGTTCTGATAACGAATCTTTAAATGAAGAGACTAGTATAATTGATAGTACTATAGAAAGTAAGAGTAGAGAGTGCGATGTTTATAATATACATAAAGAACTTTTTAATGAACATCCTGAATTAGCTCCAGAAGCTAATGCTTCTTATAAGGAGTTGGCCGATTTTACAGAGCAATTTATAGGAAAAGGGAGAAAAGAGAATGTAATTTACAAAATCCCTGTGGTTGTACATATTGTTCATGATAATGGCGCAGAAAACATTAGTGATGCTGCTGTAATTGGAGGTATTAATGATCTAAATGATGGGATGAAAGGTAGAACGCAAAATGAATCCTTTATTCAACCAGAGTTTATCGGAATAAAATCTACAGATGCTCCTATAGAATTTGTTTTGGCTAAATATAACCCCGCAGGAAACCCAACAACAGGAATAATTCGTCATCAAAATAGCGAGTATACTGTTGCAGGTGATAACTTGGAAATGAAAAGAGCTTATAATTGGCCAAGAGAAAAGTATTTAAATATCTATATAACAAGAAAAGCAAGAGCAACCAGTAATACCAGTGGTTTTGCTTTTTATCCTTATTCTGTAGATTCTGAAGACTTGGCGTACAAAGATGGTGTTGTACTTGCTTATTGGGCTTTTGGTAGACATGCAGAGTTGTATAATGAGTGGTTTTATTTAGTAACTCATGAAGTTGGTCACTGGTTAAATTTAATTCATGTTTGGGGAGAAGTTGCCAATGGATCAAGAAGAGCATGTAGATATGATGATAATGTGAGTGATACCCCTAATACACAAGGGAACGCATATCAGGAAAGATCACAATGTGGAGATGTAGAGACTAGTTGCGATTCTGTAGATAATACCACTAATCATATGGATTATTGTTCTCCGTGCCAGGCAATGTTTACAGAGGGGCAAATGAGTAGAATGATTGCTGCACTTAATTCACCTGTTGCAAATAGGAATAATTTATGGTCTACATCAAATTTAGATTTTACTTTAAATGGTATAGATGATGGAGGAAATACTGGTGGTAATTGCGATTCTTTAGGAGAAGTTCAAAATTTGATAGTCACCAAACTAGGAAACTCTGGTAAAAAATGGGGGTTAACGTGGGGAGAAGTTACAAATGCAGAAGCATACGATATACAATATAGACGTATAGGACAGACTTGGATAGATATTTCTACTCAAAGTACCAGTTATACAATTTCGGGAATTAATAGCAAGAGCACTTATGAAGTAAGGATTCGTGCCAAATGTGGTGCTGTAGTTGGTAATTGGTCTGCAATAGTCCAGTTTAATTAAAGACTATAATACGATTTTCGGATGAGAATTTCGTACAGATATGGTTTTGTAATTTTATACATAACAACAACTGCCAGGAACAAAAATTCTGGCAGTTTTTTATATTCTAGAGCATAGCCTTTTTATACTAGGGAAGATAAAATGTTGAAGGGTTGCAAATTTATTAAGGTATTGTGACTTTACTTATTTAATGAGTTTTGTACATCAGATTTATAACTTTCTCCTATAGGGATTTCTATTACATCGATCTCTACATCATATTTTGTATAGGCAGTGATTTTATCAACGTTTACTATATATGAACGATGTGTTCTTATGAACCTGTTATCCAGGTTTTTTGCAAAAGAGGTTATGCTATATTTTATCATATGACTTTTGTCCTTAGTATGAATTTTAATATAATCTTTGATGCTTTCTATATATAAAATATGATCTAAAAACAGTTTGACTTGCTTTCTGTCTTTTCTAATAAATATAAAGTCATCTTTATTCACTATAGCCTCTACATTGACTGAAGGTGGTTGTGTATTAGAATTTGATAAGGAAACGAATTTTTCTATTGCCTTAAAAAAACGACCAAAAGTTATAGGTTTTAGTAGGTAATCAACTGCATTCAGTTCAAAACCATCGAGCGCATAATCCCTATATGCCGTGGTAAAAATAACTTTGGGTTTATGAATTAGATTTTTAAAAAATTCTGTTCCTCTCAGAACAGGCATTTCTATGTCCAAAAATAATAGATCTACATTTTGTTGCTGTAATATTTTACTGGCTTCTATAGCACTACTACAAGAGGCAATAAGTTCAAATTCGTCTAATTGACGTAGATGATTTTCGATCAAATCCCTGGCAAGTTCTTCATCATCAATAATTAAACAAGTGTATTTCATTTTTGTTTCAATTTTAAAACCAGTGAATAACTTTCAGGTAGGTCTTCTATCTCTATAGAATTAGAATTAGGGTATAACAAATCCAATTGTTGATTTATGTTATGTAAACCAATACCTTCTTTTTCAATCTCCTTTTTTTCAGAAACAAATGGTTTGGTATTGTAGATAGAAAAAAGGATATGATTTTTTTCGAGCTCTATAGAAATTTTTATAGTAGCTTTATTTAATTCTTGACCTACCCCATGCTTAAAAGCATTTTCGATAAAAGTAAGTAGTAATAAAGGAGCTATTTTTACAGCTTTGTCAACTTTATTTTCAAATGAAATATGTACACGTTTGTTGTATCTCACTTTTTCTAGACCCAGATAATTTTCAATGAGTTCGATTTCATTTTGAAGTGGTACGTAGGTGCTATTACATCGATATAATATGTAATCCAAAATATCAGACAAACGCTCAATAACTTCGGCCGTTTTATCAGATTTTTTAATGGCAAGTGAATATAAATTATTAAGCGTATTAAATAAGAAATGTGGATTTAATTGATTTTTTAGAGCAGTAAGTTCAGCAATTTTTTTTTGCTCACTTAGTTTTAAATATTTCTGTTGATTTTTGTAGAAACGTACCATTAATAGTAAAGCTGCAGGCGTTAGAAACTTTATGAACTTGCTCATGATCACTCTATAGTCGAGTAAGCGATCTATAAATGATAATTGGATATATTCTTTTGCAATTGGAGTGTAATATTCGGCATAGTTTACATCAAGATAGTAAACTCTAAAAGTGATGTAAACTACATATACACTTATGAGTAGTAACACTAAGAAAAAACAAAATAAAAAAGTTTGCTTTTTATTTAGAAATCTAGGCACCAGAAAATCTACACAGGTATAAGCAACCAAAGATTGAATTCCAACAATAACTGCATGCGTTTCAAACAGCTGTTTATAACCGCTGTAGTATAGCATATTTGCGGATAGCGTAAAATATAAGAATATGACAATCCAAAATATAAGATGTCTTAAAAAAGGGGTGTTAAGGAGTGATTTTGGTGTATTGATCATATCGTATACAAAAATACAGTTAATCTCGTACCATCATAAAATAGTCTACAAAATTAGTTTGTTTTGAAGACTAACAGTGGTTTTTGGTCTATAAACCTGTTTTACCTTTTCTATGTGCTGTAAATTATAGTTGATCTACTTTTGTAAAAAGGTGTTTTATGGCTTTATAGATTCGTAATAAATTTAAAAATCGTTTATTATGAAACTATTATTAGTTATAGCTTTTACTAAACTACTGCTAACTCTAGTATTTGCTATCATATTCTATAAGGTGATGTTTAAGCACAGCACCGAAAAGGATATAGAAAATCCGTTATCTGTCAATTCACTTAATTATAATCGGCCTAAAGTACTAATCGATTATGATAAGAGTTTTGTAGCCGATGATCGGTTTTTTTATAAAAAGAATAAGGGAATGATTTATCAAAAGGGGGATTATTCTGGTTGGAAACAGCTTATTAAAAATAATACTGTTTATAAGCTAATAGGTCATACCACAAAGAAAAGTAGTTAGTAATGAGGTTAAGTAAAATAAACCCCCTGCTTGCATTTTTATTGATATGTTTTGGTAATAAAATGTATTCTCAGAAGAAATATTCGATACCTCATAAGAATGCTGAAATACTAGTAGATGGAAAACTTGATGAAGCTATTTGGTCAGAATTGCCGGAATACTCTGGTTTTTTTAACTATTTACCGGTTGATGAAGGAAAGGCCAAAAATCAGACTTCTGTAAAGTTATTTCATAATGGAGAGAGTATTTTCATAAGCGCAATATATTATGATAGTGTTCCTAAAGTACAGTTAGGTTCTCTGAAACGGGACGATTTAAGGAATTCGGTTGCTTCTAGTGATGCTTTTGTACTTATTTTAGATACACAAAACCAAGAACAAAATGCATACTATTTTGCGGTTAATATGGGGGGTGCGCAAACCGATGGTATTATAGAACGTATAAGTAGTGGATATGATATAAACATTAGTTGGAATGGGGTTTGGAAAGCGAAAACATCTAAAGAAGGTACTCGTAAAAAATATGAAATAGAAATACCTTTTAAAGCCTTAAATTTTAACAAAGAGAATGCAATTTTTGGAGTTCAGTTTTATGTACGCGACATAAAAAATAATTCATGGACCATATTGAAGAATGTAAAACGTAATTATCGACTTTTTGACTTACGTTTTACAGAAAAATTTAAAGTCCAGGAGTTGCCTGATAAGTCTGCATTGCGATTTTCTGCAACTCCATCTTTTACTATAAATCATCAAAAGGATGTGTCTAATGATGATAGTGAAACAACGTTTAAACCAAGTTTGGATTTTCAATATAATTTAAACTCTTCTCTGAAGTTGGATGCAACAATTAATCCTGATTTTTCTCAAATCGATGTGGACCAACAGGTAACTAATTTAACACGGTTTTCTGTTTTTCTGCCAGAACGAAGAAATTTCTTTTTAGAAGGAGCAGATTTATTTTCAAATCTGGGGGTAGAAGGAGTTAATCCTTTTTATTCCAGAAGGGTAGGAGAACGTTCAGATATTCAGTTTGGAGCAAAACTATCGGGTAATATCGATTCGAAAACAAGAGTAGGGTTGCTAAATGTTCAAACTACCGAAATAGATGATGAAATGCCTCAGAACTATGGAGCCTTGGTAACAGAAAGGCAGCTGTCGAACAATTTTACAGCCACGGGATTTATAATTAATAAGCAAGAAACCAATGGAGTAAGTTTTAAAGATGTTTATAATAGAGTTACAGGGATCAACCTTAATTACAAATCGAATAATAATAGGTGGATTGGTATAGCAAATTTTGGTAAAAGTTATACTAATGATATTGTTGGTAAAAACTCTTTTTATAATACCGGTATATGGTATAATAAAAGAGGTGTTTTCTGGAAGGCATCGGCAAAGCATGTTGGTAAAAATTATATTACAAGTGTCGGGTTTATACCACGTTTATATAATTATGATGCAGAAAATGAAGTAAAAATTCGCGAAGGTTTTACACAGTTCAACACTGCAGTACGGTTAACTAAGTTTTCTGAAAAATCGAAGGTGATGAACTCGTTTAGATATCTTAATTTTTCTAATAATACGTTTTTAGATGAAAACGGAAAAGTTACCCAATCTTCTTCATTTTATAATACTGCAGTTTTTTTTAAGAACTTATCGGCTCTTTATTTAAGCGGATACTATGATTATGTAAATCTGAAATATAGTTTTGACCCCTTAAGAAATAATAATTTTTTAAACCCAGATGTATATAGATATTTTCGCGCCAGGTTAGGATATAACTCGGTTAGAAATAGCAAACTGGTGTATAGAGGGTATGTACAGCATGGTAATTTTTATAGCGGAAAAAACTCTACAGCTTTTATAAACCTAAATTATCGGTTATTACCTTTTGCAAACGTACAGGCATCATATGAAATCAATGCTTTAGATCTTAATGAATTAGGAAATGAAGTTTTTCATTTAACACGATTTACAGGAGAAATCTTTCTAAGTAATCGATTGAATTGGACAACATATATACAACACAACACTCAAAATGACAATTTTAATATAAACAGTAGAGTACAATGGGAATATAAACCATTGTCTTATATCTATTTGGTAGTTACAGATAATTTTGATCAAAAGATGCAAAGAACCAATTGGGGAGTAGCTTTTAAGATGAATTATAGATTCGATTTTTAAATTAATCAAATAATAATTCCTATAAAGTGTTATTAGTTATACGGTCATTTTAGAATGACCGTATTTTTTTTATAGTATCGTTGTTCTCTAAGTAAAACCTTTTTTCGTTGCTTACTATGTGATAAGGAATATATATAAAAATAAGGGGAAAATCTTCATTTCCTACCCCTTATTATGTTGGTACTTTTGTTGGGATAATAAGATTTTGGTAATTGTTTTTTTGATGCAAGTATTTTTATTCTTTAACCTAAAATTTAAATCAGTCGGTTACTAGTAAACAGAAAAATGTCCAACTTTTTTACAATATAAATATTGAATATTGTCAATAGAATATTTTATAAATAATCCTCGAAGTATAAGTAATGATAGATATAGCTCTAGAAGTTGAAAATTATGTTTTCAGTTATTTTTCCTCAAAAAATAATGTGTTGTTATATCATAATTATGATCATACACTTCGAGTAGTAAAATATGTAGAGGTTTTGTCATCTCAAGAAAATTTATCCGACAAAGATGCATTCACAGTAAAAATTGCTGCGTTCTTTCATGATACAGGATATGCAATCTCTTATATAAATCATGAAGAGAAGAGTGCAGAAATATGTAGTAAGTTTTTACAGGATATAAACCTAGAAGAAGAAACTATTAACAAAATAAGAGGTATTATTCTTTCTACCAAACCAGGCGTAGTACCCAAAACATTATCAGAAAGAATAATGAAAGATGCCGATTGTGGGCATATAACCAATAAGGATTTTATAAATTATTCAGATTTATTACGAAGAGAAAAGGAAATAGAAAACAATACCACAATAGATCCTAATACATGGATATCTGATACATTAGTTTTTTTAAATAAGCATCGGTTTTATACCCAATATGCTAAGGATAACTGGCAAGAACTTAAAGAAAAATCAATATTTAAGTTACTAAAAGAAAAGGACAAGATTGATAAGTCCTTGGTAAAAAATGAAAAACCAGAAAAAGGAATTGAAACTGCTTTTAGAGTAGCATTAAAAAATCATGTAAAATTAAGTGATATTGCAGATACCAAAGCCAATATCTTATTGTCTGTAAATGCAATTATTATTTCTGTGGCATTATCGATTTTGGTTCCTAAGTTAGATAATCCTAGCAATGGGCATTTAATTTTACCAACAATTGTTTTGATCACATGTAGCATTGTGGCAATTTTTTTCTCAATACTTTCTACACGACCCAAAGTAACTCAAGGTTTTTTTACTAAGAAGGATATTAAAGACCGAAAGGTAAACCTTCTATTCTTTGGGAATTTTCATAGTGTATCACTAGAAGATTATACATGGGGGATGAATGAGCTCATGAATGACAAGGAGTATTTATATAATTCTATGATCAAAGATCTTTATTTTTTGGGGAAAGTATTACATAAAAAATATAATTTACTTAGAGTTACCTACAACATATTTTTGGCAGGACTACTCATCTCAATAACAGCGTTTGCTTTAATGTTTTATGTTTCAATATAATAGTATGAAGAATTTTGCACTTTATTTTATGCCAGATATCAGTGGTTTTACAGATTTTGTAACACACACAGAAATAGAGCATAGCAAGCATATTATTTCAGAGCTTTTAGAAATACTAATAGATTCTAATACTATAGCTCTTAAATTGGTAGAAATTGAAGGAGATGCTCTTTTTATGTACACAGATAAAATACCAACTTTTGATGAGTTGATAACGCAGTCAGAAAAGATGTTGGATTCTTTTTCTACCCATCTAGATTTATATAATTCGAATCGTATTTGCAACTGCGGTGCTTGCTCTAATGCACATAATTTACAAGTTAAATTTATAATTCACTATGGTGAAATTGCGTATATAAGAGTTAAAGATATAGTGAAGCCTTATGGAGGAGATGTAATAAAAATACATAGGTTTTTGAAAAATAGCATTGCTTCAAACCAATATCTATTAATCTCTAAAGAGACAATGGATTTTTATGGTAAAACGATGATTGAAACTGGTTTTGAAGAAAAATCAGAGGAATACGATTTTGGTACTTCTCACTATTTTTTCAAGGAACTAAAAGTTGAGAAAAAACAAATAAAACAAGAGATAATAAAACCAGCATTCTCACCACAAATATATGAGGAGATCTTAATTCCTAGGGATATAAATTATGTATATAACTTTATTAGTGATTTTAGAATTAGAACTTCCTGGTACAAGTTGGTCGATAGATTAAAATATGATGAATTACGTTTAAATAGGGTAGGAACAACACATACCTGTATTGCTGGATCTAATGTTTTTAGGGTTGAAACTTTAGGAGATTCTCAAAACAGTGCAGGTCTAATTTATGGAGAGAAAACAGCCGACATAAAAAACCTGAAGCTCTTTACTTATTATATGACAGTGCTATCAAAAAGCACGGATAGTTCACAAATAAATCTCGAAGTGTTTTTAGAATTTGATGAAATAAGCAATAAAGAGAAAGAAGGAATACTTAGTATGGTAAAAATGGCATGGAAAGAAAGCTTAAAATACTTAGAAATAGAAATTGTAAAATAAATTAGGGCTATGTAACATAGAAAATAAATTAATGAAGAATTTAAGAGAAAGAATTTTATTGTTTTCGATGCTAGTGAGTCTAACCTGTTTTAGTCAATTAGATTTAGCAAGAATAGAACTCATTAATATTCCTAAGCAAGGAGCAGATGAGTTCGATTACAATAGGGTAAGAGCGATGTTTAATGCTCCTATTAAACTAAGAAAGGATAATTATCTTTTTGTAGGTGTTGATTATAGTGTGATAGATATTGTTCCTATCGATAACTTAAATTTTGATACAAGTAATTTAAGAGATTTTCAATTATTTGAAATGAATTTTGGATATACCTATGTACTAAAAAACAAGTGGAGGGTGATTGCTAATATTAAACCGGGAGTTACTTCAAACTCTGTGAAGGATATTCAAGTGTTTAGAGATTTTAAATTATCTGGAGGGTTGTTGTTTTATAAAGATATGAAAGAAGAAAAAGGGTTTTCATTGTTGTGGGGAGTTGCATACTCTTCGTTTAGAGGCGTGCCCTTTCCTTTGCCCATTATAAAGTATCACAAAATTATTAATAAACATTGGTCGTATGATTTGGGAGTGCCTAAAATAAATTTGGAATATACCTTTAATAAAAAACATGCCATAAAAGTATTTGCTGCTTTTGATGGATTTAACTCTGTGTTACAAAAGAATATTACTATTGATAACGAATTGGTAGAAAAGATAAACGTAACCATATTACTCGCAGGATTAAAATATGACTATACAATTATTGATCACCTAGAATGGTATGCAAGTATAGGCTATATTTTTGATAGTACAATTAAACTTAAGAATAACACTCGAGACGATATTTTACAATTACAAAACCAAAACAACCTCTATTTAAGAACAGGAATTAAACTAAAAATATAATACACTGCAGAAACTAACTTACTATGAAAAATAAGCTTAAATCATTCATTATTTGTTGTACTATCCTACTGTCATCATGCGCAACTTATGAGCTGCAAGTAAATGAAAAAACGGCGGTTCCTTTCTCTCGAGATCAAAAAGAACTTTCTCATTCTTTTTATCTAATTGGGGATGCAGGATATTTAAAAAAGAATACAGATAAAAATGAAGTGTTACAGGCACTAAATTTAAGACTTCAGAAAGAAGAAAAGAATAGTTCTATACTATTTTTGGGTGACAATGTATATCCAAATGGTCTACCTGGTAAAAGTGATCCAAATAGAAAAGCCGCAATTAAAATTTTAGATAGTCAAATTGAAAGTTTGACCAATTTTAAAGGAAACACCATTTTTATTCCCGGTAATCATGATTGGGCAGGTTATGGGGTAAAAGGAGTTAAAAATCAACAAAAATATATAGAAAGTAAGTTAGGGAAAAACTCATACTATCCTAAAAATGGTTGCCCCATAGAAAAAATAGATATCAATGAAGACGTGGTTTTACTTGCAATAGATTCTCAGTGGTATCTTGAAAATTGGGACCTACATCCTACTATAAATGATGATTGTGAAATAAAAACCAGAATAAAATTCTTTGATGAGTTAGAAGGTTTGATCAAAAAGAATAGAGATAAAACTACACTAATTGCTATGCATCATCCTGTATTCTCAAATGGACCTCATGGGGGTAAATATGCTATCAAACAGCATTTGTTTCCTTTAGGTAATGGTATTCCTCTTCCGGTGCTTGGTACCTTAGTTACCACGATAAGAGAGACGGGAGGTGTATCACCACAAGATATTCAAAATAAACACTATCAGATTTTTAGAAAAAGAGTTATTACTTTGGCTCAAGAGTCTAGTAAAGTAGTATTTGTTTCGGGGCACGAACATAGTTTACAATTTATAAGACAAGATAATCTCCCACAAATAATAAGTGGTTCGGCATCCAAAAATTCTGCTACAAAGAATACCGGAAAGGGAGTGTTTTCTTATGGAGGTAAAGGATATGCTAAGTTTTCGGTTTATAATGATGGATCTTCAGAAGTAAGTTACTTTGCTGTAAAAAATGGAATAGAGAAAATGATATTTAATACCAAGGTGTTAAGATCTGAAGAAAAAATACAAAAGAAAAATTACCCGCAAAGCCAAAAACAAGAACAAATCGCCTCGGTGTATTCAAAAGAAGAAACAGATAAAAGTTCTTTTTATAAATTTATTTGGGGTGATCGATATCGAAAATATTATAGTTCGCATGTAAGTGCACCAACGGTGAGTCTGGATACTCTTTTTGGTGGTCTCGAACCGATACGAAAAGGAGGAGGACATCAATCTAAATCATTACGTCTTAAGGATAAAAATGGGGCCGAATATGTGATGCGGGCATTACGAAAAAGTGCATTAAAATACTTGCAAGCCGTTGCTTTTAAAGATAAATACATCGAAGGTGAATTTGATAATACCGTAGCACAATCCCAGTTGTTAGATGTTTTTACAGGAGCCCACCCTTATGCTCCCTTTACCATTGGTACACTTTCTGATGCCGTAGGAGTTTATCATACAAACCCTGTGTTGTATTATGTGCCAAAACAAAATGCGCTTAAAGGGTTTAATGAGGACTTTGGAGATGAATTGTATATGATCGAAGAACGAGCGGCTTCAAATCATGGCGAAGTAAAAAGTTTTGGTTTTTCTAATAAGCTCATTAGTACAGATGATATGTTGAAGAAAATCAGAAAAAACAACAAGCATTTTATAGATGAAGAAAGCTATATAAAAGCACGTTTATTTGATATGCTTATCGGAGATTGGGATAGACATGAAGATCAGTGGCGATGGGCAGCTTTTAAGCAAGATGAAGGAGCTATAGTTTATCGGCCAGTTCCAAGAGATAGAGATCAGGCTTTTTCTATTATGGCAGACGGAGCATTGCTTACAATTGCTACTCGTATTGTTCCCTCTTTACGTTTGATGCAATCTTATGAAGAAGAGTTAAGAAGTCCCAAATGGTTTAATCTAGAACCTTATCCGTTGGATGTGGCACTTATAACAAAATCCAACAAAGACATTTGGGATAAGCAGGTTGCATATATACAAAATAATTTAACCGATGTAGAAATAGAGAAAGCTTTTGAGTTTATTCCTAAAGAAATCAATGATAATACAATAGAGGAAATAAAACGAAAATTAAGGGGGAGAAGAAGTAATCTTCAAAATATTTCAGATACATATTTTAAGCATATTAATAAATATGTCGTTATCAAAGGGACAGATAAAAAAGACTATTTTACGATTAGAGCTCTTCCTAACAAGCAGACAGAAATCACGGTTCATGAGATTATCAATAATGAAAAAGCAACTCTAATTCATAAAAGAATTTATACTAGAGAAATTTCAAAAGAAATATGGGTGTATGGACTAGATAATGAAGATGTATTTGAAGTAATAGGAAAACAATCGATATTACTTAGAATTATAGGGGGGCAAAATAATGACACGTATCGTATAGAAAATGGAAAAAAAATACATATATATGATTATAAGTCTAAAAAGAACACTTTTGATCAAGCTTTAAAAGCTACCATTCATGCCCAGAACAAATACGATATTAATACTTATGATTACAAGAAGTTAAAGTACTCTACCAATCAATTTATACCTTCGATTGCAGCCAATCCCGACGATGGCTTTAGTTTCGGCTTTGTAAATACCTTAACAAATTATGGATTTAACAGAAATCCATTTTCTGCCCAACATCAATTACAAGCAAACTATTACTTTGGTACAAGTGGATTTAACGTTGGTTATACAGGTGAGTTTGCTAATATCATAGGTAATACTAATTTACTGATAGAAGCAAATCTTACAGATTCTAATTATGCCAATAACTTTTTTGGTTTTGGTAATGAAACTGTTTTTGAAGATGATAAGGATTTAGATTTTTATCGTGTTCGTCAATCTAGTCATAGTGGCGCATTAGGTATTGTATATAGAGGAAGACAAGGCGCTTTTATGTTTGTTAAAGGAGTATATGAGAGCTTCGAACTAGAGGATACTGCCGATAGGATTTTGACGTCTAATCAAGATGTTTTGGTAGATGATGATGAGCTATTAAATCTTTTTGATAAAACAAACTTTGCCGGGTTAGAAGCAAGCTATTCTTATGAAAATTATAATGATAAAGCAGTTCCCACTTTAGGAATGCATTTTGAATTAATCTCGGGATATAAGTTCAATGTAGATAATCCCGATCAATCTGTTACCTACCTTAAACCATTGTTTGGTATTATCAAAAATATATCCAAGGATCATCGTTTGGTTCTTGCCACACGATTAGGATCGCATATTAATTTGGGAAGTCAAAATGATATAGAAATATATCAATCGGCAAGATTAGGCCGGGAGAATGGTTTAAGAGGATTTAATAGTGAACGTTTTTCTGGTAAGCATAGTTTTTACTCGTCATCAGATGTAAGATATAGTTTTAAGAAATTAAGATCCAGTATTGTACCTCTAAGCATTGGATTTTATGGTGGGTTTGATGTTGGTAGAGTTTGGTTTCATGAAGAGAATTCTAAGAAGTGGCACAACGCTGTAGGAGGAGGCGTTTATATGACTGCAGCCCAACTATTCACCTCTAGAATAGGAGTATTTACTTCGAGCGATGGGGCATTAATTTCTTTTGGATTAGGAATTGGTATTTAATTAATTAAAAAACTATTTATTTATGGAAGTTAAGTTTCAGAATTTAAAAAATGGAATTGCGGTTAGAAAATTTGACCTAGTAGAGGTTGTGGATCATCAAAAGGCAATAAAAGGAAAACCTGATATTGTTTATAAGTATGAAAATGCACAATATCATTTTCTTACCGAAGAAAATAAAAGTAAATTTATAGCTAATACCAAAAGGTATTTACCCCAATACGGAGGATATTGTGCAATTGCAATGAGTGAAGGTGCTTTGGTAGATGCCAATCCTAAGAGTTTTTTGATTCAGGATGATAAATTGTATTTATTTTTTAGTAAGTATTTAGGAATTATAAATACTAAACGACAATGGATAGTAGACCCAGAGCAAAAAAGAGTATTGGGAGATGCAGAATGGTTAAAGCTTACAGGTTCTTAGTACACTGACGAGAAGTTGAGATATAAACGAAAAGCTTTTTACAAGGTATAAACGTAATTGATAATTTGTTTTGTGATTTTTAAATAATATAACTTACTTATATGGCTTTGATAACAGATGAATACTACAATAGAGATTTATCGTGGTTACGTTTTAATCATAGAGTGCTTCAAGAAGCAACAGATGATAATAATCCTTTGTACGAACGTTTAAAGTTTTTAGCAATTTTTTCATCTAATCTGGATGAGTTTTATAAGGTAAGAGTTTCAGATATTAGACAGATAAAAGAGATTGAAAAACCACTAAGGAAAAAACTAATTACCAAACCGAATAAACTGCTGGCAGAAATTAACAGCCAGGTAGATATTCTTCAAGAAGAGTTTGGAAGAATTTTTTACACAGAAATTATTCCTGATTTACAAAAGTCAAACATCAACCTACTATTCTTAGATATGTATGAAAAGACTCAATTTGAGTTTTGTATAGAATATTATAAGAAGAACAGCAATGATTTGGGGGTATTAACTATAGGTGAAGACAATCTTTTTGTAGAAAATGAAATTATATATCTGGTAGGGATGTCTAATAAAAATGACCTTATTTGGTTTAAAATTAATCCAGAAACCCCTAGGTTTATTACAATGCCCAATACAAAGGAAAGTTTTGAGGTTTTATTTATTGATGATATTCTAAAATATAATCTAAAAGAGCAATATAAGACTGATTTTTATGCAATTAAAATCTCTAGGGATGCAGAACTTTATATAGAAAGCGAATATTCGGGAAATTTATTAGATAAAATAAAAGCGTCATTACCCAATCGGGATAGCGGACAAGTTACTAGAGCATTGATAGATCAGTTCATGCCAAAAAACACTATTGATGCTATTAAACAAACGCTTGATATTAATGAAACTGATATCGTTAGAGGAAGCACTTATCACAACTTTAAAGATTTTTTTAGTTTTCCTAATTTGGGTGGAAAGAAATTGATTTTTAAAGAACTAATACCGATTCGTAATAAAGAACTACAGAATAGTTCGAGTATACTAACTGCGATAGATGAAAAAGATAGATTACTTAGTTTTCCTTATGAATCATTTGAAGATGTTGTAAGGCTGGTAGAAGAAGCTGCAAATGATCCCAGTGTTACCAAAATAAAAGCCACTTTATACAGAGTCTCTAAAGATTCATTAATAGCAAATGGATTGTTACAAGCAGCTAAGAATGGAAAAGAAGTGTATGTTTTTATAGAAACCAAAGCTCGTTTTGATGAAAAGAATAATATTAGATGGGGTAAGAAGCTAGAAGAAAACGGAGCGATTGTAAAATATAGTTACCCTGGGATTAAGGTGCATTCTAAAATTCTTTATATAGAAAAAGAAATAGAAGGAGCATCAAAAAAATATTGTTATATAGGTACAGGGAATTTTAATGAAAAAACATCTAAAATTTACACAGATTTTGGTTTAATGACCGCAAGAAAAAAAATAACCTCAGAAATCTTACAGGTTTTTCAGGTTTTAGAAGGAAAACTAATTATTCCTAAATGTAAAAAACTATTAGTATCTCCATTTACAACCCGTAGTAAATTTAGAACACTGGTAGAGAATGAAATTGAGAATGCCAAAGCAGGAGAGGAGGCATATATGATTTTAAAAATGAATAGCCTGCAAGATAAGAGAATGATTAACTTATTATATAAGGCAAGTAATGCAGGAGTAAAAATTAGATTACTAGTAAGAGGTATCTGTTGTCTGGTGCCTCAAATAAAAGGGCAAAGCGAAAATATATATGTCACCAGTATTGTAGATCGGTTTCTAGAACATGGCAGAGTATATTTATTTTCGAATAAAGGAAAGGAAAAAATGTTTATAGGCTCTGCAGATTGGATGACAAGAAACCTGGATCATAGAATTGAAGTTATTACACCAATCCTAGATAAAGATATATTTACAAAGATTTCTGAAATAATAAGGCTTCAGCTTAATGATACTGTAAAAGCTAGAAATATTGATGTAATGCAGACGAATCAATATAGTACTGGTCAAAAAAATACAATAAGTTCTCAGCATCTGATTTATGACCAATTAAAGCAAATCAATCAATAATGTGATCGATGAGTTTGGGTATATCTATTTTTTAGTAAATATATAGACAGACTTTGTTTCAAGTTCATCTATTTTAAAAATCGAAATAATTTCGATCATACCGGGTTCTAAAAACTTTCCGTGATATGTAATGGTTTCAGATTCATATTCGATAGTAAAGTTAGAATTAAGCGCAAGAAATTTAAGCTTTTTGTCAACGGGGTCGCAAGAATCTGTGATTAGTCCAGGATTTTTCCAAATAGCATCCCC
This sequence comes from uncultured Aquimarina sp., assembly GCA_947498705.1. Lineage (GTDB taxonomy): Bacteria > Bacteroidota > Bacteroidia > Flavobacteriales > Flavobacteriaceae > Aquimarina. Next base: position 44,139 of record CANMLW010000001.1, read on the forward strand.
CATACTATTTACGGTAATAGTTTCTTGTTTTCGGCATTCATCTAGTTCAAGGTCAATACCTCCTAAATTTGCACTTTTCAAGACCCAAATACCAATTAAATCTGATTGTTTTCCTTCAAATATTATTATTTCATCCTCTTTTTTACAAAGAATGAGGATGAAGCATACAAATAGGGGGAGTAATTTTTTCATAATGTGTTTTTCAGTTTTAAAAAGAAACCAAATTTAAAAGAGTTTACTTTTTAATTAAATACAGAAAAACCATATTTTTTTTACTTTTTAAAAGTTGTTAAGATGTAAGTTTGTAGGAATGGTAATTAAATATTTAACTTGTTGTTTTTTAATGTTTTAATTCGTATTTAGGAGTGGTTTTCTTTAGGTTATCGCTAAATGTACAAGTAAAATTTAATAGATAAATGTTTGATTTTCGTACATAAATTATATTTTAGTCTTGTAATTGAATTAAATAATAATCTTATTTCTAATTTGGGGAAATTAGCATAAGTCAGGATATAGTAAATGAATACAACAAAAGTAATCAGTATAGTACTTCTTGTAGTAGGAGTGTTATTGTTTTTATTGGGAGCACTTATTAAGATATTACATTGGCCGGGGGTTAATTATTTTCTTATTTCGGGAGCTGTTTTATTTTTTATAGGGGTTGCCTTACTTTTTAAGAAAGGGGATTAAGGTGATGATATTTAAAAACAAATGTAAAGTAGTTTCATAACCGTTATGAATATAAATCTTTAACTACTTTTAAATTAAATTACAAATGAGATTTTTTTAGCAATGTCATTAATAGCCTTCTCAAGTCAAATAGGATTTGGACAAAACATTCAAATATCTGATGACCTCTATGGCCATGTCGTGGTCACACCAAAATTCGAAGGAGGAATACGAGAATTTTACAAATACATTAGAGAGAATTTGAAATATCCGAAAGCTGCAAAAAGAAAAGGTATAGGGTGAAAAGTGGGCGTCACTTTTGTAATTGACAAAGAAGGGATGGTGGTTCAAGATTCGGTCAGAGTTACAAAAAAAAATACACCCTTTACTTGATAACGAAGCAGCAAGGGTCATCAGAGAATCACCGAAGTGGATACCAGGTAAATTAGTTGCAGATGGTCCAACTGTATATGTTAAAATGTTTTTGCCAATAATATTTAAAGATGGAACTTAGATCTAAAATCTAGAAATATCAAAAAGGAGAGTAGAATATAAAAATGAAAAGTAACCTTATTAACGTCTTTTCGGTACCCAATCTATAAAGCAGAAATCTCCCCATTATTTAGCTATATTTTATTATTTAAACTTATTCTCTATAGGATATGGATTGTATGATTAAGCATTGTATGTAGAAAATAAAAGTTAGCAATTATTGTATATTAAACCGTAAACAAGGTAAAGTTAAACTTACTGTCTTTATATCCCATACTCATATTCTCATATACCCCAATTAAGAAAATTTATATACTAATCAAAATTTGTTTGAATAATCAGATGATATTTGTATACAATATTTATTTGAATAGTAGCAATATGTTTTTACGGAAACCCTTAATATACTTGCTTTTTAGAAGAAAAGTTTGTGGTTTTACCGTATTCAACTTTGTAGGATTTGTTAGTAGTTTTGAGCTTAAAATTAAAACCAATTTAAAAGTGAAAAATTTATACATATTGATTTTGTTTATATCTGTACAATTGTCAGCACAGAGAGTAGCACATCGAAGTTATATAGCAGACAATGGAATTAAATATAAGTCAGGTGATAGAATTAATTATAAGGGATCGAACTATAAAATTAAAAAGATATTCCAGGACACAGAATCTCAAATTTTTTATATACAATTAAAAGGAAGAGATAAATTTGAGATTGAGGTTAATAAAGAAATTGAAAGTTGTAATGTAAAACCTTGTGAGATTGATCCGAATGCAAAATACGATTGTGAATATCTTAAAAATAAAATTGACGAGAATACAAATCAAAGAGTGGTAAAGCTTAAACCTAAGGCTCTTTACAGTAAAGGTGAATTCTCAGACAGCGCAACTGTATATGGAATGGTACAGGAGAATACTAAAATATTAGTATTTAAGATATTCAGTTATAATACTTTTAGTTTTAAAAAAGGAGATCAGATCATGCTCAAAACTTCAGACGACGATATAATCAAACTTGATAATTTTAATGATGTTGTCGCAGAGCACAAAACAATTAAAAAACTTAACACAGCTTTTTGGATTGCAGAAATGAAGGTAGTTTTAACAGATGAATTAGTAGATAAATTAAAAGACAGAAGATTGGTTAAGGTGAGTTACAATACGTCAAAAGGAAATGTTGATAGTGATGTAAGAGACAAGTACTCTATGAATGTTGCAAGAATAGTTGGCTGCTTAACAAATAAATTTTGAATTTACGATTTTGCCATAAAGGAAAAGGTTGAGTCGGTCGTAATTTTATAATCTACAATTTTAATGGCTTTTGCATTCGCCTATACAATATCGGTAAGTGCAAAATGTGAATTGAATAAAGTAATCAGTATTGAAAAAAAACTTGTCGACCCTAAAAAAATAGAAAGACCAGGCGAACAAACTTTTGAGAGCAAAAATAGAATTGATAAAGATGTTGTTGTTAAAATTGGAGAGACTAAAAGAACCAATCTAGAGGATGATGGTACCATAGAACTTGGAAATTGAAGAGAATTCAATATAGATCCTTAAGCCAAAACAGCAATTTTAACAAATGAAATCAAATTATTTATTACCCGATACCAGGTTTTTATAATTTTTATCAAATAGAGGAAAACAGGTATAAAGGTTGAACAGCTTGGGGCTAATAGAAAATTAACAGGTTGTAATATATTGATGCCTTATGTCAAATAGCGTTACAGAGTAGCTACCCTAAATTACAAAATAACTCACCAACAATGAATAACTTCTTTGTATTCATGAATTTAGAGTGGTTTTCATGAATACCGATACGCCTTTCTTGTTTGGATAATATTTGAGATGTACTATTGATCAAATAAAAATTAGTATAAATCATTTAAAAAATTTTATCATGATTAAAACATTGTCAACCTTATTGTTATTCATATTATTTTTTGTTGGCTTCAGCGCAACACCCAATACGGAATTAGAAACTACACCAGAAATTGAGAACACCGTTGATCACGTTTCGACACAGAATTTGTGTTGGTGGGCAACAATTACTGTTCGTGTTAGTTTACTCCCTACAAAATATGAAAAAGTTTCATCACGTGGAAATAGTAAAGCGGCTGCAAAAGCATGTGCCATTTCTTGGGCTACCGAATTGTATGGTATTGGTATTAAGGTAATTACTACTGATTATACGCGAGCATCTGAATGTGAAAGAAATGATCCCAGATATTCTATTGATTAGATTCTGAAATCATTTCAATTGTAACTGAATCCTTATAGTAGTTTGCAAGCTATAAGGATTTAAGGTTTACTATAAATAGAAAAAAGCATATCAAAGGATAGGAAAGCATTCATTTAGAAAAACATTATTGATTTATGATAATTATTAAAAAAGCATATGAAATTTATAACAACAGAGAACAATAACACCATAGATTAAAATAACAGCACTGCGTAAAACCATTTCCCTGCTAATTAGTTCTAACAGTTTAGAGGGATTTTTATGACTCACACGTAATTCGGGAAATTCGATATCAACTTTTTGTAAACAAATACTTCATTCTCTATGTTTGTTTGTATAGAATTAATAATTAAAAAACAATTACATTTTATGAACAATCAATCATCATTAAGAAAAATAAATTATGAAGAGCTCCTTGGTTTAAAGTTAAACAACTTACGCGTTATAGTAGGTGGAGCTAAAGTTATGAAGAACAAGGTAGGTGATAAGATCAGTACCAGTTATATATCATTTGGTTACGATGTTGTTAATGGAAAACCACTTTAATATATTAAAATATTATAGTTATATAAAGAAGGGTTTTTATCTTTTTTTTTAACTGTACCTGTTATATAAAAACCGTTTGACTAATTGTCGGACGGTTTTTTTATTGTTTTCAGCCTAAATCGTACTTGTAAAATTCGGGGAAATTTTAGTTTTTATAATTTAATTAACTAATTGTTTTATAGTGTTTTGAGTGTCATTTTGTAATATTATAATCTGCTATACTTATATACCACCCCATGTCCGAGGATTTCTTCGGGTATGGGTGTTTTTTGTTTAAAAATTAAGTAAACCTTGATAATATAAATACTAATACACTAAAATCAACTTAAATGAAAAAATTAATTTACGTAATTCCAGTTTTTATTATTGTATTTTCTTCAATAAAGTCGAGTGCCCAATTTAGGAAAAAGTATGAGGTTATAATTGATTATCATGATTTTGATAAATTATATAACAAACATGATTTCTACGGTGATATTTTTAGATATAACCAAAAGAATTCAACTAATAAAACTAGAATCCAAAGTGTAAAAAAAGGAGAGTTTCCTCAAAATGGAATAAAACTCGATGTCAATCTTTTTAGAAATGAAAGTATAGAATTGAAATTTTATTTATCGAGGAAAGGTAAAGATGATAAAATAGATACTTATCACCAAACTATAACATCAGAAGAGTTAGAACTTAACGGTAGAATTGATTTTTCATTGAGTTCTAAAGATTGGAATAACAAATCATATTCTACAGAAGAATTTATGAATTATTTAGCTTCATTGATTCAAACAAGAGAACAAGAAGTTATTATGGATGCAAGTTTACATTCGAAGTTAACTTCATTACCACTTGGCACATTTATATTTATAGATAAAGAGAACCTTCAGAATATTCAACAATACCGGATTCCAGAGTTTAATGAAATTAAAATTGATTCGTCAATTCCTCAATCAGCTTTAATGATGAAATATTCTAAGGTTGTTAGTAAAGAGATGGATGGTTCGATTCATGCATCATTTTCCCAAAACAAGATAATGGCAAGTGTAAAGTCTGTCGTTGAGTCTTCTGATTTTGTTGAGCTTAGTATGAATTTAGATAAATTTCACAGAAAATATGTAGAAAATGTAGGAGCGGTACATTTTAAGTACTTAACTGAAGATGAATCAAAATTAAATGATTGGTTTAAAGATAAAATTGAGATAATAAATTCTGCTGATAATAAAACACGATATGAATTACATTTCACAACTGGTTATAAATTAATTGATGAATTAAAAATCACTTATAATTCATATAAGGATTTATCTAATCAAACAGAAGTAGATTTAGATATTTATGAGGTTGTTACTGCAGGTGGAGGGGCTAAATTTACTAAATATAAATCGGTTAAAGATACCCTTGTAGCTTCAAATTATCTTGTTGATGTTGAAACTGAAAATATGACTAATACATTTTATAGATTAGCTGATTTTTACAAGATAAAAGAAGGCACTCATAATAAAACTAAATTACTAAAGTCTCAATTAAAGTATTCTGAAAATAGTATAAAAAACAATATTGAATTATTTAAATCAACATATAATGACTTTCTAAATCAATATTCAAATAAAAATTTACCAATTGATGAACATTTCGTGAAATTAGATTGTTTAGATAATTGCGTTAATAAAATTATTCCAATATCTAATATAATGAAAGGGTATGATATTGATATCATTACTTTAATATACGAACTGTATTTAAACGAGAAATACAAGTTCTTGAGTGAAGAAGAAAAAAGGACTCGCGTAATTATTAGTAGTCAAAATATACTGAAATCTAAATTTTACATCACAAAAGATATTGCATCAGAAATTGTTGCAACTTATGCGGCAATAAATTATTTAAATTCTCAATTAAATAATGATAATCCTCTTAGTTTTAAAGCATATATGGAAGAATATATTAACTCTGATGATTATAAAAATTCGGGGCGTCCATTATCGAAATTACTTTTAGGTGCTTTGTAACAAATTATAAAATCTACCAAAGAATAGGAGATTGTTGCTGTTTATTAGTAAGTTACATCTTTGGTACTATATAAATCAGATGAATTAAGTTATTATTTGCATGAAGAATATTATTTTAGATTTTGGTCATGGAGGCCTCGATAAAAATAGGAAGTATACGACAGCTCCAGATAAAATGTATGAATTTACTAATGGTGAAATTGCCTACGAAGGTGTGTTAAATAGACAAATTGGAGGGTTATTAGAAATATTTCTAAAGTCTCACTCAAATTTAAATATTGTAACTACCGTTAAAGCTTCTGATCCAAGAGATTTGACTTTGTCGTATAGAGTTAAAGTAGCAAATTCGTATCCCGCTTCTAACACACTATTTGTATCTATACATTCAAATGCATCAAAAAACCATAATGCGAGTGGTTTTTCCATTTTTACATCAAAAGGAAAAACTAAAAGTGACCAACTTACAACTTGTATTGGGAATGAAGTGAAGCAGTTATACAATGAACTTGATCTAAAGCTTAGGTTTGATTATTTTGTAGATGGTGATTTGGATAAAGAGAGAAAGTTCGATGAGTTAGATTATTATGTATTAAGAAAAACAAAATGTCCAGCTGTTTTATTAGAATGTTTATTTTTTGATTATTGGGATGATTATGTTCATCTAAAAAATCCCGAATTTCAAAAAGAACTTGCGTGGAATATATATAGAGGCATAATAAAATATGTTTCAATATAAAGGTATTTAAATCATTTATATTCTGACTTTATATTAATAATATAAAATCATAAGAATTTTCATCATAAAAAAGTTGTAAATAACTTTTTTATGATGAAAACAAGCCTTATGGGTTACCACGGATCATTTGATGAACAACTTAAAAGTGTAGAAGAGCATTACAATGTTAAGAGAAGGGATCAGTTCGAAATAGGTGAAAATGATTTTATAACACATCATATTAACCGTTTCGCTCATCCTGATATGTTAATCATCCCGAAAATAAATGACCTGATGATAAGAGATTTACGATTTTATTTGTATAAACATAACAATTGGTTTTGATCCGGTTTCAACTTTGGACTTATAGTATAAAAAGCAAAAAACGCTTCAATATGTATTGAAGCGTTTTTGTTTGCGGAGAAAGAGGGATTCGAACCCCCGGAGGTGTGACCCTCAACAGTTTTCAAGACTGCCGCATTCGACCACTCTGCCATTTCTCCAGTGTTTAGTCTCATCAAGTATTCCCTGAATGCGGGTGCAAATATAAAACCTTTTTTTAATCTAAAAAGAATAATTTGAAAAAAAATTAAAAGTATTTGCCAAAAAAATATTAATCATATAGTCATGTGTAATGATTTAAGTATATTGTACTTTACTAATTAAAAATACATATGAAAAATAGTGTTATTGTAATTGCTTCTTTTATAGCTTGTTGCTGCGGTACTCCTCGTAATTCTTCGACAAATGAAGCTAAAAATAATTCTACAGAAAGTGCAAGTAGAGAAAATGTAGCAATTAACTATGCAAAAAAAATTACGGCAAAAGAATTAAAAGAATATTTATACACTTTTGCCAGTGACGAATTTGAAGGGCGTGATACAGGAGAACCAGGTCAAAAGAAAGCGGCAGAGTTTTTAAAGAAACAATATAAGAAAATGGGGATTCCTTCTCCGTTAGGAGGAGATGATTACTTTCAGGAAATACCCAGTTCGTATTTTAGAGGAGGTATCAACGATTCAGAAAATGTACTGGCCTATATAAAGGGGACAGAAAAACCAGAAGAAATAATAGTGATTTCTGCGCATTATGATCATATTGGTATCGATAAGGAAGGGAATATTTATAACGGCGCTGATGATGATGGTTCAGGAAACGTGAGTATGTTAGAAATCGCAGAAGCTTTTAAAGAAGCGAAAAAAGATGGTTTTGGCCCAAAAAGATCCATTTTATTTTTACATGTTACAGGAGAAGAGAAAGGATTGTATGGTTCTAGGTTTTATACAGAAAACCCTGTGTTTCCTTTAGAAAAAACAATTGCAGATCTTAATATTGATATGATTGGTAGAGTAGATAAAAATCATGAAGATGAAGATAAAAGAAATTATATTTATTTAATTGGAAGTGATCGTTTAAGTACAGATTTACATGAAATAAGTGAGAAGGTAAATGAGACTTATACCCAATTGGATTTGGATTATACTTATAATGACAAAGATGACCCAAATAGATTTTATTTCAGAAGTGATCATTATAACTTTGCAAAACATAACATTCCTATTATATTTTATTTTAATGGGGTGCATGAAGATTATCATAAACCAACAGATACGGCAGATAAAATAGAATATGAGCTATTGACCAAAAGAGCACAATTAGTATTTTACACTGCTTGGGAAGTTGCCAATAGATTAGATAGAATTGTTGTAGATGGCGCCGATAGTGAAGGAGAATAAGTAAAAATAGTACTAAATATATGTTAAAGGCTATCCGTTTTGGGTAGCCTTTTTTAGTGAAGAAACATTAAATAGATGAGAAAATGATTGCCTATTTATACATAAATTACTGGCGTTTATATAATTGTTTTAATCGGTAGTCGTAGGCTATACCAAGTTTTGATTATGGCGGTTATTTGCAAATATTTTTTTGTTAATTTTTACTTGTAAAAATTAACAAATACTTAATAGATTCACTCACCAGAAGTGTTTGTTTTGCGGTGTCGATTAGTGACGTTTAATTTTAATAATTACACATAAAAAATTTTAACAAAACAAACATGAAAAAGCAATTTATTTTAATGGCATTCATAGTAATGTCCTCCCCATTTTTATTCGCACAGGATATTGATGTAACCATTTCTACATCACAAGTGTCGAGTGTTGTTCAGGCAAGAGAGTATGCTTTATTAAGTTGGTCTGTAAAGAGTAGAAATAATACAGCAGCCCCAGAAAGTAAAATCAAGTTCTATCTTTCTAAGGATAGTGAATCATCCAGAGATGATTTGTTTTTAGGTAGTGCTGTAGTACCAGAATTAGTAGAAGGAAACGAAGGACCCGTACAATATCTTTGGGTACAGATTCCTTCAGATGTATCCGCAGGAAATTATTACATCCTTTTTCATGTAGATGCTGATAATGAAATTGCAGAAGCGAGTGAATCAGACAATGTTAAAGCAGAGGACATAGAGGTATTGGTAACTGCAAAGTCTGATTTAGTAGTGTCTTCTACAGATTTGCCGTTAACAGGTATAGAAGGTAATCAAGTAAAAATAGGATGGGCGATACAAAACCAGGGGAATGCTCCTGCTGTACAAACTTATCTTACCGTTTACCTTTCAGAAACCCCAGAAATTACAGATAACGCTGTAAAGGTTTTAGGAGTTAATGTAGACCCTGTTTATGAAGGAGAACGTGTTACAAACGATGCCATTATTACGATACCAAGTGATAGTAGAATTGATGGAGGTGTTATAGGAAAACGTTATCTGGTTTTTGAAGTAGATAGTAATGAGCAGGAAAGAGAGTCTAATGAATCTAATAATACAGATTTTAAAAGAATTAATATCTCGGGTAACTCTGATTTGGTAAGCACTGCTATAGCGGCATACGGAAGCATTGATTATTATGCTCCTCATGTAAAAGGAGTGGTATATGATGTAGAATTTCAGGTAACAAATCAAGGTAGTGCCGCTACAGGAAAGACAAGTACAGTAAAATGTTACCTTTCTAGAGATAATAAATTAGATGCGAATGATGAGTTAATACGCACCATTTCTAATATTCCTGCACTAGATGCTAATGAGTCTCATAGTATTCGTTTTTTTAATCGTTGGGATCGATACTTTCCTGGTCCAGGAGGATCAATCGACTTACAACATAAGTTAAATGAATTGTTACAGCACAAGTTGATTATAGTGTTAGATACAGAAAATGTTATTGCAGAGTCTAATGAGGATAATAATGCTGTAGCACAAGGGCTTATTATCAAGCCATCGCATGTAATACCAGGTACTGCAGAAGAGCCTGAAACTACAGTAGCATTTCCGATTCCTGTAAGAGATGTTTTAAATGTTACCGTAATCGATAATACACAAATTACTATTCACAGTACTTCTAACGGTGCTTCTGTGATTACCAAAGAGTTTCCTTTGGCAGGTACCTATCAGCTAGATGTTAGCTCTTTAAGAACAGGAGGGTACGTTTTACAAGATAATAGAGGTAAAAAAATCAACTTTGTTAAAGAGTAATAAATAATAATAACCTAGTACCAATCAAATTTAAAAATCGAGAGCCTGAGCTCTCGATTTTTTTGTTTCTACGATAAAATAGGAGGGAAGATAAATAAGGTATACAAGCTTGGTGTTCTGGTATTATAAATTTTGCTACATTTAGTCATGGTACGTTATGTGTATTTCGAGTTGCTTTTAACAAATAAAAATTAAAACATATGAGATTGCTAATTAATTTTCTTTTCTGGGGTTTATTAATTCCTGTCATAGGTTATTCGCAAAAAAAAGGTGACCAACTTAAGTATCTTGAACAAGAACCTCCATCATTAACTCCAAAGGTGTTTGCTCCCGGCCTTATTTCCAAAAGCGAGCAATCAGAGTTTGGTTCGGTTTTTAATAAAGAAGCAACGGCTTTTTATTATGGGGTAGATATTGGTGGAAGAACAGAGATACATTATACAGAATTAAAAGATAGTGGTTGGAGCAAGCCAAAAGTCATCCTGTCTCACGAAAAATATGGATATAATGATCCTTTTCTTTCTCCAGACGGAAAGCGATTATATTTCATATCACAACGAACATTAGATGGGGTGGATGCCAAGCAAGATCATGATATTTGGTACGTAGAAAAAGAGGGAGATAAATGGTCAGACCCTATCAATGCAGGATCCAATATCAATACCAATAGAGATGAATATTACATATCGTTTACAGCAACGGGAACTATGTATTTTTCATCAAATAAAATAACATCAGAAAAAAGGGGAAACGATTTTGATGTTTATTTTTCTGAAAATATTGATGGAAAATTTCAGGAAGCAATTGCACTGGATCATTCAATCAACACTTCAAACTATGAAGCAGATGTTTTTATAGATCCAAAAGAAACCTATATCATTTTTTGCGCAAGGAGACCAGAAGGCCTAGGTCGAGGGGATCTTTATATTAGTTTCAAAAATACAGATGGTACATGGACAAAATCTGTGAATATGGGAGATAAAATAAATACAAAAAAACATGAGCTTTGCCCTTTTGTGTCTCATGATGGTAAGTATTTATTTTATACCAGTAATCAGGATATATACTGGGTAAGTGCAGAAATTATTAACGTAATAAAAAAAGAAATAAGTAAATAGCCAGATGTATACTACCTAGTTATAAATTTAAAAATGACCCCCGAACTTAAAGAAATATCACAATTTTTTGAAACCAAATACCCTCTTAATAAAGAAGGCTTAAGAGAATTACTTTCTTTGTTCAAAATAGCGAGATTTAAAAAAGGAAGTCAAATTTTGATATCAGAAAATGAAGAAAAAGAACTACGTTTTTTAAACCAAGGTGTTATAAGAGAGTATTATGCTACTTAAGAAAAAGAAACCAATATTAATTTTTATACGAAACCGCAATTCATAACAGATTTATCATCATTCAACAATGACTTGAAAACCAAAAAGAATCAGGAGAGTCTTACAGACATTGAGCTACTAAGTATTGATAAAAAAGCATTTCGAGAATTGCTGCAAAAGTATGAATGTGGGAAATCTTTTATAGACTTGTCATTTCAGAAATTGTTACGTCAAAAGGAACTGTTAGAGTATAATAGGTTAACAAAAACAGCTGATGAATTGTATAAAGAATTGTTTATTTATAGACCGCATTGGTTAGAAAAAGTTCCTCAATACCATATCGCTTCTTACTTGAATATTACTCCAGAAACCCTTAGTCGTATTAGAAAAAGGATTTCTTGATTTGGATCAATGAAAATTTAAGTTTTCATTCTCAGTTTTGTACCTACAAATACAACGTTATGAGAATACACCATATAAGAAATGCCACAATGATAATCGAAACGAATGACAAAGTCATTCTGGTTGACCCAATGTTAGGTCAAAAAGGAGCTGCTGGACCAACATTTACGTTGTTTCGGTTTAAGCCTCAAAGAAATCCAATTGTAGATCTTTTTGATAATGCGATGGAAATAGTTGATAAAACTACACATTGTTTAATTACACATTTACACCCCGATCATTTGGATAAAGCAGCAGAAAAATTCTTGAAAAAGAAGCAAATCCCGGTAATTTGCAGTATTAAAGACGCTCGACAGCTTAAAAAAAGAGGATTGAATGTAGTTCAAACCGTTAACTATTGGAAGCAAACCCAATTTTTAGGAGGCACAATCGAAGGGATTCCGGCAAAACACGGATATGGTTTTGTAGCCAAACCAATGGGAAATGTGATGGGCTTTTTTATCCAACTGCCTAATGAAAAATCTATTTATTTAAGCTCTGATACCATATATACAGAAGACGTTGATAAGGTACTTAAAGTATATAAACCCGAAATTAGTGTCGTGGCTTCTGGTACTGCGCAATTGGATATTTTTAAACCCTTATTAATGACCATGAACGATATTCTAAAATTTGTCAAAAATTCACCAGGAAAAGTCATAGCAAATCATTTAGAAGCTGTAAACCATTGTCCTACATCCAGAGAACAATTAGAAAAAGAGTTAGGTAAGCATGGATTCATAGAAAAAACATATATCCCTGATGATGGAGAGGTTATAGAAATTAAATAATTGAGGTATTAGGAATATATTTAGTATAAAGATTTATTGATCAGAAAGAAGATCATTTTTTGTTAACCTAAGCGATAAAATCATATTAGAAATATGACTAAATTTAGCCATTGTTATACTTAAAATAAGCATCGCAATGTCATTAATAATACAATATAAAAGGAGAAATGTTTTTAATAAAAAGAAAGATATCTGCATACACATATCATGATATTATTATTGGTGTTTTTAGAGCGTATAATGATGCAAAAAAGAATAGAGAGGTATATATAGAGAAATGTAAACAGAAAGATGAATGGGGAGAGCAGGGTTATAGAGAGGTCGATCTAGAAAAAGATATTACCATAGAAGATGTTTCTAAACTTATTAATAAGGAACAAACAGAGCATCTTAAACAGTTATTTGTTGTGAGCCTATTTGAAGAGGGATTTGGTCAAATAGTCAGAAAAATTGATACTATTTATACGGCGATCGATGAGGCAGAGAAATATGTTGAAGAAAAAGAATCTAAGGATTTAGAATATGAGCCTGGTTATTATAAGGTTGAAACAATCGAGATTAATTCTTCAAGATTTTAGACAGTGTTGTGTAAGCAAGCGTGAGATAATTAATTAAAAAATGATTGCAAATGATTGTAAGAAAGGCAATTGAGGAAGATTTTGATAAAGTATGGGAAATATTCTCAAAAGTTATTGAAACAGGAGATACTTATGTTTTTGATCCTAATACTCCAAAAAAAGAATTGCGAAGACATTGGTTTGCAGATTATATGGAAACTTATGTCATCGAAGAGGAGGGAATCATATTAGGAACCTACATAATCAAACCTAATCAAATTGATTTAGGGAATCATATTGCGAATTGTAGTTATATGGTAAATCCAAACGCTCAAGGTAAAGGAGTAGGAAAAAAACTATGCGAACATTCTTTGCAAATAGCAAAAAAGAGAAAATTTGAAGGGATTCAATTTAATATCGTGGTAAGTACAAATGAAGGAGCTGTAGCCTTATGGAAAAAATATGGCTTTCAAATCATAGGGACGACACCTAATGGATTTAGACATTCTAAATTAGGATTAATAGATACTTATATTATGTATAAAAAACTTAATGCATAAGTCGATTTACCATGATAATATATTGCAGTAAAGAGTTCTTAAATCTTGATATATTTCCGTTTTAAAAAAATAAGTACCGACAACAAGGTGGTGTGCAAAATAGAATAGTTTTAGGCACAGATGTTGTAATAATTAATAGTAAAAAATATGATACTTATGTAATAGAAATGAGTTCTGTAAAAAAGGATTTTAAAAGCTGAGTTACCAAAGAAAGTCACTTATGTCATTAAAATCAATATATAATTTTAGGCCCAACCCAAATTATAAGCAGAAAGACACCCTATATCATAAGAGATATTCTTAATTAAATCTAAGACTGATGAAAAAGATAGTATTTATTTCGATTTTATTATTGATTAGTAATTTTCTTAATGCTCAGACCTTGAAGGCGGCCAGTTACAGTACTATTGGCTATATAAAAGCTAATGGAACCATTCAAAATAGTAGTTATGCTACTGTGGGATATATTAAGAATGATGGAACCATTCAAAATAGTAGTTATGCTACCATTGGCTATATAAAAAGCAATGGTGCGATACAAAATAATAGCTATGCTACGGTAGGTTATGTTAAAAATGATGGAACCATACAGAATAGTAGTTATGCCACCATTGGTTATATAAAGGATAATGGAACTGTTCAGAATAGTAGTTATGCTACTATAGGGTATGCCAAAGGGATCGATAAGAAATGGGCAGCTGTCGCATTTTTCTTTTTCAAGCTTATCTCTAATGATTAAAAATTACCATCAACGCCGCGTTTAATTTCCTTTTTACTCTTCAAAATATATTATTTTCTTAGGGAGTTTGATTATTCACTAGCCATAATAGTATAAAAACACAAAGCCTGAACATCATAAACATAATAAAACTTTAGGAGCTGTGAGGAAAACCATAAATATGGTATATATAGGATTGCTATCTTTAGTTTATACTTAATTTGATAGAAAACAGTCGTTTAGTATTAATTAAAATCATTTTTAATATGGATATTTTACAATGGCTAAGTTTTCAAATATATCGATGGAAAAAATGGACACAAGGAAAATGTGCTTGTTATAACCCAAGCACGTCTTATTCTGGGTATTGCCTAAAGTGTTATAAGAATTTTTGATACGATATTAATCTTTGATATTTGGAGTTCTACTTATTACTATGTATTAAGTAAGGGGTTTATTGTTCTTAATTTAGCTTTCATTTATTATAAAATCTATCATAAGCTTTCCGTAAAATTTTAGTGCGAATTTATAGTTTTTTAGCGCAATTATGCAAAATAAGAAGTTATGTAAATGGAGATAAAATAAGAAAACCCCGCTATTAGCGAGGTTTTCAATACGGGTGGAAGATCGGTCTCGAACCGACGACCTCCTGAACCACAATCAGGCGCTCTAACCAACTGAGCTACAACCACCGTTTTAATTATGGCTGCAAAAATAAAGTATTTCTACGTTTCTGCAAAACATTTTTTTAAATTAAATTAAGTCAAAAATAGAATTGACTGCTACATAGCGTTCTACAGTGAACCCTTCTGCATATTTTACATTAATAATTCTTCCTAAATCGGCTGCACGGTACTTAACACTATCCAAAAAGTTCTTGCTAGAGATAGGAGTAGCTGGTTCTTTGCTATTGTTGTCATAAAATTGAGAAGAATACGCTTTTACGCTTTCCATCTTTTTGTCAATATGGTTACTTATATCTACTACAAAATCAGGTTCAATATGTAACCACTGGATATAGTGATATACATGTTTAGGTCTCCAGGGATCTTGGATAACACCATCGATCGAGGTTTCAATTTTTCTTAACCCAGATAAAAAACAAGCATCACTAGTAAGACTGCTACCTTTACCATGATCTATATGGCGATCTTTTATAGCGTTACATAATACAATTTCTGGTTGATACTTACGTAATACTTTGATAATCTCTAGTTGATGGTTCTTATCATTAATAAAAAAACCATCCTTAAATGCAAGATTTTCGCGAATAGAGACTCCTAATATATCAGAAGCTTTTTTAGCTTCTAGGTCCCTTATTTCGGGTGTTCCTCTGGTACCAAGTTCCCCTCGGGTAAGATCTAAAATACCAACTTTTTTTCCGTTTGCAATTTCTTTTGCAATAGTACCAGAACAACTTAGTTCTACATCATCAGGATGGGCACCAATTGCCAAAATATCTAATTTCATATGTGTTTTTTCTTAATTTCTTATGTATACAAGTAAAAAACATTTTGTAGCATAGAATGAATCTACAGTAGTTTAGAAATGTAATTTTAATAGCATTTGATACATAATCGAGATAAAATTATAATTTTATAAGGAAACTGAATAGAGTTTAAGGGAATTATAACCTTTGTTCAAAAAGATGATTCACTAAATTAGTTCATTTTTACTTTAGAAATGTTTCTCATGATGGTCTGAAAAAATTGCTGTGTATCATATGGTTTTATAATAATATCACTCATTCCTACAGATAAGGCTTGATTCTTTATCTCTCCCTCTTCTACCGCGGTTAATGCAATAATAGGAACCGATTTGTTAAAAGTTCGTATTACCTTTGTAGCCTCCAAGCCATTCATTTCTGGCATATTGATATCCATTAGTACAAGATCAAACTTTTCATTCTTTAAGAGATTAATAGCATCCATACCATTGTTAGCAATATTACACGTATATCCTTTCTTTTTTAGAATATTTTGAGTCACGATTTGGTTAATTCTATTGTCATCTACAATGAGAATATAAAAATTGCTGGTTCCAATACTTAAATTTTCTCCTGTATTTAATGAAATCTCTTGCCCTTTTATGGCTTTTTCATATGCGAGATCAAAGTAAAACTCAGACCCTTTATTCTCTTCACTTTTAATATAAATCTCACTATTATGAAGCTGAATAAGCTTTTTCACAATAGCCAATCCAAGCCCTGTACCCTCATATTCCTGATTTTCATTTTTTACTTGGGCAAAGTTGTCAAAAATGGTTTTTTGTTTGTTTTGTGGTATTCCAATACCATCATCCTTAATAATAAAACGTAATTTATAACTATCGTCTTTAGCTTCGAGACAATTTACATTTACCCAAATATTTCCATTTTTAGTAAACTTAAGCGCATTACCAATTAAGTTTATTAATATTTGAGATAATCGTATCGAATCTCCGAGTAGGGTAGAGTTTATTTTTTCATCAATAGAAATGTGTACATTATTACTATTACTTTTTTGTTTGGTTTGAAGAGAGTTTACAATTCCTTCAATAAGTTTTCTTAGATCAAAAGATACTTTTTCTAGAACTACCTCATTTGTTTCTATTTTACTAAGCTGAAGTACATCATTAATCAGTGCCAATAGATAATCTCCAGAAAACTTTAACGATTCTAGGTACTCATGAGCTTTTTTCTCATCAGGATTTTCCATGAGAAGCGAAGTAAGCCCAATAACACCATATAGTGGAGTTCTAAGTTCATGACTTACAGTAGAAATAAACTGAGATTTTAACGTAGATACTTGTTCTGCGGTTTCTTTTGCACTAATAAGCTCCTTGTTTTTATCAATAAGATCATTATTAAGCTTTTTCTTTTGTAAGTTATTTCTGTACGAACTAATTAAAAAAGTTAAAGAAGTAAGGATCAATACAATCCCCAGAATAATACTAATCCTCCATTTCAAAACTTCAGATTCACTTTCTTTTTGCTCTGATTCTGCTTTTTTTGCTTTAGTCTTATATAGGTCAACTTCGTATTTAATATTTGCACGACGAAGCTCTTTAAGTTTCTTAAAATCTTTTGCTTTTAATATATTTTGAAACTGCTTCTTTTGATAGTTGTAGGCTTTCTGAAAATCTTTTTGTTTTCTATAAAGTTCTGATTTGGTTTCATAAGCAATTGCAAGTTCTTCAAAATAAGTAGAGATTAACTCGTCATTGTTTTTAGTATTTTTGGTTTCGCTTATTGCAAAACTTATTGCTTCATTGGTGTATTCTTCTGATTTTTCATAGCGCCTAACACTTAGAAAATAACGTCCTAAAAGTCCATTTAATTTTGTTTTAACAAGATTTGAAGATTTTGTATGTACCAATTTTCTGGTGGGAGATAAATATTGGTAGGCGCTTTCAAAATCATTCTTGCCAATGTAATACTCCCCAAGATTTAACAAAGGCCGTATCATTCTTGAAGTATCATTCAGTTTGAAAGCAAAATCATACGATTTCTTATAATGTGCAACTCCTTTTATTCTGGTTAACTCGTTTTGAGTATATACTCGAGCCAAATTATTATATAAGTCGGTTTCTAATACTTTACTATTAGAGCTTCTTGCATGAGTTAATGCCCGGCTATAATTACTTCTTGCTTTATTGTTGTCCTCACTAATTTCATAATTTTTGGCTATTATATTATAGATGTGAGCAAGACTTTCATCATCATTATTATATTTTGCATTTTGTAAAGCAGCTTTAGCAATCTCAAGGGATTGCTCGTATTTATATTCTTCCTGAAGTTTTTCGGCTTTTGCAATATAACTTTGAATACTGTCTGAAGCCAAAGATTGGGATTGTAGTATAAATGTACAACCCATTAATGTCACTAAGCAAATATGTCGAAGTAGGCTTATCAATAGTAAGGTTTCTAAAAAGTCTTGTTAAGCGAAAATACAAAAATAGATCGAAGGGAGTGCACTTCACCGTAAAAAAAGTGCTATTTATCCGTAATTTATGTAGGTTATTAGTATAATTTGTAGGATTTTTGTTAACTTTTGATGTGATTCAAGCTATGATTAGTAAAAACTATTTTGATATAAGGAATTAAAATTATGTAGTAATGAATGTTTATGAAGTAGGTGTATATTTGTACGATAATTATTAATCATATAAAATTTAAAAAATTAAAGTATGGCATTTGTAGGTAAAAAATTCCCAAATATTGACGTTGATGCAATGAACGACATGGGGGATACTTTTAAGCTTAACGTTTTGGAAGAGGCTAAAAATAATAATAAAAAAGTATTGCTTTTTTGGTATCCAAAAGATTTTACATTTGTTTGTCCGACAGAATTACATGCATTTCAAGAAGCATTAAAAGAATTCGAAAAGAGAAATACTGTTGTAATAGGAGCTTCTTGCGATACTCCAGAAGTGCATTTTGCATGGTTAAATACTTCTAAAGATAACGGAGGTATAGAAGGCGTAACATATCCAATCCTTGCAGATTCTAATCGTAATCTATCTAGTACATTAGGTATTTTAGATATTACGAATGAATCTTATGACGAAGAAACTGGTGTTGTTACAGTAGAAGGAGATAATGTAACTTATCGTGCTACTTATTTGATAGATGAAGAAGGAACTGTTTTTCATGAAGGTGTGAATCATATGCCTGTAGGAAGAAATGTTGCAGAATTTTTACGTCTGATAGATGCCTATTCTCATGTTCAAAAGAATGGAGAAGTATGCCCTGCAAACTGGGAAGAAGGTAAAGAGGCAATGAATGCTAACAGAGAAGGAGTTGCATCATACTTAGCAGCTAATTAATAAAATATTTTGCTCTAAAAGTTCTCTAGAGATATGATGTTTCTAGAGAACTTTTTTTAACTTAAAACTTAGCACGTATGTTACAAGAATTAGATACAGATAACCTGTCAGAATTGGTAAATGGTAATGAGACTGTAATTGTACAATATTCTGCTTCCTGGTGTGGGAACTGTAGAATTATGAAACCAAAATTTAAGAAATTGGCTTCAGAAAATGAACAAGCTGTTTTTGTAATTGTAGATGCAGAAAAGTTTCCAGAATCTAGAAAAATGGCCACGGTAGACAATTTGCCTACTTTTGCAACCTTTAAAAAAGGAAACTTTGTGAATCAGGCTCAAACAAATAAATTTGACATTCTTAAAGAATTAGTGAATGAGGTTACCAATAATTAAACACCTGGTACGTTTTATACAGGAAAATGATGAAGATTTTATTGTAGAAACCATCGAAACTTTAGAATCAATAACAGAGGTTTCTTCTCTTAAAGATGAAGAATTAGATGTAGTAGGAGAGCTTATTTCTAATATGTATGGAGCTCTAGAGGTAGAAAAAAAGGTAAAAGAAGGCGTGTCTCAGAAAGAAGCTCTTAATGATTTTATGAAACGAGTACAGGGGGCTATTGATTCTTGATTATTTTAAAGAAGGTATTTAATTTTGAAAAAATACTTTAGATAGTATCATATAATCTTATTAATTTTAGAAACACAAAAACAAATCATTTATTATGGCTTCAATAACTTTAAAAGGAAACGCAATTAATACGATAGGAAGATTACCCGAAGTAGGGCA
Source organism: uncultured Aquimarina sp. (assembly GCA_947498705.1). Lineage (GTDB taxonomy): Bacteria > Bacteroidota > Bacteroidia > Flavobacteriales > Flavobacteriaceae > Aquimarina. Next base: position 64,319 of record CANMLW010000001.1, read on the forward strand.
GACTGCTCCCGATTTCGAATTGGTAAAAACAGACTTATCAACGATAAAATTATCAGACTATAAGGGATCAAGAGTTGTGTTAAACGTTTTCCCATCAATAGATACAGGAATTTGTGCGGCTTCGGTTCGCGAATTTAATAAAGAAGCAGGTAGCTTGTCAAATACCAAGGTACTATGTATTTCTCATGACTTACCTTTTGCTCAAGATCGTTTTTGCGGTGCAGAGGGAATAGAAAATGTAACCAACCTTTCTGATTATAGAGCAGGTGAGTTTGGTAAAAATTATGGATTAGAAATAGCAGACGGGCCTTTACAAGGATTACACTCCAGAGCGGTAATTGTTCTTGATGAGAATGGAACAGTTCAGTATACAGAACAAGTACCAGAAATAGTTCAGGAACCAGATTATGCTGCAGCACTTAAAACATTATCTTAGTTGTTAGATTATATGAGTAAAATTTTAAAATTTGTTATAGGTAGACTTAGAGGTGTGCGTTATGCGTTTAAAGGTGTTTTGATGCTTTTGAAGACAGAACCAAGCATACAAGTACAAGCAGTAATAGGGATACTTATGACAGGTTTAGGTTTTTATTTTCATATTACTCCATTAGAATGGATGATGCAAATATTTGCTATTGGTTTGGTAATGAGTATAGAAGGTTTAAATACTACTGCCGAAGCAATAGCAGATTTTATTCATCCTGACTTTCATAATAAAATTGGTTTTATAAAAGATATCGCAGCAGGAGCTGTTTTTATAGCATCAATTACTGCCGTCATAATCGGGGTGTTAATCTATTTTCCGTATTTGAGATAGAAATTTTTTTAGCTTTTTTACGTTCCAATATAGATATTCGTATTTTTGCGATAATAGATCCGAAAAATGGCTAAAAGAAAGGTAAGCACCAAAAAGAAGACGGTAAAAAAACCAAAAACTACATTAAAAGAAAAATTTATGCTATCTAGACAACAAAAAGTTGTTTTAGGTAGCTTCTTATTTTTTTTGGGTATAGGATTGTTTTTTGCTTTTGTTTCATTTTTTTTCAATTGGAGAATTGATCAAAGTGAAATTTCACAGTTCTATAATAGAACCTCTGCAACCAAAAATTGGCTTAGCAAATTTGGAGCGGCAGTAAGCCATTTCTTTATCTTTAAAGGATTTGGGATATCAGCATTGGTTATTCCTGTATTGACTTCGCTAACAGGAGTGTACATGTTTTTTGATTTAAATAAAAAACGACTTTTAGGATTTTGGTTTTGGGGAATGCTGGTAATGCTTTGGGTATCTGTAACTCTTGGTTTTGTTGAAAAAGAAGGAGGGTTACTGGCTGGTATTATTGGTTTTGAAACTAATGATTTTTTAAATGATTATATCGGATTTATAGGCACCGTTCTTGTACTTGCTTTTTTTGCTATCATATATATAGTAGTTAGACTGAGATATACCCCAGAAAAAATTTCTGAATCATTAAAAAGTCCACAAAAAGATGTGTCCAGAGGTGATAGATCAAAATCAAACCACCTAAGTAAAGAACAAAAAGAACCAATACAGGAAAAAAATCCTCTTGTAGAAGAAGTAACCAATGGAGCGGTTATAGATACTACAGATAAGATAATGACCAATAATCATATTGATAAAAAAGAGGTAGAAAAAGAAATTGTATTAACTCCAAAAGTAAATGATCTATATAAAGAGGCTATAAAAGATAATGAAGCTGTAGAGAAATTGATTATCAAGTCCCAAGATAACCCAGAGGATATCGCGATGGAGGTCGAAACCACCGTCGAAGAAGAGGTGGTAGAAAACCTAAGTGATAAATTGGTAAAGGATTTTGGAGAGTTTGACCCTAAACTAGAATTAGGAAATTATAAATTCCCTTCTATCGAATTATTAAAAGATTATTCTTCGAATACTGGTGGGATTACTATAGATCAAGGAGAGTTAGAAGAAAATAAAAATCGTATTGTAGAGACTCTTAAGAATTATAAGATTGGTATTGCACAAATCAAAGCTACTGTAGGGCCTACTGTTACTTTATATGAAATTGTACCCGAGGCGGGCGTACGAATTTCAAAGATTAAAAATTTAGAAGATGATATCGCTTTGTCATTAGCGGCTTTAGGCATTAGAATTATTGCACCAATACCAGGAAAAGGAACGATAGGTATTGAAGTTCCAAACAAGAAGGCAACCATAGTGTCAATGCGCTCTGCTATCTCGTCTTCAAAGTTTCAAAAAGCAGAAATGGCACTTCCTCTATCTTTAGGTAAGACTATTTCTAATGAAACCTTTGTTGTAGATTTGGCAAAAATGCCACACCTATTAATGGCAGGAGCTACCGGACAAGGAAAATCGGTAGGACTTAATGCCATCTTGACTTCTTTATTGTATAAAAAGCATCCAGCAGAAGTAAAGTTTGTATTGGTAGATCCCAAAAAAGTAGAACTTACACTTTTTAATAAAATAGAAAGGCATTACCTAGCAAAATTACCAGATACAGAAGAAGCTATTATAACCGATAATACAAAGGTTATTAATACATTAAACTCCTTATGCATCGAAATGGATACCCGATACGACCTGCTAAAACAGGCGATGGTAAGAAATATTAAAGAATACAACGAGAAATTTAAAACAAGAAAATTAAATCCCGAAAATGGACATCGATTTTTACCTTATATCGTATTGGTAGTTGATGAGTTTGCAGATTTAATTATGACTGCAGGAAAAGAGGTTGAAACACCGATTGCAAGATTGGCTCAATTGGCAAGGGCTATTGGTATACATTTAATTATTGCAACCCAAAGACCTTCGGTAAATGTTATAACTGGTATGATCAAAGCTAATTTCCCTGCCAGAATTGCATTTAGAGTGACATCAAAAATAGATTCTCGTACGATTTTGGATGCTGGCGGCGCTGATCAGCTTATTGGTAGAGGAGATATGTTGTTTACTCAAGGTAATGATGTAGTTAGAATACAATGTGCTTTTGTAGATACTCCAGAAGTTGAACGTATCACAGAATATATAGGTAGTCAAAAAGCATATCCAGATGCTCATCTGCTGCCAGAATATGTAGGAGAAGAAAGTGGCACAAGTCTTGATATAGATAAGAAAGATAGAGATAAATTATTTGCAGAGGCAGCAGAAATAATTGTAACAGCACAACAAGGATCTGCGTCATTATTGCAAAGAAAGCTTAAATTAGGATACAACCGAGCAGGTAGATTAATAGATCAATTAGAAGCTGCAGGCATTGTTGGTCCTTTCGAGGGCAGTAAGGCTAGACAAGTTTTGGTTACAGATCTGGTAGCATTGCAACAGCTATTAGACAACGAATAAGAGTCACTGTGAAATAAAAGATAAAGTATATTTAATAATTAACTGAAGAAATAATTAAAATGATTAAAAAAGTAATACTTCTACTATGTGTATTTAGCATATCTTCAATTCATGCACAAAATGCTAAAGAGTTATTAGATGAAGTTTCTAAAAAGGTAAAAGATTATAACAATATTGTTATTAATTTTAAATACGCTCTTAACAATCCGACAGAAAATGTTTCTCAGGAAACCAGAGGTGAAGTGACACTGCAAGGAAATAAATACCTTCTTAGCCTGATGGGTACAGAGCAAATGTACGATGGAAAAAAGTTACACGTGATCATTCCCGAAGATGAAGAGATCAATGTTTCTACACAAGATGAAGAGGATACTTCTAGTATTACTCCTTCAAAAATGCTGACGTTTTATGAAGATGGATACTCTTATAAGATGGATATTGTGCAAAATGTAAACGGAAGAAAAGTACAATATGTAAAATTAATGCCAATTGATTCTAAAAGCGATTTAAAAGAAATATTACTTGGTATTGATAAAGAAACAAAGCATATTTACAAAATGATTCAAAAGCAGAATAACGGAACCAATGTGACGATTACGGTAAATAGTTTTAAAACGAATCAACCGATTTCTAAAACCTTGTTTCTATTCGACGAATCTAAATATGAAAATTATTATATAAACCGCCTGGATTAAAACGTAAGCGGTTATTTAATAGATTTCAAAGAACGAATGTGTTTACACATACGTTCTTTGATTTTTTTGGTAGATACCTTGACGATTTGAAAAAACAAAACGTGTGAAAATTCTTGACAAATACATAGTTACTACTTTTCTGAAGACTTTTTTTCCGCTCTTTATCATTATCATGTTTATTCTTTTATTGCAAACCATTTGGTTGTTTATATCAGAATTAGCGGGAAAAGACCTTGATCTTTCGGTAATAATGAAGTTTTTGGTATATGCAATGCCAAGGCTTTTTCCTATGGTACTGCCACTTACCATATTGCTAAGTTCGATTATGATTTTTGGTAGTTTTGCAGAAAACTATGAATTTGCAGCGATGAAATCTTCTGGTATATCATTGCAAAGGGCCATGAGAACATTGTCAATCTTTGTCTTCTTTCTTGGGATAGGTGCTTTTATATTTGCAAATACCATTATGCCAATGGCAGAAAAAAGATTTATCAATCTTAGAAAGAATATTGTAAAAGTTAAACCGGCTTTGGTAATTACAGCAAATCAATTTAATGATTTGGGTGATATTAATATTAAGGTTTCAGAAAAATACGGAGATAATGATCGGTACCTTAGAGATGTTATCATACATAAAAAAGCAACTCGTCCTGGTAATTTTACAGTAATAAAAGCAGTAAGTGGAGAACTAAAGGGTAATAAAGATTCTGATTTGGTTACGCTAATACTTAATGATGGTAACCACTATGAAGAAGTTCAACAAACCTCTTATAAGAAAAGAAAGAAACTGCCATTTACAAAGACTTACTTTAAAAAGTATATTCTTAACATTGATTTATCAGAGTTAGGAGATGTTGATATTGATGCTCAACAGCATAGTAAAGGTTATAATATGTTGGATGTAAATGAGCTACAAGCAGAGATAGATACAATATCAGGTAGCATCAATAATGATTTGGAGAGAATGCAAAATCAGTTAACTGCAAGGATAGGATTCGATGGATTAAATAAAAACATAAAAATCGATTCACTAAAAACAACGACGAACGATACCTTGCAAATCAATGACTATTTTGATACCAAACAAAAAGTTAAAATATATCAAATGGCGACGAATAATGTCGAGGCGATTGCAAAAAATATGGAATCTACGAAGAGTACTCGATTAAGAAAGAAAAGAGGGTTAAATAAGTATGAGTTGTCATTGCATAATAAATATGTGTTAGGGATCTCCTGTATTATATTGTTTTTTGTAGGAGCACCATTAGGAGCTATTATTCGAAAAGGAGGGTTAGGGCTGCCTATGGTAATAGGTGTTGGCTTATTTCTTACGTATCATTTTGTGGGTATTTTTGCTAAAAATAGCGCAGAAGAGAATGGGATTCCTGTGTTTTTAGGTTCTTGGATATCAACAATAATTATATTCCCTTTAAGTATCTTTTTAACGTATAGAGCAGCCACCGACCAAAGCGTATTCAATATGGATATTATCGTTCAGCCCATAAAGAATTTCTTTACAAAACGATCTTCTAAATCCGAAAAATAGATTTCTTTTTAGATATCTTTGCAGAGTTAATATTATTATAAGTAGACTATGTCACAAAGTACCGAAATCAAAAATAAAGTTAAATTGAATACAATTCAGGAAGCCATTGACGATATTCGACAAGGTAAGGTAGTTATTGTGGTAGATGATGAAGATCGTGAGAATGAGGGCGATTTTATAGCAGCAGCAGATAAGGTAACACCAGAGATGATTAACTTTATGGCTACGCATGGTAGAGGATTGATTTGTGCACCTCTTACAGAAGATCGCTGTAAAGAATTGAGTCTTGAAATGATGGTTCAGAATAATACTGTACTACATGAAACACAATTTACAGTATCAGTAGATTTAATTGGTAATGGTTGTACAACAGGGATTTCTGTTCATGATAGATCAAAGACTATAAAAGCGTTGGTAGATGAGGATACCAAACCACATGATTTAGGAAGACCCGGACATATTTTTCCATTACGAGCAAAAAATGGAGGAGTATTAAGACGTACAGGACATACAGAAGCTGCAGTAGATTTGGCAAGATTGGCTGGTTTGAAACCTGCAGGGATACTTGTAGAGATTTTGAATGAAGATGGAACTATGGCAAGGTTACCACAATTAGTAGAAGTGGCGAGTAAATTTGATCTGAAACTAATTTCTATAGAAGATTTGGTAGCCTATAGAATGCAGCACGATTCTTTGATAGAAAAGAAAGAAGATTTTGATATTGTCACACGTTTTGGTAAGTATAGACTTCGAGCTTATCAACAAACTACCAATAATCAAGTACATATTGCATTGACTTTGGGCAACTGGAGCGAAGATGAACCGGTACTTACTAGAATTAACTCTACTTTGTTTAACAATGATATTCTTGGTACATTAACCAATAATGCAGATAAACGATTAGATGCAATGTTTAAACGAGTTAATACCGAAGGTAAAGGCGCTATTCTTTTTGTTAACCAAGAAAGACAATCACTTAATGTGCTAAGAAGATTAAGTGAGCTTAAGGAGATTCAAAATGGAAATGAGGTGGTGAGAGCCCCAAAAATAAAGATGGATGCCAAAGACTTTGGTATCGGAGCTCAAATTTTACATGATATCAATATCCATAAACTAAGATTGGTGTCTAATAATACTGTCCAACAAAAACGTGTTGGAATGATAGGGTATGGTTTAGAAATTGTAGAATATGTAAATTATTAATGAAATTTTATTGAAGCCTAAATTAAATAGGTTTCAATAAAAATATAATTGTAAACTTAAAATCCCGAGATATACTGAAAAGAAGTTCAGTATATCTCGGGATTTTTATTTTGATATCTTATTACGATTGACCTTTTCTAAGGTTAATACATTGAAGAGACTTGTCTCTACAGGTATGTTTTACAAATGTTTTTGTAGATTACTATTTGCTAAAACGCTTTTTACAGCTTCCGTCATTTTTAGAGCTCTTTCCTTTACTTGTTCTTCGGTCCAGCTAAGTTTGATTAAACAAGATACAGTACAACTCATCCATGCATCACTGGCTGGGTATGAAGTTTTATTCTGACGAAGACCTAATTGTACTTCTTGAGATAGTTTACCAAGTGATTTCTGTTCTAAAAGATGCTCCCATTTCTTATAATAATGCCAGTTATTATCGTACCAATAAAAACAAGCATCCACCCCATGTTCACCAAAAGCTTTATGAGTATTTCTTGCTAATTCCTCTGATGGTAAAAAGATACTTAGAAATGCATAGCTTTCTACTCCTGTTTCAGGAACGTTTCTAAAAGTAACTTCTGGTATTGATGATAGTGCATCACGTAAGATAGTATAATTCTTTTTCTGGACATCAATGGTGTGATCTAGTTTTCTTAACTGGGCAACACCTACAGCTGCATTTAATTCAGATATTCGGTAATTATATCCTAGAAAAGGATGACTTTCTGCTCCTCGGTCATTACCGATATGATCATGTCCGTGATCCTGATATTTATGTGCTCGATCGGCATACGTTTCAGAATTGGTAATAATAGCTCCTCCTTCTCCACAGGTAATAGTTTTTACATAATCAAAGGAAAAACAACCTAAATCCCCATAACTACCCAAAGGCTTTCCGTCATAAAACCCTCCTATAGCCTGGCAGGCATCTTCTAACAGGATTAGGTTATGTTGATCACAAATGTTTTTAAGCGCTTTAAGATCTGCCATAGATCCACACATATGAACAGGCATTATTGCCTTGGTTTTAGGAGTGATACTTTTTTCTACAGCTTCTGGACTAAGTGTAAGTGTGTCATCGATATCACATAAAACAGGAACTGCTCCTACAGATAGTATGGCTTCAAAACTTGCAACAAAAGTAAATGTAGGCATAATAACTTCATCGCCAGATCCGATTCCTGCACAGGCAAGAGCAACTGTAAGTGCTGCGGTTCCGCTAGAAACTACCTGAGCATAGTTGACTTGCATTTTTTTAGCCAGATCTTTCTCAAGCTCTAAGGCTTTATGATGCCCATTTCGCATAGGATCAAACCCATACCTCATTAATACTCCGTTGTCCAAAACATCTTGAACTTCTTTTTGCTCTTCGGCACCAAATATCTCAAATCCTGGCATAGTTATCTTCTTAAAATTAAAAACTCTTTACGGCAAAAATACCGAAAAGAGTTTTGATTTTATAGTTGCTATTTTAGTTTTTTCGATATCTGATATAGATATGTTAAACTAAAATAGTTAATATACAATTATATAGTAATGATAGTATCCCCAATAGGACGCCTTACTTTTTTAAATTCTGAAAACATGTCATCTTCAGCTCTATATCCTATAGGTAACACCAATACCGATGAAAGACCTTTTTTATCAAGTTGAAGCACTTCATTGTATTTTTCAGGAATAAAACCTTCCATAGGACAAGCATCGATTTTTTCTATGGCACATACTGTTAGTAAATTACCCATTGCAAGATATGCTTGTTTTGTTGCCCAGTTGGATATCTCTTCTTCTGGTTTGCTTTCAAAAGAAGATACCAGTTGTTCTTTAAAAGGTTTAAGTACTTCTTCTGGAGTATTTCGAGTCACTTTTACATGATCAAAGTATTTTTTTATATATTCTTCTCCTATGTTTTTTTCGATACAAAATACAAGTAGATGAGAAGCGTCAGCAACTTGTTTCTGATTCCATGAATGTTGGGTTAACTCATTTTGCAACTCTTTGTTTTTTATTACAACAAGTTTTAGAGGTTGTAAACCGTATGAGGTAGCCGTTAGGTTAAATGCTTCTATAAGTATATCTATTTTTTCTTGCGGAAGTATTCTCTCGTTATCAAATTTCTTTGTCGCATACCGCCATTTTAAACTATCTATAATATTCATCAGAAACTTTTTTAATTCAATGTAAAGATATTAGGAATGAAGCTATATTCATAGCTATTTACAAAAGAAAAATGTGCTATTGGCTCAAATTTAATATTTAAGTATTGCCATAGATAAATAGTTGAATATTATGCTTCTCTTAGTTGTTTGATCTTTATTCTAAAAGCAGCAAAAAGTAAAGTCATAAATGGACTTAACCAGTTAAAAATTGCATAGAAGAAATAGTCTATTACTGGTACTCCTAGTACACCACTTTGGTAGGCACCGCAAGTGTTCCAAGGAATTAAAACAGAGGTCACTGTCCCAGAATCTTCAAGCGTTCTACTTAGGTTTTCTGGAGCGAGTCCTTTGTCTTTAAAAGCTTTGGAAAACATTTTTCCGGGAACTACTATTGCCAAGTATTGATCAGATGCCGTAAGATTTAATGCTAAACAACTACATACCGTACTGGCAAAGAGTCCAAAAACTGATGATGCCATTGATAAAAGTGCGCTACTTATTCTTGTTAAAGCTCCAATAGCATCCATAATGCCTCCAAATACCATCGCACAAATAATAAGCCAAATAGTGCCTAACATACCTTCCATTCCTTTGCCCGAAGCAGAGAATAACTCTTGTAAAGTAGTATTATCAGTTTCTATAGAGGTTTTTACCGTGATTGCATTTAATATACCTTTATAAGCAGAAACAAAATCTAATGTTTTAACTCCCGCAATTTGGGCTACAATATGAGGTTGAAATATAAGAGCAAAAATACCTCCTAAAATGGTTCCTGCCAATAGTGCTACAAGTGGTGGTGCTTTTTTGATAATTAATCCAATAACAACAATAGGCACAATAAATAACCAACCATTAATATTAAAAGTGGCATCAAGGTCTGTTAATAATTTTTTTGTATCAGCAACTCCCGAGGCATCTTGAAAAAATCCTAAAACAATAAATACGATTAAAGTAATTAGAATAGTAGGTACAGTTGTATAAGCCATATATTTAATATGAGAGAATAATTCTCCACCTGCCATAGCAGGGGCTAGGTTAGTAGTATCAGATAATGGGGACATTTTATCTCCAAAATAAGCTCCAGATAATACTGCTCCAGCTGTCATTCCTAAAGAAATTCCTAAAGCATCTCCAATTCCTATAAGTGCAATACCTACAGTAGCAGATGTTGTCCAGGAACTTCCGGTTGCTATAGATATGATGGCACAAATAATAACACAAGCAGCCAAAAATATTGTAGGGTTAAGAATTTGTAAGCCATAATAAATCATAGAAGGGATAACACCACTAATAAGCCAAGTTCCTGCCAATGCACCAACCATTAGAAGAATTAATAAAGCTCCAGAGGTTGACTTTATATTTTCTGAAACTTCAGAAATCATTTGTTTATAGGATACTTTGTTAAAAAAACCAACTATCGCCGCTACAGCTCCTCCTAATAATAAAATAAATTGATTACTTCCTCCCAATGCTTCATCCCCAAATACAAAAACATTAAAAGCTAACATTAAAACAAGGACTATTACAGGTAATAACGCTTCCCAAATGCTCAATTCTTTATTTTCAATAATATTTTCATCAGAAGATTCTGTGGGTTTGATATTTTGACTTTGCATAGGTGTGTATTCGAAATTTTAAAGATGTAATGTTACGATATTAATAAAAGTTATGCAACGCCTACACTAAGTTTAACTACATCACCAATCACTAAATAAAAACAATTATGCTTTTAATCGAATTTTTATGTATTTTGACGATAAACATTGATTGTTGTATGGGGAGAATTCTATCATTTACTTAAGAAATATCTACTTTTGAAGTATAGAAAAAACATAAAGTTATATGATTACGTATAGACTTTAAAAAATATAATAGTTCCCCGATTGATTGATTTGATTTAGTTTTTTTTGCCCCAAACCCTTATAAGCCTCAAACCCCAAGAGGCTTTTTTTGTTATTTACACCTTTCTTTTTCGGTAATATTGTTTATTAAACCCGGATTATGCATTAGAACTTCGTTATGAAGGTTTCAAGTGCAATAAAAACAGGTATTTTCTTAATTTCAGCATAGCATCGCTATGGTTATATTAAAAAATACAGCAAAGCATCGGTTTTTGAACCAATTGGAAGCTGTAATAGATTTTTTAATGCATAATCCTGGTTAAAGATAGATACTATTTTAACAGGAAAACTACTGCTAATTGATATGTTGTTCTTGTTCGTTTTGAACGGTATTTCTACTTTTTATATAAACCTAATTGATACTATTTTACCTATATATGGTACAATGTTTGTTATTTCGGGTGTTTTTTGTTAATAAACCATATTTTTTTGATGATTTTTCGTAAGTTTATTACGGTAATAACGTACTATTATACAACACATTACTTAAAAGAATAACTAAACATTGTCAATTAATACATTGTCAAATTTTTTAATTGACCCCTAAATATTAGATTACTTTTTTTATCCTAAAATTATAGGACTTAACCCCATAATAAGCCTCACGCCCCTGAGGCTTTTTTTGTTATAAAAAGATATATTTCAATTTTTATTCAGAAATTGCTAGAAAACTAGTAAAATGCAATTTAGATTATATCGAGGAATAGAATTATTATTACTTTTTGTTATAGTACCCTTAAGTCTTCTTTTGGATTATCACTTTCTTTTTAAGGTTGTTTCTGCTTTTATTGGCTTTGGTTATATTCTATATATTTTACGTAAGAATGGACTTTTAAAATTAAAGCTTCCAGAAAAATTGGATTGGAAATTATTTTGGAAAGAAACTATTGTAAAACTTGCAATTATAATGTTGATTACAGGATTGTATGTTTTTTGGGTGGCACCCGATAAGTTGTTTGCTGTAATGTTAAAAAAACCAGGGTTGTGGTTTGTTATTTTATTTGTTTATACATTTTTATCTGTTTGGCCACAAGAAATTATTTATAGAACATTTTTTTATAATCGCTATAAAGAATTAATAACAAACAAATGGTTGATGTTTTTTATTAATGCAATACTTTTTTCGTTAGCACATCTTTTTTTTAGAAGTGTACTGGTACAGCTACTTACTTTTATAGGTGGTTTGTTATTTGCATATACGTATCATAAGACAAAGTCGACCATGTTGGTTTCTATTGAGCATGCTATTTATGGAAATTGGTTATTTACAGTCGGTATGGGGGAAATGCTTGCTTTTCCCGGAGTGGAATAATTAGCATTTCCAAGCCTCAAAATAAACTTGTTTTAATAGCTTCTCTTAGGTTTATCACCAAGATACTAACTACTGCTTTATAAAAATATTTTTGGATTGATCCAATAATAATTTAAAAGGTAGCTATAACCAAATATAAACTCAAAGACAATCAACTTTGTAACAAAAAGTCAATTAACTGTTTTGTTGCTTTACCTCGATGACCTATTTCATTTTTTTTTGATAATTCGAGTTCGGCAAATGTTTTATCATACCCTTCTGGTAAAAAAATGGGATCATATCCGAATCCCTGTTCTCCTCGTTTTTCGGTAGTTATATTTCCAGCGCAGATACCAGTAAAGGTTTTTACTTCTCCATTTATGATAAGAGCAATTACTGTTTTAAATAGTGCCGTTCTATTTTTTTTACCAGACAATTCATTTAGAAGCTTATTCATATTAGCATTGGCATCTTTTGCTTCACTTGCGTACCTTGCAGAAAACACTCCAGGTGCACCATTTAATATTTCGACTTCTAAACCTGTATCATCAGCAAAACAATCATAACCATAGTGCTTTTTTACATAGGTTGCTTTTTGTAATGCGTTGCCCTTGATAGTATCAGACGTTTCAGGGATATCTTCTTCACATTTAATATCAGCAAGACTAACAAGTTCTATGGTTGAAGGTAGTAAAGTCTGAATTTCTCTTATTTTATTGTGGTTATTGGTAGCGAATACTAATTTCATAAATTTAAATAGATAAAATAACAGTAATAATAATCAATTTAATGTGGTTTATGCTTTTGCATCATAATCAGCGATCCATTTTCCTTGTACCTTAAGCACTTGTTCGATAACATCTCTTACACATCCTTTCCCTCCTTTTTTGAAGGAAACATATTTAGAAACTTCCTTAACATCTGAAGCTGCATCTTGTGGACATGTAGGTAAACCAATCATTTTCATAACAGGGATATCAGGAATATCGTCTCCCATATACAGTACATTTTCTTTTTTGATAGAATAGATATCAAGGTATTCATCCAGTTGATCTATTTTATGATGTGCTCCAAGATAAATGTCGGTGATTCCTAATCCTTTAAGTCGTTGTCTAACCCCTTCATTTTTTCCTCCAGATATTATACATACATTATATCCTTGTTGTACAGCAGTTTTAAGAGCGTACCCATCTTTGATATTCATGGTTCTAAGCAGTTGACCATCTGTGTTAATGATTACAGTACCATCAGTAAGTACTCCGTCAACGTCAAAAATAAAAGTGGTGATGTGATTAAGATATTCTTTATAACTTTTTTCCATATTTAGATTGTATTGCTTTGGTAAGGATTTGGTAAATTTCTTTTTGAGACGTATTCGATATGGCATCAGAATGCCTCTTTATAGTTTTAATATCATTTCTTAACGCCGGACCAGTTTGTGCATGATCAGGCTCGATATGTGTGATTTTTTGAGCAGTTTCAAGTATTAATGGGTACAAAATTTCAAAAGGAATGTCATGTTCTCTACAAATGTCATGACCTATAGAAAACAAATGATTTGTAAAATTGTTAACAAATACCGCGGCCAAATGTAACATTTTTCTTTGCTCTGATGATATTTCGTATACTTTTTTTGTCAAATAAGACGCTATTTTGTTAAGTAGTATTATATCTTTTTTATGCATTGCTTCTAGACAAAAAGGAATGGTTTCAAAGTCTACAGTTTTGGCATTGCTAAATGTTTGCAAAGGATAAAAAACACCTGTTCTATTTTTTTGATGTATGGCATCTATAGAGACACTTCCAGAAGTATGAACTACTAATTTATTTGTTACAGGAATTTGAGAAGAAACTTCTCGAATGGCATCATCACTGATAGCTATAATATAAATATCAGCTTCTTGTAAAGTGTTGATATCTTTTGTGATAGAGCTTGGGTCTTGATTAGGATGTAATAAAACCCCTTTACGATTGTAGCATTGTACAATCATTACGGATTTTTGCTTTAAAAAAGCGTCATACAAATGTTTGGCCACATTACCTGCGCCAAGAATAATAATTCTAATCATTCGGCAAAAATAAGGAAGTTCTCCTAAAAAAAATGAACAAGTCTGATACTTCTGTTAAAACCGCTAAATCCTGGAACTAAATGCAATAATATCCCATTAAAAACAGTAAATTTGCAGGCTAAAAAAGAAAGGTGATTATGCAAGACAAACTCGCGAATGTTTTATTCTCAACACGTTTAATGGCAATTTTGTTTCTGGTCTTTGCAGTTTCTATGGGGATAGGAACATTTCTAGAAGATGCACATGGTACAACAGCGGCTAGAATATGGATTTATAATACTTGGTGGTTCGAAGCGATCATGGTATTTTTTGCAATAAATTTTTGTGGAAACATCCTTAGATTCAGACTCTATAAAAAAGATAAATGGCCTACGTTGCTATTACATTTATCATTTATACTGATCATTGTAGGTGCTTTTGTAACACGCTATATAAGTTATGAAGGAGTAATGCCTATTCGTGAAGGAGAAACAACCGCTAGGTTTCTTTCTGAAAAAACATATGTATCTGTTTTTATGGATGGAGAAATTGACGGAGAACCACGACGCAGAGTTGTAACAAAAGATGTGGAGTTAGCAGAAGCTACCGGTAATGATTTTACAATCAATACAGATTATAATCAACAACCGGTAACTATTCAATATAAAAGCTTTATACAAGGAGCCGAGATGGGATTGGTAGAGAATGAAAGTGGAGAGAACTATCTTAAAATTGTAGAAGCAGGAGGTGGGGATCGCCATGATCATTTTCTTAAAGAAGGAGAAGTTTCTAATTTACATAATATATTAATTGCTTTTAACAATCCAACCAAAGGTGCGATTAATATTACCTATAAAAATGATGAGTATTTTATAGAATCTCCTTTCGAAGGATCTTATATGCGTATGGCCGATCAAAAACAAGGGTTGGTTTTTAAAGATAGTTTACAGCCACTAATGTTAAGGTCTTTGTATCAAACTGCAGGTATGCAGTTTGTTATTCCGGATCCCGTAACTACGGGGATCTATGACGTAGTACCAATAGAGGTCAAGGACAAAGGTCAACAGGATGCTTTGTTTATAGACGTTACTACTAAGGGCGAAACTAAAACGGTCAAATTACTAGGAGGTAAGGGCTTTACTAATGAAATGACCAAAATTTCTCTGGGAGGATTAGATATGCATTTTAGATATGGATCTAAAGAATTAGAACTTCCATTCGAACTTAAGTTAAATGATTTTATTGCTGAAAAATATCCTGGGACGAAAAACGTATACAAATCATTTAAAAGTAAAGTAGATATTGTAGAAAATAATACATCAAGGCCTTATGATATATATATGAATCATGTATTGGATCATAAAGGTTATCGTTTTTTTCAAGCATCTTTTGATCCAGATGAAAAAGGAACAGTATTATCGGTAAACCATGATCGATGGGGAACCTGGATTACCTATGCAGGATATATGTTACTATACTTAGGATTAATGCTAATTCTATTTGTAAAAGGATCACGCTTTAAGGATTTAGAGAATCTGCTTGATAAGGTTAAGAAAAAAAAGAAAGCATTAACAATACTTTTGTTACTCTTAATTTCTAATATATCCATTGCGCAACAACAATCAGGACATACAGATCATTTACCAACGTTGCCAGCAGAAGCACAATTAGACTCTGTCATAATGGCCAATGTTGTGCCCAAAGAGCATGCAGCTAATTTTGGAAGCATTGTTATTCAGGATGAGCGTGGTCGAATGAAACCGGTAAACACATTTTCTTCAGAATTACTGCGTAAGCTTAGTAAGAAAGATAAATATAAAGGATTAAATGCAGATCAAGTATTTGTATCAATGGTCGAAAATCCTTTTATATGGTATAGTGTTCCTATTATAGAAATACAACGAGAAAATGATAGTATAAGAAAAATATTAGGAGTTCCCAAAACAGAACGAAGAGTATCATTAATTGATTTGGTAGAGCCCGATGGTTCTTACAAATTGGCACCTTACCTAGAGCGAGCTAGTAGTACAAATACTCCTAGTAGTTTTGAGAAGGATTTCCTTAAAACACACGAAAAGTTTTACTTGCTTAATCAAGCTTTGAGCGGTGGGATTTTAAAAGTTTTTCCAGTTCCGGGAGACGAAGGAAATAAGTGGGTTTCTGTACCAGAGCTAAATGAGTTTACATTTAAAGGTATGGATTCTGTTTACACCAGACAAATCATTTCTATATATAGGCAATCTTTGCAAGAGGCAAGAAAATCTGGTGATTACAGTAAGCCAAATAAATATGTAGAAAGCATTAAAAGTTTTCAGAAAAAATATGGTAGCGCTGTGGTGCCTTCTGATAAAAAGATAAAAGCAGAAATAGCACTTAATAAATATGACATATTTAGAACGTTGTATAGATATTATGGCCTGATTGGTTTATTAATGATGTTTTTTGTAATCGCTAGAATATTTAAGGATTCTAGAGTTATTAGAGGGTTAATAAACAGTACAATAGGAATCATTATCTTTCTTTTTATTCTACATACTGCAGGATTAATAATACGTTGGTATGTTTCTGGTCACGCCCCATGGAGTGACGCCTATGAATCTATGATATATGTGGCATGGACAACATTGGCAATTGGATTGGCTTTTGGAAAAAGAAGTAATCTTACCATTGCTGCAACTACCTTTGTAGCAGCTATTATTTTGTTTTTTGCACATCAAAATTGGACAGATCCAGCCATTGCGAATTTACAACCTGTTTTAGATTCATATTGGGTACTTATTCATGTTTCTATAATTGTGGGTAGTTATGGGCCATTCTTTGTTGGTGCTATCTTAGGTATTCTAGCACTCTTGCTAATGATTTTAACCACAAAATCTAATAAAAAGAGGATGGAACTTAATATAAAAGAAATTACAATTATTAACGAGATGTCACTAACCATTGGTCTAGTAATGTTAACTATCGGAAATTTTTTAGGTGGTATGTGGGCAAATGAAAGTTGGGGAAGATATTGGGGTTGGGACCCTAAAGAAACCTGGGCTTTAATTAGTATCATGGTCTATGCGTTTGTAATTCATATGCGATTGGTTCCTGGGTTAAGAGGAAGATGGTTATTTAATCTAGCCTCTATTATTGCTATATATAGTGTTTTGATGACTTATTTTGGAGTAAACTTTTACCTGAAAGGATTACATTCTTATGCTAGCGGAGATAAAGTAGTAACTCCCAATGCTATATTTTATTCTATTGCTTTTATAGTTATTCTTGGTATATTTTCTTATTGGAGAAGTAAGGTGCATTATACCAAAAAGAAAGATACATTGTCAAAAAGTATGAAATAAATTAGATTAAAGAGTATGTTATTATTAGTACTAAAAGAGTGTATTTACGAACTTAGTAGCTTTTATAATTGTAACCTAAAAATACAATATTGACTTCAAAATAGATGAATTAGCTATAAAATCAATTATTAGAATATAATTATATGTTGAAATTAACCTTTTTTAATTCTTTTGTGTTGATTTTGAGTTTTTTATGTTTTGTTTTATGAAAAGTTAATTTAATAATTTTATGATTTTAAATTATAATTTAAACCATATATAACCGTATCTTTGCAAACTCTTTGAAAAGGAAAAAAAATTGTGATTAGGGATATTATCATTTCGATTTTATGGAGTATTTCTCCGTTTGGAGAAGCTAAGGTTGGTATTCCATATGGGTTATTAAATGGGGTAAATATTTATTTGGTATTTGTAACCTGTTTTTTGGCCAATGTATTAGTATTTCCGTTAATGATGTTTTTTCTGGAAAAAATGAATACGTATTTATTACGTTGGAAATTCTATAAAAAAGCTGCGATTTACGTTGCTAGAAAAGCAAAAATGGGATCTGGAGATAAAATTGAAAAATATGGTTTCTGGGGATTACTCTTTTTTGTTATGATTCCGCTACCAGGAACAGGAGTCTACGCTGGTAGTATTGCCACTTATTTGTTTAAAGTAAAGAAAAGAAAAGCATTTATTGCGAATAGCTTGGGTATATTCTTATCTTCTCTGATAGTTTGGGCAACTACTTTGTTGACCATGAAAGGAATAAACTAATATATTGATTAGTAGACAAATAATACGATTATATTCTTATATACAATATTCTGTTATTTAGATACCTGTAAAACAGATAAAGAACTCAAAAATTATAGAGTTACAGAATACAAAAAGTGTACTATTTTTTAGTAGAAATAAAATTTAAAAATTAGTAATTTTAACAATGAGTATTTGTTAAAATTATCTAAGCTGCTAAATGAATAATACAATTGTTATCGGGATATACGTTTTGGGAATTATTGGATGGATTCTTTTTTGGCGATTCTATATAAAAAAAGATATTTTAGAAGAAGTAAAACTTCTTAGAATACCTTTTTATCTGTGTTTGTTTTTTCTTACTGTTAATCTTCTTATATCCGGAACAAATACCACAGTAGGGGAAACTCAATTAGAAGAAAACTTATTTTTATTTTTGGATTCTAGAAGCAGTCTTGTTATTTCTGCAATTTCAAGCATCCTAGTCGTGGCAACAATAATTTATGGAACTTCAGATCGAAAATTTCCATTAAAATTTATAGAATTTGAGACATTTTCTTTTATTTCATTATTGGGATTAATGTCTCCAGTAATATGGATACCTGGTGGTACTCCTCACCATCTAATGTATTTAAGACATTTTCAAACGATCGCTTTTCTTTGGGGAATTTTTTTATGTATATCAGGTATTATGATTTTATTATATGACCTCTCTGATATGTACAAAGCAAAACACTAAAAATATTGTTGATCTTCTTGTAAATCACATTTTGTAGTATGCATTAAGGTCGTTTCAAATAAAAAAATAACCCCAAACTATTTAGTTTGGGGTTTAATTTTAAAATGAAAAAATATTATTTCTTAAGCATTTTGGATCTAAATGATTTTTGATCATTATTAACAACTTCTATTGTGTAGATCCCGTCTCTTAAATTAGAAACATTAACCTGGTTCGTAGTTAATTTACCTTTTTGAACCGTTTGCCCAATAATATTGATTATTCTATAAGAAACTAAGGAATTTCCTTTAACAGTAATAAAATCTCGAGCTGGGTTAGGGAAGAAAGTAATACCACCATTTCCTGCTTTGGATAAGTTTGCATTGGCACCAGATGCAGAGATATTGATGGTATAATCTTCGACTTCACCATATGCTCCGGTTCCACATGCTTGGTTATCACCTGCGTTGTAACCTACTCTAATACGCATTCCGGTATTTCCAGCAGTAGCATTATTAGGAATCGTAATAGAAGCAGTTCCTACCGTTCCGCTAGATTTAGTCAATGTAAATGATTCTCCAGAATCTGCAAAATCACCATCTCTATTCCAGTCAAACCAAGCATAAACTTCGTTTCCTGTACCTCCTTGAAATCCTATGATAGTAACCGTAAGCGTTTGGGTTGCTCCTCTAGAAACACTAGTAGATACTGATCGGTAATCATGGTAACCCGAAGAATCTCTGGTAGAACTGTTATTTATACTTCCGAAAGAAACATTACTTATCGCATCAGGACCGTTTGTGGCAGTAGCGGCACAATATGTCGGAGTTGGATCAGGATTTGTTCCTCCTGTAGTGGTAACATTCACAGTATTACTTACAGCAGATTGGTTGCCTGCTCCATCTTTTGCTCTTACAGAAAAAGAATAAGCAGTATTCGCGGTTAAACCGGTAACGTTATAAGAAGTTCCAGTAACCGTTCCGATAACTGTTCCTCCTCTAAGCACATCGTAACCTGTTACTCCTACATTATCCGTTGATGCAGTCCAACTAAGTGTTAATGTAGTTTGCGCAACATTAGATGCTGTTAAATTTGTTGGTGCCGTTGGTGCTTGCGTATCCCCTGGATCAGTACCTCCTAAATTAAGGGTATAATCTTCTGTTTCACTAAAATGGATAGCTCCGCATGGAGTAGGAGTACTTGAGTATGCCACTCGTACACGAAGTCTAACGGATCCAGATGCTCCGCTAGGAACAGATACAGTACTTGTATATGTTCTATTGGTTGCACTTCCCGAGCCACTTAATACTTCTTCACCAGAGTCTGTAAAGTCACCATCTTTGTTCCAATCGACCCAAGCTTTGGCTTGAGTTGCCGCCCAGGTAGATTGAGCCGTAACTGATAAAGTCCCGCTTCCGCTTAGGTTGGTACTTTGCGAGGTGTAATCTGTATATCCACTTGTACCAGCGCCAGAACTATTGTTTATAGTGCCAATACTAACATTGGTAATATGTTGCCCGCTAGGATTTCCTGCTGATGGAGTACAATAATTGATATCAACTGTAGTCGTCGTAAAGTTTATCGATGAACTGTAATTAGAGTTTCCTGAAGGACACTTACTACGTACCTGAACTTCGTATTGAGTAGTTACAGATAATCCGCTTAAAGTTGTTGATGTACCAGAAACAGCATTAGTAGTCCATGAAGAAGTACCTGTTTGACGATATCTAACATCATAAGTAGCACCAGATACGGCAGACCACGAAATGGTAGCACTAGTTCCTGATACTGAAGAAGCTGTAACTCCGGTAGGAACAGTAGCAGTACAAGGAGTTTGTGTATCTGTAACCCCTGTAATAATTAACGAAAATGCTTGACTACCACCAGTTAAGCTACCTTTGTGGGTTACTGTAATAGTATAACTTCCTGAAGCGCCTGAAACATCAACACGTTCGTAAGGATCTACATTGTTATCCCCTTTACCGTTACTAGTAACTCCGGTTAATCTCCAGGGAGAATAAGTAGTCCCAGATTTTGTAACTCTAATATCTAAATCATTGATCAGAACAGGAGTAGATACGTTTGCAGAGTTATTAACTGTTCCTGCTCTATCTGTCCAGGAAATAGATGCTAATAATGGATTTACATTATCAGAATTTACGGTTAAGGTATAGGTTTGACCTGCGCTTAGTGTTAATTCCTCTATTCTGGATTGATTTCCTTTTTGAGTGATAGTTTCTGCAGCTCGTTTAGAATTCATTAATCCCCAACCAAAAATAGGGTCTGGACCATTAGATCCTGCATCATCGGCAGTATGTAGCGCTAACCCCTTTAGGGTAGCCGCTTTCATAAAAGAGCCATGTACATTTCTATTGTGTTGTTGTAACAATAATAAAGAACCAGTTACATTAGGTGCAGACATCGAGGTACCTGTATAGTTTCCGTAATTATTATTTCTTAAGCTAGAATATACATTGGTTCCGTTTCCGGCAATATCTGGCTTAATTCTTAAATCATCGGTTGGTCCTTGACTACTACCACTGTTAATAGATACCGAAACTAAATTACCACTGGCATCTATATTAGCGTCTTGCGCATTAGCAACAGTTAAAGAGTTTTTTGCAGCTCCACGCCCCATCATTTTATCATAACCACTAACTCCTCCTACTGGATTATTGTTTACATTATTAGAACCATTATTACCAGCAGAGGTAACTACTAAATAATTTGGTGCATTAAACATAATTTGATCCCAATCTCGAGCTTCTGCAATATATGCTCCATAAGCAGATGCTGGCATTCCTACCAGACCATAAGAATGATTTGAAATTAACATTCCGCTAGAAGCAGCAGAGGTAGCTTCAGATAAGTCACTATTCCAATCATAACCAATAGCCCTAGCATGGGGTGCCATACCTTTGGCAGCAGCTGTAAAACCAGAAGCCATAATGGTACCTGTAACATGCGCAGCATGGTCGTCGGTAGAACTTCCATCTCCTGGCGTGAACCTGTTGGACCCACCAGCACCATCGTATTCTTGATGGTTTCTATCGGCAACACCACCATCCCAAACGTAAGCAGTCATATTTTGCCCCATAAGGTTTAGGCCTAATGATCCACCACTATTTAAATGGTTTGCTCTGGTAGATCTGGCTGCATTTACATTATGAGTACCATAGTAAATAGGTCTACCGTTTTCAACTCTTTGAAGTTCCATATAACTTCCGTCAGGATTCGTAACCTTTGCTTTCCACCCGCGTTGCTTAGCGATCTTTAAAGCCTCTTGTTTTTCGGCTTTTGATTTTGTTGAGAAATCTTGTTCAATTTTTTGAAGTTTTGACAAATTGTACTTACTACTAATTTGTTGAGCCTCTTTCTTGTTTTGCGCATTAACACTTATTGATAATGCCATAAGAATAATTGGAAGAATAAGCCTTCCGTTAAAAATGTTTGTGTACATGTGAAGTAAAATTGTTGAGATAAACATCCAATAAGACTATTAGATATTTATTTTAGTTAATTATATAAAATTATAGCTTTTTTTAAATTAACGTGAATTATTATGTTAAAAATCAGAGAATTGCATATAAGTTGGTAAAATAAGTCAAATGATTCTTTGTAATTGGGTAAAATAAGTCAAAATAAAAGAATAATAATATTAAGTAGATTACTTGAAATGATATAAAAGGATGGAAAAGAAAAAGTTATGAATAGGGGTGTCAGTAATATGGGCACAAATGATGTAATAAGTAAGTACCATGTTGGATATCATTTGGATTTAAAAACAATGAACACATGAAAATATTCAGAATGATATCGATTTGTTCATATTATATATCAAACCAAAGATATATTGTTTTAAAAATAATAAAAAAGTCCAATACAATTAGATGGTTTCAAATTAACTTACGGTTTTAAAAATCATGATATTAGTATGATCAAATATATGGTTGTTACACTTCTAATAGTTGGTATTGGAATGCAATTTTATAGACCACAAAAGAATATCCAAGAAAAAGAGGGATTGTATGATTTGTTAGCGCTAAAAAAGGCTCCTAAAGATATAAGAACACTATATACCAATGCTTGCTATGATTGTCATTCAAAATTTACAGAATATAAATGGTTTGATCACATAGCGCCAATTTCATGGTATGTTGATTCGAATATTAAAAAAGGGCTTTTTGCATTAGATTTTTCAGAATGGAATTACTTGACAGCAATAGAAAAAGAAATTATGTTTTCTGCAATACCTTTTAATATAGAATCAGAAAGAATGCCTCCCAAAGAATATACTGAGTTACATCCAAAATCAAAACTTAGTAAGAAAGATAAAACAAAAATGATACAATGGTTACAACAAGTAAAAATAGATTTTTTAAAAAAGGAAAACATGCATTAGTTCTTATTGCAATATTAATAGTTGTTGGAGTTCAGTTTTATAGACCTAATAAAAATATACAACAAGATACAGTGAAGTTTAATGACTTTTTATTGCATGAGAATGCACCAGAAAATGTGGCAGCTCTTATTAGAAACTCATGTTATGATTGTCATTCAGATTTTACAAACTATAAATGGTATGATCAGGTTGCTCCAGTATCGTGGTTTGTAGATGATCATATTACAGAAGCCAAAGAGCATCTTAATTTTTCAAAATGGACGATTACCGATTATAGAGATAAAAGAGTTCATCTTTCCAATATTGCTAATGCATTGAATAATAATACAATGCCACTTCCTTCTTATGTGTTATTACATAAAAATGCAAAACTATTACCAAAAGAGAAACAACAAATACTCGATTGGCTATATACAATTAATATTAAGAACGAATAGTTTAGTAAGATTATAGCAAGAATTTAATTTTCGGCATAGAATATGCTATGATATATACTATAAACAAAAGGTTATAAAAATGACCTTGATGAATATATTTATTTAGAAAATACTGTTAACTTTATTTTCTAATATAGGATTTTGAGCATGTTAGAGTTTAAATAGGTGGATTTCTTTTAAACTCTAAAAAATCAATTCGTGTAGAACTTTGAAATCAGTATATGAAATCATAACTTTGAATGCCTTAAAATAACTTAATTATTATGTACAGAGTAAATATTTTAAATGTAAAAAAGCTATTACTTACTTTGGTAATCTTATGCTTTTGCACGCAACTAAAAGCACAAAATGAACAGATCGCTCTAGAGCCCGTAAATGATCAGGAATTTATGGTTAAAAGCCTTAATGGGATTCCATTTACAGTTGTTTTGGAAGAGAGTAACAATGATGGACAATATCATATGGGAGTAAATACGCTTACGTTTAAAATTTCTGATATGATTAGTAATCGAAGTACCTTGAGAATTGTTTTTGATAGAGAAATATACCTCTCTTTAGAAAATAAAATTGTAGACGAATATCAGGCAGATGTAAAATGGATCGAATCCAAACTTCAGATTACAGAAGGAGAGTTTGAGATATTTCCGTCACGACCTGTTTTTACAGATCAGGGTTTAGAGAAACTAAAAGCAAAAGTGTTTGAATATACCACTTCAGAAAGTAAAGAAAGAGATTTTAATAAGTGGATTGATAAAATAAATTACTCTGTAGGTGCTATGCGCTTTTTCAAAGACTTATATGAAGCTTCTAATGGTAAGAAAAATGGACAAAGCCATAATTTTGAACCAATAAATATCCATGATGAACTTCAGAAGTATAAATAGACATACGACTATTTTTTTGGTAGACAAAGAGTTTTAATTTTTACTACCACATATCATAAAGTAAAAACCACAAAACGGTACTCATCCGTTTTGTGGTTTTTTGTTTTATTAACAAATACCTTTTAAGAGAATTTTTCTCACCAAACGGGTATTCATAGGAATGAATTTTTCATTTTAATGCGGGTTTAACAAAAAATAAAATCAATTTACTTGGGCAGTTATCTATGAATTATGCTGATATGAATTGATAGATTTCAAAAATAGGGGTAAACACCTTATCTAAAATGGGGGGAAGACCTTAGCACTTCTATTTATAAACAAACTAACTTGGTACTCAGTATAATAAATGTTTTTAAAATTCAATTTTAATAGTAATTGCTGACTTTGATTTGTAAGATGCTATTCAATTGAACAAACAAATCAGTGATGGCGTATTAAAACATCTGGGTTTTAAAATCATTTGTGCAAAGTCCCCCTTTCTATCCTCAATATATTAAAAGATTAGAGTTATAAGTACGCTTATTTATCGATGAACTCGATTCAAGCACTTTTCCCTATAAAGAACTCTGAAAGAAATGTTTATCAAACACATTTAAAAAAATGAATGATTCATCAAAGAATAGTGCAAATAATGATTTTCTGAAAACTGATAGAGGAAAAACTGAATCCAATGCAATAGATATACCATCAATATCTTTACCCAAGGGTGGAGGAGCTATTAAAGGCATCGATGAAAAATTCTCTGTAAATGCAGTTAATGGAACTTCTTCATTCTCGATACCACTACCTTTTTCACCAGCCAGAGGTGCATCACCGTCCTTAGAAATTACTTATAGTTCTGGGGCTGGTAATAGCATTTTTGGTTTAGGATGGGGGTTAAATCTTAGTGCTATGCAGAGAAAAACAGATAAAGCATTGCCACAGTATATCGATGCAATTGATTCTGATACATTTTTATTTTCTGAAGCAGAAGATTTAGTTCCTGAATTTAAAAAGAATGAAGACGGAAGTTTTGTTTTGGATATGGATGAAGAATATGTTCTGGATGAAAGAGATAGCACCGATGGACTATTTACCATAAGAAAATACAAACCCCGTATAGAGGGGCTTTTTGCTCGAATAGAACGTTGGACAGAAAAAACAACCGGACAAATAAAATGGAGAGTAATTACTAGAGATAATACAACTACACTTTTTGGTTGGACAAACAATGCAATTATCTCCAATCCAAAAGATCCAAAAAAAATATATAAATGGTTACCAGAGTTTGTGTTTGACGACAAAGGAAATTGCTCTCAATACATTTATAAGAAAGAAGATGAAAAGGGGTTTGATAAATCTTTATTACATAATCGTAATAGACATGAAAACGGTATCATTACGTATACCAACCTGTATATAGATAAAATTCTATATGGTAATAAAACATTCTATCAAGGGTTCGGAAATGTTTTTCCTGCAGAAACAGATTATATGTTTCAAACTGTATTTGATTACGGAACCATATTGCCAACAGATTCGCCAGAAACCATTCATGATTGGGATTTTAGAGCCGATGCATTTTCTAATTATAAACCTGGTTTTGAACTTAGAACAACACGATTATGTAAAAGAGTATTACTATTTCATGTATTTGAAGAATTGGCGGTATTACCAGATACATCAGATACAAAAACATTGGTTAAATCAATCAATTTTGAGTATGATACTACTACAGAGCAGGATTTTACATTTTTAAAAGCAGTTACATCATTTGGCTACATCAAAAAACCAGATGGATCATACTCTTATAAAAAACTTCCTCCTATAGAATTTGAATACCAAAATCATGATTGGAGTAATGAGATTAAAACTATAGCAACAAATGATTTAATTCATGCCCCGGTTGGGTTGGATGAACAACAATACCAGTTTACAGATTTGTATAATGAGGGTCTATCTGGCATCCTTACAGAACAAGCTAATGGGTGGTATTATAAACAAAATCTAAGTGAGGGAAAATTTGAACAAGCCAAGTTAGTTTCCCCCAAACCATCCTTTACAGGTTTGGGAGGAAGGTTACAGTTACTGGATTTGGACGCAGACGGAGGTAAGCAACTTACTAGTTTAGGTACAGAACCAAAAGGATATTTTGAGTTAGATGACAACAATAAATGGCACGGGCTTAGAACCTTCAAAAAATTACCCAATATTGATTTTAATGATGCCAATACCCGAATGCTGGATTTGAACGGTGATGGTAAGCCAGAAGTAATAATTTCTGAAGATCAGGTGTTCACATGGTATGAGTCGCAAGGTAGAGATGGATTCACTGCTGCCAGCACCACTACCAAATCGATGGATGAAGAAAAGGGGCCACATATACTATTTAATGATAGAGAGCAAAGTATCTATTTGGCAGATATGTCGGGAGATGGAATGACCGATATTTTAAGAATCAGAAATGGAGAAGTATGCTATTGGCCAAATTTGGGGTATGGAAAATTTGGGACAAAAGTTGCAATCGACAACGCTCCCTTGTTTGACCATCCAGATTTGTTTAATGCTTCTTATCTGAAATTAGCTGATATTGATGGATCGGGAACATCAGACATTATTTATTTAGGAAAAAGCAAATTTAGCTGCTGGAAAAACTTAAGCGGAAACAGTTTTAGTAATACTCCTTTTGAAATAGCTGTTTTTCCAGAAATTCATACACAATCTAATGTTACAATAACAGATCTTTTGGGTAATGGTGTGGCATGCATTGTTTGGTCAAGTACGCTGACAAAAGACGCCAATGCATCACTAAAATATATTGATCTTATGAATAGTAAGAAACCGCATGTAATGGTTTCTTATAAAAATAATATGGGCAAAGAAGTAGCTATAGAATATATCGCTTCTACCCATTTTTATATCCAAGATAAGCTTGCAGGAAAACCTTGGGTAACCAAATTACATTTTCCAGTTCATTGTGTTTCTCAAATCACAAATCAAGATAAAATATCGGGACATAAGTTTGTTACACAATATAAATATCATCATGGGTATTATGACCACCCAGAAAGAGAGTTTCGGGGTTTTGGGATGGTAGAGAAAATCGATGCAGAAACTTTCGAACATTGGCAAAAAGGAGACGCCTCAAATATAGTAGACGAATCCTTACATCAGGAACCAGTAATAACCAAAATCTGGAATCATACAGGGGCTTTCTTACAAAATGGTAACATCCTGAATCAGTTTGAAAAAGATTATTGGTATGAGGAGATGAGACGACAAGGTTTTACAGTTGCTCATCACGAGGTGACGCTGCCAGAAGCCAAATTAGTAGTTGCTCCCGGAATGACCTCTGGTATATTAAACACATTATCTGCACAAGAGTTACAAGAAGCACATAGAGCATGTAAGGGAATGATGCTTAGATCAGAAACATTTGCAAAAGATGCGATCAAATATGGAAATACAGAAACAGCTTATAAAAAAGAATTAACTCCTTTTTCGGTAGCAACTCATAATTGTATGATCGAACTATTGCAACCTAAGGGAAAAAATAAGCATGCTATATATATAGTCAAAGAAAGTGAAGCAATTACCTATACTTATGAAAGAAATACAGAAGACCCTAGGATAGCACATAGCATAAATGTTGTTTTAGATGAATATGCTAATGTATTAGAATCTGCATCAGTTGTATACCCTAGAATATTACCAGATGGGACACTTCCTATAGAGATACAACAAGTGCAAAGCAAAACGACAATTATTTATACTAATAACCAATTTACCAATGATGTTATAGCAGAAAACACCTATCGTTTACGGTTACAATCAGAAGTAAAAACTTTTGAACTTAAAGGAGTTTCTAAAACAGGTATGTTTTATCTGCCCAATGACTTTGAGAACATACTTTCTGATGAACAATCAGATACAGCCTTATACCACGAAATAGAGAAGCCTTTGGTAGGTATTAAGGCTCAAAAAAGACTGATCGAACATATACGATCTACGTATTACCAAAACGATTTAACCACAGCCTTACCGTTGCATCAAATAGAGTCATTGGCATTTCCTTTTCAAAATTATCAATTGGCATATACTCCAGAATTGGTGACAGATATTTTTCAGGCAAAAGCAAATAACGCGTTTTTGGTCGAAGGCAAATTTATACATAGCGAAGGAGATGATAATTGGTGGGTTCGTTCTGGAGTACTACAATACAAAACGCCCGCAGAAACCCAAAATGATGCACAAAATCGTTTTTATATGCCTATTTCCTATAGAGATCCTTATGATGCAATTACCAAAGTAAGATACTATGATAATTATTTCTTATTGATAGAAGAAACTGAAGATGTATTAGGAAATATAGCTAAGACTACAAGCTTCAATTTGCGAACGCTTTCACCCAATAGAATGATAGATATTAATGGTAATATATCAGAGACTATTAGTGATGAACTTGGGTTTGTAAAAGCATTGGCTGTTATGGGAAAAGGCAATGAAGCAGATGAATTGACAGGGCTATCTGAAGCTACAGATATTGCAGAATCAACATTGATCAATGATTTTTTTCAGGCTCCTGATTCTGGACAGCTCACAAATATCGCAACAAGTTTATTAAACCGTGCTACAGCAAGATTTGTATATGATTTTGAAGCATACACAAATTCTGGTAAACCTATAACAGTTGCTACTGTTCTTAGAGAGCAGCACTTTCTGCAAAACATGAATTCATCAATTCAAATAAAATTTGAATATATGAGTGGAGGAGGTGAAGTAATTATGCGTAAAGTACAGGCAGCTCCGGGGTTGGCCAGAGAGGTAGTAGTGAATCCAGATAACACTATACAAATAATTGAAACAGATACCTCAACACTTATTCCACCGCAGCTTCGCTGGATAGGCAATGGTAGAACTATAAAAAACAACAAAGGAAACGTAGTAAAACAGTACGAACCTTATTTTTCTGTCAATTATCAATATGAAGATGTTAAAGAACTAGTAGAAACAGGGGTAACCCCGATCCATTACTATGATGCTTTAGGTAGGTTGATAAAAACAGAAATGCCCGACGATACATTTTCAAAAGTTGAGTTTGATTCCTGGAAAAAAGTGAGTTATGATACTAATGATACAATTCTCGAGTCTTCATGGTATCAGAATAGGACAAATAACCTAATCAATGCACAGTTACTAGCAGAAGGAAAAGATCCAATCAAAGAAAAAGAGGCAGCAGACAAGGCTGCTGCACATGCAGACACTCCTACTGTTTTACATTTTGATACGCTGGGTAGAGCGATTATGTCTGTTGATCATAATAAAAATACTACAACGAATATAGATGAATTTTACCAAACAAAGGTGCAACTGGATATCGAAGGAAACCTAAGAGAGATTACAGATGCTCGTGATAATATCGTGATGCACTATAAATATGATATGTTGGGTAATGTGGTATACACCCATAGTATGGATACCGGGCAACGTTGGTTATTGACCAATGTTTTAGGTAGCCCACTTCGCACCTGGGATGAGAGAAATCATGAGTTTCAGTATTTTTATGATAATGCTCAAAGGCCTATTCATAATAAAGTAATAGGAGGAGACGGAGCAGCACCATTGGATCATATTTTTAATAGAATAATCTATGGCGAAAGTCTCTTATCAGGCGTAAGAACTCAACTTAACAGATTTAATGAAGCTGCTTTGCAAACCCGAAATGTTTTGGGAAAAATCATTCAGCAATATGACACTGCGGGATTGGTAGATACACCTGATTATGATTTTAAAGGACAGCCCTTGGCAACCACTAGAAAGCTTTATGAAAACTACAAAGAAGTAGCGAATTGGATAGACGCAAATTTGCTTAATGATTTAGAGCCGGGTGCGGGATTTACATTTGCCACAGAAACAGATGCATTAGGAAGAATAAGTAGACAAACAGCGCCAGACGGAAGCATTATTACACCTTCATATAACGAAACCGGATTATTGAATAGTGAAAGCGTACTACATCCAGAACATGTAGCTGCATCTATCTATATCAGAAGTATTGATTATAATGAAAAAGGGCAGCGCAACAACATTGTTTATGGTAATTATGTAAACACCAAATTCTATTATGATAAAGAAACTTTTAGACTGAAACGATTAGAAAGTAAACGACAAAATGGAGATCGATTACAAGATTGGTATTATACCTATGATCCTATGGGTAATATCTCTCATATCGAAGACAAAGATGCTCCGGTTATATTTTTTAACAATCAAAAAATTACAGGACTTGCTACGTATACCTATGATTCGTTGTATCGTTTGGTGGCAGCTACGGGCAGAGAAAATGATGCAACATCGAACTTTGGTAGTTGTGACAATTGGAATGATCAAGCCTTTGCCCATTATTTAAACCCGGGTGATCCAATGGCAGTGCGCAATTATACACAACAATATAGTTATGATACCGTCGGAAATATACTAGAAATGAAACACCTTGCACAACGAGGTAACTGGACAAGAACCTATGAATATGAATTACAAAATAATCGACTAAGAAGGACACAAATAGGAGATAACGGTAATCCAGCCAATTATACAAAGTATCAACATCATACTACCCATGGATATCTAGAAGAGATGCCACATCTCGAGAGCATAGATTGGAATTTTAAAGAAGAAATTGTTCATACCAGTAGGCAACACTGTACTGGGGATAATATTCCTGTCATGACTTATTACCAGTACGATGGTAATGGTCAGCGAATTCGAAAAATAACCGAGAATCAGGCCACGCAAGGCGGAGTACCTACCAAAAAAGAAGAACGTATTTACATATCGGGTTATGAGTTGTATAAAAAGTACACAGGCGCAAATGCGGGGTTAGAAAGAACGAGTTTAAGCTTACTAGAAAACGAGCATCGATTGGTAATGGTAGAAACCCGAAATGATGTAGATGATGGCACAGAAAAACAACTGGTAAGATATCAATTGCACAACCACTTAGGTTCTGCTGCCTTAGAGTTAGAAGGATCACCAGGTGCAAGAGTGATTTCTTATGAAGAGTACCATCCTTTTGGTACTACAGCATATCAGGCAAATAATAGTACGATTTTGGCTGCTGCAAAACGATATCGTTATACGGGGATGGAGCGAGACGAGGAAACAGGGTTGGCATATCATGGTGCCAGGTATTATATATCCTGGCTAGGAAGATGGTTAAGTGCAGATCCCATTGGTATTGGAGATGGGGTAAATGTATATAGGTATTGTAACAATAACCCAATCATGAAAATAGATAAAAGTGGTAGACAGGCCGATGATCCTCCTTTACGACTTCAGCCACCATCGTTATTAAATCCGCAGTCTTCAGAAGATAGAATGATTCAAAGGTTGAGTCCTGTGCTTAGCCCAGGTACATTACGATTGGGGCCATCTCCACAAATACCTTTATTCTTGCCAGGAATAACCATACCGTCAATTACACCAGATGGTGCTACTTCAACTATTCCAGAGTCCTCCTCACCAGAGATTTCTGAGACTCCGGCAGAAGATCCACCATCACCTTCACCAGTTCAGGCTGATTTTTCATTATCAGATCAACGATTGGATGTGCGATTTTGGGAATTGTTGAGGTTACGAATTGAACTTTCTGGCGCAGAGTTGTCCACCATCAATACAGGAGATTTGCATTTAAGACTAAGGTATGCATATGGTTCAGACATATCATTTAGACTTGGTGACCCAAATATTGGTTCAGCATCAATAGGTTATAATCCATCATCACAAGTTGGTTCTATGACTATAGCAGGAGGTACAGGTGATTCTCCTACAGATTTTAGGTCTTCATTTACTGTGAATACAGAAGGAAATGCATCACTTTCCTCAAGTTTTGGATTTAGAACAACGCTTGGAGGTGGGCAAACAATGCGATTTTCTCAGGCTTTTGGATACAATGCAATTACAGGAACATTTAGTTTAGGACTAACCTTGGGAGCTCCACTAGTAGCTACGCCAACAGAATTAAGTGAGTCTATACCAAGAGCAGAATCTGCTGCAAGAAGTGTAACAGGTAGCATACCCGATTTAGAACTTAGCCCAGACGGAGTTAGTCAATTTATTGATAGACATAACACCGTTCCCGATGGTTCACCTCCCGGTACAGTTTCTGACTTTAGTGCACTTGGGACAGCAGGTGGGCAAATGGGTAGATTATTTGGGGTCCCCAGAACACCATCTATTAGAGCTGGATTACAATTGGGTATCACCCCATCACCAGCAGCAGGAACCCCGGCATTTACCATTACTGGGGGTATACAAGGCTTTTTTTGGTAAAAATATAAATACACTCAAAGAAAATAATACGAACTATAAAAGCTAAACCAATGAAAATCACACAAGCAAAAGATCCCATATTTGTTGAAGAATGTAATGAAGAAGGATTACATCCTGTAGGATATTTTCCTCCACCTGTTCGTTTTGTCGAACCCGATACAGAAGGGCGGTTGATTAGCATTTTAAGAGATGCGACAAATCTGGCAATAGAAAATACGTTGGAAGCATTGGTCAATGCAGTATTGGCATATATAGATGGAGACCCTGAGTTGGCTTTTGCGATGGCAGATTTAACAGTGTCAGGAAAAGAAGCATTTAGGCTTTTTAGCGAAGAAAACCCTAATGATGTACAGCTAATTAATGCTGTAAATGATTTTGTAGATGTAACAATTGATTTGGTACGTCTTTCTCGTGCAGTAGCAGAAGTATTAGATAGGGCATATGAAGCTTTATGGACTATTCGACATCGGTATGGAGAACGTAGACTTGGGTGGATTGCGGTATGGGCAGAGATAGACTCTCCACATCGACCCGTTAATGTTCCGGGTACACATCATACGCAATACGATATAGAAGTACCGGTTCGTAGAAATAAAGATGCACCGGCTCGAACAATCAAGTCACGATTTACCATATTTGATAATCATAATCTACCCGAAGCGATAGACATAGATTCTGTAATAGGAGAAAGACAGTTGCCCACAGCACCTATTCCTTCTATAAACAGCTCAAGTCAGTTATTATGTTATATCCATGGGCATAGTTCTAGGCTTGAAGAAGGAGAAAAATTAGGGAATGAGTTGTTAAATAGTGGTCCATATACTCTTATTTCTATGGATTTGCCTTGTAATGGATATGCCGATATGTTTGATCATATCGAAATAGCTCCAGACACTGATACAGATACCTTAGAATCATTTCCTTTACTCAATTTAATAGAACAATATGTAATCGATTTTATTAGGACTATAGGTACTGTTATAGGTAGCCCTATTGAAGAGCAGATTGCTGCTGTTATAGGAGGTAGTTTAGGTGGTAATACATCTATACTATTAGCAAAAAGAGATATGGATGAACATCCTTGGCTTACAAATTTTATTGCTTGGAGCGCAGCAAGTGTATGGACTCCTTATACAGGGATCATAAGAGAAACTGGCCCTAATACAGCAAGAGCAAGAATGCAGGAACGTGATTTTCCTGAAAGAAGAAGAGAGTACATTACACAAGTTTTTGATGATAGTACACGTATATTTTCGGTAAGACCACAAGGCGAATATTGGTATCGTGATGATGGCTGGGAGCCTTGTAAAACACTTTACCTTAGGGGAGCGCGAGAAGATAGACGAGAAATATATAATGAAAACTTTAGACGTTGGCATTGGCGTGTGGCTTTAGAGCAAATGCTTTTCAGTCATAGACATCCTGTATCACGACTTGAAAAGGTCAATGGTCGTTTACTTTTAATGGCGGCAGAAGGAGATGATTACCCCTGGACACATATTCATGATGCTACCAGGGATATGGCAATGTTAATGATTAATACTCCCGGTACGTTAAGACGTTTAAGAAATACGGGGCATTCTATACATGACGAACGCCCAATACAATTGGCCAATGAGATTAACAATTTTTTACCTTCACCAAAACCTTCTGATGTAGATGAAGAACGTTGGGTAGGATGGCAATCATTAAATATGATGGGGTTTTCAACTCCGGCCATTGCAACTAATGAAGACGGAACTCTATCTGTTTTTGTATTAGGGGAAAACGGTAAGATTTGGAGAAGTAATCAAAATACTATAAACGGAAACTGGTCCACCGATTGGATTCAAATTCGTGGTGGTTTGGATGATGGTGATCGTTTAGGTACTTCTATTGCGGTTGAGCGAAATTGGGACGGAAGGCTTGAAATTTTTTCGTTGTATGAAAACGAAAATTGGGTAGCTCACGTCTGGCAAAATGATGCAAATGGAACGTGGCATAATTGGGATAAAGGAAATCATATTAACCAACTTATAGGAGGAGGAACAGATAGTGTTTTTGCGGTAGAGCGCTTTGGTGAATCCCCTGGAGAGATTTTAGAAGATGGGCTTCGTTTTGATGTAGGGCGACGATGGCTTTTGGTAGGAGCAATTCGTACAAATGGACGTATTCATATTCGTGGACAAAATAATTTTGGTTGGTGGACAAATGGCAGAGATATAGGAAATGCAGATATAACTATTCAAGGTGTTCCTTGCGCAACTCGTCTCATGTCTGGATTGTTAATCATTATTGCACGCGATACTTCAGATCGATTATTGTATATAAGAGAAACTTCTCCAGATAACTGGGAAACCAACTGGAATGTATTAGAAGGGATTAGCCCTACAAGTGATGCTTCGGCTACCTTAGAAGCAAATGGTAGATTGGTTATTGCTGTTCGTGATGATAGTGGTCATTTGTCATTAATTAGGGAGGTAGTACCCGGAAGAGAATGGGGAAGATGGGAGCAAATAGAGGCTGGTATTGCAGAGAATGCAACCCCTATAGTTGTAACAAATGCTTGGGGAGAACTACAAGTTTTCGTGCGATGGACCGATGGTTCTATTCGATCAAAAAGGCAACGATTAGGAGTAATACGTAGTTGGACAGACTGGAATAACTTAGGAGGATCTTTTACTCGTGGGCCCGTAGTCGATTTGGGAGCAAACGGTATGCCAGTCGTCTTTTGCATTGGTGCCGATCAACAGGTACACGTAAACACATTGCCATTGGACACCATTCGTATTGTAACGGCAGTAATTAGAGATGAGCATAGGATTACTCATTTATGCAATACTTTAACCACATGGTCACCTATATCAGTCGATCAAGTAATAGAAGAAATACTAGGAAATGACAGAACATACATATTAAGAACATCTACAGGCCTTACAAATCGAATAATTGTTCGTCAGATACTTACTACTTCTCCCGATACTTCTTTAGAGAATAATCTAGAAAATTTGCCCATCACAGTAGATGTTCATTTTACAGATACTGGTATGCATCCTTCAGAATCGTCTATAAGTAAAAGAGTTACACATACCATAAGAAGAAGTGATAACTCTATGGCTTCAATTATTGGCTTGCATAATGCAGAAGAAGGATGGTCTGTAGGTAAAGCTACTGCCATAAGGCAAATATTAGAGGGGACACAGCAATATCATATCGAGCTTGAAGGTGGTGAAATAAATGACATCATAGCACGAGAATTTTTGACAACCATCGCAGATGATAGTACAGAAAATAATTTGGATAGTTTACCTGATTGTTAATACCGATTGTCCGAAAGGATTTGTGTTTTCATAGCATATAAAGGGATTGAAATAAAAAATAACACAAAAAGGGGAAAACTAAAAACTAAAAAGGACTTACCAACAGAAAAATAAAAATCATGGAAACACAAAAAACATATTTAGTCAAAGGGACCATTACTAATAAAACCAATAAACCACTTCAAGGATTGATGGTGAGAGCTACCGATGTTGATATAAGTACACCCGAAAACCTATTGGGAACTCCTGTTTTTACAGATGCGAAGGGACATTATGAAATCAAGTATGCTGAACAGGATTTTAGAAAGACCAGTAAAGAAAAAGGAGGAGCAGATATTGTGATTCGTGTTTTTTTACCCGATGGAAAGCTACTTGGGAAATCTAAAAAGCATAATGATACAACAAAACATGCTACCATCGATCTGCAATTAAACTACACTCCTGATAAGCTGTTAGAGAAAAAGTATACAGTAAGCGGAAAGGTGAAGTTACCCAACGGAAGTCCTGCCAAGCAATTTATGATACAGGTTTTCGAGAAAAAATTACGATCAGAAAAACTGCTTACAGAAGGATTGACCAATACCAAAGGATCGTATAAACTTCAGTATACCTCTAGTGATAAGATAAGACCCGAAAAAGAAACTACCGACATTTTTATAAAGGTATACGATCCTAAAAATAATTTTATAGGCGCATCAGAGGTATATTATAATTCGGGAACGAATGCGAGTATAGATTTTGATATTGAAGCTAAAGACCAGGTTTCGATGTCAACTTTCGAATTGATCACCTTCGAAATAGAGTCTTTGTTAGCAGGAGAATCTATCTTAAAACTTGAACAGGATAAGAAACAAAAGGATATTCATTTTTTAAGTGGGGAAACAGGACATGAAGAACAGATCTTACTTCAGTTTGTACAGGCACATCATTTTCAAAATGAAAGTACTATAGCGGCCTCTTTTTGGTTTGTCGTATTAGGAATGCCGTTTTATGAAAAACAACCCTATACCAATCTCGAAGCGCATCGTCAATATTTGGTAGAAAGACTTCCGCAATTAACAGAAACAGGTATAAGAAAGTCTTTAGATCGTGCTTTTGAAACCAGAAAAATAGCTAAAACAACGAAAAAGACTATTGATCAATGGTTGACAAAATTTAACGAATATGTTGCCAAAGCACAATTGTCTACTCCAAGGGCAGAAAAATCATTTACTAAAAGAGTATTGAACGCTTCGGGTATCAAAGACCAGAAGAAGCAAACCACTTTTGTAAAGCTTTTTAATGAGCACAAAACGTTTTCTCCAAAATTGGTTGATCAGCTTAAAAAAAATAAATCTTTTAAAGTTGCAGAAATCAAAGATCTTCAGGCATCGTTTGAACTAGGTAATTATGTAAATGGAGATTTTACATTAGTAAAGGCGATTAAAGATACCTATACGATAAAGACCCCAGAAGATATAAGAGGGTTGGCAAAACACAGCGAAAAAGATTGGGAAACACTCATTGCCAGGACCGCAAAAAAAGAAACTGTACAAATACCATATGACCTTACCCTACCAGAAAATGAAACCGAGGTATTTACAGCAGCTTACGGAAAAATGTTGCATAAGCAATTACAAAAATCGTATCCTACAGTTTCATTTTTAGGAAGTTTAGAACGATCTCTAAACACAGATACGGGGGATACAAATATGGGCATAGCGCATGCTTCAAAAATTAAAAAAGTACTAACAAAAAATCCAGATTTCGAATTTTTGACAACCCCGATAGACGAGTTGGTTAAAAAAGAACCGGTATTAAAAAAAGATGAAGCATTAACCATAGAGTTTAAAGCAATACAAAGAGTATTTAAGCTTTCCCCAAGCTTTGAAGCTTCTGCTACTTTGATGAAAGATAAAGTACATTCTGGGTACAGTATCTATAAGATGGGAAAAACCGAATTTGTACGACGGTATGAGAATCAACCCGGATTTGATAGAGAAAGCGCCAGAGCCACCTGGTCACGGGCAGAAGCAACTCATGCAGCAACCGTTACCTTGCTTGCCGAACTAAAGTCAACCGAAAATGCAGGGGCGGTAGCTGCACTATCAGCAGGTAGCGAGGGGATTTCTGATTTCCCGAACTGGAATAATCTGTTTAAAGGAGGAGATACTTGCGAGTGTGAACATTGTCGATCGGTATATAGTCCAGCAGCGTATTTTGCAGATATTTTAATGTTCCTTAAGGAAAGACGATCCAATGGGATCCCAGTAAAAGATATTTTGTTTGATCGCAGGCCAGATTTGGGATACTTAGAGCTCAATTGCGAAAATGCAAATGTAACCTTACCCTATATAGATGTAGTTTGCGAAGTGCTGGAAAATGTTGTAGCAAACGGAAATAATGATCTCGAATTAAATGGGTTAACGGCTATTGATGCTACAGATCTGGATCAGTCCAAAAACGATGTAATTACAGCATTTCAGAATGAAGACATAGAATTAGTAACACCAATTCATCTATCTCAACTTGATGGGGTAGATAAATGGATAGTTCATACAGAAAGTATTACCTACCTACTTAAAAAGAAAACTACAGCTAATTATTTTGCAGAAATATTACGCAATACCAAAGCTTCTGCAGATGAGCTTAAAGCCAATCCGCAATATGTAAATCCAGAAGCCTATAAAGTACTGCGAGAAGCCAAGCATCCTTTTGGCCTTCCTTTTGATTTGTACGGTGAAGAGGTAAAAGCGTCATTTGCCAAAGTAAAAGTAAAGCGATGGGAGTTAATGCAACTTTTTAAAGGAACTGCAGCTCCCAACAATGCTTCTGATGGGGATATTGCGGCAGTATATTTTGGGATTTCGTCGGACCCATCGGCATCAGCAGATGAAAAAAATATCATGTTGCAGGCAGCGCCTACGCAGCAGTTCGAATTTTGGGGAGCAAATAATAATACCGCTTTATTAAACAAGATTAAAAATGTAAAAACGTTTTTAAATGTTACCCAACTAAAATACAACGAGCTATTAACTCTTTTGGATTTAGAATTCATAAATCCAGATAAAACTATCCATATAGAACATCTGCAACCCAATTGTGATACCGATCAAAAGGTAATTACCCCTTTAAGCACTTCTATCCTGGATCGTATGCATCGTTTTATACGACTTTGGAAAAAGTTGAATTGGGAAATGTGGGAAGTAGATTTGGTGATCAACCACCCAAGCATAGGAGCAGGAAGTATCAATGAACCCTTTTTGATCAATCTGATGTACTTTTCAGAATTAAAGAAAAAACTAGGAAAAAAGATAAGTATAGAACAAACATGTAGTCTGTTAGGAAATATCAATACGACTACTAAGTTTACCGAATTGCATAAGCCCAGAAAAAAATCATTATACCATGACCTGTTTCTTAATAAAAAGCTGATTCATCCTCTAAACCCTTCTTTTGAGGTTGATCAAGTAGATGTGGCTACCAATACTGAAAAAATTGCAACTCACAAAGAACTTATTCAAGCAGCACTTCGTTTAAAAGAAACCGACCTGGATGTGTTTTTGAACCTTACCAAGGCTTCAGATGGCACTCTTTATATACCAAATGGAGTAGATGGCGATATCATACTCGATCATTTATCATTTTTGTATAGGCATTCACTGTTATCCAAAACATTAAAAATCAAAGCCGACGATTGGGCACTCTTACTTAAAGTATATGACCAGGATATAGCACTATTTACAGATCCTAAAACTGCCTGCGAATTTGTAGATTTGGTTACAACTTTAAAAGCATCAGATTTCAGTTTTGATGAGATCAATTATGTGTTGTCTGCAGCTATAGATGCTAAATCGGCTGTTACAGAAGAATCGATTGCCAAGTTTTTAATGACGCTTAGAACAAGCTTACAAGAGATTAGCTCGCAATACGATGTTTCGCAATATCCTTTTGTTACAGAAATACCTCCAACAAATGCAACAGAGTTGATAGCATTGGCAACACAATTATTACAAACATTAGGCAAAAGCGATGAACGACTCAATTATGTCCTGAATATTTTGGAAAATATTGCGGTAACAGAAACCAATGTTACTGGTATGCCTGCGGCATTTAGTTTTCCTAATACCATAACAGATACTATTAAAATAGGATATAATGAAACTTCTGGGGTACTTCGTTTTACAGGTTTAATGACTGATGCCGAAAGGAATACCATGCTTAATGATGCTTCTTTGGCAGCCGTTACGGGTATTGTATCCTACCAGGATGCCATAGAAGAGTTATATCAACAACCCAGACTGGCGCTTAAATTTTATGAGGAAAAATTTGAAGCACCTTTATCCAATTTACCAGATGCTATAGATTTTAAAAATCAATTACCAGAAGAAACGATTTCAAAAATTTCATTTAATGTACAGGAAAAAAGAATTGAGTTCTTGGGTATTATGACCAAAGCAGAAAAAGCTGCACTCGATGTACTCTCTACAGATGCAGAGTATTTGAATGCGATCAATAGTATATACACTCAGCCTGTAAGTGGTGTTTTTGATGTATCAAAGCTTTGGATAGTTTCTACAGATTTAGATTATTCTATAGCAAATTTCTTTGAAACTCATCTTGCTTTAGCAATACAAAGATTATTGGGATATCTAGTAGAAAAAGATAGTGAAGCAGCAATTGTTAGCCAGTTAAGTGTAGCCTTAACACTCACAGAAAGTGTGGTCGAAAAGTTGATCAAAGATTATCAAATCATAGGATCTGAGACCATTTTTACACACTTTAAAGATACCTTTGGTAGTAGTTCTGGAGTAGTAGATTATGCGACATCAAAAGACACTTTTGATACCTATCATTGGTTATCGAGAGTAGGGATGTTGATCAATAAATGGAATTTAGGTTTCGAAGATGTAACATGGCTCACTACATACCATACACCAACACAAGCCATAGACTTTGCTCAGCTTCCGGTAGATGCTACAGATAGTATTGCTTTATTAGATGAGTTGATACATACAGAAAAGCTATTTGTATTTAATGCACGTTTCAAACATGATGAGTTAAGTGTGCTAACTCTATTAGGTAAACTTCATGATGGTGAGTATGTAGATAACTCTGCATTCTCATTAGAAGTCGAGGAGTTAACAGAATGGAAAGCAACAGAAGTGGAAGCATGGATTGATCATGCCGATCTAAATTATCCTACCGATTATTTACTGATTGCGAACTGGGAGCGCATTTATACATCGATGAGAATCCTGGATCAGTTAAATGCAAGTGTCCTTACCGCTCTGGCATTTGCCAATGCCACACAAAACGAGAGTGAATCTACTACGCTTAAACAATTACTGCGATCTAAGTACGGCCCAGAAACCTGGCTGACGATAAGTACAGAGATACAAGATGAGATTCGTAAACAAAAACGAGATGCACTGTCTGCTTATTTGTTAGCACAACCTAAACCCGCAGATGCACCTTCTGGTAAATGGGAAAATACCAATGATTTATACGCCTACTATTTACTAGATACAGAAATGAATTCTTGTATGCTTACTTCTAGATTGGTACAAGCATCAGGTTCTGTACAGCTATTTGTGCAACGCAGTTTTATGGGGCTAGAACCCAAGGTAACTGTAAAAACCGATGGAGATGATGGTGATAGTGCATGGAAATGGTGGAAATGGATGCGTAAATACCGCGTATGGGAAGCCAATAGAAAAGTATTTTTATATCCGGAGAACTGGATAGAACCAGAGCTGCGAAAGGATAAATCATCATTTTTTCAGGATCTTGAAAATGAATTATTACAGAATGAGATTACACAACTTACTGCAGAGAAAGCGTATTTAAATTACCTGGATAAGCTAAATGATGTGGCCCGACTAGATATTGCAGGTTTTTATCATGAAGATGATGCAGATCAAACCTTTATCCATGTTTTTGGACGTACTGCAAATGCCGATCCACATATTTATTATTACCGTAAGTATGATTATAGGTTTTGGACTCCCTGGGAAAAAATAGAGGTAGATATACAAGGAGATCATCTAATTCCTATGGTGGTTAATAAACGATTATATCTGTATTGGCCAGAGTTTAGAGAGGTGCCAGATGAGGATGCAAACAGTACAGCTCCAATTCCAGATGCAGATGATAGTTCGGCGAATATTCAAAAAACTAAGAAAAGAACTCAGTTAAGACTCGCAGGAACAGAGTATCGTAATAATATTTGGATGCCAAAAAAGATATCTAAGGATTATTATGAGTCTTATCCATCTTCAGATCCGTTTGATAGAAAATCATTAGCGTTTTATCCTATAGATCGCAGTGATTTTGATGGTAGAGTAGGGATTCGGTTTGAAGGAGGTTTATATGGGGCTTTCGAATTGTTTGGGTGTGAAGGTGTTCCTGTAAAATCCAGTATTCCAGGGTTTTTTGCACATGCGGTATATCCAGACCAAAGTCTTGTTGAAGAACAAGACCACAATGAAGATCCATCTAGAACCGATAATCCCAGAGATTTTTCATTGATTCAAAATATGTTTACTAACGATGGTAGTAATGATTATGAGGTGTTACAAAAAACACCTGGTTTATTCAATTCTCATTTTGCATGGCATTTTTCGTATCTAGATAAATATTTATTGGGCTTAGATAATATACTTCCTGATCTTTCTGATGGTATTAGGATACCTTTGGGTGCATGGTTACCTTTTTTCTATGCAGATAGAAATAAGACTTTTGCTGCATTCCCGATGTTGAATTTGGGTAGAGGAGATGATACTATTGCCGCATTACTAGGTGCAGAAGGCAAAACAAAGTTTTATTATCCAGATATCAAAGAAAGCTTTAGGGAGTATGAAGGTGCTGCAGAAGGTGCTTTACGAACCATGGCAGATGCTATGGATTTAAGTGTTTATACACAAGCCCAAAAAGTTGCTGCCGCAAATTTTTTAAATCAATATCTTAA
This sequence comes from uncultured Aquimarina sp., assembly GCA_947498705.1. Classification (GTDB taxonomy): domain Bacteria; phylum Bacteroidota; class Bacteroidia; order Flavobacteriales; family Flavobacteriaceae; genus Aquimarina. Next base: position 107,580 of record CANMLW010000001.1, read on the forward strand.
TGAAGAGCCTGTTACATCGATTACCGATGAAGAGTTAAGAGATTTGATGGTTAGGTTTTATATGCAGATTTTTAGAATCTACTTAGGAAATGCTTCTTTAAGTTTGTTTAATGAAAGAAAATATCATTTCAAGAACTTCTATCACCCTTTTGTTTGTGACTTTATCAAGAAAGTGTACAATCCTAACAAAGGTATTCCGGCTATGCTTAGTAGAGAAACACAATTAATGGAAAGCCCTTTTAGTTTTGCAAAGAGATATTCGCCAACTAATAAGGTATTCGATTTTAACCAAGGTGATTTCTATCCAAAAGAAGAGGTTGATTTTTCGGCAGATGGTAGTTACTCACCTTATAACTGGGAGTTATTTTATCATACACCCTTGCATATTGCCAATAGCTTAAGTAAAAATCAACGGTTTGAAGAAGCGATGGAATGGTACCACTATATTTTTAATCCGATAGGAGTAGAGGGTACATTACCCGACGGGACTGATGCTCCTGCACCACAAAAGTATTGGATTACCAAACCATTTTTCCTTACCAGTGATGAGACCTATACCAAACAACGTATCGATACCATTTTAAAAGTACTAGCCGGTGATGATCCTGATGATGACGACTATAGAAATGAGTTGATAGGCCAGGTAAAAGACTGGAGATACAATCCGTTTGAGCCTCATCGTATTGCACAATATAGAAATGTAGCGTATCAGAAAACGGTTTTTATGAAGTATCTGGATAACTTAATCGCCTGGGGAGATTACCTCTTTAGACAAGATTCTATGGAGTCGATTAATGAAGCTACTCAATTATATGTACTAGCAGCTGAATTATTAGGACCAAAACCAAAAAACATTCCACCGCAGGTAAAACCACCGGTAGAAACGTTTAATGAACTCGAAAATGATTTTGATGATTTTAGCAATGCACTTATAGAAGTAGAAAATTATATTCCGGTATTGCCAGTAGGAGATGAAGATACCAGTAGTTTACCGCCTATTCCTACCCTGTATTTCTGTATTCCAAAAAACGATAAACTATTGGGGTATTGGGATGTAGTGGTCGATAGATTGTTCAAAATACGTAATTGTATGAATATCGAAGGAGTGGTAAGACAATTATCGCTTTTCGAACCCGAAATAGATCCCGGGGCATTAGTAAAAGCAGTAGCCGGAGGTATGGATATTGCAGGAGCCATTGCTGATCTAAACGCGCCTTTACCTTATTATAGATTTCAGACCTTATTACAAAAGGCAAACGAGGTATGTAACGATGTAAAATCTTTGGGATCGGCTTTACTGTCTGCTTTAGAGAAAAAAGATGCAGAAGAGTTGGTGTTATTACGTCAACAACATGAGTATAAACTGTTAGACGCAATTCGTACTGTGCGTGAGGTACAGATAGAAGAAGCCAAAACAAACCTAGATGCATTAAAAGAAAGCAAAGTACTTACAGAGATAAAGAGAGATTATTATGGTGGCAAAGACTTTATGAATGCAGGTGAGATTGCAGCTACTGTACTCAATGGACTCTCTATTGTATCTCATACCATTGGTACGATTGCAGATGTTTTGGCGGGGGTTATGTTTATCATTCCAAATTTTAAAGTAGGAGCATCAGGATTTGGAGGTAGCCCTCATTTTACTGCAGAGACAGGAGGAGAAAGCGCAGGTAATGCTGCAGAACGAGGTGCCAATGGATTATATAATGTGGCTACTATCCTGGATAAATCGGCCAGTATGGCAAGTACTATTGCTAGTTACCAAAGAAGGGAAGAAGAATGGGATTTTCAAAAAGACCTTGCCGATCAGGAGTTGATACAAATAGAAGAACAAATCAAAGTTTCAGAATTAAGAATTACAGTAGCAGAGAAAGAACTAGATAACCAAAAACTTCAAATAAAACATTCTGAAGAGGTAGACGATTATATGAAATCTAAATATACCAATAAAGAACTATATCAATGGATGGTGGGCGAAGTATCTCAGGTATATTTTAAAAGCTATAAACAGGCCTATGATTTGGCCAAAAAAGCAGAAAGATGCTATCGTTTTGAGCTAGGAGTACAAGATTCTGATTTTATAAAATTTGGGTATTGGGATAGCCTTAAAAAAGGATTGCTTTCTGGAGACAGATTACAATATGACCTTAGAAAATTAGAGTCAGCCTATATGGATCAAAACAAACGCGAATTAGAACTCACCAAACATATCTCGTTGCGTTTACTGGATCCGTTGGCTTTGGTAAAACTTAGAGAAACGGGTAAATGTTTCTTTACGTTACCAGAAGAGTTGTTTGATCTTGATTTTCCGGGGCACTATTTTAGACGTATCAAGTCGGTTAGTATTTCGATTCCTTGTGTTGCAGGGCCTTATACTACCATATCGGCTTCGTTACGTATCTTAAAGAACCATATTCGAACAAAAACTGAGGTATTAGACGGGTATGCGCATAATAGCGAAGATGGAGTTTGGGTAAGTGATAGTAGATTTATACAAAATAACATTCCTATTAAATCGATTGCTACCAGTAATGCGCAAGGCGATAGTGGTCTATTTCAATTAAATTTTAACGACGAACGTTATTTGCCGTTTGAAGGGGCAGGAGTGATAAGTGATTGGACGATTGATTTGTTTAATGATACTAACGATCCTGATTTTGGGAAATCACTACGACAATTTGATTTTTCGACGATTACCGATGCGGTGATCAGTGTACAATACACCGCTCGCGAAGCAGGAGGAACACTAAAAAATGAAGCGATTGCAAACCTTAAGGAATATTTTGAGCAGGATGATGAAACTCCGTCGTTCAAGATTATTGATTTAAAAAGGGAATTTACTTCAGACTGGCATAAGTTGTTATATCCAAATGAAGGAGATCCAAACCAGATGACGATTCGTATTACCAAAGACTTATTTCCGTATAGAGACAATATACATAGTCTAAAAATCAATGCGATAGCATTAATGGCAAGGTGTAAGGAGACAGGGGATTATGATATACGACTAAGTCCACCGTTACCAACTCCGCCACCAGCAGGAGCAGATGAAATGATACTTACACAAGTTGCTGAGTACGGAAACTTACATTACGGTATGAAAGATACTACGGTAGATAATATTACTCTGGATTTTTCTGGTGATATACTATGGGATGTAACCATTGAGTCTCCTACAGGAAATGCATTAGGAGAAAATGAGATTGAGGAGTTCTATGTAGTGTTAGGATATGAATGGGAGTAATACCAGTTCAGATCACGATATTGGCAAATTTTGTTAGAAAAAAGCAGGGGTAATGCTATGAATGATTACCCCTCCTTTCTATTTTCAAATTATAAGAATCAGCCTATCGATAATTTGATGTTAATGGTTAGTGTTTTTGCACGAGACTTACGGTTTGGTCTTTATCTTGAGCAATATCGGTGATGATCCAGTACCCTTCATTATTACTTATTTCCGTTCCTTTTTTTAGTTGAGTATTAGAGTTAACAGGTTTCCAATTGTCATCAAACCACTTGCCATTATTTAAATCATTACGCGCAATACTCAATTTCATTTTTACGGTCTTAAGTTCTTCATCGGTAAGCGGGTTCCAAGCCTTATTATCTGCACCATTTACTTCACGACAATGAACAGCGACAATATCTTTAAATCCTTCATCTTTTAAAGCAGTAACCATATCTTCTGTAGATGTGGGTTGATCGACAAGAGCGATGGCGGTTTGATATTGAGTGGCCAATTCTTTCCAATTATCATCTGTAAAACCAAAAACAGATACGTTGGTTAAGGTATAAGAATACCAGGTATTTTTATCATTTGGCTTTTCAGGACCGTATTTTGGAGAGATACCTATTCCATCCGGAGCAACATTGGTAGTGGTTTGATGAGGTGCCAGATAGCCTAATGTTACACCAGAAATCGAATTGGTATCTCCCTTATGAACTCCATGGCAAAAGTAAGCCACTTTTTTGGCTGTTTTAGGAATAAATAATTTTACTTTCTTACCATCAATTTGTTTAATAGTACACATAGTTTACTTGTTGTTTTTAAATTGTCATCCTTATTAATTACATAGCGAAATTGAAGAATAAAGAGAGAGAAAAGAGAAAAAATGACATGAGTGGCGTTATCAATGTAATAAGTGGTCGGATAAACTGTATGAAGAATAAACACTACGAATTTTGAAACAATTTTTTATGAATGATAAAGGAAAATAGAATACTGCAAATACTGAAAAATCAATTATCGATAGTAAATTGTTATTCAACTATGAGAAAACCGGTTTCATCGAAAGTTATCACATGATCGATCCAAAAATGGGTTAATTTGAAGTAATTCATTGTTAATAGCTAGTGAAATATAAAAACCCCAAGCTGCCATGATCGAAGAAGAACTAGTAAGAAGGACTACTACAAGTGAAGAAGAAATTAGAATAAACTCTTATAAAATAGTAAAAGCAAAGTCTTCTTGTAATCAACTTGAGTCAGATAGTGAAATCGCATCAAATTATGTTATAAATACCATTGTAAAATCGATCTTAGGTAAAACAAACTATTATGATATTGCTTGGGAAGTGGTTGTAAATATCACGAACTATCTTAACTGCGAAGATTGTGTAATTTACCTGATTAGAGAAGATGGTAAATCAATGGAGCAGCTAGCTGCTTTTGGAAATAAAGTAAATGATAAAGAAATTGTTAACCGCCTCATTCTTCCCATTGGCGGTGATAGTATTGTGGGTACCGTAGCCAAAACAGGAATCCCAGAGTTGATTCATGATACTTCTAAAGATAAACGGTATGTAAAAGATATTGAATTTAATTATTCTGAAATAACCGTACCTATCGTACTAAATGGTGAGGTAATTGGTATTATTGATTCTGAGCATAGTGACAAAAATTTTTATACCCACGACAATCTGTTAACCTTGATGAATATTTCTAGAATCATTGCCAAACAATTGAACAATGCAGTACGATTAGAGAAGAGAATAGAAAACGAAAAAATATATAAACAGCTTAACAACCAGCTAAAAAACAAAAACAAAAGCCTAGAAGAATATGCTCATATTGTTTCTCATGATCTAAAATCTCCTTTAAGAAATATATCGGCGCTTGTCGCGTGGGTTAAAGAAGATAATATAGAAAAACTGGATGAGGGTACGCTAGAAAATATACAACAAATAGAGTCTTCTCTAGAGCATATGGAAAAATTATTAAATGATGTATTAACCTATTCTGGTATCGAGAAAAAAGATGTCAATAAGAGATTGATCAATATTGAAGAAGTAATAAAAGATACGATAGATGTGATATACGTTCCTGATCATGTGGAAATCGAGATTGGAGAAATGCCTGATAGCATCAATACCGATGAAACAAAAATCAAGCAGGTTTTTCAAAATCTAATCACCAATGCTATTAAATATAATGATAAAGCATTGGGAGTTATAAAAATTAACTATTCTTGCTTAGAACATAAACATCAGTTTAGTATCACAGATAACGGAATAGGCATCGATAAAAAATACTTTCATAAAATATTTAAAACCTTTCAATCCTTACATAAAAGCAAAGAATCTACGGGTATTGGATTATCTATAGTAGAAAAAATTGTTACTACGCTAAAAGGAAAAATCTGGCTAGAAAGTACGCCGGGAAAAGGATCTACTTTTTATTTTACGATGGGTAAGTAGGAATTATTTAAGCATTACCAATCTTACTAGGTTACAAATCATAACCTTATGACATACACAGTACATCTAGAGTTGATGATAATGGATTGACTCTTAAGTAATACTATTTTAATTAAAACCGTAAAAGTATGTCAAAAGAAAATTATGACGCTAAATTAGCCGTATTAGAAGCATTGCCCTTAGAAATTGTTAAACCTCCAAAAACACCTATAGATGCCTACCTGCAAGAAGCAGAAGATCAGTATGTATGGGCACTAGAGGATAAAGCTACATTAAAAAGTAAAGGATTGGATCGGGATCTTGTTGCCGATATGAAGGGTGAGACTCTCGAACCCTGGACTTTGAATATTTCAGTCCTCGTTACGAATTCGAAGGGTGGACTTCGAGAGCCTCAGTCCACGGAGAGCGAAGGGTGAGGTCCTCGAACCCTGGATTTTGAATATTTCAGTCTGCGTAACGTATACGAAGGGTGGGTTTCGAGAGCCTCAACCCACGGAGCAATATCGAAGGGTGAGGCCCTCGAACCCTGATTCTAGAACTTAAATGAATATAAATGATAGGATATATGTACATTTTAGAGTGTAGTGATGGTAGTTACTACACTGGTAGTACCAAAAATATAGATAAAAGATTAGCAGAACATCAAAATGGAGAAGGAGCTAATCATACCAAAAAGCGATTACCAGTAAAATTGCTGTACTATGAGCAATATGACCGTATCGACACAGCATTTTATAGAGAAAAACAAGTACAAGGGTGGAGTAGAGCTAAAAAAGAGGCCTTGATGAGAGGAGATTTAGAAGCATTGCCAGGGCTATCAATGGCATATCGTGATAAATACTAGGTGGACTTCGAGAGCACTTCGGCAAGCTCAGCATGGACCTCAACCCACGATCAGAATACCGAAGGGTGAGGCCACTCGAACCCTGGACTTCGAGTACCTCAGTCCACGATCAGAATACCGAAGGGTGAGGTCACTCGAACCCTGGACTTCGAGAACCTCAGTCCGCGGAGAGCGAAGGGTGAGGCCCTCGAACCCTGAGATACTATACATCGTATTTGTAAACTTTTTTTAGTACTTAAATATGGGAAATAGTAGTATATTGCTTAACAGTTAACCTGCTTCTAACATAAGAAATAAATAATGATAAGAGAAGAAAGTACCTTTCTGAACATGTTAAAAAATACATATGTTCATTTACTATTGACGAAACTTAGCTATAAGTATGATATAATAAAATCGGTACTATGAGATTTAATGAAGACTCCAGAGTAAAATTACCGGCTATATTACATCTTACTCAATTAGGGTATACCTATATATCTCTTAAAGATGCAGCTTGGGATATCGAAACTAATATTTTTACAGATCTATTTAGAGAGTCAATTACCAAAATCAATAAGGATCAACCCAATCTGGATATAGACCGTTTGTATCAGGATATCAATATTGCACTTGAAAATGAAGATTTAGGTAGAACATTTTATGATATGTTGATTAATCAATCAGGAATAAAACTGATTGATTTTGAAAATTTTGAAAATAATAGTTTCCATGTAGTTACCGAGCTTACCTATAAAAATGGACAAGAAGAGTTTAGACCAGATGTGATTTGTTTGGTTAATGGAATGCCTTTAGTTTTTATAGAGGTCAAAAAACCCAATAACAAAGAAGGAGTAATTGCAGAAAGAAAAAGAATTGAAACTCGTTTCCAAAATAAAAAATTTAGAAAGTTTATCAATATTACACAATTGATGATTTTTTCTAATAATATGGAATATGACCCTAATGAAGTAGAACCATGGCAGGGCGCCTATTATGCTTCGCCATCTTATGACAAACCTATATTTAATTATTTTAGAGAGGAAATAGGGTTTAATTTATCTCAGGTTCTGCAACCTTTAGATTCAGTGGTTGAAGACTTCATATTAAAAGACACAAATTATCCAGCTATTAAAAACAGCCCAGAGTTTGCTACCAATAAAAACCCAGATAGCCCTACTAATAGAATACTAACTTCTTTATTGAGTAAAGATAGGATTTCATTTTTGTTAAGATATACATTAGTATATGTAAAAGAAACAAATGGTATTCAAAAACATATTATGCGGTATCCTCAGTTTTTTGCAACCAAAGCAATCGAAAAAAAACTGGATAAGTATATCAAAAAGGGAATTATCTGGCATACGCAAGGAAGTGGTAAAACGGCATTAGCATATTATAACACAAGATATCTAACAGATTATTTTAATTATAGAACGATTGTACCCAAATTCTATTTTATCGTAGATCGGTTGGATTTATTAACTCAGGCAAGAGATGAGTTTACTGTTAGAGGGTTGAAGGTGCATACCGTTAATTCTAGAGATGAGTTTTTAGCAGATTTACGTAAGACTACAGCGATCAATAATGATAAAGGACAACAAGAAATTACGGTAGTTAATATTCAAAAGTTTAAAGAAGACACTACAATAACCAAAGCTACAGATTATGATGTATCTATCCAACGGGTATATTTTTTGGATGAAGTACATCGCAGTTACAATCCAGAGGGAAGTTTTTTGGCGAATTTGGAGCAAAGTGATAAAAATGCTATCAAAATTGGATTGACAGGAACCCCACTTATAGGAGATGCTTTAAAGTCAAAACACCTCTTTGGCGACTATATTCATAAATATTATTATAACAAATCTATTGCAGATGGATATACTCTTAAACTAATACGAGAGGATATTGAGACAGAATATAAGGTACTCCTCAAAAATGCTTTGGATCAATTTGATATCAAAAAAGGAGATATTGATAAAAAACAAGCGTATGCACATCGATCGTTTGTTGCCCCCATGTTAGACTATATTATCAAAGATTTTGAAATCTTTAGACAGAGAGAAGATGATCCTACTGTAGGAGCAATGGTGATCTGTGACAGTAGTGAACAGGCAAAAGAAATGTTCTCTATTTTTAATGAACAATATAGTGATGGTGATAACGATGCATTAGAAAACAATTTCTCTCAAGTAGCAGAGCCTACTGCTACTTATTTGATTAAGAAAAAAGAAAAAAATAAAGTGGCTAAAGCGGCCTTGATTTTATATGACTCTGGTACCAAGAAGGAGTTAGAGCAATGGCGAGACGATTTTAAAGCAGGTAAAATAGATATTCTATTTGTATATAATATGCTATTGACTGGTTTTGATGCCAAACGACTTAAAAAACTGTATTTGGGTCGAGTGATCAAAGCACATAACCTATTACAGGCTTTAACTAGGGTTAATAGAACCTATAAAAATTATAGATATGGATATGTTGTCGATTTTGCAGATATCTCTAAAGAATTTGACAAAACCAATCGTGCTTATTTTGATGAATTACAAGAAGTTTTAGGTGACGAAATGGAAAGCTATTCTGATCTTTTTATGTCTCGAGAGGAGATGGAAGATAAGATCATGGAAATCAAAGAAGCTCTGGCAGATTTTGATTTAAAAAACGCAGAGCTTTTCTCTAATCAAATATCTGCAATTAGTGACAGAAAAGAACTGTTACGAATAAAGAAAGCGTTGGAGGATGCTAAATCCTTGTATAATATCATTCGATTGGTAGGTGAGTATGAGTTATTAGAACGATTAGATTTTAGAAAACTCAATACCATGCGTAATGATGCAATCAATCGATTGAATCTTGTGAACGCCAAAGAAGCTTTGCAGAATAACCAGGAGGTTAATGATTTATTAAACCTGGCATTAGAAGATGTATTGTTTGAGTTTAAAAAAGTAGGCGAAGCCGAAATGATTCTGGGAGATGCCTTAAAAGATATTCTAAAACGTACCCGTGAGGCGCTAGCCAATAACTTTGATACCAAAGATCCAGAGTGGGTAAGCCTTTATGATGAACTACGTAGGTTGTTTGATAAGAAAAACCTGAATGAGGTAACCCAAGAAGAAATGCAGGCCAATATCAAATCTTTACGAGAGATACATGATGCGATCAAAGAGCTAAACCGTAAAAATGATTTGCTCAAGGATAAGTACGAGGGTGATAAAAAATATGCTCGTGTACAAAAACGTTTGTTAGAAGCAGGACGACCCTCAAAAATCAAAACAGCTATTATTGAAGCCTTACAGCATATCAAAGAAGAAGCAGATCTAAGTGTATTACAGCGCAATGATATCCTAACCAACGAAGGGTATTTTGCCAAGCAGATTGCCAAGTTGGTTAATAAAGAATTTCAGGCTACCTTGCGGCAATCACTAGATTATGACACCGTCATCTTTATCAGTGATATTATAGTAAAAGAATATTTAGACGAGTATTACCACAGAACCGCATGACAGCATCACTGACTACCCAGCACATTACCAAAACCAAAGCCCTGATCGATAACCTTAAAGCCGTATGTGCTAATTATGGGTTGGGTAACGATGGTAATGAATTTAAGATCATTACCCAGATTTTTTTATATAAATACCTGAATGATAAATTTACCTTCGAACTCAAAAAAATACATCCCGAATGGTTAGCAGAAGACGGTTGGGTAGATCACCTGCAAGCATTACCTGATGATGATTATAAAAAACTGGAGTTTGAGATCGAGAGTGATATTGCTTTTTTAAAACCGCACCACTTTTTACCTTATTTATTCCAGAAGCAAAATGAGCCTGATTTTGCTAAAACTCTGGATGATACCTTACTAGATATTGCTGTACAGAATAATGAATTGTTTGCTGTAACGACACCCGATGGGGTTAAAGTTCGCCTTTTTGAACCTATTACCGAATATGTAAGTAGCAAAAGAGATGCCTTTGCCAAAGCCCTGATCAATAAACTGATTGATTTTAATTTTGAAGATGTAATGGGCGAGGGATTTGATTTTTTCTCTACCATCTTCGAGTATTTGGTCAAGGATTATAATAACGATGCAGGAGGTAAATATGCAGAATACTATACCCCGCATGCCGTGGCTAAGATTATGGCAGCTATTTTGGTTCCTCAAGAAGTGAAAAATGTTACTATTTTTGATCCTAGTGCAGGATCAGGTACCTTATTAATGAATCTGGCACATGCGATTGGTCCTGATAAATGTACCGTATACTCACAGGATATCTCACAAAAATCCTCCAACCTGTTACGATTAAACCTGGTGTTAAACAATTTGGTGCATAGTATACAGAATGTGATACAGGGTAATACGATGACAGAGCCTTATCACCGTAATCAAAAATTTGATTATATCGTTAGCAATCCGCCGTTTAAGTTGGATTTTAGTGATGATGTAGATACCCTCAAGAAAAAAGAAAACAAACAACGTTTTTTTGCAGGAGTGCCCAATGTACCCAAAAAAGCAAAGGACAAAATGGCCATCTATAGTATGTTTCTACAGCATATTATGCATACTCTAAGTGATAAAGGTAAGGCTGCCGTTGTAGTGCCAACAGGGTTTATCACTGCACAAAGTGGGATCGATAAAAAGATAAGGCAAAAATTGGTAGAAAGTAAGATGCTGGCAGGCGTAGTAAGTATGCCCTCTAATATCTTTGCGACTACAGGTACCAATGTTAGTATTTTGTTTATAGACAAAACCAATACCAAAGAGGTAGTACTTATAGATGCATCAAACCTGGGGACTAAAGTAAAAGAAGGAAAAAACCAAAAAACGGTCTTACAGCCTGAAGAAGAAGACCAGATTATCATGACCTTTAATAGTAAAAAAGGCATAGACGATTTTTCTGTAGTGGTATCCTATGATGAGATTAAAGAAAAAAACTACTCACTAAGTGCAGGACAGTATTTTGAAGTAAAGATTGAATATAATCCTATAAGTTCTGAAGAATTTACTTCAATTATATCAGATAAGAGAGAAAAATTAAAAAGTCTTTTTACCAAGTCAAATGATTTAGGTAAAAAAATAACAACTATCCTAAATTCAATTTCAAATGAATAAATGGTTTAGAATAGGAGATGAGGTAAATGAATCTTTAAAAGGTATAACTCCTTTGTATATTGATAATAGTGATGTTTTGGTACTCAATCAAAAATGTATTAGAAACAATAAGATTGATTATAATCTAGCCAGATATCATAATCCAAATAGAAAATTCAATGATTCCAAAATAGTAAGGGAAGGAGATCTTTTACTTAATTCTACAGGTCAAGGTACCGCTGGTAGATGTGCATTCGTAAGAAACCTACCAAAAAACAAGACTGTAATAACGGATAGTCATATACTTATTTTAAGAATTAGTGATTACTATTTATCCGAATGTTTTAGCTATTTGCTTTACAAAGAAGAACCATTCATACAATCTTTTATGGATGGAAGTACTGGACAAGGTGAATTGGATAAGTTGAGATTGTTTAATATTGAGTTTAAATTACCTACAAAACCTGAAAAGCGAGAATCGATTTGCAATTTTCTTCATTGTATAAATGATAAAATAGAAATCAACAATAAAATAAATCAGGAATTAGAAGCGATGGCAAAAACGCTGTATGATTATTGGTTTGTACAGTTTGATTTTCCTATAAGTGAGAAGTATGCCAAACAGATAGGCGATCTCTCTATGAAAGGTAAACCATACAGGAGTTCTGGTGGTAGGATGGTGTATAATGAACAGTTGAAACGTGAGATTCCTGAAGAGTGGGAAGATGGCTTAGCAAAAGACATTTTTCAATTCAACCCAACATTATCAATAAAAAAGGGAAATGTTAGTAGCTATATTGATATGAATTCTTTACCTGTAAATGGTTTTATGACAAAACAGGTTCGGAAAAAAGAGTTCGCTGGGGGTATGAAATTTCAAAACAATGATGTTGTAATAGCTAGAATTACTCCATGTTTAGAAAATGGAAAGACCGGTTTAATATCACTTTTGGAAGATGAAGAAGTCGGATTTGGATCTACTGAGTTTATCGTTATTAGAGGTGTTGATTCAACTTTAAAAAGTTTTGCTTGTTGCCTTTCTAGATCGGAAAAATTCAGGAAGCATGCTATTTCAAAAATGACAGGTACTTCAGGAAGAAAAAGAGTAAAAGCAGAAGCTCTTGAAAATTACAAAATTCCAATTCCTCCAAAAGAAGTTTTACAAGAATTCGAGAATATGACTTCTTTATATTTTGATAAAATGACAATACATACAAAACAAAACCAAAAACTATCAGAACTTAGAGATTGGTTATTACCGATGTTAATGAATGGTCAGGTGCGCGTGGCGCATCCCGGTGAAGACCGGGATCTAAATGAAGAATACAAGCAGGTAGAGGAGCAATTGGGTATGGTTGCGGAGAAGGGTGGTAAATATGGGAAGGGATGAGTAAATGTATTCAAAACGTATTAAATTATCTTAATAAAGATAAACAAGTGCCAAATATTTCTGTGGATAGCTCCGAATATTCAGATTTTGACTACGAATCACTTTGCGAATTATATTATAGAAATGATTGGTTAAAACACCAAATAAATCTTGAGGGCTTTGAAAATCTTTGGTTTGATTATGAACATATAGAAGATAAAAAGATATTAATTGAACTACTTAATAATTTTAAATACCTTAAACAAGAGGATGCTGCTATAGTTGTAAAAGAAAAATTAAAAGAGTGCATAAATAGTTGGTCTTTAACACCTAAGAATACTTTATTTGTGGGTTTTCAAAAGCATAAATTCCCGGACGGATCACAAATATTATTAAATCTTATTAAGTCCATATTGATTGAATTAGATCCGAATTGGAAGGAACAAAATTTATTGCCTAACTTTAATTATGGGATTGACAGAATCAAAAAAAATGGATTCCCAAGGGATGGTTTAATACTAAAAAATGTAGTTTTAGTAGATGATTTTATTGGTACTGGTGGTACTGCTAAAAAAAATATAGAAACTATTAAGAATCTTTTAGTTGAAAAAGATAAAGAATTAGAATTAAGTATTTTCGCTATGGCTACAATGAAACAAGGAGCAAAATTAATAAAACCATTGAAGATTAAGAGTCTTTATTGTATAGAATTAGATAAGGCAACTAATCAAATATGGTCTAGAATTAAAAGACCTTCAATTAGAAAGAGAATTATAAAGATGGAAAATATTCTATTCGAAGGTGAAGAACCAGAACCACTTACCAAATTTACTTTAGGGTATGGTAAATCAGAAGCTCTATATGCTTGGAATAGATTTAATTTACCTAATAACAATTTTCCAATATTTTGGTGGAATAGATATAAGGATGGCAATTCACGAAAACCCCTTTTTAACAGGATGCAATAAATTATGAAAAGATTGACACACTATTTAAATGAATCAGAAAATAAAGAACTGCCTATATCTTTTTTTAAAAAAATCTATTCACCTTTAAACCTAGCAAAAGAACTAGATGTATTTGTGAAAACAGATTTGGTAAGTGTTAATTGGGAAAATAAAACCGTCAGATATTTAGGTAATATTGAAGATGAATTAAAGAAAAGACAGAATACTAAACGAATTATATCAGAGAAGCCTGAATATATGAAAGGAGAGAAAATAGATATTAACAAACCATATATTTAATTATAAGAAGAAGGATTAGAAAATGGGGCGAAGTCGCCTCAGAATGGTAAGGCTAATTTATCCATTATTATGATTTGTTAGTTCTTAAAATTAAAGTGTGAATTTTAAGGTATAGTATAATAAGTCATGCTAATTATTATACGATCTGTAATCCTTCTTCTTTTTTATTATGAACTTTAACTTACAGGATTGGATATCAACCATTGAGTCTTCGACTTTATCTCAAAAAGATAAAGCAGAAAGAAAATACTTTGTAAAGAGGGCCTATGATAATGGAGTTCCTGTAATTATTAATAACAAGCATCTTTCACTTCTTCTAGGTTTAAAAGTTGGTATATTATCAAATATGGTAAAAAGACCAGCAAGTTTTTATAGATCTTTTAAAATTCCGAAAAGATCAGGCGGTCTTAGAGATATTGTAACACCATATGCATCTTTACTCGAAGTTCAACAATGGATTTTGCAAAATATACTTTCTAAGTTTGAAATTCATAAATCAGCTTACGCTTATGTCAAAGGCAGGAATGTAGCTCAAAATGCTTATCAACATATAGGGGCTGATGAAATGCTTAAAATTGATTTAAAAGATTTTTTTCCTTCAATTAAAATTCCAAGAGTAAGAGAACTGTTTAAACGATTAGGCTATAGTAAAGAAATAGCTTACTATTTAAGTAGTTTATGCTGTTTAAATGGTTCTATACCTCAAGGAGCAGCAACTAGTCCAACAATAAGTAATATAATTTTATATAACCTAGATAAAAGGCTTAGTAAGCTATCAGAAATGTATAATCTTACATATACCAGATATGCAGATGATATAGCAATTTCTGGTTACGAAATTCCTAATGATTTTGATGTCTTTATAGAAGAAATTCTTGAAGAAGAAGGCTTTCAAGTTAATGCGGATAAATCAAGGTATTATTATGGTAAACAGCGCAAATTAATTACAGGTGTTGTTGTTAAGAATGATTCCATTGGATTACCAAAAAGTTTCAGAAGAGAAATAAAACAACAAGTTCATTATCTGCTTAAGTATGGTATAATGGATCAAGTTAAAAGATATAATGATATCTATTATATTGATAGGATTTTGGGTAGATTGTATTATTGGAAACAAATTGAACCCAATAATAATTACATACTAAAAAGTATTAAAGAAATCAAAGGGAAGTATTCAAAAACTATGAAGAGTTTGTGAACATGAAAGAAATCAAACAATTATTAGAAATCACAAATTTATTAAAAGTGCAATATGAAGGAAAACTTATTTTTTCTTTAGATGGCAGATTGGTAGGAGATATTGGAGAAGCTTTAGTCTCTGATCGTTTTGGTATAGAATTATACGGGAAGAATAATTATATGTATGATGGTATTCACAAGCCATCAGGTAAAGAAGTACAAATAAAAGCAAGTATGGCATACAACTTTAGTTATCCATATGATAAAGATTTACAACATTACATTGCAGTGCATATTGAACCTAATGGAGAATTAGAAATTATGTACAATGGTCCAGGAAAACCCATTCATGATTTCTTAAAATCCAGAAATAGAAAATCATATAGAAAAATATGGTACACGATTTCTAAGAAACAACTTTTAGAATTATATGAAGGAGTGCCATATTCAGATCGTATTCCAGATTTAAAAAAGAAATGAGACTATTTACCTATTGTATCCCTGTCGATGACGGCGCAGCACCTAATCCTTATTTTGGTGTATGCACATTAGCCATTTGTAAACCAAGAATTAGATCCGTTGCTAGAGTAGATGATTGGGTTGTAGGACTAGGATCAAAAAATGTAGAAGGTAAGGATTATTCTGAAAAAGTAGTGTATGCCATGAAGGTGACCGAAGTTTTGACCATGGAAAAATATGATGAGTATTGTCAAAAAAAATTACTAGGTAAGATTCCTGATATTACTCATCAAGATTACGAACGAAGAGTTGGAGATTGTATTTATGATTTTACTAGAATTGGAGTTGATCAATTGAGAAATAGTGTACATAAAGAGAGGAATATAAAAACAGATCTTGGGGGACATAATGTATTATTGTCAAAACACTTTTATTATTTTGGAGATCAAGCTATTGATTTACCACCAGAATTAAAACCGATTGTTCATCAGGGGCAAGGACATAAATCTAATGCAAATAAAAATTATGTTCAGGATTTTGTACTTTGGATAGAATCTTTAGGCGAACCTCTAAATAGTATTAAAGGAGAACCACAAATCAGACTAGATTTATCAAATCATAAAGATATTAAAGGTTGTGCAGAAATTAGATGTGTTGCTGCCCAAGAAGATAAAGAAGTAAATATTAGTTGTTAATGAAAGAAACACACAAAGAAAAATTCTAAGAAATGATAATTGATCAACTTGGAGTAAATTATGTATTGTATACTATAGAAGAAACCAGTAAATATATTTTTGGTTTCTGGAAACATATAGATTATGAACATGGTTATGAGAGAGGTGGTTTAATTGGTCCAGGTCCAGTAGTTTTTATCAAAGAAACCAAAGAATATAAAATGTTAGGAAGTGGAGAACTTGTTTATGGGGATTATTTTGATGAGTTTAGAGAAGATGATACCAATAAATTAGATGTCAATATATCTAAAAATATTATAAGTCAATTTGAAATATAGTTTTATATGCCGACGAACCAAACCTTAACTATCTTAATAATCCTGGGAGTATTAATGAGTCTATAAGGACTGTTTTTATCTACTTTTACAATAGTGTCAAACAGTGATTTTCTAATCACCATAGGATTATGGTTGATAGAGGTAGCAGGACTGTTGTTGTTAGTACGTAATGGTACATTTCTTAAAACCAGATATTCTCGGATCGCTATGGGCTTAACAGCGGTGATGATTATGGGAGTGTTGTTTACCATTATGCATAGGTCATTTCAGAATTTATTATTGCTCATAGGATGTATCGGTATTGTGTTTTCTTATGTATTACATTTCGTTCAGAAACCTATTAAAAAACGATTAGATTATCTAAAATTTGCTTGGGTTGTTGTAAGATATATTGGCGGGTTATTTGTTGTAAATCATTCGACCAAAAGGTAAGCTTCCAATTTTATCTCTAAAAATCAAAATTCTATCATTTTTAATAACAGTTTTATTTTGAGACTGTAATAGACTTTCTAAAGTTTCTAGAATAATAGCTAACATAAATTCGATAAACGGGTTGAGTTTCCAGATATAGCTAATGGGTTATAATACGCTGATTGTTTATTTTTGATGAGCGTTTCTAAAGGGAGATATTCAAATACAGGATATTGTTGCATCAATATTAAAGTTTGCCATAATCTACCCATTCTGTCATTTCTACCTATTAATTAAAACTATCACATTAGGGAGAAGAGTTTTTAACCAGAACTCTTGCTTTTATGGTAAGAAATAATGAAAAAAAAAGGTGCCAAATCTTCTATTGGTACCAATTTCATGGAAATAAACCGTTAATTAGTCAACAAAAAATATTGACACAGACCCTGAGTGTCATAAATAGTTCGGGGAATATAAATTATAAAAATTTTATAAATGTTAAAATCAATTTTAAAGCTTGACGGAGCAAAGACATTAAACAAGACGCAACAAAAAAACGTTTTCGGAGGATCACATACTGGATTGACTAGTGAAGATGGTAAAGAAAACAGTGGAGATTTACATTGTTATTGTAGTAGTGGTGGTGTATATAAAACTGGTCATTGTAAATGGTGCGGTTGGTTTTGCGGTGCCAGTGCGATTCTAAAGTGTGAATAGTTTAAAATTTAAAATCAATAAAGGAAACTAATTCTTTTCACCTTTATTTTGATGACAGTACACATAATTATTAAGGGAAGCGTAAATTATAATCCAGAGAAAGGGTCATAATTTATACTTCCTTGTTTTATTCAAAATCTTTAAACAAAAGGAACTAGAAGTTACCAACTACCTTTATAATTACTTCCCAATACAAAAATTAGCAAAAATATTCCCTAATAAATCATCACTGGTGATTTCACCTGTGATTTCTCCAAAATGATATAGTGCCTGGCGTATATCGATCGCCATCAAATCCCCAGATAGCCCAGTATCTAAACCATATTGTACCTTTTGGATTTCCTCTAATGCTTTTAGCAAAGCGTCGTAGTGACGTGAGTTGGTGACAATCGTCTCATTATTACGCAAGGCTCCCGTATTTACAAAATCCAATAATTTGTTTTGCAGGGCTTCAATCCCGATGTTTTGTTTGGCAGAAAGCAGGTGAATGTTTGCTATCTCATTGGTTAAATGAGCAACCTGATCTTTATCCAGCTTATCTATTTTATTGGCCACAATAATAAGCGGTTTTTGAGGATATTTATTCTTTATTTTTCCTATTTCTACTTTTAGGGCTTGTATACCCTCGGTAGTCAACTCAGCACTATCTACCAAATAGATAACTACCTGCGCTTGTTCGATTTTTTCGAATGTTTTTTGTATCCCTATGCTCTCGACTACATCTTTGGTATCTCGTATTCCGGCCGTATCAATAAATCGAAATCCAATACCGCCAATATTAATTTCATCTTCGATGGTATCTCGTGTTGTTCCTGCAATATCAGAAACAATGGCTCTCTCTTCATTTAGTAACGCATTTAGTAAGGTAGATTTACCTACATTGGGTTCTCCTACAATCGCTACCGGAATTCCGTTTTTAATAACATTACCCACAGCAAAAGAATCGATGAGTCGTTTTAGCACTTTGGTAATTCTGGAAATCAAATCCTGAAACTGATCTCTATTGGCAAACTCTACGTCCTCTTCTGCAAAATCCAATTCTAACTCTATTAATGATGCAAAATTAAGTAGCTCATCACGTAGTTTTTTGATTTCACTACTAAAACCACCTCGCATCTGCTGCATAGCAATTTGATGGGATGCTTCAGAATCAGATGCGATTAAATCGGCAACAGCTTCTGCTTGTGAGAGATCTAATTTTCCGTTAATAAAAGCACGCAGGGTAAACTCTCCCGCATCTGCAATTCTACACCCTTTACGAAGTAATAACTGAATAATCTCTTGCTGAATGTAACTAGAGCCATGGCAAGAAATCTCTGTGGTGGGCTCTCCTGTATATGAATTTGATCCTTTAAACAAAGAAACCAATACTTCGTCTAGTACTCGCTCACCATCAATAATATGACCCAAATGGATGGTATGACTGTTTTGAGCAGCCAACTCTTTATTACTAACAGAACGAAATATAGAAGAAGTGATAGCAATCGCATCATTACCCGAAACACGAATCACTGCGATGGCTCCTGCACCAGAAGGTGTTGCTAAGGCTACTATGGTATCTTGTCTAATCATGAATATAAATATCAAACCGCAAAAATATACATTAAATTGATAAGATGTGTTTTTGAATATTGAATGTAATCTTTTTGAGGTCTTGTTTTTCTTTTTTATATTGTAAGTGAAATAAAAACAATTACTTAGCAGTCAGTAAATAATTCCTTTCGGGAAACATAAGTATAGAAAAGCAACTGGTTTTTCAAGATTAGAAAATTAGATGACCGGTTAGTGGAATACAATTTTTTGTAGCTCATTTTTTGATGCTACAAAAAAATTATCACACTAATTAAGTTTAATGTCTAACTAATAACTTTTAATCTTATTCTTATGAATTTAAACCTTACAAACTCAACAAATTTTAGTTTAAAGAATTTTTTAAGTAGTACTTGTACACAAGTATGTGTGCTGTTTATGGTATTACTGCCCTTACTTAATTTTGCACAAGCCGAATTACCCAGACGCTATATTCAATACGATTTGGATATGAAATCTGACACAAATTATAGTAAAAATAGTTCTCAAACTATTACCGAAACTATATCACAAAAAGATGCAATTTGGTTACGTTTATTTTTTAAAGATGTAAACCTGGGAAGCCATAGTACGTTGACCATTACATCGGCACTAGACGGACATACACAAACACTAAACGCTTCAACAATTAGAGATTGGAATAACTCTACGGCCTATTTTAACGGTGATAAAGTGATTGTGAAATTGTATATAGCCCCTGATGATCAGGCGGTAGGCGTAAACATTAAAGAAATTGGTGTTGGAGAATTAGGAGTGGCTTCAAAAACGCAGTGCGGTTCTGCCGATGATCGGATTGATGCTAATGATGCTGCGATAGGTAGAATTGTACCTATCGGTTGTACTGGATGGATTATCACCAATGGGCGATTGGTTACTGCGGGACATTGCGTGAGTAGCAGAGCTCAGGTTTTAGAATTTAATGTACCAAAATCAAACCCAGACAGAACTATTGTACATCCTGGACCAGAAGACCAATACCCTATACAGTTAGGAGATTTTGTATCTCCTTATCCTAATAGCCCAAGTCAGGCAAATGATTGGGCAGTATTTACAGTAGGAGCTAATACACAAACTGGACAGACTCCAATTCAGGCCCAAGCAAAATCATATACTGTTACTCAGAATGCTCCTGGAAATACCATTAGAATCACTGGATTTGGTACCGATACAGGTATTGATAATCAGACACAACAGACACATACCGGACCATTATCTTCTGTAAACAATACGTTTATAAGGTATAGAGCAGATACTACAGGAGGAAACTCAGGAGGTCCAATTATAGATGAGGCAACAGGAAATGCGGTAGGAGTGCATGCATATGGTGGATGTACAACAACTGGTGGTTCTAACTCTGGGGAAAGAGTAACGATTCCTGCATTTTGGGATGCGATGGGACTTGATGGGGATCCAGATCCTGTAGATGAGTGTACAGGAGATGTGACATCGTTTCCGTTTTCAGAAAGTTTTGAAACTAATTTGGGACAATGGGTACAAGCTACCTCTGGTGATGATCTAAACTGGACTCGAAATTCTGGAAGCACACCTTCTTCGGGTACTGGACCTAGTAGTGCAGCAGATGGAACTTTCTATTTATATGTGGAAGCTTCAGGTAATGGGACGGGATTCCCTAACAAGCGGGCGATATTAAATTCACCATGTTTAAATTTTAGTAGTTTAACTTCTCCAAAGCTTTCTTTTCAATACCATATGGTAGGAAGTGCAATCAATAGCTTAACAGTAGAAGCAAGGACTAATAATACAGGAAACTGGATCAGCGTGTTTAGCAGAACAGGAGCCCAGGGTACAGATTGGAATACTGCAGATGTAGACCTTGCTGCGTATGCAGGAAATGCAAGTGTACAACTACGTTTTAATGTGGTGACCGGTAGTGGTGGCAGTGGTTGGCAAAGTGATATTGCTATAGATGCGGTAAGTATTCAAAATGGAACAACAGATCCATCGGTTTGTACTGCCATAAATTTTAATGATTTTACAATAACAGCATTTTCTAATCAGGATGCAGCAGGTAATTCTTCTATCGTGAATGGGGGAGCAGGGTTATCTTTACAAAATAATACCTGGAAGTACATTGCTATGAATTATACAATAACAGCCAATACAGTGATAGAATTTGATTTTAGCAGTACTTCAGAAGGAGAAATTCATGCCGTTGGTTTTGAAAATGATAATACCTTAACATCTACACGATATTTTAAAGTTCATGGTACTCAAAATTATGGAATAACAAATTTTGATAATTATACCAATGGCACTAAGAAATATGTAATTACTGTCGGTAGTTTTTATACAGGTAGTATGGATCGTTTGGTTTTTATTAATGATAATGATGCAGGTAGTGGTAATAATTCTATATTTTCTAATGTGAAAATTTATGAAGGTTCGTGCAACGAGTCTGTGTTAACAGAAAGTTTATTGGCCGAAACAAGGTCGGTATCACCTGTTTTTGGAGATGAAGAAGAGGGGGACCTAGCCAATACATATATAACACCAAATCCAACCAGAGATAATTTTTCACTTTACTTAAGTAAATATCTTACCGGAAATGTTACGGCTCATATTTATACAATTTTAGGTAGTAAAAAAGGTGAGATTGCTCTAAAACCAGGAGTAAATACCATATCTGGGCGTAGTTTATCTTTAAATAGCGGTATTTATTTAATTAAAATAGAGAGTAGTTTTGGAAAATCTACTACACATAAATTAATCATTAATTAAACATAATATAAAAAAACAGGCATTAAATTAATTAGTAGAAAAGGCACCTAGAACAAATTTCTAGGTGCTTTTTTACATAAAAAAATCGATTATGATTGTAACAATACTGTTCAATTAACGTCAGATTAGTATAGATGCTAATAAAATTAGCAATTCATCATCAATCAAAAATAATAACATCATGAAAGACGACAGATCAGTTTTAGTCATTACCCATTTATCGCAATTGTTAGACATTATTACAGGTTTCGGAGGTTTTTTAGTTCCGTTAATTATGTGGTTAACACAGCGAGAAAAAGTATCGAATATGGATGCACATGGAAAATCGATTATGAATTTCCAAATTAGTATGTTTATTTACGCATTAATTTGTGTTCCACTTATCTTATTGTTTGGTTTAGGACTTTTGGGATTAGCGGTTATTGCTGTTTTATGTTTCATTTATCCTATTATTAATGCGATTAAAGCAAACAAAGGAGAATTACCATCGTACCCACTTTCTATACAAATTATAAAATAGTAGCTGGGTTTTCCCGATTAACAATGATACATTTTATAAAACGGTGTAACACTTTTAGTATTTATAGATCCATAGGTTATACTAATAAATATTAATTGCACCTTTATGAAAAACCTAATTTTAACAGCTCTAATACTAGTACTTATTTCTTGTGCAAAGAAAGGGGACGAGAGAAAAATTATCAGATCCAATTCAAAAACTATAGAATGTCATATTAATGGCAAGAAAATTTATTGGAATATCTTACCCGAAGTTGATTTGGACGTACTTAGTGTAGAAGCAAAAAAAGAAATCAATGAAGTACTTTTTAAAACAGATATAGATTCTATTCGTTTTGACGTTAGAGAAAAAGATTCTATATATTTTGATATTGTTTTAAATGATAAAGATACCGCTGCGACCGGTATCGTTGTAATTCCTGAAAAAGTATATAACTCAGACCCTTTAAAATCTACTATTCATACAGAAGATATTTATAATTTTTGGAAAGTATACCATCAGGCAAAAGATAAGAGTATAGAAGAACAAAGAAAGTTATATCAAAAACAGTATTTTGATATTGCTAGCGTTGGAATGAAGGATTACATCAACATCAAAATAAAAAAAGGAGTTAATTATTTTGTAGATCATATTAATAAACACCCTAAATTTTATGATTACATAGAAAAAAACACTTTACAAGTTGATAGTTTTAAACCTCAGATTGTAGAAAGTTTTAAAAAGTTAAAAGAGATATACCCAGCTTCTAATTTTCCTGATATTTATTTTGGTATTGGAGCTTTTACCAGTGGAGGTACAATTTCAGATAACGGATTGTTAATAGGTACAAATCAGGTATGCGATACAAAAGATACTCCTAAAGATGATTTTTCATTTAGTGAATTAAGCTTGTTATCTGAGTTAAAAGTGGTTCCTCATATGGTGGCTCATGAATTAATTCATTTTCAGCAAAACAATATGAGTTCTGATACCATTACCTTGGGATATGCCATAAAAGAAGGTATGGCCGATTTTGTGGGAGAATTAATATCAGGAGAAACAGCTAATGCCAGGTTGCATCAATGGGCGAAAGGAAAGGAGAAAATGATATGGGATAAGTTTAAAAAGGACATGTATTATAGTAGATATAGTAATTGGTTAGCAAATTCAAAAGATGCTACTAAAGATAACTTTGCAGATCAGGGATATTGGGTAGGATATCAGATATGTAAATCATATTATAATCATGTTGACGATAAAAAACAGGCGATATATGATATGTTTAATATAAAAGATTATAAAGTATTCTTAAGAAAAAGCCTTTGGGAAGAAGATCTTAGTAAATTATGATATTATCATATATTTTATTAAAATATTACCTAAAACACCCTCGTTAAGTTAAAAACCTATACAACTTTTACAAAGTAAGACACTTCTTTTGGATTTTAAGTTTTAAAACGCTTTATTATGTATAAGTATCTGATATTCAAATGAATTAAACTATATGTAATAATTGTTTGCTATTCTATAAGATATGATATATTTGCACTTTGGGAAAGTAATTGTTGTATAGATTTTTGGCTATGAGGGAGTTGAAGGTTAAGGTAAGCGTTATAGTTCTTTTTGTTTCTGTTTTAGGTATGAGCCAGGGAAAACTGGTGCTGGATTCGGTTGGAGAGCATCTGGATTTTGTAGTATACAGAATGTTGCAAAATGATAGTATAACTGAAGCGAGAATGTTATTAGATACCGCTTTAAAAAATAAAGGAGATACTGTAGATGAAAATTTTCTAGTGACTTATAATTATAATTATGGTCTTATCTTTTTAAGTTCTGGAAAGTATAAAGAAAGCCTTAGCTATATAAAAAAAGCAAAAGAACTGTCTAATACAATTGCAGAGACTCCATATGCCGAAGAATTATCCACAACACTGCTACGTATTTACAGAGAAGCACATTTGTATGAAGATATCGATAGCTTATTTTCTAAAGTCGTTACCGAGGCTGAAGGAAAAAAAAATCGTACCATATTCTATAATTATATAGATTATGTAATAAGCTGTACCGATAGAAAGCAA
Organism: uncultured Aquimarina sp.; assembly: GCA_947498705.1. Lineage (GTDB taxonomy): Bacteria > Bacteroidota > Bacteroidia > Flavobacteriales > Flavobacteriaceae > Aquimarina. The sequence goes on from CANMLW010000001.1 coordinate 132,494, forward strand.
TATGGCAAAGTTATCGATATTACCAGGACTGCAATTAATGCAATGGATAAGTACGACTTTAGTAAAGAAAAAGCTATAACAGTTTATAGTGTAGACACTATTGTTAGAAATGAATTAAAGCTACACCAGGCAATTGCTTTGATCGAAGAAAAAAAAGAATATAAAAAATCATATGCACTATTAAACGAATTAGAAAAAGACTCTCTCTACTTTACTAAAAGAGAAAGAGAAGAGTTTTTAAGGTTGGTGACACAGTATAAATCCCGCTACTTTTTCGAGTATCAGAAAAATTTAGATTCGGTATTTTATTACCAAACATTATCTAATAACTATAGAGAGAAATATATAAAAGATTTAAAAGTAAGGGCGTTACAAGCAGATCAATTTATCTATGAAATTGCTAAAAACAAGAATGATCTTGAGAAACTCTCTATTATCAATAAAAAAAATATTCAATTACAAAACAATTATTTCCACATCAGTTTCTTGATAGGATTTTTACTATTACTGGCTATTATTTTTTGCATCTATGTGTATAGATCAAGTGAACAGAAAAGTATTATTAATCAGGAACTAGCACAGAAAAACAAAGAATTATTAGTGTTGGACGAAGAACGTTCACGATTTTTTTCGGTAATAAGCCACGAGCTTAGAACTCCTATTTATACCATACAGGGGTTGATAGAAGCAACAGAAAAATCAAAGGATGAAGAAAATCGTGGTGAAGCTATCAAAACACTTAAGTTTTTTAATTATCATTTATCAGGTTTGGTAAATAACGCGTTGGAATATACCAAATTTAGCCTCGGAAATGTTCACCTAAACTCCGAACCTTTTATACTTAATACCCTTCTAAAAGAAATATGTAACTCTTTTTCCTATCAACTTATTCAGAATAATACAGAACTTCATTTGGATATAGAAGAAAATATAGAAACAGAAGTTTTGGGAGATCGAATAAAACTGTCTCAAGTTTTTATAAACCTTATTTCTAATGCTATAAAATTTACTGTAGATGGTAATATTTGGTTAAGAGTTATTCAGTTATATAGTGATGAACATTTGGTTAGATTTCGTTTTACAATCGAGGATGATGGAGAAGGTATAAAAAAAGACTTACAAGCTAATATATTTGATGGATTTACCAGCACAAAGCATATCAGTAAAAATAAAGGTGGTTCTGGTTTAGGTTTATATATTGTTAAGAAAATCATTGAGGAATTATATGGCTCTAAGATCTTGATGAAGTCAGCATTAGGAAAAGGAACTTCTTTTTCTTTTGATATTGAAATGCAGAAAAATATAAATACGCCTATAATAGAAGAAGATGATTTTCATGATGTTCTAAAGGGGTATACCATTTTGGTGGTTGATGATAATACTGTTAATTTGATGATCACGAAAAAGACATTAGAAGATGTCGGTGCCAATTGTACTACAGTATCTAATGGTTTTGATGCAGTTGATCTGGTTCGGACAAATACATACGATATTGTTTTTATGGATATTCATATGCCAGAACAAGATGGATTAGAAACTACTTTAGAAATCAGAAAATTTAATCAGAAAGTAGTTGTGCTAGCCTTAACAGCGGTAGATTTGGAAGATGTAATTGCAAAAACCCGCGAATCAGGAATGAATGGTATCATTACAAAACCTTATAAAAAAAGTGAGATGTTTCAAAAAATACTGTCTTTTTCATTAAAATAATTTTTTTAAACTATTGGCAGTATACATAAATTATAATAGTTGAGATTCTTTTAATGCTGGTTAATTCTAAAATCTGGATATGCGTCCATGCCATGCTCATGACTATCTAATCCGTCGATTTCTTCTTTTTCTGAAACTCGAATTCCGATAGTTTTCTTAAGGAAAAATACGATAATAAATGAGGTTATTATGCAAAAACTGCCTATGATGAGAATGCCCAGTCCTTGAATAAGGAATTGATCAACTCCGGCTTTCTCTCCAAAAATACCAACAGCCAGGGTTCCCCATATCCCACATATTAAATGCACAGCAATAGCACCTACTGGATCATCCAATTGTAATTTGTCTACAAATGCAACGCTTAGTATAATAAGCATACCAGCAAACAAACCAATAATTACTGCTTCATTAGGAGACATTAAATCTGCTCCGGCAGTGATGCCGACCAATCCGCCCAAAATACCGTTCAAAAACATAGTAAGGTCATAATTTTTGTACAATATAGATGAAAAAAGAAATGCACCAACGCCGCCTGCTGCAGCTGAAAGACATGTAGTAACCAATACAAGAGATGTTTTGGTAGGATCAGCAGAAAGAACAGATCCACCATTAAAACCAAACCACCCTAACCATAAGATAAGAACACCCGCAGCTGCAATAGGTATATTATGACCGGGAATTGCTTGTGGTTTTCCGTTAGAACCAAATTTTCCAATTCTGGCTCCTAATATAACTATGGTTACCAAGGCAGCCCAACCACCAACAGAATGTACAAGAGTTGAGCCGGCAAAATCATAAAAACCTTCGGTTGTACCAATTTTTAAAGTTGACAAAAAACCATTTCCCCATTGCCACGACCCCACTATAGGATACGTAAAACCTATATAGAATATAGTAAATATCATGAATGCTTCCAGTTTAATGCGCTCGGCAACTGCTCCTGATACTATGGTAGCGGCAGTAGCGGCAAACATACCCTGAAATAGAAAGTCTGTCCACCAGGTATAACCTCCACTTGCATATTCAGGTGTCATACCGTTTTTTGGAGAGGCAATACCAAACCCTGCGAATTTTAAAAAACCAATATCTCCATTTTCAAATCCGGGATACATAAGATTGAATCCACCTATATAATATAGTAATAGACCGGTACAAATAATAAATACATTTTTAAACAATATGTTAATAGTATTTTTTTGACGTGTTAAACCTATTTCTAAAAGAGAAAACCCTAAATGCATAAAAAATACAAGAGCGGCGCATATCATCATCCATACATTATTGGTAGTTAAAAGTTCCATAATTTGATTACTGCTAAAATTGTGTTTAATGATTTTTTCTTGTTTACCTGTAAAGTTTTATTTCAATGTTTCTTCACCTTTTTCTCCAGTACGAATTCTGTATGCTTCATGAACATCAGAAACAAAAACTTTTCCATCTCCAATTTCCCCAGTTTTTGCTGCTTCAAGAATAGCTGCAATAGTCGTTTCCTCAAAATCATCGTTTACAATAATAGAAAGATATCTCCTTTGAATATCTGTAGTGCTATACGAAATCCCTCTGTATACATTGCCTTTTTGTTCATGTCCTACTCCGGTTACATCCCAATACGAAAAAAACATAACACCTTTGTTGTGTAAAGCCTCCTTTACTACAGGGTATTTAGACCGTCTGATGATTGCTTCTATTTTTTTCATAAAGAGTAAGAATTAGAGTTATTTTTTCTTAAAAATATATTTTTTTAAGTCAATACGTGTTTTTACAGGGGTTGTTGTGTTTATTTTTATTAATTTTTTAATTTTGACCCTATTTTTTTAAGGGTGTTTTGTTTTTTAAGTCTTATTTTGAGGATTAATATTTGGCTTTAGCATGTTTTTTTGTTAGAATTTGTCAATAATTGGCATACTATAGTTGTGATCTAAAGAATTCTATGAGATTCTGTTTGAAGGGCAATTAGTAAGTTTGAAAAACTTCAATTTTTGTTATGTTTTAAAAAGTGTATTTTTTGCTTGTGAAGGATCATATTCTGGAAAGACATAACGTTGCTATTTTTTATTAGAAATCAAAAGAATATTAAAATACTCATTCAAAATATTCAAAACTATTTTTAAACTTCGATGACTCCAGATTGAGGTGATTTATTGTGATTTTTTGGAAAAATGCCATTATCAAATTCATAATTAGAGCCGCTCATTTTATGATTCTGTAATTCTAACCCCCCTTTTTTTAAGAAGCTCAAAAAAGTGAAGTCTAATGCTTCACATTTCTTTCACATTTCTTTATGTTTTGTTAATTTCAAGCGGTATTAACATACTTATATTTGATAAAAAACATGGAGAAACAGGGGTTATACTTACCAGAATTTGAGCACGATGCATGTGGTGCCGGGTTCATTTGTAGTCTAGAAGGAAAAAAGTCGAATGATATGATTCATAAGGCTTTAGAGATTTTAGAAAAACTGGAACATAGAGGAGCGGTCAGTTCAGATGGAAAAACAGGAGATGGTGCCGGTATTTTGATTGATATTCCTCACGATTTTTTTATTGAATATTGTGATTTTAGCCTACCGGCCCCAGGAGAATATGCAGTAAGTAATGTATTCTTACCAAAAAAAGAGAACCAAAGACAATTCTGTATTGATGTTTTCGAAAAAAATGTTTTAGATCAGGGATTAACAGTGTTAGGGTGGAGAGATGTACCTGTTGATCGATCACATTTGGGAGAAATTGCAGCTAGAACAGAACCTTATATCAAACAAATCTTTATAGGAAAGCAAGATGCAGAACAAAGTTATTTTGACTTCAATTTAAAACTATTTACGGCTAGAAAAATAACCGAACATGCAATATATGCTTCCAAATTATCAGAAAGCGGTTTTTTCTACTTGCCAGGGTTATCTACAAAGACTTTGATATTTAAAGGATTATTGATGCCAGAAGATATTAAGTTGTATTATACAGATTTAATGAATCCAAAGGTAGTAACGCGATTAGCGCTGGTACATCAACGTTTTTCTACAAATACGTTTCCTACTTGGGATTTGGCACAACCTTTTAGATATATGTGTCATAACGGAGAGATAAATACATTAAGAGGTAATGTTACAAGAATGCGCTCTAGAGAAGAGCTTTTTAAAAGTGATTGGTTTGGAGAGGATATTAAAAAGATATTACCCGTTGTATTAAATGGAAAATCAGATTCTGCTTCTATGGATATGGTGGTAGAATTACTGTTAATGACAGGTCGCTCATTACCAGAAGTAATGATGATGATGATTCCTGAAGCCTGGGAGAAAAACCCAGAGATGCCTGATGCAAAAAAGGCATTTTATGAATATCATTCTTGCGTTATGGAGCCATGGGACGGCCCTGCATCAATTCCTTTTACAGATGGTAACTATATAGGAGCTGTATTAGATAGAAATGGTTTAAGACCTTCTAGATATAGTGTTACCAAAGATGGGTATGTTATCATGTCTTCAGAAACAGGAGTTGTTGATTTAGAGCCTGAAAATATTGAATACCATGGTCGATTAGAACCTGGTAAAATGTTTTTGGTAGATATGGGAGAAGGGCGTATCATCGATGATGAAGAGATCAAAGAAAAGATTGCTACAAAACACCCGTATAGAGATTGGTTAAGTGATAACTTGATACACCTAAAAGATATCCCTTATAATGATTGTCCTTTGTTTCTGGGTGAAGAATCTGTTTCTAAACGAAAACAAATATTTGGATATACTCAAGAGGATATAGAAACGATCATTATGCCAATGAGCCAGCAAGGAAAGGAACCTATTGGCTCTATGGGATCTGATACGCCTATTGCAGTATTATCAGAAAGACCACAACTTATATACAATTACTTTAAGCAATTGTTTGCTCAGGTAACAAATCCTCCTTTAGATGGAATAAGAGAAGAATTAATATGTGATATAAGTCTTTCTTTGGGAGCAGACTATAATATCTTTGAGCATAATGAAAAACATTGTAATAAATTAAAGATTAATAACCCGGTAATATCCCGAGAAGACCTAGATAAAATTAAAACATATTCAGAAAAAGGGTTTAAAGCCACTTCTGTACCTATGTTGTACAATATTAACAGAGGGCTTAACGGATTGGAAGATGGTTTAGAAAAATTGCTTAATAAGGTTTGCAAGGCAATCGAAGAGGGGGCCAATGTTATTATTCTTTCTGATCGTAATGTGGGTAAACAAAGGGCTCCAATACCAGCGTTGCTTGCCTGTTCTTATGTGAATAGTGGATTACAGCGATTGGGAAAAAGATCGAAGATCGGACTGATTATAGAATCTGCAGAACCTAGAGAGGTGCATCATTTTGCATTGTTGTTTGGTTATGGTGCTAGTGCGATCAATCCATATATGGTGAACGAAATTATTAGAGAGAAAGTAGCATTAGAAGATATTACAGAACTTACTGCAGAAGAGGCTATTACCAATTATAATAAAGCTGTAGGAAAAGGTATCCTAAAGGTGATGAACAAAATAGGAATCTCTACACTTAATTCGTACAGAAGTTCGCAATTATTCGAATGTATTGGTATAAATACAAAAGTAGTCGAGCAGTATTTTCCTAACACAGCTACTAGAATAGAAGGAATAGGGTTGTATGAAATTGAAAAGGAAATTTCGAAACGACATAAAAAAGTATACATCAAGAAAGGAACTACTGCTAATCTTGAACTTGAAATAGGGGGGCAATACAGATGGAGACGTACAGGAGAAAAACATCAGTTTAATCCATTAACTGTTGCAAAATTGCAAAAATCGGTTCGTGATAATGATCCGACCACTTATAAAGAGTATGCAGACCTGATTAATGAACAGTCTAAAAACCTAATGACCATTCGTGGATTGTTAGAGTTTTCGAACTATGATCCTATTGCGATAGAAGAAGTAGAACCTTGGACAGAAATAGTAAAACGTTTTAAAACAGGCGCTATGTCTTATGGGTCTATAAGTCAGGAAGCTCATGAAAATCTGGCAATAGCCATGAATAGGATTGGAGGAAAAAGTAATTCGGGAGAAGGAGGAGAAAACCCATTACGTTTTTATAAAGATGTTAATGGCGATTGGAAAAATAGTGCCATCAAGCAAGTGGCTTCGGGGAGATTTGGAGTTTCCTCAAATTACCTAACAAATGCTGCCGAAATTCAGATAAAAATGGCACAGGGAGCAAAACCTGGAGAAGGAGGTCAATTACCGGGGCCAAAAGTAAACCCAGAAATTGCCAAAACAAGAAATTCTACACCTTATGTAGGGCTTATTTCACCGCCGCCTCATCATGATATTTATTCTATCGAAGATTTATCTCAGTTAATTTATGACCTTAAATCGGCTAATAGAGATGCGAGAATCAATGTAAAATTAGTTTCAGAAGTAGGAGTAGGAACTGTGGCAGCAGGTGTTGCCAAAGCCAAAGCAGATGTTGTTTTAATATCTGGATTTGATGGAGGTACAGGAGCATCACCGTTAACTTCTCTAAAACATGCTGGGTTGCCATGGGAGTTAGGTATTGCAGAAGCGCAACAAACATTGGTAGGTAATGACCTTCGAAGTAGAGTAGTACTAGAATGTGATGGGCAATTAAAAACTGGTAGAGATGTAGCAATTGCTTGTTTGTTAGGAGCCGAAGAATTTGGGTTTGCAACCGCCCCATTAGTTGCTTCTGGATGTGTGATGATGCGTGTATGCCATTTAAATACATGTCCGGTGGGGATCGCAACTCAGAACCCAGAATTACGCAAAAAGTTTAAAGGCAAGCCAGAACATGTAGTTAATTACATGTATTTCGTAGCACAAGAATTGCGTGAAATTATGGCGCAACTAGGTTTTCGTACGGTTAATGAAATGGTAGGGCAAGTACAAAAGTTGAATCATAAAAAAGCGATAGAACATTACAAAGCTTCAGGAATCGACCTTACTCCAATTCTACACCAAGTAAAGGCTACCGATAATGTAGCTGTATATAATAAAGAAAAACAGGATCATGGATTGCAAAAATCAATAGATTTTAAAATTATAGAACAAGCGCATCCAGCACTGTTTAGAAAAGAAAAAACCTTGTTAAATTATAAAATCGGTAATACCGATAGAGCGGTAGGGGCTATTTTAAGCAATGAGATTTCTAAAATATATGGAGCTCAAGGGTTGCCAGAGAATACCTTAAAATTGAATTTTACTGGTTCTGCAGGACAAAGTTTTGGGGCATTTGCTACCAATGGATTAACAATGATCGTAAATGGAAATACGAATGATTATTTGGGAAAAGGCCTTTCTGGGGCTAAATTAATTATTAAAGTACCTGAAGAGTCAACAATTACTCCAGAAAACAATGTAATAACAGGAAACGTGACCTTATACGGTGCTACGGCAGGAGAAGTATATATTAATGGAAAAGCAGGAGAACGTTTTTGCGTACGTAATTCTGGAGCCAAAGCAGTAGTAGAAGGAATAGGAGATCATGGTTGTGAATATATGACTGGCGGAGTTGCTGTTATCTTAGGAGAAACAGGAAGAAACTTTGGAGCAGGAATGTCAGGAGGTATTGCCTATATCTATAATCCAAATAACACCTTTGAAGCAAGTTGCAATAAAGAAACACTTAATCTAGAATCTGTAGAAGAATCACAGGATAAAAATGATTTAAAAGAACTGATAGAGAATCATTACAATGCAACATTAAGTCCTTTGGCGCAACGGATACTTGAAAATTGGGAAAGTGAATTACCAAAGTTTATTAAAATTTTCCCAGAAGAGTATAAAAGAGCATTAGAGCGATTAAAGAAAGAGTATTTAGAAATAGAAAAGTAGCACAAGTAATACGATAGAGTAGATAACCGTATAGTAGTAGAAAATTATGGGAAAAATAACCGGATTTTTAGAATTTGAAAGAGAAATAGAACAGTGCAAACCTGTTAAAGATCGTATTAAAGGGTATCAAGAATTTACGTTACCCATGCCAAAAAAGAAATTAAGTGATCAGGGTGCCAGATGTATGGATTGCGGTATTCCATTCTGTCATAGTGGTTGCCCTTTGGGTAATTTGATTCCTGATTTTAATGATGCTGTATATAAAGGGAAGTGGAAAAAAGCAGCAGAGATTTTACATGCTACCAATAATTTTCCTGAGTTTACAGGTAGATTATGTCCTGCTCCTTGCGAAGAAGCTTGTGTGTTAGGGATCAATGAAGACCCTGTAACCATAGAAAATATTGAAAAAAATATTATAGAACAAGCTTTCGAGAATGGTTGGGTAAAAGCAAAACCCCCTAAAAAAAGATCGGGTAAAACTGTAGCTGTAATTGGTTCTGGACCTTCTGGATTGGCTGCTGCTCAGCAATTAAATCGTGCAGGCCACCTAGTAACAGTATTCGAAAGAGATGAAAAAGTAGGAGGATTGTTGCGATATGGAATTCCTGATTTTAAGATGGAAAAACAGATAATTGATCGTCGTATTGCCGTTCTTGAAGAAGAAGGGATTGTTTTTAAAACGAATACAGAAATAGGAAAAGATATAGATGCCGATCAGTTAAAAAGTGATTTTGATGTGGTGTTATTGTGTACAGGGGCTACCGTTCGTCGTAATCTACCTATAAAAGGAGCAGATTTAAACGGAGTAGTACAGGCAATGGATTTTCTAAAACAAAATAACAAAAGAGTAGATGGTATAGAAGATCTAGGAGATGAGATCTTTGCCAAAGGAAAGGATGTAGTCGTAATAGGAGGAGGAGACACAGGTTCGGACTGTATTGGTACTTCTGTAAGACATGGTGCAGTATCGGTAACTAATTTCGAAATTATGGGGAAACCTACTCTAGAAAGGCCTAAAAACCAGCCATGGCCATTTTGGCCAATGAGATTACGTACTAGTTCTTCGCATCAAGAAGGGGCAGAGCGCCAGTGGAGCATCTCTACCAAAGAGTTTGTAGGTGATGATAAAGGAAACTTAAAAGCGGTAATCACTAGTGAGGTAGAATGGGTTAAAGAAAATGGACGTTTTACATTAAAAGAAATACCTAACACAGAGAAAGAGTGGAAATGTGATTTGGTATTATTGGCTTTAGGTTTTACAGGGTCTGAAACAGATGTAGCCAATCAATTTAGAGTAGATATGGATGCTAGAACGAATATAAAAGCAACGGATTTAGATTATGCTACCAATGTAAAAGGTGTTTTTGCTGCGGGAGATTCTCGAAGAGGGCAATCTTTAATAGTGTGGGCAATTGCAGAAGGAAGACAAGCGGCATACCATGTTGACACCTATTTAATGGGAAGCTCTAATTTACCATTAAAAGGAGAAGGAGACTTGCCTAGAGTCTAAGAAGATATTAAACAATAATTAAAGAAGCTATTGATACTTTTATCGATAGCTTTTTTTGTTTAAATGTAAGAATTAAAGAATATTCTTTCTTTTCATGTTTTTTACAGATAAAATGATTTTTTTTAAGGTTGAAAAGCTGTTTAGTTTTGTTTTTAGTGGTAAAATACCATGTTTTTTACGGTTTTAGCGTATAAAGTATGCTTTTGAGATAATATAATACCTGTTTTATGTAGGAATTGTAGGTAAATTTGAAAAATAATTCAAAACCCAAAATTATGTTAAAACACAAACTCAAATTTTTACTAGTTAGCCTTTCTGTTATTTCGATAAGTTGTCAAAAAGATAATCTCGATGAAAATACGCAAGAATTACCTGCAAATGCAGTAGAAACTCTTAACTATTTAACAGAAACTTTAGGATATAATAAAAGTGATTTCGTGGTGAATCTGGAATCAGAAGAATTTTTTCAGGGAGATATGGGAATTTCTTTTAACTATGCTTCGAACATAAAGAAATCAGATCAAACAAATAATAGTGATGGTGTGGTGGCTAAAAACCAATGGATGAATGTTTATACTAGCTACTCTAACACAAAGAATATTTACTATTATATGGAAAGTGACTTTCCGCAAAACTACAGAACTCCTTTTGCTTGGGCTGCATGGCATTGGACAGCTATAAGTACCAATATTGGTATGAGAAGAACCTATACCAAGTCACAAGCAGATATTGTATTATCCACTTTTAATGACTCAACCACAGGAGCATTTGCAAGAGCTGGAGGGCCTACAGGAAATGGAAATGTAGGAACTTATGTAAATATTAATACAGCAAAGAATCATTCATCGACTTCTTCTGCAGATAAAATGGCATTGATGATTCATGAACTTGGACATACGTTAGGGTTTCATCACTCAGATGTTAACTTAGGAATGCATATTCCTGGTACGAACAATACAACTTATCATACGAACAATAATTGTGGTTCTATTATGAAAAGTAGTATATATACTTGTGGATGGACATTAAGTACCAATGCACAATGGACTAACGATGATAAAATTGCCATAGAATGGGCGTATTAATAGTAACCTTTTAATATATTTATATCACCAGGCATATAGTATGTGTTTGGCGATATTAAAACAATAAAATTACCCGTATGATCATGATCATACGGGTAATTTTTTTATGGTAAAACAGTAGATAATTCAATCGAATTTACTTGTATGTTCAAAAAGAGGAATATTATTTGTAACTTATTTTAAATGAGTAAGTTGTGTTTTTTTTGTGAAACTAAATGTGTTAACAAAATATAAATGTCATATAAAATTAAGTAAAAAATGATTTTTCAGCATATTTTATATTATAAATAGCTAATATAGTGTGACTTATGTGTTAAATAATTGAATAATTTAAATGCAACTTTTAAAACCACATTAATTATGTTTAAACACAAATTCACATTTCGCCAATTTTTGGCAACCTCCCTTTTATGCACATTATTGATTAGTTGCCAAAAAGAAGATTTAAATCAGGATGATATAAATCATGGAGAAGAGACGCTTTCTAAAGATGCTAAAGCTACTTTAGATTACTTAGTTGAAAAAGGATATTCTAGAGAAGATCTTAAAGCAGATTTTAAGGATGAAGCTTTTGTACACGGTGATTACGTGATTCCTTTTTCATTAAAAAGTAATATGGATAAAAACCCACCTGAAAAAGGAAGTATTCAGGAGAAAAACCAATGGTATTATATTGGGAATGGGGTATATTACAGTAACTCCAGAGATATTAAGTATTATATTGAAAGCAGCGTTCCCAGTAACTTAATAAACCCAATTATCTGGGCGGCGTATCATTGGTACTGGTCAAGTAGTAATATTAGTATAGGTAGAACTTTTAACAGATACGAGGCTGATATAATCATTGGAACTTGGTATAACCCTAACGAAGTTGCATGGGCAAGAGCAGCATTACCAGATGGTAGGGGGAATGTAGGATCCTGGATGAGGATAAATACAGCTAAAAATCATGGAAATAATGCTTCTACAATGGCTTTGTATATACACGAATTTGGACATAACCTTGGGTTTTTGCACTCTGATCAGTACGATGGAGGCCAAATACCAGGTACCAATGGGGTGTCGTATCATCAAAGAAATAATTGTGGTTCGGTCATGAAAAGTTCTGTATATACCTGTAATTGGAGAATGAGCACAACACCAGGATGGACATATGATGATAGAACAGCAATACGTTGGGCATATGGTTACTAATTGAGGAATAAATCTGTATAAATTTAAAAGGAAGCTATCTTAAATTGGTAGCTTCTTTTTTTTTATTTAAAGAGAATATAGCTTTCATTAATGAAATAATTATTTTTTTAAAACTTGCATATAATTTATATTTTTTGTATTTAAATTGTGTTTTTAGTGATAATGTATATGTATGGGTTAATATAGTGTAATATTTGTGTTAAATAATTGAATAATTTATTAGCAACTTTAAAACCACACAATTATGTTTAAACACAAATTCACATTTAACTCACTTTTGGCGACCTCTCTTTTGTGTATTTTATGCATTAGCTGTCAAAATGAAGATTTGGATCAAAATGATGTAAATCAAGAACAGACCCTTACTAAAGAAGCAAAGGCTACTTTAAGTTATTTGACCGATCATGGATATTCTCGAGAAGACCTTTCGCCAAATTCTGAGAGTAGAACATTTGATGTTGGCGATATATCTATACCTTTTTCTTTAAAAGCTAACTTAGATAAAAATAGAGTTACAGAAGAAGAAGAAGAAGGTGTTCAATCTAAAAATCAATGGTATTATGTTGGTAGTGGAGTCTATTATAGTAATTCTAGAAACATAGAATATTATATTGAACGAAACTTTCCGAGAAGATTCGAATATGAGGTTTCTTGGGCTGCTTATCATTGGAGCCGTGTAAGTCCAAACATTAATTTTAGAAGAACGTATACCAGATCAAGAGCTGATATATTGATTGGATCTTGGTACAGTACTAGTGATCGCGCATGGGCTAGAGCCGCATTACCAAGTGGAAATGGAAATGTAGGCTCTTGGATGAGCATGAATACTGCAAAAGATTTTGATGGAAACGGATCTGCTGCAAACATGGCTTTATTTATTCATGAGTTTGGCCATAATCTTGGATATTTACACTCTGATCAATACGAAGGAGGTTTAATACCAGGAACAAGAGGAGCAGCTTATCATCAAAGAAACAATTGTGGTTCTGTGATGAAAAGTAGTGTATATACTTGTAATTGGAGAATAAGTGCAACGCCAGGTTGGACCTATGACGATCGTATTGCCATCGATTGGGCATATGATATCTACTAATTAAAAGTATGGTAAAAGTTTGTAAAGAGGCTACCCTACCAGGTAGCTTCTTTCTGTTTTATATGTGATTTTTACAAATATAAGAAACTGAATACCTGCAAGATAATATTATTTTAATGGTAAGTTTGTATCACTATAAGTTAATATAGTGTAGTTTTTATGTTAAAAAATTGAATACTTTGCAAAAGTAATTTAAAACTAAAAATTATGTTTAAACACAAATTCACATTTAAAACATTATTGGCAACCCCCCTTCTTTGCTTAGCACTAATTGGTTGTCAGAACGAAGAACTATCTACTGGAGGACCTGATATACCTGAGGAAGCTCTTGAAACATTTAATTATTTGGTAGAGTTTGAAGGGTACAGTCCTGATAAATTTACTGTAGATCAAACCACCAAATCACTTATTTATAATCAAGATATTGCTATTGATTTTAATACGAGAGCTAATATGCTTAATGCAGAGCAAGAAGCCCAAGATGATGAAATTGTTAGTAAAAATCAATGGATGGGTAGCTCAGGAGTATTGTATAGTAACTCAAGAAACATTACTTATTACTTCGAGCAAGGTAACCCTAATAGAGATTTTGATTTTCCTGATGAGTATAAAAGTGCCTTTGGTTGGGCTGCTTATCACTGGTCTAGAGTAAGTCCGAATATTAACTTTAGAAGAGTTTATAGTAGGAGAGATGCTCAAATATCTTTAAGTGGCTGGACAGATCGTAATGATAGAGCATGGGCAAGAGCTCAGTTACCAAAAAGAGATGGAAACGTTGGTGCTTGGGTTGCTGTAAACAGAGCCAATGCATTGCCAACTAACCCTAGTGAGACTACAAAAATGACTTTAATGATCCACGAGTTAGGTCATAGTTTAGGTTTTCAGCATTCTGACCAAAATTTTGGCAATAGGATACCTGGTACAAGAGATTACCGATATCATGCCGCTAATAATTGTGGTTCTATTATGAAGTCTTCTGTTTATAATTGTAGCTGGAGATCAGGAAGTAGCAGTTCTGCCTGGACCAGTGATGATTGGACTTCTATCCACTGGGCATATAGATTATATCCTTAATCATATTTTAGAAGAGATATTTATCATAGAGGCTAACCCATGGTTAGCCTCTTTTTTTGTACTATTTTATTCTTTTAAAAAGGTAAGTCTTTTAGATCTACATTTCCGCCAGAAATAATGATACCGATCTTTTTATGGGCATATTCTTCTTTCTCTTTTAACAATGCTGCAAATGCTACGGCGCTCGATGGTTCTATAATAATTTTCATACGTTCCCAGATAAGTTTCATTGCATCAATAATTTCCTGTTCTTCTACACGAATTATTTTTGAAACATGTTGTCTAATAATTGGAAAGTTGATATCACCGAGTTGTGTTTTTAAACCATCTGCAATGGTATTGGTACTGCTGTTGGTTTCAATGTTACCACTTAACAAAGATCTATAAGCATCATCTACCGCAAAAGGTTCTGCGCCAATAACCTTACAATTGTTACCTAATAGATTGGTCGCCAAGGCAGTCCCTGCAATTAATCCACCACCACCTATGGGGGTAAAAATATAGTCTAGGTCCTTATGAGTTTCTAACAATTCTAATGCAGCTGTTCCTTGCCCTAGAATAACATCCATATGATTAGAAGGGTGTATAAAGGTTGCTCCTTTTTTATGTTGTACGCGAGTTGCTGTTGCTTCTCTGTCTTTTAAGGTTGGTGGGCATTCTATAATTTCACCATTGTATTCTTTTACAGCATCTTTTTTTACTTGAGGTGCCGTATATGGCATTACAATATATGCTTTTACTCCTATACTTTTTGCAGCCAATGCTAACGCTTGAGCAAAGTTACCCGAAGAATGAGTAACTACTCCTTTTGATCGCTGCTCTTCTGATAGCCGAAGAATGACATTGGCAGCTCCTCTCATCTTAAAAGCACCCATTTTTTGGAAATTTTCGCATTTAAAAAATAGTTGAGTACCCGTAATTTTATTAAGTAGTTGAGACGTTAGAACTGGTGTGTTGTGAATATATTGTCTGATGTTACTATGGATGTGCTTTAATTCTTTCCGAGTCATTATAATATAGTTACCAATAAACAACTAAGATAAAGCCTAATATTTAAAAATATCTAAATAAAACATAATGTATTGTTAATTAGATGATTAAAAAATAATATTCATAACTAAATGAGTAATATTGAAATAGCCTTTTCTAGAGGTTAATTTACATTCTAACTAACTTAAAACAAACTCAATGAAAAAACTAAGCGTTAGTAACAGGTCCTGTATAGTATTGGGGCTGGTTTTATTGTTATGTAGTATAACTAAACTACATGCACAGAATAAACATTACCGAGTGGTAATAGAAGGAGACCAAACAAAATCATTCTTACAAACAAAAGATCTCGAAGTTGATCATTTTCATTTTGAAAACGGAAAAATTACGGCAGAAATTTCTCATAAAGATTTACAACTTTTAAGAAAGAAAGGCATTAAGCACAAAATCAAGATTAGGAATCTTGAGAAACGAATTCCGCGTATCAATAAAAGAATCGATAAAAAAAGTGCCAAAAGGGTAGAAAAAAATGCTGCGATGCAAGTACCCACACCTTCTAATTTTTCTTTAGGGAGTATGGGAGGGTTTCATACACATGATGAAGCCATTGCAGTTTTGGATAAAATGCGACAATTGTATCCACAGTTAATTACTGTAAAGTCATCTATAGGTACTTCTATTGAGGGAAGACCTATTTATATGGTCAAAATAAGTGATAATGCCGATACCGATGAAGACGAAGAAGAAATGCTTTTTACTTCGTTACATCATGCCAGAGAACCTATTGGATTATCTCAAAATCTATTTTATATGTGGTACCTTTTGGAAAATTATGCTACCAATGATGAAGTAAAAATATTGATAGATAATTCTGAACTTTATTTTGTACCCATTATCAACCCAGATGGGTACCTATACAATCAGCAAACAAACCCTAACGGAGGTGGTTTTTGGAGGAAAAATAGACGTAATAATGGTAGTACATATGGAGTAGATCTTAATCGTAATTACGGATATGAGTGGGGAGCACATAACGGTTCATCTAATAATCCTGGTAGTGAAGTTTATCAAGGAACAACACCTTTTTCAGAACCAGAAACACAAGCAATGCGTGACTTTGTTAACCAACATAACTTTACATCAGCACTTAATTACCATTCATATAGTGATTTATTGCTTCACCCGTGGGGATATAGTTCGACAACCTTGCCACCAGATAAAGATACCTTTGTAGCTATGGGTAACTATATGACAGAAGAGAACTCATATGCCGTTGGTACTCCTTATCAAACTCTAGGGGTTACTGGAGGAGGAAGTTCTGATGATTGGATGTATGGAGAACAAACTTCAAAGGCAAAAATATATGCTATGACACCCGAAGTTGGAGGCTCTAATGATGGATTTTGGCCACCTTCTAGTAGAATAATCCCTTTGTGTAATGAGTCATATTATTTAAATAGTAAAATAATGAGAATGGGGATTAAATATGCAAAGCTAACCCCGACCAATACGTCACAAACCATTACCGAATTGACAGGAACTGTAGGATTTTCGTTGAAACGATTTAGCGTTAATGATGCTAATTGGACGGTGAGTTTATCATCTACCTCTTCAAACGTAAGTTCTTTTGGGCAAGCAGTATCCTATAATAACTTGGCACTTTTAGGAACCCAAAACGGCACTATTGATTTTACCTTAAAAGCCGATACTCCTACAGGAACACAAATTCCTATTACCATTACAGTAAATAATGGTAGCTGGCAATATACGCAAGAAGTTACCATCACCTATAATGGTTCGGGTACTACTTGTAATGCAACAGTACCAACTGGGGTTACATCATCTGGAGCTGGAACAAGTGGAGCAACAGTAAGTTGGAATGCTGTATCGGGAACAACCTATGACCTAAGGTATCGCCAAACTGGTACTACTAACTGGACAACCGTTGCAGTAAACCAAACCAGTTATGCAATTACAGGTTTATCTGCAGCAACAGGCTATGAAGCTCAGGTAAGAAGTAAGTGCCCTGATAATAGTACCTCTAATTATAGTACTTCTGTTAATTTTACGACTACATCTATATCTACTTGTAATGCAACAGTACCAGGTGGAGTTTCTTCATCGGGAGTTGGAACAAGTGGAGCAACAGTAAGTTGGAATGCTGTATCAGGAACAACTTATGATCTTAGATATCGTCAAACGGGGACTACTAATTGGACAACGGTAGCAGTAAATCAAACCAGTTATGCAATTACTGGTTTATCTGCAACTACACAGTATGAAGCTCAGGTAAGAAGTAAGTGCCCAGATGGTACCACCTCTAATTATAGTGCTTCTGTTAATTTTACAACTACGTCTAGTCAAGTAAATTATTGTACTTCTAGTGGTACGAATGCTTCAGAAGAGTATATAGGGAATGTACAACTAGGAACGATAAATAATACATCAAGTGCAGGAAGTGGGTATACTGATCACACTTCGATCGGTACAGATTTATCCAAAGGAGTATCCAATACAATAACTGTAACTCCTACGTGGACAGGATCAACTTATAGTGAAGGGTATAGTGTTTGGATAGACTATAATCAAGATGGAGATTTTGAAGACGCAGACGAACAGGTATGGACACAGACTGCTACTCGCAATACTCCTGTAAGTGGGGCTTTTACAGTGCCTGCTTCGGCAACAGAAGGAGCGACAAGAATGAGGGTTAGTATGAGTTATAATGCGATCCCTAATGCATGTGGTACCTTTAATTATGGAGAAGTAGAGGATTATACTGTTACCATCAAAGCTGGTGGCGGAGGAAACGATATTTGTGAAGGTGTGGCTGCATATAATGCTTCACAAACGTATCAGGTAGGTGATAGAGTTACATATCAAGGGAACCTTTACGAGAGAACACAAAGTGGCTGGACAAATTTAGGAGCTTGTGGTTCATCGGCGATTAGTAAAGATGGAGATGTTTCTGTAGTATTGAGTGATACTTACATACTACACCCAAATCCGGTAGGAAAACAATTAAATATACAACTCAATGTACTTAAAGAAGTATCATATACCGTTACTGATGCTTTGGGGAAAGTTGCTTTAAAAGGAAAATGTACTTCTCATATCGATGTAGATGGTTTGAGATCAGGAGTATATGTTCTCACGATTTTTGATGAAGGAAAAGGGCATAGTGCTCGATTTGTAAAAAAATAAAGAAAAAATTTATTTATAATTAATAAAACCCATGAGGTATATCTCATGGGTTTGTTTTATCATATGATAAGAGCCTTGTAATGTATAAACTCTTATGGGGGTAATTAAATTACAGATACCCCTGCTTCTGCCACGGCGTGATCATTTTCTACAGAACTACCACTTACACCAATAGCTCCTATAACATCTCCTGCATCATTTTTGATAGGAACTCCTCCTGGAAAAGTAATCAATCCATTATTAGAGTGTTCTATATTAAATAATGGTCCTCCTGGTTGTGAAAGTTCTCCTAGAACTCCTGTGTTTTTTCCAAAAAAAACGGAGGTTTTTGCTTTTTTAATAGCAATGTCTATCGAGCCTATCCAAGCTCCGTCCATGCGGGCAAAAGCTACAAGGTTGGTTCCAGAATCAACAATGGCAATATCCATTTTTGTGTCAATAGCTATTGCTTTTTCCTTTGCTGCTGCAATGGCTTTTTCTGCTTGTTCGAGCGTTATGTTCATGATTTTGTGTTTATGAATTTTTATCGCTCAAAAATAGGATTTAATGTTTTATTTTAATTGCTTTTTTATCTTTATGTAAGTATATGGTACTACTATTTTTTATGTTTTGAGAACTTAAATTCTAAAACACAGTACCATTCAAATTTCTACAAGAATCTTATTTAAGTAAAGCTTCGTTAAAAGACCCTTCGAACGTATTAGAATAAATAATAGTACCATTATCAGGATCTCCATACTCTAGAGGTTTTGTTTTAATCATAAATCTAATTGGTACGGTAATATTTCCCGAAATGCATGGCGCAATAAATGATTGCACTTCTTGAGGTTCGATAATTTTATTGGATAAATAACTGTTGCCACATAATATTCTAAGAGGCTCTTTGTCAAATGATACGAGTGTTCGCCATGCATTTTTATAATATACCTGTCTTGTAAAAGAAATTATACCATCAATATTTTTGATATTTAGTGGTGCTTTGGTAGTATTAACGATAAGAATTTTAAACCCTTTGTTTGTCTTCTTTTTTCTGTAGGAGCTCCACTTAGAAAAAGAAATATGAGTATTGGGTAGTACGACTAACTGTAATTGGTTATCTTGTATAGGGACCTTTTCTTTTTTTAAAGTAGTAAGTGATGTTTTTTCTTCGTGTAATTGCTCTACATCATAATTCGCATTGTACAATTTATAATCAATACATGTGATTTCCTGAGCACTAATTGTAGCGCCGAATAGTATTACAATAATAAAAATATATGTTTTCATATCTTATATAATGCAAAAATCCAACCATAATTGTAATTATGGTTGGATTTAAAGATATGAAATTATATTTTTAGTTATTTAGCATTACTGGCATTACCAGCATAGTCACTTGTTCTCCTTCGTCTAATCCATCTATAGGAGTAAGAATTCCTGCTCTATTAGGTAACGACATTTCCAGTTGTACTTCATCGGCAGTTAGGTTTCCTAGCATCTCACTTAAGAATCTGGAATTAAATCCTATTTGCATATCGTCTCCTTGATAATCGCAAGTTAGGCGTTCTTCAGCTTTGTTAGAGTAATCAATATCTTCAGCAGAGATATTTAATTCTGCACCAGCGATTTTTAATCGTATTTGGTGTGTAGTTTTATTAGAGAATATAGAAACCCTACGCACCGAATTTAAAAACTGTGTACGTGCAATTGTAAGTTTGTTAGGATTCTCTTTAGGAATTACAGCTTCATAATTAGGATACTTTCCGTCAATTAATCTACAAATCAACTGGGTATTGTCAAAAGTAAACTTAGCATTCGATTCGTTATATTCTATTAATACGTCACTATCACTTCCTGCTAAAATCCCTTTTAATAAGTTTAATGGTTTTTTGGGCATAATAAACTCTGCAGATTGCGATGCTTTGATATCTTCTCGAGTATATTTTACCAACTTATGGGCATCTGTAGCTACAAATGTTAACCCCTCTGTAGAAAACTGAAAAAACACTCCACTCATCACTGGTCGTAAATCATCATTACCTGTTGCAAAGATAGTTTTACTTACTGCTGTAGCCAGAACATCTCCTAATATATTGGTAGCACTTGGTTCTTCTAGCTCGACCGCTTTAGGAAATTCTTCTCCGTCGGCATAAGCTAGCGCATATTTACCATGGTTAGAGCTAATCTCTACCGTATGGTTATCACCAGAAACAAAGGTTAATGGTTGCTCGGGAAAAGTTTTAAGGGTCTCTAATAACAATTTTGCAGGTACAGCAATCGTACCTTGATCAGAAGATTCTACATCTAATTTTGTAGAAATAGTGGTCTCAAGATCAGAAGCAGATACTGCCAGAGTGTTGTTATCTAATTCGAATAAAAAGTTATCTAAAATAGGTAGTGTATTACTATTACTAATAACCCCACCTAATACCTGAAGTTGCTTTAATAAGTATGAACTGGATACTATAAATTTCATGTGTGACTCGTTATGTACAGTTTTACGCAAATATAATTGTAATCTATCTGTGTTTGGCTATCTCAAAAACCATAGTTATTAACAAAGAAGCGGGAGTTATCTACTATTTTAAATTTTGAGTTGTTAGATAGTAAAGCAGAGCACGAGTATCAGTATAACAAAGTGTGTAGTATAACTAGAATATAAAAAACTACCTAAGCTTTATTTAGTAAAAAACTACCATTTTATAACGTACTTTTGGATACCGTGTAAAAACTAAGATTATAACTATTTATGCAAACCAAAAATTACATACTTAAAGAAATACAAGCCTCTGACATAGAAAATATTCATAGAGGGCTTTCTGATCCCGAAATTACCAGATTTTATGATGTACATTACCCTACGCTCGAAGCTACCAAAGAACAGATGGAGTGGTATGATTCTTTAAAAAAGAATGAAACAGGTATCTGGTGGGGTGTTTATGATCTGGAAAAAAATCGGTTTTGTGGTGCAGGAGGGTTTAATAGTTGGGAAAAACAGCATAAAAAAGCAGAAATAGGCTTTTGGCTCCTTAAAGAGTTTTGGGGAAAAGGAATCATGAAAGAAGTGATGCCAAAGCTTTTTGAAACTGGATTTACCACATTGGGCTTGAATAGAATTGAAGGTTATGTGGTAAGTGACAATACCAAGTGTAAAAATGCGCTTGAAAAAATCAACTTTACCTATGAAGGGACAATGCGAGAGTGTGAAGTAAAAAATGGAGAAAATATTAGTGTGGATATCTATTCGATCCTAAAGAGCGAATGGAATCAAAATGACTAAGGTGTATTTTATAATCCGATCATAGCGCTTTTATAATAATATCAGAGCCAGAATAGTCATTTGTATCATATTCATGCCAATGTCGTATTCTAGGTATTTTAAGGGTATTGATGTTAATTTCTCCATCAAAATAAAGACGCTCTCCTTTGACTAAATCATTAGGGAAAACAATTTCTAACCCTAATAAAGTGTAATCGTTTTGGTCTATAAATAGATTCCAATGTTTTGATATTATTTTTTCTTTTAATTCGATAGGTAATTTAAAACTGTTTTTAGCATTGAATTTTTGAAAAGTAACCGTTCCATATTCCTTTATGCTAGCATTACCCAGTGACATAGGCAGACCTATAAGGTGATAATAGAATTTTTGATAAAGAATATTTCGTTCGGGCTGTAACTTATATTTTTTGATAACTGTAGTATCAGTAATAACTTGATTATTTAATAAGGTAGTGGCATATCCCAATGTATCTATGCTATGTTTTGATACAGCACTATCGCGATTTCTTAGTAGTTCGAAGCTGTGATTATTATTATTCATTTTTAAAACCGAATACCGATGAGGATTTGATAGGCGGGGTTCTTGTATATGCAGTTGTATGTTGCTTGTTGCCCATATTGTGTTGGGGTCGTGTTTTAAAATACTTCTTTGTAATATGGTTGGAGGAGCTAATTTTTTTTGTGGAGTTGTACATCCAAAAAGTGAAAGGGTAAGAAATAAAATAGAAAGGTATTTCATAGTGTATTCGATTATAGTTTTATTCCTCTGTTTCTATAGGAAGGTTTTCTAATGCTATCTGATAAATATTTCCGAAACCGTTTAATGGTGAATCCAATCGATGCTGAAATGTTTGATAGGTGTATATCGTATCTGTTTTTATAAAACCATTATGTATTCTACTAGAGAAAAAAAGTGTCTTTCCATTAGGAGATATTTTGGGTGAAAAATCATATGTAGCTGTATTTACAATTGGCCCAATGTTTTTAGATTGAGTCCACAAACCATGTCTTTTTATCGAATAATGAATGTCATCATACCCATAATCTCCTGGTTTATGCTGTATCATCATAAAAAGAATAGTACCATCTGGATTTACACCTACGTTACCTTCGTGATATTTAGAATTGATGGTTTTTGGTAATAAAATAGGAGTTTGATATTGATGGTTACTAAATGTGGCATAGTATATATCCATATCACCATATCCATTTGGTCTGTTAGAACAGAAGTATAAATTTCCCTGATAATCAACAGTAGGAGAAAATTCGGTATAAGAAGAGTTAATACCATCGGGTAATCGTTTTGGTTTACTCCAGTCACTATTTTCATGTACCCGTTCTACAAACCATAGATCTGCATTAGTATTTATAGTAGTTCCTTTAATAGGTCTGTTAGAGCTAAAAAACAATTTATTTCCGTCTGGAGACAGAGCAGGAGAGCCATCACTGTAATTTCCTGAAAAAGGCGCAATTTGAGGAGTAGACCAATGCTCTCCTTTTTTTATAGCATGTGCAATCGTACAATACGAATGATCGTTTGAGTAAATTGCAAAATAAAGTTCCTTACCAGATGGAGTAATACTAGCATGACCTTCAAAAGCTGCCGTAGAAATAATATTTGGAGCTACCATTTGTGGAAGATAACTGGCTAGAGCCTCTTTTTTTTCGATATGAGAATTAGGTGCTTTTTGTGAAATTACATAGATACTTGTCATCAGAAAAAGTAGAAGTATAATTTTTTTCATTTGTCGTTTATTAAAAACTAAAGTCAAATGTATAAAGCAAGTCTCTTTAAAAGAAAAAATTATAGATCGAGAAGGTCTCAAATCTTATGAATGAGACTTATTTTAGGATGGTGATATGCTATCAATATACTCACCCGGTGTCATGTCTTCTTGCTTTTTAAAAACTCTGTAGAATGTGGCTTTTGATTTAAAACCAGATTCTTTGGCAATACTAAATAGATCATACTTTTCTATAGAAGTATGACATATTCGCTGTTTAAAATCTTTAATGCGATAATCATTCAATAGATGTTGAAAATTTTCATAAGCATGATCTTCTAAAAACTGCCGAAAAAGCGTACTATTTATATCATATGTATTGATAAAAGTGTTTAAGCTAATATCTGGATCAGCATATACTTTATGATCATCCAAAAGTTCCCATATTTTTTGATAGTTAGAAGCCGACTTTCTTTCTTTTTTGTGTATATCGACAGTTAGGATACTTTTCTTTAACCCAGTTACTTCAGTCAGTCCATAAAATATATAGGAGAAGCATAATAAAATAAATAATGGGACAACAATATAATAAAACACGGGAAGAGAAAAATTGGTATATAAATTTTCTAGAATAGAGTGTTCTATTATGGCATTAAGAAAGGCAAAAGAGATTACAAATGCTTTAAGTAGTATATACACATTTGCTGAAATATAAAAAAACTGAAACCTTCTTCTGGGATATGGTTTCAAACGTTCTTTTAATTGATGTTTGTACAGTTGCAATCCTTTAAAAAAATATACGATGCTAAATGTAATAATGGATAAGAGAAAAAATGGAGCAATACTATGATGAGATCCTCTAAAAAATAGAATAGCCAGAAGGTGTAAAACTAAATAAACCAAAAAGGCAATGATTAAATGATAGCCATATTTTTTGTCTAATTTATTTTTTGATACCGATAAATACGTATATAAAAGAGGAGCATACAATATTTCATGAGGCCCTCCTAAGATACAATACAAGCCAGAACCTTCTATGGTTTCCCAAAAGGCTCTTTTCATCAAAGAAAAGATGAGTAATAAGCAAAAAACACCTAATACTTTGTTACGCTTCTCTTGTTGAAAAATATTAACAATACCAACAACACCTATTTGAAGGATAAGACATAGATATATTCCTATTAAAATAGATTCCATGTATGTTTTGTAGTTATAGCCAATTTGGTGAATGCTTAGCATAAAAGTAGGAAAAAAACATCTTGATAGTTCTGCTTAGCATGCTGAAGTACTATTTTATACAACGCTATCGCTATGGATTAAATCACTCGATGGGACGCGCTAAACATTTTATATTTATAACCTATAAAATTAATCATTAAATCCGTCAGATTGAGACATTCAATAAAATTTTATCCAGTGGTTCAACTGACATATTTTAGTTGTATTTGTAGTCTCTACTGCCTCCTTTGAAGGAGGATTGAGGAGGATGTTTTTAAAGAAACACCCATCCCTTTGTCCATAACTTAAACTCGCCTAAAACTAACGTTGTATCGTCCTCAAGGGAAGGAGTTATTCGACTTAAAATATAACTATTTACAAAACACGTCAATAGTAGTGAAATTCTGTTAAGAATTTTGCCCTTCGACAGGCTCAGGGTGACTAGGGTTTTTGTTCTGAATACTTTATAATCTTGAGCCCTTCGATAAACTCTAGGTAAACTGCTATTCTTTAATTTGACTCATCAATCTAGCGAAAAATCGTTACGATGATTTTTACGAAATTCTCATCCGTAAATCGTATCACTCTTGATAAAATATCAATAAGTTTACTCCATATAGATAGACTGTTTTTATAGCTTTGTTTTGATTTAAATATTTGTAAAACAAGTGTTTGTGGGTGTGTTTTTTTGAAAACTGCAAAAAAAATCGTATTTTATTATAGCCTGCTCACAAATCGATCAGGTAATTGGTAGTTAATTAGTGATGTTTTGGGTTAATTATTTTCTATAAGTTTTGTGTATAATACAAAGTATAGTGTGCTTATGGGATTGATATTATTTTTAACGGTGCTCGTTTTTATAACCACCTTTTATATACATCATATACAAAGGAGATTGCACTCTAGTGATGTTTTTTTTGTCTGGTTAGCAAATACTGCTGTTATCGCTGTTTTACTTTTTACGATTTGGGATCAGGATGCCTATAGCAAAATGTGTTGGGGCCTACTGTGTTTAATACTATTTGCTTTTGTCTTAAGAATATTTTTTGGTAGACATAAAATAAAGAAGAAAGAAAAATTATCTATTTATTTTATGTTTTCTTTTACCCTATTAGGATTGTTATTCTATGTCTGGTTTACGATAACCTAATTATGCAATAAGATTTTTTGCGGTACAAAGAATGATGTTATAAAATAAAAAACCTTCACTATCCATAGATAATGAAGGTTTTGTCGGGGTGGCAGGATTCGAACCTGCGACCTCCGCGTCCCAAACGCGGCGCGATAACCGGGCTACGCTACACCCCGAATTCTTAAAAAAGAATAATTAGCGGAGAGACTGGGATTCGAACCCAGGCAACACTTACGCGTTGACAGATTAGCAATCTGCTCCATTACCACTCTGGCACCTCTCCTGAAAAATTATTTTAAGAACGTTGCATTATTGTTTCAAATGCGGATGCAAATGTAGCTTTTATCAACCTACAATGCAACATTTTTTTACCATAATTTTGTAATTATTTTATCGTTTTTATTAATGACTTGAAAATCAGTTTTTTCTTTTGTAATAAAATGGCTCGAATTTTGCCTAAAATGATATAAAAACCAATAAAAACCTTAAGTTCATCTTTTATATATTTGTAACAAGTGATCGAAAGCCTAAATTTTAAAGATTAATAAAACCTATTTAACGATGCGTATTCAATACCTTTTTATTCTTACCCTGTTTGTTTCATGTTATACATTTGCTCAAAAACCCATACTATTAAAAGATTTTGATTTTAAGGTTGGAGAAAAGTACAAACGTATAAAAAGTGTAAATACATATTATGTAGCTGATGGTAATCGTTTTGTTTCGATTAAAAAAGGAAGAAAATCGATGACTATACAACGTTACTCTTTAGACAACCTAAAAGAAGACCTAAAAAGACGCCAGGTTGTAGAGGATAAAGGAGATTTCCAGACGATCATGAAACTAGGAAATAAAGCAGTAGCATTTTATACTATTAAAGACAGAGCTTATGCTCAAAAAATTTCGCTGACAGGAAATATTGTAGAGAAACCGGTTCAATTGATAAATGATAAAGAAAATATTAACCGGGATTTTGGTTTTAAAAGTACCTATGGGTTTGATGCAGGAGGTAGGATTAACAAATTTGCCTTTAAAAAATCTATGGATGGAAAGTCTTTGTTAGTATTATTTCGAATACAAACAGCTGCAAACAAAGCAGACAAGATAGGAATTGCTGTATATAGTGATGCACTTAACTTGCAATGGAGAAGAAAAGTTACCCTGCCGTATCCATCTGATAAAATAAGAAATGAAGACTTTATGATTGATAACTTTGGTAATTTTTATATGACAGCTTCTATTTTTAATACTGTATCGGTAGACAAAAATAAGCTAGAAGAAACGTATAGAACAGAGGTGTTCAAAATTACAGAAACGGGTACAGAGGTCATTAAAAGTAAAATAGAGATTCCAGGAAAATCAATTACAGATGCAGTTATTGAAGCCGATGATTTGGGTAATGTTAATGTTTCTGGTTTTTATGCTAATTCTAGTAATAAAGAAGAAGTTTCTGGCGTTTTTTCTGCAGCCTTAAACGATGATGGTACCATGAATGCGGTATTAAGTTGTGATATTCCTTCGATAACAATACAAGATTTTATTGTTAAAAGAGAGTCTCGTATCAAAGAGGGAACACAAAAAGAAGATGATAAAAAGGATTTTGAAAATATTATGGTAAATGATATCGTATATAATGTAGATGGTAGTGTGGTGCTATTTGGTGAACAACGCTATGTAGAATCATTTACAACTTCTAGCTCTTCTGGTTCACGAACAACATATAAATATTATTATCGGGATATCGTTGTGCTAAAACTAACCCAACAAAATCAAATTGCCTGGATACACAAGCTTCCAAAAAACCAGATGGGAGTGAATAGCAAACGAAGTATGTCATATCTTAATTTTAAAAATGACGGAAAACATTACCTGTTTTTTATGGATGATTTTACCAACTTAAAAAGATCATTCGATGAAGCACCAACCAGATATTTTGACGGTAAAAAAGAATTTATTTATTTAACTTCATATGTAATTGATGATGCTACAGGAGAAGTTTCAAAAGAACCAATTCTTACAGGTAGTGATGTTAGAAACTCCAGATTAGATGTTGTAGAACTTACTAAATCTGCACGATTGGCGAATAAAGATATTGTTATGGAAGTATATGATGGTAAAAAGAACAATGTTTTACTAAAAATATCTTTGGCTAAATAACATTATAGAAGATGAAAATTTTACTAATCGTTTTTACCTTATTCTTTTCGAACGGAAATAGTATTCAAATTGAAGAAATAAGAGATTCTTATAAAACTTGTAATCAATCTGAAGAAAAAGCAACGCAGTTTTTTGAATTGACAGAAAAAGCATTGCATAATAAAGGCGCTGTTTATAAGGGATATCATGGGGCAGCATTGGCTCTAAAAGCTTCTTTTGCATGGAATCCTATTAAGAAGTTATCTAACTTTAATAAGGCAAAAAAAATGATAGATGAAGCCATTTTTCTCGAGCCAGAAAATGTAGAGCTTCGAATGATAAGATTGAGTATACAATCCAATGCTCCTAAAATAGCAGGGTATTATAAAAATATAGAAGAAGATAAAAAAGTAATGTTGGGTTCTGTAACAAAAATTACAGACGAAGGATTAAAAGAATATATAGAGAACTTTATTGCATATTCGAATGCATTTAGCGAATAAACTTCGTAATTTCATTAAACGGCTTTTTTACATAGAATAATGATCTTTTTTGCATTGCAATCGGTCGTAAAAAAAAGATATTGATCTCCTCCTTCTTTAATCTTAAATTTCTTTCTTATCATAGCAACACTTTCGGGAAAATTACGAGTGGTAATATTTGCTTTAGCAATACCTACTTTTGATAATGCCTTTTTTTGATAAGGAAAAGTAGCTTCTATTTTAAATTTTCTTCCCGGAAAATCAATAAGGTTTTCAGAAGTATATAAATGAGAATTGATGTGCAGCTTTTTTAATTGATATGCGTTTGCAATACTTAAAAACCCACCACTTTTTAAAATAGCCGAATTAGGTTCATAAAGATATTGTTGCGGAGTAGCATAGTGTACTTCCTGTAGTACTTCTTTGGCATGAATAAATGAAAACTCCTGATCTTCTTTTTTTTGAAGGTTAATTGTTACAATGGTAGTGTCACCTACAAAATCTTTTTCAAGAATCCATAATAACTCTTTTACTTCATTATTTACAGCCACTACATGTATTTCCTTTACATTTTTAAGTGCTTTTAGTCCTATGTGAAGATCTAGTAAAGGAGATGTTTTAAGCAGGATATTTTTACTTTTACTAAAAAATAAATCTAAGTTATTGGGAACATCGGGAAGACAGTCTTCTAGAAAAAAGACTTTTCCCTTACTCTCATGTCTTCGGGATGGATCTACATAAATCCAATCTAAATCTGGTTGTTGCTTCAAAATATTTAAACTATCACCAGAAATTGTAGCAATATTGTGTTGTTGTAAGGCTTTAAAGTTATGTGTAGCAATCTTACTAAGCGTTTCATTAAGTTCGCAATGAATCACTTTTTTGATGCGTTTAGCAAAGTAATAATCATCAATTCCAAAACCGCCGGTCAGATCTAATAAATAATTTCCAGAAACAAGGTTGCTTTTATATAAAGCGGTAGTTTCAGAAGAAGTTTGCTCTAGATTAAGGTTAGGAGGGTAGTAAATTTCATTACAAGAATACCAGGTAGGTAGTTTTGTTTTAGCTTTTCGTTTTCCCTGTATTTGTTGTGCCAGTTCTTGTATAGAAATATCATGAAATGGCGAACCGCTTAAAATTAGATTGGTTAAATCTATATTAGGTTTAGATTTTTCTAAAATAAATTCCTGTATGTCGGTATGAAAAACTTTAGTATTCAATGGTGATAATTCAGCAAAATTAGAAAACAAGGGTTCGTTAAGTTATTGGTGTATGGTAGTTTTATAAATCTTTGGTAAGTGTCTTAACAATCTTATATTCAGATAAAAACTCTTTTGCAATTACTTTTATTGCAGTATAAGAGGGTACTGCGACGATTAGACCACCAATACCAAATAAGGATCCAAAAATAAGGATCGCTAAAAATATTTCTAAAGGATGTGATTTAACGCTATTTCCAAAAATTAAGGGTTGATTTAAGAAATTATCGATTAACTGAATAATAAGATAACCAATTAAAATATATGACAATTTTGGTAGGATAACGGTTTGAAAATCAAATCCTAAGTTACTTGTAGTAGCAAGGATAACTACCAAAATCCCTCCGATTAGAGGACCAACATAAGGGATAAGGTTAAAAATAGCTGCTATTAGAGCTACAGCTATTGCATTATGCACTCCAAATATTAATAATAAAATGGTATATAAGATAAATAAGATAAAAACTTGCAATAATAAGCCCACAAAATAGCGAGATAACAAGTCTTTTATTTTTGAGAAAGCTCTCATAAATTTATTTTCATCTTCTTTTTTTGCAAATACAAGCAAACTATTTTCAAGCAGTAAGCTGTCCTTTAATAAAAAGAAAGAGATAAACAATACAGAAAAGGCACCAATCAGAACGGCCCCAAAACCGCTTAGAAAAGAATTGATGATATCTGGAATAATTTTTAAATCAAGGAACTGCATCAGGTCACTTTGCTTAACCAATTCGACAAGGTTTAGCTTTTCTACGTTAAAATAATTACTAACCTCTTGATTTAATCGATCAAAATCATCTCCTACTTTGTTGATATCTATCTCACCTATTAATTGCCCTTGTTCACTAATAATAGGAACAAAAAGCATAAAAATACTAGAAAACAGCGTGAGTGTAATAATAAGCGTTACCAGGACTGCCAGTGTATTTTTGAATTTCAGTCTTTTTTTGAGAAAAGATACCAGGGGTCTTCCCATTAATGAAATTACAGCAGCAAAAGCGATATAAATTAATACGCTTTGTATTTTATATAAAAACCATAGTAATCCAAGAACGCCAGCAATAATTGCAATTGCTCTTAAAATACCGTATGCTATTGTTTTAGAATTCATATTTTTTGGTTTCAAAATTTTAAAGTTACAAAGTTACAAAGTTATAGAGGAGTAAAGCCCTTATTTTAGTGTACCAAGAAAAGTAAATAAGTAGACTTTATCAATTAGTATGCTGATCCAATCGTTTTGTAATTTCATATAACGCAATTCCAGTGGCAGTAGCAACATTCATGCTACTATTGGTACCAAACATGTTAATATGTAAACTTTCTTTGGCTATTGCAAGTGCATTTGTAGAAACCCCAAAATTTTCTTCACCAATAATTAATGCTATTTTTTCCTGGTCGACAGGCATATACTTTTCGACAGGAATACTGGTATCTGTAATTTCTAATGCCAATAGAGTATACCCTTCGTTTTTCAAAAAGGAAAGGGTATCCATAAGGTTATCTTTTTGTTGATAGGGTATGGTATGATGTGTAGACCTAGCGGTACGCTGCATACGTTTACTAATTACAGTAATATCTTCTCCACAAAAATAAATTTGTTCTACCCCAAAACTATCAGCAATTCTAAATAAGCTTCCTATATTGGCAGGTGAGTTAACCCGATCACAAACAAGTGTTACAGGAAACTTCTTTTTTACAAACCGATTAGCTTCGTGATGTAATTGTGCAGCCATTAATTTTCAAAAGCGTATTTAATAATATTTGCTCCCATTTTTAGAGCTTTAATACGTACATCCTGAGGATCGTTGTGTACTTCGGGGTTTTCCCAACCATCACCCAGATCACTCTCGAAGGTAAATAGTAAAACCAATCGATTTTCGTGTATGATACCTAATGCCAGAGGTCTGTTACCATCATGTTCGTGTATTTTAGGCAATCCTTTTGGAAAATTATATTGAGACGAAAATATAGGATGGGTAGTAGGTAACTCTACTAATTCTTTATCAGGAAAAACTTTTATGAGTTCTTTTTTTAAGTAAGGTTCCATTCCGTAATTATCATCGATATGAAGAAAACCACCGCTTAACATATAATCTCTTAAGTTCCTTGCATCTGTATCAGAAAAAAATACATTGCCATGTCCTGTCATATGAATGTAAGGGTACTGAAACAAATCAACACTTTCTGGTTGTACCGTTTTAGGTTTTGCACTTATATTGGTCTGTATATTTTGATTACAGAAGGCAATTAGGTTGGGTAAAGCAGTTGGGTTACTATACCAATCTCCTCCTCCTTTATAGTGTAAAATGGCAATATCCTGACCATAAATAAATGTCGTCATCAAAAAAATGAAGAGAAAGCCTGTAAGTTTGGTCATAATAATCGTCTAAAATAAAGCTTAAAAGTACTAAAATTATAAAGATGATGCGCAAGCTTTTATTACCAATACTGTTAATCGTTTCCATATCTATATTCGCACAGAAAAAAAATGAATCGGCTGTTGTTTTAGAATTGTTTACATCACAAGGATGTAGTAGTTGTCCATCGGCAGATAAATTATTGGATGTCATAAAAAAGGAGTACACATCAGAAAACATTTTTGTACTATCATATCATGTAGATTATTGGAATCGATTAGGATGGAAAGATCCTTTTAGCTCACTTGCATATAGTGATTATCAAAGAGAGTATGCTTATAAATTTAATAGTCGCTCTTTATATACTCCACAATTGGTAGTGAATGGGAATATACATTTTACAGGTTCAGACAGAAATAGAGCTGTACAATCGATACAGACCTACAAAAAACAACCATCACTAGCTGTTATTTCTCTAACTAATGGACAAAGAAAAAAATCAGAGATACAATTCGACTATAAAGTAATAGGAAAAAGGTTTGATAGAATAACATTGACATTAGTGGTGTCAGAACGTGATACAAAAGTATCGAGAGGAGAAAACCGAAGTAGAATCTTAAAAAACAGCAATATAGTTGCCAATCGTATTGTTAAAAGAGAAGATTCAGGATCGGTATCAATTCAAATTCCTGAATGGGTTTCAGAAAAAGATGAACTTTCTATTATTGCTTACACTCAAAATAACAAACTAGGAACAACAGGAGCAAGTAAAATGAGCTTATAGCATCTTGAGACCAATTCTCCCTTTTTATATTTTGTATGTTTTTAGAATAATGTTATTGTAATAATTCCTATAGTGTTGTTTCGTTTTGTGTATATTTATTATCATAGAAAGAAATACTTATACAGGATGTCAACATATAAATTAGGCAGTAGTATCTCATTGTTTGCTATTTTTTTAATTTTAGGAACTCTGTTTGTGTCCTGTCAAAAATATAAAACGACTAATGTTGCTAATTTTGATAAAAATGATTCACCTATAATATCTGCAGAGGAGAAAACCTTTAAAATAAAAAAGGATTCTATACAACAACTATTTTTAAGTAGACCTAAGTATCAAGCTAATGGTTTCGATTTTCCGGTAGGTAAACCTAATGCACAGGGCTATTACAATGCACAGGGATTTGGAGAAAATAATCATTTGGGCGATGATTGGAATTCTGTTAAAGGAGGAAACTCTGATCTAGGAGATCCGATTTATGCTATAGCAAATGGATATGTGAATTTTGCTAGGGATGTAGGCGGAGGTTGGGGAAACGTAATAAGAATTTGGCATCAATTAGATGATAAAACTATAGTCGAATCTCTCTATGCACATTGTGATAAAATTTTGATAAAAGAAGAACGTTTTGTTATACAAGGAGAAAAAATAGGAACCATAGGAAACGCAGGAGGGATCTATTTAGCACATTTACATTTTGAAATTAGGGATTCTTTATTTTTACCCATAGGGAAAGGATACTCAGTTTTTACAGAGGGATATCTAAATCCTACCTTGTTTATAAAGTCCTATCGATAAATAATGTTCTTTTTGACAGAGAATTTTAGTTAATACCTTAAACAAGATTTGATATATTTTTGGGGGTATCGTAATAAGATAGCTTTATTTTGAAACATTAGTTTTGAAAAGAAAAATATGCTCGTACCAACTAATAAATTTTGAAAATTAATATAAAACCTTTAAGTAAAGTGTTGATTGTTTGAGTTTTTATTTGTCTGATAGTTAATTTGTTAAGTCTTTGTTTGATTTGTTTAAATTTTAATAAATTTGATTCCATTTCTAAATAAAAACAAATGATTAAAAAATACCTACTTATTACAATTTCTATTTGGTTTTTGATAACTAATAGCAATGCTCAAGAAGCAACTTATTACTTACCAAAAGCAATTAGAACCGATCATACGATACTTACTTTTGAAAAAGTAAAGTCAACTTCTTCAAAATACTTTATTAATTATAAAGCAGAAAATATAGGAGATGGAGTTTTGGTTATTGATAGGTCCAAGGTAAGCTTGGTTCAGGATGGAGGAGAAATGCGCCCACTTTCTAAAGAATATGTTTTAAAGCCAGGAGAAAAGAAAACCATTTATAATGATTTTAGAATTAAAGCTCCTATAAAAGCAAATGCAGATCAATTAGATTTAACACTTTATGGGATTCGATATGCCATGGGTAATGGTAAATCGCTTGAAGGAGATAAATTAGTTCTGAAATCTGGAGCAACTCAGACCATAGGTGACTTCAGTATTAAACTGATGGAGTATAATGTATATAGCGACCGTGTTTTTGCTGAGATAAAATGCACCTATAACGGTGGACAAAAAAGGTTAGGTAAAATTGACCTCAAGAAAATCACTATAGAAGGAGGAAAGGCCGAAATTGTGAAAAAAGGTGATGTTGTTTTTAATGGTAAATCCTATACGTTTGCGGTTAATATAACACCAGAAGATTCAAAATTTACCGTAGATTGGACTGGAGTGTTTCAGGTACTTAACCTAGTTGATGTAAACATAAAACCGATCAAAATTAAGAGTGCTGCATTTAAAGAAAAAGAGAAAAAGAAGGAGAAAGAAAAATCTCAGGATACCCCTAAAAAAGAAAAAGAAACCGCTACCAAACCAAAATCAGAAAAAGAACCATGTGCACTGTCTTACAATGAATTTACAGAATTAAAAAATGATCTAAAGACAGAAGTCGATAGTGGAGGAAAACCAATCCCAATGGCTAATGAATATCTATTAGTAAAAGGTTGTTTAAATACCGCTCAGGTTGTTGAGCTTATGGGACAATTTAATTTGGATAGTCCAAGATTGGAGTTTGCAAAAATGGCATATCAATTTACATCAGATAAGCATAAATATCATCTGGCAGTAGGAAAATTATCCTACAATAAGAATAAGGAAGCACTAGAAGATTTTCTAGGACAACAACAATAGTTTTGTGCTAAGGACAACATATAAATAATAAAAATCCCGCTCTGCTTCTCAATAGAAATAGGGTGGGATTTTTATTATTTATAATTGCCGTTGTTTTTATAATCTTCTTTTGATATATTTTGGCATGACTTTTAACAGATGCAAAATGAATTCCTCGAAGTAAATAGAGGTATTGATCTCTGAAATAAGTTTATAATACCATTTCTAGTGTAAAAATACGCAAAAGGAAAATTGAAGATTTTTGTTCTAGACGAATACTAAAAATCAATTATAGCCTTAGCTGCATTTTATTTTTAGTATAAAGTATAGGGCAAAAAGAACGATTTTAATTGGGTAATTCTTCATCAGAAATGGTATAAGTATAAAACCATAATTTATTAAAAGATAGTTTTATGACACACAGGCAAGCACTTTTGGTAATTGATATGCAGAAAGGGTCTTTTACGATAGAAACACCTCGATACGATACAGAAGGAGTAGTTTATAGAATAAATAAATTGACCTCGAGATTTAGAAACCAACAATTGCCCGTAATCTATATTCAGCATGATGGCACTGGTAGTGGTGAATTCGAAAAAAACTCAACCGAATGGGAAAACCTAGATGAATTAACAGTTTTGTCAAATGATATAAGAATTGATAAGTACGCCAATGATGTTTTTTATAAATCTAGATTACAATCAACCTTAGAAGAGTTAAATGTTGACGAATTAGTTATTACCGGTTGTGCAACAGATTTTTGTGTAGAGTCAACTATTCAATCTGCTTTGACAAAAGAGTTTAAAATAGTAGTAGTAAAAGATGGACATACCACAGCAGATCGTCCTCATTTAAAAGCTTGGGAGATCATAACACATTATAATTGGGTTTGGCAAAATATGTTACCAACCCAAGGAAGTATTAAGGTTAAAAGTTTTGAAGAAATTATAAAAGACTAGGACGTTAAGCATTTTTTAAATGGTTAATTGTACTAGTTTAGTAAGCAAAATAAATTGAAATGGTTTGGATAGTGTTAGTAATTATTTTGGGGGTCTTATTAATAGGTTTTATAGTAATTACTTTTTTCCTTCTACCCAAAATACCTAGAAAACCATATTGTATGGTGTCAGAAACCTATAGACTTGGTTGGTGGACAAAAAATAATATTGTGCAAATAGATTCTTTTCAAGTTGATATCCTAGAAAGCCGTTTAAACCTAATGAATCATAAGTCATTAATTAGTTACACCATAAAAGGAAATTTTATACCAGAACAAGGGCCTAGAAAACCAATAATTAATAAAATTCATGTTTCAGAAAGGTTCATTAATGTTTCAAATGATTCTGGTATTGATCAAAAAGAAGTATTAATAGAGTTCACTCCTGTAGTAGGGTTTGTAGATGACAAAAATTATAACGGAGGGGAAATTCATTTTAATATTACAAATGAAAGAATAACTAATTCTTACCGTTGGGGAGAGAATAAAGTTAGGTTTAAATGTTTAGATAAGCATTGCGATATTATATTGGTTCAAAAGAAATAAATCAGTATTAGATGTTTTTATGATTTGTAAGGATTTCAAAAAATATAAGAGATTAATCAATATTTTTAAAAAACATTTAACGAAGTAGTAAAATAAAAAAGTGTTATCGAAAACAACGCTCATTCATTAAAGGCCTGTAAGGTTGGTTATTAAGTGATTTTTGTT
The DNA here is from genome assembly GCA_947498705.1 of uncultured Aquimarina sp. Taxonomy (GTDB): domain Bacteria; phylum Bacteroidota; class Bacteroidia; order Flavobacteriales; family Flavobacteriaceae; genus Aquimarina. The sequence continues at coordinate 169,440 of CANMLW010000001.1, forward strand.
TGTAAGTGTTTGATTATTATTGGATAAAAATGTACTTAGATAAGTTACACTTTATACAGTTAGTTTGAGTTTTAATAAAACTACCATAAAAAAAGAGTATCTTATACCTTAAATATGCCTAAAAGAATTCATTATAAAAAGCTTTTTTTAATTGATGGTGTAGGAGCATTGTTATCTACATTAATGCTTGGCGTTGTTTTGGTGAATTTTAATGACTTTTTTGGAATGCCTAAATATATATTATATTATTTGGCTGGTATTGCAGGTGTTTTTTCTATCTACTCATTTACCTGTTTTTTTAGAAAAATAAAAAAATGGCGATTGTATTTAATCTTTATAGCTACTGCAAATTTGTTGTATGGCTTTCTTACTTTAGGTCTGGTTATTTATTTGAATCAAAAGCTAACTCTTTTTGGTAAAACATACTTTGTTATAGAATTAATTGTGTTATTAATTTTAGTTAGAATGGAGTTTAAAACAGCTACTTATCGAATAAAAAAAAGAAGAAAGAAAAGATAATATCTCGAAATGTTTTATTAATACCAAATACATAAAGAATGGGTATATATGAAATCTCAGAAAAGAAAGAGTTTTTAGAAGATGCGATAAATTATTTTTGGAATTGTTGGGGTAATGAATCAAATTTTAAGTTTTATAAAGATTGTATTGTAAACTCTTTAGACGATAAAAAGAAACTTCCAAAATTTTATATTGTTGTCGAAAACCATAAGATAATAGGGTCCTATGCATTACTGGTTAATGACATTATAAGCAGACAGGATTTAATGCCCTGGTTTGCGTGTTTATATGTAAATGAAGAGATGCGAAACAAAAAAATAGCCGAAAAATTATTAAAACATGCTATCGATCAAGCAAAACAAAAAGGGTACAATAATTTGTATTTAAGTTCTGACTTAGAAGGTTTTTATGAAAAAAAGGGCTGGAATTATTTTTGTAAAGGATACAATGTTTTTGGAGAGTCTTTCAAAATTTATAAAAAAAGAACTTAAATATAATTAAATGTTAGAGGAACTAACCATCACGTCTTGTAAAAAGGAAAATATTAAAACAATTGTGGATGGGATCAACACCTATAATTTGCATAAGGTCCCAGCCTTAGCCGAGTTATGGACACCGCTAGAATTTGTGGCAATAGATAAAAATGGTACCGAGGTGGGCGGAGTATTATCGGGTATTGGATATTGGAACGGTCTGGAAATTAAGATTCTTTGGGTAAAAGAAAACTTTAGAAATAAAGGATTGGGAACAAGACTTTTACGACATGTAGAATCAATTGCCAAAAATAAAGGAGCGACCATATCTATACTAGATACTTTTGATTTTCAGGCAGAAAACTTTTATGTAAAAAATGGATATATAGAAATTGGCAAAATAGATAATTTTCCAGAAGGACATAAAAGAATATATTTCTCTAAAAGATTAGATGATATAGAATAGAACAACTCATCTTGCTTAAAAAGTAGAGTGTTTAAAGCGGGTGATTATGAGTTAGTATTTTAGATTTGAATTTATAAGTGTTTGTAACCATTTTTTTGAGGTAATCGTCTTATTTGTCATTAACAAATATTCAGATCAAAAAATGGAAAAAATCAAAAAAATAAAAGGATGTAAATTTTTCTTAGCAGTTATACTAGCTGTTTTGTTATATCCTCAGAACAAAGCTTTAGGTCAATCTTTAGAATCAACAATTGATAGTATCTTATACAATAAATATCGATCTATGGATCCTGGGGCAGTGTTTTTGGCAACAAAGAATGGTAAAACTATTTATAGAAAAGCATTTGGTATTGCTAATCTCGAATTAAATGTTCCTATGAGACCCGAAAATGTTTTCGAAATTGGTTCTATAACCAAACAATTTACAGCCATTTCTATTTTAATGCTATTCGAGAAAGGCAAAATAAATCTGGATGATGAAATCACCAAATTTTTACCAGATTACCCAACAAATGATAAAAAAATTACGATACATCATCTTCTTACACATACTTCGGGTATAAAGAGTTTTACAAAAATGGAAAAGATTATAGAAGTGTCTAAAGAAGATATGACTCCTATAGAACTAATTGATTTTTTTAAAAATGAACCCATGGATTTTAATCCAGGAGATGATTTTAAATATAATAACTCTGGATACATTATTTTAGGGTATATCATAGAGCAAGTTTCAGGAAAAAGTTATGCTGATTTTGTTATGAATAATATTTTCCAAAAATTAGATATGTCATCTTCTAGATATGCTAGTGAAAGTGATATTATTCGTAATAGAGCATCTGGTTATCATAACAGAAAGGGGTTTACTAATAAAATGTATATAAGTTTTTCTATACCATATGCATCTGGTTCATTAATGTCGACTGCAGATGATATGTTAAAATGGCAAAAAGCTTTGAATGAAAATACGTTGGTAAGTCAGGATATTATCGAGAAAGCATTTACTAATCACACCTTAAATAATGGAGAACCTATTAATTACGGATATGGTTGGCATATAAAAGATATTGACGGAGTCCCAAGTAGAGAACATGGGGGGAGTATATTTGGGTTTAAATCAATGGGAATATATATTCCAAGTAAAGATACTTTTGTGATTGGTTTAACTAATTGTGATTGTAACTCGCCAACAAAAATTACCAAAGAAATAGCTTCATTAATTATTAAATAATCCTGAAATAAAAAAGTGAGATATAAACAGAGCTCATCTTATTAAATATCATTGTAAAACTTAGTAAGGTGGCGAGTTTATAAATAATCGACTTGTCATCCAATTATTTTTGAGGTATTTTAAAAGTCGAATAACAAAGCAGTAAATTTGAAAGGGCATCTAATATTATAAATTTTTTATAATGAGCAATATTGTAAATAATCACATCAATTATGTAGAGTTTAAAGCGAAAAACCTCGATCAAATAAAAGAGTTTTATTCTAAAACTTTTGGATGGGTTTTTACAGATTATGGTTCCACTTATACTGCTTTTTCAGAAAGTGGGATAGAAGGAGGCTTTGAAAAAACAGAAGAAACAATAACGAATGGGGCCTTGGTTGTTCTTTACCATAAAAATTTGGAAAGTATAAAAAGTGTAATTATTGAACATGGAGGAAAAATATCGATAGATATTTTTTCTTTCCCCGGAGGTAGTAGATTTCATTTTGTCGACCCGTCAGGAAATGAACTCTCGGTATGGTCAGATCAATAAAAAAACGATAACATTAAAAACTAGTTTAGAATATTAATACTATAAAAATGAAAAACGCAATCAATTGGTTTGAAATCCCTGCAACAGATTTCGATAGAGCAAAAAAGTTTTATGAAGAGGTACTTCAGGCACAAATGCATACCATGAAAATGGAAGAAACGGGTGCTCAATGGGCATTTTTTCCTTTTGAAATGGAAAACTCTGGAATAGGAGGCGGAATTGTGGAAGGACAAGGATATGAGCCTAGTCAAGTAGGATCATTAATATACTTAAATGCTGGAGATGACTTATCTGAACCATTATCTAGAGTAGAAAAGGCGGGAGGAAAAATAGTACTTCCCAAAACTGCTATAGGGCCTAATGGATTTATGGCGCATTTTTTAGATACAGAAGGAAATAAAGTCGCGTTTCATTCTATGAAATAAGAAGTCATCATTGAATATTTAATATATAATTATGAAAATACTTGTCATAGGAGGGAATGGTACTATAGGAAAAAAAGTAGTGTCATATCTTAAAGAAAAACATGAAATAATTGTAGCGGGACGAACACAAGGAGATGTAATTGTTGATATAGCAAATAGTATTTCTATTCAGTCCATGTTTGATAAAATAGGAGAGCTGGATGCTGTTGTTTGTATTGCAGGCGAAGCCAAGTGGGATACTTTTGATTCATTAACAGAAGAGGACTATTATATTGGTTTAAAAAGCAAATTAATGGGACAAGTCAATTTGGTTAGAATTGGTAAGAATTATGTAAAAAACAGAGGTTCAATTACCCTTTCTACAGGTATTTTGGCAGATGACCCTGTAATTAAAACAACAAGTGCAGCCATGGTTAATGGAGCGATCCATAGTTTTGTAAGAGCTGTAGATTTAGAAATAGAAAATGAAATTAGAGTAAATGTTGTTTCGCTGGGGATGGTAGCAGATGCGTATGAGAAATATAAAGATTATTTCCCTGGTCATAATCCAGTTTCTATGAATAAGGCAATCAATGCTTATGTACGCAGTATAGAAGGAAAGGGTAGAGGTGAAATTATTAGAATCTATAAATAAGGTTGTCTAGCCGATATTGTGTACTTAAATTTTATTAAAAAGTGGACTCACAATAAGTTAAGTTGGTGAATAGATTATATTATACCTATTTTTGAGAAAACTATACTTTTTTATTGGCATTACAAGTATGTGATAAATATTTCGATTCAAATAACAAAGCATTTTAGAGGGGTTTGTTTGGTAAGAAATAGAATCGTATCCAATCTTATAAATAAATTGAATGATTTATTACAGAGACAAACTATGGTAAAGAGATGTTTTTTGGTACGGTATACATAGTATCACTTAGAGCAAAGTGCTAAAATTAAGAAAGCAGTTTTGATGAATCTAGAAATATAAAGATGATTACTTATAAAGAATTTGAAACAGAAAGGTTGCTTATTACGCCAACGATAGAGCAAGATGCTGAGTTGATATATGAAATGATGAATAGCCCAAAATTTATTCAATACGTTGGTAATAGAAACATTAACTCTATATCTGAAGCAAAAAAGTACATATTAGATAAAATGCTTCCTCAATTAAAGAATTTTGGGTATTCAAATTATACCATTACTCGTAAATCAGATACTATAAAAGTTGGTATTTGCGGACTTTATGATCGAGATGGTGTAAAAGGAATTGATATTGGGTTTGGGCTTTTGCCAAAATATGAAGGAAAGGGATACGCGTTTGAGTCTGCAAATAGATTAAAAGAAGCTGCTTTTAATGAGTTTGGTATTACTGTAATAAATGCCATTACTTCAAAACATAATATTGCTTCACAAAAGCTTTTGGAAAAACTAGGATTAGAATGTGTCGGAACAACAATTCTTCCTAATGAAGCCGAAGAACTATTCTTATATAAAATAACATCACAGTAATCAGGAATATAACTACGGTACTACTTTTAAAGCTATTAACTGATTGTATTGTGGGAAAAAAGAATTAAAATTATTATCTGAAATAACAACAACGGTTCTGCTTCCATCATCTAAATTGGGACCAAAGGTTATCCCTTCTATATTGTCCACTGTATTAGCGGTTAATTTTCCTCGTATTGTTTCAAAGTTAAATAGTAGTGTTTTTGTAGCTGCCGTATAATCGTTTCCATTTAAGGATTCTTTAGAAATAGTATTTGTTGCTTCACTGGCATCTACATTATATATTTTTACAGTATTACCTCCATCAATATATCCAGAAGAAAATGATCTTTCTAAGGCTAGGAATTTATTTGTATCATATTCAAGTATTTCTACCAATCCATTAACCATAAAGGTTGTTCCCAGAGCAGGTTCCCGTGCTACAGGATCAAGTTCATATGCAAATTGTCTTTCTGCTGTATTTGTTGTTTTATTAATGAATGTAACTCGAACCGGAGATTGTGTATCGGTTATAATAGGTTCTGGTCCATCTTCAATGAGCGGAAGCTCTAAGGATACCCAATAACCTGAATTGTCAACTGCCAAAGAAAGCCCTTCTAACACTCCATTATGTCTGGGGCCAGAAGTATCATCAATAGTATTGGCTTTTAAATTATCAGGTAATGAGAATTTTTTTATTTCATTGCCATTACCATTTATTTCTACCACAGCAGGGTCCACACTATTATTAATAGATCCCTCACTAGTATATACTATGTTTTTTGTAACAGGATCAAACCGTATGGCTTCGGGGTCTACAACACCTTGTGGTAATGAGCTGCCAGCTACATCTTTCATTTCTATCATCGTATGAATATCAACAGTTGTAAACTCATTATTATTATATGAGATATTAGCTTCATAGAAGCGTATAGGAGGAGTAGAAGTATCACAGATAATATACCACTTTCCGTTTTGATAATCAATACCAGAAAGCCCCCCAACTTGTTCAGAACCAATTTCTTGATTAGGAATTATAAACTCATCAATAAATTCAAAACCACTTACAGTATTTTTAGAAGGAACTACTGGTGTGTTAGGGGCTGTAATTTCAGTTTCAGAGTCATTTTCAGGAATGGTATCATTATTATTAGAAGAACAACTAATAGTTAATATAATTAATAACAACCCTCTTTTAATCATAGGTATCATACCAAGTGAATTAGAAGTATAAAGATATTGATTTGAGAATAATTATTTGATTTATTTCAAAGGTTTGTTTGATAAATGAAGGTATTACATCCTGTGTTTTATTTTTTCTAATATAAATAATAAAAAAAGGGGTTTTTTCCCCCTACAATTTTGGGGTGTAACCTCCTAAGTGAAAGCAGTTTATTTTGTAATTTAGAAGACTGTTTTACAGGCAGTTATGATGTGTTTGTTGTTGATTAGTTTTTGAACACTTTTTTCAAAAAAGCATGCAGAAATTACTCTTATAGCTAATGATGTTTGTTGATAGTCTTATGGTGAAATTTATAATCGAGCAAATCAATTAACCAATTTAAATATAAATCAACATGAAAACAATTGTATGCAGTGTAGCTCTATACTTTGTAGTGAGTATGGGCTTTTCACAGTTTCAACATTCTTTTGGAACAGAAAAATCAGAAATGGGGCGATCTCTTGATCAGCTCCAACAGGTAGAAAAAGGATATATCATTGGGGGATATACTTCTAAGAATTATATCGGTAGCCTCGAAGCCACGTTAGTAAAAACAGATCTTAACGGTAATCAAATTTGGTCACGAGTTTATGGAGGAGAGAATTATGAATATTTTAATTCTGTAAGACAATCTATTAATTTTACATTTAAAGATGAAGTCTCTTATGTGGCGGCAGGTATTACCCGTAGCTTTGGTTTCGGATCTGGTGATGCATATCTGGTGGGAGTAGATGTGAACGGAGCTACCGTTTTTTCTAATGTTTACGGAGGTAAAGAATATGATGTGGCTCATTGTGTGCAGAGCATCAAAGACCAAAATGGGAAACCTGGATATATTTTTGTAGGTGAAACCAGAAGTTACTCCCAGTTTTTTCCTGGCACCAATGTATATGTGGTACAAACCGATCATTTAGGAAATTTGGTTAGATCTACAGTGATAGGAGGAGAAGGTGATCAAAGAGGAATGTGGATAGAGCAAACTAAGGATGGGGGGTATATCATAGCAGGTGCAACTACAAATTATTGGTGTGGAGCAAGTTCAACACTTGCTAATCCTCCTACAGACATTTTTATTATTAAGTTAAAACCAGACCTAACGATAGAATGGAATCGAATTGTAGGATACCCTGGTGAGCTTACCCCTTCTCAATCCTATCGTAATATGGCAAATTGTGTGAAACAAAATAATCAGGGAAATTATGTGCTTACTGGTTATACCAATAGTTTTGGAATCAACAACTCTTTTGATGCGTTTTTGCTGTATATGGGAGCTAATGGTAATTTTTTAGGGATGAAAACCTATGGTACAGAAAGAAGAGAGCTCGGGTATGGTCTTGAAGAAACAGTAGGGGTGTTTGGAAACCAAAATTATACTATTGTAGGACAAAACAATATCTCTAGTGCCAAGGCAATGATGTTTCAGACTGATGCTGGTGGTAGTTTGTTGTGGGCTCGTAACTATGGGAAAGATGGTGTAGAAGGTGGATTTGAAATGACAAGAGATACCTATGATAGAGGTTTTGCTTTTACTGGTTATACAACTTCTCTAGGAGCAGGAGCAACCGATATTTATTTGGTAGAAACTACCGATACCGGAAAAACAGGTACCGTATGCGAAAAGGAAATAAAACTCGAAGAAGTAAAGCATGAACCTTGTATAACCAAAAGCGCACAACAAGTTTTTGTAGATGAGTATGAAAGAATTCAGCACAAACAAATACGAGTAGAATATAAACAGGATCGTTGTATAGGTTTTATAGGTAACGAACCCAACAAAGGATTAGGGGCTTCAGAAAATGCCATAGAGATGTTTCCAAATCCCGTTAATGATAGACTTACCATGCAATTGGGAGAATTAACAAAGGGAACTCAATTAACTATTTTTGATACTTATGGTAATATCGTTATGAAACGTATTGACACGGGGCAAAAAGAGCATATAGAGATAGATACAAAAGATTTGAGACCAGGAATGTATATGATAAAATTAGAACAAAAGAATGGAAACGTAAAAGTTCTTAAGTTTCTTAAGAAATAATGAAGTATCTTTTTTTCTTTAAAGAAGGGTTATTTTAATATAATATTAAGATAGCCCTTTATTGATTTATAAGGGCTACAGTGTGAGCCGCAACAATAGCCGCGGTTTCAGTACGCAACCTGGTTTCGCCCAAAGTAACAGGAGCGTAGCCTGATGCCAATGCTAATTCAATTTCTTTTGTAGAAAAATCTCCTTCTGGACCAATCATAATAACGATATCAGATTGTGGAGAGAGGGTGTCTTTTAACGATTGCTTCTTGGTCTCTTCGCAATGCGCAATAAACAATTGTCCTTCATTTTTCTGAGCCACAAAATCATTATAAGAAATAGCAGGATGTAATTTGGGTAAATAATTTTGTAACGATTGCTTCATGGCACTTTGTAATATCCGTTCAAAACGTTCTGTCTTGATGATTTTTCTTTCACTATGATCACAAATTATAGGAGTGATTTCATCAATACCAATTTCGGTGGCCTTTTCTAAAAACCATTCATAGCGATCGTTCATTTTGGTAGGGGCTACTGCAAGGTGTAATCTATACGGTTTGGGTGATTGTTTTTTACAAGAAGTTACAGAAGCAATGCAAACCGTAGGACTAGAAAAAGTGATTTTGGCAACAAACGAATTTCCCTGACCATTGGTAATATGTAATAAATCACCCTCTTTTTTTCTTAACACCTTACTAATGTGTTTACTCTCTTCTCTAGAGAATTTTATTTCGGTATTTGATTCAGTAAGATTCGAATTATAAAATAGTTGCATTTTCTATGACTGTTTCAGCAATGATAAAGTTCTACTATAGATTGTTTGATATAAAGGTTAAATTTTCATTCGGGCTGTTGCCACAACGCTCATATCGGTAAACTCCTTTTTAAGATATTTTAGATACCCTACAATTCCAATCATTGCCGCATTATCTGTAGTGTATTCAAATTTTGGAATAAAGGTTTTCCAACCATATTTTTGTTCTCCATCTTTTAAAGCTTGTCTGATACCAGAGTTAGCAGAAACGCCACCTCCGATGGCAATACTTTTGATACCTGTTTGTTTTGAAGCTTTTTTTAGCTTGTCTATTAAAATATTGATGATAGTATATTGCAAGGATGCGCAGATATCATTTAGGTTATTTTTTACAAAATCGGGATCTTCTTTGGTCATTTTTTGAGTGAAATAAAGGACAGAAGTTTTAAGACCACTAAAACTAAAATTTAAATCACCTACTTTGGGTTTAGGAAACGCAAATGCTTTAGGATTGCCTAATTGTGCATATTTATCTATCAAAGGCCCTCCTGGATATGGTAAGCCAAAGATTTTTGCACTTTTGTCAAAAGCCTCTCCAACAGCATCATCAATGGTTTCACCAATGACCTTCATATCAAAATAATCATTTACCTGTACAATTTGTGTATGCCCACCACTAATGGTTAATGCCAGAAAAGGAAATTTTGGTTTGTCATATCCTTCTTCCTCAATAAAATGAGCAAGAATATGAGCTTGCATATGATTTACATCAATTAATGGGATGTCTAAACCAAGAGCTAATGACTTTGCAAAAGAAGTTCCTACCAATAATGATCCCATTAATCCAGGACCTCTTGTAAAAGCAATTGCGCTTAGATCGTCTTTAGTAATTTTTGCTTGTTTAATGGCTTGATCGATAACAGGAACAATATTTTGTTGGTGTGCTCTCGAAGCAAGCTCAGGAACTACTCCACCATACAATTCATGTATTTTTTGTGATGCGATAACATTAGATAGAACATTACCGTTACATAATATGGCAGCAGAGGTATCATCACAAGAAGATTCAATACCAAGAATGTATGTTTTTTGTTTGTCCATTATGAGGAAAAGGGCATAGAAATTGTTAATATTGTCAACAAAGTTAAAACAATAAAGCGTATCAGGAAACTTTGGAAAATATTGTTAAGAACATTTCTTGTTCTTATATCATTATTTCTTCTAATAATGGTATTGTTTTCTATTCCTTCTGTTCAAACTTTTTTTGGTAAAAAAGCTACAAATTATCTAAATAAAACATACGATGTAGGAATCGATATTGAACGAATTGGGTTGACCTATACCGGAAATGTGGATTTACAAAATGTTTTTATAAAAGATCACCATCAGGATACCTTACTATATGCAAATGGTATCGAGACCTCTATTCTCAATATTGGTGAAATATCTAAAGGAAGACCTCAATTAGGAAAAGTCTATATAGAAGACCTGACCTTTAATATGAAAATTTATAAAGATGAGAATAGCGATAATTTAATGACTTTTATTCGCAAGTTTGATTCTCAAAAAAAACCTTCTGGAAAAAAGTTTGTTTTGACTACAGAAAATATTTCTATCGTAAAAGGAAGGTATCGCTTTACTAATGAAAACTTAAACAATCCTAAAGCAGTCGATTATTATAATATTGACTTGGATGCAGAAAGTCTGGTGGTAGATGGAGACGATATTTATATCAATATTGACGCATTATCTTTTGACGATTTTAGAGGATTGAAAGTATCAAAATTACAAACATGTTTTTCTATGACTCCTAAAGAAATGAATTTTCAGGAGTTGATTATTCAAACTAAAGATTCTGATATAAAAGGAGAAATTTTGTTTTCTTATGAAGAGGATGGGCTGAATAATTTTGAAAATGAGGTGTTCATTAATGCAGATTTTGATAAAGCAACTATAGCGACAAATGATTTAATTCCTTTTTATAAAGAATTTGGAAAAAACCATAAGTTTTATATGCAAAACACTTTGGTAAAGGGAACTTTGAATGATTTTGAAGTACTACATGCAAATATTTCTGGGCTAGACAGGTCTTTTGTAAAAGGAAATATGAGAATTAAAAATGCCGTTAGTAATGCTACAAAATTCGAATTGGAAGGAGATTTTGAAAACTTAACGAGTAATTATTATGATCTTATCAATTTGTTACCTAATGTTTTAGGGACATCTCTGCCAATAGAGTTACAACGGTTTGGTAATGTTAGAGCAAAAGGAAATGCCATGGTAAATACAAAATCTGTAGACATGGATATGACTCTGTTTTCTCAACTGGGAAAAGTCAATGCATTTGTATTGTTAGAAAATCTAAATGATATTAAGAAAGCAACTTATAATGGAAATATTATTTCTCAAAATTTTCACCTTGGTAGGTTGTTAAACAGAGAATCATTAGGGACTTCTACCTTCGATATTCATGTAGACGGGAGCGGGTTTACACTAGGTAGTTTAAATACTAAAATAGAAGGAGATATTAGCAAGCTAGAATTTAATGATTACATCTATAAAGATTTAAAAGCAATTGGAAATCTTAAGAATAGAGTATTTGATGGAAATCTAACTTCTAATGATCAAAATGTTCAGTTTACCTTTAATGGGGTAGCAGATTTGTCTCAAAAAATACATAACTATGATTTTGAAGCAAATGTAGATCATATCGATCTTAACGAGTTAAATATATTTACAAGAGATAGTATTTCTATTTTTAATGGTGATGTGTACATGAAAATAAAAGGTACAAATCTAAATGATGCCTTTGGAACAATTTCTTTTACCAAAACTTCCTATACAAACCAAAATACAGAATTCTATTTTGAAGATTTTGATATAACCTCTAGTTTTAATGAAGATAATGTAAGGACAATTATTGTAAATAGCGCAGATATTGTAGAAGGTAATATAAAGGGCGTATTTAGGTTTGAAAATGTATATGATTTGTTTAGAAACTCTATAGGAAGTTTATATACTAATTTTGAAGCTACAGAAATTACCGATGATGAATTTGTAGAATTCAATTTCAATATTTATAACAAAATTGTAGACGTTTTTTTACCCGAGATTCAATTTGCACCCAATACAATAATAAGAGGAAAAGTAGAAAGTAACGAGTCAGAATTTAAACTTACCTTTAAATCACCTTCGATTAATGCATATGATAACTTGATGGAAAATGTTGATATACAGGTAGATAATAAAAACCCGTTATTTAACACGTATATAGCCATAGATAGTATCAAATCAAAATATTATAATGCATCAGAGTTTAGTTTAATTAATGTAACCCTAAAAGATACATTATTTATGCACTCAGAGTTTAAAGGAGGAAACAATAACGAAGATAATTTCAATCTAGAATTTTACCATACAATTAACGAGGATAATAATTCTGTAGTTGGAATAAAGAAATCAGATTTCACCTATAAAGGTAATACCTGGTTTGCAAATAAAGAAAAAAGTAAATTTAATAATAAGATCATCTTTGATAATGATTTTAAAAATATTGATATACAGTCTATAATTTTTACCTATCTGGATGAAGAAATTAAACTGAAAGGAACGACTGAAGGAAAAGATTATAAAAATCTAAAAGCGACTTTTAAAAATGTTGACCTAAATAAAATAACTCCCAGAATTGATAGCCTTAACTTTATGGGCAGAGTTGATGGAGAATTATCCCTACTTCAGGAAAAAGGAAACTATTTCCCAAGTTCTAATATAAAAGTAAAAGACTTAAGTATTAACCAAACCCCAATGGGAGAGCTTTTATTAAAAGTTACAGGAAATCAAGATCTTACAGAGTATTTGGTTGACACCAAATTAGTTGATTATAGTAATAAAAAAACATTAGCTGCTTTAGGAATAATTAATGTCTCTAAGGATAAACCCTTTGTAAATATAGATGTTGATTTAAACGAATTAAATATCTCAGAGTTTAGTGCATTAGGAGGAGATATTATTACAAATATTCGCGGTTTTGTTTCTGGCGAGGCTAAGATAAGTGGAAGCTATAAAAGCCCATCAATCGATGGAGTGTTAAACCTTGATAAAGCAGGGCTAATGGTTCCATATTTAAATGTTGATCTTGGTTTTGAAGATAACTCGAGAGTAATTCTGAATAAGCAACGTTTCAATTTTGATGATATTAATATCAAAGACTCAAAATATAATACCAAAGGTGTTTTGGGAGGGTATATAGCTCATAAAAATTTCTCTAAATGGGAGTTTGGACTTGAATTATTAGCAGACGAACGATTGTTGGTGTTAGATACCGAAGAGGATGAAGAGTCTTTATACTACGGGACCGGGTTTATTAGTGGTCAAGCATGGATCACTGGTCCTACAGACGAGTTGTTTATAAAAGTAGAGGCAACCACCGAAGAAGGAACTACTTTTAAAATCCCATTAAACGATACAGAGTCAATAGGTGATAATACGTATATTCATTTTTTAAGTCCAGATGAAAAAAGAGCAAGGTTAGAAGGGAAAGAAGTTATTTTGGAAGATGTAAAAGGATTGGAACTTAATTTTGATTTGGATGTAAATAATAATGCAGAAGTAGAAATAGTAGTAGATAAAGAAACGGGAAGTTCTTTAAAGGGTAGAGGGGCAGGAACCTTACTTATCGAAATCAATACCAATGGTAAATTTAATATGTGGGGGGATTTTGTGGCATATGAAGGAACTTATAATTTTCGATATGGAGCATTTGTAGAAAAGTTATTTACGGTACGTGATGGTGGTACTATTAACTGGGATGGTAGCCCAACAAGAGCAGTTTTAGACCTTAGTGCAGTATACAAAACAGAAGCGAATCCTGCGATACTTTTAGAGAACTCTTCTATCAATAGAAAAATACCCGTAGAAGTTGTGGTAGATTTACAAGGAGAGTTAATACAACCCGATGTTAATTTTAATATCGAATTTCCTAACCTTAGCTCTGTTATAAAAAGTGAACTGGATTATAAGCTAAGTGATCAGTCAAATAAAGAATTACAAGCATTATCTCTGGTGTCATCTGGGCAATTCTATAATGGTACTTTTGATGCAAATACGTTTACCGGTAGTTTGGTAGCCGAAAGAGCATCAAGTATTTTTAATAATGTTTTTTCTGATGAGGATGATAAGTTTCAGGTAGGCTTAAATTATGTTCAGGGAGTAAAAAGTTTGGATCAAGAAGATGCAGATCAATTTGGGTTAACGTTTGCCACCCAAATTAGTAATAGGATTTTAATTAATGGTAAAGTTGGGGTTCCCGTAGGTGGCGTTAATGAATCTACAGTAGTAGGTGATGTTGAAATTCAATACCTATTTAATGAAGATGGATCTTTACGAGGAAAGATTTTTAATCGAGAAAGTGATATTCAGTTCGTAGGAGCAGGAAGTCAGGGGTATGAACAGGGTGTTGGGCTTTCATACTCGGTGGATTTTGATAATTTCAAAGAATTATGGGTTAAGATATTTAAGAATAAAAAAGTAAAGGATTCTATTGTAAAACCAAAGGATACAACAAAAATTGAAACCCCAAATTTTATTAACTTTACAGACAAGAATAAAATACCTGATCCAGAATAATTAGTATAAAAAATAAAAGATCACTTTCCGGCTTTTGCCGGAATCTTTTTGCAAATAAAAAAAGATCTTAATTGGTGAACAAAATATAACATATGGCAAGAGAAATCAAAACTATTGGTGTCATGACATCGGGAGGAGATGCTCCGGGAATGAATGCTGCAATACGTGCAGTGGTAAGAGCTTGTGCTTATTACAATGTAAAATGTATAGGCTTTTATCGAGGATATCAAGGAATGATAGAAGGAGATTATTGTGTGATGAATGCCAGAAGTGTTAGAAATATTATTAGTAGTGGAGGTACCATATTAAAATCAGCCAGATCAAAAGAGTTCAAAACAATAGAAGGTAGAAAAAAAGCCGCAGAAAATCTTAAAGAAATTGGGGTGGATGCAATGGTACTAATAGGAGGTGATGGTACATTTACAGGAGGGAAGGTGTTTAGTGAAGAATATAATATTCCGGTGATTGGTGTTCCGGGAACTATCGATAATGATATTTCGGGAACTAATTTTACAATAGGGTATGATACTGCCTTAAATACTGTTGTAGAAGCTATTGATAAAATAAGAGATACAGCTAGCTCACATGACAGGTTGTTTTTTGTTGAGGTAATGGGTAGAGATGCTGGGTTTATAGCATTAAACAGTGGCGTAGGAGCAGGAGCAGAGGAGATTTTAATTCCAGAAGAAGATCTTGGTTTGGATCGTTTACTAGAATCATTAAAACGTAGCAAACGTTCTGGTAAATCGTCAAGTATTGTGGTCGTAAGCGAAGGTGATAAAATAGGAAAAAATGTATACGAATTGGCAGATTATGTAACCGATAATTTACCAAATTATGATGTAAGAGTAACCGTATTAGGACATATGCAACGAGGGGGATCTCCCACCTGTTTTGATAGAACTTTAGCAAGTAGACTTTGCGTTAAGGCTGTAGAATTATTACTTGATGGTGAAAAAAATGTAATGGTGGGTATAATGAATAATGAAATTTCTGTGTCTAGTTTTGAAGAAGGGTTAAAAGGAAGTCGCCAGATAAACAAAGAATTGTTACGTATTTCTGACATTTTATCTACTTAAACATGTTTAAGTCAAATACATTAAAATTAACTCTTTTGTGTTAGAAATATTTTTAACACCTTTTATTGTTTGTACATTTTTTTTACCAACGTTCCTATGCTTAGCCCTTGAACAATGATCGAAAATAGCACAACGACATACGTGATATAAAGAATAACCTCAGAAGAGGAGTTGTTTAGGAGGCTTAATGCAAGCGCTATAGAGATTCCACCTCTTAATCCTCCCCAAGTTAATACAAGAACAGTTTTAACAGGGCTAACTTCTGCGTGCTTTAATAAAGAATAAGGAATGAATACCGAGATAAAGCGAGATACCAGCACAATTAAGATTGCAACAACGCCCAGTAATAAGTGATCTAAGTTAAATTTTAATAAATGAATAGCCAAACCAATAAGCACAAATAGAATACCATTAAAAACATCATCCAAGACTTCCCATATTTCATTAATCATTTTTCTTGTTTTCCCTTTATTGGTAGCAATATTAAGTTTGTTGCCAATGATCATTCCTGCTATTACCATTGCTAATGGCCCTGAAACATGAATAATGGAAGCAAAAGCATATCCCCCCATTACAATGGCAAGTGTAATCATTACTGCCAGTTGTGGATTATCATCCACAGATTTTATGGCTTGATATCCAACAAAACCTAACAAAGCGCCATATAGTAACCCACCAATAGCTTCTTCAAGAAATAACTTTCCAATTTCTAAGCCAATAGATTCTTCTATAGCATGTTCTCCCATTCCAGCAAGAATAAGTATTCCAGAAAAAACAACGACACCGATACCATCATTAAATAGTGATTCACCTTCGATTTTAATACTTAAACTTTTTGCAATATTTGATTTTTTAAGAATTGCCATTACTGCTATTGGATCTGTTGGAGATATCAATGCTCCAAATAGCAAGGCATGTAAAAAAGGTAAATTTATACCGATTAATTGTGCTGTATAATAAGTTAAGCAACCTACAATAAAAGTAGATATTAGCACCCCTAATGTTGCAAAGAGAAGTATTGGCCATTTTTCTTTTGCCAGTTCATCTATATTTACATGCAATGCTCCTGCAAAAAGAAGAAAACTTAAAATCCCGTCTAGCAATAATGACCTGAAATCAGAATTAGTAACAATATCACAGAAAAACTTATAGAATTCTGGAACTATATTTTTACTAAGAGTAATAAGGATGATGGTGACCAAACTCATTAGCATCAATCCAATAGTAGTAGGGAGCCTAAACCACTTATAGTTTACAAAATTAAAAAAAGCAGCGATGGCAAAAATAATACTGAAAGATTGTAACATAGGTGATCAAGTTTTTACATTAATATATTTTACAATAAAGGGATCAAAAATAATTGCACTTTCCTTTTTTAAAATTAATTCATATTCAAAAAGAATGCTTTTTGTAAAAAAGTAAACTCAGAATAAAAAAACAACCTAATAAATTGAACAACAAATAGAAATATTATTTCTATTATTAAATAAGGTCAACATCTGTAATTACCTCTAGTAAAGCGGGACCTTTATGGTCTCTTATTTTTTTCATAGCTGGTATTAAATCTTCTAATTTTTCTACACGTATGCCAAGTGCTCCACAATTTTGTGCAAATTCTGCAAAATTAGGGTTAACAAGAGATGTTTGCCATACATCGAGTTCTGCTGCACGTTGTTCTTTAGAGATTTTTCCTAGTTCAGAATTATTAAGGACAATATGCTTAATATTCATATTGTATTTTACCAAGGTTGTAATTTCTGAAAGGTATTGTCCAAGTCCACCGTCTCCAGATACAGACCAAATAGGACGTTCATGTCCTTGTGCTGCCCAGGCTCCAATTGCCGCCGGTAATGCAAAGCCTATCGATCCTAAATAACCAGACATGATGATAGATTGCTTTTTAGGTTCAAAATACCTCCCAAAAGAGTACGTATTATTTCCAACATCAACCGCTATTACTGCATCATCAGGTGTTATCTTATTCATAGCATCAAAAAGTGCTATAGAACTAAGCCCTTTATTATTAGAATCTTCTAATCTACTTTGTTTTTCCTCTCTCCAGATTTTCCACCGGGCTGCTATTTCTGGTTTTTGATTTATGGTATTGACTTTTCCTGTTGTTTTTTCTTTTAGTACAGCCAAAGTTTCTGATATTTCTCCCCATAAAGCGGCATCTACTTTATGAAATTTACTTAGGGCCATAGGATCAAAATCTACCTGAATGATTGGTTTTTTGGGCGTAATCCCGGTATGATTAGAAAAAGAAGCTCCAAAAACAATTAGAAGGTCACTTTCATTCATAAACCAAGAAGCGATTGGAGTACCGCTTCTTCCTAGTACACCGCAACCTAATACATGATGATCAGGGATAAGTCCTTTTCCTTTAAAAGTTGTAATTACAGGACAGTTAAGTGTTTCTGCATAAGTAATTATAGCGTCCATATTAAATCTAGCACCATGACCTACAATAATAACTGGTCTTTTTGCAGATAGAATCATTGTACTTGCTTTGTTGATCATTTCTTTTGGAGGAGAAATACAGAAAGAAGTAATTCTATTTTCTGGGGTTTGCGCTTTATCTCTTTTCTTCTTATTACTAAATGCTACTTCATCAGGAAAGGTTAAATGCGAAACTTCTCTTTTTATAAGTGCTGTTTTAATAGCTAGAGACATTAGTTCGCTATGGTTAGAATTTTGATGAACAGCATGATTAAACTCTGCAACCGATTCAAATGCTTTGGCAAGATCAACTTCCTGAAAAGCACCAGTGCCAACCACTTGGGTGTTTACTTGTCCTGATAATGCTAATAATGGCGCTCGATCTACTTTTGCATCCCACATCCCAGTAAACATATTGGTGGCACCTGGGCCTGCAATACCAAAACATGCAGCTGGCTTACCAGTAAGTTTTGCATATCCAGATGCAGCAAAAGCTGCGGCTCCTTCGTGTCTAATACCAAAATATCTAAGTTTTCCTTCGTTTTCTAATCTTCTCATAGCATCTGCAACACCAAGATTACTATGTCCTACCATACCAAATACTGTATTGACTCCCCAGTTAACCATAGTTTGTATCATCACATCAGAAACGGTTTCTTGATGTATAGTTTCTTCAGGTACGCCCACATAAATAGCGTTATCCTTTTCTTTAACATCAAAGGTGTTTACCCCATCGTCATAGCCACCTGGTGGTAATCCAGTACAAGGGTGAAAATCCCAACCATGCCATGGACAACGCAGTAAACCATTTTCTATAGATCCTTCTCCCAACGGCCCTCCTTGATGAGGACATCGGTTGTCTAAAGCAGAAAATTTACCTTCAAAATGAGTTAAACAAATACCTTGATGACCGGCGGTAACGGTTTGTACTCTTCCTTCTGGTAGTTTGTCTTTTGTATCCAATACTTTATACCATACTGTCTCTTTTTTTGAAGCCATACTCAAATTTTATTGGTGTTATGATTTATTATTGAATTGATCTTGCCTGATATTTACCGCTTTAAATGAATAAAGAATTAATATAATCAAGCCTAATAGGGCACTTATAATGCCAGTAATTGTAATGTATATTGCAGAATCAAAATTAGCTTGTGTACTTTTGTAAACACCTGCAATTAATGCCGAAATAACGAAAAGTGCCACTGCGATATATAGAAAAACCATTGCGCTATTAAGCAGTTTTAATTGTTTCAATTTTCGTTTTATAAGTCCTTCTTCAATGGTTACTTCTTTAATTAATTCTTTAATTTCAGTACTTAGATTAACTAAAAGATTAGAAGTAGATAATATCAAAAGCCCAATACCAGGAATTATAGTTGCCGGGATATACCAGTGTTCCATTATATTTATTTTTTATAACTGATAAACGCTTCTTCAAAAAAGGCACTGGCTTTATTTAGATCAACACCGGTTATCGGTAAAATAGCTCCTTTATATTCTTCACTATACCACTTACCATGGGTTAAAGAAGAAAATTCTGAAGTATCAATCGCATCATGACCTTTATATGCACTTATATAAAAGTAATAATCATTAACCATGGTATCTGGAATTGCAAGCCCTAGTCCCACAGATGTTCCTTTTTCATCATTAAAGGTAGAAAAAGCGCCAATGTCAAAGTGATGTGGCCAGACTCTAATTTCAGAATTCAAATGATGATTCTTCAGAAATGTTTCAAGAGTATGTTGTGCCAATTTTCTATGATTAATCAACTCTTGTAATGCCGTTTTATCTTGTAATGTAAATTTATAAGTATCTGTAATGGTTGGATAAGGTAATTCATAATGAAATTCATAGTGATACGGCTTTTCAATCGATGCTTTGGTAGCCATTTCTGATATCCATTTTAGAACATCTTTATGGGTAGTGTTGTTTAATTGTAAAGTGTTTGTTGTAGCATTCGATTTCCATTCTAAAGAAAAATCATGATAGTTAAGTGATAACGTATCTCCTTTCTGATTTAGAGGACGAGTATACATCTTGGCTGTTACCGATGAAAACCCAAGATTAGTATGACTATCGTCATTTGTTTTGTTTAAAAAACTGATTCCAGCGGCGGCTAGGTATTGAGAGGCAATATGCATTTGTGTGGTCATATTTTTAGTTTTTAGGTGTTAAGAATATTAGAATATGTTATACTACTCCAGCATAGTTAATACCTGATAATCTGTGTGTATCATAATCAAAAGTTGATAAATCGTCGGAGTTAAATTTGGCAATATCATCATATCCACATGCTCGGGCAATTACCTTGATGAGATCGTTGGTGGCATCAAAGTAATTATGAAGTTGTTTGGCAGAAGATTCTATTAATAATCTACTTCTTAAGGATTCTTTTTGTGTTGCAATACCTACCGGGCAATTATTACTTCCGCAAGCACGCATTCCCAAACAACCGATTGCTTGTAATGCAGAGTTTGATACTGCTATAGCATCTGCACCCAACATTAGAGCCTTGGCAAAATCTTCTGCTATTCGCAACCCTCCTGTAATTATTAAGGTAATGTCCTTGGCGTTAACGCTATCCAGGTACTTTCGTGCTCTTGCTAATGCGGGAATAGTTGGAACATTAATATTGTCTCTTAAGATAGTTGGGGCAGACCCTGTTCCTCCTCCACGGCCATCAAGAATGATATAATCGACGCCTACATCCAAAGCAAATTGAATATCTTTTTCGATATGACTAGCTGCAATTTTAAAACCAATAGGAATACCGCCGGTTCTTTTTCTTACTTCTTCTGCAAAGTCCTTAAAATCGTTTACCCCATGAAAATCTGGAAAAGTGGCAGGAGATATTGCAGTTTGTCCTTCTTTTAGACCTCGTACAGCTGCAATCTCTTTAGTTACTTTGCTTCCGGGTAAATGACCTCCGGTTCCTGTTTTAGCCCCTTGTCCTCCTTTAAAATGAAATGCCTGAACCTTATCAAGTTTATCCCATGAGAATCCAAATTTTGCAGAGGCTAGTTCGTAAAAGTATTTGGTATTATTCTCTTGTTCTTTGGGGAGCATTCCACCTTCTCCCGAACATATTCCCGTTCCCGCCATTTCTGCACCTCTGGACAATGCTATTTTTGCCTCACGTGAAAGCGCTCCAAAACTCATATCACTTACAAATAAAGGAATGTCTAGTTTTAATGGTTTTTTTGCATTAGGACCTATTACGACTTGAGTGACAACTTCTTCGTGATCTAATAAGGGCCTATTGGCCAGTTGAGCTGGTAAAAACTGAATGTTAGACCATTTTGGCAATGTATTACGGTCAACACCCATAGAAGCCGAAAAGCCATGATGTCCAAGGTTTTTGAGTCCGTTTTTTGCAAGTTCTTTTATATAACCTGTATAAGGTTCTGTGTCTTCGGGATGAGTATCGGCATATGCCCCAAGATATTCATTTCTGTTAAAAGGCTGTGGGTGTTCTTCTAAATATGCATTGATTTCATTTTCATCAACATAAAGAGTATCTTTTTCTATCTTGGTATTAAATTTTTGTAATACTTCTTTGTTATTATATTCAGAAACTCCTGTATCATATCTATAATCCCAACCATGTACACCGCAAATTAAATTATGTCCATCAATATGTCCATCGGCCATTAAGGCTCCTCTATGTAGACATCTTCCGTAAAGTACAGAAATATCGTTGCCGTATTTAATAATGACTAAGTCTAATCCATTTACAAGAGCATGAGTAGGCTTTTTATCTTCTAAGTCATTTAGTTGAGCAATGGCGATGGGTTTTTTCATTAGTGGGAGTATTTATTTATATATTAATAATTAGAATGATGTTGTAGTAGTACATATCTACAAATATGATAATTGGTCTCATAAGTTTGATAAGTCTTTCATGTTTTCGAAAGATTAAATCGATTTGTGAAATTTTATCATAATAATATGGTACTTAAAGATATGAAACTTGTTTCAATTTTTTTAATAATCAATAATCTTAGATAAAAGAGGTTAGCGTACATTTTTTATAAAATATTGATTAGTGTTTTTTGTTGGTTTTTACATTGAAAGTGTTGTGTTGATACGTTGAATTCGATGATAATTTTTATAATTTTAAAAGTACTACATTCTTTATCCAAGAGTATTGGACATATTTCCGGAAGTTGTTTTCAGAATGGTTTAAACATTTTATGCATATTTGTTTAATGAATCATTGAGAAATCAAAATTTGAATTAATGAAACTCTTTTTAGGAATAGTATTATCAACTTTTTGCTTTTTTGCTTGTTCAAAAGCAAATAGAGGACAGCACAATACGGCAACATCAACTACGAATCAGGATTTAGATAATGAAAAAGGTATAGATTACACACAGGTAGAATTAAAAATAGAGAGAGGT
This sequence comes from uncultured Aquimarina sp., assembly GCA_947498705.1. Classification (GTDB taxonomy): domain Bacteria; phylum Bacteroidota; class Bacteroidia; order Flavobacteriales; family Flavobacteriaceae; genus Aquimarina. The sequence continues at coordinate 192,108 of CANMLW010000001.1, forward strand.
GCTTTTCATTACGATAAATTTGTTTTGGCAGATACAACAATAACTTTTTTTCCTTCTTTAGATGGATTTAAAAGTGAATTCGATAAGTATAATCGTATTTCTAAGCAGAGAATTAGTAAAGAGAATAGAGATAAATTAATTAGACATTTGATAGATAATGATATATTCGATCTAAACGAGGTTTACCCTTGCAGTGCTTCTTGTAGTAGTGGGTTGATCGTAACATTAAACATTAACAATCGAACAAAAAAAATTATTTGTGATGACTTTAAACTAGATTGCCCAGCTCTTATGCAATTTATTGAGCAAGAAATACTTCGTTTGCACGGTAAAAACTTAAAGCGAATTATGTTACCAGGGTGATTTATCGGGATTGTAAAATCTTTAAAATGTATACGTTAATTTAAAAACGATCTTATACAAACCAATTATTTGGTTACAGTAATCTCGTCTTCCCCAAATTCAAGTTGTTCTTGTCTTAATGAAAACTCGGCACCATTTAATGTAATATCTTTTAGTATTATTTTTCTGGTATAAATAATTGTAGAAGCTGTTTCTTCTTTAAGAGTATAAAGAATTTCGGCATTTCCATCGGTACTTAAGAATTCTTGATTTATAGTGATGCCAGAAGGAGGTACACTAGAACAAAAATAAGATGCTCCGTTTATTTTTGATCCAAAATTTCTATATACCAGTGTATTGGTGGTGTTGTTTAATTCGATAGTTACAGAAAGTTCATCGGGATCAGGCTCTAGTGTAAAAGTGGTACTGGTAAATCCTAACGAAAAAGAGCGAGTAGCTTCTTGGTCTATCTTATACAATACAAATGTGTTTTTTTCAGTATTTGTACAACTTTCTATAGGAGCTGTAAAATTATCGATATTGTTTTCTAGTACATCTCCTTCACTACAGCTGCTAAGTAGAAAATATAGAAAAAGTAAGTGTATTGATTTATGCATTATATATATTCTATTCATTTTTTTTGGTAACCTTATTAATGGTAACATCTCGATGTCCAAAAGAAAAGTTGTCATTTTCAAAATTCTGATCACCACTGTCGAAAACTAGTTTGTTTACAGATATGGTTGTTCTAAAGGTTGTTCTAACGGTATTATCGAGTGCAGGGGCAATATCTATTTCTGTAGGAGTAGCTTCTGCATCAAGATAATAAGCAATACCGGTATCAGGATTTATATCATCTCTGGGGTTTCCATTTTTATCAAAATCCTCATTTCTGGTTAGGATACCATCATTATCATCATCTTCTTCCAAATAATCAGGTATGTTATCGTTATCTGTATCTCTTGGTTCATCGTTGTCAGGAATATTATTGGGCAATTCTACACTGGTTAGAATATTATCATTATCGTCATCCTGATCTTTATAATTAGGAATTCCGTCACCGTCTGTATCATCATCTTCCAAATTACCATTATTATTTAAATCTTCGTCTTCTGCTGGGATACCATCATTATCATCTTCTTCTATGATTTCGGTAAAGATTTCTACCGTACCAGAGTTTCCTATACGTTCTTCTATAATAGAAATACTGCTGTTAGGAACATTAGAACAGTAGTAGTCATTTGTGATCTCTGAGGTAAAACTTCTATATATTAAAGTGTTTGGGTCTTGCCCTAATGTTATTAATAGTGGTGTTTCTGAAGCAATGGTGTCAGAAAAATTTTCATTAATAAAGCGAAAAGAAATGGATTCATTAATCGTTGTATTGATTTTATAAAAAACGTATTCATTTTCCTCAGATCCTTGGCAAAGTTCTAAGTCAGCTTCATCAAACTCAAAGCTGGTTATGATAATGTCTCCATCGTCACAAGAAAACAATATCAGACTATAAAAAAATAAAAATATAAGCTTTTTCACCAGGTCTCAAAATTTTAATATTAGTACGTTATATATAAAGACGATAAAAAAACCATAATGTTTTGGTTATGTCTTCCGAATAACAATTTTGGACAAAAATAAGGCAATTGAAAGATTATTGAATGACTGATTTAAAATAATTTTATTTTAACTAGTTTTGCACAAGAATATCATTGGGTTTTTGGGCTTTTCTGACAAATACTTTGCGATGGTTAAAGTTCTTTTAAATGAAAGTACTTAAGTAATAGAAAATGCCCTATACTATATATCCATCGTTATTTTCAGAATTATTCTTTTAAAAATAAACACATAATATTCGATAGAGAGGATATTCCTTTTGGATTGATATGTTTTTAGTGAAGTAGTTTAACTATTTTAACAAATAAACTGATATTCTATACTCTTAAAATGTAACATCTAATAAGTTTCAAAAATACTGTATTCTTATGCAAAAAATTTACTTTGATAATGCTGCTACAACGACCATAAGATCAGAAGTAATAACAAGAATGGTTGAAGTATTAGAAAGTGATTTCGGGAATGCTTCTTCTAGTCATTCTTATGGTAGATCTGCCAAAAATCATATAGAACAAACACGCAAAAATATTGCAAAATATTTAGGAGTGAGTGCCTCTGAAATTATTTTTACTTCTGGGGGTACCGAAGCTGATAATTTAGTTATCAATAGTGCGGTTAGAGATTTAGGTGTTTTACATATTATTACATCAAGAATAGAACATCATGCAGTATTACATACAGTTCAGGAAATAGAATCTCGTACAAATGTAGTTGTAAGCTATGTTAGAATTAAAGAAAATGGGAGTGTGGATTATGAACATCTAGAGTCATTATTAGCTACTTCTAACACCAAGACATTGGTAAGTCTGATGCATATAAATAATGAAGTAGGAACAATTCTAGATGTAGAAAGAGTTGGAGATTTATGCCAATCAAAAGGTGCTATTTTTCATAGTGATATGGTACAATCGATCGGTCATTATGAAGTAGATTTAAGTAAACTTTATATTGATTTTATAGCCGTAAGTGCTCATAAATTTCATGGCCCGAAAGGTGTTGGCTTTGCTTATGTACGAAAAAATTCGGGTTTAAAGCCGTTAATTTTTGGAGGAGAACAGGAACGAGGTTATAGAGCAGGAACAGAAAGCGTACATAATATTGTGGGTATGGACGTGGCATTACGATTAGCTTATGATCATCTTGAAGAAGAAAAAAAATATATAGAAGAGATTAAGCAGTATTTTATAGATACACTAAAGAATGCTATTCACGGAGTTCGATTTAATGCAGACTCTGATAGTAAGAAGCATTGCACCTATACTTTGATAAATGTGTGTTTGCCGGTTTCTGCCGAAAAAGCTGGTGTATTATTGTTTCATTTAGATATTAATGGAATTGCATGTTCTAAAGGAAGTGCATGCCAGAGTGGTAGTAGCAAGGGGTCTCATGTATTAACAGAAATTCTTTCTGAAGATGATTTGCAAAAACCATCGATTCGATTTTCTTTTTCAAAATATAATACAAAAGAAGAGGTAGACTATGTCGTAGGCGTATTAAAAGATTTTATTAATAGTTAGAATAAACAATAAAAAAACCTAGCATAGTTCGCTAGGTTTTTATCATATTTTATGTTGCGTTTTACTTAATAGCAACCACAGATATCTCTACATTTACAGATTTTGGTAATGTCAAAACAGCTACAGTTTCTCTAGCAGGAGCAGTGTCTTCATTAAAATAACTACCGTATATTTCGTTTACTGCAGCAAAATTGTTCATATCACTTAAAAAAATAGTTGTTTTAACCACATTTTCAAATGTCATTCCTGCTTCTTCTATAACTGCTTTTAAGTTTTGCATCACTAGTTGAGCTTCTGTTTTGATATCGCCTACCACTAGTTCTCCTGTTGCCGGATCAAGAGCAATCTGTCCAGAAGTGTATAACGTATTACCACTTAAAACAGCTTGGTTATAAGGACCGATTGGTGCTGGAGCTTTGGATGTTGTTATTATTTTTTTCATGCGAAGAATATATTATAATTAATGATTGTTGCTTTAGACTAATTTATAGAACTTGCTTTTATAGTTATAATTGTCTGTCTGGTTCTCTCCTTTTATCCCATTTGATATCACTTAATACAGAAGACTTGATACCAATAAAGAAATTCCAGGAAGTACGGGAACTAAAAGGAATCCAGTTAAAATTCATAACCCAACTTTCTAAATCTCTTTGAAACCTTAAATTGGTATAAGTAAAGCCAGGATTTTTAAAATCATATCCCGATGAAACTCCTACAGACCATCTGGGAGCAAGCTCTACATCTCCCGAAAACATTAAAGAATGAGAAGAAATCTCATTTTGACGTGCACTATTACTATAGTTTATATTATACGATAATCGCAAGGACCATGGAATTTTATAATTATAGTTTTTGACATCTTTATCAGTGTCTCTATCACTCTTTGTCTTATCGTATGATTGTTCATTATTAAAGTTGGTTCCTCCTCCAAAAAGGTTATCTGTCCTACCTTCATTCCTAAAGGTTTCATTTTCATAAGGGTCATCGTTAGGTTTTCCTTTCTCAAAATCAGCACTGCTAAAAGAGTATCCAAAATTACTACTGGCTCTGGTTAGACGAAACAAACTACCTCCATTATCGATATTCCAAACATCAATTTTACGATTGTTGTTGTCTAACGCATAAGGATCAAGGGTGGCATTAAAGTTAATGTCTAATTTGTTTTTGATAATAGGGATATTTCCAGAAACAGAAATCGGACTCAGTTTTAGAGAATCTCCTGCAATATTGTATGAGGTGCTAAAGTTTAGGTTATTAAGAATCGTTACTTTTTTTGCTTCTGTAGCAGTCGAATCTTTACTTCTAACCTTCATTTCAATATTATTACTTAAAGAAAATCCAATAGAGCTTGAAAATGTATTTCCAGGAGCTCCAAAAGCACCGCCTTCAAACCTCGAATATTCTACTACTTCGGTTTCATCTATATTAGCAGTATTAGGGTTGTCTGTTACTGTATAAGTATCATAAAACTCACTAAAAGCAGGTGTAATATTATAACTTATAGAAGGACGCATCGTATGTCGTATGGCTTCTATCTTTTTTCCTTTTTTAAATTGAAAGGTTCCATAAATAACAGTACCTAAACTGGTAGAAAAATTATAGGTTCTAAAAGCATCAAACCCTTTTATAGTATCTTGAACTACGGCTCCTGCACCTTCATTAGCATCAGAATCATAACTTCTTTTTATGGTTTCAAATACCCAGTTTTCCTGAAAACTTGTTCCGGCTGTAGCACTCAAATATTTAAGGATCTTGAAATTGGTGGTTAATGGAATGGTGTGTTGCATACCGATTTGAGAATTTTGAAACATCTCGGGTTTAAAAAGCAAGCTATCGGTAGTTGTAATTCTGTTTTCTCCTCTAAAATTATATTGAGTATTTATATTTTGAATGATTCCTTTTTTAACTCCCACTTTTGGAGCAAAAGGAAATATCCTAGAAACACTGGCAGAAGCATTTGGTAAAGATAAATTAACCACTCCTGTATTGGTATTAGAGTTATGGGTGGCAGCAATATTAAGATTTACCTGTGGATCTCCAGGAATAGTTTTAGAGTAGGAAACAGAAGAACTTAATTGGTTATTTAAAAAGTTACCAGTATTTCTTTGATTTGTAGATTGCTGATAAAAACCACTCTTACCAAAATTTACAGATGCAGAAAAGCGAGAATTTGGGCTTGCTTTGGCATCTTGGCTATGAGACCATTGTATATTATAGGTAGTTCTTTTTGCAAAGTCAGGAAACCCTCTTTCACTTGTTAAATTATTTTCATACCTAAACCTTAAATTCCCTCTAAATCTATATCGCAATGCATAAGAGGTTTCAGAAGCTAATGTGTAACTTCCGTTGGTATAGTAATCTCCTGTAAGCGTTAAATCAGCATAATCACTAATAGCAAAATAATACCCCCCGTTTTGAAGGAAATACCCACGATTATTTTCTTCACCAGGGCTTGGCATAATAAAACCAGAAGTCCTGCTCTCTGACATAGGAAAATACCCAAACGGCAATAGTAGAGGAGTAGGGACATCTGCTATATACATATTAACAAGACTGGTGACAATCTTTTTTTTGGGAACAAATTTTATTCTTCGTGCATAGAAATAATATTCGGGATCTTCGATGTTTTCTGAAGTAGTGAACTTTACGTTTTTCATAAAAACAACAGAATCATTTTCTCGCTTAGAGATTTCATTTTTTATTTTGAAACCGTTTTGTTCTGTTCTCGAATTATAAATAAGTGCTTTTTCGGTGTCAAAATTAAACCGGATCGAATCGGGTTCTACGATATTTTGTCCCTGTTTAAAAATTGGAGGTTGAGTATATTCACCAAGAGAATCTTTAATTCCGTATGCATATACTTCATTTTTAGTGTTATCAACGATTATAAAGCCAGCATTAATCTGCATGTCTCCATACACAATTTCGGCTTCATTGTACAGGTACATTTTATTCTCTTTACGACTTAATCGCATATAATCCACAGATTTGTATACTACTTTATCGGTCAATAACTGTGGCTCAGGTACAATACTATCTTGATCTGTAGTATCCTGAGTTCTTTCATTTAATAACTCTTCTGGCTTAACCTCTTGTCTTCTTAAAGTATCAGAAACTGTATCTTGTTGGGTTACAGGAATAGAAACCTCTTTTGTTTTGTTTGTTTCTTGTGCAATGCTTTGACAAATACAAAACAGTGAAAAACTTAGTGAATAAAGTATATGACGTACCGTTGTTTGCAATGGTTTAAATCCTATTTTTGTATAACTATGGCTTAGTTTTTGAAGTGCCAAAATTACATATATTTTTTATGCTTAGATTGTAATTCATAAAAAAATAAAAAATTATATTGATTAGACACTTCATTAATAACGCTAACTTATAAGATAATTGCTTGTTACCAGCGAACTAACTTTATCATATAAGTTATAGTATAGAAACTGTAGCTGTCTTAAAATGTTTCAAAAAAATAGAATAACATTAGAATTTGTAGGTCTGATGTGTACAAAATGATAGTTTTGCAAAATAAAAGTCAGGATTATTAGAACAACATAAAAACATGAAATTTAATAAGTATCGAATTTTTCTTCTCGTTTTAATTTTTGTTTCTAATGGCATTATTACTTCGGTAAATGCTCAGGAAAAGAAAAAATTTATAGTAGTCTTGGATGCAGGACATGGTGGGCATGATCCCGGAAATAGAGGAAATGGTTATAAAGAAAAAGATATTGCTCTTAAGGTAGTATTGGCAGTGGGAGAGGCTCTAAAACAAGAAGGTGGCTTTGAGATTGTGTATACAAGAAAAACTGATAAGTTTATCGAGTTGCATGAAAGAGGTAGTATTGCAAACAAAGCAGGAGCTGATCTTTTTGTTTCGATACATTGTAATTCTCATAGAACGCAAGCATACGGTACAGAAACCTTTGTATTGGGGTTACATGCCAATGACGAAAATTTTAATGTTGCAAAGAATGAAAACTCGGTTATTCTTTTAGAAGATAACTATCAGGCAAATTATGATGGATTTGACCCTAATTCTCCAGAATCAATTATTGGGTTAACCTTGATGCAGGAGGAATATTTGGATCAAAGTTTAACACTGGCAAGTTTTGTTCAAAAGAGATTTAAAAGAGCACTTGATAGAAAAAGTAGAGGGGTTAAACAGGCAGGTTTTGTAGTTTTACACCAGACATATATGCCAAGTGTTCTTATCGAATTAGGTTTTTTAACTAATAAGAACGAAGGAAAATATCTAAATTCTAAAAAAGGGCAGCAAGAAATGGCTACTTCGATTACAACTTCTGTTATAGAGTATAAAAAGAGTTTGGAGGCGACTTATAAAGTTGTAAAGCCAAAGATAATAGAAGTTACCAAAGTCGTAAATGAAGTTAAAAATGAAGAAGTAATAAGTAATGATATAAAGTTTAAAGTTCAAATAGGAGCAGGAACTGATGATATTGAGCTTAAATCTTTTAATTTTAGTGGGTTAGATCAGTTGTCTAAAATGAAAATAGGAGAGCTTTTTAAATATTATTATGGTAGTACTGATAATTATGAATCAATAAAAGAATTAAGAGAGGTTGCAGTTGATAAAGGTTTTGATTCAAGTTTTATTGTTGCTTTTCGTGGAGATCAGCCAATCCCTTTAAACGAAGCTTTAAAAGTAGAAGCTTCCTCTAATTAGTTTCAAAGAAACTGTAAAATTGTTTTTGAGCTAATAATTCCTAAAAGATTTGCTAATAGGAATTATATTTTATCCTAAATTTGTGTTCTAAATATAAGCTATTTTGAAATTTACTCGAGAAGTTAAAACAGGAATATTAGCAATATGTGCGATAGCACTTTTAATCTTTGGTTATACTTTCCTAAAAGGAAAGAATCTTCTGGAAAATGAACGAACCTTTTATGCTGTATATAATAATGTAGAAGGTTTGATTGCATCGTCCCCAGTTACTATAAACGGTATGATCGTTGGTCAGGTAGTGTCAATAGATTTTGCAGATGCAAAAGGAAACCTTGTGGTAGAATTTAATGTAGATAGTGATTTTACTTTTTCTAAGAATAGTGAAGCAAAAGTGTATGGGGGTGGTCTTATAGGAGGCAAATCCTTGGCTATTATTCCTAAATATGAACAAGGCAATGATGCGAAGGATGGAGATACATTACAAGGAAGAATAGAAGCAGGTCTTTTAGAGTTGGTAAATGATAGATTAACTCCTTTACAAGAAAAACTTGAAGCTGCTATTACAGATGCAGATACATTGTTAAATTCTGTAAATGGCATTCTTAATGTAGATAATAAAAATAACTTAAACTCTATTTTTAAAGACTTAAGTGCTACCGTAAAAAACTTTAAAGTGGCATCCTCCTCTTTAAATAGCGTTTTATCAGGTAATCAGGATAAATTAAACAATACAATTTCTAATCTTGATAAAATGTCTGCCAATCTTAGTAAGGTTTCAGATTCGATATCTCAAATAAATGTTGCCAACCTAGGAAAGAAGCTAGAAAAAGTTTTGATTAGTTTTGATAAAATATCAAATGATCTCAATTCGGGAAAAGGAACCGCTGGAAAATTGCTTAAGGATAATAAGTTATATGATAACTTAGAGCGTACTAGTAAGCAATTAGAACTTTTGTTACAGGATTTGAGATTAAATCCTAAAAGGTACGTTCATATATCAGTATTTGGGAAGAAAAATGCCCCTTACGAAAAACCAACAGATTCAATAGACTAATATGATGCAATATGTACCTAATATACTTTTTGTAATAGCCCTTGTAGCAGGTATTGGATATTTTACTAAAAATATACGTAAAGTTATTCGAAATATCCGATTAGGGAAAGATGTAGATCGTTCTGATAATAAAAGTGAACGGTTTAAAAACATGATGAGAGTTGCTTTAGGGCAATCAAAGATGGTGCGTCGCCCTATTGCTGGATTTTTACATATTGTAGTATATATTGGATTTTTAATTATTAATGTAGAGGTTTTAGAAATTATCATTGATGGTATTTTTGGAACCCATAGAGTTTTTGCGTTTTTAGGAGGTCTTTATGATTTTCTAATTGCTTCATTCGAGATTTTAGCATTACTTGTTTTAGTAGGAGTTATCGTTTTTTGGATTAGACGTAATGTTATTAAACTAAAACGTTTCTGGAATCCTGAAATGAAAGGTTGGCCAAAAAGCGATGGTAACTGGATTCTTTATTTCGAAATGATATTAATGACTTTGTTTTTAGTAATGAATGCTTCCGATTTGCAGTTGCAAAATATAGGGGCAGAACATTATATAAAAGCAGGTTCTTATCCAGTTAGTCAGTTTATTTCACCTTTTTTTGATGGGCTTTCAGAAATAACACTTATTGTGATAGAGAGAACTGCATGGTGGCTACATATTTTAGGAATTCTGGTGTTTTTAAATTATTTATATTTTTCAAAACACCTACATATCATATTGGCTTTTCCTAATACCTATTATGAAAATCTAAACCCTAAAGGGCAATTGGATAACCTTGAAGCCGTTACAAATGAGGTAAAACTTATGATGGATCCAAATGCAGACCCTTTTGCAGCACCAGCTGAAGATGATGTTGCGGGTGAACCAGAAAAGTTTGGAGCATCAGATGTTACGGACCTTAATTGGGTACAATTGTTAAACGCCTATACATGTACAGAATGTGGTCGATGTACTAGTGAATGTCCGGCAAACCAAACAGGAAAGAAATTATCTCCACGAAAAATTATGATGGATACCCGTGATCGTCTTAAGGAGGTAGGGGATAATATAGATAAAAATGGCAGTTTTGAAGATGATAATAAACAGCTATTAGGTGACTATATCAGTGCAGAAGAGTTATGGGCATGTACAAGTTGTAATGCTTGTGTAGAAACCTGTCCTGTAGGTATAAGCCCTTTGTCAATTATAATCGATATGCGACGTTATCTGGTGATGGAGCAAAGTGCGGCACCATCAGATTTAAATAATATGATGTCTAATATTGAAAACAATGGAGCTCCTTGGCCATTTAACCAAATGGATCGTTTAAACTGGAGTAACGAATAATAACCACATTTTTACTATTTAATTATTAACCACAATTCACCACCATTTTAATGAAAAAACTTAAAGTATGAAAAAAGAAGAAATTGATAAATTATTGCACGACAAGGTAGAAGAAGGAGAACATGTAAGTCCGGTATTACCAGAAGGTATTAAAAATTACCTTATCGATATAGATGGTACAATTACTGAAGATGTACCAAATGAGGAGCCTGAACGTATGGCAACTTGTAAGCCCTTCCCAGATGCTTTAAAAACATTAAATGAATGGTATGACCAAGGACATATTATATGTTTTTTTACCTCTAGAACCGAAGCTCATAGAGAAGTAACAGAGATTTGGCTTAAAGAGCATGGTTTTAAGTACCACAGTATATTAATGGGAAAACCAAGGGGAGGTAATTATCATTGGATCGATAATCACTTGGTAAAAGCTACAAGGTATACAGGTAAGTTTACCGAGTTGGTAGAACGCGTTGTTACTATAGAAGTCTTTGACGATGGTAAACACGATTAAAAAAAGCTTTTGATTTTCCTTTGTTAAAAAGGATAACTATAAAAATAAGAATATGAGCGAAGCGATAAAAGTGCCAACAATGGCAGAGTATATGGCAGAAGGAAAGAAACCAGAAGTTCTTTTTTGGGTTGGATGTGCAGGTAGTTTTGATGATCGGGCAAAGAAAATCACAAAGGCTTTTGTTAAATTACTTCATAATGCTAATGTCGATTTCGCTGTATTGGGTACAGAAGAAAGTTGTACGGGGGACCCGGCAAAAAGAGCGGGTAATGAGTTTTTGTTTCAGATGCAAGCCGTTACGAATATAGAAGTAATGAATGCCTATGAGATTAAAAAGGTAGTTACTGCATGCCCACATTGCTTTAACACTCTAAAGAATGAATATCCTGTATTAGGAGGAGATTACGATGTAATGCACCATACAGAGTTTCTTAAGTCACTTCTTGATGAAGGCCGCTTAAAAGTTGAAGGAGGTAAGTTTAAAGGAAAACGAATTACGTTTCATGATCCCTGTTATTTGGGACGCGCAAATAACGTGTACGAGGCCCCTAGAGATTTACTTAAGAAATTAGAGGTGGAACTTATAGAAATGAAAAGATGCAAGCGTAATGGTTTGTGTTGTGGGGCAGGAGGAGCACAGATGTTTAAAGAGCCAGAGCCGGGAAATAAAGATGTTAATGTCGAAAGAACAGAAGAAGCGTTAGAAACAAAGCCAGATATCATCGCCGCAGGTTGTCCTTTTTGTAATACAATGATGACAGACGGGGTAAAAAACAAAGAAAAAGAAGATAGTATACAGGTTTTGGATGTAGCAGAACTTATTGCTAACGCTCAGGATATATAAACCATATATAATAACGCTAAAAACAACAGCGAGTGTCTCTTTTAAGAATAAGTACTTTTTTTGTAACTTAAAAGACAGAATCGTTTTTGTTTTATTAATAAAAGAATAGCTCATGTTAGTAGATTTTAATGACCTTCCAGAAACATCACGAGTATGGATTTATCAAGCAAATAGGTCATTTACTGTAGAAGAACTTGAAGAAGTAAGAGGACAATTAGATCAGTTTTTGTCACAATGGACGGCGCATGGTTCGGATTTAAAAGCGGGCTATGAAATTAAGTATAAAAGATTTATTGCTATTGGGTTGGATCAAGGATTAAACCCTGCAACAGGTTGTTCTATTGATGCTTCTGTTCACTTTATTCAAAAAATTGAACAAACATATAGTGTAGACCTATTAGATAAGATGAATGTTTCTTTTAAACAGGGAGAGTTTGTAGCTTATAAAACTCTTTCTGATTTTAAAAAGATGGCTAAAAATAGATCAGTATCCCCAAATACTATCGTGTTCAATAACCTGGTTACTAATATCGCCGAATATCGAACAAATTGGGAAATTCCCGCAAAAGATAGTTGGCATAATCGTTTCTTAAACTAAAATTTTTGTGTGGCATATCGATAAAAACTATATTCTTTTCATAATTTTTGTTGTTTCTTTTAAGCTTTATTCACAAGTAGAAAGTCCTTTGTTAGCAAAAGACTCTCAAGCTCAAAAGATGTGGGTGGATAGTGTCTACAATAAAATGACACTTAAGGAAAAAGTAGGTCAATTGTTCATGGTAAATATATCTTCTTCTGACCAGATCAGAGAAACAGATAGATTAAAACAATTGATTAATGATTTTTATATAGGGGGTATTATTTTCTCTAAAGGAGGACCAAAGCGACAGGCAAAATTAACAAACGATTATCAAGAATTGTCAAAAGTGCCATTGCTTATTGGGATGGATGCAGAATGGGGGTTAGGTATGAGATTGGATTCTACACAAGTTTTTCCTTGGAATATGGCTTTGGGTGCAATTCAAAACGATACCTTAATAGAAAAAACTGGGAGACAAATAGCTAAACATTGTAAACGATTAGGCGTGCATATTAATTTTGCCCCTGTAGTCGATATAAATACTAATCCTAATAATCCTATTATTGGTAATCGATCCTTTGGCGAGGAAAGAGAAAATGTAACTCGTAAAGCATTGGCTTTTATGAAGGGAATGCAGAAGGAAGGTGTATTAGCAAGCGCAAAACATTTTCCTGGACATGGAGATACAGATAGTGATTCTCATATAACATTGCCAACTATTGGATTCGATGCCAAAAGAATTGATAGCATCGAATTGTATCCATATAAAAAATTAATTAAAGAAGGATTGCCAAGCATCATGGTAGCTCACCTAAATGTGCCTGCTCTTGAACCTAGATCAAATCACCCTTCGTCTCTTTCAAAAAATATTGTTGCTACAATTTTAAGAGACAGTTTGCAATTTAATGGTTTGGTAATTACAGATGCTCTTAATATGAAAGGTGTGTCAGATTTTGAAGCTCCTGGTGATATTGATTTGGCTGCATTTGTAGCAGGAAATGACATGCTGTTAATGTCTGAAGATGTGCCATTGGCTTCTCAAAAAATAATATCTGCTTATTATGCTGGAGCAATAAACGAAGAACGATTGTCATATTCAGTAAAAAAAATACTGTACGCAAAATACAAGGTTGGTCTTTATGATTATGTTCCAATCGATACTCATTTTATTGAAGAAGAGTTGAATAGTGCTAAGAATGAAGTTTTAAATCACGAATTGGTAGAAAATTCGCTAACAATAATAAAGAATAGTAGAGCATCTTTACCAATTAAAAACTTGGATTTAAAGAAAATTGCATATGTTTCGTTTGGTGATGATTCTGGAGAAACGTTTTATAATGAACTTAATAAGTATGCACAAGTAGATTGGGTAAAAGCCAGTCTGCTTAATGAAATGATAGATAAGCTAAAAGATTATAATTATGTAATCGTGGGCTTTCATAAAGCTAATGATTCTCCATGGGAGAAATATAAATTTAAAGATAAAGAGTTGGTTTGGTTATATGAAATAGCAAGAATGAATACCACAATTCTTAATGTGTTTACAAAGCCTTATGCAATTTCTGATATGATTTCGACCACTAATTTTGAAGGGATTTTGGTGGCTTATCAAAACAGTAAAATAGCTCAGGAAAAATCGGCTCAATTACTTTTTGGAGCGATTCCCTCTAAGGGGAAGTTGCCGGTAAGTGTTTCTGATGATTTTCCTGTTGGAGTAGGTGAAGAAACGAGATCCTTAAAAAGACTATCATACGGAGTTCCGGAAAGTGTTGGTGTAAATTCACATAAACTTGCCAAAATAGATTCTATTGTTGCTGTTGCAATACAAGAAAGAATGACGCCAGGAGTACAACTAATCGTTGCTAGAAAAGGAAAAGTAATTTTTCATAAAAATTATGGATACCATTCGTATGAAAAAACTAGAAAGGTAAAAAATACAGATATTTATGATTTAGCATCGTTAACAAAGATATTAGCAACCCTGCCTCTTTTAATAGAGTTGAAAGATAAGGGGATTGTAGCCTTAGATACTAAGGTGGGGGATATGTTGCCTTCTTTCAAAGGTTCTAATAAAGAGGACATAACAATAAAATCAATGCTTTCTCATTATGCAAGATTAAGAGCGTGGATACCTTTTTATGTGCATACTATGGACTCTGTAACTCAAAAACCAGATTATAAGTATTATAGAACCAGTAAGTCAGAAAACTTTGGCTTGCAGGTGACTAAAAACTTATATTTCCGGAACGATATGAAGGATTCGTTGTTAATTAAAATAAGGGATAGTAAACTAAGAAAAAGACTTAGTTATAAATATAGTGACCTTCCATATTACCTTTTAAAATCCTATATAGAAGATTATTATGGAAATTCGCTAAATGACTTAACTCAACAACATATTTACAAACCATTAGGGGCAAATAATACCTCCTATGTGCCATTGTCTAAATTTAAAAGAAAAAGAATTGTCCCAACAGAGAATGATATGATTTATAGGGGTGAGCTAATTCATGGGTATGTACATGATCAGGGGGCTGCAATGTTAGGTGGTGTTGGCGGTCATGCTGGACTGTTTGCTAATGCAAATGATGTTACCAAAATTATGCAAATGTATCTTAATGGAGGTTATTATGGCGGTAAACAGTACTTTAGTAAGCAAACATTAGAAGAGTTTAATACTTGTTATTATTGTGATAGAGATGTTCGACGAGGAATAGGGTTTGACAAACCGCAATTAGGAACCGTAGGACCAACCTGTGGATGTATATCTATGACTAGTTTTGGACATAGTGGTTTTACAGGAACATTTACCTGGGCTGATCCTGAAGAAGAAATTATATACGTATTTTTAAGTAATCGTATTCATCCTAATGCTGCCAATAGAAAATTAATATCTAATGATATTAGATCTGAAATCCAAAGGGTTATTTATGAGGCTATAGACTATTAGAACCAAATGAAAGTTTTTTGTTTCTGCAAACAAACTAAATATAAACGTGATATAAGCTTTTTAAAAACTATCGTTTCGATAAATTACTGTTTAAACAACCAAAAAGATTATCTATATGGGTGTTGGGTTATTTTTCAAAAAAACTAAAAACAGACCCTCCATATTTTCTAGAATGACTAAAATGAACAGAGTTTTCTAGGGAAGTATGTTTTGAGTGTTCTATTATAAGAATTCCGCCTGGATTTAATAATTCATTTTCAAAAACTAACGTTGCTATTTTTTCAAATTGATCTACGGTGAAATCATA
The DNA here is from genome assembly GCA_947498705.1 of uncultured Aquimarina sp. Lineage (GTDB taxonomy): Bacteria > Bacteroidota > Bacteroidia > Flavobacteriales > Flavobacteriaceae > Aquimarina. The sequence goes on from CANMLW010000001.1 coordinate 207,844, forward strand.
AGGAGGATCGGCAAAAATTATATCTGCTTTGCGCTTTACCTTTTCTAAATAACTGTATACATCACTTTTTATGGTTTCGATAGGGGCTTCAAGTTCTCTGGCAATCGTTTTTATATATGAAAGACATGCATAATGAGAATCTACAGAAGTAATTGATTTTGTTCCTCTTGAAATAAATTCATAACTAATATTTCCTGTTCCTGCAAACAAGTCGATGACAGATATATTCGAGAAGTTGTATTGATTTCTTAAAATGTTAAAAAGCCCTTCTTTTGCCATATCGGTTGTGGGTCTAACGGGCAGTTTTTTGGGAGCTGTAAGCCTTTTTCCTTTATATTTTCCTGAAATAATTCGCATATTAAAAATGACTACTTAGTAAAACAAAATGTTTGTGAGGATTGAGCAAAGCGACATCTGTACCTAATTTTATGTTGTTCATGTTTTCTCCAAAACTTATATTTCTAACATAAGTGTAAGCGATTTTGTAAAGAGCACTTTCTTTAGAGAGGTTTCCTGTGAAAATAAGTTCAAATTCTTCTGGGTTAAGTTGTAATTGCTCTGTGGTAAATAAAAGATAGTATAGAAAATCTTCTTTGGAATGGTAGGCATATGTATTGCATAAAACTAAATTTCCGTTAGTAATTATAGCAAGATCAAAGGAGGTATCATTAATATTTGCAAAAACAGAAGAAGATTTGCTATTTTTTTTTTGAGTCAGTAAAGAGTCAACTAATACGGTGCTTGTGTGTTTGTATGTAAAAGTACCGAAATTATCAAAAAAGAAATTATTGATATTCGTATAAGGAATATAAACGGTAACAATATTGTGTTGCTCAAGCTCGTCGAATGCTATAAAATCATTTTTTAGTACCTTGATATTATATTTTAAATATTCGTTTAGAGACTCTGCGTTAAATAGTGGTTTTGGGACAATGGTGTATAAATCGTTTTGGTATATAACGTTTACTTTGTCAAAGCTCTCTTTTAAATTAGTGTTATGGTCAAAAACGTATTTGATTTTATCAAGGATTTGCTCGGGTGTTAATTGTATTCCGAAGCTTTCATGATTGATCGCAGTGATTTGTTGGTCAATCCAAGTACAAAAAGAAAGTCCATTCAAGCCTACCTGAATGGACAATGTCTTTGACGTATTATTAATGGTATTATTGGTCGTTTGCACCATAGGTTCTTGGCCAATTACCAGAGGTCATTACTTCTGTCATAGATCCAACAGATAAGAAAGGTCCATTAACCCCATCTACAGAAACTACTTCTTTTTCCTGAGCCAATAAATCTTTATCTTGATCATGTAATAAAATATCTTTTGAAACCTTCGCTTCAAAAACTGGAATTCTTAAGTCATTCTTATTTATAAAACCTGCATCCATTTCAAAATTTGCATCAACTCCTTCAATAGGAACTTTTAACATTGTCTTATGGCTTCCTGTTTTAAACAAAGAATCTTTTACCGATGCATATCCTAGAGTATCGATAACAACCGTATCTCTAGGTTCGTCGATCTTAAGTATTTTATTAAAGCTTATAAAGCTAGAATCCCTTCTTTGAGTTAAAGTGAATTTTGCAGTGTCTATAAAAGAAACTAACTGAACAGGGTCTTTGGTGAATTTCCCGGTTATTGATCTGTATGCCAGTTGTGCGGTACGAATATCTCTTAAATTTTCGACAGCTTTAGCATATCTCACTTGTTTTAATTTATTGAACTTTACTGGACCATTAATAGAATTGAATACTAAGTACCCTAAGAACCCTATTACTATCCAAAGAACTAACTGAACAACAATTTTCATTTTACGATTTAGCTTTAAACATTAGTGTATACGCAAATCTACAATTTTTTTTTAATCGTAAAAGTTTATTGCCAAAAAATCATCCCTATCTTTGATTTATTATTATAAGTATGATCAATTTACAGATATAAATTTAATGAAGGAAAAAGAGTTTTATGGATTATTGAAAGAAGATTTTCCTTTTGAACCGACTGTAAAACAGGATGTTGTTTTACAAAAACTATCTCAGTTTGTATTATCTAGAGCAAAAAATGAACTTTTTTTACTTAAAGGATATGCCGGTACAGGAAAAACTACACTGATAGGAGCCTTGGTTAGAAACCTTGGAAAGGCAAAATTGAACACCGTTCTGTTGGCACCCACGGGACGAGCAGCAAAAGTGATTAGTAATTTTTCTGGGCGACAAGCTCAAACGATTCATAGAAATATCTATTATCCCAAAAAAAACCAAAGTGGAGGACTGGCGTTTCAGTTAAAACAGAATAAATGTAGAAATACTATTTTTATTGTTGATGAAGCTTCAATGATACCAGATACACCAAGTGATAATAAACTTTTCGAAAATGGTTCTCTTTTAGATGACTTAATGATGTATGTCTATTCTGGATACAATTGTAAGATTCTGCTTATTGGGGATACCGCACAATTACCGCCAGTTAAGTTAGAGGTTAGTCCAGCTCTGGATGCTAATAATTTGGAAATTGGTTTTAATACCGAAGTAACACAGATAGAGTTAGATGAAGTGGTAAGGCAAGCAGAAGGAAGTGGAGTGTTAATGAATGCAACCTATATTAGAGAAACACTTAAGGACGGGTTTTATGATTCATTTCGTTTTGATATCACAGGATATCCTGATGTGATAAGACTTGTTGATGGACATGAAATTATGGATGCCTTAAATGATGGTTATATAACCTCTGGTCATGAAGAGTCTGTAATTATTTTGCGTTCAAATAAAAGAGCTAATATTTACAATCAACAAATTCGTTCAAGAATTCTTTTTCAGGAAGAGGAGTTATCTACAGGTGATTATCTTATGGTAGTCAAGAATAATTATTTTTGGTTGGATACAAAAAGTGAAGCAGGCTTTATTGCTAATGGAGATATTATTAAAGTACTTGAAATTTTTTCAGTAAAAGAATTGTACGGGTTTAAGTTTGCAATTGTAAATGTAGCTATGGTAGATTATCCAAATCAAAAACCTTTTGAAACAGTATTGTTATTAGATACTTTAACTTCTGAAACTCCCTCTTTATCATACGAAGAGTCAAATAAATTGTATCAAGAAGTTATGAAAGATTTTGAGGATGAAAAATCAAAATATAAACGTTTTTTAGGCGTTAAAAACAATAGATTCTTTAATAGCTTACAAGTAAAGTTTTCATATGCTATTACTTGTCATAAATCTCAAGGAGGTCAGTGGGATAATGTGTTTGTAGAACAACCTTACCTCGCAGAAGGTATCACCAAAGATTATTTAAGATGGTTGTATACAGCCATTACGAGAACAAAAAAGAAATTATTTCTTATTGGATTTAAAGACGATTTCTTTGCAGAAAATTAATTGTTTTAATTGTTTTTCAAGTTTTGTTTTATGACTTTTTTAAGAAATATATATGAAACTAAATTAATTTTGAATAACAAAAATTGATTTAAAAAAGTTAATTTTGCAAATTAAGAAAAGCAATACATTTTGAACAAAAATACTCTAAAAACTATCGCAATGATTCCTGCGAGGTATGCTGCCACGCGTTTTCCTGGTAAGCTAATGCAAGATCTTGAAGGAAAAAGTGTAATTAGAAGAACTTACGAAGCCGCTGTTAATTCTGGACTTTTTGAAGAAGTATATGTTGTTACGGATAGTGACATTATTTATGATGAAATTACTTCTCATGGGGGAGTAGCTATTATGAGTAAAAAAGAGCATAGTTGCGGAAGCGACCGAATTGCTGAAGCGGTAGAAGATATGGATGTCGATATCGTGGTAAATGTGCAAGGTGATGAACCGTTTACCGATCGCGAAAGCTTAGAAAAAGTGCTAAGTGTTTTTTATAAAGAAGATTCTGATAAAATAGATTTGGCAAGCCTAATGACACCCATGGAAGACTGGGATGATATTATGAATCCAAATAGTGTAAAAGTTATTGTAGATGAAAATAATTATGCACTGTATTTTTCAAGAGCGCCAATTCCATATCCTCGAGATAAAGAAACAAATCACACATATTATAAGCATAAAGGAGTTTATGCCTTTAGAAAGCAAGCGATTTTAGATTTTTATAATTTACCCATGAAGTCGTTAGAAGCTTCTGAAAAAATTGAGTGTATTCGATATCTGGAGTATGGGAAAAACATAAAAATGATAGAGACTAAGCATGAGGGAGTAGAGATTGATACTCCCGAAGATTTAGAAAGAGCAAAAAAAATAATAAATAAAGAAAGCCAATTGAATATACAAGCCACACCTTCTATACCTACTCCAGTTTCGACTTTTAAGAATTTTCCAATGGTTCCAAAAGTGGTTTTCGGGGTTGGGGCTTTTAATCAGATTAGTCAAATTGTTTCTCCACAACGAAATGGTGTTACTCCGTTTATATATTTGATCGATGAAGTTTTTGAAAATAATAAATCTTTTATCGAAAACAGGATTCCTTTGGCATATACAGACGAGATAGTTTATATCTCAACAGCAGAAGAGCCTAAGACCTCTCAAGTAGATGAAATTGTATCAGATATTAAAAATAAATGTCAATATACTCCTAGTGGTATTATTGGCATCGGTGGTGGGTCGATATTAGATTTGGCAAAAGCTGTTTCTATTATGTTAACTAACCCAGGAAGTGCAACAGAGTATCAAGGATGGGATTTAGTAAACAATAAAGCTGTGTATCATGTAGGAGTTCCAACAATTTCTGGAACTGGAGCAGAAGTTTCGCGAACAACCGTATTAACAGGTCCTGAACGTAAATTAGGAATTAATTCTGATTTTACACCTTTTGATCAAGTAATACTTGATCCAGAATTAATTAAAGATGTTCCAAAAGATCAATGGTTCTATACAGGGATGGATTGTTATATTCATTGCGTAGAATCATTAAACGGTACGTATCTTAATGCTTTTAGCCAAAGTTATGGAGAAAAAGCTTTAGATCTATGTGAAGAAATATTTTTAGAAAACTCACTTAGTAAAGAAGAGGCAGACGCAAAACTAATGATGGCATCATGGCATGGAGGGATGAGTATTGCATACTCTCAAGTGGGGGTTGCTCACGCAATGAGTTATGGACTTGCCTATGTTTTAGGAACAAAACATGGTGTTGGAAATTGTATTGTGTTTGATAAATTAGAAAAGTATTATCCAGAAGGAGTTGCTACTTTTAAGAAGATGAAAGAATATCATAACATTACTATACCAAAAGGAGTATGTGCAAACGTTACAGAAGACCAATTAAATGTAATGACTAGAGTTGCCTTAAGTTTAGAACCTCTTTGGGAAAATGCACTTGGATCTGATTGGAAATCGAAAATAAATGCCGATAAATTAAAAGAAATTTATCGATCGCTGTAATTGTTTGATTTTTAATTTACTAAATAAGTGTTAGTTTTGTTAAAAGATTTAACAAAACTAACACTTATTTTTATCATAAGCCTATGAAACGTTTTGCAGCCTTTGTATATCATAACCTTTTAGGGTGGAAAATGATTGGGGATTTTAATGCAGATTCTGTAAAAAAGTGTGTAATCGTTGTTGTGCCTCATACTAGTTGGCACGATTTCTACATTGGGTTGTTAATTCGTAAATTGGCGAATATTAAAATTAGTTTTTTAGCAAAAAAAGAACTTTTTAAATGGCCATTAGGATGGTATATGAGAAAAGTTGGAGGAATTTCTTTGGATAGAACTTCGGGGCAAAATAAAGTTGAAGCAATAGCTGAATTGTTTCACAAACGAAACGAATTAAGGCTAGCGCTGGCTCCAGAAGGGACTAGAAAAAAGGTAGAAGATTGGAAAACTGGTTTCTACCATATAGCAAAAACAGCAGAAGTTCCTATAATCATGGTAACATTTGATTTTGGTAAAAAACAAAACCTTATCTCGGCGCCTTTCTATCCATCCAATGATATCGAAAAAGATCTAAAGTTTATGTATGATTTTTTTAAAGATGTTAAAGGAAAAATAGCAGAAAATAGTTTCCAACCGAAAAATTAAAATTTTTGAACTTTCCTTTCTTCTATTTCTTTAGAAGGTTCTTCTGTTTTATTTCCAGTTCCAAAAAGTAAAGGAGTACTAGAGAAGGTAGTGCCAAAGTTTTTTGCTGCTAAGTGTACCTGCGAAATAGCATCCTCTACCTGTTGATTCGAAAGTTCTTTTAAAGGATGTATATAAACAGACCAAAGAACGCCGTTAGAAATAGCATATTTAACATCTAATGCCGAATGAAAATTAGCGGTCATGCTATCTAGTAATAAATCCTTGTCCAATTGTGTCGTCTCTACAACGGGAGTGATAATCCTCATTCTGTTATTTGTTTCATCAGTAATACATAACATTAGAGTCTCTTTGTAAATAAATTTCCAATTACCAGTTACTCCATTTATGGTGTCTGCTTTTTTATGAATGATATCTTTCAAAGTACTATTATCCATGTTTTGAGCGTATAATAGACTTGTGAATAAAAATAGAAAAAGGATACTTAGATGTTTCATGATTAATATTTGAATTATAGTCGAAATAAGTATTCAAACATGACAAATTTTTGAATGATTTGTTGTTATAGAAAAAGAATAGCTTATCGTATTTAAACTTTTATAGAATAACAAACAGTATGATCGTATGTAAACGTTAATGTAGTCCTTAATAATAAAAAATGTGGTTTTGCCGTATCCTACTATTATGGTAATTCACTTAATTTTATAGTTAAAAATTTAACATATATATGCAAAGTATTGTCAATGCTATAGATATAATGTTATTGTAATGTTAAAATTATAAACTAGGAATAGGGGTTAAGCGTAGAAAGTTGGGGAGTTTATCCTGTTTATTATAAATTTCATTTAGCATCATTTTTCTGAAAAAATTACTTTTATTATGAATATTTAAGTAGGTGTCTAAAAGTATGAAAGGTATATGTTGATCCCTAGATAAATGATTTTCAAAAGAAGTTCGGAAAGGTATTAGGAAAAATTATAATAATTTAACTCTATGCTTTATGTTACGACGATTGTTTAATAAATATATAAATAATAGAAAATACTTTTTTGGTACCGCTGTTAAAAAACTAAAAGAAACAGAAATTAGAAATGAAGTAAAAAAAAGTATTAAACAGGATGATGCTAAAAATCAATTGTTGTTAGAAAAACAAGTCTATAAGTATGTACAACTTAAAACTTTTATTGAAGAAATTAAGGCAAAGGATAAATTATATACAGAATCAGAAATTGCTAATTTATATCAGGAAATAATTGAAGATTAATTTTATTTAAAAATGCTATGGATATTAAATAATGACTGATATAAGGTTGTTAAAATTTACTATAAATGATTTGTTACTTCTCTGAAATCTTATCCTTCATTAGAGCTTTTAATTCTTCCATTTTAGCGTCAATATTTGCTTGTATTTCTTCGGTGGCTAATATTTGCTTTGCTTTAGACCTTAAATAAGCTTTAAAATCTTTATCACTCATATAAACATCATCATTATCCAAAAGATGTTTGATAGTTTTTAAGATGTCTAGTTTATCAACTTTGTTAGAATTAAAATCCAAGTCAATCTCGGCATCACTTGTATTTGTTAATAGCATTTCTCCAATGCCGGTGATTAACCAATAAGAATTAATATCTGGATATGTTTTGAGTATGTTCTCTATTTTAGAAGATCCTATGTCTTTAACTTTATCTAAAAAGCCGTTTGAAAGGCCGGTTTCTTTATAAAATCTACTCTTATTTAGATTTTTATACTCTATTATTTCTAATATTCTAGATATTATACTCATAAATTTTAGATTTAAGACTCAATAATTTGGATAAATTGAGTAAATACTCTATATTTATAATGATAAACAACAATTTCTACAAATATATGAAAACTACTGAGAATATAAGAACAAATTCAGCAGTCAAACAACAGTGTGACCTAAGGCATAATTTGATGATAAGAGCTTCTGTACATCAAAATGAAATTATAAACAGAGTAGAAAAACTGTTTAGGAGTAAAATAAAGTCTCACAAATTGTATCCAATTATTTTAAGATTTAAAATAGATGTTTATAACCAAAAAGCAGCAGTATTCTAAATTGTCTAAGAGACCTAATAACCAAAAATAGTATACTTTTAAAACCCAAAATAAAATGGAAAAATATTACACCGCCAATAATTTCGACATTACATTTCGAATAAAACTCGGATTAACAGATTTTTTTCTAGGTGCAAATTTAAAAGCACAACAAAAATCTGAGTCTTACGCCAGAAAAAATAGAACATATTGTTATCCCGTCTATGATAAGAGAGGGAAATCAATTGGATTCGCAGTACCCAAATAAACATTTATATCTCTAATAAACTGCGATAACCTTACATAGCGAGTAAGGTGCTAAAAACCTGATTCTTAACCCCAAAGATATAGTAGTAAAAATGCAAAAATGACCTAATTAGGTTATTATGCAGAATATCTACTAGTAAAGCATCTTCTTATTTTATATGCATAGAATTCTAATTAATCATATAGGATGTCTATTTAGTATGTATTTGATATCCTATAAATGTTAAGTAAGAATTACTTCGATTGACCTTAAGAGACTAGCACTAATAAAAACTTGAGTTCAATAACAGCATTGACGCTATTGGATTGGTTATCTAAAAAACTTGAGAAAATAAACCTTTATAAAGACGATTTAGTCAATCAACTATTGTCTTTATATAAAAAAGAAAATTCTTAAACCTACAAAAATTATAAACATGAAAACAATACTAATAATTATAGGACTATTTTTTTGTGCTTTTGCAAATTCACAAATAAATTCGGCACAAGTAGAGCAAACAAAAAATAATAAAACCGCCTTAGACCTAAGGTTTTCTAAACTTTCAAATTGTATTAATGACTATGAAAATAATATATGTGTAATAAAACAGCTTACATCATTTGGTAAAAGTTTAAAAACAGGAAACTCAAACAATAGAAGTAAAGCCGGTTTGTCTTCTGCGTCAGATAACAAATTAGATTTGTTATGTACTCCTGTGAGTAAGTTAACATTTGGAATTAACGATACTAGCTGTTTATATGCCAAGAAAAGGAATGATTATAATAGTAAAGATAAAATAGTCAACTCACGAGAGGTACCTGGTACTAGTTTAGAAGATTTAATAAATCAGGCAAATGCTAATAAAATTTTATGTATCCAACAAAAAATAGTACTTGTCAACGACATAACGCTTGCTGATAATATTGTTCTAAAAGATTGCGGAGGAGAAATAGATTTAAATGGCTTTACCTTAACTGGCCAAAACACCGGATTGATCATCTCTGGAAAAAAAATGTTGATCAATGCTTTTACTGGTGTTATAAAAGGAAGTTGGGATACTCCTTTGGATATTTATGCAACCAATTTTGGTTTAAAGCCAGATGCCAAAGAATATAAAGATGGCACTATGATGAATGGAAGTGCTATACTTACCTCTGCCACTGCTAATTTTACAGATGCAGATATAGGTAAACCTATAGGTGTAATGGCTGCAAATCACGAATATATTGAAACACAACCTTCAGCTTCACGAGGAACAGTTATAGGTACAATTATTAGTGTACAAAGCCCGACACAAGTTACACTGTCTGAAATAGCTACCAGAACTGTCTCTAATACCTATTTTAGATATGGTTCTGATAATTATATAGCAGGAAGAAATGCATTATATGTGAGAAATAGAAAATCAGGAAATTTTATTTTTCCAACAGGAAATTATATGAAAAGAGAAGTCGAGTACCCTCTTCAAAGTAGACTTAATATCTTACCCAATACATGGTTTATTGGTGATGGAACCGATGATATTCATGTCAAAGGGAACGGAAGTAGATTAATGAGTATTCCGCATGGTATTACAAAAACTCACTTTTTTAAGACGCATAATACCAAACGATCTTCTTTTAGTAATTTGTTTTTGGATGGAGAGTTTAATTATCATAATCATGTCGGAAATTATGCTGATGAGCCTATACATGGATTGGTTATAGGAACAGCTTCTTACAATACAACCATAAAGAATGTGAGCATTGTTAATTTTACTGGAGATGGTTTTTATATGACAGGAGATTTGCAATTTACAAACGCAATAAAAGGTAGTGCCGTATTTGGTTATCCTGGTGTTTCAGAATTTGAAATAGGTACAATTGGTACCAATGGCATTTTTGAAACGGATCAAAATAAAATTAGAACCAATACTATGATTGATTTAACTGGGCATCAATTCGAAAAAACAAGAGTCGCAACTCCAGATCGAAATGGAAATAGACATTATCAGTTTTCCGGATCATCTTTTGCAGGGTGGTCAGGACTAAAAAATCCAGTTTATACAGCATATTTTTACGGTAAAGAAGGTATGACTGATTTTTTAGGAAAAAGTACTCCTCGCGAATTTTATAAAACATATGAATACCCAGATAATGTGCACTATATGCATATTGTTATGGATAAAGTAGATGACTTGACTATTATAGACGCGCAGGTTAGAGCACCTTTGGATCCAAGATATACGTTGCTTGATAATGTGAATATTTCTGATTGTGGTAGACACGGAGGAGCGAATCTAGGTTCATATACTACATGGACCAATTCTGTAATTAAAAATATTGGAAATACACTTCCTGCTTTTGGTATCAATATAGAAGATCAAAGGCGAGCAGCCACCAATTTCTTATTTCAAAATGTAACATTTAAAGATTGTTATTCGGGTGGTTTAAATTTGGTTGGAACGGTTAACGTTGATGTTATTGCCTGTAAGTTTGAAGGTACCACTGCGCCTGGAAGATTGTTACACCCAGAATATTTTGGAGCTATGGGATTATGGAGAGGGCGTAATGTAAATGCAATAAATAATTATGTAAGCAGAGGTTCTGCAAGTATTGGAAGAAGTGGAGTTATTTCTAATTTGAATATGGAATATGGAGATGTTGCTTTTGAATTAAACGGATCTAAAATTATGGATTCTAATTTACACCAGACCGCCGTAAATATTGTGGGAGGTCAGGGAGCAACGAATAGGGTTAAATCTCTTTTCAAAGGCAATACAATGACATATGACAGATCTTTACCTAGGGTGTTTGATGTTACAAATATGGAATACGATATTATAGATGTTACTGTCAAAGTAAATGATGTAAGTAGACTTAGTAATTTGGTTACTCCAGAATCGTATGAAGAAATTGTTTTAAATAGTTCTAATTATCTTTTTAACCAAACCCCAACACCGACAAAAGACTACGGTGGTATTATAGAAGATTTTAGTTTTAGTGGTGCCCGACCCGAAAGATCTAAAAGAGATTTCGTGTCTTATAATTCATTTCCGGTAACAGATATGAAAGATGTGTATAGCGAGTCCTCTATATCGTTAGCATTTGGTTTACCTAAGGATAGGTGTATAAAAAACCTAACCATCGATGGGTGGTTAGAGTTGCACCTTACCCAATTTGAAAATTCGATGGTATCCAAAACACCAACTATTACTTTTGAAAACTTACAGTTAACCATTCCTGAAAGCCAATTTGACTGGACCAATACAGGAGCATATATTTTTGAAACCAAATCCAAAAATGTGAATGTAGTTATTAATAAAGGTAAATTTGATTTGCAGAAGGAGAGTGGTGTTATAGGATCTTCGAATCGATATATGAAGTTGGCGCAATTAGGAAGTATTGAGTTTAATGAAGTAACATTTATTAGTGCAAGTCCAAAAGTAATTGATTTTACAAATAAAATAATTTACCCATCTAACACTGGACCTATTACTATTCGAAATCCAAAACTAAAAAACATATCATTTGTTTTAAGACCACAGGATAGATTAATATATACAGAACTACCCAACATTAGTACTCAACAAATTTTGGATGGGCAGGTTTTGGCTTGGAATGCAACCAAGCAATATTATGAACCTGTGGATTATAAAGAAGCTTCTGTTCAGTACAATTTAGATAAAACGGCGTCTTTAAGTAATGCACATTCTACCGTTAATTTTAATAATGGTGCTAACCTAACGTATACAATACCTAAAAATACGGTAGTACCCTTTGATATAGGTGCCAAAATTTTGGTAAACAATGAAAATGCAGATTTGGTTACAATAGTTCCAGAACCAGGTGTTAGTTTGGTAGGAGGGAAGCCTCAGTTAAATGGCAAGGAGGCTGCCTATTTAATTCATTTAACAACAGATGAATGGTTGATTATTAATCTAAATTGAAACGAGATGAAAAATATACTTAGAAAATATAGTGTTTGGGAGTATGTGTTTTTTATCATAGGGTTGTCCATTTTAGGAAAAATAACATATAGTTTTATAAAAGATACCTTAGAAAATACAGTGCTAAACGGAATTGCATTGATCGTAGGAATTCTTCTATTGGCGGCACCATCTACATTAGTCGAAATAGTTAAGAAAAAAGCCAATGAAAATACCAATTAAAAACAAATAGATATATGAAATTGATTTATATGATTTATTATAAATAGTAAAACAAGATGCATAAAAATGGGCCCAAATTTATGCGATTGAAATACTAGATTAAGACTTGTATTCGCCTAAAAGAAAACATAAAGAAAATAGAATGCGAATCACAATTAAAGCGTAGAAGTAATCAATTAGATATCTAACAAAAGTTCTTTAAAAAAAAGGCAAAAAGTATCAAGAAATATTTAATTTTAGGAGATAGATACATATCATATGAAAATAGAGAAAATATTCATTCATTGTACAGCAACTATCGAAGGTCAAGACCTTGGTGCAAAAGATATTGATCGTTGGCATCGACAAAAAGGTTGGAATGGGATAGGATATCATTATGTTGTAAAACTTGATGGTTCTGTAGAGAAAGGGAGACCCGATAATGTTATGGGAGCACACGTTAGAGGATATAATAGAAACTCATTGGGTGTTACCTATGTTGGTGGACTTAATACACTTAAGGCACCTGCTGATACCAGAACTGACGCTCAAAAGGAGGCATTGCTTAAACTTCTTAAAGAGCTAAAACAGAAACATCCTCGAGCAACTATATTAGGACATAGAGATGTTAGTAAAGACAGGAATAATAATGGTATAATAGAGCCTTTCGAGTGGATGAAACATTGCCCTTGTTTTGATGCGATTCCTGAGTACAAGCATATTTAAGAACAAGATTTTATACAATACTTTATTTTCTGATGTAAGAGAAAATAGATACGATTTTGAAGGTGCAACTATTAATTTAGAACTAATAAATATGTTGCCATGATACGTATAATTCATTACTATAGTTTCGGTAATCTAAAATATTTTGGTATTATTGAATAGTAATAATAAATGTAATTTCCCCGTTATATTATCGTAAACCCGTCAAAATCAATGAAAATAAATCAATCCCTTATTAAGGAACATATAGAAAAATCCTTTGATAAAGGATATATTGAAATTGTAGATCACAGAAATAATACACTTATTTTGAATAATGGTTCTTTTGAATTTAATGGTTGTGTACAACCAAAATCTAAAGCAAGTATAGAATCAATTTTTTTAGAAGCGTTTAAATTAACTCGATCCATTAAATTAAATGATCAACGATACATAAGAGAGCTAAATAAATGGTATTTAAAAAATAGATAATTTTTTATTAGAGTTTTGATGGGGTCTAAATGATTATCGATCTTATTTTTTATAGTTGTCGTTTTTATAAAACGTTATAAAGCAAATAACCTCATTCTATAAATATTTATAGAATGAGGTTATTTGCTATTATGTATTTATTCTGAAATTTTTAAAAACTACCAAACTACATAGGACATAGTTAGTTTACTACTTTGTTTTTTTAAAGTAAAGATTTCGAACACGACCGTTAGAGACTTTACAACCAGTAATTTTCTGATTAGCATCTCTGATAAATTCTACTTGCCTAAACATCCAGCTAGAACCTCCAAATTTATCTTTTCCTGTTGGGTTTAACTTAAAATCATTTAGTTTACGGTGTTTTACAACAAGGTTGGCATCTTCAACAATAAAAGTATAGGTGGTAGAAAGTTCTTGACTAAAGTAAGTTCCAGAAAAATCATTTAGATTTACAACAGTCTTGTCAAATTCTTTTAATCGATTTGCATCTAGTATTTGTCCACCCTGATAAAGTTTTAGCAGTTTAATAGTATCTCCTTCGTTAGGTATGAACTCTATTTTTGCTTCAACTCCTACGATCTTAAATTCTGTTGTTGATAGGGGCGTTAATGAAAAAGCTGATTGCCCTGTTGCCTGACCGGTTAATTGACCATCTTTCTTACTAATATTGATGTTGAACCCTGGCTGTAGTTCAAAATTTCCAATATAAGTGTCTAATATGCTCTGATCAATATCTACAATAGAAGAAGTATTTTCTTTTTTAGGTATTTCTTTTTTGATATTGGTTTTGAGTTTATCTTTTAGATAAATATCGGCTATTTTATGTGCTATTCGATTAGGGTTAAAACTAGCCGAATTACTAAGAATCATTACCGAGAAATTTTCCTCAGGAAAACGAGCCAGGTAAGAACGATATCCTGCATCTGCTCCTCCGTGTTGTATTTCTTTTATTCCTTTGTATTCGGTTACAAATTGCCCTAGCGCTCCTCCAAAAGTTTTTCCGTTATTTAGGGTTGCAGGCGTGTTCATCTTATCAATAATACTGGCATCACCAACTTTTATATTCGAAAAATTCATAGCCCATAAGCCTAAATCTTCAGCAGTAGTAAAAAGACTTGTAGCTCCTACGTTCGCATAGTTTAAGACACTTTTTTTATAACCTAAACTATCGGTATGATAGGAGTATGCTCTATTTTTAACAATCTTTTCGTGATCGTCATAAAATAGTGTGTTTTCCATTTTTAGAGGTTTAAAAATATTGACATCGGTAAACTGTGCGAAAGACATATCGGTTATCCTCGAAACAACTTCTGCCAAAAGAGTAAAACCAGTATTACAATATACATATTCTTCTCCAGGGTCAAAGTTTAGTTCTTTTTGCTGACTTATGATTTTTAGAATATGCTTCTTGGTAATGACATCATCAATTCTCCAACCTGCCATTCCTAATAAATTCCATTGATCCCTTAACCCACTTGTATGAGAGGCTAAATGTCTTAATGTAATTTTTTTTCCAAAATCAGGTACTTCAGGAATATACTTTCTAATATCATCATCCAAGTTTAATTTTCCTTGCTTTTCTAATAAAAGAATAGAAAAAACAGTAAACTGTTTTGAGATAGAAGCGATATGAAATACAGAAGAAGGTGTAATAGGAATATCATATTCTAAATTAGCCAACCCATAACCATTTTTATGTACAACTACTCCATCTTTAACAATTGCAACAGAGGCTCCAGGTGTATCATTAGTATCCCAGGGAGTAAATATTTCATCGACCTGCTCATTGGGTAAAGTAGCTTTAGGTTTTATTTTTTCGAGAATTAAGTCATAATTACCAGATGGTTCCTTTTGATCATAAGGATATATTTCTATGATATATTTTCCTTTACTACTCGAGGTTATGGCAAATAATTCATACCCATTTTGACCATTAGGACTGTCAAAAACTTCTATTTTTTCATTATGGACGTTATACGTTGTAATTTTTAGGTCAACGCCTTTTTGTAGTAGTCTAAAAAAAGCAAATTGATCTTTTTCTAGGTTTATATAGTATCGATGTTTTTCGGTTGAATGAATTGTAGAAGAATTTAATTTATCTTTTAAAATTTCTCCTTTTTCAATTTGGGCTTGAAGTATTCCGGTAATGGTTAGTAATACTAGTAGTAATAATCGTTTAATGATGGTTTGATTCATGTATATATTTTTATAGAACAGTTTCTATTACAGGAGTTACATCTGTATAAAATGTTACACTTTTTTAATATAAATTTATCATAATTATTTAGATGTTGCTTTGTAGGGTATTTAAAAATTTATTTGAATACTAAAAGTTTAATATTTTGGTTGGTGTACAGTAAATAGGTTGTTTTATGTAAGTTTACCGAAACACTTTTTTATACATTTGATAGAACAATTATGAATACATATTGAATATGTAACGGTATGTATTATTCTGAAAATATAAATTACTGTATGAAAACAAAATACCTGGTATTGGCATTGTCGTTTCTACTCTTTTCGTGCAAAGAAACCGTAAAAGAGATACCTGATAAAGCGATTACTTCAGAAATTATCCCACAAGTACAAGATGGTATTTTTTCGACCTTAATTTCAAAAAAAGGAAAAATAGTATTCGAAGAATATTATAATGGAAAATCAAAAGATAGTTTATGTGATGTGCAGTCATTAACCAAAGGACTGATGAGTATTTTTATTGGTATTGCGATCGACAAACAATACATTACCGATGTAGATGACCCTATAAAAAAGTACTTCCCAGACGAATTCGAAAATTTGACTAACAAAAGTAAAGAAGCGATTACGATCAGACATCTTTTAAATCAAACTTCTGGTCTTTCCTGGAAAGGGTATTTAGAGCATGAAGCATGGAAACAAAGTAGTAATCCCGTTTCTTTTGTTTTAGAAAATAATTTAGAAAATGAGCCCGGTACAGCATATAATTACAATTCTGGAGCTACTCACTTATTATCGGTAATCATTAGCAAAGCGACCAATATGACTACTTTAGAATTTGCAAACGAAACTTTGTTTAAACATTTACATATTGATTTGGTAGATTGGAAAAAAAGAAATGATGGATATTATGATGGTAGTGGATTGGGTCTTAAAATGAAACCAGGAGACTTGATGAAGATTGGTCAATTGCTGGAGAAAAATGGAGTTTGGGAAAAAGAACAACTGGTATCAAAAAAATGGATAGAAAGATTGTTTGACATAGATGAAAAGTCTGAAACAAAATGGGGATTAAAAAACTCTAAACACGGTTTTTGTTGGTACAAAGCCAACTTCGAAGGAAATGAGATTGAATATGGAATGGGATATGGCGGACAGTTTATCATACTTATTCCTGACAAAGAATTAATTTTTGTTGTCACGCACAATCACGATACTCCAAATGGAATTGAACAACAGATCAAATTTTTAAATAGAAAACTACCAAAATTGATAGCGAAGTACGGTGTATTAGACGTACGAAAATAAATATTTTTTATCCAATTTTGATTAATAAAATTTCACAATTTTTATTAAAAAAATATACATACAATATTTGAATATTCAAATAATGTATGTATACAAAATTTGTTTGTATAATCATAAGTAAAACCAACAGTAATCGATAGGGGTTACTATTAGAGTACTTTTATAAATAGGCTTTAATATGTTTTATAATCAAAATGATAGCGGTTTTTTTATAGTATATCAAATGGATTCAAAGTGTTTTGTATAAAAAAAAGGCGTGTCTTGTTAAAACAAAGGCAACCATTTAAAAACATCTTACGTCTTTATAGCTAGAGGTAATACAACATTAAAATCTAAAATTTCATTTTAATTTTTAAATCAATAGCTTACTATGACAAATACTAGCCCAAAATCTAAAGGACTTATAGATTCTAAAATCGATGTAAAAGTAAAATTAGCTTCATTATGGGCTAGTTTGATGTTTCTATATATTTATTGTGATTTTTTCGATATGATGAGTCCAGGTAATATAGAAAGTAAAATTAACCTTACTACTCCGGTTGGTCCTGTAACCCCTCAACTACTGGTTATATTTTCCTTGATTTTAATTGTACCAACATTAATGATTTGTCTATCGACGCTATTAAAGCCGAGAATAAATAAATGGTTAAATATCATTGTAGCTATGGTATGGTCTTCAATGTCTTTTATTATACTGGTTTGGGATATTATTGATCAAAGCTTACCTTGGTCTGCTTTTTACGATCTGTTTCAATTGGTAGAGATTGTTGTATTCTGTATCATTGTTCGTACTGCCTGGAAATGGCCAAAAGTAGAAGCATAATAGATGTTTTAATAACTTCATAATAAGGTTCTGAAATATGCTGAAATATTTGTTCTTAAATAAATGTGCTAATTTTTGAGTAATGAATTGGTAGTTAGTTAATTATTATTTAATAAATAACTTTAAAACAAATGTATTATGGAAGCAAAAGAAATTACGTATGATGAAATGCGTGAAAAAGAAATTCAGAACATACAAAAAGAATCGGGATCCAGTCAACCCTTGTTGGCCTTATCATTGTCTAGCGTAAGTAATAATTGTAAGTGTGATTTTGTTTGGAATACAAATGACTTTAATACCCTGTATATTGGTTTGAAAACACCTTTTAATTCTAATTCTTCTTGCCAGGTTATGGTAGATACTCAGTATACCAATAGACCCAACAGTCAAGTACCTTATACTATTAAAAATGGGAGGTATTTTAAATTCGAGAATACCTATAATAGTATAACGTCTATATCGATATCTTTTATGATAGGTAAAGGCTTAACACCTGAGTCGATTTTATCTATAGGCGTTATATAATCTTAAATACGATACTGTAAAAAAAGCTGTCTAAAAACATTTAGACGGTCTTTTTGTTTTAGCTGCGACGTAGTTTTATTCTTTTGACATTGAACTCAGTATTCTTTTATTTTCGGGTCTAGTTTTGTTTATTGTTGAATAAAAAGAATTGATATAAAATATTTATGTATTGAAATCTCACAACAAGAAATTGCAGCAATTTCCCATTATTTAGGTTTGTTTTATGATTTGTGAAGAGTTAATTGTATTTTAGTTTCTACAGAACTAATATATATAGAATATAATAGCAATTGCTATTATAACATTGTTAGCTGCAATAATATGGATCAACTAAATAATTATGCGGACAGTAGATTACTAAATGGATGCATCTATTGCGGAGGTCCACCAGAAACGAGAGAACACGTACCATCTAAATGTCTTCTTGAAAGTCCCTACCCAACAAATTTAAATGTAGTGGGTTGTTGTGAATCCTGTAATCAAAGTTTCTCAAAAGACGAACAGTATTTTGTGTGCCTAATTGAGAGTGTTCTTTGTGGATCTACTGATACCGACAAAATTGGTCGTCCTTCTGTTGCTAAAATTTTGAAAAAGACACCAGCCTTACGACAACGTATTGAAAATTCTAGACGAGAAATAGATGGTCAAATTGTCTTTGAACCAGAAATTGAACGAGTGAATAATGTGATGTTAAAATTAGCGAGAGGTCACGCAAGTTATGAACTAAGTCAGCCTTGTCGATCTGACCCCAATCATTTCTGGTGTGGTCCACTTCTAACTCTTCCAAAAGAAGATCAAGAGACTTTTAATTCAGTTCATTTTCAACAGAATTTTGGAGAAGTTGGATCTCGTAATATGCAACGCCTACTTGTTACACAGATGACCGTAAAATCGGAAGATGGTAAAGAAAAGAATGTAAGTATGGTTATTAACGATTGGATTGATGTTCAGGATGATTTATATAGATTCATTGCTATAGATGATATGGGAATGTTAATAATTAGAATTGTTATTGCCGAGTATTTTGCCTGTGAAGTTGCTTGGGAAATTTAGACAAGAAAAGCAGCTAACAATGTATAAGAAAACATAGGACTTTTAGGCTTAATCAAAAGGTCTGTGTTTATTTGCAAAGTCGCCAAATATAAAATTTGGTTTTTATGAAAAAATGATAAAAGCAAAATATTTACATTTGGCTTAGTACCAATCCGAAACGCATTGCTTATCAACCACCCTACGTTTCTTATACGGGACGTTGTACAACATTAGATGAAACTAATAGAATTTTTAACAAATATTCAAAATACTGACGAAGAATCCGTTCTTTATGTTAAAAGGATTGACGGTGAATTTTCTAGTGAATCAGAAGTCACAATACTCAATTTGACAGAGGAAGAGTTAGAATGGAAAACTTTTGAAGTAACAGAAAAAAAATGTCCTGGTTTCGAATATTTTATGGAAGCTTTCCTTATAAGAGAATTTATGGAAGATATATCATCACAATATCCTACTCTTGAAAAAAAATGTGAAAGATTGATACATTATGTGGTATTTGACGCTTAAACAATACTAGATGTTCTGGAAAAGAAGGAGAAATAAAACAATTGAATTTAAATGCTCTAAATGTGGAGAAGTTCATTCGGAATGGCCAGCATTAGCTTTTAGTTCACCTGCTAATTATCATAATCTTTCTGAAAATGAAAAATCAGAAATTGGAATACTGGATACAGACTTTTGTGAAATTCGATACGAAGACCAAATTGACCGATTTATAAGAGTAACACTTACTCAAAAAGTAAATGACGCTTGTGAAACACTGGAATACGGACTTTGGGTTTCATTAAGCGAAAAAAGTTATTCGGATTATAAGTCCAATTTTGACAATGAAAACCATGAAACTGGATATTTTGGTTGGTTATGTAGTAATATCTCCGAATATGGAGACACTTCTTCTATTCCTTGTGATGTAATGACAAAAAGCGGAAATGATAAACCTGAGATTTTTCCGCACGAAGATTTTGACCATCCGTTTGTTAGAGATTACTACGATGGAATTACAAAAGAAGAAGCGGAAAAAAGAATAAATGAAATGATAAAAAACGTTGGGTAACAACACCTATGCAATAATACAGGGTTTAGGTCTAATCGAAAAGTTATTGTCTATTTGGTTTGTCGCTAAAGATTTAAATTTAGTATTTTAGAAAAGATAAAAACAAAACATAAACTTTGGCTAAGTGTTTGTTCGAAAGCTAGTGATTTTCTAATTCCGAACTGAGCATAGCTAAACGTTTACTATAATTAAAAACTAAATGAATATTACTTTTAATCAAATAGAAATTAACGAAAAAGAAAAGGTGTTACAGTTGTTTAAAGAAACTGCTGAAAAAATTAATAAAATGAATATTGACCATTGGCAATATTGGAAAAATCCTCCGATAGAAAAAATAAAATGGGTTGAGAAAGGTATTGAAGATAAAGAGTTTTTTTTTATAAAAACCTCCAATAATGAAGATTTAGGAATAGTGAGAATTCTTAATGAAGATATTTTGTATTGGGGGAAACAAGAACATAAAGCTAAATATATTCACTCATTAATAGTAAAAGAAAAATATAATGGAAAAGGATTGGGGTCAAAAATAATTCAGGAAATAGAAAATAATGCAAAAAAAAATAATTGCGAATATCTAAGACTTGATGCTGATTCAAAAAACCCTAAACTTTGTAATTATTATGAGAAATTAGGATTCAATAAAGTTGGAACAAAAAAATTACCGTTATCCGTATATAATCTTTACCAGAAACAATTGAAGTAAAAACTACAGTCAACAATGGCTATAGTTAATACAGTTTTTGATGCTTAATCCAATGTTCATTGCATTTAACCAAGTCCACTAAATCTTTTTGATTTGGCTTTATAAAGAAAAGATAAAAATAGAATAAAAAGTTTAGGCTAAGTGCTTAATCGAAAGTTTATTACTTTTAATTCCCGTACTAACCATATACAAGCACGTTAGCTACAATACGAAAATCGACAAACTAAAGAATATATAATTTATGAAGATTGCACCAAAACGTCTGGGAGAATTAGTATTAAGAACATCAAATGTAAATGCTCTAACCGAATTCTATGTCAATGTGGTTGGACTTGAATTATATGCCAGTTTTGGAAATAATCGTTTTTTGAAAGTTGCTGATGATTTTGAGGGACACCCTCAATTATTAGCAATTTTTGATAATTCGAAAGAATTTCACGGGCCAAAAAACATTGAAAAAGGAAAATCAGAAAATGGATTAGGAACATTGCATCATTTCGCATTTGCTCTGGAAAAATCTGATTTTAAATCTGAAAAAAAAAGGTTAGAACATCTGAAAATTGATTTTATAAGTGAAGAGTATAGAGTATTTGGATGGCATTCAATTCATTTTTACGACATTGATGGAAATTCTGTGGAATTTGTTTGTTATGATTCGGGAAGCATAAATATTGAGGAGAACAAGAAAATAAGAAGTGCTAACGACTTTAAAAAATAAAGGTAACAATTTACGCTGCTATGACCATTAAGCGTTAGTTGCAATTCGGAAATAAGAATGATTCAAGATTCAATTTTAATAGAAAACAGACATAAAAGGTTTATAAAAGCAGTTTGTAACTCCGAAATTGTATGGGGACTTGAAAATCATGAAGGGTTTGCAAGCTCCAAATCAGTTTATTACGAAGATGATGATGGAGAACCTATCGGAATTATTTGTTTTTGGGGTGAGAAGGCATTGGCAACATCTTGTATCAAAGACAGGTGGACAAAATATAAGACTACAGAAATCTCATTATCTGACTTTATGGAAAATTGGTGTGTCGGAATGGGAAATGACAGACTTCTTATCGGAACGGAATTTGACCAGAACTTGTTTGGTTTTGAAGCTGACCCTTACGAATTAATACTGGACTTATCATCTGAATTAAAATCCATTGGAAAAGATTTAAATTTTAGAAAATTCAATGGTGTAAATGATTTAGAAAGTCAAGTAAAGGAGGCAATTGAATAAATAAAAAAGCAGCTTAAAAGGCGTGTAATTCATTATGAACGAGTTGCTTAACTGAATTCATTGCAGATTTACTACCTTAGTGACTCTTTGGAGTGTTTCCTTCAAAAAATTCTGCAACAAGCCATATACAGAACGTTAGGCTTCATCAAAATAAAGAAAGTGAGATAAATGAGTAAATCAAAAAAATTTTGGGATAGTGCTTCAAAAAATTATGACAAAACAGAAGAGCGTTTTGAATACATTCACCAAAAGTCAAGGGAAAACGCTAAAATGCATTTAGAAGGTTCTAATGTTGTTTTAGATTATGGATGTGGAACAGGTACAACAGCTTGCGAGATTGCAAATGATGTTAAAGAGGTTTATGCTATTGATATATCTCCTAAAATGATTGAAATTTCTAAAAGGAAGGCTACTGAAAAAAACATCAAAAATATAATATTTGCTGAAGGGGATATTTTTGATGAAAAGCTAAAAAAAGAATCTTATGATAGAATTTTGGCTTTTAATATGTTGCATACTATTCCTAATCCCGAGAGTGCAGTGCAAAGAATAAATGAATTACTCAAACCTGATGGGTTGTTTATATCTATCACTCCTTGTTTAGGAGATAAAATGTCTTTTCTAATTGGATTGCAAATTCGACTAGTTCAGATACTGTGTAAAATAGGGACAATCCCAGTTCCTATAAGAAGGGTTAAAAGTTTAGATTTGGATGAATTAATTACAAACGGTAATTTTCTAAATATTCGTACTGAAAAGATTTATAAGGGAGCATCTAGCTATTTTATGGTATCAAGAAAGAAGGGTGCTTAATAAGAAGTAATGAAGCATAATAATGTGTATAAGTAATAGCGGTTTAAGTGCAAAACCGAAAGTATAAAGATAAAATAAAGGTCAATGAAAAACCGAAGGACCTTTGAGTAAAATCCACTACTGGTCATAAACGAGACCATTGTACTTAATTAATAGGATTGATAGAAACGCTGGAAATAATACCCAACTCAAATCTTGATTTGTTTACAAAACAGAATTCGGGAAAATTCTAATGAAGTCCATGATATGGGTATGGGGCATATGACTGGATCTCTGAAATATAAAAGTTGAGCATGAATATTTCAGTAATTTCACTTTGCTTCGAAGAAGAAGAATTATTTGAAATCTCGATGATAGTAGATGGTAAAACACTTTACCAATCTTCTGATTAGAATTCAAGGAGTGAACAAAAGGAAAAAACCTAAAGCTTTTTATAATCGTTACTCGTAAACTTCAAAATCATATAAATAAACTAATCAAAATTTATTTGTATACAAAATTTGTTTGTATATATTGTCTCAATAAAAATGAATCATCAACAAACAATAGTCACAAAAAAATGCCCAAAAAATGGGCATTTATGTGTTTTTAAATATGTGTTCGTTATTAGCTTAACGCCTGTAAACCACCCTTGCTATTCGGGCGCTGACTCCTCCATGGTATGATATACATTTTGCACATCATCATCTTCCTCTATTTTTTCTAACAACTTATCTACATCTGCAGCTTGTTCTGGTGTTAATTTTTTGGTAACCTGTGGGATACGTTCAAATCCAGAGGATAAAATTTCTATTTCTCTAGTTTCTAATTCTTTTTGAATGGTTCCAAAACTTCCAAAAGGAGCATAGATTAAGATACCATCGTCATCCTGAAATACTTCTTCGGCTCCAAAATCAATAAATTCTAATTCTAACTCTTCTGGATCTAGACCTTCACCATTAATTCTAAAGTTGCAGGTATGATCAAACATAAATTCTACAGAGCCTGATGTTCCCAGATTTCCGTCACATTTATTAAAATAAGATCGAATATTAGCTACTGTTCTGTTATTATTATCGGTAGCAGTTTCTACCAAAATAGCAATACCATGGGGTGCATACCCTTCAAAAAGCACTTCTTTATACTCACCTTGACTTTTATCAGAAGCTCTTTTGATCGCTCTTTCGATATTGTCTTTGGGCATGTTTACAGATTTGGCGTTCTGTATTACCGCTCTTAAACGAGAATTAGAATCAGGATCTGGCCCTCCTTCTTTAACAGCCATCACAATATCTTTACCGATTCTAGTAAATGCTTTGGCCATTGCAGACCAACGTTTCATTTTACGTGCTTTTCTAAATTCAAAAGCTCTTCCCATAGTGCATAATTTAAATTCTAAATACAAACATAAGTAGAAACCTAGTTTTTGACAAATGTTATTTTATACCAATTCTGATTTAAAAATACTCAAATAAAACACAGAGATTTTTTGTTTAGGCAAAAAAGAAAATGCAGACATAGCCATAGCTACGATTAAATTTTGTTTTGAAACATCAACGAAAAAGAACAAATTTTAGTGAGTAATTTTAAATCAGAAATGGTATTAACGTTACTCTCCTTCTATAATTTGATCTATAGTTTTAGCTAGTTTAAAATCATTATTAGTGATTCCGTCAGCATCATGAGTAGATAGACTAATATGCAATTTGTTATACACATTGGTCCAGTCTGGGTGATGATTTTGTGCTTCTGCTTCAAATGCAATACGAGTCATTACAGAGAATGCATCTTTAAAATCATTAAACTCGAATGTGGTATGAAGTGCATTGTCTCGATACTCCCATCCATCAACATCTTTTAGTTTTTCTTCGATTTCAGATTTAGATAATTTTGTCATGTATGATTTGTTGTTTTATTGTTTTTGGTATGAGGTTTTATTTAAGATTCAGTTCTTTTCTTAGAACTTCATCTTCGTTGCGATTTTTGCTCCAATAGTCAGAATTGATACTTTTTATTTTGGTTGCTTTGGTAGTAAGTTTTTTTGCATTTTTTCCAAAACCGCTTTTAAAGGTTTCGACCCAACTTTCTATGGTATACGGAAACGCATTCGAAAAGGTGATACTTATAGTTCGTTCTAGTGTTGGGTATTCTATCGTATAGGTATTGCTATCGGTACCTTTTTTAATACTTGCTGTGGCATTATATGCTTTTACCTCTTTGTGTTTTAGTCTACAAAACTCAAAAGAAGGAATAATATTAATAGCTCCCTTCGGTAAATTATTAGGACTAATTCTAATTTTTGTCCACACTTCATTTTCTAAAAGTGTTTTGTCAAGTTTAAAATTTTGATCAGCTTCATTTTCAAAATAAGAATGTGATGATATTTCAAATTGTTCTCGATTGTTTAATTGAGAATATACGTGTCCACACCATTCTTGCATCGAGCTCGACACCTTAACTGCATGCTGATTATCTGCAACCGGATAAAAAGTACTCTGCATAATAGAATAAGGATAAATACCAGTATTGAATTTTTTAGTGGCATTCAATTTTAAGACAGGAATATTGTCAACGTTTTGTCTATCTGCTTTTACCTGTTGTTTAGCAAGAAAATCTTCTGTTACATAGATCAGCACCGCAGATCCCTTTCTAATCTCTCCATATCTCGCTTGTTCTAATTGATAGGAAGAAATTTCTGCTTTACCAGCATACCAATACTTTTTAAAATTTTCAGAAAGCTCTTTTTTAGGTTTTTTTTCGAAAGTAGGAGGAGCTTTAGTGATCGTACTTTGTGCTATAGAGGCCGTTACTTCTTTTTTTGTGTTTTCGACATTACTATTACTACAGGCCATTAGAATCGATACACTAATAATAATTGATAGAAATACATACTTTTTCATGACGACTAATTTTTAAGTAGTAAATTACGATAAACCTATGATTTGGCAAGTGAGCTTAACGTTTCATAAACAATATGAGTAGGCAATCCCATGACATTAAAGTAGCTACCCTCGATATTAGAAATGCCAATAAAACCAATCCATTCCTGTATGCCGTACGCACCAGCTTTGTCTAATGGTTTATAATTATAGACATAGTATTCGATTTCTTCTTTTGAAAGGTTTTTAAATGTTACCCGTGTAGATTGATGCACCGTTTTTATCGAATGAGAAGTTTTAAAACAAACAGAGGTGATTACCTCATGCGTATCACCAGATAACGAGCCTATTATTTTTATTGCTTCTTCGAGATCTTTCGGTTTTCCCAGAGCTTTGTTTTTATGCCAAACAATAGTGTCACTGGTAATAAGAATATCATTAGTGTTTAAATCTTTAAAAGCACCTGCCTTAAGCTCTGCTAGGTAATTAGAAATCTCTTCAGCTATTAAATGTGCTGGATATACTTCTTCTATTTCTTTTAACTGTATTGTAAAATCCAGATTAAGATCCTTAAAAAATTGTTGTCTTCGGGGTGAGCCTGAAGCAAGAATTATGTTTTTATCTTTTAATAAATCTTTTAGCATACTTTATTATAAAACGAACTGATAAAATACAAGTGAAATAGCAGTTATGATTAGAACAATCTTTAAAACAAGAGAAAGCCTGGTAAGTAATTTATCGGTCGTAGCACCAAAGCATTTTATCATAACATATAATAAAGGGGCAATAACAAATAATAACACAAAAACGACTACAGTAGTATTAGAAAAAAGATACGTATATATATAATAGAATATTAAAATAATTGGGATCAATACAAGTAATCCAATAAGTTTTAAGGATCTTTCTTTTCCTACTACTATAGGAATGGTTTTAATATCGAGTTTATGATCTCTATCTATATGAATACAATCTTTAATAAGCTCTCTTAAAAAGATGATAAAAAAAGTAAAAATTGAATAATCTAGTATAATCGAGAAAATCACCACTTGAAATTCTTTGTTCTCTTCGTTGATAGCAGGAAGAAGGTCAAAGATTCCTATAACGATTAAGCATAACCCAGCCAGAGCTGCAATACACACATTTTTAACAATTAAAATTTCCTTTAGATACGTAGCATAAACATAAAATATACCCGATGTGATAATAAAAAGCGCTACAAACCCAGGCTTGCTAATCAAGTTTGCCAAATAGAACCCTATCAATACACCAATTACATTTAAAACGATAAAAAGTGTATTTGCAGATTTTTGAGTAATAGTACCATATAATAAATTATTGGTAGCAGAAGTTTCCTGATCGTATTGTGCTATAACAATATTACCCGCTGCAACAATAGAAATAGTTGCGAGTACCAATAAGCTTACTCCAAACCCATTTAAAGTAATCGGAATATTAAAAGGCTCAAAAAGACCATATTTAAGGCAAAATTGAGCGAAAGCAATGATAAGAAGATTGTCAAATTTAATGAGTTTCAAATAAGACCGCATAAAGATGATAGGTTGGTTAGTTCGCAAATGTAATAATTAATACTATTTTTTCACCTATTAACATAAATACTTAAATCCCCTGTTTTATAAGGCATCAAAGAACTTATTAACGTTAATACTCGGTTAACGATGTAATTTTTCTTCTTATCAGAGTGTGTATCCAATACCTTTGATCCTATCATCAATCAAAAAATGAACTGTTATGAAATCCATTGTATATTGTATATTTTTTATTGGATTTACTGTTCTTGGGCAGACTAAGTATCAAAAAGATTTCGAGTATTTATGGAATACCGTTGATACTTATTTTGCCTATTTTGATACGCAAAAAGTAAATTGGGACAAGGTAAAAATGATATATCAACCTAGGATTGATAATGTAAAAAATAATGCCGAGTTTATAAAAGTTTTAGAGCAGATTACAAGAGAACTTCATAATGGACATGTAGGCCTTAATACCAATTTGCCATCATCCCATAGATTGATACCAACGGGAACAGACCTATGGGTAGGATATAAGGATCATGAATTTATAGTTAGTGCTATTAGAGAAGGATCTCTATCTGAGACATTAGAGATTAAGTTGGGAGATAGAATTACTGGGATAAATCAAAGACCTATTAATGAGGTGGTAAAAGAATATTTACCAAAGAGTACCAAAAAATATAGCGATAGGATGTATGAGTTTATTGCAAATATGCTCATTG
This sequence comes from uncultured Aquimarina sp., assembly GCA_947498705.1. Taxonomy (GTDB): domain Bacteria; phylum Bacteroidota; class Bacteroidia; order Flavobacteriales; family Flavobacteriaceae; genus Aquimarina. The sequence goes on from CANMLW010000001.1 coordinate 236,317, forward strand.
CAGGAACGCATGACACCAAGCGCTTAATAACTGTTAATGACTCATTAACTTTAAATTTAGAGGCTTTTAAAAACAAAGAATCCGAGAGTTATATAGAAACAAAATTACTTACAGATGCTATTGGGTATATAAAGTTTAATAATTCTTTGGGAGAAGAGGATATGATATTGGCCTTTGATAACGCAATTGACGATATGAGTACTACAGATGGATTAATATTAGATTTTAGAGAAACACCAAGTGGAGGCAATTCTACAGTAGCCAGAGCAATTATGAGTAGATTTATAAAGAAAGAACGACCTTACCAAAGGCATAGTTTTCCCTTTGAAGAGAAGTTGTATGGGATAGAACGCAATACCATAGAGTTAGTATCTCCCAGAGAAAAAACATATACCAAACCATTGGTAGTACTGTGTGGTAAATGGACAGGTAGTATGGGAGAAGGAATCGTTATAGGGTTAGACGCCATGGATCGAGCACTAATAGTAGGAACAGAAATGGCTGGATTATTAGGCGCAATTTATAGTTATACACTGTCAGAAACAGAAATAGGTTTTCAAATACCTGCAGAAAAGTTGTTTCATATAAATGGAACTCCAAGAGAAGATTTTAGACCAAAACACTATATATTAGATACAGAGAAACAATTAAAAAAAGCCATACAGTTGATTTTAAAAAATACTAACAAAGGTTTTGATACACAGTAGAAAGATTATTTGGTGAATTGAGTGATATATAAAAAAGCATAAACGAATGAAACAAAAAATAAATATTCTTATTGTCACATCTGTTTTGGCATTGGTAGCGCTTTCCGCCATCCAAGGATATTTGATTTATAATACTTATCAATTAAAAAAAGATGTATTTATCAAAGAAACCAAAGAGTCCATTTTAGGAATTAATAATACAAAAGAAATGGATTCTATAACAGAACTTTGGCATAATCATTTAACAAAGCAATTAGCAGCATATAAAAAGAATAGCATAGTTAAAAAAGATGCGATAGAGTATTTTAAACCCTATGCAGATTCATTAAATGATGCTTTTAATATGTATTATCAAAACGAAATAGAGAAAATTAATTTAGGGTTTTCTTTAAAGTTAAAAAAAACAATAACGAGTATCATCGCATACGATAAAGATAAAATCGATACTATATTTTATGGAAATGAAGGAAGTAATTATTTTTTGTTTGGAGAAAATTTTCCTCATAAAGAAGGAAATGTAATTCGTAAATCAAGATGGTTTACAGAACATGATTATGAGCAAGAAAATGAAGGAGAAATGTTTAACGCTAAACTTAACTTGGAGATAAAGACAGAAGATTCTATGAGTATTATAGATTGGAAAAAAATTGTTTTTAGCCAGATGGCCACGCTATTTTTATTTTCTGTATTCCTATTTCTATTTGTAGTATTACTTCTTTTTTATTCTATAAAAACCCTAATTGGACAAAAAAGAATTGCAGATGTACGTAATGATTTTATAAACAATATTACACATGAGTTAAAGACACCTTTGGCAACCTTGGGCATTGCTTCGAAAAGTTTAAGAAATAAAGATGCACAGAACTCACCCGATATTTTTGAGAATGCATTAGATATTCTTGACCGACAAAATAACAGATTGCAAAAAATCATTGATCAGGTGATGAGTAATACCTTGGGGTCAGAAGAGATTTCTCTTCAAAAAGAAAAAATATCAGATAAAAAATATCTTCAGGAAGTGGTAGAAGATTTTAAATTATCGGTTATTGATAAACCGGTTAAGGTTGATACAAAATTCACCTTAAAAAAAGTAACGCTTACTATAGATAGATTCTTATTTACTACCGCATTACTTAATATCCTGGATAATGCAGTAAAATATGGTAAAGAAGATGTTCAAATTACCATACAAACCGAGTTTGATGATAATGCCTATAAAATTTTGATCAAGGACAATGGGGTAGGGATTTCAGAAAAAGAATATCAAAGAATTTTTGAAAAATTTTATAGAGTGACCACTGGTAATGTTCATGATGTAAAAGGACTGGGGTTAGGGCTTTTTTATACCAATCAAGTTGTTAAAGCTCATAAGGGGAGTATTACTATAGAAAGCAAATTAGATAAGGGAACTACATTTATAATTTCAATTCCGATCCAGTAAGTTTGGTATATGATAAGAAAAGAATAAGTGTGATATCAAATTATTTTACGAATTAAAAAAGAAATTTAGACCGATGAAAAAACACATACTATTGGCAGAAGATGATTTTGATTTTGGTAGTATTCTTAAGCAATATTTAGAGCTTCATGATTATGTGATTACGTGGTGCAAAGATGGTAAAGAGGCTTTAGAAACATTTGATACTGGTAAGTTTGATATTTGTGTTTTTGATGTAATGATGCCAAAAATGGATGGATTTACATTAGCCGAAAAAATAGTGGATATTGAGCCAGAAGTTCCATTCGTTTTTCTTACCGCAAAGAAAATGAAAGATGATAAAATAAGAGGACTAAAATTAGGAGCAGATGATTACATCGTAAAGCCTTTTGAAGCCGATATTCTGGTTTTAAAATTGCAAAATATATTGAAAAGAAGTAACCAGATGACTTCTTTCAAAGAAGAAATAGTATCTATAGGGAAGTACAAGTTTGATATAAGTAATCATCTGCTAAAACTTGATAGTGATTCTCAACGATTAACAGAAAAAGAAACAGTGTTGATACAGTATTTATGGATACATAAGAATAAAATGATAAAGAGAGAAGATCTTCTTAAAGAAGTCTGGGGTAACGATGACTTTTTTTCGGGACGAAGTATGGATGTATTTATAAGCAGATTACGTAAATATTTTAAGCAAGACAATAACATATCTATAGAAAGTGTAAGAGGGGTTGGACTTACATTTTATGTAGCATAACATAGGCTCGTCTTCACTTTTTGTTTTTAGCCAAAAATGAGTTGAAGTTTGACCAGATGAGACACTTTTTGAAAATCATAGCAGCGCTAGGGTAAGAAAATAACAAAACATGAGTGAGTTTTAGCCATTTTTTTAAGAAAAAGAAAAGGCTCAGATGAGTTCTATAAATAATTAAATCAAAAATCGAACACTATGAAAACGTTAGTAACAATTGTAGTACATCTCATTATGGGATTACTAGTAGCATGCGCTCAAACCACATCTTCAAAAAGTACCACATCTTCTACAAAGACAACCGTGAAAACTTGTGGAGAAACAAACAAGGAAAATTATTACAGATCTTTTACTGTTATAAATAACGATGAAAATTATAAGATCAAGGTGAAGTTTATGGAGAACATGCAAAATGAAGTTAAATCTTTTCTTATAGAGCAGTTCGGACAAGAAAAAATGATCACCAATACAACTTCTTATATTTGGAAAAAAGAGATTGATGATTCAAAAATGTATATGGTAGAACTCAATGAGAATCAACTTAGAATGAGTATCGACAAAGAGTTGGCATCTGATAAACTACTTAAAAAATTTATGTATATCGGGAAAGAATTAAAATTGTTAACCGCTAAAAAGATATAATGCAATTACATTTTATGTAGATCTTTAGTGAACCAGACTTAATAATCAAGAGCATTGAATAGAGGAGAAACCTTTTTCAATGCTTTTTTTATTACAATAGATGGTTGGATTTAAAGTACTTTATTTATTTTAACAGTATTGAAAAAAGTTTAAACCAGTTCTATAAGTAATGACAAAAAATGACTAGAAAATCTAAAGATTTTTCATTCGTAAATGGACTAAACCTGGCATGGATCGAGTTTGGAAGAGATACCGGGGTGGACCCTGTTAACCCTCAAAAGTATTTTCGACCTGATATGGTAAGGTTCGAAGAAGCTATGGATTTTGCCTGCGAACATGGAGCAACATTGATTAGATGGTGGTATCATACTAATGGATCTACCAATCCAGTTTTTGATGCTCATAAAAAAGTGACTCCAAACCCTGATTTTTTTCATGAGGATGTAAAAAAAATACTAGACCTCGCGCAGCAAAAAAAATTGCAAGTCCAAATTTGTCTTTGGTCTTTTGATATGCTCAAGAAACAATGGGGAGTAGACCCTATTGCTAATAAAAAGTTGATTACAGAAGATACTTTTACACAGGCATATATAGAAAATGCTTTAGTCCCATTAGTAAAATACATAGGAAACCATAGTGCACTTTTTGCCTGGGAAATTTTTAATGAACCAGAAGGAATGACCAATAAATATGCTCAACATTGGCCAGGTTTTGAAGAAAGAGTAGAAATGAAAGATATCCAAAAATTTATCAATAGGGTAGCAGGAGCGATTCGTAAAACAGAACCACAAGTAAAAATTACAAATGGAGCACTAGGTTTTTTAACCAATGTTGATGACCCAAAAAAGGGGTTTTATAATGCATATTCTGACGCTAACCTTTTTGATAAAGGAAAAAATGATTTGGGGTATTTAGATTTTTATAATATTCATTATTATAGTTGGGCACGTAGTAAGGGATCGCCATTTCACACAAAATACAGTCCAAAATTAATAGATAAACCTGCTATTATAGGAGAGTATTATCCCGATGATCTATCGTTTAAATATAAGGTGGGAGATAACGATCATAAACTTGACATTTTCCCTGCTTCAGATTTAGGAACAATATTAATTGAAAATCAATGGGCTGGTTCTATTGCATGGTCATGGACTGATAGAAAATCAAAAGAAGAAAGAAATAGGATGGCTAGTATTATCCATAATGTTGCAGAAAGCATGGTACAAACAAGCCATGTTGGTAATGAAGTAGTAGAAGATATTAAAATATACCCTAACCCTGCCAAAGAGGTAATGCATATCACTGGTGTTAAAAAAGGAGAAGAAATCATCATATATGATTTTACAGGTAAAATTGTAAAAAAGAAACGAGTACGCAATACTCCCGAAAAGATTTTAATTTCAGAATTATATCGCGGTTATTATAGAGTTATGGTTGTTGGTAGAATTCAATTAAGTCTTTATAAAGAATAGTTTAAGTTGATTATCGATGATGATACGGTTCGTTTCTTAGAATACTAAACCCACGGTACAATTGCTCCACAAAAAATAGACGAATCATTTGATGAGAAAAAGTCATTTTTGATAAAGATAGCTTACCATTAGCGCGGTAATATACATCTTGACTAAAGCCATAGGGACCACCTATTACAAACACTAACTGCTTTATACCACTATTCATATGCTTTTGTAATACTTCAGAAAAGCCAACAGAATCATATTGTTTCCCGTTTTCGTCTAATAAAATAAGAACATCAGGATTGTCAATTTTTTCTAAGATTAACTTCCCTTCTTTTTCTTTTTGCTGAGTTTCACTTAAATTTTTTGCATTTTTTATATCTGGAATAATCTCAAAATTAAATTTAACATAAAAACCTAAACGTTTGATATATGCGTTTATAAGTTCGGTGAGTTGAGCATTATCGGTTTTTCCTATCGCTAATAATTTAATATTCATTCTTCTTTTTTTACATTAGCAAAAATAACCATTCAATATGATTAGTAAAACCCAATTCAATAAAGAAATTGATTTGATAATTGCCAATGCCATAAGAGAAGATGTAGGTGACGGTGATCATAGCTCATTGGCCTGTATTCCTGAATCTGCAACAGGAAAAGCAAAATTATTGGTTAAGGATGAAGGGATTCTTGCAGGAGTAGAATTTGCTCAAAAAGTGTTCGAGTATGTTGACCCTAATATCGAAATAGATGTAAGAATAAAAGATGGCACCCAGGTAAAACATGGAGATATTGCCTTTTATGTAACGGGTAACTCACAAACAATTCTTAAAGCAGAACGATTAGTGTTAAATGCAATGCAACGCATGAGTGCAATAGCTACCAAAGCTAATCATTTTGCGTCTTTGCTAGAAGGGACTCAAACCAAAATTTTGGATACCCGTAAAACTACTCCAGGGATACGTGCCTTAGAAAAATGGGCTGTAAAGATTGGAGGAGGAGAAAATCATAGATTTGCATTATATGATATGATTATGCTAAAAGATAATCATATTGATTTTGCAGGAGGTATTACAAAAGCTATAGAAAAGACCAAGCAATATCTAGCAGATAATAATCTTGATTTAAAAATTATTGTAGAAGCTAGAAACCTCGATGAGATAAGAGAAATACTTAAAACACCTGGTGTTTATAGAATATTGATTGATAATTTTGATTATGAAGATACAAGAAAAGCTGTAACATTAATAGGAGATACGTGTCTTACAGAGTCGAGCGGCGGTATCAATGAAGAAACTGTTCGTAAATATGCCGAGTGTGGTGTAGATTATATAAGCAGTGGTGCGTTAACACATTCTGTCTATAACCTTGATCTAAGTTTGAAAGCAGTGTAAATATATGTCGAAACCCATAGAAGATAAGCTTAAAAAAATTCCTGGTGTAAATTTGTTAATTACCTTGGGGAAAAAGCTAATTCTTCCTGGTTTTGAAGGGATGTCACTATATGATTTGGTGAAAATTTATACCATTGGGATTGTAAAAGGAACATTCTCTACCAGAGCCAGTGCCATCTCATGGAGTTTTTTTTTATCGCTTTTTCCATTCTTATTATTTTTATTAAACCTTATTCCTTTTGTTCCGATAGAGAATTTTAAGGAAGACATACTTTTTAATTTTATTAACGATGCGTTACCCAAACAATCTTCAGGTTTCTTTAAAGATATTTTTGATGATATAGCTTCTAACCCTAGAGGAGGGTTATTATCTACCGTATTTTTACTATCTGTTTTTTTAATGACAAACGGAGTTAACGCCGTGTTTTCTGGATTTGAGAATTCCTACCATGTGACTCTTAACCGTAATTTTGTTCGTCAATACATAATTGCATTAGGAGTTTCTTTGATTGTGGCATTCTTATTGATTACTACGGTTATAAGTACTTTGTATTTTTCATATTTGATTGCAGATTTGAAAGAAATAGGAGTTGTAGATGATTCTGTTTTTTGGTTGACATTTGGTAAGTATTCATTGTTTGTATTTATGATTTTTATTACCATATCGATATTGTTTTACTTCGGAACACATGAAGGGAAACAAAATAGATTTTTTTCTCCGGGAGCAGTAATGACAACACTGTTGATCATTGTAACTACTTATTTATTTGGTGTTTATATTGATAACTTTTCAAATTACAATAAACTATATGGATCAATAGGTGCGATGTTAATATTAATGTTGTATATCTGGCTTAATGCAAATTTATTGTTGTTAGGCTTCGAATTAAATGCTTCTTTAAATAAATTAAGAAGAATTTTTTGATATATTTAAGAATATAAATACGTAAAAACAATTATATAAATGAAGAAATTTACTATACTACTTTTCGTTTTGATGACTATTTTCACTACCAATGCGCAAACTAAAATTGGGGATGCACAAGTGCCCAATCAAATTAATTATGGAGGCGAAAATTTGGTGATAAATGGAGGAGGATTAAGAGAGAAATTCTTTTTTGATATTTACGCAGGAGTGTTGTATCTTAAAGCTAAAAATAATACTGCATCTTCTATTGCAAATGCAGATGAGACAATGGCAGTCAGAGTGCACATATTATCTGGGTTAATGTCTAGAAAAAAAATGGCCTCTGCACTTAAAAGTGGTTTTGAAAGATCTACTAATAACAATACAGCCCCTTTAAAAGATCGTATAGAAAAGTTTATTGGATTCGTTTCTGAAGAAATAGAAGTAGGCCAAGTATTTGATATGGTTTATGAAAAAGGAAAAGGTAGTGTGTTGTATAAGAACGGTGTAGAGAAGGGTTATGTTGAAGGTTTGGATTTTAAGAAAGCCTTATTTAATATTTGGTTAGGAAATAATCCAGTTGATAAAGGATTGAAAGGAGAAATGTTAGGTAACTAGCTGGATAAAGTACATTTTTACAGGTCAAAACACACAATATTAGATATTTAGTCTATTTTTTATTATGCAGACATAATATATTTTATTACATTTGCCCATTCAAAAAATAAAATTTTTAAAAGAAATGAAAAAGATTACTTTATTATTCATTGCTCTAATTTCATTAACAACAACTACAGCACAGATTAGAGTAGGTAAAGCGATACTACCATATGAAGAATCATTTGAAGGTGTTGATTTGAAATTAAATGGTGCAGGAATGAGAAAAGTACTTTGGATTGATATGTATGCAGGTGGGCTTTATTTGCAAAAAAAGAGCAAAGATCCTAGAGTTATATTGGATGCAGATGAAACAATGGCTATGAAACTAAATATTGTATCTGGTTTTGTAACCCAGAAAAAATTTATAAAAGCAGCAAAAGAAGGTTTCGAGAAAGCTACTTTCGGAAACACTAAACCTCTAGATGGCAGAATTAGTAAGTTTATCAAATTCTTTTCTGAGCCTATCGTAAAGAATGATATTTTTGATCTTGTTTATGTAAAAGATGTAGGTGTTAAAGCTTTTAAAAATGGAAAAGAATTGGGATTAATTAAAGGTAGAGATTTTAAATATGCATTATTTAAAATTTGGTTAGGAGAGGAACCTGCTAGTGAAGGAATTAAAAATGGTATGTTGGGCATACAATAATAATTTGATTACTACCCATAAAATATTTAAAAGCTACCATCCAAAATTGGTAGCTTTTTATTTTTACAAACAATCACACTAATTTTAAGATATTACTATGAATCATGCAGTTTTAATCGTGTTTCTTTTGTTTTTCTCTATGCTAAGCGCACAAGATGCTATAGAAGGTACCTGGAAAACAATTGACGATACAAGTGGTAAACCAAGATCAATTGTCAATATATATAAGAAGAATGGAAAATGGTATGGTCGCATAAAACGTGTTCTTGATGAAAATGAAAGAGGTCAGTTATGTGTAGAATGCAAAGGAAATGACTACAATAAACCTATTGAAGGATTAGAAATAATCAAAAATTTAAAAAAAGACGAAGATGAGTATACGAATGGTACCATTATGGATCCTGAAAATGGTAAAGTATACAAATGCAAAATATGGATCGATGATGCAGATTCAAATATTCTTAATGTAAGAGGTTATATTGCCTTCTTTTACAGGACGCAACGTTGGGTAAGAGAGTAGTTTAAAAGTGTAATTTTGGACGAATGTTAAAAATTAACGTTTTTTTTAGTTAGGTTTTTAAATATTTTAGACTAAACCCCTGAAATAAATAAAATCCTCAAAAATGAAAAACATAATTACATTAATAGCGGTACTTATCTTTAGTATTGCATCATTTGCGCAAGTACGAATAGGAGATATTGTTGTTCCTGATAAACTAAAGTTCGATGAAGAAGAACTAGTTTATAACGGTGGGGCAATGCGTAGGGTATTATCTTTTAAAACCTATGCAGGAACCTTATATACCAAAACGAAATATTCTGATGATAAAAAAGTACTTGATTCTGATGAAACAATGGCAATCCGCCTCAATATTGCATCCAAAAAAGTTACCAACGAACGAATGATCAAAGTTTTTAGAAAAGGATTTGATGACGCGATGTTTGGTAATACACAAAGCTTGGATGCAAGAATAGAAGATTTTCTAAAACTTTTTAGCTCTCCGATGCTAATAAATGATTTTTATGATTTGGTATATATAAAAGGAAAAGGAGTTAAAACATATAAAAATGGTGAAGAATTAGGATTTATTAAAGGTCGAGACTTTAAATACGCATTGTTTAAAATTTGGTTAGGAAATGAACCAGCCTGCGAAATTATTAAAGGAGGAATGCTTGGCCTTAGTAAATAAATTTTGAATTTTAGTTTGTAATGAAAAAAAGGGAGCCATTGGCTCCCTTTTTTATTAGTCAGTTTTATTATTCTAACCCAGAAAAATTAATTGTGGGTATTTCAGAACTACTATCATTTCTGTTAAACATTGTATTCTTTGCGGTATTGTCATTAAAGAAACCACAGTTTCTCAAGAAAAATCCGTCACCAGATACACCACCCGAGTAATCAAATCGAAACTCATTTTGTGCTGTGGCGTCATATGTAAACCTGGCTTTAGTGATTTGATGCCATTTATTGTTAGTATCGTATACCCATTGGTTATAAAAGTTTGCAGCACGCTCTGTATCCCCTGTATGTGTGATGAAATTTTCTAAGAAAGAATATTGACTTTTTAGATAAGCATTCGTTCGGGGTCTTCTAAAACTAGCAATTAAGTCCCATTTACCCTTTGTAGGATCCATAAAGTAAGCAGTGAAATCGGTATAATTATTACCTGCTGGTTTTCCTAACAATAGGAATTTGTAACGAATACCGGCTTTCCAATCAAATACTTTATAGCTTTGTCCTCCAGAACCTTCACCACCAAACTGATTGGTGGTAACACCAGTACCTTTTTTAAGTAGTTTTATTCTATCTTCTTCAGGGATAGTGTCTGGATTATCTGTAACAAAAGGACTCCAAACAGAGAATAAAATCCTTCTTTCAGTATTCGAATTTACTTGTATCCCAAAATATCCATGTTGAAAACCATTTGTCATAAAATAAGAACCTATAACATCTTGGCCAGGAGTTATTTCAAGCTCGCTATAAAAAGCTTGTATATTATTGTTGGTAGGGATTACATAGTTAAGATGTACAGAAGGACCTCTTCTTCCAAAATGAATATCATCTTTTACAAATTTAACTGTACTAGAAGTAGCATCTTTACCCAGTAAGATACTTTTTATAGTAGCATATGTCGTAGATTCTTTAGAGATTGCTTTTAAATCTAAATAGTAGTACCCTTTTTCTGAAGCTTCAATTTCTCCCAGGTATATCTTTTTAAAATTAGTGTTAGAGAGCTTTATTTTTTTTGATTTGCTCCCAAACGTGGCTTCTAGTTCAGAGTTACCAGATCGTACTTTGGCATCAATACCTACACTATAAGTACCTGGTTTGGTAATATAAAAATAGGTTCGTACAGTTAATTTTTTGTCACTCCAGTTGTTAATACCATTGGCATTAATCATTTGTTGTGTGGCAGATGGGTTTTTGGTTACCCAGCTATTACCTTGAGTTGCAATGGTAACTGTAAAATTGTTATCAGGATTATCAGGAGTATCACTGCACATACCAAGGTTAGTCCAACTTCTTCGTGCACGTTCGTACACATAAAATGGCCTTGCAGTGTTCGATCGGTATTTTACCTTATCACCAATTCTATAACGGGTAAACCGATCCCATTCTTTTATTTTATTGCAATCACCTGGATAGTCGACCAAACTTTTACTTTCATTAGTGCCTGGTTCTATAAATTCTTGTTGCTCTGTAAAGTCATTGTCATAAGTACAGGAAGTTATTATAGCTATACAACTTAGTAGAGAGAATAGTAGTTTGATTTTAATTAGTTTCATTTTGTGTGAGTTTTGTAAATTGAGTGTAAAACCCCAACGAGATACCAACCTGAAGATTATATTAGTGATGTTAATTTTTTTATAATAGAGTTAAGGTGTATTTTTATTCTTAGTTCTTTTTTGATGGTATACAAATAAGATATTCTTGTATTTTTGTTTCTTACTAGTTAATTTATTTTGGTTTATTTAAAAACTAATGGCGTATTTTATAAATGTAATTCTTCCTATTCCCCTCAATAAAGAGTTTACATATAGTATTAATAAAAATGAAGCAGCATTTATACAGCCAGGTATGAGAGTTGCAGTGCAGTTTGGTAAAAGTAAAATATATGCGGCATTAGTTACTACGGTTCATCAAATCCCTCCAGCGGTCTATGAAGCAAAGGAAATAGAACATATATTGGATGAAAATCCAATTGTTACTGCACATCAATTAGAATTGTGGACATGGATATCTAAGTACTATATGTGTACCATGGGAGAGGTAATGCGTGCAGCACTTCCAGGAGCTTTTTTATTGGAAAGCGAAACTTTAGTACATAAAAACGAAAAATCGGTTATTGATGAGTCCCTTTTAAAAGATGATGAGTTTCTTATTTATGAAGCATTGCAATACCAAAGTTTACTTCGTATTCAGGAAATTATGGATATTACTGGCAAAAAAAATGTACTTCCGGTAGTAAAGAGATTGTTAGAGAAAGAGGTTATAACGGTGCAAGAAGAAATTTATGAGCAGTATAAACCTAAAATAGTACGTTATGTACGATTACACTCAAAATATAAGGATGAAGAATCATTGCGTACGTTACTTGATTCGATGACAAGAGCTCCAAAGCAACGAGAAATCCTAATGCATCTTTTTACGCTTCAGGCACAATCTACAAAATCTATAAAAGTAAGTCAACTGGTTAAATCGGTAAATAGTTCTTCGACAGTTGTAAAGGCACTGATTGATAAAGAAATATTAGAAGAATATCACTTAAAAACCGATAGAGTAACCTATAGCGGTAATACAGGTGGAGCATTAAAAACTTTAAATGAATTTCAACAAACGGCTTATGATGAGATTGAAAATGTTTTTCGGGATAAAGGAGTGTGTCTTTTTCATGGCGTTACATCATCTGGAAAAACCGAAGTTTATGTAAAGCTTATAGCAAAAACTATTCAGGAAGGAAAGCAGGTATTATACTTACTACCAGAGATTGCTTTAACCACACAACTCATCACTCGCTTGCAAGAGTATTTTGGAGAAAAACTAACAGTGTATCATTCCAAATATTCGGTAAATGAACGGGTAGAAGCCTGGAATAATATTAAAGAACAAAAATCGAAAGCTCAAGTCGTAATAGGGGCAAGATCAGCAATATTTTTACCATTTGTCAACTTGGGATTAGTTATTATCGATGAAGAACATGAAAATACATTTAAGCAGTATGACCCAGCACCAAGATATCACGCCAGAGATACCGCAATAGTATTGTCAAGAATGTTTGATGCAAAGGTATTACTAGGGTCAGCAACCCCTGCCTTAGAAACATATTATAATGCACAAAAAGGGAAATATGGTTATGTACAATTAACAAGGAGATATGGTAATGTGTTGATGCCAGAAATTAATTTGGTTGATATCAAAACAAAGTATAAAAAGAGGGAGATGACTGGGCATTTTAGTGATACTTTGTTAGAGAACATTCAAGAATCGTTAAAAGAAGGGGAGCAGGTCATTCTTTTTCAAAATAGAAGAGGGTATTCTCCTGTTGTAGAGTGCACAACCTGTGGCCATTCACCACAATGTCCTAATTGTGATGTTAGTCTGACTTTTCATAGTCATAAAAATCAGTTACGATGTCATTATTGCGGATATCATATGGCAATGCCAAATACTTGCGCTGCTTGTGATAGTGTTGATTTAGCTACTAAGGGGTTTGGCACAGAACAAATAGAAAAAGAATTGCAGCAACTTTTTCCTGATCATAAAGTAGGTAGAATGGATCAAGATACTACTAGGGGAAAACATGGTTATGAAAAAATTATAAATCGTTTCGAAGATGGTGAGATTGATATTATGGTTGGTACCCAAATGCTTTCTAAGGGGTTAGACTTTCGAAAAGTGAGTCTGGTTGGTATTATGAATGCAGATAATCTTTTAAATTTCCCAGATTTTAGAGCACACGAGCGCAGCTTTCAATTAATGCAACAAGTGGCGGGAAGAGCAGGAAGAACTCAAAAAAGAGGAAAAGTTCTTATTCAAACATACAATCCGTTTCATCAAATTTTGCAGCAAGTATCGGTTAATGATTATACAGGTATGTATACAGATCAAATAGAAGAAAGGCATCAATATAAATACCCTCCATTTTATAAAATTATAAAAATAACCGGTAAGCATAAAGATTACAATAAGGTCAACGAAGCAACCAATTGGTTTGCAAAATCTTTAAGAAATGTATTTAAAGAAAATGTATTGGGACCAGAATTTCCTCCTATATCAAGAATTCGTAACCAGTATCATAAAAATATAATTCTAAAAATACCCAATAGACAGTCTTTACAAAAAACTAAAGAAGTGATTCATAAGATAGATACATCTTTTAAAAGTATAAAAGAGTTTTCGGGTGTTCGATTAATAATTAATGTAGATAATTACTGATGGATCATTTTTAAACGATTGTAAAAAATGACGATGTACAAATAAATTCTACTTATTAAGTATGGCTATAGGGTTAGGAAACAAAACTATTATTAGTAGTATAAATAAGCAGAGATTACAGAAAAAATAATCAGGCACGATCAATCAGGCACCTAATTATTTAATGCTTCTATCAAAGAATGTTTTTTATGTCTACTTAATGGTATTTTTTCGTCAGCAATTTCGATATTTCTACTATTGTATCGCTCTACTTTATCAAGGTTTACAATATAAGATTTGTGAATCCTTAAAAATCGATCACTTGGTAATTGAGCTTCAAAAGATTTCATAGTAGCTAATACAACGATAGGATCTCCTTCTTCCATGATTAATTTTACATAATCACCTAAAGCTTCAACATATTTTAACTGATTAAGGAATATTTTTCTTTTCTTTAAATTACTTTTTACAAAAATATAGTCATCATCTTCTACTGCAGGATTCTCACTTCCAATTCTAGACATGCTTAATGCCTTCTCTACTGCAGCATTAAAACGATCTTTTTTCAATGGTTTTCTTAGATAATCAATCGCATCATAATCAAAAGCTTTAAAAGCATATTTTGTTTTTCCTGTAACAAAAATAATATGAGGCTTATTTTCTAAGTCATCTAAAAGATCAAAACCAGTTAAGATTGGCATCTCAATATCAAGGAATAATAAATCCACTTGCGTATCGAGTAAACCGTTCTTGGTTTCAATAGCATTATTCCATTCTGCCACTAATTCTAGTGAAGAATGTTCATCTATTAGTTTAACTATAGCTAGCCTTTGGAGGCGGGAATCATCGACTACCGCACATTTTAATTGTGATTGTTCCACTTGTTCGCGTTATATATTCTAAATACAATATTAATGAATATATATTATTTCCACAAACAATTATGGCTTTTTGTCGATAAAAATAGTGTTTCATCGAAATAGAAATTAGGGTTTGATAATCCAAAAAATAGTGTTATTTTTGCACCCAATTTTAATTAAAACTATAGATTTTATGAATCAATACGAAACTGTTTTCATCTTGAATCCCGTTTTATCTGAAGACCAGATAAAGGAAACAGTTAAGAAATACGAAGACATTCTTGTTTCTAATGGTGCCAAGATGATATCAAAAGAGGATTGGGGGCTTAAAAAGCTTGCATATGCAATCCAACACAAAAAAAGTGGTTTTTATCACCTTTTCGAATATCAAGTACCTGGAGAGGTTATTAACATGTTAGAGGTAGAATTTAGACGTGATGAGCGTGTGATGAGATACCTTACCGTAAGTCTTGATAAACATGCAATCGCATGGGCGGAAAAAAGAAGAACTAGAAACAAACAAAAAGCTTAATTATGTCATCTATAGAACAACAAGCTAAAGGAAAAAAAGACGGAGAGATCAGATATCTTACTCCTCTTAATATAGATACTACGAAAAATAAGAAGTACTGCCGTTTTAAAAAATCAGGAATCAAATATATAGATTATAAAGATCCAGATTTCTTAATGGCGTTTGTAAATGAGCAAGGTAAATTGTTACCTCGTCGTTTAACGGGTACTTCATTAAAGTACCAACGTAAGGTGAGCGTTGCAGTAAAAAGAGCAAGACATTTGGCATTAATGCCATATGTTGGTGATTTATTAAAATAAAATTCGACATAACGTAATGGAACTTATATTAAAAAAAGATGTTGAGAATCTAGGATTCGTAGACGACGTAGTACAAGTGAAGAATGGTTATGGTCGTAACTATTTAATCCCTCAGGGATATGCTGTATTAGCAACTCCTTCTGCCAAAAAAGTACTTGCTGAAACATTAAAGCAACGTGCTTTTAAAGAAAAGAAAGAAGTAGAAGATGCACAAAAAATAGGAAAACAACTAAATGATTTAGAATTCAAAATTGCTGCTAAAGTTGGTAGTGGAGATAAGTTGTTTGGTTCTGTTTCTAATGCAGACGTTGCAGAAGCATTTGCTAAGCAAAATGTAGAGATAGAAAAGAAGTTTATTACAGTTCCAGGAGGAACTATTAAACGTCTTGGACAGTATGAAGCTTCAGTAAGACTTCATAGAGAGGTAATTATTCCTGTTTCTTTTGAAATAGTTCCTCAAGCCAAATAAAAATAAACAGATTTTACTGTTTTGATATATTAAAAATCGCTCTTAATGAGCGATTTTTTTATGAACTGGTTTCAACTTTTTTGATTCATGCGAAAAATGATGATTTTTTGATCGATTGAAATGTTTTTTGCACTTCATAGCAGCGCTACGAACTAATAAAAAGATGAAAATTGAGTGAAAAAGAGCATTTTTATAGCGAATTGAAAAAAGTTTAAACCAGTTCTATGATTGATTTTTTCTAAAAATCATCTTTTATAGTTATTTTTGCCAACAATTTTTTTTAAATGAAATATCAAAGGTTAAGTAAAGAGCAGTTAGAAGAGTTACATGTCGAATTCATTAATTTTTTGGCGACCCAGTCTATCACAGGAGATGAGTGGGAAGACATAAAAAATAATAAACCTCAGGTTGCAGAAGAAGAAATAGATATATTTAGCGATTTGGTATGGGAAAAAGTACTAACAAATGCTACCTATTTAGAGCATTTTTCTAAAGATCAAATTCATTTATTTGAATTGCAAGAAGAAGAAATGCTTTTGATAGCGGTCAAAGTAAATGACACAACCGTAGATATTACTACTCCAGAAGGTTATGCATGGTTAAAAGAAAACCTTTTAAATGACAATGTAGTTTTTTACAATGCCTCTAAGGCATATGGTGAAGATAAAAACCTGGATAAATTTAGGCTTATACAACAGGGAGCAAATATTACACAAGGAGCGCTGTATCAGTATTTTGATAAAGTAATACATGAGTAGGTATAAATTATCCCTAATAGACTGCTATAGCATAACTTTAATTTTTAATTATATTTTTTAAAAGTATTAGTTATTGTCCTTGTACTTTTTTTAGATATTTGCAGCCAGAAATGGCCGATTATTGCGAGGTTTGATATAAAATTTCATTTAACCTGCAAGCGCATATAAAATTTATTAAAATGGCACAAAAACCATCTATTCCAAAAGGAACCCGTGATTTTTCTCCTGTAGAAGTTGCAAAGAGAAATTATATTATAAATATCATTAAAGAGCAGTTTAGATTGTTTGGTTTTCAGCCTATAGAAACCCCTAGTTTTGAAAACAGCGAGACATTAATGGGGAAATATGGAGAAGAAGGGGATCGCTTAATATTTAAAATTTTGAATAGTGGTGATTACCTAAATAAAGTAGATGAAACTATACTAGCCGCCAAAGATGCTTCAAAACTTACTTCTAAAATAAGTGAAAAAGCGCTACGATATGATCTTACAGTACCTTTTGCACGTTATGTGGTACAACATCAAAATGAAATTGATCTGCCATTTAGAAGGTTTCAGGTGCAACCGGTATGGAGAGCAGATAGACCACAAAAAGGAAGATATAGAGAATTTTATCAATGTGATGCAGATGTGGTAGGAAGCACCTCTTTATGGCAAGAAGTTGATTTTATAAAATTGTATGATAACGTTTTTACAAAATTAAAACTTGATGGTGTAACTATTAAAATGAATAACCGCAAGATTCTTTCTGGTATAGCTGAAGTAATAGGAGCAAGTGATAAACTAATTGATTTTACTGTCGCCCTTGATAAATTAGATAAGATAGGAGAGGATGGAGTAAGAAAAGAAATGCTGGATAAAGGTATTTCTGAAAGTGCCATTGAAAAAGTAAGCCCACTTTTTAGTTTTAAAGGAACTACAGAAGAAAAGATAGAGGGACTAAGAAAGTTATTAGCTACTTCGGAAGAAGGAATGAAAGGAGTAGAAGAGTTACAATTTATTGTAAATGCTATTAAAGAAGTGCCGTTAGAAACCGCTACATTAGATCTTGATGTAACCTTGGCACGTGGGTTGAATTATTATACTGGAGCCATTTTTGAGGTTGCCGCACCAGATACAGTTGCTATTGGTTCTATAGGAGGAGGAGGTCGTTATGATGATCTTACAGGTATTTTCGGATTAAAGAACATTAGTGGTGTAGGTATTTCTTTTGGACTTGATAGAATATATTTGGTACTAGAAGAATTAGGGTTGTTTCCTGATACCGTAGCACCTTCAACCCAGGTTTTATTTATTAATTTTGGAGATAAAGAAGCACTATATTGCCTTAAAGCGGTTAATGAGTTGAGAAAAGACCAAATAATGGCAGAACTTTATCCTGATAATGCAAAGATGAAAAAGCAAATGGGGTATGCCAATAAGAGAAATATCCCCTATGTTGTGCTTGCAGGAACTTCTGAGATAGAAAATAATACATTTACGGTTAAAGAAATGCAGTCTGGTGACCAAAAAGAGTTGAGTTTAGAAGAATTAAAAATGATGATTCTGTAATTTTATTCTTAATAATTGGATGATTTAGTTGGATTTTCTTGTTTTATTTACGAATTTTATAGTTGTTCATTGGTTGCTTGTTGAAAATATTAACTTTTATTTAAAAAGTTGAAAATTTAACAATGAATACAGGACACATATAATTAGTCAAAATAAACATATTATGAAAAGCCCCCTAATAATCATTTTGCTTAGCATTTTGATGATATCTTTTTTGTCATCATGTAAAAAAGATATAAAAGAAGAAAGAACAGATACTGTTCAAACCATTCCTATATCAGATACGACAAGAATTCGTTTAGAACAAAATGTAAAAGAAAAAGTTGTAGATAAAAAGACAAAAAAATCTACTAAAAAGAAAAAATCTACTAAAAAAGATAGTAAAACCGATAATGCAACTTTGCATATACCTGGTACATTCGAAACTACAGATAATTCTTTCTCTAAGAAATATGTAAAAGATTATGAAAATTATGTCGCAAATTATAGGAAAGCGGTAAAGGCAAAAGATATGGACTCTTTTCTTAAACTCAGCAAAGCAAGTAATGATCTTAGTAGACAATATAATCGTCTTATGAATATACTTCCTGGAGAAGAAATAGAGAAACTAAGTGAGTATATGCAAATTAAATCAAATGAACTAGCTAAGTTATCAGAACAAATGTAAAAGTTCTTTAAGTACAATCTAAAGAAGGTACCTATTTTCAACTTGTTGAAGATAGGTACCTTTTTTTATGAATATTTTGTTTGTAACTATTTATATCTAGTGTTTTAATTGATATGGCTCTTCGGTTATTCTAATATCAAAATTATATGCCTCGAATACTATGGTACTTTCTATGATTTTTGTTTTTACTATGTAATAATATTTTTTTTCATAAAGATTTAATTCAATCCCAAAATTCCTTGCCAGATACTTTTAAAATTTTTACAATTAAACAGTAGTATATTTGTTGTTATACAATAAGTATAATGCTCATGCGTTAAATCTACAGTTTAATCGTGAAGCAATTATATTGTATGCAACCTTTAAATAGATGCTTTTAAAAATTTAGAGCTCTAAATTACTAGATATCTACAAAGACTTAGCTTGATAATTATAGCTGTATATTAAGTACTTCCCCCCTCAATATCTAAAAGGCCAAAATCATATTAAGATAGACTGTTTACATGATTTTTTAATCGTATAAAAAAAATAATCAATTAGATGTTATTGAAAAAGGGAAGGAACGTTTTAACGTTTGTAATAATGAGTATTATAGTTGGGTGCTCTTCTGATACAGAAGAAGATTTGAGAGGAGAAGAAAAAATTAATAAAGAAGCAAAAATATTTTATCAAAATAATTTAAAATCAATTATAGATACAAAATGTATTTCTTGTCATGAATATCATCAAATTGGATCAAGTAGATATGATAGCTATAAAAAAATAAAACCTGTTATTCATGAAATATTGGATAGAATAGAGACAAAATCTATAAATATGATGCCGCCAGCAGGTGCTAAGCAATTAACAATGGAGGAAAAACTGGTTTTTCGACAATTTTTGGAAACACTTACATCGATTGAAGATGAGGATACTGATAATAAAATTCAGATAAAATGGACAGCTTTTAAATACCCTGATTTTGATACTAGGGTTTCTGTATGTGGAAATTTTGATGAGATTAGTTATACGTTTAATGAAAATTATGGAGATGTACCGATAGATATTATTAAAGACGCAGAAGTCATCATAAAAACAGAAACTGTTAATGTTGGTAATAACGAAGAAAGATCTAAAAATATTCGCCATTTTTTTTCGTTTTTTACACCTACTATCAGAGGGAAAGTAACAAAATACAATGCCGAAAACGCATACATTAACTTTGAAATGAATGGAATAGAGCAAGAAGTAATTTTTGCTATCACTATAAATGATTCTGAACTATTGTTAAAAGGTGTTATTCCTGATATGAGTTTTTTTAATTGGCAAAATGCTTATGATGAGTTAAATAGTATATGTGGAGAGCATCATCAAAATAAACTTTGGAATGATATTGCCATAGAAGTAAAAATCAAATTGGATTAAAGAATTATTTTATAGAAAAAGCTCTAATTGCTTAAAAAATGATAATTATTTTATCATAAATCATCGTGTCATAATTGTATATTTGCGGGCATGAGCGCAAATCAAACCAATAAGGTAGTATTAATTACAGGAGGGTCTTCTGGCATAGGAAAATCCATAGGTCTCTATTTGGCAGAAAGAGGTTATGTTGTATATGGTACGAGTAGAAACCCGTCCAGATTTACTAATTTTCATGATTTTACATTGCTACAACTGGATGTTAGTGATACACAAAGTATTTCGACTGCCGTAGAAACGATTTTACAAAAACATGGTCGATTAGATGTATTGGTAAATAATGCGGGAGCGGGTATAACAGGACCGTTAGAAGAAATTCCTGAACAAGAGATCATAAAAAATTTTACCACCAACTATTTTGGACCTGTTAATGTTACCAAAGCAGTATTACCTGCAATGCGCAAGCAAGGTAGTGGATTAATTATAAATATAACTTCTATAGCTGCTTATATGGGATTACCCTATAGAGGAGTTTATAGTGCATCAAAAGCAGCTCTCGAAATGACCACAGAGGCTTGGAGAATGGAACTAAAAAGTTTCAATATCCATATGACCAATGTAGCCCCTGGGGATTTTGCAACCAATATTGCTGCTGGTCGTTATCATGCCCCCGTTATCGAAGATTCACCTTATAAGAAACCGTATGGAGATACTCTAAATTTAATGGATAGTCATGTAGATTCTGGTAGCGATCCTTTGGATATGGCAAAAGCAGTTTATAAAATTATAAATAGTAAACATCCAAAAGTACATTATAAAGTAGGAGCTTTTATGCAAAAGTTTTCGATAGTCTTGAAACGAATTTTACCAGATAAAGCATATGAAAGATTATTGATGAATCATTATAAATTATAACCGCTTTCATAGGCGGAAATTAAAAATAAAACTTAAAGAATTACTTTTGTGAAGTATAAAATTTAAGGTTAAAAAGCGAATATAATATAAGACAAGGATGATTATTTTTTATATTCGCGTGCTAAACGAAAAGTACAAAATTTAAACACAACAATTTTAAACGTAGAAATATGAAATTTTTTATTGATACTGCAAATCTTGATCAGATCAAAGAAGCGCAAGATTTAGGAGTTCTGGATGGAGTAACCACAAATCCATCTTTGATGGCTAAAGAAGGTATCACGGGAAAAGAAAATATAATCAATCACTATAAAAAAATATGTGAAATTGTTACAGGAGATGTAAGTGCAGAAGTAATTTCTACAGATTTTGAAGGTATTATCAAGGAAGGTGAAGAGCTGGCAAAATTACACGAGCAAATTATTGTAAAAGTACCAATGATTAAGGATGGTATTAAGGCAATAAAATATTTTAGTGATAAAGGAATTAAAACCAATTGCACCTTGGTGTTTTCTGCAGGTCAGGCTTTGTTAGCTGCCAAAGCAGGAGCTACCTATGTTTCTCCTTTTATTGGAAGACTTGATGATATTTCTACCGATGGTCTTAATCTTATTGCAGAAATTAGAATGATTTATGATAACTATGGATTTAATACAGAGATCCTTGCAGCTTCAGTAAGACATACAATGCATGTAATAGATTGTGCTAAAATTGGAGCAGATGTAATGACTGGGCCTCTTTCTTCTATTGAAGGATTATTAAAACACCCACTTACTGATATAGGTTTGGCAAAGTTTCTTGAAGATTATAAAAAAGGAAACTAAAAAACTAAAAGTTATTTTTTAAATATATAAATTTCCCTCTAGTGAATCCTAGGGGGATTTTTTTGGTAAATAGATTATTGATCTTAATTTTCAAGACTAGCCAATTGGCTGTATTGCATCAATTGTCTTTCAAAAATACCAGCAAATAAATCTGCATTTGGATTTATAATCTTACCTTGGTTATCAACCAAAATAACTTTGTTTCTGTAATGAATAACCAATTCTTCAGAAGAGCATTTTGGATATTTGAAACCATACTCATAGTTAGTTTTATAGTGATGCCTCTGTATTGTTTTTAACCAATTTTTGGTTTGGTCACCATCTGTATTTACCGCTATAAAATCTATATCAGGATATAAAGTGTTAAGATAAGCCGCTTTCTTATGTGCTCTCACATAATGATCTTTACTTTCCATAGACCAGAAATAGAGCGCAGTAATAGGTTTATTAAAAAGAGAGGATAATTTTACAATTTCACCTTTTGATGTGATCAAATCTTGATCGGGAATTAATTTGTTTGGGCGTAGGTTTGAAATAGACTTAGATAATTTTTTTAACTCTCGTTGTGACTTTTTATTAGAACTTACTGCTAAATATTGATTTAATACTTGATTAGACTCTTTATTGTTTTTACTATCGAGTAGAAAACGAATTGTAGTTCCTCTTAAAAGACTGTTTTTGATAAAAGAATGATCAATAAGGCTATCAATCATTTTTAGCCTATAGATTGTATTTCCAAAAGGATCATGATATTGAGGTAGCTTTTTACCATAGTTGGCAATAGTTGCATTTGCAAAATAATAATTTAAAAATCTATGATACGAATATAGTCTCTCCAGATCATTGTCATTAAAGTTTATTCTATTACGGTAACTAAAAAAGGATGGAGGTAATTTTTCAATAAGATCCATTCCTCCTAATTTGTACCTACTATTATAAAAAATCTCATGTCTGCCATAATAATCTAAAACTATAGTAGAATGGGTGATTTTCTTTGCAAGATCGCTCAATTCATTTTTTTGAACCAACTTATCAAAAGCAACTAATTTATTATTTAATAAAGAATCTTGGTTCTTTTTAAAATAAGAAGAAGGCGACATAAAATTAGCTCTTGTTAATTTTTTACGCTCAATCTCATTTTGCAAATACATATCAATAAGAAAGTTGTTTTTTCTAGAACCTTTTCCTGTAAACACCAGAGATTCATCAAATTCTATAGTATTTAAACGTATTAGTATGCTATCTCCCTTTTCTAGTAAAACAACTTGATTTTCTGGATTATGCTTAAAAGTATAAACACCTTCTTCCAAATTTTCTATTTTGTACAAAAACCTGTTGTTTTTGTCTAGTCTTATCGTATCGTTATAGTTGTTACCTTTAAACATAACGATATAATTGGTATTTGGATTTACTATTTCACCACCAAAATAGGCATAGTTTTTTTCTTCTTCTATAGAGGTATTACAGCCACATAAAAAACAGGAAATCAAAATTATATGTATAAGGTAAAGGTTTACAATTCGTTGCATGGTGTTTTGGGGTATAAATTTGCTGTAGGTTCAAAAATAAAAGGAAACTCTTTTTGAGTTTGTTAATTATAAGTTAATTCTACTTAAAAAGGTTGTATATCAATACAATTACTGTGTTTTATTATCATAATATTATGTGAATTTTTTATATAAGTACATGTTTTGTAATAATAAATAGAGGTGTAAATATGCTTTTTATGAGTAGAATAAAGCATATTTTTTAGATGAATAAGTTTGTTTATCAAATAACAAGAGGATTCTGTTTAATACGATTAAATTAGTCATAGATTCTTTTCAAGTTCTAAAAGCATTTTTCTACTTTTGCGGCAAAATTAACTTTACAATTTTTTACATTATGTTGTCAGTCTCAAATCTTTCGGTTCAATTTGGTAAACGCGTACTTTTTGATGAAGTAAATACAGCTTTTACACAAGGTAATTGCTATGGTATTATCGGAGCAAATGGGGCTGGAAAATCTACATTTTTAAAAATTCTTTCAAAATCTATAGAACCTACATCCGGACATGTACATTTAGAACCGGGAAAACGAATGTCTGTTTTAGAACAGAATCATTATGCATATGATGAGTTTTCGGTTTTAGAAACTGTTATAATGGGTAATAAACCACTCTATAAGATAAAAAAAGAGATAGATGCTTTATATGCAGATTATACAGATGAAAATGCAGAAAAGATAGGAGAGCTTCAAGTAAAATTTGAAGAAATGAATGGTTGGAATGCAGATAGTGATGCTGCGGCTATGCTATCTAATCTGGGTATTAAAGAAGATTTGCATTATACTCTGATGTCTGATCTTGATACCAAGCAAAGAGTTAGGGTTTTGCTTGCACAATGTTTATTTGGGCGCCCAGATGTTTTAGTAATGGATGAGCCTACCAATGATCTGGATTATGAAACTATTTCTTGGTTAGAAAACTTTTTGGCAAACTTTGATAATACAGTAATTGTAGTATCTCACGATAGACACTTTTTAGATGCTGTATGCACACATATTTCGGATATCGATTTTGGTAAAATAAATAACTATAGCGGTAATTATACGTTTTGGTATGAATCTTCTCAGTTAGCAGCTAGACAAAGAGCTCAACAAAATAAGAAAGCAGAAGAAAAGAAAAAAGAACTACAGGAATTTATAGCGAGATTTAGTGCCAATGTAGCAAAGTCAAAACAAGCTACTTCTCGAAAGAAAATGATCGATAAGCTAAATATTGAAGATATAAAACCTTCTAGTCGTCGTTATCCTGCAATTATTTTTGAACGTGATAGAGAAGCTGGTGATCAAATATTAAATATAGAAGGGTTAACGGCTAGTCAGGATGGTGATGTGCTTTTTAAAGGAGTAGATGTTAATCTTGCTAAAGGAGATAAAGTAGTTGTATTTTCTAAAGACTCTAGAGCTACGACCGCTTTTTATGAAATTCTAAATGGCAAGAAAAAGGCTGATCATGGAGATTTTGCATGGGGAATTACTACTACTCAATCATATTTGCCAGCAGATAATAGCGAATACTTCGAAAATGATCTTACATTGGTAGATTGGTTGCGTCAATGGGCAACAACAGAAGAAGAAAGAGAAGAAGTATTTATTCGTGGTTTTTTAGGTAAAATGATTTTTAGTGGAGAAGAAGCTTTAAAAAAATCAAATGTACTATCGGGAGGAGAGAAAGTAAGATGTATGCTATCCAAAATGATGATGACAAGAGCAAATGTAGTTATGCTAGACGAACCTACAAATCACCTTGACTTAGAATCGATTACAGCTTTTAATAATTCTCTTAAAAAGTTTAAAGGAACAGTTTTATTTACTACTCATGATCACGAATTTGCGCAAACAGTAGGAAATAGAGTTATAGAGTTAACCCCAAATGGAGTTATTGATCGTTATGCTACTTTTGATGAGTATATGAGAGATTCAAAAATAAAAGAATTAAGAAATAAAATGTATACAGTAACTGTATAGTATAGAGTTTAATTTGTTTTGTAAGTTTTATGAAGCAAATTTTGAATAAGAATAATGATAAAAAAGCCGTTAAGTTCATTTAACGGCTTTTTTATGCTTTCTTCTATTTTTATTACCAAATGTATTAGGTTTTAATTAACATCATAATCTACATTTTCTTCAAAAAAAAAGTTAAATTAGAACTATATCTGATTCACTAATGTTTCTTAATATTTTGAGTGTAATTAGCCTTTGAAAAATAATATATAGGTAATTCACAAACCTGATTGTTTTCTTTTAATAAAGGCATCATTATTAGTATAGTTTTAAAAGCTATATGTTATTTGCCCCCCGCTCTCGTTGATTCTTAAAACCAAGGAGTAATGATTCATAAAAAAAGATTAACCGGCTTTTTACTTGCCTTTACCATGTTTTCTTTTAGTCAATGTAAAACGATTAAAAAGAATGATGCTAACTCAGAGATCATGAAACCTATTACCCCCATATTTGATTCCCACAAAAAAGAAATTTCCATGATGAATAGTAATAAAACCATGGAGTTGATTGTAAGCAGGACTATAAAACAAGGAGACCCAGCCACTCATTTTTTTTATAAAGTACGTAATACCACTACCAAAGAAATTATTAAAGATGGACATTATAGAGGTAGTAAAATAGAATGGAACGATGTTACCTCACTAAAATTAACTCCTTATATAGGTACATTATATGTCCCAGATCCTAAAAAAAATGACAATTCTTCAC
The DNA here is from genome assembly GCA_947498705.1 of uncultured Aquimarina sp. Taxonomy (GTDB): domain Bacteria; phylum Bacteroidota; class Bacteroidia; order Flavobacteriales; family Flavobacteriaceae; genus Aquimarina. Next base: position 262,867 of record CANMLW010000001.1, read on the forward strand.
TTACTAAAGATAAAACTCAAACGCAAATAACAATTATTAACCTAAATAATTAATGTATTATGATAACACACAAATCTTACTTTAGAAAATTATCTATTTTACTTCTACTACTGATAATTTACTCATCGTGTAACACAAATTCGGTTTCAACTCCAACAGATACCTCCATTATATATCCAGAAGTTGAGACAACAAAAAAATATAGAAAAAACCCCAACCAGAAAAGAAAAGGAATCGAAGAGATGGCTGAGTATAGGAAGAATATTTTAAAACCTATAGATGCAAATAATCCAACTTATAAAAGAGGCTTTTTGATGGTAGAACATGAAAAAGCGTTGAAGAGAAGTTCCAATTCTAAACAAAAAGGAGCTAGTATTATTAGATGGAAAGAACGAGGACCTGTTAATGTACCAGGAAGGGTGCGTGGTATTACTGTAGCTCCTGATAATCCTGATAAATGGTATGCCGGTTCTGTAGGAGGAGGGTTATGGAGAACCGTTGATGCTGGTAAAACTTGGGAAAATCTAACAGATTATAAGGTGCCAAACCTGGCAACATCTACTATTGCAATAAGTCAGACGAATTCTAGGAAATTGTATATAGGTACAGGAGAACCTTTTCGTAATCTGGATGCCATAGGTGGTATTGGACTATTAAAAACTACGAATGAAGGACGTAGCTGGGATTACCTTAGTAACACAAAGAATTTTGGAGGTATAGGAAGGCTGGCACTAAACCCTGAAGATGATAATAATTTAATTGTAGCAAGTAGTACCGGTATTTATGTTACCAATGATGGTGGAGAAACCTGGCAACAGACGTATGATAAAGGTAATGTACAAGATATAAATCATGATCCTACTAATTTTAATGTTTTATATGCTGGAGTGGCCGAAATAGGAGTAGTTAAAAGTATTGACGGAGGAGTAACCTGGGACTTGGTACTAGATAAAAATGATTATAACGCTAATAATTATCGTTTTGAATTAGATGTATCACCTGTAAATCCTAATAAGGTACTTATTTCTGCTTTTTCTTTTAGTGGGGCAACCACTGCTGTCAATACAGATTTTTATGTTTCTGGTGATGCAGGAGCATCCTTTACCCTTTTAGAATTTGAAGGAACTCCGGCTCAGGGAAATTTAATTACAGGGCAAGGTTGGTATGATAATGTAATTATGGCACATCCTTTTAACGAAAATGTGTTTTATACAGGAGGAGTAATTGTAAATCGAGTAGAAATAAAAAAAGCAGGAAAAAAGATAAAGGGTAAAAAATTATTCTATGAGGCACAACCTATTGCAGCAGGATATAACAATGAATTAAATGATTATGTGCATGTAGATCAACACGGTCTAGCATACATAACTAGGTTTCCAGAAAAGAAATTTAAACTTCTTTTGGCCAACGACGGAGGGATCTATCATACAGATTATCTATTAGATCCAGGAACAACCCTTAATGATTGGTCTACGGCCGCTGTAGGATTAAATTGTACTCAGTTTTATGGGGCAGATAAGCGCAATGGAGTTAGTGATTATATGGCTGGAGCACAAGATAATGGTACCTGGATTTCTTTAACCGGTAATCAGGCCAATGATGAAACTCAATACCAATTTATTATTGGGGGCGATGGTTTCGAAGTAATTTGGAATTATGATGACGCTAATAAATTTATTGGTGGATCACAATTTAACAACTTTGTGAGATATGTGAATGGACAAGGTTTTTTTGCCAGACATGGAGAGTCTGGTGGTGGATCACCATTTTATTCTAAAATTGCAAATGCTAATAATAATCCTAATACCCTTTTTAGCCCAGGTGTAAGTGGAATATGGAGATCGGGAAATTTTGCTGAGTCCTGGGAGTTAACACCGATACCTGATAATTATGCAGTTATAAGATCTAATGGAGGAGTATCCAGTTCGTTGGATGTAGAAGTTTCTGTTGCAAATCCTGATGTCGTATGGGCCGGAAATGCGATAAGAGAATCGGGTGAGTTTGTAATGCACGTTTCAGAAGATAACGGAATTTCTTTTAAGCCAACTTCAGTATTTATAGATCCAAGAGATGGTGTTACACATGATAACACTATTTCGGGGATTGGTGTATCGCCAACCAGTAAAGATAGAGCGTATGTGTTGTTTTCTCAGCAAGGAGCCGCCAAAGTTCTTAAAACAGAGGATTTGGGACAAACCTGGGAGGACATTTCTGGCTTCTCTTTAGGAGAGGATAGAGGTTTTCCTGATGTTGCAATTCATAGTTTAGTAGAAATGCCTTTTGACAAAGATAGGATATGGGTAGGTACTGATATAGGAGTGTTTCAAACGCTGGATGGTGGTAAACATTGGGCCTTATTAGCAGGGTTACCGGCGTTCTCTGTATGGCAAATGAAAATAGTGAATGATGAGGTAGTATTAGCAACTCATGGTCGAGGAGTTTGGAGTGCCACTTTAGAAGAATTAGAAGGATATGAACCACCAGCATATTATGCACCGCCAACTGTTGTAAGCGTTGATCAGGAGTCGATATCAAATACGAATGCAGTGATTACTTATACTCAAAAAAATGAAGATATTGTTGCAATAAAAATCTTTTTGGATGGTGAAGAGATAGACGAAATAACCGATAATATAGCAGCCGGAGCAGAATTCACTTATTTGGTAGAAGGAGTAGAAGAGGGCAATCATAGTATCGGGTTGCAAGCTATAGGAAGCGAAAGCACTTCAATACAGTCAATTCTTAAATTCGATATCGTAGATTATGAAGATCCGTCTTCTTTGGTAGCCATACAAACTTTTGAACCATCAGATGTGTATACGTATAGCGGAGAATTTGTAATAGACAATGTTAACGAAACGGTGAGTCAACCTGTACTAAATAATAGGGACCACCCTTATGAAAACGGAACACAATACCAAACCGTTTTAAAACATCCGATTATTGTTAGCCAGGAATATAAAGATTTTAAATACGAAGATGTAGCAATAGTAGAATTTAATCCAACTCCTAATCAATTTTATGATGTAGTTGTTATAGATGCATCTACAGATTTAAAAGAATGGAAACAATTAGATATTTATGATGCAGAAAGATTTCCTGAGTGGACCACTGTATATAACCTAGGGGACGCTGCAGCAATTAATGATGATTTGTTTAAAGAACAATCAATAGATCTACTTAACTTTTTTGAAGAAGGAGATGAAATAGTGATTCGATTTAGATTAATATCTGATCCTTTTGTTACATCGTTTGGTTGGGCAATACGTTCTATAAACTCATCTAGTGCTTCAGAAGACATTACAGAAGAAGATGAACAGGAAGAGGTAATAGAAGAAATTGCCGAAGAAGTAGTTGAAGTTGTTAAACCAGAAGAAGTTATAAAAGGGCCAGTATTATACCCAACACTTTCTAATGGCGAGATACATGTATCATCCCATCAACCAGTAACAAACAGTAAAATAGAAATATTTGGGTTGAATGGACGTATGGTATATCAACAAGGTTTAGGAACCTTAAATAATGCACAACAAACACTCGTCCTAAACAATCTTAAATCTGGAATGTATCTGGTTAAAATTACAGGAGATAAAGGATTTCATAAAACATCACGAATAATGATCAAATAACCAATCAAAATCACTTGGTTATTTTTAGCCCCTAGACCTCAAAATATATTAGTATGTTTTTTAGGTTTAGGGGTATATTTTATGGATTACTAGAATGTAGTATTGGCGATAGATCTTCTATAAGATCTTTTATAAGGATTTTGCCATAGATGAAATATAAAACTAACAGAATGTTGTAAGTGATTAGCATTACCGGGAGTATTATTGTCTATAGAAAATTTCCCTACCGTTTGTAAATTAAGTCTGGTCGTGTAGCTTGTTTTAAAATTGATGCCAAAACCAATATTGAATGAATTATTAATTCCCCCATTAAAAAAGTTTCCTCCCCAACCACCAATAATATACATTATGTTTTTAGCATGCCTAGGATCTTTCCAATAATTAGAGATATAATTTTTTAGCATAATATCAATGGCATAATAATTAAGATCTCTGGTATTTAATTCACTATTTATTTTTTTCTTTCTTAGAAATTGGTTTATAGAAAATGTAGCTTCGATTCCATAGTCATATTCGAATCTTTTTTCCATTGTTACTTTAAGTAAGCGAGAAATATTCCAGTTTTCCTCGATATTAATTAATTCTTTAAATTGACTCCCAGAATTATCAACAATATTGACACCAATCCCCAGAACCCAAGGATCTTCTTCTTGAGCACAGATATATGACATTTTAAAAATTAGTAAAATAAATAGTAAATATCGCTTCAAACCTATTCAATTTTAAATTCAATTTGATTAAGTTGTTAATGAGGCTTTACGGATTTATAACTCTTTCTAATGCAACTAAATAATTCACATTAGTATAGTGTTAAAAAGGTATTTACCAAATCAACTTTAACGTATTTATTAAATTTTTGTGACGTAAGGTTTTTTTACTAGAATGATGGAAACAATACCTCTTATCTGTCAAAAATGTAATAAATAAATTTATTTGACAGATGTGGATAGTATTAATAATAAAAATCAAAACAATAACTTTTATATTAGTTGATTTTTATATAAGTATTGAGAAAGGGGTAGTATAAATATAATGCAAATTTGATTAAGTTTGATATTTTTTACAGAATAGTATTCATATCTACAAAATAAGTTTTTGGTCAAAATAGAATTGTTCGGGGCTTGAATACCGTTTACAATTGATGTTTCTCCAGAAGATAACTTTCCTATAGAGAACGGTAATACCAGTGATAATGACAATGTTTTTTTATTTAATACCGAGAAAAATAATTTTAAAGGTGAAAACTATCACCGTTTGGATTTAGGGATTCAATTTCATAAAATAACAAAACGTAAGAGAGAAAGAACTTGGGGTATTTCAATATATAATGTATATGCAAGAAAGAATCCATATTCATTCGACTCTATTTTGTAAAAACTAACATAAAATATTAAAGATAAATTGGTGATAAAAGGTGCTATTGTTACCATTAGAAACGAAAATTAAGAAGAAATTAAGCTCACTTATTTAGACGAAAATAAAATGTATCAAACTACTGATTCAGATGAGTTTTTAATAGTACCTGGAGAACAGTATAAACTAAAAATTATAATAGATGAAAAATTTTTCACCACTTTAAAAGCAGTTTTTCTAAATGAAAATCAAAAGGGTAATCCGTTCTTTCAACCCATTATCTCACCCAACAATATAGAAGGGAAAGATGTTTATAGCGTATTTGCAGGCTTCAGGTTGTTCGAGAAAACGATAACCTTTATACCGGATTAATTCTTCTTGGTAGTCTGAATATGTCTATATACCAAGAACCCACCATATAATATAAAAGAAAGGGTTAATATGGTTCTAAAATTCCATTCGGCTTGCGCTTGTAATCTATTATATAATCTTAAGCTTCCAAATAGTATTAAGGCAATACCTATCATCAAATCCCAATTTTTTCGGGTAGGCTTGTTTTCGTTTTCCATTTTATTAGATGTTGTTTTTAATAATTGGTAGTGCTTCTTCCAGGTCATTTTTTTTTACAAATAGTTGAATATGATGAGGAACTCCACCTCCAAAACCTGCCATCATACCTGATTTCATATCATCTCTTGTAATTGAGCCAATTTCATTTTCTTGTAACAAATTTTGTAAAAATTGAACAATTACCAAACTACCGGTGTATACCCTTTCATATTCGCTTTCGTGAAACATATTGCAAAATTATTATGCATTAAAATACCTACTATTCCAAATGGCTGTATTAAAGTTTTTACCTAGTGCTACACCATAGAATAATACAATGGCAGCTACCGATTTAAACATAAAGAAAAATGTTATTATAAAGGTAGTCGTATCACTTTGCTTGCTAAATAAACCTATAGGAACCATAAAAGTAAGTAAAAGGCTAATTAAAAAGGTAAGAAAAAGTAAATTTTCGAAAGATTTGAAAAACCACATGAAGAATTTACGTAACGGGTGAAGATCATCACCCCATTTATCAACTAAATAAAAATAGTCATTTCCCATAGGAGCAAATAGCAACGGATCATCCATGTTTTCTAGTTTAAACAATTTGGATGGAGCTACAATTTTTAGACGTAGTAATTTGGTAGTATGTTGTTCTTCCAGACTTTTAATAGTAGTAATTACTCTTTTAGGTATTTTTCCTTTAAAATAAGTGAGATCTAAAAAACGTAATCGATAATCAATACAAATCTTTTTAATCTGATCAATATGATAAATATTGTGAGTTTCTAACAAATCAAAATCAAAGGTGTTTTCTGAGATAGGTATGGATGAGGTTTTTTGATCTCCAACCACATCTTTGAGCGTAGTATTGTAATTTTCGTTAAGAATTTGATATACCTGTTGCCTCCAGTTAGAGTTTTCAAATTCTTTATCTCTTAGTCGACCAAGCTCTTGCTCTATATTTGTTCTCGGAAATAACATATCATGGGATAATAATGTTCTAAATTAATGATTTAAAAGGAAGTAACAAAGTTAGATTTCTCATTAAATTAAAAATTTATGCCTACTATAGTTAGACAACATGATTTTTAAAATATGGTTATTAAAATAGTATGTTTTGATGTTTTAATAAATTAAAAGTAAGGTTTTTACGTAATTATTTTGAGTTTTATATGTATTGATATTCCTGTTTTTATCTTTACTTTTGTAATGTTAAAAAAAACATAAATTTTTTGTTTTGATTGACATAATATATTACAAACATCAAGAAAGCGTTTGACTTTTTACCCCTGTTAATAGTTGTTTGTATCATTAAATAAATATGATTTACAGTGTTAGTATTGTATATGCAACAGTATTTATTTAGTGTCCTATTCCTTTTTAAGCTTTTTAAAAGCATATTACCGTAAACACTTACCCTTAAAATGTAAATACATAGTGATCATGGCGTTGTTGTATGCTGTGAACAGATAAAACTGAAAATGTTTTATTGACAAAACTAATTTAAGTTACTAGAAACCGATTTGTCAAATATTAATTATAAACTATATGCTATGAAAAAATTTGCAAAGTCTTTATTGTTACTTTTTACTTTTGGAATAAGTAGTCTTTTGTATTCCCAATCCCCCAATATTGTTATTATTATTGCTGATGATATGGGGTGGTCACAGGTAAGTTCTAACGAAACCAGTTTAAACAACCCCAGTGATTTTTATGAAACTCCTATAATTGAAACTTTGGCTAGTGAGGGAATAGCTTTTCCAAATGCTTATGTGAATGGAGCGAATTGTGCACCTACAAGAGCAGCAATATTAAGTGGTCAATGGGCTTCCAGACCAGATAATAACGTATTTGCTGTAAATAGCTTGAATAGGGGAAGTAGTTCATCTCTGCTGGTTGGTCCTGATCAAGGATTGTCGAATGGAGAAGACGAAATCCCTGCGAGTGCTATTACCATAGCAGAAACCATTAAAACTGCAGGGTATACTACTGCACATTTTGGAAAGTATCACTCTGGAGGTAGCCAAAACAATGCCCCTACAGATCAAGGGTTTGATTTTAATTATGGCGGAGATTCTGATGGAGCTCCGGGTTCATATTTTGCAGCTAGTAATGGTGGTAATTGGGAATTTCATGCTAGAATAGGACCAGAACTAGATGTCTATGCAGATCCTTATACCTCTGCAGAATCTATGGCATTAGCGGGAGATAATTCTCTTACAGGAACAGCAAAGCACGTCACCGATGCAATGGGAGATGCCGCCATAGATTTTATGAATGCTAATAATAATTCCCCATTCTTTATGCATTTTAGTAACTATGCAATACATGGTCCATGGGGGCAAGCTAATGCCAGACCAGATTTGTATGCGAAGTACGTAGCAAAAAATAACACTAACCCTAGTCAAATAGGGCATGATAATGTAGCGCAAGCAGCAATTTTAGAAGGAATGGATCAGACCATAGGTCGTATTGTTGATTATTTGAAAACAACCCCCGATCCTAGAAATCCAGGTAATATGTTGTCTGCTAATACTTTGGTGTATTTTATTTCTGATAATGGCGGAGCCAATGGACCTGAAGATAATACGCCGCTAAAAGGTATGAAAGGAGAATATACAGAAGGAGGAATTCGCTCTGTTACCTTTGCATGGTCTCAAGGTTTATTAGCCAATATGGGTACTGTAAATAATACTCCAATTGTGGCTTTTGATTTATATCCTACAGTAATTGATATGGCAGGAGGAACGTTACCATCAAATTATCCAATCGATGGAGTAAGCCAATGGTCTATGCTTAATGGTACAAATCCAAATTTAAATAGAGATGCTTTGTATTGGCATTTTCCTGGGTATATAGCAAATTCTCAAAGAGACCAAAGGCCGGTTTCTATTATCAGAAAAGGGGATTATAAATTAATTCATTACTATGAAACTGCTTCATACGAACTTTATAATTTAACTACTGATATAAGTGAAACTACAAATTTGCTGGCAGGATCACCAGACAATGCTATTTTAACAATTGCAAATGACATGAGTACAGATCTAAGAACACATCTTATTGATGTATCTGCGCCTTTACCAACATACCGTAGTAATGGAAATACGGTTCCATTACCAGAAATTATTGATATTTCAACGCCAGTTGATCCATCATGTGTAGCTCCTGATACTTATATCGCGTTTTGGAATTTCGATACCGCTAATGCTGCAAACGATGCTTCTAGTAATGGTAATAATCCACTTTCTACGGTGGGGACACTCACTTTTGATACAGTAGATTTTAAAGAAGGCGATCAATCTGCAATTTTTGATGGAGCCACTAAAATACAGTATAGCCAAAACCCAGGTCCATTTTTAATAGCTGCAACTTCACAACGAAGTATTGGTATGTGGATAAAACCTACATCATTATCTGGTATTCAGAACCTTTTTGAAGAAGGAGGAGGATCGAATGGTATAGTAATGCGATTGAATGGAACTAATTTGGAATCTCTTGTAAAAAGTCTAAATGTTTCTACCAACCAATTAACAGCGGCTTTTCCAAATGATGGTGATTGGCATCATATTGCACTTGTATATAATGGTAGTATAACAAGTCATGAATTATATATCGATGGTGTCTTGGCGGCCTCTAGTAATGCAGCTCCAGCTAACGTTCCTACTCATACAGGATCTGGAGGGTTAGGAGGTGTACAAACTGCGGATAGCTTTGGTAATAATCTAGATAGTTTTTACAACGGAAAAATGGATGCAGTAACTGTATATAATTTTGCACTTTCTGCGGCACAAGTATTAACTGCAGCATGTTTAGAAGATCCTAATCCTCCTGGAGAATGTACGTATTCTGTAATCAATTCTGAAGATTTTGAAGCAGGATGGGGAATTTGGACAGGTGGCGGAAGTGATGCTCGAAGAAGTGCAAGTGATGCCGCATATGCAAACTCGGGTACCTATTGTATACGATTGCGAGATAATACTTCAACTTCTGTCATGACCACTTCTAACCTTGATCTTTCAACTTATGAAGAATTAACCATTGATTTTTCATATTACTGTAGAAGTATGGATAATGTAAATGAAGATTTTTGGCTACAATTGTCTAGTGATGGAGGGGCAAACTTTACAACAGTAGAAGAGTGGAATCTAAATGATGAATTTGTTAATGATACCAGATATAATGATCAGGTTGTGATAGCAGGGCCTTTTACTACTAATACACAACTTAGGTTTAGAGCAGATGCTTCTGGTAACCAGGATTGGGTGTATATTGATGATGTAGTTATAAATGGATGTGTCCCAACAAGTCCTGCAATAAAAGAAGAGTTCGTTGTTGAAAGCTCGGCAGTAGAAAACTCAACAGATGTATCTTCGAATACTAAAGACCCAAATGAAATTGTACTCAATAAAACTATTGGATTATCGATATCGCCTAATCCATTTAAAGATGTATTGAATATTACCATGAATAACGATAATTATAGTGAAGCAAAAGTTCAAATATTCAATAACATAGGAAGATTGTTATACTCTAGAACTTTCAAAGCTGAAAGTACACTTACCATATCAAATCTTAATTTACCTGTTGGTCAATATTTTATTAAAGTTACTGTTGATGGTCAACAGACTGTTAAACAATTACTAAAGAAATAAGTAAGAGTTAAATAACTAATATATATCCCGATAAGAGTGTTTTAATGCTCCTATCGGGATATTTTTATAACTATTGAACCCAAAAAATCAATAACTACATAGGGTTATTGAAACTTACTATTTAGTTTTATCGTTTCAATATTTTAATTATTTCCTCTTGGCCATCTATAGTTACTTTTACAAAATATATTCCTGTTTTTAAGGAATTACCAATAGCAAATGTATGTGTTCCCTGAGCCAATTCTTTATGTGATACTATTGAAGTAATTCGTTGTCCTATCTGATTATATAGTATTATAGAAGCATTAGAAGTTTTACTAACTTTTAGATGTATTTCATTCGTATCGATAATGGGGTTAGGATAAAGTGTATATGCCGAAGTATTCAAAGAAGTTGTTTTTGATGATTGACATGGCCCAATTGCTGTCCATGCAGAACTCCAATAGGTACCAGTACCTGGAGCATAGGCCCATGCAGCACCATTACACCAACCAGAGAAAGGAAATGGTTTACATTCATAAAGAGTTCCGTTGTTTTGTACTTGGCTTCCTGCTACATAGCCACCACCTTGTGTATAATGTGCAGCTGTACATCCATTGGGATCTGCAATAGTAACCGTTGCAGTCGCAGAAGCTGTCGAACCTGCATCGTCTGATACTTGTAAAGTAACAGTAAATACGCCAGATGTGCTGTAGGAATGATCAGGATTATTTTGAGTACTGGTTGCACCATCTCCAAAATCCCAAGAGTAAGATGTAATAGAACCATCAGGGTCGTTAGAACCAGCACTGCTAAAGGTAATAGTTTCGTTCATAGCAGCGGTATATGGCCCATTAGCATTTGCTACTGGCAATAAATTACCTGTATTACCTGTTGCAACAGCTGTAGCAAGGGTTTGTTGAAGATTATCTTGCCCTATTTCCCATATAATAACACCTCCGTATCCGTTTGTCTTGGTGAAATTAATTTTATTAGCAACGTTTGCCGGACTATCATAAAAGATAATTTCGTTGGTTGCTTCAGAAAAACAATACGTTCCATTTTCATTGTTTTCTACAACGGTATACCCTGAGTCAATAAGCGCTTCGACTTGTGTAAAAGTTCTATAATCAGTACTGTTAAATGGTTGCCCAGGAGCACTTGCTCCCTTATAACGTACTCCGTAAAAAGCAACACCCAAATTTAGCTTTGATTTACTAATTCCTTGATTGGTCCAGTATCCAAGCCCTTGATTAACAGATGTAGTAATGTCTGTATGATGTTTGGCAGACGGTGACCAGGATCCATTGTAAGAGTAGGTCATTACATTAATATAATGCGCTTGATCTACAGCCTCTACAGGTTGATTAATCCCAAACCATGCACTGGAAGAAACATCTGTAGATAATGAAAGATTGTTAGCGTCTGCAGCAATTCGTAAATCTGTCATTAGATCGGTATAAGCATCCATATCTTCCTGTGGTAAGGGACGTTCGTTATTTTCCCAGTCAATATCAAGACCATCGGCTTTCCAGACTTTACAAATATTAATAGCATTGCTTACAAATTTGGCTCGTGATATATCGTTTTTTGCCATAGTTGCAAAGTGCTTAGAACCGTTTTCTGCGATTCCACCAAAAGTTAATATAACTTTTGAACCTGCATCTTTACTTCTTCTATAAACATCCAGGTATTTGTTGTACATAGAGATAGAATCCTGATTTTTAGGCCAGGCTAAGCCTCCCTCGGCCGTTGGGAAAACAGAAAAGAAATGTACATGTGTAAATTTACCAAAGTCAAAATTTTGATGGTATGTTCTATAGTAAGGGGCATATCCTACTATGTACTGTTGGCCATAACTATAGCCAAAGAACAAAAAAGAAATAAGGATTACGAATAAGTATTTGTTGGTTTTCATAATTAAGAGTTTGTTTTATTTATGATGTGTTAAATTGAATTCGTAGTTGGTTTGAAATTGTTTTTTAATGAGCATCATCCAGAACATGTACAAACTTAATTATCAGTGTAAAAACTAATGTTTGTAATTGTCTAAAAAAGGTTTGTATTTGTTTTTTTTAATCAGTTCCTGTTGTGGGTTTTTAAACAGTTGTTTTTATAGAATTGATAAGGTGTCTTGAGGCTAATTATGGACAGAATTAGATGTTTTTGAGAATATTTTAAACATTATTTTTAGAACAGGGATCTACTTTTGTTAGTATCAAATGTGTTACAAGCATTCAATAGCATAAATTAGGAGATAAGTATGAAATTAAAATATTTTAGATTATTAGGGGTAGTCATAGCTACTGTTGCTCTTACAAACTGCAATAGCAAAACAGAAAAGGGGATGAGTAAGACATTTCCCGAGGTTACTACGCGACCTAATATTGTGTTTATTATGAGTGATGATCATGCATATCAGGCAATAAGTGCTTATGGTCATCAACTTAATCATACCCCTAATATTGATAGAATAGCCAAAGAAGGAGCAATTTTTAACAGAGGTTTTGTTACAAATTCGATTTGTGCTCCAAGCAGAGCCGCAATGTTAACCGGTAAGCATAGTCATATTAATGGTAAAGTGGATAATTTTCACGCATTTAATTGGGATCAGGATAATTTTGTGAAGTCACTTCAAAAAGTGGGATATCAAACTGCTTTAGTAGGTAAAATCCACTTGGACGGTAAACCGCAAGGATTTGATTATTCTAATGTTCTTCCTGGTCAGGGATACTATTACAATCCAGATTTTATAGAAAACGGAGAAAAAAAAAGAATTCCAGGGTATGTAACTACTATCACAACAGAAATAGCGCTAGACTGGCTTAAAAATAAAAGAGATAAGAACAAACCTTTTGTAGTACTGTATCATCAAAAAGCTCCGCATCGTTCTTGGATGCCAGAACAAAAGCATATGTCTTTATTTGATGGCACAGTTTTTAATCCTCCTCATAATTTTTTTGATAGGTATAAGGGTAGAAACTCTGCTTTAAATCATGAAATGGGTATTTTTAAGGATATGGACGTGGTGTATGATTTAAAAATGCTAGACAAACAAGAGAAATTAAAAACAAAGTATAGAGCAGCGTATCAAAAAATGTATGATAGAATGAATAAAAGGCAAAAACAAGTTTGGGATGCACACTATGATCCAATTATTGAAGATTTTGTGAAGTCTAAATTGACGGGGGAGGATTTGGCTTTATGGAAATTTAATAGATACATGAAGGATTATCTTTGTACAGTTCAATCGGTAGATGACGGTGTTGGAACCCTATTGGATTATTTAGATGACAATAATTTAAGTCAAAATACTATTGTAGTATATACTTCTGATCAGGGGTTTTATTTGGGAGAACATGGTTGGTTTGATAAAAGGTTTATGTATGAAGAATCTTTTCGTACTCCTATATTAATGAGATATCCCAAAGAGATTAAAGCAGGAACAGTTATAGGTGATTTGGTTCAGAATATTGATTTTGCTCCTACGTTTTTGGACTATGCAGGTGTGACCATACCTTCAGATATTCAAGGTAGATCATTGCGTAAATTGGTAAAAGGAGAAGTGAGTGAATGGCGAGATGCTATTTATTATACCTATTATGAATTTCCGGGAGAACATAACGTACCCAGACATCATGGAGTACGTACAGATAAATACAAATTGATTCATTTCTATTTTGATAGTAACCAATGGGAATTATACGATTTGGAAAAAGATCCTTCAGAAATGCACAATGTTTATGAAGATAATAACTATAAAGAAATAAGAGAAATGATGCATGAGAAATTGAATGAGATGAGAAAAAAATATGGTGATAGTGATAGTCTTGATAAACAATTTCTTGAAAGTTATATGAATAGACAGAGTTGATTAATAATACAACTAACGGGGACTTTAGAACAATGTTAGCGGTAAGAAAATTGCTAACCTAAATATAAAAAAGTTTAACCTTACTTGTTTATTATTTAGTCAACAACTTTTTCTGTTCTATACTTAGATGGTGTTACACCAAATTTCTTTTTAAAACTAGTACTAAAGTATTTTGCATTTTGAAAACCTACTAGTAAAGAGATTTCTGTGATAGGTTTTTTGGTATGAATCAGCATCTGTGCCGCTTTATTTAATCTAATAATCTGTATTAAACCATTAATACTAACATCGGTTATTCTTGACATTTTATTATAGATAAGAGATTTACTCATACCTAATTCTTTAGAGAACTTAGTAATATTAAAATCCACATCATCGATGTGTTTTTCTATGATTGCTATACATTCTTCATAAAATTTCTGATCAGAGGTATTAATGGTTTCTGGATCTATAGAAATCTTTAATACGTCAGCCATTTTATTAGTAACCCTATTTCTTTTTTGTAAAAGGTTGTTGATCCTCGATTTTAAAACATTAAGCGAAAAAGGTTTTTCTAGATAAGCATCTGCGCCCGTTTCATACCCTTTAATTTTTTCTTGATTAAGTGTCTTTGCGGTTAATAAAATAATTGGGATGTCGCATGTTTTTAAATTCTCTTTTAATATTTTACATAGTTCTATACCGTCTATGAATGGCATTGCAACATCGGTGACCACCAGGTCAATTTTTTGATTATGAATGATTTCGATGGCATCCAAACCATTTTCTACGGCAGTAGATGTATAAGTTTTAGAAAGACTTTCTAATAAATAGTCTCTTAAATTATCCTCATCTTCTACAATTAGTATGTTTTTGTTCTTTAGTTTGGGATCAAAAATTATTTCTGTATCAAGAGTTTCTTTTTTTAGAGTATTCGATTTATAGTCCTTGTTTACTTCTAATAAATCACTTTTTTCAAAATGATCATTTCCCAAAAGAAAAGTTACTTCAAAAATACTTCCTTTGTCAGAAGTGTTTTTTACCGTAATATTACCTTTATGGGCATCGACGAATTTTTTAGTGAGTGCCAGACCTATTCCTGAACCTCCCTTATGCGTTTCTGATTGATAAAAACGCTTAAAAATGTTAGGCAAATCTTCTACAGAAATTCCTTGTCCAAAATCTTGAACCTTAATGATAACATGTTCATTTAATTTATTAATCTCTAATATGATTTTTGAATGGGGTATACTATATTTAAAGGCATTTGATAAAAGGTTGTAAAAAATAGTTTCGACCATATATTTATCAAACCATAAAAAGAGAGAATCTATATTGCTGTTAAATTGTAATTTGATATTCTTACTCATCGAATAATCACTAAAACTTCCGGCTAATTCCTTAAGAAAAATAATGATATCTGCATATTCAACCTGAATATTAGGCTCCTTAAATTGTGTTTTCCTAAAATCAATTCCCCTGTTTATCAACCTATTAATTCTGAGCGCGTTTTTTTGAATGAGAGATAAATTATTGTTGATTGTTACGTTTTTTGTTTGCCCAATAATGGCTTCTAAAGGACTTAGTATTAAACTTAACGGAGTTCTAATTTCATGAGATAAATTGGTAAAAAAGCGTAATTGCTGTTCATCTAATTCTTTTTGATCTTCTAAGGACTTTTTCTCAAACTCAAAATTTCTTTTTAGTCGTTCTCTATTTAAAATAGCTCTATTAATTAAGTAGGTAATAAAAATTAAAAGACAAGCTATAAAAAGTTTAAACCATGTGGTTTGCCACCAAGCAGGTAGCACTTTTATTTTTACATTGGTATATGATTCATCCCACAAACCAGACAAACTTGAAGCTTTAATTTTAAGGTTGTAAGTTCCTGGAGCAAGATTCATAAAGGTTAAAGATTTGTCTTTTGTGATACTCCAATCGTTATTATATCCTTCTAATTTGTATGAAAAGCTTATGTTATCTGTATAATTATAATTAAAAGAAGAAAAATTTAAAGTAATTACTTTTTGGGTATGGTCTAGTGTAATTAATTTTACTTCTTCAATAGATTTTCCTTTTAGAATTTGATTTTGAACAGATGAAACTCTTTTGTGATTTACTAACAATTTGGTAAATAATACCTTATTAGTTTTTGTTTTGATTTTGATACTATCGGGGTGAAAAATCAACAATCCTTTTACACCGCCAAAAACCAAACGACCATCATTCAATTTGAGTGATTTTAACGCATTAAATGAGTTGTCTAAAAAACCATCTTTATAAGTGAAGTTTACAAACTTTTGAGTTTCTAAATTAAATTTAGAAATTCCCTGACCTGTACCCAACCATATATTTTTTTTGTCATAAGCTAGCAAAGATCTTATCTCATCATTGTTTAAACCTGATTCTGATCCAAAAAGTACATTTTCTTTTGTACGAATATTAATTAGATTCAATCCATTATTAGTAGCTAACCAATATTCATTTTCTTTGTGTTTATGTATACTGTTGTTTTTTTTTGGTTGATTTGAGATCTCCTCAAATTTTTTACCTGTATAACTATACAAACCATATAAAGTTCCAAAAAGGGGAGCGGCTTTGGGAGTTGCTTTAAATGATAAAGCCCTAATATTGTTTGAACTAAAATGTATATCAGATTTTAGAAGAGTACCTTCATTAGCTACATTTAGTTTTAAAACTTTACTGCCCCCGATCCAAAAAGCTCCTTTGTCTTTTTCTATAAAAGTAATTTTAGTATCCAAGTTTAATTCATCATCCAAATACTTTTGTTTTGTTAACCTATTTTCTACTGTGTTGTAGGTGCTTATTCCATTTTTATAAGTACCCAGAATTAATGTATTTGGTGAAATTTGATTGATGCTCGTTATCGTTTTTATAGTTTTGTTATATATGATTGGTTGTAAAATATTATTTTCAAATCGATACAATCCTTTACCGTCACAACCTACCCAAATTCGATTTTTTGAATCTAAAAACAACGAAGAAATAGGGATGTTAAATTTCTGATTATTTTCTGTACTAATTAATTTATAGGTACTAAAAGGGTTATCAGCATCTAATTGACTAACACCATTTTTTATGGTTCCTAACCATAATGATAAGTTTTTATCGACATAGGCAGTAAAAATAAAATTAGAAGCTAAGGAATAAGTATTATTTAAATCATTGAGGATATACCTAAACTTTTTGGTTATGGTATTATATATATTGATTCCTCCTCCATCTGTAAATAGCCAAAATTCGTTATTTGGCATTACCTTAAAGTCTAAAATAAAATTACTAGTTAAATGATCACCATTTTTTGTATCTCCTGCGGTATATTTATTAGATAATTGCCCATTTGTAATTGTAAAAGCACCAGAGTGAGTTAATACCCAAAATTCTGAGGTACTAATTGGGACTATTTTGGATATAATAGTTGATTTAGGAAGTAGATCATCACAAAGAAAACTTGTCTTTTTTGATGTTATGTTTAAAAGGTAAAAGCCTTGACCTTTAATATGAAGAGCTATGTTATTTTTATCATACTTAAATAGATTAATGTTATTTATAGGCAATTTTTTCCATTCTTCTAATTCTTTTAGGTTTACATAATCAACGATTTGTAAGTCTTTATTCAATACATTGATTATGTTATTATTAGAAAGCACCCAAACTTCATTTTTAGGAGTCTCTACCATACCTTTATAATTAAAATCGCCTATAAAATTTATGGATTCAAATTTTTCCGTTTTATAATTGAAAACATCAACATTGTTCGAAGTGCAAATAAGGAGTTTACCATTGTTGGTCTGTAGTATGTCTTTTACATAGTTATGAGTTAAAGAATGCATATCACTGTTATGTCTATAAGTATCCATTTCAATACCATCGTATCGATTTAGCCCATTATCAGTTCCAAACCACATATAACCATAAGAATCTTGATATATTACTCTAATAAAGTTACTGGCTAACCCATCCTCTCTGTTAATGTTATTAAAATGAGCATTTTGACCAATTCCTATATGTGACAAGAAAAAGAGAAAACCAACAATGTAGAAAGACGAGATTTTCATAAACTTTAAACAAATTACATCATAATTCTAAAATCCTTAGAAAGATACTGATCAACAAATATAAAAGTTTATGGAGGAATTTATTTTAATGCTTATTAAAACATAGTATGTATTCGGTTTTGAGTATAAATTGTGATATTAAGTTAAAAAAATAGTAAGACCGAAATAAAAAGAACCCCATTTTATTAAGAGGGCTCTGTTGTATTTTGGGTCATGGATAATTGTAAAATACTGGCTATTACAATAACCAGTGTACATCCAAATAAATTTAACCATAAATAGGGCATCCAATCAAAATACCACCCAAAAACAACAATTACTTGTGTAATTAATGCAGCTATAAATGTAGCATTACTTTTTACAAACTTTATAAAAAATGCGAGTAGAAATATTCCTAGAACATTTCCGTAAAATATCGAACCAATGATGTTTACTAATTGAATGAGGTTGTCAAATAAATTAGCAAAACAGGCTACAAAAATAGCCAGTATCCCCCATATAAGCGTAAATATTTTTGACATCACGACATAATGTCCTTCTGCTTTTTCTTCAGGAACATTCCGCTTATATAGATCGATTGTAGTAGTAGAAGCCAAGGCATTTAATTCTGAAGCCGTAGAAGACATGGCCGCCGATAAAATAACGGCAAGTAATAAACCAATTAATCCACGAGGAAGATTGTTTAATATAAAATGTATAAAAACATAATCTTTATCGTTGGTTTCTATTGTGGGATCGGCCTTTTTAATCAATTCTTTTGCCGCATCCTTGTTTTTTTGATCGCTTTCATTTAGTCTTTGAATGAAACTCTTATTTTTTACATTATTTTCTTCTGAGAGATATGCTTTTATAGCATCTTGCTTTTGTTGAAAAATGTCTGATTGATTTTGTTCGAGTACTTTATACTCATCTTTGTATTGTGAGTTTTCTATAGCAATTTTAGTGTTGGGATTAAAATGAAGAGGGGAAGGGTTAAATTGATAAAAAACAAAGACCATAACTCCTACCAAAAGGATAAAAAATTGCATAGGTATTTTTAATAACCCATTAAATAATAATCCTAATTGACTTTCTTTAACAGATCGACCCGATAAGTATCGTTGTACCTGACTTTGATCCGTACCAAAATAGGATAACATTAGAAAAGTACCACCTAATATACCTGTCCAGAAGGTATATCGATTACTTAGGTCAAAGGAAAAATCTAGGATTTCCATTTTTCCGCTAGCACCAGCTATTTCTAAAGCGTTGGAGAAGGTAATGTTGTCTGGTAGATAGTTGACTATTAGAAAAAAAGCAACAAACATTCCCGTAAAAATGATTGCCATCTGATGCTTTTGAGTAATGCTTACCGCTTTTGTTCCTCCCGATACTGTATATACGATTACTAGAATACCTATAACAATATTAAGTATGGTTAAATTCCATCCCAATACAGCCGATAGTATAATTGCCGGAGCAAAAATGGTGATTCCAGCTCCTAGACCTCTTTGAATCAAGAATAAAATTGCAGTTAATGTTCTGGTTTTTAAATCAAATCTGCTTTCAAGATATTCGTATGCAGTATAAACTTTTAATTTGTGGTATAGCGGAATAAATACCATACAAATGATCACCATAGCAATAGGAAGGCCAAAATAAAATTGTACAAAGCCCATTCCACTATGAAATGCTTGCCCTGGTGTAGATAAGAAGGTAATAGCACTGGCTTGGGTAGCCATTACAGAAAGACCAATGGTCCACCATTTTGCTTCATTACCACCCTTAATATATTGCTGAACATTTTTACTTCCACGGGTTTTCCAAACACCATATACAACAATAAATAATAAGGTAATGATAAGTACGATCCAATCTATGGTCTGCATAAGTTAATATTGATAGGGTTAGTAATTAGGAATAGATACTTGTCAAAATATAAAAGAGGAGTATATATATCGCATTAACAATAAGTAAAATTGAATAGCGTTTTTTCCAAATAATTTTTTCTTTTACTTCTTCCATTTTTGATTTATTTTCCTAATGATAATAGATTAGCAAAAAGTCGAAAAGCACCAGGTACTCCTGCAGGAAATTCTCTAAAAAAACTAAGTCCAGTATAGATATAATGCCCTTTGCCGTATTTGGCAACCAATAATGCACCTTTTTTTTCAGACTCTCCTTTGTCATTTGATCCAAAAATGGCAGTATACTCTTGAGACCATTCGTTAGGAAAGTACAGCCCTCTTTCTTGTACCCATCCGTCAAAATCAGCAGCACTAATCTTGTTAGGAGTATTTAGTACAGGGTGTTCTGGAACCAGAAAGTTAATTTTTGCGTTTTCATCGGTTACCCGATCTCTTGATAATTTAAAAGGATAAGGCCCTAAATTATCGGTTACTTTTAATCTTCTGTTGGTATTGTATTGAACAATTAAATTTCCTCCATTCTTTACATATTCTAAGAGGTATTGTTGCTTAAATTTTAATTCTTCTATGGTGTTATAAGCTCTAATCCCAACAACAACAGCGTCGTATGACTGTAGGTTTTGAACCGTTATTGATTCTGGACTAATAGTAGTCACTTTATAACCTATTTGTTGCAAACTTTGGGGAACTACATCACCTGCGCCTTCTATGTATCCAATGTTTTGACCCTTCTTTTTAATATTTAATCGTACCACCTTGGTCTTTGCGGGAAGAATTACCGTTTGATAAGGTATATGATCATAATTAATATGTACTAATTCTTTAGAATAAGCTTTATTATCAATTTTTACTATAGGAGCAATATATCCTTCACTTTGATTTTCTGGTGAGGTAAGTGTAAAAGATACAGTTTTTTCTTCTCCTTCTTGAGCAAAGTCAACGGAAATTTGATCAGGAGAAACTCTCCATCCATCGGGATGTGAAAGTGTGACATTTCCTTTTATATTTGCTTTTCCTGCTTTTATAGTAACAGGAATTTGCTTAGAAGCACCATTAGCATAAATTATAACCTTATTTTGAATACTAGCAGAGACTATAGGGGTTATCTCAAAAGGTTTGTATACTTCGCCTTTTACTGGGTCATTTGTTTTGTAAACGATATTTTTTTCAAAAGGAATAGTTACACCTTCAATATTTAAGTTGAATAGCGCACTTATTTTCGATTTTGTTTCTGGTGTACCGATTAAATCTTGTTTTGCAACAGAATACATACCAAGAGTTCCAGGAGTATCTAACCAATAAGGGTTTGTGTATTCAAAATCGGTAGGTATCAGTCCTTCATATTCTAGTTTAGATGAAATATTATTTTCTAAAGCAGTATTTAACGATTTAGAAATACCAATACTTTTTACTGCAATAGATTGTAAATTTATATTGGCAGCACTTCTATTAATAGCTTCTATTTTAATAGTTATCTTGTTTCCTCTTGTAGAGTAGGGAGCAGTTGCAACGGCCTCTAAGTACAAACCGCTAACGGCTGTAATGATTTTTTTAATTTCTTTTGATTTAATAGTTCTCCAATGTGTATCTTCTAATTGCTCAATTAATTGATAAGCTTTTACTAATTGAGAGAGGGATGCAGTAGGATTTTTGAAATTAAAATCCTCTTCTACTTTATTGAGAATAGCTCCAATTTCTGTTCCTCCCTTTACTCGATTCCAGGAGGTGTCAATACCTTCAAAAATATTACCCTTGTTTTTGGGTAATTCACCTTTAATAATTTCAAGATATTCGGTTTGAGTACCTCGCGTACCGGTACTTCCAAAACCTTGAGATTTATGTTGACTACGACTCAGAGACGCAATTTCTGTATTAGACAATCCAGTAGAAGGGTAGAATATTCCCGTTTCTAATGATAGTAATTTTGATTTGTCTGCTTTGGCAAAATTTTCTCTACTTCCGTAGAACCACCAGGAAGTATTAAAAAACAAACGTTTTGGTTGCCACGTATTTACTTTATTAAGCTGCTCTGGGTACATGGCATTATTAGCTACGACATCAAAAGCTTCTACGCTAAGCATAGCAGACGAAGTATGATGACCATGTGTTGATCCGGGAGTTCTATGATTAAAACGATTTACAATAATATCTGGTCTAAACTTACGAATTGCCCATACGACGTCACCAAGAACTTTTTTCTTATCCCAGATAGAAAGTGTTTCATCTGGATGTTTTGAATATCCAAAATCATTAGCTCTTGTAAACAATTGTTCTCCACCATCAATTTTTCTGGCAGCAAGTAATTCCTGAGTTCTAATAACACCTAATAATTCTCTTATTTCTGGCCCAATTAAATTTTGACCACCGTCTCCTCTTGTTAACGATAAATAAGCTGTTCTTGCTTTTATCTGATTCGACATATAGGAGATGAGCCTGGTGTTTTCATCATCGGGGTGTGCTGCAACATATAATACAGAACCTAAAAAATTAAGTTTCTTGATACTATTATAGATTTCTACAGAAGAAGGTTTTTGGGGTTGTTGCGCTTTAAGAACAAAAGGAAGAATAATATAAATACAAGCTACAAAAAATATTTTTCGCATCATTAGAGAAGTAATTTTATTTGAATTCTTTCAAATATATAAAGATAAAATTCTCGCGATTATGGTTTAAGGATACTTTAACAGCTTGTTTTCTGCAGCTCTTTTTTAAAAAATTACAACCCTATATTTTATATGTATTTTTTAGAGTTCCTATAAAGCAAGAACATATTTTTGATACTATAGAATCATTTATTTTCTCTTAGGTGCTCCTTTTTCTACAAATTCTAGTTGATCCACAGCAACATTGGTTGTAAAAATGCCATAATTAACTACAGCTTTTCCTTTTTCTAAGGTATCTATTGTACCTATTGATTTTCCATCAATCATTCGTACACGATCACCTATTTTTAAAACTACTTTGGGTTTTGATTTAAGAATTTTTTCCTCTTTCTTTTTCTCTTCTTTTTTCTTTTGTCTAATGACCGCAACTTTTTCTTTTACTTCGTTTACAACTTGTTTTTCTTTGGATTTTTCTACTTTTCGTTGTTTTGGAGTTATTTTTTTGCGTTTAGAGTTTTCTACTTCTACAATTTTAATAAACTCGGTGATAAGTTCTTTTTTTCTTTTATTGTTAAAGTATTTTTCACTGATGTCATCTATTTTTTGTCCCAGATAGATCATTCGTTGATTACTATCATATAGCTCTTGATAACTTTCTAGTTTAAGTTGTATACGCTCATTTATTTTGTCTAAACGATCTTTTTCTTCAGCGGCTTTTTGCTCTTGGTTTTTTAGTACAGCAGTTGTTTTTTGTAATTTAGATCTTTCCTTTTGCAAATTTGCAATACTCTTATCAAAGCGAATTTTACCTCGCTCAACTTTTTTCTTTGCTTTATTTATTAAACTATAGGGGATACCATTTTTTTGAGCAACTTCGAAAGTGAATGAACTTCCTGCTTCTCCCAAATAGAGCTTAAATAAAGGTTCTAATGTTTTTGCATCAAATAACATGTTTGCATTGCTCATATTTGGTAATTCATTAGCTAACATTTTTAAATTAGCATAATGAGTGGTTATGATTCCAAAAGATTTTCTTTCATAAAATACTTCTAAAAACGTTTCTGCAAGAGCACCACCAAGTTCGGGATCACTACCTGTACCAAATTCGTCAATTAAAAAAAGTGTTCTATCATTACACTTTCTTAAGAACTTATTCATGTTCTTTAAACGATAGCTGTAAGTACTTAAATGATTTTCTATGGATTGATTATCACCAATGTCTGTTAAAATGGTATCAAAAATACATGCCCTACTATATTCATGAACAGGGATTAGCATACCACTTTGCAACATTATTTGTAATAAACCAATTGTTTTTAGCGTAATACTTTTTCCTCCTGCATTAGGTCCCGAAATAACAATGATTTGGTTATTTTGATCAAGTGAAATGGTTTGAGGAAGTGTTTTTTCACCTTTTCTTTTGTTGGTGAGATAAAGTAACGGGTGATATGCATCTTTAAGATGTAATTCTCGTTCTTTTGTTACTTTAGGTAATACAGCATTAATTTGTTTTGCAAATTTTGATTTGGCAGCTACAATATCAATATGACTTAAGTATTCTTGGTACTGTTTTAGTAATTCTATATATGGTCTTAGCTTATTAGTAAGTGCTTTTAGAATTTTTACAACTTCTTCACGCTCTTCATACAATAAATTACTAAGTTCTCTACTAAACTGGATCGTTGCTTCGGGTTCGATATAGACGATACTACCAGTTTTTGAGTTTCCCATAATAGCGCCCTTAACTTTACGTCGATGCATAGCACTTACTGCAAGAACCCTGCGGTTATCGACAACACTTTCTTTTATTTCATCTAAATAACCAAGGCTATTGTATCTTGCAAGATCTTTTCCAAAACTTCCGTTTAATTGTGATTGTACTCTATTGATACTTTTTCTAAGTTGTAACAAGACCGAAGAAGCATTATCTTTTACCTCACCAAATTTATCGATTACTGCTTCTATATGGTTAATAATCTCCTTGGTGTAAATAACCTCAGAAGAAGTTTGATACAAAAAAGGATACGTTTCTTGATTTTTTCTAAAAAAGACTAGCAACTCATTGGTCGTTAGACTTATGGATATTAATCTTTTTAGGTTAGAAGCCTCCAAAAAAGTATTCTCAATATTTAATAATTGAATTTCTTTTGTAATACTATCGAACCCATGATTTGGGATACTGGTATCGTGTAAGTCAGAAGATTTATACTCAAATACCTCTTGCAATGCAATGTGTAATTGTTCTTTTGTATGAAATGGAGTTATTTGTAATGCTTTTGATTTACCCAAATCGGTATTGCATTGTTCTGCAATATGATCGAGTACAATATCAAACTCTAAATCATCAAGTGTTTTTTTTGAAATGCGAATCATACTTTTTTTTACCCTATTTTTGGGTTATATTCGGTCGGTTTTAACGGTGTAAAAGTACACAAATACAACAATTTTTTTATAGTAATATGAATGTAAATATTGAAACTAGCTGGCATCAACAGTTACAACAAGAGTTTGATAAACCTTATTTTGTGTCCTTGGCTGATTTTGTAAAAGCTGAATATAAAAATTATACCTGTTACCCAAAAGGAAATCATATTTTTGCTGCTTTTGATCATTGTAG
This sequence comes from uncultured Aquimarina sp., assembly GCA_947498705.1. GTDB lineage: Bacteria > Bacteroidota > Bacteroidia > Flavobacteriales > Flavobacteriaceae > Aquimarina. The sequence continues at coordinate 288,097 of CANMLW010000001.1, forward strand.
CTTTAACGATGTAAAAGTAGTTATTATTGGTCAGGATCCTTATCATGGAGTAGGGCAGGCCAATGGTTTATGTTTTTCGGTAGCAGATACAATTGCGATGCCACCATCTTTAATTAATATTTTTAAAGAAATAGAAACAGATCTGAAGCTTCCATTTCCGTCTAGTGGTAATTTAGAACGATGGGCAAAGCAAGGCGTATTATTACTAAATGCAACCTTAACGGTACGTGCTCATGAAGCAGGTTCTCATCAAAATAAAGGATGGGAAACATTTACAGATACTGTTATACAAACGATTTCTGATAAAAAAGAGAATGTGGTGTTTTTGCTTTGGGGAGGATATGCAAAGAAAAAAGGCGCAAAAATCGACAAAACAAAACATTGTATTTTAACAAGCGGTCACCCCTCTCCATTAAGTGCTAATAGGGGATATTGGTTCGGGAATGAACACTTTAGTAAAACCAATTCGTATTTAACAGATACAAATCAAATGAGCATCAACTGGTAGTTTATGCTGCATTTGGTACTTTAGAAGTTTTTGATTTATCTGAAACCGAATCCATCTTAACTTTTTTCGTCTTTAAGTTCTTTGAGTCGTTGTCAATAGATTTTGTACTTATCTTTAATAAAACAAAGTTGAAAGCGACAAGACCAGCCAATATTATTAAAAAGGTTATCATAAGAGATTGTTAGTTAACTATTAGATGCACTTAATCAAAAAGGGTTGCGTAATACGTTAATAATTAGTTCATGTTTGTTGGGGTAGGCGCTGCAAATGTACAAAATTATTTAGTGCAAACACCTTTAAATAATGTGATTAGAAATAATTAGGGGATTCGTAATTATTAATTATAAACATCAACCATCTTTTATTTTTGATCTTAATTTATTTATGCATCTTTATTAAATAACGATTTATATTAGAAATACCCTATGGCAAAATTTATAGAAATAAAAAAATAAGAGGGTGTTATCTTCTAATCAAACGTCAAAAATTAGATTTTTTGAATCGATTTTACTTTCAATAATTTGCACTTTATAAAGGTGATCTTGTATGGTGTTAAGCAAATTCAAATCAATTTGGGATTGACTCCATTCTGTAAGTTGTAACCATTTCTGTATATCTTCTAACCGTTGTTCGTATCTGATGGATAATGTTTTATCAATACTAGGGATGTTTTTAAAGTCAGAAGTAGTGGTGTTAATAATATCAAGAATGTTTTTTATGATTTCTGATTGTTCTTCGAGTATGTTATTTCTAACTACGATAACAAAACAAGGCCAGGGGGTGGGATAATCAGCAATTCTTCTAAAAATACCTTTGTCAACCAGAGGTTTTGTAGTAAAGTGCTCCCACATAAAATAATCGGCATCTCCATTGGTCAATGCATCTATTGCACCGTTAAGGTTTTTCACAACTTCAAATTGTATCTCAGAAGTTTTCCAATTTTGCTCTTGCGCATTTACATGAGCCATAAGATGTGATCCCGATCCATATCTACTGATTGCTGCTTTAGCATGCTCTAGCTCTAATAAAGAATTATAATTAGAATGTGCCCCGACATGTATTCCCCATATAAGAGGTGTTTGGATATAAGTTTGTACAATTTTACAAGGATTACCTGCAATGATATCTTTTATAATTCCTTCGGTAAGAATGATCGCCATATCAATCTCTTCATTTCTAAGAGCCTCACACATGGCACCCGTTCCTCCTGGGTATTCAACCCATTCTAATTCTATATTGTTTTTTAGGAAACTTCCATCCTCGATATTTAAGTGCCACGGTAGGTTAAAATGCTCTGGAACACCTCCAATTTTTACGGTATGCATATTGCAAAAAATATATTATTTATGTATTTTGACGATTATTATTGTTTTTTATCGACAAAAATCAATTATTTTATTATCTTTGAGCTAATATTCTTCTGATAATGAGGTATATTAGATAAAGTATCAACCCCAAATAAAAAATATTGCTATGAAAAAGAACTTTTTAAAAAATAAAAATACGTATGTAAAGGTTGCGAAGTTAAAAAATAATTCTATTGAGAATGGTATTGTGATTTTTATTTCTGTATTGTTATTAACTAATTTTTTAATTAGTCTAAAAATATTATTGGGATAATACTTAAAATATTAAAAAGATTTAGATTATTATCTGTTTCTTTAAATTAATTATGATTGCGTTAAAAAGGATGGTAGTACCATCCTTTTTCTATTGATCTTTGCTTTTTTTTAATGTTACTAATTTGAGAATCTATAAGAAAATTAATTGTTTAAAATCATTTGTCTAAATTCTAATGCAGTCTTTCCTGTTTCACGTTTAAATATTTTTTGAAGATTGGTTGGTTCGTCATATCCTAACTTATATGAAATTTCTTTTACCGACAAGTTAGTCCCACTTAAATACCTCTTAATTTCTAATACCAAAAAATCTGAGATAAATTCTTTAGCCGTCTTAGAACAAATTGTTTTACTTATCTCATTCAAATGTTTGTAACTAATGTTCATTGCTTTCGCATAAAACTTAGCATCCTTATTGTTGACCAAATCCTTTTCTAGTAAATTACCAAACTCTTTAAATTTATCATAATATTTATACTGTTTCAACGAAATGCGTTTATGACTTGCGATTCTTTCGGTTTTTAAGAGTAAAGCATTTAGAAAGGTGCCTAAAATTTTTCCTTTCATTTCATCATGATCAATCTCATATTCAAAATAAATACGTTCTATTAATTTAAGAAGATCTTTATAATTTTTTTCTTCTAGATCAAGTAAAGGGTTGTATAAGTGATAATTAAATATGTTTATATGATTTTTAAGATGTAAATGGTTTAAATTCTTTTGAAGAAAGTTATCGGTAAATAGGATAACAATGCCTTTCATTTTGGAATTCCTCCTATATTTTTGAACTTGATTTTTAGAGATAAGCACCAAGGAGCCTTTCTTCAAAAAATAATTTTCATAATCTATATAATGCCATCCTTCTCCTTCTGTAATTAGCATCATAGTGTAATACTCAAAACGATGAATATCATATATAGAGTTGGTTGTTTCATCTGAATCATAGATACTTTTTAAAGAACCAATATAAAATTGGTACTCATCAAACTTATTACTAACACAATATAGATGGGGAATAGGATCACTCATAAAAATAATTTTAATAGTTATTTATTTAAAAAAAATCTTCACAAGCATATAGGGGGATAGCCTGATTAAGTTTTCGAATGCATTTTTTTATTAAATATTTATTGTTTTGGATACAAAAATTCAACTCTTGCTTTTAATTCTTTATTGAATTTTTTATATGAAGCGGTCAAGTTATGCTTTAATAAAAAATTCATTATTGAACTTTGTATGTTTTTACTATGAAAACCGTCTTCTTGCCTAAAGATAGTTGTTCCTTTTTTAGTTTTTTCTAAGCTATATATATGATGGTCTTTTACTTTACCGATGATTTTGCCAGACCATCCAAATTTCTCTCCTTCTTCATAATGGACAATATCGTGTTTAACTTCCATAACTTTGCCGGTTATAGGATTCTTAAAATATGCGATAGAACTCATCCCTTTTTCCAAGTAATTGGGTGAAATCCCAACAAAAGAAGAGCTCCATTCTTTTAATTTGTCCCAATCGGTAAGTACAGACCATACTTGCTCGGTCGAAGCATTTATTTCTATTTCTGTAAATATTATATTTTTTACATCTTCCATAGCTTAGTCATTTGGTGTATTTTATTTTTAATAAAAACTATTTCCTTATTTTGAAGGATATTGTTAGCTTATCAAAGTCAAATAAGTGTAGTATTATCATACGATTATATGATTCATTTTATTTAAGCTAACAATATCCAATAAACTATGGTTTAATGAACCCGTTTAGCAGTAATTCTCTCAGCTACAAACCAGTTTTTTCCGTCATCAGGACTCAATTTCATAGACCATTCTAGACTGTTTTTTTTGATATCATAAAAACGTACTTTTGCTTTAAGTGATTTTCCAGGAGCTATGCTAACAACAACATCAAAGTGCCCTTCTCCATCAATAAACTGCCCACGAAAAGATTCAGAATGCATATAACGAAGAGATGCCATATAGCTCATTTCCCATTGATTTGTTTCAGAACTGAACGTGCGTAAAGTAGGATAAAAAGATTCTACTGTACCGTCAGAATTATACCAAGTAACAGTGTCGAAAATTATTCTACCTTCATCTATAAATTGTGCTGCCCAATATCCATTATATTCCCCTTTGACCGTTCCGTCAGGAAGAAAACGTGTACTCTCCAAATCCCAGTTACCTATCAAAAAATCAAAATCTTTCATCTGATCGGGACGATCCCCTGTAGGCTTTTGTTTTGAACCAGGGCGAAAAGTTTGAGCCTTAGAAACAGATGTTGGTATTTCTGTTTTTTCTTTTTTAGGCTCATCATGTATTGCTTCTTCCTTTATTTCTGTTTTGCAGGATACTATTGTTACAATTAATGCTAAGATTAAAATTGTATTTTTCATAATATTGGATTGTTAAATTAATATTTGGCTTAAGAGTGGTATAGGTTTATTAGTGTTGTAAGTAGGTGTTTTAAATCAAAAATTAAACTTACCATTGGTATTTTGCCATTCTGATTTTGGAGTAATTGTTTCTATAACATCCCAATGCTCTGCAATTTTATTGTTTTCAATTCTAAATAAGTCGTAGAACGATGTTGGTTTACCTGCAAATATTCCCTCGCTAATTGCTAATACAAAATTACCTTGACCCAATACTTTATGATTTATATGGTACTCCATGACTACGCCCTGTTCGGTCATATTTTGTAATGCCTTATTTAAACCAGAAAGGCCATCACCAATTTTTGGATTATGTTGAATATAGTTATCGCCGTCAAAATAGTTTCCCATTTTGTCATATTCTGTGTTTACCAAAACCGTGTTTACAAAATCATGTACCAATTTCTTATTAGCTTCTGTTTTGTCTAAATCTTTAATCTCTGTCGTACCATCAGTTTGTGTATGCCCACTTGGATTTGCAGGTTGTACTGATACTACATTATCCCAATGTTCTATAATTTTTCCATCTGTAAAACGCACTATATCAAATGTTAGTATTGGTCCATTATAACCCTCTACGTTTTCATAATGGTTATGCATTATTACAAACTCATTATCTTCAAAAACACGTATGGTCCCTACTGTAGCCCCTGTTGGAGTATTAGTGAAATAACCTTCATAAGTACTTTTTTTATCAGGTAAAGTATAATTATGACTCTTTATGTTTTCATCGATAAAAGTTAAAACTTTAGAGCTTCCTGTTTCGAATGATTTTATAAATTCTACTGCTTTTTGTTGGTTTGACAATTCCATATTAGTTTGTTTACAAGCTGTAAAGCCCATGATTATTATTAAATTAATTATTGCTATTTTCATAATTTCTTGTGTCCATGTTTTTAACTGTGCAAAGGTATTTTAACGTGGTTTTTTAGAAAAGGTAGGAATCATCTAAAATAGGGTAGATGTATAACCAAGATGTAGATACTCGTTGGTGGTAATAATAAATAAATAATGGATTAGAACTAAGGTAATGGTAAAGAGTTTTGTTTTAAATCCTTCTCCTTTGTAACTATTTAGTAATCCGTGAAATAATGTTGTAAATTAGTTACATTGTATCTGTAATATGATAATAGTCGATTAATTTATCTAAGGTATATTTTATTAAAAGATCAATCGTCTTTTGAGGTGTTGTGCTAAATTCTCCTGTAGCTCTATTTGCTAAAATAGCGTTCATAGATATGGCTTTGTGACCCAGTAATTTTGCCATGCCATAAATCCCCGCAGTTTCCATTTCTAAATTTGTTATTCTACTATTTTTATATGAAAATGAGGTTATTTTGTTATTTAATTCTTTGTCCTGTAATGGTAACCTTAGAACTCTTCCTTGTGGACCATAAAAACCTACGTTGGTAACTGTGATTCCTTTTCTTATAGTTTTGTCTAACATTTTGCTTATTAGGTCTTTGTCGCCATAAACTGCATAGGGAGTAGACTTATTTTTATCCCATTTTAAATGTTGAACTAATTTTTTGGAAACATCATGTGATTGTATAAAACTACTATCATAAAAATGTAGTAAACTGTCAAACCCTATAGCGACTTCAGAAATAAGAAAACTGTCTATAGGAATATCTTTTTGTAATGCCCCCGAAGTTCCGATGCGTATAATATCTAATGAAGTTTGACTTTTCTTAATTTCTCTATTGGTAAAATCGATATTTACCAAAGCGTCTAATTCATTCAATACGATATCTATATTATCTGTGCCAATACCTGTAGAAATAACGGTTATTCTCCTTCCTTTATAAATTCCTGTTTGGGTATGAAACTCTCGCTTACGAATTTTGAACTCTATACTGTCAAAATATTGAGTTACTTGATCTACGCGATCAGGATCACCGACTGTTATGATTGTTTGAGCAAGATGTTCTGGTTTAAGATGTAGATGATAGATACTACCATTATCATTAAGTATGAGTTCTGAGTTGGCTATTGGCATATTACAATTTTAATAGCATATGAGTTTCATCATTATACAAGTAATCATATTTTTTTACACCTCCGTAATGCCAATCTATTATTTGAGTATTATAGAAGTTTTTTTTGTGTTGAAAAGCTAGTTTCCCTCTTTCGGACAATAAAAGTCGATCTGTAGTTTGATGCAAAAACTGAAACAAACGTGCAAGAACACGTTTTAATTGCATATCTCCATACCCATAAAACCCTTGGTATTCTAATGCATATCCCATTAGTTGTTTGATGTTTTTAATCTCGTAATTCTCGATCATTTCAAGGATGTTATGTTCTAATACATTGAGCCCTGTCATCATATTGGGAAATCGTTGTAAATGAGCTCTTAAGCATATAGAAAGGTATTTGAATGAAGATTCATTTTTAATTTGACCTGCAATTTTTTGAGGCTTGGATTCGCAATACAATGTCCAGACATGCGCGGCCAATTCCATATCATCTAGGGTTAATAATACTTTATCCTGATAATGTTTTTTTAATTGAGTATCGGATAATTCACAGAGTCCATATAGTTTTTTTTCATGTTCTATTCGTCCACTACATACAAGATATATCGGTGTGTTAGTAATATTTTTTCGCAATAAAAGACTTATTGCCGCAATCATATTAATGTGACAAAAAAGGTCATACTCAAACCATAAAATAATCTTATCATACTGTTTGAAAGAAGCTATTTTCTCTAATTGAGAAACAAATTTACTTTCATAATCTTCTGCAGAAATTCTATAATACTTTTTAAAAAAGTGTTTTCGTTTTTTAATAGTACTTTTCTCTTCTATTGCAATATCTGTAGGCCCTTCACATAACATCTCACGCCAAACCAAAAAATCACCATTAGCTATTTGTAACTCTTGTATTCTTTGAGTACAACTATCTCCATTGGTAATGTGTAATGTTTTGGTTTTCATATGTCTATTTTTGTTTTACCCTCCTACACGTTTAACTTTAAACCCTTTTTCTGTTAGGATTTCCATAATTTGATTTCTATAATCCCCTTGTATAATAATAGTATCATTCTTAAAACTGCCTCCAACACTTAAGCGTGTTTTAATCTCTTTTGCGAGTTTTTTAAAATCACTATCTGCACCAGTATACCCTTCTAATATAGTAATAGGTTTGCCTTTACGTTTTTCATATTTACAAATAATTGGATCATCTTGCATCCATATTTTGTCTTTGGTATCATTTTTTACTGTCTCCTCCTCTTGTGGTACATGATCCGGGAATAAATTTTTTAATTGATCCTGTAAATCCATAAAATTATCACTATTGTTTTATTAATCCAATTTCAACCAGTCTTTGATGTAAAAACTCTCCGGCAGTAATATCGTCATACTGCTTAGGATTCTCTTGTGTTATACATTCTTTTAGACAATTTAATTTCATATCACTTCTAGGGTGCATGAAAAAGGGTATAGAATACCTTGGTTTATCCCATTCTTCTTTAGGAGGATTTATTACTCTGTGTATGGTCGATCTTAATTTATTATTAGTATGACGTTCTAGCATGTCTCCAACATTAATGACCAATTCATCTTCATGTGGTATAGCATCAATCCATACTCCATCTTTACGTTGTACTTGTAGCCCACCGGTAGAAGCTCCCATTAGTAGTGTAATTAGGTTTATATCTCCGTGTGCACCCGCTCTTACTGCTCCTTTAGGTTCATCTACAATAGGAGGGTAATGAATAGGACGAAGTATACTGTTGCCATTACTGGCCCAATGATCAAAATAATGTTCGTCAAGACCAATATAAAGTGATAATGCTCTTAATACATAAATACCAGTTTTTTCAAGCATTTTATATGCTTCCATTCCTGTGGTATTAAAATGTTTAAGCTCATTAACGGTGATATTAGCAGGATATTCTTCTATAAGATTAGCATCGACATCAGGTTCTTGCCCAAAATGCCAAAACTCTTTAAGATCTCCTTCTTTTTTTCCTTTAGCATGTTCTTTACCAAAAGATGTATAACCTCGTTGACCACCTAATCCTTCAATTTCATAATTGCATTTGGTTGCTAGTGGCAAATCAAAAAAAGCTTTGATTTCGTTGTATAAGTCTTTCACCAATCCATCACTTAAAAAATGGTTTTTTAATGCAACAAAACCTATCTCTTCATAGGCCTTTCCTATTTCATTGACAAATTTTTGTTTTCTGGAAACGTCTTCAGATAAAAAATCAGCCAAATCTACGCTGGGTATAGTATTCATTGATGTAATCTTTGTGTATTTAAGAACTAAAATAGGTGTATTTTGATGAAAACCTAGAATAGTTACTTTGATTTATTTATTGAAACAAAAAGTATTTGGTTTTTTAAAAGTTAAATGTTTGATTTTTAATATGTAGTAAATTTAACCATTTTAGTGGATTGTTATGACCAAATTAACATCTACTTAGATAATATTGATTGCCAACCGTGGGTTCTGAAATAAAAATAAGTACATTTACTAATAAACTTTCTTTTATGGAGCACATTTCAGAGGAAAAACAACAGTTACTTTTTGACAGAAAAGAATATAGTGATAATCTATTGATTTTATTGTATGAAAAGATGCTTTTATCCAGAAGCATTGAAGAGAAAATGTTGGTGTTGTTAAGACAAGGTAAAATTTCTAAATGGTTTAGCGGTATAGGGCAGGAGGCAATATCTGTTGGAGTTACCATGGCAATGGAGCAGGAAGAGTTTATCTTGCCAATGCATCGTAACTTGGGAGTTTTTACATCGAGAGATATACCTTTGTATAGATTGTTTAGTCAATGGCAAGGAAAAGCAAATGGATTTACCAACGGCCGGGATAGGTCTTTTCATTTCGGAACACAGGATTATAATATTGTTGGAATGATCTCTCATTTGGGACCACAGCTAGGTGTTGCTTGTGGAATTGCTTTGGCAAATGTTTTAAAGAAAAATAATAAGATTACGGCCGTGTTTACCGGAGAAGGAGGAACAAGCGAAGGAGACTTTCATGAAGCGCTTAATATTGCTTCGGTATGGGATTTACCGGTTCTTTTTTGTATCGAAAATAATGGATATGGTCTATCTACTCCTACTAGCGAGCAGTATCGATGTAAAGATCTAGCAGATAGAGGTATTGGATATGGGATAGAGTCTTATGTAGTAGATGGTAACAATGTATTAGAGGTATATGATATTGTTAGGACAGTTATTCAAAAAATAAAAAAGCAACCACGTCCGGTGTTATTAGAGTTTAAGACATTTAGAATGCGAGGTCATGAAGAGGCAAGTGGTACAAAATATGTTCCTCAAGACTTAATGGATTACTGGAAATCAAAAGACCCAATAGATAATTATCTAAATTATTTATTAGAAAAAAAGATATATTCTATAGATCAGGACAATGCAAAAAAAGAATTGATAAAGAAAGAAATAGAATCTCATTGGGAACGTGCAAATAACGAACCTGAAATTCATGTTGATTTAGAAAAAGAGTTAAAAGAAGTGTATGAAGAATTTGACCAAGTTGAAAAACTCCCTGAAAAATTAAAATCAAAAGAAGTAAGATTGGTAGATGCGATTTCTGATGGATTAAAAGAGAGTATGCATAGGTTTGAAAACCTTGTGATTATGGGGCAAGATGTTGCCGAATACGGAGGGGTGTTTAAAATTACTGAAGGTTTTGTTGAGCTTTTTGGAAAAGAACGGGTACGAAATACTCCGATATGCGAATCAGGTATCGTATCTACAGCATATGGATTATCAATAAATAATTTTAAAACTGTTATAGAGATGCAGTTTGCTGATTTTGTGTCATCTGGATTTAATCCTATTGTGAATTTACTAGCAAAATCACATTATAGATGGGGGCAATCGGCCGATGTTGTAGTTAGAATGCCTTGTGGTGCTGGTGTAGGTGCGGGGCCTTTTCATAGTCAAACGAACGAGGCGTGGTTTACCAAAACACCTGGGCTAAAGGTAATTTACCCCGCATTCCCTTATGATGCTAAAGGATTATTGATGACAGCAATAGAGGATCCAAATCCGGTATTGTTTTTTGAACATAAAGCATTATATAGAAGTGTTAGGCAAGAGGTGCCAGAAGGATATTACAATTTACCGTTAGGAAAAGCATCTGTAATTCGAGAAGGAAGTGATGTATCAATCATAAGTTATGGTGCTGGAGTTCATTGGGTGTTGGATGTTTTAGAAAAGTACCCTCAAATAAGTGCCGATGTAATAGATTTAAGAACATTACAGCCTTTGGATACAGAGGCAATTTATCAATCTGTTACCAAAACGTCTAAAGTTATTATTTTACAAGAAGATACTCTTTTTGGAAGTATTGCATCTGATATTTCTGCAATGATTGTAGAAAATTGCTTTCAGTATTTAGATGCCCCAGTAAAAAGAGTTGGTAGTATACCCACACCAATACCATTTGATACTAACCTGGAAGAACAATATTTGCCAAAAAATAGATTTGAAATTGCGTTGTTAGAGTTACTTGAGTATTAATTTTAAGTTATTTTTACAATAAGAATACTCCTAAACGATGGTATTCAAGTAAGATTTTTGAAGTTTAGTTTTCGTTGATTTAGTGAATAAAAGACGTTTTATAGATTTAATAAATTGTTATAAAATTGAAATAGGGGCAAAATCCCCTGTAACTTATGTTGTATGTTCTATATGGATATGTTAATTTCGCGCTGATTATTATAATATGTAATCTTGGGACAAAAAAATAGGGGGTTAAAAAAGAATTCATGAACACAAAACAATTAGAACAACTTCGTTCTTCAAAAATATTGGTAACTGGAGCCGCAGGATTTATAGGGTCTAACTTGTGCGAGACATTATTAGAAATAGGAAGCACCGTTGTTGGATTAGATAATTTTGCAACAGGCCATAAAAAGAATCTAACTGTATGTAACGAAAATCCAAATTTCACTTTTATTGAAGGGGATATTAGGAATTTGGATGATTGTCATAAAGCATGTGCAGATGTAGACTATGTACTGCATGAAGCAGCATTGGGATCTGTGCCAAGATCAATTAATGATCCAATAACTTCAAATGATGTTAATGTAGGAGGTTTTCTAAATATGTTAGTAGCATCTAGAGACGCAGGCGTAAAACGTTTTGTTTATGCGGCTAGTTCTTCTACTTATGGAGATTCTAAGTCTTTACCAAAAGTTGAAGAAAAAATAGGGAACCCATTATCTCCGTATGCGATTACCAAATATGTAAATGAGCTTTATGCAAATAATTTTAAGAAAACCTATGATTTAGATACCGTAGGATTAAGATACTTTAATGTGTTTGGGCGAAAACAAGATCCAAATGGAGCTTATGCAGCAGTAATACCAAAATTTGTAATGCAGTTTATGAAGTACGAATCTCCTGTGATTAACGGTGATGGTTTGTTCTCTAGAGATTTTACATATATCGATAATGTTATCCAGATGAACTTATTGGCGATGGTAGCAGATAATCCCGAAGCATTAAACAATGTATATAACACCGCGTTTGGTGAAAGAACAACACTAAACGAATTAACAGGCTTGTTAAAAGAATACCTAGGAGAATATGATAATGCAATTAAGGATGTTGAAGTTAAATTTGGTCCAGAACGAAAAGGTGATGTGCCTCATTCCTTAGCATCTGTAGAGAAAGCAAAAACACTTTTAGGGTATCAGCCTGATTATGATATTAAATCAGGACTAAAAGAAGCGGTAAAATGGTATTGGGAAAACTTACAATGAAACTAACTTTCTAATATATAATTATGCAAAATATTAAAATAGCCGTTATAGGGCTGGGCTATGTTGGCCTACCTTTGGCAAGACTATTTGCAACTAAATATGCTGTTGTCGGCTTTGATATTAATAAAAATAGAATTGAAGAACTTCAATCCGGTACAGATTCTACTTTAGAAGTAGAAGATGATTTATTACAATCAGTATTGCAGGATTCTTCAAAAATGGATAAAGGATTATATTGCTCTTCAGATTTGAGTGATATTGAAGATTGTAATTATTATGTAATTACGGTTCCTACACCGGTAGATAAAAATAATAGACCCGACCTTACCCCTTTGTATAAATCTAGTGAGACAGTAGGTAAAGTTCTAAAAAAGGGAGATATTGTTATCTATGAATCTACTGTTTATCCAGGGGTTACAGAAGAAGAATGCATCCCGGTATTAGAAAAAATAAGTGGCCTAACCTTTAATAAAGATTTTTATGCGGGATATTCTCCAGAACGTATTAATCCTGGTGATAAGTTACATACCGTAGAAAAAATTCTTAAGGTTACCGCGGGTTCTACACCAGAGATTGGTAAAAAAGTAGATGCGTTATATGCATCTGTAATTACAGCAGGAACTCATTTGGCACCTACAATAAAAGTAGCAGAAGCCGCAAAAGTTATAGAAAACTCGCAAAGAGATATCAATATTGCTTTTGTAAATGAGTTAGCAAAGATTTTTAACCTTATGGATATCGATACCAATGATGTCCTTAAAGCAGCAGGGACTAAATGGAATTTCCTTCCCTTTAAACCAGGACTTGTTGGTGGGCATTGTATTGGAGTAGATCCATATTACCTTGCACAAAGAGCACAAGAGTTTGGGTATCATCCAGAAATTATTTTGGCAGGGAGAAGACTAAATGATAGTATGGGGCAATATGTAGCTTCAGAGGTTATCAAGCTAATGGTACAACACGATATTAGAGTTAAAGGTGCCAATGTACTGGTTTTAGGAATTACGTTTAAAGAAAATTGCCCAGATGTTCGTAATACAAAAGCGGTTGATGTGATTCGTAACCTGCAGGAGTTTGGTACAGAAGTAACTATTTACGACCCATGGGTAAACCCAGAAGAGGTAGTACATGAGTATGGATTAGCTACGGTTAATGAATTACCTAATGATACGTACGATGCAGTAGTACTAACTGTTGCGCATAAAGAATACTTAGACCTAGATCTTAAGTCTTTACTTACTCCTAATGGCATTTTATACGATGTAAAAGGAATAGTGAAACAAGAGGTGCATGGACGATTGTAATTGATAGCACAAAATAACTAATAAACCCACTAAGTTGAGCCAATTAAAAAAAGGTGCAGTATTAAATTACCTAACAATTATTCTAACAAATGTTGTAGGGTTATTGTTAACTCCTTTTATACTTAGGTATTTAGGAAAAGATGAATATGGTATATTTATAACTATCGGTGCCTTGGTAGGTACAATTTCTATTTTAGATTTTGGTCTTAACAATACAATAGTTCGGTTTGTTGCAAAATATAGAGCAGAGAAAGATAGAAAAGGAGAAGAGAATTTTCTAGCTACAGCAATGATTATCTATATGATAATTTCTTTTTTAGTACTTGTAGCAGGATTCTTTTTTTATTTAAATATCGAGTCTTATTTTACCAAAATGACCGCTGAAGAAATTAAGATAGCAAAAATAATGTTTGTTATTTTGATTTTTAATCTTGCGATAAGACTTCCAGGAGGTTCGTTTACAGGTATTTGTTCAGGTTATGAAGCATTTGTTTTTCCAAAAACATTAAATATTGTTCGATATGTTTTGCGATCATTAACAGTTGTTGGAGTTCTTTTGTATGGAGGAAGATCAATAGCATTGGTTATTGTAGATACAATTTTTAATATTTCTGTGGTAGCTGTAACAGCTTTTTACGTATTTAAAAAGTTAAAGGTTAGATTTAAACTTCATTCCTTTAAAAGAAGTTTTATAGCCCATATTCTAAAATACTCGGTCTGGGTGTTTGTATTTGCTTTGGTTGGACTTTTTCAATGGAAAGCCGGACACTGGGTTTTAGGAAGAATAAGTCCTCCATCTGTTCTTACGATATACGGTATTGGTATTACATTAGGTACATATTATGGTGCTTTTTCAACTGCTATTTCTGGAGTGTTTTTACCAAGAGCCACGCAAATGTCTGTTGATAATGCTACAGGAGAACAACTTACAGATATGATGATTAAGATAGGTAGGTTATCTTTTATCGCATTAATGTTTATTTTAACTGCTTTTGCGTTATATGGCCGCCAATTCGTTTTTTTATGGGTTGGTAAAACCATTGGAGAAGAAGGAAGTTTTCAGTCCTGGGTAATTGCTTTGATGATCATGGTAGCATATACATTACCATTAGTTCAGCACTTTGGTAATTCGATTTTAGAAGCCAAAAGTAAATTATCTTTTAAAGCCATTCTATACTTATCCTTTATGATAATTGGTACTGGGTTAGGAGCTATTTTTGCATATTCGTATGGAGCTATAGGAATGATGGCTGGTTCTGTTATAGGTTGGGTCATTGTTCAAAACGTAATGAATTTTTATTACCATAAGGTTATCAAACTAAATATTCCTAGGTTTTTTAAAGAACTCGCTAATAAAACAGTTCTTACGATAATTATTGTTGCCGCAATAGGGTATGCGATTAATTATATACCAGGTTCTGGCTGGCTAAATTTTATTATAAAAGGAAGTGCATTTACACTTGTATTTGCAGTCTTGATGTATTATATGGGGCTTCTTGAATACGAGAAGCAATTAATTATAAAACCAATTGCTTCAAGATTGAAGCGAAAATAAATGGTGATGGAAAAACTAGTACTTCATAACATTTCATTTACAGAAGAAGGTAAGAAAATTGCCTACGATTATAAGGTAAGTGGGCAAATTCAGAAATATTTTGTCGAAAACAATCCGTTTTATATAAAGTATCAGGTAGATGTTAGTAATACACCTAATAGTATTGCCATAATTCCTTTTTTATCAAATATACTTCCAATAGCGTGGTATGCAGGGTTTGATGTAGAAATAGACGAAGTAGATGAAGATTTTTATAACTCTCAGGAAGCAGTAAAAAAAGAATTTGAAAAGAGAGGGAAAAAACTTGAAGGAAAACTTATTGTTAAAAATAAGGTAAAGAATACTATAAAGAGTGATCATACCGCAATGCTCTTTAGCGGGGGAGTAGATGCTTACGCTACATATATTAGGATCTATGATAAAAAACCAGATTTGGTAACTTTACTAGGAGCTGATATAGAAATTTCAGATACAGAACAATGGAATGATTTTGCCAGTTTTATAGAAACTGAAACGCTATTGAAAAATAATCGTAAAGAATTTATAGAAACCAATTTACGAGATTTCTATACGTATCAAGTAGAGTTATTACTTGGTGATATTGGTTGGTGGGGAAAAGTACAACACGGTCTGGCACTGGTTGGGTCTTTGGCACCACTATCTTATATCCATAATTATGGAGCGATTTATATTGCGTCCTCCTATACAGATCATATTGATATTGATTGGGGATCAACTCCAGAAATGGATGAAAAGATTACCTGGGGAGGAGGAGTACAGGTTTTTCATGATGGTTATGATTTAAAAAGACAAGATAAGGTAGATTTGATAGCACAATTTGCCTCAAAAACCAATGTGAAATTTAAACTTAGGGTTTGTTATTCTGAAAGAAGAACAGAGTTTAATTGTAGTTCATGTGAGAAATGTTTTAGAACTATTCTCGGATTGATATTAAACGGAAAAGATCCTAATGATTATGGCTTTAAAGTAGATGGAAATGTCTACGATAAGTTTTATAAAGTATTAAATATTGGTGGAGCTAGTAAAGGAGTTCGATATTTTTGGTGGGAACTTATGGAAAAAGCTAAAAATGTGGATGAATTTTACATCTTTAATGATAAGGAATCAGAAACAAAACAGATTAATGCCATTAGAGAAGGCAAAATAGATCAACTTTTAGAAGAAAAAATAAATAACCCCAATAAAGGATTGCGAAGAATGAAATTTATTGTTAGAAATAAATTTCCCTGGTTAATGAAGTTGTATACAAAACTAAAATAATTACGTACAATCAATTTGATAAAAGACAGTACTTATGAAATACGGATTACTTACCTATGACGAAAATAAACGCTTTTTTAATGTTGGGGACAATATCCAAAGTCTTGCAGCAAAGCAGTTTTTACCAAAAGTTGATGTTTTTCTTAATAGAGAAAGATTAGGAGAATACAAAGGAGATCCTGTATCTCTTATCATGAATGGTTGGTTTACTCATAATATTCACAACTGGGTACCTTCAGAAGATATCGACCCGGTGTTTGTTTCTTTTCACATGAACAATACTGCAGCACCAGCAATGCTTAGTGAAAAGGGAATCGCCTATCTAAAAAAGCACGAGCCTATTGGATGTAGAGATCAGTTTACAGCTGATACTTTAAAAGCAAAAGGAATTGATGCTCACTTTACAGGATGTCTAACACTAACCTTAGATTCTTATAAAGTTGATGATTCAGAAAGAGGAGATGATATTTATATTGTAGATCCTTTGTACAGTTACCCAAGACCTGAAAAAATATTTTATAATACAAAAGCTACGATCAAGAATATTCTTAACGGAAGTGCTTTTCAATTAAATAAGAAGAATAAACACCTCAAGAACTTTATAAGTCAAGAAGTGCTAAACACTGCAGAGTTTATTAACCAAGAGCCGCCTTCTAATAAATACTCTGATGAGGAGAAATTTGAAATGGCAGAGACCTTACTAAATAAATATGCACGCGCCAAGTTGGTAATTACTTCAAGAATTCACTGTGCACTGCCTTGCCTGGCATTAGGAACACCTGTGATTTTTGTAAACGGTTTTGATAGTTTTGTTGATTCTTGTCGTTTTGATGGGATTTTAGAATTGTTTAATCGTATCGATATTGATAGTAAAACAGGATCATTTAAAGCAAATTTCCCGTTAGATGGGAAAATTGATTTAGGTACGAGTGTGAAAAATCTTGAAAAACATCATGATTTGGCAAATGCGCTAAAAGAGAAAGTAAAAAGTAAATTAAAATAAAGCGCTTTCTAAAGATGAGACTCATATATATTGTTAATCGAATAGATGGCCCGGGAGGATTAGAAAGAGTACTTTCTATCAAGGCTTCGATGCTTGCAGATCAATTCGGTTATGATATACACGTGGTGACACTTAATCAGAAGAATCAGGATCTTTTTTATGATTTTAGTTCAAAATTAACGTACCACAATATAAATGCAAAAGGAAACCCAATAAGGCATATATACCAATATGCTTCTGGGTTACGTAACGTTGTAAAAAAGATCAACCCAGATGTTATCGCAGTTTGTGATGATGGGTTAAAAGGCTTTTTTGTACCCTTGATTATAGGGAAACCTTGCCCAATGATTTATGAACGACATGTATCTAAAAATGCCGAAATAGGAAAAGAAAACCCATCATTTACAAGTCGAGTGCTTACTAAGGTTAAGTATGGATTGATGAATTTTGGAGGCAGGTTTTATGATCGTTTTGTAGTACTTACTAATGGTAACCTTAATGAATGGAGCTTTAAAAACCTAATGGTGATTCCTAACCCGTTATCATTTTATCCAGATGAACAAAGTACCCTGCAAAATAAAAAAGTACTAGCGGTTGGTAAACAAAGTTTTCAGAAAGGGTATGATAGATTATTAGATAGCTGGAAACTGGTTGTTGATAAACACCCAGATTGGGTATTAGATATTTACGGTACCATCAGTAAGAAGGAAAGGTTGGATGAGCAAGCCAATACATTAGGAATATCAGAGAATGTTAACTTTTATGCTCCTGTAAAAAATATAGCAGATAAATATAAAGAAGCCTCGGTATATGTGATGTCATCAAGATACGAAGGATTTGGTATGGTACTAACAGAAGCTATGGCCTATGGTGTACCATGTGTTTCTTTTGATTGTCCCTATGGCCCGTCAGATATTATTTCTGATCAAAATAACGGAGTGCTTGTAGAGAATAATGACATAATCGGATTGGCAAACGGAATTAATTTTTTGATAGGAAATAATGATTCCAGAACAGCAATGGGTAAAAATGCTCGAAAAGATGTGCAGCGTTATTTACCAGAGAAAATTACTGCAGAATGGAATGATTTGTTTAAAAAGATAACAGGAAAATTAGATTAAGGATGAAAATTATTTTTATTGTTGATCAAGTTTATATGCACGGCGGTATAGAAAGGGTGTTGTCTATTAAGGCTAATTACCTGGCAGAACAACCTGGATATAAAATCCATATCATAACTACAGAGCAAAAAGATAACGCATCTTGTTATGATTTTAACTCCAAAATTTCTTTTGAAGACCTAGAGGTTAATTACAATAGAAAAAAATCATATTTTCATCCAGCTAACCTGTTAAAACTGCCTAAACACATAGGCCGTATAAAATCGTATATAAAAAGTATAAACCCAGATGTTATTGTAGTGTGTAGCCATAGTACAGATACATATTTCATGCCTTTTATTTGTAAAAAAGTTCCTAAAGTAAAAGAGTTTCATTTTTCTAAATCCATAGAAACAGGGCCTCGTTTACATTCTAAAAATATTTTAAAAAAGTACTTTTTTAAATTCGCAGATTATGTAGAGCGTAAATACGATAGATTAGTAGTATTAAATCATAATGAAGCACCTTATTACAAATCGAATAATACGGCTGTAATTCCTAATCCGTTAACATTTTACCCAGAAACTATTTCTGATATATCAAATAAAGTAGTTATATCGGCAGGAAGAATAGCTAGAGTAAAAGGGTATGATCTATTAATTGATATATGGGATTTAGTACAAAAAAAAGGTACGGATTGGAAATTACATATATACGGTAGTGGTGATGAAGCTTATGAAAAGAAATTACAAAAAACGATTAATGAAAAGGGACTAAATGATAGTTTGAAACTTATGGGAGCTACCAGTGAAGTTCAGAAAAAAATGCTGAATTCCTCAATATATGTTATGTCATCACATAATGAGTGTTTTCCTTTGGTATTATTAGAGGCTCAAGCATGTGGTTTACCTATTGTATCTTATGATTGTCCACATGGACCCAAAAGTATTATAGATAATAATACTGGAGTTTTAGTACCACTTTATGATAACGAAACTTTTGCAAATGAATTGATAGACTTAATGAATGATCACGAACGATTAGTAGCAATGGGTAAAAATGCAAGAGAAAATGCTGCCAATTATGAGATTCCCAAAGTAATGAACAAGTGGCAGAATATGTTTGAAGATTTAACAGTAAAAAGAGTTTAAAATGAAACAAGTCATGACAACGTTTTTGATACATCCCAACAATGATTGTTTGACAAGTTCTATACTTGTACTGAGCTAAGTCGAAGTATGACATCTAAAACAATATTATAAACACATGAAAAAAATAATTGCGCTATTTTATAAAATAGTATTGATTCCTCATATTTTTATGTACTTAAGAAGTAAAAATAAGGATGAGATAGATAAAGATCTGGAACAGTGGGCGATTACCAAAGGAGTGAAAAAAGGGAAAATTTCTTTGTTACTATACTTCTTGACATATTCGTCTGATTTTAGAACCATTTTTTATTTTAGAAATAAAGGGTTATTTGCTAGTATTCTTAATGTCTATTGTAGAAGAGAAGAGTATTTTAAATTAGATAGAACAATGCGATTAGGGGGCGGAATTGTTTCTGGCCATCCTTATAGTACAATTCTTAATGCAGACAGTATTGGAGAAAATCTATATGTAAATCATTTGGTTACTGTTGGAGAAGTAAACGGAAAAAGACCAAAAATAGGAAATAACGTTTCCATTTATACGGGAGCTATTATCATTGGTGATATTATGATTGGAGATAATTGTGTTATAGGAGCAGGAGCGGTGGTCGTAAAAAATGTACCAGATAACTGTGTGGTGGTAGGTAATCCTGGAAGAATTATTAAAAAAGATGGTAAAAAAGTATAATTTTATACTTACTTACCTCGTGGTTAATGACTTGTGAAATGAATTTAATACTCGATATACAAAGATCAATAGAGAACAATTATACAAATAATGCTTTTTGTATTAACCATGTGCATTATACGTATAAAGAGTTCGCTCAAGTAATTACAAATATTAGATCAAGCATTCAAAATGCTAGTAATCAAGACGAAAAAATTGTAGGCTTAATAACTAATGATGATATTTATACATATGGTTCTATTATAGCATTATGGTTAGAAGGTAAGGCTTACGTACCTATTCATCCAGATTTTCCTGAAGAACGAAATACTACGGTGATTGCTCAAGCAGGAATTACTACTATCTTAGATTCTTCTGTAGAAAAAATTATTCATAATGTAGAAGTTATATCAACTTCTAATTTGTCAGATGTTTCTATTGACTTAACACCAGTAACGATATCAGATGATGACCTAGCGTATATTTTCTTTACTTCGGGTACTACAGGAACTCCAAAAGGAGTACCAATTACCTATGGTAATTTGTCAGGGTTTATAGATGCCTTTGATAAACTTAATTATAATATAAGTAGTACAGACAGATGTTTACAAATGTTTGAATTAACGTTTGATTTATCTGTTATTTCATACTTGGCACCAATACTGAATGGAGCGAGTATCTATACCATACCAAAAGAAGAGATAAAGTATAGCTATATTTTTGAACTAATGGAGGATTATGAATTAACTTTTGCACTCATGGTTCCATCAATCTTACATTATCTAAGACCTTATTTTGATGAAATTGATTGTCCTAAAATGCGATTGAGTCTTTTTTGTGGAGAGGCGTTGCCATTGGATGTTACAGAAGAGTGGGCAAAATGTGTTCCTAATGCGGCGATTACTAATGTTTATGGTCCAACAGAATGTACAATTTTTTGTACAGAATATACTTACAATAGAGAAGGCATAAATAAAACTCATAACGGAGTTTTGGCAATAGGTAAGGATATGCAAAACACCACTACAATCATAGTTGATGATGAGAATAAGCTAGTACCTAAGGGAGAGCAAGGAGAATTATGCCTTAGTGGTGCACAACTTACTTCTGGATATTGGAAAAATGAAGAAAAAAACAAAGCTTCTTTTTTTAATTTGGATATAGAAGGGAAAAATATAAGATTTTATAGAACAGGCGATTTATGTACTGTGGATGAAGATGGAGATATATTATACTTAGGAAGAGTAGATTTTCAAGCAAAAATACAAGGATTTAGAGTAGAGTTGTCAGAGATCGAGTTTCATGCCAAAGCTGCATTAGACAAGATAAATGTTGTTGCATTAGCTTTTGTAAACAACATTCATAATACAGAAATTGGATTGGTACTAGAAACAAAGACTTTTGATACAAAGGAGATGTTAGAAGTTTTAAAAACAAAATTACCTCATTACATGATCCCAACGCAAATTAAGTTTGTAGATACTTTTCCTCTAAATACAAATGGAAAAATTGATCGAAAAAAATTAAAGGAATTATTTGAATAATACATATTTATGGAAGCAAGTGAAATAAAAGAGAAGTTAAAAGAGGTGTTGGTATCTGTTCTTAATCATGATAGATTCGAATTATATGATGAGTTGACTGCCAAAGATGTAGATGGTTGGGATTCATTATCTCATATGATGATTATTACCAAAATTGAAGAAGGGTTAAATATTAAGTTTAAACTTAGAGATTTAAATAAATTAAAAAATCTGGGATCACTTGTTGCGGTGATTCAGGCAAAAATATAAATAAGAACAAGTGGTTTTTAATTCATTAGATTTTGTAGGTTTTATTATTCCGGTTTTTTTGATATACTGGCTAGTTTTTAGCAAATCCAGTGTATATCAAAACATTTTTCTGTTGCTAGTGAGCATAGTGTTTTATGTTTGGGCAGATTGGAGATTCTTGATATTACTAGGAGCTAGTATCCTTGTAAATTTCTATTTAGGGTTAAAAATATATAAGGTGCCAGAAGAGCGTAAAAAAAGTATCTTCTTATATATAGGACTAATTTTTAATGTAGGCCTGTTGTTATATTTTAAATATTTCAACTTTTTTTATGAAGGGTTTTATGATCTTCTAAGTGTATTTGGGGTTGAGTCTAACCATTCTGCATTGTCGATATTATTACCTTTGGGAATCAGTTTTTTTACTTTTCAAACTCTGGGGTATTTAATCGATGTATATAATGAGGAGATAGAACCCAATACAGATTTACTAGAGTTTTCCGTTTTTGTTAGTTTTTTTCCTAAAATTTTATCAGGACCCATAGAACGGGCATCTAGCTTTTTACCGCAAATTCAGGAAAAAAAGAAATTATCTTATGAAGGTATTGTAGATGGATTAAGACAAATCTTATGGGGATTGTTTGCAAAAGTGGTGGTTGCAGAAAACTGCGCTCATTTTTCAAATACAATTTTTGAAAATTATCAAGATAAATCAGGAAGCGTATTGTTGGTAGGTACATTTTTCTATGCAATTCAATTGTATGCAGATTTTTCGGGTTATTCTAATATGGCTATAGGTATTTCTAAACTCTTTGGGATACAATTGATGCGCAATTTTTCTACCCCTTTCTTTTCTGTAAATATTAGTGATTTTTGGAGAAAATGGCATATCTCATTAACCACCTGGATGATGGATTATGTGTTTACTCCACTTTCATTTACACTTAGAAAACACCAAAAAAGAGGCCTTATTTTTGCCATCATTGCCACCTTTGTATTGGTTGGTTTTTGGCATGGTGCCAATTGGACTTTTGTGGTTTATGGATTCCTGCACGGTATCTATTTTGTACCGCTAGTGTATTCTGGTAAAATGAATTCATCAGAAATTGTCGCAAAAGGAAAACTGTTTCCGTCTGTAAAAGAAATTGTGAAGATGTTAATGCTGTTTGTTTTGATTATGCTTACCGATGTCTTTTTTAGAGCTGATAGTGTAACCATGGCTTTTGATTATTTAGGAATTATTTTTTCTTCAAGTTTGCTTACTAGTCCAACAATCTTATTTAGTAATGTCGCTATTATAACGATGGGTCTAATAGCTGTTTTTATGGGAGTAGAGTGGTATAATAGAGAAAAGAAGCACGATTTTGATATTAGTAATTTTCCAGGATATATTAGATGGGTAGCTTATATTTCTATTTTCTTATTAATTCTGTTTTTCGGAAAGAGCGCGAGTACTTTTATCTATTTTCAATTTTAAGTGTGTATGAAACGTCTAATTAGTAAGTTGAGTCTTTTTTTCGCCATATGTCTGGGGATATTTACGTTTGTTTTAATGAATTATGGAGGTGCCATAGATTACTTTTATGAAAAATTTACGACACCAAAGGCCAAGTCAATGATTATGGGAGACTCAAGAAGTCTTCAGGGGATTCAGCCAAGAGTTATGAATGAGTATTTTAAAGACTCTGATCTGGATCTGCCCATGTTTAATTATAGCTTTACTATTGCTCAGGCTCTTATTGGTCCGTTATACAACGAGAGTATTCTAAAGAAACTAGATACTACCTCAGATAAAGGTATTTTTATCATTTCTATTACTCCAGAAATGCTAACATCCAAAAAGGGGTATGCAAATGAAAAAGGAGTGTTTAGAGAAGAAGGACAACCTCCTCATAACATGAAATTTGTTGCAACCAATCCAAATTATGAATATGTCATAAAGAACCTTTCATTTTTTCATTTTAAAGGTGCTTTCGGAAAAAATGCTGTAGTACATAAAGATGGATGGCTAGAAGAAAACAATCTTCCAAAAAGCAAAAAAGTATTGCAGGAGTGGAAAGACCATCAGATCGAATTATTTTTAAATAATCGCGAAGAGTATTATTTATCAGACATTAGGATTAATAGCCTAAAAGATTTGATTAAAGAGTTAAAGAATCGCGGTAATGTATTTTTGGTAAGAATGCCGATTAGTAAAGAATTTTTAGAATATGAAGAAAAATACTATCCTGGCTTTGATGAGATAGTGGATAGTATAGCAAATGAAAATAGTATATCCTATTTTAATTTTAATCCCAATAATGAAGCTTATGAAACCTATGATGGGCATCATATAAATAAGTTTTCTGGGGTTAGGTTTACCAAAAGTTTGTGTGACTCGATTTCTAAGAAAATAGGAAAAAAGAAAAAGTTTATTCAGTAATATTTTGAATATAACACCAGTATAACGATTTTTGAATCAGTAAGTTAATTATAAGGGAGACTATACTATAGTTTGCTGGGAAACTAAAAAAAGGAACTAAAAAAGTGTAAAGCATATGAATACCTTCGTGCCTATAGAGTGGTATTACCCGCTATATCTTAATTTTTGCTTTTTTTTAGTGCTTTTCACGCTCTTACATACGCGTATTTTAAAAATGG
The DNA here is from genome assembly GCA_947498705.1 of uncultured Aquimarina sp. Taxonomy (GTDB): domain Bacteria; phylum Bacteroidota; class Bacteroidia; order Flavobacteriales; family Flavobacteriaceae; genus Aquimarina. The sequence goes on from CANMLW010000001.1 coordinate 312,884, forward strand.
ATGACCCAAAGAATCTTGGGTTCATTAATGTTACAGGATTTATTTTATTGGCGTTGATCATTTTTCATATAGGTCAAAGACCGATAAGTGCTCGATTTGGCGATACTATGAATTATTTTAGGACCTATACTGCTTATTCGTATGGAGCTCCTATTTTGACTGTAAATGATTATGGTTGGCATGTATTTATGCAAACACTGTCTGGATTTATATCAGTACATGGCTTTTTTACGATCTGTGCTATTGCCTATATATTTCCGATGTATAAGGTTTCAAAAGAATTTTTTGGTAACTATTGGTATTATTCTTTTATCATGTTTGTAGTGTCCTTTTCGTTTTGGACGTACGGGGTTAATGGTATGAGAAATGGTGCTGCATGTTCATTGTTTTTGTGGGGAGTAAGTTATCATAGAAATAAGGTGTTAATGGCCATGTTTTTTCTATTTGCTTCCTTTTTTCATAAAACAACATTGTTACCGATATTTGCTTTTATTGCTACTTACTTTTATAACAACCCAAAAGTATATTTTAAAGTCTGGTTGCTATGTATTCCTTTATCTCTAGCAGCAGGAAGTTTATGGATTTCACTTTTTGCAAACCTAGGTTTTGGTGATGATGACAGATTAGCAGGATATCTTACGAGCCAAGCTGCCGCAGGAACATTTTCTAGTACGGGGTTTCGGTGGGACTTTCTATTCCATAGTGCTTTCGCAGTTTTTTCGGGTTGGTATTTTGTAATAAAACGTGGTTTCGAAGATACCATGTATTACAAACTTTTGAATACTTATTTTCTATGTAACGGTTTCTGGATTTTGGTAATTAATGCAAACTTTTCTAATAGGTTTGCGTACTTATCTTGGTTTATGATGGCAATCGTTATTATTTATCCATTATTGAAACAACAATTTTTTAAAGATCAGCATTTTATGATAGGGAAAATAATGCTGGTATATTTTTCATTTACATATGCAATGTACTACCTATTTTGGGGGTAACTTAAAACTAAAACAACTATGAAAACGATTACTGTTTTTACACCAACTTATAACAGAGCGTACTGCCTCGATCAATGCTACCAAAGCTTGATACGGCAAACCAATCAGGATTTTGTATGGCTAATTATAGACGATGGCTCTACAGATGATACTAAAACCTTAGTACAGTCATGGATCGATGAAAATAAAATAGATATTATATATCATTACCAAGAGAATTTGGGAATGCATGGGGGACATAATGCGGCCTATAGACTTATCGAAACCACACTTAATGTTTGTATCGATAGTGACGATTTTATGCCAGATGATGCTATCGAACAAATCCTTAAAAATTGGGAGCTTATTAAGGATAAACCACATTTTGCTGGATTAGCGGGTCTAGATGCCAATACCAAAGGAGATATTATAGGTACCCGTATACCAGATCATGTTAAAGAAACTACTTTATATGATATTTACCACACTCACAAAGCATTTGGAGATAAAAAATTGGTATATAGAACAGAGGTTGTTAAAAAATATCCGGCATATCCCATTTTTGAAGGAGAACGTTTTGTACCACTAGGATATTTGTATCAATTAATAGATCAGGATTATAAATTATTACCTGTAAATGAAGTGTTTTGTATTGTAGAGTATCTTCAGGATGGTTCTAGTATGAATATGTTAAAACAATACAGAAGGCATCCAAACGGTTTTGCATTTTCAAGAAAAAGTAGGATGAAACTGGGGCGTAGTTTTAAGGAAAAATTTAAAAATGCTATTCATTATGTTTCTAGTTCTATGTTTGTGAAAAATGGAGCATTTTTAAAAGAATCTCCCCAAAAACTAATAACTATGCTGGCAGTTCCGTTCGGAATCGCATTAAATATTTATATAAGAATTAAAACAAGAGGAGAATTTTAATGGGAGTTTATAGAGTATTACAGGTTTTTACAGCCATGAATCGTGGAGGAGCAGAGTCCATGATTATGAACTATTATAGAAAAATAGATAGGAGTAAGGTTCAATTTGATTTTCTAGTACATAGAAAAAAGAGAGGTGCCTTTGATGATGAAATCGAAAAAATGGGAGGTAAAATCTATAGGTTTGACCCCATTAATCCATTATTACCTAATAAGTACTATAAAGAGTTAAGAGCTTTTTTTAGCGAGCATAATGAGTATACTGTAATCCATTCTCATTTAAATACATTTAGTTGCTTTCCCTTAAAAATCGCAAAAGAATATAATGTACCATGTAGAATTGCGCATGCGCATATTGCTTTCGAAAAAATTAAATTTCAAGACCTTTTTGGAGACGAGGGATTCAAAGAAGTAGTCAAGAAAATGATTAAGCTTCGATTAAAAAGAAGAATACACGACTCGATAACACATAGTTTTTCTTGTGGAGATAAAGCAGGGAAATGGTTGTTTGGAGCAGACAATAATTTTACAATCATGAATAATGCAATAGAAGCTCAGGCTTTTGCATATAATGAAACAACAAGAAAAAAGTATCGAAAAGAATTTAATGTCGAAGACGAATTTGTTCTAGGGCATATCGGTAATTTTACGATGCAAAAAAATCATTCTTATTTATTAAAAGTTTTTGCTTCCATATTAAAAAAGAAACCAGATTGTAGTTTGTTTTTTGCAGGAGACGGGCCTTTAAGAAGTAAAATAGAAAAAGAAGCTGCAGAACTCTCTATTACAAATAAAATACATTTTCTTGGAGTAAGGAATGATATAAGAGAGCTATCACAAATGTTTGATGTTTTTGTGTTTCCTTCTTTTTACGAAGGGTTACCCGTTACGCTAATCGAAGCACAATCTGCAGGTTTAAAAGTGGTTGCTTCTGATAGGATAACCAAAGAGGTTTTGTTGACAGATGATGTAGAATTTGTATCTATAGATATTGATCCTGAGGTATGGGCAGATAAGGTATTGAGACATGAATCGTATAACAGAGTTAATAACTATGATACGATCAAAAATAAGGGATACGACATTGTTTCTAATGCTTTAAAGTTTCAGGAGTTTTACCTTCAACATCAAAAAGCGTAAAGCATGGGGGGATTTCAGAAAAAGGTTTATGAAAGTTTACCATACCCATTTAAGTTTATCCTTTTAAATATAAAGGGATATTTAAATACCAAACAGCGTTATAACAAAGAGTTTGCATGGTATTTAAATAAACATAAGGAGTTATGGGCAGCCGATATAAACACTGTTTTAGCATATCAAAAAGAGCGTTTGGCAGTATTACTGTCAGAGTCTTTTGAGTATTCTGACTGGTATTCCCCGATAATGAAAGATCTTGGAATCACATTAGAGGAGATACAACAAGATCCTATAGCAGTGCTTAATAAGATGCCCATACTTACTAAAAAGGAAAGAAGAGAGAAAGTAGATCTTATTGTTAATAAAAAAAGAGAAACCGGAATGGTAGGCCATACCAGTGGTACTTCGGGTTCTCCTATGATCGATTATATCGATGTAGAATCTATAAATGCCTCTTTTGCCATTTGGAAAAGGTTTCATCACGTTATTGGAGTTCCTGAAAAAAGTAAGCAAATTCGTTTTTCGGGTAGGTTGATCGTTGATGTTAAAACACAGAAACCTCCGTTTTGGGTATATAACATTTCTGAGAAGCAGCTTTTAATGTCTACGTATCATCTTACAGAAGATAACCTAAAGCATTATGTAGCAAAAATTGGTAAGTTTAAGCCAGCACTTATCGATGGATATCCATCTGCAATTTATATCATAAGCAGATATATTAATACACATAAGATTACCTTTGATTTTGTTCCTAATGCGATTGCTGTTACCGCAGAAACATTATATGATTATCAACGAATAGAAATCGAAAAAGCTTTTGGGTGCCAAGTATATAATCAATATGCATCTAGCGAAGGAAGCCCTTTTATTACAGAATGTGTAAACGGAAACTTGCATCTCAATCTAGATTCTGGAGTTTTTGAGTTTGTTACTACAGAAGGTAAACCAGCACAACCTGGAGAAATTGCCAATCTGGTAGTCACCAGCTTTATAAATTATAAAACACCTCTGATTAGGTATAATATTCAGGATACCGTGTTGCTCCCAAAAGAACCTGTACTATGTGATTGTGGATGCGTTATGCCTGTAATCGAAAAATTAATAGGTAGAGAAGATGATATTTTATGGACAGAAGAGAAAGGGTATGTAGGGCGAATGGATACCGCTTATAAGGGGCTGGATGGAATAGTTAAAGGACAGATAATCCAGGAAACAGCTAATAAAGTAGTCGTAAATCTGGTCATAGATCAAAATTTTAACGACCAAATGAAAGCTAATTTATTGCAGAATTTAAAAGAGAGGTTAGGAGAGAGGATCGACTATCAAATACGGACTGTTGATGATATTGTATTAGGTCCCAATGGTAAATTTGATGCGGTAAAGAGGAATTTTAAACTGGATGTTTAGATGTTTTTTAATTATGATAAATCAAATCGTAGACTTAACAGAATAGCTTATAGAATATAACTATGCTTTTTAATTCGCTTATTTTTTTTCTTTTTCTATCCATAGTATTGGTGTTATACTGGTTTGTTGTTTACAAAAAAACACAATGGCAGAACCTTTTAATTTTACTAGCGAGTTATGTTTTTTATGGTTGGTGGGATTATAGGTTTCTAACATTAATTGCAATGAGTACGTTGGTCGATTATTTTGTTGGACATCAATTACATAAATCAGCAGGTCAGCCGGGCAGAAAAAAATGGTTGTGGTTAAGTATTTGTTTTAATTTAGGGTTATTAGGGTTTTTTAAGTACTACAATTTTTTTGTGGCTTCCATGCAAAATGCCTTGACATCTATAGGGTTTGAAGTAGAAAATACCTGGACACTTAACATCATATTACCTGTAGGGATTTCGTTTTATACGTTTCAGACATTGTCATATGCTATAGATATTTATAAAGGAAAATTAAAGCCTACTAACAATTTTATAGCTTTTGCAGCCTTTGTTTCCTTTTTTCCGCAACTGGTAGCAGGACCCATAGAGAGAGCATCTAATTTACTACCTCAGTTTTTGTCTAAGAGAAACTTTTCATATCAGAACTTTTCTTATGGTATTAAATTAATGATTTGGGGTTTCTTTTTGAAGTTGGTGGTGGCAGATAGAGCAGCAATATATGTAAATGCTGTATACGGAAATATAGAAAACCATGAAGGCTTAAGCTTTGTTGCCGCAACGATTTTGTTTGCATTTCAGATTTATGGAGACTTTGCAGGGTATTCATTAATTGCTATTGGTACTGCCAAACTTTTTAGCTTCGATCTTATGGCCAACTTTAATCGACCTTATTTTGCTGCATCGATTAGTGAGTTTTGGAGTCGATGGCATATCTCATTATCTACATGGTTTAGAGACTACCTATATATTCCGTTAGGAGGTAATCGGGTAAAGAAACCCAGATGGCTTTTTAACCTGTTTATTACATTTTTGATTAGTGGTTTGTGGCATGGCGCAAATTGGACTTTTGTGGTATGGGGTGCATTAAATGGTATTTATTTGATTTGTGAAGCCTTGTTTCTAAAGAAAAAACGAAAGGGTATTCTAAATGTATTTGTAACATTTGTACTCATTAATTTTTCTTGGATATTTTTTAGAGCAGAAAGTATAGGAGATGCATTTTATATGATAAAAACAATCGTTACCAACCCAGGAAGATTGTATGTGGGTAGTGGCGATGATATTGCTGCTTCGTTATATGCAGCTCTTGCTATAGGAATTCTGGTTTTAATAGAAGTTAAAAAAGAATACTTTGATACGTTGTTTACGATATCCAATAACCGATTTGAATTGGTAAGAATGTTGGGTTACGCGATGATCTTGTTTCTAATCTTGTATTTTGGAGTCTTTGGAAAGGGACAGTTTATTTATTTTCAATTTTAGTGTATGATTAAAAAAGATTATAAAATAGTGGCTGTTAAAATGATAAAGTTTGTCATTGTGTTTTTGTTGGCAGATATTGTATTAGGGAGTGTGGCCAAGCAATTGTTTTTTAGCCAAAAGACAGGTAAATATGCCAGAACAACGCATGTTGTTCATGATACAAAAGCAGATATTGTTGTTTTTGGTAGTTCTCATGCACATAGACATTATATACCAAAGGTAATTGATGAAGAATTACAAAGTACATGTTATAATGCAGGAGCAGAAGGGCAACAATTACTATATCATACAGCACTTTTAAAAATGCTTGTGAAGAGATCAACTCCTAAATTGATAGTTTTAAATATTGATGAAAACTTTTTGTATACCTCAAAAGTGGCGTATGATAGACTAAGTGATTTACACCCTTATTACGATGACTATAGAGAAGAGCTTAAACCAACTTTAGGGTTACGATCTAAGCTAATTGACTTTAAGCTATTTTTTAAATCCTATCAGGCAAACTCAACAATCATGCATGTGATAAGATATTATCTCTCACCACAAGAAGATGATCATGGATACAGACCTTTGTTTGGAAAATTAAATAAAAATAAAATTCCGAAAAGTAAACCAGAAGAAGTTAAGGAATATCAAGAGTTTATCGATGACAATTTTGTGAACGCACTAAAAGATTTTATTGCCACATCAAAAAGTAAACAAATTAAACTAGTCTTTGTAACTTCGCCAACTTTTTATGAAGTAGACAATGTTACCAACAAATCGTTTACTATGATTAGAGAAATTAGTAAAGAAGAAAAGGTGCCTTTGCTAAACTTTTTTAATCATGAATTATTTATGAATAAACCATCATTATTTCATGATTATTCTCATCTTAATAACGATGGTGCATTATTATTTACAAAACAAGTAACGAACGAAATTAAAAAAATGAAACTATTGAAGTAAGATTTGACCAGGTCATTAATTTTTAATGGTATTTGCAGAATCATTCCTTCATAAATTTGACTACTATTTACTATGCTTTTTAACTCATTAGAATTTTTTCTGTTTCTGCCAATAGTTTTTGTGTTGTATTGGTTTGTTATGCATAAACACTTAAAACTTCAGAATTTCCTGGTTTTGGTGGCAAGTTATGTTTTTTATGGCTGGTGGGATTATAGGTTTTTGTCACTGATAGCTTTAAGCACTGTAGTTGATTATTTTATTGGGTTATCTATTCATAATACCAATGATAAATCGGTAAAGAAAAGATGGTTGGTGTTGAGTATGTTGTTTAATTTGGGATTATTAGGTTTCTTTAAATACTATAATTTCTTTATTGATTCTTGGGTAGATTTATTGGGATCTGTAGGCTATACAGTAGAGAATACCTGGACGTTGCAGGTGGTGTTACCTGTGGGGATTAGTTTCTATACATTTCAGACTATGTCATATTCTATCGACATTTATAGAAATCAATTAAAGCCTACCAAGGATTTTGTTGCATTTGCAGCATTTGTCTCATTTTTTCCACAATTGGTAGCAGGACCTATAGAAAGAGCCTCTAATTTACTACCACAGATGTTGCAAAAAAGGACATTTGACAAGAAGTTAAGCGTCAAAGGCATCGAGCTTATTATTTGGGGGATGTTCAAAAAAGTGGTGATTGCAGATTCGTTAGCTCCCATTGTGAATGATATATTTAATAATTATACAGAGTTCTCTGGTGGAACTTTGATAACCGGTGCACTCTTTTTTGCTTTTCAAATCTATTGTGATTTTAGTGGGTATTCTGATATTGCAATAGGAACGGCCAGACTTTTTGGTTTTGATCTTATGACCAATTTTAACTTTCCTTATTTTTCACGAAGTATAGGAGAGTTTTGGCGTAAATGGCATATTTCACTTTCAACATGGTTTAGAGATTATCTATATATACCTTTAGGAGGGTCCAGAGTTAGTAAATTAAAAGGAATTCGAAATGTCTTTGCCATCTTTTTGGTAAGTGGTTTTTGGCACGGAGCCAATTGGACTTTTATAGCCTGGGGAGGAATTCATGCATTATTGTTTATACCTTCTTTTGTTTTAGGAACCAATAGAAGACATCTTGATGATTCTACTGCTCAGAAAAACATCGCTTTGTTTTTAAAGAATGCCGGTCAAATATTATTTACATTTTCTATGGTTACCATTGCATGGGTATTTTTTAGAGCAAACACCATTTCAGATGCTTTTCAGTATTTGGGAAGAATAACTTCCTTAAAGTTTGATGGCTTAAGTTTTATAAATATATATGATTGGCTTCTGGTATTGACATTGATAGGGCTTGATTATGTGCGATTTAAAAAGTATAAAATTCATGTTTTGATTTGGATAGTTATGATCATAGCTATTATAGGTTCTTTAAATAGAGAAATGCAATCAGAATTCATTTATTTCCAGTTTTAAAATGAAATATTTAGTACGAATTATAGTTAGTTTGGTTGTTTTAGAGTTATGTAACCTCATCGCTGGTTTTGTAAGTAATGGTAGTGATGCCATTTTACCTTTTACAGAATTTAACGCACCACCCATATATTATGATGTAGATGCTTTGTATGGTGTTACCAGACCAAAAAGTACAGAGCAAATGGTTAACTATCCTTGGGGAGGAGTGGTTTATAAAATGAACGCTCAAGGGTTTAGAGATGATGAGTTTACTGAAAAAGGAATCTTATTAACGGGCAATTCTTTTGTTGAAGGTTTTGGAGTAAAGCGAGAAGATCGATTTTCTGAAGTATTAGAGAAACAATTAAACATACCCATTAATAATGCCGGATCTGGAGGAGTGTGGACAGCCATACAAAGTGCTGTGTTGATCAAAGATCAATTAAAAGCGCAGGGCAAACAATATTATAAATCAGTAATAGTGTTAACTCCTGGCGAAGTAGTTAATATAGATACCCGTTCTCCAGAAAATGATAAGCATAGAAATTATCCTTATAGAAAAGGAAATGAAATAGCTTTTCATAAAGCAAAACATGCTAGTTTTTCGGGGAGTTTGTCTACTACAGCAAAAATCAAAAGGTTGTTTAAAAGTACATTGGTTTCCAAAATTTTCTCAACATTCAAGTATTATGGTACGGCAAAGGTAAAGACGAAAGAGGTTGACTTTGATAAAAACGAATTAGATTGGTATATAGAACAAATCATAAAAGAAGACTACGATCAGGAAATAGCAATAGTTGTAATCAATAATTTGGGTAGAATCAAAGTAAATGGTATTCATTCATATTCTTATAATACCTCTAAAGTATCTATAGATGTTATTGATTTTCCAGATGATTTGAACAACTATTTTGTGTCTAATGGGCATTTAAATAGTAAGGGAAATAAGGTTTTGGCAGATATGTTTTACAAGGTGCTAAAAGAAAAATAACGCCTTGTGCGAATAGTTACCTTGTGAAGTAACTAATTTAAAACAACCACTTGAAACAATTACTTATAACATTTGTTTACAATGGTTTGTGTAAGTTTAATGATTTAAAAATAGTCAAACCTGTTGTACTTATTGAGGTTCATTATTCTAATGGAGTTTTTCTACAATGCCCTTTGATATTTGCAAAAAGGAACTGAAAATCTAACCATTCTTTTCTGATGTTTGGACTTACTATAACTCACAGATTTCATCTGTACAGTAAACCAGCATAAATATAGACTCCAAGTTGCTATAAATAATTTTAAATCAATAAGAAATCCCTTAGATTTGTGAAAAATATAACAGATATATGTGTACCGGTACACATATCCAATTGTTAGCAACAATAATGAAAAACCAAATGAAAAAAATTAGATTAATCATTTTATCAATTGCCATTACAACATTTAGTTCTTGTCAATTCAACCAATCTGTAAATAAAGATTTAACAACTGGAGCAAATTCCAAAGGCAATGGAATTGTGAGTGATAATGTCGTAATAGAAATTAATGGAAAAGCTGAAAATAGAAACGAATTTGTTTTTGGAGAAAAAGTAAAATTTATATTTAATGATATTACCGGATTGACCAGTTCAAATGGCAAAACTTATCCTGGTGTTTCAATGTATATTGTAAAAAATGAGAAAGATACTATTCTTTCAAACCCAAACCTTTTGAAAAGTTTAAATGATGGAACTGACCTTTCACCACTTCAATTACAAGCAGGTTTCAGAGCTTTGTATCCAAATCAAAATAATGAAAAATATAAGGCTTATGTTGAAATTTGGGATAAAAAAGGAGATGGAAAATTAAATTATGAATTACCCTTTACAATAAAGGAAAATAATTTATTAAATATAAGTAGTAATGGTATAGAATATTCAAATATTTATTTATGGAATAGCACTTTAAATCAGCCCATAATTGATAATACCATAAACTCTGAGCACTCATTTATTATGATATTTTATGGTATTGAAGGGTTTAAATTAAAAAATAATAATATTTTTCCTATTCTTTCAATTGAACTAATTGATAATATTGGAAATAAAATATTTTCAAATCCAAATCTTTTAAGTGAATATGAGAATGGTCTAAGCCCTATAGATTTCAAAGAAAGACTAACAACCCCTGAATTTGCATTTAGAAAAGGTAAAATTAATAATCCTTTAAAGTTGAATGTTAATTTTAAAGATAAAAATTCATCAAAAGAAATTAGTATTTTAACTGAATTGAATATCAATTAAAATTGCTAACAAAGTGTAAAAATGCATTAAAACGCATTTTACACAAAACCTTGGCAAACATTTAAAAGACTTCGCATAGAATGAAACATAAGTATATTTTAGTAATTATTGTATTTTTTATTTGGAAAACCTCTAAAGCAAATGAACATTTTAACTTCATTAATGATTGTATACAATTGTATGTAGAATTAGAAAAAATCAATGACGTTTATTCAAAGGAAATTGAAGAAAACATACAAAAGGAAGTTTTAAAAAAACTAATTATTCAATGCAATAGAGAATTAAATTCTCTTTCAGAGAGTTATTTATTGAAGTATTCTGAAAGTAAAATTAAAGCGATACAAAAAAGTGTTAAACACTATAAAGTTGGTATTTCTACTTTGGTCAAGCAAAACAATGCATATTTAGCATCTTTGACTAACTCTGAGATTAGTCAAAAAAAAATAATTAGAAAATATAACTTATTAGTCAGAAAAAGTAATTTGACATTAACTTATTTGTCTGGAATATCAGCCCATTTATGTGGTGTTTCTGTTAAAGACTTTAAAAAAATGATTTCCACTTTAACTCTTAAACAAAGAAACTTGCTAAATGAACAACTCATAAAAGGATTTGGTGAAGATTTAAAGAAAGGAAGTAAAATTAAACGAGAAGAAGGTTCTTTTGCGAATACGGCGGCATTTATTTACGCGTACATAAATTTAAGTGATTGGAATTTTCAAAAAGAGTAAACCGTATGCCAAAAACGTTTATAATTAATGGCTAGTTAGACTCTACTTACGAAAATCCTCGCGGATTTTCTATTAGGTTTGTATTTAGCTAATTAGTTGCTTAAACACACCACTAATCATACACAAACCCGTTAACGGTAATTGGAATGAATTTATTTGAAAAGATTTTTAAAATAGATAAACACTCCTTAAAGGAAGATAACACTTTCAACAAAGTAAAACTACATTTAAAATGGTCTATAAAAAATAGCCGTAAAGTTCACAAAAGACTATTAAAAAAACAGGATTGGAAACAAATGTTGTTATCCAATGATATGTTGAGTCAGAGTTTGTTGCAACTTTACATGTTTGAAAAGAGACGCAATGTGGATTTAAAATCGAGAAAAGAATACGAAAACAAGGAATACATTTTAGATAAAATTTTTGACCTTACTAATAAAATAGAAGTCCCTATTTATACTATCTATTATTTATTAAACTTATGGGTTATCCATGAAAAGTTTGACAAAATAAATAAACTTATTAAAATAGCTCATCTTATTAAACCTTCAACATATAAAGAACAGGATCTCTATGAAAGACATTACATGAATTTTTTATATTTTCTCTGTGGAAATACAGAAAAAATTAATCACAATTTTATTTAAAAAAGCCGTAAATTTCCCCTTATTACATACTATTCTTTCTTTCCTGAATTGTATGAAGGAATTTTGAATAGAACCGATATAGAAAATAACATTGTAACTATTGAAGATGAGTACAAAACTTTACAAAAGAAACTGTTCAAATACTCATCTTCTTTATACGGAGGATGGAAAGAAACAGAAGTAGTAACAAATTTCACATTAGAGGTTGCTTTGAAAATATCCAGTAATCTAGACAAATTAAAAACTGAATAGCGAAATAGAGAACTATTGCCAATCGAGTACGACTCTCCCCTTAGATGAGGAGAGTGCACCTCTCACACCACCGTATGCCCGGGTCTTGTATACGGCGGTTCGTACTATCAGAATTTCACCTTATGGTAGTGCTCCAACATAGAAATATATCCTCTTTTCCGTAAACATTTCTCGGTAGTGGTCGTTCGTAAAATAGGACTTTGAGCGACTGCCCAATCTCTCATTCTGGTACGACTCCAAGCATAAGCCTGTACTTTATTAATTCCTAAACGAATTAGGTTCTTACGCTTACGTTTCATTTAATTTTTCTTACGACCAATTATAAAACCAATAGATAGTCCAAGATAATTATTATTTACGTTCCCTATTTTTTGTCCATTTGGCATTTCAATATCAGCTTTGTTAATGAGATTATATTCTAATCCACATCTAATATTACCTACCTCAAGTCCACCTCTTAATAAAACACCTAATTGATTTTTGGTACTTCCTTTTATTACCTCTCTAGAACCGTTTGGAGTCAAAACATCTAAATCATCAAAAAGTAAATAGTATCCTAACCCTAACCCAAGGTAAGGGCGATATTTATTTTTATTAAAAAAATAATCATAGGTCGGTACAAAGGAAATAACTGCATAATTATCTTGGTTATCGATAAGAAATTGAGAGTTGTCGATATTTTTAAATTTTTGTGAATTTAATGCAATTCCAAACCTCAATCCAATGATGCTATTTTCAGAAATTTGAACTTTAGGTTCAATATTGAGTAATAGCCCTAAATTTTTGGATTCATTTTCAATAAGAAATCCAGGTTCTATTCTAAATAGTACCTGAGCGTTTACATTGTACAAGCAACATAATAACGGTAATAGCAATACTATTTTTTTGGGAACGGTATTTTTACTACTTAAGAAATCGGGTAGAAAAACTTTCATAAGTGTACATCTTAGTTTGTAAAATCTAGAACGAATGTTTTTCTTTATAATTGTTACTACTATTAACCTGAGTTTTAATCTGAAATGCGTCAGTTTGAGTGATCCGCCTTGGCGGATTGTATCGAAAACAAGCATTTCAGTACTAGAAAGCTATTCTCGATACAATTTTTCTCCATTTTATTACGAAAAATCACTCGAATCGACGCTTTTTATAGAATACTGATATTAATCGAAATCAGGTTATTAAGTATATAAAATGTAATCATTTTTTAGGAGACTATGATGTATACTTTCTAACTGCTGCTTTGATAATATCATTATGTAATCCATATTCCTGGCAAAGTTCATTCATTTTTTTTCGAAATGCATTTTGATAATAGGCAGGCATTTGTGTGCTTGTAGCAAAAAACTTTTTGTACTTCTCTAGTAGTTCTGGGTAGTATTTTTCTATGGCATTAAAGATAAGCGTTTTGCTGTCTGCTTTTCCATTTCCAAACAAAGTTATTGTGGCTGGAAAAATATAGTCAACACCTATATCTTTGAATAATTTGAAAGATTGATGTAGTTGTTCTGAAGTATCTGTTATGTGCGGAATCAAGGGCATAAAACTTACACCTGTTAGAAATCCCTGATTAATGGTATGTCGAAGCGTTTCTATTCTTTTGGTAGGAAGGGGAGCTCCAGGTTCAAAGATTTTACCTATGTTGTTTTGTATGGTCGAGAACGAAAAACTAATGATGACTCCCTTTTTTAATTGAGGTAAATCCGATGGGAGTATGGCATTTTGTTCTATTTCTTTTAATAATTCAAAATCACGAGATATCATATCTGACTTGGTGATGATATGAACCGGAAATTTATGTTTTAGAATGACTTCTAAAGCCTGCTGGGTTAGCTTATATTCTTTCTCAATTTGAAGATATGGATCAGTTACAGATGACAGTACAATGATTCCATATTGCCCTTTCCTGGCTCTATTTGCCAATTGTTTATCTAATAATTCGATTGCATTAGTCTTAACCGATAGTTTTTTTTCTAGATTAGTACCATACCTACTTCCTCTGATATAACAATACAGACAATTAAATGAGCAACTACTATACGGATTGAAGGTATAGTCATCTAAAAACCAAGGGTCTCTTTTCTTTGTCTTGTTTAGGACAGACGTAACCTCAATTTCTTTTATCATACTCATTTCTTTCTAGTCCTATAGCAATTTTTCTTCTAAACCAGTTGGCTACTTTTTCCTGGTTTCGAATTTCTTCATCAAACTGCTCAATAATATCAGGGTGATACCTTGCGGTTGTTTTTGCAGCCCATCCTATACCTTGTCTGATCTCCTTATCTTTACTATTTGCCTTAGACATCAAAATCATAAACAAAGAAGATACATTTTGTCTATCTAATCCTTTTCTAACCGCATAATGCACTCCGGCACCCAAAGAGCGTACGACCCATCTTTTTGGATGGGTAGAAAGTTTTTGTATTTCGGGGATGGTTTTAGTAGGGTAGTGCAGCATTGCATAGCCATAAAGTCTTTCGCCTATGATATCACATACATACCAAATAGTAGCTTTCGAGGTATATTCGGTAGCCTTGTCAATAGATTCCTGGAAATGATTTTCGAGTCTATTCTGTAGCATGATACCGAGAATAACATTACCGCCTTCTGTCTTTAAAGCTTCTATCTTATCACACAACAAAATTTGCTCACTTTCTTTTATGGTTTGCGACAGTTCATGTGCGCAAAATTCTAGTAATGGGAATTTTACTTTTCTATTTAGTATTTGATTGCTAAGTGTTAATACGCATGCAGATACTCCATTTTCCTGATAAGCCGAAATACAACTACGCAGGTATTCTTTAACTTCAGATTTTCTGGTAACTACATTCATGTATAATGTGATAATTTTGTTGTGGTTAATCATAAAGATATACATCAGAGCAAGACCAATCTAAATGAATCAGTTGTTTTTTAACTAGCTAGTAAAATTTCAAAATCAGCTATTACTTTTCTTTTTTCTTTCCCAATGATACCTTGTAGTCATCTATGCTCCCTTTGATCTTTAGATTAAGATACTTTATTTTTTCATTAGGATCTACTTCTACTATCTCATCTTCTTGTGGTTCACCGCTAATACTATCCTTCTTTTTTCCAAATAACTTTTGCCATGCAGCTTTTCTTACGGTTTTCCAGGGAATACGCACATAATAATCAATATTTTGATCGTTATCATGGGTGCCTGACAATTCTATATGCCCCAAAGTAGATTCGATCCTCATTGCAGGAATAGTAATCTTACCTTTCTTTATATCCAAGCTATTTTGTAAAGTATCAAACCGAATGTTTTGCAGGTTTTTATCGCCCATATAGTCCGAAAGTGCTTGCATTGGGTCATAATTTTTTAATCTTCCATTTAGTACTTTTACATCCATTTCTATGGTAGATTGATCCAGATCTGGTACCATATCCGGATATACTCTAATCTTACCTTTAATTCTAGAGGTAAGTTTTCCTTGTAAATTTTCTGAAACGAGATGATCTTGCCCAAAATTTTCGAATTTGAATAACAGTTTATCCAGATCAACATTATTCATCACCAAATCCGGCTGCATGTAGATATGTTTTGGATCACTACCATTGAAATATCCATTTAATCGAATATTCCCTCCTGCAGCGTTCATATGTAACGTATCTATATAAATGTAATGATCGGGAGTTGTTCTTAAATCTGCTATGATATTTTGAAGATCTATTCTATGGTATATAAAGTGAGCGATATCTGCTTTAAACTGCATATCGGTAAATGGCAACTCGTATAAATTGAAGGCTTCTGCATGTTCCTGAACATCTGCAGTTTTTGAAGTAACACCTGCAGCAGGTTTTGGTGGACTTAAATCAAAATTGAAAAGCGCGTCAAAGTCAATATAGTTAGCCTTTACTGCCAGGTAATTATCTCTTTTCTTTATTTCTGGATCTTTTCCTAAATAGTAGTTTAAATCAAAATTAAAGTTAGTGTTTCCTATTTCTCCATGAAAGTCTTTTATAACAATATGCTGGTCTTCATAATGTATATTTCCTCTAAAATCATGAAAGCGAAGCGGATGCAATTCCATTTTTGTATCTAACTTATCTAAAGCCAAATCGATAGAGTGTAAAGCAGAATCTTTATAATGCATACTAGAAGCAAAATGTAATGCTAAATCATCAAAAATTTCGTGCCTGTATTCTTTTGGAACATAATTCTCTCCCTTATATGAAAAGACATCTTCTAGTCGTAATTTTTTAGAAGTAATATTGATATCCAAATCTACATCTCCGTTAAGTTCGGGTTGCATCCAAAAAGCATAATCATGTATTAAACCGTCAAAATGAAAATCACTATCATCTATATACCCCGTAAAATCTACTATTTTTAAGTCTTTGTCATCTATTAATACATCGGCATGAAAATCATGTAGTTTATGCGGATAATGTTTTAGGTCTGCATACAAGCTATCGATAAAAAATTCACCTTTTGGTAAATAGGCAGATTCTGTAAAATCTTTTGCAGAAGCTTTAAAAGAAAGCCCCAGGCTTAAATCTTTTATTTGCTCGTCGAAACCAGTTTTGGTAGTATCTTGTTTTGAAAAACGGGTTAGTTCGGCAATATCTAAGTATTTGGAAGCAATATCCAAATGTGTTTCTACTGGTATGTTGGTATGATGTATAACGGCAGGTAAATCTGAAAGAAAACCGCTTATCGATAGATCCGATTTTCCTAGTAATAATTCAAACTGTTTCAGGGTAGCTTCTTTACCATTCATGACTAAATGTACATTTAGATCGTGTAGGGGCGCAGGGAGCTTTTCGGCGACTAAACTCAAGTCTTTTACAATCAATTCTGCAAAGTAGGCTTGATTGAGTTTTTGTAAGGCCACTTCAGGGTTGTTAATATCAATAATATCGTGAAAATTCATTTTGAGCGAAACTTGTCCAGAGGCCTCTTGTACTTGCTCCAGTTCTAAAAACTCTGCAATAAAATCGAGGTTAAAATTTGAGTCTATTTGCATATCTACTTCTGGAGATTCAAAATTCTTCACAAAAACAGCGCCTTTAAATTCCCCCTTTTCCAAAGATGCAGTCATATCGGTTAGAGAAAACTCCATAGTACTAGCATCTCTATTTTCTCCATTAGTAAAATGACCATTAAAACCCATATTATCTATCCTTTTCTCTCTTGCCGTATTTTCTAGAAAGGCTTTTCCCGCCCCAAATTTTGCATTGATAAACGGTCTATTTCCTTTATTGGCAGGCCCTTGGATACTGGCATTAAAATAGATTTCACCTGCATTTTTGTATTTTTCTAATACGGGTATTACATCTGCGGGAGCAAATGCGATGAGCATATCAAAATTAGGTTTGGTCCCTTTTATAGAAAGGTCAAGATCTACATCATTTTTGGTGTCTATAGAACCTTCTAACTCAAAATCTCCATTTTCCATGGCGATACCCGAGGGAGATATATCCAGAATACCAGTGTATTCATTAAATACCAGGTCGGTATGAATTTCAAAATGTTTTTTACGGATAAAAGTAGTGTCTCCGTCTTTGATTACATTTAACTCAAGATCGGTATCGATATGACCTGCAATAACACTATCTTTTTGGCTAAAACCACCTTTACCTGTATAGATAAATTTTTCTACATCTGTATTGGTAGCTTCATCTAAGGTATGTATATCCAGGTTTTTGAGTTTAATTTTTTTGAGATGAATATTGGTAGCCGGAGTTTCTGTTTCAGAAGTGCTTGCTAAAGAGTTTTGAATATTCGTTGTATTATTTTCGTGGATAACAATATTAAAAACACCCTCTTCAACAAATAAAGATTGGATATCATAATTGCCACCTAACATATCCCATAGGTTAAAACCTATGTATATGTCTTTCACATCCATGATGATGGGAGCATTGTTTTCTTTTGTTTCAAAAATTTGCACATTATACACCTTGATAGAGATGTACGGAAAGTTACCAAAAAGAGATAATTTACTTTCGCCAATACGAATCAGCCCTTTGTGTTCTTCGTTTAGTTTTGCGATTTCTCCTTTAATAATTTCAGATTGGTTACTCTGAATGTATAGCATTAAGGAGCTTACTAATACAGCTGGAACTAAAATTAGTATCAATAAAATTCGTTTCCAGAATTTTTTAATCTTCAAAGCAAAGGCCTTTAGAGTTAGTAAAGATGTTTGACTTTAAAAGTAATGAATTCGTATGAATAAGCCATAATAATTAGGTTAATACCTCTATATATAATTACATAACGATTTCATCTGATTTTTGAAAAAATAATAAATATTGATAGATGAAAAACCTTAGTTAGTAGATTACTTGGTTGTTGTATTGCTAAGATTATTACTGCTTATGGGCAAGATTGTGTATTATTCTTTTGTATCATCAAAATTTCACAAAAAATACTTTTTCCGAAAATCTAAAGGTGTCATACCTGTTTTTGACTTAAAATATTTTGAAAAATAGGCATAGTCAGAGAATTCGAGTGTATATGCGATATTTGATAAATCGTCTTGAGAATGTACAATCAATCTTTTTGCTTCTAGGATTACCCTTTCAGAAATTAATTGACTTGTAGTTTTATTAATTGTTTTTTTTACTACTCTGTTAAGATGTTTGGTGGTTATATTTAATTTATATGCATAAAACTTTGGGAATTTCTCTTTATAGAAATGGGTGTTTATCAAATTTTCTAATGTTTCTAGTATGTTAGTATAATTAGAAGAATTAAGTTTTTTTAAGTTGATATTTACTGTATAAGCTCTTGTTAATTTTATATAAATACTGTTTAGCGAGTTTACTATTTTTAACTCTTTTAGAAGATTATTTTGTAAATATTCTGTATAGGCTTCCTGAAATTTTAGATTTAATTCGTAGAGCTGTTTGGAGGCTAATTCTAATACAGGAGGGTTTTGATATGAATAAAAAAATGGAAATGAATGTAGTTTATGCTCTAAAAACTTTAGTTCATAAAATTCTAGAGAATGGAAAAAGATAAATCCTTCGGGTTGTGTTTCAAATTTCCAAAAATGTGTTTGCCCTGGTTTTAGAAAGAATACCTTACCCGGTGTTATACTATAAGAATTAAAATCAATTTCATGTATACCTGTGCCTTCAGTAAAGAGTACACAGAGATAGAAATTATGACTATGAGGTTTGTCGATTAAATTCTTGTTGAGTTGTATATGATTCGAAAAAGAATTAATGTACACATCGTTGAGCGATACAGATTCATTAAATTGACTAATATTTAGAACAGGGATTTTCATAAAAATGTCCTAAAAGTACAAAAAATGGTGTATATTTTACAGTAATAAAAGTAATTTTAGGTCTTAATTTTGCAGTATAATAAGTCCTATGTTATGAGTAGAGTTATTGATACTATGAAGTGTAAGTGCCCGAAATGCAAAAAAGGAAATATTTTTAATAATAAGGGAAATATCTTATTGTTGAAGATTCCCACAATGAACGATAGATGCCCAGTATGCAACTATAAATTTGAGCGAGAAACGGGTTTCTTTTTTGGGGCTATGTTTGTGAGTTATGGACTTGCTGTGGCACAAATGATAATAAGTCTTGTGGTGTTTTGGTATTTTATTGATTTATCACCTCTAAGAGTTTTTACTATTATTGCTCTGATAGCTTTTTTATTGAGTACGGTCAATTTTAAATTGTCAAGGTCTATTTGGATACATTTCTTTTATAAAGATACGATTTGAAATCAGTTTTTGATTTTTTCGAATTCATTATAATCATAATAAAAAGCCAGGTATGATTTGGAGAATTTTCCGTAACCATCTTGAATAATTTCTTCCTATCTATTATTGACCAATTTTTTAAGTCGATATTTTTCGCTCAAATTATCATTATCGATTCATATATAAGTAGTTGTGTATGAATCAATTTCATTTTAATCCACTAAGGATATATTCATAAATTGGGTCTTTAGGTTTTTCTGAAGAACGCTCAAAACTTTTAGTCACAAACTTGGGGCTCTTTATCATATCCCGGTCAATCATTTCTTCTATGGTATCATAGTATTTTAATGAAGCTTTACCAACTAAAAGAGGTAACATACTTTTGCCACTTTTCCAATGTTTAAGGGCTTGAATGAATCCACTTAAATACAAATAATCCTTGGTAAAACCACCACCTCTAAATACTCTTGTAACTATAGTGAAAGCTTCATTTGTATTCAATAAGAGGTGTTGTGTTAAATAGTTGAAACATTCGATGAAATTAGCACCGTTGCACATCATGTCTGCAATAATGACTCTCATAGCAAGTTTTTTCAAACGGGCGAGTGTTAGGTTTCCACTTAAATACTCTGCTAGTATCGCAATTCCTTCCTGAGTTAATGTATTTACAGGTAAACCGATGTTAAATATTTTTAGATCCTGATTCTTAGAGTTCTGTGTGGTAACCATATGAACCCCTATTTCATGCTCAATAAGTGCATTGGCCTCTTTTAATGAGAATTTTGCATCTGGACGAATAAGAATAGTATTTTTAGAGTTAAGCACCATAACTTGCGAAATCACCCGATTACTTAGTTCAATTTTACAATCAATAGTATAGTTCTTTAACCCATCTTTAAAAAGGGACATCGCTTCTGTAGAATCTATATTAGGGACTCTTTTGGGTTCTGATAGAATAGGAGGAAGGTGAAGAATGTAATTAGCATTCAGAATATCTTTTCTGCTTGGTCTTCCAAAATAGCGTAAGGAGTTATATTGAAACTTCTTGGTGTTTAAAGAGGCTAGAAGGTCAATTTTATCAAAGTAACTACTAATAACATCTTCATACAAATTTCTGATCGATACATCTGAAATTTGATAGGTTGGAAGCGCACTTAACTCCTGCTTAAGTTTATACGGATCTATACGAATCGGAGCATATTTGAATGATGGTAGTTTTGTGAATTTGCTTCGAATAAAACTTCTTTTTACTACATCTATATTTATAGGGTTAACATAGGCTAGCAACTCAAATCCCTTAAGAAGGCGGAAGAGTTTTGTATCAATTTTCTTAAGTTCTTTATCTTCTTTTTTGTCAAGTAAATGGGCAGATTTAACAGGATTCCAATTGGTTACTTCAGTGCTGAAATATAAAGCATTATTTAATATAGCTTCTTTAAAAGACTGTTTTAGTCGTGTAATGATCTCAGGAAATTCTTCACCACTATTTTCATTACAATAGACTTTTTTGATCTCGGTAGCCAGTACTAGTGTATTAGGACAGTTTTCGGTAATAAATTGCAAACAATATCCTCTGCCAAAAAACACGTCATTGATGTTAGCCTGAGTTTGAATTTCAGGGAGTTGAATGGCCTGAAGTTCATTTTGCCAATGATGAATAAATTTCTCGTAGCGATGTTGGTCAATATTTTCGGTTCCAATATTAAATAGCGGAATGTCTCTTTCCCATCTTGATGTATTGTATGAATGGATGTCATAAATTATACTAGCACCAAATTGCTCATTTAGCTTTTGGATTAGAGCTTTTACAACCTTATAAAAGTTGCTATGTTTTTTCTTGCTTTGTTGTATTTCTTTAGAGCTTAGTTTAGTCTTCCATACCTTTTTTTCCCATGCGATTTGATGAATACATTCTTCTGGATTACGGTTGAGGTCATACTCATAACGAGAGTCGTGGCCAATCAAAGTGATTGGAAGAGAATCTATAAAATTACCCGTGTGTGGGTCCTCTTCTTGCCACCGCTCAAACTCATCTACAGCGATTTTAGATTTGAGTTCATTTCTCAATGTACCACCATCATGAATCGCCATACAGACATAGGGAACATATCTATTAATCTTTATTCCAAAAGATCCATCATTTTCCTCTGCTTCAAAAGTTTCTCCCTTTCGAATGAGCTTAATAATATCTTCAATTTTGAGTTTCAGCATTTTCTAATAATATCTCTGGTCTAAAATCCAGTTTTAATTTGTTTCTTTCTTTAACAACCGTTTCAAGGTAGGTCAAAATTTTCTCCTGGACTTTTACCTTGTTAAGCTTGTTGATATCTGTTATAGTACCTGGACTTATAACGTTGACCTCGACTAATTTACCATTGATGATGTCTAGTCCTGCAAAATAAATTCCATCACGTACAAGTTTTTCTCCAATTTTGGTACAGAGAAGTTTATCCTTTTTTGTAAGCTTATATTTTTCTACCGTTCCACCTACAGAGATATTGGACCTGACATCTCCTTTTGTAGGCCTTCTTCTAAGTGCTCCTATGGGTTTTCCGTTAAGCATGAGTACACGAACATCACCTTCTTCTGCACCTTCTATAAATTCTTGTAGAATCACATAGTTGGATTGCCCTTTCTCTCTATTAATATAGAAATCCAGAAGTGAACGTATGTTTTGCATTGCAGACTTTTCTATTACAATTACACCGCTTCCTCCATAACCATCCAAGGGTTTCATAATCATCTTTTCCTGATCAGATTCTTCGATAATTCGAAGGAGATAATCAATGTTTTTTGATACATGCGTCGCAGGAATAAATTCATGATCAGGGTCATAATAAGAGGCGGTATATATTTTGTTATTTGCTTCACGAAGCCCATCGATAGCATTGATGATAAAAACATCATCTTTAATAGAATCAAGGAAATTTAAAACCAGGGAATCCAATGGGGGATTGTCGCGCATAAAAATCACATCAAACGTACTGAGTTCTATCATATCTGATTCGAACTGAACCGTCTTGTGAAAAGATTTCATACTATGGGTTAGCTTTTCTTTAAGTTTGATTTTTTTACAAAAGCTAAGGGTAATACTATTTCGAATAGTCAGGCTGGACGGCTGCGTAATGCTAACTTCGTGTCCTCTTTTTACGGACTCATGGATAATCCTAAGGGTAGAATCCTGGGTGGGATTTACTTTTTTCCACGGATACATTATGAAGCATATTTTCATAGAATTATGTCTTTATGTAGGCTAAGTTTATTAATAATGTAAACGTCTGGGTATTGAAGAAGGTCAGAAACCTTTTGAACAAAAACAAAACGTTATACTTTTTAATGTTTTTAAATTAGCCGTTAAAATAATAAAATTTGTGAGTAGACTTTATAAATACATAACTAACTTTTGATATTCTATAAAAAAGTATTGTATTTACATTTTGTTGCGGGCTTGTTCTCTGATTTTACTATAAATTTGACCTTTCCAGAATAGTTTCTCATCGGGTGTTATTGTATTTTTAAAACTAAAATCAAATACAGCCTTAATAATTCCTTTATCAAATAGTAATTTATCAATTTTGATGGTCCCATTTTCTAAAGGAAACGTATTTTGTCCTAAATCTCTGATACTATTAAAATCAACCCAAGCAGAACAATAGTTGTTTTCTATTTCTATCATCAATTTACTATGTGTAGAAACACCTGTTAATGACTCTCCTTTTATTGTTCCTTTTTTCTGTTTTTCAAAGTTGATAAAATTGGTTCCTACATATTCATACATTCTATTTTCTGATTTTAAAGAATGGGACATATGCGTAGTATCGACTATTTTATAAAATGTTTGTAATGAATCTTTATAAATTCTACCTGATTCATCCTTCATTTGGTATATTTCTGGAGGACAAATTCCGTCGCAAGTTAATTGTCCGAATTTGTTCTTATAGACACTCTCGGGATAACTCCAATCTTCTTTGAAAGAAAAATCTCCTTCAAGGTTTTTAACCCATTCAATTTTTATTTTATCAATAGAACCATTTTCTTTTTCAATCGTTTTGAAAGAAATTCCTAGTAAGATCAAAAATACTATGGTTATAAGTTTAGCTTTCATTTGAGTTATTCAGTATGGCGTTCTTTACATTTTTTCTGAAATCTAACCTGAGGGCATTTCATCATCCAAGCGATTAACCCCTTCCTTTTGGTTATGTAACTTACTAAAAATAGAACAAACCAAGTAAGTTAGAACCGAGTATTTAATTTTATATGATGTTATAACAGTGATTTACTCAATTAGAAATTAGTTCTACTTTGTCATTTTAGGATTTTTATAAAACATCCATCCCAATCTTCCTTCAAAGAAAGGAGTTTTAAGCCTCCCTTCAGAAGTTAGATTTAGAGGGATGTAAACTGTATTTTCCTTAAAATGTATTTAATCTAAAATCTATTGATTAAAAATAACAAAGTAGGATTAGACTACTCTACATGAATGAATACTTTATTAACTATCTCCCAAGCATCATTTCTTTTAAAAAGAGATAAATAATCATAATAATTATAACCTAACATTGGCATATGTACTTTTACCATAGCTATTTTATCGGTACTATCTATCCCAATGATTTTCATCTTGAAAACCTCGTTTACATCTTTTGGGCTTTTTCTGTTTTTTACACTTTCTAGATATTCTGTTACAGTTTTTACATAGTTAACCCCTTTGATATGCCCATGTATACATGTGTTTTTATAAAAACATGCTTTTAGTTTTATTACATCTCCATAAAAAATACCTTCAATGTAATTATTAATTAGATCATTAATTTCTTCAATGTTCTTCATATATATTGGATTATTTGTTAATTTCTGATGATTGTTTTCCATTAAATCCCCAGTTTTCAAAAGGTATTTCATCTATTACAATATGTGTAGTTTCGGGACTTTTGTCTAAAACGTTAACTAATAATTGAGTTACTCCTTCGATTAAAAGTCTTTTTTGTTCTTTTGTTACATTGGTTTCTGTAACTTTTATATTGATGTACGGCATAATTTGTTTTAATGATTTTAAAATTTGAGTTTTAAGAATTAATCCCATTTCGAAGTGGTTGATACTGCATATTTTCCTGCTCCCAAGAAAAAGATGACTATAGTACCAAATAGATATAAGCCTTGTAGTTCTATTCCCCAACCTCCAAATTGATTTAGGGTGAAAATATCTGCTGAATGCGCTAATAGAATAGCAATTAGCATATTACATCCTAAAATTAAACTTGCTAATCGTGCTCTCCAACCAATGATAATTAGTATTGGTGCTATTATTTCGCCTATAAAAACCGAATATGCAACAAAATCTGGAATACCAATATCGTTTAGTAAACTTTTGATGAATGAATAATTAGAGGTGAAATTTACAATGCCGTGTAATAAAATAAGAATGCCAATACTTAGCCTTTGTAAGAGTAATCCGATATCCTTGTTTTTAAATTTTTCTAAAGTGTTCATATCATTTAATTTTTTAAAATTATTATGATACAAATGTCAAAAAAGGGTAGGAGGGGCCACAGGACCATTGTCACTATTTATTTGTGATAAATGTCACACGCTAAAGAAATTTCTATTACGAATTTAATCGACTTAATGTTTCTCTACTAACACCTAAATAGGAAGCTATAAGTTTTTTAGGTACTCTTTGAAAAAGTTTTGGATATTGTTCTAGTAGTAATTGATATCGTTCTTTTGAAGAGTTTTTTAGTAACGATAAGATTCTGTTTTGAAGTGCTATTCTACCAAATTTACTTTTCTTTGCCCAGAATCGTTCCATTTTGTGCAATTCTCTAGTGAGTTTTTCTCTGTTTTCAAATGTTATATATAGTAGCTCACAATCTTCTATGCAATCAATATTGATTTTTGATTTAGATTGTTTTACAAAAGACTCATAATCAGTTATCCACCAATTTTCCATTCCGAACTGTAAAATATGTTCTTTTCCGTTTTCATCCAAATAGTAACTTTTTAAGCAACCTTTTACTACCCAATATTCCTTATCAGCAGTTTCACCTTCTTGTAAAATATATTGATGTTTACGTTTCGTTGTTTTTTCGAAATGACTCAAGATAAAATCAAACTCTTCTTCTGTTAGCTTAATTATTTCTTCAATATGTTGTTTTAGGGGATGTTTCATTTAATTGTTGGCAACGTCTTTCTGTGTTCAATTTACCTACCAAAGATGACAAATGATCTAAACACTTCTTAAGTTTGAAAAGATAGTAAATTTAAGAAGTTATCAGAAAGAATAAAAGAGAGGATTACGATTAGATTGCAAATAGAAGTTTCAAACTTCGTCAACATAGATAATCCTCTCTCTTTTCTACCTTAATTTTGTGTAATTATGCGAGGTTAAGGTTTGATTTTATATAGTTGTGATATGTTTAGACCATTCCTTTAGTAGCTTAAGTAACGATACGATCTATTACGGGATTGATATTTCAAAAAACGTTTTGAAATTATAGACTCTTTTGGAAATCACTAACAATTATATGTTTATTTTCAGGTGTTTATGTTGTTTTTAACTTGACTCCAAACCCCAGTTTTAGCAGTTTCTTCTGCATATTCTAAAAATGTTTTTGCCTTTCTACCTAAAACTTGCTCTATATTATTAACAACCTGTTGGTTTTTTGGGTTAGTTAATACATGACTAAATAAATAATCTATTAACCAAACAACATCATTTGGTATTTGCATTTTTTTCATGCCATCTATATATTGTTCTAATGTGATGTCATAAAAATTTAAATCTCTGTTGCTGGTCTTTGAAATGATGTTAATGATATCCTTAAAAGTAATTAATTCTGGTCCTGTTACCTCAATGATCTCACCATTATATGTATCATCCAATAGAACATTGGCAGCAACTTCGGCAATATCATTGGCATCTACAAATGGAATTAAAACATCAGACATGGGTAATGCTACCTCACCCGATAGAATAGGTTCTAAAAAGAAACTTTCGCTCCAATTTTGGTTAAACCAAGAAGCTCTAACTATGGTATATTGCATCCCAGAATCCATTACAATTTTTTCACAAGCTTCTGCTTCGGTTTCACCTTTTCCCGAAAGCAAAACTATTTTTTTTACACCAAGTTTTTTAGATAAATGAATTAAACTCTGTATAGCTTCTTTTGCTCCAGGAACAGCCAAGTCTGGATAATAGGTAACATACATTTTTTCAATACCGTTTAAGGCATTTACCCAAGTATCTTTATTATCCCAATCAAAGCTTGGAGATGCTTGCCTTGAGCCAATTCTAGGTTCAATGCCTTTATTTTGTAATTGTTCTACAACTCGGCGACCAGTTTTACCGGTTCCTCCAATAACCAAAATGTTTGTTTTCATAATGTGTTGTTTTAAAATGTTTTTTGAATAAATGATGCTATAAGTAATAATACGAATGAAATCATACCAGAAATAGTTCGAATGCTATGATAATGATTCCATGTACTTTCATAATAGGTCCTGAAATTTTTTAACTCTAATGCACTAAATTTGGTAATATTGAATGCATCTAATTTGTTGTTTAAAGTAACATTGCCAAAGGCAGTAACTCCAAAAGTGCCAATTAGATAAATGATTGCTGATGCCAAGACCAGCCAAAACACAGGTTTGTTATTAAATTGCACATAAGTGCTTATAATCAATGTAATCAGGCTTCCGAAGAATACTATAAAGAATACAGGGTTTAGGATTTCTCTGTTAATGTTTTGCATGGTTTCTAAGTAAGTAAAATCACTTACTTTTTTCGTTCCTAATATGACCGAAACTGACCAAGAGAGGAAAAAACCTGCAGAAAGTGCATTCAATAAAACAGTTGTAAAGAAAATAGCGTTTTTCATACTTTTAATTTTTGAGTTAAATGGTTCCCGTAATACAATACAATGAAGTAAAACTCAACTACTATGGTATAAAACATAGGGTCTCCGAAAAAAATCGAATAGCTACCACCGTTTGGAATTATAAATACAGGAACTGTTATCAATGTATCTAATGTAATAGCTACGATTACAAACGTAAGTGCCAGTATAGATGGTTTTAGAAACCCATTTTTATAGAACAAATAAGTTCCAAAACAAGCATTAGGAATAATGACTAATGCAAGTACGATATTGGCTTGTTGCTCTGGATTTTCCAGAATGCGAACATAAAACGATGCGAGGTAAAAGCTAACGCCTAAAATCCAGACTAAAATGGCGCATACAATGCTAAGTAGTTTATTATGGATCATAATCTTTGATTTTAAATTATGATACAAATCTATAGCTGTCGTGAATCAGGGACTTATTTAGAAAGAATTATGATTTATTCGAAAAGAATTTATACTTGACTAGGTCTATAACCAAACTTTTTTTCAAAGGCATTAGAAAAAGAACCTAAACTATCATAACCCACAGCCCAAGCAGCCTCTTGAATGGTCTTTTGCTCATTCTTAATTAGATTATAGGCTTTCTTTAAACGTTCATTCTGTAGGTATTTAAACACCGGAACGCCAAATTGCGCTTTGAACTCTTTTTTGAGTTTATTGGTATTGGTTCCAATTTTATGGGCAAGTTCGGTTAAGGAAGGTGGGTTTTCAAAATCGGACAATAAAATTTCTTGAGCTAGGTTAATTTGTTTAAGTTTTGCCGTATCTATTTTGGTGGATTGTTGACTTGCTAATTGCCCAAAATAATGTGAAAGTAAAGCGGTCATATGGCTTTTGTAGAACATCATTTTAATTTCACCTTCATAAGAATTACTGAAGAATTGTTCTACCAATAGAAACATTTCTGGAGTCATCTTAAATACAGGGCCTTCTACATAATGATCTTTTGGGTGTACCAGTTGCGACAAAAACTGTTCTAAAAATTGTCCTTCTCCATTGGGTAACTTGTCTAAGTTTTTAATGGCGGTTGCTATCACCAAGCATTGTAACGGCTTTTGGTCTGAAACATAATGTTCGAACTCTACCTTTTCATCAGCATAAAATGAAAGAACCATACCTTTAGTATGTTGAAATTCTTTTGTCTTGCCTTTGTATTTAATTTTAAGACTAACATCTCCTGCACCATAAAAAGCAATAGCGATAACAGGTTCGTCAAAATAACATGAGTCCACCAAAGTTTTATTGGTAGAAGCTTCTTCCAATAAAATTGTACAATCATTTATGTCTATGATTTCGCGATTCATTCATTTACTGATTTTTCCTAATTACCTGCAACGATTGTATATGATGCGTAGCGATGAAAAAGAGTTGTAATTTAGATACTTTGTTACCAGATATTTTTACGAATATAAATTTAAACTTAATATTTTACCAGTATCATCATAAAATAATACTGTATCATTTCCTTCAGTAAAAAATTCAAAACCAACTATTTTACCAATTACCTGAAACGAATCTATATTTTTGATTTTTGGTTTATCATAATGGTTCAAAGCGCCTTTTAGGTCATCCGTGTTTTCATCATATACAATTGTGCTTATTTCTTCATTATTCGACCAATCTCTATTACACTTCTAAAAGCCCCAAATTGATTATTAAGCTGAAAATTTAGCTTGTTTATAGCGAATTCATAAAATGTCTATAAATAATAATCTATATCAAAATCAAAAACTTCGTTAAATTCTGGATATGGTTTAATTTTCATTTATATAGTTTTTTTAATTTGTGGCTAGCGTTCTGGCTATACTGCGCTTTAATTCAGTTTAGGTTTGTTGGTACCAGTTTCTACTTTTTTTCTTCACGTAAAATTTTTTCCATTTTACGACCTCTTGCCAATTCATCAATCAGCTTTTCCATGCGCCTGCATTTTTTATACACTTCAAAATCATCCTCTATTTCTTCAATTCTATACCCACAAACGACTCCTTTAATCAAGTGTGCGTTTGGATTTACTTTAGCTTTTTGAAAAAATGTTCTAAACGTTACTTTTTCATCAATAAGTACTTGTAAAGTATCTTGATCAAAACCAGTAAACCATGTAATTACTTGGTTGAGTTCTTCTTTTGTTCTACCTTTTTTTTCTAATTTACTCAGGTAAAGTGGATAAATGGATGCAAATATCATATTGGCAACCTTTTCATTTTTTTCGGCAGTAACTTTCATCTTTATTCAATTTTTTAATTGATAGGTAATTAAAAAGGTATAATAGTAATTACTATTTAATTCTAGACGGTTCATACAAATCTAAGAGATTTCTAATAAACCTAAAATTATAAAGTATCATACCAAGTTTGATATTTTTGAAGGAATGTCTTAATCTTCTAATAAAATAAGTAACCTTTATATATTTGTTGAATAAAAAAAGGTCCAGAGTTACAAACCCTGGACCTTTTCGTCTTAATAACAACAAAAATGATTCCTAGTTACAAGTATTGTTGCTTATAGTAATATTAGTTCCTCCAGATGTTTGATCAATACAATCCAAGTTGCTACCGATTACTTTGATTGTATTGGATTGTATTGTTAGATTACTACAACCTTCTTTTATTCTAATTGCATCTTGCCCTGTTGATTCTATATTATTACCAGATACGCTCATATTTTTGGCATTGATAAATATGATACCTTCTTTTGTTTGATTATTCATAAAGTCTATACCATTAGAACGACTAAATGTTCCAGAATTTGCAAGTTGATTATTTCTTACTGTTATTTTGAAATTTTCTGCTTCTACACCTTCATTTACTGCTACGAACTTAAAACTTTCACGAGCCACATTTTTTAAATTGTTTTCATAAATATTTACATTTTCCATAGTAGTTAGGTTCCCAAAAATACCGATACTATTACTTACAGTACTTGTAAATGTATTATTATAGATTTCATAATTTTTGATGTTTTTTGGTTGTATACCAATACCAAAATCTATAATATTATTTCCATAAATTTCTGTATCCCTTTGGTAAGCAGCAATAGCAACGTTATATCCTTTTATTGTATTATTAGAAATCACATTGTTGTAAGTATCTTTGGCATCAGGGTGCCCTGTTACGATACCAGCACTACTTTTGTTATTGGGATTAGCTGTCAATTCGTTATCGGAAATTGTGACATTGTATCCTGCACCTATTGATATAGCTTTTTCAGTTTTATTATTTTCTATAGTAACATCATGTCCAATGGCAACTATAAATGATCCATATTTACTATCTTTTTCTACATTGTTTCTAATGGTGATATGATGTGCATCTTCATAAAATACTAGCTCACCATTTACAGATGCCCTATATGCTTCAATATCAAGAGCAAAACCAGGGGCTTTCCCTTCAGAGTTAGGAAGGTCGATACCTGCCCTCAAAAATGTATTTTTGTCGATATCAATATCAAACCCATCTGTTATAGACACATTATTTCGTCTATTACTATCAAATATACAATTGGTTACTTTTATATTTTTTGATGGTACATAACCAGCTTCAAAAGTAAATCCAATACTGGCTATATCCAGACCATCGCCCATACCATATTTCATAGTAACACCATTAACCTCTACATTATTAGCTCCATGAATCATCATTACATGTCCAAATGCATGTGGCCCCGGTTGAGAATGATCATCATGTTTTAAGCGGTCACCAATAAGAATCCCTCCATAAACCTTACTATTAGATACTTCACGTATTGCTAATAACACATAGTTTTTTCTACTATTGGGTTGCACTCTTAAAACTGTATTATCAGTCATTTTGAGTACAAAATTAGAAGGAACGTTTATAGCTTCAAGTGATGGATAAAAATTTTGATTGGTAGTGGTACTTGTTACAGTAGCAACTTCAAAATAGGCATCAAGTTTATCTATTTCAAAGGTGGTTGCTCCTAGTTTTTTTACAAGATTCATTGTGTTTTCTAGTCGTGTATTATTATTTAAAGCATTTTCTTTATTAGTTACACCTTCTACAATACCCCATCTGGATCCGTAAAATTTAAAAACAGGACTTTCCAAAGTTACGTTACCCGTCACCGTAAGGTCAGAGCTTAACAATCTACCATCGATGGAACCCCCAGAAAAAACTAGTTTACCACCGCCAACAATATCTCCTCCTTCAAACTCTACTTTTACATTAGAAGGTAATGTTACTGTAGCACCATTCAAATCGAGAACACAATTTAAGATAATGGTAGAGTTAGCAGCAACATTGGATAAATCAAAAGCACACGGAGTTGTGATCACATTTTCGGGTAAGTCTGGTGTAGTCTCATCACCAGAATTTTCATCATCTGTAGGATTTTCTTCAGATGTTTCTTCAGTTTCAGGAACTAATTCGTCTACACTTTCTTGATTACAGGAGTATAAGCAGAAAACAAAAAAGAAAAGTAGCACTATTGGTATTCTTTTCATGTTGGGGGAAGTTTATTTGGATTGGTTTTTTATATAAAATTCAAATATTGATATTATATATATGTTATTTCATACATTTATTCTTCGAAAACGTGGTTTCATCGATCATATTGTATTTTATGACGATTAATTGTGTTAAACTTTTCTTAAATTAAATTTTTGACATCCAGATAATTAAATAGTTACGGGATATCCATAAAAAGCATATTGTTAATTGCTTTTTTTTATATTAATCAGAAATATGTTTGTGATAAATTCAATAATGTTTTTTGAACAATAAAAAACCGATTAATTTATTACTTGAGCAAGTTATAAGTTATAGATTTGTAGTATAATTTTAAGAAATTAATTACTGGTATTTTTAAATTTACACTATGAATAAAATTATTCGTGTTACTACTGTTCCGATGTCATTAGGGGGGCTTTTAAAGGGGCAATTAAAATTTATGTCTCAACACTATACTATTATTGGTATATCTGGTAAAGGAGGAGATCGCTTAGACAGGGTTTCTAAAGAAGAAGGAATAGAGGTGTATCCTGTAGAAATGACACGAAAAATTACTCCTATACAAGATCTAAAGGCTGTTTATAAGCTTTATAAGATTTTTAAAAAAGAGAAACCAACGATTGTTCATAGTCATACTCCCAAAGCTGGGACACTTTCGATGATTGCCGCTAGATTTGCAGGAGTACCACATCGATTACATACAATAGCCGGATTACCTTTATTAGAAGCAACTGGTAAGAAACGTGTTTTATTGGATACTGTAGAAAAACTTACTTACAGATGTGCTACTATGATTTACCCTAACTCGTATGGTCTTAATGATATTATAAAAGAAAACGGTTATACTACAGAAAAAAAACTTAAAGTTATTGGTAAAGGAAGTTCTAACGGTATCAATACTTCTCATTTTGATCCTCAACTTTATTCAGATAAGGATAATCAAAACTTACGGGATGAATTAAAGATAAAATCTTCTGATACTGTCATTATTTATGTAGGTAGATTGGTAAAAGATAAAGGAATTAATGAATTAATTGGCGCATTTAAGAAAATGGGGAGTCAGCATTCTAACTGTAAGCTTTTATTGGTAGGAACTTATGAAAAGGATTTAGACCCTTTATTACCAGAAACAGAACATGAAATTAATACTAATCCTAATATAATTTTTGTTGGTTGGCAAACCGATGTAAGACCTTATTTTGCAATTTCAAATATTTTAGCATTTCCAAGTTATAGAGAAGGATTCCCGAATGTTGTAATGCAAGCAGGAGCTATGGGATTAGCAAGTATTGTGACTGATATTAATGGTTGCAATGAAATAATAACAGATCAGATAAATGGTGAGATTATACCAGTTAAGAATACAGAGCGATTATATCAGAGTATAAAAAAGTTAGTAGAGGATAAATCATTAAGAGACCTTATGGCCTCGAATGCAAGAGAATCCATTGTAAGTAGATATAATAATCAGTATGTTTGGGATCAATTGTTAAGCGAATATAGATCATTAATTAATTAACATTTTTTGGATGAAGCAAAAGCTAACTTTATTAAAAAAAAGAGTATCCGTTGTTTTAAATGATGAGAACGAAAAAAAAGGAATTTTTCAAATAATAAAAGAAAGTATAATCTTTTGGATCGTAAAAAAGGAGTTCCCATTTTTTTATTTTGGAAAGTTTTTATACAGAAAAAATGTTGGGAATTATAAAGATTATTTGAGTAGTAAAGAAGTTGATAAAATAACGTTATCCAAAAATCTTCATCTTTATCAATATGCTTCGTTACTAAGAAATAAATTAACCTTTGCTATTTTTATGGAACGGAATAACATGCCTGTCCCTTTAATGGTAAGTTATAATTTTAAGCATCACTTTTTTTTAGGATCTAAGGTATATAATGTCGCTACTATAGATGATTTATATAAGTATTTCAATGATCTATTTGTGCAAACATCAAATACAAAAGTTTTTGTTAAGGCAATAGCAGAGATGGGTGGTGTTGGATCATATCTTATCACAAAAGATAATCTCAAACAAGAATTAGATAAATATGGTGCCTATATCCTCGCAAATGATTGTATACATCAAGAGTTAATTATTCAACATGATTTAATCAATACCATATATGAAGGTAGTGTTAATTCTATACGTTTTGATACATACCGGGATAAAAACGGAACTACACATATCTTATGTGCTTATATGCGTTTTGGTAGAGGAGGGAGTGTTTTAGATAATAGTACTTCTGGAGGATTTTGGGTTGGAATCGATATTGAGAAAGGACAACTTAAAGGGAAAAGTTACCAATTTATGCAACATGGCGGTAAGCGTTTGGATAGACATCCTGATTCTAAAGTGATTTTTGATGGATATGAAATACCGTATTTTAAGGAGGCGTGCGAAGTTGTTATGAAATGTGTTACTCATATACCTGATAGAATTATAGGTTGGGATATTGCCATTAGTAAAAATGGACCCGTCGTAATAGAAGGAAACGATAATAATTCGCTTTTGGGACCTGATCTGGTATACCAAGGATTGTTAAAGCATCCTTTGGCCAAAGAAATTATGGAAGAAGCTTAAAATAAAATGATAATGAAACCATTAGAGTTACTTAGAAACAAAGCATTCTGGACAGTAGATACGCTTAAGGGTGGAAAAAAAAGAAACCACTATGATGAAATTAAATTTATTGTAGAGAACCCCACTTCTCAAAAATCTATTGATTTAAAAAATAAAAATTTACAGCATCTACTAGAGCACGCTGTAAAATCAACAGGGTTTTATGATGCTTATAAAAAGTATGATAGTATAGAAGATTTTCCTGTTATTAATAAAAATATTATAAAGGATAATTATGAAGGTTTCCAATCCAAAGATTATATAGATCTTCCAAAGTTTACAGTTAGTACCAGTGGTTCTACAGGAACACCGTTTACAGCGCATCAGAATACTAACAAGAGAGTCAGGAATATGGCTGATACTATCTATTTTTCTGAAAAAGCAGGTTTTAAAATCGGTAATAAATTGACTTATTTCAGATTATGGAACGCTTATGAAAAGAAAGGGTTTATTTCAAAATTGTTACAAAATGTAGTTCCCGTAGAAATATTCGAACTTAAAAATAAAGAAGTTGTCAAAGATGTAATCGATAGACTTTCTAAAAGCAACGATTCGAATAGTTGGCTAGGATACGCCTCTGGATATGAAACAATTTGTAGATATCTGGATAAAAACGAAACACCAAAGGTAAAAGGGAAGTTGAAATCTGTTATTGCAATGTCAGAACGATTAAATGACTATACAAAACAGGGGGTATATAAACACTTCGGAACCGAAGTGGTTTCTAGATATTCGAATGTAGAGAACGGTATTATGGCGCAGCAACCCTTGGGAGATAAAAAATATTTCGAAATTAATGAGGCTAGCTATTTGATAGAAATTTTAGCACTTGACTCTAATAAAAGAGTACCAGATGGGCAACCCGGTAGAATTGTAATAACAGATTTGTTTAACTATTGCATGCCTTTAATACGATATGATACGGGGGATATAGGGATTAAAGATGTGATTGATTCTAAGCCTGTTTTTCTAGAAGTTAGCGGTAGGAAAATTGATGTGATTTATGATACAAAAGGCGAGATCATTACTAGTAACCTGGTCATGTTGGCAAACAATTATCAGGAGTTAAATCAATGTCAATTAATACAAAAAGCGCCAGGAACTTATTGTTTTAAAATAAACTCTGAAGATAAATTTTTACGAGAAGAAGAGTTCGTTAACGAGTTTAAAGAGTATTTGGGCGAAGATGCAAAAATTACTATAGAATATGTAGATGAAATTCCGTTACTTGCATCGGGAAAAAGAAGGGTCATGGTTAATGAAATGGCAAACGTTTAGTGATTAAATTTTGCAATTGTGTATACATTTTTTTTAAAAAGGATTCTCGATTTTAGTATATCATTAATTTTACTAATTTTGATCTCCCCATTATTTATAGTGCTAGTTATCTTTCTGGCAATAGCAAATGGAGGTAAACCCTTCTTTGTGCAAAAAAGACCAGGAAAGAATGAGAAAATTTTTAGTATCCTGAAATTTAAAACTATGAATGACAAGAGGGATCAACAAGGTAATTTATTAGAGGATAAGGATAGAATTACTAAAGTGGGAGCTTTTGTGAGAAAGACCTCTTTAGATGAAATTCCTCAATTAATTAACGTTGTAAAAGGCGATATGTCCTTAATCGGTCCACGTCCCCTAATTATAGAATACCTCCCCATTTATAATAGTATTCAGAAAAAACGTCATGATGTAAAACCAGGTATCACAGGTTGGGCACAAGTAAATGGAAGAAATTCTATTTCCTGGACTAAAAAGTTTGAATATGATGTATGGTATGTTGCTAATTGTAGCTTTTTGCTTGATATAAAAATACTAGGCTTAACACTTAAAAAAGTACTTCAGAAAAAAGATGTAAACTTATCTGAAGAGTTATCGTCAGAGTATTTTAATGGCAATAACTAAACGAATAATGTTTTAGACAAGACATATGGGTAATAATTTGGAAATAGTAGCCTTAACAAAAAAGATGTTAAGGGAGGGCATAGAACAAAATACATATTGGAAAGGTGATCTTACTCCATTACCAAAAAGTAAAGCTTTATGGTTGGTAGCCAATGATAGAATAGAAGAAGAAGATTATTGCGGAGTTCTTGGGTATGAAGATGACAAAATGATTTCTTTTGTCTTCATGTTTCCAGATTTTCTAAATGAGAATGGTAAAAAAGGTAGTAAGGTTTATTGGATGATCTCCTGGTGGGTCGATAAAAAATATAAAGACACCGTATTAGGAACCTATATATATAATGAGGCGGTCAACTTAACAGGTAAACAAGTGCTTATTAAGTCCTATGCAGAAAACGTGACCTCATTCTATGAAAAACAACCTTTTACTGTAATAGCTTCTAGATTAAGACATACTATTTTTTTTAGTTTAGATGCCTCGATGTTAATAGGCAGGTTTTCATTTTTAAAACCATTTAATCCCATCTTAAAAGTCATAGATGATACCGTAGCTTCATTTTTAAGATTTATAAATCGTTCAAAATTGAAGAATAACACAAAATCATTAGAATACGAGTATATTCCTCAGTTAGATAGTAAAACTTGGGAATTATTACAGCCTTTGTGTAAAAATGATCTAATTTATAAAACCAAAGAGTATGTAAATTGGCAAATTTCAACAAGTCAATATATGCAGACTCCAATTCCAAAAAAACATCCATATACATCGTTACAAACAGGAGTGAGTACCAACATTAAAATGCATAATGTAAAGGTAATGAATGGAGAACAATTGATCGGCTTCTTTTCATATGTGATTAATTATAATGAATTTAATGTAAAATATTTTTTGGTTATAGAAGATCAATATTATGATGTATGTATAGATGCTTTAGTAGAGAATTGTATTAAAAAGAAAGCGAAATTTATTTTTACAGATGACACCAGGTTATCTGATAGTATTACCAAAAAATATACTACCGTTTTTACACATAAGGTGACAAAAAAAGGTTTGGCACATAATGAAACAAAATTGGATTTTGGAAATACAACTATGCTTAACAGAGATGGACATTTTTACTAATTAGTTTATTATTGAGAAAATAAGAAATCTTGAATAGGTTAGTACCGATATTAGAAATAGTATTTTAGATAAATAATGATAAAATGAAATTTGTAAAACAATTACAAGCATCTATAGAAAGTAATCCGACGCAAAATGCACTTTGTATCAATAGAACGTTTTATACCTATCAGGATTTTGCATTAGAAATTTCTAAGATACGTGCAGCAATTGCAACAACAATAGATGATACAGAAAAACTAATAGGGCTGGTTACTAATGATGATTTACAAACCTATGCCAGTATTATCGCATTGTGGTTTGAAGGGAAGGCATATGTACCTGTAAACCCATCATCTCCGTTAGAGCGAAACACCAAGGTTTTCGAACTTACAGAAACAAAATATGTGTTGGATTCATCAAAAACTTCTTTATATGACGATTATAAGGTGATTTCTTCTTCTGAATTAGAAAATACGGCAGTTAATTTATCTCCGAATAAAGTATCCGGAGAACAATTAGCTTATATTTTGTTTACATCAGGTACTACAGGTTTGCCAAAAGGAGTTCCTATCACATTTAACAATGTAGATGCATTAGTCAATGCCATAGACGCCGAGGACACTTTTAATCTAACCTCTTCAGATCGTTGTTTACAGATGTTTGAACTTACCTTCGATTTCTCTGTGGTAACGTATTTGTTTCCTTTTTTATCAGGAGCTTGTATCTATACGATTCCAAAAAATGTAATAAAGTACTTTTATATATTTAAACTGATAAAAGAACAAAGATTAACCGTACTTACCATGGTGCCATCTATTATAAATTATCTTAGACCGTATTTTTCAGAGATTAATGCACCTGATGTAAGGTATTGTAGTTTTGGAGGAGGAGCTTTGCATAGTGATATAGCAAAAGAATGGAGTGATTGCCTTCCGAATTGTAAAATATTTAATTACTATGGGCCAACAGAGTTTACCGTTTATAGTGGATTTTATCCATATCACAAAGACACACATCAAAAAGCTCATAATGGTATTATAGCAATAGGAACTCCTCAAAAAGATACACATTACCTTGTTGTAAATGAAAAAAATGAAGAAGTCCCTATTGGGGTGACCGGAGAATTGTGTCTGGGAGGCCCACAGATAACACCTGGTTATTGGAAAAATGAAGAACGAAATGCAGTGAGTTTTTTTGTCAAAGAAGATAATACAGAGAAAATACGATATTACAAGACAGGCGACCTTTGTTTTAAGGACGATGAAAATGATTTTCTATATGTTGGAAGGGCAGATTTCCAAGTAAAAATTAGAGGTTATAGAGTAGAATTGGCCGAAATAGAATTTCATGCCAAAGCGATGTCTGATAAGAAAGTGAATATGGTTGCATTAGATATAACCAATAATCTAGGGAATGCAGAATTAGGCTTGGCGATAGAAGGGGATCCTTTTGATACAAAGAAAATCGTAGATCATATGAAAACTAAGATGCCAGAATATATGATTCCTGGGCATATAAGCTTTGTAAAGGAATTTCCTCATAGTATTAACGGAAAAATCGATAGAAAAAAATTAAGAACATATTTTGATATAAATTAAAACTAGAATGACAAGAGATGAAATTTTATCAAAGGTAACCGATGCCTTTGTTACAGTATTAGAACATACTAATTTTGATTTAACAGATGCTACTACTGCCGATGATGTAGATGGTTGGGAGTCTATTACGCATATGATGATTATTTCTGAAGTAGAGAAAACTTTTAGTATTAAGTTTAAATTAATGGACTTGATGAATATGAGTAATGTAGGAGATTTATTAAATACAATCGAGTTAGAATTACAATAGTTAGTTGGATTCCCTTTAATCAGTAAAGAATTCAAACAAGGGTTTCATGATTTTTATCATAGAATTATAATGCGTTGATTTATTTCTTTAGCACGCATTATAAAACTTGAAAATTATGGAAGATATTGTGATTATAGGGGCTTCTGGTCATGCTAAGGTGATTATAGAAGTGGTCGAGATGACTGCAAAGTATAGTATTTATGGCTTAGTAGATTCTTTTAAACCTAAAGGTGTAAAAGTACATGGGTACAAAATTCTAGGGCCTGAAGATGAGATAAGAAACCTTGCTGAAAAAGGTATAAAAAGAGGGATAATTGCAATTGGGGATAATTGGATCAGATATACTATGTCTAAAAAAATTAGACAAATTGTAAAAGATTTTGAGTTTATTACAGTAATTCATCCAACTGCGATTGTAAGTAAAAGTGCTAAAATAGGAAAAGGAACTGCTATTTTAACAGCTGTCAAGATAAATGCAGATGCGCAAATAGGAGATAACTGTATTGTTAATACAAACTCAAGTTTTGGTCATGATAGTGTTTTAGGAGATTTTTCAAGTATTGCTCCTGGTGTTACGGTAGGAGGAAACGTAACTATTGGTTTTTGCAGTGCCATATCATTAGGTGCAAATTTAATACAAGGTATTTGTATAGGAAACCATAGTGTAATTGGAGCAGGTTCATTAATATTGCAAAATATAGTGGATTTTAAATTAGCTTTTGGGGTTCCGGGAAAAGAAATTAGAACCTTACAAAAGGGAGAACGATACTTATCAAAAGTAGATAGTTAGATATAAAATTAATATAAATAATACGTTAGGTAGAATTAAACATTACTATGTACAAATTGTTTTTTAAACGTGTGTTGGATTTTTGCATTGCCTTGGTTGGTATTTTATGCCTATTTCCTGTTTTTTTTGTGGTGATGGTAATATTGCTATTCACAAATAATGGCAAACCATTTTTCTTTCAACCAAGACCAGGTAAAAATGAAAGAATATTTAAGATTATCAAGTTCAAGAGTATGAATGATAAAAAAGATGCAAATGGAGAGTTGTTACCTTTTGAACAAAGAATAACAAGTACTGGTAAGTTTATTAGAAAATATTCGTTAGACGAAATCCCTCAATTATTTAATGTTTTAAAGGGAGATATGAGTCTTATTGGCCCAAGGCCACTTTTGGTAAAGTACTTACCTTTGTATAATGAAGAACAGAGAAAAAGACATTTAGTTAAACCAGGTATAACAGGGTGGGCTCAAATAAATGGTAGAAATACTATTTCATGGGCACAAAAATTTAAGCTTGATGTTTGGTATACAGAGAACATAGGTTTTTTGACAGATGTTAAAATAATTTTATTAACGATCAAAAAAGTTTTTTTTAAAGAAGATATTAATAGTGGTGAGAATATAAACATGCCAACTTTTAATGGAAATAACTAGTAAAATGAAAAGTGCAGTAATTATTGGAGCCGGTACACAAGGGCAGGTATATGCTTCTTATCTTAAAGAAGCGGGAGTTAATATTATCGGCTTTATAGATGATAACCCCGATTTAAAAGGTAAAGAGGTGATTAATATTCCTGTATTAGGGACCTATAAAGACTTATTTTTGGATGAGTTCAAGAATAAAATTCAAGACGTATATTGCCCAATAGGAGTAAATGCTGTCCGTGTAGAGTATCTTTCTACTTTAAAGAAAGAAGGGTATGGTATTCCTGGATTTTTGCATCATACCGTATCCATTGCGCCCGATGTAACAATAGGGGAAGCAGTATATATGCTTGCTGGCAATATTGTAATGCCTCATACAACCATTGGTAATTATATCATGATAAATATGGATAGCACCATTGCGCATCATGTAACGCTCGAAGATGGAGTATTTATGTCTTCTGGAGTAAATATAGGAGCATTGATACATGTTAAGGAAAATGCATATGTAGGCATGGGAGTTACAGCAATGACCGGAATAAAAGAAATAGGAAAAGAAACATTAATAGGAGCAGGAACCGTACTTATAAAAGATGTTCCTGATTATGTCACGATAGTTGGTAATCCTGGCAGAATAATAAAAACAAAACAACCATAATTCATGCATTCTGAAAATAAAATTAAAACCTCGGATATTGTATTTATTGGTTCTGGAATATCATCTTCCTTTACCATTTTGCACTTGCTGGATCGTATTGAAGAGCAATCTGTAAACAATAATATAGATATCACAATAATAGATAAATATCATGAATTTCATACAGGGATACCTTATGGAGCTAGATCTGGGTTTTCTGTACATTTAATTACATCGTTAAGAAATTTTTTACCAGAACCAGAACTTAGTAAGTTTCTGAAATGGCTAAATGCTAATAAAGAATGGTTACTTGATGAATTAAAAAATGATGGAGGTAAGCTGTCGTTGGATTGGTTAACCGTACATGCTAAAGAAATAGCCAATAATGAATGGGAGGATCTATTTATTCCACGACGCTTTTTTGGATTGTACATACATGAGAAAGTTAAAAATAGATTAGAGTTTTTTGAAAATAAAGGGATTGTTACTGTAAATTATGTTAACGCAGAAGTAATTGACCTGGATAAAAAAGAAGACTATTACGAATTGTTTTTAGAAGGTAAAGAAAGCATAATTTCAGAAAAAGTAATAGTTTCTGTTGGATCTTTACCAGTTAATAATCTCTGGCGTGATGAGAGTTTGGTAGAAGAAGAAAACCTACTTTTTATAAATAATCCATATACTCCAGAGCTTGCCGAAATACTTAAGAAAATAGAAAGCTTTGCGGCTAAACATCCAGAAAGTAAAGTAAATGCTCTTATTGTAGGTGCAAATGCAAGTGGCCTAGAGATGTTATATAAATTAAATGATATTGAAAAAATAAAATCCAATATTGATAAATTTATTATATTGTCTACGCAAGGTTTATTACCAGATGCGGTGATAGATCATAAAAAGAGAGAAGAGTATACCCCTTATAATCTGTTGGCACTTGCCAATGAAAATGATATTACAGCAAAAATAATTGCCGAAGCTGCTTATAAGGATCTTGATTATGCAGATGAGATAAACTTAGGAGCCGCATCTACAGTAGATATTATTTCTAAGGCTTTTGGTTCTTTATTGAGTAAATTGACTTATGAAGAATTAGAAAAATTTGCTTGTCATCACGGTAATCAAATTGGTAGACGACAACGATGTGCTGGATTTCATTATTCGAAAACAGTGGATAGTTTAAAAAATGAAAATCGGTTTGAACACCTTGCCGGAAGATTTATAAATATAAATAAAAATGCACTTGGTTTATATGAGTTAGAATATTTAGATACAAAATCATCAAATAATAAAACATATAAAAGCCCAATACAGATTGTAATTAATTGTGTAGGAAGTACTAATTTTGATAGGCAGAATGTCCCCGTTCTTCTAAAAAATATGATTCGTAAAGGGTATTGTAAACCAAATGATTCTAAGATTGGTTTTGAAGTAAATGAATCATTAGAGGCGACCGAAAATTTACATATAGCAGGACCGCTGCTTGCCGGAAATATATTCGAAGGAAAAGCGGTTTGGCATGTAGAACACTGTGGAAGAATTATATGGTTATCACAGGTGTTGTCTAAAAAGATTAATGATTATTTCTTTGAAAAAAATCGAATAAATTAAGTTCATAAATACGTTTCCCCTAATTAAATTAAGCTATAAACCCGTATGAAATAATTTTACAATTGAAGCAAAACTACAAACTGATAATTAAACATTTTGATAATACTTCTGATGTAATAGAGTATAAGACGCTTCTCCAAAAACAATGGGGTAATAATGTGTATTATTCTGTAGAGCATTTGAAGCATTTTGAAAAAGATACTGATAGACTGTGTTATTTTCTGTTTTATAAAGATGATACCCCTATTATTTTAATGCCTATGGTCTTTAGACAAATAGGTATAAATAATAAAGTAACCCCCTACTTTGACGTTATTAGCCCTTATGGTTATAGCGGACCTTTATATAATGAAGATACAGTTTTAGAAGACGATATTACCTATTTTTGGACCCA
This sequence comes from uncultured Aquimarina sp., assembly GCA_947498705.1. GTDB lineage: Bacteria > Bacteroidota > Bacteroidia > Flavobacteriales > Flavobacteriaceae > Aquimarina. The sequence continues at coordinate 356,724 of CANMLW010000001.1, forward strand.
AGTAGATCAATGGTATCAAGAGAATAATGTGGTAGCCGAGTTTATTCGATTTAGCCTGAATAAAAATTTCACAGGGTATTCGGGATGTTTGGTTAAAACATTATCAAATGTAAGAGGTAATCTATTAGAAAATTTTGAAGATCAATGGACTTCTTTCTTGCCTAAAGTCAGGAATAATTTTAGGAAAGCAACAAACTATCAATTAGAGTTTAAGATTTTTCATAAAGATCAAATAACGAAAGAAGTTATAAGTATTTTTAATGAAATTTATGTAAGCACTATGAATCGAAATAATGCAGATAGTATTTACTTTTTTTCTGCTTCCTATTTCGAAAATTTAATATTATCGAATCTTGATAACTTTTCTATTGCAGTAACTTATTTTGAGGATATCCCTATATCTATTGAATTGATAATTAACTATAAAGATACCTTTTTTGCATTTTTAGGAGGTACCAATGCCGAGTATTTTAGTTATCGACCGAATGATTTTCTTAGAGTAAAAATCATAGAATGGGCTATTCATAATGGAGTTAAATATTATGTGTTAGGAGGAGGAATGAAAGATGGAGATGGGCTGTATAAAAATAAAAAATCACTTTTTCCAAAAGACGAAGACGTGGTATTTTGTACTGGCAGAAAAATCGTTAATGAAGTGGTATACGACGAATTATGCAAAGAAGCTAGTCATGATTACTCCGCGGTTCATAAAGAAAATCTTAAGGATTATTTCTTTCCTTATTATAGATGTTAAAAATGAAAAAGATTCATATCGATTATTTTTTTGAGTTATACGAGAAGAAGTCAATACCAAATATTTTTTCAAAATTAAGTGCGGCCAAAAATCAAGAACAAATATTAAACCCAGATTATGATAAAAAAATAGTCGACAAGAAAGATTCTGTTTATTCTGTTTTTTTTATTCCAGATTATTTTAAGCCAGAAATTGATCATAAGGTTCTCGCTGTTAAAAAAGTAAAGCAATTTTTTAAAGGCTATACAATCTTTTTAGATGGGTTTGTAGATGCAGATGCCTATGTTAAGCATCGTTTTAGAAGTAATGCAAAAGCAATTAGGCGCAGGGTAAAACGATTAGAAACATGTTTTGATATCTCTTATAAAACTTATTATGGGGCTATAGAAGAAGAAGAGTATCATGAACTAATGGATCGTTTAGAGGAAATGTTGGTAAAGAGATTTGAAGAACGTAATGATGTAAGTCAAAGTCTTTTGCGTTGGGATTATTATAAGGATATGTATTTTTCATTGATTAATAAAAAGCAAGCTTCATTGTTTGTTGTTTATCATAAGAAGACTCCGATTGTAGTATCACTTAATCATCACTTTAAAGAACGTCTTTTTAGCGCAATTTCTTCATATGATATCGACTTTAGAAAATTTAGTTTAGGTAATGTAGAAATTCTTAAAAAATTAGATTGGTGTATCCAAAATGGTCATAAATCTTATGAAATGGGAATGGGAGATCTTAGTTATAAAAGAGAATGGTGTAACCATGTTTATAATTTTGAACATCAAATTATTTACCCCAAAAACTCCTTTTTAGGAGTATTAAAGGCAACGATAGAATATATCAAAGTCAGTTTTAAAGAATTTGTATATAAAAAGACTTACGTTAAGTATAAAAAATATAAAGCTCGAAAGAAACAGGCTATTTCTAATGACGAAATGTTTTGTCAAGTATCTAAAATTGAAGATCTAAATTATAATGATAAGCATACAGTAATCGATTATAATCATTCTGATTATGATTTTTTAAGAAAAATAGTTTTCGATTTTGTTTACACTTCTATAGAGCATATTTCTAATGTTAGCGTGGTTGAAATTTCTAAAACAGAGAAATCCTTTTTGATTCTCGGAAGCTCAAAAATGCAAAAAGTAATAGTTAGCTAAAAGATATTGGTAATGAGGGTAATTAGAATTACCTGAACATCTTAATCGTATTAAGATGTTCTATAATGGTCTTTGCTATTAGATTTCTGCCATGATTGTTCCAATGCCTGTCATAAATTAGGGTGGTGGATTTTTTACTCGCCTCGAATGAAGTAGCAAAGTCTATATATGTAAAGTTATTTTTCTTTAAATAAGAGAGAAAAGTAGAATTTGTGATCCTCGAATCTAAAAGTAGCGTAAATCGTTTTTTGTCATAATTATATTTTGAAACCAAGCTTTTGAAGTTTTCAAGATATTTTTTTTCATTTTCTTGTTGTATTCGTAATGCTTCATTTTTATCTATGGCAGCATCTTTCTGTTGCGGTCTAAGGGTTTTTCTAATTCGATAAATAAGTTCTTGTGGCGGATCAAGAACTCCTATGCTCTTGCAATAAACTAACAGTTTACTTTTCTTTAAAAGTTTATTTATGGGGGATTCGAGATCTAATCTTCCTCTCATAACATTATATTCCCCACGAGTAAGATCGTTCGAAAATTTGATGCCTAAAATAACATGGTCAATAAGATCAAACTGTTTTTTATAAGAGTGTACCAGATGCAATTGATCAGCAAAATCGTAACCAGCATATCCATATTCGTATACTTCAATCTTCGGGATTTTAGTTTCAATTTTCTTACCGATAGAATTATAATAATCCTGATGAAAACCTTCTATAAAAGAGTCACCAACTAATGCGACTTCGATCTTATCTTTTGTAGGAGTAAATTCACGATATGAGTTGTAGCCAGAAGAATTGATGTGATACTCAGAAAAATTTTGTCTTCTATTACCTGTAACAGAAAACCCATTTTGGTTTGGTTTCCATTTCTCTACTTCATAACTGTCAAGAAAACGAGCAGGAGTATCTTTACCTAAATGAAAAATACGAACAATAACTTCTAATACCAGAAGTATTAAGAAGAAATAAATCGCACTTTTGATAACAAGTTTTTTCATTTAATAATTTAGAATTGGAAATAAATAAATGATCGATCAATACTATCGTCAAAGAATAATAGCAAACATAGAACTATTATAGTGTAAACAATAAATCGTATAATTTTTGATTTAAATTTAAAAGGAGCTCGTTCATCTCTTCTCATCCTAAACTCATATAGCACAAAAATAGCGATTAAAACAAAATAATCTATCATTCGATATCCTAGTGGGTGTTGATAAGCTTCGTAAGAGAAGTTCGTGCAAATTTGTTTTAAATAACCAAAGGCATCTGTAATAGACTGTGATCTGAAGAAAACTCGTGAAAATGTAACAAGTATAAATGTTAAAAGGATTTGGGCAATCTCTTTTAAAGATGGGAACCAACTGTTTTCTGCAACTACCGAATTCATATAAATACGATTTCTGCCCATCAAAAATATGGGTATAAATAAAACAGCATGAATAGCTCCCCAAGCTATAAATGTCCAGTTTGCTCCATGCCAAAAACCACTTACTAAAAAAACGATAATAATATTTCGCACCGATTTAAGTTTGCTTACTCTGCTACCTCCAAGAGGTATATATAAATAATGTCTAAACCAAGTTGACAAAGAAATATGCCATCTTTGCCAATACTCTGCAACATTTCTTGAAAATGTTGGGAACTTGAAATTGGACATGAGTTCGATTCCAAATAATTTAGCAGTACCAATAGCAATATCAGAATAACCGCTAAAATCTCCATATACCTGAAAACTAAACAGCGATACACCAAGAATAAGGGTAGAAGCAGAATAATCATTATAATTTAGAAAAATATCATCTACTATTGGAGCAATAGAATCTGCGATCACCACTTTTTTAAATAGCCCCCAAAGAATAAGCTTTAGGCCAGCTGTGCATTGATCATAACTAAATACCCGTTTGGTAGTAATCTGTGACAATAGATTCGAGGCTCTTTCTATTGGTCCAGCTACCAATTGAGGAAAAAAACTAACAAAAGCAGCAAAAGAAATAAAGTTTTTGGTGGGAGTTAATCTTTTGTAGTAAATGTCTAGCGAATAAGACATTGTTTGAAAAGTGTAGAATGAGATTCCAACCGGTAAAATTATTTGAAGTGTCCAGGAATTATGTGTTTCGTAGCCTAAACCTGCTAGTAGATCTTCCCAGGAATTTATAAAGAAATTATAGTATTTAAAAAAACCTAAAAGACCAATATTAAAAACAATACTAACCCATAAAAAAACTTTTTTGCCCTTATTTGATGAACTATTGTGTATTGCTTGCCCTACATAAAAATCTACAATAGTGCTTGCTAAAATTAAGAATAGAAATCGCCAATCCCATAGGCCGTAAAAGATATAACTGGCAACAAGAACGAATGTGTTCTGTAAAGTAACTTTCTTATAAAAAACAAACCAATAAATTATAAACACTATTGGTAAGAATATGAAAAAATCTAAGGAGTTAAATACCATTTATACTATTAAAAATCTAAATAAAGATGTTGTTTTTTGTATAAAGTATATTGCTTGTTTCTATACTTTAAGGCGGTAAATTTTATGTAATTAATTGTATAAATCAAGTATTTGATGATTTTTTTTTATAAATCTTAAAAGAATGCAACTTTGATAGAAAATCACAAGTAAAAATGGAGAATTGTTAAATTATCTAAGGGGAAATTAACCCTATGATAAAAAGGTGTTTTTCCGGTAAATGTAATGAGTTTATACAGTATATTTGTGGAGGCTAATTGATGTCAGATAAGAGAAATGTTAAATTTTGGGTTAATTGAAATAATGTTATTTTCTTAGGTTAAAGAGAGTTAAAATTGCGTTTATCGAATTATTTTACATTTTTTTTACAAGTAGTTCTGTACGTAGGGTATGCTATTTTTCTTACGGGATTTCCGTAAAAAATGGGGATATTTACACTATTTTTGGTACTTGGGCGTTTATTTCAGTATTCTGTCTAAAAAGTGATAATTTAAGCTGATAATTCGTTAAACTATACTATTTTAGCTATTGGAATTGCATTTAATTGTATAGTCAAAATTGATAGGAAGTCTACCCCCTTCTTCCACCATTTTTTAGATCGTCATTAAAGAGTTAATCAAAAATTATTATATGATAATTTTTGATGGGTATGTGTTATTGTTCATTATTAATGGGAAAATATGAATATAATTGATTCGAAAAAAATATGGCTTTCTTCACCACATATGGGAGGAACAGAGCAGAAATTTGTAAAAGAAGCTTTTGATACCAACTGGGTTGCTCCGTTAGGACCAAACGTTAATGGTTTTGAGAAAGATATTGAAGTTTACTTAGAAGGGGATGTACATGCAGCTGCGCTTAGTTCGGGAACAGCAGCGTTACATTTAGGACTACAACTACTAGGAGTTACCTCTGGGGACGAGGTTATTTGCCAAAGTATGACTTTTGCTGCCTCTGCTAATCCAATAGTTTATTTGGGTGCAAAACCAATTTTTGTAGATAGTGAACGCAAGACATGGAATATTTGTCCAATTCAATTAGAAAAAGCTATAGAAGATAGAATAGCAAAAGGTAACAAACCTAAAGCTATAATTGCTGTGCATTTGTATGGTATGCCATATGATGTAGATGCTATTCATCAAGTAGCTTCCTCTTATAAGATTCCTGTTTTAGAAGATAGTGCAGAAGCATTAGGTAGTAGTTATCAAGGTATAAAATGTGGTACTTTCGGAAATATAGCAATCCTTTCTTTTAACGGAAACAAAATTATTACCACCTCAGGAGGAGGTGCTTTGATTTCTAAAAATCAAGCACACAAGGAAAAGGCCATTTTTCTAGCTACTCAAGCCAGAGACAATGCTCCTCATTATGAACACTCAGAAATAGGTTATAATTATAGAATGAGTAATATAACGGCGGGTATCGGAAGAGGACAAATGGAAGTTCTTGATGCTCATGTCGCTAATAGACGTCGAAATTTTGAGTTTTATAAAAAACACTTAGAAGATTCCTCAGAAATAAAATTTTTAGAAGAACCAACAGGATATAGCTCAAATAGATGGCTAACCTGTATAGAAACCACTTCATATAAGTTAAGAGAATCAATACGATTATCACTTCAAGAAGAGAATATCGAATCAAGGCCTTTATGGAAACCCATGCATCAACAAGCTGTATTTGCAGATTGTGATGCCTACCTCAATGGTGTTTCTGACGATCTTTTTGATCGTGGTTTGTGTCTACCAAGTGGATCAAACCTGGAGGAAGAAGATTTATTTAGAATTGTATCTGTAATTAAAAATGTATTAAAATGATAAAAGACTTTTTAATTAATAATTCACATAAACATGCGTCAAAATGGGTAGTATTAGCAATCGATGTATTTATCACGATTTTTAATTTCTTTTTGGCATATGTGATAAGATTTGGAATCACACTAGACTTTGAAGCTACCAATTTATTATATCAATTACCAATAATTACAGGTATAGCAACACTTAGTTTTTTGTTAATAGGATCGCACAAGGGAGTGGTAAGGCATACAGGAATGAAAGATGCTTATAATCTTTTTCTGGCAGTAACCATTTTAATTGCTTTAACCGGATTTTTGATGGCTTCTAGTAGGCTATCGTTATTACCAGAGCTTTTAAATATACCTGTGTCAATTATTTGCATACATTATTTATTAAATATAATTACGCTTACTACAAGTCGTTTGATTTTTAAATACTGTTATTACTATATAAAATCTAAAATAGGGAAGAACTCAAGAATTCTTATTTACGGTGCTGGTGATTCTGGATTAATTACCCAAGCTGCAATTACAAATGATTCTAATAGATCATTATCGGTATTTGGATTTATTGATGATAACCCTCAAAAATTTGGTAAAACCATTAATGGAATCAAAGTATACTCTTCTGGCAAAATAAATAAAGATTTTGTTGCAAAACATAATATTAAAGAGATAATAGTATCGATTCCTCATATCAGCAAGAAAAGATTATCAGAGATATCAGATGATTTGTTAAAGCTCTCTGTTTCTGTAAAGATTATTCCAGCTGTAAATGATTGGATTGATGGAAAATTAAAGGTATCTCAGATAAAAGAAATACAAATAGAAGACTTATTAGAAAGGGCTCCTATTAATATGGAGAATCAAAATATAAAGAATGAATTAGATGGTAAGGTGGTAATGATTACCGGAGCAGCAGGTTCTATTGGAAGTGAAATAGTGAGACAAGCTTCGTTTTATAACTATAAACATCTTGTATTAGTAGATCAAGCTGAATCTCCATTATATGATTTGCAACAAGAATTATTAAGTAAAGGAGTAAGTAACTTTACTCCAATTGTTGCTGACATTAGAGATCATAAAAGAGTAGAAACAATTTTTGAAAAGCATAGGCCTAATATGGTTTTTCATGCCGCTGCCTATAAGCATGTACCTTTAATGGAAAGCAATCCATGCGAAGCTATAAAAATTAATGTTTTAGGAACAAGGAGATTGGCTGATTTGTCGTCTCAATTCGGTGTTGATAAGTTTGTTTTTGTATCAACAGATAAAGCAGTAAACCCAACAAATGTAATGGGAGCAACAAAGCGAGTTGCAGAAATGTATATAAAATGTCTACATAAAACTAGTAAGACAAAATTTATAACAACGCGATTTGGTAATGTTTTAGGATCAAACGGTTCTGTAATTCCTTTGTTTAAAAAGCAAATTCAAAAGGGAGGACCTTTGACTGTTACACATAAAGATGTAACACGTTTCTTCATGACAATACCCGAAGCTTCACAATTGGTGATTGAAGCAGGTACCATGGGTAATGGAGGTGAGATATTTATTTTTGATATGGGTGAATCTGTAAAGATATTTGATCTTGCTAAAAAGATGATTAGACTTTCAGGACTTAAATACCCAGAGGATATAGATATAGAAATTAGTGGTTTACGACCTGGAGAAAAGCTGTATGAGGAACTTCTTGCTGATACAGAAAATACACTGCCGACTTATCATAAAAAGATTATGATAAGTAAGTTTAGCGATGGAGATGATTGTGAAATGATAATGGATAAAATTGATGACCTTTGTATCATGAATTTACTGAATCAAGACCATCAAATCGTAGGTAAACTAAAAGAAATTGTTCCAGAGTTTATTTCTAATAATTCTACTTTCGAGAGTATTGATAAAATGAACAAAGGTATTGCTACTAAAGTGGTTAAAGGAAATGCTAACGAGAACAGAAAAATTCTTGTTTAAATAATTATTAGTTAGAATTTTAAAAGATAAATAATTTTAATGTAATTGCGTATAACATAAAAAAGTTTCATTCGTCTATTTTGACAAATTCTTCCCCGAACTTTTATTAATTAGATAAATAAATAATAGTAAGACAAAATATCATTGCTAAACTAAATAAAGTTATATTTTTGTCTTATATAAAGGGATTACTTTTAAAGTATTAATAATATGCAATATAGATTATTGTTTTTTGGTATCGTGTTTATTGGTTTGTTCTCATGTAAAGCTCCAACCAATGTGGTTTATTTTCAAAACTCAGAAAATTTAGAGAAAATTCCGTCAACCACCACTTTTACACCTGTTTTTAAAGTTGATGATATCATTAGCATATTGGTTTCTGCAGCAGATATGGATGCGGCAAGACCATTTAACCTTATGCAAGGGTCTTCGACTAGCGCAGTGTTAGGGGAGAGTAGCGGTGGAAACAGTTCTGTAGAGCCTACCTATCTTATAGATGAAAATGGAAATATTGATTTTCCGGTAGTAGGAAGCCTCAAAATAGCAGGGTTAAATCGCGTTCAGGTTAAAGAATTAATTAAAGAAAAATTAAAAATATACATCAATGACCCTATAGTGAGTGTAAGACTTAAGAATTTTAAGATTACCGTTATGGGAGAAGTGGTAAGACCAGGATCCTTTACAATACCAAATGAAAGGATTACGATTATAGAAGCCCTTGGCTTAGCAGGGGATATGACCATTAAAGGGCAAAGAGAAAATGTAATGGTAATTCGAGAAAATGAGGGAGTAAATACCTACCATCGAATTGACTTAACTTCTAAAACTATTTTTGATTCGCCCGTATATTATTTAGCACAAAATGATGTATTGTACATCGAACCAAACGAGTCTAGAGTAAAAGAATCAAAAACTCGCAGTAATTTACTTAATGTTATTATAAGTATGATAGGGGTTACTTTATCAGTTATTACTTTGATCATAAGATAAAACAATATGATTTCTAATAATACACCTCAATCTAATAATGTTTTTGAAGCTACTTCTGGATTTAGTTTTAATCTTAGGGATCAAATAGCTAAATACCTAAAATATTGGTATTGGTTTGTGATTAGCGTTTTGATCTTTGGAACATTAGCTTTTCTAAAGGTTAGATATACAATTCCTCAGTATAATGTATCTTCTACTATAATGATATCTTCAGATGATAATGTGCGTGCACCAGAATTGTCTGCATTTAAAGATTTGGGACTATTAGAAGAAGGCGAAAATAAGAGAGAAAATGAAATTCAAATCCTAAAATCAAGAACTTTATTTACCAATGTTGTAAATAATTTGAAATTAAATGTTCGTTATTTTACGGAAGGTAGAATTCTCGAAGTAGAAAATTATCCTAGATCGTTAGTAGAAATCAATTTTTTATCTGATGATTCGATAGTGCACAAAAAATCTAAAGTTTTTAATGTTAGAATTGACTCTAAAACTTCTTTTTCGTTTGTAAATAAAAAAGGGGAGAAGCTTAGTAATCACTCTTTCGGAAAAACTATTAATAGTGATGTAGGAGATATTGTGATTACACCAAGTGTTGAAAAAATAGAAAACAATATTGGTAAAATAATAAAAATACAAATAACACCTGTTAGGTTGGTTGCCGAAGGTTATAGAAATAGAGTTGTGGTATCTTCTTTAAAAGGTTCATCTATTGTGAGACTTTCTCTTAATGACCCTGTCGTGAATAAGGCAATGGATATTGTAAATAATCTGGTCGAAGAATATAGCAAGGCAACTATAGAGAATAAAAAACGAGCTTCTGCCAGAACAGCAGAATTTATTAATGATCGTTTGGCATTGATATCGGGTGATTTGACAGAGGTCGATGATGAAGCTGCTGGATATCTTTCAAAATATGGATTAACAACTGATATTGGAGCACAAGCTCAGCAATTTTCTAATCTAGATACCAAAAATGTACAAGAAACAGCAGGATTAAATACACAGCTCAATCTTATTGCATCCATGAAGAGATTTGTGCTTAGTCAAGAAGGGAAACATGATCTTGTACCTGCTAACCTCGGATTTTCTGATGCAACAATATCATCTACTGTATCCAGGTATAATTTATTGATTTTGCAAAGACAACGTTTGTTAAAGACTTCTAGTGAACAAAACCCGGTTGTGGTAAATATAGATCAACAGATAGATGGTTTACGACAGGTCTTGCTAGGTAGTTTAAATAGTTTAAAAAACTCAATTAATATTCGGCTTAAAAGTTTAAGAACCCAGGATCAGTATTTTAGCGGAAAGCTGTATAGTGCTCCTATACGAGAAAAAGATCTTAGGGTTATAGAGCGTGAACAAACCATAAAAGAACAGTTATATCTTTATTTACTACAAAAACGAGAGGAAGCAGAAATAGCAAGTCATATTACGTTATCAAATACCAGAGTCATTGATAGAGCATCAACATTAAGCTCTTTTCCTGTTTCACCTAATAAGAAAATGATATATGCAGGAGCTGTTTTTTTTGGGTTGATATTGCCTTTTATGATCATTTATATATCGCAATTACTTAATGTTAAGATAAGCTCTAGAGAAGAAATAGAAAAGATGCTTAGTATGCCAATCATTGGATCGATACCCAAAGTGAAAAAATCTAAAAAGCGAATAATGATCTCTCAAAATGATAGATCAGGAATCGCTGAAGCGTTTAGGATATTGAGAACTAATTTAGATTTCTTAATGGCTTCTAGTAATAAAACAAAAGGAAGAGTTGTCTTTGTTACTTCTACTATTTCTGGTGAAGGAAAAACATTGGTATCTTCTAATTTGGCAAAAACCTTGGCAATTTCTGGTAAAAAAGTAGCTTATTTGGGTACGGACTTAAGAGATCCGAAATTTCATAAATTTTTGGATCTACCTAATGGAAAAGATTCTAAAGGACTTACTAATTATATAATGAATTCGGATCTAAAACCCGAAGATATAATTTATAAAGATAAAGAAGAAGCCTCGTTTGATATTATACCATCTGGAGCCATACCACCTAACCCTGCAGAACTTTTGATGCATGATAGAGTATCAGATATCTTTGAATACTTAGAAAAAGTATACGATTATATTATTGTTGATACAGCTCCCGTTAGTTTGGTAACAGATACACTGTTGTTAGCAAAATTTGGAGATTTGAGTATCTATATAGTAAGAGAGAATTATTCTGATAAAAGAGTTTTACAGGTACCTGAGAACTTATATCAAGAAAAACGTCTGCCCAATATAGCCGTATTGCTAAACGCAGCAGATACCAAAACAGGTTATAACTATGGGTATGGGTATGGTAAGAAATAATTTTACTTTTTGTCTAAACCTAAAGAAAAATAGAATTATTCTCCATTAATGAGGTGATTTTTTTGACAAATTTAAAATCAATTCCTTTTTCCAAAACTTCTAATTGATGGTAATTATGAATATCGGTACCGGTGTAGTCTATGTATCCAAGATTTACTAGTTTTTTAGAAAAAGCTTTAATTTCTTCTCCATAATACCCCGTTAAAGAGAGTAGATTAAGCTGAAATTGAAAACCAGATTCTTTCAATTCGTCATATTTCTTTAAATCATTTTGATAAAAAGTATAACGTTCTGGGTGAGCAAGTATAGGAGTGTAACCTGCTAATTTAATTTCAAATAAAATTTCATTTAAACTTATAGGAGGATTAAATGTAGACATCTCAACAAGAATATAGTTTTTATGAATAGGGAGAATATCTTTACTCTTCAACCGCTTATAAAATAAATCATCCATCATATATTCGGCACTCGCTTGTATTTCAATGTTTTTAATGCCTAATGAACTTATAATTTCTTTTAGTTCACTAAGTTTACTAGTGATTGTCTGGGATGTATTGGGCCATATGTCATTCATTACATGAGGTGTGGTAATAATTTTTTTTACCCCAAGGTTTTCAAATCGTTCTAATATATATGCAGATTGATATGCTGTTTTTACGCCATCATCAATGCCAGGAAGTAAGTGCGAATGTATATCCACATAGCCATCTGGTATGAACTCCTTTAGAGGAGTCTCTTTTTTTTTGAAGAATTGCAATACAAAGGTTTTTTGGGGTGAAAAATCATACTAAAATAGCATTTCAAAAAATGCTATTTTAGTATGAGGGTATAATATAACATAAAATTTTTATTTGTATGCCCTTAATTAAAATTACTATTATTTTCAATAGCATAAAATGTTGTATGAAGTTTTTTGTATAAAACTTACCATTAAAGAATTTAGATAGATTCCTTTTCTTTAGAAAAAATACTGTATTTAAACGGACTTTCTAAATGATGTTAATATGGTTTAAGAACATGTGTAACATGCAATCTGGTTTGTTAGGGTGCAATTTATCAAGCTAATGATCATCTATAAGGTGTTTTGATATCAATAATACTATTTACAGATCATTTCTCTGCTAACCTCTGCCAGTTATCTAATAAATATTCTGTATCCTCTTTTGCTTGTTTTGTACCAATATCAAGAAAATAGCCACTTAGAAATGGGTTGTCAAATTCGTAGGTAAAATCTAATACTAAATTCGTTTGTAGGGGGCTTACTGTTTCCACTTTCCAGGAGCCTGCTAGAGATTTTAGAGGAAAAGGATAGTCTTCTTTCTCTGTGTTTACCTTAAACCTGAACTCTTCTCCTGGTTTCCAGAGAATACAGGTCTCTTCCCAACTACTGCCATCAGGAGCACTACATACACGTTTCATACCAAGGCCACTACCAGATATAATTTTCACATGATGAATGCTAGGAGCCGTTACTTGATGATAATTGCCTACATCCGATATTACTTTCCAAACTTTTTCTTTTGGAGCATGTATAACTCTTTCAGCAGTAAAATGTTGTTTGCCTTTTGCCTTTGGATATTGAACAAATCCATAAATTAATAGTAGTACAATATCTATTACTAAGAATAGTGCTAATCCTTTTAAAATTTTGCGTATCATATCTATTTGTTTTTTGAGTAAAAGTACCTAAGAAAACCCATGAGTTGCTAATAAATAGGGTGCACTCAATTAATTGAAACACCTTGCTAATAATTATGTGTATAGATACTTTCTCATTTAATTATGGAGTACTATTTTTATGATATGAATAGTATTGAATCTTTTGCCTTTTTTATTACCTTTTTATTAGGGGGCGTTACGCTTATAGGATGTTTTATGATATTAATTATTCTTAAGAGTAAATCTTTAAAATTGTCTAGATACTTTTTGGCATTAGCTCTTTTGGGGTTAGTGCAACATTTGGTAACCTATCTTCTGTTTACTACTCAACTTATTAAACAATGGCCGCATCTTTTTGGGATAGGATACCCTTTATTGTTTTTGGCAGGGCCATCTTTTTACTTGTTTGTTAAAAGCTATGGAGATTTTACTTTCCGATTAAAAAAGGTAGATATTTTACATTCTTTACCCTTTATAATAGTTTTAGGAATATTGATTCCTAAATATTTTGACGAAGCGACAACAAAACTAGTAATGATTAATTATTACTACGAAATTCTTCCAAATGGAATGGTATCGTTTTCAGTTTGGCTTCAGAATAGCCTGCACTTAATTTTATTACTTGGTTATGCAATTGTTTCATTTTTGTACATAAATAAAAGAGACAAAAAGAATAGTGTTTTATTGAAACGTTTTTGTGTATTACTTACGTTGTTAGCTTTAACAGAATTAGTATTGCAAACGGGATTTTTGTTGTCAGGAGCATCGGCAATTACAGCAGAAATTGTGTTATCTGGGTTGATGTCAATAGCTATATTGTTATTAGGGTATTGGATTGTTGATATAAAACAGGTACTACCAGTACTAGAAGGAATAAAATATAAAACTTCGCCATTATCAGATATTAGGGCAGAACAAATACAGAAAGAGTTGGAAACTTATTTTAAAGAAGAAGCATCATATTTAAACCCAAATTTAAAAATTGCAGACGTCTCTGATGCGATCAATGTACCTTCACATCATATTTCGCAGGTGTTAAGTGAGCAGCTAAAAGTTAATTTTTATGAAATGGTTAATACCCATCGTATCGAAAAAGCAAAAGAGATGTTGTGTTCTGGAGCGTTAGAAAAGCTATCTGTTCAAGCTATTGGAGAAGAGTGTGGTTTTAGTAGTAAAACCAGTTTTTATAGAGCTTTTAAGAAAGTAACTCAAACGACCCCGACAGCATTTTTTAATAAACATAAAGAATAGAGAGTATTGTAATAGTGTTTGTTTTTTTGATAGCCTTTATTGTTGACAACAAATCTCGGGTTATTTATTTTCTCTTATAAGACATTTATATAATGGCATATAAAAAAAGAAAAACCGTCTGAAATAATGAATCCTATTTTAAACGGTTTATACGATACTATTTTTATTACAAAGAATTACCTTTTTGTGATATCTCCTGACCCCGAAACTTTTTTATCTTCTTTTTCAGGATTTCCTTTATAGTAAATATCTCCTGATCCCGATACACGAGCAGTTAGGGTAGAAGTTGCTGTTAGTTCGATATCTCCCGATCCAGTTACCTTGACAGATGCACTTTTTGCTTTTAGATCATACGCAGAAATATCTCCAGAACCCGATACACCTGCTGTAAAACTATCGGCTGTTCCTTTTATGGTTAGATCTCCACTGCCAGAAACCTGACCTTTTACGTTTTTTGCTTCGACAACTAATTTTACATCACCAGAACCAGATACACCCGTTACAAATTCTGTAGCTTTTATAGTATCAGAACTATATATATCACCAGACCCAGAAAGAGTAACCTTATTAATATCTTTAAAAGGCACTGTGATAATTAATTTTTTACTTGTTGATGGCTTTAAGTAGTATCCTTTTTTTACATAAATTTTTAGCACGTCATCTTCGACTTTAGTAATGATATATGGGATTAAGTTACTTTCCCCTTCAATATTTATTTTACCTTCTGTGCCAAATATTAGAGATACATCCAAACTACCCTTTACTTTAATTTGTTCATAATCTGATGTTTCTCTAGCTTTGGAAATTGAATTACCATTTCCCTTTACTTTTTGGGTAGCACCCCATTGCGCATTCAATGAGGAGATGCTACACAGGACAATGCCCATAATTAACACAACTGTTTTCATTATAATGATTGATTTTTTGATTTAATTCTTTCTTAATTTAATTCCTCCGTAACTAGAAGTAATATTTATTGCACTGCCACTATTTGTTTTTCCGTAATATCCTTGATAGTCTTTTTTAGAATCTTTTACATATTTTTTATTGATCTCTATCCCTTCGTCAAGTTTAACACCGCCATAAGATGTTTTAATTGCTAAGTTAAATTTACAATCTTGACTATAGCCTATGTTTACTCCTGTATAATCTGTTTTAATACTTACATTTTTAAAAGAAGGTTGTAAAGTTTGAACCTCGATAGAACCATAATCAGAATTAATGATTAATTCGTCATGGATGTTTTTAATTTTGGTACTTACATAATCAGAATCACCAACAATTCTACCTCCGTCTTCGATGCGAATAGATCCATAGTCGCAATTGTAATTTAAGTTTTTGATAGATTTAAATTTTGATCGGGTATAGTCTGCATTGAGATCTATTTGGTCACTTTTTCCGATTTCAAATTCAGAATAATCAGCATTAATTTTTCCGTTCTTAATAAATGCTATAGAGCTGTTATTAGTATAATCAATATTAATATAGTTATTGTTGCCTAATAGTTCACCAAGTATAATTTGGCCATAATCACAATTAATTTTAGAATCACCCTTTATTTTATCCAAAGTAATATTTCCGTAGTCATTATTGAGATCAACTCTATTAGAAACAGGTACCTTAACTGTGTAGTTAATTTTCATATTTATGTCGCTATTCCATCCACCCGTCCATTTATCCCACCACGAGTTATTATTTTTGTTGAAAATAGTTTTGGCACTAACTTCTTGAGAAGATGCACTAAACTGTACATCGATCGTTTCTAGTTTTTTTATCACTTTTTCTTCGTTATTACCACTTACTTTGATAGAAACTTCTATAACGACCCTGTTTTCATTCCAAGAGGTGATATCAAGATTGCCATAATCGTTACTTATTTTTAGCAATGCATTTTCGTTTACCTTAAACTCTTTTTTGATAGTCTTTTGTTTGGTATATTTACCTTTTAAACCTCCTTCATGTGCAAAAATCAGCGAAGGAAAGAGGAGTAAATAAAATATTTTAAAGTATATAGTTTTCATTTTTGTGTAATTTTAAATCGTTAATGGTGTTCATTTTATCAAGTACATCTTCTAATAAGTTGGCACGTTGTTGAAAATTCTTAATCATGGCACTGATTACGCGTTTATCATTACCACTATGAAAAAGATCTTTTTTTAATACTTGATAATCTGACTCTAATTTTTCTAGTTGCTTCATAGCATCAGTAACTAGTATTTTTGTTTCTGGAGAAGAAATTTCATCTATTTCTTCAAGTTGCACCTGAATTGCAGAAGCAAAAAAGCTTTGGGTTTCATGCATCTGAGGCGAAATATTTGCAAGATCTACTTCTTCCTTTGCAGGATTTATAGACGTAAAAAATATGGTGCCTAAAAGCACTGCTATAGATGCGGCAACAGCTATTTGCTTATACCAATTTGTCTTTTTGGGATGAAGCACTACAACCTTGCTTTGTTGTTGCAATTTTTCGAGAAAACGAGCTTCATGATTCACTGAAGGTTCATATATGTCTAATTGGTTATGCATATCTTCAAATAATTGTTCTATTCCATCCTTCTTCATACGAATTGTAATTTTTTACGTAAACTTTCTTTTGCTCTTGATATCAGTGTACGGCAATTTCCATAAGATATATTCATAATTTCAGAAATCTCTTCATAATCATACCCTTCTATCAGATGTAATGATAAGGCAGTACTATAACTTCCTTTTAGTTGACTTAGTGTGTTTATTACTGTGTGCACTTTTTCTTTTGTTACATCTTTTTCTATGGTTTCACTTGTATCTGTCAATGTGTACTCAATATTTTCTAAGGCAACCTCACGATGTAAATCATTTTTACGAGTTACTGTCAAGCTTGCATTTATTACTATCCTTTTTAACCATGCTCCAAATAATAAATTATCGTCTAGCATGTGTAATTTTGTAAATGCTGTTAAAAAAGATTCTTGCATCACATCTTCTGCCTCTGCCTGGTCTTTAATAATTCTTAATGCCGTGTTATACATCGCTTTATAATATCTATTATAAATTTCGAGTTGAGCATTTTGATTTTGCTCTCGACATTTTGCAACGAGTTGCTCTGTATTTAGTTGGGTTAGTGCCAAAAAATTAATTTACTTTTACATAAAGATATTGATTGATTTGTTTTGTTACAGTTTTTAAATTTTTTTTTCAAAACTTATGGCATAACAATTGAAACATTAAAGTAAGAATCGATGTAAAAAGCTTAGATTATTTAGTGTTTACAGAGATATCGTTTAGATTCAGTAATTTAAAAAAAGAATAGTATTTTGTTATAGTGACAAAATGACTTTATATATACATATGACAAAAACCAAATTTACAACTCTTGACAGTTTGTCATTTCAGGGAATAGATGAAGATGCAGAGTTAATCCCGTTAATGACTCCTGAAGATGAAGAAGAAATAGATAAAGAAGATCTACCAGAAATATTACCAATCTTACCATTACGAAATACCGTGCTTTTTCCAGGAGTGGTTATTCCGATCACTGCAGGAAGAGATACTTCTATTAAGTTGCTTAACGAAGCCAATAATGGGAGTAAAACTATAGGAGTGGTATCACAAAAAGAAGAAGGAATAGAGTCCCCGTCTTTAAATGATATTAATAGAGTAGGGGTAGTAGCACGTATTTTAAGAGTTCTTAAAATGCCAGATGGTAATACTACTGTGATTTTACAAGGTAAAAAGAGGTTTTATATAGACGAAGTAGTAGAAGAGATACCTTATCTAAAAGCAAAAATAAGAGAGGTCCCAGAAGCGAGACCCGCTAAAGAAAATAAAGAATTTAGTGCTATTATAGATTCTATAAAAGAATTGGCTCTAGAAATTATTAAAGAAAGTCCGGCGATACCTTCAGAAGCTTCTTTTGCGATTAAAAATATTGAGAGTAACTCTTTTTTGATAAATTTTGTCTCTTCAAATTTAAATCTTCCTGTAGAGGAAAAGCAAAATTTGTTAGAAATAAATGACCTTAAAAAAAGAGCATTATCCACGTTAAAGTATATGAACGTTGAGTTTCAGAAATTGGAACTTAAAAATGTAATACAGAGTAAGGTTCAGCATGATATGAGCCAACAACAACGAGAGTATTTCTTACATCAACAAATGAAGACTATCCAGGAAGAATTAGGAGGAGTCTCTCATGAGGATGAAATTGAAGAAATGCGCCAGAAAGGAAATGATAAAAAATGGGATGAAAAGGTCAAAAAGCATTTTGATAAAGAATTAGCAAAAATGCAAAGAATGAATCCACAGGTAGCCGAGTATTCTATACAACGCAATTACTTAGACCTTTTTCTGGATTTACCTTGGAATACCTATAGTACCGATAAGTTTGATCTGAAACGTGCTATGAAAGTTTTGGATAGAGATCATTATGGTCTGGATGAAGTAAAACGTCGTATTATCGAATATTTGGCAGTCCTAAAATTACGTAATGATATGAAATCTCCGATTTTATGTTTATACGGCCCTCCTGGTGTTGGTAAAACATCTTTGGGAAAATCGGTAGCAGAGGCTTTGGGGAGAGAATATGTACGTATATCCCTTGGAGGATTAAGAGATGAGGCCGAAATAAGAGGGCATAGAAAGACCTATATTGGTGCGATGCCTGGTCGAATTATTCAAAGTCTAAAAAAGGCAGGAACCAGTAACCCGGTATTTGTGTTAGACGAAATCGATAAATTATCTGTTGGTAATCAAGGAGATCCATCATCTGCATTGTTAGAAGTTTTGGATCCAGAGCAAAACTCTGAGTTTCATGATAACTTTCTTGAAATGGGATTTGATCTTTCTAAGGTTATGTTTATTGCTACTTCTAATAACATGGGAAGCATTCAGCCTGCTCTAAGAGATAGAATGGAAATAATTAATGTTACCGGGTATACTATAGAAGAAAAAATAGAGATTGCCAAACAACATTTATTGCCAAAGCAGCTAAAAGAACATGGTTTAGATAAATCACACATCAAACTAGGTAAAGCGCAATTAGAGAAAATTGTAGAAGGGTATACGAGAGAATCTGGAGTACGTGGTTTAGAAAAGCAAATAGCCAAAATGGTTAGATACGTTGCTAAAAATATAGCAATGGAAGAAGATTATAATATTAAGATCAGTAATGAAGATATTATAGAGGTATTAGGTCCACCAAAGTTAGAACGTGATAAATATGAAAATAATGACGTAGCTGGGGTTGTTACTGGATTGGCCTGGACCAGTGTAGGAGGAGATATTTTATTTATAGAGTCAATTCTTTCTAAAGGTAAAGGAAACTTAAGCATTACTGGAAACCTAGGAAAGGTTATGAAAGAGTCTGCAACCATTGCGATGGAATATATTAAAGCCAATGCAGAGGAGTTGAAGATAAATCCAGAAATTTTTGATACGTATAATGTACACATACATGTTCCTGAGGGAGCTACTCCAAAAGATGGTCCTAGTGCTGGTGTGACAATGTTAACTTCATTAGTTTCTTTATTTACACAACGTAAAGTAAAGAAAAGCCTAGCTATGACTGGAGAAATTACTTTGCGAGGTAAGGTGTTGCCCGTAGGCGGAATTAAAGAGAAAATACTGGCTGCAAAAAGAGCACATATAAAAGAAATACTACTTTGTGAGGATAATAAACGAGATATAAATGAAATCAAACCTGAATATCTAAAAGGATTGAAATTTCATTATGTCAGAGAAATGAAGGATGTTTTGAAGATAGCTATCACAGCTACCAAAGTAGCGAACGCTAAGACATTATAGTTTTTAATAAAATAAAAAAAAGGGAGTTTTTAACTCCCTTTTTTTATTTCTTTTTGACAAGGACATTTTTATAGTAATCCAAATTTTTCAAAACTTTACTACTTCCTTTTACAACTGCTTTTAAAGGATGATCACCCAAATGAACAGGTAATTCGGTTGCTTTTGATAATCGTTCATCTAATCCTCTTAGCATAGAACCACCACCAGTTAATAAAATGCCTGTATTATAAATATCTGCAGAAATTTCTGGAGGAATTTCAGAAAGTGTTTCAAGAATGGCGTTTTCAATTTGTGAAATAGAAGTATCCAGACTTTTTTTTATTTCTTTATAAGATATTTGGATTTGCTTGGGTTTACCTGTGAGCATATCTCTGCCTTCTGCTTCAATTACTTTTGGAGGCGATTTTAAATTGCTAATAGCAGCGCCTACTTTTAGTTTTATTTTTTCTGCCATCGATTCTCCAATATGTAAATTACGATGTTCTCGTATATATTGGATAATATCCTGATTAAATATATTTCCTGCTATTCGAATGGATTGACCCTTAACAATTCGACCTAATGAAATAACTGCAATTTCTGTAGTTCCTCCTCCAATATCTACCACCATATTGCCTTTGGGCTCTAAAATGTCAATACCACTTCCTAAAGCTGCAGCAATGGGTTCTGGGATTAAAAATATTTGTTTGGCATTTAACCGTTTGGCAGATTCTTGTACAGCTCTCATTTCTACTTCGGTACTTGCACAAGGTATAGATATAATCATATTATAAGATGTAGAAAATATAGAAGTATTGTAAGAAGACAGTTTTTTAATAAAAGTCTTTAGCATTTTTTCTGCTGCATCAAAGTTGGAGATAACACCATTATTAAAAGGGTAAATTGTCTTTATATTCTTGTTGATCTTACCACGCATCATACCAGCTTCCTTACCAACAGCTATTATTTTTCCTGTTATTTGGTGAATGGTAATGATAGATGGCTTGTCTATTACAATTTTACCGTTATGAATAATGAGTGTATTAGAAGTACCAAGATCTACAGCAATTTTTTGGTTCAAAAAATCAAAAAAACTCATAATATAATAGGTTACTTTGGTTATTAAGAATGAATTTTATTATAAAGTAACTTATTTTCATATCGCAAGGGGGTTAAGTGTGAATAACCATTGATTGGATCAAATATTGTTATTTTTAGAAATCTTTAACAGAGTTAAAAGCATGTAGAAGAGAGATATAGAAAAAGAGAGTTTAAATACTATTTTTTTTAATTAAGCTTGTGTTTTCAGGATTGTTTGGTTTATTTTTGGAACTTTGTAACCTATTATTTTTCAGGAATTGAGCAAGCAGAAAATTATTATAGCTATTGATGGGCATTCTTCAACAGGAAAAAGCACAGTTGCAAAACAATTGGCTAAAGCACTAGGATATATTTATGTGGATACAGGAGCGATGTATCGTGCAATTTCACTTTATGCTATGCGTAAAGATATGATTAGTACTTCACATTTTGATATTGAAACACTTGAAAGTGAATTACCAAAAATTAACATAACTTTTAGAATTAACCCTAAGACAAAATTAGCAGAAGCATTGCTTAATGGTGAAAATGTAGAACGAGAAATACGAACATTGGATGTTTCTAGAGTAGTTAGTAAAGTAGCTGCAGTATCTAGTGTTAGGCGAAAATTGGTAGAACAACAACAGGCTATGGGTAAAGATCGTGGTATTGTTATGGATGGACGGGATATAGGAACGGTCGTTTTTCCCGATGCAGAACTCAAGCTTTTCATGACCGCTACAGCCAAAGATAGAGCAGAACGTAGATTTCTTGAATTAAAGGAAAGAGGAGATGATGTTACCTATGAAGATGTTCTTAAAAATGTTGTGAACAGAGATCATATAGATAGTACAAGAAAAGATTCACCTCTTCAAAAAGCAGAAGATGCTATCAAAATAGATAATTCTAACCTTACTTTGGATGAGCAGTTTGATCAAATTTTAAAACTGGCTCAAAGAAAAATTTTACAGTTAGCATAGTATTTCTGTGTTACGATTTATTGTTCGTTACTAATTTTTCTACGCCTATACAGTTTAATGTTTTTTTCTTTTACCCATTCAATTAATTCTAAATACTCATTTTTACCTTTTAGAGTCAAAACACGATTTAATCTCAAAACATGACCATTAAATTCTCTATAAGGTTCTATAGTATTATCAGATACTTCATAAAATGGTTTATTATATAATATTTGATATTGTTTTCCATTGTTTAAAACAATTTGATCTTTACGTTCATATATAATATATGTTTTTGATAAAGATTGTGCGTTACTTTTAACTATTACACATAGTAAAATAAGTAGTAATAATTTTTTCATAAACAAAATTTAATAATTTTTTTACAAAAATACAGTAAAACCATAATTAGATAAAGGTTTTTTGTTTAATACTTTTTTAGTAAGCAAAAAAATAAGGATATAGCAAAAAAAAGTGCCAAAAAGCATCATTTTTGCTTTTTAGCACTTTTAATTATTTGATTATGATTGTATTAAAGTTATTTTATAATCAATTTGTGAACCGATTCATTAACTTGATTCCCTGTCTTATTATCAGATAATATTTTTACAAAGTAATTCCCACTGGAAAGAGCATGTAAATTAATAGATTTATTTTTTACGTCATCTTCTTGAAATACTGATCTTCCTGAAAAATCAAATACTCTTACTGAAAAGTTACTAAAAGGCCCATCAATAGATAATATTGAATTGGTACCACTTAGAGGGTTTGGCGAAAGAATTGCGGCTGCAGAATAGGTGGTTGAATTAGATTCATTAACAACAATTCCTTCTACAGTATCATTTATTGTAAATGTTGTAGTTTCAGAAGTGCCAAATTGATCACCTGACGCCAGTAGTTTATTTCCTGGATTTGCAGTTAATGTATAAGAACCTGCTCCATGATCACAGCATAAGCCATCACCAAAATTATCAGTAATAGTAAAAGTATAAGTTCCAGGTTCTAAACATACTGTATGGTTTACAGATCTTGATGACTCTATAGTTTCATTAGAAACAATTATTTGATTATTAGCATCTGTGATTTGCCAACTTATTTCCTCTGGAAATTCATCTACATTCAAATCTAAAGTTACTTCGAAGCAGGAGGGCAATGTTGTTGCGGTAGCAATATTACTAAAGTCAGAAACATTTCCGATGGCATCCTTAGCTCTTACTCTAAAAGAATATGCTGTTTCTGGTGTTAGTCCAGTAACAGTATATGGCGAAGATATTGTAGTGGCAATAATATCATCTCCACTATATATATCATATCCAGTGACTCCAATATTATCTGTAGCGATAAACCAGAAAAGATCGATTGTAGTTGATTTTACATTGCTGGTGGATAGATTACCAGGTGTTGACGGAGGTTGCGAATCTAAATTAATATTTTCTAAAGTTGTTACAGTAACCGTATTACTAAATCCAGATTCATTACCGGCAACATCTTTGGCTTTTATTCTAAAAGAATATTCAGTTTCTGGTGTTAATCCTGTAACAAGATAAGTTGTTTCAGATACTGTCGCAATTACAGTGTTTCCTTGGTATACATCATATCCATTTATGGCTACGTTATCGGTAGATGGATTCCATGAAAGATCAATAGTAGCATGAGTTAAGTTAGAGCCTACCAAGTTCATTGGAGTAGAAGGAGGTTCGGTATCATTAGCACCTCCATTACTAATCTGGAAATTGGCATTAGAAATATCATAAAAAATATGCCCTGAACCTCTTATCATGATTCTATTATTAGTCCCTGGGCTATTTGGTACGATAATATCGTGACTACCGTCATTGGGCGTACCAAGCACAAGTGTAATTGGGTAAGAAAATCCTCCATCTGTAGATAATAAAATATCAACATTAGCAGCATTTACACCGTTGGCTGTAGTACCAGCTACATCCCAATTTATGGTTTGGGTAGAACCCGACATCCAATTAACATTTGTATTTGGGGTTGTAACTAGAAATGGTCCCGCTGTTCCGTTTACAGTAACCGTCATATCATCAGAATCAGAATTTCCAATACCAGATTGGTTATCTCTTACTGTAAGTCTAAAATTCATGGTTCTGGCTACCGAAGGAACAACTTCCCATGTAGATTGAGTGTTTCCTCCAACAACAGTTGCAAGCTCTGGCATATATCTATCTGATGATCTAGAAGAAGATAGTGATCTGAATACAGGCCCATCAGTAGACGTGCTACTAGGAGGCATTGTTGCAATTTCTGTATCCATTTGTTCCCAGTTATATGTTAGTTCATCTGCATTAGCATCTGTGGCACTACCTTTTAAAACAAAAGGCGTGGATCTTGGGATAGTAAAATCATTTCCTGCATTGGCAACGGGAGCAACATTTGTTGTTGAAGTAGTTTCTGCACAAGAAGTACTGGTAACATGTGCCCACATTTGTTGAATACTAATGGCATGAAAATGATCATCACTATTATTTTGGACATTGGGACTACAGATACCAGCATACGCCATAATTGTAGAACCACTACCAGGTTCTACAGCTGTACTATTATTTCTATTGAAATCACATGAGTTATTAAAAGTATGATCACCTCCAAATTGGTGTCCTATTTCATGAGCAACATAATCAATATCATAAGGATCTCCTATTGGCGAACTTAATCCTGTTACTCCGGACCCTTTATTACCTGTGATACAAACCACTCCTAAACCGGCAAGACCACCAGCTCCAGTACTAAAAGCATGCCCTATATCATAATTAGAAGTACCAATAACATCGTCACAAACTGCTTGACTCTGATCGATAAGGGCGCCAGCGCTATTGTTATTTAGGTTATCTGTATTTCCATCTAAATAAATAATATCTGTATTATTAGATACAATCTCAAAGGTAACCCCTAAATCCCTTTCATAAATACCGCTTACTCGAACCATGGTAGTATTTACTGCAGAAAGAACAGCTCCCTTCTTAACAGTATCAGAAGCACCGGCAGATATTCCCTGATCGTTAAGATGGAATTGAGAATACTCACCAGTACATGCAATGGCAATTCTATATTTTCTTAAGGTACCATCATTAGCATTTTTTTGATGTTCTATTTTATAATCTGCACTATTTTTTTCTAACGAACTGCTACCATCAAATAAACATCTAAACTCGTCATCTTTGGCTAGGTCTTTTTTTGTATAGGTAATATATGTTTTTTTATCCGTGGTTATAGCGTCAATATAAACGGTTGGAGTATCAGGTTTTAATATCATACCATGAAACTCCTTATCAGATATACTAACTCTAATGGTGTTTAACCTATTTCCGACCTGAGTACCTACATAGGATTTGATAGAAGGGTATTTTTTTGCTAAATCGGGATGAAGTATATGGATTTCTTTCATCTCAAAATCTAACATAACACCATCTTTGTCAGGAAACGAAATAATATTGTTAGAGCGATGTTGAGATTTACTTCTCTTTGGAGAAGATAACAAAGCATTTCTAAGCCCGTCTAAATTTAAGCCATATGCATTATTATTGGATGTTTTTAGTTTATTATAATTGGGAATAATTTCTTGATGAGATTTTTTGGGGCTCGTACTCCAATAGTCGTTAGTTTGAGAATATCCCAAATTTAACAACATTAGACCCACGATCATAAATAGTCGTGTCTTCATATAAGTAGGATTAATATTTGCTTAATTAACAAAAATAGACATTTCTGGACAATTTTGTTAATTTTTTATTAAAAAGAATTGATGTTTATGTTTATAAACCAATACTTTACTTAAAGATTAGTTAACATTTTGTTGGGGGGACGCTAATATACAAATAAAATTCACATATTCTAATACATAAAAAAGACCACCTTTTGAGTGATCTTTTTAATTGATTTTAGTAGCGTGTACTTGTTATAAGTTAGGAATCACTAATTCTTGATCAGGGTGAATAACATCTGGATTTGAAAGAATATTTGTGTTGGCCTCAAAAATCGCTTTATACTTCATAGGGTCTTTGTAATAGTGCTTAGCAATTTTACTTAAAGATTCACCACTTTTTACAATATGTCTATGATATATAGAGCTGTCTGCTACATCAATATCTGCTATAATATCTGATGGAGAATCTCCTCCTATTTCTTTTATTTTATCCCAAAGCTGATTTTTTTCATACTGTGTTTTAGCAGTACCTTTGATTTTTAAAGTTCCATTTTCTTCAGAAACATTACCGTTTTGAATGTTTAACTCTTGTCCTAAATCAAGTACACTTTGATATTTTGCTTTTACCATAACTAAGTCGATTTTAAATTATTAATTAGCTTTACCCAAATATAATAAATTAAAGATTGAGGTTTATGATATTTTTATAATAAAAACCTTACAATTATCGGTGAAATGCATAAAATATCTATATTCGATCTATGTAAAACACATATTCAATGTTTCGAAGACGTTTTTATTATATTATTCAGTTACAATATCTTGGTTTTAGATATCACGGGTGGCAAAAACAACCAAATGTAAATACACTGCAGCGTATGGTCGAAAGAACCGTATCGTATGTTCTAGAGCATAAAGATTTTAAAGTATTGGCTTCGGGAAGAACTGATGCGAAGGTTTCTGCAAATCAAACATATATAGAGTTGTTTGTAGACCATCAACCATTAGAGATCGAAACGTTCTTTTTACTATTCAATAAAAATCTTCCTCAAGATATTAGAGCATTAGATATAAAAGAAACGGATGAAAAATTTAATATTATTCAATCTCCCAAAGTGAAGGAATATGTATATCTATTTTCTTTTGGAGAAAAGTTTCACCCATTTTGTGCTCCTTTTATGTATAATATAGCAGAAGAACTTGATATAGCAACTATGAAACTTGGTGCTAAACTGTTTGAAGGGAAACATTGTTTTAGATCGTATTGTCATCGCCCTACAAAACATACAATTTTAGAAGGTGAGATTAGTTGTTGTGAAATAGTGAAAAATGAAATTTATAAAGCGAATTTTTTTCCTGAAGAAAGTTATTTGTTAAGAGTAAAAGGAGAGGGCTTTAAGCGAAATCAAATTAGATTAATGATGGGAGCCTTATTAGATTTGGGAAAAGGAAAAATAGATTTGGATTATATACGCAAAACGTTAGATCCAAAATCAGAAGAAATTGTTTTGGAACATATTGTACCAGGATCTGGATTAATTTTGAATACTGTTGATTTTAAAAATGACTAGCATGAAGATTTTATCAACTAATATTGGAGTACCGACAAATATTATATGGAATAATAAAGAAGTAAAAACAGGAATCTATAAATATCCAGTTAATGAACCTATTTATTTAGAAAAAGAAGATGTTAAAAAAGATCATGTGGTTGATAGAAAAGTACATGGTGGCGTTGATAAAGCCTGCTATATGTATTCGGCAGATCACTATCCATTCTGGAAAGAAAAGTACCCTGATTTAAAATGGGATTATGGAATGTTTGGTGAAAACCTTACAGTAAAAGGATTGGATGAAAGTATCGTTAAGATCGGATCTATTTATTCGGTGGGTACAGCCATAGTACAAATTTCCCAACCCAGGCAACCTTGTTATAAATTGGGTGTACGTTTTAAAACACAAAAAATGGTAAAAGACTTTGTTTTAGCAAAATATCCAGGGGTGTATTTAAGAGTACTTGAGCCGGGAGAAGCAAGAGAAGGTGATGTGTTAACTATCAAAGAAGAACATATAAATGGGGTCTCAATATTAGAGATGTATGCATTATTGTTTCATAAAAATAATACTCATGAATTGATCAAAAAAGCTATCGACGATCCTTATATTACTATGAATAATAAAGTTAGTATTTTAAATAAGTTTGGCTCAAATATGTAATTACTATTAAGAGTCCTGATCAAGAATAGTGAGTGCTATTTTTATGGTATTATACGATATTGATTCTTGAAAATGCTCAAAATAGGGTTTTAACGTTTCTGGATTTTGTAACGCTATTTTTGCTTTTTTGACTGCATCGATATCTTCTTTGCTAATAAAGTTATTCAGATCTATATCTTCACCATCTGTATATAGTTTCATGATATGAGAAAAAATGGTAGATGTCGCTAGTTTACGTTGTGACGATATTTCTTCTATAGACAATCCTTGTTGATATAGGGCGAAGGTTTCTTTATGTGTATTTCCCTTATTAACACTGGTTTTTCGTTTTTTCTTTTTTTCGTTAGAAAAATCAATAATCGCTTTTATAAATTGATATCCATAGTTTTGCATTTTCTGACGCCCAACTCCGTTTATTTGCATAAATTCTTCGTCGGTCATCGGGCGAAACTTTTCCATTTCCTTTAATGTAGCATCATTAAAAATCTGGTAGGCAGGTATGCCCGCTTCTCTTGCCAATTCTAGGCGTAACAATCGTAGCTTTTCGAAGAGATCAGGAGCCTTACCTTTATCGATCTTTTCTATTGCTACCTGTTTTGTTTTTTCAAACTCTTTTAAGTGAGCCAAACTCACTTTTTTTCCTTCAAATAAAATATGTCGTGATAGAGGAGTGAGTTTAAGTTTGTTGTTTTCATGAAATGCAATTTCTAGGTATCCTTGATTAATTAACTGAATAATATATTGTTGCCAGT
Source organism: uncultured Aquimarina sp. (assembly GCA_947498705.1). Taxonomy (GTDB): domain Bacteria; phylum Bacteroidota; class Bacteroidia; order Flavobacteriales; family Flavobacteriaceae; genus Aquimarina. The sequence goes on from CANMLW010000001.1 coordinate 385,563, forward strand.
CTCTCCAGGAAATATCCTTGCCAATACCATAGGTTTTTAATTGTTGATATCCTTTATCATAAACGGCTGCATTTTGTGCGCCTCTTAAAGTATCAATTATAGTTCCTATAGGTTCTTGTTCTTTAATTCTTGTCACTGTTGATAGTGCCTTTTGTGCCAATATAGTACCGTCAATAAATGTTGGAGGGTTCTTACACACATCACAATTACCACAATTTTCCTGAATCAGTTCTCCAAAATAACTTAGTAATATTTTACGTCTACAACTTAGCGATTCTGCATATTGTTTCATTCGCTCTAATTTGGCCAGTTGCACCTCTTGATTACCAGACATGTTGGCAAATTTTTGCAATTGTACAACATCTGCATAACTGTGAAACAATAGAGTAGAAGAAGGAAGTCCATCACGTCCGGCACGTCCAATTTCCTGATAATACCCTTCTATATTTTTTGGTAAATTGTAATGAATCACCCAACGAACATTGGATTTGTCAATTCCCATTCCGAATGCGACCGTTGCACAAACAATTTGTACGGTATCATTGATAAAACTTTCTTGTACTTGCGATCTTTTCTGGTGTTCTATTCCTGCATGATAAGCCTCGGCAGCATATCCCTGTTGCCTTAATTTTTCTGCTAGTGATTCTGTTGTTTTTCGGCTTAAGCAATAAACAATTCCACAGTCATTTGTTTTATCTTTAAGAAAATCAATAATCTGTTCGATCCTTTTATTACCAGGTCGTACCTCTAAGCTTAAATTTTTACGATCAAAAGATGCCAAATGTTGTGTAGCATTAGGAATATTTAATTGATTACAAATATCTTGTCGTGTTGCTTTGTCGGCTGTTGCTGTTAATGCAATTACCGGAGTTTCTGGAAACTTATTTTTTAAATACCCTAGCTGGGTATAGGCAGGTCTAAAATCATGCCCCCAGGCAGAAATACAATGTGCCTCATCTATTGCAATTAGACTTATTTGAATTTTTGTAAAAATGGTATCTAAAAAAGAAAGGCTTTCTGGGGCAACATATAATAACTTAATTTTCTTATCTATTATTTTTTGAAGAATGGTTTGGTGCTCATCTTCTGTCTGACTACTATTTAAATAAGCAGCTTCAATACCATTGGCAATAAGTCCATCTACCTGATCTTTCATCAATGCTATCAGAGGTGAGATTACGAGAGTAACTCCGGGCAATAAAATTGCTGGTAATTGATAACAAATAGATTTACCACCTCCTGTAGGCATGATCACCAAATTATCCTTTCTTTCAAAAACAGAAGTAATTATAATTTGTTGTAAGGGACGAAAGCTATCGTAACCAAAGTATTCTTTTAATGTTTGTATAAGTAATTTTTGATCAGGAAGCATGTTCGGCTTTTTTTAAACTAAAGTGGTAGGTTTTATATTTGGTTTCAAAGTTAGTATTGTATTGTTAATATCCATAATTAATTTTTTAATCTGGAGATATCCTTTTCTGTAAAAACTCTAAAGGCAAGTTTATAGCCTTGAGCACCAGCAATTCCGTAAAATAATAAATCAATAAAACTAAAGGTTTCTTGCATTATTGCTGGTAATAATGAGTAATCAAATAGTAATAGTGTTTCTATATATCCTAAATTTTCTTGATGGGCTAAATAACCTATAATGCTAAAGAAATTACCTAGTAAGCAACTAAGTATTGAGATGACTGCACCGGATACCCCAAAGATTTGGTCTACTCCTTTACCTGTAAAACGAATAGATAACCCTACTGCAGCTCCTATTGCAAGTGCCATATAGCCAACCTGGTATCCGGTAGTCAAAGAGATGGTGCCCCAAAGTATTGCGCCTAGAATACCAGTGATTGTTCCGGTAACTAATCCAAAATAATAGTTTTGTTCTAATCTTAGTTTATTCAAGACTTCATCATTAATCAAGCTTTTCATAACATGATTCTCTAAGATTTCTGTATCGTCAAAACGTTCCTGATAATTAGGGTCAAGAGCAAAATCGCGACAATCATTTATAAAGTCGGCCTTTTTTTGAGTAAGTGAGCAAATAAGCCCTTGTTTTAAATCCATTTCTCGATTTGTACATTTTTTACAGAATGCTAAATGTTGTTCTCTTGTCATATACTGGTTTTGGATAATATTTATTACTGTTTATTCTAAAAAGTATTAGTATATGTCATGATCTTATAAAATGTTACTTATGCCCTTGTTATTTTACCTATCATAGTATTTTGGTAAAAAACAACTTACTTTTTTATAGGGCAGCTCGTTTTAATAGATTCAATAATATAATTGCCCAAAATTTTGGAGTTTAGAATAGAATAACTAATAAAACAATAAGAAAGTCTTTACGAAAAAATAGCAACGGCTCTAACAGGAGAACCTGTACCACCTCTAATTTTTAGGGGTAAACCAATAAACCTAAATCGTCCTCTACCTAGTAATAAATGTAAATTAATTAGATTTTCGTAATGTGTAAACCCCATTTTACCACAAATATGATGTACTTCTTTATTAGAAATACCCGGTACGCCGGGAGACATGGTTTCTACTCCAAAAGCTGAGATTTTTTTGCTTCCTAGCCATTCTGCAGCTTCGATAGATATTCCTGGACCATTACTCCAATTAGGAGAGTTAAAATACTTTCTGTAATGATCTGTGTGTATTAAAACGGTATCTCCACTTTTAATCTCGAGATTACTCTTTGTGCAAGCACTTTCGATTTCATCAGCAGAAATGAGTTCCTTTAATCCTTTATGAGAGAAATCTAAGCAGATCCCTTCTGTATAAAACATAGATAATGGCATCGTATCTATTGATTGATCTTTATATTGCTTGGCCATATGGTTTATAGCATCTACGTGGGTACCTGTATGCTCTCCCATTTCTAGCTTGTAAACGCTGGGTGTAGGGTTTTTAGGATGTTTTATACCTTCCCATTCTTCATGAGAATTGTGCATACTTATTTTTACTTGTGGTAGGCTTTTGTATACGGGCATTCCAGAAAATATTTCCTGACTTAAGTCAATAATCTCACTCATAATTTTGTTGTGATATTCAGCTTACCCATTATTTAGAATAATTACTTGGGTTTTCCAACCTTTACTGAACTTATATCCTTTAAAAAAATTGGGTGTTTTGGAGGTGCCATGTATTAAAGCAGCTATTGGTGGTAAAGAAAGTACAAGTAGCCATGGATTACCAATAAAACCTGATACAATCATTCCCGCAACGAGTGTAATTCCAGCAGAATAACCGAAAATTATACTGGTAACCAACGAAATTGCCAAAGGATGTTTTTTTATTTTTTCTATTTCAGAAAGGTGAATTTGTTTCCCCTTTATTAGAATACTTTCATTATTTATGATTTTTAGCCTTCCAGAGATTTTTTTTCCTGCATTGGTTGTGATTCTTACCCTTTTATTCTCTTTAATTAAAATCTCTTTTTCAGAACTTTTATTTGATATTTTAAGCGCTTTTACTTGCGAAAAAGACTGATGAATAGTAAAGATGCTAATTAAGATAAATATGAATTTCAATTTTGTTCTTATATAAGTGTGAAATAATTATAATCTGCGATTATAAAAAATAGTTTGAGTTTTTATATTTTAATGATCAAACATCTATTTTGATGCTTGGCCAGAAAATAATCGGGATATTTTTATGTTAGAAAAATTTAATCGAATAAGTCAGCGCTCAAATAACGATCTCCACGATCACATATGATGGCTACAAGTACACCGCTATCTAAAGTTTCTGCAAGCTTAACAGCAGCAGTTACCGCTCCGCCACTACTCATACCAGAAAATACACCTTCTTCTTTGGCAAGTCGCTTGGCCATAGTGGTAGCTTCTTCCTGACTAACTTCTATTACCTGATCTACTTTAGAAGCATCAAATATTTTGGGTAAATATTCTTTTGGCCATTTTCTTATTCCAGGAATTCTGGATTCGTCAGTAGGTTGTACACCTATGATTTGTACCGCCTGGGACTGTTCTTTTAGAAAAGTAGAAGTCCCCATAATGGTACCTGTTGTTCCCATAGAGGAAACAAAATGTGTTACTTTTCCTTCGGTATCTTTCCAGATTTCTGGCCCGGTTGTTTTATAGTGCGCTTTCCAGTTATCATTATTCGCAAACTGGTTAAGCATCACATAACCTTCTGTTGCCACTTTGGCTTCTGCATAATCTCTAGAGCCCTCTATACCATCATCTGCCGGTGTAAGAGTAACTTTTGCGCCATAAGCACGCATGGTTTGTACACGTTCTTTGGTAGAGTTTTCTGGCATGACAAGCTCTATGTTAAGCTTAAAAATACCTGCGATCATTGCCAATGCTATTCCTGTATTACCACTGGTAGCTTCAATAAGTCTGCTTTCAGAATTGATTTCCCCTCGATTTAGTGCAGATTTTATCATGTTGTAGGCAGCACGATCTTTTACGCTACCACCTGGATTGTGACCTTCTAGTTTTAGATATAATGAAATATTTGGATTTTTGATTAACGAAGTAGCCTTTACCAAAGGTGTATTTCCGATAAGGTCTAAGATGCTATGTGACATTAAATAACTTTTTTTATCTTGATTTCTGCAGTATTAGAAATGATTGAATTTTTTGGTACAGAAGAAGTTACCCATGCATTACCACCAACAGTGCTATTCGCACCAATAATGGTACTACCTCCTAATATGGTTGCATTGGCATAGATGGTAACATTATTTTCTACCGTAGGGTGACGTTTTACATTACGTAATTTTCTAGCAACATATAACCCTCCTAATGTAACTCCCTGATAGATTTTTACATTGTTTTTTATAATAACGGTTTCACCAATAACAATACCAGTGGCATGATCGATAAAGAAAGAATCTCCAATTTCGGCACCTGGATTAATATCGGCACCTGTTAATCTATGTGAGTATTCTGTCATTAAACGAGGAACCAGTGGTAAACCAAATTTTTGCAATTCGTGACTAAGTCTATAAATAGCAATTGCATAAAACCCAGGGTAAGCCATATATATTTCTTCTATAGAATTGGCTGCCGGATCACTTTCTATAAACGCTTGGGCATCCAGGTTTAGTTTTTCCAGAATCCCAGGTAAGGTCTCTAGATAAGATTGCCAAAGTTTACTGCAAGGTTTTTCGGTATCCCAACATGCTAAATCAACAAGTTCTTCAAAAGTTTTTTCCAGAAGATCAATATTTTTAGCTACTTCTGTGTCGATATCGAATAACGTATAAAAAAGCAAATTTGTAAAATACTCTGTTCGCTCTTTTAATTTTAACCTAAGATTTGGGTTCTTCTTTTGTTCTTCTAACTTGGCTATAATCTTTTCTCTTTCTTTAGACATTGCAATTGGTTTGAAAACTCGGGTAAATATATAGAATAATGAGATTAAAAGTCTTGTTTGACCCCATTTCCTTACTTTTTTTTATTAATTTAATAAATAAACTTTAAGCAGTTTTAATAAAGCAATCATTTTGACATTAATAGGGTTTCTTAAATTATGTTAAAAACTTGTTTTCATTTTCTGATAAAATTATGATTTCTTTGCAATTGGAAAAACAAAAGTAATTGGAACATCAGGAAAAAAAGCAGGTAAAGGTTTATACTCGCTATAATTTTTTTAATAAGACATATTGTGTGTTTAGAGGAGCTTCTTTGCGAGAAATCTCTAGACGTAAACCAAATTACAGAAGCGAGTCTGGAAGTACTTATTATTATACCAAACATGGAGTATATAGAATGTCTAACCATTGGGGAAGAGCAGCAAAATGCCAATGGCGATTGGTATCAGATTTCCCTGCAGAGATAGACGATCTTCGATTGGGATATGCCGATTGGAGTGATTTTAGAGAAAACCTGGACCCCGATGTAGATGCATATTACATTTCGGTAGATTTTGAGAACAAAAAAGTAAGTTATATGCATAAGGATAACCCCGATTATGATCAAATGGCGGTGGTAAGATCTGCAGATGCAACCCGTAAACTGATTAAACAAATTAAAAACTTGCTAGAAACACATAAATGGGCTAAGTATTATGACTATGATGATTTGGATGAATTTAGAGAAGAAGTAATTACCAAATTAATTAATAGTAACATGACCTTGAATGAATTAAGAAGAGAACTAGTATAACCTTTTTAATACTTTATTCGGGTAGTGGAATATAAGAATCATCGTCTTTTACTTTTGAGAAGTCGTGATTTTTCCATCGCTTTTTTGCATGATCAATTTTTTCTAAGCTGCTAGATACAAAATTCCAGTAGATATGACGTTTTTCATTAAAAGGTTGACCGCCAAACAAAATAATATGGGTATTGGGATCGATTAATATATTACATGTATTTTCGATTTTAGACACTAACATATTTCCTTGCTCTATATTGTTATCACATGCTCTAATTTTTCCTTTTACAATGCAGATACCTATTTCACCTTTTAATTCTCCTTTTACTTGTAGTTCATAATTTTTATCTGTAATTATTTCGACCATAAAGAGATCGGAGTGTACTGGTACCGGAGATTTTTTTCCGAATCCGCTACCTGCAATGAGCCTGAAATTTGCTCCGTTATGTTGCCAGTTAGGTAATTCATTAACTTCGAAATGATGAAATTCTGGAGTTATGTCTTCGAGTTCTTTTGGCAATGCTACCCATATTTGGTATCCATGAACTCTATGCTCAAGATCATTTCTTAAATCTATAGGAGTTCGTTCTGTATGAGTAACTCCTTTACCTGCAACCATCCAATTTACAGATCCGGGACTTATACGTTGTGAGGTACCAATGCTATCTCGATGGATTAATTCACCCTCTAGCATATACGTAAGGGTAGATAAACCAATATGAGGATGTTGTCCAACGTCTATATAGTTTCCTTTTTTGATGGTCGTTGGTCCCATATGATCAATAAAAATAAAAGGACCTACCATTCTTTTTTTTCTAAATGGAATAAGTCTGCCAACAATAAAATCACCAATATCCCGACTGCGTTCTTCAATAATCAATCCCTGATTTGACATAAAAAAAGTTTTAAATTAGAAACTTTATGCAACTACCCAGTTTTTCTTTTTTAGCTTGTACACTCTTTCATAGGTACTTGCCTTTTCGCAATAAAATTCGGATACAAATTGCATTTCTTTTTCGAGAATACTTATAGATCCTTTATTTTGTGTTCTTACATATGCAGTAAGTTCATCGATATTGGTTTCAAGAAAACAATAGTTAATCAAACTTTTTGCTATTTCTTTTCCAAATCCTTTCTGCCAATATGATTCTCTTAGTCTATAAGCTATTTCATATTCGGATCGTATATTTTTATATACACCACATATACCAATTAATATTTGCTCTTTTTTTTCTTCTACGGCCCATATGTTATAGTAAAGTGTATCATTAGTATAGTAATCAATAAATCTTTTTAGTTCTAACTCACTTTGATGCCTATTCATAGTATCTTTTATGTACTGCATAACCTTAGGGTTGTTTTGCATGTCATAAAATTCTTTAATATCTGATGTATGTAGTTTTCTAATTACTAATCTTTCTGTTTCGAATATCATACGCTAAAAGTAAGTAACTCAATAAAGGTAAGTATACTCCTCTTTATTAGTATTTAAAATTAAATAATTTATTATCTTTTCATCCGTTTACTCAAGCATTATCTTTAAACCAACCTATGGAAATTTTTTCTTCGTACAATGTTATCATCGGCATCTCAATAACAATTATTTTGTCTTTTATTTTTAATGGGGTCGCAAAAAAAACCAATGTGCCCGCGGTACTTCTGTTAATTGTTTTAGGAATTATTTTACAGTATATTCTTAAAGCATTTGGAGTAGGAGATGCCATTAATTTTTTTCCTATGCTCGAGGTATTAGGAATTGTTGGGTTAATAATGATTGTTTTAGAAGCTGCTCTAGAACTAGAGCTTAAAGGAGATAAACTTATTCCTATAGTAAAATCTTTTTCGATTGCTCTTTTAGGTTTGGTAGCTTCTACGTTTATAGCCGCTGTAATATTAAAAGCACTAATAGATGGAATGACAATGCAATCTGCCTGGTTATATGCAACTCCGCTATCGATACTTTCTAGCGCCATTATTATACCTAGTGTTTCCGGTTTATCAGATCTAAAGAAAGAATTTCATATTTACGAAAGTACTTTTTCTGATATTTTGGGGATTATGTTGTTCTATTTTCTGGCAGGAAGACTAAATCCTGCAGAAGATTCTGGAGTAGTGGGTTTCTTTTTAAACCTAATACTTACTGTTGTAATTTCATTGGTGGTAAGTTATGCGATTATTCTAATTTTTCAGAAAATAAAAAGTCAGGTAAAATTATTCTTATTGATTGCAGTATTGTTGTTATTGTACGCTTTAGGAAAAAAAATGCACCTATCTTCGCTCATCATTATTCTTATTTTTGGATTGGTAATAGCCAATATGAAATTGTTTTTTAGAGGGAAATTAAGAGAGTATCTCGATCTCGAAAAAGCAAAGTCTATTTATCATGAGCTACATGTGATTACCGCAGAAACTGCTTTTGTAGTAAGGACATTATTTTTTGTGATTTTCGGAATTACAATTGTTCTTTCTTCTTTACTAAGTTTAAAAGTTACTTTGATAAGTATTTTAATATTGATTTCTATATACGTGATTCGATTTGGGTTGCTTCGTCTTTTTATGGGGAAAGATATTTCTCCTCAATTATATATTGCTCCCAGAGGCTTGATTACTGTATTATTATTTTATGCGATTCCCGCAGAAGCTACGATAGAAGGTTTTGAACCTGGGATTTTATTATTTGTAATTATAGGGACCAGTTTGATAATGACAGGAGGTATGATAAAAGATAAAAGAAATAGTATTGAAGAAGTAGCACAAACCGAATCTGAAGAAGAAGGTGAAGAAATTGAATATTTTATGGAGAATATTACCGATTTAAATGAAATTGAAGGAATTAATCCATCTGCAGAAGAACAAGAAGGTCAATAATGAAACGTTTACATAGATTAACCGCAATCCTGGTAAAACTACAATCGGGAAAAGTTATACAAGCTTCAGAGTTAGCAACAAAGTTTGAGGTTAGTATACGAACCATATATCGAGATATGCAAGCTTTAACAGAGGCAGGGGTTCCTGTAGGTGCAGAAGCAGGAACAGGATATTATTTGGTAGATGGATATACATTGCCTCCAGTAATGTTTACAGAAAAAGAAGCAAATGCTTTGCTTACCGCTGCAAAAATAATAAAGACAAATAATGATCAGTCATTGATTAATGAATATCAGGAAGCTATAGATAAAGTAATTGCAGTGTTAAGAGGAAATCAAAAAAAGAAACTTGAAATTTTGGATCAACGAGTTTTTACATTTCGTCATGACGGCCTAAACGCTAGTACCTCGTTATCGGTCATACAGCAAGCAATTACCGATTTCAGAGTACTTAAAATAGAATATGTGACTGCATCAAAAAAATATAGTGAACGGTTGATCGAGCCGTTAGGAGTTTATTTTACCAACAATACTTGGATTATGATTGCCTATTGTCAATTAAGAAAAGACTATCGAGAATTTAGAACCGATAGAATCATAAACTTAATAGAAACGCACGAATTTTTCTCACCTGTTCTATTTACCTTAGAAGATTATTATAAAAAACGGATAGCAGCTTGTGACCAGATCTCATAATTTGAGCAAACAAATTTTATAGTTATTTAAAAATTTTAGAAGCTTATTCTAAAGTTAGCAACTTATATCACATAAAGAATGGATTTGAAAAATTTCCCTACCCTGAAATCTGATAGATTTGATTTAATAGAAATTAATGAATCTCATATAGAAGATATATTTAAGTTATATAGTGATTATACTGTTGTAAAACACGTTGATATACTTCCGCTAAAGACGTTGGAAGAGGCAAAAAAAGAAATAGAATTTTACAGAGAACGATTTGTAAGTAAAACAGGAATTCGTTGGGGTATTGCCTTTAAGGAGCAAACAAAGATTATAGGAACTGTAGGTTTCAATAAGGTTTATGTAGGCCATAAAGGTAGGATTGGATATGATCTGGAACAAAAGTATTGGGGAAAAGGCTATATGACAGAGGTTTTAGATTGCATCATTAGCTATGGCTTTAAAAAATTTGATTTACGTAGGGTTGAAGCAGAGGTAACGCCTGATAATATAGGTTCTGAAAAACTACTTGAAAAACTTAATTTTAGAAAGGAAGGTGTTTTAAGGGAATGGATGCGTTGGAATGATAATTTTTATGAGATTGCAATGTATTCATTGTTGAGTAGTGATTTTACCAATAAATCAGTTGTAGGAATTTAACTTTTTGTTATATAGGTGTCTTCTAAACAGTGTATTACATCTATTTTTTTTGTATATTAGCGATAGTTTGATTTATTCTTAAAGCCTTAACCCCAAAATAATCAATTAAAATGAAATCACTAACTATCAAGTTTTTTATTGTATTTACCCTTCTAGTTAATGTGAATCATTCACAAGAAATCGTAAACCATACCGAATGGGATAATATGCTTATTCTTAATGTTACGACCAACGGAATGGTTGACTATGAAGGCGTAACTGCCGATGCGACCATGTTTTATAAATATTTTAGATATTTACAGAACATATCTCCAAAAGAAGATTGGAGTATGGAAGAGAAATTAGCTTATTGGATTAATGTATACAACGCTACTGCAATGAAGTTGATTATTGATGAGTATCCTATAGAATCAATTAATAAAATCGAAAATCCCTGGAAACGTAAAGTTTTTAAATCCGAAGGTGTTCGTTATAGTTTGGATAATATAGAGCATGATATCCTAAGAAAATTTGGAGATCCGAGAATTCATTTTTTAATTAATTGTGGATCCATGTCGTCTCCAAGATTATGGAATAGAGCGTATACCAGCGCTAATATAAATGAAGCCTTAGAAGAAAGAACCCGCGAGTTTATTAATGACCCACAACGAAATCAAATTACTGCCAGTGTGGTTAGAATTTCTGAATTGTTTAAATGGTATGAAAAAGATTTCACAGATAATGGTACTGATGTAATCGATTTCATCAATCAATATGCTAAAGTAAAAATATCCAAAACAGCGAACAGACAGTATATTGCGTATGACTGGAACTTAAACAAAAAAAACTCAGTCACACCAATCACAAGTAAATAATTTTATAGATACGAATTAGGTAGTATGGATATACTTAGGTAACTATTCATACTACCTAATTTTTATTTGATACTATTAAATCAATTACATTTAATTATTTGGGACAGTATCAAAATTGATGGTTCTTTTTGCTATCTCTTTTTCAAAACTTCTAAATTTCCATTTTTTGATGTTTCCGTTGGTATCTCCAGAGATGATGTAATGACCATCCAAAGAAAATGTAGCAGTGGTGACTGGGTGATAATGTAGTATAATACTATACATATTTTTAAAGGTATTATCATTTTGTTTTTGATAAATCTGTACTGTTTGATCACTACTCGCAGAAAGAATTAAGTTATCTTGATAAAACTCTACATCTTCTATATCCCCTGTATGAGAAAGTACTTGTATTGGGCTAAACTTTTTATCATTATCAATTTTCCAGATAATAACTTTATTGTCCAGACTACCCGAAACCATATACGATCCATCTACAGAAAAATCAATATCCCGAACCTTATCTGTGTGTTCGGATAGGGTGTCTAAAGGAGTGTTTTTATCATTATACATATAAATATTATTATCGTCGGTGATAAATGATAAAATATCTTTATTGCTATTGTATTTAATATTTATAATACTGTCTGGATTAACAATGTACTTCATTTCATTAAGTTTTGTAATCTTTATATTTCGATTTTCTATAAAATCATATTTTAGAGAAGCTGCATTGTTATAATTAGTATAGGTAATTTCTGGTTGATTGTTGGGCAATTCTTCAAAATCCGAATTTATTTTTTTAACACTGGTTAGATTACCTTTCTTGTAAACAATATGAATCTCATTTGTATCCTTAAATTTTATTTTATTTACAAAACCTTCTAGAGAATATGATTTTTTTTCTATAGGACTAATATTCCATATTTTTATAGTATGATCTTTATCGCTGGTTACAATATAGTTCTCATCATTTTTAACAAAAGAAACATTTTGAATTTCCCCAAGGTGGCCCGTAAATTTTTTTACATATGAATGATCAGGGTTTAATAAAAATGCTGTCTTATCATTGCTTCCTACTAGAATATCTCCTTCACTAGAAACATCGATAGCACTTATTCTTTCATCATGAGTAAAAATATGATGATCTACCATTTTACTGGTAAGGTCAAATCTTTTGATACTTCTTTTTAATCCTAATAGTATTTTTTTATTGTCTAATATTTTGAAAGAATAGATATAATCGTCTTCGGGTAATTTTCCTTTTAAAATATCTTCGTCTACAGATATTTGTTCCTTAAAAAAAGACTTGTTGGCTCTTTTAAGCAACTTTCTATTCATAATAATTTTATCATGTAATCTTTTGTCAGCGATTTGTTGCTTAGGATCATCATCTTGTATTTTTTTGTTTAAAATACTTGTTCTAATTCTTTGTTTATTGGCATGAAGTAATTTTTTATCTCCGTATAAAACAAGATATTCTCCTTGGTCTCCAAATGCTTTGATTTTACGTATTGGACCTGATAAGGTATGTAGTGTTTGTATCGCCGGGGTAATCCTTAACTTATTTAAATTAAGTCGTAGTATTTTATTATCTACAACAATAAGAAATGTATCATCGTGTTCAATAAATTCAATTTCTATTAGTTTATTTCCTTTAATAGTAATTTCGTGATTTCCTTGCTCATCCAAAACGAGAGATGTTCCGTCTTGATCTAATAATTTTAATGAGATATGTTCCTTACTTTTTTGTGCAATCAACGTGTTTAGCTTATTGTCTCGTGTTTTAAAGGGCTCAAAAGCCAAAATATTTTTCTTTTTGAAAATGATCTGGCCTGGGTCATTCTTCTTTTTGTAAACCAGAGACTGCGTAATTAAAATGTTGGACTGTGTTAATGCAAATACATAGATTACAGAGTCATTGTCAAATAATCTACGTGTTTTGGTAGTAACAATTGTACCTTCTTTTATAGGAATACTATTTAGGTAAAATGGAGCTTTTATATAGTCTCTATATAGGTTCTGTTTAAAATGGTTCTGAAGGTCAAAAATCATATTTGAATTAATATGAATATTGGACTTTTTATGTTTTGCGATAAGATTTGAATGCTTTTTTTCTGAAGCCAATATCGTATTATATGACACCGTTTTATCAATTTCATAATTATAAAGAACCTTGCCGATATCTTTATAAATATCGCCCGATATTTCCTTAACTTCTCGTTCTTTTTCTACCTCATTAAAATAAAAAGCTAAGGCAATCATGGCGATTAAAAGTAGTACAGAAATCACTCTCGAGTAATTAAAATACTTTCTTAGTTTTATATTTTTCTTTTCTTTTTCAATCTTTTCTTTTTCGACTTCTATAATACTGTCGTCTAAATATCGCTGCTTACGATTTTGAATATCAATTACATCATCATGAACAATAAAATCTTTATACTGCCGTATTTTCATTATCTGAGGATAGGTAAGCAAATCCTCTTTTCTTTTGGTATCCAAAAAAATGTCAAAAGATGCATTAAAGTCTTTTTTTATCAAAGATTTAAAGTCTTCTTCTATCCTAATATTACTAATAACCTTTGCAATAATATCATGGCTTAATTCTGCATAATCAGAACTAATATTTAGAATACCTTTTAATGATAATTTATTTATGATTTCCGAAATGGTAGCATTATAAGCTTCTTCATCTATATGTCCCCATATATCGGTTTGAATTTTATTAAGTATTTTTTGATTTGCAATTATATAAGTAGATGTATCTTTTTTTTGAATAGGAATCCTTTTTTTAAGATCATTACTCGTTTTGAAGTGTCTTAAGAATTTTATGACACTGTCTTTATGTTTTGTTTGATTATTAAGCTTGTTTTTGGTGTTTTTAAGAATTGTGGTACTAACTTCTCTAATATAATCTTCTAAAACACTTTCGATAGTTCCAAATTCTCGTATTTCATCTTCTTTAAATTCTAGGGGAGGGTGTATGCCGTATTTTTTTGAAATAGCTTCAGGAACTTCGTTACCATAGGTTTTATAGTAATCCATTTTGTATAGACGATCCAGATAAACCTGAAGAAAAGGAAGATGATAGCTGGTTACAGTTTCTTCGTGTATTTTTATTTGATCAATGATAAGTTCAATTCTCCTGTTTTTTTCTTTTACAGAAAGTTCTTTCCTCTTTTCGACCAAAAGATGATCTTCATATTGATTAATATTAAATACCTCAAAAGACTTCTCTATGATTTCTTTTATAGTATCTTCATCTGGGTGGGCAAGCCGTATTTTTTTATAAAAAATATGGGGAATATAGTACTGTAATTGATCTAAATATCCAAAATATTCTTCACGTAGTGAGATAATGATATTAAAGGGTATTTTGTAATCAAAAATAAGTTTTAGAAAAAGCCCGAATGTTTTAATTTCTTTTTTTGTTCCATAAACAAAAAGTTCCTCGAACTGGTCAAAAATAATTAGAGGTATGTGTGATAAATGAGTGTTTTTTAGTTTAAAATATTTACTTATTTGTCTAGATACTTGCTTGACCTCATCATTTTTTTTGGTGAGCTTTTCTAATAACCCATTTCTTTCGTCTATATACTGCTTTAAAACTTCCTGATTCTTTTTTATGGCAGGAGAAAAATCATCAGTAATGGGACTAGTAGTATTGTTTTGGGAAGTGTTATCAGGAGTAAGTTCTTTTTGTTGTCTCCTTTTTAATTTTGTTATTTTATCCTCTACCTGGATGATAAGCTCATCTATCGTCTCAATTCCTTTAGAAGTTCGTTTAAGGCTGTTGTGGGAGATTAAAAACTCGTCTAATAAATGCGACTGATCAACTTGGTCTTTAGTGGTAGTAAACAACATTTTTTTGATAGAAGCTATTAGGTCATTATTTCTTCTAATGCTTATAATAGAATTATCTGCCAGATGAATTTTATTTAATAAACCACAATAAATAAGACTCGTTTTTCCAGATCCAGAGGGACCATGTAATATCACCAACGAAGAATCATTATATAGCTCAAAAACCTTAAGTGTTTCTTTTTTTCTTCCAAAATAGCTGTCTTCGTCATCTTTTTGATACGAATTCAAAAATTTGAAAGGAGAGATTATATTAGATTTTAGTGGTAGCATTTACTTATGATATTAGTTCCCAGATGGTATTAAAATGAGCTAGTAATTTTTTCTTTTCTTCAATAAGTTTTATCGTTCCATTTCCGTTTATAGTTTGGTTTTCGAGAAGAATAGGATTACGAGGAATCATTATTTTTTTGTGTTCAATATCCATATTATCAATATCGATGGCCTCATAAATTAACTTGTTTCCCGTTTGATGATAACGATCCAAATAGAATAATTTAATTTTATCTGCGGCAACAGATGCCGAATTGATATCCAGATAGAATGGAGAAAGGTTAAGTGATCTGGTTTGAGTCATTATTCCTTCTTTCATCGATGAGGTACATACATATACAGAGTGTACATTAATATCAATTTGAACCTTCTCATCTTTCATTGTAAAAACCTCACCAGTTTCATACCCCTGTAGCAAAGGTCTGCTATCGATAGGGTAATAGGATTTATTAATTACGTAGGACCGTTCACTATTGTACTTAAATTGATAATAAAAAACATCGTAAATGGATTCGATACCAAGTGATCTTAAAAATCTAAATCGCTTTAAAAAGATTCTTAAATAGGATTCTGCTTCGATATACTGTGAGGTACTACTTTGATTTTGATCAGGGTGATCAAAGAAAAATCTGGATACCTGTTTAAAATCTTTTTCATTTTGTACTGCACAATTTTTTAGATCCATCCAAAGCGGTTTTTCTTGTAAATATTGATCTGGAATGTTACCATAGACAAATGCCAGATCTTCGGTAATCTTTTCCTGATCATTAGATTGCCAACTAATAGTAAGATTTTCTCTCAATACTCTTTTCACCTCAGGATCTAATGTTGTTGTAAATTGTGGATCAGATTTCGAAATGGACCAAATCATCGAGTATGCAGAGAATTTAAGGAATTTAAGAAACTCATTAAATATTCTACGAGTCGTTTTATATCGATCCTGACCTAATTTTTGATATTTTCCATTTCTGTCATCTTCATATTCAGATAGCTTGTATAGGTGTATACATAAAAAATAAGGATAATACTTATATAGTTTTTCATCCAAATCCTCCTCCTTTATGATTTCTTGCTCCAATTTCTTAAAACCACTGTATATTGGATATTCATCTGGAATTGAATAGGTAAGTCTTTGATCAAAGTTAATAGCGTTTTTATGAACTTTCAGGATATAATTATCTATTTTTTTGGTAAGCTCATCTAATGCCATGGCACCTCTTTGTGCATCTGTTCCTGGATCTCTATAATGTCCTTGCTGAAAACCAATGGTTTGACGAAAAATGTTTTCTACCAGGTTACTGTTATTTATATTTTCTTCTTCATTTAATAATAGTTCATAAAACCTGATAGCCAGTGTTTTTGCAAAATGATCATATACAGGAGTGGTTGTACCTATAACAATTGGTACATTTTGTAATGCATTAATAATAGTATCTGTACTACAACCGTTAATAAACACCATTTTTAATTTGGGAGCATTGTTAAGGATGTTAACTAATCCTTTGTTATGAAATACCTCATCACTTAATTGAAGTGCTCCATCGCCTTGATGGCCGCTAAAATGAAAAACGGTCATATCATTGGCAATAAGTGTCAGTTTATTTATAAAATTATCGATACCTTCATTATGGATGATTTCTTTACTAAACCGATTGTTATGAGTTAATAAAAGCTTGTCAATAGTAGCTTTTTCATCATCCAGATGTGATAAAGGATTTTGAGTGTCATTTTCAAATATGCCTACAAAATATTCGAGAGCCATCAATGCTTGTTTTTGGGGTTAAAACTCTATTAAAAGCGGATTTGCCTGGTTTTCATCCAGCATATATTTAGGTATTTCTATTACACTATGATCTGTTCCCGCCACGTTTTTGGCAGAACGAATATTCTCTAGCCATTGACCTTTAGAAAACTTTCCTGTTGTTGGGTCGATAGAAATTTCTACACATGTAAATGCATAAGTAAGCGCTGTTCTTCCTTTAAATTTTATTTCATTTTCGGCTACTTTTTCTACTTTTAGTCCAGTATCTAAATTAGAAATATATTGTTGGATTAAAGGTATATTTATAGATGCTTCGGTTTCATTTCCTTTATAAGTAGATAATGTAAAATCTTTACTAGTTAGAACATCTGTGATTAGTGCAAGTTTTGTATCAGGTTCGGTCAAAATGTTCGCAATGAACATATTATCTGGATCTCCTTTTACATCGTTCGACACAAGTATGTTACCAAATTCTAAAGGATCAATATATTTTCGTTTTACATTTCCAAAAGAAAATGACATTGTTTTAGATCCTTTTATTGCAGTTGCAATAGCTGCTGGATCCAAACCAAATGCTTTAATAAAATTACCAAGAATATCAAACCCAATATTGAAATCAATTTTTTTGGTCTTTGAATGTGATATCTTTGCTACCGGATCTGTTTTTATAGGAATTTCATGTAGAAACTCATCTTTAACCAAAAACTTGAACTCTCCTAAATACTTAGGCTTTTTATCACGTATCTCTAACATACATAGAGGTTGAATCCTTGCTTCTGGAACTCGTAATGGGTTTGCGTTAAACAATTCCCTTATTTCGTCGGTTATTTGGTTCTTACAAATTCTCATGATATCTATGTTATTTGGTTAATGTTATGATCCTTGTTTATGTACGTGTCTGTAATATCATATTTTTTTTACATTAATTGTGTCTAAAGATTCTAAATCTGACATTTTTGTACTGGGATATAATGCGTTGATAAAAGGTACTACCTGTTTATTAGAAGTATACCATTTAATATTTTCTAGTAATTTAGTTGGTAATTGATTGTAAGATGGGTTTACAAGTTGTAAGTAGGTAGTGTAAACATCCCATGTTGCTTTTTGAGGAATTAACTCTGTAATTGCGCCATGACCTCTAACACTATCTTTTGTGATAGGGGGGCGTAAACCTGACTGTGTCATGTCAGGAATAGAACCATTTATATCTTCATGGTTATTTACAATAAACTTATATTGTAACCAATCGTGTTTCCAGTTATAAATTTCTTTATAATTATCCAAGGACCAACCGGCGTACGAAGATGGGTAATGTTCATAAAAAAATACAAATTCGTTTGGTTCTATTTTTTTGGTAGTATTATCCAATGGATCTGCAGAAATACTCATATCAGACCCTAATACCAACGCAGTTACAAAAACAGGTTGATTAGAGATATTAGTTACTTTAATTTGATATTGTTGATAATATTCTCCTATATTGGTTTTTCTATCCATAAAAGGAACAATCTGATGTCTTACGTTAGTGATATCTTTCCAATCATCATTTTGATCTAATCGAATTTCAATTTTAATAGGAGTAGATAAAAATTCGCTATCAGGATTGGTCAATGTCGCATAATAATTCCATTTTACCAATGCTTTTAGTTGATGAGTAAGGTTTTCTTTTAAAAAATTATTTGAGACCTCTTCAATATCGATCTGAGTAGCCAAAGGCCTATATGGATTGTTTGGGAGATGAATCGATATAGTATTACCAAATATAGTCAGAGAAAACGACGCTTTTTCTGGATTTGTAATTTCTATATTAGGAAATTTTTCTATAAATGATCTAATTTCTTTTTCAATTTTAGAGTTTTCATCCAAATTACCAATACTAATTTGTAGTGGGGCAGCTAACATTTCTGTAGTTACAAAGTATGATTTGGTATAATCCAATTGTATTCCAATCTCCATAGGATCTTTTACCATCGAATCTTCTAAATTAACTTGTGTAACAGTAGTTTTAAAACTTTTACCTTCAGCTATTTTAACAGTTATTTCTGTGCCAGATTCGATACCGAATAATTGTCCTTTGTCATAATACCATCCATTTTTGTTATTAAAGATTAACTGACCTTGTTGATGAAACGATTGATCTGAATATAAATTTAACCAAGAGCTATATTGAGTTATTTTTCCTTTTCCCTGTATACTTATAGTAGGTGTTTGCTTTTTCTTGGTGATTTCTTTAAGACTTATTTTTGACCATTTAACAATGTTCATATAATTGATTTGGTTGGACCTAGTCTTAATGAGTTGTAATAGATATCTGGTAAAAACCCCACCTTTTGCATCCTCCCAAGAAGATTCTGAAGAGAGACATGCTGCAATATGAATAGAATTTTTAAAGGATAACCAAGAAGAAGTCTTTTGCGATTTTAACTCATTTTCATCAATTTCGTTAGAAAATATAAAATCCTCATATTTTCTTGCCGGAAATATATCGGTGATTTTACGTTGAAGTGTGTTTTGATCATTGTTTAAGGATAATGATCGGACTATATCACCAGAATGACAACAGTCAAAAATTGTTATTAAATGGGGGGTGTTTTTAAATTTGGAAAACAAATATCTAAGCTCTTTATCTGCGAGTAAAAAGTCTGAATTTTCGCTTTCTTGTTGGTGGTAACAAACCATACATTCTATTTGATTTGTATACGCATCGCTAAACCTATTCGATGCTTCTTCTAATCCCCCATGACCGCTATAGTATAAAAACACAACATCATCGTTGTTTGCCCCAGCTAAGAAGTCTTGTATATGAGTAATGATGGTTGCTTTTGTAGCTTCGTTATCAATCAACTTCTTAATAGAAATATCTTGATAATGATCTTGTAAAGTTTGCAAATAAGTTTCAATTTTATAAACATCATTTACACATTGATATAATGGGCTTAGCTCATAATCATTAATTCCTATAAGTAATGCATAAAGGTTCATAATCCTATTATTGTTTTTGAGTACTAAACAAGAACGATTTCAATTCACAAACCAGTAAAGGTACTATTTATTCAATAGTATGTATACATAGGAAAAGGAGAGTTTAAGCTAATGAAAATATCATTAGCAGGGTAATTGTTTAATACTTAGTAATATTGTTTAATTTTTAGATTATGTAATAGTATAAAAATAAGTATATTTATTGTAATATTAACATGAAATACCCCCTAAAATAGTAGGGTTAATACCCCTTTTTTGTTTGAGTATGCAGAAAATATAGGGATAGTAACTTTTTGCTTTTTGAAAATATTTTTTAAGGTTTTATTGTAGAAATACTGTAGAAGTTTTCTTTATAAAAGGTCTGTTGTCGAACTAATTAGAATTTCATCGAAAAAAAGCTACACAAAAATGTCAAAATAATTATAAATACTAAGATTTTTGAGTATTTTTAACTAACCATATTATACATATAAATTAATTATGAAAATTAAAAGAATTTCAGCCTTTGCAGCTGTTTTATTGTTTTTGTCTTGTGCTACAAATCCGTTTACCGGTAAAAAGACATTGGCATTGGTTCCAAACTCTCAAATTTTACCAATGGCTTTCCAACAGTACAATCAGTTTTTAGGAGAAAATAAGGTAGTAAAAGGTACTTCTGAAGCCGAAATGATTACCCGGGTTGGACAAAAAATAGCTAAAGCATCAGAACGTTGGCTTAGTGCTAATGGATACGCTGGTTATCTAAAAGATTATAAATGGGAGTATAACCTTGTAGAAGATAAAACTGTAAATGCCTGGTGTATGCCTGGTGGTAAAATCGTATTTTATACGGGAATCTTGCCTATTGCAAAAAATGAGACAGGTATTGCCGCTATTATGGGACATGAAGTAGCTCATGCTTTGGCAAATCACGGTCAGCAACGAATGAGTGCAGGACAAATCCAACAAGTAGCAGGAGCAGCAACTGCTATTGCCGTGAGCGGAAAAGATCAAAAAACACAACAAATTGTAGGTACTGCATTTGGATTAGGTAGTCAGTTTGGAGTGATGTTACCTTTTAGCAGAAGCCATGAAACAGAAGCTGATCGTATTGGAATTCAGTTAATGGCTATCGCTGGATATAACCCAAATGAGGCTGCAGAACTTTGGAAACGCATGAAAGCAAATAGTGGGGGACAATCACCACCAGAGTTTATGAGTACACACCCATCTAGTGATACAAGAATAGCGAACCTTACTGCTTGGGCACCTTCTGCAAGAGCAGAAGCCAAAAAATTTGGAGTAACGACATTTAAATAATTGTAAAGTATATTTTCTTAAAAAGATTATACTTACTTTAGAAGCTGTTTTGAAAAAAATCAAAACAGCTTTTTTATTTAATTATAGTTAACAAAGTACTCTTATTATAATGAAACATACACTAGCCAAAGGAGATAAAAAATTGTTGAATGCCTGGGCCTTTTATGATTGGGCCAATTCTGTATATAACTTAACCATCTCATCGGCAATTTTTCCTATTTTTTGGGGAGCACTTACCATTGTTAGAAATGATCAAGGTGATATTATAAATGATACCGTTAGATTTTTAGGAATTGATTTTAACAATGATTCTTTGATTAGTTATGTTACTGCATTAGCATTTTTGGTGGTATCTATAATGAGTCCATTACTTTCGGGTATAGCAGATTATGTTGGGAATAAGAAAAACTTTCTCAAATTCTTTTGTTATCTGGGAGCCTTATCCTGTATTGGTTTATATTGGTTTAGTTTAGAGTTTTTATGGTTTGGTTTATTGTGTTATTTTTTTGGTTTGGTAGGATTTTGGGCCAGTCTGGTTTTTTATAACTCGTATTTGCCAGATATTGCTTTCCCAGAACAACAAGATGCCATAAGTGCAAAAGGATATTCTTTAGGGTATATAGGTAGTGTTATATTGTTAATTATTAACCTTGTTATGATCTTGAAATATGAATGGTTTGGTTTTGAGAGTGAAGGAGTCCCTACTCGGCTATCATTTGTGATGGTCGGGATTTGGTGGATCTTATTTAGTCAATATACTTATTACTATTTACCAAAAGGAAACAAGAAAGATACATTTACAAAAGAGGTTGTTTTTAATGGTTTTAAAGAATTAAAAAAGATTTGGAATGCATTACGTCATGATATACGATTACGTAGATATCTTACTGCATTTTTTGTGTATAGTATGGCGGTGCAAACAATTATGTTAATCGCTACTTATTTTGGGATAGAAGAGTTAGATTGGGGAGAGCAGGATGCTACCACAGGTTTAATAATTAGTATTTTATTGATACAATTAGTTGCTGTGTTAGGAGCTTTTTTAACCTCAAGGGCTTCTGCCAAATTTGGTAATGTTCCAACTTTGATCGTTATTAATATTGTTTGGATTGGTATTTGTATCTATGCCTATACCATTACAACGCCTTATCAATTTTATGCTACAGCTGCTATTGTTGGTTTGATTATGGGAGGAATACAATCTTTATCAAGATCAACCTATTCAAAGTTTTTACCAGAAAACGCGGTTGATACCGCTTCGTATTTTAGTTTTTATGATGTTTCAGAAAAAATAGGAATCGTAATAGGAATGTTTTCTTATGGTATTATTGCTCAGTTAACAGGCAGTGTACGTTATTCTATTTTATTTTTAATACTGTTTTTTGTAGTTGGGGTACTATTACTTTTTAGAGTACCTAAATCTAACCCATAAATACAACTTTGTTTCTTTACCAGATCATTTCGTAGTACAAGTTTTATGATGTAATAGTTGAGTAACAAACTTCGTCTGTTTTTCGTGTATTTTATCGGAATTTGGGAGTTTATTATGTGATAGATTATAGTTTTGTTTTGTAATATGATATTATTGTAAACGTTATCTATATTCGTTACATTTATATGATAAAACCTAAAATTATGAAAAAACTTTTAATTGTGCTGACAGTCATTCTATTAGCATCTTGTGGAACTACTCAAAAGACAATTATTTCTGCAAAAAAAACTTTAAAAGGAGAATGGTCTCTTGATAAAATTACTTATGATCGAGACGGAATCTTCGAAGTAAACCTGTACAATGATGCGTCGGCAGAATGTTTTACCGGTAGTACCTGGAAATTTATTCCCAATAATAATACAGGAACTTACCAGGTAAATCAAAGTACTTGTGTATCTACTGGGGCTAGAAACTTTAGATTTACCATCCCAAAGCCAGAAGCAGATGGTGATTTTAGTTTTTTGTTTAAGCCAATAAACGAAAAGAAGAAAAGTACCAATAACAATCAGGGGTACAGAATGTCTTTAAAACATCTTGATGAGGCTACCATGACTTGGGCAATGACCGTAAGTTTAGAAGGGAAACCTTTTGTGATCACAATGAATTTTAATAAAATATAACAATTCAAATTATAGTAATAATGAAAGTATATCTTAAAAAAATAGGAATAGCCATTATGGCAATTTCGGTACTAACAGCTTGTGATGCTGTTCAGAATGCAAATAACACCCAAAAAGGAGCAGTAATTGGTACTGCAGCAGGAGCTGTACTTGGAGGGATTATAGGTAATAATGTTAAAAAGAAAAATTCTGCTCTTGGTGCTGTAATAGGTGGTGTAGTTGGCGGTGTTGCCGGTGGTGTTATTGGTAAAAAGATGGATAAACAAGCACAGAAAATAGAATCAGAAATTCCTGGAGCCGAAGTAACCAGAGTAGGAGAGGGGATCGATGTAGTATTTGATGAAAATAGTGGTGTTTATTTTGCAACTAACAAGTCTAATATCAATGAAAAGTCCAAAGCAAACCTTCAAAAATTAGCAGGTATTTTTAAAGAGTATCCTGATACCAATATTATTGTAGAAGGGCATACAGATAGTTCTGGAGATGATACTTATAATATGACACTT
The DNA here is from genome assembly GCA_947498705.1 of uncultured Aquimarina sp. GTDB lineage: Bacteria > Bacteroidota > Bacteroidia > Flavobacteriales > Flavobacteriaceae > Aquimarina. The sequence goes on from CANMLW010000001.1 coordinate 409,527, forward strand.
TCTCAGAAGCGTGCAAACTCGGTAACAGAGTATTTAGTATCTCAAGGTATTGGTAGAAATCGCTTAACTACTTATGCTCATGGAGAAACATTGCCTAAATATGATAATGCTACTGCAGAAGGAAGAGCAAAAAATAGAAGAGTAGAGTTAGGGATTGTTGCTAACGAAAAAATGAAGCAAGATGCTCAGAATGAAGTAAAGCAATAAGCTTAACTATTTATTTTCTATAACATAATAAAAAAATCCCGAGTTTTATTGCTCGGGATTTTTTATGCTCACTTTTTTATAAAAGTATTATTTTAAGGTTCCCACCATATCTTCTGGCTTCACCCATTCGTCAAACTCTTGTTCTGTAACATAATCAAGAGCAACTGCTTCATGTTTTAAAGTGGTACCATTTTGATGCGCCGTATTTGCTATTTCTGCAGCTTTATAATATCCTATTTTGGTATTCAAAGCAGTAACAAGCATTAAAGAATTATTTAATAACTCGGTAATTCTTTTTTGATTTGGCTCTATTCCTTGTGCACAATGCTCATCAAAAGATACACAAGCATCTCCAATTAACTGGGCACTTTGTAATAGGTTAGCCGCCATAACAGGCTTAAATACGTTTAGCTCAAAATGCCCTTGCATTCCACCTACCGCAATAGCAGCATCATTACCAATTACTTGAGCACAAACCATAGTTAGTGCCTCGCATTGAGTTGGGTTTACTTTTCCTGGCATGATCGAACTTCCTGGCTCGTTGGCAGGAATAATTAATTCACCAATACCACTTCTAGGACCAGATGCTAACATTCGAATGTCGTTTCCTATTTTATTAAGTGAAACAGCAAGTTGCTTTAAAGCTCCGTGACTTTCTACAAAGGCATCATGTGCAGCCAATGCTTCGAATTTATTTTCTGCGGTTATGAATGGTAGACTGGTAAACTGTGCAATAAATTCTGATACCCTTTTTGCATACCCTCGAGGAGTATTAAGACCGGTACCTACCGCAGTACCACCTAATGCTAATTCTGCCATATGTGGCAACGTGTTTTCTAATGCTTTTATACCGTGATCTAATTGTGATACATAACCAGATAACTCTTGCCCTATGGTAAGCGGTGTAGCATCCATAAAATGAGTACGTCCTATTTTTACCACATTTCTAAACTCATCTGCCTTACTTTTTAAGGTATCTCTTAGTTGCATTACACCAGGAATGGTAACTTCTACTATTTTTTTATAAGCCGCGATGTGCATTCCTGTTGGGAATGTATCGTTAGAAGACTGAGACCTATTAACATCATCATTTGGTTGTAATGTTTTCTCTCCTTCACCTATAGTTTTACCAGCAATCTGGTGTGCACGGTTTGCAATAACTTCATTAACATTCATGTTACTCTGTGTCCCAGAACCTGTTTGCCAGATTACTAATGGAAACTGATCATCATGCTTACCTTCTAAAATTTCATCACAAACCTGCGAGATAAGGTCTCTTTTTTCTATTGGTAATACTCCTAATTCGCAATTAGTGTAGGCTGCTGCTTTTTTTAAATAAGCAAAACCATAAACAATTTCTAATGGCATAGATGCCGGTGCGCCAATCTTAAAATTATTTCTTGAACGCTCTGTCTGTGCTCCCCAAAGTCGATCTGCGGGCACCTTAACTTCGCCCATCGTGTCTTTTTCTATTCTATACTCCATAGCTTGGATGATTTGTTTTTTTGAAGCGCAAATTTAAGGATTTACCAATGGTTTTTGGAATATTCTATTCATTTTTTAAATTTATTATTTTTACAGATACTGAATATTAGTCTTTTAGAAATAATTTAGGTTTCTGTTATGAGATATAGAGAAGAGTTAGTATCTTTGGCAAAAATTGAAAATTAGAATATCACAATTATGTTTGAATTTGATCAGTATCTTGGTTTTTTAGCGTTTTTAACGATCCTTACCATAGGATTTTGGTTAATGATTTTTTTATTAACCTTTGTAGTTCCTTATTGGATTATAGGAGCTAATATTGAAAACTTTAAGTTAAGACAAGAAGCTAAGCGAAAAGCAAAAGAAGAAGCATAATATGTCATAATATTATCAAAAAAATAAGCTGTTCAAATTTGAACAGCTTATTTTTTTTGATGGATATATTATATCTTCATATTCAATGTAAAAGAATAATGAGAAAAGATTAAACCAATTCTAGTAACTCTTCAGTAGTTATTACCTTTGCAAACTCTTCATTTAAACTTGCTAAAGTGGTTTGATGAATTATTTCTGAAGGAAATTTTTCTCCGTTAATACCAATTCTATCAAATGTTGCGGTGGCATCAGATATAAGAACGGTATCAAAACCATAATTACCTGCCATCCTTGTCGTAGTAGAAACACAATGATTTGTGGTTAACCCAATAATAACTAACTTATTTATCCCTTCATTTTCTAGACTCTCTTTTAAATTAGTTCCTATAAAAGCGCTATTTACATCTTTTACAATCACGGGTTCTCCCTCTATAGGTTTTACTTCATCTTTTATTTCAAATCCAGGGTGAGATTTATGTAATCTGGATACAGGATTTTGAGAACTATGTATGATATGAAAAATAGGCAAATTTAATTTTCTCCATGCCTCCAAAATTTGTACAGCCTTTTTTTCGGCATCTTTATTATTTCTATTACCGCCCCAATACTCCTCTTCGTCAAACCCTTTTTGAAGGTCAATTAATAATAATGCTGTATTAAGTTCTCTTAATTTCATATCATTTATTTTATGTAAATATAAATCCCTTCGGAATACTTATTTTGAAAGCAGCTAATATAATGAATGCTTATAGATCTAAACCCTAAAATTATGTTACAAAAAAAGGTGTAAAATTAGCTAGTGATTAGGAAATACCCGTCCCTCTTTTTACTTAATAACTAGATTTCAAAAATTTATCGTAGGTTGATTAATTTAGAGGTACGGCTTCTTCTTCGGTTAAGTAATGAGATAAATCGGGGTAAAGCCTTAGAGAAGTTTTTAGTTCATCATTGTATGCTTCATGATTTTTTACTTTCCCAAGATATTCTTTGAACATGGCTTCACGACCCATTTTATACAATGCATATGTTTTGGCTGTTAAATGCCATACTTCCATTTTTAGCCCTAGGATACTCTCTACTTCATTAAGATAAAGTAACGCTTCATCAAATTTCTGAAGTTTAATTTTACTATATGCACAATTTGCTATCATGGTGTAATAAAAATTGTTAGATTTTGGCATCTTATTGGCTACATATTCAAACAAACGAAAACACTTTTCGTTTTCATCTAATTTTAAATAGGCTCGACCTATTCGAACAATATTTTTATATTCCTGTTGTTCTAATAACTTATCTACTAGAAGATAGACATCATCTACTTTGGTAGGAGGGTGGTTAACGGTTTGAATAAAACTTTGCTGCGTTTCTAATTTCTCGAATTTTTGATTAATAATTTGCATAAAATTATCCTCATCTTTATAATCGCTTGGTGCAAAAAGAATTTCCCTTTTAAACAACAAAATAGTAAAAAACATGAACGCAATAAAAGAAGGGAAGGCAATAATGAAAACAACAATCATTTGTAATAAAACTGGATTTTCCTTTAAAAATCCAAGAGAAGCTGCTGTAATTGCTTCAATAAAAAATACAAAAATTGCAATTATTCCTAAGGGGTTATTGGGGTAGATTTTTTTTTCCATTTTTTATGACTATAAAATTTGATATAGTTTAGGTATGTGTTTTGGTCGTTTTGTGATAGAACATAGCTATACAAACTCGATTTAATTTTAATGTTTCTAAAATACCATTTTTAAAACTCTAAATGCTTTATAATTCAATAAAAAAAATACTTAGAAGAATGAAATGTAACGTGCTCAGGATGATGTGTTATGGGTTTCAGAATGTATTGTTTTTTCTATTAATGACGTAAACATTTTGATACCTGTCTCTATTATTTCATCTGGAAAATCGTAATTTGAATGGTGTAGTGCCGGGGAATTTACTCCAGATCCAAGCCCAAACATAGCAGTTTTGTAATGTTTTGCAAACCAACCAAAATCTTCTCCAAATCTAAAAGGGTAAGGTCTTTGAATGATTTTAAAATTATTTTCTTTTGCTACCGTATATATCATCTTATTACAGTCATGATCATTTTGACTAGCTGGGAAATATTCAAACCAATCGATAGTATAAGTTAGATTATGTAACATACATTTAGTTTTTACTATTTCCTGCAGTTGTTTTTTTAAAAGATCCATTCTTTCTGTATTCCATGTTCTTATGGTATAATGGAGCTCTCCCATTGCAGGAGAAATACCATAAGCTTTTTCACCCATGGTAATATGAACGGGAGTGAGGATAGCAAAATCATCGCTAAGAGGTTCTGTAACATTTAATGTAGAGAATTCTTTTATTAAATCAGAGATCAATAATGCAGGGTTAATACCATTTTCTGGTTGGGCTGCATGAGATTTTTTCCCTGTTAAATGAATAACAAAACTAACAACCTCTGCAGAAAACCCTTTTTTCATGGTAATGATACTATGTAAGGGTGCTCCAGGGATATTATGAAGCGCAAATATGTAATCAGAGTTTAACTGCTTAAATTTTTGGTCAGATAGAATCTCATAAGCGCCTTTTCCAGTTTCTTCGGCAGGTTGAAATAGCAACACAACCTTACCCGATTTAAATTTTTGTTTTTTAATCCAGAAAACCAAACCAGCAACAATTGCCATATGCCCATCATGTCCACATTTATGAGAAACACCTTCATTTTGAGATCGGTGATCAAATTCATTTTCTTCTTCTATTGGTAATGCATCTAATTCACACCGAATGGTTATTGTGGTACCGGGTTTAGGAAATGTATATACCGCAGCCAAACCATTGTTACCAATGTTTTCGATGAAATGTGTTGGGTGATGAGAGGTAATAAATTCTTTAATCCTATTTACTGTTTCATATTCGTTACCAGATAATTCTGGGTTTTGATGTAATTCCTTTCTTAATTTTATAATTTCTGGATTCATTGGCTTTTTAAGTTTTTTTGATTCAACTTTTGTTCTGTTAACAAGGGCACATAACAATGTTTTTCTACCATAACATAGCCCTTCTGTTTGGCTACGAATTAATTTCTATACTAACTTTTGATTTAAGAATCCCTTTTCCGCCAACCATTAAATTAATAATAGTATTATTTTTAATTTGCATATCCACAATAATTAAACTTGGAGAAGGTTGATCCATATATTGACCTTGCCTAATCAAATACCTATTTTTTTTAATGTTTAGAACATTATATAAATAGCAAGCAAGCGGGCCAGCAGCCATACCTGTTGCTGCCTCTTCAATAATATTATATCTTGGAGCAAACATTCTGGAATTAGCATCTTTTTTTTGAATAGTAATTGCAGTAGTAAATACATAAAAACCTATTAAATCAAATTCATCACTTATTTTAGAAATAGTTTTAAAATTTGGAGTGATATTTTTAAGAACATCTTCATTTTTAACAGGAACTAATAAAAATGAATTCCCTGTGTTTACTACCTGTAAAGGAGCATTGGGTAAAAGATCATTTTTTTGTAATCCAAGCGATGCCAGAATTAATTGTTCTTTGTGTGATACATTTAAATGCTTAGGAGCTACTTGTTCCATAAATGCATTATCATCAATTAGTTTAATGTATCTTTTTCCATCGATTGTTTCTTTCGAAGAATTATTGCGTTTTAGTATATTTTGTTGTTTTAAATAAGAGAATGTTGCTACTGTAGCATGACCACAATGCGCAATTTGTCGATTAGGTGTAAAGAACTCTAATTTAAAATCTTCGGTTTTAGATTTTGATACAAATGCTGTTTCTGAGAGCCCCACTTTTTTTGCAATTTCTAGTTTGTTTTTATGAGTTAAATTATCTGCATCCAAAACTACTCCTGCCGGATTACCACCTTTATCATCTTCGACAAAAGCATTTAAGACTTGTACATTAATGACTTTTAAATTGTTCATTTTTTATTTTTTAGTATGTTATAACTAGTAGACGTGAACAATTAAAAAAAGACGAAAAAATTATTTTAAACTGTCATCAAAATCCAATAGTTTACCAGATTTGTCAAATTTTGTATTAGGACAATCTATAATATTTTCTTTTAAGACATTTCTTGCTTTTTGTACCCTGGATTTTGCTCCAGAGTAGGATATATCAAGCAAATTAGCTAATTCCTTTTGTGAGATATTTTTAAAAGAAGTTAAGGTAATAGCTTGATGATATTTTGAAGAGAGTTGTTCAATTTTCTGATTGATACAATTGCTTAATTGTGAATATTCGAAATCATCAGTGTCATTTTCAGGAATGTCGAAGTTGTTTATTGAAATAGTTTTCAAACTCAACTTGCGATAATGGTCAATAATCGTATTTCTAGTAATTTGATAAATCCATGAAGTTAGTTTGGAAGTATCTTCGAGTTGATCGATTTTTGATAAGGCTTTACTAAAAGATTCTTGAAGAATGTCTTTTGCAAGATCTTCGTTTTTTATCCTTTTATTGATAAACTTATAAAGCTCTTCATTTAAATCTACCCAAATGTTTTTTACTTCATCTTTCATAGCATGGTTTCTTTGTTTCAATATTGATACATCTTTTAAATGATACTAGGGACAGTCTTTAAAATTACTACAATTAATAAGATATTTATTGATTTAACTTTTAAATTACATTTTAAATAATTAAATGTTAAGGATATGTGATTCATTGTATTATTTCATATTTTTATAAATGATCGAATCAATTTCGAGCGTTGAATTATCTTGGGTAATACTATGGTATAAATATTATTTATTGTTTGTTAGATTAAATATATAATTTATCTATTGTTTTGCTTTGGTATTTAGCTAAGTTTGGTAACAAATCGTAAAAAATCAATTTAAATATGGATAACACAAATAGTCACATTAATGGAGATATAAGTAAATGCCCATTTATGGGGGGAGCAAAAAATGAAAGTGCAGGAGGAGGTACATCTAATCAAGATTGGTGGCCAAATCAATTAAAATTAAATATTCTTAGACAAAATTCTACCAAGTCTGATCCTATGGGAGAAAAATTTGACTATGCTGAAGAATTCAAAAGTTTAGATTTAAATAAAATAAAAAAAGATCTTATAGACTTAATGACTACGTCTCAGGATTGGTGGCCGGCAGATTATGGTCATTATGGTCCTTTGTTTATTCGTATGGCTTGGCATAGTGCGGGTACATATCGTATTCAAGATGGTAGAGGAGGAGGAGGTTCTGGAAGCCAACGTTTTGCTCCTTTAAATAGTTGGCCGGATAACGGGAATCTTGATAAGGCAAGGCTATTATTATGGCCTATAAAACAAAAATATGGAAGAAAAATCTCCTGGGCAGATTTAATGATTTTGGCAGGAAATTGTGCTTTGGAATCTATGGGTTTTAAAACCTTTGGTTTTGCCGGTGGGCGTGAAGATATCTGGGAGCCTGAACAAGATATTTATTGGGGTTCTGAAACCGAATGGATGGGAGATAGGGAACGTTATTCTGGTGAGCGAGAGTTAGAAAATCCATTAGGAGCAACTCATATGGGACTTATATATGTAAACCCAGAAGGCCCAGGTGGTAATCCGGATCCTCTAGGATCTGCTTATGATATCAGAGAAACCTTTGGTCGTATGGCAATGAATGACGAAGAAACGGTTGCTTTGGTAGCAGGAGGTCATACTTTTGGAAAAGCCCATGGAGCAGCCGATCCTGATAAATATGTTGGGGCTGAACCAGCAGGAGCAAGTATAGAAGAGCAAAGTTTGGGTTGGAAAAATACATTTGGTTCTGGTAAAGGTGATGATACAATTACCAGTGGTCTTGAAGGGGCATGGACTCCAAACCCTATAAAATGGGATCATGATTACTTCGAAGTTCTGTTAGGATATGATTGGGAATTAACAAAGAGTCCAGCAGGAGCTCATCAATGGGTTCCTACAGAAGCCTCTTCGGCAAGAACAGCTCCAAAAGCAGGAGATGCATCTAAGCAACAATCGCTGATGATGACTACGGCAGATATGGCATTAAAATTAGATCCTGTTTACCTTCCAATTTCTAAACGTTTTTATGAAAACCCAGTAGAATTTGAAGAAGCTTTTGCTCGTGCTTGGTTTAAGCTAACACATAGAGATATGGGACCTAAAGTTCTTTATTTGGGATCGGATGTGCCGAAAGAAGAGTTAATCTGGCAAGACCCTGTACCCGCTGTTACACATGAATTAATTGGTGAAGCAGATATAGACGAATTGAAAAGAAGAATATTAGCCTCAGGATTAACCATATCGCAATTGGTAACTACCGCATGGGCGTCTGCATCTACTTTTAGAGGTTCTGATAAACGAGGGGGCGCGAATGGAGGACGTATTCGTCTTGCACCACAAAAAGATTGGAGTATAAATAATACTACTCAGGTTACCAGAGTTTTAGAAGTGTTAGAAGGGGTTAAAACAGAGTTTAATGAAGCTCAAGAAGGCAATAAACAAGTATCTATAGCAGACTTAATTGTTTTAGGAGGTAGTGCCGCTATAGAACAAGCAGCAAAGAATAAGGGACATGAGATAACGGTACCATTTGCAGCAGGTCGTACAGATGCTTCTCAAGAACAAACAGATGTAGAATCGTTTGCAGTACTAGAACCTATTGCAGATGGGTTTAGAAATTATTTAAAAGGAAGTCACGGCGCGTCTGCAGAAGAATTATTAGTAGATAAAGCACAGCTACTAACGCTTACAGTTCCAGAGATGGCAGTATTAGTAGGAGGAATGCGCGTACTTAATACAAATCATGACCTATCTAATCATGGGGTATTTACCAGTAACCCTGAATCGTTAAGCAATGATTTCTTTAAAAATCTATTAGATATGAAAACTACCTGGAAGAGCATTTCTGATGATGGTAATGTATTCGAAGGGCGTAATCGTATCACGGGAGAACTTATATGGACAGGAACAAGAGTTGATCTTATTTTTGGTTCGAATTCTGAGCTTCGTGCTATTGCAGAAGTATATGCATGTGAAGACTCAGAAAAGAAATTCATTCATGATTTTGTGTCAGCATGGACCAAGGTAATGAACCTGGACCGGTTTGATTTGAAATAGTGTTTGAAATATTTCATCCATCACAGAAAAGGTGACTTATAGCAAGTCACCTTTTCTATTTTGATTTTGTTAGATAGTAAAAACGTACCGTTTTAATATTATGAAAAATTAATGTTCGTTTCCTTTGTAAATCCACATAGGTGCTGTTTCACCAGCCCTTTTAAATCCTACTTTTTTATAAAAATCTATTGCTTTACCATCTGCAGTTAGCATCTGCATATGAAACTCACCATATTTCTCCTGCATTTTAGATACAATTCTTTGTCCAATACCTTGTCCGTGATAATCAGGATGAACTAATAAATGAGGATAATATACCACAAGGTGCCCATCAGATATAGCGTTTCCAAGACCAATAAGTTGTTGGTTGTTCCAGGCAGAAATTAATGTATGCGAATTTATAAGTGCATTGTATAACTCATTTGGTTTCTCGGCAGCACTCCATTTGTTTGCTTTATAAAGATGTACTATTTGTTGTATATCAATGCTTCTGGTTTCAGAAATTGTAATTTCCATACTTAATTATAAATAGTATTATTCAAATTTGTTTGTAGTAAAACATACAAAAGTTACAGGTTATGTTAATATTCTCTACTTTCTATTTGAAACTTGAATCCAACATCCTGAACATCAAATGATGTTTCGTAAGTGCTTTTGGTCAAAATGAATTCGAAAGTGGGTTCCCATCCACTGCTTTGTTTGGTTTCACCTCCTAAAATTTCTACAGTATATATTCCATTTTCTAAAGGAATTTTTGGTCGAATAGTATTTGAGGTAAGATTTTTTATTCCGTTTTCTTCATTCCATAGCTGTAAATATGGAATAGTCATTAGATATATTTCATTACTAATGACTTCTAAAATATATCCTTCTTTTCGAAACTGCAAATCACTTTCATGATTATTGAATGCAGTATCTTTAGTATTAATGGTGAAAAAAATATGATAAGGATAGTTTTTGACTCCAGACATTGGGATTAACACTCCTTTTTCAACCACCAAGTCTCCACTATCATTTGTAGTGAATTCTTGTATCAAATTATCAGACAACTTATTCTCTAGTTTAAATTTGGATAAGTTTGCAGGATCTCCCAAAAAAAAGTAATCCCATAAATCGTTTAAACACTCTATAAATTTCATAAATAAATTATCTAATTATACATTATTAGTCACACCCAATTTGCAGGCAGCAATTATGGAATAAATAATGTGCTAAAACTAATTAAAAAAAGAAACCGAATCAATTATATTACAAGAATTGGAAAATGTTTTTATGTGTTATCTATTCGTTTTGTTATTAGTTTTTTTAGAGGTATTTGTGTTTAAAAAACTCATGATATACTTTATGAATTTATAAGAATTATCTTTTGAAACACTGATCATTACATGAGCTATTTTTCTATATAATGGTAGTGACACATTATATTTTCAATACAATTTCTGCTTTGTTAATAATAAGTGTAGGATTTTTGGTAGCAACCAGGATTCCCTTAAATGTATAGTTTCCATCATCTTCAATTTTAAACTCAGAGTTTTTACCAGTAAAACTCCAGTCTGTTTTCCCCATGATTGATGTTTTAAGCTCTCCTAAGGTTATATTTTTCTCGGTAGGGTCAATTTCTAATATTCCAAGGTTTTCTCCGTCTTTTAACACTTCTATTTGAAATTGTAAAGCAACGTCTCCTTCATATTTCATATCCATTTCTGACCAAAAAGCAATTTCATCCCCTTTTTTAAGTGATAAAGAGGTTTCCTTAATAATTAGGTTATTGTCATCGGTACTTACTTGATTGATAGCTAATCTGGCTATTTCTTCTCCGGTAAGAGCACTACAACCAGTCAATCCTGCGAATACCAATAAAGTTGTGATAATAGATAAAAGTTTGTTCATTTTATTAAAATTATGATGGTTACTATTATTTAGTAAGTGTCATATAACCATAATATGTTACTTTATCTTTGATGAATATTTTTAGATACTGTTTTTTATCAAGGATTTTTTAAAGTATAAGATTCAATATTATTTTGTTGTTTTCACTCCTTTAACCAATAACCAAAGTGAAAAAGACAATTCTCCGATTAAAGAAAATAAGAGTACTAAAAATACATCTTCAGAGTATTGTGGTGCAAGAATGAGTACCAAACTATTAATCAGGTAACAAAGACCGGCATTACCCATTAAAACACCTAAAACATTTGGAAAATAATTTGATTTAAAAATTAAATAACCATAGGTTAAACAAGCAAATCCGAAAAAAATAAGCCCAAGTCCAAAACCATAATCATGTACGTCGGTTAACAAATATACTTGCGCATGTATTTGATCTGCATCGAATGCTTTTGTATACGATGGATTATTGATCAAAACGGTAGCAACAATAAGTGACATCTTATTCACGACTAATACCGCGGTTTGTATAACATTAAACAAAACACCCAGTAATGCCAGGTATTTATTTACGTTTTTAAGCAACAGAAATAAAATAATCATTAACGGGATATCCAGGATATGCATCATGATATCTCCTATAATACCTATACGCCATAAAGTATTTGAAGCCACAAGATTTTGATAAGTCGTGGCTGCATTCATTGTGATTACAGATCCCCTAATAACTATTTGTCCAAGAGCACCAAGAACAATTATTAAGAGGTATAAAACTCCACCTATACGGGCATATTTAGAAAGAGAATATTTCGTGTTGATCATTGATTATAACAATTAAGTTGTTGGTTTAGTAGCTTGTCTTAATTTTATGTAATGGTTATAGACATAGCGCCAAGGAATAACAATAGGGATTAATAGTATACCGATTAAACAAGCAAAAAGAGTTTCGCGTGTATAGTTATCCAGACCATGATTTAACCAAGTTGGTAATGCAAAACCAAATACCCAAATTAATTTCCAAATTAGTTCGAAAATTAAAATAGGAAGCATTTTTAAGGGAAACCGAATTCCGAGTGCAGCCAGTAATGCCAATGCCCCCAATAAGGATTGAACTACTGTGTCTTCATTGACTAATCTCTGCGTAGGAACAATTATTTCTGGCCAAATAGTAAGGATCAACCCCGCTGCTATAAGCAAATACATTGCACGTAAAAAGTATAAGCTTAACTTTGATATTTCTGACATAATTCGCCCTTTTCTTTTGATGACGATTCGATTCTAAGAATGTTACAGGTCTTTCTAATTAATCCAAAATGATCCTATCGAATATGTTTTTGCCTGACCACTAATAATTACTCTTTCATTTTTATTTATACAATTTAATTTTCCGACTCTATCAGAAATTTGCATTGCGGTAAGTTCTTTTTTATTAAGTCTGTTAGACCAAAATGGAGTTAAAGAACAGTGTGCAGAACCCGTTACGGGGTCTTCTAAAATAGATGCTTGAGGTGTGAAAAATCTAGATACAAAATCACAATCGTTTCCTTTTGCAGTAACAATAACTCCTCCTGTACCCAAATTTATCTGGTCGAATAACTGTCTATCAATTTTGATATTTTTTATATCCTTTTCAGAATCATAAACCAGAACATAATCTCTTGATTTTAAAACTTCTTTTGGTTGTGTATTTAAAGATTTTTTTATGGTTTCGGGTAATTTTGAAACAATGGGCATTCTTGAAGGAAAATCCAAGGCATACGTATCGTTTTTTATAGAAACGGTTAGATCACCGCTTAGTGTCTCGAAGATTATTTTTTCTTTAGGGTACTTTAATATGGTTTTTAAACAATGTGCTGTTGCTAATGTAGCATGACCGCATAAATCCATTTCGATCTCTGGAGTAAACCAACGTAGGTGTATTTTTTCTCCTTTGTCAAGAAAAAACGCAGTTTCTGCTACTGCATTTTCTTTGGCTATTTTTAGAAGTAAATGATCAGGTAACCATTTATCTAAAGGAACAACACATGCTGGATTGCCACCAAAAATTTTATCTGTAAATGCATCTATTTGATAAAGATCTAACTTCATTTTTATTCGGATTTATTAAGCGTTAATTTGTTAAAAGTGCATCCAGAGCTTTAAAAGTGCCTTCTTAACTTATTGCAAATTAGGGTAATCGTGTCATTCGAAGAAATAATACATTAAATTACGAAACAATCACATCAAGTAAAGGCATTAAAAGATATTTTTTTATTTAAAATATGTGTTTTTCATGGTAACTAACAGGCTTTAGAAATAGTAAAACTATCATATTTTACTCGTGATTATATGTTTGATAGACTCCATAAAGAAGCACTTGTTTTTCTTTTCCTTTAAGCGCGATATCACCAATTTTATCAAAATAGAAATTAGTATCACCAAGCACATTTTTTAAACTTTCTGATATTAAAAGCTCTTGATTAAACTCATTGCATTTACCTTGAATCCTTGCTGCCGTATTAATTGTGTCTCCATGGTAGGCGATTTCTTTTTTAAATTTACCAACTTCCGCTACAGTAACGATACCTAAATTTATTCCTGCTTTAAAATGAGGGGTGCAATTATAGTTTTTTAAGTAAAAATCTTTTTTTTGATCTAATCGTTTTTTAAAATTAAAATATGCATTTAAACAATTTTGGTTTTTTAACCCTTCTTTGAGTTTCCATGTCAAGACCACTTCATCTCCTACATATTGATATATTTCTGCTTCGTTTTCTACAACAACTCCTAAATCATTAAAACAATCCTGAATCATCTTACTATATTTGATATGCCCTAGTTTTTCAGCATGTTGTGTCGAAGATTGAAGATCTAGAAACATAAAAATACGTTCTTCTTCTCGAGGTGAATAAAATTTACCGCTAAAAAGTTTCCAAAGATTATTACTTCCAAGAAATAAGTTAATCTGCCTTAATCCAAACATAAAGATATCTACAGATACTATGTATATATAGATAGCCAAGCTACCGGGTTCGAATGCAAATTTGACCAGTGTTATGTTCTTTGCAAAAATAATATACGATAGTCCAATTATAGATGCCAAGAAAAGCAAAACGTAAAGTAATCGTAATAGAGATAATTTTAATAATGATATTCGACCATAGCTCTGTTCTTCGATTAGTATCTGAACGCACGCAGAAATAAAACCTAACAATGGCCCTCCGATAATAGATGTAACTATAGATTGCCAAATTTCGAACTGGACAGATCCTAACTCTCGAGTTCCCTCACCTCTTACAATACTTAAAAATATAAATGCCAATGTCCAACCTATAACATATTGTCGAATGATTTGCCATCTACGTTTATTTTTAAATTTCATAGGACAGTATGTATGGTTGTTGATATAATTTATCAGTTATTTATAAGATCAATGTTGTGTTGATGTTACGAAATGTAATTCCAGATATTTTTATGTTTGGCCATTTGTTGGTAGGTATATAAAAGTACTTTGTTTTTTTCTAGTGATAAGGACGGGTCTTCATTCAGGATTTTAACTGCATAATGACGTGCCGTTTTTAAAATTTCATTGTCTTTTACAATATCGGCAATTTTTAGCGTAAGTACACCACTTTGTTGTGTACCCATAATATCACCTGGGCCACGTAGTTTTAAATCTACTTCGGCAATATCAAATCCATCATTTGTTCTAACCATGGTTTCTAACCTGGTTTTACTATCTGCAGATAATTTAAAACTCGTCATCAAAATACAAAAACTTTGCTCAGCACCACGGCCCACACGACCGCGTAATTGGTGTAACTGGGACAAACCAAATCTTTCGGCACTCTCTATAATCATAACACTGGCATTGGGTACATTTACACCAACCTCTATAACTGTGGTAGCCACCATTATTTGCGTTTCTCCTTTTACAAAGCGATCCATCTCATAGTCTTTATCGGCAGGTTTCATTTTACCATGCACTATAGAAATCTGATAGGTGGGAGAGGGGAAAGAGCGAGCGATACTTTCATACCCATCCATAAGATCTTTATAATCCATAGCTTCAGACTCTTGTATCAAGGGATAAACGATATAAATTTGTCTTCCCTTTTGTATTTCATCTGCAATAAATTTAAAAACTTTTAAACGGTTACTATCATAACGATGTACTGTTTTGATTGCTTTACGACCGGGAGGAAGTTCATCAATAACAGAAATATCTAAATCCCCATACAAACTCATGGCCAAGGTTCTGGGAATTGGGGTAGCGGTCATCACCAGAATATGTGGCGGGTAGGTGTTTTTGTGCCATAATTTGGCACGTTGCGCCACTCCAAATCGATGTTGTTCATCTATAATAGCCAAACCAAGGTTATGAAATTGTACCTTGTCCTCTAGAATGGCATGCGTACCAATAAGAATATGTAAATCCCCTTCTGCTAATGAAGTATGAATTTCACGTCTTTCTTTGGTGGTAGTACTACCCATTAAGAGTTTTACATTAATATCAAGATCTTTGGTGAGTTCTTTGATTCCTTGATAATGTTGGTTAGCCAGAATCGCGGTAGGAGCCATTAGACAAGCTTGAAAACCATTATCGATAGCCAATAACATGGTCATTAATCCAACAATAGTTTTACCAGAACCCACATCTCCCTGCAATAATCGATTCATCTGTGCACTACTACCAATATCATTTCTAATTTCTTTAATCACTCTTTTTTGAGCATTAGTTAACTCAAAGGGTAGGTGATCCTTATAAAAAGTATTAAAATAAGTACCTACCAAAGGAAAAGGAAACCCTTTTATCTTTTGTTTTCGAATTAGTTTTTTGGTAATTAATTGTAATTGTATGTAGAATAACTCTTCAAACTTAAGACGATATTGTGCTTTAGCAAGTAATTCTTGATTTTTTGGAAAATGAATATTGAAGACTGCTTCACTCTTTGATATAAGCTTTAAATCATCTAGAATCTCTTTGGTTAATGTGTCATAAAACCTGGCCTTAGTTTCTACAAACAATTGTTGCATCATCTTACTTACTACACGATTGGTGATCCCTTTGTTGGCCAACTTTTCTGTCGAGGGATATATGGGTTGCATGGCAATTTTAAGGTTTTGTTGATGCTCTGAGAGTAACTCCATCTCTGGATGTGGCATACTAAATCCATTATAGTATTTTGTTTTACCAAAGATTACATAAGAGGTATTAAGTTTTAGTTGCTCTTTTATCCATTTATGACCTCTAAACCATACTAATTCTATTTCACCCGTATCATCTATAAACTTAGCAACAAGTCGTTTTCCTCGTTTTTGTGCTACTGTTTTGATATGAACAATTTTACCAATAATCTGTACTTCGGAAGAATTACGCTGTAATTGATTGATCTTATAATATTGTGTTTTATCCAGATAACGATTTGGAAAAAGGTTAATAAGATCCTGATAAGTATGAATCCCTAATTCTGATCGAAGTAGATCTGCTCTCGATGGACCAACACCCTTAAGGTAATCAATAGGAGTTTGTAAAATAGAAGGATTCATTAGGACGAAGATACTGTTTATTAGAAAAATCTTCAACCCAAATATATAACTAAAGATTATAATTTTATTTTTTTCTAATGGTTATCATTTATTGTGGGTTTTAACTTTTATGATATAATAATAAAGCTTTCACATGATTAAATATTATTGAATCAATTATAACTACTATTTAGACAAAAAAATCGAAACTAATTAGCTTCGATTTTTTTGTCTAAATGGTTTTTGATGCGCTACAATTTATGATTCAATCATCATCATCATCATCGTCGTCATCGTCGTCATCATCGTCATCATCATCGTCATAGTAGTCATCGTCGTCAATGTCATAATGATAATTGGTTCTCCATTGTTGGTTAAAGTATGGATCGTGTTCGGCAACACATTCTGCTATTCCGCAATACCCACAACCATTATAATGAACATGACCTTCAACAAATTTTATACGCCCATATTTTTTATAATAAATATCCAATCCTCCAATTTGATAAACCAATCCTCTTCTATTATACCTCATAGATATGGATCCTATTCTATGAACTCTATTGTACCGATCGTAGGTAATGAAGTTATTCCCTATTTTTTTTAATCTTCCGTAGTGGTCATATACTATAAAGTTATTATAACGTTGTGTATAAGAACGATTATCAAGATGTCTATTTTTGTAATGTCTTTGCTTGTTATATCTAATGAGTTTATAATCAATAGTTCCCTCTGGATAAACCAAGAATAATACTCCTCCTTCTACAAATGTAATTGGCTGCTCATGGTACGATCGTTCTGTGGTTTGATCGTAAGGGATTGGTAACTTATAATTAGCTTGTGAAGCTGTTCCTACTAATACTAATAAGGCAATAAAAAAGATCATTTTCTTCATGATTTCTGTGTTTTTGATTTGTATTTATTAGTTTTTAGGTTATTTATGAGATGTTATTTTCAAATGGTATGCCAAAAAAGTAAACCTTCAACTTTGAGGGTTAATTGATGGTTTTTTAGTGTTTTTGGATGTTTTTGGGTTATATAGGTGATATAAGTCTTTTTTTGTGAAGTTTTTGAGTAAAATATTCATACCAAACTGTTTGTTAGATAATCATAAAGTCATCAACCGTTTATACACAGATTCCTGCCTTTTATACATTTATATAAACCGTTCATACAATTTAAAAACAAACAGATAATGAGTATGAGTAGCTTTATCTATTTAAGTATAATAAGAAAATAGAGTATAAAACTTATACAGACGTAAACACACAAATTATCTAGTATTATGAGAAAAAAAACCTACCCAATCATAGCAGGAATTAGCTTGTTATGTGTTTTTGTAGCCTCTATCATTCAATTAGCAGGAGATAAAGAAATAGAGGATGTAGTAAATGATGAGATAAGTGAATTAAGGGATCAACATTCAGAACACTTAAAAAATAGCCCTTATAAGAAGTCAAAGCATCTTTCTAAAAAAGAAAGAAAGGAACTGCAACTTCCTCCTAATAGGTATGCTGAACAGTTATGGGAACTAACCATGAATCCCACAACGGGTAAAACAGAGCCCGAATCGGTAGAAAAATTACGTAATCGGTTAGAAAGAGAAATAAGAAGTAAAAGAGCTCCTGGTGATGCTGCGGATAATCCATGGATCGAGAGAGGACCAAATAATGTAGGTGGTCGTACTCGGGCAATATTATTTGATCCTAATGATGCTTCTAACCGGAGAGTGTTTTCTGGTGGTGTAAGTGGTGGTCTTTGGGTGAATAATGATATTACCTCAGAAAACTCTGAATGGATTCAAGTAGAAGGAGTACCAGGAAACCTTAATGTAACAACAATTACGGTAGATCCCAGAAACTCTAGAACGTGGTATTTAGCCACTGGAGAACAATATACGCAAGGAACCGTAGTGGGTAATGGAGTTTATAAATCTGTAGATGGAGGAAACAGTTGGGCGCCCCTGAATGTTACCCTTTCCAATTCTGGAAATTTTGATTTTGAATTTGGGGGACGATCGTTTCTTTCAGGAGTGTTTTTTGTAAATAGAATGATTGCCTGGAATAATATAGAACAAAATAGAACGGAATTGTTTATGGGAGTAGGAGCTCAATTAAGTGTCTATGAGGGGAGACTTAATGATCCTTTTCAGATATTAGGACTGCAATCTGCTGGTTTATATCGATCTATAGATAATGGTGATACATGGAATAGAATTGAAACAGATAATTTTCAATTAGACGCTTTCGATGGAGTTTTTGTTTCATATATTCCTAATGATTTTGAAATTGGATCTGATAATAGACTATGGATGTCAACAGTTGGTCAACAATTTTATAACCCAAATGGTGGAGGCCGAATTTTTAGCACAACGAATGGTGATAGTTGGACAGAAGCTACTGTTTCACCACTACCAAATATTGATAGATTAGAACTAGAATCATCTGCATATGATGCAAACAAGCTATTTGCTTTGGGAGAAGGAACACGTGGATCTGGAACTCCAGTAGCTATATTTCTTACTACCGATGGATTTAATTCTTCAGAAAATTTAACAAATACAAATTTACCTGATGATGCCGATTTAGCGATTAGTGCGAATGATTTTACAAGAGGACAGGCATTTTATGATTTAATGATCGAAGCAGATCCTACTAATGACAATATTCTTTATGTAGGAGGTATTGATCTTTTTAGATCCGTAGATAATGGTACGAATTGGGCACAAATTTCTAAATGGACAGATAGTGAGTTTTTTGGTTTAGATCAGTTAGAAGTTCCTTTGGTACATGCCGATCATCATGCGATGGCGTTTAGACCAGGAAATACCAATCAGGCTATTTTTGGTACTGATGGTGGTGTTTTTTATGCTAATGATCTGGCTGTGGCTAATACTACTGTTAGTGCAATAGGGAGTAGAGTTAAAGGGTACATAACTACCCAATTTGTAAGAGGCGCTATAGGGCCCAATGGAATTGCTAACCGAAGTGAAATTTTTTCTGCAGGAGCACAGGATAACGGAACTCAGGCATTTATTAATACCAAAAATGGAGCTAATAGTGCTATAGAAATAGGCGGAGGAGATGGAGGATATACATTTGTCGATAAAGACGGTGAATATATTATCATAACGACACCTGCAAATTTTATTTATAGAGTAGATTTACCATGGAATGGGTCAACAGATGATAGTGTATATACTACGTTGGTAGAAGAGTCATCAGGGGATTTTGTAAACCCTATGAATTATGATAGCAAAGCAAATATACTATTAACGAATAGTACCTTATTTAATTTTGATACTTTCGAGGAAGACTTCAGAATTAAAACCATTGATGTAGCTGGTAATAGAAATAGTGATATTACCAATGCCCTTTTAACTGATTCACCTACCGCCTTTGTTGCATCACCATATACAGATAATACCTGGTTAGTTGGTTTAAAAAATGGAGGTATAGTAAAACTTAGTGATGTAGGAGTAGGAACGGCTACATGGACAGGTATTACTACTCCTTTTGTTGGATCGGTATCGTCTGTTCTATATGGTGCAACCGATAATGATATATTAGTTACTATTCATAATTATGGTGTAGTAAGCGTATGGGCTTCTGCAGATGGCGGAGAAACCTGGATAAACAAAGAAGGAGATTTACCCAATATTCCTGTTAGAGATATTTTACAAAACCCATTGGATAGGAGAGAAGTAATTCTAGCAACACAATTAGGAGTATGGAAAACAAGAAACTTTGATACTACCAACCCAAATTGGGTACGATCGCAAAATGGGATGAGTGATGTAAGTGTTACTTCTTTTGACTATTGGGCAAAAGGAGGAAGTCATTATGATAATGTAATCTTGGCATCGACTTATGGGCGTGGTGTTTTTACAGGATCTTTTACTTCTAATCCCGATGATCAAGCCCCTACAGCACCCACCAATCTTACAGCTTCTAATATCACATCGACAACTATAGATGTTTCATGGACCGCATCATCAGATAATGTTGCAGTAACCAGATATGATGTATTGGTAGATGGTAAAACAGTAGTATATGGTATTACAGCGACCAATACGACCTTAACAAGACTCAATGCTAACACAGAATATAGTATCAGTGTAATAGCATATGATGCAGTAAGCAATGCTTCAGAACAAAGTGAAGTGTTGAAAGTAAGTACTTTGGAAGATGTAAGTAAAGATTTTATAACATCGAATAATGTAGTATTATATCCTAATCCAGTTAGTAGAGGAGGGGATATAACAGTTACTCTTTCAGAATCAATGCAAAATACGCCATACAGTATTGCTACCATTACAGGGGCAATTGTTAAAAAAGGAATACTAACAGATAATTCATCGCAAATTGGGATACAAGAGTTAGACAGTGGTGTATACTTTTTACAAATCAGAAATAATAAAGAAAACTATTTCAGAAGATTTGTTAAGGAATAAAGACAGAAATAGTATATATAAAATTATAGAAGAGGCTGCAGTATGCAGCCTCTTTATTTTTAGTAATAATTGATCTTACTTATATCACAAAGAATTGGGAAGGGTATGTCACATTAACAGACTTATTTCGTTATTTTGGCAAAACATTTGATGAATCATTAGTATGAGATTTTTAACACCTGTATGTATTATTTTATTTTCAATTGTATCGCATGCACAAAAAGAAACGCTAACAATAGCTAAAGAACAACCTCATGTAGATTTTACAGAGGCCAAGGTTGATATTCTGGTAACACCAAAAACTCAAACCGTCGCTGGAGAGGTATCCTATATATTTAATGTTCTAAAATCAATTGATACCGTATTTGTAGATGCTCAAAAGATGAATATTAACAAAGTGGTTTTAGAAGAAAACAAAATTGATTTTATATATGATTCTAAAAAAATAGGAATTATAAGTGATTTTAAACCCAATACCCGTTATTCTGTAACAATAGCATATGATGCAACTCCCAAAAAAGCATTGTACTTCGTTAAGGATATAGAGGGTAATGATCAGGTTTGGACCCAAGGTCAAGGAAAATATACTTCGAACTGGTTACCTAGTTTTGATGATATGAACGAAAAAGTAGCCTTTGACTTAGCTATTAGCTATCATAAAAATTTTGAAGTAATCGCCAATGGTAAATTAGAAAAGGTAGTTCCGATAAATGATTCTATTCAAAAGTGGCAGTATGATATGCAACAGCCTATGAGTAGTTATCTGGTAGCTTTTGCGATAGGTAAGTATGATAAGGTAGTAGACGTATCTTCAAGCGGAACTCCATTAGAAATGTATTACTACCCAAAAGATAAAGATAAGTTTGAATTTACTTATAAACACAGTAAAAAAATATTTGATTTCCTGGAAGAAGAAATTGGTTTTGATTATCCATGGCAAAATTATAAACAAATACCGGTAAAAGATTTTTTATATGCAGGAATGGAAAATACAGGAACTACCATTTTTTCTGATAGTTTTATTGTAGACGAAACAGGGTTTGTGGATCAGAATTACATAAATGTAAATGCTCATGAGCTCGCACATCAATGGTTTGGTGACTTGGTTACAGCAACAGAAGGAAAGCATCATTGGTTACAGGAAGGTTTCGCAACATATTATGCCTTGTTAGCAGAAAAAGAGATTTTTGGAGAAGATTATTTCTTGTTTAAACTATATGAAAGTGCAGAGCAATTAACAGAACTATCAAAAACAGATAAAGCTACTTCTTTACTAGATCCTAAGGCAAGTTCGTTAACATTTTATCAGCGAGGGGCATGGGCATTACATGCGCTTAGAAATTTAATTGGTGATGCCAGTTTTAAAATTAGTGTTCATAATTATTTAGAAAAACATAAGTTTAAAAATGTCACGACTAACGATTTTATTGCTGTAGCATCTTCGGTAAGTGGAATGGATTTATCTGATTATAAAAAATTGTGGTTAGATAATGTTAAATTTCCATCACAAGAAGCATTAGATATTCTTACGCAATCAAAGTTTATCAAAGACTATCTAAACCTTGCCAAAGAAAGGACACAACCAATTGCTGGAAAATGGAAAGAACTATCAGAAGCTCTTAGTTTTCCTGTTAACGATTATATTGGCCAGGAAGCGGTATATCAATTAAGTGGTAATCGAGATCCAGAAGTAATAGCACTTTATGACAAAGCGTTTGAAACCAACAATGTTTTTGTACGTCAGGCAATAGCAAATACGCTTAGTACAGTACCTAAAGATTTACAAGAACAATACGAATCCTTATTAAAAGATGCATCATATGCTACTATAGAACCTGCTATTTATCATTTATGGAGCAGTTTTCCACAAAAAAGGAAAGAATACCTTGATATCACCAAAGAAATTATAGGATTTAATAATAAAAATATTAGAACACTATGGTTGGTGTTGGCATTAAGCACACAAGGGTATCAAACAGATCAGCATCAGAAATATTATCAGGAACTATCCAGTTATACATCCCCTAAATACAGTTTTAATGTTCGACAAAATGCATTTACCTATTTAGAGAGTTTACAAGCTTTTTCGGATCAATCTCTACAACATTTGGCAGAAGGTGCAGTGCATCACAATTGGCGTTTTCGAAGTTTCTGTAGAAAATTAGTAGATGCCGTACTTAAAAATGAAGAATATAAAAAGAAATATGTAGTTTTATGGGAACGTTTACCAAAAAATCAACAAGATTTTTTAAAGAAAAAGTTAACCCCATAATATAAAATATGCGCGCATTGGTAATTTCTGGAGGTGGAAGTAAAGGAGCTTTTGCAGGAGGAGTTGCACAATATTTAATTCAGGACTTAGGTAATCAATATGATATGTTTCTGGGAACTTCTACAGGAAGTCTCCTTGTTTCACATTTAGCACTGTCGAAAATAGAAGAAATTAAACAATTGTATACTTCTGTAAATCAGTCTTCAATTTTTAAAAGTTGCCCCTTTATTGTTAAAAAAAAGAAACGCTACACCAGTATTACAATCAATCATTTTAGTGTACTCTATAATTTATTAAAAGGAAATAAATCTTTTGGAGATAGCAGTAACCTTAGAAAGTTGATAGAAGAAGCAATTTCTGAAGATGATTTTAATACCTTAAAACATAATGATGCCGAAATTGTAATTACCGTTACCAATCTTTCGACTAATAAAGTAGAATATAAATCGTTAAAAGAATGTAGTTATCAGGATTTTTTGGATTGGATTTGGATATCATGTAATTATCCACCTTTTATGAGTTTGGTCCGAAAAAATCGATGCGATTATGTTGATGGTGGCTTAGGCTCTATGGTACCTATAGAAGAGGCTATTAAAAGAGGAGCCAAACATCTAGATGTGATTGTATTAGAAACCGAAGTAAATTATTTGAATAGAATGCCGACCAAAAACCCTTTTACTTTGATTACTAATATGGTAGATTTTATGATGGATAGGATTGAAAACCAAAACATTAGAATTGGTAAATTTAAAGCCAAAGAGCATGATGTAGCAATAGATTTATATTACACACCTACAGTACTCACAACTAATTCATTAATTTTTGACAAAGAAAAAATGACTGAATGGTGGGCAAAAGGATATACGTTTGCGAAAAAGAAAAACAGGTCTAATCCATTATAATATGAGAGCATTGGTAATTTCGGGAGGAGGAAGTAAAGGAGCCTATGCTGGTGGTGTTGCGCAATACCTTATTAAGGAACAAGGTAAAAAATATGATCTCTTTTTGGGCACTTCTACAGGTAGCCTTTTGATTCCTCAATTGGCCTTAGGAAATATAGATAAAATGCATGACATCTATACCAATGTAAACCAGCATACTATTTTTAATGTTAATCCCTTTGTAGTACGAAGAAAAGGAAATAGGGAGTTTGTATCGATAAACTTTTTTTCTTCGCTATGGCAATTTATTAAAAGAAAGAGAACTTTTGGAGAAAGTAAAAACCTGAGAAGAACCATACGCAGAAATTTTTCTGAAGCAGAGTTTAGATTGGCTCGTAGAAAAGTTGATGATATCGTAGTTACAGTTTCTAATCTTACAAAAAACAGAACAGAATATAAATCTATTAATGATTTTTCTTATGAAGACTTCTGCGATTGGATTTGGATGTCATGTAATTATGTGCCCTTTATGAGTTTAGTCACCAAGGGTGGATGCGAATATGCAGATGGAGGATTTGGTTGCATGGTTCCAATACGTGAGGCTATAAGAAGAGGTGCTACAGAAGTTGATGCTATTATTCTCGAATCCGAAAACATGGAACATAATAAGATTTTAGGCAAAAATCCATTTTCTTTGATGGTGAATTTATATGGCTTTGTTTTGGATCAGGTAGAAAGACATGACACGTTATTGGGTAAATTTGCAGCTATTAACAAAGATGTTTCATTAAACCTTTATTATACACCGTCTAAGCTTACAGAAAACTCATTGATTTTTGACAAAAAACTAATGCGTAATTGGTGGAAACAGGGGTATGCATATGCCGAACAAAAACATAAACTAGCAGAAGAAAATAAATTAAAAGATTTAGATACTTCTGGGTAATATTTCTTACACCTGTATAACTCCTAAATTGAATTTCTTTTCTATAGGAGCATGATTTGCAGCTTCTATTCCCATAGATATCCATTTCCTAGTATCCAAGGGGTCTATGATAGCATCGGTCCATAATCGTGCAGCGGCATAATACGGAGAGGTTTGCGCATCATACTTACCCTTAATTTTGTCAAATAATGCCTTCTCTTCTTCTGCAGATAATTCTTCCCCTTTTTTCTTTAAAGAAGCCGTTTCAATTTGTAATAACACCTTGGCAGCTTGTGTTCCTCCCATAACCGCTAATTCGGCACTTGGCCATGCAACAATTAGCCTAGGATCATAGGCCTTACCGCACATTGCATAATTACCAGCACCATAAGAATTTCCTGTAATGATAGTAAACTTAGGAACTACACTATTACTTACTGCATTTACCATTTTTGCACCATCTTTTATAATACCACCATGTTCACTTTTACTTCCAACCATAAAGCCCGTTACATCCTGCAAAAACACTAATGGAATTTTCTTTTGATTACAGTTTGCAATAAAGCGGGTTGCTTTATCTGCCGAATCAGAATAGATTACACCACCAAATTGCATTTCTCCTTTCTTGGTCTTTACAATTTTACGTTGATTAGCAACTATGCCAACCGCCCATCCATCAATGCGAGCATATCCGGTGATGATAGTTTGACCATATCCAGCTTTATACTCATCAAAATCAGAGTTGTCAACAAGTCTGGATATAATTTCCATAACGTCATATTGCTCATTACGAGCTTTGGGCAAAATACCGTAGATTTCATCGGGATTCTGTTTAGGAAGAGATGGTTTGCTACGATTAAATCCTGCTTTTTCAAAATCTCCAATTTTAGAAAATACATTTTTGATAGTATCTAATGCATCAGCATCATCTTTTGCCTTATAATCGGTTACTCCAGATATTTCACAATGTGTCGTGGCACCTCCTAGCGTTTCATTATCAATACTTTCTCCTATAGCGGCTTTAACAAGATAACTTCCAGCTAGAAATATACTTCCCGTTTTATCCACAATAAGTGCTTCATCGCTCATGATAGGTAAATAGGCACCTCCTGCTACACAACTTCCCATAACAGCAGAAATCTGAATGATTCCCATACTACTCATCACGGCATTATTACGAAATATTCTTCCGAAATGTTCTTTGTCTGGAAAAATTTCATCTTGCATAGGTAAATATACCCCAGCACTATCTACTAAATAAATAATTGGTAGTTTATTCTCTATTGCCAATTCCTGGGCTCTCAGGTTTTTTTTACCAGTAATAGGAAACCAGGCACCAGCTTTTACTGTTGCATCATTGGCAACAACGATACATTGTTTACCACTTATATAGCCAATTTTTACAACTACACCACCACTGGGGCACCCGCCATGCTGTTCATACATACCTTCACCAGCAAACCCACCTATTTCGATACATTTGGCATCTTTATCCAAAAGATAATCGATTCTCTCTCTCGCAGTCATTTTTCCTTTTGCGTGAAGTTTGTCAATACGCTTTTGGCCTCCTCCTAGCTTTATTTTTGCGAACTTTTGACGTAATGTAGATACTAATAATTTGTTGTGATCTTCGTTTTTGTTGAAGTTGATATCCATGGGTGCTCGTTATTTGCACGAAAATACAAAAAACGGAACGTTTAAGAATAATGACAAAAAAATTAAACCTACTTTTTTTATGTTACTTAAT
Organism: uncultured Aquimarina sp.; assembly: GCA_947498705.1. Lineage (GTDB taxonomy): Bacteria > Bacteroidota > Bacteroidia > Flavobacteriales > Flavobacteriaceae > Aquimarina. The sequence continues at coordinate 436,361 of CANMLW010000001.1, forward strand.
GATACCCTTTTTATGTTATGATATCTTCTTTGGGAAACTTCTAAAATAATTTTTATGATGCAAGGGAGAATTTCCAATTTTAACAGGAGTGTAAAGGAAGTTAAGGCTTTGTTTTCTTTACTATTGTAGCAGATTTAATACTTTACCGATAACTATTTGTAAAAAGTCATGTACACAAATTCTAGTAGATTTTTTCTTTTAAGGTTTAACAACTCTTCAAAAATCTATGTTTTGACGATAAAATACCGATATTTGCACTTTCTTTTATATAAATGTACCTTTCTAAGGTGCTTAAATTAAATAATGATCTATGAAAATGAATAAAAACACTGTGCTGGCTTGGGCAACATTTATAATGATACTTGTTGGGTTGGCATTGATTGCATTAGGAGCATTTAGATATAGAGATGTATCTGGATATGGTTTTGCGGCCGTTGGGATTGGCTTTTTTGCAATTGCCTGGGTTTTTAATGCTTTAAAAGGTAGAGTATAACTCTTTAATATTTTAAAAAAACATATTAATACAAACAATTATTAGGGCTTATGTCAGACGATAAAAAAGTGATCTTTTCGATGTCGGGAGTGAGTAAAACGTATAAAAGTGCGAATACTCCTGTTCTTAAAAATATATATCTAAGTTTTTTTTACGGAGCAAAAATAGGAATTTTAGGACTTAATGGTTCTGGTAAATCTACTTTGCTAAAAATTATTGCTGGTGTTGATAAGAACTATCAAGGCGATGTTGTTTTTGCACCTGGTTATACAGTAGGTATGCTAGAACAAGAGCCTAAATTAGATCCAGAAAAAACAGTACTAGAAGTTGTTAAGGAAGGAGTAGCAGAAACGGTTGCTGTTTTAGATGAGTACAATAAGATTAATGATATGTTTGGCTTACCAGAAGTTTATGAAAACCCTGATAAAATGCAGGAGCTGATGGATAAGCAAGCTAATTTACAGGATCAAATCGATGCAAGTAATGCATGGGAATTGGATACCAAATTAGAGATTGCAATGGATGCATTGCGTACTCCTGATTCTGATAAGAAAGTTGGAGTATTATCTGGGGGAGAAAAAAGAAGGGTAGCATTGTGTCGTCTTTTATTACAAGAACCAGATGTATTATTACTAGATGAGCCTACCAACCATTTGGATGCAGAATCAGTACATTGGTTAGAGCATCACTTACAACAATACAAAGGAACGGTGATAGCTGTAACGCATGATCGTTACTTTTTGGATAACGCAGCAGGTTGGATATTAGAACTGGATAGAGGTGAGGGAATTCCGTGGAAAGGAAATTACTCATCATGGTTAGATCAAAAGGCTAAACGATTGGCACAAGAGCAAAAGCAAGCTTCTAAACGCCAAAAAACATTAGAGAGAGAGTTAGAATGGGTTCGTATGGCCCCAAAAGGAAGGCAAGCAAAACAAAAAGCTCGTTTGAGTAACTACGATAAGCTAATGAGTCAAGATCAAAAGCAGGTAGATGAAAAACTAGAGATTTATATTCCGAATGGACCAAGATTAGGGACCAATGTGATTGAAGCCTCAGGCGTGAATAAAGCTTTTGATGATAAGTTACTCTATGAAGATTTAAACTTTAATCTTCCACAGGCTGGTATTGTTGGTGTTATTGGCCCGAATGGAGCTGGTAAAACTACGATATTTAAAATGATCATGGGCGAAGAACAGCCTGATAAAGGAAGTTTTGATGTTGGTGAGACAGCTAAAATTGCGTATGTAGATCAAAGTCATAGTAATATTGATCCCGAGAAAACCATCTGGCAAAATTTTAGCGATGAGCAGGATATGGTTATGATGGGTGGTAGGCAAGTGAATTCTAGAGCCTATTTAAGTCGTTTTAACTTTAGCGGAAGCGAACAAAATAAAAAAGTTGCTACACTATCAGGAGGAGAGCGTAACCGTTTGCATCTAGCCATGACGCTAAAAGAAGAAGGTAATGTACTGTTACTTGATGAGCCAACAAATGATCTCGATGTAAATACCTTAAGAGCATTAGAAGAAGGGTTAGAGAATTTTGCAGGATGTGCAGTAGTTATTTCTCACGATAGATGGTTTCTGGATAGAATCTGTACACACATTTTGGCTTTTGAAGGAGATTCTCAAGTATATTTCTTCGAGGGTAGTTTCTCTGATTATGAAGAAAATAAAAAGAAACGTTTGGGTGGTGATTTGATGCCAAAACGAATTAAATACAAAAAATTAGTTCGCTAGATGCCCTTATCAAAAATAAAGGTTATTGCATTTGATGCAGATGATACGTTGTGGGTAAACGAACCCTTTTTTAGAAAAGCGGAAGATGAGTTTTGTGACCTCTTACAAGAATATATGTCTAAAGAAGAGGCAAATAAGTTACTCTTTGATATCGAGATGCAAAACTTACCTTTATATGGATATGGTATCAAGCCTTTTACACTTTCATTAATAGAAGCGGCTATCATTATATCAAAAGGAGATATGAAGATAGATTTGGTTCAAAAATTGATTGAGAAAGGTAAAACAATGCTTTTAGAACCGATAGAATTAATTGATGGGATAGCAAAAACATTAGAAGAGCTATCCAAAAAGTATCGATTGGTGATGGCAACCAAAGGAGATTTACTTGATCAAGAACGCAAATTAATTGCATCTGGTTTAGAAAAGTATTTTCATCACATAGAAATCGTTTCTGATAAAACAGAAAAACAATATAAAAAACTTGTAAAACATCTGGATATTACACCTCAAGAATTTTTGATGGTTGGAAACTCATTAAAATCAGATGTTTTACCAGTTTTAAATATCGGAGGTCATGCGTTTCATATTCCGTTTCATACCACTTGGGTACACGAAATGATTGATGAAGAGATTACACATTCAAATTTTAGAAGTTTTTCGAAAGCTAGTGAGCTATTGCAAGTTTTATAGTACTTATAAGTAAAAAAATACCTAAGGGATAGCATTGTTTTTTATAGGTATGATATTGGGTAGTATTGTATTTAAAATCTTATCAAATCTGATATTAGATGAATTATCTAATAAAACAAAACAAGTTTTTTGCCTCGTATTTCTTAGTATAAAGGCATTATAAGCAAGCCATTGCCCGTTATGCCATACATTATCACCATCAATAACCCATCCAAATCCATAATTGGATGGGTTTTGAGTGTTTAATTGTGGCAGCGTAAACGCTTCTTGCATTTCCAGAGGAGTTAGAATAGGATTATTATACCATATTTTATCCCATGCTACTAAATCCTGTATCGATGAAAAAATACCACCATCTCCAGCTACACCATCTATCCAGTTGGGTTCTATTGTTATAGGATTACTCTTTAAGAAGGCCTCAAAACCTATGGTAATAGTATCAGGATCTCTACTGTGTTTAGAGCACAAGTTCCATACTCGGGTTTGTTTTAATTGCAAAGGAATAAAAACATATTCTTGCATATACTCTTCAAAAGACATGTTTGTTACAACTTCTATAATTCGTGCCAATACAATATAATTGCTATTGTTATAAAAATACTGGTGAAGGGGAGCATTGGTATTACTATTAGTATTAGAACATAAAAGATCTACTGCATCTTTGTTACTTAGAATATATTCTTTATTTCTTTTTTTTCGTTTAGCTAGTTTGATATAATCTACCTTAATACCCGATGTATGATTTAATAAATGGCGTATAGTCACTTGGGGGTATCCAAAGTCAGCAATATATTTAGTCGCCAGATCGTCATAATCAACCTGATACTTTTTTTTAAGTACCATGATGCCAAATGCAGTAAACTGCTTGGATACAGAGGCAAGTCTAAAAACAGATTGTGTGGTTAGTTTTTCATCTTTTTTACTCGAAGTGTAACCATACGCATTTGCTAATTTTATAGTGCCATTTTTCGAATAAAGAATAGCACCGTTAAATTTTTGTTTATCAGATAAGTATTGTAACCAATCTGATATACCGTTTATGGTTTGTTCTTCATTGTCTATAGCATTTATTGCTAATTTTGGCAAACTATTTTCATAGACCCAAATACCCCATATTACTAATGAAATGAATAAGATTACGCCAAGTAAAATTAAAAATATGGTCATTTAGAGGTTGCCGGGTTAGTTTTTATAATGGCATTTAACCGCAGTTTGTATCTCGAAACAAAATTCATTGTTTTGGAAACTATAGTTTGCCATTCTTTGTTGGTTAAGAAAAAACCTTGTAACAGTACAAATATAATCTGAAAATCGTATAACATCATAAATAAACCAATACCCATATGCAACGATATAGCCAGTATGATCATTACATTTCTGGTTTTTTTAAACCATATCCAAAATGGAAATATAAGTTCAATAAGAATGGTGCCATAAGTGGAAAGCGTAACAAAAAAACCATTTTTTATTAGAGCAAGATTTAACCCTGTACCCCTAAAACGCTCTGATCCTAATATATAATAAGTAGCAACACCATTAAACCATACCTCTGAGTTAATCTTGTGCATGGCAGATACAAAATAAATTAAGCATAAGTGTATGCAAATAGAGTACCCTGCAACATTAGAAAGAAAATTCCCAAGTTTTTTGCTTTCTTCATTTTTGTAGGAAATGGGTTTGTTACTAAATCTTGAGTAAGAATCTATAAAAACGAAATATAGAATTACAAACTTAATAATATTATCACCTCCATTAAGAGTTAACCAAGCCATATTTTGCATTAACTCGACACAAAAAAACAGGGTTAGTGCAGTAAAACGTTTTCCTATACCAAACAAGAACAAAACAATTAATGCAATATACAAGAGTAGAAAGATGTAGAAGTTATCTCGCAAAATATCAGAACTAATATTAAAATATTCTAATAACGGTAATGGTTCTGACACAAGAAATGATTTACCGGTATATAATAAATCGGTAAATCTATAGGTTACAATAATATCTTTTATTAGGTATAGGCAAATAAACACTCTAAAAAAGGGTGCATAATAGCCAAATCTATTTTCTGTGCTTAGGTCGTCGATTATTTTGTTGAATGTATTCATCGTGAGCTTAGTGTAAATTGATCGCTTTTAAATATCAAACTTTCATTATATAAGTTTTCCTTGCCAAGTTCTTTGCGATCTGCAAATTTTGGCATTTTTATCTGTGCCATTTCTATGGTGATGTAGTAATCATCAATGTTAAGACGATTTGTCTTAGCAATAAAAAAAGAATAGTTTTTTAAGGTCTTGAAATACGAAGTTTCTTGAATGAATCGTTTTCCTCGAGCTATTTTTTCTTTATCATCTGCCTGGTCTTTGTCAATTTTATTGACATCGGCTTGATAGTCTATAGCTTCATTAACAGCAATTAGCCCGTCGTTAATACTGTGCATAGTGCTTGATAAAACATAATCCAATATATCTTCCCCAGAATTAAATGGAGCATTGTCCGACTTCATATGCTGTAAAGGTGCCATTACTTCAAAAGTGTATTTTTTTGTAGCATCATTTTTATTTTGAAATGTATAGTATAGGCGATCGTTATATTTGGGAGGAGGTGCAAAAAAGCCCCATTTTTGATATAAGAACGTATTAAAAATTTTTTCTCCTTCAAGAAAAGAAATATTGATATAATTATTTGGACTTACAAAAACTAGTGTGAAACCCCAGTAAAATACAAATACAATGAGTACTACATATGAAAGTATTTTTCTCATAAGTAAATAGATATAAAATCAGGCAAATGTTGCAAAATGATGACATTTGCCTGATAAAAATTAATAAATAAGGAAGATTTTTAACCTAAAGAACGAACTTTTTGTTTCTTATACTCTGCAATGTTCTTTAAGTAATTCTCTTTGTGTTGCTCTACAGTACCAATCGCGAAGATGGTCCATGTAGAAGCTTGACGAGTGACTTCTCTAATTCCTGGTAGTTGTACTCTGGCTACCTCTCTGGTATAAGCAATTGCTCTTCTGGTAGCTCTAACAGTAAGCCTTAAAGTTGCTCTAAGTACTTGTGCTTGATCTGGAGATTCATTTTCTGCAGAGACATGGTTCACTGTGTAAGATGTACCATACAAATCCTCTCCTTTGTTGCTAAAACTCATAAAAATAAATGAAAAAGCTAGCAACCCAATTACCCCTAAGGTTTTGAAATTTTTCATAATCAAGTGGTTTTAAGATTTAGTCTAAAATAATGATAATTAGGGTTTTAGTCGATATCAAAAATGTAAAAATATGGTTAAAATTATTATTGTGTAGAAAATACATCTAATACTGGTAATTGTGTTATGAGGATAGTATGTATTTGAAGAAGATACTTTTAAGTTAGATAATATTACCATTTTATGTATCAAAACAATATATAAGAATATGCTTTGGTAAGAAACAATTTACGTATAACCAACAGAGGCTATATCTATACTTATCATATATAAGTAATTTATTCACATAATCCATCCCATTTTTTTACTTCGCCAGTAGTCATTTTATCTAAATAAATAGTTCCAATTCTAACTCTTACTAATCGCAGGGTTGGATATCCAACAGCAGAAGTCATTTTTCTTACTTGTCGAAATTTTCCTTCGGTTAGTGTTATCGCTACCCAACTAGTGGGACCATGTCTATCATCTCGTATTTTTTTGGATCGCTCTGGAAATATGGGAGATGTATTTAATTTTCTTGCATTACAAGGCAATGTCTGATATTTTTTTCCATCAAAACCAATTTCTACACCTTGTTTAAGTTTTTCGAGAGCTTCTTTAGTAATATCTCCGTTCACTTGTGCATAGTATTCTTTTTCAATTTTAGAACTGCAGATATAATTACTTAATTTTCCATCGGTAGTTAATAGCAATAACCCTTCCGATTTTTCATCTAATCGGCCAATAGCCATAGTGTTTTCTGGAAAATCATGAAGTTCTCCAAGAAGTTTTTTCGAATTCTTTTTCTGCCCGTTATTCACAAATTGACTTAAATAACCATATGGTTTATACATCATAAAGTGATAAAACTCCTTTTTTAGGTTGTTAATTTTCATGCAATTTCAATAAACTTCAAAAATAAGTAAAAGGAATATTTATAAAAGAAAATGTATAAAAAAATAGCATACGGCTTTAAAAAAGAACTGCTTGTGTATTAGTTAATGTCATTGGGCTATTTTTTTTTGATAAGTAATTTGTTTTGATCATTTTATATGAACTTAACTTCACAAATTAACTTAATAATGAAAAAACAATATTACTCGATCGTTGTATTACTTTTACTTCTCTTAAATATTACTAATGTAGAGGCACAACAAAAATTTAAAACTAATAATAAAGGACAGTATATTAATACAGTCTGTGTCAAATTTAAACCTGATCAAACATATAGATTGGATAAAGCGATGATGGCATCCAAAAATCAATCTAAAAAAGTAAAGTCTAAAGGTGATAGTTATGCCAAATTGGGAATTACCGGAGTGGATAGAATAGGAGAGCAACTTAAGGTTAACTCTTATCGAAGAGTTTTTCGTCCTGCCGGAAAACATGAAGCAAAGCATAGAGCACATGGATTACATCTTTGGTATCAAATAACCTATGATGCTTCTGTAACTACTCAAGATGCTATTAGGCAATTCAAAAACTCGAACACCGTAGAGGTTGCCCATGAGTTATATGAGATTTCACCCATAGAAGAATCTGCTGTAATTACTAGTACTACTGCTACTGTTCAAAAATCTTCAGTTACGAATTTTATTACTACTGCTAATGACCCTATGTATACAGATCAATGGCACTATAACAATACGGGACAGAAGAATGGTACGGTAGGAAAGGATATACACCTAGAGGAAGCCTGGGAAATTGAAAAGGGAGACAATCGTGTTATTGTTGCAATACAAGATAGTGGTATTGATATTAATCATCCTGATTTAAAAGGAAATTTATGGGTTAATGAAGGAGAAATTCCTGGAAATGGTGTAGATGATGATAATAATGGATTTGTAGATGATATACATGGTTATAGCTTTTTAAATAATGGAAGCGGTACTATTCCTGCAGGAGATCATGGTACGCATGTGGCGGGTACCGTTGCTGCATCAACTAATAATGGTATTGGTGTTGCAGGTGTTGCAGGGGGTTCTGGTAATAATGATGGAGCGAGATTAATGGCTTGCGCCGTTATAGGAATAGGAACAAACGGTGGTGCAGAATCTTTTGTATATGCGGCTGATAACGGAGCGGTTATTTCTCAAAACAGTTATAGCTTTAGAGGATTTACAGATGAAGCCATAAACGTACACAAGGCTGCAGTAGACTATTTTATAACAAATGCAGGTGGAGCAGGAAAGCCAATGCATGGTGGAATTGTATTTTTTTCTGCAGCCAATGATAACATAAATTTGGTTACTTACCCCAATACACATGAGGGTGTGGTGATGGTTTCTGCTTTAAATAATAAAGATCAGAAGGCAAGTTACTCTAATTATGGTACTTGGGTAGATATTGCTGCACCTGGAGGAGAAGGGCAAGGAGGTGTTTTAAGTACAGTACCAGGAGAAAGCTACGGGTATAAGCAAGGAACCTCTATGGCTTGTCCTCATGTTTCTGGAGTAGCAGCTCTGGTAGTATCTAATAATTATGGAAATATTACTGCAAATCAATTAAGAAGAATACTAGAAGAAACCAGTGATCCAATAAATCATCTTAATCCAGGGTTTGAAAATCAATTAGGAAAAGGAAGAGTAAATGCACATAAAGCACTACAAGTAGGTAACGGAGAAGGAGTACCTCTTGGACTAAAAGTATCTAATATTACACAGAATAGTGCTTCTCTAAGTTGGAATTCGGTTGCTGGAACACAGCAGTACACCATTAGATATAAGGAAGTATCCAATACTAACTGGACAACTGTTTCTTCAACTTCTACCACGATATCTTTGAATAACCTAGAAGAAGGAAAACACTATGAAATACAAGTAAAGACAGCTACATCACCTTACTCTTATGTATTTCAATTTACTACGGCTATAGGATCATTGTCTGCACCTACAGGAATTAGTTTTGCAGAGATTACTGAAACTAGTGTTACCATAAATTGGAGTGCTACTTCAGGAGCTTCTGGGTATATTTTAGAGTATCAGGAAGAAGGAGCAACCGATTGGAATAGTTTACTGGTAGATCAAGGGACTCAGGCACGTTTATATGACTTTGTACAAAAAACAACATACAATGTTAGGGTTAAAGCTACCAATGCCAGCATTGAGTCTCCATTTTCTACTATAGCCTCATTTACTACCAAAGCATCAATATGTGGTGACATAGCTCCCTGGAAACCGAGCCAATATAGAACCAAAGGAACACAAGTGGCCTATCAAGACGTTATTTATGAAAATCAATGGTGGGCAGAAGCTAATCATATTCCAGGGGTGCATGAAGTATGGCGTAAGGTTAGAGATTGTGGTGATCCCAACGAGAATCAGGCACCTACAGTAAATATTACTGCTCCTGCTAATAATGCAAGTATTGGGCAGTTAATATTATCATCGATTACGTTATCAGCCAATGCCAATGATGTCGATGGTACTATTGCATCCATTCGTTTTGAAGTTAATAATGTTGCATTACCAAGTGGTAATAATGTAAACTGGACTCCTGAAGCTTTTGGTACATATACTATTAAAGTAACTGCTACAGATGATAAAGGGGCTACCGCAACAGATCAAATTAGTATCACAGTTTTTCAGGAAGATCAGACACCAACAACACCAACAGTAAATATTACCAATCCTTCAGATGGTCAGGTTATCGAACAAGAATCGTTAACAGCAATTGTTTTGACGGCTGTTGCTTCTGATCCTGATGGTACTATTGAAAAAATACAATTTAGTGTAAATGATGTATTACTTTCTGATGGAAATGATGTAAGCTGGCTTCCTTCTAATTATGGAAATCATGTGATTAAAGTTACAGTAACAGATAATAGTGGTGCTACAGCTACAGATCAGATAACTATTACCATAAAAGAATCAATAACAGGAGGTGATTGTAACGGAGTTACTGCCTGGGATCCTGCTACTATTTATCCTTCGACAGGTGGCGTAAAAGTATCGCATAAAGGAAACATATATCAAAATAAATGGTGGACACAAAATAACGAACCCGGCACAGGAGGACCATGGGGACCGTGGGAGCTTATAGGCCCTTGTTCTCTTACTGCATCAAAAGCATACAATGATCTGCTAAATGATAAAAATGATTCGTTTTTGATAGCTGTTAAAAATACCCAAATGCAAATTTTACTGCATCAAAAAGAAATAGGAGATTTTGCATTTTCTTTATACGACCTACAAGGCAGGTATGTTCAGAAATTAAAGGAAGGATTTTTGTCAAAAGGACTACATTCATTAGATATAGATATCTCTGGTATAAATACAGGAATATATCTTGTCAAATTCGAATCCAAAGGTACGTATAGAACTACCAAAAAGGTGATCATAACAGAATGATACACCGTATAATCATGGTACTGATATTAGTAATTCAAAAAAAGCAAATATCGTTTTAATAAAGCTTAGTTAAGAATTACATGGTATCTCTGATATTTTGTCCAAAAACAAATTATATACTTTTTTGATTTAAAGGAACATTTCAGGGATGCCAATATCGATACCATGATATCGTAGATAGATGTATTTAATTAAAATATAAGCGGTTATGTGGGTGTCTTGATTAATAGTTATTAGGGCGACATTTTACTGTACAATACACCAAAGTCATTTAAACAACACTAATTCTTAAAACTCACTATTGATGAAAAAAATACAATTGTTAACCACATTGCTGATGATTAGTATCACCTTGTTATCGTTTAGTAATGGATATTCTCAAAACAAAGTCAATAAAAAAGGGCAGTTTACCAGAGTATTTCATGTAAAGTTTAACTCGGATCAGGTAAATAAAATAGAAAGAGAACTGAACAGAAAAGGAGCCAAAGTGGCTGGTAAGAGTGAGTATCTAAGAGCGCCGCTAAAAGATATTGATATTAGAAATAAGACTTTTAAAGCAAGATCTATTAAAAGGCTTTTTAGACACGCAGGAAAGCATGAAGCAAGACATAGAGCTTATGGATTACATCTTTGGTATGAAATTGAATATGATGGTGGCCAAGAGGTAGATCAAGTGGTAAAGGCGTACAAAGAGGCTACCTCTGTAGAAATTGCAGAACCCGTATATGAGATCCAGTTTGTGGATAGCACTAATGAACCACAATCAACAATTCCGGTATTGATAGATTCAAAATATACCAATGATAATAGAAATTTGATAGGAAAGCCAAATGACCCCAGGTACATAGATCAGTGGCATTATAACAATACAGGACAATCTCCTGATGCAATATCAGGAAATGATATTAATCTTGAAAAAGCCTGGGAAATAGAAACAGGTGATAAGTCTGTTATTGTTGCTATAGAAGATACAGGTTTTGATGTTAACCATCCAGATTTAAAAGGAAATTTATGGGTAAATGAAGGTGAAATTCCCGGAAACGGAATTGACGATGATAATAATGGGTATGTAGATGATGTACATGGTTACAATTTTGCAGATGACACGGGAACAATTTCTGCGGGTAGTCATGGGACTCATGTAGCAGGGACTGTGGCAGCAGAAACCAATAATGGAGTAGGAGTAGCAGGGGTAGCTGGAGGATCAGGATCAGACGACGGAGTTCGGTTAATGGCAACTTCGATATTTGGATTGGATATAAAAGGAGCTGCAGAAGCGTTTATCTATGCTGCCGATAACGGAGCTGTTATTTCACAAAATAGTTGGGGGTATGGAGTGATAACCGCCACAATAAAAGAAGCAGATAAAGCTGCTATTGATTATTTTATTGCAAATGCTGGAGGTAATAATTCACCTATGAATGGCGGAATAGTAATTTTTGCAGCAGGAAATAATGGAATAGAAGGTAATTTTTTTCCAGGACGTTACGAGCCTATACTTTCAGTAGCGTCGTTAGCCAATTCGGGCAAAAAAGCAAGTTATTCTAATTATGGTACCTGGATTGATGTTGCAGCACCGGGAGGAGACCAAAATACTAGTGGTACTACAGCAGGAGTGCTAAGTACAATACCGGGAGGGTATGGATATCAACAGGGTACTTCTATGGCCTGCCCGCATGTATCTGGAGTTGCTGCCTTGGTGGCATCTAGATATAAAGGAAAACTATCTGCAACAGAATTAAAACAAATTATAGAGGCTAATACAGATCCTGTAGATAATATAAACACGTCCTATGCTGGTAAATTAGGTTCTGGTAGAATAAATGCCTTAAAAGCTTTACAAGCCGGTGACGCATCAGTAACGATACCTACAGGTTTGTCTGTCTCTACTATAGGAGCTACCAGTGCGCAATTAAACTGGAATAAAGTAAATAATGCTTTACGCTATACCATTCGCTATAAAACTACAAATGGTAACTGGATAGAGCAAAATACCAGTAATACAACAATTAAACTAGAGGGTTTACAAAAAAGTAGTAATTACGAAATACAGCTACGAGCAGAGAGTTTGACAAAAATATCATCTTATACTTCTAGTGTTTCATTTACCACCTTGGATTTAGAAGTACCAAGAGCTATTAACGTTTCTTCTATTACTGATTCAAGTGCGATTGTTAACTGGAGCCCAACAGCGGGCGCTACCCAATACATGCTTCGATATAAGGAAACGACAGCTACTAATTGGACAAACGCTTCCGTAACAACCAACAATAGCATTACGCTATCAAACCTTGTATTTAATAGCTTTTATGAGGTACAAGTACAGGCCATAAACAATACAACATCGTCAATTTTTTCTGAATCTGTTTCTTTTTTGACCAAAGATAATGGAAGTGGTGGGTGTAACGGAATTGATGCTTGGGATAGTACAAAAGTATATAATGATGCCGGTACAAAAGTGGCATATCAGGGAGTAGTTTACCAAAATAAATGGTGGACACAAGACAATATTCCGGGTACAACTTCGCATTGGGAGCAAATAGATACATGTAGTGATTCTGGTAACGTTCCTCCATCTGTACAAATTACTGAACCTAATAATAATCAGATTTTTGAGCAAGAGACCTTAACAGCAATACGTTTGTCAGCAAATGCCACGGATAGTGATGGTACCATTAGTAAAATCCAATTCGAAGTTGATGGCTCTCCCTTGTCTCAAGGAAATAATATAAATTGGATTCCCTCCGAGTTTAAAGCATATACGATTAGAGTAACCGTTACAGATGATAAGGGAGACATTGCTGTCGATCAAATCAAGATAACCGTGAAACGTAAAGAAGATACATCGAATCAGAATCCTACGGTTTCTATCTTGAATATTATAGATGGTCAAGTTATTGAGCAAGAGATGTTAGCTGCAATTCAACTATCTGCAGATGCAAAAGATCCCGATGGTACCATAGAGAAGATTCAGTTTGAGGTAAATGGTACAGCTTTGACATCGGGAAATAATGTTAACTGGTTACCCACAGCTTTTGGAGTCTATACGGTCAAGGTGACTGTTACAGATAATAAAGGAGCTACAGCTGCTACTCAGGTTAGTATTACTGTTAGACAAACTTCGAGTAATCAACCTCCCTCAGTTTCTATATTGAATATTATAAATGGACAGGAGATAGAACAAGAGACATTTACTGCGATTACCTTATCAGCAAATGCAAGTGATCCAGACGGTACTATTTCAAGTATTCAGTTCGAAGTTAATGGAAATGCTTTATCTTCAGGAAATAATATAAGCTGGCTTCCTGTGGCTTTTGATACCTATACTATTAAAGTTACTGTTACCGACAATCAAGGGGCCGTTGGAAATCAACAAATTACAATTTCTATAAAAGAAAAGACTACAGGAGGAGATTGTAATGGTGTCTCTGCCTGGAATCCATCAACGATTTACCCTTCGACAGGTGGGGTACAAGTATCGTATAACGGAAACATATACCAAAACAAATGGTGGACTCAAAATAATGAGCCTGGTACAGGAGGACCATGGGGACCATGGGAGTTGATAGGGGCTTGTTCTTCAGGTATTAAGAATGCAAAAATAGAAGGGAATGAAAGGATGATTTCTGTTTTTCCTAATCCAGCCGTGAATTTTGTAGACATATTGATACATATGACATCAACAAGCCCTGTAAAAGTAGAGTTGTACACAATTACCGGACAATATTGTACTTCTTTAACTGCGAATAAAATAGATGCAAGAAATTATCATGTACGATGTGATCTAACTAATTTTTCAAATGGAATTTATTTTATAAAAATGAAATCCAAAGAAAAAGAAAGAACAGCAAAAATTATGATCAGAAAATAATAGATGAACATTAAAAGATAGTCTATGCTATCTAATTAAATACTAACCATACAAATTCATTCTTAAAACTATTTTAACCATGAAAAAAATGCAATCGATATTACCGATACTGGTAGTTTCCTTTATGCTGTTTTTAGCTAATAAAGGATATACTCAGCAAAACTCAAATAAGTTAGATCCCATTAAAGGAGTGGTGCAAGTAAAATTTAAACCAGATCGAACTACGAACCTACAAAGAATGCTTCTAAATCGATCTAATGGAAAAGGAAAACTAAACAGGTCGCAAAAACAGGATTACGTTGAAACTGGTTTTAGAGGAGTTGATCAACAAAATAGAAATTATAGGGTTACAACTATGAAAAGGGTGTTTAGACCTGCAGGTAAATTTGAAGAAAAACATATTGCTTTTGGATTGCATCTATGGTATGAAATAGAGTTTGATGAAAATCAGGATCTAAATCAGGTTATAGAAGCTTACAGAAAACTCGATGAAATAGAGAAAGCGAGTTATGTGTATAAAACGCACATAGAGGGTACAACAAAATCAACTCTTAAACCAACAAACTTAAGAAAACACCAGAAAACATCGTTAAATAAGATGGACTTTTCTGGAGCTCCTAATGATCCCAGATATACTGATCAATGGCATTATAATAATACAGGACAAGAAGAAGGTATTGTTGGTAGTGATATAAAACTAGAGCAAGCTTGGAATATCGAAAAAGGAGATGCCAGAGTAATTGTAGCCGTAGGAGATGAATTAATAGATCCAACCCATCCGGATTTAGAAGGAAACATGTGGGTGAATCCTGGAGAAATACCGGGAAACAATATCGATGATGATAACAATGGATACGTTGATGATATCCATGGTTATGATTTTGTAAATAATACCGGGACTTTATCTCCTACATCTAGTCATGGTACGCATGTAGGAGGAACAATTGCTGCAGAGACAAATAATGGTATTGGCGTAGCAGGTGTTGCAGGAGGTTCGGGTAGTAATGACGGAGTACGACTTATGTCTTGTGGAATTATCGGGCCAGGGTCTAATGCAGAATATTTTGTGTATGCTGCTGATAACGGAGCAGTAATATCCCAAAATAGTTGGAGTGGTGGAAGTCCACAAGATGCAACACCAATAAAAGAGGCGATTGATTATTTTATCACTAATGCCGGAGGAGCAGGAAAAGCAATGAATGGAGGACTTGTCGTTTTTTCTATGGGAAACAATAATTCAGAATTTTTTGATTCTTATAAAGCATCTGAAAAAATACTTAGAGTAGTGGCTACAAATAATAAAGATGAAAGAGCCTCCTATTCTAATTATCATGTCGATGCAAGTATAGCTGCTCCTGGCGGTGAAGATCAATCTGGAGTTATTAGTACTGTATTAAACGATAACTATGGAGCTTCAAGAGGGACATCTATGGCAACTCCACATGTATCTGGTGTTGCAGCATTGATTGTATCCAAAGCATATGGTACTGTTAATGCAGATGAAGTAAGATCCATTTTAACAGGTACAACAGATTTTATAGATTATCGAAGTCCTTCTTATGCAGGCAAACTAGGTACTGGTAGGCTTAATGCGTATCAGGCATTACGAGTAGCAGAGAATAAAAATATACCAATTGCTGTAAGAGCATCAAATATCACAGAAAACTCAGCTCTAATTAATTGGGAATCATTAACACAACAAACGAGCTTTGATTTGCGATATAAAAAGTCTTCGGAAACTTCATGGACAACTATTACTGTAACAGGCACTTCTAAACAGTTAACTAATTTAGAGGATGGAGAGTGGTATGACGTTCAGGTCAAGACTAATGGAGGGGCTGCATATTCTTCAACTACTACATTTATTACAAAACCATCTCTGTTTTCTGCACCGGTATTAGTTGCTTCTACTATTGGCGAAACCAAATTAGATTTGAGTTGGAATAACGTAAAAGGTGCTGTTACTTATGAGCTTAGATATAAAGTGAAAAACGAAAACACTTGGTTGTCTATAGAATCAAATTTAGGAACAACGATTACTTTAGAAGATTTGTATCCTAATACAGTGTATGAGGTACAAATACGCTCAGTAAATACAGACTTATACTCATCATATTCATCATCATTAGAGGTTCGTACCACGTTTACCTCTTGTGGAGAAGTACAACCCTGGGAACCTCGTACCTATACAGGTAGTGGTACAAAAGTGTCTTATGAAGGAAATATCTATTCAAATAGATGGCATGCAGAAAAAAATCATGTCCCTAGTAAACATAATGTTTGGTCTAAAATAGGTGTTTGTAACCCTGATGCTAATCAACCTCCAACGGTTACTATTACACAACCAACCAATGGTCAGGTAATAGAACAAGAAACATTATCTGCGATCACACTTTCTGCAAATGCAAATGATCCAGATGGTACCATAGCCAGTGTTCAATTTGAAGCAAATGGTGTAACCTTGACACAAGGTAATAACATTAGTTGGTTACCAACAGCTTTTGGTACTTATACGATCAAGGTAACCGTTACCGATAATAGAGGAGCTACGGCTACGCATCAGGTTGATATCACTATTAGACAGGTTTCTAATAATCAGTCTCCAACAGTTAGTATTACACAACCTTCTGATGGCCAGATTATAGAGCAAGAGACACTATCTACGATCACGCTTTCTGCAAATGCAAATGATCCTGATGGTACTATAGCCAGTGTACAGTTCGAAGCGAATGGTACAACGTTGACACAAGGTAATAACATTAGTTGGTTACCTACTGCTTTCGGAGATTATACTATTAAAGTTATGGTTACCGACGATAAAGGAGCTACTGCTACAGATCAGGTTAATATTACCATTAGACAAACTTCAAGTAATCAATCTCCTACAGTTAGTATTACACAACCTTCTAATGGTCAGGTTATAGAGCAGGAAACACTATCTGCGATCACGCTTTCAGCAAATGCAAACGATCCAGACGGTACCATAGTTAGTCTTCAGTTCGAAGCGAATAGTGTAATCTTAACATCAGGGAATAACATTAGTTGGCTACCTACTGCTTTCAGAACCTATACGATCAAGGTGATAGTTACCGATGATAAAGGAGCTACAGCTACAGATCAGGTAGATATAACCATTAGACAAACTTCGAGTAATCAGCCTCCCACAGTTAGTATTACACAACCTACGAATGGCCAGGTTATAGAACAAGAGACACTTTCTGCAATCACGCTTTCAGCAAATGCAAACGATCCAGACGGTACTATTTCTAGTATTCAATTTGAAGCGAATGGTGTAACCTTAACATCAGGAAATAACATTAGTTGGTTACCTGCTGCTTTTGGAGATTATACAATTAGCGTAACTGTTGTTGATGATAAAGGAGCTACAGTTAGTGATCTGGTGAGTATTACGATAAAAGAGACTAATTCTGGAAATTGTAATGGAATCGCTCCCTGGGATCCAGGAAGAATTTACCCTTCTACAGGAGGAGTGAAGGTGTCTCATAATGGAAGTATCTATGAAAATAAATGGTGGACACAAAATAATGAGCCAGGAACAGGAGGGCCATGGGGCCCCTGGAAACTTATTGGACCTTGTAGAAATGCAAATGCAAAAGCATATACTGATTTACTTTCTGGTGAAACAGGTTCTTTTATCGTTGGAACTAAAGAGAACCATGTTGAGGTTTTATTTTACCAAAAACAAAAAGGGAGTTTCAAATTTTCTCTTTATAGCCTTGATGGAAAATATATTGATCAACTAACATCTGGTTATGTACCCAAAGGGCCTCATATATTGAATATGTCTACAGTAGGAGTGAGTAACGGTATTTATTTGATCAAATTAGAGCAAAATGGAGTATATCAATCCATCCAAAAAGTGATTATTAGAGAATAAATAGACAAGTATATTATGTTAAAAACCCCAAAAGCCTTCAAGGCCTTGGGGTTTTTATACTTTATAAGAGTTACTTTTCTTACAATACCTTTATACAAATACCATTATATGAATTCACTAATCTCTTCTTTTATAAAAGAAATAGCGGCATCACTAGGAGTACCTTTTTCTATAATTGCAGTAAGTATAGTCTCCCTCATTTTATCTACAGAGTCAATGTCTTCTTTTAATGACACTTTTCTAATAAGTCCAATAGTTGCATTTTTGGCTGCTTTAATGGTATTCCAACATTCTTCAGAAAGATAAATCTGTTGACTTAGGTTATGTTCAAACTCTTGATCTATAGTGCTCGTTAATAAAAATTCATATCCTTTTTTATCGTCGTTTACCGGAGTAGTTCTAATCAATAAATTACCAGGTGATATTCTTTCTAAATATAAAACCATACGTTCATATGCCTGTAGTTTTAACGGAAAAGATTGTTTTTGACTTTCTCTATGCAAAAGAAACCTTCTTCGTCTATCTTCATTCGAAGTATGTAACTTAAAAAAGTAAATAGCAAGTACAGTTATTAAAGTTGCAGGAAATAAGGATATCACCAAAGGTATGAATTCTATTTTCATTCTAAAATTGAATTTTCTTTTATAGTTTTATAATACTTTCTTATAATTTCCGCCAAGATACGTACAATCTTTTAGATCTTGGGCACAAGTATAGTCAACAGGAGTTTTTATATATTTAAAAGATTGCTCCAATGTTTTAGTAAGTTCCCCGTCATCTACATTAAGATCAATGTCTTGCATAGTAAACTGGCAAGGGTGTTCATAACCGGCGGCATGAGTGATCTCTATAAATTCTTTTCTAAAGGTTTTAAAATACTGCGCCAGTCGATCAGATTTTAGAGGGATATCAATTCCCTTTTGTAACCATTTACTTTGAGTTGCGATACCACTTGGACACTTATTGGTATGACAAATCTGTGCCTGAATACAACCAATACTCATCATAGCCTCTCTGGCTACATTGATACAGTCAACACCCATTGCAAATGCCATGGCTGCCTTTGCCGGGAATCCTAATTTACCACTACCTATAAAAACAATCCTATCGGTAAGTTGATGTTCCTGAAAAATTTTATAAACAGCTGTAAAACCATATACCCAAGGCAATGAAACATGATCTGCAAAACTTGGAGGTGCTGCTCCTGTACCGCCTTCACCACCATCGATAGTTATAAAATCAGGCCCTCGATTGGTTTCTACCATAAGTTTGGCCAAAAGCTCCCATTGTTCTGTTTTACCAATGGCTGCTTTAATACCTACTGGTAATCCTGTTTCATGAGCAATATCTTCTATAAATTGTAATAATTCTGGAATGTCGCTAAAAGCGGTATGTGCAGAAGGGGATAAGACGTCTTTTCCAACTTTCACACCTCTAATTTTTGCTATTTCTGGCGTTATTTTTGCACCTGGCAAGACACCTCCTTTTCCGGGTTTTGCACCTTGGGATAATTTTATTTCTATTGCTCTAATAAAAGGATTTTTTGTAACCAATTCTTTCATTTTTTCCATAGAGAAATTTCCATCTTCTCCTCGAACACCAAAATAGCCGGTACCAAAATGAAAAATAACATCACCACCATTACTATGATATGGAGAAAGCCCGCCTTCTCCTGTATTATGGTATGCATATGCTTTTTGTACACCAATATTAAGTGATTCTATTGCACGTGCAGAAAGCGAACCATAACTCATGGCAGAAACGTTAATAATAGAAGCTGGTCGATATGGTTTTTTACGTTGATTATAAACGCCCATTACTTTTGCACAGGCAAGAAATGTTTTGTCATCCCTGTTTGGGTGATTTTGATCCATTTTATACGGGATCATATTATTTTTTACAAAAATATGTTGATGTAGATAAATATCTCTATCTGTTCCAAAGCCTTCATAATTGTTTTCATTTTTAGAAGATGCATATACCCAACCTCTTTCGATTCTGTTAAAAGGTAATTCTTCTCTATTATTTGCTACAAAATATTGTCTTATCTCGGGCCCAATACTTTCTAATAAATATCGTAAATGTCCTACTATCGGAAAGTTATGACTAATGGTATGCTTTCGGTTAAAAAACACATCTCTGATAGCGATCAGTACAAATAGAACTAACACCCATGCCCACCATGGTAATGCAGTTAAAAAATTAAGTATGTTTTCCATAAGATGTATTACTAACTATTATTGTGCGTTGAGGTAATCAATTGTGAGTTGTGACATTACTTTAACTCCTAATAACAAACCACGCTCGTCAATATAAAAGTTGGGAGTGTGATGTGAGGGTGCAATTTTGGTATCTGGAGATTTTCCGCCAAGAAAAAAGTAAAATCCTGGAACTTTTTCCTGAAAATAGGAAAAATCTTCTCCTCCGGTAGATGCTTTTGTTAGAATTACGTTCTCTTTACCCGCAATTCCCTGTAGGGTTGGAAGCATTTTTTTGACCAATTCAGGGTCGTTATAAGTAATAGAAGTGTTATTTTGAAATGTTATAGAGGCTTTCCCTCCATATGCTTTGGCTATAGCGGGTACCATTTCATTCATTCGTTTAATAATCATGGCTTTCATATCGGGGGCTAATGTACGAACCGTTCCTATCATTTCTGCACTATCAGGAATAATATTGAAACGAACTCCGCTGGTAATTTTTCCTACTGTAATTACTGCTGCTTCTTCTACCAAAGGAGATTCTCTACTTATAATCGTTTGTAATCCATCTATTATTTTTGCAGATATTAAGATAGGATCTACACCAGACCATGGTGCTGATCCATGAGTTTGCTTTCCTTGAACATTAATAACAAAACGTTCTACAGCAGCCATAGTTCCTCCCGGTTTGTAACGAATTTTTCCTATATCTGTTCCAGAATTGATGTGTAATCCAAATATTGCATCTACATCAGGGTTTTTTAAAACACCTTCTTTTATCATTAGTTTAGCCCCGCCTTCTTCACCAGGAGGAGGACCTTCTTCTGCAGGTTGAAATATAAATTTTACAGTACCTTTTATTTTATTTTTATGTTGCGAAAGCACTTCTGCAACCCCCATAAGAATTGCTGTATGTGTATCATGCCCACAGGCATGACTTACACCTACTTCTGTATCTAAAAATGTTGTTCTAACTATAGATTTAAAAGGTACCTCAGTTTTTTCAGTAACTGGTAGCGCATCAATATCAGCACGCAATGCAACAGTTTTTCCTTCTTTAGCTCCTTTTAAAATAGCAATAACACCTGTTTTTGCAACTTGTTCTGTTACTTCAAAACCAAGATTTTTAAGATGTTTAGCTATTTTTTTTGCAGTTTCGAACTCTCGATTTGATAGTTCTGGGTTTTGATGAAAATCTCGTCTCCATTCAATTACTTTTGATTCGACTTTTTCTGAAGAAGTTTTTATTTGAGGATCAATTTGTTGCGATACTCCAATCGTACATAGTAGCAAAAAAAAGGATAGAAAGATGTGTGTTTTAGTTCTCATACACTTGTTTTTATGATAGTGAGTTCGGGTATGTATATTTTGATTTTAAAGATATTTAAAAATACATAAACATCATTTATAATATACTACCTACAATAGGTTTCTTGTTTTATTACATAATGATGTATTCATAAAATTAAAGGTAAATGGTTAAATACTAATTAATTCTAAAGATAATTTTATATAAGTGTAGATTAATTGGTATGAAAAAAACATCAAAAATATAATCATTTGGACTAATATGTAGGGCAATTGAGCGGTATAAACGTTCTATATTATATCCATAATTTTATAGAGTTGGTATTATACTGATGATAAAAAGTTCATAAAATTAAGGTACCTTTAACATAACACAAACCATTTTAAGATGAAAAAATTATTTGTAATCATTTGCGCTATTTTCATGACATTACCTTTTTACGCAATTGATTTTAATGAAGAATCGGTTGCTATTTATTGGGATGCTTCCTTATCTCAAAAGGAAAAAAATAGTACTAAAGAATACGCTTTTCTAGATGCATATTTTATGCAATACCCCAATACAAAAGTTAAACTGGTTGTTTTTAATACATCTGTTGTTCTTAGCGAAGATTTTGTGATAAAAGGAGACAACTGGAGTAATGTAAAACAAAGGCTAGAGCAAGTTCGATATGATGGTGCTTCTGATTTTAGTCTTGTAGATACTGCTTTAACGCATAAGAGAGTGCTTTTTTTTACAGACGGATATGGTTCTTATGGAGAGTTTAAAGCAGACTTGTATTGTCCGCCGTTAATTACCATTAGTAGTAAGAAAAAAAACAACAAAAAATTCTTATATGAGACCGCGTATTACAACAGGGGGTACTTTGTTAATTTGTTGGATGCTGATGTTGAAACTCATATCAAAGCTATTATAGAAAAGAAAGAAATGCCTAAGCTTGTTTTTGCAAAACCTAATAAGGAAGGTAAGAAATACGTTCAGGGATTTGTGACGGATGAGGGTGGTATTGTACCCGATGTAAATGTAATTGTAAAAGATAAGAATAGAGCAACCTTAACACTAGCCAATGGTGGATATAAAATTGAAGCAGCATCGGGAGATGAGTTGATTTTTGAATATAATGGTAAAAAAGTAAGTACCGTTACAGTAGGAGATGAATTGGTTATTAATATTGAAATAAAACAAGAGACCAATGAGTTAGACACTGTAGTAATTAAACAAAAATTAAAAGATGACGGTAGTAATGCTGTTGATTTGGGAAACGGAATAGTAGATAAAAAAAGACTTGGATTTGCTATAGAAACAATTACCGAAGAAGATATCGATGTTGATGCCACCACTATAGGAAAATCGATTGCTGGAAAATTTTCTGGAGTAGTGATGAAAGATGATAACTTAGGAGATGTAAGAATACGTGGTTCAGAGAATACTTTGGGTACTTATTTTGGGACCAACAATCCGAACCCACTTATCATTTTAGATGGAATTCAATTACAGAGAAGTAATGAGGGCAGATCAGGTACTCCCTTTGATAATGTCAATAATAATATTGTTGATCCTAATAATGTAAAAAGTGTAACCGTACTTAAAGGGTTAGCTGCGACCAATCGATATGGAAGTGATGGAATTAATGGTGTGATTATTATCACTACCAAAGCAGGAGGAACCCAAAGTACTGGTGTAGAAGATAAAAATAAACCTTTAGAGATTAAGTATAATATTTTTGATGCTCCTTTGCTAGTGTCCAAAAACAAAGAATCTAAACTTTTTTCAACATTAAAAGGGTTTAATGATGTTAATAAGGCATATGATTATTACTTGACTCAACAGAAAGTGAACCTTAAAAATGTAAATTATTTTATAAACGCTTCTGATTATTTTTTTGATACTAATGATAGCGAAAAAGGAGAACAGGTACTTTCTAATCTGGCAGAATCGTTCTCTAATGATACATCAATTCTTAAAGTTTTAATCTTTAATCTAGAGAAGAGAGGGCTTTTTAAAAAGTCACATCAATTATATAAAAGAATCATTAAAATTTCTCCTACAATATCGCAAACCTATCTCGATCTTGCTAATCATTACAAAGTATCTGAAGAACATCAGAAGTCGATAGATTATTTTAATAAAATTGTTTCTAATAAGATTAAAGGGATACCAACTTTTGATGGCTTAAAGGAACAAATAAGCAATGATTTTAAGGGACTTCTTTTTAAAAGGAATCAATCCTGGAAAATAAGAAATGTTCCTCAAGAATACCTAAGTATAGTAAAACATAAGTTACGGGTTGTTGCAGAATGGTCTCATCCTCAGACAGAGTATGAACTACAGATTATAAATTCTAAAAAACAATACTTTACTATAGATCATACAAAAGAAAAGAGTAAAGATGCTTTTATTAATGAGTTAAAAGATGGATATAATTCTAAAGAATTTACAATTTCTGACCTCGAAACTGGTGAATGGTTTATAAATCTTAAAGTGCCAAAAAAAGTTGCTAACTTTAAATACCCAAAATTCCTTAAAGTTAGGGTGTATACCAATTATGGAAGTTTAAATGAAACATCTCAAATAAATGTTATTAATTTAGAGAAAGTGATTGATAATAAAGTGTTTACTTCATTTAAAATATAAAAAGAGGTTTTTCTTAATATTTTAGAAAACCATCTAAATGTTATAAATATCGTAACAATAGATGGTTTTTATGTACAAAATTGTATCTCTATTTTATTTACGTATTACCTTTCCTAAAGGTTCGTTATTTATTAATATCATATATAATCCTTTGGGTAATGAAGACATATCTATTTTTTGCTGCCCTAAGTCCAATATTGAAAAATCTAGTACTTTCTGACCTCTAAGGTTCACAATACTAATACTATGATCTTCTATAGTAAGCCCGTTTATATATAAAAATTCTTCAGAAGCAACAACTGGATTAGGGAAATAGGAATGTAAGTCCAAGCTCTCATTTAATACATCTGGGATGGTTTCTTCTATAATGAATGAATTAGAAATACTACTACATCCACTTTCATTAAAAACCTCAACATAATAATTTCCTTTTTCTTTTGGAGTATATGTAGATTGAGTAGCATTATCAATTTTCGTTTGATAATTATACCATTGATATGAAGAATAATTTTGAGGAACAGATAAACTATTATCTTTTTCATCAATTACTAGTATAGGTTCTTCTGGAACTTCTATAACATTTGCTGTTATTTCTGTTCTTGTACCGCTTTTACAATTAGGAACACTAGATTCTATATAATAGGTTGTTGAATTGATTAGGTTTGGTGTTGTAAAGGATGTTCCTTTATGAATACTTGTTCCTCCTGTAGGTGTGGTAAACCAATCATACTCACTGCTACCTGCTATGATAAGAGTACCAGATTGGCCAATACAGATATTTTGATCAGAAACGGTAGGTAGTTGTGGATTTTCTGTAACCGTAATATTTACAGGAGTTCTGGTATCGGTTGTACAACCATTTATGATTCCTTCTATATAATAGGTAGTATTAGTAGTAAGTGTAGGTGATTGATAAACAGCACCAGAGGCAATACTTGTTCCTCCTAACGGATCGGTATACCACATATAATCACTATTACCAGTTACCTCTAGGATTGCAGATGAGCCAACACAAATGATTTGATCGTTTATAACCGGTTGATTAGGTGTTGTAATGGCTATAAAGTTTGCTTTTTCTCGTTTGTTATTACCAGAATTATTTGTGGTAACTAGCGATACAGTATATGTTCCGCTTCTATCATAGGTATGTGTCGGGTTTTCTTCTGTAGAAGTTTGACCATCTCCAAAATCCCACAAATAAGAATTTACAATGTTTGTTGATCTGTTTTCGAATATTACTTGTAAGCAATTTTGGGTAGCTGTAAAATCTGATAAAGGTGGCATTGAATTATCTCCAGGATTGTAATTCCCTGATATAGAGTAATTACCTAAGGATGAGTAATCAGAGTATCCTGTAGTCAAATTACCCTCACCCACGCCATCGATTTCTATATAGTAAACACCTTCTGTTAAGTTTTGTGCAATAGAAGCACTAAGTCCGTTTGGATCAGAAAAAGCAACTTCTTCGCCCAATTCGTTTAAAATCCTAGCCTGAATATTTAAATTTGGATAATCTGGATCTGGTCGAAAAGAAAAAGAGACATCACCAGTTTCTACAGCAAAAGAAAAAATATCCTTATCATTTCTTGTAGAAATAAGTCCAAAGTTTTGATCTGCACTTACATTTCCAGAATTAGATACTTGTATAGGAGTTGCTTCATTAATTGTGTTACCATGATCATCTTCTTGATAACCAACACCATTTCGGTCATTGGTTATTATCGCGATATCGTCCTGATTATTATTAGCATTTGGATATTCTCCAACACTCCAATGTCCTAGCGTTGTATTGGCACTCCATCCCATGATAGGACTCCATTGCCCATGCCCGGCATAATAGGTTTCGCCTGGTCTACCATCATGCCCCAAGCCAAGTGCATGACCTACCTCATGAGATCCTGTTTCTCCTGCAGATCGGGTACCTAAATTATATACCCAACAAGGCTCTTCTGTATGATTCCAGGAAAAAGAGTTAAGATAGGCAACTCCACCTGCACCGGGAGAAGCGTCTTTGGTCGTTGTAAAAATACACATGATTCTACGGTTTCTGGGAGCCGCTTCAAAAATATCTCTACGTGTGGTAACGTTAAGGTTAAAAGGACGAAAATCCTCTGCCATAATTTTCCAAATTTCTGTGATTTTTGCATCCGAAAAATTAGGTGATTTTGCATCTATAGTCCCAGAATTCACCCAACTGGTATTAGTAACTAGCTCTCCATCAAAATCGATATAAATTACTCCTTCGGCGCCTGGTAAACTTTCTAATGATACCGGAAGTTTTGATGCAACATTCTTCTGTGCTTTAAGCTTGTTTTCTGGCTCATAGATATCTACTAGTTCATATTCTGTACAAACCAAAGTATTGATATCTACTTCTTGTAAAAATACTGCATCATTATCTTTAGAAAATACAGTAAAAGCTTTTTTGGAATCATACAAAATAATACGTCCATCTAATTTTTTATTAGTTTTGACAAAAGAAAAAGTAGATCTTTTTTCATTATTTACTCCACCACTAATAACAAGACTATTAGAAGACTTTTTTATTGTATTTGTGATAAAACTGTAGGATTGATTATTAGAAAGTTTAACCTTAGCAGGTTTACTTTTTTTTGGATGCATGATCTTATTAATAAAATTCTCCTGATTTTTTGCGATCAATACAGGTGATTTTAATTGTGCCTGCGTGCTGTAACTTAATATAATAGCAATTGCTAGGGTAAGAATCTGAGGTAATTTTGTTTTCATTTGGACGTGACTAAATCTTAATTAGGGTATGTATACAACTTGATATTACTAATTTTAGTACATATTTGTATGTTATATTTTTTATTTAAAATATAAAAAAAGACGTATTTAGAAGAGACTAAAATACGTCTTGTTGATTTCGTGAGCTTTAGCAACTCACTTTAATTATATCTCTTGGCTAAGGAGATATGGGTATTTATAAAAATTAAAAATGAATTAAGATATACTAATGATTCTTTTAAGCGGAATTATCATCGAACGTTTTAGAATAACTTCCTTATCAGTTATTCCCCATATCGTAGTTTCAACTTTTTTGAAACCATTATCATCTACAAAGACAATTCTTACTTTTTGATGTTCTAGATTACCCAAAGAGAGCGCTCTTTGTAACTTTAAAAAACGATCAATTTGATCTTTCTTATTCTCTAGGACATCTTTTTTAGGAAATTTTAAAAATTCTATTTGCTCTTTTTGTACCAATTGTACATTCATGTTAGGGGCCATAAATATGAGGTTAGGTTAATTAATTGATCAAATTACTTGAACTTAGATATTATAAATATAATGTATTTTGTCTTAATTTTGTGCGTTTTGTCTATATTTTTTACAGAAAAGATATTAACAATGTAGGAAATTAACTGTTGATTAATTACTCTATTGTTTAAATTTAATTGAGGTGTTTTTTCCCTGAAGAGAATAGATTAAATATTAAACTAGATATGATTTCTTTAAAAGTTATTGACTATAATATGTTTACAAAAAACCTTCAATAGGTTTCCATAACAGTCTATGTTTGCTTAAATTTCGACTTTTTAAATTCGATTACTTTTGGAAGAATATATTGCAGAGTTAAATGATGCACAACGGGCTCCGGTACTTCAAATAGATGGACCTATGATTGTGATTGCTGGTGCCGGTTCGGGAAAAACCAGAGTGCTTACATATCGTATAGCATATCTGATGCATAAGGGGATAGATTCTTTTAATATACTGTCTTTAACATTTACGAATAAGGCAGCTCGTGAGATGAAAAAAAGGATCGCTGATATTGTGGGTTCATCTGAAGCAAAAAATTTATGGATGGGTACATTTCATTCTATCTTTGCAAAGATTCTTAGGTTTGAAGCTGATAAGTTAGGATACCCTTCTAATTTTACAATATATGATACACAGGATTCACAGCGATTAATTGCCTCTATCATTAAAGAAATGGGGCTTGATAAGGATATCTATAAGTACAAACAAGTGTATTCTCGTATTTCATCTTACAAGAATAGTCTGATTACGGTAAAGGCATATTTTCAAAATTCTGAACTTGTAGAAGCAGATGCGATGGCAAAACGGCCACGTATGGGAGAGATTTATGAACATTATGTGGATCGATGTTTTAAAGCAGGAGCAATGGATTTTGATGACCTCTTACTAAAAACAAATGAGTTATTAAATCGTTTTCCAGAGGTTTTAGCCAAATATCAAAATAGATTTAAATATATATTGGTAGATGAGTATCAAGATACAAACCATTCACAGTACTTGATTGTAAGAGCGTTGTCTGATAAATTTCAAAATATTTGTGTGGTGGGAGATGATGCGCAAAGTATTTATGCTTTTCGAGGGGCAAATATCAATAATATTTTAAATTTCCAGAAAGATTATGATAACGTACAACAATATCGATTAGAGCAAAATTACAGATCATCAAAAAATATCGTTGAAGCTGCAAACTCTATCATAGATAAAAACAAGACGAAGCTGGATAAAGTCGTTTGGACGGCCAATGATGATGGACCAAAAATAATGGTCAACCGATTAATTACTGATGCCGATGAAGGTAGATATGTTGCCAGTTCGATTTTTGAGAATCAAATGCAGCATCAATTGGATAATGGAAATTTTGCTGTTTTATATAGAACCAATGCACAATCACGTGCGATAGAAGATGCGCTACGAAAACGTGATATTAAGTACAGAATTTATGGAGGATTGTCCTTTTATCAAAGAAAGGAAATAAAAGATGTATTGGCTTATTTGCGACTTATTGTAAATCCTAAAGATGAGGAAGCTTTAAAACGTGTCATTAACTATCCTGCAAGAGGAATTGGAGCGACTACTGTTGATAAATTAATGGTTGCAGCGAATCATTATGATCGTTCTGTTTTCGAAGTTATAGAAAATCTGGATCGTATTAACTTAAAAATTAATGGTGGTACCAAAACCAGATTAGAAAACTTTATCACTATGATTAAGAGTTTTCAAATTACTAATGATACGTCTGATGCATTTGTTTTGACAGAAATGGTTGCTAAAAAGACTGGATTACTTCAGGAACTTAAAAAAGATGGTACCCCCGAAGGAATAGCAAGAATAGAAAATATAGAAGAACTCTTAAACGGTATCAGAGACTTTGTTGAAGGACAAAAAGAGTTGGCCGATACCAGAGGGTCACTAGCAGAGTTTTTAGAGGATGTTGCACTGGCTACAGATCTTGATCAGGATACAGGAGATGATGATAGAGTTGCTTTAATGACGATTCACCTGGCAAAAGGGTTAGAATTTCCATATGTGTATATCGTGGGTATGGAAGAAGATCTTTTCCCTTCAGGAATGAGTATGAATACTAGAAGTGAACTTGAAGAAGAACGACGTTTGTTCTATGTAGCACTTACACGTGCAGAAAAACAAGCTTACCTTACTTATACACAATCTCGTTACAGATGGGGTAAACTTGTAGATGCCGAACCTAGTAGATTTATAGAAGAAATTGATGAGAAGTATATAGAATACATAACTCCAATAGAAAGTTATCGATTTAAACCCCTGATCGATTCTGATATATTTGGTGAGGTTGATAAGAGTAAACTTAGACTTAAAAAGCCAATATCTGGATCACCACCATTGGCTCATAAGCCTACAGAAGAGCAATTACAAAAACTTAGAAAATTAAGGCCAATCACTAATGGGTCTGAAAATCAAAGTAGTAGTAGCCTTTCTGAAGGAGATCTTAGCCCAGGGACAATGGTAGAACATATGAGATTTGGAATAGGAAAAGTACTCAGAATAGAAGGAGTAGGGCAGGACAAAAAAGCCGAAATTAATTTTGATAAAGGAGGAATTAAAAAATTATTACTTCGGTTTGCAAAACTAAAAATAGTATAGTATCCATAATATTTGAACATGGCCGAGTTTATAAAACTGTATGATAATAATCCAGATCCCAGAAAAGTACAACAAATCGTAGATTGTTTAAAAAGAGGAGGGGTGATTATCTATCCAACAGATACTGTATATGGATTAGGTTGTGATATTACTAATAATAGAGCTTTAGAGCGCATAGCAAAAATAAAAGGAGTAAAATTGGCCAAAGCTAATTTCTCGTTTATATGTAGAGATCTTAGTAATCTTTCTGATTATGTAAAACAAATAGATACAACCACTTTTAAACTATTAAAGAGAACGTTACCAGGAGCTTATACTTATATTTTACCAGGTAATAATAATCTTCCTACCGTTTTTAAAAAAAAGAAAACAGTTGGTATTCGTGTTCCTGATAATGCGATTTGTATGGAAATAGTAGAAGGCCTAGGTAACCCCATTGTATCTAGTTCTATTCATGATGAAGATGAAGTTATAGAGTATACCACAGACCCCGAATTAATCCTCGAGAAATGGGATAATTTGGTAGATATTGTAGTTGATGGTGGATATGGAGGTAATATTCCTTCGACTATCATTGATCTTACCAATGGAGAACCAGTATTACTAAGAGAGGGAAAAGGTCCTATAGATATTATTTAGAATTTAAGAATTAATAAAAAAATAACCCCTGAGAATTTATTCTTAGGGATTATTTTTTTATTAATTATCTGTATATTATTACTTTACAAGATTAATTTCTACGCGTCTGTTTTGAGCTCTTCCTGCTCTGGTTTTATTAGAGGTAATAGGTCTGTCTTCTCCATATCCAATAGCAGATAACCTAAATTGGTCAATACCGTTTTGAACTAGGTAATTTTTAACAGCGTTGGCTCTTGAGTCAGATAACCTTTGATTAAGACTATTACTACCAGCACTATCTGTATGACCTTCTACGGTGAATTTTGCTGTTGGATATTCATTAAGAATACTAACTATGCTATTCAGTACTTCATTTGATTCAGATTTAATAGAAGATTTTCCAGAATCAAAAAGAATTGTTTTTGCATATTCATTTAGAGTCTTCTGAACCTCTTCTGTAACTTCTGGTTCTTCTGGGCATCCATTGTTAGCAACCGTTCCTGCTTCATTAGGACAATTATCATCTTTATCCAATACTCCATCACCATCGGTATCTGGCCAAGGGCAACCATTATTACCTATTTCTCCAGCTTCATTTGGACATTGATCATCTTTATCTAAAATCGTATCACCATCGGTATCAGGCCATGGGCAACCATTGTTTTCGACTTCTCCTGCTTCATCAACACATTGATCGTCTTTGTCTAGAACTGTATCACCATCGGTATCTGGCCATGGGCAACCATAGTTTTCTTCTGGCCCTTTTGTATCGGGGCACTCATCAACTTTGTCCAAAACACCATCTCCATCTTTGTCTTTGGGTCTTGATTGATATACTGGTACTTTAAGCCCTACATAGGCATCTGCTGCTTTGGATTCATCACTAACTAATACTGATATTATAGATCCTGATCCAACATATAAAGGTCCAACTCTTAGCCCAGCACCCCATTGAAAACCACTATACTGCACAATACTTAAAGGAGAGTAAAAACTAAACCATTTACTTTCAAACCTTGGTGTTAAGGAAACCACATTGGCTATACTACTGGTATTTACTTTTGTTTTTGATGTAAGGGCGATATCTGTATTTAGGTTAACATAAAATAGCTGATTAATATTCCAATCTGCATTTAGGTGTAATGCAGTTGGCAAAACAGCTTTGCTAGTTCCATCGGTAGCTATGGTAGTATAGAAATTACTAATATCATCAAGGTCTTCAATGCTTTCAAAACTATTTTCGTTTATTACATTATCAAAATTATAACGTTCCTCTACACCATCATCATAAGATATTGATCCGATATCTGTTAATGACAATCCAAATTTTAATTTATATTTATTGACATCTTTTAAATCATATGTTTCTCCTTTGCTATCGGTAAATTTATATTCTTCATGCTTAGGTCTCCATTCATACGTAAATCCTAAGTCAGCTCCAAAACCAGAAGCTCCTTTTACTAATTCCAGATTATCTTGATCTTCTTCGAGATTTTCACTGTATCCATAGGCAACTTCACCAGTGGTTGTAACAATTCCATTACCCGTAAATAAATTATTTGGACTAAAATCAATAGATAAATTTTCTCCTTGGGCATAGGCATTTCCAAGACCTTGTAAGTATTTGATGCTAATACCTCCTTTTAGGAAATGTTGATCTTTGTTCATTAATACACGTCCATACGATACACCAAATTCTGCCCAACCATGAACATTAATTGCAGCGTCACCTTCATTTATAGAAAAACTACCGTTAACGCTTAGATCATCTTCGAAGAGTCTTTCTATTGATTCTCCGTTGATATCATTTACAGCATAAAATGCCCTGGCACGAGTAAAAATAGCAATAGCATTTTTACTGTTAATATTAAACATAAATGATGGTCCGAAGATATCTAAGTTACCTACAATATTGTTTTTTTCTAAAGCAAACGTTTTTGCATCGTCTTCAAAATCGTAATCACTTTTAATAGCATCACCAAATTTAGCGGCATAATAATCATTGGTAACAAAAGCACTGACACCTACTAGATTAATATCAGATTTAAATCTTGAATCAACAATATTTGCGGGATTACTTATAACGCTATGAACACCACTATAGTTATCGGTTAAAAATCCAATATAGGATTGAGCTTGTGCAGATAAAACACCTACTAACAGAAGTAATAAGGTTAAGTTTTTTTTCATTTTTTTTATTTAGGGTTTTATAGAGAAGTAAATATAATAGTTTATTTTAAGTTTTTTTTATGATTTAGTAAAAGGAATAAAAAAAAGATCGCTTTTGAGCGATCTTTTTTTACTATTTATTTTGAGAAATGTGTTTAATTTCCTCCTTGAGTGGCTTTTTTCATACCATCCTCGATCATGTTATAGAATTGATCTAATTTTGGTAAAACCACAATTCTAGTCCTTCTGTTCTTAGCGCGATTTGCAGAGGTACTATTGTCAGAAACAGGTATATAATAACTTCTTCCAGCTGCTGTCATGCGCTTAGGATCTACTTTAAAATCTTTTTGTAATACTCTTACAACAGAAGTAGCACGTTTTACACTTAGATCCCAGTTATCCAATAGTACCTTATTTTTGATAGGAACATTATCTGTATGTCCTTCTACCAAAAATTCGATATCTGGTTTGTCATTAACTACTTTTGCAACTTTACCAAGTACCTCTCTTGCGCGAGGAGAAACATTATAGCTTCCACTCTTGAAAAGTAATTTGTCAGAAATAGATACATAAACAACTCCTTTTTCTACATTTATCTCGATATCTTCATCGGCTAGATTACCCAATGCTCCTTTAAGACTTGTTACCAAAGCAAGTGTAACAGAATCTTTTTTGGTGATAGCATCTTGCATCGTTCTTATTTGCATATCTTTCTCTTTAATGCTTTCCAAAGATTTTTCTAAGTTTTCGGCTTCTTTGGCAGAAAGTGTAGCTAAATTACCTACGTTATTTAATAGAGCAGAATTTTGATTTTTTAAATTGGATACCTGGTCTTGTAATACTTTTAGTTGTGAACTAGCGCTAGCTTTTTCTTCTAGACAGCTATTTAGCTTAACCGTAGCAGTGTTTAATAAATCTTCAGTTTCTTTTTTCTTGGCTTCTAGCTCGGCATATTTCTTTTGTGAAACACACGAAGAGAATAAAATTGCTAGAGAAGCCCCAATAATCATTACTTTTTTCATCAGAAAATTTGTTTAGTCTTTTGTTCTTGTGGTTATATAACTCAAAATTATTAAAAATGTGACGTTTTGTAAGGTCATTAACAATAATTTATTATATCCTTTTTATAATTGATTAAAATGCTTTCGTTTTAAAATGAAATATTGCCATACAACGGAAAAAAGGGAATAATATTTCCCTCTTCTAAAAAGATTTCTCCGTTTTTTTATAAAAAGTCCAAATTTCATGTAAAAGCTCATATGTGCATTAAAAATAGCGATGAAATGCAAAAATTTACCTTTTAAAATAAATCTTAAAGCTGCGATGCCATCTAATATCATTCTCATAAATAATAAAAACCATACACTATTTCCTGGCACGTTTTTGAGAAGGAGGAATAAACTATTTCTAAAATTTAAAAATGTTTTTTTCGGATTCATTACTTGTAGTGTCGCTCCACCCAAATGATATACAACAGATGCACCTGTATATACTATTTTATATCCCTGGTTATAAATCCTCCAACATAAATCGATTTCCTCCTGGTGTGCAAAAAAATCTTCATCTAGTTTCCCTACTTCTTCAAATATTTGCTTTCTAATAAACAAACAAGCACCACTCGCCCAAAATATGGTAGTTGTGTCATCATATTGACCCATATCCTTTTCTAGTGTATCAAAAACCCTACCTCTACAGTACGGGTAACCCAATCGATCTATATAGCCACCCGCTGCACCTGCATATTCAAAATGAGTTTTCTTTTTGTAATCAAGAATTTTGGGTTGTATTGCTGCAATGTTAGAATCTGTAGTAAACTTTTCTTCTATAGGAACTAACCAATCTTGTGTAACTTCAACATCACTATTTAATAAACAGTAAACATCTGCATCAATTTTTTCCAAAGCATCATTATATCCTTTGGCATATCCCCCGTTAACTTCATTCTTAACTATTTTTACCTCAGGAAATGTACGTTTTACAAATTCTATAGAATCATCTGTCGATGCATTATCAGCAAGGTATACTGTAGCTTCTTTAGAATATTTGACCACCGAAGGCATAAATTGCTCTAGCAGAGATTTTCCATTCCAGTTTAATATGACAATAGCGATATTCACGGCTGCAAAGTAAAGAAGTTTGATTCGAAATAGAGTAATGTAAAAGAAATAATTTTTATAAAAAGAACAGTCAAAGTATCATGTCTAATAATTCCTTTTATAATTAGGTATGTCTTTCAAGAAAACGTAGCAATTATCGGTATAATTCATTTGGCAATAGTAATGGTTTATACCATTGGTAATCATTAAATAATCTGCATCCAGGGCGAGATTGTACCTGGCTATTTGATCAAATGTTTCTTGTGTAATTTTGACATTTGCAGATTTACATTCTATAATGAGATGAATACTACCGTCAGGATTGTAAATAATGATATCATATCGCTTATTAAGATCATTTACCTTTACTAGCTTTTCAACATTAATTAAACTTTCAGGATATTTTTTTTCTTCTATTAAATAATGTAATGTATGTTGTCTTACCCATTCTTCTGGCGTGAGAATAAAGAATTTTTTACGAATACGGTCAAAAATAGAAACTTTATTTTCGCTACTTTTGAACCTAAAGCGATACTCTGGAAAATTTAGCTTTTGCATAACACAAATTTGATGATTTTTTCTGAATGGATGAAGTAAAACAAATAGTAAGCGATATTAAAAACGGAAATATTAGGCCTATTTATTTCTTGATGGGTGAAGAACCGTATTACATTGATAGGATTTCAGAATTTATAGATAAAAATATACTGGCAGAAGAGGAGAAAGGGTTTAATCAAATGATTCTTTATGGTAGAGATGTAAGTATTGATGATATTGTCGCGAATGCAAAACGTTTTCCCATGATGGCCGATAAACAAGTGGTGATTGTAAAGGAAGCTCAGGAATTATCAAGAACGATTGAGAAATTGGTGAGTTATGCAGAAAACCCACAACCATCGACCGTACTGGTTGTGTGTTATAAGTATAAGAAAATCGATAAGAGAAAAAAACTATATAAGGCGGTATCGAAAAATGGGGTGATTTTTGAAAGTAAAAAGTTGTACGAAAATCAGGTAGCAGATTGGATCAAAAGAGTATTGGCAGGAGCTAAATATGCAATAGAACCAAAAGCTTCTCAAATGTTGGTCGAATTTTTGGGAACAGATTTAGGGAAAATTAATAATGAATTAGAAAAGTTAAAATTAATCATTCCTTCAGGTTCACAAATTACAGCTCATCACATCGAAGAAAATATTGGAATCAGTAAAGAGTTTAATAATTTTGAACTTCGCAAAGCAATAGGTGTCAGAGATAGTATTAAAGCACATCGTATAATTAACTATTTTACCCAAAACCCTAAGGATAACCCTTTGGTAGTGACTATTTCTTTATTATATAGTTTTTTCTCTCAGGTGCTGCAGTATCATGGTTTGTCTGATAAGTCACAAAGAAATGTGGCATCAGAGCTTAAGATAAACCCTTATTTTGTAAAAGATTATTCTGAAGCGGCTCGTAATTATCCTATGAAAAAAGTAAGTAGTATTATAGCATGTCTTAGAGATGCTGATGTAAAAAGTAAAGGAGTAGGAGCTGCAAACCTGCCACAAGGTGATCTTTTAAAAGAATTATTAGTAAAGATCATGAGATAGCTTATATTGTTGTACATAAGTTGTTTATGGGTTGCATTCTGTAAATATGTTGATGATCAATTAAAAAAGTGATGCAGTATGAATGTTTCGGTTAGAGAAATGAAGCAAATGGATGTCGAAGTAATTGCAGATTACTTTAGGAATGCTTCATCATCTTTTCTTAAAGGAATGGGAGCTGACAAAAATAAGCTACCGAGCCGTAAAGATTGGGTCGAAAAAATACGACTTGAAATTGAAACGTCTATAGAGGAAAAGGAGTTCTATTACATAATTTGGGAAATAAATAATGAAGCGGTAGGACATTCTAATATCAATAAAATTGTATTTGGTGAAACAGCCACTATGCATTTACATTTATGGAAAGAAAACCTAAGAAATAAAGGAGTAGGAGTAACGTTATTAAAAAAGACAATTCCTTTTTACTTTAGGAACTTTAGTCTTAAAAAACTTATTTGCGAACCTTATGCTTTAAATCCTGCACCTAATAAAGTACTTCCAAAAGTAGGGTTTACATTTATAAAAAATTATATGACCACCCCAGGTTGGATTAATTTTTATCAATCAGTAAATAGATATGAAATGACAAGACAAACTTTTCATACGCTATTTGATAACCGACAAATGGACTAATTATGTTTTTTACGGAATCTTAACATACGAAAAATCTTTTACTTCTGTCATAACAAAGGAACTTTGTACCTTAGAAATGTTGTCTAACGAAGCTAGATTATTTGATAAAAAATATTGATAGTGCTCCATATCCTTGATATAAATTTTTACTAAATAATCAAACATTCCTGCAATATGATAGCATTCTACTACCTCTTGAAATTGTTGTATATCTTTTTCAAATTTCTTTAAATAATCTGTTTGATGAAGATCTAAGGTAATATTGCAAAATACCATAAGTTGTAATCCTATTTTTTTTCTATCCAGTATTGCTTTATATGACTTTATGTATCCTTCTTTCTCTAGTTTTTTTACACGTTCAAAGATTGGTGTGGTTGTAAGATTTAAGCGTTCTGCAATTTCTTTGATAGTTATTTTAGCATCTTTTTGAAGTAGAAGTGCTATTTCTTTATCGATTTTGTCCATAATATTTTCCTTAATTATTCATGTTTTAAGCATAAAAATAGGATAATATTCTATCAATTTTAATATAATAGTTTTTTATTCTTATTATTTGTATTTAATTGGATTTATATTCTTTATACTTTATTTTTATACAATACGCGTAAAGCTTTGATTAAGAGCGTTTTTACTTGATTATTAATTGATTAAAAAATTGCAAAATGAATATACATGATTTTAATCCAGAAAGTTTAATGATGACTTATGGATATAAACCCGAGCTATCTGAAGGAGCTATAAAATGTCCAATTTTTCAAACATCAACTTTTGTTTTTAAAACAGCAGAAGAAGGAAAAGCTTTTTTCGAATTGGCTTATGGTTTGCGAGAGAAATCACCAAAAGAAGAACTAGGGCTTATTTATAGTAGAATAAATAACCCTAATCTCGAAATTCTCGAAAATCGGTTATGTTTATGGGATAAAGCAGATGATTGTGCTGTTTTTGAAAGTGGTATGTCTGCTATTAGTACTGTATTATTAGAGTTTCTTAAACCTGGAGACCTATTGGTTTATAGTAATCCGTTGTATGGGGGAACTGACCATTTTATTCAACATTTCTTGGATAAAATAGGGGTTCATACGATCGGTATCATGCCGCATCAAAGTAAAGAAGAAGTAATTCAATTAATTGATGATTCGGGATATGCAGATAAATTGGCAATGATCTATCTAGAAACACCAGCAAACCCAACCAATTGTATTGTCGATATTGAAGAATTTAGTCAGATTGCGAATCAATATAGTACAAACGAGAAAAGAATATTGGTAGCTGTGGATAATACCTATATGGGACCACTTTGGCAACACCCTTTACAATGTGGAGCAGATTTGGTAGTATACTCTGCAACAAAATACATTGGTGGACATAGTGATCTTATTGCAGGGGCGGTTCTGGGTGATGAAATGCTAATGCAACGTGTAAAAACATTACGAACTTTTTTTGGCAATATGGTAAGCCCTCATACGGCATGGTTGATGCTTAGAAGCTTGGAGACATTAAAAGTTAGAATGGATCAGCAAACTAGTAATGCTCAATTAATAGCAGATTATTTAATGAAACATCCTAAGGTAAAAAAGGTCTATTATCTGGGAGTGTTAGAGAAGGGGACCAAGGCTTATTCTACTTATAAAAAACAGTGTTCTGCACCAGGAGCTATGGTTTCTTTTGATATTTTAGGAGGAGAAACCGAAGCGTTTAAATTTTTAAATAACTTGAAATTGATGAAATTAGCTGTTAGCTTGGGAAGTACAGAAAGTTTGGCAGAACATCCAAAAACAATGACTCATGCAGGAGTAGATGAAAAACAACGAGCGCAAATGAATATCACTGATCAATTGGTTCGATTATCAATAGGAGTAGAGCATACTAAAGATTTAATTTGGGATATAGAACAAGCTTTTAATAACGTATAAAGAGTGTATAGTTGTATATGTTTATCTACCAGAGATTGTTTTAACAATCTCTGGTAGATAAAAACTCTTATTGTATATCCAGTTTTGTCGTATGCGAAGTATTAAAATTGTTTGACTCTGAAAACCCTTTTATTAATAACCATGCGATCAAAACTAATTGATTTATAGCCAACGGAAGGAATAACATCATTTCGGTTTCAAAAGTTATTACATCAAAAATGTTTAAAATTAACGCAGCTAACATTAATGATACGGCTAGTAACCCCCAGGTCGAAATAAATCTAGGGAGTAATTTAGAAATAAATAAAGCACTATAAAATACGGTAAGGTTTAATGCAGCAATCAGCAAAACCAAGTAATGAGTCCAAACCCGAATTGCGTAAAATATAGTTCCTATCGTTTTTAAGAAATCGCCATTTTGCATTTCTGGGTTGGTATATTCTATGCTTACAGATAATAGAGATAATACTCCTACAATATCAATAAGGGTAACGGTAAAGCTTACAACAGAGAACCCAACATATAATAATGCTAAGGTATGACTGAATGGCTTAAAAAAAGGGAATAATTTGACGGCAATCCAAACAGTTAAAGCGCCACTTAGTATACTTATAAAAGTACCAATAATTAATTGCGACGTATTGGCAGATGCAATAACAAGATAATCGGGGTCAAAGGTGATAGGCCCGATTAAAAATTGATTTAAAAGAACTCCTAGAACAAATTGTATTAAGAATAATATCCCAATAATGATGGCAGTTTTTTTCATTGGTTTTGTTTTGGTTAGTATAGTTGTTTTTGATGTCTAGTATAATAGACGCGGATAAGAAACCAATGGTTGCCTGTTATTAAAACCAATAAATAATTGAGATGAAAAAAAATAGGAGATGTTGTCTTCTTATTGAATTACTCTTTTGGCAGTAAAGGTTTTAAATAGGATACTTTTATAGGCTCTGATATAACAAATATTAATATCCTCACTATCAATCCAAACCTTTACAATGTAACTTTTGCCACTATCTGCATTATAAATGGTTCCTCCTGATAAAACGCCATCTTTAAAACTGAGGTTTTCTAAAATGTTCATGCCAACTAGCGGCCTTCCTTGTAGTTCCTTAATAGGGTTCTTATTGTCTAAACCGTTGAAATTTGATAAAGGGTTTTCTGCTCGTTTATATATTTTTCCGTAGAACGTATCTCCATCTCTATAAATTTCAATAATAGATCCACCTGTGATTTGCCATTTTCCAATATAGGTTTCAGGACTGATTGATATATACCCAATAAGAAAAGAAAATGCAATAAATAAGAACCATTTCATTCTTGTAAAATAGTCATTTATAAGTAAGTATTATAAATAAAACATAATAAAAGGTAGTGAAAATCGATAGAAAGCATAGTAATTGTTTGTAAATAAGTGCTTTATATGTGTTGATAGTTTATGTGAAATATAACCCTGAAATAACAATACCTTCTCAAAAACATGGTTTTGTGAGAAGGTATTTGACTAAATACTATTAACTTTCTTGCTAATAGTTTGATTTTTCATTGAATCATCCTATATCTGACTTAATCCACCATCTACTTCTAATTCTACTCCGTTTATATAAGATGCGTCATCTGATGCCAAAAATAGTGCTGATTTGGCTACTTCTTCGGCAGTTCCAAAACGTGCTAACGGTACTTGTTGAGCAAAACCTTTTCCCATTTCTTCTACTACATCTTGCGGAAGATTCATTTTATCATATATTGGAGTTTCTATGGGACCCGGTGCAATAGAATTAACACGTATTTTTCTTGATTTTACCTCAGAAGTTAGTACTCTTTGATATGCTCTTAATGCTCCCTTTGTAGCAGAGTAAATCCCTAGACCATCAAACCCTTTTTGTGTAACAATAGAGTTGGTAAATACAATAGTACCTCCGTCGTTTATATGCGGCAGTGCTTCTTTTGTAGCCAGGATGGGGCCTTTTACATTGGTGTTAAAGACAGTATCATAGTGCTCTTCTGTTATCTCATTGGTAGGAGACAAAGGGGCAATACCGGCATTAAGAAATAAAATATCTATTTTTCCGAAGGCTTTGGTGGCTTCTTCGATGAGTCTTTTGTTATCTTCTGCAATAGAAACGTCGGCTTTAACCGTAATAAATTCACCTTCTAAGCTTTTTTTAACTTCATCAAGAGCTTCCTGACGTCTACCAGATAGAACTACTTTTGCACCCTGTTCTAGGTATAATTTGGCGGTTGCAAGGCCTATACCACTGTTTGCCCCGGTAATAACGGCTACTTTGTTTTGTAATTTTTTCATTTTCTATTTTTTAAATTTATATTTGAAACGATCATTTCATTATTAGGTAAAAAAATTATTCTAAGACTTTAAGAATTGTATTAATCAAGTTAGTAAGATCTTCTTTGCTCTTATTTAAAATTCCAGTCATCTGTAATCCCTGTATAGCAGTGAACAAATACAACGCATATTGGTTAGCCGTTTGTTCTTCGTTAAATACTTTTTCCATTTGTCCTTTACTTACTATATCCTCCAACACTGCGACCATTCTATCTTGGTGTTTTTCCATAAAAGAAGTAATTAACGGTTCTTGATTGGTCATTTCTGATTTACAATTTACAATCAAACATCCTTTACGATCATTATCATTTAAAATTCTTGATAGATTTATATTGAAAATAATTTTGATGGCCTCACTTGCATTATAGGATTTAGAGAGTCCTTGATTAAAATCACTATTATTGAGTTGTTGATAATAGGAGAGCACCTCAATAAACATATTTAATTTATTACCAAATGAATTATAAATACTCGACCTGTTAAGAGATGTGGCATCTACCAAATCTTGCATAGAAGTACCATTATATCCTTTTTTATGGAATACTTCTGTTGCTTTCTCCAACACATGTTCTCTATTAAATGTTTCTGTTTTTGGCATCTTAACTGAAATGATTGTTTCAAATATAAAACAAATAGTGTTTTATTGTTGTTATTAAAATCATAAAATTTTTAGATTTACAATTCTAATTTCATCATAAAATCTGTTTGTATGCTTGTTCCTAAAACAAACTGATGTTCATCAAAAGTTACAAAACCATTTTTTTTATAGAATTTAATGGCTTTTGTATTCTCTTTCCATACTCCTAACCAAACAAGTTCTGCTGATTTTTGTTTGGCCAGAGATATAGCTTTTTCTAAAAGATATAAGCCAATTTTTTTGCCTCTTAATCCTTTGATGACATAGATTCGTTCAACTTCGAGTGTATTACCTGCAACATTTTCTGTTTGCGCATTTGCATAATTTACTTTGAGATACCCTACAATTTGAGTATCTATAGTGGCAAAATAAAACTCAGAATTTGGATTTTGTAACTCTTTATTAATTTTTTCTAATGTAAAGTTGTTGTTCAAATAGTCTTGGATATCTTCTTCCTTATTAATGGGCGGTCCAAACGATTCGTAGAAAGTTTTATAACCAATATCTAACAATGCTTGATTATCACTTTGCTGCACAGTTATGATATTTACCTTAGTTTTCATTATAGAATCCTATTACATTACAGCGCTATTCGTTTAATCACTCTTAATTTATGAGTGTGCGTACGTTTCTCAACATTATATATACCTGTATGATCTATTCGATCAATACGTACTTTACCATGTGCATGTATCACATAATTATCTTTCATCATGATGCCTACATGTGTTATTCTTCCTTCTTCATTATCAAAAAACGCGAGGTCACCAGGTTCACTTTCTTCTATAAAGCTTAGAGGTTCTCCCATGGTAGCTTGTTGGGATGCATCACGTAGTATAGCGTAGCCATTAAGTTTATAAACAATTTGTGTGAAACCACTGCAATCAATACCAAAAACAGTTTTACCACCCCATAGATATGGAGCATTAAGAAACAAAAGTGCCGTATTGATGATATTATTTTTCCCTAGTTTTTGAGTTATTCTAGAGCCTTCATATTGATGATTAAAATAATGTAATGCTTTTAATGATGCTCCTAATGAAACTACCATTAGTTGGTTATTTTCACAACTTACAAATTCTGCAATATCGCCCACCAAATCAAGGGGTGATTTATCAAAGTCTTTGTATTGATTTTCTATAATCTCGCTATATTGTTTATTGTCTATCCAACCTTCGTACTGATCAAAAGCTAAACGAATTCTACTCCATTTTTTACGTTTTTCTAATACTTTAAAATGTTCTCCATAGAGAACTTGAGATACCATTTCACTAGGATCTTGAGGTTCTAGACGTAAAGGAACAATGCTTAGATTGCAGATGCCGTATTGCATGAATTATATATAAAAATCAGGTAATAAAACCAGTAGTTGGACAATGGGTGATTAAAGATTACGAATGCACTAAAAACTTATTTAGCAATCAACATTTTTATTACAAGCGTTCAATAACCATTGCTGATGCTCCACCACCTCCATTACAAATAGCAGCAGCTCCTATTTTGGCGTTGTTTTGCTCTAATACATTTATTAAAGTAATAAGGATCCGAACACCAGAACATCCTAGTGGATGACCAAGAGAAACTGCACCTCCATTAACGTTGGTATTTGTATCTGTAAGTCCAAGTATTTTTAAATTAGCCAAACCTACCACAGAGAAAGCCTCATTAAATTCGAAAAAATCCACATCTTTAATATCAATTCCAGATTTTTCAAGTGCTTTAGGTAATGCTTTGGCTGGGGCAGTGGTGAACCATTTGGGTTCTTGAGCCGCATCGGCATAACTTTTTATTTTAACCAATGGAGTAAGCCCTAGTTCTTTTGCTTTTTCTGTACTCATCATCACCACTGCACCTGCGCCGTCGTTTATAGTAGAAGCATTGGCAGCTGTAACTGTTCCGTCTTTGGAAAAAGCAGGACGTAAAGCAGGGATTTTTTCCATCTTTACATTTTTGTATTCTTCGTCTTCAGAAATTACCACAGGTTCTCCTCGACGTTGGGGTACTGATACAGGAACTACTTCATTATCAAATTTGCCACTGGCCCATGCATTTGCAGATCGTTCATATGATTGAATAGCATATGCATCTTGGTCTTCTCTACTAAAATTATGTTCCTTAGCACAAAGATCGGCGCAAGTACCCATAGCATTTTGATCATATACATCTACCAAACCATCCTTTTGCATACCATCCTCCAGCGTTTGTGGTCCAAATTTATGTCCAGCTCTTAATCTTACATAATGCGGAATCAAACTCATGTTTTCCATACCACCTGCAACAACAATATCTACATCTCCCAAAGCAATTGCCTGTGCAGCGTGAATCACAGATTTCATTCCGCTAGCACATACTTTATTAACTGTAGTACAAGGTACGTTATCACTAATACCTGCTCCCAAAGCAGCTTGTCTTGCTGGTGCCTGACCATTTCCTGCTTGGACAACATTACCCATAAATACTTCTTGCACAAGCGTTGGATCGAGATTGATTTTATCTAATGCACCCTTGATGGCAATGGCTCCTAATTGAGTTGCCGGTATGGTAGATAAACTC
Source organism: uncultured Aquimarina sp. (assembly GCA_947498705.1). Lineage (GTDB taxonomy): Bacteria > Bacteroidota > Bacteroidia > Flavobacteriales > Flavobacteriaceae > Aquimarina. The sequence continues at coordinate 481,196 of CANMLW010000001.1, forward strand.
CCCATAAAACTTCCTATTGGGGTACGTGCTGCAGATACAATTACTACTTCTTTGCTCATTATTGTTGTTTTTTACGATTGTTTTGTGGTCTTGCGAATTTAGTGATTTTTAAAGGATCTTCATAGCTAAGTTACTAACAAGAATTTCTGCCTATAAAGTTACTTTTATGCAGCTTGTAATCATTTTTTTTGTGATTTTATTAGGATTCAGATAATTACAAGATGATTACGTTATTTATAAACCGCAAACTCTAAAAGGAGTGATTTTATATGTTTTGTCGTAGTAGTTATATCATTATTTGACCCTCATTAGTTTTGGTATAGATATGTACTATAATCTACGAATCAATCAAGAATATTGGGGTTTACTGCTGTAAACTAGATAGATAGGTGTAATTGACATGTTAGACAGTAACTTTATTAAAGAAACGTTTTAATCATTCTTTAAAATTTCTTTTACCCTTAGCACTTCTTCCTTGCACGCTTGTTCTGTTTCAAAATATTCAATTCGACGGGCTAAAATTTTAGTTGAATTATCTACAATATTAAAAAACCACTTTCCTTTTGATGACTGTTTTATTTGTAGGCTATCGGGAACATTTAAAAAATAATTTACAGCATTTTTAAGTGCATCAAAAGCAGATGATTTTGATAAATAACGTTTGCTGCTACTTAAAATAACTTCGTTTTGCAGATCGAATAAACGAAAACGAAACTCATTAAATCCATCATTATCAACCTCATTATATATTTCGGTAGTGGTGAGCTGTCCTAAATTATAATTTTCATTTGCTTCATCTGAAACTTCATCCAAAACGTTAGGAATCCTTCCTTCTAATGCAATTACATAGTTTTGAGAAGCGTTATTTGGTAATGCAAATGTGTTAATGCCATCACCTCCATAATTAGTGCCAATTAAACTAAATAAAGTTGAATGTTCATTTATGGCAAGTAATTGTCCATTACATTTTGCCCATCCCTTCGGAACTTTAGAAAAACTAAGTAGTTTCATTTCTCCAATAAAAGGTGAGTTTATACTATCAATCAATTCGGCAAAATGCTCTTGTGTAGGTCTTTTACCAGTTTTAAAATAGTCTTTTAAGGTATCTTTACTTTTATCCATTTTCATGTTGTCACTAAGTAATGTTAAAGCTATCAAAAGTTTTATGATTATAAAAATAAAAAAGGGCAGAAGCCTATTTTCAAAAAGTAATACCAAATAGATTATAAGAATAGTCTAAAAATGCGAAGTTGCTTTTTTCTCGTTTGAAGCAGTAAGATTCCTGCATAGTAATAGTTGCGGAAGTTTTTTACAATGAAAAACGAGGGGAAATGAACAAGTATTTTAGTCTGTTTTTAGGGTTTATTTGGTATTATTATTTTAACAAGGTATAAAGAACTTATGATAGTGCTTATTGGTGTGTTTGTGTTGATGTTATTGACTACTCAATATTTCCAGGTAGTTATTCTGACTTATTTTTTAGTACTTTTGATTAAATAATAGAACCTTACTTGTGAAAAGTTTTTTTAACAAAGTTTATAGTAAACAATCCTCATTTTACAGGATTTTCCTTTTTGTATGTACTACAGCTTTAATTGTTTATTTGTTTCCGAAAGGCGGAATATTTAAATACGAATTTAGCAAAGGTAAACCGTGGCAATATGAAAATTTATATGCCCCATTTGATTTTGCTATAGCCAAAACGGCTGAAGAAATAGAGTCTGAAAAAAATCAAATCAAAGAAAGCGTAATACCTTATTTTGAGTATGATACTATCGTAGCGAATACGGCCAAAGAGTCTTATAATAATGCCTACGCTACCTATTTATCTAGTTTAAAGGAAACCAGTTTTAATGATCAGGCGCTGCTTTTTGGTAGAATATTGTTAAATGATATTTACCGGTATGGAGTTTTACAGGAAATATATTCTTATGATGATGATAGACAATTGTTTCTTAATAAAGGAAATACAGCAGAAGCTATAACCTATGGTCAGGTTTTAACTCCCAATGAAGTAACAAAAATTATTAATACTCGAATAGAAAAGAGTGAATTTGTAAAGTTTAAAAGTAATTATGTGGCTTTATTTTATGACTTGATTAAGCCTAATGTACGATTAAACACAAAATTAACAGAGAGTACGTTAGAAACAGAACTGGCCAAAGTGCTTACAACACGAGGAGGAGTTTCTAAAGGAAGTAGGATCATTGCAAAAGGAGAAGTAGTAGAAGGAGATACCTTACAGATATTAAACTCACTTAAGGCAGAATATGAATCTCAAGTCTGGAGCGATAAAAATTTCTATTGGATCGTTTTTGGGTATTGTCTTTTAGTTTCTCTCGCTTTAATGATGTTATTATTATTTATCCGAAAGTACAGGCCCGATATATATGCCAATAATACACAGGTAACTTTTATTTTTTTTAATGTTCTTTTTATGGTATTGATTACCACCTTGGTGGTAAAATATAGATCAGATTATATTTATGCTGTTCCCTTATGTATTTTACCATTGGTTTTAAAGGCGTTTTTTGATTCTAGGTTAGGTTTATTTACACATGTGATTACGGTACTTATATTAGGTTTTGTAGTTCCTAACAGTTATGAATATATGTTTTTGCAAATTATAGCAGGAATCGTAACTATTTTAACTATTTCAGAATCTTTTAAACGAGCAAACTTATTTATTTCTGTAGGGCAAATTACTTGTATTTATATTTTAGCATATATTTCATTTCATATTATTCATGAAGGAACAATCACTAAGATAGATTGGCTAACAGTGAGTTTGTTTGTAATTAGTGGATTGGCGACACTTATCGTACATCCTTTGATTTATGCTTATGAAAAAATCTTTGGTTTGATATCTGATGTGTCATTGTTAGAGTTAAGTGATACAAACTCTGTTTTGCTTAAAGAGTTATCAAATAAAGCTCCAGGAACTTTTCATCATTCTCTTAATGTTGCTAATATTGCAGAAGCAGCCGCCAACGAAATCGGAGCTAACTCTATGCTAGTTAGGGTAGGGGCGCTTTATCATGATATTGGTAAAATGGTGAATCCTACGTATTTTACAGAAAATCAATCTACTTCTGGAAATGCTCATGATGTATTATCTCCAAAAGAAAGTGCAAAAATTATTATTAATCATGTAATTCATGGTATTGAAATAGCAAAAAAATACAATTTACCAGATAGGGTTATAGATTTTATCAGAACTCATCATGGTACAAGTACAGTATTTTATTTTTACACCAAGGAAAAAGAAAATAATGAACATGTAAACATAGAAGATTTTCAGTATCCCGGACCAAAACCATTTTCAAAAGAAACTGCTATTTTGATGATGAGTGATAGTGTAGAAGCCGCTTCAAAAAGCCTTAAGAATCCAACAAGTAGTTTGATCGATACTTTTGTCGAAAAAATTGTCAATAAGCAAATGGAAAACGGTCAATTTTTAAACTCTAATATTACTTTTAAAGAAATACAGCAAGTAAAAAAAGTGTTTAAGCGTAAATTAACCAATATTTACCATCTTAGGATTGAGTATCCAGAGTAATACATCTAACAAATACTACTTTAAGTATTTTTTATCCATCCAGAAGGTTCCGAAAGGAATAATAGAGCAAATCAATACAATGAGTAAAGTCTTATTGTTCCATTTTTTTTCTGGTTTAACAAGAAATGCGAATACGATGTATATTAAAAACAAAAAACCATGTGCCATCCCAATAATTTTATTTGGCTCTGGAGATTCGAACATATACTTTAACGGCATGGTTACGAATAAAATAAGTAGGTATGAAATACCTTCTAAGTAACTGATGATTCTAAAAGTGGGGATCATAAATATAAATTTTTCTACTTTTCTGATGTATAGTTTAATTCGAATACTTTTAATTTGAAATAAGGAACTGCAGACAATAGGTGATCAAAGATATCTGCCATTATTTTTTCATAATTATTCCATTCTTTATCATTACTAAAGGCATAAATCTCTAAGGGTATTCCTTGTGAAGTAGGAGCCAATTGACGACTCATAATTGTCATTTCCTTATTGATATTAGGATGATTTTTTAAGTAATACTCTACATACACCCTAAAAACCCCCATGTTTGTTAGATTTCTTCCATTAATAAGAGTGTTTTTGTTAATGTTTTCAGAGTTGTTAAAAGTATCAATCTCTTGTTGAGCATTTTTGATATAATCACGAATAAGTTCTATTTCGGCTATTTTTTCAATTTCTTCATGAGACAAAAACTGAATACTGGTGGTTTGCAATAATAAAGACCTTTTAATTCTTCTTCCTCCAGAATCCATCATTCCTCTCCAGTTTCTAAACGACTCAGAAGTAAGATGGTAAGTAGGAATGGTCGTTATGGTTTTGTCGAAATTTTGAACTTTTACCGATGATAGGTTGATTTCTATAACATCACCGTCTGCACCGTACTTTTCCATAGTGATCCAGTCTCCGATTCTTACAGTATCATTTACTGCTACCTGGATACTTGCTACAAAACCTAATATAGTATCTTTAAAAATTAAAAGAATCACAGCAGACATAGCTCCCAGAGCTGTTAAAAATGTCCATATTGATTTTCCTGTAAGGGAAGAAAATATTAAAATCCCACCTATAAACCATACAAAAATCATAAAAACCTGTACATAACTGTCTATAGGTTTGTCTTTAAATGAATCTAATGATTTTAAGAAATCTCTACAGGTTTTTAATACACTTCTTAATATCCATATAACCAGTAAAATGGTCATTATATCAAAAAGTGGTTTTAAATACTTTTCTGCAGTAGGAAATGAAGAAAATAGCATCGGCACTATCCAAATAGTAAGAGATAACGGAACAATATGTGCTATATAATCAAAGGTTTTGTTCTTTACTAAATAGTCATCAAAGAGATTTTTGGATTTAGAAGCGTACTTTTTAAAAATGGCAATACATATTTTTTTAAGTATCAGATCTAAAACCAGAAGAATTAAAATAAGAACTCCAATACCTATACTCAAATTTAAATATTCTGAAGTATTTTCAGAAAACCCTCTCGCGGTAAAAAAATGATAGAAAAATCGAGTTAAATCTTTCATCGGCTATATAGTAAATAGTATAATCAAGGGTGATATTTATTAGTCATGCAAATAAAGGAAAAGATTTTTTGTATTAAAAGTTAATTATAAAAAACATCGCTTTGTTTATGTTGAACAAAGCGATGTAATTAGTACTGACTAGTTTTTGTTGATATTATAGCTTATAATTTAATGATAAATTAAATAATGTTCCTAACTGACTAAAATGATAACCATCATAGGTCATTTGAGAGTAACGTTGGTTAAAAGTAATTAAGTTAGAATTGCTTTTAACCTGTGCAGGATCATTTAGTACAGCTTCTCCAGCCGCATTAAGCGCCTTAAACTCCCATTCGGGTAATATGTTTAGAATATTGTTAATATTTGCTGAAATTGTAAACTTATCTGTTGCATGAAAATTAATCCCCAGATCTGTCACAATTTTAGGAATAAATTCTGTTTTTAGATTGGTGTCCAAACCTTGCTGTCTAAAAGTGGTTTTTCCGAAGTACGTATTGTTTAATGAAAAGTCGAATTTACCAATTTCATAATTGGCTCCTAAAATCCATTTTGTTCTTGGTCTGGAGGTAAAGAATAATGCCTCTTGAGTTGCATTTACAACAGATTGCCCAGCATTCGCTACAATTGCGGGGTTATTTACATCTCCTTCTCTTTCATTGTCGATTGTATAGTTACCAGAAAGACTGAAACCAAGTTCACCATTGGCTAATACTATGTTTTTGTAGTTAGCAACGACATCGATACCAGACGTTCTTGTGTCAATGGCATTCACAAAGAAACTAAGGTCGCTTAGGTTGTTATCATTTAATAGTTGATCTAAACTTGTATTACCTATACTGTTACCTACTGCATCTGTTGCGGTTTTTCCTATTTCTGTACTTAAAACTATTCTATCTTTAACTTCGATATTGTAGTAATCTACTGTAAAATTGATATTACGATTCAATTTTGCACCAATACCTACCGTTATGTTTGTAGATTCTTCGGCATCTAGTTTTGGGATGTTTAATAATTTTGCTTGAGGCGATACATTGTTTATTAATCCACCAACCTGTATACCAGACCCCGGTACAAAGCTATATTGAGCTTTTTGAGTATATATTTGATGTAGCGTAGGCGCTCTAAAACCTGTAGATATAGAGGCTCTTAGGGTTAGTTTATCCTCCAAGAATTTATAACGAGAACTTAGTTTCCAAACAAATGCCTCACCAAAATCACTATAATCTTCTAACCTTACTGTACCATTTACAAGAAAGTCCTCAGTAATATCGGCAGATATATCAAAATAACCTCCAAAATTGTAGCGATTAAATGTTCCAGAATTTTCTGGACTGTTTCCTGCAAATGAATCGGCACCACCACCATCATAAGAAGCGAGACTTCCTTCAAAAATCTCGAAGGTTTCTGTTCTAAACTCGGCACCAAAACCAATACTAACTTGATCAGACACTAATTTTGCAATATCGATGTTACCAACGCTATGTCTAAAACCTGTTCCTCCTGGATCAAATGATAATGGACTGTTTTCTCTATATAATTCAGATCCCTGATTTATTTCTCCAGAATCAACAATTCCATTGTCATTGGCATCAATCCATGTTGACGGAGAGAATACTGTGTTTCTATTATGAGAATTATTTACTGTGTATGTTTGAGTATTACCTCCTGTTGTATAACTTAGGTCATAATTCCATCCGTTTTTCTCTGTTTTAAAACCAATAGTAGCATTGTAGTCATTAAGATCACCTTCAAAAGTAGGAACATATCCAATATAACTACCACCTGGTCCATCAGGAAAAAAATCTGCTAAATAGGGAAAAGCATCCAATGTTCTCCAATAAGGAGTTCTGTAGTTTGCAAAACTATTAACCTTTTTATATACATATGCAGCATTCATGTAAATTTCTGTATGCTCATTAATATTGTATCCCCCATTTACTAAAAACTTGGCTGCTGCAGTTTCTGGTGATCCATTAATATTTCCTGCATCTGGTTTTAGCGCTAAAAATTGATCAACATCTGCTCTTCCTTGTGTATTAGCAGCATTGATCTCTGCAAGTCTTGTATTATACTGTGGAGTACCCACATAATTAGTTTCAAACTCTTGTTGTGCTTCTGCGGCCGATAATCCTGTAAGAGTAGCTCCTCCGTTTAACGCTTGTCCACCTGCATCCAAATAGCTACCATAACTATTGGGATTGGTAAATACAAAATCGCCAAATTCTCCTTCAGCATCTACGGTACCTGGGCGATTAGCAAGATTTACTTTAGAGAAGTCTACCGTATAATTAAAAAAGCCTTTGTCTTCACCGATAGTTGCACCATTATTAAGACTTATACCAATTGTTTCTCCATCTCCTTCAGAAGTTATTCCGGTTCTTAATGTTACCGACCCTTCATCTGGATTGTCTTTCAAGATAATATTCATTACACCGGCGATGGCATCAGATCCATATTGTGCAGAAGCTCCATCTCTTAATATTTCTACCCGTTTGATTGCATCGGTTGGTATTGCCGAAATATCAGAGCCAGTCTCACCTCTTCCTGGAGAGGTTTGTGTATATAATAATGCACTTAGATTTTTACGCTTACCATTTATTAATACCAAGGTTCTACTTGGTCCCATATTTCTAATTTCATATGGATCTAATAAGGAGGTTGCATCATTAACAGGGGTTTGTACCGTGTTAAAAGAAGGTATTTTGTATTGTAATGCTTTGTCGAATGTTATTTGTCCCGTAGATGCCAATTCTTTGGCTGGTAGCACATCAACAGGAAGCGAAGTGGTCGTGTTACTTCTTGGTAAAGCCCTGGAACCAACCAGGATAATTTCTTCTAATTCTGAACCGCTTGATAAAGTTATGTTTATAGTTTGTTGTGATCCTACTGCTACTTCTTGTGTGTTGAAACCTACATAGCTAAAAATTAAGGTTCCTTCTGGATTTACTTCAATACTATATTTACCATCAAAGTCTGTTGTCGATCCATTATTAGTTCCTTTTTCGATAATATTTACCCCGGGTAAAGGAGAACCGTCAGAGTCTTTTACTACACCTGTGACCGTTTGCTGCGCAAAGAACAGATTGGTGAATAAGCCGAATAAAATGATTGTGATTTGTTTCATATAATAGTTTTAATTTAAGATGATTTGACCTACAATATATCCAAAAACACGCTTATTTTCATTTATTTTTAACAGTTTTTTTGAATTATCAATAAAAAAACCAGGCTATTTAGCCTGGTTTTTCCGCCTTATTTTTTATGCTATTTAAAGAGTTAATCTGCCTTGTATACTTTAGCGATTACCTGATCGATTGTTTCATTATACATTTCTAAAACAAAGTTTTTATCGGCGTCAAAATGTCCGATACAATTATCCTTATCTCCAAAATTAACAACATAATAACTGTTACTAAGTGGTCTTACTTTTGCCTCTTTTTCAGGAATGTCAGAAAATGTCATTACATGTCCTTTGGTATCTGGTGTAATTGTATAGGTTCCCATGTCTGTAGTGGCCATGGATTTTTGAACCGAAACTTCTTCGTCTGTGTACACAGCTGCCTGATTGGTTTTGCTGTCATCATCGGGATTTAGCTTTATTTTACTTTTTTTAGTAATAACCTCTTGTTTTTTTATTACTTTTTCTTCACCGTTTGCACCTTTTATTCTTATAGTTTTGGTTACAATTTCTTCTGATGAATTTTCTTTACCCTCAATTTGGTCTGTTTGTGCGTAACTTACTGTAGTACCTACCATTAATGCTACAGTAATTAAAGTTTTAAATTTTTTCATTTGACTTGTTATTTGTACTTAAAATTACAAAAAAATAAAAAATTATAAATAGAAATTTATAACTTAAAAAATAGTTCCCAAAGAATCGTAGAGGGTAATGTTACTTAAAAAAATGTATAAAATTGCATCTTAAGGGCTTTGTATTTGCTAACTAATAAGGAATACTGTTATCTTTGCACTCTTAAAATTTAGGATATTTATTATAAGATATTCTAATCATCATAATATACATAACATGAAAGCAGGAATCGTAGGATTACCTAATGTTGGAAAATCAACATTGTTTAATTGTTTATCAAATGCAAAAGCACAAAGTGCAAATTTTCCATTTTGTACTATAGAGCCTAATATAGGTGTGGTAAATGTACCAGACCCCCGATTAGAAAAATTAGAAGAATTAGTAAATCCAGAACGTGTACTTCCTGCCACAGTAGAGATAGTCGATATTGCCGGACTCGTAAAAGGAGCTAGTAAAGGAGAGGGGCTTGGAAATCAGTTTTTAGGTAATATTAGAGAAACTGATGCAATTATACATGTATTACGATGTTTTGACAATGATAATATAGTGCATGTTGATGGTTCTGTAGATCCAATTAGAGATAAAGAAACTATTGATACAGAGTTGCAGTTAAAAGACCTTGAAACGTTAGAAAAAAAATTAGACAAAATAAAAAGGGCAGCCAAAACAGGAAATAAAGAAGCACAAAAGGAAGAATCGGTTTTGTTGGCATTAAAAGATGGCCTTGAAGCAGGAACTTCTATAAGAGCTATAGCAGTGTCTGAAGATGACCATGAAGCTTATGTGAAACCATTACAGTTTATTACTGATAAGCCCGTTTTGTATGTTTGCAATGTGGATGAAAGCGCAGCTGTAAATGGAAATGAATATGTAAATAAAGTAAAAGAGGCCGTAGCTAGCGAAAATGCAGAAGTTATTGTACTAGCTGTAGGTACTGAAGCCGATATTACAGAACTAGAAGATTATGAAGAAAGACAACTTTTCTTGCAGGATATGGGCTTAGAAGAACCAGGCTCTTCTGTGCTGATTCGTGCTGCTTATAAACTGTTAAACCAGCAAACTTATTTTACTGCTGGGGCGAAAGAAGTAAGAGCTTGGACAATAAATATAGGAGCGACAGCTCCGCAGGCAGCTGGAGTAATTCATACAGATTTTGAAAAAGGATTTATTAGGGCAGAAGTTATTAAGTATGAGGATTTTGTGACATTTGGTAGTGAAGCAAAAGTAAAAGAAGCTGGTAAGCTTGGAGTAGAGGGAAAAACATATGTTGTTAATGATGGAGATGTTATGCATTTCTTATTTAATGTATAAAATATATTAGTAGATATACCCAAAACCTCTTAGATGTTTCTAAGAGGTTTTTTTGAATATAGGAAGTTTTATAAATCATTTTTTTATGATTGTAATCATAATCGTTTTTTTCTAATGCAAAGCTCCAGAGTTGTTACATCCGGCATTATATTGGCTATAGTAGGGGTGGTGTTGTTTTCTGCAAAAGCAGTAATGGTAAAGCTGGCATATAGGTATCATGCAAGTGTAGAGCATTTGTTATTGTTTCGAATGCTATTCTCACTGCCATTTTATATTGCAATAGCATTTATTAAAAAACCTTCTAAATCCTTAAAAGTTAATCCATCAGATTATCTTTGGTTACTTTTTTTTGGTTTTATAGGATATTATCTGGCAAGTTACTTCGATTTTTTGGGACTTCGGTTTATCAAAGCAGGACTAGAACGTATTATTTTATTTATTTACCCTACATTAGTGCTGATTATTTCAAGAATATTTTTGAAAAAATATATTACCAATCAACAGATTTTTGCAATAATTATTACCTATTTTGGAGTGGTTGTTTCTTTTTGGGGAGAGCTTGATTTCAAAACTTCTAATCTTGCTATTGGTGGCTTCTTAATTTTTCTAAGTGCTTTGACGTATGCTATGTATATTGTTGGTAGTGGTTGGCTTATTCCTAAATTTGGTACGGTACGATTTACCTCGTATGCAATGATTATAGCTTCTTTATGTATTATAGTTCAATATTTAATTTGGGATAGAGGCAATATAGTAGCATACCCTATCGAAGTTTATATATTGGCACTATTGATGGCAGTGTTTTCTACAATTATACCATCTTTCATGGTTTCATCTGCTATCGAAAAACTAGGGGCTTCTAATTTTTCGATAGTAGCAAGTATAGGTCCTATTTCTACAATAATATTAGCATATTTCTTTTTAGATGAGAGTTTATCTTTATTACAAGTTTTTGGGGGACTTGTGGTGATTTTTGGAATATACTATAGTAGAAAAAAATAAGATGATTTGTTATTAGATATTTTTTTAGTTTATGAATCTGAACAATTTTGGGTTTAAGAAGACAAAAATTCAATAAAAAAAACTTGATCAACAAGTTGTTAAAATAGGTACATGATTTACAATATCTGTTTCTACTATGTATAAGAATAGGCATGTAGAACACCTAAAAAAGAATAATAATAATATAATTTGATTAAAGAATGTAATGAATCATTAGTTAATGTGACTCAAATTGTAACCTTTGTTTAAGTACATTTAAAATTAAAATGTTATTTTTAAAAGTATAATTGAATTAATAATTAAACAATATAATTTTTGTTTTTGGTAAGGGCTCTTTCAAATAAAACTAGTATTACAATATGTTTTATAGCGTTTTTTTCATTTTTTGTTCAATCGCAAAAAGATGTAAAAAATGTTACTAATGACAGTTTAGAGGTATTGATGAATAAATCATTAAGCTTGTTGTTTGACGAAAATAAGGTTAAACAGTCTCTGGAATATGCTATAAAGATGATTGATTATGCCAATGAATTGGATAGCGATTATTATAAAAGTAAAGGCTTTTATATAATGGCTGCAAATTATGAATCAATTTCTGATTACCAGAGTGCTGAAAAAAATTATAAAGAATCTTTGAGATATGCAAAACGAAATGGAGATTCATTATTAACGGCATACATTTATAATGGGCTTGGTAACATATCTGTATACTTAACAGAAAATAAAGAAACAGGGATTGATTACTATAATAAATCACTCGCACTAGGGTCAAAATTTGAAAAATATAATCAACATCCAGCCACAATTAATCTTGCATGGTCATACCTAGACCTTAATAAGTTTGATAAAGCATATCCCTATCTGGTTAAGTCAGAAGAATTACTTTCTAAGGTAAAAAGAGAAGATATAAATGCAAATTGTGAAATTCAATTTTTAAAAGCTCGATATTTTTTAGGTAAGAATGAATATGAGAAGGTATACAAACATTTTGATGAAGCATTAAAAATTGCCAAAACTAATAAGTTACCTAGATTAGCAAAAACGATACATGAAACAAGAGCTAAAATGTATGATAGTCTGGGAGATTACAGAAAAGCATATAAAGATATTCTTGCGGTTCAAAAACTGAATTTAGAGTTGAAAGCAGATTTGATCGAAGTTACAAGAATGAATTTTATTATCGATGGTTATAAAAAAGAACTTGAAGATATTAAGAAAGAAAAGGAGTATCAGGCAATTTTAAATAAAAATAGTAAGGTTATAAATTTAATTTCTGGGATCGGTTTTTTATGTATGCTTGGAGCGTTTATCTTTTTATACTTTAGTTTTCGTTCTAACAAAAAGCTAACAGCAGTTTTAAAAGAAAAGAACGAAGAGTTATTATTGTCTAAATCAAAGGCAGAAAAGCTTACAGAAGTAAAGTCACAGTTTATTTCTACCGTTAGTCATGAGTTGAGAACTCCGTTATATGGAGTAGTAGGAATCACAACATTGTTACTAGAGGATAAAGATATTACATCAAAGCATGAGAAATTATTAAAATCACTCAAGTTTTCTGGAGACTATTTACTAGATCTTATCAATAAGGTATTGAAAATTGGTAAAATCGAATCTAAAAATGAGAAACTGGCAAAAACACCTACCAATTTACGATTACTTTCAGAAAACTTACTGCATTCTTTCGAGTATCAGGCAAAAAATAAAAACAATGAGTTAATACTTCAAATTCCCGATGAATTGCCGGATATTTTAAACGTGGATTCACTTAAAATATCAGAAGTTTTAATTAATCTTATAGGGAATTCATCAAAATTTACTGAAAATGGAAAGATATGGCTTCGAATAAAAATTCTTTCAATAGATAAAGAATTTATTACTATTCGGTATGAAGTAGAAGATGATGGAGTTGGGATTCCTGAAGATAAAAAAGAATTTGTCTTTGAAAAATTTTCTCAGATTGGACGAGAATTTAATAAATCTGAGGGGACAGGGTTAGGGCTTTCTATTGTGAAAAATCTACTTAAAATGATGGAAAGCGATATTTTTCTAGATAATAAAGAAGGAAGAGGTACTCGTTTTTATTTTGATTTACAATTAGAGATTATTGATGAAAAGAATAATGAAGATATTAGCAGTAATAATAATCCAATAAACAGTGTATATAAAAAGATATTAGTTGCAGAGGATAATAAGATAAATCAAATTGTTACTAAAAACCTGTTGCATTTAATAGGATATGATTGTGTTATTGTAGAAAACGGATTTAATGCTTTGCAAATGGTTAAAAAGGAAGAGTTCGATTTGGTATTAATGGATCTTAATATGCCATATCTTAATGGTATGGAATCTACAAGAAGAATACGAGAGTTCGATCAAGAGACACCAATAATTGCATTAACAGCCTCAGAATTAAGCGAAGTCGAAACCGAATGTATGAGCGTTGGGATGAATGATATTATAAATAAACCTCTAAATAAGAACGATCTTAAAACTATTATTGCAAAACATTTGGTATAAGAATTGTTGTAAAATAATTGATTATATAACAATTTGTTGGGTTTATGTATAGATATGATGCTACATTTATAGCGTTTAATGTCCCGGTTTCTTTCTCCTATCTTTTATAAAAATTTACTATAAGTCGATACAGTATTCGTCTTATTTTTATATTATTTATTATGTTAAGATTGTTTGTTGGGTAGATTCTAATTAGAAATTGGATTGCCTATAGAGTTATACTAAATTATTAATAAAAACAGATAAAGTACATTCAAATTGTATATTTGCAATAATAAAACTGAAACAGAAGGCGTTTTTTAGTTTAATAATAAATAGTTAAAAAAATAGAATGAGAAAAATAGTATCCAAAATCTTTATTGGTGCATTATTAGTGAGTTGTGGTACAAAAAACACAATTAATGATTTAGCAGTAACATTACCAATAGACGCATCTATCGATTTGATGCAGATAAAAAATGATAAAGTTCCTGTTATTATAAATCCAGGACGGATTACCAGCGATACTATAAAGTACTATATGCCAAAAGTTGTTCAGGGTACCTATGCAGTAAGTGATTTTGGGAAATTTGTAGATGATTTCAAAGCTATTGATTACGAAGGAAATGTACTTAAAGTTGAAAAAATAGATGAAAATACTTGGGTAATACCTAATGCTCAGAAATTAGATAAAATAAACTATTTGGTTAATGATACGTTTGACATAGAAGGCTCGGATTTGGGAACTCCATTTTCTCCATCAGGAACCAATATAGAACCCGAAAATTTTGTTTTGAACCTACATGGGTTTATAGGGTATTTTGATTTATTGAAAAATAATCAATATAGACTAGAAGTTGCTGCTCCCAGCAGTATGAAAAGAACCTCTGCTTTACAAAAAACTAGCTCTGAAAATCGTAAAGATGGAGCTATTACCATAGATAAATATGCTGCAAATCGATATTTTGAGATTACCGACAACCCTATGATGTATGGTAATCTTGATGTAGAAGAATTTATGGTTGGAGATATCAAAATAGTATTAAGTGTATTTTCTCCTAACAAGGTTCATACTGCTACCAAAATAAAGGAAACGGTTTTTAAAATGATGAAAGGGCAGAAGGCATATATGGGAGATATCGATAGTACACCTCGGTATGATATTTATTTATACCTGGCATCAGGAGAGCAAAATTCACCTACTGGTTATGGAGCATTAGAACACCATACATCTACCGTAGTAGTTTTGCCAGAACAAATGCCAGATGAAGCATTGGCATCATCAATGATCGATGTTGTGTCTCATGAGTTTTTTCATATAGTCACACCCCTTAGTGTACATTCTGAAGATGTGCATTACTTTGACTATAATGAGCCAACTTTCTCTAAGCACTTATGGATGTATGAAGGAGTTACAGAGTATTTTGCTACTCTTTTTCAAGTGAATCAGGAGATTGTAGAAGAAAGAGCTTTTTACGATAAAATAATGGATAAAATAAGAGGAGCAGCAAGTTATGATGATACTATGAGTTTTACAGAAATGAGCGAAAACATTTTAGAACAACCATATGCTTCTAATTATATCAATGTATATGAAAAAGGGGCATTGATAGGAATGTGCATTGATATTTTAATGAGAGAAGAGAGTAATGGTAGTCGTGGTATTTTGTCTTTAATGAAAGAATTGTCATTAAAATACGGTAAAAACAAACCTTTTGAAGACGATAGATTGATAGAAGAACTTACAGAAATGACATATCCCTCTGTCGGCGATTTCTTAAAAACACATGTTGAAGGAAAAACTCCTATATCTTATGAAAAATTCTTTGAAAAAGTCGGGCTTTCAGTCTCTTCAGAAAAAGTAGGAACCAATTATATTCACAATTCTGGAGCAATGATTGTAGCTGGGGATCAGGAAAAAGGTACAATATTTTTTAATGAGTTGGTATTGAATAATAGTTTTTGGGCAGATAATGGAGTTAAACCAAATGATGATATTGTAGCGATAAATGGAGAAAAATTAACCATCCAAAATGCTAATAATGTTTTAGGAGCCACTTTTCAGTGGCAAGAAGGGGATGATCTTGAGATTAAACTAAATAGAGCAGGAGAAGAAATTGTGATCAAAACAAAGGTTGCCAAATCATTTACACAGGCAAAAGTATTGATGGTAAATAAAAAAGCGACCCAGAAACAGACAGAGCTTAGAAATGCATGGCTAAAAGGCTAATTAAAATACATCAATTAAGTATTAAATAATTGGTTAAAAATAAATTTACTAGTAAAAACTACCATTACATTCATTTGATGGTAGTTTTTCTATTATAGTAAAGTTGCAATTATGAATAATAATTTGGTATTAGAAATAAAGAAAATAGATGTAATTTATTGATTTCTAATTAATCAACAAATTAAGTTAGAGATTTGTTAATTACTTTGTGTTGGTCCTATTTCAATTTAGTAAGCTAAATATTATATTAGCAAGCATTCTACCCGAGATTTTATGAGTAAGGAAACCAAATATACCGAAGATAATATACGATCCCTCGATTGGAAAGAGCATATCCGAATGCGCCCCGGAATGTATATAGGAAAACTAGGAGATGGTTCTTCTGCCGATGATGGTATCTATATTTTATTGAAAGAAGTACTCGATAACTCTATCGATGAATATGTAATGGGTGCAGGTAAAACCATCGAGATTTCTATTCAAGGAGATAAAGTGATTGTTAGAGACTATGGACGAGGAATTCCTTTGGGGAAAGTAGTGGATGTAGTTTCAAAAATGAATACAGGGGGTAAATATGATTCTCGTGCGTTTAAAAAATCCGTAGGGTTAAACGGGGTAGGTACCAAAGCCGTTAATGCTTTGTCTACGTTTTTTAGAGTCGAATCTACCCGTGATGGTAAATCTGCTTCTGCCGAATTCGAAAAAGGAAACTTGACTAATCAAGAAACTTTAGATGAAACTTCTAGACGAAGAGGTACCAAGGTATCCTTTGTACCAGATAATACCATTTTTAAGCATTATAAGTATCGAACAGAGTACGTTGCAAAAATGCTTAAAAATTATGTGTATTTAAATCCAGGGTTGACTATTATTTTTAATGGTGAAAAATATTTTTCTGAGAACGGACTTAAAGACTTACTTTCTGATAATATTAATGAGGAAGATAGACTATATAATATTATCCATCTTAAGGGAGATGATATAGAAATTGCCATTACACATAGTAAAACACAATATAGTGAAGAGTACCATTCTTTTGTAAATGGACAACATACCACGCAAGGGGGTACCCATCAAGCAGCTTTTAGAGAGGCTATAGTAAAAACTATTCGAGAGTTTTATGGCAAAAATTATGAAGCCAGTGATGTACGTAAATCGATAGTATCTGCAATAAGTATTAAAGTAATGGAGCCGGTTTTTGAAAGTCAAACAAAAACAAAATTAGGGTCCACAGATATGGGGGGAGAGTTGCCAACGGTACGTACCTATATTAATGATTTTATAAAAACAAAACTAGATAACTTTCTTCATAAAAATACGGATACAGCAGAGAGTCTACAACGTAAAATACTACAGGCAGAACGAGAACGTAAGGACTTATCGGGAATTCGAAAATTAGCCAAAGAAAGAGCAAAAAAAGCTAGTTTACATAATAAAAAACTTAGAGATTGTAGAATTCATTTATCAGACAGTAAAAAAGATCGTAACCTCGAGAGTACCTTGTTTATCACAGAGGGAGATTCTGCAAGTGGTTCTATAACCAAATCAAGAGATGTTAATACTCAGGCGGTATTTAGTTTGCGAGGAAAACCGCTTAATTGTTACAATATGACCAAAAAGATTGTTTATGAGAATGAAGAATTCAATCTTTTACAAGCTGCATTGAACATAGAAGAATCTTTAGAAGATTTACGTTATAATAATATTGTCATTGCTACAGATGCCGATGTAGATGGGATGCATATTCGTTTGCTATTAATTACATTCTTTTTACAGTTTTTTCCAGAGGTTATAAAAGAAGGACATTTATATATATTACAAACCCCTTTATTTAGGGTGCGTAATAAAAAAGAAACGATTTATTGTTATTCTGAGAGAGAACGAAAGGACGCTATCAATAAATTGACAGGAAAACCAGAGATTACTCGATTTAAGGGACTTGGAGAGATATCTCCAGATGAATTTGTTCATTTTATTGGTGATGATATAAGATTAGACCCAGTAATGTTGGATAAGGAAAAGTCTATAGAGGAGCTATTATCTTTTTATATGGGAAAAAATACACCACAACGACAAGAGTTTATTATCGATAATCTAAAGGTAGAGTTGGATACGGTAGAAGAAAATAATAATCTATAAAGTAAAAGTTTAAACAAAAACTTAAAAAGCCCATAAATTTTATATGGATTTGGAAAACGAAAACGAAGAACTACATCACGACTCGGCTTCAGAGAATCATCAGCCACAAGAGGTAATTACCAAAGTTACCGGTATGTATAAAGACTGGTTTTTAGATTATGCTTCTTATGTAATTCTAGAACGGGCAGTACCGGCAATAGAAGATGGTCTTAAACCCGTACAAAGACGTATTCTTCATTCTATGAAGGATCTCGATGATGGGCGTTATAATAAAGTAGCCAATATTGTAGGACATACCATGCAATACCACCCGCATGGTGATGCTAGTATTTCTGATGCAATGGTGCAAGTAGGTCAAAAAGAATTGTTGATCGATATGCAAGGTAACTGGGGTAATATACTTACAGGAGATAGGGCGGCGGCATCAAGATATATAGAAGCTCGTTTATCAAAATTTGCGCTCGATGTTGTATATAATCCAAAGATTACAGATTGGCAATTGTCGTATGATGGTAGAAAAAAAGAACCTATAAATCTTCCTGTAAAGTTTCCATTATTGCTTGCACAAGGGGCAGAAGGTATTGCAGTTGGGTTAAGTACCAAAATACTTCCGCATAATTTTATAGAGCTTATAGATGCTTCAATAAAGCATTTACAAGGGAAACGATTTACAATATTACCCGATTTTCCTACTTCAGGTATTGCCGATATAACCAATTATAATGATGGTAATAGAGGAGGAAAAGTAAGAGTACGAGCTGAAATATCTCAATATGATAAAAATACTTTGATTATTAATGAGATACCATACTCTACTACAACGACTTCTTTAATAGATTCTATCCTTAAAGCCAATGATAAAGGTAAGATCAAAATAAAGAAAATTGAAGATAATACAGCTGCAACCGTAGAGATTTTGGTGCATCTTCCTTCGGGGATTTCTCCTGATAAGACCATAGATGCATTGTATGCTTTTACAAATTGTGAAGTATCGATCTCTCCTTTAGGTTGTGTGATAGAAGATAACAAACCTAATTTTATTGGTGTTTCAGAAATGTTACGTCGCTCAACAGATAATACAGTTGAGCTGTTAAAGATGGAGCTTGAAATTCAATTAAATGAATTACAAGAACAATGGCACTTTGCATCTTTAGAACGAATTTTTATAGAAAACAGAATCTACCGGGATATAGAAGAAGTAGATACCTGGGAAGGTGTAATTGAAGCAATAGATAAAGGATTACAACCTCATATTAAACACCTTAAAAGAAAAGTTACAGAAGAAGATATTGTAAGACTTACCGAAATACGAATCAAACGTATTTCTAAGTTTGATATAGATAAAGCGCAACAAAAAATAGAAGCGTTAGAAGAAGATATAGCTACTGTAAAACATCATCTCGATAATCTGATAACGTATGCGATAGATTATTTTAAGAGATTAAAAACTACCTATGGTAAAGGGAAAGAACGCAAAACAGAAATCAAGATTTTTGATGATATTGAAGCGACCAAAGTAGTTATTCGAAACACAAAACTATATGTAAATAGAGAAGAAGGTTTTGTAGGTACATCATTGCGTAGAGATGAGTACGTTACCGATTGCTCTGATATCGATGATATTATTTGTTTTACGACAGATGGTAAAATGATGATTACAAAAGTCGATTCCAAAACCTTTGTTGGGAAGGGAATAATTCATGTTGCCGTTTTCAAGAAGAAGGATAAACGCACCATTTATAATATGATTTATCAGGATGGTAGAGGAGGAGCATCATATGTAAAACGATTTGCTGTTACCGGTGTTACCAGAGATAAAGAATACGATTTGACACAAGGAAAAAAATCGTCTAAAGTCTCTTATTTTTCTGCCAATCCTAATGGAGAAGCAGAAGTGATTACTATTTTATTGCGCCAGGCGGGAAGTATTAAAAAACTAAAATTCGACCTTGATTTTGCAGATTTACTGATAAAGGGAAGAGGCGTAAAAGGTAATATTGTTACCAAATATAATATTAAACGTATCGAACTAAAAGAACAAGGAGTTTCTACCTTAAAGCCTCGTAAAATATGGTTCGACGATTCTGTACAACGTATTAATGTAGACGGTAGAGGGGAGTTGTTAGGAGAGTTTAGAGGGGAAGATCGTTTGTTAATTATTAGCCAGAAAGGGTTTATAAAAACAATAGTACCAGAAATGACGCTGCATTTTAATTCTGATATGATTGTTTTAGAAAAATGGAACCCTAAAAAACCCATTTCGGCTATATATTGGGACGGAGAAAAGGAGCGCTATTATGTAAAGCGTTTTTTAATAGAAAACCCCGATCGAGAAGAAACTTTTATTACAGAGCATCAAAAATCGTTTTTAGAAGTGATTTCTACAGATTATAGACCCATTGCAGAAATTGTATTTAATAAGATTAGAGGGAAAGACCCTCGTCCAAATGAGGAAGTTAATTTAGAAGAGTTTATTGCGGTAAAAGGAATTAAGGCGTTAGGAAATCAATTAACAACTTATAAGGTAAGACAGGTAAATATGCTGGAGTCACTTCCTTATGAAGAGCCAGAACCCGTTGCCACAGAAGATATAGAAGTTATAGAAGAAGAAAATGTATCTACAGATACGACAGAACCAACAGTAACAAAAGAGTCAGATCCCAATAGTGCCGATCCAAACGATATACAGTCAGAGGACGAGGATGGTGATGGAGAGCAGACTTCTTTGTTTTGATTTTTGGTTACCTAAAAATTAGTTGTCAAACGATAAATTTATAACAATTGACAGATTTTATTAGGAAATATATAGATGTAAATGATATAGAAGGGGTTATCTTGTATAGCTTTATCATATTGTTTATTAGCTGGTTGTTTTCTTGGGTTTTTAGAAAACTAATGGTTTTATTTTTAAATAAAAATCAAACCATAGCAAGTACGAATGTAACCAGTCTTAAATTTGCCAAGAACTCTATAAAGTTTGT
Source organism: uncultured Aquimarina sp. (assembly GCA_947498705.1). Lineage (GTDB taxonomy): Bacteria > Bacteroidota > Bacteroidia > Flavobacteriales > Flavobacteriaceae > Aquimarina. The sequence continues at coordinate 502,266 of CANMLW010000001.1, forward strand.
GTTTTTTCTGATTGCATTTATTGTTATTATAGGTACTGTTCCTTTTTTACGTCGTCAGGCCACACTTATTTTTTCGGGAGCTGGTATTTTGGCAGCTATTATTGGTTTTGCGGCACAAGCTGCAATTTCTAATTTAATTGCAGGAGTATTTATTGTAATTTTTAAACCCTTTAGAATAGGGGATTACATCAAATTAGACAAAGAAAGAGTAGGTATTGTGGTGGATATTACTCTAAGACATACGGTTATTAATACTTTTGAAAATAAACGATTAATTATCCCCAATTCTATTATAAGTACAGAGTCAATACTAAATCATACTATCGAAGAGAGTAGAGTACTAAGTTTTAATAATTTAAAAGTAGGACTAAATGCAGATATCGATTTAGTAAGGAAAATTATTTTAGAAGAAGCAGAAAAGTTAGAATATTCTACTGTAGATGATGATAATAATGCTGCAGAAGTAAGAGTAATTGATATTTACGAATCTTATATTCATATTAGGGCGTATGTTTGGATTTCTGAACCCTTTAAAGAGTTTAGGATGAAATGTAAACTAAAAGAAAAAGTACATAAACGTTTTCTTGAGGAAAATGTAGAAATGCCAATCCCAAAACGTAAGGTGGTAACTTCATCGTGATAAGTCTTTTAGTAGATTTTCTATGTTTTATGATTTAAAGAGTTTTTTAGGTTATACTAGAAATAACACGCATATAGGTGTTACTCTATTTTTTTAAAACTTGAAAATCAAGAAAATCATATGCTATACTTAGATACATGGTGATGATGATTTCGCTACAAAAAGCGTTAGTAACAATTAAAAGAAAATTTTAAATTTAATTACCGAACGTTTGGTAAAATAATTATTTTGTTTACATTTGTACTATGAGACCACAAAAAGTATTAGATATAGACATCTTAACAGGTTTGGCTAAAGTTTTTCGATCCAAAGGATATGAAGGGGCTAGTTTAAAAGAATTATCAGAAGCAACAGGTTTAAAAAAGGCCAGTCTATATCATAGATTTCCAAATGGAAAACAAGAAATGGCTGATGCTGTTTTAAATCATTTAGATAACTGGGTCAAAAATAATGTGTTTCAATCGCTTTTAGACAATGATAGTGAGCCACAGATAAGATTAAAAAATGGATTGTTAGGAATTAGAACGTTGTATAATGGAGGAAAAGAAACTTGCATTTTTCGTGCTTTATCTATGCAAGCTGGTATTGAATTGTTTGAAGAACAAATAAATAAAGGAATGAACGAATGGTTTTCTTCTTTTAAAGCAATAGGAATTGCCTTAAACTTAAATCCTAAAGATGCAGAGCAGAGAGCTTTACAGGTGCTAATTGAAATACAGGGTAGTTTAATTGTTGCCAAAGGCTTAGGAAATATTTCAATTTTCGAAAACACCTTACAGAAGGTTGAGTTAGACTATTTAAAGGAATAAAAATTTGAGTATTAATTTTACCGAATGTTTGGTAATAAATATAAAAGGATTATGAAAAAATTTCCATTGCCACCTTTCAATGAAGAAACGGCAAAACAAAAAGTTCAAATGGCAGAAGACGCATGGAATAGCAAAGACCCTGTAACTGTGTCTATGGCTTATACTGAAGATACCGAATGGCGTAACAGAACCAGTTTTATCAATGGACGCAAAGAAGTTCAGGAGTTTTTAAAAAACAAATGGATTAATGAACGTAATTACAAGCTTAAAAAAGAACTCTGGGGTTTTAGGAATAATCGAATAGCTGTAAGATTCGAATATGAATATCAAAATAAAGAAGGGAAGTGGTATAGGGCATATGGTAATGAAAATTGGGAGTTTGATGAAAATGGATTAATGCAAAAACGCTATGCGAGTATTAATGATTTAGAAATAAAAGAATCTGAACGAAAACTATAGATACCTAGAACAATGAAAAAAATGAATCTTATTTATCTGTTAGTTTTAACGCTAATAGTTTCATGCCAAGAAAAACCGAACACATCAAATAATAAAGAAATATACATGGTAAAAAATGAAAAAAAAATAAACTCAATAAATTACAAAACACTAGACGTTGATGGTGTAAACATTGCCTATAGAGAATCAGGAAATAGTAAAAACCCAACACTAGTTCTTCTACATGGTTTTCCATCTTCCTCACATCAATACAGAAAAGTATTGAATCAACTTTCTGATGAATTTTATCTAGTCGCACCCGATTATCCTGGTTTTGGGAATAGTGATTTCCCTCTTACTGAAGATTATAAATACACTTTTGACAATATTGCTAAAACTATTAATTCATTTTTAGAATTAAAAGGAATTAATACCTATGCATTAATGATCCAGGATTATGGTGCGCCAATTGGTTTTAGAATAGCTACCGCACATCCCGAAAGAGTAACCGCAATAATTAACCAAAATGGTAATGCATATGAAGAAGGGCTGGGAGAAGCCTGGAAAGGTATTAGAGCATTCTGGGCTAATAGAAATGAGAAAACAGAAAATACATTATTACCAACTTTCTCTTTAGAAGGTTTAAAATGGCAGTATACACATGGAACTAGAAATCCTGAAAGCGTTAATCCAGACACATGGCATTTAGATTATTTAAGAATGTCTAGACCCAATGCTCATGCAGTAAACATTGATTTGTTTTACGATTATCAAAACAATTTAAAATTATATCCAAAATGGCAACAGTATTTAAGAGATAACCAACCACCTCTATTGATTGTTTGGGGTAAGAATGATGAATTCTTTCCTGAAAGCGGAGCTGAAGCCTTTAAACGAGATGTAAAAAACATAGATTATAATATTTATAACACGGGACATTTTGCATTGGAAGAAGATGGAAATGAAATCATTAATAAAATTAGAATATTTATGAAGAGAACATTGTGAAATAGCCAGTTACTAACAATGTATAAAAGTAATAGCGGTTTGGGTATATACTCAAACCGTTTTTGTTTTAAATAAATATATTGTTATCCAAAAAATAACCGCTTATCAATCTACCGCTACTCTTATAATAAATTGTTATGTATTAAGTGAACAGTTAAATTAAACTAAATCATCTGAAATATAATAATAGCACTGATCAATATACAATGTTATGATTTCTTAACAAACTTGGTAAGAATCACAATATGTTGGCCATTTGCACGACCCTCTATTTGCTCGGCATTGTCATGAACCAAAGAAATATTTCGTACATGCGTACCTCGTTTGGCAGTAAAATTAGCACCTTTTACATCGAGATCTTTTATCAAAACTACCGAGTCACCTGCTTGCAGTATAACCCCATTAGCGTCTAGGTGTTTAATAGCCTCTTCCTTATCATCACCATCACCAGTTGCATTAGCCCATACCATCATATCATCATCTAAATAGAGCATATCCAATAAATCCTGTGGCCACCCTTCTGATTTTAAACGATGTAACATTCTCCAGGCCATTACTTGTACCGCAGGAACTTCGCTCCACATACTATCATTAAGACAACGCCAGAAGTTGGGATCCATTTTTTCTGGATTTTCAATTTGCGTTATACAAGTTTGCGAAATTAAAATATGTGAATCGATTCCTGTTTTAGGTGATTTAGGCACTTCATAAACAACTAGATTTTCTGATGCTCCTGATAATTCGCAAACAGATCCACTTCGTTTATGCAACTCTCTTTCAAAGCTCATAGAAACATTGTTTTAATATAATAAGATTGTAAAAGGGGATTAAAATGGCTCTCCCTTTAGCTTTTTACCTTTTTTTGTTTTTTTCGTAGTTTGAAATTGACAAACTCTACAAACAAAGAAAATGCAATTGTAAAATATAAATATCCTTTCGGAATCGTTCCTACTTCACTTTCAAATATTTTAAGATGTGATAAATGTGCTGCTTCGGCAATTAGCATAAATCCAATAAGAATTAAAAAAGCAAGTCCAAGAATTTGTACAGATGGATGTTTATTTACAAAACGACCTACCGGATTGGCAAATATCATCATAATCAAAACAGAAATAACAACTGCAATAACCATAATGATAAGTGCATCATTTGGGTTATCACTTAATCCATTGGTCATACCTACGGCAGTTAATATAGAATCAAAAGAAAAAACCACATTGATCAAAGTAATCTGCAGGATAGCTTTGGATAAAGTACTAGAACTTTTAGCTTCTATTTCTTTTTCCTCTTCTCCCTTTTCATCCACCTTTTCATGAATTTCATGAACACTTTTATATAAAAGAAATAGTCCGCCCCCAAACAAAATAACTGCTTGCCCGCTAATGCCAGCCTCTATCCAGGGTAGATTAATATGCCAAAAAGGAGCTTCCATAGCTACTAATAAGGATATACCAAATAGCAAAACAATACGCATCACCATTGCCAGTAATAACCCTATGTTGGTAGCTTTTTTTTGTTGCTCACTGGGTAACTTGTTAGAGGCTAAAGAAATAAAAATAATATTATCGATCCCGAGTACAATTTCTAAGAATGTAAGTGTTAATAGAGCGACCCAAGCATCAGCCGATGTAAAAATTTCTAGCATTAGTTTATTTTTTTTGCAGTTCCACGTTGTTTTATAGTTTCACCTACCAAGCCGTATTCGAAAGTATAAATAGTAGCATCGGTAGTTAGAATTTTCATATGTATGGCTTTTTCTTCACTCATGCTCTTAGGGTTTAATTTTTGTAGGATATACTCACAATCATTAATCCATCGAATACTAGAAGTATCACTTTTCCCTCGAAAGTAATCAATTTCTATACTGTCATTACGAACAAAAGTTGTTTTTACCAATTCAGCATCAAGAAAAGTTTCAAATTCAAAAGTACCTGTATGAAAGTTAACACAGTTACGTTTTTGTTGATAGCAACCACTTATAATGGCCGTATATAGAAATAAAAAAATAAATTTCTTGATCATGCTCTTAATTCTATCGACGAAAATAAATCTATTTCCAATAAATTAATAGATAAGTATGAAAAAAAATTAAGATTTTTTCATCTCATAAGAATTAAAAGTACCATCTGCATAAAAAATAACAATCCGATCTATTTCTTGGTTTGTTTTGATTCCCTGTTTAGAATCTTCATTTTCTTTAATTGATTGAATATCGATTGTATCTGTTAATTCCTGTTGAAATTTTGGAGTATTAGAAAATAAATCTTGCTCGTTAGCTAATCGCTCGGTATCAGAAATGGTAGGTATTTCTTGTGTAGGAGAGGATATGGGGTGTGCAGTTTTGTGAACATTTTCGGATTTGGGAAAGGTACCCTTACCATATAATAACCATTGAAGATCTACCTCTTTGTATGCGTCAACAATTTTCATTACAAAATCTAAACTAGGTTTATTTCTACCACTTAAAATATGTGATATAGAAGAGCGGCCTACACCCATATAATCAGCAAAAGCTGCAGCCGATATAGCATAGTGATTCATTATTTTTTGAATTCTTTTACCAAAATCAGCACTGTTTACCATTGTAAATTATATTTAAAGAGAAGGATGTTACAAAGGTAAACAAAATATAAAGATATTTAAGGTTACATATGTAAACATCAGAAGATTGCATGTGTATTATTACTTTAGATAAGTTACTTTAAATACTTAATTTATAAATATTTATATATAATTATCTATTGTTTAAAAGTATTTTTATTAACCTCTTAGATAGAGATGTTTTAAAGTAAATTATCTGTTTAAGAATGTAAATTAACTGATGTTCACAACTGTAAATAGTGTAGGATTACATTTGTGAATAGGAGTATAGTTTACAACTGTAATTACTATTTAATTTTCTATGATTCTTCACTAAACTACGTTAATTTCGTACTCTTATTTAAGTCATTTTTATGGATATTAACACGCTTCAGGATTGGTTTGTTACTTATAAGGTAGATACTTTATATGGACGGTATATAACGCATGAGACTATTAAACCTTTATTAGATGCTTTGTCATCAAAAATAAGCATAGAGCAAATTGGTCTTTCAGAAAATAATGAACCAATCGATTTGATCAAAATTGGCCGAGGAAAGAAAAGATTGTTATTCTGGTCACAAATGCATGGTAACGAAAGTACTACTACCAAAGCCATTTTTGACCTTTTAAACCTTCTTACCAACGATAAAAGTGATTTAGTAACACGTATCCTTGAACAAAGTACCTTATATATTATTCCTATTTTAAGCCCCGATGGTGCTCGTGCGTATACAAGGCTCAATTATAATCTTGTGGATTTAAATCGCGACGCACAAGAAAAAACTCAGATAGAAAGTAGGGTATTTAATCAAATAGTGGATCAGATACAACCTGATTTTGCTTTTAATTTGCATGGGCAACGTACGATTTTTAGTGTAGGTAGCACCAATATACCTGCTACCGTTTCTTTTTTAGCTCCTTCTGGGGATCAAGATCGATCTGTTACCCCTACAAGAAAGATTGCTATGGAGATTATCGTTAAAATTAATGATATACTTCAAAAGGCAATACCAAAAGGGGTAGGACGATATGATGATGGTTTTAATTTAAATTGTGTTGGAGATACTTTAACCTTTATGGAGATACCTACTATTCTTTTTGAAGCAGGTCATTTCCCTAATGATTATGATAGAGAAATTACAAGAGAGTATATTTTTTACTCTTTATGTACTGCGATCGATTATATTAGTAATAATAATATCACAGGAGATCAATTTGAGGACTATTTTTCAATACCAGAAAACGGAAAATGTTTTTATGATATTGTCATTAGAGATGTGGTTCTAAACGAAGAAAACGTAGATATAGCGGTACAATTTAAAGAAGAATTGATCGAAAACAAGGTGAAATTTGTTCCTGAAGTAGCAAAAATTGGTGACTTAAGTAATTTTTTTGGTCATAAAGAGATTCTTGGTAAAAAAAGAACAATACACAACGAAAACGTTACAGTAGAGATAGTTCCAAAGGCCAAGCTGTTAAAATTTACACTAGATACTGAATTATTCTTAATAGAATAAGCAAAAAGATGAAATAAAATACCCGAAAACAGTATTTTTCTGCTAAATTTGTAATGTAAATAATCGGGAAAATAATACACAATACTATGGCTAAATTTAAATTAGACGAGGTTGACCACCAAATTTTGGATATGTTAATTGAAAATACGCGTACTCCTTTTACAGATATCGCAAAGAAATTATTGATTTCTGCTGGAACTGTACACGTAAGAGTAAAGAAAATGGAAGAAGCAGGTATTATAGAGGGCTCTTCGTTGACATTAGATTATAAAAAATTAGGATATTCATTTATTGCATATGTAGGTATATATCTTCAAAACACATCGCAAACCAAATTTGTTTTAGAGAGAATTGCACAGATACCATATGTAACAGTTGCTCATATTACAACAGGAAAGTTTAATATCTTTTGTAAAATTAGAGCAAAAGATACGAATCATGCAAAAGATATTATATTTAAGTTAGATGATATAGAAGGAATCTATCGTACCGAAACAATGATTTCTTTAGAAGAAAGTCTAAACGACAAGAAGCGTTTAATGCATTCTATCTTTCAAGAATTATAAAAGGGTACTTTTTATATACACAAAACATAATTATCGCCCTTTAAGATTACCAACCTTAGAGGGTTTTTTAATGTTTTATTTTGACTTTATTAACCATTATTAACCATTAACCACCACACCAATGGCTAGAAAACCAAAAATTGAACGTTTTAATGAAAACGTTCTGGCTAAGTATCAAATATACAATAGTATATTTATAACATTACCTTTTGATACCATAAGTAATACCGGGGTATTGTTGCCTCTTTTTAGTGAGGTATGTCAAAAAGGATACGATCAACATCAAAACCCGACAGAAATTGTAGAACAATTTTTTGATTTGTATCAAAATAATCCTTCAAATCAAACGAAACATGATTTACTTTTTCGTTTTATACAATATATAGAGCGTCAAGTAGTATTATTTGATGCGATAGAGGATGCAGCTTTTCCTATTGTAAACAATATGGATGGTAGAGGGACTTTGAGGAGTATAAAAGAAGAAGCTCAAGAAAAGGGAAAACTTGACGAACTTCAAGAATATTTAAAGCGTTTTAAAATTCGCCCTACTTTAACAGCACATCCTACACAGTTTTATCCAGGTACCGTGTTGGGAATTATTCATGACTTGGATGAAGCAATTAGAAATAATGATTTATTACGTATCAAACAATTATTGGCGCAACTAGGTAAAACAGGGTTTTTTAAGAAAGAAAAGCCAACACCTTATGATGAAGCGGTTAGTTTAATTTGGTATCTCGAAAATGTATTTTATCATGCTGCGAGTAAGATATATAACTATGTTCAGCAAAATATTTTTGAAGGAGAAGATTTTCAAAACGATCTGATTAATCTTGGTTTTTGGCCAGGTGGTGATAGAGATGGTAATCCATTTGTTACAACAGAGACTACCTTAAAAGTTGCTAAACGATTGCGAAAAACAATCCTTATTAATTATTATAGAGATATTAGAAAATTAAAACGTAGAATCACTTTTGGAAGTCTGCAGGATAAAATAACAATCTTAGAAAGAGCTTTGTATGATAATTTTTATAATGAACATACTACAGAGCCTTTATCAGAAATAGTGTTATTGGATGGTTTGTTAGAGATCAAAAAAGAAATTATACAAGAGCATCAATCTTTATTTTTAGAAGAGTTACAAGATTTAATTAATAAAGTGAAAATATTTGGCTTTCACTTTGCTACATTAGATATTAGACAAGATTCTAGAGTTCATCATAATGTGATTACAGAAGTAATCGCAAAAACCATAGATTTAGGACTTTCTCTTTTTCCAGAAGATTATGAAGAACTTTCTGAAGGAAATCAGTTAGAAATTCTTACTTCGGTGACAGGGAAATTAGATCCTAATGTCTTTGAGGATGGAATTACAAAGGCTACCTTAGAGTCTATTTATGCTATTAAAACCATTCAGCAAAATAATGGTGAACGAGCTGCAAATAGGTATATCATTAGTAATAATGGTAGCGAACTTAACATCATGGAAACATTTGCTTTAATTAGGCTGTGTGATTGGAAGTTTCCAACGTTAGATGTTATTCCACTTTTTGAAACTGTTCCAGATTTGCAAGTTGCGCATAAGGTAATGAAATCCTTGTATGAGAACCCTGTGTATATGCATCATCTTAAGAGTCGAAATATGAAACAAACCATTATGTTAGGCTTTTCTGATGGTACAAAAGATGGTGGGTATCTTATGGCTAATTGGGGGATTTTTAAAGCCAAAGAAGCGCTTACAGAGGTATCGAGACAATACGATGTTAAAGTAGTCTTTTTTGATGGTAGAGGAGGTCCACCAGCTAGAGGAGGAGGAAATACAAATCAATTTTATGCTTCTTTGGGACCTACTATAGAAGATGAAGAAATACAGTTAACAGTGCAAGGGCAAACGATTAGTTCTAATTTTGGAACCTTAGATTCTTGCCAATATAATTTAGAACAATTGCTGGGAGCAGGGGTAGAAAACGAGTTAACAAATAATGAAGCTAACCTCTTTTCTAAAGCACATAAAGAGGTGATGCAAAAGCTTGCAGATATAAGCTATCGTACATACGTAGATTTTAAAGAACACCCTAAGTTTCTTCCTTATCTAGAGCATATGAGTACTTTAAAATATTATGGAAAAGCTAATATAGGGAGTCGTCCATCTAAACGTAGTAAGAGTGATTCATTAGATTTTGGAGACTTACGTGCTATTCCTTTTGTAGGAAGCTGGAGTCAGTTAAAACAAAATGTTCCTGGGTTTTATGGAGTAGGAACAGCCTTAAAAGCATTTGAAGATGAAGGTAAATTTGAAGAAGTAATTTCATTGTATCAGGGATCAGCTTTTTTTAGAACGCTTATAGGCAATAGTATGATGAGTCTTACCAAATCCTTTTTCGAATTGACTTCGTATATGAAAGAAAATAAAGAGTATGGAGGGTTTTGGGATGTTATTCATAATGAATACCTGTTGACAAAGCGATTATTATTAAAGTTAACCGGCTACACCGAATTAATGGAAAACGAACCTGCAGGAAAAGCCTCAATAGAGATAAGAGAGCAGATTGTATTACCATTATTAACTATACAACAATATGCCTTAAAGAAAATACAAGAACTTCATGCAGCGGGAGATACTAGTTCAAAAGAATTGGCTATTTATGAAAAGATGGTTACCAGGTCCTTGTTTGGCAATATTAATGCAAGTCGTAACTCTGCCTAAAGAATTGTTAACAGTATGAAGTATCAGGATAAGAATTAATACCTTTTCAATCTGATGATTTTTACAGATTTAATTCAATAAAAGATGATAGTACAATTAGAAAAAGAAGAATACCATCCTTATTATGGAACGTATACTTCTAAGGCAGAATATATTGATGTTATAGAGGGGTTATCGGCAGGGAAAATAGAATTTATTGATTTTATAAATACCATCCCCAAAGAAAAACATCAATACGCATATGCCGATGGTAAGTGGACAATTTTAGAGATCATACAACATATCATTGATGCAGAACGCATTTTTGCATATAGGGCTTTACGTTTTGCAAGAAATGATAAAACCCCAATTGTTGGGTTTGAACAGGATGATTATATACCATATTCTGCCGCTAATAATAGGAATATTAATGAGTTAATTTCTGATTACAAAATTACACGAGATTGCTCGATTTCATTGTTTAAAAGTTTTACTAAAGAAATGTTGGTTCGAATAGGTGAGGCAAGTGGTAGTCCAATGAGTGTAAGAGCAGTTGGCTATGTATTAGCAGGACACCAAAAGCATCATATAGAAATAATTAAAGAACGTTATCTGTCATAAAACCAGGTTTTTAGTGCAAGACGTTTAAGGATAAAAAAACACTCCCCCATTAATTGGGGGAGCGGGTAAACATTTCAAGTATCGTATTAAAAAAAAGGGAATTAATTGGATACTTTAGTCTGCCTACCAATTATCGCTTGAATCATGCGATAATTATTTTTATTACTTAAACTGTTCTTTTTGATTGTTCAGGTGTTTGTTTTACTATTTATGTACTATGGGGGAATATAGAGAGCCTTACTACTAATAATGTGATATTTGATCGTAAGAAGGTTTTAATATTATTTTTTTACTTGATGTAAAATCGCGTTGTTTCTTATTTTGTTAAATGTTGAGTGCGTATGAATCAAACAAACCATTGTTTTTACTTTTTATATAATCAAGTTGTTCTATTTTCTAACCTAAATGATTTTTGAATTTTTTATTTAATTCAAGCACAACTTGTTAAAAATGTTACTGTTTATTTTTTTATTAAGCATCTAAGTATCTACAAAAGTTTCAACATTATTGATAGATAAAATAGATTCATTCTATGATAGGGGTGTGTATAATCCAAATCTATGGACAAATAAAATTTATATAAGAATTAATGCAACGAACACCCTATCCTTATAAGTGTACTACTTATTTTAAAGGGTTAATTGCTTTAGTTACCATATTTGAAAAAAAGTGCACTCATAGGCTCATTTGTACTTCTCGTGGTATTAATAATGCAATTCACTGCATCACCTTTTAATAGTTAAGCATTGTAGCTATATTTATGTTTTGTAATTAGACAAATAAAATATGAAGCGAATTTCGGGGAAACAATATACTTTAGGATTACATATAGTATTTTGGTCTCTGTTTTTCTTGTTATTTATAATGTCAGAATATGTTTTGAATTACCAATTGCAAAAAAGTAACCTTCAAATCATTTTACTATTTCGTTTAATATTTGATGCCACAATTTTTTTTGTGCATTATAAGTATTTATCTCCTTTATTTCTTCCTTCAAGAAAATATTTAGCATATTTCACCTCTGTAGTATGCATTATTCTGCTATCTATAGTTGTAGAAATATTGTCCTATGACTTATATCTTCAGGGAGAATTTTTTGATATCCCATTGGTAAATAGACTTCTTGTAGAGATTATAACTACTTGTATTCTAATTATTTCTAGTGGTGCCATGCATTTTTCGGGAGAATGGGTAGCAGCAAAGGATAAAGAAGCCATTTTAGAGAAAAATAATTTAAAGCTAGAAGGGGAACTTAAAATTTTAAAAAGCCAGATAAACCCTCATTTTCTTTTTAATACTTTAAATAGTGTATATTCATTATCATATATTGATAGTCCCAAAGCGGCACATATGATCGAAAAACTATCTAAGATAATGAGATATCTTATGTATGATAGTGGTCAAAAAAGTGTATTGTTAAGTAAAGAAGTCAAGCTTATTCAGGATTATATAGAACTGTATGGTACTCGTTTTGAAGAAGAGCATCATATTGATTTCTATTATGAAAATGTACAGCCTCATCATAAAGTAGCCCCGATGTTATTAATCTCATTTGTAGAAAATGCTTTTAAGCATAGTAATATTTATAATTGTGATGAGGCGTGGGTAAAATTCGAGGTAGTCGTAGTTAATGACACACTTCATTTTACAGCAATCAATTCAAAACCTCAAATGAGGATTTCTGAAATCGAATCTAATAATATTGGTCACCAAAACGTAATTAAACAACTACAATATATTTACTCTGAAGCGTATACTATTGATATTGAAGAAAATGATAATGAGTATCATTTAAAACTACAAATTGAGCTGTAGGTTTTGAACATGATCACAAGGGTGATTATTATACTAAGTTTTTGTTAGGTTTTGAATTGTTATTGGACTGGTATTATTTATTAATTAACGTAAACTATATGAAGTTAAAATGTTTGGTGGTAGATGATGAACCCCTAGCACGTAATCTGTTAAAAGGTTATATAGAAAAACTCTACCCCACACTAGTAATAGAAGGTGTCTGTAATAGTGCAATAGAAGCACAGAATTTTTTATTCAAAAACCATGTGGATGTATTGTTTATGGATATTGAAATGCCAAACCTAAGCGGGATGGATTTTCTAAAATCTCTAAGTAACCCACCTTTTACCATTATTACCTCTGCATATTCTGAATTTGCGGTTACCAGTTATGAATTAGATAATATAGTAGATTACTTAATTAAGCCAATTGCATTTAATCGATTTGTAAAAGCAACAAATAGAGTTGTATGTTTATTGAATAAAGATGAAAATGTAGCAATTACAAAAAATGTGGAATCAACATCGCATACTGGTGTACCGGTACTAATAGAAAAAAAAAGTGATTATATTTTTTTTAGACAGGAGAGTAAAATTATCAAAGTTAATCATAATGGTATTCGATACATACAGAGTTTTGGAGAGTATGCCAAGGTATATACAGAAGAAGGAAGAATCGTTTCTAGACTAGCATTAAGTAAAATATTGGATAATCTACCAAGAGAACGATTTATTAGAATTCATAGATCTTATATCGTTAACCTTCAGTTTATTTCGCATTTAGAAGGAAATCATGTAATGATAGGAGATGCGGCTATCCCCGTAAGTAGAGGTAAAAAAGAAGAGTTGTTAAGTTTTATTAAGGCTAATGGATATCTAGATTAAACTATTCTTGGGTTCATAAATAAAGAGGTACCGTTATTTGATACCTCTTTAAGTGGCTTAAAGTTTAGTTACTAATCCTCAAACTTTACAAAATGATATAAAATCATTGATAGGGCCTGGTTCGCCATCTCCAGTCGTGAGCTTTACAGTTGTTCTTAAAGTAACTGTGTATGCACAGGGCAATAAATCATTTACATCCAAAAGAGTAGGAGGCGAGGTTAGAGGTAAATTAATTAGTTGTGTGGTTCCATAGGTCTCTGGTGATGCCATTAAAGCTATCGGAGAAAACCCAAAATTTTGTCCGGGCTTTTTGGGCCCTGTAATCGATAACGATACAGAAGATAAGTTTTCGTTTCTTGCGTGATATTTTATATGTAAGGCATTAGTAATTTTATTACACCCGGTAGTACCCGATACAATTTCGTCTATATTTACTGATACCGCTGCTACCTGATTATTTACCACCAGTGGTGCCCAACTACCATGTTTATTAACATTGTCATATTCGACATTAAATATGGCGATAGGTTTAGAAGTCCCTGCCACCACTTCAGTTGCAGCATTATTTATTTCTCTTTGTTTCATACGAATGGCAAAATATCGATTACGTGTATGTGGTCTTGCAGGAGATACAGTTGCATTGCCAATATCAGAAGTTGGTGAACTCATATCTATAGGAATCATGTTGGCAATTTGTAACGTGTTTAGTTTAAGTATCTCTGCGTCTTGATGCGGTTCAAAGTTTCCATTCTGAGGAACAGGAACCCAATTGCCATTAAAATTATTATTAGGTGCTATACTATTGGTTTTATAAGGAACTTTATCCACTGGATTATTAGGATCACCTGTTAATATGATAAAATTACCTATGATTGTAGAAGGTATCATTGCAGGTGTTACAGGAGACCAGCCTCCAGGTAAAAGAACGTTATTTGGAGCTGCAACCTCCTGATACTCGAACATATATTCCATAGGATTACCATTTAACGTTTTGGTAATGGTTCCTATAAGGTTAATAGTTCTAAAAAACGCGAAATCATTAAACCCTGCGCGTAGTGTTTTTCCGTTGACCGTATTAATTTCGTCCTGAATCTTTATTTTACGGGTTAAACCAAAATTAGTAAACGATGCTGGAATCGGAATTTCGGGAATCACAATGTCGTCTAAACAAAGTGTAACGCAAAGGCAAGGTCCCACATCTTTTCTTTTGTCAGATGGTTTTTCAAATTCTACCGGACTACCATTAATTTCTAAGTTAAAATATACATCTGGACCACTGTGAAAAGGAGGAAAAGGAGTTTCTACATTTATGAGTGGTGATAAGAAGGTTTGCTTAAAATCCTGACTACTATAATCTATTCTAAAGTGTCCATTTAGATCTGTTACGTCGGATCCGAGCTTATCATCACCGATCCAGTCATCATCCATAGCAATAACTTTTACTCCCGGAATAGGAATATTGTCATTTTTACAATCCAGTAATATCCCACAAATTACCCAGGCATCAAATAGCTCACGAATTCTGCACCAAAAACGACTATTGATGCAATATTTCCAATAAAATACAATACCCTGATTGGTTTGTCTCCATCTTGGTTGTAGTGATGTTAAGGTAAATTGAATTGGATCACGATCTTTACTTTTTTGATTATATACACGTTTTGTGAGAATATCGATCATAATAGGACCATCATATTCTGCATATTTTCCTTTCAATTCGGTCTCATAATTTCCTTTTTCATCGATTTCTGCTTCTGCAATTAATAGTTTTGATTTTGCTTTAACCTGCTTTTCGCCTAATATTTGTAAAGTGTTTTTTGGATCTGCAGTAACATGCGTTACTACGTCTACATTAAGATTTTCTACTCTATAAAAACGTACGATAGAACCCAATAATGGTTCCTTACAATCTCTACATATTTCCCCTGCAAGATTACCTTTTAGAATAAACCCCATTTTGTTTAAGTTTTAAGATTAATTTATTGATATCTCAAAATTATAACTATATAACTTATTGATAAAGAGTTTAATAACTGATTTTGGTAGCCGTTAAAAACCCTTTTTTTGTACAGGGGTTAAACGGTTAATTTCACTTATGGATGGTTTATTAGAAAATCTGTTAGATTTGTAAACACATGGAAGATTTAGAGCAATATTTTGAAGGAGAAGAAAGTTGGGCAACGTTTTCAAAAATGTTTGAAGATGATTGGACCAATTCTGATATTCAACAACATCTTTTAAAGCTTTGTAAAAACCAAATTGATTTGGCTAAGGTGATAAATTATCACCTAGGAAAACAAAGTGTTACATGGATGAGTTTGAAAGCTCGGGCATTGGATCACTTAACTCCTTTAGAATGTCTTGAAAATGAAACCTTAATAAAAAGGTTGAAAGTATGTTTAATGAGATTTCCCGGCTAAATAGTACACATAAAAATTAAATAGTAGGGTAACATTTGTTAGTATCAAGAACATAATATTAAACGTAAAATGATAATATGAAAGAACAGAGTTTTAAATTGGGTACCTATAATTTGGGTATCGATAAGGGAAGTGCAAAAATATATGCTCAAATTAAAGAAGGGATTTTAACTTGGTGGATCGATATCTATTCTGATGTTAAAGAAATTGAAGAGATTGATTGGGGAGTCCAGCTTTATTGTGAGGACCTAAGATTAGAATTAAAACATTGGAGAGATTTGGGTACTGTTAAGATTGAATTTGAAGATTGTTGGGATGAGGAAATTGATGATAATATTGCAGGAATCTATGTTTTCGAACATGAAGACGTTAAAAATACAACTATAGAAATGAAAGCTACTAAAGATAATTTTTTTCAGATCGAATGGAAGGGGATTGGTTTGGTTTCTGGAGAAGAGTATGAAATTTTTGTTTTTACAGAAATAGAGTTTACCGAAATAGTTTCCTGGTCGCTAAATCTGGAAGAGTCTAATCAATGGTTTTCTAAATATTTTAACCTAGAGGATTATCATATTGGCGACCCTGAAATTACCAATCATCATAACGGAAAGGATATTGGAAGAATTATTTACACACCTAAATTAAATATGTTGTAATTACAATAGGAAATGTGCCATAAGCTAAAAGATTAAAAATAGTTAAACTGAATAATAAATATGTTTAAATTAGGGCTTATACTTAGTGTTATCTGTTTTATCATTTGAGATTTTCTAAACGATTTTGGATATTGTGTTAAGTTAATTCTTTTGTAAATCAAGAAACTCTATATCCAAAATAACCTGTATAATGGTTCTAATTAGAAATACTAAAATAACCAAAACAACTCTTCGAGTTAAAACCTCTGATAACTTATTTAAACAATGAGAATTAAAAAATATTAAGTGGTATTTCTTTTTTGTTTTTTTGAATAAATTTATAGTTAATTAAAAGAAAAGCTAATGTTTCAAAATCGGGTCTTTACAATGAAAAAGATCACCAAATAATTTTTGAATTATTGAAAGCTAAATACCTATAAAAAATTACTGTCACAAGCAATCAATTTAAAGTTAGATGGATAATATAAAAAGTATTATAAAAAAGGCGCAGGATGATTTGTTTCCTGAGTTGGAGTTAAAAATTCGTAAAGAATTAGAGAAGAAAGATAAAAGTTGGCTTATTGATCAGATTATTTACTTAACATGCGAAAGGCATAGTTTACAAGAACAGAAACACTCTCTTGATGCAATGAAAAAATGTTTGAATCGAATTACCAAAACTGGGTATGATGATCAAATGGTAGTTAAGTTTATTGATAAATATAGAAAGATTAGTAGAGAGGACCTGGAAGAATCTGGATTTCTAATAAATCCACCACATATGGGATTGGATATTATTGAATCTCATCAAAGGTCAAAAAAGGGAGAAGTACTTCTCGAGGAAGCTCGAGATATGCTCTATGCAGCTTTGTATGGAGATGAAACAATAAATGTTGATTTTACGCGTGAAAGGGAAGAAGTTTTAACCATAATATTACCCCTAGGTAAATCAGATGCATTGCCTTTTTTGAAAGCAGTTACAGAGGTGAATGTTACAGGAACCTGGAAAGACCCCGAAGGAGTTTCTAATGATGATCACACTAATAATGTTGGATTACAAATCGAATTTAGTGATAATACAAGTGAGATTATAGGAGTTGCAATATTTGTTGCATTACGATTAATTAACCTTTTACATATTAATGAACAGATTTTATATGCTCGTATGGAAAAAGTTGAACGAAGTTCATTACAACCTTTGTAAAAAATAATTGAGAAAAAGAATATACCTTGATATGGATGATAAATACCAAATTGATGAGTTGATTAAACGATTCTTCAGTATTTTCAAAAATACGGGAAACCAATCTCCTGATTGGAGTATCATTAATGAAACCTGCTTACCTGAACTATTAATTATAAAAAAGGAAGGCAAAGAACAAGAGGTTTATACTCTTGAAACCTTTATAGCACCAAGAAAAAAGCTGTTGACTGCTGGAAATTTGATAGAATTTGAAGAAAAGGAAATCAAAGAAGAAACAAAAATTATAGGAAATATTGCGCAACGGTATTCGGTTTATACAAAAAAAGGGAAATTGAATGGGACTTATTTCACACAAAACGGAAACAAACTATTTCAACTAGTAAATACACAAAGTGGATGGAGGATCAACGCTATTGTTTGGGAAGATGTTTAGACAAATGAGATATAAAAAACTTTCCTTTTTTGAAGCTCATTTTTGCATGCAATATAGGAGTAACCTCAAAATTAAAAATCTGAAAAACAACTTCTATTGTTAAGTATAAAATTTGTTTTTTTTCTTTTAAGTTATAAATAGCAATACAACTTTGTTATATTTTATAATTCTACAATCATAATTAGAGATATATTTTAGGATGGCACTATATGGTAATTGATTACTGTATAGCGTCATTTGTTTTAGGGTTAAAAACTCTTTCCTAAAAATCAATTATTTTCTTACCTTTTGATTTTTAAATAAAATTTGATAACTATATTTTATGAAAACCATACCTAAAGAAGCATTTCAATTCTTAGAACAATTAAAGGAGAATAATCATAGAGATTGGATGACCGAACATAAAAAACAGTATCAAAGGAATGAGAAGAAGCTAAAAGAATTTTATGCAGCGATTGCAGAGCGTTTAAATGAAAAGGATGAGATAGAAAAAACCAAAGTATTTAGAATAAACCGCGATGTTCGTTTTAGCAAAGATAAAACTCCATACAATATCCATCGAAGTGTAAGTTTTAGCAGAGCAGGAGCACATCGTAGAGGAGGATATTACCTTAGGTTAGAACCTGGAAACTCACTTATCGCAGGAGGTTTTTTTAGTCCAGAACCGGCAGATTTATTAAGAATAAGAAAAGAGTTTGAAATGGATGACCAGGAGATTCGAGATATCTTATCTGATCCTGATTTTAAGAAAGCTTTTGGTGGTTTTAATCCTTCTAATCAGGTAAAGACAGCCCCCAAGGGATTTAGTAAAGATCATCCAAGCATAGATTTAATCAAAAACAAATCTTTCTATGTAACTCATGATTTTACAGACAAAGAGGTTTTTGCTCCAGATTTTTTAGATAAACTGATCTATCATTATGAATTGCTAAGACCCTATTTTGATTATATGAGTGATGTTTTAACTACCGATCTGAACGGAGTTTCATTATTAGATGATTAGAGATTGTCCTATTAGAATTTTATAAATATTAGTTAATCGGTTCAAGGTTAACAATCCATAAAAATAACAACAATGAAAGGCATAAAAACGTTAGGTTTTATAGCCTTTTTTTTGTGGATATGAAATATGATGAAATATTTTTTTTAGACATTTTTATTGAAATTAGTAATGTGATCGAAGGTAAATTATTTCGATTAAGTAGCTACAATCAATTTTTTATTTCGGGGGCGTAATTCTGAAAAGCCTTGTTTAATAGAGTAGGACAATCTAAAAAAAAATAACAATGAGTACACCTAAAGTAAATATCGGAGGAAGTCAAGTTAAAGGAGCCATGAGTAATACTCAAGCCGCTTCAATTTTATTGCAAAATTACACACAAACAGTATTAGGAACACCTGATATTATTTTACCAGCCAGTGTAGGTACAGATTCTAAGAGTAATGTTGTTGCAGATTTACCTATTCATCAAGCGTTAGCTAGAAAAAATGCTAACTATTATTTAGATACTGTTAATGTAACCTTGGTACAGGGAATAGCTGATATTGTAGGTTTTTCTAATTTATGGAATGCCGAATACGATCGTTTATTAGCGTTGGCAAAAGATATTAATACAGGCGACAATAAGGAGACCTTTAAAAGTGGTATTGCAAATTTAATTTCACAAACAAAACAAAAAGAAACCAATACGGTAACCGCTCTTAGTTCACTTAATGATTTTCTACCTAAAATAGAGACAGATAGTAGAAACTTTACTACAGATGCACAACATGTTACAGTAGCTTTGGGAGGAGAACATGGTGCTATAGAACAATTAAATAAACAAATTGCTGCCGATAATAAAGCCATCAATAAAGATATGGCGATTATTGCAGGAGGAGCTACCGCAGATGTTGTTGGTGGGTTGATGATTGCTGTTGGTGTATTAGCAGAAATAGAAACAGCAGGTGCTTCTACTGCGTTGGTAGTAGGTGGACTTGCAGTTGTTGCAGGAGGAACCACTGCAATGATAATTGCTGGTAAAAGTTTGTCAAAAACAAAATCAGATCTTGCAGCTGCAAGTCGCCAGTTAGCAATTGATAAATTATGTTACACCAGTACAAAAATGTCTAGTCATACCATCGAAAATTTACAAAATGCAGTAGGGCAAGGGGTAACAGCAGTTACAGGGCTTCAAAAAGGATGGCAATCACTGCAGAGTGATTTTAACGAAGTGGTAAGTCAATTAGAAACAAGTAACCCAGATCTGGGGTCTTGGCTAGTAAATACTCTGGAAGCTGCTAATGCCGATTGGCAAGATGCATTAACATTGGCAAAAAGCTTACAGCAATATGGAACGTTACCTACTAAAAAATCTAACGAAACATCTGTAGTAGCATGAGTATCGTAAACAACCCATTTAGTGCTTCAGGTATTTTACTTGGAGCACAAAATGTGATGTCATCGGCCAATTTGTTACAAACTTATGCCATGGCAGTAGCCAATCAAGCAGAGGCAGATATACCAGAAATTCCAGGTTTTGTTACTGATCAGGGAACTGCGACTAGAAATGCGATATCTATCCAAACAGAGTTAATTCCTTCTTTAGTAGATTTAATTGCTCATCCACTGGCGTTTTCAAACCTGATTTTGGCAGAATACGATTCACTAGTATCTGATGCCGAAAAAATTGAAGATGGTAGTCTATCTAAAGAACAACGACAAGTAGCTGTCAAGGATTTTATAAAAGGGATAGATGTACTTATTCAATCTATTGATCAGGGAAACATGCAAATAAAATTAACATTGAATTCTATTGCATTGTTTTTGGATGTTTTGAAAAAAGATAACAATTCCTTGGATGCAGATCTCAAAATGGCAGAGAAATTGCTCAAAAAAGATCAAATAGATAAGTTACAATCTGCTTTAACAGCAATTTTGAGCAAACTAGAAGCTGATAATGAAGAAATTTCTAAAGGAGCAGTAAATGGTTTGGTTGCTGCTGCACAAATTTCTTTAGGAGTGGTTTTATCGTATTACAAAGGCCCGGCAGATGGTTTTAAAATGATTATTGCTGGAATTAAAGGAGCAGCAGAAGAAGGTTCTAGAGAACAAAAAGCATTAGACGATGTGAATACACAGTTTGATTTGTACAAAACTGTAATTACAGATTTGCTCTCTGCAGAAGCTATTTATGGTGTAGTGAAAACTTTAACACATATGGATGGTTTATTGTACTCGAATGTACAAAGTGCACAATTATCAATTGAAGCATTTGTACAAGCATCACAAAATTTTGTCGAAGGTTTAAACCTCGTTAAAACATCTTTAACAGAAAAGCTCTCATTACGAGGAGGTCTGCAGCTTCAGTTAGACGATGCTAAATCTGGTTGGAGCAATTTGCACACTCAAATAATGAATTTTCAGATTATAGAAGTTAATCCTACTATAAATACCAATGAACAGTCAAGCGTCAACTATACTACTTAAAACTATTGATCAGTTATTCTATCAGATAGAAAAGACAAGTTTGGCTGCTCATAAAGTTATTGAGCAGCCAATATTCCCAAATGATAATAAGAGTTTAGTGTCAGAAATTGTAATGCGATATTTTGATGAAATTCAGAAAAATATTATTCAAATTTTTTCGATGATGCTAAGCTCATCAAACCTCTGGAAAAGTTTTTTTCCTGATCTGAAAAAAAATATAGAAGCTAATAATCCAGAGTTTGCTTTTGATGGGATTGCAATTATAAGAAAAGAGTATGCTCATAAGTTAGAGCGATTTTATGAAATTAGTGAACTATTACAAGAGTACCTACATCAATTAAAACGCTTTTCGCTGAGCAAAGATGATTTGAACTTTAAAAATTATCAGTTTTTTATTCTAAAAATAGAAGAATTGCTTCAGATTATAAATGCATTGAATAATTCATGGGAACATTGGGTTACTTCATTTGATCTTGAGAATACTGAACTCCTGGCAGAAATTGAAGATAAACATTTTGTATGGTTAGAAATCCATCATAGAATAAGAACAAACCAACTAAACATAAAAAAAACGAATCATGATCATTACTAAAAACGAAGTTACGACCACCAATACAGCTATTAATCCACCTTCACAGTTAATAAGTTCCGTTCCTAGAACGGTTTCTGCAATAACTGCGATCACAAATGGTGTAAAACAATTAGAACAATTACCAGCAACCTCTTCTTCAATAACACCAAGTTTAGGAAGTCATATACAGGCAGCAAAGGCAAACGGAAATACCTGGACAAAAACGTTAAGACCTTCTTTGGTTACAATCCTAAATGGAATTTCTGATTTTAGTTCGACTTTTGATGCTGAATATAGTGCTTTATTGGCTGCAGCCAAGAAAATAGGTGCCGATGATACCGAAGCCATTGCAGAATTTAAAACAGAGTTAACAAAGTTACAAACGGTAAGTAAAAAAACAGCAGGAGAAGCTAGTGCAGCTCAATCAGCTATAAGTGCTTTTGATAACAATGTAAATACAGATTCTAGAAATTTTAGAAGTGATCAGCAACAAGCTAATGCGGCTCACGCTTCTGCGGTTCAGAATGTACAAAATGCACAGAGAAGAATTCGATCTCTAGAAGAAGAAAGAGCCAAAAAACAAGAAATTTTAAATTCTTTGGGAATCTTTAGCCCACTTGCCAAGGCGATAGAAGAACTTATAGAAGCTTTATCAGGTCAAATAGGAGCACAACAAAGAGAAATGGAACAGGCTCAACATATTGCACAACAGGCTTATATGGATTTGCAAGCGACACAGCAAGCCTTGGGTGCTACACAGACTTACCTTTCTACAGCTGGTGTTATTAGCAGTGAGGTAAATGCATTAATGGATGGTTGGGAAACCTTGGATAGTAATTTTAATGTACTACTAGCAAGTGAAAAAATTACTTCTTTTAACGTATTTACCCAGGATGTGTTGGCCGCTGTAAAAGCCGATTGGGAAAACCTAGCTAAGCAAGCAACAAGTTTATAGTATCTTTAATAAAAAAAGATT
Organism: uncultured Aquimarina sp.; assembly: GCA_947498705.1. Taxonomy (GTDB): domain Bacteria; phylum Bacteroidota; class Bacteroidia; order Flavobacteriales; family Flavobacteriaceae; genus Aquimarina. The sequence continues at coordinate 525,520 of CANMLW010000001.1, forward strand.
ATTGGGAAAAATAGGCTTTTTTAGAAGCCAACATAAAGAAACTCATTTACTATGAATGGGTTTCTTTATTTGTTTAGTTACGTAGTCCTTTTATTTTTTTGAGTAAAAATCGTGTTTTTGAAATAATAATTAGTTTTTATAGATATATCAAACCGAAGATCTTTGTGCGTTTATAGGAGTATGTAGATAATGAGCAATTATTTTTAGCCAATTTCTAACATAACTATTTTTGTGTTTTTATATAAACTTCAATTATTTTTTGATCAATTCCTAATTCTTCAATTTTCTCTATACCGCTTTGAATTAAAGTATCTCCTTTTAACTCCACATTAAATTCAAACCTATTTTTTTCCCATTCTCTATAATTACAATACTCTAAAAATTCGACGTATTTATTACCTTGCAATTTGTAGGTGCCGCCTCCAGCAACAAATGCTTCTAAAGAATCTTGTCCTTTGTTAAGGTCGTGATTAAGAAAAGCAAAATGAGATTTATTTATAATCTTAATCATTCGTTTATTAGACAAATCTTTGTAGTGAGTACTATCACCCAGAATTGTTGTTGCCGAAATTAATTCCCATGTGCCAATTATAGGGGATAATTTATTAATATGTGCTTCTTTTTTGTTCTTACAAGAAACTATAAAAACCATTGATATTATTAAAAGAACTCTTATACTCGTTTTTGCAACGTTTTGCATACCCATACTAATTACCATTGTTTTAGTTTCAAGATGCGTCAATCTATTCACTACTAATTTATATCAATTTTTCACCAAGAAACTTAGCGGTATACGATTCTTTGATTTTTGCAACTTCTTCTGGCGTTCCTTTTGCAATAATAGAGCCTCCGTTTTTACCCCCTTCAAGTCCCAGGTCAATAATATGATCTGCGCATTTTACAAGGTCCATATTATGTTCGATTACTAGTATAGAATGTCCTTTAGAAATAAGTTCGTTAAAAGAAGTAAGTAATTTTTTAATATCATGAAAGTGTAACCCTGTAGTTGGTTCATCAAAAATAAATAGTGCTTTGTCTTTGGTATTTCCTTTTACCAAAAAAGAAGCCAATTTAATACGTTGTGCTTCTCCACCAGATAGAGTAGAGGAGCTTTGTCCCAATTGCACATAGCCTAGCCCTACATCCTGTAAGGGTTTCAGTTTTCTACGAATTTTTGTCTGCTTATGCTCAGAAAAAAAATCAATAGCATTATCTATTGTCATCGTAAGGATATCATGAATATTTTTATCATGAAAAGTAACTTCTAGCACCTCTTTTTTAAAACGTTTTCCTTTACAGGTTTCACATTCAAGATGCACATCGGCCATGAATTGCATTTCTATGGTTACTTCACCTTCTCCTTTACAAGTTTCACATCTACCACCATCTACATTAAATGAAAAATGTTTGGCTTTGTAGTTACGAATATTTGATAGTTTCTGTTCTGCAAATAAGTTTCTAATATCATCGTATGCCTTGATATAAGTTACTGGGTTTGATCGTGAGGATCTACCAATTGGATTTTGATCTACAAACTCTACATGTTTAATGTTACTGTAGTTTCCTTTAATCTCTGTAAACTGTCCGGCTTTTTCTCCATATCCACCTAATTCTTTTAAAATGGCGGGGTATACGATCTTTTTAATTAGTGTACTTTTCCCGCTTCCAGAGACTCCCGTAATGGCCGTAAAAACACCCAATGGCACTTTTACGTCAATGTTTTTAAGGTTATTTTCTCTAGCGCCAAGAATCTCTATGTAGTATTTAGACGTTTGACGAGTAGGAGGAACCTCTATTTTAAGAGTTTCGTTTAGATATTTTGCCGTTAAGGAATCTGCTTTTAGAATTTCATGATAGGTGCCAGTAGCAACTACATGTCCACCGTGGGTTCCTGCTTCTGGACCAATATCAATAATCTCATCGGCAGCTTTCATAATATCCTCATCGTGTTCTACTACAATCACTGTATTGCCTAAATCTCGTAACGACTGAAGTACTTTGATTAATTTTTCTGTATCCTTGGGATGCAGTCCTATACTTGGTTCATCTAGTATATACATCGATCCTACGAGGCTACTACCTAAAGAGGTAGCTAGGTTAATACGTTGAGATTCTCCACCTGATAAGGTATTTGATTTTCTGTTAAGTGTTAGATAGTCTAAGCCTACATTTTGGAGAAAGCTAAGCCTACTATTTATTTCTTTTAGTAATCGCTTAGCGACTGTTTGGTCATACTCATTTAAGGTTAGGTTTGTAAAAAAATGTGCTAATTCATTCAATGGCATTTCTACCAAATCAGTTAGGGTAGCATTGTTTACTTTTACATAATTAGTTTCTTTACGTAATCGTTTTCCTTTACATGTAGTACACTTGGTTTTACCTCTATAGCGAGAAAGCATTACCCGATTTTGAATTTTATAAGCTTTGGATTCTAATTCAGAAAAGAAGCTATTAATACCCTCAAAATATTCATTACCAGACCATAATAGTTCTTTGTGATCTTCTGACAGTTCGAAGTAAGGCTTGTGGATTGGAAAATCGAATTTATAAGCATTATTTACCAATTGATCTTTATACCATCCCATACTTTCTCCTTTCCACGGAAAAATGGCTCCTTCATATACACTTAAAGCTGTATTAGGAACAACTAAGTCTTCGTCAATTCCGATTACATCACCGTACCCTTCACATTTGGGGCAAGCTCCATATGGGTTGTTAAAACTAAATAAATGTACATTAGGTTCTAAAAATGTCATTCCGTCTAGCTCAAATTTATTACTAAACTCTTTTGTAGTATCGGTAGCCAATGCTTCTATTATGCAGCTACCTTTTCCTTCAAAAAAAGCAGAATCTACAGCATCAGCTAATCGATTGTAAAAATCTTCATCATCTTTTTTAACAATTCGATCTACTACCAAATAAAAATCTTTATTTTCATCTATTGTGGTTTCTTCGATACGTTGTACGGTACTATTATTTTTTACCCGAGAATATCCCTGTTGTTGTAAAACTTTTAATTTTCCTTCTAGAGTGCGACCTTCTTCTATATGAATTGGGGCCAATAGTAAAAGTTTATCACCTGTATTAAATGATTTTACATATTCGATCACATCGGTAACACTATCTTTTTTTACCTGATCCCCTGAAATAGGAGAGTAGGTTTTACCAATTCTGGCAAAAAGTAATTTAAGATAGTCATAAATCTCTGTAGTAGTACCTACCGTCGACCTTGGATTGGTAGAGTTAACTTTTTGTTCTATAGCAATTGCAGGCGCAATACCTTTTATAAAATCTACTTTTGGTTTGTTAAGACGTCCCAAAAACTGCCTCGCATACGAAGAAAGACTTTCTACATATCTACGTTGTCCTTCTGCATAAAGGGTGTCAAAAGCGAGACTTGATTTACCAGATCCAGACAATCCTGTGATAACGACTAACTTATTTCTAGGGATAACTACATCTAAATCTTTAAGGTTGTGTAGTTTAGCTCCCTTGATAATGATGTTCTCTTTTGGACTAATAGTGGTAATGTCTTGGATCATAGTAAAACTGCAGTATGAGCGCAAAGATAACGATTAGAATATTAGTATTATAATCTAGCTGAATCGAATGTGAAATCAAAAAAATAGCAGATAATAGTAGGATTTTAAAGGATTGTTCTTATATTAGCACTTTACAAATAACCAGAACAATAAAACAAAACTGCCTATAGCATACCTTTACTTTTACGTTTAACATAGCACGAGCCCCAAGCTTGTTGGTCATAATTTAAAGTCAGGTATGAAGAATAACACCCTCTCAGACGCAGTTCTGGTGAACAATTACATTAATGGAAATGAAAGTGCACTTTCCGTTTTGATAGAGCGTCATAAGCAACGTATTTACAGTTTTATATATTCTAAAGTTTTTGATAGAGATGCTTCTGAAGATATTTTTCAGGATACTTTTATAAAAGTAATTCGAACATTGAAGAACGGAAAGTATAATGAAGAAGGAAAGTTTTTGCCATGGGTAATGCGTATTGCACATAATTTGGTAATTGATCACTTTAGAAAAGGTAATCGTATGCCAAAATTTGAAGATAATGGCGAGTTTAGTATTTTCTCTGTGATTAGCGATGGAAACTTGAATGCAGAAAAGAAACTAATTAAGAGTCAGGTAGAGGATGATTTACGAAATATTATTCAAGAATTACCAGAAGATCAAAAAGAAGTATTGGTAATGAGAATGTATAAAGACATGAGTTTTAAAGAGATATCTGATAAAACAGGAGTGAGCATTAATACTGCTTTAGGAAGAATGCGTTATGCATTAATTAATTTAAGAAAGGTAATAGAAAAAAATAATATAGTTTTAACAGATTAATTACAAAAGAACACAATAAAGTATAAACAAGTCCGTTATAGTTTTAAATAACATTTATTTAAAATTTTTAATATGGCAAAATTATACTTTAAACCTTCAAATTCTGAAGAAAACCTTGTAGTTCCAAGTAAAAGAACAATTGACTTTTTGTTAAACTATTCTAAGTCATTAAAAGTTTTGGAATTTCAAAGCTTAAAATTTGAAACAATATTAAATTAATTTAATATTTGTATAGTAAAACACGACAAAAGACCTATTTTTTAATAGGTCTTTTTGCTTTTATTACAATGTACCGTTAATAATGAAATTATACAATCTTGGTGCTTAAGAAGATAACTTAGTAAATTTTCAAGTAGAGTTCGATGGATATTTTGTTTTGATAACTATTCTATTACTTGAAAGAATTAAATTAATGCCTCTATGTTGTTACTATAAAATAGATTTGAATTAGTGCCTACGGATGGCACTAACATATAAGGTGGTTGGAAAAAATAGTTACGGTTATAAATTTACCCTAATCGCTTATATTAAAACCTCTGTCAATTATCAATCAACCAAATTTAAGTAGTAAAATGCAGATACATTTGTGCTATGTTTAACTTAAAAAATAATAGTAATGACAAGTAAATTTGGAAAATTTTTAGCGTTTGAAATCAAAACTGAACAAACAAAAAGTGTTAAAGGTGGTGCAGCTCAGACGAGGCAAACTTCTTTAATAACTTTAGATGACCCTACTGTTGTTCAAAGAAAACTAATGGTTAGATAATTACTAAAAAAACTCACCTTGATCTTTAAAAGGATGTAGGTGAGTTTTTCGATAGAATTTAGTTAAAAACATTAATTAAAGTTGTTTTATTAACTTTAGCAAAACCTCTTTCTTTCTTGTTGCTAAAGGAATCTTACTTTTATCTTTCAATATCAAATAATCTCCATCCCTTTTATCATATCGTAGTAAATAATCCATATTTATTAAATGTGACTGATGACATCTAAAAAATTGTTGTGATGGAAGCATGTTTTCATAATCTTTTAGACCTTTAGAAACCAACAAACTATCTTGGTTATGTATGAAAAATTTAGTGTAACTACCGTTTGCTTCTAAGTGCATGATATCTTTTACAGACACAATCTGAATACCATATTTATCTTTTAATACCAATTGTGTTGGTTCTTTTGATTGGTCATTTATATTATGTATTAATGTTTGGATTTTTTGTGAAGTTTTATGATGTTCAAGTTCTGATTTTGCTTTTTCAATAGCCTGTAACAGTTCGTCAGGATCAATTGGTTTAAGTAGATAATCTAGCGCACTAAACTTAATAGCTCTTAACGCGTATTTTTCATGAGAAGATGCAAATATTACTTGGAAATTAATTTGAGGTAATTGCCTAAGTACATCGAAACCGGTACCGTCTGGCATTTCTATATCTAAAAATACAAGATCAGGTTTATGAATTGTAATAACTTCAATCCCTTTTTTTACGTTTGATGCTTGTCCAGATAATTCAATTTCTGGGCAATATTCTTTTATAATGGAAGCTAAATTTTTTCTTGCTGCTGGATTGTCTTCTATATGTACTGCTTTCATTTATACGTATTGAAAAGGTAAATTAAAAGTCACTTGTGTTCCCGGAGTTAGATTTTGTATCTCGAAGTCTATTTTTTTCTTTTTCATTCGTTTATAAAGCTCAATTCGTTCTTCAGTAATTTTAATAGCATGAGACCTGTGATCTATACGTTTTGTTTTCACGACTTCTTCGATACCAGATCCATTGTCAGTTATCTTTAACTTCAGGTGATTTTTTTCAATCGAAAAATAAAGGGTTATAGTGGCTCCTTCTTTAATATGAGCAATCCCATGTTCTATAGCATTTTCTATAAAAGGTTGTGCAAACATAGGAGGGATGGCAATTTCTTCTGTAATTATATTTTCATCAACTTCAATCTCAAAATTAAATGGATGATCCCTTTTTAAGTTTTGAATACTTAAATAGTTGTCCAACATATTAATTTCCTGATCAAGGCTTATAAATTCGGTTCTAGAATTATCGAGAACCTGTCGAATTAATTTAGAAAACTTAACCAAATAGATTCCAGCTTGTTTTGCGTCGCCTTGATTCATGTAATCTTGTATCGAGGTCATAGCATTAAAGATAAAATGAGGATTCATTTGTACCCGTAACAGGTTTTGTTCTATATCTTGTGCTTTTTGTTTTAGTACTAATTGTTTTTGTCGATTCACTAAGTAAAGTACTAATCCTACAAGAAGTAAAACAATACTTACAATTCCAAAAATAGTTTTATTAAAGTTAGCTTGTTTTAACTCCAGAGATTGAATAGAAGCTTGTTGAGCGAGGTTTTTAATTTCTTGCTCTTTTTTCTCGGTTTCGTATTGTACCTGCAATCTGGATAATTGTTTAGATTTTTCTGCACCAAGTAAAGAATCGTACGTCGCGTGATATAATTCAAAAGACTTAAGGGCCGTTTTGTGATTTCCTAAGGCTTTTTCTGCCTTTGCTAGGCTATACGACGCGCTACTAATAGTGCCAATGGCTCCAATCTTTTCTCCAATTCTAATACTTTTAATAAGATATTCTTGGGCTTGTTTATAGTTTTTTAATTCTATATGAATTGCACCTATGGTGTTTAATATTGTCGTAAACGAGGATTGTTCTCCAATTTCCAGGCTTAAATGTTCGCCTTTTTTTAAGTAATGAAGAGCTTCTCTATATTTTTTTTGACTTAGGTATATTTCACCAATTAAACAAAAGTTGGATATCATTACTCCTTTGATAAACAGTTCTTCTGATATTTTTAGAGATTTAAAAGAATATGATAAGGCTTTGGTGTTGTCACCTTGTTCAAAATATGCATTTCCGATATTTAAATAGTCTTCAGAAATGCTTGATTCATCTTTAATTTCTCTACTAATTAGTAAGCTTTCAAAGTAATATTGCAATGCTAAAGGATAGTTTCCAAAAGTTTCATAAATATACCCAATATTACTAAGGGAGGTAATAGTGTTTTTTTTACTACAGATATACAAGTCATTTATTTTAGAAGCTTTTATAAAGTAATCTAATGCAGTAGTGTAGTTATCTTGATAAGTCTTTATCATTCCAAGAGTATTATACTCAGAAAACAAACCATCTTTATCATCTAATTCTTTTGATAATTTTAAAGCCTTAGAATTATAATCTAGTGCTTTGGTGTAATTACCCAGTCGAGCATACATCTGTCCTATGTTATTATAACAGAAAGCAATATCTTCTTTAATTCCTAAAGAATCTTTTGTTTTTAAAATTTTTGTAAAGAGCATAATAGCCAAAGTATATTCTCCTCTTTTTTTATAACTAAGAGCAAGTTCAATATCTGTAAATACCTTGGTGGTTTTTGCTTTTTTTTGAAGAATTTCTTCTTTTATATTATGTGTAAATATACTATCGATAGAATAGATTGATTCTATATCTGTTTGATCAACATTAGGTCCTATTTCAGTTTTTAATACTTCTAAAAGTGAATCAATTTTAGTTTGATTTTGGGCAAAACTTACGTATGCGGTCAAACAAAAGATAGAAATAATTATAGTTTTTTTCATTCTTATATTCTAAATGAATATTAGTATTAATGTTCTTTATTCTTTCATTTGTTGTGAATCGAAACAATTTTTAGAATTATGTTTGCCTAATATTTATTTCTTTAGAGGCTTTTTTGTTTTGTGGTACTCGGTAATAACCGTTTTTCTACCAATAGTATTTGTAATAATGTCTTTATCGAGATCCCATCCTCTGGCAGGTGAATATTCTCTACCATACCAAATAATCTGAAGATGCAGATCATTCCATAATTCTTTAGGAAATAATCGTTTGGCATCCTTTTCTGTCTGGGTAACATTTTTACCGTTAGTAAAACCCCAACGATACATGAGTCTGTGTATATGGGTATCTACAGGAAAAGCTGGAACCCCAAATGCTTGTGACATTACAACACTTGCTGTTTTATGTCCAACAGCTGGTAGCTCTTCAAGAGCTTCAAAGCTTTGGGGTACCTCTCCATTATGTTTTTCAATTAAAATTTTAGACAAACCATGAATTCCTTTAGACTTCATAGGGCTTAATCCAACGGGTTTGATAATTTCTCTGATTTCTTCTACAGATAGCCTAACCATGGCATATGGATTGTCTGCTTTTTCAAAAAGAAGAGGTGTGATTTGATTCACTCTTACATCGGTACTTTGAGCACTCATTAGTACCGCTATTAACAAGGTGTAAGGGTCTTTATGATCAAGCGGAATGGGGATTTGTGGGTATAGTTCCTGTAGCTTCGCGATAGTAAAATCTACCTTTTCTTGTTTGGTCATAAAACACATTTTTTTGCTAATGTATAAATAATCAATAACATTATCCTATACCGTTTCATTATTGTAACTTTGCTGCCTTTGTCTAACTATATTTTATGAGTTTATATGATATTATAAGACTCATTTCTTAATTTATATAAAACAATGACGACATTAAAAGCAGGAGATAAAGCACCTAGTTTTTCTGGATTAGATCAAGATGGAAACACAGTTACATTAGATACTTTTAAAGGAAAGAAATTAGTAGTTTTTTTCTATCCAAAAGCAAGTACACCTGGATGCACCGTAGAAGCGTGTAACCTTAGAGATAATTATCAAACATTTCAAGCTCAGGGATATGATATTATAGGAGTAAGTGCCGATAGTGCAAAACGTCAACAAAACTTTAAAAACAAGTATGAATTACCATATCCTTTGATAGCAGATGAGGATAAATCGGTAATTGAAGCTTTTGGTGTTTGGGGTCCTAAGAAATTTATGGGTAGAGAGTATGATGGGATTCATCGTACTACTTTTGTAATTGATGAGAGTGGTATAATTACAGAAGTGATTACCAAAGTAAAAACAAAAGATCACACTGCTCAGATACTATAAAATATTTATAGAAAGTTTTTAAAACAAAAAAAGGGAGTTGAAAATCAGCTCCCTTTTTATTTAATTTTTATTTAGCAATTTCTTTGGTTTTATATCCAAAAAAGTTATTCGCTTTAATCATTTCAGGAATAAGATCTGGTAGCTGTTCTTCCCAGCCAGAATCTCCTTCTTGTATTTTTTGAAGGACTTCTCTCGAAAAAATATCCATAATACTATCGTCATAATCGGTGATATCCTGAAGTTTTCCGTTGTATTTAAAGAATTTATACAATTCTTTCATTCTAGGGTGTACTTTCAGATTATCACTTGTAGTTAATTTACCTGTTTTTTGATTTTTAAGAGGGTAGAGGTATACTTTTAGGTCTTTAAAGAATAGCTTACCAAATGCCTCAAGGATGCCTCCACTCAGATGTCGATAGTATTTTTCATCAAATACATCAATTAAATTGTTTACTCCCATGGCCATGGCCATACGTTCTTTGGTATAATTAGAGAAATATTCGACAACTTTGTAATATTCCTTAAAGTTAGAAATCATTACGGTTTGCCCCAAAGAGCATAGTAATCTGGCCCTAGCCATAAAATCAGCTTCGTCAATTTCTCCCTCGGCTCTTAGATTTGATAGGGTAATTTCAAAGATAACTACAGTTTTGTCCTTATTGACTTTGTTTTCATTCAAAAACATGTCCAAAGATTTTTTATAGATATCCATATTTACCTTGGTTACCGGCCTATAGCTTCCTCTAAGTGCTAAAACGTTTTTCTTGTATAAAAGTGCAGCAGGTAATACATTATGGCCGTCTGGTCCAAACATTACTGATTCTGTCATTCCATTTTTTACCAATTGTAAACTCATTAATCTATTATCGACTTTGGTAAATCGAGGTCCAGAAAAATTAATGGTATCGATCTCTATTTGATCTTTATCAAGGTGATCATATAAATATCGCAATAATTTTTTGGGATTATCATATTTGTAATAAGCTCCATAAATGAGATTTACTCCAAGAACTCCTAAAGTCATTTGTTGTAGTCTTGCGTCATTTTCATGAAAACGAATATGTAGTACAATTTCGTTGTAATCTTCGTTTGGAGTCGTTTGATATCGAATACCTACCCAACCATGCCCTTTGTATTTCTTGGCAAAATCGATAGTAGCTACTGTATTTGCATAGCTAAAAAAAAGTTTGTTAGGATGTTTCTCTCTAGAAATTCGCTCTTCAACAAGGTTTACTTCGTGACGTAACATTTTTTTTAACCTCGCTTCAGTAACGTATCTTTTGTCATCTTCTATTCCATAAATCGCATCACTAAAATCTTTATCATAAGCACTCATGGCTTTTGCGATTGTACCAGAAGCTCCACCTGCTCTAAAAAAATTACGAACTGTTTCTTGACCAGCACCAATCTCTGCAAAAGTACCGTATATATTTTGGTTAAGGTTAATGCGTAAAGCTTTGCTTTTTATAGAAGGGACAGATTCAAATTCTTTATCCCCCATTATTTTAATTGGCATAGTAAAAAGGGCTTTTTTTGTTTGTTGTAAAGGTAACAATACCTTGACTATTAAAAAAGTTTGGATGTGAATTTCTGTTATCCAAATATACTTTGACATTTATCCTATGATATGATTTTTGGGAGAAAAAATATATTTAAATTTGCGTATTGTATGGCTTTAGAAATTACTTTTTTAGGAACAGGCACTTCACAAGGTATTCCGGTAATAGGAAGTACACATCCTGTTTGTTTAAGTGATGACCCTAGAGATAAGAGACTTCGGGTATCTGTTTTAGTTTCGTGGGATGAGTATCAATATGTTATTGATTGTGGTCCCGATTTTAGACAGCAAATGCTAGCCAATGATATATCTAGGATTGATGGATTGATTTTTACACATGAACATGCTGATCATACCATGGGATTAGATGATATAAGACCGTTCTTTTTTCGTCAGGGTGATATTCCTATATATGCTCATAAAAGAGTGTTAGATGCTTTAAGAGTGAGATTCGATTATATCTTTTCTTCAGAGAATAAATACCCTGGGGCGCCAAGTGTGCAAGAAAAAGAGATCGTAAATAAGCCATTTAGATTAGGTAATATTAATGTTGTGCCGATCAATACACTTCATAATCGTTTACAAGTTTTTGGATATCGATTTAATGATTTTGCCTACTTAACAGATGTTAAAACAATCGAAGAAAAAGAAAGATATAAGCTTAAAGGACTTAAGGTTTTGGTCATTAATGCATTACGAATCGAACCGCATCATTCACATTTCAATTTAGAAGAGGCACTCGCATTTATTAAAAGTGTACAGCCAGAAAGAGCATATTTGACACATATTAGCCATATGTTAGGATTTCATGCCGAAGTAGAAAAACTATTGCCAGAAAATGTATACCTGGCTTATGATAATTTACAAATTACTATTTAACTATGAGAAATAAGATCTTTTTATACCTATTTATTTTTGCATTATTATTTATTCTTTTTCAGTTTATGAATGCTAAAAAAGCTAAAGAATCTTATGATGCAAAAATCGAAAATTTAAAAACTAATATTACCAAAAAAGAAGCTACTATAGATTCTTTATATACTACAAATATGGATCTTACTTATTTTTCTTTAGAAAGTAATGAGGATGCTGCAAATTATTTTCAAGAGTTAGGATATCAACCAGATAGGTTAGCATTAACCATAAGTGATCAAATTATTGGTCAAAATAAAGCTGGTAAAGATAATCCTATTATTCCTTTTGTTGGAATGGAAGGAAATATGAGTGTTAACAAAGTTAGGTTGCTTAATCACAAATGGATTATTGCAGATTTTACTGATGGAGTATATTGGGGTGAATTATTCATTACCTACGAGGTTAGAGAAGATGGTGTGGTTGATTTTGAGGTTGAAAAATCCTTTTTATATCCTAAAGATTAATGATTACTTTTATAAGTACTAAAATATTTATTTTTTAAAAAATTAATAATAAAATTAGTTTTTTGATATTAAAACATTACTTTCGATACATCAAAGTATAAAATTTGATGCATTCTCCTGAAATAATTTTATCTCTTAAAATTTTTGGGGTTTAGATGTCGAAGCCGTGCTACAAATTCTCTTAAAAATAGAAATCAATTTCATATTTAATATAGGTTATATACTAAATGGCTTGATTTGTAGAGTCATATTTACGAACAATTATGGCATGACTAACCTATAATAGATATCAAACCTTATATTAAAAAGTATAATTTTTTTAAGCATTTGATTTGCCATAATTCTAATTTAACTCAATTTATAGATTATATAATTTCTATTATAATTTCTAACAATTATAAGATATAGCATTTTGCTACATTTTTAAGGCTTCATTACCCCATTATAAATAGGGGTAAAATTACTGTATCTATACTGTAAATACTTCTGGATTTATGGGGTTTGGACCTCTTGATACTAAAGTTATTCGATATAAACTTTTTGAAAATATTTATTGCGCAATAATAGGTGGAAACCGAAAAACCTTCAATAGAGTAGGTAACAATTTATTTAAATCATTATTAATTATGGAAAGTATTAAAAATGAGATCTTTGGAAAACTGGAGATTATTGATTCATCAAAAATGAACACCATTTTAGGAGGTGCTCGAACTAAAACTAAAGGCACAAAAACCAAAGAGAATACTGGAGATAGAGATTCTGCTGCTAGCCAAGAAAATCCAGCTCCTCCAGGCTATGGTGATGAAGATGGAGGACAATAGTAATAAGCTGAGAATCAAAATTGATCATCTTAATTTAGCTTAAGACCACAAGTAGTCTTTCTTTACTCTTTGTAGTAAAGAAAGACTTACTGTTTACTTAAGCAGGTGTAATTAGATGTAAATCATAAAAATAAGAGAGCTATAAAATGATATTAATTTTTAGTATTCAAGGTGATGGTAGTACAAGCGATGTTATAGATTGGTTAGCTAGTAAAAGCATTGATTTTATAAGAATAAATATAGATGATAAAGATCTTGTTAAAACCCAGGTCGAAATATGTGATGAAGGTAGCGCTATAACCTTATTGTATAAAAATAGAGCGTTTAAACTCGATGAAATAAAAGGAGTCTGGTATAGAAGAGGGGGTTACTTTAAATTTTATAATTCTATTAATTGGAGTAGTTTAGAAGTTTCAAATACCATAAAGAACGAGCTTAGAACAGATTTATGGAATGAATCTAAAACCGTAGCAACTTTTGTATATCAGTATTTAGAAAATAAAAATAGCATCAATAGTTTTTTTACATCCAACCCAAATAAGTTGTTCTTGCTTGAAACAGCTGCTTCATGTGGGTTAAAAGTACCTAAGACACTAATTACTAGTTCTAAATCTGATCTTAGAAAATTTATAAATACATCTCCAAATGGTGTTGTTACAAAAGGAATAAATGAGTCACTACATTTTGGTGATGATGAAGGCTTTTATAGTGTTTATACCGAAGTAATATCCAACCTAAATGATATCCCAGAATCTTTTTTCTTATCAAAATTTCAAGAAAAAGTAAATAAAGTATTTGAAATCAGAGTCTTTTATTTTTTTGAAGAGTTTTATAGTATGGCTATTTTTTCACAAAAAAATGAACAGACATCTGTTGATTTTCGAAAATATGATGAAAAGAAACCAAATCGATGCGTTCCGTATGAGTTGCCAAATCAAGAAAAAACTAAAATTATTAAACTAATGAATAGAATGAACTTAAATTCTGGGTCTTTAGATTTAATTTATAATGATAAGGGTGAGTTTGTTTTCTTAGAGATTAATCCAATAGGTCAGTTTTCAATGACTTCTGTTCCTTGTAATTATAATTTAGAAAAAATAATAGCAGAAAAACTTATCGAATATGAAAGATGTAATTAAGAAAAATTCTAAATTTTTTCCTGTGAGTTATTTATTTACACAAGTAAATAAATATGAACGTATTCAAGAAAAAGAGAATGAGGAAGTAGTAATTTATGTAAAATCAGATTTTTATCAAACAGATAAATATTTGCCTTTCCCTTTTTACAAACCTATAGACTATTAAAACGTGAATAAAATTTTTAATCTTTTTGCTTGTTGTATCCTTATCAAAGGGTATAGAAGATCTTTGATAGTCGATACACAGAGATTTGATACATATTACATACCTAATGATTTATTTGATATTTTAAATAACAATACAGAGGTATTAACATCAAATAATAAAGACAATATTGCACAAGAATATCTTGATTTTTTGTTAGATAATGAATTAGGATTTTTATTTGACCGTAAGGACTGTTTTCCTGATATTAATCTTAAATGGGAATCTCCATTTCCAATCACAAATGCTATATTAGAGATTGAAAATTTTGAAAATTATAACCTTTCGAATGCAATTAATCAACTTAATGAAGTAAGATGTGAAAATATTTTAATTAAGCTATATGGAAAACTAAATCTAGATGATGTTAAATCGGTTATAGGGTTGATTAAAAATAAATTATTCAAAAATGTTGATATTCTCATATCTCATAATGCTATTTCTCTGGATGAAGTAATAGAATTTGTAAGATTAACTCCTATTATTAGAAGGTTTACACTAACAAATTCTAAAGAGAATAAATTAATTCAGAGTTCAGAGGATGGAATGTCTACAATCAATTGCATAAAAACCGATGGAAAGACTAGTAAGTTTTTAAAAAATGATCCTAGTTTTTTTAATCTAAATGTCAGGTTTATTAGTGAATCAGTTAATTTTAATAACTATCTCAATAAAAAAATTTCAATAGATAAGTTGGGTTATTTAAAAAATATTCCCTCATTCAAAGAAAATTTCGGACATATTGATACTACCAAAATACTTAATGTAATCACTACTAAAGAGTTTACCAAATTTTGGAATATTACAAAAGATAATGTCGAAATATGTAAAGATTGTGAGCATAGATATATTTGCCCTCAATTTATTACTACAAGTGATCGTGTAAAATTAAAACCAAGTATATGTTCTTATGATCCATATACGGCAAAATGGTAACATTTTTGGTTTGATATTTTAGCCCAAACTATACGTTAGATATATGTTTTTTATGGTATTAGGGTTATGACAAAACAAAATGAAAAAACTGCCTGATGTTGGCAGTTTTTTGGTAATTAATTATATATAAATAGGATTAAGTTGGTTAAAAAAATATGACTATTTTTCTATGGTCTTTCTTTTTGCTTTTAAAGGTTGTTTTTTTAAAAAAGGAACCGGTTGCTGATTGGCCAATACGGGATTAATGTATTGAATAGAGGAAGGAGCTTCAGAAAAGTTAATCCTGGATGCGCCAGATTTGATGCGTAACTTATCTTCGAAAATAAAATAGGACGTACCAGTTCCTTTTGGGTATATTTTTGTAGCGCTATATTGTTTTGTAAGCACTTTAAAAGTATCTTTTTTTGTTTGAATTTCTTGTGCTTGTAGTGTGTATATTCCAATCCATAATACTAGTGTAAAACAGATACTACTTTTGGTTTTTAAAGTTTGTTTATATCGTTTCATGTTATGTATATTGTTATTGGTTAGTAACACAATAAATATACACCAAGGATATTATAAAACGATCTGTGCTTTATAAATAAATGATTAGTAAAAGGTTAAGGAGTCTTTACGAAAAACCCCATAAACCTGTTAAACCATCGAAGAGGTATGGGGATCCTATTTTATTTAAATTTTAGACTGTAACCATTCCTTAAATTGATAGAAATTTTGTGGAGTTACACCATGCCCTACTGCAAATTCATTTAAGGAAGTTGTAATACCAATGTCAGTAAGTTTTATAGGAGCTTTTCTGGCCCATTCTACAGGAATTACCTGATCTACACTGCCGTGTGAACAATAAATGTTTAGGTGAGAGAAATCATTAGCTTCATATCCTTCTTTTAGGATTGCCTCGTTCAAATAACCACTTAATGCAATTACATTTTTTATCTTTTTTGGGTAAGAGAGTGCGACAGCGTAACTAAGAATCGTACCTTGACTAAAACCAAGAATACTAATATTGGATGCATCCAAGTTATATGTGTCGATTGCTTCATCAATGAAGTTTATGATTTTATCTCGAGATACAATTGCTTGTTTGTCATCACTAAATTTTCCTTGATTCTCATCAAAATAAATAGCATACCAAGCATTACCATGAGGTTGTAACCCATACGGAGCACGAACCGAAATAATACATAACTCTTCTGGTAATTCTGATGCAAATGAAAACAAATCGTTTTCGTCGCTCCCATATCCATGAAACAAAAATAGAGCTGGTTGTTTTTCTTTTTTTATAGAAGGTTCTTTAATGATATGATGTAATGAAAGCGTTTGAGTATTCATTTTAAGAATTGTTTCTAGTTAAAAATTAAGTGTACTTTTTTTAATCTATTTTATGAAATTAAACCATTTTTGAAAATGAGGTCCAAGAATAGGTGCTGCTTTTTGTTCTTCTTTAAAGGCAGTTATGATCCCAAAAACCCATAGCACAAAAATGAAAATATAAAAAGCAGATGATATTGCCCAAGAGTCAAATATGCTTACTAGAGCACCTAATAAATAAAAACCAATATTAATTCCTAATGCTTGGCGTATGTGGAAACTAGTAAATTGATTTTTACTGTCTTGATTCATAAAAAATGCAATGATGGTACCAATGATTGTAATGTACGCTACTATTGCTGCCGTTTTTCCTTGTTTTTGATAGTTAGATTGCATGATGTGCTTATGATAGGGTGTTATTTTAATACGATTTTACCATTAGAAACAATTCCATAGGTAGCGCCTTTTCCTTTTTTTCCTAGAAACGCACTATTGTTTGATGTAGAGAGAATATCTTCTTCGGTAAAAATAGTTTCATTATTTGGTGTAAATAAAGATAGGTCTGCCTTATTTCCGATAGCTATGGTTTGATGCTCAAGATTAAATACTTTTTTTCCTTGCGTTAGCATCGCTATTGTTTTTTCAAGACCAAGAGTAATATTAAGAGCTCCAAACGAACTTTCTAGTCCGATGGTTCCGTATTTTGCATTATCGAATTCTACTTTTTTGTGTTCGATATCCATAGGGCAATGATCACTAGTGATCATATCTATAGTGCCATCGTTCACTCCGGCTAACAATGCCGTTGTGTCTTGTTTTGTTCTTAAAGGAGGTCGTACTTTATAGTTGGTGTCAAAAGTTTCTAACTCTTCATCGGTTAGTATAAGATGGTGTACAGAAGTACTGCAGCTTACTTGTAGTCCTTTTGCTTTAGCTGTTCTAATAAGATCAACCGATTTTGCAGTAGTGATAGTGGGGATATGAAGTTTACCACCTGTATATTCTAATAAGAATAAATCTCTACTAATTTGTAACTCTTCTGCAAGTGCGGGAATTCCTTTTAGACCTAATAATGTACTTTGTTCTTCTTCGTTTACCATTCCTTTGCCTGCGATACAATTTTCTTGGGGGTAGGAGAGTACCAAACCATCAAAATTTTGAGTGTATAGTAAAGCTATTTTCAATAAGTTAGGGTTTTCTATAGCTTTTTTATAATCTCCAAAAGCAATAGCACCTGCTTGTTGCATATCATATAATTCTGCCATATCAACACCTTTCGATTGAGTGGTTAATGCCCCAATGGGCAATAATGATACGGCGTTATTTTGCGATTTGATTTTAAGAAAACCAATAGAAGCACTATTATCTGTGATAGGAACCGTGTTAGGGTGCACTGCTATTTTGGTAAAACCACTCTTTGCAGCAACCTGTAAACCGTGCTCGATGGTTTCTCGCTCTTCATAACCAGGTTCTCCAAAGCTAACACTACTATCAAACCAACCCTGAGAAACATGTAGATCTGTACGCGTTATTTCTTGTGTATTTTGAGTAGTTTGAATTGTGGATTGGATATCTATAATCGTTTCATTTTCAATCAAAATATCGACGGTTTGATGATGAAAAGGAGACTTTGGGTCGATTACAGTAGCAGCCTTTAGTAAGAACTTCATTTGAGATATTTTAGGAATAGTATTTCAATCAATAAAAATAATAGCGCAAAAATAACAAACCATTTCCAAAGTTCATTAATACTCGTCTCTTCTTTTATTTGATCAAACAATTCTGTTACCGATTCGTTAACATAATAATGATCGGTTGATTTTAAGTTATAATACTGTAGGTCACTTTCTTCACTATTGTAATTATAGCTTACATGTTGAATAGTTGTGCTTTTGTTTTGCACCGAATAAATTCCGGCTCTGGTAGGTACATCATTTGTGGTAACTCGTACCTTGGTAGCATAACTCTGTTGTAAAGGAACTATGTTTTCTGATTCTGATACAAGAGATAAAATACCATCTTGTCCAAGTGATATTGGCACATCATAGCTGTTGTTTTGTCCAATAGTATAAGAAATATCTGTAAGTTGTAAACTGTGTTTTCCTAAATTATAAAAGGTAGGGACAATGAGTGGAGAATTTTTAAAATTAGAATTTTCTCTGTTTAATGCAGCTGTAAAAACATATAGGTTATTTGTCTTGAATAAAAAAGGTGTATTGTCTTCGTAAGAAAGAATACTGTTACTGGCATTGGCCAAGTAATAACTATTTACTTTTGGATACTGAAAATTAGTAATCTGTTTGTCAAATACACCGCGATACAATGGATGAGAAAATTGAATACTAGTAATTTTTTTATTGTTTAATTTTCTCGAAACAAACCCTTGTGAAGAATATCCATTTATGAATTGTTGATAATGTGTTATATCTCCTTCATCAGAAGGGATAAAGCAGATGGTACCTCCTTCATTTGCAAAAGATTTTAAAGTATTAATTAGAGAAATAGGTATTTGTTCGATTTCATTTAGTATTACCAAGTTGGCATTGCTTACATCATTGTAGTTAAGTTCTTCTAAAGGACTACTTTGTAGTATAAACTCGTCTGGAGTAAAGATATTTTTAATAAAATCATCTTTAGCACCGTTAACAGCCACCACCCTTATTTTTTTGGGAGTATTTATGGTGAAATATCTGGAGTTATCAAAAGTAATAGAAGGGTCTTCTATAATAACTTTTCCATTTATTTTAACATTTTCATCCAGTCTAAAAGAAGCTTTAGTCCCTCTGTTTTTTGAAATTGTAACTGCAGTTTTTGCTATTAATTTATCATCATTGTATAATGCAATCGAAGTATTTTCTGAAGTAAGATCTGTATTGCTTAGCAATATATTTAGCATTAATTCATTAGCACTATTATATCCCAAATACAAACTATCTATAGAGATATTTTGTTTGGTTACAGGTTGCAACTGAACCAGATGCTTTTTGGTTAAATTTCCTTTAGATAGCGTAAATGCTCCTCCTTTTTGTTGAAAATCAGAAACCATAATAATCCGTTTTATAGTTTCTTGCGAGGTTCCTAAAAGTTGATTGGCTTTAAGTTCTACTGCTCGGTAAGAAAGCTGGCTAGAGGAATATTCTAGTTGTAATAAGTCGTTTTGAATATCTTTTTTTGAAACATCAATAAATGTTTCTGTATTTGTAAATAATGAAAAAATTTCATCATCAGGAAGTTCGCTAAGTATATCCTGAACTGCACGCTTTAACAAAGGTCCTTTCGGTCCTTTGGCCTGCATACTAAATGAATTATCTAGATAAAATACTGTTTTACTTTTTTTACCGACGATTTTTTCATTTGCGAAAAATGGTTGAGCAAAAGCAATTATAACTGATGCCAACGCTAATATTCTAGCCAATAACGTAAGCCATTTTTTTATTTGTGAGCTTTTTCTGGTTTGAATAGTAACTGCTTTCAAAAATTGAACATTACTAAACTCTTTTTTTTGGAAACGTCTTAGTTGAAATAAGTGAACGAGAATAGGAATAATAAGAGCAAAAAGTGCGTATAAAAATTCTGGATGTTTAAATTGCATTCCTAACTTGTTAAGTCTTTAGTTGTGTAAATATACTATAAGATTTGAGATATACGAACTTTTGAAGAAGAGTCTTTATTGTGAAGAATAACTAATTATATTTTTTAAGATTTAGCTTAATTTTCAAAATGTATTGTTTTAATACAACTAAGTTATTTGCAAAAAAAAAGTGAAAGGCAAGCCCTTCACTTTTTGTATAATTAATTAGATGTTTTTAAAAAACATAGTATCCAACAGAAATTTGAAATGCAGCGTTTTTAGCATCTACATCTTTAATAACATCTGTAAAACCTATATTATATCTTAATTGTCCAAAGAACTTTCCGAATTCTACACCGGCACCTACAGCACCACTAAAATCGAAACTTTCTGGTTCGCCTACTTCAAAATTGTCATTCACTACAAATCCGAATTGAGGACCTGCCTCCACACTTAATACTTTTGCAAATTTTAATTTGAATAAAACAGGTATATTGATATAATCAATATCAGTATCTTCAATACCCTGAGCAGAATATAGAAGTTCTGGTTGCAAAGCCACTGTTTCCAGAAGACTAAATTGTGCAACTGCTCCTATGTGATATCCGGTTCTTCCATCCAAATTATCGTTAACCCCGTCTCCGTTTATAGTTGCAAGGTTTACACCACCTTTAAAACCAAACTTAAGATCTTGAGCATTTGAAGAAATTGAAAAACCGATTACCGCGATTGCTATTAAAAAAAGCTTTTTCATAATTGTAAATTTAAGGTTTGTTGAAGTCAAATATAGGAACAATAACCTTAATAAAAGATTAAATTAAGGACTAATCAACTTTTTTTTTAGGTAAAATATCAAAAGACAAGAATGTTGTATATTCGCTACAAATTTCAAAAACAATAAGCAACATTGCAGCACGAGCTTACTACACAAGTACCACCAGATATTGCAGCGAGTCCCGATCTTCTTAAAAAAAATATAGCGGCCAAAAATGGAATTCTAGAGAGTGATATTAGACATATTAAAATTCTAAAACGATCTATAGATGCACGACAAAAAAATATTAAGATAAATTTAAAACTAATAGTTTTTGTGCAAGAAGATTTTGTAGATACTCCCATAGAATTACCAGAGTATCCCGAGGTATCTAATGCATCCGAAATAGTAATTATTGGTGCTGGCCCTGCAGGCTTGTTTGCTGCATTAAAATGTATTGAATTAGGGTATAAACCTATTGTTTTAGAAAGAGGTAAGGATGTGCAAATGCGCCGCAGAGATTTAAAAGCAATTAATAGAGATCATGTGGTTAATGAGGATTCTAATTATTGTTTTGGTGAAGGAGGAGCAGGAACGTATAGTGACGGGAAATTATACACCCGATCAAAAAAAAGAGGTGATGTAAATCGTATTTTAAAACTTTTGGTGGGGTTTGGAGCGACCGATCAAATTTTGATTGATGCACACCCTCATATTGGAACCAATAAACTACCCGGAATTATCGCCGCAATACGAAAGAAAATAATTGATCAAGGAGGCGAAGTACATTTTAATACTCGTGTGATTGATTTTGAAATTAAAAATTCGAAAATAACCGGAGTTACGTTACAAGATGGTAATATTCTTATGACTAATAAGGTAATTTTGGCTACAGGTCACTCTGCTCGAGATATTTTTGAACTTTTATATCGAAAGAAAATAAAAATAGAAGCAAAACCATTTGCTTTGGGAGTTCGGGTAGAACATCCGCAACAGTTAATAGATAAAATTCAATATTCTTGTGAGGTACGAGGACCATATTTACCACCTTCACCCTATAGTATTGTAAAACAAGTAAGAGGTAGAGGAATGTATTCTTTTTGCATGTGTCCAGGTGGCGTGATAGCCCCATGTGCAACGAGCCCGGGAGAAGTAGTTACTAATGGATGGTCACCTTCTAAAAGAGATCAACCAACTGCAAATAGTGGTATTGTAATAGAATTGCGTGAAGAAGATTTTAAAGAATATGCTCATTATGGCCCTTTGGCAGCTATGTATTTTCAGAAGAGTATAGAGCAAAAAGCATGGCATTTGGGAGGAGAAACACAGCGGGTTCCCGCTCAAAAACTTGTAGATATGATTACCAATAAAGTGTCATCAAATCTTCCAGAGACTTCGTACAAACCTGGATTAACTTCTGTCGATATGAAGCAAGTATTTCCAGAGTTTATTTATAAGGTTTTAAAAAATGGTTTTAAAGAATTTGACAAAAGTATGAGAGGGTATCTTACGAATGATGCAGTTATTCATGCTCCCGAATCACGAACATCATCTCCTGTAAGGATACCAAGAGATTTTAAAACACTAGAGCATGTGCAAATCAAAGGTCTGTATCCATGCGGAGAAGGAGCAGGGTATGCAGGAGGTATTATTTCTGCTGCTATAGATGGAGAAAAATGTGCGCAAGCATGCGTTAATACAATAAAATAAGTTGGATTTATATAGATAATAAGTTGTACTTTATTTATATCTTCGACCCAATACGATTTTAAAACAGCATAATTAAATGAAAAAAATAGCACTACATTGGCAAATCATGATCGGGATGTTATTAGGAATCTTATTTGGTTTTTTAATGACATCATTTTCTTGGGGCAAAGGATTTACCAATGATTGGATCGCTCCTTTAGGTACTATTTTTGTAAACCTGTTAAAACTTATCGCTGTTCCATTAATCTTAGCTTCTTTAATAAAAGGAATTTCTGATTTAAAAGATATTTCAAAATTCAAGTTAATAGGAGGAAGAACCATTCTTATATATATAGTAACGACTATAATTGCAATTACAATTGGGTTGTTGTTGGTAAATGCTTTTAAACCCGGTAATGGAATTACTCAAGAGACTATTGCAAAGTTAACTGCAGAGTATGCTGGTAATGCAAAGATATCAGAACGTATTGCAGAGGCAACAAAACAAAAAGAAAGCGGGCCTTTACAGTTTGTTGTAGATATGGTTCCTCAAAATGCTATCAAAGCAATGAGTAATAACAAAATGATGTTACAGGTTATTTTCTTTGCTATTTTTTTAGGAATAAGTATGTTATTGATCAAGCCGGATCAATCAGAGCCTTTAAAGAAGTTTTTTGATAGTTTAAATGAGGTAGTGTTAAAAATGGTAGATTTAATCATGCTTACTGCCCCTTTTGCTGTTTTTGCTTTATTAGCAAACGTGGTGGTTACTTCTGATGATCCCGATATACTTTTGGCTTTATTGCGATATGCAGGTGTAGTAATATTTGGACTTGCTTTAATGATTGTATTTTACTGTGTTATGGTTGCTGTAATTACCAAAAAATCACCATTATGGTTTTTAAAGCAAATTAGTCCTGCGCAGTTATTAGCTTTTTCTACAAGCTCTAGTGCTGCTACGCTACCCGTAACTATGGAAAGGGTAGAGGAGCATATCGGAGTGGATAAAGAGGTATCTAGTTTTGTTCTTCCTGTTGGAGCAACCATAAATATGGATGGTACCAGTTTGTATCAGGCGGTTGCTGCTGTGTTTATAATGCAGGTACTTTGGCCAGAAGGATTGACTTTTAGTAATCAAATTACTATTGTATTAACAGCCTTGTTAGCTTCAATAGGTTCTGCAGCGGTACCTGGTGCAGGTATGGTAATGCTGGTCATCGTTTTAGAAGCTATAGGTTTTCCTTCGGATAAATTACCAATCGGCTTAGCACTTATATTTGCAGTAGATAGGCCGTTAGATATGCTTAGAACTACCGTGAATGTTACAGGAGATGCTACCGTATCCATGGTAATTGCAAAATCTGTAGGTAAATTAGGATCGCCCAGAGTCAAAAATTGGGATGATGATTTTAATGGAAAGTAGTATCTAAAAGACTACTTTTAAACTTTGTAGTATCAATAAATTCTACAGATACTTTATAAAATTATTTTTAGTACCAGCATTTTTATGGTTTTGTTTTATCATATAAAGGTTATGTGATATTTTTATGTATATCATTATTTTATTAAATATGGTTTTTGGATAATTAAATTTGTACCAAGTGATTTAATTGTACGAATTTCTATCATAAAATATACTATTAAATAAATGTTAAAATTATATAAAAAAACAACTTGAGTCTTAAATTCGTTAAAATGCATTTTAATATCGATTAAGTGCAATATTAATAAGTTGAGTTGCTTATTGAGTTAAATCTGGGTAATATAGTATTGTTATGTATTAATAAATAACTATAAATTTGTGGTATTACCGTAATTAAACTATGCTTAATTTTTTTATTACAATATTTTTTGTAAGAAAAATTTAAACTATTTATCGGTTAATAGCAGATTTTAACTATAAACACAAACCAAACACAAGCCCCAAATATGATTGAAATAATTACTTAGCTTTAAAAGCAGATTCTGAATTCAGAAGTTCAACTCAGATATGCCCCAAAAATCGAATTCACAAATTCACACTTCACTTCCACGTGAATTCAATGAAGACCCCGAAACTTCACTTGATGTAATAAGGTTTCTATAAAGCCATTGTTTAGCAGTGCCTTACTTCTTTATTATATGCAAATTACCCCTAGATTATAACCCAAAATAAAGTAATATGAGATTAAAAATTACAATATTAATTGTTTTGATGTGTTGTGGTTTAACTGGACTACATGCACAAAACTCTTGTTTGTTAACAGAAGATAACTTAAGGGAGCAATATGCACAGAATCCTAAGTTAAAAGCACAACATGATAGACTGAATAAATCAGCAAAAATAAAGGAAAGAGCAGCAAAAATGGGGTTCGCTTCAAGATCTGCTACTTCTTGGGAAATTCCTGTAGTTGTTCACGTATTAGGTGAAACGCAATGGGGAAAATCCGTTACATATGAGAAAGTTAAAAATGCGATAGATATCGTAAATGAGAACTTTCAAGGACTAAATGCCGATTTTAATACAGTGGATCCAGCGTTTGATGCTGTAAAATCTTCAATCAGCGTAACCTTTAAACTTGCAAAAATAGATCCTCAAGGAGGAAGTACTAGTGGTGTTCTCTTTTATGAAGAGGAAGTAGGACTAGGTCTTAATTCAACCTTTTATCAGAATAAAGTTAAAGAATACTCTTGGGATAATTATAAGTATATGAACTTATATATCCTGGCAGATCTTAAAAATGATGAAAATTCATCAAACTCTGGTATTGCTTGGTTTCCTAACACATGGGATTCTGATCAGGGTATAGCTAGAGCAATTATGAATGGTAGTATGTTACATGATAATTATCACCATCAGGAGTTTGCTCAGCTTACTCATGAGTTTGGGCATTGGTTAAACTTGCACCATACCTTCAATGGAGGGTGTGATGATCCAAATGGAGATTATGTTGATGATACTCCAAAAGAAGATTCAAATGCAGGAGATAAGGGATGTACGGTAGGTGCAACAGAATGTGGTAACCTTATTAATTATGAAAATTATATGGGATATGATGCTGCAACTGGATGTTCAAAGATGTTTACTGTGGGACAAATTGCTAGAATGGAAGCGGCATTAGAAGATCCAACAAGACAACCACTATGGCAAGCAACAAACCTTACAGCAACAGGTGTTAATGCTACTAAAGGAGTTATCGCAATGAAATATGGTGAAGTGGTAGAGTCAAGAGCAAATGATGGTACTATTACAGATAGAGATTATGAAATCACTATTACTGGTGCTACTTTTTCAATGAGTTCTGGTACAATGTCAGCAGGCACTCACTTTACGACAGATTTACCAACAGGTGTTAATGCGTCGATCACTGTCGTTGATAATACAAAGGTAAATGTGAAGTTTAGTGGACAAGTAGCTAATCATGCAAGAACAGATATGATCAAAGCCAAGAGTATTACGTTTACCAGCTCTGCTATTACTGGAGGAACGGCTAGCGTAAATGCGGCAAAAGTATCTTTTAATTTTAGATTCTTTGACCCTTATTATATTAAGCATATAGATCCATTTACTCAAGAAGTTAATACAACAAGTGTTTGGCAATCTTTTCCGTTGTATGCAGGTATTTACTACAATAAAAGAGGAATTTTTTATGAAAATGGAGGTTTTTATTTTGAAGCCTATGAGACTAACCTAGTTCTGGATGGAAATACAAGAAATATTACTTTTCTTCAAGAAGATGACTTAATCTCTGATGCTAGTAATTGGAAGCAAGCCCAGAGCCATCCAAACTTACCTAAAGTTTATACAGATGATTATACTGTTTGGAAAGGAAAAACGGGGTATATTGGTTTTCAGGTAACTGCATATCCTGGTGAAGTGAATTATGGATGGTTAAAAGTTGAAATTACAGCAGATGCTTCGGCAATGAAAGTATTAGCCTATGGAATTAACCTTGAACCTAATGCTCCAATTAGAGCAGGAAAAGATACTTTGACAACAACGCCTACTCCCACATGTACTGATGGTGTTCAGAATGGAGATGAAACAGGTGTAGATTGTGGTGGTACTTCTTGTAATCCTTGTCAAACATCGTCAGCATATTGCGATGCTTCAAATACAGGAACAGGACTTAATATTACCAATGTAAGTTTTGGACAAATAGATCATACATCTTCTGGAGATAATGATTATGTAAACAATACATCTATTTCGACAACTGCAGACAAAGGTAGTTCTGTAGCACTTACTGTTGGGATCAATAATTCTAGCTGGTCTGGAAACGCCGTTGGTGTATGGATAGATTGGAATAATGACAATGATTTTGAAGATGCAGGAGAAAAAGTATTATCTAAGTATGGTTCTGGTCCTTATAATACAAATGTTACCATTCCTGCAACTGCAGAAACTGCAAATGTAAGAATGAGAGTACGTATAGGATATGGATCTGAAAGTAAAATTACACCTTGTGGTGCAGATACTTATTTAGGTGAAGTAGAGGATTATACAGTAAATATAGGAGGAAGTGCTCCAACCCCAACATGTACAGATGGTATTCAAAATGGAGATGAAACAGGTGTAGACTGTGGTGGTACCTCTTGTGCTGCTTGTCCAGTAACCCCAACATGTACAGATGGTATTCAAAATGGAGATGAAACAGGTGTAGACTGTGGTGGTACTTCTTGTGCTGCTTGTCCGGTAACACCTACATGTACAGATGGTATTCAAAATGGAGATGAGACAGGTGTAGATTGTGGTGGTACTTCTTGTACTCCTTGTCAAACGTCAACCAATTACTGTACAGCGGGTCAGCAAGGATCCAATTATATTGCAGAAGTTACTTTTGGTTCGATCTCTAATACAAGTCAAAATAGTACTTACTCAGATTTTATATCTCAAAGTACTAATGTTACAAAAGGTCAATCAGTTACGTTAACAGTTGTGCCAGGAAATATTAGTTCTGGTTGGAGCTCGAATGTTGTAGGAGGATGGATCGATTGGAATCAAGATGGAGATTTTGAAGATGCAGGAGAAGAAGTTTTAATGAAACCAAAAGGAACTGGATCAGGAACTGCTACTGTTGTAGTACCTAACAATGCTCTAGATGGATCGACCAGATTACGTGTACGTTATAGATGGTGGAGTAACCCATCTCCATGTGGAGCTACCGAAGGAGATGAAGTAGAAGATTATACAGTAGTAGTATCTGGAGGTTCGACACCAACACCAACATGTACAGATGGTATTCAAAATGGAGATGAAACGGGTGTAGATTGCGGTGGATCTTCATGTTCGCCTTGTCAAGCTACTCCAATATGTACAGATGGTATTCAGAATGGAGACGAAACCGGTGTAGATTGTGGAGGTACTTCTTGTGCACCATGTGCTACCAGCGGAACTGTAGTATATCAAGATATATTTGAAAATAATGTAGATGATATAGCACTTTCTAATACTGCTACGTGGAATTTCTTTAGAATTGAAGTTGGAGATGATAATGGTTTTGGAGCCTGGTATAGTGGAGGCCTAAGATTAGTAAACTATGGAAAAGATATGATAACAGAAGGAACTACTAGTAATGTAACGATGCTTGGAGAAGGTGTGGTGGTAGGACCATCTAGCAATTTTACTTCAAATAGTAATAGTTTTATGGTAAGTTCTTCTTCATACACTGCATGGAACGGAAATTCTGGATACCTTGGATTCTCTTTCAAAATAAGTGGAAATACGCATTATGGATGGATGTATGTAACGGTTGCAGCAGACGGATTGTCATATACCATATTGGATTATGCATATAATTCTACAGCAGGAGAAGGTTTAACAACCACTAGGTCAACAGGAAAGTCTGCTTCTATTGATAGTAACTTAAGTGGATATCCAAACCCATTCGAAAAATTTGTCAATATAGATGTTTCTAACATTGATGGTGATAATTTAAATATTACAGTTTATGATATTACCGGAAAAGTACTGTTAGAAAGAAATTACGGAACTAATCCAGGTCAGATCGTTATTAATGATGAGATCAAGAACTCTGGAAGTTATTTCGTAAAAGTTGCAACAAATAGAACTACTCAAACTTTGAGATTAGTTAAAAAATAGAATAGTATTCGTAAAGATTGTATTCATTAAAATTGTAAGTTAGAGTGATTAACACTCGGTACTAACAAAGTGATTTTAGGAAGTCTTTCATTAATTTGAAAGACTTCTTTTTTATATGTAGTATTCTTGATTAAGAATCCTGTCAATATTTAAGAAAATATTTTTTTTAAACGTATATATGGGCAGGAAATGAGTTAAAAAAGTACTTTTAGATCTATATTTAATACGTATCTAACTCAATAAATCTCACATTCTTCAAAAATACTTGTATATATGTAGAGTTTTTAGCCGAAAACAGGATCATTGATACCACATTTTATTTGGTATTTGTTTAAAAAACTGTTCCTTTGAAGCTAAATTTTAAAAATATATGACCAAATTCAAAGCCTGGATATCTGCTGCCAGATTAAGAACATTACCATTATCAGTTTCAGGAATTATAATAGGTTCTTCTTTAGGTTGTAATCATTATATATATTCAGAAAAAGGGTTAGATATGTTAAATACCCAAACCTCATTAGCATTTTATCAAACGGCTATTTTTTGGTTGGCAATAGCAACGACTTTGAGTTTACAAATCTTATCTAATTTTGCAAATGATTATGGAGATGGTGTAAAAGGAACAGATAATGAAGATAGAGTAGGGCCACAGAGGGCTTTGCAAAGTGGGGCAATATCAAAAAAAGAAATGTTTACAGGGATATGTATTACCACAATTATTACATTAATTGTTGCAATTACATTGATATATGTTTCCTTCGGAAAAGAAAACTTTTTGTATTCATTGTTTTATTTCTTTTTAGGTTTAGCCGCTATTGTAGCTGCAATCAAATATACGATGGGTAATTCTGCCTATGGTTATCGGGGATTGGGAGATGTTTTTGTATTTGTTTTTTTTGGATTGGTTAGTGTTGTTGGGTGTTATTTTTTGTTTACAAAACAAATAAATATTTTTATTTTTCTTCCCGCTATTACTATAGGTTTGTTAAGTACTGCTGTGCTTAATTTAAATAATATGAGAGACTATGAAAGTGATAAAAAAGCAGGTAAAAATACATTGGTCGTAAAACTTGGTATACCAAAAGCAAGGGGATATCATTTTTCCATCTTATTTATAGCAATGTTATCTATGGTGGTGTACGTATGTTTTAATTATGTTACCATTAAAAGCATACTATTTCTACTTACCTATATCCCACTGATCATTCATATAATTAAAGTAAAAAAGACAAAAAGTCCTAAATTATTAGATCCCGAATTAAAGAAAGTTGCTTTAACAACATTTTTACTAGCACTACTGTTCAGTTTAGGTCAGATTTTATAATTTAGAGTTTAAATTGTAAATAGCTTTTTGGTTTACAGATTTTTTTATAATTGATAGTGATTTATATATAATTAACATCTCATAAAAATGAAAATTACATTTTACGGTCAAAATACTTTGTTGATAGAAGTTAGCGGAAAAAATATTCTTGTAGATCCCTTTATTACTGGTAATCCATTAGCAAAAGATAAAGTAGTAGTAGATGAGATTAAAGCAGACTATATTTTATTAACACATGCTCATCAAGACCATGTTCTTGATGCAGAGGTTATTGCAAAAAACAATAAGGCTACTATTGTTTCTAATTATGAAATCGCCATGTACTACCAAAGTAGAGGTATTGATGTACACCCTATGAATCATGGTGGTAGTTGGTCTTTTGATTTTGGAGAAGTAAAGTATGTAAATGCAGTTCATACCAGTAGTTTTGCTGATGGGACATATGGTGGGCAGCCAGGAGGTTTTGTACTTAAAGGAGCTGATAAAACTATTTATATAGCGGGGGATACTGCTTTAACAATGGATATGAAATTAATTCCTTTATCATTCTCAATAGACTTAGCAATACTGCCTATAGGGGATAATTTTACGATGGGAGTAGATGATGCTATAATAGCTAGTGATTTTGTAGCGTGTAACAAAGTGTTGGGAGTACATTATGACACCTTCGGTTATATTGAGATTGATCATGATAGTGCAAAACAAAAGTTTTCTGATAAAAACAAAGATTTAGTATTGTTAGATATTGCACAGAGTATAGAAATCTAATGAAAGCAAGTTATCATAAATATATTCTAGAATTTAAACAACCAAGTGGAACCTCTAGGGGTGTTTTAAAAACTAAAGAAACTTGGTTTTTGATTATCGCTAGTAATGGCAAACAGGGCATAGGTGAATGTGGAATCCTTAGGACACTAAGTATTGATGATAGACCTGATTATGAAGATAAACTAAAGTGGGTATGTGAAAACATTCACTTGGGAGTAGATAAACTATGGAAAGAGCTCAAAGAATTTCCGAGTATTCAGTTTGGTGTAGAAATGGCCTTTAAGTCGTTAGAAAGTGATACCTCTTTTTTATTGTTTCCTTCAGATTTTAGTAAACATAATGATTGTATTCCTATTAATGGACTTATTTGGATGGGAAGTAAGCAATTTATGTATGAGCAAATTCTAGATAAATTAGAAAATGGATTCGATTGCATTAAAATGAAAATTGGGGCAATTGATTTTGAATCAGAGATAGACTTGTTGTCCTATATACGATCTAATTTTTCTTCAAAACAAATAGAGTTAAGAGTAGATGCTAATGGTGCATTTGACAGTGAAGAAGCATTAGATAAATTAAAAAAACTAGCTGATTTCGAACTACATAGTATAGAGCAACCTATACGACAGGGACAATATGAAGATATGGAGGTATTATGTAAAGAAACTCCATTGTCAATTGCATTGGATGAAGAGTTGATCGGAGTTTTTGAACTAAATCAGAAAAAGGAATTGTTGCAGCGTATAAAACCGCAATATATTATTCTAAAACCTAGTTTGATAGGAGGTTTTAAAGGAACCAAAGAGTGGATTGATATTGCAGAGTCTTTACAGATAGGATGGTGGATTACCAGCGCTTTAGAAAGTAATATTGGTTTGAATGCAATAGCACAGTTTACATATACCTTAAATAATAAGATGCCACAAGGTTTAGGTACCGGAGGCCTATATACCAATAATTTTGAGTCTCCATTATATGTTCACAACGGAACATTGAAATATGACCCTAAAAAGGAATGGGAAGTTAATTTTTAATATAAAAAATAGTATGTATATCACACAAGGAAGACAAGGACAATTAGGAATGTGGAAATACTTGCCATTACCCATAGCCTTTATATTATTAATGGCTGCTAACTATTTTGTTACTGATATGCTTGGAGCAGATGTTACTGAGATTATAAAACAACAAATCAGTGCTAAAGGAAAAAATCAGTTTTTTGCAGAAAATATGGCACCATTCATATTTTTATTGGCAGGATTGTTTTTTTGGGTGCGTTATGTGCATCAACAATCTATATTATCACTAACTACTAGTAGAAAAAAAGTAGACTGGGGTAGAGTATTTTTTATATTTACTTTAATGGGAATATTTATTATAGTATCTACTATGATAGCTTATTATTTAAACCCAGAAATCTATCAAATGAATTTTGAACCTGCTTCATTTTTCATATTAGCAATTATTTCGTTGTTATTAGTTCCTATACAGACCAGTTTCGAAGAATATTTTTTTAGAGGATATTTAATGCAGGGATTAGGGTTGGCGTTTAAAAATAAATGGATTCCTCTTTTGGTAACCTCTGTGCTTTTTGGTCTTATGCATATAGCGAATCCCGAAGTCGAGAAAATTGGCTATATTATTATGTTTTATTACATAGGTACCGGCTTATTTTTAGGAATTATAACACTAATGGATGAGGGATTAGAACTTGCTCTAGGTTTTCATGCTGCGAATAACCTAGTTACTGTACTTTTGATAACAGCAGATTGGACTGCACTACAAACAGATTCTATATTCTTGGATATATCAGAACCAAGTGCTGGATTTGATGTTTTTTTACCATTGTTAATTGTTTTTCCTATTATTTTTATGATACTGTCTAAAAAATATGGCTGGTCTGGATGGAAAAATAAGCTTTTTGGAAATATTGTACCGTAAATATCAGATAATAAAACCATAATGTACTCTTTACTTTTTGTTAACCCACGGGTACATTATAAATTTGAAATTTGAATATGCAAACAAGTAAAACCTTTTTTAAATTCGAAGTGCATCCAGAGTTTTCTGTTAATAAGAATACGCTGGATAGAGAAGGTTTAAAATATTTGGCATATAACTTTATTAAAGACGGTGAAGTTTATCAACAAGATATAGGTAATTTTTTGCTAAACTGGCTAAATGATAAAGATTACATTGTTGTGCAAACCTCTGGTTCTACGGGCAAACCTAAAAAAATTAGAGTGCTTAAACAGCATATGATCAACAGTGCTCGTGCTACAGGTAGTTTTTTTAAGGTCGAAGCAAGCACTACTGCATTATTATGTTTATCCGCAACTTATATCGCAGGTAAGATGATGTTGGTAAGAGCCATGGTATTAGGATGGAAACTTGACCTGGCACCTCCTGTAACAAATCCTTTGGATAATATTTATAAACAATACGATTTTTGTGCAATGGTGCCGTTGCAATTAGATAATTCTCTAAACCGTTTACATTTAATTAAAAAATTAATTGTGGGTGGTGGTACTATTTCAGAAAACTTAAAAAATTTAGTACAAGGTATTAAAACCAAAGTATATGAAACTTATGGGATGACAGAAACTGTTTCTCATATTGCTGCCAGAAGGATTAATCCTAAAAAAAAGGAAAAAAGAGAAACAAGATATTTTAAGGCATTACCAAATATTTCTATTAATCTAGATGATAGAGATTGTTTGATAATAAAGGCTCCTCTTTTAAACAATGACATTATTACAACTAATGATGTAGTCGAATTAAAGACTTATAAAAAGTTTATTTGGAAAGGAAGATATGATAATGTTGTAAATAGTGGAGGGATTAAATTGTTTCCAGAGGAAATAGAAGCTAAGTTACAGCCTTTGATTGGACATCGTTTTTTTATTTCTTCATTACCAGATGACGCTTTAGGAAATAAGCTGATACTTCTTGTAGAACAGGTTTATGATAAAATTACTCATTTGTCTTTGCAAGAAAGTATAAGCAGCTTAAAAACTCTAGGAAAGTATGAAGTTCCTAAGGAAATATTTTTTCTTCCACAATTTATTGTGACAGAAAATGGTAAGTTACAACGTCAAAAAACACTGCAAATAGTGATTGATTTCAAACATTAAGTAAATGTTTATGTAAAATCATTTAACTATCACTGAATCAATAACTTGAGTCGTTTTTATTTGTAAGTTTTTGGGTAGTATATTATCTTTAGGTAATACAGCAAGGTATCGATCGTTATTAGAATTATATACTTTTTTAAAGATCGGTTTATCAAAGTTAAGGGCATCGCAAATCTCTTTAATGAGATCAAGATGATATATCAAATCAGTACTTCCCAAATGAAAAACTCCCTTTTTTTTCTGATTAATGATATAATGTATTTGTTGTGTTAGTTTGGATATAGAAGTAGCATTAATAATTACATTAGGAAACACTTCTATAGGAGCGTTTAGTTCGTACAGGGTTTTTATTTCTTGTACTCTAGGTGTAGTTGCTCCAAAAATCATAGGTATTCGAGCAATTACATATTTGTGAGCAGGAAGCCTCATCAAGGCATTTTCTATCTTAATTTTAAATCTACCAAAAATACTTTCGCTTAAAGTTTTATCATACTCGTATGATGGAAAATTACTAAAATAGTCAAATACATTGGCACTAGAGAGAAATATTAGACGACATGAATTTGCACTGATCCATTTTATAATACGGTAGTGTGCATCAAGTTGTGAAGTAAAATTACCTCTAAACGCAGAAATGATAATTGTTGGTTTTAGATTGTCAAGAAGGATAGAAATATCTTCTAGTTCCATGTCATATTGAAAAAATTTTTGATTTTTTTCATAAAATGCATTGTCAGTTCGATACGTTCCATACGTATCAAAATAAGAATTGAGCTCTTTGTAGAGCGCATTTCCTATAAACCCACTGGCACCTATGATTAAAATTTTTTCCAAAATATACGGTATAAAAAAAGTTAAGTTTCAGAATATAATAAAATATAACCCCGAAACTTAACTATAATTATTTTTATGATGCTAATTAACCTTTATAAAAGGGTAATTTAACAACTGTAGCAGCAACGGCATTTTTACGAACTTGTACATTTATTTTACTACCTTGTTTAGAAAGGATAGTTGGTACATAACCCAAACCAATTCCTTTTCCTAAGGAAGGAGACATAGTACCAGAGGTTACTTCACCAATTTTAACTCCGTTTCCATCAACAATATCATAACCCTGACGAGGAATACCACGCTCATCAAATTCGAAGGCGATTAACTTTCTTTCTACTCCTTTTTCCTTCTGAGCTGCCAAATCATCAGCATTGATAAAGTCTTTGGTGAATTTTGTGATCCAACCCAAACCTGCTTCTATAGGAGAGGTTGTATCGTTTATATCATTTCCGTACAAACAATATCCCATTTCTAGTCGTAAAGTATCTCTAGCTGCAAGACCGATCGGTTTGATACCAAAATCTGCTCCTGCTTCAAAAGCTTTATCCCATATTTGCTGTACTTCAGAGTTTTTACAATAGATCTCAAAGCCACCGCTACCTGTATATCCTGTTGCAGAAATGATAACATTCTCGACACCTGCAAATTCTGCAACTTCGAATGTGTAGAACTTCATTTCGGCAAGATTAACAGAAGTTAACGATTGCATTGCATCTACCGCCTTTGGTCCTTGAATAGCTAATAAAGAATATTCGTCTGATAAATTACGCATTTCTGCATTCATAGTATTGTGACTACTAATCCAATCCCAATCCTTTTGAATGTTTGACGCATTTACAACCAATAAGTATTTTTCATCTTCTAATTTGTAAACAATAAGATCATCTACAATTCCACCTTTATCATTCGGTAAACAACTGTATTGTGCTTTTCCGTCTACCAATTTAGATGCATCGTTAGAAGTTACTTTTTGAATAAGGTCTAACGCGTTTGGACCAGTGATTAAAAATTCTCCCATATGAGATACATCAAAAACACCCACTCCTTTACGGACAGTTTCGTGTTCTATGTTGACACCTTCATAGGATACAGGCATATTATAACCAGCAAAAGGAACCATTTTTGCTCCTAATGCAATATGAGTTTCTGTTAAGGCAGTATTTTGCATAATAATGTGATTTAATAATATCAAATTGAGGCCGAAAGTAACAAACTTTATGTAGGTATACAACGCTTTTTTGTTATAATCATATAGAAGCGGTTTAAACTTTTTTCAAATTGATAATAAAATGACTTTTTATAGCTACATTTTGTAATTATGAACTTAAATAATATTGCCGTATGCCTAAAAAATGTGCGGTTATTTTTAACTTTCAATTTAGAAGGCGATCATTACAAATTTTCTCTTTTTTGAGTCATTACAAGCTTTGTGAATGAATTACTAATAGCTAAAA
This sequence comes from uncultured Aquimarina sp., assembly GCA_947498705.1. Classification (GTDB taxonomy): domain Bacteria; phylum Bacteroidota; class Bacteroidia; order Flavobacteriales; family Flavobacteriaceae; genus Aquimarina. The sequence continues at coordinate 561,798 of CANMLW010000001.1, forward strand.
GAAATATACTAATATAGTAACTCTATAAAAAGATTGAATGTTATGGATTACTGACCAAATGCAAGTTTGAGAGTAAACAACCGACCTTAAAAAAGATCTAGTTTAGAGGCTTTATAGTAACTTTGAGGGTCATTGATGTTAAATTGCAACAATAGACGAAGATTGGAGGAGCGGATTAAAATTTGTTTATAGATTAAAAGACATACATTGATCATGAAATACAAAATCAAAGAGGAGCACAGCGTGTATAAAGGGTTTTTAACAATTAAAAAGGCAACACTTGTACATGATAGGTTTCAAGAAGATACAGAGCCTATTACCTGTACACGTGAAATGTTGGATAAAGGTGATTGTGTAGGGGTTTTATTATATGAAAAAGATACGGACTGTCTTATCATGGTAAATCAATTTCGCTATCCAACCGTAGAACATACCAATGGGTGGTTGTTAGAAATTGTGGCGGGAGGGATAGAAAACAATGAAGACCCAGAAAAAAGTGCAATTAGAGAGATTGAAGAAGAAACAGGGTATAGAGTTAATGAATTAGAGTTTATTACTAGTTTTTACACAACACCAGGAAATTCTTCAGAACGCATGTTTCTCTATTATTCAGAAGTTATTAAAAGTGATAAATTATACGATGGAGGTGGAGTAAAAGGGGAATTAGAGGATATCCAAGTATACAAATTTAAGTGTTCAGAAATTGATAAACTTTTAACTACAAATGCCATTGTTGATGCTAAATCTATTATAGCGCTACAATGGTTCAAAATGTATAAAAATAAAGATTAAGTAACGTGCCAAAATTATTAATGGGGAGCCATATTTATTAGCAATCTATAGCAATCTCAATCTTTTTAAGTTGTTTCCAAACCTGATGTTCAAGGTTTTGCGGTGATATGTTAAACAAAATAAGATGTCTTTTGGTTTGATCACAATATTGTTGAGTTACAATGATGTTTAATTGTACTTCCTTGTTAGCGGTAAACGAATCATGAGTAATTACTTTTCCTATAAAATGGGTATCATTTATTTTTTCAAAAAATGCTTTAGATTTAAAATCATCTTTTTTGACAAGGCCATTAAAATAAGCTTCCATTTCACCTTCTAATTTCTTAGAAGATAATTTTGGATCTTCATTAATATTCCATAAAAATGCATAAGAAAAATAGTCCAAAGCAGTTATATCTCCCCAACCTGGTGCAAAACGTACATATTCTTCACCAGAGTATTTTAAATTGGGAGCAAACCCAAGAGGAAATTTAATTATCTCACTTTTCCAATTTTTTGGAGCAAGTAGTTTATTTTCTGGACTATAAGTGTTACATTGTATAAAAAACAATGCATACATAATAAAAGGTACGGTTTTTGTACTAAACATGTGTGAAAGTTTATTTAAATGCTAAATGTACAAAATTGTACAATCATAAGTTTTTAATAAATTTGTAGACTGGGAAAAAAGAATACAAAATAAATAAAATGAATACGTATAGAATATTTTTACTACTTGTTATTATGTTGATTCAGAATGGTTTTTCGCAAACTGATTATGATCGACTGGAGGCCGAAATTATTAATGTTGAAAAAACAATTGTGGCCAAACTTACGGGACATGAGCCCATAAAAGGAAGAAAAAAATTAAGCAGCAGAGCTTCTGACTCTGAACGTAAGGTTACTGCAGATTTTTTGTATAATTCTCTAAAAGACATAGGTCTTAAGGCTCAAAAACATGAGTATAATGTAAAGAATAAAAAAGGGGATATTTTTAAAGGAATGAATGTGTATGCAGAGATTCCCGCAACGAATGGTAGCAAAGAATATGTTATTATAGCCTCGCACTTTGATACTGTAGAGAATAGCCCAGGTGCTGTGCATAATGCTACAGGTGTGGCTATTGCTTTTTATGTAGCAAAAAAAATAGCAGAATTAAAAGAACGTAACAAGAGTTTTATTGTGGTCTTTTTTGATCATTGGAAAAGTAATTTAATCGGAACCAGATTATTTACTAAAAAGTTGAAAGAAGAAAACTATACTATACACTCTATGCATCGAGCTGACTATATGGGTTGGGATAATGATGAAGATAGAGCTATTGAATTACTAGCTTCTAATATAAGTTTGGAATCATTATATCGTATAGAATCACCTGTGCCTATTTACAAAAGAATTGTAGCAACACCAGAGAGCAGATTCTTTGCCAATTTTGGTTTTGATACGGTAACATTGACAGCAGAATTAAGAAATGCTGATAATTCTCCCTTTGTTCGTAAAAGTGAAGATAAATATACTACGGTGAATTTTAAATACCTGGCTTCTACAACCAATATTATATATAAAGTGATGAAATCACTGGCCAAATAAAAATATTATTAAGCCCATTTTCTTTTCTATTTAAGTGTTATTAATTTAATTCTTAGTGATGTGAAAATGGGTTTTATTGTTTACATTTTTTTCTTCGTATTGTGATATTTACAATCTAAAAATATACTTCTACCATATTGAATTGTAATATCTTATCTGTGTTTTTCTTTGCTTTCAAAACAGTGTTTTGTGAAAAAATATAGTCTTTTCGAGCGTTTATGAATATGCTTATATAATCAATATTTTATTATCAAATTTATTATAACTATTGAAAAAAAGTAATAATACTATTGTCAAATTTTATTATTACTTGTACTTCTTTCAATAAAATATGAATTATATTTGTTTACATAACACAAGTATCTTTGATTCATTTAACTGCCTCTTTAGTTCTTTATAATAATAATGTCGATGACGTTAATAAGGTAGTACACAGTCTTTTTTCTTCTTACCCAAACGCCAATTTATTTATTGTAGATAACTCTTCAAAAAGTAGAGAATTTCATTTTAAGAACTATAAAAATGTTACTTATATTTTTAACGGTAAAAATCTAGGCTTTGGTATGGCACATAATATTGCCATTAAAAAAGCTATTACTTTAAAATCAAAATATCATGTGATTATGAATCCTGATATTAGCTTTAGTAAGGAAGTTATCAATAAGCTTATTGGTTTTATGGATCAAAATGGAGAAATAGGGCTGCTAATGCCAAAAATACTATACCCTTCTGGCAAACAACAGTTTTTATGTAAGCTGATACCAAGTCCTAAAAACTTAATTATAAGACGTTTTTCTCCTATTAAACGGTGGATTCAAAAGAATAATAAAACATATGAATTACGTTTTTTTGAGCATGATAAAAATATAGAGATTCCTTACGTATCCGGATGTTTTATGTTCACAAGAACTGACATTCTTAAACAAGTAAGTGGATTTGACGAACGTTTCTTCTTATATTTTGAAGATTTGGATCTTACTAGACGTATTGGCAGAATATCCAAAACAGTTTTTTTTTCAGAAACAGCTGTTTATCACAAATACAATAAAGAATCTTATACAAATAATAAGGTATTTATGCATCATATTGTATCATCAATTAAATACTTTAATAAATGGGGTTGGCTTGTTGATAGAGAAAGAAAAATTATAAATAAAAAAACGCTTCTTCAATTTTCTGAATATAAAAAATGACTATTCTAAAAACTATAACATATTTTTCATTGTTTAACCATCCTCTTACCAAAGAGGAAATATTTAGGTTTTGTAAATACACAAATAAAGAAGAATTTATAGAACGATTGGAGGAACTAGAGTATAAACAAATAATATATAATGTAAAGGATCATTATTTTTTTGAGCCTAATGGAAAAACGCTCCAAAAACGAATTAACGGAAATAAAGCGGCAGAAGAAATTATGCCTAAAGCTTGGGAAGTAGGAAAGTTCATTTCTAAGTTTCCTTATGTGAGAGGGGTATGTATTTCTGGATCACTTTCCAAAGGATATTTTGATAAAGATAGTGACATAGATTTTTTTATTATCTCAGAAAAAAACAGATTATGGATTACAAGAACCTTCTTAGTACTTTATAAAAAAATGTTTTTACTAAACTCTAAAGAGTTTTTTTGTGTAAATTACTTCATGAGTAGTGGATACTTAAAAGTTGATGAAGAAAATAGATTTACTGCTACCGAAGTTGCTACACTCGCTCCCTTGTACGGAAAAGAGATTTATACAGCATTTACAAAGAGAAATGAATGGGTATATTCTTTCTTTCCAAACTTAGAAAAAGACATTGGTAACAATGCAAAAGAGATTCGTAAATCGACTTTATCTAAGCTAATAGAGTGGGGGTTAAACTCAAGAATAGGTGATTTTTTTGAACGTTTTTTTATGAAAAAAACGATTAAGAGGTGGAATAAAATGTTTAATCATTTATCAGATGAAGAATTTAAAATTGCTTTTAAATCTTCTGAAAATATGTCAAAACATCACCCTCAAAACTTTCAAACAAAGGTATTACATCGATTAAATGAAAGATATAGTGAAATAGAAAAAACGTACGGAATTAAACTAGATAAAGAATATGCTTAAAGTAGCTTTCTCACACTCATTTTTTTATCGTTTTGATAAAAAACAATGGAAAAACAAAACACCGTTCCCTCCGTTGGGAACTATCTATGCTGCTTCTTATTTAAGAGAGAATGGTTATAAAGTATCGTTGTTTGACACCGGGTTATTAGAAGATGTTAGTACCCTTGATTCTTTTTTTGATAAAAATAACACTCCAGATGTTTTCGTAATTTATGATGACGGTTTCAATTATCTTACAAAAATGTGCCTAACTACAATGCGAGAAGCTGCTTTTGAAATGATTGCTTTTGCTAAAAGTAAAAAATGTAAAGTAGTAGTATGTAGTTCGGACTCAACAGATCATTATGAAAAATATTTGGATGCTGGAGCAGATTATGTAATTCAAGGAGAAGGAGAAGTTACTTTGAAAGAGTTAGTCGATACTATAAAAGATAAACAAGACCCTTACTTGTTAAATGGATTGGTCTATAAAAATGATGAAGGTACAATCACTAAAAATCCCAAAAGACCTGTTTATAAAGATTTAGACGATTTCCCTCTACCAGCTTGGGATTTAATAGATGTTCAGGCATATAAAAATATATGGAAACAAAGTGGTAAAGAATTTACGTTAAACATGGCTACTACTAGAGGATGCCCATATAAGTGCAACTGGTGTGCCAAGCCTATTTATGGAAACAGGTACAATTCACATTCACCAGAGTATATTAGTAAACATATTCAGCTTTTACAAGATAACTATGGAGTACGTAAATTTTGGATGTGTGATGATATTTTTGGCCTAAAACCAGGTTGGGTGCAAGAGTTTAACGAGTGCTTAAAAGAAAAAGATTTAAAAATCTCTTATTATATACAAAGTAGAGTAGATCTATTGCTAAAAGAAGATACCATAGATTGCCTAGCAGAATCTGGTTTGGAAGAAGTTTGGGTTGGTGCAGAAAGCGCATCACAAAAGATTTTGGATGCTATGGATAAAGGGATTACCGTTGATCAAATTTATGAAGCAACGCGATTATTAAAGGCAAAAAACATTAAAGTAGCATTCTTTTTGCAGTTTGGATACCTATCAGAAAACCAGGAAGATATTTATAAGACCATTGCTATGGTAAAAGAGTTAATACCTGATAATATTGGAGTTTCTGTTTCTTATCCGCTTCCCGGAACGAAGTTTTATGACAAAGTAAAAGATGATTTACAGCTAAAGGCGAACTGGACCGATTCTGATGATTTGGCCATGATGTTTAGGGGTACTTTTAACTCTAAGTTTTATAAAAAATTACACCGATATATTCATAAGGTTTTTAGAAGAAGTCAAGGATTTGATAAACTTAAAAAAGGCCTTAAAAACCCATTTAGGCTACGATATTTTGAGTGGCGACAGATTTTTTCATTGGTGTATTATACACCAGCATCCATCATAAATGGATGGCAGTTAAAAAATATGCAAAATACCGTATGAGTAGTTTTTTTGATATAGCAGCTACTACCTATGATAATACATTTACAAATACAAAAATAGGAAAGGCACAAAGAGAAAAGGTGTACCGCAACCTTCAGTCTATATTTTTGACTTCAGAAAAACTAACTATTCTAGAAGTAAATTGTGGAACAGGAGAGGATGCTTTAGAATTTGATAAAAGAAATCATAAGGTTGTTGCGACAGATATTTCAGAAAATATGGTAGAAATAGCCAAACATAAAGGCAAAAATACCCATGTAGACTTTCATGTGTTGGATTGCAATGCACTTAGCGAGCACCCAGTTAGTAAAAGTAAGTACGATATTATTTTCTCAAATTTTGGTGGACTTAACTGTCTTTCTTATAAAGAAATGCAAGATTTTATACAAGCTACTGCCGGGTTATTAAAACCTTCAGGAAAATTAATCATGGTTTTAATGCCTAAAAATTGTTTTTGGGAACGTTTGTATTTTTCTATAAAAGGAAATTTTAAAAATGCTACCAGAAGAAATACAAATGATGCTGTATCTGTAAATGTAGACGGTACCAAGGTACCTACTTGGTACTATAATCCTAAGGATATTATGCTAATGAAAAATAAAAAGTTTTCTCTGGTCAAATACATTCCTATAGGAATATCGGTGCCACCGTCGTACCTAGAAAAATCATTTATCACCAAATTTCCTATTTGGAATATAATATATACGATAGAGAAATATATCCATTTTGGATTTTTGGCAAAGTATGCAGATCATTTTTTAATAGAATTACGGAAAAGATGAGTGTTGTTTTAACCCATGCATATTACTTATTTGAAGATGAAAAGGAGCAAAAAATTATGCGCCCATACCCACCATTGGGATTATTATATATTTCTGGATATCTAAATGAAAAAAAATTACAAAATAGTGTTTTTGATAGTACTTTCTATTCGTTCAAAGAGCAGTTAGAGTTTATAAAAAAGGAACAACCAAAAATTGTTGCTATTTATACTAATTTAATGACAAAGGTTAATGTGATTAAACTGGTAAAAATTTTAAAATCTGATAGTACCTTTGGAAACCCAAAAATTATTCTTGGTGGTCCCGATATTACTTATAACTGTGAAAATTATTTGAGAACTGGGGTAGATTTTTTAATCATTGGTGAAGGAGAACAAACTACTTTCGAACTTTCGAATGCGATTCTAAACAATACGAGTTATGAAGAGATACAAGGCATAGCATATCTATCAAATGAAGAAATAGTTAAAACACCTGCTAGAACTAAAATGAAAGAGTTGGTGCATTTACCGTTACCAAATCGTGAAGCGATACCTATTCATAAATACTTAGATACCTGGAAAAAATACCATGGTAAAAGCTCTATGACAGTAAGTACACAGCGTGGTTGTCCTTATACTTGTAAATGGTGTAGTACTGCGGTATATGGACAAAGTTACAGGCGTAGACCCGCCGATATGGTTGCCAAAGAGTTAAAAATGCTAAAAACCAAATACCAGCCTGATAGTGTCTGGTTTGTAGATGATGTTTTTACTGTAAGTCACAAATGGCTCAAGAGCTTTCATAAAGAAGTATTAGAACAAGATGCTGTAATTCCGTTCGAATGTATTACTCGTGCCGAACGACTGAATGATGAAGTACTACAACTATTAAAAGAAGTGGGTTGTTTTAGGATTTGGATAGGAGCAGAGAGTGGTTCACAAAAGATCATTAATGCTATGGATAGGAGGGTGGATGTAGGAACCGTAAAAGAAGCCATACAGAAAACCAATGCGCTGGGGATCGAAACCGGTACTTTTATCATGGTTGGATATCCAGGTGAAGATGAACAGGATATAACACAAACGGTTACCTACTTAAAAGAGGCAAACCCTACACTTTTTACCATTACAGTGGCTTATCCTATAAAAGGAACTTCTTTATATAATGAAATAGAAGATAAGATTACTATACAACCCCAATGGGAAACATCAACCGATAGAGAAATTGATTTTAAAAGAACTTATAACCGTAAATATTATGATTATGCGGTAAGGTATATAGTCAATGAAGTTAATTCAAGAAAAACTGATTCTTTTTTTAAATTTATTATTTTCCGAATAAAAAGTTTGTTAACCTTCATCTTTATGAAATATTATAAACTTCTATAATATGTTATCCATTAAAAACCTAATAAGAAATATTTTATCGATTAAATCTTATATTCAGATATCATCAATCTCTTTGTAAATGAACAAATGAATAAAAACAGCTCCAAGGTTACCATAGTTATCCCTACTAGAAATAGGTTAAACTCATTAAATAGAACTTTAGATTCTATTTATAAACAATCCTATATTCCTGCAGAAATAATTATTGTTGATTCTAGTGATAAAAAGATTACTAGCCAGGATATAAGTACCTGTCTAGAGTTTGATATTAGAATTGTTTATTCTAAACCATCTGTGTGTTTACAGAGAAATATCGGTATTAATGAATGTAATACAGAATACATATTTCTATGTGATGATGATATTAATATATCAGAAAATTATATAGAAGAATTGATATGTTTTTTTAATGAAAATCCTTCAGAGATTATTGCTAGTGGATTGATTTATGAAAAGCATCAAGGCGAATGGAATTATTGCCCTCCTAAGAGTTCTAATTTGGGATTAATTCTCGCTTATTTTTTTTCATCTTCTGTAAATTTCGAATTAAAAAATAAAGAATGGCCAAATAATTATTTTATACAAAGAATTGTTGATTCTTATATAAAAAAAGGGAATCATATCGCAAACTCTGGTTGGCCTTGTATAATTAACTATAATGGGGATTTTTTTAAAACTCCTATTTATGGATTAGGAGCTTCTATAATTAGATCAAAAAATTTAAAAAGTGTATTATATGATACTGCTTTTTATACTCATGGTGTAGGGGATAATTATGATTTAGCCATGGGATTGCATAAAAATATTAACGTTATCAAAAAAGCAAATGCTTATCATCATAAAGAAATAACAAACAGGATAAACAATAAAAAAGCGTATTATTATAGAGTAGGAGCATTACATTATATTCTATTAAAACATGAACGATTTAATCATAAAAATCTACTTTTTTTAATCTGGTCATTGATTGGTAATTCATTATTTTTCTTAAAAAATAGAGAGTTTAAAAAAATCTATTACAACCTTATTATGATTTTGAGAATATTTACTTTTCGAACCCTATACGTATAGCTCTTTAAATTTTTGAAAGTTTATATGTAATTTACTCTATTGAAAACAGATACTTATGAATATTAAGCAAATCTATTCTGATATACTTTTGATAGTTCCCAGAAGTAAACAAAGAAAATTACTTTTCTTTTTTATAAAAAGTATATTGAATGGACTATTAGATTTAATATCAATGGCTTATGTGATACCTATATTAATTTTGTTTTTTGATCCAAAAAAACTAGAAAGCCTCATAGCCACACATTTAAATATTACTATTAATTTGCAAAGTTCTTGGGTTTTGTTTTTATCCTTAGGGCTTTTAGTAATATACCTTTTAAAAACGGTAATCCAGACCAAGTATAATTCTGCATTATACCTTTTTTTATTTGATATTTCTACCGAGTTGTCTATGATGAGTATATCAAATTTTATAAATGAAAACTATCTTCAATTTCAAAAAGAAAATAAAGGAAAAGTTCTCCAGAGTATATCTACCGTTCCAGATGATTTTTGCCGTAATCTATTGCATTCTTTTATCTTTCTATTTTCAGAGGTTTTTGTTTTGCTCATAATATTAATTTCTTTGTTGATATTGTATTTCAAGATAACTTTATTAATACTATTCGTTATTTTATCCTTTTCATACTTTATTTTTTTTATACAAAAAAGAAGGTTTCTATTGTTTGATACTGTTTATAATAAATCAGAAGCTAAAGCGAATAATTATATATTAAATATTTTAGATGGTTTTTTAGAAATTAAAAGTTCGCAAAATGAAGAACATTTCTTAAACAAATACAAAAAAGAAAAATCATTACTGAATACCGTATCTGCAGAATTGATTTCATATTACTCTAATTATTCAAAATATTTAGAGATATTTTTAATTTTATGTTTAGTGATTCTCACTTTTTTTACTTTTCAAAAAAATGATTCTATAATTCTCTTCTCTGTTCTTGGTGCTGTTTGTTTACGACTTATCCCATCTATAAGTAAGATTATGAATGGAATTACTATGATAAAATCACATTTTTATACGATATCAATTTTAAAAAAAATAAAAAATCATCACTATAAAAAGAAAGTTATAGTAAATAACCTTAATTCTATCATTGAATTGCGAAATATTCATTTCAGTTATGAAACAAATACAATTCTTAAAAATTGTTCTTTAGAAATAAAAAAGGGTGATTTTATAGGGATAAAAGGCAATTCAGGGATTGGAAAAACTACTTTACTGTATCTCATTCTTGGAGTTTTAAAACCTCAAAAAGGAAGTTATTACATAGATAAAAAAGAAATTGACACTGGGGATTTCTTGTCTTTTGCTAATTATGTTCCACAGCAACCATTTTTATTTAGAGGAAGTATTATAGAAAATATTGTTATGGGACAAGAAAAAACAAAAATAGATTATGATTATCTCTATTTTCTTTGTAAAAAAATGGCGTTACATGATGTTATTGAGAAGCTGGATAAGGGGTATGAAACTATTTTAGAACACAATAGTCTTCGTTTTTCTGGTGGGCAAAAACAACGTCTTGCCCTTGTAAGATCTTTATACAGCAAACCTGATTTATTAATACTAGATGAGGCTACTAATCAACAAAATAAATCATTAGAATGGCAAATTTTCAGTTTCTTAAAAGAGATATCTGTATCTTCCAAAACAACCATTATTAGTGTCTCACATGATAAAGATGTGGATTCCTTTTTTGATGATGTATATATCATTAAGGGTGGTGAATTAGAAAAACATCATTGATTTTTAAGTTTTTCTACCATTTTTAGTCGTTGATTTTTCAAAAATGAAAAAATTAGATTGGTGAAATTCCACCCTAAATACTTGGGTAATAATAATAATTGCAGAACTATTTTATCCTTCCATCTCAAATCAATCCTCTGAAATTTTATTACTTTTTTTAACTTTACTACATATTCTAAAAATACTTTTCTTACTTCATTAATTTGAGTGATTCTATTTTTATCAATGATCTGCATGATATAGGTATCAACAAAGACATTTAATGCAAATCTCCCAATTCTGTTTTTATAAGAATCAAGATTATTATATTTTTTTGCAATGTTTAATTCTAATTCAAAAACTCTGTAGGCATCAATAATTCTTTTAGGTTGTAGTGCTCTTCTTGTAATAGATGAATTTCGTCTATATATCTTTAGAAGTTTTTTATCAATAAATGAAACTGTTTTTGAAAGATATAGATATTCTAATAAAAAAGGTCTATCATCAAACCATATACCTTTTTCAAAAATAATCTGTTTGGCCAATGTTGTTCTAAAGGTTTTTGCCCATACATTTTCACTCATTCCACCAGAATATAACTTAATCATTAATTCATTAGTATCTACTACCTTGGTTGTTTCTTCATTCCAATTAGAACCATATTCTTTTTTTCCATCCTCGCTATAAACTGAAATATCACAAATAGTTAGATCTGCTTTAAAATTTGAAATATTTTCTGCAAAAGCTTCCATCATGTTTGGCTCCAAAATATCATCAGCATCTAAAAAAGTGACATAGTCTCCTGTACAACTTTGTAATCCAATATTACGTGCTTCAGCATGCCCCGAGTTTTTGATGGTTATAAGGCTAGCCTTAAAAAAAGATGCAGCATATTTTTCTGCTATTTGTAAAGAAGCATCTGTTGAGCCATCATTAATTAAAAGTACTTCGAAATGACTATACTTTTGATCTGCTACAGATTGTAAACATTTCTCCAAAAAATGTTCTTCATTATAAAAAGCTATTATTAAAGATATAAAAGGAGTTTTTTTCATTTAGATTCCGTTTTTAGGCTTTTAAACAGGCATTAATAGTAGAGCTCATCCTGGTATTTAACTTAGTAATATTTTTTGGGGGTGTCCAAAGGTTATTTGTTAAATCATCTGCGGTAACCATTATACACATTGCATTTAATTTATAAAATTCTGAAAAAGCATATATTGAAGCACTTTCCATATCTACATGTGTTACTTTTTTATTTCTATAATAGTTTAATAATGATGGAGTTTCTCTAAAAGGAGCATCTGTACTCCAACCAATGGTTTCTGTGAGTTTTAGCTTAGATTTTAAATTACGATACCATTCATTTTCTATTGGTTTAAAACTATCATTTGGTGAATATAGAGCTGTACAACCTGATGTTGAAAAGGTATTTTTAAGTATAAAAATTTCACTTTTAGATTCATGTGGAACCAACGAACCTGCTAACCCAATAAAAACAAAATTTTTGACTCCTAGATGTCTTAATTCTTCTAAATGACCAATTAATGCCGGAGCTCCATTACCAAAATTAGAAGAGTACATAAAATTGTTATTTATTATGTAGTTATCGCCTGATAATCCCTTTGTCCTTTTTGATAAAAACCGTATTTTTCGTGTCAAAAGGTTTTTGTTTAACGAAATTATCGTTGTTTGTGGAAGTGTTTGAAAATTATATTTCTGCTGCTTTTTATTCCAATCTATTATCATAGAAATATCTAAAATAGATTTTTCATTATAAAAATTAGAATCTTTACTATTAAATGGCATTAGTCAAAAATCTTTGATGAAATATTTAAAAACTGCAAAACCTCTATTATTTGTTTAAACAAGTAAAAATATCAATTATAAGCTAAATATAAGAAAGTGAGTAAAAGATTACTATTTATAACGCCAATGTTTCCAAAAAATAAGAAGGAAGATGTTATTGTGCCTTTTATAACTCATTTTTCAGAAGAATTTGCAAATAGCACTGATGTAAAAGTTGATATTATAACATTAATGTTTCCGATATCTCAAGATTATTTTTTTGATAAAATTAAAGTTTATCCTATTGGGAGTGGTTATAAAAAAGGCTTTAGAATGATTCCTTATCTAATAAAAGCAATTTTAAAAGGAGTTTATCTAAGTAGAAAATACCATTATGATGGTGTATTGTGTTTTTGGTATGGGCATTGTACGTTTATAGGTAGAATTATAAGCTTTTTTTCCAAATCCTTACAAATGGTTTGGATGTTAGGTCAGGATGTTAAAAAAGGAAACAAATTTATTAATTTGGTAAAAATACCAGCCAATAAGATCATCATGATATCTCATCAACAACGGGATATTTTTTATAATAATTATAATACCTATGTGCAAAAGATAGCTAATGTAGCTATTAATCCTAAAAGGTTTCCTGAAATAAACAAAGATAAAAGGAGAATTCATATTATGGGTGTTGGTAATTTAAGCCCATTAAAAAATTATTCTTTATTTATTGATATTATTTATGCTTTAAAAAAAGAATTTCCTAATATTTCTGTGATACTTTGTGGGGGAGATGGTGATGACAAAAAAATGCTCTTAGAAAAAGTTAGAGACTATGATTTAATAAATAACATTAAGTTTACAGGTACTGTTTCTCATAAAAAAGTTCTGGATTTTATGAATAATACTACTGTTTTTTTACATACATCAAAATTTGAAGGAAACCCAACCGTGGTTCAAGAAGCTTTGTACTCGGGATGTTATGTTGTTAGTACTATACCGCTAGAAAAAAGTTCAGAAATGGATACCTTTTATCATAGTATTAATAAAGTAGAGATCATAAATAGGATAAGATCTGTTCTGAATACTCCAGAGTTTTATGCAAAAAGAATCGAAAAGTTTAAAATGACAGACACGATTGATGTTATTTATAAAGCTTTTTTTGAAGCTAAGCAGGGGTAGTGTTTACCTAGAACAAACGTATAATTAATGACTATCAAATGTTAGAATTACTTTAACTGTTCTTAGCAAGATAATAAGATCCAATTTCCAGGAATAGTTTTTAATATAGTATAAATCATACTCTAATTTTTTAAGATTATCTGCAGGGGTTGCCTTTGGAATATGAATTTGTGCCCAGCCTGTAATTCCTGGTTTGATAACATGTCTTAGATTAAAAAGCGGATTTTCTTCTTGATTTTTTCGTACATAACGAGGTTGTTCGGGTCTTGGGCCAATTAGACTCATATCACCTTTAAGAATATTATATAATTGGGGGAGTTCGTCGATTTTTGTAACTCTTAAGAACTTACCAAGTACTGTGATTCTAGAATCTTTATCTTGATCCTGTAAATATTCTTGATAACCATCGGTCATGGTACGTATTTTATACATGACGAATTCTTTACCATATTTACCGATTCTTATTTGAGAAAAGAAAATAGACCCTTTAGAAGTAAGTTTCATTAAGAGGCAAGCAATAAGCATTAATGGAATAGCTATAGGTATAAGTATGCTCACAAAAAGTATGTCTAAAAATCGTTTATAACCAAATGCTTGACTTTTTAATTTGATAGATGACGTCTGATTTTGGCAATTAGAATCATCTTGAGACGATAAAGCAATTGAATTTTCCTTTAGTAGCATTTCTATTAGTAGGAGCTATATAATTTTACAAGAGATTTTTTCTTTTTTAAATATAAGGATTTTATATTGAAATGGTAGTAAGTATTAGAGTGGATAATTAGTATGCTGGTATAGAGACTTTGAATCAAACAGGTTTGATAGAGTAGTTTTAAAATATTCTATTTTACATAATATAAATTATAGTACAAATATAATGTATGAGTAAAACGGCGAATAGAACTTTTTCTGTTCTATTTTACATAGATGCAGATATAGCGCCTTTAGGTCTATATCGTCAGCATTTATGTAATAGCCGTTTTACGACCTGAATTTCATTTATATTCGTAAGCTATAATGTTCTATTATGTAAAATATCCCAGAAAGTCTTGAACACACAATAAACTATAGTACTCGGGTCATTAAACATTCGTGTTTTGGGTTTAGTAACTAAATAAGAAACATACTGCTGTTTGTACTATAATTAGTCGCTATGTAAAATTGCCGCTGCCTATGCGCTCCATTGCTTTTTATAAATTAAACGCTTCTGGCGTTTATTTCTAAATACAATTTCCAACCGCATAGCCACCGCCATAAAAAAGCTAACCTTTTAGATTCATTTAAAAATCGCGTATTTGATAATAATCCTGCAAGATTTTTTTCTACGGCATTCTCGTAAAGGTTTCCGCAAGAGTATAAAATTTTCCCATCACATCATCCACACAAAATTTCTATACACTTACTCACTGTAGAACTCGAATTAAACATTTTTTAGTTACAGATTTTTAAGAACTTTAGAATTAGGCTTGATAATTGAGATTATAAACAGCTCATAATGTTTATCTTTTTTCCTTGATGAAAAAAGAAACAAAAAAATCAAGGCTGCACAAAACTTTGGAAACAATCACGGCTCAATCGCTATATTTTAGAAAACATTGTAACTCATTAAGAATACTTTGAACTAGCTTTAAGCCTTGTTCTTATTAAGAATATGTATTGCTAGCCCTCTAAAATATAGACGCTCTTTCGCCTATTGTTTTGACCAAAGTTTTCTGAGGCCGTTTGCCCACCGCATCATCTGGGTAAAAACACAAGTTCTATTTTACATAATATTACAATAACTAAACTTTTAGTTTATTTACTATATTATTTAAAGCGTACTTTTCTAATTCCTCTATAGCTTTACTTGATATTTTAATTTCCCAATTAGATAAACTGGGCATTAAACTTACTTCGTTATTTACAAAGAAATTGTTATTGGAATCTTGTAAGTCTTTTGACGGGATTATATAAAAAACTCTTGGTTGTTCCTTCATTATTAAAACTAATGCAATAAACAAGTTATCGTTTAATTCTCCGGTATCTTGTTTTGGGATTTTTATACCTTGTTTTACAGTATCTAAATCTATTGGTTGTAAATATATTTGGTTCTTGCCAATTAAAAAATCAACCCCTTCCCTCCCATTGGGTTTTGCAGTTAATTCTAAATTATGACTTTTTAATTCTGATTTTAGAAACTCTTGGGCAATCATTTTGTAGAAACTAATAACTCTCTAATATCCACATCAAGGATTTCTGCTATCTTTTTTAAATCCTTTAAATGTGGTTGTGATTTATTATTGCAAAAAGCTGTTACAGAAGTTGTACTTTTTCCCAATTCTTCTGCAAGCCAAACTTGCGATTTTCCTTGAATTACTAGTACTTCTTTTATTCTATTTATTCTTTCTAATGCCATAATTATTTGATGTATTCTACCTTAAATATATAATACATACTTATTAAAACATAAGTTTAAGTTAACTTTTAGTAATTTAAACTTGTGTTTTTGAAATTTAATTTATAAGTTTGAATTAACTTTATGTAAGTTAAAATTATATAAATGTAATTTTTAATTAAATTTTTATTGTTAATAACTTTATTTCAAATTTTATGCCATATCCTAAATACACTAAAGCAGACCTTGAGAAAATCGTATATACGCAACTAGATAACTTAAATGCTATTCACGATTTATTACGCATTATGAAACTTCAAAATGAACTTATTGAAAATGCTAATAAGAAACTAAAGGATGAAGTAATTGAATTTAAGAAACGGGTTAACTATGGTAGATAAATGTTGTAATAATATTATCCTTTTGGGATTAAACTATTTTGATTCATCCATTTATGAGCTTTTAATATATCTTCCGAAGTGAACTTTTTTTTCTTTTCCTCAGACCACTTAAAAACTCTTTCGATTAGTAATGCAGAAGTAAAGACTTCTTTATTCTTTATTAATTCATCAAGGCAAGAATATATAGTAGCAACGAGCTCTACTTTCTTTGTTGGGGGTTTTCTAAAAGTTTCTATTAACCATTTAATAGAGTCTTTACTATCATTGTAATAATTATTAAAATATGGCTTATATGACTCAACGTTTTCTCCAAATGAGTAGATATAATTTTTATATCCATTTTCCTGTTTAATTTCTACATCAAACCATTTAAGCCTTTTAAATTCCTTATCTACAGAGTGCATAAACCTCCAATCAAATGGACCAGCAGCTTGTTTAGTATACCTGACAGTTAGTTCCATATTTGAGGCTTGTTCACATAAGTACATAAGTTTTTGAAATTTTACGTGACCAAAAGTTCTTTCATTGTATAAATTATATACAATGTCAGCAGCTAAAACTACTCGCTTAAAAAAAAGTGATTTACTATTCTGAGTATCTTTTTTTTTCTGTAAAGCTTCAATCTTTTTTAATCCTTTACAAACAAATTTTTCAATATCAACCCCATTTTCTGTTAGATATTCTGTAGAAACTTCTTCATTATAGCTAACAGAATCAGCAAAATCATAAAGAAAACTTTTTAAATTATCTATTTCTTTAGCTTTACTCATTTCTTATTTTTTAAAAGTAACTTCATTTCTGTATCTAGTAATCGTTTCATTCTTCTCGAACGATTATCAAACTCTTTTAAAGGGATTTTTAACTGTTTACATATTTCTGACCTTTTTAAATCTTTATAATATAATAGGTCAAAAATTTCTTTAAGTTCTTTCTTTTTATTTAGTTTTTTGTTTATCCTATCTTCAAAAATTTGTAAGTCAATATTTTCTTCGATTAAATCATCTTTCTTAATCAATTCATCAATAGAAAATTCATTTGATTCATTTTCATCATTTTTTGGAGCTTTTAAAATAATTCTTTTTCTAACTCCAGCTGATTCCTTAAAATTTGATATTAACTGTCGTAATATATAATATTTTAGATAATTAATTAAATCCGGATTTCTTTTGGGGTCAAACTTCTCTTTATTTTCTAAATATTTAGTGATTGACTCCAATGCAAAATCATAAGCAAGTTGCTCTCTCCTGTTAGTGAACTGTTTGTTTCCAAGTAAGCTATATGCATAAGCCATAAGTACTTTTATAGCCCTATCCCACTCGATTTCATCATAGTTCTCTTTTACTTCATATTTACCAGATTGTACAACCTTCATTTATTAATGCTGAATAAAAAATAAAAATTACCATTCAATGGTAATTTATTAGTTCTGTTTAGCATATATAAATGTAAACAAACAGTTACAATATAAATATAATCTAATTCAAAATATAAAATTATGGCAAAAAATAAACCAGTTGGGGACAATGCAAGAAAAGGAGCAGTAAAAGGACGCTCACAAATATTAAACCCTAAAACCAATCTCTATGTAAAGAGAGACGCAGAAACAGGAAGATTTATGGATGTAAAAACAACTGGAGGTAAATTTAAAGGAGTACGAAAAGAAAAATAACTAATATAAATTTTATGATAAATAACTTAATAACTAGCAACCAATTACAACCAGCAGATGTAATTGTTGCAAAAAAAAGAACAGGATTAGGTCGTATACTTAATCATTATTTAGTCTACACAGGTAATGGTGTTTTTACGGGCAATCTAAAAGATGGTGTTAAAGAATTAACCCATTTCGAACTTGGTAATTTACTCAATGAGTATGAACCTGTCAAAATTAAAAGGTTTGAGGGAAATAACATTCAGCGTCAATGGGCAATAAATAGGGCATTCTCTAGACTGGGAGAAAAATATAACATTACTTTTTTTAATTGTGAACACTATGCTAATTGGGTACAAAAAGGAAAAGAAAGTAGTATACAAGTGACTATTGGTTTAGCTATTTTATTTTTTGGACTTACTTATAAATTAATAAAAGTTAATAATGGAAAAAGATAGATTAATTTATACAATAGGTAGGTTTGACCATTATTTTGAAAGCGTAAATAATAAAACAGCTGTTTACATAGCCATAAACACCTTTATTTTAGGAGGTATATTAGCGGGCTACGTTAATGTGGAAAAATACATTAAAGAATATGTAAATTTCTTTAATATCAATTTATCTCTAGTTCTCGCATTAGGATTAATTACATTGATAATATTAATCTACGCTAGTATTCCATACTTTTCTAAAAAACCAAATTCGCTTTTTTACTTTGGTACAATTGGTTCTCAATCTAAAGATAGTTTTATAGAGAAATCAAAAAAATATGAAGCTAAAGACGAGATTAAAGACTTAAGAAATCAGGTTTATATACTGTCTAAAGGTTTAAATACAAAATTTGTTCGTCTAAAATTATCTGGGCAGTTATTAGTAATACAATTTATTGCCCTTATCCCATTAATAATAATCTTTTTAATTAATAAATTCTAATCTATGAATATATACAATGACTATATGAATATAATTAAAGAAGCGGTAAATTCCGATTCTTCAAATTATTTAAGCAAAGGACTTGGTTATCCATCTCCAAAAAGAAGTAATGAACAATTTGTTAACCTTTATTCTAAAATAAATGAAAATAAAATAGCTCCTAGCCTTAGAACTTTTTCTGATACTTTAGGTAAAACAATTGATTTTAATCAAGAGTTAGGTTCGCATCCCAGTTTTAGACATTTAAAAAGCACAAGTAATACAGAAGAACATTATATTGTTTCTGCTTTTTTTGATATAAAAGGGAGTACAAATCTTTTTAAGAAATTTGATAAAGAAACAGTTTTCCTAATTACAAATGCTATTTTAAAAGCAGGTATTCATACAGCTTTAATATTTGGTGGATATGTTCACAGATTACAAGGAGACGGTATATTTGTTTATTTTGGAAACAAGTCTATTGACGAAAAAGAAGCTATATCACAAGCTTTACAAGCTGTTAGTGTTTACACTTACTTTGTTAAGAATGATTTAAAAGAATACTTGCAAGCACAAGGAATTGAAAACATTTCAATTAGAAGTGGAATCGATTTAGGATATAACAAAGATGTATTATGGGGTAATTCTGGTATTGGGGAAATAAGTGAAATAACTACTTGCAGTTTACATACTAGTTTAGCTAGTAAAATGCAATCTTCTGCCACTTCAAATGGAGTTGTTGTTGGTCAATATATAAAAGATGAAATGATGGATGATGAATATTTTTCGACTGTCACAAGTAGAACAGGTAGCGAAAATGATAGATACATATATAGAATAGATGATAGGAACTTTTATTATACACAATATGATTTTAAGTGGGAGAAATTTTTAAAAAAGCAAAAGTATGTAGCAACAGACCAAATGGGTAGAGCTATTGTAAAAACAGGAGCTAACTTAAGCCCTTTATCAATAACAAGCTTAAAACCTATTGCTGACCTAAATAAACCTTACTTTTCTAATGAATAACTCCAAATTAGATAAAGATTTAAAGGTTTTTCTAGATTTATATAGCAAGTTTACATACAACGAAAGA
Source organism: uncultured Aquimarina sp. (assembly GCA_947498705.1). Lineage (GTDB taxonomy): Bacteria > Bacteroidota > Bacteroidia > Flavobacteriales > Flavobacteriaceae > Aquimarina. Next base: position 582,069 of record CANMLW010000001.1, read on the forward strand.
CCTAAAAAACAATGCTTATTATTAAAAGGAGATATTGATATTTGTGATATAGATGGTAACTATTGGGATACTTTTGAAATTGAAATTTATATTGATAAAAGTAAATATCCTCATCACGCTCCTATTGTTGTAGAATCTAGTAACATTATTAAAAGAGATATTGATTGGCATATAAGTAAAGATGGTATATGTTGCTTAGATATTGACCACGAAATAGAGTATCTCTCGAAAAGAGGTGTAAATATTACAGCTTTTTATCAGAAAAAGATATATCCATATTTTACAAATACATTATATCGGATAAAAAATGGAGAATATGCAAATGGAGAATATTTGCATAATTTTGATGGTATTATCCAGTTTTATAGAGAGAAACTTCAAATTTCAGATATTAAAGTTATTCTTAGAATATTAAGCAGAATCATAGAAAATAAAGTCCCTGGAAGAAATAGTATGTGCTTATGTGGGTCTGAAAAAAAAATAAAAAAATGTCATTTAGAATCTATTGATTTTTTGAAAAGCCTTTCTAAAGATAGGATTATAAAAGATTTAGAGGGTTTTAAAAATCATCAACAAAAAATATATTCTTAGCTTTTAATCCATTCCATACACATTCCCACTTCACTCCTATCGTCGCTTCGGGCAAAGCGTATTCCATTACATTTTTAAAGAAACTTTTAGAAAGAAAAAAATCATAGAAGATTAGTACTGGTAAAAGCTTTTTTCCTAAGCAAAGTTACATAACGCAGAACATTATGATACAAAATTGTAATTCATAATTTGCATTATATAAAATTGCTTCAAACTTTTAAAAATTGCTTTTTATTGTATCAAAAATGTAAAATAAAATCTATAAATTCTTTTCATAATCCATACTTTGATTTAATACACGAATAATCAAAATATCAATATCTGTAGCTAAATAAAAAATAGTATGAGATTTATAAGAAAATCGTTTTAATGATAGAATAAATTCAGAGGCATCACGTCCAAGATTAGTATTGTCCGCTAATACTTGAAACAGCTTATGCATTCCTAATAAATAATCCTTGGCTTGTTTTAACCCAAATGTTTCAATACCATATTCATACATTTTGGCAAGATCCATCTCTGCCTTTCTCGATACTTTATAAACGCCCATCTGCTCGCATACGCTCTTCGACTTCTTTCATAATATCTGGAACAGTTTTATCACTAATACCGCTATCCATGCCCTCAGTTATAGCAGCTTTAAGTGCTGAGAACTTTGCTTTTTTAGCTTGGTCACGTCTTACTAAATCACGAAGATACTCACTATCATTTGTGAACTCTCCTGCCTTAATTTGAGACTTTATCCATTTATCTTGTTTCTCTGTAAATGTAATTGTTTTTCTAATTGTAGCCATTATTATATGTTTAAATAATCATACTATTGGTGTAATATACAATATTCATCAAACATTCCAAAATTAAGAACTACTAATCAATAATTCTGTAAGCATTTCCATTCCACACACATTACACTTCCTTTCTGCCGTCGGCTCGCATAAAAAGTGTTCCATTACCTTTTTTAAAAGAACTTTTCGTTAGAAAACTTTTAAAGAAAATGTAGTACAAGAAAACTTTGCTTTTCCCAAAGCAAAGTGACCCTTCGATAAACTCAGGATAAACTTCACGCAAGTACATTATAGTACAATGGTTACCATAGCAGTTTATATTATTACCATTAATCCAATACCCTTCCCATCATAGAAACTGTATTCAACACACAATGTGCAATAATTAAAGGCCATAAACTTCTACCAAACTTTACATAGGCAATACCCATAACTAATCCGATAATACCAACAGTAATTGATCTTTCTGACAGGTCATATGAATGTCTAAAACCAAAAATCATTGCCTGCAAAAGAACCGCAATTACAGTAGCAAATGATGTTGAAGAAAATAAGCGTTCGAACCAAGTAATTAAGAATCCCCTATCTAATAATTCTTCTAACGACGATTGAAGTAATACAAAAGGAATTATAGTAAAGAAATGAACCCAATTATTTTTTAGATCCCCAAATTTTGAAACTGCATTTTCTGATGACATGTCCGGAGCTAATGTAAATGGCAAAAAATCTTTAACCAAATTAAAAATGATAATGAGTATAGGGATGGTAACCAAAATCCCTATGGTAATTAATAGGGTTTTAAAGATGTTTTCTGGTTTCCTAAGTCCTAAATCTCTCCACGATATATTTCGTACTTTCATTCTCCAGGTTGCAACAATTAAAGTCGATAGCGACCACATAAGTCCGTTGGCAATAAAATGTAGTTTCGGAAAATAAACTTCTCGTATTAGAAACATTATAGAGATATACACTATAAGGTCGAATAAAAAGTCTTTATGGGCAGTAGTTGATAATACGTTATTTGCCATTAATTTAATTTTGATTGATACCGGTTAGACTATATAGTAGCTCGAATAGTTACATTTTTAAAGAAATTCTTCAAGTTCATGGATAAATATCAAGTCTATTTAAAATTCTCGAACAAAGCTTACACTACGAATAATCCCTTTTTCAACTTTATAAATAGAAATGTATTTCGTTACTTTTCCTTCTTTGGTTACTATTTCATGATTGATAACATAGGGACCATTATCCATCTGATTTACAATATTTACCGATATTGATTTGTTTTCAAAACTTTCTTTAAAAATTGAAGCTAATCTATCTGCACCTTCACCCAATAGCTTATCTGGATAGGTATAAATTGCTACATTGGTGTGATAAAGCTTTATGAATTCGTCATAATTATGGTTATTATAATAATCCATTCTTTTATTGACTACTTCCAGTGGTGTCAAATTAGAATAATTTTGTAAATTTTTTAACGTGGAATTGCTGTCGCAAGCTGTTAATAGGAAAATTAGTAGGCTTAAAAACGTTACTCTTTTCATAGTAGTACAGAATATGGTTAATAGCACCAATATTCAGTAGAATACGTTTAAAATACTTTAAAAAACACGTTTCCTTTAATAAAAAAGTTAGTTACACTTTTTTGTAAGCCGAAGGTGTTAGGCCTGTTTTTTTCTTAAATGCCAGATTAAAAGAAGTTACGTTGCCAAAACCTGATTCGTAGGCAATAGTGGCAATTTTTTCATTTTTGAATGCAGGGTCTTGCAAGAGTGCTTTGGCTTTTTCTATGCGATATTGATTAACAAAATCGTAAAAATTTTGATTAGCGTTTTCATTTATTGCTTGTGAAATTTCTCTTGATTTAACACTTAACCTTTTTGCAATACTATGTAGGCTAATCTTTTCATTTAAATAGTTTTTTTCGCTTTCAAAAAGGGTAATAATTTGTTCATACAATGTTTGTGAATCTATTTTATCTAGTGGGGAACTACTATATTTTTGCATTTGCAAACGATGTTGATGCAAAAAAAGATAACTAAATGAATAAATTAGTAAAGAATAAAATATTGGGCTTCTAATATAATAGTAGGTAAAATCTAATAAGTTTCCGATGTAATGAATCCAAATAAGTGTTGCTCCTAGTAGAATCTTTTGGTACCAACCAAATAGGTTCTTACTTACTTTTAATTTGTTTTGATATAGATGATTCCATGAAGCTATTAGATAAATAAGTAGATGAAATACTGCAATTCCATAGTTCCAAAATGATTCAAAACTACCATTTCTAGGTACAAATGGAATAAAAAAGAGAAAGAGAATGAATGGTAAGAAATGGAGATAAGTTTTTAATGTAAATTCTTTATTTTTTTCAAAAAGTACAATTCCATATAACCACAAAGCAGGAGATGCTATTAATATTCCTGAAATGCCAATATTGTTTTGCCAGTTTTCTAAGGGGATATAATAATTTAACACTGATTTGCCTATTCTAATAGTCAACCCTAACAAAAAAAGACCTAGAAAAAAATGTCGTTTTCTGTTTCCACTTTTAATACTGAAAATGTAAAAGCTTATGAATACCCCTTGTACCAGACCAACAGAGGCAAGAATTAAGATGACACCAGTAGTCAACATTTTGTAATTTATATTTTAAAGTTATTTATCGAAGTTGTACAACTGTATATTTTTTACTACCTACTTTTAATAACACGTTTGTGTTATTAAAAGTAGTTTATATCTTTTGATACCAAAGGTATTAACTCTCCCTAAATAAAATGTTATTTATTCATTCCAGCTCTTCGTTTCTTATAAATTATGCTTCCCTCCTAATATGCGATTGTATAAATAATGTTAAGTAACTTTACCCATTATTTCTCTAGAATGTACTTTTTCTTGTATATTCAACACTTAAAACCAACTTGTTATAAGCAATAACTTTTGCCTAATTAATTTCTACAAAGATTGAATACAACCATATTAGATTTTGCCATTATTGCGAGTGGAATTATAGGGTATTTTATAAGCTTCTCCTTAGTTACTACTTCTTTTTATAAAAGCCGCGCTAACAATTACCTTTCTTTATCATTGTTCTTGCTAACAAGTTTGACCATTTTAGATTGGTATGAGGCAGAAAATATCTTCTTGATATTTTTATTCGATATCATGTTAGATTTGTTATTTGCTGTTACTTTATTCACATATTTTCTAATTCAAATTAATCATGTCTATCTTAAAACAAAGTGGTATAAATGGTTGTACGTTCCTTTCTTTTGCTCAGTGATTATTGATAGTGTTACCTGGATATATTTTATTTTTTACGAATATGATCAAAATTTAGATGATCTTTTATTTGACCTAAAGAGTGGTATATCATATGCCTATAATGTGTTTTTAATCTTTTGGGGGAGGAATTTAGTAAAACGTTCTAATACTGTTTCGGAAGAGAAAAAACGTTGGTTATTACGATTAAACCTCTTTATTATATGCATTATTATAATTTGGCTTTTGTCTCAACTTGAAGTGTCCATTTTTGATTCTGTATATGTAACAAATCTTCTATGGATACTGGTTTCCTGTTTGTCATGGTGGATTTTATATTATGGTGTGTTTCGATTACAAATTGTAACTCAAAAAGACGAAATACACCAATATTTAGTTTCAAAAAACATAAAAAGCACTAAATCCAAAAGAAGAATAAACGAAGCTACTGCTTCAAAAATTATTGCTCAATTATATAAAATAATGGATGAAGAGGAACTTTATAAAAACCCTCTTTTAAGTAGGTTAGATTTAGCAAATCGATTAGGTACTAACGAAATGTATTTATCGCAGATTGTAAATCAGGAACTGAATAAAAGCATCATTTCGTTTGTAAATGAATATCGAATTGAAGCTGCAAAAAACTTATTACATAACCCAATGTTTAATAAATATTCTTTAGAAGCCATTGGTATGGAAGTAGGTTTTAAATCCAAGAGTACTTTCTATAGTACATTTAAAAAAAGTTTGGAGATGTCACCGGGAGCTTTTAGAAAACTTCAAAAAATGTCCTGATTCGTAAAACATTAACGTTTTAGCACTTCTTCAATCTCAAAATTACCTTTTTATTTTTTTGATGCTGATACTTTTACCTCACAAATCAAAAAATATAAAAATGACTAATACCGATATCAAAAAAGAAATAATAAAGCTTCTTAAAGCATTTTCATTACTATGGATTATTCTAAGTTTTATTGCCTGTGAAATTGATGATAGCACTACTCTACCACAAGATTCAATCAATGGGTTTTGGCAAATAGAAGACAAGGGGTGGATTTTCGAATTTACCGATGGAAATGATATATTTTACAACATAAATACAGCTGGGTGTGCAATTCAAAACGATGATTTTGTACTTAAAGATTTTTACGGATTTAAATTTGATATGATACGCAAAAATGAACTCATAGCCTCTTCAGAACTATCAGATTCTGAAATAAAATTTGTTCGGTTGCCAAATCAAAACCCGAATTGCTTACCTGATCAAGTTTCGAATACAGAAGATCCTGTAATTAATTTTGATCATTTCTGGAATATTTTTAACGACTACTATGCTTTTTTTGAAGCAAGAAATATTGATTGGTCAAGATATGAAAACTTACGAAACCAAGTTACTACAGAAAACTTTTATAGTACTTTAGAAGAGTTAGCCTATGTATTAGAAGATAGCCATGTAAGTATTATTGATGATGATAAAAACATACAAATCGAATCTGGAAATCCTAAATTATTAGAAAGATTAAATGCCAATTTAAGTGGAGATCTAATTCTTGAAAATGAGGAAGACTTTATTAATCTAAGCAATCAAAAACTAATTACCATAATTACAGAATATTTGAATGGTAATTTTGAATTAGATGAACGAGAAAATATTATGTGGGGGGTAATTAATAATGTTGGATACATTAATATTTTAAATATGGAAGGGTATGGAACTGATTTTAACGATGAAATCTCAGCCTTAAATGTTCTTTTAGACACAGTGATGAATGACCTTAACGATTCTGGAGCTTCAAAACTAATTATAGATATACGTTTTAATAGTGGTGGCTATGATACCGTAGCCTTGGATATGGTATCTCGTTTTATGGATCAGGAACGTATTTCTTATTTTAAAAAGGCAAGATTAGGAGATAGCTATACTGAAAACAAATCCTTTTCTGTATCACCTAAAGGGAATTTCCAATTTACCGACGATATTATTTTACTAACTAGCCCTTACACCGTAAGTGCAGCCGAACTTTTTGCATTATGTGTAAAAGATCTACCATATGTAACTATTGTTGGAGAAAATACTAGTGGTGCTTTTTCAACTATTCTAGAGCATGTGTTACCCAATGGAGCAGAAATAGGATTATCTAATGAAATATATAGTGATGTTCAGGGAGCGGTTTTTGAAATTGTTGGTATTGGCCCCAACACACAAGAAAATCAGGTTCCCTTTTTATTAACTCAAGATTTTCTAGAAGAAAAAGATGGTGGAATAGAACGTGCATTGGAAATTTTAAATAATTAAAAAATAGGTTTTAATCACATTTCATACACTACCCTGCTTTTAATATCCAGAAAGTTTTAAACCTTCTGGATATTATTATAAAAAATGGCACCAGGTTATTTGTTTTGCATTTAAAGGAAGGCTAGTTTATTGATATAGAATTCTATAAGAACTAATATGTTCATAAGTGCATGAAAAACAGACTATTAATCGTGTTTTAAATTACCTATAAGCATTTTAAGCATATTCTGTACCATCCTCTATATTTTTTTAAATACGCGATTCTCAGCGATTATATTATGTAAAATAGAAACATACCATAAATAGTATCATCTAGAACAAAAACTTGAGACGCAGATACAAGTATCCAAAATGTATAGTTATTTTATTATGATCTCATATTACCTAATAAAAGCCGGTAACACGCTTTTCGCTATTACCTGCAAAGTACTGTTATCGTTCTTATGGGCGGTAACCACTATTATCAGATCAAGTTCTTTAATCAGAATAATATATTGGCCACCTCCACCCTGAGCAGATACGGTAAAATAACTTTTATTACCATATTTTAAATCTGCACTCCACCAGTAATAACCATACCCTTGATTAGAGACATCCTTACCGCCTCCATATACATCATCATCACCGGTTAGAAGAATTCTGCTGGTTGCTTTGTTGATAAATGCTTCTGGAATCAGTTGTTCTCCTTTCCACTTACCATTGTTCATAGCCAACATACCCCATTTGATCATATTTCGTGCTGTCATATTGGTACCCCAACCTGCTTCGGGAACACCGCTAACATTCGTTCTCCAACGATAATTTGTAATCTCCATTTTGTCCAAGAGTTCTTTTTTAATAAAATCTTTTGCCGACTCTGGTACAATTGCATCAATGACGTGCATCACCAATATCGGATCACTTTGGTATTTAAAACTCTGAGAATCTGAAGTAATGGGTTCGCTATGTTCTAGGTAAGTTTGAATAAGTCCCTGCCCTTTTAACTGGATTGGGTTTTTATCAAATTCTTCTCGCTGCTCTTCACTAATACGAATACCAGAACGCATGGTCAATGCCTGATGCAACGTAATTTTTTCTACGCCAGCAACAAATTTTGTGGGATCCAGGTCCTTTAGAAAATTGATCAACGGCTTGTCCAAATCATCCATAGTCAAATACCCTAATTGTATCGCACGACCGAGTGCCAGGCCAGTGTAAACTTTGGTTGCTGATGCTTGGAAATGCGGTAAATCAATACGACCACGTAGGTAATAGGGTTCAAATAAGAGTTTACCCTTTTGGACAATATGAAAACTGTCGAAATTATCATGATTATTATCAGTGATATCCTGTGCCAGCTTAAGAATTATCGCTTTATTACCTCCATCAACACCCAATTTACCCACAGCAATACCATCTTTTTTATCTTCTGGTGTTACATCGATAAAAGCTTCTTTGAGTTTAGGAATATCCCTGAATGAAAGCGTAGCTTCGGCGGTAGTAGCTTCGGGGGCTTTTTCATATTTTTTTTGTGCATTTACTGAGGTAATACTGCACATAGTAGTTATTAAAGTAAAATACAATATGTATTTAAAATTCATTTTAATATCCATAACCTTTTTTGATTGAAATAAGCATTAATAATAATTGACTGATTTTATATTTGGTACCGTTATTTTGATATAAATAGTAACATTTTATTTGTTGTTTTTTTCTAACTCCTCACTAACGTTTAAATACTGCATACCAGCTATTTGGGATAATTTTTTGCAATGAAGAACCATCTTTATGTATCATATAGATATGTCGATCTTTTTTATAATCATTGTAGGATGCAAATAGTATTTTAGAACCATCAGGAGACCATGATGGATACCAGTCATCATTATCATTATTAGTTAATCGTTTTTGATGAGAGCCATCAATATTCATCACATAGACTTCGTTATTTCCGTCCCTATTCGACATAAAAGTGATTTGCTTACCATCAGGAGAAATGTCAGGGTGCTGATCTTCAGATTCATTATTTGTGAGCGTAATAATGTTATTGCCATTTATATCTGCAATACATATTTCACTCTTTTTATCTTTGTATTTTGCATGATAGACAATTCTACCATCGGGCATAAAGTAAGGGGCTCCTCCACTTAATGGTTTTATTTGTTTTTGTTCACTACCATCAGCATTCATTATCCAAATTTCATACTGCCACACTCCTACTGCATCTTTATATTCTCTTGCGAACACAATTTTCTTACCATCAGGAGACCAATCTGGTGCACTATCCCATTTATTTTTTGCATGTGTTAATCGCTTCCTATTGGTACCATCAATATTCATAGTATGAATAGACCAGGTCATTCTATCGTCATATTTTGAGTAAAAAGCAAAACGTTTTCCATCAGGAGACCAAGCTAAATAACCCCCTTTTCCATTTGTCTTTTTAATAGTAGGTCTACCTTCTGTATCAATAGCATAAATTTCTACATTACCAGAAACTGGTACATGAGCGATCGTATATGATGATGATTTAGGCATATTAGTTTTGGTTTCCTGGCACCAAGCGACAAAATTTAACAACAACAAAATCAGTATGGTTAAGGGGGTTATTGGTCTCAAAACGGTTATTTTCATTTTTTCTCTTTTTACAGATTTAAAGTATCTCTTTATTAGTTTTTTCATCTTACAAAGGATGTTTTTTTATCCCGTTTTTCTATACGAAATTGCTTCAACTGCTCTATATACGCATGAACTGCTCTAAGAGGATGATTATATTGACTATCTTGCATTGGTAAAATCACTAAAAATGAACTTGAGATTTTTTCCCAATTTCCTTTTACTATTTTTTCTATTACTTGTAACCTCCTGTTCTAAACAATCCGTTTTTAAGGAAGGTCAAACGATATTCAAAATTGGAGATCAACAAGAGTGGGCAGTAAAAGATCTGAATGATCAGCATTGGGAAAATCGCATCATTTGGGTACCAGATGGTCAGGTTTTTTGGTCCAGAACCAAAATAGATCTTCTAAAAACTTCAGAAGCATTACATCCATACGGTCTTCATCTACAAGTATATGGAGAGTATGAAGTTTTTTGGGATGGTGTTTTAATCGGCAAAAACGGAAATCCCGGACAGGAAGCTATACTTGATCCCGAAGGTAAAATGTGGGCTACCTTTAGTATCCCAACGCACCTTACAGAAGCAGGAGAGCATCTATTGGCGTTACGATCAAGTCTTTATTATTTTCCGGATCATTTAGAAATCGAAGAACTCAAAATAGATTATTATGATGATTTACTAATTGATCGACTCATAGAATCCTCTTATATGCATCTCTTTGCAGGCGCTTTTCTTATCGCTTCTATCTATTTTTTATTTCTTTTTCTTGGAAACAAAAAGGAGTATGCAACATTGATTTTTAGTATTTGTTGTTTTCTGTTTTTTGCCCTGATATTCGCAGAATATAGTAAAGCTTATTTATCTATTCACTACAGTATGCATGTAGTACGCTTACGTATCATAAGCTTTTTGATGCTTGGTATTTCTTTTTTGATTCCGTTCTATTTTTCTATGCAGTTTCCTTTTCCTAAACAAAAGGTGCTACTAACTCTTTATACGGGTATTCTTTTATATATTTTCTTATCCAGACATGTCTTCGAATTGACTGCCAACAATATGGCGTTAAGCATGTGGTTGTTTTCTTTTGGAATTGTAGTGTTTGGAGTGTATAAAAAGATGAAAGGTGCTCGACTTGTACTGTTAACTATTTTATTATCCGTACCAATAGGCTTTGTCACTCCCTTTAACAAAAGTTTGTTTACAGGGTTCAGTCTTATACTTTTAGGTATGTTTTATCTGCTTTCTCTCAGAATCAAAGAACAACGGTTGGCATATGAAAATTCTTTGGTTCAATCTACACGCCTGCGACTAGAATTACTTAAAAAAAATATTCAACCACATTTTTTGTTGAACACATTAACCTCATTAATAGATTGGATAGAAGAAGCACCTAAGAAAGGTGTTTTGTTTATAGAAGCTTTAGCCAAAGAATTTGATCTTTTTAACCAGATAGAAAGTAAAACATTGATTCCTATAACTCAAGAAATAGCACTTTGTCGTACACATCTTGAAATAATGGAATACCGCAACGAAATTAACTATTCTCTGGAGGAAGAAGGTATCGATTTTGAAGAAAAAATACCTCCCGGAGTTCTTCATACGTTGTTGGAAAATGGGATTACGCATAGCTTGCCTCTTGAAGATAACAGTATTATATTTAAACTGGTTTTTGAAGTGAACAAGGATTATAAATGCTATACATTTTTAACCTTTAGCGTTCCTGTAGATCAAAATGCGAATCATACAAAAGAAGGCACAGGACTAAAGTATATAAAAGCTCGACTTACAGAGAGTTATCTTGAGCAATGGGAACTCACTTCGGAACCCGTAAATCATGGTTGGAAAAATACCATCAAAATATATTCTTAAGGAAATGAATATTTTAATTGTTGAAGATGAATCAAGAATCGCCAAAAGAATTGAACGAATGACTCGTGCTATTTTTGGAGATGCCTTACAATCAATAAAGCATATTAACACACTTCAAGAATCGGTAAAGTTTATAGAAAATAACGAATTAGATCTTGTTCTTTTAGACTTAAATCTTAAAGGTAGTAATGGGTTTGATTTGCTTACTACCGCAGTTTCTGAATCCTTTCATACGATTATTATTTCTGCCTATAAAGATCAGGCGATCACTGCTTTCGAATATGGAGTTTTGGATTTTGTGCCTAAACCCTTTAATCAAGAGCGGTTAGAACAGGCTTTTCATCGGATCAACACAAAAGAAAAAATAGCAAGTAATACTATTAAATTTTTAGCAGTAAAAAAACGACACAAGGTACAGCTAATACCTATCGAAGATGTAATTTATATAAAAGGTGCAGGAGCTTATACCGAACTATTTCTAAAAGATGGAAAAAAAGAGTTGCATGGTAAACCACTCGAAAAGCTGGAGCAACTGTTATCATTTTCTTTTGAACGCATTCATAAATCATACTTGGTAAAAATGTCTAAAGTGAAGGAAATCATTGTAGAATCTGGAAGTAAATATATGGCAGAATTAAAGAATGGAGAACGCATTCCGATAGGAAGAACCAAGTACAAAGATATCAAAGCTAAGTGGTTTTAAGCAGCTAGCTTTTTCTGGATATTTTATAAACCACTCTGTTGCCTTCTATCAGAAAGAAAAAAACATGTTAATACTTTATAGCATTTCAACTAGGCTAAGAAATATTACTATTTAGTATGGCATAATTTAGTAAAACACTTAAGTTTCTGATAACTATTGCCCTTTTTCTATATACTCATATCCTTGATTAATCCCTTTTTCAATCGCTGGTACACCGCGTTCCATCCACATAGGTTTAGGTTTTCCTTTAAGATAGTGGTCAAAAAATTGTTCCATTCTAATATTAAAATCAATGCGGTTCTGCAATTTTAAGGGCCAATGAGGCTCACCATTATAATTCAAAAACCAAGATGGTTTACCCAAACGTCGTAAGCCTACGAAGAATTCAATTCCTTGATACCAAGGAACATGTCCATCAGCATCATTATGCATAATTAGTAGTGGCGTATTGATTTTGTCGATATTAAAAATAGGTGAGTTTTCTATATAACGTTGTGGATATTTCCAGGGAGTACCTCCTATCCTACTTTGAGTATGTTCGTACTGAAATTGCCTACTCAAACCTGTCTCCCAACGAATACCACCGTAAGCACTAATCATATTAGGTACCGGAGCTCCAGATTCGGCTGCTTTAAAAATATTTGTTTTTGTAACCAAATAAGCAATTTGATACCCGCCCCAACTATGTCCTTGAACACCTATATTTTCTTTGTCAACAAACCCTTTGTCAATCAAGGATCTAATTCCGGGAATCACACAGTTAAAAGCACTTTCTCCTGGATATCCATCACGATAATGCACATCAGGATTAAAAATCAAATACCCGCGATTTGCATAAAAGGAATAGTTAATAGTACTTCTTCCATAAGAAGGAGCGTGATGATTGTATAAGTCATTCGAACTCTTCTCATAAAAATTTACGATCATGGGGTATTTCTTACTAGGGTCAAAATTTTCAGGTTTTATAAGCATTCCCTTTACTTGCCTACCGTCAAGAGATACCCATGTTACTAATTCTGCTGTTCCCCAATTATAGTTTTTCTGTTGAGGGTTAGCATCACTAAGTAGTTGAGGGGATTTCAATAACAAATTCGAACTCCACAGATTTGGAAATTCTGTAAACGATTCTTTAGTAAACACGATACGTTCTTCCTTATCCTCTTGGGCTAACAAAGGATTACCATACTTATTAGGGCCAGACAATAGAAATTTTAAAGATTTCTTTTGGGGATTATAACTTGAAAATCCACCATATTTGGTTTCTACATTAAACGTGCTTAATAGCCATGTTTTTTTATTAGAAATACTTTTTTCGTCTTTATTTAATGTAAGATAGCGATAGCGCATTTTTTTGGATCGACCTTTGGTAAGATTTTCAGATTGGCCAGTATCTGGATCAAACGCCCAAATATCATAGCGATCATAAATCAAAAATTGTGCATCATCTTCTGTCCATCCCGCAGCACCATAACTATAAGGGTCATCAGGATAATCATGTAGTTCATTATAAAACTGCTTTCCTTTAGTTAAGGCTTTATATTTTAAAGTATTTAAGTTATAAGTAAACCAAGTACTATCCTTTCTGCTATAGCCATAAAGATATTTACCTTTGGGACTTAAAGAAGAACTACCGTATATTTTAGCCCCCAAATCCATATGGGTTCCAGTAGTCAAGTCTACACGTTTTATATCCATAGGTAATTGTGCGGTCCATTGACTTTGAAGCTCGTAGGGTGTACGATTTCCAATAATCGCATATGGACTATTGCCCTCATCATCAAGGTTTACCGTATCATAGGTAGGGTTTGTAATTTGAACCACAGTATTTTGATTAAAATCATACAAGGATAAATATGCCTTTTTCTTGTCTTTTTTGACATTTAATTCCTGAACTGTATATAATTGTGGTTCGTCATATGTCCATACCTCTACATTAACGATTTCTTCTTCTAACAAAGTGGTATCTTGTACAATAGGATTTGTTTTTAACCCAAAAAATAGACGTTCTTCATTTTTTGAAAACCAAAGGGTTTTGTCCTCAGAAATCAATAATTTTGAAAAACTCTGTTCTGAAACAGCAATTTTTTGTGCTTTATTTTGACCCTGACTCCAGGTATACAGGTTCGGTTTTTTTATCAAACTTTTGGTGGTATCAACATCTACAACAAATCCAATGCGTTTACCAGATGCTGATATATTCAATTGTGGGTACTTTGTTTTTTTATGACTTGTAAGCAATAGTGTACTCTTCCGTTTATCTACATCATAATGATATACTCCTGCTTGGGTATTTTCTTTTTCCCCCGAGGTTGCATATGTTAAAAACCTTCCTTTTTTGGCTAACGCATAATTAATCACGTTCTTTAAAGTGTCTTCCTTCCCTTCACCTAACTCTCTTATAACCAAATTAAAAATAGTATCTTTGACTACTTCTTTTAGTTTCTTTTTTGTCTTTGTAGAATCTTTATTTACATTTTTTTTGAGCGCTACTTGATACGCTATAATTCCCGACCATTTCTCTGGTATTTTGAAGGATTTTACTTTAGAAATCTTTTGTATCAACTTACTTTTAATATTATAAATAACCAGCGTATCCTTGGGCAAATCTTCCTTCTTTACTTTTCTACGCTTCATTTCTATAATACTATCTTTCCATGCATTTACAGTAAATACTACATACTTTGAATCATGAGAAATTTCTCCTCCTTTACTTCTATGATGAGACATTATTTTCTCTCCCGAGGTATGATGGAGCATTATAGTTTGATCTTTCTCTCCTTTTTCTAATGTATAAAGTACGTAGTCTCCCGAGTTGGAGATATTTACATTTTTTATGCTGTTCCATAACGCTTTATCTTCCTGTCGCATTTCTTTTTTCTGCGCAGTTATCATTGTTGTAAAGCTTAGAAAAACAAATATTAATACTATTCTCATAAATTATGTAAAATTTAGTCTTTATAATGATAACCTCTACCAGGCGTATATGGAACGCCCGCATTGATTAATTTTTGTTCTAACGTTTTAAGGTCTTTATTATAAATACTTTCCATTTTAGCTTTGAGTACGGTAACCTCTTCTTTTGCTATCGTATAACTATCACGATGTGTCTGCGTTGGTGTTGCTGTTGAGTATTTTTGCTCATAACCAATACTACCCAGACGGTAAGCAGGAGCCAAAGGTTGATCTATATCTAATCGACGTTTTACGGGATCACCATACATGGCCAGTTCTACTTCGTTTAATTGATCTTCAATAACAATGACCTCTTTATATAAAGTAGCTAAGGGTTGCTCTGCACGTTTTATAGCAGCCTTCATATATTTCAGCTTGTTTTTAGACTCTGACATTAACTTTTGAGTAATTCCCATATTAGCTTGTAGTCTAGCCAAATCTTTTTGAAAAGCTACTTTCTCTGCACGATCTTTAGCCGGCATTTCGACATTGTTTAATGCTTTTACTTCAAAGGTTACCGGGTTCGTTAGCGAATTTAACTCGCCATTTTTTAATAGCCCCATTTCTACAGTATATATTCCTGGAGCAACCAGCGTTCCTTCATCCTTTCCTCCAAAGGGATTATAAAATTTAGGTTTATTCAGGTTAATTGGATTTGGAAGTGTATATCTGAGATTCCAATGAAAACGCTGTACGCCCTTTTTTGCAGGTTTAAATTCTTTTTTTACCACCTTACCATTAGGATCTTTGATAGTAAATACCAATTCTTCCTTGTCTTCATCTACTTCTGCTTTTAAATTATTGTAATTCGGATAAAAAGTATCAGCTTCAGATTTAATACGTTCCTTCTCTTTTTCCTGACGACGATCTTTAATTGATTTATAATCTGAATTATAATAATAAGTGATCATCGCTTCTGGACCAAGATTAGTTGCGGTGTAAAAATTATCTCCCTGAAACGATTTTCCCGGTAACCCTAAAGGGCTGCTTTGTTCCCAGGTTAAGGCCGTTCTAATAGGGTAAATCTTAGCCTTTTCACTTGGCTCTGAATTTTCAAGGTTTCTCAACACACTATAATCATCCATTACATAAAAACCACGACCAAAGGTCCCTAGTATCAAGTCATTTTCGCGCTCCTGAATTGCTATGTCCCTTACTGCAATGGTAGGAAGTCCATTTTTTAATTGTTTCCAGTTTTGTCCCTGATCTGGAGAAAAGAATACACCGAACTCTGTACCTACAAAAAGTAAGTTTTTGTTTATATGATCCTCTTCGATAGCATAAATACTACCTCGTTCTGGAAGATTGGATTGGATAGCCTTCCAGCTTACTCCTTTGTTGATAGATTTAAAGAGGTAAGGTTTAAAATCACCATATTTATGATGATTAAAAGCTACATACAATACGTTTTCATCATGTTTTGATAAATAAATACTATTGACATAAGATTGATTTGGAGCTCCAGGAATGTTTGAAATTTTTTTCCAATTTTGTCCACCATCTTCAGAAATATGGACTAAACCATCATCAGTTCCCGCGGCTAATAAATTTTTATTTTTAGGCGATTCTGAAAAGGCCACTACGCTTCCGTAAAGCGAGGTAGCTCCATTTTTCATTACTGCGTCTATACTTACCACACGATCATATACTTTTAAAGTATTTCTATCAATTTGTTGTGAGAGATCTTCACTAATAACCTTCCAGCTATTACCATAATCATCGGATCTAAACACCTTATTCGCTGCAAAATATAATCTTCCTGGTGAATGCCTACTTACTACCAAAGGAGCATCCCAATTAAACCTGTAAGCATTTTCTCCTTTTCTTGCCTTAGGTTTAATTCCTACTTTCTCCCCACTCTTTTTATCATATCGTACCAATCCACCATATTGCGATTGGGCATAGACAATATTTGTATTATTAGGATCTATTTGCGATTCAAATCCATCGCCTCCATTAGTAATAAACCATTCAGAATTTCGTATACCATGTTCTGTTAAAACTCTAGAGGGGCCTCCTAAACTAAAGTTATCCTGGGTACCTCCATAAATATTATAAAAAGGAAAGTCGTTATCTACTGCAACTTTATAAAATTGAGTCACCGGTAAGTTCTTTTTAAAATCCCAGGTTTTTGCTGCATCAAATGTTTCATAAATTCCACCATCACAACCCACAATCCAATGCTGATTATTATTCGGGTTTATCCACATAGCATGATTGTCTACATGTTTAGTGTCTTCACCTACCAATTCAAAACTTTTACCTCCATTATGAGTCACAGACATCCATGTATCCATAGAGTATACGGTATTTTCATCAACCGGATCAGCAATAATTTCCTGATAGTAATTACCACTGGTTGTATGAGAACCTCGTTTTTCCCAACTAGCTCCTCTATTTGTTGAAGCAAAAAAACCTCCTTTATCATTAGCCGCTTCAACAATAGCATAAATAATTTCTGGATTAGCTGGTGAAATAGCTAATCCTATACGCCCCAGTTCTTCACTAGGTAATCCGTTATTTATTTTTGACCATGTAGTTCCACCATCAACACTTTTATGCATGGCAGATCCTGGTCCACTACCAACATAAGTATATACATGACGTCTTCTTTGCAAGGTTGAAACATATAATACATTAGGATCTCTTGGATCCATAACTATATCGTTAACACCAGTATGTTCGTCTATAGTTAGAATCGCATTCCACGTTTTTCCTCCATCTTCTGTTTTATAGAGTCCTCGATCCCCTCCTTTACTCCACAATGGACCAATGGCAGCCACATAAACTACATCAGAGTTTTCTGGATGCACAATGATTTTTCCTATATGTTCGGAATTTTTAAGGCCCATGTTTTTCCATGATTTCCCTCCATCATTTGATTTATATACACCATCACCATAGGCTACAGAGCGTTGATTATTATTTTCTCCTGTTCCAACCCAAATCACATTAGAGTTGTTTGGATCCATAGTGACACATCCTATAGAATAAGATCCTTGTGCATCGAAAATGGATGTGTATGTTACACCAGAATTAACCGTTTTCCATACTCCACCAGATGCAGTGGCTACATAATATTCGTAAGGATTATTAGGATTAAAAGCAAAATCTGAAATACGACCAGAGGTCAATGCCGGCCCAACATTTCTCCAACTAAGTCCTGAAATATTTATGGATTCTAATGGAGTTTTTTCTTCTGAATTATTTTTAGATTTTTTCTGGGCATCACAAATTTGGCTAAAACTAAATACAAAGCCAAGTACCAGGATAAATGCTTTTTTCATTTGTAATAATTTGATGACTTGTTGAATTCTCAAACATACAAAACATTATATAGTTTTTTTCAAGTATTACGAATATTATAACACTATCTATCTTCATCTGGCATATACTTCATGAAAAACACAGATTCCTTTTTATGAAATTGTAAAATGTATAATTTCTATCTCCCTGAGAGCAGAATCCAGTTCATTTTATCTCTAAGTAAATAATCATCTTAGCGCGCTCCATATATCGTTGGCATAAATAAAACTCAGGTTTTAATATCCTTACCTTGTTACAGGCAAAAAACTTATAAAATTAACCGAATCTATTCTTCAAAATTTTAACAGGACTATTACAGTATTCCAAATTAATTTTACCTTCTATCCTAACCCTAATAAATAAAAGCTTATAGTTATTTATATTAGGTACGATTTTTGATACTATGTTAAAATATTAAAGTTTTTTTTAACATAAATAAAAAAACATTAAATTGCGAGTTTATTAAATAAATATTTGTTATGATGAAAAAATATGCCCCTTTTATTTTTATGCTACTTATGATGGGTATGGTAGCCTGTAGTAGTAGTGATGATTCTAGTGATAATAATACACCAGATCCCGTTACTACAACACCAGACCCTGACCCAACACCTGATAATACATTAGCTTTACCGGATAAAGGTGAAAAGCAAATAACGACAGACTTTTCTTCTAATGCTGGTGGTGAAAGAAGTTTTTATATATCCGTTCCTAATGACTATTCTAGTGCTACTGCACATAAATTGGTTGTAGTATTCCCTGGAACCAATGGTACTGGTAAAGGTTCGAAGGATTGGATGGGAGATGGATGGAGTGGTAGTGTTACTGGTTTAGAACAAAAAATGACAAATACTATTTTTGTATACCCAGATCCTAAATTTAGAAATTTCCCTAATTGGGGTACTTTAGGAGGATGGCAATTAGGACCTCAAGCAGGTAATGCTAATGGTGTCGAAGACATTAATTTTATCAAAGAATTATTAGATTTAATAGAAAAAGAATACAATATTGATTCTGATAGAATTTTTGCAACAGGTCAGTCCTGGGGAGGTGATATGGCAGCGATTGTAGCTTGTTTTATGGGAGATAAGTTTAGAGCTGTAGCACCAAATGCTGCTAATAGACCTTATTGGTTCGAAAACAATGGTAGTTTCTTAAGTGATTCTGCTTTAGGATGTTTAGGAGACACAGCAGTATGGACATTTTTTGGACTAGGAGATGAACACTTTGAAAGCTTACAAGATAATCCAGGTGATTTTGGAAAAGAACAAAACGATTATTGGCTTAATAAATATGGTTGCAGTAGTACGTCTGTTACCTTAGATGTAGGAGGAATAAATGGTGAAAGCAAAGAATATAATAGTTGTTCTACTACTGTTCGATTTACGTTATATTCTGCAGGTCAATATTCTGGTGGAGGATCACAACCTGGTCATCAACCGCCTGATTTTTTCCTTACTGCAGTTCCAGAATGGTTTAATTCATTTTAAAACCATGTTAATATAATATAGTTTTAAATCCTGTATTTGATATCATATCAAATACAGGATTTTCTAATTTATAGTGTACTTATATTATTTCTTTGTAGCAATATAATCGTGTAATAGACCAAAGTATTCCCAGTATGGGACATCCTTTCCTCGCTTTACGCCTAATTTTACCAGAGGAGTTAGTTTGTATTTATGAGCTACAACAATGTTTAATTTAGGGATAATAGTTATGTATTGCCCTCCATACCCACTAGCATGATATGCTCCTTCAAAATCAGGATGATGTTTAATATTATCTATAATCCACCACATATACCCATAAGATAATTGGTAAGGGCTTGATTCGTTTAGCCCTTTACGTTTATTAATTTCTTCTGTAGATGTTATTGTAGATGTTGTTTTTTTAATCCATTCTTTTGAAATAAGCTGTTTGCCGTTCCATTTTCCATCATTAAGCATTAATTGCCCTATTTTTGCCATATCTCTAACCGAAATATACATGTGATAGGCTGGATATCGTGATTTACTTTTTTTGTACTGTTTCTTTTGATTTTTAATATTCCAATCTTGAAAACCAAGAGGAATCGCTAGCTGGTCTTCTAATTCCTGATAAATATCTTTTCCAGTTTTTTTCTCAAAAATATAACCAGCCACATTATAGTCCCAATTATTATATACGAAGTATTCTCCTGGCTTTTTCGAACCTCGCTTCAGGATATTTTTATTATCACTTCCTCCATTTACGGGAGTATAAAATACACCAGAACGAGAATTTATAATATCATGTACAGTAGCCGTTTTTTCTAAATCGATTAATCCACCATCTTCCTCCACTCCTATCTCACCAATGGTTTCATCTAGATTAATAGTACCATTTTCTACATATTTACCGAATAACATACTTAGTATACTCTTTCTCACAGAAGCTAAATAACTTAGATCTTCTACATTCCCATATTCAAAAAGAAGTTTTCCATTTTTTAGAATTATCATTCCTTCTGTGGTTAAGTTTTTGCTGATATAACTTCTCATCGAATCCAGTTTTTTTTGTGTAAATCCGGTTTCTTTTAAATTAGTGTGTTTTTCAAAGGGAGTTCCCATAAATTGTGGCTTATGGGGTCCACAGGCTTGTAGCATTACTACAAGAAGTAAGCTCATAAGAATTTTGTTTTTTTTGATTGACGATGATAATTGCATTTTTATTTTACTTTAAATGATTACTAATTTTAAAGCAAAACAAATAAAAAGAAGAGGAATTAGAGTCTCATTGCATCCATAGAGACAAAAGGAAGGTCAATTTAATGTTTTTTTATAGGCTAAGGGGATAATCCTGTTTCTTGTTTAAAAAGCCTGTAGAAGCTGGCCTTTGATTTAAAACCGCATTCATAGGCAATAGCCTCTATTGTATACTCTTTATAGGAAGAAGAAGCAATATATTCTTTAAACTCATCAACACGATAGGAATTGATAAAGCTGTAAAAAGTAGTTTTCATATATTGATTCAGTAGAAATGATAATTTTTTATCTGTCGTTTTTATTGCCTTGGCTAGTTTGTTTAGTGTAAGTTCTTCATCCAAATATGGTTTTTCATTTTGAATATATGCTAACAAAGATATTTTTAAGTCTATAAATTCGGTTTCCTTTAATTTATCTATGGTTTTGTTTGTTGCGTTTTGTGTATGAGTTTCTTTTTCTAACAAAAAATAGGGTACTAATACTTTGGTTTGATTTATTCCAAAATAAGCGCCATAAATTAAAGCGATAGCTATCAACGCCATACTAATGTTTTGTGACCGTATAGGTAAAGCATCAAAAAGGAGTTGACTTATAGCCATGAGAAGATCTATAGATATAATAATGATTACTGAAAGTAATAGATATCGTACCCAAATAAAATTATTATGTTCTATAGTAGAATAGTTACATTTCAATATTTTTTTGAACTTAAGAAATTGAATAAACCCAAAAGACATAAATACTAATAGTATAATTCCCTGGCTAAGCCTTATGTACTGGTTATAATTTTCGATAAAATATATATAATCAACAAAATAACCATCAAATAATCTGGCAATTGCATATGGTAGACTAATACATAACAGAAATACAATATATGGAATGAATAAGATTGTATTCTTTTTCAAGACTTTTTGATCATCAAAAAATAAAGCTTGAATATACGTTAATAATAAAGGGCCAATTAATAATTTTGCTCCATGTGCAACAATAAAACTTGAATATAGTAAAGTTCTTATATTATGAATAACACCATAAGACTCAAGTAACACAAAAATCAACAATACAAAAAATACAATTAATATAGATTTTGATAGATTACGTTCTTTGGACTTAAACAATATATATATAAATATGCTTGAAAAAAGCATACCTATAATATATAGAAAATCATATACTAACTTCACTTTTTTTACGCCAAATATAATGAGTAATTTTTTTAAACTATCTTAATTTGTTAGTGAAAGAATAGATCACCAAAATTGGTTGATGGTTTGTTTAATCTACATTATATGCTACAGGTATTAACATAGGTTTACTGGATTAATTTAGCTTATTAATCAATAGATTAAAAATAATTGTATAGGATATTTATATGGTGTTTTATTCTTTTTAAAACACTTCTTCATAATGGTAAAAATATCTTGGGTAACCCAAGTTATTATTTAAGATCTCATTCTTTTTTAGTTTTATTGTTCTATAATCTATGTAATTATCTGTTGTGGCTTGTCCTGTTATATTTAGAAAATAAAGAACTATATATACGATTAGCGTCCAAATTAATTTTATCATGAGATTTTGTTTTTAGTGTTTACTTCTACAAAACTAGCAAGCATAAACCATCATATAGCTACACTCTGGAGTAGTTTTAAAAACTTATATTTGTTCATAACACTTATTTAAATGTTTATGACTACACGCTAGAGTAGTTATAAAATTGTTTACCTATTTAGATAATTATGAGTAATGTAAATTCTTTTTTTTCTTTAAAAAATACGGTTAATAACTTAACCGATAATGATGTTAATCAAACGGCAAACTATCTGGAGGTAATAGAAGCTTTTACCCGAACCACCTACAAAAGCATATATGTAATTGATTATCAATTAAAAGGTTTTGAATATGTCTCTTACAATCCTCTGTTTTTATGCGGTCATTCTGCCCAAGAAGTTAAGGAAATGGGATATGATTTTTATTTTAAATATGTTCCCGAAAGTGATTTACAGCTACTTTTAAGAATAAATACAATCGGTTTTGATTTTTATGAAAAAATACCTTTCGAAGAACGAAAGGAGTATAGTATTTCATATGATTTTCACTTAAAAAATGAAGAAGGAAAAACCATTTTAATCAATCAAAAATTAACCCCATTATTTTTAACAGAAAGTGGAAAAATATGGAAATCAATTTGTTTCGTTTCATTATCAACACAACAAAATTCTGGAAACATTATTATAACTAAAAAAGACGGTACAAAAAAGGTGATGTATGATTTAGATACTGACTGCTGGAAAACTTTAAAAAATATTGAACTCTCTACACGTGAAAAAGAAATTTTACAATATGCTATTCGAGGATATGCAATAAGTGAAATTTCTGAAAAAATTAATATTTCTCCGGACACTGTGAAATTTCACAGAAAAAAACTTTTTGAAAAACTTGATGTAGCCAATATAAATGAAGCTATTTCTTATGCAACCATCAACAAATTATTATAGTTAAGGATTACCTGAATTTGAATTCAAATAATCCTTAACTAACTAGGGATTTAGAATGATCTAATTGTCTATAAGTCCTTGTCCCTCGATCCATGGTGCGCCCGCTAATTGTAATTGAGATTCTAAGGCCGGGATATCAGTTTTCATCAATCTGCTTAAATCAACTTTTAACTTTTTTAACTGATTTTGTGCTCTGGCAAAAGCTTTTAAATGATTACCCGTAGGTCCATAAGTATTATTTAAGGCCACAAATCCCACAAATGCACCATCTTGAGGTGACGGAGCATTCTTCTCTCCTACTTCATTCTTAGCACTATTACCATTCATAATAGTTTCTATTGTTAATAGTTCAGATTTGACTTTGGTTATCTTTGCATATAGGTCATTCGATGGGCGTTTTGCTTCTTTATAAGCACGCTGCATTGCATTTAATTGCTTTTTAGTTTTGGAAATGCTACTACCGGTTGCCTTCAAATCTTGTTGGAATTTTTGAAACGAATCTCTAAACGAATCTATTTCTGTAGAAGGCTTAGCAGGCAATGCTCCTTTTTTAAGAGGTTTTACCTCGAATGATTTTGCAGTAGACAATGCAGTCAAAATACCGTCTGTATTTTTATATAATGTTACCGTGTAAGTACCAGGTGTTGCCAAATAAGGAGATCCAAAAAAATCTTCTTCAGGATTAGGTTTAGGAGCTTTTAAAGGAACACCCGATCTATTGGCATGTTTAAGATTCCAGGCTACTCTATTAAACCCTTTATTATGGGTTCCGGTTATGGTATTAACAACATCACCTTTACTATCTTTAATAAAAAGAATTAGCTCAGCTTTTTCCTGATTTTTTTCGGCAGCCAATGCTTTCCAACCAGGAAAAGAAATGCTAGCCTTTTGTTTGGTCAACTCTTTTTCTTTTTTAGTACGTGTTTCTTTTAATGAACTCAGTTTTTTGGGTAAGTAATACGTAAAAACTGCTCCATAATCAGGATTTTTTGCAGCATAACTATTATTTCCTTGTCCATAAACTGCACTTTTCTGAATATAGTTATATGCAGGTTTTACATCAAAAAACTGAACTTCATTGGACTTAGAAGCATCATAATTACGTATTGGCGCTATATTATCGAGCACATAAAACCCTCTTCCAAAAGAAGCTCCCACCAAATCGTCTTCTTGTCGTTGAATGGTTAAATCACGAAAAGATATGGTCGGCAAACCGGCTTTTAGCTGTGTCCATTTACCACCCCCATTTACTGTAAAATAGATACCAAACTCTGTAGCGGCAAACAATAATCCTTTCTTTTTATGATCTTGTACCAAACGCCAAGTCAATAATTTTTTGGGTAGATTACCATTTATAAAACTCCAATTTACCCCCTTGTCGGTACTCTTCAATATATATGGTTTATAATCTCCTTCTTTATGATTATCAAGTACCAAGTACACTGTATTAGCATCAAACAAATCGGCACGAACATCATTAACAAATGCTCTAGATGGTACTCCTTTGATATTGCTGAGTATTATTTTACGCCAATTTGTACCTCCGTCTTCTGATACCTGAAGAATCCCATCATCGGTACCTGCGTATAGTAACCCTTCTTGGATAGGAGATTCTGCTAATGACGTAATAGTGTTATAATTACTCATTGCCACCACATCCCAAGGATTATCCCAACTTTGTTGATTTCCCAAAATAGGAAGTGTAAATCGTTCTTCATTACGTGTTAAATCGCCTGAAATTGAAGTCCAGTCATCTCCTCTATTTTCTGATCTCCAAACTCTATAAGAAGCAAAGTATAAACGTGTTGGATTATGAGGGCTCACCAAAATAGGCGCATCCCAATTAAAACGTTCGTGTGGATCACCTGCCGCAGGTTGTGGTTGTATAAATACGGTTTCACCAGTGGTCTGATCAATACGCCATAACCAGCCTTGCTGAAACTCACCATAGGTAATATCAGGATTACCTGGTTCTGTAGCAGATTGATGCCCGTCTGCACCCAAAGTAATCCACCAATCCTGGTTTAATATACCATTGGCGCGTATAGTTCTTGAAGGCCCACCATGGGATCCATTGTCTTGTGTACCTCCATAGATATGGTAAAATGGAGTAGCATCATCTACAGCTACCTTATAGTATTGAGTTATAGGAAGATTATCAAAATAACGCCAGGTCTTTGTAAGGTCATAAGACTCATACAATCCACCATCGGTACCAAAAAGTACATAATTAGGATCATTTTTCTTAAAAGCCATAGCATGACTATCCACGTGTTTTTTCTTTTCATTCATCGTGGTAAAGGTTTTACCATGATCATTAGATTCTTGTACATAATTGCTCATTAAATACAGTTTACCCTCTTGATGTGGTGAAGCGTATAACTCTTGGTAATAATGAGGCCCTGTACCTCCAGAAACAGCACCTGATTGCTTAGACCATGAAGCCCCAGCATTTGTAGATATAAAAACTCCTCCTTTTTTTCTATCCAGTTCTATAGCAGCATAGATGGTCTCGTTATCAAAAGGCGAAATAGCCAAACCGATTTTACCCAAGTTCGATGTTGGAATTCCTGACGTTAATTTTGACCAGGTTTTTCCTCCATCTGTTGATTTATGTATACCAGAACCGGGTCCTCCGCCCATATAAGCAGCAACAGTTCTGTGTCTGTCCCATGTAGCTGCATAGATAATTGAGGGATTCTTTGGATCCATGACGATATCGGTTACTCCTGTCCATTCTTCATTACCCAAGGTTTTTGCCCATGTTTTTCCACCATCTTCAGATAAGTAAAAACCTCGCTGACCGCCTTTGCTCCATAATGGTCCTTGTGAAGCCACATAGATCGTATTCGAATTTTCTGGATGTACTATAATTTTTGAAATGTGTTCTGAAGCTTTTAATCCCATATTCTTCCAACTCTTTCCCTCGTCATGACTCACATAAATACCGTCACCAAAACCAACATGACGCCCCCCAACATTTTCGCCTGTTCCTACCCAAATTGTACTAGAATTATTGGGGTCTATAGTAATACATCCTATAGAATAGCTTGATTGTCCATCAAAAATCGGTTTGAAAGTAGTTCCTGCGTTAACAGTTTTCCAAACTCCACCAGACCCTACCGCTATATACCAAACATTTTCATTTTTTGGATGTATGGCAATATCTGCTATTCGCCCAGAAGTAAGTGCGGGTCCTAGGCTTCTAAATGCAAGCCTCCCATAAATATCGTCCTTTGTATCTTTATCTTGAGCAATACCTGTATATAAAAAAAATAGTGAAAATAAGATGGTTAAAGTGTGAGAAGAGAATATTTTCATAGAAGAGTTTTTTAATTAATTCGCATTGTAATTTAATTAATCATGTCTCTATTTGTTATAAAAAAAAGCTAAAATCTAATCACCTCTTATAGAAAACATTTATACAATATATAAATTAACTTAATTAAGTATTATAATTTTATATGTTGTAAAGCATAAAAATGAATATTTAAGTTTTAGTACTAAATTCAAAAAATAGTTTTACTAATATAAAATTCAACACATTAAAGCGCTTCTAAGTCATCGACTCTTATTTTTAAAGCGTCTAACTCCTGGCGTAATGCTTGTAATTCTGCCAATACACCCAACATAGCATTATCTGCAGTTTTTAAGAAAATTTCTCCATCAATATTGACTACTTTATTTTCTGCATCCATAAAAACTATGCTGGCGTTCTCTGCATCTTTGAGATCTAATTTTCCATTGTTTGCCGTTGCTCCTATGGTAATTTTATTTTGATCTCCGCTAAAAGTAATGGTCTTTTTACCTTCATTGTTTTTTACATATATATCTCCTCCAGATCCATTACTACCTACCGTAAGATTATTGTCTATTCTTGCACTTTTGGATGTTCCATCTAAGTGAATAGTTGTATTTCCATTTTTATCTTTTACCAGCACATCGCCATCTTGTCCATTACCTCCTAAGATAATATTACCATGTAAACCATTAATATTCACTGTATTCTTTCCTTCTCTGTTGAGTGCCACAAAATCACCATCTTGCCCATTACCTCCCAAGGCAATATTACCATATCTGCCATTGATATGAATTGTATTTTTTCCTTGTTTATCTTTTACATAAAAATCACCATGTTGTCCTCCTCCTCCTAGCACCATATTTGCAGCATCACCATTAATGGTTAATGTATTTTCTCCGTTCTTACTCTTTACTGCAAAATCACCATCCTGATTATTGCCCCCCAAAGTAATGTTACCATACCTGGAATCAATTTGCACAGAAGTATTACTGGTTTTTGTTTTTTTGAAATTTGTAAAATTACCTATTACTTCTACTACAGTATTGTCTAATCTGATATCAGTTGCCATAATTTTGTGTTTTTAAAAGTTGTTTTTCTAAAAGTGTTGATTTTTTTGTGTCTCCAATTATAGTGTAGAGATCTATAGCTTCTTTTTTATAGAAGATACTATTGTACTTAGATAATTTTGAAGCAATTTTTTTGACTGAAGTTGTATCTTTCATTTGTACAAACATTTTTGCTTTGGCTAGTTGTATTGCAGGTTGTTCTTTTTCCTTTTGTGTTAAATCTGATGACAAATTTTCAAAGCTTTGTTGTAGTACCTTTGGATTAGAGTAACGCAAACCAAAATCAATAAGAGATGAGTTTCCTAATAAACGCCATAATCTAGATGTTTCATCTGTACCTTTGGTTTTAGAAAGTGTTGAGAAATAATCTTTTGCTTGTTTTTTTTGAGCCTCATTTTTTAAATACCAAGCCATTTTATATCGTTCTTCTGCAAATCGAGCAAAAGGTTGGTTTGGATATTTTTTTAGTAAGCTTTTAAGATATGTTCTCGATTCAAAATGAACTTGAGTATGTGATTGTGTTAACTTAAACTTATCAATCATTGTTCTTCGCCATACATAGCTTATTGCCATTGCAGTTTCATAAGTACCATCATCCCAATCCATATACCCTTTAGTACTTAAACCAAGATAAGTTGATATATCGACTAGTAATAACCCTAAGGCTCGAGTTACTTTTTCAGGATACGCTAATCGTGCTAATGGCCCAGTATTAAGTTTGCTCTTTATTGCAGGATGATTCAGTGCCATCTCACTTAATTTTTCGTTATGCATTAGCATTGCATTGGCTGTATGATATAAGGTTCCTTTAAAAGCCCTTTTAACATCGCTTATATTTTGAATAGTATTTTGATAATACGGAACGGTTTCTTTTGGTCCTCCTGATACAGAAAGTAATGCAGGAATTGCTAATTCTATAGGATTCGTATAAAAATGAGAACCCTTTGTGTCTTTTGGCCTTTTTTGTAACTCTCCATGAGTAATTGCCAATTCTGTTTGTGGTGTTATATTCATCATACGATCTATTTTTTTTCAATTTTTATCTTCCATCGATGTGAAGTATCTCCACCTTTTCCTGTAACATTAAACTCGATACTATTGGTGGTATCGGTTAGTATGGTTAAGTGACTATCCGAAATCGCCTTGTTTCGTAAACTAGCAAGATGATTGGGTCCATTTAGTACCAGATCTACGGTGTCCAGTTTTTCGTTGGCATAATCTGTTCCATCCCATTCTACACCAGTATCACGTATGGCAATGGGCATATCATCTACAGTCCAAAAACTGAATTTTTTATTACGAGTATACGTATGTCCTTCTTCTATAAAATCATCTGTCCACCAGGCACTCCATAAACCATTCACACCATAGTATAAATGCCAATCGTCATACCATTCGTCTGTTGATAATGCTTTAATAGTTTTAAAAGTAACTTCATATTTCTGTAAAGTGACATTTCCTGGGATATTCCATCCACATTGAATGATTGCATAATACCCTACAGGAATTTTAGTCATTTCACTCAAGTCTATTTCAACATCATAATAAGCAGGTAAACCGTCTGGGCCATCTTTTACAGTAAAAGATGGCTTAAACTGGTTACTAGTATTTTCTCTACTAAATCCAGCAGTGGTATTCCAATCTCTAAATGCTAGATCTGCTCCACCATCTGCAGGATCATCATTTTGAGTAAGCTCTAAAAACTCATCTAATTCATCATTGTCGTCTACCCGAATATGTTGACAGAGTTTTACCCTAAATTTTAAGGTAGCGCTATTGTTCGGACGTTTAACAGGAGGGTAAAACTTAAATTTTACAGGATGTTTTTTAAGGTTTGTAGCCCAACAATCTGTAGTGTCTCCCCATACACCATTAGGAATACCACCAAACTCTGCATTCCACCTACCATCACTGTGCCCTGGATATCCACCAGACAAACCTATACCAATATAAGCTTCGTTTACAGGTACCACTGCATTATTGGTTCCTATTGAAGCTGCAGTAGTATGTTCTCTTATAATAGTATGTGCAGGATGAATTTCTGTAACGGTTGGTGCATGCCCAACATCCCATATATGACGCCCCCAACAGGTAATATACTCTCCCCAAAACGGACGCCACTGTAGGGGAAACGAACCTGTTTCCCATTCGTTATGAATAATAGGTACTCTATTGGTTCCGCTACCTTTACCCTTGTATCCTTCACCTAATAAATACATAAATTGAGGATCAGGAACCATGTCCCAGTTCCAATCCCGAGTTTCGTGTGTAAATGGGTTATCTGTATAAGTTACCCTACTATAATCCTGAAAACCGGAAAGTTGAATGCTTTTTTCATTATTTACGGTTTTCCAATTCTTTCCTGTAAAAAAAATACTTATCCCTGAGGATACTTCTGGCTTATCATCAATATAGGTATCAGGACTTCTAAAGTTACAATGTGTCTGGATCCAATTACGTACCGATCTTGTATTACTTTTATTACCATCTTGAGCACTATGACGTTGAAAATCATCTCGTATGCTAATCACCTCATTACCGACTCTATATAATCTATTATCATTGATATGGCTATCATATTGACCTTGTGTAATAAGACCTTTTCCCATTCTACTAAAAAATGGACGAATGTTAACAGGGCCTATTGCAGGATCTGTGGTATCCTGAGGATCACTTGTATTTTGAACAATCAAATCAAATAGTAATTCATAATCGGCATCGTCTTTTGTAAAGGACACCGCTGCATTAATAAGAGAAGTATTTGCGTTAATATCATGTGTCCCCAAATGATCATCTGGATCTGGCCAATCCCCTTCCATCATCTTTAGCTGTATAGAATTAGTGAAGTTATAGGATTTATTTAATGTCCATGTTTCGCCATCATCAAAATCATCATTGTATAGCGTATCTGTAGCATTACCATCTGCTCTGATTTCTAAGCGTATTTCATCATCCCCAAGCCAATCTTCATTTTCAAAACACTTTATTTGTTTAATTGTTATTGTTTTCATCTCATTTCTTTTTCATTGTTAGAAATTCAATGAGTCTATTGGTAAAAAACCATACCATTAGAAATGCTAAACATTCTAAAGTAAAACTTCCAAATTTGAAAAATAGTTCTGTAAAACAGATAGAAAAAGTAAGACTTCCTCCTATTCTGGTTATAGTTTGAACACTCGCTATGCCTGGAAAAAACTTTTTTAAATAATTCATCTAATACAGTATTTTGGTTACTATTTGAAGTTGCATCTAGATATTCGTATCCAGATTGAGTGACTAAATTAGACTATGTATTACTTCAACACAATAGGTTTTACCCCCATTTGTCATAAGTGTTTTGACTACTATATTTAGAGTGATTTACCGATGTATAAAAAAGAGAATATTGAGATTTTACCTTTTCTTTCTCTTCTTATAGTTTAGATAAAAAATCAAATACTCTATTCTCCGCATATTCCATTTCTAGGTGGTATATTTGCACATTAGTATAAATCGTACGCTAAGTAATCATCTCCTTAATCATTATGCCTTTTAAAAAGTTACACCCTCATATACAAGAGAAGCTAGAGTACAAAGAAATAACGACACCTACTCCTTTTCAGAGCAAGAGTATTCCTGTAATAAAAAGTGGTGCTAATATTTATTGCACAGCTGCAAAAGATAGTGGTAAAACAACCACACTCATACTTACAACCTTACAAAAACTAAAATGTGAGGCAATAGGAAATGCTCCAAGGGCCGTAGTTTTAGTAGAGAATAAGGAAAGAGCTATGGAGTTATACGATGCTTTTTTATCGTATACAAGACATACTTCATTACGAGTATATGTAGGGTATGAACAACTTCATGTCGATGTTCAAAAATCAGAAATTTTTATGGGTATAGATATATTTATTTCTACGCCGAAATCAATGAATAAATTGTTTTTATTAAATGGAGTAAGCATCTCTGAATTAAAGATATTCAGTATAGACGATGCAGAGTTTCTAATCCATAATCTAACATATACTGCTCTTATTTCGATTACACAAAGTATTAAAAAATGTCAGTTTGTACTATATTCAGAAAAAATGCATCCAAAATTAGAACGCTTTAAGTCTTATTTTATGGAATACTCTAAAACAATTAATATATAGATATTACTGGATTTATAATCTATAATAAATTAATAGAACGTGATAATACCTAAACTGCATTATATCTCTCAAGGAAGTTCTCCAAAAGAACATATAGAAAATATCCAAAAAGCGTGTACATCTGGTTCAGAATTAGTGCAATTACGTTTAAAAGATGTTTCAGAAAAGAAAATCTTAAAGTTAGCCAAAGAAGCTAGAGAAATTACTGCTCATTTTCAAACCAGGCTAATTATTAATGATCATTATAAAATAGCAAAAGAGATCAAAGCAGATGGAGTACATTTAGGAAAAACGGACTCCTGCCCTACTATCGCTAGAAAACATTTATATACCTGGCAAATTATTGGGGGAACGGCAAATACTTTGGAAGATTGCGAAGCATTAATCGCTAAAGAAATCGATTATATTGGCTTAGGCCCCTTTAGATTTACAACCACCAAAGATAATCTAAGTCCGGTTTTAGGTGTACATGGTTATGCTGCAATTATGGCCTCTTTGCAAACCAAAACACCAATTATCGGTATTGGAGGCATTACTATAGAAGATGTTACAAACATATTAGAAACAGGTATTTCTGGAATTGCTGTTTCTGGAGAAATTACCCGTAACTTTAATAGTATTAGAACTTTTCATCAATTATTAAAGGCATCCTCTACAGAAGAACAACGCCATACATTTGATAAATCTTAGATTGTAGGGTATTGATAAGATGTTTATACTGTGATTAGTAAATCAACCAAAATTCTATAAAGATCAATCAATTTTATTGTAATATCTTGTTTCCGATTGGATCGTTATATATCATTAATATCAAATAATTCTAACTTTTTACTCCTGTACTTCTATTTCTTAGTTAAAAGAATATGTTAACCCATTCGTTATTTTATATTGTTCTTTAGGAACTTCTAGAGCGGGCATTGCGTCATAAAGATAGGTAAGCCCAATATTAAAGGCAAGATTCTTGAATATATTTATGACCACCGAGGTATCATTAGACAACCTATAATCTTCAAAATCTCTATAGAGCGGTTGGCAGTACGTGGTGCTAACAATGGCAATATCGTTTTTAGGAAATAAACTGAAGGATACGTAGGTGCTATTGCGAAAATCTCGATGAATTATATCCTCTAGGCTATTATTAATTCTTTCATATTCGAACATGGATAATATTCCCATAAAAAAATTATAATCATCAGATTTTGAAACTTTAAAACGAACTCCTGTACCTAATAAACCTCTAAACTCTATGGCAGAAATTTCGTCATATTGGCTTTGAGCAAATGCTTCGAAAGCAAAACGATTGCTAACCCTATAATTATATCGTATATGTTGTGTCCCTTTGCTTACTAATTTGTTATTATTACTCTCTTTAAAATTGATATCGTTTACTACAAGTACTAAATTTTTTTCGTACAAATATTGTATGTGAACTTTATTTTTAAAATTGAAAATTCTGTTTTTGTTTTTGGTTAGGTCAAATGATAAATTCGCATAACCAGACCAACGAGAAGTATCACTTACTTTACGAATAGATTCTACGTTTACTATTTGTGCATTTGTTACCGATTGAATTGATATGAAGACGATAAAAAAGATAATTCTTTTTTTTATAATTAAATACAAATGGTTACTCACAGGGTATATTTCTAAATTATTAACTAACAGTATCATTAATAATGCTTTTTAATAAAATTTTGAGGTTTCATTTTTTTAAGTCTCCCACCTTCTTTATGTAAAACTCTAAATTTTATGCCAAACATGATATTAAAAATACCGCTCAAAATTATGCATAAAGATGTAAGTATTATAATAGATAACCCTGTAAAAATCGGATTAAAAATTAAAAGCATTCCAACAATAATACCTACAATACCAGAAAGTAAAAATTTTGGAGCTCCAGAAACCCCTAAAGAATCCAAATTCATTGCATATCCAATAGCAGAAAATGATCTAAACAATGTCCAAAAACCAATAAACAATAGTAAAGTGGTCATCACCACTTCTGGATGTTGAAATAAAAGAACTCCAACGATAAGGTCAATAATACCTAAGGCAAGTACCCAACCATAATTAGGTAGTTTCTTTTTATTAGAAAAAGCAAAATATACTTCTAGAGCTCCTCCAAATAAAATGCTTACTCCAAAAATATGAGTTAATGTTATATAAACTTCTAAAGATTCACTTAATACATACCCTCCTAATAGTATTAAACATACACCATAAATAACGGGTAAATACCATTTATTTAAAGATAATTTTAATTTATCTTTTAGTATGTTTTTTACGTTTTTTACTTGATTACACATTATATCTCAATCTTCGTTTATATGGATAAAAGATTTAATTAGTATTTTTGTTTTCTTATGAGGAAACAAAAGTATGATTTTTTTGTTTCTCAATAAAGAAACAAACTGTTTTTATTAACGAAACGTTAAAAAAGTGATTTCAGAAGAGCAAAAAAGAGCAATTGAACTGTTTTCAGAGGCTTTATTGGCAGAAAACTACCCTCCCCTAGCTGGTAGAATTTTAGGTTTATTTTATGTTTCAGACAAAAAATATTTCACATTCAACGAACTAGTTGATATTATGGGTGTTACAAAAGGTTCTGTAAGCAAATCTTTAAGCTTTTTACAAAACCAATTAGGAATTATAAATTTTACATATAAGGAAGGAATCAAGCGACGTAGATACTTTTATGTAGATGTAGCCAGTAATATAGCCTATCTTAGAAGGTTCATTGCTTCTTATAAAATGCAAAATGAAATTTATAAAGTTGCATTACGCATTAGAAATGATCAAAACAAAGAAATGAATCAATTCTTAGAAAATCATGTAACATTTAATGATGCAGTACTAAAATCTATTGAAGAACATTTTGACAAAAGTTTTAAATAATCGATCGATTCTAGTAAAAACTAAAAACACTTTCAATTGTATTATAATATGAAAAATAAAAACCTTTTTGGGGCTATCTTATTTGGGAAGCCTATCCAAATTGACGACGAAATTGTAGCGTACTATAAAAAAAATCCAAAAGAATTAGATTTAATAGTTGATCGAGAACATTTCTATAGTAGATTTCTTAGTTTCTTCTTTTTTTTGGGATTAAGTATTACTATTGGTACAAGGGTATTAAAATTTCTATTTGAAGATGATTTTGGTAAATTTATAAACGATGTAGTTTTGGATGTTGGTTCTGAATTAGGCATTGCCATTTTTGGAGGTTCTGTAACGGCTTATTTTCTAGAGCTCCTTCAAAAAAGGCAATACGATCAAAATATTAAATTTAGAGATGCTATAAAAGCGAGGTTGTAACTATATTAATATTCCTACAAATAAACCATCTAATTTTTACAGGCTCGTAACAAAGTAAAAAATGCACCAGTCATAAAAACTGATGCATTCTAATGTACACCTACCTATTCACAGAGAATATGTCTTTTAATTGTTTGATCATACCACCGTCACCAGAGACACTAATCTCACC
The DNA here is from genome assembly GCA_947498705.1 of uncultured Aquimarina sp. Lineage (GTDB taxonomy): Bacteria > Bacteroidota > Bacteroidia > Flavobacteriales > Flavobacteriaceae > Aquimarina. Next base: position 617,652 of record CANMLW010000001.1, read on the forward strand.
AATCTTATCGGCAATTTTCTCTACATACTCCATTTCTTTAAGTTTGTAAAGCATTTCGTTCTCTTCCATAAGTTTAGCTGTATTTAGCAAACTACGGGTAGAGGCTGTCTCTTCACGACGAGTGATACTATTAGCCTGAGCTTTCTTTTGTGCTACCAGTACTTGGTTCATGATTTCTTTCATATCACCTGGTAAAATAATATCTCTAATACCACAATTCAATACTCGTACACCTAGTTTTGTAGCTTGATTTTTAACATTTTCAAGTACCGAACTCGCAATACTTTCTTTATGCTCTAATAGCTCATCTAATGTGTAGTTTCCTACGAAAGTTCTCAAGGCTAACTGCATAGTGATATACAATTGCTTTTCATAGTCCTTATTATCCAATAAAGCCTTTTCTATATCAATAACTTTATACTGTGTATAGAAGTTAATACGTACTCCCGCTTTATCTTTAGTTAATAGTTCCTGGCCTGCAATTTCTAATTGTAATTGACGTAGATCTGCTCTAGCAATTTTAATAGAAGTATCATTTCGCCAAAAACGATAAGTACCGCTTTCTAGAGTTTTTGTAAATACATCGTCTACAATTAATAATGCTTTTTCATAAGTAGCTACTTCAAAAGCTCTGATATACTTGGTCAATGCGTAGTTACTAAACAGGGTTTTATCAATTTTTTCGGTGATATAGATTTTGGTTAAATCCACACGGGTGAATTTGTAATCTTTTAAGCTATTCCAAAGTGTATAACGACCTGAGCCAAATACGCTTTTAAAATTTCCGTTTTCATACACCAAAACAACTTCATTATCCTTTACTTCAATCACATGTAACATGGCTTCTAACTCTTTGTCTTGTAGTAAGATTTCTAGTGCTACTGGTGTTGCAAATGGCTTGGTAAGATCATACTGTATTACCTTTTCATTAAATCCTAACCAATGGATTCCTTTGGTAATTACACGATTGTAATCTCCTTTTTTGAAAACCAAACCTACTTTTCCCGCATTAATTCTTACTCTTTTCATTTGTTCTTTTTTACTTTTTTAATTAAACATTTAGTTAGATGACAATTTCTGTAACGGAGACTTTGCCTACTTCAATCCAGAACTACGGGTATGGTACTGTCTCAAAGTATATTTTGGACGTGCCCTCTTTTTCGTTTACACTTCAAAGAAGTCGGGCTATTCGCTGTATCTTTTAACCTTAGTGCCTTCGAGAACCTCAGGCTACCATCTATAAAAGGATATGCCTGTCCTAAGTTTGTCGAAGGACTGCTATCCCTCACGTAATTTTAGTTCTTTAAAAAAACGGTGAAGACAAATCATCTTTCCTGTACGGAACTATTGGTTTGCTATGCTATCCATAACTAGTTTTAAGAAATGAGATAAAAGCGTATAACATCTTTATATGATGATATACTTCTAAAACCTGAATTCTAAAAAGTAGCTATTGCTAATCATAGCGCTACCCATATTTCAAGGTACATTCGAGACTGTCGGTATAGCAAATATGCTATAACAACTGATCTGCCATCACAGTTTTTGTCATATTTAATAGCATGACCTGCCATGGCTAGTTTTAAAAGATAACCAAGCTTTGTAACCTACATTATGAGTGTAGTGCTCTACCAAATTGAGCTACGAAACCTAACATGGTGGTCTCGACAGGATTCGAACCTGTGCGATTTAAAAGAGGCATTTTCAGTGCCTGTTTCGCTAGAGCCTAAATCTAGTGCGTCTACCAATTTCGCCATATCCATAGGATAGTGGGACTCGAACCCACAGGAAACAATCTATTACTCTAACCAAACTGAGCTACAATAGCCATAAAGATTTACTTTATGCTAAAGACGGGATTCGAACCCGTGACCTATAGAATCACGACTATTTTTGGTGATAGTCAAACCTTCAAGTCAAGTTGAATATGAAGTGATAATACAAACGTTGTAATACCTCATACAATGGTGTTATACAGAAACACACAACAAGACTTACTTGATATTGTCGTTCTGGTGAAGACCAGTTTTTTTATTTAAAGTATTTCATTTGGAAAAGTTTTTACTATTTCTTCTTCCCCATCTATTTCAAAAATATCTACACAGCATCCATATCCTTTATTTTCAGAAATAAATACCAATAGATGACGATATTTATTAATCCAATTATAGAGAGCATCTTGATTGTTTCTTTCTACAATTACAATAAACTCTTTTTTTTATCATCTTAATTATTATTTATACCCTGCTACCTTACATTTCTTCCTTACCCATTGGTAGCAGGGCACTGTTCCAAACCCTAATCTCTCCCAAAAATTGGGTTTGTTTTAATTACACTACAAAGGTGAAATCATACTACGCAATGTTTTTGCGTAGTATGATTAATTATTTATAAAAAATTCGATGTATATCATTTTTACTTTTTACCCCTCCATAGTCAGAAGGGTACAAAGCTTTGCTCATCGATTCGATATAGTTTGAAGCCCATTTTGATAACACTCTAGTAATCAAATCCTTCAATCTTTTCTTTTTTACTTTGGTAATAGTAAACTGTGTTTCCATAGTACTTCAATAAATTAGTTAAACATTTGTTTTAAAATTGCAGGAATAGCAAGACTTGAACTCACATCTTTGGGGCCGTAACCCAATGTTCTATCCATTTGAACTATATTCCTATTTGTTGGTATTCATTGTACCGATCCCGCCAAAGCGGGATGAACATCCAAGAGACAGTTGGCTGTACTAGCTTTTTGTGCTACGGTACTTTGCTAATTAAAATTGTGGGAGGTATAGGAATCGAACCTATTCAGCCTTTCGGCAACAGATTTACAGTCTGCCCCAGCTCTCCAACTCTGGCGAACTCCCAAAAAGAGACAAGGACAGGATTCGAACCTGCAAAAAACGGTTTTGCAAACCGTAGCCTTCACCTTTCAGCCACCTTGTCTTTTTTAATTCAGAATTCAAAATTCTGAATTGATTCTTGTGTTTGGTTTTCAATATGTCAATGAACTATATCCATAAAAAAAGGCGCCTTGTTCGGGCGCCTTCTTATATATCGATGGTTTTATAAGCTATATTCTTATAATCATCTTTTCTATAAAACAGACACCTTTTATGTTCACATCAGAACAATACACTCTTTGTTTGGTAAAGAGACGGCTTAGCATATGTTGTGAATAAATCGGTATCATTTTTATTGTTTTGTATTAATTATTATAAGGCAATCCTATTTATCTTTTTATGTTTCGATTGCTATGCAAAGATGAAAACATTTTTTTAATCTGCAAACATTTTTTTAATTTATTTTATTGATTTTCAGATAGTTACATCTTAAATTAGGATATAGAGATTCCTGTCCGTTTTTCAACAGATTTTGGATTTTTTGGCAATCGTCTGTCTCCCTGATGCTTACTTTCCAATTATTAATTTTTATGTCCTAATTAACTTTTATACATTTTGATAAAAAATTATAAAAAAAGCGTCCAATTTCTTGGACGCTTTAGGTTATATCTAGTTTTTGTTTTAAATCACTTCATAAAAATGCTTAAAAATAGCTATACAACGTCCCGTTTATAATGGATAATTTCTTCATCCATCGATAATCACACTGACAAAGCAGTGGTTTTGATGCGGTATGTATTCTTTTTTGTATCATTTTGTTATACAAATATCATTAGTTTTATAACTAAAATCCAAATTATATTTAGAATTACTAACTAATTTATATACATTCTAATAAGGAAATTTGATCATTAGAAATACCGCTGTTCCTAAACAATTATAACCCTATAGAATATTTTACTTATTTCTTCTTAGATTTTTTAGAAGTTTTATTCCTTGATTTCTTTTCATCAGGCATTTTACCCTTAATCCTGGATTTCTCTTCTTTCAATTCATTAATAAAATGATTGTTATACGTATTATCTTTAGCTCGTTTTATGAACTTTAAAGCTTTTTTATATTTTTTTTTGTGTTCAAAAAGAACAGCTTTCTTAAGATACAATACCGCTTTGTCTGTTCCTTTTAATGTCAATGCAAAGTCAATTAACTTTTCTGCTTCACTATAGTCTTCGTTCCATAACAAAACATCGACATACTTAGGATATACATCTACAGCATACATGTCTTGTGCTAGCGCTTGTTGAAAGTATTCTTTTGCTATTTCAAAATTTTTAAGTTGCTCTGCATAAACCTGTCCCATTAGGTCTAAGGCAATAGCATTATTTTCATCATATGACAAAGCATAATGTAAAGACTCCACAGTTTCTTCTAAATTATATGGGTATGCATCCAATGCCTGAAATAAATATTTATCTAATAGATTGCTCATTTTTATTTTTTAATTCGTTTCGCAAATCCTGTTTTAATTGATTTCGCTTGTTTTTGAAAGTTTTTACTTTTTTTACTTTTTTAAAGTCGGTGCCTTTAAATATTTTAATAGGATTTCCTCGTTGTACACTCAAATTATTTTCCCATTGGTCTGTTATTGATTGTTTAAGTTTGTTTAATTCACTTTCCAGCGCTTTTTCTTTTAATCGCTCTATAGCAATCTTTTTGTTTTGATGCTGAGATCTATTATCCATTACTACAACCATAGTTCCTGTAGGTTTATGAATTGCTCTTACTGCAGAATTCACTTTGTTTACATTTTGACCGCCAGGACCAGAACTTCGCATTGTTTGAAAAATGATCTCTTTTTCTGATATCGCTTTTAATTTAAAAGTTTCTAATTCGTAGATTCCTATAAACCAATTTTTTCGCTTATGATATTTACGAAAAGTTGATGTTCCGATCCATTGTATGGTACCTATCCAACAATTAGTGAAAGTTTCCAATTCCTTTCCTTTTAATTGAACTGTTACCGATTGCACCGTTCCATTTTCTGGGCCCGGTATTCTTTGAATAATAGAATGATCAAACCCTGCATTTTGTACTTCTGCTAAAAAATATTTAAGAACCTTGGCAACAACCCAACAACATTCTGTTGGGCCTCTACCCGCTGTTATTTGTAATGTTTTTTGATTCTTCATTTTTCCTTCATTTTTGAGATTAATTTCAATAATTCACCTCTATTTTTCTTGTCTTTTATAAATTGTGGAAGTTTATCTATTAGCATCATTCCGTAAGGTTCTATGGTACGTTGTCTTAATTTTGCAAAAACAAAATTTTCAAGGTATTCTAGGTGTTTATCATTTAATGCCCAAAATATATTTCCTCTAAATTCTTCAATAAACCAATAGAAGAATTCAACATTTTCCCCTTTTTGCATCCAATCATATACTGACTCAACTTTTGGAATGTATCTAATCTTTTCCTTGCAGCCCTTACAAATTACCTCTACTTCTTTTTTGATTTTAACAGTAGGTGTTGATTTATAATGAATAACTTCTGGGCAAAACGGACAGTTTCTATTTACTTTATAGATAAATTTTTCAATTTCCTTTATTTCAACATAACAGTTATTGCATTGAAATTCATAACTATCACGATAAATTATTTGATCATCAAATTTTCTAAGCAACTGAGCTTTCTTATTACAATTAGGACAATGAACATTAATTATATCCTTGAAATAATCCAGCCATTTAATAGTTGGTCTAAATCTATTTGTCTTCATTTTATTAATCTTTAATTTACTTGTCCATTCGAACAATTTTGGGAGTAAATGTTCCCAATACCTCTACCAATTCCTTTTGATTTGCCATCACTGTATTGATATCTTTATATGCCATAGGTGCTTCATCAATTCCTCCTCCAATTAGTGAAACATCATTCGCTTTAAGTTGCTTTTTGACCTCACTTCTTGTTAAAGTTTCTTTACATTTTCTTCTTGAAAGTAAACGCCCTGCTCCATGAGATGCAGATTGTAAACTTCCTTCATTACCTAATCCTCTCACAATAAAACCTAGAGCAGTCATTGATCCTGGAATTATGCCCAATTCGCCTCTGGCAGCAGGAGTTGCTCCTTTTCTATGCACAATACATTCCTCTCCGTTCACTTCTTGTTTCCATGCAAAATTGTGATGGTTTTCAATTTTGGCTACTGGTTTTGATCCCAATAGCTTTGAAATTCGGGCATGAATATCATCATGGCATGCTTTTGCATAATCACCAGCCAGGTTCATTGCTAACCAATACTCCTGACCATCATGTGTATTCAAATCCAACCATGCCAGTTGTTGTACATGTTTTGGCAATGGACATTGTTTTGTCGCCAAATACGTATAGTGCTTTGCAATATTGGCACCTAACCCTCTGGACCCACTATGTGATAAGAGCCCTAAATACTCCCCTATTGGCAAACTCCATTCATTATCGGTTTCTGTAATAGATACAATTCCAAATTCTACAAAATGATTCCCTCCTCCAGAGGTTCCCAATTGTTTGTATGCTTTGTCTTTTAATCTTTTTACAAATGGAATCGTATGAAACTCATCTCGTTCAAAGATTTGGTGATCATGTTTTACTTTATGAGTCTCATACATTCCGAACTTGGTATGTTCTGAAAGTATATTCTCTAGTTGATGCTTCTTTCCCTTTAGATAAGAAACGGCTATCGGATATATCGTAAGACACATTCTACAACCGATATCTACTCCTACTCCATAAGGGATTACAGCATTTTTGGTAGCTAGAACTCCTCCTATAGGCAATCCATACCCAGTATGCGCATCGGGCATTAATGCTCCTTTGGTTACAACCGGTAATTTTAAAGCATCAAACAACTGATACTTAGCCTGATCATCAATTTCATTCTCTCCATAAATTTGAAAAGGAGACCGAACAGTTTTTAAAGCATGTCTTTTTACTTCGACAGGATTTAATAGGCTCTCGGCAATCTTTCCCCAAATACCATCACCTTGATATGCTTCGGGGTTGAGTAATACTTTTTTGGCTTCTATTAATATTTGTTCTTTTTTAATTCGTTTATGATATCGATTAATATGACCCAAAGTCACATTAATACTATTGTTTTTCGGAAAGCCTAATTTGATCAAGTCTTTTCCGCTTAGTTTCTTTCCCATGATATTTCTTCATTAATAATTTTTTGGATGGGAGCATGTTTTAATAATCGTACTCTCATTCTTACTTCTTTGGTATTTTCTCTCCAATTTGGCCAATCCCAATATGATTTCCAGGGAAATACCCTCTTTTTTGCATTGAAATATCCTTTTTTATTCAATTGTTGAAAAAGTAAAATTCTTTCACTTTGCAATTTTGGATCAATTCTTCTACTATGCGTAACATATGCCCTTGTAAATTTGATTTTATATGCTCCCTTCGGAATTTTAATATAAAAACGTGTACGTAATCTTTTTTTATCGGTATAGTATTGAAAAGGAACGCATAGACGTTTTGCACCGTCACTCAATTTATTATATTGTCTTTTACTTATTGTGGGAATCTCTTTATTAATCAGATATTTTGAAGTTTGAAACTTCCACTTTCTACTAGCCTCTTCTTTGGTTGGTGCCCACACTTTTTTCTCGACCATTTCATATACTTCTTTTATGTATTTTTGAATGCGATATCTCTCCACATTTTCTGTAATAATCAATTCTTTGAACCAACCATGACGAATTGGTTTTTCTAATTTGATATATCCAAGCTTTTGTTCTTCTTTGAAAATTTTATCAAGTCGTTTATGTATTTGCAGAACTTCTTTCTCTAGTCTACTTTTCTTATGTAATTGTTGCATATGAATTTTTCTATGCTTCTCTATAATTAAAAAGTGTTCTTTTGGACACCAAAAATTATATCGAAGACTTTTAAATAATTCGTAGATAATATCCAGTTCGGACACCTCCTGGTTATAGCAATAACATTTGTGGTATATACAGAAACAGAAAATCCGAAACTTTTTGGGCTTCGGACTTCTTTATATATCTAATGAAAGATTATTTATCGGTGAAGTCCCGAAGCATACTCATAATAAGACCTTGTCTTTTTGGAGGAGTAGTATGTAGCTTTATTAAAGTCATTGTACTTCGGTTTTATAGGTTATTAATTTTCTTTTTGCCTTTGACCACACTTCGATAAACTTAATGTGACACTCGGGTTAGCAATTGTTGTATTGCGGTGCAAATATGATACCTATTTTTCAATTACACAACAAAAAAAACAAATTAATTTACTGAATATCAATGTATTACACATCAATTAGGGTAATAGAATCCCTGTCCGTTGTTTTAACGGATATCGTTTTTTTTGTAATCAACTGTAGTTCTGAAATTTATCTTTCAAATGACATTTGATTTGATATAAGTAGATTTCTGAAAAAAGATCATAAAAAAAGCGTCCAATTTTATGGACGCTCTTGCTTTTTATATCTTATTATAGTTTTTCTACCTATATTCTTGATTTAAAAACAGCTTTTCAGCGTCCTTTTTATGTAAACTAAATAACATCATAGGTATTAAACTTATTTTTTTGGTTCTTAATTATATTGCAAATATGACATAATTATCCAATATTATCCAAATTTCCCATTACTTTCTTCTTCTCTTTCTTCGCCATGGGACATTCTTTTGCCAGTCTCCAGCCATAATACAACCATAAGGCATTACTTCATCTATCACATTTCCGAGACCAAACTCATCCATTTGGTTTCTTACGGTTTCTGCATTTTTATATGCACTTGGTAATTCGGTAACATCGATTTCATTAGAAAAAAAGCGTATATCTAATCCTTGTGTTTCTTCATGAAATACTTCTTCATTGGTGCTACCCTCTTTAGTTCTTCTATGTTGTGTTCTACTCATATTACGTCCTGCTCCATGTGGCGCAAAGCCCAGATTATTTGCTGTAGTTTCTCCATTAACAATCAATACAGGTTCAGACATATTTAAAGGGATCAATCTCGGTCCTGTAATATCTGGCATAAACTTAGGATCTAACGGAGTTGCTCCTTTGGCATGGTAGAACAGATCTTTATCTTTAAACACAAAATTATGCTCGTTCCAAAAACGATCTTGAGCTTTAATTTGCAAAGCTTCTAATGTTGCATTATGGATTACTTCGTGATTCAGTTTAGTCCATTTTCTTATGATTTGTAACGCTTCCCAATATATTTGTCCTTCTTCTGTATCAAAAGGAATCCATGCATTTTGTTTCAAGGTTTCTGGCGATAATTCTTTTCTAAAACGTTCAGCAATTTTCATCCCCTTAGTATATAAGTTTGCTCCGGGGCCTCTGGATCCATGATGAGTAATCATCATAGTATTTCCCGTTTTCTTGGATTTACCAACAAACAAAAAATGATTTCCATCTCCTTGAGTTCCGAGATGTGATCTTGCAGCCTGGATCATCTTTTCATTATTGAGCATATAATTGCCTTCAAAGTCTTTTAATAATTCCTCTGGAAATCTATACTGTGTATTTCGATCTCTTCCTCCAGGACCAAAATGCGTGTTTTGATGAGCAGCATCCAAAACTTTTTTAGGATTCATTTTACCAAAATCAGTTAGCATTACAGAGCAACAGATATCGGCGCTATGCATCCCTGGATGAATTGCATTTTTGGCAACTGCCACTCCTCCCACAGGTATAGTCCCATTAGGACCTGTAGGGCAGGCATCGGGCATAATCGCTCCGTTCACCAAGGTTGGAGTTTTCATCAATGTATTCATAGATGCTACTACAGATTTCACATTTGTTTCTTCTAACTCATTTTCGGCTTTGATGTTGATTGCAAAAGAAACGGCCTCTTTATGTAAATCGATAATTGGTGGCGATTTAAATTGTGCCAGATAAGCATGCATCGCTTTTCCTTCTAATTGATTTGTATTAATATGATCGATGGCTTCTGGAAACCATTTTCCTGACTTGAAACCTAAATCGATTAGTGTTTTTCCCGTTATATTTATTTCTTTACTCATACTACTTTTTCTGAAGCTCTGCCGACTCCTCGTTCGACAGAGCAATTACTAAACCAATGTTGCTTTTTTAATTCTTGTACAAATATTTAGCTTAACTACGTAATCTTTTTGCGTAGTTAAGTTAAAAAAAGAATTACAACATTTTTTAGCAATGCTTGAGATAAAAATTGAAAAGAGTTTTAATACGAATAATCATCTCCTGATATACAAACTCTCCTTGTTCATTTTGTTTAGAAAGGTAAGTATGTAATCCACTTTTGTTGATTTGATTAGACGTAGTTTCAAAATCACTACCATTTTTTAGTAATGTAAGCAAACAACCACCAAGGTCGTTGGTAACCAATAACCCAACTCGATCTGCAGATATTTCCATCAAACGTGAAGTAGCTAATAATTCACTTTCTTTATCTTCTGAAGTGAATTTATCGGTAATTTTTTCGCCATATTCTATTGCACTTTGTCCTTTTCCTACGACATTTGTGACCTTATCTACTCCAGAAAACAACTTGGTGTAATTTGTCATATCTATAAATTTACCAGCAAAACTACCCACCGTGCTCACCATAGGAAGTGCAACCAATAGAACACCTGCGGCACTCATACCTTTGTTCTTTGCTCCACGCCAAACATCTTTAGAAGTAAGTCTTGTGTGCCCAAAAAGAATATGAGTTAATTCTTGCGCAAGATTACATTTTAACTCATTTCTTGTAAAATAAAAAGAGGTAGCTTTTTCTAAATGCGCTTTACCAAGAATCAAAAAATTTGGAGTAGCTTCTACTCCAATAATTCCTCTAGAAAAATTACCATTACCTATATAACATTCGGGCATGTCCATTTGTAATTGACCTGCCAGTTCTTCTAAAACCTGATAGGCTTGTGGGTAATTTGTAGCAGATAGTTTTTCTGAAAAAGAGGTTACTTGTTTATAATCAGGAGGTGTTACCTGGGCTATAAGATTGGCAAAAGAATCTGTAAAGGTTTTGGCTTCTTTAAAACAATCGGGTACTACCAGATCAAAAAGTGTCTTTTTATTATATTTCTTGATTGTAGTATCATTGCTATTGGTCGTAAAAGTATTCCAAGTATCAGACATGAGTAATGAAAGTATTTCTTGTGCCTTTTTTGATTCGACTCCATTTGCAACTAACTGAGTCAATCGATCTGGAACCATGGGCTGTAATGTTGCCAGTTCTAATAACTCCTTTTTATTGGACTGCTTTAGACTTACTTTAATTTCTGATAGTTCTTCTAATAATCGAATTCGTAAAGGATTGCAATCCTCACCATTCAATACATCTGTTTTTGCATCCGAAATCAGTTCTAAAATACTGTCATCCTCAAGGCTTTCTAATACATACTCATAAAATGGTATCGCTTTTTTATATTGTTTGGTATCTTTTAAATAAGTAAGATGTTGTATACGATATTGCAGAGCATTTTTTGGAAGATTCTTTTGATTGAGTACTCCGGCAATAGCTGCATCATAGAAAACATCAAGATTTTTTAGTTTGAAATTACTATTTTGAGAGCTTAATAACTGCAGAAAATTATATTGCTCTACTGGTAAAATATTCCAGCTTCTTAATACATTGAACAAAGTGTTTCCAAAAGTATTTGTGGTATACATACTATCCAGAAAATCTTGAGATATTAAAAGTTCTTTTGCACATTGTTTTTTAGGAAACTGAAACACTAACATTGATTTTAGTGTTGTTGTAAGTTTGTCATCTTTAGACGTCTTAAGCTCGTACAGTTTTTTTATGTAATTGAGATGTGCCTCTTTACTATTATATTTATCAAAAAGTAAATCAGTATAAAGTTCTACTCTTTTTTCTGCTACTTCATTATACAAATGCTTGTAATAGGCAAATAAGGAATCGTTAAATAATTCTGTTTCAAAAGAAAATGATGATGCCGTAATCTCATCTTTTCCTATTTTTTCTTTAAAATCTAATGAGTTTCCAGTGACATCGTATATCGAAAAGGACTTGCCATCAGATTCAAAAATCAAATTTCTCATAGAAGTTAAAACAAAGTTGTATTGCTTTTTTTTGTGAACTTCAAAAAGAGAACTTTTTAGGTTGGTAATCCCAAGGCAGAGCAAGTATATTTCATTATTTTTAGTTTGCGCTAATAAATAATTTTTTTCTAATGCTGAAAGTGAAGTAATAAACTCCATTTTATTCTGCAAATGAAGTTCTAAAAAACTATCATCTAATCTTTCATTAATATATTTTAATACATGCGCTACCAGTTTGGATTTGGTCTCAAAAAGATCAATATCTTTTACTTCTTTTGATGTGGCATGTTCATCTTCTTTTATTTGTTGATATTGTATGGTTATTTTATTGTCTGTAGCAATAAATTGAAATAAGTTATATTCTAATCTACCTTTTTTATCATCTTTTACAATGTCCGTCTGTACATAAATCTGATGCTGATCAACCCAGGTACGATATTCTCTTTTTGTGTTTTTTTCAAGATATTCTATTATATATTCCTGAAATACAACATTTTGAAATTCACTATCGATATATACGATATAGGGATTTATTTCTTGTAACTGTTCTTCTGTTTTTCTTTTAAAGAAATTGCGCATTTTGGTTGATTTAAAACAGTTACAATATAATAATGTAAAGCAAAATATACTACGTCATATCAGAAAAAAAGGCATAAAAAAAGCGCTATTAGCGCTACTTTGATGGTAAAATTTTAATCACTTTACCATACACATTTTTTGTCCATCCATTTATTCGACCGTGATTGTTTCCAATCAATAAACCTCTTTTAGGATCTTTTCCTTTTACTAAATGAGTAAAACAATTTCCTCTCACCTTGCAGTATACAATATCCCCTTTTTCACAATCTTCCCAACTTATCGGATGTAAGATAACTGGTTGTTTGGATTTTAAAATAGGTAACATAGAATTACCAGGTTCTTTAGAAACTATACGTTCTCCACTTAGTAGCTTTTGAATTTTCCAATTCATTTTCATAGTATTTAAATTAAACATAAATTCAAAGACTACTAACTAGTAACAATAAATAATGAACTACTTTTATATGCTGCAAATATAGAAGGAATTACGATTTTTACAAAACATACTATCTATAAATTGAATATGGCTCAGAATAAGAATGCACTTATACGCTATAAAACCATCGATAAATGCTTGCAAAACAACAATCGGCAATGGACACTTGATAATCTAATAGAAGCATGCTCTGATGCTTTGTATGAGTATGAAGGAAGAGATATTAATGTAAGTAAACGTACAGTACAACTGGATATCCAGATGATGCGAAGTGATAAATTGGGGTATAATGCACCTATCGAAGTTTATGATAAGAAGTACTATCGATATCTAGATGAAGACTACTCTATTACAGACATTCCTTTGACCGAAAATGATATGAATGTACTATCAGAAACTGTTGAAATGTTAAAACAGTTCAAGGATTTCTCTTTGTTTTCTGAACTTGGTGGTATTATACAACGATTAGAAGATAAAGTGTATACAGAAAAGACACATCAGTCTGCAATTATTCATCTAGATAAGAACGAGAAGTTAAAAGGTCTTGAGCATCTTGATACCTTATATCAAGCTATTCTCAAAAAAATAGTTTTAAAAATTACATATCAATCTTTTACCGCCAGAACGCCTTCGACCTTTGTATTTTACCCTTTTATTCTAAAAGAATTTAATAATCGATGGTTTTTGGTCGGAAAGCCAAACACCAAAAAAAGCCAGCCCATAGTTACTCTGGCATTAGATCGAATTATCGAAATTGATTTTGACACGACAATTCCTTATTTAAATGAGAAGTTTGATGGAGATCAATATTACAAAGATGTTATTGGTGTTACGGTTGCCAATTCTAGGGCACAACGTATTCAATTTTGGGTAGATAAACAGAATGCTCCCTATGTAATTACCAAGCCTTTTCATAGTTCGCAGCGAATTATAGAGAACACCGAAAACGGCGTTATTTTTAATATTTTTGTGCAAATCAATTTTGAACTGGAACGCATGATTTTAGGGTTTGGGGATGCTATCGAAGTCCTTAAACCAGAAAAGCTTAGAAAAAGGATTCGTGAAAAATTAGAACGAGCATACTTAACATATCAAAAAGATGCATAGACTACTACTTTATATTCTTCCTCTCCTATAAAATTAAATAACTTACCCCTAGTAAACCAATTGCGCTGTCAATATAAATACTATAAAAAAAATCATTATGCTTTTCTGTCACAAAAGCAATTAAGAATATTTGTATAACTATTGCTAATACGAATAATGGAGTTAATAATAAATAAGAAGAAACAACTCCCAAACCTACAATCACCATAGCCAAAAGTATGATCGAAATTACTTTAGCGTTTTGAACACCTACCATTTGCGGAATTGTTCGCTGTGTTAGTAAATCATATTTTAAATCTCTAATATCAAAAGGAATAGCAACTGCTATAAAATATAGGTAATGAGCCAGAATGAAAAATGTTACTATTTGCCAATTAGAAATGTTTTCATTCAATATGGGAAATAATACAATAACCGCTGTCCATGTAATAGCAATTGAGTGAATTTTAAGATGCGGAATTTCTCTTATATTCTTTCTTCCAATTCGAACAACATAGAACAAGGATATGAACGTGCTTATACCTATTAATAAAACAATGGTAATGGTGATATCATTTAATAACTTAATGAAGAAATAACTCCCCAAAAAACCACTAATACTACTAATAATAATTGTCAATAAACTATGCTTACTAACCCATTTCAACCAAGGCGTATTTATTTCTTTATTTGCTTTGATTAACCGTTGGATATTATATACACACAGAGTAGAGAAAAAGCCAAAAAGCCCGTAATACACATAATTATCAATAGTAAAAAAATGAGCAACTCCTGAAGCAAGTACACCAGCAGAAGTTGCTATAACCAAATTTAAATAGACAATATATTTTAACAATTAATTTATTTTATAAGTTATAGTATAACCAACTTATTATTCATTTTTTGATAAGTACGTTATCATTCCTGCCCCTGCAAAAACAGACGAAACAAATGCCATAAGGATTCTTATTATATGAAGTTTTCCCCAAGTATTTAGGGTTTCTTTTATAAAAGATAATTCTATCGATTTGTTAGCAAAAGAACTATTCACTTCAACAAAATAGTTCATGGTAATCACCATAATTCCAGCACAAAATAAAAATGAAATAATCCAGTACACCCTGCTTTTAGGAATTTTTACAACCAAAAAAATGCAAATAAGAGGTAATATGATACTTAACACTACTAGTGGGCCCGTTGTAGTTGTTATTCCTGATGAATAATCTGAATACCAATTTAGAAAATCTTCGGGAGGTGCTTTTTTCCAAAAGGACAGTACCGCAGTATATAACATAGTCATCGCACCTGTAAAAGCTCCAAGACTAATAATACACAAAACTTGTATTAGTAATACTATTTTTTTCATTTAAAAGTCATTTTATGATAGCATGTATATGATTGAATGTTTTATTTGTTTTCTCTACTAATACTTATAAATATCACTATTGATATATTTTTATTGGCGTATTATTGTATAAAGAGACGGATTGGCTTTAAGTCCTTCTACAGGAGAAGCTCCAATCACTTTTGCCATTTTTTGACTAGCTTCTGCAAATGCTTTTGGGTTTTCCCAAACAGCAACATTTACTAATTCAAATTTTGCCCCTTCCTTTATTGACTGATGCAGTTTTGTAGAAATATAACCTGGTTGGTTTTTTAGAAAATCTCTACAATCTTCCCAATATTTTATCGATGCTTCTAATTTTCCTTGCGGTACCTCAAATGCATTGATCAAAATGGTATGTGTTGATTCATTTGTATCCATACTTGATTTAGTATTATTTTTTTCTTCGTTGTTACAAGATGCTATCAACGTTAATAAAATTGTAGCACACATTATTCTTGAAATTTTTGGCATATTTTTCATAATTCTTTTTTTATTGGTTTATTATTTAGACTTAGGACATCCTTCTTAAAGTATTTTCTTTTAGTATTACATAATGTTTTAGTACTCCAACAACATGAAATACCAATAATATCATCATCATAGTGGCAAGTAAGCCATGAGCTCTAAGTGATACGACGTTCTCTTTTTGAAGTATCATTTCGGGTGCGTTATTTTTGAGGGCGTCTATATATCCTCCAAAAAACATAGTTACAATACCTGCTATAGAAATTGCAATCAATAAAAAGTAAAAAGCATTATGAATCCAAACGGCTAATTTGTCGTTAAACTTTGAACCGGTTTTTAAATCAGCAGGTCGTTTGGATTTAAAGAACAAATAACTTCTTATCAGGGTTAATAAAAAAACGATAATTCCTAACATCGCATGAATCTTTACCAGATCCAATTTTTGTGTTAATGAAATACTCTCCATATACTTTCCTAAGGGAAACAGGGTCATTATCAATATAGCGGTAACCCAATGTATAGCAATAGTTCCTTTACTGTACTTTTGTGTTAAATCATTATTCATCGATAACATATCCATTATTTTTTCGAATTACATATTTGTTATATCAAAGTTTGTCATGACAAATATATGTAAAAAAATTATTTGATTAAGTTTTCAATGATTTTTTTTGAAGTTTGATTAAATAGTTCTACCTCTTTTCTACTTAAGTCTTTTGTAGCTTTTTCTAAAATTGCAATCGCAAGCGGTTCAATAAGGTCACGAACTTCTACCCCTTTTTTGGTAATAGCAATTTTCCAGGTTCTACGATCATTAGCATCAGATTGTCTACGAACCATTCCCTTATTTTCAAGCTTGTCAACAATTCGAGTGATATTCGCATTATCCTTAAAAGTAAGCTTAGCAACTTCTTTTTGAGTTAAACCCGATTTCTCGTTTAGTCTGTTTAAAATAGCCCACTGTTCTGGCGTTACATCAATATTATTATTTTTGATAGCCGAATTAAATTCTCTCTTTAATAAAAGCGCAGTCATATTGATTAAATAGCCTGCAGAACGGTCCAGAAATGATTCCATGTTATTATTTGTCATGTTAACTAATTACACAACAAATATAAAATCAATTCGTAATATATTTGATATAATTCAATAATATTCATATCAATTCTATATTTTTAAGTTCATGTATGATTTTTTAACCTATATAAAACAATATATTAGTCTTTCTGAAGTCGCCGAAAGAGAGATTAAGAAGTCTGTTTTTATCGAAGAACTCCCCAAGGGACATGTTTTGTTAAGAGAAGGTAAAACTTGTGAACGATTGTACTTTATTGCAAAAGGAACAGTGAGAACCTATCATTACCAGGATGGTAAAGATATTACCTATTGGATTTATCCAGAAAATACTGTGCTTACTTCTTGGCACAGTTATATTTTAAGAAAACCAGCATCAGAATATATCGAAACCACAGAAGATGCGGTTTTAATTTCTCTTTCTTATAATCAATGGCAAGAATTGTATTTGAAATATCCAAAATTAGAACGTTTTGGCAGGCTTATTTTAGAAGAACAAATGGCTTTACTTGACGATTTTTTTAAAGGGTATTATTTTTTGAGTGCCAAAGAAAAGTATGAATTACTTACCACAGCATTTCCCACCATAACGCAACGTGCCAACCTTGGCCATATTGCTTCTATGCTTGGTATTTCTCAAGAAACATTAAGTAGAATTCGTAAATAAATAATTGGTACAACATTTTGATTTAGGTCAAAATTTAAATCTAAGCTTAAGAATACTTTAGCATCAATTAATTAAAACAATTAAATGATGAGAAAAGTAATGCTGGTTTTATGTTTTTGTATGGTGGCTACATTTTATGCGCAGGATAAAAACAAATTTGTCTTTGGAGGAATTGTTTCGGTGGATTTGGGGCGTTTTAATGATAGGTTCGAAATTATACCCACAGTGCACAGAAAAATAGTTGCAAAAACCTATTTTGGTATCGGCGCTACATTTGCTTACTATCAACAAGAAACTATAGAACATTTACCACCCAACCAACATTCTGAAATCAGAATAACTACTACCAAAACAAATACGATCTATTACGGATGCAATATTTTTCTACGATATTATCCCTTTGAGAAGAAAAAGAATTTTTCTAGAGGTCTCTATATACATAATGAACTTGAGTTTTTAAGAGGTAATGGCAAATACCAAAACAATACTAATAGCTCTACATTCACAATAAACAACAGAACAATTTTTACAGGCATTGGATACAAGCAATCTTTAGGAGCAAGAGTTGCTTTAAATATGAGTTTGCTTATAAAATTAAATCATGAAAAAGATTCACCTTATAACAACCCAATTATTAGAATTGGAGTTGAATTTTAATTAAAACACACCTATCTTTAGAATATGAAGAAATCTACTAAATGGCGAACTATCATCGCTTTACTATTAATGTATATCGCCATCCTTATGAATTGGCAATGGGCATGGGGAATTTTATTCTTATTATGGGTAATTCCTGATGTACTTACAGGAATAACATATTTTATAGAGCCAATCGAAAAAAAAGAGAACCCACTACTCTATTGGGTAATCGTTATCAGTTGGATTCTAATGGCTTTGTATTCAATTTCTACACTATTTATAGATTATGAGCAATTTTATTATTAGTACCCTTTAGAAAACACTTTTTTGACATAGATCAAAAAATAAACTATAAAACTATTTCATCTTTGTAACAAATTTAAAACAATGACTATGAAACTATTAAGATCAATTTTTATACTCATATTTTTTACTGTAACGGTCACCTCCTGTGCACAAAAAGATAAAATTATAGGAGTTTGGGATGTTAAAAATGAATATTACCAGGCTGTATATGAAATTGTTGAACATGAAGATAAATTCTTCGGAAAAGTACATTATTACAATGATGGTACTACAGAATATAAAGGAGATAGTAAAAAAGAAGACTACTTTCTAACCGATATAGAACTTCAAAACGGAAAATATATCAATGGTAAAATGTATCTCCCAGACGGTAGCTTTTACAATGTCATTTTTACATTAAAAAACGATAACACTCTAGAAGCATCAATGACAGTTGATAAACAACCTTATACAGAAACCTGGACACGAAATACAACTTATTAATTAATGGATTATACACTGAGTTAAATTTTGAGTAGCACCATTATAATTTTAAAATATGAAAGAACAAAAAATGATGCATGAACTTCCTGTCGAAGCCTATACATCGCAAGAATGGTTCGATTTAGAGCAGCAATATATTTTTAGTACAACCTGGCAATTTGCCGGATTGGTAGAAGATGTGGCTAATGTAGGAGATTATATCGCTGTACAAGCCGGGCTAAATAATATTTTTATAGTTAAAGGTCGTGATCATAGACTACGAGCATTTCATAATATGTGTCGACATAGAGGAACACAGTTACTAAGAGCGGTTGGTAAAAGTCAAAAAGCAATTACTTGCCCATATCACGATTGGACATACGATTTAGAAGGTAAACTAATAAGTATCCCCAAAAAAGAACAAGAGTTTCCCGAACTATGTAATAAAGAATTACACAAATGTGACTTAAATTTACACCAAGCCTCTGTTGATATTTTTAAAGGAATGCTTTTTGTTCATCCAGATAAAAATGCACCAAATATCATGTCTTTTTTTGGTGAAGTCGAACCTTATCTTGGGCCTCACATTCCTGAAGAATTAATCGAATACCAAGAAAAAAAGGAAGTTCCTTTTTATAGCAAAGAAATCAATGCTAACTGGAAAATTATTGTCGAAAATTATATCGATCACTACCATTTGGCACATCTACATGAGGGTACGCTCAATATGTATGACCACTCTAAAGCAGAATTCGGTTGGGCTGGGCCACATTATTGGTTTTATGAGCCTTTAGCCCCTGCATATTTAGCCGATGTAAAAAACGCATCGCCGTATCCATTAATAGATAAGATGCCCGAAGATAAAATGGGTGCATATGTTCCCTGGTTATTCCCCAACATTGGAATAACAGAAAGTGAAAGTGCCTGGAACACATTTCATGCAATTCCTTTGGCTCCGGATAAAACACTGGTAGTGATTCGCTCAAAAACTATGAATGTGAGTGAGTGGGAATATACCAAACAGTATACAAAATCTATGGCAAGTAAAGTATGGCAAACAATGGGTAACAAAGGAAAATATGAAGGTGATGCCAATGACCCAATGGCATCGGGAGATTTTATGGCAGAAGATGTCTACGCTTGTGAGCAACAGCAAAAATCATTGCGTTCACCCATGTTTAGTGTAGGTGCACAAGCTCAGAAAGGAGAATTTGCGGTAAGTAAGTTTCAACGTGTTGTAAAAGAATGGATAGAAAAACATAAAGATGATGATGCCTAAATTTCACCAACTTAAAGTACTCGAAGTACAAAAAGAAACAGAAAATGCAACATCAATTGCCTTTGATGTTCCCTATAATTTATACGAAACTTTTAATTATAAACCAGGACAATACCTAACGCTAAAATTTATAATTAATGGCGAAGATGTACGTCGATCGTACTCCTTATGTAGTTCTCCTGCTCTGGAAGAACCTTTACGAATCGGTGTAAAACGGGTAAAAAATGGATTGGTTTCTAACTATATCAATGATCATCTTAAAATTGGTGATATGGTAGAAGTAATGACACCAGAAGGGCGTTTCTTTGCTGATGTTAAAAAAGAAAATTATAAATCTTATTACCTGTTTGCTGCGGGTAGTGGTATTACACCCATATTGTCTATTTTAAAAACAGTCTTACTTACAGAAGAACGTAGTTATGTATATATGATGTATGGAAATAAAAATCAGGATACCATTATGTTTACTAAAGAATTAGAGCAACTAAAAAGTGAATATCCTGATAGATTTATATTCGTTCAAACGTTAAGTCGCCCTAAAAGCAATTGGAGTGATTTATGGAGTACCTCAAAAAAACAATTTAGGAAAGGGCGTATTGATACCGAATCTGTTGAATGGTTTATCAATGAATTTCCTCCATATGCTCAAAACACAGAATATTATATATGTGGTCCTGGAACAATGATTGAAAACACTAAAAGTGCATTAAAAAATATCGATGTCCCCAGTGAACGTATTTATGTAGAAAGTTTTGGAACTAACACATCAGAAGATTCTGTAGAATCTATTGATAATGCCACTTTACTTGCACAACTTAACGGAGAACTTATTAAAGTATCTATTCCTAAAGACAAGACCATCTTAAGAACACTTATTGATGCTGGCAAAAAACCACCTTATTCTTGCGAAGGAGGAGTATGTTCTACATGTATATGTAAGCTTAAAAAGGGTAAAATTCATATGAAAAATAACCTTGCATTATCAGAGAATGAAGTTAAAGAAGGATATATTTTAAGTTGTCAAAGTATTCCCTTAACAACTCATATAGAAATAGAATATTAATAACCTATTAAATCATCTCTTTAAAACTCTAATCCAAAAACTTAGTCCTCAACATATCTGATGCCGCCACTACAATCATTTTTGTAGTAGTATCTTCTGCATTAATCAATATCCGATTATTTTTTTACTATTTTTTTGATCGTAGTGCCTTTGTTAGTTTTAACTTCAACAAAATAGATACCCGATTGTAGTTGAGAAATAGAAAAACTATTTTGAAAAGTAACCAATACAATTCTACCATGATTATTATATACAGTAACCCTTTGTAAATTATCCAACGTAATGTTAACCATTTCACTTGTTGGATTTGGATACACTTTTAAAGTATTTAAATTATACAGACTAGAATTGAAATCCTTAATATCGAAACAAGAAGATTTTTTTGTGCAACCGTTTACAGTTACCACTACTGCAAAAGAACCATTATGAGTAACGGTATATGATGGATTTGTTTCTCCAACAATAAGATGATCATCTTCACAATCATACCATTGATAATTTGCTTCAGGCAAAGCAGGTACAGAAAGTGTTAAAAAATTTCTTGTTATAGTTGTTACTAATTCCATAACATGTATGGTTACATCACTAGAATTTGGACATGTTCCTGCGGTGGTATAAGTAACCGTATATAATCCAGGTGTACTGGCATTAATATCAATTGTACCCGTATCCTCATCAATACTTAATCCTGAAGCAGCGCTAAAAGTTCCGCCAGTCAAACCAGTTATGGTAGGTGTAGGATTGCTTTGATCTTTACAGTATAAACTATCAGCATAGTTAAAACTGGCATCATCTAATGCGGTAATAGTGATAGTAACATCACTAGAATTTGGACATGTTCCTGCGGTGGTATAAGTAACCATATATAAACCAGGTGTACTGGCATTGATATCAATTGTACCCGTATCCTCATCAATACTTAATCCTGAAGCAGCGCTAAAAGTTCCTCCACTTAAACCAGTTATGGTAGGTGTAGGATTGCTGTGATCTTTACAGTATAAACTATCAGCATAGCTAAAACTAGCATCATCTAATGCGGTAATAGTGATAGTAATATCATTAGCATTTGGACATGTTCCTGCGGTGGTATAAGTAACCGTATATAATCCAGGTGTACTGGCGTTGATATCAATTGTACCCGTATCCTGATCAATACTTAATCCTGAAGCAGCGCTAAAAGTTCCTCCACTTAAACCAGTTATGGTAGGTGTAGGATTGCTTTGATCTTTACAGTATAAACTATCAGCATAGCTAAAACCTGCATCATCCAAAGCTGTAATAGTGATAGCAACATTACTAGCATTTGGACATGTTCCTGCGGTGGTATACGTAACTGTATATAATCCAGGTGTACTGGCATTGATATCAATTGTACCCGTATCCTCATCAATACTTAATCCTGAAGCAGCGCTAAAAGTTCCTCCACTCAAACCAGTTATGGTAGGTGTAGGATTGCTTTGATCTTTACAGTATAAACTATCAGCATAGCTAAAACTAGCATCATCCAAAGCTGTAATAGTAATAGCAACATTACTAGCATTTGGACATGTTCCTGCGGTGGTATAAGTAACCGTATATAATCCAGGTGTACTGGCATTAATATCAATTGTACCCGTATCCTCATCAATACTTAATCCTGAAGCAGCGCTAAAAGCTCCTCCAGTCAAACCAGTTATGGTAGGTGTTGGATTGCTTTGATCTTTACAGTATAAACTATCAGCATAGCTAAAACTGGCATCATCCAAAGCTGTAATAGTGATAGTAACATCACTAGAATTTGGACATGTTCCTGCTGTGGTATAAGTAACGGTATATAATCCAGGTGTACTGGCATTGATATCAATTGTACCGGTATCACTATCAATACTTAATCCTGAAGGAGCGCTAAAAGTTCCGCCACTCAAACCAGTTATGGTAGGTGTAGGATTGCTGTGACCTTTACAGTATAAACTATCAGCATAGCTAAAACTAGCATCATCTAAAGCTGTAATAGTAACAGCAACATCACTAGCATTTGGACATGTTCCTGCGGTGGTATAAGTAACGGTATATAATCCAGGTGTACTGGCATTGATATCAATTGTACCGGTATCCTCATCAATACTTAATCCTGAAGCAGCGCTAAAAGTTCCGCCACTCAAACCAGTTATGGTAGGTGTAGGATTGCTTTGATCTTTACAGTATAAACTATCAGCATAGCTAAAACTGGCATCATCCAAAGCTGTAATAGTAATAGCAACATTACTAGAATTTGGACATGTTCCTGTGGTGGTATAAGTAACCGTATATAATCCAGGTGTACTGGCGTTGATATCAATTGTACCCGTATCACTATCAATACTTAATCCTGAAGCAGCGCTAAAAGTTCCGCCAGTCAAACCAGTTATGGTAGGTGTTGGATTGCTTTGATCTTTACAGTATAAACTATCAGCATAGCTAAAACCTGCATCATCTACTGTACTTACAGGAATAAAAATTGTTTCACAAGTTGCCGAAGACTCATCTATGCACGATAATAAATCACCATCTTCTGCGCGAATATAATATGTAGAACCAGGAGCATTGGGTGTGACTTCCAAAGTACCTCCATTAGTTGAAATACTTCCAATAAGTGTTCCTCCACAAGAATCAGAATAGACCCTCCAACTTTTTGCAATATTTAAAGTTCCTGAGATCGTAATGGTAGATGTTTCCCCTTCACAGGTAACCGCAGTTGCAGATAGTGTTGGTGTTGATGGGTTTATACAAATAGGGACCTGTCTAAACCAAGCAAATCGAGGTACATTAAAACTTCCTAAAATTGCATCTTTTAAACCATCGCCATCAACATCGCCAAAATCAATAGTAGGATAACTCCCTATTTCACCATTAGTTAGTTCTCCATTAAATAGTTTTTGCGGACCATTTCCAAAATCTGGATTCGTGGGCGTACCAATATTTTCTATCCATCTAACAAATCCGGTATCAATCATAAAAAACATATCATAATCTCCGTCTTTATCAAAATCTTCAAATACAGGTATAGGCACATCCATATTTGAATATGCATCTTCATCATCCCAGGGACTATTCATTTCCGATTGGAGTTCGAAAATAGGAGTATTTATATTTCCAATATTTTTAAAATATGTAAGTTTATCACTACCAAGACAAACCAAATCAAGATCAGTATCATTATCGAGGTCTACAAAACCCATTCCAGGATATTCTGCAATTTCTTTATTTTTTAAGCCAGGAAGACACTCGGGAACAAATTCGAATATGGGAACTTGTGGAGTTCCGACATTTCTATAAAAAAGAATATCGTTATCACGATCTCCTTCATAGTCATAGTCAGTACCAATAAATAGGTCTAAATCATCATCATTATCAATATCTACTAATTGTGGTCTGTTTTGGTTTCTACTGGTTAAAGGTTTATGAATCCAAATAGTATCTATAGTCGGAATAGAAGCGGCTACCCAATTTGGAGCTGTTGTTGTTCCATTATTCTCAAAATAGTGTATATTACCAGCTTGACTTCCTGAAATAAAATCTAGATCATTATCTCCGTCCAAATCACCTAAAACAGCTGAACGTAAACGACCAAAACTTCTGGGTAAATTAGGTATTTCAGCAACATCAAGTCCTGCTGGTTCGGGCCCAGGGCCTGTAGAGGTCCCATCTATATTTCTTAAAAGTTTTCCTCCTCTAAACTCCCAACTAATATGGTCTGCCTGCGCAGTCAGAAATTGATTCCCCAAAAAAACAAGAAAACAAATACAAACTAGTTTTTTCCCCATTAGACTTTATTTATAATATTAATTTCTATATCGAATAGAAATTAATACTAAACATGTAAAACAATTTTTTATTGGTCCTATCGAGGAATTACATATTTATTTTAATTTATAATATTCCAAAAACATATATAATTCACGATACTTTTAGGTTTTAAGAGATATCATTTTTAGATAATAGGCTATTTAATCTAGACTATTAAAAGGTTGCAAAATAAATAATTAAGTTATTCATATACAACAAAATATACAAGTTTTAATGTTTCCTTTACTTAGAAAGAGTTTTGAAAAAGAATTGGAAGACCCAAAATATTTTTCAAATTATTATAGATAAAAAAATGGATACTTCAATTTTAAAAGGCTAATCCAAAAATTTAGTCCCCAACATTTCTGATGCCTCCATTACGATCATTTTTGCAGTAGTATCTTCTGCATTAATCAATTGTCGTAAAGCATTGAGTCTGTTGGCCGGCACCGTCACAAAAATAACATATTTCTCTTTAGTAAGACTTAGGTTATTACCGTTTACCAACATACCATTTACACCAATTTTTTCATTGATTAATAAACCAATTCTCTCTAGGTTATTGCATGAGGAAATATGAACAATTCGTCCATTAGGACGCCCCGTTAATACTACATCTACCATTTTTGTAGTGGTAAATATGCTAATCATACTCCATAATGCTAATTCGACATTCTTAAAAACAATACCAGTAGCCACAATCACAATTGCATCTAAGATAAGAATAACTGTTCCTGTTTTTAACGAAGTTTTTGAAGTAATAATTCTAGCAATAATAGTTCCTCCTCCAGCAGAACCACCTCCTTTAAAAATAAAACCAATTCCGGTTCCTACAGAAACTCCACCATACAAGGTGGCTAGTAAAGGTTCATTACTTAAAGCATGTAGACCAACAAATTGAGAAAGCACATCTATAAACAAACTAATCAATATGATCGCTATCGTACTTTTTATGGCGAAATATTTTCCTAAATATTTTATACTTATCACTAATATCGGGATGTTTATAATCGCAAATAGAATACCTATAGAGATATTAAATAGATGATTAAAAATAATCGCCAATCCCCCTGTACCACCCATTGCAATACTATTAGGGCTTAAAAAACCTACAACCCCAAATGCCATTAGGGCACAACCAATAATTATAAAAGAGTAATTAAGAAATTCTTTTTTCATTCTATACCGATTCTGGGTACAAAGTTATAACAATCTGTGAGTTGTAACTATAGATACATCATTTCATTTCAAATCATGTGCATATCTTTGGTGTATCATCCAGCCATATGATCATAAAATATTCGTCATTTATCTTTTATCATTACAGTCATTTTTGTTGAAGTCAGCGTATAACTCTGCTATTTTTCTGCTATCTTTAATACAGCTGTAGTTTTCGACAAATAATAGTTTAACATATCTCTAATGACAGGAAAATCGAGATCATCTCATTCTGCCCATAAATTTGGTACTTTTTTGGGGGTTTATATGCCCAGTATTCTTACCATATTGGGGTTGATTATGTATTTGCGTTTTGGTTGGGTTTTGGGTAATCTGGGATTAATCAAAACCATTATCGTTGTTTTGATAGCTAGTTCTATCACTTTTATAACAGGATTAAGCGCATCGGCTATTGCAACTAATATTAAGGTAGGTGTTGGAGGAGAATATTTCATGATTTCTAGAAGCCTAGGATTAGAACCAGGAGGAGCTATTGGTATTCCTTTATACTTATGTAGAACACTAAGTGTTACTTTTTATTGTTACGGTCTTTCTGAAGCAATTTTGGTATTACTACCGAATACAGGGCTGGTACTTCCCTCCTACGCTTTACAATTAATGACTATTGGTTTTATTGTGATTATTACGCTGCTTTCAGGTAAAAGTGCTAAACTGGTATTGCGTTCTCAAATTCCTATTATGATTATCGTAGGTGCTTCTATTCTCGCTTTAGTGATCGGTGTGTTAAGTAATGATATACAAACTCCCATTACAAAAGCGACTTATCTTACTGCTCCCGAAGGGTTTTGGTATGTATTTGCTGTTTTTTTTCCTGCGGTTACAGGTTTTACGGCAGGAGTTGGCATGAGTGGAGACCTAAAGAATCCACAAAAATCAATCCCAAGAGGAACTTTAAGTGCAGTTATATCGGGCGCTATTATCTACCTTATAATCCCTCTTTTATTAGCCATAACAGGAGCACTAACCATCGAACAAATGACAGATCCTGAAGCCGGAGTTACTATATGGACACGCTTAGCGGTTTTTGGACCATGGATTGTATACCCCGCAGTTTGGGGTGCAGTTTTATCCTCTGCATTTGGAAGTATATTAGGTGGACCAAGAATTCTGCAAGCATTATCAATGGATGGTTTGGTTCCTAAATTCTTATCCAAGCTTTCTAAGTCAGGACAACCTACTATTGCCACTTGGATTAGCGGAGCTATTGCTGTAAGTGCTGTCTTTTTGGGTGGACTAAATACAATTGCACAATATGTTTCGGTACTATTTCTCACCTTATATGTTGCCGTAAATATGAGTGCAGCTATAGAACAATTGATCAAAGAACCCTCGTACCGACCTACCATAAATGTTCCTTGGTATGTTTCTATATCTGGAGCGGTAGCTGCTATGATTGTAATGTGGTTAATTAACCCTCTTGCTTTTGCATTTGCATTAGGACTTGAACTCATCATCTTTGTATATCTTATGAGTAAAAAACTCGAACAACAATGGGGTGACGCTTCGACAGGAATTTGGATGCATTTAGGAAGATATGCCTTACTTAGGCTGAATTCTAAAAAATTACATCCAAGAAATTGGAGACCTATAATTATATTATTCATTCATGATTTAAAGGAACATATCGAACTGGTCAGGTTTACAGAAATGCTTGGACAAAACAGTGGACTTTTAACCATCTCAAAACTTATTACTCCAGAAGATAAAGAAGAACTTCCGCTACGTAATGAAGTAGCTCATGAAATGCAGAAAGATTTGTATTCTTTCGGTTTACAAGCACTTACAGAAGTACATGTGGTAACAGATCTTAAATATGGTATGAATCAGGTAGCTGCGGGACATGGGCTTGCAGGAATTAAAACCAATACCGTGGTTTTTGGTTGGTCTTCTACAAAAAGTGGTAAAATAAAGGAATTAGAGATTATTGGTGAACTGGCTCGATCTGGTAAAAACATCTTAATTGCTCATATAAACAAACCTTTTCCTAAAAAAGTTAAGAAAAGAATCGATATATGGTGGCGTGGACAAGAAAATAATGGGGATCTAATGGTTCTACTCGCCTACTTGATTCAACTTAATAATAAATGGAAGAAATCTATTGTTCGTATATTTTCTGTTACTCATTCTGAAAAAGAAAAGCAAATTCTGGAACATCATATTCGTTTCTCAATTCGAGAAGCTAGAATTGATGCTAAAGTCATTGTAATTTTAGCAAAACCAAAAGAGAACGCTTTGGATATATTGCTTGTAAAAAGTAAAAATGTAGACTTAGTCTTTTTAGGCCTAACCAAAGAAAACAATCTAATTGACGAACATGTGTTATTTATAGATAAGATTTTATCTAAATTGAATCGAGCAGTACTGGTACAAAATAACGGTATGAAGAGTGAGATTCCTGTCATTTTTGATCCGAACACTTCAAAAGAATAACTATTTATAGTTTACACTAAAAAGCACATTTATCTGGTTGAGGAGCAACTGTAGCAAGATTTTCTGCAAATCCATTTTCAAGTATAGTTTCCTTAAATCCACCACTAACAGATCCAATAAAAGCCTTAACTCCATAACCCGAAGTGTTCATATGAGCTCTCACAATAACAACCTGATCACTAGTAATATCTATCGTTCCTCCAGACCTAACAAAAGGTTGTTCATTGACATGGCTGTGTCTTAGGATTCTACGATATAAAAGTGTTCCATCTTCTTTTACTACCTCCCACCAATTTGCATATTGACTACATCCTGTATCTGGACTAGAAATACCCACGCTAAAGGTATAATTATTCTCTGTTCCTGATGAAGCTACACTTACTATACTTGCCATTTCTTCATTAGAAGCGACGTTATCAACTTCATCATTTGACAATGAATCATTAGTGTCAGCAGAACACGAAATGGTGGTTAGCATTAGAAATAGATTTAGTACTATTTTCATGGTTTCTATAATTATATTATTTGTCCTTATAAGGGGACATTTCAAAATACTTTTTTAAACTAAACTTTTTGTCTTCGAATTGTTCTCCCAAAACTACAAATTGTTGGATTCTATCAATTCGAAAAGCTCTAATATCACTTCGCAAATGACAAAAGGCAATCAAAATCCATTTATTATTAGTTCCATACATAGCATAAGGTTCTATTTTCCTATAAGAAGCAACAGTATCATCTACCTTTTGATATGCAATTTCAATGTAGTTAAAATTGGTAATGGCTAATTGGATTTCGGATAAGATATTGCTCGTACATTCTTCGTACTCCCAGTTAAACACATGTATTTTATCACTTAGTAGCTCACTTTTTTCTTGAACCGATGTTTTAAAAACAGATTTTATTTTGGTGAGTACCTCATTAAAATCATTTACAAAAGAAATATCTTTTGATTGATTAATAATATGTGCTGCAGTAATAAGTGCATTGGCTTCTTTTTCTGTAAATTGTACTGGAGCAACCGTATAATTATCTACCAAACTATATCCTCTTCCTTCTATAGAATACACAGGTACTCCTGCTTCCTCTAATTTACGTATATCCCTATAAATTGTTCTGATACTAACATTATACTTTGTAGCCAATTCTGTTGCTGTTAACAGTCTTTTTGACTTTAACAATGTAAGTATCGATATGAGTCTTGATAATTGTGACATATAAAACAAAAATAGCGAACCCTTATCAGGATTCGCTAAGGTATTATTTTGAATTAAAATTGGCTAATGTTTTTAATTTCTTTGAATTGATGAATATACCATTAAAAAAAACAGCTCATAAATTACAAATAGTTACTGCATCGAATGAAGCGCTACGCGATTTCCTTCGGTATCGATAAATTGAGCTATGAATCCGTTTTCATCGATATCTGTTTTTTCCATCACTATATTTCCACCGGCTTTCGCTACTTTTGATAAAGGAATACTTAAGTCATCTCCTCCGTTTAGGTAAACTGTAGATCCGTCTTTAGAAGGGTTTATTCCTTCCATTTGAACAATTGCCCCTCCTACTTTGTTATTTTCCATATCATATGGAAAAATTCCGTATTTAATTTTTTTCTCTTCCATGTGATGATCTGTAATGGTGGCTCCTAAAATTTCTGAATAGAATTTCTTTGCTCTTTCATAATCACTTACCGGAATCTCAAACCAATTAACTGCGTTTTTCATTTTTATAATATTTTAAATTGTTAGTAATACTGCAAATTTATTTGGGTTGGTGACAGAGTATGTCAGGGGTGTATTTTTATTCGAAATAATTGTAGTTAACCCCAACAAATTAAAATTAAATAACCGTGTTAATTACTGACTATATATACTTTAAAGATCTATTTTAAAAACAAAAAAAATCCCGGCAAATTGTACTATTTACCGGGATTAACAAATTACATACTATTAGTTAAACTTAAACTATTTTTCTCCTTTAACTATACTTAATATCTCTGTTTTAGTATTGGTTTGTATTTTCATAAAATAAGTTCCTGATTTCAGGCTACCAACTTCATTCATGGTTATTATTTCTGTATTTTTTTGGTATTCTTTTCGGGCAATTACTTTCCCCGTTATATCAACAATTCTCACAGTAACTTTACCATCATTATCTAAGTTTGAAATATCAAGTGTTACAGAATTCGTAAACGGATTAGGATACACCATACTTCTGGTAGTTACGATATCTGACTTACCCGCTGTTATACCTCCACTTACTACCAGTGAATAATCTTCATACTCCCCATAACGTGCATCATTAGTTCCTGTATCACAAGGGTTATTTTCATTATCATAGTAGGAAACTAACAAACGCATTCTAGTCGTACCATTTTTGGCAGTTTGTGGTACGGTAACCGATATTTCTCCCGTAAGGTTGGTGGTTTTAGTTACTTCGAAAAATTCTCCCTCATCCTCAAAATCACCGTCAATATTCCAATCGATCCAAGCATATATCTCATCGGTAGATCCTCCTTGATACCCAATAATAGTTACATTTAAATTATAACTTGTTCCTGCACTTACATTTCCTGAAACAGCAATAAAATCATCATATCCCGAAGTATTTCTTACCGAAGCATTATTAATTCCTGCAAAAGTAACATTAGATACTCCTTCTGGGCCTGCATTTCCTGTTGCCGAGCAATAGGTAACATCTATTGGACATGGGTTAGGACAAGATCCACCACAATCTATACCCGTTTCATCTCCATTTTGAATTCCATCTGTACAGGACGGTTCTGCTATGCAAGGTTCACAAGATCCTCCACAATCAATACCCGTCTCATCTCCGTTCTGTATACCATCATTACAGGTTGGGGCATCTCCTCCAATATAAATCGTATAGTCTTCTACTTCTCCATAGGTAATCGTTCCACAAGCACTATCCCCATCACTTGCATTATATCCCACAACTACTCGCATTCTAACATTTGTTCCTCCTACGACATTAGCAGGGACATTGATAACAGATTCTCGTACCGTTCCACTTGGTGCAGTAGTGATACTATACTTCTCTCCTGGGTCATTAAAATCCTTATTCAAGTTCCAGTCAAACCAAGCGTATACTTCATTATTAGCCCCTCCCTGATATCCAACAATAGTTACCCTAAGGTTTACAGAAGTTCCTGGGTCTACATTACCCTGAATAGCAGTAAAATCTTCATATCCGGTAGTACTATTAGATGAACTATTATTGATTCCTGCAAAAGTTACATTGGCAATCGAATCTTCTCCAGTATTTGTACCATTCATACTACAATAATCATTTCCTATATCACTCTCTGTAGTTACATTTACCGTATTGCTAAACTCTGATTCATTTCCTGCGGCATCTTTGGCCTTTACCCTAAACTGGTAAGCAGTATTTGCCGTTAAACCGGTAACGGCATAGTTAGTACTGGTTACTGTTGTAATCACATTACTACCTTGGTATATATCATACCCTGTTACTGCTACGTTATCTGTAGATGCAGTCCAGTTGAGATTTAAACTGGTTTGCGCAATATTGGATGCCGCCAATCCGGTAGGCGTACTTGGAGCTTCGGTATCCTGGCTAGTTACTGATGAGATATCTGCCACAAAACCTTCTTGTCTGTTAGATACATTAGTATGAAAATAAAAAGTAAGGGCTCCCTGGGCATTTGTTGCTGTTATAGTTCCTGGTGAATTACTAGCACAGTACGTCCCTATCAAAGGAGAACTGTCATTTGGTCCATCATATATTTTTAGAAAATCATTTTCCAGGGGTGCACCACAGGTTCCTTCATTAAACAGTCTAAATGTGGTGAAGTTAGCACTAATCTTAGCACCGCTAGTCTTAGGTAATAATGTTAAGGTATGATCTTCTCTAACAGAATAACGACCATCGAATGCATCATCATACAATTCACCTTGATCTATTACTAAGGTATTATCATGCATATAAATATTAGTGCTCACATTTACATAATTCTTCTTAACTACTCTATTGCTTGACGATCCATTACTTACTGTTAATGTTACATCATAAACTCCCGCTGTATTGTATGTTATATCAGGAGGAGTTTTTCCATTATGGCTATCGGGAGTTCCTCCTGGAAATGACCATGCCCAACTAGTTATGTTACCTACCTCTGCTTCAGATTTTTCATCAAAACTAATACTTCCTCCTGGAGTTGTAAAGTTTTTATCTATCGAGAACAGTGCACTTACAGGTTGCCCAATTACTCCTGTTGCGGTTAGGTTTTGGGTGGTAGATAAATTATTTCTGCTACTTGCAGAGCCATTAAGAGCTGCTACCATTCTGGCTTTTTGTCCTTCTGTAAACATAACGGTACAGTCTCCATAGTCCATATAGTTTTGACGATTCGCCAAAGTACCACACGGTGCGTCTGTAAGGTTACACCCAGATCCTGTTGTACAAGGAGGAGTATCTGATACATTATCACCATTACCACTACATCCACCGTTAAATGTATGATGTAAATTGGCCCAATGACCGATTTCATGCGTCATAATCTTATAGTGAGTGGGCGTTGCAGTACCTGTTCTTCCTACCGCCCAATGTGACGAAACAACACCATCAAAAGTTTCATTCACACCGGGTAAATACGCCCATGCAGAACCACTTTCTAATCCTGCCGCTCTTAAAACATATACATTAAGGTATTTGTCTCGGGGCCATCTATATTTATTTTTCATAGCTCCTTCACCTCCATTTGTTTGGTTGGTATTTGCTTTATCCAAATTACGAGTAATTCCGTCGGTTGGGTTTCCATTAGGATCCAAACGTGCCAGTACAAACTTAAAACCAACATCTGCATACAGGTTTTTAAAAGCAGGAACCACAGACTCACGATCCAAATCTTGACCATTAAAGTCTTCATTTATTAATTCTACTGCTTCCTGAATTTGGGAATCGGTAACATTTTCTGCTCCTCCACCATGTACTATATGAAATACAATAGGAATGGTATGTGTTACAGGTAATTTCTGATAGCCATTAATTTTGTTTTGCTTTAAAAATTCTTTTTCCTGAATTTCTCTCGCTAACTTCATTTTTGGATATTTCTTATCAAGCTTTTCTTGTGCCTGATTACTTTGGCATTTATCGGATGTGGTAACCGATTGCGCGAATGAGTTTGCATGCCAAATTAAAAGGCATAGCAAAATTTTAAATACGTTATTCATAATTAATCAAATTTGTGTAAATAGTTACTATGAATGTAAGAACTATTGTAGGATTAATTACATAGTATTCTATCAAATATATTGTATTATATTACCTAAAAATGAGAGGTTTATATAAATTTTAAGAGTAATATTTCCCCTTATGAGTAATAAAGGTAACTACTGCTACTTGATACAATTTTGTATGGATGCATCAAGTATGGTAATTCCAAGATCTATTTCTTCTAGGCTTATTGTTAAAGGGGGAGCAATTCTAAAAACACTTCCGTATCCTTTCATTCTAACAATATTCATATTTAAACCTAATTCTAAGCATTTATTACATATATTTTGGCCTAAAATATCATCTGGTATTTTGGTTTCTCTATCCTTTACAATTTCTACACCTAACAAAAGTCCTTTTCCTCTTACATCACCTATGCATTCATACTTTTGTTGCAATTTCATTAATTGCTCTTTTAAATACTTTCCTTTTTCTAAAGCTTTATTGGCAAGTTCTTCTTCATATAAAATTTCAAAAGCTGTTAAACCAAAACTGGCACAAAATGGATCAGATACATGAGAGGTGATATAAGCAAACCCTTTTTCATAACATTTTTCTTCTATAGCTTTTGTCGTTACCATAGCTGCTAGAGGCAATCCTCCTCCAAGTGTTTTTGATAGCGTTAAAAAATCTGGAACTACATCATCATATTGCTCAAAAGCAAAAGTTTTACCAAGCCTTCCCAATGCTGTTTGCGCTTCATCAAATATTAATAATAACCCCCGTTCTTCACATAATTCCTTTAATCTTTTTACGTAGTCTGGTTTTAACTCAATCATTCCGGCAGCGCTTAATAAAGGCTCTGCAATCAAAGCAGCATAGGCTCCCACAGATTGTTGATCACACATTTTCATTCCAACTTCTAAACATGTATGATCACAACTACCTTTACAATGTGCTATTGGGCATCGATATTCATAAGGGGCAGGAATCATTAAACTTCCAGGAATAACAGGGCCATATCCTTTACGAGTCTTGGAATAAGTATAAGATTGTGCACCAGCAGTCATGCCATGCCAAGAGCCTGAAAAGGCAATAACTTCAAACCCTCCAGTTACAAGTTTGGCCATTCTTATAGCTACTTCATTAGATTCTGAACCTGTATTTAGAAAGATACATTTGGATAAACTATCAGGTAATTCTCCTATCAGTTTTTTAGAAAGTTCGATAACAGGTGGAGACAGAATAGCACTTAATAAATGAATTGCACTATCTCCTGACTTTTTAAGTATTTCTACAAATTTTGGGTGATTATGCCCAAAAACAGCACACATTTGCCCAGAGGTAAAATCAAGAACTGCATTTCCTTTCTTATCATAAATGTAGCTTCCAAAAGCTTTTTCTGCTATAAACTCAGAAAATTCACCACAATATCGTATTAGTCCTTTTCGTGCTTCTATTATTTGATCTTGCATGACTTTTATTTTTATGCAAGTACATTTAATATTATATCATAAAATTGTATAATTCAATCATTTTTAACCAAATCGGCATATCTTTTAGGATTCATTCCTACATTAATCTTGAAGTATCTATTAAAATGACTTTGATCAAAAAAACCTGTATCAAATGCGATACTTGTAAAACGATCTCTGGTTTTTATATACTCTTTGGCTTTCTCTATTCGTAAATTTTGTAAATATCGAGATGCAGAAATCCCAATATTTAATTTAAACAATCGCTGAAAATGACTTTCGCTTAAATGCGCTAAATCAGAGAGCTCTTCAACTAAAATAGGACGATTATAATTGTTTTCTAAATGAATCAATACCTTTTTAAAAATAATCTTTGGCTGCGTTAAACTTGTATTATTAGTCATTAAAAAACGTCTAAATATCTTTGGCACTTTAGTTTCATCCAATTTATTTGTAGTACTAATTAGATTATTATTTTTATCTGCTTTTATAGAATCATACCAATTATTAAAATGATACTTATACGAATAACAATTTTTGACTATTGTTACCCCTAATTGATTAGTTGAGATCATATTAAAGCTATGCAATATGGGCACCCTAATTACCTTATAGTGAAAAAAGTTTTCTACAAATGTTTGATGTGCTACATAAGGAGGGATTACGACCAAATCACCAGCTTTTAATACTAGTAAAGAATTATTACATAAAAGATTGGATTCTCCTTTTAATACATATGAAAATGTATACCTATCTGGATGCAAATGCAACGGGAAGTAATGTTTTTTATCCAAATATAGTGCAGCACATTCCATTTTATAGAGAATAAGATTTTTAAAGTTATAAAAAAATGATTATTTCTTTAAAAAGAATATCTTAATAAACTAAAAAGAATGACAACTGTTGTTGAATTTCATTTTGTCTTTAAAAACATCGAATACATAAAATCTGCTTTTGTATACTAGTGCTTTTTACATCAAAAACCTATTAGGAAATAAGCTTCTATATTTATAATAAATTGCTATGCATGTCATTCAGTGCTTCAATAGCAGTTTTTCCATAACCTCTGATAATTTCATTTCCATCAACATCAATTAAGGATACTATATACTCATCTGTAATCCTTACAAAGGATAAGTGTCGTAATTGTTCTATCAAAGGGAATTCTTTATAAATTTCTACAAACTCTACAATATTCATATTTACATTCAAATTTAAATCTATACTATTTCATGAATTTCTTCTTTTTATCATTAATTACTTAAAAAAGTTATTCAAATTTGAAATTTTCTATTTGATGTAAAAAGTAAATATAGTTGAAATGTTAATCTAACCTATGAGGTTCCAAATAATCACTTCAATTGTCATGAGCTCTTTTAATTCATAGCTAATCAATTCATTAGCCAATTATAACAACTTAGCCTTTAATTTAACAATTGAAATTAAATTAGTTTAAAAATAGACCCCTCTATTATTTGACATTATTTGCTTTGAATTACAGTTCTCTAAAAATAAAAGGCTTCTTAAAATTTAAGAAGCCTTTTATCAAATAGATGCACTTACTATTATAGCTTAGTTTGGATATAGAAATGCTACCGCTTTTTTATCATTTACAGAGAGACCTGCAAATCCATTTAATGCAGTAGCTCCATTCATTACAGAACTTGGGTCGGGATCATTCCCTGTATTAGGGGTTCCTGGAATGGCAACAAGATTATCACTACCTTCACCCAAACCTCTCCAATTGGTATGTCTAAAACCAATGTTATGCCCCAGTTCGTGTACCATATTATTTAATCTTACATCATATTCTAAAGATTGATCATTAGAAAAATCAAGATTAACAAATATTGTTTTTCCCGCATTTCCGTCTTCAGGAAAACTTCCTATTGCAACTGTTGGATCACCTAAAAGACCAAAATCACTTAATACAATAATATCTGCTTCCTGGATAGTTGCTGCTTGCGTAAATTGTAAACCACTGTCGGGTACAGAATTCCAAATAGTCATAGCATTTTTGGTAGCATCTGTCCAGTTATCTTCGTTCGGAGCATTTGTATTTGTATTATCCTCCTGAGCTACAGAAGAATGTATGAACACACTAATATTTCTGTAATCATCTACTAATGTCTCTCTAGCTTGTTTACTTATAGTATAATCTTCAATTTTTCCAGAAAAAAGCACATCTCCTATTACGTAATCACCATTAGATAATTTTTCGATTTTATCTATATTCCATCCTTTACCTACCAAAGTTTTAACTACCGGATCATTTGGATCTACTTTATCTATCGAGTTTGTCTCTTCTATAGTTAGGCTATTAGATTCGGGGTCATCTTTTGTACATGAAAAAGTAAATGAAACTAACACTGCTGTGACGCACAATAACTTAATCCTTTTCTTCAACAAATTCTTCATAGTATTTTTTTATTAAAATTATGAGGACTAAACTATTACATTTGTAAGCTTCTTTATTCTCCAATTGTATAAACGGTTTATTTAATTGGATAAAGTGTATATTTTAGTTCATTAAGTGTTTTTTTAACATAAGTGTAGTAATCTAATTCTTATTTCAAGGCATTAAAACACCATAAAAACTAACATATCAACACTTTAACTACTCAACTTCTACTATAATACGTTTTACAATTTGTTTTGCGGTGGTGAGTCTTGACATATCAGAATAAATTTTTCTGGTTTGTCCAGAATGATAACCAGAACGGTTCATTAAAACCATAACTCTTAAGATAATTTTATCGATGATCGATTCAAAAATATGCAACAGAAAACCCGGCTTGCCCTGTATCTACAACCAGAATTATTATAAACTTTTTTCATCAAGAGCTCTTCTAAGTCTATAAAATGCCTCTTGTATATTGGATAATGGCGTTGCTATATTCATTCTCATAAATTGAGAATGATCTTTACTAAACCATGTACCAGGTGTTAACGCTAACTGAGCTTCGCTGAAAATTAATTCTTTTAAAGCTTCTTCTGATAAATTGAAATTACCAAAATCTAACCAAATCTGATAAGTACCTTCAGGAACAAAAAAAGTTATTTCTGGAATCTCTTTTTGTAAAAATTCCAGAATCCAATTTATACTGTTTTCTAAATATACTAATAACTCATTCACCCACGCTTCACCTTTTGTATATGCGGCAATGGTCGCAAAAGTAGAAAACGCATTACCATGATCAAGGTACATAGAACTTACGGTAGATTTTATCTTATTGAAAACATCCTTGTTTGGGATATATAGATATCCGTTAGAAATGCTTTGCATCCCAAATGTTTTTGCAGGAGAACCTAAGATGGTAATATGCGACTCGTTGTTAAATGAGGCAATACTAGTAAAAGCTGTCTTGGAATAAATAATATCGGCATGAATTTCATCACTAACTATAGTAACATTGTAGGTATTTGCAAGCGATATTAGTTTTTGTAACTCTTTTCTATTCCATACACGACCAACTGGGTTATGTGGGTTACAGAGTATAATTAATTTTATGTTCTCTGATTGAAGTTTTTGCTCCAGATCTTCAAAATCCATTTCATATTTTCCTTCTACAACTTTTAATGGATTGGATATTATTTTTCTATTCGCTGTTTCAATAGCTTTATGAAACTGATGATAAACAGGTGTTTGAATAAGAATATTGTCATTTTCTTTTGTTAATTCTCTAATTAACAATGCAATTCCTGTAAGTACACCAGAAACCTGTATAAACGCTTTCGTTTCTAATTTTAATTGATGTCTTTTAAAATTCCAATCAGAAATAGTTTTAAAAACACTATCTGGATTAAACTCGTATGCATACACTCCTCTATCGACTAAACGCTGCAATTCATTAGTAATTGGTTCTGCTATTTTAAAATCCATATCTGCAATCCATAATGGCATTAGATCCTTTGATCCAAACATGGATTCTAAAAAAAGAGGATTACTCTTTACAAAATGATGTTCATAGTTAGTGTGAATTGTATCGAATATATTCATAAAATTGATTTGTGTTTATGGGTATTAAGAACAAGATGATTTTTTATTGTCTCCGTCTCTTGATTTATATTCTAAAATACTTCCTTTTCCTCCTTGTAAAATGGTACAACATCCTTCAAACAATTCTTTTAATTTTTTTCGCCCTCGTTGAATTTTTGAACGAACGGTTACATAATTCATATTGAGCTTTTCGGCTATTTCCTTTTGGGGGATTTCTTTCAGTTCAGATAATATCATCAATTCTCGATATTCTTCTGGCAACTGATTTACAAAAGAACTTACACATTTACTCAATGCTATACCTGCATCATCATTGGTTTCATAATCTAATAAAAAGTCACCCTCGATGGTATTTGTATGTAGCTGTTTTTTACGGTAGTAATCTGTAATTGTATTTTTGGCAATTGTATATACCCAACTTTTAAGATTATCAACGCCATCTTTATTAGACTTAGATAGTTTTAAAAACACATCTTGGGTTAAATCCTCGGCATCCTCTTGACTACGAACACGTTTTTTGACATAACCAAGTAATGGATTATAAAATTGAACGATTTGATTTTGCATATCTCATATAAAAATTGATGAATAAAATTGTTCCTACGATACATAAAGATACATATAGGTTTTGTACCCCTAAGTATTCCACTGCATAGATTCCTATAAAAGCTCCTATTGCAGCACCTAAATCCCACCAGGTAGTTACACTAGAAATTGCTTGTAATGAATTATCTTCTTCTTGCTTTTGTATTGCTATCAATGGTGAAAAAGTTACCACAATTGTATTAAATAAAAAAGCTAAAACAATACCTAAAATAGTATAATCGAATGCGATCAATATCATGGCAAAAAGACAAATGCTTATTGAAAATAAAAATAGTAATAAGGGGCGAAAGTATATTGTTAGGATACCGCCTATTATTGAAAAAAATAAAACAAATAATCGCTTTATCAATAAATAAAAAGCAACATAAACCAGTAACTCATTTGAATTTGCAATGCTTCCTGATAGTAAATATGATAAAGATACTACCGAAATACCATCTATTGAAACAGATAGGATAAACACCAATAGATTGGTTGCATTAGGATAAAATGTGAGATTAACTTTTACAGAGTTACTTTTCGGTTTAGCTTCCATTTTAGGTAAGGAATAGGCTAAAAAAACACCTAAAAGACTAATTAATGCGATACTAAAAAGTCCATTTTGTATTCCAAAGTTATCAATAAGTATGGGTCCGAACCATAGTATACCTAATGCTCCTAATGATTTTATACTTTGGGATACCCCAAATGCTAAACCGGATTTTTGTTTAGTCTGAGAGGCATAATGTAACGTTGCAATTTTTAACCCAGAATAGCTTAATCCCCATAAAACTCTAGCAATTAAAAAACAAATAAATCCTAGTTTTAACCCATACATAAAAGTAGTTACGGTTGCTACCAATGAGGTAACAATCAATATTTTTCTCATTCCGATTCTTTGTACCCAATTTGCAATATGCGTATTGGCTATAATTCTTACAAAACGATTTATGGATAGCAATACTCCTATAAAAAATACTGAAAAGCCTAATTCTTTACCATATATAGGGAGTACAGGGTATAAAATAGCATCGCCTAATCCTGCAAAAGCCATTACTCCACTAGCACGCAAAGCCCCTCTAAAAGAAGAGCTTTGATCTTTTGATATAATAGTGCTTTTTATTAGCAGCATCCTGTCAAGACACTATTTGTATCTCTACTCTCTTCTTTATCACAACAAGATGATCCATCGACAGGTTGTTCACAACAAGAGCTTTCCTTTGGTGATACTTCTACTTGTGATGTTGTTCCACAACATCCACCTCCTTGTTGAACCGTTACTGTTTCTTCGTTTGATTTTCTTGTTTTCATATCTGTCATTTTTAATTTTATATTATTATTTTATTGTTTTCACTCTTTAAGACGTAAGACTTATAAAATGATGCTTTTTTTTTATTTTTTAATTGCATCCAGATGTTCCACAACTAGAACCAGAAGCTTCCGTTTCTACCAAATCTGATTCTGTAGTACAGCAACCGCCTGCACTACCGCCTTTTTCGTTAGTAGCAAAATCGGTACTACATACTCCTGTTTCGGGAAGATTAAGTTCTACTCGTTCTGCGGCTTCTACATCTCCCGCCATATACGCCACTACAGATCTTACTTGCTCATAACCGGTTGCCATCAGAAAGGTTGGGGCTCTACCATAACTTTTTGAGCCTACGATATAAAAATCTTTTTCGGGATGTCGTAGTTCTTTTTCTCCGTGAGGCCTTACACTACCACAACTATGAATATTTGGATCAATTAGTTCTGCTAAATCAAATACGGATTCTAACGATGCATCCAAATCCAATCGTACTTCACGAATCATATCCAAATTTGGTCGTGATCCAGTATTACTGATGATTTCGTCTATTTGATTAATAGTTTCGATATCACCATTCAAGTCACCTATAATTTGAATCCCTTTTTCTCCTTTGGTAAGTTTTAGAATATGAAAAGGAGTATATACATTTAGTTTTCTGCTGTTTACCAATTTCTCAATTCGAATACCAAGAGCGCCTCTAGCCTCTAATGCATCGTCTTCTTTACCACCATACACCCTATCCATAGTATCTTTTCGAAGAATCCAGTTAAGCTGTGTTTGAGGATATTCTTTTTGAATATCTGCCAAATCTAACAATGCATTGATTGCAGAATGCCCTCCTCCTACTACAGCGATATTTTTATTTTTATAACGATCTAAATCCTCATTTTTGACATTAGGAATACCATAATAGATATGTTCTTTTAACTCTTCTTCTCCTTCTGCAAGTACACCTCCAGACCCTATGGGGTTTGGTTGATTCCAAGTACCTGTAGCATCAATAACAGCTTTGGCTTCATAATATGTAACAACACCATCTTCTTCTACTTTAATTGAAAAAGGTTTGTCTTCTCTACCCCAGGTTTTCATCTTATCCAAGCCTTTTCTTCCGATAGAAAGTACTTTACTATTCAGATGAATATGTGGTTTAATTTGTGGTAAATTTGATAATGGTCTAAAGTATACTTCTACCAATTCTTGTCCTGTAGGTAATTCGTCTTTATTTGGTGCTATCCAATCTGTCTGAAGTAACAGTTCTTCTGCGGCTGTATCGATATTATATTTCCAGGGAGAAAAAACTCGAACATGATTCCATGATAACATATTTTGCCCAACTGACTTTCCTGCTTCAAAGACAATGAATGGAAGTTTTTGAAGGGTTAAATGTGCCGCTGCTGCCAGTCCTATCGGGCCTGCACCTATAATTGCTATGGGTAAATTATTATTTTGCATCTTTTTAAATTTAAGTTCATCTTCTAAGACGAGTCCTTTAAAAAATGATGCAATAATCTAGTACAAATTAGAAACTAATACGTATCAAGATTTTAAATTTTGGCCCAACCCCCTGTATCTTTAGATACTTCGGTAGCCATACCAATAGCTTGTAGTTCTTCAATCAATTTAATATTTGCAAAACTAGGGGTATTAGTTTCTATAGCATCCAAAAAACTGGAAATACATTCTCTCATTCCAGGCCAATCTGCATAAGGTTGTTTTGCAGGGTAAAAATTTGTTTCTGTTTTTTCTTTGGTTCTCAGTTTTAGTTCGCCTGTTAAGATATCAATGAATATGTCTCCTTTACTTCCCACAATATCTATGGTAATTATAAGCTCATCCATACTATCAATATTTACTTTTAATTCTCCCCAAATCCCGTTATAATCAAAAATACCGGTACTTTGACTTTGTCTTCTTCCTGCTACCCCCTTACCATCGAGAATTAATACTCTTTTTGGAGTTGCATCCAGAATGGTATTAAGAACATGTACATACCACAACGTAAGTCGATTTATAACATTAGTATCCTCATTGGGTTCTGCTCCCCAATTGGATTTTAAAGAAATAGCCACACTCTGAACCTCTCCCAAAACCCCAGTTTTCAGTATACTAGAAACCTTTGGTATTACCGGTATAAGTGCCAATTCTAAATCAGCATGTGTAATTTGTGTAGCATCTTTTAATCCTTGCAGAACTTTAGCAATTAGCTCTCGAGTATGCCCTATAGGAGGTTCATAAAAAAAAGGTTTTCCAGATGCAATCGCTTTTAGAATTACGGTTCCATGTAAATGGTCGGGAACCGCAATCATTATAGCATCTATGTGGGGTGAATTCAATAAATCTTCATAGTTATTATACACATCTATGGTATCTCCAAATTTGGACTCGATGCGCTTAATCGTTTTGTTACTTTTTGCAGAAATGGCAACAACTTGTGCTCGACCGTCATATTCAAGTGCTGGTAAATAGGCATCTTTAACCCAATTACCAAACCC
This sequence comes from uncultured Aquimarina sp., assembly GCA_947498705.1. Taxonomy (GTDB): domain Bacteria; phylum Bacteroidota; class Bacteroidia; order Flavobacteriales; family Flavobacteriaceae; genus Aquimarina. The sequence continues at coordinate 661,522 of CANMLW010000001.1, forward strand.
GATGATTCCTATTTTAATTTTCGACATAAACTGCTCTTTTTTTTCTAAAGACTATAACGCATAAAATTATTTGTATGGATAGTGCCAGAGCATTTGTTATTAAAAGTGCTAAAGCTCCAAACCGAAGTCCATAAATTGACCAAAATAAATAGACAAATACCCAACCAAATACGTAGCCAAAAGAGAGACTGCTTTTATTTTTTGATTTATATTCTTTAATAATTTGTACTATGGTAATAAAACAGACAAAAAAACCAATTATTAATCCTAAAATTTCGAATATTGGCTCTGGGATTGATTCTAATAATTTCATGTAAATATTCTTATCAAATAGCTTTTAAAAGAGCCAAACTAGTTTAAACTATTTCAAAAATCAAATAAATCATTGTTAAATAATTCATCTGCATTTTCATTAATAGTATACAATAAAAAGTTTCATATTTTTTTTTAATTTGTATACTTTTAAATAGTTGAATATATTGGTCTATGTTAGCATAAATTATATAGTATGGTAGAATTAGCAGGAATTATTATTTTAGGAATACTCGCGCAATGGGTTGCATGGAAATTTAGGTTACCCGCAATTTTACCGTTAATATTAATCGGTTTATTTGTTGGGCCTATTGCTGCCGAATTTCTAACTGCAGATGGAAGAAAATTAATCGAACCTATCTGGAATGGTAATAGAGGGCTATTTCCTGGTGAAAGCTTGTTCTATTTTGTTTCACTTGCTATTAGTATCATATTATTTGAAGGAGGGTTAACCTTAAAAATGAGTGAGGTAAAAAATGTTGGTCCGGCAATTACGAAATTAATTACGTTGGGCTCTGCTGTAACCTTTTTTGGAGCTGCCATTGCGGTTCATTATATATTTTACCTAAGTTGGGAAATTTCTTTTCTTTTCTCTGGGCTTATTATTGTAACAGGACCTACAGTAATAACTCCCATTCTTAGAAATATCCCGTTAAAAAAAGATATCGCTGCTGTTTTGAAATGGGAAGGAATTTTAATTGATCCTATTGGTGCACTTGTAGCAGTTTTGGTATTCGAATTTATTAGTGTAGGTGGCGGAAGTACCTATACAAAAACAGCATTTATAGAGTTTGCTAAGATTATTCTATTTGGAGTTACATTTGGTTTTACATTTGCTCATGGTTTTAGTATGGCACTCAAAAGAAAACTAATTCCTCATTATTTATTAAATGTAGTACTTCTCGCTTCTGTTTTAGGTGTTTTTGTATTGTCAGATGCCTTTGCTCATGAATCTGGTTTATTATCGGTGGTTGTCATGGGTATGGTTCTTGGTAATTCTGGACTCCCTCACTTAAAAGAACTACTATATTTTAAAGAGTCATTAAGCGTTTTACTTATTTCGATACTCTTTATTTTATTAGCTGCAAATATAAACTTTGATGACCTGGTACTAATTTTTAACTGGAAAACATTATTACTCTTTGCAATTGTAGTCTTTTTTATAAGACCCTTGGGCGTATTTGCTTCTACTATAAATTCTACCTTAAAATTAAATGAAAAATTATTTATAAGTTGGGTAGGCCCTAGAGGTATTGTAGCAGCAGGTATTGCTTCATTATTTGGATTAAAATTGGCCAAAAATGGTGTCCCTGGAGCAGCATATATAACTCCGTTGGTTTTTATGATTGTGTTGGGGACCGTATTGTTAAATGCAACTACTGCCAGATTGTTTGCAAAAATTGCTGGTGTTTTTCTAAATAAATCAGAAGGAATATTAATCATAGGAGCTTCTGAGGCATCACGAATAATTGCTCAATACCTAAACGAAAATGAAAAACAAGTAGTGCTAATTGATACCAATCAAACCAATATAAATCACGCAAAGCAATTGGGATTAGATGCATTGAACGTGGACATATACTCTGATGAATTAATAGACAATATAGAATTAAATAATATTGGTTATTTAATTGCTTTAACCGGTAATACCGATATTAATAAATTTGCTATTGATAAATTTAAAAAGCAATTTGGTGAAAACGGTGCATATCGTATTGCTACAAAAGACGAAATTAGTAATCAAACCAAAGATCAAGGTTTGTTCTCCTATACAAATGATTATTTATCGTTACTAGAATTGGCTAGAAAAAAGCCTAATATACATGAGATACATATAGAATCAGAAAACGATTTTCATGACCTCATTACATATACCAAAAATGAAAAGGATATTATTCCTTTGTTTTTGAAACATGGTAATAATCAATTAGAAACTATTGGTACTTTTAATGGAGAGTTAAAAATTGAAAAAGGGACCAAACTTGTTTACTTAGGAAATAAAATCAAACAAGATGTATTAACATAACTTTCAAAAACACGATATATCATCGTATGGCTTAAGAATTATTTTGTGTTTGATTAATATATTTACCTACCACAATACCAGTAATAATTACAATATAAAATTGCCCAATTAACCCCACTAAAATTGCAGCTTTTTGTGCAATTGGAATGGCAGGGACAATCTCACCATATCCCACAGTAAGTAATGTAATGTAGGCATAATACAATATACTATCAAAGCGTAGTTTTGAATTAGGGTCTTCTAACAATGATCCTGTAAATGCTCCTGAATGAGTTAAATCAATCGACATAAAGAGAAAAAAAGCCAAGAACCCTAATGAGATATAACCACTCATTAGTCCTAAAATCACTTTCTTATCTACTGTTTTTTCTCTCCAAACTTGTAAAATAATATGCCAGGTAACTATGATATGAAATAGAAAATAAATAGATAACCGTATCAAAAGATTCTCAATATTATCTGTTCTTGAAATCATATCGAATCCAAAGAAAAAAGCCGCAATGGTAAACAAAACAATAAAAAACCACATAACCTTTTTATTCTTAGAAATCAATAAAATACCCGCCGCAATACTAACTAAATAAAAAAAAGGAAGTAGTGTATACTCAAAGAAATCATTAGGAACCAGTAACGAACCAAACAAAATAACTATTTGTGTAGTTAAAAAGACTTCGAACCTATACTCATATAAATTTCTAACCATTTCGTATAATAGAATGAATATTAACTTCTTTCTTTTTTCCTTTAAGTAAAACATTGCCTAATGATTTTGACGTCATAAGCTTTCCTATTTGCAAATCTTTTAATAATTTTTCTGAAAGTAATAAGGAGACATTGTGAGTGTTACATTCTGCCTGAATTCTAGCAGAGGTATTGATAACATCTCCATGATATGCTAACTCTTTTTTAACAAAACCAACCTCTGCCACCATTAGTGTCCCACCGTGCAGCCCTGCTTTAAACTCTGGATAAACACCATAGTTCTGAATATAATACTCTTTTCTGGACTGGCGTTGCTCTTCAAATGCAAAAAACACTCCTACACAATTATTATTTAGCAATCCTCTTTTATAAGTCCAACTTAAAACAGCTTCATCACCTACATATTGATAAATCTCAGCTTCATATTTTAGGACTACTTCATTAAGGTCCATAAAACAATCCTGAATAAATTGACTGTATTTACGATGACTTAAAGTTTCTGCTATAGTGGTAGAGTCTTTTAAATCTAAAAACATAAAAATACGTTCCTCTTCTTTTGGGTTTTTATAGGTTCCTATTAACATTTTGAGAAACACTCCCCTACCAAACCTTTCAAATGCTATTTTTATAAAAGAAAAAACAAAAGAAGCAAGTATCATATAGAATATAGCATTCCAAAATCGTTTATCATTTTTCCACCAACCTGGGGAAAGATCTATGGCTATGTTTAATACTCTGGATGAAGTATCCAAAACTATCGATACCATAAAAACGATTACTATAAAATAAAGACATGTTTTTACAATAAAAATTAAACCTAGTGAGATTTTTTTTGAAATATACTTTTCTGAAAAAAAATCTATAAGTGCAAACAAAATACCGAGACCAAAACCAATAGCACTTAATATAATAAGTGGATGTATAAATGATCTATTACCACCAAATCCTTTTTTGATTATCACGGCGATTTCTTGATCCATACCGTAATATCTAAATATCGCATAGCAAAACATAGCCAAAGTCCAGAATACTACAGACTGCCATAATAACCTAATAAAATGCTTAAGGTTTTGGTTCATAAAATATTAATCCTCAATTAACTTTTCATCAAATTCATAATTCTTATAATCCACTTTAAAAAGAACACTATAAAAAGTAGGTATAAAAAATAAGGTAATGATCGTTCCAAAAAGTAACCCTATCATAATTGAAACAGCCATGCCTTCCCACATTTCTCCTCCTGTTAAATATAAAGGAATTAAGCCTAAAACAGTAGTAAATGTAGCTAATAAAATTGGTCTAAAACGCTGTAAACATGCTGTAATTACAGAGTCTTTTTCTCTTCTTTTTAATTCATTTTGCTCTATTTCCATTCTATCTATTAATACAATAGCATTATTAATTATAATTCCTGCAAGCGCAATAACTCCAAGAAATGGCATAAAACCAAAAGGTTCACGAAAAACGAGTAAACCAATAACAACCCCTATTATGGCTAACGGAATGGTGCAATACACCATAATCATTTTTCTAAATGAATTAAATTGTATTATTAATAGCAGCATAATAATGAATCCACAAAGAGGTAAATATTTAAATACAGCTCCCATACTTTCAGACGTATTTTCTGCATCACCCCCAAATTTATAACTATAACCAGTGCTCCATGTGGCAGATTGCTCATTTAGCCATGGTGTAATCTCTGCTGTAATTTTAGAAGCATTTCCTCCTTCACGAAGTTCACTAGACACTGTGATGGTACGGTTTATATCCAAACGTTTTATTTTGGCATACTGCCAAACAGGTTTTATGGACGCTACTTGTAATAAAGGCACATTTTTACCAGAACTTTGAGAAAACACATTTAATGTTTCTATAGATTCTAAAGTCTGCTCTTGACTTTTATCACTGCGCATTACAATAGGAATTGATTTATCATCTTCACGATATTCACCTGTAGTAAAACCATCTAACACTGTTTGTAATGAGGTTGCAATATCCTGACTAGAAACCCCAGCTGTTTGTGCTCTAACCTGATTAATGTCGATCATAAATTTTTTGGTCTTTGGCCCCCAATCATCCTTTACATTTTTGGTTCCGGAAATGGTACTAAGTTTTAATTTTATTTGTTCAGAAATTAAGGCTAGCTTATCTGGGTCATTACCAGTTACTTTTATTTCGATAGGTGTTCCTCCTCCACCCGCAGCCAGTAATCCTACTTTAATATCTGCATTTGGGAAACTATTAAAGCAAAAAGTATCAAGTCTATTGATCAATTCTTGGTTAGCATCAAAACTAGAAGTATTCACCAAAACATGTGCATAACTAGAATTAGCTTCATCTGGAGTATATCCTTGATCATAAGACTCTGGTCCTTCTCCGATATAGGATGACCAATCCACAATACCTTCTGTTTTAGTACTGGTAATTTTTAATTCATTTGTTATAAATTCTTCAATTTCAGAAACAACTTGTGTAGTTCTTTCAATTTTGGTACCTAAGGGTAAATTAATATCTATGGTAATCATATTTCGATTACTATCTGGAAAGAACAAAAAGGCAATTTTAGTAAACCCAAATAAAGCCAATATAAACATCCCTATTATAAGCAACATCGTTTTAGTTTTGTTTGTTAATGCCATCAAAATAAGGTTTTTATAGTGCCCTTTTAACCATTCTATAATCTTGTCAATAACACTCTTTTTAGCATCTTTAGGTTTTACTTTCATAAATAGATAAGAAAGTAATGTAATGATAGTTAATGAAATAAACCATGAAGATAAAAGTGCAATTGTTATAACCAGAAAAATAGGACCAACAATATCTCCCATTACCGATTCTGCTAAATAAAAAGACATAAATGCTGCTGCGGTGGTTAGTGTCGAAATAAGTAATGGTGTAAACAATTCTGAACAAGCTTGAATTGCTGCTTCTTTTCTTTCAATTCCTTCTTCTAATTTTACAACAATAGTTTCTGCAACCACAATACCATTATCCACCATCATTCCTAATGCCATAATTAATGCTGCTAGAGATACCTGATTGATACCAATATTCATTAACCCCATAACCATAAACGTAGTTACAATTACGATGGGAATTAAACTTGTAATAATTAACCCGGTTCGTATCCCTAAAAAGAATAGCATTACACAAAATACAATGACTACCGATTGCATAAGGTTTACCATAAAATCACTCACCTGTGTATCTATATACTTATCCAAAGACGATAACGTATGTAATTCTAAGCCAACGGGCAGTATTTTTTCCCACTTTTGTTTTATCAAACTTACTTCTTCTCCTAGCGCGATAACATTAGCATCGTCTTTTAAAGAAACATGCATCGTAATGGCATTTAAACCATTTACACTAACCTTTTGTTTTGCAGGCGAAATATATCCCTTTTTCACATTGGTTATATCCTTCAAATAAACCAATTGACTACCATCACCAACCGGGATTAACATGTTTTGTATATCCGAAATCGAATCAAAGTTTCCTGTAGGTTCCAGAACAATACGTTCATCTTCTAAATTTATTTGTCCGCCAGAACTTACTATATTTTGAGAAGAGATTTTATTACTTAATATTTGTGCAGAAAGCCCATATTCTTTTAATCTAGAATCATCAAATTCTACAAAAACACGTTCATCTTGTTCTCCTCCTAATTCTACTTTGGCCGCATTATCTAGTTTTATTAAATCATCTTTTATATCATCAACATATTCTTTCATCTGGGCATACGAAAAACCATCACTAGTTACCCCCAAAACAATACCAAAAACCTCACCTACACCATCATCATTTAAGTTGGGAGAAACCCCAGATGGCAATCCTTCGATTGCATCTAATTTACGACGTAATCTATCCCAAACATCTTGTAATTTTTCTGATGTAACTTCATCTTTAAGTGTTACACTTACAACAGATAACCCTGTTCTGGATGTGCTGGTAACTTTTTTTAGTTCTGGTAATTCTTGAACTACTTTTTCAATCTTATCGGTTACCAATTCTTCTACTCTTTCTGGTCCAGCTCCCGGAAATTGTGATACCACAGTGGCTACTCTAATCGTCATTGGGGGCATACTATCTCTGGGTAAAAATTGATATAAATATATACCCAATAACATAATAGAGACCAAAACCATATAAGTGATTCTGTTTTTTTCTATTGAGAACTTTGTAAGATTCATAAGTTATTCTTTAAGTTAGAAAACAGCGTGCTGAATTCTTATAATTTTGTAATTGTTTGAGTTTTATTTCGCATATTTAATCACGAAATCTCTGTCAAATTTTAGATTTTAAATATTGTATAAAGAACCTATTGCAATTTCACTTCTTGTCCATCTAACAAGGTTTGTAAGCCTGCAACTGCTATTTTTTGACCTGCAGATAAACCTTTGGTTACTGCAAAACCTTGAGAGGTTAATTTACCAATAGTAACTGGTTGTTTTTTAACTATTGTTTTATTATTAGACTCATCTATTAAGAACACAAAATTCCCTTCAGTATCTTCACCTACAGCTTTTGCGGGGATCACCAGTGTTTTTATGGATGATTGTTTATTTCCGAATTGAAAAGTAACGTTGGCTGCCATTCCTGATTTAATATCATGAGTTGGGTTTATAATTTTTATTCGCACCGGATATGTCGAAGTACTAGCATCTATTGATGGAGAAACTTCAGTGATTTTACCGTTAAACTCTTTATTCTGAAGCGATGAGAAATGAATTGCAACGGGCATATTTTCTTTTATAAGATTAATTACGTTTTCTGGTAAGCCCAGTGCTATTTCCATATCAGTACCTGCGTTTAAAACAGCAATATTTTGCCCCGCAGTTACATTTTCGTCTATTTCAGCATTTACTTTTGCAATAGTACCATTCTCAGGAGCATATAAATATCCATAGCGTATTTGTTCTTGTTGAATTGAGACTGTTCGTTTGGCAGATTCATAACTTTCTACTGCTGTTCTATATGAGTTTTTTGCGGCTTCATAATCACTTAATGCAGCACTTCCCTTCTCGAAAAGAGAACGTACCCGATTTAAACTTAGCTTTGCCGTATTCATTTGTGACTCTGCACTGTTTAATGAAGACACAGAATTCTCATAATTAAGACGTGATTGTACATTATCTAATCTGGCTAATAATTGACCTTTTTGTACAGCCTGCCCTATTTTTAAATTAAACTCTGTAATAATCCCACCATTTCTAAAACTCAGATTTATAACTTTATCTGTATTAGCTGTCCCACTAAAGGTACGTATTGCTTCTCCTCCTAAAAGGCTAACTTCTTGATATGATACGGGGCGTAATGGTGGTTTTTCTTCTTTCTTATCTTCTTTACAGGACACAAAGAATATAGTTGCAATCAATAGTCCTAAGGTTAGAATAGTATGTTTCATGCGTTGGAGTTTATTACTTTTTAATGAACTGGTAAAATCGTTCTTTTTAATTAGTTCTTGATTATAGAAATTCCTTCTTACCGGTGATTTCATTTTATAAATTTTATTTTTTAGTTTCTATTTTGTAAATAGTCATAAAACCCTTGTATAAAGGCTCTATTTTCTTCTGGCGAATGCAATAAGAAGAAATAACCTATATAACGTTCTAATTGTATAGAACTTGATAAATAGTTATATACCGCAGTTACCTGTGATAATTGCGCTGATAAATAATTATTTTGTGCGTCTAATAATTGCACAATAGGAACTGCTCCATTAGAATATGAAACCTGAGAGAGTTCTAAACTTTCTTTGGCAGCCGCTTCTGACACCTTGGAAATTTCTATGTTTGCTATTTTATTGATTAAATCCAATACTGCTGTATTGATATTGGTTACTATATTTTGTTCTGTATTTTCCCTGTTAATAGTTAGCTGATCCTGTTGTATCATTGCGACCTGTCTATTAATATTGGTTTGGGTTTTATTAAACAAAGGAATCGAAAGGTTTAATCCAACATTATAATTATCATTTAAAACAGGAGCCGGAGTACTACCTTTTCCCCACTGATTAAAATCTCTATTATATTGCCCTTGTAAGGCTAATGTTGGTAAAAACCTACCAGAACTATTGAGTTTAATATTACGCTTTGTTGCTTTTAAATTATAATCCAAAGACTTTATCTCTGGGGAGTTATCTTTTGCTACTTTAACTAAATATTCAATAAAGGGTTCTCTTAATTTTGGGTCATCAATAACATCTCTTAATTGTTGATAGTCATAGCTCTTTAAAATACCTTCTCCTAATTCGGCTTCATCAACATCAATTTCTAATGTTATCGGATTATTTAATAACTGATTTAATAAAAAATATGTTTGTTCTAGTTGGTTTGCTGCTTCTACCAGAGATTGTGTATTTTGTGCTCGTTCGCTTGTAAATCGCAATACATCTGATTTTCCAGACTCTCCTGCCTCAAAATTTTGTTTTGCAATTTGTAGATTCTTTTTGGTTAAGTTTAAATTCTGAATTTGAATTTGAAGATTTGCTTTTAAAATCAACGCATTAAAATATACATTCGATGCATTAAATATCGCATCCAGCTCGTCGGTATTGTATGTTTCTTGCTGTGCTTTTAATAAATCTTTTTGAATAGCAATATTTGCATTTGCTGCTTCAGAGAATAAAGTTTGTTGCAATGTAATATTGCCAGCAGTTGAATATTCTGGATTCTGACCATTCGATATTTCTGCCAAATTAGGGTCTAAATAAGTACCTGTAGCAGTAGCCGTAAGACTTGGATAATATGTACTTTTAGATGTTTTTACATCTTGTTCGCTTAAGGCTACATTTTTTTTACTTGATTTAAGAGATAAGTTTTCACCAACCACAGTTTTCATAACATCCAATAGGTTGTACTTTTTTTCTGATAACACGTTAATAAATTCGCCAACGAAATTGGTATTTGCAACTAGACTATATTTTATTGGCATACCAACACTTTCTGCCGTATTATGATTTACAGTAAGTTTATCTTCATATTGAATAAATACAGGTAAATCGGCCAGATTTTCTCCGTTTACATAAGATTCTACACTTAAAGCAATACGTCTAAAAAACTGATTTATATTATCATTAGATTGATTCGTTGCCATTAAACCATTTTTTACATGCCCAGTACTTGTGCTTGTGAACGACGGGATTTTTTCATCAATTAGTTTGGTCGCGATTTTAGTAATATCATTTTTATTAAGAAAAAAACCACTGGCCAAATAAAAAGCGTCTATCTCATTAGTAATTCCGTTTACAATATCTTCACTGGTGCTATATGGAATAATTTTATAGTTTACACCTAATGCTATGGCTTCCTTATCAAATATTTCTTTAAATGGTAAAATATTAATTAAACTTTCTTCTATGGCAATACCAACCTTATCAAAACTTGTAAGTTCTTTTAATGTACTTAAATCCCTTTTAAATGATTGAGGAACCACTAAATAAGTAAAATTCGAAATTCCTGAAGTTTGGTTTTCTTCTTTAAAATATTTGAAGTCATTATTAACAGCACCAAACAAAATTGTTGGCTTTTTATAAGATTTTAATTGAGAAATAGCTGCATTGTTTATAATACCAAAAGCGATAATAATATCGGTAGCATCCTCTGTAAGTGTACGATAATTTTCTGAAGCCTTTTCTAAGTTGCTACCATTAACCAAGAAACTTGTCTCAGGAAAATTAATAATAGCATCTTCGCCAACAACAGATGTTATTTCATTTTTTAATGTAGAAAGAAGCGGAGCCAATTCTGGTGTAATATTGTCAAACAAGAAGCCTATAGTATAGTTTTTTTTGGTTTGTGCAATGGACATAGTGGTCACCATTAACAACAATACGACAATGTATTTTTTCATTGATAGTTTAGTTTATTCTGTTTTAAAATGTTTCTCTACTTTTTCTGAAATAAAATGCAAAACATCCTCATTAAAAGCTATAATGCTTCTTATAACATTGTTCATTTCTTTATTATCTGCATTTCTCATACTTATCACTTTTTTTAGCAAAACGGTCTCCATTTTATGTGCCTCAATAATTTTTTCGAACCGTTTTTTTATATAAGTATGATCGGGATAAAATAATCGTTTTCTCTTATTTTTTTCTGAATACATGAATGTTACCTCATTGAGATCTATCAGGAATTTTAATGCCTTGCTAGTGGCACTTTTACTTGCATTAACGCCATCCATAATATCTTCAAAAGTGAAATACTTTTGGTCAGAGACATAAAAGAGTCCTATTATTTTACCTGCAATTGGGGGGTAGTTATCTTCTTTATGTACTAAGGCAAATGCATCAATCAGTTCTTGTTTATTCATAATTTTATGCAAATACAAATTTCAGTTTCCAAACTTGGAAACAAATATATAAAAATAGTTTCCAAGTTTGGAAACTGAAATTAGAATTAAGATTACTTTAACAAAAGAGTTGGTAATAATGTTAATTATAACTATAAATATAGTAATGTAACTACTTTTGTAGTTATACTTCGTTTGAATTTATATATTTGCCCTATGAATGAACTAACAAAAGCTGAGGAACAAGTAATGCAATATGTATGGAAACTTGAAAAAGCATTTCTAAAAGACATTGTAGAACAGTTTCCAGAACCCAGACCCGCTTATACCACTATTTCTACTGTGGTAAGAGTATTAGTAAAAAAGGATTTTTTAAAATTCACTACTTACGGTAAGATTCGTCAATACTATGCAGCCATCTCAAAAGACAACTATTTTAAAAAACATATGAAAGAAGTGATTGGTAATTTTTTTAGTGGTTCACCTAGCAAGTTTGCGTTGTTTTTTGCTAATAACGAAGATCTTGATCTTACCGAATTAGAAGAAATGAAAACAATGTTAGAGGATAAAATTGAAAAATTAAAAGCTAAAGATGAATAACCTAAGTAGCTATCTCTTACAAATCACTTCGGTCTTTTCGGTATTATATACTCTATACCTTATATTCTTTAGTAAATTAACGTTTCATCAAACAAATAGATGTATACTACTGTTATTGGTACCGATTTCTATTATAATTCCGTTTTTAGATAATTTGTTTCCGGCGCTATCTTCAAAAATGGTAGAAGTTCCCATATTTGAAGATGTAATCAATAATCCATACTTAGAAACTACAGGTACATCTTTGACAACTTCATCATTTAACTACTCTATAGTATTGATTACTATATACTGGTTTATTTCTTCTATATATTTATTGAGGATTTTTATAACAGCTCGAAAACTATATATATTAAAGAAGAATAGTATCGTTCATCAAAACAAAGATTATCAATTAATTACTACAAATGTATCTACCATATTTTCATATTTCGATTGGATTTTTATTCCTATTCATAAATTTGAACAATATGATGAACAAATTCTGGAACATGAAAAAGTACATATTAGATTAAAACACTCCTGGGATGTTGTTTTAACAGAAGTATATACTGCTTTCTTTTGGTTTAATCCTCTAATTTATTCTTATAGAAGATCATTAAAATCTGTTCACGAATTCCAGGCAGACCAAGGCGTACTTCAAAATGGTGTAAAAACTTCTCGGTATATGCAATTATTATTAGAGAATCTAGAGGCAACTAAACTTAATAATCTATACAATTATTTCAATCAATCCATTCTTAAAAAACGAATTATTATGATGACAAAATCTAAATCCAGTCGACTTTCAAAACTTAAGTATTTTTTAATTGTGCCTGTTTGTACTTTACTTATTTCTGCATTCACATCTCGTCATATCGAAGATAATGAGTTCTTAAATGTCATAGAAGTTTCAGAATTTATAAGCTCACCTCCTTCTTTATTTCCAGTACAAAACGGTACTAAGGATGATATCTCTTCACGTTTTGGAGTAGCAAGAAAACTAATAAATGGAACCAAAAAAAATATTCATACAGGAATTGACATAAAAGCTAGCCCTGGCACCGCTGTACTTGCCACAGCAAACGGTGTAGTTGCAAAAGCTAAAATGCAAGGTAACTGGGGAAATTTAATCATTATAACACATACAGAAGGATACGAAACCTGGTATGCACATTTAAAAGGCTTTAATGTCAAAACAAACCAAGAAATTAAAAAAGGAGATATTATTGGTTATGTTGGTACAACAGGGCTTTCTACCGGGCCCCATTTACATTATGAGGTAAAGAAAAATGGTAAACATGTTAACCCGTTAAGTTATTTAGAATAATGTTACAACTAAAATTTAATTTTAATCGATGAAACACTTAATTCTACTATGGATCTTACTGCTTTCTTTTTGCAGTTTTTCTCAACCAAAAATCAGTTTTACTTTTGATGATGGGTCATTAGATGATAAGGTTAATTACACCTTTGATCAATGGAATACAATGCTTCTAAACAAATTAAGGGATGCTAAGGTAAAAACCATATTCTTTGTAACAGGAAACGGTAAAACAAATGATAAAGGGAAACATTTGCTAAAAAGCTGGAATGATGATGGGCATAAAATTGCAAACCATACATTTACCCACCCTAATTTTAATATAACAAGTATCGAAGACTTTAAAAATGAATTACTAATCAATGACCAACTAATTAATTCATACACTAACTACAGTAAGTTTTTTAGATTCCCTTACTTAAAAGAAGGAAATACTAAAGAAAAAATTGTTGAATTTCGTAATTTTTTAAAAGATCAAAATTATAGGAATGGTTATGTCACCATAGATGCTTCTGACTGGTATATTGATCACAAATTACTTAAAAGGTTAAGAGAAAATCCTAATGCAGATATTAGTAAGTACAAAAGCTTCTATTTAAACCATATATGGGAACGTGCGCAATTTTATGAAAAATTATCATTTGAGTTAAATGGTAGACATATCAATCATACGCTTTTACTGCATCATAATTTGGCTGCAGCTCTTTTTATCGATGATCTCATAAAAATGTTTACAACGAAAGGCTGGGAAATAATATCAGCATCCAAGGCCTATGAAGATACTATCTACAAAAAAATCCCATCGTATGCCGGTGAGAGTCTAATCTATGCCCAAGCTAAAGATATCGGAAAATATGAAAATATATTGCGTTATCCTGCTGAAGATAGCCGTTACGAAAAAGAGAAAATGAATTTACTAGGCTTATAAAATCATTCATACATTTTACTAAAATATCATCAAAACCATACAATCCAATCATCTAGATGATTGGATTGTATTTTTATACGATCAACTTTCCTAATGATGGTAAGCTATCTATTAAAAATTATTTATAAGATAATCTATCAAAACTAAGCTAGCGATAAAACTTCAATCTCAGTTTTTGCAGCTGCCAAAGCTTCCTCTGCATTGGTATTGGTAGAAGATACTTTTATGAATTCGATATCTGTTACTCCAATAAAATTGAGAAACAAACGTAAATAAGGGGTTACAAAATCATAATCACTTTCTAAAGGAGTCCCACCTGTTACAACAACAACATAAGCTTTTTTATTTTCTAATAAACCAACCGGTGCCCCATCTGCATAATTAAAAGTAATTCCTGCCCTGGAAATTAGGTCAATATAAGTTTTTAAAGCAGCACTAACTCCAAAATTATACATTGGTACCGCAAACAAATACGTATCTGCTTGTGCAAACTCATTGGCCAATACATTAGAACCTGCGATTGCAGATTTTTGAGCTTCGGTTTGCTGCTCTAATGGTGTAAAGAAACCGTTTATCTGATCTTCGTTGCCTAATTTTACCAACTCATCATAATACAGATCCCTTGTTTGAATATTAATTGTTTCTTCATTTTGGATACGTTCCTGAAGTTTATCTGCCAATTGCCTACTTATAGAAGCTCCTTTTCTAGGGCTACTATCAATTCTTAAGAGTCTTTTCATATTTTTTAATTTATTTTTTATATTTCTTACAATTTTCTTTCGTTGTATTTTCTCTAACAGTCTCTGTTTATTTTACAATAATTATGGTCATTGTCTTGCTGTTTTATAACAGAGCTATCTAATAACATTAATTTACTTTCTACGGTTTTTAGATCAAAATAACCTGAAGCTATCGTGGTAACATTATCTCCCTCTTGTAATAATAAAGTCGGATAACTTTTCGTCATAAATTTTGATAAAGCAAACTCTTTAAATGTATTCTCTAAATTTTGGTTGGTCATCCAATGATTTTCGAATTTTTCATGATCAATATCCAGATGCTTTAAAAGCGGTAAGTAAGTCCTTAAAACATCCAGAGGTTTTCCTTCTTTAAACATTGCATCCTGCAACTGTTTGGCAAAAACAAAGGTACTTTCTGGTTTTAATTCTTTAACAAGAACAATCGCTGCACTTGGTTCTAGGCTACTCAAAATCTGTTTTGTATCTGCAATCAATTCAAAAAAGCTTGAGTGTATTGATCTACCCGTAATTGCAGTAATCTGATGCGCTCTTTCTTTAATATAATTTGAAATTTGCTGTCCCCCACGCGGAGAATGTTCATCAACCCACATACCGCCATTTAAAAGTTCAAAATCAAATACTGATTTAAAACGATGATATATATCGGTAATATTTTTTGCGTTACCATAACACCAACCACATTGTGGATCTGATATATAAATTATTTTTCTTCTCATTAAGCCTAATTAAATTACATACTTACTAAAAGTAACTTATTATATTTTGGTAAGTCTAAGATAAAAAGTAATTTAGCATCAAACAAGAAGGTACATACAAGAAATATAGTTTCCTAGAAGTTACTAATACTGAAAACCAATAACTTATGATAGAAAAAAAATCAAAATTAATTTCGGATACTCAATGCCCAGTTCGATATGTATTAGATAGGTTTGGTGATAAATGGTCTGTTCTGGTAATTTTTGAACTAAATAAAGTAGAAAAACTTCGTTTCAATAAACTGCAAAAGGCTATACCCGATGTGTCTCAAAAAATGCTTACCAAAACTTTACGTAACCTCGAAGCTGATGGATTAGTGAATCGAACTATATACCCAGAAATCCCTCCAAGAGTAGAATATAATTTGACAAAAATGGGTAGTAGTTTAGTACCACATGTATGTGATTTGGCTGGTTGGGCAAATGCAAATTTTCCGAATATTAAAAAAGCTCGTGAAGCTTATGGAAAATAAAAAGAATTACTCTACGATGTCTACTACTGATTATGATAGGTCAAGTTTGATAAATTAATACTTATTATTTCTTCTAGCTTTTTGGGTATTTCTAATTAGTTTACCTAGATTTTTATTCTTCTTTTTCTTTTCTTGTAATGTTGCTTCAAAAAAAACACGTTCTTTTTCCATTTTTTTGAAATTAGCATATGCATCCAGGTCTATATGTTCATTTTCAATAGCTTCTAAAATAGCACAACCTTTTTCATTAGTATGTGAGCAGTCATTAAATTTACACGACATAGAGAGCTCAACAATTTCATCAAAAGTTATCTCTAACCCATTAGATGCATCTGTTAATCCAATTTCTCTCATTCCTGGGTTGTCGATTAAAACTCCATAATCCAAAACAATCAATTCTCGATGAGTTGTGACATGTTTTCCTTTATCACTGCCTTTACTAATTTCTCTTGTATTCATTAATTTTTCTCCTTTTAATGAATTGGCAAGTGTAGATTTTCCTACACCCGAAGAACCCAGTAAACAATAAGTTTTACCTCTAATCATTTGGGACTTTATCACTTCTATTCCTATTTGTGATTGATTGCTAATCGGTACTATAGAAACATTTTTGATTCGTTCTTTAATTTTGTTAAAAAGCACACTCAATTGAGGTGCTGTTATTAAATCGATTTTACTTAACACGATTATAGGAGCTATTTTAGAAACATTGCAAACACTTAAATACCTTTCTAACCTATTGATATTAAAATCTTTATTTACCGACTGAACGATTAACCCATAGTCTATATTTGTTGCAATAATTTGTGCCTGTCCTATTTTGTCAACTGCCTTTCTTTCTAAAATAGAATTTCTTGGGTAAATATGATGAATTATAGCTTTGTTTTCATCATATTCTGAAATAGCAACCCAGTCCCCTACTACTGGTAACTCTCTTTTGTTTTGAGCAGTAAATCTTAAATTGCCTAATAGTTCTGCTTCATACTCTTGTAAATCGTTTTTTACAACATACCTATCTTTATGTTCTATAACAACTCGTGCAATACCAAAACCATTTAAATCATTCTCATCTCTATATTTTTTTAATACATTGTTATATCCTAAATCCTGAAGTGTCATAAAGCCATTGGGGTTAAAATGTTATATCGAATATAATATTTGTACAGTAAAAGCCTGCTCTTTCTATTGCCTTTCTAGAGGCAATATTATCTATTGTTGTAGAACAAATTGGTTTTCTGTTTGCTCTAATAACTCTGTTTGCTTGTTGTTGCAATATGTTGGTTGCAATACCTTTTCCTTGGTGATTTCTATTTACAATAATGCCCACATCTGCAATTTTTGGTTGCGTGTCGCTCCATCTACATTCGCTGGTAGCAATGATTTCATTATTATCTAGAATCATATATATTTCCTCTCTTTTTACTAAGTTTTCTGTATACCCAAACGTATCTACCATACCAACTTGTTCTTTTAAAAAGGATTTAACCATAGGAATATGACGTTCTACTACTAGTTCTAATTTTAAGTGGTCATCAACATCCATCAATTTATTTAAATGCTGAAAACAAAATGTATTAGTTTTCAACGCCTTTGAATTGGATAAGCAAGTATTAAATACAATAGACTCGCTAGAACTTAAACTGGCAGAACTGATCAATCCTGTTTTAATTAAACTGGCAATCGCATGATTAACAGAATTACTATACTGTTCTTTTACATACAACTGCAACAAACTTCTATTATCATCAATACAACAATACCCAATGTTTTCTTCATTTTCTGTAATAAAATAATTTTGAGCCGAAGCTATATACAGCTTTTCCCACATAGCATCTATGGGGTTTGTTATCTTTTGATATAGTTCTGTTCTTAGTAAATTTATTGCTTCTAAATTATCTGTTTTTATAAATCTCATCGTTTTTGTATTTGTTTATCAAATGATTTTTAATTTGTTCTAAAGGATAGTTATCAAAAATTCCCAAATAATTAAGAGCAATTCCATCTAATTCTGCAATAAACATATGGCTCATTGGTATTGAGTTTTTGTGATCGATATCTTCAAATAAGTGTATAACTGATTGTAAAATAAAAGATGATCTTTCATGTATTAAATCGTTTAAGAGTTCTCTTGTTTTTGGTTGAACGATCATGCTTAAGTTAAGTTGAAAAAATAATTTATCTTCTTTTAATTGAACAAAGAACGACTCTAACAAAGCGAGCAACCTTTGCTTGGGGCTTTGATTATTTACCTTGACCTCATTAACTTCAATAATAATTTGTGTGGTTTTTTTAAATATTTCTCTTAATAAATCATCTTTGGATTTAAAGTGATGAAAAATCAAGCCTTTTGACACACTTGCCTTCTCACATACCGCTGACATAGATGTATTTTCAAAACCTCGTTCAGAAAATAGCTCTGTAGCAACCTTAATAATCAATTCCTTTTTGTTTTCCATATTTTCAATAATACTGACCGACCAGTCGGTTGACAAATATAAATAATATATCCATTAAAAAAAACAATCCTATAAATAACTGTATTACAAGTAGATTACTCCTAGCCTAATTAAATGCTAATGTGTTCAAATTGTGATAAAGATTTAAAAAACTATATTCGCGGCCATGTGGATGTATTTAGGCCTTTTGGCAGCATTATTTTTGGGTTTACATAATTTATGTAAAAAACATGCAGTACAAGGAAATGAAGTGTTTCCTGTATTATTGGGTACTATTGGATCGGGGTTTTTAGCACTCCTCCCTTTTTCAATACTATCTTCTTATTTTCCAGAATTAACTCAACAAATTGGGTTTCATATCACAGAAATCTCCTGGAAAACGCATGGTTACATCTTTATAAAATCAATGATCATGGCAAGTTCCTGGGTACTGGCCTATCAGGCACTAAAACATTTACCTATAACAATTGTAACTCCAATACGTTCTGCTGGCCCCTTTTTTACGTTTATAGGTGCTATTTTAATTTATCAGGAAAAACCAAACTTTTTACAATGGATTGGTTTTTTTCTTATCATTCTATCGGTATTACTCTACTCTAGGATCGGTAAAAAAGAGGGAATTAATTTTAAAAGAAATAAATGGATATTTGCTATTATTGGTGCCACATTTTTAGGAGCCTCTAGTGGTTTATACGATAAGTTTTTAATTCAGAATCTGGCTCTAAATCCTCAAACCTTACAATTTTGGTTTTGCTGGTACTCTGTATTAATCCTACTCATCATTTTATCTTTAACATGGTTTCCATATCGGCAAAAAAGAATAGAATTTAAATGGCGTTGGAGCATACCAGCTGTTGGAGTATTATTACAAGCAGCAGATTATTTTTATTTTAAAGCTTTACAAGACCCAGAAGCATTAATTATGTTATTATCTGCTATAAAGAGAAGTCAAATACTCATTGCTGTGGTTATTGGTGGACTTGTTTTTAAGGAAAAAAACAAAAGAAAAAAATTAATCCCGCTATTTGGTATTTTACTTGGTGTGTTTTTTATTTTATATTCTTAATCCAATAGCTATACTACTTTCTCTGATACTTCATCTCATCTCCAAAAATAGTCATTGATAATGTATCGTTATCAAGCGAATAAGGGACACAGATACCTCCCTCGGTTTCATCAGAAAAAGTAAAACAAATTTTTCCTTCTTTACTATACCAATAACGCATATTATATAAGTTATCAGTTCCAAATTTTTGATTAAACACAGTGCCATCTGGAGCAAACACAAAATTTTCTTCTTTTTCTGTATCTAACCAGGTACCAATGAGTGCAACTAGCCTCAAAGGATTAAGGCTCACTTCTTCTATCTCTTCTCGTTCAGATGATTCTGGTAATGTTCCTTTTGTAGCAGCCACCTTTTCATAATCGCTATTTACTTCATCTATCAATTTATTCCACTCTTCATTATTTTTCTGAATCACCTTTTGCAACATATCTTGTAATGATGTCAATATTTTACAATTTCCTGAAGAAGCCTTTGCATCAACCGTAGAAAGCAAATCCATTACTTCACTTATAATTGTATATTTCACTTTGGTAGATTGTTGATATGATTCTGAAGTTAACACCTTTGATAGGTATGCCAACTCTGCTTTTTTATCCCACTTATTAAGAACGGCTAACTTACTCACCGTTTTTTCATATCTTTTTTGATTTTGCACTTCTTTTTGCCTACTCTCTCCTAGTTTTTCCTGAATAAAATTCTCTATAACTTCTTTACCACAGGTTTCTTGCGCAAAGTTCATATACGTTATCAATAGAAACACAAAAACGGTTATTTTTTTCATCACTAAATATGTTTTGTAAAAAATAGAGAATTTTCTCCTAACTTTACTATAAATACATCCAGTTTTAATTATTTTTTGAAGTATCCCCCAAGACCAAACTAATCCTGGGGGAATAATAAATGAATATAGCCTCTATTTATTCATACTAATGAATGCCTCTACTTCATCTGCAAATTTTTGTGATTCAGTCCCCCCAGGAAAATGACCCGATTGTTCAAAAAGAACATGTTTTTTATACTTAGATCCCATTTTAACAGAAATACGTTCTCCAATTTGATAAGGAATCACTACATCATGTTTTCCCCATAAAAGCAAAGAAGGTATTTTTATTTCATTAAGTCTGTCTTCAAAACTCCAATTCTTAAAAATATCTTCTCTTATTAATACATTTCTAGCCATTGCTCCACTCCAAAACGTGGTAAGCAAATTATTTTTGAACACATAATTATTTACAATTTCTTTTTCATAGTCACCATCACTTACTATGAAACCATCCCTTCTTATATTTGTTTCAGCAATAAAAGCTTCTCTATTAAGCTTAAAAAAATCTTCTAAGTTTGGTTTCAATGGATCCACCGTTTTTACTTTATTTAAAACCTTTTGCCAATAGTCAACCCTATTTCCTAATGCTATTTGCTCTTTAGATAATACCTTGTAATTTTCTATATAACCAAAATAAAGTTGTCTCCAATCATGCACACCATCAACATTAATCCATCCCTTAAAAAAATCTTGATTGTTATTTTTTAGTAACGTAGCAATTCCTAAGGTGCCTCCCCAACTATGCCCCATCAGAAAGAAACGACTATCATTTCCATATTTGTGCTGAATCACTTTTACAAGAGCCATAACATCCTCGGTCATGACATCAATATTAAAATCATTCTCAGAAAATCTTCCCTGAGACATTCCAGAACCTCTTTGATCAAAATATACTACTGCACAAGATTTTTCTATCCTATTCTTGATGGTACCAAAACGATAGCTCAAACCACTATCCCCAGGTCCACCATGCAAAAGAATCAGAAACACTTTTTCTGATGCATTGCCATAAATATGAGCGGGCATATCGGCTCCTTTATGACGAACATAAAATGTATCACTAAGATCATTAATATCTTCTTTTGCACAAGACATAAAGAATAAAACCGGCACAAAAAACAATCCAATTTTTAAGTAGTTATTTCTCATTCTTTGTATGTTTTTTTTTCTTTTTTAATTTAAAACGATATCCATAGTTAAAAGAAACCATAGGTAGAGATCCAGTATTATAAGGTGTTAACAGCTTAAAATTGATATTAAAATAACTAGCTGTTAATTTCTTACCTTTCCTTAGTCTTCCAAACCCTAATGAGAGTGAGGGAGCATAGTAACCTCTTCCTGGAAGAAATACTTTGTCCACTTCTCCATTTTTCACTTCATAAGTTTCTGGAAAAAAAGAGCGATGATATCCCAAGGGATTAAACTCTATACTAATTTGCTTTCCTTTGTTATTGGTGCGTCGCCAAGTGATCCCATAATCGGTAAAAACACCTACATGACTTCGAGGATCCCAGTAAAAACCTAAATTACCGTTCAGTAATAACTGCTTTGTAATGGTCTTGTTTCCTCTTTTTCTTTCTTTGATCCTGATTTTTTCTCTAATCACATATTCTGCTCCACTACTTAATCCTGGATTCCAGAGTGCGTTTCCGAAATATCCCAGCTTAAACTCTGTTTTCTCTAAAAAACTAGTGGTAGAATCTACTACCTTTTGTTTTTCTGAAATAAGCTGAGCATGATTTTGTAATGAAATAAAATAGAAACAGCAGAGTGCTATTTTTTTCATTTATAATTATTTGTTTAGGTTTTAATTAATTGTCGAATTTCTTTGTCCGGATCAAATCTGCTTTAAATGACGTACGTAGAGTCTAATCGTTGCAAAAAAAATAAATCATAAAATTTAAAAAAAACACAATCATCACATTATAAAACACTTAAGATAATTAACTTAAAGCAATGGTATATATAAAAAACCTTGCATAAACATCTCTAAAAACCTAATCAAACCAAACTTTATGCAATAAAAAATGTCCTATACGGACATTTTTTATTTGTAATAAGTATTCGTAAATTGATAAATGAATGTAATTTAAGGAGTATAAAACCTTTTTAGGTTGTAATATATATTTATACCAAATAAACCATAAAACACCACTTATCTGTTTGTTCATTTCTTCTCTTATGTCCAATTTTATAATGTATTTGGTATTAGTTTAATTGAGAGATGAATTGAACAATGTTTTTACTACTTGTGGCTTCTAAAACTATCTTTTTAGTTTTTTTATCTTCTCCTCCAGAAGTTATCAAGCCAACTATTTTACCTTTTTTATCAACTATAGGGGCTCCACTCATACCTCCCAAACTTTTAGGCCCTTGAACTTGAATAAGACGATGGTAATCTCCTTCCGTTTTATCAAATTTATACTCATAGACACGTTGCGCTCCAATAGTATCTTTATAAGACCAACCTATAGCATATAAACACTCTCCATTTTTAAGTTTTTTTTCTCTAAATTTCAAAGGTTTATGATTCGTTTTATTTTGTTTAATAGAAAAAACCAACCAATCATTATACGTATCCCAATTTGAATCTAAATAACTCCAGGTAAGTGAATCTTTTCTATTTGTGTTTAATAATCTCTCTGTAATCACATAAGATGTACTATCATTTTTAGGATGCATTTTCCATTGTTTTAGATCACCTTCAAAATCTACAAATTTCATGTTATCTGTTTTAGATATTAACAAAATATGTTTTGCAGTAATTGCATATGTCTTATCATTATGCCGCACCAAAAATCCATTAGATGCATTTGGATTATCAAACTTTGAGTCTACAAAAGAGACATTGTTAATAAGTCCAATTGGCCTTTTTTGTAATTTCTTTACAGAAGAACAACCAACTGCAAAAACAACTGTAAAAAATAGTACTATTCTATTAATATAATTCATTTTGATATTCGTTTTGATATTCGTTTTTAAATTATAACAAACCTAAGCAGTAGTAATCCATGACGTAAAGAAAATAGAAGAAACAAAGTTAAATGACTATGTTTAACACTAAAGCTTCTATTTATGGGTTTATATACGATTATTCTAGTTTTGTATACATATAGTGATCAAACAGCAATTTATTTGATATAGCGACCAAAATTATGGTATATTTCATGCATGAGTTTTAACAATAAAAAGATTCTTGAACATGTTTTATTTTGGATCGGTATTTTTCTTTTTTACATCTTCTCTTCTACCGAACCGGAATTGTTTAAACAAACCATAGAAACAACTTTATTCAAATTTCCTCTTTTAATAATTGCCGCTTATGTTTTTAATTACTGGCAAATACCACATTATTTAAAACAAAAAAGATATGTTGTATTTGTCATGTCAATGATCCTAATAATTATCCTATTAACCATTATTTATCGTTTTATGGGATATTATTATCTAGATCAATATTGCGCTAATGGTCCTTATCCATTAATTAGTTTGGTAGATTTTCCTTTTCATATGCTACTGTTTCATTTTCCTGCATTGATCATGTATTTCTATAAAACGAATAAGGAACAAGAGTTGGAAAAAGAAAAGATACATCAACTAGAAAAAGAAAAAATATCAACCGAGCTTAAGTATTTAAAAGCACAATTAAACCCTCACTTTTTATTTAATACATTAAATAATCTATATTCATATGTAATTACAAAATCTCCTAAGGCACCCGAAATGGTACTACAGCTTTCTGAAATTTTGGACTATATTTTATATAAAAGCCAACGTACATCTGTTCCTTTGGAAGAAGAGACACATACCATAGAAAACTATATTGCGTTAGAACGAATTAAATATGAAAATAGATTAAAAGTAACTTTTGAAAAAAACATTACTAACGATACACAAAAAATAGCACCACTTTTACTTTTATCCATTGTAGAAAACGCTTTTAAACATGGGGTAAGTGGTAGTATCATAAAACCAGAAATTAAAATTACACTAACTCAATCAGATTCGAAACTAGAATTTAATGTTTGGAATACAAATGTTACTACCAAGCATGGAAATAAAACAGATGATTATAAAAGTGGTATTGGCCTTACTAATATCAAAAGACAATTAGATCTCATTTATCCCAAAAACCATAAATTAGAAACTAATAAAACAAACGACTTCTTTAATTTGAAATTAACCTTAAAACTAGATTAACATGGTACGATGTTTACTTGTCGATGATGAGTCTCCTGCAATTGATTTGCTTAAAAATCATATTACAATGCTAAATGGTTTAGAAATCATTGCCAGTTGCTATAGTGCCGTAGAAGCGTTTGAGGTTATAAAAAGAGAAAAAATTGACTTACTTTTTTTAGATATCGAAATGCCTGTTTTGATGGGGTTGGATTTTCTAAAATCGTTAAAGAACCCGCCAAAAGTCATAATTACAACAGCATATAGAGAATACGCCTTGGATGGATATGATCTAGATATTGTCGATTATTTATTAAAACCTATTTCTTTTGATAGGTTTGTAAAATCAATTGATAGATACTATGAAAGAATTCAGCCCCCCCAAACAACTCCTACCAAAGAGGCCTCTAGTAATAAATTCTTCTATGTGAACATAAATAAGAAGCATATTAAGATTGTTTATAATGATATTTTATACATAGAAAGCCTAAAAGACTACGTACGAATTCATACAGTTAATCAAAGATTAGTGGTAAAAAGTAATATTGGTAAAATAGAAGATCAATTACCGTCCACCTTATTTCTTAGAACACATCGTTCTTATATAGTAGCTATTGATAAAATTACTGCTTTTACTCAAAAAGATGTAGAAATTCGAGATATAGAAATCCCAATTGGATCAAGTCATTCTACAAAAGTCATTTCATTGTTATCAAATACTTAGACACTTTTATATCCTTTATAGTTTTTTAAACGAGTATGATCTATTTTTTAAGAGCTACATATATATCCTATTTAATTTAGTTTCAAAATAATTAAAGTAAATAGATATGTATCACATCAAATATTTAGTAATTCTTACTATTTCATTAAGCTTTTTCTTTTGTACATCTCAAAAAACAGAACGTCAAATTGAAGATGAATTTGTTAAAAAGTTTGCCCCTAAAAACCTAAAGACCTATGGTTTTACACTGGCTGTAGATTCTAGAGTCCCAGAAGTACACCAGATTTTAAATGATTTAGAAAAGAACTTTTACTTTTATGGTGATAAGCAAGAATACCAAAAAAAAGCAACTAGAATTATCGAATTAGATCCTAATTACCCTAGTGGCATCTTAATGAGCGGTTTTTATATAAGAGATCCAAAAGAATATAAAAAACTCGTTACTAAAGCATACAATCTTTCAAAAACAACTACCTTAAAATCTGAACAAAACTTAATACAAGCAGAGTATTCACTTTTGGTAGAAGAAGATTATCCAAAGGCACAGAAATATTTTCAAAAAGTTGTAGATATGTATCCTGATAGTGCTGCTGCCATTTGGTCTTTAGGTATGGCATATTATTACAATGATGAATATGATAAAGCATTGAAATGTTATAAAAAAAGTACAGAACTAATTCCTAATCTACCAAAAGGGTATGAATTTATGGCTGTAGTTTATTACAAAAAGAAAATGTATAAAGAGGCATTAAAATACATAACAAAAGCCAAGAAATACGGTGCTAATGCTCAAAATGACATCTATTTTGCCGAGTTTGAAAGTTTTTTATATTATCGATCTGGACTTTATACCAAAGCGATTCAAGCGATAGAAAAAGCATTTACATACGGTAAAAACTATAAAACAAGTAAAGAGTTAAAAAGAGTACATGAATTAACCAAAGCAAAATTAGATTCGATTAAAACAACAAAAAAACACTAATATTCTCAATAAAACAATATGGTTTAACCTGTATAAAATCATGCATATTAAGCATAATTAAAATTACAAATCCTTAACCAACTGCAATAAGGCCTTTTTATACGTTTTACCAATAGGAATTGATGTGTTTTGGATATAGAGTTGATTACCCTGAATTTTATCTATTTTACTATAGTTTATAAGATAAGATCGGTGAACTCTTATAAAGTTGTTTTCTTGAAGTTTTTTTTCCCAATTATTCATACTATCCTGTACCAATAGTTTTTTATCGGCATAAAAGATGTACACATAATCCACCTCAGATTTTAAATATAAGATTTCGTCCTTTACTATCTTAAAAAAGGTTTTATCAGCATACACAAATAACTCCTTAGAACTATCATTGCTTTTTTTATCTATAAGACTATGCTGCACTCGCATAATAGCTTTTAAAAATCTTTCATAAGAAAAAGGTTTGAGAAGATAATCTACCGCAGCCTCTTCAAATGCATCTATTGCATAATCCCTGTAAGCCGTTGTTACAATGATTTTAGGTTTAATTTCTAAATTTTTTAAAAACTCTATACCATTTGTTCCTGGTAATTGTATATCTAACAAAATAAAATCTACCTCTTCTAAAACCTGAAGGGACAACTCTGTAATAGATTCAAATATCCCTAAACATTGAATAGTATTGGTTTGATCAATATACTTTTGCAATAATTGCTGTGCAGGTAACTCATCTTCTATAACTATACATTTCATACTAAATCAATTTCTAAGTTCACTTTAAATATGTTGTTATTTGAAGAGTCTATTTCTAACTTATGTTTTGAAGGAAACAATAAAGTAAGTCTACGTCTTACATTCTCTATCCCGATGCCACTTTCTTTCCAGATTGCTAATTGTTCAGTATCATAATTTTGATCATATTGGTTTTCAACATACAAACTAAAATTCTTATCTAATAAATTCATTCGAATAATCAAAGGAATATCTTTCCCCTCGGTCATACTAGAATATTTAAATGCATTCTCTATAAATGGAATTAATAGTAATGGAGGAATAGTTTGTTCAAGATTATCTATTTCATTTACAAAACTAACCGCTATTTTTTTTCCTAAACGAGCTTTTTGTAAATCAATAAATCCACTAATAAACTCAATCTCTTTCGATATAGCAACTCGTTCTTTATCCCCCTCATGCAATAAATAATGCAAACTATCAGACAGTTTTAAAATTTTATCTGCTAAAACTTCATCTTTTTGAATTGCATTAGAATACAACATGTTTAAGGTATTAAACAAAAAATGTGGATTCATTTGCGCTTTCAAACTTTTGAGTTCTGCACGTGCCTTTTCTTTTTCTGTTTTCTCTATAATCTGCTTATTTATGATATTCTTCTTTATAGCCAATAATGCCATAAAGAAGGTAATTACCAAGAAGTATTCTACAACTTTACTAATAGTACAAATTCTAAGGCGTTCACATTTACATGCTTGCATATTTACATAACAATTGAAAAAAACAATACTTATAATTAGTAATATTAAAAGTATATTAGATTTTATGTTTTTATTTAAGCGTTTACTCACTATAAAATAAGTAATGTACACAGAGGTCGCTATAAAAAATGTGTTTCTAAAAGTCTCTTTAAATTCAAAATGAAACCAGTCTTCATTTCCATACTGAAGAATTGGATATGTAATATATACTATCCAAAACAACAGATGCAGACCAATTTCTAAGTGTGTTTTTTTTAATACTTTTTTCATACGTCAATCATATTTCTAGTATAAATCTATCAATTTTTATTTAGTCTTTATAACATAGTTAAGTACTAATCAATAACCCCACTTTTATATTGTCTATGCTTTTTATTGCGTTGATTAATTTTTCCTCCATCTATACGATAAGAAAAGGATAAATATGCAACTCTGGTAACAGGTTTAAAACTATAATTTTGTACAAATCCTACACCAGAATCTACTCCTTGATATCGTTGACTATTAAATATATCATTAATCCGTAAATTTATACCTCCTTTATCTTTTAAGATTTTGTGCCTGATACCTACATTTATCTGATAAGAGTATTTTTGTGTACCCAAAAATGAAACACTATTATTAAAATAATGAAATGACAATATGGCTTTTGTTTTTTTGGAAATAGTAAATTGATTTCTAACTGTTAGACTGGCGCTTCTACTAAAATTTCTGGTAAAACCTATTTGATCATTTCTAAATTCTCTATAATTCCAGTAAAAACTAATATTACTATTAAACCACTTATAAGGCTTAATTGTTGAAGACAAAGCCATTCCATAAGCATCTATACCCCCATTATTAACGTATGTAGAAACATTAACTCCATCTTTAACAAAGTTTTGAGATGTTATTATACTTTCTGTAATGCGATATGAGAGCGATGGAGAGATACTAAACTTTTCCTTTTCTAACTGATATGAGAAATCAAAATTATTAGAAAACTCTGGTTCTAATGCAGGATTTCCCTGCTCAATTGAAAACTCATTACTTTGAAACGCAATAGGATTAACTTGCCATAAGGCAGGCCTCCATGTTCTTCTATTATATCCCAAAGCAAATGTTTGGTCTTCCTTAAGCTGATAACTAAAATGTAATGAAGGAAATACATTCGTATATTCATTTTTAACATGTGTATCATCAGAGATCAAATTAGCTTCACGAGCAAACAACTCTCCTCTTATACCAGCTTGAACTTTTAATACATCAAAATCATATTTTACCAAAGTATACAATGCATAGGTAGATTGTATATTTTCGAAAAGTTCTTTGGATACTACCGTATTAATCTCATCAAAAAATTCTCTGGAGTTATCCAATTTTTGTCTATTTAATAAAGTCCCAGCTTCTATTTTAAGTTTCTTATTAAAAATCTAAAACAGTATTTACAATAAACACATCATTATCTGTAGCATTATCTAACACTGCTATATTAGGCATAAAATCACTCTTTAATACATTAGTATTATTTGATAGTTGTACATCAAATTCTAAAAAATCCTCTTCATTCTTAAAATTGTATCTATAATTACCGTTGGTATTTAAGGTGATATGAGAATGTGTAGCATATCTATTTTGATTTGTTACTATATCATTCTGAGTAATTATGGATTGGTTGTTTAACGAATGTCCGTTATCGGTATAATCGATTCCAACAGAAAATTCATTTTGTTTATTTGGGAACCAATCTATACCTCCATTTATTTTATAGATTTTGCCATCAAACTTATAATCATTTATTTGTTCATAGGGTTGGACACCTTCTCTACTTTGAGTGTTTTCGTTCTCAAATATTCTATTGTCATAAGAAACTCCAAATTTATAGTTGGTTTGAGAACGACCATACGTAAGGTTACTTCGTACTCCATGTCCTTCTAAAGAATTAACGTTGGTAGAAGTCGTAAGTGAAATTCCTTTTTTAACCTTTTTTTTGGTAATAATATTTATAATACCTGTTAATCCACTTGCTTGATATTTTGCAGATGGAGAGGTGATTACTTCTATTTTACTAATATCCTCTGCAGCGATTTGTTGTAACACTTCTGCAGTACTTAATGGAGATGGTTTCCCGTTTATAAGCACATTTACATTAGAACTACCTCTTAGACTAATATTGCCATTCACATCGGCTTGTACTTCTGACAATTGACTTAAGACTGTAGTAGCATCTCCTCCGCTTGATAATAAATCTTTACCTACATGTATTACTTTCTTATCAATCAATTGTTTTATAGTAGTTTCCTCTGCTGTAACCACAACTTCATCCAAAGTCGTTGTTTCCCGATCGAGATTAATATTAAGTACAGATTCTTTATCTATTTTTATTAGTGACGAATATGTTTTATACCCCATGAAGCTTACTTCGATGGTATACTCTCCTTCACTATAACTTAACACATAATCTCCATTATCATTGGTAGTAACACCTTCTAAAAATTCATTTTTATCATCTTTTAAGATTACAGTAGCATAAGATATACTTTCATTTGTTTCTTTATCATAAACAGTTCCTTTTAAAGACTGCGAGTAAGTAGCTACAATAGATAAAATAATCGCAATCGCAAATGATATTAGCTTCATCATATTCATTATATTTTTAGTTTCCTTTATTTTCAAAAGTACTGGCAAGCATTTTTCTACTATAATTTTATCTGTTAATGGCTCGATACAATCTGTAAATGACATTTAACAATAAGTGTTGGATAGAGATAATTTTACAGAAAGGGGAAAAAACCTCTCTAAAGAAGGGAGAATTACCTCTTTATAAATACCTGAAAATGAGTTATTTTTGATGTATATCCTAAAAAAAACACTATGCCTTTCTTGATTAGAACAATAATTTGGTGCAGTCTTATTTTGATTATGAACTCTTGCTATTCTATAAGATTTCAGGTAGAAAATGGGCAATGGGAACCCGCAGATACCGAAAAAGAAGATGCATATGCTGGATACAATGTGTATGAACTAGATACCATAGTTACACGAAAATTAACTACGGGAGAGCATTATTTTAACATATCGAACTGCCCCTCGGGAGCCCTTCATACAGTAGAGTACAGATCTACTTTTGGAGGTATTTTATTAAATGCGATCACTTTTGGAAGAAAGAAAAAAGTATCAATAAAATATGTTTGTATAAAAGAAAACAGTTTGTAACATGGCTACTACAAAAATTGATGAAAGAAAACGTTGGGACACCTTACATAAGAATGGCCCTTTTCCTTTAAAACTATTTCTTACTACCAAACTAGAAAAAGGATCTTCTCGTTTTTCGAAGCGTGAAAAATATAATGATGCTGCACAAGAAATTCAGAAGCTTATTAAAGAAGCTGCCGATAATCACGAACGTTTTCGAGCCATTGGCTCCAAATGGTCTATGTCTAATATAGCTCATTGTAAGGATCGTATGCATTTTAATAGTTTTATGAATTTAAAATTCTCAATTTTTGAAGGTGAACTTCATGAGGATTCTAACTATAATCACAATAATTTATTTTGGTTTCAATGTGGAAATCAAATTAAAGAAATTTCACGTCACCTAGAACAACGAGGGAAGTCACTAAAAACTTCTGGAGCAAGTAACGGTCAAACAATTGCAGGATGTATTTCTACCGGTGTACACGGTTCTACTATCGATGTTGGTTCTGTACAAGATTATGTAGTAGGACTCAACCTTATTACCGGTCCTAATCCAGAAGATAATATCTATATAGAACGAAAATCCAAACCTGCACTAAATGACACTTACTTAAAAAGTTATAAAACCAGAATAATTCGGGATGACGATATATTTAATGCCGCTTTAGTAGGGTTAGGATCAATGGGGTTTATACATGGAGTGGT
Organism: uncultured Aquimarina sp.; assembly: GCA_947498705.1. Lineage (GTDB taxonomy): Bacteria > Bacteroidota > Bacteroidia > Flavobacteriales > Flavobacteriaceae > Aquimarina. Next base: position 693,276 of record CANMLW010000001.1, read on the forward strand.
TATTGAAACAGAGGATTTATATCTTCTTCATAGATATGTGAAAAAAATCGATAAACAAGAAGCGCTTCAACTTGCAGACACTTTAGACTTTAACAATTATGACCCTAAAATTCCGCAAGCCGATTTTAAAGGCTTACGCCCTTTTCATTATAAAATCTTTATGAATCCCTATAATACAGATGAAAAGGAATATGCGGTAGAGTTTATCTATAAAATAAAATACTACGAAAATTATAAAGCAGATTTTGGAAATCCAATCCCTTTTCAGAAAGAGTTTGTTTATCTAGATCTTATATACTTGTTTATCAAAATAGCAGAAAAATTACCAAAGGCGATTCCTAAGCTTATCAATCTTCTTAAAACCTCTATCCTTCCCAAAGAAGAGAAAACTACCGTAGGAAAATTATCTGAAATTTTCTGGGATGCAGGCTACCAAGGAAAAGCTTTTGCCTGTTCTTTTGGTGTCGATCATACGAATTCTTCCAAAGCATTAGAAGTACTAGCTAAACTTACAAGAGAACATCCTGTACCTGGAATCTTTGCTATGCGTTTTATTAAGCAATCAGAAGCTACAATGGCCTTTTCAAAATTTCCGTTTACTTGTATGATAGAAATTGATGGGATACAATGGAACGATCAAGAAAACATTATCAGTCTAAAAAACTATTGTACCAAAATGATTGAGGCCCTAAAAAACAATAATATACCTTTTACCATACACTGGGGAAAAAATGCTGATTGGAGTTTTCCTGACTTGGTAAATCATATGTTTGGAGATAATGTTAAAAAGTGGAAAAAAGTTAGAAATTCTCTTTTATCCATGCCTATGCAAGATGTATTTTCTAGTCCTTTTTTAGATACTACAAAGCTTTCAGATCCATTACCAATTAATGAAGACTTAATTGTATAAACTAAACATCAACGTTATAAATATTAGCAATAGTATACTATAAAGTTTTAGCTAGTAATAAAACTATTTGATCATAATTGGTATTACACCATTCATGTTTACGTGCTATTACTTTTGGTGCCTTTACCATATTTGACTTCTTAAACCCAAAGCCTTCATAAAATTTTTTAAGATGCTCGAATGGTAAACACCAGATAATTCTTTCTTTAAAAGAGTTATTTGTGCACAAAAAGTCCACAATATGATCTGCAACCCCCATACGACGAAATTCTTTTAAAACATAGATTCCTCCTAACTCGATATTACCTTCATCTATAATGACTAATCGTCCGAGCCCAGCCTTTCTACCATCTACTTCTACAATTGCAATAAATTCATTATAAAAATTAGAAGCAACAAAGCCCACTTCTTTATATTGTGAGTTTACCCATTCAATTTCCTCCTTTTTCGCTTTTCTAGCTTGGATAGCACACATAATAAACTAATTAAATTAAGGTTTGCCCTACCTCTCGAATAACTTGTAACAAATAATCTGTTGTTTCTTTATTTTTACGATGATTGATAAAACATGCTCGCAATACAAATTCGCCTTTTATGGTTGTTCCTGTTATGAATACTCGTCCATCTTTTTCTAAAGCAGGAATTAATCTCTTGTTCAAATCTATGATATCCTGCTTGTTGGTTATATTTCCCTTAAACCTAAAACACGAAATCGCTAAAGGGGAATCTGCAACTACCTCAAAATCAATCGAGTCATTTATTTTTTGATTAAGATACCTAGTCAGGTCAATATCTTTTTGAATCATTTCTTTTATTCTTGTTAATCCAAATGCTTTTAATGTCATCCAAACTTTAAGAGATTTGGCATTTCTTGAAAGCAAAAAATGATGCTCATTAAATTCTAAGCGCCCATCTTGTTTCTCTAATGATTTATCTAAATATGAAGCTTTTTGAAAATATGTCTTGTTCATATATTTCCAATCTTTTACCAATAAACAACCTACTTCAAAAGGTTGATAAAGCCATTTATGAAAATCCAAAGCTAAAGAGTCCGCAAATTCTAGCCCCTTATAAAGATGTACTTTTGAATTTAATATCGTAGCTAAACCTCCATAACAACCATCGATATGAAACCACATGTTATGTAATTTTGCTATATTAGAAAGCTCCTTTAAATCATCTATTGCTCCCGTATTTACAGTTCCTGCATTACCCACTAAACAGAAAGGCATATAACCTGCATTAATATCTTTATCAATCTGTTCTTTAAGCAACTCGATATCTATTGTATAATCCTTTTTAGATTTAATTTTACGCAGGTTATCACTTCCTATTCCTAATAATTGCACGCTTTTATCAATACTATTATGAGCTTGGTCAGAGCAGTACACTGTAAAAGGTTTCATACCAAAAAGGCCTTTTTGTCTAATATTCTCTCTTTCAAAAAAAATATTCCTGGCAACCGTAAGACCATCTAAATTGGCAGCAGAACCACTAGACCCTATAAACCCTCCTACATTCTTTCCAAAACCTGTCATTTCTCCTGCCCATTGAATAACTCTTTTATCTATCTCTGTTAATGCAGGTGCCAAATGCCACTTTGCAACATTTTGATTAATTGCAGAAGCTAGTTTATCGGCAATAATACTTATTTGGTTTCCACCAGACATTACATAAGCATACATATGTGGTCCTATATTACCCGTAGCAGTATCAAATATCTTTTCTTCTACTATTTTAAATAGTGTTTCTGTGGATATTCCTTCTTGTGGAATGGGTTCATCAAACCATTTTTCTATTTCGTGTTGTGAAACATCATGATATCCCTTTTGATCACTGATAGTTCTATATTTATCAATAATAAGAGATGAACTCTTATCAAGTAAGGATCTAAATGTTTCGATAGTAAAATCTAAGGTTAAATGCTTCATTTTATACTATTTCTATAGGTTTCTAAAAGACTTGTATGTCTTAACTTTTCTTCTAATTGAGTTAATAATCTAGCCATATCACTGTCTATTATATTCTCAATTACCGTCTTAATATGATTCCATTCTTTTTCAAACTCAGGAAGCTTTTGCTTTGCTTTAGAAGACAACTCCATAAGTTGTTTCCTAGAATCATTGGGATCTGTCCTACTATCTAAATATCCCTTAGCTTTCATTTTTTTAACGATCTTTATAATCGCAGGGTGAGAAAACCCAAGTACATCGGCAATTTCTGTAACAGAAAGTGTTTTTTCTTGTTTTAACAACAAAAAAATTAAATGCCAATTAGGCTCTATATCCAAATCAATTTCTGCATATACTCTTCTTGCATCGTACATTAAACTATCACTAATCCTTTTTATACGTGCTGTATAGCCTGCTGAAGCTAAAGAATTTAAAAAATCTTTTTCCATAATATGTAACTGGTTACACAAATATACGAAAAAATATGTAACCAGTTACATTAAAAAATGAGATACCCTTTTAAAGTGATATAACCTATTCAGCTTAAATAAAAAGTAAATACAATTATTGAGAATCTTTTTCGACCTGCTCCATCACCAGCGCCCACTCTTTTGCAGTAATTTTCATCACTTTATCCAGTTTACCCTCTATCTTGGCAAGAATTTCACAATTGTTTTTTGTCGCCCCTACTTTATCTGCTTTTCCAAAAAGTTCCATCACCTGACGGATTTCGTCAAACTTGGCTGTAGTCGACTTCTTAAAAGAATCAGTAGAAACCATTTCTAATAAATAGCTCAATTTTTTATCATTATCCCATCCTTTTAATTTCGCTAATTTATCGACTGAGGCTTCAAATTTTTCTTCACTATCCTTTTCTATTTTCTTGCTTTTGGCCAATTTTTTTTGAACCATTACTTGAAAACTATCTGCATCACATGTTTCCTGAGCAACTCCTAACACACAAAAAAACGTAAAAACAAGAAGTACATAATTTTTCATCTATAATTAATATTAAATACTTCACTTAACAAAAGATATAAATGAAAATGAAGTTTATTAGTACATCAAATATAGAAATGTATTCTTTAATTTATTGATTTATAAAAAAATTAATCCTTGAATAAATATCGAAGAGCTAATAATATTTATCCCTAATGAGTTTCTTATCTAGTCGAGATAAGGTATTGTTGCGTTCAAAAGATTCATATCCATATTTTATAAATTCTTTGGGGATATAATACATCATAATCGATTCTGGGTCAAATACTGTAAGATCATTATGGTTTGTTTGATCAAAACTATATTGACGAATTATATTTTTTTTGGTTTTTTCTCTATTCCATCCATGTACTTCTCTATAGTATTTAACAACTTCATCTTCATCCCATTCAAAGGGAATATCAGGTCTTTGATGTTCATGTATTAAACCAAGAGCATGACCAAATTCATGCAATACGGTACCTCTAAAATTATCAGGATTTTCTTTTTCGATACCTGTTAAACTCATCGAAGGACTATATTTTTTGGATTCTGAACCTATATAGGACCAATACCCTTCTTCTTCAAAAGAAATTATAATATCAGCAGAGCTTGTTGGGCTATTAAAATTAAATTTAACAGCACACCATTGCTCCCATTCCTTTGCATATTCCATTACCTTGTTTTGTGCTACTTCATTACCATTTAAAAAAGCAACATATAATTCGTTATAGTCCCAAATTAAATCACCATAAATTGCAGCTTTAATACTTAGAAAATCTTCTTTGTTTTGATAACTATCCCCAGGCCAATCAGACAATTCATTACTCTTGTTATCATTACGCCATAAAGGTTCTTCATTTTCTACCCACTCACAATATTCACAAGCCAATAATGTCTTATCATAATTATTGCTTGAATCCTTTAAATATTCATAAAACATGGCAATTTTATCTGTACTATAGGGTGACATTTGTGTACAAAATCCTTGAGTTTTTAATGCAAGAGAATCTATTGAAATAGCTTGCGTACTTTCTGATTCTTCTAAAATAATATGCTCTTCTTTTTTCTCTGACTTACAAGACAAAACGATAAATAATAATATGCCTCCCCATATTACAATTCTATGGTAGATTCTACCTCCCATCATTTCCCTAGTTTGTAGTTAAGTGAAATATACCAACTCACCCTTATATGAGACTGTATGTCATCTTGTAGCGCAACATCATCTGCGGTAGCTCCTACCGATAATTGATCCAATTCATTTTGAAATGCCAACAAGGGACCAGCTGTTACAGAAAACCTATTTCTAATAGAAAACCCTGCTCCTATTGGAAACAATGGTGTTTTTAAACCCTGAGAAACTCCTACTTGTACTAAAGGATACAAAATATCTCCTCTTTTGGGTTTAAACATAAAATTTAAATAGGCCGCTGGTCTAAAATACACAGGGTCTCCCTGAGTTTCTGCTACCAATCCTTCTTCTGATATACCATAATTTTTATATTCAAACGGAGTATAAAACAATCCAGCAGAAACAAACAAAGCTAATCTTCCTTGGCTTTTAGAAACCTTAAAAATGACCTTGTTTTTGCTATCTTCATCTGGCTCGTCATCCTTTATATTTATTCCCTCAATATCATATTGTCGTGCTTTTTCAAAGCTCCAGTTAAATGTATTCTCCGTAATTAGTTTATATCCTTTAGGATATTTTGGGTTCGAAAATTGGGATGTAAAATCAGTTAGTTTTTTGTTTAGGGATGTTAATTTTTCGATAGCAAGTGCATATTCTTTTAGTTTTTCAGAAACTATTGCATCTATCAAAACTATCTTACTTTGTGTTAGGTTCTTAAACACCCCATTTTTAACGTCTAAATCATTTGGATCTAATAGACTGTTAATTACTATAAAATCATCAGTAAGCAATTTTTTAAGAGATTTTAATTTTGACTCAGCCTGCTCCTGATTTTCTAACAATTTGGTGGCTACCTTTACAGAAAGAGTAAGCTTAGAGGAAAATTCATCCAAATTGTTTATATCTGAAGTAGCTAAAATTTCATTCGATTTTTTTATCCAAGTATTTACACTTAATGTTTCAGATTTAGAATTAAAACGCATTGACACTCCTTTAAAAAGGTGTTTTTCTATATTCTCAATACCATTAACCACGTTAATAATTCTGTCAAGAGAATTTAAAAACAACGGTTCAACTTCACCTTGTACATTTAGCATTTTGGTCTTATCCAATGATGTTTTAAACATCGTTATCCAATCAAACATAAAAGCAGATTCAGAATATATACTATTAACTTTTTGATTAATTTTTTCTAAACCATTCTTTCTCTTTTTTATAGTAGAAGTATAAACAGCAGGTGTGCTAGCTGCAACCGATGAAGCAATAGAAGGTATATCTGATGGCAAATTATTTATGAAATCAGTAATTGCCGTATAATTAGTATCTTCTATTTCACTCGATGTAAACGAGATTTTAGCTCGTAAAGGATTATAAAAACCAAGAAATATTTTGAAGGTATTTTCTTGACTATTACTTACCTGAAAATTTTTAACAGCACCTTTTTCTATCTTGTTAGGTGTTGTATCACTACTAGAAGGTTTTTCTGTAGTATAATAAAAATTTGTTCCGTCATAGGATAGATATAATTCTGATTCGATACCTATTCCGTGCAATTGATCAAAAGTCGAATTCTCTTGGGTATATCCCAAAGAAATGATTGTCAAGCTAATAAATAGGATTATTGTTTTCATAACGTTTGATTTAAGTATATTAATAGATGTCTTGATGTTTTAGAAAATGAGATTACATCTTCTAATTTTGCACTATACAAAGTTGCTGAAGAACAGCTATATAAGTCAAAAGGAAAACAATGGAGATTTAAAAAAGGGGTTTTCCTGTATTTGGACAGAAAAACATGGTATTTATGATAAACTTATTCTCAATACAAAAAGGATTCCTACTTTAGAATTGTTAAATTTTAAATCAACTATTATGAGCAACTTTAAAACAATTCCTGGTAAGGGTATCGCTAATGACCCAAAAAATCCTAATGATACTACCCCTATAAGTTTCAAGATTCCTGATGATACAGCAGTTTCTGGTAAAGGAATGCCGATCACTATGGCACTGTGTAGAAAAATTGTTACCGATTATTACTTACTTCAAAAAAAAGTATTTGATACTTTTACTGCTATAAGGCAAAGAAATAGTGATGTAACCATAAGCAACGATATACTTGAAAATCCAAATGATGAGGTGGTTTCTGGAATATATGGTAGAGATACTCTTATGCATATTCTTGAACAAGAGGGATGTGAAGGCATACGATATGTAAATTGTATTTATGGAGGTGAAAAATCTATTGTATTGTTTGGAGTCGATAAAAATGGAGAACCTATAGGTGGTACAGGCAGTTTTCTAACAGATACTCCAAATCCAAATATTGTAATTTATGAAGTAAAAGGAGGTAGTAAAAAAATGGCACAAATAAGAGATTTAATTCCACCAAATGAAGGAATTAGAGATCAAAATGATTCTGAATTAAAAAACAATATATTTAATGAACTCTTAAAATAGCCCATGAATGTTTAGCACATCTGATATTATATATTATTTACTTTTTATTACAGCAATGACTTTAAGTTTTATTGCTTCTAAAGCAAATATAAAAGGACTTATTTATCTAAGAGTTTTATTTATTGTAGGGTTATGTACAGAATTAATCGTAGATATAACAGATTTTTATGAAGTACCGTTACATAACATACTTTATTATATCTATATCCCTTTTGAGTATATCATTTTATCTACATTTTTAAAGAAATATGTAAAAACTAAGAGATTACATCTCATTATGACCTATGCTGTATTTATCTATACTTTCCTGGTTATATACTTTACATTTTTCTATTATGAAATTGAAAATGATTATCCAGGAATAATCTATAATATTGGATGTGTTTTTTTAATTATTTGGACCTCTGTATTATTATTCAATTTAGAATTTAAAGAAGATATGAAGTTATTCCAAATACCTTTCTTTTGGATTTGTACTGCTATGATCATTTTTTATTCTGGAGTTTTCCTATATAATGGATTTTACAACTATCTTTTAGAAGAAAAAACAGAACTTGCCTCTAAACTAAGGCTGTTAGTTAACCTTAATTTAAATTACCTATTTTACATCCTAATGAGTTACGCTTTTATATGTTCAATACGCCAGAAGAAATATTTTATTCGGTAATTGCCGGGGTCATTTTAATGATCTTCTTAGCAACAATTTTTATTCTTTCCGTAATACGGTACCAGACGAAAATGCAAAAACATAAAGAAGAAAAAAAGGAATTGCAGGCAAATTTTTCAAAAACACTCTTACAATCTAAACTTGAAATAAAGGAGCAGACACTTCAGCAATTAGCACATGAAATACATGACAATCTCGGTCAGGTAGCAAGTTTAATCAAAATACACTTAAATACGCTTAGACTTGATGATCAGCCAAAAGCCGAGCAAAAAATAGAAGAAACAAAAGATTTGATTAAACAACTAATAGCAGATCTTAAGGAATTGTCTGTAAGTCTTAATGGAGAAAGAATTATACAACTTGGTATCGCTAATGGAATTGAAACGGAAGTAAACAAGTTGCGTAAAATTGGTGCTTTTACCATCAATTTTATTCAGCAAGGAAGTGTTAAGAAAATTGATCCCAACACTACGGTTATTCTTTATCGTATGGTACAGGAAATATTAAATAACATTGTAAAACATAGTAAAGCCAAAGAGGTAGATATCACGATGACTTTTACAAAAAAAATACTTACTTTAGTAATTAGTGATAATGGTATCGGGTTTGATGTACATAATAAAATAAATAATGGAGGTTCTGGTTTGATCAATCTAAAAAACAGAGCAAAGTTAATTAGAGCAACATTTGATATAGATACCCAATTACAAAAGGGAACTAAGATTAGTATTAAAATACCAATATAAATGTATGTCTGAAGGCGATTCTACTAAGCTGGCACTTATAGATGATCATAAACTGTTTAGAAAAGGACTTATTAGTCTCATCGAGGTGTTAAATGATGATTATTCTATTATTTTTGAAGCAAACAATGGTATTGAATTACAAGAAAAAATAGATCCAAAAAACCTTCCTGATATTATCTTAATGGATGTGAATATGCCAGAAATGGATGGTTTTGAAAGTGTCATTTGGCTTCATAAAAATTTTCCAGAAGTTAATGTGCTTATCGTAAGTATGATTGGAAAAGAAGAAACCATTGTACGCATGCTAAAACTTGGTGTAAAAGGATACCTAAGTAAAGATGTCGAGCCTAAAGAACTTGAAGAAGCCTTAAAGTCTATTATGAATAAAGGGTTTTATTATACCGATTTTATTACGGGTAAATTGGTGCATTCTTTTCAAAGTGGAGTTTCTGAATTCGAAGGTGCTTTAAAATATCATGAACTAAAAGAACGAGAAAGAGAGTTTATACAATATGCTTGTAGTGAACTTACTTATAGCGAAATAGCTGATAAAATGTTTGTAAGTCCCAAAACTATTGATGGGTATAGAAATGCTCTTTTCGAAAAATTAAACGTTAAAAATCGTGTCGGTCTTGCACTTTATGCTGTAAAGCAAAGTTGGGTTAAGTTATAACCTAAGATCAAGTTCCATCTCAAATTGATCTACTGTATTTTTTAATCCAAAACGATTTAGATACTCAATTTTTGTTGCTAGCCTTTCATCAACATTATTAATTTTAATCGTTTTAGAAATACTTTCTATTGCAGAAAAAAGACAATCCCAATTAACAGGAACATCTATTAAAACATCCAATTGTGGAACATACCCACTATCTGCATCTATCACAAAATACCCAATGGTTACCTTATCTCTTATAACAATGTAATAATCATAATCTCCATATTTTACAGTTTCGATATGATTATCCCAGGAATAATGATCTTGACTAAGTTTATCCCAATCAAAATAAGAATTAGTTACCTTCTTAAGCTCATAATTATTGATAGAATCTTTTATACATAAGGTTCCGCTATAACATTTATAATTTTTAATAATTTTGAACCCCACCTGTTTATAGGCTTTAATTGCAACTATATTAGCCTTAATAACTTCTAACATACAAAGACTTACTCCATCCTCTTTTAATTTTGGAATAGCATATTCGTATAAAGATGCTACAATGCGCTTACCTCTATATCTCGGAATAACTCCTGTACCTGTGTTAAAAGCGATCATTTGCCCATTACGATCACCAATGGCATTGATTATAAAACCCACTAACTTGTTTTGATCAAACATACCATACGAATAACCTAATTGTACATTGGCAATTTTCCAACGCTTTTTATAGTATTCATGATCTGTTGGCATTTTGACATAGTAATTCTCAAATGCTTCTAAAAAGCATTCTATAAGTACTTTAAAATCTATATTCTCTAAACTTTTAACGATCATACTTTAAAAATTCTATTCTATATTTAGAACATTATATTATTGCTTACAAAAAACTCTATCAATACCTTTCTTATGATCTATATATTCGTGATCATCAAAACTACATAGATATATTAACACTACATATTTAATAAAAAGCTTAGAAAGTGTCTTATTAAGTTTTGTTAAATAACTTGTTCTTATCATAGTGCAACAAGTTAATTTATGGCTTTTTCTATCGCTTTGTTAACATGAATTTGTCCTGTATCAAATACTGGTAGTTTTATATCTGACTCTGAAAGTATCATCGGTAATTCTGTACAACCTAAAATTACCCCTTCAATACCTTCTATACATTCAATAATATGAATAAGAGTTTCTTTAGATTTATTGTAAAATACACCTTTTAACAGTTCATCATAGATTATACGATGTATTATTTGCCTCTCTTCTTCTTTAGGAATAACAACCTCTAATTTATATTTCTGAGTTAAAATATTTGTATAAAACTCTTTTTCCATTGTAAACCTGGTTCCTAAAAGTAATATTTTTTGTAATTTATTTTTTTGAATAGCTTCCCCCGTAGCATCTGCAATATGTATAAAAGGAATGACTGTATTTTCTGTAATAAAATCACTTACAAGATGTATCAAGTTTGTACACAATACAATCATATCTGCCCCTGCTTTTTCTAGTTGTAATGCACATCTCATAACTATGTTTCCGATAGCTTTCCAATCATTATCGAATGTCAATTTCTCTATTTCTGCAAAATTCACAGATACCATTATAATTTTTGCAGAATGTGAACCTCCTAAAACTTCACCTATTTTTTTATTTAAACGTTCGTAATACAACTTTGAAGACTCCCAACCCATACCTCCTATAAGACCTATCGTTTTTACCTGAGCTTTACTTTTCATAACCAACTTAATTTCAAAATATTAAACAGTTAAAATTATATTTAAATGCTAAAAAAATTGATGCAATTACTTGAAAGGTTTTTGAAGATCATTGATTTTTTTTCAACTGCAACTAGGTATATAGAATTGTATATTTGTTATTATGGAACTTAAATATTTTAGATTAATCAAAACCATAACAGAAGAAGGAAATATGGCTAATTCTTCTAATCGTTTGTTTTTAACCCAATCTGCTTTAAGCCATCAACTACGAGATCTCGAAGAACGTCTGGGGTTCAAGGTTTTTCATAGAACAAGAAACAAATGGGAACTTACCCAGGAAGGAACAGAACTATATAAATTGGCTAATAAATTATTTCAATCAATAGAAGAGGGGTTTAATACAATTGAACACATAAAAGATGGAGCTAAAGGAACTATAAAACTTAGTGCAGAATGTCAATCATTTTTTCAATCAATACCTGGGTTCATTCAAAAAATGGGAGTCTTATATCCAGAAATTAGTATAGATTTAAACCTTGGCGTAACACACCAAACTATTTCTCAAGTACTATCAAATCAAATAGATATTGCCATTGTTACTACTTTACCAGCCTCAGAAGAATTAGAATCTATAGAAATTTATGCCGATGAAATTTACGCAGTCATGCATAAGGAGTATCCTATGAGCAAAAAAGATTTTCTTGAACCAAATCATTTTAGTGAGATACACCTATTAATTAATTCATTTCCTCTTGAAGGTGTTTCTGTGTATGAGCATTTTTTAAAACCATATAAAATAAACCCTATAAAGATATCTGCAATTCCTTTTACAGAAATATCTCTATCCATGATAGAGGCAAATATGGGAGTTATGTGTGTTCCCAAGTGGCAATTAAAGAAATTTAGGTTATCCAACAATATTGTTTTTAAACGTATTGGAAAAAATGGTCTAAAACGAAAACACTATCTGGTTGTTAAAAAAGAACATCGAAATAAAAAATACATTCATAATTTTATTTCGAGTTTTAAAGAGGATTATTTTAGTAAACAATCCTCTTTACCATAAACCAGTTCAATTTAAGAATAAAAATTTCGTCTCAAATCACATTCTTTTTCTACTATATTTTATTCATCAATCTAGCGAAAAATTGTTGTTATTACTTTTAAGAAATTCTCATCTATAAATCGTATTAAATCGCTTTTTCGAATAATCTAATTTTACCATCTAACTCTGTACTCAACTCCTCATTACTAATTTTATTTTCAGAGAAATTATCATAAAATGATGGTAATGAGAAATCGGCAATTATATTTGCTCCCATATAAGGAAAAGATGTCTTTGCTCCCTGCAATACTGTAGCTCCTCCTCTACCTCCCGGTGATGTCGCCATCAATAACATAGGTTTGTTTTTCCAAACTTTTTGATTAATTCGAGATAACCAATCATACGCATTCTTGAAAGCAGTTGCATAAGAACCATTATGTTCTGCCAATGATACCACCAAACCATCAGCAGATGCGATCATTTCATTTAATCTATTGGCATCTTCTGGTATTCCTTTTTCTGTTTCTAAATCAATACCATATTGAGGTAAATTAAAATCATTAAGATCGATTACGACTATTTCTGTATCCTTGATTTGATTAGCCGCATAGGTCGCTAATGTTTTATTAATAGATTTTTTACTATTACTTCCTCCTATTGCTATTATTTTCTTCATAACTATAACTATTGTCCTTTTAGTTTTTTTATTAATTGTGCTAATTTTTCTAATTCTTTTTGGTCGAGGTTATTATGCATAGGTTTATGAAAATCTTCTACCTTCTTGTCTAATTTTAATAGTAAAGCTAACCCTTCATCTGTAATAACAATATCCATTTTCCTTCTATCTTCACTACACAGGGTTCTTTCGACAAGTCCTTTTGCTGCTAACTTGTCTACTATTCTGGTTACATTACTAGATCTCTGTACCATAGATTCTAGTATGGTATTTACAGAAACCGGCTTTCCCTTTGCACCTCGTAATATTCGTAAAACATTAAACTGTGGTTCATAAATATCATACTCTTTAAGTTGCTTAGACACAGAATCGGTAATCCAGTGACCGGTTCTAATAATTTCGAAAATGGCATCATAATATTTATTCATAACACATACATAATTTGTATGTACAAATATATAGATACTTGATTAATAGAAGAAAACATTACCATTATTTTAACCTTTTAATTTTTAAAACATCAGAAAAAAAGGAAAATTCCCTTCTTTTATTTACATTTGATAACAATCATTTATTATGGGCTATATTGGTAATTTTTTTGTTGCAATAGATCAATTAGGTAATGTAATTGCAGGCGGCAACCCAGATAATACCATTTCATCACGTGTTGGATACTATACCAATCATCATAACCCCGACACCAAAGTTCCCTTACAATGGAGAATATTTGAAAAAATTATTGATTTTACATTTTGGCCCATCGATGGTCCTCATCACTGTCATGAAGCTTTTCATAGCGATGCTGGTGAGACTTTTGACAAAAACACCAAAAATGTTTTGGTAGCAATTTTGGCCGCATTACTGATTATACCAAGTTGTATACTAATCGCAACTCTTTTATATATTCTCTATTTGTTTAGAATAGTATCTCCCAGAGATGTTAACAGAAATAACAATATTAAAAACCGTTTACATTTGGCTAAGGCCAAACTTGAAGGCACACTGCACGAACTAAATGAACATAAAGTTGTAGTTGATGATGAATTAAAACAAGATGCATTGGCCACTATTCTAGCTGCACAAAAAGTATCTGACAAAATAAACGGAATGTTACGTTTAAAAAAAAGAGCAGCACAGCAATAAACTATTTATACGCCAATCTATCTATTTCAGAATTGTAATACGAACTTTTTTCTTCTTTAGTCTGCTATTATTTAATTTATCTGCAAGGTCTTTTGCAATAGATACAGGAACCGCTACAAAAGTACAATCCTGTTTTAATTCGATAACACCCAATTGATCTTTCTCTATATTACCCTGTTTAAAAAACAAACCGGCAATATCTCCTTTAGAGATTTTATCTTTCCTACCACCAGAAATAAATAATGTTTCCCAATGTTTAGTTTTTCTTATTCCCCGACTTGTTATATCTGCCTCTTCTGTTTCTGGTATAAAGTCGCGTAATCGTTCTTCTTCCCATTTTAAAATATAAGCTGTCCCCTTTTCATTAACTCTTGCCGTTCTGCCGTTTCTATGAGTAAATTCTTCTTTTGAGTATGGGAGCTGGTAATGAATAATAAATTTCATTTCTGGAATATCGATTCCTCTTGCCGCCAAATCTGTTGCCACTAATAATTGATTCGTACCATTTCTAAATTTTATTAAAGAACGTTCTCTATCTTTCTGTTCCATGCCCCCATGAAAGACGCCATATTGAATGCTGTTTTTATCTAGAAAGGAACTAACATCCTGAATACTATCTTTAAAATTGCAAAATATGATCCCGGGTTGATCTCCCAAATGATGCAAAATAGTTACGAGACTTTGTAATTTATCTTTTGTAGGAGAAGTAACCGTCTTAAACGTTAATTTTGACGTTGTTTCTGTTAGGTAATTTATCGTTACTGGTTGATTGAGTTTTACAAAACCAGGTACAGTTACCCCTTGTGTTGCCGATGTTAATATGCGTTTAGATAAATTTGGTAACAATTCGATAATATTTTTCATTTCGATTTCAAACCCCACTTCCAACGATTTGTCGAACTCATCAAGTACCAATGTTTTGATATGAGCTGTAGAGAATCTTTCTTGTCTTAAATGATCTGCAACCCTACCAGGAGTGCCAACTAGAATTGAAGGAGTATGTTTTAGTTCTAATTTATCTTTTGAAGTTGCTCTACCACCATATACAGCATTTACCTTATAGCCAGATCCCATAGTGCGTATCACCTGTTCTATTTGTATAGCAAGTTCTCGTGATGGCACTAAAATAAGCGCCTGAATTTCTTCACAATTTGCATCCAAACTATCTATCACAGGTAATGAAAACGCTAATGTTTTTCCAGTACCCGTAGGCGAGAGTAAAATAGTGTTTGAATGAACCCCTATTACTGCAATTGCCTCTTTTTGCATGGGGTTTAACTGATCTATATTCAGTTTTTTTAGAATTTCTGCTTGAGACCTAATTATATTAGCCATATCTATTTAAACCGATTAACGTTTTCTTTTTTTTAATCCTTTATTATCCTCTTTAGAGGAAGTATTAGATTGATTTTGCTCTAAATAATGAGCTAAAACCTTATCTACCAATTCGTCTTTGGTAAGGTGATGAAAAACGGTATGTACTTTTTCTTTAAAATCTGTTGAAATCTCTCGATTCGGTTTCGTTTTAAATATTTTTTTTGCCCATAATAGTGTATTATTTTCTTCTATACTTTGCGGAGTTGCTTTTTCAAATTGCTGAAACGATATCCCTAATTCATCTTCAAAATCTGGAATTTCATATTCTTCTTCTTTCTGTATAATTGTCAAAGACATTCCCTTTGCACCCGCTCTTGCGGTTCTACCACTTCTATGTACATAAGTTTCATATAAATCTGGTAAGTGATAATGTACAACATATTCGATTTCTTTTACATCGATTCCTCGTGCAGCCAAATCTGTAGCTACCAATATTTGTATATGACCATTTCGAAATTGCTCCATAATCCTATCACGAATTGGTTGTGATAAGCTACCATGAAGTGCCCCAGAAGAAAACTTATGTATCGCAAGGTTTTTTGCAAGTTTATTAACTGCCGCCTTTGTTTTACAAAAGATAACACCTCGTTTTCCTTCTTTAGAAGTTAAAAAATGCATCAATACATCTAGTTTTTCAATAGGTTCTACCACAACATATCGATGATCGATACCCTGATGCCCCATCGTTTTCATATCAGAACTTACTTGAACGACATGCTTAGACATATAATTCTGTATCAACTGCTTAATCGTACCTGGCATGGTAGCAGTAAACAAAATAGTTCTGCGTTTCTTAGGAAGCTCTTTTGCTATTTCATCAAGGCCATCTTTTAAAGAAGTTACCATTTCATCGGCTTCGTCCAACACAAGACAACCCGCCTCTTTTATAGAAATAGCTTTTCTTTTTACCAAATCAATCAAACGACCTGGGGTGGCAACAACAATGTGTGTTTCCTGTTTTAAACGCTCTATTTGCGGTTTGATAGGAATGCCGCCACAAATCGATGCGATAGAAACCTTTGGTAAATAAGTCGCAAAGGATACTAAATTAGAATAAATTTGTTGTCCTAATTCTCGTGTTGGAGCAACAATTACTACCTGAATAGAAGTATTTTCGGTATCAACCAACTGTAATAAGGGTAAACCAAATGCAGCAGTTTTTCCCGTTCCCGTCTTTGCTAACCCAACAAAATCTTCTGTTTGATTTAATAAAACCGGAATCGCTTTACTTTGAATATCTGTCGGGCTACTAATATTCAAATCTGTGAGCGCTTTTTGAATTGGTTCATTAAGACCTAATTCTGAAAACTGTTTAGACATAGTGGGTAAGTTTAGGTAAAGATAGTTACTCTATACAAATGAATTACAATAATATAAGTTATTAACTTGTAGTTTTATTTATGCTTCTTGAAGCGTTTTTTTTGATTTTCTATACAGATATGAGTTAAAAATATTTCTTTTAGCAAATCTATGTAGCTTATCAGAATTAACCATTTTTATATATACATTTTTGGGTACACCAAAATATTCATAAGTAGTTCCGTCCAAAAATGTAATCTCTAATAACATTCCTTTATGCTGATAATCTAAAATCCCTGATTGAGATATCATAGCTGTATATTCTTCTAGGTTGGCTGCTTTTGTTTCTGGAGCTATACTTACTAAGAAATGATAACCATCAATAATTTGTCTACTCTTTATTTCTGCAATCTCTTTTTGAGGGTCACCATCTTGAAACTTATCTGGATGCCATTCTTTTACTAAATCTCTATATGATTTTTTTAATACTTTAAGATCAATAGTATTTTCTATTGAGAACAACTTTTTATACTCTTTTATACGTTTCATTAGTAGGGTCTATGAATTGAAGGCGCGAAACTACACCTTTTTATTATAATCTAGTTCCTTTTTTACAGGAATGCTTCTATAAAAGGTAATTACAAATAAATTGATAATAATTTTGTATTTTAATACTTAAATAAAAGAAATTGAAGGCTTTAAAAATATCAAAAGAAATTGAACTCTTATTAGGAAGCTTTGGTGCTATCCAAAGTGCTTTTTTAACGATTTATATCTACTTCGGAAAAAAACACAATACGGCAAACACACTTCTTTCTCTTTTCTTTTTTCATATTACGATTAGAATAATTAAATCTTTGCTATGGGTATATCTAGATTACATACCTGATTGGTTTATAAATATTGGGTTTATCGCTCATTATGGTACTGCCCCACTCTTGCTTCTATATTTTCATTATTATATGAAACAAAAAAAATGGCAAAGAATCCATGCGCTTCACCTTATTCCTTCGATACTACTACTCCCTTTTATTTTTAGAATGAATGGGGACAACTTTTGGTATCTTGGTGGGTATTCTTTTTTATTATATCATCAATTAATATATACTCTTGTAACTTTTGGTGTTTTGATTGGCTTTTTGATAAAAAGAGATAAAAGAACAAATATCATTGATAATAAAAAAAGATTTTGGTTATGTATCTTATTTTTAGGTACAGCGAGTATACAATTGGCTTATTTTTCAAATTATATTTTAGGTTTATCTCCTTATTTGGCTGGACCAATCATTTACGCTCTTTTTATCTATGTTATAGCATTTTATGGATTTCTACACCCTTCTGTTTTTGTACAAAAAAACAAAGACTTAAAATATCAGAACATTAATATTACCCAACAGGAGTTTATCTACTATAAGAATGAAATTGTTAGAATAATGCAATTAGAACAACCTTATATAAATGCTACTTTTACCTTGGATCAACTTTCTAAACAAATCTCTCTTCCTCCTTATTTGACATCTCATATTATTAATAAAGGATTTACTACTAATTTTTCTGATTTCGTTAACTCCTATCGTATTCATGAGGCAGCGGCCAAACTAATTTCTCCTACATATAATCATATCAAAATCTCTGAAATTGCTTATGAATCAGGATTTAATACTTTATCATCTTTTAATACCTCTTTCAAAAAAATAAAAGGAATGACTCCCACTCAGTTCAAAAAAATGCACATTCTTAAATGATTGATTTATAAATCAGTCGCTCTTATTTATAAATCAATCATCGTTTCTCATTTCTAATTATCAATATTGAGCTATCAAAAAATAGCTCTTTATGAATTCATATTTAATTAATATAAAGCCAGGTGAGCAAAAACTTGTTGTATGGTCCTTTCTATATTTTTTTGTTTTATTAGCTTCTTATTTCATACTAAGACCATTACGTGATGAAATGGGTATCTCTAATGGAGCATCAAATATGCAATGGCTTTTTACAGGGACATTTCTAACGATGATCGCAATAGTTCCTGCTTTTGGTTATCTTACTTCCAGATTTAAAACAAGCACAGTACTCACATCATCCTATTTATTTTTTATTTGCAATATACTCTTGTTCTATTACTTCTTTTCTGAAGGACTTTTTTTGAAATTACTACCCATTATATTCTTTATCTGGCTAAGTGTTTTTAACTTATTTGCTATATCTCTTTTCTGGAGTTTTATGGTAGACATATATACAAATACACAATCAAAACGGTTGTTCGGAATCATATCTACAGGAGGAAGTCTAGGTGCTATTGCAGGGCCATTAATTGCTTCATCATTATCAAAAACATTTGGCATAGAAAACTTATTTCTATTAACCATCATCTTTTTGTGTATGAGTCTAATTGCCCTAAGGAGAATAATGCAATTAGCCCCCAATCAAAACTCAAAACAAATTCTGAAAAAATTCAAAGACAATCGCTTAACAAAAAGAACTTTATTTGATGGTATAAAGCTTGTCATATCCTCTAATTACTTAAAGAAGCTCTCATTATTCATCATATTATATACATGTACATCTACTATCCTATATTTTGAGCAAGCTACTATCGTAGAAAAAACGATTACCAATAGCATAGAAAGAATTCAGTATTTCTCTACGGTAGATTTAATTACAAATTCACTTACTATAATAGGGCAATTTTTTCTAACCAGTAGGATTATTAAACAATTTGGACTCTCAGTTACTTTAAGTTTAGTTCCGGTTGTTTTGGGTATAGGTTTTATTATATTAAGTACAAAAACTACATTATCTATTCTAATGATTTTAATAATTCTACTTAGAGTTGGAAATTATACCACGCTAAAGCCTGGAAGAGAAATATTATTTACAGTTAGTAATAGAGAAGAAAAATACAAAGCCAAGAATTTTATTGATACTGCTGTCTACCGTGGAGGGGATGCTTTTTCTGGGTGGTTTTTTACAATTCTTATTACTATGGGTATGGGGTTACCTTCAATTGCAATTGTAGCCGTTCCTATTGTATTTCTATGGGGATATACTGGTTTTTTATTAGGAGACAAAGAAATGAAAGTATCAAAAAATAAAATAAATCTAAACACTACAAAATGAAAAACATATCACGACGAGAAGCGACAAAATTAATAGCATGTTCATCTATAGCTGCATTTACAATTCCTTCTATGTTGAACGCTTTCAATACAGGTAGTAAAATGCTTAAAAGAAGAATTCCTTCTACGGATCAACCACTTTCTGTAATTGGCTTAGGTACCTGGCAATCATTTGATATAGGAAATAACTCAAATGATAGAGAACGACTTTCTAATGTATTACTAACAATTAAAAAACATGGTGGGCAAATGATTGATAGCTCTCCTATGTATGGTAACTCTGAAAAAGTTGTTGGAGATCTTACCACAAAACTCGAAATCCAGAAAGACTTTTTTTATGCCACAAAAGTTTGGACTACTGGTAAGCAATCGGGTATTGCACAAATGAAAAATTCTCTCAAAACAATGAATAGAAAAAAGATGGATTTAATGCAAATACATAATATCGTTGACTGGAAAACGCATGTAAAAACCTTAAAAAATTGGAAAGAAAAAGAGATTATAAAATATTGGGGAATTACACATTATACCAATTCATCTCATGACCAACTCTCAAAAATAATAAAGACAGAAAAGCCAGACTTTGTACAATTCAATTATTCTATTGATAATAGACATGCAGAACATGAGTTAATATCGACTGCTGTATCAAACAACACAGCTATTATTATTAACAGACCTTATAATGGTGGCTCACTATTCAAAAAAACAAAAAACAAACCATTACCAGAATGGGTTAAAGAAAATGACATTAACAGCTGGGGGCAATTTTTTCTAAAATACATACTATCAAACAAAGCAATAAACTGTGTTATACCTGGTACATCAAAACCACATCACGCTCTGGATAATATGATGGCTGGCTATGGCATATTGCCAGATGATACAACAAGAAAAAAAATGTATGCCTATTTTAAAAACCTGTAAAACAGCACTTATTTTTTATTTTTTAGAGCAAGTACATTTCCAATAACAATCAAAAACATGCCTATAAATGCATACACATCGGGTGTATAACCTTCAAAAATAGTCGAAATTGTTAATGCAATAACGGGTATAATTACAATGGTATATGCAGCCTTGCCTGCTCCTATTTTCCCTACCAAGGTGAGGTAAGCTGTAAAAGCTATAATAGAACCAAAAAGAGCCAAATATATAAGAGAAAACACATATGAAGTTGAAGTATCAAAGTTTATAGTCTTTCCCGACAACACAGCAATGATAAACATTGCCATAGATCCATATACCATCCCAAAACCATTGGTTTGTAGGACCGGAAGCTTAAACTTACGCTGATTATATGCAGAAGTTATATTTCCCAAAGAGGCAAAAATAATAGAGCATATACAAAAAATAAGACCTTTAACCTGATCATCTGTAAAATCAATCCTTCTAAACTCTGACTGATAAATTAGAACCGTTCCTAACAAACCAAAAACAGCTCCTATAATGATATTCTTTTTTATTTTTTCACCTAGAAATAAAGCTCCAAAAAATATATTCATAAAAACTAATGTCGAAAATGCTACCGCAACCAATCCACTACTAAGGTATAATTCTGAAATATAAACCAACCAATAATTTGCTCCAAACAACAATATTCCCTGAAGCGCAATTAAAAGGTGTTGATGCTTTGTGAATTTTAAAGGAAAGCTTCTAATTTTTGAATATCCCAGAAGTAGCATTCCTGCCAAACCAAATCGATAAGATACAGATACAATAGGATCTACGTTTCCTAATTGAAATTTAATGATATACCAAGTAGACCCCCATATCAACGCAGGAATTATGAATAATAAATAGTTTGATTTATACACTACAGAAAGATTAAATGAGTTTTTGTATGAATCAAACAAATATAAAATTTTAATAAAACAAAACACCCCAATTCTAAACTATTAAAACAATACATTTTAATAGTTTAGAATTGGGGTGTAAATCTATTATTTTATATTAATTACAACTATTATTAGATAATGTGACAGCATTAGGAGTTGTTGAATCATTGTTGATACAAACATGAGTCGAACCACTTGGTTTAAAAACTGTATTATCTCTAACTGCTATATTATTATGGGTTTCGAACAAACGAATACCATCACTTTCATTAGGTCTTATCACATTAGAAGAGATTACAGAATTTGTGGTATTCCCTATTTCCATACCACCTAAAACTTCATTATTGGTAAATGTAATACCATTAGAATTTGATAATGTTACTTTTCTATTACCAGAAAACGTATTATCATCTAGAGTAACTGTAAAATCCTCTTCACCACTCTTATTATTCATTTGTACAAACAACGCATGAAAACCACCAGATGTAACATTATTTCCTTTTAGTTCTACACCATTATTATTGGTATTTGTTGACTGTATCCCATTACCAGTTACATTAATTGTATTATTATGTATTCGGGTTTGAGTAGCCTTACTTAATTGAATTCCAGAAGAACAATTGGTAATGGTATTATCATGCACATAACTATCATGTGACCCCGCTACGATTCCTAACGAATATCCTTCTATCTTATTATTTGCAATTTCATTATTAAAAACTGTTTCACCACGAGATGCCAAAAATATGGCCCAACTATCTACAGCATCACCAACAGCTCTAAAATTATTATTAATAATTTTTATTCCCGAAACAAAAGAGTGAACAACTCGAGTTCCTATATTATTTTCTTCTACCGTAATATCCTGCCCAATGGTTAGAGTTAAAAACCCTCCTCTACTACCACTTTCGGTATTTCCTTTGATAAGGACATCAAATACTCTTTGACGCTCCATCAACTCACCGGCATCATTTCGAAATCTATCCGGCTCTATATTAATAGCATACCCCACTTCGCCTCCATCTGTATTTGCAGATGGCTGACCAGCATCAATAAAAGTGTTTCCTTCTATAGTAACATCTCGTCCATCTGTAAGTGCAATCGCCATTCTCCTAGAATTCCTTATCACACAATTCTTTATGGTAACATTAGTGGTTGGGTTGTAATCAGGATTAAAAGAGAACCCAAAAGAAAATATAGCAAAGGTTCCTGCAGATCCATCCTGAAAATTAACACCATCTATTACTACATTTTTCCCAGAATGAATTAAGAACAAGTGGCTCCCCTCTAGTCCATTATCATCTGGCGAAAATGTTCTTTCATCACGATCGCCATAAAAATTACCTCCACTTACCGTAATATTAGATTCATCTCTAATGGCCATAATAGCTCCTCCCTGTCTATTATGCTCACCACCGGGATATATACGTAGATGAGTATTCTCTGTCATTTCAAGATTAAAGTTAGAAGGAAGATTAACGGCTTCTTTAGAAGGACGGTAATTCTGATCAGAGGTAGTACTTGTAACTCTGGTTACCTCAAAAAAGGCATCTAACTTATTAATTCTAAAAGTTGTGGCACCTAATGCACTGGTCATAAACATTACATTTTCTAATTTTGCTGTATTCTGTAAAGCAATATCAGAAGTGGTATTTCCTTCTTTAATATCCCATCGTACAGCATAAAATTTAAATGCTGGATCAGCAAGTGTCACATCTCCTTTTACCTCTAGCTTATAGCTTAATAGTCTACCATCAATGGTTCCTCCTGAAAAAACTAAGGTTCCGTTTACCACATCTCCTCCTTTAAATTCGAAGGTTACGTTTTCGGGAAGTGTAACAGTAGCTCCTTCAAGATCTAAAACACAATCTATAACCACAGTGGAGTTTGCGGTAATCGAAGAGGCATCAAAATCACAGGGTGTAGTAATAACATTTTCTGGTTGGTCAACATCAATTTCTTCTTCTTCTTGTACTTGTTGAAAGTCATCATTTTTGGTACAAGACATTATCATAAAACAGATAATGGCAACAAATTTTAGGTTAATTAATTTCATAGTTTTAAGGGGCTTTGATTCAAATATAATAATTACTACCAATAGGACAAAAGATCGTTTGTTTTCTTTTTATCGACCTTATTATACCGTTTATCTATAGTATTGTTTTTCAAGTCCTGTAGTATAAATATAGCGTTTGGTATATACCAAACGCTATATTTATACATAATATTGTGTTGCCATAATCTTTGATAACTATTTATTAACCTAATAAACTCTGATCAATACCCTTGATCAACCATACTATTATTCGAACTGGTTAATACTACAATATAGTTAACAGCTTTATTCTTACAATATTGAGAACCTCTTAGTTTCATTGCAAACCATACTACATAGAATGTAAAATTAAAATCGATAGAAGTAAATTTTTATTGGTTGTTTTTAAAACATGACGCATCTATACACTTTTCGCTTTGGGTTTATTATATCCAAACTTAACTGTTAACAATTCATTTTCTAACAAATTATTAGTTTTAAAAGCTTAATATTTTAACTCAGGAACTTTTTTAAGGCCATTACTTTACTTTTCACCCCTATAGGTATATACTATACAAATTGGTTGCAGTATGCCTTCTCACTAACTCTCTCCTTAAATAAGTAACCACCCTAAAGTAATTAGTCTCCATTTTTAAGAATGAATATGATTATATAACAATGTATCATCAAAATATAAAAAATAGATCCAAACGAATTGTACAATAGACTTAACATGAATTACTTATTTCATTATCTTTGTAATAAGATATGAAAGAAGCCAAAAAGATTATATTATTTGATGGTGTTTGCAACATGTGCAACAGTACCATTAATTTTATCATTAAGCATGATAAAAATGATATTTTTAGATATGCTTCTTTACAAAGTGATATAGGTAAGCAACTTATACAGGAAAGAAATATTGATTCTTCAAAATTGGATTCCATTTTACTAATAGAACCGAAGAAATCGTATTATTATAAATCAACTGCTGCTTTACATATTATACGGCACTTATCAGGCTTATATCCTATTTTTTCTGTTTTTTTAATAATACCATCCTTCTTTAGAGATTGGGTTTATGATATTATTGCCAAGAATAGGTATAAATGGTTCGGAAAAAAGGAAAGTTGTATGATCCCCACACCAGAGCTTCGTTCTCTTTTTATCGATCAACATTAATAGTTGTAGAATCTCTTTTAGTAGTTCATTTTGATATAGCGTTCGTATTTTCTGTATTACTTCGTTTTTCCATAAACCCTTGATGCTTTTTTCTTAACTCATCAGATTGCGAGTTTATTTCGTTTATATTATCTATATGAACGATTCCAAGGCAAACAACAGCGAATGCAATAAGAACTATGGGTAGTAAAAGCCTTTTCATAAATGTAAGATTTTGTTTGTGCAAATTGTGATATGCCAAAAGTATGAATCAAGACAATATATAATAAGGGGAGTTTAACTAGAATTATAGGGGTAAATACCCCTTTTACTATATAAAACACAGTTTTAGCTAAACAATCACAACAAAAAAATCGATTTGTTTTACCTCAAAAAACAATAGTAATAGTTACTTACTTAGGTATAAATTTCATTTAACATATGTATAAAGAAGAACTTACCTCCTTAGAATAAGGAGGTAAGTGTTGGGGAAAACAAAAAAAGTAAGGGAAAAATTGTAATTGGAATACTTGTCAAAGATAAAGAGGATTGATCTATATGCGGTTACGGTTTTACCTCAAACTTTAGCCGGAATAGTATCATTTATTGAAGTAAACACACTTAATTACCTGAAAAACAATTATTTACACAAAAAAGCAAGGTATTGTTAAATAATCCTAAACAAAAAAAAAGATGATAATTGTAAAAATATAGTCAGATTTGATTTTAATAATTCAGGAAAAACATAAATTTGCATTTAGTAATAGTTAATCACCCAAATAACTTTATCCTTTTGGAAAATAAAAAAGCAATCAAATTAATCGATAAAATTCTGAATGACCTTGACAACTCAGGAATCAATTCAGAGTCATTGATAGAAGATCTTAAAGAATTAAGAACATATGCCTTAGAAGAGCAAATACCACTTGTGGTAAAAGTGCTTAGATATACTTATGAGCATATAGAAAGGAATGATTCATTCTTAATTCCGATACCTGATGACGAACCTGTAGAAGAATCTGCAGATGGTGACGCTGTTTCTGTTTCTAATAATGATACTGCCGTAAATCCTGTAGAGAGTCTTAAATACATGATTTCTCTCACAAAAAAATTAAGTAATAGAACTAATATTGCTGATTTAAAAGAATATCGAGATGCACTCAGTGCCTCTTAGCTAGTTTAGTAAGTTAGTATTACAAAATAAACAAAAATAACCGCTAATGGATTTTTAAATCCATTAGCGGTTATTTTTATATACTATAACAACAAAAAAATCCCGCTGTAAACAGCAGGACTTTTTGTAACAATTAAAGTTAGGTTTATATATTGTATTTATCTTCTTGCATCATAAATTCTAAATCGCACACCTACTCTGGCATATACGTCAAAAAACTTACTATCAGCATCAATAATATTATCTACAAAATCATTCATAACACCAAATTCTCCCATAATATCAAACATTTCACCAATCATTTGTGAAAAACCAACACCATACACTCCTCCTATAATCAACTTTTCATATGCATCATCCTCTAGTTCCTGCCCATTAACCTCTAATGCAGTATTTACCCTAAAAGAAGGTCCTACATTAATAAAGCCTCTAAACCTATCTTTACCTTCTCCTGTTAGATATCTAAATTTTGGTGTAAAACCTATTTGTAGAGTTTCAACAGTTGATTTTCCTGTAGAGATAACCAAAGGCTCTTGTTCGTTAGAACCTGCTGGTAGTGTTAAAGCTTGATCGATTTCACTTTTACGTTGTAACAAGTCTAAAGAAAATACAATACTAGTTCTAGCTCTTACTCCCATCAAATAACCGTAACCTGCATTTACAAAAAAACCAGTTCCTCCTGTAGTTTCTACGTTGTCAAGATTAAGCTTCGAAAAAGTAGCCCCTCCAGAAACTTCCCAACGATATTGCCCATAAGACATAACAGATACCATTAGTAATAAAGCAAGTAAAATTATTTTTTTCATAATTTTTTAAATTTAAAATAGGTTGAACGAAAATACTAAATTTTAAGCTAGTAGTATAAAAAGCCCGTAATTAAACAGGCTTTTTATTAGGTTAAATATGTAAGTTTTATTTATTTATGCATGAATGCTTGTTTCTCTAACAAGAACTCTTCTGTTTCTACAATATCCTCGTCAGGAACACAACAATCTACTGGACATACAGCTGCGCATTGTGGTTCTTCATGAAAACCTTTACATTCTGTACATTTATCTGGTACAATATAGTATACTTCGTCACTAACAGGTTCTTGCGCCTCATCTGCATTAACGGCCTTACCACCTGGTAGTACAACATCTCCTTCTAGATCGGTACCATCAGAATACCTCCAATCATCAGCTCCTTCATAAATAGCGGTATTTGGACATTCTGGTTCACAAGCACCACAGTTTATACATTCGTCAGTTATTATAATCGCCATAGCTTTTTTTATTCTAAATTTGCAGCACAAAAATAGCGTGTATACTACTGATAAACAAAAAAGGATGTTAATAAATGATCGAATAAAAGCATTTTCGATGCTTGGAGAGTCTCTAAAACAATTTAAAAATACTGATAATGAGATAGATACAACCAAAAATGGTTCTCAATATTTTTTTGATGAAATGATTCATAAAATTAATAATGCAGTGCATACCAATGGATGGTTTACCAAGGAAAATGTGATTTTTTCTATAGAACAATGGAGTAACGCCCTTACAAAAAAGAACCTTACTGACTGGTTATCAAGGTACAATATAGACATCCAGAATCCTAAAACAGTAGGTATTGTAATGGCTGGTAACATTCCGCTAGTAGGTTTTCATGACTTTTTATGTGTATTAATTTGTGGACATCGCGTATTAATAAAACAATCTTCGAACGATAATCAACTTCTACCTTTATTAGCATCTTATCTTATCGAAATAGAACCAGGTTTTAAAGACTATATAACCTTTACAAAAGAAAAGTTTACAGATTTTGATGCAGTAATCGCTACTGGCAGTAATAATACTTCTAGGTATTTTGAATATTACTTTGGAAAAGTACCTAATATTATAAGAAAAAACAGAAATTCTGTAGCTATTTTATCAGGAAACGAATCAAAAGAACAACTTGAAGCACTTGGTAAGGATATTTTTAGATATTACGGGTTGGGCTGTAGAAATGTATCTAAGTTAATGGTCCCCGAACGATATGATTTTGATGCTTTTTTCAAAGGAATTTATGCATATAATGATATTATTAACAGTGCTAAATATGCTAATAATTATGATTATAATAAAGCTGTATACCTAATGAGCAATTACAAATTATTGGAAAATGGTTTCTTAATGCTTAAAGAAGATACTAGCTACTCCTCTCCTATTGCAACACTTTTTTATGAGACATATGAGGATAAAGATGATCTAAATAAAAAACTAGCAGCAGATAAAGAAAAGATACAATGTGTAGTGAGTGATGATTTTTCTAATTCTAGTATAAAATTTGGACAAACGCAATCTCCTAGGCTTTGGGATTATGCTGATGACATAGATACAATTGAATTTTTGACAAAAAATTGTTAAATTATTTATCATTTTAACACCTTTATTTTAGTAGATTATTAGCACCTTTGCGATACTTATGACTTTGCAATATATTAGCAATGATCAAAGTAAACACCGAACAATTAAGTAGGTTTTGTTACTACTATAAATGCCTTGAAACTTTTTTGTTCTCTAAATCAAAAATTAAACTAAAAACAATTAATATTTGCATGATATGAAAAAGCATAATTTTAGCGCTGGTCCTTGCATTCTACCACAAGAAGTATTTAAAGAAGCTTCTAAAGCTTTAATAGATTATAATAATTCTGGCCTATCCGTTATTGAAATTTCACATCGTAGTAAAGATTTTGTTGATATTATGGAAGAGGCCCGTTCTCTTGCATTAGAGTTATTAGGATTAGAGGGTAAAGGATATAAGGCTTTGTTTCTTCAGGGTGGAGCTAGTACTCAATTTTTAATGACAGCTTATAACCTTTTACAGTCAAAAGCTGGCTATATTAATACAGGTAACTGGAGTGATAAAGCAATTAAAGAAGCTAAACTTTTTGGTGAGATAGAAGAAATTGCTTCTTCAAAAGATACAAACTATAATTACATCCCTAAAGGATATAAGATCCCTAAAGATCTTGATTATATTCATTGTACCAGTAATAACACCATTTTTGGTACTCAATTCAAAAAGTTTCCTGTTTCTAATACTCCGCTCATATGTGATATGAGTAGTGATATATTTTCAAGACAATTAGATTACTCAAAATTTGATTTGATCTACGCCGGAGCACAAAAAAATATGGGAGCGGCAGGGACAACTCTTGTTATTGTAAAAGAAGATATTTTAGGTAAGGTAGAAAGAGAAATTCCATCAATGCTAGATTATCAACTTCATATTAGTAAAGCTAGTATGTTTAACACCCCTCCTGTTTTTGCAGTATACACTAGTATGTTAACCTTACGTTGGTTAAAAAAACTTGGTGGAATTAGTGCTATCGAAGAAATGAATGAAAAAAAGGCAAAACTGCTTTATTCTGAAATAGACCTAAACCCGTTATTTCAAGGATTTGCCAAAGAAGAGGATCGATCTGCAATGAATGCTACGTTTACCCTTGTCAATGAAGACCTAAAAGAAACATTTGATGCTATGTGGAATGAAGCGGGAATTAATGGACTACATGGTCATAGAACTGTTGGTGGTTATAGAGCAAGTATGTATAACGCGTTACCAATAGAAAGTGTTGCTGTTTTAGTAGATATTATGGGAGATCTTGAACGAAAAGCATAACCTTATTTAATTCTATTTTATTACTTAATAATCGTTTTCCAGAAAGTTGGAAATATTAAAAAAAAGATTCAGGTTTTATGAAAGTACTAGCAAATGACGGAGTAGCGCAAAGCGGAATAGATGCTTTAGAAAATGCAGGTTTTAACGTATTAACAACTACTGTCGCACAAGACCAACTCGTCAATTTTATAAATGAAAACGAAATATCAGTTTTACTTGTTCGTAGTGCAACCAAAGTAAGAACCGATATAATTGATAACTGTCCTTCTTTAAAGATTATTGGACGAGGCGGTGTAGGAATGGATAATATTGATGTGGCCTATGCCAAAGAGAAAGGGTTACATGTAATAAATACGCCCGCTGCATCGTCGGGATCGGTTGCAGAACTGGTTTTTGCACACTTATATAGCGGAGTACGTTTTTTACACGATGCAAATAGAAATATGCCATTAGAAGGAGATAGTAAGTTTAAAAATCTAAAAAAGGCATATGCAAATGGAACCGAGTTAAGAGGAAAAACACTTGGAATAATAGGCATCGGAAGAATTGGACAAGCAACCGCAAAGATAGCCATAGGTGCTGGTATGAATGTAATAGCTTTCGATCCTTTTATAGACGAAGTAAATATTCCTCTAGAATTTTTTGATGGACAATCTTTAAACTTTAACATAAAAACTGTTTCTAAAGAAGAGGTGCTTAAAAATGCAGATTTCTTTACACTTCATGTGCCAGCTCAAAAGGAATATGTAATCGGTTCGGCAGAGATAGACCAAATGAAATCTGGTGCAGGTATTATCAATGCTGCACGTGGGGGTGTTGTAGATGAAGTAGCTTTGATAGATGCATTAGAAAAAGGAAAACTAAGCTTTGCTGGATTAGACGTTTTTGAAGATGAGCCAAAACCCGCAATCAAGGTATTAATGAATTCTAAAGTATCACTAACACCGCATATAGGTGCTGCAACCAAAGAAGCACAGGATCGTATTGGTGATGAATTGGCCAATCAAATCATTACCATTCTAAAATAAAGCTACCTTTTTTTATCCATAAAGAATAATCTGATTCCTTATAAAAAAAATTATTTTTATAAGGAATTTTTATATCCCAAAACAATAGGTCGATAAAACTTACCTTTCATCTATTTTTTGGCTAAATAAAACCAATTCCCTTCGATTATTTTAGAAATAAAAAACGTAAATTTAGATTCACATAATTAAAAATACAATCATGTCTGGAATTTTAGATCTTTTAAATAGCCCGATAGGGAAACAAATTATTAGCGGCGTAAGTAGCCAAACAGGGCAATCTGCTGATAAGACAGGAAGCGTACTTAGTATGGCTTTACCTGTATTGATGGGAGCCATGCAACGCAACGCATCTACCCCCGAAGGTGCATCAGGATTATTAGGTGCATTATCTGGAAAACATTCGGGCGGAGGAATCCTAGAAAACCTGGGAGGGTTATTTGAAGGAGGAGTTGAAGACAATGTTACAAATGATGGAGCAGGAATTTTAGGTCATATTCTTGGTAATAAGCAACCAGCTGTAGAGAACGCTTTAAGTCAAAAATCTGGTATAGATGCAGGTTCTATTGCTCAAATATTAAAAGTAGCTGCTCCTATATTAATGGGAGTTTTAGGAAAACAAGCTGCTCAAAACAATGTCTCTGATGCAAATGGATTAAACGGTCTTCTTGGCGGAATGTTAGGAGGCGGAAGTGGTTCAAAACAACAATCCTTAATAGAATCATTTCTTGATGCCGATGGAGATGGTAGCATTCTAGATGACGTGGCTGGTATGGTACTAAGCGGAAGCGGTAAAAAAGGAGGACTAGGTGGTCTTCTTGGAGGATTATTTGGTAAATAATTCAACTTTTATATAAATTACACAAGGGCTTCTTAAATATTAGATTTAAGGAGCCTTTATCTTAAAACCTACTTTTATATGAAAAAACCATTACTTATTTTAATATTAGCATATTCAACAGTCGGGATAGCACAAATAGATAATAATGCGTTGCTTGGATTGCCAGAGGCAACAACTATAGACATAAATGCAATCCCTGTTGCATCCATTCAAGAAGGAGCTTTGGTATATGATACCGACAAAAAAAAGGCGTATAAATTTAATGGCACCGAGTGGAAAGAACTATTAACTGCTCCATCGGTATTTCCTAAAACAGGAAATTATACTCTTTTAGAAAGTGATAACGGTAATATTTTAACTTTTAATAGCACAACAGACGTAACCCTTACCGTTCCAAACGGATTAACTATTGGTTATAATGTAAGCGTATACCAAACTGGTACTGGCAAAGTCACTATCTCTGGAGCAGGTGGTGTGACTGTAAAAAATCGATTGAATAGATTTAAAACTGCAGGTTTAGACGCTGGTGTAGGAATTGTATCTACCAATACAAATATATTTCATATTACAGGGGATTTAAAAGTAAACTAAGTAGTATGAAAAAATTGATTTTACACTTATTCTGTATATGTGTTTCGTATATAGGTTTTGGGCAAATTTCGCAATACAATCACTTTCCAACGATGATGCCTTCACATATCCTCGATGAAAAATTAACCAATATCAGTTTTGCGCTTTCCTTTCGAGTATTAGAATCTGATTATAATGGTCCTTTGGTAAGGTTACGTAGAGATAGTGATAATGCGCAATCAGATTTTGGATGGGCAGACAATGATATTGTTGATATAGCTGCAATAGATGCTTGGAGAGGAGCGGCCAATGTATTTGTGGTGATTTGGTATGACCAAAGTGGACAAGGAAGAAACGCCATCCAAAACACCGACGTATTTCAACCACAATTTATTACAGACCCAATAAGACCTTATTTTTTTGGAGATGGTAATAATGATCGATTAGATATTAATACAAGCATTCAAATTCTTACCAACGCGGGAGTAAATGGATCTGTATTAACCGTAATTTATAGTACTTCTAAAAGCCAGTTTGCTTTTGGCACAAGACAGCCAGGTAATAATCCTAATCGATGGTCTACTCATATTAATTGGAGTAATAATCAAGTATATTTTGATTCTGGTATATGCTGTGATAATTCTGTTAGGTATGCTGCAAACACAAATAATGAATGGCAACAGTTTTCTTTTATAAGAGAAAACACAATCCAAACTATCAGAAAGAATGGGATAATACTTCGAACAGGGAACTATAACAATGGTAGATGTACAGCCACCAATAACTTTGGTATTCTTTATACCAATGGCAATAACTCACAATTCGCAACAAATAGATTTACAGAATTGATTATGTATAACATGGAAATCACACTAGCAGATACTTTAGAAATTGAAGAGAGTCAAACCAGTTTTTGGAATCTATAATCTATAACGGTTTGACATATAAATAGTTTCAAATTGATTTTTTCACCAAAAAAAGTTAATAATAACATACATATATTGGTTTTTGAAAACTTAACCAAATCAATACTTAAATAGGTATAAATGGATAAAAAGCATGATTTTTTTGTAGATTTTATAATTTATACAACACAAGTGTATTCTTTTTTTAGATATATTTAGAAGAAATGGAATACAAATGAAAAATTGTGCTTTAATATTACTAGTAGGAATATTCATATTTAGTTGTTCTACAACTAAAAACAGGAATATGAATGTAACATCTACAGCATCTCTTTCTGATACAGTAAGAATTGCAAATGACAGCTTAGAATACGAAATTTTGATTATAGAACCTGGGTTTAATGCATGGGTAATTTCTCAAAGACCCAGGGGGTATTTTTCTGAAACATTTTTAGAAGCTAGAAATCGTCTATATGTGATGGAATACAACCAAAGAGTCATACAACCTTTACAATTTGATCCAAATTTATACCCGTTTCAAATTGACTATGATCCAAATATACGTTACGGGTATGAAGTAAATTATCTTCTCTATCATTACTTCTTGTTTTTCGAACAACAATTTAGACAAAGATTTATGCTTACAAGGGGGGTGCGATTTTGATTTACGTAATTTTTAATTGTATTTTTGCGCCATGCAAAAATTTAAAGACCGTTGGGAAATAAATTCAAGTTGGCAATTGATATTTCCTGTATTGGGTTTGGTAAGTCTCATATTTTCATCATATCTGATTAGCAAATCCATCTTAAGATCAATACATGTTAAAAATGATGCTACTTACATTGGTTTACAGATAGCAATTATTGTGATACTTTCTGCCCTCTTTCTATTTGTCACTCTAAAACTATTTAAAGTTCTTGCAAAAAAATGGGAAGTTACCTATCGATGGGAGTTAATCGCTATATTTATTGCTTTTGCAATAACCGGTTCTACTGCTGCGCGTATTTCTGATCCAATGCTTTCTTTTATAGGGATTAGTAAAGAAACATCCAGCACCTGGTTATATTGGATATTAAGAGTATTTATTATATTTCCTGTATATCAAATATTATTACTTATTGTAGGATGGTTATTTGGTCAATTTAGTTTCTTTTGGGGTTTTGAAAAAAAGATGCTAAAAAGACTTGGCTTTGCTCGTTTTATTAAAGACTAACACTTTTTATTGGGTGATATCTACTTCAATAACATCTTCCTCTTCTGTATTCTTTTTTATAACATAGGTATAGATCCACATGATTGTAAAAGTAGGAATTACATCAAAACCA
Organism: uncultured Aquimarina sp.; assembly: GCA_947498705.1. GTDB lineage: Bacteria > Bacteroidota > Bacteroidia > Flavobacteriales > Flavobacteriaceae > Aquimarina. The sequence continues at coordinate 727,685 of CANMLW010000001.1, forward strand.
GGAAGTGCTTCTTCTATCAATGTAAATACTCCCGCAGCTTTACCAACATTACCTTTGTACATTTTGGTCATCAACCATCCTGCAATAGGAGCCCATATCACGTCTGTAAATTCTAAAACACCGGGAACGATATAAGATATCATTCCGATGGCATCAAAAAGTAAGCTTAATCCTAGTTTTTTGTATTTGTCTTTTGTCATTGTTTATTAAAAAATTTAGGGTTATATCTTACTATAAGCAAAGAGTATTCCAAAAAAACTCTATCCCAAATCTGCCGTTATTAATCGCAAAAACTCTGTACGTGTTTCGATTTTTTCAAATTGCCCTCTAAAACCAGAAGTAGTAGTTACAGAATTTTGTTTTTGTACCCCTCTCATCATCATACACATATGAGATGCCTCTATCACTACCGCCACTCCCTGAGGTTTAAGAGTATTATTTATACACTCTAAAATATCATGTGTTAATCTTTCCTGCACTTGTAAACGTCTTGCAAATACATCCACAATTCGCGGTAATTTACTTAAACCTACAATATGACCATTAGGTATATATGCAATATGTGCTTTTCCGAAAAAAGGAAGCATATGATGTTCACATAGCGAATAAAGCTCTATATCTTTTACAATCACCATATCATCATAGTCCTCCTTAAACATTGCACTTTTAAGTATTTCTGTTGGGTTTTGATGATAGCCCTGCGTTAGAAATTGCATTGCTTTTGCTGCTCTTTCTGGGGTCTTTACGATCCCTTCTCTCTTAACATCTTCTCCTAAATCGGTAATTATAGATTCAAACTTTTCTTTTACTTCTTCTGTTACTTTTATATTATATTCTTCAAAATTTTTATACGGCATAACAAGTATTCTATTTTTCTTTTTTCAATTTATTTTTAAAGGTAGTCTGAAGTTTTCTTAACTTCGGGTTAATTACAAACTGGCAGTACCCTTGCTCTGTATTCTGATTATAATAATCTCTATGATATTCTTCGGCATTATAAAAAGTTTCTAATAGTGTAATTTCTGTAACGATATCATTCTTATAAACATTCTCACTTGCTAAAAAACTTATTATTTGCTCGGCAATGCTTTTTTGTCGATCATTAACATAAAAAATTACACTTCTATAATGAGTTCCCCGATCAGCTCCTTGTTGGTTTAAAGTAGTAGGGTCGTGCGTAGCAAAAAAGATTTCGAGTAATTCTTTATATGAAATAATTGTGGGATCAAAATCAATTTTAATAGCTTCTGCATGGCCTGTTCTACCAGTTGTTACTTCTCTATATGCTGGGTTTTTAATAGTGCCTCCTGTATATCCAGGTACTACGGCAACAACTCCTTCTAATCGCTGAAAAACGGCTTCGGTACACCAAAAACACCCTCCAGCCAACACTGCTGTTTCTAAATGATTTTTTTCCATATTAATAACTACCTAGAATTTTTACGCAATTATTTTCTCTATTTAAGCAAGCGAAAGTACTTATATAACTACTATTTTGTACCAATTTAATCTATTATTTTATAAAAAAACAGCATATTTAATTTTTAATACTCTTATAAAGGATATACTTGGGGATTCTAATGATATTGATTACTTTCACTCCTCAAAGTGAATACACAAATGATAAGAGCAAATAATATTCATAAAAATTACGGAAATCTTCATGTGCTAAAAGGTGTAGATCTCTTTATAAAGGAAGGAGAGATCATTTCTATTGTAGGAGCATCTGGTGCAGGAAAAACTACATTACTTCAAATTTTGGGCACATTAGATCATGTAAGTGGTGCTAATAATGGTTCTTTACATATTAATGATACTGATGTTAATGAATTATCACAAAAACAGCTTTCCAAATTTAGAAATGAACAACTTGGGTTCATATTTCAATTTCATCAGTTACTACCCGAGTTCACTGCTCTAGAAAATGTATGTATACCGGCATTCATAAAAAAAACATCAAAAGCTGATGCCGAAAAAAGAGCAAAAGAATTATTAAATTTTTTGGGACTTTCGCACAGATACAACCATAAGCCTTCTCAATTATCTGGTGGAGAGCAACAACGTGTCGCAGTAGCAAGAGCTTTGATTAATAATCCTAAAGTAATTTTTGCTGATGAACCTTCTGGTAATCTTGATAGCGAGGCAGCAGAAAACTTACATAAATTATTCTTTAAGTTAAGAGATGAATTTGGTCAAACATTTGTTATTGTGACCCATAATCAGGAATTAGCTAACATGGCAGATAGAAAATTAGTAATGGTAGATGGTAAGATTTTGAGTTAAAACTAAGTTATCGCTAATACTACAATAACTATTTCTTTTGATTAACATTTAAAAATCGTATCAATTTCATTTTAAAATAAAGCAAAAAAAATAAACCCTTGCATCATCACAATGCAAGGGTTTTTTAATATCTACATAAATTTATTTAAGCAAATTTACTGCTTGATTACCGTATTAACCTCTGTTCTTGATCCAGAAACAAACTTAATAAAATAGTTTCCTGTACGGCTAATCTCTTTTTCTCCAAGTGTAATTGTTTTTGGGTTATCAGCATATACCTTTTGATATACTACTTTTCCTAAAACATTATATACTGTCATTGTAAAACGCTCGTTACCCAAACCACTTACATCAACAGTTAAATTATTCGTAAATGGATTAGGGAATACACTAGTTTTCTTAACCTTGTTTTGTGACTTGGTCGTATTTCTGGTAGTCACCAAACTTTGTCCAGCGGTGGTATTATACGCATAATCTAATATAGTATACGACAACCCATCATTAGCAACCGTTACATAGAACCATCCATAATGCACCTGATTATCAATTTTAAATGTAAATCCGATATAACCTGATTTACCATTAGAATCTGTGTATGAAGATGAGCTTACCACAAAAGAATGAGAGTTCGCCACAAAGTTACTTGAGGCTCCTACCTCTACCCCATCTGCAAGCAGTTGTATGTTATTCGTACTACCAACACATACTACATCTTTATTATAAGTTACCAAGTATAGTGTATTACCGCTAAACCACGCTCCATAATCTTTATTATCACCAGTTTCTATTCTAAAGAAATTCCAAGCAGAAGCAGCACTGGCAACTTTATCATCTATATCTACGTAAATAACAGTACCACTAGTGTCACAAGGAGCACATGAACCACCACAGTCGATACCGGTTTCATCTCCATTTTGAATACCATCGGTACAGGTAGGATCTGGGATAACTACTCCACCGATACTTACGGTATAATCTTCTACTTCTCCATAATTAAAAGTACCACAAGGTGATGGTGACGTACTATATCGCATAATTACTCGTAATCTTGTAGTTCCGTCTTTTGCTGTAGAAGGCACTGTAAATTGTCCACTAATAGAAGTATCTCTAGAAGCAGCTTTACTAAACACCTGTTCTCCTGCATCTTCAAAATCCCCATCTTGGTTATAATCAATCCAAACTCCATATGCTTCGTCATATACAGTACTTGCCCATGTTGGTGTGATTGTTAATGTTGCACTAGCATCTTTTGTAAGACTAGTAGACTCTGTTGTAAAATCACTATATCCACCATTTGAAGTAGAAGTATTGTCAATACTACCTAACTGAAAACGACTAATATATTCGTCAGAAGAATTTGATGCTTTTGCTTCACAATAAGTAATAGTAGGACAAGCCGGACAAGAAGTACCACCACAATCAATACCGGTTTCATCACCATTCTGTATACCATCTGTGCATGTTGGATCTGGTTCTGGATCTTTTCTGGTTACTGTAATAAAGTTATCAGAAACATCATAACTCGCTGTGGCCAAATCTCTATCGGTAATGCTTTTTCCGGTAACACTCAAACTACCATTATAAGAGATACCATATACTTTACAAATTCCTGCTGCGGCTCCTTCAAAATCATGAGAACCAGTTTCTGATGCAAGAATTTTTCCTGCTTCATCTGTAATTAGGTAACCATAGGTAGCAATTGACTGACTTGTATTCTTAAATGTAATAACGTCTGCAATACCATCGCCGGTAATAGTAGTTATTTCTGTTTGATTATCACTTGTTGAAACCATAGCTCCATCTACTGCAATTATACAAGGCCCACAAGAACCACCACAATCGATTCCTGTTTCATCTCCATTCTGGATACCATCATCACAAGTTGGGTCTGGAATACAAGGGTCACAAGAACCACCACAATCGATACCGGTTTCATCACCATTTTGGATACCATCATTACAAGTTGGAGTACTTACACCAGAAATTGTAATTCCATAATCGGCTCTATTACCACTATCTATCGATCCACAAGCAGAATCTCCTTCGGTTCCTTTTACATAATGTCCTAATACTCTTAATCCTATTTTCTTTCCAGAAGCTGCAGAAGCTGGTACCGTAATACTCTCGGTAAACGTAATCTCTTTATTACTGTCATAGTCGGCAAAATTAACCACTTTGCTAAATACTAATTCATTATCAGAAAAAACACTATCAAAATTCCAATCTGCCCATACTCGAACTCTGTTAACATCACCCTGGCCACCGTTTCCTAATTCTGCCGTGATAGTCATAGGATAGCTTTTCCCTATTTCTAGAGTCGTTCCTACTGTATCATAATAGCTTATCCCCTGGCTTTTACCCGGTGCATGATTAATAGTATTTAGTACTACTTTATTTACACTAAAATAAGAACCAAATCTTGGGCTAATATCACAATATTCTAATTTTGAAGTTATATATTCTGTTTTAGTTACTGTTTTTGTTTGTCCACTAGCCGTAGTTACCTGTAATGTAACATTAAATTTCCCTGGATTTCTAAATAATACCTTAGGATTACTACTGGTAGAAGTTGCTGGGGTTCCTCCTTCAAAAGTCCATTTTCTAGAAGCAACAGAATCTCCAGTTTCTGTAGTACTTAAATCTATAAAAGTAACTTGCTCTGAGAAATTCACTTCTGTAGGATTACCAGAAAAATTAACTTCAAAACCAACAGAATCATCCAATACATTCAACCCATAATCTTCTGCTTCTCCACTATCTACAGTCCCACAAGGATCGTCTCCTTCATTATTTTGAACATAATGAACCATAGCCCTAAACCCGATTTTACCAAGTTTAGCATTATTCGGCACCGTAACATTAGTAGTATATGTATAATTACCTGCGGTATCTGTACTAGTGTTGGTATAAGGATGAGATGCTACTAATTCATTAGCATCCAAAATGAAATCTCCATTCCAATCAAACCATACTTGAATTCTATTTGGATCGGTTCCCTGTGCTTGTGCATTTCCTGTATTTGTAGTAATACTTAATGGATATGTCTCTCCTTTTTTAATAGGGTATTCAATATCTAAATAATTAGAGTTTCCATTATTATCATAACCCGATGCATTACTAAGACCATTAAATTCTACGTTGGTAATATGCGCATAGGTAGCAAATCTAATTCCTAAATCACAAAATTTGGTATACTTGTCTTTAAAAGTAACTTTAAGTTTGTCAAGAGTACTTTTATAAAGACCCGAAACACCACCTGAAACACTTGGGTTTAGAAAAGTAATGGATAGGTTACTAATAGAGTTTAAAGCTTCATGACTACTAGCCGTATTATCAAGGTGAATAGTCGCAGATGTATTACTATTTACTACTATTCTTGGAGATAATCCAGCAGGAACATTGGCAACGGTATAATCCGAATTTAAGGTCATTTGCCCAGAACTTTTGGTAAAAGTACAATCAACACAACTGATATCTATAGAGTTACCTATCTGCCCATCATTGTTAAAACGTTCTTCAAAAATAGCTCCAGAAATAGCAATACGAGCGCCTAAGTTTGTATTAACACCCGTTGCATTTAAATTGGCGGTAGTCCATAACGTATTTCTAGATGGTGCATTATCTAAAGCATTTACCATTCGAGCAACTTGCCCCTGAGTAAACATTTTATAACAACTTGTATAATCCATAAAATTTTCGTTATTAATCTCTTGACCTAAACAATTCTGGATTACTGTACAATTAGCATTTGATGAAGGTGATTTATGTGAGGGAGTATCAGCAACACCATCTCCATCATTAGGGTCATTATTACAAACTCCTTTATCGAATGTATGCGGTAAATCTAGCCAATGACCAAATTCATGTGTTAAGATGGACCTAAAATACGGTCTATTTGGATTTGCAATAGCTGCATTTCCTGCAAGAAAACTTCCATTAAACACAATTCTAGCAATATCTTGATCAGACATTCCTGTTGTAGGATACCATGCAACACCAGATTCGTAAAAATCTCCGTTATCATATAAATCTCTTGTAATGTATATATTACAATATTTATAATTATCCCATCCTACTGCTGCAACTGTAGGGTCACTATAGTTACCCATTCCTCCTTTTTCATCATAATAAATGATTCCTGTAGTTGGATTTCCGTTTGGATCTAATTGAGCTAGCTTAAAAGTAATATCTAACTTTTGTTTAATCGCATTAAAAGGAGCATCAATAGTCGACCATGCAGGGTCTAATCCCTGAAACTCGTCATTCGTAAATTTCAATGCTTCTTTTACAATCTGATCATTTACGGTAGTACCATTATTAAATTCTGTTCCAAAAATGTGAAAGACAACTGGTACCACATAAGAATCTGCTTTACTTGCAAAACCACCTGCTCTTTGAGCTAATGATAATTTCTCTAATAATGCAGAATGCTCTTTTTTGGCATTCGAATTTTTTTCGTAAAATGTTTTCATTTCCTTATCGGCCCCGCATTTAATTTCTTGAGCCTTTAGGTTAAAACCTGTTATTAGCGCAAAAAGCATGCAAGTGACTACCAAGGTTTTCCTGGTAAAATAGTTTAAAAACTTCATGATGTTTGTGTTAAATATTAAGTGTGATATATGATTTGTTAGTGTTATATCTTTATTATAATTGAATGTGATTATTGTTTTGAATGACGCATAGCGATACCATTACATCATTTTTATTACATAGATGTAACATATAAATATGTTTCCCTTTATGTTAGTTAAATACAAAAGGAATCCAATAGAAGATCATTTGACATAATCCATGTTATGCCATTGGTACAGTTGAAGATTTCAAAAAACTTATGTATATGAATCCAATTTTATAAATAGAGAATTAGATCATATGTAACTAAGATTTTGAAATATAATTATAAAATCTTTTTTATAAGTACTGTTGTGTGGTGTGGTGAATTTTTATGAGTTTGCTTTCATTGAGTTTGTTTAAATTTAAAAATGAGTTAGTTAATCACAAATTTAAAGTATAATATTCGTACGTACTGATATTATTTTAGCTCAAACATACATAATATAAATAAATTTACCTAACAGACCCTACCAGTTAAAATACACAAATTCAACATCTAACAAAAAATCAATTACCTGATAATCAACAATGTAATTATTTTCTTAAAAATTTTTGTAGATATTTCTTACTCCAAACCGTAAGCAAAGACCTATTAAACCTCTATAGAGGTAGTCGTTTACCTTCATTTTCGAAATTTCTGAAAAGACACTTCTATAAAGTCCTGTTTTTATAGATTAAATATTTTTTTGGCACGCTGCTTGATACTATAAAAGTGAGTATCGAAAATTATGAAAATTTAAATACTCCTCTAAAATCAAGAATTATGAAAAATATTGTTTTACTTTTTACAGGCTTATTATTAGCATCTTTTAATGCTAATGCTTTAGAAACAACTAATACAACCACATCTTTATATAATCGTTCTGGAAAATCATTTATTTTCACTGAAGGCGGAATTGATTTTTCGATTTATGCAGACGGTCAATTTGATTTTTATTTAAGTGGTCAACGTAATGGCTTGAGTGTTGGAGTAAATACACCCGGTGTAAGTATTACTTTTAATTCGGGGTATAATTATGACGATTATGTACAATATGATGATTATGGTGCAGTAGTACAAATCGAAAACGTACCTGTTTTTTATGATCATTACGGTAGAATTATACAAGCCGGTGATGTATATATAAATTATAACAGATTTGGTAGAATAGCAAGAGTTGGTGGATTATATGTTAACTATAATAGATATGGAAATTTTCTAAACTGTACAGGATACATCAATGTGTACAACAGGCATTATGTTTACAGACCATATCACCAATATTTTACAGTACCGGTAGTAAACAGATGTATTGTATATGAGAGACCGTATAGAAGGTATTATACACCGTATAGATGTTCATACACTGTTTATAGACGTAACTATTATAATGGATATTATAGCAGACCTTATAGAAGTAGAAACTACTACAGACCTCATAATAGAGTAACTAGTTATAATAGAGGATATAGACGTTCTGATGCAAGAAGGATTAATTATAGAACAAGAAGCAATAGAACAGCAATGTATCAAAGAAATGACAGAAACTATAGTAAAATAAACCGTAGTAGATCAAGATCAAACCACTATAACAGGTCTAATACAACAAGAAATAGATCTAATGTAACAACAAGAAATAATATCAATAGAACACGTTCTGTTGCACCCAATAAAAGAAGTACACAGACAAGAAGTAGAGTAACATCAACAAAAAGGCATACTCCTTCTAAAACAAGAACAAGAAGTACCGTTTCTAACAGATCTTATAATAATAAGTCACGTAGTACAAGGTATACCAGAAATAATTCGGGTACAAAGTCGGTAGCAAGTAATAACCAGGTAAGGAGACAAAAATCACCTACAAGAAATTACAGCAGAAGTACTACCACACGTTCTTCAAACAGAAAAGCTAACGCTTCAAGAACAAGAACGACTGTAAACAGACAAAGAAGTACTACTTCTACCAGAACACCAAGAGCAACAAGCAATACTCGCTCACGTTCTACAAGAAGCAGAAGTTAGAAAGAATAAAAATATTTAATTTTTTGGTTGGTTAGTTTTAGGAAATCCTCAAAGAACATGCTTAGGCACCTTTGAGGGTTTTCTTTATTAATGCGTTTATATCATTGGATACACTACTCATATATATAACTACTATATAAAGAAAACCTATTAAAATACTCTTTAGGGCAATATTAACAAAGGGGTGAAAAGAAAATTCCCAAAAATAACAACCAAACACAAAACCAATAATAATCAATAACGTTACAATTGTTTGATGAGAAAAAGGAAACAATCCAAATTTTGAATATACAATCCATAGTTTAATACAATTGTAACAAAATACTGCAATTCCTGTTGCTATTGCTGCACCCGTGATACCATAAATGGGAATACAAATCATATTAAACAATATCGACAAAATCACCATTATTAGCCCCACATAAAGCACAACTCGATAATGATTTGAATTATACAGTATAGAGTTATTATTCCCTAACATATTGTCAAACAATTTTGCCGTTCCTATTAAAACAACCACCCATATATACAATTCATACTCATCAGGAATGATAGTAAAAAGTTGATGCACATTACACACAATCAACACCATTAATAAACCGCTTATTATCAATAAATTTATAGAACTTTTCTTGTATAACTCTTTTAACTGTTCTTTTGCTCCTTCATTAAGTAATTTTGCCGTCAAAGGATAGGTGATTTGATGCATTGCTCTTGACGGAATAATAATAACGCTGGCTATATAAGCACATATACTATACTTTGCTACATTTTCTATAGGTAAATAACGTTCTATCATGGCTTTATCAAGATCAATCAAAATGGTTGCAACAGACCCTGCAATCAAAATGAGTACACTATATTTAAGAACGTTTATATAATTATCTGGTAATGAAAATCGAAGTTTAATTGGGTGAAGTTTTAATGCATAAATACCTATCAACAAAACTCGTATTACATACGCTCCTACCAAAGAAAAAACAAATTGACGAATGGTAAGTAATGAGAAATAAAACAAAAGCAATAAAACCGAAATACATATTCTTAAAAATAACTCTTTCATTAAGTTACCAAAAACACTTTTTAACTTCACTTTTGACCATGCAAAAAATATTTCGAAATAAGATAAAGTATATGCTATAATAAAAATAGTCCATATATAGGGCTTTACAATCGTATTTCTAACACTAAACATCTCGAGAATTAAGTTATACAATGCTACTCCTACTCCTCCTAACACCAAGGAAACTACCACCGGAAGAACTAACATCATTGTTAAAAACCGTTCTTGTTGTTCTCTACTTTTATAGGAAGAAAAGAATTTTACTAGTGTATTATGCATACCAAAAGCCATTAATGGCCATACCAAATTAGATGCCGTCATAAGGTATGTTATTAATCCGTAATATTCTTTATCCATAAAATTGGTAAAAAGAAATAGCGTATTCATAGCGCCAATACCAAATCCCAGACAAGTAATAATTATATTCTTAATAGTTTGGTTAACAACAATTCCCATTCCTACTCTTTGATAGATTTAATTTTAAAAAGCCTAAAAGTACAAAATAGGTGATTAGAAATAACAGCGTCTTCTAATTTCATTTTCGTAAAGTATTAATTACAATAGAAAAGAGGCGGCTATAGTAAGCCACCTCTTTTCTATTAAATAAAATTATGTATTCAAGGAAAAGATATTTCTAAATACTACAATCTGATAGCAACTATACTAATCTAATATCCTTTTTATCAAAAGGGTCTAAAGCAGCTGACTTTACATCTGCAGTTGCTTTGACCTGATATGTTGATTTCTCATTGGACACAAACTTACTTACCTTTCCTATTTTGCCAACAACACCTCTTTTTTCTGATAGCGAATCTGCTTTAGATTTTAACAACTCAAATGGTAAAACAAAAGGAATTTCTTTTATTTCGCCAGGTTTTATGATATAGCGCTCAGAGAACTTTACAACACCTAAATCAAAAGACTTTGTACTGGTATTATCGCCTCTACCAGTGGTAAACTCTTCTACTAACTTAATTTTAACTTCGATTATTTCTTGTTCGCTTTTGGTAGTTAATACTACCTTACCTTCTATTTGTTTGCTCTCTTTGGACGCATGACCAGGAAATTGTAAGTTTACTTTTACTCCCCCGATACCTAGTTTATTTTTTATCTTATTTAAAAATCCCATATTACTTGGTTTACATTAACTATTTATATCTTATTTTCTTTTTGCTGAGCTTTATAGAGCACAATTAATTCCTGTAATTCATATATTTTATGTTCTACTTCTTCAATGCTAGTATCCTTTTCTCCCTGTCCTAATTGATGTTCTAATAACATTTCATTTTTTGCTTCATCCATCCCATTCATAATAACTCCGATAAATAAGTTTAAAAAGATCATGGTACCAATAAGAACAAACGACACAAAGTATGTAACAGAAAGTGCTACAGAGCCTTGTGAATTTATACAAAAACTCATAGTATCATCATATCCATAGTTTTCGCACCCAAACATATTGATATACATAATATCTGTCCAATCCTCTAAGGTTACAACCCTAAACAAGGATAACATAGATCTTTGTAAATCTTGAAAATGTATTGGGTCATTTTCTGAAAAGAAGAATACTCCTGCCACCCCATATATATAAAACAGGAGTAATAATAAAATTGATACATACCCCATAGAAGGGATACTTCTTAATAAAGCCCCTACCAACATTTGAAGCTTGGGCAACGCCTTTATAAGTTTTAAAACTCTCAATAAACGAAGTAAACGTAAAATGGCTATCGAATTTCCTCCAAAAGGAAGAAATGCGGCTGCTACAATTATAAAATCAAAAACGTTCCAACCGTCTTTAAAATAAAGCCAGGGTTTTCTTCCTTCGGCTATAATTTTTATAATAATTTCTAAAATGAAAATCCACAAAATTATCTGATTCAATAACTCTAGTATATTTTCATGTTTTGAAGAAAACTTGGGGTAAGTAGCGATTCCTACTAGAACACCTGCAATTATTATTGCAATTGTAATAAGGTTTTGAAACCATTTACTTTTACTTATTGATTTACAAAATTTTACCATAAAAGTTTTTAATAACCAGTTATTGCTTTAGTTTCTAATGTATAATGCCAATCTTTATCTATAAGATTGGATCATTAACTTTATTAATTAGATGGTTTAAGAGTAGTATTATTGATTGGGTAATTAATAGAGGTTATACAAATTTGTTTTTAACCAATTTGTATTTACCTAATAGTCACTTCTGAGTTATAATAATTAATTAAAATTACCAGCTAGGTTGACTGTATTTATGCTATTTTATTTCCCTTTTTGTTTGCATCAAAACTAACAAACAAACAAAAGGGAAAACTCACCCAAAAAAGGTGATATTTTTAATATATACTCATACTAAAGGAATAAAAAAAGAGATTGCTTACTTATAACAATCTCTTTTTTTTTAAAACTAACAGTAATATATATACTATCTAGGGCATTCCTGGTCTCCAGAAATGGTCCAATTTTTAATATTTCTTAAGTGTGCTCTTCCTGCAATACCAACATCACAATAGGTTAATCCTTGTACTCCAAATGACACATTAGACTGTAGATTTGGTAACTCTGACCACGCGGTTAGTAGAGCATCATAGTTGATTATAGAGAGATTGGTATTATCCAACATATTATCCATATATTTAACCTTTTGAACGTTCCAGTTACTTAAATCTCCATCAAAAGAAGTAGCTCCATTAAACATTCCAGCTAGATTTGTTGCTTCACTCACATTCCAGTTACTAAGATCGGCATTAAAAGAAGTAGCTCCATTAAACATAGAATTAAGCCCTGTCACTTTACTAACATTCCACTGACTCAGATCCCCATTAAAAGAAGTAGCATTCCTAAACATTGCTACCATTTTAATTACGTTACTAACATCCCATTGACTAAGGTCACTATTAAAAGAAGTAGCTCCATCAAACATTTGTATCATATTAACAACCTTGCTCACATCCCAATTATTAATATCAGCATTAAACATACTACACCCAAAAAACATATTATCCATTCTCGTTACCTTTGACAAGTTGGGGATATCTGTAGCTTTAGATACCATATTTAAACATCCAGAAAACATTCTATCCATCAATTCCCATTCATTATCTCCCCATTGTTCTATGGTTAACAACATCGATGCAACATATGCATCCATTCTTAAGGCAGGAAAAACTCCGGATATTTTAATCACATAAGTACCTACAGTTGCATAGGTATGAACCTTTCCGTTGGTTTGATTATTTTCTATGGTACCATCACCCCAATCTATAGTATAATCATATGTTAATTCAGAATTAATCCTAATAGTTATCGCTTGATTCGCCGTAACAGTTTTCCAGGTAGTAACAAAAGGTTCTACAACGTTTTCTACGGTAATTGTAATCTCTGCACTAGCTTGATGTGTACCGTCAGATACTTCTATGGTTAGTGTATGAGAAGAGGTAGTCTCAAAATCCAACTTTTTTCCTGTTGCAAGGCTTAACTCTCCTTGATCTGTAATTTCGAAAAGATCATTGCTATTTTGGGTTAATTCAAAAGTAAGTGAAGCTTCTTCTGGATCTGTTGCTATGATAGTACCAATAACTGCATCATCAGCAACATCTTCTGCAACTGTAAATGTCTGAACACTAATTATAGGAGTTTCGTTTGCTATAGGAATTGGAGTTTCTTCATTAGGGGTTTCTGTTGTTGGTTGCGCATCATCATCTTTACTACACCCGATAAAGAATAGGGTAACTATAGATAATACCAATACATTTACTTTCATTTGTTTTCGTTTCATCATTTTGACATCTTTTTTTTGAGGCATACTCCTGTTTTCTAAAAGAAAAAACACAGAGGTTTACGTAATTTTGTTTCTAATAATTTAATTTTAGGGGTAAACTTAGAAACATCTTAAAAACAAAATGAAGTTGTTTGTTATTCATGATATTCTAGCAGGAATTCGCTAGACCTTATTTGATATTCGTAATTTGAGTGAAATTTGGGTAACTATTCAGTATGAAAAGTAGTGGACTTACAAACACAGAATATTAAGAGAACTATTTTGAACAATAAATTTGGTAAAGTATATCAAGTACCAAACATCTATTTTTTTAAAATCTTGGCGAGTTCTTTTGTTAATTCTCGCCTGCTATATTTCTCAATACCTATAGCACTAGAACTTAACTTTCCTTTCTGAAAATCAATAAAATAATTATGGATATGTGATTTTATACTTTCGTATTCTGTATATTCAAAAAAGTAACCAGATTTCGTGTCTGAAATTAACTTTGATATATCTGCATCTTTTGGCCCCAATGCCAAAATTGGTCGTTGAGATACCATATATTCGAATAACTTACCCGGGACGATACATCTGGTTTCTTTACTGTCTATTTCTATCAACAATAATACCTGAGAGCTTCTTTGAATTTTTATCGCCTCTTTATGAGAAACATACCCTTTCAAATCCAAAAAATCAGATAGCCCTTCATTTTTAATAGAAGATAACACATCATCGCTTACCGCTCCCACCAGTTGTAGTTGTAATGCATTAGAAAAAGCTTCATTTTCTTGTGTCAAATCATAGATTGCTTTCCAAAGGTTTTTTGGATCTCTACCCGATAACAAAGAACCAATATGAGAAATTGTAAATTTAGTATCCAATGTTACAGAATCAATCATTTCATTATCATATCCATTGGTAATAACCGAAATGGGGGTAGTACATATTTCTTTAAATTCTTCTGCTGTTGTATAACTTGTTACCAAAAGATGATCTGCAGTAGACAACACTTGCTTTTCTAATACTTTGTGTTTTTTTATGGATCGTTGGGTTAATCTAAGCTTATCATGGTATCCAATGGTAGTCCAGGGATCTCTAAAATCGGCATACCAATTAACACCTAATTGTTCTTTTAATCCCATACCGATCAAATGAATGCTATGAGGTGGTCCTGTGGTTATTATGGTATCAATCCCCTCTACTTTTATATATTTCTTTAAAAATTTAAGAGAAGGTTTTAACCAAAATTTTCGGGCATCGGGAATAAAAAAATTACCTCGTATATACAATAACATTTTCTGCATAAAAGATTGCTTATCATTTCTGGTAATTATTCCTTTACTAATCGTTTTTGTTTCTTTTTTCGAAAAAATCTGAGCCCATGCATAAGGTTCAAAAATCGGTTGCTTTAAAATTACTATATCATCTGGGATTTCTGATTGCATAGAATCATCTACCATTGGGTAGGTAGGGTTTTCTGGTACATATACGACAGGTTCTATATCAAACTCTCTAAGATATTTTACAAATTTAAGCCATCGTTGTACTCCAGGCCCCCCAGCAGGTGGCCAATAATATGTAATAATTAAGACTTTCAAAATTATTTTGTTTCTAGGATTCCTGTACTGAAGCTTTCTTTTTCTTTTTACGATACTCAAAAAACAACGCTCCTGCAATAAGCAAGATAAACAGAAAAGAACTTGTCATAGTAATTATACTTCCGGTTTTTACCACAGGTGGATCAAACTTAAACTCTACAACATTTTTTCCTGCTGGTATAGATAGCCCCCTTAAGGTATAATCTACCTGTACATGTGCAACCGGGGTTCCATTTATATAGGCCTGCCATCCAGGATAATAATTTTCAGAAAAAACAGCAAATCCATCTTCGGTATTTGAAGATTCGTACACCAAGTGATTAGGTTTATGCTTGGTTAAGGATATAGATGCCAAACTATCGGTTACAAATTTATTCTTTTCTATACCATTCATAAATTTAGAATGAACAATAGCTTCTTTCTTAGTATCGGTATCTTTTAAAGCTAAAATTTCATCATTTGCAGAGGTTACCTCTTTGATAGCGGCTACAAACCAGGCATTTCCATTTGCATAAGGATTTGTTAATGCCTTTACGCCATCTTCATCTTCAGTAATAATATATTTAACGTTAAACATATTCATTACTCCCACATCATTTTTCACCAAATAGAACTCATATAAATCTTGTATTCTTCCTGGTTTTGCTGCATGATACCCTCCTAATGCATTATGAAAATAAGAAGCTTTTCCAGAATTAAAAGGGTTTGCTGTTAGGTCATAAACGCGATAATGTCCTTTATCTTTATCTATTTCTTTATCGGCTTTGTTTGCTCTAAAAGGTTTATTAAACTCTCTAGAAGAGACAAAGTTACTATTGTTAACATATTTCCTATCGATAGGAACTAAATCTATTAGTAGTAAAACTCCAATCGCTATTAGAAATAGGTTTTCTTTTAATTTTCCTTTTACATAATACCAGCATCCAGTGGCAACCAAAAGAACCAGTACTAAAGAACGTACAGTATCTATAGTAAAAATAGACTTTCGATCTTCTTTTAATGCTCTTACAAAATTAGGGCCTAATTGCTGAATGAATACTCCATCATTTGATCCACTAAAACTAAAAATAACCGATTTAAACAATAGAAAAACTACCGCTATCCCTCCTACTATGGCTGTTGCATATTTTAGAGCTTTTAATTTTACTTCTTTGTCTACAGAGCTTTTTAAAAATTTATGTACTCCAACAATAGCCAATATCGGAAAACACAATTCTATAATTACTTGTATCGACGATACCGCTCTAAACTTATCATATAATGGGAAATAGTCGATAAACAAAACCGTCAAAAACTTTAGGTTACGCCCCCAGGACAATAATAATGCTAATACTGATCCCCCGACAATCCACCATTTTAATCTCCCTTTTATAAGAAATAAAGCCAATACAAATAAGAAAATAACTACAGCGCCAATATAAGCCGGAGCACCTATATAGGTTTGATCCCCCCAATAGGTAGGAGCTCTTTCGACAATAGATTTTGCTTGACTAGCCGGCATCCCAAGGTTTAGCAACTCTGTATAGGTTTCAGAATCTGTGCCTATATCTTCTGCGCTAGACCCTCCCATAAATCTTGGTATAAACAAATTAAAAGTTTCTGCAATACCATAGCTATACTCTGTTATATAATCAAAGTCCAATCCTGATGCTACTTTTTCCTTTCCATTTGCCTGTATGGTAAGTCCAGAATCTCCTCTTGTACTGTATTGCGTATATTCTTTTGTTGCCATCAAATTAGTAGCATTAAGCAATAACGAAAAAACAACGGCTATTACCATTACCCCTATCGATTTGAAATATGCTGGTATTTCTTTCTTTTTATAAGCATCTATCAAATAAGCAATACCCAATGCCAATACCAGTAAAAATAAATAATAGGTCATCTGAAAATGATTGGCGGCGATTTCTAACCCCATAGCGGCGGCCAACAATAGTCCTCCCCAGATATATCGCTTCCTAAAGGTTAAAATAATTCCGCTTAATACCAATGGCATATACCCTATTGCATGCGCTTTTGCATTGTGACCAACCCCAATAATTATTATAAAATAAGTAGAAAAACCAAATGCCAAACTCCCTAAAAATGCAAGTTTATAATCTACTTTCAATACCAATAGTAGGATATAGAAGCCTACAAAATATAAGAATAGGTAATCAGCAGGTCTCGGTAAAAATCGAATTAGTCTATCTAATTTTTTAATATAACTATGAGGGTACTGTGCGCCTAATTGATAGGTTGGCATTCCTCCAAATGCATTATCTGTCCAATAAGGCTCTTCACCCGTTTGGTTTCTATAATCTGTTTGTTGTTTTGCCATACCGGTATATTGCACAATATCACTTTGTCTCATTTTTTTTCCACTTAAAACTGGATTAAAATAAGTCAACGATACTATTACAAAACCTAGAACAACAAATAAGTGAAGTAAGATTTTTTTGAAAGGCATGATTTGTGAGAATTTACTAAATGAACCGCCAAATTAATCAATTTCCTCATAATCGATATATTCTCCTACATCTTTATTAGAAGAATTTTTCTTTGTTCTTTTCTCTATAGTAACTTCTCCTTCTGTCGATTGCTGTGGTTGCTGGTATTGATTAAACTGCTGTTCGAACTTTTCTCCAGCTTTCTTTGTAACATACTTAAGCAATAGAGGACCGAATAAACGCGTTAATACTTTAAGTCCATAATATACCAAGATTATAATGAGAATTATCTTTAATACCCCTTGCAATGATGCTTCTTGCATAAAATTTTTTTCCAAAAATAATGAACTCTATATACAAATAGGTGCTGTCTGTCCTAAAAAAATGATAAAATCCGCTATATTTGAACCAAATCAATGGAGTATGAGCCCTAAACATATACTATTACTATTTTCTTTATTTATTTTTGGTCAATTTGCTTCTGCACAGTATACAGAAAAGATCAACACGAATCGCCCAGGAACATCACAAGGTGCATTTTCTGTAGGGAATAATGTATTGCAGTTAGAAGGTGGTTTTGGTTTTGGTAAAGAAAAACATAAAATCCTTTCGACCAAAAGCAATGTTTTTAATTTAGATTATTCTATACGATATGGACTTCTTATAGAACAATTGGAAATTAGATTAAATGGTAAATTTCGTGCCGATGGTGTTACGCAAACTATAGGTGGTGATGAACAAAAAATAAAGAGAAGTAATTTTGAAACAAATACCATAGGAGCAAAATATTTGATTTATGACCCTTATAAAAAACCAAAAGACAAAGATTCTCTCGATTATTCTTCTTTAAAAAGCTGGAAAGAACATCATCGATTTAAATGGAAGAGTCTTATTCCTGCGGTTTCTGCATATTTGGGTGCTAATTTTGTTTCTAAAAACAATCCTTTTACGGCACCTGATGATGAAGGGTTTAGTCCAAAAATTGTTGTAATGACACAGAATAACTGGACCACAAGTATAAACGGAAATTGGGTGCTTGTTACTAATTTGATCGTAGATAAAATCACTACCAAAGACCCTATTATGGGGTGGATTATCACTTCTACACATACCATAAATGATAAATGGGCTGCTTTTGGAGAATATCAGGGTCAAAAAAGTGATTTTTATAGTGATGATATCATGAGATTTGGTGGGGCATACCTCTACGACCAGGATTTACAATTTGATGCAAATATTGCATTTAATTTTAAAGACACTCCTTCTATATTTACATTAAGTTTTGGAGCTTCTTACCGATTTGATTGGCATAATAAAGATGAAATTATAGAAAAACCAGGGTTAGAAAGCGGTGTTAAAGAAGGTGAAGAAGAGGAAGAAGATGAAGAATTAGAAGAAGATGAAGAGAATTTTGATGAATTCGACGAAAAAGATGAAATTGAAAATGACAGTCTTAAACTAGGAAAAACACCTTTTGTAAACGATTTTGAAGAAGATAATTTTAGGGACGCCATAGAAAAAGATCTTGACGAAAGAAGAACAGAGCAACGACTAGAACGTGAGCGAATTGAAAATGAGAAGATTGCTAAAAAAGAAGGGAAGAAATTTAAGAAAGAAGAATCAAGACGCTTAAAACGAGAAGCTAAAGAAGCACGAAAAGCTGAAAAAGATAAAATACGTGCCGAAAAAGAAAAGCAAAAAATGATCGATGATATTGATGCCGAATTAGATAAAATGGAAAAAGAAAAAGGCGTTGATCAAGAACTGCAGGATATTGATCAAGAACTCAAAGAACTTGAAAAAATGGAAAAAGAGTTCGAAAACGAAGAGAAAAAGACCGACGAGAAAGCTAAAGAAAAAGAAGAAGAGGAAAAGCAAAAAGAACAAGAAGATGAGGATATAGATGCTGAATTCGAAAAATATGAAAAAGAACAGGCTAAAATCAAAAAGGCCGAAGAAAAACGTAGAAAAAAAGAAGAAAAGAAACGTCTAAAAGAAGAGAAAAAGAAGAAAAAAGAAAAGAAGAATAAAAAAGATGACGAATCAGAATTGGACAAAGCATTAGAAGAATTAGAGTAACGTTTTCATTTTAAACATGAGTCGATTATCTAATATTTTTAGTAAATAAATAATCAATATCATATTTTACTAAAAATGATCGATCGGCAATCATAATATTTGTTAAAAGGATTATATATTTGTGATGAATTAGAGATGATATATGATTACGATTAAAGAAATTACTTCAAAAGGAGATTTAACCACATTCGTTAAGTTTCCTTTTGGGCTATATAAAAACTCCCCCTATTACGTTCCTTCTATTATCAAGGAAGAAATAGACGTAATGAATCCTGAGAAAAATCCAGTATTTAAAAATGCGGTAGCAAAATACTTTCTTGCTTATAAAGGTACTACCATTGTGGGGCGTATTGCGGCTATCATTAATTGGATCGAAGTTAAAGAACAAAAAAAGCCTAAAGTGCGTTTTGGATGGTTTGATGTAATAGATGATATCGAGGTAACCCGTGCTTTATTGGATAAAGTTGCCGAGTTTGGCGCTCAACATTCGTTATCATATATGGAAGGGCCAGTAGGGTTTTCTAATATGGATAAAGCAGGCATACTGATCAAAGGTTTTGAAGAGTTAAATACAATGATTACCTGGTACAATTATCCATACTACTCTCAACATCTAGAACAATTAGGTTTTGAGCAAGCTGCAACTTGGGTAGAATACAAAATTAAAGTACCTAAAGAGACTAAAGAAAAGGTAATTAAATTTTCTAAAGTCATCAAAGAACGTTACCAACTGCAACTTCTTAAATTCAAAAAAAGTAAAGAAATATTACAATACGCAGATGATATGTTCGAACTACTAAACAAAACTTATAGTAGTTTACAAACATTTGTTCCTATACAACAGTACCAGATAGATATGTACAAGAAAAAATATCTTCCATATCTTAATCCAGAGTACATTACATGCATTGCAGATAAAACAGGAAAGTTAATTGCTTTTTCTATTGTTATGCCATCTTTTTCAAGAGCACTAAAAAAGATGAATGGAAAAGTATACCCATTAAGGTTCTTACATATCCTAAAAGCACAACGTAGAAATGATACTGCTGCCTTCTATCTAATTGGAGTTGATCCAGAATATCAAAACAAAGGGGTTACTGCTCTTATTTTTAAAGAAATGAATGAGGCTTTTTTACGCAATGGTATTGAAATGGTAGAAACTAACCCCGAATTAGTTGAAAATAAGGCAATACAAGCACTTTGGAATGATTATGAGCATGAACAACATAAAATGAGACGAACGTTTAGAAAGGATATTTAAAATAAAACAACACCCCATAAAAAACTTAATGTATTTTGATACTTTTGCCATCAAATTTCATGCAAATGGATCAAAGTAGTTTTAGTAAAATTTCTAATATACAACTCAAAGAATTTCTAGATGAAAAGGCAGTCTTCTATGAACAACCTAAGTTTATAGAAACTGACCC
Source organism: uncultured Aquimarina sp. (assembly GCA_947498705.1). GTDB lineage: Bacteria > Bacteroidota > Bacteroidia > Flavobacteriales > Flavobacteriaceae > Aquimarina. Next base: position 748,949 of record CANMLW010000001.1, read on the forward strand.
CGTTCAAATTCCTCATCTGTTTTCTCAAAAAGAGGATATAGAAATTTCTGGGTTTCTTACAGCTACCATATCATGGGGAAATCGCAAAAGTATTTTAAAAAATGCTCATAAATTAATTACCCTACTAGGGAATAGTCCTTTAGACTTTGTAATGAATCATAAGGCTTCTGATAATCATTATTTTGATGGGTTTGTACATAGGACATTCAATAGTACAGATCTCTCCTATTTTATTTGTTCATTACAGCATTTGTATAACACCTATGGTAATTTAGAGAACTTTTTTAATCAATATAAACAAGAAGAAACTCTACAAAATGCCATTCATCATTTTAAGAAAGAATTTTTTAGTCTACCTCACCCTTCTAGAACAGAAAAGCATATAAGTGATCCTCACAAAAATTCTGCAGCCAAACGAATAAATATGTTTTTAAGGTGGATGGTTCGTGATGCTAAAGCCGGAGTCGATTTAGGGGTTTGGAGCACAATTTCCGCATCTCAATTATCATGCCCATTAGATGTACATTCTGGAAACGTTGCTAGAAAACTAGGATTGCTTACACGCAAACAAAATGATGGAAAAGCGTTAACAGAACTAGACAAAAAACTTCGAGAATTCGATGTAAACGACCCTGTTAAGTACGATTACGCCTTATTTGGATTAGGAGTTTTTGAAAAATTCTAACCTTAGAATGATTCTAAACATTGACATTAATTTTACGTTCTAAACACTAAGGTGACTTTTCTTTAATAAACATAAAACACTTACATAAAGCCCAACGATGGTGTCGTGGATTAAATTTGTAAAAACAAAAAAATAACACACACATCATGAAAAATTATCTATTTTTCGCCTCTTTAGCTTCTGCTTTGGCGTTAACTTCTTGTGATCTTGATGATCATATTGGTACCCCTAACAACCCTAAAATTGAATTAAAAAACCATTCTAAATCTCCTGTATTAATAGAAACAACTCCAGAATTTTCTGATATAGAAGTATACAACTTACTTTCTTCTGAAGATACATACATACCTAATTTTACGTATGGTTCTATGGCAGATGGTGCTGGACTACTAAGTAATAATGACGGTACATATACCTTAATTAATAATATAGAGGCAGACTATGCTATAGCTAGAATTACATTAGATAAAACTTTTAAACCTATTAAAGGTGAGCATATCCTTAACGCGGTGGCAACAGCTAATACTGCACAATGTTCTGGATCAATGATTACACCATCAGAGCATGGTTTTGGCCCACTATATCTTTCTGGAGGAGAATGGGGAGGAAACTCTAAAGGAGTATTCGCAACCAATCCTTTTAGAAATGAAGGTGAAGCATCGGCCGCCAGAATGCTACCTGCTTTAGGGCAATGGTCTACAGAAAATGCAGTTGCCTTAAATAAGAAAGCATATCCAGGAAAAACTGTTGTTTTTATTGGAGATGACAATAGTAACAACGAAGTTCCTTCTGGTCAATTAGGAATGTATGTTGGTAAAAGAGGAGATTTAGATAGTGGTAAATTATATGGATTAAAAGTAACTTCACCTGGAGTAACTTATGAAATGGATATGGAAGAAGGAGTATCCTATCAAATGGAATTCGTAGAACTTAAGGAAAAAGATATTGATTTATTAGATGCAGAAGCCAAAGAAAAGGGTGTTATGGGATTCTCTAGATTAGAAGATATCGACTGGAGAAGAGGAAACAAAAGAAATAACAGAGAATTATACTTGGCTGTTACGGGTAGAGATAAACCAGGATTAATCGGAAAAGGAACTCGTTCTGGAAGAATCTATAAAGTAGAATTAAATCCATACAACCCTCAAGGACCTGGTAAAATCACTTGTATCTTAGATGGTGATAAAGAAGGTGGTGTAGCAGAAGCTTTCCATAGTCCAGACAATATTACAGTTACTAAAAATTACGCTTACATTCAAGAGGATCCTAACGGAATTCAGGATTTCAAACCAGCGGCAGATCACTACGCAAGATTATACCAATACAACTTAAACACCGGAGCGTTAAAAGTAGTACTAGAGTGTGATCAAACAAAAGCTACAGCAGCAGGGTATGGTAACTTAGATAAAATGTGGGAAATAACTGGTATGATCGACATTTCTGATGTGATTGATGTTGATGATACTTTCCTACTAATAACTCAAAATCATGGTTGGGAAAAAGCAGACGGAACAGCATTTACAGATCCAAAAGCAAACCCAGACGTAGCTAACAGCCGAAAAGAAGGAAGTATGCTATACGTGATCAAAGGATTAAATAGATAGTATGACATTAGTATCGTTTAAAAATAATAAAGGGGCTTATTTTTTTATAAGCCTCTTTGTGCTATTATTAATTTTAGTTTCCTGCACAAAAACCAAAGAAACTAAACAAATAAATACCGAAAAAATACCCTATCATACATTAATAAAAAAACAATTTATGACGGATATTGGTATGGCTATTAATTTGTTGGATAGTGCAAAAATTAATTCAGCCAATACCAAAAAATATTTTTTAAAATCAAGAACGTATTTTAAAAAAATGGAACCCATCCTTGCATCGTTAGACATAGAAAATTATGGTTTCCTAAACCAACCAAACATTTTAAAAATTGAAGAAGAAGATTATACAGATATAAAAATTAAAGACCCTAGCGGTTATCAGGTATTAGAAGAAGAAATATTTACCGAAGAAATGGATTCTATTAAGGTGTTTAAACATCTTAATTTAGTTACGAACAGATTAAAATTAATTGAGCAAAATATTAGCTTTAAGCATCTACAGACTTATCACTTTTTATGGATATTACGAAAGTCAATTGTTCAAATAGCAGTAACAAGAACCACAGGATTTGATTCTCCTGTACTCGAAAATTCTTTAGAGGAGTCCAAAACGGTGTATAAAAGTCTAAAAACATATCTATCTTTATTTGAACACGAATTTGTTGATAAAGAACTTTTAAAAAAATGGAATGATGAAATCGATACTTGTATTCAAACATTAACATCTGATTTTGATACTTTTGACAGGTATAGTTTCATCAAAAACCACACACACAAACAATTAACATTGTGGAATGAGACGGTTGCGGATTGGAATGTAAACTTTCCTTTCGAACTAAGCATCAAAAATAATGCGACTTCCCTATTTTCTAATAATACCTTTAATCATACTTTTTTTGCAGATAGAAATGCAGGAAAAACTACGCCAGAAAAAATAGAACTAGGCAAAAAGTTATTTTATGACACTAATTTATCGGCCAATAAAAAAATAAGCTGCGGGACTTGTCACCTTCCTGAAAAAGCATTTACCGATGGACTAAAAATAGGAAAAGGAGTTACAAGAAATACCCCTACCCTTTTATATGCAGGATTACAACAAGCTTTTTTTTATGATAAAAGAGCTGGTAGTTTAGAAGGTCAAATTATTGCAGTTGTTCAAAACAAGAATGAGTTTCATACAGATCTTAAAACACTAGAAAAGACAGTCACAAAAGATAATGCATACTTACAAAGTTTTAATAAAGTATATCAGACAGAAAAAATTAGTGATGCACATATTCGAAATGCAATAGCTAGTTACATAAGAAGTCTTGCTCCTTTTAACTCAAAATTTGACCGAAATATAAACACAAAAGAAAATACACTTACAAAAAGTGAAATTAACGGTTTTAATCTTTTTAGTGGTAAAGCAAAATGTGCTACTTGTCACTTTGCTCCATTATTTAACGGTACAGTACCTCCTAACTATAGAGAGTCTGAAATAGAACTTATAGGAACTCCAGAACAAAATGATACTATAAATGCCAAAATAAGTAAGGACTTAGGCAGATATCATGTATACAAAACAGATCAAAGAAAACATTTTTTTAAAACACCAACTGTTCGAAACACAAATCAAACAGCACCTTACATGCATAACGGTGTTTATGCTTCTTTAGAAGAGGTTCTTGATTTTTACAATCGTGGTGGTGGCGTTGGAATAGGAATCGAGAGTGAATATCAAACACTACCTCCAGATCCTTTAAACCTAACACCACAGGAAATAAAAGATATCATTGCTTTTATAAAAACACTAGATGATGATGTAAGTAAATACTAATAAACTATATATTTTGTTGTTGACACCTATTTTGAAGCTCACTTTAAAAAAAAATGCTCAAAATAGGTGTTTTTTATTAATAGAGATATACTATTCTTGCATAATTTACGTTATGATTTCTTTATGAACTATAAATGCATATAAGCTTTTTATTTTTACCCCAAATACAATTATAGCTTTTCATAATGTGCATTTTTACCTAAGCTATAGGCTCCTTTTTTACGGAAAGTGATACTATACTAATGGAAAACCGTGAAAATCTACGGTATTAACGCAAAATTATTACGAAATACTAAAAAATTCGTAATATCTAAGTATTTTTTGTTAATTTTATTAAGAATTGAGTATTGATAATCAATACATTGGAAAAGGATGATATCACCTACTGTACCCATTAATGAAAACTTCAGACTAGAAGCATTAAGATCATTAGATATTCTGGATACCGAATCTCAGAAAGAATTTGATGAAATTACTGCTTTAGCTTCCTATATCTGTGATACCGATGTAGCTCTAATTTCATTAGTAGATAGTGATAGACAGTGGTTTAAATCTAAACACGGAATAACCACTTGTGAGACACCTCGTAAAAATTCACTTTGTTCTCATGCAGTCTTACATCCAGATGCACCTTTAATTATTAAAGATACTCGCAAAGATCCTCGTTTTAACTCAGAACCAATTTTTCTTGAAGGTAGACCTGTTATTTTTTATGCAGGAATTCCATTAATAGATACTAATAATTTTGCTTTAGGTTCTCTATGTGTTATGGATAGTAAGCCAAGAGTACTTAACAAAAAGCAAATAGAATCCATTAATTCGTTAGCAAAACAAGTAATTGTTCTTTTCGAATTGAATAAGAAAAATAGAGATCTTCAAAAAATTCAGGATCAGCTAGAGAAAAAAAACGAATCATTACGTGAATTTGCCAGGGTAATCTCACATGATTTAAAAACTCCTTTAGCAAATATTATTACGTCTACAGATTTATTAAAGTTAAAACTCACGAGCAAATTAGATGAAGAAAGTCTAGAATACTTTAAGTATATAAAAATATCTTCTTTTTCGATGAGTAATTACATAAGTGACATTCTAGAGCATTATGAAAGTGATAATTTACTAAATAATAAACCCGAAGAGTTTTATTTAAACCATCTCTTAAAGGATATTATTAATTTATTAAGTATAAAATCAAACGTGGTCATTAATTTCCCTGAGCATGACCCAGTCCTGGAATGTAATAAACTGGCGCTTAAACAAGTTTTATTTAACCTTATCGTGAATAGTGTTAAATACAATGATAAGGAAAAGGTTATTATATCTATAGAATCTTCAGAAGATGAGAATTTCTTTTATTTTAGAATTACAGATAATGGAATGGGGATTCACCAGAGCAAACTAGATACTGTTTTTGAGCTTTTCACTACAGCCAATGTAACCGACAAAGACGGAAACAAAGGAAACGGTATTGGTCTTTCTACTGTAAAAAAACTGATTGAAAAACAAGGAGGAAGTATTAATGTAACTTCAACAGAAAAAGTATTTACCACCTTCGAGTTTTCAATTAGTAAACACCTAGGCTAGTACTTTTTTCTTCATAAGACAAATAACCTTTTATTTTTTGATCGTTCGATTAAGCAACCAATAATCTACCAAAACTAATGCGGCCATTGCTTCTACAATAGGTACTGCTCTTGGTACGACACATGGGTCATGTCGTCCTTTACCTTGCATGGTTACAATTTCACCTTTTTTATCTATGGTTTCCTGATCCTGCATAATGGTGGCTACCGGCTTAAAAGCAACATTAAAATAGATATCCATTCCGTTAGAAATCCCACCCTGTATCCCTCCAGAAAGGTTCGTTTTGGTTGTACCATCGGTATTAAAAAGATCGTTGTGTTCGCTTCCTTTTAGTGCCGCGCCCTCAAAACCACTACCATATTCAAAACCTTTAACAGCATTAATAGATAACATTGCTTTTCCTAGCTCTGCATGTAATTTATCAAATACAGGTTCTCCCAAACCTACAGGAACACCAGATATAACGCAACTTACAATACCTCCAACTGTATCGCCTTCTTTTCTTATTTGTTTAATATAATTCTCCATTACACCAGCAGTTTCTGTATCTGGGCAACGTACAATATTACTTTCGGTTAAGGAAAAATCAATCTCAGTATGATTTTTTTCTAACTTAATAGGACCAACACCACTCACATACGCATTGATTTGTATCGATGACAAAACTTGTTTGGCAATGGCACCCGCCACCACTCTACTGGCAGTTTCTCTTGCAGAAGAACGACCTCCACCTCTATAATCTCTTACACCATATTTTTGGTCATAGGTATAATCTGCATGTGATGGCCTATAAGAATCTTTGATATGTGAATAGTCTTTAGACTTCTGATTTGCATTTTTTATAGCAAAACCTATTGGGGTACCTATAGTAACACCTTCAAAAATACCAGAATAAAATTCTACTGAGTCTGGTTCTTTACGTTGTGTAACAATAGCTGATTGGCCCGGCTTACGACGATCTAACTCTGCCTGAATAGCTTCTAGATCTAATGTAACTCCTGCAGGGCATCCATCAATAACGCCTCCTATTGCAACTCCATGTGATTCCCCAAAAGTGGTAAGTTTAAATATATTACCAAAAGTATTTCCTGCCATGCAAAATGATTTTTTGCAAATGTAATTGTTAATATTTAAAAATCCTCTAGTAAAAGGATACAAAAACATTTCAGTTATATAAAAAATAAAGAGGTATTTATTAAAATAATTTTACAACAATCATTTTTAATGCCTTAACATACTGATAAAGACTTCATAACAATATACTTACAGTTTATTAACTTAAGGTTTAGCTTTACTTCTTTACTTTGAATAACTATTAGATTTTATGAAAAAACGTACTGTAGAGCTTGTCGTAATTTCAGACATTCACTTGGGCACTTATGGGTGCCAAGCCAAAGAACTTCTTAATTATTTAAATAGTATCAAGCCAAAAACATTAATTCTTAATGGCGATATTATCGATATTTGGCAATTTAGAAAACGTTATTTTCCAAAGGCGCACCTTAAAGTAATCAAAAAGATCATTTCTTTTGCTTCTAAAGGAACCGAGGTAATATATATCACAGGTAATCATGATGAAATGCTTCGTAAATTTAGTGATACCCAAATGGGTAACTTCAAACTTGTTGATAAATTGGTATTAGAATTAGATGGAAAAAAGGCTTGGTTTTTTCATGGAGATATATTTGATACTTCTATCCAAAATGCAAAATGGCTTGCTAAGTTAGGTGGTTGGGGATATGACATGTTAATCCTGTTTAATCAGCTTATAAATTGGTTTTTGGTAAAGGTGGGAAAAGAAAAATTCTCCCTTTCCAAAAAAATTAAAAATAGTGTAAAAAAAGCTGTCAAATATATTAATGATTTTGAAGATGTTGCAGCAGAATTGGCAGTGAAAAATAAGTACGATTATGTAGTTTGCGGCCATATTCATCAACCACAAATGAGAGAATACAACGATAAAAATGGTTCTTGTTTTTATCTAAATTCTGGAGACTGGATCGAAAACCTTACTTCTTTAGAATACCATGAGCAGGAATGGAAATTGATACATTATGAAAAAGAATCTATGGAGTCTTATGCAGAAACTATCGAAGAGGCAGAAAACCTTTCTATAGAGCCAGAAACTTTACAAGCTTCTTTCATGATTAACCACATGATTACTTCAGTAAAGAAATCTTAATCAGTACTTCTATCGAGTTATTTTTTAAACCATTATAAAACCACTCAAATGAAATCTATTAAAAAATTACTCCTATTAGCAGTTTTTACGTTTATTATTTCATGCCAATATCTCGATGACCCAACTGGGGGACCAATTTCTGTACCTCCTCAACTTGTATTAGAAGAAAACGTAGCATATAAACTCCCTTTTTCTGTCTTAACATCTATAGAAAATGATGTCGAAATACGTAATGGTGGATATGGATCTGCTGCTACCGCACATCCACAAAGAAAAGGTGAGTTCTATGCCATAACAGATCGAGGTCCTAATACCGATTTTTTGGATGGAAAAAAGTTTCCTATAGCAAACTATACTCCTAGAATTGGTCATTTTGCAGTGTTAGCAAATGGCAAACTAGCTTTAAAAAAAGAAATTTTACTAAAAAACCCTAATGGTATGGATATTTCTGGGCTTCCTAACCCCGAAGGGAAAGGTGCTACAGGAGAGGTTCCTTATGACATTGATGGCAACCAATTACCGTTTGATGATTTTGGATTGGATTCTGAAGGTCTGGTAGCTCTCAAAGACGGTACTTTTTGGGTATCTGATGAATATGGCCCACATATCGTTCACTATTCTTCTCAGGGAGTCGAGCTAGAACGTATATCACCAATTGGGGTAAATGAAGGAAATGGAGGTAGAAAAATACCCGCTGTCTTTGCAAATAGAAGACCTAATCGCGGTATGGAAGGTTTAGCAATAACTCCAGATGAAAGGACTTTGGTTGGTATTATGCAATCTACCTTATACAATCCAGTAAAAATAAGAACAGATCTTACTCGTATTGTTACTTTTGATCTAAATACAGGCAAAACAAAACAATACCTCTATAGGCAAGAAAAATCTAATCTTTCTAATTCTGAAATCGTAGCGTTATCTAACACAGAATTTCTCGTAGTAGAAAGGGATGGTAAATTTTCTGGAGAAGGAATAGCCCAAAAACATATTTATAAAATAGATCTATCCAATGCAACCGATGTTACTGGAGAAGACATCAACGCTGTAAATGGATTACTAATAAATGGTCAAACCATTGAAGAGTCTACCTGGGAAGAGATTGAAAATGCAGGAATACGATCAGTAAAAAAAGTTTTGGTCGCTGATTTGGTATCAAAAACAGGGTATCCGCATGACAAACTAGAAGGAATCTGGTTAATAGATAATCAGACACTAGGCTGTCTAAACGACGATGATTTTGCAGTTACAGACGAAGATGATAATGGTATTATAGAACAAAAATTACTACCGGGAAGTAATTCTAAAATTGATGCTAGTTCTTTGTATATGATTCATGCAAACTTCTAAACAATTCGTTATTATAGACTACTTAAGTATTTTATTAGGCAAAGCAAAGTTATAATAAAACAGCTACCCACAATTAGTTGGTAGCTGTTTCTTATTTTTAATATCGTTAATTTTTCCTGAAATAATTCACTATTCGGCTTCAATCTCTATATAAGCTACATCCAATGTATTTGCTTGTCCAGCACTACCATAATGAATTAGCGCTATTTTATAATCTCGACGCACATTACCAACACTATTGGGGATTGTTGCCTCAAAATCAATCCAATTATTGTTATTTAAGAATCTTACTTCTTCTCCACTTGGGTTAGGATCTCCCCCTAAAAGTAATGTTGTAAAATCACCATTTTCATTGGCATTATCATTATTTGGAGTAGGTAATCTAGGAGCATTACTATTTGTACTTAATCGCAATTCAAACTTAGATTGTGCATTGTTAATACCTGCAACTCTAAATTTTACCTTATCCCCTGCCCTAAGTTGTAATACAGGACTTATCAACCAATCACTAAAAACAGTAGTATTTACAAAATTAGAAGAACGTGTAGATCTAAGTCCCCAATTTACCGTAGAAAAGCTGTTAACACCATTAGGTTCTTCACTATCATTAAGTCTAGTATACCCTCCAAAACCATTGGTGAAATTTTGTAAAGAAATAGTTTTATCTAAATAATTAGCCGTACCATCACCATCTGTATCATCATCTACAGGATTGTTATTATTATTAGCATCTTCATTTCTGGTAAGAACACCATCATTATCATCATCAGCATCCAAATAGTTTAAAATAGTGTCACTATCAGTATCAGCAGAATTACCTTCTGTACTCGTAGGAATATTATCACCATCATCATCATTATCCAGGTAATTAAGAACCCCATCATTATCCGTATCTGTTGCCCCACCTTCAGTAGCAGTTAGAATACCGTCTCCATCATCATCATTATCTAAATAATTAAGAATTCCATCATTATCTGTATCTGCAGTACTTCCCTCTGTAGCAGTTGGAATACCGTCTCCATCATCATCACTATCTAAATAATTAAGCACACCATCGTTGTCGGTATCTAATACACCTTCTTCTGTGGCGGTTGGGATACCATCTCCATCATCATCGGTATCCAGGTAATTAGGAATATTATCATTATCGGTATCGTCATTTGTAGGATCTGTATCAGTACCATCTTCATCAACGGTATCAATACCATCACCATCAGCATCTCCTGTATCATTAAAGATATAATCGATTGCCTTGGTATCATCTTCAGACCAGTCTGTAGCAGTTTCGGTCCATTTACAAGTATTTACAGGTGTTCTCATTATAGATCCACAACCATTGGTTTGATGCCATGCAAAATCATGGGTACCAGGTATTGCTGTTCCACCTCCGTTATCTACATTGGCATGGGTAAAACCAAGGGCATGCCCTATTTCATGTAGCATTAGTGTTAAGTTTTGCTCTTTGGTATAAGTAGTATTAAACTTATTATTCACATAGATACGATTTCCTACATTACCGTTTGCCGGAAACTCTGCTCTACCTACCGATGCAATAGTACCCGAGTGTTCACAAACTATATCAGCTTCTGTAGCTGTATTCACCTCGGTTATAGTAATGTTATCGTGCTTATTACTCCAATACTCCATTGCTTTTTTCAAAGGCTTTCTATAATTAGAAGGAAATGCATTATCACCATCAGTATCTATAAAATAAGTAATATTTCTAGAGTTTTCTCTACTTATCAAACCATGAGTAATTCGATGTCCATTCTTAGTTTTGATTAAATGTTTAGTAGTAAAAACGATATCCTCATCATAGATAATTTCATCGCTGGATGCACTATAAACAAATCTGTTTACATCAAAACCTTTTAATGCCAATTCGTCGATCAATCCTACATACTTTAGAGGAATATCTTTGGATTCGATGTTTTCTATAGCCTCGGTTTCTGCAGGAATTGTATCATCCTTAGAACAAGAAACTACTACTCCTAACAAGGTAGCAAGCATAAAAGAGCCCATTAGTAAGCCTTTCTTTTTCATAATATTGTATTTAAGTAATTATCGCCGGAAGATATACAAGAAGTAAGTTTTTACTTACTGCAATTGTATTAAATACACGTTTCAATGTATAAAAGGTATATTTTAATGTATAAACGGTATATTTTTGGGTATTTCATGCCCTAAAAATCAGTTATCTGTACTTTTTGGATGACACATAGAAACATAAAAATCTAATAACTAAATAGTTAAAAAACCAATTATAGTTAATTTACATCATACTAGCTGACCTTTTAAAAAAGAGCTTATTTCAACAAATAGAGAATGAAATGAAATCCGTTTTTTTTCGACCAAGTGAAAAACTTTCAAACTTTATTAGAAAAAACGACCTATGAAAAAAAGTTTACATTTCCTATATATAAGTATGATGATACTTTGTTTTAGTGCTTGTATAGGTGAAGATATTATAGATGATTTTGTAAATCCTGTTTTACGAATTGATAATCCACTCGTATCTTTGGCAGTGGGAGAAGAATATCAATTCGAAGCCACTTATCTTAATAATATCGGACAAGAAGAAGAGGTAACATTGCAGTGGGAAAGCTCGGACCCCACGACGATAAGCATTGATGCCTCCACCGGACTTGCTACCGGAGTTAAGAACGGAACAGCAACCATTAGTGTTTCTTTAGCCGATGGTGGCGAGACATTAGTTACCAATAGCCCCGTAGCGATAGCAGAAGAAACTGTACTGGATAATCCATCCAGAGCTGGTACTATTATGACCACAAGTAGTTATGCCCTATCGGGAGATTTTGTAATGGAATCTGTTCTCGACCAAAATATCATACGAATATCGGTAGCCAATAATTATACAGCAAGTTCTGCCCTACCCGGGTTATATTTATACCTTACTAATAATCCCAACTCTATCAACGATGCCTACGAAGTGGGTGCAGTAACTGTTTTTAACGGAACTCATACCTACGAAATTAGCGATACCGAGGTAGCATTAAATCAATACCAATACCTGCTGTATTGGTGTAAACCCTTTTCTGTAAAGGTAGGTGAAGGAAGAATTAACTAACATACATTCGTAAAACTAACACATGAAACTAAACTATATACTACTAGTTGTAGCCACTCTTTTTGTAACACAAATTACTAATGCGCAATGGACAAAAGGTAAAAATAAAGGATATTATAAACTAAATAGCTGGTTATTGGTATCTGATCAGCATTATACCAACTCAGGAGCTATCGATCCTAATGTTACCCGAAGTACATTTAACCTTAGCTTTTATGGCGAATATGGTATTACAGATAGATTAGACGCTATAGCCTACATTCCTTTTTTTACCAGAGTAGCACAAAATGACCAGATATCGGGTACGATCAACGAACTTATCCAGGAAGGTGAAGCTTTTAATAGTATAGGCGATGCCGATATTGCCATACGATATGGTATCTTAAAAAAGAGCCGCGTTGCTTTATCTACCACCCTAAAATTAGGGATTCCTATCGGGGATGATGCCGGAGGTTCTGATGGTAGTTTTCAGACCGGAGATGGTGAGTTTAACCAACAGCTACAATTGGATCTGGGAGTACCTTTTACGATAAAAGATCTACCCTTATATGCCAAAACTTATTTTGGATATAACAACCGTACACAGGATTTTTCTGATGAATTGCACTGGGGTGCAGAAACGGGCATCTCTTTTTTAAAGAAAAAACTATGGGTTATAGGACGCCTAAATGCAGTACAATCTCTTAAAAACGGAAGTCGATCTGCTCAGAACTCGCAAGGAAGTATTTTTGCAAATAATATCGAATACACCAGTATTGGTGGTGAAGTAGCCTATTATATTACCAAAAAACTCGGAGTATCTTTTGCATATACTTCTGCGGTGAGCGGACGAATTATTTATGCCAATCCATCGATATCTGCAGGTATTTTTCTGGATATTAAATAATGTGGATATGAAATAACTATTAAATGATGAAAAGCCGTCGAATTGAGTGGTTTTTCATAGTGATCTCTCGACTGCGCTCGAGATGACACGGAGAAAAATTGTATCGAAATTAGGCTTTTACCCGAAAACTTACTTGTCTTCGATACAATTTTCTATCGAAAATCACTCTGACTGACGTAAATTTTCTTACCCTCAATTCATATTAAATAATAAGAAGTCTACCACTAAATAACCACCAAAAACTCGGAACTATTTTCCGAGTTTTTTTATAGAGTATAACAAAAGTTTATCTTGATAAAATTGTCTGTCTGAGTCGAAGACATTTTTACAATTTAAAATGATATAAAAAAACCAGTTACATTGCTATAACCGGTTTTATCATTTCAATTTATGTATGTACTCTTATCTACCAACCGCTATTGGGCAGGGATGACAAACTTTTTATCCATAATATCACAAGATTACCAATTTACTTTTTTTAAGAGGCTATTTTCGTCTATACCATCTTTGTAAATTCCAATCTTAATTTTAGTTATTAAACTATCTTCTATCTTAAAGAAAGCTTTTTTCCTATTATTTCGATATGTCAATGTTTTGTCATTTATCTTATAATCACTACCTAATTCCTTAATCAAGTCAGATAGTTTCATTCCTACTTCAAGTTTATTATCATAAAGGCTTATTCCTTTGTCTTTTAAGGTGATTTCAACAAATTCATCAGTATTTTTTTCATACTTGTATGGATTAATCGAATCATAAATGACCATATTTCCAACTATATTTGTAGGATTCCCCCCCTTATCTTTTTTGATAAGAGTATAATACCCATAAAAGTTATTCTTTGCTCTATCAGGAAAAATCAAAGTATTTGTTTTGGATAAAAAAGTTGTAGTAACTCCATCTAATTGTGATTTTACGTTTTGCACATCAATATCCCTATCCAACAAATTTAACGTTTTATTATTTAAAGATGTGTTTAGAATGTCATCGATTTTTTGAATAACATCTTGATTTTCTTTTTTTTCAATATTATTACTTTTATTACAAGATGAACAGAAAATCAAAACTAATATTATTATTTTAACTGTTTTTCTATTTATAGAATCTCCTTTCATAATTTTAATAACGATTTGGTTTAATAAAATCATTGTCATGTAACCTCTGGCTATCGTAATTCCAAGCCCTTCTAATAGCTTCTCTTCTTTTTCGATCACAATCTGGACAACCTTGTTGAGTAGTGCCTGTTGGCGCGGGAGTAATAGATGGAGTAATTCCATTAGGAGTTAAGCTATTTACAGATGTAGGAGGGTTCATTGCTCTATTCAAATGTCTAATTACGTCCGTACTACCATCCATCATAGTAGGTACTCCATCTACAAAAGATATAAATCTATCAACATTGGGGTTATACATCCAATAGATCATACTTTCTGGATTTTCTATTTGTGACCCATCAGGACCAACACCTACAGATGCGTTACCACCTATTACTGTCGCTCCTGTAATTTTTGATAACTCTGCGGCAAATGACCTAGTATCACTAGAACCACAAGTAGCACCATTACAATTACCCATGTATATTATTGCACTACTAGTGAAATTGATTTCTCCATTTTTAATAGCATCATTTAAAACACTTAAATCAGAAGTGCTAATATCAGTATTTCCAGAAGATCCACTACCCCAGATATTACCTGGAACACCATGACCCCATATAGCAGCAAAACCAATACCATTTGGATCAGAAGCAGATGCATTTCTAAAAGCATTAACAAAACTATTTATACCTCCTGATTGTATGTTAGTATGTTGTGTATTAGGATGTGCTCTCTCTAAAATATCACCCCTATACTTCACATCATTACCAAGTGTAATTGCCAAAACAGCTTCTAATCCTTCAAGCTCAAAGTGACTTATAACTTTATTTTCAGAAAAGGCATATGTAGAATTATAAACAAATTTTTCAGCCAAAGGATCAACTTGCCAGAATCTTCCAATTGCAGGATCATGAATACGCCATCTAAACTCATGAACATTTAGCTCTAAATCTTCCGTATGCTCTTGACCTTGAAAATTCCAATTATACTCTCTACCAACAATTCTGTTATTGTATCCTTTATGTTCAAGTCCAAAAGGATAATAATTCTTTTCTTCTTTAATAGTAAGTTCTCCTTTGGATAATTTTACTTCATCCACATAAAAATAGGTGGTTTGATCCTCATGGGTATTGTTTTTATCAATTCGTAATACAATCTTTTTACCAGTTTTTACAGTATATGGATATGAGTATGTTCCTGTAGACAAGTTACTCTCTAGAATATTCCAGCTAAGGTGGTTTCCATTAGCATCCAATTCCTGGATATATAAACGCACATTAGCATTGGTGTTTCCTTTATCAAAAGTAAGTTGTACAGTGAGTTTATCTCCTGATTGTACTGCAAAATCAGAAAGACTGTGGCGTAAACCTTCCCAACTCTTATCAACAGTTACTTTTGTCCTACCATTTTCCAATACAGAATTGGCAGCCCCATTATCTTGCCAACCGTCTTTATCATCGGTAAAACTACTGGCCAAAATGTTTTGATAATCCCCATCGCGATCTGCGTAGGATAGTCTAACGTTTCCTAAATGATCTTTATACTGATAAATATACGTAAATCCTGTTAATTGCTGGGTACCATCCCTTCCATCACTATAAACGGGTTCTACATATCCTTCGGCATGGTTAAAGAACTTGAGTTTGGTTCTGGAGGATACTCCTGGATCCCAATTCTGGAAAAATAAGTCATATACATAATTACCTGCATATTGTGTTAATACACGCCCTCCTCGTTCTCCTGTAGCTTCTTTAACCAACTTGGTACCCGTAGCATCATATCGATATAACATATCCATGGTAGATCCCGGTGGGCCATATTCTCTGCTAGATTGTACATGAATAGGTAGGTTTAAATGATTATATCGTATCTCGGAAATTTGCTTATTAAGATCCTTTGTAAGATTGCCATTGGCATCATAGGCATAGTCATCACCAAATGTATTACCATCATTAAACCCTGTAGAAATATTACTTTGGTCTGTTACCGACATCAATTTATTTCCCTGATCAATACCTTTACTATTTCTATACGAATACACTAAGTTGTCCATTACACCAAAGCTGGTGGTCTCTTCGTTACGGTGTCCATTCCTGGTTAATGAAAGAATGTTTCCATTTTTATCATAACGAACATTGGTTAGATTATAACTCCCATTACTACAATAGGCATCGGTAAGTCTATTTATGGCATCATAACCATAGGAATAGGATCGTTTGGTATTATCATTAGCCGTTTTCCAGATCGTTTCGCTAATATTACCATTATATAACGCATCGGCTCTAGCTGTATTTTCGGTTACCTGATCATAGTTAATACCAAAACCAAATAAATCATCTCCTAAAGCAGCGGTATCATTAATCCCTTTTAACCATCCTCTAATATTATAAGTATAATCTATCGTTTGCAAAGGACTGACTTCACTATTCCCTACTTTTTTCTGTACTACTTGTCCCAACTCATCGTACACATTAGAAGCAATCATCTCTACTGCCCGATCATTGATCTTTTGGGTATGGGTTAATTGCCTACCCATATGATCATAGGTAAAGTTGTCTATGGTAGTAATTAATGGATTATTATCTTTACTATGAATAGTTTGGCTTTTTAAGACTTTACCTGTAAAATCTAATTCCATCTCTACGATATCTATAGTATTGAGGTAGTCATTTTTGGCAATGGTAGCAATTACTCTTCCTTTATCATCATAATAAGAAGCCATATGAATCCATTTTCCAGTGCTTAGTACTTTTACCTTGCTATTACCAGGTAAGCCTTTAAGCTTATTAGTTACCGTTATACCAAATACAGTGCCCGGATTTGGAAGTGCATCATTATAGAACTGATATCCATCATAATAGTTGATAGTTAGTAGTTCTATATTGGTTTTAGGAAAACTATTATTAGTGTACATAGCATATGTACCCCCTATTAGATGAGGTGAACCATTATTTTCTGATAATGGATTTTGATCGATTTGTTGTTGTATTTGTTCACTAGTCAAATTTCCACTAGTATACAGCCCCGTATAGATTACACGACCAAACGCATCATACTTGGTAAATGTCCATTGTTTACTGGATCGTTGATTTACATCTTGTGTCAATACAGGTTGATCCAGTTTATTATAAAGAATGTATTCTCGTCCTTTACCCGGTATTTTCTTTTGGATCAAACGATTTCTATAATCGTATATATATTGATAACATAATTCTGATAATTCTGCGGGTGATACTCCGTCGGTCACATTTACTTTTGGCGGAATTACATACGTCAAATTTCCATAGTCATCATATACATAATAGGTGTCATGTGCATCAAACCCAGATACTCCTCTTTCTCCATTGGCATTAAACGTTCGTTTTAAAATGACCTGCCCTTTCTTATTTTTATATTCACGTATGGTATGATCATTACCAGTATTACTTGCCCAGTTTTCGTCTTTGGTAATCGAGATATATAACTGCCCTTCACTATAGGTTCCTTCTTTTCTTAGGTTTGGGTGGTGGGTATTGTGGGGATTAGAAAAGGTTACCTTAAAATAAGGGATGGCATCGGCTGTCGTATTGGTTTGCCAATCAAATTTTATGGTATGATCTGCATCACTTTCTGGATTCGCTTTCCAAGATGCTCCCGGAGCCCCTTGTTCTAAAGTCCTGTTAAGCGGTGACGCTTCTAATACACTTTCGGTATATGGATTGGTGGTGTTTTCATATTTTGAAGTATTATAGAAAGCATTTAACTCTGCCAAAGGATTGGTATAGATATCCCCTTTTTTAGTACTGGCTGCGGCATACGATAAATATTCTTTGGTCTTTCTTCCTAGATCATCATACTCATGATACGTAACTATATCTCTTGGTTTAGCGTATTTTACATAGTCTTTTATAGACTGGCTATTATTGGATTGTATGATCTGCGGATTCCAGAAATATTGTCGTACCGATGTGTCGACTGCATAGTACAAATAACTTCTAAAGTTAGCATTAACCGTATTGCTTCTCCATTTAAAATCATTCCCTCCTTTTACTCTGGTTCCATTCATATCATACACTCCACTTATACCACTATTACCACCGGTATAGGTATGAGGATGGATATATCCTACCATCAAATACCAGGTATCTAACTGGGGTAAATCACCTGCCCAAAAGTATGGGTTATCTTGTGATGTACCGTTTAAGTGATTTACATTATGAGTACCGTGATAGGTCATACCATCTTGTGATCCGGTACGTTTTACCCAAACCATATAACGATACCCTACATTTTTATCCACAGAAAAGTAATCTGTATTCCATCCACCATCGCCATCTCGGGCTGCATCATTTCCACAGCGCCATAACATCGATTGTTCTCCAAAAGGATTGGTTCCAAAAATACGTTCGTTATCAGAAGATTGCCCATTCATATTATAGGTAGCAGTATGCCCCGTTCCTAAAGTCCAATCGGTGGTCCAATCTAATATGTTGGTACTTTGTGTCTGTCCTCCTGCACGTACCGCAACAGATTGTTTGGCACGGCCTAATCCATCAAAATAATTAACAGAAACGACCTTGTCGCTTTCGAGCACCTTATACTCTTCACCTTCTTTTACCGCTTTTTGATACGCAGTGGTTTTTACATAATTCTCTGTTTGTGTCTGTGCACATACTACTGTACTTATTAATACAGCTATGGCCAAAAATATATTTCTCATCTCTAATGCTGTATTAGTTGTTTTTATAATTGTATTCATTTCTTGATAAAATGTTGGCGTCTTTATCTTTTACCAACTTAAGACGGTTAAATTCATCATAAGAATAATAGGTAGTGTTACCTCTGGGGTCAGTTACGTTATCCACACCAATAAGAGGAATATGGGTCATACTGGTAAACTGTGCATTTCTAAAGTAAGAATGATTGCGTAAACTATTTAACTGAGCCTGCACATATTCATTGGTCCCTGCAGTAATGAAACTAGTACTTAAGGTATTTTTAATCTGTGCTATGTTATCCAAAACATCCTGTGGCATCCCTTCATATGAAGCATTTACAATTTTAGCAATAGGTAAGGTATCATCATATCCCCAGATATAGATAATACGAATACCGTCTGATTGGGAAACCTCTAATGGGTTACCATAGTTGTCATAACGATGATAAGTCAATCGGGTTTCCAGGCCATTTTCTCCCTTACCTATTTTAACTTCTTTTAGCGCCCGTAGATTTGCTTGAAAACTACCGTACACCTTATAGACAATATCCAACGGCTTTAAGTTATCTCCTCTAGGATCATTCGATTCATCGACTACCTCATTATTACTAATCCATATCGGTTGGGTATCACGATACAGCAAGCGTTGTTTAAACGTTCTGGACACTCCATTTTCTTTAACTTCTCTGGTAATCCAATTGGGTTGATAACTATTTGTATCATAGTCATACGTTTCAGAATTCTCTACAATAGATGGAGTGTCATTAGTATCATAAAAATATGCTTTACTGATTTTACCCGTTTGATACACTCTACTGTGATATAGGGGGTATTTATAAGCTTCGATAGAAGGATGTGGTAAACAGTTTTCATAATAAGGAGCATGTGGATCATAACTTATATTTTGAGATTTTGGAAAAGGACGATCTGGGAAATCCTGATCATAGTATCCATGATATCTTCCATAAAATTGATTCCAAACACAACGTTTTCGTTCTATAAATATAGATTCTGCTATTTGATCAGAGGTGCTTCTATAATTTAACGAATCTTTAGAAAGAATTCTTTTTTCTTGATCATATACGGTTTGAGTCAATAAATTACCGTGCAGATAAGACATATCTTTTACAGGAGGAAAGGGATAATCATAATTTATGTCATAGGTTGGGTGATCTACCGCAGAAGAATACGTATATTCAGTACTTCCGTTTCCGGTCTTAACTACTTTTACCTTTTTATACCCCACAAAACTTCCTTGACTCATCGCTACATCTTGCCTGGCAGGATATTGATATACTTTATAGTTTACAATTAATTCATGAGGTATAGGCCCCCTTGTAGCATTTGAACGGCTTGCCAACAAGATATGCTCCTCTCTCATAGTATATGATCTGGTTTTGGTTAAAAAACCATCTATAACTCCAGAAGAAACTATATGACTAATTCTACCTGGTCTGGGATCAATGGGTTCTCCAGACTCTGTTTCGTGATATTCATACAACGTATTGGTAGCTACTTGATCTGCATCGGTAAAACGAATTTCTTTAATTCGGATTCCTCCACCATACATAAATTTTTTCAAGTTTCTTTTAAAATTTCGGTAATAAATTGTAGTGTGAGTAGATACGTATTCGCTATCTCCAGGACGTGGGTTATCTGCTATAGAAAATAATCTTACGGTATACGTTCCTGCATCTAATCTTGATTTTACTCCATTGGCATCCAATTCGAACTGAGCAACTCTATTCCCACCTCTATCCAAAATATGAATTCTAGAGTTTTCAATAGCTGGCCTATTATTCACTAAAACATTGGATTGTATTACTATTTCTGTACTTTCATTAATGCTAAATGAAAAAGATTCATCAGACAAGCCATTAGTATTGCTATTTGCATTATCAAAATCACCAAATTTATACTCTATTGTAGCATTATCGGGATTGTACTCTCTAAACTCCTGATCAGTAAACATACGGCTCCCTTCATGTGTAAAGGTATTGGATTCGAAAATAAATTCTTTTTTCCCTCCTGTAGGGTATGAGATACTTTTTAAAGCCCCGGTCATAACCACATCTTTATTGGCACTATAAGGAAAATCATAGGAATAAGAGATGGTTCCTTTTCGATATCCCCAAATATCGATTTTATTGTTTTCTATACCTCCAGATAAAGGAAATTCATTATACGATAAATGATATGTAAGTGTATTATTACCATATACTTCTTGCAAAGTGTTTAAAAACAATGGATTTCCAGAATACGTAAACACCCATTTTTTAATTTCATCTCCTTTTTTGTTAAGTACTTTGACCTCTTTTAATTGTACCCCCGTATTATCTTTATATTCGGGGTGTGGGCCCTGTGAAATAAATTCCACTTTGGTTTGGTCTCTAAAAACTACAGAACTAAGTTTTTTTGATAGTACGTCTATTTCGGATAATGTTTTACTATAAGCAGGCTTCAAAATTCCATCATTATAAGACCCATGATAACTATGTATACCACTGGTACTAGCTTGTACATAGCTATCTCTCACATTCTGATCTATCTCATAAAATATCTCAGAATGAGGAGGGTTAAATATTTCTCTTACATTTTTATAATTAAAACTTGCTAACAAAGCACCACTATCTTTTTTAACACTGCTTATTTTCCAGGCTGAAATATATCTACTTTCCTGAGAACTAACGCTACTTGTGGATATAGAAGAACTTTGAAACCTAGGAGCAACAGTTACTCTAGAGGTGCTCTCTTCTGTTTGGTCTAATAAGTACTTATTTCCTTTTCGATCGGTTACAGTAAAAGATTCGATCTCATATGGATTTTTATATTTTACAGATACTTGTAACTGTGATTCATTAGAAATCATTTTAATTTTATAAAGATGATTTTCTTTAATGATTACAAAACGTGCGGTTGCTCCAAAAAGATTTAACTGAAAAAGATCCAGTTCGTTATCATAATTCCCTTCAAAAGTACCTGCACTATTACCGTTGGCTTTCCACATAAAAGCATCTTTTTCGGTACTAGAAAAATTATCCCAATTAAAAAAAGTATTATGCTGTACGCCTATTTGGTACTTCTGTTGTATTCCAGGTTGAGGAGATTCAATTTGATCGATCTCATCGGCAATATCACGTACGGTCCTAGAGATTACTGCTTCTCCGTCTAATGCCCAGCCTTTGCCGACCCAACCAGATCGTTCTTCTGCTCGTATACCAAGTGTACTATAACTTAACCCAATATTATACCCCAATTCACTGGTAAGGGCTTTACTAAATATGGGCACACCAATACTTGGTTGCCCACTATAGTTGTTTACAGGTACTTCTTCAAAATGCATCAAAGCAGCAACTGTAGGCGATGGGGGTAAAATTGTGGGTAAGTCTGATGGCTTACTTTGTTGATCCCCTCTAGGAGGTTGCTGTGCAACAACAACTGCCATAAACAGAAAGTGTATTGCAAGACCAATAATTTTTCTCATAAAGTGATTCATTGATTTTTTTGTTTTGATATCGTATTACTACAAACTATTTTCAGGCACCAAAACTACGGCAAAACCTTACATACTAACGAATATATAGGAGGGAAATAAGTCCTGTATCTTCAAGTAGTTTAAGATACAGGACTTATTTAGCACGTTTTACTAAGAAATAAAGAGGTATTTCGAATTTGATTAAAAAAGGGTTACAAAAAATATTGACAGTGGATAATTCTGACTATCAAAAATCGTATTATTTATATGTTTCTGCATACTTCGACAGGCTAGTATGAACTGTGCTTAAAATTATAAACGAAGTGTATCTGATTGTTTTACACCAACGCATTTTTCAAAATACTCACCGGGTGTAACGACTCTCGTTGCGTACCATCCTTGATTTGATGTCTGCAACTAGTTCCTACCGCGGCTATGATAGTATTTTCTGTTGCTTTTCTTACTGCCGGAAACAAGGTTTGCTCCCCTATCTGCATACTGATATCATAGTGCTCTTTTTCGTACCCAAAAGATCCTGCCATTCCGCAACATCCCGACGGAATGATCGTAACCTTATAATTCTCGGGTAAGTTTAGGGCTGCAAATGTATTTTGAACAGTAGATAATGCCTTTTGATGACAATGCCCATGTAATTTGATAGTTTGCGCCGATTTGGTAAACTGATTTGTGGTTATATTTCCTTGTTTGATTTCCGTAAACAAAAACTCGTCGATCAAAAAGGTATGATTAGCTATGCTTTTTGCTTTTACCTGATCATCGGCCAATCGTAGGTACTCGTCTCTAAAGGTTAAAATTGCAGAAGGTTCTAACCCAATTAACGGAGTGTCAGAACTAACAATCTCACTAAAAACAGCAATATTATGATTCGCTACTACCTTGGCTTGTTCTAACAATCCTTTTGAGATAAAAGTTCTCCCACTTTCTTTATGAGCTACTACTTTTACTTCATACCCTAATCGTGTTAACAACTCGATGGCATCGATACCGATATGCGCTTCCAGATGATTGGTAAATTCATCGATAAAAAAGTATACACTCTTTTTGGGTGATTTGGGTTGTATATTTTTTAAATTCCTTTTACACCATTTTTGCAAGGATTGTTTACTTAATAAGGGTAAATCTCGTTCTTTGGCTACTTTTAATGTAGATTTAAGGATCCCAGAAGTTAATTTATTTCTAAATAAAAAATTGGTTAATCCTGGTGTAATTCCCCCTAGAGAATTTAACTTATTATTATATGCAAATAGTTTTGTACGTAGTGAGACACCATGTTCTTTTTGATATTGATATTCGAACTCGGCTTTTAGCGTGGCTACATCTACATTAGAAGGACATTCTCCAGAACATCCTTTACAGCTTACACAAAGGTCAAAAACTTCTTTTAGCTCGCTACTATCAAATTTGTTGCTCTTTTCGTTATTGGTTAATATCTCTCGCAATGCATTGGCCCTACCTCTTGTAGTATCCTTTTCATCCTTGGTCGCTCGATAACTAGGGCACATCGTTCCTCCTGCAGCTACAGATTTACGACAATCACCGCTACCATTACATTTTTCGGTAGCTCTTAAGATCCCTTGTGAGTCTGTAAAATCAAGTAATGTGTCAATTTCTGGTTCTTTTCGATCTACTTCATATCGCAATTGCTCATCCATAGGATACGCGTTTACTATTTTACCAGGATTAAAAATATGCTGTGGGTCAAAAACGTCTTTAATTCGTTTTATAATAGTATAATTCTCCTCTCCTATCATAAACGGAATATAACTTGCTCTTACAATACCATCACCATGTTCTCCACTCATCGAACCCTTATATTTCTTTACCAATGTGGCCACATCATCTGTTATTTTTTTAAACAAGACCACATCTTCGCTTTTCTTAAGATCTAAGATTGGACGTAAATGAATCTCTCCGGCCCCAGCATGCGCATAATATACAGCCTGTTGGTCATATTGCTTCATAACATCAGAAAACTCTGATATGTAGTTGGCAAGATCAGGTATCGCAACTGCAGTATCCTCTATACAGGCTACTGCCTTCTTATCTCCTACAATATTACCCAACAACCCTAAACCAGCTTTACGTAGTTCTAAGGCTTTATCAATATCGTTCCCTCTTAAAATAGGGTTGGCATAACTTAGTCCAGAATCATTCAGTGTTTTTAATAAAGCTCTTTCTTGTTGTAATAAGTCATCTTCTATATCAGCTCTTAATTCGAGCATAAGAATAGCTTCTGGATCTTCTTCTATAAAAAATCGATTCTTAAGTTGCTCTGTATTGTTTTTAGTACAATCCAAAATGGTTTTATCCATCATTTCGCAGGTAAATAAGGGATGTTGCATTACGGGGGCTACTGCATTAAGACAATCATCGATTGATTTAAAATGCGCTGCAACCATAACAGACTCTTCGGGTGGTAAATCGTCTAATTGTAAAGTAACCTGTGTAGTAAAAGCCAAAGTACCTTCACTACCCGAAAGCAAATCACACATAGAGAAAGGAATAGCTGTATCTGCAAATACTTCTGACTTGATTAACTCATCAATAGCATACCCCGTATTACGTCGATGGATTTCTGGTTTAGGGAAATTAGTAATTATTTGTTGCTGAACAGCTTCAGGAGAAAGTTCCTCATAAATAGATCGATAAATATCACCTTCTAAAGTATCCAGATCTCTTTTAGCTTTAAGCTCTTCTTTAGAAATGTCAGAAAAAACTACTTCGCTCCCATCAGACAACAGCGTGTGTAAAGCTACCACCTTATCTCTTGTCACTCCGTACTGAATCGATGTGGTACCACTACTGTTATTACCGATCATCCCTCCTATCATACAGCGATTCGAAGTAGAAGTATTGGGTCCAAAAAACAAACCATACGGTTTAAGATACCGATTTAAATCATCACGTATCACCCCGGGCTCTAAAGTCACTGTCTTCTTTATCTTATCTACAGCAATGATCCTAGTAAAATACTTAGAAACATCAACTACGATACCATCTCCTACACATTGCCCTGCTAACGAGGTTCCCGCTGTTCTCGGGATTAGCCCAATAGCATGTTCTGATGCAAATGTTATCAGTTTTTTGATATCATCTTTTGTTTTTGGAAAAGCAACTGCCAGGGGAACTCTACGATATACAGAAGCATCTGTTGCATATATAGATGTGGTCAATACATCAAACTGTAACTCACCCTCTAATTGGTTCTTTAAACCATTCAGTACCTTATTGTCCTTCATATGTATTTTTCTTTCCTAAAGAATCTAATGATACTTGTCTTCTAAAATTAGTATCAAAACAAATAAAACTATCGGTTCCTGCTACCCCTTCTATCTGATGTACCTGATCGTATAGGATACGTCTTAAATGTTGATTATCGTAGGCAAAAATAAGAAAGAAGATAGCATATTGTCCCGAAACATAATTACATTCTAATATTTCTGGAATTTTTTTAAGCCCCTCTACCACTTCTGCAGCAAACCTTGCTTCTTTAAGCCTAATCCCCACATAAGATTTGGTTTTATAACCAATACGACCTTCATTGACCATAAACTCTGCCTTATGGATAACTTTATTTTCCTTCAATTTCTTAATTCTTTGGTGTACCAAAGAGTTAGATATTTTAAGATCTTCTGCTATTTGCGAGAACGGTTTTCTAGCATCTTCTCTAATCTGCAAAAGGATTTGTTGGTCGATATAATCAAAATGACTCATAGCACTAAAAAAATTAAAAATCATGTGTCAAAATGATAATTAAGAAGCAAGACAAAATCAATATGACACAAAAAATGTTTATTAAAAATTAAATACACTAAAAAAAGTATCTATAATAGTCAAAAATAATAATTTTGTAATATATCAAAACATATTAAAGATGAATTTAACGTATTTTTTTGAGGAGCTTTGGAAACAATATTCTGCAAAAACCCCCTCTGCAGAGAAAGTAAAATCTTTATTAGAAGCAGAAGGTAACAAAGTGTTTAATGATCACATTGCGATTAGAACATTTAATGATCCAAGAGTAGGAATTGATGTGTTGGCTCGTCCTTTTATAGAAATGGGATACGAAGCTAAAGGCGAGTATCATTTTAAAGCCAAAAAGTTATATGCTAAACATTTTGAACATACAACCGATACAGATGCACCAAAAATTTTTATTAGTGAATTGTTACTAGAAGAATTATCTAACGAATTACAAGAAATTATTGGTAGTATTTTAGACCAAACAGATGCTGATACTTTATCCCAAAATGATTTACTATTACAGGGTCGTATCTGGAATACACCTTCGTATACCACTTACAAAAGACTTCTTAAGGAATCTGAGTATGCAGCATGGTTATATGTTAATGGTTTTTGTTCTAACCATTTTACAGTAGATGTAAATAAACTTAAAACCTTTAGTACACTTAATGAAGTAAATACATTTTTGAAGGAGCAAGGTTTTGCAATGAACACCTCTGGTGGAGAAATTAAAGGATCTCCTGAACAATTACTTGAACAATCAAGTATTCTGGCTGATGTGGTTAAAGTAGAATTTATGGAAAGTACCGAAGAAATCACCTCTTGTTACTATGAGTTTTCTTATCGATATCTAAATGATAATCAGAGAATTTTCACAGGTTTTATAGCCGGTTCTGCAGATAAAATATTCGAGAGTACCGACATGAAATTACAACAGAACTAGCTTAATATTAACAAAAATTTAAGACTCATTGATGCACAATAGAAGTTTTGTGACGTTATATTCGGGAATCAAACTTTAAACTATTCACTTATGTTAAAACGTGTTTTAATTTTCGCAGCTTTACTATTAGGTACAATAAGTACCATGCACTCCCAAGAGTTTTCTAAAAATGCTTTAGGTATTCGATTTGGAGACAATGATGGTTTTGGAGCTGAGATTTCATACCAGAGAGGATTAACCGATAACAATCGGTTAGAATTTGATTTGGGATGGAGAGATTTTGACTTTGGAAATGCCATAAAAATTGCCGCAATTTACCAATGGGTATTTAATCTTGACAAAGGATTTAACTGGTACGTTGGTCCTGGTGGAGGAATCGGATTAATCGATTATGATAACGATACTGTATTTAATGACAGTAGCGATAGTTACTTCTTTCTTGCAGGTGATATTGGTATCGAATACAACTTTGACATTCCAATACTAATCTCATTAGATTTAAGACCAGAAATAGGTTTTGGCGATGTTAATGATGATTTAGATTTTGATATCGGTTTAGGAGTTCGTTATCAATTCTAATCAAATATTACTAAAAATATAGAGATCGTTCCTAAGCCATTGCTAACGCCTCCTGGTAAATAGCAATATACTTAGGAACGATTTCATTTACATCAAATTTTCTCGCTTCATTATAAGCATTTTGCTTAAAACGCTCCAGAGTTATATCGTCTTTTAAAATCTTAATAGCATTTTCTGACATTTCTTTTACATCACCAACATTACTCAAATATCCTGAAACACCTTGATTATTTACTTCGGGAATTCCCCCTGCATTACTCGATATTACCGGTACTTTATTAACCATTGCTTCGAGTGCTGCCAAACCAAAACTTTCACGTTCTGAAGGCAATAAAAACAAATCAGAAAAGCACAATACTTTATCAATCTCATTACTATTACCTAAGAAGATTACTTTATCTTTTATACCTAGTTCTTTACATTTTTGCTCTGCCGGTTCTCGTTCTGGTCCTTCTCCTACCATTAATAATTTAGCAGGTATCTCTTTTTGTATGGTATAAAAAATATCGACCACATCAGTAATACGTTTTACAGCTCTAAAATTACTAATATGGGTTACAATTCGTTCTTCTGGTGTTGCCATCAACTCACGCTGGCAATCGGTAAAACTTGTCTGTCTGATACCAACATCTATAAAATTAGGAACCACTTCTATATTTCCTTTGATATCAAATAAACGTAAAGTGTCATCTTTTAGGCTCTGAGAAACAGAAGTAACTACATCACTTTTATTAATACTAAAGGTAACAGCTGGCTTATAAAACGGGTGATTTCCTACCAGAGTGATATCAGTACCATGCAATGTGGTTACCATTGGGATATAAATCCCTTCTTCTTCCAACATTTTTTTGGCCATATACCCTGCATATGCATGTGGTATCGCATAATGCACATGCAAAACATCTATCTTGTATTTTTTTACCGTATCTACTAATTTACTAGACAATGCCAATTCATAAGGTTGATAATGAAATAAAGGGTAATCTGGAACATTTACCTCGTGAAAATGGATATTTGTACTTAAAAGGTTTAAGCGTACCGGCTGTTTATAGGTTATAAAATGTACTTCATGGTTTAATTTGGACAAGGCAATACCCAATTCTGTGGCTACAACACCACTACCCCCAAAAGTTGGGTAACAGACGATAGCTATTTTCATACGCTTACTTTTTGGGTACAAGTTACAAGAAAATTGTCATTACCCGCTGTTAAAGTAATTTTAAAAATCCTTTTCAATTTTTGTCAAAACTAACTCAAAAGAATTTATCTTTTCTACCATAAACAAAGTACCTCCTAAAAATTTTGAGTCTAAAATCGTTAAAATCCCTGTATTCTCATTATAATGCCAAACAGCTTCTTTCTTACTGGAGCCTCTATTATGTTTTCTCGAATGATCATTGCCACATCTGCGACGTTGCTTCTTTGGAGGAGATATAAGAGAAAAGAATTTAATCTTCTTTTTACCTGTGAACTCTCCAATAAAAAATTCTACTCCTTTTTCAATTATAGCCCTCGAAAAACCAGAGTTAATAAGGTACAATTTTGACGGATCATTAATATCACGTTCTACTCCCCATCTACCATATAGTTCCTTCCTAACTGGAATAGAGTTTTGGGCAAACATAAAATTAAAAGAAAATAATAAAAAAAGTGCTAGTGTAATAATTTTCATGGTTATGTGTTTGCCTATGGCAATCAAACAATATACCAAACAAAATAAAAAAGCAGATCATAAGCCGGATTCTGTTTTCTGATACATCAGACCCCTTATCATTTATCTAGACTAATAATTACTTATTAGTTCAAACCGCCTACCCTCCAACATCGAACGCGCAATTCTCAAAAGCTGGTTTACATGGCGTTGCACCGTATAGAGTTTACCTGGTTTCACTACAGCATTACCTGTACATACTTTCTGCTGCACTTGTCCTCGCCTCACGACGGACGGGCGTTACCCGCTATACTGCACTATGGTGTCCGGACTTTCCTCTCTCTGATCAACAGACAGCGATAAGGTGATCTGCTTTTTTGCAAAAATAGGATAATTAACATGGATTTTGCAAAATATAGTAACTGTTATAAGATATTTTAAATCATCAATAAAAAAAAGACCGCTAAAAACGGTCTTTTCATAAATAATTAGGTTAGTTCAGGGTAATAGATTAAATCTTAATCCCCAGCCAATAACACATATGACCCGGGAATCGGAGAAACATAAAAGTCTTTTACTTTTTTTATGTCCTTAATATATTTTTCAGCCTCACTAAAAGCGGTTTCTAAGGCACTTAATTCTGACTTTTTTCTAACTACAATGGTTTTAGATATAATATTTCCATTGGTATATTCGATCGTAATTTTCCATTTTTTAACCGAATGAAGATTCTTATTATTTGCTTTATTTTTTTCTTCTTCATTCTTTTTATCAACCTTCTCCTTCTTTTCATTATCAACTGGTATCAATTCTGTAAAACTTGAAGTTGCACTTACGATAGTAGTGCAAAACAGGGCTATTGCGATTAAGTTTCTCATAATTAGATGATTTGAATTTGTTTGTGCTAATATACAAACGTTTTTTTAATATACAAATATTTTTTTAATAAAAATTTACTTGATTAATCAAATTTTATATGTATATTTGCACTATGACGAATCGAAAACTAAAAAAGCTCCTTAAGAGAAGTAAAGGAGCTAAAACTGTCTACGGTATTTCAAAAGCACTTGGTGTTAGTCCCCAGGCAGGAGATTATGTGGTTAAAAGAAAAGATCTCGCAAAAGATTTTGAGCGATTACAAATAATTGCAGATTATATGGGGGTAGAAATAAAAGACATTATCGATTCTAATAATAAAAAGAAAAATCCTATAAAGTAATTAAAGTTGAGTTTGTGTTATATCGTAGTATTGGAGAATACTACAAAAAAGAATAATCCCTGAATAGAAAACCTATTCAGGGATTATTTAGTTATTGAAGGGGGGTATTCCAATATATTTAATGTGCACTCACTATAGAGATTTAATTTTTTGTAACATTTCTTTGGCATTTTCTCCTACCCATCCTTCTGGGTCCATTTTCAATGCTTTCTCATAGTACTTGGTTGCTTTTTCTTTATTTTCCATCTTCAAATATGCTTCTGCAAGGCTATCCCAGGTATTAGCAGAATTTGGAAACAAACGCGTATTAATTTCAAAAATAATTAAAGCTGGTTTTATATTATTTTTTTCTACATACGAATATCCCAACGTGTTAATTTCACTTTCATTAAGCATTTTCACCTTCACCAATACGTCAAACTGCTCGAATAAGGTTTCTTTTTCACTTTCTGTAGCTTCTGTGCTTTCTATACTGATTAATGCTTTTTTTAAGGGTTCAAAAAATGCACCTCTATACTCTTTTGCTTTATCAAGGGCCAAGTTCTTAGCTTTCTCAAGCGCATCGTTGGCAGATATTTTTATATCAGGTTGAACACCTACTCCCTCCCAATTTGTTTTAGTTATAGGATTGATCGTTCTTGCAAAGGGTATTCCAATATCAAAACCACCTTTTAGCAAAAACCCTCTTGTTGGGTGAGCTCCTCCGCCAGTAACCTCTCCTATAATAGTAGCTCTTCCTCTACTTTGCATGGTATATGAAAAATCCTCGGCTCCAGAAAATGTTTTTTTACTAGTGAGTATATAAACAGGTACCTTTGGTCTTTTAACACCTTTTACATCGACCACAGATAATTCTTCTGTATAATCCTGTGCACGCGAATAAATACTATTTAAAAGTAATTCTTGATTAAAAAAGTAACTCGAAAGATAATTTACAGTTCTAGGACTACCCCCAGTGTTATTTCTCATATCAATAATGATAGCATCTGCTGCTTGCATCCCACGCATAGCCAGGTCTATTTTTTCTAAATGTGTAGCTCCACCACCAAAAAATGCAAGGTCAATATAACCAATGTTAGATTCGAACAACTGAAAACCTCTAAGCATAGGGGTTTGGTATCTAGACAAGTTCTCTATAAAAGATTTTTCTGATACTTTTTTTGCCTTTTCTCTGGGTGGCCAGAGCTTTAAATGTTTATCCTTAGTTATTTTTTGTAGTTCCTCGGTAACTGCAGTCGCAAATTCGTCTGGTGACATTTTTGTAAAAAAATCATTTTTTACCAGCTCATTCAAATGCACATTTGACTCTTTTGCCTTATCCAGAAAAATATAATTAGTTTCTAATAGGGTTTGTATCTCTTTTATTACATCATTATTAGTGATGGGTTGACCAAAATGTAGACTTGTTGTAAATAACAATATAATTACAAAAGTTCTTTTCATAACTACAGTTCGTTTTTTGATTGATGATTGACTGATTCTATTTTGTAAAGAAAAAAATAATAAACAACCTAAAATAGTATGAAATTAGCCTAAGGAAAATTTCTTCTATAATTTTCTAAATTCGTTAGGTTTAAATCCTGTAGTCAACTTAAAAGTTTTTGAAAAATGACTTTGATCAGAAAAACCGCAAAGAAATGCAATCTCTGTTAATGTTTTTGTAGAGTGTTTTAACAGCACCATCGCTTTTTCAATCTTTACTCTACGCATAAACTCTCCCAACGTACAATTAAAATATCTAGAAAAATGTTTTGAGATAGTAACAGGATGAACATTTAATTCTTTTGATAATTCTTCTAACGAAATGAACTCATCCCATCTGTCACATAATAATTCTTGTATCATAGCTACCCATAAAGGTTTATGATCACTAATTGTATGGTAACCCGAAAACAAACTAAGTAAAGAAGCATGAATAGAATCTGATGATACTTTATCTTTTACACGTAGTTCTTTGTAAATTTTTAAAAGCTGAAATTGAATCTCTGGGTTCTTTAGAACAGATGTTTTAAAACTAGAAGTAGAAAGCTCGTTTTTTTTAAAAAAATCATCATCTATTTCTATGTTCAAATTCTCTGAAGGAAATGCCGTATGTCTATTACGATGTATTTCATGTTTGTCATACAACATAATACTTCCCGAAGTGGCCTGAATATCTTCTTTTTTACGAGATTCTAAATTACCTCCCTGCAACACCAGGCATAAATGATATTTTTCATGCGAATGCCAATCTTCAGAAACCGGACTCGTGTACTTCACCAAAGAAACATCATAATCTTTGAAAGAAAATTGTTCTGCGGTTTTACCCAAAAATTCTTTGGCTTTTAATTCTATCATGAAATACTTTTTTAAGCTAAAAATTTAAAATTAAACGCACAACAATAATGCCATTATACTTGTAAAATACAAAAAACTATCTT
The DNA here is from genome assembly GCA_947498705.1 of uncultured Aquimarina sp. Lineage (GTDB taxonomy): Bacteria > Bacteroidota > Bacteroidia > Flavobacteriales > Flavobacteriaceae > Aquimarina. The sequence goes on from CANMLW010000001.1 coordinate 781,989, forward strand.
AAAAACAAGAACAAGTCCTATAGAAATTATTTTAAGAAACCTTTACCGATTTCAATTTATTAAAACTTATGTCATATAAATAAGCGCGCTATCAGGTGTAAATGACCTTTTGAAAACGAGATAATGAGCTCTAAAAATGTGGTGATTACGTTTAAATACCTCTAAGAAAACATTAACAGTATACAGTCCTATTAAAAGGAAAAAATGCACTATATTTAAGCATAGATCCCTTCTTGTCAATGCACTACTATTATTGACAATACAACACACATTTTTATCACCTATCATCCCTTATAAACCTTAATTCTAAGATTATGAGTATCTCACAAGCATCCCCTAAAAGTAAAAAAGAAAGACCTAGTTTTAAAAGTCAATATGAGAACTATATTGGCGGAAAATGGACTGCCCCTATAAAAGGGCAGTACTTTGACAATATCTCTCCTGTAGATGGTGTTAGTTTTACCAAAATTGCACGCTCTACCAGTGAAGATATAGAACTTGCAATTGACGCTGCCTGGAAAGCAGCTCCCGAATGGAACAATTCCTCTCCTTCCTATCGAAGTAACTGTCTATTAAAAATAGCAGATATCCTTGAAGAAAATTTGGAAACATTAGCTCGAGTAGAAACTTGGGACAATGGTAAGGCACTTCGCGAAACACTAGCCGCCGATTTGCCTTTGGCTATCGATCATTTTAGATATTTTGCTGGTGTCATTAGAGCCGAAGAAGGCACAGCCAGCGAACTAGATGCCAATACTGTATCTATTAATATACAGGAGCCCCTCGGAGTTGTAGGCCAGATTATCCCGTGGAATTTCCCCTTGCTTATGGCTACCTGGAAAATTGCCCCTGCTCTTGCAGCTGGTAACTGCGTTGTATTAAAACCAGCAGAACAAACCCCGGTAGGTATTATGATCCTTATGGAATTAATCGAAGGTGTATTACCACCTGGGGTTCTAAATATAGTAAATGGCTATGGTATTGAAGCAGGTAAGCCATTGGCTTCGCATCCTAAAATAAACAAAGTAGCCTTTACTGGTGAAACTACCACAGGACAACTAATAATGCAATATGCTTCTAAAAACATTACTCCTGTAACACTCGAGTTAGGAGGAAAATCACCTAATATTTTCTTTGAAAGTATTATGGAAGCAGATGATGAATTTTTTGACAAAGCTATAGAAGGTGCCGTATTATTTGCGCTTAACCAAGGTGAAGTATGCACCGCACCATCTCGAATTTTGATTCAGGAAAGCATTTATGATAAATTTATCAAACGTGTTATAGAACGTACCGAAGCCATCAAACTAGGACATCCTTTGGATCCAGAAACTATGATGGGAGCACAAGCTTCTAATGATCAATTCGAAAAAATCTTAAATTATATCAATATAGGAAAAGACGAAGGTTGCGAAGTTTTAACAGGTGGTGAAGAAGCCTATATAGAAGGACTTGAAAAAGGGTATTACATAAAACCTACCCTATTAAAAGGAAATAATAAAATGCGCGTGTTTCAGGAAGAAATATTCGGACCTGTAGCTTGCGTAACCACCTTTAAAGATGAGAAGGAAGCGATAGAAATTGCTAATGATACTCTTTATGGATTAGGAGCAGGAGTTTGGACTCGGGATACGCATCAAGCATATCAAATTTCGCGAGCAGTACAGGCAGGACGAGTTTGGGTAAATTGTTACCATACATATCCGGCTCATGCTCCTTTTGGAGGGTATAAAAAATCAGGTATTGGTAGAGAAACACATAAAATGATGCTTAATCACTACCGTCAAACCAAAAATATGCTTATATCCTATGATAAAAAGCCAATGGGTTTCTTTTAAATAAAAGATCATGATTGCACGTGTCAAGATTACCGATAAGGCCAAGGCCGTAATCGATACCCTTAGTGCAGAACACGGGGAGTTGATGTTTCATCAAAGCGGAGGTTGCTGCGATGGCTCCTCCCCGATGTGTTTTCCTAAAGGTGAATTATTAATCAATGAAAATGATATATGGCTCGGAAACGTATATGGTTGTGATTTTTATATGTCCAAAGATCAATTCGAATATTGGAAACATACGCAACTTACCATAGATATTGTAAAAGGTAGAGGAGCAAGTTTCTCTTTAGAAATTCCGCTAGGAATTCGTTTTGTCATCAAATCCCGTATGTATCGAGAAGATGAACTAGAAAAATTAACTCCGGTATATACCGGAGAGAAGACACTCTTAAAAAACTAGATTAATACAAAATACTATTACTCTATAAATACACGGTCTTCCCCTTTAAACTCAGGAGTTTGTACCGAAATCAATTTCAAAGGGGTTTCTGATACTACTTTTACACCATGAATAGTCTGTTCTGGTATAGTAATCCAGTCCCCTTTTTGAACAATTATCTCCTTATCATTAAGTTGTACTTTTGCTTTTCCTTCTAAAACCAATACTTGTTCTGTATGTGTTAAATGTTTGTGAAGTTTAACACCCTTTTTTATCCATACTACAAATGTAGAGGTATGTGTATCACTGTATATCTTCTTTACCAGTAAATTTTCATAATCTTCTTCTGTTGTCATATTTTCGACAGAAATAGAAGTTTGTGCTAACCCGGTAATATGAGATAGCAAGATAAAAGTAATCGAAAAAAATAGCTTCATAATACGTTTATTTGAATGTATGGAATGTATATTAATTCATCGTTGTCAAACTTATTTCAAACTAATCTTTGTGAACACTAATAAACGCTATTTAATACAATTACCTAATAATTCTTGTAATTAAAGAGTTGTAACCATTTGCTAGTGTTTTCTTAAATGCATTTAAAAACCTAAATTATTTAACCTATGTTTGACCATATTTTTTTTATTAGACCTGAATACAAATACTCAAATTAGAATTCGGTAAAATATTATTGCATAAAAGTAAAAAAAACAAAGAAGGAAAACACCCGATAGCATTACGCTTTATAAAAACAAAATTCCAAAATACAAATTCCTTAAGTATATAGGTACTAAAGATTGAAATGAGAAAAAAGGAAAGGTTAAACTGTCGTATCCTAAATGATCGATACAAATTATTTAGGACGCGGTAAACATCTTTGCTTTTTAGACTATCCCCCATCTCTTGAGTCATCCACATCAAAATCACTCTCATCTACATAAACTATGGGATGCTTGTCAACAAACTACTAGCCAAAGATCTTGAATAGAAATAACACTCTTACACTCATCTGTTTTAGAGTTGAACAACATTTTTTACTATGTAAATCAACACCACATAAATAGATTGCTCTCAAAAAATCCAAACTTTGTGTAATTATGATGTTTTTATAATCGAGAGGTATATTTTTCTCTAAAAACAAGATATACACTCTTTAATTAATCGAAATTCAAGAATATCGCACAAAATTCCGGAATATCTATAGAGAACTTTTGTTCTTATCCTTTATCTCTTTATATGTTTGGTACCACTCAGAAACATTAATATCAAAAAGAAATTATAATTAAAAAAATTGAATAACAACTAAATAGGACTATGCTGATGCCTATTAATAAAGAAAGCTAATATTAATTTAAAAATTTTTATACAAATGTCAAAATTAGATGATTTTAAAGTAGAAGAACTAGAACAACGACTTGAAATGGCTCAATGGTCAGCAAAAGTGAAAGGCAACCGAGACGGCTGGACAGGTGAAATTGGGGTTGTTTGGGGGCAACCCGGTAATGAAGGGCAACCTGGTATGCCATAACTAATTGAAATATCAGGAATATTGTTAATCAACAATATTCCTGGTTCAGTAATCAAAAATATGTTTTTTGAATCAAAAAACACCAAACAAATCTCAGGATCATAATAATCAAATGCAACTCTTTATAATTTAATATCAAATAAATATGCAGCTTAAAACAAACGCAAATTATATTTCAATACATAAAATTAAAAAAGATTTAGAAAAAGAAGTTAAACTTGAATTATTAAAGTACCTGAAGTCGAAATCATATACTATTGAGATTATTGAACAAATCATAGATGAAGATTTTATAGCTTATAATCCTAGCTACTATTTATATTATCCATATTTATTTAATGAATATTTTGAAATTACAGATAAAAAAACCCTAAATCAGTTATCTATATCAGGTTTTTTATATTATAAAGCAATCATTTTAATTGATGATATTTTTGACAATCAGCACAGCACTGAAAAGTTTAAGCAATACATGATTGCAAACATTTGTCAAGAAGAAGCTATAAAAATTTTGAGTGCTTTATTTTCTCAAGGTTCTAGTTTTTGGAACACTTGGAATAGAAGGAAATTTGAATATTCTAAAGCATATAAGCTTGACAAAAGTATAATCACAATTAAAAACTTTTCTGAATACGAAGTCTTAGCAGATTACAAGAGTGCTTTTGGTAAAATTGCAATTGATTGTTTATTTCACTTATCTAATAAAAAGAAGAAAGATACATATGATAATCTCTTAAAAACCCATTCATTTTTTTATACTGGATTTCAGATAATTGATGACATAAATGATTATGAGGAAGATGTTAAAAATGGTCAATTCAATATTTCAAAACACGAACTAATTAAAGTTTTATCAAAAGAGAATGACTTGATTGAAAATTACTCTGTCGAAGAACAAAAAAAATTAATCTACCTAAAAAAAGTTTCTGAAAACTTATATATCAAAGCAATAAACTATTTAGATAAAGCCTCTAATCTTATTAATTCATTTAACAATAGTAAAAAATGTCTATGGTTACAGGAAATATATAATTTACACAATACAAGCATTTCACATTTTTTAAATATAAATGGCTTTATTGAGGTTTATGAAACAAAAAAAAATAAAGTCACCTATTTTAGTAAGCACCATTCTATAAGTGATGTATTAACTAATGCTATCAATTATTTACAAACCAATCAACAAACAAATGGTAATTGGAACGATATATTTAATGATGCGGGTATTAGTGATGTTTGGACTACTTCCTTTGTAACATATTCCTTATTGAAATATGATATAAAAGATTTCAAATTAACAAAAACCAAAGAGTTTATATCTAGAAGTAGATCATCTGATAACCTTTGGGGTTATAATAAGTCTTGGGTTAACGATGCAGACTCATCTTCTTTTGCATTTCTTTGCTTACAAAGTGATATAGAAATTAAGAAATCTCTTGAAAAATGGTTAAGTTTTCAAAATAAAGATGGTGGTTTTTCAACTTACAATAACGAAAATACTTTATTATCATCTTTAAATAGTCCTAATATACAAAATACAGACGGATGGCTACAATCACATTTTTGCGTGAGTGCCGTAGCTTATTTAGTTTTTATTGAATTAAAAATTACTGATTCTAAAAGTTTTAAAGAACTTAGGGATTATCTGATTTCTAAATTTAATTCTAACGAAAAACATTTATCGTATTGGTGGAGCGAAGATATTTATGCCATTAATTACATTTTATTAGGAGCAGTACAATTTAAAGATGAGCAAATCATATCTTTTTGCGAAAATTTTATCGAAAAAATAATCATCACAAACGAAGATAATTATTTTTTTAAAGGATTGCTATTACACACTTTATGCTTAACTGACAACCTTTTTAATAAACATAATAAAGTAATTACAGAATTAGTTTTTCAAATCACATCTAATCAATATAAGGATGGTTCTTGGGTCGAGAATTTCTCGTTAAGAATACCCCATCCAAGTATAATAAATCCAAACAATGAGAATCTTGTTTGGGAAAAAGGAAATAACGGCACAAACATTATTGTAAAAGATTATAATAGAATATTTACAACCTCATCTTGTTTAACAGCTTTAAAGGCATATGAAAGAAGAATATAAAAAAGAAATAGTTTATAAATCAACTAAAATTGAAATTGGAGTATTCAATAATTCTTCAGAATATATCGTAACACAAAAAGAATTAGGTAATAGAATTGTTATAAATGCCAAAACACTAGAAATACTCAATTTAATAGATGGTAAAACTTCTTTAGAGGGAGTCGTTTTAAAATATAATAAACAAAACCCCCTAGCTAAATTAGATGTAAAAACTGCCTACTTCATACTTTATGAAAAACTTTCAAAAGTAGGTATTATTGAAAATAAAAATATTACATATAACAAGAAAAAAGTAGCCTCATATTTGGCTTTAAGTTTTACATTAGTAAACAAAAAAGCGCTTGGCTTTTTTATAAAAATACTATCACCTATATTTATATTTAAACATTTCTATAAAATTTTATTTACTTCTCTAATCATTGTTTTATATACTGTAATCATAAACTATGATTTATTATCTAACAATATACTCACAACAACTGCAACAAATTGGGTTTTCTACCTAATAATAAGTGGTTTAACTCTTTTTTTACATGAATTTGGGCACGCAACTGCTTGTAAAAAATTAGGTGCAGAACCAGAAAATATTGGTTTTGGGTTTTACATGCTATCTCCTGTAATGTTTGCAGATGTTTCAGATGCATGGAAACTAAAAAAAAAGGAAAGAATCTATATTAATTTTGCAGGCTTGTATATGGAAGCTCTTATTGCACTAATACTAGCAATTGTATATATTTTTACTAAAGAGATTTCTTTACTTATTTTATGTTCTATGACACTACTTAGTTTTGTAGTAAATTTAAACCCATTACTAAGATATGATGGTTATTGGGTTTTGTCGGATATTACAAATACGCCAAATTTGAGAAAAGTTTCACTACAAAAATTTGATTTATTTGTAAAATATTTATTGGGTAAAACCAAGTTTTATTTTTCCTCAAAAAATATATTTTTGATAATTTATGCTTTTATAAGTTATACATATATATTGTTTTTTCTAGGATATATTCTTTTAAATGATCCTAATTCGATTTTATCTTTTCCGATTGATTTATATCATTTTTTTAAAGAATTTATAATCAGTAAGGAAAATTTTAATTTTTCGAATATCTCTAGATTTATCTTACCTTTTCTATTCTATTTTATTACAATTAAATTTATTATTAAATTAATAAGAAAAAAATTGATTCGACAGTAATAAGCAATATATTCACTTCTTATTCACTATATAATTAGTATTCGAAAACTTTCTATATAATTTCTTTCTTGGCATTTTAGTAAAAGAAATACGTCAAAAGTAGTACTAATTTTTAGTATTAAATTTTGATCCTTTCGGGGGTCTATAGTTAGAAAATGGTAATTTTAATAAAGTAACAATCTTTGTATTTGTATCAATTTCAGGATAGGTATCTATCCCATATTTGAGGTCTTTACATTGCATTTTTGAAAAAGTTCCAAAAATTCGATCCCATATAGAAAATATATTACCATAATTAGTATCGGTATAAGGTAACGTATGATGATGATGCACCTTATGCATATTGGGTGAAACGATCACCCAACTAATCAAACGATCTATAGGTTTGGGCAAAGAAATATTTGCATGATTAAACTGAGATAAAATAACAGACAGGGATTGATACAACATAATAATACCTACAGGAGCTCCTGCTATAAAAACAGCTAACGTTGTAAACAAAAACCTGATCACACTCTCTCCTGGATGATGTCTATTTGCTGTAGTAGTATCTATATAAGTATCTGTATGATGAATTAAATGAAACATCCATAAAGGTTTTATAATATGTTGTAAATAATGCGCAAGCCATGCTCCTATCAAATCCAAAATAGCAACTCCCAATACTATCGTAGCCCATAATGGCAATGAAAACCATTGCAATACTCCAAAGTTATTAGTGATCGTCCAATCACTAGTTTTTAATAATATAAATGCAAGAAAAAAGTTAACAATAATGGTAGTTAGTGTAAAAAAAATATTAGGCCATGCATGTTTAAACTTTTGATACTTAAACTTGAATAAAGGAGCTGCATATTCGATAAGCCAAAAAAAAGCAATGCCTCCTACCAACAATATACTCCTATGAGAAGAAGGAATCGTCTCAAAATACTGTAACAAATTTTCCATACACTAAAATATCTTATTTAAAACTATTATACAAAAGGTTTCCTGCACACCTCTCCTACTTCATAAATAATTAACATTATTTTACGCAACCAAAAAGTTGCTTAAATTAAAAATGTATTTATATTTGCAACCATATAGTTGCGCATTAAAACTTCTATATGATATTTACTAAATTGTAACCTTTAAATATTCTTTAAAATGAAAGACGTAATTAAGAAAGAACATTCATTCAATCATTCAATCGATACAGTATGGAATGCTATTACCAAACAAGAAGAGATTTCTACCTGGTTTATTCAAGCAGATTTCAAAGCTGAGCCTGGTTATAAATACACTTTTACGGCATCAGAAGAGCAAAATTGTACACAAATAACGGGTGAAGTAAAACAAGCTACACCCTATACGCTAATTTATACCTGGATTGTTGGTGACACTAAAGTAGAAACCACTGTTAAATGGGAATTAGAAAAAACAGCATCAGGTACCAAATTGAGCCTGGAGCATTCTGGAATATCAAACTACGAGGGTGAAACCGCTGTTAAAATGTTCAATCACTTTAACGGTGGATGGGACAACTGTGTTTCTGAACTATCGGCATATTTAAAACAACCTATTCATGCAAGATAAGATCACCAAAATATTAAAAGCAATAGCCGACCCTACCCGACGTGAAATATTTCATGCATTGGTAGTGGCGGCTACTGCATTACCAATTACTCAAATATCGGGGCAGTTTGATATGAGTAGACAAGGCGTTACCAAACATTTAAAAACACTCGAAGATGCCGGTTTGGTATCTATTGATACGAAAGGTAGGGAACGTTTTTGCTATGCAAATGCCACCCCCTTAAAAGAGATCAAAAATTGGATTAAGTTTTATGAAAAATTCTGGGACGATGCATTGAGTAATTTAGGTGATTATTTAGAGGGTAAAACAGAAAAATAACCTCCCACATATTCATTATAATTTTGATATAAATAGGAAAGCGTAATAAATCATAACAATTTGTTTTTCAAAAGGTTTCCATTTGCATTGTAATCACAATTAATTATAAGTACTTATGGAAACAAAAATTAAATTACCCATTTGGTTTTGGGTAGTAGGAATTCTTGCACTGGTTTGGAACCTCATAGGAGTTAATGCATACATTGCACAAGCTTATATTACACCAGACGCTTTGGCTGCCTTAACAGAAGGGGAACAAAGTTATTATACCAATTCTCCTTCCTGGGTGACGGCTTCTTTTGCCATCGCGGTATTGGCGGGTGGATTTCTTAAAAACATAAATAACATTCTTATCAATTTATAAGTAAATCTGAGTCATTTTTGATACTTCAGGCTTTTATCACCATAATAATAAAAACCTAAATACCAAACCTTTAACCAACTATCTATCATAGATTTAAGAAACTTTAACTTCTACTTTAACAGCGTCTTAAACACTAATTATGTACGATTCTTTGTTTTCTATTTGTGCGCACACTTAACTTATAATCAAAACACACAATGAAAACTAAAAACAGATTGAACCAATTTAAAATTGGTATGCTTGCTATTGCCCTATCTTTTGCTTCTTGTACGAAGAATGATAATTTTGAAGAAGTACCGGATACAGAAGATCAACAAAATGAATTTATCGAAAAGTACTTTTTAGGCAACAAAGTTATGGTCAAAAAAGAAGAAGACGGTACGTTTAAATCTGGAGATATTCACTACATGCCAGAGCAATTAACTGATATTCCTGTAGAAATTGAAGAAAACCCAGAACCAGATGCCGCTGTAAGCTCTAAATTAGGACTATGGGGCAGTGTTAATAAATGGCCCAATAATACTATTGTTTACGTGATTAATGGACTAAGCCAAAGTGTTCGTAACGAACTTCAAAAATCTATGGATGAGTGGACAAACAAAACCAATGTTCGTTTTAAAGAAAGAACCAATGAAAATTATTATGTTACGATAAGTAGTAATGGTAATAATTGTAATTGTGGATCTGCAACTTTAGGAGTAAATGGATCCAGAGGTTTTATTAGATTAGGAACGAGAACCACAGCGGTCGTAATCATACATGAAATAGGTCATACTCTTGGTTATATACATGAACAAAACAGATCTGATAGAGATAATCATGTTAGAATAAACTGGGAAAATATCTCTGCTGGAGCAGAAAGTCAGTTTCAAAAAAGTAACTCTTCTACGCTTGTAACTAGAGATTTTGATGTAAGGTCGACCATGATGTATGGTAGTTATACATTTAGTAAAAATGGACAGCCTACTATTGTACAAAATGATGGTAGTCTTATACCAAGAAGGCAAGCTGCATTATCTGCACTTGATATTGAAGGGACTAATAAAGTCTATCCCGGAAGTACTGATCCAGATCCGGATCCGACCAATCCTTGTACTGGTATAGACGAATGGCAAAGTGGTGTTCGTTATTCTGTAGGTGACAAAGTTACGTATAGAGGTTACTTATATGAAAGAGATTTTACCAGATGGAATCGAATTGCAAAATGTGAGGTCACTACTAATCCAGCCGATATCTGCGATGGTGTTAGTGATTACAAAAGCGGAACAAGGTATTCTTCTGGTGACAAAGTAGTATACAATGGTTTTTTATATACGCTAAATGAAAATAACCAATGGATCAATAGTGGTAGATGTGGTTCATAACCTTTTCTAACCAAATAATTATAATAAATGGAGGTATGTGCGCACATACCTCCATTTCCATGTATAGGTGCATCTTAATCCTATTAAAAGGCATCTTAAGAAATCTTAATCTTCTCTTATTATAACTAAATTAGCCGTATCTCCTGTTGTAAGATTCCATTGATTACGGGTAATAACGTTTCCTTTGTCATCAATCACAATAAACTCTGCGGTATTAGGACGAGCATCACCTTCATTTAATGCTTCTATATACAAAGTATTAACTCCTTTGATAAGATCAATAACGATTCTTTTGTAATTTCCTTGAAGATAAGCTTTTCCTACCACCAAATCTTTATCTAAAGATATTCTAACTATATCTCCATCTACCTCACCATGATCTCTATACATTAACTCAATAAACTTTGTATTACTCTTAAACCTACCTAAAAAAGCATCCTTTTTTATACCCTTCTCTTTTAAAAACCATTTAGGTGTAATTTCGGTTTTTGGTTGAAAATAATCATTTTTATTTCCAGACATGTCCCAAGACTTATTTCGACGACTATATGATTCCAAATTTTCAGGTAAACTATATAATGAAGAGTTTGTCGTTAACTTTTCATCAGAGATTTTATAATTGGTACTGCTTTTCTCTTCTTCTTCAGCATCAATACGCAATGATGTAGAACTCTCTATCTGGGCATACGTATTCATGCAGCTACAAACCACAAAAAAGAACAAAATTCTCACATAAGGTAAATTCTTCATTTCTGATGAAAAATTGAATGTATTTAATAGTATCTTTAAAATAAGATCTAAATTAAAAAATAAACCTTCATAATATAATAGACGCTACAAATTACTTATAATTACAGTAAAAATATTAACAATACTATAACACGCAAAAAGGCTATTTAACATTTTTCTACAAAAAACATACCAACAAAGTTGTAGGATTACTGTTATATTCATTATTTTGTTGTTAAAAACGGTTATGATGTATTATATACTGGGAGGAGCACTTCTGATTTTGTCGGTAATGTTATCTCTATTATATATAAGCAATAAAAGAAAGCTTAGAGAAAAAGAAATTGCTCTAAAGTCATTAAACAAAAAAACAGAAGAACAATTAGAATTACAACAAGAGCTTATCTCTATATTAAGCCAGGAGTTAAGAATTCCTATGTATGGTATCATGGGGTTAACTAATATTCTGTCTGAAGAACACCCTAATTTAAAAGATGACAAGAACTTAAAGTCTCTTAAATTTTCTGGCAACTATTTACTGACACTTATCAATAATGTTTTGCATGTAAACTTTTTAGACTCTAAAGAAGTTACGGTACAAAATGTTTTATTTGACCCCAGAGAATTAACCAGAAATATTATCAATTCTTTTAATTATGCTACAGAAAATAATAACACGCAATTAAGCTTTGATTTTGATGATGAAATAGATTCTATGTTGTATGGTGATCCAGCGGTATTATCACAAATATTAATGAACTTATTGAGCAATGCTTTACGATTTACCAAAAATGGAAGTGTCAACTTTTCTGTAAATTTGATTAAGAAAAAGAAAGGAGTATCAAAGGTATCTTTTAAGGTAAATCATGATGGACATGAAGTTTCTTTAGAAGAACAAAACTCTATTTATCAAGAATTTATAAATACAAGGAGTACGAATAAGTCACATTTAGGCATTGGGATTAATTCTAAAATAAGCCACAGACTGGCCAAAATCTTAAATGGTGAACTTATCATACAGGACAATTCACAAAAAGGTTCAGAATATGCTTTGGTTGTTAATTTTAATGAACCCGAAGTAAAAGAAAACAATGACAATCAGAGTCTAAAAGGTTTTGAAGCATTTGGAAAAAAGATAAGTGTACTAATTGTTGATGACAATAAACTAAACCTCTTGGTTGCCGACAAAATGTTATCCAAAGAAAACTATAATTGTACGACTATAGATAACGGTTTTGATGCTATAGACTTGGTTAAAGAAAATGACTATGATATCATTTTTATGGATATTAATATGCCTAAATTAAATGGTATTGGAACCACAAAAAGAATACGAAAATTTAATACAGAAGTGCCTATCATAGCATTAACAGCAGTAGATGTAACTCAGTTAAACCGACAAATTGTACAAGCAGGATTAAATGATTATATACTTAAACCATATAACAAAAATTTACTGCTAGAAATAATTGATAAACATTTAAGCAGTAGTTCTGTAGAGCAATAAAGGTTTAATTTATTATAATTTGCTGACCAATTTTCAACACAGAATTGTGTTTAATAGCATTGGCTTTGCATATTTCAGAAATAACTAACCCATATTTATTTGCAATCCTATATAAGGTATCTCCTTTTTTAACAGTGTATACCTTTTGCTGTTGCTCCTTAATCAAGGAAATATCTTCTAAAGTTTTATGTACTACAATAGTACTTTTACGTGTAGATCTATGATATCTGGGCGTTGCCCATTTTTTGGTAACCATCACTACATCAGATCTAATTTCGACATCTTCATTAAACTCAAATACATATTCTGGATTAATGCTTTTTCCCTGGTAACGAACCTCCAAATGTAAATGGCTACCTCTTGCATTACCACTTACTCCTCCTTTACCAATTACATTGCCCTTTTTGACCAGATCATTTTCTTTAACTAATATTTTAGACAAATGGGCATAAACTGTTTCCAAACCATTATAATGTCTTACAATTACAGTATTTCCAAAGCCACTATAATATCCTACATATCGCACCTTTCCGTCCAAAATTGTTTTAACAGTATCACCTACCTGTAAATCAATATCTATACCTCGATGTGGACGCCCTCTTCTCCAACCATAGCGTGATGTTACTACCATTTTACGAGTAATCGGTGAAGAAAAATTCTCATCTCTAAATTTTAACTCAAAAGGAAAAGAAACAGAAGTATCCCAATATGGATTAAAACGTACTGTATCCCATCTATCATTAAACACTTCTTGATTCGATTTATTAACAGCACTTTCATCGTTTTGGTTCGACAAAGTGATGTACTTTTTCTTAAAAACTGGCATAGAAAGAATCTTATCTCCAGCTACAATTTTTTTTAGATCTACAATTAATTTACTGCCCTCTTGTTCTTGTAATTCTTGTGCCGATATCTTAAAAAGTGAAAAAAACACAACAAAACATGATATACTTCTTTTATAACTAAAAAACATTATTTCTTACCGTTTACTTTATAAAGTAGATTTAATCTTCATTAAATATTTCCCATCCCATATGAGATAATAACTATAAAAGTAATAGGTTATTACAAAAAAACAAGAGCCTATCCCTATGTTATCATCAATAGCGCTTCTTCAATAAACATACAATGCTAACATACAGCATTTTACCTGTTTTTATAAATATAGGATTTCCATAAATTAATTACGTTAAAATTCTCACCAACCATCTCCTTAACTTTTCCTTAAGAAATTGATATGAAAACATTAATATGGAAAATAACAATAAAAAAACCAAGAGGTAGTTTTAAGGTAGAACAAATAATTAATTAAACAACCATGAAAAGATCATTCACATTAATCGCAATGTCGGGAGCGTTAATCATGACATCGTGTGTATCAAAAAAGAAATACGTTGCTTTGGATCAAGAACTACAAAACACTCGTAGTACTTTACAAAAGACCGTTGTAGAAAAAGAAGAGTTAGAAGAAAAATTTGCTAAGATAGAAGCTAGAGTAGCAGATTACAATGCTAAAATTAACTCTTTAAAAGATTCTAATGATGAAAAAATGGTTATGGTAGGTGATGTTGCTGCTATATCTAATAAGACTAAGGAAAGAATGAAGGCTACTTTGGCCAATGTAGATCAACAAAAATTACAGGGAGCAACTTCGTTAAAAGATTCTATGAATATTGCGGTTTCTCACAACCTTAAGAATTCATTATCTGATAACCTAAAAGAAGACGAAGATATTTCTGTAAACATAGATAATACGGTAGTAATGATATCAATTTCTGATAAAATGCTATTTAAAAGCGGTAGTTACAGGATAAGTAATAAAGCTAACGATATATTAACAAAATTAGCAGAGGTGATTAATTCTGAACCAAGTTTAGAAGTTATGGTAGAAGGTCATACAGACTCTAGAACAATAAGTACTCCTGTATTAGAAGATAACTGGGATCTAAGTGTTAAAAGAGCAACCTCTATCATTAGAAAGTTACAAAATGAGTACAATGTAGATCCTTCAAAATTAATAGCTTCAGGAAGAAGTAGTTACAAACCTTTAGTAGAGAACGATTCTAAAGAAAATATGGCTATCAATAGACGTACAAAAATCGTATTATTACCAAATATGGATAAATTCTTTGCGATGTTGTCTTCTAACTAAATTTAGAAGATACTATAAAAATATTTTATTATAAGAAAGGGGGGTGATTTTGAATCACCCCCCCTTTCTTGTCTTGTATACAAAAAAACTATGTATCTTCTTATAATTGGTAATATCCACATTTTAGATATGCTCCTTCCTTAAAACCTATTGGATGATCTACATCATGTGCGGTCTTTTGTATAACTTCGAAAGCTCTTCCTGTGTCCATTATATTTTTTTCTGAAATACTAAAAAACTCATCCGCCAATACTCTTGACGAACACGAGGCCAATACCAAAATACCATTTTGAGCTACCAACTGAGCCCCTAATTTTGATAATCGTGCATAGCTGTTTTTTGCTTTCTCTATCTCACTTTCTCTTTTTGCAAAAGATGGCGGATCAATAACCACAATATCAAAAAGCTTTTGAGCATCGATCAAAGATTGTAGTCCTTTAAAAGCATCTGCAACCAAAACTTCATGCGTCCCTTTATGTGGGTTTAAAGCAGCATTGCTTTTGGCCATATCCAGAGCATGTTTACTTATATCCAAACTTACAACTTCTCTCGCTCCTCCTGTAAGTGCGTGAACAGAAAACCCTCCTGCATAAGAAAATACATCTAACACCGTTTTTCCTGAAGCCAACTCCCCTACCATTTTTCTATTATGACGATGATCCAGAAAATAACCTGTTTTATGGCCTTTAATGACATTTGCAGAAAACAAGACTCCGTGCTCCCTAAAAACAACCACTTCATCTTTTAACTCTCCATAGACAATCTGCCCATCTTTAAGTCCGTATACATCTCCTTTTGTTTGCAATAACCTACTTAATCTTAGCACAACAGTTGTAACACCAGTAATTGCTATTAAATGCTTAAGAATCCAATTAAAATAAGGAAACCATATATGCGAATATAACTTTATAACCAATACATTATCATACACATCTGCAATAAGCCCGGGAAGATGATCATTTTCTCCAAATAACAATCGATAACTATTGGTATCGGTAAGCAATAATGGTTTTCTTAGCTCATAGGCTTGAAATATCTTTTCTTTAAACCATGCTTCATTTATCTGGGCAGCTTTTTTAAATTGAATTAGTTTAATTCGAATAGGTGAGTATGGATCGTACAAACCACAAGCCAAAAAATTATTTTTGGCATTATCAAATATAATAACAAGATCTCCCGCAGTTCCTTCTAGGTTTTGTTTAAGAATACTATCTTCAAAAACCCATGGATGGTGTTTTTTCACCATCTTCTCTGCGGCAGGCTTTAACTTTACCGCTAGTCGTTTTGTTGTTATAAAAGGTAGAGGGTTATGATCCATTACTGCCAAACATTCTTAATCTTCTCTAAACAGAAGATTGATCTTTGACCGAAGTTTTCGCTTATAATCTTCTTCTAACCAATCTCTATAATTCTTTGTACTTTTACTAATACAATAAGAATACCTACGAACTCGATATTCTATATCTTGATCTAATAATTTACTTAATATTCGAGCATCAAAAACATCCTCGCTGTTTTCACAACACATTTTTGCATGTTGATCTATAGATTTTTCTAGTACAGTTAAGCTTCTAAGACCAAACTTTTTGGTTTTGGCATACTCCTCTTCTATATCAAAATCTGTATCTTCAGATTTAGCAAACTCTCTTCTTAGGTCTTCTGGTAATACATATCTAAAATTACGCTCAATCTCTTCATCTCCCACCAGGTTATCATAATAAAAATCAGGAGATCTAAAAATCGATTGCCAATCTACATCAGAGTTCCATAGACCAAATCTAGCCGTATTATTTCCCAAATCGAGTATCGCAAACTCTTTTTTGGTTGGCAAAATCCTGGAACCTCGACCAATCATCTGAAAATATAAGGTAAGTGATTTGGTTGCTCTGTTAAGAATAATGGTTTCAACAGTTGGTTCATCAAAACCTGTTGTCAAAATACTTACCGAAGATAATATGGCGTCATCGGTATTCTTAAACCAGGCTAATATTTCTTCTCGTTCTTGTTTACTATTTGTATTATCTAAATGTCGTATTGGATACCCTGCTTTTTTAAAAGTATCATATACATATATAGAAGTATTAATACCGTTATTAAAAATCAGTGTTTTCTTACCTTTACCCTTTTCTTCATAAGCATGTAACAGCTTATCCTGCATCATCATATTTGTGTAAAGCTCTTCTGAAGATTTTACGGTATAATCTCCATTCATCCCTATTTTAAGAGATCCTAAACCTACATCAAAAGTATAAGTAACCGGTTTGGCCAAAAAACCACTCTTAATCAAAGAATTAATCGTGTCTCCTACTATTAACTCATTATAGTTATCTTTCATAGGAAGTTTCATATTTGAACTAAGCGGTGTTGCTGTTACTCCTAATATAAAACAGTGTTTAAAAAAGCGAAAAAGCTTTCTAAAAGAATTATAATGTGCTTCATCGATAATCACCATTCCAACATCCAACAGCTCCAAACGATTTTCATTAAGCCTGTTATTTAGCGTTTCGACCATGGCCACAAAACACATGTACTCGCTTTGATCATCTAGTTCTTTTACAGAGCTATTAATGATTTTGTTCTTTACCTTAAATTCGGTAAGCATTTTAGAAGTTTGCCCACAAAGCTCTATACGATGCGTAAGAACAACCACCTTCTTTTTGGTAGTTTCGGTATATCTCCTTACTATTTCAGAAAATATAACAGTCTTCCCTCCTCCTGTAGGAAGTTGATACAACAAATTGTATTTTTCGGGAAATTCATTTAAGCGCTTAAAAATCTTATCGATATCACGTTGTTGATAATCATATAAAACTTTCCTACCTTTATTATGTATCTCTGCGGGTTTTAATCCCATGAAGCTTCTATTAAAAATAAGCAACAAAATTAAGTACTTTTAAAGGTTAAATGAAGGAATTAATGAAATATATTTCTTCATTTTTTTTATAATTTACATGCAAATCTAATTTTAGGATAGAAATTATGGTCTATCCCGATACATTTCAGAATGTTAATTAATCATAATTATTAATTTTCGTTACGCTCATATTTTAATTTTGAAATTAGCAATCACGCACCATTCGGTAAAACATGAAGTAAATAGCAATTTTAATGACAAAAACTGATAAAGATTTAATCCCAGTACAGGCACTTTTAATGCCAAAATCAATCGTACATACTGCCAAAATACTAAATTGGATCTCTCCATTTTTGGCTTCAAGATTTGCTGCCAGGATATTTTTAACACCCTATAGTTACAAAAGACCTGATAGAGAAAAAGGAATGCATCAAAACAGTAAAAAAGAGAATATCTATATTAATGCTATCAGACGAAAAGTAGTCGTCTATACCTTTGGGGATTCGCCCAAAAAAATCCTTTTGGTTCATGGTTGGTCTGGTAGTGGTACACAGCTATCAAAAATTGCTGAAGCTCTTTTACAACAAGGATATAGTACGATCAGTTTTGATGCTCCTGCGCATGGAGATGCCCCAGGTAAACGAAGTATGTTGCCTTTTTTTATAGAAACTATTTATCAATTAGAAAAAACACATGGCCCCTTCGAAGCTGCTATAGGACATTCCTTGGGCGGAATGTCTTTACTAAGAGCTACCAAATGTGGACTTCAAATTAAAAGACTTATCATTATAGGTACAGCCAATAGTATTACAGCAGTGACCAAAAATTTTGTAAAAAACCTGCAATTAGGACAAAATGTAGGCCGTCTTATCAAAGCCTATTTTGATGACCGATATGGCGAGGATATCGACAACTATTCTGGAGCCGTATCTGCTGCAGATGTTACCATACCAACCCTAGTAATTCATGATAAAAATGATGTAGATGTACATTATAGTGCTGCTCATGAGATAGCCGATAATTTAAAAAATGGTGAACTTTTGATTACCGAACAATTGGGCCACAGAAAAATCTTAGGAAACAAAGATGTTATAGAAAAAATATTAAAATTTATTTTGGAATAGTTATTGATTGGTTATGTATCATATTTTTGTACGACTACTCGTTATATAAATATTCAATTAAAACAGAGAATTATGAAACGTGTTATTTTAGTAATGATGGCTATATTAGCAATAAGTTGTACAGGAACTGCTCAAAAAGAAGGCAAAACCACCAAAAAGGTTTACGAAGTATCTAAGACCAATGCAGAATGGAAAAAAATACTGACCAACGAACAATATTATATCTTGAGACAGGCAGGAACCGAAAGGCCTCATTCTAGCCTATTAAACAAATTATATGCCTCTGGTACATTTCATTGTGCAGGATGTAATACACCGTTATATGAAAGCAAATATAAATTTGATAGCGGAACGGGGTGGCCAAGTTTTGACAGAGCTGTAAAAGGAAATGTTGATAAAGATGTAGATTACAAATTAGGATATGCAAGATCAGAATTATTATGTAGTACCTGTGGTGGGCATTTAGGACATGTTTTTAACGACGGCCCTAGAGAAACTACCGGTATGAGGCATTGTATTAATGGAGATGCCTTGATTTTTAAACCAACCAAAACCAATAATGAGTAAATACCCAATACATAAATCAGAAACCGACTGGAAATCGCAACTAACTGAAGAGCAGTATAAAGTGCTACGAAAAAAAGGAACCGAAAGACCTTTTACCGGAGCTTATAATATGCATTCCGAAAAAGGAACCTATCTATGTATGGGATGTAATACGCCACTTTTTGATAGTGCAACAAAGTTTGATTCTGGCTGCGGATGGCCAAGTTTTGATGAATCTATAGAAGGTGCAATAGAATATATTAGAGATACCTCTCATGGGATGATACGCACAGAAATCGTTTGTTCGAATTGCGGTGGACATATTGGCCATGTTTTTAACGATGGCCCTACGCAAACAGGACAGCGCTATTGTGTAAACTCTGTAAGTATCGATTTTGATAAAAAGCAATAATTAACAAATAAAAACACGTATGAGAAAAATTTTCACTTTGGTATGCTTGATGGCGGTTATGCTTACTTCTTGTTCTAACGATGATGATCGTGTCGATAATGATACTATTGGACTCACATTTGAGACCACAGTTGATTTTACGCCTAATAATGAATATGGAACGCGCTTTGAATTTCCTGAAAATATTTTTGAATCTGATGTGGTATTGGTTTATCGTAGAGAAAATGTTGACAATCAACTTGAAGTCTGGGAACCATTACCTACGGTCACTATATTCCTAAATGATAATGCTGATACTTCTGTACAATATAGATTTAATTATACCATTGGAGATGTTGATATTTTATTAGAAAGTAATAACCCTGATTTGGTTCCGGCTGATCTTACAGATAATCAAAAGTTTAGAATTGTGGTTGTTCCTGCTAATTTTGCCAAAAATACCAAGATAGATTTATCTGATTTTAATGCCGTACAGAAAGCACTACATTTGGAATTATAAAATAACACTAAATAATCTTTAAAAAAATATAAAACTTTCAGGACTCAAAATATTGTTATATAAAATATAAAGGCTCAAAGTAATTTTGAGCCTTTATAATTTGTTGTTGTTTGTCATGGCAGATATAATGTAACAACTCATAAATGATAATCACGCTACCCACTCTAAGTATGCAGGATCGTTTGCTATCATTTTAAACAATCTCTTTTTGGATTCGCATTTCTTTTTACGCACATATCCTTCAGAAAACCCCATTATAGAAGCTATTTCTCTGGCACTCTTACCGTCAAAATACAGTTCCCATAGATTTTGAGTATTTTCTCCTAATTGGTTATAGTATTTTTTGAATACAGCTTTTTCATCCTTATTAATAAGCTGATCCAAGGTATCATTCTTTCCAAAATCTACATAATCGAATACCTCTGGTATGTATTGCAGTTTTTTTGTGTTTTGCAAATGTGTTCTCCAAAGATTTTTGCAAATACCAAATAGATAATTTCTAACATTAGAATGTATACAGGAGGGTTTATCCTTAAGTACCATTAACAATTGTAATATGGCTTCTTGCATAATATCCTGAGCATCTTCTACCCTTCCCCCTTTTTTAAGTATATAAGATTTAAATCTGGGATAAATGAACTCATAAAGTTCTTCCAACGCATTGGTATCATTAATTAATTTTTTTATGCCCGGAGGTAAACATTTTACTTGTGTATTCATCTTCTTTTTCTTTACTTTTTCTTACCGTTCTCTAAAAACAACTTGTCTATCAAGACAGGTATTTTTGCTGATGTAAAAGTAGATTGAAATGAAGGTGTGATACAAGAAGAGTAACTCGTAATTACGGGAATTAAGCGTGGTTTTTCTGTAAATCCGTGTAATGATATGGCCCGAACAGGGTAACAAAAAAAGTATTCAAAAACACCTAAGGCATTATGTATCAATATACATAACAACATCATTGACTGTTATGAAATACTTCTAAAACATTTTGCGACATGATTGAAGCATTTTATACTATGATTCGTTCATTTTATAGTATTTCTCATACATTCTGGAATATATAACAAGCATTTTGAAACGTGACTTACCTATTAAGTAATATTCTTACACATTTTGTTACCCTATTGATGAGAATTATCTAATTAATAAAGTGAGTCATTCCAGATTTGATATGGAGTTTATTTACTAGGTCAAAAACTTCGTAATAATATTTAACAATTAAGAAACTAACATCGTGTCCATAGGCATCGTGTTTTTGTTTTTATAACAATTTACTCTCCTAGTTATACCAAATAAATTAAGGAAAGCCTAAATCGCTTTCTGATTATCCTAATTATCCTTAAATTCGTGGCTTCAAAAATAAACACATTTATGAGCACATATGATATCATCGTTTTAGGTAGTGGTCCTGGAGGATATGTAACCGCAATACGAGCTTCACAATTAGGTTTTAAAACCGCTGTAGTAGAAAAAGAAAACCTGGGAGGTGTTTGCCTTAACTGGGGATGTATACCCACAAAAGCATTGTTAAAAAGTGCACAGGTATTTGATTATCTTAAACACGCTTCTGACTATGGATTAACGGTAGAAAAATTTGACAAAGATTTTGATGCAGTAGTAAAACGTAGTCGTGGTGTTGCAGACGGAATGAGCAAAGGTGTGCAGTTTCTAATGAAAAAGAATAAAATCGATGTGATCGAAGGGTTTGGTAAGCTAAAAGCAGGTAAAAAAGTTACTGTAACAGCTGCCGATGGAAAAGAGACTGACTATGAAGCAAAAAACATCATCATCGCTACAGGAGCAAGATCTAGAGAATTACCAAACTTACCGCAAGATGGTCAAAAAGTAATTGGATACAGAGAAGCAATGACTTTGCCAACACAACCCAAGAAAATGATTGTTGTGGGATCTGGTGCGATTGGTGTAGAGTTTGCACATTTTTATAATGCAATGGGAACAGAAGTTACTATTGTAGAGTTTTTACCAAATCTGGTTCCTCTGGAAGATGAAGAAGTATCGAAGCAATTTGCCCGTAACTTCAAAAAAGCAGGAATCAAAGTAATGACCAATTCTTCTGTAGAAAGTGTTGATACCAGTGGTGATGGCGTAAAAGCAACTGTAAAGACCAAAAAAGGAGAAGAAATCCTAGAAGCAGACATTGTTTTATCGGCAGTAGGTATTAAAACCAATATAGAAAACATAGGATTAGAAGAATTAGGAATTGCAACCGATAGAGACAAGATTGTAGTAAATGATTGGTATCAAACTAATATCCCAGGAGTTTACGCGATTGGAGATGTAGTACCCGGTCCTGCATTAGCGCATGTTGCCTCTGCAGAAGGAATTACTTGTGTAGAAAAAATAGCAGGAATGAACGTTGAAGCTATCGACTATGGTAATATTCCTGGGTGTACGTATGCATCACCCGAAATTGCAAGTGTAGGAATGACAGAAAAACAAGCTAAAGAAGCAGGTTACGAATTGAAAATTGGTAAATTTCCTTTCTCTGCCTCTGGAAAAGCGAGTGCCGCAGGAACCAAAGACGGTTTTGTAAAAGTAATTTTTGATGCGAAATACGGAGAATGGTTAGGTTGCCATATGATAGGTGCTGGTGTTACCGATATGATTGCAGAAGCTGTTCTTGGAAGAAAATTAGAGACCACAGGTCATGAAGTACTAAAAGCTATTCATCCTCACCCAACAATGAGTGAAGCCGTGATGGAAGCTGTAGCTGATGCTTATGACGAAGTAATTCATCTATAATAGCTATTTATAATATACTATTACAAAGAAATGCCTTACTGAAATAGTAAGGCATTTTTTATTGTAAAAACTTTTGAGAGTGTTTTCAAAAAATATAATTGTATTACTAACAATTTATAAAAACGTGTGAATAACAGTTACTCATAAAATCGTATCATTTCATCATCAATTACCATTCATTTTTAGCATTTCAAAACAAGAACTTCATCATAAAATGATCATTTTAACTTTCTTTTTGGTTTGACCAAAAAATAAGACTTAAACCAACATTTAACCTTTACATAAGACTTTCAAAACACCTACTTAAAATACAGACCACATCCCGTACACACAATACAAATTAAACATCTGTTTGACAAGTCAATAACTTAAAACCAACTAGTTTCAAAACGTAAATATATGGCTAGATTTCCGTAAGATTTTATTAGAATTTATTTATACATTTAGTATGCAAATCACACGATTTAACACCTCATTAATGAGTATTAAACCAACGGTAATCAGAAGTAAAATATTCGATTGAGTAGCTACTATCATCATTTTTTGATTACAAAAAAAGAGGCACCCGAAAATCTTTTTAATTAGAGTAGGGATTACAATTAAAACTAATAAACTATGTCAACAATTAACTGGAACAACGGTAGATTAATTGAGCTTGAAGAAGGGACAACTGCAACAAGTAACGGAAGTCTAAATAATGGGCAATTATATTGTTTATTTTTTTACAATGCAGCAGGAAATGATGCTAATACTACAGTAAATGTAGTTTGGTCAAATTCTAAGCCACCTATTCAAGTAATCGTTCCTGGTACTACTATGAATCAAGGATTGGCTGCGTTATGTTTTGTTGATGGAAGCCAAACTAATACAGTTTCTGCTTCTGTTACAAATGGAAATCAAGGAGCTAAAATTCAAGCTTTTATAGGAAGTGTAAAAATGCCTTTAGATACAGAAGGAATCAACAATAAGCAACTACCATTAAATGGTCAGGAGCAAGGTTTCCAGAAGTTTACTCGTTTTTATGCTGTACCAGAATCACACTGGTATTCTGGGCAAATCCAAAGTAATATCAATCAGTTTACATCAGTACAGTTTACAGAGCATAAAGCACAAGTGATCATTGTAAACAAATTAGTTGATCCAAATACAGTAATAAAATATGCAGGAGATACTCAGAGTTTGGTAGAAGTGATTACTTCTGAAACTCAATCTCAGCCTTTTAGCTTACAAGGTAACGGTCAGCAAATTGTTTGGATTAATGCAGATAGCACACAAAACAGCACTGATGCTACCATATCTGTTCAGTCATTAAGTGCTCTTTACCAAGAAAACTTAACAACAGAAGCAGAAGCATTAGCGAGCTTAGCTTAAAATTAGTTTAAATATAGGCTTAGTATCGATAGCTCGGGTTTAGGAAAAGCTACTATCATTTAATAACATAAGTTACTATTTTGTTTTATAGTACATACTAAGCCTATATTTTAAATTATATTGGTGATTTATTTTAGGTAGATCCCTTGAAATATATCTTTTACACTATCCCATATTGAGTTCTAAAACTTTGAATTGCCAACTCATAACTTTGCAATCCAAACCCTAAGATCACTCCTTTTGCATTGGGTGATATATAAGATTGATGTCTAAACTCTTCTCTACCAAAGGTATTAGAGATATGCACTTCTATTACAGGTGTAGCAACAGCTTTTATTGCATCACCAATGCCAATAGACGTATGTGTATAGGCCCCTGCATTAAGAATAACACCATCATACTGGTCATCAGCTTCCTGAATTTTGGTAATCAATTCTCCTTCAATATTGGATTGAAAATAGGATAAATCTACATTTGGAAATCGAGCTTGTAATTGTTTGTAGTATTCTTCAAAAGTTTGACTTCCGTATACTCCCGGTTCTCGTTTCCCTAGCAGGTTTAAATTTGGACCATTAAGAATAAGTAATTTCATAAAAAAAATTGATATGGATCACCTAAAACGGTTGATCATCTTGTCGTCTGTTATTTTTTGTTTTAAATAAATACCCTACAGAAAGCTGGCCAACACCATGTTTATTGGTTATATCTATCGTATCTATTGCATTTATATTGGTTAACCCCAATACATATCTTGCCTGAAAAAACAAGCCACTTTCTAGCATGTAACTACCACCAAACCCCCAGCCAAAATCAAAACTCTCGAACGAATTATAAAACTCGTCTGTGGGATCATCTGCAGACGTCGTAGCATTAGCTAATGTTGCTAATTGAGGACCAGTTTCTAAACTAATTTGATTCGTTATATAGAACTTAGCCATGACAGGTAATGCAAGGTAATTTAAGCTTATTTTATTTTCTACTCCCTCATCGTCAAAAGTATATCCTTGTGCAGAATACAACACTTCTGTCTGAATATAAAAACGGGATAATACTGGAAACTCAATAACAGCTCCCAAATGCATACGAAATCTTGGATCAACATCATTTATATCTCCATTAATCGAAGCGTAATTAGCACCTATTTTAAACCCTGCTCTTGTATACAAAACTTCCTCCTCTTCTTGGGCATAAAAAAAATTTGTTATTAATAAAACAACACCAAAAAAAATAGTTCTCATAGTAAAAAGGCTTTTCCTTCCAAAAGTAGCTTTATTTTTTAAAAATCCAGAGTTTGTATAAAAAAAAGCATCCCGAAATATCGAGATGCTTTAGTATACTATTATTTTCTAAAGTATAATCCTTAGAATTTAAAACCAACAGATAATTGAATTACGTTGTTTTGCTGCTTAAAATCTCCTTCTTCATTTTCAATATCCCATATGTTAGAAAGACCTAGATTATAACGACCATCAAAGAATAATCCCATATCTAATTGGTATCCTAAACCAAAATTAAGACCAAAATCGATGCCATTAGTATTTTCTAAATCTTCTTCTGCAGATGCTGATGTGCTTACTCCTAAAGCAGTACCAGAGCTTTCTACTTTTTCTTTTCCAGATAATAAAAATCCAATTTGTGGACCAGCTTGAATACTAAATCCTTGTACTGGGTAAAATTTAGCCATCAAAGGAATGTTTAAATAGTTTAATTTTGTTGAATATTCAAAAGTCGTTGTTCCCAGGTCAAGAATTCCTCCTCCTAAGTCTTCAGTAAATTCAGACTTAGCCCCTTGAGTAGAGTATACTAATTCTGGCTGAAAAGCAAACTTATCTGATAAAGGAATCTCTACTACTGCACCAACATGGAATCCAGTTTTTCCATCAACATCATCCGTTTCATCTCCAGATATATTAGCAAAGTTTACCCCCGCTTTTGCTCCAAATCTGATTCCTTCTTCTTGAGCGTTTGATACTAAACCTAATGAAGCTAGTACTACAAATAGTAATAATTTTTTCATAATGTAATAATTTTAAATTATAGTGTTTTCAATTTGAGCGAACAAAACTACACTCTTTAATGATATACCACATAATATTTACGGTTTTTTTGCAGTGTTTGCAGTAAGTATTTTTTAACAAACTGACTTATTGATAATTAACAAAAAAAGCACTTGTAAATAAGTGTAAAACCATTCTTCAATACATTAATCATTTAGTAAACAAAATCAATTTATTCTTTTTTTACAAGTATAAAATTTTACTTTTGCACCCTTAAATTTTAAAACAAACAAAAACAATTATGAAAAAATTACTTTTAACTGCACTTGCAATTGCAAGTTTTGCTACTGCTAGCGCACAAGATGAAAATACTGCAGGTTTTTCTAAAGGAGATGTTTTTATCTCTGGAGCTGCTGGATTTAACTCTACAAAAACAGGTGATGTAAAAGGAAGTACTTTTAACATTACTCCTCGTGTAGGATTCTTTGCTAGTGATAATATTGCTATCGGTCTTAAAGCTGGATACACTTCTCAATCACAAGACAATGCTTTCTTTAACGGTGTTGAACTTGTTGATTCAGAAATCAACACTTTTGAAATCGGTGCTTTTGGTAGATATTATGCAACACCAAGCAGCAAGTTTTCTGTTTTCGGAGAGTTGGATGCGGCATACACTTCTTCAAAAGTAGATACTGGTGCAGATGTTACAACTAACGGTTTTGCAATCGGAGTTAGCCCAGGAGTAAGTTATTTCCTAAGTTCTAACTTTGCTATAGAAGCAGCATGGGGAGCGTTACAATATGCTACTTCTAAGCCTGATGTAGATGGTGCAGAAAACACGAATAACTTCGAAATAGGATTAGATTTAGAAAATATCAACCTTGGTTTGGTATATAAGTTCTAAGAGACTTTATTTCTAAAATATTTTAAAACCATCTTAAGTGCCCTTAAGATGGTTTTTTTATATTCGTGTTAATGAAATGGAATCACGCTATAAAGGATTATACTCACTATTTAAAAATTGAAAGAGGTCTATCTGAAAACTCTATTATTAACTACACATTAGATATAGAACGGTTATTAAAATTTCTGGAAGATCAAAAAATAGACTCCTCTCCTCTTACCATAGAAAAAAAGATATTACAACAATTTGTTTTTGAAACCGCAAAACTGGTCAATCCTCGCTCTCAATCAAGGATCATTTCTGGATTAAAAAGCTTCTTTAATTATCTTGTTTTCGAAGATTATAGAGAATCTAATCCTATGGAACTTATAGAAGCTCCAAAAATAGGTAGAAAACTTCCCGATACGCTGTCTGTAGATGAAATTGATGATATCATATCTCAAATTGATTTAAGCACACCAGAAGGAGAGCGCAATAGAGCAATAATAGAAACATTATACGGTTGTGGTTTACGAGTAAGCGAACTAACCGATCTAAAATTGTCTAGTCTTTTTTTTGAAGAAGGTTATATCAAAGTAACGGGTAAAGGAGATAAACAACGATTCGTTCCCATAGGAGATGTTACCAAAAAATATATCAACCTATATATTACAGAAATTAGAACTCATCTTATAATTCAAAAAGGGCATGAAGATACCTTGTTTCTAAATAGGAGAGGTAAACAGTTAACCAGAGCTATGATCTTTACTATTATTAAAAGGTTAGTAGAGAAATCTGGAATACAAAAAAAAGTAAGTCCACATACTTTTAGACATTCTTTTGCCACACATTTGCTTGAAAACGGAGCTGATTTAAGAGCCATACAACTTATGTTAGGACATGAGAGTATTACAACAACAGAAATTTACATGCATGTAGATACCAGTCACCTAAAAGAAGTTATCCATAATTTTCACCCTAGAAAATAATACTTTTACTAAAATAAGACTTAAAAAAACTCCTAAAACGTTTTTAAATAGTAATAGGAGTTTTATTTCTAATGTATCCAAAAAAATTGCATACACTACTTAGCTTGTTGCTCTGCGCTAGCAGGTGGTTTTGGTTGTGTGAACAAATCTATTAGTGCCGCTCCTATATGATCAATAATATCACTCGACACTAAACCTTCAAAACTGGTTTTATGTACGGCGATATCTCCTGCTTTACCATGTAAATACACTCCAAAAACAGCTGCTTGCAAAGGATCATATCCCTGCGAAATTAGGCCTGTGATCATTCCCATAAGTACATCACCACTACCTGCTGTTGCCATCCCAGGATTACCTGTTGTATTAACATACAATTGATCTCCATATACAATAATAGAATTTGCTCCTTTTATAACAACAATGCAATTGTGACTTTTAGAAAATTCTTTGGTTTTATGGATTTTATCAAAATCATCTTGCCATGGCCCTATTAAACGCTCTAATTCTTTTGGGTGTGGTGTCAGAACTGTTAATTTAGGAAGATGCGTTAACATATCCTTATGTTCTGCTAGTACATTAATGCCATCTGCATCTATAACCAATGGTGATTTATTTTCTGAAAGAAATTCTTTTAACGCATTTACCGTTTTATCATGGGTACCCAAACCAATACCAATTCCTATAACAGAGGGTGTAAAATCAAGCGTAATTTCTTCTAGTTCATCATCTCCATCTGTAATCACCATAGCTTCAGGCAAAGTCGATTGTATAGCATTATAACCACATTCAGGAATATAAGATGTTACCAAACCAGCCCCTATTCTTAAGGCTCCTTTACTTGCCAAAATAACACTCCCAATTTTACCATAACTTCCTCCTATAATGACACTATGCCCATAAGTACCTTTATGACTATACTTATGTCTTGGTTTGTATATTGGTAATACTTCATTTTTTCCGATAAGGGTGGCAAAACCAGGCGTTTTATTTAAGAAATCGCGATCCAGCCCAATATCAATAACCTGAAGATCCTGAGAATACATCCCTGTTTGAGGTAAAAAGAACGCCAATTTTGGTAACTGAAAAGTAACAGTAACGTTGGCAAAAATAACTCCTTCAGGGTCATCAGGCGCCTTATCTGCATACAAACCAGAAGGAATATCTATTGATATCTTAAAAGCTCTCGTGGCATTAATATGTTTTATTAAAGAAATCACCCATGGTACAATAGGTCTATTAAGACCAATACCAAAAATAGCATCAAGAACAATGTCCTGTTGTTGTAATTGTGGGAAATCTTCTTCAGATTTGATTTGAATTGGCCAGGTTTTATCAATTTCTTTTAGCCGATCATAATTTACCAAAAAATCTGAAGATCTGTTCTCACTAAAATTGACAATATATGTTTTTACATTATACCCATGTTCTACCAACAATCTCGAAACCACCAAACCATCACCTCCATTATTTCCTATACCGCAAAAAACATGAATAAAAACGGGAGCCCCTTGCAATTTATTATGTATCAAGCCAAACACTTGATGCGCTGCTCGCTCCATTAATTCTATAGAAGTTATTTTTTCTGATTTCATTGTTGCCTCATCGGCATTACGCATTTGTTGCGCAGAAAATATTTTCATTTGTTTTAATTTTATTTAAAATAAGTCAACGAAGACTTTATCGTATAATTATCCTTTAAAAAGATTATTAAATATGATTGTAATTATACCAGTTTTATTTGATTTTATGAGAATTTTATAACAATTTCAATTTTTAGCTATCGAATTGACAAAAGTAAATATAACCTCCCAATTTAGTTTTCTTTAAATGTAAAAAATTATACATTTGAACTCATAAAGTACGATATCAAATGTTTAGTACCATTATCATCTCAATTTTATCGCTTAAGATTTTTATATCTGAGATTTCTTCTATTACACGTACTACAGGCATTACTATTACCCCTAGGGGTTAATCATTTATATATCACCACGTACAAAAAGTAGTTTATAATACAACACAGAAAACTACGACAAAAATTAATACTAATACAATCAAAAAAATATTATGAACGTTCTAAAATTTGGAGGTTCTTCTGTCAAAAATGCTACGGCTATAGACAGTGTTATAGATATCATCAAACAAAAGCTAACTAAAGAACCTATATATGTTATAGTTTCTGCAATGGGTGGCATTACTGATTTATTAATTCAAGCCGGTACCGAAGCTGCTGCAAACAACGAAAACTATAAAAATGTACTTGAAGAAATAGAAAAAATACACCTTACAGCTGTAAAAAATCTTATTCCTGTTACTTCTCAAAGTGCCATAATGAGTAAGGTTAAGGCAGAACTTAACACACTCGAGTCTTTATGTGAAGGTGTATTTTTACTAAGTGAGTTATCAGAAAAAACAGAAGCCGTAATCGCTAGTTTTGGCGAGTTACTATCATCTTTTATTATTACAGAAGCTGCAAAAGTAAAAGGATTGGATGTTATAAGAAAGGACACTAGAGAACTTATTGTTAAAATTGTAAACTCTAAAGTTTCTGTAGATTACAAAAAAACCAATGACAACATTACTCAATTTACAGATACCAATAAACATAGTGTGGTAATATTTCCTGGTTTTGTTGCACGAAATCAAGATGGAGAACCTACTACATTAGGTAGAGGTGGATCTGACTTTACAGCTGCAATTCTGGCCGCCGCAACCAATGCCAAGGAATTACAAATCTGGACAGATGTAAGTGGTATGTATACGGCAAATCCAAAAATTGTGAAACAAGCCAAACCGGTACCTCATATTTCTTATCAAGAAGCTATGGAGTTATCTCATTTTGGAGCCAAAGTAATCTACCCTCCTACTATTCATCCGGTATTAGATAAGAACATTCCTATCGTCATAAAAAACACTTTTGACCCAGAAGATCACGGTACACTAATTACACGAAATGTTGATGGTAGAAAAAAAGCTGTAACAGGAATTAGTCATATAGACAATACTTCGATCATTTCTCTAGAAGGTAGCGGAATGGTAGGTATCCCAGGGTTTTCTAAACGTTTGTTCGAGGCCCTATCATTAAAAAACATTAATGTGATACTTATCACACAGGCATCATCAGAGCTCTCTATATGTTTGGCAGTAGAGTCTTCTGAAGCCGAAATTGCAAAAGAAATACTCGATACTACGTTTGAATTTGAAATTTCGAAAAAGCAACTAGAAGCAGTAAAAATAGAAAATGATATTGCCATTGTAGCACTAGTAGGTGATAATATGTACCAACACCAGTCATTAAGTGGTAAAATGTTTAGTACCCTTGGTAAAAACAATGTAAATATTAGAGCAATTGCCCAGGGAGCGTCAGAAAAAAATATTTCTGTAGTTATTGAAGAAAAAGACATCAAAAAAGCGCTAAATGTACTACATGAGCGATTTTTTGAGGTTGAAACTAAGCAATTAAACTTATTTGTTACTGGAGTAGGAAATGTAGGTAGTAAATTACTTGAACAGCTTCAGCAACAAAATGAATACCTGAAGGAAAAGTTACGTCTTAAAATACGAGTTATAGGAATGTCTAATTCTCGTAAAATGATTTTTGACGAAAACGGAATTGATTTAAATAACTGGCAGCAGCAATTACCAGAAGGCGAAGATGCAAATGCTTCATCCTTCTTTACAAAAGCAAAAGATATGAATTTACGTAATTCTATTTTTGTTGATAATACTGCAAATCCAGATATTGCCAAAATATACAAGCACTACTTAGCAGAAAGTATTGCAGTGGTCACTTGTAATAAAATTGCATGTGCAGATGAATATGTCAACTACAATGAGTTACAGAATTTATCTCGAAAATTTAACACATCTTTCTTGTACGAAACCAATGTAGGTGCAGGTCTACCCATAATCGACACACTTAACAATCTAATAGATTCTGGGGATAATATCCATAAAATACAAGCTGTATTATCAGGTAGTCTTAATTTTGTATTCAACAACTACAAAGAAGGCGTAACTTTTCATGATATCGTTAAACAAGCCCAAGAAGAAGGCTATACAGAACCAGATCCAAAAATTGATTTGAGCGGTATCGATGTAGCTCGTAAAATTCTAATTCTTGCAAGAGAAAGCGGAAAAGTAATGGAACTAGAAGATATAGAAAATGATTCTTTTTTACCTGAAGAAAGCCTTAACACAACTAATGTTGATGATTTTTTAACTTCAATAAAAAACAACGAAAGTCATTTTGAAAGTATTTTTAATGCTGCCAATACAAAAGGTTGTCGCCTTAAGTATGTTGCACAATATGAAAACGGAAATGCAAAAGTAGGATTACAACATATACCAACAGATCATCCATTTTACAACCTAGAAGGTAGTGACAATATTGTTCTGTTCTATACAGATAGGTACCCAAAACAACCTTTAATTGTAAAAGGAGCCGGTGCCGGTGCAGACGTTACTGCATCAGGTATTTTTGCTGATATTATTAGAGTTGGTAAAAGTAATTTAAATGAATAATTTTGAGGTAATATGTATATAACCAATAGAAAAATATATTCACACAAAATAAAACCATTTTAATGAAAAGTATAAAAATATTTGCTCCCGCTACTGTCGCAAACTTATCCTGCGGATTTGATGTTTTGGGCTGTTGCCTAGATAATGTTGGTGATGAAATGGTGATTACTCTGACCAACGAACCAGGTGTGAAAATTACTAAAATTGACGGAGCAAACCTCCCGTTAGAAACTCATAAAAATGTAGCAGGTGTTGCTACCGAAGCATTATTAGCAAAACTTGATACAGCAATAGGAGTCGAGATTGAAATCTATAAAAAAATAAAAGCAGGTAGTGGTATAGGCAGCAGTGCTGCTAGTAGTGCAGGTGCAGTCTGGGCAGTAAACCACCTCTTGGATTCTCCTTTTACACCACTCGAATTAATACAATTCGCTATGGAAGGAGAAAAATTGGCCAGTGGTAATGCCCACGCAGACAATGTTGCCCCTGCACTTATGGGAGGATTTACATTAGTTCGTAGCTACACTCCTTTAGACGTTATAAAACTAAACTCTCCTCAGGATTTATTTATGACAGTCATTCATCCACAAATTGAAGTAAAAACATCTGATTCCAGATCGGTGATCAAACATAAGGTAACACTTAACAAAGCTATTCAACAATGGGGAAATGTTGGTGGATTAGTAGCAGGGCTATACACAGAAGACTATCAACTTATTGGTAGAAGTCTTAACGATGTAATCATAGAACCGTTACGATCTATATTAATTCCTGAGTTCGATACCATAAAAGAAGCTTCAATAGCAAACGGAGCTTTAGGTTCTGGAATATCTGGATCTGGGCCTTCTGTATTTGCTTTAAGCAAAGGAAAGGACACCGCTACAAAAGTAGCCAGTGCCATCGAAGATATTTACACCAAAACCGGAATTAACTTCGACATTCATATTTCAGAAATAAACGAGCAAGGAGTTAAAATTTTAAACTAACAAAAAAAAGAATTAAAAAGATTACTTCTCCTATCAAAAAGAGATTAGTAAGGCATAAAAAAAGCCTTCGAAACAAAAAGAACAAACAGCAATGCAATATTACAGCTTAAATAATAACTCACCCAAAGTATCTTTTTCTGACGCTGTCATCAATGGATTAGCGCCAGATAGAGGACTTTATTTTCCTGAAAACATAACCCCTTTACCAGCATCATTTTTTGAAACCATTACATCACTTGATAACACAGAGATTGGCTATCAAGCAATACAACAATTTGTAGGTGACGAAATTCCTGAACCTATTCTTAAGGATATTCTAGCAGACGTATTGAGTTTTGATTTTCCCGTTGTAAATATTGAAGATAATATAGGAACCTTGGAGCTTTTTCATGGTCCAACAATGGCGTTTAAAGATGTTGGAGCAAGATTTATGGCAAGATGCCTGGGATATTTCAACAAAAACAACAAAAATAATGTTACTGTTCTTGTAGCTACTTCTGGTGATACTGGAGGTGCAGTGGCTAATGGTTTTTTAGGTGTTAATGGCGTAAACGTAGTTATCTTATACCCTAGCGGAAAAGTAAGTGATATTCAAGAAAAACAACTAACAACTCTTGGACAAAACATTACTGCACTCGAAGTAGATGGTGTTTTTGACGATTGTCAGGATATGGTAAAAACTGCATTTCTTGACGCTAGCATCACAGATTATAAACAATTAACTTCTGCCAACTCTATAAATGTAGCAAGATGGTTACCACAATTGTTTTATTTTTTGTTTGCCTATAAACAAATAAAACAAAAAAATAAAGAAATTGTTTTTTCTGTTCCCAGCGGTAATTTTGGTAATATCTGTGCTGGAATCGTTGCTCAAAAACTTGGACTTCCTGTAAAGCACTTTGTTGCCGCAACCAATAGTAATGATACAGTTGTTCGATATTTAGAAACCGAAAAATATGAGCCAAAACCATCTGTTGCCACGATTTCTAATGCCATGGATGTTGGTAATCCTAGCAATTTTGTTAGAATACAACAACTTTTTGACAACAACTTTAATACTCTAAAAGGTAAGTTTTCTGCATACAGCTATAGCGATCTACAAACCAAAGAGGCCATGACCACAGTATTTAATAACTCTGGATATATTACCGATCCTCATGGTGCTATTGGATATTTGGGTCTTAAGGATTATAAATTAGAGAATAATGAATACGGCGTGTTTTTAGAAACAGCACACCCGGTTAAATTTTTAGATATTGTAGAAAACACTTTGGATACTACTGTGGATATACCAACTCAAATCCAAAATGTTATTAATAAAGAAAAACATAGTATTGCAATTAACAGTTACGAAGAACTCAAAAAGTTTCTTTTATCTTCATAGCAACTTTAAATAGTAAAAAAGGCAATATTGTGCTTTGTTGCTTTTTTTATCAAAAATAAAAAAGCGCTTAGAAATTAATTTCTAAGCGCTTTTTATATTTTAAATATATCTTATTATTCTCCCATTGCTGCAGTTACAGCTGCAGAAATCTTTTTATACGTTCCGTTTTCTAAACGTTCACGTATTGCAGAGAAAGCTATTAAAGTTTCTTCTATATCTTCCATCGTATGTGATGCAGTTGGAATTAACCTAAGTAATATCAATCCTTTTGGTATTACTGGATACACTACTATAGAACAGAATATACCGTGATTTTCTCTAAGGTCTTTTACCAAAGCCATAGCCTCAGGAATACTACCTTTTAGATATACTGGTGTAACACAACTTTGTGTAGTTCCCAAATCAAATCCACGTTCTCTAAGTCCGTTCTGCAATGCATTTACATTTTCCCATAACTTTTCTTTCAGTTCTGGCATTGTTCTAAGCATATCCAAACGCTTTAGAGCTCCGATTACCAATTGCATTTGCAATGACTTTGCAAACATCTGTGAACGTAAGTTATATTTCAAGTAGTCAATAATCTCTTGGTCAGCTGCTATAAAAGCTCCCGTACTTGCCATAGATTTTGCAAAAGTCGCAAAATACACATCGATCTGATCTTGTACACCTTGCTCCTCTCCTGTTCCTGCTCCTGTTTTTCCTAAAGTTCCAAAACCATGAGCATCATCTACAAATAGTCTAAAATTATATTTATCCTTAAGTGCTACAATCTCTTTTAATCTACCTTGTTCACCACGCATCCCAAAAACACCTTCAGAAATCAATAAGATTCCTCCACCAGTTTTTTCGGCCATTTTTGTAGCTCTCATAAGGTTTTTGTCAATACTTTCTATATCATTATGTCTATAAGTATATCTTTTTCCTTGATGTAACCTTACCCCATCAATAATACAAGCATGTGCATCTACATCATAAACAATAATATCATCTTTACCAACCAGGGCGTCGATGGTAGAAACCATACCTTGGTAACCAAAGTTTAGTAAATATGCAGCCTCTTTTTCTACAAATTCTGCCAATTCATCCTGTAATTGTTCGTGTAAATCGGTATGACCACTCATCATCCTAGCTCCCATTGGGTAAGCAGAACCATAAGCTGCAGCAGCTTCTGCATCTACTTTTCTAATTTCTTCTTTATTAGCTAATCCCAAATAGTCATTGATACTCCAGGTAATCACTTCTCTCCCTTGAAACCTCATTCTATTTGATATAGGACCTTCTAGTTTAGGAAAAACAAAATATCCCTCTGCCTGATCTGCCCACTTTCCTAATGGCCCTTTGTCTTTGTAAATCTTATCAAATAAATCTCTCATTTATCAAAAAATTGTTTCTTATAAGTGTGCGAAAATACGGAAAATTGATTTGATGACATAATTATATTTGTATTGACTTTTATAAAGTGTCATTTTAACAATTACTAATCTATAAACACAAAAAGCTCATAGAAAACCTTCTAAATCTTTAATAACCTAAACCTCACAATATCGAACAAATGCTTTTTAAAAGCAAATGATGTATGTCTGTTTTTTATTATTAAATAAAAAACACCCTCTAACATAGAGGATGTTTTATTTTATTTCTTCTTATTTATTTTATAAACTGAACCTGTTGTAGCTCTACATCTATTTCTTCTAAATCTGAATCGAAAAAACCTTGTTCACTCATCCATTCATCACTATATACCTTACTCATATAACGAGATCCATGGTCAGGAAAAACTACAATTACATTACTTTTTTCATCAAACTCTCCTCGCATTGCCAATTGTTTTATCCCTTGTAAAGCTGCTCCACTAGTATACCCCAAAAACAAACCTTCTTTGATTGCCAGTTCTCTAGTTGTATGAGCACTATCTTCATCACTTACCTTTTCGAATTTATCAATACTATCGAAATCTGTCGCTTTAGGAATTAAATTCTTACCTAATCCTTCTATTCTATATGGGTAAATTTCATTCTTATCGAACTCTCTGGTTTCATGATATTTTTTAAGAACCGATCCATAGGCATCAATTCCGAGAATACGAATTTGTTCATTTTTCTCCTTCAAATATCTAGCTGTACCAGATATTGTTCCTCCTGTACCGCAACAAGCTACAAAATGCGTAAGCTTACCATTAGTTTGATTCCATACCTCTGGACCAGTATATTTGTAGTGAGCTTCAATATTTAGTTTATTAAAATATTGATTAATATATACCGAATTTGGATTTTCTTTATGCAATCTTTTTGCAACCTCATAATAAGATCGTGGATCATCTGCAGGAACATTTGCTGGACACACATAAACCTTTGCTCCCATGCTCTTGAGCATAGATATTTTATCTTTTGAGGATTTAGAACTCACTGCAAGGATACAGTTATAGCCTTTTATCACGCTCACCATTGCCAAACTAAAGCCGGTATTACCGCTTGTTGTTTCAATAATAGTATCGCCTGGTTTAAGAATACCTTTTCTCTCGGCTTCTTCTATAATAAAAAGTGCTATTCTGTCCTTAGAGGAATGGCCCGGATTAAATGACTCTACTTTTGCATAGTAGTTGCCCGGAAAGCCTTTCATAATCTTATTCAGTTTTATAAGTGGAGTATCACCAATAAGTTCTAATATATTATTATAAGCCTTTATATCTTCTCTCATATAGTTGGTGTTTATACAGTCCTATAGAATAAAAAACGGGGGAACTACAAAACTGTTACAAAAACGGTACGAAGTTACATTATTTTTTTTAATTAATCTTTTATACCTTCAAGATCTAATAAAAAGGCATATTCTTCGGCTACTTCTTTTAGTGCTTCAAATCTTCCTGAAGCCCCTCCATGCCCTGCTTCCATGTTGGTATGAAGTAACAATAAATTTTCATCGGTTTTCATTTCTCTTAATTTTGCAACCCATTTGGCTGGTTCCCAATACTGCACTTGAGAATCATGTAGTCCTGTTGTAACTAACATATTAGGATAATCTTGTGCCTTAACGTTATCGTATGGAGAATACGATTTCATATAATCATAATACTCTTTTTCATTTGGATTACCCCATTCATCATATTCACCTGTAGTTAAAGGAATACTATCATCAAGCATTGTAGTAACCACATCTACAAACGGAACGGCTGCTACAATTCCATTATATAATTCTGGTGACATATTAACAACAGCTCCCATCAATAAACCTCCAGCAGATCCTCCCATGGCATATAGATGATCAGACGATGTATAACCTTCTTTTATTAAATATTCTGAGCACGCAATAAAATCTGTAAACGTGTTCTTTTTCTTAAACAACTTTCCATCCTCATACCAGGATCTACCCAAATATTCGCTACCTCGAACATGTGCTATAGCAAAAATAAACCCTCTGTCTAACAAGCTTAACCTAACAGTAGAGAAATAAGGATCGATCGTAGAACCATAAGAACCGTAACCGTACTGTAATAATGGATTGGATCCATCTTTTTTGATTCCTTTTCTATATACCAAAGAAATAGGAACCTTTACACCATCTGCTGCCGTTGCCCATACTCTTTCTGATTGGTAATTATTTTTATCAAACTTACCTCCTAGTACCTCTTGCTCTTTTTTAATTTCTTTTTCCTTGGTTTCCATATCAAAATCAATAACAGAATTAGGAGTTGTTAAAGAATTATATGCGTATCGTAAGGATTTGGTATCAAAATCAGGATTAGTACTCACATAAGCTGTATAAGTTTCATTATCAAAAGGAAGGTAGTAATCTGCTTTACCATCCCATCGTTTTATATTAATTTTATTAAGACCATTAGAGCGCTCACTAATTACCAGGTAATCTTTAAAAATATCGATATCTTCTAACAAAACATCTTTTCTATGAGGAATAAGATCTACCCAATTTTCTTTAAGTGTATTTCCTTCTGAAACTTTCATTAATTTAAAATTGGTAGCGCTGTCTGCATTGGTTAATACATAAAAACTATCTTCATAATGCGCTATACCATATTCTAAACCACGTACCCTTGGTTGAAAAACTTTAAATTCTCCCATAGGATCATCTGCTTTCAAAATACGATACTCTGATGTTAATGTGCTACTTGAACCAATGACCAGGTACTTTTTAGATTTAGTTTTATAAACAAATGTATTATAGGTATCATCAGTCTCATTATAAATCTCTACATCATCAGAAACTTCGGTCCCCAAAATATGTCTATAAACTTTATCAGAACGTAATGTTTCATCGTCCTTTTTGGTATAGAACAACGTTTTACTATCTGCTGCCCATGTACTACCACCTGTAGTTGTTTCGATCACTTCTGGATAAATAACACCTGTTTCAAGGTTTTTAATACGAATAGTATATTTACGTCTACTTATTGTATCTACACCAAAAGCTACTAATTTGTTATCTGGGCTAATATTAATACCCGATAACTTAAAATAACTATGACCTTCTGCTTCCTTGTTGCAATCAAACAAAATCTCTTCTTCTGCATCTAAAGAATCTTTTTTTCTTGAGTAAATCGGATAGTCTTTCCCCTTTTCATACCTAGTCAAATACCAATATCCATTCAATTTATATGGTACCGAAGAGTCATCTTCTTTAATTCTTCCTTTCATTTCTTCAAACAGAGATGTTTGAAAATCTTTGGTATGCGCAGTTATTTTATCATTATAATTATTTTCTTGAGTTAAATAATCTATAACTTGTGGATTTTCTCGTTCATTCAACCAAAAATAATTATCAACACGAACATCACTATGTTGTTCTAACTTTTCAGGTTTTTTATCTGCAATAGGTGTTTGTATTTTGGTATCCAGTGTCGCCATGTTATTTTTTTTACAAGAGGTAGCAAAAATAAGTGATATTAAGAAGATAATATGCGAAGATTTCATAATAATCCTTTTAGTTTATTAACAACCAAAATACTAATTTTGCTAATATAAATTAAAAACAAAGAATATTATGTTTGGAGATATGATGGGTATGATGGGCAAATTAAAAGAAGCCCAACAAAAAGTTGAAGACACAAAAAAAAGGCTAAATACTGTTTTGGTTGATGAAAAAAGTGCTGATGATCTTCTTAAAGTAACCCTTACAGCAAATAGAGAAATTAAAAATATTACTATTGATGATCAATTGTTAGAAGACAAAGAGCAACTTGAAGATTACCTGGTTTTGACATTAAATAAAGCCATTGCAAAAGCGACTCAAATTAACGAGTCTGAATTAGCTGCTGTGGCCAAAGAAGGAATGCCTAACATACCTGGTTTGGATAAGTTCATGTAATTTTTGCATACCTAAGTTGATTATTCTATTTTTATGTTACTATAAAACTAATTTGGTAGTTTTATGATTTTAAAATAGAATTGGTATCATTTTTGAAACTTAATCTTAAAAATAATATAGATCAAACCATGAAAAATCTTTTCCTTCTTTTATTTTTTTCTTTCTCTATAGCATATGCGCAACAAAAGCAACAGGATGTAACCTGGTTACAGGACTTTGATAAAGCAAAGAGTATAGCAAAAAAGAAAAACAAAAAGGTATTACTATACTTTAGTGGTAGTGATTGGTGTGCCCCTTGTAAAATGCTGAAAAAAGATTTTTTTGAAAATGATAAATTTAAGAAATATACCAGTTCTTTTGTATTGATGCTAGTAGATATCCCGAGGAACCGAGATTTATTAACAGAAAAACAAAGAGAACAAAATGCTAAGTTGCTCGAACAATATAATATGCAAAAGTCTTTCCCTTTAGTGACTATTATAGATACAAAAGGAAAGGTTATCGATAAAATATCGGGTTATAACTCGTTAAGAGATCCCAAGTTTCATTTTGAATTATTAGATAAACTTTCGAAATAAAACTAGGTATATAAATAACAAAGAGGTTACTCGTACAGAGTAACCTCTTTGTTTAATACTATTTTTGTAAGATTATTGAATCAATCTAAACTCTGTTCTTCTATTAGAAGAATGCTCTCTTTCTGTACAAGTTACACCATCTGCACATCTATTCTTCAATCTAGTTTCTCCATATCCATTAGCTACTAAACGGCTATTATTAATTCCTTTAGAAATTAGGTAGGTAACAACAGCTTGCGCTCTTCTATCTGATAATTCTTCGTTGCTTGATTTTGATCCTCTAGAATCTGTATGTGATGCAATTTCCATTTTAGATCCTGGATTATTCGCCAATACCGGCATTAATCTAGTATCAATTAATTTTTTTGCCTGTGTTGTTAAGGTAGCACTTCCCAAATTCCAATTGATTGGCAATGCAGAATACTCTACAAGAGAACACTCTACTTCTTTCCATATAGTTAATCCTCCTTTTTTAGCAAGCACCTCTTTGCCAATTGTTTCAAAAGTAGCTGGAATTACTTCTTCTTCTGTATATGCATCTTTTACCAATACTGTTTTTTTGATGGTTGCATATTCTTCTGGAATTACTTCTTCTATAATTTTTGCAGGCTCTACCAGTACTCTTTTTGTAAAAGTAGCTGTTTGCTCTGCTATAGAGTTACTTTGTGTTGTAGCATCTGCAGCTAGTGTTTTTGTTGGTATTGTTTCATACTCTGCTGGATATCCTTTATAACACCAATAACGGCAATCTTCTGGATTGCTAGAGGCACAATCTGGTGCAGGTGCTCCTAACTCCCATTGTGCATAAGCAGATTTAATCTCAACACTTTCTGAAGAAGTTGCAAATTTAGCAGGAATTACCTTTAAAGTAGATGCTCCTTGTTTCTTTACATAAGTAACCGTTTTGGTTTCATATTTAGCAGGAATTACTTTTAGTTTTTTAGAAGCTTCCTTGATTACGACTTTTTCTGTTACTGTCTTATACTCTGCAGGGTAAGTTTTTAATTTTCTATATTCTGGCGTAATTTTTACCTGTACCGTTTTATTCTCATAAACGTCTGGAGTTGTACATCGAACATAGCATTTACCTGGTTCTGGGTTTTCTGGTAAATCTTGCTGCGCGTATACGGCAGTCCCTAAAATAATTAAAAGTAATGTCGTAGTTAATTTTCTCATAATTGAATGGTTTTTAGTGTAATTATTAATTACATTGAATATACGAAATAATCACGTATTTAGATTATACAGGTCAAAACCAAATACATAAATCTATTTAAATTCGATAATCTGTATTTCTTTTCGACAAAATGCTTATACAATCCTAATCTTCTGCAATAATTCATTTTTCTTTTTGCTTTTAATTATATAATTTTAGCAAAATCAAAACGAACCAATAAAAAATCCGACAACTATGTTTGAACTCAAAAATACAGATGGGTCTGGGTATCATTTTACCTTAAAAGCCAAAAATGGACAAGTAATTCTAAGCAGTGAAGTTTATAACAGTAAGTCTGCTGCAGAAAATGGGATCAACTCTGTTAAAAAAAATGCGCCTGAAGATGGTAGATACGAACGTAAGACGGCTAAAAATGGTAAATTTTACTTTAATCTAAAAGCCACTAACGGACAAGTAATTGGTAGTAGCCAAATGTATTCTTCTGAGTCTGGAATGGAAAACGGGATCAACTCTGTAAAGGAAAATGCACCTGAAGCTGAAACAAAAGAATTATAATTTTTTTAAGTGTCAAATACGCAAAGCTGCTTACTAATATTAGTAGACAGCTTTTTTTTGCCATTTTATATTTTGTAAAAGTTCTAAAAAGTAATCATGCATTTCTTGGGTATAATCCATATGGGTAACAAATCGTAATTTACCCTGCCCCATACCATAAAAGAAAATATTCTTTGCTTCCATTTTCGCAATAAATTCTTTTTCATCACCATCGATAGTAAATATCACTATATTGGTATCTATGGGTTCGACGTGTTTTACAAAAGATAACTTTTGCAATTGCGCACCAATTTCTTTTGCCTTTTTATGGTCTTCTTTTAATCGTTCCAGGTTGTTTTGTATAGCATATAGTCCTGCAGCTGCTATAAATCCAACTTGTCTCATGCCACCTCCCAAAATTTTTCTTACTCTAATTGCATCTTCCATCATACTCTTACTACCTATTAAAACAGATCCAATAGGCGCTCCTAAACCTTTGCTAAGGCAAACTGATATGGTATCAAACACTTCTCCATATTGTAAGGGAGTTTCTTTTTTGGCTACCAATGCATTCCATAACCTTGCACCATCCAAATGATACCCTAATTTATGTTCATCACAAACCTGTTTAATTCTTTTAATTTCTTCAAAATCATAGCACGCTCCTCCGCCTTTATTTGTAGTATTTTCTAGAGAAACTAATGTTGTTAATGGACTATGATAAAAATCTGGTGGATTAATAGCATTTTTAACCTGGCTTGCTGTAATCATACCTCGATGACCATCTAATAAT
This sequence comes from uncultured Aquimarina sp., assembly GCA_947498705.1. Classification (GTDB taxonomy): domain Bacteria; phylum Bacteroidota; class Bacteroidia; order Flavobacteriales; family Flavobacteriaceae; genus Aquimarina. Next base: position 825,791 of record CANMLW010000001.1, read on the forward strand.
TTGCAGGAAACCCCGCTATTAAAAGACACTCCTCCTCCTTCATAATTATAAATATGAGCATATTGATCTGCTATAAGCTGCTCTCCTGGCTGTGTATGCAGCTTGATAGCCGTCTGATTTGCCATACTACCCGAGGGAAAAAACAACGCTTCTTCTTTACCGAACATCTTGGCAACCTTTTTTTCTAATTCATTGACTGTTGGATCTTCTTTATACACGTCATCACCAACGTTGGCTGTCATCATAGCTTCAAGCATTTCGGGTGTTGGTTTTGTGACGGTATCACTACGCAAATCTATTTTCATTTTACTATCTATTTAATACTACTAAACCAATAAAAATAACACTATTTTTACGAATAACTTCATCAATCAAACTCATTTTTATTATGTCAACTATATACAAGAGACGTGTTAATCATACATTATTGCTTCTTTTTCTTATTTCTTTTCGGGTAATACCCCAAAATAATGTCGATTCTATAGTACAAACACAAGATACAATCCGTACTAAAAAGGAATTAATACATATAGGAGAAAATAACAATTCTAAAAAAAATAATTCTGTTGATACTCTAGAGTTTATAATAGATTATGATATTTCTTATGTATATCAGTACAGCATGATTATACTGATTCTATTATTATTAATTTTTGGAGGATTGCTTTTTTACCAATATAAAAGAAAACAACTCTATCGATCTCGTTTTAAACGCTTAATGTCTGAAAAAACCGAAATCGAAACAAATAATACTATATCCCCTTTTTCCATCAATAAAACAATTTCTGTACCTCAAAAGCATATTGAAGACATTATGTCTAAATTAAACGATTTTGAAATCAGTCAAAAATACCTATTACATGGCATTACCGTTCAATCTTTGGCCAAGGACATGAATACGAATGTAAAATACTTATCACTTGTAATCAATCAGTATAAAGAGAAATCTTTTATTACCTATCTAAATAGTTTAAGAATCAGCCATACCATAAAAGAGCTAAAAGGAAACTCTAATCTTCGAAAATACACAGTAAAGGCAATTGCTCATGAAGTAGGTTTTAACAGTGCAGAAACATTTTCCAAAGCTTTCTATAAAGAAATTGGCATAAAACCTTCTTATTTTCTTAAGCAACTTAATAAAAAGATGGTTAGATAAATGGTAAAAGAACTACAAAACCATCCTGTATTACGAAAATACACCAACGTTTATTCGTTAAAAATCAACCATCAATTAGCAACTTTTAAAGATCTTTAACGTTACCTTTTTAATATTTAAAAAAGAGCTATTTTTGTTAATTGTAATTACATCCTCTTTTCACTGTTTTTCTATCTATTTACAATGAGTAAATTATATATAATTATACTACCTAAGCTATTTCTTTTTTTTTCAGTTGCTACCTATGCCCAAAATCATATAGACACTTTACAGAATAAAAATTTTGAAGAGCTTAAAAACTTATATTATAATTATATTGATAACGATTCAATAAAAACAAAAGCAATACTCAAAATATATTTAGAAAAAGCCACTAAGAACAAAGATACATTTCATATTGCTGAAGTACATCTTTTTATGCACTATAATATAAATAGTGGTTATGATATAACACATTTGGATAAAATTATTACACTAACACAAGATAATCCCTCGATAAAATATCCAGCATATGCTTATTTCAAAAAAGCTCAATATTTCTTATACCAAGAAAGAAATATTGAAAAAACCTTAATAAATTTAAATAAAGCGAAATCATATTTCTATGATTTTAATAATCCTAACCTATCTACTAGAGTTGATTATTTGATAGGAATTGTTAAAAATGAACACCTAGGCGAAAAAAAAGAAGCAATATCAATTTTTAAAAAATGTGCCCAATATTACATTAATAACCCACACGGTTTTAATAAGTATCGATATTTATACTCGCTACATGCTATTGCAGAGACCTATATATCTTTAGAAAAATATGATTCTGTAAACTACTATAATAATCTAGGATATAAAACTGCCAACAAATATGATGAGAATGAATTAATGAAATATTATTTTTCTCTTTGTGAAGGTATTAATCATTATGCTCAAAACAATTTTTTTACTGCAATAGACAGTATTACGATTGCATTACCTAAAATGATAATATTAGAAGATAAATCAAATCTTATCGATAGTTATTTTTATTTGGCGAAATCATATTATGACATTGGTAATAAAGAAAAAGCTATCCATAATTTTAAGAAAACTGACTCTATACTAGAAACGTTAAGTACTTTACCACAATACAAACATGTAAAGACTTATGAATATTTAAAAAACCATTACACAGAAATTAAGGATATAGAAAAGCGTAATTATTATTTAAATAAGCTTAATACGGTTCTAGACAAATATCTGAACGATAAAATATTTATAAATAAAAAAGTAAGAGAAGACTATGATGTGCCTAAACTCTTAGATGAGCAAAAAAAAATTATCAATAAACTAAATAAAAAAAACAACATATATGTCTATGGTATTTTATGTTTGTTTATTATTTTATTTGGACTAGCAGGAATTGCCTTTTATCAAAATAAAAAGAAGAAATTATACCGGTTACGTTTTGAAAAGCTTATAAATGATCAGAATAACATTCCTAGAAAAAGTAAACCTGAAGTTTCTAATAGATTGCAATCAAATCTCGAAATAAAAGTACCTGAAAAGCATATAGAATCCATCTTAAATAAATTAGAAGATTTTGAAAAAACAAATGCTTATTTATCTCAGGGGATAAGCGTGCAATCATTAGCAGATCAAATGGAAACAAATGTAAAATATTTATCACAGGTTATAAACCATTACAAAAAGAAAAAATTTACTACATATATCAATGAACTACGTATTTCATACGCCGTAAATAAGTTAAAAGAAAATCCTACTTTAAGAAAATTTACTATAAAAGCAATTGCACACGAAATGGGATACAGTAGTGCTGAAACATTTTCTAATGCTTTTTATAAACAACTTGCCATTAAACCTTCTTTCTTTTTGAAAGAGTTAGAAAAATCTAATTTATAAATTTTTAATTGTCTGAATTCTGGAATTTCGAGCAATAGTAAGTAATTAATGCTGTTTTAATATTTCGGTTTTAATAATTTGCGAAAACAAAAATTTTAAACAAGGGAGAAAATGAAAAAAAAATCGAAGATTAAAAAGTTAACACTTTCAAAAGTTCATATTTCAAAGTTAAATATGGACGCCATTTCTGGTGGTGGACCTGATGGAGCAGGGACAGGAAGTGGTATTGTACGTTCTTGTAAAGGGTGCGCTCCAACAAAAGGCTGTCCGTCTATACAAAATTGTGCCAATGATACACAGGTTGGATGCAGGCCACCTGGACACACTGATTATTGCAATCCTCATTCTGTAGAATATGGCCAGGGATGTCAAGGTCCTAATTAAATGTCTCATTAAATAATCAAATAAAGAAAAATAGGCATTATAAAAAAAATCAAAAGTTGAAAAATTTGCCTTTCTTAAAATTAATTTTTTAAAATTTAAGATGAGCACATTTGTAAGAGGAGAACCTCCTGTTCTTACCAAAAGAGGTAAAGATTGATATACTAGTTGTAGGGCTTGTGAAAAACAACCCGAAAACAATGAAGGAGAGATACAACTTTAATGAATTTCAGTTACAATGTTAAAAAATATCCACCCAATATAAAATCCTTCTATATTGGGTGAATTTCAAAATCCAAATTCATTAAAATACTATGCATAGTCTTTAATAATTTCTTTTAATTAAACGGAATAATAATCTAAAATTCTTTTTGACCCAATTCCTTTACTCACCAAAAGAAACACTTTAACTTATATAATAATTTATTATTTAGCTAGATGAATCTATTATACACAAAAAGGACTTGTAATTTTAGAATTTCGGGTATTGGTAAACATTAGATTAATAATAAAATGGTTGGTTTTATATACTTTTATCATTCATTAATCTTTACTAAAATCAATCATAAAAAATCAATCAAAGGCTAAAAAAATATGCCTAAAAAAACAAAATCGGTGAAACAAATAAAATTCTTGGAGAAACCTTTCCTGCTAATAGCGAAAATGGATATTTTACAGAAATTTGAAATGATCATCCAAATTAAAAAGGATACAATTATTGAAGTATCTAACCTTAATTAGCAAAATGGATATTTGGGTTTTATAACAAATACCATTTATAGCTTTAAAACATGAGGTAATGATTTATTAAATATGAATCATGCTTTTAATTCACGAATAATACAATAATAAATTACTTCTTACATCAATAAATGATTCATATTTTTTTAAAAGTGTCATATCTGCGTTTTTTTTGTTTGCTAATTGTTTCGTGTTATAATATTTCTAATGCTCAGAATGAATTAAGTCACTTAAAACAAAAAAGTTATAAAGAACTTCTAGAAAATTATAACCATAATTATGAAACGAATCCATCACTCTCAAAAAAAATAATTCAAAACTACCTGGCAAAAGCAAAACATAACAAGGATACTTTTCATATTGCAGAGGCTTACTATCAGCTATATAATCTAGCCGATGAATCAATTAAACTAAAATATACAGATAGTATTTTGAGGATTACAAAATATAATCATAATACAGATTTTCCTGCAAAAGGGTATTTTAGAAAAGCTCAATTTTTCATGTTTGAAAAAAGAAATATTGAAAAAGCTATCAACCATCTAGCCATAGCTAAAAAACTTGCAAAAAATAAGGGCAATGAGCAACTTCTAATTAGGATTGAATATTACATTGGCATCATACAAAGTGAACACTTAAATGAAAAGGAAAAAGCTCTACGAATTTTCAAAAAATGCGCCAGGTTTTACAATAACAAAACAGAACACAAAGCCAAATTCAGGTATCTATATATTATTCATGCTATAGCAGAAACTTATATACACCTTAAAAAATATGATTCTACAACACTCTATAACAAAATAGGATATCAAAAAATTTCTCAAAGTACTGACCCCAATATCATTAGAATAAAACCTTATTTTACCCTTTGCGAAGCTATCAATAAATATGAACAAAATGATTTCAAAACAACAATTGATAGTATACGTATTGCTTTGCCAAATTTTTTAAAATACAAGGACAAATCAAATATTTTAGATAGTTATTATTATTTAGGTAAATCGCTCTATGATCTAAATGATAAAAAAAAGGCAATTTATTATTTTAAAAAAACTGATTCTATCATAGAAACATTACATTCTATGCCGCAATACAAGTATTTAAAAACATACGAGTATATGAAGGATTACTATAAAGGAATTGGAGATATTGAGAATCAAAACAAATACCTAAGTAAACTAAACACTATACTGGATAAATATTTAAAGGATAGAAACTTTATTCATAATAAAATTACTAAAGATTATGACATTCCATCATTATTAGAAGAGCAGAAAGCACTTATAAAAGAGCTTAATCGTCGTAATGCAATGTATTCATATATTATAGTTTTACTCGGTTTCTTGTTAGTAAGTTCTGGAGGTATTGTATATTATCTATATCATAAAAAAAAGTTGTACAAATCACGTTTTAATACTTTAATCGATGAGCAAACCTTAAAAGTTAAAACTGCTACTAAGGTAAATGTTGTTTCTGAAAAGAAAATAAATGTACCCGAAAAACATATAAAAGATATTACAGACAAATTAGATATGTTTGAGACTCAAAAAGGATACCTTAAACAAGGATTGACAATACAGTCATTAGCTAACGATATGAATACAAATATCAAATACTTATCAAGAGTAATTAATCATTTAAAACATAAAACATTTACATCTTATTTAAACGAGTTACGAATTAATTACACAGTACAAGAGCTACAAGAAAACTCGACACTTCAAAAATTTACTATAAAAGCCATTGCGAATGAAATGGGATATAAAAATTCGGAAACATTCTCGAATGCCTTTTATAAACAATTAGGTATTAAGCCTTCTTATTTTTTAAAAAACATTGCGAAAGCACAAAAACAAGAAACAAACAAATAGTTAAAAATCAATTGATTAATAAAAATATGAATCGAAAATTCGGGAATTCCGATTAACATCTTAAAATTTACCAATTAAAGACTCTTCTGTTTTTATACTTTGCAGCCAATAATCGAATACATCATGCAAAAACAATCGAAAAAACTATCTCTTAAAAAGTTAGAAATTACAAAACTTACCAATTTAGGTATAATTTTGGGTGGTGCACCTCCTGGTACTCAGGGAACAGCTTCTTATATACCTCAAAGTAGTTGCGTAATTAGTACAGATTGTGTTACAGGCACGAAAGATTGTACACCTGGCACACCTGGTAAAGATGGGAGTAATGGTGCCCCATGATACAGAACAAAACCTCTTATTGAATATCAATTATTAAAAGTAATATACACATGAAAACAAAAAGTAAAAAAACATTAACACTTAAAAAATTAGAAATTACAAAACTTACGAATTTAAGTTTGATTATGGGTGGTGATGATGGAGTGCCTAAGGGAACGGGCTCTAAGGGAGGTGGACGTAGTAGTTGTGGTACTACTGGTATAAATTGTGAAAATATAGGTAGTCCTGGTAATGGTGGTGGAGAAACCGCTCCTTAAATTAGTCAAAATAAATAATCATGAAACAAAATAAAAAAAGATTAACTCTACAAAAGTTAGAAATCTCTAAACTTACTAATTACAAAAACATCTCGGGAGGTGGCCCAGAAGGACATGATGGCGGTGGTAATTTACAAGGAACTGGATCTAAAGCTGCTGTAAATAATGATAGTAGTTGTGGCATTACAGAAAACTGTTTTTCTGGAAGGTTTTTTTAAATTATTACAAATCACAAATTGTTGCTTTTCCAATATTAGTTTTTAGATATAATTTTTTGTTTTTATAGCAATTATAAAAGTTTAAATATTTGCTACGTATCACATCAAAAAAATTAATTTAGACCATCCAAAATTGAATGTTGGATCAATTGTTTTTTAGTATTACCTATCTAAATGATATTTCCGGTAAAATAGTTTTATTTTTACCGGAAATATTATTTTTTTATCTGTAAATAGGTTCTAACTAAAAAATTATCATGGGTAAATACACTCTTTTTTTTCTTCTTCAAATATTTATTTTACTATCTACTAAAATTCAAGCCCAAAAAGAAACTGATCGTCTTTTTCAAAAAAGTTACGATGAGCTTTTGACTATCTACAAGAAAAATATAACAGAAGATACTATTTCATCATTAAAAATAATTGATGTTTATCTAAAAAAAGCAAAATTAAATAAAGACACTTTACATATAGCCAACGCATATAAATATCATTATTTAATAAGTGATGAAAAAGAAAGACATTATTTAGATAGTATTATTACAATCACCAAATATAATCAAAGTAAAGAATACCCTGCATTTGCATATATAAAAAAGGCAAAACTAAATTTTAGAGAGAGGGATACAGAAAAAACTTTATTCTATCTCAACTTAGCTCGAAAATATGCAAAAGCTAACGATAATATAATTTTATTATATCGTATTGATTATTTTATAGGAATTGTACGAAGTGAGCATCTAGGAGAAAAAGAAAAAGCTTTAAATATTTTTAAAAGATGTGCTCGGTTTTTTTCAAAAGGAATTAAGGAGGATCATAAATTTAGATATTTGTATACATTACATGCAATTGCGGAGTTAAATATAAGCTTAGAAAAAAATGATTCGGCAACCTATTATAATCGCCTAGGATATGCTAAAGCTTCAAAGAGTACTATCCCTGCAATTACAAAAACACTTACCTACTTTACAATATGCGAAGGTATTAATGAATACAAAAGAAAAAAATACACCGCAGCAATTGATAGTATTAACAAAGCTTTACCTAAACTAATAAAGCTTAATGATAAATCAAATATTATTGACGGCTACTTTTATCTAGGCAAATCTTATCGTGGATTAGAAAATACTGAAAAAGCCATTATATACTTCAAAAAAACAGATTCTATTCTAGAAACACTAAACTCTCCTCCTCAATACAAACACCTTAAAACTTATGAAGTTTTAAAAGAATATTATAAAAGTAATAAGGATTTACATAATCAAAATAAATATTTAAATAAATTAAACTCATATCTGGATCACTATGTAAATGATAAGATTTTTATTGGAAAAAAAATAAAAGAAGATTATGATATTCCAATACTAATCGAAGAACAAAAAAACATTATACAGAAACTGAATAAGGATGCAAGTAACTATACTTCAAAAATACAGTTATTAAGTTTTGTATTATTAATCTTAGGAGGCTTATTGTTTTACCAATATCGTAAAAAACGATTATATAGATCAAGGTTTAATAAACTTATTGAAGAAAAAGTACAACCAACCAATAAAAATATTACAACTAAAGTTTCAAAAAACAATCAATCAATACTATCAGACCAAAAAATTAATGTACCAGAAAAACATGTTACTTATATACTGAACAAATTAAGTGAGTTCGAACAAAATAAGAAATATCTTGCACTAGGCGTTAGTGTCCAATCATTAGCCGACGAAATAGAAACTAATGTTAAATATTTATCTCGTGTAATTAATTACCATAAAAACAAAACTTTTACGCATTACCTTAATGAACTTCGTATTATGTATGCAGTAGAAGAATTAAAACAAAATAATACTCTTAGAAAATATACTATTAAAGCAATTGCAACAGAAATGGGATATAAAAGTCCTGAAACTTTTTCTAATGCTTTCTATAAACAAATTGGTATTAAACCTTCTTATTATATTAAAAATCTAAATAAATTAGAATTAGAATCTGATTAGAATTTTCTTTATGAAAATTAATCCTACTTAACGATTAATTAGTAAATTATTAAAAATCAAATATTTAAAAACACAAACTAATCGAAATTCGGGAATTTTGTGTAACTAAATAAATGTTTTAATGATCAAAATACCTCAATTATATAGATTTGCTATTAAATCATTAAAAGATAATTGAAATGAAAAAACAGTCATTAGCAACAAAAAAGTTAAGCTTAGAAAAATTACAAATCTCGAAACTGACTAACTTACATTATTTAATAGGCGGAGGTACAAATGCTACTTGTGGGTGCGAAAATCCACCACCACCAAGAGGTTCTGCTTCCTACGGAAGAGCTGATAACAATAATCAAGGTGCACCTGGTAGGCCAGGAAACCCTGGTAGTCCAGGTGATTGCGGAACTAACTAAAAATTAACACATTAGTTATTCTAGTAAAAAAAGAAGAGTTTAAGTAAGCTCTTCTTTTTTTAAAAATTAAGATCTATCGTTTTCCTCTTCAAACCCTAGACTACCAAAACCGTAATCTCTTCTACATTACTATGAATAAGCATATTGTAAACATAACACTAATAAATATTCGATTCTATCAGGAACTGGCAATGGTTTAGTATTGAAATATCTTATTTATTTCCTTATTTTTCTCTTATGCGTAATTTCTCATTATTCAAAATTCATAGTTATTTGTCCACTTATTTATAATCTTAAGTAATTAAATGCACAAAAGTAAATTTTTAGTTTTAAGCAACAGCAATTACTTTGGGTTGCTCCATAATTTGAATGCTTCCGTTTTGTAAGGCTACTACTTGATCTGCCATTGCAATAGTATCTGGTCTGTGTGCGATAATTATTCTGGTAATATTTAGCTTTTTTACGGTTTCATTGACTATAGACTCCAGTCCAACATCAAGATGAGAAGTTGCTTCATCCAAAAACAAGATCTTTGGTTTTTTATACAGTGCTCTTGCCAGTAGTAAACGTTGCTTTTGTCCACCTGATAAGCTACTTCCCATATCCCCTATCAAAGTATGATACCCCATGGGCATTGCCATAATATCATGATGTATGGCAGCCATCTGGCCACATTGCTCTATCCATTGCTGGTCAAACTCTGGGTCAAAAAAACTAATATTATCTGCGATACTACCTGATAACAATTGATCATCTTGCATCACCGTACCGATTAAGCTTCTATAGGATCGCAACCCTACTTTTCTAACATCATATCCATCTATTTCTATGGCTCCTGTTTCTGGTTTGAGCAATCCCAACATAATTTTCATAAGAGTTGTTTTACCACAGCCAGATGCCCCAATGATTGCCAAAGATTTTCCGTCTTCTATCCTAAAATCTAAATTTTTAAACAAATAAGGTTCGTTGTCAGAATATCTAAAACTGATATCCTTTAGGTTTAGCTCTCCTTTTACCATCGGTAACTGTCTTTGACTATCGATATCTTTTTCTTCTTCAGAAAGAATAATATCTCCTAACCTTTCCATATGTAGCGATAACATCTTAAACTGAATAAACTTATTGATCAAAGCAGAAGCTTTACCTGTAAATTGGTTTTTATATGACATAAATGCATACAACATACCAATGGTCATTAAACTATCCATAACCAAGGTTGCTGCAAGATATATCACTACAATATTCTCTATTCCAAATAAAATACCATTAATCAAATTATACCCAATATTTAATTTACCAATTCTAATTCCGGTATTCATGGCATCTGCATAATAATTATGCCATACCGTTTGCCGTTGACTTTCATTACCAAATAATTTGATACTTTGTACGCCGCGAACGGTTTCCATAAAATTCGAATTTTGTTTGGCATCGGCCACTATAGCTTCTTCGTTTAGTTCTCTATATGGACGATATAGTGCTAATCGAATAATGATATACAAGGCTACTGCTGCGATCACGATAAATGCTAAAGTAGGGCTGTAAACAAACATCATTACTAGCAATCCAATCGCCATAATACCATCTACTATAGCTTCAATGAGACCGGTGGTCAATAATTGTTTTACCTCTTCGAGTGACCCAAATCGTGAAACAATATCTCCGATATGTCTTTTTCCAAAATAATCCATTGGTAGTTTTAATAAATGACGAAACAGGTTTGCCGCCATTTGTATATTGAGCTGCGTTCCCATATACAATACTACCATACCTCTTAGGGCAGATACTAAATAGCTAATTAATTGCATCACTCCAAATCCCAGCGCCAAAATGATCAATAAATCTGTATCCCTACTTATAATTACGTCATCGACCACTAACTGCATATAAAAAGGAGACGCAATTGCAAAAAGTTGAAGTACCATAGAAAGTACCAGAACCTGAATCAATACACGTTTTAATCCTGTAATTCTACTCCAGAAATCAGATAGCTTTGCTTTTTTAGCAATGTTCTCTGGTTTAAAATCAGGGGTTGGGGTAAGTTCTAATGCAACTCCGGTAAAATGCTTAGAAATCTCTGCCAGTTTTAATATTCTTGCTCCTACCGCAGGATCATGTATTTCTACTTTATTCCCTTTTACAGATTTTAATACTACAAAGTGGTTAAGATCCCAATGTAGAATACAAGGAGTTTTTAACTGCGAAAGTTCTTCTAGCTCCAAACGTAATGGCCGTGAGCTAAATTGTAAATTATCGGCTAGTGTAATCAATCCTTGTAATGTTGCACCTTTTGATGATATCGAATACTTACGTCTTAATGCATTTAGATCTGTTTTATACCCATAGTAATTAGCCACCATTGCTATAGAGGCAAGACCACATTCTGCAACTTCTGTTTGTATAATTACAGGTAGATTTTTACGCCAACCATAGCGCAGTAAATGTACAGGGTTCTCCATAATACTTTATAATTTTCCTTTTAAGCTATATATGGGCTCTAGTAACCATTGTCCCAAACTTCTTTCTTCTAAAATGATATCGGCCGCCACAGACATGCCCGATTGTAATAGCATTTCTTTTCCATAAGCATTAATGGTTTGTTGATCCAATGCTACTTTAATTCGATAAACAGGTTCTTGTATCGGTAAAGGTATCGATGCCTCTGTAGGGTTGATTACCGTTTCTGCAATTTGAATAACTGTACCTTCATACAATCCATAGCGTTGATATGGAAATGCATCATATCGTAACAATACTTTTTGATCTTTTTTTACAAAGCCAATAGCTCTGGATGGCAGAAACAACTCTGCATATAATTGAGTGTTTTCAGGAATGATAGTAAGTACCGGCTTTGTAGAAAAAACACTTTGTCCAATCGTCATTTGTGCCGCGGTTACTCTACCATTTACTGGAGCTTTAACGGTATACGAACTACTGTTTTTTAATTCGATAATACGTTCTTCTAGTTGCGCATATTGATTTTGTAATTCTTGTAATCGATTACTTTTTCTAAGCGGGAGTTGTTCTGATTGCTTTTGTGTATTTGTAATCTCAGTTCTTTTGGTAATTAACAATCGTTTTGCGGCATCTAACGATGCTTTTTTATTAAAATAATCATTCTTTTTTCGAAATAATTCTTCTTCAGAAATCAATCCTTTGTTTTTAAGAGTTTTATATTTTTCTAATAATTCGTTAGATAAGCTTACTTCTTCTTGTTGGCTTTGTATTTGCTGTCGTAATTGATCATATTCACTATTCGTATTGCCTAATGTTATTGACAAACGATTATTTTCGCTGTCAAAGACTCCTTTTTCATCATTAATTCTTTGTGCCAGATTATTTTTTTGCTCTAGCAACCTATTTAAGAGTTGTTGCTGGATACTCACACTGTCCTTGGTACCTCGTTCTGTAACGATTTCGAATAAATTTTCTCCTTTTGTAACTTGTTGTCCATCTGTGATATAATGTTGATCGATAACTCCGTTAAAAGGAGCATATACGCGTACCACCCCTTTATCTGGTATTAGATACCCAGTTACCATTTCACGACGAGCAAAGGTTCCAAAAACCAATAAAATTCCAACCACGCTAACTATTATCAAGATAGCCAGGGTATAGACCCAAAAGGATAAGGGCCTTAGTAAAAGTACATCTCCTAAAAGACGTTGTGTATTATTTTCTATGGCTTCTTTTCTAAAAAGGGATGAACTCATTTTTTAACTATAAATTTAAAATAGATGTTGTGATCAATTTTGTGTTTAAATCTTTATAGATTGCCGGGATATAAGGTGCAAGAAATCTCTATAATCTAACCAGTGAGTTTCTCGCACCAAAATTTATCCCGACTTTACTAACGTTCACCATTTTCGCCTGGCCTTCCTGGTGCTGTTGGGTTACATACACTAAGACTTTTTATAGGCTGACAAGTAGGCACACATGAACCGTGAGCTCCACCATTCACTTGTTGTAACTGAAGATCTGAAATCTTGATTTTTCTAATATCTAATTTTCTAGATTTTTTATTTTTCATAGTGTTGATTCTAATTATTATTTATTTGTGTAGATCAGAGTAACTTGCTTAAGGCAAACATACTTCTATGGCCTAGTATAAAGCAAAACATGTATAAGGGAATTCCTGAATTTCGACTACTATTCGAGAATTTTAAGTGTTTTTAGAAAGTGTCCATAATCTATTTGTCCATTTTGAAGAATAATAGTGTAATTATTACCATTTTTTTTAATAATACTTCAACTTTTTGATAACTAATTCTCCCATACTCCCTCGTATGTAATTTTAATCATTGTCATCATGAACTAGATAAAGGAGGAAACAATCCTCCTTTATCACTATAAAAACTTCTCTCCTTTTTTAGACTACCTGTTTTCTCCAGGGGGGTTAGCTCCTTCTTTTCCAGGCTCCTCATTTTGTCCTCCAGGTTTTCCAGGTCCTCCTGTAGTAGGAAGATCACTAATGCTATGACAGTGAGGTTTCTGTCTTGATCCATCTCTATGACCTCCTAAATGGGGAGCTGAACCATCAGCACATGTAATAGTTTCCCCTGTAGAGGTTGTTCCCCCATTTTTGGTTCCTCCATTTACTTCTTTATATTCTCCTATCTTTAAATCTCTCATCTTTATACTATTTGAATTAACTACTATATAACACGATCGCAATGTGGTCCCATAAAATCTCCATGATCTCCCATATCGGCCGATGTACCAGAAGGACAATTAATTTTATTACCCGGAGCATCCGTACCTTTACTTGAACCTGGTTGTTGATCAGAACCTGGTTTGCTATCTCCACTAAAAAAAGATTTGATTCCATTAACAATATCCACAACATCTTTCACAATAGATAATTGCTTTGATGCTCCATTAACTTCTTGAATTTCTCCTATTTCTAAATTTCTCATTGTTTTTGAGTTTTAATTATTAAACATTTTACTATGTCAAAGCGCCTTGACGAAGACAAACATAGCTACATAAAACACTGCAAAACAAATGGTTAAAATAAAAATTCCGGAATTTTGATCAATATTCCGGAATTTTGAAGGATTAAAATTCATAATAAAAAAATACCGCTTAAAGATTTTTAAGCGGTATAAAATACAGTGCAGTTTTTTATAGCGTGTTCTTATAACTTAAGGGGCTCCATCGCCACCTTCTTTACCTGGTTTTCCGGGTCCACCGGTTTTACCCCCGGTAGTAAGAATACAAATGTGTTGCCCTCTAGATTTATTAGTAGCAACACTGGAATTACCATGTTGGCATCCCCCATTAACTTTTCTCAACTGAAGATCCGAAATCTTCATTTTTTTTAGATCTAATTTTCTTGATGTTTTATTTTTCATATAATAAGACTTATGAAATTATGAATTCTATTTAATCATTACCCCAAATGCAAAGGTCTTTCCTGGCAAGGCTCTGGTGGCGTTATAGCCGCAGGAGCACCTCTTGGAACAAAACTACTTCTTGGATCATTGGTAGAAGTTTGACGACCTCCATGTACAAGTATGGTTTCTTTTGTTTTTAAATTTCTCATTGTTTCTTTTTTAAAATTTTATATTATCAAATTGTAAGATGGTGTAGGGAGCTATATAAAACTCCCTACATCAAATTATCCATTAATTTTAGTCAGGTGCATCGCTTCCTCCTTCTTGACCTGGTTTTCCCATAGTCTCTTTTACAATTCTTACTGTGTTAATTATAATTACTGGTAAAGCGAGAAGTACTCCTCCTTTAACCGATTTTAGTTCTTCTTTTTTTAAATTTCTCATCGTTTTTGATTTTAATTATTACTTTTTAGTGCTTTTATCCTGTTCTCCCGGAGCAGGTTCTCCAGAAGATCTTCCGGGTACTCCAGTAGAAGGAAGGTCTCGAATACTATCACAATGAGGACCTTTTTTATCTCCATGATCTCCTAAATGTGGAGCGGTCCCGGGACCACATGTTACTGTTCTTCCAGTGGCGGTCGTCCCTCCATTTTTAGTTCCACCATTAACTTCTTTATATTCTTCTACTTTTAAATTTCTCATTTTTTTAAATTTTTATTATTTACACTAGATTACATTAATCAATTCTATCGCAGTGCGGACCTCTATAATTACCGTGATCTCCCATATGAGCAGATGTACCTCCTGGGCAATCTACTTGATTTCCTTGTGCATCTTGACCACTAGAACCAGGTTTTCCTGGTTCACTACAACCACTAATAGCAGTTGTCGCTAACGCTATTATGACTAAAGGAAGAATACCTCCACTTACTTCTTTTACTTCTTCTATTTTTAAATTTCTCATCTTTATTAGTATTTACCTTATTATCAATTAACCCTCTACTCTATCGCAATGTGGACCTTTAAAATCTCCATGATCTCCCATATGAGGTGTTGTACCTCCTGGGCAATGAATTTGGTTTCCTTGAGCATCCTGACCACTAGAACCCGGCTGACCTGGTTGATTGTCATTACCACTAAAAAACGCCGTAACTACTGTTATAACATCTGCTACTACACTAAGACCATCTTTTGCTTTACCTCCTTTATTTGCTCCATTTACTTCTATTATTTCTTTTACTTCTAAATTTCTCATTGTTTTAAACTTTAATTAATTGATTTTAAACTATCTATATTTTGTCAATTTGACTCATTTATTAAACCAAAAGATTCATAATTCTTTTTATCATATATAATGAATAAACTATGACCTAGTTTCCGCCTTCTCCAGATGTATTCTTTCCTGGCGCCCCTGTTGTAGGAAGGTCCCGAATACTATCACAATGAGGGCCTTTTTTATCTCCATGATCTCCTAAATGCGGCGCAGTTCCTGGACCGCATGTAACGGTTTTACCTGTGGCTGTTTTTCCTCCATTTTCGGTTCCACCATTAACTTCTTTATACTCTTCTACTTTTAAATTTCTCATTTTTATTTTCTTTAAAAAATTAACTACCCATCTACTCGATCACAATGTGGCCCTTTATAATCTCCATGATCTCCCATATGAGGAGAGGTACCCCCAGGGCAATGAATTTGATTTCCTTGTGCATCAGCACCACTATTTGTACCTGGTGTTGCATGAGATCGATCTCTACTATTACGTGCTGCAGTATAAACTGTTATAATGTTTGCTGTCACTTCTAAAGCGACTCGAACCACATTTCCTCCTTTTACCTCTTTGATTTCTTTTACTTCTAAATTTCTCATTGTTTTTGATTTTTAATTATTAAACATTTTTAACTGGTCAAAGCGCTTTGACGACGACAAACATAATCACACAAACAACTGTAAAACAAAAGTTTAAAGGCAGGATTCCCGAATTCCGAACGTTATTCGCGAATATTAGATGAATTTCTAAGCAGAAAATGTATACCAGTCAAAATATTAATAAAATACATATCGTTTTGATTTATTTTTAACAAAAAAAATGAGTGATACAATATGCAAATCAGGTAAAATCAAAAAAAATAATCCCAGTAATAAGGATAATCTTGATGCAATATAAAATACATATGAAGTTATAAAATTCTATTGGATACCATAAAAAGATCGATACCTAATAGATGAGTTCAACACCAATTTTGAAGATATTATATGGTATAAAAAAACGACCAAAATTACTTTTGGTCGTTTTTACACAAACTCACTAAAAAATGCATCCCAAATTGATTTTTTTTAAAATTGTAAATGGAATGAACTATCAATACTTTATTCAAACACAAAAAATAGCGCTTCCTGGTGTATCAGTATAACATACACCTCCTCCACCTACGGGTTGTTCTGTTGGTAATTTTTTATGGGTATCTTTAAACGGGTTCTCGAGATCTCCACCATTTACAGCACTTAATTGTGTAATATTCATCTTTGTAAGATTTAATTTCTTTTTAATATTCATAATTCGATGATTTAAATTCATATTATTTGATTCGAGCGCTTTGACATTAACAAAATTACCCTGATAACTAGTATATTACAAACAGTCTTCAATAACATTCTGGAAAATCGATCGATATTCCTGAATTTCTATTTATTTCTAGATGAATTCACAAAAAATCGCTTAAGAATATTTCTTAAGCGATTTATTAAAAAAGGGTCATATTCATAAACCAGCTATGTTATACGAAATATGACGGGTTCAAAAGTTTTTAATTTTACCTTATAATTTAGCATCTAATAAATGTTTCCCTTACCGTTGCTTGACATTGTTTTCCTAAAGTTGCATAATTACAAAGTATAGGGCTTGTATTACGAGCTGTAATAGTGTATACATTATTTCCTCCTTTAATTGTTTCTAATTGAGTGATATTCATTTTGGTGAGACTAAGTCTCTTTTTATTTTTCATTATATTGTTTTTTAAATCAATACTATTTTTAGGTTTAGTATTACACTTTATATCATTATACACAAACTATTCTACTCATAGGTGTTTGTGTATATTGACAAGCTAAGAAGTTAGTTGTATTACCACATCCGTGAGGGTTCTCTGTTGGTGATTCTCCCGGATTTCCCGGGCGACCTGGATTTCCAGGACCACCATATCCTCCTTTTACATCATTAAGTTTTGAAATATTAATTTTTTGTAGATTTAATTTTTTTATATTTTTCATTTTATTTAATTTAAGAATTGAACAAAATGTCATCCGCGCTTTAACAGTATCAAACATAGCATATATTGGACCTTTCCTACAAAGTAATATAGTCGGTATTCTAGAATTTCGATAGTTATTCGGGAATTAAGAGACAAAATGAATGTTTATAAGATCTTTTTATCATACAGTATATAGATATTTGCATCATAAACATCATCCTAATTATGATTTCATTCTTGTTTCCAAAGTATATCTACCAGGTTCTCAAAAACAAATTTTTAAGAACTTTCTATTCACTTAACATTTTTTTAATATTTTTAACAACATTTCCAAAACTTATTATTAGTCTTTTATAGTTGACAATACCTCTTCTAAATACTACATTCAAATATTATGAATAAACTTTGTGTCCCGTTGACACTTTTTATAGTTATATTATTTTCTATAACAACAAGTGCTCAAAATCAAATAAATTCTTTAGAACACAAGAGTTATAAAGAATTAAAAAGCATGTATTATAAATATGAGAAAGAGGATTCAATACCATCGAAAAAAATAATTAACACTTATCTAAATAGAGCTAAAAAAGAAAAAGACACTTTTCAGATTGCTGAAGGATACTTGCTCTTTTATTATGAAACTAAGTTATCAGAACGTAAGGTTTATCTGGATAGCATATTGAGTATCACTCAAAACAATCCTTCAAAAAAACATCCTGCTCTTGCTTATTTTGAAAAAGCAAAGCGTTATTTATATGACGATAGAAATATTGAGGAAACTATAAAAAATCTTGCAATAGCAAAAGAGTATTCTAGTAGATTTAACAACACCAATTTGTCATATAGAATAGATTATATAATGGGTGTTGTACGTAGCGAGCATCTTGGTGAAAAAAAAGAAGCCATAACAATTTTTAAAGAATGTGCTCAATATTATTCTGATCATATCGATCACGCTGACAATAAGTTAAATTATATATATTCTCTGCATGCCATTGCAGAAACCTATATTCCTTTAAAAAAATATGATTCTGTAAGTTATTATAATAGATTAGGGTATATGGCTGCTAACAAAAATAAGAAAGCCATGGACAATGCTATAAAATATTATTTTACGCTTTGTGAAGGAATCAATCAATATTCTCAGGACAATTTTGAAATCGCTATAGATAGTATCAATATTGCATTACCAAAAATGATTGATTTTGAAGATACTTCAAACACTATAGATAGTTATTTTTATTTAGGCAAATCATATTACGATACAAATAAAAAAGAAAAGGCAATTCGATACTTTATAAAAACAGACTCTTTATTAGAAACCTTAACTACAACACCCCAGTATAAACATGTAAAAACCTATGAGTACTTAAAGAATTATTATACCGCTATTGATAATACAAACAAGCGAAATCATTATTTGAACAAATTAAATTCTATTTTAGATAAATATCTTAATGATAAAGTATTTATCAGTAAAAAGGTGAAAGAGGATTACGATGTTCCACAGTTACTAGAAGAACAAAAAAAACTAATTAGGAGTCTAAACAAAGTAAAAAATAACTATAGTTATGGTATCATTGGTTTATTGCTTGTATTAGCTGGTTCATTAGTAATTGCTTATCGTCAAAACAGAAAAAAGAAACTATTCCGTCAACGATTTGAAGAGCTCATTAAAGAATTAGATTCTGTAAAAGAAAAAATCAATTCAAAACATACTACTGCAACAGAATCAGGTATAGCAATAAAAGTCCCAGAAAAACATATTAACTATATCTTAAAAAAACTGGATGAATTTGAAAAAGCAGACCGCTACCTTAATCAAGGGATTACTATACAATCGTTAGCAAACGAAATGCAAACTAACTCAAAATATTTATCCAGAGTTATCAATCATTATAAAAAGAAAAAGTTTACAAGTTATATCAATGAATTACGTATTACTTATGCCGTAAAAGAATTAAAAGAAAATGATACACTTAGAAAATTTACCATAAAGGCTATTGCAAACGAAATGGGGTTTGTAAGTACCGAAACTTTTACGAATGCATTCTATAAACAGGTCTCAATTAAACCTTCTTATTTTATAAAACAACTAGAAAAAAATAGCTAACAATCATTTTAACTATTAAAATCACCGACTACTAAATCACTATTAAACAATACATTAATTTATTAATTCTATCAAAATTCCGGAATTTTGATATCTAAATCTTCACTATCAATTACAACCGATCATTATTTAACTAGATTGCGCTTTTAAAATAAAAGTCAGGAGAATATGAAAAAACAAAAAACAACCATTAAGAAATTAACTCTTAGTAAAATCAAAATCTCAAAATTAGATTTAAAAACAATTCAAGGAGGAGGACCTGAAGATGAAGGTACCGCAAGTGGCCGCGGAGCTAGAAAAGGAGGAGCTTGTACATCAGCGCAGTACTGTTCTCCTATTCAACGGCACGGTGATTATTATAATAATACTCCTAATTCTTTTGCAAACAATGATGGAAATGGTTGCCCAGGAGAAAATTAAATTCTTTTGTAAGTGTAGTTAGAAACTAACTTACATTACTATTGGTTTATTTAATTTGAAAACAATTTGGAAAACTAACCCCTGTACTTTAAATACAGGGGTTAACATTTTTAAAGAGTATCGTTTTTAAATTGAATCTAATCAAATGATAAAAATATTATCCTTGACAATCAAATACCAAAAATGATTTATGACAAGTCTCTACCACTGTAGGATTGTCTAATGTCAATCTACATAAATTATTAGTAGAATAAGGTACAATATCTCTCCCACCATTAATATGGTTCAATTTTGTAATATCTATTTTTTTTAATTGTAATTTCTTTTTAGAATTCATCGTATTATTATTTTTAGTTAAACAAGTGTCAAAGCGCTTCGGTCAAACATCATCTCTATGACACATAGAAATTTTGTTCAGACCAAACATAGTACGTTGATCTTATTACAAACAACTAATAACTACTAGGATTCTAGAAAATCGATCGAAATTCGGGAATTGTAAAATTTAAAATATCATCAAAATAGATATCCATAACTTTTTTACAATGTAAAGTGATACCCAATTACTATGGCAACTGGCCACGCTTTTGTACATCCTGAAATACGAGGATCGTTTTCTGCACATTTTTTATCACTTTTATAGGATGAAGATCGAATGGGTAGCTCAAAGACTACATGTCAAAAGTTGCCTTTTCTTTTTTTTGAATTCATTTTCATTTGTGCTTGATCAAAAATAATTACCCAATTTGGAGAACTAATTATTAACTATAGTAGATGGATCGAAATATCCTTTTCTGGTTTAAAATGCTACTTTTGTGATTTACTAGAGTTTATATATAGCAATCACTTTAACACACTTTATTTATATGTACAAGGCACTAAGAGTTTTTATTTTCATAAAAACCATACTCTTTTGTTCATTTCTGAACGCACAAATTCATAACGATTCGACGCTAAATAAAAGTTTTAGTGAGCTTCAACAAATGTATGACAATAATAAACATACAGATTCAATTAAAGCCAAACAAAGTGCCAAAATATACCTTAAAAAAGCCAAACTTAAGTTAGATACCCATAAAATAATTCATGGGTTAGATATGCTATATGATTTAAAAAAAAACAAACCAGAATATTTAGATAGTATTATTCTTATTGAAAAAAACAAAGTTCAAAGTAACTATACGGCTTATGCTTATTTTAAAAAAGCACAATACTTTTTATATAAAAAAAGGGATATAAAAAAAACACTTGGTTTTCTTGATATAGCAAGAAAAAAGTATCTTAAAAAAATTGATACCACAGATTTGTCTTTTAGGATGCTATATATGACGGCTATCATAAAAAATGAACACCTCAATGAAAAAGAAGAAACCATAGCCGTATTTAAAAAATGCGAAAGTTACTATGGTAAACAAACAAAATATAAATATCGACTAAGGCATTTACATGTATTACATGCTTTAGCCGAAACATATATTAGTCTAGAAAAACCAGATTCTTCTTCCTTTTATAGTACTAAAGGTTATACTATCGCTTCTCAAGGATCAAATTATTATTTTAAACAAATGAGGATATATTTTACATTATGTGAAGGTTTTAATCAATATCATAAACAAAACTATAGAGCTGCAATTGATAGCATTTCTAAAGCGCTTCCAACCATTATTGATTTTGAAGACACCTCTAATATTATAGACAGTTATTACTATTTAGGAAAGTCTAACTTCGATCTTAATAAAAGAGAAAAATCTATACCATTTTTTATAAAAACAGACTCTGTATTAGAAACTTTAAACTCTATACCTCAATACAAACACATTAAAACCTATGAGTATTTAAAAAACTATTATAAAGATCTTAACGATTTAGAAAATCAAAATAAATATCTCGATAAATTAAATACTGTACTTAATAAATATCTAGGGGATCAGGCATCAATCCAAAAAAAAATAAATCAGGATTATGACATCCCATTACTACTAAAAGAAAAAGAAGAACTTATCAATAAATTAAATACCCATAACTCAAAATACTTTTATGGGATAGTAGCTTTATTAGTATTACTATTAGTATGCGGGGGGTTGATTTATCATCAACACAGAAAAAAGAAGGTCTATCGACTACGATTCGAAAAGTTAATGACAGAATCAAAATCACCTATACACCCTAATCCTTCAAAATCTATAAAATCGATCTCGAAAACAGATGGTTCACAAATTCCTGAAAAGCATATTCTAGACATACTCCAAAAACTAGAGGGTTTTGAGAAGAACCATGATTATCTTAGTCCGGGTTTAAATTCTCAAACCGTAGCCAATCAATTAGAAACCAATCTAAAATATTTTTCATTTGTCATTAATCATTATAAAAACAAAAATTTTACCCAATATATCAACGAACTTCGTATCAACTATGCGATCAAAGAATTACAAGTAAATTCTAAATTAAGAAAGTATACCATCAAAGCAATTGCGTATGAACTAGGGTATAATAATGCAGAAACATTTTCTAATGCTTTCTACAAACAAGTCAAAATCAAGCCTTCTTTCTATATCAAAGAGCTTATCAAAAAAAATAAAATAAAATTCTGATTTTCAACGATTAAAAAACCAGAACAACACGATATTCATATATTCCGAGTAGTACTTTTCGTTTTAAAAACTAACTCCTAAAATTTTTATATAGTTTAGCTCTAATTAAAAATTTATAAAATTCATTACTATGAAAACAAAATTTAATAACGAAAAAAAACTAAGTTTAAAAAAATTAGAAATAAGTAAATTGCATAAATTAAACAATGTTATAGGTGGTGGACCTGAAGGTCTTATTACTACCAATGGTATTCATACTACTACAAATAATGGTCAAACAGGTCAAAATGGTAATCCCTAGTCGTTAGATCAAATTAAAAACACTTTTAGCTTGACCTAGTAATTCAAGTTTTTGTGTAAAAATCCAATTACGATTATGTTAATCGTAATTGGATTTTTTTATGCCACTATAGGATCCACTACTTTTACTGGTATAAGTTGTCCATTTTGTAATGCCACCACATGATCTGCCATGGCAATAGTTTCTGGTCGATGTGCAATGATAATTCTGGTAATATTCAACTTTTTCACAGTATCATTTACCACAGATTCTAATCCTACATCCAAATGTGAGGTTGCCTCGTCCAAAAACAATATTTTCGGGTTTCTGTATAAAGCTCTAGCCAATAGTAGGCGTTGCTTTTGCCCGCCTGATAAACTACTACCCATATCTCCTATCAAGGTATGATACCCCATGGGCATAGCACTTATATCATGATGTATCGCAGCCATTTGTGCAGCTTCCTCAATACGTTGTTGATCAACTTCTGGATCAAAGAAACATATGTTATCGGCAATACTACCCGATAATAATTGATCATCCTGCATAACCGTACCAATCAAATTTCTATACGTACGCAATCCTACTTTTCTGATATCATAACCATCTATGGTGATGGCACCTGTTTCTGGCTTTAGTAACCCTAACATAATTTTCATCAACGTAGTTTTACCACAGCCCGATGCCCCTACAATCGCAATAGAACTCCCTTCTTCTATAGTTGCATTGAGGTTTTTGAAAAGATGGGGTTCATTATCCGAATACCTAAACGATACATTACTAAGTCCTAGTCTTCCACTTACATTAGGTAATTGTTGTTGGTTGTCAATATCTTTTTCCTGTTCGGTAAGAATAATATCCCCCAAACGTTCCATATGCAACGATAACATTTTAAACTCTATAAACTTGTTCACCAAAGCAGATGCTTTACCTGTAAATTGATTTTTGTACGACATAAATGCATATAACATTCCGATGGTCATCAAACTATCCATCACCAAAGAAGCTGCAAGATAAATCACTATAATATTTTCGAGACCAAATAAAATCCCATTGATAAAATTATATCCAATATCAAGTTTACCTATCCTAATCCCTGTGTTCATAGCATCGGCATAATAGTTATGCCATACGGTTTGTCGCTGGCTTTCGTTGCCAAATAACTTGATACTCTGTACTCCTCTTACAGTTTCCATAAAATTAGAATTCTGCTTGGCATCGGCTACAATAGCCTCTTCATTAAGTTGTCTATAAGGACGATATAATGCTAACCGTATTACTGTATAGAGTATTACAGCACCAATTACAATAAAAGCCAACATAGGATTATAAATAAATAGCATGACTAATAACCCTATTGCCATAATACCATCTACAATGGTTTCTATAAGTCCTGTGGTAAGTAATTGTTTTACATCTTCTAGAGATCCAAATCTAGAAACGATATCTCCTATATGTCGCTTCTGAAAATAATCCATAGGGAGTTTGAGTAAATGACGAAACAAATTGGCTGCCATTTGTATATTAAGCTGTGTACCCATATATAATAATACAACCCCACGTAGTGCTGTTACCGATAGATTAATTAACTGCATGATCCCAAAGCCCAAAGCAAGCACAATTAATAAATCAACATCTCTGCTTATAATCACATCATCAACGACTAATTGCATATAAAAAGGAGACGCAATGGCAAACACTTGTAATAATAAGGACAACACCAAAATTTGCACAAGTACTCTTTTCAGTCCCGTAATCTTTGACCAAAAATGCGATAGTTTCGCTCTTTTGGTTATCTTTTCTGGTTTAAAATCAGGAGTTGGTGTTAGTTCTAATGCTACTCCAGTAAAATGTTTGGAAACCTCTTCTAACTTAAGAGTTCGTACTCCTAGTGCAGGGTCATGAATGGTGATCTTATTTCCTTTTACAGCTTTAAGTACTACAAAGTGATTGAGATCCCAATGTAAAATACAGGGTGTTTTTAGTTGCGAAAGCTCTTCTAACTCTAATCTCAAAGGTCTGGAACTAAACTGTAAATTATCTGCTAGTTTAATTAGCCCTTGTAAGGTAGCTCCTTTTGAGGATATGGCATATTTCCGCCGTAATGCGTTAAGATCTGCCTTATAACCATAGTAATTAGCTACCATTGCCATAGAAGCCAAACCACACTCGGCTACTTCTGTTTGTAAAATTACAGGTAAGTGTTTCTTAAAACTGTATCGTAATAACTGTACAGGGTTTTCCATAATGAATTATAATTTTCCTTTTAGGCTATAAATAGGTTCAAGTAGCCACTCTCCTAAAGTTCTTTTTTCTAAAATAATATCCGCCGCAATGGACATTCCAGATTGTAGCGGCATTTCTTTACCATACGCGTTAATCGATTGTGAATCTAGCGCTACCTTAATACGATAGACAGGTTCTTGTATGGGGATCGGTATTGCTGCTTCATTAGGATGGATTACCGTTTCTGCTATCTGAACAATTTTGCCTTCATACAATCCATAGCGTTGGTATGGAAAAGCATCATAACGCACTAATACCTGTTGTCCTTTTACTACAAAACCAATGGCTCGTGAGGGTAAGAATAATTCTGCAAAAAGTTCGGTGTTTTCTGGTATGATCGTTAATAAACCTGTTGATGTAGAAACTTGCTGCCCAATGACCATTTGGGATGCCGTTACTCTACCACTTATAGGAGCCTTAACAACATAAGAACTACTGTTTTTAAGCTCAATAATACGTTCTTCTAATTGTGTATATTGACTTTGTAATTCCTGTAAGCGATTATTTTTACGTAACGGTAATTGCTCAGATTGCTTTTGCGTATTAGTAATTTCTGTTCGTTTATTGATCAGTTGACGTTGCATAGCATCATACGTAGACTTTATATTGAAATAAGTATTGCGCTTACGAATCAATTCTTCTTCTGAAACTAACCCCTTTTCTCTAAGTCTTGTATATTTTTCTACTTGTGTTTTATGTAAGACTACTTCTTGTTTTTGCGATTGTAATTGTTGTTCTAACTGTACATATTCACCATTGGTATTTCCTAAAGCAATTGATAAACGACTTCTTTCACTATCAAAAACTCCTTTTTCATCTGCTATACGTTGTTCTAAATTTGCTTTTTGGTCTAGTAACCTATATAATAATTGTTGTTGTATGCTTAGGCTATCTTTGGTACCGCGCTCTGTGGTTACTTCTAGTAGATTTTCTCCTTTTTTGATATATTGTCCCTCATCGATATATCGTTGATTGACAGTACCACTAATAGGTGCATGTACGCGTATTACCCCTTTATCTGGTATCAAATAACCAGTTACCATTTCTTTACGGGCAAACGTACCAAAGCCCAAAAAGGCACTTACCACTATCACAATAAGCAATGCGGTGATTGTAAAAATCCAAAAAGATATGGGACGTATCAACAATACATCTCCTAATAATCGTTGGGTATTATTTTCTATAGCTTCTTTACGGAATAGTGATGAACTCATTTTTTATGTTTAAGAAAGGCCATTTCATTAATAATTATGATTTCTTAATGATGCATTTAAAAATAACCTTATGCAAAAAATACATAAGGTTATTTTTAAGTACATCCCTAATACCTTGGGTTTACCGGAACTATTGGATAAATCGGTTCTTTTATTCGTATTGGAGATATCGGAATTAACCCCTTAACTATTCCTACTCGTGATACTGGAGGAAAAGCAAGTCCCACTCCCCCATTAATAATCGATAATTCCTCTTTTTTTAATGTTTTCATTGTTCTAAATTTTAATTGTTTAATTTCTATTTACCAAGCCTATTTCACCGGTAATGGAAGTACAGGAAATGTAGGAAATGGAAATGGAAACGGAAGAAACGATTCAACTCTTATTAGTCCTTCTGGTAACTTTGGCATTTCTTTTTCATTACTACTCCCCCCTATTACCGAAACAATTTCTTTTATTTCTAAATTTCTCATTATTATATTTTTGTATTACTTTTTCCTTTATTAAATAGTAAGAATAATACCTGATTCTAATTATATTATCATCAAAATCAGATATCATATCCTAGGATATCACTGTATTTTAATGTGATTTTTATGGTGCTCCTTGTGCACCGCTAGCTACGAATCCATCATGTGTAGAGGTAAAACTCCCTAGAATTCCTTCCCAAGCCCAACTATTATCAAGAGTATTTGGTCGCTGTGGAAAAGCCCAATTAGGAATATTCAATCCTCCATTTACACTTGAAAATTCCTCTTTTTTTAATGTTTTCATTATTTTAAATTTTGAATTATTTTATTGCTATTTTTATGAACTCTTTATGGTGCTCCTACTGACCCTGGAATATTGTATCTATTAGAGCTATCATTCAAAACCCAACTACTAGTTCTTTGTTGTGAAATAAGCCATGTAGGGAAATCTACTCCTCCATTTACACTCGATACTTCTTCTTTTTTTAATATTTTCATTGTTTTAAGTTTTTAAATTATTAGTAAGAGCTTGTTTAAACACCTTGATTATTAAAACCAGTAGATTGAGATTCTGAGTATACCTCAAATCATTAACATACCGGGATATTTGAATAATTTGAAGTGACCTCATGATTTTCATTTCTTATTATATTTAAACATGCTCTCAAATTATGTTAACCGTTCATCTTTTTAAGTTTATCGGAATAAGATGTTCTTTTTTTATCCAATTTCAGAATAAAAAATAATTAGTAAAAAGTGGTATATTTAGTATTTCTCCTTCAATAGAAGAAAAACTCCTATCCCATTCCAATAAATAAAAAGGACAAATGATAAGTATTCAAAAGGTTTTATGGTCGACCATAAAAACCATCAAACATTGTTAACGCAGCTGCAGATCCTATACCAAATGCAAGCACACCTGCTCCTACGGGTGCTAAAGCTACCATCCCTAATATAATTCCTGCTGCTTCAACTCCACGTAGACCACCATTCACTTCTTCAATTTCTTTTACTTCTAAATTTCTCATTACTTTAATTTTTAAAATTTTATTAAATTATTTATGTCAGTCAATGCGCATTGACAGGAGCAAACATAAGTCTACAAATGAGGGAATTGCAAGTCGCTATTTTGGGTATTCATGAATTTCGAGTGCTATTCATGAATTTAGATGCACAGTGCATGTGCACTTTTGAATTGTAGTATATAAATTGACTGGAAAGTGAAAAATGGAATATCAAAACTCCTTAAAATATATAATAACTAACTTTCTTTTCTTTTTTTATGAGAAAAATAGAACTAGAATCGTAGCGCATAATAAATAGTAATTGGATAGGAACATCCTTTATTTATAAAATACTACTTTTGCCATCATTACAAAAAGTGTTTTCTACTACATTTTTAGTCAACTACCTCGGAGCAAGCTCACGAGGCATCCAGCGGAAAAACAGTTTTTACATTTCGAGGCAAGCCTCAGAGAATTAAACTCCACTATGTGGATTAAAATCATTTTATGCACAAGATATTAAAGGCAATTTTTTTTTGTAAAATCATACTTTTTTGTTCGTTTATAAACGCCCAAACTTATATCGATTCTTTTCAAAACAAAAGTTTTAGCGAACTTCAAAATATCTACTCCAGACATAAACGTACAGATTCAATAATAGCAAATCAAAGTGCTAAAACATATCTGTATAAAGCCAAAACCGAGCGAGACACTCATAAAATTGTTCATGGATTTAATATGCTCTATGATTTAAAAAAGGATAAAACGGCATACTTGGATAGTATTATACTAATTGAGAAAAATAAAATACAAAGTAATATTACTGCAAAGGCATATTTTAAGAAAGCTCAATATTTTTTATATAACAAAAGAGATATTAAAGAGACATTAAAATACCTTAATAAAGCACGTAGTACCTACATAAAAGAAGTTGACTCTATCGATGTATCATATAGAATACAATATATGAATATGATTGGGATTATAAAAAGTGAACATCTAAATGAAAGAGAAGAAGCTTTAGTTACTTTTAAAAAATGTGAAGCTTTTTATGAAAAGCAAACAGAATATATTTATAAACTTAGGCACTTAAGGGTTTTACATGCAATCGCAGAAACCTATATCAGTATGCAAAAACCTGACTCTAGCTCTTTTTATAATACTAAAGGATATACCAAATCGATTAGAAATACTGATAATAATCTAAGAAGGATGGGAGCATATTTTATTCTTTGTGAAGGTATTAATCAACACCATAAACAAAATTACAAAACTGCTATTGATAGTATAAACAATGCATTACCTACTATCATTGATTTTGAAGACATCCCTACTATTATTGACGGGTATTATTATCTGGGAAAATCTTATTTCGAGCATAATCAAAGAGAAAAAGCGATTCCCTATTTTATAAAAACCGATTCTTTGTTAAAAACGTTGGATTATGCACCAGAATATAAACATATTAAGACATATGAGTATTTAAAAAACTATTATAAAGAACAAGATGACTTAGAAAATCAAAATAAGTATCTCGACAAATTAAATACAGTACTCGACCAATACCTAAACGATAAGGCATCAATACAAAAAAAGGTGAATCAAGATTATGACATTCCCTTACTCCTAACTGAAAAAGAGGACCTTATAACAAAACTAAACAAAAACAACACAACATACCTTTTAGGGATACTTTTACTAATTTTATCATTAATAATGTGTGGTGCACTACTATACCATCAATATAGAAAAAGAAAATTATATCGATTACGATTTGAAGAATTAATATCAAAACCAAAAGTAGGAGATCAACCTAAGTTAATCATAAAAAATGACGACGTACAAATACCCGAAAAACATGTAACCGATATACTAGAAAAATTAAATGAGTTTGAAAAAAATCTTGACTATCTTACTTCTGGTTTAAGCTCTCAATCTTTAGCTAATGTACTAGAAACCAATGTCAAATATTTATCATATGTGATCAATCAATACAAAAATAAAAATTTTACTAGCTATATAAATGAGTTACGCGTTAATTACGCAATTAAGGAATTACAAGAAAATAAGCGATTAAGAAAATATACAATTAAAGCAATTGCACATGAATTAGGGTATAATAGTGCTGAAACATTTTCTAAAGCCTTTTATAAACAAGTCAAAATCAAACCATCCTACTACATTAAAGAACTTATCAAAAAAGAAAACACTCACTCTTAAAAAATTGAAACTTTTAGACTTAATAGAATTGACTCTATTATTGAAGTTGTATACTATGTACAAAATCGTACCTTAATTCTTAAGTATGAGTCTAGAACTACCATTATAACTTATGATTATAGAAGTTTAACAAACGATCATACTGAATCCTGAATAGTTATAATTATTTGATAAAAATAAATTTAGAAATAAAGAAACATCCTTTTTTTACAAATTGCAAAAGAAGGATGTTTTTTTATTTAAGTAGTAATCTCAGTTTAAAAACGATTATATCCATAATAATTTAGATACCCCAAACCGCCTCCGGTAGCTCCTCCAGGTCCAAAACACTCTCCAGTTGAAGTTGTTCCAGAAGGCACATCACTTCCTCCATTTACTACTCGCATTTCTTCTAGTTTTAATTCTTTCATTTTTAAATTTTTTAAATTGTTAAGTACTATTTAAGTTGATCAATGCACATTGACTGTAACAAACATAACACTGAAAAAGAGACAATTACAAGAAGTCGTAATAGGAATTCATGAATACCGCCTTAGATTCATGAATACTCTGAAAAAACAATCAATTACCACTTATCTTTCGATAAGTTTTTATATAAACACCTTATTGACAATCAGGTACTACATTATAAACATCAAATTATTAAAGCTAAAAACCAGTTTTAATAATTTAGAAATTAGAAGGTTATTCATAAAGACTGAAACAACCTCTTTCGATAAATACCCGGCTCACTATTTTGAGTCTAATAAGATTTATGGAGAGAATTTCGTAAATCGTATAACTATTAAATTATAGAATACATCCATAAAACACCCTACCTTACTATATAAAGTCGGGTGTTTTCATATCGTGAAATAATTAACTAATCAACAAACACTCATCCCATTTTGCCATAGAAGGAGTTAAATAAGATAGTATTGTCAATCCAATACCAGCAACTCCTTCTAGCAAACTCACCTCGGGGAGCCATTCTTCTTTTGCTCCTTGCCACGCTGCATATCCAGCATATCCTTCTTTTATAGTGGCCATTTGCAAGGCTTCTTGTGCCCAAAAATCTGCTGCTGCTTTAAACAAAGAATCTCCTGTTTTCTTATATAGATAGTTATAGATCTGAAGTACACCATAAGCACCATGACACAACCCAGCATCTATTACAGAAGCTTCTTCTTTATCTCTTCGGTGCGTAGTTTTCTGAAGTATACGTATTGATTCTTCATATAATTTTTGATCTTTTAACGTTTCGGCAACACGCAACAAAGAGATACCAATTCCTAAATCACCATAGCACCAAGCTAGTCTGGAGTTAAAATCAACAACTTCTCCAGCTACAATCCAGTTGGGAAATGTTGAGGTTAAAGAGGTGTCCTTATTTTTATAATCCAATATATAATTTGAAGTATACGCTATAAGGTCCTTTACATCATCAAAAAACTCATCATATGTAGCCAAGCGAGATAAAAAATTAATGTTACTTGCTATTCCGTGAGATAGACTTAGATTACATCCAACTACCTCCTCTTCTTTTTTCAAAACAGAATCCCACCAGATTTTATCCCCCTCTTTTATTGAAGATTCTTTAAGTGCCAGAATTAGTTCATCCAAATATGCTTTGTATTTCTTTTTAGATGCTTCTGAAGTTATATTTTGATATCGTTTCAAAAAATAAAACCCATATCCCATGGCACCATGTAAAAAATCAAAGTTATCATCTTTGATATCGGCTCTCATCGCTTCCAGTAAATGTCCATCAACACTATGTGATAGAAAGTCTTCATCAAGCTCTACAAAATCCTCTTCTCTAAGAATTTCTAACACCCAACATGCACCTGCAATTCCTGTACAAAATGTTGGATAATTAAATCCGTTATTAATATAATCTACCATTTTAGTTATGGTCTCGACACCTTTATCAGCATGAACATCATCATCTAAAAATCTGGAATAATAAAACTGGAACAACGCTACCCCAGAGGTTCCTGACAATACTCCTATTTCTTTGTTTTTAGAGGTCTCCTGATCCAAAACCTCACTTATTTCTTTTAATTTTTCCCTAAACTGACCTTCTAAATTCATGTATATATACGATTCTTTATATTCTTAATTATTTGTGGGATAAAAGTAAAACTTAGACAGGGATCTTATAGTATACTACCTGTCGAAATTCGAGAATTTTAGCTACAACTTTATAGCGTTTGTTAATGTTTAAAATTACATCTAAAACTACCGATGGGAGAACCATCAGGAATCTTTGGCGAAGGAGTAATTATTAGCTTTTCTGGATTTTTTTGATACCGTTGGATTTTATCAAAATAGTATTGATTATAGATCTTTTCCAAATCATCATTGGTAGCTACTTTTAGCATTGATTCTATACTTTTGATTTTTGCATACGCTATCGCATTTACCTGGGTATAGGCTTGCTTGTTAGATGCTAAGATCATAAAATGCTCTAAAACAGTACTTCTTACGACATGAAGAATTTCTCTATGATAAGAATTCTTTACTTTTAGTTTGAACGTCTTTTCAATTAATTGATCTAAAGTTTCTGATAATCCTATTTGATTTTGATCTAAACTTTTTTGTTGTACTAATCTAGAGGCTCGCTCTGGATGTAATAAAAGAGAAATGCTCATATTACTAGCGGTGGCAACAGCTCCCAAAGCATCAAAACCAACTCCTGTTTTTCCATGAAATGATTCTCTGGTTCTATTATATTCATAAGCCCTTGGCGGAAACAATTTCAATTTTTCTTCTGGAATAGCCAAAACAGTAGGTGAAATTGTTTTTAAAACTTGTGACAAAGCATTTCTTTGTTTCTCTACACTTATCGTTTCAACAATAGTCTGATGATCTCCTTTTACGGCATAGTTATAATTTAACCCACCAATAAGTTTTACAGCTGCTTCTGTCTGATATCGATGAAAAAAGTAAAGCGGTACAAAAACATCTTCGAGAACAGAGTAAGGTTCACCACTGCGTATATTTTCTTCAGAAAAATTCTGAATGGCAACCTCTCGTACTTTTAATACATTTTCCAGCTCTTTTATAGCACTATTGCCATTATCCCATAAATGAGCAAGTTCATGAGCTCCTCCTTCTGCTCTAGCATCGGTATCTGTAATAAAACGAAAACCCGATTGATATGATTGGTCCAATAGTTGATTCAACGCTTCCTTTTCATCAACAGATTCTTCAAACTCAGAATAACTGTATGCTACGGTAATTTTATCCCATTCACCTATTTTTGTATCATACGCATCCGAGATATCAATATTTCCATCTTTTAAAGAAATTTTAGGATGTGGATAATCCATAACCGACGCTCTATCCTTAGCACTTGCAGCAAAATTATGAGCAAAACCAATGGTATGTCCTACCTCGTGTGCCGATAACTGTCTAATACGTGCCAATGCCATAGTCATCATCTTATCGTGTTGATCGTCTCCTTCTTTAAAAGGCTGATTTAAAATAGCCTGAGCTATTAAAAAATCTTGTCGTATTCGTAAACTTCCCAGGCTTACATGTCCTTTAAGAATTTCTCCCGTTCTAGGATCTATTACACTTGCTCCATAGCTCCACCCTCTAGTTGATCGATGAACCCATTGTATGACATTATACCTCAAATCCATAGGATCTGCTCCTTCTGGTAACATCTTTACCTGAAATGCATTTTTAAAGCCAATGGCCTCATAAGCTTCATCCCACCATTGCGCTCCTTCAATTAGTGCAGATCGTATAGGTTCTGGCGTACCTGGGTCCAAATAATAAATAATAGGCTCTTTAGCTTCGCTAACCTCTTGACCCGGGTATTTTTTTTCTAATCTGTGTCTTGTAATATATCGTTTTAAAATAGGTTCATAAATCGGTGTAGCATAATCCATATATGAAATTGATATTGCTCCACATCTTGGATCGAAGCTTCTCTTTTTATAACCATCATCAGGTAACGCTACAAACGAATGATGCTGAATAACGGTTAAATACTTAGGATTGGGAGCAATCGATTTAATACGTTCGCTTTTAGGTGTACCCTTGTAAGTGATCAGAGCTTCAAACTCTACATTTTTAGGAAACCCCTTAGTATTTTCCAAATAAATACTACTTCTGCCAAGATCCACCTGGTAACTACCTGATTTATTAGCTTTTATTTTATCTATAACCCCATGTGCGTCTTGCATTAAAAATGGCGTGAAATCAACAATATATTTCCCTGACTTTTCTTCTTTTATAGTAAACCCAAATAGTACCGATCTGGTAAAAGCTTCTTCTACACTCTTTTGTTCTGGGATATTCTTGGTAATCGCTTTATATTTCTGATTAGGTTGGACAAGTAATAACTTGTTACCTGCTTTTTGAAACTTTACAATAACCCCATCACCTATCTGACCTCTGTCCAAGCCTATATCATTAGAACCTAAACCCGTTTTTAACGAGCGAACATATAAAAACTCTGTATCCAGTTTATCAACTTCTAAATAGATTTTATCCTGTTCATTACTATAGTAAAAATTAAAAAACCCAGTAAATGACTTTAGGTTTTTTTGTTTTTCTAAAAATTGAGCTGTGATAAAGTTGCAGGTAAGCAAAAATATACAAGCTAAAAAGAGTTTCGTGGGTTTTAAATAATTTATCACTGGTAAAAATTAAAAGTTTTTTATACGCTATAATAGACAGAATCACATTACATTTTATCATTATTAATTGGAAATTGATTTCCCTCATATATCTTCAAAAACAATGATTCTGTTTAAAACTATAAAATAATGTAAAAAATACTTCTTACTGAACTGTTAAACCCTATTTTTGTCAAAAAAATAATAAATTATGATCAATACTGAGACTTTACAAGATCTTAGGGAGCGCCTGGTTGCGTTAAGGAGGTATCTTTGACATTGATGCCAAGCTTATAGAAATTGCCAATCAAGAAGAAAAAACATACGCCCCTGATTTTTGGGATGACGCGCAGCAGGCAGAAAAATTAATGCGTACTCTTAATGCAGAAAAGAAATGGGTTTCTGATTATGACAAAGGAGTTACATCTGTTGATGACCTTGAAGTTCTTTACGAGTTTTATAAAGAGGGAGATGCCGAGGAGTCCGAAATTTCTGAACGCTATGAAGCTACCAAATCTTTAATTGAAGGTTTAGAATTCAAAAACATGCTTAGTGATGAAGGAGACAGTATGAGTGCTGTACTTCAGATCACTGCAGGAGCTGGTGGTACAGAAAGTTGTGATTGGGCGAGTATGCTTATGAGAATGTACTTGATGTGGGCAGAAAAACAAGGGTATAAAGTAAAAGAGCTTAATTATCAAGATGGGGATGTTGCCGGAATAAAAACCGTAACTCTCGAAATTGAAGGAGAATATGCATTTGGATGGCTAAAAGGAGAAAATGGAGTACATCGCTTAGTACGTATCTCTCCTTTTGATAGTAACGCAAAAAGACATACTTCTTTTGCTTCTATCTACGTATACCCACTTGCTGACGATAGTATCGAAATAGATATCAACCCATCTGATTACGAAATTATCACATCAAGATCAAGTGGTGCTGGTGGGCAAAACGTGAATAAAGTAGAAACAAAAGTCCAGCTTACCCACTTCCCTACGGGAATACAAATATCTTGCTCTGATTCGAGATCCCAACACGACAATAGAGAAAAAGCACTACAGATGCTTAAATCTCAATTATTTGAATTAGAACTTAAAAAACAACAAGCACAACGTGATGAGATTGAAGCTTCTAAAATGAAAATAGAATGGGGGTCTCAAATTCGAAATTATGTTATGCACCCTTATAAATTGGTAAAAGATGTACGTACCGCCGAAGAAACAGGTAATGTAGATGCAGTTATGGACGGAAACATAGATCAGTTCTTAAAAGCATATCTGATGATGATGGGGCAAAAAACAGAAGATGTTTAAGTCAACTACCTCTGAGTAAGCTCACGAAGCATACAGCAGAAAACAGTTTTTACATTTCGAGGCAAGCCTCGTAGAATTAAACTCCACAATGTGGATTAAAATCAAAAAAAATGACTACAATATATCACAATCCCAGATGCAGCAAATCCAGACAATGTCTTGCAATTCTTGAAGAGCATAAAGAAGACCTTGAAATAGTTAAGTATTTGGACACACCTCTTACTAAAGAAAAATTATCTGAGATCATTGATCTATTACAAATAGAACCTATTACATTGGTTAGAAAAAATGAAGCCATATGGAAAGAAAACTATAAAGGTAAAGATCTATCTAATGAAGAAGTAATCACCGCTATGATAGAGAATCCTAAATTGATAGAGCGCCCCATTGTTATTAAAAATGGTAAAGCTATTATAGGAAGACCACCTGAAAAAGTAATTGATTTATTAAAGTCATAGATAATCATCATAAAAAAAGTAGCAGCTTAAGTAACCACACTTTTAAGCTGCTACGAATAATCAAAACTTAACTTATTAAGTTCAAACACAAACCCCTGTTTTAAACAGTATATCAATTACTTATTGATGAAAATTGAAACCAGGGTATCCCATTATAATCAAATCTGAATATATATCTTTAAAAACGTGTTTTTGTCTATTATAAACACTACCATTTATTTTAATTTGGTCAACCGATAATAAATCTGCCAATCCAAGTTTTAGTTCTTTTATTTTACTATTTAAAAAAGCCGAAAGAATTAAATATTGATCATTCCATGTTTGCCATGAAATTTTCGAATGTTTCTTTTGTTCTAAGATTTGATCATGAAGACTTTTTAAGCAAAGTATTTCAGCATAGCATTGATCTTCTAAAGCATCCAAAACGATACGGTTGTCGTTAGAAAGCACAAAAGAAATTTCATTAATTTTTTTCGTTTTAATTATATTTTTTGTTTGTTCTAATAAATTATTGTCAAATGATGTAGAATTACCTAACGAACTATAATAATAATTCTCTTGTTTAAATGTATTGTTAATAACAGGTTCTAGGTAATCTGTTGGACAAATAAAATATAAGATTTTCTTCATTTATTTTAGGCAGTAACTTCTTGTGCCTTAAAAGGAAATGAAGAATGATGCAAATCAATTTTTAATGCATCACCAGCTTTTCTATAACCAAAAGTATATTCAACCTTTACCTCAATACCATCTAAACCGGTGAAAAAATAATTCCCCATTGCAATTGCACGATTTTCTTCCAAAACAATCTCTGAGTTTTCGAATCTTACTTTAGTCCATGGTGCAATCGCAAAACCATGATCCTCATTACATTCCCTATGGTCGCCCGCAATAAAATAGGATAATGCTTTTGATTTGGTTGGTCTAAATTGTTCTATTTCACATTTGGTTGGTTTAAACAACACCTTACCTGTTTCAAAAGCATACAACGTATCAAGAAATTCATTGGTAAAAACTTCACAGTTAGATCTGTCTTCCTTCAAAGATCCTATCTTAACTACACCTTCGCCCCATTTATTTTGAGCTTCAATTACCTGTTCCTTTGTTACCATCTTAAATTAAGTTTTAATTGAGTTACTTATTTTTTGTGCTATATAAAAGCACATCTGTTAATGCAATACAGTTGCAAATATAACAAAATAATTCATTAATGCAACATAGTTGCAAAAAAGTTTAATAGTTTACTTATACCAACAAATATTTGTCATTTGATATTTAAATCCTGAAAATATATTTAACATCACTTTAAACCTTTTAGAAATAAGAGAGTCTTACTTTTGGACACTATATTTCTTTTCACATGAATAAAATAACACTACTATTATTCCTTTTTATTTTAAATACTACGTGGGCTCAAAATCAAGAATTCACCATTTCAGGAAAAATAGTCGATAACGAATCTCAGGAACCTTTAGAATATGCTACAATTAGCATTCTAAGTTCGAAAACAAGTAAAGTTGTAACAGGAGGCATTACCAATGAAAAAGGCGATTTTAAAATTACACTTTTAAGAGGGGTTTATGATATTAGTTTTGAGTTTATTTCTTTTAAAACCAAAAAGCTAGTAAGACAAAAAATACTACAAAATAAATCTTTTGGAACCATCTATCTTCAAACAGATACAGAATCGCTCGAAGAAACCATTATCATAGCAGAAAAAACAACAGTCGATATCAAGCTCGATAAAAAGATTTATAATGTTGGTAAAGACCTTACCGTAAGAGGAGGAACCGTAAGCGATGTATTAGATAATGTTCCTTCTGTCTCTGTAGATGTAGAAGGCAATGTTGCTCTACGAGGAAATGATAATGTTAGAATACTAATTAACGGAAAACCATCTGGTTTAGTAGGAATAAGTAGCACAGATGCGTTACGACAGTTACCTGCAGAATCCATAGAGCGTGTAGAGGTCATCACCTCTCCTTCTGCAAGATATGATGCCGAAGGAACAGCTGGAATTTTAAATATCATTTTACGAAGAAGTAAATTACAAGGACTTAATGGTGCTATTACCCTCAATAGCGGCTATCCATATACTGCCGGTATCTCTGGTAATCTTAATTACAGGACAGGAGATTTTAATTTTTTTACTACCTCTGGTTACAATTATTCAGAAATACCTGGATATATCATTAATGAAACACAATATATTTTTAGTGGTTTGCCTAATACTTTTTTGCGAGAAGAAAGAAACTTTGACAGAATTCGAAAAGGTTACAACACTAACGTAGGGTTAGAATGGTATATTAATGAATCGTCATCTATCACTACTTCATTTTTATACAGATCTAGTGATAATAAAAGAAATACAACCAACCTAATATCAGAATACAGTAGTCTAGGGGGTACTTTATTGAGCGAAAATAAACGATTTGATCCCGAAATAGAAGATGATATTACCAAACAATATTCGCTTAATTATACCAAAAACTTTGAAAAAAGTGGACATAAGCTTACTGTAGATTTTCAAAAAGAGAATAGTGAAGAAGAAGAAGACTCAAGAATCACACAGGAAAATATTAATACTATAGAACTCGTAAATACATTAGAAAGTCAGGATCGTATTTTACTGCAAACAGATTATGTACTTCCATTAGGGAAAAACAGTCAATTCGAACTGGGATATCGTGGCAATTTTAACACCCTAAAAACAAACTATTTGGTACAATATGAAGAGGAACAAAATATAACCACAGATACAGATTTATCAAATGACCTTATTTATAAAGAACATATCAACGCTGTTTATACACAATTTGGAAGTAAATGGGGCAAATTTTCTTACTTAATAGGCCTACGTTTAGAAGAAACTCGCATTACTATTGATCAACAAACTAGTCAAGATTTTAGTAAAAAATCCTATATAAATGGTTTTCCGACTATCAATCTGGGATACGAATTTACAGAAAATCAAAGTATTCAATTAGGGTACAATAGAAGAATACGAAGACCGCGATCCAGGTTTATAAACCCTTTTCCTTCTAGATCAAGTCCAACAAACTTGTTTCAGGGAAACCCTGATTTAAATCCCAGTTATGCCAATGCATTGGATCTGGGGTATTTAAATAAAATGGGTAAGCTAACACTAAATACTTCTGTATTTTATACTCGATCTACACAAAATTTCACTTTTAATGCAGAAAACACTGGGATAACAACAACCATTGGTAGTGATGAAAATAATCCAGGTACCCAAGTATCTATTATAAAAAGAACTCCTATCAATCTAACAAGTTCTGATCGCTACGGATTTGAAACAACCGTTACTTATAACCCCAACAAGAAATGGAGAGTAAATGGAAACATCAACATTTTTCAGGAGAGTATCAAAGGAAACCATAATAACGAAGTTCTGGATGCCGATAACTTTAGTTGGTTTGCTCGTTTAAGTAATAAAATAACATTACCAAAAAAGATAGAATGGCAAACCAGTTTTTTTTACAGGGGACCAAGTAAAAATGCTATAACCGAAAGAGATGGAATCGGTAGTATTAACCTGGCTTTTAGCAAAGAGCTATTTAAAGAAAAAGCAT
The DNA here is from genome assembly GCA_947498705.1 of uncultured Aquimarina sp. Lineage (GTDB taxonomy): Bacteria > Bacteroidota > Bacteroidia > Flavobacteriales > Flavobacteriaceae > Aquimarina. The sequence continues at coordinate 866,211 of CANMLW010000001.1, forward strand.
CTTTGACATTTGCTGTTAATGACTTGCTAAACTCCAGAAAGCGAAAAATCACATCGTTCGATGATCGTTTTATCTCTGATGTAGAGTTTCAATGGAGAGAGCGTAGTTTTAATCTATCCTTTACATATCGATTTAATCAAAAAAAGAAAAGACAACGTTCTAATGGCAGGCAAAATGGCCAAGATGAAGAATTTGGTAGTTAAATTTCTATATCCCACCCATTCTATATTAAAATGAAACACATCATTGAAACTGAAAGATTAATATTAAGAAACTTCTCATTGGATGATGCGCAAAACTTATATGATCTTAATCTGGACCCAGACGTTTTAAAGTACACAGGTGATAGAACCTTTGACTCTGTGAATAGCGCTAGAACATTTTTGAAAAACTATATTGATTATAAAGAAAATGGATATGGTCGATGGGCTGTTATCAAAAAAGATACTGATAGGTTTATTGGCTGGTGCGGGCTTAAGTTTAATGAAGAAAATTTAATAGATGTTGGTTTTAGGATTTTTAGAAAAGAATGGAACAAAGGGTATGCAACTGAATCTGCAAAGGCTTCTATACAATATGGTTTTGAAACGTTACAGTTAAATGAAATCATAGCCCGGGTTTCTGCACAAAATAAGTCATCATTGCGTGTCATAGAAAAACTGAAAATGGTATTTTGGAAATACGATTATTGCAGTGGGATAGAAAATGCTATGTATTTTAGAATGAATAAAAATAATTACGATCCCCTAGTGTAATTCTGCACCATATGCAACTAATATTTTACATTTGATATATCAATCATATATCAAACATCAATACATGTCTTATAAACAAATACCCGATTATCCAGAAAATTTTTCATCAGGCAACATAGTCTCAAGATTTCTTGATGGCTTAGGAAACAGATATTACTGGGCAACAGAAGGTTTATCTGAAAAAGATTTACATTATAAACCTTCTAAAGAAGCTATGAGCGCCTATACCACTATCGAACATATGTATTGGCTCTCTATTCTAATTGTTAATGCTCCACAAGGTAAGACTTGTATCAGGCTTACCCCAAATGATTTATCTCCTCTTACATTTAATGACTTAAGAGAAAAAACATTACAAAATATCAAAAAAGCAAGTGAACTTTGCTTAGGGAAAACAGAAAAGGAGATTGAAAAATTTAAAATTATTATCCAGAACACTAAAGATTCTGAGAAACGTGAGTTTCCGTTCTGGAACGCAATCAACGGCCCTATCGCAGACGCTATGTATCATACGGGTCAGATTGTTTCTTTTAGAAGAACTACAGAAAATCCTATTCACTCAAAATACAATGTGTTTTTAGGAAAAGTATTAGAATAATATTATGCTCAAAGACCTGTAAAATATAAAGTTTTACAGGTCTTTGAGTATATAATGTAGGTTTTATCTTAATAATTTTGTTACTCTACCAATCGTATTCCGTCTTTTTCAATAACAATCTTTCGCTCTTTATAAAGTGTACCTATGGCTTTTTTAAAGCTTTTTTTACTTAATTGAAAAGCTTCTTTAATATCCTCTGGATCAGATTTATCATTCAAATCCATAAAACCTCCATTTGCTTTTAGTTCTTCTAATATTTGCTGTGCATTGGGTTCTATACCTCTATACCCATATCGTTGTAGTGTAAGGTCAATTTTGCCATCTGGTCGAACTTTCTTTATATATCCTTTTAGCTCATCTCCTACAGTAATTTTTTGAAAAATCTCATCACTATATATCAATCCAAGATACTTTTGATTAACAATCATATTCCAACCCTGTGGTGATGGATGAGACGCAATCAAATCTACTTGATCATAAGAGGATAATAATACTAATGAATTATCTAAAAACGCGTTTGTTTTACTAGAAGCTACCAGTCTATCAGTTTTTTCATCTATATATACATAAACAAGATACCAGCTCCCTACGCGCATTTTTGAAGCCTGCTCTTTAAATGGTACAAAAAGGTTTTTTTCTAACCCCCAGTCCAAAAAAGCTCCAACATCAGAAACACTGGTGCATTTTAAATACCCAAAAGTGTTTACTGTAGCATAAGGCTCTAGGTTGGTTGCAACAATTCGTTCTTCGCTATCCAGGTATAAAAATACTTTTAGCTTATCCCGAATATGAAAATGTTCTGGAACATACTTATTGGGTAATAAAACCTCGTTTCCGTCATCATCACAAAGGTAAACTCCCTGATCTCTTTCTCTTACTATTTCTAAAACGTTGTATTCCCCTAGTTTAAGCATAATTTGATTTTTTTTGCAAAGATAATTTTTTAAGACAATATAAAAGAAGCATACAAATCTTTATTCTATATAAATAAAATTTTAAATCTTTTAAATACTATTCTAAATCAAAAAACCATCCAAATTACTTTGGATGGTCCTTTAGGATTTAAGAGTTTTTATTTTTAAATAGGATTAATACTCTTTAAAACAGGTTCTCCCTTTAGTGGTTGATAAATAACCACAACCGACTCCCAAACAATAGGAATTGATGGGTTTTTAGGTTGAACATTGCACTTATATTTGTAATTAACTCCTGCAACAACCTGAGTAGCAACCTGAAAAGGAGTGTAAACAGCATTTCCGTGCACTCCATCAGGAAATACTTCATAAAAAATCTTTTTAGCTTCTGGAGTTAAAGGTCCATAAGCAGTATATCCTCCTACTGTTATTTTTTCTTGTGTAAGTGTATCAGACATTTTAATTATCTTTTATTGGTTAATATCCTTATTGTTTTTGGCCATAAGGCTTTGCCATTTTAAATAATCCTAGCGCTTTGTATTATTTAACCTTTTCCGAATTTATAAAATTACTTGTAAAAAAAATATTTCATCATATTTCACGAACCGACAATAACAAACTAAAAAACAATAAGTTAATATGAAACTCAACTTCCCATAAGATATAATAGCTAATTTCAGAAACTATACAAAACAAAAAAGGTGTACAAAATTGTACACCTTTTTGATACTATAAAAAAGTCTTATTAGTTATAAATTGCTTCTTTTCCAAAATGCTTTGTTAAAAGATAATATACAACTGCTCTATACTTATTTCTATTTGATTTTCCGTATTGATCGATTACAGAAGCAATCGCATCGTCTAGTTTTGGCCCATCAGAAAGACCTAATTTTTTAATCAAAAAGTTTTTCTTTACTGTGTCCAATTCACTTTGGTCACTACCAGATACAGTCGCAGCATCTGCATTATAAATTGAAGGTCCGCAACCGATAGTAACTTTTGTCAAAAGATCCATATCCGGTGACTGACCAATTTTATCTTTAATATCAGCAGCGTACTTAACTATTAATTCGTCTCTTTTACTCATAGGATGTTAATGTTTAGGTTTTTAGTTAATATTATTATAAATCAAATATAGATGAATCATAAATGAATAATTAATCTTAAAAGTATATTAAATTACATTTTTTAGTTAAAATGCTTAAAATAATCGATTAACGTACTATCATTTTCTTTTCTTGGTGTGAAAATTTCTAGTAACTGGGGTTTATTATCATTTTGACATATCCTTTTGACTCCTTCAGTTACTGCTTCCAAATCAGAAGCGGCACTGTAATCAAAACCAAACATTTCACATAAATGAATTGCGGTAAGATTGTGTGTTGTTTCAAAATATGTATTAAAGTTACTACTTTCTTCTTTACCAGGCAAGATTCTAAATATCCCTCCTCCTTCATTATTAATCAATATAACCTTAAAATTAGCGGGTATATAACTGTTCCACAAGGCATTACTATCATAAAAAAAACTTAGATCACCAGTCAACAAAATTGTAGGTACTTTAGAGATTAAAGCAGCTCCTATAGCAGTAGATGTACTTCCGTCAATACCGCTGGTACCTCGATTACAAAACACTTTGAATGTAGGGTTAAGGCTAAACAATTGTGCATATCGTACTGTAGAACTATTACTAAGCTGAAGCATTTTGTGATCAGGAAGCTCCTTAAAAATTGCTTCGTAAGCTTTGAGATCTGTAAAATCTATTTGTTCTAAATATCCTTTATGTTTTTCTCTTCTAGCGTCTCTAACCGAAATCCAATAGGATTTATAATTACTATTGACTCCATCAATTTTTGGAGTAAACCTACTAAAGAAAGTATTGGGTAATAATTTAATATGCTCTGTAAGACAGAAATACGTATCTAAAGCCTTTTTAGAATCAATATGCCAGTGAGATTGGGGTTGATATTGTCTCAAAAACGCTTTTATTCGCTTAGAAACAACCATTCCTCCTATGGTTAGTAATATATCGGGACGTAAAACTTCGAATTCTTTATCATCTAACGTAGATATTAATTGGTCTATACAATTTATATGTGATTGGTGATGTAAATTTGAAGTTGTTTCTGTAAGTACCAAAACAGAAGGGTCATCAGCAAAATGTGTTATCCATTTTTGATCGATAGTATCTGGCGAATTAACCCCTATAAGAATCATTTTTCGTTTCGCATGATTCCATTTATGAATCATCTCTGTTTCTAACTCTTCAGAAAATTGATAATACGATTTTTCTAACGGAATATTTATGGGGGCAACGGTAGGGGCTTCTATTTTATCATATAACGGTTCATAAAAAGGAACATTAATATGAACAGGTCCCATTTGCTCTATTGCCCTATTAAGTGCAATATTTATTTCTCGCTCATTATGTTTTTGTGCTTCGTGTTGTTTCTGAAGGACTTTATGATCACTTATTTCTGATTGTGGTACAATTTCAGAATATAAATTTGCAGAATATAAAATATGATTCCTAAATACATTTTTTTGACGAATCGTTTGCCCATCGCCAATATCAATTCTTTCGATAGGTCGGTCTGCACTCAATACAACCAAAGGTATATCACTATAAAATGCTTCTGAAATTGCTGGATAATAGTTTAACAATGCACTCCCCGAGGTACATACCAAAGCAACAGGTTGTTGGATTTGTTGGGCAATTCCCAACGCAAAAAAACCAGCACATCGCTCATCAACAATACTATAACAATGCATATCTGGGTGCTCTGTAAAACCAATTATTAAAGGAGCATTACGAGATCCCGGAGAAATAACAACATGATTAATTCCTTTTGCTTCGCACAACGTTACAATCGATTGTGCTACCGGAATTTTAGAATATAAACGTTTCTTCATTAGGGGTGCTAAAATATAATATCTTGCTTACTTACCATAAGTTTTTGGTTTTATTGTTTTCCTATTAGAGTAGCACTTTTTTCATTGTCTCTGTTTTCTTTACCGTTTCTTCCCATTCTTTTTCTGGGTCAGAATCTTTGGTTATTCCTCCTCCAACATAAAGCTTTACCCTATCCTGAGCAAGCTCCATACAACGAAGATTGACAAAAATATTAGTTTCCTTCTTATCATCTCTAATAATATTGAGCTCACCCAAAAATCCTGTATAGTACTTACGGGCATATCCTTCGTTTGCTAAAATAAAAGATTTGGCTTCACTTTTAGGAAGTCCACAAACAGCAGGTGTAGGGTGCAATACCTCAATAATATCTTTTATGCTAGAATTTTGAATTTTTAAAGCCCCTTTTATATCTGTGCGAAGATGTAACAATGTCCCAGCTTTATGAGTATAAGTATCAGAACATTGTACTTCTTGAACAATAGAAGACAACTGACTTACTACAAAAGAAGTGACCATTTTCTGTTCTTCTAATTCCTTTTTACCCCAATCTACATTCAATGTATCTACATAAGCTTGTGTCCCAGCCAGGGCCATCGTAAAAAAGTTATTATCCTCTATCTTAATTAACGTTTCTGGTGTTGCTCCCAACCAAGTACCTACTTTTGGATGGTACCATACGTATACAAATGCATTATTATAATTGTGCAGCAAACGTTTAAATAACTCTATAGGATCTACAATAGGCCTTTTAATCGCTTCGCAACGAGACAATACCACTTTCTTAAAATGATTTGCAGAAATAGCTTCAATTCCTTTGGTTACCAAATTATGATGAATAGATTGAGCTGTATCGCTTTTATAATTCGAATTTGAGAAATGCTCAAAAACTTTTCGATCTTTTATCGTTTGGGTCGTATTGTTTATTTCAACAATAGCTGTAGCATACGTGCTATGCTCTGAAGGAATTATAATTGCCTTATCCTGGCTATCAAACGGAGCAAATACAAATCCAGTATCAGCATAATCCTGGGTTTTAAATAAAGTATCATTTTTCTGAAGAAAAGTTTGAATACTATTTTCTCCAGCTTTTCTATACGCAACAAAAGGTAATTGTTTTTCTAACTGCTTTTGGATGCTAGCATAAAAATGTGTTATGCTCATGCTATTTTGTTTTTGGAAGCGCTATGGTAGTTAATTTAACTACCGAAATTAAATTATCTTCCTCATCTCTTATTTTTATATCCCATAATTGTGTTGTTCTACCTTTGTGAACAATCTCTGCTCTTGCAAAAACATACCCTTCTCTTACACTCTTAACATGATTTGCGGCAATCTCTATACCTCTTATATAAAAATCTTTGGCATCCAGAAATATAAACGATGCTGCACTTCCTACACTCTCTGCTAGTGCAACCATTGCCCCTCCATGCAAAACACCGTCTGGTTGGTATACTTTTGATGTAACTGGCATTTTTGCCGTTAAAAAATCTTTGCCAACATCACAAAATGTGATATCCAGTGTTTCCATCAATGTGTTTTTGCATATTTTGGCACACCCCTCTAATATTTCATCTTTGGTCAGATTCATTTGCAGAAAATTTAAAACAAAAATATACAATGCAAACTAATAATTCTAGTACCATTGATTTGTTATTATCTAAAGTTTGAAAAAATAAGCTTTCCTGATCAATAAAACCTGTGCTTTCTATTTCTTAAAAAAGAAAAACAAGATATCTTGCACCCAATTAATAATGGACTTCTAATACCAATTCTATGTAGAATTGGTATTAAAAGTTCCTGTAAATTTGTAGAACACTCAAGTAATCAAGTGTTTTATATCGATATAATATGAGTACGACAGAAAAGGAAATATCTTATAGCACAACAAATACATACACGACACTTAATAATCTTACTTCACGTACTAAGAATGTTTGGTTGGTTTTTCATGGAATCGGATATCTAAGTCGTTATTTTATAAGGTCTTTCGAAAATTTAGATAAAACAGAAAATTATATTATTGCTCCTCAGGCACCGTCTAAATATTATAAAGGAGAAGATTATCGTAGAGTTGGGTCTAGTTGGTTAACCCGAGAAAATACATCTATAGAAACCGATAATGTTTTGCGATACATCGATTCGATTGTAGCCTCAGAAAATATTTCAGAGGATACACATTTAGTGGTTCTAGGATACTCTCAAGGAGTTAGTATAGCCGCCAGATGGGTTGCTACCCGTAAAGTACAATGCAAAGCGTTGGTTATGATTTCTGGTGGGTTTCCAAAAGAATTGACCAAAGAAAACCTTTCATTTTTGACCGAAACAACAAAAATCACACACATTTTGGGCGAAAAAGATCCTTATTTTAAAATTGAGGAAATCATAGAAGAAAAAAAACGTCTTCAAGAACTACTTCCCAGAATAAATTTTAGAACGCATTCTGGAGGTCACGAGTTAGACCCAAAAACCCTTATTAACTTATATTAAAGGTAATAGTAAATTTCCCCATTATTTTATTTAATATTGGCAAATTAGCTAGATTCTAGCACATTTATTGTTAACCTCAAACCAAAAAATAAACTATTAAAAAGTAAACATAGTATCATAACACACTGGTTTTTATAAAAATAACTTGCATATGTTACGGTTTTTCCGTAGTTTTACGTTGCCCTTAATTAAAATGATAACTTATGCAAAAAATTACTCTTGAGAAAGAATTCAATTCTCGTCACCTAGACCTAAAATACAAAGACATTTGGAACCGTGGAATGCACTTATTTTCCATAAATGATAGAAACCGTGATTTTTATTATAGTATCTTTTATGTAGACTTATTATTTGTCGAAGTAATCTATGATAAAATTAGCGGAGAAATCCTTACCATTAAAAGTTTTACCGACAAAGGGAAACTTATGTATTATCTTACCGAAGATTTTTCATAATAAACTATACAAAATAAAACTTTTATTGCACATCGCTTGTGTAATATAGTTGCTATGGTAAATGCAATAATTTTTCTTTGCCCCAAGATAAATTATTGCATTTCAATTATTTAAACTATTCATTTTCCATAAGTAAATTCTATTTTTTTATTGGTCTTTGGCATGATAATCGTACTATAATTAATATATTTTATTATTTTAGTCCTCAAATCCCCATTGACCCCATGAAAAAGCTGTTCCCCTTATTACTGCTTTTTTTAGCACAACTTACCTATTCTCAAACCTATTCTATTATTGATTCGGTGCAAAACACCTCTATTTCATATGCAACGATTTCGTTTGGTAATGGAAATGGTACGTTTGCAGATGCAGATGGTATGTTTAGATTCTCCAAAAAGTGGTATCCAGATATAGATTCCCTTTACATTTCTTCTGTAGGGTACAAAGAACGAAAACTAGCAACCAATTCATTACCATCAAAAATATTCTTAGAACAGGAGGTCGATGAATTAAAAGAGGTACTGGTTACTGCAGAGAAAAAAAGGAAATTCAAAACAAAAAAAATAAATTCAGAAGTACACAATGATTATTTTAGTTGTTGGTTACCTACTGTAGAATCTGAGATTGCTGTTTTTTTTCCAAAAAACTCTGCAAAACCTACCAAGATTGCTTCTATCTACCTGCCTATTAAAACAGAATCATCTAATAAGAATACAACGAGGCCCCAGTATTTCTCTACCTTATTTAAAATTCAATTTTATAGTAATAATAATGGATCTCCGGGCAAAAGGTTAGCATATGATGATATTATCTTTAGGATTACCAATGAAGATAAAACTAATTTTGAATTAGATATTCTGAAGGATAAAATTTATATCCCTAAAGAAGGAATTTTTATTTCTATGCAAGTGCTGGGATATGCTGATAAAGAAGGGGTTTTGCAACAAACTAAAAAATATAGTGAAATAGAAACCCGTAGAGGAGTTGTCAAAGTTTCTACTACCTTTAGGCCACTATTACCGTTTACCAATAAAATAAATAACTATAGAACATTTACTAGAAGAGTATTTTTTAAAAACAAGGCTTGGCAACGCTTTGATCATAACTATAGTAAAACCAATAATTTGATACAAAAAAACTTTACTAATTACGGAATGGGATTAAAATTACGTCTATACGAAGAAGACTAATAACCACTTTTTTATTCTATAACAATATATTCTCTTAGTAAAAGCTCAGCTTAGTCCAAAAATGATCTGCGTTTTTGGTTAAATTGTATAGCCGCTTCATGTATGTCTGTGTGTGCCTTTCTATTTTCTGCATAATCTACGGCATCTGTAATTGTCAAATAATGATGAGATATACCTAATGTATCTGTAAAGCCCGATCTTTTTAGAAAATCTCTAACTGGCCCAATAGTTCCAACCATCAACAATCCAATATTTAGATTATCAAGATATTGTTTAATATCTTCTAAAACGTGCAAACCAGTACTATCGATATCATGCATATTTGTGTTATCAAGAATCAGAAATTTAGGTAGTGGCTTTCTTTTTGAAATATAACCCAAAATAGTATCCTTAAAATAACTTGAATTACCAAAATACAATTGATTATCGAACCTTATTATCAAATACTCTGTAGACTGAATTGCATCGGGAAACCTATTAATATTTCGATAATATTCTGTACCAGGTATATTTACCAATTCTGCAATATGAGGCCTGGCACTATAATATTGTAAGAAAACAAAGGATAAAATTACTCCTATAAAAATACCATTTTCTACACCAAAAATCAGGGTCCCAAAAAAGGTAATAATCATCACAACAAAATCCCTTCTTCTTAGTTTGAACAAATATTTAGCTTCCTCATAATTAATCAACCCCAATACAGAAACCAAAATAATCGCTGCCAACACTGCTTTTGGAATATAATAGAAAAAAGAAGTCAAAAAAAGTAAGGAACAAATAACCATGACTACCGCCATAATAGAAGAAACAACGGTCTTTGCCCCAGCCTCATCATTAATAGCAGTTCTACTATAACTACCAGAAGAAGGCACTGCTAGAAAAAACGCCCCAATAATTTTGGAAATACCCAACGCAAATAACTCCTGATTAGGCCTAACAATATGATCTCGGTTTTTCATTTCCATAGACTTAGCAATACCAATACTACCAACATACCCTATAAAAGTAACAGTTAATACCGTTGGGATAAGTGTCATTATCGTTTCATAATTCATTGTCGGAATACCAAAAGAAGGTAAACCACTTGGTACGTCTTCTATAATAGCTACTCCTTTAGATTTTAAATTAAAAAAATAGGTCAACAATGTAGTGAGTACCAACATCATTAATGCTCCAGGAAAAGAACGCTTCCACTTTTTTAATAGACTAATAATCAATATAGAAGATATGCAAATACCTAATGTTAACCAATTTACTTCTGTAATATGAGTAATGGCATACCATATTGTTTGATGTGTATGTTTAAAATCTGGAATTATAATCCCCAAACCTCCCTTTAATTGCGAAGCAATAATTATAATTGCAGCAGCAGAAATGAAACCAGAAATAACTGGTTGAGAAATCAGATTTACCAAAAATCCCATTTGTAATAAACCCATTAAGATTTGTACGACTCCAATTAATAAGCCTGCTAAAATTGCAAGTTCCACAAATTCTTCTGTAAATGGTGTTGCAAGTTCACTCACACCACTCATAACAAGTATAGCGGTGACCGCTACAGGTCCAATGCTTAATTGTCGAGAGGTGCCAAAAAATGAATATATCAACAAAGGAACTAAACATGCATACAACCCATAAATTGGAGGTACCCCCATAAGCAGTGCATAGGCAATTGCTTGCGGAATTAAAACGACTCCAACCGTTATACCGGCTATACTATCGGCTTTAAAAGATGAAGTTTGATATTCTTTATCTCTAAATATCTGAAGAAACGGAATTATTTTATATAATGCTTTAACGACGTACTTATTTTGGTTAGTTAGGTAAATCTACAATAGTTTAACAAGTTATACCAAAAGAATTGATCATTTTAATGTTTTGTTTATTTTTGATATCCAAAATGGAAATTAACGGAACTATTCTATTACCAAGTTTAGCAATTATCGGGTTTATTGCCGGAGTGATAAACACACTAGCTGGCGGTGGGTCATTGCTTACTTTACCCATGTTAATTTTTATGGGGTTACCTCCTGTTATTGCCAATGGCACCAATCGTATTGGTATATTAATACAGTGTTTTACTTCTATTGCCGGTTTTAAAAGCAAAGGCATTAAACCAAATAAATTTGGTGCTTACTTAGGCATATCTGCTCTTATTGGTTCTCTTATAGGGGCACAAATTGCCATAGAGATAAAAGGAGATCTTTTTAATAAGATTTTAGCAATTGTTATGCTTGTTGTGGTCATTTTTATGGTGTTAAGACCAAAAACTACGATCTCAAATTTGATAGAAAGAACCAAAGGAAAACATTTCTGGTTAGCAATAATCGCATTTTTTTTTATCGGAATTTATGGAGGTTTTATACAAGCAGGGGTTGGGATATTTATTTTATTAGCATTAACAGCTATAAATAAATTAAATCTTGTTACATCTAATGCCGTTAAGGTATTTGTCGTTTTTATCTATACCATCGGAGCCATTACAATATTTGCATACAATAACCAAATAGATTATCTATATGGTATTATCCTTGCTATTGGCAATGCTACAGGAGGATGGATTGCCAGCAGATGGTCTGTAAAAAAAGGAGATGGTTTAGTAAAATTGTTTTTAATTGTTATGGTCATCGCTATGGCTATTAAGCTTTGGCTAGACAATTGATTGCAATTGCCAAATTATTTGCAGGAATATCCTTATCTTTTATCATTCTAAAAAAACACCCCCCCTTGCCATGAAAGCTATTTTATATATCGTTTTAATTGGTTTCTTGTTGACAGGTTGTAAATCACAACAAAAAGAAGAAGAAACTACCACTAGCAATAAAAACACTGCCGAATTGGCAAAAGCCGCTACTACAAAAATACAAGTTGATAATATCCTTATTGATGCTATAGGACATGCTTCGAGTATTATAGAATACGATCAAAAAGTCATCTACATTGATCCATCCGGAGGAGCCAATTTATATACCGATAAGAAACCGGCAGATATTGTATTGATTACGGATATTCATGGGGATCACATGAATATTGAAACATTAAACAATCTGGATATTGCAAAAGCAAAAATTGTGGTTCCCCAAGCGGTAGCAGAAAAACTACCTGCTTATTATACCGAACAATTAATTATTATAAATAACGGTGAAACAAAAGAAATACAAGGTGTCCCTATTGAAGCTATCCCTATGTATAATCTACGAGAAGAAGCTTTAAAGTTTCACCCTAAAGGAAGAGGAAATGGATATGTTGTAACATTAGGAAGCAAACGACTATATTTTTCTGGAGATACAGAAGATATCTCAGAAATGAGAGCACTTAAAGCCATAGATATTGCCTTTGTAACCATGAACTTACCCTATACAATGACTGTAGAAAATGCTGCCGATGCAGTATTAGCATTTAAACCCAAACAAGTATATCCTTATCATTATCGAGGTATTAATGGATTGAGTGATGTATCAAAATTTAAAGAATTAGTAGCTAAAGATCCAACCATAGAAGTAGTACAATTAGACTGGTACGCTACTATCGATTAGTATATATAATTTTTAACACGAAACGTCCTCTTCTTTGTTTAGATAAAGAAAGGCCATTTCGTGTTAAAACGGTTTATTTTTTCTTAATTATTAATTTGCATTTAATACTATCTCTTTGGTTGAAGTATTTAATATCTTAACTACCGCGGGAGTAAGATCATTAATCAGCTTTGCTATAAAATCAAAATCTTGCTCAGAAGTTTCATCTCCTACTTTATGGTAGTGTGCATAGTTATCAAAAATAAAAGAGGAAACGGTTTGAGAAGGCACATTAAATTCTGTATAAAAAGAATAGTTATCACTTCTCTGAAACAAATTAATTTGTTGCGCTCTTGGATGAAGACCTACCAGATTATTCATTCCGGCATATTCATTGATTTTTTGTCCCAAATTAGAGGTGTTATACCCTGTTATGTATGCAGAAAAAGTTTGATCAATTAAAGGTACTCCAATCATTTCAAAATTTAGCATTGTATACAAATTAAGCCCTTGCTCTTTTAACTTTTTTGCTAAATGTTTAGAACCTTGTAAACCTACTTCTTCTGCTCCAAAAAGTGCAAATATTACACTACGTTTATTGTTTTTTGATGCGGCCAGATATTTTGCCAAAGATAGCACTGCGGCAACACCTGTTCCATTATCATTTGCACCATTAATAACTTCATCTCCATCTTTAAAATCATTAGGATAAGTATAGGCTGTATCGAGATGTGCACCAATAACAACATATTCGTTGGCAAGAACAGGATCTGATCCCTCTAGATAGCCAACTACATTAAAGGTTTCTGTACCCCAATTATATATATCAAAACGAACATTACGTTCTGCAGATAATTCATCTCTATAGTTATCAAAAAAGGGAGCAACACCGTATTCTTTGAATGCATTTTCAACATATTTTCCTGCTTTTTCATATCCTTCGGTTGCTATAAACCTTCCTTTTAGTTCATCACTTGCCAGATAGCTAACAATATCTTCGACAGACCGACTTGTTGTTGTTAGAAAATTCTTATCGATTGTAAATTGCACCTCGTTATAGTTAACCTCATCGGTTTCATGAACTATTGCGTTTGCTTCTTGATTAGTATTTATAAATTCACCTACAGTTGCTATAGTCGATGGTTCTGTTAAAAGAGATTCTTGCGAAATCCCCGCTTTTAATTTAATATTTGTAACATCAGACAAATTTGCCCCTATATTAAAATATTGATCGGTATCTTCTATTTTGTAAGACCAGGCACCTTTTATATCCTGAAAGTCTTTGATCTCTGCTGCTAACAAGGCTATACTTTTGCCTTTTGCTACACTTACTTTAAAACCATTTTCCTTATCAAAAGGAGAAACCAACACCCCATCTCTGGTTTTATTAGTAAGATTTAAATCTGTATTACTATTATTGGTAATAACAATTCCTGCAAATTTCCTATTGATATTTCTGCTTTCATTTTTTAAATTATCAAAATTTTGCTTAAGTGCTTCAAATGCATCAGATGCATTGTCATACTGAATTGGATTATCAAATCTTCCTTTACTAGATATCTCTATCTTTTCTATAGGTGATAACGTTTCTCGAATTGGGTCATCATTTTGACAACCTTGAGATAGTAATACAATTACTGCTAATGCTGAAATAATTTTTCTTTTCATGTTTTATTAATCTAAGGGTTAAAAAAATTTGAGGGCAAATATATTTTAAAAGGCCTTAGACAATCCTCACGTTTGTATAAACAGTAATTCTGAATGTATAAAATGTAGTTTTAAATGTATAAAAACACAAATAAGAGTAGTTTTAGCAATGCAAAAAACGGGAAATTATAGTCTGCAGATTTTACAGATCTTTATTGAATGTACATCCAAACGATTTATTTACTTTTTTAAAAACTCAATACCATATTTACCTGCAATAGAATCTATAACAGGTTTTGATAACGTTCCTGCTTCCGAATATTTAGATATTTCTATAAAAAAGTTCTCAAAACCTCCTGGTGTAATAGTGTTCATAGTAACACCAGTAATCGTATCTTTATTAATAAATCGATGAGGCACCCCTTTTGGCAATCGAATAAAGTCTCCTTGTTTGGCATTTATCACCTCATCCCCATAAAGAAAAGTGTAGTTTCCTTTTAGAACATAAAACAGCTCATCTTCATGTGTATGGATATGCATTGGTGGTCCTCCGTTAGGAGGTGTTTCTGTAACAATAACCGAATATTCACCATCGGTTTGATCACTCATAATTTTACCAATAATCTTAGCTCCAAAAATGTTCCATTCTTTTCCTTTTTCTGATGAAATATGTACATAACTCGGTGCAGCTCCTTTTTGAGGATTTTTAACCAATGTTTTGTTGTCTTTGCAGCTATATACTATTGAAATTATCAATAAGCAAATGGATATACTTTTAATTCTATTTGCCAAAAAACTGTAATATCTAGAGTCCCTAATCACTATAATTTATTTTTATACACCACATCCTTTATCCATGAATGGTACCATCTTTACTCAGAGATTCCATTATTTTAGCTTCAAAAGCTAACAAATCCTGCCATTTTTGATCTACTTCTTCACGATCTCCATATTGGCGAGCAAAGTTTAAAAACATGGTATAATGATTTGCTTCGCTAACCATCAAGTTTCTATAGAAATCTGCCAGTTCTTGATCTTCTAATTCTTCAGACAATAATTTAAACCGCTCACAACTTCTCGCTTCTATTAGCGCTGCATATAATAGTCTATGTACCAACTGGGTAGTTCTACTTCCTCCTTTTGGAAAAAAAGTAACCAATTGCAATACATAATTATCTTTTCGATCTCTTCCTAACACCCACCCTCTTTCTAAAATTTTATCATGTACCATTTTAAAATGGGTAATTTCTTCTTTGACCAATTTGGTCATTTCTTGAACCAATTCTGTATATTCTGGGAAACTTACAATTAAAGAAATTGCCGTAGAAGTAGCTTTCTGTTCACAGTATGCATGATCCGTAAGGATTTCTTCTATATTCTTTTCTACAATATTGACCCATCTTGGATCAGTAGGAAGTTTTAAACCTAACATTTTTAAATCTTATTTTGTATTGACAAAAATAACAATAGTAGTTATTTATTATTTCTTTATATATCCAGATCAAATGAGGAACGTAATTTATCGATCAAAGGATTCTTCTCTTTCAACTTTTCGTATTTATCCTGGGGTGTAAATGCATATTTTTTTGAAGCTTCTTCATTAACCGTTATTTTAAGCTCAATACTATAATTCTTCAGTTTCTTATACAAAAACTGAAGTAAACCAGATTGAGCAGCCTCCAAATCAATTTTCATAGATTCATTAGGTAGCTCTAGGCAAATATCTAAACCATTAAGTGTTGGAATATTCATCGCAAACATTGACCCTACAATACGTTCTCCTTTCTTATCCTGCATTTTACCATATTCTACCCAACCTGCTTGCATTTGTGCTTCTGTAAACTCTTCTTTGGGCAAATTCTCAGGATCAACAACTACTTCTTCTTTTCGTTCTTCATGTTCCTTTTTTCTTTTAATACTACTTAGAGACAATCCAGACGCTTTTCGCTCTCTTTTAGGTAATCCTCCCTTTTTAGTTTCTTCTTTAGGTAATGAAGTTACGACACTCTTATTTGGTAAATGTTCCTGAATATCTGTATTTTTCTCTTCTTGATTAACAGAAGGATCAGCAACTTCTTTATTTTCAGGATGATTACTTACAGTCTGGACTTCTTTTATTGATTGATTGATTACCGGGTTTTCGTCAGTATCTTTTTTGACATCTGGAGAAATTTTTATTGGTTCAATCCCTTTTTCTTTGAAATAAGAAGGCGGTATTATGTAAGGTTGGTCATTTTTTTTTTCTCCATCCGTAAGGATAGAGGCAAGTTGCATTAAACATAATTCGACCAGCAGCCTTTGATTACGGCTCGTTTTATACTTTAAGTCACAATCATTTGCCAATGCGATTGCTTTTATCAAAAAATCATTAGGAGATTTTTGAGATTGCTCTAGATATTTGGTTTTGGTCTGTTCTCCTACCTCTAACAAAGAAATAGTAGCTTGATTTTTGCACACCAAAATATCTCTAAAATGTGATGCGAGACCAGCTATAAAATGATGACCATCAAATCCCTGGGCAAGTATTTCATTAAAAGTTATTAATAACTGCGGAATGTTATTTTGAAGTAGTAAGTCAGTAACCGTAAAATAAGTTTCATAGTCCAGAACATTTAAGTTTTCTGTAACCGCTTTACGTGTAAGGTTTTTTCCACTAAAACTTACAACTCTATCAAAAATCGATAACGCATCTCTCATTGCCCCATCTGCTTTTTGTGCAATAATCTGTAATGCGTCTTCTTCTGCAATAATTCCTTCCTGCTGTGCTACTTGCATCAAATGATTTTTAGCATCTGTAACTGTTATTCGCTTAAAATCAAATATTTGACACCTGGATAATATGGTTGGTATTATTTTATGCTTTTCTGTAGTAGCTAATATAAAAATTGCATGTTTAGGTGGTTCTTCTAACGTTTTTAAAAAAGCATTAAAAGCAGCTTGAGAGAGCATATGCACCTCATCAATAATATATACCTTATATTTCCCCACTTGAGGAGGAATTCTTACCTGATCAATAAGGCTTCTTATATCATCTACCGAATTATTAGAGGCGGCATCTAGTTCAAAAATATTAAACGCAAAATCTTCATTAGGATCTGCTTCTCCCTCTTGATTAATAGTTTTTGCAAGTATTCTTGCGCAAGAGGTTTTTCCTACTCCCCTTGGCCCGGTAAACAACAATGCTTGTGCCAGATGGTTATTATCTATAGCATTAAGCAACGTATTGGTAATAGCCTGTTGGCCTACCACATCTTTAAAAGTCTGTGGCCTGTATTTACGCGCTGATACTATAAAATGTTCCATCGCTACAAAGTTAAAAATTGCTTACAAATATTAAATTTTTGATTTTAGTTTTTATATCGAGTTATTAACAAACATTCCATATCTCTTTTGTAGATAACTCTTCTTTTTCTGTATCCTTTACTTAATTAAAAGATTCACATAAACACTTTTAAATACATAAATATTAGATGTTTACATTAAATTTTAACAAAAAAGCATGGGGGTATCTGTTAAGCATAAGCGTTATAAGTTATTAGGGGCTTGCTACATACGCTATCAAGACCTTTAAAATACAGTGTTTAACCGACTCTGTAAAAGTATTTAACACACACAAATTCACTTATATAAAACTAATTATGGATTCACTTACTCCTAACCTCAAACTGTTGGCTCATATGAAAGACCTTGGGCTCTACACAAAACACCAATTTCTTCAAAATGAAACTATTCACCATAATATGTTTGCCACTAATAAAATAATATACGTGGCAGATGGTACTTTAAAAGCGTATAGTATTGACGAAGATGGTAGCTACACTATTCTATTTTTATTGAATAAAGGACAAACATTTATCGAAGACGAAACTTCTATAAAAGCATTTTACAATTATAATCTGGAATCAATTTCATCAGAAACTACAGTGTATATTTTTGATATAACAGATACACATAAAATCTTAAATCAAAAACAAGGTTTTCGTCAAGATTTCTATCATCTTTGGATCGAAAAATACAATTTACTTGACAAAAGGATCAGAATCATTCATCAAAAATCTATACAAACCAGGCTAATTCAGGTATTATTAGAGTTTCAGGAAGTCTATGGGTATATTTGTCCAGAGACAGAAGATACTATTATTAACTCTCCTCTTAATCAAGAGGAACTTGCAGGGTATTTAAGATCATCTCGGGTATCGGTTAATAATACTATTCAAGCATTAAAATACAAACTATTACTAGACTATGACAAAAAAAGAATTGTTCTAAAAAAGAATTCTTTTAACAGTTATATATGTCATAACTATAGTATTTGTTCTTAAAGTAGCGTTTATAAAAACAAAAAAAGAGGCTATTTCAATGTTATATTTTTAATTTTAGAAATAACCTCTTTTCACAACTAACACGTATGTTATATATGTTTATAAATTACTATTGATTCCTATAAAGGAATAAATGCAGATACTTTATAGAATTCGTCAGAGGCACCTACATCTGTTACTAAATTGGCTCCAGCAGAAAGTCTAAAAGCGATTCCGTTATCTAATTTTAACTTAACAGAACCTCCCAAATATCTATAGACCTGAATATTCTTGTTGACATCGTCATTCTCTAAATTCATAAATGCTAATTCTTCAAAAAACGCTCCTATAACTAGTCGTTTACTTACATTAATACCAGGCGCGGCCCAAAAAAGAAAAAGGTCTCTGGAAGAAGTAGCATCTCCATCTCTTATTGATTTATAATACGCGATATATGCTTCTATATCAAAAATATCATCATGATATGCTGTATAGGTATTTGGTATTACAGCTTCTCCTATTTTTGTTCCTGATGTATGCGACAAAAATTTACCATGAGCAAAACCGACTCCCGGGTTTAAAAACCAATTTCCTCCTGCTAATTTAAATCCAAGTCCTACACCAGTTTCTAATAATTGATCGCCACCCGACTCTATAGTACCAAATGATGTATTTGTCCAGAAAACACTATAAATAGTGATGTCGAAGTTTTTATTGGTCTCGAAACTACCAAAGAAAATAGGAGAAAATCCTGCCACACTATTTTGAATTATTTTGGTAGCAAACTTAGCTTTCTTTTCTTTTTTCTCTTCTTGTGCAAACGTGTACTGAATGCATAATGCAAATATTAAAATTGCGATTTTTTTCATGATTAATTGTTTTAAAAAAATTGTGTGATTAGTTGTTTAAATATTTAAAAATTGTGATTGTTCTGTATTAAAATTTGCCGGTCTTTTTTCGACAAAAGCACTCATTCCTTCTTTCTGATCTTTTGTATTAAACAAGGCATGAAATACTCTTCTTTCAAACAAAATTCCTTCTCTAAGACCTAACTCCATAGCTCTATCGACAGTCTCTCTAGCTATCATCACAGTAGTTTTGCTATAGGATGCAATTTGTGTTGCTATTTCTAATGTTTTTTCTAGTAATTCTTCTGAAGAAAAGATGCGAGCAACAAGACCGCTGCGTTCTGCTTCGACAGCATCAATCATACGTCCTGTAAGAATCCAATCCATTGCTTTTGTTTTACCGATCATTTTGGTTAATCGTTGGGTACCTCCTATTCCTGGGATTACACCTAGTTTAATTTCTGGTTGTCCAAATTTTGCAGTTTCTGAAGCATATATGATATCGCACATCATGGCAAGTTCACAACCGCCACCCAGGGCATATCCTGACACAGCAGCGATCTTAGGTGTTCGAATCGCTGTAAACTGTTCCCATCCTGCAAAGTAATCTTCATGAAACATGTCCAGATATGACTTATCCTTCATTTCCTTAATGTCAGCACCTGCAGCAAAGGCTTTTTCAGACCCTGTTATTACAAAGCATCCTATTTCTGGGTCATCATCTAATTCTTGCATGGTACTCACCATTTCTTGCATGAGTGCATTATTTAATGCATTTAATGCTTTTGGCCTATCTAAGGTAAGTATGGCTACACGCCCCTTACGTTCTACTTTTATATTCATTGTGTGATTTGTGTTTATACAATACGATCCTCAAGAAGCTCATTATTTAGCTTCTTAAAAATGTACTATGAGTTATTAAAGCTGGTTGATTAAAGTTGGGCTATGAGTCCCATATAGCACCATATGCAGGAATGTCTCTACTCTCCATACCGTATACTACTTTCCAGGTAAGTTTCTTATTAGAGATACATATTACAGCTTCGGCATCAAAATCTCTATATGCTTTATATGCCAGTTTTACCATATCTGGTTTACCATGTGTATCTGTATTCCAGATAATAGCGTCGGGTTGTACTTCTAGAATTTCATCAACCAAATCATCGCCGTATGTTTTTCTTGGGTTTCTGGTTGCCCAAATTAATCTTGAAGGCACCTCTTGTGACAGTAAATGAGGCAGGCAAGGTCCTATTCCACTACCTGTAGCTACCCAAATTACTTTCTTAAAAAGTTTATCGACATTACCCACTCCAGCAGTAGTAATTCCTTTTACCCATAAGTGAGAAGGCATATCATCTATAAGATCGGCTGTCCAATCACCTGCCCTAGAGATCGTTAACCTAAAACCTTCTTTTCCTGGCTCTGGTACATTTGCGAACGAATGCCATTCCATTAATGGGCTACGACTAATTGTGGTAGAAGATCCTGCAAAAGGGGTTTCGCCGTGGTTAAACCTTGCCAAAATAACATGATTTGACGGCCTTGTAATATCTACTTTAACTTTTTTTAATCTAAGCCAAGGCAATGCTATACTTGTCGTAATCACTACCAATAACCAAAAACTAAATGAATCTATTAAGGAAGAAAACAAAGATTGGTCGGGTAAATTTGCCTTTGTTATAATCACGGTTTGTACCCAGAATAAAACTAACGCTGACCAGCCACCAAAACGATGTGCTTTTTCAAAATCATCGTGATATTTTGCTCGTATGCCTGGTAAAGCCATAATAATCATAAATACCAAAATTCCCGTTAGTAAAGTAGTTATCCAAAGTAAAGTACCGCTTTTTGCAGCTTCATTGGTACCATTAAAGAAATTATAAAACAAGGACCCCATAAATAGTATAAACCATAAGGTTCCGCTTACCGTTCCTCCTATATGAATCCCACCAAAATGATACACTTTACCAGCTCTTCTTCTAATAGATAAGGGCCAACTAGTAGGTATACTTGTTGCAATCCAAAACAACAGGTTAATGATATATTGTTGTCTTATGAGAATACCAATGGTAAAATTAACCAACGTAATTTTGGCAATAATATCTAATTGTATATTCTGTGCTGACCACCAGTTACCTTGTGTCGCACCATAAATCATTATTCCGACATTAGTTAATAAAAGCAATGCAAACAATCGGTAATAATGCATTAATTTTTCTCCTTTCCATATTCTGCTGGCATATTTTTTTTGAGGAGGAAGCACAACCTTATCCAAATTAGGATAATTATCCTGTTTTTCTACATTTAGATCTATAACCGGATTATCGGTTTTGACTATTGCGTCCATTACTTTTTCTTCTTTATGATTTATGATCAAATTTTCTTTTTTGATTATTTCTTCCTGTTTTTCTTCTTGTTTAGGAATACTATTAAGCAATTTCCTTTTATCTACTTTACCTCTGCTTGTCATCGGGAGCTCGGGCATAGTTATTACTTGCTCTGGAACACAATAATAGGGCAGTACTTTTTCTACTTGTTGTTTTACTTTATCAGGATCAATATGCTCTGGACTTACAAAAGAGACCAATGTTCTATTATCTATTTTTAGCGTAATAGCTCTTTTACTTTCGGGCATTTTTTCTATAATTGCCGAAACAGAGTCTAATTCTACTCTAAAACCACATATTTTCACCTGATCATCTGTTCTTCCCAGATGTTCCAGCTCTCCGTCTGATGTCCATCTTCCTAAATCTCTGGTTCTAAACATTTTTCTACCCTGTCCTAAAAAAGGATCATCTACATATCTTTCATTTGTTAGGCCTTCATTGTTTATATACCCTCTTGTTACACAATAGCCACCAGCCCACATTTCTCCAACTTCACCTATGTCACATGGTTCTAAATCTTCATTCAAAACATACACAGTATTATTTGGTGTAGGTTTTCCTATAGATAGTATTTCATCTGTAGGAAAAAAGCGCTTTACTGTATTTACTATGGTAGTTTCTGTAGGTCCACACGAATTGTGAAATGCACAAAACGCTGACCACTTTTCTGCCAAAACTCTAGGGCAAGGCTCTCCTGCAACTATGGCTATACGTACATTTTTACATTTATCGACATCCATAGAACTTAGAATTGTAGGGGTAGATATTACTACATCTACTTTACTTACTGTTTCTTGAATATCTTTACCTCGTATTACCAATGTTGCTCCGTTAGCAAGACTACCCAGAATTTCCCATACAGACATATCAAAAGCAATGCTTAAAATTTGTCCTACTTTTAACCCTGGACGTATTCCTAAGTTACCCGGTGAGGTAAGTAGTATATTACATGTATTTCTATGGGTTACCTGAACACCATTAGGATCTCCTGTTGTACCAGAGGTAAAGATGATATAGCAAACATCATCTTCTGCAATTGCGATCTCTGGCAAGATCACCTCATTAGCATTATTTGTATTAGATTTTAAAAAATCATCGATAACAATATGCATACTACCCTCTACTTTTGGCACTAGGTCTTTATACTCTGAGAGCGTAAGCACTACAGAAATAGAAGCCGATTTCATCACATATCGTAATTGTTCATCCTTGGCTAATCCAATATGTTGTGGCACATAAGCACCACCTACTTTTAGAATCGCCAATATCCCAACCAACATGGGTATAGATCGCTGTACAAATAGTCCAACATTATCGCCTTGTTGCACCCCATTCTTTATCAGTTCTAATGCCAGAAGATTAGATTGATGATCTAATTCTTTATACGTTATACTATCCTCATAATGGGTAGCAGCAATAGCATTAGGATATATTTTGGCCTGGGCTTCGAATGCATGATGTATACATCGATAAGGAACTCGGGTTATTGGCCCTTGACCAAATCTCTGAAAAAGATATTGATCTGCTAATGACAACCCTGCCATTGCAGATTTTGAAAACGTATCACCAGGGACTAAAGGATTGTATCCTTTAGTTTCATGTATTTCTGCTTCAGAAATAACATGAGAACGTTTAACTCCCATTGCCTGGTTAATATTTTACATAGGTTAATGATTGCTTATAGCTACATAAATTGACAGGAGGTTTCTTTAGAAAAACCGAGAGTTTTTCAGGTTTTAAAAATTGAGTTTTCATGATTTCGTGTTAATTATTTATTTGAATATTTCATCTATCCAAGAATCGAAATTATGGCAACCTTTTATAGAAAGGTATAAAATATCTAACACTAAACCTTCTTTTTTTTTGTTATAACTATAAGATAATTACGTTAATACCGCAAATACACTAAGCGCAATTTATAATTAAACTATACTAAAACCATTATAAAATGAACTCTAAAGAACTACTCTTTTCATTTAACAAAAATTTAATAACCACAAACTCTTATGAAAACTCAACTATTAAACACTCTTGTGGAAAAAGGCTTATACAAGTGTTCTAACTACACACTAAACGAAACCATACTAAAATGTAAATGTTACTCTAATAGCATTTACCTAATCAAGGAAGGTATCGTTAAGATTATGCAAATTACCTATGAGGGAGAAGAAATTGTACCTGTGCTATTAACTAAAGGACAGGTTTTTGGAAATGATGCTATTTACGGAGAATTCTATACAACGTATAAATCAGAATCTGCTCATGAAAACACCCTCATTTATGAATTTAGCATAGCAGATATTCGTGCTACTGTAAGAAACAACATAACATTCCACAAGGATCTATTGTTGTTATTAAAAGAAGAACATTATCAAGCAGAAAGAAGAATTAAGAGCCTAAGGATACGATCTGCAGAAGAAAGGCTCATCCTTACTTTTATAGAGTTTTTCAACAAATTTAAACATCCATCCAGTACAGAAGAACAGGCATTTATAAAATCACCACTTACCCAAGATGAGTTAGCTAGCTATATTAGAACCTCTAGGGTGACAACCAACCAAATTATTAATCTTCTAAAAAGTAAATCACTAATCGAATATAATAACAAGGAAATCGTATTAAAAAAAGATTTTTTTACTTACTATAAAAAAACATCTAACTCGTGGTATATGACATAGTAATATAGAAAACCACGTATTATATTTTATAACCAAAAGAAAGTTGAATATTTCTGGTAGTACCTTCGCTATCAGAAATATTTGTATCATCTATAATATTAGATACCCCAAAACCATACCTAAGGTCGGCAAAAAAGTTTTCTGTGATATTTACTCCGATTCCTGCAACTACAGAAAAATTAAAGGTATTGAAATTAGCCTCGGCGCTTGTTTTATCCTGCCATTCCCAAATTTTAACTCCTGCCTGAGGACCTAAATGAATATTTACCAATTCTGAAAAATTATATTTTAGAAATATTGGTAATTGAAGATAATCTATTCTTAAGGATTCATCATCATTACCCATTGAAGAGTATTGAAATTCTGGTTGAATACTTAACTTGCCTTTTAAAGGGTATTCTGCCAAAAAACCTACAACAACACCAAACCTACTATCTTCAAGGTTTTCTGGTATATCATCAGAACTAATAGAACTAAGGTTGCCACCTATTCTAATACCATATACCCCCTCTTGTGCAAAGCTATGTAATGTTATAAACAAAAAAACAACGCTTATCCAAAGTATATTTTTTTTCATCTTAAAGGGTTTTGATTTTGGAGCAAGTTTACTAATAAAATTTGTGTTATAAAATAATTGAGATAAAATTATAAAAATTCCCTTTTCGATAAATAGTTTATAATTTATTTAATTTCTCATTATATAATGACTTTATTATCCCATCTGACAATCCAATTTTAGGAACAAAAATTTCTCTTGCCTTACTCCATTTCATGGCAGATAGGTATATTCTTGTAGCTGGGATAATTACATCTGCCCTATCCTGATTTAGATTAAGTTTCCAGATACGTTCTTCGTAAGTAAGTGATTTTAACGTTTTATAATAAGAACTTAGATATAAAAACGATAGGGATTTTCCCATTCTTTTACCACTATTCTTAAAAATATTATTGATATTACCACCCGAACCAATTAATGATACACGATTATATCTTTGTGTATGATTAGAAATCCATTCTTCTACATCGTTCCATATTTGATCAGAAACCAAATTATTAAGTAATCGTACTGTTCCTAGTTTAAAAGATTTTGACGCTATTGTTTTTCCGTTATGATAAAGTGTAAATTCAGTACTTCCACCTCCCACATCAACATATAAATAAGTTGCATCGGTATTAATCAAGTTATTTAGATCTGTCATAGCAATAAGAGCTGCCTCATCTTTACCATCTATGATATCTATTTGAATACCCGTTTTTTCCTTAATCAGTGTAACAATTTCCTTTCCGTTTTCTGCCTCTCTCATAGCCGAGGTAGCACAAGCCTTGTATTGTACTACTTTATGTGTTTTCATTAACAATTGATACGCCTGCATAGTATCAATCATTCTATTGATATTTTCTTCTGAAACTCTTTTCGAATCAAAAACATCTGCTCCCAAACGTATTGGCACTCTTACCAAGCTTGTTTTTTTAAAACGCGTAGGTTTACCTTCTTCCTGGTGAATACTACTTATTAATAACCGTACTGCATTGGAGCCTATATCGATAGCACCATATTTTTCTATAATCAACAAAATACTATTCTCCTAGTTTATTTAAATAATAATCATAAATCGCTACCTGCGATCTAACTTTTTCTTTATCGTTTCTAACATAAGCATTATCCTGTTCTTTAGAAAGTTTTCTGGCTTTTACATTATCTCTCCAATAAATATCAAAGGTATCCATCAACTCTAGCTTAATATCTTCATCATAAATTGGACAAGAAATCTCTACTCTTCTATCAAGGTTACGTGTCATCCAATCTGCAGACGATATATACACTTTTGGGTTTCCTGCATTTTCAAATATATATAGTCTTGGGTGTTCAAGAAATTTATCAATAACACTTATTGCTCTAATGTTTTCACTCATATTCGGGATACCAGGTATTAAGCAACAAATCCCCCTTATAATCAAATCAATTTTCACTCCTGCTCTACTTGCTTCATAAAGCTTATCAATCATATCATAATCACTTAAACTATTAAGTTTTAGCTTGATTCCTGCAGGCTTTCCTTCTTTACTATTTTTAATTTCTTTGTTGATAAGCTTCAACAATGAGGACCTTGTATAATGAGGAGAAACCAATAAATGCTTATATCTGTTAATTTTATAATTTATCTCAAAAAACTTAAATACCTTATTTACTTCTTTGAGTATAATTTCATTGGTAGTAAACAGTGTAAAGTCTGTATAAATCTTTGCAGTAGATCCGTTAAAATTACCTGTACTTATAAAACCATATCGTTTTAATTTTCCTTTTTCTTCTCTTTCTATCACACAGGCTTTACAATGTACTTTAAGACCCGTTACTCCAAAAATAAGTTTTACACCTTCTCTTTGCATTTTTTCTGCATAGCTAATATTTGCTGCTTCATCAAAACGGGCTTGTAATTCGATTTGTACAGTAACATTTTTTCCATTTTTGGCTGCATTTATCAAAGAACTTGCAATATGGGATATACTAGCTAGTCGATAAATAGTAATTTTAATACTTTTTACTTTTGGATCAATAGCTGATTCTCTAAGAAATTTTACTGTATATGAAAAGGTATGATATGGGGTGTGCTGAAGAAAATCCTTTTGCGCAATCTTATCTAATAAACTTCCCTGTAACATTAATCCCGATATCGCCAAAGGCTTTATAGGCTCATATGTAAGCCCTGGTGTATTTAAATCAGGAAAACTCATATAGTCTCTTCGGTTGTGATACTTACCACCGGGAATAATACTATCAGAATTATCGATTCCCATTTTATTCATTAAAAAATCTAAAGTATCTTTTCCTATGTTTTTGTCATAAACAAATCGAACAGGTTCTCCATCTCTTCTAGACTTAACACTACTAGAGATCTTTTGAATAAAACTCTTTCTTAAATCATTATCAAAATCTAATTGTGCATCTCTGGTAATCTTAATCATATGAGCCGAAGCTTCGCTATAATCAAAAATACTATAATTGATATGCAAACAATATCTAATAAGGTCGTCTAGAATAATAATAAACTGTTTACCATCCTTTTCTGGAAGAACTACAAAACGATCGATGTTTTTTGGAATTTCAATCAATGAATAGATTTTCTCCTTAGTTGTTTGTTGTAACAGTTTAGAAATCCTACCATTCTTCGGTATTTTTTCTTTTAAAACAAGTTTTACAGCCAAATACGCAACGCTATCTTTTAAATGTGGAAATGCATCAAGGTCATTAAGTATATATGTCACCAATGCAGGGCTTACTTTGGTAACAAAATAATTACGAATAAATTCGTCTTGATCTGGTGTAACCTGACTTTCGTCGATAATAAAAATATTATGCTCCTTTAATTCGTTGGTAATGTTATTAATTGCCTTTAAACTTTCTGCCTGTTGCTTTATTACAAGGTTCGTTATTTTTTCTAAAAGTTCACTTGCAGTGGGACCCTTTAATTCATTTTTACCATCCTTTCCTGCCATGTCGATTCTCTTAATCGTAGCGTAACGAACTTTAAAAAACTCATCAAGATTATTAGAAAATATTCCTATAAAACGAAGCCTTTCTACCAAGGGCACAGAGTTATCTTCTGCTTCTTGTAGTACCCTTGCATTGAACTGCAACCAGCTTAATTCTCGATTAATGTATTGATTTTTATTGTTTTCGGACATTATTTTAAAAATTTAGGGCGAATAACATGAAGGGTTTTTCCTACATTTATTTGCTCCCATTTATCACAATCAAACTCTATTACCACAACCCCACAGGTAGGTAAATTATCTATTGCTTCACTACCATAATTATTCGCTATAGAAGTAAAAGCATGATTATGGCCAAATATCATCAAACTATTTATAGTATCCTCACATTTTTTAACTGTTTCAATCACTTTACTACCATCAAAGTCATACAACTCTTCTTTTACTATAAATAAATTTTCTGGCATATCCAGATATTTATTAATGATCTTTGCAGTGCTATATGCCCTAACTGCAGGGCTAGATAAAATCAAATCCAATGTTTTTACCAATGTTTTCAGCTCTTTACCTACTAATTCTGCATCTAATAAGCCTCTAGGGTTTAGTGGTCTTTTCTTATCTTCTAAATCAAATTCCCAAGAGGATTTTGCATGCCGAATAATATATAAAGTTTTCATAGATTGAATAGAGTTTATATTAAAAGAACATTATTTTATACAAGTTTAAGAATTCGATTTTACATATTTTACTATAAGAACATAAAAAAATAATTTTTAGATCCTTACTAACTTGATATAAGGATCATAGCTAACAGTAATTTTATGTTTCCAAAAATTCTAAAAGCAATCCAAAAAAAACATTAAAATAATGATAATGAACAGGATACAATCACTAACATTGATCGATAAAAACAGTATTTACATCGAAAAGTTGCTTTTTTTCTTATCAGTTTAAATGTTAAAATCTAAATTTACATACGGTTTCCCCTTAAATAAATATGTTTTCCCAAACGTTATGCACACAAGTCTGACATAATAAATTTTAGGGTGATAAAAACAAAAAACGGTGGAAAAAGTAATTACTAAAAAAATAAACCTTATCTGGTTGAATACTACTTATGTTCTTCTTTGCCTATGTTGTATATTTTCATTTAATACACATGGTCAGGTAGAGGTACCCCTTACCAAACGTTCAGAATTAACATTAAAAGGTGATTTTAAGTTTGTTTCGAACACCATATTAGGAAAAGTTAGCCATGATAATGGATCAGAAGTTTTTGACCCAAATAAGAGTTACAATAAAGGAGGGTTAAATAATCAATTCAAAATGGGGTTTATCGACATAGATAATGATCCTACAACATTTAATTCTAGTAGTGCAGATTTAAAAATTGAATCTAATTGTAATACTATTAAACATGTAGGTTTATATTGGACAGCTGCCTATGCTGATGAAAAACGTGCACACGATATCACGTCGATAAAAATAAAATACCCTGGACAAACACAATATTCTACCATTACAAACGGTAAGGTTATACATGATTACTATAGAGACGATCAATCTTTATTTAAACAATATTCTTGTTTTAAAGATATTACCAAAGAAGTTTTAGATCTGGAAACCCCTTTAGGAACCTATACAGTTGCTAATATTCCTGCAACAACAACAGCCGTAAATGACAATGACACTTTAGGTAATGGTCTTGCTGGTGGGTGGACTATGGTAGTTATCTATGAAGACAATACAAAATCCAGAAAAAGATTTTATGTGTATGATGGTTTTGTAAATATTGATTCTAAAGCAAAACCAGTTGCATTTTCATTTAACAATTTTCAAACAATCCCTAATGGTGCAGTTCATGGCAAAATAGGTGTAATTGCCTATGAAGGTGATAAAGGAATAAGAGGAGATCGCTTTGAGGCAATGTCTAATGAAACCAACAGATACAAAAGTCTAGCCGATGGCATTAACCCTATGAATAATTTTTTTAACGCCAATATCACCGAGAATGGTAAAAATGTAACATCAAGAGTTCCTGCCAGTCAAAATACATTAGGCTACGATGCAGATTTATTCAATATAAAAAATGTAAGAAACAATATCATTGGTAATAATCAAACCGAAGCAAAGTTTAGACTATCTACCGATAACGATGGCTATTCTGTTATGGCAGTAGCTTTTAGTATCGAAATATATGAACCGGCTATTCACATTATAAAACGTTCAAAATATAGTGCTACAAACGACTATGTTCTTCCAAAAGATGTATTGCAGCCAAAACAAGAAATCACATACAGTCTTACAATTCATAATGACGGTAATGATGATGCTAAAAACACCATAATCAAAGATATAATTCCAAAAAACGTGGTGTTTTCTGAAAAATCTTTGGTACTGCCAACTAAAAAAATCAAAGTAAAATTTGACAAAGAATCTAGAGTCTTAAAATTTTCGATTCCCAACAAAATGGTGAAAAAAGATAGTAAGCCATTTAGAATAAGCTATAATGTACTTGTCGATATTAAATGCGAATCTATTAACACAATTGATGATATCCTGGTTGTAGATCAACCAGTGATATCAGAATTTAATGGTACATTAAATGAAACTATCAAATATTCTAAAGGATATAATCACATCAACTCTTGTAACTTGCCAGACTACTATCAATTTAAGCTAGCTATTGATATTAGTGAAATGAATTGTCCAAACGCTACTCGTCTTGTTGCAATTCCTAAAAAGAATCTTTCTAATGACATTGCTGTAACACTTCCTAAAGAGAAACACGATGCAGACACATCTGGTCATACAGGAAGTGGTGGTATTCCTCCAAATGATATTGTAAGCTCAGATCCAGATCTAGCACCTCAGAGAGTGAAATCTGACATGAAGTTAAGCAAAACGATTAATGACATGATTAATCTTAATGAGATCTATTTTGAATTTGATAAATGGGATATTACTCAAAAAGCAGAAATAGAACTAAATAGAGTGGTAAACTTGATGAATGAGGAGTATCCAAATATGGTTATCAAAATAGAAACACATTCTGATAGTCGCGGGGGAAAAAATTACAACCTTGCTCTTTCTCAAAAAAGAGCTGAGTCTATATACAATTATTTACTAAGTAAAAATATTTCTAAAAACAGAATACTTTCATATATAGGTTTTGGAGAAAGTAGACCTGTAAACAATTGTAAAGATGGTGAAGACTGTTCTGAGGATCAGTATAAGAAAAACAGAAGATCAAGTTTTGTTATCATGTAATAAATAATGAATCAAGGAGATAATCTATCTACTATCCATTTTTTTTGATCAATAGAAAATCGAATTCTATCATGAAGA
This sequence comes from uncultured Aquimarina sp., assembly GCA_947498705.1. Classification (GTDB taxonomy): domain Bacteria; phylum Bacteroidota; class Bacteroidia; order Flavobacteriales; family Flavobacteriaceae; genus Aquimarina. The sequence goes on from CANMLW010000001.1 coordinate 897,743, forward strand.
CGATTCGCTCTACCTTGCCAAAATTCGAAAGCTATTGGCACCACGCAATAACCACCCCATGATACAGGTTTAGGAATCTCTTTATCCTTATATGTTTTTTCTAATTCTGCCAGTTTGTTTTCTAGTTGTTCTCTAGACTTTATCACCTCGCTTTGACTTGATGCTACCGCTCCTAATTGGCTGCCTCTAGGTCTTGAAAGAAAATATTGCAAGCTTTCTTTTTCTGAAACTTTTGCCGCCCTGCCCTTTATAATTACTTGTCGTTCTAGGTTAGGCCAAAAAAAAGAAATACATACCTTATCATTATTCGCTATAGATTTTCCTTTTTCTGAATCGTAATTGGTATAGAATACAAATCCGTTTTCATCATATTGTTTTAACAAAACTATTCTTGCCTTAGGAAAACCATCTATCCCATTTGTAGTAACGGTCATTGCATTTGGTTCTTCTACTCCGCCAGCTGCTTCTACCTCTTTAAACCATTCTGAAAACAATGTATATGGAGAATCTGGAAGATCTTTTTCTTCTAAGGACTTTTTTTCGTAAGATTTTCTGTAAGTAGTTAAATCTCTATTCATGATTTTAAAATATAATGCAAGTTACCAATTTTGACTCTTGCAAACAATCAACAGTAACATTTTGAAGTATCAATATTCGAACACTTTACCATCATCTGCAATCTCTACTCTGTCAAAAACCGTTTGTGCTTCTTCTACAAAAAGTTCAAGATTATCATATCTGGTGGAATAATGCCCAAGAATCAATGTCCCTACGTTTGCTTTTTTGGCAATACTAGCAGCCTCGATTGCAGAACTATGACCCGTTTTAGAGCATAAATGCTTATGACTTTCTAAAAATGTAGATTCATGATATAACACGGTAGCATTCTCTATCAAGGGTATTTTTGCTTCGTCATACTTTGTGTCACTACAATACGCATAACTTTTTACAGGCTTAGGAAGCCCTGTAAGCTCTTCATTAGAAATCTTGGTACCATCATCCAAAACAACATCTTTTCCCTTTTTAATTGAGCGATAATACGCTTTATCGATACCATAATCAGACACTTTATCAATCAACAAGGGTTTATCTCCAGGTTTTTCTTTAAACAAAAAGCCATTACAATAAATTCTGTGTTGCAAAGGAATAGTGGATACAGTAATCTTATCGTCTTCAAAAACAACTTCTGATTCTGTATTTGTTAGTTCATTAAAATACAAAGGATAATCTGTCCAGGAATTGGATAGTTTAAGTTGCAAGGTAATAACTTCTTTGATCCCCTTAGGGCCATGAATATGAAGCGGTGTATCTCTGTTTAATAACCTAAATGTAGAAATCAAACCTATTAAACCAAAAAAATGATCGCCGTGCAAATGAGAGATAAAAATATGTTTGATTCTAGAAAACTTGATTTTATTACGTCTAAGCTCTACTTGTGTTCCCTCTCCACAATCTATTAAAAACACATGATTATTTATTTCTAATACTTGAGAAGTTGGATTTGTAAATGTTCTAGGAGTTGCCGAATAACAACCCAAAATTGTAAGTTTCAAAATTATTTCTCTCTTTTAACAAATGGATTGCGAAGATACTCTTATCTTACTTATAAGTCAATTTAACGATCAAAAGAATCGAATGATTTTAATAATGAAATATATCCATGCACATCCAAATCCCTCCTAAAACCAGTAGCTCCTAAAACAACACCTTTTTTATTGAGCACTAATATCACAGGAAAAACCATTTTTTTGTTATATCGTTTTGCCAGTTCTTTATTTTTCTTTTTTTGTTCTTGCGAAATCTTATTTTTTCTTCTTCTTGGAAAATCTGCTCTTAGCCAAACGTATTTTTGATTTGTAAAATCCGCAAAAGCCTCTGTAGACAAAACATTCTTTTCTAATTTAATACAAGGAGGACACCAATCGGACCCTGTAAAAAACAAAACAATCTTTTGATCTTTATCTTTTGCTAAGGCTAAAGCTTCATTCAAATCATATTGCCAATTCTGTGCATTGACAGAAATAGACGCAAAAAAAACAGAAAATATTATAAATAGTAGGGGGGCGTATTTATTCATACGTACTTAGACGAATAACTACGTTTATAATTACAAAAAAAAATTAAAATCCAAGATCTCTTTCTATTTCTTCCATTTCGACCAAATCATACGCTTCTTGTAATGTTGGCACTATTGTTATTTCATCAGAAACGTCATCATATGTAATCTTATTGGTAACAATAACGAATGAATGGCCTGTTAATTTATGTGTTTTGGATAACAACAAAAACTCATTAATGTCTTCTAGCGATATTTTTTCTAACGAAAATAGATTAACTATAATATTATCGCCTTTTAACCCTTCATATTTATCCTCCAGACGTTTTACAAATTCGATGATTGTAGTTTTTTCCTGAGTAATAATTGTTGTAGAACCTTCTTTATTAAAAATCATAAATTACCGTTTTATTTTTGATGCTAATAGATATATGATCGCCATTCGCACTGCTACCCCATTCTGTACCTGATCCAGTATTATGGCTTGGCTAGAATCAGCAACATCACTCGTGATTTCTACTCCACGATTGATGGGTCCCGGGTGCATAATTACTATTTCTTTATTCAAATCATCCAATAATTCTTTATTTACCCCATATTGTTGTGTATACTCTCTTGTAGAAGGAAAATAACTAATTTCCATTCTTTCATTTTGAACACGTAACATATTAGCTATGTCACACCATTCTAATGCTTTTTTAAGATTTGTTTCTACTTGAACTCCTAATTTTTCAATATACTTCGGGATCAAGGTTTTTGGGCCACATACTTTTACTTCTGCTCCCTGTAATTTTAGGGCAAAAATATTAGAAAGTGCCACTCTAGAATGCAAAATATCTCCTACAATCACCACTTTCTTTCCTCCTACTTCACCCAAACGTTCTCTTATCGAATATGAATCCAGTAACGCTTGTGTAGGATGCTCATGTGCTCCATCTCCCGCATTAACAATACTTGCATCTACATGCTTAGAAAGAAATACTCCAGCTCCCGGATTTGGATGTCTCATCACAACCATATCCACCTTCATCGATAAAATATTATTTACTGTATCTATTAATGTTTCTCCTTTTTTTACAGAAGAAGAAGCTGCTGAAAAATTAATTACATCTGCAGAAAGTCTTTTTTCTGCCAATTCAAAAGACAATCTTGTTCTTGTACTATTCTCAAAAAAAAGATTAGCAATGGTTATATCTCTAAGCGAAGGAACCTTTTTTATCGGCCGATTAATTACTTCTTTAAAATGATCTGCTGTTTCAAAGATAAGGTTTATATCATCTTTGCTTAAATACTTAATTCCTAACAAGTGATTTACACTTAATTCGCTCATTCTTTTTTAATCTAATAATTCAAAAAGGTAGTGACATTAATTATCTATCAAATACACCGCATCATTACCTTGGTGTTCTTTCCAGTCTACCTTTACCTTTTCCTGGTTAATAGCATCTACTTGTCGTCCTTTATAATTAGGTTGTATTGGCAAATGCCTGCTAAAACGTCTATCTATCAACGTTAATAATTCTATTTCCTGAGGTCTTCCAAAAGACTGTATCGCTGTTAATGCCGCTCTAATACTCCTCCCCGTATATAATACATCATCAATAAACACAACTCGTTTATCTTCTACTATACAATCAATATGAGTTTTATTAGCTTCAAGGGTTTTTTCTCCTCTTCGAAAATCATCTCTATAAAATGTAATATCAAGGTAACCAATTTTTATATCTTTAACCTGATATTCTTCTACTAAAATTTTTTTAATTCTATCTGCCAAATACGTACCTCTGGGTTGAAGTCCTATTAATACAGTATCTTTAAAATGAGTATGATTTTCTATTAATTGGCAAGCCAAACGGTGCAGAATTATATCGATCTCTTTTGCACTAAGTAGTAATTTTTGACTCATAACCTCCAAATAGATATCTGGAATACAAAAGTAATGAAATTTTGGATTAAAACAATCGGTTTTTTAAATAACCCATCACAAAGAAGCCTTTTATTTTTGAGAAAATCCTAACAGCTTCACAATAAATCAATTCAAATATTTAAGGTAAAGAATCGCATTTTTATTTCTTGCCCCCCTCTATCTATTATACAGGTAATTTATTAACACTATAAAAATAGAGTACAATTTAGAGAGATTTCTTCCCTTGGAAATGTAGTTTATACTACTTAAACAAGCTGCTCTTCTTTTATCGACCACAAAAGTTGTCGAAAATAAGTTGCCCAAAAAAGATAAAAAAGGAGTTCCATGTATAGCACCAGATTGAATTCTCTTAAGATATTATTCTTTCATTTCTTTCCACGCTCCACCTGGGTGTGGTGGGCCTATCGGATCGGGTAACGGTGTAGGGTAAAAATCCTGATATATATCTTCATAATCGTATATTTTACCTGATGTTTTATTAATTTTATAGATGATTGGGTAATCCATCCTTATCTGAATATCATAGTACTTCTCTTGTTCTCGAACTAGTACTACTGACGCATTTTCTATAGGAAATGCCTTCTTATTAGAATTGTTTAACTTTATAACATGGTCTACAAGCTTCTGTTTTTCTTTTGTAGTTCGATATAAATATACATCCTTATCATATGGGTTATCCTCTTGAGCAAGATTATCGATGATTCTACCGGTTAACGATCTCCTTTCACTCAAATAAACACCTACCTCTACCCTATAATAATATTTTGAATTATATGGCAAATATCTTATCGGAGAATTATCTATAAATTCTACTTTAACTTCTACATCATTATACCAAACAGAGATGTGTACATTTTCATCATTTAATAAAGATTCAGGATCACCACTTACTTCGTTTACCGCCATTCTTATAATAGCCGCTCTACCCATTTTTTTGATTTCTTTAACCTCTTTTTGAAACTGCTTAAGCTCTTCTTTTGTATACATAACTTGACACATCATTGACTTTGCAAATAAAGTTACTATAACTAAGGAAATGTATTTTATCATTATGATTAGTTATTTACAGCTTTTTTCTATTAGAACTCTTAATAAACAGCTAATTAATCTCTTTAGAAGCAAAGAACTATTTTAGAATGTAAATGTACATATATCTACAAAAACAAAAGACCGTTCAAAAAGAACGGTCTTTATATAATTATATCTAAAAGTCAAGAATTACTAGTTCCCTCCTTTTTCCATTTTAGCTTTAAGATCTGCTAATGCATCGATATCACCAAGCGTCGTTTTTTCTGCTGAACCTGTAGCAGCTTTCTTCGCAGCTTGTTTAACGATTTTAGCCTCTTCTTCTTTAAATAAAGCTGTATGAGAAGCAACTACCCTTTTGAATTCTTTATTGAATTCGATAATTTGGAATTCTGCTTCATCTCCTTTACCTAACTTACTTCCATCTTCTTTTTCAAGGTGACGAGAAGGAACAAAAGCAACGATATCTTCATTAAATTCGATCGTAGCACCTTTGTCTACAATATCACTGATTTTTGCAGTATGCTTAGTACCTAATGCAAATTCAGTTTCATATTTATCCCAAGGGTTATCTTCTGTTTGTTTATGTCCAAGGCTTAATTTACGTCCTTCAACATCCAACTCAAGAACTACAACTTCTAATGTATCTCCTACATTGGTAAAGTCTGATGGGTGCTTGATTTTCTTAGTCCAAGAAAGATCAGAGATGTAAATTAATCCATCGATACCTTCTTCTAACTCTACAAATACACCAAAGTTAGTGAAGTTACGCACAATACCGCTGTGTCTAGAACCTACAGGGTATTTTGAAGTAATATCTGTCCAAGGATCTGGAGTTAATTGCTTGATACCAAGAGACATTTTACGCTCTTCTCTATCAAGAGTAAGAATAACAGCTTCTACCTGATCTCCTACTTTTACAAAATCTTGTGCAGAACGTAAGTGAGTAGACCAAGACATTTCAGAAACGTGAATCAATCCTTCAACACCTTCTTCTACTTCAATAAACGCACCGTAATCTGCGATTACAACAACTTTACCTTTTACTTTATCACCAACCTTAAGGTCTTGATCAAGAGCTTCCCACGGATGTGGCTTTAACTGCTTAAGACCTAACTGAATACGTGTCTTAGCTTCATCAAAGTCTAAGATTACTACGTTTAGCTTCTGATCAAGCTCAACGATTTCATTAGGGTGATTAATTCTAGACCAAGAAAGGTCTGTAATATGTACTAATCCATCAACTCCTCCAAGATCAACGAATACACCATAAGAAGTAACATTCTTAACAGTACCTTCTAATACTTGACCTTTTTCTAATTGACCAATAATTTCTTTTTTCTGCTCTTCGATATCTGCTTCGATAAGCGCTTTATGAGAAACAACTACGTTTTTGAACTCATGGTTAATCTTAACCACCTTAAATTCCATTGTTTTCCCTACATATGCATCATAATCACGAATTGGCTTCACATCGATTTGAGAACCTGGTAAGAATGCTTCGATACCAAATACATCAACGATCATACCTCCTTTAGTTCTGCATTTTACAAAACCGTTTACGATTTCTCCTGTATCGTGTGCTCCATTAACTCTATCCCATGCTTTGATTACACGAGCCTTACGGTGAGATAAGATTAACTGACCTGTAGCATCTTCACGCACATCAATTAATACTTCTACTTTATCACCAACGGCTAAGTTAGGATTGTAACGAAATTCGTTTAATGAGATTACACCTTCACTTTTTGCGTTGATGTCGATGATCGCATCACGATCTGTAATATTGATTACAGTTCCTTCTACTACTTCATCATTTAAGGTGTCAACAAAATTTTCTGCCACTAACTTCTCAAACTCTTCAAGTTTTGAATCTGCGATAGGATCAATACCCTCTTCGTAGTTGTGCCAGTTAAAATCTTTTAGAAATTGCTCAGGATTTGCTTGTTGAGGAGTCTCTGCTACTACTGCAGCTTCTACTTCCTGAACATCTGTGTTTTTTGTTTCTTCAGACATTGAAGATAAAATTTGTATCCTGTATATTATTGAGAATCAATGCGAAAATTATACAGAAGTATTAATTTAAATTAAATTGATCCCTTTTTAATTCTCTTACTCGCTAAAAAGGAGTGCAAAAGTACAATTTAATTTATTAGAAAACAAACACATAAAGAGTTTATAAAAACCTCTATTTGTTAGTTTTACTGATTATTTAGTTTTGATAATTGAATTTCTTTCCTAAATCCTGAACTTCAATCTTAAAAACAGTATCCATAAACACCTTTCTTCTTAATTTCTACACAAACCTTATTCTCATAAACTTTCTATATAAATAGCTTATGACATAAAATGATAACTTCCAACAAACTTATCACAGTCTATTAAATACAATAAGTTCACATCTTTCTCTTTAAAAAAACAATGAGATGTTTGTTTTTGTTTAAAACTTCACAATCTCAAATTCACTCCTTCTATTAATTTGATGATCATCTTCTGTACATGTTTTTGTATCACAATCTATCAAAGGTTGGCTTTCTCCAAATCCCTGGAATTGCATTCTTCTCGCATTAACATATCCAATAAGAGCCAAATAGTTTCTTGTAGATTCTGCTCTCTTTTCTGATAACACTTGGTTATATGAATCAGTCCCTCTACTATCCGTATGAGATCCAATTCTAATATAAACAGTTTTATATTTTTCTAATTTCAAAGCAAATTCGTCTAATACTTTTTTAGAATCTGCTCGTATATTCCACTTATCATAGTCAAAATATATAGGTGGTAAATCAAAGTATAACTTACCATTTTTCTCAATTACCGGAGGTCCCTTTTTATCAGCAAGAAGCATCTCCCTAAGTTTCACTTTAGTAATTTCGGTTTCTTTTACCTTTTCTTTGGTCGCGGTATGTGTATTACTATTCTCTTCGTTTACAATATCGCTCTCGGTGCTTTTATCTTTATTGTCATTAGGATTCTGTACATCTTCGACAAGATCTTCACTACTTTCCCTATCCAAATAAATTACATACACCTCTTCATCTTTTTCCTTTACAACAACAGGTTTCGTTCTCGTTTTATAACCTTTTGCAGAAGCCTTAAAATCGTAACGCCCAGGAAAAAGCTTCATATCAAAACCAGCAATAGAATCTAATTGATTCTTATATACTTCTTTCTTATCTGCATCAAACAAAACAACTTCTGGGTTTGCTATATAATTATCAGTTGCAAAATCTCGTACCTCAAAACGCGCCATATATTCTCTAGGAAAAATATCTCCTATCTGATCAAACGCATAAATATCATCTCCTTTTTTAGAACGGTTAGAAGCAAAGAAACCTTTTGTTTCATTGTAATACGTCAAAGAAAAGTCATCATAACTCGAATTAATTGGTGCTCCCAGGTTGATAGGACTAGCAAACTCATCTTCAATTAGTTTAGCAACAAATATATCCATCATACCTAACCCTAAATGCCCGTTAGAAGAAAAGAACAAATGTCCTTCGTCTGACACAAAAGGGAATTGCTCTCTTTGACTGGTATTAATTTTTGCTCCCAAATTCTCTGGGTTACCATAACTACCATCTTCGTTTACCGCTACAGCATAGATATCAAAGCCACCATAACCTCCCGGCATATTAGAACTAAAATACAATGTTTTACCATCGCTACTTAACGACGGATGCTCTATCGAATAATTCACATCATTAAAAACCAGTTTTTCTGGTTTTGACCATTCTCCTTCTACCTTAACCGCTTTATATAGGTGAATAGCATTAGCATGAATACTATCAAATTTCTTTTTTCCTTTTTCAGAATTACTTTTGGATATATATATAGTACTTCCATCACTGGTAAAACAAAAATTACCTTCATGAAGTTTCGAATTCACTTCTTTGGAAAAAGTTTCTACTTCTGAAACGGGTTTATTATCCTTATCTACTTTTACTTTATAAATATCTAAAAAGGGACGATGTGTCCATTTAAATTTTTTATCCAAAGGACTATAAGCTGTTCTATCTGTAGTAAAATAGATACTACTATCTCTTTTAACTGCTCCAAATTCTGAAGCCTCAGAGTTAAAAGAAACCCGATCTATTGTATAGTCATCATCTTTTAACTTAAAATCTTCTATAATCGCAATAGCATCTTTTTTGTTAAAATCCGTAATATCTTTATCCTTATTGTATTTCTCAAGATAATCCAGAGATCGTTCATACTTCCCTAACGCAGAAAGTACTTGATACATCATAAAATCATACTTAGGATCATAGGTTTTGTCACTTTCATAAAACTTACCTGCTGTCAGTATTTTTAAATATCTATACGCTTGTTTATATTGAAATGTATTATAATAAGAAGTCGAAATATTATTAAGAATATGTTTCGAATACCCTTCTTGGTTTAATTCTTCTTCGTATTGAAGTGCCGCATTTATATAATCTCCTTTTTCAAAAAAACGGTCTGCTCTACTTTTTTTCTGCGAAAAAGCTAACTGAGTAATCAGTACAGTCAATATCAGTGTTATCTTAATCTTTATCATTTAGAAGAATCTTGGTGAAGAATATTTATTACTAAAATTAAGTAGATCGAAATTAAAAAGTAATATAATTTCGTGGCTTCCGTCATTATAATCGCCTAGATCACTAACACTAAAATCATAAGAATACCCTATTTTAAGGTTCTGAGTGATATTAAATCCGGCCAATGCTATAAAAGAATCGGTATATCGATACGAAACTCCTAATTCAAACTTATCATATAACAATGAATTTAATGAAAAATCAAAAGTTAAAGGAGAATCTATTACCTGTTTTATCACAGTAGATGGCTTTAATTTTACTTCATCAGAAATATCAACAACATATCCTAGGATACCATATATATGGGTTTTAGTTTCTGCCACTCCAACACCATCAATATCCACACTGCTAGGCAACAAATTAGGTGTTGAAACACCAGCATAAAAATTATGTGTAAACAGATATACTCCTGCTCCTACATTTAGATTGGTCGTAGCAGTATTATTAGCAAAAGCTGGATCGCTAATCACATCAGAATTGGATGGATCTATTTTTAAGCTATTGATACCTGCTTTTAATCCATAGGATAATCTTGCCTGATCAGAAATTTTGGTTATATATGCAAAATCAACATTAACATAATCATTGGTTACAGGGATTGCATCTCCTATTTTATCATTTACATAATTAACACTCAACTCTATCTTATCACTCACAGGGATGTTTGCAAATACGTTTGCTGTTTGAGGAGATCCTTCTATACCTGTCCATTGTTTCCTGTATAAAAGTCCAGTAGAAATCAAACCGTTCTGCCCTGTGGCATAAGCTGGATTTACTGTACTCATATTATACATATATTGCGAATATTGAGGTTCTTGCTGGGCATATGTTACCGAGCAGAAAACTACCGTTAGTATAAAAATTAACTTTAATTTCATGGTTTATCTGCTTAGGTAAAAACTACCTTGAATTGGTAAATTATTTTCAAAATTAGGGTTAAAAACATAAAAATAAGTTCCAGTAGGAAGGTCATCACCCAAACTCAACGAAACGTTACTTCCTCCTCTAAACTCCTCTGTATCGATATTTCCTTCGTACACCAGACTACCGTATCGGTTATAAATTTTTAAATCGAAATCAGGAAACGCTTCTGGTATATTATACGTTTCGTCAATCATCAAATCAAACGTATCATTTTGCCCATCACCATTAGGAGATACCCCATCTTGAAAATCCAGTGTACATAACTCTCCATTTTTAAATTTTTCTCCAGTATTTAAAATAGTAATCTTAACCTCAAGGCGTTCTGACTCACAATTATCAGCATCTACGGTAGCTACATAATAAATTTGTTCATCAAATAGCAAAGGATTATCTATTATAGGTGTTTCACTTTCCAGAGCGTCATACCAATTATAGTTTAAAACATCTACCTCTATATCCTCTAGTCGTTTTGCATCCAAAATACAAAACTCTGGATCAGGTACATTAGGTATGGGTAAGTCCACAATCTGCACAGATACAATTAGAGATGATTCATCACATGGCAGTGTATTTGCTATCACATACCTAAAATCATAAATATTATTGGTAAGTGTTTCGAATTCTAAAACTCCATCTGTACTTAGCGCCATGGTATTATCTGTATCTTCAAAAACACCAGTTCTTGGTGTATCTCTATCTAAAAGAGAATATAAATTTACACGACCATCTAGCTTACAAAAGGTTTCACTTCTATCGGTCCCAATAGTAACTGGGCTTACAATAGAAACAGTTATTGTTGATTCATCTGTACTTGCACATCCAGCACTACCGGGTACTGTATAGGTATAAACACCTTCTCCTAATATAGGTAACATGGTGTCATCCTGATCAAAAACACCCAAATGATCTCCATTAGAGTTATATCCAAAAGGACCGGTCCAACTTCCTGTTGTATCTGGGTTACCTCCTAAAAGGTCAAAAAGTGTTACTGTAAGATCATCAGAACAAACCGTAATTGTACTACTTGTACCTGCATTAGACTCCGCATAAATAGTAAACTCTAAATCCGCAACATCAATACAACCATCTACACTATTGGTCGTATAGGTAAAATTAAACGTTTGTGAACCAGATATATTAGGAAACACAAATGGATTGGTAATTGTACCTGCTCCATCTGTCCATACACCCGTGGTAGCCACGGTACTCCCGTTAGTATTTAAAAGAGTTACAAGGTCTACCTGCCCTAACGATTCACATAGATGAACATCTGTGGTATCTTCTCCTGCATAATCAAACGCTAAAATATCTATACTTACCAAAGTAGATTCTGCAGGACATGGGTGTGGACAATAATTAAGGTCCCCGATACCAGTAGCAAATGGATCACATAAAGTATTAGTTGCATCACAATTTATGTTAGGATGCACACCATATTCGAAGATATAAGTCCCAGGTTGTGCATTAGCGATATTAATTGTTCCTTCATGGGTATAATTTTCATCTCCTAATGACAACAACCCTAAATCTGAAGGACCCGAGACCAATCGCCAATTGGTCTTATAATCATTATCGTATATAAAGGATTGCCCTCCTTCTACCGCAAAGTCTAATGTAGAGAACAAATCAAAAGTTGATGGATCTCTATTAATACATAACTGAGGTAAGTTAATTTGTATAAAAGGTCTTACTTGTTCATAAAACGTAAAAGGAATGGATGTAGACATATCATTACAAACAGCTGATCGTGATTCTGCTGTATAAGTAAAGTTATATGTAGCGCAACCAAATCTCAGATTATTTCCACCATCTATAAGATCGTCATACATCTCTCTTATATTCACCATAGAATCCTGCTCATCAGAAATTTGCATTGTTGGATCACTAACAGCACTCCAAACCCCTTCATTATCTTCTCCTACAAGATATGCATCATCTCTAAGGTTTATATCAGCATCATACAACCCTGCTAATATATCATCTTCGCAAATTTGTGTTGGGTTTGCTGTTCCCGGATCAACTTGCCTGACTACAGAAATTCGAATAGTGGTTTCCTGAACAGGATCACAAGGGGTCATTCCTGGCACTACATAAACCACCTCAAAAACTTCTTGATCTACTAATGGTAATCCTGGTTGGTATGGAATTTCTGCATTAAATAAATGCCCATCATTAATTGCTAAGAAATTAGGACTGGCTCCTCTATATTCCCATACTCCATTAAGGTGTGGTGGCGGAATTCTTGAATCTGACACTAAAGCTTCGAAAAGATCAAACTGTCCTTCATCGCAAGTTTCAACATTTATATTATTAATCCCAAAAGGAGGTAAAGCAACTCCAGAATAAGGGCCTAAAACAAGCCTAACTGTCATTGCAGGGTCTGTACCACAGGTGGCATTTCTTAACTCGAAGGTATAATCATTTATATTGCTTAAGGTTGTCGAGTTTTGCAACGCCCACATAGCCAAGTTACCAGTAGCAGGATCAAAAGCGCTAGAAAATCTTGGGTCTATAGACCAAACACCATCTACTACTGTAGTACCGGTTTCTGTATAAATATTTATAATACCGTCTGGATCGCCATTTATATCAAAATCTACATTCTCCATATCACATTGTGTAATATCAGGAAGCACCTGATTACATTGTGAATAAGAATGATAGCATGATACAAACAAGATGCTTAAAATAACTAGTTTTTTCCCCAAAAACACTAGTTTCTCATTTGTTAGTTTCAAAATTGATAGATTTAGAAAGCTAAATTATTAAATAAATCTTAATAAAATAATAACAATGAGTTGTTTTTACTGAAACTACTGCAATCTATCTCTTCTTTTAGCCTCTTGATTTTAAAACTTCTACAATATCATTTAATGCATATCCTTTGGCTTGTAGTAAGATTAAATAATGAAACAACAGGTCCGCACTTTCATTTAGAAAAAGGTTTTCATCATCATCTTTGGCTTCGATAACAACCTCTACAGCCTCTTCGCCTACTTTTTGAGCTATTTTATTAATTCCTTTTCTAAATAAAGAAGCTACATACGACTTTTCATCTTCCTTATTTTCTTTTCTGTTTTTGATTACAGATTCTAATTCTGATAAAAAACCAAACTCCTGATTATTATCTTCTCCCCAACAAGTACCTGTTCCTGTATGGCAAGTTGGTCCAGCTGGATTTACAGTAATTAACAATGTATCATGATCACAATCATTTTTGATACTTACAAGATTCAAAAAATTACCACTCTCTTCACCTTTGGTCCACAAACGTTGTTTAGAACGACTAAAAAAGGTTACTTTATTTGTTGCTATTGTTTTATCATAAGCTTCTTGATTCATATACCCTAACATCAATACGTTTTTTGTTAGTGCATCCTGAATAATTGCTGGTATCAGTCCGTCTTGATTTTTATTAAAATCTATTTTCATGGCCATTTCCCCAACCATATTTCTTTTAAAGATGGTATTTTACGGGTATTTTAATTAATATTTCTTTTTAGTCAACTTTATGACAATTTTCTAAAGTCTTACAGGAATATCATTACTCTGTAATTCTTGTTTCAGCTTTTTTATTTCAATTTCTTTAAAATGGAAAACACTGGCCGCTAATGCTGCATCTGCCTTCCCTTCTTTAAAAGTATCCACAAAGTGTTCGATATTACCTGCTCCTCCTGAAGCAATAATGGGTATATTAAGCTCTGTAGATAACCTTGCTAGTGCCTTATTCGCAAATCCATCTTTGGTACCGTCATTATCCATAGATGTAAATAAAATCTCTCCAGCTCCTCTTTCTTCTACTTCTTTTGCCCAATCAAACAAATTTAGCTCGGTAGGCACTTTACCTCCCACAAGATGCACAATCCATTCTCCATCTATTTGCTTTGCATCTATAGCTACTGTAATACACTGACTACCAAATTTACCTGATAAATCATTGATCAACTGAGGATTTTTTACAGCTGACGAATTTATAGAAACCTTATCTGCACCATTCTGTAATAATATATCTACATCTTCTATAGAAGAAATCCCTCCACCAACGGTAAATGGTATATTCACTTTCTCTGCTACTCTAAGCACCAAATCTGCCAAAGTTCTTCTTCTTTCTTCGGTAGCAGAAATATCCAAAAACACCAATTCATCGGCTCCAGTTTCAGAATATATTTGTGCTAATTCTACTGGGTCACCTGCATCTCTTAAATCTACGAAATTAACACCTTTTACGGTTCTTCCATTTTTAATATCCAGACACGGTATAATTCTTTTTGTTAACATATTAAGCGATTTTAGTGCCGTTTTCAACGTTTCTTTCCGTTTGCAACAATATTACTTCTTTATCTTCTCCTAACCCTCCTAAAACCAAGCACTCACTCATTAAGTTAGCAATTTGCTTTGGAGGAAAATTAACTACTGCAACTACCTGTTTCCCTACAATATCTTCGGGTTGGTATAACTTAGTAATCTGTGCTGAAGACTTTTTTACACCTAGAGCTCCAAAGTCAATACTCAACTTATAGGCAGGATTTCTGGCTTCTTCAAAAAATTCTGCAGTAAGAATGGTACCAACTCGTATATCTATTTTAGAAAAATCGCTCCAAGATATTTGTTCTTTACTCATGATTATTAAGAATATAATTCTCTAATTGTTTTAGACTAATTCTATTTTCATAAATTGCTTTCCCGATAATAGTACCTTCACAACCTAATTCTGCAAGTCTAGGCAATTCATCAAATGTAGAAATTCCTCCAGAAGCTATTAATTTAAGATCGTTTGCTTGCGATAAAATCTTTGCATACAAATCAAAAGAAGGACCTTCTAACATTCCATCTTTACTTATATCGGTACAAATCACATAAGAGATTCCTTCCTTTTGATATCCTTGTATAAAAGGTATTAACTCTTCATCACTTTCTTCCTGCCATCCGCTTACAGCAATTTTTTCATTATGAGCATCAGCTCCCAAAATTATTTTGTTATTCCCAAATTTGGTAATCCAGGATTTAAAAGTTTCGGCATCTTTTACCGCAATACTTCCTCCTGTTATTTGATTTGCCCCACTTTCGAAAGCAATTTTTAAATCTTCGTCTGTTTTCAAACCACCTCCAAAATCAATTTTTAAGTTTGTTTTGGTAGCTATTTGTTCTAAAACACTATGATTTACTATATGCTTTGATTTAGCCCCATCCAAATCTACCAAATGCAGGTATTGGATTCCGTGCGCTTCAAATTCTTTTGCTACTTCAAGTGGGTTTTCGTTATATATTTTCTTTGTATCATAGTCTCCTTTAGAAAGCCTCACACATTTTCCATCTATGATATCTATTGCTGGTATGATTCTCATAACTCTAAAAAATTCTTTAATATTTTTTGCCCTGTAACACTACTTTTTTCTGGGTGAAACTGGGTACCGTAAAAATTATCTTTTTGCAAAGCTGTAGTATAGGTAACACCATATTGCGTTTGTCCTACCGTATCTTTGGTAACAGGAGCATAATAACTATGCACCAAATAGATATATTCTTTTTCTTCTACTTCATTAAATAAAACAGAATTAAGCGATTCGATTTGGTTCCAACCGATTTGTGGTACTTTTACTCCATGATTAAATCGCACTACATTAACATCAAAAATCCCTAATCCTTTTGTATCACCCTCTTCGGTATGATTGCACATAAGCTGCATCCCAAGGCAAATCCCTAATACAGGCTGTTTTAGCTCTGGCACCAACGTATCAAGTCCCGATTCTTTTAATTTACTCATTGCGCTACTAGCTTCTCCTACACCAGGAAAAATCACCTTATCAGCGGCTTTAATAACCTCTGGGTCATCGCTTAATATCGCCTCATATCCCAACCGTTGAATTGCAAATTTAATCGATTGAATATTTCCTGCTCCGTAATTGATAATTACTATTTTCAATTTGATTTCAGATTTATGATTTCGGATTTATGACCAATTTCAATCACTCTTCCTTCTTAATTCATGTATATTTATAAAACTCCTTTTGTACTTGGTAATACCATTTTATCGGGGTCTCTTTTTACTGCAACTTTAATAGCTTTTGCAAACGCCTTAAAAATTGCTTCTATCTTATGATGTTCGTTGGTTCCTTCTGCTTTTACATTTAGATTAGCTTTGGCTCCGTCTGTAAACGATTTAAAAAAATGATAAAACATTTCTGTAGGCATTTTACCAATCATTTCTCTTTTAAAATCGGCATCCCAAACCAACCAATTCCTTCCTCCAAAATCAATTGCTACCTGCGCCAAACAATCATCCATTGGCAAACAAAAACCGTAGCGCTCGATCCCTAGTTTATTCCCCAGAGCTTTGCTAAACACCTCACCTAATGCAATTGCTGTGTCTTCGATGGTATGGTGTTCATCAACTTCTAAGTCACCTTTCACTTTTATATCCAAGTCCATTTGCCCATGACGTGCAATTTGATCCAGCATATGATCAAAAAACTCTAAACCAGTAGCAATATCGCTTTTACCGGTACCGTCGAGGTTTAATTTTATATAGATATCTGTTTCATTGGTTTTGCGAGAAATTTCGGCAGTGCGATCATTAAGTTTTAAAAACTCATAAATCTTTTGCCAATCATTCGTTTCTATGGCGATAAAATTATTTAGCTCGTCTTGTTCAATTGTAACTTCTCTAGTACCCAGATTGGTATGATCATTAATAAAAATCCCTTTGGATCCCAGATTTTTTGCCAATTCCATATCTGTTAATCGATCACCTATTACAAAAGAGTTTTCGAGGTCATAATCCTCAGAAAAATACTCGGTAAGCAAACCAGTACCTGGTTTTCTTGTATCTGCATTTTCATGCGGAAAGGTTCTATCCAGAAATACTTTATCAAAAACAACTCCTTCATTTTCGAATGAAGTCATAATAAAATTATGAACTGGCCAAAAAGTATCTTCAGGAAAAACATCTGTACCTAATCCATCTTGATTGGTAATCATTACCAATTCATAATCCAACTCTTTGGCTATTTTACCCAAATAGGTAAATGCTTTTGGATAAAAAATCATTTTTTCGAACGCGTCTATTTGTTCGTCTACTGTTTCTTTAATGATTGTACCATCACGATCTATAAATAATACTTTCTTTTTCATACTATTTGACATATCAAATTTATGCTTCTTCTTTTTTACCTAATATTCTTTTTTTGAAGGCCACAAACAAACCTCCCAGTCCAATTGCAATAAATTTCCAAAATTTAAGAAGTAATGCAAAAAAACCAGCCTTAGCTAATACTTTTCCTGCTATCAAACCACCAATTCCGTACGCAGCTACTTCATCTATATTCGAATCAAAATCTTCATATCGGTACCCTTCTTTAAAATTAACACTACCCAGAACTGGATTTAAATTGGCAGTAACATCATCTAAAACTCCCATAGTACCAATCACATTAAGATTAATAAAACCTTTACGCCCCAAAACCCTTATATTATAATTTAAGGTATTTTCTTCTTCTCCCTCGAATTTAAGTTCTTTTGCCCAATGTAATTTTTTATTTTGTTGATCATAAAAAGGATTGGCTGCCCACCCTATTAAATCGATAGTTGGATATCCTTGTTTTTTTCTTTCTGGATTTACGCTTTTTGTATCTTCTTGCATACTTTCCAGTAATTCATTATAATCTATATCATCTGCATCATCATCTTCTATATATCCTTCTTCAGAATAAGAAATTTCTACGGCATAAGAAACATCTACTGGTGATTCATTTTCTTTTACCAACATCCCTAACAAACCTTCGTTTCCAGAAGGAGGATTTCCCCATAAATCAGACAACACATATGCCGCTTGTTTTTTATTCAAAAACTTATATCCCGTCGGAACATTTAATAACGCCAAATCACCTTCTAAAACCACACTCCCTGTTTGGTAATCAAATGTATTATTAATACTATCGCTATACTTTTGAAATGCCAAAAGTAATTCTTTTTCATTTGTTGACTCTTCTGTTCTAGATTGTTCTTCTTGAGACCAACTGTTACTCGTCTGTAAACAAATCCAAAAAAACAGTAATCCCTTAATTGTAAATTTCCCCATTTGTTATATTTATAAAGTTTTTAATACTTCTATCAATTTTTTATTCTCTTTTTCTGTCCCCACAGTAAAACGCAATGTATTTTTACACAAAGGTTGCGTACTTCTATTACGAACTACAACTCCTGCTTTTAATAACTGATCATATCTTGCATCTGCATCATCGACCTTTGCCAGCACAAAATTAGCATCTGTTTTATATACTTCTTCTACAAAACTTATCTGATCTAACGTTTTTAGTAAAGTTGCTCTTTCTTTCAAAATGGCCGTTACCTCTGATCGTACCTGATCCTCGTTTAAAACACGTTCTAAAGCCCTTTTTTGCGTAAGTTCATTCACATTATAAGGCGGTTTAATTTTGTTTAAAACATCAATTATTTCTTCAGAAGCATAACATAACCCCAATCTAATACCTGCCAATCCATATGCTTTTGACAATGTCTGAGTTATAATCAGGTTTGGATATTGCTTAATTCTCGAAATCCAACTTTCTTTATCAGAAAAATCAATGTACGCCTCATCTATAACTACTATTCCTTTAAAGTTTTCCAGAATTCTAAAAATGTATTCTTCAGAAAAGGAGTTTCCTGTAGGGTTATTAGGAGAACAAAGAAAAATTATTTTTGATTTTTCATCTGTAGCTTCCAAAATAGCGGTAACGTTAGGCTGAAAATCATTTGACAACAAAACCTCTCGTTCTTCAATATTATTAATATTAGCCAGCACTTTATACATTCCGTAAGTAGGTGGCAACGTAATAATATTATCAATACCAGGTTCACAGAAAGCTCGATACAAAAGATCTAACACTTCATCACTACCATTACCTAGTAAGATATTACCTGGTAGCACTCCATTTTGTTTTGCAAGTACTGCCTTTAGGTTTCTTTGTTGAGGATCTGGATATCTATTTACTCCATTCTCAAAAGGGTTTTCATTTGCATCTAGAAAAACCATATTTGTACCGTCAGAAACATACTCATCACGAGCAGATGAATATGGCTTTAGGCCTTTTACATTTTCTCGAATTATAGTATTTATATTAAATTGTATCGCGTTCATTGTTTGTTTAAAAGTATTATGCCAAGAGTAATTAATAATAAGTGTCTAAACCTTGTATAATGTACTTAACTATATTCTTATTTTAGACTATTTAATCGTAAGGTTACTGCATTTTTATGAGCATGTAGCCCTTCTGCTTCTGCCATCAACTCTATTGCATTTCCTATATTTTCGATTCCTTTTTCTGTTATTTTCTGAAATGTCATTGATTTCATAAAACTATCCAAGTTTACACCACTATATTGTTTTGCGTATCCATTGGTAGGCAATGTATGATTGGTTCCCGAAGCATAATCCCCTGCACTTTCTGGTGTATAATTTCCTATAAATACAGATCCTGCATTTTCTATATTATTTATATAATAATCATCATTAGACGTACAAATAATAAAATGTTCTGGTCCATATTCATTAATCAATGCTAAAGCCTGGGTGTGGTCTTCTACATAAATCAGTTTAGAGTTAGCAATGGCCGCCTCTGCAATTTCACGCCTTGGCAATACATTACATTGCTTAGTAACTTCATTTTCTACTTTTTCTATCAATGTTTTTGATGTAGAGACCAAAATCACTTGACTATCTTTACCATGTTCTGCCTGACTTAGCAAGTCTGAAGCAACAAAAGATGCGTTGGCTGTATCATCGGCAACGACCAAAAGTTCACTTGGACCCGCTGGCATATCGATTGCTACGCCAAATTTGGTAGCTAACTGCTTGGCAACGGTTACAAATTGATTTCCTGGTCCAAATATTTTGTATACTTTGGGAATGGTTTCTGTACCGAATGTCATCCCAGCTACCGCCTGAATACCTCCTACTTTACATATTTTTGTTACTCCACATAAATTAGCAGTGTACAATATAGCAGGGTTAATTTTTCCTTCCTTATCTGGAGGTGAGCATAGTACAATTTCTTTACAACCTGCAATATTTGCAGGAATTGCCAACATTAATATAGTAGAAAACAATGGTGCTGTTCCTCCCGGAATATACAATCCTACTTTTTGTATTGGTCTTTTCTCCTGCCAACATTCTACTCCATCTGTAGTTTCTATAGCAACTTTATCAGTTCTTTGAGCAGCATGAAAAGCTTCTATATTCGACTTTGCTAAAAGAATGGCATTTTTTAATTCTTGGCTTACTGATCTTTTTGCTTCTTCCACCTCACTATCTGTCACCAGTAATGTATCCAAAGCTACTTTATCAAATTTTTCGGTATACTTTTTAATAGCAATATCTCTATTGGCTTTGACTTCATCAAAAACTCCTAAAACAATGCTCTCTATATCAGCCACTGTCTGAGTTGGTCTTTTAAGTAACTCTGACCAAGTATTGTTATCTGGGTTATATATCTTTTGCATATTACTACTGTTATTATCTATAAAACCATCTTTTCTATCGGGCATACCAAAATACCTTCAGCTCCTTCTTCTTTTAGTTCATCAAGAATATCCCAAAACTTATTCTTTTCTACTACAGTATGAATAGAGCTCCATCCCTCTTCTGCTAACGGAAGTACCGTTGGACTTCTCATACCTGGTAATATTCTAACAATATTTTCTATCTTATCATTAGGAGCATTTAATAATACGTATTTAGAATTTCTTGCTTTTAAAACTGCATTAATTCTAAACTGTAATTTTTCGAGTAGTTTTTTATTTTCTTCTGATATTTTAGGAGACACTGCCAATACAGCTTCAGAAGTAAGCATTACTTCTACTTCTTTTAGGTTATTTTTAAATAAAGTACTGCCACTAGAAACAATATCGCAAATCGCATCTGCCAAACCAATATTAGGTGCAATCTCTACAGAGCCTGATATTTGGTGTAGTTCTGCTGTGATATCCTTATTTTTTAAATATTCTTTAACCGTATTAGGATAAGACGTAGCAATCCTTTTCCCATCCAAATCTTTTATAGAGTTATACTCAAACTCTTTGGGTACCGCCAAAGAAACTTTACACTTAGAAAAATTTAAACGCTCTGCGATTGTTATATCTTTTCCTTTTTCGATCAACACATTCTCTCCTATAATCGCAATGTCTACTACTCCATCTCTTAGGTATTGAGGAATATCCCCATTACGTAAAAACATAACTTCCATAGGAAAGTTACGAGTTTCGGCTTTAAGCTGATCCTTTCCATTATCAATAGAAATCCCACAGTCTTTCAATATTTTTACAGAATCTTCGTTGAGGCGTCCACTTTTTTGGATCGCAATTTTAATTTTTGACATGTTACTTTTGTTGTGTTTAAGCTATTCAAAAAAACAAGGTTTGTCTAAACAAAAAACCCGTCTGAACTTGCTCAAACGGGTTACTTTATTAATATGTTTTATACACATATCACACCTACCACGCCTGAGCGAAAATGTAAGAATGATGATGATGTAAATTTTTATTTTTCATTGATTTCGTAAATACGACGCGAATTTATAAAAAATATTTTTTTCTGAAACGCATTTGAACTTATTTTTTTGCTATTCATCTTTATAGCCTTATAAATCTTTAGAAAATATTCTTCATAATAGGTTGATAATAAACAATTTTATAACTTTAATACACTAACATTAATCAACAACATATGAAAAATTTAATTTCATTACTCATTTTCTTATTGTTTGCCTGGCTAGCAATGTGGTGGTACTATTCTTGCGACTGGTGCGCAAAAGATATTACTAATTCTACAACAGTGGTCAACGAAAAAGAAAATCTTGAAGCAGAAGCTTTGGCAAAAAAAGCTTTAGAGGACAGCATCGCTGCCGCAAAAAAAATGATGTCAGGCTTGTTTGTAAAAGATCTCGAGGATCAAGACATTTTTAGGTATCCCGATAACTTAAAAATTAACAATGAAAATGGAGATGTTTTTATCCCAGCTTCTTTACAAGACTTTGGTACAAAAATAGCGGATTATTTAGGTCAACATCAAGATCAGGAATTAATCATTTATGGATATGAAAATACATCTGAAAGAGATCAAAATCTGAAATATGGAGCAACCAGAGCCAATTTTATAAAAAACCTACTGGTAGAAGTTGGAATAAACCCTGATCGAATTGTGACCAAAGAGCTTCAAAAAAATTATGAGTACGATACTGATGGAAACTATAACGGCGGGATTGATTTAAAATTTAACACCTTAAACAAAGAAAGGCTTGCCGAAGTCGAAAAGAGCATTACCGACAAAGTATTATACTCAGAATTTGGGCAAAAGACTTTTCAACCAGACGCAACATTATCAAATTATACGTTAGAACTAAAAAATTACCTGGATAAACATCCTGATGAAGTTGTTACAGTCACGGGGCACACAGATAATGTAGGCACTGATGAAGCAAACCTATGGTATGGACAACAAAGAGCAAATAATGTAAAACAACATTTTATTTCTCAAGGAATTCCCAAGGAAAAAATAAAAGCTTTATCCGAAGGTGAGTTAAGTCCAATCGTTCCTAATGACAGTGACGAAAACAAAGCAAAAAATAGAAGAATAGAAATATCTGTAAACTAAAACAACTAAAACTATGTTAGATTTTTTAAACGAAGTAAACTGGTGGTGTCTACTATTATTATTATTTCTAGCTTTTTTGCTAGGTTGGTTATTATCTAAATGGGCCCTTAAAAACAAATACAAATCGGCCTTAGAAGAGTGCGAAAAAATGAACGATCTTCTTAAAAACAAACCTTATGAAAAGGCTAACTCTACTTTCTCTGGCACCAATACTCCTGCCGAGAATAAAGTCAAAGCTATTAAAACAATGGATCATGGAGGAATGCCCTCTGAAGAAAATAAACCCAAACCAACATTAAACTTTGAAAGTTTTGGAAAAGCAGATGCTTCTGAAAAAGATGATTTAAAACTTATTAGTGGTGTAGGGCCATTTATAGAAGAAAAGCTAAATAGTATTGGTATTTACACCTTTGAACAAATTAGTAAATTCACCAAAGAAGACATCGAAACTGTTACAGAATTGATTCAGTTCTTTCCTGGTAGAATCGAGAGAGATAACTGGACAAAACAAGCCAGTAAACTAAAAGAAAACAAATAACAAGAAAAAATAAAACATTAGATAAAGAGGGTGTGATGACACCCTCTTTTTTATTCTTAGTATATCATTCTTTTATTTTAACAAAAACAGTAACAATCCAAATAAAATACGCTTGCCACCCAATTTGTAATTGTTTACTTTTATCACATAAAAAATTACATATGTCTGTAGCAAAAAAGGATTATAAGCGAGTTACTGTAAAATCTTTGGTCGAAATGAAGGCCAATAAAGAAAAGATATCTATGCTCACCGCTTATGATTACACCATGGCAAAAATCGTAGATGGTGCAGGAATCGATGTTATTTTGGTGGGTGACTCTGCCTCGAACGTCATGGCGGGTCATGAGACAACGCTTCCTATTACACTAGATCAAATGATTTACCATGCATCTTCTGTAATACGTGCTATTGATCGTGCACTGATTGTTGTAGACTTACCATTCGGAAGTTATCAAAGTGACCCTAAAGAAGCATTGCGATCTGCTATACGAATTATGAAAGAATCGGGAGGGCATTCTGTTAAACTAGAAGGCGGTAAAGAAATTAAGGAATCTATTAAACGAATTCTGAATGCAGGAATACCCGTGATGGGGCACCTAGGACTAACTCCTCAATCTATCTACAAGTTTGGAACCTATACCGTTCGAGCCAAAGAAGAAGAAGAAGCAAAAAAACTAAAAGAAGATGCACTGGTGTTACAAAAAATAGGATGTTTTGCTATTATACTAGAAAAAGTACCTGCAAAACTAGCAAAGGAAATTGCAGAGGTTTTAACAATTCCTGTCATAGGCATTGGCGCAGGAAATGGTGTTGATGGACAAGTACTAGTGACTCATGATATGCTAGGGATGACACACGAATTTAACCCTCGGTTTCTTAGGCGATACTTAGATTTATATAGCGATATGACAAATGCTTTCAAGCAATATGTTACCGATGTTAAAACGGTTAATTTTCCGAATGAAAATGAGCAATATTAGTTCTACTTATTCTTATTATTTTTAATCTCGATACATTGTCTATAAAAATACTTTCAAACAAAAACAATCTTCAGGTTTTATATGAGGATAATCATTTGATTATTGTTAACAAGCGCCCTGGAGACATTGTACAAGGAGACAAAACTGGTGACAAACCTCTTAGTGATATTGTTAAAGAATATATTGCAGACAAATATCACAAACCTGGTGCTGTATTTCTAGGTGTGGTACACAGATTAGATCGTCCTACTAGTGGTATTATTGTGTTTGCAAGAACAACCAAGGCATTGACTAGACTCAATGCTTTATTTGCAAACAAAGAAGCAAAAAAAACGTATTGGGCAGTGGTTAAAAGCGCTCCTCCAAAACAGCAGAATACCTTAACACACTGGCTAAAACGTAACCCAAAACAAAACAAATCATACGCCAACCTAAAAAAAGTTCCCGATAGTAAGCAGGCAATTTTAGAATATCGGCAAATAAAAAAACTCACCAATTATTATCTTTTAGAAATTGACCTGCATACAGGCCGTCATCATCAAATTCGATCACAACTCTCTAGTATTGGTTGCACTATTAAAGGTGATTTAAAATATGGAGCGGATCGTAGCAATAAAGATGGTAGTATTCATTTACATGCTCGAAAACTTAGTTTTATTCACCCTGTAAAAAAAGAGACACTTATCATAACAGCTCCTCTTCCTCCAGATCCTGTTTGGAATAATTGTAACTAAAAAACTTCTTACAATAGATAAGAAGTTTTTTAGTTACAATTATTCTATAAAATAACCATATTACTTTACAACTTTTATATCAACTAGGAGTCTTGTCGCATTAATTGCTTTCAACTTAATAGCTCCCTTTTTCCCATCGGCATTTTCAAAAAGGATAATGTTATTCTTATAATCTGACAAACCTACACTATCATTATCATTTGTTACTTTTATTGCTGCTAAAGCCTTTGAATCTTTAATAGCATCAAATTCTGCTACTGTCATAGAAACATTTGTATGTTGAATTTTTGTTACTGTACCATTAGCAATTTCATTTACGGCAGAAGGGCTAGAAAACGCAATAAATGCCTGATTACTATCGCCTACTAAATCGATAATCTTAGAAGTTTCACTATCAATTGCTGACGAACCATACATTCTTCCTGTACTTGTGGCATAAAAACGAGCAGAATCATCTAATGAAAATTCGACATCAGAAAAAACAGAGATAAGCTCTTTAGTTTCTGTAGTGTTTGTAGAATTAGAATCATCATCTTTGGAACATGATGTTACACACATTGCTAAAGCAAAAAAACAGATTAAAAATTTGAGTTTCATAAATAAATCTGGGTTAAAAAGTTAAAAAAATCTTAATTTCAGAAACACGAAGATATACTTTTTTAGAAAATACCAGAATTTTACTCCAAAAATATGATCATTTTTTATAAGATCTTACACTTTCTATAACTACAGATGTTAGAATTAATATTCCACCAATTATCGTGGAGTATTCTGGATATTCTTTTAGAAATACGATCCCTAAAATGATACCATATACCGGCTGAACGCTACCTATAATACTTGCTGTGGTAGTCGAAAATCGCTTAAGACTATACAAAAACATGGTGTGCCCTATCGCAGTCGTAAGTAAAGCTAACACCAGAATATATGGCAATTGTGATACAATTCGAGAGCTATCCATAATAAAAATAGCAGGTAATAATAGTACCGCCATAATCACCAACTGATACCACATTAACATTGAACCGTGATATACACCTACTTTAGTTTTCATGATTAAATTTCTTAGCGCGTAACAAAATGCAGAAAACACTCCTACTCCAACCGCTTTTGCATAACTATTTTCTAAACTAAAATCAGGGACTAAAAAGTAAATTCCGATCAAAACCAATGCTCCTAAAACCAAATGCATTTTTTGAAATTTTACTTTTAACACCAAGGGCTCTAGAAAAGATGTAATCACAGGATATGTAAACAAGGATAACATTCCTATAGCAACATTAGACATTTTTAAGGAGTAAAAATAAGTAATCCAATGCAATCCCATTAAGATACCTCCTGCAATAACAGAAAGGCGATCTTTACTTTCTATTTTAAAAGAAATTTTTTTCCATTTACAAAACAGAAATAAGATACAACCGGCCAAAATCGCTCTAAAACATATAATAACTGGCACTGGCATATCTATATGTCTTCCTAATACCCCCGAAGTGCTTATAAAAAGCATAGCCAGATTTAACTCTAATACACTTCTTACATGTGTGGTTTGCCCTTTTGCCAATCTTTATTTTTTTATCGTATTAATGAAAAACTTGATTTAAATTCTTTGGTAATTCCTTCTTCTATATATTGTACTCTAAACCAGTAGTCACTAGATGGTAATATATTTCCGTTGTATGTTCCGTCCCAAATGCCTGATGCTCCTAAATCTGCCAGCAATTTACCATATCTATCAAAAATAGTCACATCTAATATGGTTACATTTTCACTACCTTCTATATCCCATAAATCATGAAAACCATCTCCATTAGGAGTAAAATACTCAGGATGGCTCACAATTTTTTCTACTTCGACCGCTAACTCACCACACATTTTAAAATCTCGAACATAAACCGTATGCTCTCCTCTAGAAACTCCCTCAAAGATATTAGATTCTTGCCAATCTCCATTATCAATTCTAAATTCATATTGTCCATTACCTTCTACAGTAACTGCAATCTTCGCATTATTAGAAAATGCTCCTGATAACAGCTCTGTTGTAGCACTTTCTGGTGGATAAGAAACCACTACTTCTGTTGATTTTGACAATTCACATCCTGTTTGGATATTAGTTGCAACCACAGTATAAATCCCAGGGGTATTTGGCAAAAAGAACGGTTGTGTTTCTCCTGCAATTTCGTTTTGAGGTGTTTGTGATGTACCCGTATACCATTTAAAAGTATAGTTTGTCGCACTTAAGCCAGTATCAATTTCATCTGTTGGCACCAAATTAATAAAAGTATCATCAGAATCCAGGCACATGGCATATTCATCTTCTATAGGAATGGGAATAATTGGCAATGCTACCAATGTAATATGTTCTCCTAACCCAAGGCAAGAATTAGCAACTCCATTTTCTACCCTAACATATATGTTTTGATTTAAAGGAGAAGATTCATTTCGATAGTTGGATATATCTGCAATGGCATTTTGTTCTGACAAAGCATCTGCTTCATTCTGATAATATCGAATGGTTAAATTTTGTCCAGAAGAAAATAATTGTTCAATTTGAGCAGTAGCATCACTAAAATTAAATGTTGCCACTCCATCTGTAGGATCACTATCATTATTATCACATAAGGTATAGGTCAGATTAAAATTAGCTGGAATTTGTGTGGTAGAAACCTGTAAATCAACCCTGGCAGTTTCGAAACAATACGTAGTTTCTACTCTTGCATATACCGTACTGTTTGTGATTGTTGGATTTGGATATGCCGTAAAATCATTAATTCTCCCAGTCATAGTACCATTAATTGCCTGTTGTTCGGTTAAATAATAGGTAAAAACCTCGTTGTCAGCATTATTAGAAACTAACGTATTAGCTTCTGACAAATTAAACAACGAAAAACCATCAGTATCATCATCGCATTGCAACAACGTAACTGTGTTTTGCACGGTTGGAGGTGTATCAAATTCAATAATTACAGATTCTGTTGTATTACAACCTCCAGAAATATCAATAGTAACACTATACACTCCGTCCTGAGTTACTTCTAACTGAGCACCCCCAGCTAATATCGTAGTTCCATCTCCAGGGGCTAAGGGATTACCATCTTTCAGCCAAGCATAAGTAGAGCCCGTTCCTAAAGTAGCATTTAATACGATCGGGGTCCCTAAACAACCGGGGTTACCAGTTGCAATAGTTCTGTCATCTCCTAAATCACCACCAATATCAAAACTTCCTCCTGCTAGAAACACTGCCGAATCAAATGCACTGTCAGAGTTATCTGCTATAACCAATTTAATTGTATAACGTTCATTAACTACCACACTGCCTGATGCTGTTAATACTTCTGTATACCCATTAAAATTTATAGCACCTGTATTGCCTTGAGGAATTTTTGTATTGAAATAATTTTCATTTTGCGGAGGACATTCAGAATTCACCCCTATAGTATCGTTAAAGTCGCCATCATTATTTAAATCTACTCCAGGGTGTACCGTTGTTACTTTAATAGGAACTGCGGGATTTGTCCCTGGTACTACTGCCAAATTTCTAGAGTTACCAGAAGAATCTGTTAATATAAAAGCAAAAACATCTGAAAAAGTACATGGAAAGTTTTGTGTATACTCTTCTGAAGCAAATAAAAAGTCAAAACTTATAAAATCAATGGTAGGAACAAACTCGAATTGAATGTAAGTTGCATTATTTAATGCCGAAGTACCCGTAACAGTTCTTAAATCAAAATCTCCAACCCATTGATTATTACCATCACTCAACTCGGTACTATTAGGTCCGGCAGCATTTCTTGCATTACCGGTACTTAGCACAATTCCTTTTTCTATTTCAAAATTAGAATTATTTGCTTGAAAATATCCAATCCCATTAAAACCTTGAGCTGTCCCCGTAAAAGAAGTAATATTTTCTACAACTGCACAGGGGCTATCTATCAATACATCTTCTACTAGTTCTTGTACAGTAAATTGCTGATCGTCAACCGTTACTCTCTGTTGTGATTTCACAATTAAAAAACTTAAAAAGCAAAACAATAAAAATACTTTTTCTAATCTCCCTTTTACTTTCATGTATATATACTTTACAATAAATAATGTTAAAACAAAGTCGTGTATTCCAATCCTATGACTTTATTTATTACATATAAAACGTACCAAAAGCGATATACCCTATCCTAATTTATAAGGCTTCAGGCATGGTCATTGTTTTATGTTTACCTATTGTCCTTACTTAATAAGTACAAAGAAACAGCATTAACTATTTAATAACAAACTTTTAACGTATTAACCCCTTTGCCTTTTCTTTAATAATATCTGCTACTGGTCGCCCTTCTATATTACTCTCTAACCACGATAAAATATCGAGATATAAAAAGGCTCTTTTTTCATAAGGATGATTTTCGTATTGTTTTAAATTTTTGTGTAATTTTTTAAATTCATCTTTGATTTGATGAGGAAATATATCTCCCAGATTTTTAAGAAACTTAATCATTTCTTTTTGCACCTCATGTAAGTCATTCATTTTTATTAAGAACCTATACGTCTCTTTTAACTGAGTTTCCAGATGATAATCCATGCCTGCTTCATAATGTGCCACCAAACTAAGAACTCTAGAGAAACACATTAGGTCTTCACGCATCTTTAATGATTTATTGGTAATAATTTTGGCTAAATATTCAATACATTTTTTATGATTTGCCATCCCAAAATACAAGCAACCAATTTTATAATAAAACACCATGATGTGGTGATCATCTAATTTATTTTTAAATTCTGATATACCAGCTAAAATTTCTCCAACGAGATATTCACCTTCTTCAAAACTACCTTCCAGAAAATGAACATTTAGTTTATTATTATAAATGTATTGAAATTTCAATACTTCTATATTATCATCACTTGGAAACGAAGACTCAGAAATGGAGTGTTCAAATTTTTGCAATGTGGATTTTAGCTGTCCTTTATCTTTTATCAAAAATAAAGATTCTAATAAGTAATGATTTCCTCGTAAGAAAAACACAGGATTCTGATTCATCATTTTAGGGTAGTCATAAAACAAGTCTACCCATTTTTTTGAGTACTTATAACATGACAAAAAATCCTGAATTATAAAACCATACCACAAATGAGCTTTATACAACCATAATTTTTCTCTAAAACCAAGTACATTCCACTCATATTTAGGTAATTTATTATCAAAATATTCTGTAACTATCTTATGCTCCTTATCATTTCTAACATATCCACTTTTAAGCATTAATCCATATAACTGTAATGACAAATTAGAAAGCTTACTTGTCAATACATTCTTCATGCTTAACATTTTTGCTTCTACAGTTAGTTCGTCTGCTCTATTATTAATACTTCTCGTTATATACTGTGTTTCTATAACTTTCTCGAACTCTACAATTTCATAGGCAATATTATGTTCTTCATTTTCTTTTGCCAATGCCTTTGCTTTATCCAGAATTTTAAGACTTTGTTTATACAGTCCTTTATGGTACAAAATAGAAGCAAAAT
The DNA here is from genome assembly GCA_947498705.1 of uncultured Aquimarina sp. GTDB lineage: Bacteria > Bacteroidota > Bacteroidia > Flavobacteriales > Flavobacteriaceae > Aquimarina. The sequence continues at coordinate 928,668 of CANMLW010000001.1, forward strand.
CAAACTGTTCTCTTAGTTGGGTTCTTATGTTTTGATGTAAAGGACTTAACCGAAGACTCACCAATATTTGTTTATATAAATGAGCCTTTAAATTAGAAAGTTGTTGTTTTTTTACAATTCCTTTAGAAACAATAAGGTCTTCGTCCATATTGTCATTTTTATCTAAATGATTAAAAAGAGCTAGGAATTTTGAATCTGTATTTACTCCTAATCTACCAACATATACTTTAAATTGTCTTTTTTCTGACTTAGAAAGTGATTTTACCAGAATAAACAAAGGATCTTTTTGATCATTAGTCATTGTATGAAAATGTGATATAATTAACTGATTAACAATATTTTAAGTTTTCAATAAAAGATTTTAGCATTGTAAAAGCTTTAATTAAACGCTTCTCTTTTGAATTAGCAAAATATAAATTCGTAAGAGATAAAAGAAACATCTTTTAATAATATTTTATAAAGATGATACTTTTTAAGGAACATATTAAAGCAAAATTCATTAAATACTATGAGTAGTAATAAAGTCCAAATTTTCGATACGACGCTTAGAGACGGAGAGCAAGTCCCAGGGTGTAAATTAAACACACAACAAAAATTAGTAATTGCAAAGCAGCTCGATCTTTTGGGTGTTGATATTATTGAAGCTGGATTTCCTGTTTCTAGTCCTGGAGATTTTACTTCTGTAAATGAAATCGCTAAAATTGTTAAAAATGCAGCTGTTTGTGGACTTACCAGAGCAGTAGAAAAAGATATCAAGGTTGCTGCAGAAGCGCTGCAGATTGCAAAAAGACCAAGAATCCATACAGGTATAGGTACTTCTGAATCTCATATTAAATATAAATTTAACTCTACTCAAGAAAAAGTTATAGAGCGTGGGGTTGCTGCGGTAAAATATGCAAAATCATTTGTAGAAGACGTAGAATTCTTTGCAGAAGATGCAGGACGAACTGATAATGAGTTTTTAGCAAGAATTTGTGAAGCTGTGATTAAAGCAGGAGCTACTGTTCTTAATATCCCCGATACAACGGGATATTGTTTACCAGAAGAATATGGTGCCAAAATAAAGTACCTAAAAGAAAACGTAAAAGGTATCGATAATGTTACTATCTCGTGTCATTGTCATAATGATCTTGGATTAGCAACTGCTAATTCTATTGCTGGTGTAATGAACGGTGCAAGACAAATAGAATGTACTATTAATGGTATTGGAGAACGTGCTGGTAACACTGCTCTTGAAGAAGTAGTAATGATCATGAAGCAACACCCTTACCTAAATATTAATACAGGTATTGATTCTAGATTGTTGTATGAAACAAGTCAAATGGTTTCTAACCATATGGGAATGATGGTGCAACCAAACAAAGCCATTATTGGTGCCAATGCATTTGCTCACAGTTCTGGAATACATCAGGACGGTGTAATCAAGAACAGAGAAACGTATGAAATAATAGATCCAGAAGAAGTTGGAGTTACAGAATCTGCGATTATATTAACCGCTAGAAGTGGTAGAGCAGCTTTGGCATATAGAGCCAAAAAAGTTGGATACGAATTAACAAAACTTCAGTTGGATGATGTGTATCCTAAATTCTTACAATATGCAGATAGCAAAAAAGAAGTAATCGATGAGGATATTCATGAAATCATGAAAGAAAGTGATATTCCTATGGCAATAGTTGCATAATTATTTAAATAGGAAACAACAAATTAGACCTGCAAGTCGTTAATGACTTGCAGGTATTTTTTTATAGAGATTCATAGTATTATATTAGATAGTACCCAAAAATTATAAGAATTATACATATAGTAGTCCTAATTGGTAAGCTATATAATTTAGTAGAATTTATTTATTTAGAAATAAACACAACACCCCAAATTACATTATTGATTTTTTAGTTAATCCCTTAAGATAAAACATAAAAATTTGATTCCTCAAGAATTTAGCTTAATTTTAATACTGTAACATAGACAATAGAAAAAAGAAAAGAAAAAAGCCACGCAGTCTAGTTTTAAGAAACCTGTCTTTGCTTTGTTTTCTTTCTTACTCAAAATGTAATTAAAAATGAAACTAGACATCGCAGTATTATCAGGTGATGGCATTGGTCCAGAAGTAACCGCCCAAGCAGTTAAAGCGCTAGATGCCATAGCTCATAATTTTGACCATACATTTATTTTCAAAGAAGCTTTGGTAGGCGCCATTGCGATTGACAAAACGGGAGATCCGTTACCCGACAAAACATTAGAACTTTGTGCCAATACAGATGCTGTTTTGTTTGGTGCTATAGGAGATCCAAAATATGATAATAATCCAGAAGCAAAGATCCGACCAGAGCAAGGCTTGCTTAAACTAAGAAAAGAATTAGGACTTTATGCCAATATTAGGCCTGTAAAAGCTTATGCTAGTCTCATTGATAAATCTCCTCTAAAACCAGAAATTATAGAAGGAACCGATGTTACCATCTATCGTGAATTAACTGGTGGTATTTATTTTGGTAAAAAAACACTAAATAAAGAAGGTACGGTTGCTTCTGATCTTTGTGAGTATTCTCAAAAAGAAATAGAACGTGTTGCACACTTAGCTTTTAAGGCGGCTCAAAAAAGAAGAAAAAAACTTACGTTGGTTGACAAAGCAAATGTTTTAGAATCCTCACGTTTATGGCGAAAAGTGGTTACCGAGATAGCTAAAGAATATGACGATGTTTCCTTAGACTTTTTATTTGTAGACAATGCTGCTATGCAAATGATCTTAAACCCTAGTCAATTTGATGTTATACTTACCGAAAACATGTTTGGTGATATTATTTCTGATGAAGCTAGTGTGATTGGTGGATCTATAGGATTATTGGCTTCTGCCTCTATCGGAGATACCTGTTGTATGTTTGAACCTATTCATGGGTCGTTTCCTCAAGCCACAGGAAAAGGGATTGCAAACCCAATTGCCGCCATATTATCTGCAGCCATGTTATTAGAACATTTTGACCTTATAGGGGAAGCCAATGCTATCAGAGATGCTGTAGAAAAAGCACTAGAACTAAATATCACCACTCCAGACCTAAACAATTTTAACCCAATAACTACTGAAAAAGTTGGGGACTTTATTGCAGATTATATTTTAAACCCAGAAGATTCTAACATCAACTTTGAAAATATACATGTTGGGCAGTCTACCATTATTTAATGTTATAATTTGCATATTGAGATAAACCAAAACCGATTTATGAACTTCAAAAATCTAATTTTCTTCTGTGCACTATTATTTAGCACAACAGTGTTTACTCAAAAAATTACTTGTTCACCAAAGGACAAAGAAATCTTCTCTGAAAAAATTGCTACTCTAAAAGAGATCGACGTTTCGAATAATTCGTTCGGCAAAACACTTACCAACATAGGAAAATCATTTTTAGGTACTCCCTACGTAGCCAAAACTCTCGAAATAGGATCTAAAGAAACATTGGTGGTTAATTTACAAGGATTGGATTGCACGACTTTTGTCGAAAATGTATTAGCATTGGGTCTTATGATTCATCAAAAAAAAGATGATTTTGAAACCTATACTTCGTATCTGGAAAAGATACGATATCGAGATGGTACACTAAAGGGATATGCTTCTAGACTACATTACTTCTCTGAATGGATTAGCAATAATGAGGAGAAAAAGCTCATAAAAAATGTTACTAATGAAATCGGTGGTCAAGAAATTGATAAACAAATCAACTTTATGAGCACCCATCGCTCTCTTTATCCCTATTTAAAAGATGACGCAAACTATATTAAAATACAGCAATCAGAAATCAAAATTAGCGAATCTCCAATCTGCTTTTTGCCCAAAAATGAGATTGTAGAAAATGAAAATTTGATAAAGACGGGTGATATTATTGCACTTACTACTTCTATCAATGGATTGGATATAACGCATACCGGATTTGCAATTCGAAAAGAAGATGGCCGAATTCATTTATTACATGCTTCCTCAAAAGGACAGGTAGAAATATCAGAACTGCCACTGGCAGACTATTTACAAGGTATTAAACACAATACAGGTATTATTGTATCTAGAGTTCTGCAGTAAGGAGTATCTCTTCTCTAAATGTGAATTCAATAAAATATTAATTACAAAAAAAGAAGCATATTTGTATTCCTTTCTGGCCATATCCAAAGCCATGATCTATTTTTGTGATAGGTTGTAATTTCAACTTAGAGTATGTTTTTTTTGCTCCCCTTCTACCACTAGCGCTACGCTCGTGCCGTCAAAGACAAAAACAAAAGATCTTGTCCTAAAAATAGGATTATTTTCAGATAATTTTGGGACATTTTTTTAAAAGTGCATCTTATATTTAATCATCATTAATCTTAAAACCTATTTAGATAAAAAAAATCATTTTAAACATTCCGGGGGTAACGGTTTTATCCAAAACCAATCAGCAAACCATACAAGCAGGACGTTCTTCTGGTTGTACTATAGAAAACAAGGTATGTCGTTCTGACAGAGATTGTAGATGTCCTAATCAACCTGGACATCCCTATACCTGTCATAAAAGATTTCCATGGGATCTAGAAGGTATTTGTATACAACCCTAGAGTACTACATGTTATATTACGAAAAAGGTTCACTGTAGCAGTGAACCTTTTTAAACTTTGTTAGTTTTTCAAAATATAAGCAATCCAGAGTCAACTGTTAATTAAGCAAGATCAATTATTTATGTTTCACATAGTATCGAACGCAGTTGAGATTTATTAACTTATTAAAAAATTCCCGCTCCGACATAATGATAAAAAAATATTTTCTGTACTGTGTAAGAATATGTGATAAGAGAGAAAAATACAGTAAAAAGCAATTAAAAACAACTAAAAATTATGTCTAAAAAGCTCTTATGGCAAAGGTTCTAATTTAAATACTTCAACGGATTTTCGACCAGATACATCAACTCCTACAGCAACTATATCTCCTTCATCATTCATATTAAGAGACCATACCCCCCCTATTTTCCCTGTTTCATGAATAGTCGGCATCTGTAACCATTCATCTTTACTATCAGAATATTGGAATGTGAGTACAAATAACTCTACTTGTGTTGGACTTCCTTTTTTTATTCTTTTCAATCCTATTGCTATTCTGCTTCCATTCCCGTTTATGGCCACGGCCTCTTCATTATTAATATCATAAGCTTCTTCTTCCCAGATAATTTCCTGTCCCTTTTGTTTCCACTCACTTCCCTCTTCCTCATAAACTTTAATACGAGGAGGTTTAGAACAGTTATTACAACCAGCCTGAAAACTACCTCCTAAAATTACTGTATTTCCATCACTACTAAGATCCAAACCAGAACTTAGACGATCATTTGTAGAATTACCGCTTATTCGTTCATTGAAACTCCATGTATTTTCTGAAATATCATAAAGTTTTACACTACCTGTCCCAAAAGAGTACCCTATAGCTAATACATCCCCTTCATAATTTAAATCTACTCTATTTGCATATCCTTCAATGTCTTCTCCTATTTGTTTCCATTCATTATTGTCGATTTTATAAATTCTTACAAAATGATTTCCATTGTTTTTAAGCATCGAGATTGCTAAGATATTTCCTTCACCATTAAGGGTTACAGAGGTACCTATAGAAGCATCGTTATCAAAATCTTGTCCTACCTTTACCCATGCTCCATTTATATTCTGAAAAACTCTGGTTATATAATGTCCAACACTATTTGAAGATGGCTGGTAACTTGTTACAATAAAATTTCCATTGCCATTAATTGCTACATCGTGACCAATAAAATCGGCATTCCCAAAAAGGTCACCATATATATCATCATTTATCTGTGTCCAGGCTCCGTTCTTGAAATCATAGACCCTAACAAGGCCATCACAGAATACACTACAGGCATTTGGAGAGTCTGATGAACCTACAATAATCTTGTCACCTGTGTTGTTAAAATCAATCGAGCCGCCAAAAAAGAAAATCGAAGATTCTTCAATTTTCTGTCCTTGTTGGTTCCATACAAAATTCTGTAAATTTTCTTCTTCCTCTTCCTCTTCTTCTTCATTAACTTCATCTTCCTCTTCCTCTTCTTCTTCCTCTTCTTCTTCATTAACTTCATCTTCTTCGTCAATTTCTTCTATAGTATCCTGATTAGTAGAATCATCTATTACATCTTCATCAGAACACGAATACAATAAAGCAACAACAATAAAAAAAAGCACTCTTAATTTGCTCTTAGTTATATCAAATAACATAATCTTTCTTATTTTTTCTTAGTATTAATCAATTTGTGTTTCCATAACTCAAATACCAGTGATCTATTGAACTATTCCCTACAAATTAACTCAGCTTTCCAATTAAAAAAGTTTTGGGTCAACATATAAAAAATAGATTTTTAGATTATTAGTTTTGAATCGAGGGCAAAAATATTTATTTTTTATCAGTCTCATCCCTTAATCAAAGTAAAAATCTAAATAATAAGTCCTGTATCTTCAACTAGTTGAAGATACAGGACTTATTATTTGATTATTTAGAAGTGTAATATCGGTGAATTCTCGTCACAAATTTTCATACTTAAAAATTGTTACAAAAAAAATCGCTCTGTGACCAGAGCGATTTTTATGATTTGTGTGTGAAAAAGAGTGGTTATTTTGCTCCCCACTCTGCTAGGGAGTCTTTATTCATTTTGACATAGTCTGCGTTACCAGCCTTTTCTGCTAAAGCTAACGACGTTTGTGCAGCTTTTATTGCACCGGCTTTATCTCCAGATTTTGCATAAATCAACGATTGTTGTCTATGCATCCAGAAAGCAGGCTCTTTACGACTAGCAATTGCTTTATCGATATGCTCTTTTGCTTTTGCAAAATCACCAGTTTCTTTATAAAAAGTAGCTGCTCGGTAATGGTCTCCAGAAGATGGTCCAGCCATTACTTTTTCGATACTAGCCAATGCCATTTTTTTGGCAGGCACTTCTATCTTTACAGCAGCTTCTGTACTTTCCCAAATAAAATTAAGCTTTGCAGAATCCATTGTGAAATCACTAAACATAAGCGTAAATGTTTCTACTTTAAAAGGAATTGCAGTAGCTTTTACTGTAGCTTTTGCAGCTACCTTGGCATCATCCCACTCACGTGGTGTCCCCCAGTTTTCTGTATCGCTATAAAAAATAACTTCCCAATTTTCTTTTCCTGGTTTTGTAAAAATGGCATAAGATCCTTTTTTAACCTCTTTACCTTCTATTTTTACATCATCACTAAATGTAATTTGTGTGTTTTTATTTGCTCCGGTTCTCCATAATTTATCAAAAGGAACCAGGTTTCCATAAATAGTTCTTCCTCTCATGCTCGGTCTCGAGTACTCTACAGCAACATCTGTAAGCCCAATAACTTGCTCTATTTTTGAAGCAGGACTAGGCTGAGGGGTTTTTACTTGTGCTTCTATCCCAAAAGATAACGTAGCAGCAAAAAGAAATAAAACAATCTTTTTCATGGTGTTTATTTTAGTTTTTTTAGAATTAGTGTAACGAAAATAAGGATTACACTTACATTTTGAGTTAACAAAAACATAAAATAAGTGTGGTATATTTGCAGCCAATAAAACAACAACCATGAGAAAATACATATCAGAAATCATAGGAACCTTTAGCTTAATCTTTTGTGGTACTGGTGCCATGACTATTAACGAAGTAACGGGTGGCGACGTTACTCATGTTGGTATTGCTATTACCTGGGGTCTTATCGTTATGGCCATGATATATGCCTTTGGAGAGATCTCTGGAGCACATTTTAACCCAGCCGTAACCATTGCCTTTGCTTATGCCAAAAAATTTGAATGGAAAGAGGTTCCCAAGTATGTTGCTGCACAGTGTTTAGGAGCGATACTTGCCAGTGCAGTTATGTTGTTTCTTTTTCCAGAAAGTGAATATCTGGGAGGTACTATACCAAAATTAGACGAGCTTAGAGCCTTTGTATTAGAACTACTTCTCACCTACTTTTTAATGGTTGTTATTATTAACGTATCTACCGGTTCTAAAGAAACAGGTACTATGGCAGGAATTGCAATTGGCGGTGTGGTACTATTAGAAGCTATGTTTGCCGGTCCTATGACCAATGCATCTATGAACCCAGCAAGATCATTAGGCCCTGCCCTATTATCTGGACATTGGGAACACCAATGGCTCTATTTTGTCGCTCCTGTTATAGGTGCCCTATTGGCTGTATTAACTTGTAAAGTAGTAAAACCTGATAATTGCTGTACCAATTGTTAAACATTCAATAACCCGTAATTACAAACATGTTTTATGGTTTCACCGTAAACCCTACTAGAAATCTATAATATTTTATGTGTGGGTGTTGAAATGTAAGAGAATTTGAATATTTTTAACTTATATTTAATAAAACCTATTTAGTGCATACCCAATGAAATATTTTTCTAATGAATTTTGTGAGTTAGAACTATTCGATCATTACGTTGTCGTAACCATTCAAGAGAATGTTAATTTTACACTTGAGAAAGCTACTGTTATACGTGATAAACTTCGCAAATATTATAAATCAAAACATTTTATATTAATTAGCAACCGAAAATTTAACCATACAGTATCCTACGACATCTATAAACAAGGGTCATTATCTAATATGAAAGGAATTGCTATTGTTTCTACCAATTGCGAAGAGCGCAACAAGGCTCTTAAAGAACAACCTTTATATGGAAAGTCCTTTACTTTTTTTGATTCTGTAGAAGACGCTAAATCCTGGGCAGAGACTTTTTTTTAAACCTAAAATAAAATGTACTTTTGACCTAGAACTAGTTTAAACTTTTTTGATTCATGCGAATCTATAGCTTAAAAGCAAAACAACATTTACCCATCACAATAGACGAAGCATGGGAGTTTCTTTCTGATCCTAATAATCTTAAAACGATCACTCCTTCGTATATGAAATTTAAGGTGGTATCTGGAGCCGACAGAAAAATGTTCCCTGGTCAAATCATACAATACATTGTAACCCCTATTGCTGGAATTAAAAACAAATGGGTCACAGAAATAACACATGTAAAGGATAAAGAGTATTTTGTAGACGAGCAACGCTTTGGTCCTTACGCATTATGGCACCACAAGCATTTTATAAAAGAAATATCCGGAGGTGTCGAAATGGAAGATGTTATAGATTATAAAGTACCTTTTGGAATTATTGGACAGTGTGTACATCCATTCCTTGTAAAACCAAAACTAAAAGAGATATTCGAATATCGAGAAAAAAAACTGATCGAATTATTTGGTGTCATTGATAATGCCGGAAAGCAAGAAATTATATTTTCTTAACTCAGTTTTCATTTGCTTTCTAATATAATCTTATGCTTTTGGCCATTTATAAGCAAACCAAGTAATCAATGAAGTTAACACTATCTCTGTACTACCAATAAAAATATAATAGAACCAAGGCCCCATAAACATAGTAACTATAATGACCAAGCTATAAAATATCCCAAAAACAATATTTAGTCTTCTATTTACCATAGGTTTTAGAACTAGTGATAGAAAAATCATGACACTAGGAATAGCCATCAAAATAATACCAAAAAATAGTTTTATTTGAGTCGTAGGCCCCATAAACCCCATATTACCTGCTATAATTTCTTTTATTAATCCCGGGATATAGAACCCTAAAATATCACCATATACATAACAAAACATAACAGCTATCCATAATGCAGAAAGTTTAAGTTTTATATTAATTTTGTAATCTTCGAATACCACTCCTTTTTGATCTATTTCCATTTTTGATGACTTTTAAAAACCTCTTACCATAGTATAATCATGGCTCTATTTAAATAGACTTTTATTTTTTGTAAATGGTTGTCTTCTATTTTAGAAATTGAAAAATAAAGAGGAAAGAAAACCTAGCCAGATAAAATATTTAAATATTATTTTTAATATTACTAAATTGAATATAATATCTTGTCACTTATATAGAAATGTCAAAAAAAACCGAGACTGATTTAATAACATAATTAATGAAAAAAAACATCTTGCTTATTGGCGGTAGTTACGGAATAGGTTTCGAAATCGCCCTTAAACTTTATAGTGATCATACTATTTTTATAGCCTCTAGAACTTCTGAAAACTTAGGAAACCTGGAAGTTACTCATATTCCGTATGATGCGGCAAAAGATGAAATTGATCCCTCTAGTCTCCCCGAGAGAATTGATGGGTTTGTATATTGCCCCGGGAGTATCAATCTAAAACCCTTTAAAATGCTTACGCCAGAAACTTTTGCAGAAGACATGCAAATTAATTTTATGTTTCTAGTAAAAATTATTCATAAGTTATTACCCAGATTACAAAAGTCAGAACAGGCAAGCCTTGTGTTCTTTAGTACGGTAGCGGTAAAAATAGGAATGCCTTTTCATACCAGTATCGCAGCAGCAAAAGGTGCTATAGAAGGATTTGCAAGAGCCCTGGCTGCAGAATATGCTCCCCAGTTTAGAGTAAATGTAATTGCACCATCATTAACAGATACTTCTTTATCAAAAAGATTATTAAGCAATGACAAAAAGAAAGAATTGATGGATAACCGACACCCTATGAAACGCATTGGGCAAGCAGAGGATATTGCCAATATTGCAAAATTTCTACTTAGTGATGACAGCAACTGGATCACGGGGCAAGTAATTGGGGTTGATGGCGGAATGTCTACATTAAATGTTTCTTAAATCTGTAATATGCTTACAAAAGTTTCAATATTTTGGTTTAGAAGAGACCTTAGACTTACAGACAACATTGGTCTTACCAATGCTTTAAAAGGAAAACACCCTGTCGTTCCTATTTTTATTTTTGATAAAAATATCACCAAACAACTCCCTAAAGATGATGCTCGAATAACTTTTATTTTCAACACTTTACAAAAGATTCGAAAAACGCTTCAGGATAATCATCATAGCTCTTTATCCATATATTATGGTACTCCAGAAGAAATTTTTAAGCAGTTAATTTCTAAATATTCTATCTCAGAAGTACACACAAATGGTGATTATGAACCTTATGCATTACAAAGGGATACAAAAATTGAAAACCTATTAAAAGAGAAGCAAATACCTTTTTTTAGTTATAAAGATCAAGTTATTTTTGAAAAAAATGAAGTAGTAAAGTCTGATGGTTCACCTTATGTTGTATATACACCTTATAAAAAGGAATGGAAGAGGAAATTTGACTCGTTACAATTACATAATGATGACTCTCAAAACTATCTAGGTAATCTCCTTAAAAATACTAATTCACCTAACATCTCACTGCAAGAAATTGGGTTTATAGCATCGCAAATTAAGGTTGCAGATTATCATGTATCGCAAGAACTAATTCATAATTACGAAGCTACAAGGAACATTCCTTCCTATAAAAATGGCACCTCAAAACTAAGTCCACATCTTCGGTTTGGAACCATTGGCATTCGAACACTTATAAAAAAAGCCATTGCCGATACCAATGAGACCTTTTTATCAGAATTGATCTGGCGGGAGTTCTTTATGCAAATTCTTTGGCATTTCCCTTATACCAAAGAACAATCTTTTAGACCAAAATATGATCGCATTGTATGGAGAAATGACGAAGGTGAGTTTAGAAAATGGACACTAGGCCAAACAGGATATCCGTTGGTAGATGCGGGGATGAGGCAATTAAACCAAACGGGATATATGCACAATAGAGTAAGAATGGTCGTAGCCAGTTTTTTATGCAAACATCTGTTAATAGATTGGAGATGGGGAGAAGCTTATTTTGCAGAAAAGCTTTTGGATTATGATATGGCCGCCAATGTAGGAAACTGGCAATGGGCAGCCGGTTCTGGTGTAGATGCAGCTCCATATTTCAGGATATTTAACCCCACAACACAAATCACAAAATTCGACCCAAAACATGCTTATATAAATACCTGGATAAAAGACCTTAATGATTTCTCGTACCCTTCTCCTATTGTCGAACACAAATTGGCCCGAGAACGTTGCTTAAAAACTTTTAAAACCGCTTTACAGTGATTTATATATTTTCCACTTAAATTCAACTAGTAAAACTTCATCTTTTTATCCAAGACAAAAATATTTTGTTTTCTTGTAAGCAAAATCAAATCAGGTCTGGTATAAGAATTATAACATTTCTTTAATATGGAAAATTGAAGTTTTTTGTAAATTAACATTGTCGTTTATTCTTTTCTATATTAGAATAAAATGACTTTTATCAATCACACATATAACTTAAAATAACACTAAAAATGAACACACAAGAAGTTGCCAATCGTTTAATAGAACTTTGTCGTCATGGAGAAAATATGCAAGCTATCAAAGAGCTTTATGATCAAAACGTTGTAAGTAAAGAAATGCCTGGATCACCCAATGAAATAGTATCGGGTAAAGATGCAGTATTTAAAAAAAGTGAAGAATGGTATGCTTCTGTAGAAGAGTTTCATGGTGGTGAAATTTCTGATCCTGTTGTTGCCAGCGATCATTTTAGTTGTTCTATGAAAATGGATTGTACTTTTAAAGAGCAAGGACGTATGCAAATTGAAGAAGTGTGCGTTTATCAGGTAAATGATGGTAAGATTACAGAAGAGCAATTCTTTTATACCATGCCAGGTAATTAGTATTTTTCAAAAAATAGTACAATAGTATATAAATCATCGATATTATAAGCTATAAAGAAAAGGTCTCTATATGAGGCCTTTTCTGCTTTTAATCACTTTTCATTACATAAAATAGTACCATAAAAGACACTATTTATTTCTCTTTTCGAATGAAAGAAGTTTAATATTCACAAATATTTAACAAAACCATTGCATTTAAAGGGTAAAACCACAAAAAACAGTTAATTATATAATAAAACATCTGATTTTCAATATAATATTTAATTTTGGTGTAACTAAAATTAAACACAAATCTAAACTCAACTTATTATGAAAACGCGATTATCCTTATTCGTGGGGTTGTTCGTAGTATGCTTTGGTTTTTCCCAAACCAAAGGCTATTGGACAAAAAATGCTCAAAAGTTTAGCACCAAAAACATTTCTTCTATTGGTGCAGATGTAAACACAACAAATAAAACTATTTACAGATTGGATGCAGATGGCATTAGAAAGGCACTTACCGCCTCTCCACAACGTGCCAAATCATCTGGCAATTCTGATGTGGTTATTTCATTTCCTAATTCAGATGGTCAATTTGAACAATATCGCATGACGCAAACTTCTGTTTTGCATCCTGATCTTGCCAAAAGGTACCCTTCTATAAAATCTTATGTAGGTAAAAATGTTAACGGTGATGGAAGTCAGGTCCACTTAAGTTTAGGTGATGACGGACTACATGCTACGTTTTTTAAACCCGGTTCTAGTACCCAATATATAGATCCTTATACCGCAAATAGGAAAAACTATATAGTATATGGTAAAGCAGATATGGGAACAAGAGAAGCTTTTAAGTGTTCTCTTCAGGAAATAGGGCCAAAAAATAAGGCTCCTAACTATGATGATATGCAGCAAAGAAACCCTAATGATGGTACTTTGAGAACCTATCGTTTAGCAATGGCAGCAACAGGAGAGTATTCTCAATTTCATATACAAGATCAGGGAGTATCCTCTGGCGCATCTGATGCGGTAAAAAAAGCAGCTGTACTTTCTGCCATAAATACCACAATGACCCGAGTAAATGGAATTTACGAAAGAGATCTAGGAGTTACTATGCAAGTTGTAGCTAATAACGATAAAATTATATACCTAAATGCAAGTTCTGATCCTTATTCTAACGAGTATTTACGTAAAAACAATGAAGTATGTGATCGTGAAATTGGAAGTGCTAATTATGACATAGGCCACGTTGTATCTACAGGTAGTGGTGGTGTTGCATATCTTGGTGTTGTTTGTCGTAATGGATCTAAAGCTGGTGGAACGACAGGTTTAAGAACTCCTAAAGGAGATCCTTTTGATGTAGATTATGTTGCGCACGAAATGGGACATCAGTTTGGTGGTAATCACACCATGAACAATGCCTGTGGAGGAAACAGAAATAGTGGAACTGCAGTAGAACCAGGAAGTGCATCTACCATAATGGGATATGCAGGAATATGCTCGCCAAATGTACAAAACAAAAGTGATGACCATTTTCATGCAATCAGTATTCAGGAAATGTGGGCACATGTTTTAAGTGGATCTTGCGCGCAAAAAACAGTAACTGGTAATAATGCTCCTACTGCTAATGCAGGTAGTAATTTTACCATTCCAAAATCAACTCCTTTTGTTTTGAAAGGATCAGGAACAGATACCAACTCAGAAGATAAACTAACGTACAACTGGGAGCAAATGGACAAAGAACTGGTTACTATGCCTCCAAGAGCTACCAATACAGGAGGACCTGCTTTCCGTTCGATATCTTCAAAAACATCACCAGATAGATATATGCCTGATTTGGCTACTGTAATAGCAGGTAATACCGCTTCAGAATGGGAAGTAGTTCCTTCTGTGGCTAGAACAATGAACTTTAGACTTACTGTAAGAGATAATCATGTAGGTGGTGGTAATACAGCATCCGATGATACGAGAATTACTGTAAGTGCTGCTGCTGGGCCATTTATTGTAAATGCTCCCAATACCGCAGTAAGCTGGGCTGCTGGCTCTAGTCAGACTGTAACCTGGAGTGTAGCGGGCACTACAGGAAATGGTGTAAACGCTGCAAACGTAGACATCTTATTATCAACTGATGGAGGAAAAACATATCCTGTAACGATTGCTTCTGCAGTGGCTAACGATGGTTCACATGAGATTACCGTACCAAATAATAGAGGTTCTCAAAATAGAATCATGGTAAGAGGTACTAATCATATTTTTTATGACATTTCGAATGCTAATTTTACTATTACCGGTGGCATAGTAGATAATGAAGCACCTTCTACTCCTTCTAACCTAACCGCGTCTAACGAAACTCAAACAACCATTGATTTATCATGGACTGCTTCTACCGACAACGTAGGGGTAACGGGATATGATGTGTATCAAGGTAATACCATGATTACTACGGTAACAGGAACAAGATACCAAGCTACTGGATTAACAGCAGGTACCGAGTATTCTTTTAGAGTAAAGGCAAAAGATGCTGCTGGTAACGAATCTGCTTTTAGTAACACAGCTACTGCTTCTACTTTACCAGAAGAAGATACACAGGCACCTACCGCACCATCAAGATTGGCTGCAGCAAATGAAACACAAACAACGATTGATCTTACCTGGGAAGCATCTACAGATAATGTAGGGGTAACGGGATATGATGTATATCGTGGTAATACAATGATTGCTACTGTAGCAGGAACAAGATACCAAGCTACTGGATTAACAGCAGGTACCGAATATTCTTTTAGAGTAAAAGCAAAAGATGCTGCTGGTAACGAATCTGCTTTTAGTAACACAGCTACTGCTTCTACTCTACCAGAAGACAATACTGATACAGAAGCACCAACTGTACCATCAAGATTGGCTGCAGCAAATGAGACACAAACAACGATCGATCTTACCTGGGAACCATCTACAGATAATGTTGCTGTTACAGGATATGATGTATATCAAGGAGATACCATGATCGCAACAGTTCCAGGAACAAGATATCAAGCTGCTGGATTAACAGCAGGTACCGAATACTCTTTTAGAGTAAAAGCAAAAGATGCTGCTGGTAACGAATCTGTTTTTAGTAACACAGCTACTGCTTCTACTCTACCAGAAGACAATACTGATACAGAAGCACCTACTGTACCATCAAGATTAGCTGCAGCAAATGAGACACAAACAACGATTGATCTTACCTGGGAAGCTTCTACAGATAATGTTGCTGTTACAGGATATGATGTATATCAAGGAGATACCATGGTTGCAACAGTTCCAGGAACAAGATACCAAGCCGCTGGATTAACTCCAGGTACCGAATACTCTTTTAGAGTAAAGGCAAAAGATGCTGCTGGTAACGAATCTGCTTTTAGTAACACGGCTACTGCTTCTACCTTACCAGAAGACAATACTGATACAGAAGCACCTACTGTACCATCAAGATTGGCTGCAGCAAATGAAACACAAACAACGATCGATCTTACTTGGGAAGCATCTACAGATAATGTTGCTGTTACAGGATATGATGTATATCAAGGAGATACCATGGTTGCAACAGTTCCAGGAACAAGATACCAAGCTGCTGGATTAACTCCAGGTACCGAATACTCTTTTAGAGTAAAAGCAAAAGATGCTGCTGGTAATGAATCTGCTTTTAGTAACACAGCTACTGCTTCTACACTACCAGAAGACAATACCGATACAGAAGCACCTACTGCACCAACAGAGTTAATGGCAGATAATGAAACACAAACAACCATCGATCTTAGCTGGATGGCCTCTACAGATAATGTAGGTGTTACAGGATATGAAGTATATCAAGGAGATGTGATGATCGCAACTGTAGAAGGAACTAGATACCAGGTAATGGGATTAACCCCAGGAACCGAATACTCATTTAGCGTATTGGCAATGGATGCTGCAGGAAACAAATCAAGGTTTAGTAACACAGCGACAGCTTCTACATTACCAGAAGACAATACCGATACCGAAGCACCTACTGTACCAACAGAATTAGCTGCTTCTAATATCAAGCAAACTACCTTAACTCTTAACTGGATGGCTTCTACCGATAATGTAGCAGTAACAGGATATAATGTATATCAAGGTACAACCATGATAGGTACCTCTGTTACAACCTCATTTAATGTATCAGGATTAACAGCAGCTACTACTTATCAGTTTACAGTAGTTGCTATGGATGCTGCAGGAAACATGTCTGAGGCTAGTAATGTAGCAACTGCCACTACCAAAGATGAAGATACTACCAATATTTGTGAGGGAGTAGCGCCATGGCAATGGGGAGTACCTTACCAAACAGGAGACAGAGTAGTGTACAGAGGGAATCTTTTTGAAAAACTAGAAAGAGGATGGAAGTTTATTGGTAGATGTAATGCAAGTTCTTGTGAAGGAATTGATGAGTGGAAATCAGGTACTTCTTATAATTCTGGAGATAAAATAGTTTACAAAGGTAACCTATGGCAACGTACAGACAGAGGTTGGGTATTTGTTTCATCTTGTGGAGCTAAGTCTTCTAGTAAAATAGCACCGCCAAGCGGAGGTATTACAATCTCTCCAAATCCAGCAAACAATCTAATAAACATTAATAATTATACGCCATCAGAAGAAAGAGCAGTATATAGTGTAATTGATTTATTAGGAAGAACAATAAATAGTGGAGATTACAAATCAGCAACATTAGATGTTTCAAACTTAAAAGCAGGAACATATATCTTGAGAATAACAACAAGTAATGCTGTTCGCACTGCTACTTTTATAAAAGAGTAATTTATAAGTAAACACATTGCTCATTTTTTTTAGAGGTTATCTGTAAAGGTAACCTCTTTTTCATGTCTTGATATCCATATATTTTTCTAAACTAAAGTTCTAAAAAAAAACTTAATGTGACCCGATATTCTTCACCCTAGGTAATACTCTACTATTTTACTCTTAGTACTTCAAAAAGTTCATTATTATCGTAATTTTTAAAAAACATAAAAGTTCAAACAAACTAAAATTCAGTCATTTAATAATCTGTTTGTAGGATGACAGAGAAAAATGAAAAAACCGTTAATTTTTTGATTTCATTTCTTTATTTGAATCAGTTATCCTATTTTAGTTATCACTAACTTAAACTCAACTCAATTATGAAAACGCGATTAATCTTCTCGATTACAAGCTTTTTCGAACAAAAAATCATGGTTACCCGGCCCGATTCTTTAGACGAAAAGTGTTGTAAATTCTCAAAAAAATATTTCAATTGTATTTGATTCAATTTCACAGAATCAACATAAATATTCTTTAGATTTAGCCCCCCTAAAAAAACCTAAACATAGGTAAACAATAAGCTACATCTACTTGAATTTCAGCTCCCTTTATTGCATAAACCAATAAGGTAAATGCAAGTATTTTAAACTCTAACAAATCATTTTAAAACTTAAAACAATGAAAAATTTTTATGTGCTTATTTTAAGCATGGTTACCTGTTTATTTACTACTGAATTGCACTCTCAAGTAAAAACTGAATCTAATAATCAGTCTCGAATAAGAAATGGAGAAGATGTTTTAATCGAAAATCACCCATATCAAGCCGATTTAGGAGGCTGTGGAGGTACCATTATTGGGCCTACCTGGATTCTTACTGCAGAACATTGTGTTGGCGGAATCGTAGGAAGTACTGTCGGGGTTGGTTATACCAAAAGAAGTGACAAATCTACAGGACAAACATCTACCGTAAAAAGAGTCATTAATTTTCCTTGTTCAGGATGTGACTTGAGTCTCTTAGAACTGAATACACCTTTAGATTTATCTGGTAAATATGCCAAGGCAATCAGGTATGCTTCGGCAGTAGTTTTTACCAAGGGGTATGTTAAAAAAGATATGGATTGCTATGCTACAGGTTGGGGACAATTAGATCCTAATACTGGTGCTACTCCCGATAATTTACAAGGAGCACTATTAAAATTTGGACAAGTGCAACTATCAGACGAACGTATTAGAGTTGAAGAGACCGAAGGAAGAATGGTGTGTAGAGGAGATAGTGGCGGTCCATTAGTTGTAAATAATAGTGATAAGTCTGAATTGATTTTGGTAGGAGCTGTAAGTGGCGGAGAAGGAAGCCCTTGCTCTGACTATGGTTTTTGGGGTAATGTAGCTAATGCAGCAAGCTGGATAGAAGAACAAACCGGTATTAAGCCTTATACAGAAGACACCACTGGCGATACGCAAGCACCAACAACTCCTGCTAACTTAGCTTCGTCTAATGTAACTCAAACTACAGTAGGTTTATCCTGGACAGCTTCTACCGATAATGTTGGAGTAACTGGCTATGATGTTTATCAGGGTAATACGGTAGTAACAACGGTAACAGGTACATCACATACAGTAACAGGATTAACTGCTAATACTGCCTATCAATTTAGAGTAAAAGCAAAAGATGCTGCAGGTAATACTTCTGACTTTAGTAATACCGTTTCTGTAACTACATTAACCGATACGACCGATCCAACTTATTGTTCTTCGAACGGTCAAAGCATTGCAGACGAGTATATAAGCAACGTAACATTAGGTAGCATTAATAATACCACTACCGGTTCTTCTGGAGGGTATGGAGATTATACTTCTCTTTCTACTACCCTGTCTAAAGGAGCATCTAATACAATCACTATTACTCCGACATGGTCAGGTACTACTTATGATGAAGGATATAGTGTATGGATCGATTATAACGGAGATGGTGATTTTGCAGATAGTGGAGAGCAAGTATTTAGCAAAGCAGCTTCTCAAGATACTCCTGTAAGCGGAAGTTTTACAGTACCTGCATCTGCTACCAACGGGAATACTCGTATGAGAGTATCTATGAAATACAATGGAATACCTACTCCTTGTGAGTCTTTTAGCTATGGAGAGGTAGAAGATTATACAGTAACTATTACAGGAGGAGGTACCGATCCAACATGTAACGATGGGATACAAAACGGAGATGAAACCGGTATCGACTGTGGCGGTTCTTGTGAACCTTGTCAAGTAGATCCTACTTGTAATGATGGGATACAAAATGGTGATGAAACCGGTATTGATTGTGGTGGTTCTTGCGAACCATGTCAGGTTACAGTAACCTATTGTACTGCTGATGGTAATGATGGTCCAGAAGCAATATCGAATGTTACTTTTGCTGGGATTAATAACTCATCAACACGTGGTGCTACAGGTTATGAAGATCATACCTCCTCTACGGCAAGTGTAAGCAGAGGAACAAGCTATAACCTTAATGTGACCATTATAGGATATCAAGGTGGATCTACCGACGAAATATATGCTTGGATCGACTGGAATCGTGATGGTGATTTTGCAGATGCTGGTGAGAATTATACGGTAACAAAAACATCTAATCTAGCGGGTAGCGTATCGATAAGTGTACCACAAACAGCAAATGTCGGGTCAACAAGAATGAGAGTATTGGTTTCTTACTATGATAATGAAAACAACCCTTGTGATACCGGTACTAATGATGTTCGTTTTGGAGAGTATGAAGATTATACAGTAGCAGTAACTGCCAGTAAATCTGGTAACTCTAATAGCAGAGATTTCTTCTCTATTGCTAATCCAGTTGCTTCTTATGGAAGCTTAGATATTAACTTTAATGGTTCTAAAGCTGAAAATGCAAAAATTGCAATATATGATACAAACGGAAGAAAAGTGGCTGATTTTAGTCAACAAAAACTTTCTGGAAAATCTTTGTCATTACCTCTTAATGGAAAACTAAGACAAGGACTATATTTTGTAAAGATACAAACAAAAGGAGCTAATGGTACACAAAGCGTTATTGTAAAATAATGTGAACTACTGCTTTTTTACTGGTTAATAACAAGAGAGGTTGTCTGCTTAGACAACCTCTTTTTTAATCTCTAAAATTCAACAAAACATATCTCCAGAACTGACATTTATCATAGTAATAAGGTAATAAACCAAGTACTTTTGAAGTATAAAACACTAAAAACGAAAACATGAAAAAAATTCTTGTTCCCGTAGATTTTTCAGAGTACTCAGAGTATGCATTACAAGCAGCAGCAATGATTGCCAAAAAACTGGATGCAGAAATTGTCGTATTACATATGCTTGGTTTATCAGAAGCCATTCTAACCAAAGATGAAAGTCAGGAAGTTGCAGAAGCTATGTACTACATGAAGTTAGCCGAAAAAAGATTTGAAACATTTTTGGATAAAGAATACTTAAAAGGAATTAAAGTTTCTGAAACTGTACAAAATTATAAGATTTTTAGTGAGATCAATCAATTGGCGATCGAACATGAAACAGATCTAATAGTTATGGGATCTCATGGGGTTAGTGGACTTCGTGAAGAAGTTTTCATAGGCTCTAATACAGAAAAAGTAGTTAGAACCTCTAGTATTCCTGTATTAGTGGTTAAAAAACCTACAGAGAACTTTGGTATCAAAGAAGTAGTATTTGCGTGCGACTTCAAACATGAGAATATTAAAGCATATTTAAGAGCAATACGTTTATTTGAGCTATTTGCTGCAAAAGTACATTTGCTATACATAAATCTGCCTGGTGATAAGTTTAGAAGCTCAGATCAAATAGAAGAACGAATAAAAGAGTTTTTATTTAAGGCAGAACTTGGTGATCTCGACAGGTATAAAGATGTTGTCATTTATAATGATTACACTGTCGAAAGTGGCGTTTACAACTATAGTAATAAAACAAATGCTGATTTAATAGCGATTCCTACTCATGGTAGAAGAGGGTTGGCACATTTCTTTAATATAAGTATAGGAGAGGATATCGCCAATCATGCAACCAAACCCGTAATAACCTTTAAAATATAAGTGTGTGTATTAAGATGAAAGAAGAGACTGTCTAAAAACATTTAGGCAGTCTTCTTTGTTTTGGCTGTATTCTGGTTTTTAATTTTTTGCTTTCTAATAAGCTGATAATTATTTGTTAAAAGCAAAAAATCCCTGAGTGTTTAAAAACGCTTAGGAATTTAAAACTATCCTTTTATAAACCAATAAGGATTATTTAGTATCTGCCGTAAAACTTATACTTCACTTATTACTTTTACAATCTCATCTTTTTGTAGTACCCCTGACTGTCTCCATTGTTGTACTCCTTCTTTAAAAATGATCATTGTAGGGACTCCCCTCACCTGATATTTAGCAGCTAACATTTGATTTTTATCTACATCAATTTTTACAATCTTTACACGATCACCCAATTCATCTTTCACTTCTTTTAGAATTGGGGCTAACGTTTTACAAGGACCACACCAATCGGCGAAAAAGTCTACTAATACTGGAGTGTTTGAATCAATAATGTTACTAAAACGATCTTTCATAATTATGTTTATTTTTTTAGACAAAATAAATTATTTTGAATATCTATTCTAGTCAAAAAAAAAGTAATAACCTTACTTAAAAAAGAAGCATATCATTATCTTTTTTTAACAAGTGTTGAATTGCTGAAATAGGGATTTGAACAGAATACATGCCTGTATAAGAAGGGCAAATAACACAATCATCAAAATAAAACTCTATAGAGTCTTCATTAATAACAAAGTTATTTTTGTAAGCTTTAAAATCTCCTTCAGATAGTTCCCAACAGTCATAATACAATTCTCCTTCTCTTATAGCATTTGATATGGTAGTATTGATTAACAAAAATAACTCTTCTTCTGATTCATTTCTAAAGAAATCCTGATAATACATAAACTGATACTTCTTAGCATCAAAGTTTAAACAATCAAAAGTATAGACAGAATGTTTCATTCCGAAATAGTAATTCTCTCGGTACATTACAATACTCAAGAAATTTCTGTTTGAAGCATGAACCCTGTAATCCATTATTCTTTTATCTCTAAGCTTTTTAATTTTAAGAGTATCGCATAGCAATTCTTTATCCTCCAGAATTTGGTTACCTGTTTTTATTATATTCAAATAAACTTCTTTGATATAGTTATTAAACACAGAAAACCCCGGATTCTTTTCTTCATCTATATAAGGGTATCGATAATCAAGTATATAATGATTATGTTCTTTATAAAGTTCTTTGGCAATAACACTATCTTCATTCTCAAATGGTTTCACTCTTCTATTCACCAATTGTTGCCTTTTTATAGCTTTTGTTTTTTCTTTGTCAAGTTCGAGGTTTTCTTCAGAAAAAGTTGCATTTTTTTCTTGTTCAGTGATCACTACTTCTTCCGAAGTTTCTGTATACCGATTCTCATTGTTATTCCTTTTATTACATGCAATCACAAATAATAAAAAAAGACAAGTTATTATGGTTCTCATGGTATGTAGTTTTACTTAATTTTCATTATTCTTTTAAAATAAAATCCTTGAAACGAAGAAGTGTATCCCCTCTTATAATCTTTCAAAGAATATAAAAAAGGTGAGCCTGCTTAAAAAGACTCACCTAAAACCTATATCATTTCTGATTTAAAATTACCCGCTAAAATTTGTTCTTTTTAGCTTATGCTTCAAAATAAAATTTAAACGTAACTAAAGCTATGCTTGCATTTTCTTTTTTGCCTAAACTAAAAATACCTATATTTTATTTGAGTATTTTTAAAACAGAACTGGTATTAAAAGAGAATACATGTGATTTAAAACAAACCGTTTCCTAGAATTATTAGGGTATTTATAATTAAACTGGCAATTAATAAGTCTAATACCAATTTTGGTTTTTGCACAGTAAGAATAGCGGCATTATGAGCACTACACACAGCTACAGTTATAAATACCAGAAACATTTGGAATGCATTGTTTCCATCAAATAATGTGGTCATAATCGCAATCGACCCCAGGCAGGTCGATGCTATAATTGCCAAGGCAGAATAACCGATATAGTTTTCAGAGAAATCCGAATTTATTTTTGCATATAGTGTCATATCATAATGTTTTATATTCTTTGTAAAAGTAGAATGACCAGATATCTTAAAATATGATATTCGTCAGGGTTTGTAAAAATTCTACTCGAATAGCAATTTAAGTCGACCCAGCATGATCAATTCAGACTTATTGCTTCCAGAAAAAGCATTAGCAATTCCGCTACAGGTATCCCATATTAATTTTTTTATATCCTCTGTAAAAAAATCAATATGTTCATGATAGTATTCTTCAAATAAATAAAAACACTCTTCTGCATTTAACTCTTCTCTATAATCTAGCCAATCAAAGACAATTTCGATATGAAAAGCAGCATCTACCTCAAACTCATCTTCGATATCATCTAATTGTAACCATTTTGATGTTACAATTTTACGTAGTGATTCGTATTCTGATTTGCGAACAACTCTATCTGATGCTGCAACGGCATAAAATAATCGCCCCAGATGTTGGTAAAATGTAACTCGTATGTTTTGTGCTATATTCATCATATTGTATAATTTTATTTCTAATGCCAATATAACCTGAGATATACTTTTATTTTATGATATTAATCAGGTTCTGCAACTCACCAAAATCATTACATTTGACCTATGAAGGTTTTTTCAAAAGACAATAATATTTTTAATCTGCTAACCGAAGCAATATCTGAAGGCATCATTGTAGTGAATGAAATGCAAGAAATAGTTGCCACCAATGGTTCGTCGAATGATATTTTTGGCTATCAGGAAGAAGAGCTCCTAGGGCAACGACTAGATGTCCTGATCCCTCAAAGATACCATCATAATCACAAGGGTCATGTTGAGAATTTTGCCAAACATTCAGAAAAAAGGAAGATGGCACGGGGCAGAGATCTTTATGGGATTAGAAAAGATGGCAAAGAGTTTCCTTTGGAAGTGGGGTTAAATCCATTTGTTATTTATGGAACCCGTTATATTATGGCTTTGGTAATTGATATTACCGAAAGAAAAGAAAAAGAACATCAGATAAAAGAGCTTAATGTTCAGCTCGAAAAGAAGATAGAAAAACGAACAGAAGAGTTAAGGCAAACCATAGAAGAGCTTCAGGAAGAAGTAAAACTTCGTATGGAAGCTGAAGCCAGAATTAAAGAATCTCTAAAGAAAGAACAGGACCTCAACGAATTAAAAACAAAGTTTCTCTCTTTGGTTTCTCATGAGTTTAAAACTCCACTAAGTGGTATTCTTACCTCTGCAACTTTGATAGGAAAATATAAAAAAGAAGAACAGCAAGAAAAACGAGATAAACATCTTTATACGATCAAAAACAAGGTAAAGTATTTGGATAATATCTTAAACGATTTTTTGTCTATAGAACGGCTTGAAACAGGTAAAGTAACTTATAAATATAGTACGTTTCCGTTAAGCAAAGTTGTTAACGAGGTAGTATACGATGCTAATATGTTACTTAAAGACGGACAAAGAATTAACTATCCAAATGATATAGATGAATATACCTTAGAATTTGATGAAAAAATTTTGGAACTAGTACTATCCAACCTAATTAATAATGCGATCAAGTATTCTGGAGAAAATACCGTGATTGATATGCAGGTAGCTTTTGAAAACGATTGGTTAACATTTCATATCATTGATCAAGGGATGGGAATTCCTAAAAAAGAACAAGATTTTATCTTTAAACGATATTTTAGGGCAGAAAATGCGTTATTAGATCAAGGTACAGGAATTGGATTAAACATTGTAAAAAGTCATTTGGAAAACTTAGGGGGTACTATTACCTTTACTAGTACAGAAAATATAGGATCTACTTTTATTGTTAAAATTCCTATAGTAGCTAAACCAACATCATCATAAAATGAGTACTGGTCAGGTTAATTAGATTCACAGCACACAAATCAAAAATAGATGAAAACGATCCTTTTAATAGAAGATGATGCAGCTTTAAGAGAGAACACTGCAGAACTACTAGAGCTATCTAACTACAAAGTAGTTACTTCACCCAATGGTAAAATTGGAATTGCTACCGCAAAGCAAGAAAAACCGGATATCATCATCTGTGATATTATGATGCCCGAAGTAGATGGTTATGGCGTATTAGAAACATTATCTCAGGATCACTTAACCAATCAAATCCCTTTTATTTTTTTATCTGCCAAAACAGAACATAAAGAGATCCGAAAAGGAATGGATTTGGGTGCCGATGACTACCTAACCAAACCTTTTGAAGAAGAAGAGTTATTAAGTGCAGTCGAGAGCCGATTGGCAAAAGCACAAATCCTTGCCAGTAACCTAAGAGTGCCTTCTATACAGAAGGAAGAAGCTCAGGATGAGCAAAACCTAAGAAGTTTGCATGAACTTAAAAACTTCTTTGATGATTATGGTGAAATTTCTTCTTTTAAAAAAGGAAGATTGATTTATAAAGAAGGAGATCATTCTAACAAAATATATTTGATTTTAAAAGGAGTTATTAAATCCCATAAAATGGATGAGAATGGCAAAGAATTAATCACTGCTTTGTATAAAGAAGATGACTTTCTTGGATTTACCTCTTTTGTAGACCATATCCCATATCAGGAGTCTGCAACGGCTGTAGAAGATTGTGAGCTTGCTGGAGTATCCAAAAACTCACTTAGGGAAATATTAGAAAAAAGCAAAAATGTATCTCTGGAGTTAATGGAATTACTTACCGACAACTTATCAGAAATTAAAGAACAACTATTGCAAATGGCCTATAGCTCGGTACGAAAAAAAACGGCTCAAACTATTCTACAATTTACAGAGGTTTTGAATAAAGGTCCAGAAGAAAGTATTAAGATTTCTAGAAATGACCTCGCCAGTGTTGCCGGTATTGCTACAGAAAGTCTGATTAGAACATTATCTAGTTTTAAAAAAGATGGTTTGATAGAAATCGAAGGACGTAACATCAAAATTATCAATATTAAAGGGCTTCGACTGGTAGAATAAAATGGTAAACTGATTTTTGTCATACTTTTCATAAACACATACCAATACATTTGTTGTATTATGATGTGTCTATGAAAAAAAATATCCTAATACCAACAGATTTTTCAGAAAACTCATGGAACGCCATTAGTTATGCGTTGTCTTTTTTTGAAAATGTAAACTGTAATTTTCACTTATTACATGTTGTAAATTCTGAAAGGTTAATGAGGGTTAATATCCCTTTATATGAACCTGAAGAAATTGTAGTTCGAAAAACATCGCAGAAAAACAAAGAACAAATGAATTCGTTTCTTAAGCGAATCAAAAAAATCACTCATAATAAAAACCATCTTTTTTTTACTACTATAGAATACGGACTATTTATAGATGTTGTCAGAAAACAAGTAATCGACAGAAACATCAATTACATTGTAATGGGTACCAAAGGTGCATCAGGATTAAAAGAAAAAATAATTGGTACAAATACAGGGGATGTTATTACCAAAGTAAAGTGTTCTTTATTAGTCATTCCCGAAAAAGCATCCTATACACGTATTAATGAAATTGCTTTCCCTACAGATTATAACATTTACTATAAAAACAAAGTACTTTCTACCATTACAGAAATACTAACGCTATCAAAGAGTTCTTTACGCGTGCTTCATGTATCAAAAAAAGAGCAGGATCTAACTGATTTACAAAAAAATAATAAATCTTTTTTAGAAGATACTCTTCAAAATCAAAAGTATAGTTTTCACTTTTTATCTAATGTAGATCTTGAAGCTGCAGTACAATGTTTTGTAGAAAGCAGAGACATTGATATGATTACTATGGTTGCAAAAAACCTTAATTTTTTTCAACGCATTTTGTTTCAACCCACCGTAGAGAAAATAAGCTATCATATTTCGATCCCTTTTTTAGTCCTGCATGAATAGTAGTAAATAATACCAAAGATTTTTCAGGAAGTACCAAAAATTCAAAACTCAAAAAAATGTGCACCAATCTAATACATAAATATAACGTCCCCGGCCCACGATATACAAGCTACCCAACCGTTCCTTATTGGGACAATGATTCTTTTTCATTAAAAGATTGGAAATCATCTGTGATTCGGTCTTTTAAAGAAAGTAATACATCAGAAGGAATCAGTATTTATATTCACCTTCCTTTTTGTCAAAGTATATGTACCTTTTGTGGGTGTCATAAACGTATTACCAAAAGACATGATATAGAAATACCTTATATCAAGGCGGTTTTAAAAGAATGGCAATTGTATTTTAATCTTTTTGAAAACAAACCCAAAATAAAAGAGTTGCATCTGGGAGGAGGCACCCCCACATTTTTCTCACCAGAGAACTTACGATATCTAATCAATGGAATTTTTTGGTATGCCGAACGAGCAGAAAAATATGAATTTAGCTTTGAAGGGCACCCAAACAATACTACCAAAGAACACTTGCAAGAACTTTATGATCTAGGGTTCAGAAGAGTCAGTTTTGGAGTTCAGGATTATAATAAAAAGGTACAAGAAGCTATACACCGTATACAACCTTTTGAAAATGTGAAATATGTTACAGAAATAGCTCGCGAAATTGGGTATACTTCTGTAGGACATGATATTATTTTTGGGCTTCCTTTTCAGACAGAAGAAACAATCATCGATACCATTCTGAAAACAAAAAAACTCTTACCAGATCGATTGGCTTTTTATAGTTATGCTCACGTTCCCTGGCAAAAAGGAAACGGACAGCGAGGGTTTCTTGAATCTGATTTACCAACTGCTGCGCACAAACGTAATCAATACGAAACAGGGAAAAAACTCTTATCAGAAGCAGGATATATAGAAATTGGAATGGATCATTTTGCCTTAACCAACGATACCTTATACCAATCTATGCAAAATGATAGACTACATAGAAATTTTATGGGCTATACAGCTTCAAAAACTCAATTAATGATTGGTTTGGGCACATCTTCTATTAGTGATAGTTGGTATGGTTTTGCTCAAAATGTAAAAGGGATAGAAGAATACCAAAATTTGGTTCATCAAAATATTATTCCAGTATATCGTGGACATCTATTAAACAAAAAAGATGAAATCATTAGAAAACATATTCTAAATCTAATGTGCCATTTTACAACCAGTTGGGCAGAGGAAACAAGCATTTTCCCTGAATTACAAGATGTATTAAAAGAATTGAAAGAATTAGAAAATGATGCACTATTAGAGATTTCAGAAAACAGCCTATTCATCAAAGAAAAAGGTCGCCCATTTGTTCGTAATATCTGTATGGCCTTTGATATAAGGCTTCAGAAAAATCAACCAGAAACACCATTATTTTCTATGACGGTATAACTCCAGTTTATCCTTAGATTTTTGAGCGTTTTTAAAATTTGGCATCATGATTGGTATATAATCTCATAAAAGGGGAAATATTAACCAAAAAATGTTGTATTGAAATGAGTCATAACAATAAAGTCGATACCCATCGATATCATCAATGGCGAATTCGATCTGACATTTAAAACAATAAAAAAGAACAGATGAAAACTAAATTACTATTAAAAAGCTCATATATTCCTAAAAGGAAAACAGATAATCTTGAAGATTGGAAGCAATATATCGATGCCAAAATGAGAGAAATACGTTTTGGCACACATCATAGAATAGGAGCAAAAAGTTAGGTATTATATACAGAACTCATCTTGACTTTTTCTATTTCCTAAAAAATGGCTAAAATTCACCCATATTTCGTTACTTTTCTTACTCGTAGCGCTGCTATGATTTTCAAAAAGTGCCTCATCTGGTTAAATTTTAACTCATTTTAGTTCACGAAGCCTATATTTTATAATAAAGAGTTCATGAATCTTCGATTTCGGTTAAAACAAAAAGTCAAGATGAGTTCATAGATGAAAACTGAGGGTATTGAAAAGTACTCTCAGTTTTTTTTATCTCTTATTTCCTAAATAGCATACTTGGAATTGGAATAAACATTAATGACATTCAAAGCTCGCAGAAACTGTTTCGGTAACTGGCTTGGGAGAAAGATAAGGGACACCCAACCCCATTCCACGTATGATAAATAACAATCCGATAATAACTACTATTACAGGAATTGCCTTTTGTAGCTGCTGTCTAACACTACCTGATAAAAAACCACCAACATAAACAACCGTGGTCATTAAAGGAATGGTTCCCATTCCGAAAAATATCATATACATACTTGCCTGCCAAATTTGTCCTGTTGCAATCGCCCCAAAAACAGCCAAGTATACAAGCCCACAAGGTAAAAATCCATTAAGAAAACCAATAGTCAAAAATGTATCAGATGTTTTTTTGTTCAATTCTTTACCTAAAGTAGATTTTATCTTTGTGATGATCACATACAAGGGTTTTGCAAATGAAAAGTATTTAATTTTTTGAGTGGGAAAAAAAATCCATAAAATCATAAACACACCGATTACAATCGATAATGACTGCTGTAACCCAAAAAGGTGAAGGCTTTTGCCAATAATCCCAAAAAGCAATCCAAGAATACTATAGCTTAATAATCGACCTAGGTGGTATAGCAAAACCCGAAAGATTTTGGTAGCACCCTTCGATTTACCTAATGGAAGCATAAAAGCAATAGGACCACACATTCCTACACAATGAATGCTTCCTGCAAGACCTAAGATAAACGCTGATACTAACATAGCACTTAATACACAAATGACTTTTTAAACAAATAAGGAGTTTCCTCATGTCTCCAATCAATAGTAATATTCCATCGCCCTTCGATCATACGATCTTTGGGTATTACCAAGGTATGGCTCTTTAATACGATAGGAATTACAAAATCTAACCCTTTATTAGATGGTCGATACAAGGAGATGGCCCCTATAATTTTATCATATTCTATTTCTCTGGGAAATGTGATCAACAACCCCTGAACGGTTTTTTGGATATCAATATCATTATTTAGTGCTCTGGCATTTTTTTCTGCATCGATCTCTCTTTGATAAGCGAGCTCCTTTTTATAATACTCTTTTGTTACCAGATCATGCTCATATTTTTTATCAGTATTCATTTTAATAACAAAAAACATAATAAAGGAAATGAACCCTATAAATACCAATACTATTGCTGTTCCCCAGTTAATTTTCATAATTAAATGTATTTATTAGCGATAACTTCTTGGCCCCAGAAAAGTCGCCATGGTTGTTTCTATAAGTTTATCATAGCTATATACCCCTATTTTCACTTTATTCTTATCTCTGCCTAGAGCCGCTGCATTTATCTCGATAAACAAAGTTCCTTCTGACAGGCTTTGTTTAGGAATGATAAAATTTTTATGGGTTACCTGTTCTATTTTTCCTTTATGAGAAAGCAACACGAAGTGAACATCCTCTATATCTTCGATAGTTTTATTTACCAGTTTATAGGTATATACATTGCTAATGATATTATTATCTTTACGTTCATACAATTGCCCTGGTAGTCTTAGAATAGTAGCTTCGAGATCATTTCGTAAAAACGACATCCCTAAAAAAACACCTATAAGTATAATGAGAACTGCACTATACCCTTTTAATCTGGGCCCGAACTTGAATTTTTCTTTTTTAGAAATATTATCTTCACTGGCATATCGTATTAATCCTGTAGGTAGATGTACACTTTCCATCATATGATCACATGCGTCAATACAGGCCGTACAGTTTACACATTCTAATTGTGTCCCGTTACGAATGTCAATTCCTGTTGGACACACATGCACACATTGAAAACAATCAATACAATCACCTTTACCGGTAGTAGAACGATCTTCATTTTTCTTAAACCTGGCCCTCCCCTTTTCTTTTTCTCCTCTTTTATAATCATAGGCCACCACGATAGATTTCGAGTCTAATAGCACTCCTTGCAATCGACCATAAGGACATGCTATGATACAGACTTGCTCTCTAAACCATGCAAATACAAAATAGAAAACTGCGGTAAAAATCAATAGCGAGATTAAAGTATTTAAATGTTTAGAAGGACCATCAATAATATATCCTACCAATTGGTCGCTACCAATAAAATAAGCCAGAAACACGTTGGCTATTAAAAACGAGATGATAAAGAATATTGCCCATTTCAAGGCTTTTTTTCTTATTTTTTCGGTATTCCAGGGTTGTTTGTTTAGTCTGATTTGCTTCCCTCGATCCCCTTCTATCCAATATTCGATTCTTCTAAAAACCATTTCCATAAAAATGGTTTGCGGACATACCCAACCACAAAACAATCTTCCGAAAGCTACCGTAAATAGAGTCACAAAAATAACTCCTATGATCATTGAGATCACGAACAAATGAAAATCCTGTGGCCAAAATGGAGCTCCAAAAATATTGAAACGTCTCTCTAGTACATTAAATAGTAAAAATTGATTCCCATTAATTTTGATAAAAGGAGCTGTAAACAGAAAAATTAACAACCCATAACTCACCCATTTACGATACGAGTAAAACTTGCCATTTGGTTTTTTGGGGTATAACCAGGCTCGTTTACCTTCTTCATTGATGGTCGCAATCGAGTCTCTAAATTTTTCGTTTACTGGTGCTTCCAAGGGTTCACTTTTTTGATGAACTGGTTTAAACTTTTTTCAATTGGGTAAAAAATCATCATTTTTCGCATGAATCAAAAAAGCTTAAACCAGTTCGATTATTTATTCAGTACGGCTGTAGTCGAGTCAGAAACAATTTTGGTAGGTGTCTCATCGTTCGATTTTTCTTCTATTGGAGCATCGGGATCTATCCATAATTCTCCTTGTTTTTCTTTGGGCTCTGCAGGCGTTATTCCCCTCAATGACATAATATAACTGGCGACTTGTGCCATTTCCAGAGGTTTTAAGGTTTGTTTCCAGGCTACCATTCCTTTACCATCTCTTCCTCCTTCAGAAATTGTTTTAAAAATATTCTTAATTCCTCCTCCCAAAATCCAATAAGGATCGGTAAGATTGGGGCCAATACCACCACCTCCATCGGCTTTATGACATGCTACGCAATTTGTAGCAAAAACAGCTTTCCCTGCATTTATATCAGATGGCTCTGTAAGCAAGGTTACCGTATTAATATCTACCAGGTTTTTAGCCGTTTTTTTATACGTTTCGATAGCTATTTTGGCTTCGGCAATTTCAGATTCATATTCTTCTGCTTGTGTATAATCATTAAGAACATGAAAACGAACCATATAGATTACTCCAAAAATAATGGTAGCGTAGAAGGAATATACCCACCAAGGAGGAAGATTATTATCAAGTTCTTTAATTCCGTCATAATTGTGATCCAGAATAATCTCTTCCTCTTCTGCTATAGGTTTGCTATCCAATAACTTCAGATACCGGGATTTTACCCATTTAAATCGGTTTTCATTTTTTATTTTCTCTGCCAGTAAGTATCGTTGCTGTGCTTCAGGCTTTAAAGAATGAAAGATAATGTTTTTAAGAGCCGCCAGACTAACTTCTATAGCAATTGCAAACAAAGCGACCATACCCAATGCCAACCAACACAGAGGTTCTGTAATGAATGCAGAGGTGGTTCCTGTATCTACTGTTACTTCAATAAGGATATATGCAATTAGTATAAAGCAAAATATGCGTATATAAGATATGGTAGTTCTCATAATTTAATGTCTTTATCGGTTTCTAAGGGAATACTACTTACTTCTTCGATATGTTCTTTTTTTGCGGTGAATACCCACCAGAACAAGATTATAAAGAAGATAAAAAATATGAGTAGTGAAATCATAGGGTATATTGCTATACCTTCGATATTTTCCATATGGCCTTTTACAAATTTTAACATGACTTTATTCTTTGTTTTGAACAATGATTTCTTTGTCTTTTTTCTTAACCTTGATATCGGTTCCCAATCTTTGGATATAAGCAATCAATGCAACCACCTCACGATTTCTCATTGCTACAAAATCCAACCCGTTGTCTCTGGCATATTTTTTATCGGCTTCGTAGGTTTTTACAAAATCTGGGTCGGTATATAAGTTTTTTTCGATGCGAGTAGCTTGCTCATCCATCCATTCTTCTGCTCTGGCAATTTCTTCGGGAGTATAGGGAACACCTAATTTTACCATGGCCTCCATCTTGGTTTGAATTTTTGATCGATCGAGTTCATTTTGTATTAACCATTTGTAACTTGGCATAATAGAACCCGATGAGGTACTTTGTGGATCATAAAAGTGATTGAGGTGCCAGTTATCAGAATACTTGCCTCCTATTCTCATCAAATCGGGCCCTGTACGTTTACTTCCCCACAGAAAAGGGTGATCGTATACATACTCTCCAGCTTTAGAGTATTCGCCATATCGTTCGACTTCACTTCTAAACGGACGAATCATTTGCGAATGACATGATACGCAGCTTTCTCTAATATAAAGGTCCCTACCTTCTAGCTCTAATGGAGTATAAGGTCTTACACTCGTAATTGTAGGAATATTAGAATCGACTAGTAAGGTAGGGATTATCTGAACTGCGCCTCCAATTAGGATTGCGATGGTAGCAAAAATGGTTAATTTTACAGGTCTTCGCTCTAACCAGGTATGATATCCTTCTTTGACAGTTCTATGTCTTGTAACCTTGGTAAGTGCTGCTGCTTCAGCCAATTCATCTGTAACTTTTTGACCACTTCTTATGGTCTTTACTATGTTATAAAGCATGATAAAAATCCCCAGGATGTAAATACTTCCTCCAATGGCACGCATCCAATACATCGGGATAATTTCATTTACTGTTTCTAAAAAATTTCCATAAACCAAACTCCCATCGGGATTAAACTGTTTCCACATCGAAGCTTGTACAAATCCAGCAACATACATAGGTAGTGCATATAGTATAATACCTAATGTTCCTAACCAAAAATGTACATTGGCTAATCCTGTAGACCATAATTTGGTTTTGGTTAACCTTGGAAGTAACCAATACACCATTCCAAACGTCATAAAACCATTCCAGGCAAGGGCTCCCACGTGTACATGCGCAATTACCCAATCACTAAAATGTGCAATGGCATTTACATTTTTAAGAGATAGCATAGGGCCTTCAAAAGTTGCCATACCATATCCGGTAATAGCAACAACCATAAATTTAAGCACAGGATCTGTACGCACTTTGTCCCAGGCGCCTCTTAATGTAAGTAGCCCGTTGATCATACCTCCCCATGAAGGTGCTATAAGCATTATCGAAAACGCAACTCCAAGATTTTGAGCCCAATCGGGTAAAGAAGAGTATAATAAATGATGCGGCCCCGCCCAGATATATATAAAAATGAAAGACCAGAAATGTACAATAGATAATCGGTATGAATAAATGGGTCTATTAGCTGCTTTAGGAATAAAGTAGTACATCAACCCAAGAAAAGGAGTGGTTAGGAAAAATGCTACAGCATTATGGCCATACCACCATTGTACCAATGCATCTTGCACTCCAGCATATACCGAATAGCTTTTTAAGGCACTGATCGGTAACTCCAGACTATTGAAAATGTGGAGCACAGCAACTGTAACCACAGTAGCTATATAAAACCATATCGCTACATATAAATGTCGTTGTCGCCTTCTTAAAATGGTGCCGATCAGATTCCACCCAAAAACGACCCAAATCACAGCAATAGCAATATCAAAAGGCCATTCTAACTCTGCATACTCTTTTGAGGTAGTAAATCCTAATGGTAATGTAATGGCGGCACCTACTATGATTAATTGCCAACCCCAGAAATTAATATTGCTAAGGGTATCACTAAACATTCTGGTTTTTAATAGACGTTGGGTAGAATAATAAACTCCTGCATAAATAGCATTACCCACAAATGCAAAAATCACCGCGTTGGTATGCAAAGGCCTTAATCTGCCAAAACTTAGCCATGAGATACCATCGGTAAGGTTAGGGAATAAAAACATAAATGCCAGTAATAGTCCAACCGACATTCCTACAATACCCCAGAGCATTGTAGCATATAAGAATTTTTTTACGATGTTGTTATCGTAATAGAATTGTTCCATTTCCATTTTAAGATTGTTTAGTTTTGGGGGTTACTAAAGGGTCTTCTTTTTTAGTAGTTTCTTGTACTACCTCATCATCAAAAAGCATTCGTACCGATGGTGTATAGACATCATCATACTGACCATTTCTTACCGAAAGAATAAAGGCTATAAAGAAGACAAGAGCAACGATGATACTAATCGTTAGAAGCACATAAATAACACCCATACTTATTTTGTTATGGTTCAAAAGTAGGTGTGAATCTTTTCTTTAAAAATGATATTTATCAGCTTTTATTCTGAAAAAAGAATGAGGATGAAAGCACCAATATAATCAGGGTTTTACCTTAAAAGAATTTGTGTTGCAGCACTTAATCCATGTGCTATCTTTATTTCTTTTTGAACTGTAATTTCCCAGTTTCAATTTTGATTGCTGTTTTGGCTAGAATTGTAAATATAAAAGCTCCCAATGCCCATATACCAAGGGTAACTCCTATCTCGATTCCTGTAGGTGTATATTCTGCAATTTTTCCGTAAGGACCAGGTATAAACCCAGGTACAATTAATCCAAACCCTTTCTCAATCCAGATCGCTACAAAAAGTATGAAACAGGCAACATATAAAACCTTAAAGTTATTACGTAGTTTTCCAAATGTAAGTATCACCGTAGCCAATACATTTAAAGGTATTGCTGTCCAAATCCAGGGGAGTAACGCTGTTTTGCCATGCAATCCAAAAAATAGATAATAAGCACTCTCACTATGATGTGTTGGTGCATAAAACTCCTTAAACAATTCAGATACCAGCATAATTAGATTAATCTGTGCGGCTACCGTAACAATCATACCTATTTTTTTGATAGTTTTATCTTCGATACTAAATGAAGTAAAAGTTCTAATAACAGCTAATACCAAAATAATTAAAGCAGGGCCTGCTGCAAAAGCAGAAGCCAAAAACCTGGGGCCTAGTAGTGCATTATTCCAAAAAGGTCTAGCCTGCAATCCTTGATATAAAAAAGCGGTTACCAGATGAATTGCTACTGCCCAAAAAACAGATAAAATAGCGCCTGGCACATATATTTTAGGGTTCGGGGTTTTTCCTTGATACCGCCTAAACAAGATATAGAATGGGATAGAAATATTTAAAAACAGATATCCATTCAGAACGATCACATCCCAAGTGAGCATAGAATTTGGAAAATTAAAGACGCCTATCCCAGGAATCATATGCCATAGTACAGAAGGACCGCCCATATCTGCTACTACAAATGCCAAACACATGATTAGTGCCGCTACAGCCAGCCCTTCTCCAATAAGTACAGCTTGTTTAAAATCGATATCTTTTAGCACATATGTGGGCATTACCAACATAACTGCCGCGGCCGCTACCCCAACCAAAAATGTAAAATTAGAAATGTACAATCCCCAGCTTACACGATCTGTCATTCCTGTAACGCTTAGACCGTATTCTAATTGTATAGAATAACAATACATACCCACCAACATGATAAAGGTCAAAAATGCCATCCAGATATGGTATTTTTTTGACCCTTGTGTGGTACTATCCAAACTATCTTTTATCAGGCTTGTAAAAACTTTAAGTCTTCTCATCTTACTATTTTTATTGGTGTGCCCTAACGGGTCAGGCTTTACACTGTATCTTTTTATTTACCCAACCTCTAAGAGAGGTAAATAAAAAGGATGCCGTTTCAATCCTTCACACGATACTATTAATCCATAAAGTACCAGAACTTGGGTTCGGTTCCTAAGTCTTCTTTTAGTCTAAATACCTTTTTGTTTTCGAGTACCCAACGTATCGTACTATTGGGGTCTAACAGGTTTCCGAATATACGTGCTCCTGTAGGGCACGCATCAACACAAGCAGGATTTTTTCCTGCCCTGGATCGCTGTACACAGAAGGTACATTTTTCCATCACTCCCTTTTTTCGCATTCGATTGCCCAGGTAGTGTTGATCCTTATTAACTTCTTCTTCGGGAACTTCTGGTGTACTCCAGTTAAATCTTCTACCATCATAAGGACATGCAGCCATACAATACCTACACCCAACACACCAATCATAATCAACGACAACCAATCCATCTTCTTCTCTCCAGGTAGCTTGTACCGGGCAAACCTCTACACAGGGTGGATTATCACAATGAAAACACTGTGTCCCCATATAAAAGTGACCTTCTGCAGGGACTTCATGATAATAGTTATCATCGGCTTCGTTAAAATTAAAGCCTTTGCCATCTTTCATTTCATGAATACGAATGTATTGCATTTGTGAGTTTCGATCTTGATTGTTTTCTTCGACACAGGCATTTACACAATCCATATATCCCTGGCATTTAGAAATATTAAATGCATACCCAAACAACACTCCTTCTTCTGCATCTTTCGAAGACATCGATATCGTTTTTCCTTTGCGCAACTGATAAGAACGTACCAATCTATCGACCGTAGCTTTTTTTTCTTCTACAGTCATTAGCTTATAATTACCTTTAAACTGTTCTTCCCAATCAATTTGTGCTTTTTCTTTACGATCGTTACCAGCAATCATACTACAAGAGGTGCTTACCGCACCTGCGCCTATCATTAGACTTGCCGTTAACTGCTTAAAGGCTGTACGACGATTCATTTTTACATCAAAAACCTGATCAAAACCATCTTTAGCTTCTTCATGAGATCCACAACTTCCTGCTGTTTTTCCACAACTACAAGAGTAAAACTCTTGTTTTTTGGCTTTACCGAGATTTAATGAAAACCATCTTTTGTTATTTTGTTCACTCATAATTGCTCTAGATAAATTATTCTCTTTCTTTTACTTTTTGGGTATTATATCTGGATGGCCATCGACTTTTAAACCCTGGATTATGAGGATTATGACAATTTACACAAGTCATCGAAGCTCTGGGAGGTGCCCAACCTGCCACTTTTTTACCATGTGCACCACCTTTCCAATCTTCAAATTGCCTAGTATGACATTGACTACATAGCTTGTCACTACGATTAAAATCTATTGAGTTTCCTGTCAGACTTTGTAGATCATCCATAGCATTCCCATTATGACAAGTAATACAGTTCATCGTATTTACATCGGCATGAACCAACTTAATATCCCAATGTGCTTTTTTTACATCTCCTTCTTTTTGCAATTCGCTTAGAGGTATAGAGTGACACTCTGTACAAGCATATGATCTTATCTGGCCTTTTCGTTCGGGAATCAAAAATGTATGCTCTCCTTCTGTTATCTGTAGGGTATGTATTTCTTCTAATAATGATTCTGATGAAATACTGGTACCGTGGTACCTTTTACTTTCCGCTTCAATTTTATCGGTGATATTGTGATACTCACTTTCACTATGCTTACAAGCAGAAAACACCAACAAAAAGAAGAGGATATACCTGATATTATATGCTATATTATTCATTCTGTTCTGTATTTTTTCTAACAAAAATTGCTGCTTCCTTTACCTTGTTATGATCTGGTACATGACATTGTTTACAATTGATTCGCTCTGGATGTGTAACCCTAATCTCTTTTGGAGCCGCAGGACCTGCATGACAAGCCAAACAGTTTTCTCGCATCTGAATTTGATGAGGAATCATAGGGGGGCTTCCTGGCAATGCGTTATTAACACCTGCTTTAGGAGCCTTGATTTTTTGAAATCCTGTTTGTGTAAAGAATGCTTCTGTATTTTGCACCACATGGCATTGTCTGCAATTAATCATTTCTGGATGCGGAGTTACAGGGGCATACGCATCAAATTTTGCTACGAATCCACCATGTTGATGGCATTGTAGACAAGTGTTACCGCCCATACTTCTTTCTTCTTTTACAGCATGAGGGATACTGGGCGGTGCCCCGGGATATGCTCTATTTGTATAATACGTTTCTAATGTTCTTTGATGATTTTCATCAATAGGCATATTTGCATATTCTAAAGCAAATCCAGAACGTTCGAATACTTTATCTTCTGCTGGAATTAATGCATTCGAGTTAGTATTCGTTATCGGGATATATGCTTCTTTTAGCCCTGTTTGATAACTAAAATTCCAAATAATAATAAAAGCTATAAACAGAATAATAAACAACGATATAATGCCTAGTCTCTTTTGCATAACTTATACTTTTTCGACTTTAACAGCGCATTTCTTATAATCAGGTTCTTTGGATATAGGGCAAAAAGAATCCAGTGTAATATCGTTGATCAGCATATGCTCATCAAAGAAAGGGACAAAGACTTGCATCGGTGCAGGAACTCCCCTTTGATTGATGGAAGCAGGAAGCACTATTTCTCCTCTTCTTGTAGTAAGTTTTACCTTATCACCTGTTCTAATCTGCATTCGTTTTGCATCATCAGGATGCAATTCTACATAGGCATGAGGCATAGCCTTATGTAATACAGGAATTCTCCTGGTCATTGACCCTGTATGCCAATGTTCTACAACGCGACCTGTATTTAACCAAAATGGATATTCGTTATCTGGCTCTTCTGCGGCTGGTTCATAAGGACGTTGCCAAATAATTGCTTTACCATCAGGTTTGCCGTAAAAATGAAAATCTTTACCGTTGCTACAGGCCGGGTCATATTTTGCATTAAATCTCCACTTGGTAGATTTTCCATCTACATAAGGCCACATGGCTCCCGATTGTGATTTCAGAACTTCTAAGGGAGCCATGTTATGTTTCTTGTTGTTATGATGTTTACGATATTCTGTATAAATTTCTTCGATATGTGTTTCTTCTTTGTAGTAGAATTGTTTCTCATACCCAAGACGCTTAGCTACTTCTATAATTTGCCAGGTATCGCTAATTGCCTCTCCTGGTGGTTCGACCATTTGTTCGAAGTACTGTGTTCGCCGCTCAGAGTTACCATACATTCCTTCACGTTCTATCCACATGGCAGAGGGTAATATAACATCTGCAATATCTGTGGTAGGTGTAGGATAGATATCTGACACTACAATAAAGCGCCCTTCTTTTTTAACACCATCTCTATACCTTTTTAGCTTTGGCATAGTAACCATAGGATTCGTTACCTGAATCCACATAAATCGGATATCACCTCTGTCTAATGCCCGAAACATCTCTACTGTATGATATGTTGGTTTGGGAGCTATATTCTCTACCGGGACATCCCATATTTTGGCAGCAAACTCTCTATGCTTTTTATTCATCACTACTCCATGAGGTAGTTTATGGGTCAGCGTTCCCACTTCTCTTACCGTACCACAAGCACTAGGTTGCCCTGTTAACGAGAAAGGACTGTTACCAGGCTCAGAAATTTTTCCGGTTAGCAAGTGAATATTATATACCAAATTATTAATCCAGGTACCTCTGGAGTGTTGATTCATTCCCATACACCATAACGACATCACTTTTTTATTGGGATTACCATATAGAGAGGCCATATATTTTATGTCTTTGGCTGCCACTCCTGATATTTTTGCAACTTTTTCTGGGGTATATTCTTCAAGAAATTTTTTATACGATTCAAAATTAATTTTTTCTGGCTTGTCTTTAAACTTATAATGATCCTCCAGGCCATATCCCATATTGGTAAGCCCTTTACTAAAGTTACAATGTTGCTCTACAAAAGAAGTGTTTACCCAACCATTTTTAATGATTTCGTAGCAAATAGCATTGGCAACCGCTAGGTCGGTTTGTGGTTTAAACAAAATAGATTTATCTGCTGCCATACTGGTTCTAGTAGTTCTGGTGGCAAAATCAATGATTTTCACTCCTCTTTTTAGGCGTTGATCCAGTAGACGTGAGAAGAGTACCGGATGCATCTCTGCCATATTGTTTCCCCATAAAAAGAATACATCTGCATGATCAATATCTTCATAACATCCCATGGGTTCATCTATACCAAAAGAGGTCATAAATCCTGTTACGGCACTGGCCATACATAATCTTGCATTGGCCTCTACATTATTGGTTCCTATACATCCTTTAAAAAGTTTTGAAGCAGCATATCCATCGGGAATCGTCCATTGCCCAGATCCATAGATGGATACGGCATCCTTACCATGATCATTTATAGTTTCTTTCATTTTGGAAGCTACAAGATCTAATGCCTCTTTCATCGAGGTCTCTACATATTTTCCATTTTTTTTGACAAGTGGTTTGGTCAATCGGTCTTTACCATACAGTGCCATGATAGAGTGATATCCTTTTACACAACAAAGTCCTTTATTTACAGGAGAATTGGGATCTCCTTTTACGGCAACGGCTTTTCCATTTTCGGTGCCTACTAATACCCCACATCCTACACCACAAAATCTGCAAGGAGCCTTTTTCCAATCCAGATTAGCATGATCAGGAATACCTTTTTCCTGTTCGTCTGCAAACAGTATCCCCGGAAACATGGTAGCCGCAGCCGTCATTGCCGATAATACAGCCATTTTTTTTATAAATTTTCTTCTGTTGGTTAACGTGGCATACATAATCTAATAATTTTGAGAGGTGTTAAATCCAGAAACTAAAGTCAGTAACTTAAGACTGCTAATCGTATCTAGTTTTTCTTTTAGCATATCTTCATCTACCTGACAATCGGTTTCTGTAACCAAAATGAGTAATTCATTATTTTGGGCGGGAGTAACTTCGCATTGTTGTAATGAAGACAGTGCTTCTATAAGCTCA
This sequence comes from uncultured Aquimarina sp., assembly GCA_947498705.1. Taxonomy (GTDB): domain Bacteria; phylum Bacteroidota; class Bacteroidia; order Flavobacteriales; family Flavobacteriaceae; genus Aquimarina. The sequence goes on from CANMLW010000001.1 coordinate 970,758, forward strand.
TTTTTCTTTCCTTCATAGGGGTGGGCTAAATAACTTTTGATAGGCATAATTATTGATTATTTGTGGTAAACAAAGTAGGCTTTATAGTGACCATAATCCATCCCCAGTTATTGGTATTACCGTCAAAATTGTTTTTCAGAATTTCCATCGTGTCAGAAGCAAATAAATGAGAGTATCCGGCTTTGATATTTATCGATTCCTGAAAGTCATATGAATACACAAGGTCTATTTCACTTCCCAATTGTTTATCTGTATTGTTTTCTTGTACATCCTGGGCAGTAGAAAAATAATGAGCTGCAATACTTAGCTTTGATTTTTTATTAAACTTTATATTGGATTTTGCATATACATCAATCAGTCCTACAGAATTGATATGATTACCTACATAGAAATAGTCCATCAATCCATTAAATTTGTGATTGGTCCCATACAAAGGATTAAAAGCATGATTATCTCCATTAGCAAGTGTATTGGTATCATTACCACTTATTAACTCTCCTCCTAACGTAGCCTTCACTGTTTCTGAAAGCTTGTAATTTGCTTCTAAGCTTATTAAATAGGCACTTAGATTATTGTCATTTACATCTTTACCAAATTGATAGTATAGATTAGATACTAATCCAAATTTGTTTTTACTATATTTTAGATGAGTACCTGCTGTTTGACTATATCTCGTCTGGTTATTATCGGCATTATCAGGGTCAATAAATTGTAAACCGTTATTTAGAAAAAGAAAACTTCCTGATAAAGACTCCCAATCATTATGTAACCATATATACTGTATACTTTTATAGGTATTTGGGGTGGTAAGGGTAGTTCCTATTAAGGATTCATCATTTTGATTAAATGCAACTCCAATATCAAAATTAAACTGTTCTTTACCATATTTTATTAATGCTGCATCATGGCTTCTGGCTTGTTGTGCCCATTCAACATTTCCGAAAAAACGTTGATCATCATAAACGATTTCTTGCCGGCCTAGTTTTAAGGAAAGATTAGGATTAAATAATATTTCACCCCATGCTTGATACACACCAAAACCATTTTTATCGGCAGTATTGAGCTGAGGTACATCTCCCCAAACTCTAATATCCTGAGTACTTAAATAAAAATTTAATTGATCATTTTTATACCTGGCATTAAACCGTGTACGTTGTGAAATAAATGTTGCGGGATCTACATCATCAGGAAAAAGTGTCTTAAATCCATGTCTGTACTCAAATCTAGGTCGTACTTCTGCATCTATCGTTAGTTGGGCATTCCCATTAAAAATAAATACTATGATACATACAAGTGTACTAATTTTAGCTAGTTTCATAGAGGTTGTAGTAAGAATTATTTACTACAAATGTTGCTCTATAATGGGTCCTACACTATGATATTTATCAGTTTTTAACCTATATTTTTATGATTTACCTCACTTTTGATGCATTCCTTAGGCAGATATTTGATTTTTTAAAATGTCATCGGCAATTTTCTCGCAAAGTGCGAATGTTTCTTTAACGTCATCAAGAGTAGTTCTTGGATTTATCAAGCACATACGTAGTACTATTTGGTTTTGTAAAACGGTGGTGACTAACAAAGCTTCTCTTGATTGCAGAACCTGCTTAGAAATATTTTGATTTAAAACATCTATTTCTTTTTCAGAAAGTGTTGTTCCTATAGGATTGTATCTAAAATTAATTACCGCCAATGTTGCAGGAGATACTACTTCCCACTTAGAGCTTTTTCTTAAAATTCCTTCTACTTGTTCTGCCAAATCAATAGAATAGCTTACTGATTTTTTAAAAGCTTGTATACCAAAAGTTTTTATTGACATATAAAACTTTAAAGCTCTAAATCTTCTGGTTAACTGAATTCCGTGATCGTAAAAGTTAATTTCGGATTTGTTTCCTTCGATATCTCTAAGGTATTCTGGTTTTTCACTAAACGCTTCACTTAACCATTTATGGTTTTTCACCAATAAACATCCCATTTCATAAGGTTGATATAACCATTTATGAGGATCGATGGTAAGCGAATCTGCTTTTTCAATTCCTTTTAAAAGTTGGTTTCCTTTTTTAGATAAAATAGCAGCTCCCCCATATGCTCCATCAATATGAAACCATAACTTTTCTGTTTTACAGATAGTTCCTATTTCATGTAAAGGGTCTACTGTTCCTGTATTTGTTGTTCCTGCAGAGGCAATTATACAGAATGGCTGAAATCCTTCTAACCGATCTTTGGCAATAGCATTTTTTAATTTATTGATTGCCATTTTAAACTCTATGTCTGTCGGGATAATACGTACTTGCTCCTTCTTAAATCCTAACACTCGTATAGCTTTGATGTTAGAAGAATGTGCCTGATCTGACATATAAATAATAGCTTTCGAAAAATCATCTCCACAACGTTGTCTTCTGGCAGTAACCAATGCTGTTAGATTGGCCATTGATCCACCACTCGTAAAGATCCCCCCTCCTTTTTTGGCAGGAAATTTAAAAAGTTTTAGCAACCAGTTCATGGTAATAATTTCTAACTCTGCAGCAGCAGGAGAACCAGACCATCCTCCAGAAAAAACATTAAACCCGGTAGCTAATGTATCTGCCATCACACTTACATAATTGCTGGGTCCTGGAACAAAAGAATAGGATTTTGGATGGGTAAAAATATTGCTATTGGGCAATACATTATCTACTACAAAATCTAAAACATCTCTAAAATCAGCAGGTTTTTCGGGGACTTCTTCATAAAGAAGTGCATCCATTTCTTTTCGAGAAGCATAGGCTACAGGTTTTTTTTCATTTTCTTTCTCAAAATGTTCTACAATAGTATCTATAACCTGATACCCAAATTGTTTCATTTCTTCTTTACTTAACTGTAACCTCTCTGACTGGTTCATAAACTACCCTTTACTTTTTTTAGGGTACAAAAATAATGTTATTCGAGCTACAAACATCATTATAAATACAAATAATAATATTTGTAATTTGCTAAGAGTATGCTATACAATAAGAGCATCAACCTCTTTAAGGATTTGAGAGAGTACTCTTTTATTTTTCATAAGAGATTCTAACATTTGATCCTTACTATGTTTGAATCTATTTTGTGATTCTTCGAACAGCAACTGATAATACAAAATTCCTGTTTTTAGGTTATTTGCAAATGTGGCTATATATTTTTGTTGTTTTTTATCTATGCCTGTTTCTTTTATTTCTTTTAGTTTACTTTTTAAATAATCAATATAAATATGTAACTCTTTTATAAAAAAATTGGGTCGATCTGTACGTGTAATCATATTATCACGACCATAAATATGGTCTGTAATTTCATGTAAGCACATTATTTTAGAAAAATAAGCCATATTGGGGCCAGGGCATACAGAAACACCAGTTCCTTCTTTTTTTGTGTTAATATTATGAACTAACAATGCAGTGGTACCTAAACCAACACAGGTACACGATTTTTCTACTATTTTATTATATTTTTTTTGATATAATTCTGGAGATAAATTTTCCTCTTTTAATTGTTTTATTTTTAGGTGTTGATATTGTCGCGAAGCTGTACAGATCCCTTTTTCTGTAAATTCTTTATTAAGGGCCACATACTTTTTTGGGCAAGAGCTTCCAGGTCTTCCTTTATCAATCAATTGTTCTTTTTCTGTATCTTTTGTATTTCCGTTAAGACTATTAAATGGTATTCCCAGCGGAGATATTGCGCTTAAATACAAATCCTCTTCTTTTGCGTTTACTAATTTTTCTAAAGTTATATCATCTACTGTAGTTACTTCGGGAACTAATAAAAATGGAGTTCCCCACCCTACAGAATCCACCTGGTAATGATCTAATAAAAATAGATGCTCTTCTGGATTACCGACACCTCCTTGAGCCGTAATTTTAAGAGGTAAAGGAGATAAAGGTACTGGATACTTTTTGGCAGCCAACGCCTTGATTAGAATATCATGAATAGAAGTTATAAGCTCTTCTCTTGAATCCCTAAACTGCGCTAAAATAGGCCCCATTAAATAACCATCTGTAGCAAAGGCATGTCCGCCACAATTTAACCCAGATTCTATTCTATATTCAGACACCCATATACCTTTCTTAGCTAGAAATTTACCTTGAATTAATGCCGATCTGTAATCACTTACTTTTAAAACAATTTTCTTTTTAATTACTCCTTGTTCATTTGGATAAAAATCATCAAAATGTTCTAAATAGCTATATAATTTGGGGTTCATTCCTGCAGATAAGATTAGAGATGAACTTAAATTGCTATTTGCATACCCTCGTAAAGCAGCGTGCGCATCATTATAAATAGTTGGCAATTTGTCATTACCACAATAATTCTCTTTATCAACTTTGGTCATTATATTAACATCAATACTACCCATAGATAAGTTATGATCGACCCACTCTCTAATCTTATTGATATTGAAATGATCCCACTTTAATTGAGAAAATTGCCGTTTTATATCCGAAGTATCTGGTAATAACTCAATATACTGCTTTAGATCATCACCATAGTTACTGGTAATATTTTTAAGCTCTTCAAACTTTTTTTCTGCAAGCATACCAATCATATTGAGGTAAGAAGTGATTCGTTTTGCTCTAAAATCTTCTATATGTTCTGTGATCTCTGTATAGGTCAGTTTAAATTTAGAACAGTATACTTTTCGCAATTTTTCTATTAGCATATCATCAACCAATGAGATTGAAGAATCTATACCTAAATGAGCAACTTTTAATGGGGTATCAATGGTAAATCCAATTCCCATTACCGGAATATGAAATGTGTGTGTATTCATTCGTTTTTTATCAAAAAAAGAATGCTTTATAGTCTCGATAAGCATTCTTTAGGATTAAAATAGACCTTTGACAAAGAACAACACTCGACGTCTCTTAAAATATGATTTTTATCATTTTTTATTACAAATATGGGTAGATTATACTACAGAAGTATCTTCAACAAAATATGACACATTTTTTGACCAACTATAATCAGGTTTTAATCTGTAGGAAATAACTTTACTACTACCTTTAGAGATATTGAACTTTTTAAATTCTACAAGAATTGGTTTGATGATATACCCTCCCCAATAGTTGGGTTTGGAGATGGGTTTGCCTTTGTACTTTTTTTCATAATATTTTAAGCGTTTCTCTAGTATCTTACGTGAAGCGATAACTTCACTTTGTTTAGAAACCCAGGCTCCCAACTTACTGCCTTCTGGACGAGACTCGAAATACCCTTCTGAAAGATTATTAGCAATTTTCTCTGCTTTGCCAATAACAAATACCGTACGTTTCGAATTTGACCAATTAAAAAAGGCCGAAACCTTATTATTTTTCGCAATAGCCATTCCTTTTTCACTTTGGTAATTCGTAAAAAAAATAAAACCCTCCCAGGTAAATCTTTTTAACAAAACAATTCTGCTTTTTGGATAACCATCTACTCCAATGGTAGAAAGCAGCATAGCATTAGTTTCTATTTCTGGATGAGCAGTATCTACTTCGTGAAACCACTTTTGAAAATGCTGTATTGGATTATGATCAAGGATTGGGTTCATTATATTTCTGAGTTAAGGTAGCACTGTATATATTGGTAAGCACTGTAACATATACCACAATAGAAATTGAACTTAAAGGCATTAGTATAGCCGCAATAACCGGGGATAGTTGCCCTGTGACTGCAAAATAGAGTCCTATTACATTGTATAGAAAAGAGAAAACAAAACTAGTCCTAATAACCCCTATAGCTTTTTTAGAAATACTAAAGAAATCTATGATCTTTTCGAATACAGAAGCATCCAAAATACCATCACAAGCTGGAGAAAATACATTAACATTTTCTGAAATGGCAATTCCTACATCACTTTGTGCCAAAGCACCTGCATCGTTTAACCCATCTCCAATCATGACAACTATTTCTCCTTTTTCTTGCAAACCTTTTATATAGTTTAATTTATCCTCGGGTTTTTGATTAAACACCAAACTGGTTTTTTGAGGAAGTTGCTGTTGTAAATATTCTTTTTCCCCTTCGTTATCACCAGATAAAATAAATAACTTATAGTTTTTGGATAAGTTATTAAATACTCTTTGAACACCTTTTCTGTACCGATTGAAAAAAATATAATGTCCTTTATAGGTATGATTCGTACTAATATGTACAGATGTGTCTTGGGTAGTAAGATCATGAGTGCCTTTTACAAAACTTTGAGATCCTATTTTGATAGTATTTTGGGCAGAAGTAGCCTCTATACCCTTACCTATAAATTCTTGATATTGATCTAGTGTAATGATCTCTTGTTCTGCAAGCAGATCATATAACGCCCGACTAAGCGGATGATTTGATACACGAAGCGTATTTTTCAACAAGTTTTGTTCTTTATCTGATAAAGGATGACCATGATATTCTATTGAATTACTTTTTTTATGAGTTGTTATGGTACCAGTTTTATCAAATATGATAGAAGTCACTTTTGCCAACTGCTCTATAACATTGGCATTTTTAAGATAAAATTTATTCCTACCAAATATTCTTAAAATATTCCCTAGTGCAAAAGGTCTGGCAAGTGCCAAAGCACAAGGACAGGCAATAATAAGTACTGCTGTAAATACATTGATTGCTTTTGTTGGGTCTACTAATACCCAATAAATAGTTGCAAGAAGTGCAATACATAGAATAGTAAATGTAAAATACCGACTAATAGTATCTGTAAGATTGGTAAACAAAGTGCTTTTATCTTTCGTAAAAACATCGTTACTCCATAATTGTGTCAAGTAGCTTTGCTCTACCGATTTTAACGCTTCGACCTCAATGGCTCCCTCTAATTGCTTTCCTCCTGCATACAATTTATCTCCTGATCGTTTGGTTACAGGTTCACTTTCTCCTGTCACAAAACTATAATCTATTTTAGTAGTTGCATTCATTAAAATACAGTCTACAGGAATCAACTCTTCGTTTCTAATTAATAACCGATCTCCTTTTTTAATTTCATATACCTCAATATTTTCTTCTATCTGATTTTTAATAGAGATTCTCGTTACCGCAATTGGGAAATAAGATTTGTAATCTCTTTCAAAAGAGAGAAATGTATAGGTTTTTTGTTGAAAAAACTTACCCAATAACAAAAAGAAAACCAATCCGGTAAGGCTATCAAAAAATCCCGTTCCCAAATCAAACATTATTTCTACTGTACTTCTTATAAAAAGAACCAAAATACCTAAAGCAATGGGTACATCAATATTTAAAATTCTGGATCGTAAACCGCTATATGCCGAAACGAAATATTCTTGAGCAGCATACAACACCACGGGTAAGGAAAAAAGGAACATTAACCACCTAAAAAGGTACTTATATTGTTCTAACCAATATTCTGAGACTTCGAAATATTCTGGAAACGATAAGAACATCACATTCCCAAAAGCAAAACCGGCAATTCCTAATTTATAGGATAAACTTCTATTAACTTGTTGGCTCTTCTTAGTATAATCGTCTAAGCTGATATACGGCTCATATCCAATAGAACATAACAAGATAATAACTTCTTTTAGAGCGATTTTTTCTGAATTAAAAGTAATACGCACCGTCTTTTTAGGGAAATTTACCTGAGACACTGTAATAGATGACTGAAGCTTATGTAAATTTTCGAGAATCCATATGCACGAGCTACAATGTATATGTGGTATGTAGAGATTGACAACTTGTATATTCTGATCACTAAACTCTATTAATTTTTCTATAATAGAAGAGTTCTCAAGATAATCGTATTTCTCTTCTACCGCTTTTGGAATAGCTCCGGGAGCAGATTGCAACTCATAATAACTTGACAAATCGTGACTCGTAAAAATCTCATACACAGTTTTACAACCATTGCAACAAAAAGATTTATGGTCAAACGCTATAATTGTTTTATCACAATGATTTCCGCAATGAAAACAAGTAGATTTTACCATAGATATATTATTATTTGTTACAAAGGTGAATAAGTTTAAACTGATGGGGTATGATAATTATCATAGTTTTTAGACCGTTCATTGCCTAGTTTTGGATAAAACGTATAAAGTTTTTTCTTGATGAGAAGAATATTAATTCCCACAGATTTTTCAGAAAATGCAATGAATGCAATTCGATATGCAGTCGAGCTATTTAAATACGAACAGAGTGTTTTTTATATTATACATACATACGCAGATGATGTATATAATCATCTTACATTGGTTTCGAGAGATAATTTTGAAGAAATTAAACAATCTACAAAACAAAACTCTGACAAAGAACTACTTACTACTCAAAAAATCATATATGATATTTCACCAAATCCAAGGCATGAATATAAGGTACAATCGATTTTTGGAAATTTGGTAGATGAAGCAAATGATATTGTAGACAAAGAAAATATAGATATCATTATTATGGGAACGCAAGGAAAACAAAACGACAAGCAGCTTACTTTTGGGAGTAATACATTGCAAGTGATTAAGTATGTAAAATGCCCTGTACTAGCAATTCCCAACGAATGCTCTTATCAGGCTCCCAAAAACATCTTGCTTCCTACAGATTTTATATTACCCTATAAAAGACGCGAACTCAAGTTGCTTTGTACGTTGGCGAAAAGTTTTAGATCTAAAATCAATTTTTTATACGTTTCTGATTTTGCTAAACTTTCTATTAGACAAGAAGATCATAAAATATTTTTGAAAGAATGTTTACCCGACATAGCACTACAGTTTCATAGAGTTACCAATGATACTAATCTTACCAGAGTGATTAATGAATTTATAAGAACACAGCATATCGATTTTCTGGTGATGATAAACTCCAGGTATTCTTATTTAGAGACAGTTTTATATCAGTCTACGATAGATAAAATAGGCCTACATATCAAAGTTCCTTTTTTAGTCATGCAAAATTTACAACGATATTAAATTTCAGGATCATGAAAAGAATATTATTACCAACCGATTTTTCTGATAATGCATATAATGCAATTAGATATGCAATGCAGTTTTTTAAGGATGAAGAAACTATATTTTATCTTCTTAATACGTTTACACCTGCCTCATACCATGCAGAGTATCTTATAGAAAACCCAACAGTTTATGGTTTAGAAGATGTTGCCTTAGCTAATTCTAACAAGGGGCTCGAACGCATTGAAATTAAATTAAAAAAAGAATTTGCTAATCAGAAACATGAATTTGTTCGATTATCGGCTTTTAATACTCTAATCGGTGAAATCAAAGAAGTTGTTGACACTTATAAAATTGATCTAATTGTAATGGGAACCAAAGGGGCTACTGGCGCCAAAGAAATATTTATAGGGACTCATACGATGTATACTATAAAAAAAGTAAAGTGTCCTGTGATTGCAGTACCTTCTGGATACCAGTATCAAACGCATAACGATATTTTATTTACTACCGATTATAACTTTAACCCTAAAAATCTTTTTATACCCTTACTTAGAGAAATTTGCGACAAACATCATAGTAAGCTTCATGTTCTTAATGCATATACTGGTGTTCCATTACATGAAAAGCAAGAAAAAACCAAAATGTTTTTGGATAAATACTTAGAAAAGAACACCCATGTATTTCATATAGCAGAAGATGTTGATGTATTAGAGGCTGTAGAAGGCTTTCTAGCTAAACACACTATAAACTTATTAATCATGATCCATAATAAGCACTCATTTTTCGAGAATTTATTATTTACACCAGTAATTAATAAAATAACCTATCATACCAATATTCCATTTTTGGTAATCCCCTCTGAAAAAAGGATTCAATCTTAATCATAAATAGTAAAAATGAAACAAATTCTTATACCAACTGATTTTTCTCCAAACTCATGGAATACATTAGAGTATGCATCCAATTTGTATAAGAATGTTTCATGCAAGTTTCATATTGTAAACACTTATGAAGTACCTTCATCACTATTGTCATCAACAGTAAGTTCGCAAAAAATTGGGTACCTGTACGATGCCGTTAAGAAAGTATCTGAAAAAAAATTAGAGCTACTTTTTACGGATATTGATCAATATTTAGCTAATCCAAAACACATTTATGAAACAATATCCAAGCCTGGAGCTTTTGTAAAAGTTGTTCAACAAATGACAATCCAGACACTGTACGATATGATTGTTATTGGTACCAAAGGTGCTACAGGGGCCAAAGAAGTATTTATAGGAAGTAATACACAAAATTTGGTAAAGCATATACATAATTGCCCGATTTTGATTATTCCCGAAAGCGTTTCTTTTACACCCATTTCCGAAATAGCATTCGCTACAGACTTTGAAAGAATATTTTTTAAATCAGAGATAGTACCTATTGTAGATTTGGCCAAACGATGTAATGCTACCATACGAATGATACATGTGTATGATGAACCAAAGTTAAGCGAGGTGCAGCACTATAATTCTAGTTCGTTAGAGCGGTATTTTAAAAACCTCTCGTATGATTTTCATGTAATTCAGGATTTTTCTACTATAGAAAAAGCAATTGAAGCATTTATTGAAGAGTTAGACATCGATGTTTTAGTGATGATAAAATACCCTCATAGTTTTATAGAACAATTAACCAGAGAAGCAATTATCAAAAAAATCACTTTTCATATAGAAATTCCTTTTTTAGTAATTCCTTCTGATGACTGAGAATTGTCATAGTATTTCATGGGTTTTGAGTTTAGTTTTAGCTAGTAATTTATAAAACATACGCTATCATGCAACGAATACTAGTACCTACCGACTTTTCTAATAATGCATATGCCGCACTCTTGTATGCTACAAGACTTTTTCAGGATCAAAAATGCAAAATTTATATACTTAACACTTTTGATGTAAATACTCCTGTTTTAACCAGTAGAATGAATACTGAAAGAGGGAAAATTTTATATCAAAAACTAAGTAATGCATCAAAAGAAAAACTAGAAGAATCATTACATAGAATTATTAGGGATACCGAACACCTAAATCATTCTTTTGAAACAATTTCTGTTTCCAAAGATCTAACCGAAACTATTAACAAAACTGTTATTCATAAAAATATTGATTTAATAGTAATGGGTACTAAAGGTGCTACCAGCGCCAAAGAGATGTTTATGGGCAGTAATACTGTTAAAGTAATTAGAAAAAACAAAAACTGCCCTGTACTGATTGTCCCAGATGAGTTTGATTTTTGTAAGCCAAAAGAAATTGCTTTTGCCACAGGTTTAAGAAGGTCTTATCATGAAAGTGAAATAATACCTATGATCACCATTGCAAAAGTTTTCGAATCAAAAATTAGAATTTTTCATATTCACAAAGAAGAAGAGCTTGATTCACAACAAAAACATTCTCTTAAAGCCCTAAAGCAACATTTAAAGAACTTTGAGATCAGCATGCATTATCTTCAAAAAGACACTAAAAAAGCATTTCATATACAAGAATTTATTAAACAAAAGAATATTAACATGTTGTTTATGATTCGCTATCGTCATAGCGTATTAGAAGAGTTCACTAAAGAGGCTGTTATAAAAAAGATTGGATTTGCACCTACAATCCCTTTTTTGGTAATTCCCGAGCTAAATTGATAATTGTCATAGTTTTCAGTCTTTGCACGTCATACATTTATAAGAGTAAACTTCTAAAACTTAAAACGATGAAAAAGAAGATTTTATTACCTACAGATTTTTCTAGAAATGCATGGAACGCAATAAGCTATGCAGTAGATTTATTTAAACATCAGGAATGTGAATTTTATATTCTTAATGTCTTCAATACTCCTGGTTACGCACTGGATAGCATGATGATTCCAGAGCCTAACGAAAGACAATACGAAGAAGCAAAAGAAAAATCAGAGCAAGGGTTACGCAAAATATTAGAACGATTAAGCTTTAGGGATGAATCTCCTATACATACATTTTTTATGATCTCTCAATTCAACAATCTGTTAGAGGCCATAAAAGATGTCATAGAGAAAAAAGATATTCAGATGGTTGTAATGGGAACCAAAGGTGCCACCGATGCCAATAATCTGGTTTATGGGAGTAATACTATTCTGGCTATGGAAAAAATAAGAAATTGTCCTATACTGGCGATTCCTAAAGAAGTGGTTTATAAAGAGCCAAAAGAAATAGTTTTTCCTACCAATTTTAAAACTTCTTTTAAGCATAGAGAGTTACAATATCTTACAGAAATTGCCAAAATCAGTAATGCGGCCATACGAATTTTATATATCTCCAAATCTGATGAGCTAACAGTAGAACAAGAGAACAATAAAGGTTTACTAGAAGAGAACTTTGATGGGTTAACCTACTCTTTCCATACACTTCATAATGTAGATGTAAATGGAGGTTTAAGTGCTTTTGTAGAAAGTAGAGATAGCGATATGATCACTTTTATCAACAGAAAACATAGCTTTTTTGGTAGTATTTTTTCTAGACCCATGGTAAAAGACTTGGGGTACCATGCAAAAGTACCTGTACTTACCTTACATGATATAAATTAAAAAGTAAAAAAAATGAAAAGATTAGGAATTTGGATGGATAAAGAAAAAGCGTATGTGGTAATGATTAAAGGAGAGGAAGAAGAGATTATAAAAATCCCCTCGAATATAGAAACGTATCATGTGCATGGTGGTTCAGGAACTCGTCTTAAAGGAGGTCCCCAAGATGTTGTTCAGGATAGTAAGTACTTAGAAAGAGAAAAACACCAATTCAAGGCTTATTTCAAAAAAATTGTTTCCTATCTCAAAAGTGTAGAAAGATGGGTGATTTTTGGTCCGGCAGATACTGGAGAAAGGTTTAAAAAGGAGCTAAATCTAAATTATAAAGAAATAGCCACAAAACTTGATGGAGTCTACAAAGTAGATAGCATGACCAGAAATCAAACCAAAGCATTGATTAGAGATTACTTCAAAAAAGAATATACCTCATAAACAATTAATTGATTACAAAAAATCAACAAAAGGAATAGTATACTGACAATTGTCATTTTTTTTAATGCTTTGCGAAAGTATTTTTAAAGTAAATAATAATAAAACCAAACGTTATGTCACTAATTAAATTTAATAGAAATCGGTTTCCCTGGACCAATGATAGAGTTTCTAGCTGGCTAGACACCAACGATTTTTTTGCAGATGATTTTTTTGTAAGAGATAGAAATTTGCCTGCAATGAATGTTAAAGAAAATAAGGATAACTTCGAGATTGAGCTTGCAGTTCCTGGTTTTTCGAAGAAAGATATAGAAGTATCTATAGAAAACGATATGTTGCATATCTCTGCCGAAAAAAGTAAAAAAGAAATCGAAGAAGAAGAAAACTATACAAGGAAAGAGTTTAGTTATAACACATTAGACAGAAGATTACAATTACCGTCTAGCATTGGTAAGGATACAAAAGTGAATGCTGCATACAAAGATGGAATTCTTACGCTTCATCTTACCAAAAAAGAAGAAGCTAAAGAGCTTCCTAAAAAAATAATTGATATTGCATAATTAAGCATGATTATTCAATATCATTTCTAGCTGCATAGAGTTTTATCATGCGTGATTTTTTTGTTAAGGCAGAAAGTAACTTCTTAAGTTTACTTTCTGCCTTGTTTTGTATGTAAAGTGACCTATTTTTGGATACGACAAAGGAAGACTATAAAATAGGGCTAAAAATTTTGGCTGCACCTTCTTTTAATTTATGACGCCAGGGTCTTTGTAAAAATGTATGATAATTTAACCGAGTACTTTTATTACAATCGATTAAAAAATCATTTTTTAACCTAATGGCAAAGTCGTCATGATAAATCACCGCATTTACTTCATAATTTTGTTCAAAACTGCGTATATCAAGGTTTGAAGAACCAATAGATGAAACCGTATCATCAGAAACGATCATCTTACTATGTAAAAATCCGCTACCAAAAAGATAGATTTTTACACCAGCCTGAAGCAACCTTTCAAAATAAGATCTTACACACCACCTTACAATTACATTATCTGATTTTTCAGAAAGTAATAAACGTACATCTATATTACTCATGGCTGCGACTTTTAGAGCATCAAGTATAGAGTCTCCTGGTATTATATATGGATTAGTAATATAGATATATTTTTGAGCTTCATTAATAATAGAGAAGAACATTTGCTGGGATGAAGAAAAATCATCATCTGGTCCGCTATGAACTATTTGTACAGAGGATTGTCCTTCTATATTTATATTGGGTAAAGAAGGTATATCTAATATAGACTCATCCTTACTGGTTAAGTACCAATCTAATGCAAAAATAGTTTTGAGATGATGTACCACCGGACCCTTTATTTTTAAATGCATATCATACCAAGCTCCTAGATTAGTATCACCATATAGATATTTATCAGATACGTTAATCCCTCCTGTAAAAGCAATTTCACCATCTATAACCACAATTTTCCTATGATTTCTATAATTAATAGAAGATAAGAAATGACTAAACTTGATAGGCAAAAATTTACGTATCTCTACTCCTATATCTTTTAGTTTATCAATGTACTTTGTTCGTAGAGATAGACTACCAATACCATCATAAAGAATATAGATTTTTACACCCTCAGAAGTTTTTTGCTTAAAGAGTTCAAAAAGCTTTGTTGTAAGCTTTCCTTCTTCAAAAATGTAATATTCTAAGAAAATAAAATGTTTGGCATTGTCTAACGCATTAAAAATTGCTTCAAAAGTTGCTTTCCCGTTTTTAAGAAGTTTTACTTTATTACCAGTACTAGGAGGAAAATGAGAATTTCGGGTTATTAAAGAAATTAGTTTGTAATGATCCAAATGCTCTTTATCGCTTAGAGCGATATGCTGCTGCAATGCTTTTTTAATAAAATCCCGAACGACTGGAGTTCCTTTTAATTGAAAGAGTTTATTTTTTCTACGGTTTCTACCTAAGATTAGATATAACAACATTCCTCCTACAGGAATAGTAAAAATAGCTAACAACCAAGCTAATGTTCTGGTAGGTCTCATCCCATTAAGAAGCAATCTAAAAATAATTAAACCTCCTATTAGGATGTATACAAATAGTACCAGGTAAATAATCACAAGAAAATATGTTTTGAAAATATTAGGTCCTAGTGTGCATAATCAATAAAGGCACACGCGTACCATAACTTATTTTAGAAGTGTTTGATCCTTTGAAAAAACGTTTGAAAAACGTTTCTTTTTTAACAAACATTGCGGTCATATCTATATCCATAATTTGTACAAAACTATTGATGGCCAAAGCGGCAGGTACGTTGGTTATCGAATGAAACGTATGATCCTGGTTTTTAAAGAAAATCCTCATACTTTTTTTATCCTCAAATTCTGAAATAGTTATACTATCATCATTTTTAATTCTAAGTATTTTTAAAGATGATTGATGTTTGTCTATCATTTTTGATAAAAGTTGATGATCATCTTCTACAAAGTGATCATTATGATCTATTGCGTATAATATTGTTTTTGGCGTGGTAAATTTGAATCCTTGTGGTATAATTATAACAGGGCAATCAATTTTTCTAATTACATTAATCGTGTTACTTCCAAACAATGCTTCTTCTGCACCTGTTATACCATTAGTTCCCATAATAATCATATCTATATTCTTGGATCTAATAACTTGCTTAAAAGCATCGACCAATACATCATAGTCGATAAGTGTATGAAACGTATAATCCTCTGTAACATACCGTACTTTGAGTTCTTCTACTATTTGTTGAAGTTTCTTTTTTGTAACCTCAACAACAGATTCGTGAATTGTTGTATTTGAAGAAGCGGTCATAAGATCATCTGTGATATAATGAGAAGCCTTTTGGACATGTAATATGTAAAAGTGACAAACTTCATTTTTAAAAAACTGCATGGCATAATTGATAGCGTTAAAAGCATTATCAGAGAAATCGGTAGGTAATAAGATTTTTTTCATGGTAGTTTCATTTAATCTTTTAAAATTAAAGGTCCGATGACTAACATACTATGACATTTATCAAGTCACTAAAGTTTTTGAAGCAATACTTTAATAAACTTGGGGTTTAACACAACCAATTGCTTATCTACAAATTAATTTTAAGGGAAATTTTAGGTCTTTTTTGGTTTTAAGGCTTTGTATTTTATTACATTCTAGAAAGTAAATTAATGTATTTTTTTACTCTAAACACATCCAAATAGTACTGCATTTTTATACCAAAATAAATAGCCTCTGGGGAATTTTTCTTTACTAAATGACCAAAATTATTTAAAAAAAATAACAAAACCCTCTGATAATTCGCAAGTTACCAAAACACTTATCGTTCACATAATTTAACTTTTTTTTACAAATGCAACATTATTGCATTTGTAAAAAAAAGCATATAATTGCACCTCTGTTGCAATAGTAAGGCTAAAGCTGACCGCCTAAAAAAATGTTGGCATATGTTTAATCTTTTTAATTTTTTTCATCATGAAAAAAGAAATCTTAATTGCTCAAATCATTGAAGAAAGAGTAACAAAATCATCTCTTGGAACTCACTGCAGCAACTGTGGACATTGTTCATCAACGCTGTAACATTGCTTTTGTTTGGTGGCATGATAAACCTCATGCCACCAAGCCATAAAATATTTTAGATCATGCAGTTAGATAAAAAACAACTTACCCAACTACTACAGTTTAAAGATGAAAACATAATTTCTCGATTTTCTGACATGTACCAAATGGAAGAGGAAGAAATCAATGATATATTACAAGAAACATTAAAGTTTCTCTATATCAGTCAAATTCCTGGGGTATTTATTCCTGATGAACTTTTAGTATTAGATGAAATGTGGCATAATCTAATATTGTTTACTCCATTATACCATCAACTAAGTGAACAATATTTAAATGCTGATTATTTTCATCATATTCCTGCCTCTAAGAAAGAAAAAGAGGTCAGAACTCTTAAGATGCAAAATGATCCCAAAACTGCAAAAGAGGAGTATGCAAAAAAACTAGAGTTTTTATTAACGGTCATCTACGAGCATCTAGGAGAAGAAACGGTTATCAAATGGTTTAGAGATTATCCAAAAAAATACAGCAAAGAGCGGTTGAAACTAATACGTAAGTAATGAGTATTTTCCCAAAAAGAACTATTCCAAAAAGTACGGTAACTATACATTGGAACTTTAATATAGCCCACCTCAATGAGGTACATATCTTTCCTTGGGTGCGAATTGGAGTAAAAGACCCTAATGGAAAAATAACCATGTTATTTGAAAACAATGTATTGGGGCTTCCTAACAGTAACCAAAAAGTCGATGTAAATGGGAAACCTGTTTTACAGTTTTTAAATAAAAACATTCCGCTTTTGGTCATCGCAGAATACTTACAAGGACAAGCTAGTAAAGAAAAGTTAGTCGAAATACTTCAAAACATACAATCAGGAAGACACTATTATTTTACATACCATGTCCCAGAAGATGCACCTATAGGAAAATACACCTTGGTATCAGAAATACATAGTAATGGAAATGTTCGACTCTCTAAAACCCGGAATGATGATTTCTTTTTTGTAGAAAAAATAAGTCTTAAAAAATGTGATCATGCCACCCAGAAAGCGATTGTTTATAATCACTCTGAAGAAAAAACACCCGTAAAAATTGTAAGTTATTATAAAGACGACCAAAACAAAACCCAAATCAAAATTCGAGTATTTGAAATGCTTCCTCAAGCAAATACAGAAATTGCCTTATTGTCTGCAAATGATTATCTACTATACAATGAAGAGCGAGAGGCGATTCCGTTGACTACCGTTTCTAACAATTATATCATCAGAAATCAAGAAATACTTCAGTTGATTAAAACCAACGGGCAATCATTTCTTATAAAGAAAGACAATGATGAGGCTTATGAATTAAAAGATGAGACTAAGAATCTCTGGAACAAAGCAGATGGGTTACTTCCTTTTGACACACTCAATCCAGAAGAAACTGAACAGTTTAAGGAATTACACAAAGAAGGAGTATTAAAAAAAATAAAAATATAGCATACATTGATTATGGGTATTACCAAAGAGCATATTATTTTATTATTGCTATTTCCTTTGACAGGATTTTGTCAACAAGGGAAAATTTTTGGTAGTGTAACAGACTCTTCTAATACACCGCTAGCCGGAGCCCATATATACAATAAAAACACATCACAGAGCACCATTAGTGATAATGAAGGAATGTTTGAGTTAAAAAATCTACCACTACAACCTCAAAAGTTACAGATAAGTTATACTGGATTTTCTTCAAAAAAAGTAACTGTTTTGCTATCTATTGAGATTCAGACCAATAAAATAAGGATTTCGTTGACAGAAAGTACAGAAATGCTAAAGGAGGTAATTCTTAACAGTAATTCTGAAGCTATGAGAATTAAAGAATCACCTCAAATGGTTTCTCTTATTAAAGCCAGTGATTTTCAGCATCGATCCATTGCCACAAAAGATCTATTAGGAGTCGCCTCTGGAGTTCAAATAAGAGAAAGTGGTGGTATAGGAAATACTACAGAAATTTCTATACAAGGACTTACCGGGAAACAAGTTAAATTATTCTTAGATGGGATTCCATTAGAATTTCTGTTTCCCATTCAAGAATTTGGAATAGGCCCCTCTCTAGCAATGTTACCTCTTCAAACCATCAAACAAATTGAGGTTTATAAAGGTACTGTTCCCGTACACCTGGGATCGGATGCTCTGGGAGGAAGCATCCATATTATTTCTAAGTCAGAACAATTTGACTTTATAGAAGGAACCCAGGGGTTTAGCTCTTTTAATACATGGCAAACTACAGTAAACGGAAGAAAATTATTAAAAAACAATTGGTCCATTGGAGTAAACGGATTTTATACCGATACAGATAACAATTATGCCATAAGTGATGTGCAGGTTATTAATGAAAGTGGTAATCCAGAGAACATAAATACACATAAGTTTCATGATGCTTTCAATAGTTATTCGGTTCAGGCAAGTATAGACACCAATGATAAAAAATGGACAGACCATTCTAGTTTAAAGTTTGTTTCCGCAGGGTTTGACGACGAAATTCAACATAATTTTGAAATGAGACAACCTTATGGAGAAGCAACAAATAGTGCCTCCTCATTTAGTGCAATTTTAGATTATCGTAAAAAAGAACTCTTCAAAAACTTAAACCTAGAAACACAATGGTCTTATAACTTTTTAACTTCCAAATTTAAGGACACTTCATTAAATATATACGATTGGACAGGTAATATCATAGGACAACGAATTTCGGGTGGAGAGATTACCACTTCAGGAAATGACCTAACGTATAAAGCAAATACCTATAGTGGTCGGCTTTTACTTGAGTACGCCCCTAAAGAAAACACACAAGTATATCTTAATTCAACTTCTTCCTTCTTTTATAGAACAGGAGAAGATCCAATAGCTACCAGTTTCTATCAACAAGATTTCTTTCAAACCCCAACCGAAGTTCTTAAGCATGTTATGGGTTTAGGATTCTCGCAAAAAGCATTAGATTCAAAACTACATATAAATAGTTCTATTAAGTGGTATTATTACGAAGCCAACGGCCCTAATATAGGGAATATTGACACTGGATTTCTAGAAACCAAGGATGCTGCATTAGGAGCGGGTCAAAGCTTTTCTTATAAACTATCAAACTCTTGGTTGTTAAAAGCATCTTATGAATATGCTACTCGACTACCAGACCGAACAGAAAGCTTGGGAGATTTTAGGTTCGGAATAACATCCAACCTAAACCTAAATCCAGAAAGAAGTCACAACTCTAATCTGGAGATTAATTTCATTAAAAAAAAATGGAATTTTAGTATAAATGGTTTTTTTCGATCTGTTTCGAATATTATCATTTTACAACCAGTTCCTCCTCCTGTTTTGCCTAGTTATGAAAATTTACTTAAAGCCAGAATTTTAGGAAGCGAAGGGAGTTTCTCATATACTCCTTTTCCTGCTTTTACAATAAGAAGTAGTCTGACATATCAACAAAGTACAGATCGGTCTGAAAAAGATAAGGCAGGAGTTTCTAGCAATCGATATTTTGGAGAACAACTTCCTAATCGTCCTACTCTCTTTGGCAATGGAGAAATAAATTCTAAGCATAAAAATATATTACATAAAGAAGACTCTCTAAGCTTTTGGTGGCGTACCAACTATGTCAAGACATTTTTTAGGTACTGGGAAATCGACGGTCGAGAAGAGGATAAATTAAAAATTCCAACACAATGGCTTCACCAGATAGGGATGTCGTATACAGATCAAAGTAAACATTATACATTCAGTCTGGAAACACATAATCTTTTTGACACAGAAGCCTACGATAATTTTGGAGTACAAAAACCCGGAAGATCATTACATCTTAAAATCAGAACTTATTTCAATTAAAAACTTTCACACAATTAAAACCATAGTCATGTTAAAAGTAATTAAAAACCCCCGTACACTAATCATCTTATTTGCAGTTATCGTCACTGCTCATTTAACTTCTTGTAATAATGATGATGATACTAACCCTGTTACTAATACAACCACTCCTATAGATGATCCTGTTGCAGAAATCAACTACGGACTTGCAATGGTATCTGGATCCGGAAATACTGTTTCTACCTATGTGCAAGGATTAAAAGATCTTGGCGCCACCGAAATAAATAATTCGAACGGAACGGAAATTGGTCAATTTGCTGCTATTTACACAGAAGGAAGCTCTTTATTTACCGCTGGATTTGGAGCACCTGCTACCATGCAAAAATTTGTTTTCAATGACGAAGGCGTTACTACTTTAGATCAATCTATTGTAGTTCCCGGTGCCAATTCTTTCTCTACTGTCGAAATTGTTAGTCCTACACAAGGGTACGCTACTGTAGGAGGTGGATTGGCCCGAGTTGTTATTTTTAATCCTACCACCATGAAAATCACTGGAGAAATAGATATCTCTGATGCTGGAGAAGGATTGTTTTACTCTGATATTCTGGTAAGAGATAATCATATGTTTATTGCACTTAATGATTTTGGTGGTGCAGCACAAGCAAGCTTAGCCGTGATCAACCTGTCTGAAAATAAATTAGACAAAATTATAACCGATGAACGTACATCAACCCTTTTCAACACGCTGACATCAGAAATATTGACTTTGGCAGATAATGGAGATATTTATGTACAAGCAACAGGTTTATATACAGATAAGCCAGGAGGAATCCTTCGTATAAAAAAGGATCAAACCGATTTTGATACCGAGTACTTTTTTGATCTTGCCGCGACAGTTGGCAAAACTTGCTTCGGGCTTTATCATTTTGGTGATGGTCAAAGCTTTACTCTTACCTCTGATGATGATGCAAACTTTTTTGGTACCGATGGTGCAAATCCGGTTTTTTCATATCACAAACTTAACTTGAGTACCAAAGAAAGTCTTGGTGTTTTATCAGAAAGTTTACCCAAAACATTTGCCGCTTCTAGAACTGCATTTATGATGCAAATAAGTGATACAGAAATACTATTTCCGATCGCAGGAACAGACTTAGACGCTATCTATAGCTATAACCCAGCTACTGGAGAGACATCACAAAAATCAAAAAGCTCCAGTGGCTATATTACAGGCATTGTAGCATTAACAAAACAAAACGACTAATGTTACAAGCAATTGATTTAACCAAAAAATATGGGGATTTTACAGCTGTAAAATCCCTGAACCTTTCTATTAACCCCGGACAAATATTTTGTCTTTTAGGAGCTAACGGAGCAGGAAAATCGACAACCATTAATCTCTTCTTGAACTTTATTGGTGCAACTAAGGGAAAAGCATTAGTTGGTAATATGGATGTAAAATCTAACCCACAAAAAACGAAAGGACTGATCTCTTACATTCCAGAAAATTTAATGCTCTATAAAAGTCTAACTGGATTAGAAAACCTTAGTTTCTTTTGCGGCTTGTCAAGAAGCCCATTGAACAAAGATGAATTGGAACATATCTTACTTAAATCTGGTTTACAACCTGATTTTATAAATAAACGAGTTCATAGTTATTCTAAAGGAATGCGGCAAAAAGTAGGGATCGCATTGGCAAGAGCACGTAATTCAAAAATTCTTTTATTAGATGAGCCCACCTCTGGTCTGGACCCTAAGGCCAGTAATGAGTTTTCTGAACTGTTATTAGAGATGAAAGAAAAAGGAGTAACCATACTTATGGCAACCCACGATCTGTTTAGGGCAAAAGATACAGGTACTCATATTGGAATTATGAAAGAAGGACAATTATTAGAAAAGTTTGATACCGGATCTGTAAGTTTTATGGATCTAGAAAGCCTTTATTTAAAACATATGAAAAACTAACTTTTATCGATTGTATTCACTCCTAAAAGTCATTATCAACTTTTTTTAAAATGAAAGTTTTAACATTACTTATTAAAAAAGAAATTAAAATAGCCTTACGACAACGCTTGATAAGGATCATGGCTATAATTATCGTACTATTATTAAGTACAGCATTATGGGCTGGATACATTACTTATAACCAACAACAAGAAAATGTTGAACTAGCACAGGAGCAAAGAAGAATCGAGTGGTTGCATCAAATAGATAAAAACCCGCATACAGCCGCTCATTACGGCACCTTTGTTTTTAAACCTAAAACGCTTTTAAGTCTATTCGATTTTGGACTAGATACCTTTACAGGAACTTCTAAATATCTGGAGGCTCATTACCAGCATGAATTTATGTTTAGACCTGCTCAAGAATATAGCAGTACTATTCGTTTTGGGCAGCTTAGTGCTGCATTGGTTTTTCAACTTCTTATACCTTTGTTAGTTATTTTTTTATCCTTTAATTCTTTTACATCAGAAAGAGAAAACGGAACCTTACGTTTATTAATGAGTCAGCATATTTCCTATGGCACTATTGCAACGGGAAAGATTGCTGCTATTTTACTAATTCTATTCTCACTGCTTGTCCCACTTTTTACAGTGGCTCTTATTTTTTCTAACAACTATATAAATGCAAATGTTATCCAAGACTTGTCGTTTCGTATTCTTTTATTACTTGTTTTGTATGCATTGTACATTGTTATTTTTGTTTCTCTTTCGGTTTGGGTTTCTATGCTTTCAAAAACGGGACGTAATTCATTACTCATACTATTATCCATTTGGGTGTTTTTTGCTGTTATTGTTCCTAAAACTGCTACTGGTCTAGGAACACAATTAACTCCGTTACCATCCTTAAAAATTTTTAGAAACACCATCGCAGATGATATTAAAAACGGATTAGAAGGAGATCTCTCTGCTTCTGAAAGAAGAAAAGAATTAGAAAAAACCTATTTAAAAAAATATCAAAAAGATTCCTTGCATCAACTTCCTATAAATTTTTTAGGAATTAGTTTACAAGCCGGCGAAGATTATGCTGCAAAGGTATACGATCATCATTGGCAAAAACTTGAACAAACTATAGAAAAACAAAATGCCATAAGTAGTTGGGCCAGTTTTATTAGTCCTTATATCGCCATAAGAAATTTATCAATGGCACTTACCTCGACAGATGTAAACGCCTACTTTCATTTTCATAAACATACTGAAGTATATAGAAGAAACCTGGTTAAAAAAATGAATATGGATTTGGCTAAAAACTCAAAAAACGGAGAATTCTTTGAGTATAAAGCTAATGAAAATTTATGGAAGACTATTGCTCCTTTTGCATACACGACAACATCTGTTAACCGTGTAATTGCATCTTATTTTATAGAAATCGTTGCAATTTTTACATGGATTATACTATTGCTATTCGCAATTTATAGTTATTCAAAAAAAATCAAAGCTAGTTATGTTTAGTGTTTTCAAGATTATCATAAAAAATGAGTGGCTTCATTTTATCAGAAATAAGTTTCAGATAGGTTTATTGGTTGGGGTCTTGATTTTAGGAGTAGCAGCTGTATTTAACGGTATATTGTTGGTGAATTCGCAAAAGGAAACTATTGCAGAAATTTCTAAAATAGAATCTAAAGAATTTCAAGGGTATGAAGATGCTTTCAAAAATGAAATAACCAATCAAGAACAAAAAAGGCATTATACAAATGCTACCAACCCTGCTTTTGCCTGGCACCGTCACACATATAATGCAATTTTTCCTATACATGATTATGCATCTTTGTCTATTGGGCAATTAGATCTTAATCCCTTTTATTTTAGACTTACGGGTATGAGTCTCTATTATCAAATTTTTGAGAATGATATTGCCAATCCGTTAAAACTGTTTGTAGGAAACTTTGACCTATCTTTTATCATTATTTACCTTTTTCCATTACTTATTATAACTTTTACTTATAGTCTCTATGCCCAGGAAAAAGAACAAGGAATTTTACCAATGCTTAAACTTCAAACCTTGGGAGTTGATAGAATCGTTATATCTCAATGGGCTTTTTATTTTATTCTTATTACAGGATTGGCTTTAGGGGTTACCCTATTAGGGTTGTTGTGCAGTGGTAATATCTTAAAAGCAGATAATCAATATCCTGTTTTTATATGGCTTGTGGGAGTATTTATGTATTGCTCATTTTGGTTTGGAGTGATGTTATTGATCATAGGGCTAAAAATGAGTTCGGCTTTTAATGCTATTATGAGTTTGGGTATTTGGTTGGTATTATTAATTGTTATTCCGGCTGTTTTAAACATATGGGTGACGATTCAATATCCTATTGATAATACTCCTCTTGCAGCCATTTCCAGAAGAAATAGTATGGATAACGAAAATGATCCTAATGAAGCACATCAAATTATTCAGGATTTTTTCAGGCAAGACCCTCGTTACTACAGACCTAAAGACTCTGTTTCTAATAACTTGGCTGCAAAGGCATATGCAGGGTTAACATCTTTGCAAGATATTCATAATACGCTTCATGTAACTACTTACAGACACCAGGTGCGACAAAGGGATTTATGGACAAAAAAAATGAATTGGATCAGTCCGGCAATAAATATTCAAGAGTTGTTTAATCAAGTAGGACATACCGATGTTAGCTCTTATCAACATTTTCAACAATCGATTAAAATATTTCATGATCAAATCACTGCATTTTATTTCAAAAAACTGTTTTGGGATAAAAAAATTCAACAAAGTGATTACAAAAACCGCCCTGTATTTCGGTTGGTAGAAGGAAAAACCCTAAGATTCTATGCACTAATGGATTTAGGAAAAATAGTAGGTGCTTTTTTCCTATTCGCAACTATAGGATGGCTTCTCTTAAAAAGAAAAAACACTTAAAAAAAGAAACGGTATGAACTTATTTTAATCCAAACATTCATCAAAAAACGAACATTTATTTCTTAATTAAAACTACTATTTAGTGAACTTTACTTTGCCTAAAATATGGTGTATTCTTCTGGTTTTCTGTTGGTCTATAACAGGTGTAATTGCACAAACCAATGATTTTTCACCACCAGAACATCCTTTAATTATCGAAGCTAAAAAAGCTTCAGAAGAAATTAAGATAGATGGAAAACTTATTGAAAGTGATTGGCAACAAGCCCGTGTGACAAAAGATTTTTTCAGAAGAGAACCCAGACAAGGAGGAGCCTACAAATACGAGACAGAAGTAAAAGTTCTATTTGACGAAAAAAACATTTATTTTGGAGTATTTTGTAAAGACTCTTTAGGAAAAAAAGGAATTAGGGTTCAAAATCTTCAGCGCGATTTTGATGAAAGAGAAAACGATGTTTTTGCAATTCAAATAGATGCGCAAAACCTGAAACAATACAGTGTTTCATTTCAAACTACGCCTTTTGGAAACCAAAAAGACCTACAAGATTTTAATGATAGAAGTCGTGATGCTAACTGGAACGCTCTTTGGACTGTAAGAACACAACGAACACCAGAGGGATATTATGCAGAGTTTGCGATACCATTTAAAGCTCTTCGCTATGAAAAACCAAAAAATGGAGAAGAAATCACTTGGGGTATTACCATGAGTCGTCTTGCCAGAAGAGATTATGAACAAACTGTTTTTCCTCCTATACCACAAGCGGCGAGTCAATATCGAATGACCTATGCGGCTCAGTTAAAAGGTTTAGAATTACCAAATGCAGGTATTAATCTAAGGATAGAACCCTATATGTTATCCAAATATACCCGAAATGAGTCTATAGATCAAATAACATCTGACCATGATCCAAAAACAGGATTAGATATAAAATGGGCTTTTAACCCCAGATCTGTACTTGACCTTACAGTTAATACAGATTTTGCACAGGCCGATGTCGACCTTACAGTTAACAACCTGGAACGTTTTAATCTTTTTTTTCCTGAAAGAAGATCATTTTTTTTAGAAAACTCGGGGATTTGGGCAGGAAGTTCTAGTAGATCAGTACTTCCTTTTTTTAGTAGAAAAATTGGATTACAAGGAAATTTTAATGCAATACCAGTTCCTATAGATGTAGGTGCTAGATTTACAGATCGCAATGAAAAGCGAACTCTGGGAGCCTTATACATTCGACAAAGACAAACAGACAATAGTGCTGCTGCCAATTTTGGAGTGTTACGCTATACCCAAAACTTTGGCAAAGAAAACAATATTGGCATTATGTATAATCATCGACTCGATGAACCCAATACTACAATCGATACACAACAAAACAATAACTCTACAGTTACTGTAGATGGTTTTATGAGGTTTGATGACACCTGGTCTCTTTCATACTTATTGTCGGGTACTTATGATGAAAATCAAGATAAAAAAGGAATTGCAGGAAGTCTTCTTGCAGCGTATCGAAGTAGTCATATGTATTGGGGCTGGTCTACAGATTTTGTAAGTAAGGATTATCTACCGGGTACTGGGTTTGTTTTTCAAAATAACGCTGTTCATCATGATCCTGGAGGGTATTTTATCATTCGGCCAAAAAAAATCAAATGGATACGACGTTGGGACCCTGGTCTTTTTATTAACTATTATCATGATTATGAAAACCCTGAGAACTTTCAGCAAGCAAACCTATATTTATTTCCTGTGTATGTTTTTTTTAGTGATAATAGTTTTTTGGAATATGCAGTTATCCCTACCTGGCAAAATGTAAATTTTGATTTTAGTCCTTTGGGGATTCCAATAGAACAACAACAATATTTTTACAATCGACAAACAATTCGGTATCGTAGTGATCAGTCAAAAAAACTATCAATTTCTTCTTCCCTGTCTTGGGGAGGGTTTTACAATGGAAATCGTACCATCATAAAATCAGGAATCCGCTATGCTCCCATCCCACATATTTCTATTGGTACAGATTATGAATACAACGCATTACAAAACTTAGGTATCTCAAAAGAAGATAAAGACACTCATATATATACCGCAAACTCTCGCTTAGCCATTTCACCACAACTACAACTTACAGGGTCTTACCAATACAACTCGTTTAGTAAACAAGGGTTTTGGAATGCGCGATTTAGTTGGGAATATGCTCCATTGTCTTTTCTTTATTTGGTTTTTAATGAAACTCGATCTACCGATGATCTGGATCCAACCAATAACCAACAGTTAATCGGAAAACTTACTTTTTTAAAGCAATTTTAAAAATGTCAAAAATAGACTTACAAAATACTCCTTTAAAACAGTTGATACTAAAGCTATCCATTCCAAGTATAATGGGTATGATGGTAGTAAGTCTTAATACACTAATTGATGCTTTTTATATAAGTCATTTTGAGAGTCAGGAAGCTTTTGCCGCTATATCTATTTTATTTCCATTTACATTAATTATAAATAGTATTACCGTATGCATTGCTGCCGGAAGTGCTTCACTGCTTAGTCGTTCGCTAGGATCTAAAGATGTAAACACTCAAAAAAAAATTCTTCCAAATATTAGAAGTATATCAATAGTAAGTGCTTTTATTTTGTTCATAGTCTGTCAATTATTTGCTGAAGAATTAGTTGATAGTTTGGGGGCAAAAGATACCGTAGCACTTTATGCGATATCCTATTTAAAAGTTTATAGTACTGGATTTTTCTTTTCGATCTTTGGATTAGCTGCAAATGGTTTGATACGAGCAGAAGGTCATATAAAAGAAGCCATGCGCTATACCATGTTGTCGGTGATTATAAATGTAGTATGTACCCCTATTCTTATGGAGGTTCTAAAATTAGGAATTGTCGGGGCGGCCCTAAGTAGTGTTCTTGCCATGGGTGTTTATGCTATTGCTACTTCGCTTTACTTACTTTCTAAAAAGTCACAATTTCCCTCAGGAAAATTTTTTCAGTTCAATATAAATAAACCCATCCTTTGGGAAATCTTAAAAATAGGTTTTTCTTCAAGTTTGATACAACTATCGAATACTGTAAAGTACTTCTTTTTATTTCAAGTTTTGACCACATTGGGAACTGTTACCGATATTACTTTATTTAGTGGAGTACTACGTGTATTTACTTTTATGGCCATTCCTATACTGGGCTTTTTACAACCATTGCAACCCATTGTAGGTGTAAATTATGGAGCAAAGAACTATGATAAAATACATAAAGCATTTGCTTTATTCACAAAAGGCGGAATTGTTTTTGCAATAGTTTTATTAATTCCTGTTCTTTTTTTTACCGAGTGGATGTTAAAAATTGTCGTAAACCAGACCATCCCAGATATAGCCACCCTATGGAAGATTCGCGTTGTATTTTTGGTTTTACTTATTTTACCGATTGGTTCTAGTGCGATTATTCTATTTCAATCATTAGGAAAAGCAAAAGAAGCTAGTATACTTCCTTTATTGCGTCCAATCGTGTTATTTTTGCCTTTGTTGTGGGTTTTTAAACATTTTTATGGAATAGATGGATTATACTATGTCCTTATTGCAGAAAACACCCTTTACGCAATATTTGCCTGGCGATTGGTTCTAAGTGTAAAAAAGAAAATAAAATTACCTATTCTGAAATCTAAAATAGCCTAAGTAATACCCATTTGATGGTTATTGTTTTCTGGCAACAATATGAAATACATGCCAAAATTTTGAAGTTCCAGAAATGGTTTTTCCTTCGGCAGCTACTTCTTTTTTAACAATAATCGAAAAGTTTTCTAAAAGTTCAGAAACTTGAGTATTAGAATGAAACGTCATATGGGACATTTCTTTTGTATTCCAACTATCTTTGGGTCCAAAAAAATGTCCACAAAAAATTGCTTTAGAAGGTAATGCCTCTACAATTGCCTGCCACAATGACTCAAAGTTTGTTGGAGCACAAAACGGAAGACTAAAACTAGCATTAACCAATTGGGCTTCTGGCAATTTAGTAATCTGGTTAAAATCTAATAAACAAGTCTTCAGATGTTTCTTTAGATCATTTGGTACCGAGTTTGATAAGTGTTCCAATCCATCTATTTCTTTATCTATGGCAGTAACTTTCCATCCAGTTTCTAATAGTGCAAAGGTATCAATGCCAGTACCACACCCCAGGTCCAATGCATTCTTAACTACAAAATCATTTGAGTCTATTGATACAATATCAAGTGCCTTCTGTAATGTTGCAGCTGGTGAATGTTCCTTTTTGAGAAAAGAGACGTAGTGATTTTTCCAGGTAGTTGCCATAATTTATTTGCTATAAAATTTTGATAGTAAACATAGTTTTGGTCTTTATTTATTACACATCATCATAAATAAATGTTGCTTAACAAGTCACTATAAAACCTTAAAAAGACAATAACAAGTATTCTTTGTATCTTTAGAACAAGAGTTAATTGCAACTTTATTGCAATAATAACAAATTATTTCATTTTCAACTATGAAAAAAAGAAGGAATACCCAAAAACAGGAATTGGTACTGGAAATTTTGGCAAACGCATCTCACACTATGTCTGCCGAAACGATTTTGGAAGCAATGCCTATTAAGATAAATAAAACCACTATCTATAGAATATTAGAGCGATTTACAGAAAGTGGAAAAGTTCATTTTGTTACCGGAGATGATGGTAGAGCGTATTATGCACTTTGTAAACAGTGTTCTTCAGAACATGACTTACATAATCATATTCATTTTCAGTGTAAATATTGTAATCAAATAGCATGTTTACCTTATACCATTAATGTTCCCGAATTAGAGAATTATGAAGTGCAGGAAACCCAATTTCTGTTAATAGGAAAATGTAAAGAATGTATCTAACATCATGGTATCTTAAATCTATGATATTCTTTGTTTGTTGATTGTTCTTTCCTATTATAAAAATACAATTGGATGCATAAAGTTTAACGCATCCCCTCAAAAGAATTATTTTTTTATCCAAATATTAATTTGGAATACATCCTAACTATATTCATAAAGCTCATTATTCTAAATACAAAACCTATCGAGTAACTATTTTACAACTTTTATGTTTAATGCAAACTCAACCAAATAAAACAAACATTTAATTCTATGATTTAAAAACCATTGATTGTGGCTTAACGAAGCTTTTAGACTCCTAAACAAATACTAAATGTACTCTTGGGAACTGAATATTTATTTGAGTTTAACTAATTTTATTTATATGATAAAAGCAAAAATTTTTTTATACTTGATTGTGTTTCCTTTTGCTTTAGGAATTGCTCAAAAATCTTTTGTTTTCCAGAATGAATTAGTTAAACCGGGAACTAAAAGTCATTTTAAGGTTCCTGTAACAGATGATAAGGATAGTACTTTTATTCCTATTACCATTTTTCATGGCATAAAATCTGGTCAGGTTTTGGGGATAACTGCGGGAATTCATGGTTATGAATATCCTCCGATATTAGCAGCACAGCAATTGAATCAAAAAATTGACCCAAAACTATTGTCAGGCACTATAATTTTAGTTCAAGTAGCTAATGTCCCTGCTTTTTTAAATAGGAGTCCTTTTTTAAATCCTTTAGATGATAAAAATCTGAATCGTTCTTTTCCAGGCAATGCTAAAGGATCAATTACTCAACAAATGGCACATATCATTACTAAAGAGGTAATTACTAAGTCTGATTTTTTTATTGATATGCATGCGGGAGATGCCCCCGAAGATTTACTCCCATATAATGCTTGGTATCAAAGTAAGGCTTTTCCCGAAGTCTCTAAAAAAGGGCGAGAAATGGCATTAGCCATGGGTTTTGATTATTCTATTATTTTCGATATTTCAGAAGAACGACTTAAAAAACCTAGTCTGTATTGTTCTCAAGAGGCTTTTCATCGTGGAATTCCTTCAGTAGATATTGAATGTGGAAGACTTGGTATTCCTGGCCAAATCGAAACTGACCGAATCGTAAATGGTGTATTTTCTTTATTAGCGCATTTAAGAATATTGAATTCTAACAAAGAACGTTCGTCCGCAACACCAACAATTATTGCGAAACGATTTACTGTCAAGAGTAAATCAACCGGACTTTTTTATACTGAAAAAAAGTCTGGTGATTTTATAAAAAAAGGAGAGCTTGTGGGTTACATTACCGATTTTTTTGGCAATAAAATAGAAAAAATTAAAGCCCCACAAGGTGGAATGATATTATACATGATAGGTACTCCCCCTATTAACAAGAATGAAACGATTATGAATGTGGGTATTGTACCCTAAGTTTATATTATAATCGCTTCATCTTTGGTATTGATATTAATAGCATAATTATTGATGCTATTATTAGTGGTATCATACTTTGCATAGGTTGTAAGTTAACCTCTACATCATAATACTCTGGTTTAAATTGATTCCAATCGATTGTATCTGCATGTTTATCTTCGAATATTTTAGGGTAGAAAAACAATCTTAATTTTTCATGAAACGCATTGGTAGCGTTCAAATAATCCATTTGTTGACTCATACTGGTCCCTGCTAATTGATTAAATAAAAGCTGCAAATGCATGTTAGGGATTATAGAAGCAATTCGTTTGCTGGTTTGTTCACGCAATTTGATCTTCTTGTTGAGTGCATTTTGTTGTTTTCTCGAATCATCGTCACCCATCTGCTGCATGGCGTAATACCATAGCCAACTAAATCCATCTATTGGGTATCCATATTTTTTAAATTGTGGATAGTGTTGATAAAATTTTTCTATAGTAGCTAGCTTATCAGTATCCCACTTTACGTGATATCCATCTCTTTGTGCTATAGCCGTACTTAATGCTTCTGACACCGGGTATTTGGATGATACATACGCATTAACTCCCGCCGGTAAAAGAATGATCAATACTAACCAAATTGATAAAAGTAAAGACGCATTAAAGCCGGAAAGTTTCTTAAAACTAATAATAAAAAAAGTTAGAGTAAACCAGAAAAAAATATAGAGCATCGATAATCCTAACATCCAAAAAAAGTGAGTATCTAAAGGTAAGTTGAGGATTAGTTTAGCTATACCAAAAAGAAATAGTAAGATTGTGTACAACAACATCAATCGAATCAAAAGTTTAGCAATAATAAACCCCAGTTTAGACCTTGCTTGAATTACTACTAAATTCCATGTTCCAGTTTCTGTTTCCTCTGAAACTATATTAAAAGTCATAACAATAACTAAAAGAGGAAATAGATAAATAATCACAAAAGAAAGGTCAAGATTACCAGATTGCAGATTCATTGGGTTTACCAAATCTGTATCATATTTCTGCGCCTCAAAGGTCTTTATAGTGATTTGTTTTATCGTTGGGTTTACATCTGCTTGTCCTATTGATATTCCTGCCAACGAATTTACAGTATTGACATAAGCAAACTTTGTATAATATAACAACAGCCCTAAATCCTTATTATGAAGCGATACTTGCCGATCAAAATGTTGTTTTTGATGTGTTTTCACTTCGGCGATTGCATCTTCTTGTCTTTCGAGGTGTTTATCTCCTATGATAATTCCAATAACACCTAACAATGTAATAAGTAATAGACTTATCCAAACTTCCTTTGTTCGAATGCATTGCTGTAAAAATAGTTTATATAGTATTATCATATCGCCCTTGCTTTTTTTGAAGTGAATACTAGTAAGCCTAAAACACCAATTACCCACAATAGTATAGAAATTAATGCTGGAAAAGCTTCTTTTAACGAATTACCAAATCCCATAGGTATATGGTTAAAATCCCTAAATTCTTGCCAATGTTGGTGATTTACAACATGAGTTTTCCCTTCTGAACCACTTTCTTTTTTCGGACTGATATATTCCATTTGTAACTCATTCATGGTTTGAGCTAATTGATAACGATAGTCATCTGCTTTATTTTGAAAATCGATATAGGATGAGAAATCTGTTCCAGCCATAGTCATCGATAATTGTTTGATCGCTGTAAATGGATTGATAAAAGACGAAAACCTAGTTATATCATTTTGACTTTTAAAAATGTTCACCAACTTGGTATGGTGTTTTCTATATAAGGCAGATGTAATTTTTTCTCCTTCCCGCATCACAAAACCCGAATAATTAAAAGGTAAATCGACTACTTTACTTACCTTATGTACTGTTAAAACAGAATCTTTTAGGTTATTATAGTGAGGGTCATTAGGATTATGACTATCCCCTTTTTGAATCACTTCTTTCTCAATCGCTGATTGAAAAGCCAGCTTACTTGGTGTAGGAAACCAGTAATTGCCCATGGCCTGAGCAGATTTTGGTAAAAGTACTACCAACAGTAACCAAATCCCCAATAACCGTAATAAGGCATTTTTTGGTGTAGTACTGCTTGTTGATACTGCTACAGTAAGACCCGCTATAATAGCTAGAAATGCTAAATACCCTAAACTGATTAGTAATAAACGTATCCAGGTAAGATTGTTTATGGTTTGATCACCAATTATTAAAAGTGCTAGACTAACTATGACTAAGATAGGTATAAAAAACAGCAAGGAAATCGCAAAAAGTCCCAATGATTTTCCAAATAGTATCTCTTTCCAACTGGCTCCTTGAGACAAAAGCATTTTTAATGTCCCATTTTGCCTATCCGCGGCAACAGTAGAAAAACCTACAAAAAACAGAATTAGTGGTAGAACTAGTTGTAATAATAACGCCAAGCTTAGCTCTCCAAATCGTAACATACCTGTAGAAAATGTGGCCTCAGAGAAGTTTACACTATTTTGTCGATGCGCTTCCAAAAAAACTGTATTCCCGGTAAAACTTTCCAATCCGTAATCAAATATTGCCAAAGAAGGATTTATTCGAAATGCAAAAGTTCCAAAATGGGCCATACGATGTGGATGTTTATCGGGATTTGCCTCCCAACTTTGTCTGGCTTTGTTTTGATGTTCTTGCCGAATATTATTTTGAGAACTATACTTTTTTATACCGCTAACAGCGGCATAAGCTGTTAGCAGTATAAAAATTGAGAATAGTAGATAAAAAGTTTTGGGTGTTGTTGCATTTTGCCAAAAATTCAATGCAAATAACCGAACATTAGCCCATTTCATCTTTTAGAATTTATAAGTTGCATTTAATAAAATATTTCTTGGTGCACCCGGTCCTAGCCTAGAAGGGTTAAGACCACCTAACCAATACGTATCATTAAATAAGTTGTTTACTTTTAGTGTTAACTGCATATTTATGTTGTTAGGTTTGTAATATACAGCTCCATCTAATACCGTGTATTCTGGTAATAGTACTCTATCGGTACTATATGTAGGATTGTACCAGGTATATCTCTCGTCTACATATTGAGCTCCTAAACCAATTCCAATGCCTTTTAATAAAGAAATTGAATTAAAATCATATCTCCCCCAAAAATTTGCATTATGCTCTGGAGCTCCACCTATTCGTGCTCCTATAAATTCTGCAACGGCATCTTCTTCAATTGTAGCCTCTGTATAAGCATACGAAGCTGTTAATTGTAAGTTAGGTAATACATAACCTGAAATATCCGTTTCAAAACCTCTACTTCTTTGCTCTCCTCTTGTTGTTAAGTTATCTAAATCATAAGTATCTCCAAGTAAGATATTTTTTTGGGTAACATTAAAAACTGCGAGGTTGGCAAATATTTTCCCATTTAAAAACTCTCCTTTGGCACCTACTTCCATTAAGGTACTTTCTAATGGATCAAACCTGCTTGGTGATGCTGCCCAGAAAAAACCTTCTGCTGTTGGTGACAATGATACTGTATTAGTATGTGGTTGAAATCCTTGCAGATATGTAGCATACGCACTAATATCATTAGTTATTTCATAGGTTAAACCAAACCTAGGTACAAAAGCACTAGTCTCAAATTCTTCTTCTTCACCTTTATAATCAAAAATATCAGTAAACCACTCATACCTTAAGTTTACTAATGCTGAGAGTTTTCCAATCTTGAATTGGTTTTGAAAATAGATCCCGTTTGAAGTATTCAAATTTGCAGGAATTGTTAATTCAGAAAGGTTATAAGCATTTGTATTTCTAGCTCCGTTAAAAGGGTTTTCTAAATTAAAATGAGGAACAGCAGGCACTGGCATAGTTACACCATCTACCACCATTTGTTGAAAATTTCCTGGATCACTTGGGTCAAAATTAGCCTGACCACCATTAATTGTTAAATATCTTCTAGCACGAAGGAATCCTGCACCAATTTTTCTTTCCCACCTCGTAGCATCATATCCAACTAATAACTTATTGGTAAGGTTACCTTTTTTGATATCGTAATTAAAATATGCGCTAAAATTATCTGTTTTCCAAAACTGTTGTCTTTTATCATATCGCATTCTTGCAAGTGTAGGAATCACATTACCATCAATATCAACTGCCGTACCATCAACTCTATGCTCGGCTAAATCCTCATCCCAAGTTTGTTTCATGAACTGAGCATTGAAACCAAAGTTTTCAGTAAACTTTTGATTAAAATTAGCCATAAATATGAGCTCTTTAGTTTTGTAGTGGTCGTTTGATGCACCAACATTCCTTGTGATAGGAGTACTATTTAAATCGAATTCACCATTAATTGCACCAAAAATTGGCTGACCTCTATCCAAATTACCTTCAGCGTTATTGTAAATCATTTCAACATTTAGGGATGTCTTTTTGTTAGGGACATAACTTAAAGAAGGAGTAATTAAAATAGCATTGTTATTTACGACATCTCTAAAAGAATCTGCTTCTTGAACTGCTGCATTAAAACGATATAATAAGGTTTTAGAATCGTTCAATGGCCCTGTAAAATCTGCTGTAGCTCTTAGGGTTCCAAAACTCCCAGTTGTTAAACTTATTGAATTTCTTTTTTCGGTCAACGGCTTTTTAGTTACCATATTTACCGTTCCCCCAGGATCTGCACTAGAAAAAGTTACAGAAGACGGTCCTTTAATAACCTCTACGCGTTCTAAATGCGAAGTAATAGGTTGTAAAAAGTAATATTGACGTGTACGCATTCCATTAAGCATTTGTCCATCATCGGCTTGAGTGATACCTCTAATATTATAATGATTATATATACCAGTAGCCGATACACCACTTACTGTTTTTACAGCATCTGGTAACTGAAATGCTTGCCGATCTTCAATAAGTTCTTTGGTTACAGTAGCCACTGCTTGTGGCAACTCTTTATTTTTGATAGCTATTTTGGTTGCAGAAAACGAATAATCACTGTTATAATCCGTTCGGGCGCGGCCAATAACTTCTACACTTTGTAGTTGTTCGGTACCTTCTTCTAACGAAATTGTCCCGATATCGAATGTGGTACCATCACCGGTCTCAATATTATTTTTGTAAGCCTGAAATCCTAAATATCTTACTTCTAAATTATATTTACCAGAAGGAGCATTTATTTCAAATTGTCCAGTTTCATTAGAGAGTTCACCAAAAGTATTTTCTGTGTTTTTTAGTGAAATGGTTGCTCCTATTATTGGATTATTTTTATTATCGACCACAGTACCTGTTATTTGTACTTGTGCCAAAGAGGTATACCCAATAAATGACAATGCAATTATGAGAATTGATTTAAAAAGTTTCATTACGTTAATTGTTTTTAAGTTTAAATTGTTTTTAGGTATAAGTTTTGTAATTCGGTAGCATTAATACTATCGGTGCTTGTGTTATGAAGCAATTTTCCTTCTTTCATAATCCCAATTTTAGTCCCCACGTTTACAGCATTAAAAATATCGTGAGTAGCCATAAAAATGGCAGTACCATCTTGGCTTAATTCTTTACAGATTTTAGTAAATTCTATGGTCGCTTTGGGGTCCAAACCAGAAATAGGTTCGTCCATAAAAATATAATCCGCATTCTTTGACAAGGCTATAGCGATACCAACTTTTTGTCTCATCCCCTTAGAGTATGAAGACAATTTTTTATGATGTGCTGTTTCTTGAAGTCCCGCTTTGGATAGAAAAATGGATAACTCGGTATTTGCATATCGAAACCCGGCTAACCTACTGAAGAAGTTAAGATTATCAATCCCCGAAAGGTTGCCATATAGCTGAACAACTTCGGGAATATATGCAATCATTTGGGTGGTTTTGTTATTATTTGGTTTCACAGGTATCCCATTAACCAAAACTTCACCACTTGTAGGCTCAATTAGGCCTAAAAACAGATTGATTGTTGTTGTTTTACCTGCGCCATTTTGACCAAGTAAACAAAAAATTTCTCCTTTATCAATTGATAAATTCAGTTGACTAAGTGCTACGTGCTTACCATATTTTTTGGTAAGATTGATGGCTTGAAGCATACTATATACTTTAAAAATGAAATTGACAATTTGTGTTTAATGTTCGGCTAGCACCGATAATAGAATAAGATATATGCAGGAATCCCCAATTAATTATATAACAACCTGTTACAAACCACAATTACTTCTTTATTAAATTTCTTTCCCTTACTGAAAATGTAGATATTGATAATAAAGTGGTATAAAAAATCTATAAGCAAATAGAAGCTCCTATTATGCAAGATTTTTAATATTAAAGGTATATCCTTTATAAAAAAGGTGGTGGTTTATTATAAACAAACGTTGGAGAAGCAATCTTTTCTTGAGGGCCTCTGTATTGGATTAAAGCAATAAATGAACTTGGGATATTTGATTGTTCTTTTTCTAAATGAGAATGATCATTATGAAATAAATCAAGTTGGTGAGAATAAACTAAAATATCGCAAAGTTCACAAGAAACAGGTTCATCGTCCTCTGATAAATGATTTAAAACATGCAGGTCTACAACCCTTGGAGCAAGGAATGCTACAGTAAATAACAACGTGATGATATGCACTATAATACACTGAAACATAGAGTACAACCTATTTATCTTAACGTACAAAGATAATAAAATTTTAATAATGCAACTTTGTTGCGTTATTAAAATTTATTTACTTTTGGAAAAACAATTTTATGATTCGTACCCACGCTCTTCAGTTTACATATCAAGATGTAGAAAATCAAACTCTTTATTTTCCGGATATAGATTTATCTGCAAAAGAGGATTTACTGATTTTGGGAGCGTCGGGAGTGGGAAAAACAACATTCATTCATCTTTTGGCAGGTCTCTTACCTCCAAAAGGAGGTAAAATTTTTATTGATGACACTTTTCTAAACAAACTTACAAGAAAGCAATTGGATTATTTTAGAGGTCAACATATAGGTCTAATTTTTCAACGTGCATATTTTATTAGGTCATTATCTGTTTTAGAGAATTTAACCTTACGAGAGAAGCTCTCTAAAAAAAAGAGCGATCCTCAAAGAAAAGAGGAACTAATCCAGCAATTAGGTCTATCTAATCTTCAAAACAAAAGGATTCATCAATTAAGTGAGGGACAACAACAACGACTTTCGATTGCTTTAGGGGTTGTTCATAGTCCCAAAGTAATACTTGCAGATGAACCTACATCAAATTTAGATGACGTGAATTGTGAAAAGGTCATTTCATTATTAAAAAAAGAAGCGCGAATCTGTAAAAGTAATTTAGTGATTATAACCCATGATCAAAGGGTAAAATCACATTTTAACAATCATATAATTTTATAATCTTGTTATACCTGGCTTACAAAAATCTTATCTCTAAACCTTTGAATACTTTTTTAAGTATTTTGCTATTAATGTTAAGTATTTCCTTAGCAACTTTTGTTTTACAAATGAAAGATCAGCTTAATCAGCATTTAGAAAAAAATACAAAGCCATTTGATATGGTTATTGGTGCTAAAGGAAGTCCTCTTCAACTTATACTATCTTCTATTTTACATATAGATAATCCCACAGGTAATATATCTTTAAATGAAGCGCTAAAAATTGGAAAGAATCCCATGGTAAAAGAAATGATACCGGTTTCATACGGAGATAACTATAAAGGGTATAGGATTTTAGGGACCCCAGATAAGTATCTAAATCAATACGGGGCAACGCTAAGGGAAGGAAAATTATATAAAAAACCATTTGAAGTAGTTGTTGGAAGTTATGTTGCAGAAAAAAATAACTTACAACTGGGAAGTAGCTTTACCAGCACACATGGTCTAGCAGAAAATGGATTAGAAACTCATACTACAAAACCTTTTATGGTTACCGGAATACTAAACCCGACAGCATCCATTCTTGATCACCTTATCATCACCAATTTAAAGAGTATTTGGGAAGTACATGAACACGAGCACGAACACACTCCTCATGAAGAATATCATGAAAAAGAACGAGAAATAACCTCACTTCTAGTTAAATTCAGAAACCCGATAGGAGCTTTACAAATGTCCCGATACATAAATGAAAAAACCACCATGCAAGCTGCCCTTCCAAAGTTTGAAATTGAGCGATTAATGAAATTTCTAGGAGTTGGCTTTCAAACAATTAACAGTATTGCTATTATAATATTATTGGTAGCAGGGCTTAGCATATTTATTAATTTAATAAAAACAGTAAGAGAGAGAAAACAGGAACTAGCTTTGTTACGTACTTATGGAGCCAATATTTTTCAGTTGGTAAAACTGGTGTTTTTAGAAGCTATTTTTTTATCAATGTTAGGATTTATTTTAGGATGGTTTTTAGGTAGAATTAGCACTTGGTTTTTCTCAATTTATTCAGAAAACGCTTATGGGTATCATTTTGTATTTGGGCTACCAAATAATAAAGAGTTATTCATATTGGCATTAGTGATTCTAACCACTTTCATAGCTGCAATTTTGGCCTCTACTTCATTATATAAATTAAATGTCTCTAAAATATTAGCCAATGTATAAAATGTTTTTTCTTTTTATGGTAACCATTTCGGTTCAATCTAATCTGTTTTCTCAGCATAAAATGACGTGGAATGATTTGACCGATGTGACTTTTAACAAGGTATATAGTGCTGCATATGATGACTTTTTTTTAAAGCCAACTTTTGGATCTTCTGTAAAATCGTACCGAGGTGTTTTAATTCGTGTAAAAGGTTATTTTTTAGATTTTTCGACAGGTGAAGACCAATTCCATTTATTATCAAAAAACCCTATGTCCTCTTGTTTTTTTTGTGGCGGTGCTGGCCCAGAAACCATTATAGAAGTTGTTTATAAACAAAAACCAAATTTCAAAACAGATCAAATAGTAGAGGTTACAGGAATCCTTGAACTTAATACAGATGACGTAGATCACTGTAATTATATTATTAAGGAAGCTACCAGTAAGTTAATCAATAAATAACAACGAAAACTACGAGAATTGCAGTAAACCCTTAGATTTAATTGATAAAAAAAAGCCTGTGTATAAAAACCACAGGCTTTTTCTAAGCACCTTATTTATTCTTTTAATAGTACTTTGCGATTCACTTTATTGAACGGACCTGGAATCAATTCTCCTGCCTCATCCAACAATTCCAGTTGTATAGTAATTTCTCCCATAGGGAGCCCTTTGATAACCTGCGGAGCCCATTCGGTAATGATAAATTCTTCTCCATTAATTGTAGCACGAACTTTATGGCCCTTTTTAGAAAGTTGGGTATTAAGTACAAAGAAATCTAATAAAATTTGTTCTGTATCCTTTCCAGAATATTCTCCTTTAGGTCTACTATAAATTAATGTTGGTGTATCCATGGCAAGATTAAAAGTATCTTTGGGGTCTTCGCCAACTACCAACTTACGTACTACAACAGAATTTTCATTCTTTACAGATTCATGATAAGAACGACTTAAAAAAGCCACCAAATGATGTACCCCTTCTGGAACCTCTTTTTTAAACTCTGGCTCATAGTGAGCAGAGTAAGGTTGGTTATTTACTATAAAATGAATATGCTGCCCTTTACCAGAGTTTGCTAGCTTTTGTGTATTTTCTCCTTTTGTTTGAGCCCCAAGTTCGTAATTCTCTACTTTGAAAGAAAAACCTTTTTCTCCAGACTTTCCCACAACTATTTCTTCTGGAGTGTCTAAAACAAGTGCAGCATCAGAATAGGCAGGAGAGCCTTCTAATTTTTCCAATGTAATTTTTGGTTTAGCAACTTCTTGGACAGTTTCAATATCATTATTATTTGTAGCATCAGGAGCTTTTTTCTCCTGCTTACATGAATTTATGACAAGGCATAATAAAAATACTTTTAGGTAGAGATGTTTTGCGTAAAATTTCATTTTTTTAAATTTTCAAAGGTTATTATTATATAGGTTTTTAAGATTCCAAATAGATTTATTACCTTGATTGGTAATGATTAGATTTCCTAACCGGGTAATGCTATAATCTGCATTATTAAGCTCACAGATAATCTTGGTTATTCTACTATATGCAACAATATCAGAAGGCTCTATATGCAATATCACATCCCCTCCTTTAATCATAAGTATATTGCCTTTTCTCTGTAAAAGTTCACATTGTAAATGTTTTAGTTCTTGAACAATACGAAGGTAATCATCCAATGTACAGG
Source organism: uncultured Aquimarina sp. (assembly GCA_947498705.1). GTDB lineage: Bacteria > Bacteroidota > Bacteroidia > Flavobacteriales > Flavobacteriaceae > Aquimarina. Next base: position 1,012,392 of record CANMLW010000001.1, read on the forward strand.
TTGCATAAATTTCTTTGACTCCATTAAATAGTTTTTTCTTTTTATAATTAGGTTCCAGAAATGCTTCTCGTGAATAAGAGGTATAATGTTTTCCGTACAGGCTATCTAAAAAAGATGGATTATAAAAAGCATACCAGGTATGTAAAGATGTTCCTGGGCTCGGTGTATAAAATGCCTTAAACCATGTGTACTTATAATCTCTTAAAGGCATTTGTACCGTCTGAACAGCCTGAAGCAACGAACTCTTTGATGGTTTTAGTTTAGGCTTTAATCCTAAATGAAAGTGTTCCTCCTTATTTTTTAGGGAGAATCCAATACCACTTTTCCCTACCGATTCATTATACGTGTTTTTAGGACCTAAAATTTCGATATAATGTCGATGCCCCCTTAAATAACAAGTAGAGGCATGCATATTTACAGCGGCAAAATCTGGTAATCCACGATCAAAGGAAGCATATGTGTTTTTCCATCGATTGTCATTAATTAATTTTGAATAGGTAACACTATCTACAACTACATACAAATGATCCAATAAAACTTTGGATTTATCCTTATTAAAAGCTTCATCGATCTTTTCCCGATCAATACTATAATAAGATTCGCTTTCTGTTTTTTGCTTTTGGCATGACATTAGAAACACACCAAACAAAGTAACATAACTTAGTCTAAAAAATGTTCCCAAAAAACGACTTTCTATATAAGTAATTTCTTTCTTCCGACTGAACAGAGAATTAATATCCATCTATAGATTTTTTCACATTAACCATTTACAGCATTTATAAAGATCGTAGTCGCAATGCCAAAACCCGCTCCTGAAACAAATAAATTCCATTTGAAATGCTCTCCACTAATTATTCTAGTATATAACCATAAAGAGATCATAAAAAGCAATACTATAAACAATTGCCCGACTTCTATACCCATATTAAAAGCAAACAAAGGCATAATAATACTATCTTCAAATAGCATGAATTTAAAATTACTGGCGAATGCTAATCCATGAATCAATCCAAAAATCAATGCAATTGCATATTTCACCTTGTTACCAGAAAACCTACCTTTATTATCATAGTAAATAATATTTGCCAATGCTGTTATCATTATAGTAAAAGGAATCAACGTATCTATTAATTTTGAATTGGCAGGAATTATATCCAAGGCACTTAGTATTAGGGTTCCGCTATGTCCTATAGTAAAGGCAGTAATAATGACTAGTATTTGTTTCCATTGTGTTAATTTGAAAGCTGCGCATAATGTCATTACAAACAACAGATGGTCATAGGCATTTATATCTACTATATGCTCCCACCCGTTAATAAAAAAAGAACTTAAATTATTCATGTTTTATAAATTAAAGGTTATAGAATAGTCATCGAATGTAGTTTGGTAATTCTCTGTAACAAAAGGCTCCATTCTTACTGTAATTCTGTTTGATTGTAAAAAACCAAATTCCTCAAAAAAAAGCTTGTTTTTTATACAGATTTGATCCCCTTTTTTAATCTTCAAGTCACTTTCTGAAAATTTAATACAAAACACATTGTACTCTGCAAGAATCTCAGATTCCAGATATTTTAGAGAATATATCTTATTGTTAATTGTTATCGTATAATACTTTTTGAAATAGTCTTCTATACCTTTCTTATCTTCGGTAGAGAGGTTTGATATATTGATGTTTTTGGTTAATGTACTATTTATACTGTTCTCAAAATCATCAATAAAGACTCTGCACTCCATTCTAATACTATTGGTTTTAGAATTGTATTCTATAAGAGATGCTGTTAGCTTAATTGGATGTGCACTTTTAAGAGATGTAGACAAAAGTAGTACTCCAAACAGCATCAATATTTTATAAGTTTTTATTTTCGGTTTCATTTTTAATGTGTTTTAATTAATTATTTGCAGGGGATTTTCTTTGCTATTTTTTTTACGGTTGTCTCAAGTATCTTTGGTGTTACTTTTTCTGGAGTATAAACAACCGATAATTTTTTAGAACTTAAATCTAAAATAGATTGTTGTACACCGTTTTCATTTTGAAGTCCTTCCTCTATTATCTTTTGACATTTTTTACAACCTGCTTTAGGAACATGAATCACAAAGATCTCGTCCCCTGGCTCTTGTCTCAAAACCCTTTCTTCTTTTTCTATGCGATTGCATGAAATTATTACCAATAGAATGGTAATTATGGCGGTTTTATTCATAATTTCTATTCTTTTCTTTATTATATTTTTGTTGAATTATGTCTTACCCAGTGATAAATTTCGAGAATAGTGCTAATCAGCATTTCTAAAAAAAAGATGTTCGTAATATCGTTCTCACATTCGAGTATCTTGTTTCACATCATAATTAGACAATATCTTCATTAGCTTAAAAAATCAAATGCGCGTAGATATTCATCCTTTTTACCACAAAACTTACAACTGCTTAGCGCTAAAAATCGATTAATCTAATTTTTGATAATTACTTTAAAAAAATCACTTATCATCATTTTAAAGGCACCCAAAGACATCGGAAAACTTTTCTTTATAGTGTTTAATAATTATATCGCTAGAATTGCTGAAAACGAAATTTCCATACCACGATATCACACAGTGGTTTTTATCTATTGATATTAATCAAATACTATCTAATATTCGGATTTATTTAACCTAGAAAGAAAAAATAAGGGTACGCTAAAGTATAGGAGGAGGTTTATTATATACAATTTCGGGTTGAGTGATAGAATAATAAGGTGTCTTATATCGAAGATCAACCTTAATCACATGAAAAACAACATCCTGATGTGTTTTTTCTTCGATAAACGGACTATCTAACAGCGGTGTAAATTGGTTTGATGTAATTATTATCTCACATAATTCACAATGTGTTAGATCATCATCAGAAAAATGAGAATAAGAATGTAGATCAGCGATTCTTATAAACAGAAAAGCTAAAAGAAAAAATAATGAGATATTTTTGGTCTTTTTGTTTACCCTCATAGGACTAAATATAGTAATAATTTAAAAACCCTATTTTCTGAACGTTTTCGATAGCTTTAAATTATATCAGAATGCTCGTGCCTTTTGATGTTTTATTATCGTTTTTATCAAAATAGAAATCTACTCTTCCCAAATTAACTCCATAAGCACCGACTTGATTAACCAACATATTTTTACCTTCTATATTTTTTACAATAGTTGGTTTAGGTAAAAAAGTATGGGTATGCCCCCCAATTATTAAATCTATGTTTTTGGTAGCCTTTGCTAAATTTAAATCTGATATTTTATCAGGCTCATTTTTATAATAATACCCCAAATGTGACAAACAAATAATCAAATCACATTTTTGCTCGTTTTTCAACTCATGGGTTATATCTTGAGCAATTTCAACTGGGTTTAAATACTTTGTTTCTTTATACATTCTTTTATCTACCAGCCCTTCTAGCTCGATTCCCAAACCAAATATTCCTATTTTTATTCCGCCTCTATTCATGATTTTATAAGGTCTTATATGGGTATCTAAAACGGTGTTGTTAAAATTATAATTAGCAGAAACAAAATCAAATTTTGCATTTGGTAGTTGTTTGTATAAACCTTCTATAGAATTATCAAAATCATGATTCCCGATGGTAGCTACATCATATTTAAGCATACTCATTAACTTAAATTCTAAAGCACCTTCAAAATAATTGAAGTAGGGTGTTCCTTGAAAAATATCTCCAGCATCTAGCAACAAAGTATTTTTATTTTCCTTTCTTATTTTCTCTATCAAGGTAGCCCGTTTGGCAACTCCCCCTTTATTTGCATATCTATTGTGATTTGCTTGAAAAGGTTCTATATGACTATGTGTATCGTTGGTATGTAAGATAGTAATGTGACATTGCTGTTTACCAATAAACGAGGGTGCTATTAGTCCACTTGTCAGGGCTAAAGTTGATGCCCCTCCTAACTGTTTAATAAAGCTCCTTCTTTTCATGACTTAATGATTACTCGATTATCAATACTTGCTTGTAACGTATCTACTTTTTTAAAATAATCAATAATGGCATCTCTTATTTTATAATCTAATTTTGTTAGCTTTTCTGGGTTTTAAAGAAATTCATTTTACTTCCTCCATTTTGTAAATAATCAGATGTTAGTACAGTATAGCGTTTATTTTTATCAAACTCCAATCCTTTAATTTTCAAATCATAACCATTCTTATCAATTATTAACTCAACATCTTTTGATAAAGGATGCGCTCTTTCACTTTTAATAAAATAATCTACCAATTCTATTATTTTCTCTCCAGTAATTTCTACTACCACCAATTCATTTTCAAACGGCATCAATTGAAAAGCGTGTTCTTTTGTTACCTTTCCTTTTGATATCGTGGCACGTATTCCTCCATGATTTAACATTGCAAAATCAATAGGTTTCTTGGTTTGATTTTTGAAAATAGGATTTGCAATTTCAAAACAAATATCTACCATCAAATTTCCTAAGGAACTTTGCTTATTTCCATCATTTTTGAGTAAATCTTTTGGTGTATAGGTTAGCACTTGTTGCATTTCGGCAATCAATTCTTCTTTATAAGGAGTAATCATGCTATCTATTGCTTCCAAAGGTTTAATCGAATTGTCTATAGTCATTGTTTCTGCAGTTATTTTGGTAAGCTGCATATCGGTTTTCTTACAAGAAACGAATACAAGAAAAAGACATATAAAGAAGAATGGTTTCATTTTTATTTGAAATTAATAGTTGAAAAATTAAATTGAGTTGGTTTCCTTTATACTTAATTTAATTGCTTTTTCTAGTACCCAAGGATTAGACCCAGGTCCTATAGTCAAAAGTTTGGTTCCGGTAATTGGTATTCCATTAAATGGTCGAATATGAACGTCTCCATCGGGTTTACGCTCAAAGTATGTATAATTTTCTTCTTGCCCAATTTTGGTACAACCTTTTACTCTAAGGATACTGTCTGGTAATGCCTCACAAATATCATGAATGTTTTTTATACTAGATAGGTGTGGTAGATCTACAGAACAAGAAGCCCAATGTGATTTTTGATGGTCGAATTTTTGAGCAGAATTATTGGATGGTAATAGTTCTGGAAGCTGTAAAATATCCAAATCCTCTATGGCCACTATTCTAGCCATGGGGTTAAGTTTTTTTAGTTCATCAACAACCAATACTTTTCTTCTTTCATCTTCTTTTTCAAGATGCGTGAGCATTATAAGTGAGGAAACTTGAATTTGAGTTGCTTCAAGTTCGTTATGTTGTCCTCGTTTTTGCCAGTTTTTAACATCAACAACAGATATTTGTATCGGAGGTAAAAACCGATCATCTAGTCCAACTCCCAAAAATTCCATTAACGAGCATGCATCAGAGGTTCCGTTAGCTTCAACCAAAGTGATTCCATTCTTACGCTCTGGAATTCTATTCACTGTATTTCTGAGTTCAACAATACCACTACAACAAATACAACTTCCACTCAATGCTTTAATACGGTTTAATTCTATTTGTTGTGCAAGTTGTTGGGCATCCATATTTGCATTTTCATAATCATTCAGAATAACGAAAGGATTCCAACCTTTAGCGTTAAAGTTAGTTATCAAATATCTAAGTAATGTAGTTTTTCCAGCACCTAAAAATCCAACAATAGTTATGATCGCTTCCTTATTTTTCATTAATACATTTTTCAGTAATAAAATTTTGGGTCTAGTAAGTACCAGATTAACTATATTTTTAAACTTCAGCTTCCTTGAGTTTATTCATCTTCTCTATTATTTCCTCTTGAATAGCTACTACAGCTGGTTTAAGAATGTTATCTGTATCAAAGGATCATTTACTTTTTAGGTTGTTCAAATCTTAGGACTGTCCTTCTGGATGTTCAACACTTAAAAATAACGTTTTTTCGTCAGTAGAAAACCATGGTTCGGTAAACTCTGTATCTCCTTGAGCAAAAGTAATACAGATTACTTTACCCTATCTGGGAAAAACAAATAAACTGTTATTTTATTTCAATGCATACACTCTTTCGACGGGCCATTCATCATTATAGCCTTCTTCCCATTTTTGACCCACTAATTCTTTATCATTTAGTAAACAAGCATTGAGTTCTTCAATAATTTGTTTTTCATCCATATATCGACCTATAAACACTATTTCATTTTTTCGATCACCAAAGGTTTTGTCCCAACTTTTTTCAATTGTTTCTTGATTTTCGATAAATGGTAAATATTCGATTCGTTTTTCGAAAGGCATACTACTCCACCAAACTCCTGCACTGTCTGCTTTCAAAGAACCACCTGCTTGCCCCCAAACCAATGCTTGTTCTGGTCTCGAAGCAACCCAAAATAAACCTTTGCTTCGAATAACACTATTCGGAAATTTTTGTTGTACAAATTTCCAAAAACGATTAGGGTCAAAAGGTTTTTTTGATCTATATACAAAAGAAGATATTCCATATTCTTCTGTTTCTGGAGTATGTTTGTCCTTATTGAGTTCTTCTATCCAACCAGCACTTTGCTCTGCTTCCTCAAAATTGAAAAGTCTTGTATTAAGGATTTCTTTGGGTTCTATTTTACTATAGCTTGATTCTATAATGCGAGCGGTAGGGTTCAATTTATGGATGGATGCTTTCAATATACCTAGGTGTTCTTTTGATACCAAATCTGTTTTGTTCAGCACAATGATGTTAGCAAATTCGATTTGATCGGTCAATAAATTGACAATAGTTCTGTAATCACCTTCTATGTTGGTTAGTTTTCTATCTATCAAGGTTTCTGGACTTCCAAAATCTTTAAAAAAATTAAAGGCATCTACTACAGTCACCATGGTATCAATGTAGCTAAAACGAGAAAGGTCAATCCCATTTTCTTCATCTACAAAACTGAAGGTTTGTGCTACCGGAACAGGCTCACTGATCCCAGTACTTTCAATAAGCAAGTAATCAAATCGATTCTCTTTGGCCAAACGTTCTACTTCGATCATCAAGTCTTCTCTTAGCGTACAACAGATACATCCATTACTCATTTCAACCAACTTCTCTTCAGTACGTGAAAGTGTGTTTTCATTTTTCACAAGCTTGGCATCTACGTTCACCTCGCTCATATCATTTACGATAACAGCAACTTTTAATCCTTCTTTATTGTGTAGAATGTGGTTGAGTAATGTTGTTTTTCCGGCTCCTAGGAAACCACTTAAAACAGTAACTGGTAATTTCTTTGTGATGCTCATTAGTATGCTTGCTAGATGTTGACAATATATTTGATTACAAATTTAACAAGAAAAAACACAAAAGCAACAATGTTGCATTTAAAGAATTGCGGCACCAACAAAATAACATAACCCAAATTGCCAATATATAAAAACTAGATCATACAACTAAAAGAGGTATTTATTAAAAGAAAAGCATATCTAATGATCTTAATACATACCAATCATTCTACTGTATAAACAATACTGATCGACATTATGCCTTTGTTATTCTCTATTTTGAACCAATAAAAAACCACGCCAGAGGCGTGGTTTTATACTTGATGTTATTGTTAAGATACAATTATTAAACTCTTTCTTTTTAACAAAAGACTATAATTGCTAATCTACTTTAGTATAAATTTTATACTTACTGTTTAGTGAATCTATATGTCACTTGTACTCCAGCAGAAGCTGAACAAGCTTCAGATGCGTCTCCTGTAAATGTCAATTCAAAAACGTTATCATCATCCAAATCATATGTAGAAGGGGTAACAGCAGGTGCAAAATAACCTATATCACCACAACCGCAATTACCATCTTGAATTGGTACTATAATTTTCCCACACACCAAATCAAACTTGAAAGGGATGATTTCTGTACTACACCAGTAAGGAAAAGTAAATGTATCAAAAGTTCTTCTTGTATCACTTTCAGCTGTAACTGCTACCACTGTATCGTGAGTTAAGGTAGACTGACCAAACAAGAAGGGAATAGGAGCAATTTGCTCCATATAATAATTACCTACAAATGCAGTATTAGGAATTGGGCATATTTGAAAAACATTAACCGTTAATTTAGCATTACCTCCTGAAACCTCTGCACTATTAGGCACATGTAATACTAAAACCTTTGCATCAGATTCAGCACCTGAATCTTCTACATCAATTTTCAACATTCCTTCATAAGAATTTGCTGGTACTACGATCGATCCTAACGTATATTGTCCTGATTCGACTGTAGTTTCTTCTTCAATTACTTCAACTGCAATAGATCTTTCTGATGAGCTAAGGCTACTTACAGTAATTGGAACTTCAACAGAAGCTGATCTACCAATAGGAACTGAAACAGTTGGGTTTGCTTCTTCAAATCTTACAAAAGTTTGACTTTCGTCAAAAATTACTTTATCCTGTTCACAGGATACCAATATTGCACAAAGTGCAATAAGGCTTATTATACATTTTTTCATAACTTAATTTGTTTTTAGGTTAATAACCTGGGTTTTGTTGTTCTCGCATAGTAGGATTAGCAATCAACTCTACCTGTGGAATAGGTAACGTAAATCTATGATCTGTCACAGATAACGAGCATGCTCCATTCACTCTAGAATCAGCACAATCCAAAGGATCTCTTAATATACCTTGGTTGGCAAGACTTCCTAAACGTTTTAAATCTAGGTATCTATGTCCTTCAAAAGCAAACTCTATACGACGCTCATTTAAAATAGCAGCATACGCTTCTGTTGCATTAGCATAGTTATCTAGAGGCTGTGCTGCTGTAAATCTAGCATCACGTAATTGTTTTATATACGCCGCTGTAGAATTAGCTGCACCATTAATATTACCATTAACAGCTGCCGCTTCAGCCAAAATTAATAACATCTCTGAAGATCTAAATACTTTTAAATCATTCATTAAAGGTTGCGTTTCAGACCCAGGGTACTTACCAACTAATAAAATATCTTCATTTTCAAAATCTGCTGCATTTTGATAATCTGCAGAAATTACTGACTCTGATCCAACATTAACATCAAATCTAATATCATCTGTGTCTAATAGATTAAACAAAGATCTTCCAATTTCAAAATATGCTCCTCCGTTAATAGTTTCATTGGTAAAGGCAAACTTAGCACCTGCTCTACTTTGAGCGGCTATACCAGATACACCATTACCTGCTCTATCAAATACATCTCCTAAAGTACGCTCAAGTTTGAAGATAATCTCTGTATTATCAACATCTAAAAACATGTTAGCATACTCTGTTCTATCAGCTATAGGATAATCCCCTAGTAATGATTGAGCATGTGTAACTGCAGTAGCATATTGACCACGATATAATGCCATACGTGCTCTTAATGCAGTAACAAAATCTTGAGATACAAAAGTAGCATTGCTTTGATCTGCAATTAAATTTTCTGCTCTTTGTAAATCAGCTTCAATTAATGCAAAAACCTGAGCATTAGTATTACGTGGTAAAGCATCATCTATACTAGGTATAAAATCCACCGCTACAACTCCAAGAGCACTGTCATCTGTCATATCTGTCGAAAAATAAGACAATAATTTGAAATGAGAATATGCTCTAAGCGCATGCGCTTGTCCTAATATATCATTATAATCACCTTGCTCTCCCTCTTCTACAGGTACATTTTCTGCTGCCAAAATTATTCGAGTAGCAGTGTTTATTTCTCCATAACCTCTCACCCATAACGTTGCAGGAGCAGCAGAAGTCGCATCTAAAATAAATTGATACTCGGTTGCTCTTTGTCCCCCACTATTAAATCCAATAGCTAGTTCATCTGTAAAGGTAGATGCATGAGCTATTTCCTGAACCATATCATAGTTGGTATAAAGTCCATTAAGACCTTCTTGTAAATCTTGGACGCTCTGAAACGCCACATCTGTAGTAATATTACCTACTTGATCAATATCTATGGCGTCTTCACAAGATGCAAAAAGTGCCAATAAAAATACAAATTTTATTATTTTTTTCATGTCTTTTTTTTTTTAAAATCCTAGTTCAACTCCAAATGAGAATATTCTTGGAGAAGGATATGCTCTCGTTTCTAAATCACCACGTGTTTCGGCATCATATCCTCTCCACTCTGTAAATGTTACCAAATTTTCTGCCGAGCTAAATATCTTAAGTTTCGATAAACCAGTACCTTTTAAATATTCTTTAGGAAAAACATATCCAAAATTTAAAAAACGTAATCTTACAAAATCTGCACTAGTCAGAAAACGATCACTAGTATCTCTCAATATAGTAGAGTTAGAAGCTGTTATACTAGGAATGTCGGTACTACGATTATCTGGAGTCCATGCATTAAACAAGTCTGCAGATAACTGAAAGTTAGAAGGAGCAAAACCATTATTAATAAGTTCATAATAAATAACGTCTGTTCTATCAACTCCAACAACAAAACTCCATTGATTATCTAAATAAAATCCTTTATAATTAAGGTTAAATCCAAAACTTCCTGTTGCTTCAGGGATTCTACTTTTACCTGTCCAAACGGCATCTGTATCAGGATTTGGATTTTCTGTTAAGTTTCCATCTATATCTAAAAACAATACATTACCGTTAGCTGGGTTCACCCCTGCATATCGAACTAGCTTTCTTTCACGTAATCCACCACCATTTCTACCTATTCCTAATATCTCACCTGTTTCAGAAGGTAAGTTCGCAAGTTCATTTTTATTATAGTTACCTACAAAGTTAAGTGTTAAGGTTAGGTCTTTTCTTTTAAGAAGATCATAATGTAATACCCAATCTATACCCTTGTTAATTACATCACCTACATTTGCATTAATTCCAGTAGTTCCATTTATAGCAGATATTCTATCTAACTGAAATGCCCCTTCTGTTTTTTTGTGGTATACATCTAAACTACCTCTTAATCTACTATTGAATACTTGAAAATCCAGACCAATATTTGCCTGAGCTACTTCTTCCCATCGTAAGGTATCATTACCCAATTGAGTTAACACTAAAGAGTTTAGATTACCATAACCACTACTACTAGTTCCAAAAAACGTTTCAGAAAGCTCTGGAGCTGTAAAGTAATCTCCATCAATAATTCTTTGGTTTCCTGAGATACCGTATGAAGCTCTTAACTTTAAATCATTAAAGGCAGAGTTTAACATAAAATCTTCTTGAGAGATATTCCAACGTGCACCAATAGAGTAAAACGTTCCCCATCTGTTTGTTGATGAAAATCTATAAGAAGCATCACGTCTTAAAGTAGTAGAAACTCCATATTTACCAGCATAATCATAATCAAGATTTCCAAAATAAGAGAACAGTCCAGCATCACTTCTAAAAGAACTGGCATCATCTACAAAGAAATCATTGTTTGCATTGTCACTTATATATCCACTACCATCACCTGGTGAAAAAGTTCTTGGATTTAAACCTCTTGCAAAATGTCCATGTCCTCTACGATGTGCTTTAAAGTATTCTAGAAAAGCTGTAGCATCTATAGTATGGTCAGAAAAAGATTTATTATAATTTAATGACAAGTTATTGTTAATAGAAACATCTCTTCTTGAAATTTGATTTTGAAAACCTGGAGTAGTATTTCCAGCTTGTGCAAAAACTAATGCTCTATAAGCATCTGGCGGTACTGCTTCGTATTGAGTTTCATGCTCGTAATCAATACCTACATTAATTTTCGCCGTTAAATTTTCTATCAATTCATAATCTGCAGAAAATCCTGCCACTACCTTCGTCTCTTCTTCAAGAAAGTTATAATTTCTCAATCTATCCATTAGATATATCGGAGTAAGTGCAAGAGAGAATCCTTGATTTGCCAAATCTGCTCCATTTGTATATTCATCTGGAGAGATATAAGGAAGTCCCGCATTTGCTCCATAGAAAAAGTTTGTTGTTACCCCAAATGACTCATCATCATCTTGAGTATTACTTTTAGAGTAATTTGCCGTTAGTGAAGTACTATAATTAAACTTACCGTTCTCCGAACTTCCGTTAATATTATTTCTAAAACTAAAACGTTGTAATCCTGTATTTCTAAGAATTCCATCTTGACTCATATACCCTAAAGAAGTATAAGTAGAACTGTTTTTACCTCCTTGTCTAAACGCTAAGTTATGATTTAGTGTAAGACCTGTTCTGAAAAATACATCTTCCCAATCTGTAGTTGGTGTAGCATCAATTTGTGCGTCGGTCATACCAACTCCTCTTCCAGACCCTAATATATCACGCTCAAAACGTAAATATTCTGGAGCAGTCATAAAATTATAATCATGCCCTTGAAGTCTTGAAAAACTTTGAGAACCAGTATAAGTGATTTCTAAAGGTGAGTCCTTTTTACCTTGTTTAGTTTTAATAACAATTACCCCGTTTGCTCCTCTACTTCCAAAAATAGAAGATCCAGCAGCATCCTTAATAACTGATATAGATTCTATATCATTAGGGTTTAAACTTCTAAAGTTATCCTCATTAACAGGAACACCATCCATTATAAACAAAGGCTCTGTGTTACCATTAATCGAGGCAACCCCTCTAATTTGCACCAAGGAATTAGCTCCAGGTTGTCCACTATTAGTTGCGATATCCAAACCTGCAACCTGACCAGATAGTGATGTTACAAAACTTGCCTGTGGCCTAGCTTCTAATGCATCAGAAGTAAGCATTACACTAGCAACAACAGATTTTGCTCTGGCTACAGTTCGATATCCTTCAATAACGACTTCTTGTAACTCAGAATAATCTTCTTCCATTTCTATATTTACCCTGTCATTGCCACTTACGGTTATTTCGACAGTCTTTAATCCAAGAAATGAAAATACCAAAACTTCTCCTTGAGATGCTTGAATGGTATAATTACCATCAAAATCCGTAAGGACCCCGTTTGTAGTATTTTTAACAATAACATTTACCCCTGGGATGGGCAAATTACTTGACGATGATGTTACGGTACCAGTAATGGCACTTTGTTGCGCGACCATAAAATGGGTCGCAATCATCATTAACAACAATAATAATTTAACATTTTTAGTTTCCATATTTTGCTCTTACATTATTAATTCAGCAATGAAGTTGATATTTATTAATTAATTCAGCTTATTAATTCGGGTTGAAATTGATATTTATTATTGGCATATCAAACAAAAAGTAACTATTTGGATAATATAGTATCATAATTGGATAATATAAAAATAAAATAAAACCTTCGTAGGTTCGTTCTGCTCTATAGTTAATATTATGTTAATTTTCATGTCAAAAGATGTAAAATCGTCTTTTCCAAGATATTAAAATTTTAGTTCTTTTGACAAGTATGGATGAGTGAATTTAAATAAAAATTCTTAAAGAGTTGATATCTATTTGACTTAAAGGTTAAATTTCAGTGTATAACGTTAAAATATTATGGGAATTCCTGTGCTTTTTTGTAAAAATCCGCTTTAATTTAAAGATTAGGAAAGAAAATGATCTCAAAAGAAGCATTACTATGATCAATTTTACTCTTGCACAATAAAATTCTTGAGAAATTTATAACGCGCTTTTAGGCTATTTAGTATAGATTAATTGTTAGATATTTTAATTATTTATGAAGACTTGCCTTAAAAGAGATTATCAAGGTGATTTATTCGCTTCCTACAGACTATTTACTTTGCATTTACCCTGAGATACGTAACTCACCAAAGACATTTCTTAAGGCACAGATAAAAAGTTCTACTCCATCTTTATCCTATTTTACATTAGAACCTTTAAATACTTTTTGAGCACTCCAAATCGTGATGCTATCAAACATTATTAAATTCAGATGAAAGGGCAAAAACTTTAAAACACATTACAAAGAGCATATTTTCGTTTTTGAATAGACTTAACATTTTTAATAATTGCTCTTCTTCTTCATTCCTGTCCTTGAAGATTGCGATTTTTGAATTTATAATTTCATCAATCTAAAATAGTTTATTACTATCCTTCTCTGTGAGCTTCAAAATTTATCTCACCTGCATTTTTAAGCTTCCCGTATTCAAAAATATCTGCGTTTTTTTTTAACAACTCCAGGTTATTGACCAATTGATCTCCTTTATTTCATTTTTTTTGTGAAAACAACCTATTAATTTCATGCCAATTAGAAAATATAGTTTAGTCCCTCAAACAGAGAGTACACCTCCTTTATTTCTAAGGTATAATAATCATCAACACAAAAGCGAGGCGATAATATCTAGTATCGAACGATATTATCCAAAAAGCCACCCTTAAATATTAACGATTCAAACTTTTTAGTAGATTCTTTGGAAGAAATCTCTACCTATTTAAAAGAAAATCAAATCTTATTGATTATCGGGTAACGTATAAATTAGCTATAATCATTTTTATTCTTCTGATTCAAGTTTTTCTAACCTTGATTGTAACTCGAGGAATTTATTGCTTAATTGAATTAGTTCTTCATTCTTTTTTTCAAGCTTTTTTATTTTTTTCTCCTGTTGTATGGTATAAAGGGTCAACTCTTCAATTTTCTGAAGTAATTTGGAGTTCATCTTTCCAAGAAAAACACCATTTTTTTCTACTTCTTCAGCATTAGGAATATCTTTAAGGTGTCCATTTTCTTTTATATGATTCTCAACTTCTTGAAGTGTCGGCAACTCATAGTCATCCTCAAAAACAAAATCTGACCAATCTGTTTCCACTTTGATCTCTTTTGCTCTTATTGCCCCATTTACTGCTAATCTCCAAGAGCCAGGATTCGTAGTACCTATCCCTACATTTCCATTATGATTTAATACCATTTTTACACCTAGGTTTGAGTTGATAGTATTATCCTGAGTCCAAAATTCTAATTGTGTTCCAGCTTGATTAGAATTGCTTCCCCAAGAACCGACTGATCTAGCCACAATTAAACCACCCCAGTGATTAGGTCCTCTAAAATTAATCTGACCAATCACACTTCCACTTCCGATATTAGATTGATCTTTGAATAAGTTTATCATTGGAGAGTTTGATCTTTTAACAGTAACTATACTTGTTTGGACTTCCCCAGTCCGACTTATTAAACCTGTTATATTGTTTGGTCCAGTCCATTGTTGTGCATATGTTGATAAAAAGGTTATCCCAAAGACACATAGTAAAATTTTTTTTTCATGATTTCTTATTTTTCTAGTTCTTGTTCTAAAGTATATGTCACAGTAATTAAAAATGTTACCAAAATTAATGTTTTTTCGAAAACATCATTAAAAATTTAAGCTTTAAACTTCCAACAAAAAAACCAGATAATATTGTCTGGGTTTTCGCGCCCAGGAAGGATTATTTTCATCACCTCCAATAAACAACTACTGCAAATAGAAAAACACGAGCTATCGCTCTAATTCTTTATTTTTCTATAAAGCATGAAAGTTTTTTCAGATTTTTTTCCAAAAACAAAGAATAAGCCCAGAATGCCCCATAGTTCCTCACTATCAATTTTCTATCTACTAACTCCAAGACCATATCAAGTGTTTAAAGGTATATGATATTTTTTTATTGGTATAAAGGCAGTCATCGTTTTCAAGTTAGATTCGGAAATGATTTTATTGCTAAAAAGTGATTGTGTGAATATTGCCATTATAATAGAAAGAGAGCAAAATTGTATAAAGGATATATATAGGTAAATGCGACTGTGTTATACTTTTCTATTTTTTTAGCATTTACAAGGATTTCTTAATGAAGAGGTAATGATACTGCATCTGCTACGTAGCAAGCTTTTTTCATTTATTTGGCATTTCCATTTCATACAAATCAAGGCCTTTTTCCCAATAATTTTTTTCAATTCTAGTTGTTCTATATCCAAATTTCTCAAAAAAACTATTAGCGTACTGTGAGGTTGTCACTATAAACTTTTCAACTCGTTCGTCTTTACCTAATAATTTGAGGCAATATTCTACCGTCTTTCTTCCAAGTCCTTTTCCAGAATAATTAGGGTCAAAAAAAATCCAAGTAATCCTTCCAGACTTATCCATTTCATTCACATAATATCCTGTGCCACCTACAATTTCATCGTCTTGTAATATTGTTAAATAGGTTTCCCCATTTTGCCCTAAATATTTCTTAAAATCCTCTGTCTCTTTTTTGTCAAAAAATTTAGGCGTATTGAGTTTGAAAATCTCCAACAATTTCTCTTTATCTGTTTGATTATAAGCTCTTATCATCGTTTTGTTTTTTACTTACCGCTAACAGCTTCGTATAAGAGTAGTAGTGTAGGCTCTTAACACGGTCTTTCGGATTGCAATATACCTTAATTCAACAAAATAGCGGTTCAAATTTGCACTTAAACCGCTATTGCTTTTATACATTGCTATAGCCAACTTTTAATCAGTTAAATATTGGTATTATCATTCAAAAACTATTCTATTGATTCAAGAATTCCTTCGGGTTTATAAATTTCCTTTTCATTGCTAGCGCATCCATAAATCCTTTTTGTTTTTGTATTAAAAATGAGAGTTACTGTCCACAAGGATTCTTCTAACATTGATATGGTATAGATGTCATCATCAATTTTTCTTGCATAATAATTGTTTTCAATGTTAGACTCTCCTTTTTCCCAACCTTCTAAACCTTTCCAGGACACAGTTCCGTTGGCTTTATACTCAATTCTGTATTTAGCGCCTTCAAAATCACCTTCACCCCATTTATAAGTAATAGTTAATCCATTAATAAATCTTCCTTTTATTAATTTAAAACTTCCCATATTACTTTCGTTTTTAGTTTCTTTTTGGTTACAGCTAGTAGCTATAGCCAATATTGTAACCATTATTAAAATTGATGTTTTTTTCATTCTAAGTATCTTTAGAATGCAAAGGTGATAAGGTTAAAGTGAATAAAAGTTAATGTAGATTAACTTCGGCCAATGATTATTAAAACCGAACCTTAACTGTTCTTTAAATAATTGGCTTTCATTTTACTGAAAAATTGCGGTGTTACACCTAGATATGAGGAGATTAACTTTTGAGAAACACGTTGTTCTATGTCTGGAAACTTTAACAACAACTGCTGGTAATTATATAGTGTGGGCTTTGAAATACTATTTAGCATTCTTAGCTTCATTGATTTTAGAGCCATTCGTAACAATTTTACTTCTAAAAAAGCTAATTCTTTGTTTTTTGTATATAAATTTTCTAAAATGGTAGATTCGATTCTAAATAGCTTTGAATTTTCTATGCTCTTGGTGTAAACTCCATTAACGTTATAATTGACACCTCCACCTGCCCAATATTTTTCAGGAATAAAGTTTAAAACCTGTATTTCTCCATTTTGATTATAAGTGTAATCTATAAGTAATCCTTTTTCAACTAAATAAGAATATTTTGATATTTTTCCTTCTTTTTGAAGAATATGATTTCTTTCAATTTTTACCAACTCATATTGACTTACTATCTCTTCTATTTCTTCAGAGGTTAGAACATTGAAGTTTCGGTAATAGTTAATAAGAAAATCCTTTTTAGAGATCATTTTTAGAAATAGGCACTTTAATTGGCTACAACAATATTATAAAAGTAGTAATAAACACCAAAAAAGCCAGACAAAATTGCCTGGCTTTGGGTAATATTGCCCAAAAAGTGACCGCGGAGGGATTCAAACCCCCAACCCTCAGAGCCGAAATCTGATGCGCTATTCAGTTGCGCCACGCGGCCATTACTCATTCTTAAATCGTATAATTCGCTATAATTATGATAATTTACTTTTTACAATAGTAGAAATTGTTTTACCATCTGCTTTTCCTGTTAATGCCGCATTGGCCATCCCCATCACTTTACCCATATCTTTCATTCCTTCTGCGCCAGTTTTTGAAATAATATCCACTACCACTTTTTCTATCTCTTCTTCGCTTAATTGTTCTGGCAAAAATTTCTCTATCACTTTGGCTTGATCTATCTCTGGCCGTGCCAAATCATCTCGCCCTTGTTCTGTAAAAATAGTAGCACTATCTTTACGCTGTTTTACAAGTTTTTGCAACAGTTTCAATTCTTGATCTTCTGTAAGCTCTTCTTTTGCTCCACTTTCTGTCTGAGCCAACAAAATAGCAGATTTTATAGCTCGCAATGAGGTTAACGCATTCGAATCTTTTGCCTTCATAGCTTCCTTCATCGAAGCCATTACCTTTTGTTGTAAACTCATGATAATTTAGTTTTGATCTTTTGGATTGCGAAGATAAAAAATAAACCGATATTCTACAGTCAGAGTATCGGTTTATTTTACAATTACACTTCCCTTTCTAATCTACATTATCATGTAAAAAAGAATTGTTTTTTCGCAACTGTATATCATCGTTATTATCTGTACCCAAAGATGTTCTAGATAGTCCAGACTCTGTAGGTCTCGAATCTACATCGATTCCTGCTCTTTTATAAGCAGGCTCCTTTTCTATATCGTCTATGGTATTGTTATTTCTAAATTTATAATTAAATTCTTTCATTTTTGCACGACGCTCAGCAGCTCTCGCTTTTAGTGTCTCTGATATTGGCTGATCAACAGGATCTACTTCTCCTTCTACGATTTCTTCTTCTGGAGCTGCAGTTACTGTTTTCTTTTCTATAAGGATTTCCTCTTCAACCACTTCTGAAGGCTTAGCATTTGTTAAACGCTCTTCTTCTTCCATATATTCTTCGAGGCTATATCTGCGCACATCATCAGAAATATTTTCTGAAGCCGGCACAACTTCGATAGGATCATTCACTTCCATATCCATTATATCATCACTAAGATCAAAAATAATAGGACCTTCATCATCTTTTACATCGGTAACAGGAGATATATTTTCATTGCTCATTATCACTTCTTCATTTACCTCTTCTTTTTCATTTCCTGCAGAAGGCATATCAAAAGCAAAGGCAAATTGATCCTCTTTTTCTATTACTTTTTCTGCTGTCGTTTCTTGTTCTGCATTTAATTCCTGCTCTTCGTTAACTTCAATTTGCTTAATAATATCTTGTGCATTAATAATTACAAAATCATTATCATTAGCAAATGGACTTACAACTTCACATGATACATCTATATTTTTTAAGAAATCTGTAGTAGGGATCAATTCATTATCCTTATCTGC
Source organism: uncultured Aquimarina sp. (assembly GCA_947498705.1). GTDB lineage: Bacteria > Bacteroidota > Bacteroidia > Flavobacteriales > Flavobacteriaceae > Aquimarina. The sequence goes on from CANMLW010000001.1 coordinate 1,031,373, forward strand.
TTCTTCTTCGACCAGTTCATGTTTAATTATTTCTTCTTTTGGCTCTTCGTTTTTGGGAATGGCAGCCAAAGGAGTTCCTGTAGATTTTGGTAACAAATCCTGCACAGCAGCACGTTGCTCATCTTCGAGGGTATGAATTATCTTTTTGGTTTCTGTATTTACAATTTCATCCTGTTGTTCTACATCAAACCCCGTTGCAATTACGGTAACAGAAATAGCTTCTTCTAACGATTCATCTTCACCAACTCCCATTATGATATTTGCTCCATGACCTGCTTCCTGTTGGATATGGTCATTGATTTCTCCTATCTCGTCAATCGTTATTTCTTCTTTTCCAGAAACAATAAGTAATAATACATTTTTGGCACCAGTAATTTTATTATCATTAAGCAATGGTGAATCCAAAGCTTTTACGATCGCATCATGAGCACGTTTATTTCCTGAGGCATTAGCAGACCCCATAATTGCCGTACCACTGTTACTAAGTACAGTTTTAGCATCACGTAAATCGATATTTTGTGTATAGTGATGTGTAATAACTTCTGCAATCCCTCTCGACGCAGTAGCAAGAACCTCATCTGCCTTAGAGAAACCAGCTTTAAACCCTAAGTTACCATAAACTTCTCGTAGTTTATTATTATTGATTACAATCAAAGAATCTACATGTGACCTTAGTCGCTCTACTCCTAATTGGGCTTGCTCATTACGCATACGCCCTTCGAACTGAAATGGGATAGTTACAATCCCTACCGTTAGAATATCCAGTTCTTTTGCCATTTTGGCAATTACAGGAGCTGCACCTGTACCTGTACCACCTCCCATACCTGCAGTAATGAAAACCATTTTGGTATTGGTATCTAACATGGTTTTTATCTCTTCATAACTCTCTACCGCAGACTGCTCTCCTACTTCTGGATTGGCACCAGCACCTAATCCTTCTGTTAGAGACACTCCTAATTGAATTTTGTTAGGGATCGAGCTATTTTCTAATGCCTGAGCATCTGTATTACAAATAACAAAATCAACTCCTTTAATCCCTTGTAAAAACATGTGATTAATGGCATTACTTCCTCCTCCTCCAACTCCAATCACCTTAATCACATTGGATTGGTTCTTGGGTAAATCAAAAGAGATATTTTCAAAATCCTGGTTATCACTCATAATTGCTAATTTTCTGGTTTTCCTACTTTAATTTTTTTTATATGCTTTCTATTCAAAAAGAAAAAACTTCTTTTTGATGTGTACTTTTCAATTGCTTTGGGGCTATCTATTATGTACAAATGTCATTCTGCGTTATCTAAGAATTCTTTGAATTTTTCTGTCCATTTCTCTAAAATATTTTTCCTTGGCTTTGTTTCTGCCTTTGGGCTTTCTTTTTGAGTTGGCAAATCTTCTTCTAAAGTTATCTCGTCTTCGCTTGTTACCTGGGCACTCGTAATAGTTTCTTCTTTAATGATTCTTTTCTGTTTTTTGACATGTTCTAGTCCTCCCATCACCAATCCTACTGCGGTTGCATACATAGGACTTGTTGTTTCGGTATTACTGTTACCTGCCAAATGTTCATTAGGATACCCTATTCTTGTGTCCATTCCGGTAATATATTCTACCAGTTGCTTTAAATGTTTAAGCTGTGAGCCTCCACCTGTTAAAACAATACCAGCTATCAATTTTTTCTTTGGCGATTCATGACCATAATTCTTTACCTCTAAGAAAACCTGTTCTATAATCTCTACCACTCTTGCATGGATGATTTTAGATAAGTTTTTTAAGGTAATCTCTTTAGGCTCACGTCCTCTTAAACCAGGAATAGAAACAATCTCATTATCCTTATTTTCTCCCGGCCAAGCAGATCCAAATTTTATCTTAAGCAATTCTGCCTGTTTTTCGATTATCGAACACCCTTCTTTAATATCTTCGGTAATCACATTACCTCCAAACGGAATTACAGCCGTATGACGAATAATCCCATCTTTAAAAATGGCTAAATCTGTGGTTCCTCCCCCTATATCTATCAAAGCAACTCCTGCCTCTTTTTCTTCTTGGCTTAAAACCGCATTTGCAGAAGCTAATGGCTCTAGAGTTACATCAGATAGTTCCAGTCCAGAGCTTTTTACACATCTTCCTATATTGCGAATTGAAGTTACCTGTCCAACAACTACATGAAAATTAGCTTCTAATCTTCCTCCGTACATCCCTACTGGTTCCTTTATCTCTGCCTGACCGTCTACTTTATATTCTTGTGGTAATACATGTAGTATTTCTTCTCCTGGCAGCATTACCAATTTATGCACCTGGTTACATAACTTTTCTATATCATCCTCATCTATTACTGCATCAGCATTGGGTCTAGTGATATAATCACTATGTTGTAAACTTCGAATATGCTGACCTGCAATTCCTACTGTAACATTTTCTATTTTAACGCCTCCTACACTTTCTGCTTCTTGCACTGCTTGTTGTATAGATTGTATCGTTTGGGTAATGTTATTAACAACACCTCGATGTACACCTAAGCTTTTTGATTTACCAATCCCCAAAACTTCCATTTTCCCATATTCGTTGAATTTTCCGACCATAGCAACAATCTTAGTTGTCCCTATGTCTAATCCTACCGCTATTTCATTAGTTTCTCTTTCCATACGGGTATTATTTAAGTGTGCACACTACCTGATTACTATATTGCAAACTGACCTTTTTATACTTATCCAAAGTTTTGTCTTTTGTAGCCTTTTGATAAAAAGCTTTAAAATTTTTAACCTTACGATTTACATCTTCTATTTTTCCTATCACCAATTTAAATGCATTGGTACGTAACTCTAATTCGTAGTTTTTTTCAGAATTACGATAAATGGCTACTACATGCATTTTTAAAAACTTATCGTCTCTAATTTTTTTTAACAACGGAAACACATTAGAAATTTCTCTCTCTGACACATTGTGTACTATTGGGACATGGGCCGAATAACTTTTTGAGAGAGGCATTCGTTTACCGGTAACATCAATATAAAAAGGAGTAACCGCATTAACCCTAGCAATTGGGGTGCGTTGCTTAATTCTTGCCCTAAGTTCTCCATTTACAGTGAGGTACACATCAGAATGCTCAATCATTTTGTGTGAATCGAGTTCTTTCTCTACAGTATTCAAAACTAAAATTTCTTTTCCCACGTTCGTAGCTCTTTCATGATTTTGTATTAACAATTTATTAACCATCGATTCATTAATGTATGGATCTTGTTCTTCTACAAATTCAACATATACTTCTTTTATCTTTCGTCTTTCATTACGTTTCCCCGCAAAAGCAAATAGAGCAGCTAGTAAAGCAAATAAACCAACGAATTTCAAATATGTTAGCATTCTTTTTTTCACAACAACGCTTTTTTAATTTCCTGCACTTCTTCTCCAATATCTCCAGCTCCAATAGTCACTACTATCATTGCCTCGCTTTTTGTAATCTCTTCTACCAAATTACTTTTATCGATCAATTTTTTATTTTCATGATCCATCATCCCTAACAACCAATTTGAATCTATTCCTTTTATAGGCAGTTCTCTGGCCGGATAAATATCTAACAATAGTACCTGATCAAATTGACTAAGACTTTGTGCAAATTCAGACCCAAAATCTCTTGTTCGACTAAATAAATGAGGCTGAAAAACAGCTAATACTTCTTTATCAGGATGCATTTCTCTTACTGCCTGATGTAGTGCATTAATTTCTGTAGGATGATGTGCATAATCATCAATATATACTTTATCCTGTCTCTTAATTTGGTAACTAAATCTTCTTTGAACACCTTTGAATGAAAATAGGGCCTTTGCTAGAGAGTCGGTTGGGGAACCATAAAGCATCGCTATAGCAAAGGCCGTAATAGCATTTAACAAGTTGTGTCTACCCGGTAGGTTTAAATGCAAGCCCTTAATATATTCATGTGGTGTTTTTAAATCAAAAATGTAAGTACCATTCTCTATTCTTATATTTTGCGCACAATAATCAGCGTCATCTTCGATGCCGAAAGTCATTCCGTTTATAGGAAGTCCATTGCATACCAATAAATGGTCTTTTGTCTTTTTCGAAAATTCTATAAAAGATGCTTCCAAAGCATTTGCTTTTTCATAAATATCCAAATGATCTGCATCCATAGATGTGATTGCCGCAATATCCGGATGCAATTGTAAAAAAGATCTATCAAATTCATCTGCCTCTGCAACCATAACCTCATTTCCCTCTAAAATTAAATTAGAGTTGTAATTCTCGCTAATACCTCCTAAAAATGCTGTTAATTTTGCACCAGATTCTTTAAGTAAGTGTGCAAGAATAGCTGTTGTGGTGGTTTTACCGTGAGTTCCTGCCACTGCAAGTGTATACACATCTTGACTAATAGCCCCTAACACCTGAGCTCTCTTTTTTAGAACAAATCCCTTTTCTTTGACAAATGTGAGCTCTTTATGATTTTTAGGTATCGCAGGTGTATATACCACCATCGTTTCTTCTGGATTCAAAAATTCTTGCGGAATCAGAGTCACATTATCCTCAAAATGCACCGCAACATCTATTGCAGATAAATCTGTAGTAATTTGGCTAGGAGTCTTATCATACCCCGCCACATTCTTACCAAGAAATTTAAAATATCTGGCCAGAGCACTCATACCAATACCACCGATACCGATAAAATATATATTCTGTATGTCTTTTAAACTCTTATCCATTAATTTAATTCCTTCTTGTTTTTTTCTAATAAATCTTCTATCTCGTCTACTATGGCCAAGGTTGCGTTTGGTAATCCTAGTTTTTTGATACTTACAGAAAGTTTTTTTTGCATTTCTTCCGACTCCAATAGCTCTGAAAAAACTTGTTGAAAACGTTCTTCTAACACTCCTTCCTTAAGCATCAATGCCCCCCCTTTATCCACTACAGCTTTGGCATTTTTAGTCTGATGATCTTCTGCCACGTTAGGGGACGGAATAAATAATGTTGGTTTTGCAACAATACATAATTCTGAAACCGAACTTGCTCCCGCTCTTGAGATTATGATATCGGCAGCAGCATATGCCAAATCCATAGTGTCCAGAAATTGATGTACCTGCACCTCATTTTGATCATATTGTTTATAATCCTCATAATACAGCTGCCCACATTGCCAAATAAGCTGCATTCCTTTTTCTTTAAAAAAACCCAACTCATTTTGGATTAATTGATTGATTCGTCTAGCCCCCAAACTTCCTCCTATAATCAACAACGTTGTTTTATTGGGGTCTAGCTTATATTTTTGAATTGCCAGACTACGTTTCTCATTGGTATTTACAATATCCTGGCGAACCGGATTACCTGTTTTATTAATTTTATCTTTCGGAAAAAATCGTTGCATCCCATCATAAGCAACACATATTCTATTCGCATCTTTTGCCAACCACTTATTGGTAATGCCCGGAAACGAATTTTGCTCCTGAAGTAGCGTCGGAATATTTTTAGAATTTGCCATCCTTAACAAAGGACCACTGGCAAATCCACCAGTTCCTACAACTACATCTGGGTTAAATCTTTTAAGTATTGCTCTTGATTTCCAGAGGCTACTTATAAGTTTAAGCGGAAACATTAAATTACTAAACGTAAGTTTTCTTTGAATACCGCTAATCCAAAGCCCTATAATTTCATACCCTGCTTTTGGCACTTTTTGCATTTCCATTCTATCACTAGCTCCAACAAACAAAATAGAAGCATCGGGATATCTGTTCTCAATTTCTTTGGCAATAGCAATAGCCGGGTAAATATGTCCCCCGGTTCCTCCTCCAGATAATATGATTCTAGGTTTTTTATTCATTTACAAAACTTCACTTAAAACCTCTAATGGATTTTCTTCTTGTATTCTTTTTTCTGTTTCTTTTGTTTGTTCTTTTTCTTGTTGGCGCTGTGCTTCTCTTTGACTACTCACACTTAAAACAATTCCTATCGCCAAACATGTCATCCAAATAGATGTCCCACCACTACTTATAAGTGGTAACGTTTGCCCAGTAACAGGAAATAACTCTACTGCAACCGCCATATTTATCAATGCCTGAAAAACAATAGGCAATCCAACTCCTATAACTAATAGTTTACCAAAAATATCACCACATTTATGAGCAACAATAACCAAACGCAGCAATAACATTGTATACAACAGCATTAAAAAAATTCCTCCTACAAAACCCCATTCTTCAATAATAATTGCATAAATAAAATCTGAAGAAGACTGTGGCAAGAAGTTTCTTTGCACACTTTTCCCAGGTCCTGCACCCATTACTCCTCCTCTTGCAATTGCTATTTTTGCTCTTTCTATTTGATAATCTTCTTGTGTATCTTTATCATCACTAAAGTTCTCTATCCTACTCACCCAAGTATCTACCCTATTTGGAAAAACACCCGGAAATGCTTTTGCAAACAAAATGAAAAAAGTAAGTATCAAGAGCCCCGATCCCAATATCACAGAAATATACTTTACTGGATACCCTCCTATAAAAACAAGAACAATTACCATCGAGAAGATAATCGCAGTTGTAGAAAAATTAGCCGGTAAAATTAACATTAAAATCAAAAATACAGGCATCCATAGCGGCAGTAAGGTTTCTTTAAACGATACAACTTTATCCTTAATCTTTGACAGGTATCGTGCAACATACGCCATTAGCACTACAGCAGCCAACGTAGAGGTTTGAAATGTAACTCCTACAAACGGCACTCTAATCCATCGACTTGCATTTGCTCCTCCTATGGTGGTATTCTGTGCCATTGTAACCAACAACAATACAATGATCACAGGTATCATAATAATAGAAAGTCCCTTAAAATAATGATATGGTATTTTATGCACTCCGTACATAATCAAAAAACCTAAAACCAGATGTGCAAAATGCTTAATCAAAAAAGTAAAAGTATCTCCATCTCCGTATAAATAAGCCAAATTACTGCTTGCACTATACACAGGAAGAAAAGAGAACAAGGCTAGCAAGGCTGCAATAGCCCAAACCATCTTATCTCCTTTAATATTTGTTAATACTTTTGTCATCTAATCCTATATTACTTTTTGCATGTACTATACCTTAATACTATTTTAAGCTGCGTCTATCCATTTTTGACTTCGGACACTACTTTTATAGCTCTCGTACTGCTTCTTTAAACTGTCTTCCTCTTTCTTCGTAGTTTTTAAACAAATCAAAACTCGCACATGCCGGAGATAACAAAACATTTTCATTTCTCTCTGCTATCTCATACGCCATGTTTACTGCTTCTTTCATAGATTGTGTTTCTAAAATATGATCTACGCAGTTGCCAAATGAATTAATAATCTTAGTATTATCTACTCCTAAGCAAATAATAGCTTTTACCTTTTCATTTACCAGTGAATAAAGCTCTGTGTAATCATTTCCTTTATCTACTCCTCCTACAATCCACACGGTTGCTGACTTCATTGCGTCTAAAGCATAATAAGTAGCATTTACATTGGTAGCTTTAGAATCATTTATGTATTGTACATTATTTATTTTCAATACACTTTCTAACCTGTGTTCTACCCCATGAAAGTTCTCTAAACATTCTCTGATCGTATTTTTTCTAATTTTCAACAAATGAGACACTGTGGCAGCAGCCATAGCGTTCTTAACGTTGTGATTTCCTTTGAGTGCTAAATCTGTTGTTGGCATGGTAATTTTATTGTTATCTATTATTATTGTTATATTTTCTTTTTCTAAATACGCCCCGTTATTATCTATCTTTTTGGTCAACGAAAAAGGCAAAAGCTTTGATTTTATTGGGTGTCTATCTAAATAATTTGTTATATTCTTATCATCTGCGTCATAAATAAAGTAATCAAACTCACTTTGATTCATGGCTATCCTAAATTTTGACGCTATATACTTCTCTAATTTATAGTCATATCGATCCAAATGATCAGGAGTTATATTTGTCAAAATTGCTATATGAGGAGTAAAATCTACAATACCATCCAACTGAAAGCTACTTAGCTCCAAAACATAATAACGAGAATTTTTCTCTGCTACCTGCTTTGCAAAACTATCCCCAATATTACCCGCCATACTTACATCCAACTCACCTCCCTTTAATAAGTGATGCGTCAACATTGTTGTTGTGGTTTTACCATTACTACCGGTAATACCCACAATGGTAGCAGAGGTATATTGTGCTCCAAATTCGATTTCTGATATCACAGGAATTCCTTTTTCTTTTATATCGCTTATCAACGATATATTATCAGGAATTCCTGGGCTTTTCATAACCACATCAGCATTTAGAATTTGAGCAATCGTATGTTGCTTTTCTTCCCATTCGACTTCAAAACTTTTAAGAACTTCTTTATAATAATCTGTTATTACTCCTTTATCAGAAACAAAAACATTATATCCTTTTCTTTTGCCCAATATTGCGGTTCCTACTCCACTTTCTCCTGCGCCCAATACCACTAACCTTTTCATATCATCTTACCTTAAGCGTGATCACTGCAATAATTGCCAGAAAAATTCCTACGATCCAAAATCTAGCTACAATTTTACTTTCATGTATTCCTTTTTTCTGATAATGATGATGTAAAGGGGACATCAAAAATATTCGTCTTCCTTCACCATATTTTTTCCTGGTATATTTAAAATAACTCACCTGCATCATTACGGATAGTGTCTCAATAAAAAAGATTCCGCATAAAATTGGAATTAAAAACTCTTTACGAATTGCAATAGCAATTACTGCAATAATCCCTCCTATTGTCAAGCTACCCGTATCTCCCATAAAAACCTGTGCAGGAAAAGTATTGTACCATAAAAATCCTACCAACGCTCCTGCAAAAGCAGCGACAAAAATGGTAATTTCACCAGAGTTGGGGATATACATTACATTGAGATAATCTGAAAAAATTATATTACCCGACACCCATGCAAATAATGCCAACGTAAGCACTATTATAGCAGATGACCCTGCTGCAAGACCATCTATCCCATCGGTAAGGTTTGCTCCATTAGAAACTGCAGTTACAATAAAAATCACAATAGGAATAAATATAATCCAGGCATACTTTGCCAGATCCGGGTTAATCCATGATATCAAACTTGCATAATCAAATTCATTATTCTTAAAAAAAGGAATTGTTGTTTTGGTAGATTTTATCGCAGCTTTAAACTCAGATTCACCTTCAACTGTTACAACCTGTTCTGTATCCGTATTTGCCTTTTCTTCTTTAATAGTAATATCTTCATGAAAATACATTGTACACCCCACAATGAGCCCTAACACCACCTGTCCTATCACTTTGAACTTACCAGCTAATCCCGCCTTATCCTTTCTTTTAATTTTTAAGTAGTCATCAGCAAAACCAATTACTCCCATCCATAGTGTAGTAACTATTAATAGAATTACATATATATTATCAAGTTTTGCAAACAATAACACAGGAACTAAGGTTGCCAGAATAATAATGATTCCCCCCATAGTTGGCGTCCCTGCTTTTTGAGCCTGACCTTCTAATCCAAGTTCACGAATACTTTCTCCCATTTGTTTTGTTCTAAGGAAATTAATTATTCGCTTACCATAAATCGTAGAGATTAATAGCGAAAGTATAATTGCCATAGCAGCTCTGAACGTTATAAACTGAAACAACGTAGCTCCTGGAAACTGATACTCACTTTCTAAATATTCAAATAAATAGTATAACATATATATCTCTACCTTTTTATAGCCTGCTAAAGCACTAAAGGGTTTATTTGTTAAGTTTTTTAAGTTCTTGTTTTATAATTTCAAAATCATTAAATTCTGTTCTTTCTCCATTAATTTCCTGATATGTTTCATGACCTTTTCCTGCAACAAGAATAATATCATCTTTACTTGCAAATTGACATGCCACTTTAATCGCTTGTTTTCTATCAGTAATCGACAGCACTTTTTTATAATTTTGAGGTTCTACCCCTTTTTCTATATCTTCAATAATCTTATCAGGATCTTCTGTTCGTGGATTATCACTGGTGAAAATCACTTTATTACTTAGCTTTGCTGCTATATTACCCATTACCGGGCGTTTCATTTTATCTCTATCACCACCGCAACCAACAATCGTGATCAGAGTTTCATTATTTGTTCTTATATCATTGATAGTCTCTAATACATTTTTCAATGCATCAGGAGTATGTGCATAGTCCACAATTGCTGTTATTTTTTGATCAGATATCAAGTATTGAAACCTACCACTGACACTTTGTAAATCACTTAACAATTGAAGCGTTTCAAGGTTTTCTAATCCAAGAAGTTCTGCGGTACCAAAAATTGCCAGCAGATTATACGCATTAAAACTTCCTATAAGCTTTGTCCATACCTCGTGATCATTTAGCTTTAAAAGCAAGCCTTCTAAACTGCTTTCTAAAATTTGACCTCGATAATTTGCATATGATTTCAACGCATAGGTATATTGTTTTGCTTTAGTGTTTTGAAGCATAAACATCCCATTCTTATCATCTTTATTTACTAATGCAAATGCTTTGGGTGACAAACCATCAAAAAACTCCTTTTTTACATCTCTATACTCTTTGAACGTATTATGGTAATCTAAATGATCATGTGATAAATTGGTAAAAACCCCACCTTCAAATACTAATCCTTCTGTTCTTTTTTGATGAATCCCGTGAGAGCTCACCTCCATAAAACAGTATTCTACCCCTGCCTTATTCATTTCATTAAGGTAAAAGTTGATCGTTAAAGAATCGGGAGTCGTATGTGTTGCCTTATACTCCTGAGTGTCGACCAATATTTTTACTGTAGACAATAAACCCACTTTAAACCCTGCTTTCTTAAACAATTGATACAAAAGTGTTGCTATGGTTGTTTTTCCGTTAGTTCCTGTTACACCAACCAGCTTCAAATTAGCAGATGGAGCATCATAATAATTAGAAGCCATAATAGCCAATGCTGATTGCGTATCATTTACCTCAACATACGTCACTCCTTTTATTTTAGCATCTGGTATCTTTTCACAAATAACAACTACCGCACCTTGATCTATTGCTTTTTGGATAAAAGCATGACCATCTGACACAGAACCACGAATTGCAACAAACACATCGTTTTGCTCAATATTCCTAGAATCAAACTCTATCTTATTGACATCAATAGTGGTTGCACCAACAACAGTATCAATAGCTACTTTATATAAAATATCTTTTAAAGGTGTCACGATAATTCTAGTCTTACTGTTTGGTTTATTTTTACTTTTGTTCCCGGCTCTATTGATTGCTTATCAACTTTACCAGCTCCTTTTATTTCTACTTTAAGCCCCATATTTTCTAATAAAGAAATTACATCCATAGCTGGCATTCCTTTTACATTAGGCATAATCGTTTTATATTTCTGTGCATTTTGATAGTATGAATCATAACTTTTTACTTTCACTTCTCTCTCTATCATATCATAAGTTATTTCATCAATAACCGGTATATCATTATATATTTTTGTTGCTATTGTTTTAAAAACAGGAGCAGCAACTTCATTGCCATAATACCCTTTCTCTTTATTTGGTTTATGCACAACTACAATACATGAATAAATTGGTTTATCTGTTGGAAAATATCCCGCAAAAGATGAGATATATTCTCTACTATCTTTACCATAATTACCCCAACAAGTGCCTGTTTTACCTGCTATTCCGAAATTATTAGTTTGTATGTTATCTGCTGTTCCTCTTTTAACTACATTCTTCATCATTTCCTGAACAATTTTGGCAGTCTCTGTCGAACAAATGGTTGGGTTTAATATTTCTTTATCAAATTTTTCACGGGTCCTATCCCAAGCTTTTACTTCCTTAATAAATCTCGGTTTTACCATCTCACCATCATTAGCTATTGCATTATAAAAAGCCAATGTTTGTAGTGGTGTAAGTGCTACTCCATACCCATGTGCCATCCACGGTAAAGTAGTACCATACCAGTCTTTATCTCCCGGATAAGGTATCTTAGGCTTCCCTTCTCCTTTAATAGACACTCCTAATGTTTCACCTAACCCCATATTTATGAGACGATCAATAAACTTTCTAGGGTTATCTCTATAATTCTCATCAATCATTTTTGCAAAGGCTGTATTTGATGAAAGCTCAAATGCCTTGGCGGCAGAAATCTTACCATACCCTCCCCATTTAGAATCTTTTACCACTCTATCGTAAAATTTTACCCGACCATTCTCTGTATCAATTACATAGCTAGAATCAATTACCTTATCTTCTAAGGCAGCGACCATAGTCATTAACTTAAATGTAGATCCCGGCTCGTGTGATTCTCCTACGGCATAATTTAATCGCTCATAATACTGACCTGCTTTGGTGCGTCCCAAATTAGAAATTGCTTTAATCTCTCCTGTTTCGGTTTCCATCACAACTGCTGTGCCGTGTTCTGCTTCAAATTCTTCTAATTGTTTCAGCAATGCATGATGCGTAATATCTTGAATATTAACATCTATAGTAGATACCACATCATATCCATCTTGTGGCTCAACCTCATTAGCATCTCCTAATGGTTTCCATTGATTCTTTGCTATTTTTTGTTTTTTACGCTTTCCATCTTTTCCTCTTAAAAACGGACCATATGCTCCTTCTAACCCCACTCGCGTATAATACCCCTGCTCATCTCTTCTTTCATACCCAACGGTGCGCTCTGCTATCTTACCTATCGGATGCTCTCTTACTGTTCTTTGCTCTACGATAAGCCCCCCTCTATTAGCTCCAAACTCAAAAAGTGGGAATTTCTTAACTCTCATATACTGTGAATACCCAAGATTTCTACAAACCAACAAGTACCTATTCTTATTTGCTCTTGCAGTTCTAAGTATTTTATTATAATAAGATGCAGGTCTATTAAATTCTTTTGACAAGGCAAGACAAAGAGGTTTTACTTGTTCTCTAAAATCTTTATCGGTTACAGTAATAGCATCAAATCGTATATCATATTTAGGAACAGATGTTGCCAGAAGATTTCCTTTACTATCATAAAGGTTGCCTCGATTTGCAGGAATATCGAATGTTTTAAAAACTCGATCCTGAGCTTTTTTACGATACATATCACCTTCTACAAACTGGATATTCACTAATTTCACCAATACAACAACTGCAAAAACAAACATGCATGCCGCAATAAAGTACAAGCGATTTATTATGTTCTTTTCGTTTACTGCCAAAATAATTTACTTTTTAACGATTATTTTTCTTGGTGGATTTGCAGGGCGCTTAAGTCCTTTTCGGGTCATTTTTTTTATAATAGATGACTCCATTTTCAATCTCATTAATTCTGTTTTACCATCTACAAATTGTGTTCGCAATTCTCTTACTTCATTATTTAATTTTGCTATTTCATGAACTTTACTTTCAGCATTATGAGAGCTCGCAATCATAATGATTGCTAAAAAGGAAAGAAATAGTAACATGCGCCAATTTTTCATAGCATCATCTGCTATCAAAAATTTACCTTTTACTATATCGTAAACCGTTTGCTTCATAATTCTTATTTAAACTTTTTTTTATTAGTAGCGGCCTCTAATGATATTCTTTCTGCCACTCTAAGTTTGGCGCTTCGTGCTCTATTATTTGTTTTAATTTCTTCTTCTGTAGGTATTACCAAGCCTCCTATCTTTTTATATGGCACCGATACATTGCCATATAAATCTTTTTCTGGCTCCCCTTCGAACATTCCACTACGTATAAACCTCTTTACCAACCTATCTTCTAGAGAATGATATGAGATCAAACTAATTCTACCTCCTACATTCAAAAGTTCTACGGTTTGAATTAAAAATTCTTTAAGAACTTCTATTTCCTGATTCACCTCTATACGTATTGCCTGATATATTTGTGCCAGCACTTTGTGTTCTCTATGTTTTGGCAAAAAGGGAAGCAACACTTCTTTTAGTGTTTCACTCGTTTTAATTTCATTAGTACCTCTTGCGGCTACAATAGCTCTTGCCAATTTGGGTGCATTTCTTAATTCTCCATATTGCAACAACAATGCTCTTAAGTCTAATTCATCATACTCATTTATGATGTGATATGCAGACACTTCTTTATCCTGATTCATTCTCATATCAAGATCTGCTTCAAATCTTGTAGAAAAACCTCTATCTGCTACATCAAACTGATGAGACGAAACTCCAAAATCTCCTAAAATCCCATCAACCTTCTTCACTCCATAAAACCTAAGAAATCGTTTAATAAATCTAAAATTCTCGTTGATCAACGTAAATCTTTCGTCTTCAATTTTATTTCTTAGTGCATCTTTATCTTGATCAAAAGCAATCAATTTTCCTTTAGGCCCTAATCGCGATAAAATTTCTTTAGAATGGCCACCACCTCCAAACGTAACATCAACATATGTCCCTTCTGGATTGATGGCCAACCCATCTACTGTTTCTTTAAGTAATACCGGATTATGATACTCCATCTATTTTTTCATTTATTCTATCAACACTTAAAAAGAATATGATTATCTCCCGAGTTATTCTCCCAGATTTATTTCATCATCAAACCCCATTACCTCTTCTGCCAAATCTGCAAAATCATCTGCGGTATCTTCGATTGCCTTCTCATACTGTTCTTTATCCCAAATTTCTAGAATATTAACAGCTGATGACAACACCAAGTCTTTTGTAATCCCAGCAAAACCAATTAAATCTTTTGGTATCAAAAGACGACCTGCTGTATCAATTTCAACTACTTTTACACCTGCCGTAAACTTTCGGATAAAGTCATTATTTTTCTTTTTAAACCTATTGAGTTTATTCATTTTTTGCATTAAAAGATTCCATTCTGCCATTGGATACAATTCTAAACATGGCTGAAAAACACCTCTTTTTAATACAAAACCATCTTGTAACACAGATGAGAGCTGCTTCTTAAAAGCAACAGGCATCATCAAACGCCCCTTAGCGTCTGCCTTACACTCATATGTACCAATAAGATGTACCACTTTGTTTCCCTAAACGTTTAATTATTCAAATATATTGAAAATATTACCACTTTTTACCACTTTTTACCACATTGTTAATAAGTTATCCCACAAAAAGAAAAAGAAGCCCCCTTAAAAACCTTAATCTTTTGTTTATCAGAATACTACAAAAAGCCCGTAAACACTTGGATTTCACTCATTTTTGAGCAGAAATAATCCATTCTAAAAAAAAACATAAAATTCATTTTGTACTATTGATAAAAAATCTAAAAACTAAATATGAAAATGCTATATTTGCCTTTAATTCTTGTAAGAAGTATTAATGAAGCACGAATTAAAAAAAGACGGAAAGTTTAGTTATCTAGATTTAGGAGAGGGCACACCGATCATCATTTTACATGGATTGATGGGCGGCTTGAGCAATTTCGAAGGTGTTGCCTCCTATTTCCCTAAACAAGGATATAAAGTTTTAATTCCAGAACTTCCAATCTACACGTTACCCTTAATAAAAACTAAGGTGAGCACCTATGCTAGGTTTCTTAAAAGCTTCATAGATCATCTTGGGTATGGAGACAAAGAAGTAATACTTCTTGGCAATTCGTTAGGAGGTCATATTGGCTTGTTATGCACCAAAATGTTTCCTGAAAAAGTAAAAGCTTTGGTAATCACAGGTAGCTCTGGATTGTACGAAAGTGCTATGGGTGAAAGCTACCCTAAACGTGGAGACTACGAGTATATTAAAGCTAAAGCAGAAAACGTATTTTATGATCCAGAAATTGCTACAAAAGAGATTGTAGATGAAGTATATGCTACTGTAAATGATCGTCACAAATTAATTAGAACCTTGGCCATTGCAAAAAGTGCAATTCGACATAATATGGCCAAAGATTTACCCAATATGCAAACACCAACTTGCATAATATGGGGCAAAAATGATAATGTAACACCTCCAGAGGTTGCTGACGACTTTAACAGATTACTACCAGATTCTGATTTATATTGGATTGACAAATGTGGTCATGCCGCCATGATGGAACACCCCGAAGAATTTAACCAGTTATTTCATAGCTGGCTACTAGAGCGAGACATATAATTTGAAACTTTGATACTATGAAGATTAGTAGCGCTGAATTTGTAATAAGTAATAGCGATGTTGCCAAATGCCCAAAAGACAAACTCCCAGAATATGCATTTATAGGAAGGTCTAATGTTGGCAAATCTTCATTGATTAACATGCTTACGGATCGAAAGAATCTAGCAAAAACATCAGGAAAGCCTGGAAAAACACAATTAATAAACCATTTTATCATTAATAAAACATGGTTTTTAGTAGATCTTCCTGGATATGGTTATGCTCGTGTTTCTAAATCAATCAAAAAAGTATTTCAGAAATTTATCACGGCCTATTTTGCAAAACGAACTCAAATGGTTTGTGCTTTTGTTCTGGTAGATTGTCGTCATGAACCACAAAAAATTGATCTGGAGTTTATGCAATGGTTAGGTGAAAACCAAATACCGTTTTCTATAGTTTTTACCAAAGCTGATAAATTATCAAAAAATAAACTACCAATCCAAATTGAAAGCTACATCTCAGAAATGTTAAAGTACTGGGAAGAAATGCCTAACTATTTTATCACATCATCATCATCGGGCATGGGGAAAGATGAAATTCTTAACTACATAGAAGATCTTAATAATCAATTAAATAGCACTAATTAGCATCGATTTTAGATAAAATCGATGCAATTAAATCTTCTGTATTTTGTAATTCTCCCAATTGATCCGCAGTAAACAACAATTGCATCGTCTTTTCTTTTACAGTAAAAACAACAGGAAAATCAATATCCGAATAATCTGAATATGTATTAATAAATTGATCTTTATACATAAATATCGAATCAAAACTCGCATATTGTCTAAAGTTTTTCCATGCAGTTTTTTCAGAAAACACACTGTGTGTTAAACTACACAAATCACACGAATAAGTTTTGGGACTAATAATTTTATGAATTGCATCCAGATATTTATCCAAAACACCCGTTGAGGCATTATATACAAAAATCAATGTTGTTTTCAAGACCTTCTTTTACAAGAATTAGTCAAAAAAAAGGTCCTATCATTTCATCAGACACCTAATTTTCTTTATTCTTGAATGCACAACACCGTTTTTAAACGATTTATACCAGTTATACTTTGAATTTACTGTTAAAGAAAATGAGCTATTTTTTGTTTATGAGAAGAAGAAAAAATAAGCATAGCTGTAGTTACGGTTCTTTTTTATTCTGAAGCAGAAACGAAAAAGAGTATTTTATTACGGTAAATTCAAAGTGTAACTGGTATTACTCTTGTTTCAACTCTAGTTTCTCGGCAAAATATTCACAAAAATCTTTCATTGTTGCCGACATTTTTTCATCTTGAGTAGCTCTCAGAAAAGTATCACTCATTGCCACCAATGTTTGGTGAAAAAATATTTTCATTTCATCTACTGGCATATCCTTTGTCCACAAATCAATACGTAAACTCTCTTTATTTTTACTATCCCATACAGAAAGAAGTAACGCCTTAGTTTCTTCATTTTCTACTCCTCCATCTTTTGCTGTCCATTTTAATTGTTCAGGAATACGGTTTTCATCTAACTCGACATCAATCTTAATTTCAGATTTATATTTATTTGCCATTACTTTTTTGGTTTATATTTTGAAGTATTAAAAATTGTCTCTGCATCTGCCAATAACATTTGCTGCAAAGATACATTGTTATTTTCCATATAGGAAGAAACTATTCTCCAGCCTATAAATTGCCCTATTCTATCGGGAGCTTCTTTATCAATTTCTTCTAAATAAAACTTAGAAAAAGGCGCCGGGTACAAAAATCTTGGCATTAGTTCGCTATCGGTACTAAACAACAATTGTCTATCTACAAAATATCTCCAAATCTGCGCTTCGTTTGCCATAGCCCACTCATACTGTTCATCCTCATATCCCATTTTTAAAGGATTACTATATTTTGGCAAAAAAAGATTTTCCAGATACAATTCTTTACCAATTGTAATCAGATTACCTAAAAAGGTTCTATCTCGTATTGGGCCAACAATATTTTTAGCATACATAGACGCGATATCAGGAATTATATATTTCTTTTCAAAACCTTGTCTCAAATATTTTTGTATTCCTTCATAAAAGTGGTGATCCTTGCCTAAATATGTATCTAAAGAAATGATGAGTAGTCCTTTTGAAAGCACTATCTTATTACGATAATCTACATCTGAAGTAATCGTTACAATTCTTGGAGTCTTTATTTCTGGAAAATAATATTTGATATGCTGAAACAAAGAATGTAATTCATCTTTCTCACTAGAAAGGTCTGGGAATCTTTTTTCGACCTCTTCGTTAAGTTCTATCTGAATAGTATCCTTTACTCTTTTAAGCCACAAACTATCTGCATATCTTTCTGAAAACAAAAAGGGGAACTCTTTTTTGAGATTACCTAAATTATCTGATGTTACACCTGCAAACAATCGCTCAAAACGTTCTATTTTAATTTCTACAGGAATAGCAGCAATTTCCTTCTCTATTTTATTTTGCTTAGAACATCCAATCAACAAAAATAGCAATACACTTATTTTAATAAACTTTGTAAACTTCATATACATATTCCAACCGTCGTTTAAATACCTTTTATAACTATACAACGCCATCTTTTTTTATTAATTTTATCTCTGCAAAGGTAGTATATCAAAAATCGAATTGCGAACTATTAGAACATAGAAAATAATATTTGTTTCGACTTGATGTTTTTATCTTTATTACTAAAAACCTTTAGACACTATATACCTTTATTAAACAAATTAATTGTATTAAAAACAACTTATGCAAACAGAAAAAGTAATTGACCACATCACAAACTGGCTTAAAGAATACGCAAATAACGCAAACATAAAAGGATTTGTAGTTGGTGTTAGCGGAGGTATAGATAGTGCCATAACATCTACTCTATGTGCAAAAACCGGTTTACAAACATTATGTGTAGAAATGCCAATCCACCAGGCACAGAGTCAAGTTAACCGAGCACAAGAGCACATTGCTTTGCTAAAGGAACGATATACCAATGTTACAGACACTAGAGTAAACCTTACCTCTGTTTTTGAAGAGTTTAAATCGGTTGCTCCAAAAACCTCACCTAGTCCACAACTTGACCTTTCACTTGCCAATACCAGAGCTAGATTACGAATGACAACACTATATTATTTTGCTGGCTTACACAAGTATCTGGTAGCAGGTACAGGAAACAAAGTAGAAGACTTTGGCGTTGGTTTTTTTACAAAATATGGAGATGGTGGTGTAGATTTAAGTCCGATAGCAGATTTAACCAAAAGCCAGGTATATGCATTAGGAAAAGCGTTAGAAGTACCAAATTCTATCCAAATTGCCGCTCCTACAGATGGGCTATTTGGAGATAGTCGTAGCGATGAAGATCAAATAGGAGCGAGTTATGATGAACTGGAATGGGCGATGAAAATGAAGGATGAAGGAAGGCAAATTGATGATTTTGAGGGTCGAGAACAAGAGGTTTTTAAGATATTTATACGTCTAAATACCGTAAACCAGCATAAAATGAACCCTATTCCGGTATGTAAAATACCCTTTGAACTGCTTTAGAATGCTTTTTGTCGATAAACGGATAAAAAAAAGTTTACAAGTCCATGTTCTTAGTAATTTTGTATCAACATTTTTAATGCTACCCCTGAGAATTAAGAATTGTCAAGCTCTTAATCTTAAATTAACATAACAATCGTAAACAAGAATGACAACCGTATTAATCGCTGATCATCATCCAATTACAAGAAAAGGGATTGTTTCCTTATTTCGTAATTCTGATGAATATGAAGTAATAGGAAAAGTAAGTAACGGAAATGATATGTATGATGTTTTGAAAGTAAATATCCCCGATGTACTTATCATGGAACTCGATCTACCACAGATCAATGGGATTATGGCATTAAGAACCATTAAAAAAGAATTCGCCAAAATAAAGGTGATTATCTTTAGTTCTCATCCAGAAGAGATGTACGCTTTAAGTGCTATTAAAGCTGGAGCATCAGCTTATTTATCAAAAACCGTTTCGACGAAAACACTAAAAAAAGCTATCGAACGAGTTTCTAGAGGTGGAATTTACCTAAATGACAATCTTACACAACAATTGGCTAATGGTAACACTAACGAAAGTAACATGGTCGTAAAGTATAAGAAATTATCTTCTAGAGAGATCGAGGTCCTTAACCTGTTATCTTCTGGAAAACGTAATAAGGATATAGCTTCTACTTTATCTATCAATGAGAAAACAGTTAGTACCTACAAAACACGACTGCTTAAAAAACTTAAAGTTGATAACCTTGCAGATTTGATTCACCAGTCAAGGTTGCTACATATTAGCTAGTTATTTTTATTTTATTCATAATATTATAAAAATATAGCTCAAGAGTACTTTTAACATTTATTTTCTGTAAGAAAAAAATACGATTCTTACAGAAAATAAATGTTAACCTATTTGGGTTTTCTGTAAGTAGCTTTTTGATCATATACATTTTATCATAACATCATGTAATGATAGTAAAATTGATATACTATCACATAACTCTATTTAGCTTTTCTGAAAGTATTCTTTTAAGAGATAAGTAATCCATTATATCTTGAATGGTTTCTTGATTATTTACTTCTTTATCACTACTATTCTTTTTAACTTCTTCCGAAAGTTCTTTTACCTTTTCGGCTATTAAAAATCTGCGTAAATTTAAAATAACATCACTTACATACTGAGCCACTGTAACTTCTTTCTTCTTTACATGAATTTCCATATCAACCCATCTGTGTAATGCATATCGTTCTTCATTCATCAATATTGCAGTGATTTCTGAAGCTATTTCTGGAGGTATATGATTAATAAAACTCTCTATTTTAAAATCTTCTTCCTGATTTAGCCCTTCGATTAACAAGGTATATATTGCTTTAAAACTTTCGTTAGCAAATTCTACTTCATCATCCTGAAGATCTAAGTAAACTTTTTCAAATACTTTTGTGGTATATGCTTCTGGTTCCAGTATTAATTCGCCGTCTTCATTTTCTTTTAAAATAAGATCTTCAAACTCTTCTTCTCTATCCCCATACAACAGTAATATTTCAATTATTTTACGTTCCAAAACATTTTTTTGATCAATCTTAGGAGATTTCTTCACCTCATCTTTGACCACTTCAAATGACTTCTTTTCCTGTTTCTGTTGTTTACGCTGATCTTTTATCTCAACATTGCGTATTTGTGCTAACGTATCAAACAAAACATCTTCAGAAACATCCATGATTCTAGAACATTCTTTCACATAGATTTCTCGTTTAATAACATCAGGAATCTTAGAAATACTGGTCACCATATCACGAACCAGTTCTGCTTTTTTTATAGGATCATTTTCTGAGTCTTTTTTTAGCAAAGAAGCCTTATAACCAATAAAGTCTTGAGCATGATCTTTAAGATAGGTAGAAAGTTCTTCTAGTGTATTTTGTTTAGCAAAACTATCTGGATCCTCTCCCTCAGGAAAACTACACACCTTCACATTCATTCCCTGCTCCAGAATCAAATCTATCCCCCTTAGAGAGGCTCTCATTCCTGCAGGATCGCTATCAAATAATACTGTAATATTTTTTGTTAACCTGTTAATCAAACGAATTTGATCTGGAGTAAGTGCTGTACCCGAAGATGAGACTACATTTTTTACTCCTGTTTGATGAAATTGAATAACATCTGTATATCCTTCTACCAAAAAACAATTATCCTCTTTGGCAATAGTTTGTTTTGCATGATAAAGCCCATATAAGACCTTACTCTTATGATAAATATCACTCTCTGGAGAGTTAAGGTATTTTGCCGCTTTTTTTTCATTGGTAAGTATCCTACCTCCAAAACCTAATACACGTCCAGACATTGACTGTATAGGAAACATGACCCTACCTTTAAAACGATCAAACTGCTTTTCTTCTTTTACTATGGTAAGACCTGTCTTTTCAAGAAAACTTAATTGATAGCCTTTTTTTATGGCTTCTGTAGTAAAAGCATCCCATACATCTGGAGAATATCCCAATCCAAACTTTTTGATGGTTTCTTCTGTAAATCCTCTCTCCTTAAAATAGGTTAATCCTATGGCTTTCCCTCGTTCGGTTTTATGTAATGTATTCTGAAAAAAAGTTGACGCAAACTCACTAACCAAATACATACTTTCTCTTTCATTGGCTTGTTCCTTTTGCTCATCTGATTGCTCGGTTTCTTCTACCTCAATATTATACTTTTTTGCCAGATACTTTATAGCTTCGGGATAAGAAAAATGCTCATGTTCCATTAAGAAAGCAACTACATTCCCTCCTTTACCACTAGAAAAATCTTTCCAGATTTGTTTTACAGGAGACACCATAAAAGATGGGGTTTTCTCATCGCTAAACGGACTCAATCCTTTAAAATTACTCCCTGCCTTTTTTAACTGAACAAAATCGCCTATTACTTCTTCTAAACGAGCAGTCTCAAATACAGCATCTATGGTTGTCTTATGAATCATTATCTATATTGCCTAGTATCCAACTATAAAACCCTAGTATAAAAGTTTTATATCTTTTAAATGATCACAAAAATACACAATTCTAAAACTTGAGTTATCTTCAATAAAATAAATAAACTTCAAGAACATCTAACAGAAAACATTTTTTAAGCTTCAGAAAACAAGTTAGGCAAAAGAAAACACCATCAATATACTCATGTAAAGCACTTTACACATATACCAAAAAAATTATAAAAAAAAAGAGGCCGCTCAAACAAACAACCTCTTCATTTAGCAATACCAATGCCAAATGGTCAATTCTACCTTGGGGAGGGGAGAAAGGAATTCAGATTTAAAATGGTATTCATATTCGAATTTTAATCACCGACTTACCATCCTTTTTTAATTTTTTATAAAACTTCTTGTTACCACATCATTTTTAGAAGTTATTCTCATAAAATATCTTCCTGATGCAATACCGCTTACATCAATATATTTTTTTGCTCCATGATTAGGGATTTTCTTTACCAAAGTACCGTACATAGAAAAAATTTCAAGATTTTGGATTAAACTTTCTTCTATAGCAATGTTTAGAATATCATTTCTTACTGGGTTAGGTGATAGTATAAATCGTTGATCATCCTTGTCTGTATCTGCTAATTCATAAGTACTTATTCCTGCCTCATCTACTTGCACACAAAATTCTACAGTATCTGCATCTGTAAAATTTCCTCCCGAAATAATGGTACCTGTATTACTTGACAGATAATAGGATCCCATACCATACTCACAACAAATACCATCTCCAAAAGAATCCGAAAGAACAAAAGTATACCTCCCTGGTTTTAAATCATTAATAGTACTCACTACTGTGGATTGAGCTGTATTTCCGCTAGAATATCTTTCTGAAGCAACAACCTTATCCTCTTCATCCATAAGTACCCATGAAGTTTCTTCTGGGTGTTTATCAAAAGTTACACTTAATTGCAGATCATTCTCTACACAAACGGCCCCAACAACGTTTGACTCAATAGAAATTGCATCTATTGCTATTTTGGTTTTCTCTGTGTTTCCTGTCCTACCACTAAAACGTAATTGTATACCACTCCCTCTATAAAGTGATAAATCTATAGAAGCAGTTTTCCATTCACTATCCTGATTTCCTATCTTTTTCCAAACACTATTCCAGGTAACACCTTTATCATTGCTTATTTCGACCTCTAGTGATCCCATAGCATCATCTCCATTCATATAATAATTAAATGAGAGTATGGCAGAAGGCGCATGCATAAGATCAAAACACGGGGAATCAAGAGTCGCTTTTTTATTAAAATTGTTAGAAGATTCTATAAAAACATAACTCTCCCCTTCATACGCTTTAAAAGACTCAATATTTACAAATTGTGTACTACTAGAACTCCTAACCCAATCAAGATCATCTTCTAACACTTGAGTCCATGACCCTAAGTCTTTTTCAAAGCTTTCATAATATGGGACGCTCACTCCCTCTATACATCCTTTTATTGTAATTGCAGGTGTACTTACTACCAATGTATTACTTGGGGTTGATTGATTACCAGATAAATCTTTTGCCAACACATAAAATGAATATGAAGTCTGTGGTGTCAAACCTTTAATAGTATATCTGGTTTTTGAAGTAGTACCTATGAATTGATCATCCTGAAAAACATAGTATTCCTTAACTACCACATTATCTACAGAAGCCTCCCAATCCAATGTGATAGACTTTGCTATTTTTTCTGAAACTACTAAATTATGTGGTGAAGAGGGAGGATCAATATCATCAATTTTAGAATCTATTCTAAAAGCTACTACGTGGCTTTTCCTTATACTAGAAGGACCTTTCATATACTCACTAATATGCCAAAATGTTTTATCATCTAACGGATCTACGGTTAATTGTCCATAATCACCATACCTACCATCACTCCTATTATTTTTTCTATCTCCATTGGCTGATACTTGTTCTTCTACTGTCATATATCCCAAAGGATCACTTGCCAATCTACCCGTATATCGCAATGATGTATATACATTGGGCCCTACGACGGTATAGGCCAATCCAATATTACCATCTACATCCATTCCTATACTTCCACAAAATGCACTTAGTCCATCTGGTTGAACATAGGTTCCTTCCTGAAATACTGTCCAGGGATCACCATCTACCTCTTGTCTTAATTCGTACCATCTAATTCCTGCTAAACTATCTGTACCATCAAGATCTACCACAAAATTTAAAACCACTGAATTATGGGTCGCAAAACGCCTATAATTGGTCATATACATCATGGTAGCTTGTAATGCATCAATATCAGCACCATTACCAGGCTCCTCGAGGTTTTGAAACGACCCGTTATCAAACACCCCATCAAAAGGAGTAACCAGAAGTTCTTGGGGTTGTGAAATGGTAGAGTTTTCAGGAGAATTCCAATCTACATTAGTATTCCAAATTTTTAGATGGTCTTTTGTAACGCCAGACCATTCATCATCTTGCATAAACACAATGGCATGTTGCACTCCAATGGGTGGTAACTCACTGCCCGTCGCATTAAACCCTCCTGGGCTATAAAAACCATTAGTCTGTGCTCCTGGCAAAGGAAAACCAATCATTTGGACAGATGCTTCTCCTTCAATCATTTTATCACGTTCTACCACAAAAACAACATCATTGGTTGTGGGTGCGTCTCGGTTTTTATTGGTAGTTATATAATATCCATTATTCCATATAGATAGTTTTTCATAATCAGGAAAATCCCCGGTATTAAATCTATAAGTAGACCAACCATCATTTACAGGGTCAGGTCCTTTACATACTGCAATTAAAAAACCATTTGGAGAATTACTAAACTCCATTACCACAAATCTATCCGCAAAATTATCATAAATAACTATGGGATCGCCCAGAGTTTCTCCTGGAAACAATGTCCCTAAGGATGCTTCTTGTAACAATACCGTCCCTTCTCTATCCAAAATACCAAAACCTGTATTAAAGGCATACATATAATGATTAGGGCCTATAGCGCCCGTAGCATCATTAAGTACTGATCCTGCATGAGCATCAAAGGATGCAACCGTAACACCTGTTGCTTTACTAGAGATACTTTTTTTTCTAACCATAAGAGGATCTCTACCTTTAGGGAACCCTTTTCCCAAAATTACTGTATTTGCACCTCTTCTCTTAGGAGGGGCCACATGCCCCATCCCTTTCGCAGAAATAATGTTTTTCATTTTTGAAAGTGGTGGGATATCTCGTTTATAAGTTGCTATACTAACAGAGTTTGCTTTCATCATTTTGGTAGTTTGTGAATACAAACCAAAGCCCCCTATCACAAATAGTGATAGCCAAAACACAATTGATCTCGCCATACTGTCGAAATTTGGATGATTAGTAAAACTGATGAAATTGACGAGGTACAGTAACAACTTACTTTCTTGACATGAAAGACAAAAGCTATTACCTCAATTTGGAAAGAATTATTTCAACTGATATGACCTTATTAATATACTAATTTTTTGTTAAAAACAAAAAAACAAGCACTTCAAAAACACTGACAGACAGCATTTTACTTTATATCAGTAATTACAATAAGTGTTTCGCTTACTTTTTAAATGACTAGTATTTAAATTACATTGACGTATAGAATCAACCAACACAAAACCTAATGAAACATTTATACTTAAACCCATAAATATAGAAGAAAATTCATGACGGTATAAAACCACAATTCGATGTTACTAAACAATTTGGAGTTAATGAAAATTGTTGCTTTAACATTATGTTCCTCAAAATTAATTGCATAAATCAGTCAAATACTCGAAAAATATTTCAAACTAACAATCTATCCAAATTAAAAATTGAGTTACAAAAAAAGCTCTTGAAAGTAATTCTTTCAAGAGCTTTTTATCTTTTCTTTAGTTATACTATTACCAATCGAAACGTAATCCCAGAGATACATTATTTTGATCAACAATAGCATCTTTAAAAATAGGTGACATATCGTACTTAGTATATATTGTAAGATCTCCAAAACCAATATAACCACTTAGACCATATACAAGATCATTCGTCCTATATTTTCCTTTAATCTTATCTTTCACATCTCCTCCATTTTCCTCGTACTTTAATTTTTGACGAGCACTTAAATTCACTCCTGCATATCCTCCTAATCCAATTCTAAAGTTATTTCCTCTATAAAATCGAATACTTTTTTCTGTTTTTTCTACATTCGAAGGGCCAAATTCTAAATAAACAGGAACCACTAGATTATCTGTTCGAAATTTTGATTTATCCAGTTCTAACCTAAATTCTTCTAACTCGGTTTGATCTCCATTTCTAACAAAATACCTATTATCTGTAGGTTTAAGACCATTGGACATATATGAGACTCCGTACTTTACTCTTAAACAGTTAGTATTTTTAAAGACTCTGGTTCTCCAGGAAACTCCTATTTCAAAAAACTTACTTCCCCAAATTTCATAATCAGAATCACTTAAAGATTGCCCATCTACTATTACATTATTAAGTCCAAATGCAAGAACAAAATCAGTCGTCGTTCGAATATCATATTTGATTTGCTCCTCTACTTCTTTGTAAATTTTAAAATCGTCTCCTAGCACATCTATTTCTCTATCTTCTGTACCTATTATTTCGGTTCCGTTGCGTTGCAGCAAAGCAATTCTATTCTCTATTATGGCGATTCCGTTTTCTATATTCAATGCATGTTTTTTGGCAGCTGCTTCTTTTAATTGTTGTGCTTCTTCTTTTGTTATTTCTGCATTTGCTAATTGATTATTAATGGTTTCGACCTCTTTTTTAAGCGCGCTTTTTTCTGAAACAACAATTCGCTCTTTCTGCTGTTTAAGCTGTTCTATTTTAACGCTCATATCGTCATCTTGAGCATTTAAAATTTGCACAAATAATATCATGGCTACAGAGGTAGCTATTGTAACTAATGTCTTCATTTTTTTTGATTTTTCTTGATAGCAACCTCCTTTCCAATATTCGAAAGGAGATTGCATAACTGTTTGATTGATGAATGATTTGATACTTCTTGCCAAAACGGGTACCATTAAGAATTCTTGAATTGGCTCTATTTTCTATGTTCTGTCTATATTTCTAAAACACTTGTCTTACTAATGGACAAATCATAGATGTATGCTTTTAATTTTTTCTTTGTGCAACAGTAGTCTTTACCTTTTGAAAACCTGATTTGAGGGCATCAAAAACTCTTTGTTTAAAGGTATCGTCTAACTCTTGCTCTACTTCTTGTAAAAGTGTTGAAGCACTTATTGTTCCTGATTCGAGCATTCTTTCTGCGGTAATCTCTCGTTGTGCCTGCATCAATAATTGATCAATTTCGCCTTCTGTTATCTCTATATTATTCTTTTCAAACTCTTTAACTTTTGCCAGCACACCTTCTATTTTTTCTTGTATAATACTGGCATTTATTAATGAATCATGCTCTTCTAGAGCTATCACTTCTGAATGTTTAGCAACAACAGGGGTCTCTTTATCTGTTACGGCTATATCATCGGTACTCTTATACTTTGGTTTCAGATCTTCTCTAATACTCTCTGTCTTTTGAGTAGCTTCTTCCTTTTTATGTAACGGTGATTTATTCTCTTCTTCATTGCTTACTATGTCCGTACCTGGTGATATCTCATATTTTTCTAGAGGACTCTCTTTACTTTCTGGTATTTCCTCTATTACTTTACTTTTTGGTATCGTATGATCTACAATTTTAGGTTCATCTTTATTAATAGAGCTGTTTTGATACACTATTATAGAGGTTATAAAAAGTACTCCAATAAATACAGCAGCAATACGATACCAGTCTTTTATTCTTTTATTTTTAACAGAGGGCTGTTTATCATCTAACTGCTGTGATAATCGTTCCCATGAGTTATTCGAAGGCTTAATAACTCTCTCATCTAATTTTTCTTTTATCTTTTCTTCAAATTTCATTGGTGCCATCACTTATAAGATTTTGTTCATTTAACTTTTTCTGCAGCATTTTTCTAGCTTTAAAGAGTTGGGATTTTGAGGTATTTTCTGAAACCTGTAACATTTTGGCTATTTCACTATGTTTATAGCCTTCTACGGCGTATAACACAAATACGGTTCTATATCCTTCTGGTAAACTATCTAATAGAGCTTGTATTTGCTCAACCTCTAAATCAGAATTTATATTATTCCATGATTCTTCATGATAACCCAAAACTTCTTCGGTAAAGAAAATTTGTTTTTCTTTTCTTAAAAATGAGATCGATTCGTTAACCATTATTCGTCTGATCCATCCTTCAAAACTACCTTCGAACTTAAATTTTTCTAAATTCATAAAAACTTTTAAAAACCCAGTAAGCATTACTTCTTCTGCAAAATGTACATCCTTAATGTATCTCCTACATACACTCAGCATTTTTGGTGAATATTTATTATACAATTGTTGCTGTGCATCTCGATGCTGCTTTATTGCCCTTTTTATAAGCTGGGTTTCATTTTTATAAAACTGAATAACTTTCAATATAAAATAAATTATAATTGGGTTTTCTATTTACATAGACGAGGATAACAACAAAATGGTTGTCTTGGTTATCATATTTTGTATGTTATATGTACATAAGTAGCACAAAACACTGAAATACAACAATTAAATAAATAAAAAAATAATTATTTTTTTCGATCAATCACATAATCTACCATCAATTCTAAAGAAGATTTGTAATCAGAGGCTGGATATTCTGATAATATTGAAAGTGCTTCTTCTTTAAATTGATTCATCACGGTAATGGCATATTCTAATCCTCCGCTTACTTTTACAAAGTCGATGACTTCCTTTACTCGTTTCTTATCTTTGTTATGATTTTTCACAGAGTTAATAAGCCACTTCTTTTTTTCTTTCGAGCAATGATTGATGGTATAAATAAGCGGAAGTGTCATTTTTTGCTCTTTAATATCTATACCTGTTGGTTTCCCTATTGCAGTATTTCCATAATCAAATAAATCATCTTTTATCTGAAATGCCATTCCTATAAGTTCTCCAAACTTAACCATTTTTTGCACATCATCAGATTCAGGCACTACAGAACACGCTCCCAACCCACAACAAGCAGCTATTAACGTTGCTGTCTTTTGTCTAATGATTTCGTAATATATCTCTTCTGTTATATCCAGATTTCTTGCTTTTTCGATCTGAAGCAATTCTCCTTCGCTCATTTCGCGAACCGCAACTGAAATGATTTTTAGTAAATCGAAATCACCATTATCTATTGATAGCAATAATCCTTTGGACAGCAGATAATCTCCTACTAATACAGCTATTTTGTTTTTCCAAAGTGCATTTATCGAAAAAAAACCTCGTCTTTGGTTCGAATCATCAACTACATCATCATGAACCAATGTTGCTGTATGAATTAATTCTATTACAGAAGCACCACGATAGGTACGTTCATTAACTTTTCCTTGAGAGACCATTTTTGCAACTAAGAAAACAAACATAGGTCTCATTTGTTTTCCTTTTCTATTTACAATATAATGGGTAATCCTATTAAGCAGGGCTACTTTAGATGTCATTGATTGTGAAAACTTTTTTTCAAAAAGTTCCATCTCATCAATTATAGGAAGTTTTATTTGCTCTACAACTTTCAATACGCCTTACTTGATTCTGTTTTTATAATGCAATGCGAATATATGATAAATACTTTTTTCTCTGAAGTAGTTCTCTGTATATATAATCATAATCTTGTTTTTAGTCTCAAATAGTATTAAAACCTATTTTTTTTGAATAAATAACGATTATGTTTTATTTGCCAATTGACCACAAGCTGCATCAATATCTTTTCCTCTGCTTCTACGAACGTTTACCACAATACCCTTGGACTCTAATGCTAAGATATATGCTTCGATAGCCTTATTTGATGCTTGTTGAAACTCTCCATCATCTATTGGATTATACTCAATCAAATTTACTTTACAGGGAACGTGAAAACAAAAATTCACTAAGGCATCAATATCTTCTTTTCTATCATTTATTCCTTTCCAGACAACATACTCATATGTAATTCTACTTTTGGTTTTTTCATACCAATACTCTAAAGCTTCTTTAAGATCTTTTAGAGGAAAGGTTTCATTAAATGGCATGATAGCTGTTCGAACCTTATCTATTGCAGAGTGTAAAGAGACCGCCAATTTAAATCTCACATTATCATCTGCCATTTTCTTTATCATTTTGGGCACCCCCGATGTAGATACTGTTATTCTTTTAGGAGACATTGCTAAACCATCTTGCGAGGTAATCTTTTCAATCGCCTTTAACACATTATTATAATTCATCAACGGCTCACCCATTCCCATAAATACAATATTAGATAATGGTCGATTGTGATACAACCTACTCTCTTTATCTATGGCCATTACCTGATCATAAATCTCGTCTGGATTTAGGTTTCGCATTCTCTTTAGGCGTGCTGTAGCACAAAATTTACAATCCAAACTACACCCAACCTGAGAAGACACACAAGCTGTTGTTCTAGTTGGGGTCGGAATCAACACGGACTCTACCACCAATCCATCATGCAATCGTACTGCATTTTTGATGGTTCCATCTGTACTTCGCTGCATTTGATCAACCTGTATATGATTAATCACAAAATGCTCTTCCAGCATTTGCCTTGTAACCTTAGAAACATTGGTCATATCATCAAAACTATGAGCTCCTTTACTCCATAACCATTCATAGACCTGATTCCCTCTAAAAGGTTTATCTCCATTTTCTTCAAAAAAAAGCCGTAACTGATCTTTTGTTAATGCTCTTATGTCTTTCTTTTTTTCGCTCATTCTTTATTTATTCCATTTCGCAACGCAATGATGCAAAAATATAAAGATAAAATGGTACTCTGGTAGTCATTCTCTTCTTTATGACAACTATCCTATAGCATACTCAAATATTTGGTATAAAAAAACCTGATATGTATCAGGTCTTTTAGTATCAAAGTATATATCTTTATTTACTCTTTATTCGTTTCCACTGATGTACACCACCGCCTCCTTTAATTTTAACGTTCAAAATATCTTTATCTTCCTCTTCATTAATCCAGATTTGACATTCTAAAACTTTACCATCCTTTATATTGGTAAATTTTCCATCAATATATTTATCTCCTTTTTCTCTTAAACCTTTTATAATAACCAAACCTTCAACATTTTGATTCTTATCATCTCCCTTACATTCATAGCAAACCGCATCTCTTTCTGATATTCTCAACATCCTTTGTATAGATCCGTATACTTTATCTTTAATAATATACAATTGCACAATATTAATCGCCACTCCCGTTTTTTTATCGTAAGTTTTCCATCGTCCCAATATAGGGTTCGGTTCATAAGACGCTAATAAATCCTCTTTTAATTTGTCATCCACAGGGTTTTCACCTAACCAGATTTTAAACAATGCTTTTTTAAACTCTTTGCTATTTATAGTGCCTAATAATTCTTTATTCTTATAGAGCTTTAGCACACCTCCTTTTAAATACAAAACATTGAAAATATCAAACCTTCGTATTTGATTTGGTAATAATTGAAGAAAATCCCGAATCTGATTTTCTAATAAATAACTATTGCCATCTGTAGCTCTTTCTAAGCCATTTCTAATAATCTCTTTAAGTTCACTATCTCCCATCGAAGAAGTTATCTTAATAGTAATAGCCATTGTAACGTCTTTTTCTGCAACTCTTACGCCATCTTCTACACCATCTACTTCAAAGTCCAAATATAGTGCCATTGCATACAATTTCTCTACCGTACCCGCACCGTTAAGGATCAATTCTACATTATCAAAAACATCTACATCATTAAAACGCATTTCTCCTACACGTGTTTGTGCAAAGGAAAACAACGTACCAAAAAGTAGTAAATTACAAATTAAGTTTTTCATTCTATATTTAAATATTAAGTTTTTTTGTTGATAAGAACACTAAAAAAACAATGCAAATCTATAAAAAGCATATTTATATCCCATCTATTGCTTGATTTTGAGCAAATATCAACCTGCATTATTTCTCTATATTCGTTATTTGTAAAGTTTAACTATATATTTTGAGGGGGCGAAAGTAATACATTTTTTCAAAAAAAATAACTTAACACCTTTATTATTATACAATTACACAAAAAACATATGTCGACCACATTTTTTTTCAGAAAAACACAACCGATACTGTTAAATTTTTACTAATACATCATAGACAAAATCCGTACCGCTTTTTTTTTACACTATAAAAATGAATATTTCGGCAATTTTATATAAAAAAAAATCTGCTAGATGTACATCTAGCAGATTTTTTTTTATAATATCACTATCGTTTTTTTTATATGATTAGCATTGCATCACCATAAGAATAAAACTTATATTTTTCTTTTACTGCTTGCTCATAAGCTTCTTTAATAAAATCATGCCCTGCAAAGGCAGATACCATCATTAGTAATGTTGATTTTGGTGTATGAAAATTAGTAATCATACAATTAGCAATACTAAAATCATAAGGAGGAAAAATAAATTTGTTAGTCCATCCTCGAAACTCATTTAAAGTTTTCTCTGAAGAAACCGAACTTTCTAAGGCTCTCATTACAGTAGTACCTACTGCACATACCTTATTTTTATTTTCAATTCCGTTATTAATTGTATTTACAGCTTGTGCTGCAATATGGGCCTCTTCACTATCCATCTTGTGTTTAGATAAATCTTCTACTTCTACCGGGTTAAAAGTTCCTAACCCTACATGCAAAGTGATTTCTGCAAAGTCTACTCCTTTTATTTCTAAACGCTTCATTAAATGTTTAGAAAAATGAAGTCCTGCTGTTGGTGCTGCTACTGCTCCTTCATTCTTTGCATAGATGGTTTGATATCTTTCTTCATCTTCTGGTTCTGCTTCTCTTTTTATATATTTTGGCAAAGGAGTTTCTCCCAAATCATTTAGTTTTTGTCTAAACTCATCATATGAACCATCATATAAAAAACGTAACGTACGCCCACGAGAAGTTGTATTATCAATAACTTCGGCTACTAAGCTTTCGTCGTCTCCAAAATATAACTTATTTCCGATTCTTATTTTTCTTGCAGGATCTACCAATACATCCCATAAACGAGTTTCAGAATTTAATTCTCGTAATAAAAACACTTCAATCCTAGCTCCAGTTTTTTCCTTATTCCCATACAGACGAGCGGGAAAAACTTTGGTGTTATTAACAACCATTACGTCATTAGGCTCAAAATAATCTATAAGGTCCTTAAACTCTCTATGTTCAATAGTTTGCTCTTTCCTATTCAAAACCATTAATCGAGATTCATCTCTGTTTTCTGCTGGATATTCGGCTAATAATTCTTGTGGAAGATTAAAATTGAAATGTGATAACTTCATTCTTTGCTGTTTTTTAAAGATGCAAATATACAATCTTGAGATACCGGATGTCAAGTAAATTAAGATATATTTATTTATAGGGAAAATTTACGTTAAAAAGCCTTTAAATTTTCTATCCAAAGGCTTTAAAAAAAACTGAGTTTTTACATAAAACTCTTTTATCGTATTCTATCATTTAATTTTCTGAAATATTAAAACCTACCTTCTTTAAATCTGTCCAAAAATCAGGATATGATTTTGATACTACATTTGCATCTTCAATAAGTAAGGAGGTTCTAAGTGCCAATGGAGCAAATGCCATTGCCATTCTATGATCGTTATAAGTACCAATTACCACGTCATTATTTATAGAAGTCGCAGGTTTTAATTGCAATGTATCATTTGTAATATGAACTTGTCCTCCTAATTTTTCAATCTCTGCTTTTAATGCTTCTAGTCTATCTGTTTCCTTAATTTTTAAGGTATGTAACCCTGTTAAAAAGCATTCAACCCCTAATCCAAAACAGGTAACCGCAATGGTTTGTGCAATATCAGGAGAGTTTGACAAGTCTAACTCTTCAATATCAATCGGGGTAAAATCTGGTATATTTTTTAAAGTAACCGTATTTTTCTCGCGATTAAAAACAGTTGTTACTCCTAAACTTTTATATATTTCAGAAAGCTGAGCATCCCCCTGATAGCTTTCTTTTTTATAACTACCGATAGTCACTTCTGCATTTTTGGATAAAGCAACAATACTATAAAAATAAGATGCCGAACTCCAATCAGATTCTACTACCAGGCTTTTACTTGCTACTTCTTTTTGAGGTGGTATGGTAATCACATTATTCTGATACTTGCCTTCGATTCCGGCATCACTAAGTAAGCTTAGTGTCATATTGATATAAGGAACTGAAGTCACTTTTCCTAACAAAGAAATTTCTAACCCATTTGGCAAGGATGGCGCAATAAGCATTAATGCCGATATATATTGACTGCTTACATTTGCCTGTAACGAAACTTTATTCGATTGCGGTTGTTTTCCTACTATTTGTATAGGTGGGTATCCCTGTTCATTTTCATACGATATCTCACCTCCTATTTGTTGTAACGCTTCTACCAATATTTTAATCGGCCTTTCTTTCATTCTCTTACTACCCGTTAAAATAGTTTCTCTATTTTCTTTAACTGCAAAATAGGCAGTAAGAAATCGCATTGCAGTACCAGCATGATGTATATCCACTAGAACCTCATCACTTTTCAATGCTTTCTGCATCAAAGTTGAATCATCGCTATTAGATATATTTTCAATACTAATGTTAGGATATAATGCTTGTAAAATTAAAAGTCTATTGGTTTCACTCTTTGACCCCGTGATTTGTAATGTATTATTTTCTATATTGGAAATGTGCGCTAATTTCAAATTCATAGTTATCGATTTGATTTTCTTTTTCTTGCTTCAAAGTAATACCCCATAATCATCCCATACAAAACCCCTCCTACAATTCTGGAAAGAATATATCGTATCCATAATCCATTATCTATTCTTTCTGCTATAAAGGTATCCCATTTTGTTAGACCATATTGCATAAAGTATTCAATACTACTAAAAACAATTATAAATCCCAAGCCTATAAAACAGACCGAAATCCAATATTTTCTAGAAGAAAGCACTGCGGTAAACATCATTTTAATTTTTCATTGTTATGGTGGCGATCATGATCTCTCTTGGTTTTGATATCCAGTTTTTTATCAAAAGATTCCTGAAGATCTACTCCTGTTTGATTGGCCAAACATAGTACTACAAATAATACATCGGCCAATTCTTCGCCCAAGTCTTTATTTTTATCACTTTCTTTTTCACTTTGCTCCCCATATCGACGTGCAATGATTCTGGCTACCTCACCCACCTCTTCTGTAAGCTGAGCCATATTGGTCAATTCATTAAAATAACGCACTCCATGGTTTTTAATCCAATCATCAACCGCTTTTTGTGCATTTTGAATATTCATAGCTATATTTTTTTGAGCACTATTTGTTCATTTTCTTTGGTTACCAGCTTATTAAAAAATTCTTTTAAAATAGGGTAATCTTCTGCCGTAATTAATGGATTGCTAATTGTTTCTATTACTCTTAACTGAATCGCTCCATTATTCGACGAAGATATAAAAGAAAATGCTCCTAACCCATCTGGCATTTTGATTTTTTCTGATTTTGGTAATTCTGCTACTTCGTACCCTTCTGGAATCTTAATCGTTACCATATAAGAATTAGAATATCCAAAACCAAAATCTACAGGATACTTACGGTCATCAGACTTAAAAACATTCTCGCTATCCTTAAGAAATAGTAAAGGCGAAAAAAACAACTCATTTTCTATCATTTCTACCTGATCTTCTAATTCAAAACCAAATCGCTCATTTACAACCTTTTCTATTTCATTAACTCCTTTCAATTCATATTCTAAAAGCTCTGGGATTTCATACTTTTTTTGTAAACGTTTGATATTTGATTCATTATCTTTTGCACCATGACGTACTCTAAAACTATGTGCCAGATAATCTTTGTGTCGAACGTTTACTTTTCCATTTATCATTCCTTCGGTATCAATAGCATAATTTATCATATATTGATTTATAGAAGGAGCCTTAGGTCTTAAATCAAGATATTGAGATGTCCCATTGGCAGCAATTACACGTGCCGCACCTTGTATCACCCTATTAGGAAGAATATTTGGTGAACCATATTTATCGGTAGCATCTAAATAAAAAATATCCCCATTAGCAAACTTCACCCTCACAATTATGTAGTTAAACCCTTCTCTTGTAGGAAATAAAGGAATTATTCTATCGCTTGTACTTACCAATACCGGGTTAGCATCTAATTTAGCATAGGTAAGCATTGATAACAACATTAGGTTAATATCCGCAACATTTCCTACCTGCTCTTTATAAGCTGTCTTTACTCCTTTCTGAGTTCGAACTCCTCTCCTTTTATTCCAAGACATTTTTTTCTTTACAAAATCATAAATCAACGCTACCCTTTTCTTTGGATCATTTATTCCTGCAATTAAAGGATCAATCTCTTCTTTAAAATAATTGGTCTTTTTTAACTCTCCACCAAATTTAGAACTATTATATATGGTATTAGTAACATCTTCCCAGGTAGTTGAATAATTCTTCACAGCTCTGTTAGGAAACTTTGTATACTGTAATTCGTAAACAACAGAAGATATATAGTTATCTATATTACCAGAATAGGGTTCTATTTTGAATGCAGGTACATTAGAATTTTTAATAGTATTCACAGAGGTAGTATAATCTATACTACTATTAGAATACGAAGTTGATTGATTATAACCTCCACTTCTTGCCTTAGAAACAAAATTGATTTTTCCATTTTTTTGTGTCTGACTTAAGTTTATCGGTAAATACCCCACAGTTCTCTTATTAAAGTTAAAATATTCTGGCATCTCGACCTGAACATCGATTTTCTTTATTGGTATTTCGTATTGAAGCTGCACTGGGTCTATATTAGAAACAAAAGGAGATCTAATTTTATATTTGTATTCGATAACACTTCCTTCTGTTAAAGCTGGCATAGTAAATTTAACCTGATCCCTATACTCTGATATTTCTTCTCTAAACACTCCATCTTTTTTCAGTTTGGTTTCTACAATCTTACCATCTATCAAACTATAAGTTACCCCTTTTAGACCACTTACTTCTTCATCATTACTTCCGCTTTTATACAAAGAAATCTTATCTGTTGCATATTCATACCCTTCTTTGTTATATAGTTTTACTCTTTTAAACACCTCTGTAATCAAAACAAAACCACTATTTTCAATGTATTCAAAGAATACTCTTTTGCTTTCATATAAGACAGCAGCATTTGCCGTTTTATCTAATTGGTAAGAAGTTTCTAACAATTCTTCTTTAGATACTTTTCCATACTTATATTGTTGTGCTGTACTTACCACAGAACAAAACAATACGATCCCCACAATTATTTTATGTAACCTTT
Source organism: uncultured Aquimarina sp. (assembly GCA_947498705.1). Classification (GTDB taxonomy): domain Bacteria; phylum Bacteroidota; class Bacteroidia; order Flavobacteriales; family Flavobacteriaceae; genus Aquimarina. The sequence continues at coordinate 1,069,341 of CANMLW010000001.1, forward strand.
TCATCCTTTATAAACTATACTTTTTGCTTTACTACAATTTTTGATTTATCTATTTTTTTGATTTTCGATTTAAACTGTCTGTATTCCTCATACTTTTCTTTTGGATACTCACCATCATTAATTTTTAAGCGTCTTTTAAATTTTAATTGAGATTCGTTTACTTTTTCTAACTCCCAGGAGTATTTCCCAAATATCGTTTCCAGCATCTTTTTTTCAGGTAACGTAGATACCTCATATCCTTCAGGGATATTGATAAGATATTCATCAGTATCTATATACCCTCTAGAAATGACTAATGGAGTTTTTCTATTATTGTATTTTGGCACTGTGCTTGTCTCCCTATTAAAGGCATTGGGTGCAATTAACAGTCTATTCCCAGCCTTTTTACAATAGTTGGCAGCCGTTAGATTTACCTTTTCCTGATAGGTAGGAATATCTTTATTATCAATCAACTCTAAAGCGTTAATTTGTACATCTGTGATATAATCCCAGTACTTTTTATAATGTGTTTTCTGGTCTTTTACCGGTTTTAATTTAGTATTATATCGCCAATCGTATTGCAACCCTTTTGAAGTTGACTGGATCTTTGCAATTATCGATTTGTCTGCTTTTACAAATATTTCTGCTTTGGTATCTAAGGTATTTTCTTCGGGAAGGTATTTTTTGGTTCTTTTAATCTCTCCTCCTTCTGGCTTAAGTACCAATACGTTTCTATCATCTGTAAAATCGCCTATAAAATTGAATGGTAGCGTTTGACTAGTACATTCTAACCAAATATCTTCTTCTTCATCAGGCACATTAAGTATCACATGGTCTCCTTGCATCGAAGCAAAATCAGAATCTATATTTCTTTTATTTTTACCCGCATAAACTACTGTATAATACGATTGAATTTTTTGACTATCCAATAAAGCTTTTGTGTAATTTGTAAGTGCCTTACAATCGCCATACCCTAACCGATCTACATCTTCTGCCAGCATTGGCATCCACCCACCAATACCCAACTGCACGCTGATGTATCGTGTTTTGTCTTGCACATATTGATATATTAGTTTTGCTTTTTCTTTTTTGGTGGTAGCATTTGCAACCAATGCCGACACTTTTTGAACTGTTTCTTCTGACAAATTACTTCTTCCCGAAACTAAATTATTGTACTGCCATTTACCCATAGACTTCCAATCTTCTGCACTACCTTCAACATTAACCAATGAAAAATTTCCAAGAGTAATTTTTACCATAGGAACCAATTTTGTCAAAGGAGGGCTCTTATACTCTTTTTCTATAGCTTGAAATCCTGATAAACGATAAGAAAACTCATAATCATTACTTGCATCAGAAATAACTTGTTCATCAATAAATTCCTCTTTTTTTCTAATCAAAATCTTTTTAGGGTTTAGTAATCTATAAGAAGCTTCCTCTACACTAAGGTGATAATTATTGACTGGAAACCAAGACTCTATAAATGCTGTGCTTTTGGATTCGACTTCACTTTCAAAAACCAGAGTATATGGGTATTGAATTGGAGTATAGTCAAAATAAATGTATCTATTATCTCCTATTAAGGAAAAACCATCATACATACTTCTATCATTAAAATCCTTTCTAGTATATTTCTTAGTTTCCTTTCCTAAAGCATCATAAACGATAGCTTTAATATATTTAATTTTGGTAGTTGGATCATAAGGTTCATAAGAATCCGCATGCTTTCTCCCCAACTTATTAAGCACAGTTACTATTCTTTTGGTTTTTACTATTACCGATTGAATCGACTTTATTTCGATCACTACTTCTTCTGAGCGTACAATGGCATTGGCATTTTTGGTTAAGGTAGAATCCAAAACAATGGCCTGCAATTTTGAAGTATCCTGAGCATTGCTATGTATTACAACACAAAACAACGTTACAATGAATAACGTTAACAACTTTTTTGAGTTCATCTATAAAATTTCTAAGGGTAGTTATTATTTATTTATGGGTATTTATTGTTTGTTTTTTGTATCTATAACAATAGTTACAGGCCCATCATTAAGCAATGTTATTTTCATATCGGCTCCAAAGATTCCTGTACCCACTTTTTTATCCAGATCTATCTCTAATTGCTTTACAAAGCCTTCATACATGGGAATTGCTATCTCTGGTTTGGATGCCTTGATATAGCTAGGTCTGTTTCCTTTTTTGGTACTTGCATGCAATGTGAACTGACTTACCACAATGGCATCTCCCTGCACATCCAATAAACTCTTATTCATTACTCCATTTTCATCTCCAAAAATTCTAAGTCGGGCAATTTTTCCTGACAACCATTTTATATCCTCATTGGTATCCTCATCTTCTATCCCTACCAAAACAAGAATACCCGTTCCTATTTCAGAAATAATCTCTTCATCTACTTTTACAGAAGCTTCTGAAACTCTTTGAATAACTGCTTTCATGTGTTTTTATATAACATTTTATAACAAAATACGGTGCAAGTATACTACGTCACAGTATCATTTTTTGATATTGACAATTATTTTTTTCTTTTTATGTCTTTTGTATTAGGATTGTCCTCGAATAAATTTCATTAAATTCAAAAAAAAACAGAAATTTAATCTTCTTCGTAGTTATTTTTTCGGTAGTGTTCTTCTTCTCCTTCCAAAATTTGAAGATAACTCTTATACCTTGACCAGGCTATCTGTTCGGTATCTAACGCTTTTTTCACAGCACATTTTGGTTCATTAATATGCAAACAATTGTTAAATTTACATTCAGGTTTCAATTCAAAAAACTCAGGAAAATAATCTCCTAATTCTTCTTTATCCATATCCACTACACCAAATCCTTTGATCCCTGGTGTGTCGATTATTTTGGCTCCAAATCCCAAATCAAACATTTCTGCAAATGTGGTAGTATGTTGCCCTTGTTGATGCTGGCCACTTATTTCTGCAGTTTTAAGAGATAAACCAGGAGAAATTGTATTAATTAGGGTTGATTTACCAACACCACTATGACCAGAGAACATACTCGTTTTATCTTTCATCATAGCTTGTACCTTGTCTACATTTTTACCTGATTTTGCAGATATCCCTATACATTCATACCCAATTTTTCTATACAATGCTGCCAGGTATTTAATTTCTAAGAGCTCTTCTTCATTATAGGTATCTATCTTATTAAATAGCAATACTGCCTTGATCCCGTACGCTTTTGCTGTTACCAAAAAACGATCTATAAAAGTGGTAAAAGTCGGCGGGTTGTTTAAAGTAATTAACAAAAAAACCATATCGATATTAGAAGCTATAATATGAGTTTGTTTTGACAAATTCACCGATTTTCTAATGATATAATTTTGTCGCTCATGAATATATTCTATGACTCCGGTTTCCTGATCATTTTTAGTTTCTAACTTTATATCCACAAGATCCCCTACGGCAACGGGATTGGTACTTTTGATACCTTTAATCCTGAATTTACCTTTTATCCGGCACTCATACGTTTTTCCGTTATCGATCTTAACGGTATACCAACTTCCTGTAGATTTATAAACAATACCTGTCATATGTGCAAAGATGCAACTATTAATATTTTTGGCAGTCAAATTTTTTTCATAATTAAAAAAAACGTAACATTGATTAAACATTTTATGGCATAACAATTGTTTAATACCACATCATATAAATTAATTATAAATCAATTATTAAATCAAAAATCATCATGAAAAAAGTTTTATTATTTTTAACTCTATGCGTGTTAGGTTTCAATTCTTCATTTGCTCAAGACAATCCAGTATACGAATTTCAAATTGTTACTGTGATCGAATCTATCGTACCTAATGGTCTTGGTAGATCCAGAATGTTAACCACCAATGAAACTAGGGATTATAAAGAATTTACCTCTACACGTACTGGTGAAAAAGATAAAAGAAATAAATCAGACCGTGGCGAAATTCGTGTAAAAGGTTTTGATGAAACTAAATTATTAAACTTCTATAACCTTGGTGGTATTCGTTTTCAGAATATCGTAGCAAACGATGCTATTGTAACTTCTAAGCTTAATGACATGTCTGCTCAAGGCTGGGAACTTGTTTTTATAAACAGTGGTGTTGAAAGTTTTGGCGGTAAAGGTGATGGTAACGGCATCTATGTAACACGTTACACTCTTAGAAGAAAAAAATAATTCTTATAAGACAATCTTATAGTATAGCCACCAGTTGTATAATCACAACTGGTGGCTATTTTTTTTTATCCTCTAGCCACCTTTTTTTGGTGATTAATTGATTCTTGGTGTATCGCTTTATAGATACGAAGGATAAACTCTTCGCTTAATCCATTATCTTGACCTTCCAAAATCATTCTTCCTAATATTTCGTTCCATCTTTTTGACTGTAGAATAGCAACATTCTGTTTTGCTTTTACTTGTCCTATCTCATCAGAAATCTTCATTCTCTTTGACAATATTTCTAACAATTGATTATCTGCTATATCTATTTTTGCACGCAATTCACTTAGTGCTTTTTGGTACGCTTCATCTTCTCCAATTTCTTTACGAATCCTTAAATCTTTCATATATTGAATCAATGTTTCTGGTGTTATTTGCTGTTTTGCATCACTCCAAGCATTATCTGGATCGTAATGTGCCTCTACAATTAAACCATCAAAATTAAGATCTAATGCTGTTTGTGACAGGTCAAAAATCAAATCTCTTCTTCCTGCAATATGCGAAGGATCCAAAATCAATGGTAAATCTGGAAAACGATTTTGCAAATCGATAGGAATTTGCCATTCTGGGATGTTACGATATTTAGTTTTCTCATAAGTAGAAAACCCTCTATGAATAACTCCCAGGTTTTTGACATCTGCAGTATAAAAACGCTCTACAGCTCCTAACCATAATGATAAATCCGGATTGATTGGATTTTTTATTAATACCGGGTTGTCTATTCCTTTACAGGCATCGGCAATATCTTGTACAATAAAAGGAGACACCGTACTTCTTGCCCCGATCCATAAGATATCCACTCCATGTTCTAAAGCCAATTCTACATGATGTGGGCTAGCTACTTCTGTAGCTATTTTCATTCCGGTTTCTTCTTTGGCTCTTTGTAACCATTTTAAACCTAAAGCTCCTACTCCTTCAAAGTTTCCGGGTCTCGTTCTTGGTTTCCATATTCCTGCACGTAACACTGTTGCGTCAGAATCTTTTAGTTCGTGTGCTATTCTAACCACTTGATCTTCGGTTTCTGCACTACACGGCCCTCCAATTACTAATGGATGATCTAAGTTGTAATCATTAAGCCAGTTTCTAAGTTCTTTTTTATTTTCCATTTTTGCTGCTATTCTTTATGTTGATTTATTCTTCTTTTTTACTAATTAGTATGATTTAAATTTTAGACGATTCCGTTAAGAATGGATCTGATATGATTGGTATCTTCCATCTCTTTGTAAACCGATGAAAAATCATCTTTTTCTATAAGTTCTCTAAATTGTTTAAGGTTTGTAATATACTCATCCAATGTTTCGATTACATTTTCTTTATTTTGTTTAAAAATAGGTGTCCACATTGCAGGAGAACTTTTTGCTAATCGAACGGTTGAAGCAAAACCACTGCCTGCCATATCAAAAATATCTCTTTCATTTTTCTCTTTTTCTATCACCGTTTTTCCTAACATAAAAGAACTGATATGTGATAGGTGTGAAACATAGGCTATGTGCTTATCATGAGACGCCGGGTCCATATATCTAATCCGCATGCCGAGTCTAGAAAAAATTTCCATTCCTTTTTCCTGTAGTTTAAAGGCTGTTTTTTCTACTTCGCAGATAATATTGGTTTTCTTTCTATACAAATTTGCTATTGCAGCTTTGGGGCCAGAAAATTCGGTACCTGCTATAGGATGTGCTGCCAAATAGTTTCTTCGTCTTTTGTGATCAGAAATACTTTTACACAACTTCTCTTTGGTAGAGCCTACATCAAAAACCAGGCAATTATCATTTATTTTATCTAATACATCAGGCAACACTTTTACGGTAGCATCTACGGGAATTGCAACGATTACAACATCTGCTTTTTCAAGCTCATTTATTTCTGACTTAAAATCAATTAATTCCAGAGCAAGGGCAGTATCCAGGTTTTCTTGACTGGCATCTACTCCATATAGTACAGCTTCGTTAAAAGCAGCTTTGATATCTATCGCAAAAGAGCCTCCTATAAGTCCTAAGCCTATAACAAATACGTTCATTTAATTATTATTTTTACTAGCTGCAACCGTATTATCTAATTGCATTTCTCGATTCTTTAATCTTTTTATGGCTTCTTTTATATTATCTATTGTCACACATAACGAAAACCTTATATAACCTTTACCATTTGAGCCAAAAACAGTACCTGGCGCTATAAATATGTCATTTTGATATAGTATCGAATCAATAAACGCTACTTCATCAACCCCTTCTGGAAGTTTTGCCCAAACAAACATTCCTTTTGCAGTGGTTTCATAACTACAGCCTAAAAGTGATGCTAACTCCCAAATTAACGTTCTCCTTTCTTTATAAATTGCATTCATCTTTTGGTACCAATCATTAGAGATTTGCAATGCCGTGATAGCACCTTTCTGAATCCCCTGAAACATACCACTATCCATATTACTCTTTACTTTAAGGATTGCATCTATCGTTGCTGCTTTACCACATACCATACCAACACGCCACCCTGCCATATTAAAAGTCTTACTTAACGAATTAAGCTCTAACGCCACTTCTTTAGCACCTTCGACCGATAAGATACTAGATGGATTTTCATTTAAAATAAAACTATATGGGTTATCTTGCACCAATAGAATATCATGTTTTCTTGCAAAATCGACTAATTTTCTATAAAGCTCAATACTTCCTGAAGCCCCTGTTGGCATGTTTGGGTAATTAACCCACATAATTTTCACTTTACTCAAATCTCTTTTTGAAAGATCATGAAAATCAGGCTCCCAATGGTTATTTGGATCTAAATCATAAAATACCGGGGTTGCTCCCACCAGTTTGGTAACCGACGTATATGTTGGATACCCTGGATTAGGAATCAAAACCTCATCTCCCTCATTTAAATACGCCAAAGAAATGTGCATAATACCTTCTTTGGATCCCATAAGTGGTAAAATTTCATTTTTAGCATTTAGGGAAACCTGATAATTTTTATGATAAAAATCCGAAATTGCTTCTCGCAATTCTGGTAATCCCTGATAACTCTGATATTTATGGGCACCATCAACAAGTACTGCTTCCTGAATAGCATTAATTACTTCTTTTGGAGGATCTAAATCAGGACTCCCAATCGCCATATTAATTACTGGCTTACCAGAAGCTATAAGTTCTCTAACCTCTCTAAGTTTTTTAGAAAAATAATATTCTTCTACTGTCTCTAATCTTTTTGCGGTCTGCATGCTTATCCGTTTTGATTTTTATACTCGCCTAGAACCTTTAATTCGAGTGCCATGATTCGTAGTATTGACATTGCCTTTTCGTAATCAGCATAGTCAGCAAATGTAACATCCACAAAAAATGAATATTTCCAAGGTTTTTCTATGACCGGCAACGATTGTATTTTGGTTAAGTTTAAATTACAATCACTCATTACATTAAGCACGGTTGCTAAGCTTCCTCTCTTATGATCGGTCAGAAACTTTAACGATGCTTTATTAACTTCTTCCTTTTTAATTCCTGAATCCTTTTTAGTATTTAGAACAAAAAAGCGAGTACTGTTTGATTTGATGGTCTGTATTCTTTTTGCTAAAATATTTAAGCTATAAATAGCTGCTGCGGTCTCACTACCAACAGCTGCAATTCCTTTTAATTGTTGTTCTGATATTCGTCTCGCCACCTCTGCAGTATCTGCATCTTCTACCAATTTGATATGTGGGTTTTCTCTAAAAAACTCTTTACATTGTAATAGTGCCATTGGATGAGAATACACCTCTTTAATATCTGAAATATCTTGTCCTTCGAGCGCCATTAAACAATGGTGTATTGGTTGAAAATATTCACCTGTAATCGTAAGATTATGCTCATCGATATACGCATAATTAGGTATAATAGAACCTGCAATAGAATTTTCTATTGCCATTACCGCATCTGTACTTTCTTCATTCTCGAGGCTTTTAACCAAGTCCTGAAAAGACATACATTCGTCTATATCTATATCTTCTCCAAAATATGCTAATGCAACGCCGTGGTGATACGATCCTTTTACTCCTTGAATAGCTACTTTTAATTTAACTTGCTCTTTAGTACTCATTTTAGAATCTAAGATGTAATTATTTATGCCCATATTACTTTATAAAAAAGAGTTTACTTTATCTTTTGTAATTATTTGGATTTCAAATTTAATTTACTTTTCATAAGTGTTTTTTTTTCACATTACTCCAAAAAAAAATCTCGATTTTCATCGAGATTCTACTTTATAAATTTACTTATTTATTTACATAGCGATCCCGATCTTGCTTTTAAAATAAAAGAAGAAAAAATAAAATCGGTTGAATGTAAACAAATTGTTCATTGTTGTTTCACTTATTTATGCAGCTAAAGTAATTAAAAGTATTACTATACAAAATATTTTTTGTTTTTTTTCATTGCAAAAAAGGCATTATCATCAATTTCTTAATGATAATGCCTTTTTTTACAAATATTTCAAATAAAACAAACTGTTTTTTAAGAATTATTTATGCTTTTCGATTTTTATAGATCAATATATTTATATCACATTCAATTCTTTACCCACTTTTACGAATGCTTTTACAGCCTTTTCTAACTGATGTCGCTTATGAGCTGCCGATAACTGAACTCTTATTCTTGCTTTTCCTTTTGGTACCACTGGATAAAAGAATCCAATAACATAGATACCTTCTTCTAACAGTTTTGCTGCAAATTCTTGTGCTAGTTTTGCTTCATACAGCATCACTGGCACAATGGGATGTTCTCCTTTTACGATATCAAATCCAGCAGCAGTCATTTCGGACCTAAAATATTTAGTATTTTCTTCTAGGGTATCCCTCAATGAGGTAGAAGCGCTTAACAAGTCTAATACTTTAATAGATGCGCCTACTATCGATGGAGCAACCGTATTCGAAAACAAATAAGGTCTCGATTTTTGTCGTAACATTTCTACTATTTCCTTTCTTGCCGCAGTAAAACCTCCAGAAGCGCCTCCTAATGCTTTACCATAGGTACCGGTAATAATATCAATTCGTCCCATCACATTTCTATACTCATGTGTACCTCGACCTGTTTTTCCTAAAAACCCTGTAGAATGACATTCATCAATCATGACCATTGCTTGATATTTATCTGCCAAATCGCAAATTTTATCCAATTGTGCAATGGTTCCATCCATAGAAAAAGAACCATCGGTTACGATTAATTTTCTTCGTGTTCCTTCTGCAGCTATCAATTGTTTTTCCAGATCGATCATATTATTATGCTCATATCTAAAACGCTTTGCTTTACACAATCTCACTCCATCAATAATAGAAGCATGATTTAGTGCATCTGAGATAATAGCATCTTCTGGCCCTAAAATGGGTTCAAATACCCCACCGTTTGCATCGAATGCTGCTGCATATAAAATACAATCTTCCATCCCTAAAAACGCTGCTGTTTTTTTCTCCAGTTCTTTATGGATATCCTGGGTTCCACAAATAAACCTTACAGACGACAATCCGTATCCATGAGAATCGATTGCTTTTTTACCAGCCTCAATCACTTCTGGATGCGAGGATAATCCCAAATAATTATTGGCACAAAAATTTAAAACATCTGTTGTTTCTGTTGTATCTATATTAGCTCCCTGAGGAGTTGTAATTATTCTTTCTGATTTATACAGGCCCAATGAAACGATTTCGTCTAATTCTTTCTGTAGATCGTTTTTAATATTTCCAAACATGATATGGTGAATTTATTATTCTTTTTTTAATAAAAGAGCACAACCCCTAAAGCATTAATGCATTTGGATTCTTTATCTCTTTCTTATATTTTTCTTTAAGTTTTTGAATCATTATTTTGGTGATCGATTGCAAATCAAATTTGGGTTTCCATCCCCAATCTTTACATGCATTAGAATCATCAATAGTTTTAGGCCACTTTGAGGCAATATCCTGTCTAAAATCTGGATTATATCGCACTTTAAAATCTGGATATAATTTACGAATTTCTTCGACTACTTCGGCAGGAGAAAAACTTGTTCCTGATAAATTATAAGAAGTACGTATAGAAATATCTGTAGCAGGGGCTTCCATTAACTCTATTGTTGCCCTGATAACATCATCAATAAAAATCATAGGTAAGGTAGTATCCTCTTGTAAAAAACACTCGAATTCCTGATTTTGTACTGCTTTATGAAAAATATCTACTGCATAATCTGTAGTACCACCGCTAGGTATTGATTGATATCCTATTACACCCGGATATCTAATGGACCTAACATCTAATCCGTATTTCAAAAAGTAATACTGAGCCCAATTTTCTCCTGCGGCTTTACTTATTCCGTACACCGTAGCGGGGTTTAAATAAGCGTTATTTGGAGTATTAACCAACGAAGCTCCTTCTCCAAAAACAGCAATAGAACTAGGAAAAAAAACTTTATCCAAATTATTTTTTCTGGAAACCTCTAACACGTTAAACAACGTTTTCATATTAACATCCCACGTAACTAATGGATCTTTTTCTCCTTTAGCAGAAAGAATTGCAGCCAGATGATATATCTGAGTAATATTATATTTAGCTACCACTTCCTGAACTCGATCTATATCGGTTGCATCTATTATTTCAAAAATACCTTCATACCCATCTTGGGCTCTTAAATCTGACGCAATCACGTGTCGAACACCATATTTACCTTTTAAGGCTTCTGTCAAAACTGATCCCAACTGACCATTTGCTCCGATTACCAAAATGGTTGTAGTTTTTTCCATAACTCTTAATTTAAGAAAGTAACATTTACTGACAAAATTAACAATTATAGATTTTATATTCTTATTTACTTAAAAATTAAGTAATATTTACTGATTTTATTTTTTATTAAAGATAATTTTACTTTATTCGTATTTTATAAGCCCTTTTTTTAGTAATTTATATTGTTACCATGGAACAACTTGATCAAACAGACATTATGATACTGAGGATTTTGCAAAAAGATGCAAAGAAAACGACAAAAGAAATCGCTAAAACCCTCAATCTCACCGCATCACCAATATACGAAAGAATACGAAGGTTAGAAAAGCAAGGATTTATTAAAAAGTACGTAGCTATTCTGGATAAAAAACTTATTGATCAATCCATTACCAGTATTTGTCAAGTTTCATTACGCTATCATGATGAAGGTTTTATTGAGAAATTTGAGAAACAAATTTTAGATCTAAAAGAAGTTCAGGAATGTTATCACATGGCAGGTCAAGTTGATTTTATTTTAAAGATTCATACCAAAAGCTTAGAAGCTTATCATGAATTTGTAAAAACGAAATTATCAAAAATAGAAAATACAGGTGTCCTTAACAGTACCTTTGTCTTAAAGGAAATTAAACAATCTTCAGAGTATTTTATATAAGTAAATGCTATGGGGTATTAGTTTTATTACCCAAATATTCTTTTAGCCATATCGCAGATTTTTTAAGACTACGGTTTAGTGTTTTTCTATCCAGCCGTATGAATCCAAATTTAGGAATATAACCTTCTGCCCATTCAAAATTATCTACCAATGTCCAAATCAAAATCCCTTTTAGATTGACTCCCTTGGCAGTAACCTCTTTCATGATTTTTATTATTTTTTCATAATATTCTATCCTTTCCTGATCATCGTCATGAGCAGACAATGCCATTCCGCACTCTGATAGCCACAAAGGTTTTTCTGGATCGTATTTTGATAATCTTTCTAAAAAATACTGTGTGCCATCTGGATATGTTTCCCACCCCATAATAGATGGTTTTATATTTCTTCTTTTAGGCTTGATTTGGATTGCGCCCAAATAAGGAATATACCATGCCGATTTAACAACTTCTCTGGTATAGGTCTGAATTCCCCAAAAATCAAAATCAGTTTTCATTGCATCAATGTCTCCTTCTTTATAAAATTTGGATATTCGTTTTAAGATAGGTAAATCAATATCTGGATACCCTAATCCAATATGTGGCTCTATAAATAACCTATTCATAAGTGCATCAATTCTTTTTGCAGCCTTATGATCCGCTTTTATATTTCTATAGGGCTCTATTTTGGTACAGCTTATAGCGGTACCAACTCGAAGTTCTTTATGCTCTTTAAGGATTTTAAACCCCTTGGCTTGTGCTAATAACATATGATGCGTACTCGATACAAAATTTGTAACTCCACGTTTACCTGGGGCATGGACTCCTAAAAAATAACCTCCTCCTATACAAACAATACCCTCATTAATCAAAATCCAATTGGTAACCCGATCAGAAAAATTATCTCTTAATATCTTTACATAATAGGCATACCAATCAATCACCTCTCTATTAGTCCAACCTCCTCTATCTTCTAATTTTTGAGGTAAATCCCAGTGATATGTAGTAATCCAGGGTTCTATACCTACATGAATACAATAATTGATCACTTTATTGTAAAAATCGATTCCTTTTTGATTAATGGTACCTGTTCCATTAGGTAAGATTCTTGGCCAGGAAATAGAAAACCGAAATATCGTTAACCCAAGACTAACTGCAAGATCGATGTCTTCTTGAAATCTATTATAAAAGTCTATTGCAATTTTGGCATCAGAACGATCTTTTATTTTTGTTTTTTTTTGAGTAAAAGCATCCCAAATAGAAAGACCTTTACCATCTTTATCATATGCTCCCTCTGTTTGGGCCGCTGCAATTGTCACCCCCCATTTCAGGTCCTTAAAATGATTCATTATTTATAAAAAAGACACCCGCTGTTAGTGTTTAAAAAGTCCTTTTTTAAAAAAAGAAGAAGCAATTAAAAAGGAAAACTGTTGGCACAAACACAGTAACCGATAAAATACCTTGTAACTAACTCGTTTTAAATACTGTAACATACAAATAGTTTCTTCTTATAAAGATACAATATCACCTTACAAAATACTTTACTTTAATGTTATGGTAGTGTTACCTTTATTTTTTATGTATTCGCATACAATAAATATTGAAATGTGTACTTTTGATTACTGTCATATCACATATATTATTTAATACAATATGTCTATTAAAGTATCTAATATTTCTAAGTCTTATTCAGATCAAAAAGCTTTACAAAGTGTTTCTTTTGAGGTAAATCAAGGAGAAATTGTTGGTTTCCTCGGTCCCAATGGTGCAGGAAAATCAACAATGATGAAGGTTTTAACTACTTATCTAAATCCGTCTGAAGGCACTGCATTGGTCAATGGGTTTGATACGCAATCACACCCCACAGACGTCAAAAAAAGTATAGGTTATTTACCCGAACATAATCCTTTGTATACCGAAATGTACATACGAGAATATTTGAAGTTTAATGCCTCTATATACAAAGTAGCCAATTCGAGAATCGAAGAAGTGATTAAACTAACGGGGTTAACACCTGAGGCAAACAAAAAAATCGGACAGTTATCAAAAGGGTATCGACAACGTGTTGGATTAGCCTGTGCATTACTTCACAACCCAAGTGTTTTGATTCTTGATGAGCCTACTACGGGATTAGACCCCAACCAGCTAATAGAAATAAGAGAATTAATAAAATCAATAGGAAAAGAAAAAACCGTTTTTTTATCAACGCACATCATGCAAGAGGTTGAAGCCATGTGTGATCGTGTTATTATCATTCATAAAGGAAAAATTGTTGCAGACAAATATCTTACAGAAATTGATGATCAAACAGAACAAATTATCGAGGTAGAATTTGATTATAGAATTGAAGAAGCTTTTTTATCAAAACTTCCTAATGTAAGCCATGTTAAAAACATTCATGACTTTTCATATCAGATAACTTTTGACACCAACAAAGATATGCGCCCAATTGTATTTGATTTTGCTCATGACAATCAATTAAAAATTCTACAACTTTCTAGAAAAAACAAAAACTTAGAAAGTTTGTTTATTGAGTTAACATCAACAACAGGTTAAGTATTATATACTGACAATTCTATATTTCTCTTAACTTTTTTAGGGTTGTACTTTTTCAAAGTTATATAATACCTCTTTTAATCTTTCTATGGTAATTGGCTTTACAATATAATCACTTACACCCTGATAAGATTTAGCTCTTAATATATCTTCAGGATCTATAGATGAAGAAACAACATAAATTATTATTTTTTTTTCGCAAGGTATCTTAATAAACTCATCCAAAAACTGCCAACCATCTAACACTGGCATATTAAGGTCTAGCAATATAATATCAGGAAGTTCTTCTTTTGACAAAATAATTGGTTTTAAATTATCTAATGCTTCCTGCCCATTCTTAAACACCATTATGCTATCAGAAAAATTGATTAATTCCATTACTTTTTTAATCCCAAAAACAAAAATGGGATCATCATCTATAATACATGTAAGATTAACTTTTTTCATATCTAAAATAAATTTTAAAAGTTGTCCCGCAATTAACTTCACTCTCTACCTCAACATCCCCTCCTATAGCTTCAATTTGATTTTTGGCAATAAATAAGCCTATTCCTCTAGAATTACTAACATTAGAGTGAAACGTTTTGTACATTCCAAATAACTTGAATCTATGTTTGTTAAGATCAATCCCTAAACCATTATCTTTTATTGATAAAACTATATGTTCATTATTTCTAGCTGCCGAAAGAGTAACATAACTATCTCTATCATTGGACCTATATTTTATCCCATTGGTAATAAAATTGAGTATAATACTATCTAGATAAGCAGGAATAGCTAAAACTTTATGATTGTATTCAACCCTATTCTTGATATTCACCTTTGATTCGATTGCCAAGGCAGCAACTGTTCTTATTACCTTATCAATAACTTGCCCCAGATTAATTGATTTTAAACTATCTTTAATCGAAGTATTAATTTGTACAACCTCGTTTAAATGTAAAATGGTATCTGAAAGGTTTTGAGAGGCCTTTTTAAAAAGCTGAATAATTTCATTATTCTTTGCTTTTGGGTTTTCTTGCAGATATATATCCAATAACATTTCAAAATTACCAGAATGTGATTTAAGGTTATGTGAAACAATGTGTGCAAAATTCTTTAAGCGTTTATTTTGATCTTTGGTGACTTCTAACAAAGCTTGTAATTCTTCTTCTTTTTTCACTTTGGTGATATCAGAAGTATGTACTATAATTCCTTCTATCTTATTTTTATCAGAATACCATGGTCTATATTCACACAAAAGCCATTGTACCTCTCCATTAGGCTTTTCTATTTTTCGCTCATGATTTTTTATTACCTTTCCTGCAAGGCTTCTTTGGTGAATATTCGTAATTTCTTTTTCTTCTTTGTCAAAAACTTCATAATATGATTTACCTATAATATCGACACTATCGATCTCATATACTTCATACCATTTTTGTGAAATTGCCAAATAGCACATGTTTACATCAAACATTGCAATTGCGCTAGGTGCCTGTTCTATAAACAATCGATTTCTTTCATAATCTCTTTTCTTCTCTGTAATTTCCTGATGCGATCCTATCATTAACTCTGGATTTCCGTCTACATCTCTATTAACCAGCTTACCTTTGTCCAAAATCCAAACATAGCTTCCATCCTTATGTTTCATTCTAAACTCACTCTCATATATTTCTGTCTTTCCTTCTAAGTGGTCTTTTAACGATTGATTAGATTGCTCTAGATCATCTGGGTGCAGATAATCTGGCCAATTAGCCAATGTAATAGATGGCATATTTTCTAGGGTATACCCAATGATATTTGCCCACCTTTCATTAAAAACCGACACACCCGTTTTGACATTTAATTGCCAGGTTCCTAAATCGGTTCCATCAACAATATGCTGAAAAGACTTTATTTGTTCTTTCAGTCCTTCTTCTGCTTTTTTTAGTACCGTAATATCATTGTGAACCCCAAGCATTCTTTTAGGTTTTCCTTTTTGATCTCGTAAAATAATCCCTCTACATTGAATCCAAATCGTATGCCCTAGTTTATGTTTAGCTCTAATAATTTGGTCAAAAGGTTTTAAAGGTTTTTTAAAATGTTCTGTAAAATTTTTGTAGAACTTTTTAAGATCTTCCTTAAAAATAGTATTTTTCCAGCTATCGTATTTCTTGGGTATATCATCTTGGTCATATCCCAAAACATCCCAAAATTTGTTATTCGTCCATTCATTTTCAGGATTCTCTAAATCCCAAAACCACAGACCATCTGTAATATCATCCTGAAGAAAATCAAAAATCACATGATTATCCTGGATGAGATCATAAAGCTCTTTTCTTAAGTAATTCTCTTCTTTTTTAGAAAATGGATCATCTATTTCATTTTGTTCACTTCGCATAATTTATTTCTTAAGAATTCACCTCTTAAGGTAAATACTTTATTAGAAATCATGTTAAACTGGAACTTTATCTTTAAGCTACGTTTGAATAGTTTATAAACATATTTTTAAGAGATCATTTCATCAGTGGAAACGATATTTAAAAAGATTTTATTCATTCTTCTTTTAATCTAAGTATAAGAGTACTTATTTCCTTATGGATATTTTCAAAACCGAAACTGTTTCTAAAAAACCAACCACATAATTCTAGTTAAAGATACGTTTCTTTTGTTAAATTATAATACAAAGGAAAAATGGCATTGATTTCAGGGTCTAAGAGTATATTTTTATTGAAGTTAAAACTACCAACCTTAGTTCTGTTAATATTCTTAGTATAGCATAAAGCCAACAATTCAATTTTTAGCACAGAAATGCATCATCCTGAGTTTACCAATAGGTGGATACAAAATTTTTAACAGAGGCAATTAAGTATTCCTCTTAGTTTTTTTTAAGGTTATACTTTTTCAAAGTTATATAATACCTCTTTTAATCTTTCTATGGTAATTGGCTTTACAATATAATCACTAACAGCTCTATAAGATTTTGCTCTTAGAACATCTTCGGGGTCTATTGACGAAGAAACAACATAGATTATTATTTTTTTTGCGCAAGGTATCTTAACAAACTCATCTAAAAACTGCCAACCATCTAGAATAGGCATGTTAAGGTCTAATAATATAATATCAGGAAGTTCTTCTTTTGACAAAATAATTGGTTTTAAATTATCTAATGCTTCCTGCCCATTCCTAAATACCATTATGCCATCAGAAAAATTGATTAATTCCATCACTTTTTTAATCCCAAAAACAAAAATAGGATCATCATCTATGATACATGTGAGACTAACTTTTTTCATATCTAAAATAAATTTTAAAAGTTGTTCCATAATTAACTTCGCTTTCTACTTCAATATCTCCTCCTATTGCTTCAATTTGATTTTTAGCAATAAACAAGCCAATACCTCTAGAGTTGCTAACATTAGGATGAAATGTTTTGTACATTCCAAACAGTTTAGATCTATGCTTTTTCAAATCAATACCCAATCCATTATCTTCTATTTTTAGCACAACATAATCCTTATTCTTTTCGGTAGTAAGAGTTACATGACTTTTTCTATCAGGAGATCTATACTTTATACTGTTTGTAATAAAATTAAGAATGATACTGTCTAAATATGCCTGTATTGCTAATACCAAAATATTTTCATCGACATTATTATTAATTACCACTTTCGATTCTATTGCAAAAGCAGACACTGTTCGAATTACCTTATCAATAATTCGTTTCAAGCTTATCGAAGAAAGGTTTTCGCTAAGTGTTGTATTAATTAGTACAACATCATTAAGATGTAATACCGTTTCTGAAAGATTTTGAGAAGCTTTTTTAAAGAGTTGAATAATTTCATTGTATTCTACCTCTGGGTTTTCTTGAATATACAAATCCAGCAACATTTCAAAATTGCCAGAGTGTGATTTAAGGTTATGAGAAACAATATGTGCGAAGTTTTTTAGTCTTCTATTTTGATCTTTGGTGACTTCTAGTATAGCTTGTAATTCTTTCTCCTTTTTTATTTTGGTGATATCAGAAGTATGAATTATTATTCCTCCTATTTTATTTTCATTAGAATACCATGGCCTATACTCGCATAAAAGCCATTTTGTTGCTTTATTAACACTTTTAATTTCTTTCTCATGATCTCTGATCACTTCACCATTAAGACATTTTTGATGAATTTCTTTAATCTGATTGGTCAGTTTTTTTGTTCTTGTACGTATATCATAATATAACTTTCCTATTACATTTTCTTCATTGATTTCATACACTTCATACCATTTTTGAGAAGCGGCCAAATAATTCATTTCTACATCGAACATAGCAATAGCACTAGGTGCCTGTTCTATAAATAATCTATTTCTTTCATAATCCTTTTTCTTTTCGTTGATTTCCTGATGAGAACCTATCATCCATTCTGGATCCCCTTGTGCATCCCTACTTACTACCTTTCCTTTATCCAACACCCAGATATAGTCTCCATTCTTATGTTTCATTCGCGCTTCAATCTCATAAACACTGGTCTTTCCTGAAAAATGATCTTGTAACAATTCGTTCGATTTTTTTAAATCCTCTGGATGTGCATATTTTAACCAAGTATCGATGGAAATTGGTTTTAACTCATCTAATGTATATCCTATGATATTAGCCCATCTTTCATTAAAAACAACTTCACCAGTCTGAATATTCCATTGCCAAGTCCCCATATCAGTACCATCAATTATATGTTGAAACGAATCGATCTGTTTTCGCAAACTCTCTTCTGCATTTTTCAATTTGGTTAAATCGGTATGTGCCCCTAACATTCTTCTGGGCTTACCTTTAGAATCCCTCCATATCAACCCTTTACATTGTATCCATATTGTATGCCCTAATTTATGCTTATATCGCACAATCTGATCGAAAGGATGTTCTGGGTTTTTAGAATGCTCTGCAAAGTTTTTATATACGTTTTTGAGGTCTTCTTGAAAAATGATATCCTGCCATGCCGAAGATTTATGAGGCATTTCTTCTGGCTCATACCCCAGAGTAGTCCAGAATTTAGGATTCATCCATTCGTTTTCTGGTTTATCTAAATCCCAAAACCAAAGGCCATCGATTGTAACATCCTGGAGAAAATCGAATACGGTACTATCATTTTTAATGAGGTTATACAGTTCCTTTTTTAGATAGTTTTCTTTTTTACCTAAAGTAGTGTTAGCTACTTTTTTTTCTTTATTGATCATAGCATAATATCCTTAAGAGTAAGAGTACATAAGGACATGTGTTTATCGTGAGGATACATTATCTACCAAGCTAAAACCAAACATTTTATCTTAAGATTTGGGTAAAATCTGAATGTATGACAAAAAGTATAAATAAGCTTCTATATCAACAATTTAAGTCTGGATAATGCATTTATAAATTTATGAATAATTATAGACATAAAACTCTCTTAAAACCACAATATAATTACGCTAATCATATATTGCATCTGTTTATATAACTTAAAAGAAAAGAGAAAAGTTTATAAAACCACCAAACGACCTGTAAAAAACTCTTTTACATTTATTATTGAAGGTTCATTTACCAAAATTAAATCACCAGTACTTCTTATTTCACCTTTGATAGATTGTAGTGGATTTACAATTATCTTGTTAGTACCTCTATGATGCACTGTAACATTTTCTGCTTCAAGCTCCTCTCCTTCGAACCTTCCGGTACCCGAAGCAAAATTTACTATTAAAGAAGTAACCTTACCTTTGATAAAAAAAGTAGCAATATTATTTCCTAAAACCTCTAAATTTTCCAGATCAACATTTAAATGAAAAGTTCCTGTTGTATTTCCTGATTCTTCAATAAAATCTTCTGAAATAACATTTAGTTTTGGAAATTTTAAAACCCCATCAGAAGAAATATCAAACTGGGTAGCACTTCTTATTTCTGTTATATTAGGAGCAGTAACATAAATTTTTGTTTGATTAAAGCCTCGAAAGAAAGCACAATCATTGGTATTACTTAGTATTAAACGATCTTCTTTTACTTCTGCAGTTACTTCATTAATGAGATTATCTCCAGTTTCTATTACTACTTGAGTTATATCTCCTTGTTTTAGTACAAGTTCTATATTGGGATTTACCAAGATTCTGGTAAAACTAGCAACTTCAACTTTTCTTTGTATCGTATTACCTGTCCTCTGGAAACAATCTGGTGCATCCTCAGAATTACATCCACACAATAGGCATATTCCTAAAAGTAGTATAAAACGCATCACAGCTATATCAAAAGGCTTAATAATCACTTTATATTTTTATTTTTAAAATCTATACCCTATCGAAAACTCCATTGCTTCTGCCTTGGCAGCATGAGATTTTACCGTTAACGACCCAAATATATTTTTGGTTGCATAGTATTGCACTCCGGTTCTTAAATAAACTTGTCCTTCAAATTCATAAGGATAATAAACATAATATCCTATCTGCGCTGGTATCGAAATCCTGTTTACCAATAATTCATGACCTACAAAAATCCCTACTCGCTTGGCATCTTCATCTCCTGTAGTCCCATCATTAAACCCTCCTACACTTCTAAACTCAATATAACGTTTCAAAGCTTTAGAAAAAAACACTTCGGTTCCGAATTGCAAAACGTTTTTTTTGTTAAATCTTTTATCTACAAATGCAACCAGCGTATAAAACGGAAATCTACCAGATCCTACCAAATCACTCTCATTTATACCTCCTCTAAGAATAACACCATATCCAATCGGCGCCCCTCCTCTAACTTCTCCTTTTACCTTTTCTATATATTCTGGAGTTTCCTGATCAAGATTATAGGTTATTCCTGCATTTAGAAACAACGTATTAGTACTCTTGTTTGGGGCTCTTGAATTGCCATTAGAGTAATGCACTACTCCCAATCCTGCTTGTACTCCTAACCCCCCAATAATTTGTTCTTTTTTAAAATTGAGCAATAAATAAGTGGCACTATTTAAATGTGTACCATAGGCAACATTTCTAAAGTTTTTATCTTGATCATAAATTTTAGTGTTATAGGCAGCTCCCTGTCCTACCCTAAACATAAAAAGACGTTTAAAAAAGTAAAAATTATAATGAGCAAACAGCGCATAACTTTCTCCAAGGTATTCGTTATCCAAGTCCTGATATAAAAACGAAACCCCATAATCGGGTGCATTATATAACCTTTCCCAGGTTTCATTACCATATGTTTTACGTTGAAATGAAAAGATCACCCCAGACGGATGCCCCGTTATTAGATGAGAAATATCTGGATTATGCTTAAGAATGGTACCGTAATAATTATTGATATCGATAGTATACTTTGCTCCGTTTTCCTGAGCATGTATTCCAAAACAAATAATAATTATAACAATGAAACAATTCTTTTTTATCATCGGGCAAAAATAGTAATACTTTTCAAATAGCAGTTTAATCCCCTTTTTAAAGTTTTAAAACACTCCCTGAGCTATTTTTCTAATATTATCAGATTTACCCATCGAATAATAATGTAATACTGGCACACCATACTCCATCAATTCTTTAGATTGCTGTATAGCAAACTCTACACCTACTTCACGAACTTCTGCATTATTTTTACAATTCTCTACTGCTCTTACTAACTCATCAGGAATATCCAATCTAAATACCTGCGGTAACAGTTGCAGATGCCTTTTTACAGCGATTGGCTTAATCCCTGGTATGATTGGCACTTCGATTCCTGCTTCTCTTGCTTTATCTACAAATGCAAAATACTTTTTATTATCAAAAAACATTTGTGTAACCACATAGTCGGCACCGGCATCTACTTTATCTTTTAATCTTCTAATATCGGTATCCATCGATGGAGCTTCGAGATGTTTTTCTGGATAACCAGCAACGCCAATACAAAAATCAGATTCACTACCTTTCTCGATCACCTCGTGCAAAAATTTACCATTATTCATATTGGTTATCTGCTCGACGAGCTCATTAGAGTAATTATGACCTCCTTTGGTTGGCACAAAATATTTTTCTTCCTTTCTTGCATCTCCTCTTAATGCCATTACGTTATCAAGTCCCAGGTAATGACAATCTACTAATAAATACTCTGTTTCTTCTTTGGTAAACCCTCCACAAAGTACATGGGGGATCGTATCTACGTTATATTTATGTTTTATCGACGCACATATCCCAACAGTACCAGGTCTCATGCGGGTTAGTTTTTTATCAAGCAACCCTTCTCTATCGATATATATATATTCTTCTCTAGAGGTTGTAACATCAATAAAAGGAGGATTAAACTCCATCAAGGGATCTATATTATTATACAATTCCTGTATACTTCTTCCTTTTTGTGGCGGTATTAACTCGAAAGAAAACAATGTTTTTCCTTTCGCATTTTTTATGTGATCTGTTACTTTCATCTACTATATATTTCTATAATAAGCTCTACAAAACTTATGACTTTCTCTCTTAATTTGGGCGTTCCCTTTGCTATGCAAGGTCGGGCTATCGGCTTTATCTTTTAAACACACATCTATACTTCATTATAAACATTGTATACTAAAAAGGATATCACCTCTATCCCTCACGCAAAAAAACACTATTTTATCAACTTTAACTGACTATATATCAAATTTAATTGTCCCAAATGGTATATATCATGTTGCAAAATACCTTCTAACATATATTGGTTATTATACGATCTACCCTCGGTACATTTCTTAAACCAACTTTCTTCTTTAGATACGATCAATTCGCATAAAGATTGTTGTACACTTTTTAATTCGCCATAAACTTCATTAAAATCATCTACATTATTGACAAATACTTGTTCTCTCCAGTCTTGCTGAGAGTTCATGATAATATTATAACCTTTATTTTCCTTTACTTTTTCTATTACAAATTTTTTCCAATCAATAAGATGCCATACATACTCTGTAATCGAATGAGCTGCTCCTTTTGGTTTTTTATTCCAAAACTCTAACGGAATCTGGTTTAAAGCTTCACATAGAGATATCCCGTACCAAGGCTCCCCCTTCGAACACTTCATTATATCTGGAAACAAATTCTTCTATATTCATCACCTTAAATTCGATTTATAGTGTCTATCAAAAATATGTAAACCTAAACCTCCTCTGATTATCTGTTATTTCTATTCAGAAAGGTTTGGATTAAGCCATTTTCTTGCATATTCGAGATCAATCTCTTTGCGTTTTGCGAAATCCTTTAATTGATCTTCTTTTATCTTTCCTAATCCAAAATATCTAGCTTCTGGGTTTGCAAAATAATAACCTGATACTGACGCGGCCGGCCACATTGCTAAACTTTCTGTTAACTCAACTCCTATACGTTCTTTGACTTCGAGCAACTCCCAAATAGTAAGTTTTTCCAGATGGTCTGGGCAAGCAGGGTATCCTGGAGCGGGTCTAATTCCTTTATATTCTTCTTTAATCAACTCTACATTTGACAATGCCTCGTCATTGGCATACCCCCAATCTTCTTTACGCACTTTTTCGTGTAAATACTCTGCAAAAGCTTCTGCCAATCTATCTGCCAAAGCTTTAATCATAATAGAATTGTAATCATCATGATCTGCTTCATAAGCTTCTGCCAGCTCTTTGGTACCAAAACCAGTACTTACACAAAAGCATCCAATATAATCCTGTTTACCACTCTCTTTTGGTGCTACAAAATCTGATAATGCAAAATTAGGTTTACCTGCATGTTTTTTTAGTTGTTGTCTCAAAGTTCTAAACTCAAAACTACCATTTTCTGAGGTCACTTCGATATCATCATCATTTACCGTATTCGCTTCAAAAAGACCATATATAGCTTTTGCGCCAAGCAATTTTTTATCAAAAACCTTGGTCAATAATTCTTTTGCATCTTTCAACAAAGAAGTTGCTTGTTCTCCAACTACTTCATCTGTTAGAATAGCTGGATATTTACCATGTAAATCCCATGATCTAAAAAACGGACTCCAATCGATATAAGGTTCTAATTTCTTGATATCAAAATCCGAAATTACTTGGATTCCTAATTTATTGGGTTTTGTAATTTCACTCTCAGACCAATCTATTTTATATTTATTCTTTCGGGCCTCTGCTATGCTTAGAAATTCTTTCTTTTTGGTACGTTTAAGGAATCCTTCTCTAAATTTTTCATAATCTTCTTTAAGATCCCCTACATATTTTTGATTGCTTCTTTTATTAAGCAAATCACCTACAACGGTTACCGCTCTAGAAGCATCATTAACATGTACCACCGCATTCTTGTATTGTGGATCAATTTTTACTGCCGTATGTGCTTTAGAAGTCGTAGCTCCTCCTATCAGTAACGGAACACTAAAATCTTTGCGTTCCATTTCTTTGGCCAGATACACCATTTCATCTAAAGATGGAGTGATCAACCCACTTAACCCAATAATATCTACTTTTTCATCTATAGCGGTCTGAATAATTTTTTCTGGTGGCACCATTACTCCAAGATCTACGATCTCGTAATTATTACATCCCAAAACTACAGAAACAATATTTTTGCCTATATCATGTACATCTCCTTTCACGGTTGCCATTAAAATACGGCCGTTTGACCCATTTCCTTCGGCGGCTTTTGGATTTTTCTTTTTCTCTTCCTCTATATAAGGAAGTAAATAGGCTACTGCTTTTTTCATTACCCTAGCAGATTTTACTACTTGGGGTAAGAACATTTTTCCGGATCCAAAAAGATCACCAACGACATTCATCCCTGTCATTAGATGTCCTTCTATCACCTCTATTGGCTTATCTACACTTTGTCTGGCTTCTTCAACATCTTCTACAATGTATTGATCGATCCCTTTTACCAATGCTCTTGTAATCCTATCCTGTAAAGATTCTTCTCGCCAGGATAAGTCTACAGTTTTCTCCTTACTTGTTCCTTTTACCGTTTCTGCAAAATCAAGTAATCTCTCTGTAGCATCATCACGTCTATTCAAGATTACATCTTCTACATGTTCGAGCAAATCTTTAGGAATGTCATCATATACCTCGAGCATTGCCGGGTTAACAATTCCCATATTCATTCCTGCTTTTATAGCATGAAACAAAAACACAGAGTGCATAGCTTCTCTAACAACATTATTTCCTCTAAACGAAAACGATACATTACTCACTCCACCACTCACACTACAATGTGGCAAGTTTTCTCGCACCCATCTGGTTGCTTCTATAAAATCAACTGCATTTTTACGATGCTCCTCCATCCCTGTAGCAACAGGAAATATATTCAGATCAAAAATGATATCTTCTGGAGGAAAATTAACTTTATTGACCAAAACATCATAGGATCGTTTAGAAATTTCTATACGACGCTCATAGTTATCTGCCTGCCCTACTTCGTCAAATGCCATGACAATTACCGCCGCACCATATCGTTTAATCGCCTTTGCGTGGGCAATAAACTCTTCTTCACCTTCTTTAAGACTAATCGAGTTTACGACACATTTTCCTTGTACGACCTGCAAACCTGCCTCGATAATATCCCACTTAGAACTATCGATCATGATAGGGACTCTGGCGATATCTGGTTCTGCCATAATAAGATTTAAAAATCTTACCATTGCCTCTTTTCCATCGATAAGACCATCATCCATATTTATATCGATGACCTGAGCTCCTCCTTCTACCTGATGACGTGCAATATCTAACGCTTCATCAAATTTCTCTTCTTTTACCAGTCTTAAAAACTTTCGAGATCCCGCTACATTTGTTCGCTCCCCAACATTTATAAAGTTAGTTTCTGGAGTAACAATTAATGGTTCTAATCCCGATAATTTTAGATATCGTTTAGTTGTATTATTAGCCATATTTATACTGTAACTTCTACTTGTCTGGGTTTATATTCCTTTACCATATCAGCAATTGCCTTAATATGTTCTGGTGTGGTACCACAACATCCTCCAATAATATTGACTAGGCTTTTGTCTAAATATTCTTTTATTTGAGATGCCATTTGCTCTGGTGTCTCATCATACTCTCCAAATGCATTTGGTAAACCTGCGTTAGGATGTGCTGATATCCCAAATGTTGCTTTTTGCGAAAGTACTTCTAAATGTGGTGTAAGTTGATTTGCTCCTAATGCACAATTAAACCCAACAGATAACATTGGGATATGTGATATAGAAATCAAAAACGCCTCTGCAGTTTGACCAGATAGTGTTCTACCACTGGCATCTGTTATGGTACCACTAACCATTACAGGTATATCGATATTTCTTTCATCTTTTACCTCTTCGATTGCAAACAATGCCGCTTTTGCATTTAATGTATCAAAAACAGTCTCTACCAAAAGAATATCTGCTCCTCCATCTACCAAGGCTTCTACCTGCTGTTTATAAGCTATCTTTAATTCATCAAAAGTTACTGCGCGATAACCAGGATCGTTTACATCTGGAGACATGCTAGCTGTTCTGTTTGTTGGACCAATTGACCCAGCTACAAAACGAGGTTTGTGGGGTTCTTTTTCTGCAAACTCTTGCGCTACTTCTTTAGCAATTTTGGCAGATTGATAATTAAGTTCATAAACCAACTCTTCCATTTCATAATCTGCCATAGCAATAGTAGTTCCCGAAAACGTATTGGTCTCTACAATATCTGCTCCTGCTTCAAAATACAATCGATGCACTTCTTTTATTGCCTCTGGTTGGGTAATGCTTAGCAAATCATTATTTCCTTGAACAGGAACAGGCCAATCCTTAAATCGTTCTCCTCTAAAATCTTCTTCGGTAAACTTATGACGTTGCAGCATGGTTCCCATTGCTCCATCAAGTATAAGAATCCTTTCTTCAAGTATTTTGTATATATCCTTCATAATAAAATTTCGCCGTGTTACTTTTTATTACACTTATTCCAAAACAATAAAAGGCAGCACCATATCTTTCTTTAAAAACATGTAAAAAGTGTATCTAGAAAAGTGAAAAGAAAATATAGCAAGGCTATGCTCTTCGTTATCTATTTCGCTATGCGAATAGAATGTAGCACCTTCTTTAACAGATAAAGGGTTGCTAAGGTTTCATAGGGTCTATTCCCTCCACCTTTCTTGATAACATTTACAATGTTTATGAACTAAACAGCACTTACTGTAAATTGAACTGCAAATTAACGGCATAACCTTTTGTTTTGCAAGGAAAAGTTAAAAATATTAGGTCGAAAAGAATCTGTTTTTTGAAGTACGTTTTAAAATACACATTATCACTTCTTTTCTTAACCGTTTATACAGTAAAATAGACCTTAAATACAATCAAATGCACACTACACACATTCCCTTTATTTTCTTACCATATTGTGCATAATTTTGCTTTCAACTTTAAACACATACACATGAAAAATTATTTAATCTTGATCTTAGCAATTGCTTTATTATGCTCTTGCGAGAAGGATGAAAATTTTGAACCTGTCCAAAAAACGATTGACAATAGTCAACAAATTACTACACAAAAAACGGTTACCGTAGTGTCTACCAAAATCACTACTGGTTCTGGGGCATCTATACGACACATCGCAAACACGAAACTTGAAAGAGAAAACTGGTATACATTTGGCTTAGAAGATTTTAGATATGATTTTTGGTACGAAGTAGCCCCAGCGCATATAAAAAGTATTACTCTAAAAATTGAAGATCTAAGAACTGGTGAAGTTAAATGGAACCAAAAGTATACAGGTTTAACTCATTTACATGGAGGCCGTGAGTATGGAGATGTAAAAGGAGAACTGAATAAAATTAAAATTAAAGGTGGCGGCGCGAATGTTTTGGCGGCTTATAAAAGAGAAGGAAATCATTCTGCCACTCTAACCCTAGAAGTTGCAGAGGGCACTTATAGTGTTGGTATACATTTGCACTTAAAAAATTGGGATAATTATATTACCAGAACCATGGCTGCTTTTTAGGCAACAGCTACTTCCTTTTTTATAATAAGAGAAAACCGAATACATTTGAGTATTCGGTTTTTATTTATAGCGTATTTGTTTCTTATAATTTTATGATTCTGGAGCCAATTCTATCTCTAACCCATCTAATTCGGGAGTTATTGGAATTTGACATCCTAACCTGCTATTATCTTCTACATAGAAAGCTTCTGCTAACATCATATCTTCATCCTGTCCCATTTCTGGTAACTCATGATCAGATGTAACATAACATTGACAAGAAGCACACATTGCCATACCACCACAGGTACCTTCTACCGGTAGCTCATAGGCTTTACAAACCTCCATTAGGTTCATTGCCATATCTGTTGGTGCCTGTACTTCGTGTACAACTCCTTCTCTATCTTTGATTTTTATGGTAACGTCTGACATGTTTTTAAATTTCTGTCGATAATTTTATATTCTACAAACCTCACAAAATCAATAAGAAGTTGTGAGGCTCTATATTTAAGTAAAGCTACTAATTTTTAGTTAATTGCTTTTACTACTTCTTTTTTAGCTTCTTTTTTGGTTCCATCAAATCCTTCTACTCCACCAACAGTAGTATACTTCATTACATACTTTTTATCTGGGAAAATTCTTTGATAAGCACTTTGGCACATGATTGCCGCTTCATGGAAACCAGAAAGGATTAACTTTAGTTTTCCTTTATATGTATTTACATCACCAATAGCATAGATTCCTGGTATATTGGTTTGATAATCGTATGAATTATCTACTTTGATTGCATTTTTCTCAATCTCTAATCCCCAATCACCAATTGGACCAAGTTTTGGAGACAATCCAAATAATGGGATGAAGTAATCTGTGTTTACCTCGATATCTCCTTTTGTCTTGTGCTTGATACCTACACCAGTTACATGATCTTCTCCTTTTAATTCTTTTACTTCTGCTTCTGTAATTAGGTTTACTTTTCCTAATTTGGTAAGTTCTGCTACTCGTTCTACAGAATCCAGAGCTCCTCTAAATTCATTTCTTCTATGAACAAGAGTTACCTCACTTGCTACCTCTGCTAAGAAAATAGTCCAATCTAGTGCAGAATCTCCTCCTCCTGCAATTACTACTCTTTTATCTCTATATACTTCTGGATCACGAATAATATATGCTACTCCTTTATCTTCAAAATCAACAATATTTGGGATAGGTGGTTTACGAGGTTCGAAAGAACCTAATCCTCCTGCAATTGCTACGACAGGTGCATTATGTTGTGTCCCTTTATTAGTAGTCACTAAGAAAGTATCATCCTCTAATTTTTCTATAGTCTCTGCTCTTTCTCCTAACGTAAACCCAGGATCAAAAGGCTTGATTTGCTCCATTAAATTATCCACCAAATCTCCTGCCAGTATTTCTGGAAATCCAGGGATATCATAAATTGGTTTTTTAGGATAAATTTCTGAACATTGACCTCCCGGTTGCGGTAAAGCATCGATAAGATGTGTTTTCAACTTCAGTAATCCTGCTTCAAAAACAGTAAATAATCCTGTTGGGCCTGCTCCGATTATTAAAATATCAGTCTTGATCATTTTTCAACTTCTTTTTTCCTATTAATCCTTTGGTAAATTCGTTAAGTGTATCTACTTTTTCTTCGAAATCACCTTTAATTGTTTTTCTATATTTATTCAAATTCTTCACTAAATCGTCAATGTTTTCAGGAATTACTTCTTCAAAAAACTGACGTAATCTTTTGGCAGTGGTAGGTGATTTTCCGTTGGTCGAAATTGCCACCTTAACATTACCTTTGGTTACGATTCCTCCCATATAAAAATCACAATACGGAGGGTTATCTGCTACATTAACCAATTTACTTCTTTTCCTACAGTCTTTGTACACCTGTACATTAACATCTGGAACGTCTGTAGTAGCGATCACAATATGTTTTCTTTTTAAAAAACGCTTGTGATATTTTTTATTAATCATTTCTATCCCAAACTTATTCGCCAAGGCAACAGTACCTTCTCTAAACATAGGAGAAACTAATGTTACATTAGCATCGGGACTTGATTTTAATAAGAACGTAAGTTTTTCTTCAGCAACATTACCTCCTCCTACAATTAGGACTTCTAGGTTTTTTACCTTTAAAAAAACTGGATATAAATTATTTCTTTCTTCCATCTTTATAGCTATCCTGAACTATCAAGATATGTTTCTTTAACAACATCTATAGCAATGTTCTATCTTATTTATCATCGCAGGTTGTTTTAAAATTGTTATCAAAACATCTTGTTCATTCTGGGCAGCAAAGATACTAACTATTTCATTTAACTCGCTCACTCCCAAAAGAATCAAGACTACAACACTTGATTACAACCTGATACAACTATTAAACCTTAGCAATTTCTGCAGCTCTAAATTCTTGTACTTTTTTCAAAAACTGCTCTGCACTGTTTATATAGTTAATTGCAAAATCCTTTGTTGGTGCATTTTTTTGCAACTGATAAATCAAATCTGCAAATGTTCCTTCTAGACTTATTTTTCCGCTGGCAACAAACTCTACATCAAATTGAGAGATGATACCTGCATGTGTATTTGTCTTTTTCTTTTCTGCCAATAACAGTGCTTTTGCCGAGTTTACCAAAGAGCTATATGCATGATATACAGCATCAGAATATACTTCGTTTTCTAACGATTTTTTTGCGTTTTCTATTTTCTCTTCACTTTCTAAAAACAGCGTGGCAATCAAATCTATTACTACACCTGCACACTCACCTACTCCAATAGCTTTTACGTATTCTTCTTCTGTCCCCCAATCGATAAAATCTTCTTGAGTTAAGTTTTCTACATTTGATAAATCAGTAAGGAAATCATAGAAATACTTTTCTCCTTTTTCTGCATAATACTCTACAAAAAGCTTACCGTTTGCATTTTTTTCATAATCATCAAGGATTCTTCTTAATGCCTCTGGCCCTCTTCTACTTGGTATTTTTACCACTTTATCAGCAAAACGACCTTTTCCATCTCCTAAGTTTCCTCCTCCTAGTAATACCTGAAGTGCCGGAGCAACTAATTTATCTTTGGTACGAACTGACATTCCCTGGAAACCAATATTTGCCATATTGTGTTGCCCACAAGCGTTCATACATCCACTAATTTTTATAACTAAATCTTCATTTTCTAAATACTGTGGATATTCTGTTCTAATTACTCTTTCTAATTCTTCTGCAATACCTGTACTACTTGCGATACCTAAGTTACAAGTATCTGTTCCTGGACAAGCTGTAATATCTACTGCTTTATTATATCCCGGATCTACAAAACCTAATTTTTCTAATTCCTGATAGAAAAATGGTACTAGCTCTTCTTTTACAAATGGGATCAAGATATTCTGACGTAATGATAAACGAATTTCTCCTGCCGCATATTTCTGTACCAAATCTGCTAATAATCTTGCTTTATCTGTATAAAAATCACCTAAAAGTACTTTTATTCCAATTGCCACATATCCTTCTTGCTTTTGAGCAATTACATTAGTAGCTTTCCATAAATCATATGTCTTTTGATCTTTAATAGCAACCTGAGGAGCTTCTATAGAAACCGGAACAGAAGGTTGATATGCATCGGCATCGATAGCAACGGTTTTATTTACGATCGCATTTTGCTCTGCTTCTACCAACGTTTTAAAAGCGTCTAATCCAATGTCTTTTATTAAGAATTTCATTCTTGCTTTGGCTCTACTTTTACGCTCACCATGACGATCGAATATTCTTAATACTCCTTCCATCAAAGGGATAATTTTATCAGACGGTAGGAAGCTATATAATTCGTCTGCATGTCTTGGCTGCGATCCTAAACCTCCACCAAGCATTACTTTAAATCCTCGAACACCATTTTCTATTTTAGCAATAAAACCTAAATCATGCATGTAAGACAATCCTGTATCTTCGTCTGTTCCAGAAAAAGAAACCTTGAACTTACGTCCCATTTCTTGACAAATAGGATTTCTTAAAAAGAAACGAAACAGTGCATCTGCATAAGGAGACACATCAAACGGTTCTCTAGGATCAATCCCTGCTGTTTCTGAAGCAGTGACATTACGCACCGTATTACCACAAGCTTCTCTTAACGTTACATCATCTCTTTCTAACTCTGCCCAAAGCTCTGGTGTTCTATTTAAATCTACATAATGTATCTGGATATCCTGACGTGTAGTAATATGCAACCTTCCTCTTGAGTATTCATCAGATACTTCACAAATTCGTTTTAATTGATTACTCAATACTTTACCGTATGGTAATTTAATACGAATCATTTGCACCCCTTCTTGTCGCTGTCCGTAAACTCCTCTTGCTAATCGAAGGCTACGAAACTTTTCTTCATCAATCTTACCATTATGGAATTGCTCTATTTTATTAGCTAATTCTATAATATCGTTTTCTACAATCGGGTTTTCTATTTCGGTTCTAAAACTTTGCATCTCTTTGGTGTTTCTTACTCTTAAAAAAAGGGTATAGTTATGACTTTTGTATACTTATTTTTCTGTCTTAAAAATCTGATCTATTCTCTTTTAAAAAAGTGTGTTTTATTTATTCTATAAAGCCTACTCCTGAGGTATTATTGGTTTGTGAATCAATTAATATAAATGATCCAGAAGCTTTATTATTCTTATATGAATCAAAAGCCAAAGGCTTACTTAATTGTATTTGAACTTTTCCTATTTCGTTTAATTTCAACTCATTTTTTGAAGTATCCTCTCCAGAAAAATCTGTTGTAATTGTTCCATTGATACTTTTTACTTTTGCCAGAATTCTTGTACTTCCATTCTGAATAAAATAATTAGTTCCTGGGTTAAGACTTTTACTATCCATCCAACAAACGGTAGCTGTAAGTTGCTTTTCTATTTGTGGTTTTTCTGATGTTTTTACAATCATATCACCACGGCTCACATTTACATCATCTTCTAATGTGATGGTACAAGAACTTCCTCTTCCTGCTGTTTCAAATTTTTGATCAAAAAAGTAAATTTCTTTGATTCTTGAAGTGGTTAAAGAAGGCAAAACAGTTACTTCATCTCCTACAGAAAATTCTCCTCCATATAATTTTCCTGCATATCCTCTGAAGTCATGGTACTCATCTTTCTTAGGACG
The DNA here is from genome assembly GCA_947498705.1 of uncultured Aquimarina sp. Lineage (GTDB taxonomy): Bacteria > Bacteroidota > Bacteroidia > Flavobacteriales > Flavobacteriaceae > Aquimarina. The sequence goes on from CANMLW010000001.1 coordinate 1,102,413, forward strand.
AATAACAGTTTGAATAGGGAATCGTGCTTGGGCTTTTTCATATACATCCTGAGCATCTAATTCCTCTAAGTGTTCTAATAATGTTTGCCCAGAATACCATGGTGTTTTTTCTGATTTCTCTACTACATTATCACCTTGTAAAGCACTTACCGGAATAAATGTAATATTCTGATCTTTATATTCGCTTTTTGCAATCAGGTTTTGAAAATCTGCTTTTATAGCTTCGTATTTCTCCTGAGAAAAATCTACCAAATCCATTTTATTTACAGCAACAATTACATCTTTAACCCTAAGCAAGTTATTGATAAAAAAGTGACGATATGTTTGCTCGATCACTCCTTTTCTAGCGTCAACCAAAATAATTGAAGCTTGGGAAGTAGAAGCACCAGTTACCATGTTACGAGTATACTCTATATGCCCTGGTGTATCTGCTATAATATAACTTTTAGTCTTTGTAGAAAAATATATATGAGCTACATCTATGGTAATTCCTTGCTCTCTTTCTGCCACCAATCCATCTGTAGCCAATGAAAAATCCAAGTAATCAAAACCATTTGCTTTACTTCTAGTTTCTATAGCCTCTAGTTTATCTGTAGTTAATGATTTTGTATCATACAAAATACGACCAATCAAGGTACTTTTTCCATCATCTACACTTCCTGCTGTTGCTATTTTTAATACGTCCATCCTATTTTGGTTGATGGTTGATAAGTATTGATTGACTAGGCTGCCAGAAATGTCAATACTATCTTCCAAAAATTTTTATCTTAATTTATTATTTCTTCATTATCACGAGAAACTATCCGTTTCAAAATCATGATTTCTTTAAAAATATCCTTGTTGTTTTCTTTTCTCCATCGCGGCTTCAGATCTCTTATCATCAATTCTGGCTCCACGTTCAGAAATCTGTGAATCTCTGATTTCTGCAACTACTTTATCAATGGTTACTGCATCAGAAAGTACTGCTGCTGTACAAGACATATCACCTACAGTTCTAAATCTCACTAGCCTTTCTTCTACCTCTTCATTTTCATCTCGATACACCACATCATCCTCTGCAGACCAGATCATACCATCTCTTACAAACGTTTTACGTTTATGCGCAAAATAGATAGAAGGGATTTCAATATTTTCTTTTTCTATATAACTCCAAACATCTAATTCTGTCCAGTTGCTGATAGGAAAAACTCTTACATTTTGCCCTAAGTCTATCTTACCGTTTAGGTGATCAAATAATTCTGGTCGTTGATTTTTCTCATCCCACTGTCCAAAATCATCTCTTACAGAAAAGATACGTTCTTTTGCTCTTGCCTTTTCTTCATCTCTACGAGCTCCACCAATTGCTGCATCAAACTTAAATTCTTCTAAAGCATCAAGAAGTGTTGTTGTTTGTAAGCTATTTCTACTTGCATATCTTCCTTTTTCTTCGACAACTTTTCCTTGGTCTATAGAATCCTGCACGTTACGAACGATTAATTCTACTCCCAATTCTTCTGCTAAACGATCTCTAAACTCAATCGTTTCAGGAAAATTATGTCCTGTATCTATATGTAATAATGGAAAAGGTATTTTTGCAGGCCAGAATGCTTTCTGAGCCAATCTTACTAAAGTTATAGAATCTTTTCCTCCAGAGAAAAGCAAAACTGGCTTTTCAAACTGTGCTGCTACTTCTCTAAAAATATAGATTGCTTCACTTTCTAAAGGATTTACATTAAGAATTGCTGTTCTTTCCATTTTCTTTTCAAGTATTTCCATGCTATGCTTTTTCTTATTTTTTATTAGTTTGTGTGAATACCACACTCTCTATTATCCAATACTTTAGTAGGATCAAAATATTTAAATTCATTTGGCAGATTATTTTCATCTAAATAGACATCTAATTCTGCATCGCTATAGTAGTAAAAAGGACTAACTTTTAACACTCCATCACTACCAAGGCTTAAAATATCTAAAGAGTCTCTTAATGCTGTTTGTCCTTTTCTAAGGTTAGTAAACCAAACATCTGGAGCATGCTCTTTCATCGCCCTTTTGAAAGGCTCTAATTTCACTTGTTCTGTAAAAACTTTATGTTGTGGGTCCTCTATACCTGGTATCCCCATCACTACATCTCTATGCGAGCTGGTTTGTTTAGGTACATAAAGTTTTATATTTAATTCTAATAATTCTATTACCGATTCTGCATGTCTGTATGTGTTTGGTGTATTATATCCAGAATCACACCAAATCACCGGAATATCTTTTTTTGCTGCCGCACATACATTAAGAATAGATACTTCATAAGGCCTAAAGTTAGTAGTAACCACAGGTCTTTCTGCATTTTCTATTGCCCACTGCACTATCTCTAACGGAGTCTTTTCTTTAAACTCCTGATTCAATTTTTCTATTTCTTTTTCAGTAAAGCTCATAACTTCTTAACAAAATCTTTCTAATCTTAACTATTACTTATAAAAGGATTATCTCCCCCATTTTATACGATTCCAAATTCTTTCATGAAAGAAATACAAAATCATTTTGGTTACAAAATCAACAGAAGCTATCGAAGTAGCTAATGCTATTTCTCCTGTTAATACATAAGACACTATTAAAGTATCAAGTGTTCCCACAACTCTCCAACTTACTGCTTTTGCAATACTACGTACCGGCTTCTCAGACGTTCTATCGTCTTGGTATGTGGTTTTCTGTGTAGCGACTTTATCTAATATCATCTTTTTTGCAATCTTTTAAATCTATTACCCTACCAAACCAGTAGAGTACTGTGCAAATATAGAATATAATTTATTACTCCAAACCTTTTTAAATCACAAAATATCAAACAAACATCGATTTTTATGATATTCACAACAAATACCCTACTAATCTTGTAGATTATTAAGCGAATAACCATTTTATATAGTAATTATTCATTAAAACACTACTACAATTCACACAACAAGCCTATAAAAACTACTGATTTTCACAGGCTTGTTTAATACATTTCTATGTTTAGAAACACAATTTATAAACAAAATTTTACGAATAACCGCTACGAAATCTGATCGATCGCCTGCGCGATATCCTTTATAATATCATCTATATGCTCTAGTCCAACAGAGCATCTTACAGAGCCATCTGTGATCCCTACAGACAACTTATCTTCTGCAGCTAATTTACTATGCGTTGTTGATGCAGGGTGTGTTACTATGGTTCTCGTATCCCCCAAATTAGCAGACAACGAACACATTTTTATACTATCAAAGAATGTTTTCCCTCCTTCTACTCCACCTTTTACTTCAAAAGCAACCATACTTCCTCCTAATTTCATTTGCTTCTTAGCTACTTCGTATTGAGGGTGAGATTTAAGAAAAGGATACTTTACCCAATTAACTTTTGGATGAGTTTCAAGAAACTCTGCAAGCTTTAAGGCATTATCACAATGCTTTTCTGCTCTAACCGCAAGGGTTTCTAAACTTTTTGACAGTACCCACGCATTGAATGGAGACAATGAAGGCCCTGTATTGCGTGAAAACAAATATATCTCTCGAATAAGTTCTTTTCTTCCTACAGTAGCTCCTCCTAATACCCTACCTTGACCATCTATCATCTTTGTCGCGGAATGAATTACCAGATCTGCTCCAAACTTAATAGGTTGCTGTAAATATGGTGTTGCAAAACAGTTATCAATTACCAGTAGTAAATTATGCTTTTTTGCAATCTTACCTAACAGTTCTAAATCCAAAACATCTACTCCCGGATTTGTCGGGGACTCTGCATAAAGAATCTTTGTATTTGGTTTAATAAGACCTTCTATAGTTTCTGGCTCATTGATCTGAAAGTAACTGGTTTCTATATTCCATTTAGGAAAATACTTTGTAAACAACGTATGTGTTGATCCAAAGACCGATCGTGCAGATACAATATGATCTCCACTATCCAACAATGCAGCAAAAGTAGAAAACACCGCTGCCATACCTGTCGCAAATGCATACCCATCCTCTGCTCCTTCTAACTGACACATCTTATCTACAAACTCTGTAGTATTAGGATTACTAAAACGACTATATAGATTACGTTCTTTTTCTTCTGCAAAAGAAGCTCTCATTTCTTCAGAATCTTCAAAAACAAATCCAGAAGTAAGATACAAAGGGGCAGAATGCTCTAAAAACTGAGTCTTCTCTGTCTGCGTTCGTATTGCTTGTGTTTCAAATTTTTTACTCTCCTGACTCATATTTCTTTATTATTTACTACTACTTTATATTGTATTTCTGCAGTGGGTTCTAATGTTTTGGATACTGAGCAATATTTTTCAAAAGACAATTGTGCTGCTCTTTTTGCTTTTTCTGGTGCTATTTCTCCTTCCAAAAAGACAGTTACAACAATTAATTTAAAAGGGGTTGCTCCATCAATTTTTTCGCGAGTTCCGTCTACCTCTGCGCTATAAGAAGTAATTTCTTGCTTTTGTTTCTTTAAGATAGATATAATATCTATTGAACTACATCCAGCCACTCCCATTAACACATACTCCATAGGACTTGGTGCCAAATCATGACCTCCTACTGCTGCTTTGCTATCTATATAAGCAGTATGACCTCTTTCATTTTTTAGTTCAAAATGATAATCACTATCAATTCTTTTAAGTTGTATTTTCATCGCTTTATATATTTTAACCTCTTACAATCAAAAGAAGTTTATTACCTAACCTTTATCTGCTAATCTTAAAATATCACCAAAAACTCCTCTGGCTGTTACAGCAGCTCCCGCACCTGCTCCTTGTATCACCACAGGCTGATCCCCATAGGACTCTGTGTAAATTTCGAAAATAGAATCAGACCCTTTTACCTGTCCCAATGAACTACCTTCTGACACAGATACCAGTTTCACCTTCAAATCACCTTTTTCTTGTGACAGGTCACCAGAAAGATCACCTATATATCTTAGAACATGTCCTGGTTTTTGTTCCTCTTTTATTTTTTGATATACTGAATCGAGTTCTTTTAGTCTTCCTAAAAATTCTGAAGCCTCTCCTTCTCTAAGGTTTTCTGGTATAAGATTATCTATTTGAACATCATTAAATTCATTACTCAAGTCTAACTCTCTTGCAAGAATCAACAATTTTCTACCCACATCATTACCACATAAATCCTCTCTTGGATCTGGCTCTGTAAATCCTTTATCAATAGCTTCCTGCAGCACCTCACTAAACGGTCTTTCTTCTGACGAAAAAGTGTTAAACAAATAACTTAAAGATCCCGAAAATACTCCTTTAATTCTAGTTATATTTTCTCCTGACAAATGCAATAACTTAATAGTATCGATCAACGGAAGCCCAGCCCCTACATTGGTTTCATACAAATACTGTTTTTGGTTTTTCTCGAGTTTCTCTCGTAACTCTTTATAAAAGTCAAAACTTAAAGTGTTTGCCACTTTATTAGACGAAACCAAATCAAACCCATGCTCTACCAGTGTAATATAGTTTTTTGTAAAAGCTTCGCTAGCAGTATTATCAACTGCAATCAGGTTTTCTAGATGATTTTCATCTGCGAATTTAATGATATCTTTTACTTCGTAAGAACCCCCTTCGTTCTCTAATTGCTCTTTCCAGTTTTTATCAACTCCTTTTTTACGAAGTATCACTTTTCTAGAATTGGCAACTGCAAAAACAGTTAGGTCTATATTTTTTCTCTTTTCTATTCCTTTTGCAGATTGTAAAATCTGGTCGATTAAAGTACCTCCTACCAATCCATGACCAAATATTACAATATTGATCTTTTTAGCGATATCAAAAATCTCTCCATGAATAACATTTAATGCTCTGTGCAGTTGAGCTTTTTTAACAACTAAACTTACATTCTTACCAGTTACCGTATTATTAAACAACAACGGTATTACCTGGTTTCTTATCAGTGCATTGTACGGCTTATGAAAAGTACTTAAATCCTGACCTATAATAGAGATTACAGAAACATCTTTTTCTACTGTAATTCTACTTACATCTCTCTTGTAAAAATCAGACTCAAACTCTTCTTCCAGAACCGTTTTTGCTTCTTTTGCCTTTTCTGCATCTACCACCAGTCCTATTCCTCTTTCTGAGGATCCTTGCGATATAATACTAACACTTATATTTTTATAAGCGAGAGCTTTAAAAATTCTTGCATCTACTCCTACTTTTCCTAAAAGACCACGTCCTTCGAGATTTATCAGCGATACATTTTCTAACACAGAAAGTGATTTTATTCCTTTCTCACTTGCTTCTGCAGTAATAAGAGTTCCTTCATTTTCGTGATCAAATGTATTTAAAATACGAAGCGGAATATTCTTTTCTATTAAAGGAATAATAGTTTTTGCATGCAAAATATTTGCGCCAAAATACGCCAATTCATTAGCTTCTGTAAATGAAAGTTTTTCAATTTTTCTAGCATCTGGCACCAAATCCGGATTGGCTGTATAAATTCCGTTTACGTGTGTAAAATTCTGCAACTCTTCTGCGTCCAAATAATTGGCTAACAAAGATGCAGTATAATTACTTCCATTTCTACCTAATGTAGTCGTTTCATTTTTAGTATTAGAAGCAATAAAACCTGTTACCACATTTACTGTAGGACCATTGTGCTTTTTAAAATGGTTAATTACATTTTCTTTAGACAATTTATCCAGAGGTTGTGCGTCTCCAAATTGATCATCGGTAACTATTAATGTTCTACTATCTGTAAAATTAGCCTGAATCCCTTTACTTTTTAGTATATGCGTAAGCAACTTAGCAGAAATCACCTCTCCCTGAGAGAGTATTTGATCTTTTATCCTTTTACTATAATCTCCCAATAAAGAAACTCCGCCAAAAAGCTTATCCAAAGTTTCAAACTCTTCGTTAACATCTACTCCTTCAAAACCTGCTAATTGATATTCTTTAAAAGCGTTCAATAAAGTTGAATAATCTTCATTCTTTGCAGCTTTTTCAAGAACTGCCTCTAACTCATCTGTAGAGTTTCCTCTGGCAGATAATACTACAGTAATCTGTTCTCCTTTTTTAACTTTATCCTCTATAATATTAACAACGGTTTCTATTCCTTTACCATTAGCTAATGACTTTCCGCCAAATTTTAAAACTTTCACTCGTTTAAATTTTAGTATTGTTTAAAAAAATAAATCTTATTGTTTATCAATTTATTCCTTTTAAAAAACATCTTTTAACAATTCACTTAATTGTTCGAACTCTATCAGAAATGCATCATGACCATGTGCCGAACAAATACTTCCATGCGTTACATTACTTTTTATTTTTTTTAACGCTGCAAAGGTAGCTTTATCTTCGGCTTCTGTAAAAAATATATCAGAATCTACACTTATAATATGAATATTTGATTCGATATTTTCGACTACTTCTTCAAAACATCCTCTTTCTGCAGTTATATCTATATGAGCCAATACATGATTTAATGATTTATACGCCAGTAATGAAAATCTTTTTTCTAGCCTTTTACCATGATGAATTAGCCAACTTTCGACATTAAACATATCTTTTTCGTCATTATAACTTCCGTCAAACTTCTGTTTAAATGACTGCGGTGATCTATACATGATCATTGCATGTAGTCGCGCATCATGTACCGGGTTACTAGAATTTAAAAGAATCTGCTCTTGTACCAAGCAATTTGCTTTTAACCAGTCTGTAGATTTCCAATCGGCTGCTATCGGAATCAAATGTTTGATCATTTTTGGCTGTAACACAGCTAATTCCCAAGCAATTCCTCCTCCTACCGAACCTCCTATAACAGCGTATAGTTTTTGCACATTCAGTTTTTGCAATCCTTCTGCAAATATTGCTGCAATATCTCTTGCTGTAAAAATCTTATATTCTTCAAAAAGGTTTTCTTTTACTCCATCATATCCATTACCTGGGATATTAAAAGACACTATAGTATACTGATCAGTATCGATACTTTTTCCTTTTCCTATCAAACCGTTCCACCATCCATTTTCTCCACAAACAGTAGAGTTACCGGTAAGTGCATGATTCACCAAAACTATAGGCGCGGTGTGCAATGGTTTTCCAAAGGTTTCAAATGTTAAAGATATCTGATCAATATACCTACCCTTTACCGTTGTAAAGTTTGAAATGTCTAATTTTTGAAGCATAAATAATTATAATATAGATTAGCCTATTTTTGCAAATGCGGCGCTTAGGTCTTCTTTTAAATCCTCTAGATCCTCTAAACCAACTGATAACCTTATTAGATCCTGAGTTACTCCTGTAGATTCCTGTTGTTGCTCATTCAGTTGTTGATGAGTTGTACTTGCTGGGTGTATAATCAATGATTTTGAGTCTCCTATATTAGCTAACAAAGAAAATATAGCTGTTTCATTGGCCACGGTTTTAGCAGAATCAAACCCACCTTTTACCCCAAATGTAATAATCCCGCTTTGTCCTTTTGGCAAGTACTCTTTAGCCAAGTTATAATAGGAATCATTTTCTAGTCCAGGATATTTTACCCAAGTCACCTTATCTTGTTTTTCTAACCATTGTGCAAGTTGTAATGCATTTTGACTGTGTTTTTGAATTCTGATATCCAATGTTTCTAAGCCTTGCAAAATCTGAAATGAATTAAACGGACTTAAGGCAGCACCATAATCTCTTAATCCCTCTATTCGAATCTTAGCTATAAACGCAGCTGCTCCCAACACATCATGATAAATTAGTCCATGATAACCTGGAGATGGCTCTGTAAATTCTGGAAACTTACCACTAGACCAATCAAAAGTACCGGCATCTATAATAACTCCTCCTAAAGAAGTTCCATTACCACTAATGTACTTGGTAAGCGAGTGAATAACAATATTAGCCCCATACTCGATCGGATTTAGCAATGCTGGCGTTGCAACGGTATTATCTACAATAAACGGCAACTTACTAGCTTTTGCCACAGAAGAAATCGCCTTTAGATCTAATACATCCAATTTGGGGTTCCCAAGAGATTCGACAAAAAATACTTTTGTGTTTTCTTGTATAGCTTCCTCAAAATTTTGAGGATTTGAAGGGTCTACAAATGTAGTAGTAATCCCTAATCTTGGTAAGGTAACACTCAAAAGGTTATAGGTACCACCATACAAACTACTAGAAGCCACTATATGATCCCCTGCTTTAAGTAATGTAAGTAACGTTGTACTTATAGCCGCCGTGCCAGAGGCTGTAACCACTGCAGCGATTCCTCCTTCCAAAGCAGCAAGACGCTGCTCCAAAATATCATTTGTTGGATTATTTAATCTTGTATAAATAAATCCAGGCTCTGATAGATTAAATAGGTTGGCTGCATGATCTGCATCATTAAAAACATAAGATGTTGTTTGATAAATAGGTACCGCTCTAGTCCCTGCATTGGCAGATACATCATGACCAGCGTGTAGTGCTTCTGTTGCAAATTTTTGTGAACTCATAATTCTTTTCTTTTTAGTTGTTTTGGATACACCAAAATAACAGTTACTAAAAACATCTGAGATTACTTCTCAAAATATGGTTTCATTACCAATACAAAAAAACATCTAAAGATGTTTATGTTTTAAATTAAAAAAGAAAGGAAGCAACAATTACAGAAAAGCAATTGTGTCGTGGTTATCTTTTCCTAAGCATTCTTAGGATAGAATTTAGCACCTTCTTTATAAATAAAGGGTTGCTAAGGTTTCATCGGGTCTATTCCCTCCACCTTTCTTAATAACTTAATTAACATGTATAAGAAACTTCGAGGCAAAGCTACTAATTATTTTTAAATCACCTCACAATTATTTAAAAATAATTTCACCACAAATTTTATACTAATTGAGTAATAATTAATGATGTGTTAAATACCTTTAATTCATATCTTTTTTTTTACCTTTGGCCGCAAAATAGTACTAAGGGAAAGATTTGACTGATTGCAACCCTATATGATGTATAGTTTTAGCTATACAGATTTAAAATGCTAAAGCAGTTCGATTTTACAAATTATATCGAAGCTTCGCATGTAAATCCAGTCAAAGTTCTCTTGACAAAACAATAACAAATGGCATATTTATTTACTTCAGAAAGTGTATCTGAAGGACACCCGGATAAAATAGCAGATCAAATTAGTGACGCTCTATTAGATAATTTTCTTGCTTTTGATGCAGATTCTAAAGTTGCATGTGAAACATTGGTTACTACTGGCCAAGTGGTTCTAGCAGGAGAGGTAAAATCAAAAACTTATCTTGATGTACAACACATTGCCAGAGATGTTATTAATAACATTGGTTATACTAAAGGAGAATACCAATTTAATGGAGATTCTTGCGGTGTTATCTCTTTGATTCATGAACAATCACAAGACATTAATCAAGGGGTTGATCGTGAAACCAAAGAAGAACAAGGAGCTGGTGACCAAGGAATGATGTTTGGGTACGCAACTAAAGAAACGGCTAACTATATGCCGTTAGCACTTGATATCTCTCATAAAATACTATTAGAATTAGCAAAGTTAAGAAGAGAAGGAAAAGAAATACCATATTTGCGTCCTGATTCTAAAAGTCAAGTAACTATCGAATATAATGATGATAACATCCCGCAACGTATTGTTGCAATAGTGGTATCTACGCAGCATGATGATTTTGATAGTAATGATGATGCTATGCTTACTAAAATAAAAAGTGACATTGTTTCTATTTTAATCCCAAGAGTTATTGCACAGCTTCCAGAATATGTTCAAGGTTTATTTAATGATGCTATTACCTATCATATAAACCCAACAGGAAAATTTGTTATTGGTGGACCTCATGGAGATACAGGATTAACTGGAAGAAAAATTATCGTAGATACTTATGGAGGAAAAGGAGCTCATGGAGGAGGTGCTTTTTCTGGAAAAGACCCTAGTAAAGTTGACCGATCAGCTGCATATGCTTCTCGTCATATCGCAAAAAATTTGGTAGCTGCAGGTATTGCCAACGAAGTTTTGGTTCAAGTGTCTTATGCTATTGGTGTAGTAGAGCCAACTTCTATTTTCATTGACACATATGGTACCAGTACCTTAGGACTTACTGATGGAGAAATTGCAGAAAAGGTAGCAACTATTTTTGACATGCGTCCTGCTGCTATAGAAAAACGACTCAAACTACGTAATCCCATTTATTTAGAAACTGCTGCATATGGACATATGGGAAAAGAGCCTAAAACCATTACAAAAGTTTTTGAAAGTCCCTATTCTGGAAAGATAACAAAAGAAGTAGAACTCTTTACTTGGGAAAAATTAGACTATGTAGATGCTGTTAAAAAAGCGTTCAACCTATAACTTTATCGTAAAAAACAGTCCTTATATCGATTTTACAACAATACCTATAAAAAATGCGGTCTTACCGTAGCATAAAACGAAGTAATATTATTATTTTTACAGCGTTAACTTGTTGTAACACTTGTGTAGCATATTTATTATTTTGAGGGGAATAATTTTGATATGTTTTTTAATGTTAAAATGATTAAGATCGTAATAACGTATTAAAATTCTGGGAAATGAAATTAAATCTTGTAATCTACTTCACATTTTTATTTGTTTGTAGCATGTCCTTTGGACAAGACTTTCAGACAGACTATTCTTCTGTAAGATCTATTGATAATCAAATTCAAGAAGAGCAATACAGTACAAATCAGGAGGATGTAGTTGTTAACAGATTAATTGTAGAATCTTCTATTCTTACCAAAGACAAAGATTTTTACAGTAAAAAAGAGTGGCGAAGAATAAAAAGAGAATTGAGAAAAAACAAAAAGAAAGCTTTTAGCTTCAAAAATAATATCCATACCTCTAAAACGTTGGATACAATACATGTTAATATTCCTCTTGACAAAAACACCAGTATATCATCCTGGTAAATGATTAATCAAACATTGTAATATACCTAAACATACAATAAAAAAGACTGTATGGTATCAATTAGTTTTTTTGAAGGAAAAAAATGACACTTTTTTAATTGATTTCCCTCAAAAAAACACTTAAAATCATAGAATTTGTGTTGTTTATAGAAAAAAAACGACATTTTATCCTATTTTTTAAAAACGCTCTCAGGCGTTACTACTACTAGTCTGATGGCAGATTTTATACATTTTTCTTCAAAAATTCAAAAACTGGTCTTAAAGTTCCCTGAACACCAGTAATGACAATACCTCGAAGCACTTTTAGGGGAGAAATCCCCATATAAATTTGCGGTTTTTCCGTAACCTACTTTTAATCATTATACCTATCTTAGCTATTGAATATTAACCACTTATATAAAATTTCATAAAAATTATTGTGTTTAATAATCAAATACACAAAACCTACATACCCGTTTGTTGACATTACATTATGAATATTAACGTCCCAAAATCCCAAAAAAATGAAAATAACAATGACTGCAGTAATGCTATTGGTATGTCTTTTATCAATAGGACAAAACCATGTTACAAATGACGAATTAAGTAAAGTAGTATCATCTGTCACTCAAATAGAACAAAACAATCCAGAAGTTCATCAATACAGGTTAATTGCTCCTTTGGCAATACTTGCGAAAAAACAGAGAGATGCTGAATACTATAAAAAAAGCAACACTTATGATGATAAAGAATGGGCAGAGCTAAAAGAACAAATGAAAAAAAACAGAAAAAAAATATCCTATGACATCTATGTTTCTAAGACATTAGACACTATTTATCTTGATGTACCTTTACGCTGTAATAATTCTCGTTTATCCGATCTCTAGTATTCCTAAGCTAATCAATACAAATAAACAGAAAAGAGAATAATTGTTCAATTATTCTCTTTTCTGTTTGATAATCTAATCTATACTTTCTTACTACTGTTGCATTTTTAAGTAATAATCTACAGAATGTTTTCCTGAACCATAGAATACGAAAAACACGCATAATAAAAGAATTACACTTGCAATAACAAGGTTAGCTGTATTCATCGTCCCAATAAAATTGATAAGAACGGCTCCAATAATCAAAGGAAGCTGTACTATAACCGACCATCTCGTTAACAACCCAAATGCAATTAGAATACCACCGATTAAGTGTGCAGGAGCTACATAATGAATGATAATCATCGATCCAGCCAAATTCTGAACGGGTTTTATTAAATCCACCAAAATTTGGCTATTACTCATAAAATCAATCCCTTTTATGAATAGAAAAACTCCCAATGAAACTCTTAATAGATCCAAAGGGTAATACGTATGAGCATTTGCCCATTTATTTAATGATTTTATTGTTGGCATAACTAAAGAATATTGATTACACCTATATAATATACTGATTTTTAACATTATAACAAAAAAACAAGTACTTATAAAACCGCCTGGTTTACTCTTTGGTTTGTCGAATCGCCTTATACTTACGTATAATAACATTTGTCTTAAGCAAGGCAGCAAGCCCTGAAATCAAATCATTGATTTTTAAACGAATACCCTTTACAACATTATATGAATAGCTTTTTAGGTCTTTTTCATGCTTATAATAATAAAGTACAATCCCACTAATACTTATAATAAAAAACAATGCACCTATAAAAATCTCGACAACATTAAGTTGATGGTAAAAAAAACGATTGAGCCCGAGACCGAACCAACTACCATACAACACAAAAAAGTGAAGTATATATATAGACAATGTTCGCTTTCCTATATTAGTTAGTATTTTGCTAGTAAGAAAATCTTTCAACAAAACAAAAACAGAAAAAAGAATTAAAACATTTCCAAGCCTTATAAATAGAAAGTTATTATATGCCACCGACTTAAAAACAACCACACCTGTAACATTATGTAATAGCATTAATACTGGCGAAGAGCAAAACATCAACAATACTCCAACAATACTTAGAGAGAGTATCGCATGCTTATAAAATTTAGGACCATTTTTATGTTTCAAAAACAGACCTGCCATAAAACCACCAAAACAAACGTAGCCAAACCAGGGAAACAATGTAAAAACAGAACCATTTTTAGAGGTAAAATAATTTGCTACTGTTTTGGGTAAAAACTCTAAATTCCAGATACTATAGACCGGTTCTAGTAAAAAAATAACCAGTCCCAAGCACAAAAGCGTTGTTAGAAAATAAGTTTTATTAATTTGATATACAATTAGGTAAATCGATATCAACAGTAATAAAGAAGTGCCAATACAATGTAAAACATCTACATAAAAAAAAGAAGGATTTACAGTACCCTCAAAAATAGCAAAGAGACTTAAACGTAAAAAGTATCCCCATAAAATAACTTTAACAGCTCTTTTTATACCTTTAAGAACTCTTGGGTTCTCTACCCCCTCCTCTTTATTTTTGAGTAATAAGTAACTAAAAACAAATCCTGTGATGGTAAAAAAAGTAGGCGCCGTAATTCCTCTAAAATACTCCCATATCACATATACCACATTGCTATTATCTCGATACACATCAGCCAGTAATGCATGTACAAAATGACCTTGTAACATCATTATAATAGCAAATGCTCGTATTGCATCGAGAAAATGCAAGCGATCTTTAGGTTTAGTCATTTAATTAGCTTTGGTTAGTCTAACTATCAATATTATAAAATTGTATTCCATATTGACAGTAAACGCAAAACTAAGCAATTCATTTTGGTTTTATACTGGTTTTTAGATATTTATACTACTTTTAATCTTTATTAATAAATCTCTAGTACAAAAACTCTTACATATACAAATCTTTCATTTTTTTACTCCTAAAGGAGAAAAATAGTTATTAAAAGAGTAAATTAATTTCCTGCAATAACCTTATTTGAAATAGCTCCCAAAGCGTTATTGATAGTTGTAAAAATATCTTCTTGATTACTAATATTATGACGAGACTTCAAAAACTCGGGATTATTATATGAGACTTTGACTTCTCCGTGATCATCTTCCCAAATCAATATTTTTTGTGGCAGATCTAAACCTATCAATTGAGTTTTTTGCATTAACGGTGTTCCTAATTGAGGGTTACCAAAAAGAATTAGACGTGTTGGATTTAATTGCAAGCCTACAGAGGATGCATTTGCCTGGTGATCTAATTGAGCAACTATTTTCAAATTTGGGTTATTAGTAATGATATCTACCAGTGTATTATAAGACTCTTCAAAGTTTTTAGAGCTTGTTTTCGTAATAATATCTTGCTCTTTTATTGCTGTCATTTTATGTATTTTGCAGTTTATATACTAATCTTAGACGAAAGCTATAATCAATGATTACAAATATTAAATTACAATTATGACACATAGTCTTTTCTGCTGGTTTATCACAAATTATAAGTAATGCTAAGCACCCAATACCTTGGTTGTACCCTATAACTGGAAGTACTCGTAAATAACTCATTAAAACTATCCCGGTTTATACTATTTGTCTGTAAAAGGTTGGTACCAGAAAGTTTATATGCCCATTTGCTATCAGGTTTTTGATAAAATATCGATGCATTCCAAAAACTATATGTATTGATTACCTGCCCTTCATTTCTATAATCATTATGAGTAAAAGAAGACTTTAACAAAAACCCCTTGGCAAACGACCAATTTAACCTAGCGAAAGGGCGATTGGTATAAAAAGTAGTTCGCGATTCGTTATTATCATACTCATTAATTCTAAGACCATAACCCAAAACAAAATTAGGTCCTTTTTTAAAGTTTGTTGACCATTTCGTTTCATAGTTTTGAGTTAAGCTTATACTCTCACTAGGTAGTTCATTAACAATATTATGATACTTAGACCAGCTAAAATCGGAAGATACTCTTCCTTTTATCTTTCCAAAACTACGTTCGAAACTACCATCTGCTCTAAAAACATGATCGGTTAATCCAGAATTAACAGGTGTACTTACTTGATTAATACCAGTTATATTACTCGTACTTTTTATGGGGTTACGACTAATAGAGTACCTAACACCAGCATAAACATTTGTATAATTAAACATGTTGAAACTTGTATAGTTCAATGAATAATTATCGTATAAGGAGCTTTCTAAGTTGCGATTTCCCTGAAATAAGAAATTATAATTACTAAACACATACCCTTTTGCCAAATTACTTATACCAGCATAATTGGCAGTCATCAAATAATCAAATCGTAAGCTTTCATTTTTTTTAAATTGTGCAATCACCAAGATGTCTGGTAGAACTCTCCATTCATTTTGTTGAACCGTAGTTCCTAATTGTTGATCTTTAAGCCTATAATTATGTAAACTAACACCAGGGTTGATGGTAAAAATACCTTTGATGAATTTGTAGTGAACCGCGCCATAAGTGTCCACAAATTTATACTTGACCTTGTTCTTAAACTTATCCTGGTCAAAACTGTTTTTATTTCCACTATTCAAGATCTGAAAAATACTTGAATCAAAATTCTTATTACTATAACTGGATCCAAAAGTAAACCTAAGATTACTTTTTTTGTTAAGTATTCGGTAATAATCTATTGTTGCATCTAACGAATTGGTTCGTATTCTCCTATCTTGATTTATATTGTATGTACCTGACTCCTGTAATGGTTCAAAATCATCTTCATTAGGATCCAGAGGGTTATTAATTTGCGTAAAAATGCCTCTAAAAGGTATTTGATCCCGAATAGCATTATAAAATGGATCTCTATTTTGAAAAAAATGTTGTGCATTTAATGAAAACACATTTTTACTACCTAGTGTATAATAACCATTTATACTTTGTTGAATAGAACCTTGTGTATTATTAAGCATTTCAGAAATGTTTTCGGAAACCTCTCCTCTGGAAGATGAAAAAATGCTCTCTTCTTCTTGCTTGGCTAGTTTACCTAAAATATCATAATCTAACCTAAAATTACCATTAGGTTTATAAATCGCACTTAATTTTAGCAACCCTAAATTATTCTGTTTTTCGTTGATATCAGAAGTTTCTTCTACAGTATTATCATTAGGGTCATCTGTAGTATCGATATAAACATTACGAGTTGTCGTCATCATATTGGTTTTGGTACCACTAAAAATCCCATACCCGCTTATATCCAATTTCTTACTGGGTGAATAATTAAAATTTGTAGCTCCAAATTTGGTATTAATTTCATTTGCTCTGTTATTTGGCAATAAAGCGAACCCTAAATCATCAGAAGATAGAGATAATGAATTTCCTCCTGCTCTTAAATTTCGAAAGCCTCCGGTAAACTTAAAATAATCCATAAAGGTAAACGGTAGTTCTCCAATATCATTAAAATCGGTTAATAGATTTAAGCTGTACTTTGGACTGTAATAAAACAGCTTTGGTTTTATCAGATAACGTTCTGTTGTAGCTACTCCAGCACCTGCTGTTACATCACCAAACCAAAAATTCTTTTTACCTTCTTTAAGTTTAACATTGATTGCTATCTGATCCTGAGAATTACTAAGCCCTCTCAGTTGACTTACTTCTTCATGATTTTTTAATACCTCTACCTTGTCCAAAGCATCTGCAGGAATATTTTTTGTCGCCAATTTAGAATTCCCATCAAAAAAGTCTTTCCCTTCGACCATAACTTTAGAAACTGCTTTTCCATCAACTTCTATTTCTCCGGCTTCATTAACTTCTACACCCGGTAATTTTTTGAGAACATCCCCTAGTTTTTTTTCAGACCCATCTGTAAACGAATCTGTATTATAAACTAATGTATCACCTTTTACTACTACCGGCATCTCATAAACTATCTCTACTTCATCTAGCTTATTCTGATCCTCAACCATCTTGAAATCGGCCTCTACATCTTGATCAGTAATTTCTACTGTCCTATCCTCTGTTACGAGGCCAATAAAACTCACTTTTAACAGGTAAGTTTCATTAGCAGGTACTGAAACCTTATATTTCCCTAAATCATTCGTTATGCCGTAAGATACCATTGTGTTATCTTTTTTTTTGTATGCAATCACATTGGCCATCCCTAATGGGTTCCCTATAGAATCCTTTACAAAACCACTAATCTGTACTTTTTGGGCAATACTCCCCCAGGACACTACGAAAAGTAGCACCAAAACAACTATTTCCTTCTTCATACTTAATTTTTATGTCTTACCTATCCACCTATCTTAAACTCTATACTATTTCCATCACCATGTGGCATTGTATCTTCCATTTCTTTTTGTTTTTTCACTAGAATGGCATTAAATTTTTCTTCGGTAACGATTTTTCCTTTTTTTGGTTCCTTAATATCGATTGCTTTCTTTGGGTTTAAAACAATTTTTGTACATAGAATAGTCTCTTCTCCATCATTAGCTTCTAATATCAAGCCAGGGAGCCCCCAATACCTACTTGGGCCATTTGAAACCGGAATCTCTGGAGTATACCAAACGGTTAACGTTTGCACTACCTCTTTTGGCTCTCTATTTGTATTATCATCGCTTACGGTATTATTGTATTTGTTTACTGTAAGGGTGGCAGTAGCTTTATAGCATGTATAATTTCCTATTTTTTTGGTTTCTTGTGCTAGTTTCCACTTTCGATCTTTCAATAAACTCTTTACCAAAAAAGTTTTACCAAACATATCGCGTTGATTAGTATATCTTTTTTCTTTTGTATTCTTGTAAAGAATATCTGAGGATGATGCTCCTACAATCACCAATTCGACTCCGGGTATTGATGTTTGTGGAGCATCAAGGTTTATTTCTTCTTTATAGATGGATGAAATCGAATTAAATTGAAGTGTATATTCTTTCTGAAATTTTTTTGCTAACATCTCTTTGATTTGTTTTTGCATTTCAGAATCCACCTTAGAATCTTCCATACTAAAATCAACCATACGCTTAGTTTGATAGGTTGCAACTCCTTGAAAATCCTGAGCTATCATGGCATTATACATAAATAGCAATACTAGTATCATAATTCGTATCATGGTCATTATTTTTTTAAGTTATACTTATACAATTTTGATATATTGATGTTGCAAATATGAAAACCTAATGCTAAGCAAAGCGTTAACCAGTGTTAACGAGTGTTAACCGACTCGTTTGTTATCAATTAAGTATAGTACCTTTGATACATGCAACAGAAAAGCTATAGAACACTATTATACTTTATAACCATGGTAATCCTGGTTACACTTGCTATACAGGTATATTGGAACTTTAAAAATTATCAATCTTCAAAACAACAACTCATTAATGAGGTACAGATCAGTCTTGATAATGCTGTGAATCAATACTATGAAGAATTAGCCAAGGACGAAACTGTTAATTTTATATCAGAAGGAAGTTATTTTAAACACACATCAGGCTCCAAAAACTTTAATCATATCTTAGATTCGATAAAATCTTACTTCGAAAAGGCAATACACAACGACTCAAACAAAACACATCAAGCAACTTTTATTAGAAGAAAAATTGTTGATTCTCTTGAACAATTTTTAAATACCATAAACTCTAATGATTCTGCGAAAAGTTTTATCAATATAATGGAGTGTAGCGATATTATTATTGAAGATATAACTCCTATAGAATCCTTAACCTCCAAAATTGTAATTTCAATTGGTCAGGATAAATTAGAAGAAAGTAAAATTGATAGTTTACTAAAGATCGAATTATCAAGAAAAAACATCACCGTTGATTATGAATTGTCTTACAAAGAGGAAGGTGCTCCATTGGATACAATTAAAAAAGAATCGCCCAAACTTGCAAAGCACCAAAAGCGACTGTTTACCAAATCGAAATCTATTTATTTACCTCCGAATAGTTTTATAGAGCTTTACTTTAGTAATACTACTCTCACTATTTTAAAGAAAAACCTCTTTGGAATCTTACTATCTTTCTTATTAGTAATCTCTGTAATAGGGTGTTTGTTATATCTTCTTAAAATAATTAATCACCAAAAACAATTAGCCGAGTTAAAAAATGACCTGATAAGTAATATTACTCATGAGTTTAAAACTCCTATAGCGACTATTAGCGCTGCTATAGAAGGTATACAAAGCTTTAATCGGGAAAATAATCAGGAGAAAACAAAAAAATATGCTGCTATCTCTTCTGATCAATTAGGAAAATTAAATACTATGGTAGAAAAGATTCTAGAAACAGCTACTCTGGATAATGATAAACTACAGCTAAATTTTGAAGAAGTAAATCTGGTAGAATTGGTTGATATGATTGTAAAAAAGCATGTGGCAAATTCTCCTGAAAAGAACATTACAAACCTCAGTTCTCATGAAAACATCTGGAAAAAAGCAGATGTGTTTCATCTGGAAAATGCCATTAATAACATTGTTGATAATGCCATTAAATACGGTGGAGAAACAATAAGTATTACTACAAACAATACAGATTCCAATATAACCATCGAGATTAAAGACACAGGAACCTCTTTAAGCAAAATACATAGAGAAAAAATATTCGAGAAGTTTTATCGTGTCCCCAAAGGGAATACACATGACATAAAAGGTTTTGGCATTGGGTTATTTTACGCCAAAACTATTATCGAAAAACACAATGGAACTATACAGTTACTACTAGATCAAGGGGTTACTAATTTCAAAATCGTACTACCTAATGGTTAAAAATATAGAAATACTACTTGCAGAAGATGAACCTTCATTAGGGCAAATTATTAAAGAAAGCTTAGAAACAAGAAACTTCATAGTTCATCTTGCAACTAATGGTAGCGAAGCCTATACACTTTACAAAAAAAAAGAACCACAACTATTAGTTTTGGATGTTATGATGCCCCAAAAAGACGGATTTACACTAGCTAAAGAAATTAGAGAAGAAAATGAAACTATCCCTATTATTTTTTTAACTGCAAAATCACAAACACAAGATGTAGTCGAAGGGTTTACCTTAGGAGGAAATGATTACCTTAAGAAGCCTTTTAGCATGGAAGAGTTAATTGTACGTATTAACAATTTGTTACATCATACCCGAATTCAAAAAAAGGCAGAGATTATTACCATAAGTGAATATACTTTTGATTTCCCTAAACAGGTTCTCATTTACAAAGAAGAGCAACAGCAACTTACACATCGAGAAGCCCACCTCCTTTTTCACCTTGTAAAAAACAAAAACCAGGTTCTTGATCGCTCTATGATTTTGAAAAAACTGTGGGGAGACGATGATTTTTTTAGCGGTAGAAGTATGGATGTTTTTATTACTAAGCTTAGAAAAAAACTAAAACAAGACGATTCTATACAAATCATAAATGTAAGAGGGTATGGATACAAATTGGTTTGCTAAGCCATTATAAGTAGTTGCTTACAATAGCCTAACAAACCTCAGCCTATTTTTTTAGATTCTTCGTATCATTTTATTATTAATAGGTACACCCACACTTACTTTTTCTACATCCAAAATCTAATCCTAATGTAATTAGATGTGACCCTGCCAGGGTAGTTGCTTCATATATTTCATTAATGTTTGCCTGATATCCATAAGCTACATAAAAATTATGTTTCTTAACTCCTATCATAGGAGAAATTGATAAGGGTTTAAAATCTTGATCAATCAACGTTCGTACACTAACCCCTGCCCAATAGTAATCTTCTCTCTTTGTTTTTCTAATTTTTAAATTAAAATCTGCAGTACTTCTCCCGTCGCTTACAAAATTCTGGTAAAGTGTAGAAGGTTCTATTTCTATAGAACTATTTCTACTGTAAAATGTATAGCCAGAATACACATAATAGTTCTGTATAGAGGTTGGTTCAGAAATATTGGCTTCATCAAGATTCTTTTCTAACAAATTCACTGCATTTACATTCAGAAAAAAACCTCTAAGCCTATATAGTACACCAATATCAAAATTAGAATTGGTAATTTTAATATTTTCCAGACCTGGATTAATTGGGTTTGCCATATTACCATTATTAAATCCAGATGAATTAATAGTAAATTGGGTATATCGATAACTAAGCCCAAAGGACAAGTATTGTTTTTCTCCGCTTAGCGTTAAATGATGTGCAAAAGACACTTGAGCACCTTTTTGAGAAGTCTCTCCATTTTTATCATTAAAAAGGACAGCTCCTATTCCTGAGCGATCTGATATCCTACCATCTATAGAGATGGATTGTGTGCCTGGAGATTCGGGAATATTTACCCATTGCTCAAAACCGGAAGCTCTGATTTGCCAACAATTTCCAATCCCTGCGTATGCATTAGATAACAAATAAGGATTATCTGCCAAATATTGATTTTGGATCGGTGCAAAAAACTCTTGACCATAGCCTATATTGCTAATTACAGCACAAAAAACTATAGTAAACCATACGATAAATCTAGTATAATTTCTCATGTCTATCTGTGTAAAGTAAAGTGTCCAGTATATGTTTTGTTTTCTTCATCATTTAGGCTAATGAAGTACCAATAATCTCCCGATGGTAATCTTTTTCCTTTATGAAAACCTTTCCATCCATCATTTCTACGATCACCTTTGTACGAAGCCAGTAATCTTCCGTAACGATCAAATACTTTTACCTCGATATTCTGAAAATAGAATGGGTCATTTATGTTTTCTGATATTTGATCGGGATACCATGTAGATCCACTGCTCGAATCATAATAATTAGGGATGATCAGATTTATAAAAGTAAGTCTACGGGTATAAGATATCTCACAACCGTTATTATCTACTACTCTAATTTTATAATCGCCTGTACTGCTAATTACGAACTTATTAGATTCTAATTCTCTCTCGTCACCACCATTTTCTAAATAGGTAATGAAATATTTATAAGTACTTGTTATATTTTCAGGTACTCCAGAGAAAACAATTTCATGTTCATTTACATTACTGGCATTTCCTGTTATTCGAACTATAGGTGCAGTAAGTAAGGCATACTCTTCTACCACGATTGTACCTATGATGGTTTCACACCCGCTGCTACTTGTAATAGATCCTTGATATTCACCAGGAGTTACTACAAAAGAACCGGTCATATTAAAATTGGACGCTGGTGTAGGTGTACCATTAATCCCTTCTAGCTCGTACATAATATCACTATGAGTAGTACCATCATTCATTACAAAATCAATATGATATACTGGATCTTTAATCATTTGATTGGTCTCTACATCAAAAACAGGGCAATCTAATTGGGTAGTTAAAGACGCATCAATCGCAACACCAGGAGTAATATTCAAATTAACAGCCACTTCACAGTTTCTGGTGTTTTTAGAATCTCTAATAAACAAACTCGTTACTCCACCAGGAAGGCTTTGAATCACCAGATTGGCTGGATCAGTCACTAATTGAAAGCTAGTTTCCTCTCCGGTAATACTCCAATAGTAGATTGGATTTAAAGGATCTGGTCCCACATCTCCACCTGTAATTGATACAGTAGCAGTTCCATCAGCACTATTGGCGCACATCTCTGGAGTAGTAGCTACCACAACAGGTATAATTTCTGAAGCTGGGGTAATCACAATATTAGTAAAGACTAACGAACATCTTCTATCATCTACAATTTCTACAATATACTCTCCTGCATCCAACTCATTAAAAGTATGTGTACCCAAAGTACCATCACTGTCATCTTCTATAAATTGATAAAGAGCATTACCATCTTTATCATATAAAGAGTATTGATAATCTGGGGTTCCTCCACTAGCATTAATTGTGATGGTCCCATCAATATTTCCAAAACAACTAATATCTGTTTGGGCTGTGGTTGCTACAAATTCAATCGGTTGCTTTATCGTAAACAAAATGTTTTCTGGTCCACAATCCTGGCTGGTAACAGTATATGTATAATCTCCTGCATATAAATCACCAAAGAAACTAGTACTTTGGGCAGGTATAACCACATTTCTTCCTAAGTAATCGGTTCCTGTTAAAGAATACATATAATCTCCTAAACCACCGGTTACGAAGGCATCCACAGAAGCCAAATTCTCTCCAAAACAAATAAGGTCTGTATTGTTTAAATCTAATGTAACAGCTAAGTTTTCAATTGGATTTACTGATACTGTATTTGAAACTTTTGAAATACACCCATTACTATCTTTTGTATAAAATGAATAATCTCCTACAGAAAGATTGGCAAATAAATGTGGATTGCCTCCAGAAACAAAATTAGTTCCATCTTTACTATATTCGTAAGGAGGAGTTCCTCCCGAAGCGGTTACTTCGATATCAGAGGTTGGATTTGCACAAGAAGGAGTTCTTATTACATTGGTCACAACTGTTACCTCTGGCAATGTAGTAATTCGAACAGTTTGAGAAACCTCACAGTTTAGATGGTCTGAAACCGTAACCGTATACTCTCCCTCAGACAAATTAGTAAAAGTATATCTATCCGAAGTACTGCTAAACGACGTACTTAAAGATCCATCTGGATAGGTAAGCGTAAAGAAATAGGTTCCTAAACCTTGTCCTCCTGCTGCTACCACTTCTATCTCACCATCGGCACTATTTGCACAATCTAAAACGCTATCTGGAGCTGATGTAATAGTAATTGGCTGTGGAGATGTTATTGTTATGGTTTCAGTAACTTCACAACCATTTTCATCCTGAACACGGACCTGATACGTAGTTCCTCCTGCAGAGTGCGTTAAATTTTCGAAAATTGACGTACTACTAAAAGTAGCGTATGGTGCAATTGGCGTCCCGCTGGTATCTTCTAATCTATATAATTTTATTCCTGTACCTCCTATAGATGTAGCTTCAATAACTCCATCATTATTACCAGAACAATATCCAGCTACTATGGTACTTACAGACAACTCTAAAACCGGTGGCGGAACAACAGTATACACATTTGAATCTGCAGTACATCCAGACAGTGGATCTGTTACAGTTATCTTTATATTACCAGAATCTTGATTCGAGATTACCAATGGATTTTGAGTCGTGGTATTTCCTGAACCATTTGTCATTGTACCTGCAGTAAGGTTATGCAAACTATAATTATATGCTCCTGTATGCCCTGTAACCGATATGGTTATAGAACCGTCTGAAGGTATCGTATTAAAACAACTTTTGGCACTAGCAGCATCAATAGAAACAGCAATAGTATCATAAACCGCTACTTCATAACTATCTGTATTGATAGAGCAACCTGTACCCTGATCGTAGATAGTAAAAATATAATTTCCAATACCTGGTAATAAAAATGCTCCACTTGTTGTATTTGTTCCTGTAGAAGCAATATTATTTTGAGCTAGAACAGCATTATTAATTTCGCTAATATCAAATGGTCCTACTCCTCCTGTAATGGTGACAGTAATCGTTTCTGTATTTGTATTACAATCAATAGGCGAAACAGGATTAACCACTGGATTTTTTAACTCCTCTACATTGGGTATTGTAATTTTCGGAAGTATTGCAAACGTACAATTATTTGCATCTGAAACGGTAATATTATAATCCCCAGAATTGGTAGCGGTAATTATATAATTGTTTCCTGTAACTGCCAGATTCGAATTAGATGCAGCTCCGGTATAAGATATGGTATATGGTGGGGTTCCGTCGAGTATATCTACTTCTATTGTGGGTAGTACCTCATCGTTTCCTGCATTACAACTATAGGCAGTAGAGATTGCTGTCGCAGTTAAAGCATCTGGTTCAGAAATAACAACCGGTTGTAAAACATCCTGACATCCATGCATAGAAGTTACCACTACTCTATAATCGTTTTTGCCTAAGTTTTCGAAAAGAGGATTATCTATTTGATCAACTCCTACCTGAGTATTAGTTGCTATATTCCATAATTGATATATAAAAGGTCCATCAAGATCAGAATTTGATTGTAACTCTACCAAAATAAAACCATCATTTCCAGAGTTACAGGATACATTTCCTTTGTCAACAAATACTAACACAGGATCTGTATATACTCTGGCTACTGTCGCACTACTGCTACATCCAATTGCATTAACACCGATGTCTGTTACTGTAACTGTATAATCTCCAGCAGGCACTCCATTAAAAATATGGTTACCATTTTGGGAAATATTTACAGCATTACTATCTATATCGGTACCCGAAAGCGTAAAGGTAAAATTAGCAGGATTTACAGAATAGTCAGATCCACCAGTAACGGTAACGGTAATAGTTTCAGTATTTGTACAGGTTGGTTCTGTATCAAAATCTGCAGTTACCTGTAAATCTTCATAAATATTTATCATTTCTGTGTCTGTACATCCTCTAGGGTCACGAACTGTAACGGTATACAGACCAGGGGCAGTAACCGAAAAACTATGACTTGCTCCGTCATTCACAAAACTGTTACCATCTATACTATAGGACAACTGTCCTGTTCCTGTTGCATTAACGGTAAAGGTATAACCTGTACCAAAATCACAATTGGTATAAGGTGTGATCGCACTTAACACAGGATCAGGAGTTGATGTTAAAACAACAGGAACCGTAGTACTTCCGCTACATCCATTAGCATCAGATACTCTTATCGTATATGATCCGGCAGGTAATGTATTAAAAATCCCATCAGAGTTCGAAGCTACATCAGAACTACCGTCATTTGCAGTAAAAGTATAAGGAGTAACTCCTCCTGTCGCAATCATAACAAGTTCTGGCAACTTAGAACAAAAACCTATTTTCTGGCTATCTTCTTTAAGCTGCAGGATTTCTGGCTCTGTGATTGTAAACTGCACAGCAGCATTACAAGGCGCAACTACTGCAAGATCTGTTTCACGAACTCTGATCAGGTACTCTCCTGGAGAAAAACTACTTATAGTACCCGTAGCAGCAGCACCAGAAAGCCCGGTTTGAGCATTTCCATTATTAAAAGTATAGGCACCTGCAATATTATTGTTTAAGTCTGTAATACTATATAATTCATAAGTTAACTCATTACCGGTGTACCCCGTGATTTCATAAGAAATACTTGCATCACCTAAACCATTACAACTTACATGAGTTTCAGTTATTCCTATAGCAATAGAAGAAGGGCTAGGTTGTGGAGTTATGGTTCTAATATCGGTACATCCCGAATTAGTATCAATTATTTGATACGTAAATGGCGTATCAAAAGCTAAATTGGTAAACTGATGATTTCTTTCTTCAGCAGTTCCCGAAGACGCTGGCTGTGCATTTAAGGCACCATAGACACCATTAGGGTATTCTCTGATTTCGAAAGGCCCAACACCATCAAATACCTGAATCTCGACTGTTACACCTCCTGTACAGGTCGTAGTAGGAGCAGATTCTGTAACTGTAAATATTGGTGCAGTTATGATATTAAAATCAAAGGTAAATAGACATCCATTAGTATCAAGTATCTTCAGGATATAATCTCCGTATTCTAAATCATTGAATAATGCAGTACCTACTGTTGTTTCTACAATAGGGTTTCCTGGAATTGCCACAACCGAATTATCTGGTCTTATCAAAGTATAGGTATATGTACCTGTACCTCCAGTTACGCCTGTTACCTCAATAGATCCGTTTGTAGTACCGGTAACGATATCACATGTTATATTGGTCACGGTAGACCCTCCCAATGTTATCGGGTTTGGATCTGAAAGACTGTAGGATAATGGGACTACAATTTCACAACTATTAGCATCTCTAACAGTATACGTGTAAGTACCTGCCGTTAACCCTCCATATACTGTTTGGTTACTATATCCTAAACTATTAAAATTAATCTCATACGGTGGTATTCCTATAGTAGGATCTACAGTAATTGTAATACTTCCATCAGATGCTCCAATGCAAGAAGGGCTTTTTCCTGTAGCATTTGCTGTTGGTGGTAATGATGGTGCTACAACAACACTATTTGTAATCGTCTCACAACCATTTGTATCGATAGCCTTAAAAATATAGGTTCCTGCTGTTCCCGTAGTATATGAAGAAGTAGCAATTGTAGTATAGATACCTCCTCCATCAGTACTCACCTCATAGTTTATAGGTGTTGTACCTCCGTTACTATCAATCGTAATAATTGCATTTGGACTGGCAGAACAGTCTAACTCTTTGGTAAGACTTGCACTGGCAGTAATCTGAGCAGCAATCTCCTGATTTAATGTTATTTCACATCCATTAGCATCGCGAATTACAATGTTGTAGGTATCAGGAATCAAACTACCAATCGATACCGATGTTCCTGTAATACTAGTAATGGCACCGTTATTTAGGGTGTATGTATAAGGAGCAGTTCCACTAGTAATGTTTATATCTAATCTAGCTCTATTTACTCTATCAAAACATAAATCAGATCCAGCTATATCTATTGTTGCTGCCACTGTAGGTGGGTTGATTATAGTTGCAGTATCATTTGTAGTACAACCTTTTTTATCGGTTACAACAACTGTATAGGTATCTGCACCACTTGTTGTAAATACATTACTAGACTGAGGTCCTGCAACAGAAACATTTGCGCTGTTAAACAATTCGTACATCGTTCCTCCATTACCTCCTATAGTAGTAATATTAATAATGCCATTCTGAATACAAGTTAACGGGGTAACAGCAACATTTGTAATGGTAAGCAAATCTAATTCATTGATAACCACGGTATCACTTACTTCGCAATTTGTTGTATTATCCTCTACATCTATAGTATAAGTGCCTGCACCAAGCCCATTTATAGTAAAGGATTTGGTCGTCAAGGGACCTCCTGTTTGTGTTCCGGTAATGGTTCCTCCTGTGATTTCATAACTATAGTTTGTTGACGTAAGATCAATACCTGATATATTTATGGTAAAAGAACCATCTGTATCAGACTTACAGGTCGGTTGGACTATTGCCGAAGGCACCATAGAAATTTGATCAGCATCATCTATAATTAGGTTTTCGGTATATACACAATCGTCCTCTGTAGTTCTGGCTTCAATAGTATATGTATGTCCAACAGACAAACCATTAAATATATTCGATACTTGCCAGGGTCTCTCTTTTCCGGCAGGCGCTGTAATCTGATATTCTATGGTTGCTGGAGCATTACTAATTGTAGGAGTAATGGTCACATCAGATTCTAATGATGGACATTGAGGTTGAGACAGACTAAAATCTAAGTCTATTACCTTTTTGAGTGGTACTACCGTTAACTGTCCTAAATTTACCGGACAAATATCGGTATCGGTATCTCTAATATAGACGGTGTACACTCCATCGGTTAATCCTGTAAAGACTCCCGTAGTATTGGTAAAATCACTACCATCTATACTATACTCATAAGAACCATTACCAAACTGAGGATTAGTAACGCTTATGGTAGCTAAAGTTCCACACGTATATTCTTGTGTAATATCAATATCGGCTGTGATTTGATCCGTTTTATTTACTGTAGTACTTTTTGAAATTTGACAACTAAAACGGTCAAATATGATTACCGAATGATTTCCTGCAGCCACATTGAGAAAAGTATGATTTGGAGTACTGGTGGGCCCAATAAATAGTGTATTATCCAACACATAGATAAATGGACCTTCTCCAGAAGTTACCTCTACATAAGCTGTACCGGTTTCTCCTACACACAAAGGAGCATTACCGGTAAAATTGGCTTGTAACTCTTCATAATCGGTAACAGTCACCGATCCTGCAGCTATAATACAACCTGTAGTAGTGTCTCTTACATAAATTGGATACACCCCATCAGAGGTAAACCTAACTTCATTCATAGTTCCCGGTTGGATTGCCAACAGCGGGGTCATAGTATCACTGGTACTATACTCAAAAGGACCAGTACCTCCCTCTACATTTATTGCTACAATTGCAATAAACTCATCTGGATCATATTGACTTGCCAAAGGATCTGGTTGATAGTATGTATTACAGCTAAGGTCTCTTTTTAACGATGCTGTTGCTTCAAATTTAGAAGGAGGATCTACCACCACATTTTGATTATCAATACAATCTCCATCAAAAGAAAGCACTTCTACATGATACGTATCTGGATTTAACCCATTAAAAATATGATTGGTCGTTGTTGTTGGGCCTACAGAAGTACTAAAACTATTGGTTGTACTACTAATGTTATAGGTATAATTGGACTCTCCTTCGGTTACTTGGATTAAAACACTTCCTGTATCGTCTGGACAACCTGGGGATGTAGGAGTAATACTAACAACTGATTCAGAAATTTCCATAAACTCGGTTGCTTCGAACACACAACCTTTTATTACACCACTATTCTGACGTACATAAACAGTATAGGTTCCTTCTTCTGTTAAACCAGAAAATTCTGGTGATGATTGATATCCTATTACGGTATTGGTTACTGGGGTAACTAACTGATATTCGTATTGACTTGATGAGTTTTGTACATGTAACGTACCTGGTACACCACAAACGATATCTTTAATCGCGACAAGATTAGGTTCAAAATTACTTTGATATACGTTGAAGTAAAAATTAATTTCACAACTACCATCAAACTCTACTCTTATCCTGTATTCTCCTGCCTGTGTAACGGTATAATCTCTTGCCGTACTCACTTGTACCCAACTAGGTTCACAAGTAACATCAAAAGTTGGACAGTTAACATCTCTAACTACCGATGGACATGCAGTAGGATCCAATCGTTCCCAAACAAGATTTTTAACATCTACAAAACCAGAGTCTAAATATTGTGTTTCAGAACTTCCACATAATAGTATCTCTGGCAAACTACTACCGTTTACCGGGCAAGTACGTATATTACCATTTACCAAAGGGTCATTAGCTATAGCAATTATTGGATTAACAACACTACTATAAGAAGTCACATTCCATGTTTCAACTCCGCCAGAACAATTTGCTGTTCCTCCTTTGGTAACTCTATATAACCCTTTAGAGTTTATGGTTAATATTTGCGAGTTTCCGACAACACTACCTGTATCCAAATCCACCCATTGGTAACTTGAAAACCCAGCACCTGCTACCAGATCCATAAAACTGGCACATAGAGTTGCCTCAAAATTTATATTACAACTAGACATATCAATGATTACAGTCGACGCGCCAACCTCATCAAATGAACACGCATCTTGACCTAATACGCTAGGCTCATCTACAATATTGATTCCAGAAGTTGCCCCGGTATAAGTAACCAAAGCTGTATTAACAATTTTATCATCACAAGCATTACGTAAGTTTAAACAACTGGATTCTACATCAACTAAAAAACGTACAGTTAATGCGCTATCAAATTGTTGGACATACGAATTATCAATAGTAATATTAACTTCTCTGTTCCCCGTATTGTACGTAACATTTACTCCAGGGTCTGCAATTACACTCCCGGTTTGAAAACTAATATTGGAAGCAAGTACATCTTTAATACTTGCATTAGTGATATCCTCTTTTCCTTGATTTTCTATTACTAATTCGAAATAAATCTCATCACCCGGATCTACAGATCCTCCTGTGATATCTACTCCGTTTCTGTCTAAAACTCTTTTTATTACTTTTAGTACAGGATCATTGAGCACTACCGGATCTGTATAGGGAGCTCCATTAACCAACCCATTACCATCTACTGTCGCAGGGTCTACACCATATACTCCTGTATCATTACCATCGGCATCAGGGTCATTATACGCTTCATCGGCATCACTACATCCATCTTCATCACTATCTAAATTCAAAAAATCAAAAGAATTGTTGTTGTTGGTATCGATGGGTGTTATACCATCTCCTGCAGAGGTAGGAATTCCGTAAAACCCATCTACAGCTCCATCTGCTATACCATCATCATTGGCATCATCTCCTCCAGCTTCAACTACATCATAGATACCATCGTTATCACTATCTAAATCTCTATCATTAGGAATGCCATCATTATCAAAATCATTACAAGGCGCTCCATTAACCACAAAAATTCTTATGTCATCAATTAGATTTCCTACAGATCCTCCTGGCGATACCGTTTCTAATGCAAATACTGTAGATGTTTGACCTGCAGGAACGGTATATAACCCCACATATCTTTTCCATGCGCTCGTACCTGTACTCATTACCTCTTGTACACTGGCGGCGGCCAAACTTCCTCCTATTTTTACAGCAGCTTCTTCTACTCGAGCTCTTCCCTTATGACTCACAGACCATAGAATTTCATCTCCTGGATTTACATTGATATATTGGTATATTGAAGAAGGAGCTGTCGAATTTAACTCTACTTTTATATTACCCTGGGGAGCTGTTACTCCTAAGAAATTTTGTCCCCAAAGCTCTAATCTTTTATTTGATAAAGAACTAAACCATCCTGGCACTCGATAATCGGGTATGAGGCCCCATCTGTTAGGACCAATTAGATTGTTTGCTTCAAAACTACCGTTTACTACTACCTCCAGATACCCACACTCTACTGCATCAAGTATCCCATCGTTATCATCATCAAGGTCATACAAGTCGCATATGTTATCATTATCATGATCTGCGATTCCGATATTATTTTTGGTAACACAAACATTTGTGGTTTGGGAATACACAGTTGTAAAAAAACTGAGCAAACAAAGTATAAAAATAATTCTCATAGAATATCTACTCTTTGAGAAATTGAGGGGAAGAACTGAGATCATGGTTAGGGGCTTTTATGATTTAGTTAGTTTTGGTATTGGTTTACAACACAGAAATAATATCTATTTTTTGTGTTTGGATTAGAAAAAATTGAATTGATTTTTAAAGCAGTTAAGAATTCTGAAAGCTTCAATTTTTGCAATAGTTGTCTACACCCAAGCATCTTGTTGGGTGACCAAACTATTATTTTATTATGTAGTTAGTGGAAAGTAGTTATTTTACCATACGCTATTGTTTATCATTATTATTCTTACAAATTAAATGTAGGCAAATATTTTATCAATTCCTTGATGAAACGCTTTTTATCGATGAAATACGCACTTTATCTATTTTTAACAAGTACATTATGTTAATCCTCTTAACACATAAAGCAAAAAATTCCCTTCATAAATATCTTTTAGATGTATTAATAAGATAAAATTACTTGTTGCCATCAACCTAACCTCATCGAGATTAATTGGATTATCGTTTGTTTTAGGATAAAAAACATTTCTTCATGAAAATACTTGGCTACCTTTTTTCGTTACTCATAAAATCCATTATATTTACCCAAACATATCACACATTTTTTATAAAACACCCCAAAAAACTCAACTGACTATGCATATCGCTATAGCTGGAAATATCGGAGCAGGAAAAACTTCACTAACTAGATTACTTGCAAAACATTATAAATGGGAAGCTCATTTTGAAGATGTACTAGAGAATCCATACTTAGAAGACTTCTATAATAAAATGGAACGCTGGTCATTTAATCTTCAGATTTATTTTCTAAATAGTCGTTTCAGGCAAATACTAGAAATCAGAGAGGGAGGAAAAGACATTGTTCAAGACAGAACCATTTATGAAGATGCTTATATCTTTGCTCCTAACCTACACGCAATGGGATTAATGACCAATCGAGATTTTGAAAATTACAGATCTCTTTTTGACCTTATGGAAAATGTTGTTGAAGGGCCTGATTTATTGATCTATCTTAGAAGTAGTATTCCAAATCTAGTGAATCAAATTCATAAACGAGGTCGAGAGTATGAAAATACTATTAGTATTGATTACTTAAGTAGACTTAATGAACGATATGAAGCCTGGGCACATAATTATGACAAAGGGAACCTCTTGATTGTAGATGTTGATACACTTAACTTTGTTGACAATCCTGAAGATTTGGGTAACATTATCAATCGTATTGATGCCGAGTTAAACGGTTTATTCTAAACGATTGTATTGTATGGATTTTAATGAACTTTTTCTATTCTTAAGTGATTTACAAAATAACAATCATAAAGAATGGATGGATACGAATAGAAAACGGTACCATACCGTTAGAAATTCGTTTATAAATTGGTTAGATGAATTAGAGTCTAGATTAGCTGTAATAGATCCTGACTACTATCCTACGTCTGGTAGAAAAGGACTCAATAGAATTAATAACAATTTGTTGTTTCACCCAAACAGGCCAGTATACAAAGATCATTTTGCAGCAGGGTTAGATCAGCGCAGTAAACAGGGAGATTTTTACATTCAAATTGGTATTAACGATTGTGAACTGGCAGGTGGGTATTGGAAACCTGACAGTAAAATTCTTACCAGTATTCGAGAAGCCATTGATTATAATGGTGAAGAATTACAAAAAATCCTGAACAAAAAAAGCTTCAAGGAAATTTTTGGAGGGCTTTTTCATGATAAGGATAAGTTGAAAGGTACTCCCAAAGGATTTTCTTCTGATCATAAATATATAGACTTACTTAGACACAGAACTTTTGCGGTTATACACCCTCTTACAAAAGAAGATATTCTAAAAGATGATTTTATGGATAAGGTAGTACATGTATACCAAGAAATGTTACCGTTTAGAAGATACTTTAACCAGGCAGTAACGGTATAAGACGAATCGAAAGATATACCAACGGCATACCTTTCGATTGTGATTTCAGTTTTATTTTCGAATTATTATACTAACTGCACTAAGTATAATAATCAAAAAAGAACAGTCTAGTGAAATCTGGTATACGATCTATACGAACCGTTACTAGATATTCTGGTGCGAACTACTTTTCTTTCTGTGTTATTAGAAGTTAAGCGATTTGCATACCATATTCCGTTATCAAAATCTACCTGATATTCTAGGAACCATTTGTGTGGAGACCATGGCCAGATACCATCTCTTTTCCATGCGTAAAACTGCACTCTAACTCTACCACAAATCACATTGGTCCAAGTACGAGTATCGTCTAACTCTCTCCAAGAACCTCCAAAATATGAGTTTCTGGTTAATGGAGAAGTTCTAGCTCCTTCGTCACAAAACTCTATATTAGATGGTGATGAACTTACAGGTGCTGCACAATATATGTTTCTAAAGTTAGTTGCTCCTACATCATAACAAGCCGCTTTTTGAGCTTGTTCATTATAATTAGCATCTAGAACTTCTACATATCTTTCGCTAGCCTGAATTTTTCTTCCAGAAGATTTTAATACATCATTACTTGCGGTTTTTGCAATTCGTTCTGGTACCTCGACATTACCGTCTGTTACTCTAGAAAAAACATCAAAAGCAGTTAACTTTTCTTCTCCAATAAGTCCTTTTTCCTGGCGGTTAGCTGCTTCTCCATATAATCTTTCTATGATTACCATATCATCTTCTTCTCCCAGTGCAATAAAGCTGATTTCATGCCCATCCTTCTGGACCTTTGCCACCACACGTGAGTTTAATGATACTTCTGTAGGAAGCACCGCATCTTCTGTAGGCACATCATTTACTGCCGTTTGCGGTTCTTTTTCTGTTACTTCTTCTTTTTCGCACGCAACAAATCCAATACTTAGGATCATTACGATTGCAAAAACCTTCAAAAATTGATTTTTCATGATTAATAAGTTTTAAAAGTTAATTTGGCCCCAATTTGAATTAGGATCTTTGAGAGATTAGCTAATTCTCATGGACAAATTTAGTTTCAATACTATAAAAATCAACGGAGTAAATGACCTGTTTTCAGAAGGAAAAAACCACCGACAACTAAGGTAATAATGGTTGGTAAAACAGTTAAAACACCTATGTATTTTTAAGGTAAAACCTTATTCTCAAAAAAAAGAAGTCATTAAAACTATTTGGTTATCAAAGTATCTAAATAGTCCATTATTATACCAGTAGCTCCCGTATTGCTATTGATAAAATGACCAGCTATCATTCCTGTTTTTTCTCTAAACTTTTTATTAGTGACTAGTTTATTAGATATGTGAATAAACTCTTCTGCATTAGCAATCGAATAAAGTCCAGCTAATTTTTGTAGTTGCTTGGCTTCTCTAAACTTTTCAAAGTTCTTACCAATAATAATAGGGATTCCAAAGGTAGCTGGTTCCAAAATGTTGTGCAAACCACTGGTTCCCATAGCTCCTCCTACATATGCTATATCCCCATAACTATAAGCTCTTGATAAATAACCAACGGTATCCAGAAGAAATACTTGATGCTCTTTTACAGATATCGTATCTTTTTCTGAATATCTAACTGTTTTCTTTTCTATCTTTTGTTGTAAAGCGGCTATTTTCCCAGCTTTTATCTCATGCGGTGCGATCACAAAACAAATATTATCTGGTGCCGCATTGATATAATTTACAAAAACCTCTTCATCTTCTGCCCATGAACTACCTATGACATAACATAATCTATCATCTATAAACTCTGAAATAAAATCTACATAATTATCCATTTCTATTTGATGAGATACTCTATCAAAACGAGTATCCCCACTTAAGGTTGCATTGGTAAACCCTTCTTTCTCCAGTAATTCTAATGAGATTCTATCTTGTACAAAAAAATGAGCCACCGCATCTAATGCTTTCCGTACAAAACTACCATACCACTTAAAGAATACCTGATCTTTTCTAAAAGAAGCTGATATAAATACAGTAGGGGTATGGGTTACTTTTAATTCATTCAAAAAATTTGGCCAAAACTCGTATTTAACGAAGACTGCTAAATCAGGCTGTACTGTTTGTAAAAAGCGCTTTGCATTTGATTTTGTATCTATAGGAAGATATACAATTACATCTGCAAGATTACTATTTTTTTTAGCCTCATATCCTGATGGAGAAAAAAAAGTGACCAGTAGTTTATAGTTCGGGTATTTTTTCTTTAGCTCTTGTATCACGGGTACACCTTGCTCATATTCTCCTAAGGATGCACAATGAAACCAAATCACTTGGTCTTCTGCTTTGATGTGTTGTTTTAATGTTTCGAAAACCGATCTTCTTCCGGTTACAAATAATTTAAGTTTAGGACTTAACATACCGATTACAGGAAGTATACCATTAAACAGGTTAATTAGAATGTTATATAAACTACTCAAGAGTGTACATTTTTAATAAGAAATGCTAAAATACGTTTCTTTTATTTCGAATTCTAAACGTAAAGAAAAATTTGTTTTTAAAATAACAAGATACCCTTTTACCTATTTTTTTACTGTTAAAATGTACGCATATTTTTTTATCTCACTAATATCTAAATACAAGTTACTTTACATTGTCTATAGTATCAATATTTTGTACTTTCGTAGGGTTATAACAAATGCATCCATGAAGAAAATACAAATGGTTGATCTTAAAGGTCAATATGAGAAAATCAAAGAACGTATCGACTCCTCTGTTCTTGATGTTATAGAATCCTCTGCCTTTATTAACGGTCCTGAGGTTAAAAGTTTTCAGAAAGAATTAGAAGAATATTTAGATGTAAAACATGTGATCCCTTGCGGTAACGGAACGGATGCTTTACAAATTGCAATGATGGGATTAGGCCTACAGCCTGGTGACGAAGTGATTACAGCCGATTTCACTTTTGCTGCTACAGTAGAAGTAATTGCATTACTACAACTTACTCCTGTATTGGTTGATGTTGACCCAGTTTCTTTTAACATTGATCCTGAAGCCATAAAAAAAGCAATTACTCCTAAAACAAAAGCGATCGTACCGGTTCACTTATTTGGTCAAAGCGCCGATATGGATGCTATTATGGAAATTGCAAAAGAACATAATCTTTATGTCATAGAAGACAATGCACAAGGTATCGGAGGAAATTATCGTGCTGCTAACGGAACCGTTTCTAAATCAGGAACGATCGGTCATGTAGCTTCTACCTCTTTTTTCCCTTCAAAAAACTTAGGATGTTATGGAGATGGCGGTGCTATTTTTACTAATGATGATGAATTGGCGCATACCTTGAGAGGTATTGTAAATCATGGGATGTATGTAAGATACCATCATGATGTAATAGGGGTAAACTCGAGGTTAGATTCGATCCAGGCCACCGTATTAAGAGCAAAATTACCAAATCTGGATATCTATAATACGGCTCGACGTACGGCTGCTCAAAAATATACCGAAGCACTGGCTAACCAAGAACATATTATTACGCCAACAATTATAGATACTGAAGACACGCATGTTTTTCATCAATATACGCTAAGAATTACTAATGGCAAACGAGATGCATTGGTACAACATCTAAATGACAAGGGCATCCCATGTGGTATATACTACCCAATACCATTGCATAGCCAAAAAGCATATAAAGATGATCGATACAATGAAGCTGATTTCCCAGTAACGAACCAATTGGTTAAGGAAGTGATTTCATTACCTATGCATACCGAATTAGATAACGAACAAATAGCCTTTATTACAAAAACTGTTATTGATTTTGTCACATCATAAAAATAATGTCGTCTTTAGATAAAGAAAGCATTTTTAGTATACAAGTTTGGCAAAAATCAGATGATTTTTGTCAAACTTTTCCATTTTAAGTATATTTCAATGTTGTAAAGTCAAATACAATTTGGTCAATAACTTTTTTGGATGGTATCAACAAAATTGTTAGCGCGCATTTCATACAGTATTGATACTCCCCCTCTATTATTAACATAACCTACTATCATACAATGGATTCGTATCATATTTGTTATAATCTATTTACACCAGACGTTTCAGAAATACCTTGCCTCCCCGAAGCATTTGTCATAGCTACCAATAGCAAAGGAATTAGCTATATAGAAAAACAAGCAACCCAAGAGGTTTTAACAGGTTATGCCCTATCGTTTACTGATACTCCTCATGAAAAACTAATTCAGATTTGCGACGATCTAAAACCCACTGCACTAGAACGAAGGTTTAAATCGACAAAAAGAAAAAAAAATCTTCGACTTAACGAACTTTTATTAGATTCTAAGACAAAAACACTACTACTAGAATATGTTTATGGGAAACTGCTTATTTTCTATTCTTTTGTATCTAAGCATCAATATCGATTGTGTTATCATTTACAAAGAAAAGACCCTATAGAAGGTTTTGAACTTACCTTGGGCAGTAATGAGCTCTTACCTATATTAGAGTTTACCAAAAAACCTGAAGGGATCGAATATTCATTTTCTCTAAAAAATGAAGAACATATACTACTACCCAAAGATCATGACATTGTCATTCTTCTTAATGATCCGGCTTGGATTATCGTTGACAAACGTATCTATCAAATTAAAAATTTAAACGCCAATAAACTAAAACCGTTTTTTAAAACCGATAAGATCACTATTGCTCAAAAACATATCAAAATGTATCTTGAAAAAGTCATCATCCCGGTAATTAAAAATATCGATGTAATCACCAATGGTTTTGACATTATTACCTTCAACAAAATAACATCATATGGTATCGAAGTGGTTCAGGATTTTATGCAGGATCGATATGTGATTAAGGTATTTTTTGAGTATAACGATACTTTTTTTGACTATCATAGCCCTAAAACTATAGTATCGAATGCCGTTGTAAAGCAAAATGATCATATACAAATCACGCAAACCAAACGAGATGCCACAGCAGAGCAAGAAATCATTTCTTTATTACTCTCTAAAGAACTGGTCGTTAATAACACCTTATTGCTAGAAACGAAAGCATCGCAAGACTCCTTTGCTATTATTGAGTGGTTAAAACAGTACTCCTCTCAATTAGAAGAAGAGGGGTTTACAATCAAAATTCCTAACATAGAAGGTAAAAAAATCAATACCGATACACATCAAATTACTATAGAGAGTGAAAAAGAGAATGATTGGTTTGATATTAAAGGTGTGGTTACTATTAATCAACACAAAATACCTTTTTCTAGGTTTATTTCGTACATCAAGCAGAACCAACGTCTTTTTCCCTTATCAGAAGAAGAGATATTTATCATTCCCCAG
This sequence comes from uncultured Aquimarina sp., assembly GCA_947498705.1. GTDB lineage: Bacteria > Bacteroidota > Bacteroidia > Flavobacteriales > Flavobacteriaceae > Aquimarina. The sequence goes on from CANMLW010000001.1 coordinate 1,141,988, forward strand.
GAATGGATGGCTCGTTATAAAAAACTGGCCGATTTTGGTAATGTTACCAATGATACGGTCCGAATTCCTAAAAGTAACTATACCCTTCTAGAAGAGGTTACTCCTATTGATCAAAACTCATTTAGTCCTAAAGAAAAGCATATTTACACCCCATCTCCTAAGCTTAAAGCTACGCTTCGCCCCTATCAGTATAAAGGAGTACAATGGCTGATCAATCATTATTATAATGGATTAGGCGCTTGTCTTGCCGATGATATGGGGTTAGGTAAAACGTTACAGACTATTGCTGTTTTGGTGCATGCTAAAGAACAAATTGTTCCAAAAAACGGAGAAACTCAAACCATTCGATTAGATCTTTTTACTGATCCTCTAGAGGTAAGAACGTATCTAAAAGCACTGATTGTATTACCATCTTCTTTATTATTTAACTGGGCACAAGAGCTTCTTAAATTTGCACCTCATCTCACCATTACCAAATACGCCGGTAATGATCGAAAAAAAATAGTCCCCTATCTAGAGACCTATGATGTCATTCTTACGACCTACACCACAGCCGCAAAGGATATTGATATTTTAGAAAAAGTAGATTTCTCTTATTTGATCACCGATGAAAGTCAGCAACTAAAAAATGCGGCTTCAAAGATTTTTATAGCCATTAATCGTATACAAACCCAACATAAAATATCATTAAGTGGTACTCCTATAGAAAATTCATTGTCAGACCTTTGGTCACAAATGGAATCTATCAACCCAGGCATATTGGGTAGCTTTTCTTTTTTTAAGGATCATTTTAAAACCCCAATAGAGAAAAACCAAAATCAGGAACGTATACAGGAGTTAAAAACATTGATCGATCCTTTTATCCTAAGAAGAACCAAGGAGCAAGTTGCCAAGGATTTACCAGAATTATCAGAACAGACGATCTATACAGAGATGCTCCCCAATCAAAAAAAGCAATATGAATCTTTAAAATCGGCAGCCAGAAACTTGTTGCTGGGCATTTCTGCTGAACCCACCAACAAAATTCATATCATCAATACGCTTACTAAGCTTAGACAGCTTGCTAATCACCCGCAATTACTGGAAAATGACACCTCTGATCTGTCTGGAAAATTCGAAGATGTGACCCATTACCTAACTACTTTGATAAAATCCAATAAGAAAGTACTTATTTTTAGTTCTTTTGTATCCCATCTCGATCTATACCAGCAATGGTGCATCGATAATAATATCCCTTTTGTAACCCTTACCGGGCAAACCCAGAGTGCCGATCGTGAGAAAGTGGTGAATGAGTTTCAGGAAAACGAGGATGTTTTATTGTTTTTTATCTCGTTAAAAGCAGGTGGTGTGGGCCTTAACCTTACCAAGGCATCATATGTAGTATTACTAGATCCCTGGTGGAATCCTTTTATAGAAAAGCAAGCGATTGCCAGAGCACATCGTATCGGGCAAACCAACAAGGTGATGGTATCCCGATTTATTGCCAAAGATAGTATCGAAGAAAAAATCTTGCAGTTACAACAAAAAAAGAAAGGCTTATCTGATGAGATCATCGAGATCAATACCCTACCTGATTATATTGACGAAAATTTGGATACTTTGTTAAGGTAAATCGATGTAAGGGTTTAGTTTAAAAAAGCTGTTAAATTGAGTAATTTTTGGTCACCGCCCAATCATTAAAGATCTTTTTTATACGAATTATAACCTAATAATAGCTATCAATACTTTCTTTGATTATATCTAAAAAAACTGAGGCACTATATTATGGGTAATGCTTTAAAAATTAACCTCCTATCTTTTATATACAAAGTAACAGTATCTAAAAAAACTCCCATACAATGGTTTATCCGCAAACCATTTGTGGTCTACGGTTTTTTTATTCTTAATATTTTATTTTTTTTATAATTTGTTTTACCTTTCTATAACCCTAATCAATTAAAACACCCCCTCTTTTAATTTTCCCATTACTATTTTAGTTCATTAAGTACGCTAATTATGGAGAAAGGATTTTCTGAATTCACACAGGTTACAGAGGCAATACCTACAAAACAAGAAGTATCTTATATTATAGGAATAGGCTGTTCTGCCGGAGGTTTAAAAGCCTTACAAGATTTCTTTGACGCATGTCCCGATACTACAGGGTATGCATTTGTAGTCATACAGCATTTATCACCAGATCATAAAAGTTTAATGTCAGAATTATTATCTAAACACACCAAAATGGTGGTTCATGAGGTAATTGGTGAAGATAAAATTAAACCAAATTGTGTTTATCTAATTCCGCCAAGCAAAAACATCATCGTTCAAGACCAAAAGCTTTGGCTTATCTCCAGATCAAAGCGTTCTCAGGTTAATTTTTCTGTTGATGTTTTTTTTAATTCTCTAGCCATAGAACAAAGAGAAAAAGCCATTGGTATTATCCTCTCGGGAACAGGGTCTGATGGTACGCATGGCGCTATGGCTGTTAAGAAAGCAGGTGGGATACTTTTTATCCAAAGCCCAGAGAGCTCGCGTTTTGATGGTATGCCGATAAGTGCCATCTCTAATGGAATTAATGACTATATATTAAAACCGGAAGAAATGCCCAATAAATTAATTTCATATATAGAAAACTTTCAATCTGGAGAAACCCAATCTACTATCGATGAAATGGATGAAAATGCAATTAATGACATTTTAGAAATTTTAAAAAAAGATATTGATCACGACTTTTTTTCATATAAAAAAACAACGCTATCTAGGCGCATTTCGAAAAGAATGAATATGACCAAAAATCAATCTATACAAAATTATATTAATTATTTAGAAAAGAACACCGAAGAAAAAAACACGCTTGTTGATGAATTTCTAATTGGCGTTACTTCCTTTTTTAGAGATACTGAAGCCTATAAAATTATAGAGCAAAAAGTGGTTCCTGATTTAATCCAGAAAAATAGTAATGAATCAACCATAATTAAAATATGGGTTATTGCTTCCTCTACAGGAGAAGAAGCATATTCTATTGCTATACTTTTTGAAGAATATTTACGAGCACAAAACAATACCACTACCCAGTACAAAATTTTTGCCACCGATATTGATCAAAAAGCTATCGATATTGCTTCTAAAGGAATTTATCCCGCAAAAACTGATCATATCTCACAACAAAGATTGGATCGATATTTTATTAAAAAAGGAAATGACTATTATATAAACCCTCATATTCGGCAAAAAATAATTTTCTCGAGACATGATATATTACATAACCCGCCATTTAACAAAATGGACTTTATTTCTTGTCGAAATATGCTAATATATATGGAAAATAATATACAGCATAAAATCCTAAGTACCATTCACTATTCATTGAATCAAGATGGATATCTTTTTTTAGGAAGTTCTGAAAGTCTTGGGCCATTAAGTGATTTTTTTGAAAAAACAGATGCCAAATGGAAGATTTACAAAAAGCTTTATGCAAATACAGATACTCCAAAAAAATCAACCAAAATAAAGGATTGGAAAATACAACAAACCAGTTTCGAAGTCTTTAAAAGTAAACGTATACAACAAACCTTTGAAAAAAAGGTAGAACAATCCATTAATCATACATTGATGAATGAATTGGGAGCAGCAAGCATATGCATTAATAATAATTTTGATATTATTCACGCTTTTGGCGAAGTTAAAACGTATCTGCATTTTCCTGAAGAAGGTTTTTCTAATAATTTGCTAAAAATGCTGCCTAACGAGTTTAGAATCCCCATAATTTCGAGTACCAGAAAAATAACCACCGATGCAAGTCGTATAGTTGAAAAACAAATAAGATTTGTTAGTAAAAAAAATACAATAAAAATCATCACCATTGTGATACGATCTATTAAAATAGATTCTGTTAATCACCTGTCCTTTTTAATTACATTTTTAAAAGGAATTGAACGAAAAATAACAAAAGAAGAGAAAGATATTTCTACGTTAAACAGCTTCATAGAAAAAAATGATATACGAGAATTAGAACTAGCACTTAATGAGACCAAGCATGAATTGCAAGCTTCTATAGAGGAATTAGAAGTTTCTAATGAAGAAATGCAAACCACTAATGAAGAATTACTAGCGGCCAATGAAGAATTACAAAGTACCAATGAAGAACTACAGTCTGTAAATGAAGAGTTACATGCTGTAAATGGAGAGTTACAGGAGAAAAACAATTTGTTAATTGAACTAAATTCTGATATGGAGAATTTGGTCAACAACATCAATATTGGCACCATATTTTTAGATAAAGAATTTAGAATAAGAAAATTCACTCCTTCTATAAACGAGCATTTTCAGTTACGTATTGAAGATATTGGCAGGCCAATTAGTCATTTTTCTGGTACGCTAGGAGGAGAAAATCTAACCGAGTATTCTAAAAATGTTATCAAAACGCTACAACCGTATAAAAAAGAAGTCCAAAATGCAACTGGTATTTGGTTTATGATGGAAATATTTCCGTATAAGTATCATAAAAATAATATACAAGGGGTTGTCGTAAACTTCATTAACATCCATAATATTAAAACTGTATATGACAAAGAAAAGTTAAACGACTTCTTAACACATGTCATGAATGCAAATCCTGCTATTATTTACATCTATGATATTCTAAAAAGCGAATATATTTATAGCAGTGGTGAATTACTTAAGGGAGCTGGATATACCTCTATAGATATTCAAAAAATGGGCCCAAAACTGTTTCAAAAAATTGTGCACCCTGATGATTATCCAATAGTATTAAATCATTTTAAAAAGCTAAAGAAAATAAAAAAAGAAGAAGTCTTACAAATAGAATATCGTGTAAAACACAAAAGCAAAAACTCATATATCTGGGTACTATCTACTGATAAATTAAACGAAATAGATAGTTCTGGAAAAGTAAAAAACATCTTAGGGGTTATCAATATTATAACCAAAACCAAGGATATGGAGTTACAATTAAAAGAAAGTCAGGAACGCTATAGATTAGCAATTATGGGGTCTGGAGCAGGTTTATGGGAATGGAGCAATGTAACAACAGATAAAGCCTGGTGGTCTAACGAATTTCAGAAACTTCTAGGTTATTATTCGAACAAAAGACTCTCTTCTTTTACTTCATTTACCAATCTCATACATCCCGATCAATTGATCGATTTTAGAGAAAAAATACAAAATCATATCAAGGAAACAGAAAGTTTTGAGCATGAGATTCAAATCAAAACAAATAAAAATGAATATCGCTGGTTTTTAATTAGTGCACAAGCACAATTTGATTCTAAAAAGAATATTAGAAAAATCGTAGGTACTCTAATGGATATTAATGCCAGAAAAGAAGCCGAAAACAAGATGAATGAACTTAATACAGAGCTAGAACGATTTGCCTATTTAGCTAGTCACGATCTCAAAGAACCTCTTAGAACTATTTCTAGTTTTACCAAACTTTTTAGAGAAGAGTACTATCAGGATTTTGATGCAAATGCCAATCAATACTTAGAATTTATAGAAAATGCATCGAGAAGAATGATCACTTTAACAGATGATTTACTAATCTATTCTCAATTAGATAATAAATCCTTAAACTTTCAACCTGTCGATTTAAATATATTGTTATCTGAAATACTAGAGGATTTAAGACAACATATCAAAGAAAAAAATGCAGTCATTAAATATCCCAATCTTCCGGTAATTGTTTGTGATATGGTTCAAATTCGACAACTTTTTCAAAACCTAATCTCTAATAGTCTAAAATATCAAGACAATAAGAATCCCCAAATTGATATTGACTTTGAAACAAAACGTACACACTATCAATTTTATATTAAAGATAACGGAATAGGTATTGAAACGAAGCACCATAAAAAAATATTTGAAGTTTTTAAAAGGCTTCATGGTCAAAACGATTATGACGGAACCGGTATTGGTTTGGCAAACTGCAAACGAATCGTAGATAATCACAAGGGCAATATTTGGGTAAAATCGTCTCTTGGTAAAGGTGCTACCTTTTATTTTACCTTATTGAAAAATAACAGTACATGAAAAAAATAAATTGTATCCTATTGGTAGATGATAGTCCCTCTACTAATTTTTTTAATAAAAAAATGATAGAAATGTCTAATGTTGCACATGAAGTTCATGAAGCATATAACGGACTCGAAGCACTAGACTATATACGTAAAACAGGTAAGTTTAAAGATGCAGATGTTCCTAAACCCAATGTGATTTTTTTGGATATCAATATGCCGCTCATGGATGGTTTTGAGTTTTTAGAGCACTATCCCAAAATTTCGCAAGAAAAACGAGCAGAAATGATCATTGTATTTCTTACCACTTCAAACTGGTGCAAAGACAAAGCAAAAGCTATAGATACCAACATTGTATATGACTATATCGAAAAACCATTACAAAAAGATTATTTATTCGCAATTGCAGAATATTATCATTCCAGGTTTATGATAAAAGCTTAACAAACGTTTTCTTAACTCATTTATCTGTCAAACCATTATCAAAACTGATGTATTTTACTATGAATTGAGCGAATATGAAAGTCTCTTTCTAAACTTTGAAAGTTTATCAATCATACGCCAAATACTTTCTGTATTAATATCCCTACCTTCATTTTTACTACAATATGAAAGATAGTCTATCAGAACATTTTCCATATTAATTTGCATCAAGGAAGATTTTGTTAATTGATGCATATGCCATACAGGAAACTTTCTTTCAGAAATATCCTTAATTACCTGTATGCTTAACACCTCATGTCTATCATCATTTTCTATATTTTCTATGAGTTGATCTATATCCTTATTTTTTCCTTCGATATATTGTAAAAAGTACTTTTTTTCATAATACAAATACCCCGTAATACCATATTGTTTATTACAATTGGCCGCTTTTTCTGATAATTCATGAAGTTCTTCAAAATTAAATTCATGAATTGTTTTACTTATATATACAAGTCCTTTTATCATGTTACTTAAGTTGGTTATTCAAACAACTTAAAGTTAACTAATTTATTTTAAAACCTTTGCATATGAACTATTCTTTTCAAACAAAACAAAACACATTTTTTTCAAAGTAAACCTGTACTCATATATGTTTATCTTATTTCTAAAAACTTTAATAAAATCGTATCTCACTTGCGGTTTGAAACCTGCTATTAAAATTCTAAAAATAGAAATTAACTTAATAAATGAAACTCTAAAGTGTTGATAGTAGTAAAACAAAAACCTCATAGGTTATATGCCTATGAGGTTTAATATTTGAAACTTTTTATAATACGATTATATCGCAGCCAAACTGGTTTCCATTTCTCTATTTATTTTCTTTACCAGTCCTGATAAAACTTTACCTGGTCCTACTTCTGTAAAAGAAGTTGCCCCATCTTGAATCATATTTTGAACACTCTGTGTCCATTTTACGGGAGCAGTCAGTTGTGCTATCAAATTCTTTTTTATCTCTTCTGGGTCGGTAACCGCTTTGGTAGAAACATTTTGATAAACCGGACAGTTAGGAGTATTAAAAGTGGTTGCTTCTATTGCCGCAGCCAATTCTTCTCTTGCAGGTTCCATAAACGGTGAGTGAAACGCACCTCCTACAGCTAGTACCATCGCTCTTCGAGCTCCTTTTTCTTTTAAAATTTCACATGCCTTTTCAATAGCTTCTACATCCCCAGAAATTACCAATTGACCTGGACAATTATAATTAGCAGCTACCACAACGCCATCAATATTCTCACAAACCTCTTCTACCACCGCATCCTCTAATCCTAATACAGCAGCCATAGTCGAAGGTTTTAATTCGCATGCTTTTTGCATTGCCATAGCTCTTTTATATACTAATTTTAAGGCATCTTCAAAATTCAAGGTCCCGTTTGCAACCAGCGCAGAAAATTCTCCTAAAGAGTGCCCTGCTACCATATCGGGTTTAAAATCGTCTCCTAATACTTTGCTCAAAATTACAGAATGTAAGAAAATCGCCGGCTGTGTTACCTTAGTCTGCGTTAATTCTTCTTTTGTTCCTTCGAACATGATTTTAGTAATTTCAAAACCTAAAATATCATTAGCTTTATGAAAAAGTTCTTTTGCTATCTCCGAATTTTCGTATAAGTCAAGACCCATTCCTGAAAACTGAGCTCCCTGACCAGGAAATACGTATGCATTCATGTACTTGTGTATTTAAATTTTGGCAAAAGTACGGAATATATGTCATACCCAGGTTAACCCCGTCTTCCTGTTTATATCGAAAACAACATATCTCTATATCTCATAGGGTTTTTAAGGTCTTTAGGAATATAGTTTTTTTATGATGTATATTGTTTTAATATACTTTTGATCCTTGGATAATAAGATGCTCCAAAAAGATTAAGGTGTACGAGGAGATAATATAATTGCCATAAGGGTAAACGTTTTTTCCAATCCTGTTGTAAAGGAAACACTTCGTTGTAAACTTCGAATAATCGCTCTGGAAACCCTCCAAATAGATGCATCATTCCCAAATCCATTTCTCTTGGCGCAAATGCTACAGCCGGATCAATTAAGAATATTGTAGTATCAGAACCAACAATATAGTTACCGCTCCATAAATCACCATGAATTAAACTAGGTTTTTCATCGGGAATACTATCTTTAAGAGAATTATACAAAGTGTTTTCTTCTTGAAAAGTAAATCCTTTTTGTCTAGCCAATTCGAATTGAGGTTGTAATCTTTGGGTAATATAAAAGTCACTGGCATTATCACAAAAATTATTATACTGTGGTAAACTACCTATATAATTATTGGTTTCGAACCCAAAATAAGACGAAGTATATGAATGAAGGCTTGCTAGTTGGGTTCCAAATGTTTCAGAAAAACTCTTGGTATTATTACTCTCACCTATATATTCTAACAATAAAAATGAGTTGCCATCCTTTACCTCTCCATAGCCAAAAACTTTTGGAATCTTAAATGAATTAGATTGCTTCAGTAAATCTAACCCTTTAGCTTCTTCTTGAAACATATTAGGAAATTGTATCGTGTTATTTACCTTTACCACTACTCTTCTAGTAGCTGTTGATAACACATATACTTCATTTATATCACCTCCATATAATGGTTGTATACGTACTATTTTTTCAGAGAGTAATTCTTGAAAAGAAATTATACATGCTTGAGATAACAAAATATTAATTCATCCTTTATTAATTGCGATTACTATGCTCTTTTATATGTTAAATAGGTAAAAGGGTATTTATGCCTTTCATCCTTATCGTGAAACTCCTCTTTTACAAGTTTCCAATCATTCTTATCTATTTCTGGAAAAAAAGCATCGGCTTCAAATTCTTCATGTACTCTGGTGAGTTCTATACAGTCAGCATGTTTCATACCCATGGTATAAATCTCGCCTCCTCCTATAATAAAAGGTTGCGCATCACTTTTGGCAACTTGCAGTGCATCTTCTATTGTATGTACCACAATGGCTCCTTCTGCCTTGTAATCTACATTTCGGGTAATAACAACATGTACTCGGTTGGGTAAAAGCTTTGGAAAAGTTTCAAAAGTTTTGCGCCCCATAATAATATAATGACCCGTTGTTAAGTTCTTAAAGCGCTTAAAATCGTCTGGTAAATGCCAAACCAAATCATTATCTTTTCCTAAAGCATTATTTTCTCCCGCAGCGGCGATCATGGTAACTTCTCCTTCTAATTTGCTTGCTTTTTCGTTATCCTTGTTCATTGTTTTTTGAATAAATCCCTCTTTCTTTTTAATTAGTTCGTCTTTAGGGTACATTAAATCCACATCTTTTTGTATCAATTCGATCTCTTGTTTTTGTTTTGCAATTAAACGTTCCATTTGTCGATCGGTCCATTCTTTTCCCATAAATGTGCTAAAAAGCCATACATTACAAAAATGTATCACAAAAATAAATGCCCAAATAAGGATCGCTATAATAAACCAATTAAGCCCTAATATGGTGTGTTCTTTTCCATACCCTAAAAGCATAAAAGTTAAAAAAAATAAGGACCCAATTATAAATACTATAAAATGCCTAAAAAGTCTTTTTTTCTGAAGAATACGCCTACGAGCATTTTCATAAAGTTCTCGTTGAAGCGGATCAATTTGTGCGGTGTTTTTCTTTTTTGAAAACATATTAATGCTACCTTAGTATCTGCTAGTAAAGATATAGTTTTTACCAAAAATCACTAAAATTACTTATGAAGAATTTAAGAAAAGAGTTTCCTGTTTTAAACACCTACACCTATCTTAACACAGCCTATTCTGGTTTACTCTATGATTCTCTTTTAGAGCATAGACAAGAACACGATTTAGACTTTTTGATTGGTGGAAGCAAGTTTAGAGATGATAACGCAAACCTTTTCAACAATTTAAGAGACACTATTGCTTCTCTATTTGGAAGTTCAAAGAGTAATGTAGTGCTATCACCTAATTTTTCTATAGGATTAAATACCTTGCTAAACGGCTTTAAAGAAAATCAAAAAATACTTTTACTAGACGAAGACTACCCATCTGTTAACTTTGCAGCTACCAATAAATCTTTCGAGATCTGTTATGCGCAAATCGATGCAAATTTGGAACAAAATGTTACTCAAGCCATCGCCCATCATCAACCAAACATTTTTTTGTTTAGCCTGGTACAATATACCAATGGACTATTAATAGATTTGGATTTTCTTAAAGAGATAAAAGTCAAATACCCCGATATGCTTATCATAGCAGATGCCACTCAATTTTGTGGCACAGCTCCTTTTAATTTTGATGAGTCTGGTATAGATATCCTGGGAGCTAGCGGATATAAATGGTTGTTGGGTGGATATGGAAATGGTTTTATACTTTTTAAAGACCAGGTATTAGTTCAGACTACACCCGATTCTTATGTAAAATCTGCTTCAGAATCTACCTATGACACTTCTTACATCAGCTTACCTGCAAGGTTTGAAAGTGGACATTTGGATACGTTTAATTTTGGTAGTTTACATTATTCGCTTCAACGAATTTCAAAAATAGGTTTGACTAACATCGAGCATCAGATAAAAGAATTGACCGAGTATACAAAACATGAATTGATTAAATTAGAACTTCTTGACGAAACCGTGGTAAAAAGGAAAAAACACAGTTCTATTTTTAACCTAAAAGGAGATCAGGAACTTTATAACTATCTAAAAGATCATGATATTATTACCGCCTTAAGAGGTAAAGGAATTCGTATTAGTATGCATTTCTACAATACAATAGAGGATATAGAAAAACTCTTGAAAGCACTATATAAATATCATAAACTCTAGTAACTACTATAATTTTATATGGATAAAATAGTTATCATTAAGAAGGCTATCTTCTTTATAAACCATTGATAATATTCATCTTATACATCTAATAAGAATCGAGTATCGTGTTGATAATCGAAAAAATTAATGTCAAAGTAGGGTAAAGTTGATTTGAGTTGTCTTTAAAGTATAAACCTATTAAAACTAAAACTCATGATGACATTTTGTAAAAACTCACTTCTTATTTTATTAATATCCTTGTTTGTTCTCTCATGTAGCAACGATAACGATGACACAATTACCCCTCCAGACGAATCTTTGGAGACCAAGAAAGAGTTAAAGGCCAAAATAGCAAATTATGCCAAAACAAAATTCACCTCTGATCAGGAAGATGAGTATCTCGAAGACATAGAATGTTTTAAAATCAAGTTTCCTTATACTCTTACAGATGGAGAAAACGAAACTGTTATTAATAGCGAAGAGGAATTACAAAATTTCTTTGAACAACTAGAGTTTGATTTTTCTACCTATGTATGGCATGTATTTCCTATAACTGTCATCATAAACAAAGACAAAACTGAAAAAGTAATTACTAATGACCAGGAGTTTCATGAGCTTATAATTTCTTGTTACGAAGATGTAGATGTTATTAATGAAAATGATTGTTTTACACTAGATTTTCCTATAACCATTATCAATTGTCAAGACAATGAAACTGTGGTTAATAATTATGACGAGTTATATTCTCATCCATATATTTCAGGTTTTGTATATCCAATTAGCGTAACACTTACAGACGGTACTAAAAAAGAAATTACTAGTGACGAGGATTTTGATAAACTATATAATGATTGTTATGATATCGAAGATTGCACAGATTGTACAACAACATTTTGTTTTAAGTTAATATACCCTCTTAATTTTGTAAAAGAAGATGGTGCTATTATAGAAGTTAATAATGACGAAGAATTATTCAACACTTTCGAAAACTTGGAAGAAGATGAATTTATTTCTATAACATACCCCATGAATATTGAACTTGAAGACGGCACTAAAAAAATCATAAACAATGATGAAGAATTAAATACGGTTTTTGAAAATTGTAATTTCGAAAATGAAGAGTCGAATTAAATTCTATTGAGGAACAAATCGTATCATTTTTGACACACACAAATTTATTTTATTTTATGCTTCGTGTTAATTTAACATAATACATGTAGTCAGTTAATTATTTCTTTATCATCAATGCCTCTGCTACTTTTCTAGAAGTAGCGGAGGTATATTTATTACTAGTTAAAGCAGTATTGTTTAATAAAATATAATCTAAAAAAAGCTTAATAAATTGTATAAACATAGTGTATCATCGCCCGCAAAAGAGACATCTGTCTGTGAAGATCGTGTTTTCGAATCTATTTTTCATGAACATTCTGATGATATTCGTAATTATATTTTTTATAAATGCGGAGATCAACAACTGGCAGAAGATATTGTTCAAGAAGCTTTTTTAACACTATGGGATCAATGTAAAAAAGTATCATTTTACAAAGTTAAATTCTTTTTATACCGTGTTTCAAAAAATATTTTTTTAAACATTGTTAAGCACAATAAAGTTATCTTAGATCACACAAAATATTTTGTGCAACCCGAAATAACAAATCAAAGTCCAGAATTCCTTGTTGAGGAGAAAGAGTTTATGATTAAACTTCAAAAGGCAATACTAAAATTATCAAGTAAACAAAGAGAAGTCTTTTTATTAAATAGAATTGATAACAAAAAGTATAGTGAAATAGCCGCTATTGTAGGCATATCGGTTAAAGCTGTTGAAAAAAGAATGCATCATGCCCTGGTGATATTACGAAAAGAAATTGGAAATGTATAAAGACCATTTATTCTAAACACATGAAAGAACATTTAAAAAATACATTCTTAGGGCGGTGGATAAATAATGATTTATCTAAAGAAGAAGAACTGAGCTTTAGAGAGTCTCCAGAATATGAAACGCTAAAAAAAATTGCAGAGGTATCCCAAAAATTAAAAACCCCAAACTATGAAAAGACCAAGGTCTTCTCTAACCTACAAAACAAAAAAAATACAAGAACAAAAATAAGATCTATTCGGTCCCATTGGATATATAAAGTTGCGGCCATAGCAATTATCTTATTTGGAGTTTTTCATTTACTAAAACCATCTCAAACCGAATTTACCACCAAAATAGGTGAGCAATTAACTTTTGTTTTACCCGATAGCACTAAAGTAACTTTAAACTCGAATTCTTCTTTGATATTTTCTGCCAATAATTGGGAGGAAAACAAAGTAGTAACACTAGATGGAGAAGCTTTTTTCAGCGTAACGCATGGAGCACTTTTTAGCGTTAAAACTAATACCGCTACTATTAAAGTACTAGGAACTCAATTTAATGTGACGTCACATGGCACTTATTTTGAAACACAATGCTACCAAGGAAAAGTAAAAGTTACAGCTAGTAAAGCAAGAGATATCATATTGTCTAAAGGAAAGGCTTATCGAATGGAAGGAGCTGTTGGTAATCACCTAGATATAGTTGACAAAAATCCATCTTGGTTAACTGGTGAAAGTACTTTTAAGAATGTGCCTTTAGAATATGTTCTTTCTGCTCTAAAAAATCAATTCGGAATTACGCTTACCTATTCAAAAGAAAATTACAAAACAGCCCGTTTTACCGGAAGCTTTATACACAACGATTTAGACACTTCTCTACAGATGGTTTTCTCTGCAATGGAAATCGACTACATAAAACAAGGAAATACAATCATTCTCAAATAATAAAAAAACACTGCTAGAAAGTATCATTTTTACTAATAAAGACGTTAGCATCATATAAAGACACTTATATACAACACGTTATAACGGTAGAACGAATTTTATTTTCAAAAATCAGTACGAATTGATTTCAAAACATCTAACAAAACTCAACAGCTTAAAAAGGATTTTCTTTTTCTTTTTGATTTCTAGTTATATGGCTGCACAAGAGAAAGAAACTATTTCTTTCACAAACAAACCGTTAGATGAAATTTTATTTGAGTTAGAAACACTATTTGACATCAAATTTTCTTACAATGCAAAACTTGTAAAAGGAAAGGTAATAAGTATCCCCAAAACAAAATTATCACTTACCACTCTTCTAAATGAAATCAAAAAGCAAACTTCTATTGTATATACAAAAACAAACGATCGGCATTATGTGATCACAAGTAAAAAAAACCTTTCGGGATCGATCTGCGGTTATATTTACAATGCAAAAGATATGACCCCAATAGCAGATGCAGATGTCATTAACAAAAAAACACATGAGATTACTGCATCGCATGATTCTGGTTTTTTTGAAATTCAATACACATCAGCCAACGATAAAATTGAAATTCAGTTATTAGGGTATCAAAAAAAAAGAATACATATTGCTAAATTTATTGCAAATTCTGATTGTCTTAAAATACCTCTTAAAGAAAGTTTTATTGCCTTAAAAAAAGTAATTATTACCGATTATCTTGCCAACGGGGTTTCAAAAGACAAAGATGGTTCTATTAATGCTTTACCAAGTAAATTACAAATTTTACCAGGTCTTATCGAGCCTGATATCTTACAGAGTTTACAATTAATTCCCGGAATACAAACAACAGACGAAAGCTCTACCGCCCTTAATATTAGAAGAGGAACTCCCGATCAAAATCTTATTCTCTGGGACGGTATCAAAATGTACCACTATGGGCATTTTTTTGGTATGCTTTCTTCATTTAACCCCTACATAACAAATGATGTTAAGCTATTTAAAAGTGGAATGAGTGCAAAATATGGCAATGCTATTTCTGGAGTGGTAGATATCAGTTCTGATACAAAAATCCCTATCAAAACCTCTGGAGGTGCCGGTTTTAATATGATCTATGGCGATTTTTACATCAAAACTCCTATTAATCCCAAAAGTGCCATAATTGCGTCTGCCCGGCGATCTTATACAGATATTGTAGAGACCATAACTTTTGACCGATTCTCTGAACATATTTTTCAAAACACAAAAATCAAAGGTGCTAATCAAACATTTAATGAGCGTCTATCCAAAACCAATAACACTTATTACTTTACAGATTTTACAGCCAAGTCTATTTATAAACCTAAAGAAAATGACTTATTTTCAATCAGTACCACTTATTCTAAAAACAAGTTGCTTTTTGTTTCTCAATTCGATCAGATTGATCAAAATACTTCTGACAAATTAAATATTGAAAACAAAGGTGTTAGTTTAAACTGGAAAAAGCAATGGACTCCCAAACTATCCCATTTATTTAAAACTTTCTACTCAAACTATAATTTTGATTATTTGGGAGAAGAACTACTTTCTGTTATTTTTGACTATCAAGTGATTAAAAAGAATAGTATCAAAGAATTTGGAGCATTGTTTCAGCTTGATCATTCACTTGATAGTCGCCAATCTTTTACTACAGGTTATGAACTCTCTAACATCGATCTCTCCTATGCGTTAGGGAATACTTCTGATGTTATTTTTGAAAACAATTTTGTATTACAATCAAATGCATCAAAAAACACAAGTCATTCTTTATTTGGCACCTATCGATATGATCAAAAAAAATGGGCATTAAATGGTGGTTGTAGAGTAAATTATTTTTCTAACGTGAACCGATTTGTTTTTGAACCTAGACTTATGGCAAAAGCAACCCTATCTCCATCGGTTAATATAAAACTTACCGCCCACCAATTATATCAAAACATAAGTCAGATTATCGAATTCGAAACTCAAAACTTAGGGCTTGAAAATCAAATATGGGTATTGGCCAATAATGATGTGGTTCCATTACTAAAAAGTCATCAAATTGATATGGGATTAACTTATACAAAAAACAATTGGTACTTTGACATAGAAGGTTATTACAAAAAAATAAGCGGAATAACTTCTGTTACCAAAGGATTTAATCAAGAAGTAGGTGGTTACTCTATGGGAGAAACCAATACCTATGGCATCGATCTATTATTAAAAAAGAAAATCCAGCATTATTCTAACTGGATAAGTTACTCTTTGTCTACTACGCAATCATCTTTTGATAATCTCAATAACGGTAGATCTTTTCCTGGTAATTTTGATATCAGGCATTATCTTTCTTGGGTTCAAACATTCAGCTTAGAAGACTTCGAATTCTCATTAGGGTGGAAATACAGAACCTCTATTCCTTATACACCCGCCTATAGTGTACTTGGAAATACTGCAGAAAATCTCAAAATCGACTATGGAGAAATTAATAGCAACCGTTTAAAAGATTATCATCGAATGGACTTTTCTGCTACTTATAAATTTGATCTAATTCATGATAAAAACATTAAAGGAAAAATAGGCTTTTCGCTTTTAAACATCTATGATAAAAAGAATACCTTAAATCGATCCTACCGAATTTTTGTAGATACCAGTATTCCTCAATACGAACTCAAAGAAATCGATAAATACTCTTTGGGTATTACACCCAACATGGTTTTTAGAATAGATTTTTAATTGCAACTATTTATTCGGTCACCTCAACCCCTTTCCAAAAAGCGATATATCCTTTGATTTGTTTAGCTAAATCACTTGTAGTAGGATAATACCAGGCCGCATCTTGATTTTCTTTACCATTCACAGAAATTGTATAATAAGAAGCTACTCCTTTCCAAGGACATTTTGTATGGGTATCACTAGATACAAAAAATTCTTTTTTTATTGCTTCAGGGGGAAAATAATGATTATTCTCTATAATTTTTGTTTCATTACTCTCTGCTATTACCTCTCCGTTCCAAATTGCTTTCATCTTTTAGAATATATTGTTTATAATTTATTTTTAGCGATTACATAATCTTTAAACTGATTGTTAGCATCAGAAAAAGATGTTATCATTTGCAAACCGGATTCTTTTGTTAACCACTCTACCGTATCATCATCATATTTTTGCGAAATCTCTGTATGAATACTCTCCCAGGCTTCAAAATGAACCTGTAATGCTAATCCATTAATATCTACCGTCTGTCTTTCTACACTTATCAAATAACTTTTGGCGGTTCCCGTTTCTGGGTCATATGTTTCCCAATGCATAAACTTATTAAGGTCAAAATTGGCATCCAGCTCTTTATTAATTCTCGTAAGCACATTCTTGTTAAAAGCTGCAGTTACACCAGATTGGTCGTTATATGCATCTAAAACTTTCTGAGGATGTTTTTTTTGGTCAAAACCAACAAAAAGAAGATCATCCAAATGCATTGACTCGAACAATTTTTTCAAAAAATGAATGGCTTTGGGATGTAATAAGTTACCTATATTAGATCCTAGAAACATGATTACTTTCTTTCTATCACTCATCTCTTTTAAACGATCCAAAACCTCAGAATACTCTCCTATTTGCCCCTCTACATTTACTCTGGGCATTTCTTCTTTTAAGTTTTGTTCTAACCCAAAAACTGCGTTCTGACTAATGTCTACAGGAATATACTTAAAATCTATTTTTTGGTCTACTAATTCTTTTAAAAGTATTTTTGTTTTCTTACCATCTCCTGCTCCCAGTTCTATTAAATCAAACCCTTCTCCATTTACATTAAAACTTTTTACAATGTCTGATTTATGAATCTTAAAAATTTCATATTCTGCTCTGGTTAAATAATATTCTGGTAACGCCATGATCTCCTGAAAAAGAGCATCTCCTATTTCATCATAAAAAAATTTAGAGGACAAATATTTTGGAAAAGCAGTAAGTCCTTCATGTACTTCTTTTTCGAAAAGCGTACTTATCTTTTTTTGTTCTTTACAACTCATTAAATTAAAAATGTATTATTAAATATCCTTAGCCAATCGTATCCCTGTAAATTGCCATCGTAGTTGTGGATGAAAAAAATTACGATAGGTTGGTCGTATGTGATTAAGTGGAGTTGCTATGGACCCTCCTCTTAGTACTTTTTGATTTACCATAAATTTTCCGTTGTATTCTCCTAACGCTCCATCTGCTTTCTTATATCCTGGATAAGGTACATACGAGCTCTCTGTCCATTCCCAACGTATTCCCCAATCAAAGTTATGATGAGCTACTTCCCACTCGAACTCTGTTGGTAAACGTTCTCCTTTCCATTGCGCATATGCATATGCTTCGTAATAAGAGATATGTGTTATTGGAGCCGAAAGGTCTATTTCTTTTAACCCTTGTAATGTATAATGGTAGTACTTTTCATCTATCACATGCCAATACAATGGGGATGCAATATTATTTTTATTAATCCAGTCCCATGCTTCAGAATGCCAAAGAAGCGTATTCTTATATCCACTATCCTTTATAAAAGATAAGTATTCTTCATTGGTAACAAGATCATTTGCTATTTCATATTCTCGAAGATACACTTGATGTCTTCCTAGTTCATTATCATAACAAAACCCATCTCCTTCATGCCCTATTTGATATACCCCTTCTTCTACCCTGGTATATCCAGATATATTATCTGTTGTAGGGTCTTCTGTAAAAGTATCGTTGTATTTGGGTAACAAAGGGTTATTCCCTAAAATGAACTTTATATCCGTCAGAAGCAATTCCTGATGTTGTTTTTCGTGATGAATCCCTATTTCTAATAAATCAAATACTTTTGATGTGTGGTACCCACCTTCAAATAATTCCTGGATATGAGCGGTCACATAATCTCTATATTCATACACCTCTCTAACGGTTGGTCTGGAAAGATTACCTCTATCGGTTCGTATTACACGCTCTCCTACGCTTTCATAATAACTATTAAAAACGTATGCATAATCTGAGTTAAAGCGTTTATAGTTTTCTAAATACTTTGATAAAATAAATTCTTCAAAAAACCAGGTTGTATGACCTAAATGCCATTTTGGTGGAGAAACATTTTCTGTAGGTTGAATTACATAATCTTCTATTTGTAACGGGGCACATATTTCTTCGGTATCTGAGCGAGTTTTTAGAAAAGAAGCCAGTAAACTTTCGGTAACTATCATAAAAAAAGTGTGCACGGCTTACGTACACACTCAAATTTACTAATTTTTATCTTTACAATTTCTTTAACATGGTTAACGAGGTGTTAAAGTTATACACAAATGTAACAATCTATTGGGGTGCTCTAAAAGTAATAGGCACTGTATAGGCAATTGCAATAGGCTTATTACCCCATTTACCAGGAATCATTTTTGGTAAAGATTTTATAATTCTAATCGCTTCTCTTTGTAGATAGCGATGTGCACCTGTTACCTCAAGCACTTCTACTTTTCCTTTTTTAGTAATTATAAATTCTACAGTAACCGTTCCTGCCAATTTATCCTCCATTGCTATTTCTGGATACACAAAGTTCCTGATAATATGATCTCTTAGTTTTTGATCAAAACACTTCTCTGGTGATAGTCTAGAACGATCACATTTTGGCCAAATAGGCGTTATTCCTTTTTCGTTAGCATTTTCTTGTGACAAGATTATATTCTCCTGGGCGAAAGAAAATCCTGTAAATAATATTGTTAATATAAGTAATGTTTTTTTCATAGTAGTTTGTTTAAAATTTGGGGTTAAACAGCAACCGTTCCCTTTATATGAGGGTGCGATTCATAACCTACTAACTTAAAACTATCAAAAACGAAGCCAAAAATATTTTTCACCTCCGGATCAAGTATCATTTTAGGCAATTTATGAGGCGTTCTTGATAACTGAAGCTCTAACTGTGGTATATGATTATTATACACATGAGCATCTCCAAAAGTATGTATAAAATCACCTACCTGATATCCACAAACCTGTGCCATCATCATTGTAAATAATGCATAAGAAGCAATATTAAATGGTACTCCTAAGAAAATATCTGCGCTACGTTGATATAATTGACATGAGAGTTTTCCATCTGCAACATAAAACTGAAAAAAAGCATGACAAGGTGGTAAGGCAGCCTTACCATTTGCAACATTTTCTGAAAAAGATTTTGATGTATCAGGTAACACACTTGGGTTCCATGCAGATACTAACATACGTCTGCTATTAGGGTTCTTTTTAAGTGTATCGACTACTTCTTTTATCTGATCTATCTCATTACTATCCCAGTTTCTCCATTGATGCCCATAAACAGGTCCTAAATCACCATTTTCATCTGCCCATTCATTCCAAATTCTTACTCCGTTTTCCTGAAGATATCCTATATTTGTATCTCCTTTTAAAAACCAAAGTAATTCGTGGATTATAGATTTAAGATGAAGTTTTTTGGTGGTAACCATAGGAAAACCTTCACTTAGGTCAAAACGCATTTGATAACCAAAAACACTTTTGGTACCTGTACCTGTTCGATCGCCTTTTTCGTTCCCGTGCTCTAATACATGACGTACGAGATCAAGATATTGCTTCATTCCCTTTACTCCCTCCTCTAAATTGTTAAAATTATGATTATTGCATCCAAATATACAAAAAATAAGACATGAGAAACATTCTTATTTTTTGATTATTGTATAGTTTTTCAACAATTATTAATAATTTTATCCGATAATCATTCCGGCAATGGTAGCAGATAATAAAGAAGCTATAGTACCACCTATAAGTGCTTTAATTCCGAATTCTGAAAGTGTTTTTCTTTGACCTGGTGCCAAGGAACCTATACCTCCTATCTGGATCCCTATAGATGCAAAATTAGCAAATCCACAAAGCATATATGTAGCCATGATCACCGATTTATTGTAGGTTAAATGAATTGGGCTAGCCGGATTTTTTAAATCAGCCAACTGGATATATCCAACAAATTCGCTAGCTGCAAGTTTTATTCCTAACAATTGTCCCATGAGCATCATATCTTCTTGAGCAATACCAATTAGCCACATTAAGGGAGCAAACAAGGTTCCTAAAATAGCTTCTAAAGAAAACTTATCATAAGGAGTATAGCTTGCCAGAAATAAATCCAACCCCGTTACCTCTCCTAACTTTCCAAATCCATAATTAATCATTGCTATAAACGCAATAAACACCAACAACATTGCTCCAACATTTGCTGCAAGTTTAAGACCTTCTGTTGTTCCGTTGGCAATAGCATCCAAAATATTAGAACCTATTTTATCTGAAGAGACTTTTACATTTACGTCAACAGCCTCTTGCTGTGGATATAATAATTTAGAAATTACGATCGCACCTGGTGCAGCCATAACCGAGGCAGCTAATAAATGTTTTGCAAATTCTAAACGCAACACAGGATCTTCGCCTCCTAAAAAACTAATATAAGCGGCCAATACACCTCCTGCTACTGTAGCCATTCCTCCTATCATCACCAATAAAATTTCTGACCGTGTCATTCGCTCCAAATATGCTTTGATCATTAATGGTGCTTCTGTTTGTCCCAAAAAGATATTCCCCGCTACGCTTAAACTTTCTGCCCCAGAGATTCCCATTAATTTTGTTAAAACCCATGCCATTCCTCTTACTACAAATTGAATTACTCCCAAGTAAAACAATACTGAGGTTAGTGCCGAAAAGAATATAATGGTGGGTAGTACCTGAAACAAAAAGATAAAACCAAAACTCTCAACATTCATAATATCCCCTAGTAAGAATTCACTACCGGCTCTGGTAAAATCTAATATTTTCACAAATAACTTACCTACAAATTCAAAAGTTTTTTGAACAATATTTATTTTTAATACACCGACAGCTAAGAGTAATTGAGCAGCAAGGCCAATCCCAACCGTTCTCCAATTAATCGCCTTTCGATTACTACTAAATAAATATGCAATAATCAGCAAGACCAACATCCCTAATACCCCTCTATAAAAGCTTTTGAAAGAAAACCCCTGATTAGGTATTAATTGATTAACTTCTGCTATCGCTGTACCTTCTTTCTCCTCTTGCGCTGTAGTTAATTGATACAACATTCCTTTTTTGGATACCACCAAAACAGAATCGTTTAATGTCTCAATCTTATATCGTATTAAGGAGTCTTGTGCAGTTTCAGGGAAGAGTAAGAGAATTTTATTTTGTTGCAAATAATCTCCATGAAGTTTTTGGGAAGCATTATTAAATGAATACGAAAATTGCCCCTGATCAAATAGAAGATGATCTCCTTTTTTGGGAGTAAAGACCTCTTCTGAAACACCGCTAACTTCTTCTAACACCCATTTTTTTTCTATGGATTGCGCTTGCAATGTAATAATGGATAGTAGTAAAAACAGGAAAACTACTATTTTTTTCTTCATAAATCTGAAATTATTCTAAATGAATTGAATTAATCATTCTTTTTTAGATCTATTAGTCTCTCTTAGAAATCTCATCTCGAATTCTAGCGGCTAATTCATAGTCTTCATTGTTAACTGCTTGATCAAGCATTCGATTAAGTTCATCCAAAGACAAATCTGTATAACTGGTTTCCTTTCCTACCATTTCTACATCTGGAACCATTTCGTCAACAAGAAACTCTTCTTGATCTGTTTCATCATCTTTCTTTGGATTTACTTTAAGGTATATACCTGCCTGATCCAAAATGTTCTTATATGTAAATATTGGAGCCTGAAAACGAAGTGCCAATGCAATTGCATCGCTAGTTCTTGCGTCTATTATTTCTTCTATATTATCTCGCTCACATATAACGCTTGAATAAAACACACCATCCACCAATTTATGGATAATCACCTGTTTCACAACAATATCGAACCTGTCTGCAAAATTTTTAAAAAGATCATGTGTAAGAGGCCTGGGCGGTTTTATCTCTTTTTCTAAAGCAATAGCTATAGATTGCGCTTCAAAGGCACCAATAACAATTGGCAACTTTCTTTCTCCATCGACCTCACTTAAAATTAATGCGTATGCACCATTTTGGGTTTGACTATATGAAATTCCTTTAATGTTCAGTCGAACTAAGCTCATAGTACTCTCATCATATTATTCACAATAAAAAGAGCTGTTTGAACAAGTGGACTTTTACTATAGTTCAAACAGCCCTCAATTGGGCACAATTTATGAAAATTATGCGTTATTCGACTTAAATTCCTTTAATTTTTCAATAAGTTTCGGTACAACTTCGAATGCATCACCCACTATACCGTAGTCTGCGGCTTTAAAAAAAGGTGCTTCAGGGTCATTATTAATAACCACTTTTACCTTACTGGCATTAATCCCGGCTAAATGCTGAATTGCTCCAGAGACTCCAATAGCTATATATAAATTAGATGCTACGGGTTTTCCTGTTTGCCCAACATGTTCTGCATGTGGTCTCCATCCCATATCACTTACTGGTTTAGAGCAAGCTGTTGCAGCACCAAGAACATCTGCTAATTCTTCTATCAGCCCCCAGTTTTCTGGTCCTTTTAACCCTCGTCCTCCAGACACTACTATTTCTGCATCTGCTATAGAAACTTTGTCGGTTGCTTTATCAACAGATTCGATCTGTACTCCAAAATCTTCGTCAGATAATGTAGGTGTAAATCCTTCTGATGAAACCGTAACCGAATTCTCTTTTAATCCATATGCATTGTTAGACAATCCTATCAACTTAACATCGCTAGAAATCTCTGTGCTATTAAAAGCTTTATTCGTAAATGCGGTACGCTTCACCTTAATAGGTGATGTGCTTTCTGGCAATGCAACTACATTAGACACATAACCTGCAGTAAGATATACCGACAATAACGGAGCTATAAATTTACTATCTGCGCTAGAGCTTATAATTACCACCTTTGCTCCTTCTTGCTGTACTGCTTGTTGAATTACAGAAGCGTATGCCTTGGCATTAAATGCTGTTAGTTTATCCTCTTTAACCTCTAATACTTTTTCTACCCCATATAAACCCAACTCATCACTAGCGCCTCCATTAATACTTATTGCAGTAACTGATGTTCCTAACATATCTGCAACTCCTTTTGCATAAGAAGCTACTTCTAAAGCCCCTTTTTTAAACACTCCGTTTTCACTTTCTGTATATACTAATACTGACATATATTTTATATTTTAAATACCATAAGAACTATGATATATTATAGTTTTAATTAAGGCTTCTCTTAAATCACTTTTGCTTCATTGTGCAATAATGAGATCAATTGATCTACATTTTCAGAATCTACTAATGTTACCGCTCCTTTAGGTTCTGGTTTCTGAAAATGTACGGTCTTTGTTTCTTGACTAGCATCAATAGGGTCAACTACTGTAAGTGGTTTTTTACGAGCCATCATAATCCCTCTCATATTAGGAATTCGTAAGTCACTTTCTGCAACTAATCCTTTTTGTCCACCAATAATAAGAGGTAACTTGGCTTTAGAAGTTTCTTTTCCTCCATCAATCTCCCTGGTAGCAGTAGCAGTATCTCCTTCGACTTCTAGTCCAATACAAGTATTTACAAAATTTGCCCCTGTTAATGCAGCAAGCATACCTGGTACCATTCCTCCATTATAATCGATCGATTCTCTTCCTGCTATTACAAGATCATACCCTCCATCTTTAACTACTTTTGCCAATTGATTTGCCACAAAAAAGCCATCTGTGGCTTCTGCATTTACACGAATTGCATTGTCAGCACCAATTGCCAATGCTTTTCTAAGTGTTGGTTCTGTTTCTGCTCCTCCTACATTTACCACATCTACAGACGCTCCTTGCTTTTCTTTAAACCACATGGCTCGTGTCAACCCAAATTCATCATTTGGATTAATCACAAACTGTACGCCATTGGTGTCAAATTTAGTATCTCCATCAGTAAAATTAATCTTTGAAGTCGTGTCTGGCACATGGCTAATACAAACTAATATCTTCATTTTATATAGGTGTTTTTTTTAGAATTCAACAATAAAGGCGAAGGTACAAATAAAATGTCTAATTTACTATGCATGCATAATAAAAAAATTAATTTTCGAAGTCTAGAAAAAGGTTTTAATTGCTACTTTTGCCAACGTCGTATCAAAATTACTATTTATAAATAGGTAACAATATTAAAATGGGTACAAAATTATTTTTTTGTCTTTTATTTCGACCAATTAAATAGGTATTACGACCACAGAATAACATTAAAGATATACATATGAAAACGATACAGTTCAGAGAAGCAATTTGCGAGGCAATGAGTGAAGAAATGCGCCGAGACGAATCCATTTACCTAATGGGTGAAGAAGTTGCCGAATATAATGGTGCATATAAGGCTAGTAAAGGCATGTTGGATGAGTTTGGCCCCGATCGTGTTCTTGATACTCCCATCTCTGAATTAGGTTTTGCCGGCATCGGTGTAGGAAGTGCCATGAATGGCAATCGTCCTATCATAGAGTTTATGACTTTTAATTTCTCTCTAGTAGGAATTGATCAAATTATAAATAACGCTGCCAAAATGAGACAAATGAGTGGTGGTCAATTTAATATTCCAATTGTATTTAGAGGCCCCACAGCTTCTGCAGGACAGTTAGGAGCTACACACTCTCAGGCATTCGAAAACTGGTTTGCCAATACACCAGGATTAAAGGTGGTTGTTCCATCAAACCCAAAAGACGCCAAAGGATTATTAAAATCTGCTATTAGAGATAATGATCCTGTAATCTTTATGGAAAGTGAGCAAATGTATGGAGATAAAGGAGAGGTTCCAGAAGGTGAGTATACAATTCCGTTAGGAGTTGCTGATATAAAGAGAGAAGGTAGTGATGTTACTATCGTTTCTTTTGGAAAAATCATTAAAGAAGCATCTAAAGCAGCAGATGAACTTGCAAAAGACAATATCTCATGTGAGATAATCGACTTAAGAACGGTTCGTCCTTTAGACCTAGATACCATATTTACTTCTGTAAAAAAAACCAATCGATTGGTAATACTAGAAGAAGCTTGGCCTCTTGCTAATATCGCGTCAGAAATTACGTATCAGGTACAGTCAACAATTTTTGATTATCTTGATGCACCTATTGTAAAAATAAACACAGCAGACACTCCTACACCATATTCCCCAGTATTACTAGAAGAATGGCTTCCGAACAGCAATGATGTGGTCAAGGCTGTTAAAAAAGTAATGTATAAATAAAATGAATTATTTTGTTTTTCGTTTCATACTCTCTAAAATTGAAGTATGAAACGAAAATAAAATTTCATTGAATTGTTTGTTATGAAAAAGCCCTAAGTACAGAAAACAAATAATGTATTGGTTTTCTTACAGGGTGTTTTTGTTTAATTTCAAATTAAGGCATGAAACTTGTGCATGATCGAACGTCTCAATAGTATGCAATATGCAAATGTTAAGACTAAACAATGATGTTACTTACTAAGTATTAATTATAATATCTTTTGATGAAACACCAATTTTTAGGAATTTTTCTTACTATAATTAGCTGTACGTTCCTTCATTCACAGACCAAGGTTGGTGGACAAGTTTTTGACAACAACAAACAACCTGTTCCTTTTGCCAATATTGTATTTACTAATTCTACCATTGGTACTATCACCGATGAGAATGGTAGATTCTATATGGAATCTGACAACAACTATTCAAGTATTAAAGTCTCTTTTATTGGATTTCAGACAAAAACCATTGAGTTAACCAAAAAGGTTACCTACAAAATGGAAATTCTTCTTGAAGAAGAAGCTGCATCCTTAGATGAAGTAGTTATTTACAAAGGAAAAACCTCGAAAAAGAATAATCCGGCAATAGACATCTTAAAAAAGATATGGAAAAATCGAAGAGAAAACGGTGTCAAAAAATTCAAACAATACACGTATGATAAATACGAAAAATTAGAATTTGATCTCAACACTATCGATAGTGCCTTAATAAATAAGAAAATATTTAATGGCATGGAGTTCATCTTTAATGATATTGACACATCCCGCATTACCGGAAAAACATATTTACCTATTTTTCTTAATGAAGCCTTATCAAAAGTATATGGAGATAATCTAATTAACGAATACAAAGAAGTCCTTAAAGGAAATAAAAATGCTGGTTTTAGCGACAACCAAACTTTAATAGCATTTGTCAAGGATTTATATTCTGATTATGATATTTATGAAAACTATCTGAAGTTTTTTGACAAAAGCTTTACCAGTCCATTATCAAGAACTGGAGTTGGTGTATACAACTATGTATTGACTGATAGTGCCTATATCGGCAATAAGTGGTGCTATAATATTATTTATTATCCCAGAAGAAAAAACGAATTAACTTTTAAAGGAGATTTTTGGGTAAATGATACGACCTGGGCCATTAAAGAAATTAACTTAGAAGTCACCAAAAGCGCCAATATCAACTGGATCAAAGATTTATATATAGAACAAGAGTTTGACGTATTAAACGATTCTATTTTCTTAATCACCAAAGATTATTTTCAATCAGATTTTTCTTTTAGTAAAAAAGAAAAGTCTCGAGGAGTATACGGAAAAAGAACCACTCTTTATGACAACTATAAGTTTGACATAAAAAAAGACAAAAAATTCTACCAATCACAAGTAGACCCTTATGATCAGGATATCTACAATAGAGAAGATTCTTTTTGGGCAAACGCCAGAATGGAAGAACTTAACAAGGATGAACAAAAAGTATATAAATTGCTAGATACCCTAAAAACGGTTAAAGCATTTAAAAGACTTTATAATATTGGTACTATTTTAGCCTCTGGATATATCGAATTTAACGGTTTTGATTTTGGGCCTTTATTTTCTACTGTAGGGTATAATGATATAGAAGGTTACAGGTTACGATTAGGGGGTAGAACTTATTTTACAGCCAATGACAGATGGAGAATCGAAGGATACGGTGCCTACGGTTTTAAAGACAATAAGATCAAATATGGTATTTCTGGTAAATACCTTGCCGATAGAAAATCCAGACTGATCATATCCGCAGGAAATCGAAGAGATGTAGAACAATTAGGAGCCAGTCTAACGAACACAAACAATGTAGAAGGTAGAAGCCTTGCCTCCTCTTCTATTATTGCTACAGGAGACAATAGTAGGTTAACCTCTATTAATCTATCTGCGCTCACCATGCAGTTAGAGCCCAAAAAAAATCTAACAATAGGAGTCACAGGTTCATACAGAACACTTAAACCTGCAGATCGTTCACTATTTAGTCTTGATTTTTTTGATCAGGAAACAGGAGAAGTAAGAAACCAAATCAAGCAAACAGAAATAGCTACTTCTATTGCCTATTTCCCAGGCAGAAAAACCACCGGATATGGGGTGGATAGAATTGTTGTTAACGACGGAGATTTTGCCACTATTTTTCTAAATTATAGCGCCGGACTTAAAGATATTATAGAAAGTGATTTTGAATATGAAAAAGTACAGTTTTTGTATCAACAACCTTGGAATATTGGAGGTTTTGGCAGGCTTAGTAGTACGCTAGAAGTAGGAAAAACTTTTGGAGAAGTACCGTTGGGCTTACTAAGTGTTGTTCCCGGAAATCAAACTTATTTATCAATTCGTAATACTTTTCCATTACTTAATTTTTACGAATTTGTTACAGACACCTACACCACTTTACACTTAGAACACAACTTTAATGGGAGAATATTTTCAAGAATACCATTTCTTAGAAAATTAAACCTAAGAGAACTTGTTGGTTTAAGAGGAGTTTGGGGAGAACTTTCTGATGAAAACATAGCTTTAGATGCTTCTGGTTTTTTACAAACAGTAGCTGTTCCCAATGATGAAATTTACTGGGAATATAGCTTGGGAGTAGGTAACATTTTTAAAATATTTAGAATAGACTTTCATTTTAGGGGTAACTATTTTGACAACCCAGACGCTCGTAAATTTGGAGTGACGGGGTCTTTTGGATTTTACTTCTAAAACCTTTCTCCAGACCAATACAATAATAGATATTAAAGTATCTTACCTTTATTTATTACCTTAACATTAAAATTTATATAAAAACGTAATAAATTGTCTTTATAAATTTTAACTCCATCCTGTAATCCTTATATTTGCCGCCCATAAAAAGAAAACAAAATACTTATGAGCGCAGCTACTAAAGAAAGCTTTGACGTACTAATTGAAATACCAAAAGGGAGTAGAAATAAATACGAATACGATTTTGATATCAAAAAAATTCGATACGATCGCATGATTTTTTCATCGATGATGTATCCTGCAGATTATGGATTTATCCCTGAGACGCTAGCACTTGATGGAGATCCGTTAGATGTATTGGTATTGGTAACAGAACCAACATTTCCAGGTTGTGTTATCGAAGTAAAACCTATTGGTGTATTTCATATGGCCGATGAAAAAGGGCCCGATGAAAAAATCATTTGCGTCCCTGTTGCAGATCCTATAGCCAGTAGACTTGCAGATTTAAAAGAAATGAATCCACACCTAATCAAAGAAATCGAACATTTCTTTCAGGTATACAAAGATTTAGAAAAGAAAAAAGTTGATGTAGGTGGATGGGGAAATATCGACGAAGCTAAAGAAATCATCAAAGCTTGTGTTAAACGCTTTGAAGAATTTGAAAATAAACCAGAAGGATTATTTAGTATAGCCTAATAATCCACATTGATATTTAACTAAAAAATCTCAGAAGTACTTTCTGAGATTTTTTTTAGTTTCTCACAAAGTTACTCTTCGAAATTATCAAACCTACCCTAGCAACTCCCAGCTATACAATCATTACCCTTTTAGAGCTAACTCTCTAATCATCAATCCCGTTTTTACCTCCTATATAAAACAAAAGGTTAGCCCACAAAATGCGCGCACAACCTTAAACGATGCTAAAAACTCAATTTTATTACTCAAAAACCATAATATATTTAATTTTAAGACCCAAAACTTAAGATATTATTATGTTTAAAACAAAAACATTACATTTTTCCTATTTAGACGAATTTTATTACTTTTAGCAACTAATTAACTAAAAACATACTTAATGGAATCAAATATGATTTATATGCCAATTGCTTTGGCATTACTAGGGCTTATCTACATGCTTATTAAAAAATCTTGGGTGATGAAACAAGATGCCGGCGATGGTAAAATGAAAGAAATTTCAGATCATATTTACGAAGGTGCCTTAGCTTTCTTAAAAGCAGAATATAAATTACTCGCCATATTTGTTTTAATTGTAAGTGTCTTGTTATTTATAGTCTCTATAGTAGTAGACACAACACACTGGTTAATTGTAATCGCTTTTATTTTTGGAGCGGTATTCTCTGCTTTTGCAGGAAACATAGGAATGAAAATTGCTACTAAAACAAACGTAAGAACGACTCAAGCCGCGCGTACAAGTTTACCAAACGCTCTTAAAATATCATTTGGTGGTGGTACTGTAATGGGACTTGGGGTTGCAGGGTTAGCAGTTTTAGGACTAACTGCTTTCTTTATTATATTCTACCACTTCTTTATGGGAGGTGAATGGGTCTCTACCGATCAAATGACAATTGTACTAGAAACCTTAGCAGGTTTTTCACTTGGAGCAGAATCTATTGCTTTATTTGCTCGTGTTGGTGGAGGTATATATACCAAAGCTGCAGATGTTGGCGCTGATCTTGTAGGTAAAGTAGAAGCAGGCATTCCCGAAGATGATCCTCGTAATCCAGCTACGATTGCGGATAACGTAGGAGATAATGTAGGAGATGTAGCCGGTATGGGTGCTGATTTATTTGGTTCTTATGTAGCAACTGTACTTGCGGCTATGGTATTAGGTAATTATGTAATAAAAGATATGGGTGGATCTATAACAGACGCTTTTGGAGGTATTGGGCCAATCTTATTACCTATGGCCATTGCGGGTGTTGGTATTATTATATCTATTATAGGAACCATGCTGGTTAAAATTAAAAGTAATGATGCCAAGGAATCTCAAGTAATGGGAGCACTTAATATAGGTAACTGGACTTCTATTATATTGGTTGCAGCTGCATGTTTTGGATTATGTAAATGGATGCTCCCAGAAACAATGACGATGGAATTCTTTGGAGAAGGAAACATACAAATATCTGCAATGAGAGTGTTCTATGCCACCTTGGTTGGTTTGGTAGTAGGAGCAGTTATTTCATCTGTAACTGAATATTATACCGGATTAGGTAAATCACCTATTCTTAAAATTGTACAACAATCAAGTACAGGTGCAGGTACCAATATTATTGCTGGTTTGGCTACAGGAATGATTTCTACATTTCCTTCTGTACTATTATTTGCAGGAGCTATCTGGGCATCTTACGCTTTTGCCGGTTTTTACGGAGTAGCATTATCTGCATCAGCAATGATGGCTACTACTGCAATGCAATTAGCAATCGATGCTTTTGGTCCAATAGCTGATAATGCAGGTGGAATAGCAGAAATGAGTGAACAAGAACCTATAGTTAGAGAGCGTACCGATATTTTAGACTCTGTAGGTAACACAACGGCTGCTACCGGAAAAGGGTTTGCTATTGCTTCTGCAGCATTAACATCATTAGCTTTGTTTGCCGCCTATGTAACTTTTACAGGAATTGACGGTATTAATATTTTTAAAGCACCAGTATTAGCCATGCTATTTGTTGGAGGTATGGTGCCTGTAGTATTTTCTGCTTTGGCAATGAATGCTGTAGGAAAAGCTGCTATGGAAATGGTACAAGAAGTACGTCGTCAATTTAGAGAGATTGCAGGGATCATGGAAGGTACAGGAACACCAGAATATGACAAGTGCGTTGCTATATCAACAAAAGCATCTTTAAAAGAAATGATGTTACCTGGTTTATTAACTATTGGATTTCCTATCATAATTGCTTTTGTACCCTTATTATTTGGAATGGAAAGACTAGCTATTGCAGAAATGCTTGGAGGATACATGGCTGGAGTTACTGTGAGTGGTGTTTTATGGGCCATCTTTCAAAACAACGCAGGTGGTGCATGGGACAACGCAAAAAAATCATTTGAAGCAGGTGTAGAAATTAATGGAGAAATGACCTACAAAGGATCTGATGCACACAAAGCAGCCGTTACAGGGGATACGGTAGGTGATCCTTTTAAAGATACTTCTGGACCATCTATGAATATCTTAATTAAATTAACTTGCCTTATTGGACTTGTAATTGCACCTATTTTAGGAGGGCATACATCAGAAACCGCTGTAGCCAACAATAAAACAGAAATTACTGAAACTAGAGATATTGCTCATCAAGACAATGAGAAAACAAAAGAATTAAGTCAAACAGCCAAAAGTGAGCTTTTAAAATAAAAATCATAAAATAATCTGTAACACCCCGCTATTTAAGCGGGGTTGTTTATTTTTATAACTTAATTTATTATTTATGTTTAAGAAAAAGTCGCTACGAATCAATACGTATCTCGGTCATGGTACCAATACTGTTTTTCGTGCAACTGGACGGGCTTTAGAAGGCGAGAATATCAATTTTGAAACCAATCAGCATTTTTTTAAAACCCTTAGAAACATCTACAAACAGTTCGAAAGTGATGAAATTAGAAATACTCCTATAAAACTAATATTACCAAACAATCAAGTAATTGAAACAGTTACTGACCACGAAGGATATTATCATGTACAACTAGCAGTACCTTCACTTTCTGAATATAGAGATAAAGATGGGTGGATATCGTATAGTGTTTCTTTTAATAATAAGCATCTGGACTCGCAAATAAGTGAACAAAATCAATTTGAAAGCAAAATGCTCATCCCGACCCATACTGCTGATTTTGGAATTATTAGTGATATTGACGATACTATTTTACACACCGGTGTTGCTTCGCTTTTTAAATGGAGGGTAATTGCAAATACAATTTTCAAAAACTATGATAAAAGAGCCGCTACAAAGGGAATCGTAAACCTATATCAAAAATTACAACTTGGCACAAACAATCATCCTATCAATCCCTTCTTTTACGTAAGTAATAGCCCTTGGAATTTATACGATTATCTATCTGCATTTTTAAAGAAAAACAATTTTCCAAAAGGTCCGGTTTTACTTCGTGATTTTAGAACTCCCTTTGATAAAACTCCCAAACCTAAAACACCTCACAAACGATCAGAAATCATTAATCTTTTACAACTTTATCCTGATCTCAATTATATTATGATAGGCGATAGTGGTGAAAAGGATATCGATATCTATACAAAAATTGCGATAGAACACCCCAATAGAATTTTAGCAATCTATATTCGAAATGTAAATCATTCTGGAAAAGAAAAACGCATTAAAAAAATAATCAATTCTTTTAACCATTGTCCTATTTTACTAATTCAAAATCCAGATGAAGCGATAAGACATGCAAAAGATTTAGGATATATTCTTTAATTTTTTAAACTGCGTACCTCAGAAGTAAGAGCAGCCATTGCTTCTTGCAATTGTTTAATTCCTGCAGTATCAGAATTAGCATCTATATTAAAACTTAGCTTACTATTTACCTCCCAAAGTTCTACGATCTGATGAGATAAAATGGTATAAGGTAAGTACTCTGTATTTAAAGAAATTAATGTAATAACAGACGCATCTTCGCTCTTTCTTATTTTTTTAACCACTACACTATCTTCTAATACAACAACACAAACTGTATTATTGGCCATTTCAGAAAGATTGTTTACCGCCTTACCTATTACCCATTCTTTGGGCTCTAGTAAAGGTAACATGCTGTCTCCTTCTACTTGAAATCCTCGATAACTTGCATTTCTATACTCTGGCAAAGGAATGTCAAAAGCTGGTAGCTGCTGGTACCAATCCAAATCCTGAACATTATGAGGGTAGCCTGCTGCCGCTTTTACATTTACCAAAACAATATTTTCATTTTTTTCAGAATCAACAGTTACTACTTTGGGTGAAACATCTCCAGAATACAATTTTAATTTCTTCTGACTACTTTCTCCAAACAACCATAAGGGGTTGACATTAAATTCTTGTAGTAAACGAGCTACCACTTTTCCCGAAATTTTTGTTTTACCTCGTTCGATATCTGCTGTAGAGTTCTTTATCTGCAGTACCTTGGCAAAATCTGCTTGGGTAAAATGGTTTTCCTCACGTATTTGTTTAAAACGCTTTATAGTTTGGTTGGTTAGATCGTCCATAAAAAAGATTTTAGTTGTTTCTCATACAAAGCGAGGGTTTTAGTAAACTTTCCACACAAAGATACGAGATTTAGGAATATTTCCAATTTTAACATTGCAAAACTTTTATTTATATGGAATTTTTCCATAAATTTGGAAAAATTACTATTAAATCATTACAACATGCACACTTCTACAATCCCTTTGTTTCAAAAAACATCAGAGCACGTTATAAGACACTCTTTAGACAACTCTATTACTGCTATTGATCAACTACACCAAACACTAATTGAAAAGGGGTTTAAATTTCTTAGAAATAAAACAATTAGTAACTACAAGTTTGATTTTTATTGTCCAGAATCAAAAACAGCTATTGAGATAGACAGCTATGCACATGAGTTCTCTGATATATACAACCTTGATGCTCCAAAAAAATTTTCTATTGCATCTTTAGGCATTACAGTACTTAAATTTACCGATTATCAAATCCTCACAGACATTGAAGAAATTGTTAGAGCACTAAAGAATCAAGTAAATACAATTGTGCTATTAGAGTCTTAAACAAGTAGTTTGTAATTCATCTCTCAATTAAAAATTGTTTGTCTCGATACGATCAATATTTATATGTTAAGAATTACAATAGTTTAGCTTTACCTGTTAAAACGTAGAAAACTTTCAAAACTAATAGATCAATTTATTGATTAGGAAATAAAAATTTAACGTTAATTAACCTTTTTTTAATTTTATCAAAATGAAATAAAGCCCTAGATTTGACGTTTAAATAACCAAATTAACTATATCTATTAAATTATGAAAAAATTAGTTTTAGGGGCCATGGCTCTAATGTTTTTATCGGTAATTTCTTGTAAACAAGCTGCTGACAAAACTCAGGAAGCTGCAGATGCAGCGCAAGAAGTTGTTGAAGAAACAGCAGATAAAGCACAAGAAACTGTTCAGGAGGTTGCAGAAAAGGTAGAAAGCGCTGTAGACGGTATACCTACTTTTAGCGATCCTGCTATCGACGCATACGTTAAAAATTACGAAGCATATATTGCTGAGTATACAAAGATTGTAGAAAGTAAAGATATGACTGCTTTTGCTTCTCTTAGCCAAAAAGGACAAGAACTTGCTGCTCAAGCTCAGGAAATTTCTGGAAAACTTACTGGTGAAGATGCTCAGAAATGGACAGAATATATGACTGCAAGCTCTAAGAAGATGCAAGAATTAGCTCAGTCAATGACTCAGCAACAATAATATTTGCAAAATATAATACGTTTACATACGTGTATAAACCACCTACCCTGTAGGTGGTTTTTTTATGACAACCATTGTACTTTATCTTCTATAGCATCTCTTTTTGGGTCGGTTTTCTCTTCTTCAATATTATAGTTTCCTAAATAAAATAACCCTAAACATTGTTCACCTTCTTCAAAATCAAAGAAATCACCAATATACTCTATTAAATTTGGAGTACTCCAATAACATCCAACATTATTAGCTGCACATGTTAACCACATATTTTGCACCGCCATAGCCGTGGCAGCTACTTCTTCCCACTCAGGAACACGTCCTTTTAAATCACGTTGCATGCATATCACAATAATAGCACTAGATGATTTACAATTGTTTATTATTTTTTTATGCTTAAACGGAGAAAAACTCTCGTTAGAGGTAATATCAGTATACGTATCTGACAAAAAAACTCCCAATCTATCCTTTGCCTCACCAAGAACTACTTTAAACCTCCAGGGTTGCGTTAATCGATGTGTAGGAGCCCAATTGGCATTTTCTAAGAGTTTTTTAATAAATTCTTCTGAAACAGGGTGCTCATTATATTGTGGAGGAAAAATAGATCTCCTATTTCTAATAATTTCACTTATATTCATATGCAATTTCTTTTTGTAAAGTTATTACTATTCTAAAGACTATATATCATCAATTATTTACTAATTCTTACTTTATGAATTTCGGTAAAAGGGCATTAACTCCTGAACAACTCGACGACTTAACTTTATCAGGAAAAACACTGCACAAAACCCTATCAAGCCTAAAATGGATCAATTCATTTTTTGGAAATCATCAACAATTATCAAAAGCTGTATTAGTTTATTGTAAAAAAAACACTTCTAAAAACAAGTATCATATTGTAGATTTAGGTTGTGGGGGCGGTGATTGCATTTATTTTATTTCAAAAAAGTTAAAGCAACATGATATTAACGCTTCTTTTATAGGCATAGATGGTAATCCAGAAAGTATTTCTTATGCGAATAAACAAAATTTCACTTCTAACCAGATTCGTTTTATGGTAGCTGATATTCTGCATAAGGATTTTAGTATTCCAAATTGTGATCTTTTAATCTGTAGTCATTTTATATATCATTTTGACAACAAAAGCCTCATTCAGTTTTTAAAACAACTAAAAAAACAAAAGGTCAAGCAAATTATTTTTAGCGAGTTATACAGAAGTAAGATCGCTTACTATACATTTAAAATGATCAGATATTTTATTCCTATATCTAAAATGGCTAAAGAAGATGGTTTACTTGCGATCCAACGCTCTTTTTCGATTAGTGAATTACAAAGTACACTTCAGCAAACCAACATACAACAATTTAAAATTTACAAAAAGCCATTTTTTCGAATGATTGTAGAAATAGAACCCTAGACATAACCAGAAGATAAGGGCTTATACTACTTAAAAACATTCCCTTTTATCTAGATAGTTATTTATCAGAATTTATTTTCTTCTTATCAAGACAAATTGTTGTTTACCTTGTTTTTTAATTCTATATTTTTTTTCTACATCAGATGCACCTTCAAGATCCAGAGAATCCGAAATATAATCGATCCAGTCTTGTCGATCAACAATAGCATTATCTAACACTACATCGGTAAGATTAGCATTCTCTAATTTGGTACCCCAAAGAATTGCTTCAGAAAGATCTGCCTTTGTAAGGTTTGCCCCGTACAAATTGGCATTGGTCAAATCCACACTTAACAACTCTGCCTGTTCCAAGTTGGCATGATTCAACCTAGCTCGCTTTAAATTAGAATCAGACAAGTTAATTTTAAACATTTCTGCATGTTTAAGCTCGCTTCGTTCTAAGTTAGCCGCGGGCATATCGACTTCAGTAAGATTAGAATGATCCAATTGTGCATATTTGAGATTCACTCCTCTTCCTAAGTTTGCTTTTCTTAAATCAGTGTATGAAAACGCAGCAGAGTTAAGGATATCCTGAGAGGACTCTAATCCCAAATCACTTTTAAGAATTGTATACAACAACTGTCCTCGCTCTGGGCTTATTGGTTTTTCTACCAAAACCCCATTATCTACATAATGATAGGGTTTCATAGCCATACACAAACTAATAACTCTAGCTTCTAATGTCCTACTTATATTTCTACTACTAGTTCCTTTATATTTTAATTCTTCATTTAAATCTTTAAGAACATCACTCATAACAAACACCAAAGAAGACCTACGATCTGCTTCGATAAGGCTATTCTGACGTTTAATACTTTTATTTTGATTTATTAATAATTTTGTCTGAAAAATTAAAATTAAAGAAGGAACTATAGCAAAGAAAAAAGCAAACAGACCTATTCTCGTAACCCTCCAAATAACACTAGAAGAAACATCTGAAACGGTATCTACTGATACTGTTTTATACTCTTTAAACTCGGTAATTGCGTTGCTAATACTATTTTTTAGACGGTTCCCAAAAATTGGAGTACTGGATTTTTTTAAGAGCCACCATTTAAATTTTCTTTTCTTCTGTTTTCCTTTATTTATTTTATCCAGCTTATCCTGAAGTATTTTATTTTCTTTCTTTAGCCGTTCGATATAATCTTGTTCGTTCACTACGCCTCGAATTTTTAGAAATTAGCAGGCATAAGATATAAAAGTTATATCAGTTCTCATAAGTTTATTCCATTTCAATAACATCTAGAACACATATCAACTTATGAGATCATTTGTCCTTCAATATTATAATTAAAAAATCTCATTCTATAAAAGTTGAAATATCCTCTGCTATATCTTCAATTATTGATAATTTTTCTTCTTCGACCAAATGAATAGTTTTTATAAGAAGTTGTAGATAAGCATATACATATTCTTTCTTTTTTGCTTCATCAACATACTGCTTACCTTCGACTACGATAAAAGCAATCAGATTACGTATGATTAGCTTTATTTCAGAAATATCTATATCCTTTTCCATTACATTTCTTCTAAATATTATTATCAACGATTATCATGTATTAAAACTACTTCTCATTTTTTCTATTCCCTTAAAAAACAAAACATAAAAGAAAGCAATCATAGACAAAAGACATGTTTAATCGTTTTTCTGATCTTATCTATTTAGAATTAATTTCAAAACAACCGAGATACTTTATACTATAGACCATTGGATTTTTTTATATTGCTTATTTAATCTTTACACAAATACATGGATACTATTTCGACTACAATTTTAGCTTTATCCCTTATAATCATCATGTTAGGCATGGGGTTGTCATTGGTAACAGATGATTTTAAAAGAATATTCTTACATCCTAAAGCGATTGTTTTAGGGTTGATCAATCAAATCATAATTTTACCATTACTAGGTTTTGCTATAGCAAACTTGTTTCCAATGTCACCAGAGATTGCCATCGGAATTATGATTCTTGCTGCATGTCCAGGGGGTCCTACTTCAAATTTAATATCACATTTGGCTAAGGGTGATATTGCCTTATCTGTTAGTTTAACCGCCTTAAGTAGTTTTATCACCATATTAACAATAC
The DNA here is from genome assembly GCA_947498705.1 of uncultured Aquimarina sp. Lineage (GTDB taxonomy): Bacteria > Bacteroidota > Bacteroidia > Flavobacteriales > Flavobacteriaceae > Aquimarina. The sequence goes on from CANMLW010000001.1 coordinate 1,180,984, forward strand.
CATTTATCATTAATTTTGCACTAGAGCATTTTATAGAAGAAGGTCAAATGATACAGTTGGATACTTTTAAAACAATTGCTCAGATTTTAATAATTACGGTAATTCCAGTAAGCATTGGAATGCTAATTAGAAAATACAAGGAAAACTTTGCTTTAAGAATGGCTAAGCCTGTTAGAAAAGCTTCAGGGATAGTGATTATACTTGTCATTGTCGGTATTGCCATAAAAGAAAAGGATAATTTTGCTTCGTATTTTCAACAAGCAGGTGTAGTTGCCTTATGCCTAAATGTGATTACCATGACTGTTGGGTACTTTTCTTCCAAATTATTAAGCCTCCAAAACAAACAGGCTATTTCAATAGCTATAGAATCGGGTATTCAAAATGGGACATTAGCGATTACTATTGCCGTTGTTTTACTCGAAAATACTTCGTTTGCTGTAGCACCTGCTGTCTACAGTCTTTTAATGTTCTTTACAGGGGGTATTGCTATTTACTTTGGTACAAAAAAAATGGCTAATAAAAATTAATCAACAACATTACTCCTATCAAAAGAATACTTAGATTTTACAAGTATAATTACAAACGTATCTCCTCATGATTTGTTAAAAGGCATGAAAAAACAGGACATTTATACATTTAACCTACTATCTTATAACACCTTAAGTTATTTATTATTTACACTATATTGAATTAATTGTAACTTCAATACACAGTTGTTTTTTATGTTAAACTCGATTAACAGTTAGTAGATTTTAAAAAATTAAGGTATCTTAACTACGTGATTATGTTAGTTTTTTAGCGTAGTTCAAAATCTTAAAACCCCAAAAAAATGAAGTTAACCAACAACACAAGACCTATAACCTATATGCATACTAACGCCTTTACCACATGTAGTTGTGGTAATGAATTGGTACTAACAAAAATGGTTTCTTCTACCATTTATTATGGACAATGCGAATGTGGTAAAAAATTCGAACTTCGAGATTTTAAAATAACAGAAATTCACTAACCATAGGACAACATTTATAAAGTATCATTATCGCTTTTAGACCTTTTATCACATGGTAAATTGGTCAAAAAAATAGCACGCATTTTCGAAACAACACTCCAATACATATGCAATAGAAAAGTATGGCGGTCGTATCTTCTAAAAATTGTTTGCTGTCACACAAAACATAAATGTGTCCAATTGGTATTAGTTCAACATTTATAAGTCATTGAGTCATCTAGATATTAAATTATTGTGAATTAAACAAAAACCACATTTTTTGTTACTTTTACCTATCTAATAAGCCTTCAAAAAATGTCTCAACCTAATAAATCAACCTCGTTGCTGTTTAGCATTCTATTCATTTTGTTGATGGTTTGTTATGTTACAAATGCTCAGCAAGAAATCAATACCACTTCAAAAATTGCTGTTAATGATAGTTTATTACTTGAAACAGCAGAAACCTATGTAAAAAAAGAAGCGGATAGAGAAAAAGCCTTTAATATAGGTCATGACATTTTAAAAAGAACTCAGATATTTCATCATAAGGTTCATGCAAATAGAATTTTGTCTAATTATCACTATTATAAATACGCAACCGACTCTGCAATATATTATGCAAAAAATGCCATTGCATTAATAGGCAATAAACAAGATTCTATCTCGCTACGATTTTTATCTTCTTTATATATGGCACTTTCTCATGCTTCAAGAGATAAAAATTTGCTTAAAGACAGCAAAAAATGGGCTTTAGAAGGGATAAAAATCTCAGAAAAAATCGATGATAGTATTTATATGGGGCAACACATATCCAATCTAGCACTTATAGAACGTAAGATGGGAAATCCAAAAAAAGCCATTGAACTCCTAAAATCTGCTCTCAAGTATAAAGAATATCCAAATTATTATGCGTCTATTGCAATCTGCTATTTGGATTTAAAGAATTATGATCAATCCCTTTTCTTCCAAAAAAAAGAATTAGATTTTTCTAAAAAAAATAACAATCAAAGAAGTATTGCTATTGCATTACTCAACATTGGTAATATTTATCTTGAAAAATACAAAGATGATGAAGCACTAACATACTTTAACAAATCGATCAAAATCTCTAAAGAACACAACTATTCACTAATCACACTTAACAATATGATTAATATTAGTGAGGTTTTTAAGAACAAAAAAGACTTTTATAAAGCGAAAGAATATTATTTTGAAGTACTGTCTATTGCAAAAAAATTAGGATATCTTATGCAACAGACCTATGTATACCAACAACTCAAAGATATTGCTCTTGAAGAAAAAAAATTCGAAAAGGCACTTACCTATACCGAAAAAAAGAATTTGATACAAGACTCTATTAACCGTATGCAAAAAGACAACGAGATTTCTAAATTAGAAGTAGAGTATGAAACCTTAAAAAAGGAAAAAGAAATAACAGTTCTTAAAAAAGATCAGGAGATTAAAACTGTAGAATTGCAACAACAGCAATCTCAAAAAAAAATCATTGCCTATGCTTTTGGAATCATTTTAATCCCCTTAATAGGGTTGCTCTTTCTTTATTACCAAAAACTTCAGGCTCAAAGCGAATTAAATAAAAAGCAAGAGGAAATTAATGAACAAAAAATTTCATCCTTATTAAAGGAACAGGAATTAAAACTTATAAAAGCTTCTATAAAAGGCCAGGATAATGAGCGAAAGAGAATTGCTCAGGAACTACACGATAGTATTGGCGGAAATCTTGCCGCAATCAAACTTCAACTAAACAATAAGGAAAATAAAGAGGAGAACATCCATTTTTTATCTATAAACGAACAAATAGATGATACCTATGAAAAGGTAAGAGAGTTATCTCATAATTTGATTCCAAAAAAATTTAGTGAAAATAATTTTTGTGATGTATTAGAAGAGTATTGTAGTAATATAGGAAACGCTCGTAACTTTTCTTCTTCATTTATTGCTCACCCCAGGACAAAAATCGATGACTTAAATGAGCAATTACAAATTGAGGTTTTTAAAATTATTCAGGAATTGATTACAAATACTATCAAACATGCCAAAGCCTCGTCTATAGAGTTGCAACTTAATTTGGTCGATAATATTTTAAATATTTTGTTTGAAGACAATGGAATTGGATTCTCAGTAGAAAAAAACATAAACGGAATAGGGTTTAAAAATATAAAAAGTAGGCTTAATAAAATTTCTGGCACACTTCATATTGACTCTATGTTAAAAAGAGGTACTATTATTAATATTGAAATTCCAAATCTAGTAACCACGTCAAATGAAATATAACATAATAATTGTCGACGATCATAAAATGTTTTTAGATGGATTAATAAGTCTTCTTACCTCTAAAAAAGAGTACTCTATTTTGTTTACTGCCAAAAACGGAGTGCAGGTTTCTAAATACATAGAAATTAACCCTAATGAAAAAATTGACCTTATCATTTCTGATATTTCTATGCCCGAGATGGATGGAATAACCTTAAATAAAATTGTAAAACAACATAGCAATCGTATAAAGACCCTAATGGTAAGCATGCATAACAACCCAGACACAATAGACACGCTTATATCAGATAATGTCGATGGTTATATCCCTAAAAATGCCGAAAAGGAAGAACTTTTTAGGGCTATACAAACCATATTAGAGGGTAACAAATATTTCTCAAGAGAAATAATGGACTCCTATATGCAAAACAAATTTTCTAAAAAGAAAGACGAAAGCATCAAGTTAACACAACGAGAAATTGAAGTAATTACGCTCATTGCACAAGAATTTACTACTCAAGAAATTGCAGATAAATTATCATTAAGCAAACATACTATAGAAAGTTACAGAAAAAATCTCATAGCAAAACTTAACGTAAGAAATCTGGCCGGGTTAACAAAATATGCGTTAAAAATGAAATATATAGAACCTTAAAAAACCTCAACCAATCTTATATATCAACACCTACCCCTGGTTAATATACTCTCCTTTTCCTGCTTGAACACTTTTCTAATTCGAACACTGTAATACCATTTCTTAAAAACACTGCTTACCCCCTGTTTTCAGTGAGTCATTTTTCACTGAAATAAGTGTTTTTCTATGAATGAATATCCGCTATTCTTGTAATGTTATTGTAGCAATATTGCTTACCTACAATAAGGTCACCTTATTATAAAAGTTGTCAAATCATTAAAACCTAAGAACTATGGCCTGGGGAATTACATTAATTTTACTAAGTATTATTGCAATACCATCTCTACTAATTTCTAAGCAACCAAATGCCAATGAACTTTTAGAAAAAATCGAACCAAACCAAGGTTGGATTGGACTCGCTTTTTGTCTTTGGGGGATTTGGGGGGTTACCTTTGCTATTCTAAACATAGAAATACTCACCACAGAACCTATTTGGTGGATCACTCTTTTTGTAGGCAACAGTATTGAAACACTATTAGGCTTTATGCTTGGTTTCGGGCTCATCAATAATTTTTTTTTATCAAATCATGAAACTGCTCAAGAACGAGCTAGCCATATCAGAAAAAAGTTAGCTCCCAAACAGGGTAAATTAGGCATCTTAGGATTTATAATTGGCACCTGGATGATCATAGGATCTTTTATATTCATCTAATCTCTTAGCAAAAAATTCATCACAATTACATCAACATTCATTCATCGATCAATCAAAAAAAACATACACTTATGAAAATAAGGAACTCCCATCGTATTATAACACGTATTTTAATGGTATTAATCCTATTACCGACATTTGTATTTTCCTTAGAATCAATATCTTTTACAGAGAACACATCTTTGCTTCTACAACAAAAAACAACATCAAAAGAACATGAAGTAACTCTACCAAATTCTAAAAAAGATAAAAGTGCAACATATTATACTAATGAAAACATACAGAATAGATCAAAAGCCAATTTGATCAATGATATTACCCAAAAAGAGCGTAGGATCACACTTTTATTAAAAAAACAAAACGAGCTAGCTGCTTCTATAAACAAAAATACCTCTATTTATGCACTCATCATATTGGCTCTATGTATTTGTTTTGTATTTTCATTTCTTTATCAGTATCGAAAAGCGAAATGCTATCATACACATCTTAAGAAACTAATCGAAGAACGAAGTAATGCTAAGATTATCGAAAATCAACATATCCAAAAAACTACGACACCTAACAACGTTATAAATGTCCCCGAAAAACAAATCGCCTATATCATTAAAAAATTAGAGGAGTTTGAAAATCAAAAACAATATCTCACACCAGGGTTAAGCGCACATTCTTTGGCCGATCACATAAAAACTAACGTCAAATATTTGTCTCAGGTAATAAAGTACTCTAAAAACAAAACATTTTCTTCTTATATAAATGAATTACGCATAACTTATGCTACCACAAAAATAAGAGAGAATTCTAAGTTTAGAAAATACACCATAAAAGCTATTGCAAATGAAATGGGATATGGCAGTGCAGAAACGTTCTCAAATGCTTTCCATAAACAAGTGGGGATCAAACCTTCTTGTTTTATAAGATCTTTTAATAAGTAAACTTTTAAAACTCTTCTGCTATTATCTCAAAAAAACAACCCAACCATTGTATATGGTTGGGTTTTATTTATCAATACGATTTCAAGTATTTAGAAAGGCAAAGAAATGTTATAGACTTTATGATAAAACTTCTAATTATTAAGTCTAGATTAAGTTTTACTCCTTTAAGTTATTAGATATTTTAACCCTAAACTGTCCTCCTTCTAATTGTTTAAATACGGCACTATCATTTAACTTATATAGTTTACAACTAAACCTTCCTTCTACAATATAAACTCCTTTCTCTACTTCTTCTACAGATGAAATGGTAATCGTTGCATCTGTATTATCACCAAACCTGGAAGAATAATAATACTCTTGATTTTCTGAAGTTTCTTTTGGGAAAAACTCAAAAGAAAAAGAACTTTTAGTTCCATTTCCAAATACTCGATACGCCGGTGTTTTGTTTTCTAAAAACTCCTTCATAACCGTAAGTTCATTTTCAAGTGCACACTCTCCTACCGGAAGATCCCAAAAATACAATTTTGCTGTATCAAGTATTTCATCATACAGAATACCATCATATTGCACCAAACCACAAGCATAATTTCCATAACAAAAACCAGTCCCTGGTTCTCCAAGAACCTCAATGTCGCTAGTTTGACTCCCTCCGAAATCTAATGACAGAAGGTTTTGATTATCTTCTGAAGATATATCGTAGAATTTAATTTCCATATCCAAAGCATCTCCATCAAGATCTCCTTTGAAATAATAGTTTTCTATAAGTTTTGGCTCAGGAAGATCTGTTTCTACCTGCTCATCTTCGTTTGAATCACAAGAAACAAACAGTATGAACATAAAAGAATAGAAAAATAGATATTGAAAACAATTTGTCATTATTTTTTTGATTAGTTTAAAGTATTCCCTTTTACAATTAAAAATCAAAAAACCCCTTGATAAATCAAGGGGTTTCGTTTGTACTGAAGACGGGACTTGAACCCGTACGTCCTAATGGACATTGGATTTTAAGTCCAACGTGTCTACCAATTCCACCACTTCAGCTTGGTATAGTATCTCAGAGCGAAAGACGGGATTTGAACCCGCGACCCTCACCTTGGCAAGGTGATGCTCTACCCCTGAGCTACTTTCGCAATATGTTATGAACTCGTGCAATACCTGATTGCGGATGCAAATTTAATACAATTCTATAAATACCAAAACCTTTTTTACAAAAAGAATTGAAATTTATGATAACTCTCAGTATTTCAATGATTAAAAATTTACATTTTAATCCATCCTTCTTTTCAAATCCCTAAGAGGTTAGCCAGCATCATCGAAAATCATTTAATTCAAGCTTGAGAAGCTTTTTTTCCTGTTAGCATTCGTTTGATCTCATTCAGTTTCATTAATGCCTCTACAGGGGTTAATGTATCGATATCAATATCCAAAATCTCCTCTTTAATATCTTCTAGTAAAGGATCATCCAGATTAAAGAAGCTTAATTGTAATTCATCATCTTCTTGTACTCCATTAATCTTATCGGTAAGCTCTTCGCTACTATGAGACTTTTCCAGTTTTTTAAGCATTTTATTTGCTCTATGAAGCACTTGTTGCGGCATCCCAGCCATTTTGGCTACATGAATTCCAAAACTATGTTCGCTACCCCCAGGAACCAATTTACGTAAGAATAGCACCGTATCCTTTAATTCTTTTACAGAAACGTTGTAGTTCTTTATACGGGTAAACGTTTCGCACATTTCATTTAATTCATGATAATGCGTTGCAAACAGCGTTTTGGGCCTTGCCGGATGCTCATGTAAAAACTCACTAATGGCCCATGCAATAGAAATCCCATCATAAGTACTGGTTCCACGACCTATCTCATCCAGCAACACAAGACTTCGATCAGAGATATTATTAAGTATACTAGCAGTTTCATTCATTTCTACCATAAAAGTAGATTCGCCCATCGAGATGTTATCACTGGCTCCTACTCTGGTAAATATTTTATCTACCACTCCTATTTTTGCCTCTTCTGCAGGAACAAAACACCCCATCTGTGCTAGTAGGACAATAAGTGCTGTTTGCCTTAATATTGCCGATTTACCACTCATATTTGGCCCTGTAATCATGATCATCTGTTGCTGGTCTCTATTTAGCAATACATCATTTGCAATATAGGATTCTCCTATCGGCAATTGTTTTTCGATAACAGGATGTCGACCATTCTTTATTTCTAAGTCATGCGATTCATCTATAAGAGGTCTTACATATTCATTTTCTGTTGCCAATTGACTAAAAGAGCACAAACAATCTAATTGACCGATCAACATTGCATTTAACTGTACTGGTTTGATATATTCATTCATCCAAAGTACCAGATCTGCAAATAGCTGCTGTTCTAATGCCAATATTTTTTCTTCTGCTCCCAGAATTTTAGCTTCATACTCTTTTAACTCTTCTGTAATATAGCGTTCGGCACTTACTAATGTTTGTTTACGTATCCAGGTATCAGGAACTTTATCCTTATGTGTATTTCTAACTTCAATATAATATCCAAAAACATTATTAGAAGCAATTTTCAAGGAAGTAATACCTGTAGCTTCTGTTTCTCGTTCGAGCATTTTATCCAGATAGTCTTTTCCAGAAAATGCAATGGTCCTTAGTTCATCCAACTCATCCAGATAACCATCTGCTATAGTATTGCCCTTTAAGATATTAACAGGAGCTTCTTCATTAAGTGTTTCTTTGATCTTCGCCCGAAGTAATTCGCAATCATTAAGGGTATCTCCTATAATTTTTAATGCTTCATTACCACTAGTAGAAGCTTGTGCTTTTATAGGCACAATAGCCTCTAAAGAATTTTTAAGCTGTATTACTTCCCTCGGGCATACTTTTCCTGTAGCCACTTTGGATATCAATCGTTCTATATCACCAATTTGTTTAATTTGGTGTTGTATTTTTTGATGAAATGCAGATTCGTTAAGAAAATACTGCACCACCTCATGTCTTTTTTCTATGGCCGCAATATTCTTAAGCGGTAATGCTAACCATCGTTTTAGAGTACGCCCGCCCATAGGCGAAATCGTTTTATCTATAATATCCAAAAGAGTAACTGCATTTGCCGCAGTAGAGTGATAAAGCTCAAGATTACGGATAGTAAAACGGTCCATCCATATATATTGATCTTCTGCTATACGCTGTATCGCAGTAATATGTTGTAATTTGCTATGTTGCGTTTCTCCCAGGTAATGAAGAATAACACCAGCAGCAATAACACCTTCTGCCAAATGATCTACTCCAAATCCTTTGAGTGTTTTAGTACCAAAATGTTCATTAAGGGTTTCTTGTGTATAATCAGTTTTAAACACCCAATCTTCTAAAAAGAATGTATGAAAATCATTTCCAAAGTTTTCTTGAAAACTCTTCTTTTTGGGTTTTGAAATTAAAACTTCACTTGGATTAAAGTTTTGCATTAGCTTATCCATATGATCTACATCACCCTGGGCAGTTAAAAACTCACCGGTAGAAACATCTAAAAAAGCAATTCCTAATTCTTTCTTACCATAATGCACCGCACACAAAAAGTTATTGGTTTTACTCTGCAGTACCTCATCATTAAGAGCTACTCCCGGGGTTACTAACTCTGTAACTCCTCGCTTTACAATAGTTTTAGTTTGCTTAGGGTCTTCTAGTTGATCACATATAGCGACACGTTCTCCTGCTTTTACCAATTTAGGTAAATATGTATTAAGTGAATGATGCGGAAAACCTGCCAAAGCGGTTTCTTGTTCACTACCATTTCCTCGTTTGGTTAAAACAATGTTTAATATAGCCGCTGCTCTAATGGCATCGGTTCCAAATGTTTCATAAAAATCCCCCACTCTAAATAATAGTAATGCATCAGGATATTTTGCCTTAATCGCATTATACTGTTTCATTAAAGGAGTTACCTTTTTACCTTTTTTTGCTGCCAATGATCTATACTTTTATCAATCCTGCTAAAGTAATTATTCTCTTTCCGTTATTGAAATATCAGTTTCGGTAGTTATTCATTTTTATTCACAATCATTTTTTTATGTAGTGTAACTTGCTTGTAATATTAAAATAACAAAGTTTAAAATTTCTAAAAAATGCTACTTTTGCAGTAATGGAAAAGAATAGGAAACTTAAGAACAGTGAGCTTGACCGTAAAAGCATCGAAGAATTTAAAGCTTCTAAAAAAACACCACTCATTATCATCCTAGATAATATTAGAAGTTTAAACAATATTGGATCAGTATTTAGAACTGCTGATGCTTTTTTAATTAAGAAAATTTACCTCTGTGGTATCACTGCTACACCTCCTCATAAAGACATACAAAAAACTGCCTTGGGAGCAACCGATACTGTTGATTGGGAATATCAGGAAAACACCTTATCACTCATCCATTCATTAAAATCAAAAAATGTGAAAATTCTTTCTATAGAACAAGCAGAAAATGCAGTAATGCTTAATGATTTTTCTCCAGAAAGAGATCAAACCTATGCCATTATATTCGGAAACGAAGTGAAAGGTGTACAACAAGAAGTAGTTTCGAATAGCGACATAACATTAGAAATTCCTCAATACGGAAGCAAACATTCTTTAAATATTTCTGTAAGTGCGGGGGTCGTGATTTGGGACCTTTTCAATAAAATTTGAATGATGTAGAACCGTCTATATTATATTTTTAAAATCTCTTTTAGAATAAAGATATAATCAGAGCGATGCTCTATAAAATCGATATCAGAAAGATCAATAATCTTTGTAGTGTTTTCTGGTAATGATTTAATAAACTGTAAATAGCCCTTATTAATAGATTCGAGGTAAGTAACAGGAATATTTTGTTCATACTCGCGCCCTCTTTTCTTTATATTTTCTTTAAGACGTTCTGTATTTTGATACAAATACACATATTTCTTTGGCTTAACAATAGTGCGATACATTAGGTCAAATACTTTTTTATACAATCTAAACTCGTCGGCAGAAAGGGTGATTTTTGCAAAAATCATTGATTTATACACATCATAATCACTAACTACAAAATCTTTAAACAAATCGAATTGTGCAATTTCATCTTGCAAACATTGATAGCGATCTGCCAAAAACGACATTTCTAACGGAAATGCGTACCGCTCCATATCTTCATAAAACTTTGGCAAGAAAGGATTATCAGCAAAACGCTCTAAAATAAGTTTAGCATTAAACTCTTTTGCAATCATATGTGCCAAACTTGTTTTTCCTGCTCCTATATTTCCTTCTATAGTTAGGTACTGAAACCTTGACAAATTGTAATTTTCTTTTGGATTACGCACCATTGCATCCAGTCTGGTAATAACAGAAATGTCAGAGGTATTTTGCAACAACTGCGACACCGTTTGTTTTAGTTTAGGGTGCATATGGGCTGCATCAATCTCTGCCAACGGTTCTAAAACAAACTTCCTATCTTGCATGGCTGGATGCGGAACCGTTAATTCTTTTGTTTCTAAAACACCTTCAGAAGAAAAAATAATATCTAAATCGATAGTTCTTGCTTCATACCCTACATCTCCCGTTCTATTTCTTCCTAAAAAATCCTCAATCTCAAGAAGTATCTCCAATACTTTTTCTCCCGAAAGAAATGTATGAACTTCTATACATATATTATAAAAGTCATCACTATTAAACCCCCAGGCCGAAGTTTGATATACTCCAGAAATTTTTGACACATCTCCTATTTTTTCATATACACTATGAACCGCTTTTTGCAAAAAATTGAGTCTATTTCCTATATTGCTTCCTAAGGAGATATGTAGAACATGTGGTGTTTTCAAGGTATATTATTTATGTTTTAGGTAAGAACTCTTAATTTTAGAAGCAAATTAAACAAAACTTAATCACTTCACCTTATTTTTGCGAACACTATTATAAACTAAATTACTATTTTGAAAGAAACATCCCTTAGCATAAAAGACAAACGTGTTGCTTATCGAATATACCTCATACTAGGTGCTCTTTTTATCTCCTCACTGGTCGCTTCTAACCTTATTTTTCAGAAATTCTTTTATTGGGATTTTTTAGGTGTCTACACGTTCGAGGTTTCTGTTGGAATACTCCCATATCCAATTACGTTTCTAATCACAGATATTATTAGCGAAGTTTTTGGCAAACGTAAAGCCAACCAAATTGTAACAGCGGGTATTTTTGCCTCTTTCTTTTCTTTACTCATTATAACCGCTGCCAACATGGTTCCTGCTACCATTTGGTCTCCTATTAATGATGAGTTGTTTAGCAAAGTATTTGGAGCTACCGCAATTGCCGTCTTTGCTTCAATGGCCGCTTACCTTTTTGCTCAGTATATAGACATACATGTTTTCCATTTCTGGAAAAAACTAACCAAAGGAAAACATCTTTGGCTACGCAATAACTTTTCTACCTTCTCTTCTCAATTTATAGATACACTTACCGTATTGTTATTATTATGTTCTAGTGGTATTATAGCTTGGGATCGTTTTGGAGCATTGTTACTTAATGGATTCTTATTCAAAGTACTAATAGCCGCATTAGACACCCCTATACTATACACTTGCGTTTATATTGCAAGAAAACGATTTAAACTAGAGCAGGGCGAAGAATTAGAAATGGAAATTTAAATAAGAACCCCTATCTTGTGAATGAACCGCGAGTTATCCTTTAGAAAATCTAACAAATAGTTAACTTAAAAAATGTAACATCCTACCTTTGTATACCGTTATTTTATACAAAAGTTATTTCGACATAAAATACACCTATCAAATTGAATGGATATGGATCAAAATTATATGATCTATATTTTATTTTACAACTGAATACAACAAAAAAACTAACAGATGAAAAAAGTTCTGAAAATTCTTCTTATTGCACTAGTGGTACTTATTATAGGTATTATATCTATTCCTTTTCTTTTTAAGGGCACTATACAGGACAAAGTTCGTTATCTCATAAATGAGCATGTAAATGCAAAAGTAGATTTTGCCAATATCGACATTAGTCTTATCAGAAGTTTTCCTCATGCTTCTGTAGTAATAGATGAACTTTCTGTGATTAATTATGCTCCTTTTGACGGAGACACGTTGGCTTATTCAAAAAAAATAGCTTTAGACATGTCTGTTAAAGAACTATTGAAAAGTACTTCTTCGGCAATAAGTGTGCAAAAAATAATAATTGATGAAGCCACTATTGCTATTAAAACAGACTCCTTAGGAAACTCGAATGTAGACATCACCAAGCAAAAAGAAGAAGTCAAGCAAGCCAGTGAAGAAGAAGGTTCTTCTTTCACTTTTGCACTGGATCACTATGAAATTAATGATAGTAAAATTTTGTTTAAAGACGATGTTAGTAAAACGATACTATCCATGACTCAACTTAACCACAGTGGGGATGGGTCGATCTCTGGCGAAAAAATTACATTAGATACACAAACACAAACCGAAGCATCTTTTAGCCTGGATGACACCAACTATTTAAACAAAAACAAACTACAACTCGATGCACAAATAGAGTTGGATTTAGAAAATCAAAAATATTCCTTCAAAGAAAACAAAGCGTTGATCAATCAACTACCTCTTGAGTTTAAGGGGTATGTTCAATTATTTGAAAAATATACCGATGTAGATATAAGTTTCAAAACACCATCTTCAGATTTTAAAAATTTCCTGGCAGTAATTCCTGAAGCTTATTCAAAAAACCTGGATGGAGTACAAACTAGTGGTGATTTTTCTTTAGAGGGAATGATCAAAGGAAAATCTGACGACACTTATATACCCAAGATGGATATAAAGATTGCTTCTAACAATGCCTCTTTTAGATATCCAGATCTACCCAAGGGTATCAAAAATATTAATATTGATACCTCAATCAAAAATGAAACCGGACTCGTTGATGACACTTATGTAAATATAGATAACCTCACTTTTAGAATAGACGAAGATACTTTTGCTGCAAAAGGTAGCTTAAAAAATCTTACCAAAAACATGATCGTTGACATGGCATTAAACGGTACTCTTAATTTGGCTAACCTTAATCAAGCATACCCTTTAGAATTAGAACAACAACTTAATGGTATTGTCAAAGCAGATGTAAAAACTTATTTTGATATGCAATCGTTAGAAAAAGAGAACTATCAAAATATTAAAAGTTCGGGTAATGCAAGCATTTCACAATTCGTATACCGATCATCAGATGTTCCTAACGATATAAAAATAGAAGAAGCCGAGGTTAGTTTTAATCCAGAAAAGATTTCCTTAGATAAAATGGATGCCTCTACAGGAAGGTCTGATCTAAAAGCAACAGGAACCATAACAAACCTAATGGGCTTTTTATTTGCAAAACAAGATCTAAAAGGAAACTTTGATGTTAATTCTGAAGTTTTTGCTGTAGATGATTTTATGATTAGCGAGCAAGAAAATGACAACACATCGGTTAAAAAAACAGAGAAAGGAGAAGCAAAAAATGCAGTAGTCGATGAGACTATGAGAATTCCTTCGTTCCTAGATGCAACTTTAAACTTCGATACAAAAAAAGTGTTTTATGACAATTTAGAACTTAAAAACACCAAAGGAAGCGTAAAAATAAAAGAGGAAACTGCCTATCTTCAAAATGTAACTTCTAATATTTTTGATGGAGGTTTGGCTTTTAATGGAAATGTATCTACCAAATCTCAAACACCAACGTTTGACATGGCATTAGATTTGACCAAAATAGACATTGCCAAATCTTTTACCAATCTAGAACTTATAAAAGGTCTTGCTCCTATTGCAAGTGCACTTGCCGGTAACTTAACTACCAAAATTAATCTAAAAGGAAATCTTAATGAAAATCTTATCCCTATACTAACATCTTTAAAAGGTAAAGCACTCGCAGAAATACTAAATGCAAAAGTAGCCACCACAAGGACTCCGTTTTTATCTTCTTTAGATAACCAGTTAGGTTTTATTGATATTGATCAAATGAATTTAAAGAACATTAAGACAAATCTAAGTTTTGATGATGGGAAGATCAACGTCAAACCTTTTGATTTTGATATCCAAGGCATTAAAATTACAGCGGGAGGAAGCCATAGTTTTGAGCAAAACATGGATTATAATATCAAACTTGATGTGCCTGCCAAATATCTGGGTAATGAAGTAGGTAGCCTACTCTCACAACTAGATCAAAAAGAAGCCAATACGATGACGGTAGGGATTCCTGTAGGAGTATCTGGAAATTTTAAAAACCCAAAGGTTAATCTGAATACAAAAGATGCAGTAAAACAACTCACACAACAAATTGTAAGCAAACAAAAAGAAAAAGTAAAAGGGCAGCTTGTTGGTGAAGGGGAGAAAGTATTATCAAATTTATTAGGAGGCTCTAAAACACAATCAGACTCTTCTAAAACCAAAAAATCTTCAACAGAAGAAACAATAAAAAATACGGCAAAAGATATTCTTGGTGGTTTTTTAGGCAAAAAAAAGAAAAAGGATACTACTAAAGTAAATTAAAATTAACTTTAAAAGAGATCAGGTTTTAAAAGATTGAAAAATAATATTTTTTTTCAATCTTTTTCTTTTTTATAGATTATCAACTTAGCACCTACTCTCACTAACATTACTTTAGTTTTAAAAAAAAACAAAAACCCTACTGGTAGTAAAAAAATCAATTCAATGTTTTTACTCTCACAATAATTTTCATAAAATTATGTTAATAGTTTAATAATATTAATAATGTAACTAGAACATATTAAAGTCATAATTTTAAACACAAACTAAAATCCCCACTCAACAATGAAATTGAATAACACCCCATTATTTTTTTTCTGTTTGCTTTCATTAATCACATTTTCACAAACAGACTTTACAGATCATCAAATGAAATGGACCAAAGGATGGACTAATTTTGCTCCCAATACAACAGAATATCCAGAGCACGAAGAAGTCCTTTCTAATATCATAAACAACGATGTTTATTTATCGAATGATGTAACATACCTTATGTCAGGAAACCTTTATATTATCAATAACGCTACACTCACTATAGAGGAAGGAACGATTATAAGATGTGATGCTGATAATCCAACCAGCCTTATTGTTACTAAAGGATCAAAACTTATCGCAAGCGGAGCAAAAGGAGCTCCCATAGTTTTTACCTCTAACAAGCCTCAAAAAACCAGAAAACCTGGAGATTGGGGAGGAATCATAATAGCAGGGTCCGGAGTCATTAATTCTCCTTCGGTTTCTAAAACAATAGAAGGTAATTTTTTACCTCAGCACTCTCTATATGCAGGTACACAAACAGATGAACAAACTGTCATTTTATCATTTGTAAGGATAGAATATGCAGGAAAAAAAATCAATCAGTCTAAAGAACTTAACGGATTATCATTATATGCCCTTGGGAGTAATTCTATCATAAACAATGTAATGGTAAGTTATTCTGCAGATGATTCTTTCGAATGTTATGGAGGACAAACAGAAATGTACAATCTTATCTCGTACAAAGCAAAGGACGATGACTTTGATTTTACTCTTGGGTATCAAGGAGTCCTTTATAATGTTATGGCAATACGCCACCCATACATAAGTGATATAAGCGGTTCTTATGCAATTGAAATAGATGGTTATGACCAATCTGATGGATTTTCTAACACTACTTCATTGTCCAATATTCGAATTAAAAACGGCACTTTTGTAAATTTGGCTGATAAAAACAACTACCAGCATACAACCTCGGCTATCTCATCGAAAAACCTGGGAAGACTTACAATTATTGATTCAAAAATTTCTGGATTTGCTAACGTTGCAAAGTTTGATGAAACATATAATACATATGCCGACTTGCAAAAACATTTTTCATTCGAAAATGGTATTTTTAATGTACATAGCAACTCATTACTTACCAAAAACAAATTGCAAACAAGTATAGATAAGCTTCTTAAGTACAATATGTATACCAATCAGTTTAGAGGTGTAAAAGATATATTCACCGACCCTCTCAATGAAAAAAACCCAAAATTTACGCTAAAAGAATCTGAAAGTTATACCGTAATGCAGTAAATTTGGATATCTACACATAAAATTATTATCATAATGAAAATATTTAGCACAATTCTATTCACTATTTGTATACTAAACTTTTCTCATGCTCAAGTAAGAAAAAATGTTTTCTTCGAACAAAATTCCTTAGTCAATAAATTTCATACTATTGATGAATTAGAGGGATTGAAAAAAGGAGAGCTAATTAAGTTGTATGCAGCTCGTGTAAAAGAGATAACAACAGTTATCCCTTATCTTGCCTTAACCAACGAAGCAGGTGTTACCTTATCAGACATAGGTATTAAAGAAGACTCTAATCATTTAAAATCTCTGGATAAACATCATATATCTAATAATGATTCACTAGAATCAACCAATAATTTAATTACAGAGTTTATACCTTATGCAGATACCGAAAAAATCGTTTGGGCAATTTTATATTTCGAAGAAGTAATCAAAAAAATAAGAATTGGAGCTAACGGAAATTTCTAATTTTTTTTAAGTCATTTAGAGACTAACAGTAAGTATTAACACATAACTATTAATTAATAGTTATGTGTTTTTTTGTATAAAATATATTGCTTTACTACTATAAGTTAATTTTAGATAAGGTAATCCCTTGTAAACCCCAACCGTAAAACATTGCACTACAACGTGTTTTTATCCACTTAATCGTAATTTTAACATACTAACCATACTTAAACGGCATTGAAAAATAGGGGCAAACCCCCCTTTTTTACGAAAAACCGTAAAAAAACAAACAGAACACTTCAACTAGTTAAAAAATAAACACCAAAAAATCAAAATACTAAAAACCAACATATTACATTTATATTTTTGTAAGAAAATACGTATTAACACAATGCTAAAAATCCATAAATTACAGTTAAGCGTATAAATATTACGGTAAACACGTAACCGTTTTTCGTCAAAGTCCTGTATCTTAGTGCTATAAAACTGACAGAAAGAATTTTCTTCCAGTTTTTTAAAAAAACCCCTAACAATCCCAAAATAACCCAAATTATGAAAAGATGTTTTACACCTACAGTTATTGCTCTTTTATTTTTTTCTGTGGCAATTGCACAAGATTTTAATGAGAATAGTGAAAAATGGGCAAAAGGTTGGACTAACTTTACTCCTAATAAGACTGATTACCCAGAGGCTGATGAAAAGCTACCAAACATCATCTCTGATCACCTTTATTTAGGAAATGATAAAGTTTATCTTCTTTCTGGAGATGTTTACGTTACTAGTGGAGCTTCTTTAACAATTCAAGAAGGCACTATAATTAGATGTGATCATACTAACCCTGCCAACTTAGTGATTACCAAGGGAGCTAAATTAATTGCTGTAGGCTCACAAGCATATCCAATTGTATTTACCTCTAACAAAGGCTCTAAATCACGCAATAGTGGTGATTGGGGAGGAATAAGTATTTCTGGTTCTGGAAAAATTAATACGGTTACAGGGAACGGTATAATTGAAGGAAATTTCAATCCTCAATATTCTGTATATGGAGGGAATATGGAAGATGAAGAAACTACTATAATGCGATACATAAGAATTGAGTTTGCGGGAAATTCTACAAAAAGAAAAAATGGAGCTAATGGTCTATCTTTATATGGTCTTGGTACTTCTTCTATTGTAAAAGACATTATGGTAAGTTATGCCGGACAAGATTCTTTTAATATTCATGGAGGAAAAAATAATATTCAAAATCTAATTTCGCATAAAGCACAAGGAAATGATTATCAGTTTTCTGAAGGTTTTTCAGGTATCTTAAAAAATGTATTAGCAATACGTCATCCATTTATCACTTCTTCTCAGGGATCGTATGCCATAAAAGTTAATGGCTATAATAAAGACACTGGGTATATAAAACCTGAAAGTGTTACGGATATCACCATTACCAATGCCACCATTGTAAACCTTTCTGACAAGAACAATTACCAACATACCAGCGCTGCAATTTTCTCATCTAATTTTGCAAAAACTTATATCCACAATTCAAAAATATCTGGATTCTCTGATGTAGTAAAATTCGACAGATCTTACACTTCGATAGCACTTATGCGAGATGCATTTATGATGGACAATAGTTTTTTTAATATCCATGGTGATGGCGTGAGTTCTAGTAACAAAAAAATTGATGGAACTTCTGATATTTTAAAATATAATCGATTCACAAAAAGTTTCGTACCGGTAAACGAATTGTTTAACGATCCAAAAAATACCATTATTCCAAAGTTTCAGTTAAAACAATCTCTAAACGCATACATGGTTATGCAATAACAAAAGAATAAATGTTCTTACCTATATAATGAAGCTCACGACCAGGGCTTCATTATGTAGCTTAAAAAAACAAGAACAGAAAAATCATAAGAATATATATTACAAACACTATGTCACAGAAAATAATTACATTATCCTTTCTACTACTCCCCACGTTTTTTTTCGCACAAAACGCGAAAGACGCCACCTTTTTCAGTCAAAAAGATCAAGTAGATAAATTTCATACAATTAGTGATCTTGAGGTATTAAAAAAAGGAGAGTTGATAGCACTCTATCAAGATCGTGTTACAGAAATATTAACTATACTTCCGTACCTTTCATTAACCAATGAAGCTAATATAAGACTTAGCGATATCGGTATAAAAGAAGATTCTAAACACCTTAAGGTTTTAAAAAATAGCTCAGAATCCACCAACGACCATATTGAGGTCTCTAAAGAGACAATTGAAGAATTAGTACCTTATGCAGATACCGAGAAAATAATTTGGACGGTTCTATTTTATGAGGATGTAATAAAAAAAATGAGAATAGGCACTAACGGAAATTTATAAACACATAACCAAAAGCGCATTAGAATAAAATATTTAAAATTAAGAGTGGCTATAGCCGCTCTTTTTTTTTAAGTTTGTCTTATGAGTGTACAAAGATATGAAAATGGAATGCCTCTATATTCAAATCATATTTGTAAGATAATTCTATTTCTAACAACTAATGCTATATGAGTTTACAGCTATCCTATTTATTACTCGGCATATTTACAGCAATAGTTGGTGCAATACCTCTTGGAGCAGTTAATCTTGCTGTAATCACCACCTCTGTAAAAGAAAATACTAAAAAGGCATCTCGAATAACACTTTCTGCAGGAATAGGCGAAGTATTACTTGCCGTTTTCGCTTTATACTTTGGATTAGAATTATCTTATTTCTTTCATGAAAATCAATGGGTACAAATCCTCTTTATTGTGCTTTTCATTATCGTTGGCACGTATTTTCTTTTGTTAAAAAAAGAGAAACGTACTAATCGTCAATATGGTAAATCGAAAATCTTCAATTCCAAGTTTATTACAGGTTTTTCATTAGCAGTACTTAACCCACCCGTTATCATTTATTGGATCTTGGCCATATCTTTAATTAACAAATATCTATTTGAGCTAACAACTCAAAACTCGATAACTTCGCTTTTATTCTTTTTTACAGGAATCTATCTAGGCAAAACCGGAACCCTATACTTATATGGTAAATGGGGAAACAAAATAGCTCAGCGTCAAAAAAGTTCTGATTCAAAACTTTCTAAAATTATAGGGATTGCATTGCTAATTATAGCCTTTCTTCAAGGCATGAAACTTATCCTCGAATAATATATCTCTATAGCAATCGACAACGCAACCTGATCAATTTTTATTTAAGAAATCACCATACTAATCACGTAACCTTCGTTATTTCTAACATTAAAAACTGTATTATCTTCAAAAATAAGATATTGACCTTTAATACCTTTTAACACTCCCGTATATTCTGGAGTCTTTTCTAGGTTTAAGCTTTTCAATTTGTCAGGATAACGCAACACGGGGAACTGCACTTTTGTTTCTGATGTATTTTCTACAAAATACTCCTTCACCTCATCCGGCAATAGTGTTTTCAAAGCATTTTTATGTTCTATCAAATCTTCATCTACAATTTCATTTTTAAGCATAGTACGCCAATTGGTTTTATCTGCAAACGTTTCTTTAAGCGCCACTTCTGTAATACCAGCCAAATACCTGTTAGGCACTTCTACCACTTCTATCGCTTCATGCGCACCTTGATCTATCCATCTTGTAGGTATTTGCGATTTTCGCGTTACTCCAACCTTAACATTACTCGAATTAGCCAAGTATACTATGTGAGGTTGCAATTGTGCTTTTTTTTCAAACTCCAAATCTCTATCTTCTATCCCCAAATGTGCTGTACTTAATTCTGGTCTCATGACCCAATCCCCAACTTGTGGTTGATTATAGAAATCGTCATAACAGTACCCTTGTCTAAATATTTTTTTATTTTCTTTACACGCCAAACATTGATACCCTTCGAACTTAATTTGAATTTTCTTATCTAATAATTGATTAACGTGGATAAAATCAGATTCAAAAATTAAGTAATATTGAACTGGGTTATCCATTTCTGTTTGCATCTTTGTAAGTACTCCTTTGTATTGCATAAAAAGTGTTGTTAACAATCTAATATGAAGAATGTGATTATTTTTATTATTTTAGTTAACTTATTATCATAGAAATTAATTAAGTATTCTATATTGATAACGTTTATAGTTAAAAAGTATCGCGTTGTTTTTAGAACATTTATTTTAAAATGGTTTTTAAACCGTAAAAATAAAAAGAGGAATGCTATATACGATGACTATATCAAATTAATTCTAATTTCTGTTTAAATATACATCAAAATATGCCAATACCATTAGTAAACTCTATTGCAAGCTGGTTTCTAAAAAAGCGATTCCATCAAATGGAACTTTTTCTTAAGTATCCCAACGAGGTTCAACTAGAATTACTACATACACTTTTGGAGTCAGCAAAAAACACAGAAATCGGTAAACACTATGATTTTGCTACCATTTCGAATTATGAAACTTTTAAAGAGCGAGTTCCTATAAGGTCTTATGAAGATTATGAGCCCATGATAGAAAGAAGTCGTTTGGGAGAGCATAATATTTTTTGGCCCACCCCAATTAGATGGTTTGCCAAATCCAGTGGTACTACAAATGCAAAAAGTAAGTTTATACCTGTAAGTCAAGAGTCTTTGGAAGATTGCCACTTTGCCGCAGGTAAAGATCTTTTATGCATGTATCTCAATAATAATGAGAATGCCAAGCTTTTTACAGGAAAAAGCCTGAGACTAGGAGGAAGTAAAGAACTCTATAAAGAGAACGGAACTTCTTTTGGAGACTTGTCTGCTATTATCATTGACAATATGCCTTTTTGGGCAGATTTTAGCTCGACCCCTAGTAGCGAAGTATCATTGATGAGTGACTGGGAATATAAAATGCAGGCAATCGTAAATGAAACAATTCAGGAAAATGTAACAAGCCTAGCAGGTGTCCCCTCATGGATGCTTGTTTTATTAAATCAAGTATTACAGACGACAGGTAATGAAAACTTATTTGAAATATGGAACAATCTTGAAGTGTATTTTCATGGAGGTGTAAGTTTCGAACCTTATAAAGATCAATATAAAAAATTGTTACCTGGCGGCTCTTTTAAGTATTATGAAATCTATAATGCATCAGAAGGTTTTTTTGCCATACAAGATCAAAATGACACCTCAGAGTTATTGTTAATGTTAGATTATGGGATTTTTTATGAATTTATCCCAATGGACACCTATAACACCAAAAACGAGACCATTATTCCGTTAAGTGATGTAGAGATAGGAAAGAACTATGCTGTTATTATTACTACAAATGCAGGTCTATGGCGTTATAAAATTGGTGATACCGTAAGATTTACTTCTATTGATCCATATAGAATTAAAGTTTCGGGTAGAACAAAACATCATATTAATGTTTTTGGAGAAGAGCTTATTATAGAAAACGCGGAAGAAGCCTTGAGAAAAACCATTCATATAACACAAAGTGAAATAATAGATTATACAGTTGCCCCCATATTTATGATAGGAAAGGAAAAAGGCGCACATGAATGGGTAATTGAATTTAAAACACCTCCTAAAAACATAGAAGAGTTTAGCAAAGCACTTGATTTAAATTTGCAATTAGTAAATAGTGATTATGAGGCTAAAAGATACAACAACACAACTCTTAATCCTCCTAGAATAGTTATTGCAAGACATAACCTATTTTATGATTGGTTAAAGCAAAATAACAAATTAGGAGGGCAACATAAAATCCCCAGATTGTCCAATAAAAGAACCTACATAGATGAGCTTTTAATACTAAACAAAGTCAATTCGTGTACATCATAACGCATCTTTCTATAAAAACACTTTAGGTCTCCAGAATTATTCGCAATATATAAAAGGTATAAAACTTTTAAATTATACTATAGCAACCAAAATACATCCTATTCTTCTATTTATAGGATTAAAAGCCATAGGTTAACATATATCAAGGTTATACAAAATAATCTAAAAAATCACCTCAACAAGCTACAAAACAAGCACTTCAAGCGAAAAAATACCTACTATTGATACATTCTTGCCACAAGAAATGTCGGGTCTTTTACAACACTACAGACAAAAAGCCAGTATCACCGAGCGCATAAAACCTGTCTTTTATGGTGGATTTTTATCAAAAAACGCATGTCAAAAAACTAAAAACTACGGTTTTACCTCAATTTTTATACGTAAGAATTATAAAATTTAATGAAAAAACGAGTATTTCATCGTTTAAAAAAAGCGTTTAATCTAAAAGTTGCGAAATCATTTTTTAGCTACTAGTTTTCATATTAAATTTGCTATCAGTGAGTTACAAATAAACTAAAGCCCCAAGCTATGAAAACGACGATATCTTGCCTTCTTTTAACATTCTTCTTTGCAGGAATTAGCGCACAAGAAATCACAACAAATCACACCTCACACACAAATAACACTGAATCAAAAATTACTACCAATAACGATACTTCTTTATCAAGAGTTACTAATACTATAGAAAAAGATGTATGTTATGGAGAACTATCTAAACAAGCATTCTACGAAGCATTAATTCGTCAGAACAACTTAAAGATAGATACAAATACCAACACTAACAGTAAACTTGTTATCAAAACGACAGAAGACATGATCAATGGTAACAAAAATCGTATCTCTTATTCCAAATAAGAACACACACTCAACTAAATTCACACAAACAAAAACACCCTTATATTTCTATAAAGGTGTTTTTAATTATTTCTAAGAAACTATATTTACCTACTTGCTAAGAAACAGCTTTTAGTTTCTTTATGGTAGATTTATTTAGTTTCTTTTCTGCATAATCTTTCGTCACTTTAAACTCTTTTTCATCACTTTCTGGAAGTTCATACATCGCGTCTGTCAAAATAGCTTCACAAAGAGACCTAAGACCTCTAGCACCAAGTTTATATTGCATAGCTTTCTCTACGATATAATCAAGAGCTCCATCGGTAATCGAAAAACTAATATTATCCATTTCGAAAAGCTTTTTATATTGCTTTATAATCGCATTCTTTGGAGCTGTCAAAATAGATCTAAGTGTTTCTTTATCCAACGGGTTCATATAGGATAAAACAGGCAATCTACCAATAATCTCTGGGATCAATCCAAAATCTTTTAAATCTTTTGGAATTATATACTGAAGTAAATTATCCTTTTCGATCGCATCTTCACTTTTAGAAGCACTATATCCAACAGCTTGCATATTCAGCCTTTTTTGGATGTTCTTTTCTATACCATCAAAAGCACCTCCAGCAATAAAAAGTATATTTTCTGTATTTACTTCAATAAATTTCTGGTCGGGGTGTTTTCTACCTCCTTTTGGCGGAACATTTACCACAGTACCTTCTAATAGTTTAAGTAATGCTTGTTGTACACCTTCTCCAGAAACGTCTCTGGTAATACTCGGGTTATCACTTTTACGAGCAATTTTATCTATTTCATCAATAAATACAATCCCTCGTTGTGCTTTTTCCAAATTATAATCAGCTGCTTGTAACAATCTAGTAAGAATGCTTTCTACATCTTCACCAACATACCCTGCCTCGGTAAGTACAGTAGCATCTACGATTGCTAATGGTACATTAAGCATTTTGGCTATAGTTTTTGCCATTAAGGTTTTACCGGTTCCCGTTTGTCCAACCATAATGATATTACTTTTCTGTATCTCAATATCATCATCTGTATGCGGTTGCAACAAACGTTTATAATGATTATATACAGCAACAGACATTACTTTTTTAGTAAACTCCTGTCCTATCACATATTCATCTAAAAAACCTTTAATTGCTTTTGGCTTTCGTAACATCAATTCGCTACTTAGCTCACCATTTTCCTCTTCCCTGGCTTCTTCAACCACAATTCCATGTGCCTGAACAATACATCTATCACAAATATGAGCATCCAATCCAGCAATAAGCAAATTGGTTTCAGGCTTTTTTCTCCCACAAAAAGAGCATTCTAAATCTTCCTTGGCCATAGTTATTAAATTTCAATTTCGCCTAAATTTTACTTTTTATAAGCTGGCAAAATCACTAGTATTCATTTTAGCAAAAATAAAACGAATATTTATTATTTATTATCATGTTCTTGTATTCATCTAGTTTTACATAAAAATAAAACCAGTACTCCAGAAATTACTTTCTTATTCTCTGGTTAAAATCTCATCAATCATCCCATACTCTAATGCTTTATCTGCCTTCATCCAATAATCTCTATCACTATCTTCATAAACCTTATCATAGGTTTGCCCAGAATGTTTTGCAATGATTTTATACAATTCTTCTTTCAAGATAAGAATTTCTCTAGCTGTAATCTCTATATCACTTGCTTGTCCTTGAGCACCTCCTAATGGTTGGTGAATCATCACACGGCTATGTGGCAAACCAGAACGTTTTCCGCTCTGTCCAGCACATAACAAAACAGCTCCCATAGATGCTGCCATTCCTGTACAAATTGTCGCAACTTCAGGCTTTATAAACTGCATGGTATCATATATACCAAGTCCTGCGTATACACTACCTCCTGGTGAGTTAATATATATCTGAATATCTTTTGACGAATCTACACTTTCTAAAAATAATAATTGTGCCTGAACAATATTTGCTACCTGATCATTAATTCCTGTCCCTAAAAAGATGATACGATCCATCATCAGTCGAGAAAAAACATCAAAAATAGCAATATTCATCTGGCGTTCCTCAATAATATTAGGAGTCATCCCCACGGGATACATACTGCTTATTATTTGATTATAATAATTGCTATTAATACCGTGATGTTTTGTAGCGTATTTTTCGAATTCTTTTGTGTAATCCATTATTTCTATTTTCTGAATTTTTATTGATAAAAAAGGCGTTAATCTAAAAATAGTTTAACGCCCTAAATATAAGTATAAATTCCTTAGTAGAATATTACATTTCTTATTTGTAAACCTCTTTTATAAAATCTTCGAAATTAACTTCTTTCTCCTTTAACTTGGCATTTTCTTTATAATAACCTAGCAATTTCTTGCTCATCAATTGCTCAGAAATTCTTTTTACCTCATCCTGATTCGACAAAATTCTAGCCGCAATATCCTCTAACTCCTTATCTTCTGGCGAGTTTTGACCAAATTGAGCCATTTGCCCCTTAATTAGTTCTTTAGCAAACTCTTTTAATTCTTCAAAAGTTACCTGAAGATTATTATCATTAATTATCTTTCCTTCAATTAATTGATAACGCAATCCTTTTTCACTCTTTTCAAATTCATCTTTCGCTTCATCTTCTGTTAGAGGTTGCTCACCTGTAGCGCGAATCCATCTTTTCAAAAACTCTATCGGAAGATCAAACTTTGTATTCTCCAACAAACTTTCTGTAATATCATTAAGCAACTGCTGTTCTGATTGTTGCTCGAATTGACGCTCTGCATCTGTCTTTATTTTTTCTTTTAGTTCGCTAACCGTTTTAATAACGTCAGGACCATATAACTTATCAAACAACTCCTGATCTAAATCTGCAAGTTCTTGTGTATTTATTTCTGAAACAGTAAAAGTAAGTTCGATATCCAAATCCTGAGCTTCCTCTTTTTCTATCTTTAATGCACTAACCAAATCTTGGTCTTCATTAAACAATCCTTTTGATTTTAACTTGATCGCATCCCCTACTTTTGCTCCAACGAACTTATCAAGATTCCTCTTCCCTTTTATTTTATCTAATTCAAGGGTAAAAGCATTATCAATTTCTTTTTCTTCACTAGTAAAAGTACCAGCCACTAAATCACCTTTTTCTGCAACCTCTTTAGAGATCAATTTACCATACTGCTTTTGTATAGTTTTTACTTGATTCTCTATCATTTCTTCTGTAGCAACTATCTTATAATGTGTAATTGCTTTTTTACCGCTAAGATTTACTTCAAATTTTGGAGCAAGACCTAATTCAAACTCGAAAGAATAATTTTCTGCATCCCAGTCAAAATCTTCTTTTTCCTTAGGCAAAGGATTCCCTAAAACGTCAAGTTTCTCTTCAGTGAGATATTTATTCAATGCATCTTGCAATAGTTTATTTACCTCATCTACCAAAACTGC
Source organism: uncultured Aquimarina sp. (assembly GCA_947498705.1). Lineage (GTDB taxonomy): Bacteria > Bacteroidota > Bacteroidia > Flavobacteriales > Flavobacteriaceae > Aquimarina. The sequence continues at coordinate 1,208,083 of CANMLW010000001.1, forward strand.
TTTTCCATACTGTTTTTTGACAAGTCCCATAGGAACGTGGCCTTTTCTAAAACCAGGAATATTAGCATTTTTACGGTAGTCTTTAAGGATTTTTTCCACCTTATCACTATAATCGTCTTTAGTGATATCTACGGTTACTACTGCATTTAATTCGTCTAATTGCTCTTTTGAAATATTCATTATCTCTACGTTTACTACTAAAAATTGGGTTGCAAAAGTAACACTTTTTTACATCACAACAAATTTTTAACTCTCTGAAAAACAGCAACCATTACATTATGCCTTATCTTTCTTTAAAATTGAATATAGTATCGACTGAAATACGGACAACAAAACACTAAAAATCAGTGCCCATAACCAACCATTCACACTAAATCCTGCTACAAAATAATCGGCCAATAAAATAATAGCTGCATTAATAACCAGAAGAAACAATCCTAAAGTAACCACGGTTACAGGAAACGTCAAAATCACTAATAAAGGCTTAACGATTCCGTTTAGAATTGCCAAAACAACAGCTACTACAATAGCACTTACATAATTATCTACTCCTACACCAGGAAGAATTTTTGCCAATACCAGTACTGCCAGAGCACTCAAAATAAGTTTAATTAAAAAATTCATAATTATTGAATTAAAAAAACCTGCTGAAAAAAACAGCAGGTTTACATTTATACTATATCTATTAATCTAGTCGAATTAATTTTTATTTGCGACTTCATATTAATTTACATCGTTACTAAGGGTCACTGTTCCAAATGAACTTGGATTAACACTTGGCAAACTAGCTCCATAAGTTTTTTCTATTGCATCGATTACTCCATTTGTAATAATCGCATGTCCACGCGGTGTTGGATGCACTCCATCTAAAGAAAATCCTCCTCCACTCACAAATTCTGAAGTCACAATCCCTCCATCTATAGGAATACCACCATTTGCTGCTTGTGCCAAACCAGCTGCAGCGTCGTAATACGCAAGGCCATTTGCTATCGCCAATCCTTTAATTGTTTCATTATAAGCCGTACGAGCATTCTCTATAGCGGTTTGCTCATCTGGAGTCAACACCCACTTATCTTCTAAAGGAAATGTTACTCCATTAACAGATAACTCTCCAGCATCTTCTTGCGACAATCCCAAACCTACCAATTCGGCAAATCTTTCTTCGTTTATCTGACCTATAATACTTGAACTTGTTAATACTAGCAAATCTTCTGCGGTCGCTTGTCTAGCCTGACCATATTGAGCACCAAAAAGACCTGCTTGCACAGCTCCCAAAAGTGGTGTTAACGCCGCCGTTAATTGGGCTGTTTTATCTTCTAACGATTCATCTTTTATCACTACTGCACTTGCTCCTGTTGTAGAAAACTCTATAGCTCTTTCTGGCACACCAATCCCTGCAAATGCTAAATTTAATCCGGCGTACGTTTCATTCAATGTAGGGATTTGAGGCCCAAAACTAGCATCCAAAGGGCTTAATGGAGCATAAGGCACTGTTGTAAAAAACGGTATAGAAGTTACGCTTGGTAAACTTAATAAAACCCCTTTGGCACCATTAGCCATTAACCCGTCGACCAATTGAGTATAAACTCCTGCAAAAACATTGGAATTGGTAATATCATTTGAGCCATGTGCCTCAATACCCATATCAGCAGCTGTATTACGATCCTCTCCTACTCCTCCAGAAGTTGCATAACTCAAAATATCATTATTCCCAATCCACAGACTAAAAAATGTTGGGTTTTGAACGACCGCATCGTTTAGAACATTAGCAGTTGCAGAAGATGCAAACCTAGCAAAATAAGGATTAGCTGCTCCGGTTGCAATACCAGCAACATTACCATAACCCGGAGCTACTAAATGATAACTCTTGGCTCCCGGCACTCCCATATTATTAAAAGAACTTCCTATATTGTTCGAAACCTCTGTAGTCGCACTTGCTCCCGTATAAATTTCGGGTCCTAACGGCGTTCCATCCTCATTAAATACTAATACACGTCTATTAGGAAATTGATTAATCCCTGCTAAATCAGTAATTGCATTTCCATTCAACAACAAACCTCCCGCATTATCTGCCATCAATGGCTGGGTAAAATCTCCTCCACCTGCAAATGCAAATTGTTTAGATAAGATATTTGGATACGAATTTTCCTGACCTGTAATATATAATGCTCCATCTGCAAACCCTGCAGTTAAAGAGTTTCCTAAAGCAATATATTTACTAAAATCGGCTTCTCCGCTTTTATATACTCCGGATTCGTCAATTGGGTTATCAAATTCTGGTTCACATGCTATTAATCCTAATGCTAGTACTGCTAAATATTTTATATTTTTCTTCATCATCGCTATTACATTTTATAAGTTAAACCTAGTCCCGGCGCAAATGCGCTTGATTTATATGTTCCTCCGAACACCTCTGTACCTCCTGTTGCATTTGTTCCGAAATTATACGAAGCATTAATTTCGTTAAACCTTACATATATAAATGAAGCATCGACTGCTAGTTTTGATGTAATTGCATAACTAAGTCCTCCCGTAAAACCGTCTGAATCGTTTCTTGGGGTTTCTGGAGCAAAGTACCCAGCTTGAACCGGAGTTTCATCACGATAGTATCCTGCTCTTAATGTAACCTTATCTGCTACTTGATACTGCAATCCTAAACGATATACAGTAGAGTTTTTATAATTACGAGGGTTGTTAGAATCAGTATTTCTTGGGCTTGAAAAATCAATATCTAAAGATTCGTACACATCCCAGAACTGTCTATTAAAGTCAAATGCAAACACCCATTTTTTATAGGTATACGACGCTCCCAACGTTAACTCTGCCGGCAAAGGTAATTCTGCTCTAAAGCCATCTGTTCCATTTGCAGGAGCTGCTGGAGAATCTGGAAAGTTGGTAAAAGTTGCCTCTCCGTCTTCTGATTCAATAAGAATTTTACTTCTATAATTAAACCCTATATGCAAATCTTTGGTCGGATTAAGCATGGCACCAATACTCCACCCCCAATTACTTACTCCAGAATCTTCAATTGCTACATTTGATCTATTCCCTTCTATATCTGTTGTTGTTCTACTCGCGTTACGATTAAATTTTACAGAACCAGTTGCATAAATTGGTCCTCCACCAATACTAAAAAATTCAGAGAGTTTGAAAGATACCACAGGCTGTACATATATAGCCGCTAATTCGATACTATTTACCAAATGCGATCCTGCCCAATCTGTTGGCCATGCTACTTCACTTCCATAAGGAGTATACACTCCTAATCCTACAGACATCCAATCATTTACTTTATAAGAACCATATAAGTTAAGAGGAGTCCCTACAGAACTATCAGTTTGTGAGGAAGTACCAAATGTTTCGTTTTGATAAATCACATCTGTAAAAACAGCACTTACACCAACACTTACGTTTAATTTATTTTCTAAGTAAACAAGTCCAGCTGGATTAAAAAACACCAGCTCTGCATTGTCAACTACAGCAACACCTGTATGCCCCATTGCCAATGCTCTTTGTCCTTGAATACTTACTCTATATCCACCTGCATAAGTGACTGTCGCCACAGAGATGAATACAACTAATAATAATAGTTTTCTCATAATATATTTAGAATTGATTTTTATTATTTTAGGGTTTATGAAAAGATTGTTTTACCAAAAATAATGGAAAATACGAATTATCCAACCTAAATAAGCAAAATATTATGCATACATAGCATTTTATTTAATTTTTCACAAATCCTAATACTTCGGTTAAAAAGTCTGTTGGGTTTTCTGCATGTAGCCAATGTCCGGCTCCAGAAATTTCCCTAAACGTCGAATTCACAAACTGTTTTTTCACCTTTACTATATCATCTTCCTCAATATAATTAGAGCGTTCTCCTTTCAGAAAAAGAGTCGTTCCTTGATAACTATATGCTTCTGGTAATGCGACTCCTATTTCATGTGCATTTTCTACCAGGGCTTTAAGATTAAGCCTTAATCCGAGCTCTCCTTTGTTTTTCCAATACAAATTTTTAAGAAGAAACATCCGTACTCCAGGATCGGGCACGTATTTCTCCAGTTCTTTGTCCACAGCACCTCTAGAATCAAGAGTTTCAAAATCTAATGACCCTAAACCATCTAAAATATCCTGATGGTGCAGTGGATAATATTTGGGACCTATATCAGCAACTAATAGTTTATCCAGTAGCTCTGGAAATTTTACTGCAAAAAGCATTGCTGTCTTACCTCCCATCGAATGCCCTAATAAAATGACATTGTTTAAATTATTTTCTTCACAATAAACCTTTAGATCCTTAGCCATCAATTCGTAGCTAAATTCATCATTATGTGGGCTTCTACCATGATTTCTCTGATCTATCAAATGCACCTGAAAACCCTTTTCTGCAATTTTTTTTCCTAATGTTTTCCAGTTATCTCCCATCCCTAGAAAGCCATGAAGAATTAAAAAAGGTTTCCCTTGTCCAAAAAGATTTGCATACAACTTCATAAAAACAAATTATTTAAGTCTGTGTAGATACATATTCACCACATTTTCTATACCTAGATACAGAGATTCACTAATCAAAGCATGTCCAATAGACACTTCTAGTAAATCTGGAATATTTTCTTTAAAAAAAGCAATATTATCCAGAGAAAGGTCATGCCCTGCATTTACTCCCAAGTTCAATTCGTTAGCAATTTGAGCGCAAGATGCGTATGGTTTTACAGCTTCTTTATTTCCTTTTGCAAATTCTGATGCAAAATCCTCGGTATACAACTCTATCCTATCAGTTCCTGTCAAAGCTGCCCCTTCTATCATTTCGGGAACGGGATCAACAAATATAGAAGTCCTAATATCATTACGCTTAAACTCGGCAATTACATCTTTCAGAAAATCGGTATGCTTCTTAGTATCCCATCCAGCGTTACTAGTAATTGCATCTTCTGCATCGGGCACCAAAGTAACTTGCGTAGGCTTTACTTCCAAAACCAACTCTATAAACTTTGGAATTGGATTTCCTTCTATATTATACTCTGTATTAACAATAGGCTTAAGATCGTGAGCATCCTGGTATCGTATATGTCTTTCATCTGGCCTTGGGTGAATTGTGATTCCCTGACCACCAAAACGCTGTATATCTTTGGCTACTTGAATCAAATTAGGAGTATTTCCTCCTCTTGAATTACGTAATGTTGCTATTTTATTAACATTAACACTTAATTTTGTCATAGTTTTTGATGTCTTTAACTAAAAAAGCAAAAATACGAAGTTGAGAACGCCTCGATTGTATATTTTTTGATTATTTTGCATAAGATAGTCCCTATAAAGTTATGAAAACAAGTTTATATATTGTTAATGAAATAGAACCTTTTGATGTATCCGTTAAAGTTTCGGAAGCTCAATTGTTGTTTAATGAATTGACTTACACTCATTTCCCGGTTATCAAGGAAAATGTTTTTTTAGGATGTATATCCGAAACCGATATTAGATGCTTTGAAGCTGATAAGTTATTGGGTGAATACCAATATTCATTAGAAGGTTTTTTTGTTAGAAAAGATACGAATTGGCTAGATATTCTTGAATCTTTTGCAAAAAACAATTCTAACATCATGCCCGTACTAGATGATAACAACAATTATTTAGGTTTTTTCGAGCTTGGCGATATTATTACCCTTTTTAATGAAACTCCTTTCTTAAGTGAACCTGGTAATATTCTAATTGTAGAAAAAGGCATTCAGGATTATTCTTTTAGTGAAATATCTCAAATTGTAGAATCTAACAATGCCAAAGTACTAGGATTATTCATATCAAACATGGAGAATGATGTAGCTCAAATCACTTTAAAAATAAATGATAGTGACATCAATAATATAGTTCAAACATTTAGAAGATATAGCTATAATATTGTTTCTAAACATCATGATGACTCCTTCTTGACAAATTTAAAAGAGAGATCACAATACCTGGCAAAATACCTAAACATATAGCGCACATAAACCACGATTCACTTAACACAAGTAACTAATGAAAATAGGTATATATGGCCAATTTTATCACAAAAACTCAGAAGTTTATATCCAACAACTTCTGGAAACACTAGACGAAAACGGTGTTGAAGTTGTCATTGAAAAGAAATTTTTAGAGTTGATTCATTTACATGATCAAATTGATAAGATTTATTCACATTTTAGCACTTTTGAAGAACTAGACACATCCTATGATCTTTTTTTCAGCATTGGAGGAGATGGTACCATTCTAAAAACAATTACTTATGTAAGAGATTTAGGAATCCCAATTGCTGGAATCAATACAGGAAGGCTTGGTTTTTTAGCAACCATTCAAAAGGAAGAAATAAAAGATAGCATATCGCTAATATTAAATAAAAAATATTACATCTCATCCAGAAGTTTGATTACTGTCGAGACGGCACCACCAACGGGAGAGTTTGGAGTGCTAAACTTTGCATTAAACGAAGTAGCAGTAAGTAGAAGAAATACAACTTCTATGATTTCTGTAGACACCAGTCTTAATGACGAGTTTCTTACCACTTATTGGGCCGATGGATTAATTGTATCCACTCCTACAGGCTCTACAGGATATTCTTTAAGTTGTGGTGGACCAGTAATGATGCCTGATTCACAAAATATGATTCTTACTCCTATTGCTCCTCACAACCTCAATGTACGACCTCTTGTGATATCAGACAACCAAAAAATAGAATTAAAAGTCTCTGGTAGGGAGAATTCTTATTTGGTATCATTGGATTCACGAATACACACACTACCTAATGAAACTACCGTAGTAATAAAAAAGGCTTCTTTTAAAATTAATATGGTCATTTTACAGGATAATAGCTTTCTAAAAACCCTTAGAAAAAAGATGCTTTGGGGAGAAGATAAACGTAATTGAACAATAAAACATGCTAAAAAGTGTTTTTTATTCATACTATTTTACTCAAATTCTTGTGTACTAAAGTTAATTGTTATATTTGCAAACTTTTGAAAATCTATGAGATACTTAGCATCATTTTTAATTGTACTATTTTTTACTCAGTCAATCACTTCACAAACGTATGAAGTCGGTTTGATGTTGGGAGGGTCAAATTATGTAGGAGATGTTGGATCTACCCAATACATTTCACCTAATGCTTTTGCATTTGGAGCCATAGGAAAATGGAACCGAAGCAAACGCCATGCATTTAGAGCTTCTTTTTTATTCGCAAATCTTAATGCAGATGATGCCTGGGGTGATGAGCGACGCACATCCAGAGGCTTAAGTTTTAAAAATTCTGTAAAAGAAGTATCTGTAGGAATGGAATTTAATTTCTGGGATTGGTATCTTTACGACGGAAAACCACAATTTACCCCATATTTATATACTGGTTTTACTACTTTAAACTATGGAGCACAAGCAATTGACGCTAATAATGAGATAGACTCATATGCAGATAAATGGAGTTTTGCGATCCCGATGGTTTTAGGTATCAAAAAAACAGTAGGAAGAAAATTTGTTCTTGGTGCAGAAATTGGTGCCAGGTATACATTTACAGATAATCTGGATGGTAGTGACCCAGACCCAAGAGTTGGTACAGGGTTTGGTAATTTAAATAATAACGACTGGTATTTTTTCACAGGAATAACATTTTCGTACACATGGGGAAGAACTCCGTGTTATTGTACTTTTTAAACAATGATTGATAAAGAACAACTAAATTCTAATATCCCCCAACATATTGCCATTATCATGGACGGTAATGGGCGGTGGGCCAAAAAAAAAGGTTTATTTAGAGCCGCAGGTCATGAAAACGGGACAAAATCTGTTCGTGAAACCGTAGAAGGCAGTGTAGAAATAGGTGTGAAATACTTAACACTCTATGCTTTTTCTACAGAAAACTGGAATCGACCAAAACTAGAGGTAGATACTTTGATGAAACTCCTGGTAAGCTCTTTAAAAAAAGAAATCAAAACACTTCAGGACAATGACATTAAGCTAAATGCCATAGGAAACTTACAATCCCTTCCTTCAAAAGCCAGAGAAGAATTAACAGAGGTTATTGACAAAACCAAAACCAATACTCAAATGACACTAACCTTAGCTCTTAGCTATGGTAGTAGAGAAGAGATTGCAAAAACTGTTCAAGAAATAAGTATTAAAGTTAAAAATGGTGTAATTTCGCCACACCTTATAAATGAATCAGTCATTAATGAGCATTTGTATACAAAAGATATGCCTGATGTAGATTTATTGATACGTACCAGTGGAGAACAACGTATTAGTAATTTCTTATTATGGCAGATTGCGTATGCAGAATTATATTTTACAGAAATTTTATGGCCCGACTTTAAAAGAAATGATTTATTCGAAGCCATATACAATTATCAAAAAAGAGAAAGAAGATTTGGAAAAACTAGTGAGCAGCTCAGTTAAAGAAATGACAAAACAATTACTTACCTCGTACATTACGATATTCGCCTTATTAATAGCATCATCAATTTCTGCACAGAACTTACCAGGTACTAACGGGAAAGAATACATTATTGGAGACATCAAAGTAACCGGTACCACTACTTATAATGAGAATACTGTAATTACTTTTACCGGATTACGAAAAGGAGAACGTATTTTTCTGCCTGGCGACAAAATAAGTAAAGTCATCAAGAAATTATGGGACCTGGAATTATTTAGCGATATTAATTTTTACATTACCAATATAGAAGGAGAGGTTGCTGACATAGAGATCAACATCCAGGAGGTTTCAGAATTGAACGAAATACGGATAGAAGGTGTAAAAAAACGTAAGGCTGAAGAATTAATTAAGGACAATGGTCTTACCAAAGGTGTAAAAGTAACTGAGAACCTTACTACTACAACTCGTAACTTTATTACGAACAAATACAAAAAAGATGGCTTTCTTAACACCAAGGTGGTAATTAATGCTACTCCTGTAAAAGATACTGTGGTTACTAACAAAGTAAACATGGTTATTCTTATAGATAAAGGAGAAAAAGTAAAGGTTGATAGAATTAATATTGAAGGAAATGAACAGCTTTCTGATGCGAAGGTTCGCAAAGCCATGAAAAACACGAAGCAAAAAAAGCCTTTAAGATTCTGGAAAAGATCAAAATATATCAAATCAGCTTATCTAGAAGATAAAGAGAGCATTGTTACAAAATATAAAGAAAAAGGATATCGAGATGCGCGTGTCATCTCTGACACATTAATTGTTGAGGATGATAAAAGTGTATCTTTAAACTTGACGGTAGAAGAAGGTAATAAACATTACTTTGGTAACATCACTTTTTTAGGAAACAGTGTATATACCGATCGACAATTGGCAAGACAACTAGTTATTAAAAAAGGAGATGTATACAATAGTGTTCTCTTAGAAAAACAAATTGCAGACAACACTAAACCAGATGCCAATGACCTTACCAATCTGTATCAAAACAATGGATACCTATTTTCATCTATTGATCCTGTAGAAACAAGAGTATATAATGATACTATAGATTTTGAAATAAGAGTTCGAGAAGGGAAACTTACCTATTTCGACCATATTACAGTAACAGGAAATGATAAAACAAATGACCATGTAATATATAGAACATTAAGAACAAAACCAGGGCAAAGATACAGTAAAGACCTGGTAGTTAGAACGGTTCGAGAAATTGGACAATTAGGATTTTTTGATCCTGAATCATTAGAGCCACAATTTCAAAACGCAAATCCTCAAGAAGGTACAATTGACATCAATTACCCGGTAGTAGAAAAAGGATCTAGCCAAATAGAACTTCAAGGAGGTTTTGGTGGTGGTGGTTTTGTAGGAACATTGGGGCTAGCGTTTAGTAACTTCTCTATACGCAACATTTTTAATAAAGAATCATATAGCCCTTTACCGATGGGAGATGGTCAAACACTTCGTGTAAGAGCTCAAGCCAGTAGATTCTTTAGAACCTATAGTCTTTCATTTGTAGAACCATGGTTAGGAGGAAAAAGACCCTATCAATTATCAACTTCTTTTTCTCATACTGTACAATTTTTATTCAATAATAGAACCCGTGATGTTAATAGAGATAGTAAGTTTTTAATCACAGGAGGGTCTATAGGTATTGCTAAACGACTTAATTGGCCTGATAACTACTTTACATTATCCCAAGCAGTAAGTATAAGACACTACAACCTTAAAAATTACAATACTAGACTATTTACATTTGGTAACGGTGAATCTAATGATATTGCATACACCATTGGAATCAATAGAAATAACACAACGGTAAATCCTATTTTCCCTATTGGAGGATCAGAATTTAACATCGTTGCAAAATTCTCATTACCATATTCGCTTTTTGATGGTGTGGATTACAAAGAACTTGCAGACAATAAAGCTGCACTAGAAGAAGAAGCGAGTAATTTGGATCGAAATAACACGATTGACTTAGCGAGAAATGCTGAAATCGGAAGAGAAATAGGAGAAATTGACCAGGAACGTTTTAAATGGTTAGAGTACTATAAAATTAAGTTTGATGGTACCTGGTATACAAGTTTGGTTAACCTAGGCAAAAAGTCACTCGTTTTAAGAACAAAAGCCGAGTATGGTTTCTTAGGTTCTTATAACAATAGCCGAGGAAATATACCATTCGAACGATTTTTCTTAGGAGGTACCTCCCCTGGTGCAAATAACCTTGATGGACGTGAGATTATCCCTTTAAGAGGATATCCAGATCAATCAATTGTCCCACAAAGTAGATCAAATCAATCAGGATTTGATGCCGATGGGGCAACAATTTATAATAAATATTCGTTAGAGCTTCGTTACCCTATAACATTAAAACCAGCAGCATCGATATATATGTTAGGATTTTTAGAAGGAGGAGCATCTTATGATAGTTTCAAAAAGTTCAATCCTTTTCAATTAAATCGTTCTACTGGAGCAGGTTTACGTATATTTATGCCAGCATTTGGATTATTAGGTATTGATTTCGGATATGGTTTTGACCCTATTCCTGGTACAAATAACCCTCATGGATGGCAAACCCATTTTATTATAGGACAACAATTTTAGTTTTGGCACGATTATTTCAATACATACAATAAATCATGAAAACAAAGGGTCTTTTTCTAGTTGCAGCAGCCAGTTGGCTATTATTAACAAATGTACTACAAGCTCAAAAAGGTATTCGCATTGGTTATATCGATATGGCGTATATTCTTGAAAACGTTCCCGAGTACAAAGAGGCATCAAGCGAACTTGAAACCAAAGTACAAAAATGGAAAGTTGAGATAGAAGCCAAATTAAAAGAGGTTGAAGAAATGCGTAAAGCTCTTAATAATGAAAGAGTATTATTAACAAAAGAGCTAATAGAAGAAAGAGAAGAAGACATTTTTTTCAAGGAAAAAGAAGTATTAGAATATCAACAAAAACGATTTGGTCCAAATGGCGACTTGTTCATTCAGAAAAGAAGACTGGTACAACCGGTCCAGGATCAAGTTTTTGTAGCTGTACAAGAAATTGCTAAAAACAAAAAATATGATTTTGTTTTTGACAAATCTGCAGATATGGTGATGTTGTATTCTGCTGATAGATTTGACATTAGTGATCAAGTATTACTAAGATTAAATAGAGCTTCAAAAAGAAAACAATTAAATAGCAAAAAAGAGAAAAAAGCTTTAGAACGAAGTGAAGACAGATCTGTAGATCAAGAAAAGGAAGTAACAGAAAGAGAAAAAGAAGCAATTAAAAGATTATCAGACAGAGAAGAACTTCTGGCTGTTAGAAAAGCAGAAAGAGACTCTATACGAGCTGCAAAAAAGAAAGAATTTGAAGAAAGAAGAGCAAAATTACTTGCGCTACAAAAAAGAAAAAGAGATTCTATCAACGCACTTAAAGAAAAGAAAGACGATTTAAAAGAAGACGAACCTGAAAATTAATTTTTAAGAATTTATAACACCATTTAATTTAACATTGATTACAAAATGAAACAATTTAGAACATTACTAGTAGCTATAGCACTTATCATAGGAACTTCAAGTTTTGTAAATGCTCAGTCAAAAGTGGCGCATATCGCATCTCAAGAACTTGTAGAAGCTATGCCAGCTTTTAAAGCAGCTAAAGGAGAAATCGAAAAGCTGAACAAAACCTATGATGCTGAAATCAGAAACATGGTACTAGAATTACAAAATACTATCAAAAAGTATTCTCAGGAAGTAGAAACCAAAACTGACGAAGAAAACTTAAAAAGACAGCAAGAAATACAAACAACAGAAAAAAGCATAAACGATTATAGAACAAATGCACTGCAGGATCTTCAGAAAAAAGAAATAGAGCTAATGAAGCCTATTTACGAAAAAGCACGTACTTCTATACAAAAAGTTGCAAGAGCTCAAGGATTTCAGTATGTATTAGATTCTACTACAGGAACAGGAGTGATTATGGCAGATGGTAAAGATCTTATGGCGGATGTGAAGAAAGATTTAGGTATCTAAAAATACCTTTTTATAAAAAATATATTAGACAGCGGGAGAACATCTCGCTGTTTTTTTATTTTTGAAACATAATTCTAACTAATACTATGCAAAATAAGCCAATAGGCATATTTGATTCTGGAATTGGAGGTACTTCAGTTTGGCGAGAAATTGTATCATTACTACCTTATGAAAATACAATTTATCTGGCAGATAGTAAAAATGCCCCATATGGAAAACGCAGCAAAGATGAAATTCTCTCATTAAGTATTAAAAACGTAAATAAGCTTTTAGAGCTAAACTGTAAAGCAATAGTCGTAGCATGTAATACAGCAACTACAAATGCCATTAAAACGTTACGTTCTATGTACGATATACCGATAATAGGCATAGAACCAGCAATCAAACCGGCTGCCATAGCCACCCGTACGAAAAGAGTTGGTATACTCGCAACTAAAGGAACTTTATCCAGCTCATTGTTTAACACAACATCTAGCTTATACGCTCATGACATAGAGGTAGTAGAAATTATTGGCACAGGTTTAGTAGAACTTATAGAAATGGGTAAAATCGATTCTGATGAAATGCGGGAATTACTGCACTCTTACGTTTTACCAATGGTTCATCAAGACATTGACTACCTTGTCTTAGGATGCACCCATTACCCCTACCTTATACCAGAATTAAAGAAAATACTTCCTGATACGGTCAAAATTATCGATTCTGGTGCAGCGGTAGCCAAGCACACCAAAACAGTATTAACAAACAATACCTTACTAAACAAAGGACCAGAAATAGGCAAACACATACTTTATACTAATAGTAACATTAGTGCATTAAAAAGTGTAGTTACTCCTCAACACAATTTAACCACAAAAGTGACAACCTTAGATTTCTAATTCTGTTTTTGTTATACCATTTTACTCGAACTACAAAAAACTCTACAAATCAACTCTTATATTACCTCCTCATAAATCCTCTACTTATTTATATTAATTCAAGACAACAAAATCTAATTTAATATCTTAAAATCAGACCAAAAAGAAAGAAAAAACTTTCTTATGTAGTTATTTTTTTGTTAAAAAATACACTTTATCGAATTTTAACACTTTTCAACGTTTATTTAAGTATTTTTTTCCTATTTTAACATGATCATATAAGTATTTAGCTATAAGCCTTTTACGAATATGAATTGATCCTCAAATTACCCCTAAAACGATCATCATGAAAAGTTGTCTTTATGTACTAATTGCCTTTCTTTTTACCACCTCAATAACTGCTCAAAACAGAGTTCAGATCGATGGAAGACTAAAACCTCATCTCGATCAATTTTTTGAATACTGTAAAAAATATAAAATAGACTACCACGACAAGCTTTTTAAGCTCAAAACGATAGATATTGTAGACACACTTCATGTAAGTCCCAAAGCTTCTACACTAGGTATGGTTACCCGTAACAAAAACAACGAAATAGAAAATATTATTATTAGTTGGGTAGCTATGTTAGACCAAGAGATTCTTAAAGTAGTAGCTTTTCATGAATTTGCTCACTACTTCTTAGAGTACGATAAACACGTTTGTGATGATTGTGGTAAAATTATGTCTGTTGTAAATTCTAGTTACTTCGAAATTGTTAGAGATTGGGACAATCAAATAAAAATTTTATTTGAAGATGCTCCTTTGCTTACCAAACAAAAAACAATGGTTTATTTAGAGTGAGATTTTTTATTTAAAGTAATCCAACAAGGTTCCTTTTTTAGAAGAGGAGACAGCCAACTCTTTACCAGAAGAAAGGACTATACTCCCACCTTTCCCTTTTCTATAACGGGTTATTTTACTAACATTCACCAAATAACTTTTATGGATTCTGACAAAACCATGAGACTGTAAAGATTCTTCAAAATACTTAAGCGTCTTACTTACTAATTTTTGCCCTTTATCAAGAAAAATTTGGGTATAGTTATCGTCTGCTTCACAATATAAAATATCGGCGATTTGCAACACCTCAAAACCATCTTGCTTCGGAATCGTAATTTTACCTTCTGCAGCAGTTATTTTCGGCTGTAAAATAGTGTCTTGCAATACAGCTTCTCGTTGTTTTATATGTGTTACATGTTCGACCGCTTTGATGAGATTATCAATGGCAATTGGCTTTAACAAATAATAAGTGGCTTGTGCATTTAATGCATCAACGGCATAATGATCGTATGCAGTAACAAAAACAATTTCAAAAGTACGATCTGGAACCTTTTCTAACAGGTCAAAGGCATTTCCATAAGGCATTTCAACATCTAGAAACAACATATCTGGCGTATGAGTTTGCAACAAATCCATAGTTTCCTGAACACTGGCAGCTTCTCCCAGAATAGTAACAGATGGACAGTATTTGCCCACATAATTACTTAATATATCTCTATTATTCTTTTCGTCATCTACAATTATTGCCGTTATATTCATTAGTCTTTTTTAAGAGTTAATTTTACTTGTGTTCCCTCTGTATCATTAGTAAGATCAGACACCAAAACATCTACCTTATCTTTGTACATTCTGTTAAGTATTGCTATTCTTTTTTGAATATTTCCCATACCCTTTGATTTTTGCGCTTTCTGATTAAGGGTTTTTAGTTCTTTAGACTTCTTGCGTCCAATGCCATCATCCTGAATGATAATTTCTAAGCTATCATTTGTTTTCTTTTTAAAACTTATAGTCAACAGCCCCTTTTCTGTTTTATAACGTAGCCCATGCCAAACAGCATTTTCTACATAGGGTTGTAATAACATAGGAGGAATTACATACTCATCTATATTAATAGCTTCATCTACATCAATCGTAAAATCAAATTTATCTTTAAATCTAAAATGTTCTAATTGTACATATAACCTTAATAATTCTATTTCTTTATCTAACGGAATAAAATCTTCTTCACTATTTTCTAAAACTGCTCTCATTAACAAAGAAAAATCTGTTAGATATCTATTTGCGGTTCTTTCATCACTAGTCGCTATAAAAGTATTTACAGAATTTAAAGCATTAAAAATGAAATGAGGATTCATTTGTGAGCGCAATGATTTTAATGCCAGAATATTGTTTGCATATCGTTGTTGCTTCATGTTTCTGAACATTAAATATGCTGCAAAAAGCAATAGAACTGTCAACCCTATCAAAAAATATATAACTATTTGTTGACGCAGGCTTTGTTGGTCTGCCAATTTCTGAGATGCAAACGCCAATTCGTATCGAGCTTCATTTAACTCTCTATCCTTTTCTAATGTCGTGATACGGTTTGCTCTCTGGGCCAATTCTCTTCTAAACCTTTCTGCTTGAGAAATCTCTTGTTCTTTTTGAACGTATAATCTATCGATAATTACTTCATAAGCTTTAAAAGTCTCAGAAGCCTTTTTCAGCTCGCCTTTCTCCCTATATAATTCTCCAAGTTTTCGTGTAGCATCCTTTTGTACTATCAGGTCATTCTTTGAAGCAGCTTCTTTAATACTTTCTTTCAAATAAGGTATTGCTTCGTCATATTCATCCTGAGCAGCAAATGCTTTGGCAATTTTATAATTCTGAACCTGAGCGCTTAAAATATTATCATCAACAGAGGCTGGGGTTACATTACTTTCTTGCTCCATCTCTTCTATATCTTCAAGAGCTTCTTTTCTTAATTGTATTTCTTTATCGTAACTATTACTCTTATTATAAAAATCTGCAGCTACCGTATTTTGTCTTGCCGACGTTTTTTTATCTTTTCTTTTGGCAAGTTGTACCGAATTATCCAAATACCCTTCTGCATCCGTCACCTTACCTTCTTGTTGTAATATAACCGCTAATTTCGAATTTAGTAAAATCACTTCATCATCTAATCCTTTTCTCTGACTTATAGAAAGTGCTTTGTTATAATTTAAAATTGCTTCAGAATATTTATTTAACCCTTTGTTACTATCTCCCAACCCTATATATACAGCTACTCTTTGGTTGTTATTTAACCTGGATTTTAATAATCGCGAAAAAGTATTAAGTGCCTCGTCATATTTTTTACTCTCTAATTGTACTTCTCCCAGTTTAATTTTTACAGTGGTGCTATATTGATGTTTAAGACTGGTTAGGTAATTACTTTCTGCCAGGTCTGGCTGTTTCCAATGTTTATAGATATCTGCCAACGTTTCAAAAAGTTCTGCCTTCTTTTTATCAGACGATCGATCGTCATCTCTTACTGTTTCTAAAGCCTTGGTAATATACTCTATTCCGGTCGCAGCATCTTTCCTTAACGCACCTTTTGCCTCTTGTAGATATTCTTTATAGGCATCTTCATTTTTCCTATTCGGACTAGATCGTCTATTAGATTCATTGGGATGATCTTCAACCAAAATATCGATCCTTTGTCCATCTTTGATCGTATAGTAAATCGTTTTAAAACTATCGTGAGTAATAATCAGCTCATCACCCACTCTCGCTTTTATTTTAAAATCACCAAATATATTAGAGGTAGTTGTACTTAACCCTGGTACAGTAATCTCTACATTCTTAATTGCTTTTTGAGTACTCTTTTCTTTTACAGATCCTTTAATCTGTAATGGTTGTGGTGCTGCTCTCCTCGCCCCCTTTTGGGTAAAACCTACCAAAGGGAGTATGCAAATTAACACCAATAATAAACCTATCTTTCTCATTTTATCTCTATATAGCGAAGTAAACTTAAGCATTTATACGGGATAATAAAATTGGAGAAAGACAAGTTCCCTCTCAAATTACCCTCTTTTACTCTTCAAAAATAGAGTTCCCTAATTCAAAAGGCACGTTTACTCATTTATATCATTTTATCGCTAACTCATGCTTGGGCACAAAGAAAGTTGGGGCTAGTTTTATGGCAAATAAAAAAGGAAAGATTATGAAAACATTATTAAAACTTGGTATTGCTTGTTTGTTGATCACCATCTCATGTAATGCAAACAATACCTCAAATACAGAATTAAATCTTACTAAAAAGCAAAGTCATTTATTATATACCACCAAAACTGATCCTGATACCCGAAACATACAGGTAGCCCTACTTCTCGATACTAGTAATAGTATGGATGGGTTAATTGATCAAGCCAAAGCACAACTTTGGGAAATTGTTAATGAGCTTTCTTATGCCAAATGTGGGCATTATGCTATCAAACTAGAAATTGCATTGTATGAGTATGGTAACGATGGTTTACCATCACAAGAAGGGTTTATAAGGCAAGTTCTTCCCTTTTCTGATGATCTAGATGAAATATCAAAACAACTTTTTGCACTTACCACAAATGGAGGAAATGAATATTGTGGTAAGGTCATTAATACATCTATTAATCAACTTGGATGGAAAAAGAATAACGATCATTTAAAACTAATATTTATTGCAGGAAATGAGCCTTTTAGTCAGGGGCCGGTTGATTATAAAGATGCAGCAACAGATGCGATGGAAAAAGACATCACCATCAACACAATTTTCTGTGGTAATTTTCAACAAGGTATTCAAACAAAATGGAAACATGGTGCAGATATCACGAATGGAGAATATAGTGCTATAGATCACAACCGAGAAACGGTACATATTGTTACTCCATACGATGATATCATACTTCAACTTAATAATCAACTAAATGACACATATATTTACTATGGACATCATGGTGCTCAAAAAAGAAGCTTACAAGCAGAACAAGACAAAAATGCGAGTTCATATGGAGCTGCAAATGCTGTAAGTAGAACAATTAGTAAAAGTTCGGGTTTTTATAAAAACAAAAGCTGGGATTTGATCGATGCGGCAGAAGATGAATCTTTTGAAATTGAAGAAGTAGCAAAAGAACAATTACCTAAAGAGCTTAAAGGAAAATCTAAAAAAGAACTCAAGCAATACGTTGCCAAAAAAAGTTCTGATCGCAAAAAAATTCAGCAAAAAATACAAGAATTAAACAAAAAAAGAATTGCATTTATTAAGAATAGTAGTAAAAAAGAAGGCGGTAATCTAGAAGCGGCTTTGGTAAAAGCAATTAAAAAACAAGGAGAAAAAAAGTCATTTAATTGGGAGTAGTCAAAAACTACCTGGAAACTTTGTTTCCAGGTAGTTTTTGTAACAAAACATTAAGTTTTTAATATCAAAAATTAAGTATCTTTTACATCATGTAAGAGTTTTTTGTTTGCTGGTAATATACTCCCTAACTAAACACTTTGATATAGATTACAAAAATGGAAAAAACACTTAATGAATATATACACGAATATAAAACACAATTACAAAAAGGCGATATTAAATATGCATATCGAGGGCTAATGGAATTTATGGCAAATCTTAAAAACGATTTACAGCATACTTGTCCACAGTATAAATTATCAACTACTATTCATCAGGGGTATATGGATATTACATATTTCTCCTTTACCAACGAGTTATTAAAAGGCAATCAATTAAAAACAATTATTTTGTTTAACCATGAAACATTCAATTTTGAAATATGGTTAGCCGCGCAAAACAAAAAGATTCAAAAAAAATATTGGGAAGTGTTTAAAAAAAATGATTGGAATACTTATTCTATTCCCTCAACGATTGTTGGACGTTTTTCTATTATAGAAGGAACTCTGGCTCAACATCCAGATTTTAGTAATTTACACTCATTAAAAGAACAAATAATATCCGAAATTATTCTTTTTATTAATGAAGTAACCATGTTTTTTAACAAATTAAAGTAACACAAGTAAGCTATATACATCTTCTGCGTCCAAGTAACATATAAACTACTAACCCTGTCTTATGGAAATCACAAAATTTCATCAACTATGTGCTGCTTATGATAATGCTCAAAATAATTTTGAAGAGTATAAAAAGGATTGTCATTTATTTTCTATAGAAATTGTTCGAGAATTAAAAGCATATTATAATATCCCAGAAAGTCAATTTTCTCTTTTTAAAATAAGTGAACAAAAAGGTTTCGAGCTTGTGCCCGATGCGTTAATTCATGCGATTTCACTAGAACAAGATCTTTATTGGCACTTTGGAGTTGGTTTAACCGTTTGCAAAGCACCAGAAACCTTACCAGAAGAGTTAATATTGATTCACTTAATGTTTAGAAAAAATGAGGAAAATAAGTATTTTGTTAAATACGCCAATAGCGAAGAAGAATTCGAAGTAAAAAAAGGAAATTCATCTTCATATCAACTCTTTTTTGATTTTCTTTTCAATTTAATCATTACCTCTTACAACCAACAACTTCAGCATTTTGTAGGAGAAAAAACAACTCGAAAGCTTGGTTATCGCAAGTAATATGATCGGCAAAAAACAGATCTAAAAACCTCTTACTAAATGTTATCACTAATGAAATACCAAAATTTATAAGGCATTGAATTGTTATAAAACAACATTAAATCAAAGAAGTAAAAAACAAATACTAACTTTGCAAACAACTAAAAATATGCAATATAGATAACACGTACCGCATATTATAAATAATCTTTTAACCAGTTAAAATATCGTGTTTAGGTTATTTCAAAATAACGGCTCTTATAGCAATCCAATCCATACAACTCGTGTAATTGGCGTGATTGGATTTATAATTGTTTCTATAATAGGAATAACTGTTTTTCAGGATTTTTTGGATGCAGTCCGAAGAAATGGTTCTTTCTATTTTAGCGAATCTATTTTATTTAAAACAATATGGGTAGTATTTATTCCTATATCGATAGTACTATATAAAGTTCTAAACAAACAAAACTTAGCTACGTTAACCAGCGTATTTTTATGTATTGTCATTGCTATTACAATTCATATTTTCGTTCTGGCTATTGTTTTTTGTTGCTTATCCCTTTTATTTTATGATGGCAGGTATGGCCTCTATAAAATATTAAGTTATACGCTTGCCAATGATTTATTTATCCTCATTCTATATTACTGTACTTTTATAATAGGTTATAAATATTGGTTAGGCTTCAAAGCAAGTTTGTTAACCACAAATAAAAAAAATCATGATCAATTTATCATCGTTACTAATAGAACTAATAACACCATTATTAAAATTGATGATATCTTACAAATAACAGCTACAACACCTTATATCAATATTCATGTAGCGACCAAAAAGCATTTACATTCTGAGAGTTTAAAATCTATCGCTGCTAAATTAGATGACAAAAGTTTTATTCGTATTCATAAATCAACAATTGTTAACCTTAGCAAAGTAGTTTCTTTTAAATCGAGGTTAAATGGAGATTATGATCTTCTATTAACAAATGGTACCAAAACAAGGTTAAGCAGAACCTATGCTAAAAATTTCAAAAAACATTTTGAGTTAAGTCATCAGGTCACTTAATAAAGTCATCGGGTTAAACTATTTAATTTTCACACCAATTGTCGCAGGATTACTTTTATCCTAAATTATTAAAAAACAATTAACGTATGAAAATTAAAAACACACAAAACCCTTTACTAATACTAACTATATTCATGATAACCATAGTTAGTTCGTCACAATCAAATAAAGTACTAGGAGGAATCTGTGATGGTTGTGAGGCATTATTAGAATACGGCAATACACCATTGTCTCCTATCGATACATTACCACTATTCGAAACCAGCAGACAAAAATTAAAAATAACAGGAACAGTGTATCATCACGACAAAAAAACTCTTGCAAAAGACATTATTCTTTATATATACCAAACAAATCAAAACGGAGTTTACCCCACTAAAGGAGATGAAAAAGGATGGGCAAAAAGACATGGCTATATACGTGGATGGGTAAAAACAGAAGAAAATGGGAAATATACATTTTACACTTTTAGACCAGGTGCATATCCCGGGCGAAATGAACCAGAGCACATCCATATTACGGTCAAAGAGCCTAATAAATTAGAATACTATTTAGATGATTTTGTTTTTATCGATGATCCTATGCTTACCAAAGAAAAAATAGCATCATTTAAAAACAGAGGAGGGTCTGGGATAAAGAAACCCACAATAACCGATGGTATCTTAACTATAAATCGTGACCTTATACTAGGGCAAAATATCCCAAATTATAAATAAATGGCTTCTATTTTGAGTTCACAGCAGGGCAATTACAATCCCATCTTTCTTTACGTTTTCCAAAATCGTACCCAAGAGTAAGTTGATGAAAACCACCATCACTTAACACAACAGAATTGGATTGGTAGCTAAACGTATACCCTACCATCCATTTTTTGTAATTAACTCCTAAAAACGGGGTTATATATTGCAATTGTTGACTTTCGATTTCAGTACCGTTTTGAGAAAACTCTGCTCCATCTAAACTACGTCTGTATGATATACCTCCCCAAACTGATCCGAAACCAACATCTCTATACACTTTTAAGTTACCATCTATAGAACGTTCTTTTGTCTCATCGGTAGCTTGATACAAAATAGAAGGTTCTAAACTCCATCTGGTACTACCTATACCAAATAATCGCCCAACAGAAAATACATATCTACGTAAATTATTAGACTCTTGTATAGGAGTATTATTAGTAAAAATATCACGATTGACAGGTAAGATATTTTTGGCTGTAAAATGAACATACCATTCTAGAAAATGATATGACATCCCAACGTCTATATTATAATAAGCATCTTTCTGAACTCTATCCAAAATAACAGGATCAGGATCAGAAGGATCATCCAAACCTCTAAGATCCACGTTAGATTGTACAAAACCACCGCTCATACCAAAAGACAACATATTTAGATCTGTTCTATCCCTAGAAAATAATAAATGGTATGCATAGGTTACATAAAAACCTGTTTGTTCAAACCTACCGTTTTCATCCTTATAAATAATACCTCCCAGACCAGATTTTTCTCCAGCCCTAAAGTTTATATTAAAAGTTTGCAGATTAGGTGCATTATCGACATCAAACCATTGTTTTCTGGCAGTTAATCTTATTTTATTAGCATTAGATGCTCCCGCCATTGCAGGGTGTACTAAGTATAAATTATCAGAAAGGTAATCTGCATATATAGGTATTCCTTCTTGAGAAGATACAAATTGAGAAATTACCAATAACAATGTTACGTAATATGTTTTCAAGTTCATTTGATTTCTATTAATTATGGGGCGCATAGAATTTAGTGAATCTAAACTATTCAAGCAGCATACATTTACAAACCTTACTTTTTTATGTTATACTATTGCTAAATAGTGCAGCAAAGATATAAATTTTTATAAGAACCCTCACAGCTTATACATTTTAAAGCGAAATAGTTAAAAAGTATCAGTATCCTATACAGTAAGATCAATATCGTATTGCTTTTTTGTAAATTTGCTCAAAATAAGCACATGGAAAAGAATTTTGAAGTAAAAATAGAAACAACTTCTAACCCAGGTATTGTTAAATTTGAAGCAAATTACTTTTTAACACAACATACCAGTTATGAGTTTGAGAATATAGATCAAGCAAAAAATGCACCTCTGGTACAACAATTATTTTATTTACCTTTTGTAAAAAGAGTTTTTGTTGCTCAGAATTTTATTGCCATAGATAAATATGACATTGTAGAATGGTCTGATGTTCAGGAAGAAGTAGCGGTACAAATCCAAAACTACTTATCCACTGGAAAACCTGTCGTAAACGAAACTGAAACTGATGCTAAAAAGAAAGTTCCGGTTACTATTTATGCCGAGAGTACTCCCAACCCCGCAGTACTTAAGTTTGTAGCTAATAAAAAACTGGTTACCTCTGGACATGAATTTAAAAATATAGACGATGCGACGCATGCTCCTTTGGCTCAGGAATTATTTCATTTTCCATTTGTTAAAGAAGTATATATTGATGAGAATTATATTTCTATAAGTAAATATGACATGGCAGATTGGAATGATGTCACACAAGAGGTACGAGAGTTTCTTCGCGGTTACTTAGAAACGGGTAAAGAAGTACTATCTGCAAATGCTACCATTGCAAAAAGTGATGTAGAAAAACAAGCTGATACTGATTTTGAAAAGCTTGATGACGTTTCTAAGAATATTGTTAATATTATTGAAGAATATATCAAACCTGCCGTAGCAAGTGATGGAGGAAATATACTATTCGATTCTTATGATCCTAAAAGCAAGGTTGTAAAAGTAATATTACAAGGAGCTTGCAGCGGATGTCCTTCATCTTCGTTTACTTTAAAAAACGGAATCGAGAACATGCTAAAAGAAATGCTTAAAGATAAAATTGCACATGTAGAAGCCATTAATGGGTAGTACAACGAAAAAACAGCACTCATATCGAGGATTTTGTTAAAATATTGATTGCTTTTTCAAAAAAGAAGCAACATAAGCCGTATCTTAGAGATATTCTTTAAATTTTAACTTAAAATCTAACAAAAATGGCAATTATTAAAGTTATTGAAGTACTGGCAAATTCTGAAAAAAGTTGGGAGGATGCAACCAAACAAGCAATAAAGCATGCGGGAAAAACGGTAAAAAATATTCGTTCTGCATGGGTAGCTGATCAAAGTGTTGCAATAAAGGATAATGAAGTAACAGAGTTTAGAGTAAACCTTAAAATCTCTTTTGAGATCAAATAAAAAAATCTAGTTTATTTTTTTGAGAAGCATTCTGGTCATTACGGAATGCTTTTTATATTTTTAGAAGATTTTTTTAAAACAATTACTGTGAACTATTCCTGGCTTCTTATCATTATTATTATAACTGTCTCTTGTACCAGTCAAAACAAATCATCAATGAAACACTCTTATACCAACGACTTGATTCATGAAACCAGTCCATATTTATTACAACATGCGCATAATCCTGTAAATTGGAGACCCTGGGGACAAAAAGCTTTAGATCAAGCAAAAAAAGAAAATAAACTTATTATTGTAAGTATAGGGTACGCGGCATGCCATTGGTGTCATGTAATGGAGCACGAAAGTTTTGAAGACCCTAAGGTTGCAGAAATAATGAATGCAAATTACATCAATATTAAAGTTGATCGCGAAGAAAGGCCAGATATCGATCAAGTATATATGAGTGCTGTACAATTAATGACAGGTAGTGGTGGTTGGCCTCTTAATATGGTTACCTTACCCGACGGGAGACCAGTTTGGGGAGGAACTTATTTTCCTAAAGGAGATTGGATAGAAGCTTTAAACCAAATTTCAGATTTATATAAAAATCAACCTGAAAAACTTGTTGAATATGCTGATAAATTAGCTCTGGGGATAAAAGAAGTTGATTTAATTGAAAAAAACACTAATGCAATCAATTTTAACCTGGACTTTATAGACAGTGCTGTTAAACAATGGAGTAATCACTTTGACCATCAAAAAGGAGGGACTACCAGAGTCCCAAAGTTTATGATGCCAAGCAATTATAATTTCTTACTAAGATATGCACACCAAAACAATGACAAAGAATTACTTGATTTTGTAAAAACCACCTTAACAAAAATTTCTTTTGGAGGTATCTATGATCATATAGGTGGAGGATTCTCCAGATATGCTACCGATGGAAAATGGCATGTCCCTCACTTCGAAAAAATGCTATATGACAATGCGCAATTGGTTAGTTTATATGCCGATGCATATTTGGCTACGGGAGACACTTGGTATAAAGAAGTAGTCTATGAAACCCTTAATTTTGTTACTACAGAACTTACCAATAAAGAAGGAGCTTTCTATTCTTCATTAGATGCTGATAGCAAAACACCTCAAGGTGAATTAGAAGAAGGTGCATTTTATGTATGGACTAAAGAAGAGTTAAAAAAAATACTGGCAAATGATTATGATTTATTTAAAGAATACTATAACATAAACTCTTTTGGTTTATGGGAAAAAGGAAATTATGTGCTAATAAAAAGTAAAAGCAACAAAGAGTTTGCTATAGATCATTCGATAGGAGCTGTAGAACTTTCTGAAAAAATTACGAAATGGAAAAAAATACTACTTACCGAGCGAAATAAAAGACCCAAACCCAGGTTAGATGACAAAACATTAACATCATGGAATGCATTAATGCTAAAAGGGTATGTAGATGCTTATCGAGTCTTTGGAGATGAGAAATTTCTTAATGCTGCTATAAAAAATGCAACCTTCATAAAAAACACACAGTTAAAAGAAGATTATTCTTTATTTCACAACTATAAAGATGGTAAAAGTACAATTAACGGATATCTAGAAGATTATGCATTAGTTACCGAGGCATTTATCGCATTGTATCAAAATACATTTGACCAGCAATGGTTAGACATTTCAAAACAACTTACAGAGTATACTTTACTTCATTTCTTTGATAAAAATAAAAACGTATTTTATTTTACTTCAGACCAAGATCCCGACCTTATTACCCGAACCGTAGAATATCAAGATAATGTAATTCCTGCTTCTAATTCTATTATGGCCAAGAACTTGTTTTTATTATCTCATTATTTTGATCGTTCTGACTATCTAGAAATAAGTAAAAACATGCTTCATACCATTCAGCCACAAATTGAGCAATATGCCTCTGGATATTCTAATTGGTTAGAACTCATGCTTAATTTTACATTTGACTTTTATGAGTTCGTTGTAGTTGGTCCTGACATGCGCACAAAGATAGAGGAAGTAAATAAGCTCTATATTCCAAATAAGCTTATTGCAGGTAGTACGTTTGACTCAGATACCCCTCTTATTAAAAATAGATTTGTCTCTAACAAAACACTTATCTACGTATGTCAAAACAGTACTTGCAAATACCCTGTAGAAAACACAACAGAAGCCGTGAAACTGATTATAAACTAAAATCATGCTATATTAAAAAACAAGAGTATTTACTCTTCAACAATATACATGGTAAATTTTATTTATTCTGATATAAAAACAGAGCAAAAAAAACCACTCACAACCAATTAAATTTCAGACAAATACACAAAAAAGCATGTTAATTTTACGGTTTTAACGTAAAAAAAGTATGTGAATAATTTGTTAAAACATCTATTTTAATCCTAATAATTCATAAAACAAAAAAAAATATTGAAATATTCTCAAAAATACAATCAAAAAAGCAAATGAATTTGCAAACAATTCAAACTTTCGGTAAATTTATCATAATTCAACCCTTAAGCTTATGAAAATTTTTACTATAATTTTATACATATCTGTATCTTCAACATTGTTTGCTCAATTACCTAAAAGTTTAGTTACACCTCTTAGTAAAACTTCTGATTTTTCCAATTATAAAGGTTCTATCTATATGAACTATAACTATGAGGAATCTACCGTTATCCATGAAAAATCAAGAACATATGATGCCGAACTTAAATATAATATACACACTGATGCAATAGAATTTAACAGTGAGGGCCAAGTTTATGAAATTAAAAAAAATGTAACCACTCACGTAAGGATAGATGACAGTTACTTATATTACTGTAATTTTGAAGATAGATACGGTACTTCTAGAAATGGTTATTATATATTAGTAGAATTGACAGATCGTTATCGTATCTACAAAAGGTTAACTACGAAAATAATCAAACCTCAAGAAAGAACCGCTACATCTGTAGAAGTCCCTGGTATGATAAAAATTAATACTAAGTACTACATAGAAGAAGACCAAGTAATCATGGAATTACCTAAGAATAAAAAAAGTATGCTTGCTCTTTTTAGTGATAAAGAAGATGAGTTAAAAAAATATCTCAAAAAAGAAAAAATTAGGTTAAGTAAAGAAGAAGATTTAATACGTTTGGTCGCCAGATATAACGCGCTTAAAAGTTCTGACTCTTTATCCTCTAAAAGTCTTTTAAGTAACTCAGGAAACTTATAGATTCTTATAAAAATATACTATAAAACCTCAAATTCGTTGATCAAGGAATTTGAGGTTTTATAGTATATTTTTATAGCAATGAATTAAAAAGCAACATCAATAAATTTAGAATATAATAGGATAGTATTTTTTATACTAGTATTAAGAGAGGTATTCATATTTTTTGCGACTAATACCCAAAAAAAGAATATTTACATAGAAAATACTTAGCTAATAAAAAGGTGAAACAACACAAAAGTGTAAACATTATACATACTCCTCTTAAAATCAGAATAAAAGGAAATTCTCATTGGTATACCGAATAAAATACATGGTTAAACAGTAATTAATTTATGTATATGCCATACATAAATTACCTGTTTACAATGAACTTTTTTCGTTCTTTGCAAGAAAATACATTACTCACAGTAATCTCAATTGACTTTGAAATTGTTTGCGCAAAATCATGTTTTTATTCAATTTATTTAAATCTAAATGCTTCTATATGAAAAAACTTTTACTTATTTTATTCTTGACTATATCGTCTACACTTTTTGCTCAATTACCAAAAAGTTTACTTGTACCTGTTACTAAGGTCACAGAATTTGATGATTATAAAGGATCCATTTATTCTAAAATAAACTATAAAGAGTCTAGTGTAATAGATGAACAATCTGGAACGTACACGGCAAAACTTAAATACAATATTTATAATGATGCCTTAGAACATAGTTCTGATTCTGAAACATTTGAAATTACAAAACAGACTACGGTTCATGCCAGAATTAATGACAGTTATTTTTACTATTGCAATTTTAAGGATCAATATGGCACTCCTAGAAACGGGTACTATATTTTAGTAGAACTAACACATAAATATAGCATTTATAAAAAACTAACTCTTGAAATTAATCATCCTCAGGAAAAATCTACCATAAGTGCTAGTAGTGTGCCACCAAAACCAGGAAGCCTAAAGGTAATCACCACCTATTATCTTGAGGAAGCTGGTGTGATTGTTGAGTTACCTAAAAACAAAAAGAACATGCTTGCTACTTTTAGTGACAAAGAAATTGAGCTAAAGAAGTACCTTAAGAAAGAGAAAATTCGTTTTGGTAAAGAAGAAGATCTTATTAGGTTTGTGGCAAGATATAATGCCCTAAAAAGCTCTGATTCGATTCCGGCAAGTCTTTTAGGAAACATCCTAAGTAGAAATTAGAAAAACTTAGTTTTTTATACCATATAGAAAATGCCTTCTGTATATTACAGAAGGCATTTTATTATTTGAAATATTTTTTACCAAAAAAACTTTATCCTGCAACAAAATCCTTTAAATAATAAGGTTCAAAATACCCGACATCCTCAAATTCTTCTTTTAAAAATTTAGTATATGAAGGCAAAGCCATTTCATTTGCAGAAGGTAATTTATCTAAAATAAAAGTTGCGTTTTTTTCATTAGATATTTCAGAAAACTTTGCTACTCCATTACCTATAAAATATACCTTTTTTTCATCTAGAAACTCTTTAAACGACGTCTCAGTTAAAATCTCGGCTTTTGTTTCTCTAACCTGTTCTCCAGCATCCGAAAAAACCGCGGCGTACACTTCCATTCTTCTCGCGTCTATCATGGGCACAATATATGCATCTTTTTTATCTGAAACTTGTAGAGATAACACTTGTAAGGTTGGCACAGAAAGCAAAGGGATATCCAATGCATAACATAACCCCTTGGCCGCAGAAACTCCTATTCTTAAACCTGTATAAGATCCAGGCCCTTTACTAACAGAAATAGCTTCCAAATCTTTATAAGATATGGCTGCATCACTAATCACAGTATCAATAAAATTATGTAATCGTTCTGCATGAGAATAGGAAGCACTATAATCTTCTTTTAAAACAATTACTTCTTTATTTTTTACTAAAGCAACAGAACAATTTGTAGTTGACGTTTCTATACAAAGAATATAGGACATGTATTAAAATTTGCGCAAAGGTAGCTTTTATATTACAATCTTTTTAACACCATCAAATAGAATTACAAATAATTATATTACAACTTAATATCGGCAATCTTTAAGCCGAAATACAATTCTAAAACCTTCAGTTTAAAAATATAATCAAATTTATTTTGTACTTCTTTACTCTGTGCATCTTCTAATCTAAATTTTGATTGGCTAAAATCAAAGGCGTTCGTTAACCCAACATCATAACGGTCTTTTGCGTATTCATAAGCTCGTTCTTGTGCTTTTACAGAAACTAAAGAAGCCTCATAAGCTTCTGCAGCTCCTCTTGCATCTAGATAAGCTTGATATACATTACTATCTAAATCCAGCTCTGTTTGTTCTAACTGAAAAGCAGTTCTCTTAACATTTATCTTATTTCTTTTCACCGCATTTCTGGCCGAAAATCCATTAAATATCGGAACTTGCAAAGATAACCCATAAGAAATCCCATCATTGGTATACAACTGGTCCACAAAAGGAGCTGGATCCTGCTCCAAGAATAGAACATTTGGGATTTGCCGAATAACATTCTGCCCTGTACCTTCTACACTACCGATACTTTCTGTTAAAACCGGGTTATTCTGATCTACAGTCTGCGCAAATCCTTTGGCTCCTGATTCTCTAGTATTATAACTAAAAGATCCGCTTAGTGTTGGATAATAAGCACCTCTGGCGATCTCCAGATCTTTTTCGGCAATCAGTTTATTCTGCTCTGCGATCTGCACTTCGTATCTAGATTCTCTTGCTTTTGCTATTACCTGATCTATAGGTCTATTAAGGATTTCTGATCCTGGAACCAGATAATCTTTTTCTGCAATATCAAAACTCTCATAATTTTTAATCAGTAACCTTTGCGCTAACCCTATCAATGCTATTTGCACTGCATTTTCGGCCTGTACAATTCTTGTTAATTCATCGGCAGAGGTTGCTTCAATTTCTAAAAGATCTCCTTGAGGCAACACTCCTGCATCTACAAGGTCTTTTGTTCTTTGTAGCTGCGCTAACGTAATTTCGTGTTGCTTTTCTATTACTTTTAGAGATTCTTTGTTTAACAATACCTGCAAGTAACTATTAGTAACAAATAGTGCTATATCATCCTTGGATTTTCCTAAGTTATATTGATTCAATAATCTATTTAATCTTGCTCTTTGAAATTGCTTTATATTTCTTAAACCTCCAAATAATGTAACATTAGCACTTACACTATAATTAGAACTTCTAAATGTTTGTGTTTTGTTTTCATTGGTAATAGGGTCTGTTGACAAACCTGAGCTCCAAAAATTGGATGCAGATGCGTTTAGAGTTGGTAAAAAATTACCAATTGCATCTAACCTATCTATTCCTGAGGACTCTACATCTAATGCCGATTGTTTTATAGAAATATTATTCTCCAGAGCATGTGTTACACACTCTCTAAGTGTCCATTTCTTTTCTTGAGCCTGCACCCCCAATGACAATCCAAAAAACAATGCCAAAATAGCTACAAAACTTATTTTCATAAATCTAAAATTTAAAGCTTCTTTTTCTGAAGAGGAAAAACTCTCTACCTTCTTTACTAATTTCATACTCCCAAATATATAATGTGATCTGCTTTATAATAACCGTACTAATTACTCCTCTTCCTCGTTTTCCTCTTCTTTACTTTTCTTTTTAACAGGTTCTGTCTTATTCCATACCTTAATTTCATCTTGCTCTGTTATACCCGATACAATTTCTACGTTGATACCGTCTGACAATCCTATTTTAATATCCTTTTTTTCGAATTTTTGATCTCCGGTTTTAATTTCTACATAGGGTTGTTCGGTTTCTTTATCAAATTGCAACAAAGCTTCTTTAATTACCAGAATACTATCCTTTTTTTCTAAAACTATAGAAGCATTTGCGCTATATCCTGCTCTTACAAAAAAGTCCTTATCCAAATACACATCTCCTTCAATTTTAAACTGTACCGCTCCTTGCTCTTCATTTCCTTTTGGAGCTATAAACTTTAGCTTTGCGTCAAACTCTTTGCCTTGTATTGCTCCCAGACTAACTGCTAATGGCATTCCTACTTTAAGTTTCCCTACTTCAGATTCATCGACCTTTCCTTCAAAGATCATTTTATTGAGATCTGCTATAGTAGCTACTGTAGTACCATCATTAAAATTATTACTTTGTATTACCTGATCTCCTTCTTCTACTGGTATCTCTAAAACAGTTCCCGAAACAGAGGCTCTAATATTTGTTATCGCCTGTGCTCCTCCTGTAGAACCTTGTCTAATAATTTGTAAATCATTAAGGGCATTTTTAACCTCTTGTTGCCCCTGATCATAAGCTAGTTTCACCGTCTGAAAATCTTTGGTAGAGATCACTCCCTTATCAAAAAGAGCCTTGTTACGATCATAATCTTGTTCTGCATTTGCAAGGCTTATTTTTGCATTTTGAACACGACCTCTTGCACTATTTAAAGATTGTTCATTAGGAACCACTTTTACCTTGGCAATCAAATCTCCTGTCTTTATATCGTCTCCTTCTTCTACATAAATTTTTTCAATTATTCCAGAAACCTGGGGTTTTACTTCTACTTCTTCTTCGGGAACTACTTTTCCTGTAGCTACCGTTTTATCTTCGATAGAAGCAATAAATGCTTTTTCTGTTTTATAAGTTACCGGAGACTTACTATTAGATTTTATAAAATATCCAGCTGCAAATAATCCTCCTAGAATTAGAAAAGCTATAAAAAGGTATTTTAAAATTTTCATTTGTTACTATTTATGTTTACTTGGTTATTCTTCTCTTAATGCGTCAATTGGTTTAATACTTACGGCTCTCTGGGCTGGAATTAAACCAATTAAGGTCCCCAGCACTACCATGATTCCTAAAGCTCCTAAAACAAATGGAATGGGAACTGTTGGATTGGTATACGGAAATGTATCTTGATTTGCCGTCATTACATTGATAATAGCGAGTACTCCTGCTCCACAGATAATTCCTATAATCCCAGCAATAATTGTTAAAAAAACTGATTCCAAAATTATTTGCCCTCTTACTTCTGATGGGGTAGCACCTAATGCCCGACGTACTCCTAGTTCTTTTGTTCGTTCTTTTACTGATATCAGAAGAATATTACCAATAGCAATTACTCCTGCCAGGATAGTAGCGATACCAACTATCAATGATAAAAAGTTCAAACCATTCGAGAATCCCATAATTTTACCAAAAGCTTCTCCCAAATTAAAAGAACCAAAAGCTCTTTCATCATCTGGATGTACCTGATGAATTCTTTTTAAAGAGCTTTTAATATTATCCTCGAGAGCAATAATATCGGCATCGTCGTACGCAGCTATTGCAAACCATGAAACATTATCAGCCATATTATAAGTTCTTCTAAAAGTTGAAAAAGGAATGAAGATAGAATCATCTTGTTCAAAACCACCATCTCCCTCTAATTTATATACTCCTACTATCTGAAAATAGATATTGCTTAATTTGATAAACTGTCCAACAGGATTCTCATCTTTTTCGAATAATTCTTTACGCACGCGTTCTCCAATCACACAGACCTTACGCTCTTTTTCTACATCAGAATCGTTCAAAAACCGACCTTTATCGAATATTTTCTTTTTTGCAATTTTATCGATCACAGGATAGTCTCCAAATACCTTATAGCTTCCTGTTTTTAATTCTCTTACTACGTTTACTGGTTCATCACCAAAAACACCTTTTACATTTCTAGGAGCAATAAATTGAATATCAGGGTGTAAATTTTCTAATGCTTCTGCATCTCCCAGTTTTAATTGAATACTTCTTCCTATTTTATAACCTTCATGAGGAATACTGGTTCTTTGAGCCCAAACAAACATACTATTCTGAGCAATATCTTTGAACTCTTTTTCGAATCCATTATCCATCCCTTTGGCAGCTCCAGATAGTGCTATATAAACAAAAATCCCCCAAAGTACCCCAATAACGGTGATCACAGTTCTAAGTTTATTCTTACTTATAGAACCATAAATTTCTTGCCACGTATCTTTATCAAAAATAAACCTCATATTATTCGTCTCTAAGTGCTACAATTGGTTTTATTCGAGCGGCTCTTCTTGCAGGAATATATCCTGCTAAGGCTCCAAAAAATATCAATACTATAGTCGCTCCTATTACTGTACCTATCTCTACATATGGATTGGTAATAAAATAATCCTTAAGTGAAGTTCCTGTAAATTTTAAAATGGTCATTCCTATAAATAAACCAATGATTCCCGCTATCGTAGTTATAAAAACAGATTCTTGTAAAATCATACTTACTATCGACTTAGGTGATGCTCCCAATGCCTTTCTAATCCCAAGTTCTTTAGTACGTTCTTTTACTACAAACACCATAATATTACTGATTCCTATGATACCTGCTAACAATGTTCCAATACCTACAAAGGCAACCACAATCTGTAATATGTTTGCAAATTGCAACGTTTGCTTAACGTTTTCTGCGACATTTCTAATAAAGAGACCGTTTTGATCCTCGGGATGAATCACATGCTTATCACGCATGTATTTATCTAGGCTTATCTCTAAAGCTTTTGCTCCAGAATAACCAATACCCAGTTTAAACCCTACGATTATCTGATCAATCTTATCTGTGTTTTTTTCTACAAGTTGCCTTGTTGTATATGGCATATATATATATCGCTCTTCATTATCGCCTCCATCATCCTGAAAAACCCCGATTACTTTATATGTAATACCATCGATTTCTATAAATTTACCAATCGCATTTTCTTTTTTTCCAAAAAGGTCTTGCTCTACCAATCTACCTATTACAACACTTTTAGACTTTTCTTTAATATCATTATCATTTACATAACGTCCTTTCATGATAATGGTCTTTTCGCAAAGTAGATGTGCAGGGCCAACCGCTCTGGTTACATAAGTATTAGATTCTCCTTTATATTTGGTAAGGCCAGATCTACTAATTCTAGGAGTTATATAATCTACATAGAGCGCAAAATCTTTTTTAATATCTTCTATATCATCATTTCTAAATTCTACGACACGATTGATTGCAAATCCTTTATAGGGTTTTGAAGTTCTACCAGGAAACAACCATATGGTATTTGTAGCATCATCAACAAAAAACTCTTGAAATGTATTTTTTAGTCCATTTCCAAAACCAAAAAGGATGGTAAAAATTAAAATTCCAAGTGCAACCGTAAATCCTGAAAGGAAAGTACGCAACTTGTTTTTGCTAATTGCTTCAAATATTTCTCGCCACCTATCTCTATCAAACATATTGTGAAGCTCTAACTTGTTCTACTTGTACATCTTCGACAATAACTCCATCCTTAAGACGCACGATACGTTTACACATATTTGCAATATCTTCTTCATGCGTTACCACTAGTATCGTCTTTCCTTCATCATTAATACCCTGAATGATATCCATAACTTCATGAGATGTTTTACTATCCAAAGCACCTGTTGGCTCATCTGCTAATAATACTTTGGGATCTGCGGCAAGAGCTCTTGCAATTGCAACTCTTTGTTTCTGCCCTCCTGATAGTTCGCTAGGTAAGTGTGTTGCCCATTCTGCCAATCCTACTTTTCCCAAATAGTTAAGAGCCTTTTCTGTTCTCTCCTTTCTACCTTTTCGCTGATAATATAATGGTAAGGCTACATTTTCTATGGCTGTTTTATAGTTAATCAAATTAAATGACTGAAAAACAAATCCTAGAAATTTATTTCGGTATTGAGCGGCTTTTGTTTCGTTCAAATTTTTAATAGGAACATTATCCAAAACGTAATCACCTTTATCGGCTTCATCCAACATTCCTAAAATATTTAGTAATGTTGATTTACCAGAACCCGAAGGCCCCATAATAGCAACCAACTCACCTTCTTTTACATTAAAATCTATTCCCTTGAGTACATGAAGAGAATTACTTCCCATTCTATACGATTTATGTAAGTTATTTATTTCAATCATACTATCGGTTTAAGATATAAAAGGCATAAAGTATACCTAAACAAAAAAGACACACTAACAGTTCTTACTTTTAAACAAAGACCTATTATCAACTGAAGTAGTCCTGAAACATTAGACTACACCATACATATGTTTGTTACATCTCCCTTTGTTAGGAAAATGTTAAAAAAGCAAAAGCCCTTTTACAAGGGCTTTTTCGAAGTATTTGATTTCTTTTTATTTCTATAAATAAGGTATCCTACTCCTCCTATCAACACATATGGGATAATCATCAGGTAAACAATTCCATTGTTTATTCCTTTGGCCGTTTTCTGTCCTTCTTCACTTTCTAAAACAGCCCTACACATAGAACATTGTGCTTCTGCAGGAATCGCAAACAATAAAAATAGAAGTAAGATATATGCTATATAATTTTTCATCTGTTTATAATATTGTTGTAGATGTCAGATCGAACTCGCCAAACAATCGTATTAAAAACTTTGTTACTTGTACCATACACTTAACGTATTCTTTCGGATGTTACATAAAGCTTTTTACTATAACACTTTCAATATGTATTAAAAAAAATGAAACATCTTATTTCTTCTTATCAAATCAAGCAATACAATGATCGCATAAAGATTATTAACTTTAGTAATAAGGTGATATCATTAAATAAACCACAACCCCGGTTATTGCTACGTACAACCATATAGGAAATGTAATTCTGGCTATTTTCTTATGCGATTCAAACTTTTTGGATAAAGCTCTAACATATGTAATTAGCACAAACGGAATTACTGCTATAGATAAAACTATATGGGTAATTAAAATAAAATAATACACATAACGTATTGTTCCTTCTCCACCAAAACGCGTAGAGTCACTTGTCATATGATATGCAATATACATAAGCAAAAATAAAACAGAACAAGCAATTGCAGTTTTCATCAATCTTTCATGCAGTGTAACTTTTCCGTTTTTCACCGCCCATAATGCAGCTACCAATATAATTGCTGTAACACCATTTATTGTCGCATAAATTGGTGGTAAAAAGGTAAGAGGCTCAACATCGAAACCTAACTTTCTAAGATTAACACCAAACAACACTGCTACTGCCAAAGGAATACCAATCGACAGTATTATAATCCAATTTTTGTATTTTTTTTCTGTCGGCGATAGATTACTACTCATCTTTATTCATCAATTTTTTAATATCTTTTAATAAGATTGTTATTTGTTCTTCTTCTCCGTTCTGGTCTTTTTTTTCTTCTACCCCAATGGTTCCTCTGTAATAAATTATTGGGTTTCCCGACGCATCATATCTTGACCGTATATAACCATCCTGATCTATTAAAGCAAAATAACCATTATGCTCAAACCCACCTGGCACATTTGGATTTTCTGCAGCATAAATATTAAACCCAGCATTTGCGAGCTCATAAATATCTTCTCTATCCCCAGTAAGCATATGCCAATCCTGATTAGTCACACCATAATTATCTGCATACGTCTTTAGTCTTCTAGGAGTATCAAATCTGGGATTAATTGTAAAGGATGCCACACCAAAATTATCCATTCCTTTTAACTCATTTTGCAAATACACCAGGTTTCTTGTCATTTTTGGACAAATAGTAGGACAACTTGTAAAGAAAAACTCTGCTACGTACACTTTACCTTTGTAATCGTGATTTGTGACTGTGATACTATCTTGATTTAGAAAAGCAAAGTCAGGAACTTTTTTTGGCCTTCCGTTTATTTTTATATATGCCAACTTTTCATTTGCAACGGGGTTATCGGCACTCATTCTATCATTCTTTACGACAGAAGTTTTCTTTACTCGATTTACAATCTTGGGAATGAAAATTATCCCAAAAACAAGTATAATAAATGATATCCCAACGTACGAATACTTTTTCATAGCTAACTTTATTTCTCTTTACGATCTGCCTTATATTTCTTAAGAGCCAAACGATATTCTGCCAAAATCACTTTTACATCATCTTCCATTACATTAGATAAATCAGCAACCGAACTTGCATCATATCCATGCACTACATCTTTCTCTTTTCCTATACTTCCATCTCTTCCTCTTAAACTAGCATCTTTATCAATGATATAGACATAGTCTGAAGCCAGATTTGAATCTAATCGATGTGGCGTTTTCAAACTAGTAAACAAGGCCGTGATTTGTTCTGTGGTGCCAAAAAGAAATTTCCATCCAGAGACATCTGTTATATTATCTAATTCATTCAAAAGATCTTTTGCTGCATTCTCACTCCCAAAGGGAAGTATCATTACAAACTGAAAGTCTTTAAATCCATGATTTTTCTTGTAAATTTTTTGATTTAAGTTAAAAGCATTTCCTTGCTTGTTGTAGATTTCTTTACCTAAGAAACCTAGAATAGTTACTTTTTTATCAAAAGATATTTGTTCTTTTGACAAGCTCTCAAAACTCTCCAAATTGCCCACCGCTTTATTCAGCACTGGGAGTTTAGCAAAATTATGCACTCCGGATGCAAAAAATAAATATGCGACAAGTGGCAGTATAAACAAAACACCTAAAACAATAAATTTTTTCATAATATAATCGACTGATTTACCTTGAATACGCCTATGCTAAATATGGTTCACAAGATTAAGTGCAAAAATAAAAAAGACGGTTCATAAAACCGTCTTTTTTCAATGCTTTTAACTATAAGAGTTAGAATTAAAAATCCCAGCTTTTATGACCTGCTTTAAATACTTCATAAACATAATCTCCTTCTGTAAGAAGAATAAATATCAAGTAACATATCAAAAAGATTCCTGTCCAAACTACAGATCTTCTCAACCCTTTAGTCTCACCTTCCATGTGCATAAATGCCCATGTAATATAATATGCTTTCCAAACAGTAAGAATAATAAATATCCAGTTTAATAATTTCATACTAATCACAGTAGTCTCTATCATAAAAGTAGGTTTGATAATACCTAATATTACTTCAACTATTGTAATTACAGAAAGAATAATAAATACTTTCCAGATTCTTGCTGTATTCGATTCGTGATGTGCTGTATCGTGTGCCATTTTATATAAATGCTATATTTTTTATTAAACCAGATAAAAGAATGTAAATACAAACACCCATACCAAATCTACAAAGTGCCAATATAAACCAACTTTCTCTACCATTTCATAATTCTTTCTTCTCTCATATGTTCCTAAGATCACATTAATGAAGATAATGATATTAATGATCACTCCAGAAAATACGTGAAACCCGTGAAATCCTGTTATAAAGAAGAAAAAGTTTGCAAATAACGGAGTTCCGTACTCATTGTGTTGCAAATTAGCTCCTTCGACAGTACCTATAGCATCAGCTTGTAATCTTCTTAAGGATTCTTTTCTAGATAAAATTGTTTTTTCTCCCTCTTCATTCAAAATCTGTGTTCTTATTAATAGATCACTTCTTTTCTCAAATCCAGCTCTTATTTCGTCTATGGTATAGGTAGGAAGTGTTGCTTCTTTCTGAAACCATATTCCGTTTTTACGCTCATGTCGTGCTCTTTCATTATGCGTATCTACGATAGCGATCTCTTTTAAACCAACTCTATGGCCTTCTGCATCTACAAATTGCAGTATCTGACCTCCTCTTGTTTCTACCGCACCGTATTCTCCTTTGATAAAGTTTTTCCACTCCCAGGCCTGAGATCCTACGAAGATTGCTCCTCCTATAATAGTTAAGAACATATAAAGGATTACCTTTTTCTGCTTCATATGATGTCCTGCATCCACCGCCAATACCATTGTAACAGAAGAAAAGATAAGAATAAAAGTCATTAAAGCCACATAATACATTGGTGCATCTACACCGTGTAAAAATGGGAAGTGATTAAACACTTCATCTGCTATTGGCCAAGAATCAATGAATTTAAATCTTGAAAAACCATATGCGGCAAGAAAACCTGAAAATGTAAGTGCATCCGAAAGGATAAAAAACCACATCATCATCTTACCATAACTTACCTTGAGCGGTTGGTTTCCACCTCCCCAAGTTTTATCTTCTGTCCCTGTTTTAGTAACAGCTGTTTCCATATAAAGAATTTGGTATTGTTAAATTTTCCACAAAAGTAAGCAATTTTATTATCTAACGAAATATAAAAACAAAAAGAGATAAACCCACAAAAAGTCCACAAAATGCCAATACATAGCACCTAGTTCTAAACCAAGGGTTTGCCCTCTTTTATACTTTTGTTTAAAATGATTATAAATTACAACTAAAAGCACTATAACTCCGCCAATTATGTGCACTAAATGCGTAACTACGATTATAAACATAAAGGTAGTTACAATATTTGAAGTTGGGCCTGTAAAATGATACCCTTGACGAATCATATCATTAAAACCTTCGAATTGCAAAAATACGAATATCCCACCCAAAACTATCGTAGCGAGTAATAATAAAGATGCTAAACTTCTGTTTTCGTTATCTATTGCTTTCTTCACAAAGTGAAAAGTTATACTACTTGCAATAATAACGATAATGCTATATATAAACGCATTTGGAAAAACAAGATCTGTAGCCCAGTCTTTTCTGGATTTACTAACAACATAAGCACTGGTAAGGCCAGCAAAAACCATTGCCATACTAATCATAGCAAACCACATCATCGTTTTCTTGGACCTATCTATTTTTTCTTTTGTTGTTCCTTGTGTTAAATCCATGCTCTTATAAATTTATCAACTACATAAATGATTTGCAATAGGGTAATATACAAAACACTCATGAGCATTAATTGTTTGGCAGTTTTAGAATCTCTCCTTTTATACAAAAGCATTGCAGACCTTCCTAAAACCAATCCTAATATCAAAATAATTCCTCCTGCAACAGGTGTAAGGTATAATTCTCCTGTTACTCCAAAAACCGGAACCAAAGAGGTCACAATTGTCCAAACGGTATAAATAATTACCTGTACAGCGGTTCCCTGATCTTTTTTACCTGTTGGAAGCATAAAAAAGCCTCCTTTTTTATAATCATCAAACAAAAACCAGCCAATTGCCCAGAAGTGTGGGAATTGCCAGAAAAATTGTATCATAAACAATGTCCCTGGTTCGATACCAAAATCATTAGTTGCTGCTACCCAACCCAACATAAAAGGAATAGCGCCTGGTATAGCTCCCACAAAAACCGATAATGGAGTTTTTGTTTTTAAAGGCGTATACAGACTCACATAAATAAATATAGAGATTGCGCCAAACATGGCTGTTTTAGGATTGATATTGTATAGAACAGAAATTCCGGCAATTGTAAATAATGTTGCAATAGCAAAAGCTGTATTAACAGACATTCTACCAGACGGAATTGGTCTATTTTTGGTTCGATCCATCAGTTTATCAAGATCTCTTTCTATAATCTGATTAAAAGCATTTGAAGCACCAACCATAAAATACCCCCCTATTGCAAGGAGCAAAAGTGTACTCCAAGAAACCGTCTCAACTCCCAACAAATAACCCGCAACCGACGAAAAAACTACACTTAATGCCAATCGCATTTTTGTAATTTCCTTAAAATCCTGAACAACAGATGTTTTTACAGTATCGATTTGGGCAACACTCAAATTTTCCACGTTTTTCTTAATTACTTTTTATAAAAGTCGTGCAAAGATATATCTTATATGCGTTTTAGACAACTTATAACTATTTATAATTCAACTTTTAACAAGCTTTCCCGCTTTTAAATTCAACAACAACAATTCTTATTCTTAATTTTTAACACAACATTTTGACTATCAAAACTATAACGATTGTAATTTTCAAGTCA
Source organism: uncultured Aquimarina sp. (assembly GCA_947498705.1). GTDB lineage: Bacteria > Bacteroidota > Bacteroidia > Flavobacteriales > Flavobacteriaceae > Aquimarina. The sequence continues at coordinate 1,249,013 of CANMLW010000001.1, forward strand.
CACATCAGACAAAGTTGACACACAAAACACATAATCATGAAAAACCTATATATTTTTGGAATTTTTCTGTTATTTCTAAACTCCAATGCACAAAACAAAAAAACATCGATCACGGTAGAACCACTATCAGAAAACATTTATATGCTTACTGGAAAAGGAGGTAATATCGGTGTTTTTAAAAACGAAAAAGGATTGTTTATTATTGATGATCAATTCGCAAATGTATCTGAGCAATTGTTTACAACTTTAAAAACAATCAGCAACCAACCAATTACTACGGTTGTTAACACTCATTTTCATGGAGACCACACAGGAGGTAATGAAAACATAGCAAAAAGTGGCGCTATCATTTACGCACAAAAAAATGTGCGACATAGAATGAAGTCGAAACAACAAAAAAAGGATAATATCAATCTACTATCACTTCCTGTAATTACTTTTGACGAGGGGTTGCAATTTTATTTTAAAGATGAAAACATACAAGCTTTTCACGTACACAATGCACATACCGATGGAGATGCCATTATTTATTTTACACAAGGAAATGTATTACATATGGGGGATACCTTTTTTAATGGACGCTACCCGTATATTGATGTAAAATCGGGAGGAAGTATTAACGGATACATAAGTGCTGTTAAAAAAGCACTACTCATTATCAATGATGACACCAGCATTATCCCTGGGCATGGAAAATTAGCAACTAAAAAAGATCTTGAAACTTTCTTAGAAATGCTTGAAACTATCACCTCTCGTATTCAGAAAGAAATTGACCAGGGAACATCAGCTAATGAAATCTTAAAAAACTCCTTACTAACCAAAGAATACGACCAAAAAGGCTATGGTGATGGCTTTATTAATTCTGAAGGTATTCGCAACACAATTTACCTTAGTCTTACAAAATAAAAACACATGCCAGGAAACACATCCCGGCATGTATATTTTATTATTCTTGCACTCTAAAAGTGATCGGTAGCTGATATTTTACAGTAACTGCTCTACCTCTTTGCTTACCTGGTGTTACATCAGGAAAAAGACCTATCACCCTTCTTGCCTCTTTTTCTAATCCGGGATGCGGTGCTCTAATCTGAATATTTTGAATAACTCCACTTGGAGAAACCTCGAACAAGGTAAAAATACGTTGCATCCCACTTAATCCATACCTTTCACCCACCTCTGTATTAAACCTTCTAGAAACAATCTTTCTGATTTTTGCAGAAAAACACTCCGCCTTTTCTTTGTTAGAAGTCAAATGCTCACACCCAGGGAAAACAGGTACATCTTCTACCACACTAAAAGGAACAGAAACTGGATCATCTACAGGCTCTATATTTTCAATATCATCTGGATTAACAGGAGCAGTTTCTACAGGAGGCGAGCTTTCAAACTCTTTTTCAAAACTTTTTATCTTAGTATTATCATCAACTATTTTAGCTTCAGAGATATCCATAATCTTTTGAGGTTTCGGCTTACTCTCTAATGGCTTTTCTGGAACTTTTTCGATGATAAAATCTCCCATGGTATACTCGGTAATAGTATACGGATTTTCTACAGGAGAATTAGGAACAATTATTTGAGAGCTCGTGTACACCTCAAACATTACATAGGTAAATAAAAGACTTGCTATAAGTCCAATCTGAAAGTTCACTAATGTACTTTTTTGTACATTAGCATCATGCTTGTTACTCATACTATTTAGTTTTAACGTTACAATTGATTCTAAATCAACAAGCATACCAAAAAAAGAATCCCGTTACATAAATGTAACGGGATTCTGATATTAAATATATTTTATTCTTATTCCTGTACTTGGAATACGATTGGTAGTGAGTATAACACCCCTACTGCTTTTCCTCTTTGTTTACCAGGAGTCATTTTTGGTAATAAACCAACTACTCGCTGCGCTTCTTTTTCTAATCTAGGGTGTGGCCCTCTAGCCTGTACACCAACAATATTACCTTTTCTATCAATTTTAAATCTTACATAGATACGGTTAACGCCTGACAATCCAAGTTCACTTCCTAATTCTGTATTAAACTTACGGTTAACGAATTTTTTAACCTTATCACTCATACATTTCTTTTTTGCAGCATTACCACCTGCTTTTTCACATCCAGGAAAAATAGGCACATTTTCGATTACTGCAAAAGGAACATCTGCAACTTCTTCGTCTTCATCAACATCTTCTACCTCTTCTACTTCTACAATCTCTTCTTCTTGATTAGATTCTGTAGATTCGATAATTGTTTCTTCTACTTCTTCTTCATCTTCTACAACATCAATAACCTCTGGAGCTGGTGGCGGTGGAGGAGGTGGAGGTGGTGTATTTAGATTTTGAGTAATAGGGATATCTTCTTCTTCTAATTCATCAAGATTAACCTGACCAATATCTATATTACTTTTATCATACGTCTTCCACTCAATACCTCGCCATGTTAAAAAGAGAACTAAAATAAGCCCTAATTGAAGGAATAAGACACTTCTTTTAGTTAAATCTGCTTTTGGATTTTTCTTTGGTTCCATAATATTATAATCGTTATAGGATTGCTAAAATAGCTAAATTCTTTTGTAATTTCCAACTAAAGATAAAAATGTAAATCAAAAAAATTCATTTTTAACTTTTACAAGACCTCTAATAAAGTTAAAAACAACGTTTAGTTAACTGATATTCTAGCTACTTAACTTAATTTTCAAAATTATTCTTCTTGCGAGCACAATTAATAAAACAGCAAAAATTGTACCACTTGTATTCGCAATTACATCGTACCACTCAGAACTTCGATATGTAGTCAATAGGGCTTGTAGTATTTCCATTAAAATTCCATACAAAACACACATTACAGAGGCTATCCATAAACTTTGTTTTAAGTTTTTATTTTGTCTTTCAGAAAAAAACAAAAAAGAGAACCAAACAGTAGTCAAGACAAAATAAGCTATAAAGTGCGCCAGCTTATCACTCATATGTATTTTAACCCCAACAGGGCTGCTTATTTTGGCCAAAGAGGCCCAAGTAAGCAACCCTGTAGATATAATTGCCAGAAAAAAAAGGAGATTATGCCCCAATAATTTCTTTATAATCATCTGCTGATAGTAAATCTTCTACTTGAGAAGCTTCTGCTATTTTAACTTTAACCATCCAGCCATCTCCATAAGGATCGCTATTCACCAATTCTGGATCACCTTCTAGTGTCTCATTAAATTCGATAATTTCACCAGATAATGGTAAAAACAAATCAGATACCGTTTTAACAGCTTCTACAGTTCCAAAAACTTCTTCTCTATCAAGTTCTTCATCTACTGTTTCTACTTCTACGTATACAATGTCTCCTAATTCACTTTGCGCAAAATCAGTAATACCGATAGTCGCAACATCACCATCAATCTTGATCCATTCGTGATCTTTGGTATATTTTAAATCTGCAGGAATGTTCATCCGAAAAAAATTTATTTGTTGTTAATATTTTGATGACGAAAATAAATCTATTTTATTAAATTTTAAGGAAACGAGACAAAAAAATATTGAAAAAACAATTTTTAACAATTAGAGGTTAACAAATCATCATATTTCTAGTTTCCGAAATTATATCTAAGCGTAAAACCGCCTCGAATTGTAGTCTGCGGAAATGCAGTTGATATTGAATACTCTGAAAAGGTATGATCATAAAACAACAATGCTGTCAAGTTTTTACTTAGTGCATAATCCGCAGTAAATTTAAAACCATAAATATCTTGCCCGGCTGTTATTTGGGTATTCTCTATATCTAGATATCTAATCAGAGTTTCATTTTGTCTAAGCGATAGATCTGCCCTAAGGTTAAGGTCACTTTTAATAACTCGTTTTTTCCCAGATATTCTAGTTGTAAACATCAAATCTTTTAACCTGTAACCCAGACCAATAATATATTCATTTCCTTGAATTTCTGTCAGTAAGTTATTATCAAAACTTAACGAAAGTGCTCTGTCCTTTTTCCATTCAGCCAAGATTTTGATAGAGTTATTCATTTCCATATCTAACTTTACCAAAGGACTAAACTGCTCGGTAAGGTTTATATTAGAAAACAATATTGGATTTCTAGAATTATCAGCACGATTTACATCACCATCTACCCCTGTATCGACTTGTTGTACTCCAAACTGTAAATTGGTCTGAAATTGATTTATCGTATAATTAGCTCGATACCCATGTGCTACAGAAAACCTTTTAAAACGCTTTTTAAACCATTTTAGACGCATTAATCCTGTATACTTCACATCCCAGTTTGGCAATGGTATATCTCTAAATGCACCTGTCTGAATTTTATCTGCACTAGTACCCGTATATGCCGCTAAAAATGCCGGCAACAGGACTGCTTGATTGGTTTTACCATATCCAGATGGGAAACCATCATCGTCAACGGTTGTTATGCCATTTTCAGTACCCAAGCGCTCTGCTATAATCTTTCTATTTTTTCTAAACTCATCAAACGTTTCTGAGCTAAACTCATCACTCTTTTTAAAAGCGGTTTTAACCAACATCGTCGAAATGGTAAAATTACCAAACGTATTAGCTGTCAAAGATTCATAAGGATCTTCTATATTAATATTTTCAACGCTAAACACATCATCTTGTATAAGATTAACTTTATAGTTTTCGTTAAACGTTTCTGAATAATTTCTACTACCACTAATATCAATCTTAAAATCCCTAAGCAAGTCTAAAGAAGCCTGAATATTAAGTTGCTTTCCTTCTACTTCTTGGTATTGTTGGTTAAACTCATCATACAGGGTAAGCCATCCATTACGGGCAGCAAGGTCCCTAATATCTGATTGACTACCAAAAGTAAACCCGACAGTTGGTTTTAGTGTTCCTACAAACCCAGGGGTCCTTGTATATCCTGGAAGAAAAATACCACTATCTTGATTATAATTTATATTTACTTTTTTTACAGCGGTTACCAAACCAATAAGTGTATTAAATGCCTTGTCACCCGTACTTAACTTACTACGTCCTCGTTCTGGCCTTCGTGATCTGCTTTCTGGTTCTGGCGGAGATTCTCTACTATCTCTATCATCAGATTTTTCTTTTGAATCTTTTTTCCGGTCTCGATCTTTAGCGCCTCTCCTTCCTGCTTTCTTTTTGGTAAGCCCCACATACTTATACAATGTATTCATATCTAAAGATCCATTGACTGTATGCACATTGGCATTTTGTACCGTATGCCCCAAATCAGGAATTCCTTCTAGTGACTTTAACGCTTCACTACCCTTTATCCACTGAAAATCGGCGCTATAAGAATACGTTGTACGCAAGAACTTAAGTGCTGGTATTTTTTTGAATGGCACCTCATAGTTAACCTGAAGTTGCTGACTATGTGAGTTAGGATCTCCTATGTCAAAAAAGCCTGTCCATATATCGACAGTGTTATCTACATTATTTTCTTCGTCGATAAAATTCTTAACAATCCTTTTGTTTGCAGATGTAAAAGTAAAATTAAGTGATTTTGACAAATTGTAATTAACCCCATATTGCCAATCATACAAAAAGTTACGTTGGTACAATGCTGGCAACTTAATATCATTTGGCCCTAGAGTAATATCTCTAAAAATCTGCTTATTATATTGTCTGGTTATATTAGAACTTACCGAGATACTTGTTGGCAAAAGATTAAAGTTGAAATCTTTAATCAAATCAAAATATTTACTTTTCCCTAAAAGCTTCACTTTTTTAAAGGGCTCTATTTCTTTGGGTCTAAATCCAAAATCATAGGTACCTCCCAATTTCACTTGTTGATCTAGAGATTCTTCTATTTCAAAATCACGATGATCGGTTTGATTATACGTGCCCGAAAAAGTAAAATTCTCAATATCATAAGGCATTGGCTTACTATCACCTGTTCTTTCTTTTCGCAATCCGATTACATTAAAACTTTGTCTTAGCGTATAATCAGTAGATTGCTCTTCTATTTGTTTTTTTCTTTCTGGATCTGTTGTATTATCTAACCTATCTTGAAGCTCCAAATCCAAAAATTCGGGATCATATTGCGGAGTAATAAGCTCTTCTCCTCTACTATAATTAAATGGCAATTGCACTCCCCATTTTTTTGGAAGCAACTGCCCTAAATTAACATTGGTGGTTACATCATATTGCTTTACATCTTCCTGACTTCTTTCATTAGGACCTTGTTCGATGCCTCCAAAACCTATGGTAGTAATCCTACCAGAAGCGCTTACATTTGCAAAATCGGCAATATTAGCATCCATACTGGCAACTGCAGCCCATCCCCCTCTATTTTTTAAATCACTAAGACGCATCTCATTAAACCAAACCGTAGCCGATTGATCACTACCACTTTCGTTCTTAATACCAATCATCATCACCCTTATATCTCCAAAGTTAGGATTTCCTTTAATTCCTATTTTTAAATTATTAGGTTGCTCAGATAAAAAGTTAAGCTCATTTGCAACTAAAGTATTATCTCCTAACACTTCTGATTTAACTGTCCTTAAAAACTCTAATGGTAGATTAAAACGATTAGCTGTGGGCCAAACATTCTCCTGGCCACTACTATTTCTATCTGATGCTACCAACGGCATTTCTATCTGATAAAAATTATTCGTAAAGTCACTACCCATTCGTATGAATGCTTTTACGTTATTATCCCCCAAAGTTCCTCCCGGAATTGGCTCTGCATGCAAAAACATTTCGAGGTTCTCGTATTGGCGCATGTCTACATTAAAATTCTTATAAACCCCTCTTGCATCTCCAGATCTAAGGTCATTTACTGTTAACGCCAAAGATCTTTCATCTTCTCGAATGATATTGTTATTATTGTTGACCTGCTCTCTTATTACACCAGGTGGTGTAACATAATTAGGTGTTTCTTCTGCACTTACCGATGTAATAATCACTTCTGTATCACCAAAAACATTCAGCCCATCTGTTGGGTCATTTACTTGATCTCCTACCTGAACATATCTTCTATAATCTCCACGTACCAAATCCATATTTGCAAATCGCAATAATGTAGGTTGTGAAAACTCTGTAAGATACATTCTCATAAATCGTATAGATCTAAAATCGCTGATATTTTCTGCACTGGTAGGTTCATAAATCGGCACTTTAAATCGTACCCATCGTGTATTGATTTGCTGACCAGCAATTTCTGTAATCACTTCTCTTGTATCAGATATATACCCTGTATCACCGTCATTACCCACATCCATCCCTTTAAAAATAGGAACTCTATACTCATAGTAGCTATTAATGGTATTCATGGTATTATCTCTATTTACATCTTCTGCCGTCGGAAAAGTAGTACTCCCTCTATCTTCGTTAGACAAATCAGTTGGCGAATTACCCTCTGTACCATTATAACTATCATATCGCTCTACCACATCTCCCGTTGCCTGAAGAAAATAAGTATAATTATCTGCAGATGGATCTGGCAATGATGTAAATGGACCAAACTCTACCTTTTGTTGCTCGTCAGCATCGCCCAAACCATCAAAACCAACATCTTGCGCTGCTCTATCCTGATCTTGCGTATCAAATGCATAAATTAAGGATTGATTTACAGGTACGCTTGCATAATTAGTACTCACCACATTACCCGTTTGCCCAACAGCTGGCAGTCCATTTTCATACTGTTTCCTTCCGTCTTTCAATACATCTTCACTTATATTACCCAGGTTAAATACAATAGTACCTCCTGGATTGTTCAAATCATCATACTCAAAAGGATCCATTAACCAAAACTCCATAAATTCGACATTAGACTGCTCAAAATTGGTGGTCGTTAATTGTCTGGTAATTCCCCCAAAATTATCTCTTGGATCTGACACCGGAGTATTATTAGGTGCGTAATCTGGATTATAGTTATAAGGTCCTCTTTGTGTAGGATCGTAATTAAGGTCAAACGTAAATAACGCTAATGTTTGTCCTTGTACGATATCGGTATCAGGAAACACCTCATCTATAAATACTCTTCTTGATCGGTTTGTTGCCAAATCTTGTTCTGTAATTCCGCTTGGTCTATTGTTACCATAAAAAATTGGATCAATAGAATACCATGATAGTCTTGCTCTTTTATATCCAGATTCCAGGTTATCGTTCTCTATCTCACCTCCAAAACCAAGTGGTGCACTTGATAGTTCCCATGACTGGGGAGAACTAACATCTATTCTTGTTTGTGCCCCTTCAAAATCATCTATATATGTTGTTACTTTACCATCAAAATCTGCCCCTTTGGGTGCCCCTGCAATCAAATACGCTCCTTCTGCTCTTACGGACACATTCGATGGCACATCAGTATCGATATTAGGTAACTTATTTACCATTCTTGTTAAAAAAGGAACCTCTGTTGCATACGCCACATTGAATCCTAAAATGGTATTATTAATAGGCTCAAAATCATAATTTGACTTTTGAGTTATAGGTCGTTCGTTTAGGTTTAAAAATGTACCTCCTATAATAAAATCATCACTAAACTTATGTTCTATATTAAGTCCTGTAAAACGTTTGGTTTGTTGCCCAAACACCGCATTATTTTCTGTAGAAACCTGTATAGGCGTATTAGAAGATTTTAACGCCTCATCTAATATGATTACACGTCCTAATTGATAGTTAACCGTATAATCAACACCTTCTTGTAACACTCTACCTCCTGCAGTTACCGTTACCGAACCTTGCGGCACATTAAATGCCCCCAAAGGTATCCCGTCCTGACCTGAAGATTTATACCTACCTTTTAACTGAAAGAAGTTCTTATCAGCAGATTGTTGTTCGGCTACTACCTTGGTTTGCGTATATAAATCTCTAAATACGTATTTATCCTGATTCGCATTATATGAACCTGGGCTTGTATAATCAGCACCAACCGGTCCATTATCTAATCTATCGAAAAGATATTCTCCAAAAGGTTCTACACTAGTAAATATGATTCGGCCATTTTGAGAATCAATCGTTAATCCATCTACATAATCAAAAAAACCATCTCCTCCTTGTACCGGATCCCCATTCGGATTTAATCTATCCAAATTAAACACCTTTAATAAGGTGGTTTGTTCTACATCACCAGGTAATGCCAATGAGGTTTCGTCTACCGCTGTAATATAGTTTATAGGAGAAGGGTTTGAGTACACAATATTTAGCCTAAAATCATTTTGCTCTAGTCTAAACGCTCCTGTACTGTATATGTTTTTCATCATCAAGTCCCATATTGGTCTTGTCACATTAACGATCGGGCTTTTAAGCATTTTAACCACCAAACTCTGACTTGAACCAATTTCAACATTGTTATTAGGATCTGTCGTATCTCCCGAACTTACAGTAGCATCTACCCCGTCATTTGCAAATTCTCCTACTTGATATACTTCATTATCTTTGGTGTATTGAAATGCAACTGCTAAGACTTCATCATTATTGAGTCGTTGATTTAAAGAAATGTATCCCAGTTGATCATTCAACGTATACTCTGTAGTATTTAACTTTCTTGCATTTTCTAACACCGCATAATCAAAACCTTCATTAAAAGTAGCAATTGCTCCTGTAAAACCTTGTTGTAGTGTAGCAATTTGTCTTACGGCTTCGGTTATCGGGCTACCCGCCTGACCAATTGTCGTAGGATCCAAATCATTATTACCATTATCTGGTAATGCATCTGTATTAGCTGTATTAAACAAAGAAACCGGGATATCAAAATTACCATCTCCTGGTCCTTCTCCAATATCCTGAAGTGCTACAATATTACGAGCGTTAGTAAGTGTTTGCGCACTGGTAGCTCGGTTTGTTATCCAAACCTCTACCCTTGTAATTTTAATATTACTATTGATAAAGGGATAGTTTGCTAACGACTTGTCGTAAGTATCTCTAAAATAATGTGATAAGAAAAAATGTCTATTCTCATCATAGTCTAATGCAAATAATTCAAAGTTTTCTATAGTCCCTCCTCCTTCAACGTTAACAGTTTTGGTTTCTGAACGCTGTTCTGAATACACACCAGTTATGGTGGTACGTCCAAACTGCAAACCAACTTTTACCCCAAAAAGACTTTGTGCTCCCTGAATCAACGAGCTATTTAATGGCATGCTCACATTACCCACCTCTATACTTTGTATAATATCATCCTCGGTTGGAGTATATTCTAACTTTAATTGGTTCTGGAAATCAAAAGTAGACTCTGTATCATAATTTGCGGTAACCTGAAGTCTTGTACCTATTTTACCCAATAAGCTAAGGCTAATTCTTTGATCAAAATCGAATGTAAAATTACTCCTGTTTCGCGGTGAAAGCGCAGGATTATCCTGTTTGGTATATAATAATCCCAGATCCATCTCTACAGATCCTTGAGGAATCACTTCTATCTCATTTCCACCAAAAACAGATTGAAAAAAATTAGAGTTTACATAAAAAATTGGCAGTAAATTCTTTCTTTTTCCTTCTGCCTCTTCTGTTTTACCGCTAAAAGCGTCAATTTTTTCCTTAAAATAAGACCTTCTTTGTTCTGCCTCTACCAGTTCTAGATATTCTGCTGGTGTTAAAAACAATGGATACCTGACATTAAAATCACCCAATGTTTGGCGATAAATATATCTATCTGTTATTGGGTCATACTCATATTTAGCAACAATACTGCTCGGGTCTGGTAATGAAAGTTCACCCATAGAAAAAGAAGTACTAGTAGAATCTTTTACTGTCTCCTTATCCTGACCATATAACACCCCACAATAAAGTGTTACTAAACATACTATTATTCTAAAAAAATTAAAGTGTAAATAATTTGATGAACCCAAGTTTTTATAAATTTTTTAGTGCCTGTTTAATAATATTTTCAACTGTTTCTTTGGGGTTAGTTTTTAAAACACGATCCACTGCTTTTTCTGCAATTTTTCGATTAAAGCCAAGTGTTTCTAATGCAGATAACGCTTCATTTTTATTAGTATTGTTTTCTACTACTGAAACTTCATCCAGATTATACACTTTTAATATTTTATCTTTTAGGTCAATAATGACCCGTTGTGCTGTTTTGGCACCAATACCTTTAATAGATTGAATGGTAGCAACATCATTAGAAGCGATCGCTTCTTTGATTTGATCAGGGTGTAAAGATGACAACATTGTTCTGGCAATACTGGCTCCAATTCCTGAAACAGAAATCAACAACCTAAAAATCTCTCTTTCAGATTTTTCTACAAAACCAAACAATGTATGAGAATCTTCTTTAACCTGTAAATGTGTATATAACTGAAGTGCTTCTCCCTCGGCAATCAAAGAATATGTATGTAATGAAATATGTAAAAAATACCCTACACCTCCACATTCTATAATAACGTTGGTTGGATTTTTTTCTACAAGCCTTCCTTTGATATGTGTGATCATTAAAAGTTCTAATTTATTAAGCATCCAAAAGTAAGAAAATTATCCTACATAAATTAGGTTTCTCTTAGATATAGCAAATATTACTTAATCGAAATAACTACCAAAATTACATCACTAAGCTCACCTCTACTTTTTTAATTATAGTTAACTTTTTACAATTCTACTATTTATAAAAACAGCATCTTTTAGGTATCCATTAGAGCAAACCACTATAACATCAAGAATACATAGTTTATTATTCCTAAAAACACATGGATTACCCATCCTCTCTCTACAAATCACCACAATCACTTAACAATCTTAATGTTAGCGTAACCTTATCATAATAAAATACACAAACACAGTTAACAAATATTAAAAAAATCAATTATAAATTTGACTATTATTAAAAATTCACCACCAATTAGACAGTCTAAATGTTATTCTTTTCTAAACTGGTTTTCTCCCCCCTAAAACCTACACTTAGAATTTTTAACGCTCCTAATATTGGTTTTCTATATTATAAATTTTTAACCTTAAAAAAATGAAATAACAATTCGTATTAATTTTTTGTTTAGCCGGTTTTATTAACACACTGTTAGCCGAAACCCACATTTATGTACAAAACAACACCGATACTCAATTCAATTTTGGTATTAGACAACATACAGGATCTTTGACACAGGGAAATGAATATAGTAAACACATTAACGCTATTTATCCTTATGCACGAGACAAAAAAGTAGCTAGTTACAATAGAAATGTTGGCATTAAAAATGGTGAAACTTATATTCTACTCAATCAATTACAACCAAACTTTAATTCTAACGAAGTAATTGAAATGAAAGTAAAACTAACAGGTACTTGGAATCACAGTAATATCTCTGCAGGTTTTAACGTCGAGTCCCCTAGAAACAATTTCTGGAGCAGATTGTGGAATGACCGAAATACACATACCCGATCATTCTTTTTATCAGATGGAATAGAATACCGAATTACCATGCGTTTTACATATACTGGAGGAGATGATGATATCGTATATGTAATAGACTATGCAAATCAAAGTCAGTTTGTTAAAAATAGTGATTACAGCAACCCTAATATACTTAATGTCGCTGCCTGGAACATCTGGCAATTACCGGGTTTTTCTTCTATAAGAGATGCTCGCAATCCATACGTTGATGATTGGTTAGCGCCATATGAAGTATTAGTAATCTCTGAAGCATTTGATGATTCGAACAGAGAGTCTTTAAAAAGTGCTCTAAGACAACGAGGATTTAATCATTTTACAGCGGTAGTAGACAACCCTAACAATTCTAAACAAGACGGAGGTGTTTTTATAGCTAGTCGGTATACCATAGAAAAGTCTGAACAGGAGCTATTCGATCAATTAGCTCCTAATGGAGATGATCAAGCAAACAAGGGAGCCATGTATGCCAAAATCAATAAATCAGGAAAGATTTATCATATTATAGGAACACATACTCAGTCTGGCAGTGGATATTCACTTACAAGAACCAATAATTTTAGAGAAGTAAACAATTTGGTTCGCAGACAGAATATCCCCTCTAATGAACCAATTATATATGCAGGAGATCTTAATGTTGATCGAGACATATATTACAATAATGGCAGTTATGTTCTTCATCCATCATCCACAGAATATAAAAACATGCTTAGTCAACTAAATGCAAAAAACACCTTACATACGGGTAACTATAGAATTACCTATAGTGTAGCTGATAATGGGTGGAATAGCTCTGGAAGTTATGAGGTATTAGATTATGTTTTATACTCAAAAAACCACCTTCAACCTATTTCGACTAATCGACGAATTTTTGTCCCAAGACACACCATGTTGAATCACCCAGATTATAACTGGAACGATATCTGGAGAAGAGCCGTAACCGATATTTCTGACCATTATGGAGTTCATGCCCGCTTTGTATTTCCAAACACCAGATCTAAATCATTAGAGGAAAATTCTTCGATAGTAACCAAAAAAATCAGCACTTACCCCAACCCTGTTTCAGATATCATGAATATAAATCTACCTTCAGGTCTAACCACCGCCAATATTACAATTATCGATGTTTCTGGGCGTATACATTATCATGAAAACATTATCAACACAAAAGAATTACAAATTGACGTTAGTACTTTTGCAAAAGGAATATACATTCTATCTGCACGGGGTACCAACGACCAAAAACAAACCACTCGATTCGCTATAAAATAATATTTATGACCAATCGATAAAAACAAAGGGAGGCAATAATTGCCTCCCTTTGTTAGATTTTTTATCTATTCTCACTTATACCGTTTCTTTAGGAACAAGTGACATATGATACAACTCTCTTTTTTCTTTTTCTTGAGCATCTATAACAGCAACTGCAGCCATATTTATAATCTCTTCTACGCTTGCTCCTAATTGCAATATATGCACAGGTTTATTCATTCCCATCATAATGGGACCAATAGACTCTGAGTTATTAATCTCTCCTAATAATTTATAATTACTATTTGCAGAGTCTAAATTAGGAAACACGAGTGTATTTACCTTTTGTCCGTTTAATTTAGAAAACGGAAACTTATCACTTCTTTTTTCCCTGTTTAGCGCAAAATTAATCTGCAATCCTCCATCAACAATTAAGTTAGGATGATATCTATGCAAATAAGAAACAGCATCTTTTACCTTATCTGCAGCCGGGTGTTTGGATGATCCAAAGTTAGCATATGATACCATTGCTACAACTGGTTTAATACCAAACATTTCTACCGTCCTTGCTGTCATTTGGGCAATTTTTGCCAACTCTTTTGAAGAAGGCTCAATATTTATTGAAGTATCACTGATAAACAATGGGCCTTTATCTGTCATCATTACATTCATCGTTGCAACCCGAGCCGCTCCTTTAGCCAATCCAATAAGGTCTAGCATTGGCTTTACCACGGTAGCATAACTTCTAGAATACCCAGACAACAATGCATCTGCATCTCCTTCGTTTACCATCATTGCAGCAAAATAATTACGTTCACGCATTAATTTTTCTGCATCATAAAGGGTAATTCCTTTTCGTTTATGGGTTTCCCAGTACTTTTTACCGTAACGATTTTTTCTTTCTTTTTCTTCATCTGATTTTGGATCTATAATATCAATCCCAGTTGGATCAAAATCAATTTCTTGCATCAGCTCAATAATCACATCTTTGCGTCCCAATAAAATAGGGAATCCTATTCGTTCTTCCATCACCGTTTGAGCTGCTTTAAGAACATCCAGGTGATCTGCTTCTGCAAAAACGATACGTTTTGGGTTCGTTTTGGCTCTATCTAATAATAATCTTACTAATTTATTATCATTACCCATTCGCTCTAAAAGCTCATCTTCGTACTTCTCCCAATTGCTTATTGGTTCTGTTGCAACTCCACTTTCCATAGCCGCTTTAGCCACTGCAGGAGGAACCTTTGCTATTAGTCTTGGATCAAATGGTTTTGGAATAATGTATTCACGTCCAAAATTAAGGCGGGTTTCACCATAAGCAATATTCACCTGTTCAGGAACTGGTTCTTTTGCCAATTCGGCCAATGCTTTTACCGCCGCCATTTTCATTTCTTCATTGATTCCTGTAGCTCTTACATCTAATGCTCCTCTAAAAATAAAAGGAAATCCTAATACGTTATTTACTTGATTAGGATGATCACTTCGACCAGTAGCCATAATTACATCTTTTCGAGCTTTTATAGCCAGATCATATTTTATTTCCGGATCTGGATTTGCCATCGCAAAAACAATAGGGTTTTCTGCCATAGAAACCAACATATTTTCTGATACTAGATTTGCCATAGACAACCCAATAAATACATCTGCCTCTTTCATCGCATCTTCTAATGTACTAAGATCTCGATCGGTTGCAAACTCTGCCTTTTCTTTGGTAAGATTATCTCTATCCTTACGAATCACACCTTTACTATCGGTCATTACGATATTTTCAGAACGTGCTCCAAAAGCTTTATACAATCTTGTACATGACACTGCCGCAGCACCTGCACCACTCACCACAATCTTAACCTCATCTATCTTCTTTTCTGCTATTTCTAATGCATTTAACAATGCAGCAGCAGAAATAATAGCTGTCCCATGTTGATCATCATGCATTACAGGAATATCAAGCTCTTCTTTTAAGCGTCTTTCTATTTCAAATGCTTCGGGAGCTTTGATATCTTCAAGGTTAATTCCTCCAAATGTAGGTGCAATATTTTTTACAGTTTCTATAAATGCATCTACATCTTTGGTATCTACCTCTATATCAAAAACATCTATATCTGCAAAAATCTTAAAAAGCAATCCTTTTCCTTCCATCACTGGCTTAGAAGCTTCAGGTCCAATATCTCCTAAACCTAAAACCGCAGTTCCGTTAGATATTACAGCAACTAGGTTTCCTTTTGCAGTATATTTATAAACATCTGCTTTATTTTTTTCTATCTCCAAACATGGTTCTGCAACTCCTGGAGAATACGCTAATGACAAATCTCTTTGGGTTGCATATTTTTTGGTGGGGACCACTTTAATTTTACCTGGAGTAGGCTTTGCGTGATATACTAACGCTTCTCTTCTTTTACTTTCGATACTCATACTACGTTAAGATAAATGTGTAAAAAATAAGAGTACAAAGGTACAAGTATGTACGAGATGCAGAAATTTAAAATGCATTATATTTCAAAAAATTTAAGAATACAATGTATATCTTGCCTTAATCTTTACAAAATCTTAAAATTAGAACAAAAACTCTATCTTTTTTTGAATTACATCGTTTTCTTTCAACAAGTATATCTTAGTAGAAACATCAAAACTGAATTCACAAAGAATCCAGTTTTGATATCAATAAACTTTGGTATTAATCCCAATACAAGCATCGGTATCCGTCACATTGTCCATAATCACAATATTCTCTACCACCACGTCTAACACAACATCGACTTTGGTCTGAAAGGTTACAATAAGGAAATGAATCTCTCCCTCCTGATAATCTCTCTTGTTCCTTTTTCGTTAGTTTCTTTACTCCTTCTAGGTTTAAAATGTTTTTCATTTGATACATATTTAAGTTACTAATAAACGTTCGTTTCTAGATACGCCTTATAAACCCTTTCATCTTTTATATAAAACCGATTTAACAAGGTTTTTTCTTTAGTCTGATTGTTATCTTCAAAAGATATTTGTGTATTTCTCAAATGTAAATTTTATACAGTAGGAATAAAAAGGAAGTGTATCGAAATTCATGAATTCCTACCAATATATTAAAAGTATTTATTTGATAGAGAATATGCCCTTTTGCATGATAAGTACAATCCATATTAATAAATAAAAAAGATGACAACTTTAACGTGTCGTAAAAACAAAAGGTTGTTTTAATCTACAATTTGGTTGTTTGTAAATGATGATATTTCATTTAGGGCAAGCCATTACTACTATTTTTAATCATCTTTCAAAAAATCTAGATTACGAGTGAGCCCAGAGAACTTGGTTCTTTTGACCGCGGATTTTTGAAATACTTTTGAGAACACCTCTTGGGTAATCTCGTGCCAATCCTTTTTTGACATCTCTAATAATTCTGGTTTGGGATTAAAAAGAGGTTCATTGTGTGGTTTTGAGAAACGATTCCAAGGACATACATCCTGGCATACATCGCAACCAAACATCCAGTTATCAAACTGCCCTTTAACATCATTGGGGATCTCTTCTTTTAGCTCTATAGTAAAATAAGAGATACACTTACTGCCATCTACCACATAAGGTTCTACGATCGCCTGTGTAGGACATGCATCTATACATGCTGTACATGTACCACAATGATCAGTTACCGGAGTATCATATTCTAATTCGAGATCTATGATTAACTCTGCAATAAAATAAAAAGACCCGACTTTTTGAGTTAGTAAGTTACTGTTTTTACCAATCCATCCTAATCCACTTTTTGCCGCCCAAGCTTTGTCCAATACAGGAGCAGAATCTACAAAGGCTCTACCACCAACTTCTCCTATATTTTCTGTAATGAATTCTTGTAATTGTTTGAGTTTGGCTTTAATCACATGATGATAGTCCTGCCCATAAGCATATTTAGAAATTTTGGGAGCTTCTTGATCTTTTTGGACTTCTAAGGGAAAGTAGTTAAGAAGTAAGGAAACAACACTCTTTGCGCCATCTACAAGTTTGGTTGGGTCGAGACGTTTGTCAAAGTGGTTTTCCATATACGACATTTGCCCATGTCTATTTTGATTTAACCAGTTTTCTAATCTAGGAGCTTCAGTTTCTAAAAATTCGGCTTTGCTAATACCACAGGATAAAAAACCAAGGCGTTTTGCTTCGGTTTTTATCAATTGGGTGTGTTTAGCTTTTGGATTCAAATGAATTGTTTCGGAAACGAATTTCAAAAATACGCTTTCTTATACTAAATAAAAATCATCGTTGCTTAAAAGCAAGCGTTGCATTTTTGGGCTTCAAAGTAATTAACGGATTAATCCTCACCTCTTTTTCATTGGTAGTTATCTGGTACTTTTTTACAAGTTCACTAATTGTAAAAATCATTTCGTACATCGCAAAATTGTTTCCGATACACATCCTGGGCCCTGCACCAAAAGGAAAATAACAGTTTGAATATTCTTTTTTACGATCTGGATGAAATCTATCAGGATCAAATTGTGTTGGGTTTTTCCAAAAATCTTTATGTCTATGAATTTCGTAAAATGAAATTAACAACATAGACCCTTTTGGGAACACAAGATTATTATACACATCTTCTTCTACGGTTACACGATCTGCAAAATATGCCGGAGGATATAAACGCATTGCCTCTTCTATACATTGCTTTACATATCGACATTTTACACTTTGTTCTACAAAAGACAGACTCTCTATTTCTATAGCTTGTATATTTTTATAAATTTTTTCTTGTATTTCTGGATGCATTGCCAAAAGCTGAAGTGTAAAAGACAACGCATTAGAAGTAGTCTCATGACCTGCGATAAATAAAATCAAAATTTCATCGATCAATTGCTCATTATCCATACTTCCTCCATCTTCATATCTTGCCTCTAAGAGCATATCCAGCAAATCATCATATTTTTCTTCTGACTGTCTTCGTTCTTCTATAATCTTATTTAAAATCGCTCTTGCCTCATCGGTTTGCTTAAAAGTATTTCTTATTTTTCCGCTAAACAAGAACCACCAGCGTTTGTAGGGTTGTCTAATCTCTTTAATCAATGATTTCTGAACGGTTTCTGTAATCTCTTTTAATCTTGAAATCGTACTTCCATCATCTGAGTAACTAAATAGAGATTTTCCTACTACGTTAAACGCCAAATCACCCATAATAGGATGAACATCGATGGTTTGATTGGGCTCAATCTGTAAAAGTTCTTCTTTAATCACCTCTCGAATGGTTGCCGCAATAGCTTCTAACTTTTCTTTATGAAACGCAGGCTGAATTAAGCGTCTTTGTTTTAACCATTTTTCTCCATTAGCAGTGAGCAAACCTTCTCCTATATATTTTCCTAAGTCTTTTGTTTGCAATGCGGACTTATCATATTTTTTATGGTGCTTTTGCAATACATGTTTTGCATGCAGTGGATCACGTGTAAAAACAGCTCTGCTTTTTAACCCTAATCGTACCTCGAAGACATCTCCTAGTTTTTCAAAATTTTCTCGATGAAAAGGTAACGGGTTTTTAAGGATACGTTTGGCGTTTCTATATACTTTTAAAAAAGATACTTTGGGGAGATTTGTTGTAGACATGCCTTATTTTTTACTATATCATTTTTTTAAAACAATCCACCTTGTATCCCACCTTTATTTCTTCCTAAATGTTTATATGCTGCTTCTGTAACTTCTCTACCTCGTGGGGTACGCATAATAAACCCTTGTTGTATCAAAAATGGTTCGTACACTTCTTCTATCGTCTCTGGGCTTTCACTTACTGCAGTTGCTATCGTCGTTAATCCAACAGGACCTCCTTTAAATTTATCGATCATAGTCAATAAAATCTTATTATCCATCTCATCCAGACCATGCGCATCTACATTAAGAGCTTTAAGAGCAAACTTTGAGATTTCTATATCAATCTTACCGTTTCCTTTTATTTGAGCAAAATCACGTACCCTACGCAATAAAGCGTTTGCGATCCTGGGAGTACCTCTACTTCTACCTGCTATCTCGATCGCGGCTTCCATAGAAATGGGGACATTTAAAATATGTGCACTTCTTTCTACAATGGTAGACAATAATTCTGTAGTATAATATTGTAAGCGGGATTGTATCCCAAAACGCGCTCGCATAGGAGCTGTCAACAGTCCTGATCTTGTCGTCGCTCCTACCAATGTAAATGGATTAAGATTAATTTGAACGGTTCTGGCATTAGGACCGCTCTCGATCATGATATCGATCTTATAATCCTCCATAGCCGAATACAGATACTCTTCTACAATGGGGCTTAGTCGATGAATCTCATCTATAAACAATACATCTCTATCTTCTAGATTGGTTAACAATCCAGCCAAATCACCCGGTTTATCCAGTACGGGTCCAGATGTTACTTTGATACCTACATTTAATTCATTTGATAAAATATGTGCCAGGGTAGTTTTTCCTAATCCCGGTGGTCCATGAAACAAGGTATGATCTAATGCTTCATCACGTAAATTAGCTGCTTGTACAAAAACCTTTAGATTCTCGAGAACTTGATCCTGACCTGCAAAATCTTCAAAAGTCAGCGGTCTAAGTGCTCTTTCGACATCAAGCTCTTCGTTTGAATAGTTTTCGTTTGATGGATTAAGGTTTTCATTCATCGTATCCCTTCTTTACTCATGATATAGCAACCTTATCAAATCGCTATCGTTAATGCTGCTAAAGTAATAAAAAAGAAAAAGAGGCTACCTAAAACGGCAACCTCTTTTTTAGAATTGTCAAGTCTTATTTTTGTTTTTATTGTTTTAAAACACGTAATGTTTCAGAATAAGTTGCTGTGATTACTTTTACAAAGTAAATCCCAGGTAATTTTATTTCACTTCCTACAGCTATATTATTTACATCTTCGCTATATTCTTTTGAAAAAACCTCTTCTCTTAATACATTATATATTTTCACAGTAAACTGTTTCTCTCTGATTTGAGAAACATCTATTGTAAATGATTTTGTAAATGGATTAGGGAATACATTAACTTTATCATTTACTTCTGGCGAACTTAGAGGGTTTGAAGCTACCGTAGTTGGTCTTTTGGTAACCAAACCTTGCCCTGCTGTAGTATTGTATGCATAACCCTTTATAGTATATGATGCACCATCATTTGATACTGTTGCATAAAACCAACCATAGTGTACCGCTCCATTAATTTTAAACGTAAATCCAATATATCCAGATTTTCCATTCCAGCTAGTATAAGAAGAAGAACTTACCAAATGACTATGTCCATCGGCCACAAAATTGCTATTTGCACCTACTTCTACCCCTTCATTTAAGAAAGTAATGTGATTAGTAGTTCCTTCACAAACAATATCTTTTCCATAAGTTACTAATCTAAGTGTATTACCAGAATGCCAAGCTCCAAAACTCTGATCATCTCCAGCTTCTATTCTAAAGGTATTCCAGTTACTACTTGCACTAGCTGTTTTATCAGCCATATCTACGTATACTACTGTTCCTTCTTCTGCACAAGGTGCACAAGATGATCCACCACAATCAACCCCAGTCTCATCTC
The DNA here is from genome assembly GCA_947498705.1 of uncultured Aquimarina sp. Classification (GTDB taxonomy): domain Bacteria; phylum Bacteroidota; class Bacteroidia; order Flavobacteriales; family Flavobacteriaceae; genus Aquimarina. The sequence continues at coordinate 1,270,092 of CANMLW010000001.1, forward strand.
CATTTTGGATGCCATCTGTACAGGTAGGAGCTACTCCTCCTTCTCCAACAGAAATTGTATAATCTTCTACTTCACCATACTGAATGTTAGTACATGCGTTAGCACCATCATTAGCACTATAACCTAATACCACACGCATTCTAGTAGTACCATTGTTAGCTGTATTTGGAGCGCTTATAGCTACACTACGAGAATCACCGTTACCAGTTCCTTCAAACTTTTCATCAGCATCAGCAAAGTCTCCATCCTGGTTCCAGTCTATCCAAACATACACTTCATTATCGTTACCTCCAGACCATCCCTGGAACGTTACTGTCATGTTTTCTGAAGTTCCTGTAGAAACATTGGCTACATTATCTGTATAATCATGATAACCAGCAGCAGTATCAGAAGAGGTTTTATTGATTCCGGCAAAGCTTACATTGGTAATATTATCATCATTACTGTTATTACCTTTCATATCACAATATGTTAACGTTGGTGTATCGTTATCAATAATAGTAACTTTTCCGTCCATAAAATATGGGAAACCAAATGCAGGGTGATATCCGTAGATCATTGAGATATAAAACTCTTCATCACCTTCTGTTTCCTCATCATCCTTGATAATAGAAATTGCTACCGTTTTTTCTGTCTCACCCTTTGCAAAAGTAACCGATTGAGCACCTTCGGCAATCCTTTCATAATCTCCTGGCGATTTTGCCGATCCATCACGGGTAAAGTAAGTAAACGTTTGAGCTTCTTCTACAGTATATGCTTCAAGTATAGTAAAGGTTACGTTTACGGTACTTTCATTTTCATTTACTACGGCATCTTGTGGGCCAAAAGGTTTTGTATTTTCTACTAACAAATATGTTATGCCAAACAGGTCATCTGTTAGTGAGCAATCTCCTTGAGTATTGATTCTCAAAATATTGGTTTGGAAAACAGCTTCTAGTGCTTGCTTATCACCTTCTAGTAAAATATGGTCTTTAAACGCTAAATACTTTCCACTAACTGGAATATCTAATTGGGATGCAAAAATGAATGAGAAAAATCCATTTTTTGAGAAATTATATCGACTAGGAAGTCCATATTCATTGTTACCATAGAAGTTTGTGTCATCAAGATTTTCGCCACATACTACATTACAACCTGCAGTTTCGAAGGTATACTCGTACACTTCATTACAAGAAAGTGATATTTGTACCGTATAAGTAGAACAACTATCAAGATTGTTTAAACCTAATCCACGATTAGTAAATTCTATAGATGGCCCATAAGTTAGATCTGTTTCTTTTTTCAGTCTTGCCGAAAAATTCTCAGAAATACCATCCAATATGTATAAGTTAACCGATGAAGTATTTTCATAGCTGTAAGCAACTTTAACTTCTGTTGGCAGCACACAAGTAGCAATTTGACAAGGTTCACAATTTGCGCCTCCACAATCGATTCCTTCTTCATCACCATTTTGAATACCGTCTGTACATGAAGAGGCATTAACACCAAGGTGTTCTAATAATGCATCCGCTTTTATCAATCCATGTCCATATTCATCATCTTTACCTGTTTCTCCTAAATCTTTGGTAGTTGCATATAATGCATCTGTAAGCTGTTTAGCAGTTAAATTTGGGTGCTCAGAAAGTGCCAATGCCAAAACTCCACTTACCACCGGACAAGCCGCTGATGTTCCTGAAAAATTATTGGTTGTTGGACCTGCATCATATCCAAAATCCCCAAATCTATCTAAGGTTCTTACCTGAGCTGTTTTTTCTCTATCTCCTCCTGATGGAGCTACCACATCTAGCTTAGGGCCATAGTTAGAATAGTAAGACCTTTTACCTTGATGATTTACCGCACCTACAGAGATTACACTCTCCAAGTTTGATGGGTAACCCACCGTTCCTCTAGCATCATTACCTGCTGCAAATACTACCAAAGCCCCTTTACCATTTCTACCTTGTGTGCTAGCTGCATTGATTGCATCTGTGAGCACCGGGAAGTCAATTTCTGAACTTGGATACCCCCAAGAATTAGAAATGATTCCAGCTCCCTGGTTAATCGCATAGTGATATGCTGCTGCAAAATCTGCAACTGTTGTTCCTGAAGTAAAAATATTAATCGGAAGTATTTTCACATTAGGTGCTATTCCGGCAACATCTATATTGTTATGTGAAGCAGCAATAATTCCTGCACAAGACTGTCCGTGGTTACCATGATTATTAGGACGTCCATTCCCCTCTCCTGTGGCATTGTACCCAGGCAAAACTCTTGTATTTCCACTATTATTTTGTAAATCTGGATGAGATTCTACTCCATCATCGATAACCGCCACAATTAAATCACTTCCTTTGGTATAGTTCCAAGCTTCTGGAGCATTAATATCAATATCTTCTACTCCCTGAAAACCATCAATTTCCTGGCCAGTATTATGTAATTGAAATTGATCTGCATAAAGAGGATCAGTTACATTGTGAAGTACAATTTCGGCTTGCATATCTGGATGTGCATACTTCACTTTATTAGTTTCATATAATGCATTAGAAGCTTCAAAAACCACATCTGATGGTAATTCTACTATATAATAACCATTTTGAAATTTTTCGTTTTTAGCAGCATAACCATTTAGTACAGATGCTAACTCTTCTAAAGAAACTCCTTCCTTTAACTTAAAAACCACCTTATTTGTTGGGTGTAATGTTGCACCCCCTGAAGTTTTGTAACTTGGAAGAACAGGCTCTTCGTTAGCACTAGGGCTACTCTGCTTCTTCTCTTTATTTTCATCAGTTTTTGTTAGGTAAATCTTTTGTCCATTTGATCCATAATAAAATTTAGCCTGTGATTTGTTTTCTTGCGCATTCGCAAATACATAAAATAGCAGCGCAGTAATAATAACTGCTTTTTTAAAAAAGTTAGTAAGCAACTTTTTACGATTTGATTTTTTTAAATCCATTAGATTAAGTTTTAATAAATGATTACCCCTCTTTTCGTTTTAAGCATGAAAAGAAGAATTGTTGTGATAGATTTTTTCGGGTGCAAAAGTAAAGTCACTAAGTGCTGAAATAAAGAAAGCATGGTCAATATTCTAGGAATGTCGACACAATATTCCCGGAATATTGACCAAGTTTTATCAAAGAACAGTATCATTATACGGTAATACAGAGCTTTCCAATTTTTTAATTGCGGCTTGAGTAATAAAGAGATCCCAATAGAGAAAACAAGCAGAGGATTTAATAATACCGTAATCATTAAGTAATAACTTCAACTCAACAACCCTATTATTTTAGCTTACCTTAATTAATAGATACTTTTTAAAATAAAAGCAGAAGATTCAAACTAGAATAAGTCTCAACTACACATCATATTCTTTGAAAAACCCTTAAAAAAGTCAGAGTCCTCTAGAATTCATAATATGTTTCGAAAGGGTTTTAGTTTATAAATAATATTTCAGCAATTTTACAGAAAGGAGCTTACGCCAATTACACATAACTAAAAACTTATAAGATAGAATACCTCAATATCAAGCTTATCAAAAGAAATAAAACATTAAAATTAGCTATACAATCCACTATTTTACGTTCTAATTACCATTTACAAAGCACATACAACTTATCTTTCTTTAAACTGTATGAAAGAAAAAGCGGAACAAACCAATAAAAACACTCTTAAACAACCTTTTAATTGATGAAACACATAATTTAATTTATCTATGAAATTAAAAAAGCCTCTTCATGATATGAAGAGGCTTTTTTAATATTTTATAAGAGAACTTCTAGTGATGTAGTTCTTCTTCTCCTTCTTGCAAAGGAACAATTTGTGATACATAATCTTGTCCTGCAATCACATATTCACCATTCTCATTGGTTTTACTGTAATCGTAAGGCCATCTATGAACACTAGGTATTTCTCCTGGCCAGTTACCATGCATATGTTCTACTGGCGTAGTCCATTCTAATGTATTAGATTTCCATGGGTTTTGCACTGCTTTTTTACCATAGAAAATAGAACTAATAAAGTTGTATAGGAATACCAATTGTGCTGCTGCTGTAATCAGAGCAAAAACAGTGATCAGTATATTCGTATCGGCTAGATCATCAAAATACGGGAAATTAGAATTTGTATAGTAACGACGTGGTAATCCTGCCATACCTACAAAGTGCATTGGGAAAAATACTCCATATGCTCCTATTGCAGTCACCCAGAAATGTATATATCCAAGGTTTTTATTCATCATCTTACCATACATCTTAGGGAACCAATGGTACACCCCTGCAAACAATCCATAAAGAGCAGAAATACCCATTACCAAGTGGAAGTGTGCTACTACAAAATAAGTATCATGTACATTAATATCTAATGTACTATCTCCTAAAATAATTCCTGTAAGTCCTCCTGTAATAAAAGTAGATACCAAACCAATTGAAAACAACATTGCAGGGTTTAACTGCAAGTTACCTTTCCACAAAGTGGTTATATAGTTAAACGCTTTTACTGCAGATGGAATTGCAATTAATAAGGTTGTAAATGTAAATACAGATCCTAAGAATGGGTTCATACCTGAAATAAACATATGGTGACCCCAAACTATTGTAGATAAAAATGCTATTGCTAAAATAGAGGCTACCATCGCTCTATATCCAAATATCGGTTTACGAGAATTGGTCGCTATAATTTCTGAGGTTATCCCCAGTGCAGGTAATAATACAATATATACCTCTGGATGTCCTAAGAACCAAAATAAGTGCTCGAATAATACAGGAGAACCACCTTGATTGTGTAATACTTCTCCTTGAATATAGATATCACTTAAATAGAAAGAGGTTCCAAAACTTCTATCCATAATCAGTAGTAATGCTGCAGATAATAATACAGGGAAAGAAACTACACCAATAATTGCTGTTACAAAAAATGCCCAAATAGTTAATGGCATTCTTGTCATTGACATTCCTTTGGTTCTAAGGTTAATTACTGTAACCACATAGTTTAATGAACCTAGTAATGAAGAAGCAATAAATATTGCCATAGAAACCAACCATAGTGTCATTCCTGCTCCAGAACCTCCAATTGCTTGTGGAAGTGCACTCAACGGAGGATAGATAGTCCATCCTGCAGATGCCGGTCCAGCTTCAACAAATAGAGAAAACACCATGATAATACTACTTAAAAAGAATAACCAATATGATATCATATTTAGAAATCCTGACGCCATATCACGTGCTCCAATTTGTAACGGAATAAGAAGATTACTAAATGTACCACTTAATCCTGCAGTAAGTACGAAGAATACCATAATTGTACCATGGATTGTAACTAATGCAAGATAAATACCAGGATCCATTACTCCGTCTTCTCCAAACTTACCTAAAAGCACTTCATAAATAGTAAATTTATGGTCTGGCCATGCCAATTGCATTCTAAATAGTATCGACATTGCGATACCAATGATCCCCATAATTAAACCGGTAATCAAATATTGTTTAGAGATCATTTTATGATCTTGACTAAAAATATATTTGGTAATAAAAGTCTCTTTATGATGTCCGTGATCATCGTGAGCGTGATCCTCTGCGTGTGCTATTGCTGACATATCGCTTATTTCTTTTTTAATATACTATATTAATTCTTTCTTTCTCTTAGTTGCTTGCTTGTGCTGATAATTGTTCTTTAAAAGTTGGTTGTGTTTTTAACCAAGCTTCATAATCTTCTTCTGATTCTACAACAATTTTCATCTGCATATTATAATGTGAAACTCCACATATTTTATTACACAGCAAGTAGTACTCAAACTCATATACATCTAGTGGTTCTTCTCCTGCTGCAACCAACTTTTTACTCTTCTCTCTCCTTATCTTATTTATGGTAGCAACTTTGTCTATCATATAAGGGTCATTCTTCATTTCTTCAGAAGTCAGTGTAGGCGTATATGCAAATTCTGTAATCATACCTGGTACCACATTCATTTGTGCTCTAAAGAAAGGCATATATGCAGAGTGTAATACATCTTGCGATCTCATTTTAAAAATCACTTTTCGATTTACAGGCAAATGTAATTCTGTAGTTATCTTATCATCGTTACCATAAGTATCTGAAGCATCAATTCCCAATGTATTTACTCCTTCTATGAATCTAACATTTGCTTTTCCAAGTTCGTTATCTTCACCAGCGTATCTAGCTCTCCAATCAAATTGATATGCATATAACTCAACTATTAAAGGATCCCCTTCTTCTTCATCGATATTCATAATATCTGTCCAAGTAAACAATCCGTAAATGATTAATCCTGCTAATACAATTACCGGAATAATAGTCCAGATAAATTCTAACTTATCGTTATCTGCAAAAAACAATGCTTTGTTTTCCTTTTTCCCTCTGTACTTATAAGCAAAGTAATGTAATAATCCTTGAGTGATAATCTGAACAAACATAATTAGCACCATAGAGATGAACATCAATTGGTCATAATCCACACCGTGTTCTGAAGCTGATTCTGGTAAGAAAAAGCTTCTATACTGTACAAAACAGTATACTGTTAATACATACAGAAATATTACAAATCCAAGCATGAGCTTACCTTGTAAGTCATTATCCTTATCATTGGCTACTTGAGAATTATCAGCATTTTTTAATTGAGACAATTTCAAAATCTTGGACATTTGCCACAATGTGATTCCAAAAAGTGCTATAACTACTAGGGTTAAGAATACAGTCATTTTTATCTATCTTCTTTTTTACAATTCAAATTTAATAATGAAAGTGTTTACTTTCTTCTATATATGGGTTTCCTTTTGCTAATAAAGGTGCCTTGGTTAATGCTCTAAAAACAACAAACAAGAACAATCCTAAGAATAATAAAACCGCACTTATCTCGCTAATCCCGATAAACCAAGATGTTCCTACCGTTGCAGGCATCACCATATTAAACACATCAATATAATGACCGCAAAGAATAACAATTCCTGCCATCACAACAAACCAATTTACTCTTTTGAAATCACTATTCATTAGAACCAATAGTGGGAATATGAAATTCATTGCTAACATTCCAAAGAATGGAAGTTTATAGTCTTCTATTCTTGTGATAAAATAGGTTACCTCTTCTGGTATATTAGAGTACCATATTAACATAAACTGAGAGAACCATAAATACGTCCAGAAAATACTAATCCCGAACATAAATTTTGCCAAATCATGAATATGACTATTGTTTACAAAATCTAAATACCCTTTTGATTTTAAGTATATCGTTATCAATGCAATTGTTGTGATACCAGATACAAATAAACTAGCAAACACATACCATCCAAACAATGTACTAAACCAATGCGGGTCAAAACTCATGATCCAATCCCAAGATGCCATAGATTCGGTATAAATAAAGAATACTAAGAACGCAGCTGAGATTTTAAAACTCTTTTTGTACCATTTATTTCCAGTTGCATCTTCATCTTGTAATCTTGAATATTTAACTGCAAAATGACGATACGTCATCCATCCTCCTAAAAAGATGATTGCTCTGATAATAAAACCAGTACCGTTTAACCATCCTGCTTTACCCTGAATAAGTTTATCATGAGCAACAACTTCTGGATCTGCCCATACAAACAAATGATTTATATGAAATCCTGATAATCCAAGAATCACAAATAATATGATACCTCCTGGCACTAAATAGGCAGTTATTGCTTCCATAACTCTAAACAACACTGGAGACCAGCCCGCTTGAGCCGCAAACTGTATTGCATAAAATGCTAGTACACCCAAAGCAATCATAAAGAAGAAAAACGCTGCAACGTATAAAGCCGCCCAAGGTTTGTTCTGCAATTGGTGTAACACATGCTCGTAATGTGCATCGCCTCCATGTGCATCTTCTGACGCTCCATGTGTTTCGGTACCATGTGTATTTTTTGCATGATCATCACTTATAGCGTGTGAATCACCATGTCCTCCTCCATGAGCGTCGTGCGCTGCCATCATTTCTTTCACCTCTTGTATTGATCCTGGTCTTTGTCCAAATCCAACAATTAGACCTATCAAACCAATAACCATAAGTACGATAGAAAATAATCTTAATCTATTTGATAGCGTATACATATCTTTATAATATCGTTATTCTTAACTTTTTTACTAGTGCACTAGTGTGCGTTACTATGATCTTCTTTTGTTTCGTGCTTTTCTTCTTCAGCTACCACTGCTGGGGTAATCTCTACTGCATCCACTACATCTGTATCTATTCTAGGTGTTTTGCCTTCTAGATCTGCCTTTAACTTTTGTACATATTGTACTATTTGCCAACGTTCATGTTCTGTAGTTTGTGAAGCATAAGATCCCATAGAATTGATTCCGTAGTACATTACATGGTAGATACTACCTTCTGTAATAGCTCTTCCTATATCATCATAACTAGGTACTCCTAAAATCTTTTCTCTTTTTACCAACGTTCCTTTTCCGTCACCCTGTCCACCATGACATATTGCACAATAGATATCATAAAGTGCTTTTCCAGCTTCTTCATTTTCTTTTGTATAACGAATAGGGTTTTTTAAGGTGTCTTTTGCTAATTGATATCCCTCTGTCGAGTTTTCAAAATCATACGGCATCCATCCTCTTGGGATCGAACCTTCTACAGGCAACATAGCTTCCTGTTTTCCAGGAAAAACCTCATACTCTCCATAAGTTTCATAACCTACCGATTCATACATATTAGGCATATACTGGTAATTAGGTTTTGTATCTTTTTGACAAGAAACAACACTAATTAGAACTATTGCCGCTGCTAATATTTTTATAGTATTCTTCATTATTACTAATGGTTATCTTCTTCCTTATCTATTACTTTAATTTCTACTGCTCCTGTATCACTTAACAATTCTGTAAGTTGATCTACATTTTTATTTGTAGCGTCTACCTCCATCAAGAAATGATCATCTGTAGTTCTTACATCAGGGTTTTCTGCTTCTTTAAAGGGCCATAATTTACTTCTCATATAAAAAGTAATTACCATTAAATGCGCCGCAAAAAACACGGTAAGCTCAAACATAATAGGAACAAAAGCAGGCAAATTCTCTAAGTAGCTAAAGCTTGGTTTACCACCTATATCCTGTGGCCAATCCTTGATCATAATGAAATTCATCATTGTGATTGCTACCGTTAGTCCTACACATCCATACATAAAAGCTGTAATTGCTAATCTTGTATGAGGCAATCCCATAGCTTTATCTAATCCGTGAACAGGAAAAGGAGTATACACCTCTTCGATATGATAATGTTCTGATCGCACCTTTTTAACAGCATCCATTAGGATATCGTCGTCTATATATAATGCGTGTATAACTTTTGATGCCATACTCTTCTAGTTATTTTTAAGTTGTTCTGCCTGACCTGCCCAATCGTCGCGTTGTGCTCTACCTGGAAAAGATCCTGTGATACTATCTAATAAATCGTACTCTTTTGAAGTCATTTTACTAACCTGATCAAAAGTAAATATTCCGATCTCATTTAGTTTCTTTTCCATCACGGGTCCGATTCCATTCACTTTTTTAAGATCATCTGCCTTTTGAGTAGCAGGATCAAACGTTCCTAGATTACCTAAGAGGCTATTGATATCTTCTTCACTCGCTTCTACTTTTGCAGTTTCCTTTACTTCTTCTGAAGTTATTTTTGCTTTTGCATTAGGAAGTTGATCTCTATGATCTATACCCGCTTCTCTTAGTTTTTTATATTTCTCTCCTGAAGACTTTAAAATTGTTTTTACCTCTGCCTGAGCTATTACAGGGAAAGTACGGGCATACAATAAGAACAATACAAAGAAGAATCCAATTGTACCTATAAATATTCCTATATCTACAAAGGTAGGAGAGAACATTGTCCATGATGATGGTAAGTAATCTCTATGTAATGATGTTACAATAATTACAAAACGTTCGAACCACATCCCTATGTTTACAACAATCGATATTATAAAAGAGAACATGATACTTCTTCTTAGTTTTGGGAACCACATAAATTGTGGTGAGAATACATTACATGTCATCATCGCCCAATATGCCCACCAGTAAGGTCCTGTTGCTCTATTTAAGAATGCATATTGTTCATACTCTACTCCAGAATACCATGCCACAAACAGCTCGGTAATATATGCCACCCCAACTATAGAACCTGTAATCATAATTACTATGTTCATTAATTCTATATGTTGAATTGTTATGTAGTCTTCTAGACTAGACACTTTTCTCATAATAATCAACAATGTATTTACCATTGCAAATCCAGAGAAAATAGCTCCTGCCACAAAGTAAGGCGGAAATATAGTAGTATGCCATCCTGGTATCACCGATGTAGCAAAGTCAAACGATACAATCGTATGTACCGATAATACCAATGGTGTTGCTAAACCTGCAAGTACCAATGATACTTCTTCGAAACGTTGCCAGTCTTTTGCTCTACCACTCCATCCAAAAGAAAGGATACCGTATATCTTTTTATTAAAAGGTGTTATTGCACGATCTCTAATCATTGCAAAGTCAGGTAACAATCCTGTCCACCAGAAAACCAATGATACAGAAAGATATGTTGATATTGCAAATACATCCCAAAGTAATGGTGAATTGAAGTTTACCCAAAGTGATCCAAATTGGTTTGGAATTGGTAATACCCAATATGCCAACCAAGGACGTCCCATGTGTATAATTGGAAATAATCCTGCCTGAATAACCGAAAAGATGGTCATTGCTTCTGCAGATCTGTTAATCGCCATTCTCCATTTCTGACGGAATAGCAATAGTACTGCAGAAATTAACGTTCCTGCGTGACCGATACCTACCCACCAAACAAAGTTGGTGATATCCCAGGCCCATCCTACTGTTTTATTTAAACCCCAGGTTCCTATTCCTGTTGAAACTGTATATATAATACAACCTATCCCCCAAAGGAAAGCAATAAGAGCGATCGAAAACACGATCCACCAAGATTTATTTGCTTTTCCTTCAACCGGTGCAACGACATCCACAGTTACATCGTGATATGTTTTATCGCCGGTTACTAAAGGCTTTCTTATAGGTGCTTCGTAATGAGACATAATCCTTTATAATTGAATTGATTCTTTATTTAATTAATTAAGCTTCTGTAGTATTTCTTACTTTAGTTTGATACATAACGTTTGGTTTTGTACCTACATGTTCAAGTAAATGATACATACGATCATCTTCTGTAAGTTTAGCTACTTCACTATCCTTATCATTTACATCGCCAAATATCATTGCTCCTGATGAACAAGCGGCTGAACAAGCAGTTTGGAATTCTCCATCCTTAATTGTTCTACCGTCGCGTTTAGCATCAAGTATAGTTTTTTGCGTCATTTGAATACACATAGAACATTTCTCCATCACCCCTCTAGAACGTACAGTTACATCAGGATTAAGTACCATTCTACCTAAATCATTGTTCATATGATAATCAAACTCATCATTGTTATTATACAAGAACCAGTTAAATCTTCTTACTTTGTAAGGACAGTTATTTGCACAATAACGCGTACCAACACATCTGTTATATGCCATATGGTTCTGTCCCTGTCTACCATGTGATGTTGCCGCAACAGGACAAACAGTTTCACAAGGTGCATGGTTACAGTGCTGACACATTACTGGCTGGAATACTACTTGCGGGTTATCTGATGGGGTTTCCATCTCTCCAAATTCTGACAAAGAACTCCCTAACCCTGCAATATTATCTTTCTTAGTATTATCACCTTCAAAACTTTCTTGAGAAGAATAATAACGATCAATACGCAACCAGTGCATATCTCTTGATCTACGCACTTCTGATTTACCTACCACAGGAACATTATTCTCTGCATGACAAGCAATCACACAAGCACCACATCCTGTACATGCATTTAAATCTATAGAAAGATTAAAATGATGCCCTACAGAACGATCAAACTCATCCCATAGATCAACTTCTGGAGAAGTAACTTCATATTCGATATGATTCTTACTTACTTCAGGAATTGCATTCCACTCGTGTTTATCTTTGGTATTGAAAATCTCAAGAGTGGTTTCTTTTACAATATCACCACGTCCCATTAATGTATTATGCAACTGCACACATGCAAATTCATGTGTTCCTTCTGCAAGCTTAATGGTTACTTCTTGTACTGCATTAAAGTTTTTGTATAAAGGATACGCATTAACTCCAACATTCATGTCTTCTCTAAGTCCTTTAGACTTACCATATCCTAATGCTAACCCAACAGAACCCTTTGCTTGCCCAGGTTGAATAATTACTGGTACAACTACATCTGTTCCATTAGCACTTACTTTGGCATAACTACCATTTAATGCTCCATTAGCTACATTTTCATTGGTTAATCCCAACTGTTCTGCATCTGCTTTAGAAACTGTCAAATAGTTATCCCAAGAAGCTCTGGTAATAGGGTCTGGCATCTCTTGTAACCAAGGGTTATTAGCCTGTTGACCATCACCTAAAGCAGTTTTTGTATATAAAGTTAATTCTAATCCATTTGATTTTGCTACAGACAATCTTCTTGCCGCCGCAGCAACATTAGGTGTGTTTAATGCAGTGGCTTCTTCTTCTCCTTCTCCTAGTACAGCTGCCAATTCTTGTTTTGGTAAAGCTGGTTTTACCAATACACCATCATGCAAAGCTTGGCTCCATGAAGTACCTCCTAAGATACCAGTCCATGCACTTTTAATATAATCATTATAGTCACTGGTGTTACCCGTCCATTTCAATAATGTTTCTTGAAACTGTCTTGTATCAAACAATGGACGAATTGTTGGCTGCATTAAGCTATAACTACCTTTTTTAAGCTCTACATCTCCCCATGACTCTAAATAATGAGGTGTAGTGGCTACATAATTACATAATTGTGCAGTGGCATCGTCATGCATAGTAAATGCAACAGATAAGTCCACTTTCTCCAGACCTGTTTTAAATTCGTTTGCATTAGGTAGTGAATACATAGGGTTCACACCTGCAATCAAAAGACCTCCTACACGCCCTGCATTCATATCTTTAACCAATTGCCCAACAGCTTTGGCATTTCCTTTACGAATAGTACGTGGTGTATCTTCAATAAATGCTTTACTGCGTATTGCCTTATTTATCTCTAAAACGACAAGTTGCGCATCTACGTCTTGTAATCCTGTAACAACTACAGCATTTCTTCCAGCCTTTTGGATTTCTTTGGCTGCTTTTACAACTTCGGCATCCAACTTAGAATCTAATGCTCCTTTAGACCCAGCACCTGTTACATATTTATATAATGCAGCTAGCACCTGCTTTTGTTGTGCTGGTGTTGCCTGTATTCTTTTATCTGCATTTGCTCCAGTCAATGACATATTTGCCTCGAACTGAATGTGTTTTGACATTTTTCCTTTTTTAGGAATACGCCCTTTAGCATAACCGCTATCATATCCTCCACCTTGCCAATCTCCTAAAAAGTCTGCACCAATACCTACTATTGTATTAACTTTCTCAAAATCATAATCAGCAAGAGCTCTTTCTCCATACATCATCTGATAAGCGTCCAGTGCTTCACTACTAGAAACTGCATCATATACTACATGCTTAACATTTTGATATTTTGCTTTAAACTCTGAAATAAGTTTTGAGGTAGAAGGGCTTGCATATGTTTGCGTTAGCAACACAATTTGCTTACCTGCCAATCCATTTAGTTTAGCAGTCACTTCTTTATCAAGAGCATCCCATGTTATTGCTGCATCACCTTTTTTAGGCCCTTGTAATCGAGAGCTATCATATAAAGATAATACGGAAGCATGTACACGTGCATTTGCGTCTCCATTAGAAGTTGCCAAATTGTTATTTTCAACTTTTATTGGTCGACCTTCTCTTGTTTTTATCAAAACACTGGCAAAATCGTACCCATCTGCAATTGTTGTAGCATAATAATTCGCTACTCCTGGTACAATTCTATCAGGTTGCACTACATAAGGGATTGCTTTTTTCACAGGCCCTTCACAAGCAGCCATAGTAGCTGCCGCGGTACTAAAACCTACATATTTAAGAAAATCACGACGTGTTGTAGAAGAATTTTCTAAAGATGACTTATCTCCTAAAAACTCATCGGTAGGAATCTCCTGTACGAATTCGTTTTGTTGTAGCGTCTCAACAATAGAACTATTTTGGTCTAGTTCTTCAACACTTTTCCAGTATTTCTTGTTTGATGACATATATAATTGATATTAGCTTCTTACTATTTTTCTGTTTCCAGAAATCAAAATTTATTATTAATAGTGGCACTTACCACATTCTAACCCTCCCATTTGGGCTGCTGTTAACTGATCTACTCCGTACTTTTTAGAAAGCTCTTCATGAATTTTCTCATAATACTTATTATCAGCTACATTAACATTTGTCTCTCTGTGACAATTGATACACCATCCCATAGTAAGTGGCGCATGCTGGTACATAATTTCCATTTCTTCTACAGGACCATGACATTTTTGACATTCTACCCCTGCAACTGTTACGTGCTGAGAATGGTTGAAATATGCAAAATCAGGAAGGTTATGTATACGAACCCATTTTACTGGCTCTGTTTTATCAGTATATGCTTGCGAATTAGCATCCCATCCTGCCGCTTTATATAATTTTTGTATTTCACCATCATAAAAGTCTTTAGAATAATCTGCATTACCAGTATCATCTGCCACCTCACTTATAGACTTATGACAATTCATACATACATTAAGAGAAGGAATACCAGAAGTCTTACTTACTCTAGCAGATGAATGACAATACTTACACTCTATCTTATTATCTCCTGCATGAATTTTATGAGAGAAATGAATTGGCTGAATTGGTTGATACCCTTGATCAATTCCTACTTGCATAAAGTAACCATAGACAAAGTATCCACTTGCCAATAGCAATAAAATTGCAGTTACTAATACCAGGAATTGATTTTGAACAAATGCTCTCCATAATGGAGTTCTTTTTTGTTCTTCTGGCAGTGCAACATTATTCGCTTCTGCAAAGCTTCTTAATGTCTTATTTACTAGATACAACACTGTCACAAGCATCAAAAACACAAATGCAAGTATCCCTAGAATAATATCACTAGAAACTCCAGATCCGTCACTAACCGCCACAGTAGAACCACCTCCTGCTGAAGTAGGTTTCTCTGCCTTAGGCACCATCACATATGCCAATATATTATCTATATCTGCATTAGACAGCTGCGGAAAAGCGTTCATTGCTGTTTTGTTGTACTCTTCAAAAATTGCAACTGCTTTTGCATCTCCAGATGCAATCATTGCTGCACTATTCTTAATCCAAGAATACAGCCATTCTTTATTATGCTTATCTGTTACTCCAAAAAGAGCTGGACCTGTCATCTTTTTGTATCGCTTATGGCAAGCAGCACAAAGAGACTTAAACAACTCTTCACCTTTTGCCACATCTCCTCCAGATGAAGCTTCGGTTACTGCAGTGCTATCAACAGCAGCTGCTTCTTCCTGTGCAAACACAGGATTCAAAAAAGTAAATAAAAAAACAGTTCCTAGTAGTAGGATTTTAGAGGCTGAATTTCGGTGTTTCACCTGTCTCATATTATCAAGTAGAATTATCGTCTTATTTTTGGTATGGTTTTTATGGTTAACTCATAAAAAAGAGACATAAAAACCGGCACTTTTAATTCGACGACAAAAGTACTATAATAAGTCGATTTTAGAAATGTTAGAGAACCGTTAACTACTAATTTATAATAATTCTAAATAATTTTTTTTTATAATAATGAGTTATTAAACTATACCTTTGTATCAAATCAATTTGTAATGAGAATGTTAAATAAAACAAACTGCTTTTATCTACTGGGTTTTTACTTGGTAACTATTACCAATTTAAATGCTCAAGACAGCACAAATATCCCAGCCGAAAACCCAAATCAGTCTGATTTTGTGGCCGCTGCTGTTACAACTCCCCCAGAGGCATCTGTCACAATTCATCAAGATTCGAGAATAAAAATGCTTCTTGATATTAAAACTAAAATGTCAAAAGACGGAGAGTTTAGTGATCGTTATAAAATTCAATTATATAACGGAAGCCTAAACAAAGCCAATGAAATTATGAAATCTTTCAACCAGCTTTTTCCAAAATGGGAATCTTCCATCAAATGGGAAACACCAGAGTACAAGGTATGGGTTGGCAACTATAGAACACGCATAGAAGCAGATAGGGCACTAAGAGATATCCAAGAAGAATTTTCTGGCGCTTTCATATTTAAACCCGAAAAAAACAAGTCATAAACACACCTTAATAACACAAAAAAAATCCATAGCCGTATTTTCGACTATGGATTTTTTTTATCCCAAACCTTTCCTTGTTTCTTTTTTCATCATTTTATCTCCAAAAACTCAAATCAAAAAAAGGAAGATTGTACCACAACCTTCCTTTTCACCATTTCACAAATAATACCCAACAAACTAATAAACCTTAGCACCTATTTACCAGAAACACCTTGCTAGCTTTACAAAAACTATTATTTGCTACCCTTACTTTCTCTACTAGGTAAATATCAACAAAAACCCACCCAATAGCTGTATTATTATCGACTCTATCATCAAGGTTTCAAACATTACTATTTGGATATCAAAATTCAATAATATTTTCTTTTTTCTACTTAACCACAACCCTACAAAAAGTATACAAACCCCTAAAGAGGTAATGCATAAAGACTACAAAAAGTACACAACCTTCAAAATCTCCTTACATCTATCAAAATTAGTGGCACCAAAAACAACTTCTAAAATCAATATTCGAGACTTACACAAGAAAGAAAACGACCTAAACAAGTAAACCATAAAACAACGGCTAACACAAAAGAACCAGATGTTTCACATATTGATACAAGAACAATATCTTAATAAAAAAAGAGGCCTGCTAACTAGTTAGCAGGCCTCTTTTAATTATATTTTATGTAATTAAAGTTTTTTCTTAACAGCTACTTCCTGATAAGCTTCTACAACATCACCTTCTTTAATATCATTGTAGTTCTTAACCTGTAATCCACAATCATATCCTTTTGCAACTTCTTTCACATCATCTTTAAACCTCTTAAGTGAAGCTAACTCACCTGTATATACTACAACTCCATCACGTATCAAACGTATTCCAGAATTACGATATATCTTACCGGTTAACACCATACAACCTGCAATGGTACCAACTTTAGAAATCTTAAATGTTTCTCTAATTTCTGCCGTACCTGTAACTTCTTCTTTCATTACTGGCGACAACATTCCTTCCATTGCATCTTTCAGGTCATTAATTGCATCATAAATAATAGAATATGTTCTGATATCAATTTCTTCTCTATCTGCAACTTGTCTTGCATTACCTGCTGGTCTTACGTTAAATCCAATAATAATCGCATCAGATGCAGAAGCTAATAACACATCACTTTCTGTAATTGCTCCTACTGCTTTATGAATAATATTAACATGAATTTCTTCTGTAGAAAGTTTCTGGAAAGAATCTGTTAATGCTTCTACAGAACCATCCACATCCCCTTTAAGGATAATATTAAGCTCTTTAAAGTCTCCTAATGCAATTCGACGACCAATTTCTGCCAACGTAATATGACGTTGTGTACGTACAGATTGCTCTCTATGCAGCTGAGCACGTTTTGAAGCTATATCCTTTGCTTCTCGCTCATCTTCTAACACATTAAATTTATCACCTGCCTGTGGAGCACCATCCAGACCTAAGATAGATACTGGTGTTGATGGACCTGCTTCTTTCACATTGTTCCCTCTCTCATCTTGCATCGCCTTCACTTTTCCACTATTTTTTCCAGCTAAAACATAATCACCAACTCGTAGTGTACCTGTTTGCACCAATATAGTAGACACATAACCTCTTCCTTTATCCAAGAATGCTTCGACAACAGTACCCGACGCAAGTCTACCAGGGTTTGCTTTAAGCTCTAGTATCTCTGCCTCAAGAAGCACTTTTTCTAACAATTCTTTAACTCCCAATCCTGTTTTAGCAGAAATATCATGAGATTGTATTTTCCCACCCCAATCTTCTACCAACAAATTCATTGAAGCTAATTTTTCTTTTATCTTCTCTGGGTTTGCCTCTTGTCTATCTACTTTATTAATTGCAAATACGATAGGTACTCCCGCAGCTTGCGCATGACTAATTGCCTCTTTAGTTTGTGGCATTACATCATCGTCTGCAGCAATTACAATAATTGCCAAATCTGTTACTTGAGCACCACGAGCACGCATCGCCGTAAAGGCTTCGTGACCCGGAGTATCCAGAAACGCTATCTTTTGCCCGTTATCTAACTGCACTCCGTATGCACCGATATGCTGGGTAATTCCACCACTTTCTCCTGCAATTACATTTTCTTTTCTAATATAATCCAGCAATGATGTTTTACCATGATCAACATGCCCCATTACAGTCACAATAGGCGCTCTATTCACCAAATCTTCTGGCGCATCAACAACCTCTTCTATAGACTCTTCTATATCTGCAGTTACAAAATTCACTTCATAACCAAACTCATCTGCCACGATTGACAATGTCTCTGCATCTAAACGCTGATTCATAGTCACCATAATACCAAGTGACATACAAGCAGAAATTACTTCTGTAGTAGAAATATCCATCATTGTAGCCACCTCAGAAACCGTAACAAATTCGGTAACTTTAAGCACTTTGCTTTCTTGCTCCTGTTGTGCTACATCATCTTCTGCTTTCTGACGGTGCTGATCTCTTTTATCTCTACGATATTTTGCAGCCTTTGACTTATTTGATTTACCCTGTAATTTCTCCAGAGTTTCTCGTACTTGTTTTTGTACTTCTTCTTCGCTAGGCTCTTCTTTTACAATAGCAGGTCTCTTTCCTTTTGCAGGACCTCTTCCTCTTCCTGCTCCACCTCTATTACCTCCAGATTGACCTCCTGATCTGTTATTGCCAGGCCCTTGTCCACCACCTTCTTTACTAATCCTTCTTCTTCTCTTTTTAGCAGCATCACCAGCTCCTGATCCAGAAGTTTTCTTATCAGACTTATCATCTTTCTTTTTAGCAGGTTTTTTAAATTGAGTTAAATCAATTTTTTGACCTGTAAAATTAGGACCATCTAATTTTTTATATTGAGTTTTCACTCTCTCTGGTTCTGCCGGAGTCTCTGATTCTGGCGTTGTAGTTTTTGCTTCTGGAACAACCTTTTTGGGTGTTTCTTTTTTAACAACAGGTGCAGCTTTAGGCTTTTCCTCTTTTTGAGGAACCGGCGCTTTACCAGTTATTTTCAAACCTTTTTTCACAGGTCTGTTCGAAACAATTTCTGGAGTTGGAGTTTCTTTCTTCACCTCTTCTTTAATCTCCTTTTTTTCTGGAGTTTTAACTGCTTTTTCTTCGGGCTTGGCAGTTTCTTTTTCTTGTTTATCCTTTCCCAAATCAATTTTTCCGATTTGCTTAGGTCCACTTATTTGAGCTTTAGCTTTAACAACATCTCGAGCTTCGGCGCGCTTCCTCTTTTCTTCTTGCTCATTCTCTATCTGCACTCGTAATGCTTCTTTCTCTTTTCTCTTTTCTTCTCCAACCTCTTTTGAAGCCACCTTTTTACTCTTATCTGTCTGAAATTCGTCAAATAAAAGCTGATAAATTTCTGAAGAAATTTTGGTAGTAGGACGTGCATCTATCTCATGACCTTTTGAATCCAAAAAGTCAACAGCCCGATCTAACGAGATATTGAATTCACGTAATACTTTATTTAATCTCAATGTTTTTGCCTCAGCCATAAATGCCTTTTATTTTATGCTCAAATATAAATTAATTGTATTTATTAATCCTCAAATTCTGATTTTAATATTTTAAGAACTTCATTTACTGTTTCTTCTTCCAGATCTGTTCTCTTAACCAAATCAGAAACATCTTGTTCTAAAATACTCTTTGCCGTATCCAGACCAATTCTCGAAAACTCTTCTATAATCCAAGAATCTATTTCATCTGAAAACTCTGTTAACTCTACATCTTCTTCAACTCCTTCTCTAAACACATCAATCTCGTAACCGGTTAATTGACCTGCCAATCTAATATTATGCCCACCTCGTCCTATAGCCTTAGAAACCTCTTCTGGCCTTAACATCACTTCTGCACGATTTGTTTCTTCATTTATCTTAATCGAAGTTACTTTTGCAGGGCTTAATGCTCTTGTTATATACAATTGCAAGTTATTAGTATAGTTAATAACATCAATATTTTCATTTCCTAGCTCTCTTACAATACCATGTATACGAGATCCCTTCATACCCACACATGCTCCCACTGGATCAATTCTATCATCATAAGAATCTACTGCTACTTTCGCTTTTTCACCAGGAATACGCACTACTTTCTTTACACTAATCAATCCATCAAACACCTCTGGTATTTCTTGTTCGAATAATTTCTCAAGAAACAAAGGCGAAGTTCTAGACATAATAATTGCCGGCTTATTACCTTTCAATTCTACAGACTCTATTACTCCACGAACATTTTCTCCTTTTCTAAAAAAGTCTGAAGGAATCTGGCGATCTTTAGGCAAAATAATTTCATTACCCTCATCATCTAACATAATAATTGCTCTATGTCTAATATGATGTACTTCTGCCGTATAAATCTCTCCTTCTAATTCTTTAAACTGTTTATATATATTGGTATTATCGTGCTCATGTATTTTAGAAATAAGATTTTGACGTAATGCTAAAATCGAACGTCTTCCTAAATCAATAAGTTTCACTTCTTCTGAAGCATCTTCTCCAACTTCAAAATCTGGCTCAATTCTTCTTGCCTCTGTAAGTGATATTTCCTGATTACTATCTTCTACCTCGCCATCTGCAACTACTACACGGTTTCTCCAAATTTCTAAATCTCCTTTATCAGGATTTATAATAATATCGAAATTATCATCGCTACCAAACTTCTTCTTAAGGGCATTTCGAAATACATCTTCTAAGATCGACATCAATGTAACTCGATCTATAAACTTATCATCCTTGAACTCTGAAAATGATTCTATTAATGCGATATTTTCCATATCAATATATTATATTAAAATGTTACCATAACTTTTGCTTCCACAATACTTTCATAAGCTACAACAGCTTCTTTAACCACCGTAACCTTACCTTTACCAATTGGCTTTGGTTCACGTGCTTTCCATACCAGGGTAATCCCATCTTCTTCTGCAGATGTCAATTCTCCCTCTATGGTATCTTCTGCTGTTTTCACCTTAAGCTTTCTACCTATATTTTTTCTATACTGCCTGGTATGAGTAAGACCTTCTGAAATTCCTGCAGACATCACCTGAAGCGAAAAATCCTCTTCATCTCTATCTAGATTGTGTTCTATTGCTCTACTAATTGCAATACAATCTTCGACCTTAACCCCATCATCACCATCAATAATAATCTCGATACTATTATCGGGATGAATTTTGCTCTCAATTAGAAAAAGAGACGGGTTTTCTACAAGCGCCTCCTCTAATAAATTTTGTACTTTGTCTCTTAATGACATAAATAGATAAAAAGAGGGGACTTTTTGTCCCCTCATCCTGGTTTTTTAATTTCAACGGTGCAAAGATAGTAATAATATCTTAGATACAAAATATCGCTGAGAATGAATTTATTCGTAAATTTAAGATACTTAAAAAAGTACCAACTTATGACATAAACTAAGCAACACAATCGAATCATTTTTTTTAGACTAGTAAAACGCTCACACTGCAAAAGAAGATATTCTCAAAAAACCAACATTATTATGATCAAAAGTATACTCGTTCCAACCGATTTTTCTACCCAAGCAGAAAGTGCCTTAAAAGTGGCCGCTCAAATAGCAAAAAAAAATGAAGCCAAAATTTATTTGCTCAATATCTTAGAAATGCCCGTGCATTTATCAGATCTAATGTCTTCTGGATCTTCTGGCCCTGGCCCAGAAGCACTTTTCTTTATGAAACAAACACATAAAAAATTCGAAGAAGTATTAGAACAAGAATATCTAAAAGATCTTGAAGTTATAGAAACAGTTAGCTTTGAAGGGATTCTTGATGGCATCATGGACGCTTCAAAAAAGAACAATGTAGATATGATTATTATGGGATCTCATGGATCTTCTGGTTTTGAAGAACTGTTCATTGGCTCTAATGCAGAAAAGGTCGTTCGCACCTCTAAGCAACCGGTATTAGTCATCAAAGAAGATTGTGATATTTTTGACGTAAAAGATTTTGTATATGCCACAAATTTTGATGACGAAGACAAACCCTGCTTATTAGCTGCTTATGAATTTGCCAATTCTATTGAAGCAAACCTTCACTTGGTTCGCATCAATACGGCAAACGGTTTTAAAACCACAAATGAAACCGAAGAAAAAATGAACAACATGGTTTCTTCCTTACCAATAGACAATTACACACTTAATATATACAATGATATTACTGTAGAAAAAGGGATTCTTAATTTTGCGCATTCACTTGATGCTGGTATCATAGGCATTAGCACACATGGCAGAAAGGGAATATCTCATTTTATAAATGGTAGCTTAGGAGAAGATGTGGTAAATCACGCAAAACGACCTGTTATAACCTTTAAAATATAGAACAACAGTTATTTTTTTAGATAAATAGAGGGTACATCCGGAAATGAGCGATTATCACTAAAGATTACCGAATATATTACCCAAGTACCTTTAGGCTTTTTTACCAATTGTATCGTATTTACCCCTCTAATTGTTTGCTGTTTGTTTTCTAATTTAATCGTAAATTCATACGAACTAAAGCGCACTGCGACTCCACCATATACATGGGTGATTTCATGAATTTCTTTTTCATGAAATGAAATAACTTTGTGTTTTTTGAACGCAACTTTATTCGCCGCCCTAAATTCTTCTTCTGTAAAAATCTTAATCTTTGTTGTGTCTACAACCCCTACTACCGCCTCTGAAAAATGAATATCATTGAGCAAATCATAATCTGGAGTTTCTCCTTTACCAAAAGAGATTGCCTTATATAAACTTGAGACTACCTTATCAATTTCTTTTCGATCCTGTTCCTGGTTTTGTGCCACAGTTAGCTTTGAAACAAAAAGAAAAATGATAAAAACTATAATAAACTTGATTTTCATATAACATGTCTTTAATAGAGTTCCTTTACTCATCTATAAATATAAGAAATAGATGTAGAATAATTCACACTTTAAAACGGACATAACAGAATTACACACGCACATTCAATACACTAACTCTAATCCCCTATTAATTAAGCACAAAAAATCAGAAACACCTATTAAAAAACAAATAATAAAACTATCAATATTCAGAAATCAATACCATTACAAAGGGAGCTCTTTTTTCTTACTATCGTATCAACTGAATTGTCATCTTCTTTTTCACAACCAAACCCTACAATTCTGTCATTATTAAACCTCTTCAAAAAACAAATACACAAATCATAATGCGATCAATAAAAGCTTTTTCTTTACAAGATCTTTAGCATCGATAAAGCACGTATACATCCAAAAAACAAAAAACCCTTAAGTAAAATACTTAAGGGCTTTTTTGTTGGTCTACTAGGGCTCGAACCTAGACTCTTCTGGACCAAAACCAGACGTGTTGCCAGTTACACCATAGACCAATGCGTCATTGCGGGTGCAAATTTAATACATTCTTTTGGCTATGCAAACATTTTTAAGAAAAAATTCAACATATTTTTCAAATTATTAATTAGCACTTCTATAACAATCAATTAAAAATATAAACTTCTGTTAAGCGTTTCCTAAAAAATCTAAGGTTAAAGCAATTTTATTATTAAATTCGCCACAAGTTATATAACCTATACGTTTATGAATACATTCAACTTCACCAAGTGGAATAAAATAGTAGGATGGATTGTCTTTACAATTGCCCTATGCGTTTACACAATGACGGTAGAGCCTACCGCTAGTTTTTGGGACGCTGGAGAATACATCGCCACATCTTCAAAACTTCAGGTTGGACACCCGCCGGGAGCTCCACTTTTTCAGATGATAGGAGCTTTTGCTTCTACTTTTGCATCAGACCCGACACAAGTTGCGTTAATGGTTAATATGACATCAGCATTTGCAAGTGCTTTTACAATTCTATTTATGTTTTGGTCTATTACTATTCTTGTAAAGAAAGTAATAACAAGAGATGAGGAGTTGACACAAGGAAAAGCCTTTGCCATTCTAGGAAGTGGATTGGTTGGAGCATTGGCATTTACATTTACTGATAGCTTTTGGTTCAATGCGGTAGAAGCCGAAGTATACGCAATGGCTACATGTATCTTATCAATTATGTTTTATCTGGGATTATTATGGGAACGAGACATGAATACCCCCAGAGGTAATAAATGGTTAATTCTTATCGCATTTATTGTTGGATTATCGTTTGGAGTTCACTTTATGGGACTACTATCTATACCAGCAATTGGATTGTTATATTATTTTAAAAATTACAAAGAAATTACTATAAAAAATTTCATTATCGCAAATGTTACGGTTGTAGCGATTTTGTTATTTATTTTCAAACTTTTATTACCTTCAACACTTAAGTTTTTTGGCGTAGCAGAAGTATTTTTTGTCAACTCTATAGGACTTCCTTTTAACTCTGGAACTATTATCGCCGGATTATTAATCGCTACTGCTTTTTATTTTGGCATCAAATACACCCGTAAAAAAGAATATGTACAGCTTAACACATTGTTACTTTGTGTCTTATTTATTCTGGTCGGTTTCTCTAGTTGGTTAATGTTACCCATTAGAGCAAATGCCGGTACGGTTATCAATGAAAACAACCCTAATAATGCAAGAGAATTACTTGCGTATTACAACCTAGAACAATACCCAGAAACACATCTTTTTTACGGTCCACAGTTTACAGAAATCTACGCAAATCTAGATGAAAATGATCCCTATGAAGATGACAAACCAAAATATGAGAAAGATTTAAAATCTGGAAAATATATCATCGTAAATGATTGGAAAAATGCAAAACAAAACTTGGACAATGCACATAAAGCTTTCTTGCCAAGAATGTGGAGCACAGAACATATTGCCAATTACATGGAGTTTACAGGCCCCGTTAAATTTACTATCAAACCAGAATATCAAGGTGAAGAAGAACTTCTAAAAGCGGTAAGTGAATTTAGAAGGGATTATGCTACTGCAAAACTAGACAATGATGATTATCATAAATTTCTTCAATCGTTTGGCAACTATATTGACGTCGAAAAACCCTCTTTTTGGGATAATGTAACTTACCTATTTGATTATCAAATAGGATATATGTATTGGCGTTATTTTATGTGGAATTTTGTAGGTAGACAAGACGACAATCAAGGAAGACTCACAGATCTGGAAGGAAACTGGTTAAGCGGAATCAAGTTTATAGATGAGATGCGCCTAGGTTCTCAAGACAACTTACCCAGTGATGCTCTCAAAAACAAAGCCCGTAACACCTATTATTTCTTACCTTTACTATTAGGTATACTAGGATTTGTTTTTATGTTACAAAGGGATAAGAAAAAATTCTGGATATTACTTATTTTCTTTTTGTTTACAGGGCTTGCGTTAAAAATCTATCTTAATGAAAGACCTTTTGAACCTAGAGAAAGAGATTATGCTCTGGTAGGATCTTTTTACGTATTTTCTATTTGGATTGGCTTTGGCGTTTATGCTTTATTTGATCTTTTAAAAGGTTACCTAAAGCCTAAAGTTTTGGCACCAGCCATTACTACAATTTGCCTATTAGCAGTACCTATTCTTCTGGCTGCAGAAAATTGGGATGATCACGATCGATCTAATAGATATACTGCACAATCTATGGCAAAAATGTACCTACAATCCTGCCAAAAAGATGCAATATTATATACAATTGGTGACAACGATACTTTTGCTTTATGGTACGCCCAAGAAATCGAAGGGTATCGAACAGATGTAAGAACCGTAAATACCAGCCTTTTTGCAACCGATTGGTACATAGATCAAATGAAAAAAGCGGCTTACGATGGCAAACCTGTCCCTTCTCAGTTAACCCACAATTTTTATCGTTTTGGTAATAATGATGCTATTTATCACAAACCAGTTACCAACGATACAATGCTTATCAAAAACTGGATGAAATGGATAGAATCTGATGACCCCCGTACCAAAGGAGATTTACAAAGTGGAAAAAAAGTAAACACGTTTCCAACTAAACATATTAGAATACCTGTAGACAAAGAAGCGGTACTTAGAAATGGCATTGTGTCTCAAAAAGATGCAGATCTTATTGTTCCACACATCGATATACACCTTAAAGGAGATCTATTGTTTAAAAATCGCCTATTGATGTTAGATGTACTTGCCAATAACAATTGGGAAAGACCCATCTATTTTACAGGCGGAAGCTATGGCGACGATGATTTCTTATGGATGAAAGACTATTTACAACTTGATGGAGTTACCTATAAATTAGTTCCTATTTTAACTAAAATGGATCGCCGTAATCCTTTTGAAATGGGACGTGTAGACACCGATTTAATGTACAAAAACGTAACGAGTTGGGATTGGGGTAATAGCAACGACCCTAATATTTATCATGATCCAGAAACGAGACGAAATGCTATTACCTATAGAAGTAATTTGGCCAGGCTTATCGAAGCATTAGTTGCCGAAAACAAAAAAGACAAAGCAAAAGATATTTTGGATTTGGCGATGGAAAAAATGCCAATAGAGTATTATGAATATTACACACTTTTAGAGCCTTATGTTAATGGATATTATGAGATAGGAGAAAAACAAAAAGCAAGAGATCTCTGGAATAAACTTGCCAAAAAATACCAAGAGAAGCTTACCTATTTTGGCAGTTTAGAACTTAAAGACCAATATCGATATGCAGAAGACATCGTAACTAATGTAGAACGATATCGTAGTGTGGTAGATCTTCTATTAATCAATCAAGATAGAGAACTCATAGAAGAAAAGGCAGATGAGTTTAATAAATATCTAAGATTATTTACTCGATTATATTCTGAGGACGAAGAATATGATGACGAACAAGCCATTCAGAAACAGGAGGAAGATCTGATCAAAGAATTCATGAATCAAGAAAAACCTACCATAGACACTATAGACAGCATCCCTAACTAATATATAAACCGGATGATAAATTACAATCATCCGGTTTTTTTATCTACCTTAGTAAGGTGACTGTAATTCCAACTAAAACACCCAGGTTTATCAAGTCAATTTTCCCAAATTACACATGGGATCTTTTTGATAACCATCAAAAAAAAATTTACTTAACTTTTGATGATGGCCCTATCCCTAATATAACAGAGTTTGTTTTGGATCAATTAGCCATTTACAACGCAAAAGCCACTTTCTTTTGCATTGGAGATAACATCAAAAAGCATCCTAATATTTTTAAAAAAATACTTGCAGAGGGACACACAATAGGCAATCACACTTATTATC
This sequence comes from uncultured Aquimarina sp., assembly GCA_947498705.1. Classification (GTDB taxonomy): domain Bacteria; phylum Bacteroidota; class Bacteroidia; order Flavobacteriales; family Flavobacteriaceae; genus Aquimarina. The sequence goes on from CANMLW010000001.1 coordinate 1,297,574, forward strand.
ATTTAAAAGCTTGGAAAAATAGTCAAGACGCATATTTAGAAGACGTCATAAAATGCCAGCAAACGATAACATATTACACTAAAAATAAAAGAACTCCTAAGCTCTTTAGACCGCCTTATGGGCAAATTAGCAGAACTAAATTAAAAGCTATAAAAAAATTAGGGTATTCAGTTATACTGTGGGATGTATTATCAAAAGATTGGATGCAATCAATATCTACAGAAGAATGTATCCAGAATGTGATTCATCATGTAGAACAAGGCAGTATCGTCGTTTTTCACGACAGTATAAAGGCTTCAAAACACCTAAGGATTGCTTTACCCGCTGTTCTAAAGCATTTTGATAAGGAAGGATACGTATTTGATGCTATAGTTTAATTGTCTAAAGAAATTCTTTCATTAGACTAATCAAGGTATTCGCATCTTGCTCTCCGCTTTGTCTCCATACCATTTCTCCATCTTTATAAATCATTAAAGTAGGAAGCCCTTTAATACGCAAAGCAGTTGCCAATTCTTCATTCTTATCGACATCTATCTTTATAACCTTTCCTTTATCTCCCATTGCAGCCGCTACATCCTTTAACACAGGGTGCATTGCAAGAGAAGGTTCATTCCATTCGGTAAAAAAGTCCAATAAAACAGGAACTCCATTACCTATTATATCTCCAAACTTTGACATGTTCAAAAATTTTTACATTTCAGATCGCTAAAAAATCGACCTTTAAACCATTGTAAATATAACACTTTCTACGAATTAAGCGGGCTTAACACCTTTTCTTAACTCAATTACAGTAATCTCGGGCCATATTCCTACTCGTCCAGGAAACGCGTGAAATCCAAATCCTCGATTTACATTAAGGTATCGCCCATATTCATTATACATTCCTGCCCATTGCTTATACACGTATTGCACTGGGCTCCAGCGAATAAACCCTGGTATTTCTATTCCAAACTGAAAACCATGCGTATGACCGCTTAGAGTCAAATGATAATGATCTTCGTGGTTTTTCACTTCGTACTCCCAATGTGAAGGATCATGACTTAACAAAACCTTAAAGTCTTCTTTACGTATATTTTGCGATGCTTTACTCAAATCTCCTGCCTTTTTAAAATTGTGTCCCCAATTTTCAACTCCAACAATCGCAATACGTTCTCCTTCTTTTTCTATAAAAGTACTATCATTAAGTAACAGATTAAAATCGATTTTAGTATGAATATCTTTTATCGCCTGAAAATTTGCTTCTTTTTCTTCCTCACTTGGCCAGGTTACATATTCGCCGTAATCATGATTTCCTAACACAGAATATTTACCAAACTTAGGCATCTTTATACGTTTAAACACATCAATCCAATCATCCATCTCTTTTGCCATCGTATTTACGATATCCCCTGTAAATAATAACAAATCTGTTTGTTGTTCATTGATCAAATCAATAGCATATTCAATTTTTTTAGGATCATCAAAACTACCAGAGTGTATATCAGAAATCTGAGTAATTTGAAATTTATCAAAAGCTTTAGGAAGATCTTCAAAATAAAGAACATGACGAATCACCTTAAAATTATACTTGCCTTTAAAAACTCCATATAACAGACCTGTAAAAGGTATTGCAGCAATTCCTAATGCCAATTGGCTTATAAACTTTCGTCTATCAGGAAGATATTGTGTTGCGCCGTTTTCAAAAAAAGTGGTGGATATATACCTATACCCCAAAACACAAATTCGAATAATATCTTCTCCAAACATAAATAAAACCAGCACCAATTTAGGCACTAGTGTAAGTAATAAGAGAGCACTTGCCCTTAATGTATATTTTGTAGGCCCTACGCTTCTATCATAATTTGCAAAGACATAAATAACATATCCCAATACCAAAAGAGACATAACAACACCTCCTATTTGTATCCAATAATTTTTGGTAATCGTTTTTATCGCCTGATAGGCATACACTTCGACCAGTGTATAAAAAATTATGAGCAGTAGCCAACGCATATAAGTGCTTTTATATTCTAAACAAAACTATTCTTCCTTTTTTAGGTATTATTTTTTTTAAGTAAAAATTAACTATTAAGAAACCTAAGCCCCGAAAATAGTTAAAATCAATAGTGTAGGCCGTATAAATCTTACCAATTTCTTGTAGAAGTCAGATTTTTATTTGTAACTTCGTTCAATATTTCCTTATTAGGGCTTAATTACTTGACTATACAAGAATAAATTACAATATACTATAAACGTATTTATAGCAATTGATACATTGTTATCAATTTTATTTTGGGGCGAAATGCCGTCGATTCTGACGGCATTTCTTTTTTTACCAGCATTCTAACAAAGTACATCTCTTCTAGTCTAACAAAAAGTATCAACAGATCATATTAATTATAGCTTTATAGCATATTTTGATTAATCTTATTTTTATATTGCATTTTTAAAAATACTTAACTCATATTATGTCACAAAAACGTCTTTTTCTTCTAGATGCGTTTGCTCTTATTTTTCGCGGATACTATGCACTTATTAAAAACCCAAGAATTAATTCTAAAGGCCAGGACACCTCGGCTATTATGGGTTTTGTAAACTCTTTGTTTGATGTCATTAAAAGAGAAAAGCCAGATTACTTGGCAGTTGCATTTGACAAAGGCGGAAGTACTGATCGATTGGCTGTTTTTCCCGAATATAAAGCGAATAGACAAGAAACTCCAGAAGCAATTCGTATTGCTGTACCTATCATTCAGGATATCTTGAGAGCTATGCATATTCCTATTATTGAACAAACTGGAGTTGAAGCCGATGACTTGATAGGAACGATTGCCAAACAAGCCGAAAAAGAAGGGTACCAAACCTATATGGTAACTCCTGATAAAGATTATGCACAACTCGTTTCTGAAAATATTTTTATGTACAAACCTGCCCGAATGGGGAACGGTATAGAAATTTGGGGAATTCCAGAGGTGCAAAAAAGATTCGAAATTGAGCGTCCAGAACAAGTAATTGACTATCTGGGTATGATGGGAGATTCTGTAGATAATATCCCAGGATTACCCGGGGTTGGTGATAAAACAGCCAAAAAGTTTCTTGCAGAATATGGCTCTATGGAAAACTTACTGGCTAATACCGATAAGTTAAAAGGTAAAATGAAAGAAAAAGTAGAGGCCAATGCAGAACTCGGGCTTCTTTCAAAAAAATTAGCCACCATTATCACAGATTGCGATGTCACATTTAATGGTGATGATTATGAACTCTCTGATCCAGATGGAAATAAGGTTCAGGAGATTTTTGAAGAATTAGAGTTTAGGAGACTCAAAGATCAGTTTGTAAAAATATTCTCTAAAGAAAGTACTGATACCAAAGAAGGAAGTAGTGTCACTTCTTCAAAAAAGAAAACAACCAAACAAGCTGGCGCAGGGCAATTTTCTTTATTCGAAGAAGGTGAATCTGGTTCTGATATAACACCTTTTTCTAATAGAAAAAACATTAGTTCTACAGAACATTTTTATCAAAGTATAGCACCGGGAATGGCCATGAAGCTTTTCATTCAAAATCTATTAAAACAAAAAAATGTATGTTTTGATACAGAAACTACAGGGCTTAACCCTTTGAGTGCAGAATTAGTTGGAATTGCATTCTCCTGGGAGGCCAGCAAAGGGTTTTATATTCCTTTTCCCGAGAATCGCGAAGAAGCTCAGAAATTGATCGAAGAACTGCGTCCTTTCTTTGAAGATACTTCGATCACCAAAATTGGCCAAAACCTAAAATACGATATCAAAGTACTGGCAAAATACAATATCGAAGTAAAAGGAGTACTTTTTGATACCATGCTTGCTCATTACCTCATCAATCCAGATATGAGACATAATATGGATGTACTTGCCGAAACCTATCTCAACTATACGCCAGTATCTATTTCAGATTTGATTGGTAAAAAAGGTAAGAATCAACTATCCTTTAGACAAGTTCCTCTGGATCAACAAACAGAATATGCTGTGGAAGATGCAGATATCACGCTACAGTTAAAAGAGCATTTTGCTCCAGAACTTACTGATGCCAATATATTATCGTTGTTTGAAAAAATAGAAATTCCGTTGCTTAGAGTTTTAGCCACTATGGAAATCGAAGGAATCAACCTTGATAAAGTTTTTCTAAAATCACTTTCTGAGGAGCTGGATAACGATATTAAAGAACTAGAAACAAAAATTTACACAGAAGCCGGAGAGGAATTTAACATTGCTTCACCAAAACAATTGGGGGTTGTTTTATTCGAAAAAATGAAACTAGTTGACAAACCTAAAAAAACCAAAACCGGACAGTATTCTACTGCAGAAGATGTTTTATCATATCTGGCCAAAGACCATGATATCATTCAAAACATATTAGATTTTAGAGGTCTATCTAAGTTAAAAAGTACTTATGTCGATGCACTACCTACACAAATTGACGAAAATACGGGACGTGTTCATACTGATTATATGCAAACCGTTGCAGCGACAGGACGATTAAGTTCTAATAATCCTAATTTACAAAACATCCCTATTCGAACAGAAAGAGGAAGACAAGTAAGAAAAGCGTTTATTCCTAGAAACGAAGAATACACGTTACTCGCAGCAGATTACTCGCAAATAGAACTAAGAATTATTGCTGCACTAAGTAAAGAAGAAACCATGATCGATGCTTTTAAAAATGGTGAAGATATTCACGCATCTACCGCTGCCAAAGTATTTAATGTTGCGCTAGATGAGGTTAGCAGAGAACAACGAAGTAATGCCAAAACAGTTAATTTTGGAATTATTTATGGAGTATCTGCATTTGGGTTAAGCAATCAAACTAGCTTATCTCGTAGTGAAGCCAAAGAGCTTATCGACACCTATTACAAAACATATCCCAAACTTCGTAACTATATGAGCGAACAAGTAGACTTTGCCAGAGAAAATGGGTATGTTCAAACTGTGCTAGGTAGACGACGTTATCTAAAAGACATCAATTCTGCCAATGCCATTGTAAGAGGCGCTGCAGAGCGAAATGCAGTAAATGCTCCTATTCAGGGAAGCGCCGCTGACATTATCAAAATAGCCATGATCAATATTCATGATAAATTAAAAGAAGGTAATTATAAAACCAAAATGTTATTACAGGTACATGATGAATTGGTATTCGATGTTTACAAACCTGAGTTAGAAGAAATCAAAGCGTTAATAAAGACAGAAATGGAAAATGCCTATAAATTAGATGTGCCACTAGATGTTGATCTTGGCCTTGGTACCAACTGGTTAGAGGCACACTAAAAATTGTTTTATTTGACATTTCTCTTTCACAGCATTTTATGAGTGAAAAACCAGAATTATATTTCGAAAATGATAAAAAATGGCGATCGTGGCTTCATGAAAATCACGATCGCTCAAGTGGCGTATATTTAATATTCTACAAAGTAGAAAGTAATACCCCAAGCATGCGGTGGGAAGAAGCTGTAAAAGTCGCTCTTTGCTACGGATGGATTGATTCTACAGTAAAAAAATTGGATCATGAACGCAGGCGACAATATTTTTGCCCTCGTAAACCCAAAAGCGTATGGAGTAAGCTCAACAAAAGCTACATAAAAGAACTTACCGCTACTGGATTAATGCATACAAGTGGATTAGCAGCAATTGACATTGCAAAAAACAATAAAGCATGGTTTGCATTGGATGATGTAGAAAATGGTATTATACCAAAGGATTTACAAAATGCTTTTGATCTACACCCAAAAGCATTAAACAATTACAACAACTTTAGCCCCAGCTATCGCAAAAACTATCTGTATTGGCTTAGTCAAGCAAAAAGGCAAGAAACCCGAGACAAAAGAATCGATGAAATTATAAAACTATGTCTTGCCAATGTGAAATCCAGATCTCAACGATAAGATTTATTATAAGCTCCCTTTATATGTCATGTTAGTACTCATTATTTTTGCAAAATCATGCAATTCATGGCACATCTATATTTACCCCTCTATTTAACAATATAACAAAACTAAAATATCTTATACAGGTTTCGTTTTCCTGTTCTTCACTGTTTTCAGGGGTACAATTTTCACCTAATACCGTGTTTTCGAAAAGATACTCCTACATTACTTTTGATCACTAGTTGATTATAAGGGAAAACATTGCTTCTTACACAGCAATCATAATCATACAACTACAACACAAAAATAATTTATAAAAACAAAAAAATGAGAAATTTTAATTTGAAAACAAGCTGTAAAATTATTTTGATATGCTGTTTAGGCATTGTATTAACAAATTGCGAAGGAGAAGATGGAGCAATCGGACCCTCTGGTGAAAATGGTATTGACGGAACCGATGGAACCAACGGTACTAATGGAGATAATGGGGCTAATGGAATTGGTTTTGACGATCTGGTTAAATATGGAAACATTACACTTACCTTAGAAGGTACCCGACCCGATAATGATGAAGCATTTACAGATACTTCGGATTTTAAATTCATCCAAAGCGGCGATGATAATTGGTTTTATGAAGAAGAGGATTATATAGAATTTGAATTCGACAGATTCCTGGATGTTCCCAGTTCAAGCCGTCAAGCACCTTCAGTTAACCTAACCTTAGAAATCTCTAATCTGGGAGAAGAAAACCAAGAACTAGAACTCGATACCAATATTAATAACTATCCTGTAATTTTAGATGATTTATCTTATTTCAATTTATACGGTAACTACTCAAACGGATCTACCGGCGTATCTAATCTTGATATAACAAACTATACTTTTGATGAAGCAACCAACAACCTGATATTTTCATTTTCTTTTGATGTGGCAGGAGCAAACAACGCTACAGGCAAGGATCTTAAAATATCTGGAGAAGTAAATGTCATAGTATTTAAATACATTGGTCAACCTAGATAAAAGACATTTAATCTTACTATAACAAACCCTATTAGAACGTATTCTAATAGGGTTTTATCTAAAGTATTCTTTTTTCAAAACCATAAAAATTTAAAAAAATCAATTTTAAATATCCATTCGTCCTTTTTTTTAAAATAAAAAAAGAAATACACAATCCTCAAATATTACTAAACGACAGTTTGTTTTTATCTCTGTATTTATATAAATCATTATACATTCTATAAAACTCGAAAAGAAAAGCTAAACATTTTGCATTTCATCGCTCAACAAAACACCACAATCACAGTATTAAACCCATATTTTTTTTGCGCTAAAACCATTTAAAAGATTTATTTTCGCATCCATTTTTCGCTCAAGGCGAACATACTAATAAATTAAAATAAAAAAGGATGACAAAAAATTACTTAAAAATTGCTTTACTATGCTTTTTAAGCATTACTCTTTCTAACTGTGAAGGAGAAGATGGTTCTAATGGAATTAACGGTATAGACGGAATTGATGGAATTAGTGGTGAAAATGGAGCCAATGGTGAGAATGGAGTTGGCTTTGACGAGTTAACTCAATTTGGTAGTATTAAAGTTACTTTTACAGGAACAAGACCTGATGATGTTCCTTTTAATGATACTGCAGAATTTAAATTTACTCCTATAGAAGGAGATCAGCTAGAAGATCACTCTGGTATCGTTATTGATGAAGATGAAATCTCTTATCGAGTATTTAGGTTCCTAAGTACTCCTGATGATAGTTATCAAGAATCCACTTTAGGAGTTAAATTAGATATCATAAATCCAGGACAAGAAGACGAAAGTAAAGAGCTTTTCTTTGCCGTAGATGACTACGCTATTATTTCTGATGATTTTAAATACGTTGTTTTGGATGAAGGTGAATACAACCATGATGATGATGAAATATCGAATTTTAGTATCACTAATTATAGCTTTAATGAAGAGACTAACAACTTGGTATTTTCTTTTTTCTTTGTAGTAGATGGTGACTCAAATGACACAGGAAATGAACTAACCATATCAGGAGATGTTAACGTAACTGTTTTAGAGAATGTTTCTTTACCAGGAGACACTCCTCCTTTTCCTTTTTAACATTTTTGAGTTTTATAAAAAAACACCCAATTATTGAATAATAATTGGGTGTTTTTTTATGTAAAAGTATCGTTAGAAAAATCTATTTATTGGCTGTCGTTATAAAGCTTAATTACCTCATCTTTGCTATTTACTTGAAGTTTTTCATAAATATTACGAATATGTGTTTTTATCGTATTTAAGCTTAAAAACATGGTATCTGCAATCAAAGCATAACTTTTGCCACTAGCCAAATGATCCAAAACTTCATTTTCTCTTTCTGTAAGGTTTTCAAACTTTTTAACTTTAAATGACTCTACCACTTTTCTTGCAACACCACTGCTCATAGGTGCACCTCCTCGCTCTAATTCACTTAAAGCCTCTAAGATCTCTTTCTTACCACTTGTCTTAGTGATATACCCTATTGCCCCTGTACACAATGCCTGAAAAATATAATTGGCTTGCTCATGCACTGTAACCATAATAATTTGAACATTCGGAATCACTTGTTTAATCTCATGTATCCCTTGTATCCCATTCATCCCAGGCAAGGTAATATCTAAAAAAACGATATCCGGCATTAATTCTTTTAATTTTGGTAATGCATCTTCACAACTCTCAAAATCTCCTACAACTTTATAGGATGTGGTACTATTAATAATCTCTATGTATGTCTCTCTGATAAGTTGATAATCTTCTATAAGGATAACACTTTTCTTCATTGTCTAAACAGGGTATTATAGATTATATATTCATATAAATTAATTAGCATCATTTTTGAATTAGCAAGGCTTCAAACACAATTTGGGTTCCCTGATTCGAGGTAATCATTAGCGTACCACCAATACTAAAAGCTCGTTTGGTCATGTTAGACAGCCCATTTTTTCGGCTCATAGAATCCATACAAAACCCCACTCCATCGTCTTTAATCACAATTCTTAGTTTATCATTATTCAAATCAAAATCAAAATCAACTCTACTTGCTTTAGAATGCTTAAAAATATTGGTCATGGCTTCTTTAAAAATTAACAGCAGGTGCCTGGACCAATAATATGGTAGTTTGACAGGAGTACGATCAAAATTGGGGTTTACAAAAAACTGGATATCTGTGTTCGCAAACAAATTTTCTCCAAAATCTTTAAGATACATCATTAATTCTTCAAGATCATCATGCTTACTATCTATACTCCATATAAAATCTTTGATGCCGTAATACAATGATTTGGCATCCTTGTTAATACGAGAGAGATCCTTAAACATTTTTGAGTTTTCATCTAAGCTACGATCTAAAACTCTGTCTGACAAAACAGTGATTCCTGCCAATTTATTTCCCAATTCGTCATGAAAATCCTGTGCCACATTTTCTCTTACATTATCCAGCTCTTCTTGCAAAGATTTAGAATGTTCTATTGTTGCTCTTAAAACAGTATTTCTCTTTTTTAACCGTTTTAAATACAAAATAATAAATATCGACACCACCGTCAGTACCAAAATGATATAACTCAATATCATATACCATTTTATATACCAGGGTCTATGAATTGAAAACCCAAAATTTTTAGAATAACTCCAATCACTATTTAATTTTCTAATACGAAATTGTATTTGATATTTTCCATATTTATAATTGTTAAAATTAAGCTCTGAATCCTGAAACATTCTCCAATCCTGATCATTAATTTTAAATTGTGTTATTTTCGAAAATTTGGAATAGTCAACATATTCTATTTCGAAACGACTACCATGTTGAACTATTTTTAACAATGGAGATGACTCTGGTTCAAAGGGGTTATGATTGGCAAGAATATCTACTCCTCTATTACCAAATAACCATAACCTCTTTTCTGTATCTGTAAAAATTTTGGAAGTAAAAGAAGAAGACAATCCATCATCCTGATAAAAATTGTAAAAAACAGCATCTTTATAAAGTACCAAACCTTTTTGGGTACCAATCCATAACTGATCAAAGTCATCACATACTATAGAATTAATCTGATTAGATTGATGCGTACTTTCCATGTCAAGTACCGTAATTTCATCTTTTTCAAACTCATATTTATGTAATCCATTGATTGCGGCAATCCAAATTCCATTTTTTGAAGGTGACAGTTTCTCAATATAATTACTTGTTAAACCGTCTTCTACGGTAATATGTTGCTTTAATTTTAACGTTGTTAAATCATAAACTTGAAGCCCCATATTTGATGCACACCAAATTTTGTCATCATAAATAAGGACATCTTCGATATCAATATTCTTAAATCTGGAGCCTATATCATGTTTAATAATTGTGGATGCATTTGCTTCTCCCCTACGTTTTACCAACAAATGTCCATCAGAAAAGAAAATAGAATCTTTGTTATGTTCATGTATCCGAAATCCATTATCAAAACTTATCTTTTTACCCATAAAATTGAAAGTTTGGGAATGGGGTAGGTTTCCTCCCAGGAAAATTTCATTCGCTGTACTTCTCGAGAACCACACACTTTTAGGTATTTTTAAACGCTGTATGGTATCCAACTCATTATTTAAGTAATTGATAGAATATTGTTCTAACAAGAAATATCCATTTGGGGTAGCATCAATAAAATCTAAGCAGTTCTTCCAGGGTATAGATTTTACAATTGGCAAACGGCTTCTCTTTGCCACTTTGATCAACCCATTTCCGTAAGAACTTATCCAGATATTACCATCTTTATCTATCAGAATATCACTGATAAGACTTTTTTGTAAATATCTTTCTGGCAATAAAAACCAATTGTTATCATAAATATCATAAACGTAGATTTTATGATGTCCTTCAAAAGTTTTCTGAACATACACCTCTACATTCGATTTTTTAAAAAACTTAATTAAACGACCTTTTTGTTGTTTAAAAAAATGCTTTTCTTCAATCAATCTTTCTTCACTAAAAAAAAGAACCGAATTGGACGTTACCCCATAAAACATACCATTATCAAGTCGGCCCAAATCAAATATTTCATAATCATTTAAAAACGGGTAAGCTGTCTCGAATTTTAAATTATCACACAGCTCAAACAACCCTTTAATCACCTTTGAATCAGACAGGTATTCATTGTAAAAAAACAATCTATCATCAATTTTTTTATAATCTAATTCTAAACTCACTAATTCTGATTGCTGTATTTGGGAACCAACTACTTCTGTATATTTGTATATAACAGGCTTATTTTTTTCAGAATAGGTCTGAAAACTCATCACATCATATCCTTCACTCTTTTTCTTATAAAACTTAAAACTTCCTGCTATAACTTTTGCCACAAAATCTTCTCCAAAGTCATATACTTTTTGGACTTTATACAAACTATCATTTGGCATAAGCGGTTTGATTTCATCATACTTATCCAAAACATGAAGTCCACCACCCCAGGTTGCTATTATTTTACAACCCCTATTAAGCTTTTCTACATCTATAACATAATCATTACGCAAACCATCCGCAATCGAATACGTTTTAAAATCAGTACCATTATATCTGACCAAACCAACATCGGTACCTATCCATAACACTTCATCTGTATCTTGTAATATTTGATAAGAAAGGTCATGAGGATACCCATTGGTACTATTATACACCGTAACATTATATTGCGCATATACTATGGAAGGCACGAGCCATACCAATAATAAAAAGGAATGATATAGTTTTAAATACAATAGGTTCATGTACTCATACTAGTAATTACAAAGGGCAGCAAAGATAATACAAAGACTCTACAGTGGTATGATGTTCTTTTGTTTTGGGTATTTAGTCAATTTGCACCACCAGACCCTAGATTACAACAAGCAATTCATTTATAAATTTACATCATACTTTTATTCAATAATCAGTCATCGTCTTTCTTTACCAAGAAAGCATCTTTTATATGTTCAAACATATAGAAAAACAAAATATCACCCATTTCGGGTGAATTACCACCCTATCGAAATCTATAATTTTGCCTTGACAAAAAAAGCGTCTTAATTATATAAAACATATTCATGCTTTAACATGCTTAATGACAATTATTTAACACCTCATGCCAAAGACTGTTATATTGATCATTATGCAAATTCACTATCGAAACTCAAGTGTTATTGGGAACAACACTTTGTATGAGATATCAATAAGTAAGAGCAAAGTACTATAAAAAATAATAAAAGACAGGCCATACTATTAATCACTAAAAACCGAAAAAATGGGAAAAAATTATTTCAAAATTCTTGCTCTGTTAGGATTTGTTATTTCTATCACAAGTTGTGAAGTAGAAAATCATGAAATCGATGCAGAAGGATTAAAAACTAAAGTCACTACAGAAATCAATGGAATCAAAATCGATTCTACATTAGAAGATGGTTCTATTAAAGTAATAGACACTATTCAGATTTACTAATTCATCAAAATAACGAATAACTGCGGATTTGCTCGAATAATAAAGATTATAAAATCTCATTTCTGAACAGCAAAAAACAGCACTAGTCAAAAAACAAGGAACAATTACTAATTGTTCCTTTGAAAACATCAAGAGGCTCTTTGCCTCCTGGTAATATCCAAACTTTAAATATTAAACAAAAAGAGAACAATGAAAAAAAATTACCTCAAGATTATGTTAATCTGTATGTTAGGGATTTTTCTATCCAACTGTGAAGATGGAGAAATTGGCCCTGCCGGAAAAGACGGCATAGACGGAACTGATGGTACCGATGGTACCAATGGAACAGATGGAGAAAATGGTGTTGGTTTTGAAGAACTAACAAAGTACGGAAGTATAAAACTTACTTTAACAGGCAAAAGACCCGATGGTGTTGCAATTAACGCCACCGAAACCTTTAAGTTTACGAACCCCTCTGGTGTTCAAAATCGTTTCTACAAAACTGACGAATACCTTTCTTTTGAACCTCAACGCTTTTTAAATACTACTAATGATAATTTTCGTGAGATGGAACCACAAATCAATTTTTACTTAGAGTTGACGGATCCAGGAAAAGAAACAGAGGCCTTCAGTTATTTTGAAGTTTCGCTTCAAAATTACATTGCTATTGCCAATGACCAAACTTATTTTAATATGAATGCTTTTATGGCAACATCACTCCCTCATGATGCTGAAAATAGTGGCATTAATAATTTCAGTTTTACAAATTATAATTTCAATGAAGAGACAAATAAGTTAAGTTTTACATCTTCATTTGTACTCCCAGCAGAGGCCAAAGGTAATCAAACTAAACATGATCTTTCTATAGAAATCGAAGTTGATATCACAGTGCTTAAAAGTATCGATCCAATCCATCTAAAAAAACATTAACATTATAGTATTTATACATAAAAAAATGAAAAAACATACATACAATTCAATATTCAAAATCCTTATTATTTGTTTTTTAGGATTATGCCTTGCTAATTGTGAGGGTGAAGATGGTGCTATTGGCCCTAATGGAGAAAATGGAGCTGATGGAAAAGATGGAAGCAACGGAGAAAATGGGGTTAATGGCGACAATGCCATTGGTTATGACGATGCAGTTAAATACGGAAGTATCCAATTCACTGTGTCAGGAGAAAATCCTAACGGAGAAGCATTTACAGATGAAAACACTTACAAGTTTACAGCTAACAATGCAGATTACAATAACTTTACTCTATATGAAGACTCTTATTGGTTTTATACCTCTAGATTCCTGAATATCCCTACTACCGAAGAAGAATCTCATGTAAGATTCGCTTTAAATGTCACTAATATAGGTCAAGAAAACCAAAGTATTAATAGATTTTCTTTTGGTATCAATCAATACTATGTGACAACAGAAGATTTATCTATTTTTAGTGTATCTACAGTGAACTTTCCTCCATTATCATTTGAGGTTGGTCCTGCAAATGAATTTGGAATAACCGACCTAAGTGTTACGAACTTTAGTTTTGACAATGAAACTAACAATTTAAAATTTTCCTTCTCCTACAATGTAGGTGCCTCTACTAATTCTACAGCAAAAGAGTTGTCTATATCAGGTGAGGTAGATCTAATTATCTTCAAAAACTTATTAGGAGGACCAGAAAGACGCTAATACAATATCAAATTTATTATAAAACAAAAAAATGGAAAAATTTACTATTTCTACTATATACAAGACACTGATCATTTGTTGTCTCGGAATATTTTTAACGAATTGCGAAGGAGAAGATGGAGCTATAGGATCCTCTGGAAATAATGGAACAGATGGCATTAACGGAACAGATGGCAATAACGGTACTAATGGAGAAAACGGAGTCGGTTTTGATCAGCTTTTAAAACACGGTAGCATAAAGCTTACCTTTACAGGCAAAAGACCAGATAATAACATAGCATTTACAGACTCTAATACTTTTGAGTTTACCAAAAACGAAGATAGATTAAACATTTTAAATATAGATCAAGAATATAATCACTATGAGGTAGCTCGCTTTTTAAGTGCTCCTGGTAATCAATTTCAAAGAGCTGCTGTTTTTTTAGAATTTACAGTCAAAAATCCAGAAACCGAAGAGCATAGCTTTGAAGATTTCATATTTTCTATCAATAAATATGATGTTATTTTTGAAGACTTGGCCTATTTGCCATTAAGCAATCGTGGTTATAGCAAAGATGATGAATATATATCTAATTTTTCTATCACCAACTATAGTTATAATGCAGAAACCAATGCATTATCGTTTTCGTTTTCTTTTGATGTTGATGCAGATTCTAATATCACTGGGCATGATCTTTCTATACAAGGTGAGGTAGATGTAATCACTGTTAAAAGAATAATAGAAGACGTTGTTTTACCTCCACCACCAATTGGTAAAAACTAAAAGGTAATCTTGATTCACGTAAAGCAAATAATATTTTAAGTATCCAAAGGGTTCTTTTTCAAAAGAACCCTTTGGATACTTTTCTTATAAAACCCATTCTTGATAAGAGCGACAGATTTAGAAAAATCCATATTTTTTTTATGAAAAGGAAAAAAATAATGTATCAATGCTTCCATTGGGACCAATAAGACTTAAAATTTTCATATGTTTGGTAAAATTTAATCACATAAATACCCCCCTAGTATTATGACAAAAATTTACTTCTCAACTTTCTTATTCTATATAAGAACACTTCTTCTACAAAACAAAATTACAATTACTTCCAATCTCGACAGTGAAAATTGTTTCACCGTCTATTGATCGTATACCTTTTCACTTAACGTAATACCCCTTTTTAACAATAAGGGCTCCTATAATAATCCGTCAAATTATAGCTTAGGAGTCATACATTTTATTAAACACATTAAAACTAATTAATCTATGAAAAAAGCACTATTATGCTTTCTGACTGCAGCATGTATTTCTGGTAATTATGCTCAGGAAAAATCGAATGAAGCTATCTACAGACGAAGTTCTTTATTTACCCTTATGGTAACCGATGAAAATCGAAAATACGCAGACGTTATCGAAGAAGCGTTTACTTCTGCAGAAATTCCAGAGAAATTTAACAATCATAACATCCCACTTAGAACAATTGCCAAAGTATATGACGAATCTTTGTCCAATGCAGAACTAAAGGAAGCTCAAAAAGGGGCTATTGATACTTATTTCTCTAAAAATAGTATTGCCAAACAAGCCATTGCAAAATGGTTTAACCGAAGTGACAAAGGAGGTTTTAACATGGATCTGGTATCAAAAAGAGGTTCTTATAACGCTACCGAATTAGATGTTAAAATTGCAAAAAACAGTGAACGAGGATTGGCTTTATTAGCTGATGCGGGAGAAGAGTTAATCAAAAACACCTTTATCGTTGTTAATGATTTTAAATACATAAGCAAAGAGGAAGTCGCTCAAAAAGCCAAAAAAGGGCTGGCGTTAGCATCTGGTTTTGCAGGAAAATCGGGTCTGGGATCAAAACTAGCAGGAAAAGCATTAGATGTAGCAGGAAAAGGGTATGTAATAAAAACCACATCTCATTTATACAAACTAGTCTGGAATGATGAAATAGCGGCCACGTTTTATAATGACTATTGGATCGACGATGCCAGCATCGATGAAACCAGAAAAGCGGCATTCGAAAATTCTAACATTTTTAAAGTAGAACTAGTAGGTACAGAAGTAGCTTGGGCCGATTTACAAAGTACAATATTTACCAAAAAAAGTGAAGAAGAGCTTGTTGCAATTGCAACGGTTAAAGCCGTTGATGCTGTTATTGCCAAACTGCAAAGAAAATATGAAGTTTTTAGAACAAAAACACCTTTATTGAGTGGAGATCCTTTATCTGCAAAAATTGGATTGAAAGAAGGATTAGAAGGTGGAGACAAATATGAGGTTCTGGAACAAACTATCGGAAAAGACGGAAAAACTTTTTACAAACGAAAAGGCGTTATAAAAGTTGATAAAAAGCAGATTTGGGATAACAGATACATGGCTGGAGAGGAACAAGAAAACAAAGAAGAAATTAAAGAATATACTTTGTTTAAAGGTGGAAAAAACTTCTATTCAGGAATGTTAATCAGGCAAATAAACTAAAAAACCATTAAAAATGAATAAAGAGATTGTCAAAATAAGTATAGTAATGTTCATCGCTTTTTTTACGTGTACAATAAGTGCCCAAAGAAAAAAGAGAATTGCAAACAAAGACACCCAGGAATGGCGTTATGATATCGAATGCGAAGGTATCGCAAAACAAGGATCTAAACTTGTAAAAGTATGGTCTTACTCAAAAAACCCAAAATTTGCTATTGGGCAAGCTATGAAAAATGCTGTACACGGTATTATTTTTAAAGGGTATGCCGGAGGTGGAAATGGATGTACACCATTTAAACCCTTGGCTCGTAATGTAACAGCTGAAAAAGAACACGAAGCTTTTTTCAAAAGTTTTTTTAGTGATGGAGGAGAATTTAGAAAATATGTTACCGCTGCAGCCGATGGCAATATTGCTCCCGGAGATCGCTTAAAAGTAAGCAAAAGAGAATACAAAATTGGAGTAGTAGTAAATGTGGCTACAGATCAGTTGCGTAAAAGACTGGAATCAGAAGGTATCGTAAAAGCATTAAATGCAGGATTTTAAATCAAAAAAACTATCATGAAAAAAAACATAATAAGCCTTATAGCAATTTTTGTAGTAACGATTACTGTAAGCTTTGGTCAAGCCAAAAAGCCCACTCTTATGGTGGTTCCTAGTGATGTTTGGTGTAACCAAAATGGATATATGTTAAGTTTTGACAACCAGGGAACAGAAGTAAAAGTACCTGATTACAAAAGAGCTTTCCAAGAAAATGCCGAGGTATTACAGGTAATTAGCCAGATAAACGGTATGATGGCAGAAAGAGGGTTTCCTCTAAAAAATATGGAGTCTGCCATAAAAACACTAGAGTCTAACGCTGCAGAAGATAATATGCGTTCTTCAAAAGATACCGGAAGTGGTGTAAGCGAGAGTCCTATAGATGCCCTTAAGAAAGTAGCCAAAGCAGACATTATCATGCAACTTACTTGGACTGTTAATAGAACGGGGCCTAAAAAATCGATCACGTTTAACCTTCAGGGATTAGATGCGTATACCGATAAACAAATAGCAACCGCAACAGGTACCGGAGCACCATCTTTCTCTGCAGAGGTTCCTGTATTGCTTTCAGAAGCAGTACTATCTCATATGGATAATTTTACCAGTTCATTACAAACACATTTTGATGATATGTTTGCAAACGGACGTGAGATTATTGTAAGAATACAAAAATGGGACGATTGGGACGGAGACCTTGAAACAGAATACGGAGATGATGATGAAGAGTTAGGAGTAATCATAGAAGATTGGTTAGCAGATAATGCTGTAAAGGGAAGGTTTAACACTACTGATATGACAGAAGATATGGCATTATTTGAGCAGGTAAGAATACCTCTTTTTAACGAAAAAGGAAGAGCTATCGATGCTAGAAGATTTGTAAAAGGCCTTAGCAAAATGTTAAAAAGCGAACCCTATGAAATCCCTAATAAACTTGTAATGAAAGGACTCGGAAGAGCTACTATTATACTTGGTGGAAAATAAAAAGACATAAAAATGAAAAAAATAATATGTATGGTGTTCCTTTTTATGGGAACCGTATTAATTGCACAAGAAAAAAAAGCTAGTGACGGTATTTCATTAGCAGCCTATGTGCCACAACAGGTAGAAGGAGTTCCGGCATCTGCAAAAAAGATGTTATTGAATCGTTTGACGCAAATTATCACAAAAAACGGAATCAGTAATAACATTTATAATTCGAGGTTTGTTCTCGCTCCTAATATTGCAGTAATAAGTAAAGATATTACCCCAACTGCGCCTCCAAAAACTGCATTAAACCTAAATGTCACTTTGTATATTGGAGATGGAGTATCTGGAACCTTATTTGCAAGTCAATCTATAGAATTAAAAGGAGTAGGAACCAATGAAAACAAAGCCTATATCTCGGCTATTAAAAGACTTAGTCCTAAAAACCCAGAAATCATAGAATTTGTAGAAAAGGGAAAAGAAAAGATTATCGAATATTACAACACCAATTGTAGCCTAATCATTAAGAAAGCGAGTGCTTTAGAAGCTCAAAATCAATATGAAGAAGCTTTGGCTGTTTTAGCAAATGTACCCGAAGCAAGTACATGTTTTAATAAAGTAAAGTCTAAGATAACATCCCTTTATAAAAAGAGTATTGATAGAGATTGCAAGCAAAGATTAGCAGAAGCATCTGCGATATGGGCTGCTAATCAAGATATAAATGCTGCTAATGAAGCTGGTGAAATTTTGTCTGGTGTAGAGCCCCAAGGAGCTTGTTACAGCCAGGTAAAGGCATTATACGCAAAAATATCTGCCAGAGTTAAGGATTTAAGCGACCGAGGATGGAAATACCAACTAAAAGTATTAGACCTAAAGAAAACGGCAATTAAAGCTGCCAGAGATGTGGGTGTTGCTTATGGTAAAAATCAACCAAAAAATGTTACCTATAATGTAAGAGGGTGGTATTAAAAGAACCTTTGTCTTATTTGAAATGATAAGGGCTTGATTTTAATGTTAAAATCAAGCCCTTTATTTTGCTACAACAAATTTATACTTAATCTAATACATCCAAATAAAAGTCATAGTAATTCAGAAAAGTAGGAATTACAGGACCATTAAATGGGTTTGGCGCATTAAATAGTGCACAAATACCAATCCCGTTCTCTGGATCTATCAGCAATTGTGTTTTATATTGATTTACATTTCCGCCGTGATAGATAACTCTTCGACCTCTATAATCTAACACCCTCCAACCCATTGCATAATAAGAATCAGATACCCCATCCCACAAATTGACATAGGTATCTTCGGTACTGGTACATATAACAGGATTAAAGATATCTCTAAGGCTTTCTTTAGAAATAACATTGGGATAATGACCCAACAAAATTTTTAAATATTCTCCCATATCAGAAATAGAAGCATTGATACCTCCTGCTGCTGCTACATTATAATAATTGCTATGTAATCTATCCTGAAAATATTTTTTTGAATAATGATTGTATTTATGTGGCTGTGCGACATTTGGATTGTTCTTTATCGCAGAAAAAGTACTGGATGCATTACTCATTCCAGAAGGGTCAAATATTCTCTCTTTAAGTAAGGTTTCAAAAGATACTCCTGTATTATTTTCCATAACTTTTTCTATTACAGAAAACATAGCATTTTGATAAGCATAGGTATGTCCTTCTTTTTCGACAACTCCAATTGATTT
The DNA here is from genome assembly GCA_947498705.1 of uncultured Aquimarina sp. Taxonomy (GTDB): domain Bacteria; phylum Bacteroidota; class Bacteroidia; order Flavobacteriales; family Flavobacteriaceae; genus Aquimarina. The sequence goes on from CANMLW010000001.1 coordinate 1,317,266, forward strand.
GAAATTGTTTACAATCTTATCTAGTGAAAGTCCTCTTTGTATTAAATTGGTATAAGAATACTTGTACAGTCCTGTTGTATGAGATAAAACATGTCTCAATTTAATCCTATTCGCTTGTTCTTTATCTCGTAAGTTAAATCCTTTTACCGCTTCCTTTACTCTTTGACCCCATTGCAACTCATTTCTATCCAACATATTACCAGCCAGAACAGCGGTTACTCCTTTTGATAAGCTTGCGATTCTAAAGACAGTATTTTCATCTACAGAATCTTTAGTATGAATCTTTTTTACGCCAAACCCCTTTTTATAAATAACGGTCGAGTCCTTAACAATAACCACCGCAGCTCCCGGACACTCAGAAACATTAAAATTTGTTGCAAAAAATTTGTTATAATGCTCCAAAAACAATTTTAATGAATCTCTTTTTTCCTTTTGAGGTTCTTCGGTAATTACAGATACTTGATCTTCTTGTTTTGGGCTACTACAGGATATAAAACAAACTGTAAGGCATGCTAGATAAAAATGCTTCATAAAAAGATATGCTATTATCGCCGCAAAATACGCTTAAAATAACAAGCGAAGAAAAAAATATTTATAGAATATTGACTTCTAAACTTTCACATCATTTACAAAACAAATCGATAGGTTGCTTTTATCAGAAAAGTATTATCTGGCTGTTGATCCAAAATTTGATTATTTAAACTTCTAAACAATCCATCTGACACATCTCCATCTCCTGTTACTCCCTGTGACCAAACCAAAAATATTTCAGATCCAGGTATATATTCCCATCTTAGAACCAAATTAGAACGAAACTGTACAAAAGAAAAATCTGGATTATCGAATGTATAATCCACTACATCATCATTATCTTCATCAATCGAATACTCACCATCTTCTAATGAAATTTGATTTTGATTATATAGATGTATACGATCATTAAGATTTTTGGCGATTGGGTCAGTTACATAATTAAAATCAGAATACCTACCACGAGAAATAAAAGGTTGTCCATAGTATTGTATGGTTAGATTTGGATTTATACTATAATTTAATCGTATACTAGCACTTAAAGTTTGCTGATCAATATTTGCCGTAATATATCGCTGTGTTCCATTATAATCAACATCGGTTACATATTGTGTCTTATTAGGATTCTCTTCAAACTCTGGATTAAGTGAGATACTAAGCGCATCAAAAGGTTGGTAGTTAAGTCGCAGAACGTATCGTCTAAACGCAAAATTATTTTGTCTTGCTGATGAATTTACATGTCCCATGGCAAAGTTAAATTTCTTTCTCTGGTCAGATCCAAAAAAAAGTACAGCGATATTTTCTTGAGAAAAACGGAAACGCGGCCCTCCTCTCAACATCGTATTCGTAAAAATTCGTGGTTTATGAAGCAATTCGACCTCGGTCCACCAGTTATTCGTATAATTGATTTCACCACCTAAATAATACTGAATACGATTGTAGTTTCCTTCAAAATCGAAAGCAGTAAATTGGTTAAATCTTATATTAGCTCTTCTATAAAATTTTGTTGGTTTTAAAAAAAGATAGGTAATGTTAGCAAATTGTCTGATATCATCTGCCTGTCTTAAAAACCCAACATCGTTTAATTCTAACTCTGGTGATCTCCAGAATAATCCAGCATCATATCGCCAATTTCCACCACCAGATTTACCTCCTCTAAGTTTACCACCTGTACCCGTTAAAGAAGTACGATTAGGATCTACAGAGACATGATCTGCATCTTCTCTTTGAAAAAGATGTGTTAGCGAGTTTTGTGTTTTCTCTATTGCTTCCTTAGACCCTTCTACATGGCTGGCTACAATATTACCTTCTACAAAATAGTTTCTATCATTCCAGTTATGCCTAAAATCCAGTCCACCTGTATAAGCAGATTTTCTTAATACATTAAGATTATTTTCTCTAAGATTTGATAACTCAGAGGTTTCATTGGTATTTTCATTTTCATAATCAATATTAAGCGTATCATCCAAATTCCTATTAGTGGCTGTAAAAATACCTCCTATAAAAGAATTTCTATCATTAAAATCTTTTTGAATCCTACTAACAAAATAATTGGTCATGGGTTCTACAACAGCCTCTCTTTTATTTCCATTTTCATCCTCTATTTTGGCAATCTCTCTAGAAGTTACACTTTCTAAAACACCAATAGACCATCCATTTTTGGTTTTACCACTAAATTTTGCGGCCCCCAGAATTGAAGTATTGCTAGGTTTGTCTACAAATTCATCATTTATTGGAGATGAATCATTAATAGGGTTTTCTCCTACCCCCCCTTGAGGACTCCTACCTATTCTTCGCGAATAAAACACATTATCAAATCCATTTGCAAATTGATAATCAAAAATATTTTTGTTTTCCACAAAAAACGGTCTTTGTTCTCTAAAAAACACCTGAAAACCATCTAAAGCAATTGCCGCAGGATCGGCTTCTACCTGTCCAAAATCAGGATTAACTGTTAAATCGAGTGTTAGGTCATTTGTGATACCAATTTTTGCGTCCAATCCACCATTTAACTTAAAGTCACTTCCATCCCTAAATGGATTCCCTTCTTCCTCGGGATATGTATCTAATTGAGTAACCGCAAAAGGTTGAATTTCTAATTGTTTTTGAGCCTCAATATTTATCAAACCATGTAGTTCTCCAAACTCACTTATAAAACCAGAAACATCTTGTGGTATGCGCTGCCATACCGAACGTTCGTCATTACGAAAAAACAATCTATTAACTTGCAATCCCCATATTTGCTCTTTACTCTTTCCAAATTTTAGCTGACTAAGCGGTATTTTAATTTCGGCCGTCCAGCCTTCACTATCTATAGCACTTGCTGCATACCATATCGGGTTCCAACTATCATCCCAGTTATTTCCATTCTGAGAAACAAACTCGTCTCCCTTCACTCCGGCAGCAGATATTGTAAAAGCGAAAGCTGTTCTTTTATCATGATAGGTATCCAATATAAGTGTAATCCTGTCTCCCACAAAGCCATCTCTTCTAGACAATCTTTTTTCTATTTTATCTGGTTCGGTATCAAAACAGCGATATGCTACATAAAGGTATTTTTGGTTATATAAAACTTTAAACTTAGTTTGTTGACTTGGGGGAGTGTTTTCATCTGGTCTGCTTTCTATAAAATCAGATGCCCAATCTACCACATCCCAACTTTTATCATTAATAAGACCATCAATTTTTGGTTCACCCAAATCCAATATAGGTTTTGTTGTGTACACTCTTTTCTTTACCGTAGTCAAAGAGTCCTGTGCCAAAGAAAAAAAAGGCACTAAACAAAGAACCAAAAAATGGTGATAACATTTCATATTGATTATATTTTTGATTGATTTCCCCTTACAGATTATAAATTATCAAAAAATGTTGCAGTATTCCTTTCTGTTTAATAAAAGATTAACACATAACCCCCTATTTATCTAGCTAGTAGTTGTATTTTCAAAACCCGTTGAACCATTTATTTAAAATTAAATGATGAAGCTTTTAAAATATTATGGATCACCTATTTGCTATATAAATATATAATCGTACATTTGCACCCCTATTTTATGATAGGAAAGGAATGTTTAATTAAGAAAAAATAATTAGTGTGGACACATTAAGTTACAAAACAGTATCTGCTAATAAAGCTACCGTGAATAAAGAATGGTTGCATGTAGATGCTGAGGGACAGACTTTAGGTCGTCTTTCTTCTGTAGTAGCGAAACTACTAAGAGGTAAGCATAAACCTAGCTTTACCCCACACGTTGATTGCGGTGACAATGTAATTATTACAAACGCCGAAAAAATCAACTTAACAGGGAAAAAGTGGACAGATAAATCTTATATCCGTCACACTGGATACCCTGGAGGGCAAAGAAGTCTTACTGCTCAGGAATTGTTTGACAAAAATCCAGAGCGTTTAATCGAAAAAGCGGTAAAAGGGATGCTACCTAAAAACAAATTAGGAGCGGCTTTATTTCGTAATTTAAAGGTATATGCAGGAGCCGATCACAATCAAGATGCTCAGCAACCTAAAACTGTTAACTTAAAAGAATTTAAGTAGATGGAAGTTATTCACAAAATTGGTCGTAGAAAGACGGCTGTAGCTAGAGTTTATCTTAAAGATGGTTCTGGAAAAATTACGGTTAACAAAAAAGACCTTAACGAGTATTTCACTACTGCAACATTGCAGTACAAGGTAAACCAACCGCTTACATTAACAAGTAACGAAGACAAGTACGATGTAAATGTAAACGTATATGGTGGTGGAATTACTGGCCAAGCTGAAGCCGTTCGTTTAGCTATATCAAGAGCTGTATGCGAATTGGATGAAGAAAACAGAAGCATCCTTAAACCAGAAGGTTTATTGACAAGAGATCCAAGAATGGTTGAGCGTAAGAAATTCGGTCAGAAGAAAGCTCGTAAGAAATTCCAGTTCTCTAAACGTTAATTTATTAAAACAGAATTTGTTGTTACCTCGATTTGAGGGGTTAGTTTAGCATCTAAATGCACAAGGCCATACAAAACAAGTAGCCACTTGCGCATTGCTAATTCAACAGAAAGTAAACTATTACAAAAATGGCAAACAATATCGAAGTAAAAGAATTACTTGATGCAGGTGTACACTTTGGACACTTGACAAGAAGATGGGATCCAAACATGGCACCATATATCTATATGGAGCGTAATGGTATTCACATCATTAATCTATATAAAACTGCTGCAAAAATAGACGAAGCTGGTGAAGCTTTAAAAAAGATTGCAGCCTCTGGCAGAAAAATCCTTTTTGTTGCTACAAAAAAACAAGCTAAAGAAATCGTTGCTGAAAAAGCTAGCAAAGCTAACCAACCATATATTACAGAAAGATGGCCTGGTGGAATGCTAACTAACTTTGTTACTATTCGTAAAGCAGTTAAAAAAATGGCTGCGATCGATAGAATGAAGAAAGACGGTACTTTTAACACGCTATCAAAAAAAGAACGTTTACAGGTAGATCGTTTAAGAGCTAAATTAGAAAAGAACTTAGGTTCTATTTCTGACATGACTCGTTTACCTGGCGCATTATTTGTTGTAGATATTAAACGCGAGCATATCGCTATAAAAGAAGCACAGAAATTAAACATTCCAATTTTTGCAATGGTTGATACTAACTCTGACCCTCGTCAAGTACAGTATGTAATCCCTGCAAATGATGATGCTTCTAAATCTATAGACAAAGTAATGACTTACGTTAGCGATGCTGTTATCGAAGGATTAAATGAAAGAAAGACATCAAAAAGCGAAGCTAAACCTGCAGAGTCAAAAGCAAAAACTGAAACTGCCGCAGCTACAGAAGTTGCTGTAGAAGCGCCAGCAGTAGTTTCAGAAGCTGCAAAACAAGAAGAAGAGTAAACAGATTGACAATTTACAATCTTTTAAAATTCGAAGTTAAGTCACTACCCTAAAAGGAAAACTTAACTTTAATATAAAATTGACAAGTCGTTTGGTTCTTTACTTTTGCAGTACTAACTAAACGACTTGTTTTTTTAAACACAACATAAATTAAACACTTAAACGATATGGCAAAGATTACCGCCGCAGAAGTAAATAAGCTAAGAAAAGCAACAGGTGCAGGAATGATGGATTGCAAAAAAGCACTTGTAGAAGCTGATGGAGATTTTGATAAAGCTATCGAAGTCCTTAGAAAAAAAGGTCAAAAAGTTGCTGCTAACAGAGCAGATAGAGATTCTACTGAAGGTGCTGTTATTGCAAAAGTTAATGAAGCAAAGAACAAGGGAGTTATCGTTTCTCTAAATTGTGAAACTGATTTTGTAGGAAAAAATGAAACATTTGTTTCTCTAGCTCATGAATTAGCAGAATTAGCATTAAGTGCTTCTTCAAAAGAAGAATTACTTACAAAAGACTTTAACGGTATATCTGTACAGGATAAGTTAACTGAGCAAACAGGTGTAATCGGTGAAAAAATCGAAATAGGTGATTTTAGAGTACTAGAAGCTCCTTTTGTTGGTTCTTACATCCATGCTGGTAATAAAATTGGTGTATTAACAGGTTTATCTGGAAACGGAAACGGTGCAGACGAAGTTGCTAAAGATGTAGCAATGCAAGCGGCTGCTATGAACCCTGTAGCCCTAAACGAAGAAGGAGTTGATCAGTCAATTATCGAAAAAGAAATTGAAATAGCAAAAGATCAATTACGTCAAGAAGGGAAGCCAGAAGCTATGTTAGACAATATTGCCAAAGGAAAAATCAAACGTTATTTTAAGGACAACACATTGGTTAACCAAGCCTTTATCAAGGATAACAAAAAGAGCGTTGCTGATTACGTAAAAACATTAGGTGATGTATCTGTTGTAGCATTCGAAAGAGTAGCACTAGGATAAACCATCTTATTCTTATAAAAACAAAAACCGCTTCAATTTATGAAGCGGTTTTTTTCGTCATTTCAGAAAAGTTCTAAACAGTGATTTTTTAGTGATTATAAACTAAACTAATTAATTTAATAAACTGCTATTGTATATAACCAACTCCCCAATTGGTTTTCCACTAGTGCTTATATCACTTTACGCTTTTACACGCATCACACTATTTTATCAACAATTCTATCCCCAACATTCTTTGTTTTCCCCGTAGCAAACGTATAACATATTTTACTACTAAACAATAATATCAGCAGGGGAAAACAACCCTTTTTTTCCTACATCAAGAGCAACTATGTTGTAAGATGGTTTTCAAAATTTTTAGCTTTATTTTCTAAATTATTTTCTAAATTAAGAATATGATTATATTTGCACCATAGTTAAACCTTGCAATGAAATACAAAAGAATATTACTAAAATTATCTGGCGAAGCACTTATGGGCGATCGCCAATACGGAATTGATCCAAAAAGACTAGCAGAATACGCACATGAAATAAAACAAATCACCGACAAGAACGTGCAAGTTGCTATCGTAATAGGAGGTGGTAATATTTTTAGAGGAGTAGCAGGCGCAAGCAAAGGCATGGATAGAGTTCAAGCAGACCACATGGGGATGTTAGCAACTGTAATTAATGGCTTAGCTTTACAAAGTGCCTTAGAAGATGCAGAAATACCTACTCGCCTACAATCTGCGGTAAAAATCAACGAGGTAGCAGAACCTTTTATAAGACGTAGAGCTTTACGTCATATGGAAAAAGGAAGAGTTGTTATTTTTGGTGGAGGAACAGGAAATCCTTATTTTACAACAGACTCTGCTGCAGTGTTAAGAGCGATCGAAATAAATGCAGACGTAATCTTAAAAGGAACTCGTGTTGATGGAATTTATACTTCGGATCCTGAAAAGAATGCAGACGCAACAAAATTTGATTTCATATCATTTGATGATGTTCTACGCAAAGGACTAAAAGTAATGGACACCACCGCCTTTACATTAAGTCAGGAGAATGAACTTCCTATCATAGTTTTTGATATGAATAAAAAAGGAAACTTATTAAAGGTAATATCAGGAGAATCAATCGGTACCCAGGTAAACCTTTAAACTACAACATATTGGCTTATTTTTTGATTAATCAGAAGAAAAGAACTTAAAAATGAACGAAGAAGTAGATTTTATTATAGATTCAACTAAAGAAGCAATGCAAGCCGCTATTCTTCATTTAGAGAAAAAATTACTAAACATTAGAGCTGGTAAAGCATCTCCCGCAATGCTAGGCAGTGTAATGGTAGAATATTATGGTGCTCCCACACCTTTAAATCAGGTTGGAAATGTATCTACTCCCGATGCAAGAACAATTTCTATTCAACCTTTTGAAAAATCTCTAATTCCAGAAATAGAAAAAGGTATTATGGTGGCCAATTTAGGCTTTAATCCTATGAACAATGGTGAAAGTGTAATCATTAATGTACCTCCCCTTACAGAAGAAAGACGTAGAGACTTGGCCCGACAAGCAAAATCAGAGGCAGAAGACTCTAAAGTTGGAGTTAGAAATGATCGCAAGAATGCCAATAATGAAATTAAAAAATTAGAAAAAGACGGATTATCTGAAGACATGGTAAAAAACACAGAAGTGGACATTCAGGAATTAACCAATTCTTTTATAAAAAAGATCGATGAGATGTTAATCGCTAAGGAAAAAGAGATTATGACAGTTTAGTCTTTTGCACAAAGATAAATTTATTACATAAGCGTTTTCCTGTTTTGAAAACGCTTTTTTGTATATTCGTTTTTTTGAATTCGATACCCATAATGCATAAAATTCTTTTTTGTTTACTATTTTTTGCACACACCCTTCTATTCTCTCAAGTTCATATTAATGGAGTTGTTAAAGATGCAAAATCAGGCAAGCCTATACCTTTTGCAACTATAAAAACAAATAATTCATCCTATGCCTTAAGTTCTATAGAAGGCAAGTTTGTAATCCATTGCACTTCTAACCCCTCTGATCTATCCCTAACAATAGCGCACTTAAAATACCACTCGAAAGTTGTAAAGGTTACCTCAGTCGATATAGAAAAGATTGAAATTACCCTAGAGGCGAAAGAAGAAATATCTGATGGTGCAAAAATAGATATTACAGATAATAATGCGATTAGAGTTATTAAAGAAACACTTGTTAGAAAAAAGAAAAATAATCCTCAAAAAGCTTTAAAAGGATATAGTTACAAAAGCTACAACAAACTAAAAATTACAGCAGACAACCAGACATTACTAAAAACACCAGATACTACCAACGTAGATATTGAGCACCTATTTAATCAAACACACTCCTTTTTATCAGAGAAAATTAGTCATCATCAATTCAAAAAAAATATTGGAGAAAAAGAAACGGTACTTGCCACCAGAATGACTGGTTTCAAAGAACCTATACACACCTTACTAGGTATCAAAATACAATCAAATTCTTTATACAATGAAGAGTATACTATTTTTAACAATACTTACATTGGCCCATTATCAAAAAATGCGCAAAAAAATTACTATTATAAGATTCTAGATACGATTCAAACAAAAAATCCCGCCTATGTACTTTGGTTTCAACCTAAGAAATCAAAAAATTATGCGAACCTAGAGGGAGTTTTATTTATTGACAAAGAGACATTTGCCATTCAAAAAGCGATTATAGAATTAAAAGGAGAACTTGATGTTATGGCAATACATGATTTCAATCATTTCCCTAAAGAAAACATCTGGTTCCCTACGCATCAAGAAATTACCATTCGCCAAGGAAGTCGAAGACACAAAGTAAGTCTTTTTGGTGGGCAAATTTCTGTAGGTCGATTAGGAAATAGCTCAAAAGACAAATCAAAAGATCCTAATTTTCTTAATTCTTCTACAGATTTAATCGATATCGAATTAAATTCAAAACAAGATATTAAACGAGATCAAGCTTTTATCCAAATAGACCCTAAAGCTAATAATAGAGACGAATCCTATTGGAAAACCTATAGAACAAGTGCTATTACACAAAAAGATATTAATTCTTTTCCTGCGGTTGATAGTATTGTAAAAGCACAAAACATTGGTCGTAGGATTGATGTGATTCAAAATTTCAACAAAGGCTATTATCCGATAGGTTTTTTCAACTTTGATCTCACCTACCCTATCAAGTACAACAATTACGAAGGCTTTAGGTTAGGTTTAGGAGGAGTTACAAATACCAAGTTTTCTAAAAGATTTAGAATAGAAGGATATGGTGTGTATGGTTTTAATGATGCCAAATACAAATATGGACTTGGCGGTGGAGTTTTATTAAACAAAAGTAGAGGCTCATGGCTTAATGTTAATTACACAGATGATATTAAAGAAGTGGGAAGCTTTCTATATTTAACAGATAGAAGAGTATACTCCTTATTCGAGCCTCGTTTGGTGAATATTGATTTTTATTATAAGCACAAAACCTGGCGTACAAGTCTTCAACATCAAATATTTCCTAAGTTACTATCAGAGACTCAACTTTCGGTAAGCACCATAAATCAAACAAATAGCTATAGATACTTAAACAACGGAAATTCTTTTTCTGAATATAAGATTGCAGAAGCCACGGTTGCACTTAGATGGAGTCCATTTAGTAAATTTCTAAAAACACCTAATCAATACAAGGAAATCCACGAAGGGTATCCAAAAATTACCGCCCAATATACACAAAGTATAAAAGGAGTTTATAAAAGTAATTTTGTATATAGCAAAATAGGTATTAAAGCAGAGTATGCTATTAACCGAATTAATCAGTCTAAAACCAGTTTTTTGTTCGAAGGAGATATAGCCTCAGGTGACATCCCATTATCTCATCTATTTCATGCATACCCGAATGCTCCTACTAGAGAAGTAATTCTTCAAAGGTTTTCTGTTGCAGGTAGAAGAACCTTTGAAACCATGTATTTTGGAGAGTTTTTTAGTAATAAACTAGCCACTTTACAAATTAAACATCGAATAAAACCTGTTAAGATCACTAGTTGGTTTGCTCCCGAACTTGTTTTTATAAGTCGTTATGCAATTGGTGACATTAATAATCAGGACAAACACCAGGGAGTAACGTTTTCATCTCTACGTCACGGTTATCAAGAATCTGGTCTAGAATTAAATAAGTTGTTTGCAGGTTTTGGATTAAGTTTTGCCTACCGATATGGCGCATATCACTTACCCAAGTTTGATGATAACATTTCTTTCAAATTCACTTTCTATCTAAAACTTTAAACATTTATAAATAAATCGTTTTCTTTCCTAAAAATTCGCAAATAATAACTATTCAAATCATTACATTTGCAACTGGAAAGGAAAATAAAGAATGGTTAAATTATTCAGTTTCGGGTTTTGGAACGCATTGGCTGGAATTATATTACGTAATAGAGCGATTATATTTCTGGCAATTATAGGAATCACAGTATTTTTAGGATTTCAGTGGAAAAACATGAGGTTTTCTTTTTCTGAAGCAAACCTTCTTCCCGATGACCATGAGGTCAATATAAAATATCAAAAGTTTCTTGATCAGTTTGGAGAAGAAGGGAATTTAATTGTGATGGCTATTAAAGATAGCTCCCTTTTTACGCCTACAAAATTAAAAGCCTGGAATGATTTTAATACTTCATTTAAAAAACATGAAGAAATTGATTTGGTCATTTCTGTAGCTGATCTTAAAACTTTAGAAAAAAAGGAGAACCCCGCCCGATTTGAGTTAACCCCGTTTATTAAAGATTCTATTTATTCTGAAACCCAGGTTAAGCAATATAAAGATCAACTTTTTAATAAGCTCCCTTTTTATGAAGGACTGGTATACAGCAAAAAATCTCAAACGGTACAAAGTGCATTATATCTAAAAAAGGATATCGTAAACACTTCTCTTAGAAAAATATTTATTGAGAAAAAATTACTTCCTGCTGTTGAAGCCTTTGAAGAAACATATAATGTAGACATCAAAGTATCTGGTATGCCCTATATCAGGACTTTGAATTCTCAGAACATTATGGATGAAATTCAAATATTCATTCTAGCAGCATTATTGGTTACCTCACTAATTTTCTTTTTCTTTTTTAGATCCTTTAGAGCCACCTTTATATCTATGACTGCGGTTATTATTGGTGTTATGTGGGCTTTTGGTATTTTGGGACTTTTAGAATATGAAATCACTGTTCTTACGGCCATTATACCACCATTGGTAATTGTCATAGGAATTCCTAATTGCATTTTCCTAATTAACAAATACCAACAAGAGATAAAGAAACATGGTAATAAGGCAAAATCATTACAACGTGTGATTACCAAAGTCGGTAACGCCACCTTAATGACCAATGTTACCACCGCTTCTGGTTTTGCAACCTTTGCCTTAACAGAAAGCAAATTACTTAAAGAATTTGGTATTGTAGCTTCGATCAATATAATTGCCTTATTTATACTTTGTTTGTTGGTCATAACAATCATCTATAGCTACATGCCACAACCCAAAGAAAGACATTTAAAACATTTGGGAAAAAGATGGATAGAACGACTAGTTGATTGGATGGAAAATATGGTTAAAACCAGAAGAGTAACCATCTATTTTTCATCTGTGATTATTCTTATAGTAAGTATTATTGGTATATATACGATAAAAGTTTCTGGTAGTCTATTAGAAGATATGCCTAAATCTGCCGGATTTTACAAAGACATTATCTTTTTTGAAAACGAGTTTGACGGTATAATGCCTCTAGAAATACTTATTGACACTAAGAAAAAACAAGGTGTTTTAAAATTGTCTACATTAAAACGTATGGAAAAGCTCGAAGAGCTTTTAGAAGAGACACCCCAACTATCCAAACCCATCTCTATTGTAAGTTTGGTTAAGTATTCTAAGCAGGCCTTTTATAACGGAAATCCAAAATATTATCAGATTCCTACCAGTCAGGAAAAAAACTTTATTTTACCATATACCAAAAGTTTTGAGTCCAAAGCAGGAGTTATGAAAAGTTATATTGATTCTACAGGTCAATATGCAAGAATAACCACCTTTATGAAAGATGTAGGAACTGATGAAATGGACCGTCTTGAAGCTACGTTAGCTCCAAAATTAGAGAAATTGTTCCCAAAAGATCGATACGATGTATCATTTACAGGTAAAGCCCTTATATTTCAAAAAGGTACAAAATACCTTATCTGGAACCTCACCTTCTCCCTTGGGTTAGCAGTTATTTTAATAGCTCTTTTTATGGCGTGGATGTTTAGATCCTGGAAAATGATTGCAATTTCATTAATCCCCAACCTGTTACCATTGCTTATGACAGCCGGTTTGATGGGGTATCTTGGAGTTCCTATAAAACCATCTACAATATTAGTATTTAGCATTGCTTTTGGTATTTCTGTCGATGACACCATACATTTTTTAGCCAAATACAGACAAGAACTTAAATCCAATCACTGGAGAATTAGAAAATCGGTTTTTGCTGCGTTAAAAGAAACAGGAGTAAGTATGTTTTATACTTCTACCGTTTTGTTTTTTGGATTCTCGGTATTTATGATTTCTAGTTTTGGAGGAACTAAAGCACTTGGTGGATTGGTCTCTACGACATTGCTATTTGCTATGCTAGCTAACCTTTTATTACTTCCATCTTTATTATTATCATTAGAACGAAGTATCGCCAATAAAAAAACGTTAAAAGAGCCTACTTTAAAAATCATCCCAAATGATGATGAATTAGAAGATACACAGGAGGAACAAAAATAAAACTATGAACTGGTTTAAACTTTTTTGATTCATGCGAAAAATGATGATTTTTTGGTCAATTGAAATGTTTTTATTACTTCATAGCAGCGCTACGAAGTAAGAAAAAGATGAGAATTGAGTGAAAAAGGGCATTTTTATAGCGAATTGAAAAAAGTTTAAACCAGTTCTATAAGTAATCATCTATCTTTTCTATAAGTAGTATACAAGCCTATTCTTTGCTTTACTTATATACGCCTACCCCTACGAAACAAACTCTCGGAGCACCCAGCAGAAAAAGCTTTTAAACTTCTGGGCAAGCCTTGAAAAATTGAACTACCAAGTAATCAAAAAAACCAAAGCCCCACCAGAATCTGGCAGGGCCTTTGTAAGATAGATTACCCCAAAACCTATCGAACTAAACTTAACGTAAACACAATCGTCATAATTGCATATGCAAGATACAGCCCGTTTTAATATTATGAAATACCAAAACGGGGGGAAAAGTCCCCTTTTCTTAAAAAAACACGCAATTTTAACATTATTTAACCATATCACATTACCACAAAAACAACACAAAACACTATAAATCAATGTTTTGCAAAATATTATGAACGCATAACTTTTTTTGAAAAAATCCGCAAATAACAACGTTTAGGCTTCAAAACACATCAAATTACGGTTTTTGCGTAAAATTGGGACTTAAGAAAACGTCAGATATCATCTTTTTAAAACTATCAGTAGGTTATATTAATCCGTTATACTTATAATATTTCTTATAAGATTCCTTTTTGAATTCAATAGACTATGCTTCAATCAGATTAAAAAATTATCTTTGCTACTTCAAAAAATTTACATGGTCTTAGACAGGCACAATTATATCTGTTATACTTACATGTAAATCGAAGGAAAATACTATTTAGAAAATAAACTTACAATGCAACATACTAAGGTAATAGAAGTACTACAAAGTGATAAACTATTACAACCTGTAATGATCAAAGGTTGGGTTCGTTCTTTTAGAAATGATCGCTTTATTGCTATAAATGACGGATCAACAATTAATAATATACAATGTGTTATTGAGGATAACACTATTGATTCTAATATTCAAAACCGAATAAATGTTGGCGCCGCAATTACAGTAAATGGAACTTTGATTGAAAGCCAAGGTAAAGGACAACGTGTAGAAATTCAAGTATCATCTATAGAGATTGAAGGAGAGGCAGACCCTGAAGAATTAAAATTGACTATCCTTTCTCCCAAAAGACATTCCCTTGAAAAACTAAGAGAGCAAGCACATCTTAGAGTGCGAACCAATACTTTTGGAGCTATCATGAGAGTTCGCTCAAAATTATCTTTTGCCATTCATGAATATTTTCAGAAAAACAACTTTTATTATGTTCATACTCCAGTTATTACAAAAAGTGATGCAGAGGGTGCAGGAGAGGCCTTTAAAGTAACCAATTTAGACCTCAATAACATTCCTAAAGATGAAAATGGAAATGTAGATTACAAACAAGATTTTTTTGGTGGAGAAACCAACTTAACCGTTTCTGGTCAATTAGAAGCCGAAACATATGCGATGGGCTTAGGGCAAGTCTATACTTTTGGACCTACTTTTAGGGCAGAAAACTCAAATACATCTCGACACCTTGCTGAATTTTGGATGGTAGAGCCAGAGGTTGCATTTTGTGATCTTGACGGTAATATGGATCTTGCCGAGGATTTTATCAAATACGTTATCACATATATACTTGAAAACTGCAAAGATGATCTTGAGTTTTTAGAAAATCGTCTAATACAAGAAGATAAGCAAAAACCACAGGCAGAACGAGCAGAAATGTTACTTCGTGATAAGCTAAAATTTGTTTTAGAAAACAATTTTAAGAGAGTAAGTTACACAGAAGCGATCGAGATTCTAAAGAATTCTAAGCCAAATAAAAAGAAAAAATTCAAATTTCCTATCGATGGATGGGGCGCAGATTTACAGAGTGAGCACGAACGTTTTCTTGTAGAAAAACATTTTAAATGTCCTGTTATTTTGTTTGATTATCCTGCAGATATTAAATCTTTTTATATGCGTCTAAATGATGATGGTAAAACGGTTCGAGCAATGGATATCTTGTTTCCGGGAATTGGAGAAATCGTAGGAGGGTCTCAAAGAGAGGAACGCCTGGATGTATTAAAAGAGAAAATGGCAGCTCTAAATATCCCCGAAGAAGAATTATGGTGGTATCTGGACACACGCCGTTTTGGAACTTGCACTCATAGTGGTTTTGGACTTGGTTTTGAACGCCTTGTGCTTTTTGTTACCGGTATGGGTAATATTAGAGATGTAATTCCTTACCCTAGAACACCACTTAACGCAGAATTTTAATTAGCGTACTATTTAGCAATTAGATAACAGCTATTTGAAACACCATCATCCATTTCAAATATGCTGTTATCTATCGCCTATCCCAAATAGTAAATTGCGTTATAAAGAACTAACCGCGTTAATTGTTAAAATTGATGTTGTCTATTTGTTTCTTCATTTTTTCTTGTTGTGTATTGTTAAAAAATCTTCTTTCATCTTTATTAACTACTCCACAATTCATGATGTTTCCATCTTCATCATTATGAAACAGACCTAATGCATGACCAATCTCATGTGGACTGCTAGAAGTATATAAATGGTGATCTGTTATCAGTACTCTTTTATCTCTTCCTATTCCTGCGATTCCATAGATATTCGATCTTTTAATAATATAAATATTGAGTTTGTTTTTATCGTATGTTTTTTTTGATTGCATTAAAAAAGTACTAGGCTCTCCTCCTCTATTATCTCTTAGATCATAAAGATCATCGTTTACGATACTACTGGATTTTTCTAGCTCCAATCCTATTCCTAATCTATGAAAATAGTAACCGTTTAAATAGTCTATATAATCAGCTTCATCAAGGCTGTAAGAAGATTGCTTAGATGACTTTTGAGACTCTATATAAAATATATTGACCTTTATTATTCTTTCTGGGTTTTCTACAAATATCTGCTCCATTTCAAGTGTATCATCTTCTTCTGGTTTTTCGCAGGATAAAAAAAAGAAAGTAAATATAAATAGTAGGATTGGTCTCATTAGAAAAAAATATTTTATTAAAGAAATTTTAAAAGTAAAGACGAGAACTCTGTCAAAGTAGACAACACGTCTTAGTAAAGCCCTTTTCTCTCAAGGATTCAATCAATCCTGTAGAAAAATTTCAGCATCTGTATTGATCTCTTTCCTAAGAAAGCACTATCAATTCTTAATAATAAAGTAAGTTTTAATCAATGTAAGCCCGTTCAATAATTCGTTAGATTCTTGTGTGTAGAATCACAGCCCAACCTTATTTCAAGGTCAGATATAAAATCATTATTATAATAAATCATGTTAGTAATGCATGGTCTCGATTGCATCATTTAATAATCAATGATTAGCATTCGATTGACCGTCATGTAGAAAATCTTAGGATCTTATCTATAGGTTATAGAAGAGAGATTAAGGTTCTAGCATGTTTCATCAATTTCAGTATATAAAAGTACTTCATGGGGGTACTTAGAAGTATTAGTTTTAAGCTGGACAGTTTAATTTGGTTAAACTATCACGTTCTTAAAGTAATGTTAAACATTCTTCCGGGGATTTCTGAAGATTATTCCCATTTTGACGAATCTGCTATACCTTAATAATAGAAGTGACTAGCTATCAATTCATTATAAAGATACTAAGTGTTTTCAAAAAATAGATATGGTAAAACCACAATATTATTACGAAGCGCTCAAAACACCTGTATTTTGACGTATAAAACATATGCTATGGCAAAAATTTAACATTTTTACAACATAAAATCAGAGAAAAAAGCTACAAAAATTACAAAAACCAACAAAATAGCATTTAAAAGAATTAATTAGCATTTTGTCTAAAAACCCTGATTTATAATTATACCAAAAAATGAAGAATAGAACCTATTAGTTGTAATGTTTCTTTAACAATATCTCAGAAATCAAATCCTTTATTATCGTGTTATCTATATCCAATCTCTGAGATTTAAACTTTGCTCTTTTTACTTTTTCATAATGAGGAATTTTCCCCGTTTCAACCAGAAATGCCAAAACTTCTTCAAAAAAACTGTCCAAAACTGGCATTACAAACTTACTTGAGTCATGTTCCTTTTTGAGGTAGATAAACTTCTTGGCATATGCCAAAAACAATTGTGGATATTGCGAAAAAGTGATTAACGCTTCACAAAAGCTCTGATACACTTCTTTTCTTGTCAAATTATCCCTAAATTTTAATTTTAGTGGGTTCACATTCTTAATAGTATACAAGAGCACGCTTTCTCTAATAAATCTACTATAATTATTTTTGGAATAGTAATATACTTCCATACCAATATTCGTGTTTACCACTAACACTTCATTTCCTATGTTTTCTTTTAGAAAAGATTCAAAGATCATTACCTTAGAGCTAGACATAAGTAACCTTTTTTTTATCTCAATAGATCTAATGGTAACAGATTTAATACTTTCTATATAGTTGTCTGTATTCACGACACAAGTTTAATTAATTCTGGAATTTCTAATCCTCTATTCTTAGCATGCATTTCTGCAGTATATCCTTGTTTGTCTTTTACAAAGATATTGGCTCCGTTTTGAACTAATAATTCAATTATCTGTGTTTGACCATAGGTAGCTGCAAAAATTAATGACGTAGCATCATTTACATTTTTTTGATTTACATCTGCTCCATGATCTATAAGTAACTTTGCAATATCATAATCTCCTTTAAAACTCACTCCCATTAAGGCTGTGTTTCCAAAATTATCTTTTACATTAACATCCTGCGGATAACTAAGTATATATTCGGTAATATCGTACAGTCTGTAATACGTTGCCAATAACAATGGGGTTGATCCACGAGCATCTTTAGCATTTATCAATTCTGGATTTGTTTTCAAAACGGCCTTTACCTCCTCTAATTTTCTGTTACGAATCGCGTTAAAAATATTTTCCATGGGTTAGATTTATAATAAGTGGTTAAATTCTAGTATTCGAAAGTCTCTAGTAAGGTTTCTGTCGAAGTTTCACCTAAATCTTTACGCATGTTCTTATTCTAAGATTACATTTTATCTCAAAATACAAAATCATACGATTTAAAAAAAATATGTTTCTAGTTATAAGAAATTAACTTGAATAGAATCCTTTCCTTAAAGATACTCTATATCAAAAAGAAAATCAATAACTTAAATTGATTGTTACAATCAGTAAATAATTAAAATCTATTTAACATAAATTTGTAATTGTAAAACCTTATATGATGTTAGATTTATAATTTAATATGATACTAGAAGGAATTAATATTTTAATAAATTAAAGTAGACAATCAAAGCAATACTTTTTCACATTAAAATAGACTTAAAACTATTAGATCTATGATCTAGATGCATGTAGAAGTAAGTCGAACACTATTCATGATAGTTTCGACTATTTACATTGAATATACCGCCATGCTACTTTTAAAATAAAATTTGAACCTCAAATGATTCTCGAGGTAAGCTCACGAGGCCATTCAGCAGAAAATAATTTTTAAAGTTACTAAGCAAGTTTCGAGATATTAAAACTAAGATCTCGCTTTTTCAACGGGATTAGTTTAACTATCTATTTTGAAGGAGCAACCCAACTTTTCAAAACAGAGTATGACCAATAAAAAAAACGAAACTTGAGAAAGTTTCGCTTTAAATGCTTTGGAGTGGTAATCATTAATACCAAACACATCCCCATCTGGTGCAACGTCCTGCATCACAAAATACTCCTCTGGGACCTCCTGTGTTAACGCAGCATTGACTTCCTCTTTGAGTACATCCACGTATAACAACTGCTCCATTGATACCTGTTTGCTCATCTTTACTAAGAGTTTTAACTCCTTTTAGGTCTAAAATCGTTTTCATTTCTATGTGTATTAAAGTTTGGTTTATTATGATCTAAGATAAAATAAAGCATGTAGCTTACATTACAGTAGACACTCATAAATACTATGCAAAAACCACAAAAACACAATTAACAACTGACAATCATACAGTTATACACATATTATATAAAAGTTAAATTATTAAAAGTAAGAAAGGCATATGACCCTTATCAATCCCTATTTCCAAAAAAAACCCATTCCCTCATTTGGTTAATCTATCCTTCATTTTTAGCAGTTCTTGTTCGATCATTAGTAATTTATCCTCTACATGATCTCCAAACTCTGGTATTCGTTTACAGAAAACATAACGCACTCTCCAAAGTTCTTTAATGTCTGATAAAGGATATTCTTCATCCTCTATATTTTTATGATCTGCTCTTAACACCGCATTTCCTTTGGTTACATAAAGCCGTCTAAAAATTATTTTATCCTCTACTATTACAAAAACCAAAGTTCCGTTGTTTAATTTTTTTATCACTGTAGGAGGTACCTTTTCTCCTATAACAATATCTTTTGGGTAAAAACCTTTATCATGAGAGGTCATTTCTAAATTACTAACGGTATACCCTCTAAATTCTTTGGTTGGATTAATTGGCAATTGCAGTGTGGGTAATTCTTTGCTATATCCTTCTTTATTATATAAAGTCACATAATCATTTACCAAATTTTCTGTAACACAAGGTACAATGGCAAACTGTTCTTTTTTTAGGTCTTCTGCATAAGTGGTAAGATCTCCCTTAAACTTTAAAAGTTGATTCACGGTAAGTTCGCTGGTTAGCAAATGATCTATCGATATGCTAAAATAGTTAGCAATCTTAATTAATGTTTCTATTTTAGGTTCACTTCTACCCTCTTCATAAGCGCCTAAGGTCCCTCTTTTGAGGTCAAAAAGCTCTGCAAATGCTTGTTGACTTAACGATTTTACTCCTCGTATCTTTTTTATATTTTTTCCAAAAAATGACATTTTTGCTAATTTTATTTGCAATTATAAAAATTTATTGTACTTTTACACTAACAATATTAGCTAATTCTTTTGAGAAATGCTAATTTTAGTAGAAATACTTTTTAACGCTTCCCCATTTTTTTTAAGTTAAAAAAACATTTACTAAGATTTTTAGCAATTTATGAACCTTTAAATCATTATACCCATGGTTACAGTCATCATATCACTGGCAAATTTAGCTATTGAATTAGCTCAAAAATTGTGTTGCTTTTTGTAATATTGATCAAGTCATTTAAACCGAAATACATTACTAATTATCTATCTAATAAACCATCGCACATGCAAAACCACTTTCAACTTGTAAAAGACTACTTACTTCAGCTTAACTACAACGTTATTCACGAAAATAAAGGAGAAGGCATCATTATGATTAGCAAGGAAAATGAAGGGATCAAAAATATGATCCTTGGGGTAGCGCCTCCGATTTTAATCATGGAGCAACATATATTTAATATAAAAAACAAAAACGAGGTCATCTATAGAAACTTACTACAAAAGAATAGGGATATTGTACATGGTGCATTTGTCCTGGACGAATCTGGAGAAAAAGTAATCTTTCGTGACACACTTCAAATAGAACATCTGGATCTTAACGAACTAGAAGGGTCTTTAAACTCTCTGGGATTGTTGTTAAGTGAATATTCAGATCAAATTATAAATTTTTCAAAATATTAATACTATGAATTTTTTTAAAAGATTATTTAAGATTGGTGAAGCAGAAGCACATTCGGCAATAGACAAGATGGAAGATCCCATAAAAATGACCGAACAAGGAATTAGAGACATGAAAACTGATCTCGAAAAAAGTTTAGAAGCATTAGCACAGGTAAAAGCTATGGCTATACGGTCTAAAAATGAAACCGAGGAATATATTTCTAAAGCAGAAGATTATCAGCAAAAAGCAATGTTGATTCTCAAAAAAGCGCAAAATGGAGATATGGATACGACAGAGGCAGATCGACTTGCCAAAGAAGCCCTTATTAAAAAGGAAGAATCACAACAGCATGTTTCTCGAAGCAAAGATGAAACCGAAAAGTTTGATAAATCTGTAGCGCAACTCGAAAAAAGCGTACAAGAAATCAAACAAAATATTAGTAAGTGGGAAAACGAGTTAAAAACGCTGAAAGCACGCGTTAAAGTTTCTACTGCTACCAAAAATGTAAATAAGCAAATGGCAGAAATTGATAGCTCTAGCACAGTATCTATGTTAGAACGAATGAAGGACAAAGTCAATCAGGAAGAAGCACTTGCTGAAGCCTATGGAGACATTGCCAATACTTCAAAATCTATAGACGAAGAGCTAGATAAAGCTATCAATACCACAGAAGCCAATGCAGAAGATGATCTTGCCAAATTAAAAGAACAATTAGGCATGAAAGACAAGGAAGAGTAAACCAAACCTTTAGATTAAGAACTATAGGTTTATAAAACCAATATGTTATGATAGTTTCAACAACAGATACCATACCGAACAAAGAAATCGAAATAGTATTAGGAATCGCAAGAGGCAGCACCGTTAGAGCACGAAATATTGGGCGTGATGTATTTGCTGGACTTAAAAATATTGTAGGTGGTGAAATCGAAGAATATACCAAGCTACAAGCACACTCTAGAGAGCAGGCAATGCAACGAATGATCAATGATGCAAAAAAAATAGGGGCAGATGGGGTCATAAATGTGCGACTCACGACATCAATGGTTATGCAGGGGGCTTCAGAAATATTAGCCTATGGTACTGCAGTAAAATTTAAATAACCAAAAATCATGGAAACATTAATAATTATACTGTTTTGGGCAGCTATTTTTGTCATCTTACTTTATCTGGCAATAAGACGAATAAGTATTATGAACAACGAAGATTTTGAAAAAAGGGATAACTAAAAGTCTAAATTACAATCTTAACACACTAACCATTGAAAGAACTAATAGATATATCATTTTCGCCTGTAAACGCTTTTTTTTCTATAATGTGTTTATTGTTAACACTATATTGGATCTTAACCATATTCACTGGATTTGACCTAGACCTTTTTGATGTAGATTTTGACGCTTCATCTGATTTTGATCTCGATGTAGATGTGGATGGAGATATAGACAATTACAATCCTGATGTTGATCTCCCTCAAAAAAATGTTCAACTTGAAGGTCAAACTGAAAGTATTGAGGTACAGTTTTTACGTTATTTTAATTTTGACGAATTGCCGTTAATGTTTATGCTAACTATTATCTTTTTTTCGATGTGGTTTATTTCAGTAAACATCACCCATTACTTAGGTATACAAGGAAACTGGATGGGCTTCGTTTTGTTAATCCCTAATCTTATAATAAGTCTATTTATTGCTAAAATTTTCACTAAACCAATAGCTAAACTATATAAAGTAATTAATCACAAAGGAGAAGAAGAAATTGACTTCTTAGGAAGAATATGCACTGTAAAATCTCCAGTTACAGGAAAAAAAATAGGGCAGGTAGAAGTTGTTGTAAAAGGTGACCCTATTCTTGTTTATGCCAAAGGATTCAAAGGCGTAGAAATCTTATTGGGAGAAAAAGCAATTATTGTCAATGAATCCAAAGACAAAAAATACTATTTAATAGAAAAATTCAATGAACTATAATAATCAATTAAATCAAATAAATTAAAATGTTAGAAAAATCATCAATAATAGTAATGGTCGCAATCATAGTAGTTGGATTCGGGCTACTTGTTTGGATCATTTCCATGTACAAAAAGATTATCCAAGGAAAGGTGCTAGTTAGAACTGGGGCGGGTGGAACAAAAGTTTTTTTTAATGCAGGATTAGTTATACCTGTACTCCATAAAATGGAAATTATGGATATTTCTGTAAAAAAACTTGAAATCGAAAGAACTGGCGTAAACGGGTTGATTTGTAAAGATAATATACGTGCTGATATTAAAGTGGCATTTTTCGTTAGAGTAAATAAATCTGCTGCCGATATTGTCAATGTAGCACAAACTATTGGTTGTGAAAGAGCTTCCGAAATCGAAGTACTAAGAAATCTTTTTGATGCTAAGTTTTCTGAAGCATTAAAAACCGTAGGTAAAAAATTCGAATTTGTAGAATTATATGAAGCTCGTAGAGAGTTTAGAGATGAAATTATCAATATTATAGGTACTGACCTTAATGGATACGTTTTGGATGATTGTGCTATTGATGACCTGGAACAAACTTCATTAAATGTAATGAAACCAGATAACATTCTAGATGCAGAAGGTATCAAAAAAATTACCGAGCTTACCGCTGCACAAAACATAAAATCAAACCTGATTAAACGAGACGAAGAAAAAGTTATTCGCAAACAAGATGTAGAAGCCCGTGAAGCAATACTAGAGCTTGATAAGCAATTAGCAGAAAAAGAAGAGCAACAGCGACGTGAGATTGCTAATATCAAAGCTCGTGAAGAAGCAGAAATCCTAAAGGTATCAGAAGAAGAAAGACTAAAATCTGAATCTGCCCGTATTTCTACAGAAGAAAAAGTAAAGGTGGCCGAAGAAAATATGGAGCGCCAGATCATAGTAGCGGCCAAGAACAAACAACGTACCGATGCTGTAGAGACCGAAAGAGTCGAAAAAGACAGAATGCTAGAAGCCACAGAACGAGAACGTATTGTTACCCTGGCACAAATCGAAAAAGAAAAGGTAGTAGAAGTAGAGAAAAAGAATATACAAGATGTAATTCGAGATCGTGTAATGCTGGAAAAAGGTGTGGTAGAAGAACAAGAAAACATGAAGGATATTGAAGCTTTCAAAACTGCTGATCGTGAAAAGCAAGTAAAAATAACAGTTGCCGAAGCAAATGCACAAGAAGCATTAATCACCACTATTAAAGCTGCCGAAGCACAAAAAGAAGCCGCTAAGCAAAAAGCAGAAGAAATTAATATCGAAGCACAGGCACAAAAAGAAGCTAGCGAAAAAGAGGCAGAAGCACGTAAAACATTGGCAGAAGCCACTGCAAAAGAAGAAGCTACTATTGGTATGTCTGAAGCACAGGTAATGCATGCAAAAGCAGATGCTAATGAACGCCAAGGGTTGGTAGAAGCTAATATTATCGAGAAAAAGGCAAAAGCAGAAGCAGCTGGAATACTTGCTAAAGCAGAAGCTGTAAAAGAAGAAGGAATTGCAGAGGCAGAAGTAATCAAAGAAAAAGCGTTAGCAGAAGCCACTGGTGATAAAGAAAAAGCACTTGCCAAAGCTATTGGTGATAAAGAA
The DNA here is from genome assembly GCA_947498705.1 of uncultured Aquimarina sp. Classification (GTDB taxonomy): domain Bacteria; phylum Bacteroidota; class Bacteroidia; order Flavobacteriales; family Flavobacteriaceae; genus Aquimarina. The sequence goes on from CANMLW010000001.1 coordinate 1,341,644, forward strand.
ATAGCATTAGCAGAAGCAGCCGGAATCGAAGAGAAGGCAGAAGCAATGAAAAAACTAGATGGTGTAGGTAAAGAACATGAAGAGTTTAAATTACGATTAGATAAAGAATTACAAGTAGACTTAGCACATGTTAATATTCAAAAAGAAATTGCTTATGCGCAGGCAGATGTAATTGGAGAAGCACTAAAAGCTGCTAATATTGATATCGTAGGTGGTGAAACTATGTTCTTTGATCAAATTGTAGGTCAGATTACAAAAGCCAAAGGAATTGATCGATTAGTAAAACACTCTGATAATATTCAGGATGTAAAGGATGCTATTCTAGGAAGTGATGATGTAAAAGGTAATCTTTTAGGGAAAATAAAAGAATTCGCTACTCAATACGGAATCTCTTCTGAAGATATTAAAAACTTGACAATAGCCAATATCCTAATGGATTTGAAACAGAAAACTACAGATCCTTCAGAAAATGATCTGTTCACCAACCTGTTTAACCTTGCAAAAGGGTTAGGGTTATCTGACAAAAAACTGAACTAAAATATTAAAAACACAACCAAAAACTCTCCTCCTTTTAAAAGGAGGAGAATGAATTCCGCAAAGCGGAAGAAAAGAGGTGGTTAAAAACCGCAATTCATTTATGAATCAACTCATAAACGCATTTTTAAACCCATAAAAGTCTTCTCATCCTGAGGAGGCTTAGGATGGGAATTGTTTAACTTTTAATACGGTTTAATATGGGAGGAGAAGGAGCAATGATGCAAGCTATTCATTCATTACGGAATAATAGCAGAAAAAAAAGCAGAGAAGCTTTTAGTCATATCACTGGTAAAACAGACAAAGAAAGTAAAGGCATCAAAGTAGAGCCAATTTCTGAAGTAAGATTACAGGAGATTAGAGATAAATTACGAAAAGAGAGAAAACTCCTTTTTAGAAAGAGACTGATCGTTTCTTTATTGATTATAACTGGAGTTATCGGAATAATGATTTATGCTATTATCTAAATGCTCTCCTCCTTTTGAAGGAGGAGAATGAATTCCGTAAAACGGAAGAAAAGAGGTGGTTGGGGATCACACACCACCCTGAATTTATCTTTGACAAATTCTTACCTCCTCAGAGAGGAGGGAAACTTTAATGAACTAAAAATAAAGCTTTAGACAACTCTAATGAGTAAAAAACAAATTCATAATAGAAAGTATCTGGAATCCTTTAGAAAGGACTTGCGGAATAATGGCACTTCTGCAGAAGCTTTCTTATGGAAATATTTACAACGAAGTCAACTAGAAGGAAGAAAGTTTAGAAGACAGCATAGTATAGGTAACTATATTGTAGATTTTTATTGTCCAAAAGAAAAACTCATTATAGAACTAGATGGTGAAATTCATAATAAACCAGAAATAAAAGAACATGATCTTAAAAGAACTATTTATCTAAATAACTTAGGGTTTCACGTTATACGATTTGAAAACAAAATGGTTTTTGATCATTTGTCATCTGTATTAAATGAAATAAAAGATAATTTTGAATAATGACTTTTGCACTGCAAAAGAAAACAACTAAAAAGCTCTCCTCCTTTTGAAGGAGGAGAATGAATTCCGTAAAACGGAAGAAAGAGGTGGTTGGGGATCACACACCACCCTGAATTTATCTTTGACAAATTCTTCCCTCCTCAGAGAGGAGGGGAACTTTAAAATAACTCTGAGTAAAAACTAGGGTAAAAACTATGGAAGAAACGAATACCAATCAACATACACAACTAGAAGGCGGTACCTACGAAATCATCCAAAATCGTTTACAAAAACATAAGGGTGAACTACAAAAACGATTGGTTCAATTAAACGATGCCCGTAAAGAAGTTTTTGGTAGTGTAGAAACCAAACTTATAGCTAACAATCGCATCAATACCGAAAACAATTGTATTGCACGTGATATTGTTACCATTGGCGAATACTGCTTATTTGGTTACAATGTGCACTTTGGATTACGTACAGAAATACAACTTGCCGATGTTTTTAGCATCTATACCTATACCAATGATCATTTTTCTGTAAAGCCACTAGATCTTATTAACGATGCTACATTTATAAACGATTTCACGAATCTTTATAAGTATTATCGCAATACGATATTCTCTAAATTTGCCATTGTTGGTAACTACCTGCATATGGTTTTTCAGCTTAGTGAAAGTGTTTCTGACATCAAAACATTTAAGTGGTTAATCAACGAGGGACAATTAACCTATGTAGATAATCGTAGTGAGCACGAGTTCAAGTTTCCGTCACAATACGAATTTAATTGGACAGAAGTTACACGTGATATGCACCGTTATGGGACGCATCCTCATATTTCTATTCTCGATAAAGTTTTTGTAGAAACCATTGGTGGTGACCTAACTATTAAAATTGAAGATAATACTGATGAAGGAAAAGGAATTCTGGATGAACCGGTAACACATATCGATCAAACACTAGATGATGGTCAATATCGTTTTGCCGATATCGGAAACCTAATAGCGCTCGAAATTAAACCTTTTCAAGAGTCTCCAAGATATTTTGTGTACAATCACAAAATGCAGGAGGTAAAGAAAATCGAATGTATTAAAGACGCGTGTATCTTGCTTCCCGATGATCAGGGAATCATTTACCCAAACGGGTATTACCTTCAATCTGGTGAACATAAACTTTTTACCAATGAGGTTTCTGATGTCAAATTTCAAGAAAAGATCAGTTCGCCCAACGGAGAAGATTTTTTATATGTCTTTTATGCTAGCGAAAAAGGACTATACACCTTGATGTCTTATAATGTTATCGAACAAGAGGTAAAAACGCCTATTATCTGTAATGGTTTTACAATTTTACAGAATGGCGAATTATGCTACTTCAAAACCGAAGATGAACAAACTAAGCACCACGTGATCCAGATATGGCAAACTCCTTTTATGAAAGGAAATATTTTGCCATCAGAACATATCGAGACGCTTATATACAAAATAGGTAATAAGGATATTGTAAAGGCAATGGCAGAATGCAATGCACTCATTACCCTTCTTAATAAAGAAGATAATTATGACGGTTTATATGATGATTTGGCAAAATTCTCTAATGACGTTATAGATAGTTATTACTGGATTAGAGAAGAAGACACGTACCGTTTAGACATCCCCTTAGAAGAAATTAATAATGCGGCTAATGCAGCTATTGATGAATTCGAAAAAGTAGTTCAGCTAAGAAAAACTGCTGCCAACAATACCAAAGAGACACAAGAAAAAGCCGAAGCTATTTTTGGAAAAATCAAAAGCAGTTCTTTTAGATCTATTGATGATTTTGTAACTGTTTTATCTCAGCTTCGATCCTTGAGAGGTGAAGTTATTGGGCTTAATGACATACGCTATGTAGATAGCACTTTTATTGAAAATTTGGAAGCTAGTATTGTAACGCAAACTGAAAAAATTTCACAACATTGTGTTCAATTTTTACTGGATGACAAAGCACTACTCCCCTATCACGATCGTATTAAAGAAAAAGAAAAAGATCTCGACACGATCAAAAAAGTAATCGAGGCCAAAAAACTTGAAGGAGAAGTAAACCAAGTCGCTACAGACTTAGAAATGCTTATCGATATCGTTTCTAACCTACAGATAGAAGACACTTCACACTCTACCAAAATTATTGATAATATCTCATTGATTTTTGCCACGATCAACCAACTCAAAGCGGGAATCAAGAATAAAATCAAATCTTTAGGCAGTAAAGAAGCTACAGCAGAGTTTGCTGCCCAGATCAAATTGGTTGACCAAAGTATTATTAACTACCTGGATATTGCCAACACCCCAGAAAAGACAGACGAGCTGCTTAATAAGGTTTCTGTTCAGCTTGAAGATCTGGAAGGTAGGTTTGCAGATTTTGAAGAATTTATCACCCTGATAATCGAAAAACGCGAAGAAGTATACAACGCTTTCGAAGGTCGAAAAAATAGCCTGATCGAAAGTCGAAATAAAAAAGCTATTGCCCTAGAAAAGGCTGCTAATCGAATTCTAAAGGGAGTTGCAAAAAAAGCATTAAGTTTTAGCACGGTTATAGATATCAATGGATATTTTGCATCCGATCTAATGATCAACAAACTGCATGATATTGTTATACAACTTAAAGAACTGGATGATGCAGGTAAAGCAGAAGCGATAGAAACAGCGGTGAAAGTTGCCAAAGAAGACGCCACAAGAAAACTAAAAGACAAACAGGATTTATATGAAGATGGAGAAAACATTATTAAACTAGGTAAACATAAGTTTGGCGTTAACAAACAGCCTCTGGATCTTACTATTGTATATAAAAATAATGCATTAGCTTATCATTTAACAGGAACCGATTTTTACCAGGAAATCACTAATGAAACATTACTAAAATCTAAAAAGTACTGGGATCAGGAATTAATTTCTGAAAACCGAGAAGTCTATCGTTCTGCATACTTAGCTTATAAAATATTTAATCAGTATTCAATTAAGCAAAATACCAACGACTATAAAGACCTTTCGGCTATGAACGAAGAACAGCTGCTTGAACTTGTTAAATCTGAAAGCAGTAAAAATTATACCGAGGGATACGTAAAAGGCGTACACGATATAGATGCTGTTAAAATTCTAAAAGTTTTGGTAAACAAAACTTATGACTTAGGATTACTGCGTTTCACACCTAATACACGAGCATTTGCACAATATTTCTGGTACCAATTAAATTCAGAAAAACAAACCTATTGGAACGAGACTATAAAAGCTTCAGGGAAAGTTCTTGAGATTTTTCCTAATAGCATCGAGTATGAGAATGTTATTTCCGATTTAGCCCATGAGATTTCAAATTCTATTCTTATAAAGAGTTTAATTCCTGAATATTATACTACAGCACCTGTCGAAGTATCTCATAACAATTCTCATAAAAGTATAGACAAACTTAATCTTACAAAAGAATTCTTCAATCATATTGCAACGTATCTTTTTGCCGAATTACAAAGTGATGACACTTTTTGCATTAGTCAAATGGCGCATGAACTTACCGAAGTATTTATTAAAGAAATAAAAAAGAAAAAAGCATATACAGAACTTAGAAAATCACTCGAATTAGATCTCAACTTAAAGGATTCTTCAACGTGGCAAGACAAAATTAACCTTTCCTTACAATGGGTTACTTCGTACATAAAAGTATACCAACCGCAGCAGATAGACTATATTCATGAAATCATTGCTATACTATTATTTAAAAATGAGGTAACATCAGAAATAATTCATGTTACACCTTCTCAAACCATAACAGGATTAAATGGTAGTCATCAAACAATTACAGAGGGTGAATTTAGCTTCAATTATCATGATTTCATTTCAAAATTAAATCATTTTACAAAAACTGAAGTTCCGGCTTTCGAAGCATATCGTCAAGCCAAACATTTGGTTACAGAAGACTTAAAAGAAACTCTTAAGTTAGAAGAGTTTAAACCACGAGTACTTTCTTCATTTGTAAGGAACAAATTAATTGATCAGGTCTATCTGCCTCTTTTTGGAGATAACCTGGCTAAACAATTAGGTAGTGTAGGAGCTAATAATCGTACCGATCGTATGGGAATGTTATTACTCATATCCCCTCCTGGATATGGTAAAACAACTCTTATGGAATATATGGCCAATCGCCTCGGGTTAGTCTTTATGAAAATCAATGGTCCCGCGATTGGGCATGAAGTAACTTCTGTCGATCCAATGGCCGCAAATAACTCTGCTGCCAGAGAAGAGTTAAAAAAGCTAAACCTGGCTTTTGAAATGGGGAACAATGTCATGTTGTATCTTGATGATATACAACATTGCAATCCAGAGTTTCTTCAGAAATTCATTTCATTATCAGACGGAACCAGAAAAATTGAAGGTGTTTATAACGGAAACCCAAAAACCTATGACCTAAGAAGCAAAAAATTCTGTGTAATTATGGCCGGAAACCCTTATACAGAAAGTGGTGAAAAATTTCAGATCCCAGATATGTTAGCAAACCGAGCAGATATCTATAATTTGGGAGATATTATAGGGGATACTGCAGATTTATTTAAACTTAGCTTGGTAGAAAATGCAATGACGGCCAACCCTGTTTTACATCAATTAAGCAGTTCACATTTTGAGGATATATATAGCTTAATAGAAATGGTAGAAACAGGAACAAGGGATGGTATCGAACTTAAAGGAAACCACACAAAACAAGAAATTCAGGATTATCTAGCGGTGTTAGAAAAAGTAGTTACAATTAGAAACACGGTACTTATGGTCAATGAAACCTATATTAAATCTGCAGCAATGGAAGATTCGTATAGAACAGAACCTTCGTTTAAACTACAAGGTTCGTACCGAGATATGAGCAAACTAGTCGCCAAAGTAGTCCCTATTATGAATCAAAAAGAGCTACAAACCTTACTATTATCTCATTATGAAAACGAATCACAAACTTTGACCAGTGCTGCAGAAGCTAACTTACTCAAATACAAAGAACTTACACAGACAATTGCTAAAAACGAAATCGAGCGTTGGAATATCATTAAAGAAACTTTTGCAAAAAACAACAAACTAAAAGGTTTTGGTGATAAAAATGAAATGGCTCAAGTTTTGGCCCAGATGATGCAGTTTAGTGATCACCTGGCAGGAATTCAAGAGGTACTCAAAAAAGGTTTAGAAAAGTAATATAAATAGAACCCTAAACAATTCAAGTCATTCAGAATTTTAGGGTTTATTTTTTTTTAATACATTTGCATAAGTACTTATATAAATACTTATGAAAGATAAATTACAACAATACGGAGAACTAGGATTGGGGTCTCGATTAAAGCGTCTTAGTGAGTACATGATGAAAGAGATACAATTAGTATACGCAAACTCTCATATAGATTTCGATCCATACTTATTCCCTATTTTTAAAGTAATTATTGATCTGGAATCGGCAACCACAACAAACATACAAGAGGCTTTGCAATATACCCAACCCGCAATTACTCAGGCATTAAAAAAATTAATAGCAAAAAAGCTGGTTACGTACAAAATCGACAAAGTCGATAAACGAAAAAAAATCTTTAAACTTTCTTCAACCGGAAGAGAAATTCATCAAAAAATGCTACCCTTATGGAATGTAATCGATGAGCAGGTAAAATGGTTAACCGAGGGAAGTGCGACAAGTCTAACACGACATCTTACACACATAGAGAACCAACTAAAAGAAAAATCTTTAAGTCAAAGAATATTAGAAAAATACAATGTAGATCAAATGTAAGAATGAAACAAGCTATAATAAAGTTTTTAATACATCCAAAAATGATTATTCGGCGAGTTTCATCTCACATCCAAAACAATAGTATAAACAGATGAAAACTACAATTATACCTTTTGAACCCAGATATGCAAAAGACTTTGCTTCTCTTAATATCGAATGGTTAGAGAAATTTTTTGAAACAGAACCTCATGATGCAGCTTTACTCGAGCAATGTGAGGAGCTAATCATTAATAAGGGAGGACATATATTTTTTGCTAAAGTAGGATCTGAAATTGCAGGAACATTTTCACTTATCAAAGTAGAAGAAGGCGTCTATGAGTTAGGAAAGATGGCAGTATCACCACAATTTCAGGGACATCGAATTGGACAACAGCTTTTACAATTTTGCATCGAATTTTCTAAAGACCAAGGATGGAAAAAATTGATATTATATTCTAATACAATTCTGGGAAGTGCCATTTATATTTATCAAAAATATGGATTTATAGAAATCCCTCTAGAAGACACTCCCCCTTATAAAAGAAGTAACATCAAAATGGAACTTGTTTTATAAAAAAAGAGTTGATTCACTTTTTTAACAAGGGGGTTTTACCCCCTTTTTTAACAATATAAAACACCCACAACCTCACCATAAATCAACAAAACACCCCCGTAATTAAGGGGTTCACTCCTTTTCTTTTTAACAAATCTTTAAATTACTTTTTTAAAACAATAGAATAATAGTATTTTTAATACTGATAAACCTACTCAACTTGTATCAAAAACTCAAAAATATTCCCATTTGAAATGAGTTGAGCAACTAACTAATTTTTATTCTGGTTATCAACAGAATAGCGCAAATATTTTAAAAGCTTAAAAAATGGATAGAAAAACTAACTTAATCGGATACCCCATCGTCATTATCATAACCGCAATTCTGGCGTTTTTAGTCGGTAAATGTCAAGGACCAGAGGTTATTGTAGATCAAGGAGAATATCCAGCCAATGGAGACCCTGAAGAAATAATAAGCCTGGATCAGGTAGAGGATCTGTACAATAGATATGAAGACCGGGTGATGCTAATTGATTCTCTTGAAACTGATGTTCCTAATTTCGAACCTACTAGAGCCATCCTTTTTGATTATCAGGAAATAAAAAATTACCTCGCTTATATCGAGAAAAATGCTTCAGAAGCAAACGTTAGAATTTCAGGATTGCGTTTCTATTTTGGGAAATATCCTAATGATACCATTCCTGAAAAAAGAGGTAAGCAAATGCTATTTTACAACCCAACCATAGATACAGTAATTAACGGAGTAAGAGCTGATCTTGCTTATGCAATAGAAAGGCAAGGCGATGAAGTAGGCGTAACATTCTTGAAAGATATTATTGATGTAAAAGATAAGAGAAAAGGTAAGGGCCAAGCTAATCAACAAGGACAATACCAGAATGAAGCATCTATATTATCCTTTCTAAACTTTAACACAGCATATTATGGAAGGGACAGTCAGACGGGTCAAGGAGGTCAGCATAGCCCACCACCACCAGGTATGCAATAAAAACAGAGGTAACTATTATAATTTAGTTGCATCAAGTAGAAAAACAACTTGAATATGGGCAGGAAATCCCTAAAGAGTTTTCAATAAACGATAAGAATGGCCAGTGATCAATATTTAATATTCCTTAGGGATTTTTCGACCCTATTCATGGAGCTTGCTTCTGCTATTTTTGCAACTATTTATTATTACAAGTATAAAAACTCTGTTCTAAAATATTTTTTATGGTACTTATGGATATGCGTACTATGTGAATATTCTGGTTATATAATGCGAGAGTTCTTTCAACAAATTAATAATGGTATTATTTTTAACTTATTCTTTGTTTACAATTTTCTTTTTATATTCTATTTGTACAAAAAAGTACTAAAAGGTACGCTTAGAAAAAAAATAATGACATTGTATTCTATTTTTTATACAGTTGTTTTTATAGTTTGTTGTTTTACACTTAATGCATTATTTGGGTACCAATCCATATCATTTTTTGTGGGAGCTTTTGGTATAATTCTAGGTATTTTCTTTTATTTCTATGAAATCTTAAACAGCCAAAAAGTCCTTAACGTAAAAAGAAATCTGTTATTTTGGATTAGCATCGGACTTTTAATTTTTTATGTAGGAAGCATTCCATTACGAGTAGTGATTGATTATTATGCCAACATTTCATTCAATGTTTTGTTTTCTATCATCTATATATTGATTATAATTCAGAATATTTGTTATATTATAGGCTTTATATGGAGCGACAAGAAACAGCCATATTAATAGCTAGCATTGTACTTGTTTTTATCATTGTATTAATGATTATTCTCTTTTTAATATTCCAAAAAAAGAAGAATAATCTACTCTTACAACAAAAAGAAGCAGAGAAAAAATTTGAAAAAGCTATTGCAGAAACTCAAATCGAGATACGAGAAGAGACTTTACGCAATATTAGCTGGGAATTACATGATAATATCGGTCAATTGCTTACTCTCGCCAAGATACAAGTAAATATTGCTCAGGATGATCCCGAAAAATTGGCTGAAGTTACAGAAACCATAACCAAAAGCTTAACAGAGCTAAGGTCATTGTCAAAATTGATTAACCCAGATGTTATAAAGAAACTCAGTTTAACAGAAGCCATTAGATTAGAAATAGAACGTTTTAATCGTATGCAATTTATTCAGGCATCAATAACTGCAAATGAAGAAGTAGAAGAATTAGACGATAAGGCAGAAATTATAATTTTTAGAATATTACAAGAATTTTTTACGAATACAATCAAACATTCTAAAGCTTCGGCACTTGACGTAACCGTAAGTTATGACAAAGAAAAACTAGTAATACAAGCCAAAGATGATGGTATTGGTTTTGATAGCACAAACCAACAATCAACAAAAAAAGGTATTGGTTTGTCTAACATGCAAAATAGAGGAAAACTAATTGAGGCAGACATCCAACTAACTTCTGAAAAAGGAAAAGGAACCGCCATCATATTAACCTATTATTATAAAAAAGAAAATGCACTCATATTAGATCATAAAGTTGTTTAATTTTGTAAATCCCCCTTTATTATAATGAACGACGACACGTAAATAACAAATCATGAAATACTCTGTAGTAATTGTAGAAGATCATATTTTACTATCTCAGGCTTTGTCTGGGCTAGTAAATGGGTTTGCAAAATTTAAAGTCTTATATATCTGTAAAAACGGAAAAGAATTACTTACCCGATTTAAGGATCCCAAAAATATCCCAGATATCGTTCTTATGGATATCAACATGCCCATCATGAATGGTATCGAAACAACAGCAGCATTAAAAGAAGAGTATCCAGACGTAAAAGTATTGGCACTTTCTGTTGAAGAAGATGAGCACACAATTTTAAAAATGCTTCGTTCTGGAGCCAAAGGATATTTACTAAAAGATACCGAAAAAAGCATTTTAGAAAACGCTTTGATTCAAGTACAAGAAACAGGATACTACCACACCAAAGATGTCACTAATCTATTACTAGACTCTCTCAATCCCAAGAAAGAAGATGCTGTTGTTCTTAAAAACAGAGAAATAGAATTCATCAAATATGCTTGTACAGAAAAAACCTATAAAGAAATCGCTAGTGAAATGTGTTTAAGTCCTAAAACAGTTGAAGGCTATAGAGATTCTATATTCGAAAAATTAAACCTAAAAAACAGGACAGGATTAGTCATTTATGCTATTAAAAATAAACTATTTGTACCTTAATCTATTTCTATAAAATTAATTATATCGGTAATATATGATAACTTCATTTAGGTCGTTTAGTTGATAATGTCAAAAAAAAACAAATTGAACCTAATTGTTTATAAACTAAACATCTTATACTATCTCAAAAACAGTGTTTTTTGTTATTTTTGTGAATACAAGAATATTACCACTTTTTATGCTTAAACAACAATTAAATTTTAAACTTTCTCAGAAGCTCTCACCGCAGCAGATTCAGCTCATGAAGCTTATCCAACTTCCTACGCAAGCATTCGAGCAACGATTGAAACAAGAAATGGAAGAAAACCCTGCTCTGGATAGTGGTAAAGAAAAGGCAGATGACTATGAAGATACTTTTAGTAATGAGAATGCTGCTGATGATGATTATGGTACAGAAAAAATTGAGGCCGAAATCAACGTTGATGAATACCTAAGTGATGATGAAATCCCTAGTTATAGATTAAGTACTAATAATTATAGTAGTGATGATGATGAAAAAAGTGTTCCTTATGCTTCTGGAACTTCATTTCACCAACACTTAATCAACCAGCTAAATACTTATCGCCTGAATGAAGAAGAAAGAGAAATTGCAGAGTTTCTTGTTGGCAGCATTGATGAAAGCGGATACATTAGGCGCTCTTTACCAGACATTTTGGATGATTTGGCATTTACTCAGAATGTATACACAACCGAAGAAAAAATTGAAAGTGTTTTACAAATTGTACATCAATTAGATCCAGCAGGAGTTGGAGCACGTAACTTACAAGAATGTCTTTGGATTCAACTGGACAGAAAAGAAATCACCATTCCGATAAAACTAGCTTCAGAAATACTAAAAAAGGCATTTGATCATTTTAGCAAAAAGCACTATGACAAACTTTTGGCAAAGTTTGATATTACCGAAAACGACCTAAAAGAAGCCATCGATGAAATTGAAAGTCTAAACCCTAAACCAGGAGGTGCCTATGCCGGAAATAACCGTATGATAGAACATGTTGTTCCTGATTTTACCATTAGGATTATAGATGGGGAATTAGAATTAACACTTAATGGGCGTAATGCTCCCGAGTTACATGTTTCTAGAGAATACAACAACATGCTTCATGGCTACAAGGCTAGTAAAGAGAAATCCAAAACACAAAAAGATGCCGTACTTTTTATAAAACAAAAGTTGGACGCTGCAAAATGGTTTATCGAAGCCGTTAAACAACGACAACAAACTCTTTTTGTTACTATGAGTGCAATAATGCACTATCAAAAAAGTTATTTTTTGAGTGGAGATGAACGAAACCTTAAACCCATGATCCTAAAAGACATTGCAGATGAAATTAACATGGATGTTAGTACGGTCTCTAGGGTCGCAAATAGCAAGTATGTAGACACTCCTTATGGAACTAAGCTTATCAAAGAGTTCTTTTCTGAATCAATGACAAATGATCAGGGAGAAGAAGTTTCTACCCGCGAAATCAAAAAAATATTAGAAATCACTATCGGAGAAGAAGACAAGAAAAAACCATTGACAGATGAAAAGCTTGCTTCTATCTTAAAAGAAAAAGGGTATCCTATTGCCCGAAGAACAGTAGCTAAATATAGAGAGCAATTGGATATTCCTGTTGCAAGATTACGAAAAAAGATTTAATGAATTTTTTCCTTAGAAGTGTTTCATATATTATCCATCCATTGTTGATGCCGATTCTTGGTGCATTGATTTATTTTATCGTAGCTCCAAGATTTATTCCAGATGAAATTATAATAAGTAAACTTTTTGTTTTGGTGATCATCACGATTATTATTCCAATCATACTATACTTTTTACTTAAAAACCTGGGGCTAGTATCCTCTATACATATAGAAAATGTCAATCAACGTAAGATTCCTCTTTTACTTCAATCTATTATTCTTATTATAGTAATCAAAATGGTAATAGACATATACCATTTCCCTGCTTTATATTTTTTCTTTCTTGGCGCATTATTTTCTCTCTTAAGCGCCATATTTATGGTTCTTTTTAGTATTAAAGCGAGTCTTCATATGATAGGCATAAGTGCTATTACTATTTTTGCAATTACACTTAGTATCCATTTCGGATTAAATTTAACGCTTTTAATCGCGGTATTAATGACACTTAATGGCTTGGTAGCTACATCTCGTCTTTATTGCAAAGCACACACTACCAAAGAGCTTATCATCGGATGTGTTATTGGTATTCTTCCTCAAATTACCCTTGCCAATTTATGGCTATAAAATATAAAACATTAATCCAATTTTTGCAGTATTAAGCCCAACTGATTCATTATTTATCCTTGCTGTATCATCGAACAATGTGTTTAAACTGTAATAGAAATGAAAATTAAAGGTATTCCAACCAAATGTAAATGTAGTCCCAATACGCCAGCGATTTAAGCCATCTACAGTTTTTTGACGCACTTGATTATCGGGTTGTTTAAAGTTTGACCTAAACGCATACAGATACCCCACTTTAACACCAGTATATATTCTATAAAACTTATGAGTCTCTGAGGTTGATGTCCTCCATCGAAATTCAAGAGGAGCTTCTACCAAATGCGTAGAAAACTTATTCGAATCATAAGCCACATCATTTAACGAACTAAATATACTTTTCTGGGTATCCTCTTCTTCTCCTATAAACATATCTTGTATATAAATGTTTAATGAATACCCTAACCCCAACCCTATTGCCAGATCACGATTCTTATTAATAGGCATATCTCTTATAAACCCCAAATGCAATCCTCCAGAAAACCCAGACTGACTAATATCTGCCGGTTTATTAAGAAGCAAGTTAAAGGTCACTCCTGCATAAAACTGATCCTCTCTGTAAAGGGCATCAATTTCTGCATCTTTATTTACTTCAATTTTTTCTTCCTGGGCAAAAGAAAAATAGAACGAGAAAAACCAACAAATACTAATTAAGAATACTTTATTCATAAAACTTATAATTTCAAACACAAAGTAGGATACTAAAATAAATCTATTTCTTCAGATAAGTATCAAAACTTTAACAAACAAAAGGAAAAACAAACAACAACCCCTATAACAAAAGGGATTGTTGTTTGTTTTAAGCACCTCACAACCTCATTTATTAGAATTACTTCCATCTTTCAACCGTGTAGTATAATTGATTTTAAGTGCATTTACTTCTTTAAGTTCTTTTTTTATATCACCTACTAATCCCATCCTGATTTCTTTATCAATCTTTAGCGATGTTATCAAAAAAGGACGTAAAGATTCTGTTTTAGACGCTCTTTCTGCCATTATAAATGCTTTTATATCCTTTACCTCTGCAAACTTATCATTAAGCTGAATTCTAGCTTCAGATCCAACATTTCTATATCGTGAGCTTGGTCTACCAACATATACATTCATGATTAAATTTTTAGTATCCAACTTCTCCACCTGATTTGCAGAAGGCAATCTATTCTCTATCATCAATGTATTTTTTCTCATCACCGTTGCTACCATAAAGAAAAAAAGCAACATAAATACAATGTCTGGTAATGACGCTGTAGAAATTTCGGGGGTATTAATTTTTTTTCTGTTTTTTAATTTGGCCATAATTTTTAAATATTAGATTGGTATTAACGTGTTAATGAAGTTTCAGAAATTTTTTCTGGATACAGGGATTGAATTTTTAACATACGCTCTCTAGCTAGGTGTTTTTCGCTAGGAGAATTGCTATTCAAGTTTTGTTTTATAACCTCATACGACACTCCATACAACCTTTCTGATTCCCTATTGCGTAATTCGTTATATGCCTCCATTAATTCGTTCTGAACAGCAACATACATCTCATAACTACTTTCTCTATCACTAACCAGAGATATCACAGCTTTATCTGGATGATCAGAAGATTTTTTATCATTCTTTCCTCTACAATAATCACAACTCGCATTACCGCCATTATCCAAAAATGCTATGGTAGTATTTTTTAGTTCTTCTACCGATAATATATTTCCCTCTACAGCCAACTCATCATTTTGGTTTATAGCTATTTCCAAAACATTTTTTTCTTTAATATAAGTATCAATTGGATCATCTTGAGGCGGTGACAGCTGTCTGCGAATTCCATAATCGGTTTCTATGGTAGTAGTTACCAAAAAAAAGATGAGTAATAAAAATGCGATATCAGCCATTGATCCCGCATTAACACTTGGTGTCAATCGTTTTGTCATAATAAAAATATTTAGTTAATAATTACTTACAAAATCTTTAAACCAAGATCTTAAGTGATTTGAATAGATTAGAAAAGGCTACATATTCTACTAAAAGTGGCACCTCAAAACATATAAATACCTCGACACACTTTTAAACAAGAGACCTCTTGTTAATTTGCCATAAAAAATACCGTTGAAAAAAATAGTATCTATACCTAATATCACTTTTGGAAGGTTAGTAAATGATATTATAAAAAATAGATCTTAATTGACCATAACACAAACAATTGTTATGCCATTATTAAAGAGAATATGAGTAAAAATAAAAAAACCTGTCATAAGACAGGTTTTTTTAAATATTTTAAAAAGTAAACTAAATAGTTATAATCATTAATTAAAATTATCCATTGCACTACCCGTTCTGGTAGTATAGTTAATTTTTAATGCCTGAACATCTCTAAGTTCCTTTTTTATATCTCCAACTAATCCCATATTGGTATCACCGTCTACCTTTAAGGCAGTGGTCAAAAATGGAACCAGTTCTTCTCTTTTGGATGCTCTTTCTGCTAATATAAATGCTTTTACTTCACTTACATCTGCGAATTTATCGTTAAGCTGGATTCTTGCTTCACTACCTGCACTTGCACGGTATCTAGAGCTAGGTTTTCCTGCATAGATATACATCACCAAATCTTTTTTATCTAACTTTTCTATTTGATCTGCGGTTGGTAACTTATTTTCGATCATCAAAGTATTTTGACGCATTACCGTTGCCACCATAAAGAAAAATAATAACATAAAAACAATATCTGGTAATGATGCCGTAGAAATCGCTGGTAAATCACCACTCTTTTTCTTTTTAAATTTTGACATAAGAATTATGTTTTATGTTAATATTACTTTTTAGGTTCTGCTTCCGAAAGTTTTTCAGGAAACATAAACTGGATTTGCTTGATATCTTCTTTCAAAGACTCTTTATTACCAGCATAATTTACATCTTTTAAATCTTTTTCCATTTGTTCAAAAGATTTACCAAAAAGACGATTTGCCTCTCTGTTACGCAATGTTGTATATGCCGCTACTAATTCATTTTGTACCGCTATATAAGCTGAGTAATTAGTTTCTCTATTATTACGCAAAGAGATTACAGCTTTTGTTGGATTATCTGAAGAAGAAGGATCTTTTGCTCCCTGGCAAAATGTACATGCTTCTACTCCTTGTCCTCCACCATTGTCTAAGAACTTAATAGCAGCTTCACGAAGGTCTTTTAATTCCATCGGAGCTTCTTCAACTAATAAATCATTATTTTTATTCAATTCTACCACAAAAATATTTTTCTGCTTAAGAATTGGTGGTTCTATATTCTCTTCCTGCGGAGGTGGAAGCTTACGACTAATACCACTATCAGTTTCGATAGTAGTAGTAACCAGGAAGAAAATAAGAAGTAAGAATGCAATATCGGCCATTGACCCTGCATTTACTTCTGGTGCTGATCTTCTTGCCATAATTATTTACCTATTAATTTTTTAATCCCAGAAAGAAACATTAGTCCCACTGCAACTGCAGCTAAAACATAAAATGTATACAATCCGGCTCCTACCCATTTTGAACCACTAGCAGAAAGAACTTCTCCATCTTTCATCGGTGTTTCTACTCCATCAGCAAGAACAAAACCAAGTCCTACTATGATTAGAAAAGCTATTAGCCCGATAGCGGTATTTTTAAGGCTTTTTGGATTCTTTGCCATAGTTGAAAATACGGCAATTAATGTTGCTATTAATGTAACAACAAAAATCACTAATGTTAAGCTGTACAACGGTGTTACGGTAGATTCAGCAATATCCAAAGGTAGCTCTCTAGCTTCAGAAACACTATTTTCTGCCATCAGAGTACTTATTGAGCTACTCATAACATACCAAAGAAGTCCTCCTAAGATTCCTACTCCCAGCACAACATATGATAATATTTTAGAAATTTTCATGTGTCTATTTTTTAATTTTGGAATACTTACTTCGGCATTCCGATTAAATAATAAGAATTAATTACTCTTACATTCCTAAATAAGGAACAATACTTATGGGCTTATCCCAAAAGAATAAATTCTTATTTTTTATTCTTGTAAGCTACCAACATATCGATTAAAGTAATCGAAGCATCTTCCATATCGTTTACAATTCTATCAATTTTTGCAACGATATAGTTATAAAATATTTGAAGAATAATTGCCACAATCAATCCAAATACAGTAGTAAGAAGTGCTACTTTAATACCTCCAGCTACAAGAGATGGTTGCATATCACCAGCTGCTTCAATTTTATCAAATGCTTGAATCATACCAATTACTGTACCCATGAAACCTAACATAGGAGCAAGAGCGATAAATAAAGATACCCAAGAAACATTCTTTTCTAATTGTCCCATTTGAACACCTCCATAAGCAACAACAGCTTTTTCTGCCGCATCGATGCTTTCATCTGCTCTATCTAAACCTTGATAGTAAATTGAGGCAACAGGTCCTTTTGTATTTCTACAAACTTCTTTTGCTGCTTCAACACCGCCACTATTTAGCGCATCTTCTACATCTTGTTGTAATTTCTTAGTATTTGTTGTAGAAAGATTTAAAAAGATAATTCTTTCAATAGCTATCGCAAGACCTAATATCAAACATAAAAGTACGATACCCATAAATTCTGGGCCTCCTTCTATAAAACGTTTTTTAAGATTTTGGTGAAATGACAGTTCGCTGCTAGCTTCAGTTACTGCTTCTTCTTGAGTCGTTGTCGTAGTTATAGGAGCAATTAATAATTGCATATTTGCCGATAATAACTGGGCAGGAGCAGTAGAAGCTTGTAAATTTCCAAAAGTCATAACTGCTGCGATTGCCAGAATAGAAAATAATCTTTTCATTGCGCTGATTCTTAATTTTAATTAGTTAAAGGGTTAAAGATATAAAAATTATATAAAAATTATTAAAAAATTAATAATAATGCAGAGAGGAAGGGATTCGAACCCTCGATACGCTTTTGACGTATACACACTTTCCAGGCGTGCGCCTTCGACCACTCGGCCACCTCTCTGTAATTTCTCCCGAAAAAAGGGATGGGCAAATAACAAAAAAAATGTTATATGGTAAAATTTGAGGCGTTAATTTTCAGACATTTCACCTCTCAAAGAGGTTTCATAGATGGTTTTGAGAACTTTAAGCGGTAAATTTTCTCCTAACAAATACATTAATTTTGCTACTGCAGCCTCTGTAGTAATATCTTTTCCTGATATTACACCTGCATTTTTTAGGGCAACACTCGTATCATATTTACCCATTTCGACACTTCCTCCTATACATTGCGTAACATTTACAATTGGAACCCCTCTTTTTATCATATCAGAAACCAAGGTAATAAACCACTTTTTTGTTGTAGTATTACCTGCTCCATAGGTTTCTAAAACAATCCCTTTTATAGAAGAAATGGCAAAAAGACTCTTTAAAATCTCTTCACTTATCCCCGGAAACATTTTAACGATAATAACAGCATTATCAAAATGAGTGTGATACACCATCTTTTTTCGCTTATTTGCTTTAAACAAAAAAGAAGAGTTTACCTTAAGATGAACTCCCGACTCTACCAAAGATGGATAATTAAGAGATTTAAATGCTTCGAAATGTTCTGCATTAATTTTTGTCGTTCTGTTAGCTCTCAGTAATTTATATTCAAAATAAAGACCAACCTCTGTAATTACAGGCTTTCCTTTTTCTTGCAAAGCTGCTATTTGAACGGCGGTAATTAAATTTTCTTTTGCATCGGTTCGCAGGTCTCCTATCGGCAATTGGGATCCAGTAAAAACTATTGGCTTAGAAAGGTTTTCAAACATAAAACTAATAGCAGATGCTGTATATGACATCGTATCACTACCATGTAACACAACAAAGCCATCATACGTATCATAATTATCATTAATAATATCTCCTAGTTTTTTCCAATATATTACATTCATATCAGAAGAATCGATAGGTTTTTCATATCCTACCGTGGTAATATTACAATCTAATTGTTTAAGTTCTGGTATATTTAACAACAACTCATCAAAATCAAAAGCAACCAAAGCTCCTGTTTCAAAGTCTTTGATCATTCCTATAGTCCCTCCGGTATATATTAGTAATATGTCTGGTGATGTATTCATAAACGCAAAAGAACTAATTTTATATGATATTTAATTAATTAGATCCCAAATATATCTTTCGAATTTTGAGTAGTAATTGCTGCAATTTCTTCGACAGATTTTTGATACACCACTGCAAGCTTCTCTATCACATTAATCAAGTAAGAACTTTCATTACGTTTCCCACGGTATGGTGTAGGTGCCAAATAAGGCGCATCTGTTTCTAAAACAACATGTTCTAATGCTATTTGATTTAAAAAAGTATCTATTTTTCCGTTTTTAAAGGTTACCACCCCTCCTATTCCCAATTTCATGTTATATCCTATTGCGCGATGTGCATCTTCTAATGTTCCTGTAAAGCAATGAAAAATACCAAACAAGTCTTCTCCTTTTTCTAACTCTAAAACTTCAAAAACTTCAGAAAAAGCATCTCGACAATGTATCACTATAGGGAGTTTATATTTTTTTGCCAATTGTATTTGAAATCGAAATGCTTCTTTTTGTGCATTCAAAAATGTTTTATCCCAATATAGATCCACCCCTATTTCACCTATAGCATAAAACTTCTTTTTACCATTTCCCTCTAATCGATTTCTAAGCTCTTCTTCTACATGCTTCAATTCATCCTTATAATTTTCCTTAACATGTGTAGGATGCAATCCCATCATTAAAAAAACATGTGCTGGATATTTGGATTCTATCTCGTACATTGACTTTGTATAGGTTGAATCAATTGCGGGAACAAAAAAACGTGTTACTCCATTAGCAATTGCTCTTTGCATCATTTGGTCTTGATCTTCTTCAAAAGCTTCGCTGTAAATATGGGTATGGGTATCGGTTAGTATCATGCCGCAAAAATATTAAATTTTGTGAGTCCTTATCCTTCTTTTAAAATAGAAATCAACTCCTTTTAGTCTAAAAGTGTTTTTCAATATTAAATAACTATTGCTCACACACATAACTATTTTAGAAACAATGGCATTTCTTACTCATTAGGGCATATTCTTTTATTTATCTTATTTACACTACATTTACCCAAGTTTTTTTATAATTTCTAATGAGTACTCTTCGAAAATTTTTAACCCAAAAAGGATATTTTCCAATTAAACTAACGCTTACCAAAACAAATCATTTTGAGATTAAAGCAATACTAAATGGTGTTGAAGGAGATTTTATTGTGGATACTGGTGCTTCTAATTCTTGTGTCGGTTTTGAAGCTGTAGAAAAATTCACCTTATTTACTCAGGACAGTGATGTTCTTGCAGCTGGAGCAGGAGCAACAGATATGGTTACTAAACTTTCTAAGAAAAATACAATTCAAATAGGAAAATGGCATAAAAAAAGAATTCCTTTGGTTTTGTTTGATCTTAATCATGTCAACACGGCATTGATCGCACATCAGGCAACACCTGTAGATGGGATCATTGGCGCAGATATTTTAAAGAAAGGGAAAGCTGTCATCGATTACGAAAAAAAATGCCTGTATCTAAAATAATAATTTAGGTTAAATAAATATAACTCACACCTTTTTATTAACCTCGCATTTTCTTCCCGTTACAACTATTTGATTAAGGAAAAACACACTTTTTCTATAACTAAAAATCACATAATAGATAAAAAAATATCGAGATTTGATTAAAAACAAAGTACTAGAACAAGTTCATTTATTTTTTTTTACTAAATTTATGCATATATCGTTACTACATATATCTATTAATATCTTCAAAATTACCCCTAAGACAGAAATTAAGTTATTGTAGAAGTAACAAGCACATGTCAAAAGTTTTAAAACCTTTTCAAAACAAATTGATATGTCACGCAACAAAAAACTCTCAACACATTCTTTCAAAATTATCAAACCAAAAACTTTTTGGTATCTAATAGTACACAAAACTCATGTGCTGGAGAAAAAAATATTCAATTCAGGTAATTATACGTGTTGACTTATCCCTTTACTATCCTTTTTCTTTGAAAAAAAGAAGCAACTAAAAAAAACATCTTAAAACCTAATACCTGAACTACAAAATATGAAAGTTATTCTCATAGGAAATTTTCCCACTTCTATTTCATTATACAATTATTTATCTAAAAATGAACTTTTGATAGGAGTTTGCTTTCAAGAATCCAACAACCTACTATCTGATCAAATATCTTGGGAAAACTCAATTCAAAAAGATGGCTATAAAACGTTTAGCACAAACAAACAAAACCTTAACAAAGAATTTATTAGTTGGCTGAGAGAGCAAGCGCCCGATATCGTATTAGTCTGTGGTTTTTCTTTAAAAATTCCTAAAGATGCATTACTGATTCCTACCTATGGGTTTCTAAACATTCATTTCGGAAAATTACCCGAAAACCGAGGTCCAGATCCATTGTTTTGGTCAATCAAAAACCAAGAAAAAAATACTGCTATCACTATACATCAAATGGATGAAAACTGGGATACAGGCAAAATACTTTTAGAGCATTCGACACCCATCATACCTGGAGAAACTATGGGAATGCTTAATTCTAAAATGAGTTATGCACTCTCTGAAATCATAGAAAAAACTATTAGATTAGCGGTATCTAATGAAAATTACAAGCCTCAATCCTTAGACAAACCTCACAACTATCGTTTTGCTCCTAATTTATCAGAAACAACAATTATTTGGGAAGAACAAACCGCAGATGATATTGAAAATTTAGTAAATGCTTGCAATCCTAAATATGGTGGAGCAACCACGTATTACCAGGGTTCTTCTATCAAAATCCTAGAGGTTTCACCTGTCAATGGACAAGTACCATTATTAGGCAAAACCCCTGGAGAAATAGTGCACGCGCATCCGCAAGAGGGACTGTTCATATGTTGTAAATACGGAAAACTGTTAAAAATAAATATTATTAGCTCTGACGCAGGCATATTAACAGGTAACAAGTATGTACACTTAGGACTACGACAAGGACAATCATTTACCTCTCAACTCAAAACACCCAGTATGCAAGTATAAAAATCATAACATTATTTATCAACTCTTAAATCTAAAACATTATGGAAGGAAACATTGGAGAAGTTCGTTTATTCGCAGGCAATTTTGCCCCAAGAGCTTGGGCATATTGCAACGGGCAATTACTATCTATTGCTCAAAACACAGCATTATTCTCGATCATAGGAACTACCTATGGAGGAGATGGAAGAACCACAATGGGACTACCCGATCTACGAGGTCGCGTACCTATTAGTGAGGGAACAGGCCCTGGTTTAAGTACACATCGATTAGGAGCAAGAGGAGGATCAGAAACCGTTACATTAACAACAGCACACATGGCCAACCATTTTCATGGTGTTAATAAAACTGGGGTTAGTGAAGTAACTACAGTAATCAGAGTATCAACACAAGATGGAGATCACGCGGTCCCTACCCCTAATTCGGTATTTGCCAAAGCCGTTGACATTAATGGTGACCCTATAAATATGTACTCAACAACCCCAGACAACAATCTTGACCCGAGTGCGAGTCCTAGTACCTTTATGGACCGTGATAGTTTTACCACACTCCCTACAGGAGGTCAGCAACCAACAACCATCATGCAGCCTTATTTAACTATGCATTACATTATTTGCTTGCAAGGTGTTTTTCCGCAAAGAAGTTAACATTATTATCATGAAGTAATAGACTAGAGGGATGCAATCTTCTAGTCTATTACTAATTAAACAGATGGTCTATCGATAATATTTCAGGTTTCAATTGGCAGGAATCTCTATTTAGAAAACACCTTTAATCCATATGCTAATGAAGTCTAAAACACAATTCCTAAGCAATCTACAAACTTCTTATACCTCATATGATAAACCTGTCTTAAGAGTTCTAATTAATGATTCTACATAGACAATAATCAATCTACATTATGAAAAACAGTAACCATTCTCTAATTCTTTTTATAATTACCTTATTACTTAACTTTTATGGCTACACACAATTAGCCAAAGGTGACCTAGCCATTGTAGGATTTAATTCTGATGTATCGCCTGATCAAATGGCTTTAGTTGCTTTAGCCGATATTCCCTCTGGACAGACTATTCACATTTCTGATTACCCATGGGATGGCGCTGCATTCAATACTTCATCTACATCCAATGGAGCACTTACGTGGACAACCACCTCTAGTGTTCCTGCAGGAACTTTATTAAATATCACCATAGCTTCACTAGGTATCATAGCGGGAGACCTAACCACCTATGGAAGTGTTTCCTCTACAGGTTGGGCAAGTTCTGTTGTGGCTAGTGGAGGAGATAGCTGGTTGATTTATCAAGGGGGTTCACCAACCGCAACTCCATCAAACTGGGTATATGGATTTGCAAATTGGTCTACCTCCTCAGGAACAAATCCCAATGAATGGAGGACATCAGGAACCGTAACCACTACAACTTCTTATTTACCAGTTGACCTAACATTAGGCACAGATGCTGTAGCAATAACTACCACAGTAGGAGGACATGCCGATAATTTGGTTTATGGAGGCACCTTGACCGGAGACAAAGCAACAATTTTGGCAGCTATCAGTACTCATGGAAACTGGAGCGGTAGTGAAACAACAATACAAGATATTAGTCCCGGAGGAGCGAATTTCCCTGGTACTCAACCTATTTTTACTGTATCAGGAGGAAATACCGCACCAGTTATCGGAGGCACCCTGGCTGGACAAGCAGTAAATGACAATAGTACAATCTCTCCATTTTCTACCATTACAACAATAGATGCAGACGGAGACAATCTTACCGCTACGATCACTCTTGATACTAATGCAAAAGGTGTAATTACCGGGGCTGATTCGGGAACCGGACCTTATACGATGAACAGTCGAACCGCTGCCGCCATGCAAACCGCAATTAGAGCATTAAGTTTTAATCCAACCGACAATAGAACATCAACCACAGAAACAACCACATTTACCGTTCTAATTAATGATGGCGCCGATAATGACTCTGACAATACCACTACTGTAATTTCTAGCGCGGTTGGCCCAAATATTACTGCAATTAGCATCCCTAATGCGGCTATGAAAGTGAATGATATGGTAACAGCTACGATTACTGTCGATAGTGACACTGATGATTACACCACGGGTTCTGGTGGTATCTCGGGAACGATTGGTGGCTTCTCATTAGGAAGTTTATCCAGAACAAACAGTACAACATATACAGCAGTTTTTACCATATCAGAAGGAGGCACAGATATAGCAGCAGGAAGTACAATTCCTGTAAGCGTAACACTAACAGATTCTGGAGGCAAAGCAGGGAATGCTTTTAGCACTCCCATTACTCAAAACGCTGATGCCATAGATGCAAATTCGCCCAGTGTGACTAGTGTAGCCATACCCAACAGTGCGACAAAAGTAGGAGACAATATCACCGTAACAGTTATTGCCAGTGAAGCTGGTTTAAGTCTTACGTCTGGAAGTGTAAATGGAGTTGTGGTAACAGGATTTAGCGATGATGGCGGTGGTAGTTATAGTGCTACTTATACCGTAGCAGAAGGAAATACTGATAGAGCTGTCGGAGATAATATTCCTGTAAGTTTTGTCCTAGCAGATGCAGCAGGTAATAACTCGGCTACTTTTAATACAGCTATTAGTCAAAATGCAGATGCCATTGATGCAAATTCACCCAGTGTGACCAATGTAACCATACCCAATAGTGCTGCAAAAGTAGGAGATAATATTACGGTAACCATTACTGCAAGCGAGGCAGGGCTAAGCCTTACCTCAGGAAGTGTAAATGGAGTTGCTGTAACAGGATTTAGCGATGATAGTGGCGGTAGTTATAGTGCTACCTATACCATAGTCGAAGGAAATACCGATAGAGCAGCTGGAGATAACATCCCGGTAAGTTTTGTAATGACCGATGCAGCAGGCAATAACTCAAGCACCTTTAACACGGCTATTAGTCAAAACGCAGATACCATAGATGCAAACTCCCCAAGTGTAACCGATGTAACCATACCCAACAGTGCTGCAAAAGTAGGAGATAATATTACGGTAACCATTACGGCAAGTGAAGCTGGTTTAAGCCTTACCTCGGGAAGTGTAAACGGTGTTAATGTAACAGGATTTAGCGATGATAGTGGCGGTAGTTATAGTGCTACCTATACCGTGGCAGAAGGAAATACCGATAGAGCTGCAGGAGATAATATCCCAGTAAGCTTTATACTGGCTGATGCGACAGGTAATAACTCGGCTGCTTTTACTACTGCAATCAGCCAAAATGCTGATGCTATAGATGCAAATCCACCCAGTGCGACCAGTGTATCCATCCCCAATAGCGCTACAAAAGTAGGAGATAATATCGCTGTAACTATTACTGCCAGTGAAGCAGGTTTAAGTCTTACTTCAGGAACCGTTAACGGAGTTTCGGTAACGGGATTTAGTGATAATGGTGGTGGCAGCTATAGCGCTGTCTATACAGTAGCAGAAGGAAATACCGATAGAGCTGCCGGAGATAATATTCCTGTAAGTTTTGTGCTAGCAGATCCCGCTGGTAACAACTCAGCCTCCTTTACCACTGCTATTAGTCAAAACGCCGATGCTATCGACGCCAATTCACCAGTAATAACAAACGTATCTATTCCAAATATAACCATGAATGTCAATGATATCGTGACGGCAACTATTACTGTGAATAGCGACACTGATGATTATACAACAGGATCCGGAGGAATCTCGGGAACCATAGGAGGGTTTGCTCTAGGAAGTCTAAGTAAAACAAGTAATACAATTTATACCGCAACTTTTAGCATCCTAAGTAGCGGAACCAGTGTCGCTGCTGGAGATGACATTCCTGTGAGTTTATCAATGACCGATTCAGCAGGTAATACCGGCACTACATATACCACACCAATCAGTCAGGCTAGTGACCCTATATTTACATTACCATCTGTAGCATTTGCAAGCACTAGTAGCAGCAATGCAGAAAGTGTATCTTCTACAAATCTAGCCGTTAACTTATTCCCTTCCAGTGCGTCTACCATAACTGTAAATTATGCTGTAACGGGTACAGCAACAGCAGGTACTGATTATACACTTGCAAACGGAACCTTAACATTTAGTCCAGGAAGCACCAGTGAAAATATCACTATTGCAAGCATCATCAATGATGCAATTGTAGAAAGTGATGAAACAATAATCGTTACTTTATCAAATCCCTCTAATGCAAATTTAGGAACAAATACACAGCATACATATACCATCACTAATGATGATACTGCAGCGGTAACTATAGATGATGTCATGGCAAATGAAAATACTGGATCGGTAACATTTACTTTGACGTTGGACAACGAGGTCGATGGTGGCTTTGATGTAGATGTGAGCACCGCTGATGGCACAGCAACCACTGCTGATAGTGATTATACTGCAATAAGTGCTTCTACAGAAACTTTTACAGGAAACGCGGGTGAAACCCAAACAATTGTAGTAACACTTGGTGCTGATACCAAAGTGGAAGCTGACGAGACTTTTACTGTATCAATGAGTGCGTTGGTCGCCACAACAGTAACTGCCGGAAACATCTCTATTACTGATGGTGCGACCGGAACCATTACTAATGATGATAACGCAACAGTCACCATTGCCAATGTTAGTGGAAACGAAGATGATGGTGCCATTACGGTTGTCGTTACTTTAGACAATGCTGTGGATGGTGGTTTTGATGTAGATGTAAACACTGCTGATGGAACAGCAACCACAGCAAATAATGACTATACTGCCGTAAATGCACAAACATTAACTTTTGTAGGAACAGCAAACGAAACTGAAACTTTTACAGTTACCCCAACCGCTGATATCGTCGTAGAAAGTAATGAAACTCTTACCATATCGATAAATTCGTTAGTAGTTACCACAGTATCATCAAGTGATATCGATATTACAGATGGCGCAACTATAACCATCCTCAACGACGATATCACGATTACAGCACCGACAGATGTTTGTATAAATTCTGGAACACAAACCGGTTTAGGAAGCGGATTACCTACTGGAGGAATATACTCGGGGCCTGGAGTTACAGATGATAGTAACGGAATGACCTATAGTTTTGATCCTTCATCAGCCGGAGCCGGAGTGCATACGATAATTTATACCGTAGGAATCGGCAGTGCAAATGACAATATAGAAGTATTTGCTATTCCAACAGTTACCTTTACACCTCCTTCTGATCTTTGTATAGATGCTGGAATACAAACAGGATTGAGCGGAGGAACACCAACAGGAGGGACATATTCTGGTCCAGGAGTTACCGATGATGGTAACGGAATGACATATTCACTCAACCCAATGACTGCGGGTGCAGGAACACATACAATTACCTACTCGTTTACCGATGGTAACAATTGCTCAAATTCGTCAAGCTCTAGTGTTACTGTTACTACTTTAGACGATGCATCTTTCAATTATAGTGCAACAGCATATTGTATTGATGGCACAGATCCAACTCCTACCATCACAGGGTTAACAGGGGGATTATTCTCTTCTACTCCCTCTGGATTAAGTATAAGCAGCAGCTCGGGAGCAATTGATATTTCTGATTCAACACCAAATACGTATACTATCACCTACACAACCACAGGAACATGCGCACAAAACAGCAATACAACCATAACAATCAATGCGCTTGATGATGCCTCATTTAACTATGACGCGGCTACATACTCGCAATCAGATCCTGACCCAACGCCAATTATCACCGGATTAGCAGGAGGAATTTTCTCGGCAACCCCTGCTGGATTAAGTATTGATCTAGGGTCAGGAGCTATTAACCTTTTAGCATCAATACCTAATATGTATACCATTGCCTATACAACTTCTGGAAATTGCCCTAACAGCACTACTATTGATGTGACCATCAATGATACTATTACTCCTACTGCTACTATCTCTTTAGATGACACCGATTTAACAATTGGTGAAACGGCAACTGTAACCATAACTTTTTCTGAAGCTATTACTGATTTTGATAATAGTGACCTAACTATTCCCAATGGAACACTAAGTCCCGTAAGTTCTTCTGATGGAGGTATTACTTTTACGACAACCTTTACTCCTACCAATGGGATTAATGAAAATACCAATCGCATCATTCTGGATAACACAGGGGTTATAGACCTCGCTGGCAACCAAGGAATTGGAAGCACAGAATCAGAGAATTTTAGTATCAACACTGAAGAAGTTGTAATACCTTCAATTAGTTTCGACAAAGGGTTTTCTCCTAACGGAGATGGAGTTAATGATACTTGGGTGATAGAAGGTCTCGAAAACTTTGCCAATCATACCATTCAAGTTTTTAACAGGTCGGGTAACAAAATATTTGAAGCCAAGGATTATCAAAATGATTGGGATGGTACTTCGAACGGAAATCTAGTATTTGGCAGTGACAAATTACCTCCTGGGCCTTACTATTTCATCATAGAATCTGGTATGAATGAAGTACCTCCAAAAACGGGTTGGATCTATATAAATTATTAAAAAACATAAAACCCTATTAGAGAAGGAGTATTGTAATATTCGATAAAAAAACAAAAAACTACAATTAAGATGAATTACATAAAACATATAATTTTCATGCTTGCAGTTTCATTTGCGGGTTATTCACAACAAGACCCTCATTTTAGTCTTTACCGATACAACATGAATGTTATCACACCTGCTTATGCTGGTACAAATGGTAACTTAGAAGCGGTATTAGGCGTTCGAAGTCAGTGGGCAGGAGTCCAGGGAGGGCCAGAAACCCTAAATTTTAACATAAACTCTCCCGTGGGAGAAAAAGTAGGTATAGGCCTAACCGCCATTAGTGATAAAGTTTTCGTATTGGATGAAACGCATTTGTACGCAGACTTTTCATACAAAATAAAAGTAGGATATGAATTAGATTTATTTGCAGGTGTAAAAGCTGGGGGAAGTTTTTTAAATATCAACCTTAATGAGGTAGGAATATCTAACGATCCATTGTTTGCTCAAAACGTAAGTACTTTTAATCCAAATATTGGAGTTGGTTTTTATCTCAAGGCTCCCAAATACTTTGTTACACTTTCTGCCCCGGGATTACTTGCAAATGATAGATTCGAAAAAGAAGGAGTGAGTCCTGTTTCGGCAAATGATGATATTCCATTTTTTTTAGGAGGAGGTTACGATTTTAATCTTAGTGATGATTTCAAACTACGCCCCTCTACTCTTACCAAAGTAGTAACAGGAGCCCCCATCACCATAGATATTACGGCTTCTGCTTTATACAAAGAAAGAATTGAATTAGGAACGAATTACCGATTAGATGAAAGTTTTACATTTTTCTTTACTGCTGGCTTTCTTGATAATATTTTAAATTTTGGATATGCATATGAATATGCTACTACAGACATCACCACCTATAACAACGGCACGCATGAAGTTATCTTAAAATTTAAATTGAAATAATCTGCAGAAGCTACATTAAAAACAATTTTACTTCATAAAAACACTTCATTACCATAGTACTTTGAAGTGTTTTTATTTTTCATTTTAAAATGTAAAGACAAAGGTCCCTGCTTTTTTTTAAAATAAATAACATCTTGAGCAATTCTCATACAACAATTACATCTAATTCATTGTCTAATTGCATACTAAATTACTACTTTTGCATTTTACAAATTAAATTTACCCATGAGCAACACAAAAACTGCTAAATCTGCACTAATTTCTGTATTCAGTAAAGATGGATTAGCCCCAATCGTAGAAAAATTAAATGACCTTGGTATCACCATCTATTCTACTGGAGGTACCGAAAAATTTATTAAAGATTTAGGCATTAATGTAGTTCCTGTAGAAGATGTCACTTCTTATCCTTCTATACTTGGCGGAAGAGTTAAAACATTACATCCAAAAGTATTTGGAGGTATCTTAAATCGTCAAAATAATGACAGCGATGTAGCAGAACTAGAACAATACGAAATACCACAAATCGATATTGTTATCGTTGATTTGTATCCTTTTGAAAAAACGGTTGCTTCTGGAGCTTCTCAACAAGATATTATAGAGAAAATTGATATTGGTGGAATCTCATTAATTAGAGCAGCTGCCAAAAACTTTGCCGATGTTACCTGTGTAGCATCTGTAAACGATTATTCAGAATTCTTAGACGTTATTTCTGAAGGTAATGGAGCCATTTCTATCGAAGATCGTAAACGTTTTGCTGCCAAAGCATTTAATGTATCCTCACATTATGATGCTGCAATTTTCAACTATTTTAATACCGATCATGAGATCCCTTCGCTTAAAATTAGCGAAACTAAAGGTCAGGTTTTAAGATATGGAGAAAACCCGCACCAAAAAGGGTTTTTCTTTGGTGAATTTGATACTATGTTCGACAAGCTTCATGGTAAAGAGTTATCGTATAATAATTTATTAGATGTAGATGCAGCGGTAAATTTAATGAATGAGTTTAAAGGTGAAGATCCAACCTTTGCTATTTTAAAACACAACAATGCTTGTGGACTTGCACAACGTGCTACAGTCTTACAGTCTTATGTAGATGCACTAGCCGGAGATCCCACTTCAGCTTTTGGAGGTGTTTTAATTAGTAATTCTGAAATAGACAAAGCAACTGCAGAAGAAATTCATAAGCTTTTTTGCGAAGTTGTAATTGCTCCTGCTTATAGCGCTGATGCTTTAGAAATATTAAAAGGCAAAAAAAATAGAATTCTTTTAGTACAAAAAGACATTGAATTACCGACTACACAAGTACGTTCTTGTTTGAACGGAACATTAGTCCAGGGTAAAGACCTTAAAACAGATGCAGCAGAAGACCTTAAAACTGTTACCAAAGTAGCACCTACATCAGAACAAATTGAAGATCTTTTATTTGCTTCAAAAATCTGTAAACACACTAAGTCAAACACTATCGTTTTTACAAAAGGAAAACAATTGTTGGCAAGTGGTACAGGTCAAACTTCGAGGGTAGATGCATTACGACAATCTGTAGAAAAAGCAGCTTCTTTTAATTTTGATCTAAATGGTGCAGTAATGGCTAGTGATGCTTTCTTCCCATTTCCAGATTGTGTAGAATTAGCAGACAAAGCAGGGATCAAAGCTGTTATACAGCCAGGAGGTTCTATCAAGGATCAATTGAGTATAGATTACTGTGATGAAAACGGAATTGCGATGGTTATGACAGGAACACGTCATTTTAAACATTAATTTTAGTACATTTACGAAATTTAACCCCCTTTTTTAAACTTTTTATGGGATTTTTTGACTTCTTTACCGAAGAGATCGCGATAGATTTAGGAACCGCGAATACCTTAGTAATTCACAATGACAAAGTAGTAGTAGATAGTCCTTCTATAGTTGCCAGAGATATTATGACTGGTAAAATCATAGCTGCAGGAAAAGAAGCAGCCATGATGCA
This sequence comes from uncultured Aquimarina sp., assembly GCA_947498705.1. GTDB lineage: Bacteria > Bacteroidota > Bacteroidia > Flavobacteriales > Flavobacteriaceae > Aquimarina. The sequence continues at coordinate 1,373,432 of CANMLW010000001.1, forward strand.
AGGAAAAACTCACGAAAATATCAAAACGATACGTCCTCTTAAAGATGGTGTAATTGCCGATTTTGATGCTAGTGAGAAAATGATAAGTATGTTTATCAAAGACATTCCTGCCTTAAAGAAAAAGTTATTTGCTCCGGCTTTACGTATGGTGATATGTATTCCTTCTGGAATCACTGAAGTAGAGATGCGTGCGGTAAAAGAAAGTGCCGAACGTGTAAACGGTAAAGAAGTATATCTTATACACGAACCTATGGCTGCAGCTATAGGTATCGGTATTGATATTATGCAACCCAAAGGTAATATGATTGTTGATATAGGAGGGGGTACTACAGAAATTGCAGTCATTGCTTTGGGAGGAATTGTTTGTGATAAATCTGTAAAAATTGCAGGAGACGTTTTCACAAACGATATTATATATTATATGCGAACACAACATAATTTATATGTAGGTGAACGCACTGCAGAAAAAATTAAAATACAAATAGGTGCCGCTACAGAGGATCTGGAATTACCTCCAGAAGAAATGAATGTACAGGGACGTGATTTGCTTACCGGAAAACCAAAACAAGTTCAGATTTCATATCGAGAAATGGCCAAGGCATTAGACAAATCGATACTACGTATCGAAGATGCTGTTATGGAGACGTTGTCACAGACTCCTCCAGAATTAGCTGCAGATATCTATAACACCGGTATCTATCTTGCAGGTGGTGGTTCTATGCTTCGTGGCTTAGACAAACGCTTATCGCAAAAGACAGATTTACCAGTATACATAGCAGAAGACCCATTAAGAGCAGTTGTTAGAGGAACAGGAATTACGCTTAAAAATTTAAATAGATATAAAAGTGTACTTATAAAATAATTGAAAAAACTATCTTTATAATATACCTAATTTTCTGATTTTACGTTATCCTGCATTAAAATACGGTTCTTAAAGAATTAACAACTGTATTTGTATGCTTAACTTAACAATCTTTATAGTCTAAATCACATGCGGCAGATTATTAATTTTTTAATAAAGAATAAACATTTTCTGCTATTTCTTTTGCTTTTATTTTTGTCTTTGATTTTTACAATTCAGTCGCATTCATATCACAAAAGTAAATTTATAAGCTCTACTAATTTTTTAACCGGCGGGATTTATAATTGGCGATATTCTGTTAGTAATTATTTTAATCTTAAAACAGAAAACAAAAGGCTATTGGAAGAGAACGAAAGGTTAAGAAATCAATTAAGTGCTTTAGAAATAGATACGATCTCCAAAAAAATTATTGATACAGTATCCTTTGATGCACCCTATGCATTTACCAAATCAAGAGTTATTAAAAATGATTATAGTAAAACTGATAATTACATTTTAATTGACAAAGGTGAAAATGACAGCTTATTTGCCGATATGGGTGTAATAACAGATAAAGGGATTATTGGTATTATAGAAAACACATCAAAAAATTATAGCCGGGTAATTTCTATTCTCAACAGCAATTCCAGAATTAATGCCGGTTTAAAAAAATCAGACCAATATGGTTCTTTAACCTGGGATGGTAAGAATCCAAATATTGTTCAGTTAGAAACCATACCCAGACAAGCTATTTTAAAAGAAGGAGACACCATTATCACTCACGGAAGATCAACCATTTTTCCTAAAGGGATAGGAATTGGCACCATTCTAAATTATAAATTGAATCAAAACAAAAGTTATTATCTTATTGATGTTAAATTATTTAATGATATGACAAACATCGGTTTTGTTTACACCATAGAAAACAAAAACGCTAATGAAATTAAGAGTTTAGAAAATTAAATTATGAATAAGGATATTATATTACATATCATTAGGTTCGTTATTTTAGTTTTGGTACAGGTACTTATCCTAAACCATGTTAATTTCCTAGGTTTTTTAAACCCGTATATCTACATCATTTTTATTCTACTAGCTCCTATTAATATTAACAGAGGACTTTTTTTAGCCTTAAGTTTCTTATTAGGATTATGCATAGATATGTTTGGGGATTCTGGAGGAATACATGCCGCCGCCTGTACTATCATTGCATTTTTTCGTCCCGTTGCTTTACGATCGGCTTTTGGTCTTAGCTATGAGTTTCAGACCGTAAAATTAAGCAACGTTCGTTTTGGTGAACGACTGGCCTATGTGGTACTCCTTGTTTTAACACATCATATTGTCCTTTTTTCGTTAGAAATTTTTAACTTCTCTCACATACTATTAATTATCAAAAAAGCGTTGTTCACCAGTATATTTACAATAGTGATAACCATGTTGGTTTTGGTGTTATTTAGAAGAAGTGATTCATGAGAAAACTCTTACTATACTTAATAATAGTTACCACGGGTATTGTGTTTGTTTCGAGGCTATTTTACCTGCAAATTTACAATACATCGTTTGCCTCTTTATCAGAAGATAATGCGATCAAAGTAATCTATGATTACCCACAACGAGGTGCAATTTATGATAGAAACGGAAAGCTTTTGGTAACCAATCAACCTTCTTATGATGTAATGGTGATCCCTAGAGAATTAAAACCTTTTGATACTTTAGAATTTTGTTCGATTCTTAAAATCACCAAAGAAAAACTCATTAAAAGACTAGATAAAGCCAGAAGATACTCTCCCAGAGTACCTTCGATAGTCATACCGCAATTAACCAAGGATGAATATGCCTATCTTCAGGAAAAAATGAGGAAGTTTGAAGGATTTTATATTCAAAAACGATCACTTAGAGATTATCAGACTACACTTGCCGCTAATGTATTAGGTTACATTGGCGAGGTAAATGAACGATTAATTGCTAAAAATCCTTATTATATTTCTGGAGATCTAATTGGTATTGACGGTGTAGAAAAACAATACGAAAAAGAACTAAGAGGTATTAAAGGGGTAAAACGAATTCAGAAAGATCGATTTAATAGAGATTTAGGCCCCTACAAAAACAGAAGATTTGATACCTTACCTGTAAACGGAAAAGACCTTACCATTACCCTAGATTCAAAACTCCAGGCATATGGTCAAAAATTAATGCAGAATAAAAGAGGTGGTATTATTGCTTTAGAGCCATCTACGGGAGAGATTTTGGCTCTGGTTACTGCTCCGACCTATAAACCCGAACTATTAGTAGGGCGAAAACGATCTCCAAATTTCACCAAACTATACTACGACACTATTGCCAAGCCTTTATTCGACAGAGGCCTACAAGGAGAATATCCTCCTGGGTCGCCTTTTAAAACTATCAATGCTTTAATAGGGCTGCAAGAAGGAGTTATAGACACTCAAGAAAGTATTTCGTGCAATATGGGGTATTACTACGGATCCAGAGGTCGAAAACTAGGCTGTCATGCTCATTATGGCCCCCTTAGTATGATCCCCGGGATCGCGAATTCTTGTAACGCATATTTTGCAACTGTTTACAGAAGGATTATTGAGAAATACGACACACCACAAGAAGGAATGGATACCTGGAGTAAGCACGTTAAAAGTTTTGGATTGGGTAAATTTTTAGGTAATGATTTACCAGTTGGGAAACGAGGTAAAGTACCCACAGCAAAATACTACAACAAAGTATATCAATATCCAACTTACAAATGGTATGCATCGGCAACTTTATCAAATGCTATTGGTCAAGGAGAAGTTCTCTCCACTCCTATTCAACTTGCAAACATGACTGCTGCAATTGCCAATAGAGGGTTTTACTACACTCCCCATATTATTAAAGCCATTGACGCAAAACCTATAGAGAATGAAAATTATACCATTGCAAAAGTAACTACCATAGATAAAGAACACTTTGACCCCGTTATACAAGGTATGTACGAAGTATATACTAAGGGTACCGCTAGTTTTTTACAGGTAGAAGGAATCGAAATTTGTGGAAAAACCGGTACAGCAGAAAATTTTACTAAAATAAATGGAGTAAAAACACAACTAACCGATCATTCAGTTTTTGTTGCTTTTGCGCCAAAAGATAATCCAAAAATAGCTTTGGCCGTATTTGTTGAAAACGGGTACTGGGGCGCCAGATATGCAGGTAGAATCGCATCTCTAATGATAGAAAAATATCTGCGAGATAATATTAGTCGAACCGATTTAGAAGAATGGATTCTTACTCATAGCTTGGAAGAAGAATATGCCAAACCCTATAGCGGCCAACCTTTTAAAATTAATCAATAATGGCAAAATCTAGTGTTGCTGCAATCGATTGGATAACAGTACTTATATTTATCGTACTCGTTGGTTTTGGGTGGGGAAATATTTACTCTGCATCCTACGAAACTGATACTTTTTCTTTTTTTGACATTTCACAAGTATATGTAAAGCAAGCTTATTGGATTCTACTAAGCCTTATTCTTATCATTATTACACAAGCCATTGAAGCCAAATTCTATGAACGCTTTGCAGGTTTGATCTATGTGATATCCATACTCTCGCTTCTTGGTTTATTTGTCTTTGGTAAAAACGTAAACGGAGCTACCTCCTGGTATAGTTTTGGGCCTGTTGGATTACAACCCTCAGAGTTTGCTAAAGCATGTACTGCACTAGCATTGGCCAAGTTTTTAAGTGATATGCAGACAAATATAAAACGTATTAACCATCAATTAAGAGCTTTTTTGATTATTGCTTTACCCGCGCTGGTCATCATTCCGCAACCAGACCCTGGTAGCGCACTGGTATATGCAGCGTTCTTCTTTCCTTTATACAGAGAAGGACTGGCAGCTATTTATTTAATCATTGGAGCCTCATCTGCGGTACTATTTATACTCACGTTGCTTTTTAATCCGCTATGGGTAGTACTAACTATTGCGGCAATCATGTTATTTGTACTTATCAAAAAAAGAAAACAAAAACCCAAATACTCGAGATACCTCCTAACAATTATTGTGATTGGTGGATTTTGTTTTTCTGTAAATTATATTTTTAATCATGTATTCGAGCAAAGACATCGCGATCGATTTAATATCGTTTTGGGTAAAGAAGTAGATGCTAAAGGAATCGGTTACAATACTAATCAAAGTGAAATTGCCATTGGTAGTGGTGGTTGGATTGGTAAAGGCTGGAAAGAAGGTACACAAACCAAAGGAGGTTTTGTACCCGAACAGCATACAGATTATATCTTTAGTACCGTTGGAGAGGAATGGGGGTTTATAGGAGCTACTATTGTTGTTGCATTGTTTGTCATATTACTAATTCGACTTATTCATCTTGCAGAACGACAAAAAACCCAGTTTAGCAGGGTATATGGTTATAGTGTTATTGGTATTCTTTTTACCCATTTTGCTATTAATGTAGGAATGGTAACAGGGTTAATGCCAACTATTGGTATCCCACTTCCATTTTTTAGCTACGGAGGATCTGGTTTATGGGGGTTCACCGTATTGCTCTTTATTTTTATAAAGTTAGATGCAAATCGAGTTAATGAATGGTGATGCAATCAAAACTTCCAACCACCAAAAGAAGAACTAGCCTCTAACCTTTCCTCTATTTTATCTTCTAATGCTCCAAAAAAATCAATACCTGTTAAGTCTTCTATTTTATCTACAGGAACCACAAATTCTTTCAAAGCCTTATCTGTATCTTTATGAGGTATTAAAAATGCAATCATTTTTGGAGAAGCAGAAGAATCATCTAATATTACCTTATAAAAATAATTGGGTACTGAAACATGTTCGTAACCAATCGTTTTAAGTCCTTTTGATAACACACCTCCAGTTACTACGTATACCCCATTATATTTCTTTGCCCAGTAACGTACCTTTTGCTCAAGATCGTTCCAGATACCGCTATTAAATTGATGATTTTGAGGGCTTATATTCGATGTTAGAAAAGTCTCTTCAAAAGCATCATAGGTAAATCTTCTATCACCTGCAGGGCATAAGTGTCCTCTGTCATAACCAGACTTCTTATAATTACGCCAATGCGCCGAAGAAGATCTTATCTTTTTGTCTTCTTCAAAATAAGGGCGTTTAAATTCGTTTTTGGACAGGTGTGACTTTTTTAATTCATATGCTACCCATTCTGCCTGTTCGTGCTTTTCAGAATAAGACAAAGCATAATGATCATGAACGATAACAACTCCGGTAGTAGATGATGGTAAATAATAAAACCCTTCATCTTTTATATCCTTTGTAGTTTTATTCGAAGCATTCGTCGTGTCTATATATTCTTCGGTATAGTAAAAAACAATAGTCACTATGATAATAAGGATAGGGTATATATATTTTCTTTTATTCATCAGTTTGCGATTATTAAGATGCGAAAATATTAAAATAGTCAGACAACTACATCTTGATTTCTAACGAATACTTATTTTCATTTTTAACCTTACCTGTGCAAAACATAATGTTCTCGTTTAAATAGAGTAGCTTATTATGTCTCATCTATTAACCAAGAGATCACAAAAATCTATCTAATTACCATCATTTCAATTTATTTTCTTACTTATGCTTCCTTCGTTATTTTCTAATTTTTATATTAGCCATATCGCTTTTGATCATTACTTCTGGTTTTTACATACAATTTTAATTTGTGCCATGAGTTATTACCCAAATTAATTGCGGTAAGCGTTCACATAAATATCATCTTAAAACAACATAAACCTATGAGTGCTACAATCGAAAAAATCGTAGAAAGTGTTTTAGTTCAAAACAATATTAGAGACTACGATAAGAAGGATTTAGAACTGCAATTACAAATACATCCAAGCTACCCAAGTTTTCAGTCTATTACAGATACGTTGGATTATTTTAGCATTGATAACATAGCTGTCGAAGTTCCTAAAGAAGCATTGGATCAACTTCCGGAAAGCTTCGTCTCTTTAATAAATACAGAAAAGGGAGAAGAGATTGTATCTGTTATCAAAGGAGAAAGTCATATCACCCTTAAACATGCTCCGCAAAAGAAGAAAAAATACAGTTCTGAAGAGTTTAAAGAAATATGGGTTCCAAAAGTAATAGCTGTAGAATACAACAGTGCTCAAAAACTGTTTCAAAGTAACCGATCAGTTCTTCAAGTAGCTTTATTCTCTCTGTTGGCAATAGGGCTAGGCATCAGTATTTATAACAGGTCCTGGGATCTTACTCAAATAGTTTTCATTTTGTTATCGATTACCGGTACTGTATTTAGTTATTTTGCTTTAAGAGAAAGCCTGGGAATGCAATCTCAAGCCATGCATCAATTCTGTAATTCTATAGGGAATTCTAGCTGTAACGATGTCATCAATAATAATAGCGGTAAAATTTTTGGTAAAATTTCTTTGGCAGATGCCGGAATGATTTTTTTTAGCACAGTAACCCTATTTCAAATATTCTATGGTTTTGACACCGTTTTGCTTATTTCTTCGTTATTGGGTATCCCAATAGTTATTTATTCTTTATATGCGCAAGCATTTGTTGTCAAGAAATGGTGTGCGATATGTCTTGCTATAGGTATTATATCCATTGGCCTAGCAGCTGTAGCATTCTTCAACCTTCCGTTTACACTTTATTTTTATCCTACAATTAACTTTGTAGTGGTATTGTCTATTGTTGCCTTGTTATATTTCTTTTTAAAGGAAAAAATAGAGGAAAATAAAAAGTATAAAGGGGACAACTTAAAGCTAAATCAATTTAAAAGAGATGAGCAGATTTATACCCATCTAATGGAACTATCTGAAAAAATTAAGGACAACTCTTCTATAGAAAACGAAATTGTACTTGGTAACCCAAAGGCTCCCTTAAAAATTATCGCTCTTACCAATCCTATGTGCGGTTATTGTAAAGATGCTTTTGAAGCTTATACAAGAGTTCTAAAATCTCTGGGAGATCAGCTTCAAATTCGCATTAGATTTAATGTAAATGTAGAAGATACCAACAATGAGGCTGCACAAATTGTTTTTACACTTTTTGACATTTATAGCAAAAAAGGGGCTGATGGATTTGTTGAGGCATATAACAACTGGTTCACCGACAGAACACATAGTAAATGGATGAAAAAGCATAGCATTCCTCAGAATTTTAATGAAATCTCAGAAGTAGTAAAAAAGCAATCAGAATGGGCACAACAAAACAATGTTTACTATACTCCAGCTTCTTTGATTAATGATACGCTATATCCTCAAAAATATAGTTATTCTGAGTTTTTTCATTTTATAAATCTCACTGTAGAAAAGTATAAAAATGTTATGTTACCAGATCAGGAATCGATTGAAGCATAGCTTATAGCATATACAAATCCAATAAAAAGGGCCTTATAAAACGTTAATAAGGCCCTTTTTACTTACCGTTATATACTATTTAATCATAAGACAGTCATTTTAGCGGCTTCAAAAAGCACACAGTTAACTCCAAAAGACAATACCCTATACAATTGATACTATTTCCCTTTTACATCAAGTGCGTCCCTTAGAGCATTTCCCATTAACATAAACGCCATCACCAAACTCATAATACCTAATCCAGGAATAACAGCTAGATAAGCTTTTCCTAAAATAATATAAGAATAGTGATCTTTGATCATAGCTCCCCAACTAGGCATAGGTGGCTGAGCCCCAATTCCCAAAAAACTTAATCCACTTTCTATCAAAATCGCTGCTGCAAAATTTGCCGCAGAAATAATAATAACCGGAGCCAAACTATTGGGTAAGATATGCTGAGTAATAATTCTAAGGTCTGTATAGCCTAATGCTCTGGCAGCTGTTATATATTGCATTTGCTTTACCCCTAATACCTGTCCACGAACAACTCTTGCCACATCGACCCACATGGTTAAACCAACAGCAATAAAAACCTGCCAAAAACCTTTCCCCAAAGCGAGTGTAATTGCTATCACCAACAACAACGTAGGAATGGACCAGGTAACGTTAATGAGCCACATTATAGCAGCATCTACCTTGCCTCCAAAATAGCCTGCTAAGGCACCTAATGATATCCCTAAGATTAGTGAGATCAATACCGCAACAAAACCAATAGAAAACGAAATTCGAATCCCTATAAGCATTCTACTCAATAAATCTCTTCCGTATTTATCGGTCCCCAGTATGAATGTTTGATCTTTAATGAATGTTTGCACTACCTCATTCGCTGTTAATCCAGTAGGAAACTGGTCTAATTTAATTTCTTTAGATAACTCAACGATTTCACCTTCGCTATAAGGTGATACCATTATCGCACCTTGTTTCATCACATATCGTTCGATAGGAATTTCTGTATCTGTATTTTTCTTTCCAAAAAAGAGCCGATTTAAGAATGATTGATCAGCAACATTTTTTGAGGGAATAGTTAACATTTGAACCTTAAAACCTGGTGGTTTAGAATGAATAGACAAATGCATTTGGTTAGCATTTTGCGAATCATCAGGAGCTAGCACATACGCAAAAAGTGCTATAAAAGCACATAATACAATAAAGCTAAAACTCAAAACGCCCCAAAAATTCTTCTTGAATTTTTGGAGCGCTAATTTGCTTAATGAATTTGATTTTACCTCAGACATTAAAAATTGTTAGTGCTTTAAGGTAAGAGAGTTCTTAGATTTTTTGATATTATTCGTTTTTAAATCTTCAAGAACACTAATCGCTTCTTCTACATAGACATCCTTAGACAAACTCTCATGCCATCTTTTTCTTTTTTCGGCCAAGACAGAATCTTCAACAATTAATTTCTTCTCATATGGCAACGATTCAAAAGTAAGATTTGTCTGATAATCGTTAATAGCTTCAAAACGTTCTGCTTGTTTTTTATTTAACTCTATATTTTCTTTGTACTTACTATATTTTAGCGAATACATATTAATATCTCTTTTTTGACTTACCCATTTGGCATTCTCATCAATTAATTTTAATTGATCATTTTTAGACATTCTCTGCTTACTACTATTTATAGTTTGCTCAAAATCAATATAACCGTTCCAAAGCGTATAATTTGCAGCTGCAATTTTATCCCACGGAAGCGGATTTTCCTGATCTTTCTCTCCAATATCTATATAACTATATCTATCGGGAACAATAACATCACTTTTTACACCTTCTAATTGGGTTGATCCACCATTTACTCTATAAAACTTCTGGGTAGTTAACTTTAACGCTCCCAGATCTCCAAAATCATTACTACGCATCCATCGGTTTAGATCCATTACATTTTGAACCGTTCCTTTACCATATGTTTGCTTGCTTCCGATAATGATAGCTCTTTTATAATCTTGCATTGCTGCAGCCAAAATTTCTGAAGCAGAAGCTGATAGTTCATTAACTAATATAACCAGTGGCCCATCCCAAAGTACTGTTCTATCTTTATCACTTAATACTTCTGGAGATTCTCCTTTTGTTCTAACTTGTACAATTGGTCCTGACTCTATAAAAAGTCCTGCAATGTCTACTACAGTTTGTAATGATCCACCACCGTTATCGCGTAAATCTATTACAAGCCCATCCATATTTTGTTTTTTAAGTCGTACAATCTCTTGTTTTACGTCTTTTGCAGCGTTACGTTCATTATAATCCTTCATATTGAAGTAGAACTTAGGTAAGTTTACGATCCCGAATTTCTTATCATCTTTCTTTACAATAGATGATTTTGCATAAGTTTCTTCTAACTCTACAACATCTCTAATGATATCAATAATTTCTGTCGTACCATCTACCTTCTTAATGGTTAAAGAAACTTTAGTTCCTTTAGGTCCTTTTATAAGTCTAACCGCATCATCCAGTCGCATCCCTACAATACTTACAGGTTCTTGTTCATCTTCCTGTTTTACTTTCATGATAAGATCTCCTACTTCTACTTCGTTACCTCTCCATGCTGGTCCCCCAGAAATAACTTCGATTATCTGTACGTTATCGTTTTTCTTTTGTAGTCTGGCTCCTATACCTTCTAATTTTCCAGACATGGCTATATCAAACCTATCTTTATCCCTTGGTGCAAAATAGTACGTATGAGGATCAAACTCTTCTACAATCGAGTTGATATATACAGAAAACCAGTCTTTTCTTTCTAAATCATCTGCAAACTCAAAATATTCCTGTAATGATGTTCTTGTTATATCACGTGCTTCTTCTTCCAAAACACCCGAGGTTTTACGCTTATAGTCACTGTTTTCTGTAATAGAATCTATTTGTTCCTGAACTTTATCATAATAACTGGACAATGCATTAAATTTAAGCTGCAATCTCCAACGTTCTCTCATTTCATTCTTATTAGTTGCGTAAGAAATCTTCTCGTAGTCTGTATTAATTTCTTCGTCCTTTTCGAAATTAAAAGGGTATTCTAAAATTTCTTTGTGTAACCATCTGGCTTCAGACATTCTTTCCTGAAGTCTTTCATAGGTAAGATTAAAGAAGTTAATTCTTTTGTCTCTTATCTCATCATCGATTAACTTTTCATATTTTTTAAATTCGTCGATATCGCTTTTATAAAAATACCGCTTCAATGGGTCAAGCGCATCAATGTAATCAGAAAAAACTTCTTTAGAGAAGTCATCATTCATATCTTTTGCATCATAGTGCCCTTTACCAAGCACATAGCTAATCAAATCAATAAGTAATTTATCCTTATCCGGATCATTTTTCACCTTCGTTGTAAAGCTGCAAGAAGCTGCAGAAACAATTACGGTAATCATCAAAACCAAAAAACTCTTTTTCATACGTTCATAAAATTTAGGGATATAGGCAAAAGATAATAAAAACCATGCCATTTAACAGGTAATATTACTAAATTTTTCTTAAACAAGCTAATATTTTAGCATCCTCAGAGGGATATTAAGTGTTAAAATACAGGTAAACTATATTTTTGATTGTATCTGGTACAATTACCAACCTCGTTTTCGCCTAAAAAATGTATTTTTACGTTCGAAAAAAAAATAGACTATGGCGCAAAAAAAACCACTAATTCTTGTCACTAATGATGATGGAATTACTGCCCCTGGAATACGTACGTTGATTGAAATTATGAACGAAATTGGTGATGTTGTGGTAGTTGCTCCTGATAGTCCTCAAAGTGGCATGGGACATGCCATTACTATAAACAGCACTCTTTTTTGCGATCCTGTAGTGATTAACAAGAATGATCCACAGAAGGAGTATAGCTGCTCTGGAACCCCGGTTGATTGTGTCAAAATGGCATCTAGAGCTATTCTTGACAGAAAACCTGATTTATGTGTTAGCGGTATAAATCACGGTTCGAATTCTGCCATTAACGTTATTTATTCGGGTACAATGAGTGCCGCTGTCGAAGCAGGAATTGAAGGAATACCTGCCATAGGATTTTCGTTATTGGATTATGCTATGGATGCAGACTTTGAGCCTTCTAAAAAGTATGTAAAATCTATTGTAATGAACGTTTTGGACAATGGGTTACCAAAGGGAGTAGTCCTAAATGTTAACATTCCTAAGTTGGCAAAGGAAGAGATAAAAGGCATCAAAATTTGTCGCCAGGCTCATGCACATTGGGTAGAAGAGTTTGATAAACGAACCAACCCTATGGGGCGTGATTATTATTGGCTTTCTGGCAAATTTGTCAACGAAGATAAAGGCGAAGATACCGATGAATGGGCACTACAACAAGGATATATTTCTGTAGTCCCCACTCAGTTCGATTTAACCGCTCACCATTTTATACAAGAACTAAACAACTGGTCTTTAAATGATTAAAAAAGAAATTGGTCTCGGTTTTGTTACCGGGTTACTCTCAGCAGGCTTAGGTTTTATCCTATGCATATTTATTTTTTCTGCATTAAGCAAACAGCAATTAGGATTTTCTGAAACAATTTCGGCTTCAATATCCAATGGCTCTTTAGGAAGTTTAATTGCTTTGGGAACACTCCCAAACTTATTTATTTTCTTTTTCTTCTTAAAAAAGAACAATTATTATCGGGCTCGTGGTGTACTTCTTGCTTCATTAATTGCTGCTTTATGTATTGCAATAAGTAAATTTGGGTAGCATTATAAGTATCATTATATTTATATCACCCCCAAAATATCAGAATAAAATAATTTATAGATTCCTAATACATAATACTACATGAAATACTACCTCATCGCCGGAGAAGCATCTGGAGATTTGCATGGTTCAAATCTGATGAAATCAATACTTAAGGAAGATCCCGAAGCAGAATTTAGATTCTGGGGAGGTGACCTTATGAAGGCAATAGGTGGTACGCTGGTTACTCATTATAAGGAACGTGCTTTTATGGGGTTCATAGAAGTATTGATGAATCTTAGAAAAATACTGGGGCATATAAAGTATTGCAAAAAGGATATTGAAAAGTACCAACCTGATGCACTAGTTTTTATTGACAACTCTGGATTTAATTTACGTATTGCCAAATGGGCTAAACCTTTAGGGTATAGCACGCATTATTATATAAGTCCGCAGGTATGGGCCTCTCGTGCCGGGCGGATTAAAACAATAAAAGAGACCATAGATCACATGTATGTGATACTTCCTTTTGTAAAAAGATTTTACAAAAAATACAATTATGATGTAAATTTTGTCGGACACCCTCTGATCGATGCAATAACAGATCATAAACAAATTATGCCCGAAGATTTTAAACGAAAACATAATTTGGATGATCGCCCTATAATTGCCTTATTACCAGGAAGTAGAAAACAGGAAATACGTAAAATGTTAGCAGTAATGCTTGATCTTGCCAACGATTTTCCTGAATATCAATTCATTATTGCAGGAGCTCCTAGTCAAAGTAAAGAATTTTACAATTCATTTATAAAAAACAAAAAAGCACATCTGGTGATGAATCAAACATATGATTTATTAAGCCTAAGTAATGCTGCACTTGTAACCTCTGGAACTGCTACCTTGGAGACTGCCTTATTTAAAGTCCCACAAGTGGTATGTTATAAGGGAAATGCTATCTCATATCAAATAGCAAAAAGAATCATCAATCTTGATTATATTTCTTTAGTAAATCTTATCATGGATAAACCGGTTGTAAAAGAATTAATACAAAATGATTTTAACACTAAAAACTTAAAAAAAGAACTTGCTATTATCATTGATGATTACAAAAGAGCCGTGTTATTTTTAGATTATTATGATCTTGAGAAAAAATTAGGAGGAAAAGGCGCTAGTCAAAAAACCGCAAACCTAATTATAAGCTCTATTAAAGGTTAATTTTTATTTATGCTGAATAATGGTTTCATAAAGCAATTCGGGGTTTACAGGCTTGCTTAAAACAGTCTGTATCCCTACTTCATTAAATTTTTCTTTGTTAAGTCTTTCTGATATTGCAGTAAGTGCCACGATTGGAAGCGTTTTATTAAATGATTTTATAAACTTTGTTGCCTCAAAGCCATCCATTCTTGGCATCATAATATCCATTAACACCAAAGAATACCTGTTTTCTTTCACCATAGCAACTGCTTCTTCTCCGTCGTTTGCAGAGTCACACCCAAAACCATAGTCAGAAATTATTTTCTTTACGATAAGCTGATTCACCTTATTATCCTCTACCAACAAAACATGGATATTATCATTATGACTACTCCCGTTAATCTTATAGTTTAATTTACTCTTTTTAGGCAGGTTAAAATCTATCAAAAACGACACAGAAGTTCCTTTTCTTAATTTTGAATCTACCACAATCTCACTATTATGAAGATCCAATATTTTTTTTGATATTGTTAATCCAAGTCCGGTACCTCCATAGTTTCTATTAATTTTCACAGAGCCTTGTCGAAACGTATCAAAAGCATTTGCTTTTTGTTTTTTTGACATTCCTATTCCTGTATCCCAAATATGAAACTTAATTTTTGCTATATTTTCTACTACTGAAACCAATGAAACTTGAAAATAAATATCTCCATTTTTTGTAAATTTCAGGGAGTTACTCAATATATTAATCACTACTTGAGAGATTTTAAGAACATCTCCGCACAAAAGATTGGGGATAGAATCATCTATCTTGACATGCATCCTGTTGGTCGAAGATTTCCCTGTAGTCAAAGAATCTACAATACTATGCAGTAGATTTTTAAGATCAAACTCTTCCTTATTTAGTTTTACTTCTTCATTATCAAGAACATTTATATCAATAACCTTATTAATAAGACTTAATAACTGCTCACTAGAAGAGTTTAACAAATCAACCCTTTCTTTCTGTCTATCTGTTAGCGTTTCCTTTCTTAATAAAAAAGCAAGTCCCTTTATTGTATTTAATGGGGTCAATAATTCGTGTGTTACAGAATCTAAAAAATCAGATTTTGCCTTTAATGCTTTATCTAATTTTTGACTAGTTTTATACAACTTTTTATTATTCTCTTGTAATAGATGATTAGTCTTGTTTTTGTATACAGAAGATCGATATTGATTTATAATCATAACCAACAAGCCTAAAATAACAAGGGTTCCTAATAAAATTACATACTTATCATTCCTAAGTTGTTCTAGATTAAGTTTATTCTCTACCCGTATTCTTTTATTCTCTTCTTCTTTTAAATTTAGTTTGGCTGCCAGGCTATGCGAAGCACTTATTTGCTTACTTCTTTCGAAACCAAAATCATAAAATTTCTGAGAAGATTTGTTATAATTCAACGAAGATTGCTTATACGATTCTTTAGTTTCAAAATACAAGCCTTTTATTTTATAAAAAAAGCCAGCAAACAAAAGATCATTGATCTTAAAATACTCGTCATTTTCTATCTTTTCGAAATAAACATCTGCCTTTTCAAAATTCCCTAGATTAATATAACATTCTGCGAGATGCAGGTATAAATGTTTTTTTCTGTTTTCTTTCTCTCCTGTATCTTCTATGGCATTTAGTGAAATTAATGAATGATTTATCGACTTATCCCACTCTCCTGCTTTTTTATAGGTAATACCCAAATTATAATTTGCATCTATCAAATCTCTTTTCTCGCCATACGCATTTAGCAATTCACTTGCAGTTTTAAAAATTTCTAATTCAACCTCTCCATTCTTCCGTAAAGATCTAACTGCACCTAATCGTTCATAATACAAACCTAATTCTCTTTTATCACCTACTTTTTTGATAAGGATAAGGTTTTTCTTAAGATACTCCTCTGCCATGAGAGTGTCTCTAATATTAATAAAATACTCTAACCTATGCCGGTTAACTAATATCTTTAAGTTAATATCATTCATGGTATCGGTAAGATTTTCTGCCAAATCCAGCAGGTATACTCCTTTACTATGCTTGGGATCCGAAAGCCTTACCAAATTTGCTTTTGATTCTTTTAAAATTCTTAGGATACTATCTCGGTCAATACTTTTAGAAACCTGAGAAATTCCTGCAAAACAGGAAAACAGGAAAGTAATGTATATTAGACGCCTCACAACCATACAAAAAGTATCTTACTGATTATCAAGCAAAAATACTTAAAAAAAAAGCTACCCCCTATCTTAAACACTTAATATTATTAAGGTTTTAACATACTCATCGATAAATTATCTTACTATTTATCAAACATTTTAAGTAAAAAATTTCACTTTTTTATGACTTACTTTTAAAATGCTAAAAACAATTTGACAAGATCTTCTTTTCTTTAAAAGAATTACATTTCTTTTGAAATATGAATTAACACCATTACTATCTCTGGGACAAATACAACTAACGAAATGAGTTTTAAAATATTAAAAAACAAAATAGAGACAATTTCTATTCTTTAAACACAACTACCACAACAATTTACTATGGTTTCATAAAGCAATTCGGGATTTACCGGCTTAGAAAGTATCGTGAAAATCCCTACCTCATTAAATTTTTCTTTGTTCAGTTTTTCAGAAATTGCTGTTAGTGCTATAATAGGTAATTGTGTATTAAATGTTTTTATGAACTTTGTTGCTTCAAAACCATCCATTCTCGGCATCATAATATCCATTAGGACTAAAGAGTACTTTTTCTTCTTGACCATAGCAACAGCTTCTTCTCCATCATTAGCCGAATCACAACGAAAACCATAATTAGAAATTATCTTCTCTGTAATTAATTGATTTACTTTATTATCCTCTACCAGTAAAATATTTATTTCCTCTGATATTTCATTAATCTCTTTTTTGTAAGGGACATTACTTTTTACTTCTTCTACATTTAGATCAAAACCGACCATAAACGAAACCGTAGTTCCTTCTTCTTTTTTTGATTTCAAAACAATATCACTACCTTTTAATTTCAATATTTTTTTTACTATCGACAACCCCAGACCGGTTCCCCCATATTCTCTATTAATCTTAACAGATCCTTGATGAAAGGCATCAAAGGCTTTATTTGTTTGTTCTTTTGACATACCTATCCCAGTATCTCGAATTGAAAATTTCACTTTTACTTTGTTATTTTCTTTTGATACTAGTGAAACATCAATATATATATTCCCATTTTTTGTAAACTTCATAGAATTATCCAGAATGTTTAGAAAAACCTGAGAGATCTTAAGCACATCACCCTTTAAAATATCTGGAATTTGATCATCTATTTCTCTATGAATCGAATTAGTCTCATTTTTCATCATTATAGAAGAGTCTATCAAATTGTTTAGCAATGTTTTTAAATCAAAAACTTCATTTTTTAATTCTAACTCTCCGTTCTCTAGTTCATTTAAATGAATAACATCGTTAATTAAATTTAGCAAATGATCACTAGAAATATTGATGAGTTTAATCTGGTTTATTTGTTCTTGTGTTAATTTCTCTTTTTGCAGTAAAAAAGTAGTTCCTTTTATGGTATTTAAAGGCGTTAAAAGTTCATGTGTTACCGAATCCAAAAACTCTGATTTAACCTCTAAAGCTTTATCTACTTTATGATTGGCTTCTATTAATTTTCTATAATTTTTATTCAGTAACTTGTTTATTTTAGTCTTATAAAATGAAGATCGGTATTGAATTATACTCATTAATATTAACCCCACAATAAGCAGCACACTTACCAAAATAATGTACTTGCTATTTCTTAATTGCTCTGCTTTTAACTGGTTTTCTATTTTTATTCTTTTGTTTTCTTCTTCCTTAATATTTAGTTTACTTGCCAACGCCAAAGACGAGCTTACAGCTCTTGTTCTTTTTGAAGCATGGAGATAATAATTTATACATGACTCTCTATAACTTAGTGCCGACTTCTCAAACTCTCCTACCTTCCTATAATACTGACCTTTCATTCCGTGATAAAAACCAATAACATCATATGTTTTCCTATTAAAAAATTCATCCTTTTCGACCTTATCAAAATAAGCTACTGCTTTCTCGTCTTGATTAAGATTAAAATATGCCTCTGCCAAATACACATATAGATTTACTCTTCTATCTTTTTTAGTATTAGTTTCTTCAATAATTTTTAATGCCTCCAAGCCATAATCAATAGTTTTTTGCCACTCTTTTTTTCTTCTATTAATTAAGCTTAAGTTATAGTTTGCATCGATAAGATCTTTTTTCTCACCGTATTTTTCTAGCAATTTATACGCAGTTGTATAGGCCTCATATTCTTCTTCTACTTTTGACCTTGCAGATTTCAACACACCAACTTGTTCATAATACAATCCCAACTCTCTCATATCACCAACCCCCAGAATTAAAGAAAGATTTTTCTGTAAATAGTCTTTTATGACCAAAGTGTCAGTTATTTCAAGTTGAAAACCTATTCTATATCGATTTACCAATATTTTTAAATAAGGGTCATCAATATCATTAACCAGATCTTCTGCCAACTCCAAATAGTGTACACTTTGATTATGATCAGGATCATCCAGGTCATATAATGATTCTGATGATTTTTCTAAAATTTGTTTAATACTATCCCTTGTAATATTTTGTGAAAGGTTTTGAGCATTCGAAGAAGCTCCTATAAAATGGATAAATAAACAAACACCAAAAAGCAACGCCTTCTTTTCCATTTAATAACATCTTACTAATTACCAACGTATAATATACCAATTTATACGCTAAAAACATTGTTTTTTAGAGGTTTATGCGTAAAACAAGGTCGTAATTTAAGTGTTTTTTAACAAAAAATATCTCAATATACTTATCGAAACTATCTCTATTTTATGTTTTTCTTTGAAAAGAATTGAAAAGTAAGATTGCAAGGATTCGATTTTTTTGAAAATGAAAACAAAATCACGTACTTTGACAGTAAACCCATTTCTAATGAAAAAAATATTACTATTACTACTATTAAGCCTCGTTTTAATATCTTGTGGATCTGGAAAAAAAAGCATCTCAACACGTTCTAAAACACCTACAAATACAAATTCTAAGGCCAAATCGATTGTTAAAATCGCTAAAGGCTACAAAGGTACGCGGTATAAATTTGGAGGCACAACAAAGAAAGGGATGGATTGTTCTGGATTAGTATATACATCATTTAAAAAAGAAGACATTATACTTCCAAGAAGTTCGAGAAATATGTCTACCCAAGGAAAAGCGATTTCTCTAAAGAAAGTCAAAATTGGAGATTTGCTTTTTTTTAAAACTAATAAAAGAAAAAATGTTATTTCTCATGTAGGTTTGGTTACAGAAATCAGAGGAACTATAAAGTTTATCCATTCTTCATCATCTAGAGGCGTTATTATCTCTAGTCTAGAAGAGAAATATTGGAAAAAAGCTTTTGCATGGGCACGTAGAATACTATAATACGTATCTAAATGAGGTTTCTTAATTTACCCTTTATCCTAATCACAATTTGCACTGTGTTAGGGATACTTATAGGAAATTATATAACCCTAGAAAGCACCTTTACTTTATTTTTATTTTTTATTGCCTGTTGTCTTTTAACGATTGTTTGGAAAGTTACTCAAAAGCCTTTCGCCCGCACCTATTTATTTACAATTACTACAGGCATAACATTTGTGCTTTTTGGAATTGCCTTGGTAGAAATTCATAATCCTACCAATTTTGAAAGCCATTACACCAATTATATCCAAGATAAAAATATAGAAAGTAGTACCGGTATTCGATTTAGTATCAAAGAGCGATTAAAACCGACCTCGTTTTATAATAGATATATTGCGTCTATCAAATTTATAGATCAGCACCCTGCACAAGGCTTAGTTTTAATCAAAATCCCAAAGAAAGGACATTCGAATGCCATTTTGGATATTGGTTATACATACTCATCTTATTCTCGACTACAACCTATTCCGAAGCCATTAAATCCAAATCAATTTGACTATGCAAATTATCTAAGCAAACAATATATATATCACAGTATCACAATACCACCGGATGAACTAAGTCATCGTAATGAAAACGAATGGACCTTTTATCTTTTAGCATCCAAAATAAGAAAACACATTAATAGTAAGCTTTCTGCATACCAGTTCAACACTACTCAATTGTCTATTATTAATGCCTTATTTTTGGGACAACGACAGGATATTAGCCAAGAAACATTTAAACAATATCAAGACGCAGGTGCTATACATATTTTAGCCATATCCGGATTACATATCGGTATAATTCTTCTAATACTAAATCACGCCTTTAAGGCTCTTGAAAGAATTAAACGATATGGTAAAGTCATCAAACTTATAGTCATCATAGTTATTCTTTGGACCTTTGCTATTGTTGCCGGGTTATCTCCTTCGGTTCTTAGAGCAGTCACTATGTTTTCATTTTTTGCTATCGGAATACAAAACAAATCCGAAATTAATACGTATAACTCTCTATTTGTTTCGATGTTTGTTCTATTATGTTTTCGGCCCATGTTTTTATTTTCTGTAGGCTTTCAATTAAGTTATTTGGCTGTTTTTGCCATTGTTTGGATTCAACCTATTTTTAACAGGATATATCAACCACGGTGGTATATAACAAAAAAATTATGGGAAACTTTTACAGTAACCATTGCCGCGCAATTAGGTCTGTTCCCACTTTTAATATTTTATTTTCATCAATTTCCGCTATTGTTTTTTGTCTCTAACATTATAATTATACCACTTTTAGGATCTCTTCTTTGTTTTGGTATTTTTACTATTACGCTAGCTTTATTTAATATTCTTCCTGCTTCAATCGCTACTTTATTCGGAAACTGTATTGACTTTATGAATACCATTATTGGCACGGTTGCAAGTTATAAAACTATGGTTGTTAGAGACATTCCTTTTTCATCAAATATGCTCCTTATTTCTTATTTTATAATTCTTACTTCTATTTTAGCTTTCAAAAAACGCAAGTTTAAATGGGGTTATCTGGTTGCAATAGGAATGGTTTTTATGCTTATAGCTATCGGGTATGAAAAACACATGGCATCTCGCAGAGAGGCATTGATTGTATTTCATACTAAAAATAATTCTGTTATTGGGGTATTAGAAAACCAAAAACTAACTGTTTACAACCAACAAAAACTTTCTAAATCTAAACGTGCTTATTTATTAAACAACTTTCTTGTTAGCAACCATGCAGTTCTGGACACCTCTTTTGCTCTAAAAAATGTTTATGGATACAAAGAAAAAATCTTATTAATCATAGATAGTACTGGTATATCTCCTATTCACAAAATACGTCCAGATATTGTTTTACTAACAGATTCTCCAAAAATTCATCTCAACAGGGTTATTGACAATCTTAGCCCCAAGTTAATTGTTGCTGATGGCAATAATTATACTTCCTATATCGATCAATGGGAAAAAACCTGCCTGGATAAAACCGTTTCATTTTATCGTACGGATAAAAATGGTGCTTTTATAATCAACTCAAAATAGCCAAATGAACCTTTTACTATAAAACCAAAGCAGAAGAACCTTCTTGATCCATGCTTTTTTTAACATCATTGATTATTTTATAAATAGCAGGAATACAGTTTCTAGCCATTTTGTTGGGACTATTAAACAGCACACAAATTCCCAAGTCATCTTCAGAATAAATTGCGATTTCACTTCGGTAATTATTTACACTTCCTCCATGATGAATAACAGTACGAGGTTCTTTAGCCTGCTCATCTGTAAAAGAATGCACACGCCATCCTAACCCATAAAAAGATTTAAAGTGACCTGGCCATTTTTGATAGTATTTTCCTTTTCCTTCTACTTCGATCACTGGGTTAAAAACATCACTCATTGTATTAGGCATCATAACTTCTGGATTATTTCCTAATAAAAACTTGAGCCATTTTCCCATATCGGTAATACTAGCATTTACACCTCCAGCAGCAATCCCGTCATTGAAATATTTTTTGTTTAACCGCATAGGTCTCCAACCTCTGCGCACTCTTTTATGAGGCAACGCAATATTGTTTGACTCTTGTAATGCTTCATAACTAGTCGATGCTGTAGACATATGTAAGGGATCAAAAATTCTATTTTGAATAATTTCTTGTAATGGAAGCCCTGCTACATCCTCTATAATCTTACCACTAAGTGCAAAAACTGCATTTTGATAACTATAAATACTTCCTGGCTGACCAATTGAAGTTAAGTCCTTAAAACGACCTGCAATGGTCGTAATTGGCAAACCATCTTCGATTAGGTTAGTAAAACTATGATAAGGTAGCCCTGTAGTATGCGACAATATGTGGGCTATTGTAATTTCTTGTGTTTGTTCCTTATTTGCCAACTCGAAATTAGGAATATAATCTATCACCTTATCTTCCCAATTGATTAAACCTTCTTCTACGTGAATTCCTGCCAATATACTTGCAAAACCTTTAGACACCGATCCTATTCTAAATATTGTCTTATCATTAACCGGATCTGTTAATGCTATATTCTTTCTACCGTAACCTTTTTTATAAATTACAGAATCACATTTTACGATACTTACTGCAGCACCAACAATCTGGTTTTTATGCATTGCCTCATTAAAGTATGCATTTATGGCCTCTGCTAATCTATTTCTATAGGAGTCTGTAAAATGAACTTCGGGTGATACCGCAATCGTATCGATTGATATTTTTTTTGTTGTATTGGATGTGGGTTGTTTTGTAGCTGCAAAGGATAATATCAAAGCAACAAACAACATAGTCGGGGTAACTATGGCAAATATTTTTCTCATAAATAGGTATGCTTACAACAAAAGAAATAATTAGATATTTATTGCAACTAACAGTAGGTTTATTGGGTGCACTTAAAACTTTAACATATACAAAGGCACAATTGCTTTAAATTATATTCAAAATATTTCTTCTATTGTATTCTTGATTTGGGTGTTAATTTTACATTTAACTATGTAACGAATAGATAATCAATTAATTGCCTCTTCGCACTAAGTTTTATTAGTTTATTAGTAATTGTTTTACTGTTAAACATAAAAATTTCCCGTAAATTTTGCAATAAGAAGTACCTTTATTTCTGAGAATACTTACGTAAAAACTTACCTTATAAACAAACCGAGTAACCCTTATAGGGTCTTTAAAAGGTTACTTAGAAAACACCCTAGAAATTTATATAAAATTTAATAGTATAGAAGAAGGCGATACCATACTTTAATTACTAAAAGTACTAACAAATGATTTCTCATACTTCTGCCAGGCGTCGGCAGTTGTAAGTTTCTTATAATCATTGTTATGAATCATTTTAAGGTATATTTCGAGTTGTTGTGGTGTCTTATAACCCACCACCGGAGCAATCAGCTTGCCATTTTCATCAAAAAACACCATACTTGGATAACCGCTTATTTTTAATGCATTTGCAAAGAAGTGCTGGCTGTTTCTTCCTTTTTTATTTGGGTTATAATTTGGATTGGTATATGTAAAGTCATTATAATGTACTTCTTCTGTTCCTTCTGCATTAAATTTTACTGCATAGTAATTTTCATTTACATAGGATACCACATCTTTATTATGAAAAGTTTTTTTGTCCAAAAGTTTACATGGGCCACACCAATCTGTGTATACATCCATAAAAATCTTTTTAGGTTGTTTTTTTTGGGCTTCCAACGCATCATTCATTGTCATCCAGTTAATTTCTTGAGCTTGGGTAGTAAGACACAAAAACAATACTAAGGGTAAAAGTAGGTTCTTCATTTGGCTTATTTTTATAAGGTTATGGCGCTATCAAATTATTTTCAAATTTGAGAAAGCACTAATATAACTCATTTTTTTAAGCTATATTTTATTATTAGTCTTAGCAAAAATCATTCCTTACTATAAAAAACCCCTATCTTATTATAAGATAGGGGTCATTAAATAATCAATATCGAACACTATCGTATTCCGTGCATTAATTTTTTCATTACTGGGTTTAAGGCCAATATAATTAAGGCGGCTACCACAGGAACTATCGTAAATATCAAAAAGAATGTTGATAAACTATATTGATGTGTAATATTTTCGATCTGCCCTCCTAATACTGCTGCAGTTTTGTTTCCAACAGCAATACCTAGGTACCACATACCAAACATAAAAGCAATCATACGTGCTGGAACCAGTTTAGACACATAGGACAATCCTACAGGAGATAAACAGAGTTCTCCGAGGGTATGGAATAAATAGGCCAATACCAACCAAACCATACTTACTTTTACTCCTTCGGTTACACCATACGCTCCAAATGCTAACAGACCAAAACCGATCGCCATAATTATTAGTCCTAATGCATATTTTGCAGAAGGAGATGGATTGTACTTACTTTCCCACCACTTAGAGAACATAGATGCGAATGCGATGATAAAAAATGAGTTTAAGATACTAAACCAAGAAACGGTTACTTCTATCTCATTACTCTTTATTTCAGAAACAGTTGCCGTTATTACTCCATTATCTCTATTAAGATTCTTTCCATTCTCTATAGCAAAAGCTAATCTTTCCTCTGTTAGATAACCAAAATTTGTTCTTTCCTTATCTTTATTAATGATGTTTATTTTATCCCCAACATTAAAGGCCTCTACTTCTGTAATATTAGTTGTACGATCTACCACTTTACTTCCTTCAGGGACTGGCATACTTTGGGTAATTGGAGTATACATAATTTTTTTATTCCCTTCTTCATCAAAAACCAGGTTTCCGGCTCCGTCTTGTTCAAAACTTTCTACTGCTTTATAAGTTACGTCATAAGCTGTTGTGTTAAAGTCACGATTAAGCATCCAACCTACGATTGCCCACATAATAGCAAAACAAACTACCAAAACAACATTCGACCCTGGTATTTTTTTAAATGTTTTTTTCCATAAAATGTATAAAACGTAACTAACGAATAAAAGAGGAACTACTGTAAGCAGCGTGTTTATAATATTAAAAATAGTTGCCGAACTACCACTTAAAACTCTGTTTACATTATCTCTTGCAAAAATAATTAATGAAGAAGCTCCTTGCTCAAAACACATCCAAAAGAACACAGTAAAAAAGGCAAAAACCACGAACGCAATCATTTTGTCTCTAACTATTTTGGTGTAACGACTTATTCTGCTAATCACCACTGTAAAAAACAGCCCTAATGCAATTAATATACCTACATATTGCCCATCTAAATCACCTATTTTTAAAGCAGAGAACATATCCACACCTCCTATTTTAGACAGTGGATCGTTAAAAGCATATCCTACTCCAAGGATAGTACAAATAGTAATCAATATTTTATCTGTCAGCGTAAACGGATTTCTTTTTTCTTCATCAAGATCAACTTCTGGTCTATCTTCTGGATGCTTTTCATTTATATTCTGAGGAATCTCAACTTCATGTACTTTTGAAGGTTTCGCTCCAATACTACCAAAAAGACTACCTGCTAACCAAAATTGTATGGTTCCTAATAACATAAAAATACCTGCTAATCCAAAACCATATGCCCAACCTAATTTTTCTGCTAAATACCCGCATAACATCATTCCGAAAAACGCTCCAGCATTTACCCCCATATAAAAGATAGTATATGCTCCATCTTTCTTTTCTGGGTTCTTTTTATACATTTCAGAAATAGTAGATGTAATATTAGGTTTAAAGAATCCTGTACCAATAACTAACAACCCTAAACCAATATAAAGTGACAGTTCTGTTTCTAAAGCCATAGACGCATGCCCTAAGGTCATGATTAATGCCCCTATTACCACAGCCCAGCGGTATCCTGTATACTTATCTGCTATGATACCTCCTAAAATAGGAGTTACATATAATAACATGGCATACGTACCAAAAAGCGCAGTGGCATTTTCTGCAGACCATTCCCATCCCGGATTGTAACCAACTAATGCCATTGTTAAGAAATTTACGAGCAGTACCCGCATTCCGTAAAATGAGAAACGCTCCCACATTTCTGTAAAAAATAGAACAAATAGCCCCGCTGGATGTCCTAAAACCTTATCCTTAAATAAGTTTTCGATGTCAGTATTCATATATATGATTTAATAAAAAATTTAATTATCAGCTAATTCAAAGCCTTCTGCTTCATCAGAGTGCATTACCTTTTCATTATCCTCTGCACCATGCGTTAATCGTTTTAATGGTTTTAATATTGCAATAACTAAAATCCCAAAAATTACAGTAAAAACTGCTATTCCTGCAAAAATTGCATATTCTCCAAACACTGATGCTTTTTCTCCCAGGATTCCTGCTACTTTATTTCCAAGACCAGTTGCCGCAAAATATACTCCCATCATTAGAGAAGCGTATTTTACAGGGGCTAGTTTTGTTATAAACGAAAGAGCAACTGGAGATGAGCATAACTCGCCAATAGTATGAAATAAATATGCCAAAACTAGCCATTGCATTCCAGAACTTCCATTTTCATTATACTCAGAAGCAGCAAATATCATAAACACAAATCCTAATCCCATAATCATGGTTCCTATCGCCATTTTAAACAAGGAAGAAGCTTCTTTACCTTTTAATTTTCTTTTTGCCCAATAACCAGCTATTCCTGTTGCTAAAAGAATTATAAATCCTGCATTAAGTCCTTGAAACCATGTAGCCGGTATTTCCCATCCTAGTAAAAATCTATCTGTTTTTGTTTTGGTATAAACACTCATTAGTCCTCCTGCTTGTTCAAAAGCACCCCAGAAAACAATAACTATTAAAAAAGAAAGTAACAACACTAAGTACCTATCCTTCAAAACCTTTGTTTCTAGCTCTTTATATATCATCATCATTATTCCTGCCACCAAAGCAATAAATATAAACAATGCTGTATATCCCCAACTGTCTACTCCTTCATAAGAAAACCCAGCAAATACTCCATAAGCTATTATTATTGCCACTGCTATTAACTGTAAGGGGGATCCCATTAATTTAGACAATAATTTCCCTAAAGAAACATCATTTTGTTTGTCTTGAACTGTAGGTTTATTACCCACATGTACCAAATATTTCTGCCCATACAAATAAACTGCCAGTCCAAATAACATTGCTATTCCTGCTAATCCAAATCCATAGTGCCACCCATGCACTTCTCCTACATATCCAACTATAAAAGTCGCCAATAAGGATCCTAAATTAATCCCTATATAAAAAATACTAAATCCTTTATCTCTACGTATATCTCCTTGCTTATACAATCCACCTACCATGGTAGAAATATTAGGTTTTAACAAACCTACTCCCAAAATAATGAGTCCTAATCCAGAATAAAATGCCCACATTTCTTCTACTGCCAAAACACCATGTCCCATAACCAGAATAATTGCACCATAAAGCACCGCTTTCTTCTGACCCAAAATTTTATCTGCAATCATCCCTCCTGGAATTGACATCACGTATACTAACATCGTATACCATCCATATAGCATAATTGATTCTGATTCTAACCAACCCAATCCAGGGTTTTCATCTGTGGTTTTTTGTACCAGATATAATGTTAATAGCGCTCTCATTCCGTAATAAGAAAAGCGCTCCCACATTTCTGTAAAGAAAAGTACGTAGAGTCCTATAGGATGTCCAAACAGTTCTCTTTGATTAGGTTGCAGGGTTGCAGACATATTTTTAAAATTAAATTAATAAATCGTTCTATTATAAATTCTCTTTAATAAAGTTTGTCATTTTTGTATACAAGTGTAATCTCGTATTTCCTCCATAAATACCATGATTTTTATCAGGGTATATTGCCCACTCAAACTGCTTATTAGCTTGTATTAGTGCTTCTACCATTCTCATAGTATGTTGTACATGCACATTGTCATCTCCAGATCCATGTACTAATAAGTACTTTCCTTTTAGCAATTCTGGATAGTTAAAAGGTGAGTTATCATCATATCCAGCCGGGTTTTCTTGTGGGGTACGCATATAACGTTCTGTATAAATAGTATCATAGAATCTCCAACTGGTAACAGGAGCTACCGCAATTGCCATTTTGAACACATCATTTCCTTTTAATAAACAATTGGTAGACATATGGCCTCCATAACTCCACCCCCAAATACCAATTCTAGTTGCATCTATATAATCCAGTTGCCCTAATTGCTTGGCTGCAGCAATTTGATCTTCTGTTTCTAGTTTTACAAGGTTCTTATAAGTGACTTTTTTGAATTTGGCTCCTTTAAATCCGGTTCCTCGTCCATCAACACATGCAATAATATATCCTTGCTGTGCCAACATCTGATACCAATAATCATTGGCTCTATTCCAGGTATTCTTAACCGATTGTGATCCTGGACCAGAATATTGATACATTAACAATGGATATTTCTTTGTAGCGTCAAAATTTTTGGGCTTAACCATCCACATGTTAAGGTTTTCTCCATTTACCTCGATGGTAGAAAATTCTTTAGCACTCATATCATAAGCACCAAGCTTTTCTAACAATGCCTTATTATTTTTTATCTCTCGAACCAAAGCTCCTGTCTTACCTTTATGTAATGTATACTCATAAGGCGTAGTTGTATTCGAGAAATATGATATATAAAATCCAAAGTCTTTACTAAACTCTGCATCATTTATTCCTTCTTTGGTACTTAATCGTTTTTTATTTTTTCCATCTAAAGAAACAGCATAAATATCTCTATTTATACTTCCGTTCTCGACACTTTGATAAAATACCTTTTTATTCTTTTTATCATACCCATAATAATTTGTTACCTCCCAGTTACCTTTGGTTACCTGTGTAATCAATTCTCCTGTCTCTTTGTAATGGTAGATATGATTGTATCCGTCTTTTTCACTGGTCCAGATAAAACTATTATCCTCTAAAAAAGTAAGGTTATCTGTTATATCGATATAAGCTTCATCTTTTTCATTAAGAACGATTTTTGGGGCTTTCGTCTTGGCGTCTACAAAAATTAAATCCAGATTATTTTGGTGTCTATTAAGTACTTGTACACTCAAAATATCTGGATTAACAGTCCATTTGATTCTAGGAATATAGAAATCTTTATAGTCCCCGAGTTTGACTTTATCTAGTGCCATTGCCGTAATATCTGCAATATGGAGAGAGACTTTTGCGTTTTTTTCTCCTGCTTTTGGATATTTAAAGACTTGTTGTTTTGGATATAATTTTTTGCCATAAACGTCCATAGAAAATTCGGGCACTTCTTTTTCATCAAATTTCAAGAATGCAATTTTGTTACTATCAGCACTCCACTCAAAAGCTCTTACAAAAGCAAACTCTTCTTCATACACCCAATCTGTGATCCCATTAATAATACTGTTTTTCTTACCGTCTTCTGTGAGCTGAATCTCTTGTTGTGATGTTAAATTGAGTACATAGATATTATTGTCTAGTACATAAGCAATTTTATTACCATCAGGAGAAAGCTTTGGAGATTGAATTTTCTTATCACTTATTTTCAAAATTCCTTTAGAAGCTACATCATATAGGTGATAAATTCCACGAGAAGAATGGCGGTATATTTTTTCTATCTCACTAGATAGTATTATTCTCTTTTCATCATTACTAAATGTATACCCTTGAAAAGATTTCAAATCTCCCAAAGATGAACTTGTAATAAGTGTTCTGGTTTTTTCTCCTGTTTCGTAATTATAAATTTCGATATTGGTAGCTCCAGAAACTTTGTCCTTTTCTAATACAGAATATTCGGTCCCATTATTCATCGCGTGCAAAGATTGCAACCCCTCTGTTTTAAAAGCCCTTCCCCATATATCATTAAGTGTAAAACTCTTATCCTGTGCAAACGCCACAGATCCAACCAAAAAAATAGCTGTAAAAAAGAATTTAGTAATTTTCATATTTAAATTTTAAAATTGGCAACCCCAAGAATACTAAAAAATCTGCGAAAAATACAACAATTGCTGTTAAATACAATAAAACCGCCAGTACATGTTTATATTTTTTTAACAGATCGTTAAATGATTTTAAATTCTAGTGGGAGTACTAAACATAAAAATCATCTTTTTATAGGGCAAAAAAGAACAGACTCGTATTAATAACAAAACAGAATGGTATCTTTGACCCCATTACAAATACAAAAATCATCATGGCACCTGTAGTTTCTGGGTTTTCTAAACTCTCTAAAGCAGATAAAATAAAATGGTTAGCAGAGCATCATTTTAATAATGATCAAAATGCAGTAGATACCTTAATCACCTATTGGAATTCTGATAATGGGCTTCAACAGCTTCATGATGAGTTTACAGAAAACACCATTTCTAATTACTACCTCCCTTTTTCTATAGCACCTAATTTTCTTATTAACGGAAAACGATATACACTACCAATGACTATAGAAGAAAGTTCTGTAGTTGCTGCCGCAAGTAAAGCTGCTAAGTTTTGGCAAAATAGAGGCGGCTTTAAAGCAAATGTTATATCCACTACAAAAGTTGGACAGGTTCATTTTATGTATAAAGGAGACCAAGAAAAACTACATAGGTTTTTTGCTGTTATTAAACCAAAGTTACTAGCTTCTGTCTCTCATATCACGCAGAATATGGAAAAACGTGGTGGTGGTGTACAAGAAATTGAGCTTAGGGATATGAGTACTAAAATTGATCACTATTATCAATTACATTGTACTTTTGAGACAGTAGATGCTATGGGGGCTAATTTTATCAACTCTTGTCTCGAAGCGTTCGCCAAAAAAATGGTTTCTGAAGCTGCTACTTATAAAGATTTCTCTAATTCTGAAAAGAATATTGAGATTGTCATGAGTATCCTTTCTAATTATGTTCCCGACTGTCTTGTGAATGCTTCTGTATCCTGTCTTATAAAAGAGCTACCCAACACAGAACAACTTTCTTCACAACAGTATGCAGAAAAATTTGTACGAGCGGTTCAAATTGCGAAAATAGAGCCCTATAGAGCTACTACTCATAACAAAGGAATTATGAATGGGATTGACGCGGTAGTACTAGCCACGGGTAATGATTTTAGAGCCATTGAAGCAGGAGTACATGCTTATGCATCCAAAGATGGGCAATACACCAGTCTTACACATGCAGAAATCAAAGATGATACATTTACGTTTTCTATAGAAGTACCTTTGGCACTTGGAACTGTTGGGGGACTAACCAGTTTACACCCCTTGGTTAAATTAGCATTACAGCTACTAGAAAAACCAAACGCAAAAAGACTAATGGAGATTACTGCTGTAGCTGGGCTTGCACAAAATTTTGCTGCCATCAACTCATTAATTACTACAGGAATACAGCAAGGGCATATGAAAATGCACCTTATGAACATCCTTAATCAGTTTAAAGCTACCGAAGAAGAAAAAAAACAACTTGTAAAATATTTTGAAAATCACACAGTTACTCACAATGAAGTTGTAACGCAAATTGAGAAATTGAGAAATTAATTTTAATCAACTTTTCAAAACAAAGTATTGATTTAATTTTTTTTGCATTATCTGAGATAACTTGTAGCAATTATTGTCTTTGCTATTAATCCTAAAAAGTGTTAATTTCTAAATCAACTATATGAAAAAGTCATTTTACAGTCATGGCAAGCTATTACTCACTGCCGAATATTTGGTACTTGATGGAGTAAGCGCATTGGCTTTACCTACACAAAAAGGGCAATGGCTATATATTCATGAAAATGAAAATTCTGACCAAATTAGTTGGAAAAGCTTGGATCATACAAATAATGTTTGGTTTGAAACTATATTCATTTATAACGACAATACTTTTAAACCATTTTTTGATCAAACAGAAGAAGACAAAGTTACAAGCACTCTCATCGATATTTTAACAGCTGCCAAACAATTAAATCCTAATTTTCTTTCTTCTGAAAAAGGATATATCATCGAGAGTAAATTAGAATTTCATCGAGAATGGGGATTGGGCTCCTCTTCAACTCTCATCAACAACATTGCACAATGGGCCAAGGTAGATGCTTTCAAACTTCTTGAAACTAGTTTTGGGGGCAGTGGATATGATATTGCTTGCGCGCAAAATGACCAGCCCATTTTATACAGACGTAATAATGGAAAACCTACTATTACACCCATTGATTTTAACCCAAACTTTAAAGAAAACCTTTTCTTTATTTATCTAAACCAAAAACAAGATAGCAAAGCATCTATTAAACACTACCAATCACTACCTATCAAGGATTTTGATGCAGCAGAAGCCGAAATACAGGAAATCACCTCTAAACTCATAGAATGTAACTCTCTGGAAGAATTTGAGCTATTGATTGATCAGCATGAAAAGGTTATTTCAAAAATCATCAAAACTCCTACAGTAAAAACAAAACTATTCGAAGATTACCCAAGGAGTATCAAAAGTCTAGGAGGTTGGGGAGGCGATTTTGTTTTGGTCACAGGCACCATAACCGACATGGAGTATTTTAGTAAAAAAGGATATCATACTGTTATCCCTTATACTCAAATGATTTTGGCGTAATTTTTGACCAGGCTTATCCTTGAACTTTTAGATCGAAAAAAGACATTCTTTCTCTTTTAAAACATCTAAAAATAATTATTAATTTAATTCCAATAACTTATGAACAAATCGAAATTAGAAGTTTTTAAAACGAACGTAAAAAACAAATCGTTAGTAAATTTAAAAACAATTGTTGGAGGCAATTCAAACCAACCTCATAGCAAAAAAGAATCCAGATCCATTAGCATGATAACAGGTGACACTACCAACAGATAAGCATCAAAAAACTACCGTTTTTAAATCCGAAAGATTATATTCTTTTGGATTTTTTCTTTTTACAGTCATACTTTCATTTATCACACATTTTATACGACTTAACTATTTGCAAACTCTATCTTCTTTACTGCGAAATCACTTAAACACCAAATTACTAAGAATTGCATAAAAAAACTTAGAAAAAAATAGGTACACCCCCTATCTCATACGTCATCTAGTTGTAATTCATAAAAAAAATATTACTATGCTAAGATACAAGACCACGACACCCCCTAGAAACTCTTTAATTGTTTTACTCTTTATTATTGTAAGTTTTTGGGCCTGTAAAAATGATGATGATACTGCAATAGCATCTACAGAGCTTGGAATTTTCAAATCGATTAATAATACCACTGCAGAGATGAATGGTTTGATTTCTAGTGACACCCCTACACATTTTGACAATCTATTAAAACAATATCCCAATCTAAAAACAATTAATATGCTTCAATGTCCCGGATCAGAAGATGACAATGCAAACTTGATTGTTTCAAAAAAAATGCATGATGCTGGTATTGGGTTTCATTTATTTTCTACTTCAGAAATTGCCTCTGGAGCAGTCGATATGTATGTAGGTGGTATTAAGAGAACTCGCGAACCAGGTAGCAAAATAGGTGTACACTCATGGGGAGCAGGTCCAGGAGAACCTATTGCAACATCCTACCCAAAAGGACATGAGGTACACCTTCCATATATTAATTATTACAAATCTGTAGGCTTTACGCAAAAAGAAGCAGAAGACTTTTATTACTTTACTATCGAAGCTGCCCCTGCTGCCTCTATCCATTGGATGACTGATGATGAAATAACTAAATTCAAAATTATTAAACCCTAAAAATTCGCATTTGTGCAACACCACAAATCTTTTAAAACAAAAAGCCTCGATAGTAATATCGAGGCTTTTCTATATACAATACTATTACTTTTTATAACTCTAATGCTTTTAAGACATTGTTATCCATCAATAATTCTTCTGGGTTTTCTAGTGCTTCTTTTACAGCCACCAAGAATCCAACAGACTCTTTACCATCAATAATTCTATGATCATAAGATAACGCCACATACATAATAGGAGCCACAACAATCTCACCGTTCCTCACGATTGGACGCTCTACAATATTGTGCATCCCTAAAATAGCACTCTGTGGTGGGTTAATAATTGGTGTAGATAACATACTACCAAAAACTCCTCCATTTGTAATGGTAAAAGTTCCTCCTGTCATTTCATCTACAGTAATTTGACCATCACGAGCTCTTATTGCCAATCTTTTTACCTCAGATTCTACTCCTCTAAAGCTCAAGTTTTCTGCATTACGAATAACAGGTACCATTAATCCTTTTGGCCCCGATACTGCGATACTAATATCCTGGAAATCATAAGATATCATCTCCTTACCATCTATCATCGAATTAACAGCTGGATACATTTTTAATGCACGAACACAAGCCAACGTAAAGAAAGACATGAACCCAAGACTTACCCCATGCTTTCCTTTAAATGTTTCTTTATGTTGCTTTCTAAGATCAAAAATAGGCTGCATATCTACTTCATTAAAAGTAGTTAGCATAGCCGTTTCATTTTTAACAGAAACCAAACGTTCTGCTACCTTACGACGTAACATCGAAAGTTTTTTACGAGACTCTCCTCTACTTCCTAGACCTGGACTTCCTAAAGACGGTTTTGCTGCAATAGCATCTGCCTTTGTGATACGCCCATCTTTACCCGTACCATTTACCTGAGCGGCATCTATACCTTTTTCTGCAAGCACCTTTTTGGCAGCAGGAGATGCCGTTCCCGTAGCATATGTTTCTGCTTTTGCAGGAGCAGCAGCCTTAGGCGCTTCTTTTTTCTCTTCTACCTTTGGAGTTTCTACCGCAGGAGCTACCGCACCACCTTCTGGTTTTGCTGCATCTGTATCGATTAAACACACTACTTGACCCACAGCAACTGCATCTCCTTCTTCAGCCATTAAGGTAATCACCCCACTTACCTCTGCAGGTAATTCTAGGGTTGCCTTATCACTATCTACTTCTGCTATTGCCTGATCTTTTTCAACATAATCACCAGTCTCAACAAGCCATTGAGCAATTTCTACTTCTGTAATAGATTCTCCCGGTGATGGGACTTTCATTTCTAAAGCCATAATTCTGAATTTATCCTTTATAATTCCTTTTGGAAACTTCTGATTCTATTTATTAAAGTTACACTAACTTCACTTACTTATTTTATCTTCTTTGATTATCTTTTGTTTTATCAAACACATAGTCGATCACTTGCTGATGCCTTCTTTTAGATCGTGTCGCACTACCTGCCGCAGGCGCACCATATGGTCTTCGACTAGCAAATCTAAACGATTTTGCCTGATCATAATTCATTATCATATGACTTAATGCCCCCATATTGCGAGGTTCTTCCTGTGCCCATACCACATCTTCTGCATTATATTTCTTAATCACTGCATCCATCTGATCTGCTGGTAATGGGAACAACTGTTCTATTCTTACCAATGCCACATCTTCTCTTTCTAGTTTTTCCTTTTCTTCTAATAAATCATAGTAGAATTTACCTGTACAGAAAACGAGCGTTTTTACATTTTTTGGTTTTGCACTAGAGTCATCTATTAACGTCTGAAAGCTACCATTCGTAAACTCATCTACAGATGAAACCGCTTTTGGATGACGTAGTAAACTTTTTGGTGTAAAAACTATTAAAGGCTTACGATAAGCAGCTTTTAATTGTCTTCTTAACAAATGAAACATATTTGCCGGTGTTGTAACATCTGCAACAAACATATTATCTTTTGCACAAAGTTGTAAATATCGCTCCATTCTGGCAGAAGAATGCTCTGCTCCTTGCCCTTCATAACCATGAGGCAGTAACATTACTAAACCATTTTGCAGTTTCCATTTATCTTCTGCTGAAGAAATGTACTGATCCAACATTATTTGTGCACCATTACTAAAATCTCCAAATTGCGCTTCCCAAATGGTTAACGATTTTGGACTTGCCATTGCATAACCATAATCAAATCCAACAACTCCATACTCAGAAAGCAGCGAATTATAGATATAGAAATCTCCTTGATCTCCCTTTAGATTATTTAATAACACTACTTCTTCTTCACTGTCTTCAACTTTGATAACAGCGTGTCTATGAGAAAAAGTTCCTCTCTCAACATCTTGACCACTCATTCTTACATCATACCCTTCTTTTAACAAAGAACCGTATGCTAATAATTCTCCCATTGCCCAATCCAATTGATCGTTTTCAAAGAACATTTTACGTCTCTGTTCTATTAAACGTTCAATTTTTCTAAGAAACTTTTTATCAGCCGGAAGCGCTGTTATCACCTTTGCTATCTCTGCAAGCTCATTCTTAGGATATGTAGTATCAACTACAGACATCATTTCATCCTCTTGCACCCTATCAAAACCTGCCCATTCATCCTTCATAAACGGAGTAATCACCGTTTTGTCCTGCTTTCTAGAATCTTCTAATTCTTCTTCTAATGAAGCCTTATACTCCTTCTCAAGATTTTTAACATAATCTGTATCTATAACCCCTTGCGATATTAGCTTTTCTGCATAAATATCTCTTGGGTTTTTATGTTTCGAAATAGCTTTGTACAACTTAGGCTGTGTAAAACGCGGCTCATCTCCTTCATTATGACCGTATTTACGATACCCTAATAAGTCAATAAAAACATCGCGACCAAAGTTCATTCTAAAATCCAATGCAAAATTAGCTGCATGTACAACCGCCTCTGCATCATCAGAATTTACATGAAGTACAGGAGATAAAGTTACTTTACCAATATCTGTACAATATGTAGAAGATCGTGCATCTAAATAATTTGTAGTAAATCCAATTTGGTTATTCACAACAATATGAATAGTACCTCCTGTCTTATACCCATCTAATTGTGCCATTTGCACAATTTCATACACTAACCCCTGTCCTGCAATGGCTGCATCACCATGAACAACAATAGGCAATACCTGAGAAATATCGTCTTTATAATGCTTATCTTGCTTTGCTCTGGTAATCCCTTCTACTACCGCTCCTACAGTTTCTAAGTGAGATGGATTAGGAGCAATATTCATATTAATTGCTTTCCCAGAATCTGATTCTCTTTTCGAAGTCCATCCTAAGTGATATTTTACATCTCCATCAAAAACGGCTTCTTCATAATCTTTACCATCAAATTCACTAAAAATATCTTTAGGGCTTTTTCCAAAAATGTTGGTTAATGTACTAAGACGACCTCGATGCGCCATTCCCATCACAAATTCTTTAACTCCCATATCGGCAGCCTTCTCTACCAATGCATCTAAAGCAGGAATTAACGATTCTCCTCCTTCTAGAGAAAAACGTTTTTGACCAACATATTTTGTATGTAAAAAACTTTCAAACGAAACGGCCTGATTAAGTTTTTTAAGAATATGCTTTTTTTGATCTACAGAGAACTTAGTTCTATTGGTATTGAAATTAACACGAGCCTGTATCCACTCTCTCTCTTCTGGGTTACGAATATACATATATTCTATCCCTACAGAATCACAATATATTTGTTCTAGGTGAACAATAATATTACTTAATGTATTTGGGCCAATCCCTATGATTTCTCCTGCATTAAACACTGTATTAAGATCACTTTGACTTAATCCAAAATTTTCTAATGCCAATGTTGGAGTATACTTTCTTCGTTCTCTAACCGGGTTAGTTTTAGTATATAAATGACCACGAGTTCTATAACCATCTATCAAACGGACTACCTGAAACTCTTTTTGAACATTTTGTGGCACCGCAACTGTTTCCTGAGTGCCATTATCAACATAAATAGTTTCCCCTAATTCGTCACTACTTTCTAATCCAAAATCAAACCCTTGAAAAAAAGCTCTCCAACTAGGTTCAACACTATCTGGGCTTTGCAAATATTGATCATACAAATCTGCAAAAAATGCGGTATTAGCCGCATTTAAAAATGAATATTTATCCATATGTAGGTATTCAATCCTCTTTTTAATAACAAAAACGCCACAAAAATACAATAATTGCGGTATATTAGGTATTGAATTACTTATATTTATTATATTTTTATAATTAATTGCGATGAAAACAAATCACTTCTTAAAGATTGTAACTTTTACGTCACTTTTAACACTCCTATTAACAACGAATAAAGGAATATCGCAAGAAGCCGATTTTTGGTCGAATGTACGTTTTGGAGGAAATCTAAATATCGGATTTTCTAATGACACCTTTAATGCAATTGTTGCCCCTTCTGCAATTTACCAAGTTAATGACTGGTTTAGTACTGGCCTTGGGCTAAGCTTTGGTTATAGTAGTTTTAATGACGATAGCATAGATCTAAAAAGAAAAAGCACTAATTATGGAGGCAGCATTATTACGTTACTTAACCCCATTCCAGAATTACAACTTTCTGCAGAATTTGAGGAAATGGGCGTACATCAACAAATAGAAATAAATGAAGTAAAGAACACAGACACTTATTGGTATCCAGCATTATTTGTTGGGGCAGGATTTAGATCGGGACCTGTGACCGTTGGACTTCGGTATGACCTATTATTTGATGAAGACAAAAGTATTTACGGAAGCGCATACGCGCCCTTTGTTAGAGTGTTTTTCTGAAAAGATTTCTCCTATTATAATAATGGTATTACTACGTCGATCATCAGTTTATCTTATTATCATTTCTATAACATACTTTTTGCCATTCTCTTTTAAAGATTAAATACGTTATATATTCTGCAATTGAAGAACGGTTTTCAGGTTCGAACTTTAGTATACTCGTTTCAGAAACATCTACTGCGTATAGTAAAGAAGAAAATTGCCCCGAATCATATTGTAGCTTTTCACTTAATAAATCTACAATCTCATAATATAGTTTCTGAGGGTCTTTGTTTTGAATTACATAATCAACTCCTCCCCTATTTAAGTCTTTTTGCAATTGTTTTACAAACTGAGCATACAAATCAGAGATCAAAGCATTATCAATCATTTGTTTTGCTAACATAGAATAGCTTCCAGTCATTTATTCTTTTTTAAGTATAATATATTTGTTTTTATACTCAAAACACCCCAAAACACATTATATTGGTTGATTTTTAGTATAAACACGATACTTTTTACCTAAACTTAACAATATTCGTGCACTGTGATTGATCAAGAGCGATCTCTTTTAAAGTGACTAAACACTTCTACTCATAAGGTTCTTTCCGAACGAGGTCAGTATTGCTTTCTTATCTTCAGAAACAGGAAGTGTATCCAACACTTCAAAAGCCATATTAGTATACTTTTCTATTTCTAGTCTTGTTTGATGTTTAGCCCCTGTTGATTCAAAAAGAGATTTTATTGCATTAATCTTTTCAGAAGGGTCTTCTGGAGTAAGAGTATACAAACTGTTTAATTGTTTTTCTTCATCTTTATTAGCAAACTCCAGTGTTTTAAGATATAATATAGTTTTCTTATTCTCTATAATATCTCCTCCTACTTGCTTACCAAACGTTTTAGGATCTCCGAACGCATCCAAGTAATCATCCTGAAGCTGAAATGCGATTCCTAATAGTCTTCCAAAATTATAAATAGCAGTTTTACTCTCTTCGGTAGCATTAGCAACAATAGCTCCCATTTTCATTGCAGCACCGACCAACACTGCTGTTTTATACTCGATCATCTTTATATATTCTATGATCGTTACATCATCTCTAAGCTCAAAATCTATATCATACTGTTGTCCTTCGCATACTTCTATGGCTGTTTTTGTAAACAATTGGGCCAGTTCTCTAAATGTATTTCCTTCATAACTTTCAAACAACTGATAGGCATTAATTAGCATTGCATCACCAGAAAGTATTCCTGTATTTACATCCCACTTTTCATGTACCGTTTTTTCGCCTCTTCTAAGAGGAGCGTCATCCATAATATCATCATGTACCAACGAAAAATTATGAAAAACTTCTATCGCCAAGGCTGCATCCATAGCTTTATCATAGGACTCATCAAAAATCTCTGATGTCATTAACACCAAAATTGGCCGTAATCGTTTACCTCCCAGGTTAAGAATATAAGAAATAGGTTCATAAAGATTGCGGGGCTCTTTATTGATCTCTTTTTCTTTTAAGTACTTCAAAAAGAAATCTTGATACTCAGAAATTGTATGCACTGTATGTAATTTTTGTGCTAAAGTAAACTAATCTTTTATAAAACTGAAGTTATTTATTTCTCATATAAAAAAACACCTGTTTTATATACTCTTAGTCCATATAACAGATCGAGTTATGAACCCATGGCTCTTAATAATCTTTGATTGCATTTTACTCAAAACATATATGTTAAAAAAATGCAAAAACCATGGAAACTTTATTTGTTTTCAAAGTTTCCATTGTACATTTGCGATCAAATTAAGTTTCCCCCATAATGAAAGAAAAGATTATAGAAAAAGCGAATGACATGTTTTTAAACCTAGGTTTTAAAAGTGTCACTATGGATGACCTCGCTTCAGAAATGGGTATTTCAAAAAAAACTATTTACACTCATTTTCAAAACAAAACAAAGCTGGTAGAAGCCACAACAGACCATCTGTTTTGCGCTGTCTGTGATGGAATTGATTCAATTTTAGAAGAAAAACTAGATCCAATTGAAGAATTATATGCCATCAAAGCCTTTGTGATGCGTCATCTTAAAGATGAGAAAACTGCACCACAATATCAGCTTCAGAAATACTACCCAAAAGTTTATGAAGTCCTAAAGGGAAAGCAATTTGGGGTATTTCAAGAATGTGTTGTTGACAATCTTAACAGAGGTATTGACAAAGGAGTTTTTAGAAAAAATATCGATGTAGAATTTATTTCAAGAATATATTTTATAGGAACCACTGGTATTAAAGATAAAGGAATGTTCCCTAGTCAGCAATTTCCTGTTGCCAAGCTAATGGATGATTATCTCGAGTACCACATTTTAGGTATTACCACAGAAAAAGGACGTACAATTTTAAACAATCTTATTAAAGAGCAATAAATATGAGAAACATTTTTTGGTTCATTTGTTTTGCTTGGTTCTATACCACAACACTATTGGCCCAACAATCAGTCAATTCTTCTACCTATTCATTTACATTAGATGAAGCTATAGAATTCGCATTAAAAAATAGTTATCAATCAATTAACGCAAGACGTGATGTTGCAAAGGCTTTAAAAAGAAAATGGGAAACGACTGCAGATGGTCTCCCGCAACTTAATGCTTCTGTCGACTATCAAAATCAATTAAAACAACCGGTAAGTTTGATTCCTGGTGAGTTTTCTGGAGGTGAACCCGGCACGTTTGTTCCCGTAGTTTTTGGAACCAAACAACAAGCATCGGCAACAGCGACCTTAAGTCAGCTTATTTTTGATGGTTCCTACCTGGTAGGCCTTGAAGCTGCAAAAAGTTTTTTAAAATACAATAATGATGTAGAACAAAAAACACAACTAGAGGTTCGTAAAGGTGTTATCAATGCTTACGGCAGTGTACTTGTTGCCCAGGAAAGCCTTAAGATTATAGAAAAGAATGTAAACACCCTAGAAAAAAATTATAACGAGACTAAAAAGATTTTTGAGAATGGGCTGGCAGAAGAAGAAAGTGTAGAGCAACTACAAATTACTTTATTACAAACCACCAGTCAACTTAAAAATGCCGAGCGCCTTGAAAAAATAGCAATGCAAATGTTTATTCTTGCGCTAGGTGTCGATAGTAATTCTTCTATTGTTTTGACCGATAATCTAGATACCCTATCTATGAAAAACATAGATCAATCTATTATCGAAAAACCTTTTGTTATCGAAAATAATGTGGATTATAAACTAGCAGAACTTCTTACCGAACAAAGACGATTAGAATTAAAGTTAGAAAAAAGCAGGGCTCTCCCCTCCTTATCTGCATTTGTAAATTACGGAACTCAGGCCAATAGTAACACTTTTACTTTTTTAGATAGTGAACAAAGATGGTTTCAATCTTCGATATTGGGTGCCAGCTTAAAAGTCCCCATTTTTAGCTCTCTAAAAAGAAGTGCCAGAACGCAACAAGCCAAAATTGCTAATGAACAATCTAAAACAGATTTTGAGCGTGCACAACAGGAAATTCGATTACAGTACGATACTGCTATTAGTAATTATACTTTTTCTATAGAAAACTATGAAACTGCAAAGAAAAACTTAACCCTGGCAGAACGAATCGAAAAGAAAAACCAAATTAAATATAAAGAAGGTCTTGCCACTAGTTTTGATTTACGGCAAGCGCAATTACAGCTATTTTCTTCGCAAAATGAAGTATTAAATGCTATGCTATCTATTATAAACAACAAAGCAGAATTAGAAACGATTTTAAACACTCCAAACAATAATTAATCCTATTATGAAAAAGATACTTACCATATTGCCCATAGCTCTTTTTATCATTTCATGTGGACAAAATAAAACCCAATCTATAGATAAGGTTATAGAACAAGGTGACCTTGAAGCATTACGCGCAAAAAGGACCGAAATCATTGCCGAACAACAAACAGTTGCTGATCAATTAAAACAATTAGACCAAGCTATTGCCAAATTAGATACCGAAAAAAAGTTGCCCTTGGTAACGACGATAATGGCCAAAGACACCTTGTTTAACCATTATCTCGAATTACAAGGAAATGTTGAAACCAAAAAGAATTTGGTATTATATCCAGAAATGGGAGGCATACTTACCAGAGTCTATGTTAAAGAAGGGCAAAAAGTAACTAAAGGGCAATTGTTAGCAAGCATTGATGACGGTGGTTTAAGCCAACAATTGTCACAACTAGAAGTGCAAGCTCAATTAGCTAAAACAACATTTGATCGCCAAGAAAGACTTTGGGAACAAAAAATTGGTTCTGAAATACAATACCTGCAAGCTAAAACAAACTATGAAGCACAGCAAAATGCTGTAAATCAAATCAAACGTCAATTAGCTAAAACCACTATAAATGCACCTTTTTCTGGAATTGTTGATGATGTCATCACCGAACAAGGAAGTGTCGTATCTCCTGGGCAATCTGCAGTAATACGTATCATTAACCTAAATGACATGTATATAGAAAGTGAAGTTCCTGAACGTTATATTTCTTCTATAACCAAGGGCAAAGATGTAGAAGTATATTTCCCCGTACTAGGAAAAACGATTACTACAAAAATACGTCAGGTAGGAAATTATATCAACCCAAATAACAGATCCTTTAATGTAGAAATTGCTGTACCATCAGACGGAGGGACCATAAAACCTAACCTTACCGCAAAAGTAAAAATCAACGATTACACCAATGAGAAAGCGATATTAATACCGCAAAGTATCATTTCTGAAAATGCAGAAGGGGATCAATACACCTATGTAACTCTAGATAAAAACCCTGAAAATATTGCTGAAGCCAAACGAGTAATTATAAAAACAGGAAAAACACAAGGTGATTTTATTGAAATACTAGACGGAATTACCAATGGCGACGCTATTATCAGCGAAGGAGCAAGAAGTGTCAAAGATGGTCAACAAGTAAAAATATTAAACTAATACCCTATGGAAGTTAATAAGAAAAAAGTAGACAAGGAGTTTGGGTTGTCCTCATGGGCAATAAATAACCCAACCACCATCTACGTAATGATAGGTATCTTTTTAGTTCTGGGACTCACCGCATATTTCTCTATGCCCAGAGAAAATTTTCCTGAAATTAATGAGACCAAAATATACATTAGTGTACCTTACCCTGGTAATACTGCAGAAGATATAGAACGTTTGATTGTTGATCCATTAGAAGATAAACTAAAAAGCGTAAGTAATGTTGTCGAAATACTATCAACTTCTCAAGAAGATTATGCTATTATCACGGTCGAGTTTGACGAAGAACTTTCTGTACCAGCAGCCAAGCAAAAAGTAAAAGATGAAGTTGATTCTGAAAAAGCAAACGAAGACTGGCCAACATTTAACGGTGCAAAAGTAGAACCTAATGTTTTTGACCTGAGTATTTCTGAAGAAACACCCATCATGAATATTAATATCTCTGGAGATTATCCGGTTGATAAACTAAAAGAGTATGCAGAATACCTTGAAGATGAAATAGGAGATCTTAAAGAAATCAAGAAAGCAGATATTCGAG
Organism: uncultured Aquimarina sp.; assembly: GCA_947498705.1. GTDB lineage: Bacteria > Bacteroidota > Bacteroidia > Flavobacteriales > Flavobacteriaceae > Aquimarina. The sequence continues at coordinate 1,417,483 of CANMLW010000001.1, forward strand.
GAGCACAAGAAAAAGAAGTCGAGGTTGCTGTAGACATATATAAAATGATGGCTGCCAAAGTAAGCTTTGACGACGTTATCAATACCATACGTAACGGAAACATGACCATGTCTGCCGGTAATATGATTGCCAGTGGGCAACGTCGTACTATACGTATTTTGGGAGAAATAGAACGTCCATCGCAACTAGATGGATTTGTAGTAAAAGCTCAAAACGGAGCGGTCTACCTTAGGGATATTGCCAAAGTTACTTTTAAAGAAGAAGACAAAACTACCTATGCCAGAGAATTTGGACATAGCGTGGTTATGCTCGATGTAAAAAAGCGTTCTGGAGAAAATATGATCGAGGCTGTAGAGCAAATTAACGAAATTCTTGAAAAAGCAAAAGAAAATGTATTCCCTTCTGATTTAAACGTGACTGTAGCTAATGATCAATCAGAAAAAACCAACAACCAGGTAAGTGACTTGGTAAACAATATCATCTTTGGGATTATTCTTGTTGTTGGTGTTTTAATGTTCTTTTTAGGATTTAGAAATGCCCTATTCGTTGGTTTTGCGATCCCAATGTCTATGTTTATGTCATTTATGATTCTATCTGCCCTAGGATACACTATGAACACCATGATTTTATTTGCCTTGATTATGGGGTTAGGAATGCTGGTAGATAATGGTATTGTGGTGGTAGAAAACGTCTATAGATTGATGGAAGAAGAAGGCATGTCTCGCATACAAGCGGCTAAAAAAGGAATCGGTGAAATTGCGTTTCCTATTATTATCTCTACGGCTACGACCGTAGCTGCCTTTATACCTCTAGGGATGTGGCCAGGAGTAATGGGGCAATTTATGATCTATTTCCCTATCACCTTATCGGTTGTACTAGGGTCCTCACTTTTTGTGGCCATCTTTATCAATTCGATGCTAGTCTCTCAGTTTATGGAAACTGGTGAAAAAACACTTACTGTAAAACAACTCATCCGTCTAAGTATTATTCTAGGAGGAATTGGTATTTTTATTTTGATCTTTGGTGGTGCTGTAAGAGGATTAGGTAGCTTAATGATTTTTACAGCCATTATGTTTTGGGTGTACAAATATGTTCTTAAAAAAGGAGCCAATTTCTTTCAAAGAAGGATTCTTGCCTGGTTAGAAAACCAGTATCAAAAATTCTTAGGATTCGCCCTTAAAGGGTGGCGTGCCTATGGTTTTGTTATAGGTACATTTATCCTTTTATTTGTTGTCTTTGCCATGTTTGGCGGGTCTGTAGGAAGTCAACGTACCAAAGTAGAGTTTTTCCCAGACAACAAACCCAATCAAATTGTGGTGTATGTAGAATATCCACAAGGTACCGATATCGACAAAACCAATGCCATTACCAAAGAAATAGAGCAACGCGTGTATGCTGTGGTCAATGACCGTGAGTATGTAGAAGGAGAAAATTATAACTTCTTGGTAGAATCTGCTGTATCACAAGTAGGTGAAGGAGCAGGTAACCCACAAACCGATGGGGGTAGTAATGCAGAGATGCCTCATAAAGCAAAAATCACGGCTACCATGCGAGAATATAAGTACCGTAAAGGCAAAGACTCTGAGCTATTACGACAAAAAGTACAAGAAAACCTAAAAGGAATCTATCCAGGAGTAGCTATTTCTGTAGAAAAAGATCCTGTGGGTCCTCCTGCCGGATATCCTATCAATATAGAGATCGAAGGACCCGATTATGACGAGCTTATTAATATAGCCGAACAAATGCGTAACTTTATTAATGAGAAGAACATTCCTGGTATCGAAGAGCTAAAAATAGATGTTAACAAAGGAAAACCTGCCATGCAGGTAGTGATCGATCGTGAAAAAGCAGGAGAGCTTAATGTCGCTGCAGGACAGGTTGGTAATCAATTACGTCGATCTATCTTTGGTGAAAAAGCTGGGGTTTACAAAAAAGACGGTGAGGATTATGATATTTATGTTCGATTTAATGAAGACAACAGATATAACACCAGTGCATTATTTAACCAAAATATCACCTTTAGAGATCAGGCAACAGGAAAGTTAAGAGAAATCCCTGTTTCTGCAGTAGCATCGCAAAAAAACACCTCTTCTTTTAGTGCTATCAAACATAAAGACACCAAAAGAGTGGTAACAGTATATTCTGGATTACAACCCGGATTTACCGATGCAGGTGCGATCGTCTCCCAAATACAAACAGAAATGGCTAGTTTTAAAAAGCTACCTAGAGGCGTAGAAATCGATTACACAGGACAGATCGAAGAGCAAGGCAAACAAATGGCTTTCTTAATGGGCGCATTTTTCTCTGGATTGGGACTTATCATGTTAATCTTAATTTTTCAATTTAGCTCAATATCTAAGCCAACCATTATAATGATTGCTATCTTCTTAAGTTTTATTGGTGTGTTTGGTGGTATATTGGTAACCGGAGCTTCTTTTGTTATTATGATGACTATGATGGGAATTATTTCTCTGGCAGGTATTGTAGTAAACAATGGGGTGGTACTACTCGATTATACTCAATTATTGATTGATCGTAGAAAAGTAGCGCTTAACCTATCAGAAAGACAGCTTTTACCTAATGACGAAGTACTAAAAATCATCATCAAAGGAGGTAAAGCACGTTTAAGACCTGTATTACTTACGGCAATTACAACAGTTCTAGGGCTTATTCCTTTGGCAATTGGATTTAATGTAGATTTCTTTTCACTATTTAGTACAGGAGATCCTAAAATATATCTTGGTGGAGATAATGTAATTTTCTGGGGACCATTAGCATGGGCTGTGATCTATGGATTGATCATTGCAACGTTCTTAACCCTGATCATTGTACCTTGCCTATTCTTTATAGTAAACAGAGTAAAAGTAAGGTTTAGAAAACAACGTGTTGCACAAATACCCATTGCTGCAAAAGCTGCATAATACAACCCCGACAACCTATTCTAAAAGCACTGTATAGTAATACTATACGGTGCTTTTTCTTTTATACCATTTCTAATATAAAACACAATCGTTATTTTTCAATTGTCTTTCGATCGGTTCTATCGTACATACTTCATTTTGAAAGTTCATTTCAAAAAAAACAAACAACCGACACTGTTAATTCAATACTAATCAGATTTACACAAAATTGTCTCATAAAAATCTTCTATGCAATAAAGGTTAAAAAAAAGTTAATCGAACAAAAAGAGAGGAACATTTCAACTCCCGATAACACACAGAACATAGCATAACTAAATAAGATTAAATATTACACTAAACAAAAAAATTAAGATGACGATGATCAAAAAAAATGCACTCTTTATTACCCTTCTAATGATTTTGAATTTCTTGTATACAAGTTGTAATAGTAGCGATGATACTGTTGCAGATGAACTCGAAAACCCTGTTAATTTTGAAGAAGCACAACTCTTTGATTTTATTTTATCAGAAGTCGATGAAGATCTTGTTGAAAGCATTGTTATCAAACAACCGACGATGGTGAATGGAGTACCTGAAAATAAGGGTGAGATAAAAATTGAACTTGCCTATACCGATATTTCTAAGTTTAGTCTAAAACAAGTCCCATTTAACACTGTAGATTTCAGCATTTCTCCTGATATTGGTGAGCAACATATTCTTCCTGGAAAAAATATTACTTTCACGATTACTCCTTCCAAAAAAACCGAAGTCACGTTACAATACAATGTTTTGGTAACTGTAAAAAGGTTTAATCCTGAAAATGAAAAATTAAAAATCAATGCATTTCAATTTCTAAACGCTCAAAACCCAGGGCTGGATGAAGATATTTCAAGTTCAGAAATCAGAAAACATATTTTTGACAGTTCTTATGATGGCACTATTGTTATGATTGTACCCAACGGAACAGATTTTTCGAATCTCGCTCCTAAAATAACCTACGAAGGAAGTTCTATAACTTATAAAACCAAAGCAGGTAGTGCCGAAAATTTTAAAGAGTTTACTCCTGGTACTTTTTTAGATTTCAAATATCCCAATCAAGTTATTATGAGAATTCATAATAGAAATCGATCAGAGTTCGCAACCTATCGCGTACTTGTGGATGTTAAAACGCCTATTGTTTTTGATGACGTTACAGCAATAATAAATGATGGAAATACGGTATCAGGTTTTGACGCGTATGATAACATTATCGGTTTTACCAATTACGGAAACTACCCTATAACCTCGGATATATTTGTTTCTGATATGAACGTTACGAATACCCCTGAAGAAGTCATCAAAAATTATTTTATTTCTGTAATACTAAAAGGTGATGATATTATATATACCAACGAAAAAGGAAGGTTGTATGCACAAGTTAATTTTCCTGGTAACCTGATAGGCACCTTTACTGGTATAACCAGTTATAAAATCGATGCGACATTTAGTATCATAAATAGAAATTTCAGTATTAAAAAGCGTACTAATGTATTAAATGCAATGCAAGATTTTGATATCTATACTCCTATAAAAATTGAGTTACAAGCCAATGTTTTTGTAAGTGCTCCATGAATTATACATTTACATTTCTTTAGGGTACATACAATGAAATGTACCCTTAAAGAAATGTCATCATTCTAATCACCTATTTCTAATAAAAAATCTATACAAATAATAGATAGATATTTAGTTTATGACCTCTGTACCTTCAAACTCTATTCTTGGATCATTGATATGTACAAATTCATCCAATTCATATATGTTTTTATATCCATAGCCATATAAATTGATAAAAGTTGGGATATTTAAAGCCAGTGTAATTGGTTTTTCTATAGACACCATTGGTTTTGCAGATGTTGGTAAAGGCTTCGCTATTTTTGAGGTAAAATCAATCTGGTCTCCCTCAAAATTATTATTACAATAAATCAAAATACGGGTATTCGTATCAGGAATCAACCTGTCTAAGTTTTCTTGTGTAAATTCTGAAAACTCTAAATGAATCGCTCCTTTAATATGTTTTCTATCATAATGACGTTTGGAGCGGGTATCCAGAATTACTACATTTTCTTTTTTACTCATCGTTAAAAAAGCATCCAAATCCAACAACCTCTCTGCCCTATATTTTTCTACTTCAATAACCAAATCTTTAAAATCTTTGTAATTGGCCAACGATTTGGGGTAATCATTTTTGGGTTTGTCTTGAGAAAATCCTTGCAATGCACTTATTAAGATCAGTATAGATATCACTCTTTTTTCCATCTTTTTTGCTTTTAAAGTTTTATCAAATGTATTGGTTAACTATACCAATACATACTATAAATGAGTAAACGAGTCATCTCATTGAGTCAGTAAACCTTTTACATCAATTCATAGGTATATTTATTTTTAATTTACATAAAAGCACAAGTAAAAAACAGTTGTAATTATTGTAAAATGAAAAAATAAGTCCTGAATCTTTAACAATGTTGAAGATTCAGGACTTATTTGACTGATAAAAAAAACTCGGTTATATGATAATTTAATATCTTGAAATATTAAACTATACATTACCAAAGACTAGCCTTATAGTCGCAAAAAATGAGACTAAAGTTCTATATCTTTGAATGTAATAATAACTAAAGGGTAAAACGTCTATACAGTCTAAACAAAAGTTAAAAAAAGCATTAAACTATTGATACTCAAAAAATTTACTGTTTTTTTGTTAAAATTATACTAAATTCGCTTTCCCAAACCGTAAACATATTGAAACTAAAACTACTCCTTTTACTCTTAAGCCTTACCTTCATTACTACTGCTCAAAATCTAGAGCAAATAGGTAAAGTCCCATTATTACGCTTTAATGGTGGTATTTCTGGTAATGGTGTTTTTTATGATGGTACTGCCAATAGGGATCCTTTTACGTATTTCGTAAACGGAAATTTAAATTTTAATGTTAGTGGCATTTACAATATTCCATTATCGTTTTCTTATACCAATCAGGACTTTGGCTATAGTACACCTTTCAAAATAAATCGATTAAGCATTCATCCATCTTATAAATGGGTAGCTACTCATATTGGGGATGTCGCCATGACCTTTTCGCCTTATACATTAAACGGACATCAATTTACAGGAGGTGGGGTGGACCTTTCTCCCAAAGGCCCTTTTAAAATTAGTGCACTCTATGGTCGATTTTTAAAGGCAACAGAATATAATGATGAAACCCCCGAAGCCATTCCTGCTTATGAACGATTTGGTTTCGGTTTTAAAACTACCTATGATCTGGATGGAGCTTCTTTTGGACTTATATTTTTTAATGCAAAAGACAAAGAAAATTCATTACTAAATGCCATTCCTGTAGAACTAGAACTAACTCCAAAAGAAAATACCGTAGTAAGTGCAGAAACTAATTTCACGCTTTTCAAAAAAGCTAAATTAAACTTCGAATATGCCATTTCTGGTGTTACCGAAGACATTCTGGCAACAGAAGCAAAAGTATCTTCTGCTGGTGTGCTGTCTTTTTTATTAAATGAAAACCTAACTACCAATTATTATAATGCACTTAATGCACAATTAGATTATCCAGCAGGAAATGGTTCTGTTGGGGTAGGATACGAACGAATAGACCCGAATTACAGAACTTTTGGTGCCTATTATTTTAACAATGACCTCGAAAACATTACAGTAAATGCTACACAAAACCTATTTAATAACAAAATAGGACTAAGTGTAAATGCGGGGCTTCAAAAAGATAACCTTGATAAAACAAAAAGTTCAGAACTACAACGAATCGTAAGTGCTGTCAACATCACTTATACAGGTTCTGATAAATTATCTGTAAACGCTGGATATTCAAATTTTCAATCGTATACCAATATTCGAGATCAATTTGATTTCATCAATGAAGTAAATCAATTTGACAATGTAGACACCCTTAATTATCGTCAAATATCTCAAAATGCCAACCTTGGTATTAACTATACTCTAAAGAAAACTGAAACCAGACAACAGGCTGTAAATGTAAATCTAACATACCAAAACTCGAACAATCAACAGGGAGGAAATACAGTCGAAAATGGGCTATCCAAATTTTACAATGTTTCGTCTGCATATACCTTGGGATATCCTTTACAATCTTTAAATTTTACCTTGGCAGCCAATGCATCTTATAATACTGTGGGGGTAACAGAAAATCTAACATTAGGACCCACGTTTACTGTAACCAAATCATTTTTCGATAAAAAATTAAGAGCAAACTTTTCTAGCTCTTACAATACTGCATTTAATAATGGAAAAAAACAAAATGATGTTTACAACCTAAGATTGGGTGGTAACTATTCTTTTTATGAGAGTCATAATCTAAATTTGAACTTACTCTCTTTATTTAGAAATACTACAACCGTAAGTAATACTGATTTTACAGCAACCTTGGGTTACACATATACTTTTGATACGTTTAAAATTAAATTTAAAAAACGTAACAAGCTTGATGAAAAGGCGATCGCTAAATTAGGAACTTTACAGTTTAGACATCGATCTACCACCTATAGTGGTACCATTCCAGAAATTAACGAACAGCTTACCAATGTAAAAAACAGTTCAAGATTTCAGAACATTCCTAAAGAAAAACAAGGTGATCTTGATTTTCTGTTTACAGCGGTACAAAAAGAATCAAAATCAGAACCTTATAAACAAAAAGCACTCGAGTTCTTAAACGCTTTATACAGCTATGAGGATTTCTTAAAAGCCTATGACAACATACTGTATGAAGTTATAGAGAGTCTTCGTGAAGACATGCAGTATATTGACTTTAAACTAGAAAGAAGCTTTGTAAAAACAAAAGTAGAATTAGATGCCCTTAAAAAGGACACTCCGCAAGATACTCGTAAAATTAGTAGGTTAGAAAAAGAGCTTGACGACCGCCAAAAGAAGCTAGTTGGACACCGATGGATGAAGAAGAAGTTTGACAAGTACACTAGTATAAAAGCCGTAACAACACCCGGCGAATTGATTGCGACATTTAAAAAGCAACAAGCACAAAAAGCTTTTAAGATGTATGAAGAAGAAGAAGATGTTAAAAAAATTAACTTATATTTAGAATCCCAAATTATTGATTTCTATTATCATAAGTCGCTAGAAGAGGTCAATCCAGACAAATTCGAGCTTCGATATATAGATAAAATATAAAACCAAACGTATACCCCTATGAAACGACGGTTGCTTATTCTGTTCTTAATGGTATTGCTAGCTTGGCAAGGTATGTTTTCACAAACGTATCCTGTTACCTTAATACCGCAGGCTATTCCTCCTGCTCCTATTTATTTTTCATCTTATGCCGATGCAACTGCTATCAATAGTCCATTACGTTTACAAATACTCTTAAATGACCTTTCTCAGGCCAATCGTGAGATACGATTAAAAGCTTATTTTGAAGGTAATGGCATTGCGTTTGAGAGTAAAGATCTTATTGTCGGTGCCCCCTCTTTGTTTGTAGAAGGAGGAGTACCCCTTACATTATCCAATACAGAACTAGCTCCTTATTTTACATTCGAAAACATCATGGGAGTTTCGCCCACAGTATATGGACAAGCAATCTCAGAAGGGTCTTACCAGTTCTGTTTTGAGGTATATGATGTTCTTACCGGGGCGCGTATCTCGCAGAGAACCTGTACGACTACCTATGTTTTTCAAAACGAACCGCCTTTCTTAATTGCTCCTTCTAACCAAACCGATATTACAGAGCAAAATCCATTAAACTTATTGTTTCAATGGACTCCACGACATATTAATGTTAGTAATGTACAGTATGAATTAAGTATCGTAGAGATTTGGGATCAAACGATGAATCCGCAAGCTGCGTTTTTGGGTTCTCCTCCGGTATTTCAGATCACTACCTCCAACACTTCTTATCTGTATGGACCAGCGGATCCTTTATTATTGCCCAACAAACGATATGCATGGCGTGTACAGGCAAAAGCTATTAGCGGTGCAGAAGAAGTAGGATTATTCAAAAACAATGGATATAGTGAAATTTTTTGGTTCAATTATACCGCCCCTTGTGATACGCCAACCAATACCAGGCATGAGGTAAAAGGCGCTCAACAAGTAAACATTCTTTGGGATGATTACACTACAGATGTGCCCGAGTTTACCATACGCTATCGACAAAAAGGAGATAACAACGAATGGTTTTTTGCTAAAACCAGTGCTAATTGGACTACGTTATGGGACCTTCGAGCAGATACCGAGTATGAATATCAAGTAAATAAGAGGTGTTTGATCTCAGAAAGTGATTATTCTCCCTTACAAACATTTACTACCCTAGCCGAAGATGATGAAACCAGTCTTATCGATTGTGGTATTTCTCCAGATCTCAATATCGAGAACATGGAACCTCTGGAGCAGCTGTTCCCCGGTAGTTCTTTTAAAGCCGGAGATTTTCCTATTAAAGTAACCGAAGTAAGTGGTAGTAACGGGCGGTTTACAGGAAAAGGATATGTAACCTTTCCCTATTTTAACAGTATTAAAGTAGCTGTTAATTTTACCAATGTTTTTATTAATAACGAAAATCAACTTGCCGAAGGAGCTGTTATTACTACCTACGACCCTACATGGGGAAATATCCTGGATGTAGACGAAGTTATTGATGTAGCCGAAGATATTGCCGATGTCTTTACTGGTGGAGATGTTACAGAAATACCACCATTAGATTATGAAATAGATACCGAAGATATCAGTATTACCGATGGGCAAATCGTTATTGTAAAACCCGACGGTACGACAGACACTTTTGATTATGATGAAGGAGATACTCATATCATTAAAGATGCAAGCGGTGATGAGTGGACGGTTAAAGACGGAAACATTACCCAAACAGGTACAGGAGATCCTTCTCCTCAAATAACATCTGATAATACCGATGGTGTTAACCCAGGAAACCCAACAGGTACACTAGAAGATCCCGTCGTAAATAACATTACTAACGATGCAATTAATGTAACGTTTAGAACTGGAGATGATACACGTTTTGCTTTGGATCTGGTAAACAATGACTACGAAAAAGCCAATTATCCTAACATAAATACTAGCAGTGGCGACTCTTACTATCCTGCCCATAAAGCCATTGTAAAAGGTGAAAATGATGTATTTTATGCCGATATCGTTATCAATGACTCCAAAATCAATATCGACAGCCTGATTATCAAAACGGTAACAAACAAATCGATCAAACATGAGCGATTAGCCAATACCAACACCTATAAAATTACTGTTACAGGTGGAGATCCCTATCGCACCGAAGAAGCAGTGATCACCTACCTTGATGCTAGCGATAATAAATATAAAATAGCCGCCAATTTCTTTATACACCATCTTAAAAAACACACCCCTACTCCATTACAAGTCATTACAGTAAATGGTGGTAACAATATCTCGAATCTAGAAACAGGTCTAAATGATATTTTTGGGAAAGCAGGAGGTATATTTAACGTCAAAAAAGATGTTATCAATATTACCATTACCAAAGACGAATGGGATGATAATGATAACGGTGTTATTGACTACGATGGTAGCGGACTTTTATCAGATTACCCTACCGAATTAAAAAACATCTATAAGGCCTTTAAAAAACAATATCCTGGGTATGACTCACAACAATATTTTGTTTTAGTATTAAGTGATGAATTTACAGTTTCTAAACCCTTAAGTGGTTTTATGCCTAAAACCAGACAATGGGGGTTCTTGTTTGAAAAACATATGGGGCAAGGACTTGAACAAAAAGATTCTGCCCTTAAGGTAGCAGCTCACGAATTAGGGCATGGAGTATATACACTACGACACCCCTTTGGTGATAATGATGCTAATGCAGGACAGGCCAACACCTGGTTAATGGATTATGGTGATGGTACCGAATTAGGATATCCTAACTGGGCAACCATGAGCGACCCTAGCCTGAAGTTGATGTTGTTTCAGGATGATCAAGGTAATGAGCTAGGAGGAGAAGTCTGGTTTACCCCAGCATGGAAACCTATTGAAGTTAAAAGAAGTTCAACCATATTATCATCTTCACATACTGCCAAAGTAAAAGGAACTTTACCAGGATTTAAAGTTGATGGTATTAGATACAAAGCATTATTTGACACTACAGGTAATTTTGCAGGATATTATGAAGGAGGTAAAACAGATGGAAAAAAATATGATATATCGCCTATAAATGAAGATACTATAGATAAAGTGTTTTTATTTGTTAGAGGTGACGGAAATTGTAATAAAGCATATGAAACTACATATTCTTATGCTATTAAAAATAAAACAACTATCAATTATGATAGTAGTAATACAAATATTAAAGATTCTGAGCGAATTAAATGCGCAAATTGTAGTGAAGGAAAACAATTTGTTGAAGACTATATTAATATAGTTGACAATCCATTTGAGAAAGATGCAATACATGCAATTGCTGCTCTTATTTGTGCTGAAGGAAATGATAAAGTTAATTATGACCTTCTGGTATCTCAGATATACAAAAACAACGCTGATTACAAAGGAACCATGTTCTGGCTTTCTGAAAAAGCAATGTATGAAAGAGCTTTAGAAAACTATTGGAATAAAAAGAATCCAGATGCGTTTAGCGGATACCTGTATGGTTTACAACAAGTCTCAAAAGACATTAAAAAGCACCATGAAAAACTTGGTAATGATAAACTAAGTAAAGATGACTTATATGCCGGACTGTTCTATTTGAATGATGAATTCATAAAATCTTTGAGCCTAGTAGAGAAAAAGAAACTTCTCAAGTTAGTTTTTGATCATAACACCTGGTGGATTAGTGAAAGTACTTTTGGTTCCGGTAAAAGTGACAAACATTTAATCCAAAAAATACTACGAAGTATTCCGAACCAAGAACTTTCTGAAGTTGTAAAAGAAGTTGGTGTCGATTCTGGAGATCGTGACAGAGTGCTATATATGGGGTATGAATTAACTCCAGATCATTTTAAGCATTTTTCTGTCTCAGATAGGTTAAAAATATTACAAATAACCCTTGATGGTCTCGTTTTAGATAATTGGTCTGCAACCCATAGCACAGAAGATCTCGTGTTCGATATTCTTAACTCTGTAGAATCTAAAGATGCAGAACAATTTTTAAAAGGTCTTGTAGAAGAACAATATAGAGTTGGTGGTGATCTATTATACAAACAATTAGTAGATAAACTTAATGATAGTTTTATTGGAGATGACACAAACAGATTAAATCTCGTAGTTAAGCTTAAAGATCTCGTATTTGCTGCTAAAAACATAGACATAAACAGTTCTGCCTCCATTACCGATGGTGACCAATACCAATCTCTATTAGATAAAGCCGAATGTAAGGCCAATTATTATTGGAATGTTAAAAACGAACGTTTCCTATGGCTTTTTAATGTAGTCAATGATCAATCAAAGCTAGAATTTCGCTTTATACAAGAACAAAGAAAAATCAATCTACGACAAGATTGCAAAGAGACATCTACCCACTATTATGGTCACAATTATTCTGAACAGGTTTGTATCAAGTGGGATACCAATGAAGAATTCGATCCTTTTGAGTTAGTTGCTATTGAAATCATAGAAGACATTACTTTCACAAAACAATCCGGAGCTTGTGATAAAAGCGGTGCCCTTGTTTGTGGTAAAGTTGCATTGGTTCCTGCCATGTTTATAGATTATTTAGATAGAACCAGAAGCAACACTATAATTCAAAACGGTATATTCAATACACTAACTGTTGCCTCTTTCTATTTTTCAGGAGGTTCTATTATCGCTGCACGAGGAGCTTTTAATGCAGCTACATTTACGGCATATGCAGATCTATTTGTCACCATTGTAAATCCTTATTTTTCTGATGACAAACTATTTGTTACGCATGCCACGGGAGTCATAAAAAGCACATTTGATGCAGATGAGGAAAGTGCCAAAGAGCTAGCTAAACTATTGCAAAAAATATGGACTTTTGGTACTATTCCACTAACCATTGATACAGCAGCTTCAATACCAAACCCTAATAAGCATATAGAAGCAATTGCAGCTTACGATGCTTTAGTCAAACGGGTAGGAAAAACAAAAGCTAAAAAACTTATGGCAAAAGATCCTAAACTTGCAGATGAAGCAGCAGAAGGATTTGAAAATGCAAAAATAGAAATCAAAAAATCGCCTGAATCAAGTAAACAACTTGATGATTCTACCGAAAATATTGGAAAACAAATCGATGAAACACTAAAGGTTACAGGAAACTTTTCAGCACTATTAAAAAATAGATTATTAGATGCATTGTCAGATGGTTCACATCTTAAAAAATCTATTAACCAATTAAACCCCGATGTAAGCTTCGACAGGTCCGTACTTAACAAACTAAATCAACTAGATACGGATGATGCGACAAAAATTCTTAAGGATTTTGAAAAAATCGCTACTGAAACCTTAGACGCAAAGAACTTAGATGACTTATTAGAAGCATGGAACATATTAAGATACCGTTCTACTACTATTGCCAAAACTCCAGAAAATTCTAAAATTTTAGCAAAAGTTGCAGATAGATTTTCCTATGGCGGGGAAGACGGTTTTAGAGGATTAAACGAACTATTTAATGTTGGTAGTCAAGTACAAAGCAAACAAAAATTGATCGATGGTCTTAAGGAAGTCGATAACATCTTTGATAAAACAGCTAATATCCCTGTTAAGTTTAGCGCCATCAAAAAAGGGCAGGTAACAGTAAAAGAAGGAGTCAAAGTAGTCGACAAATCTGGCCAAGGTGATGAAGTTGCCCGGTATGTAGACGGCATTCTACAAAAGAAAAAGACCCTAGATGAAGGGGATGTCGTTGGCAACTATGATGGGGATGATATCCTGAAAAAAGGTAATGAAGTTGGGTTTAGGAGTGCTACAAATGAAACCACATTAATCTCTAATTTAAAAGGCAAACTTAATTTAGGAGATGATTGGGATCAGTTCGTTGATGACTTCGGCAATAATGTAGATGCACTTAAAAAGTTTGATGAGAATCCTGATTTGGGTAAGGCTTGGAAATGGTTATTAGACTCTGAAATAGACGATCAAGTAAGAAGAAATGAAAGCTTAATTCAAAAAACAAAAGAATTAACACTAGACAATCCAATTATCTACTCATTTGACAACTTCAAAAGCATTATTTATAATGCCGATGTCAATTTGATCGATCACAAAGAATTGATAGAAAATCTTTCAAGACTAAAGAAATACTCTAAAAATCCACGTGGCAAAGAGCTTTTAACAGAGCTTTCTAATGATTCTAGATTTTATGGAAATTATGAGGTAATAGAAAGCATAATTAAATTAGAAATCCATAAAAAGCTAGGTTTTAATGATGTATTAAAGAATGGAGATGATTTAATTTTTCATCTAGGTAAGCATACCGAACTTAAGGAAATGTTAGATGCTAATCCTAACCTTTTTGATAATTGGTATACCCCACATTATGACATGTTTGATATATCAGGCCTTGCAAATGAAGTTATAAAAGCCAAAAAAGCAAATATTAGTTCTAAATTTCCACCCCTTAAAAATGAAGACATTGCGGTAATTAGATATTACACCTCAGAAGGAGGGTCATACCGCTTAAACGAGACTTTAGGTTCTGGACAAAACATCCCGAAGGATTTAATAAATTATGAAAAGAGATTAAATGACGCTTTAAGTAAAGTTGAAAAATATAATGATAATGTTTTTCGGGGGCATCCAGATAGAGTAAGCGAAGATTGGATTCGAAATAAATATAAAATTGGTGATGATGTTACAGAACCCGTTTTCCTTTCTACTTCAATTAAAAAATCGGAAGCCTTAAAACGTATTGGTATAAACAAAGGGAATGTAGTCTATTCGATAAATTCCAAAAAAGGTGCTTTAATTAAAAGTTTTTCTAACCACATAGACGAAAATGAAGTTCTTTTTAAATCAAAAACAATATTTGAGGTAAAAGCTATAGACTTTATAAATGAAAATGGAGGATATTGGCTTATCAATATGATTGAAAAATGAAAGTAATAGAAAAAATAGAAAAAATAGAGAATCAAATTGAAGAACTTCAAAAAGATCTTGAAAAATATAAAAAAATTCAAGCTAGGATAGACGAAATCGATTCTCAAATCATGAAGATCGGAAATGAAATGTATGGCAAACAACATTTAGAAATATTAGATAAAATTGAATTAAGAGATAAATTACATGATGATATTCTAGATATAGAATGGAATGCAAAGACAAATGAAGAGCGTTTAGATAGTCGTAGACATAATATTACATATTTTAGAAAACTAGATTATCCAAATTTTAAACAAGAAGATTATGCTTATGAATATGCAATTATATCTTACACAGAAAGTCTTTTTTCTATTATTTTGGTTATAGAGAAAATTAGAGGTATAAATAAAAGGCAAAAGCTTTTAAGAATTAAAGATTGGTTATACCAAGAATTAGATGGATTGCTATACTCTAGAAAGGATATAGTTTTACAAGATTATAGTGATTTTATTGAGTGGATAAATTTATTAAAAACGAAAAAACCTTATTGGGATTTAGAAGAATTAGAAAAAGAATGCATCGAAGATTATTTAAAAAAACTGGTAACAATTCATACTTTTAAAAATAAAGAAGTAAAGTTTTGGTATTAAGTATTGAAAAGCTTTTAGGTAAAATTTGATTCCGTCGCTTCATAAAATTGAATTAGTAAAATAAATAGAAAGTAAAAAATATAAAAAAACAGACATATAGTCTAAATAAAAAAAAGCGAACAGCAACACATTTACATGAACTGTCTAAATAACATACAACTTATAAGTACAAATATCATACTTGTGGTAAGTGAAAGTCATGTAAAACTGTCTGATGCAATCGTTCCTGGTATTTTTGGAATCCTTTTTTTAGTTGCCAGTTATTATAATTTTAGAAAATACATAGCATCAAAAAAAAATAACGACAATACTAATAATAGAAAGTTTGCAAAACCTAATAAAAATAGAATATCGGGAATAATAGTACCAGGATTGATGGGACTTGCCTTGATAATTTTATCGGTGTATTTAATTGTCTATAAACCGGTAACAGCACCTAAAAATAAAGTTCAACAGATACAAGAAATTTTTAACCCTATATAGGAAACATTAAAAATAACCCCAAAGGATGAAAAAACACTATCTACTCATACTAGCACTGCTCCTATCGATAGTTACTTTTGCCAATACAGGTAAAGATACTTTGTTACTGACTACAAAGAAAGTCATAACACCTACCTATACTAGCCCTATGGTAAAAGGGTTGGACTCGGTCGCATTGCAACGTCTGGCTTCTTTTAAGGCAAAGCGTATCGCCGAGCAAAAAAGTGGTGCCTATGCGTTACGCAAATACAATACGCAAGAGTTTCGTTCTTTTTCTGAACTAGAGTCTATATCAGCAGAGGCGCCTACAGAAAACTTCTTCCAGGGGTTGGCAGAGTTTACTAAGGACTATATCAAAAAGATCTATAAACCTACTCCCAAAACAGATTCGCTGGTTAGCAAAGCCAAAGAATTGTTTGAAGAGATCGAAAAGCAAAAGAGTTTTGTAAACATCCTAAGTGGTAAAGAGTTATTAGAGTTCCCTGTTGGGATCAAAAAAGATGTATCTGCCAATTCATCGATTACTATTGGAGTGGTTAAAGCAAAATTACATGCCAACTATGCAGAGGTAGATTTGTTTGCAAAACTTACGCTGGGTGAGCTAAGTACCGAGCTTTTCTTTAGCGCCAGTAATGTCAAGCTATCACACCAGGGAGGTATCTATGGCGAGGCGCAATTAAATTTAATTGGTGATTTCCCCGTAGGGCAAAGTGGTGGGCAATGGGCCATTACCTTTAAAGGAGGCTTAGAAAGTGATGGTAGTGCGACCAGCCAAACCTATGTAAAAATTGATTGTACCGGTAAAGTATCAGAAATAGGATTAGAAGCCGATGTACGTATTGCCAAAACGGTAGCCATTCCCTTGAATGAAGACGGCACTAAAAAATTTCCGGGAGAAACCAAACCACAAGACGGTAAAAAAATAGCAGGTAACGAGAGTTATGTGGGGGCTAGTTTTAAATTTGTGGCAGAATCATTACAAGATCTGATCATCGAATTAGACCTGCCCAAATTCGAGCTAAAACCACTACCGGGTTGGGCATTTAAAATGCAAAATGTAGTCCTGGATTTGAGTGATACCAAAAATTCGCCCACCGTTAAGTTTCCAAATATTTACAATGAGCAACAATTGATTCCTGCAGATCAGCAAGAACTATGGCGAGGGTTTTATGGTGAAGAAGTCACCGTTACCTTACCACCCGAGTTTCAGATCACCAAATCCAAAGAACGCATCTCCTTTGGTGCCAAAGGCCTATTAATAGATAATTTTGGGGTCTCGGGTAATTTCTTTGCCACCAACCTTTTTAATATCAACGAAGGAAATGCAGGTAAATGGCAATACTCTCTTGATTCTATCAATGTAGATTTACAGGTAAACCATTTTATAAAAGCTGGTTTTAATGGGGAGTTGGTACTACCCATTAGTAAATCAGACAGCAGTAGTAATGGCGCTTTGGCGTATAAAGGTTTGATCACAGCAGATCAACATTATAGTGTACGTGTCGAGGTGACCGAAGATGTCGATTTTAATATCTTTAAAGGAAAAGCAAAGCTTTTTCCAGAGTCCTATATAAAGATGGAGGTAGAAAACAGTAAGTTCTACCCCGAAGCCAACCTCACAGGTCTTATGGCCTTTAATAAAGAACAAAAAGATGCTCTGGACAACACATCCTCAGAGGATGTAAAAGATAATGATATAGAATCCCTCAATTTTGAAGGCCTCTCCTTTCAGAATTTTAAAATACAAACCAAATCACGCCCTTATCTTTCTATAAAATATATGGGCTTTAAGGATACGATTGCCTTACCCAAAATTGCAGGGTTTCAACTAGGGTTTTATGATGTAAAAGCCAAAGTATACGAAGATGATCGTGCCGAAATTGGTTTTAACAGTTATATCAATCTCGACAAATCGGGTATCAAAGGAGATGTAAAACTACGTATCCTAGGAAAGCTCGAAGAAGGAGATTACCTAAAATGGAAATATGACAAAATAGAAGTCGATGCCGTCAAGGTCGACGTCAAGAAAAAGAACTTCGAGTTTTATGGGGAGCTTAATTTCTTTAGAGATAACCCCGTCTATGGCAAAGGCCTCTCTGGTAAACTAAAATTATATGCCGAAAGTTTAAAAATAGAACTGGGTGCCAAGGGTATTTTTGGTCGAAAAGATGATTTTAGATACTGGTATGTAGATGCTTTTGGGAAACCCACTTCTAATAAGAGTAGTAAGAGTCTACAAATTTTAGAATTGGGTGGTGGTGTATATCACCATATGCGAAAAGCAGGAATGGATGAACGTGCCGAGAGTATGTCGGGTATCTACTATAGGCCCGATATTGATACCGAATTTGGTTTTAAAGCCATGGCCGCCTTTAGGGTTAAAAAATCGGCTACTTTTACTGGTCTTTTTGCCATCGAAATGAGCTTTAACAGCGAATCTGCCGGTGGTGGTCTAAGTAGACTTGGATTCTATGGGGGTGCTGCCCTTATGACCGGTGGTGGTGGAAGTGGTGGCGGAAGCGGAGATGGAGGTAAAAACCCTTTTGGTACCGTTGCTGGAATGCAGAAAAAATTGGCCGAAAAAGAGCAGAACAATCCTGCTTTTAGCGAAATGTCTATCGATAAAGAAGGAATCAAATACTTTGCCACTCATGTATTTCCTGATATCCTTACCGGAAACGAAAAATTTGCAGCACAACTTGCTGTAGATTTAGATTTTAGAAATGATACCTATTGGGGGATGTTTGATGTATTCCTTAATCTAGGGACCATACGTGGAGCTGGTGAAAAGAACAGGTTGGGATATATCGAATTTTATGATGCTCCCAATGACTGGTACATATATATCGGTACTCCTACCAAACGATTTGGGGTAGCAGGAATACCGATCGGGCCATTTGATGCTTCCTTCGACCTCTACTTTATGGTAGGAACCATATTAGAACCCGCTGCTCTGCCCAAACCAGAGGTAATTGATATTTTAAATTTAAAAGGTGACGAGCTACAGTTTGGTCGAAATTTTGAAAGTCAACTGGCACAAGGTACAGGATATGCTTTTGGAGCTTATGTCGAGATCGGAAAAAGTTTTGATTGGGGAATCATCTATGCATCGGTACGTGCCGGTGTTGGGTTTGATATTATGATCAAAGATTTTGGTGATGCACACTGTAAAGGAAGACCAGGTCCTATCGGTATGGATGGTTGGTATGCCACAGGACAATTATATGCATTCCTACAAGGTGAAATAGGCGCACAAATCAAAATTTTTGGAATGCGAAAGAGAATTCCAATCCTGAAAGCTGGAGTTGCTGTACTAGCACAAGGACAATTACCTAACCCATGGTATATAAAGGGATATGCCGGGGTAAAAGTGAGAGTTATGGGGATTATAACCATACAAGCCAGATTAAAAGTAACTATAGGCGAAGAATGTGAAATTGTTGGTAAAACGGGGTTACAGGAAGTCGTCATTATATCAGATATTTCGCCAGAAGATAACGCTAGTGAGGTCGACGTATTTGATGCCGTACAGGTAGCTTTTAATGTACCTATCGGAAAAACAGTTGAAATTAATGATGATCTAGGCACTAAAAAATATCAGGTAACCCTCAAAGAGGTAACCATAAAAGATGGTAATACAACTATCCCAGGAGAACAAATATGGAATACCAATAAAGATATTCTCATATTTGAATCTGACGATATTTTACCGCCAGAGAAAAAAATAACGGCCACGGTAAAAGTACAGTTTAATGAATACAAAGGCGGTCAATGGGTAGCTGTTATTGATAACGGACAGCCTATAGTAGAAGAAAAGACCGTAACCTTTACTACAGGCAAAGCACCTACCAGAATTCCGCATAAGAATATTGAATACATGTACCCGGTAGTAAATCAACGATATGTACTACCTAAAGAATCTAACACAGGGTATGTACAACTAGAAAAAGGGCAAGATTATTTATTTGGCACACCTGGGTTTAAAGATGAGTTATTCTTTGTAACCGAAAACGGACAAAAACTAAAAACGCAATTTGCATATGATAATGCGAGCAACAAATTAAGTTTTACGCTTCCAAAATTACCGAATGAAACGAATATTACATATGCTCTGATCACGTCAAAATCAGGAACAGATTCGAATACCAATAACACCATAGAAGAAACGTTTACACAAGTCGACGAAAATGTATCCATCTCTCAAAATACGCTTTCAGGAGATGCCACAAACGATGCATTTATCACTCGATTAACATTTAACTTTAGTACCAGTAGGTTCGACACCTTCAGAGAAAAGGTTAGAGCCATGAATGTTATCGATCATTTTAATTTTCATGCAGGAACTTCAAACACCGCACAACTAGAATTGAAAATTGCTAAGTTCGAGCCTTTTGATGTTAATGAAGTGGTTGGAACCCATTATACCTTAAACAAACCGCTTATGTCGGGTATAGGAATGAAAACAGATGATTATTATCAAAAAGAGATCTACCCGTTATTATACCAAAACTATCCATTAGATGGTAATATTCGTGTAGATAGAGATGAAACTATTCTGGGAACACCTCCTATGAGACACATTACGCCATCAATACGATACAGTCAATATGTAAGAGATAATCCCGATAGCCCTTATCTAAAGGAACGTTTTCCTTTCCGTTGGAATCTATCTGTTGCGTATAAACAAGATTATAATCATTTACAGTATGTAATCATCAACAGGTATCTAAATGCAGATCCTGTTGATCAAAATGCTTACGAACGATTTAAGTATATCATGGATGGACAGTTTCCGTACATAAATGTTGAAAAATACCAGGTAGAATTTCATTATATACTACCCTCCAAAACATCGGGTAACACAATTAAAATAGATTACAAAAACAATTTTTAATGGCTTTCAAACACTCAATCCTATATATCACTGCACTTTTTATAAGTGTATGTACTCCTGCATCTTCTCAAGAGCAAGAAGTAGTGCTTCCTAAAAAAATAGTGGTAAAAGCCCTGGCAAAAGCCGATGCAATACTATTACGATGGGCAGTAACCGACAAGTATGCCTGGAAATATAGTAACGAATATGGGTTTATAGTAGAACGTACCACGGTATTAAGAGACGGAAAGCCATTATCCAGCCCAGAACGGGTAATTCTTTCTGGCGATACTATCAAACCCAAACCTGCCAGTGAATGGGAAAGTTTTGTACAACAGAATGATATGGCTGCCGTTGCTGCACAAGCAATCTACGGAGAGTCGTTTCAGGTAAACAATAATGAGGACAACCCCTTGCTTCAGGTATTTTACGAAAGTGAAGAACTAGATCGCAGGTTTGGGTTTTCTTTATTTGCAATTGATCAAGATTTTGAGGTAGCCCAATTTGCAGGACTAGGATTTGTGGACACCACAGTAAAAGAAAATGAAAAGTATCTATATAAAGTAAAAAGCGCTATTCCAAAAGACCGAATGGAAATAGAACCCTCGGGGCTTTTTATAAGTACAAAGGATCGTGAAGAGTTACCAAAGCCCTTTGATTTCTTTGGATATTACTATCAAAACGCTTTTGTATTGGTATGGGAGTATGACCAATTACTACCTTATTATACTTCGTATAATTTGGAAAGATCAGAAAACGGTAATGATTATAAAAAAGTCAATGAAGTACCCATTACCAAACTGGCAGATTCTCCTTATACTGGCGTTTCTTATACCGATTCGATTCCAGAATATGGAAAAAAATATTGGTATCGTATTGTAGGTATCAATTATTTTAATGAAAAAAGCCCGCCCTCTGATCCGGCAGAACTCATAGCATTTAAAGAGATTAGAACTGAACCGCTATTTACTTCGTCCAACATCCTTTCTGAAAACGAAGTAGAACTGCAATGGACATTTGCAGAAGAAGAACAATGGAAACTGCGAAAATTCGAGCTTTTACGTGCAGAAACTGCTATTGGCCCTTATAAAACCGTAGTAGATAGTATAGCACCTAATCAAAAAAGTATCAATTATAGCCCTTTATCAGATATCAATTATTTTAAATTAAAAGCTTTTGGTAAAAATCAGGATTTTAAAGAATCCCCTCCTACCATGGTGCAACCTATCGATAGTATTCCCCCAGAAAAACCGCAAGGTTTAGAAGGTATCGTAGATACATTGGGTATTGTAACCCTCAAATGGGCAAAAAACACCGAGCTCGATTTAAAAGGATACAATATTGTAAGAGCTTATCGTAAAGATCAGGAATTCACAAAATTAAACAAACAGAATCTGATCAAAGAAAATTATATCGATAGTATTGATATGACTTCTTTTGACAAAGCGGTGTATTACCAGATAATTGCAGAAGACAACCGATATAATGAATCTGTACCTTCTGATACCTTGGTGCTTGTAAAGCCAGATCGAATCCCTCCTACCTCCCCTGTTTTTAAAACTTATGAAATTAAAGACGAAGGAGTTGATTTTAGCTGGATTAATAGTTCTTCTGATGATTGGGCATCAACCATTTTATATCGCCAGGATGCTACCGACTCTATTCCTGATCGCTGGCAAAAAATCTATGAGGCTACCACCAATTCGATCACCAATTATAGTGATACCAAAGTAAATCCTGGTAGAAAGTATAGCTATACCTTGATTACAGTAGATCAAAGTGGACTAGAGAGTGAACCTACTCCTCCTTTAATCATCAATATGCCTGGCAAACTATTAAAACCAGGTATCAAAGGGATCTATGCAACCGTCGACAGAGAGCAAAAGTTTATACAACTTACCTGGCGTTTTAATGATGAAAATGGGGTAGAACTACAGCTATATAGAAAATCAAATGAAGCATCCTTTACCCTATATCAGCGTTTAGACCCAAATAACAAGCGATGGATCGATCAAAAATTAATCCCAAATACGACCTATACCTATGCATTTAAAGCCATTTTTAAAGATGGTAGTGTTAGCGAATGGAAAGAAATTGAAGTGAAGTATTAGTACTATGGAAAAAAAAGCGTTTTTACTACTATTATTGTTTTGTCCTATACTGTCTTTTACAGTCTTAGGACAGGAACATGGTTTCCTTTTTGAAACCAGATTGGTAGGAAATGATGCTAATAATCATGCTAATATCATTACCATCGGTGTAAGTGGAGATAGCCCTGGTGTTGGATATAGTGCCGATGAAGTAAACATAAGAGATGGTAATCCTGTTTTTCATTTTTCTCCTGTTTCTAATCAACCACCGAATGTACAGATTAATATATTCAGTAATTTTGTGGGTGGCGATAACAATATATGTAGCGAGGAGAGAACTTATGACTATACGCTAGATCCTTCTGGAGTAAATACTGTAAATAACTTTAATGAAAACCCTTCTAGAGGTTATAATCGATGTAACTTTTCGACAAGAATATTTACCATTCATATTGACTTTCCTGTCGATAACAATGGACAAATTATAAGTGAAATTTGCCCCGAAGAAGAAATCACCCTTAACTATGGTTACCATTGGCAATTTAGTTTAAATGGCGTTGACTGGACTCACTTTCCGGATTCAAAGAACGGTAGAACTACCACCTTCAATCTATTAGAATTGCTTAATTTGACAAGTACTCCTGAAAGTGCATTGCAAAACGCAAACAAAGCTCACTTCAGAACAGGATATAAACCTACGTTAGAATTTACCAATATTATTTCCTTCGATATAAAAAATTGTTCTCCAGAATTAGATGGTGCTATTGTAGATATTCAACCATCTTGTAGTAATAGTATCAATGTAGCAGATAACGATAATGGAAGTTTTACTGTTACTTTTGATAGAGAACTGGATGATACCAAGCAGGAAAAAATGAAGATTGAAGTATGGGATCTTGTAAATGGAGTTTGGGACGGTTTTGAATCTAAAGTGATCGAAAAAAGTGATTTTAATGGTCGTTCGTATACCTGGAATCCTAGAAAT
>CANMLW010000002.1 GCA_947498705.1 uncultured Aquimarina sp.
ATCTCTGTTTCAGAAAATAACATACTGTTACATGCATCTGTGGCGTCTACTTCTACTCTATATTGACCAACAAAAGTTGCATCAAAAGTACTGATGCCTCCTGATAATGGGCCTTGACTTTGTAAGTTAGTATCTACAAACCATCTTACGTTACTACCGTCGGGAGCATCTGTTTCTATCTGCAATGTAATAATTTGAGTAGGTAGAATAATTAGGTTCTCTGGTAAAGGAGTGGTAATCGATGATCCCTCATTTACAACAGTTACAGGATCTGAAATAATAGTACAATCCTCACTAAACATAACGTTCAGGGTATACTCTCCTCCAAAATCATTATCAGGCAAGGTATATGATGAAATCGTAGCTCCTTCGATAGCTTCTCCATCCTTCATCCATTGGTATGTATATCTGGTATTTTGAATACTAGATTTAAGTATTTTAGATTCATTAGGACAAAAAGAAAAATCAGGAGAAGGGGTTTCTATAAACACCGCAGAAACATCTATAATAGAAACATTTACATCATTGGTATGAGCACGGAAGATGTTTTGACACTTACTAAAGGGTATTTGTGCATGATATTTACCTTCTACTGATACTTCTAGACTAGATCCCGAGGCTCCAGGAATAACTATACCATCCCTATACCATTCCCATGAATAATCATCTGGATTTAATTCAGGACCATCTTCAAGTGTACCAGAAATATGCTCAAATACCTGAATATTAAGTGTTTTTGTAAACGAAGTGACATTGCATAAGACAATATCTTTTACACCATTCAGTTTTATCGATATATCATCAGAGAAATAATACATAGAAACATCATCAGATAACTCACTAATACTTTCTGGCACCGCCGTAGTAGTTCGTACACGCATTTTATAAGTATCACTACCAACATTTGTTGGTACCGAAAAATTCTCGAATCGTATTTCTAATTCACTCGCCGAACCATTGTTAGGACCATTTACAATACTTAATTGCTGTACTAAATCTGAATCTGTAAAGTTGCCACTGGGATCCGATAGTTCTAAAATAAATTGGTTGTCTGATGGAAACGCGGAACCAGAAAAAAGTGGCGCAATTACTGTAAAACTATTAAAACTGTTTCTTGCACAAGCTGCAAAACTTTGTAATTCTGGTTTACCAATGGATCGTTGCGCAAAAAGACCATGGGAACAAATGACCAATAACACACATACTACTATAAGGTTAAGTTCTTTTTTCATGACATCTCTATAAATTACAGTAAAGAGAGTATATAAGAAGTAAAATCTCAATTTGGGGTACTTGTTACTAGCTTTACTCTTTTACATAAATCCAAAAACATGTTTTTGTTTGACCACTAATTTTGGAATCATTATATCTTTAAAAAAGCAAACCTACTTCAATAAACATGTATGATTCAAGTTTTTATCAGTCATATTATAGAGTTGTAGTCTTAATTCCAGAATTTCGTGTATACAGACCTTAACAAAATAATATAGCACTTAAATTTTCTCTATTTCTATGAGAAAACTCTGTTGATTTTATCCTATAAGCGCCTATAGAAGAGAGATAAAAACACGCACTTATAAAATATACTGGCGATAGCATAAATAATAATTAGGATACTTAATAATCAATTCTTGCGTTAAGGCAATACATCTTTTTTGTTGATTATTACAAGTATTATTGGTCATACAATCATACTGTAACATTGATATTAAAACAATTAAACCAATAAAAATAAAAGAGAATAATTTGAATGGCAGAGCATTAAAAAAGAACTTAAATCATTTAAATACATACTTTATTCTCTAGTACTAATCAATAACACCAGTTAATACTATGAATATCATAAAAGAAAAAGACCGTCTAAAATAACTTAGACGGTCTCTCTTATAATTTTTTCAAAGAAAATTTATTCCTTTGTTTTGGTAGAATCTGCTTCTGCCCCATTTAATTCTTTTAGAATTTTATCGGTTAAATCAAGTTCTTTTTTACCATATAAAATGTTACTGGTTTCGGTATCTCCATAGATGTAAGTATACCCATTTTTCTCACCGTATGATTCAATAAAATCTTTTACTTTATTGATAATAGAATCTATTTCTTTTTGACTTCCTTGCTGGATTTCCTGCATTTTTTGTTGTTGTTCTCTCTGCAGTTCCTGCTGTTTGGTCATTAATTCCTTTTCTTTCTTTTCTCTGTTTGAAGCTGTCATGGATTTCATGATCGTTTGATACCCTTGTACTTCAATTTGAAATTGTTTTGCTTTACCTTCCAGTTCAGCTCTTACTTCATTATTTCGCTTTGTCCATTTTTCCTGAGCCGTTTTCATTTCTTTAAAGTCAGAAACAACTTTTGTGTTGTTTACATAACCCGTTTTTTCTATTTGCTGATTACAAGAAGCCAATAAAAGTAGAGCTCCTGCAACACATAAAATTTTTTTCATTTCTTTATAATTAAGTTCTGCGCAAAAATATCAAAGTTAAGTCGATGTTTTTGATATAATATATCAAAAAAACAAACTATAAATAAAAACAATACAAAAAATAAAAACAATACAAAAAATCTATTAAAAATAAATTATTTTCAAGCGTTTTAAGGCCTTTAAAAATAAAAAAGACCCCATCACAAAGCACGTGTAATAGTATGGGTTTAAATACTCTTTAAAACAATAATTAATGGTTTTTTAAGACATAAATATGCGAAGAATACTCTCCAGATGCTCTTCCCTTTATATTTGAGAAGAATCCCACCCAAAAAGCCTTCAAAAAATTCATATTATTGGTTTTATATTTTTCTGAAAGCAGTGCAACATAATACGAATCAAATCTCATTGGCAACACTTTTTGAAGTGCTATATTTTTTTCATTAAAAAGTTTTTGAATGCTTGTTTTTGAAAAATGAGTAAGATGTCTGGGCACATCGTATGCAGCCCAAAATGATTTATAATAATTAGCATCATAGGATTTAAAGTTTGGAACCGCTATGATTACATATCCGTTTGGTTTTAAAAGACGTTTTAATTCTCTTATTTGTTCTTTTACATTTGGAACGTGTTCTAAAACATGCCACATTG
This sequence comes from uncultured Aquimarina sp., assembly GCA_947498705.1. Lineage (GTDB taxonomy): Bacteria > Bacteroidota > Bacteroidia > Flavobacteriales > Flavobacteriaceae > Aquimarina. The sequence continues at coordinate 3,071 of CANMLW010000002.1, forward strand.
TAATAATATCAAATGATTCATCGGGAATGTTCTTTGTGGTCTCTTTTAAAAAAACACTTTTTTGCTTTGCCAACTCTCTTGCAGATTCATTAGGTTCTATCCCCGTTACATTCCAACCTTTACTTTTTGCTTTGCTTAAAAAATCACCTGTTCCCGCACCAATATCCAAAAGATCTCCTGTTTTTTGATCTAATGAATAAAGTAGCTCAACTTTTTTACGAATGGCATATGTTTTTACACTATGGTATAATTTTTCAAAAATTGATCTCTTTGCATCTGTATGAGAAATATAGTCTTCACTTTCGTAATATTTTCCTAAGTCATTTTCACTTGGTTTTGGAACCGTAATCAACATATCATATTCTGCATCGTGCAATAATTTAAACTTATCCTTAGATACTGTATAATCTTTACATTCTAAAAAAAATGTAAGTTCCTTTTCTACATTCATTATTTTGGTATGACGTTATTATAATATTTTTCTTTTTGTACGGTATCTCTTATTTCTATTAAAAACGATCGAACTTTATTACAAAAAAGAGATTTTTGAGAAAGACAATTATTTCCCTCACTATCCAAAACAATAATTTTTACGAAAGTTTCAATACTTCCAATTTCATTTTCTATTTCCTTATCTATTAACGATGAAATTAAATTGGTGTTAACTTGTCTATCAGTTTCAAAACTAATTCTGATATTAAATATAAAATCCAAGTCATTAAACAACTTGGTATCAAAATCAGACAATTTTTGATTATCTAACAAGTGAAATTGTTTTCGTAAAGAACGACGTGCTTCTTCTGGAAGCATTTTAGGTTTAAAAACAAATACCTCTTCATTAAGGTTGTCTTCTGTTTCAATTCTAAAATGATCAATATCTCTTACTTTGTGTGTAGTTATACATGAAAACAACAAAAATGAAACAAAGAACATAAAAACACTTTTCATTAACTCACTATTATTTTCGTTTGAACCAAATGTTACAAATAAACAACATGTTCCACGTGGAACTATTTTTTTGTAGCATCATATATTTCTACGTTTAAAACCTTTTGAATTTCATTAGCTTTTTTTATTGCTTTTTCATAGTCTCTTGCTCTATAGACAGTAAAATGTTTATTTTCCTTAAAAAAACGAATAGCAAACCTTTCCTGTCTTTCTTTGGTTCCTATTGCCGCAATTGCACCCCATTCATTATCTATGCTAGATGAAATTGGAAAAACAGAAATATAATCGGGATACTCTACATCTAATTTACTTTTTAGTAACACAATTCGAAAAACAGAAACCACTTTATAATTATTAAAGCCTGAACTAAATTCATAAGAAATAGAATATCCAACCAAAAACAATGAGACTAGTAAAAAAAGCAATTTGATTAAAAGCAATTCTGTTTCTGTTACGAACAACATTATTGTAAAAAATAAAAAAACAAAAGAAACAATTTTTCCTTTTAATGGTTTTTCCTGTTTACAAAATACTTTTTTCATTATCTACCCATGTACACTAAAAGAACAGAAATATCACTTGGAGAAACCCCACTAATTCGTGATGCTTGTGAAATAGTTGCTGGTCTAATTTTAGACATTTTCTCACATGCTTCAAACGATAATGATTTTAATTTAGTATAATCAAAATCCTTCGGGATTTTTAAATCTTCTAAACGATTTAATTTATCTGCGTTATTTTTTTCTTTTTCTATATATCCAGAATATTTTACCTGAATTTCTGTTTGCTCTAAAACTTCTTTATCAAGATTATTTTCTTTGATGTATGTTGAAACTTTTTCAAACCCCATTACATCCTTAAGATTAATTTGTGGTCTAGAAAACAGCTTAAACAATTTACCACTTTGCTTAATTGGTGAAGAATCATTTTTTTCTAAAACAGGATTTGCTTCTTCTGGAGAAATACTTGTTTCTTTAAAAAACTGAACAAAGTCCGAAGACTGTTTTTCTTTTCTCTCCATTCTTCTCATTCTTTCTTCTGAAGCCAATCCAATTTCAAAAGATTTTGGCGTTAATCTAAAATCAGCATTATCTTGTCTTAATAACGTTCTATACTCTGCTCTAGAAGTAAACATTCTATAAGGCTCTTCTGTACCTTTGGTAATAAGATCATCTATAAGAACGCCAATATAAGCTTCGCTACGCTTTAAAATAAAAGATTCTTTTTCCTTTACCTTTAGCGCCGCATTCATACCCGCCATCAAACCCTGAGAGGCTGCTTCTTCATATCCAGTGGTCCCATTAATTTGACCTGCAAAATACAAGCCCGAAATCAACTTTGTCTCCAATGTATGCGTTAGCTGTGTCGGAGGAAAATAATCATACTCGATCGCATACCCTGGTCTAAAAAACTTTACATTCTCAAATCCAACCACAGATCGTAATGCTTTAAACTGAACATCCTCTGGCAAAGATGTTGAAAATCCATTTACATAAACTTCTACAGTATTCCATCCTTCAGGTTCTACAAAAAGTTGATGTCTATCTTTATCTGCAAAACGATTAATTTTATCTTCTATAGATGGGCAATATCTTGGACCTATACTTTTAATACTTCCATTAAACATTGGAGAACGATCAAAACCTTCTCTAAGCAAATTATGTACTTCTGTAGAAGTATATGTCATATAACATGATCTTTGCTCTTTTAATGGTTTTGTTAAATTAGAATAACTAAATTTTTCTGGTTGCTCATCTCCTGGTTGTTCTATCATTTTAGAATAATCCAAAGATCTTCCATCTACTCTAGGAGGAGTTCCTGTTTTCATTCTTCCTGCATCAAAACCAAGATCAATTAATTGTTCTGTAATTCCTGTCGCTGCTTTTTCACCAGATCTACCCCCGCCAAATTGTTTCTCTCCTATATGAATTAATCCATTTAAAAAAGTACCATTTGTCAAAACAACAGTTTTTGCTTTTATCTCAAGACCCAATGAAGTTTTTACACCTTTCACTTCACCATTTTCTACAACTAACCCACTTACCATTTCCTGGTAAAAATCCAAGTTATTGGTTTGCTCTAAAAGCAAACGCCACTCTTCTGCAAAACGCATTCTATCGCTTTGCACTCTTGGACTCCACATAGCAGGTCCTTTTGACTTATTCAACATTTTAAATTGTATTGCAGTTTTATCACTTACAATACCACTATATCCACCAAGTGCATCTATCTCTCTTACTATTTGTCCTTTTGCAATTCCGCCCATAGCCGGATTACAACTCATTTGCGCAATGTTTTGCAAATTCATTGTAATAAGTAACGTGCTACAACCTAAATTTGCCGCGGCAGCGGCAGCTTCACTACCTGCGTGACCTCCTCCTACTACAATAACATCATACTCTATACCAAACATAATCTTTATCCAATTGTTCCACGTGGAACATTTTTAATTCATATTTCTCTTAATGTTCCACGTGGAACATTTTTAATTTTTCATCTTCCTTCCCAGACATTTCCTCTTTCTCCATCTTAGACTTATCCTTATATCCACAATAATGTAACACACCATGTATCATAACTCTTCTTAGTTCTTCGTCAAAAGTAACCTCAAAAATATCGGCATTTTCTCTTACTCTTTCTATAGAAATATAGATATCACCTGATAGTTGATTTCCTATAGTATTATCAAAACTTATGATGTCTGTAAACGTATCATGATTTAAAAAATCTTGATTAATTTTTAATAAATACTGATCATCACAAAAAATAAAATTTATCTCTCCGATGCTTTTAGATTCAGATACTACTACCTTATTAATCCAACTTGTTACCTTCTCTTCTTTCGTCAAAACGAAATTAGTTTCATAATAAAAATTAATCATTCTCTATCTTAAAATACTGCTGAACCTTTTGTTTATAATTTTGCCGCAAAGGTAATACTTGTCTATTTAATATCTCTGTAGTATTAAAATATTGTTTCGCTTTATTTATAGCTTCAATATTTTGATCATCAAATAGTGTTCTGTTTGTTTTACTTTCTCTTCTTTCTTCTTCTCCTTGCTCAAAAGCAGCCTCATTAAGTTTTAATAACTGATGCTTCAAGTCCTGCATCTTCTTCAATGTTTCTGTATTAAAACCTTTTTCTAATAACTCTTGTTCCACTTCCTCCATTCTACGTAAAAGATTATTTCCGGCACCTCTTCCTTTTCCAGATTCTCTAATCTTATCGGCCAAGGCATTCCTTAGCTGTTGTTGTTGCTTATAAATTTCATACAACTCACCGTTCATTTGTTCGCCTTGCATTTCAGATTTACCTTCTCCATTTTCACCTCCACTATTTCCATCACCTTCATTTTTTCCATCCTTATCACCACCATTTTCTTTTCCTTTTTCATCACCTTTCTGGCTACCATTTTCTTTTCCTTTACCTTCACTTTTTTCTTTTCCTTCGCCCTGTTGTTTACCTTGTTTACTTCCACTTTTAGAACCTTCTTCCATCTTATCATTTAGTTCTTCCTGTTTCTTAATAATATCGGGTAACTGAAATTCGCCTTCACCACTTTTTCCTTTACCACTAGATGCGGCCATACTATTTTGCATTTGATCCAATGTCCTACTTAAAAGATACGCCAAATCATTAGAACCTGTAACAGTATATTGTTGATTTGCCGAACCCTGTACCACCTTGTTTTCTGCTAACCTTTCTAATGATTTATCTATATTAAACTCGATATCAGAAAGTGTATTTGTAACACTCTCTGTAATCTGAGGAGTTCTTAAAGCCAACGCATATAAACTATCATCAATATGAATAAAATTTTCTCTAAGCACACTTTGCTTTTTTAACTTAGAAGAGTAAGAAGGATTATCCATATTAATACCCTTCAACTCTTTCATAAGGTATTCTTGTGCCATAGAAAAATCTACCAAATTATCTAATACCTGTCTAAGCATTTCTATATCCTCTTGCTGTTGTTCTGCACCCGACATCTGCATTTGAGAACGCATATTACTACCCATTTGTTTCATCTTTTGGGCAGCACTTTTCTGGTTCTTTTTGGCTTCAGAATTATTTTGCTTTTCTAAATTATCACTCGCTTTCTTCTGCTCTTCCTTTATCTCATTTTCATCTTCTTTTTTTTGATCCAATTTCATAGGCTTTTTTAACGCCTTATTTTCCTTTCGCAAGTCTTCCATTTCCTTTTGAAATTCTTCGAATTCCTTATTCAATTCTTCTTGCTTATCCTTCGTGTTTTCTTCCTCGCTCTTTTCAGAAAGCTCCTCCTGCTTTTTAGCCATATTGTCCAATTCGTTGGCTAACTTCTCATGCTTTTCAATAACATAAAATCTTTTAGTCAACTCTAACAACTGTTCTAAATTTTTCTTTAAACTTTTATTTTCCTTACCTAATTCATCCAACTTCTTTGTCAACTCTTCTTTCTTAATTTTACCAGCCAATCGTTCTATTTCTTCCAGAAGTTTTTCATTCTTTTTTAGTTTCTCTTCATTACGTTCAAGTCTTTCTTTAAGTGCATCCTTAAATGGTTCTTCTTCCTTTTTATCCTTCAACTCATTCAAATTATCTTTCAACCTTTTTGAAAAATCCTGCATCATTTTCTCCTGCTCCTTTTGTCTATTTAAAAAATCTTCTAACTTTTTTTTATCATTAAAATCAAGTAACTTTTTTTCTTTTTGTATCTTACTAAGATTCATCAATTCCTTCTCTTGTTCTTTAAATTTATCTAGAGATTTATTGAGTCCCGAAATAGTTTCATTCTGTTTTTGAAGTAACAAATTTTCCTGTTCTTCTTTAGTTTTTTTTCTAAAACTAAAGACTGTGCTCTTGGTGCTTTTATAATTATGCAATACATCATTATCAAATACTTCAAAATAAAATTCATAATTAACACCTTCATCCAAACTCAAATTGTTCGGAAAAACATAAATAAATTCATCAAAAACAGATTTATTAATAGCTATACTTTCTATCTTACTACTAGTCACATCATCAACATTGTAATACACTAATCTAAGTTTACTCAAACCAAAATCATCGCTTACCTTACCAAAGAAATACATGGTTTCTAAATCGATAGAATCCTTTTTCGATTTCAAGTTAAGCTCTGGGTATTGATCCTTTATCACATTAAGATTAAAAGATAAGTTATCATAGTTTTTTACATTGGTATTCGAAGTCGTAATTTCATAATCAAGGTTAGAGAATATTCGTCTATTATGTGCAAAATTTTGGTTCTCTTTATCAAACGCAACTATAGAATCTTTAGTAACGAACTCTACTTTATTAGTATTCCTTGTACTAACAATCCACTCTACTTTGGTGCCTTCTGGAATTGTAGCATTACCAGAACTCTTAATTACTTCATCCTTTTTTTGTGTATACTGTGGATAATCCAATCTCATTTCAAAATCCAATAATGCAGGTATTGGTACTACTTCTAAACTATAATCTTTTGACTTAACATTATTTGCTTCAATTCTAAAATCTAGTCTACTTTTTGGTTGAACAAATGTATATTCAAACTCCCCAAGGCCAACATTATTCAAAAAATAAACCTCTTCATTATAAGCAATAGTAGCATTCTCTGGTATAATTTCCCCAGTAGTTCTAATTTTTAAAACAAAGTCGGTATTCTCATATGCATTTAAGCTTTTATTAACAATATAGAAATGAAAAGGCGCAGGAGGCTCATATGCCACCTCATAGTTTACAACTCTATTGTAACTATCTGAAATCCAATGTATTTTATTAAAAACAAACAAGCACAACACAAAACCTACTGGTATCGCCGCATATTTTAGGTATTTAACATTCTTACCAAGATTAATAGCTAATCTAAACGGAATAGGTTTTAATTCGTTTGATTTCTGTTCTATACCCGCTATCAATAAATCAGAAGTAGCATTGCTACGTCCCAATTGTAATAAGTTTAACAATCGATCGCTAACTTCAGGAAAGTGTTTTCCGATAATAGTAGAAGCAATATCATAATCTATTCCTTTGGCCAATTTAAAAAGTTTTGCAATTGGTATTGTAATTAGCTTTATAAACAATAGAAACTCTACCCCAATAAATAACCAAAACAAAATGGTTCTACCCATACTATTTAGCCAGAGAAAATTCTCAATTAATAAGGTTGCTAAAAAGTATAAAACTCCTATGGTAAAAAATAATATTATACCCTTTATAAGTTCATTGATATAATACTTTTTAATAAATTTTTCCAGCTTTGTTTTAATGAATTCAAAATTCTTCATACAATAAGTGCACTTTATTCATTACCTTCTAAAACTACAATTTTATTTTTAATAGAATTGTTATATTTATGATAATTCAATTCACTAACATGCAATACGTTATGAAAGATTTAAAATACCTTTGTGCATATACTGTTCCTTTAATGGCAATTATAGGTCATTTACAACTAGGGCTATTTACGTATTTAACACCCATATATGCTTTTGTCTTTATTCCGTTACTAGAACTGGTTACACCTTCTACTTCACAAATTTTAGACAATGAAACCAAATTATCTAAATCTAAAAAGCTTGTATTTGACTGGATGCTATATTTAAATTTACCTATAGTTTATGGTTTACTATTTTTAACATTACATACAGTTACTACCCATACATTAAACACATATGAATTTGTGGGTATCGTACTTTCTAATGGGATCGTATTTGGTGCAAACGGTATTAACGTAGGACATGAACTTGGTCATCGATTTACTTATGAGCGCTTCATAGGAAAAGCACTACTACTACCTGCTCTGTATATGCATTTCTTTATAGAACATAATTATGGGCATCATCAATACGTGGCGACAAAAAACGATCCAGCAACAGCTCGATACAATCAACCCGTATATTTATTCTGGATTACTTCTTCTATCGGTCAATATGTTAATGCATGGAATACACAAGCAAAACTATTAAAACAACATAAACATTCATTTTTATCTATCCATAATGACATGTTTTGGTATCTTATTATAACCCTCTCTTATCTTTTACTAATTTTTATGGGTTATGGTTTTATAGGTTTACAAATAGCCATAACAAGTGCCATAACAGGATTTTTATTATTAGAAACCGTCAATTATATAGAACATTATGGTTTATTAAGAGCTAAAACTTCTAACAACAGGTATGAACGCGTACAGGAAAAACACTCCTGGAACTCAAATCATACTCTAGGTAGAATCATGCTATATGAATTAACAAGACATAGTGATCATCATCACCGTGCTTCAAAAAAATATCAAATATTAGAACACAAAGCACAAAGTCCTCAGTTACCGTTTGGTTATCCAACATCAGTAGCATTAGCACTTGTTCCCCCACTATGGTTTAAAATTATGAACAAACGTGTTCCACGTGAAATGATAGAATTAGCACAAAACTAATTTACATTTTAGCACATAAAAAATATTTCTTAACCTATATAAGATCGTATCTTTGTAGTCCTTTTTAAGGCTTATAAAAGTAAAAACACAATCATGACAAAAGATATCAGGGTACGATTTGCACCAAGTCCTACAGGTCCTCTTCATATCGGAGGAGTACGAACTGCTCTATTTAATTACCTATATGCCAAAAAACATAATGGTACTTTTATATTACGAATAGAAGATACAGATCAAAACAGGTATGTTTCGGGAGCCGAAAATTATATAAAAGATGCATTAGATTGGTGCATGATTCCTTATGATGAAGGTCCAGAAAAAGATGGTGGTTTTGGACCTTACCGACAAAGCGAACGCAAACATTTATATAAAACATATGCAGATCAACTTGTAAACGATGGATTTGCATATTATGCCTTTGATACTGCAGAAGAGTTATCTTCTCTCAGAAATAATTATGAATCTGACGGTAAAACTTTTGTGTATAACTGGAATAATAGAACTACTCTTCAAAACTCATTATCCTTATCTAAAGAAGAGGTAAATTCTAAACTAAAAGCAGGAGAAGCGTATGTAATTCGTTTTAAAACACCTCAAAATGAAACTCTTAATTTAACAGACGAAATACGAGGTTCTATAAAAATTGATACTAATATTCTAGATGATAAAATACTATTTAAAAGTGATGGGATGCCTACCTATCACCTTGCTAATATAGTTGATGATCATCTTATGCAGATCACTCATGTTATACGAGGAGAAGAATGGTTACCATCCTTGGCTTTACACGTTTTGTTATATCGTTCATTAGGTTGGGAAGCGCCTTCTTTTGCACATTTACCTTTAATTTTAAAACCTATTGGTAAAGGTAAACTAAGCAAAAGAGATGGAGACAAAATGGGATTTCCTGTATTTCCTTTACAATGGCAAGATCCTAAAAACGACGAAATATCTTCTGGATATAGAGAGGATGGCTACCTACCAGAAGCTGTTATTAACATGTTAGCTTTTTTAGGATGGAATCCAGGAACCGAACAAGAATTATTTTCTTTAGAAGAATTGATTCAAGAATTTGATCTTGCGCGAGTCAATAAAGCTGGTGCAAAGTTTGATCCTGAAAAAACAAAATGGTTTCAACAACAACATCTACAAAATACAGACACTCCTATTCTATCAGCAACCTTTAGAAAACTATTAGTTGATAAAGGAATTTCGACAACTTTAGATATTGATAAAATAGTAGAAACTGTAAAAGAAAGAGCTGTTTTTACTGCAGATTTATGGGATCTTAGTCACTTCTTTTTTACATCACCTACAATATATGATGAAAAAGCTATCAAAAAGGCATGGAAAGAAGATACTCCCCTATTGATGCATGAATTAATCAGGATATTACAAGATATATCAGATTTTTCTGAAGATAATGTTTCTACTATTGTAAAAAGTTGGATAAAAGGAAAGGAAATTGGTTTTGGTAAAATTATGATGCCACTTCGCATAGCATTGGTCGGCTCTTTACAAGGACCTGATCTTTTTGTAATTGCATCTATGATAGGTAAAGAAGAAACTATTTTGAGAATAAAAAACACCATTAATAACAACTAATAAATTAATACATATTAATTTCTAAAAAGCGTATTCAGTCATGTGAGTACGCTTTTTATATTCTGTAACATTTTATTAAGATCATAAACATATAAAATAATAGCATTAAAATATATTGATACAAAAAAAATTTAACCAACCCTGCTTAACCGTTGGAAATTAGTATCCATAAATATAAAAGGCAGTACATATATAACATTCATAACATTATCTAAATAAAACTAGATACTATTTATTTTATTAGTACTTTCAAACATCAACTAAATTATAACTTTCAAAACAACAACTATGAGTTTATATCTAATACCATTAATAATCTTCGGTTTTATCATCCTAATATCTGGGATATTTACCGTAAAACAGCAAACTTCTGCCGTCGTGGAACGTTTTGGTAAATTTTTAAGTATTCGTAATTCTGGACTACATTTTAAAATACCTGTTTTTGACCGTATATCAGGACGAATAAATCTAAAAATTCAACAGTTAGACGTACTTGTTGAGACTAAAACAAAAGATGATGTATTTGTTCGCCTTAAGATTTCAGTTCAATTTCAGGTTATCAAAAGCAAAGTATATGATGCCTTTTATAAGTTAGAAAATCCACACGATCAAATTACATCTTATGTGTTTGACGTAGTTCGTGCCGAAGTTCCTAAAATGAAATTAGACGATGTATTCGAACGTAAAGATGACATTGCTATCGCAGTAAAACAAGAACTTAATGAAGCAATGGTAAACTATGGCTACGATATTATCAAAACACTTGTAACCGATATAGATCCAGATTTACAAGTAAAAGAAGCTATGAACAGGATTAATGCAGCAGAACGAGAAAAAGTTGCTGCCGAATATGAAGCAGAAGCAGAAAGAATTAAGATTGTAGCAAAAGCACGTGCAGAAGCAGAAAGTAAAAGATTACAAGGACAAGGTATTGCAGATCAACGTCGTGAAATTGCAAGAGGTTTAGAAGAAAGTGTGGATGTTTTAAATAATGTTGGTATTAATTCTCAAGAAGCCTCTGCCCTTATTGTAGTAACACAACATTATGATACTTTACAATCTATTGGTGAAGAAACAAATAGTAATTTAATTCTATTACCAAATTCTCCTCAGGCAGGAAGTGATATGTTAAATAATATGATCGCATCTTTTACAGCTTCTAATCAAATAGGTGAAGAAATGAAAAGACAAAATGCAAAAAAAGGAATCGGTAAAAAACCAAATACTAATTAAAAATCTAAAAAAATTCAAAAGTAACCCGATGCTGTCCTGGTATTCGGGTTATTTTTTTGAAAAACCAATTTAATGAGATTTAACAAACTTTAAATCACACATAGATAATATCACATTACCCATTTTTTATTCTTTCTTAAAACGTTTTATATAAATCCATTTATAATAATTAAAACTAATTATTATAATAATTTAATAAATAAAACTTATAGCTATAAAATTAGTATCTTTGTAAGAAAAATTTCCCAAATGAAAACTTATATACTTATTTTTCTGTTGATCACAGGAAATGTATTTAGTCAAAAAATAGACACCTTAAAAGAAGAAGCTCTTCGTGATGCAAAAGCAACCACACAAGCCTCGTTGGATAAAGATCCTAATGTTTTAGTAAAATATACACATCCAAAGATTATCAAAAAATTTGGTAAGGACCAGATGGTTGATACCATGAAGGATATTTTTAGAACCATGACTGCTCAAAAAATAAAAATAGTCAGTTCTGAAGTAAATGAAGTTACAGAAATAAAAAAAGAAAATAAAGAATATCGCTGTCTTATAAAAACCACAGTCCAGATGGATTTTAATGGTAGACAGATAACCATTAAAAGTTCATTGTTTGGATTTTATGATAAGAAGAAATCGCAATGGTATTTTGTAGAATCGAATAAACTTTTGAATGATCCGGAAACACAAGCCTTATTTCCGAAATTTAAAACTGAAATACAAATACCCGAAGACGAGCATATCTCTGAAAATTAAACTTTTAAGAACATTATAAAAAAAGACCCCAAAGGTTTCGAAACCTTTGGGGTCTTTTTCTTATATATTATATTTTGAAGCAATTTCTTTGGCTTCTAACTGTAATAATTCATTCTTATCGTCAGATGCTTTTATGATAAAATCTTTGGCTAACTGATCGGGTTGAAGCCCTTTATTTTCTAAAACCGTATCTAGAGCAATCGCAGTAGCTATACGGGTTCCCGCCTTTTTTACAGCAGTCTCATAAAGTGGTATCAACTCTTCTATATCTATTTGTAAAGCAGCCTCTTTAATCTTATTTTTTAAGACTTCTCTTTTCTCCTCTGGCAAATTGGTATACTTCTTACCTGCTCTTTTTATTTCATCTATTGGTAATACTGTATGTTGTTTTTGTGGTGCTTTTTGAGTTGTTTGCTGAGGAGATTTAGGTTTTACCTTTGCCCAGGTATCTCTTAATCCCACTGTTTTATTAAAAACCAAAGCATCAGGTTTGCTATCATCATCGACATTAAAATAACCTAATCTCTGAAACTGAAATTGATCTAATTTTGATGCTTCTTTTAAGCTTGGTTCAACATATCCAGTAATAACTTTCAAAGAATTAGGATTTAAGAATTCCATAAAGTCTTTGTCTTTATGACCACCAGGTGCTTCATCACTAAACAATCGATCATATATTCTTACTTTGGCAGGAATAGCGTGAGCTACAGAAACCCAATGTAATGTACCTTTTACATTACGTTTAGATTCTTCTGTACCACTACCCGATTTACTCTTTGGGTCATAAGTACATCGTATTTCTGTAATCCTACCAGAATCATCCTTAATGACCTCCTCACCTTTAATAATATAAGCGTTTTTAAGACGTACTTCTTTACCTAATGTTAATCTGAAGTACTTCTGCCCTGCATCCTCCTTAAAATCCTCTCGTTCTATGTATAATTCACCAGAAAAAGGAACATTTCTAGTACCAGAAGATGCATCCTCTGGATTATTTTCTGATTCTAACCACTCTTCTTCACCTTTTGGATAATTAGTAATTACTAATTTTACAGGATCTAACACTGCCATTACTCTTGGGGCAATTTTATTAAGATCTTCTCTCACACAAAACTCTAATAACGAAACATCAATAACATTTTCGCGCTTTGCTACCCCCACGGTTTCAACAAATTTTCGAATAGAATTTGGAGTATAACCACGTCTTCTTAATCCTGAAATTGTAGGCATTCTAGGGTCATCCCATCCTGTTACCACCTTCTCTTCTACCAGCTTTAACAATTTACGCTTACTCATAATTGTATAGCTCAAGTTAAGTCTGGCAAATTCTCGCTGTTTAGGCCTTATATTATCAGTATATATCTGATCTAAAAACCAATCGTATAACTTTCTATGTGGTTTAAACTCTAATGAACATAAAGAATGTGAAATATTCTCTATATAATCACTCTCTCCATGTGTCCAGTCATACATAGGATAAATACACCAAGTATCCCCAGTTCTATGATGTGATTTTTTCAAAATCCTATACATCAAAGGATCACGCATCAACATATTTGGATCAGCCATATCGATTTTGGCTCGTACTACATGTTCTCCTTCATCAAAAACACCATCTTTCATCTTTTTAAAAAGATCCAGATTTTCTTCTACAGAACGATTTCTAAAAGGGCTATTTTGACCTGCTTCTGTAGTCGTTCCTTTCTGTTCTGCAATCATTTCTGCAGATTGAGAATCTACATATGCCTTTCCTTCTTTAATTAATTGAATAGTCCAATTATATAACTGTTCAAAATAATCAGAAGAATAACATTCACGATCCCATTGATATCCTAACCAGGCAATATCATTTTTAATAGCATCTACATACTCCTGCTCCTCTTTTGCCGGGTTTGTATCATCAAAACGTAAATTAACTGGTGCTTGATATGCAAGCCCTAATCCAAAACTAATCCCGATAGCCTTAGTATGACCAATATGTAAGTATCCATTTGGTTCTGGTGGGAAACGAAAACGTAAATTTTCTTTACTCATTCCGTTTTCGAGATCCTCTTCTATAATATGCTCAATAAAATTGAGCGGTTTCTTTTCTTCTGACATTTTAAAGTAATAAAACACAAAACTACTAAATTTCTAATGGGGACTAACAACAGTATATCATCTTTAAGACAATTTTTTAACAGAACTAAAAACTCAATAAAAAAGCTATATCAACTCTGTATTGGTTGATAAAGATTCTTTTTACCTTTGCAAAAAAAAATGTGGGAATAATAAAATTAAAAAACATCAAGATTTATGCCTATCATGGCTGTCTTGTAGAGGAAAAAAAAATAGGTTCTGACTACCGAGTTGATCTAAAAATTCAAGCAGACTTATCGCAATCTGCTGCATCTGATATATTATCAGAAACTGTTGATTATGTTCATCTTAATCATATTGTAAAAGAAGAAATGGCCATACGATCAAAATTACTAGAACATGTTGCAGAACGTATTTTGGTTAGAATTCTAGATGAATTACCTTTGGTAGATAAAGTAATTGTCGATGTTTCAAAAATAAATCCTCCTATTGGTGGAAATGTTGAGATGGTGACTATTTCCCGAAGTAAAAAACGTTAATTTTATTGCAATAAAATGTAAGAATTGCATTTTATTATAAGAAGTAATCATAATTTTTTTTTACATTTGCCAACCAATATAATAATTGGTGTCGTGGCCGAGTGGCTAGGCAGTGGTCTGCAACACCATCTACAGCGGTTCGAATCCGCTCGACACCTCAAAAAATCCTGTACTCATTGTGCAGGATTTTTTATTTACAAAACTGTTTATTTGTTATTGTACTTGGTTTCTGGAGCTATTCTATCGATTCTATCCTGTATTCGTTGCTCCATTGTATCTGGTAAAACACCTTTCAGAATAAAGAAAATGCCAAAAATAATCATCATTACACTAATAATCCTTTTGGTTAAATAAGTTCTTCTAGGCGTCAGTTTTTTCTTTAACCTTTTTGCTAGTAACATTTTAAAAACATCTACTATCAAATACGTTGCTAAAACCACAGAAAAAAAATACAAAATTCTATTTGTATTCATATCTAATTGAGGTCCAATTACAATAATAATACTCAACCAAAATCCAAGTACTCCTATATTTATAAAATTGAGTAAAAAACCTTTAATAAACAACATTATATAATTATGTTTATTAATGACTTCGACAGAAGTATCCCTAAGTTTATTATAATTTTTTTTTTCTTTTATAAAAGAAATGACACCATAAGTAGCTAATAACATTCCTCCAAAAATAAATAGTGCAGGGTCATCTTTTATTTTTTCTAAAATTTTATTGGTACTAAAATATGCGATTAGAATAAATACTATATCAGCAAAAATCACGCCCATATCTACTGCAAGAGCAGCTCTAAAACCTTTAATAGCAGCTGTTTCTAACAGTACAAAAAAAACCGGACCTATTAAAAAAGCTAATAAAAGACCTAATGGTATCGCTGCCTGCGCATCTTGAAGCATAGTGTCAGTAAGATTTAAGACAAAGTTAAAAAACTAATACCAATTCAGCTATTAATTAAATATGAAGTTCTATTTTTATTAAATCAGTTAATTTCTAAAATTTTACCTCCCAAAAGTTTTTGAGAATCTATTTCTTTTGGATTTCCATAAATCTTTATGGTTCCTCCTGCATTTGTATTGGCTTTTACATACTTCTTGGCATGTACTTCTGCGATTCCTCCTGCACTTACTTTTACCTGTGTTATTAAGGTTTTTAGTGGTTTGGCATAATACTGTCCTCCAGATGTAATTATCGCCTCTTGTTCTTCTGCTTTACCATGCACTTCTATCTCTCCTCCTGTAATCGTTTTGGTATATAAAAAACCAGTTTCTATTTGTGCTAATATACTACCTCCTTCTTGTGCTCTTAGATCTAAATGATCTGCAAAAAGAACATCCTTTGCTTCTACTCTAGCTCCTTCATTAACATCAATCTTATGGATATTTGTATAATAGACAACAACCTTTGTATTATTAGTATCCCAAAGGTTATTTAACGACATTCTAATTTTAAGTAAATTTCCATTTTGTACTACCACTACTTCTCTTCTCTTAATACCGGTAATTTTTACTTCATTTTTATCAGATTTGATCAAAGTTAATTGTATCTTATCAAATACCTTCAACTCTGTAAAACTACCAATATCTTTAAGAATCTCATGTTGTGACTGAGCGCAAATTGTGGTCAATAATGCAAAAAGAAATATTATTTTTTTCATCCTATATTTTAAATTAAACTACTAAAATCCTTTATGTTTTGGATTAAAAGGAAAGCTTATAAAATAAACGACATATTTACATATTTATTCCATCTCATCCTTACTACCCAGTAAGATAAAATCAAGATGGCGTTTTACAAGATCTGCGTTTTTCACTTTTACATACACTTCATCACCTAATTGGTATATTTTTTTGGTACGTTCACCAACTACAGCATATTCATCCTGATCAAATATATAGTGATCATCATCAAGGTCTTTAAGTCGAATCATGCCTTCGCATTTATTATCAATAATTTCGACATAAATTCCCCATTCGGTAACGCCAGAAATAACTCCTAAAAAATGATCATTTTCATGATCCTTCATGAATTTTATCTGCATATATTTGATAGAATCTCTTTCTGCACTTGCAGCTAGACCTTCCATATTACTACTATGGTTACATCTCTCTTCATACTCTTCTTCACCAACAGATTTTCCTTTATCCAGATAATGTTGTAACAAACGGTGTGCCATAACATCAGGGTACCTTCGTATAGGAGAAGTAAAATGTGAATAATACTCGAATGCTAATCCATAATGTCCTATGTTATGTGTTGTATACTCTGCTTTACTCATACTGCGTATGGCAAGAGTATCTACCAGGTTTTGTTCTTTTTTACCTTGTACATCTTTTAATAATCCATTTAAGGATTTGGTGGTAGTGCTACGATCTCTAAGATCCAGTTTATATCCAAATCGACCAATTATATTTTGTAATGCAGCCAATTTCTCATCGTTTGGTTCGTCATGTACTCGATAAACGAAGGTTTTTTTAGGAGCTTGCTTTCCGATGAATTCTGCCACTTTTTTATTAGCAAGCAACATGAACTCTTCAATAAGCTTATTAGCATCCTTAGAAGTCTTAAAAAACACTCCTACCGGCTCGCTATTTTTATTTAAAGCAAACTTCACTTCTACTTTATCAAAAGATATTGCTCCCTGCCCCATTCTCTTTGTGCGCATAATTTTTGCAAGTTCATCTAATTTAAGAACTGCTTCTGCTACACTTGTATCTGCTTTATAAGTTTCTCCTGTCAAAGAAATATCAGCAGGTATCTCATTTTCTTTGGTTTCTATGATATGCTGTGCCTCTTCATATGCAAATCGAGCATCAGAGTAAGTCACTGTTCTACCAAACCATTGATTTTTTATTTCTGCTTTATCATTCAACTCAAACACAGCAGAAAACGTATACTTCTCTTCATGAGGTCTTAAGGAACAAGCATTATTAGATAATACCTCTGGTAGCATAGGTACTACTCTATCTACCAGATACACTGATGTTGCTCTTTCATAAGCTTCATCATCCAAAATTGTTCCTGGTTTCACATAGTGAGATACATCTGCAATATGAATTCCTATTTCATAATTTCCATTTTCTAAAACCTGAAACGATAAGGCATCATCAAAATCTTTAGCATCTTTAGGATCAATAGTAAACGTAAGTGTTTTTCTCATATCTCTCCGCTTATCAATTTCAGATTGTTGGATAGATGTATCTAGTTGATCTGCATAAGCTTCTACTTCTTCAGGAAACTCATAAGGTAAACCATATTGTGCTAATATGGCATGAATTTCGGTATTGTGCTCACCAGGTTTTCCCAGAACTTTTAACACTCTACCAAATGGAGATTCTGCATTATCGGGCCAATCCTCTACTTTTACAAGGACCTTATCCCCGTGTTCTGCAGACGCTATTTTATTTTTAGG
The DNA here is from genome assembly GCA_947498705.1 of uncultured Aquimarina sp. Taxonomy (GTDB): domain Bacteria; phylum Bacteroidota; class Bacteroidia; order Flavobacteriales; family Flavobacteriaceae; genus Aquimarina. The sequence goes on from CANMLW010000002.1 coordinate 21,082, forward strand.
AATGAAAATATCGGTATACATTCTAGTATCCTGGATATTTACAAAAGCATAATTTTTCTGAATTTCTATTACTCCTACAAATTCATCCTTTTTACGTGAAATAATCCTGGATATTTCACCTTCACTTTTCCCTCTACGCTTTCTTCGGTATATGTATACTTCTACTTCATCACCATGTAATGATTTGTTTAGGTTGTTTGCCGGAATAAAAATATCATCATCCAGATCTTCAACAACTACATATCCTGTACCTTTCGAAGTTATTTCTAAAATGCCTGTATACGTATTAATATTTGGGACGAGTCTAAATTTACCTCTTTCTACTTCTTCTATTTGTTTTTTAGCGGCAAGTTGTGCTAATTTCTTAATAATCTGATTCCTACTACTAGCATCATTGACTCCAAATTTTGCAGCAATCTGTTTGTAATTGAAACTTTTAGAAGATTCTGCTTTTAATATTTTAAGTATTCCTTGGGTTATATTCTCTATTTTTGGAGATTTTTTTCTTCTACCTCTCTTTCTTCTCATTAAATATCTGTTCTATATTTATGCTAAAAGTACTGTTTATCTTTTAACATTTAAGGTTTTAGTTTTAAACTTTCATTAACTAATAGATGTACGGAAATATATAGTTATCTAAAAATCAATTGATAAGATCATTTTTTTTACACGTATTCGTGTTCTACGAATAATATACGCTACTTTAATATACAAAATAATAGATTGAATCACAGTTTTTTACTTAATTTATTCTGAAACCAACCTTCTAAAGTACTACTATTTCCCGATCAAAAATTTCTAATCCTCACAAAAGAACTTTTTAAATACTTCTCATACTCTAAACAAAAAGAAAAAAGAATTCATTTAACTAATTCGATTTTAAAACAGTTCTTAACATATAGTATTATATATTCTTTTTTCTTTTTAAATTTTAAAATAAATATTGATGATTATTATATAGTGTGAATAGCGGTATAACTTTTTTGAATTTTATTAGGATTTTAAGTTACATCAAATTTCTAGAAACATATGAACAGGATATTAAATATGTAAACTCTTGAAAATGTTCTAAAAATAGATTTTAATTAACAATTGTTGATAGTTATTAAACACATATTATTTTTGATATTATTCTAAAAAAAGTGGAGTTCATAACATGAATTTAATGTTTAAAAACTTCGCCAAAAAAACTAGAGTTATAATTTTGATTTTTGATGATACTGCTTGTATTCTAATAATATTTAAGATTACCAAAAATACTTTCTCAATTTTAGTAACTATTTATTCACTTTCAATGTTAACAGAAGGTAAGGAGTTATTAACATTGGGGTAACATTTACTTAAATTATTGACTTTTCGGAGTTTACTTGTTTAGGATTAAATTATCTTTGCAATGCTAAATGAAATTAAAATAAACGGATAAAATCGATATAATTAAAATAATTATTCAGTTGTATGTTTACTGATTATTTTAATCGTCGAAGATTCTATCTGACCCCTAAAACAATAAAATTAAACAGATGAAAATAGCTATTGGAAACGATCACGCAGGAACAGATTATAAACTTGCCATTAAGACATTTTTAGAGTCTGAAGGAATTGAAGTTATTAATTATGGTACAAATGAAAATTCTAGTGTCGATTATCCGGATTTTGTACATCCAGTGGCAAAAGATGTAGACACCAGCAAAGTTACTTACGGAATTTTAATTTGCGGTAGTGGAAATGGTGTTGCTATGACTGCAAACAAATATACTAATGTACGTGCTGGGCTTTGTTGGACAAAAGAAATTACAGAATTAACTCGTTTACATAATAATGCAAATATTATTTGTGTTCCTGCTAGATTTACATCCTTACCGCAGGCCGTAGAGATGATAAAAACATTTTTGGCAACAGAATTTGAAGGTGGAAGACACCAAAATCGAGTAGACAAAATACCAATGTGTTTGTAATCGAATAAATTGAAGATTATTTAGCATTATTGATTGTACAAGGTTAATACTATGAAGCTTACTTTTGAAGTTAAACGCTTTAAAGAACTTTCTGCGTTAGAATTATATAAAATTCTGCGCTTACGCGCAGAGGTATTTATAATAGAACAAAATTGCATTTATCAAGATATAGACGACAAGGATCAAAAAGCACTACATGTTATAGGGTATAAAAATGAAGAAATAGTAGCATATACCAGACTTTTTGATGCGGGTCAATATTTTGAAAACCCTAGTATAGGTAGGGTAGTAGTATCACAAGAAGAAAGAAAATACGGCTATGGGCATGATCTTATAAAAGCAAGTATCCATGCTATTGATACGCATTATAAGGATCATAAAATAAAAATTTCTGCGCAAAAATATTTGAAAAAATTCTACCAGTCACATGGTTTTGAACAAGTAGGAGAGGAGTACCTCGAAGATGGAATACCTCATATAGGGATGATACGAATATAAATTATTCCTCATTTTTTATATTGATTATTCCAGAGTTGCTTTATAAAAAATGAGGGATCTATTAATTAGATTATGAGAAACAGAATGTTGAAATTCTTTGACATAAGTACCTATAGGAGATTTTAAAATTTAGTTTTATAAAACAATTAAATGCTTCTGTGAGCTATGACCTTTCCAAAAACAACAACAATTTGTAAATTAGGCTAACTACGCTCTATTTTTTTGCCATTCTACCTCTAGTTTTGCTTCTAAAGCATTACAAAATTAATAGGTTTTTGGATTTTATGATCAAACAAATAGAATAGAATTACTTGAGCGAATTGATCGATTAATTAAGTTAGAAGCAACAGGACCTCCAGAATCTCTGGCATTGCGTTTAGGTATCTCAAAAAATAGTGTTTATAGAATTATTAATCTAATGAAACGATTAACAATTTATACAAATACAACTACTTCTTTTAACAAGAACCTTGATATAATTTGAGATAGAAAACAGGAATATACCTTCATAAAACTTCTAAATTAGAAGCTTTCTTCACTACACTTAGGTTAAAAAAAGCTTAAAAAAACTGCTGTCTTTTCTCAACACCAAAAAATGAGACCACGATGTTCTACTATTGACATGTAATAAGATTGATACAGAGATTATCTTATATAAATCAAGTTAGAAAGCATATGTTTTTCTATTTGAGATCACAATATACATGTATAGACATAAACCCAGAGTGTCTTTAAATGTTCAGGGGGAAAAATTAAATTAAATTTTTATTTATTATGTTAAATCAAATTTCAAAACTAGGAATAACCCTAGACAGAACTGCATTAAGAACAGTTAATGGAGGAGAAACACGTAATTGTGGTGTAGGCCAGGTAATGGACCCTAGAACAGGTCAATGTAAAGATAAAGGTGGGGATCCAGGAAGCGGTAATCCATAAAAGATTGTTTATAAAGAAAGTGAGGAAATTTAAAAACTTAAATTTCCTCATCTTTTCTAGAAAAATTTATTTTAAAATCGCTTGGTATTTATTTAAACTACCAAGTATTTCTTTACTTTTTGCCACTTCGGGATTGTGCGTTACATAGTAATCGTATAACCCTTCTCTATAGAAATAACGTTTAATAATTTCGTCGGTAAGCAGGTTTACAATTTCTGCTTTGTAGGTGTCTAGTGCAGCTTGCTTAGATTTATTTAGAGAGGCTATAAGCGTATTATAAGTCGATGAGATATCATTGTCTAGTTTTTCTCTTTTAGCAGTTTCTAAGGCCTTTTTAAACGATTTTTCGGTTTCAGTTTCAAAATTAAACTCTTTTTGATTGACAAACTTTTTAAAATCTTCATAATCGGCATCTGTAAATTTAAAATCACCAGAGTTTTTTAATTGATGCGAATAGAAATATTTTGTTCCGTATTCGAAAATGACATTTGATTTTAACAGGGCAGTAGTAATCTTACTAAATTTTGATGTTTCTAATTCGATATCTGGCTGTATACCTCCACCATCATATACTGTTCTTCCGTTTTTAGTTTTAAAAGCTTTAAAATCTTGTTTATCAATACGTACTGCTTTATTGTTTTTATCTCTATTCCAGTAGTCCAACGCTTGTATACATCGACCGCTAGGGGTATAATATCTTGAAATCGTGATTTTTAATTGTGTACCGTAGGTAAGCTTTTTAGGTCTTTGTACCAAACCTTTTCCAAAACTTCTTGCTCCTATAACCACACCTCTATCCAAATCCTGAATACTTCCAGATACAATTTCACTGGCAGAAGCACTCCTACCATTTACTAACACTACCAAAGGAATATCAATATCAATAGGTTCTTTTTTTGTAAAATATTCTTTGTTGTATTTTTTTACAATAGATTTTGTAGTAGTTATTAATTCTCCTTTAGGCACAAAAATATTTGTGACATTTATTGCCTCACTTAACAAGCCTCCTGGATTGCCTCTAAGATCTAGAATAATTTTATCTGCCCCTTCTGCTTTAAGGTTTTTTAAGGCATCAATAGTTTCGCTAGAAGCTTTACTATTAAATTTTGATAAAACAATGTATCCTGTATTATCATCTAATAATTTATAATAAGGAACTGCTTTTACTTCTATTTCTTCTCTGGTAAGCACAGTGTTTTTAAGTTCTCCTTGTCTTTTATAGGTAATGTCGACACTTGTTCCACTAGCACCTTTTAATAGTTCACCTGCATCATCTTTAAAGTCTGCTACTTTTACATCGCCAATTTGTATAATTTCATCACCAGCTTTAAGTCCTGATTTATCGGCTGGGTATCCCTTATAAGGTTCAATAATGATAATTTTATCTTTTATAGTTCTTACCGAGGCACCAATGCCAGTATACTCTCCTGCATTTCTAATTTTTGAAGCTTCGACATCTTGCTCGTTCCAGTATTTTGTGTAAGGATCCAGATCATCTAACATAGCTTTTATAGCCGTATCCATAAGTTCTGCAGGATTCGTTTCGTCTACATAATTCATGTTTAATTCTTTAAACATGGTAGTGAAAATTTCTATTTGCTTTGCAATTTCAAAAAAATCAGATCTAAAACTTGCTGTTGATAGTAAAAGAATAACAGCAATTACGGGATATATAATTCTCTTTTTCATCGATATTTTTAATTATAACGAATTCATTACATTAAAAAATTCGTTCTTATTTTGAATTAACCTCCAATGAGATTAATTGTTGTAATATTTTTTTCATTTTAGATTCGATGCTTTTATAATTAGGCATCTCTTTACCTGCATATAAAAACATAAAATTATACTGAAATGTGGAGTTGGTAACAATATACTTATTTTTTCGATAACTTTCGCGCAGTAAACGCTTTATATGATTGCGGTCTACAGCGTTTTTAAAATTACGCTTACTTACAGATACCGCTGCTTTAGTAACTAATTTTCCTTCTCCTTCTGTTTTTTTATAGACCAATCTAATAGGGTATTTAGAAATTGACTTTCCCTCAGAAAAAAGTAGTTCAATTTCTTTCTTACTTTTTAATCGTTCTTTGTTATGTAAAGTGGCTTTCATTTAATTTACTTAATATCAAAAACTATTGTAGGTAGTAGTAAAAACCTTTGTAGTGAAGTTTGTGACATAAACAGGTAGTAAAAGTAGTAATAAGTAATAAATAACAGAATTATATAAGCTAAAGATCAAAAAAAACGGGTTTTAATCCAAATTAAAACCCGTTTGCACTACTTTATGTTATAAACTAATCTGTATAAAAATCATTACTTGGGTTTATGTCTGCCATAAATTTAGTAATGTCTATTTTAATTGATTTTATTTCAGATTTTGGTTTAGAAATTTTAAACATATATGTTGGATTGGTCCATGACCAATCGGCCAAAACTGTTCTTTTCATGGACGGTATGGGATTTTCTTTTTGACCTCTCATCATACGTAAAGGAACATAAAAAGATTCTACTGTACTATCTTTATATTCTACATAAACATCTATAGGCATAGGGATTAGTCCAATACGCTCTAAAGTGATTTGAGTAGCACTATTTTCTTCTTCTACCGTTTTAATCGCATAATCTATAGTGTTTGTAGTTTGCGTCCAGTCTATAAGATACCAGTCCAATTGTATACCAGATACTTTTTCTGCAACTCTTTTAAAATCGTTGGGAGTTGGGTGTTTAAATTTCCAATCATTAAAGTATCTTTTAATAGTCTTGGCTAAGTTTTCTTCTCCAATGATGTATCCTAACTGAGAAAGAAAAACAGCTCCTTTAGAGTATGCAGAAGCGCCATAAGCCGTATTGTGTGCATATCTATCTGCTTGTGTTGTTTGCGGCTGTTCTATTCCAGAAATTGCTAATTGATAATAGGCTTTATATACACCTCGTAAAGAATTAGGGTTGTTTTGTTTCATTACTTCATTCATGGCAAGGGTAGAAATATAAGTGGTAAACCCTTCATCCATCCATTCGTGTTTTGTTTCATTTGTTGCAAGAATGTGCTGAAACCATGAATGTGCCATTTCATGCGCTGTAACACCTACCAAACTATTAAAATTTCTTTCTCCCGTAATTAAAGTACACATTGCATACTCCATACCACCATCTCCACCTTGTAAAATAGAATATTGATCATAAGGATATTTTCCTATCTTTTCGCTAAAATAGTTCATTAACTCTACTGCTTTGGGCTGTAGATCTTTCCAGTTATCTATGATATCCACTTTATTTTTATACAAAAAATGAAGTGTTGGCCCGTTTGGAACATTTACTACATCATGTATATACTCTGGATCGGCAGACCAGGCAAAATCGTGCACGTTAGGAGCAACAAAATGCCAGGAAAGTTTTTTTCCTTTCTTTTTTACCTTAGTACCTGGTTTTTCGTAACCATACCCTATTTCTTGGGGGTTTTTAAGATATCCTGTACCACCTATGATATAACTACTATCCAGTGTTAGCGTAACATCGAAATTTCCCCATACTCCATGAAATTCTCTACTAATGTATGGATTAGTATGCCAGCCTTCAAAATCATATTCAGCAATTTTTGGATACCATTGCGTCATAGATAAAGCAATACCTTCTTTACTGTTTCTACCTGATCTACGTATTTGTACTGGCACCTGGCCATTAAAATTCATAGAAAAGGTAGTTTTTTCACCAGGTAATAGCGGCTGGTTAAGACGAACCTCTAAGACAGTACCTTCAGTATCATACGTAACTGTTTTATCGTTTTGTGATAAAGAAGTGACATTTAGGTATCCTATTTCTTCTGGGGTAAGTTTGCTTATTCTGTTTCCTACTCTTGGATCAGGATCCGGTAAGTTTGAGGATCTTACATCCATTTCGCTACCAGGTCTAAAAGCATTAAAATACAAATGATAAAAAACTTGATACAGTGTATCCGGTGAATTATTGGTATATATTAATTCCTGAGTTCCTTCATATTGAAATTTTTCTACATCAATATCAACATCCATTTTATAATCAACATGTTGTTGCCAATAGGAAGTATTATTTTGAGCTAGTGCGCAAAAAACTCCAGAGAAGAAAACAAAAGCAATCTTTTTAAACATAACGTACTTAATTATTTAGATAGCTTATCTGCCATAATAAGAGCATTATACAGATTGGCTATTTTACCTGATTTTGATAATTCTGAGAAACTCTTAACATTGGTAGGGTCTCCTCCTACAACAACAGGTGTTTTTGTAGGTAATCCGCTATCCATAAGTATCTTTTTTACTTGAGGTGCTTTTAATTTTGGATAATAAGATCTAATCATAGCAGCAATACCAGCAACACCAGGAGTTGCCATAGATGTACCTTGTAAAAACTTATATGAGTTATTAGGTACGGTAGACCAAATTTTGACTCCGGGAGCGAATACATCTACATTTGTTTGTCCATAGTTAGAAAAAACAGCGATCATATCAGTACCATAAGCATAGCTTAATGCTCCAATTGTAATAAAATTATCAGAAATTTCTGCACTGGTTTTAACCTGATCATTAGGATAAATGACATCACTATCTAAATCGATTTTGTTGTTTCCAGCAGCATTTACAATCAATACATCTTTTGATGCTGCGTATTTTATAGCATCTCTTACCCATTCTGGATGTGTACTATACGCTTTTCCAAAACTGGTATTGATGATTTTTGCTCCATTATCCACAGCATAACGAATTGCTAAAGCTATATCCTTATCATATTCATCTCCATTAGGAACAGCTCTAAGTGACATAATTCTAACATTGTTAGCTACCCCATTCATTCCTTTACCATTATTTCTCTCTGCGGCAATAGTACCGGCAACATGTGTACCATGAGTGATGTCTCCTTTTTCTGGATCTGGCCCCATAACGTTGTTGTTACCATATTGGGTATCTGTAATATCATCTACATTATCACCTACTACTTTTCTAGCATCGAACTCTAAATTTAAGCTATATTTTAGCTGATCAGCATAATATTCGGCACCATCTTTCATGTTTGAAATAAATTCCTGTACCGTGTCTCCAGGACCTATAAGCTCAAACATTTGAGACATAAATGCAACGTGTTGTTGCATTTCTAAAGTTTTTGCATCTGTATTTAGCAGCTCATCTTTGTTATAATCTTCTTTTCCTAAAGCTTCAGAAATAGCTTTATGAGAAGCTTCTGTTTGTTGGTAAATTTGCTCGTATCTTGTTTTTTGATTCAGTTTTTCTTCATAGTCCTTCTCAAATCCAGCTTTAGCTTCTATATAATTTTGATATTCTGCTCTGTCAGATTCTGGTATAGATGCCAAGGTTTTACCTTCATACTTTGATTTGAACATTTTTACAATTCTTGTGTGTTCCAGATTTTCGTCTGAAGAGTCTCCAAGAAAGTTCCAACCATTTATATCATCAATATATCCATTATTATCGTCATCTTTTCCGTTTCCTTTGATCTCTTTAGGATTTGTCCAGATCACATTTTTAAGGTCTTCATGTTCTATATCAATACCGCTATCGATAACTCCAACAATGACAGTTTTACCTTTTCTATTTTTAATAATCTCTTCGTATGCTTTATTAATACTCATTCCGGGAATGGTATCAGAAACCAAATCTGCTTCTCCCCAGGTTTTTAGCTGATCTCTTGTAAGATCAATATTTTTTAATGGGATCGCATCTATGTTTTCTATAGGAGTAGAAACGATCGTGGGAGCACCACAACTCAATATCATCATTGAAGATGCAATTGAAGCAATCATTTTATGAGATGAGGGAATCATTTGTTTTTTTGTTTTAATTAAATATTTCATGGCAAGTAAAAACTTCTTTAAGTCGCACCCCTTTTTCGGTGTGTTTTACAGTTATTATTTCATTATGAGCATCATGTTCAAGAAACAGGTACCATCCTTGGGTGGCGGCAGTATCAAGAAACTGTTTTTTTTCATCAATTGTTAATAGGGGCCTGGTATCGTACCCCATAATATAAGGTAATGGTATATGTCCTACTGTAGGAAGCAAGTCTGCCATAAACACAATTGTTTTACCCTTATATTGTATGTGCGGAATCATTTGTTTTTCTGTATGACCATCTGCATAGAGAATATCAAAGCCCAGTTCGGTATTTTTTTGAAATGTTGCTGAGTTTTTGGATATAAAATTTAATTGCCCGCTTTCTTCTATAGGAGTAATATTTTCGCTCAAAAAAGAAGCTTTCTCTCTGGCGTTAGGTGTTGTGGCCCATTGCCAGTGCTCTTTGTTGCTCCATATTTTAGCATTTTTGAAAGCAGGTTCATATCCTGTTCTATCAGCATTATGTTGTATCACGCCACCACAATGATCAAAATGTAAATGGGTAATAAAAACATCGGTAATATCGTCATTGTGAAACCCTTTTTCTTTTAAGGATTTTTCTAATGTATCATCTCCCCAAAGTGAGTAATGACCAAAAAATTTATCTGACTGCTTATTTCCCATCCCAGAATCGATAAGAATAAGCTTGTTACCATCTTCAATAAGTAAACATCTTGCCGTAATATCGATAAGATTATTTGCATCGGCTGGATTTGTTTTATTCCACAAAACTTTAGGAACTACTCCAAACATGGCACCTCCATCAAGTTTAAAATTTCCCGCTATTATGGGATATAAGTTCATCTTTGTATGTGTTTGTTTTTAAGTTTTCTTATACATTAAACGATCCTATATATTTAGGAAATCATTTGTAATATTCATGAGTTATTTTTATAAATCATGACAGTAAACTGCATATAACTATTTAAAATCTTTGCAAAATAGGAAAAATGATAAGGATCAGGATTTAATTTTTAGACTTTTTAACAATAATTCATCATAATGTATGCCAGAGACTACTTTTTCAAGTCGGGTTCCAAAATCGAGTAAGGCTTTAATTTCTTTTATACTTGCCAAACGTTCTTTTCCCATCACCAAAATCGAATGACCATTCGATTCGATATGATAGTAAGGATTGCTTTCAAAAAATAAAACTAACTCGTTAGTAAATAACCGTCGTATTTTCTCTGGATTTTCACCCAAAAGAAAAAATCTTTTAGAAAAATCGGGATGCCCTTTTATAGATATATCTTTAAATCCAGCAAATTTATATACAAACTGAATCAAGCCCTCTTTATCCAAGGTGAATTTTGGAATTTCTCTGTTTAGTTTAATGGTAAGAACAGTAGTTCGCACTAATGTTCTTGCAATAAATTCTCCTTCAGAAAATTCTACATCAGAAATCTTAAAAATTGATTCGGGATCATAAATTGAGTTATTGAGGTAGTTTATTTTCTTTATCTTAAAAAACACAAAATCATGTATTCCATTAACATTAGTATTCTTTTTTGGATCATATTTCCATGAGAAATCCTCTGATATTACATTAAGGTCTTCTTGCCTTTTGGTAAGAGTAGATTTTGCTCCTAATTTGATTTTTTTAGAGAGGGGAATTAAACTTCTTACAGCCAAAGGATGCTCAGATGCGGTACCATGAATATCAAGCCCAGTGATTTCAAAAGACCCACCTTTTCTTTTAAAAGTTTCCTGGTACCCCAAAAGACTTTCTTGTACCGTATAATCTACAAAATCACAAAGTGAAAAATCGATAATAGCATCTTTATCTTCTGGAATGGTATCTAATTTTTTTCTTAATCTCGTATAATTTAAAAAACTAGAAAAACCTTTCACACTTACAAAATAAGTAGTACTACTTCCTTCTTTAAACATAAGCACATTGGGCTTAAAAAGGTTTCTAACAAAGAATGAGATACTTTTATTAAGTACAAAATGAATAACCAACGCAGTAAGAATACCTATAAGAATTCCTGTAATTAGATTAGTTGTTATGGTTGCAATAATTGTAGCAAAGAAGATAAGTAACTGTTCTTTTCCGATTTTTGCTACCGCTTTTAAATTTTTGGGAGCGGCAAGTTTATACCCAGTATACACTAAAATTGCTGCTAATGCAGTAAGAGGAATTCTTTTTAACTGATCCTGAAATAAAACTACGAAAAGGATTAGAAAAACTGAATGAAAAAAGTTAGCAGATCTATTAGTTCCTCCGTTATTAACATTTACAGAACTACGTGCAATTACAGTAACGACATTGAGTCCTCCTAAAAAACCACTTACAATAGATGCAATACCCAATGCGGTAAGATCTTTATTTACATTAGCTCTTCGTTTATAAGGATCTAATTTATCAACTGCCTTGATACTTAGTAAAGATTCTATACTAGAAATAAGTGTAATAGAGAATACTACTCCAATAAATTTTAAATCTGTAAGTAAAGAAAAATCAGGAGTTGGAAAATTCGAAAATACAGAATCAGGAATCTGAACCAATAAATCTTTTTCTATAGGATAAGGTTGATTAGAAAAGAGTTCATAATAATAACTTAATCCTATTGCAATAAGAACAATCCACATAGGAGCAGGCACTAACTGAAAATACTTATTTCTTATTTTACCATAAAAAAACATAATAAATAGACTAGATACTCCAACCAGGGCAGCAACGATTATTGTATTGGATCCAGTACTAAATAAAGTGGTTATACTTTTTGGAATATCTGCTAACAAAGAAATGGTATCTCCTTTAATACCAGAATTGGCTAGCATCACATGAAATTGTTTCGCAAAAATACCTATTCCTATAGCTGCTAACATTCCTTGTATAGCAGAAGAGGGAAAAAAATCACTAAGTGTCCCCAATCGTAAAAGACCAATAATAATCATTAATACCCCTGCACATATGATTGCAGCAAGTGTAAAAATATATCCTTGATAAAGATCTCCATTTGCAAGAGTAGTTATCGCTCCTAATAATACTACCACCAATCCATTACCTGGGCCGGTTATGGTAACTTTTGATCCTCCAAAAATACTTACTATAATACCACCTACTACAGCAGCTATGATACCAGAAATTGGAGGAGCTTCAGAGGCTAAGGCCAACCCTAAACCTAGCGGTAATGCTATTAAAGACACTACAAATCCCGAAAAAATATTTTTGGGAAGTTGTGTCATAAATTGCGATATATTGCTTTTTGAATCTTTCATGGGTTGTTAATTAATGTTTTTTTTAGATGTCACATGTAACACGTCAACTAATCATTTTGCTACATCAAAAATTTGCTTTGACTTGTTTCATTTTATCTCATAATCAAAACATCGGTTGGTAATTCTGATAAGATATACTCAAGATCGTGAGGAAAAATACGATCTAGAAATGTTGTTTTGTTGGGAGCGTTCATGATTAATAGATCTGCAGCTACCACTTTTGCATAATGACCAATCGAGTAACCTCTTTTTCCAAAAATGGATTGGGTTTTAATCAAAATATTTTCTTTTAAATCTTTAGGAACATCATTCAAAATGTGTCGAACTCTTTGATCTTCATTTTTGGCAAGTTGCTCTTTTATCAAAGTATCTTTTAATAGCGTTTCGTCATCTTGTACAACAACGTTGACTTCTTGATGTGAGATTTCTTCTACAATTGTAATTTTTTGAGCACCAATATTTTGAGCAACCTCGAATGAATCTAGAATGGTTTGCTTGGTTTTAATGTCTTTTAATCCATTTACAACAATATGATTGCAAGGTCTTAAATCTTCAGACGGTTTAATAAGTAATAGTACAGAGCAATGCGCCCTACGTGTAATTTTTCGAGCGATAGAACCTATATAAAACTTAACAAAATCTTCTCTTGGGATAGCACCTAGCATGATGAGATCTGCTTTTTTTTCTTTAGCAGTTTCAATAATTACTGTAACAGGATCTCCTTGTTGCCAGATAACTTCTACTTTTTCATGATCATTAGAAAAGCCTGAAATCAATTTTTTGATCTTCTGTTCTTTTTCTTCTGTTTTCTCTCCTACATGAACGATAATCATTTTAGAATCAAAAAAATCAACCATTCTCATAGCCTCGAAAATGTTGTTTTTTAAATTAGGTGAAAAAGCTACACCGATAAGAATTGTATTAAATTTGTGACTTAGTGTTTCGTTCAAAACTGTTGTTTTCTAGACAATTTATATTTTAACTGGGGAATATAGGTTTATTTTTTGAAACGCTAAAAATACAATTTCTTTCTTGTAATCAATTTCATACCTATAAAAGTAATTTATAGTGAATAAGGACTTTGTTTATGAGGTTGATTAACCCTTTTTGTTCTTAAAGTTAGCTTGTTATACACCCAAATTACATAATCCGAGTTAATTTTCTTATTTTTGGAGCTACTTAACCCAAATTGGAATATAACATGAAGAAACTTATATATGTTGTTGCATATATCCTTGCCCTGGGTATTGTAGCATGCGGAAGCGATGATGGCGCTGAGCCTGTAGATTGCGGTCAGGCAAGAGTTGAAGTTGCAGACTTAGGAAATACTTATCGCGAAAACACTTCTACTAATAACTGTAGTGCTTATAAAACTTCTATAGAGAGTTATTTAAGTAACAGCTGCAGTCTTGATGATGATGAGAAATTGATATGGGAAAAAGAACTGGCAACATTGGGTGACTGTACTATTGCAGGAAAAATATGTTTGTTATGTACTAATAGTGATATTACAATTGTTGTATGTAGAGGAGAAAATGGGAGTACTTTTATAGACGATAAAGATATTGGTGTACCCTTTGATACTTATGTAGAGCGTTCTACTTGCGAATAAAAAACTAAAATATAAATACAAAAGGTGACTTATAAGGTCACCTTTTTTGTTTTATAACCAAAAGGAAACATCGACAAAATACACATTTACTCTTTTAAATGTAATTTAATTCTTAATTATTTGTTAATTAATTAAATAACGTTTATATTAGATTCCCCTTAATCTATTAAAACTGAATTATGAAAAAAATAATGTATTTGTCAATCTGTATTTTGGCATTAGGATTTGTTGCTTGTGGTAGTGATGATGATGATGATGAAGGAAGCAAAAACTGTAAAGAATGTGAAGTTCTAAGTTTTGCAACTACTTTTTGTGATAATGGTGATGGTACTATGACTACTACTGTACTAGGACAATCAGAAACCAGCACTATCGAAGAAGGAACTACTTTTGAAGAAGTTACCAATACGGCTTGTTCAAATACTATAACGATTGGACAGTAAAAGTCAAAAACCCTGTATAACCTACTTGTACAGGGTTTTTTTGCATCATATTTTTTAAAATACTTGCTCAAAAAACAGGTTATTTTTCCTTAATAAGATATAAGTATACAGGAAAATGATCACTATACCCATATGTATAATTGCCATTAGCATAACTTCTAAAAGGATAACCTTTGTATTTACCATTAGGGTTCATTAAGTAGGGTACATTGTATATTCCTGTTTTATAAAATCGATAAGAAGAATATTCTGGTTGCAGTAGAGAAGCAGAGATAATCATTTGATCAAATAAATGCCATTGGTCCCTCCATGCAATAGAACCAATCCCTTTTTTGGCAAGTAATGCCATGGGATTATATAACTCTTTTATTTTAACATCCTTTCTACTGTTTTTGGCAGATAATACTTTTTTTACACTAGGACTATTTGGATTATCATTAAGATCACCCATGGTAATTATTTTTGAATAAGGATCAATCGCAAATAAAGAATCGATAATTCTCTTGTTTAGTAAAGCCGCTTTTTTACGTTTGTAACTACTTTTTGCTTCACCACCTCTTCTAGAAGGCCAATGATTTACAAGTATATGAATCAAATCACCATCCAGATAACCACTTACTAACAATTGATCTCTAGTAAATATTCTTTTTGATGTGTTATTGTCGTAAAGTATAAGTTTATGTGAACTAGAGTTTTTTAGTTTGAACAATGACTTTTGATACAACAGTCCAACATCAATACCTCTTCTGTCTGGAGAGTCATAATGAACAATACCATAATCCTTGTTAATAAGAAGCTTACTCTTAGTGAGATCTTCTAATACTTTTCTATTTTCAATTTCGGCTACCCCAATAATAACAGGAGCGTTAGCGGTTATATCGGCACCAATTTCCGAAATAACACGGGCCATTCTATTTACTTTATCGGTATATTTTTCATAAGTCCAATGATCTTTTCCATCAGGAGTTCGGTCATTATCAAAAGTCATTGGATCATCTTCAGGATCAAACAAGTTTTCGAGATTGTAAAATGCAACTGTTTGGATATGATATTCCTTTTTTTGCTGCCCCAAAAGAGCAGCAGAAATTAATAGAACACAGATGATAAGAAATCGTTTTTTAACCATAAAATAATAATTTAAGAAATACATGAATTGCAAAGATTAATTTTTTCAGTATCAGAAAATGATACTATGATGTTGTAATCTTGCTTTTTAATAATTATAGATCATTAATAATGAGATGTGTAAATAGAAGTTGTAATGAATAAGAAGCCTTGTTTTTGTAGCATTTGTTTAGGATTAATTTTCTTATGCGGTAGTTTAGTTACAAAAGCTCAACAAACTATTGTCAAAGGAATTATTATTGATGATATCACTGGAGAAAATATTTCTGAAGCTGTTGTAAAAATTAATGAAACAGATAAAATAACCAGTACTAATTCTTTTGGAGTATTTGAGTTTAATGAACCTTCGTTACCACTTGGAGAACAGGTTTTGGTAATTTCAAAGAATGGATATATTTCTAAATATTTTCCTATTGTTATTCATGAAGGAGAACATCTTGACCTAAAAAAAATAGAATTACAATATGCTATTGATCGAGAGCAATTAGGAACTACAATTTATTTAACCAACATCGAATTAGAAGAAGAAGCGTCTTATAGTAATATTCCTTTGCTTCAAGCCACTCGAGATGTTTTTTTGAATGCGGCTGCGTACGATTTTAGTGCTGCATTTTTTCGTATCAGAGGACTGGGAAATGAAAATGGAAAGATGCTAATAAATGGTATTGAGATGAACACTCTTTATAATGGTCGTCCAGAATGGGGAAGCTGGGGAGGGTTAAATGACGTACAACGAAATCAGACGTATACCAAGGGAATTTCAGAAAACGAATACATTTTTGGTGGGCTTACAGGTACATCGCATATTACTATGAGAGCTTCGCAGTATCGTAAAGGTAGTAGGATATCATATGCGATGTCTAATCGAAGCTATCAAGGAAGGATAATGACCACCTATAATTCTGGTCTTACAAAAAACAACTGGGCTTTTTCTACTTCTTTGTCCAGAAGGTATGGAAATCAAGGATACATAGAAGGAACCTTTTATGATGCAAATTCATTTTTTATAGCTGTAGAAAAAAAATGGGGAAGAAAACATGCTCTTAATCTGGTAGGGCTTTATACACCTATTCGAAGAGGAAGGTCTACCGCCATTACAGAAGAAGTTGCTAATCTTAAAGGAAATACTTACAATCCAAACTGGGGGTACCAAAATGGTAAGCTAAGAAACTCTAGAGAAAAGCTTATAGAGCAACCTTTGATAATGTGTAATTATTATTGGGATATTACTAAAAACACAAAAATACAGACCAATATTGCAGTTCAGACAGGTACAATTTCGAACAGTGGTATTGATGTAGGTGGCAAAGATATGGTGTTAGAAGCTGGCGGAGAGCAAACATTTACAGGAGGAGGAAGAAGTACAGCTATTAATCCTATACATCCTCAAAATTTACCAAGCATATTTCTAAAAGAGCCTAATCCAAGCCCTTTACAGTATCAGAATGCTTATCTGGCAACGCAACATCTTATTCAGAATGGACAATTAAATTGGGATGATTTGGTAATAACCAATCAACAAAATAGTAAACAAGGTCAAAATGCTACATATATGTTATATGATCACCAAATAGAAGGTACTCGTATTATGAGTAGTATGATTCTTAATACCCGGTTTAACGAACATATTACTTTGGGTGCAGCTATTCACTATCAAAATGAAAAGAATCAGAACTTTGCCAAAGTAAAAGACTTACTAGGAGGGACTGGTTTTTTGGATATAGATGCGTTTGCTGTAAACACTACAGAAATAGCTTCTTCAGATTTTGTTACCAGGATTCAAAGCGATATTCGTAACCCGAATCGTATTGTAAAAGCAGGAGATATCTATAACTATAATTATGAGATCGATGCTTATGTTGGTACTGGTTTTTTGCAAGGGCAATTTAAATATAGAAACATGAACCTCTTTGTAAGCGCAACTGCTTCTCAGACATCCTATCAAAGAAATGGATTATTCGAAAATGGATATTTTTCTGATAACAACTCTTTTGGAAAGAGCAGCGCTACAAAGTTTTTGAATTATGGAATAAAAGCGGGAGGGACATTTGCTATAAATGGGCACCATTTTCTACGGTATCATGGGGCTTATTTTAATAAAGCTCCAACAATAAGAAACGTCTTTGTAAATCCCAGACAAAATAATTATACAGTCTCACAATTGTTATATAAAAATCAAACAAGCCCATCAACAAAATCCTTTGATATTGCTTACATATTTCGATCACCACGAGTACAAGCAGAATTAACTGGGTATTATACAAAAATAAGAAATGATAGTCAGGTCTCATCTTTTTTTACAGAGGCTATTACGGGTTCTAATACAGGTTATGTACAAGAAATTCTTACCGATATCGATAAATTATATTTGGGCGGGGAGTTGGGAATATCATATCAGGTTACTCCAGAATTAAAGCTAAAAGGTGTTGCAGCTATAGGAGACTTTACATTCGATAATAACCCCAATAGTATACTCACCAGTACCAGTGAGTCGTTTATAAAAGATAGCGGAACAAAAAATTTAGGAATGTCCTTTTTAAAAGGATATCATATCGCAACCGGTCCACAAAGAGTAGCGCAATTAGGATTCGAATATCGGGATCCAAATTATTGGTGGTTTGGGATAAACACTAATTATTTTTCTAATGCATTTATAAAAATTAGCCCGTTTGCCAGAACATCCAATTTCTATAAAGATAACGATGGCTTACCATTTGTAAGCTATGATGAAGATATTGCGAAAAGTCTTTTAAATCAAGAAGAATTAGAAGATTATTTTTTGGTAAATGCGATAGGAGGTAAGTCCTGGAGAGTAAAAAAGAATTATATAGGCTTCTTTGCTTCTGTGAATAATGTTCTTAATCAAGCATATAAAACAGGTGGTTTTGAACAAGCTAGAAACGCAAATTATCAACTGGCCTTAGAAGAATCAAAACGAGCAACACCCATATATGGATCAAAGTACTTTTTTGGTCCGGGAACCACCTATTACCTTACTGTTTATCTCAGATTATAAAATAGTATAAACAAGACACCGTAAAACTTACAACAATGAAAACTTTTAATTACACTCTATTGCTATTAATGTTACTGCTTACCATGTCCTGTACTACAGAAAATGAGTTTAGTGTTTTAGAAAAAGAAATTGAAGAACCTACCATACATGGTACATTAATTACCATAGATGCCATAAAGGGTATTTTGGGACAAGAATTAGAAAAGAATGGAGAAAATGCAAAGGTCATTTTTAAAGAAACAGATAATTATATAGAAGGGTATGTAATATCCAGTGATAAAGCAGGAAACTTTTTTAAGGAACTTATTCTTCAGGATAAACCTACAAAACCAACAGCAGGAATACGTTTATTACTAGATGAAAACCCACTATTTACATTCTACGAATTTGGCCGTAAAGTGTATGTTAAGCTAGATGGTTTATCTCTAGGGATAGAAAATGGTGTTCCTACATTAGGAATTTCAGAAGGAAATACTATAGGAGCAATTCCTTCTTTTGGCAAAGATGATATCATATTGCGCTCTATAGAAATAGCCACTATAGCACCTTTAAAAATAACGTTAGAAGAGTTTACAGACCAATTATTGCTTCTTTTTATTAAAGTTGAAAATTTGCAATTTATGAGAAATCAGGTATTAGATAATAACATATTTACCTATGCAGCAGAGTCTAATGATAAGTTTGATGGAGAACGTATACTAGAAAGTTGTGTGTCAAGAAGAACAACTGTATTAAGCACCAGTACTTTTTCTGATTTTAAGGGACTCAAATTACCCAGTCAACAAGGAAGTTTCGAAGGAATTTTAACTAAAAATTATCTAGGCAACAGGTATAATTTGGTGCTTAACAGCCCTGCCGATTTAACCTTTGATAATGAAACACGATGTGATCCTATTGTACTAAAATGTCCAGAACCTTCTATAGTTACCAGAATCATTTTTGAAGAAGATTTTACAGATGCTAAAACAAAAGATTTAGAAACTGAAGGATGGATAAATGTCAATAAAACAGGAGGTAAGTTAACATACAAAACAGGTGATTTTGCAGAGAATAGATACCTTCAAATTACTGGGTATCGATCCAAAGAAAGTTTGTATGAAGTATGGTTAGTTACCCCAAATATAGACTTGAGTATGTCTGCTAACGAGATTTTAAGTTTTGATCTGCAAGCAGGATATGATAATGGTAATATTATCGAGGTTTTCATAACAGATAATTTTACAGATGATATTACAACTACCACGTGGCATAAATTAGATATAACTATACCAAGAGCTCCATTAAATGCATTTGGGAGTATTGTACCTATTGGACCAATAGGTATTTCTTGCTTAGGAGAAAACATTAGAATAGGTTTTAGATATATAGGGGGAGATCCCAGAGCAACCACTCGGTATCATATAGATAATATTAAGATTTTAGGAGAGTAATCGATTACGTAAAGACCCCAAAGGTTTTCGAAACCTTTGGGGTCTTCTAGCAAGTTTTCTATCTAAATTAAAGTAAATGAAGTATGAAGTTTTAACACCTGGTAGATATTATCATATCTATAATCAAGGGAATAACAAAGAGAACATTTTTATCGAAGCCAAGAATTACTATTATTTTCTTAGGTTAGTAAAAAAACACATTGTTCCTATAACAGAAATATATGCTTATTGTCTACTACCTAATCATTTTCATTTATTGGTCATGACTTCTCATGTTGTCGAAAAAAAAGCATTATCACAAGGGTTTTCTAATTTGTTTAATGCTTATTCTAAAGCAATAAATAAGACATATTCCAGATCTGGAAGTTTGTTTAAAAGGAAGTTTTCAAGAAAGGAAATAAAAGATGAAGAGTATATAAAGAATTTGGTTTTATATATACATACAAATCCTAGACATCATAAAATTACCACAGATTTTAAGACATATCTATACTCTTCTTATAATGCATTTTTGTTAGATAAACCTACAAACATTTCAAAAGAGTATATTTTAAAACTGTTTGATGGTAAAGAAAATTTTAAGCATGCACATCGTCAAAAAGCTGATGTAATAAGGGAAATGCTAGAAGCATATGTTTTAGAATAGTAACTTGTTTTGTAAAGTGTACTAAGACCCCAAAGGTTTTCAAAACCTTTGGGGTCTTTATAACAACTGTTTAATAAGGTATAGTGCGTTTAAATTTTTAATTTTCTATAGGATACTAAATAAAGTAGTAATTTTACTCTAAAAGCCATATAAAATGACATCAAGACCTAACGGAAGCCTATATACCAGTATAGAAAATAATATAGCCACTATAGAATTTGGTCATCCTGCCAGCAATTCTTTTCCATCAGAACTTTTAGCTCGTTTAGCAAAAGCATTTGATCAATTATCAGAGGATGAATCGGTATACGTGATTATCTTAAAATCTGAAGGAGAGAAAGCATTTTGTGCCGGCGCTTCTTTTGATGAGTTAATTGCGATAACTACTCCCGAAGAAGGAAAGCATTTCTTTTCTGGCTTTGCCAATGTAATTAATGCCATGCGTACTTGTAAAAAACCTATTATTGGCAGAATACATGGTAAAACTGTTGGGGGTGGTGTAGGATTAGCTGCAGCATGTGATTATTGTTTAGCGACCGAAGCGGCTTCTATAAAACTAAGCGAACTTACTATTGGGATTGGCCCATTTGTTATCGAACCTGCTGTAACCAGAAAAATTGGTTTGGCAGCTTTTGAAGCGCTTGCCTGGGATGCTTCACAATGGAAAAATGCGTATTGGGCAAAAGAACAAGGATTATATGTTCGTATTTTTGAAACCATTGCAGAGTTGGATAAAGAAGTACAACTTTTTGCAGAAAAGCTAAGAGGATATAATCCACAAGCGGTACAACAAATGAAAAAAGTAAACTGGCAAAACACATCGCATTGGGAAGAATTATTGCCAAAAAGAGCTATCATATCGGGAGAATTAGTACTTTCAGAGTTTACAAAAATCGCATTGAATAAATTAAAAAAATAAAAATGGACATATTAAACTTTTTAGGAGGAAATGGATTATTTCTTATTTTAGGAATCATACTGGTAGTGGTTTACTTTATAAATAAAAGAAAGAGACGGTAATCTTCCGTAACTTTGCCGAAAATTATATAGTAAACAATGAGTAAAATTCGTATCACCAAGCAATTTTCTTTTGAAACAGGGCATGCCTTATATGGGTATGATGGCAAATGTAGAAATGTACACGGTCATAGTTATAAGCTAAGTGTCACCGTAATAGGTACACCTATTACAGACACTTCTCATGTAAAATTAGGAATGGTGATCGATTTTGGTGACCTTAAAAAAATAGTAAAAGAAGATATCGAGGATGTTTTTGATCATGCAACCGTATTTAATAAAAATACTCCTCATATAGAATTGGCAAAAGAATTACAACAAAGAGGACACAATGTTATTTTGGTAGACTATCAACCTACCAGCGAGAATATGGTGATCGATTTTGCTCATAAAATTAAAGCACGACTACCGGAAAACATAAAACTGCATTCGCTTAAATTGCAAGAAACAGAAACATCGTATGCCGAGTGGTATGCTAGTGATAATTAAAAAGAGGTTGTCTAAAAACTTTTTAGACAATCTCTTTTTCTAGTTTAGTAAAAATCCAAAACTTTGTAATTAGCAATGACCAGAGGAATTATTGTCATGACTTTGTTTTGTATGATTCTTAATTAACGAATAGGAAGGCAAGCTAGATAAAGTACATTAGGATGTGGTGCTCTACATTCTCCTCTATTATAACTTGGCCCGCAAAGATCTCCTACTTTTTTACAATCTTTATCAGCCCCACCACCGTTAATTTGTTGTTGTGCTTTTTTGCTTAATGTTTTTCCTAAATTTGAGATTTGTTTTTTCATTACTAAATATTTATTTTGATTAATACCAGTTTATATGAGAAATGGTATAATTATTTGAACATTTATAGATATTCAAGAATATGTCTTCTGTTAAATAATTAAATAGGTATGAGTAGTTGACTTATTAGTAACAACGTAAATACCCTGCATATGGATGAGGTAGTTGACATGTACCTTTTATACCATTAGAAGATTCACAAGAATCACCTGCTCTTTTGTTCATGCAAATAGGTGATGCTCCTCCTCCATTAATTTGTTGTTGCGCTTTTTTGCTTAATGTCTTTCCTAAATTTGAGATTTGTTTTTTCATTACTAAATGTTTTTTTGATTAAATACTTGAACATTTATAGACATTCAAGAATATGTCTTTCCTTAATAATTTAAAATAAAGGGTTACTACCTATTTAGGATCTTGATACTTTTTAATACAGAAAGTACCTAGATGTTGTTATAGGTTGGTTTACATAAAGTATGGTTGTATTTTATAAAACGGGATGGTTTATTCTTTTCGAGAAAAAAACAGCATTATTTCTATAAGGAACTAGGTTTAATTTTTCCATTTTGAGTACTTTTTTGTGTTTTAAGTTGGAATTAAAATTTTTGTTATGTTTTTATGCAAGTAAACTTACGGCATAAACTATTTACATTTCCCACCCCAAAAGGGTAGTTTTTTCACATTTCTAATACCTATTTTTGCACCTATTAATGCAGATGTTAGATGCTATTATGACCCTACAAAAACAGATTAGGCGATCCTTGGTTTTTATGTTGCTGTTGGCAAATTATTTGTGTGCCCAGATTCAGTTTACAGCTTATAAAACAGAGGATGGGTTACCTCATGATTTTACGTTTCAGATGTACCAGGATAAAGATGGTTATCTGTGGATTGGTACAGATGATGGTTTGACAAAATATAACGGTAGAGATTTCGAGGTTTTTAATAGAAGCGATGGTTTTAGAACAAATTATATCGTTGATATTAAAAAATATAATCAAGATACTGTTGCGCTTGCTGTGTACAAAGGAGGACTTCATTTTATGGTAAATGATTCTATTTTTAAACCAAATATAAAGGACGATGAGGTTTCTAGAATTGATAATCTTGCCATACTTGGTAACGATATTTGTGCTGCTAGAAACGATGCGGTATACGTATATTATGAAAGAAAAAATAAGCTGAAATTTAGAAGAAAAGAATTAATGCTGTTTAAAGATACATGCGGAGATATAAAATTTGGAAAAGGGAGATTTAAGCATGATATATACAGCAGAGGAAAAATTATCGATAGTACGTATTATTTTTTTACAGGGCCTATGTTTAGGCCCCACCCCAGACTTTTAAAAGGTATTCATAAACATGTATCTAATGAAGAAACAGCTTTAGTCTTTCCTTTTTTAAAAGAGAAGTATATAAATTGGTTTGACAGGTATGATGAGCATACATTTTTAGCCACAGAAAAAGATCACCTTTTTATCTTTAATAAGGATAGTATTATTAGAGAAATCAAATATGATTTTAATGATGAGATTATTCAAAAATATATAAGAACAACAGCTTATGAAGTGTTTGCGGTAAACGAACTCCAAACAGGAAATGATGTGATTTATGTCTACGATAAAAACAACAATAGTTGGCATCGATTATCAGATCAAATAGATGCTTCGTTTTTAGTTAGTGATATTCTGGTAGATAAAGACGAAAATGTATGGATTACGACAAATGCCAGTGGCTTGTTTAAAATAATGAATACTCAAAAAATAGTAAAAGAAACACTGCTTAAGGAAGATGCTATCGTCGATATCGCTATCGGTCAGGAAGACGAAGTTTTTTTTCTAAAATATAAAAGTATTTATGGATACAATTTTAAAACAAAAAACCTATCTCCCATGGTGTTTGATTATCATGTTACAAGGTTTATGGAAAACGAACTTTGTACCAATGTAATACCATTACAATTTATAAAAGAGGACGAAAGAAGAAAAGAAATATTAGAATATGAAATAGTTGGGTCAATGTACTTTCATAAACAAAAAGGGAAATATGTGTTTTCTTATCTTGGAGCATCTTTAAGTAGAACAGACCTGGAAACTGGTAAAGTCACAAGTTTTTTTGTTAATAATAGAGATAATATTGTCATTAATGACATCGCTTTTTTTAAAGATGAAGTATGGGTGGCTACAAACAATGGAATCTTCATCTATGACATTGATTCTTTGACATGTCTTAGACACTTAAGAACTAATGAGGGATTAAAAAAACTATATATTCAAAAATTAGTGAGTTTTTCTAATAAAGGGATGTGGTGTGTAACCTCTGATGGAGTTTCTTTGATCAAAGCAAATAATGAAATCGTTCATTATGGCGAGAAAGAAGGCTTAGCTTCTACCAGGATTAATAATATATTTTTGGATCACAGAGATGTTTTATGGATCGCTACTCAAAAAGGATTTTCAATTTTGAAAGATGAGATATTTTATAATTTTGGGAATAAGCAAGGCTTCATATCCTCTTACGCATCAACGGTGATAGAAGACCGCAATCATCAAATTTGGGTGGCAGGTAATAAAGGAGTAGCTAGAATCGATAATACAAAACCGTTTTTACCTATAACTGCGCCACGATTAATTGTAAAACAAGAAGAAAGTAATTTTAATTTAGACATCATAGATTATTCAGAAGTTCCTGTACTAACAGAATACAGATCAAATACTACTGATGCATGGGTACCCATAGCATCGAATATTATCAACACCCAAAATTATGCCCCCGGGAAGCATTATTTGCAATTTAGAGCCAGAAATTTGAATAGTAACTGGAAGTATTCTAAAGAACATTATTTTACCATACCACAAGTATGGTATAAGAATATCTGGGTTATTGTTTCGGCATCTTTATTAGTAGTTACCATAATTACCATTTTGGTGTATTCGCAATTGTTAAAAGTATCCCGACGCAATGTATTATTAAGAGATACAATTGCTCAATCAACCAAATTAGAAAAAGAATTAAGTACGGTTAGAGAAAACGTGGCACAAGATTTTCATGATGAGCTAGGAAATAAGTTAGCAGGTATTTCTGTGCTTTCAGAATTGATTATGAAAGACAAAGAGATACAAAACTCTAAGTCTATAGAAATGGTGTCTCAAGTAAGAAAAGATGCAAAAGATTTATATTTTGGGATTAAAGATTTTGTGTGGTCTATAGACTCTAAAAGTGATAACTTAAACGAACTTTTGTTTTACTTAACCGATTTTGGCGAAGAATTATTTCAGAATAAAGGAATCACTTTTAAAATAGAAAAAAATCAAATCGAGAAAGACATAAAACTACCATACTACTGGAGTAGACAGTTGTTACTAATGTTTAAAGAGATTATGACAAATAGCCTTAAACATGCTGATGCTACACAAGTAACATTGAGTTTTTATAAAATTGAAAATACCTTAAAAATTACATTTACAGATAACGGAAAGGGGTTTGATATAAATAATCTAAAAAGAAAGAATGGTTTAAATAATATTCATAAAAGAGCGCATAGAATAGGAGGAAAGCTTACCATAAAATCGATCCCAGGAACCAGTATAGAGTTTTTGGGTGATTTAGGATAAAACTACCTTTTTATGGTGGGAGAAATGTTAAAAGTAATTGTGATATTTGAAGTTATGAAAAACCGTGTACTATTTTCGGAATTAAAATAGTTTGAAAACCAGTAAAATGAAACGAGTAATTCTTATCGAAGATTATGATATTGTACTACAATCTTATAAAAAGATTATAGATAACTCAGAGGGTTTTAAAGTAGTTGGAACCTATCATAACTGTGAAGATGCGTTGATTAATATAAAGAAACTAGCCCCTGATTATGTAATGATTGATATTACATTGCCAGGCATGAATGGCATTGAGGGAATTAGGCATATAAAATCAAAACTCCCCAAAGTGTCTATCATTGTAGTTACCGTACATGAAAATTCTAAATATGTTTTTGAAGCTTTATGTGCTGGGGCAGTTGGCTATTTAACAAAGAGTACCGGAACAGATAAATTATTGCAAGCTTTGAATCAGGCCGAAGATGGGGGAGCACCAATGAGCATAAATATTGCACGTATGGTGGTAGAGTCATTTCAGGAAAAAAAGTTTGAAGAATTAACAGAAAGAGAAAATCGTGTATTGACTTTATTATCAGATGGGAAAAGCTATGCCAATATAGGAGAGGATCTAAATGTAAGTTTAAATACTATAAAATACCATGTTCGTAATATTTATGAAAAACTACACGTAAAAAATAAATCAGAAGCAATTCGACTATTTAAAAGTAAATAATACTTCTTTTTAATACACATTGTGGAGTTTAATTCTCCGAGGCTTGCCTCGAAATGTAAAAACTGTTTTTCCGCTGGATGCCTCGTGAGCTTGCTCTGTGGTAGTTGACTAATAAATCTTGTTAAACGAGTAAATGATAAGAGTAACAAAAGGGCGCCTAATTTTTTAGACACCCTAGTTTTATTTATGCTAATCTTTTTAAATTAAAACCCCAAAATCAGCATAGTATCGACTTCATTTTATTTGATTGTTACTTATATGTCTAATAGTTTTAATGGTTAATGAATAATTATATCGATATTAGCTTTTAAAGCCCACTTGCTTAAGGGCTGCCCTCTTTTTGGTTAACCATGTTTGATAAGTGATCAGTTTACAAACACAAGGCAAATGTATAAACAGACCAGACACATTCTCCCACCCAAAAAGGGTAGTTTCCTCTTTTTTTGTGATCAACAATAGTTTCTCATATTTTGCTAAAACAAAACAAGTATATTTGTTCTGGAAATGGAAGAAAAGAATCAACATCACATAGAAATCCCTATTGGGAAAAAGGTATATTTTGCGAGTGACAATCATTTAGGAGCTCCAACATCAGAAAAGAGTTTTCCGCGAGAACAAAAGTTTGTAAGTTGGCTGGATGAGGTTAAAAAAGACGCAGGTGCTATCTTTTTATTAGGAGATCTTTTTGATTTTTGGTTCGAATATAAAACGGTAGTTCCTAAAGGGTTTACCAGAACCATGGGAAAACTGGCAGAAATTACAGATGCAGGAATACCAGTATATTACTTTGTAGGCAATCATGATCTGTGGATGAATGGATATTTTGAAGAAGAGCTTAATATACCTGTGTATCATAAACCACAAGAATTTACCTTCAATACTACTACTTTTTTTATTGGCCACGGTGATGGTCTGGGGCCTGGAGACAAAGGATATAAACGAATGAAGAAAGTGTTTACAAATCCTGTATCAAAATGGCTTTTTAGATGGTTACATCCAGATTTAGGTGTGCGATTAGGACAATACCTTTCTGTAAAGAACAAACTGATTTCTGGTGATGAGGATGTAACTTTTTTAGGAGAAGATAATGAATGGTTGGTACAGTACTGTAAAAGAAAACTAGCAACTAAACATAGAGATCATTTTGTTTTTGGTCATAGACATCTTCCTATGGAAATAAAATTAAATGAAAAATCCAGCTATACGAATCTTGGAGATTGGATTCTTCATTATACCTATGCAGTTTTTGACGGAAATGAACTGAAATTAGAGAAATTTGAATAACTAAAATACCGTTCTTTTCTGAAAGATTTCTTCTGCTATGGTAATCCCAACTATTTCTGGAGCTTTTAATGCCTTATTGTGATTAAAAAAGACGATAGTGTTTTCAAAAACTGCTTCGGTCAAATAATCATTACCAATAAAATAAGCATTTTTAACCCTTACTTTTTTATCAGAATTTTGATCTACTTTTATTTCATGCGGATAGATCAAAACGGTACCTTCCTTTTTCGAATTTGTAAATAAAGAAAGCGCCATTTCATTTACCTCACCAAATAAAGATGCTACATAATAGTTAGTAGGATTTTGATATAAATCGATAGTGTTTTTTTGAGTTAATATTTCTCCCTGTCGAATGACAATGGTTTGATCTGTAAAAGATAGAATATCTGTTTTATCATGAGTAGCGGTAATGCTGGTGATTTTATTTCGTTTCAAGTACCTATAAAGGTTTCTTCGTAAAGAACTTCTCCTAAAATTATCAATATTACCAAAAGGCTCATCCAATAAAAGTACTTCAGGTCTTTTGGCCAATGCTTTTGCCAACGCTACTCTTTGTTTTTGACCCCCACTCAAGTTTTCTACCTTAGTATGGGCAAAATCGATCATTTCTACGATTTCTAACAGTTCATTTACACGGCCTCGTTTTTGCTCTGGTTCAAAATTGGATAGATATTGACCTATATTTTCTGCAACACTTCTAAAAGGCTGTAATTCGAATCCTTGAGAAAGATATTTCATTTTCTCTTCACCAGGAACAAGATGAAAGAGCGGACCCAATAACTTTTCATCATCCCAAAAAAGTTCGCCATTTTGAACTTGCAAAAGGCCATAAATGATTTTTAATAAGGTACTTTTTCCACAACCACTGGCTCCGATAAGAGCAATGTGTTGTCCCTTTTCTATATTGAAACTTACATTTTTTAAGACAGGTTGAGTGTCGTAAGCAAAAGATATATTTTCGACTCTAAGCATTCTCAAATATATTGAACTTTGATCAAAAAAAAACCCGCTTTTGCAAATGAAAAACGGGTTTTTTAAAAAATTATGGTTGTAATTATGCTTACACTTATTTAAACAGTGAATCTTTTCTGATATGCGCCTGCTTTGGAGCAGGTAAATACCCTAGTTAGACTACTGCATCTAGACAAAAGAATACGATCATTTATCTGATAATTATTCTTTCAAAAGAATCTTTGTGGTTACTATATTTAGTTTTTACAGTATATATACCTTTGGTATAACCCGACAGATCTATTTGTTTTTTAATTTTTCCTGTATCGTATATTGAATTTTCATAAATACGTTGCCCTAAAAAGTTGAACACTGTAATTTGTTCTATCTCTTTTTCGTTTTCTACGATATTAATAACACCAGTAGATGGATTAGGATATATTTTACTCTCTAATTCTGATCCATCTTTACGATAATTATAGTAATTACTATATCTGTTCTCCTCTCCATTAATAATAGAGAACCTCATAAAGGTAAGACGACCTATAGTATAGTTTACTTTTGGAGTGGCAGAAAGCGTATATTTCCCATTCGTTACAAAAGGATTTTCCTGATCCTCAAAAGCGATGTATGGTGCTGTAAAATCTTTGGCACTTCGATAACCAGAACCAAGAGAGAACATTCCAAAACGAACGGTTCCTTCATTGCTATCTCCAAAGTTTACTAAAGCTTCTATATTTATTTTTCCACCTTCTATAGAAGACAAATCAATCTCATCACCTTTAAATAAGGTACCTAAAACATCATTTGTGGTTGCGTTTCTAACCTGAAAACGATAGATACTAGGGTAAGGTAAAATACTTGCTGTTGCTACATCTGCTTGTATAAATCCATGCCCCGTACTAAAATCAAAACCTGGATCTCTAAAATCAATGGCGGTATTTATAAAAGCGGTAAGAATTTCATCTTTTGTTAAATCTCTTCCTAAATCTCGTCTGGCAACTTCTTGCATTAGAACAGCTGCAGCCGCAGCATGTGGCGCTGCAGAAGAGGTTCCGAAAAAATTAGGGAAACCATCATTTTCTATATCGCCATCACCAGTTGCGCCAAAAAAGGAAGTGTTTGCCCCATGAGGACCCATAAAGTCTGGTTTGTTACGAACAATAGGAGCTATAGGGTTACCATCTCTATCTAATAAAACAGCAGTACCACCTGCAGAAGAATTAAACCAAGGTTGCAATGTACCGCCAAATTGTGGAGTATTATTATAATTTACTGCGCCAACAGTAATAGCTCCGGCAGCATTTGCATGACCTACCAAAGTACCGGTAAAGGGTCTAAATCCAAAATTAGTGGCTTGATTTATAAATTTTATTCTACCTGGGTTTGGACCTTCTACAACACCAATGGCAATACTAAGATTTAAAGGTTCTTCTGTAAGATTTGTAAAATTATTAACTCTTTCAAAAGGCACTTCATTTGTGATACTGGTGTGCGTACTCCATGCAATAGGACTTCTTACACCGTTTCTTTCGCCTATAATCATGATTGTTAAATCACTATCAGGACCTGGGCCTTCTGGGTTTGCAAAAATGGAAGGATCATCCCATTGCATTGTTAGATTTGGTCTTTGACCAGGATTTAACACAAAAGGTAAAGTCGGAACAGCAATCGTGTCGTTATTTACAACTATTTCTTCTGTATGGTCATTTCCAAAATCATGTAAACGTCCCCATGGCCCGCCTATATCAATGCCAGAATCTACAAAATCTGCTTCGTAAGAATTTAACCCAGCATTAAGAGCTGCGGTAAAATATGTTATTCCCCTAGTAGTTATATCATCTATGGCTTGGTTAAGGACACCGTCCTGAAAGTATGGTTCGTCAAAATAATTAATATCGTCTACAATAAAATCTACACCAGCATCGGCTAGTTCATAAATCCCATCAACATAATCTTCTATCCCCAAAAAAGCAGTACGAACAAAGATTTCTGCTCCTGGTGCTATGTCATGAATAATTTCTGCCATTGCACGTCCTTCATCCACAGATGAATTATTTAATAGAAAATCAGGTCCTTCTCTCAACAATACTACTTCTTGGGTATATCCATTTGGGTTATTGGCACCTGGCAAATCACCATCTATAACAGACTGTGCTGCGTCTTCTAATAAATCATAACTATTAGACATTACTCCTATTCGAATGCCAGTTCCATCTACTTTTAGATTTTCACGAACCGCCTTGGTAAGCATTGAGATATCTCCTTGAGTAACAGTTTTTCCTGTTTTTACCGATGCTCTTTTTTCTTTAGAGAAAAAAGAATTTGTGTTTTGAGAAGTAGTTTGAGCAGCACAATGCTTTAATGATGTCAAGGACTCTAAAGATGTTATTTTATCTATAGGAATCCATGCGGTTACATATTTACCTCTTATTTTACATCGTTTTGCACCAATTGATGCTAAATCTTTTTCTAATGCAATTACACTTTGATTAGGAAAAGCTCTTACCAAAACAGCATTATTATCAACGATGACTCCTTCGGTATTTTTATCAATAACCGATTGTAAATCTAAACTTAGTTTAGAAAGTGTGCCTCGTTTTAGATAGTTAGCTTTCGAGGCTGTTTTTTTAATGTTACCATTTTCTAATTCTTGTACTTCTAATGTTTTTTGTGCTTGTGACTCTGTGACTACAAAGCAAAAAACTGTCAGTATTCCCGCAACAATGTTCTTGTATTTCATAATACTTTTAACTTTTAATGTGTTTGTGTTCGTGTTTACTTTAAATTAATCTTATTGAACACCAAATCGGTTTATGAAACCATGTATTTGTATAGTGGGGGGAGTACAATACCTAGACAAAACTTAAAATGTCTATATATGCGAATTGTTTATTAAAAGACAATGCAAAGCTCCAAAAAGAATGAGGATATTTTGCATTGGTATAACATAAAAAAAGTCTACAAATTATATGGAATGGTAATAAATAGGTCTACAAAAAGTCTACAGATATACTAAACCCTATAAATCAGAGGTTTTTAATATATTTATAATACCTATAAAACTTTTGTTA
Organism: uncultured Aquimarina sp.; assembly: GCA_947498705.1. Classification (GTDB taxonomy): domain Bacteria; phylum Bacteroidota; class Bacteroidia; order Flavobacteriales; family Flavobacteriaceae; genus Aquimarina. The sequence goes on from CANMLW010000002.1 coordinate 53,300, forward strand.
AAATTGAAAGCCCTCATGTTTTTTTATTCTCGAATACAATTTACGGTTTACCTTTTTTTGACTTGTGCATGTATACAGGCAAATACATTTAATTTTTTGCAAGAAAAAAGGTTTTCTGTAAAAGATACCATTCGCATTGACGAATTGCGTCTAAAAGGACTGAGTTTGTGTCAAAAAAAACCAGACTCTTCGATTGTATATATTAATGAGGCCATAGATATGAGTAGAGCTATCAATGATAACCTTAGAGTTGCCAAAGGTTTGAATTGTTTGGGAATCGCTTACAATGCTAAATCAGATTTTGAAAAATCCTTTATACTCTATAGAGAAGCACTTGACATTTTAGAAAATGAAGAATCTCTAGATACTCAATCTGCTGTTTATAATAATATTGGTAATATTTATCAATCATTTGGCCAATATGATTTGGCCGAAAGTTATTATGTAAGATCTATTGCTATACTTATGGAGGTGAATAGCCCCGTAAAGGCATCATTTCTTAATAATACATTCGAAAACCTCGCATTCGTTAATTTTTATGAAGAGCGATATGAAAAGTCTTTGGCTTATATAGAAAAAGCACAACAAATAATAGATAACGAAAACGTAGATAAGGATACGCAAGATTTTAGGAATGCCAGAATATTAATGCTAAAAGGGATAGTACACTTAGAATTAGGAAATATTGATGTAGCAGAAAAATTATTGTTAGACAACTATGATACTATCGAGTTGTCTGGAGAAACCACCCATATCGCCCAAGCAAATTATTATATTGGTAGTATGTATAAGGTTAGAGGCAAACATGATAAGGCTGTAACCTATTTTTTAAAAGCGCTGGCGTTATCAAATTCTATAAAAGACCTTTCTCTTAAAGCAGAAATTCAGCTTGATTTGGCTGCTACTCATCAAATACTGGAACAGTATAAATTGGCTTTTGAATACCTTACCATGGGGACTGCTTTAAAGGATAGTTTGTTTGGTACCCGAAATACCTGGAAAATATCAGAACTAAGAGATAATTATGAAAGAGCACAACAAGAACAACAACTTATTTTAGCCCAAAAAGAAAAAAAAATTGACCATATTATGAAAGCGATATACTTATCGGGTGCCATTATTATTGGTCTGTTTGGGTTGTTGTATTTTAGTTATTTAAGAACAAAACATAAAAAAGAGAAAAAGTTAATAGAAAAAGAAAAACAAATAGCAGAACTAGAACTCAATAAAACCAAAGATATTCTCGAAATTAAAAATAAAGAACTTACAACCTCTGCTTTACAAATCATAGAAGATGGAGAACTTATCAAACATTTTAAAGATGATATTTATGAAATTAAAAAAGGTGTAGATAAAGTTCATCAACAAAAGATTGACAATCTTCTGGCATCTGTAAATAGAAACTCCAAAAAAAACTGGGATGCTTTTAAACTGCGTTTTGAACAGGTAAATTCTGGTTTTTTCGAAAAACTTGGAGAACAGTATCCTACCCTAACACCAACAGAGTTAAAGCTTTGTTCTTTTCTAAAACTGCACTTTAATTCGAAGGATATTGCCAATTTGATGGGTATCTCTAGTAAAAGTGTAAAAATGGGACGTTATAGATTACGTAAAAAATTTAATCTTCCTAGAGAAGTAAATCTCACCGAATTTATATCTAGATTTTAGCTTTGTTTTAGTACTACTAGAATGAGTTCAAAGTAAAAAATCCGTTTTCTATCTAGAAAACGGATTTTTTAGTATGGTTTTTAATCCACATTGTGGAGTTTAATTCTCCGAGGGTTGCCTCGAAATGTAAAAACTGTTTTTCCGTTGGATGCCTCATGAACTTACTCCGTGGTAGTTGACTAAAGTTTATTTTTTTAGTTGAGCTATAGTTTTTTCTGGCAAAACTTCGTATCCCATATTGTATAAGGTAAAGCCAAAAATATCTGCATATTGCTCTATAGTTTTGCTAACAGGTGTTCCTGCACCATGACCTGCGTTGGTTTCAATTCTTATTAGTGTAGGATTTATACCAGATTGCTTTGCCTGAAGTTCTGCAGCAAACTTAAATGAATGTGCCGGTACGACACGGTCATCATGATCTCCTGTAGTAACCATTGTTGCAGGATATTGTACGCCTTCTTTTACATTATGAACGGGAGAGTACCCTTTTAGGTATTCGAACATTTCTTTACTCTCTTCTGATGTTCCATAATCATAGGCCCATCCTGCGCCAGCTGTAAAAGTGTGATATCTTAGCATATCCAAAACACCAACTGCAGGCAAGGCTACTTTCATTAAATCAGGACGTTGTGTCATTGTTGCACCAACCAATAAACCTCCGTTAGAACCACCTCGAATTGCTAAATAATCGCTAGAGGTATACTTATTTTCTATTAAATATTCGGCTGCTGCAATAAAGTCATCAAATACATTTTGTTTCTGTAATTTTGTACCTGCAATATGCCATTTTTTACCATACTCGCCTCCGCCTCTTAGATTGGGTACGGCATAAATACCTCCTTGTTCCATCCAAACGGCATTGGCAATACTAAAAGAAGGCGTAAGACTAACATTAAAGCCACCATAACCATATAAAATGGTAGGGTTTTTACCGGTAAGCTCGATTCCTTTTTTATAGGTAATAATCATAGGTACTTTTGTACCATCTTTAGAATTATAAAATACCTGCTTACTTTCGTAGTTTTCTGGGTTAAAATCAATTTTTGGTTCGCGATACAGGGTAGATGTTCCTTTGGCGATATCATATTTATAGATACTACTAGGAACTTTGTAGTTTGTAAACGAATAATAGAGTTCTTTTTCTTCCTTTTTAGCACCAAATCCACTTGCACTACCAACACCAGGTAATATCGCTTCTCTAATTAATTTACCATCATAGTCGTATTGAAATACTTTTGAAACGGCATCTACCATATATTCTGCAAAGAAATACCCTCCTCCTGTATTGGGGCTGAGTACATTTTCTGTTTCTGGTATAAAATCTACCCAGTTTTCTGGAGTAGGGTTTGAGGCATCTACAGTAACTATTTTTTGGTTTGGAGCATTTAAATTAGTTACCAAATACAGTTTTGAAGCTACATTTTCGATGATATAGGTGTCACTTTCTGTAGTATCCAAAATAGTGATCAATTTGCTATTAGAATCTTTAAGATCTTTTATAAATAATTTGTTTCCAGAAGTAGAAGTACTGGCAGATATAATTAAATATTGATCATCTTCTGTTAGGTATGCATAGGTATACCTATGTTTTTCTTCTTCGGTTCCTCCAAAAATAAGTTGATCGTCTTTTTGTACAGTACCTAGTTTATGGTAATATACTTTGTGTTGATCTGTTTTTGCAGAAAGTTCACTTCCTTTGGGTTTATCGTAACTAGAATAATAAAATCCATCATTACCTCTCCAGGACATTCCAGAAAATTTAACATCTATGATAGTATCTTCTAAAACCTCTTTGGTTTCTACATTTTTAACAATTACTTTACGCCAATCACTACCTCCTTCAGAGATAGAATATGCAATTAGTTTTCCGTTTTTAGAAAAACTGACACCTCCCAAAGAGGTAGTTCCATCTTTACTAAAGGTGTTTGGATCAAGAAAAACTTCGGGTTCTTCTCCTTCTTTTTTAAATCGATATAAAACGTGTTGATTTTGTAGGCCATCGTTTTTATAAAAATAAGTATAATCACCTTCTTTAAAGGGAGCGCCTACTTTTTCGTAGTTCCAAAGATCAGATAATCGTTTTTTAAGATCTTCTCTAAAAGGAATCTTGTTTAAATAATCAAAAGTGGTTTTGTTTTGAGTAGTTACCCAATTTTCGGTTTCCTTGCTTCGATCATCTTCTAGCCACCTATAAGGGTCTTTTATTTTGGTTTCGAAATAGGTGTCAACGGTATCTACAGTTTTAGTTTCTGGGTAGTTCAATGCAATAGCAGTTTTATTGGATTTTGTTTCTTGTGTTTGATTCTTACAAGCTATCATTACGGTTAAGATAGATAAGAGAATGAACGTATTTTTCATAATGTTTATGGTTGTATGCCCTACAAATCTATCAAAAGAAGCTTCTAAAAGTGCTAAAGAAAGTATAAAAATGACTGCTCTGCAAGTAATCCTAATAAAGAAAGGAAGGGTTTCTTTATATATTGTTTTGGGGTTTAACAATATGCGAATTCGTTAGAAGAGCAGTCGAGGGTTTCGTGTAAACTTAAAAATGATCTTAGAAAAGCGGTTTATAGCGATCCCAATGGGTATAAATCAAAAATGTGTTTACAAGAAAAACAAATATTGCAGGTCCTATATTTTTAGGGTCCAAAATAATATGAAATAAAATAATATTTATTGATATCGGTGCCAATACAACCAATGCAAAAGGTACCGACATATTAATTAATAGTAAAAAACCAACAAGGACTTCGATTAATCCTACTGTTTTTAATACATAACTATCAGCGAGGGCTCCAAAAAACACTATGGCATCTGGATTGGTAAATTCTAATGCAGGAATAAATTCGATAAACTTATTCATTCCAAAAATAATCAATAATGCCCCTAATAAAATTCTTAAAACCAAAACTAACTTACTCATAACTTCTGATTTTTAAATGTTTATAGTATAGTGTAGACGAAAAAATAGTAGAGTCCTTACATAAGGTAAAAGAATATACTACACCACTAATATCCTTTCTGGTATAAAAAAGACCGCTTAAATTATTTAAGCGGTCTTTTTAAGATATATTTTTCTGGTATTAGAAACCGTAGTTTACTCCTAGACCAAATACTTCTCTAATCTGAAACCCTTCAACTGCATTATCATCATAGATTGCCTGAAACGTAATATTAGTAGATAAGTATTTATTTATTTGCATCACCACGTTTGCAGTATAATCAATATCTACGTTTTGTGGATCTTCTAAGTAGTTTGCATAAAGATTTAAGATATTCTCCATAGATACATTTTTCATCAATTCGAATTTAGCATATGCATTAAGTGCCGCACCAAACTCAAAACGAGAAGTTTCATTCGCTTCTACTCCAAAATAAGGAACGTATGCATCAAGAGCTGCTTGATCTGCAGTATCTACTTTAGTAAAATCTCCATCAACAAAAATGAATCTTGCTGTTGCTGGTGCTATGTTTACTTTTAGGTTATCGCTTTTTTTCCATAGCATACCAGGACCAAATTGTAAATATGCAGGTGAGAAAATATGAGTAGTTTCTGTTCTGGTTTCGTTTCCGTTGGCATCTTCACCAAATACATATCCTTTATCAAACTGAGTTCTAAAGTTTAAGAAGAATGAGTAATACCAATTAGATTCTTTGATTTGTTGTCCTATTAAAGAATTAAATTCTAAACGATCATTGGTTTTGCGAGTAAACTCCTGATCTTTTAATTTGGTTAATCCATAATCTGCTATAATCTTATTATCCCAGGTAAGCTTACCTTTTCTGTAGTTAAAATCATAGGTTAGTGATAAGTTACCTGCAATGTTAGAAGTTCCTCCTCCTAACCATTCGTGGTTAAAAGCTGCCTGGTTGAACAAAAAACTAAGATTTCCTGCTCTGGTCCAGCCATCTTTAGGCGCTTCTTCTTTTTTTTCTTCTTCTTGCGCAAAAGCAATAGTAGAGGTTGCAAGAAGTACGAGTGTTAGCAGTGTTTTTTTCATAATTGTAAGTAAGTTTAAGATAATTGATTTTTAGTATTAATTGCCTTTAACCTAAGGTCAAGGTATTTAATTTTTAAAAATTTTTTGCGATTGCAAAGATAACATTAGCCCTAATTTTTGATTCAATATAGGGTAGATGTTATCATGTTTTTCGACAAAAAGCAAGTTTAAACGCTTAATGGTTTATTTTCTTTTGTAGAGGGGTACAGAGGAACATGCCTCTCCATACATTAAACTTTTGACAATAGGTTGTAATTTCTGGATCAAGGCAATATAGGCACCCTGTGGTACTGGTTTATTGGCACATCCTTTTATAATTACTAGCTTATCTTGATACTCAGAAAAATCAAAATCGGTGATAATATCATTATAAAGAATAGTTTCTAGCATTTCAAGAGATCCTGTAACTACTTTTTTTGCAAATGGCATTAAAGAACTAGTAACCAAAAGAAAGGCCCAGCCTGGTATAATAGCATCTGTAGAGCAGGTGATGGCAACATACGAATTTTTGTATTGTTCCCAGTTATGCTCTGAAACGTGTTTTCTAAAGTCTTTTTCGCGCAAAATCAATCCTTCAAAAAGCCAATCTTTGATATCAAAGACAATGCGATTACCACTAGGATAATAATCTTCAAGGTCAAAGGTGATGAGATTTTTATTATTTGCAACTCTATTTACTATTTCTTCTGCCATATGGTAGACTTCAAAAAAGGTATTTATTTAAATATTAGTAATATGCTTTTAAAAATACTTAAAAGTTATAGCATTCCCAATTCTAATTTGGCTTCTTCACTCATTAAATCTTGAGACCATGGCGGATCAAACGTAAGTTCCATTTCGACATCATTTACAGCATCCAAAGATTTTACTTTTTCTTGTATTTCCTGAGGTAATGATTCTGCCACAGGACAATTAGGAGAAGTAAGAGTCATTAAAATTTTTACATCATAATCTTCATTGACGAATACGTCATAAATAAGTCCAAGTTCGTAGATATCTACAGGAATCTCAGGATCATAAATCGTTTTTAGTACTCTTACAATTTTTTCGCCCAATTCATTGGTATCTATGGTGGTTTCGCTCATAATCGTTCTTTTTTTTACTTTTTTAGGGTAATACCCATAAAAAGAAACTAGTTTATTTGTGTTTGATAAGCTATTGCATACATTTTTAATTGCTTAATCATACTTACCAGACCATTAGCTCGGGTAGGAGATAAGTGCTCTTTTAATCCAATTTCATTAATAAAATCGGTATCTGCTTCAACAATTTCTGTTGGGTGTTGCCTATTAAAAACACGAATTAATATGGCAATAATACCTTTGGTAATGATTGCATCACTATCTGCAGTAAATTCGATTTTATTATCATTCATTTCGGCATGAACCCATACCTTACTTTGGCATCCCTTAATAATGTTATCTTCGGTTTTATATTTTTCTTCTATAAGCGGAAGTGATTTTCCTAATTCGATCATATACTCATATCGCTGCATCCAATCATCAAACATTGCAAATTCGTCCATAATCTCTTCCTGAATTTCCTTAATCGTCATTAGCTATTAATTTTCGACAAAAATACAACAAGAATAATTGCTATTCAACACTTTCTATCAATGATGGTATAGGATAAACTAATTGCTCTATTAGTCAATGGCTTAAGGAAAATACTAAGAAAGCATCATTTTTGCTTTTTTTACAGCATCTACAAGTGCATCTATTTCTTCTTTGGTATTATAAAATGAAAATGAGGCGCGTATGGTTCCTGGTATTTTATAAAAATCCATAATAGGTTGAGCACAATGATGTCCTGTACGTACTGCAATCCCTAATTTGTCTACAATAGAACCAACATCATATGGATGAATGTTATCCAGATTAAAAGAAATTACCGAAGTTTTATTTTTGGAAGTACCGTATATTTTTAAACCTTCTATTTCTAATAATTTTTCGGTTCCGTAGGCAAGTAAATCATTTTCGTAAGCGGCAATAGTATCAAAGCCAATACTGTTCATATAATCCAATGCAACACCAAATGCGATTCCGCCACAAATATTAGGAGTTCCTGCTTCAAATTTATGTGGTAGTCCTGCATAAGTAGTTTTTTCGAAGGTTACTAGCTCTATCATCTCACCACCACCTTGATAAGGAGGAAGTTTGTTTAGCCATTCTTCTTTTCCGTAGAGCATACCTACTCCTGTCGGGCCACATAATTTATGAGCAGAAGCAACATAAAAATCTACATCAAGCTCTTGTACATCAGGTTTGATATGTGGGCAAGACTGTGCACCGTCTATAAGTACAGCTGCCCCTACTTTATGTGCTTTATCTATAATTTCTTTGATAGGATTAATGGTTCCTAAGGCATTAGAAATGTGATTGGTAAAAACAAGTTTGGTCTTATCAGAAAGCAAAGTGTCAAATACATCCATTACTAGTTCTCCCTCTTCATTCATCGGGATCACTTTAAGAATAGCACCTGTTCGTTCACAAAGCATTTGCCATGGCACAATATTAGAATGGTGTTCTAAGGCCGAAACGATAACTTCATCACCCTTAGAAAGAAGATTTGTAAAACCTGTTGCAATGATATTAATACTATGAGTAGTTCCCGAAGTAAGAATCACTTCATGGGTATGTTTTGTATTAAAATGGGTCTGTATTTTTTTTCTGGCAATCTCATAAGCATCTGTTGCTTCTTGAGAGAGTGTATGTACTCCTCTATGAATATTTGCATTGTAATTACTGTAGTAATCTACAATGGCATCGATAACAACCTGAGGGGTTTGTGATGTGGCAGCATTATCAAAATAGACCAGAGGTTTTCCGTTTACTTGGCGATCAAGAATTGGAAAATCTTTTCTGATTTTATGTACATCTAGCATATCAATTTCTTTTTGCAAAAGTAGTAAGTATTTCTAACTAGGATTACTTATTTTTAATTGATTTAATCACATTGTGGAATTTAATCCTAAGAGGCTTGCCTCAAAATGTTAAAAACGTTTTTTGACTGGATGGCTCGTGAGCTTGCTCCGAGGTAATTGACTATTGTTTATATATTTTTCTAATGAAACGATTTAAAAAGATTTTTCTGAGCATATTTCTACTGCTACTTATAGCGATAGCAGTTGGTGTAATTTTAAACTATTCAAAGCTGAATATTCTAAATGGATATTCTGCCAAAAATATGTGTTCTTCGGTTTTTTTGGCTCATAGAAGTGTTGAGTTTACAGATACTTATGACAACAATTTTGATCCGGTTCATTTGGCAGAGGATCAAGTAGATATGAAACAAAAGACTGCTTCTGCGTCTTTGTTTGGATTAAAAGAAAGAAAAGCAATATATAGAGAAGGATTAGGAAGCGTTTTGGTCGATGATGATTTTGATGAAAAAGCTTCTGTTTTAACGCCTAATAGAACAAAAACAAATACAGGGTTAGCATATCCTTATGGGTCGTTACAACAAAAGGATACTATTTTTGAAACTATAGATTATAATAAAATTCATAAAACTGTCTCTTCTATTTTTGATGAGGAAGGAGAATATATACAGAAAACCAGAGCAGTTTTGGTGATTTATAAAGATCAAATAATTGCAGAAAAATATATAGAGGGTTTAACAAATGATTCCCGCTTACTAGGTTGGTCGATGACTAAGAGTATTCTTTCTACAGTCTATGGTGTACTACAAAAGCAAGGAAAAATAGTTCTAAAAGACAAAGCACCCATAGCCGAATGGCAGAATGATGATAGAAAAGAGATTACAATCAATAATTTATTGCAGATGAATAGTGGCCTGGAGTGGGATGAGGATTATGGTTCTATTTCTGATGTAACCAGAATGCTGTACCTAGATACCGATATGACCCGTTCACAAATTCATAAAAAAGCAATCCATAAACCCAATGAACATTGGTATTATTCTTCGGGGACATCTAATTTGTTATCAGGGATCCTGAGAAAAAAGCTAGGTAATGACCAGGAATATCTTGATTTTCCGTATCGAGAGTTTATTGATAAAATAGGGATGCATTCTATGCTTATAGAAGCTGATATGGCAGGAAATTATGTTGGATCTTCATATGCCTGGGCAACGGTAAGAGATTGGGCAAAATTTGGATTATTATATCTTCATAAAGGAAACTGGAACGGAACTCGAATATTTAATGAAGATTGGGTTGATTATGTAACAACTCCTAGTCCTACATCTGATGGCGATTATGGAGGGCATTTTTGGTTGAATGCTGGTGGTTTTTACCCAGATGCGCCTAGAGATATGTTTTCTGCCAATGGATTTCAGGGACAACGCGTATTTATTATCCCATCCAAAGATTTGGTGATTGTACGTTTTGGACTTATTGGAGATGCAGGTGTAGATTTTAATACTTTTTTGAAGGAGATGGTGAGTGCCGTAAAATAAAACAATCTAAACCAATATTTTATCTATCTCCCAAAGTAATCATAGTAACGCTCTGCGTGTTGCTCATAGCGTTTGATTAACTCAATATTTTTCTTTTCGAGATCGGTTAATTTGTTTCTAATATCTGTAGATACGGGAATATACCATTCTATTTGAGAATCAAAGAAATAACGCATTTTACGATTTTTGAAAGAGTATCCATGTCTAGCATATATCAGATTGCGAAGTACTTCTAACTCTCCTTTGTTAAGATTTTCTATATCTTGATTGGTTAATAGTTGTTTAGAGGCATTTAATTTAGAGATAATTTCAGGATTAACAGCTTCCATTTCTCCACCCTCATCATCTTGAGAGTCGTATAAAGCCAAGTTATATTCATATTCTGCTTCAAACGATAGGTTTAAATCAGGATTATATTCATATTCTTTCTTATTAAGGCTATATCTTCTTTTTGGCACTGCCAATTTTTGATTATCAGCGATCCAAATTCCTTTAATTTTTTTCTTTTCGGGATAAAATGTAAATTCAAAAATCCCATCGTATTTATCATCACCAGGTTCAGAAACTATTGCAAAAAGAGTTTTATGATCTATTGTTCCTCTAAACGGTCTTGAGTTACCAGCGACAATAGAGTGACCATACATCGAATCGTTTTTTACATCATCAATCGAAATATTAATTTTATTATGGTATGATCCATTTTTTTTATGAACGTTATCATAATTAGCTGCTTGAAAACTACCCACATAAAAACCTGTTAAATCAAAATCGGTTCTATATTGAGATGTATCTTTTTGTATAGTGTTTACTTTTTTTAGCACAGGGTTGTCTATGACTAATGCTTGCTGTTTGGTTTCATTTTTACATGAAAACATAATTGAAACAAAAACTAATAAAAATATGTTTTTCATTTTTTGATGTATTTACTAATGATGATTTCGGCAACAATAAGATTTAAAACCCACCCCAACCATGCTACAATTTGATAAACATCCATAGGTCTAGGTTGAAAAACCAAAACGATCAGATATTTCCATAATCGTAAAGTTATGGCAGATAATGTTAAAGCAAAGCTTCTTATCATAAAAATTTGATGTTTTTTATAATCTTTTTGCCTAATGGCTAAAAATGCTTTAAAACTAAACCAAAACCAACCAACAGCAAGTAAACAAAAAGCAAGTTGAGACCAAAAACCACCATTGGCATATACCCCAATGATTAAACCTGATGGAGCGGCAAATAGGATTGAGGTTAGGTATACCCAACCCATAGTTTTATGAGTTTTTGAGTATTTCGTTCTTATCCTCTTGGAAAATTGTGTAAACCCTGCAAAAAGAGAGAATATTGAAAATGTAACATGAATATAAAATGCAATTTTATAATGTGTAAAGTGAATATACTGCTGTTTAATTCTTAAAAATGCAACATCGAAGTTGATTGGAAAATACTGTACAGTAATTTGAAACATTAAGACACAAAAGAAAGCATAAAAAAGAAGTAACAGTACTTGGTATATGTTTGTTTTTTGCATTAAAATTAAAAACCTCTCACATAAATTTGGAGAGGTTTATATATGATTATAAATGTTTCAATTATTTCTATAAATCAAAACCTATATTAACTCCTAGTTTGTTTGCTATAAGTTTATTGATTCTGGTTTTGAGTTGAGGGATTTTTACGCTCTCTAAAACATTATTGGCAAAGGCATACATCAATAATGCCTTGGCTTCTTTTTCTGCGATTCCTCGAGATTTCATATAAAACAGTGCATTATCATCTAATTGTCCTATGGTACAACCATGAGAACATTTTACATCGTCGGCAAAAATTTCTAGTTGTGGTTTAGAATTGATAGTTGCTTTATCGCTTAACAATATATTGTTATTAGACTGAAAAGCATTTGTTTTTTGAGCCTCTTTATTTACAATAATTTTTCCATTAAAAACACCGGTAGCTTTTTCATCAAAAATACCTTTATAATCCTGGTGACTTTCACAATTTGGCTCGGTATGATGTACCAATGTATTGTGATCTACATGTTGTTTTCCTTCTATAATGGTAACTCCATTAAGAATAGAATCTATACCTTCTCCTTTTTGATAGAAATTAAGATTATTTCTGGTAATATTTCCTCCAAAGGCGAACGTATGAACAGAAGCAATACTATTTGCTTGTTGTTCTATATAGGTATTGTCTATTAAAGATGCGTTTTGATGATCGTTTTGTATTTTGTAATAGTCAACAATAGCATTTTTATCTACAAAAATCTCTGTAACAGAATTTGTAAGTACAGGGTTATCGTTTAAGCTTTGGTGACGTTCTACGATCTGTACTTGTGAGTTTTCTTCTGCCACAATCAGGTTACGAGGTTGTAGCATTTGTGCAGATTCTTTTCCTGTAGAAAAGTGTATGATTTGTATGGGCTTATCTGCAAGTTTATTTTTTGGAATAAAGATATAAGCTCCTTCTTTAGAAAAGGCCGTGTTTAAAGAAGTAAGTCCGTCTTGTTTTGCTATTTTATTAAAATAGGTGTCGATTACAGATTTGTATTTATCATGAGATAAAGCAGATGACATTAAGCATACATCTATCTTATCATGAGTGGTTTCAGACAAATGAGAAGAATACTTACCATCGATAAATACAATCTTATAGGTGTCTAAATCATGAATAAAGTATTTCTTTATGTCCTTAAACTCTAATGCATTTTCTTCTTTAGGAAAAATGCTATAGTCATGTTTTAGTACAGTATTTAGGGATGTATATTTCCAGGCTTCTTCCTTTTTTGTAGGAAACCCTTTCTCTTCAAAGATTTTGATTGCCTGACTTCGTATATCGTGCACAGCAGCATCTACATCTACTGTGTTTTCAAAAGCCAAAAAAGAGGACACCAATTTTTCTTTCAATTCCATATTCAATTTCAAGTTTTGTTTCAAAAGAAACAGTTTCAAGTTTTAGGAGTAAAAACCCTCAAACTCGTTTTTATTTTTATACAACTTATTAAACCAGTTAAAACACATGGTTTTAAGTTGTAAAAATTTATGCATTTATCTCTTCTTTAATCCAGTCATACCCTTTTTCTTCTAGCTCTAATGCTAGTTCTTTGGTACCAGATTTTACGATCTTACCATCATATAAAACATGTACAAAATCAGGAACGATATACTCTAATAAGCGTTGGTAATGCGTAATCACTACGATAGCATTGTCATTGCTTTTTAGTTTGTTTACACCATTTGCTACAATACGTAATGCATCGATATCTAATCCAGAGTCTGTTTCATCCAAAATTGCCAATTTTGGCTCCATCATGGCCATTTGAAAGATTTCGTTTCGTTTCTTTTCTCCACCAGAAAACCCTTCATTAAGCGATCGGGATAAAAATTTGCGATCAATCTCTAACAATTCTGATTTTTCACGAATTTTCTTAAGCATATCCTTTGCAGGCATTTCCTCGAGCCCTTGTGCTTTTCTGGTTTCGTTAATAGCCGTTTTCATGAAATTAGTAACGGTTACACCAGGAATTTCTACCGGGTACTGAAATGAAAGAAAAACTCCCTTATGAGCACGCTCTTCTGCAGCTAGTTCTTCAATATCTTCATTATCCAAAAGAATATTTCCTTTGGTAACCTCATATTCTTCTTTACCTGCTACAATACTTGCCAAGGTACTTTTTCCTGCACCGTTGGGTCCCATAATAGCATGTATTTCTCCTGCTTTTACATTTAGGTTAAGACCTTTTAAAATTTCTTTTCCTTCGACACTTGCGTGTAAATCCTTTATTTCTAACATTTTATAGTGGTATTCTCTGCTTTTTGTTAATGGTTGTGACCTTCATGATTATGGCCATCACCATGATTATGGTTATGCCCAGAAGAGTTGATTTTGGTTGGCAACTCTGAGGTAGGTTCACTTACCCCAATGATTTCTTTTATTTCTACTATTTCTTCCCAACCTTCGCCAGGATTATCTTTAATGATTCCTTTAATAACTACAGGAACCATATCATATTCTTCTCTTTGTAATGGCTTTATTTTTTTTGCCAATTCATTTGTTAGATCACCTAATTCTACACCATAGATAAAATCAGCGCCTTTAATTACCGCTGCATCATCTATATAAATAAATTCACCTCGTATTAAATCGGGTTCTTGATTTTTGTTTTCGGATTTACAAGAAAAAAGTAATAGACTTAGTACAATTAAAATAAATGGTTTTTTCATTACTAGAGAGTTTTAGTTATTTTTTTAAATTACCCTACAGAACCTTCAAGAGAAATTTCTAGAAGTTTTTGAGCTTCTACAGCAAACTCCATAGGTAATTTGTTTAATACTTCTTTACTAAAACCATTTACGATCAAGGCGATTGCTTTTTCTGTATCAATTCCTCGTTGGTTACAATAAAAAATTTGATCTTCACCTATTTTACTTGTTGTCGCTTCGTGTTCTATTTGAGCAGTTTTGTTCTTTGCTTCTATATAAGGAAACGTATGAGCACCACATTCATTGCCCATTAGTAATGAATCACATTGAGAAAAATTACGTGCATTCGTGGCTCTACTATTTATTTGTACTAATCCTCTATAACTATTTTGTGATTTTCCCGCAGAAATACCTTTGGATATAATGGTACTCTTAGTGTTCTTACCTAAGTGAATCATTTTTGTACCTGTATCTGCTTGTTGATAATTATTAGTTACAGCTATCGAATAAAATTCACCTACAGAATGATCACCTTTAAGGATACATGAAGGATATTTCCAGGTAACCGCAGATCCTGTTTCTACTTGAGTCCAGGATATTTTTGCATTGGTTTCGCAAAGTCCTCTTTTGGTTACAAAATTATAAACTCCTCCTTTTCCTTCTGCATTACCAGGATACCAATTTTGAACGGTAGAATACTTAATTTCTGCATCATCAAGTGCAATTAATTCTACAACGGCCGCATGCAATTGATTTTCATCACGTGAAGGTGCGGTACATCCTTCGAGATAACTTACATAACTTCCTTGGTCTGCAACCACAAGAGTACGTTCGAATTGACCTGTACCTGCCTGATTAATTCTAAAATAGGTAGATAACTCCATAGGACAACGTACTCCCTTTGGAATATAACAGAAAGAACCATCACTAAAAACAGCAGAATTTAAGGCTGCATAGAAATTGTCTTTTTGTGGTACTACAGTACCTATATATTTTTTTACCAGCTCTGGATGTTCTTTGATTGCCTCAGAAATAGAGCAGAATATAATTCCTTTCTCGGCAAGAGTTTCTTTGAAAGTAGTTGCTACAGAAACAGAATCCATTACTATATCTACTGCTACTCCTGCAAGTTTCTTTTGCTCATCCAGAGAAATACCTAATTTTTTGAAGGTTTCTAATAACTCGGGATCCACCTCATCAATACTGTTGTATTTGGGTTTTTTATTTGGAGCAGAATAATAAGAAATACTTTGAAAATCTGGCTTTTCGTAATTTACATTTGCCCATTCTGGCTCTTCCATCTGTTCCCAGATTCGAAAAGCTTCGAGCCTCCATTCTGTCATCCATTCGGGCTCCTCTTTCTTTTTAGAAATTGCACGAACTATCTCTTCATTAAGACCAACAGGAAATGTATCTGATTCTATATCGGTATAAAATCCATACTCATATTCTTTGGTCTCTAACTCTTTCTTTAAATCGTCTTCGGTATATGCCATTACTTATATCCTAAATTGATTCAGGATTTTTTTATCAATTAAAGGGAAAAACTCTCACCACAACCACAAGTTCTACTTGCATTGGGATTATTAAATACAAAACCGGTACCGTTTAAACCACCAGAATACTCTAGCGTTGTACCGATCAAATAAAGGAAACTTTTTTTATCTACTATGATTTTTACACCATTGTCTTCGAATACTTTATCTCCTTCAACTTGTTCTTTATCAAACTTTAAGTCATAAGATAAACCAGAGCACCCTCCGCTTTTTACCCCTACTCGAACATAATCGGTAGTAGCATCATACCCGTCGTCACTCATCAATTCGATGACTTTGTTTTTTGCTATATCTGATACCTTAATCATACCTTTTGTAAATAGATTAATTCTAAATGAATTGCAAATATACTACATAAGTAGTTTTTATTAGCAAATCCTTTCATTTATATAACAAATGTTAAAATAAAGATATGTTATAGCTAACTAATAGGGAAGGGTTTAAAACTCAGAAAAACGATTGTCATTAATGTAATCATCGTCTGTAAGCGTTTCTAAAAAGGCGATGATTTGTTCTTTTTCGATATCGGTCATTGGTATTCCCTCTACATTGTTTTCTGTATCTCTAAACATAGGGTCTAGTGTTTCATGATCTACCATACCATCACTATAATGATCGAGTACTTGTCTTAATGTAAAGAACCTACCATCATGCATATAAGGAAATGTAAGTCGTACATTACGTAAAGTAGGAACTTTAAATTTATAGATATCTTCTTCTAACCCAGAAACTCTTTTTCTACCAATATCGTTATATTCTGGATCGATGGGTAATCCATTATTGCGATAAGATTGATCTGTAAATAAAGTACCTTTGTGGCAAGAAGCACATTTGGATTGGAATAGATCAAACCCTGCTTGCTCTTCTTCTGTAAAAACAGAACCTTCATTTCTTTCGATTTTATCATATTTTGAATCTGCAGAGATCATCATCACCACAAATTGTGATATTGCTTTTAGCATATTTTCTGTATTGATTTTTTGATCTGTAAATGCCTCTGCAAACAATTTTACGTATTCTGGTTCGTTTTCAAGCTTTTTTAATATACTGGCAAAAGTTTCGTTCATTTCTACCTCTGCGGTAATAGGTACGATAGGTTGTTGATCCAAGTGCGATACGGCACCATCCCATGTGAACTCTTCCATAAAAGCCAAATTGTGCAAGGGTAGGGCATTTCGAGTACCAAGTGCACCGTCGACACCATGACTTACAATATGAGTGTGATGCGTAAAAGCAAAATCCTGTAAATGACAAAAACCGCAGGATACTACACCGTCTGAAGAAAGTCTACCATCATAAAACAACTTTTTACCTAATTCGAAACCTTTTTCTGTGGGTGGGTTAAGAGAAATATCATAAGTGGGGTCGGGAAAATTAGATGGAATTTTAAATTCTAACTTTTTATTTTCCGGAATCGGGGTGTATTCATCATTATCAGAGCTAGAGTTGCATGCAACTCCAAAAAGAATGATTCCAATATATACTAAAAACTTCATCTTTACTATTAATTCGACACCTTTGCTACGCTAAACATAGATGTTACATTTTCTGCAATTTTAGGGGCATTTTCTGGATCTACCTGTATTGATTTTTTGGCTGCAAGAGAGTGGGTATTTGTACCATCCAGAATTTTTGCAATATTTGCCTGTATGCTAACTGTAGGGCTTAATTTTTCAGAGATAGATACTTTTTCTGATAGCTCTACTGTAATTTCCTTATAATTATCTAATGTAGTACCGTGACTTCCTA
The DNA here is from genome assembly GCA_947498705.1 of uncultured Aquimarina sp. GTDB lineage: Bacteria > Bacteroidota > Bacteroidia > Flavobacteriales > Flavobacteriaceae > Aquimarina. The sequence goes on from CANMLW010000002.1 coordinate 70,895, forward strand.
CATGAATTAGAAAATTATCCACTTCGCCTCCCTGAGGAGTAAACGTTCCTTCAAACTTTAAAAAAATATAACCTGCCGACCATGACCATAGCATATTACCTTCTTCTGCTGTAGGCACAAAATTATCGACTCCGTTAAGTGGATATTTGGATTGATCTACTCCAAAACCAAATTTAATTTTCGAATATTCTGCCGGGTCGATGTCCTTAAGCACAATTTTTTTGCTATCACTTACTTCATCATTAATTAAAAAATAACTTTTTTCTACAGGGTATACAAATTCTTGCCCGTCTTTTTTTATCAAAACGATATTACTTATAATATATTTTAATTCTGTAATGGTATAGGATTCATTACTACCATTGGTATACGATATTTTATCACTTAAAACTACAGGTTCACTACCAATACTATTATTGAACTCTAAATTTAAGGTTCCCCCTTCATTATCATCATCACTTTTACAAGAAAATAGTGCTGAACAAACTATTAATATGATTAATGTAAGCTTCTTTATCATTACTTATATTTTATGAGTATTAAATCTTTTGATCCTTTATTTTCTGGGATATCGAAATCATTACTTTCTGAGTTTCCTGCAATGATTATTTTATTATCCTTGGTCTCTATACATCCTGTAGCAAATTCTGCCTGGCTACCTCCTAGAATTGATTTCCAAAGAATATCTCCTTTATTGTTTATGATAATGCTTAGTACATCACTTTGCCCATTATTTTTATCCAGATCTATATCATTACTTCTAGAGTTACCTGTAATAAGAAAATGACCATCTTTGGTTTTATGTATTCCTCTTCCGGTATCAAATTGGGTACCTCCTAATGTTTTTTCCCACAAAAGTTTACCATTATCATCTATTTGTATGATCCAAAGGTCGGCATTTCCTTTTGCATCCGAAACATTAACATCAGCACTTCTAGAATCACCTACAATAATATAGGTGCCATCTCCAACTGGGGCTATGCCATAGGCAATATCAATTTCGCTACCGCCATATGTTTTTTCCCAAACCAAATTTCCTTGAGCATCTATTTTTACAGCCCAATAGTCATAACTTCCAATATTTACTGAGATATCTGAAGTTTCTGCAGAACCGCTTTCACTTTCTGAGGATCCAATCATCAAAAACCCGTTATCGACTGTTTGTATCACATCATAACTACGGTCATTATCTGTTCCTCCAAAATAACGTCTCCATTCTTTATCTCCAGAGGCATTTAATTTAATTCCCCAAAATTCTCCTACTCCATGTTTTTGAGAACTCTTATTTGCTAGAGGACCGTCGTTACCACCGCCATCGCTAGCAGTAACATCTAAAAATCCTGTAATAAAATAGCCATTATCATTAGTTTGAATAACAGAAAATGCTCTATCTATACCAGAAAATCCAAAGGATTTTTCCCATTGTATTTCTCCACCAGCATCAATTTTTAGGATCCAATAGTCTTGTAATCCTTCATTTACGGCAACATCACCATCATTACTTCTGTTGTATCCTACAATAGCGTATCCACCGTCTTTGGTCGCAATGATTTTTTCTGCTCTTTCGTCTGCTGTACCTCCATAGGTTTTACTCCAGCTAATATCCCCATCTTGGGTAAGTTTAAGTACCCAAAAATCACTATCGGTTGCAGTTTTGGTGGTAATATCCCCGTCGGTACTTTGTGTATATCCTGCAATGACATAGCCTCCATCGGTAGCTTCTACTACCGATAGAGCACTATCTTCATTACTTCCTCCGAACGTTTTTATCCATTCTACAGAAAGGTCAAAAACTGGTTCGTTATCCTCTTCTCCCGTATTTTTGGTAGTATCATCACTACTGCAAGAGATAAAATTAAATATTGCAAGAAAAAGAATACTACAATAAAATAGGGGGTTTGATTTATTCATTACTTTACTATTAAAACAACTACTCTTTAATAAAACGTTTTACAAAGGATTTACCCTCTGATTCAACTTGTAAAAAGTAGGCTCCTGAGTTTAAATTAGAGATGTTTATACTATTAGAAACGTTTCCTTTGCCAACTAATTGTCCCAGAACACTTCTGATCTCATATTCTGCATCTCTTTCTATACCTCGCATATATAAATTTAAATCATTTCCTCTAACTGGATTAGGGTACAGATTAAGAATAATTTGTGCTTCTTCTTTTGGGAAATCATTTTTAGATACGTTGGTGGTAAGTGCAACATTGTCTATTGCGATATCATTTTGCCAGGTGTTTCCTGTCGTTCTGTTGAACCTTAATTGTATACTTTTACCTACATAAGCGGCAAGATCTATAGTAGCTGTTTTCCAAGCATTACCTTGATTTGTACTTTGTGTCCAAACGCTGGCCCATGTGTTTCCGTCGTTTGCACTAACTTCTACCAAAAAGGATCCCATATTAGAGGCTCCATACATATGGTAACTGAATGAAAATGCTGCAGAAGTTTCATTGGTCAGATCAAAACAAGGAGAAGTCAATATTGCTTGTTTATTTGGGAAACCAGTACCATTACCCGATGCTTCGACATAAAGATAATACGTTCCATTTGATGCCGTAGAAGGCCCGGTATTGTTAGACGGTGTTCCATTGCTATTAATACTCCAATTCAGGTTGTCTGATGTAGATTGTGACCAGCTACCAATTGTATTTTCAAATCCTTCGTTATAAGGGAAAGAAGAGATTCCAGATGTACAACCAGAAACGACTACACCACCATCTGTAATATTTACACTATAATCTTCTACTTCACCGTATTGAAATGACTCACAAGGAGTAGGCACTCCATTATATTTCATAGAAACTCTCATTCTGGTGATTCCTTTGGCGGTTCCAGCAGGAACTGTAAAAGAACCACTAACAGGTGTTGCTGTAGAAGGTGTTTTTGACCACACTTGTTCTCCTGCATCTGCAAAATCACCATCTCTGTTATAATCTATCCATACACTATAAGCTTCAGAATATACACTACTGGCCCAAGTTGGTGTAATGGTAATCGTATGTGAGTTTCCAATAGATAAATCTGTTGAGATAGTTGTATAGTCACCATAACCACCACTAGAAGCAGTTGTAGTATTGTTTATTGAACCAAGATTTACATTACTTATATATTCATCTGATGTTGTTCTACCATTCGAATCACAATAGTTTATATCTGCACTGGCGGTTGTAAAGTTTACAGATGCACTATAGTTTGATGGTGATCCGCTTTGACATTTACTTCTTACTTGTGCCTCATATGAGGTATTGGCAGTTAGATTAGTAATGGTATAAGAGTTTGTACTTGCTGCATTGGTTGTCCAATTGGTAGTTCCTGTTCTGCGATATCTTATATCATAGGTTGTTTCTGCTACTTCTGTCCAACTAATTACCGCCGATGTTGTTGTGATTGCAGAAGAAGCTCCTCCTGTTGGCGTAGTAGCTGTACATGGATTGGTAGTAGTACCGCTCTTTTTAACCAGGAAAAACCCACCTTGAATATCACTTACCACAATATTTCCGCTATTAAAATAAGGATAGACATTCCATACGCCATCCATAGTAGCACTATTACTACTTGTGTAAGTATCAAAATACCCAACCTCTGTCATGGTTTTATTACCAATATTTGAAATATCTATGATTCTAATCCCCGCTCTATAATTTGCCAGATAGAATAAATTGCCTTTTACATATCCATTATGGTCGGTAGCTGCTGTAGGACCTGTATAGTTCATATGCACCTTTGGATTGTCTAAATCTTGAAAATCAAATACGACGGTTTTCGTATTAAAACCAACTCTTCCTTCATCGAGTTCGTCACCTAACAAAAAATATCTCATATCATCTGTAAACCATCCTTGATGAGTATAATTTACATCGGTATATTTTATAGTAGAGATCAATTTAGGATTACTTTTATCAGTAATATCAGCAATAACAACTTCTATTTGATTACTACCAATTAGGATTTCTTTTCCTGTATAGTCACTATCAGGACCGTTGTAATTAACTACTTGTGCATCATGAGTATAAGGGTCACCTCCTGTAGAAAGAAAGCCTCCGGCGTCTTTAGGGTTTTTTGGGTCTGTTATATCTATAAATAGAGGTCCACCTCTATAGGTTCCGCTTCTAAGAGCACCAACAATATAGGCGTATCCAGAATCTTCGTTAATTACAATGTTATGCGCATTCCCAAATCCTGTATATCGCTTATCAGGTGTAAAATTTTGAGGAGGATTAGCCACATTGCGTAAACGAGTAAGATCAAAAACTTGTAACCCATGGCCAGAAGCCTCACTTACAATAAATGCATGATTCTTATATACTTTAACGTCTCGCCACGAACTATTTGAAGTTGCTGTAGGAACTTTACCAAGGTAGACAGGAGATGTTGGATTAGAGATATCGATAAAAGCGGTCCCGTTATCTAATGCGATTATGGCATACTCTTTATTATTGGTAGGATCAGTCCAACCCCAACTATCATTACCACTAGACGCACTCATAGTCGCTAGAGAAATGTGCGACATTAGATCATAATCTTTACAGGGATAGTTTCCTGCTTTTCCATTTACACAGGGTGTTTGCCCATATAAAAATACTGTTGTAGTAAGCAACAGAATTATAGAAGTTAGTTTTTTCATTAGTATAAGTTTTATTGAGTTATGAGTTAGTAATTTTTTTTAACTGATTATCAGGTAGTTTTATTGTTATAAAGCAGATAAAATACTTGCAAAAGCTATTCTTTTATCGCTATGAAATGTCGTAAATAGTACTAATAGTACAACAGAGTTACTACTGTACGTCTATATCATCTATCTATGCTTTACGTATTGACGGATATTTGACTTTTTAATTAATAGAAATCAAATATTTATAGAAACAGTATAAATATAAAATGTGATTGTATAAAAGGGGGTATTTATACTGAATGGTAGTATTATGATCAGTAATACGTTAGGTTTAAGTTGAGTTTTTTCATGAGTTTGTGTTTTTTATAGTTTGTTGAAAAACTGATTTTTTAAAGTGTTACAATAAATTAAAAATCAATCAATTAACAAATCTATCAAAAATAGCGGTAGCATTTTAGGATTTTATAGGTATGTAATAAAGATTTTTGTGTTTTTTAACCTTTTTTAACAGTTTTAGCTATATTTATAGCAATATCTTCTGTTTATAGCGATTTTTTTTAATTAAATCCCAATTGATTTACTCTTTATTTGATAAACAAACTACTTGCTTTATCTTTGTAATCTATCCCTGCAATAAAATTCAGATGAAGAGAATTTTCTTAGCAAGTATTTTGTTTTTTTTTATTCCTGTTTCTATAATTTTTAGTCAAAAAAAGGTCGAGTATTTGGATTCGATTCAAGTTCGTTTAAAACGTTCCCTGGATAGTATTATGCAAAATACGACCAATGATCTTAATAGTATTGTCCTAAAACAAAAGCTAAAAGAAATTACGCCTCCAAAACCCACTGTTGCAGAAAAGCAAGGTTGGAAAAGCAAAGCCAATTTTTCGTTGTTGTTCAATCAGTCTGCTTTTAATTTTGATTGGCAAGGAGGAGGGACTTCTAATATTGCAGGAAATACAGCACTTAGTTTTGAGTTTAACTATAAACGAAATAGTTTGGTGTGGGATAATAAGGTGTTGGCAGATTATGGTCTTACTTTTTTAAGAGGTGAGGATTTTGCGAGAAAAACCAATGATCGTATCGAGTTTAACTCGAGATTAGGGCAGCAGATAGGGCAAAGTTTATGGAACTATTCACTATTTATAAATTTTAGGTCTCAGTTTGCTAAAGGATATCGATTTTCTAAGGATCCAGATACAGAAGAGACCATTCGAACAGAAGAAACACATTTTTTTTCTCCAGCATTTGTACAGATAGGACCTGGTTTGTTATGGAAAAAAAGTGATAATCTAAATGTTAACATTGCTCCTGTAACCGCTCGTTTAATTTTTGTTGATGATCAATTTACAAGTGATGAAACTTATGTAGATGGAGACTATTTTGGAGTAGATAAAGATAAAAACTCGCGTTTTGAGTTTGGTGGATCTTTGGCTGCTTATGGTAAATTTATGATGTTAAAAAATGTATCTATAGAAAATCTGTTAAACTTATACTCTAATTATATAGAAGACCCTTTTAATGTAGATCTGGATTATACTCTAAATATTAACTTATTGGTTAATAAATATATCAAAGGTAGTTTTGTTTTTCAAGCGATCTATGACGATAATGCTACTAGCGGTTTTCAGATACGAGAAGTTATAGGGTTAGGACTCACTTATGAGTTTTGACCTTTGAGGAAATATACTATAGAGAAGTATGTTAAATACTATTCGTTGTTTTGCTCATCAATTATAATTTCTGGATATAGAAAATTGTTATATGGAAAACGAGTTACATGTATATCTCTTACTTCTTTATATACTCTGTTTCTAAATGTATCGATATTTTCTTTATTAATAGCAGAAATAAATAGCGCATTGTCACCTATTCTACTCATCCACGTTTGTTTCCACTCGTCGATTGTGTAATGTATTTTTGTCTTTTCGGTGATCAAATCATCCTCATCGATGGTTTCATGTTTGTAAGCATCTATTTTGTTAAAAACCATAATAGTAGCCTTTTCTCTACAGTCAATTTCTCCAAGAATATTGTTTACCGATTCGATGTGATCTTCGAACTGAGGGTGAGAAATATCAACAATATGTAATAATAAATCTGCTTCTCGTACTTCATCTAGGGTACTTTTAAAACTTTCTACAAGTTGTGTAGGTAATTTTCTAATAAACCCTACTGTATCACTAAGTAAAAACGGAAGATTACCAATCACTACTTTTCTTACCGTAGTATCCAGCGTTGCAAACAGTTTATTTTCTGCAAAAACGTCGCTTTTAGAAACTACATTCATCAAGGTAGATTTACCCACATTGGTGTATCCTACTAATGCTACTCGCACTAATTTACCACGGTTACCACGTTGTGTTGCCATTTGCTTATCGATGGTAAGTAGCTTTTTCTTAAGTAAAGAAATACGATCCCTTACAATACGTCTATCAGTTTCGATCTCGGTTTCTCCTGGTCCACGCATTCCGATACCTCCTCGTTGTCTTTCTAAGTGAGTCCATAGCCCTGTTAATCGAGGTAATAAATACTGGTATTGTGCTAATTCTACTTGGGTTCGGGCATAGCTGGTCTGTGCACGTTGTGCAAAAATATCAAGAATCAAATTGGTTCGATCTATGATTTTTGCTTTAAGTACTCGTTCTACATTACGTAGTTGAGCAGGAGTAAGTTCATCATCAAAAACGACTGTGCCAATCTTATGTTGTTCTACATAGAGACGTACCTCTTCTAGTTTTCCTGATCCCAAAAAAGTTTTAGAGTTTGGCATATCCATTTTTTGAGTAAATCGCTTTACCACTTCGCCTCCTGCAGTATAAGTAAGAAACTCTAACTCATCTAAAAACTCATCCAGCTTTTCTTCATCCTGGTTTTTGGTGATGATACCTATTAATACTGTCTTTTCGTATGCTACTTCTTTCCGTTCTAACATTAACTAACTTCTTATTATATTGTGGCTGTAAACAAATGTACAAAAGTACGATAATTATACGCTTAGAAACCAATATAATAAGGGGTTTCTTATAAAACTAACGATAATGCCCAATAAATTTTATTTCAGAAAAAAGGATACAAATCATTATACTGTAGCTTTTTATAATCTCGAAAACTTATTTGATATTCATGATGACCCTTATATTCTGGATGATGATTTTTTACCAGATTCAGAAAAACAATGGAATCGCAAGCGTTATGAGAAAAAGCTATTTAAACTAGGTACAGTTATTTCTAATATTGGATTTTCGAGAACAAGAAAAGCTCCTGTTTTGTTGGGAGTTGCAGAAGTAGAAAATAAAAAAGTGCTAGAAGACCTGATACAAACCAAGCATTTAAGAGAAAAAAATTATGGGATTGTACATTATGATTCTCCAGACGAACGAGGTATTGATGTGGGGCTTTTATATCAAAAACAATATTTTGAAGTGACGCATTCAGAGAGTATTCAGGTATTGGTATATAACGATAATGGGGATAGGGATTATACCAGAGATATTTTATGGGTAACAGGTATTTTAAACAATGAAGAGATTCATATTTTAGTGAATCATTGGCCATCAAGACGTGATGGAGCAGAGGGTACTTCTTATAAACGTATTGTTGCGGCCGATAAAAATCGTGAGATTATAGATAACATAACCAACGAAAACCCAGATGCAAAAATTATTGTTATGGGAGATTTTAACGATGATCCTTTTAACGAAAGTGTTAAAAAACATCTGGTGCAAGGGGATCTTTTTAATCCTATGGAGCGGTTATTAACCCGATATCGCGGTACTACAAATTATAGGAACCAATGGAATCTTTTTGATCAGATTATTTTTACTAATAATTTTCATAAATACGAAAAAGGAAAGCATAGCTTTTCTAATGCTGCTATTTTTGATAAGGATTTTCTAAAGATATACAAAGGCAGATATAAAGGAACTCCTTTTAGAACCTATGCTGGTAGAAAATATACAGGAGGATATAGTGATCATTTTCCCGTGTTTATGCAACTGAAATTGAATTGATTTTACCTTCTTAATACCACTCTTCTAAATCTCCCTTCAAGGGGAGATTTAGAGGGGTGTTCATTTTACTAGCTCCCTTCCCTCGAGGACGATGGCGCGAAAGCGACAGGCGAGTTGTAGCGTTGACAGGGATGGGTGTTTCGTAAAAGATAGTAGTAAAAACCCTACAGTCCGAGCTTGCTAAATGCGAGTCGTTGTAGCGAATAATTTGCTACAACGCTCTAGAAATTTAATCTGCTAGATCCAATAGTACCTGTATGATAATAGTCCCAGCCATTGGCAGTGGTATTATCTAACCATCGATTAGGTTTGGATACAATAGCAGAGTATCCAGTAGCCGGTACGCTTTGATGAAAACTTTTTACATACACATAGAAATGTTTTATAAACCACCCATCGGTACCTTTAAGACGTATATGTGCGTGTTTAGTTTCTACCCAGGATACTGATTTACCAGCGATAGCGGTTTTCATAAGATAGGCATCCCATCCACCTTCGCGATCATCGCCGGGATTGTTTAGATTAATATAAGAAGTATGTTTACCTCCTTTATTGGTATTAAAGTAAACGGAAGCATGTACGGTGCCATTGGTTGCAGCATTGACTTGAGAACCCGTATTGGTCCATATCTGATAAAACCATTCTTTACTAGTACCATAGACAGGGCCAATACTAATATCTGTATAGGTTTCTACCTGTTTGTTAAACCTTGCAAAGGCTTCTTCTTTAGACACGTTTTTATCAAAATGCATTTGTAAAACGGGAGTGATGGTTTCTTTGCCACTTTGGTTTACAATATCATCGCTTTCTCCTGTGGTACTTAGAAAGCCTTCGGGTATATTTTCTTTTATGTCTACCGTTTCGGTATCAGATTTTTCGCAGGAGATTAGAAATAATACTCCTAGTACTATTAGTATGGTTGGTATTGTTTTCATCTGATTATACTTTTGTTTTAAGAATTATATTAGGAGCGTTCTGTAAACTTAAGACTCTGATTGTTAATAAGTAAGAGATTAATGGCTGAAATTTCACAGGGTATTTACCCTGTTTTATACCGGGGGTTCTAACTTCTAAGACAGATGCTTAAAGAGTTTATAAAGTATAATGGAGGAATATGGGATTACGTTTCCTTTTATTAAACTTTTATTAACACCAACAAAATATTGTAATCGTTATCTTACTATACTTTGCATAACGCAAAAAAACGCACAAAAATTCAATCAGTTATGAAATTAAAATTACTCCTACATTTATTGGTAGCCTCCTATCTATTGGGGATACAACAAGGAATTTCGCAATCTACATTTATCAATGAGATTCATTATGACAACACCAGCACCGATGTTAATGAAGCAATAGAAATTGCCGGTGCTGCAGGAACCGACCTTACAGGGTGGACTCTTGTATTATACAATGGCTCTAACAGCAGTGTTTATAATACAATCAATCTGTCGGGTACAATTACCGACCAACAAAATGGATTTGGTACTGTTATAGAAGTTTTACCTGCTAATGGCTTACAAAATGGTGCTCCCGATGGGATTGCATTAGTCGATAATAGCAATACCGTAGTTCAATTTTTAAGCTATGAAGGGGTGTTTACCGCTACCAATGGCCCTGCTTCTGGATTAACAAGTACTGATATAGGAGTATCAGAATCCAGCAGTACTCCTGTAGGAGCTTCGTTGCAATTATCAGGAACCGGAACCGTTGCAACCGATTTTGTTTGGGAGGTTACTACAGCAAATACTTATGGAGCGGTAAATACCAATCAGGTGTTAGGAAACCCAGTAATATTACCAGTTATTAATGAGTTTGTAGTTAACCATACAGGATCAGATACCGATGAGTTTGTAGAAATACTAGCGGGCGCATCTACCGATCTAAGTGAATATTGGTTATTAGAGATTGAAGGAGACAGTAATGCTGCCGGAGTAATCGATGAGGTAATCCAACTAGGGACTACCGATGTAAATGGATATTTTACAACTCCTTTTGGAAGTAATACTTTCGAAAACGGAACCATGGCCTTACTATTGGTAAAAAACTTTACAGGAACAGCAGGGCAGGATTTGGATGCTAATGACGATGGTACATTTGATAGTACCCCTTGGGAAACAAGTATCGACGAGATCGGAGTAAATGACGGAGGAGCTTCTGATCTTAATTATGCCAATGTTACATTAGAAAAATCTTTTGATGGAATCTCTTTTACCGTTGGGGGAGCCTCTAGGTATCCTAATGGTCAAGACACCGATGCGGCTGCCGATTGGACCAGAAATGATTTTGATGGTAATGGTTTGCCAAGTTTTCCTACTGTCATTGCAGAACCAGGAGAAGCTGTAAACACTCCTAATCGTGAAAATGTAGTGATCGACGATGTTGTGACTCCAACAGCCGATATTGTTATTAATGAATTAGATGCAGATACCGATGGATCTGATGTATTAGAGTTTATAGAGCTTTATGATGGAGGTGCTGGTAACACTTCGTTAGATGGACATATTTTGGTATTCTTTAATGGTTCTAATAACCAGAGCTATGCAACCTATGATTTAACAGGAACTGCTACCAATGCCAATGGGTATTTTGTAATTGGTAATGCAGATGTAGCTAATGTATCGATTACGTTTGCTGGTAATGGATTACAAAACGGCGCTGATGCAGTAGCTCTATATAAAACGGTAGCGTCTAATTTTCCTAACGGAAGTGCTATTACTACCGATAATCTGGTAGATGCGATTGTATACGATACTAATGATAGTGATGATGTTGAGTTGTTGGTGTTATTAAATGCAAACGAACCACAGCTAAATGAAGATGGTAAGAATGATAAAAATTTTCACTCGCTACAGCGTTTCCCTAACGGATCTGGAGGATTAAGAAATACTAGTACCTATACACAGGCAATTCCTACTCCGGGAGCTGCCAATACCAATGCTACAGAAATAGTTGCACTGGTAATTAATGAATTAGATGCAGATACAGTAGGCTCTGATTCTTTAGAATTTGTAGAGTTATATGACGGCGGAACCGGAAATACGTCGTTAGACGGTTATGTATTGGTAAACTATAACGGAAGCAATAATACCAGCTATAATGCAATCGATCTGGATGGTTTTTCTACCAATGCCGAAGGATACTTTGTAATCGGTAATGCAGATGTTGCCAATGTAGGGTTGGTAGTGCCCGGTAATACTTTTCAGAATGGTGCTGATGCCGTGGCTTTATATTTAGGAGAAACTACCAGTTTTCCTAATGGTACTGCTATCACTACCGATAATTTGATTGATGCGTTGGTATATGATACCAGTGATGCAGATGATGTAGAATTATTAGTATTGCTAAATGTAGATCAACCCCAGGTAAACGAAAATGAAAATGGTAACAAAGACACAGAATCATTGCAAAGAGTACCTAATGGTCAGGGAGGTGTACGTAATACGACAAGCTATGTTGCCAAAACCCCTACACCAGGTACTGATAATGATGGAGGGATTATCGTAACCCCAGGAGAATTGATTACCATTGCAGAAGCAAGAGCTGCTGCCGAAGGAACTTCAGTTACCATTACCGGAGTATTAACAGTGGCCAATGAGTTTCGCGGTCCGGCATTTATACAGGATGCCACGGGAGGGATCGCTATTTTTGATGAACAGGTACATGCCAATGCAACCTTAAAAATAGGAGATTCTATTACCGTTACAGGAACCAGAACAGCGTTTAATGATCTTGTTCAGGTGGGTACTGTTACTAGTATCGAAAATAATGGAACTCCTCAAAATGCTATTACCCCAAAAGATATTACGTTGTCCGAATTAGCCAATCACCCAGCAGAATTGGTAAGAGTTGTAAATACTACGTTCCCTAATCCTGGAGATTTATTATTTGGAGATTCAAATTATACGCTGACAGATGCTAGTGGTAGTGGCGATGTACGAATCGATAATGATATTATAGCTATAGTAGGAAAGGCTCAACCAACTACTTGTTCAGAGATTATTGGGGTTGTAGGGCGTTTTAGAGAATTTTTTCAATTATTGCCTAGGCTAGAAGCAGATGTTCCTTGTGCAGAAGAGTTTGTTCCGCCAGGAGATACGATCAATATTCCTAAAGAAGATACTTTTGATGTAGCTACCTGGAACATCGAGTGGTTTGGTGATGAAAATAACTCTCCTGTAGGTCAAAATCCAATGTCTGACCAAATACAACGAGATAGTACGGCTACTGTACTTAAAAAACTAAAAGCAGATGTATATGCTGTACAAGAAATTGCAGACGATGCTTTATTTGCAGAATTGGTAGGTCAGTTACCAGGGTATGACTATATCTTATCTGATGCAGTTTCCAGACCAGGTTCTGGAGGTGTTTCTCAAAAAGTTGGGTTTATCTATAATACAGCAACTGTATCTGTAGTACATACCAGAGCAATGTTCGAGTCTATTCACCCATTATACAATGGAGGTGATGATAGCGCATTGGTAAATTACCCGAGTACCACCGATCGTTTTTATGCCAGTGGGCGATTACCATTCTTAATGACGGCCGATGTAACCATAAACGGAGTAACAGAACGTATTGATTTAATCGCATTACATGCCAGAGCCAATAGTAGTCGTGATCCGCAGAACCGTTATGATATGCGTAAATATGATGTAGAGGTATTAAAAGATTCTTTGGATACACACTTTGCCAATAACAAGGTAATGCTGTTGGGAGATTATAATGATGATGTAGACGAAACTGTTGCCGATATTACTTCTACAGTTTCTAGTTTTCAGGAATATGTAGATGACAGTACTAATTATTCTATAGTTTCTGCTGCTCTTAGTGAAGCAGGAAGACGCTCTTTTGTATTTAGAGAAAATATGATCGATCATATTGGTATTACCAACGAATTAGACGAAGCTTATATCCAAAACTCTGTTACGGTACATTACGAGGTATATGATAATGACTATGCATTTACCACCTCTGATCACTTACCTGTTTCTGCACGATTCTTGTTAGAACAACCTTTTATAGACAACGAATGTGCAGGAGGGGCTATAGTAGCTTTTGAACAAGGAAGAAGAAAGGACGGAAGAAGAATTTGTAGATTTAGAAGCCGACCAAAACGTGCGCTAGGAAAAGCCAAAGAAAGAAGATATGCCAATTTTGTGAGTTTAGGTTTTGGAGGATCTATCACCATCGAACTTAACAACGAGGTTTTTGATAATAAAGATAGCAATGAGTTGGCAGTAGTAGAGTCTACAGGATTTTACAGACAGATTCCTTGTCGTTATTACCCAGAATCGGCAGAGGTTTTTGCATCGCAAGATGGGGTAACATTTGTCTCGTTGGGTACTACTTGCCAGGACGGAGAGTTTGATCTTGCCACAGGTAATTTATCTTCTGCAAAATTTGTGAAGATTGTAGATACCAGTGACAGATCTGTGTTCCCTTGGTTTGCAGATGGATATGATTTGGATGCAGTAGTATGTCTGACAGGAAATACACCCGCAGCTAGAAGTAAAGAATCGATCGTATATGCAGAAAGCCCAACAGGTTTAGAAAGTGAGATGGTAGGCGATGTGTCTGAGTTAGAAGACGAACCTATTTTATTAGCTACACATCCTAATCCAGTAGAAAATATATTAAGTATCGAATTGAACTCCTTTACAACAGGAGCCATATCGATTGCTATTACCGATGTGATGGGTAAAACAGTATATACGCAAACAGCTACTGTTAATGAAGGACAGTCTAGCATATCTATAGATATGAGTACATATCCTAAAGGTTTTTATGTGGTTCATGTAGCAAATAAAAGCGGAAGTTTTAGTACTACCCAAAAGATTATAAAGGAATAAATGCCTTTTCATATCGTATAAAGCGAGATGTTTAAGATACTACTAATAAAGCCCCCAAAGGTTTTTAAAAACCTTTGGGGGCTTTTGTACTATTAATATAAATAATCATAGCAGATAGACAATTTTAAATATCTTAAAAAATAAATTGACTCTATAGAAGTAATAAGTTATGTTTCTAATAAATTATGGAATCTTAATTACTATTATGCTATTGTTTCGTTAGAATATTATTTTCTAGTTTCTTGATAAAATAAGAAGGTTTGATTCCTGTTTTTTTATAAAAAGCCTGTGAAAAAGAGATTGGGTTACTAAATCCTGCAACTTCGGAAATTGCCTTAATAGTATATTTTCTAAATTTATGATCTTTTTTAAGTTCATCAATAATGTAATCAATTCTTAGCTCATTAATATAATGGATGAACTTTTTTCCTTTATAATAGTTAATAAATTGCGATACATACTTAGAATTAGAATTAACCTTTTTTGCAAGAATATTAACCGTAATATTTGGATTGAGATATCCCTTCTTATCTTCAAATTTTTTAATATTTACTTCTAATGTTTTTACAATGTCTTCTGGTAAAGAATAAAGTTTCTTTTTGTCTATTTTATTGTTGCTTTTTTCTTGTTTATTAGCTTTTTGATTGATTAAATATTCAAATTTTTGTTTGTAGACTCTTCTTTTCCTATAATTAAAAATTAATATAATAGATACAATAATAAACCCTATGATTAAAAATATAATTCCTTTCAATCTAAATGAATTAGATTGATTTAATTTAAGTATTAACTTTTCTTTTTTGCTAATTAAGTTTGGAGTATCAAAATCCTTTACAATTTTATCATTGATGTATTGATAGTTAGAGTTTAGGACACTGTCTACAGATATTAGTCGATTCAAATAGAAAAGTTGTTTTTTATCATCTTCATTATTTTTAAAGTGATTTATTAATATTTTGTATCCTTCTCTAAGCTCGGGAAATAAATCTTTGAAGTTATAAAATAAACTATCTACAGTTTTAAACTGAAAAATGGCATTTTCTACTTTATTATTTTCAAAATATGATTTTCCTAAATAAAACCTGGTAAATATTTCATTAGATGTGTCTTCTAATTCAATAAGTTTGGGAATAACTTTTTTAAGACTATCAATAGCATTTTTATAGTTTTTTTTATAATATAAATTTACACCTTCATTCATTATAAAATAATGATACATATCATTGTCATTATTAGATAGTGAAATTTTAATCCCTTTTTTATTAATTGCGGTAGCGGTATCTAGTTTTTGTAGTTTGGTATAAGAATCTGACAAGGCGAATAAACCTATTAAATGACTATAATAATCTTTTGGGTATTCTGATTCTTTAGACGTAATATAATTATAAAATTCTTTAAAAATTTCTAAACTTTCTTCATGCTTACCTATTCTATCCTTTAATGCTCCAATATTAAATTTAGAATCATACGCCAAAACACTATTATTATGTTCTTTTGCTATTCTATACGAATTAAAGTAATTATCTAATGCTTCTTTGTAGTTTGCATTATCTGTATAAAAGTCACCTTTAAAATAATAGAAAGTTGCTGGATAATATTTGTTTTCATAATTTTTTGATAACCTAATGGCAATATCTAAATAGTCTATTTTTAGTGAATCCGGTGAGGTAATACTTAAAAAAAAATAGCCTTTAGCCATTTTAAGACTATCATTATCTAGAGTACTTTTTTTGAGATAACTTTGGGCATAAATGTGAGCTATATTAGGAGATGACTCTTCGTGCTTATAAAATAATTTTTTTAAGTACTTATAGGATTTTTTATTTAGAGAGTCTGGCGTTTTATATTTACTTACTACTTCGATATTAGAAAGTTTACTTTTACCTATTTGAACAAAACCAAAGAGTAATATAATAATTGAAACGCTTAAAATTTTACTTAAAAACTTGACCATAGGTGTTAAAAAATTACCGAATCAAGATCAAAATACTTAAACAAGTATAAATTGACGAATAATATCTTTTAAAATTTCATAAAAACTTCCGTAATAATATATTACTATTTGAAATACAGTGTTTTATTAAGGATTTCGTGTTTGTGTTCTTTGCATTAGATTCCAGAATTTATGGTTTAAATTCCAGAATCTATAAATACTTCCTTTGCACAAACGTAAATCTCCCCCATATATTTGACCCAATCATTTACAAATTAAGAATGCAGGGTTATAAGTCAGATGTTTGTTTGTTGATAGTAAATGATTACCTATAACTTTATACTATTAGCAATCAGATGAACAAAAACATACACAATCCCATAAGTGTAATAAATTAAAATCAAGTTCGGACATCTGACCTTGGACTACGGATTCAAAAAAAAACAAAAAGTATGGAAATTATGATGAAGAATATAGCAATGATAGAGCGTATCGATAGGTTGATACGTATGCAGGCAACGGGATCACCTGAATATTTAGCATCTCGTTTAGGAGTTTCTAAAACCACTTTATACAGGATCATTAAAACTATGAAAACCTTAAATGCTCCTGTGATTTATGACTATTCGTTACAAAGTTTTATATATGAAAAAGCAGTGGGGTTTCAGTTTGGATTTTTTACAGAACAGACGAGAGTTCTATCAGGATCTGGTAGTCTAAGGTTGCATAGTTGATAAAATATGAATTATTAATGTTAATATGTCCGAAGTTCATTATCTGTTTAATGATGTTTTGTTGGTTATTGTTAACATGCTTATTTGTTGTTAATTTCATAAAATATAAATCTATATTATCATATGTTACAAAAGGACCATTTAATGCGATTGATACAAACGCTTTCTGATGCTATAAATCGAATAATTAATAAGATCGATAAAGGAGATGATGATGGAGCCAAAGCATTACTAAAAGATACCTATGCACTCTTGGGGCAAAAAGATATTTTTTTTCATACACAAGGAGTAGAGGATATTATCAATTTCTTTAAAGAAAAAGAAGAAAACTATATTGATAAGGTACAAATGCTAGCTAAACTATTATTTGAAGAATCAAGAATTGAAAATGATCAAATCAAGAAAAAGGAACTATTACAAAAAACAAAATCTTTGTTAGAGCATTATAATTCTTTTTCTAAGGAGTTTTCTTTTGAAGTGCAACAGCAATTTTCTAAAGTTGATCAACTATTAAAACAACTTTAACCATATTGTAAGGTTTAATTCTCTAGTTTTCCTAGAAGTTTAAAGGTTTTATAACTTTTAGATGCCTTTTGGTAGTAGAGTATAGTTGAAAATGCTATAAAACCCCAAAGGTTTTTTGAAACCTTTGGGGGCTTGTTTTGTTTCTTTTTAAGAAGTTTACTTTTTATAAAAATAGCAAAGCGTATTATCTAGCAGTTGCTATTTGAGCATTTACTCTTACTACTGCTACTTCTTGTTGATCATTGTTTTTTGGGTTTTTTGCAGGTTGTGTTACAAAATTTTTGATCACACCAGGTTCAAATAGTAAGCACAATGTTGATCCGCCATAACTAAAACGACCTAGTTCATCACCTTTTTTAACTTTGGCACCTTCTACAATATGATCACCAAATCGTATCGAAGATATTTCGGTAATACCAATAGGGATCACACAGACTTTACCCATGCTTTCATCTTCGCATTGTATGTATACCAAACCACGGGTATTAACAGAGGCTTCATACCCTAGGGATTCTGTTCCTGCTCCGGGTTCTTTCTCGCTATTACGTTGGCTAAAAGTTAGCCCCTCTACAATCTCTGTTTTGATAATCGTACCATCTACAGGAGCGTGAAATCGATGAAAATCATTACCACTCAAAAAAGTTTGTATCATGTCTCCTCCTACAAAATCTTTTACAAGAGAGCTGTTGTTTAAAATATTGATCAGGGAATAGGTTTGTCCTTTGGCCCAAAAATCTGTAGACTCCTGAATATTTGTGGCTATTTGATAAACGGTACCATCGTTGGGAGATACAATTACTTTTTTATCATCTGGAGCAGCAATAGGCCTTAGTTCGGGTTTTATCTGCCGATGAAAAAAAGCGTTGTAAGAGGTAAAGCCAAAATGTTTTGCATGACGGTCTGGTACTACAAAACTATCCAAATCTGTATACTCTTGCCCCTTTGGAGATAACCAGCCATATTCTCCCTGGTTAAGTACATAAGTTGATTTTTCTGAATCGAGAAAATCACACCACTCTTGTAATACCCCGGTTATGGTAGTATTAAAAGCTTCATTTCTAAAAGCACTTTCACCCGCTGGTGTTGCCATCATCTCGGTAAATAAAGAGGACATAGGAAAAGTATCTGCCCCAGTAAGATTAGGATCTGGATTAAATTTTGGAGCTCTGTGTATAATATGATTGATGACTTTTAACAACATTTCTATAGATGTAATTTTTCCAAATGTACCACTCCTTGTTTTTCCTTTAGATTGCTCGAGCATTTGGGTTACATACATACGTGCAGTACCGTTGGTTCTAAGAATTTCTTGCATTTTTTTTACAGAAGGAGCTAACGTTGTTGCTTCACTTTGTGCTACTTCTTCTAAGACAACATTAAGCCAAATATTTATAGAGATACGTTGTTTTTCTGTATATGCAGTTCTGATCCATTGGTCGTTAGCATGCATCTTTGCTTCCGAGGGAGTAATTTTTGGTTCAATAGTTGTTGCTTCCATGTGTTTCTTTTTTATAGAGTATTAATAATTACCTGTAATGTACAATGTTGTTGTAAAGAATACTATTTCAGCATATTGCACTGGGAAACCCACAATACAAAAAAGGGGGAGCCATTTAAGATTACTGCCTCATAAAAGTGTTTTCTCATCAATTATTCTTTGTAATACCAGTTCTTAAATGATTTTACTGTTAACTGAATCAAAAAGAAACAATTTTAGTAGGTAATATCATTTTAGAAATGGTATAAATATAGTTAGCTGATTTTTTGTTGTAGAACTCAGGTTAAATGATAATGAAGTTTTGGTTAGTTATATAAATGATGAGTAAAACTACCCTTTTTGGGTGGGGAAATAATAGATTTCGGTCAATACTTTTGAACTCGAAATAATAACTTTTAAAACCTAATAAAAAAATCTAGAAAGACCTTTTAAAACCGTATGAATATCCACAAGGTGGATATTGATTAACAAAGGATTTGATTTATCCTTTAGAGTATAATTTTAAACCAACAAATAAAAATATATTAAAATGAAATTCAAACAGTTTTATATAATCAACTTAGCCATAACACTCTTCTTTTTTTCTTGTAAACAAGGAGATGATATTAACAATGAACAAAGTGAATTTATTACAGAAAATGCGGTTGATAATCATCTGGCATTTGCAAAAATATTGGCAAAGGCCAGCCAACACGAAGGAGTAAGGTCACTTATCAAAAAAGAAGCACTTAAAAAATTTGACAAGGATTATGATGTTTTAGTTCATGTAATTAAAAATGAAATGGTCGAAGAAGAAAATACTTTTTATGATGTATTAAAATCTTATGATACCAAAGATGAACTTGATAATATTTTAAATTCTACACCTCTTTTGACTATTTATATTCCTAAAGTACCAGAATTTGATGCAAAATCATGGAATGTTAGTATAGAAGAACCTTTGATTGCTATTGCTGGCAAAAATGAAAATGACGCGATTACTTACATGAATGCTGAAGGAAAAAGTGAGCAAATGCCTGCTGATCATATTCCGGCTTTTGCTGTATTGGTTGTCAAAAATAATGAACGAGTTTCTGTAGGAGACCCCAATGCTAAAGGAAAAAGTATAAGTAAAAATGGTTTTAGTTATACGTTCAATAATGATGCCTTTGACCCTTCAAAAGATTATCAAGTTGTTAATAATAAACTTAATTTTAATCAACCAGGAATAAATTCTAAAATCAAAGAAAGTTATCCAAAATCAAAATCCTGTGCTAACTGTTATCAAAGAGATTATATTTATTATTCTATTGATCCATCTAACAATATAAATGAAGGTAGTATTGACTTACGTTATTCTGAAGCTATAAGAAGTATTAAATTTAATAACACAAGTGGTATTAGTAATGTTTCTAGCAATTATACAGAAGGTGATTTAGAACTACATTTTGAAACTTTTTTTATTGGTGCTAATGATGCACTTAATAAATTAGAGAAGGTTATTACTTTAAATCTTAATGATGTAGAAAATGTTACTTACAAAAAGAGATGTAATAAGTTCTTAGGGATTACTTTAAATTGTTGGCACGTAGTTGATAAGCGTGAAACAAAACTTTATACATTTGAAAATCCTCTTGAAATTACTCCTTGGAAAATGGATGAATATGGAGATCGTTGGTTATTTAAAGTTTTCGAATTTGATCCTTCTACCAAGTATACTACCAAAGTTTCACATAGTACGACTATAGGTGCAAACTTTAAAACTAAGGTTGAAGGAACTATAAAGAAAGTAGTAAAAATTGGTACAGGGCTTGGTGTCGATATAAAAACGAGCAAGTCAAACTCTAAAGAAATAAGCTACACAAAAGAATCAGACCAGTTAGGGCAATTTATAGTGAATTGGACTGATCCTGTTATTACAAATGAAATTCCAGTCCTTAACAGTAGGTTCTACATAACTAAAAAATATTCTACAGGTACTGTATCTATTAATTTTGGAACATCTTATGTGTTTTAATACTTCTTTATTGTAAGTTACAAAACAATCAATACATATTTTGAAGACCCCATTAATTCATATTCTGATTTGTATGGGGTTTTTAAGTACCTCTTTCTTTTGAGACGATATACTATGTAGAGCAGTAGTATAAGCTAGTGAATAGATTTTTTGGCATAAATGGCTAGTTTGTTTTGATAATGATAAGAGCTATACTATTGCTGATATAGTCAATCTTGATATACCTATACGGTAATAATCTTTTCTTTTACAGCTTTGATCACCAAGCCTGCAGTATTTTTAACACCCAATTTGCTCATTAGATTTTTTCTATGTCCTTCGATGGTACGTACGCTAAGAAAAAGTTGTTCTGCTATTTCTGCAGTGGTATATTCTTGAGTAATTCCTTCTAGCACCTCGAGTTCTCTTGAAGTTAGATGGTAGTCTTTTGAGATGGCAGGCGGTTTATTTGTTTTATGTTTTAATCCTTTTAATAATGCTTCAGATACAAAAGAGTTAAAGTAAAACCCATTTTGATAGGTAGATCGAATAGCAGTTTCTAATTCTTGTTGATTGGTGTCTTTTAAAAGATATCCATTGGCACCTACTTCCATAAGATAAGAGATCATACGCTCTTCTTTGTGCATCGTAAGGATAATAATCTTGATGTTGGGATATAGTTCCTGAAGCTTTAAAGTAGTATCGACTCCATTCATATTTTCCATTTCCAGATCCAATAGTATAACATCAGGAACTTCATTATTAAGTTTTACAAGTAAGTCTTTACCACTAACAGCTTCTAATGTTAATTCGATATTAGGCATTTTGTTAAGTAACGATTTGATGCCTTCGCGAAATAAATTATGATCATCAACCAATCCTAGTTTAATAGTTTCCATAACAGTGTAATTAATTAATTTTTTAATACTTGATGCGCTATTTAATTACAATTTTGACTTTCATTCCCGAATTTCCTTCAATAAAATAAATATTACCCGAGAGTATAGATAATCGACTCTCTATATTTTTAAGTCCCAACCCTTTTTTAAGAATCAGGTTTTCTTTGCTTAATCCTTTACCGTTATCTTCATATAGAATCACCAAAGAATTGTTTTCATTTTTTAATTCAAGATGTATAACAGAAGCTTGTGCGTGTTTAAGCGTATTGGTAATAAGCTCTTGTATGATTCTATATAAATTTAACTCTTTTGATTTGGAAATCGGCTGTGTTGTGTTATTTTTAAAGATAACTTTTATTTTACCACTATCCTGTATGGTTTGTACCAAACTATGAATTGCTTCTATAAGCCCCAATTTTTCTAAAATAACAGGTCTAAGATCTTGAGAAATACTGCGTACACTTTGTATCATATCATCAAAAAAACCACTCATTTTTACAGTAATTTCTTCTAGTTCTTCTGCGGGTAATTGAGGCGATATTTGCCCAAAATATAGTTTGGTAGTAGTGAGCATTGCTCCTACATCATCATGTAACTCTTTGGCAATTCTGGTACGTTCTTCTTCCTGACTGCTAATCGATGTTTTTAATAGTTCTTTTTGATAATCAGATTCTAATTTTTGATGTTTTTTTTGCTGTGCCAGTAACCTTTTTTGATAAATAATAAAAAACACAATGACCGATAATGCTAATGAAAATATGATCAGCATCCCAATGATGATGATTTTAAATGTTATGGCTTTTTCGGGGTCACCCATATGGCTATAGTATAAAAAAGAGTGAGTACAATGTTTATAAAAGCATGAAGCCCCCAAAGAATATAACTAGCTTCGGTTATTCCTTTAAATAAGCTATTATTCATAAAAAACAAGATCAGGTTACTAGAGAAATAGATTAAAAACCCAGAATTGATCCAAAACATTGGATTTGTTTCCAGAGTACTATATTTTACTTCTTTAAGTAAGGCATAAAAATAACATAACGAAAAGAAGATAACAACCACTCCTGTAAGAGTGGTTGTATTAGAATTAAAAGTTTGCAAATCCTGAAAAAACAAAGTGTTTATAACTGCAAATAATATAAAGCTACTACTTATGATTATAAAGAACAGTTTCGAGAATAGGCTTGCAAGTACCTTTTTATAAATTGCTGTGATGAGCAAGAATTCCAGAACCGTATAAAAATGATACACAGGTAAATTATTCACCTTTTGATACCAAAGAATATTAGAAATAGATTCTACCAGTAAAACGGTTAAAAGTAAATATACCAGTCTAATCTGCACTTTGTTTAATGAACGTAACTTAAACCCCGAAATTAATAAAGGAATAATGACGATAAAAGATGAAATCAGACTTAGGTTTGTAAAGAATTCTTTACTCATTGGTATATGATAATGGTTGATTTTATACGCAAGTAGGAGGGCATGGTCTAGAATATTCTACATAAACTTCGCCATCTGGACCTCTTAAAGTATCAGGTAAAAAAACATTTTTAATAGGCGTACCCGGGGTGATCCCAATTACTGGCGTGAAAGAAACCATGTCTTTATACTGAAACTTATTTTGATCCAGGCCTGGATAAAATTTGAGCGCTCCTATATTACCAAGAAAAGGATTGATCAAATCTGGTGTTACAATATAAAAAAGAACACGTTCCATAGGTCTTCTTTGAGGTACAACAGTGAACAAATCATCTACCAAACTCATTTCTACCTCTTCCCAATTTTTATGAATCATATCTTTAAAAATACCAGGTACATATTCAGAACCCAATCTTGTTTGATCTTTTTCTATAGGATTAATTTCTTTCGGTTTTGAATTAGGTTCGAGCCCAAATTTATGTTTTTTACCATCTTGATCTACGATTTCAAAAATCGGAAAGAAAGTAAAATGTTCTTTAGTACCCTTATGCAGCGCCATATACATTTTAAAACTTTTGATCTCTTTTATTTCATTAATTCTTTTTACATCATTTTTTCTCATCGAGTAATAATTTACCCGCTCATACTGTCCTTGTGTAGGGTCTAGTCTATGAAAATGATGAGTAAGTTGTAGTACATCTGCTCTTTGCCAATTGCTAGTGGTTGATTCAAAAATCTCATCTGTTAGTACAAAGTCTTCCTGTGTGATTATGGTTTCCATTTGGATGTAGTTTATGGTTTATTAATTAGAGAATTAAAGTTAGCCAAAAAACGCGATATATCTCGATTTTACTGGCAATTTACAGGTAGTAACCCTATAAAACTACGTAATTACCCCCTATATAGTGATTTGGATGTGATTAGATTTAGAATTGCTGTAAAAATTACCTGTATCACTGCTCACAAAACCATTTAATTTATGATTTTGATAAGGAAATGATTGCTATAAATGCGATAATTTTATGGGGAAAATTCCGCTAATAATCAAATTATACCAGTCATGAGTTAAAATGAGCTAAAATAGGCGAAGTTGCTTTCTTTTTATACGACGCTGTGATTGTTTTACATAGCTCTGCTATGTAAAACATGAACAAGGAAGTAAAAAATGAAATGAACAAGACTATTAATACCATTTGTATTTTGAATTTACTGGTAAAGAAAATTAGGATTTTTTTGTTTCAGTGAAGAAGAAAAATCACGCATAGCAGGGCTACGGTTTATTTTTATTCTGAAACTGAGATGAAAAAAGAACATTTTATTCCGGTAGATTTAAAGTGCAAATGGTATAAGTTCGTTTTAATTTATAATTGGTATCAAACACACAGGAGAAGATTTGACCCGAACACTCCTTAAAACAAAGTAGGGCTAACCACAACTCTTAAAACAATGAAAAGAACAATTAAATTTTTTTTTGCGCTAAATGCATTTTTCTTACTCCTTATAAGTTGCTCAAAGGATGATAACCATGTAAAGAATGATCATTTTTCACAGGATGAAGAAACTTTAAAAATTATCGAAAAATGGGGCTTTGCCAAAGAAACTATAGAAGATCACAAAGATTATTATCTGGTAGATGGAGATATCGTTTTTTATAAAAATGAAAAATATCTTTATCCAGAACAATCAAATACCAAGCAAAGAAGGCATCCCAATTCTGTTACAATCTCTAATGTACGAGTTTTTATAAACCCGGGGATGGATGCGAATTGGAGAAATGCTTCTGTGCAAGCTATTAATAGATGGAATGCCGTAAACTCAAAACTTAAGTTAACCGTAACCACATCTTTTGGTAATTCTCATATACAGATAATGTATGATTCTCATGACCCCAGTGTTAATTTAGGAAGCTCTACTTTTGGTAGAGGAACATTTCCGACAGGAAATGGATTACCAGGTACAAAAATATGGGTAAATCCAGATTTTGATTCTCCAAGGTTTTGTGGTAGAGCCATTAACCAGAATATGAGAATAGCTAATGTACAGCATGAGATAGGTCATAATGTGGGTATAACACATACTAACCAATCATTTGGTAGTTTAATACCAGGAACACCAACAACAGATGCTCAATCTGTAATGAATGGTGGTAGGGCCTGTACCATCAATAATTTTAGCTCGGGAGATATTACAGCTATTAAATATTTATTTCCGGTTCCTCTTACAGGTTTTACTCCATTATACAGGTACTGGTTGCCTGGCAAGGATCATTTTTATACCACAAACTTTTCTGAGTTAGGTAATGGCGGTAATGGATGGGTATATGAAGGTATTCAATGCCGTATTTCTGCAACCAGAATTAGTGGTACCGTTCCTTTATATCGTTATTATAATGGATCTATTGTGGATCATTTTTATACTGCAAATTTCTCTGAGTTAGGTAATGGCGGTAATGGATGGAAATATGAAGGTATTGCAGGGTATATTTATCCCAATGCTGGATCTGGAAGAATACCTCTTTACAGATATTATAATGGGGGTATCTCAGATCATTTTTATACCACTAACTTCTCTGAGTTAGGTAATGGCGGTAATGGATGGAAATATGAGGGTATTGCCGGATATGTGCTTCCTAGATAGGGATGTAAACTGAATCAAAACGATACATTTAACCCAGATTATGAATTAGAACTTTGTTATGAAGGTTTCAAGTGCAATAAAAACTGGTGTTTTCTTAATTTCAGCATAGTAGTTTATCCTGAGTTTACCGAAGGGCTATGGTTACATTAAAAAATACAGCAAAGCGTCAGTTTTTGAAACAATTGGAAGCTGTAATAGGTTTTCTAATACATAATTCGGGTTTAAGTTGAATTAGCGGATTTTCTGAAAGTAAAGCCGCCATTTTGTTAAATAAATGGCGGCTTTTAATTTAATTGATTTTAAAAAAATATTGAGTATAAAAGAGCTCAACATAAAATGAAAATCATACACTAAATGCTTTATAAGTTTACCTTCTTTTTGGTGATTAATTAAGTATGCAAAACAAATTATTTAGCAGAAAGCGCTTCTCCAGAAAAAGAAATGCCGTCCCATCCGTTTTGTATAAAGTTTCTGATGTTTTGATGATCAGTTGCATTGGGATGTTTTAGTACATCTTCTCTATAATAATCCCCAAAACAAGCCAAGGTCTGGTCTGTATCGAGGTTATGCAGCTTTGCAAAAGAGAATAACTTACAAGATCCAGAGTTTTGACCTGCTTCATTATGAGTCTCACCGTTAGTAAAAGCCGTAGGAGTAAAATCATAATGCTCTTCTATAACTGCCATGGTATCTTGAAACTGAATGGTATTTGGTGTTTGTTTTACATTTTCTATAAACTGTGTGATTGTCATTGTCAATAGTTGTTATTTATATTAAGTTTTTTTGTATTAATTTCTGAAGCATAGGAACCATTTCTTCTTCAAACCATGGGTTTTTAGCGCGCCAAAACCGATTTCTGGGAGAAGGATGTGGAGTAGGAAAATAAGTGGGCCAATATTCTTTTCCTGCCTTAACAGTTTCTGTTAGGTTTTTTTTGATTTGATCTTTTAGATAATATTTCTGTGCATACAATCCAATAAGTATAATGAGTTGTACATTAGGCATTTTCTCGAATAATTGTTCATGCCATAAAGGGGCACATTCTGGTCGTGGTGGCAGGTCACCACTTTTTCCTTTTCCTGGGTAACAAAACCCCATAGGAATTAGTGCAATTTTTGTTTCATCATAAAATACTTGATCAGTAATGCCCAACCATTTTCTAAGTTGTTTTCCACTGGCATCATCCCAGGGAGTCCCAGAAAGATGAACTTTTGTACCTGGTGCTTGCCCGATAATGGCAATGGTTGCATCGGGATGTGCTGCCACAATAGGTCTTGGTCCTAATGCCAAATGTTCATCACATACCTTACAGGCTCTTATGTCTGCTAACAAATTTTGCATACCTATTTTTTCTTTCCAGCAACGATCATCACGATTTCACCTTTTGGAGGGGTATTTTCGAAATGGGTACATACTTCCTGAACTGTTCCTCGTATGGTCTCTTCATGAAGTTTACTAATTTCTCTGGAAACTGACACCTGTCGATCTGCGCCAAAATATTCGATAAAATGACCCAGGGTTTTTACAAGTTTGTGCGGGGACTCATAAAAAATCATAGTTCTGGATTCTTCTGTTAGCAACTTTAGTCTCGTTTGTCGACCTTTCTTTACAGGTAAAAAACCTTCGAAGACAAATTTATCATTTGGCAGACCACTAGTAACCAAAGCCGGTACAAAAGCAGTTGCTCCTGGCAAACATTCTACCTCAAGTCCTTGTTCTACACAAGCTCGCGTAAGTAAAAAACCAGGATCACTAATGGCAGGAGTACCAGCATCACTTATTAGGGCAATGGTTGTTCCTCCTTGTAATTTCTGAATGATTTGATTGACCATCTTATGCTCATTATGCATATGATGACTTTGCATCGAGGTGGTGATTTGGTAATGTTTTAAAAGTTTTCCACTAGTACGGGTATCTTCTGCAAGAATCAAATCAACCTCATTAAGAACCTTGATTGCCCTAAAGGTCATGTCTTCTAAATTACCAATAGGAGTGGGAACAATATATAATTTTGACATGTTATGGTCTTATTTTTTTACCAATCGTATAAGAAACGATAAGAATTAAAAGTGCATATACAGATAATCCAATAGGATGCCCTGCATAATGGTGGGCCAAGGTAGCTAATATTAAATCAAAGAAAAAACCTGCATAGGCCCATTCTTTAATCCACTTAATTCTATTTGTCAAAATGGCGACAATTCCTAATAGTTTGGCAACTGCCAAAGGAATTACAATATAGGTGGGGTAATTAAAACTTTTAAAAAAACCTTGTACCATTTCGGTATTAAAAAAATACATCTGTGCAGAATATAACATAATGGCACAAAGCGCTACGGTGGTAATCCAGTATAAAATTTTCATGAGGTAGGTTTATAAGTTAAAGATCATACTTACTAAGGATGGTATCCATAAATCGCTCTTCATATTCTTCTTTATCTTTCCAGTTATTATAATCTGGTTTTATCATGTTGTTGATAAAATCTTTGGCTTCTGTTTTACTATTGATGGTTCCGAGTTGAGATAACACTCTGTTATAGTCGGTCGCACTCCCTTCAAAAAGGTATTTGATAAAAGCCAATCGATCATTCAAGCCAATATGAATTTCTTTTTTAAGTTGATCATTGAGTGATTTAGGGCGATCACTTTCGTCAGAAACCGAATCTTCATCAGATAGTTCTTCTATAGATGCGCGATCTGCCCGTATAAAAAGATCTTCGGTCACACGCGCATTAATTTCTTCAATAACAATTTCTGGTGTTTTAGGAGAAACTGGTGGATTTTGAGACGGTTCAGGTATAGGATCTGTAGATACGGGCTCTGTTACTGTAGTTTCTTTTTTGGCAATTGGCTCTTCTGCTTTGGTAATAGGATTTGAAGGAGTAATATCTACCTTTTGAGTGATTATATTGGTGTTTTCTATCTCGTTAGTCGAATGAGAATCAGGTGTCTCTATTGGCTCTTGGTCCAGTATACTTCGTATTTGCCCTATAGTGGGTTGTGGCCCTTTGAAATGAGTTTCTGCAAAATTAAGAATCGCTATCTTTTCATATAGTTCTCTGGCCTCTTCTTGCAATTGAGATAGTGTAGCTGTATCCTTAAGTTGTAATATCCTGTGAGCAATACTTATAAGTTCTGCTTCCAATTTCTTCTTCATAACTTTCTGATTGGTTTGTAATACCGCCTTTTGTTTTTTAATAAATTTACCTCATCTTTAGGGGAATACCAAATGGTCATAACTAATGATTTGGTATAATGAGAGGGGGTTTTTTTAATTGATGCTGAAAAATACAAAATGTTTCTCGAAAATACGGTAAATTATAAAGAGCAATTTGGGTGGATAGAAGTTATCTGCGGTTCTATGTTTTCTGGTAAAACAGAAGAATTGATCCGTCGGTTAAAACGTGCACAATTTGCCAAGCAAAATGTAGAGATTTTTAAACCTGCAGTAGATATTCGCTATGATGACGAAATGGTAGTTTCTCATGATTCCAATCAGATTCGTTCTACCCCAGTACCTGCTGCAGCGAATATTCGTATTCTTGCAGATACTTGCGATGTTATTGGGATAGATGAAGCCCAGTTTTTTGATGATGAGATTGTTTCGGTATGTAACGATTTGGCTAATAAAGGGATCCGTGTGATCGTTGCTGGATTAGATATGGATTTTAAAGGAAACCCATTTGGCCCTATGCCTGCATTAATGGCCACAGCCGAGTATGTAACCAAAGTGCATGCTGTTTGTACCAGAACGGGCAATCTGGCACAGTTTAGTTATAGAAAATCTAAAAAAGATGATTTGGTATTGTTAGGAGAAACAGATGAATATGAACCTTTAAGTAGGGGAGCATTTTATAAAGCAATGCTTAAAGAAAAAGTAAAGCAGATAGACGTTAAAGACTCTCAAGAAATACCTAGTAAAAAAGAAACCCCAAATAAAGACCAAAAATCTGATGAGTAGCATAAAAGAAACTGTATTAGAAATTAACCTGGCTCATCTTACTCATAATTATAAATATCTTAAAAGCAGGGTTCGTCCTAATGTCAAAATATTGGCTGTTGTAAAGGCATCAGGGTACGGTAGTGATGCAGCAGTAATTGCCAAACATCTAGAACAGATTGGGGCAGATTATTTTGCAGTTGCATATACTTCTGAAGGTGTTATCCTAAGAGAATCTGGAATAAAAACCCCAATATTGGTATTGCATCCGCAACCGGTAAATTTTGAAGAATTAATAGTAAACGAATTAACTCCCAGTATTTATAGTTTTAGGGTACTTACAAGTTTTATAGAAACGGCTAACTCCCTTGATAAAAAAGAATACCCAGTACATATAAAATTTAATACAGGGTTGCATAGAATTGGTTTTGATGAAGTTGATATTGAGGCTATCATAAAACAGATTTCTAATACCAAAGCAATTAAGGTAATAGCCATGTTATCTCATTTGGCAGCTAGTGAAGACATAGCAGAAAAAGAATTTACATTAGGCCAAATAAGTACTTTTAAAAAGATAGCCGATAAGATGACAAATAAGTTAGGCTATGCTCCTATATTACATCAGTCTAATACCTCTGGAATTCTTAATTATCCCGAAGCGCATTTCGATATGGTTCGTACCGGTATCGGTTTGTATGGCTATGGTAATGATGCAAAATATGACCCAGAATTAAAACCTGTTGCAAGCCTAAAATCTATAGTATCCCAGATACATACATTACAAGCAGGAGATTCGCTAGGATATAATAGAGCATTTGTAGCTACCAAAATGACTAAAACGGCAACTATTCCGCTAGGGCATGCAGATGGTATTGGTAGGCAATATGGTAATAGAAAAGGATTTGTAACCATACATGGTAAACGAGCTTATATTATTGGTAATGTTTGTATGGATATGATTATGGTAGATGTAACCGATATTGATTGTGAAGAAGGAGATGAGGTTGTTATTTTTGATGGCAATGCTACCGCTTCTACCATTGCAGAAAATGCTGGTACGATTTCTTATGAGTTACTTACCGCAATTTCTATGAGGGTTAAACGTACAATTATCGACAATAATTGACTTTTGTCTAAAAAACGACTTTCAATTTTAAGAACTTTTAACACTTGTTCGTTTTTTTAGTAAATTCGTAAAGTACAAACCATCAAAATATTATAATATGGGATTTTTTAAAGATTTTAAATCTTTCTTATTAAAAGGAGATATTGTTTCACTAGCAACAGCGGTTGTAATTGGTGGAGCATTTAATAAAATAGTTGGCTCTGCAGTGGCAGACATTATTATGCCAATAGTAGGAGTTATAACAGGAGGAACAGACTTCACCCAAAAATTTATTGCTCTGGATGGAGGCGAGTACGCAAGCTTGGCAGCTGCCAAAGAAGCTGGTGCGGCGGTAATGACCTATGGTAACTTAATACAGGCCATCATCAACTTTATTATTGTAGGACTATTTATTTTTATGGTTCTTAAAGCTTACGAAAAATCTAAGAAAAAAGAAGAAGAAGCTCCTGCAGCACCTGCTGGTCCAACTCAAGAAGAGTTATTAGCAGAAATCAGAGATTTACTGAAAAAGTAGAATACTTTGATAGCATGATGAATACAATATAGCTACCGCTATACTACATATTCTAACCTTTAAACCGCCCATTTTAGGGCGGTTATTTTTTGCAAATTGTTTAATATTTAACAAATAATACAAATTTCTATATTTTTTATATAAACACTTGCTATCTAGGAAATATTCCTCAAATTTGCTAAAAATTAAATAGTTTATCATTCTCGTGCATACGAGAATAAATATTTTACTTATGAAAGTAGCTGTAGTAGGTGCTACCGGTCTGGTAGGAACCGTTATATTAAAAGTATTGGAAGAGAGAAATTTTCCGGTAACAGAATTAATTCCTGTAGCATCAGAGAGATCTGTTGGTAAACAAATTACGTACCGTGGTAATTCATATTCTGTAGTTGGTCTTGCTACAGCTGTCGAAATGAAACCAGATGTAGCTTTGTTTTCTGCAGGAGGAAGTACTTCATTAGAATGGGCTCCAAAATTTGCCGAAGCAGGTATCACAGTGATAGATAACTCATCTGCCTGGAGAATGGATCCAAGTAAAAAGCTGGTAGTTCCAGAAATTAATGCAAAAGAATTAACCAAAGAGGATAAGATCATAGCAAACCCTAATTGTTCTACTATACAATTGGTTATGGCTTTAGGGCCACTGCATGCAAAATACAAAATTAAGCGTGCTATAATTTCTACCTATCAATCTATTACTGGTACTGGCGTAAAGGCTGTACAACAGTTAGAGAATGAATATGTTGGTGAAAAAGGCGAAATGGCATATCCATATCCTATACATCGTAACGCAATTCCACATTGTGACGTGTTTCAGGAAAACGGATACACCAAAGAAGAAATGAAACTGGTAAACGAAACACAAAAAATTCTTGATGATCGTACCATTGCTGTA
Organism: uncultured Aquimarina sp.; assembly: GCA_947498705.1. Taxonomy (GTDB): domain Bacteria; phylum Bacteroidota; class Bacteroidia; order Flavobacteriales; family Flavobacteriaceae; genus Aquimarina. The sequence continues at coordinate 103,479 of CANMLW010000002.1, forward strand.
ACTGCTACTGCTATTAGGATTCCTGTTGTAGGAGGACATAGTGAGAGTGTTAATTTAGAATTTGGGAACGAATTTAATGAGAGTGATGTAAGACAGGCATTAAGTGAAACGCCTGGAGTTACTGTTCAAGACAATCCTGATACAAACACTTATCCTATGCCCATATATGCAGAGGGTAAGAATGATGTTTTTGTAGGTAGAATTAGAAGAGATCATTCTAGAGAGAATGCTTTAAATATGTGGATTGTTGCAGACAATCTACGTAAAGGAGCAGCAACCAATGCCGTTCAAATTGGAGAGTATTTGATAGAAAACGAACTCATAGGATAGTTTACCTAAAGGTAAATAGTAAATACTAGAAATAAAGTAAATATAAGGATCAAGCACCCTCCTATATGTAGACTATATTTCTTAATATACTTCATGATCATTTTAGAGATAATTTTTACTAAATGAATAAACTTGTTGTATAAAAGACCTCTTATTGTATAAGTCGTTACAAATAGTATTTATATCCTTATACCAACAATATCATTGAATCATTGCAAATTAATTGTAGGGTATCGATGAAATATGATTATATATAAAACGCATAATTAAAGCCCTATGTATTCACTACATAGGGCTTTAATTATTTTTAAGATAATAATGTGTCCTTGTTGTAGTACGTTGTATTTTAAAATATTTAGGAAAAATATAACTTAAGTGGCTATAGGTGTTTTCCTTTTTCCCATCCGTGTTTTCCCAGATATTTTTCTCCAGATTCGATAGCTCCTTCTTCTACTGTGGTGCCCATAGAGTCATTCCAGCGATTTAAATATCCAAACAGAGAAATTACTCCTAACATTTCTACAATTTCTCCTTCATTCCAGTATTTGTATAACTCTTCTTTAATGGTGTCATCGACAGCATTAGGAGTGATAGACGCCGCCAAAGAAAAATCGAGTGCAGCACGTTCTGCGTCACTAAAAGCAGGATGGGTTTTATAGTCCCAGATATTATCCAATTGTTCTTGTTCTGCACCATATCTTTCTGCAGCACGTATGGCATGTGCCTGACAATATCTACATCCTGTTGCATTACTACTAACCCAGGCTATCATACGTTTAAGAGCAGAGGTTACTCGACCTTCATTGGCCATAACAGCTTTATTTAGGTTAATAAATGCTTTAGAGATGGCTGGCCTTCTTTGCATGGTCAATATCGAATTAGGACAGAAACCCAGGGTTTCGTTAAAAAATTCTGCTAATTCTCTGGTTTCTGGATCATGATCAGCCGACAATGGAGTAACTAATGCCATTAGAATATCTATTTTAAAATTAATACAATTTATTGCCATGTAAAATACAAAACTAATAGCACATCAAGAACAGTATTGATGTTTTTTGTACTTTGGGTTTTTTAATAATAGATAGTATACGAATGAGATGGACATTGCGCTCAAAGTCTGAGATATCTACCATAGAACAACTTGCAAAAGCACTTAATGTAGATACTATTATTGCATCGCTTTTGGTGCAGCGAGGTATTACCACGTTTAACGACGCCAAAAGGTTTTTTAGACCAGTATTAAGTGATTTACATGATCCTTTTTTGATGAAAGATATGGATCTTGCCGTGTCAAGAATTTTGAAAGCGATAGCCAATGGAGAAAATATACTTGTTTATGGCGATTATGATGTAGATGGTACTACATCGGTGGCTTTACTATCCTCTTATTTAAAAACAATACACCCTAATATTGCTACCTACATTCCTGATCGATACCAAGAAGGGTATGGGGTGTCTTATATGGGGATTGATTATGCCAATGATAATGACATTTCTTTAATTATTGCGTTAGACTGTGGTATAAAGGCTATAGAAAAAGTAGCATACGCAAAATCTAAAGGAATAGATTTTGTGATTTGTGATCATCACAGACCAGGAGATACAATTCCTGATGCTGTGGCAGTTTTAGACCCTAAAAGAGATGATTGTGAATATCCTTATAAAGAGTTATGTGGTTGTGGGGTAGGATTTAAGTTAATACAAGCATTGGCGACCCATCAAGGGCAGACGATAGATGATTTAATACCATATCTGGATTTGGTGGTTACCGCAATAGGAGCAGATATTGTCCCTATAACCGGAGAAAACAGGGTTTTAGCATATTATGGACTGCAGGTAATAAATTCGAATCCCAGAATTGGTTTTAAAGCAATGTTATCGCAGACTAAAAAAGAAACGTTAACGATAACCGATGTTGTTTTTATGATCGCCCCAAGAATTAATGCAGCCGGTAGAATGAAACATGGGCTACATGCTGTTAACCTTTTAACCGAAGAAAACTTACATACTGCTTTGCAGTTTGCAGCAGAAATAGAGACTTATAATAGTGATCGAAAAGATGCAGATAAAAGTATTACTCAAAAAGCATTATCACAGATATTGGAAAATGAAGAAGAAAATAAGTGTACTACAGTGGTTTATGAAGAAAATTGGCATAAAGGAGTCATCGGTATTGTGGCATCAAGGTTAACAGAAACATACTATCGACCCACTTTGGTTTTTACAAAAAGTGGTGAAAAATTGGCAGCATCGGCCAGATCGGTAAAAGGGTTTGATGTCTATAATGCATTAGAAGCTTGTTCTGATTATATCGAACAGTTTGGAGGTCATAAATACGCAGCAGGACTTACGTTGTTAGAAGACCAATATCATGCTTTTAAACAAAAATTTGAAGAAGTCGTATCAGCTACGATAGATAAAAAACTGATGATACCCGAAATAGTGGTGGATACAGAGATTGAACTAACACAAATAACCCCTAAATTTCATAGGATTTTGAAGCAATTTGCACCTTTTGGACCAGGGAATATGGCTCCTGTATTTATGACCCAAGGATTAATAGATACGGGATATGCAAAATGTGTTGGTGCAGATCAAAAACATTTAAAATGTAAAGTACAAAAGCAAAATATAGCTATAGGAGGAATAGGTTTTAATCTTGGCAAAAAGTATGAGTTAATAACCAACCAACAACGTTTTAAGGCTGCATATACACTAGAGGAAAACGAATGGAATGGTCAGGTATCATTACAACTCAACTTAAAAGATATAAATTAACTTGTTTTTATTTAGATTTAATCTAAATAGTTGTTATTTTTGAATCAAATATATGTTCAAGATGAATGATATAGATAAAATATATAGCAACAAAATAGGTATTTCTTTTTTTTGGAAACAGGAAAAAGAGAAGACAGCACAAAAGGTACAGGTAGTGTTTAAGGAAATAGGTTTCTTACTTACCGTAAACGAACTGAAGGATTTTTCAGAATTTTGTGTGAACACTATAAAATCACAATGCTGCAATTCATGCCCACGTATGCAGCATTGTAAATCATTACTTTTAAGAACACCTTCTGATAAAATAGATTTGGCAGTAAGTAAAAATGAACTTTTTCAGATTCATGAATTACTAAATGCCACTATTTTTAAAATAGAGTTAGCTAGATGGGTAAAATGTATATCTCTTAACTAAGAACGAGTTCTACAGGCTATTGCCGCCTTATATTTTAATATCATCATTCGTTGTAATTTGGCTTTTTCTAATAAAACCACGGCTTTTTTAGAACCAGAATCTTCTTTTAGAAGGTTAGCCGCTTGCTCTTCTAATTGTATAATGTTTTCAAGTTTTGTAAATATTATGTTATTCAAGGCTGTAATCTCTTGGGCTATTACCGTTGTTGTTTTGTCTTCCACATTTTTAGTTTCTACGCTGTTGGGAGAGAAACTAAAAAATAATATACTTAGTACAATTAAAATTTTTTGAAACATGATTTCTATTAATTAGAGTTAATAATTATTTGACGGTATTAGATTTTAGTTTATTTTGATATTGTTTTCTAAACCTGGCAAGTTTTGGTGCAATCACAACAGTACAATACCCATGTTCTGAGTTGTTTTTATAATAATCCTGGTGTGCATCCTCGGCTTCATAAAATTTCGCAAATTTTGTGATTTCAGTAACGATTGGATTCTCATAATGAGGTTGCAATTGCCGTATGATTTCTGTTGCTATTTCTTTTTCGTTTTCTGAGTTAAAAAAGATAATGGATCGATATTGTGTTCCGCTGTCGGCTCCTTGTTTGTTGAGTGTTGTAGGATCATGAGTGGTCATAAATAGTAACAAAAGTTCTTCATAGGTTATTATTTCTGGTTGATATGTTACTTGGATAACCTCTGCATGTCCTGTCAGTCCAGAACACACTTCTCTGTAGGTGGGATGCCCAGGTACAATACCACCACTATAACCTGATTTTACATCCACTACGCCTTCTACTTCCTGAAAAATGGCTTCGGTACACCAGAAACATCCTCCTCCAAAAATTGCAGTCATTAGGGTACTTTTGCTATTCATAACATTTAATTTTTTTGTGTTAATATTAAAAAAGTTAAAGCACTTTATTCTTTTGCCAGTGTTATAGCTTCAGAGTTAATACAAAAGCGCAATCCAGAAGGTGCAGGTCCGTCTGGGAAAACATGACCCAAATGTGCATCGCATGTATTACAAAGAGTTTCTACCCGTATCATACCGTGCGAGGTGTCTTTTATATATTGTATAGCATTTTCTTTTATGGGTTCTGTAAAACTAGGCCAACCAGAACTAGAATGAAATTTTCCTAAAGAATCAAATAATGCAGTATTACAAGAGATACATTGATATTTACCTTCTTCAAAAATACTGCACAACGTTCCTGTAAAAGGTCGTTCTGTACCTTTTGTGCGCGTTATTCTAAACTGCTCGGGCGTAAGTATCTCTTGCCACTCATCATTGGTTTTTTCGATACGTTTATCGGGCAATGGATTCCCATGATTTGCATAATTTATAACATCTTTCCAGATCATAATAGTCTAAATTTTTTCTTACATAAAGATACTAAGCATATACAAATATTCTTAGGTATACATTTCCTGTATTCTTGTCAATTTTCCTTTAACGAGCCTGAGCGGATTTAGTTACTCTTTGCAGGAGTTAACTTGTACAAAAAGTAGTCTCGGTATTTTTTGTTAATTCTTGTAAATAACCTATACTATATCTTCTATGATTAAGAAATAACAAAAAGGATTGGATTCATGTTTTACCTATTAAAACTAACTATTTTTTAATCCATAATTTTGAAGTTTAAATCAATCTTACCTACCGAGACTTCTTATTTTTGTTATTATCGTACCGATGAGTTTTCAGGAGATTTTGCTCCAACTCCTTTGGTAGCTGCTAGTACGGGATAATATTGTGTAAATACAAAATCATCGGCAGCGTTTGCATCATGACAAGCGTTACATTGATTTGTATCAAAAGCTTTTGCATTATCTGCAACATTACCTCCATTAGGATTGGTGAAGCTAAAATAAGCCCAGTTTCCGGGTTCATTGGCAAAGTGTTTACTACTTTTTATGGTAGCTTCTAATCCGGTAAACTCTCCCATAAAATAACCGTTTCCGCTTACAGCGGCTTTAGAACCAACACTTGTTAATTCTTTGATAATAATAGTACCATCTCTAAATTCTCCTTTGGTTTTCCAATGGTCATAGCTTACAGGGTCTATGTACACATTATGAAATTCTGGGAATGCCGCTTTGCCATTATTCATATCGTTTGGCGTTAATGGTGTCCCAATATATACCCAGGATCGGTAATCTGTTGGGCGTTTTAATTCATCTCCGTTCATGGTAAAGTATGTAACATCATCATATTCTTTACCTTCTGTTTTAGTCCCATTACAAGAAACCGTAATAATGACTAATAGAATTACTACTATTTTTAATAAGCTTTTCATATTGTTATTTTGTTGTTTTGAAGCTGTTACTGAATCGAGTTTTTAAATGGGAAAGGTGTTTTTACCATATCTATTGCTCCTGCATTGTGGCAGCTAATACATCCTATTACACCATTTCCTTTTGCTGCTATGGCATTTGGATCTTCGGTACTTGTAACCTCATACCAGAACCATCCATTACCTCCATCGGCTTTGTCTTGCGTTTTTGCCATTACAGCCCATCCTGCAAGAGCTCCGTTTTTATCAAACATTTCTTTTACGATAGTAGCGCCCATAGGGTGTTCGTCTCTTTTTTCTGCTAAAGATGTTGCAATAGCGTCATTCATATATACCTTTACCGGCAACCCTAATTTGGTATGCGGTCCTGCAGAAGGATGTTTTTCTTTTTCATGAGTTTTAAACGTTTTATATTTTCCTTCTTTTAGATAAGCAAATAATCCTTCGGTATCCAAAGGAATGCCTATATCAATAGTATCTGGAGTTGCTGCAGAAGGCTCCCATTGACTTTTTTTAGGGACTTTTCTTTTGGCACTGTTTTCAGGAACTTGATTTGCTCCTACACCCTTTGCCGCCCTTAATATTGGATAGTATTGTGTAAATACAAAATCATCAGAAGCGTTTGCATCATGACAGGCGTTACATTGATTTGTCGCAAATGCTTTTGCTTTGTCTGCAACATTCCCTCCTTTAGGATTGGTAAAGCTAAAATAAGCCCAGTTTCCGGGCTCATTAGGAAAGTGCTTACTACTTTTTATAGTAGCTTCAAGACCAATAAATTTTCCCATAAAGTAACCGTTTCCGCTTACCGCAGCTTTAGAGCCAACACTTACCAACTCTTTAATTAAGATGGTTCCTTCTCGCCATTCGCCATTTGCTTTCCAATGTTTGTAGCTTACAGGATCTATATACACATTATGAAACTCTGGAAAAGCGGCTTTTCCATTATTCATATCATTAGGTGTAACAGGCGTTCCTACATATACCCATGTTCTATAGTCCTTTGGTCGCTCTAGCTCATCACCATTCATGGTAAAATAAGCTACTTCTTTATAGGCTTCTTCAGAGGTATTGCATGAGTATAGAAACCATAGGCTTACTATAGATGCGAGTAATAAAAATTTGATTTTCATAATGTTATTGATAGTTAATGGGTTATTATAATGTGTTGGTGTTTAGATACTTTATTGTTTTTCCAAGTGTTGATGATAGTATGTTCTGTAAAATCAATTTGATTTTCGATAGTTTTGGTGACCATAAATATTTTATACCCTATTGTTTCTTCGTTAAAAAAGACATCTTCTACCTTGTATTGCATAGTTTTAAATGCCGACAAAGCTTTTTTTATAGCTTCTCTACCAACAGTTGTTTCTGTGTTTATTCCATTTTTGTTTAGGTGTATTATGGTTCCCGAGGTGTAAAAAAGCTGTAAGATATCTTCTAACCTTCCCAGGTATATATAGTTTAAAAATAAATGAAGCACTGTTGTAGACATATGATCAAAATTAAGAGGAAGTTATGTAGTAGAATTGGACATTTTTCTTTTATTTTTTAATGTAGATGACTAAAAATCAGTTAATTTGATATACTATTTTAGTTTGATACTTTGCTCTATAAGCGGTAGCTGTTATGCCTTCATTTTTTTTGAAAAACCTTGCAAAATATGCTGGATCGTTGAAACCCACATCAAAGCATATCGTTTTAACCGTTTTATCTGTATAGCATAACTGTCTTTTGATTTCTGTAATCACCCTGTTTTTAATAAATGCATGCGGTGTCATTACATCAAGGCTTTTAAATTTTTCGGTGATTCTTTTAGAAGGAACTTTCAGTAATCTCGAATAAAAAGACATTTGATGATACATAGTGTAATGCTCATGAACCAAATTGATGAAATCGTAAACAAGTGCATAATCCTTATTGCAAGAAAGCCCAGTATAGGTTGGACTAATCTCAAGTATAGAATTGATAACATTAGAAATTGCACAATCTAGCCCTAGTGTTTCATGAGTTATTAGTTCAGAAATTTTAGAAAACAAATCGCTTAATGCGTGATATAATGTATTAGATACTATAAAAAGCTTATGAATATTACCATAGGCAAAATTGAATTTTTCTGTGTTTTTTAAGGTTTTATCACCCGTAAAAACAATAGTTTTTAATGATGTATAGTTTGTTAGTTCTAATACTTCATCTGGACATAGAAAAAGAATGGCATACCCTTTTAATTCTAAGGTGTTAAAATTAATTCTGATATTCCCAAAGTGCTGTAATAATACAATGGTAAATGCATTTTCATTTGTAATGAGCGCGGGAGAACCTTGGTAAGTATGAATACTAATACTTCCATTATGTGGAGATGTGGTTAGTTGAGAATACATTTTGAATCAAAAATTAGTTGACTACAAATGTATTTTTCAACCTACCTTAAGGTAATGGACATTTTTCTTTATTAATTGGATATTTTTCCTAAAATAAGTGATTAGGCTTCTTAACGTTGAGTAATATGAGTTCTTTTAAACTCTATTGGAGACTTACCAACCTGTTTTTTAAAAAATTTAGAAAAGTGACCTGCTTCTTTATAACCTAATTCAAAAGCAATCTCTTCAGCAGTTTTGTCAGAAAATGTTAAAAGTCGCTTTGCCTCTAAAATAATACGTTCGTTAATTACTCTTAAAGGAGATTTATCACTGTATTTATAAAACAGATTGGATAAAGTTTTAGGAGATTTAAAGAGTAACTCTGCATATTCTGCAACTTGATGTTTTTCTTTGAAATGTTTTTCGATTAGTAAATTAAATTTTCGAATAGTATCTAATTGAGTGTTTGTAATATCAGGTTCTGGAAGCCTGATTTTTATTAATCGACTAGATTTTATCAATAACCTTTTTAAGACAGTTCTTAACATTTCTCCCTGTAGATGATCTCTGATCTTAAATTCTTCTTCGAAAAAAAACACGGTCATTTCAAAACTCATTTTATCCTCATCAGATAAGGTGATTATAGGAGGATAAGAGGATCCAAAAAACAGAAAACCGTTGCAAGAAACTTCTTTGTCGTGGTCGCGAATACAATAAAACTCTCTATTAAAAACAATAGAGATTAAACCTTTAATATCCTTATCGATTTCTAAAATATTTACAGGAGTACAGAAAACAACTTGGCCTTTTTGTAAAGTCACTTCGTACCCATCTACCATAATAGTTACGGTATGTTCTCTACACCATATTATTTTATATAATCCGTTGTTTTTTAATAAAATTCTTGATGAGGCACACCTAAAATCGGTTAAAATAAAAGTACTTTCATCTTTGGCATTGGTGTAGTCAAATTTCATGCTCGAACAATAAAGAAATTTATGCCAAGATACAAAATAACAAGAGGTATATCTAATAAAGAGAGTATGCTATCTACATAAAATAAAAGAATTATTTTCTATATATCGAATGTTTAGATAATGCCCTATGTCTTGTACATTGATTTATGTTGGGTTATATTATAAATCCAAGATCAATAACCTTCTGGATATAGTATCTGTTTTGGCGACACTGTTTTTTCTCAAAAAAGATACTATTTTGTCTTCTTCAGGCTTCCCTTCAAAATTAGCCAGGATATTCTTTTTTGTGAGTTTGATAAGCTCTAAGGGAGCATATTTTGATTTAAAATAATAGGTAGTGAATAGTGGCCAATCAGGAACCAATTTTTTATTTTCTTTATAAATATGAAGGTAATTATTACATCCTAAAAACTCGCAAAAATTACCATTGGGTAAGATACTAAATTGAAAAGAATCAATTTCATGATCGGGATCTATATCAGCATCAATGACTGGTTTTAAGTCCTCGTACTTTATGGGGCTTGAAGCATAAAATAATGATGTTTCTAATTTATGAATGATTTCATAAGCTTCTAACTTATTCATTCCTTCTATTTTTTTTATGATCTCGTGAAGTATTTGTTTATCGTTGGTCATATTTGTTACTAGTTTAAAGAGTTGGGTTAATCAATAATTAATAGAGAGTAATTCCCCTATAATGGCTGATAATAGGGGAATATAAACCCACTAAAAACTTATCGTTAGTTCATAGTGTAAAGGCAATCACACCTCAAGAAATTATTTTATTTTTACGTATCCAGTTTTATATTTTCGAGGATTAAGTTTTTTTGAAATTCAAGATCCTTTTTTGAAAGCTTATGAACCTTTCTTGTTATATTTTCTGTGCAGCTTAGCTCAAAGAAGTTTTTAATAATTCCATATTCTGTTTTCAAATCCCTAGAGGAAGAGTTTATTTCAAAAAAAGGAACATCACCTTTAAGCATTTGATGTATTTCACTTTTCAGAATCAAATTAAGTTCAGAATTTTCAGGCACATTTTTGAAAGCGACTGATAAATATTCTTGTATTTTTTGACTATATACCTTTTTGTTTTTTAAGTTTTTAGGAAGCTTCATATATTCCAAAATCTTTATATAAACATTAGTAGGTCTCCAAATAAACCTAATGGGTTTGTTCTTAAAGCTTTTTATTGGTGATTTGTTATCAGAAATTAAAAAATCTCTTTTATTTAGAAAAAGATGATAGCAAGCATCAAACCCTTTTAATATATCTTCTAAGTATGTATCTGGATATATTTTTTCTCCTTGAAATTCGGGTATATTATTTTTACAAAAATCTTGTTTTACAATTCTGGTAACCATTTTCCATTCGTCGGTAAATCTATTGATGCCTATTTTTTTATAGCCTTGAGAATATTTTTCTTTAGAATACCCAAAACCACACATACCAATCGGAAGCCCGGTGTTATATTTCTTGTTAGGAATTAAAAGGCTATTTAGTACCGAATCTTCTTCAGTTTCAGAACCAAATGAAGTAAATGTTTTTTTTAATTGATCGTTTAGTTTTGGCTGAATAATAGTTTCATGATCGATTAAAACAGGAGATGCTCTTTTTACAATTAAGTTTTCATAATGAAAATCTGAAGAATTAAGTAGATAGGATATACAGAGAACCACTCCAGCTTTGTAATAGTATTGAGATAATTCTTTTTCCGAATTAATTGCCTCATAGTTGACAAACTCTTGCCAATGATATTTTTGCTGATTAAAAACCTGATAGCTATAGATGTTTATGTTAAGAGACTGATTAATCCAGCCTAAAAATTCATGGTATGCCTCTGATATTGCCCCGTTATTGGGTTTATATACCAATTTCAGCTTTTTATCTATATCCAAAATTGTAGTTGATTGCCCTTTATGAAAATCTCCTTCTCCAATCTTGATATTAGACAATTTTGCAGTTTCAGAGAATAAAACCTCTTTTTTGAATAGGTTTTCTTTATCTATGGTGAATCTTAAAAGAACCTTAGAAATGAAATCTTCTAACATAGATTCTTGAGAGATTAATATACTTTCTGCGGCAGGAAATTTTTCTTCGATTATTTCTTTGTTAAGCTTTACAAAATCAGAGACTGATAAATTATTATTAGTTTTAGAGTTGCTAAAACAATTTTGAATAATTCTTTCATTATTAGATACGATATAATGATTTACTTCTTGCTTAAGATTACCCCTAAGTGTTTTATTCTCATTGACTAGCGCGTCAACCTTTTTCAACTTAAAAAAATCTAATTTCTCCATGAAAATATTTTATTTTAATCCACATTATGAGGTTTAACGTTGAGGGTTACCTCGAAATCTGAAAAACTATTTTTAGCTGAATACCTTGTGAATTTTGCACTCAGGTAGTTATCTCTAATTAATTTTAAAAATGGACATACGGCATAAAATAGTATAGAGTTAAAATTACCGTTATGTTTATTTATCCAGCTATTTGCAATAACTGAGCGTGTAAAGTTTCTCTTTCTTTATACTCTTGAAAAATCGTTCTAAATTTTTTAAGATTTTTATGATATTCTTTGCTCTCTATTAATTCGACTATTGAATCAAAAATTTCTTTTTCACTAGTATCAATAGGGTGCATACTTTTACCAAGTTTTAAACTATCTATTCTTTTCGAATTATAAGGCTGATCTCTTGTAAGAGGAAAACAGAGCATTGGGGTTAATGAGTATATACATTCTTTAACAGATCCAATACCTCCATGAGTTATCATTACTTTTGATTTCTGTAATAGCATATTTTGATCAAACCAATTGACTAACGTTAAATTTTCTAGCTTGCATAAATCTTCTACCCGAGAATTTAAAATTCCATTAGGGACAGAAACTTTAATTTTAAATGATGCATCATATTCTTTTAGTCTAATACAACACTTCACGATTTTTTCAACCAAACTATTAATCACTAACGGAAATAAGTGACTATTGGATCCCATAGAAAAAATGATTAAATTATCTTTCTCTATATTTTTGTTATAATTTATAGGGTTGCCGACTATTGCTTCAGAATATTGTACATTTTGTCCTATAAATTTATCAGAAATATCTAATTCTTTAGGGCAAAGGATTAATTCTTTAAAATTACTATAGTAATTTCGAATAATGGTATCAGAATTAGTTCCTCCAAAAATTTGGTCGACTTTTTGTTTTGAAGAATTATCTAGGTTTTTATAATGAAAATTGTACAAATATTCGGGAGTAAACAATTCTCCTCTTAAAAGTATATTTACACAACAGAATTTAATTTTGTCGTATTTCTTTTTTAGAAAAGGAAATAGGTAAGAAATATAATAAGGCAAAAGTATGATCGATGATTCACTCTTTTGTATCAACTTGTCAATGCTTCCTTGAGCGATAGAATATAGAAGATCAGGCTTAAAAAAACCTACATCCACATTATTTTTGATAGCAGGCTTAACAGTATTAAATGCTTCTGAAACAATATATTCAATATTTTTGCTTTTAAAAAAAGATTTATTTTCAGAACTACCGCAGAATTGTACGATATATCCTTTTTGAGTAAGTACCCTTGCAATACCTATCAATGGTATATTATGACTAATGTCATTATCGCAAAATATTAAGATAGATTTTTTCATGATTTAAAAAAATTAAATACTATATAAAAAAAGCCCTATGATAAGAATATTAACAACTTATGTAACATAGGTGTTTTTTAAAAAGTATATGAAAAACAAGTGGTATAACTCTATTTTGTTTTTGTTCGAAAAAGAAATAAAAACAATAAGTACCATTGAGTTTCGGACACAGAGAGTTTGCTCAATTTTTGTTGAGCATAAAAGGACGGTAATATATTACATTAAGTTTGCATACAATTTTTAAGTCAGTAAAGGAGTATTAGTAACTATATAAATCGTATGCTTAAAACTATTTCTTAATATAAAAACCAATAATAAATATAACTACTCCCAAAAAACAAAGTATAGCCGGTATAAGCTCATATTTTTTTTCATCAATTAGTAAGAAAGCAAAAAGCCCTAATGATATTGTACAAATTCCAAACCAATTTAGATTGTTTATTTTATCCATGATATAACAAATGTTTTATAAAAGGCTCATTTAAAATTTGTAGTCATCTTTTAAATGAGCTTATAATTTAAAAAGTTTTTAATGCCTAAATATATTAAGCAAAAATCAAACTACCAATTGCAGCACCTGCTGCCATAACAAGAAAGTAAGAAGCTACGGGAGTACCCCCTCCTGCAACCAATTCTAGTTGCTCTTCACTTAATTCTAGTTCGTCTAACTCTGGCTCTGCAGGAATATTAATATAAACCACATTAGGGTCTTTGCTTTGATCCTGTACTACTATTTTTTTTCCTTCAGGAAGATTAATTTGATTTCCTGTAAATTTTTCTAATGTAGTTATTGGATCAGCAATTAACTGATTTTTAAAATTATCATCTTCCCAACACTTTACAATGATATCAGTCATTATATTTTGGGTCATTTCCTGCTTTTTTGTTAATTCCATTTTAATATGTTTAAGTGGGTTTTATTTTTTTGACGTATAGAGCTATCAATGCATTTTTGTGATAGCGAGGGATTAAATAGATGGCTTATATAACCAAAGCCATTTATTTAATCTTTAAACTCGGATTTTGCAATAGATTTTCTATTGCAAAATCTAGGTTTTATTATTAAAGCTTTAAGCAAAAATCAATTTTCCAATAGCAGCCCCTGCTGCCATAACAAGAAAGTAAGAAGCTACAGGTGTACCTCCACCTGCGACCAATTCTAGTTGCTCTTCACTTAATTCTAGTTCGTCTAACTCTGGCTCTGCAGGAATATTAATATAAACCACATTAGGGTCTTTGCTTTGATCTTGTACTACTATTTTTTTTCCTTCAGGAAGATTAATTTGATTTCCTGTAAATTTTTCTAATGTAGTTATTGGATCAGCAATTAACTGGTTTTTAAAATTATCATCTTCCCAACATTTTACAATGATATCGGTCATTATATTTTGGGTCATTTCCTGCTTTTTTGTTAATTCCATTTTACTAAATTTTTAATGATTTTAATCCACATTGTGGAATTTAATTCTCCTAGGCTTGCCTCGAAATGTAAAACTGTTTTTCTGCTGGACGCCTCGAGCTTGCTCCGACGTAGTTGACTTTAAAAAAAAGCTCTTAGCTAAGAGCTTTTTTGATTCCTGCAACTGCTACTCCTCCTAAGAACCATAAACCATATACTACAATTGGTGCTAATCCTCCTGCAACTAATTCTAGTTGTTCTTCTGTTAATTCTAATTCATCTATCTCAACTTTTCGAGGAATATTTAAATAAATTATGTCAGGATTAGTTTGATCCTCTACTACAATAGAATCATTGTCTTTTAGGTTTATATTTTTACCAGTAGCCTTTTCGATAGCTGATTCTGGTGATGAAATAAGATCTTGTTTAAAAGCTTCATCTTCCCAAGCTTTAGTGATGATTTGTTGTAAAAGTTCGTTTGCTTCTTTTTGCTTTTCTGAAAAATTCATTTTGTTTCTATTTTAATAGTTGATAAAAGTTGTTTTTGTATATGTTATTAGTTAGTTCCGCGATCTCCGCCTCCTAACAAGATTGGAATAATTGGCCACCAAGGGAATGGAAAAATGGTTCCACCCGAAACGGCTTCCAACTGCTCTTCATTAAGTTCTATATCATCCAAGTTTGGTTCTGCAGGAATATTTATATACACGGTAGAGTTATCGGTTTGATCCTTCACAACCAGAGTTTTTCCTTCTGGCAACTGTATTTTTTCACCGGTTATTTTTTCGATTGCTGCTATCGGAGAATCGATTAATTCTTGTTTAAAAGAAGTGTCTTCCCACGCTTTTTGAATAACTGTTTGAAACAGTTTTTGTTCATTTGTTAATTCCATGTTTTAAAATTTAAATGGTTACTATAAAGGTTGATCAGGAGCTTTAACATCTACTATTGGATATGGCAATGGTATTGGATCAATAAAGATTGGTGGTCCAGGAAAGATAATAGGCGGAAACCCTAATCCTCCAGCAACTGCTTCTAACTGTTCTTCGTTTAACTCTACATCATCTAGATTTTGTTTTTCTGGGATATTGATATAGATTGTAGATGCATCCGTTTGATCTTTTACAACCAATGTTTTTCCTTCAGGGATCCTTACTTTACTACCTGTTAATTTTTCAATCGCTTCTATAGGTGATTCGATCAATTCTTGTTTAAAAGAATTGTCTTCCCAGGCTTTAGTTACTATTTGATGTAGTAATTTTTCTTGATCTGTTAATTCCATGATACGAGTTTTATAGTTAAACAATATTATTATCTGATTGTGGTATTATTTATTCGTGTGGAAAGGTTGGGAAACAACCTTTAGGAGGAAAAGGAAATATAATATAAGGATCGATGATGGACTTTCCTCCAGCTACTGCTTCTAATTGTTCTTCATTTAATTCTACGTCATCTATGTCTTGCTTAGCAGGAATATTAATATAAACTTTAGACTCATTTGTCTGATCTCTAACCACCAACGTTTTTCCTTCTTCTATGTTTAATTTTACACCTGTTAAGTTTTCAATTGCTGCAACAGGGTTTGCTACTAATTCTTGTTTAAAAGAAGCATCTTCCCACGCTTTTTGAATTACCGTCTGAAATACTTCTTGCTCTTTTGTTAGTTCCATTATTTTCTTGTTTTTTAATTTCTTGATGTAAAATTATAAGTATGTTTACTGATAGAAATGACAAAAAATCTGACAAAAGAGGTTTTTTACAAAAGAATCGGTATTGTTTAATGAGTTAATGAATTAGGCCGTTTTTTTTACGAAGTACATTTCCATTTCTCCTTTACCTTTGGCGTTGATTTTTCCTCGGTATTCAAAAGAAAAATCTTCTTCGTTTTTAACAATATCATATACATTTTGACTAATATTTACTTTGCCAACCGCTCCATTGCTTTCCATTCTACTAGCTGTATTTACTGTATCTCCCCAAATGTCGTATTGAAATTTTTTGACACCGACTATTCCTGCAACTATAGGCCCTACGTGAATTCCTACCCGCATTTCGAATGCAGGGATGTTTTGTTGCTCATTTTCCAGTTTTCTTTTAGAAATAAAAGTTTGCATTTCTAACCCTGCCAAAATTGTTTTCTTAACAGAGTCTACTGTGGGTTTGGGTAAACCACCTGCAGCCATATATGCATCTCCTATCGTTTTTATTTTTTCGATATCATAGCGCTCCATTATAGCGTCAAATGCTTTGAAACAGGTATTGATTTCTGCGACTAATTCTTTGGGACTTAATTTGGCAGCCGTTTCGGTAAAAGATTTAAAATCTGTAAAAAGGATAGAAGCAGTATCAATATCCTGAGCATCTACATATCCTTTTTGTTTAAGCTCTTGTGCAATTTCTTCTGGGAGAATGTTTAATAAAAGATGCTCAGAGCGGTCTTTCTCGATTTGTAATATGGCTTTTGATTTTCTTACGTATCGCAACCTACTCCAAATGGTTACTGCGAGTATTAGTATAATGGCACTAATGCCTAAAATGATGTTTCGCTGGTTTTCTTTTTTCTGAACAATCTGCCGGTGTTCGGTTTGTAGTTTACGTCTTTTTTCTACATGAGAAATACTATCAATTAGCATCTGCTTTTCAAACTCCATGTTTAGGATTTTATCAGTAGTTTGTTTGGCTTGTAGGCTATCCCTAAGCCTTACGGATTGTTCATAATATGCTAATGCAACTCCTTTTCGACCCAAGGATTTATAAACCTCATATAAACATTTACAAGCATTTTTCTGTACAGAAATAGTTTTTAATTCATTAGCAATCTCAAGCCCTTCTTTACAATCTTTGATGGCAGATTGATTTTTACCCAGTTTAAAATTAGTTGCTCCTATACCAATTAATGAGAGGCCATGATATAGCACGTTATTTAATTCTTTAGCAAGTGTTAAAGAGTTATGATAATAGTCTAGTGCTGTTTGATATTTTTTCTGGATGTTATAAATTTCTCCTAGATTGTATAAGGATTCGAGTATCCTTTGTTGATCATTAATGTCTTCTGCCAGTTGTAAACCTTGTTCAAAATTTGACAGTGCCTGATGAAATTTTTCTTGTTTTAAGTATACTTCTCCTATGCCGTTTAAAACCTGAGATAATGTCTTTTTATCATTAATACTTTCATAGGTTTTTTTTGCCATCTGAAAATGCACCATAGCATTCGCATAATCATTTAATTCGAGATAGATTCCCCCGATATTTTGAATAGTAGCGGCAGTCTGTTTTTTGTTATTTAATGCTTCATTTAATTTAACAGCTTGCTTATAATGATCTAATGCTTTTGGGTAGTTACCTAAAAAGTAATAAATAGCACCTTTATTATTAATAGAAGATACAATACCTTTTTTAAAACCCGATTTTTTATAAAATGGAATACTTTGCGAATAGTAAGAAAGTGCTTCGGGGTAATTGGCTTGATAGTAATATATAGAAGCAATTTTATTGAAACAGTTACCTATGGATTTGTTGTCATTAACGGTTTTATACAATGTTAATGCTTGCTGTACGGTAGTGAGTGCTAAAGAAAAATCTCCTTTTTTAATATGTTGATTACTAGTAGTAATAAGGCTGTCTGCTGTTTTTTTTGAGTTAGAGGTTTCATACTCTGTAGCTAACGACAGTTTTTGTTTTTTTTGAGTTGAATCGGTGGTATTTTTATTTTTTTCGTTATCTGTGGTGTTTTGACCCAAAGCAATAATGAATGGTAAAATGAAAAAGAGAAGTATCCATTTTTTTGGATACTTCCCTATACCGATGTTATTCCGTCTATGGTTATGGATTAACATTTTTTTCATCTGCTTATAATATTGTTTTAGATGTCAGACCAAACTCGCCAATTCATCATTTTTTGTGTGTATCAAAAACTATGTTATGACTTGTTTCATGTAGTTAGCAAAGGTGTTGATTAATTAGGCATACTACGTTATTACTAGTCTCCTAATTACAGACCAGTTAGATTGGCAGCAGGGTCGGTAATAACGGGATCAGAATCCCGACCTCCTCCGGCTATAATATCTAGTTGTTGTTCGTTTAATTCCATATCATCCATATTAAGTTTACTAGGAATGTTGATATAGACAATAGCGTCATTTGTTTGATCCTGTACCACAATTGTTTTCTCTTTTGGAAGGTTTATAGGCCTTCCTATTAAAGTTTCAATTGCTTTTACCGGGTTTGCAACTAATTCTTGTTTAAAAGCTTTGTCATCCCAAGCTTTATAAACAATATCCTGTAGTAGTTTTTGTTCTTTGGTAAGTTCCATAATAAAAAAATTAAGTATTCTGTTTTTTGTCCTATGTAAAGGTATTTTTTAGCACTTGTATAAAAATGCCAAAAGAACTGACAAAACCACATGATGGCAATTAATAATGAGAATGTTTGTAACTAAAAAAATGAATTAATTTTTTTAGCATGAGAAGAAAAACACTCTATTTTAAACGAACTTTTTTTGTGAAATATAACTAGTACATCTATCAATAAATACCTTTGTAGGACCATCATTTGCGATTAAAGTATTCGCTTCATTAAAAGAGTGTAGTGCTTTTGGATATTGCTTATTTCTGAAATAAAATAAGCCTAAAGAAAAAGCATTGTTAAAATGAAGTTGTATTTTAGAAAGAGGAGTTGTTTTATGTCCTGATACGGTATAAATTTTTACAGCAGCTTGTTTTCCTTTTACCTGCAAAGTATCAATTTCTCTACAATGAAAATCCTCTTTAATTTCTTTATAAGTCTCTTCACATATTAGTAAATCAACATTATATATTTTTGTTGCACTTTCTAATCGGGCAGCAAGATTAACAGAGTCTCCTATAACGGTGTATTCAAAGCGTTTTTCTGACCCAATATTACCAGAAACCACATTTCCGGTACTTATACCTATACCAATATTTAGCAAGGGTAATTTTATGTTTTGTTGGTTTAAATCTGCCAGAATATCAAACATATCTAATGCACAACCTACCGCATTTTTTGTATCAGATATATTTGCATAAGGAACTCCAAAAACAGACATGATGGCATCTCCTATATATTTGTCTAAAATCCCGTTATATTTATATACTGCCCCAATCATGGCTTCAAAATATTTGTTTAGAAGCTCTACAATTTGAATGGCCCCAAACTCTTCTGTTAACGAAGTGAAATTTCGAATATCAGAGAATAAAACACTACATTTCGAATACTTCCCTTTTAGTAATGATAGATTGTCTTTACTCATTACTTCTTTAACGAGATGTTGGGGGATGTATCTGCTTAGATTAGATTGTATTCGTTTTTCTTTAGAAATATCATTAAAAACGCAGATGACTCCTATGATGTTTCCATTAGCATCTAGCATGGGTAATACACTTAAATTAATTGTAATAGATTTTTGTGTATTTATAAGTACTTTCAGATCATCTCTGTATACTTTTTTACCTGTATTTAGGGTTTCTTTGCAATAAGCGAATTGTGATTTAAGAGCGTTGTTTAGATCATCGATATGAGTGTTGGTTAAATCATTTTTACGATCCAAACCAAACATAGTATAAAAGGTATCGTTAATTGTTTTAATTCTATAAGAAGTATCAATGCTCACAATGGCATTATCCAGATTTTGAACCAAAACATTAAGATAGTTTTTCATATTTTGAATTTGATCAAATAGCTTGGCATTTTCGATAGTAATGCGTATTTGACTGGCAAACCCTATCAGAATATCAAGATCATCAGTGTCAAAACCGTCTTCATATTTGTTAATAGCTTGTACAACGCCCAAAACTTTGTTCTCTGCATTAAAGACAGGGACACTTAGTATTGATTTTGTTCTATATTTTGTTTTTTTGTCAATAGAAGGATCAAAATAAGGATGATTATAAGGATCGTTTACGATGCTGGCCTTCTTGCTTTTTGCTACTTGAGCGACAATTCCCTTTTTGGTTCTAACAATCTTGTTTTCGAGGCCTTTGGCAAATACAGTCCATAATTCTCCGGTCTCTTCATCCATCAAAAACAAAGAACTGCGGTCTGCTTTGGTAATTTCTGCAGCTTTATTCATAATTAATTGAATAAGTGCATTCAATTCTAATTCTGATGATATTGCCGTAAAAACTTCTAATAAGGTCGAAAAGTTGTTTTTGATATGCTCACTGGCAAAATGCAGTTCACTATTCTTTACAATAAGAGCTGTTGCAGAAGCAAAACTGCTTAAAATAGTAATATCCTTTTGTGTAAAAATACTGGTCTTTTTATTGAGGCATTGCAGGGCACCAATAGGAATGCCAGCTTCATTAAAAACAGGAACACATAAGGTGGATTTTGTTATAAACCTTAGTTGTTCATCATAGGATTTTTCAAACAGAATATTTTCTCGAACATTGTTTTCGATAATAGCACTTTCCTGCTCAAACATAGTCCCTACAATTCCTTTACCAACAGGTACAGAAATTATAATATTGTCAATACCCTGAGCAACCAGGCTTTCTAGAGTCGATTTTTCTTTATTTAATAAAAAAAAGGTACTGCGCTCTACTTGTAAAATAGTAGAGATCTGCTCCAAAAGAGTATTAACTTCTTGTAGTATTTTCTTGTTGACAGTGATCATAGAGCAAGTTCATTTTCCTTACTTTTATAGTGTGCTATCAAGTTTTGAAAACCTTTGGGAGATGCCATAGTAATTAGATCCAATTCACAAATACAAATGATTCGTTTTAATTGATCTTTTGATGTTGTTATAGGACCAAGTGACTTATCAAATTCTGAGATATTATCTGCAATTTTTTTAACCAATTTGAGTAATACCTCGAAGGCTTCTGTTGATAAGCCTTTATCGCTGAGATAATTTTCTAAACGCCCTCCTTTTCTGTATTGTGGATAGTTTTCTAACCCAAGAAAATACAAGAACCATTCTTTATTAAATTGCCCTAATACTTTTGTAATACCTGCATAATCGGCAATTATTTCATCATGTATATTATTGGCCATTTGACCAAAATACTTTAGGGTAAAAAGATGAGCACATTCATGTTCTAATCGTATTTGCAAAGAATAATCTATCCATTGTGTTAAGGGAAGGTTCATATTTTTTGCAGTAGTATTACTATAAGGTTTTGTACTTAAAACAATGATCTTATCCTTATATAGTTTTGGGTGTGGCAGGATATATTCTTTGAAATAAGATCCCCAACTTTCAAAAGGATTTGATTGTTGCCATTCTTTTTTTAATCGATGAATTCGATCCCAGTTGTTAATACCATTGATAATAGCAGCCCCCATCGATTTTGGAAGATGTTCCGGTTCGTTTTTGCATGAAAGCGCTTGTATGACTGCACAAAAATCTTGTTCATCAGGAATAATTAAGACGGGTATTTTACCTACCAGGCTTTGATGAATCCACAAGCGAATAGCTTTTGGGTTATTTAACACCAATCCACTTGCCGCTTTCATGGTTTCTGTAGACACACCTTTTAGTGTTGCATTTCTATAGGCCTCTGTAACACTTATATTTTTTTCTATCGGAAACTGTAACTGTACCAAATATTTTTTTAGTGTTTCAAAAACCCCTATAGTATCAGACTCTTTATGATAAGCCTCCCATGTGATACTATAGGGTTCTTCATCGCAACAATCGTAATTGGATGAATTGATATTTTTTGTAGAAAACTTGTTCTTTGAATAGGCAAGTAGTTCTGAAATTATATTTTCATTGCTGGTATATGCTTTAAGCAGTGAATATCTGATGTTGTCATCTGTCATGTTATTTATGCAATTTGTCGTTTAGCCAGATTGTAGAATACACCATTCATTTTCATAAGTTCGTTATAGGTTCCTGATTCTACAATAGTTCCTTTATCCATCACATAAATACGATCTGCATTCATAACCGTACTTAATCGATGTGCAATTACGATTCTGGTAGCTTGTAATTTATCCAGGCTTTCTGCAACGATATTTTGCGTTCTATTATCTAATGCGCTGGTGGCTTCGTCCATATATAATAATCTTGGCTTATGAGCAATGGCTCTAGCGATCATGAGTCGTTGTCGTTGTCCTCCAGAAAAAGTTCCTGCTCCTTCACTAATCACGGTATGCATCTCCATAGGCATTTGTTTGATATCTTCTTCCATACCAGCCATACGTGCTGCTTCCCATGCGTCTTCTAAGGTTAACTCAGAATTACCTACAATGTTTTTAAGAATACTTCCAGACATCAGGGCTCCGTTTTGCAGTACCACCCCAATTTGTCGTCGCACCAAATCTTTATTCATTGCGTCATAAGCCTGACCATCATAATATACCGACCCTAATTCGGGTTCTTCAAAGCCTAGTAACAATCTCATTACGGTAGATTTTCCTGAGCCCGAGGTACCCACAAAGGCAACCATTTCTCCTGGTTTGATACGAAATGATACATCTTTTAGTATTAATGGCTGATCTTCGTGATATCTAAAAGAAACAGAGTTCATTTCTATTTCTCCAGATAGCTCACCAGGATCAGTACTACCCTCTGATGATTCTGGTGTCTCTTCTAAAATAGGTTTTACTCTTTCATAAAGCGTTACCATATTAAGAGAAGAGATTAATGCCAAACTCATTTTTAAACAGTCTCCTAAAAACTGATTAAAAGCACTTATAAAAGCCATAAACGCACCAACAGAAATGATACCTGTAGTTTTATCTGCCGTGGTTATCATGTAATAGATAAAGGAGAAAAAGAAAATATTGGTGAATAAGGGATATGAACTGTTAAATATTTCAACATAATTTTGGTAACTACCCGATTGAAATCCTAGTTTCTTTAGTTTCGAGAATCGATCTGCCCAAAGTGTAAATATTCTCTTTTCTGCACCGGTGATTCTAATTTTATTAATACCAGATAAAAACTCGAATAAAAACCCTTGTAACTCTCCTTGGGTGTCTGCAATTTGTCGATCGTATTTCAATTTTAGCCATCCCATAAAGGTAATAAATAGTACAGCCAATACTGCTAATCCAATTCCTACCCAGGCAAGACTAGGTTGATAGTAAAAGAGTAGCCCTAAATTAACAAATGAAAAAGCTCCGCTTAATACGGCAGTTAATACGGTATTTGATAATATTTGTTTGATGCTGTTGATACTTAAAGTACGATTGGTTAAATCTCCAGCTGTAAATTTTTTATAAAAAGATACCGGTAAGCGAAGTAAATGATCCATGACTCCTGCTTGTAGATTAATGCTGGATTTTGTTTCGACCCTCATTTGTAAAACGCCACGTACCAATTGTAAACCGGCAGTAACGATGCCGATCATAATCAATATGATAAATACTTCGGCAAGCAATGATTTATCGGCAGTAGGAATTACATCGTCAAACAATATACCCGACATCACAGGTATTAATAAACCTATAAGACTACCTGCAAGTGCTGCTATAATTAAGAATTTTGCATCTATTTTCACTCCCTTTATTGCAAAATTCCATATTTTTTTAACAGATGTCATTGGGCTATTAAAACTGTAAAAGAACATATACCCGATAGGGTCTAAGGTCTCTGCAATTTCGTTGGTAACCACTTTTTCTTCACCTGTTTTAGGATCTTTTAAGAGATAGGTTTGAGTGTCTTTTTGAATTAAGGCTACAGGAGTTTTTTCTTCTTTTAAAAAGGCTAATAAATGCCCGTTTTCTTCTTTCCACCAAACTCCTCTCAAGATTATTTTTCGTACCCTGATATTTGATGCTTGTGCAATGGCATGTAGCTGATTTTTGGTGTTATCACTATAACTATCCAAAAATTTTGGAGCTTCGAAGGTAAACCCTGCTGCATCTCCTATAATTTGACAAGTATTAAAAAGATGGTGATCATCCTCGGCAACATTAGATAATGAGGAGACAGTATCTTTTTTAGAAGAATTATCTGTAACAATGGATCTTAATTTCCCCAGAGACGCAGTTAATTTTTTCTCCTCAGAGTTTACTTTCTCTGTAATGCGAATTCTTTCTTCAGATTTATGGTGCTGGATATTGGCGATGAGCTTTTGGTACAAATACTTCTGAAGATTTTGTAAAGACAACATAAAGTAAACCTCATCTTTAAGAACCTCTTGAGTACCAAAAACCTCAATTTTTGTGTTGTTTTTTAGCGCTTTTATCCAAAGATGATCAGATACTGCAATAGGATAGGAGTAATCTGGCGTATTCTTATTAAAATCGGCATCACTATATTTTGCAACTTCTCCTTCTTTTACAAGACACCAAACCAATCCTTTATAGGGGTATGCAATTTCGTTTTCTTTTAATGAGATTTCCTCATTTCCATTTAGTGCTTTATAGATTCTGGGGATGCTTGTTTGATGCAATGCATTTACTGTTTTAAGCACCCATTTGTCGATAAGTTGCTTTAGAAACGTATGGTTGATATCAACTAATTTATTTTTGTTGATGGCCATGAGTGTTGCTTTAGCACTTACCGCAATTAACTTGGTTCCAGGCCCCG
This sequence comes from uncultured Aquimarina sp., assembly GCA_947498705.1. Classification (GTDB taxonomy): domain Bacteria; phylum Bacteroidota; class Bacteroidia; order Flavobacteriales; family Flavobacteriaceae; genus Aquimarina. The sequence continues at coordinate 128,198 of CANMLW010000002.1, forward strand.
TAGGCTGTGTTTGCAAACTAAAAAGAAGCTCGCCTTGTTTGGCTCTGTATAGATGTTTTAAAGTACTTTTAGGTTCACCATCTTCTCCAACAGTAGCATGATAGATATCTACGCTACCAGAAGTGATCATCCAAAACCTATCAAAATTGTCAAGAACAATAGATTTGTTAACTCCTAAGTGTATTTTTTCTTTTTCGAACATGCCCTTCTAATTTTTTATTTTGCGTCAATTAATTTTGTATAAACCCCTTTCATTGCGAGAAGTTCTTCATGAGTCCCTCGTTCTACAATTTTTCCGAATTGCATTACAATAATTTCATCACAGTCAAGGATGGTACTAAGCCTATGTGCTACAATCAAACAGGTACAACCTCTTTTTTTGATATTATCCATGACTGTTTTTTCTGATTTTGGATCCAAAGCACTAGTGGCTTCGTCCATTACCAGAATAGAAGGGTTGGTTGCCAATGCACGTGCTATTTCTAATCGCTGGCGCTGTCCCCCGCTAAAATTTGCGCCTCTTTCCATCACTTCACTTTCATATGCATTGCTTCTAGAGGATATCACATCATGAATTGCAGCATCCCGTGCCGATTGGATAATGTTGTTTTCTGTAGCCTTATGATTCCAGAAAGAAATATTTTCTTGTATAGTTCCTTTAAACATTAATACTTCCTGATCGATCACCGCAATAGATTCTGTGAGTATGTATCTGGGTATTTCACTTCGTTGTTTACCATCAAATAAGATGTCACCTTCCCAGGGTTTATATAAACCAGATACCAGTTTTGCCACGGTAGATTTACCGCTTCCAGACCCTCCGACAAGTGCTACTCTGCTACCTGGTTTTAATTTTAGATCAAAATTTTCGATAAGTGCAGGCATCGTAGTATTGTAGCCAAACGTCATGTTTTTTATTTCGATATACCCGGTAAGTTTATCCAACATAGGTGCTTTGTTGATCATAGCGTGTAATGCCTCGCTAGAAGGTGTCTCTTGAGTCTCTAATAATTCGTCGACTGCTTGTTCTACTTTAAACTCTTCTGAGGTTTCATAATTTAAGACATCATCGATACGTCCCATGTCTCCTTCTGTTTCCTGAAGCATACTGCCCACAGATACTAATTGATTTACAGGACGCATAAAATTGTTCATCAAATACAGAAAGGCCACCAACATTCCAAGGGTCATTTGTCCGTCCATTACTCTCATGGCACCAAAGCCCATAATCATAGTGGTTGTTAATGACATTAGTAATGGAGGAATAATATTTAACCGAATGGTTAGCCATCCTAGTTCTTGTTGTGCATTCATAACCTTGGCCAGATATCCGGTCCAGGTGGTAAAGAAATCACTTTCTCTACCAGAAGCTTTTAAGGTTTCGATCATACTAATTCCAGAAGTAGTAGTTCCCAGAAGCTTTCCGTTTTCATTGATCATTCTTCTATTTCCATCTTTACGAGCACGAGAAACATATTGTAGGGCCAGTATATTTAGGGTAGCCATAAAAATCCCGATAAGGGTTAGGATCACATCATACGAGAACATTAATAAGGCATAAAACACTACTACAATCACATTTAAGGCAGCATTGGCCAGATCACCACTTAGCAGTCGAGCTACTTTATCGTTTAGTGATACTCTACTACCGATCTCACTACTATATCGTTGTGTAAAGAAAGCTATAGGTAAATGAAAAATATGCCATAAGAATTTGCTCGAGGTGGTTAGAGCCAATTTGGTTTCTAATCGTAGTAGGTAATATTGTTGTAAGTATACCAGTGCAGCATTAATGGTTAAAATTGCACCCATTATAAGTAATAGAGGCATTACAAAACCAGAAATTCCGTTGATCAGATACTTATCAATAAAAATTTTGGTAAAAGAAGGAATGACCAATCCTGGAATTACAAGAAACAAACTAGCGAGTATAATATAAACGATACTAATTTTTGAATGAGATATACGTGTTGATAAAGACGACATGAGTCCTTTTTTCTCATTCCCTTTTTCAAATTGCTCTTCGGGTTCAAAAGTCATGACCACCCCAGTAAAGGCATCATCAAATTCCTGATAACTTACATGGTATCTGCCCTGTGCAGGATCATTTAAATAGACTTTATTTTTTGTGAAGCCTTCTAAAACCAGAAAGTGATTAAAGTTCCAGAAAATAATAGCTGGTACCTCTAGTTGTTTTAGTTTTTCGATAGACTTTGCATATCCTTTTGCTTTTAATCCAAAGGTTCTTGCAGCTTTAAGAATGTTGGTTGCTTTTAATCCATCTCTAGAAACACCACAAACAATTCTCAATTTTTCTAATGGTACAAACTTGCCATAATATCCCAGAATGATACTTAGCGATGCGGCTCCACATTCTACACCTTCCATTTGTAAAACGGAAGGTGTTTTTACGGGTCGTGCTTGTTTTGGTATAATATCCTTATTCTTGTCCATATCGCATTTTTTAGTATAAATCAAAGAATTTCTTTAGCGCTGGTACAACAATAGTTGCAGGGGGTTCTGTTCTTACAGTAATTTTTCCCATACAAGAAGTTCCTTCATTTATGGCGATATCGGGCCCTTTGGCAGAGGTCCATTTAAACCCACTATGTGAAGTAGGATCTTTTTCAAATTCTACGTATACTTCAAAAGGAGCTCCCATAGATAACAGCCCTCGAACCAATTGATCGTTTTTTACAGAAGTCATCATTCCTTTTTGGGTTACCGGAAAATCAGAAACATATGTTACTTTTCCTTTCATAAACCCATACTCCTGCGGTTGTACAGTCGAAGGTACTACCAAAGCTTCCATTCCTACCTTTATTTTTTTACCATCTTGTGAAGGGATGTATAACACTCCGCGCAATTTATCACCACTAATATGGGATTGATTTTTTAGTTTGAACAATGGACTTCCTTGCCCAACCATGATTCCGGCATCGGTTAGTAACTCTACTACTTGTCCGTCATAAGGGCTTCTGATATTGGTTTGTATATCATAGCGCTCCATAAGATGTTTTTGTCTTCGTTCTGCCTCGGCAATTCGTTGTTTTTTAATACTAATTCGTTGCTCCAGATCAAATCCAATACTTAGTTTTTGGGTCGAAGTCTGTACGTGTTGTGCCTTCAGGTTTTCGATTGCATTTCTGGCACTTTCCATCTGTTGTTCGGTATTTACTACCTGTGATCTGGTAATAAGCCCTTGCTCTAACAGTCCGTTTTCGGTTTTAAGTTGATTTTTAAGAAAATTTAAATTCTTTTGGTTTGCTTCTATTTGTAAATCGATACTGGTACGTTTTTGCTGAATCAATTCACCTTGCAATCGCGTATCCTGATTACCGTATGACAGTAACTGTTTGAGTTCGTATTTTCTTTCTTCTAAAGAAGCGTTGATATCTTCTAATTGTTGATGTAGCTCGGGTTGTTCGATCACAGCAATGATATCATTCTCTTTTACAGTTTCACCAAGTTCAACTTTCAACGCTACTAGTTGTCCTTGTGACGTAGAAACTACTTCATGAATTTCTCCGCCCAGTAAAACCCCTGTTACATTAAGTTTTGTTTTTACTTTACCCATAAACGCCCATGCGATGCCAGTTCCCAGAATAATGGCAATGGTAATCATTGCGATCCAGGCTTTGGTACCCGTGATTTTTATAAGTTGATCCAGTTTTTCTGGCGTAGAAAGCTTTTCTAATGCTGCTTTTCTAAAGAATCCTGCTGCCATGATTATAATGTTTTTATATTAATGATTAAAAGTTTGGTGTGGTATAGTATATGTCTTTGGTAATCGATGAAAGCACCAGTTTGTTTTCATTCATGGTAATGAGTGTCCCCGTCTCATGTCTGATAGTAATAATTGCCGACGCAAATAGTTGTTGTGCTTGTAAATACTCTAATTGTGCAAATGTTAATCGTTCCTGAAACAGAATTAAATTTAGAAGCGTAGTTAATCCATTTTGAAACTTAACTTGTTCATTGTCAAATACATTTTGATAATATCCCAAAGTCTCTTCTGCTTTTTGAAGTATTAAAACACTATTTTTTAGGTTATTAAGAGCAATACTTACATTCAAATCGATATTTCTACCCAGGTTATTGGTTGCTATTTCCTGATCGGTAACGGCTGTTTTATTTTGTAAAAATGTACCTCTTGCCAGATTATTGCTAAACGGAAAACTAAGATTAAGCCTGGCACCAATGGTATAATTTCTCCCTTCTGTATTGCTTAAAGAGTTAAATGCTTTTTGTACTCCATTACCCATGTTCATACCTCCGTAGGATACAAACCCTGTTAGATCCAGTTGAGGTTTACGATTATTCGATGCGAGATCTAATCTAAGCTCGAGTGCCTCTAGTTGTTTTTCAAAAGCCTTTAGGTCTTTTCTATTTTCTTTAGCAAGGTTGATAAAGGGGGTTGCTGTAATACTTTCATCAAATCCAGAAGTAGTGATGGCCGGAAATTCGTTGGTAGGAATACCAATTTGCTGACTTTCTTTTTCGTCAAGTCCAATGGCTCTACTTAAGTTAACTCTTGCGTTGTATAGGTTTTGTTCGGCTACTCGGGTTTGTCTTTCCTGGTTGGCTAGATCTGCCATTATTTGGATGAGGTCTCCGGCAGGTTTTTTATCGGCTTTTACCAATTCTTGGGTAATGCGTAACACATTACTTACTCGCTCTTCGTTCTGTTTAAAAATTTCCAGGTTTTTATAGGCAGTCAGATATTGCCAGTACGCAATACCCATTTGTAAAAGTTCGAATGACGTGGTAAGTTCAAAATTATGTTGGATACTTTCTACCTGTAAGGAAGAAGATTTTTCTAATGCCGTTGTTATTTTTAACCCTCTTCCTCTTAGTAAGGGTTGTGTAAGCGAAAAAGTAGATGTTACTGTATGATCTGATATAAATTCACCAACATTTTGATTAAAACTGTTTATAGGAAAATTGTCTGATAATTGAGAATAATCTACACTTATGTTGGCACTTAATCCTGTTCGAAATTTTCGTTGTACTCCTAATGAAAAACCGGTATTTCTGGTTTCAATAAAATCATCATTCCCCAGTATGCTATTTCTAGGATCTACATCAAAAAGATTGGCTCTCCTATTACTAAGAGATAATCCAGAAGAGAATTGATAATCAAAAGTACCGCGCTGAATTTGAAAACTAGCTTCAGAATTATCGATCTGCAGGTTGTTTCTCTTTACGATTGGACTTTTATCAAAAGTAAGTCTGGATAGTTGAATAAGATCTCCCTCGATAACGGATTGTCCAAATGTGCAAAACGTATATAGGAATGTAATACTGTAGAAAAATATTTTAAGGTTCATTATAAAGATAGATTATACTTCAGAGAATTTATGTAAGATTTGACTAAATCGGGCGCCTGCTTGTGCAACACCGTCTAATACATTGGTGTCGATCAAATCTGCTTCGTCGGGCGATTCGTACCCTAATTGATTGGTGGTTTTACGTAATCTGTTAGATAAAAACAGAGCCAGTGAGTAGTAAAAGTTAGATCTAAATGTCACATCAGAGTCTAGCTTTTCGTTCATTAACTCACGAGAAATACTATAGACAACACTTGTTTCTGATGCCATTACAGATACCGAAGGTGGTCGTGATTCTAAAAACGACATTTCTCCTACAATTTCTCCCGGACCAATAGTCGCAACTTCGTGATCTCTATCTACTATAGAGAGTTGTCCCGATAAGATGATATAAATATTTTCTACATCTTCTCCTTTGCGTATTAGTGTATCCTGAGGGTTCAGATTTTTTTTAGAGCCATTTTGAATCATCCATTCGATATCCAAGTCGGTTAAGTGGCCTAATAAAAAAAGTACTTTTTTCATATTGTTATCATTTGAAATTAAAAATCAACTTAGTGCTATAAGTATTGGGCTAATTTAGGAGGGAAAGCTGGTATAAAACTGACAAGAAAACGTGTAGAACTGCCAAGTTATATGAGTAAATAGCGAGACCCCAAAGGTTTTTGAAACCTTTGGGGTCTTACAATTAGTATAGTTTTACTAAATGAATATATTTCATAAAGAAAACACTGAGATAGGATGTATTACTCAACACCCAATATCCATTTAGCGATTGGTACACTCACATTGTCATAAAGCCATTCTAATGGGTTTTGGGTGCCTCCTGATACTGCTTCTAGTTGATCTTCGGTTAGTTCTACGTCGTCCAGGTCTGGTTTTGCAGGGATGTTAATGTAGATATGATCAGGATTGGTTTGATCTATAACAAGAACTTCTTTATTACCAGATATTTCTTTTCCTGTGATTTTTTGGATCTCTTCTTTAGGATTAGCAATAAGACGTTCTTTAAAGTCAGTATCCTCCCAGGCTTTTGTGATTAGGGAGTTTAAAAGCTCTTGTCCTTTATTTTGTGCTGTTGTAGTTTCCATGTTTACGATTTTGATAAATAATACTGCCAATATATTTTAAAAAAGAGGTGTAAAACCGACAATAAAACTTAGAGAGCTGCCAAGTGGTGAAGACAGGAAAGAGAAAAAGATTAATGTGAAAAAATTAAGGTCCCAAAGGTTTTCGAAACCTTTGGGACCTTAATTCATAATGATAAAACAGGTGTTTTTCGTATACATCAAAAAAGTTTAAACCCGTTCCATACTATAATTTTTAATTAATGAAACTATCAATCCAATCTTTCAATCTATCGATAGCATCTGTGACAGGACTACCACCTCCTGCTACGGTTTCTAATTGATTCTCGGTTAATTCTACATCATCCAAAGTTGGCTTTGCCGGGATGTTAATGTAGATATGATCAGGATTGGTTTGATCGAGAACAAGGACCTTTTTATCATTAGAGATCTCTTTTCCGATAATTTTCTCAACCTCTTCTTTGGGATTGGCAATAAGTCGTTTTTTAAACTCTGAATCTTCCCAAGCTTTTGTAATTAATGAATTTAAAAATATTTCTCCTTTGTTTTGTGCTGTTGTAGTTTCCATCTTTAGATTTTAGTAAATAATACTGCCAATGTATTTTAAAAAAGAAGTGTAAAACTGACAATATAACTGGTAGAGCTGCCACATTGCAAGAGTAAAGTAAGACCCCAAAGGTTTTCAAAACCTTTAGGGGTCTTCTGTTTATTATCAATGATAATAAATAAAAAAAAAGCACATTAATGACCGTATAATGTGCTTTTTACCAGGAAATCGACTGTTATGGTCGTAAAGGAAAAAAAGTGTTTCATTCCTGGATTTGTATAAAGGTGGTTTACCTCATAAAATTTCTCGATTATGTATTAAATATCTGAGATGCATATTGATTCTTCATTGTCAACCTGAACTTGTTTCAGGTTCTTGTCATAATTAGTACTTATGAGCGAAATGAGATTCCGAAATAAATTCGGAATGACATTGTTTAAAATCATTGTTACACAAAACATACTATCATAATTATTTATGAGAAAAAATAAACTCTTTGGGGGTGATCCCATAGTGTTGAAAAAACAGTTTAGAAAAGTAATGAGTGTCATAATATCCTACCGCATAAGCTACCTCTGATACGGTGTTATACATAAACTTGCTTAAGAGTTCTTTGGCTTTATGTAATTTTAGAATCCTGATGTATTTATTAGGAGTAAGATGCAGCAGGTTTTTAATTTTTCGATGCAGTTGTCGTTCACTTATCGCCAGTTTATAGGATAGATCTTGCAAGTTTACCTGGCTACTTTTTATTTCGTCAAAAACTTCGGTTTCAAAATTTACCAACCAGTGATGATCTGTGATCGAAATACTTTTAGGCTGTATCGCTTCTTTGCACAGGTGTTTTACTTTTGGATTGGCATTATAAATATCAAAAATAATGGGTTGCTGTTTTTTAGAAACCTGTATCGATCTTGATCTGGCAATATCGGTTACCTCTTTGATCAATCTCGAAATTTCCTGACTATTCGAAAAAATAATTTCGGATACATTCTCTGGTTTTTCATTATTTTTAATCTGTTTAGCTCTTTCATTGGCCTCAATAATAGAAGTTAACGGATTTTGTAAATGCTGTGCGATTTGTATCAGGATATCAGAAGAGTTCCAGTCTATTGTTTGATGAGTAGCTTCCATTTTTATTTGTTTTTTGAGATAAATGATTTGTAGAATATTGGTGATGATTATGATTCTAGTAGTATATTTTTAGTAATCCAGCTCTAATCAATCTACCGGCCAGTTTTAGTTTGTTGGCATCACTTAGACTAGGGATATCGTTGACCAAAAATGCTTCTTTATGATCTGCAATAAACTCTAAGGCAGGGGCAATGGCGGCAGGACCTTTAACCACATTTCCAGAGAATAATATTCTTGCCACTGTAGCTGTTTTTAAGACACGACAATTCATATGATTTCTTTGTATAACCTTTGTCTCGAGCGTGATGTTCTCTATTTGATCGACATGTTCAAAATGCCCGTCGGCCATAGGTTTATGATCCACTTTAAATGCCTCACCCAAATGCTGCATGGTTTGTTTAAGTTGTTTTGGCTGTAGAGCATTATGTAGCAGCTCTGAAAGTGTATGCAGGATCTCTTCTGGCCATTCTTGGTTTTCCGGATTTAAAAAACCTACTGGTAAGGATTGTCTTAATGCTACCTGGGTGTTTGTAATTTGATCCAATGATTTTGTAAGTACATCTATCCATTGTGTTGGGTATACCCCAATGGTAAGATGTAATGAGGACTCGTCTGTGGTAACCGCTTCGTGCGGAATCCCTCTTGGGATGTATAGCATATCACCCGCATTTAGAGTAATGTCTTGTACCTTGTTAAGGTGTTCTCTGGCAAATATGGGCTGGGGGCTGCCTACCCGGGGGGTTGGATATATGGTGTCGTATAGTTTCCAGTGCTTTTTTCCTGCTACCTGTACTACAAATACATCATGCGTGTCATAATGTGGTAATAAGGCAGTTTGGTTTTTTGGTGTTAAGTACATATTCGCTGTGGTTTTATGGCTTAACAATGCACGCAGGTTGTGACACAAGGTTTGTATAGGTGCCCAAAATCGGTCTATTTCATTAATCACAAGGGTGTACCCCTCTGCATAAGAAGTATAGAGTTTATTAAGGTTAAGACTCCCGTCTTTATTTTCGTAAGTAACGGGATCCAGTGGTTCCTGGTTTTTTACTACCCGTAGACTACTCCCTTTGGGCCTATGAAAATCTAATACCTTGTCGATATCGGCCATAGCTAATAGCGGTGTAAAGTAAGAAGCGTTTTCTCGTTGTATAAGTAAGGGTTGTTTACCCCAGTATTGATGACTAAAATCTTCTACTGTATAAGGATAAATCAATTCCTGAAAATCTGTAACGATTTCTTTTTTTTCTAATACTAAATCCATGACTATCGAGTGTTTTTTAGTAGTATTTTGTTTCTATTCATTGTTTGCAAGCCGTTTAGGCTGACTGATTTTGTTTTTGGGGAGAAAAGCATTCCTTTAAATCATTAAAGGAATGCCTGCAAACTCAACTCAATCGATCCCTTTTTCCCCAATCTGGATAACTGCTATCTACCCAAAAAGAGATCATGTCTTTTATAAATAACTATGATTGATGCCTCATAGCAGTTTATTTTTTTGATAGTTTTTGATGACGGTGTAAAATGACAATGTCAACTAGGATATCAGCCTTGGATTTGCTTTTTTTGTTGAATCAAATATAGGGGTGAGAAATAGCCAATTACAAGGGGATTACGTCTCGATTCTACGAATAAAGAGTCGCAATTCGTAGAATCTGGACACATGAAAATGATGGGTAAGTGATTAAAAATAGGAGGTTTAGCAATGATATGTGATAATAATTACCTTTTTTTGTGAGACGTTGTTTCAAATGATGGGTGATGGGGCGGTTTTTATTAATGAAGCTCCTTTTTTTGAATAGTCCCTTCTCCCTCCTTCGACACGCTCAGGATAGAATCTGGGAGAAGGCTAGGATGAGGGTGTTTATACAGGATATCCTCACCTTAATCCTCTCCCAAGGGGAGATTTAATAACAAAACGAGAAGATAAACAATAGAAAAGAAAAACTAAATAACCAACAACACGTTACCCCTCGTTGGATTAGGTCTTACTAACAAAGAAAAGACCAAAATCAGCGAAGTGTTTAAATAATAAACCGTAATGCACATTACTTTTAAAAACCTGATATTCCCAAAAAAAGGCCTATGTATGGGAGCATGCCTTTTGTTTCTTTTGGCTTGGGGTGCATCTGCCCAGGATACGACATCGATGGTAGTACATGACTCGATACGACAAATGGAGTATCAAAAATTGTACAAGCTTATTTATGATATAAAAAGAGACCAACCCGAGCTGGCAGAAAAATATGCAGAAGTATATCTTAATCGTGCTAAAAAAGAAAAGAATATCCTGGAACAAGCAAAAGGATATCGCCTTTTTGTATTCATAAACCCTAAGAGTTATGAACAAGGTATAAGCTATATTGATAGTGCCATTACTATAGGAAAAAATTTAAAAGGTAAAAAATATCCGGCATTATTATATATACATAAAGGCTTATTCTTGGAAGAACAAGCAAATTTTAAAAAGGCATTGGATAATCATTTGATAGCTTTGAATATTGCTAAAAAAAGAGAGAATGGAGTATTGGAAAATGTATGCAATCATAATATCGCCTTAATTAAAAGAAAATTTGGGCATTATGAAGAATCCAAAGCACTTTTTAAAAATGTAGTACAATATGATTTAAAAAGATATCAAAAAAAAGAAATTCCAATATATCCTTATCATTTATCTTTGAAAGAATTAATCAATACTTATCGATTGAATCAACAAATTGATTCGGCTTATATCCTCAATGAACGTGGAATTAAAGAATCTAAAGGAGAATTTCATGCCCCTTATTTTATTTTAAACCGAGGAATATTGTCCTATCATAAAGATGAGTACATTGCGGCCGTCAAAGATATACAAAGTATTTTACCAATTATTACTAATCCCAAAAATGGATTGTATTTTAATACATTTACAATGCTGGATGCTTATTTGTATTTGGGTAAATCTTATGATGCTCTTCCTCGAAAAGAATTGGCGATACATTATTATAAAAAAATTGATTCGATTGCGGAAACCACCAATTATGTATTACCCGAAACCATTACGGCTTATTTGGCTTTGAAAAAGCATTATAGTAGTATAGATGATAAAAATAATCAATTGGTCTATATCAATAAATTGTTACGGGCAGATAGTATTTTAAATGATAATTATACGTATCTACGAAAAACATTAAAGAATGAGTATGATACCCCCCGTTTGGTCGCTCAAAAAGAAGCGTTGATCCAGGAGTTAGAGGCTTCTAACAAAACATCGTCCTGGTGGGTATGGAGCTTGGCAACATTTGTACTAATCGTAAGTGGAATGACCCTTTTTTATTATCGAAAACAACATTTGTATAAAGTACGGTTTCAAAAATTGATTGCGGGTGAAGCCCCCCTTCGACAGCCCTTCGACAAGCTCAGGGTGACATCTCAGGATGACATGCTTCGAGAACCCTTCGACAATGCCCGTTCTGAGCCCTTCGATAAACTCAAGACAAGCACTGCCGAAGGGCTCAGGGTGACACCTGAGGATACAGATGAGATATCCCATTCCGTAAAGTCAGAACCGGCTAAGTTGAATTCGCAGAAGGGAGAAAAAGATTTGGGGATTAGCTCCGATATTGTGACCAAGGTACTACAGGAGTTGGATACCTTCGAAAAAAAGCAGGAGTTTTTAAAAACCAATCTTACCACCGCTTCGGTAGCCCAAAAACTAAAAACCAATGCCAAATACCTGTCAAAAATTATCAACTATCATAAACAAAAAAGTTTTACTCAATATATTAACGAATTGCGTATTGATTTTATCGTAGAAGCTTTAAAAACCAATACTAGATATCGGCAATATACTATCAAAGCGCTGGCTAGCGAAGCCGGGTTTAACTCTACCGAGGTATTTTCGAAATCCTTTTATAAAAAAACGGGGATCTATCCTTCGTATTTTATAAAACAGCTTGAAAAACAAGGGTATGAAGAAGGTTGATTCCTTGTTTTTACGGTCTTGATTCTTAGAATTAAGAGTAGCACCTCCTTTTTTTCTTGATTTATAGTGGTAAGTTTGGCTTGCAATCACACAAAAATTTAAACTCATGAAAAAAACATTAACACTTTCGAAAATCAAGATTACCAAATTAAGTATAGAACAAATGTCAGCCCTAAAAGCAGGAGGTAATTGGGGAGATGGTGGAGATAGAAGTTTTGGGCATCCGGAGTGCAACGGTGAAGATGATAATGTACGAATGATGCGTTAGGCGAGATACATCTTTTAGTTGCAATCTTTATGATTATGATTAAGCATTTTATATCCCGCTGTTAGGTGGGATATTGTTGTATATTGACACAATACCAACATAATTAATATATACCACCCTTGTTTAGATTATGAAAAAACTGTTGCTCTTTTTTTTAGTAGTAGTATCTTGTGCAAAACCTCAATCATACTATAACTATCCAATGATACCATCACAAGCTATATTCGATACTTATCATGGGCAAACGATAGAAGATCCCTATCGTCATTTGGAGGATTTAGAAGATTCGACTGTGATTTCCTGGTTACAGGCTCAGGAAACTTTGGCCAAAGAAACTCTAAACCATCTATCGGGAAGAGATAAACTTATTGAAGAGCAACAAACTTTGGATGCTAGCAATAAAGGGAATATTCGATCAATAAGAAAAACATCGAAAGGACAATATTTTTACCTAAAAAAGAAACCGACTGATCTCGATAGGAAGCTTTATATGCGAGAAAACCTAAATGGCCCAGAAAAGTTTTTATATGAACTGGCACCGATATATAGTAAAGAGGGATATCGTATACGTACGATAGCACCCGATGGTTTTGGGAGTAAAGTAGCGATCAGTATATCGAAATCGGGAGAAGAAATTTCTAAAATTATTACCCTAGATATAGTGACTAAAAAATTATTACCTGGGGTGATAACCCAAGTAAACCCTAGTTATGGTGGCATCCATTGGCATCCCGACGATTCGGGCTTTATCACCATGTATTTTCCGTTTACAGATCCCAAAGATCCTAACTATAGTCTACAGTCTAAGGCCATGTATTATAACCCACATCAGCAAACTCCTATACCGATCGATGTTTTTTCGATGACCAGTGCACCAGAAGCAGCTATGAACCCCGAAGATTTTCCTTATATAACCATGGCCAATAAAGACTATGTATTGGGTGAAGTAGGAGGAACAGGAGCGTATTCTGATATGTATATCAAACCGATCAAAGATTTGTTAGCCGTTACTCCGTGGCAAAAACTATACACTAAACCCGAACGGATCAAAAAAGTGATCGTAGCTCAAGATCAATTTATTTTTTTATCTGCAAAAAATGCTTCCAACTTTAAAATCTGTAGTACGCCAATCACCGATCCCGATTTTAAGCATCCAAAGGTATTGGTAGCTGAAGATAAGCATAGTGTGATTACCGATATCGAGGTCACCCGGAACAGTATCTTTTTTGTACGGGTGCAAAATGGAGTTGTTGCCAAATTATACCAGTATACAAATGGACAAGAAAAAGAAATTCCTTTACCCAATCCTTCGGGTACTGCATTAATCAAATCGTTAGGAATCGAGACCTCATATCTGTCGGTAGTAACGCGGGGGTGGACCACCAAAAATACACGTTATCGTTATGATACTAACACTAATAAATTTAAAGAAGAAAAATTGATTCAATCTTATGATTATCTAGAATTTAAGGATTTTATCATCGAAGAAATCGAAATCCCTTCGCATGATGGGGTTTTACTCCCGGTATCTCTGGTTTATAAAAAAGGAATCAAAAAAGATGGAAATAATCGCACGTTGTTATATACCTATGGCTCGTATGGTACATCGGTAAAACCATTTTTTTTCACTCATTTCTTAAATTGGGTAGCCCAAGGAGGGATAATGGTAGTTCCTCACGTACGAGGAGGGGGCGAAAAAGGTGATACCTGGCATAAAGCAGGATATAAAACTACCAAACCCAATACCTGGAAAGATATGATCGCCTGTACTCAATATATGATCGATCACAAGTATACCTCGCCCCAAAAAACCGTTTTATGGGGCTCTAGTGCCGGGGGGATTATGGCAGGACGTGCCATGACTGATCGACCCGATTTATATGCTGCGGTGATTATGCTTTCACCTTCATTAAATTTAGTACGTTCAGAAATTCAACCTAATGGTCTAAATAGTGTTAAAGAATTTGGGACGGTTCAAAAAGAAGAAGAATTTAAAGCTTTGCTGGAGATGGATGCCTACCATCAGCTTCAAAAAAATACGGCTTATCCTGCGGTATTAATCAAAGCTGGGATGAAAGATGGGAGAGTCGTTGCCTGGGATCCTGCCAAATTTATGGCCAAACTACAGGCCTATAATATTTCTAATAAACCTATTTTATTCGATATCGATTTTGGAGGAGGGCATGGAGCCACGAGCGCTTCGACAACTAAAAAATATAATCGTTATGCCGATATTTTCGCCTTTGCGTATTGGCAAACCGGGCATCCTGATTATCAGCCTGGGGAGTAGAGTTTTGGGGAGTCGGGTATCAGGTTTTGGGAGTCGGGTATCAGGTATCAGGTTTTGGGTGTTTGGAGTGTAAGAAGTAAATTCAGAATGCAGAATTATGAAGAGTTGATGAATTTGGAAGCTCGAGGTTGGGTGTGAAGTCATGGCCTTTTAGTTTCTATTTTGTATTTATAATTTCTAAGATATACTTCGACAGGCTCAGCATGACATCTATTTTCAGAATTGTCAATTAGTATCTCATTGTCACCCTGAGCTTGTCGAAGGGTTGTCGAAGGATGTTGTTACTAGTAAAGAGGCCCTTCGAAACCAACAACGATTCATAATTCCGAATTTACTTCCCCTCACCCCAGCCCTCTCCCAGAGGGAGCTATCCGTAGGACTGAGGGGGTATACTCCCGACACCGGTCCTCCGACTTCTGACCTATTACTCTTTCACAATTAAATTACCTACATTTGGCAACCAACCTATCTAAAAACCGTGTTACCCAAAAGTGATCACCACCATACAATACTAAGAACTCTCTTGATATGGAGTTGTGTTACTTTATTTTTTATTATATCACTACAAGCTCAGGATAAAAAAGAGGAAATTATCATTCCTGATTCGATTAAGCAGATGGAGTATGACTCGCTTTATAAACTTATTTATGATATAAGGAGAGATCAACCAAAACTTGCTACACAATATTGCCAGGTATATCTTGATAAGGCAAAAAGAGAAAATGATAGTCTTAGACAAACAATTGGCTATCGACTTTTTACCGTGGTAAATCAGAAGAATTATAAATATGATTTCCACTATATAGATAGTGCTATAGCAGTAGGGAAACATCTAAAGGATACCAAATACCCTGCATTATTACATATACATAAAGGAATTTTGTTTGAAGAAAAGGCTAATTTCAAAAAAGCTTTAGATTATTATTTAATAGGACTTGATCTTGCCCGAAAAAGAGGAAATATCGATTTAGAACTTGCATGTAATCACAATATTGCTTTAATAAAAAGAAAATTTGGACATTATGGAGAAGCAAAACGTATTTTAAAAACCGTTTATAAGAGGGATGCAAAACGATATAAAAGAAAAGAGATTTCTCTAGAATATTATCATCTATCATTAGTCGAATTAATTAATACCTATCGCCTTACAAAGCAAATTGACTCTGCATATGCACTTAACAATATTGGAATTAAAGAATCAGAAGGAGGGTTTCATACTCCATATTTTATTTTAAACCGAGGTATATTACTTTGGCATCAACAAAAATACACTGCTGCCATTAAAAACATAGAAAGTGTAGTACCGTTGATTGAAGATAATAGAAATGCATTATATTTTAGTGTCCTTTGTAATATTGAGGCATATTTGTATTTAGGAAAGTCCTATGATGCCCTCGAAAAAAAGGATACTGCGCTTTATTATTATAAAAAGATAGACTCGATAGCAGAAAAGATTAATTACGTATTACCAGAAACTCATGAAGCTTATTTGGGGTTAAAAAAGCACTATGAAAAGTTGGGAGATAAAGACCAACAATTGATATATATGAATAAATTATTGAGGTCTGATAGTATCCTAAAAGATAATTATAACTACCTAAGAAAAAAGCTAAAAAATGAGTATGATGCCCCACGTT
This sequence comes from uncultured Aquimarina sp., assembly GCA_947498705.1. Taxonomy (GTDB): domain Bacteria; phylum Bacteroidota; class Bacteroidia; order Flavobacteriales; family Flavobacteriaceae; genus Aquimarina. The sequence goes on from CANMLW010000002.1 coordinate 144,456, forward strand.
GGGTAGCCGATAAAGAAGCCTTGATCCAGAAGTTGGAGTCGGCCAAAGAAAGTACTTCTTCTCGTTTTTATATAATCGTATTTATCATGACTCTATGTATATTAGGGATTGGTGGGATTGCGGTTCTTAATTATCGTAAACGGAAGTTGTATACGCAACGGTTTCAGAAGTTGGTGAGTGATGATACCTCCCTTCTACAGCCCTTCGATAAACTCAGGACAAGCACCGTTGAAGGGCTAAGGGTGAAATCTCGGGGTGATAAAGAATTAACGATTAGTCCCGAAATTGTAGAAAAAGTATTAAAAGAACTAGCGCGATTCGAGAAAAACCGGGAGTATCTAAAACCCAACCTTACCACTAGTGTATTGGCACGTAAACTAAAAACCAATGCTAAGTACCTGTCAAAAATTATCAATTATCATAAGGGCAAGAACATTACTCAATATCTTAATGACTTGCGTATCGAGTATATCATAGAAGAGTTAAAAATCAATACCAAGTATAGAAACTATACGATTAAGGCTCTGGCCAAAGAAGCGGGTTTTAATCTGGGAGAAGTATTTTCTAAAGCTTTTTATAAAAAGACCGGGATTTATCCTTCTTACTTTATCAAACAATTAGAAAAGAAGCAGCAAAGAGAAGTATGAAAACTTAGTTGTCAATTTTTTTATGATTAAGGTTTTATAATCGACGTTTTTGAAAAGAACCCAAAAATGCATCCTACTTCCTTTTCATAGACATAGCTTTGTAATGAATAATCATATAAAACAGGGGCATTTAACAATTTCATCGTTTTGATAATACGGTATAAGGTGTTTTTAGAGATTCCCAAGTACGATGCAAAATCTTCTGGAGTTCCTGTAGCTTTCATACGTATTAATCGATCGATACGCTTTATCAATTCAATGTTTTTGATCATAATGTCCATACGTTGTTGTTTAATTTAGTATTTAAGTTCTTAGGATTTGGAAGGCCGTACTTACTTATATAATTTATTGTTTCATAATGATGATTAGTTTCTAAGTGAGTCTATGTAAATGGGGAACATGATACTTTTACATCTCTATAAAATGTTGATGAAATGATTCCCTAAATATTTAATGAGTTAATTTTTTTGTTTGATCAAATATAAAGAGTGAATTTATGTTTTGGCAAGGGTATTCAGTCGATATTCAGGGAATATTAAGTAATGGATAATATATTATTTATCTGATAATAAGTATTTTAAGACATATTTTTTTAATTGGGTATTAATTGACAAGTTTTGGTGGTTTTCTTAGAATAAATCCAGAGATTCTTAATGTGATATGTTAAATTTGACTGCTGGTTTTTTAGAAAAAATGATCGATGAGAGGTATTTATAAGAATTCTATTTTAAAAAAATATACAATTTATAAAGGGTTATACTTTTTCCTTCTTTTTACAATATTCTTACAAGCCCAGCACAAAGAGCAAGTAGTCATTCCTGACTATGTAAGGCAAATGAGATATGATGCACTCTATAAACTTATTTATGATATAAAAAGAGATCAACCAGAGCTAGCCACACAATATTGCCGGGTATATCTTGATAAGGCAAAAAGAGAAAATGATAGTCTTAGGCAAACAATTGGCTATCGACTTTTTACCGTGGTAAATCATAAGAATTATAGATATGCTTTTCATTATATAGATAGTGCTATAGCAATAGGAAAACATTTAAAAGATACCAAATATCCAGCATTATTACATATACATAAAGGTATTCTGCTTGAGAGTGACAGAGCTAATTTCAAAAAAGCTTTAGATTATTATTTGATAGGGCTTGATCTTGCTCGAAAAAGAGGAAATATTGATTTAGAGCTTTCATGTAATCACAATATTGCTTTAATCAAAAGAAAATTTGGCCATTATGAGGAAGCAAATCGTATTTTAAAAACCGTTTGTAAGAGGGAAGCGAAACGATATAAAAGAAAAATAATTCCCTTAGAATATTATCATCTATCATTAGCCGAATTAATTAATACCTATCGGCTTACAAACCAAATTGATTCTGCATACACGCTTAATAATATTGCAATTAAAGAGTCCGAAGGAGAGTTTCATAAACACTATTTTGTTTTGACAGGAGGTATGTTACTTTGGCATAAACAAAAATATACCGCAGCGATTAAAAATCTAGAAAGCGTAGTTCCATTGATTGAAAATAATAGAAATGGAGTATATTTTGATATTCTTGACGCTATTGAGGCATATTTATATTTAGGAAAATCTTATGATGCACTTAACCAAAGAGATACAGCTATTCGTTATTACAAAAAAATAGATTCGATTGCAGAAAAGAAGAACTATGTATTGGCAGAAACTCATGAAGCTTATCTATTCCTAAAAAGACATTACGAAAAGCTGGGAGATAAAGACCAACAATTAATCTATGTAAATAAGCTGTTACGGTCTGATAGTATCCTAAAAGATAATTATAACTACTTGCGAAAAAAGATAACAAATGACTATGATGTGCCAAGATGGGTAGCTGATAAGGAAGCCTTGATCGAGGAGTTGGAATCAGCGAAAAAAAGTACTTCTTCTCGTTTTTATCTAATCGTATCCATCATGACTCTATGTATATTAGGGGTTGGTGGGGTTGCGATTCTTAATTATCGTAAACGGAGGTTGTATGCCCAGCGGTTTCAGAAGTTGGTGGGGGATGATACCCTTCGACAAGCTCAGGGTGACATGCTTCGACAGCCTTTCGGCAAATCTAATGAGACATCTCAGGGTGATAAAGAGTTAACGATTAGTCCTGATATTGTAGAAAAGGTATTGCAAGAATTAGCACGGTTCGAGAAGAACCAGGAGTATCTAAAACCTAATCTTACCACTAGTGTATTGGCACGTAAACTAAAAACCAATGCGAAGTATCTGTCCAAAATTATCAATCACCATAAAGGCAAGAATATTACGCAATACCTTAATGATCTGCGTATCGATTATATCATAGAAGAGTTAAAAACCAATACAAAATATAGAAATTATACGATCAAAGCTCTGGCCAAAGAAGCAGGGTTTAATCTGGGAGAAGTATTTTCGAAAGCGTTTTATAAAAAGACCGGGATTTACCCTTCGTATTTTATTAAAGAGTTGCAGAAGAAGGAGAATGAATAGTTGTTGGGTTTTGGGTATCTGGTGTCGGGTATCTGGTGTCCGAAGCAAATTATGAATGCAGAATTCAGAATTATGGAGAGCGGATGAAGTTGGAAGTCTGAAGTTGGGTGTGAAGTCATGGCCTTTTAGTTTCTATTCTGTATTTACAACTACTAATATATGCTTCGACAGGCTTAGCATGACATCTATTTTCAGAATTGTCAATTAGTATCTTGCTGTCACCCTGAGCTTGTCGAAGGGTGTTGTTTTGTTCCTCTCTATTAATTTTTAAGTTTTAATTCCTGACTTTCTGATCTTCCAATTCTTTTTCAGAACCTTTCTTTAAGTTGCTCCCCTTTTAGGGGGAGCTGTCCGTAGGACTGAGGGGGTATTTTTGGTTTATTATGGGCTATTCATGATTCTACATTTATTTCCCTCACCCCACCCCTCTCCCGGGGGGAGAAGGGTGTTGTTTTGTTCTTCTCTATTAATTTTTAAGTTTTAATTCCTGACTTTCTGATCTTCTAATTCTTTTTTAGAGCCTTTCTTTAAGTTACTCCCTCTTCGACAAGCTCAGAGTGACACCTTTTAGAGGGAGCTGTCCGTAGGACTGGGGGGATACTTCCGACATCGGACTTCTAGCTTCAAACCCACATATTCCTAAAATGTTCTCGATACAATCTGCTTAGGCAGATTACTCGAACAGACGGGGAGACTATTAACTTCATCTATCAACTAATAACCATTAACCAAAAACTTCAACTCCATTCAACATTCAAGTAAATTACCTACATTTGGCAGCAATTCATCTAGCAACAAAGAATGAGTTTAATGAAAAAACTACGCCCCATTATGTTTGTGGGTACGGGTTCTGATGTTGGAAAAAGCATGCTGGTTACTGGTATATGTCGACTTTTACAACAAAAAGGATATCACCCGGCTCCTTTTAAGGCACAAAACATGTCACTTAATAGTTTTGCAACTCCTGATGGATTAGAGATTGGAAGGGCACAAGCCGTACAGGCAGAAGCTTGTAAAATTGCTTGTACTACCGATATGAATCCTGTTTTGTTAAAACCATCGGGTGCTAATAAATCACAAGTAGTTTTACATGGCAAACCTATAGGGGATCAAACCATTAAAGAATATTTTTTAGGAAACAATAAAGCAGAACTCTTCGAAGAGGCAAAAACGGCTTTTTTTAGATTACAAAAATCCTATACTCCTATTGTGATGGAAGGTGCGGGCAGTATTAGCGAGCTTAATCTAAAACATAGAGACATCGTGAATATGCGAATGGCCCATGCTGCAGAGGCCGATGTATATCTGGTGGCAGATATTGATAAAGGCGGTGTTTTTGCTAGTGTGTATGGATCGATTGCCTTGTTAGAACCCTGGGAAAAGAACCTGGTAAAAGGAATTATTATCAATAAATTTAGAGGAGATGCTTCTCTTTTTGAAGACGGAAAAAAGACACTCGAAAAATTGACAGGAATCCCCGTTTTAGGAATCGTTCCTTATGCCACCGATATTTATATCGAAGAAGAAGACTCGGTTGGACTGGCAAAAAAGAAAACCACCACCACAGATGGGTTGGTTAATATTGCGGTGGTTTTATTACCCTATATTTCTAACTATACCGATTTTAATGTATTAGAAAAAGATTCAAGAACACATTTGTTTTATACCAATGACCCAGAAAGTATTGCAAAGGCCGATATTATCATTCTTCCGGGGAGTAAAAATACGATTCAGGATCTTTTATTTCTTAGAGAAAAAGGAATTGCACAGGTTATCCTAAGAGCATATGAAGAGGAAAAAATGATCATTGGTATTTGCGGTGGATACCAAATGTTGGGAAACCAGATAGAAGATCCTCTGGGGGTAGAAAGTGAGATTAAATCAATTCCGGGACTAGGAATCTTACCGATAGATACTCAACTTACTGTAGAGAAAACCACAACACAATGTAATTTTAAATTTAAAGCGTATGCTGAAACCTGCTCTGGATATGAAATACATATGGGAGTAACTACCTCTAAGGACGTATCGCCTTTAAATAATATAGGGCAGCAGCCTGAAGGATATCAACAAAAAAACTGTTGGGGGACCTATATTCATGGGATTTTGGACAATACTGTTGTGATAGAAGATATATTGCAACACTTTTCTTCAGAAAAAAAAAGTACCCCTTTTGACTATAAAAAGTACAAAGAAGAAAACTATGATAAACTGGCAGCATTGTTAGAAAAACACATCGATATCGAAGCTATAATCTTAGAAATGCAGCATACATTATGATATACGGACACGGCGATGATGGCTATCGATATAACACCTTGTTTAAAGCAAATTTTAGCTCTAACGTATGGTACGAAGGGACTTCAGAAAAACTACTATCTCATTTACAAGAACAATTAGCTACTATTGCCAGTTATCCAACTCCTAATGCAGATGAGTTGGCCACCAAAATTGCAGCTCATCATCAAGTACAACCCGAGCAAATTCTGATGACTAACGGAGCTACAGAAGCATTTTATTTGATTGCGACTCTCTTTTTTGAGAAGAGTGTTGCCATAGGCATTCCGACATTTGCAGAATATGAAGATGCCTGTGTTCGAAACCAAATGAAGATTAACTATTTTGATCGTTCAGCGCTTACAAAAGCTTCTTTTGATGAGGATTTGGTATTTCTTTGTAATCCTAATAACCCTGATGGGTTTAGTACCTCAGTTTCAGAAATAAAAGAACTGCTAACAACCTATCCAAAAACAGTATTTGTAATAGACGAGGCGTATATTGATTTTACTATAGAGATTGCATCTTGTGTTTCGCTTTTAGAAGCGTTTGACAACCTGATTATCGTTAAATCATTGACCAAACTGTTTACTATACCGGGACTACGATTAGGCTATATTGTATGTCCAGAAACTATAAAAACACGATTGCAGCAATCCAAAATGCCATGGAGTGTGAATACGATGGCTATCGAAGCAGGGAAATATATCTATGATCATTATGAAGCAATGAAGCCTAATATGTCTGTACTTTTGAAGTATAGTAGGATGTTGCAACAACAGGTTAATGCGATAAATGGTTTTAAGGTGATTTTTTCGACAACCAATTATTTTTTGGTAAAACTCGATACCCCCGATGCGGCAAAACTCAAAGACTATCTGGCGCACCATCATCAATTATTGATAAGAGATGCTTCAAATTTTAGAAGTTTGGATGCGCACTATATTCGTATTGCCAGTCAATGTCCTCAAAAAAATGAACTCTTAATAAATGCATTGCAAGCATGGAGTATACAGTAATCATTCCTTTACTAATTGGGTATTTACTCGATTTGACATTAGGGGATCCCAGATGGTTACCCCACCCCATACGATTGTTTGGAAACTGTATTGCTTTGGGCGAAAAAAAGCTAAATACCTCTCCATTTAGATTTGTAAAAGGAATGATCCTTACACTACTATTGGTTGCTATGGTTGCCTTATTTTTTTACTTTGTGCAGCAGGCGTTATTCTCATATCCAGTGGCCTACTTTATTTTTTCTTCGGTCTTTGTGTTTTATGCCTTGGCAAATAAGAGCCTGATCGAAGAGGGCAAAGCAGTATTTAACGCCTTGCAACAAGGATTGGATCAAGGTAGAAAACGATTGTCCTGGATTGTTGGTAGAGAAACCGATCAATTAGATGCACAACAGATAAAAACAGCTGTTTTTGAAACCCTATCAGAAAATTTAAGCGATGGGGTAATTGCGCCTTTATTTTATTATGCTTTGTTTGGTGTTCCTGGAGCGATGAGTTATAAAATGATCAATACGCTGGATTCTATGATCGGTTATAAAAATGAGCGGTATATTCGTTTTGGTAAGTTTGCTGCAAAATTAGATGATGTAGCCAATTTCATTCCAGCCAGGCTCACTGCATTTTTAATGTTATTGGTGACTGCAAAATTACATAAGATTCCGTTTGTACTTCGATACGGCAAGCAACATGCCAGTCCCAATGCTGGATATCCCGAGGCAGCGCTAGCCGCTATTCTGGATTGCAAGTTTGGAGGTCCTAATTATTATCACGGGCAATTGATAGAAAAACCCTTTATAGGAACGAATGACAGAATCTTAAAGGATCATGAAATAAAAACAGTAGCACGTATTAATCAAAAAGTAACTTTTGTAGTTGTGCTATCCATAGGGATCATTTATTATTATATCTAAATGGGATCTACAAATAAAAGATATATCATTACAGGGGGGCCGGGAACGGGAAAAACAAGTTTAATTACCGAATTACGAAAACATGGATGCCTGTGTTATGATGAAGTTTCCAGAAAGATAATAATCGAACAACAAGCATTGGGAAGTAATAAGACTCCCTGGGGAGATCTTCCTGCTTTTGTAGATTTGGTATATCGACAAACCATAAAGGAATTAGACCACCCTGTTCAAAAAAATACGTTTGTAGATCGTGGATTGCCCGATAGCATCGCATATTTATGTGCAAAATCATATCCTATTCCTGATTATTTATTAGATTTTTTATACAAAACCTATTATAAAACGATAGTCTTTCTGGCACCACCCTGGGAAGAGATTTATATCAATGACCCACAACGGCCTCAATCCTATCAAGAGGCAGTTTGTATTCATGAGCATTTGGTAATGGTCTATCAAAAGTTAGGTTTTACTATGCATGTTTTACCTCAAACAACTTTAACAAAACGTGTAGATTTTATAATGTCTATTATTTAAACAAAAAAAGTATCTTCGCCGCCGGTTTATGGTTCTTTTAGATTTATATAGTTAAATCCATATTATCTGTTATGCTGAACTTGATTCAGCATCTTATTGGAATGTATACAGCCAATAAGATGAGATCCCAAATCTAGTTTGGGATGACATACATACTGATTTAGTTATAGTAACCTGAAAGATGAAAAGGGAATTTGGTGCAAATCCAAAGCTGTTCCCGCAACTGTAATACATAGTAAAGTTATAATCATTATGCCACTGTAATAGTACGAATTATCATGGGAAGGCGATTATAATTGTGTAAAGTCAGGAGACCTGCCATAATCTATATTTTAATATTAACTCTCGGGTAAAGAGTTAGATATAGTTGGAGCCTTGTACAAAAAATGTATTAAGAGTTCTTTTTATTTCTATGCCTTTTCCCACTTAACTTTAATTTTATCAATGAAAAAAATTATGTTTTGTGGTGTATTGGTTTTGATGAGTCTATCTGTCTTTTCACAATCCAGTACTTCCATTTTAAAAGGAATTATTAAAGATGCGAATAGCGGTTATAATATTCCTAATGTCTCCATTACTTTACTAGAACAAAATAAAAGAACGACGAGTAATACCGATGGCCATTATCGATTAAAACTCCCAACAGGTACATACAACGTTCAATATTCGGCAATAGGTTATGCAACAATTACAAAAAAAATTGTACTAAAAGCGGCAGAGCAAATACAACATATTGGACTTCATTTTTCTGAAACCGAACTATCCGAAGTTATTATTCAATCTGATAAAAACAAGGAGATAGGTGTTAATAAGGTTTCGAAAATATCATTAAAACTGAGGCCTGTAAACAGCGCGCAAGATCTATTAAAGACAGTACCGGGACTTTTTATAGCACAACATGCAGGAGGAGGTAAAGCCGAACAAATTTTTTTAAGGGGTTTTGATAATGATCACGGTACAGACTTTGCTGTTTCTGTAGATGATATTCCTGTAAACCTGAGCTCGCATGCACATGGACAAGGATATGCTGATATGCATTTTCTTATTCCCGAAACAGTAGGAGATGCCAATTATTATAAAGGTCCTCATGAGGCTACTTTGGGAAATTTTGCCGTTTCGGGAGCTGCCTTGTATACAACAAAAAGCAGATTAAACCGCAATACTCTAAAATTAGAGTATGGTCAATATGATTTTGTGCGTGCGCTAGCAATGGTTACTCTTTTGGATAAAAAGAATTTCTTGTCAAAAAACTATGAGAATGCCTATATTGCTATAGAAGGTACCTATAACAAGAGTTTTTTTGATAGCCCTCAAAATTTAAGACGTTTGAATACTTTTTCTAAATATACGCTGGATATAAACGATAAAAACACCTTAACCACATCGGTATCTACTTTTCATAGCAACTGGAATGCATCTGGGCAAATCCCCCAACGAGCTGTTTTAGCAGGAAGAATAGATAGATATGGTGCAATAGATGATAGCGAAGGAGGGGATACAGAGAGAATACATGTAAACATTCAGCTGGAATCTAGTCTATCAGAGAAACTAAGTTTTAAAAACCAGGTGTATTATCTTTCTAATATATATAATCTCTATTCTAATTTTACATTTTTTCAGAATGATCCCGTAAATGGAGATATGATCCATCAGTCAGAAAACCGAGATGTATTTTCTTATAATGGAAAATTTTCTTTAAACACTACGTTGGGGAATTTAAGAAGTAAAACAGATTTTGGTTTTGGTGTTCAGTACAATAATAACAAGACTCAATTAAACAATACTATTAAAAGAGTACCTATAGAAACTGTTAATACTTTTAAAATAAAAGAAACCAACTATAGCCTTTATCTTAAAGAGCAATTAAAACTTAGCAATAATTTTACGATACTGGCGGGAATTAGAGGGGACTATTTTACCTTTAATTTAGAAGAGCTTTTACCAGAACCTGATAAGGATAACAATGATGCTTTTAGACTTAGCCCTAAACTTAGTCTCTTCTATGATTTGTCCAAAAATATACAACTATACGCAAAAGCGAGTACTGGTTTCCATTCTAATTATACCCAGGCTGCTGTAGAACAAAAATCCATACATCCTTTACCAAAAGTAATAGGGTATGATTTAGGTAGCGAATTTAAAATAGGTAAAAAATTAGTTGCCAACTTAGCCTCTTGGTATCTTAAAAGTGATGCAGAATTTGTATTTGTTTCTGATGGTTTTGAGTTTGAAAACAAAGGACGTTCAGAACGTATCGGTGCCGAGGCTTCGTTTAGATATCAACCATTATCATATTTTTGGTTAGATACCGATGTAAACTATAGTTACGGAACCTTGCTTGATGAACCCGAAGAAGCAAATAAAATACCTTCGGCACCACGATTTACTTCGACAGGAGGGGCAACACTTAGGCTAAAAAATGGGATTAATGGATCCCTTCGCTATAGATATCTTGCAGAACGACCCTTGGTAGAAGACGAATCTGTCATAGCAGAAGAGTACTTCTTAATAGATGCAGTAATTAATTATGCCAAACCCTCTTATGAAATAGGAATATCTATTGAAAATATATTCGATCAAAAATGGATGGAAGCAGTATTTTATGACTCTTCAAAACTTCAGGAAGAACCAAACCCGGTAGAAGATTTTCATTTTACACCAGGAACTCCTTTCTTAGCTAAATTAAGCCTAACTTATTTCTTTTAATTATGGGAAAAAACATAGCAAAAGTAACATCAACCTTTCAATTTTGTGATGGGGGTTCGTGTCGAAAAGCAAAAAGTGAAATTGCCATACGTGAAGCAAGGGCCTATCTTCGTAATCAAGGATTATGGGATGATACCCATACCATAAAAACGAGATGTAATGGGCGATGTGAGGATGCACCAACCTGGATTGTACAACCGGGTAATTATTGGTATAAAAACCTAACTCCAGAAAAAGCAATTGCCATTGTAAAATCACATACCGAAAAGAATGAGCCTGTAGAAGAACATTTATTGTATAAAGAAGGATGGTCTGTATTACTTACCGATAAAGAAAAAGTTGTGACCCCCCCAGTTTTTAAACATAAAACAGATCCCGAATTAGGAGATGCTCTGGTTGCAAGAGCTTTTGCGTCTGATCAACATCTATATCCGTTGTTACAGTATTTTTTTAGAGAGCCTAAGCCAATTGCAGTACGCCAGGATACCGAGCTCATCGAGATAAGCACTCCCCATCTGGTAGATTATTCTGATGATTATCAAGTTACTGTAAAGGGAAATGAGCTTGATTTACAATTAACCATCGCCGGAATCCCTAAAGATATTTCAGAGGAAATTGCAGCTCATAAAGTTAGTGTAGCAGAAGTGATTTGGCTTAAAAAAAGGGCTATCTTTACCAAGGCAATTCGGCTTAAAAATAAGAAAGGAAAACACCTGGTTACTTTTTGGATACGCGAAGAAGATCATAGAACCTGGGAGCATGTTTTGAAGATTTATTTATCGATGTCACCAGATAAGATTAGGATAGAAGAAGAAGCTAGTATAGAGTGATTGTATAAAAAGTTTAAAAGTTCACATAATTGAGTGTTAAGAATATAAGTATATTAGGATGTGGTTGGTTAGGATTACCCCTGGCGATTGATTTTATATCCAAAGGAATTAATATAAAGGGCTCTACAACGACTGCCGATAAAATTTCTACGCTTCAGGAACACGACATCACTCCTTTTTTGCTAACTCTTGGAGAGGAATCTAAAGAAGGATACGCCGATTTTTTATTGGATAGCGGGGTGGTGGTGATTAATTTTCCGCCAAGACGAATTCCTAACATTATCAAAATCTATCAAGAGCAGATACAAAGTATATTGCCTTATATTTCGGCAACGCAAAAGGTGATTTTTATTAGTTCTACATCGGTCTATCAAAACACAAACGATGAGGTGACAGAGGCTATTGACATACATCCCGAAAAAGAATCGGGTAAGGCAGTTGCAGCTGTAGAGCAGTTATTGCAAGAACATCTTGAGGATCGTTTAACGATTATTAGGTTAAGTGGTTTGATAGGATATGATCGTTTGCCGGGTAGGTTTTTGGCTAATAAAAAAGATGTACAGAATGGCGATGCTCCTATCAATGTAATTCATAGAGATGATTGTATTGGTCTTATCCAGGCGGTTATAGAAAAAAAAGCATGGGGCGAGATTATTAACGGTAGTGCAGATCAACATCCAAAGCGTAAAGAGTTTTATACGCAAGCAGCGCAAAACATTGGACTTACACCGCCAAGTTTTAAGAAAGAAGAAAAAATTGCTTATAAAATCATATCGAATCGCAAGAGTAAAGAATTATTAGGATATACTTATGTATATCCCGATCCATTAAAATTAATTTAATCATGTATCCCGTAGCTATTGTAGGTGCCGGCCCTGGAGATCCGGATTTATTAACCGTAAAAGCCCATAGGCTTATTGAAGAGGCAGATGTGGTTCTTCATGACAACCTGGTGTCTGATGCTATTTTAGAAATCAATAGGCAAGGAGAAAAAGTCTATGTAGGACGTAAATTTGGAGATACTTCTGATCAAATAGAACGACAACAAAGAATCAATGAGTTGTTGCACGCATATCATCTCGAAGGTAAAAAGGTAGTACGACTCAAATCAGGAGATCCGTATGTATATGGTAGAGCTGCCGAAGAGGCCAGATATCTTACAGAAAAAGGAACTCCTTTCGAGGTAATTCCGGGTATTTCTGCAGCGTTGGCAGCTGCCAATATTTTTAATATCCCCGTTACCGAGCGCAATAAATCTAATGCCATGCTTATTTGTACTGCGCATACTGCCGATTATTCTTTTGAGCAACTTACTGGTATTGCACATATGCTGAAAGCAGGAAACACGATTTCTATCTATATGGGATTAAAAAGTTTGCACAGGATCATTCCTAAACTGCTAGAGGTTTGTAAGGATACGAATATCCCTGTTAGTATTGCATCTCGGGTATCGCGAGAAGATCAGGCAATACTTACAGGTACCTTAGGAACCATAGAGGAATTGGTAGCAGAAAGTGATTTACAAATGCCAGCGGTTGTACTTGTTGGACCAACACCTATAGGCTAAGAAAATAGTATAGATATATGAAAGAAGGAATATTACTTTGTGGACATGGTAGTCGAAGAGAAGCAGCGATTACCTCTTTTAAAAAACTGGTAACGATTCTTCAGGAACGCTACCAAAAAGATTATGAGGTAGACTATGGTTTTTTAGAGTTTAATCACCCTACCTATGAGGCGGCGGTAGAACGTATGTACCTAAACGGTATTCGAAAAATATATGCTTTACCGGTGATTTTATTTGCTGGGTCACATGCAAAAAATGACATTCCGTATGAACTAAATACACTACAGAGCTATCACGACGATCTAACCATTACAATGGCAAAACATATTGGGGTGAGCTCCTTTTTGTTAGATCTTGCTGTTAAGCGTATCGAAGAAACTGAAGCCACCTTATCTCCTCTTGATCGTAAGGAAACTTGTTTGGTCGTGGTAGGTAGGGGTACAACAGACCCCGATGCCAATAGTGATGTTTGTAAACTAACCAGCATGCTTTGGGAAGGAATGGGGTTTGGGTTTGCCACCACCGCTTATAGTGGTACGGCATATCCCAAGGTAGATGAATCATTACAAATGATAGAAAAATTAGGTTTTAAACGTACCATTGTTATTCCGTTTTTCTTTTTTACAGGGGTTCTATTAGAACGTATTTATGGTCATGTAAATGATATGAATATTTCTTCTGATCTCGAATATATCTATACCGATCCTTTTGGTACCGATGAATTGCTTATGAAAGCGTTTGACGAACGACTAGAAGAAGCCAAAACAGGAACTGCCTATATGAATTGCCAACTTTGCAAGTACAGAAAACAAGTAGTAGGTTTTGAACAAGATTATGGCAAAGAACAAATTGGTCACCACCTAAATGTAAAAGGAATTTTATTTGAAGAAGATGAAAAGCCTGGCGAAGTCAAAAACTCTTTGGGTAGTAAGATTAAAAAAGTATTGGGTATTTAATAAATACGAGTATCAGACATTATTATGAATAATTGCATATTCTGTAACATAGTAAAAGGAACAGCAAAGTCTTGGAAAGTGTATGAAACCAAAGATACATATGCTTTTTTAGATATTCATCCAGCTAGCAGGTATCATACTTTGGTGATCCCCAAAAAGCACTACACTAATATGTTTGATATTCCAGAAGAAGAGCTTACAGCAGTGATCACTACTGTAAAAAAGGTAGTTAAGTTGTATGAAGAAAAGTTGGGGTTTAGAAACATCCAAATCATTAGTAATTCTGGAGCAGAAGCGCAACAAGAAGTATTTCACTTACATTTTCATATTGTACCCAGAAAAAGAGGAGATGGCCAAAATATTAGACATAGTACGCATTCTGAGTGGGTACGTGATTTTGATGAGATGCTAGAAAGGATTAGGTAGTATACCAAGAATCCTTATTTCGAATCATTGATTATTTTGAACCTCTTGTAAGGTTGTAAGAAATTATCGTCTATTGATAGTGAACAATAAAAAATCAATAGCATGATGAAAAAAAGTATATTACTAATGTTTTGTTTAGCCATTATTGCAACTTCTTGTAGCAATGATGATGATAATAACACTACGATCGTAGAACCAACAAAAACAAGTTTTAAGATTACATTATCAAATGTCATTAATTATTTAAAGGCTAAAAAATTTGGTAGTGGCCCTTTAACTATGACGGGTCAAACACATACGGTTACGTTTCAGGCTACACAAGGAACCTATTTGAGTTTTGCCAATATGTTTGCACAAAGTAACGACTGGTTTTTTGCAACCGATGATGCGGGAATAAAACTTTGGGATGGAGATACTCCTAAAACAGGAGATATTTCTGATTATATAAAAGTTTATGATGCAGGTAGTGAAGAAGATGAGGATTTCTTAACAGATTTTCCTGGTACTATGTATACCGCTCCAAATCAATCAGACGTAAATATGGGGCCAGCAGATGATGATACCAATGTTAGAGATACAGAAAGAGATATTACAAACTACTTAACTGCTAGTCTTGCATATGATGAACCGACAAAAACTTTTACATTAACTATTACCAAGGCCAATAGAGAAGCTTTACACAATCCAGGGTTTGTTACCCCAGGGATTCTGGTGATACACACTATGCCTAATGCTTTATTTGAAGAAGGAATGCCATTAAGAGAAAATGGATTAGAAAGTTTGGCAGAAGATGGTTCTCCACAGGCAATTTATGATTGGTTTAATGAAGAAGGTTCGAACGGAGCTCCACTAAGAATATCTTCTTCTCATACTCCTTTTGCTCCAGGGGTAGCATACACATTTACAGAAAAAGATCCTTTCTTTACGCAAGGAGAGGCTGTAACTGCAGATAGTGGATTAGAAGAATTATCAGAAGATGGAAATAATGCCATTGCTTTAGCTTATTTAACAGATAACGGGATAAATGCTGTAGCTAGTCAGGAACCAGGAGGAGTTGGTCCTGGAGGAAGCTTAACTTTTACATTGGAGGCAGTACCAGGTGATAAATTTGGATTTGCGACCATGTTTGTACAGTCTAATGATTGGTTTATCTCTTTTAATAATGATGGTGTAGCACTATTTAATGAAGATGGAACTCCAAAAAGTGGCTCAGAGGATAGTATCCAGGCATATCTATTTGATGCAGGAACAGAAATAGATGAAGCTGTTGGATTTGGAGCAAACCAACCACCAAGACAAGGTGATGCAAATACCGGAGCAGCCGATGAAAATACTGCGATTAGAAGAGTAGAAGAAATCAACGATGAGCAATTTGGAAAAGGAGTAATTACTTCTGCCCCTGGCGTTGTTGCCTTAAATGATGAAAGAGGAGGTTATAATTTGATTACGGTAACGATTGAGCCAATCAACTAATTAGTTAAAACCAGATTATATTCTAAAGAAGCTGTCTAAAAATTTTAGACAGCTTCTTTGTCTTTACAGTTTTTTAGTTTATCCACTTAAGCCAGCTTATATTTCCATCTAACCCCACACATTTTATCATGGTAATCAATGCTATCATTCATATTAATTTTACCATACTCTTTAATCAAATGACAGGTAGAATAATCCCTGGATTTTTCTTCATAATCTTTTATCCATTCTGATAGTTTTTGCTGTTGTTCGGTATTTCTGCCAGGATAAATTACTTTTATTCCTTTTTGTTTAATTCGATAAGGTTTTGGTGTTAAACGAGCCCGATAGCAATTTTGTTTAATACACAACCATCGGTACAGATGGTCAGAACCAAAATCATTCATTATACTTTTTGATTCGCCGGTTCTGGGGTTAAAATCTTTGTTAGTTACTAATACTCTATATCCTTTTGAGGTTTCATATACTCTAAAACCTAATTCGGCATATTTATTTTTGCCGACGATTTTATCTATTTTGTCAAGTATGAGTTCTTTTTTGGTATTCTTTCTTTTAAATAGACGGTCTGCTAATGATTTTGAGTAATCATCGATATCAATAAACAGCATGTTTTTTGAGTTTAATACCAAAGCGCCATACCTGTTTCTGGTAATAATATTATGATCGTCAATTTTATGAATAATTTCTTCAACAATATCAGCTTCATATTCCTGATCTCTATCTAATTCGCCATTTATTATTTTTTGTGCTTTCAGGAGTTTGTTCTCGGCATCTTTGATGGCTTCATTTTCTGATACATTTGACCCTCCATGAACTTTTGATAATTGTTTTATTCCTTTTATGTTTAGTTCTTTTGTATATGCTACCCAATATTTAAAAATTCTCATAATTCTTTATTAATAATAGAAAGTGGTGTAAAAATAGTTTTAATGAGGTGGTTACTATTTGATATCTGTTGCTCAACAAATCTAACAAATTTAAAGGATCTAATTTTTTAGTTAGATGTATCTTTCCATTTTTGATAGGCTATTTTCATACAATGACCACAAGGGCGAAAATTATTTTCTAATGCCTCTTCTTTGGTCGAAAAAAATACACGGTTTTCTTTTTTCATTCGTTTACCAGATTTGCAGTGTAGTGAACCATAAATTTTTAACTTTTTATTGCCTCCATATAGTATTTGTCTTGTTCTTATTTTGCGTCTTAGGTTCGAGGCAATGATATCAGTATGGTGTATCATTGGTTGTTAACTTTTGCAGCTTCCCAACCTATGATTGCAGATTTTCGGGTGCCTCCCCACATATACCCCCCGATAGTACCAGTAGATTGAATCACTCGATGACAAGGAATCAAAAAAGCAACAGGGTTACTACCTATAGCGGTACCGATAGCTCTGGACGCTTTGGGCTTGTCTATTTCTTTTGCGATAGTACCATAAGTAGATAGATTACCCATAGGGATCTTTAATAAAGTTTCCCATACCTTTAACTGAAACGGAGTTCCGTTTAGATGTAATTTGATTTCGTTTAATTTACTCCAATCGTTTCTAAATATGAACAGGGCATTTTGTTGTATGGTATCCACTACCTGGTTATAATTGGCATTGGGAAATCTTTTCTTTAGTATATCAAACGCTTCTTTTTGCTCTTCAAAAAAAGCCATATGACAAATTCCTTTAGAGGTAGAGGCTACAATGATTTTACCAAAAGGACTCTCGGCAAAACTATAACAAATAGATAGGTGTTCTCCTCCGTTCTTATATTCGCCAGGAGTCATTCCTTCAATGTTCACAAATAAATCATGTAAGCGGCTGGTTCCAGAAAGTCCTGTCTCATAAGCAGTATCAAATAATGTCGCTTGTTTGTTTTTTAATAATTGCTTGGCATGATTGATACTAATGTATTGCATAAATTTTTTTGGACTTACACCTGCCCAATCTGTAAAAAGTCGTTGAAAATGATGTGGACTTAAATGCACACTTTCTGCAATTTGATCCAGAGAAGGTTGCTCTTTAAAATTTGTGCTTATATAATCAATTGCTTTGGCAATTCGATCATAATTGATGTGTTGTTTACTCATTTTATATAGTATTTTAACACAAAAGTATACGTATACCGAAGGCTAAAAAACCCGATTCTTGCTATTCGAAAACTTTATTCTTCAACTTTTCCAGCTTCCCTATTTTTTTGTCCCGTCTGATTCGTTAGAGCATCTCCTAACTCTGCTCGCATTTTATCAGCTAGTACTTTAATTTTCTCAATTACTTCAGGATTTTGTGCTGCTATATTGGTCGTTTCGCTAATATCTTTAGATAAATCATACAGCTCTATTTTTGTCATAGTGTTGTATTCATAGTTTACAGGAAGTCCATTTTTGCCTCCTGATTTTCCGTTTAAGGTTCGATATTTATGAGGAAAATATAGTTTCCAATTCTTATATCGTACCCCATGTAATTCATTTACATGATAATAGAAAAAATAGGCTTCGTGTGGACTGTTGGTAGCCGCTCCTGTCCACAGATCCCAAACACTTTTTCCATCGATTACATTTTTAGGTAAAGAAGCACCTGTAATTTCTGCAATGGTCGGTAAAATATCTATGTTCATCATCGGAGTATTAATAGTTCTACCGGGTTGTATCTTACCAGGATAGTAAATAATACAAGGCTCTCTTTGTCCACCTTCTAAGGCAGTCCCTTTTCCTTCTCTAAGAGGATAAGCGCTACCTGCGTGTTCTCCATAACTTAACCATGGACCATTGTCTGATGTAAAAATGACCAAGGTATTGTCATCAATATTATATTCTTTTAAGGTAGCTAAAATTTGGCCTACCGACCAATCTATTTCCATGATTACATCCCCATATAATCCTCTTTTTGATTTTCCTTTAAATTTGTCTGATACATATAAGGGAACATGGGGTTGTGGGTGAGCGACATACAAGAAGAAAGGAGCATCCTTATGATCTTTGATAAAATCGATACTTCTTTCTGTAATTTTGGTAGTAAGTAAAGCCTGATCGGTTAAGGTATCTATAACAGTCTTATTTTCATACAACGGAAGCGGATCAAAGTTGTATTTTTCCTGATAGGGATGATTAGGCCACATATCATTCGAATAGGGAATCCCGTAGTATGTATCAAATCCGTGATTAGTAGGCATAAATTTTGGAGCATCACCTAGATGCCATTTGCCAAAAATTCCTGTTTTATATCCACGCTCTTTTAGCATTTCTGCAAGTGTGGTTTCAGATGAGTTTAACCCTTTTTTACTATTAGGCATTAATGCACTATGAATGCCTATTCTGTTTGGATAGCAACCAGTAAGAAGTGCTGCTCGGGATGCCGAACAAACTGCTTGTGCTGCATAAAAATCGGTTAACCGAATGCCATCCTTAGCCATTTGATCCAGATTGGGCGTATCAATATCGGTTGCTCCAAAACATCCAACATCCTGATAACCTTGGTCATCTGTAAAAATGATAATTACATTGGGTTTTTCTGTGGTTTGGCCGTTCGTACTTAAAATAGTACCAAATACTAATGCAACTAAATAAAATACAGTTTTGTTCATTGTAAGCTTTTGTGTGATATCAGAATTGACTTTTGTAAATATACCTAGACTTTTTAAATAAAAAATGACCCTTATTTTAATGAATAATCTTATGCAGAGGTTTGCACTTTCATAAACTCAAGCCAATGTAAAGGCTCATGTAGTTGAAGACTATTAAACTCTAAATGAATTACACGTCTTTGTTTGTCGTTAAGCGTTCTGTTTGAAGCATGTAAGGTAAGAGGTTTCATAAGCATGATTCCTCCTTTTTTTACTTCGCAAATATGTTCTTTTTTGGTGTCCCATTCTTTCGATTCGACTCTTATAATTCCTTCTAAGTGTGATTTTGGAATTACTTTTAAGGCTCCATTGTTTTTATCAGTATCGTCTAAGTGAATTCTTAGGGTTATCGTATTCTGTAGAATATGAAGAGGTGGTTGCACCCCATATTGTCCTTTTTTAAAAGTCCAATTCTTATAGTTATCCAGATCTGTTTTTTGGTCAACAGAAATACTTAAATCCTGATGATAAGCCACAAACCAGTTTGACATACTAGGTTTATCAAAGTAAATGGCTTTGGTTAGAAAGTAATCTGATGTCGAAAAACTATTAATTAATGTAATAAGTTTTTGATTAAACAATAAACCTGATAATTCAGGGATATTTTTCATCAATTGCCGAATCGCAAATAAATCCTTTGTTTTATGAAACGAATTACTATTCTGTTCGGCTTGTGCTATGCATTCTATTATTTGGTCAATTTCTGTGTTAGAATATATACTTTCTACAATGGCAAATCCATTTTCTTCTAGTGTTGTTTTGTTTGTTATATAGTTCATATGTTTTTGTATTAAAAAAACTATTCCACAATCCCTTCACTTTCCAAATACAATTCTTCTAGCTGTTCTTTGATTTCATCAGAAGGATTTGCCCACATTCCCCTTTGTATGGCTTCGAGTAGTCGTTCACTCATATCTTTAAGAGCCCAGGGATTATTTTGTTGTATAAATTCTTTGTTTTCTGGAGTCAGTAAATAACTTTCTGTAATACCTTCGTACATAAAATCATCGATAAGATTGGTGGTTGCATCATAGGCAAACAGGTAATCTAAGGTTGCTGCCATTTCGAAAGCACCTTTGTATCCATGTCTTTGTACACCCTTGATCCATTTTGGATTAACTACTCGAGAACGGTATACTTTTAGCAATTCTTCTTTCAATGTTTTTATTTTAGGAGTTTCGGGTCTCGAGTGATCTCCAAAATAAATCTCGGCTTCATCACCTTTAGTTGCTTTTACCGCATTTGCCAATCCCCCATGAAATTGGTAATAATCATCACTATCCAGAATATCGTGTTCCCTATTATCCTGATTTTGCATGACAATTTGCATGGCTTGCAATCTATTTTGAAAAGATTCATGTGCAGAAACTCCTTTTTTAGAATTACCATAGGCATATCCACTCCAATTAATATATACCTTGGCAAGATCTTCTTGTGTTTTCCAGTTTTTCTCATCGATTACGGCTTGTAGTCCTGCTCCATACGCACCTGGTTTAGATCCAAACACTCGATATAGGGCTCGTTGTGATGCTTCTTCCTGTGGTAGACCTTGTTCTTGCCATTGACGCTGTTCTTCTAAAAAACGCTTTCGAATCGGATTGTCTTCTAAAGGCTCATCAAGATTTGCTAACCGTGTGACTACTGCATTAAATAGGTTAATCACATCTGGGAAAGCATCTCTAAAAAAACCCGAGATTCTAAGCGTAACATCTACTCTTGGTCTGCCCAATTTGATGAGTGGTACTACCTCAAAATCTGTTACTCTACGATTTGCATTTTTCCAAATAGGCCGAACACCCATTAGTGCAAATGCCTGCGCAATATCATCTCCTCCTGTACGCATGGTAGATGTACCCCAAACAGAAACCCCGATCGTTTCTGGATAGTCTCCATTTTCTTGTAAATATCGATCGATAATCAACTGGGCACTTTTCTCTCCGAGGCGATATGCTGTTTCTGTAGGAATGGTACGTACATCTACAGAATAGAAATTTCGCCCTGTTGGTAATAAATCTAATCGGCCTCTAGTAGGGGCTCCAGAAGGACCAGAGGGCACATAATGACCATTTAAACCATCTAATAAAAACTGTAATTCGTCGGTGGTCTGCTGTACTTTTTGTAAGGTGTTATTTTTAATAACTTGCAGCATTTCACTTAATAATGGATAAGACTTTGGTAGTATTCCATTTTCAAGAAATTGGATTAGAAGCTTTTTTGCAATAGTTTCTAATTGAGCAACAACTTGTCCCGCTGTTTTGCAAAAAGCGCCTTCAATGGTAAGGTTCATCACTTCTGTATAGGGGATTTCTAGTATATTTTCTTTGATGCCCAAATCTTTTGCAAGTACTTGTGTAATTCCTTCTTGGTGATAGCCCGGTACACGATGCAATGCAATAAGTAAATCAATTAATTGCTCATCGACAGGCGCTTTTCCGAAGATATGTAACCCATCTCTAATCTGTGCTTCTTTCAGCTCGCATAAATATCCATCTAGTTTCACTAATAATTCATCTACATCATCAGACGAAATCCCTAAATCTACATTTAGCTTCGTTTCCTTTACCAATAGGGAAATTTCTTTTTCTAGTACTCGAGATCGTTTCGGGTCTAAAGAAGAGGCTTCGTAGTATTCATCGACCAAATGTTCTAGTTTCATCAAACTACCATAACTTTCTGCCCTAGTCATTGGTGGGATCAAATGATCTATAATCACGGCTTGGTTTCTTCTTTTAGCCTGCGTTCCTTCTCCCGGGTCATTAATGATAAAAGGATAGAAGTGTGGTAAGGCTCCAAACACAGCTGCCGGGAAACAAGATGCTGGATCTAGCGATACGCTTTTACCAGGTAACCACTCGAGATTACCATGTTTTCCTAAATGAATGACCGCATCTGCATGATATTCTTGTTGTAACCAAAAATAATACGCCAAATATTGATAGGTAGGTGGTAAATCGGGAGAATGATAAATGGCTTGTGGATCTTGGTTATATCCTCTGGAGGGTTGGATACTAACAAAAATATTTCCTACTAAAAACCCTGATACGATAAAACCAGTACCTGTAAAATAGGGATCCTCTTCTGGTGTGCCCCATTGCTCTATTACTTTTTCTCGTAACTCTTTTGATAATGCCGAAAAACAATTTTGAAAATCTTTGTGGTCAAAAACCAACGAATGAGGTCGAGTCATCGTTGTTGCGACATCGTTGGTAGTCATTTGCGTAATCCAATGCATTAATTCGGTACCGCTGGTTGGTAACTGCTCACCTACATCATATCCTTTGGTTTTAAGAGCATCTAATAAAACGATACAACTCTCTGGGGTATCTAATCCTACACCGTTTGCCAGGCGACTATCTTTATTAGGGTAGTTGGGTAAAATAACCGCTACTTTTTTTTCGCTATTCTTTTTATATTGTAATGTGGCCCATCGCTGTGCCAGTTCGGCCATAAATTCGCAAGCAGGAATATGGGCTTCGTATTTTAAGATCGAACTATCGGTAAGGTCATCTTTTTCGACTTCTTTTTTAAAGGAAACGGCACGACCAATGATACGTCCATCAATTTCTGGTAAAGCGATATTCATGGCAATATCTGTAGGTGGCAACCCAAAAAGTCCTTCTTCCCAAACTTCTTTATTTGCGGTAGAGAATATGGCTTGTAGGACGGGTACTTTTAGTTTTTCAAAAATAAACTCAGAACCATCCATGGGTTTGATGGTAAATCCTGTGGTATTAATAATGGTATGTATGGGGCGCTTACCAGTATTGGTCATCAATCGTTCTACCTGTTCTAATAGTTTAACATCTCTAAGGTTACTGGCAAAAACAACGAATGCATTCATTTTTTGAGCATTTAATGCTTCACTCATTGCTTGTAGTGGTGACATATTATCGGCTAGATAATGGGCGCGATATGCCAGTAATACTACATTGGGTTTGTCACTATCCAAAGAGGATGCTAGCATTTCTTGAGTAACCATTCCAGCATCTATAGTATATAAAAATACATCGGCGATTGACTGGGCCGGAGCAATATCGATGTTGGTATCAAAAAAGGTGTTTCGTAGATAGTTAAGGAATGCTATCGCATTTTCTTTTCCTCCTTCTTGTAGATATTGTCGAGATTGATGTACAATTTGTATCTCTGCAGAAGATAATTTCATCAATTCAAAATCGGGTTCGTGAGCTGGTAAAAATAAAACAGTGTTACCAACACGTTCTTGTAGCGTAACCAATGATTCTACTAAGTATTTGTAATAGCTAAGCCCTCCTAACATACTACACACAATTACCTTTGCTTTTTCGAGTACTTCTTCGAGATAGGTATCGATCGTTAGTTCTTGTTTTAGGTAAACAAGGTTGGTCATTCGCAGGCTTGGTAAGGTGTCACCTTCTGCCTTGTGTAATTCTTTATATGCCTCGTTTATGGTATGAATTTCAGTATCACCAGCACTTAAAAAAACGATGTCTCCTGGTTGTTGTTCTATATAAAAAATCCCATCATCATTAGGGTTCCACCCTCCGGGTATGGTTGCGATTAGATGCATATATTTTCTTGTTTTAACCCAAACTCTGTAGTAGGATTTATTGCTGCCCAATACAAATGAATGTAGCTTGCATAAACGTTTTTATATCTATAAATTTTTGTGGTAACTTCTTTTTCTCTCGCCGAAAATACCTGGGCTACGGTTGCTATTTCATCATCGTTCAATATGCTGGAATAATGAAATTCATGCCCCCAAATTTCTACTTCATTAAAGCGTACTTTTCGATATCCTAATGATAGCTTTTTGTTTTCCATAGAAGTACTAAACTCAAATACACCTGCCATTGGATGTGCTTTGCCGTTTTCATCAATAATCGAGTTTCCCAAATACATCATCCCTCCACATTCGGCAAAGATTTTTACTCCTCGATTTGCTGCTTCTTTAATTTGGGTTCTCATCTGGGTATTCTGAGATAGTTCTTGCAGGTATAATTCTGGATAACCACCTGCCAAATATATATAATCTGCTTCAGGAAGTATGGTATCTTTTATAGGGCTGAAGTAAACTATATTTCCTATGGTTTCTAACCATTTTAAATTTTCTAAATAGGTAAAACTAAAGGCCGCATCTTTGGCAATTGCAATAGTTTTGGCTTTGACTTTGGGAGTTGTTTTTTGAGTCTTTATTTCTTTTCGAAAACTTTGAGTGTTTTGCGATAGCTCTAAAAGATCTTGAATAGAAATATGATCTGCAATATGTGTAGCTGCTTTTTCAATAACGGTTTCAAAGGTATCGTCTATATGCAATCCTAAATGCCGAGACGGAATGTTAATGTCATCATTGGGCGGGATATATCCCAGAGATTGAATACCCACCGTATCACAGGCTTCTTTTAGAAAAGAATAGTGCGAAGCTGTTTTTACAAAATTAAAGATAACTCCTGCTATCTTCACCTCGGGATCAAAGGTCTTTAACCCATGTAAAATGGGCGCGATTGTATACGCCATACTACGGGCATTAACCACCAAAATAACCGGAATATCCAATAATTTGGCAATCGATGCCGAGCTTCCCTGATCTTTTACAGCCCCATCAAACAATCCCATGACACCTTCTACAATACTAATATCGGCTTGCTGTTGATATTTTTTGAAAACCTCGATTACATGATCTTCAGGCATCATTATGGTATCCAGATTAACAGCGGCTTGTCGCGCTGCAGTACTGTGATGTATGGTGTCGATATAATCTGGTCCACATTTAAAAGGTTGTACACTATACCCTTGATTAACAAACCAACGAGACAAACCCAGTGTAAGGGTTGTTTTTCCTGAGTTGCTCCAGGGGGCCGCGATTAAAAATGCTTTGGACATGGATTAAAAAGAATATAGAAATTAGGATCAAAGATAACGTAGCAGATCATAGATCACAATAGGAAGTGTAAAAATGCTAGATTTTGTGATACTATATAAATCTTTGATATCTCAAATAAGTACACTTTACTCAATCAAAATTATGTTTCACTCATTTTTAGTTTAAACTGTATAGTAACAATGGTACTTTTGGCAACATAAAAGAAAATTAAACGTATAGCAAAACTTTACCCTACGATGAGAAATAGATTACGAATACTACTACTTGTTTTTTTATGGATCCCCTTAATAAGCTATGGTCAGGAAGGTATTGTATCGGGAGTTTTATTACATGATGATGGTAACCCATTACCTGGAGCTAATATCTATGTGAAAGGAGGTAGTCTTGGTACTTTAACAGATTTTGATGGAAATTATAGGATAGAATGCAAGGTTGGCGATATACTTGTTTTTTCTTTTGTAGGTTTATTAAACAAAGAAGTGGTGGTAACTCCCGAAATGTTTAATGGGGTATCAGAAAGAGGCATATCATATATTTCTGTAACACCAGTAACTTCTGATGCGTATGCTAAAGCTGTTAAGAATATTAAAAAGGCATCGTATACTATTCAAACTGTTGAGAATTCGAATATTACCTATAATAAAAATAACTCCTATTTTCAGTACAATAGAATTAAAGGGATAGCTATAGAGAAGGATAAAGTAAACTTAACATACTTCCGTCCAGATGTATATTTTGAGGTTGGTTATCGGCCAAGTTTTGGAGTTCGATATATAAGAGATAAAAATCTTCCAGAATTGCAGCGATCTTATAGTCAGGGAACTCCTCTAAATGGAGCACTTTCTTTTCAGGGAGCCGAAACAGGTAACATTTTTTCATATGGGCCTTTACTAAATACACTCGAATTTGATGGAAATACATATTTGTATGATAGTAATGGAGCATTGGTAAATACCGGTACAGGCAACGGAAATCCATCGAGTAGTTATGATAATTCTTTATTAGAAACCACATATAACAATTCTCACAAAGTATTTTTTAATATTTCAACAGATGCAGAACTCTTTGGGTTTGATTTTTTAAATGAAAATTCTAAAGACATATACGATAGAGAACGAAATACTAATAATAGGTTAATGGCGAGCTATAAAAAGAAAAAACGGTACAATACTATGGGTTGGAATTCTTTTATTACCTATCAAACCATTAGGGATAATCAACCTAATAGTAACGGTTTTCAAAATAACCTTCTTCTTAATCAATGGGCCACACCACCTTCTTTTAGCAATCAGCAGGGAACCATACTACCTGATACTAGTCAAAGGAGTTTTAGCACATCGTTTAACAATCCTCTATGGTTACTAAATAATCATCGTAATATGATAAAAGACCGATCTTTTACTGCCAGTATTCAGAATGATATGGATATTACCAACGAGATTGGATTAGAAAGTAAATTAAGTTATAACTATACTAAACAAAAGCAAGAATTTGGAGTAACAAAAGGAACAGTTGGTTTTGAAAATGGTTTTTTGAGTCATAAAGATATTGAGACTCAAAAAATAAATGCTGTAATTAACTTTGATTATTCCGGATACCTTAACAATAATAAGATTGGATTAAAATCGATCGTTCATTACAACTATGATGATTTAAAGTTTTTATTTCAGCAATCTTCTGGTTTCGAAAATTTTACATTTAATAACCCTTTAAGTAGTCTAGAAATCAATCAATCAATATCCAGAAATACCGTTAGACTACTACATCAATTTCGATATGAGATACATAACGCCTGGGAATTTAAGTTCATGAATAACTCTTATTATTCATCTATTCAGGATAATAATTGGTTTTTGCCATCCTTATCTCTAAAGGTTGATCTGAAAGAATTATTCAATATATATGGTATTAATAAACTTTTGATATCTTCTAATACTTCATTTGATATCAATGACAACCCTCTTTATTATAGTAATTTAAGTCACAATAGTCTGTTGATAGCTCCAGAAGAAAGTTTAACCAATACATCAAACAATGATTTATTTATTGATGCTTCGATTGATCTTGAGAAGAAAGAGAATTACGAACTAAATGCATCCTTTGGTCTCTATCTTTTAGGAGGTAATACAAACGTTGATATTACTTATTATGATTCAAAAACAAAAGGAAGTGTATTTCCTGTTATAGATAATGGTGTTTTTCAATTAAAAAATGTAGCCGATATAAGAACCAAAGGCTTCGAATTTACTATCGATTCAAGAATAAGGTTAGGCGATGAGTTTTATTACCAGCCAACTATATCTTTTTCTACCTATAACACCGAGACGCTAGAAGTGGCAGATAATTCTGAACGAATACCGATAGCAGGATTTTCAACAGTTTCGAAAAATTTGATAGTAGGAGAGTCTGCAGGGGTACTTATTGGGTCTGCGTATGCACGAGATAACCAAAATAATGTGATTATTGGTGATGATGGATTTCCTTTGGTGGCGGCAACTCAGCAAATAATTGGAGATCCAGTCCCAGATTATAATATTGGGATTAACAATACTTTTGAATGGAAAAAATTAGAACTTAACGTTGTTGTAGATGTTCAAAAAGGAGGAGATATCTGGAACGGAACCCAAAATGTATTGAATTACCTAGGTACATCTGAGCAATCTGCTGTAGAACGAAATACCAACAATTATGTTTTTGCTGGAGTTGATCAACAAGGAAATGCAAATACAATCCCAGTAGATTTTTACAACCCAAATAATCCAATTTCTGAAAATCGATTTGTACGATATGGCTTTGCAGGTGTTGCCGAAGAAGCAATTGTCGACGCAAGTTATATCAACATAAAGTCGGTAGATATTTCATACACACTTTTTGATGATAATGATAACAAAGAACGTTTTTTACGAGAATGTAGATTAGGAGTATACACAAAGAATATATATACATGGTCAAAATATAGAGGCCATACGCCTTATAGTAGCCTTTATGGGAATTCATCTGGTCAGGAGCTTAATTTTTTTAATACCCCGCTTCAGAGCGAGATTGGGCTCACCTTAAAGTTAAAAATATAGATATGAAAGAATCAGGATATAAATTGCTAGTAGTAGGTATCGCCCTATTTTTTATGGGTTTATCGATGCCATTAAAAGCTCAGGAAGTAGAAGACTGCGTGATAGAAAAGATATATACGCAAACTGATAGATCTTTTTATTTTCCGGGAGAAACTATTTGGTTTAAATCTTATGTGGTAGGTATAGATAATACCATTTCGATATTGAGCGATATCATGTATGCCGAATTAATTTCACCACAGGGAAGCACTGTAAAAACAATCAAATTATCGATTCACCAGGGATATGCTTATGGTGATTTTATGATCGATAAAGATTTGGTTGGTGGTATCTATAGCATTAGAACGTTTACTAATTGGATGCGTAATTATGAAAAAGAAGCGGTATTTACCAAGAAGATTACGGTACAAAAAATTGTAAAACCCAATGTGTTATTGTCCTTAGAGTTTGAAAAAGAAGGATATGGAAAATCATCGTGGGTTACTGCAAGTTTTGATGTTAAAGATTTAAAAAACAACCCAATAAGTAATACAGATGTTACGTATAAAGTATCTGTAAAAGGAAACGTTATCCAATCAAAAAATATACTTACCAATATAGAAGGAAAAGCAAACATACGATTTCAACTTCCTGATAACTTAGCATCACGAGATGTAGTCTTAATTGTTCAAATTCCTCATAAAGGAACTACAGAATCAATTTCTAAAAGTGTTCCTGTTGTTTTGAATACGATAGACCTGCAATTCTTTCCGGAAAGCGGAAAACTATTAGAAGGTATTAAAAGCCAAGTGGCTTTTAAGGCGATAGACGAATTTGGAAAACCTGTAGCTGTAGAAGGAAATATTATAAATAATAGCGGGACTGTGGTAACATCGTTTGCTAGTTTTCATGATGGGATGGGATCTTTTTACCTTACCCCTGTTACAAACGAAAAATATTATGCAGAAATAAAAGCTCCATTCACTTCAGAAGAAAGAATATCGTTTCCTAAAATTTATAAAGATGGGGTAAATTTTGCCGTAAGTTCTGATTCCTTGGTCACAAAACTTCATGTACATTCTACATTAACAAAACCATTGTATTTAGAAGTTTCTAATGCCTGTAAGATACTATTAAAACAAACTATCAAAAGTGGGCAAGATATCATTGATATTGATACACAGAATTTTCCCATTGGAATTACAACATTTAGTATTACCGACAAAAATCAAAACCCATTAGCAGAACGACTGGTTTTTATCAATGCACATAAACAGCTAACTATTGATGTACAATTGGACAAGGAAATTTATCAAACTCGTGAAAAGGTAAAAGTAGCTATACTCACAAAAGATAAGGATAATTGTCCCGTTCCTTCAAATTTGTCTATTGCAATTGCAGATAATAAACTATTGTCTTTTGCAAATGATAAACAAGATCATATTTTATCGTACCTATTATTGTCATCTGAATTAAAGGGAAGCATATATAAACCGAGCTTCTATTTTAATCCAAAAGAGAAAAAATCGTATCAAGCAATAGATTATGTAATGTTAACCCATGGTTGGAGAGATTATATGCTGAAACCATTACCTATTGAAGAAGCTCAATATAAACCAGAACAATTGGCAACTCAATCAGGAAAAGTGGTTGATCGTAAAGGAAACCCGGTAGCAGCAACTTTGTTATTGTTTGATGAACAAGGAAATAAAGTCTTAGTCTTTAAAAGCGACAGTAACGGTGATTTTTCCTTTAAGTTTGACAAAAGCCATCGCTTAACCCTTATTGCCTATACAGAAAAGGGAAGAATGTTAGAGATCATTGAAAGTGAAAAAACAAAAGGGTACTTTAATAATATTCCTGTAAGTAACACTAGAACAGAGTCGCAAGAATATAAAAATATGCCTTCAAAATTTAATACTCCTGTCCAGCAACCAATTAAGAAGGAGGCAAAGGCATCTGTTGCTTTATCAGAAAGTAGTTCGAGTCTTGATGAAGTCGTTATTATTGAGTCGGCAATGAGCAAAAGAAAGCTAATTAGTTCCTCTATTGTTAAAATTGAGACCCATGAAATAGGAAGTAATCAATCTGTAGCACAATTGTTACAGGGACAAATAGCAGGTGTTGTTGTTGTAAATGACAATAGAATTCAAGGTAGTGGTGCAGGAATAGCTATAAGAGGCGCAAATTCGATCTCTGGAAACAATGAACCATTAATAGTGGTAGATGGTGTTCCTTATGCTACCAATGTTTTGTCCAAATTAAGCGGTAAAGAAGTGCATAGTGTTACTGTCCTAAAGAATACAGCTGCTACTGTTTTATATGGCAGTACAGCTGCCAATGGTGTTGTTGTGGTTGCCACAAAAAGCCAAAGTTTTAATGGTAATTGGGGTAAAAAGAAATTGAATAATGCCAAGTATAACAATTATGCCATTAAGACCTTTTATAATTACCAACCTTCTGGTTTGTATCTTGCCAAACAGTTTTATACCCCAATGTATCTTGGAGAAAAACTCCCCAAAGAGCGTAATGATTTTAGACAAACCATTTATTGGAATCCCGTTGTACAAACCGATGAAAATGGGAAGGCCGAGATTGAGTTTTATAATTCTGATGCAATTACCTCTTTTCAAATTATAGCTGAAGGAGTAGGTTATAATGGGTTAGTGGGTAGACAAAAGAAAGTCTATGCGACCAAAAAGCTTTTGAATGTAGATTTTAAAGCCCCTAATTATATGGTATTAAATGATACCATTACTTTACCGGTTACTATAACGAATGAAACCACTCAAAAGATAGCTACAAAGTTAACAATTGAATTACCAGAGCATCTAAAATTGCTAGAACCTTTTACTGAAAACATAACCATAGAAGCCAATAGTTCGATAGTTCAACACGTAAAAGTTATTCCGATAAAAAAAGCAGAAAAAGTACATGTTGCACTTGCATTAGCATCTGATGAGTTTTCTGATTTTGTAAAAAGAGAAACTACGATTCTAAGTCCTTATTTTCCGACCCAGGTTTCTGTTTCTGGAGTCAAATCACAATCCTTTCAGTTTTCTATAGACAATATGGTAAAAGGTAGTCTTAAAGCTAACTTTGCATTATATACAGATATTATAGGTGATGTTATGGATGGTATAGAAGGAATCATAAGAGAACCCTATGGTTGTTTTGAGCAAGTGTCGTCAAGTACCTACCCCAATATTTTGGTGTTAAAGTATCTTAAGGAAACCAATAAAAGTAATCCCGAGATAGAGAAAAAAGCATTAGATTTTATAAAGAAAGGATATAAAAAACTAGCGGCTTATGAAACTGCTCAGGATGGTTTTGAATGGTATGGCGGTACCCCTCCTCATGAAGCATTAACAGCCTATGGGTTAATGGAGTTTACAGAGATGAAAGAAGTATATGAAGGAGTTAGTGAACCTATGCTACAAAGAACAATCAAGTATCTTCTAAGTCGTAAAAATGGAAAAGGAGGTTTTAAACAAAACAGAGGGAAGTATGGTTTTTCTGCCGCTCCAGAGAACGTAAACAATGCCTATATTGTATATGCTATAAGCGAATCGGGGGTAGAGGTAAATATCGAAGAAGAGTATAATCATACCTATAATGAGGCGTTAAAAAGTAATGATACCTATAGAATGGCATTGATGGCATGTGCTAGCTTTAACCTTGGTAGACTAGAAAATGCAGCGTTATTACTTACTAATATCAAGAAAAATATTGAAAGCTATGGTTTCTCTAATTTACCAGTAGATAATACCATTACACGCTCTTATGGAAATGCAAAGAATATCGAAACTGCAGCTTTTTCATTATTGGCATTGATGAAAAAAGAAAATTACGATACGTTTTTAGTAACTCAAGGTGTTGATTACTTGGTGAGTATGCGCAAACATAATAGATTTGGTTCTACACAATCTACATCAATGGCCTTAAAGGCATTGGTAGTATATACCAGAAGTCAAAAAACTAAAATGATTACCAAGAATGATTTTGTTACGTTAACTCTTAATGGTAAGGTACTAAACAAACAATTAAATAGTTCTAAAAACGGAAAAATTGTCATTGATAATATAGCGTCGTATATTATAGAAGGAAATCAAAATTTGCAAGTTCAGTTTTCAAATCCCGAAATTACATTTCCCTATTCACTAAACGTTACCTATGATAGCTTTTTGCCCGACTCTGCCAAAGATGCTTCATTGGCATTAAAAACTACTATAGCAGATAAAGACTATAAGGTAGGAGATAATGTAAGCATGACGATTGATGTTATCAATAAGAAAAATGAACACCTGGGGATGGTAACTTCGATCATTGGAGTACCTTCTGGAACCACGCCGCAACCGTGGCAGTTAAAAGAACTAGTAGAACAAAATAAGGTAGCTTATTATGAGATATTTGATAATTATCTGGTGTTTTATTGGAGGTCTTTTAAAGCACTAGAAACAAATACTATTCGTTTGGATTTGAAGGCTGATATCGCAGGTAGCTATCAATCACCAGCAAGTACCGCATATTTGTATTATGGCGATGAGTTTAAAACCTGGATTTCTGGAAACAAACTAGAAATTAAGAATTGAGTGTTAAGCCAAAATAATTTTTATTCACAGACAGTAATTTTAGTGAGATTCCGAATTTATTTCAGAATCTCACTATGTTATACCAGTTCCGATTTTAACTTACCCAATACAACTGCATCTTGTTTTCTTATAAATAAATTCAAGTTGAAACTGGTATAAAATATTTATGTCGGTTTATCCCGTTTTATGTATTAGAAAAACTACCCATTTTGGGTGGGAAACATGAATCTACCATACAGTAAGTTTGGCATCATAAAAATATGCTAGAACTTAAAAAAAACTGAATACGATATTTTATAAAATATCTTACTTCTAACTTAAATAATGAGTAAACCAACATATACATTAGATAACAAAAACGAGTCTAATAGATTAGAAAATCAAGCAAAAATGCCTTGCTATGACCCAATTCGTGAACTTGAGGGTATATCGTTTCGAGATACTACACATTTATTAGATGCGGGTTGCGGCTCTGGTATCGTATCTAGATACTTGATTAATAGATGTGAAAATATTCAAATTGATGCATGTGACCTTTCAGAACAACGAGTAATACAGGCATCCTTATTGTCTAAAAATGATAAGGAGAAAGAAATTCAGTATTTCCAGTCATCATTAGAAAATATTCAAAGAAGAAGTGATAATTATGATGCTGTTGTTTGTCGTTTTGTTTTACAACATCTTAAAGATCCTCAAATAGCAGTTAATGAATTGTATAGAGTAATCAAAAAAGGAGGGCGTATCGTTTTAATTGATGTTGATGGTATCTTTTTTAATCTATATAGTCAAAATGAGAAGTTAAACAAGTATTTGGATATCATAAAACAATCTGTTGATTTTGATTTTTACGTAGGAAGAAAATTACCTTCTCTACTAAAAAATTCGGGATTCAAAGATATTCATT
Organism: uncultured Aquimarina sp.; assembly: GCA_947498705.1. GTDB lineage: Bacteria > Bacteroidota > Bacteroidia > Flavobacteriales > Flavobacteriaceae > Aquimarina. Next base: position 178,313 of record CANMLW010000002.1, read on the forward strand.
ATAAGGTAGAAACTATGTATTTTACTGGTGATCAATTACATTTAGAACATAAAAATTATATAGAACGTTTTAGTTTTGTATCTGATGTTTTATATGATATACTAAAAGATAGCAATGCTGTTACCGAATTTACTTCTTTGTATTTGGATGAAGTATTAAAGCCAGAAAACACTTTGTTTTACAATAAGTTTATTGTTCAAGCCTCAAAATAGATATGGATACATCGAACTTTCAGATTGTTGTACTAACACCACCTTTAGAATCCTTAGAAAAAAAAGAGGCTCGATATTATTTTTCTAATATGTGTCAAATGAAACTACAGGGATATCAAGCTGTGCACGGTAAAAAATCACTTCCGCTGGATCATTATGATTATTTAGCATCTCATTTGTTAATTTGTTTAAAAGGTAAAGAACCTACAATAGTATCTGGTTTTCGTTCTTTATCTTATAATAACTGTTTGTCTCATGATATAGAATTTGATTTATTGTTAGAATTTAAAAAATTCGGAAACAAACAATCCCTAGAAGAATTACAAAATTTATTGGCCCAGTGTAATAAAAATAATACAGATATTTTTCATAATTCGAGATGGACTACATTGCCAGAATATAAGAAAGGAAGAAAATTTCAACTTGATTGTCTTGCTTTAACATATGCTATTATGTATTACCATCATCACCATGCAATAGAAAAACAAGAATGGTTATGTTCTGGTATTAATTCCCTTAAGACAGAAAAAATGCTTTATCGGGCAGGGGGTATACCTTTTGGTAGTTATCCTAGTTATGAAAGAGAATGGTGTTTTAGTAAAAATGAAAAATTAACTTTTGTTCATGGTCATAAAAATAGAGATGAATCTCGAATTAAAAAGTATGTAGATAAGCACAAAAAAACCTGGGATGAAAGAATCATAATTTAGAGCAAGGTTAATCAACGACTCTTTATGATAAGAACCTGAAATAAGTTCAGGATGACAGCGAAGTCTATGATAAGCAGTAGATAATTAATTAACTCTTTATCAAAAATCAGAAATGGTATTGTAATTAAGACGTAATTGTTGTGCCAACTGTTGTGCTTTGCCTAATCGTACAAAACCAGTTTCGGTATCTATAACAGTAGTTTTTTGGATTCGAGCTAGGTACTTTTTATAGGTGTCTATTGCATACTGAAATGGGTTTTGTGCTCCAGTATTTATTTTACCATCTGTAAAAACAAATAGTTGTACCGTTTGTGTATTGATGGATCGTATCAATTCATACACCTTAAAAAAAGCGGCGCCCAAATTGGTTTTACCTCCTGTTTTTAATTGATAATTGGTTGCTGAAACTTGCTGCGTATTAGATGTAAATTCCTGAACTATTTTTGCTGTAGTCCCCTGTAAACCTACAATAGCATATTGTACTTTTTTAAAGGGTTGAGCAGTAATTGTTTTTTCGATAACTCCTTTTAGATATCCTATTTGTTGATCTATTGCCATAGAGGCACTGGTGTCTATCAAAAATACAATATTGGCCGTTGCCTTTTTGTTTGCTTGCTGGTATATCGCAGTAAATTTACCTGTACTAAGGTAATTCTTAATCGATTTAATTACCGAAATTTCGGGTTGTCGTTGTGCCGGGTACGATACAGAAGGTTGATAGGATGAGGTATCTAGTTTGATTTCTTGTTTTTTGGTGGCTTTTGGTGCCGAAAATTTTAGACCTTGCTGCACCGCTTTCGGTAACTGAAAAGAAGCAGTACTTTGCCCATTTTGAGTGGTTGTTTCTTCTTCTGAAGTAGGGTTATCCCGATTAGAAGGTGTTTCCTTATCTTGATCAGAAGGAGGAGTATATTCTTTTGCACGATGTTGCAATACAAAAGGGGCTATGGTATCCACCATTTCTAAGGTTACTTCTGCCTGATTAAGATAGGCCGCATAAGCCCTTGCTGTTTTTAGTAATAAGATATCAGCACGCATTCCCTCTACTTGATTAGCAATCGTTAAAGCCGCACATCGCTCTTGTACGATTTCAGAAATGGTAATTGTATTTAATTGTTGTTTTGCTAAAAGAACCTGCTTCTTAATTGTCTGCTCTTCGGTTTCAAATTGCTTATAAAATGTAACAGGATCACTATCAAAATCAAGGCGTTGCATGGCAATTTTGGTACGTGTTTTTACATCTTTTGGTGTTTGGATGGTGACACTTAATCCAAACCTGTCTAATAACTGCGGGCGTAATGCCCCTTCTTCAGGGTTCATGGTTCCTACCAAACAAAAACGACTATCCATCCATTGGGAGATCCCTTCTCGTTCCAGATGATATCCTCCGGTTGCAGAGGCATCCAATAATACATCCATCAAATAATCATTCAGTAAATTGACCTCGTCGATATATAAAAAACCTTGGTGTGCTTGTGCTAATAATCCTTTATCTACAATCGTAGTTTTTTGATTGATCAACGCTTCCAGATTAATACTGCCTAATACCCGATCCTCTGTAGCTCCAATGGGTAGATTTACAAAAGGAAAATCTGTGCCCATCAATTGGCTTAATCCTCGTACCATAGTGGTTTTGGCAGTTCCTTTGTCTCCTGTAGCTAATACCCCACCGATACTGGGATCAATAAGGTTAAGTAACAAACAGAGTTTTAGATCTTCCTGGTTAAGAATAGCAGTAAAGGGATATATATATTTGGATTGCATCAGTGGCTGTGATTTTGATCATAACTGATGGTAAAAGTACGGAAATATATTAGTACCGTACCAAGAGTGATACGGCAGTATATCCTAACAATGTTTTAATCAATTAGGAGCAAAATTATTAGGATCTATGATATGAAAAACATCTTGGATACCAATAATATACTCATACCTATCTTTGATAGGTTTTTTCTGAAAAGCACTAAAATTTAAATTTTGATTTGTAGAATTTACCAGACGCAATTCATGAACAATATTTAAATAATTAGCATCATCTGTTTTTTCTGAAATTCGTAAACGAATATTTCTTTTAGGACAAATTGAAATACCCGGATTTACGTTAGGGTTTTTTGAAGTTATTTTCTGAAACTGAGTTGCAAGATGATGAGGTAATTCGACATATTCAGAAAAAATGTGCACATAAAAGAATCGTTCACAGTCCATACTTTCTTGATCAATCACAGCATCTATGATGTCTTTTTTATGGCTTTGCAAAAAATCTAGTAGCTCTATATATACATCTATGTTTTTTGTTTTATCAATACGATCAACTTCTTGTTGTAAAACTTCTGCGATTTTTTCGGGTGTGGCTGGTTCTTCCGGAAAGAAAGTGCTGATTAGAAAGGGTACAGCAATAATGCCCACTAAAAATATAAATAAGATCAGACACCCTTTTTTCATAGCATTAGTATTAACTGAATTTTTATCAGGCGAAAATACGAATTATACCTAGAAAATATGATGTACCCTATTTTACAGATTAGAGCCTCCTTTTTTCTGTTCTCTTAGGTATAGAAATAGAGGAAGTCCCCCAGCAATACCTAGGGCAAACGTATATATCCACACCCAGTATATATTTTTCATTTTATAGCGTTTAGATTCTTTATAAGACCAAACCAAAAACAACACAACAATAAACAATAAATCAGTAACAAATGCAGAAGAAATATTATTAGCAAACATGCCATTAAACGTATCTATCGGTTTTGTATAGAGTAGATAGTTTCCTGTGTTCATCGATTCTAATACGACAAAAATATTGGGTAAGATTGTACCTATTATCAATAAGACGAGATATGTTTTTTTCATGATTGAATATCTTTATGTAGTGATATAAAGATATGAGGTGCACTACAAAAAGTTAATTGACGATCGTCAAGAAATGTCTTTGGATATAATTCTCTTTCTAATCCTACTTAGCGTTTCTGGGGTTACTCCCAAAAAAGTGGCCAATTGATATTGAGGAATACGTTGTAGTAACTCGGGGTTGGTCTGTACTAATTTGAGGTATCTTTTTTCGGCATTTAAGGTGATAAAAGACGCTATGATTTCCTGATAGACGATTAATTCTTCTTCCATCATTACTCTGGCTAGAAATTCGAATCTGGGAAACAATTCGAGAAGCTTATAGGCTACCTCATGTGTAATTATTGCAACCGAAGTGTTTTCGATTGCCTGTAAATAATGTTTTGACGGAGTTTGCCTGGTAAAACTTTCATACGAACTAACAAACATATTTTCGAAGTAAAAATAGGCGGTTTTTTCTTCTATATCGGTTTTGTAAAATAGTCTGATGGATCCATTTATGATAAAATAAAACGCTTTGGATACTTCTCCTTCAGAAAGTAATAGTTCATCTTTCTCTATTTCTCTTATAGGTATATACGTTTTTATATAGTTTTTTTCATCTTCTGTAAGCGATGTATGTTTTTCAAAAAATGTAAGTAAGGCTTCAATCATTTGCTAAACTCCTAAGTATCGGTCAAAAAAGATTTCCTTGTAACATGATCAGTCCAATAATAATAGAGATGATACCTATCACCCCATTCATCCATTTAAAAATCGACATATTACGTTCTATAAAACGACTCATGGTAAAAATAAGTACATAGCTATATACCGCCATCGAGATGATGATACCTATCGATTCTATGATCAAAATCAAAATAGCGTCAGATACTGTGTCTGCACTTATGATCAAAGCAGAGGTAAGTGCTCCTCCTGTTCCTGCAAGGCCGTGTAACATCCCAATCCAAAAAGATCGGTTGATGGGGTTCATTGCAATTTCTTCGCCCGATTTACCATGTAAATGAATGGGGTTACTGGCCAGATGTTCGTGTGCTTCTATTTTTTTATGATCAGCCATCATTTCATTGATCTTATGATTTCTGCGAATGGCCATAATACCGAGCCAAATCATAATAGGCCCCACAGAAAATTCTGCCCAAAAAGAGATGTTTTCTACAAAAGCGAGTAGTGCTGCTCTAAATAATAACGCGATCCCACCAAACAATAATAATGTTACCGAATGCCCTAATGCCCATTGTGAAGCCGTAAGTACAGTTTTTAAGGATACTTTCTTTTTTTGGATAGCATTTTCTGCCGCCAATACAGAGACAGCCGACATATGATCGGGTTCGAAAGAATGTAACACGCCTGCAATCAGCGGACGAGCAAGGTTCATGATGTTCATAGCGAATACGTTATATAGTGACCATTATTGTTTATCAAATACAGATCAAGCTGTACCTTGGGTGCAATTCTCTTACAGTGATAATGGCATTTTTCTAATAGTTTTTGATAAAATTTTTCCTGATCGGTAAAAGTAAAAATTTCCCGAAGACGCCCGGCCATGTTTAGTGCTAAAACTTTGTTAGCAGTTTCTTTGGGGTATCCGGCCTCTATGGCCAATTGATAGATAAACTCTTTATCCCATGTCGTTTTTCCGCTATGGGTATTGGTATTGCCTTGTGCGAGTTTGGCTGCTTTGCCCAGCATAATCCCCATGGTTACTTTTTTGATCTGCGGGGATTCGTTTATTTTCTCAAAAGTTTCTTGTATCCAGTTTCCGTAGTGTACACAGGCAATAGGATCGATATCTGTAAATAGCGCTTTTAACATTTTCTCGCTTCGCGCTCCCGAGTTAATGAGTAATTCGGTTTTGCCATTAGCGATTGCCACATCGACCCCTTGCTGGATACTTGCAATATAAGAAGCAGCAGAAAAAGGGGTGACAATACCCGAGGTTCCCAGGATGGATATCCCATGTAAAATACCTAAACGACTATTCAATGTTTTTTTGGCGATTTGCTCTCCATTTTTTACGGCAATGGCAATAGTAACTCCGTTTTTTTCTAATCGATGATCGGCCAGTATTTTTTTACAAACGGTGGTCATCATTTTTCTGGGAACCGGATTAATAGCCGGTTCTCCTACCGGGATTTCTAATCCTGGTAATGTTACTAGTCCAACACCTTCTCCTCTTTCAAAAATAATAGCACCTTTGGTATTAAAAGAAATGGTTGCTTTAATTTCTGCGCCATGGGTTACATCGGGGTCATCTCCTGCATCTTTTATGGTAGTGTAAATAGCTTTATTTTCAGAAAGCATTACCAATTCGACCTTGAACAATACGGTCTCTCCAATAGGTAATTCAATTTGAATTTTATCGATTTGTTGTTGGGTAACCAAACTATACAATGCAGCTTTGGTGCAAGCAGTAGCACAGGCTCCTGTAGTATACCCTCTGCGCAGGGGTTTGTTGGGTATGTCTTGTAGTTCTGCCAAAGGTTACACATCCTAATTCGTTGTGCCAAAAGTACTGTTTTTTGTTTTTAGAAGAGAGATTAGGGTTGTTTTAAAGGTTACAATACTACTTATAGCTGATAAAAGTATACATCACAGCATTGTTTTAATGGGGTAACCCCTTATCTAACTACTTCGAAGCGTTACCAAAGTATTTCGATGGATTAAAATAGTAGTCCCAACCCTTTGGATTAAGCCTTCGACCCTTTAATAGAAGCCTAAGAAGCCATAAAGTAACCCAAATAAGCATTAAATCGACCCATCGAAGTACTTGCTCGAGGGCTGATACCCCATAAAGAACTACTTCGAAGTATTAATTTAATCCTTCGAAGTAGTTCTTTAAGGGGGACCCCCCTTGGTGGTAGGGGATGGGGGTAAATATTGCCCGTGATTATTTAGAACTCGCACCGCGGACTGAGGCTCTCGAAGTCCTCACCCTTCGAGAACCTCAGGATTCGAAAAATCATTTAACAACTTCGGACTTCGGACACCCGATTTCCAACTTCATAATTTCCTTCTTCTATTCCAAACACCTGATACCCGACACCAGATACCAGATACCCAAAACCCAACCATCAACTACACAATTTTCTTCTTATACCACCACCCAATCAAAAGCAACACCAACATACCACCTATACCTAATACCCAATACAACAACGTGTTATCTTCAAAATGTATAGGAGTAGGGTCGCCTACCAGATAAAAACCAGCCCAATATACCGGTTGGGTACGATGTATATCGGCATTGGCGAGGTATTGTAATTTTGCTTGTTGCAAGGCTTTGGCTTTGTTCATTCCTGTTTTAAGGTGGGTATAAAAATATTTCATCAATTCTGGGGTCGTATTGTCTGATACCTCCCAACGGCTTAATAGCAAACTCTTGGTACCTGCGTACTGAAATGCATTACCCAAACTCATAATCCCCTCGCCTTTGGCAATTGTACCACTACCGGTATTACAAGCACTCAGTACGGTAAGCTCTGCAGGAATATCCATAGCAAATAACTCGTGACTGTATAAGAGATTATCTTCTAGAGTATCTTTGGTTTTGGTAAAGTAAAGTTTTGAATTTTCTGGGCGTTCGTGGTCTACATCACCGTGTAAGGCCAGGTGTAATATGTTGTATTGCCCTGCATTTTTCTTAAAATTTGCTTCTATGGCTTGCGACCCATAATAGTATTGCCCATCGATAATATTAGAAATGGCTTTGATCTCTTTACGAGTACCAGGTAAATCCTCTCCCAGATCTCTTAGTGTGGCCAGGCTCATTTGATGGGTTTGATCCTTGTTTTTTGCCAGTTGAGTACTGTCTGAAAATGAAAATGCCAGACACTCTTGTTTTTTTAGAGGATCATTATGGTTATCTGTATTTTTAGTAAAGATCAAGTTAGCTGCATTGGCATAAGAGATAGCATAGCCTCTTAGCAGATAAGGTAATTTAACAGGATTATTGGTGGTTGTAGGTGTGGTAAGTAACAATTCAAAGTTAAGATGCCATAAGGGACCATCTGGGATGATGATCAATTGATCACCTACCAGTTGATTGCGTACAGGCTCCACCAGTTGTTGATACAATCGATGTGCTGTTTTTTTATAAGCCGCTAGGTCTTTATCTGTAATATAATCGCGAAACTTTGCTACTTGTTCTGCAAGATTAGGAGTTGCTAATGCTTGTACACTGACCTTTTCTTTAGAAATAGTAAACACATAAGTAAGTGTATCTGCAGTAAAAAATTCTAGTAGGGTAGTATGACCATCTAATTGTTGTTGGATATCCTTTAGCGAGGACATCTTTTTTTGATGTGCCAATTGGTAATAGGTAGGATAATTTTTTTCTAAGAGTTGGGTTAATGAATCTTGTCGTTGGGTGATCTCAAACAATTGATTTTCGAATCGTGTGATTTTTGCCGAATCTATTTTTTGTTGGGTATGTGCTTTGGTGATTTGGGATTGGTAAAACGCTCTATCGGTACGTAATTCTTTTTCCAGGGTGAGCAGCGTATCAGGCAATCCAGTATATTTTTTGGCATTAGCATTGTTTAAGAGCTCTTTTAGGGTATTGGCCTTACTTTTCTCGGTATAATAAAAGGCTTGTGCCAATGCATTTGGGTCTTTTTGCAATTCATATATCTTAAGTTGTGTAGCCATAGCCTTATGATAAATGGTTTTGGCTTTTTGGGCAAAAGCTACTTTGTCTTGATAGGCCGTATAGGTACCTCGAATTTGGTCGATCAATAGATCGGCTTGTTGATAGGTATTGATCGCATGGGTTACGTATTCTTGTTTTTGACTTTGTTTATAAAGTTGACTATATACCTGGGCTTTGCCCTGTAATGAATTTAATAAGATGTTAAGATCATAATAATGATTTGTACAATTTTGTTTTTGTAAGTTTTTATTGGCTTGGATGGCTTTGTTGTAGAACGATAAACTTTTAGTGTAGTCGTTTTGTGCCCAATATACTTTTGCTATGGTATTATAGGACTGGGCTACTTTGGGATGGTTGGTATTAAATATAGCTGATCGTATAGTTAATGATTTTTGGTAGTAGTTTAAGGTATTGGTAAAGTCTTTTTTATCGAAATATAAGTCTCCTATGTTATCATAAGAGTCAGCTATATCAGGGTGATTTTTACCAAAAATGACCATTCTAATATCTAGTCCTTTTTGAAAATATTCTAATGCTTTAGAGAAGCTTCTTTGTGCAGCATATGCTTCTCCTAAATCGTTATAAGAATATGAAATATCTATATGATATTGATTTAGAATTTGTAAACGTATATTTAATGCTTTATTAAGATAAAATATAGCATGCTCATAATCTTCTTTTAATTTATAAATCACTCCCATATTATTGTAATTACGAGCGGAAGTGTATCTTTTCGTTGTTTCTCCAATAATTGTGTTATTAAAATAAAGCGCTTTTTTAAAATATTGTAAAGATTTATTGTAAGCCCCTTTGTATTTATATACAACACCTATATTATTATAAATATCTGATTTGTGTGTAGAAGTACTATGATTTTGATCTATAGTTATTAAAGCTTTTGTATAATACTGTAAAGCTTCATCATAATTTCCTTTATTTTTGAAGCTAATTCCTGTTGAATTAAGCAAAGTAACTATATATGAGTATTCATTCCAATTGGTTGTTATCATTTTGGAAGCACACTTTTTATAGTAAAAAATAGCCTTATCGTAATCACCAATTTTATTGTAAAAATAACCAAGGTTTCTATAGATTCTCACAAGTTTTGCGTAATTTACAGAAGTTTGTTTTGAATAAATAGACAAAGCCATTTGTAAATATATTATCGCAGTTTCATATTCTTGTTTTCTAAGATAAACAATAGAGAAAGCAATATAAATATCGACTATTTCGGGATTATTATACCCAAGTCTTTGCACTTTGATACGTAAAGATTTTTTGTAATAATTTAGAGCACTATCGTGGTCTTTTAAATGGAAACTTATTCTACCGTATTTATAATAAGAACTAGAAATGTCTAAATGATTTTTAGGCAAGATTTTTTGTCGAATTGTTAATGCTTTTTGATAAAATTTTAAAGCAATATTAATTTTATTTATATCTCCCTGAAATTGATAAACTAGGACTGAGCTATTGTTATAAGTCATATAATAATCTCCAATATGGTCATAAGCATTAGCTTCTTCTTTGTTATTTTTCGGTAAATAATTTTTACAAATTTCTAAAGCCAATTTTGCATTGTCTAAAGATTTTTCATAGTTGTTATGGAATCGATGACTCTCTGCAATCTTATTATAACATCTTGCTACCCGTTCCCAGTTTTTATTATACTCATAGATCGGTAATGCTTTTTTAAAATAAACAATCGCACTGTCTAAAACTCTATAGGTAAGTAACGAATCTGCTTTTTTAAAGTGCCTATAAGCTATCAGGGTATCGTTTTGGGTTTGGCTGTGGGTTAGGGTGGTGGATAGGAGGAGAATACACCATAGTATGGTTGTTATTGGCCAGAAGTCGGATGTCCGATGTCCGAAGTGTTTTTGTTCGGTCTTCTGACTTTGGTTTTTTGATTTATGGGGTATATGTGTATTCATGTTTTTGTTTTATGTCGTTTGACAGGTATAGGATTCCCTCACTCATGCTGAGAACATCTCCCTAAATCCCCTCTTCGACAGAGCTCAGGGTGACATACGTGTTCCATTTTGTGCTTGTATTTCATTTTAAAATAATATTTAACACTTATATAATTATAAACTATACGGTCATACTGAGCCTGTCGAAGTATGTTTAAATTGGGTAAAATTTTTCGAATATTTTACTAATTGCTCCCAATCTTCTTCGATCAACGCTATTTTCTTTCTTCTGCTCCATCCTTTTAGTTGTTTTTCTTTTAGTATTGCTTCACTTGGATTTGTATATGCTTTAAACCATTTGAGCCGCAAAGGTCTTGTGTTATAGGTGTAACAATTCGGTTTATGTCCGTCTTGATGTTCATTCAATCTACGTTCTAAGTCATTTGTCATTCCTACATAAAATGAGCCATCGTTACATTCGATAATATAGGTATAATAATATTTCATTTTATAGTTTTTGTTTTTTTACCCTTCGTGAGTGTTTTGACTACACTTCGAAGCTCAGTGTGACATACATGTGCTGTTTTGTATTTCATTCTAAATACAATATTTAGCACCTGTACAATTATAAACTATATTGTGCTGAGCCTGACGAAGGGCTCAGGGTGACATTCGTTTTCGGTTCTGTTATTGTAACTTCTTTTTTTAGTTAATGTCATTAAGGTTTTGATTGTTACGTTTTACCTATTTGCATTGCCTCTTTAGTATGATTATTTTCTTACTAGTTCTCTACTCTTCGACAGTACTTCGACTTCGGGATAAGGTACTATTGAAGTTTACATTAGAAATTGTAGAGACAAAATTAAATGAAAAGATATTAAACAATTTTATTGCTTTTCTTTTTTTCATCGCCAAAAAAAGAAACAAAAAAGTCTAGGCTTACGAAAGTTTATCTAAATTTTTTGTTCAACTCCTAAATTTCAGAAACTCGCTACGCTCAAACAGTCTGAAATTTTACGGAATTTTCACTTCAAATTTCACGATAAACTTTCGATAGGCCAAACAACCTCCTCTTTCAAAATCAAAATGGTATTCTCCAGAGGCTCTCGAAGTCCATTATTACTGGTACCCTTACCCTTCGAGAGCCTCAGGGTTCGAAAAAGAATCAGACTTCGGACACCGGACTTCGATCTTCCTACCCCTTGCCAATCGCTTCAACCAATTCTTCTTCTGAGTCTATACAAAAATACCTATTCGATAACTCAGGTTTTTTAAGGATCACAATGGGAATGTTTACTGCCAATGCCGCTAGTATTTTTTCTTCCAACTTTCCGTTACTGCCACTTTCTTTGGTAAAAATCACGGCTGGGGCTATTTGGGTAAATAGTTTTATTTCTTCGGTTTTGGATTGTGGGTATCCAAATAATAAATGGGTTTCAGGAAAATTGGCTTGTGCTGCAATGGCTCGGGATACATCCCTGTCTAAAATACGAAACCAGCTGGGATAGGTACTCCAGAAGGATTCGAGTTGGGTAATGGTTTGTACGCCCGATAAGGCTAGCAAAGATTGGTAGTTGTAGGTTGTAAAACATGCTAAGGCTTCCTCAAAACTAGCGACATACGTAACCAAGGGGTGAGATACTCTAGGCGAAAACTTTCTTTGAAAACGGATCAAAGGAATAGATAAAGAAAGATCAGCCACCATCTGGTGTAGCTGTATCGCAAAAGGATGCGAAGCATTGATGATATGGGTAATCTTGTGCTCGTTACAAAAAGTGGTTAATATATCGGTGGTCATTTCACCAAAAATCGCCGTGCCTTTACCGGTAAAAGCCACCTGGGTTTTGGTAGAATAGAAGTAGGGTAGCGCTAATGCGTCTAATATACTAGCTACTTGTTTGCCTTCTGTGGTACCACCAAAAACCAGTATCATGAGGATGTAATTGCGTTATCTTTTTTTCTAAAAATATGATGCCAGGTATCGTTGTATAACCACGATCTGTTTTTTCTGGCTCCTACGGCCTCACCTACTACAATCAAAACGGTTCTGGTGAGTTTGTTTTCTTTGATGATGGTGGTTAGTTCTGACAGGGTACCGGTCCACACTTCTTCATCCTCCCAGCTTACACGATATAGTATAGCTAACGGAGTATCCTCTGGATAATGTTCTAATAATTGTGCTTGTATTTTTTTGGCAATACCCACACTTAAGAAAATACACATAGTAGCCCGTAGTTTTGCCATATCGGCTATTTTTTCGTGCTCGGGCATCGGGGTGTTGCCTGCTCCTCGAGTTAAAATAATGGTCTGTGCCACTTCTGGGATAGTAAACTCTGATTTAAGATAGGCGGCAGCGGCCTGAAACGAAGAAATACCGGGCACGATATAATAGTCATATCCTTTTTCATCAAAAATGGTCATCTGTTCCTGTATAGCACCATAGATCGAAGGATCACCAGAATGTAATCTTACAATAGATTTACCTTGTGCATAGTATTGATCCATAATAGCAACCTGCTCTTCTAAGGTCATCGATGCCGAGTTACGAACCAGTGCGCCTTCTTTGGCCATATGCGTCAACGCCTCGGGCACCAAACTACCAGCATATAAGATACAGTCTGCATTTTCTAGTATGTATTGCCCTTTGAGGGTGAGTAATTCAGGATCTCCAGACCCGGCACCTACAATAGCAATACTCGCTTTACGTTCGTAAGCAGCTACCAGGCTAATAGCATAGGTGAATTTTTTACCCGATGAGGTCAGTACCTTTGTTTTTTCTGCAATCCATGCTTCCTGATTGGCAATCAATGCTGCCGATGCTTCTGAAACCCCATAAACACCTACTTTTTTCTTAACCACTTCTGATGGATTAGCAACCTGTATGGTATTCAACTCATCACCAGTATAGGTAACAAAAGGGATGTCGTATTGCGCCGCAAAATCAAGATAGGCCTGTTCTTCATTTTTGATCGTTGCCGATCCAATAGCACAGATGCTTTCTATAGCGATGTTTTCTTTTTGTAAGGCAGTTTCCAACTCCATCATTAGCAGAGGAGGTTCGATATCTTTGGCACAACCACTACCGATGGCAATGCAAGGAGGATAGTATGAAATTACCGGAGTGGTAGTGTCTATGAGTTCATATCCTACGTAAATAATTAGCTCATAAGCGTTAGTGTCACAATCTTCGAGGGTATAGTATATATCGACAAAATCTGGGCATGTTTTTTCTAAATGCTGTGTACCCTTGTCTTTAACTTTTAGAATAAGGGCTGTTGGTTTTCTATTAACAAACAAAGAGATAATGCTGTTGGTAGCAATAGTACTTTTAGTTTTCCAGCCATAGGTCGTTGCCAGGGTGTCTAATGCCCATAAGTCTTGTAGGTCACTAGAGGTAGATACTACAGGTTGGGCATTAAGGATTCTACCAATTTGATAGGTAAGGTCGTTGGCTTTACCGATATGCCCACTTAGGACTGCCTGTGCAAATTTACCCTGATCATCTATGTTGGTTACTGCTGGATCTGTGGTTTTATCCTCAATAAAAGGTGCAATGCTGCGTACACAAATACCCAGGGCACCTACAAAGATCCATGCATCATAGCTATGAAATGATTTTTCTAAAAGCGTTGAAACCCCATCAATCTGTTTACAATCTTTAGAGGTTTCTATAGGTCTTGTGGTAAAAAGTTTAGAACGATAAAACTCTTTTTGCAAGGTTTTGGCAATGGTTACTCCTTGATCTGTAAAGCAAAGTATGGCAACTTTTGTAGTGTGTTCTGACATGTGTTATTGTTAGAAGAAAAAATTAAAGTAGTACTAAATAAAAACATCACTTTATAATTACACTTCGACAGTGCCTGTCCTGAGTCCTTCGATAAACTCAGGACAGGCACCGACGAAGGGATCAGTGTGACATCTTAGTGTAATATTCGTTTGTTAATTTGACTTATTAAATAATTCATAATACTTGCGCCAAAGATAAAGGAAGTCTTTAAGACGAAAAATTGTTTAGCTATGTAAATGGGATTCATTCTTTTTATTAGTGAAACTCTATTCTGAAAAGTTAGCTAGTAATACATTCAAAATAGATAGTTGAACTCATCCCGTTTTTTCAGCGAGATCTTAGGTTTACTACCTTGAAGCTTGCTTCGTAATTTTAAAAACTATTTTCTATTGAATGTTTTTTGGACTTGCCCCGAGGATCATTTATTAATGAAAAATGAATAAAAAGTTAAATACAGTGGCAATTAAGCAAAAAACCAAAAATCTACTACAGGTTTTTTACCCCACGAGATGAGTAGTTCTTCTATTTCTTTTTTTCCGTCGGGAGATGCTACTACGATCATTATTTGTGTGTTGTCGAGTGCTTTGATATCATTATAATGTTCTAACGTTACCCCGTAGATATCTTTTCCTATTTTTCTCTCATTATCACATACCCAATGAAAATGATCATTATAAGACTGTATGAGCTTGGCCATATCTTTTCCGTTTTTACCGGCCCCCCAAAGCACCAGAGGTCGGGTTTTGTCTCTGTCTAATTCATAAAAGAAGCGTAGCTTAAGGTCAAAATATCGATTGTCTTTGTATTCTTCCCAGGTGCGAGAAATCCTATTCGATCGATCTCTCCAGTGATGTAGAATTTTATCTATTCCGACCACTGTTAAGCCTAGTCTATAAAAACGAAAGCAGAGATCATAATCTTCTGGGTATATCAATGGGTCAAAAGCTCCTGCTGCATCAAAATCATCTTTATGAAGCAACCAACAATGTGATGGGATTACACATTCTCTATAAATCTCTTGATAATGGGTACTTGTTCTGGCAACCTCATTTAACCACTTTTCGTATTTAAGAAACCCATCACCAACAACACCTTCGTCTACAAAGTGCTCGGTACCTCCTGCAATTACAGTGCCTTTGCCATATTTATGCCACTCTTCTACGAGAACTTGTAGTTTATATGCCGGCATTTTATCATCAGAATCCATTCTGTTGATCAAAGTACCTTTGGTTTCTGCATATCCTACTTGCAATGTGGGAATTAATTTGGGCCTGTCGCTATTAAAAAATCGAATACGGGCGTCTTTTGCCGCATACTCCTGTAAAATTTGAGGGCTCTCATCTGATGAATGATCATTAACAGCGATAAGCTCCCAGTTTTGATAGGTTTGTGCCAGAATAGAATCTAAACAATCATGTAAATAGGGTGCAGTATCCTTAACTGCCATTATAATGGTAACTAGTGGTTGGTTTGTCATTGTTCTGAGGATTTTTTCCAGGAGTTTGGTAGTTTTTTGGTGATTTCGATATGCTGAAACTCTTTACTAGATCGTGCTCCATGTGTTTTTACCCATTTTGCCATTTCTAACAGTCCTGCTTCGAGTTGTAAAGGTTCTTTAGGATTAAAAACAGTATCAAATTTTGTGTGATCGGCATAGGCATGAACGACTTCTTCTCGTTTTTCTAGTTGTTTGATATTAAGAGGTGATTGCATGGCTTTGCTAACCGCTACTGCCAATTCTTTTACAGAATATACATGATCACTTCCTATGTTAAATATGGTATTGTAAGCTTTTGAAATGGTTACCGCATCGGCAATATAGGGAGCCACATCATCAATGTGTGTAAACGCTCTTGTTTGTTTGCCGTCACCAAAAATGGTGAGCGGTTTATTTTCCAGGATTTGATTCATAAATATCCCTACCACATTGCGGTATTTATCGCCTATATTTTGATGCTTTCCGTATACATTATGAGGTCTAAAAATAATATACTCCAACCCAAACATCTTATGCGCGTTGATAAGGTCTAATTCTACTGCGTATTTTGCGATTCCGTAAGGATCTTCTGGTTTAGGGTGATGTGTTTCTACCAATGGTAACGTATTGGTGCCATACACCGCTATAGAAGAGGTAAAAACAAAGCATTTTACACCGTGAGTAACCGATGCGTTGATCAGATTCACACTGCCGATGAGGTTATTTTGATAGTTAAAATTTCTAATAAAATGACTTAAACCTTCTGCAGCATAGGCAGCCAGATGGTACACATAGGTAAATTTATATGTTTCGAAAAGGGTGTTTATAAGGTCTATATCCAGAATGGATCCTTCATAAAAAATAGCTTCAGCGTTTACATTTTTTGTATCTCCTCCAGAAAGATCATCCAGAACTACTACAGTATGATTTTGTTGTAGTAAATGATTCACAACATGAGAACCCATAAAACCTGCTCCTCCTGTTACAAGTGAAATTATTTTCATTTGATACCATTTAAACTTTGAATTCGATATGATAAAATGTTCTTTTTTTATCACAGTTTCAGAATAAAAATAAACCGTAGCCCTGCTATGCTTGATTTTTCTTCTTCACTGAAACAAAAAAATCTTAATTTTCTTTTATACCAAATTCAAAGTTTAAATGGTATAAAAAATATTAAAGAACAAACCTACGTAAATTGAATGATACATGATTAGGGTTTAGCCTAATTTATGGGCTTTTAATATCGTTATAGGATTATGTGTATCTATAGTCATTATGGTTTCTTCTGAAATGGCATATCCAATACTGGCGCAACCTTTTTTAAATTCTTGGATAGAGTCTTTCTGTACTGCATTGATCACAATCCTAGTTTCTGGTGTTAGAAAGGGTTTTATTTTCTGAAATAATGCTGCTAATCGACCCCCATGCCCTCCTATAAAAATAGCATCTGGTTTTGGATATTTGGTAAGATCTTGCTCAAAAAAATCGCCCATTACAGCTTGAATACCGGGAACGCCAAAACGTTTTTGGTTTTGTGTCATAATAGCTTCGCACTCCATTCTTTTTTCGAAAGCAACCACTTCTAAATGTGCATTTTTCAGCTTTGCCTCAATACTTATAGATCCCGTACAAAAACCAATATCCCATAGTGTCTTTATTTTTAAAACTTCTAAAAAGTGTAATGTGGTTAACCGAATGGGCATTTTGGTAATCATTTTCGGTCTAGCCGGTAGTCCTGTAAAATCGGTGTCTGTGATACCAAAATCTATAGATCGATGATTTTTTTTCTTAAGCAGTACACAGTTTAGAGGGTAAAACGTTTTTTCTGAAGCTTCTGATAAGGTAAGTTCATAAAACAGCTCTTGTGTGCCTTCGATATCTTCTCCTATACTAATCTCATAGTTATCATATCCATACTCTAACATTCGCTGTGCAATGGTGGCGGGATTTTTTTCTGTATCGGTAAGTACCCCAATCAATTCTTTTTGCTGAATTAAAGCGATGTCTAACGCATTCCATGTTCTACCATGTACACTGATTGTTTCTAATTGATTACTATTGGTATTGGTAGCATTTGCCAGTAACTGAATTGAGCTAAAATATGGGGTTGTGGTAATCGTTGCCCCGGGATATTTGTTTTTAAGAGTATTCGAAAACCCATAAAACAAAGGATTACCAGAGGCGAAAATAACAATGGGTTTATCTTCTTTTTCATAGGCGTCAAATACCTCAGACATAGGAGATGTTATAAAAATCCATCGATGGGGTTGAGGTAATCTATCTTTTACCAGTTCATAATGACGTTTTCCTCCGCTAAAAACAGTAGTACTCGCAATATACTCCAGCTGTTCTGATGTAAGCTGAGGTGTTTTGTTTCCGATGCCTATGATGTAAAATGTCATGGTAAGTTAGCTATAGTTTTGCGACGTGTAATTTATGATATTTAAACCATCTTGTCCAACATGTTTTACTGTTCTTTTTTAGTGCTAACCTTTCTATTACACTTCGACAGGTTACCATTGATGCATTATATAATATATTGTTTTACATAGTTTTATGAAGTCTTAAGCTTTGTCCAATCGTTTTATATTTAACTTTTTGTTCATTTTCTTTGCTCGCCCAAAGAAAACGAACCAAAAGAAAAGGCGCTTTTTTCAAGGTATTTTTCAATTTCATTGAAAACCAGATTTGTTTTGCTAAAATCTTTCCAAGGCTTCAAGATTTTTTAACGCAAAACAAATCTTATACTGGTGAAAAAAGATTTTAAAGCGCTGCTTTGGAACGTCAGTGCTACCACTGGATAAAATTTATTGGATATCTCAATTTGACGGCTTTTAACTATTTAAGTTTACAAAATAAAATCTTAAACCCGGATTATGCATTAGAACTTCGTTATGAAGGTTTCAAGTACAATAAAAACTGGTGTTTTCTTAATTTCAGCATAGCATCGCTATGGTTACATTAAAAAATACAGTAAAGCGTCAGTTTTTGAAGCAATTGGAAGCTGTAATAGATTTTCTAATGCATAATCCGGGTTAAACATACCTCTCGTTTATCACCACTTCTTTCTGAAGTTTTTTACGCTCCCATTTTCGTAATTCTAATTCTGGTTGATTATAAAACATATCGGTATATCCAAAACATAAATAACCAATCAATTGATTTTCTGGCGGAGCGTTCAACACTTTTTTTACTTTTTCGGGATCCAAAATACTTACCCATCCCATCCCAATATTAAGAGACCTTGCCATGAGCCACATATTTTGTATGGCACAGACTACGCTATACTTCCCCATGTTTGGCATACTGGTTTGGCCTAATACCGGACCTTCTTTGGGTTTGTAAAATACGGCCATATTTAGAGGTGATTCTAAGATTCCTTCTAATTTAAGTTGGATATATTCTTGTTGCTTTTGGTCTTCAAACGATAGCGCTGCTTTTCTGGTTTCTTCAGAAAATGTTGCTTTTACCGCTTGTTTTGTTTGTTGATCTTTGATTAACACAAATTCCCACGGTTGCGAAAACCCTACAGAAGGAGCCGCCAAAGCAGCTTCTAAAATGGTATCCATAGCATCTTTGGGTATTGGGGTCTTTAAAAATCGATTCCCTCGAACATCTCTTCTGTGTACCAGTATCTCTTCAAGCAATTGTTGCTCATCTTTAGTGAAGATACGTTGCGATTCTATGGGCATGACGGTTATATTTTGGCCTCATCCAACGTAAATGCCGCATTTACAATAGCAGCTGCAAAATTGCTTCCTCCCCGTTTTTCTGTAATGAGTGCATAAGGTACATCGGTAATTGTTTTTAGTCGCTCTTTGGATTCTATTACATTGATAAAACCGACGGGTGCGCCAATTACTCCTGTGGGAGAAAGTGTTCCTGCATGGATTTGATCTGTGATCTCGATCAATGCCGTGGGAGCATTACCAATGACAAATAATGCTTTGGGGTATTTTTGTGCAGCCAGTTTTATTCCTGCTTGTGTTCTTGTTAACCCTTCTTCTTCAGCCATTTTTAATGCCTCGGGGTCATTTAGTAAACAAACTACCTGATTCTTGTATTTGGTAGTAAACGCTTTGGTGATTCCTGCTTGTACCATGGTAACATCGGTAACGATGGTACCTCCGTTTTTTAAATAGGTATGCCAGATAGCGATAGCTTTTTCAGAGGCTTGAAAATAGTTGATATATTCAAAATCTCCAGAGGTATGTATACATCGAATAGCTGCCCAAAGTGCATCTTTTTCTAATGAATTTGAAGGTAGATTATTGAGTATTTCTTCAAAACTGGCTTGTTGTATTTCTACTCCGGTTTCTGGTTTTCTGTTTAAATACCCTCTAGGTGTAATTAAGTTGTTTTTATATCTAAATGTTTGACTGTTGCCTATTAACACCACACAAAACATATCTACATCGTTTACATCTAAATTTCCTAAGGTGGTGATTTTAATCTCTTCTTCTGTTCGACCCAATTGCTTACAAATAGCTACTGGTGTTTTAGGGTCGCGGTATTCTAAATAAATATTTTTTAGGGTCTGAAGTTGCCAATATCTTTTTTTGCTTCTTGGATTGTATAAACCCGTTACAAAATCACCCATTGCAGCGGCACGAATACGTTGTTCTATTGTGGTCCAGGGAGTCATTAAATCAGATAATGAGATACAGCAAAAATCGTGACCCAATATCGCTCCTAGTTTACTTCCTGCAGTGATAAAAGCAGAAATTCCTGGCACCGTTTCTACTGGAATTTCTAATTGCTGTTCGGCTACTTTTTGATAAACAATCGATGCCATAGCATATATACTGGCATCTCCCGATCCAATAACTACCACATGTTCTCCTTCTAAAGCGTGCTGTATTGCAATATCGGCTCTTTTTTCTTCTTCGCTTAACTCTTTGCCAATACGTAGCGTATTTGGGTTTATGAGATGTTCTATAAACTGAAAATAATAATGATATCCAATGATAACAGTAGCTTCTGAAATTGCCTGTGTTGCCATGGGTATTATATAGTCTGAATGTCCAGGGCCCAGCCCTACAACTTTGATCATTTTTTAATAATTAATAAAGAGAAATATGGTATGTCTCTTTGGGTCAGAGTGGTCAAGTCTGAGGTTATAAATTCTTCTTTGGTTCCTAAGCGCTCACAATAGTAACATTTCCAATCCTTTTGTACTAATTCTGATTGAAAATCATTCCACCCTGATCGTATTTTCATTAATATCACGGTATCGAATTCTTGAAAATATCGCTCAATCTCTTTAATATTCTTGACTCTGGGAATAACTGCTACTTTATCATTTAGCAAACTTAGAGGCACCTGATGTTGTGCTGCTCCCAAAGAAAAAGAATTAATCCCCGGGATTAGGGTAACAGGTAAATTAAACTCTTTGAGTTTTTCTAACAGATATGAAAACGAAGCATATAAACTAAGATCGCCTTCGCAAACGACAGCTATTTTTTTTCCAGCTAGATAAGCATGTTCAATTTCTTGTGCGGTTGTTTGGTAAACTTCTGAAGCCTGACTTCTGTCTGCCGACATTTTTAGAAAAAAACCTTTAAGCTCTTTGTCTTCTAATTCGTGATATTGTAAAATAGGGTATACAAAACTCTTTTTTATCCCATTATTAATAGAACCAGGATAAAAAATGAGGTCGACTTCGTTTAGTATTCGTAATGCTTTTAGGGTAAGGAGTTCTGGGTCTCCCGGACCTAAAGCGATACCATATATAGTATGCAAAATTATACTGTTTTTTTCTTTTTTCGCTTGTATAGAAAGAGTTGCCATTTTTCTTCTGCTACTCCAGCTTTATCCATTTCTGCTCTGGCCATGGTGAAGAATAAATCTGATAATCTATTGATATAAGCCATCACATATTCTTCTACAGATGCAGGGTCTTCATGCATTAGTGTTACTAATCTGCGCTCTCCTCTTCTTATTTGTGTACGGCAAACGTGGCATAATGCCGAAATCTCGTTTCCGCCAGGTAATAAAAAATAATCTGAAGGAGAACTTATTTTGGCTTCTAGATCATCCATCCATTGTTCGCAGAAATCTGCACCGTCTTTGGGTCTTGGATTTGGATTTTCTTTTTTAGAGTCCGAAGGTCTTGCCAGATGAGACATCATATCCATCAGATCCTTTTGAATTTTATGAAGATTAGGCTGCCACTCATGATCATTTCCTAGTTTTGAGCGTAATAATCCAATAGTAGAATTGGCTTCATCCAATGCGCCATTACATTCTATACGAGCAGAATCTTTATATTCTCTTTTTCCTCCAAAAACACCGGTCATCCCAGTGTCTCCTTTTCTGGTATATATCTTCATAAGATTAAGCTTCTACGGTTGTCATTAGTTTTTCTTCTAGTGCGTTCTGTAATTTTTCTTCATCGATTTTTTCTCCGATAATCACAAGACGCGTAGCTTTTAATTCTCCTTCTGCCCATTTTCTATCAAAGTAATTCTCGAATCTATCAGCAACTCCTTGTACGATCATACGCATAGGTTTTCCTGGGACATGAATAATTCCTTTGATACGATATATTTGATGTTCTACTACTAATGATTTTAGTATTTTAATCAATGCCTCTGGTGTATGAGGGGTTTTAACTTCTAGTACTATAGAATTTATGGTTTCATCATGTTCATGGTCGTGGTCATGAGGATGGTCGTGATGATGGTGATGCGTTTCATGATGCGAATGTTTGCTATCTACATGGTCTTCTGCTTTTGCATCAATACCCAATAACACATCTGCAGGGATATCTCCTTTTACAGCCGAAATTATCTTAATTTCTGCTCCTACACGATTTTGAATGATATCACGCACGTTATTAAAAGATGTTTCGTCTATCAAATCAGATTTGGTCATCACGATGAGGTCTGCACAGGATAATTGATCTTCAAACAACTCTTCGATAGAAGATTCGTGATCCAGATTTTCATCATCCAGTCGTTGAGATTGTACTTTTTCACGATCGCAAATTTCTCCTGTAGCTTGCCCCACTGCATCCACCACTGTAATCACTGCATCTACAGTTATCTGCGGTTTTAGATCTGGCCAGTTAAATGCTTTTAATAATGGTTTTGGTAGTGCAAGACCCGAAGTCTCTATAATGATATGATCAATATCTTGTTTGCGTTCCATTAACTGAAGCATGGTTGGTAAAAACTCTTCTTGTACGGTACAACAAAGACAACCATTACTTAGTTCTAATATATTTTCTTCTTCACAGCCACAATCATTTCCTTTTAGGATCTCGCCATCCATGCCTAATTCTCCAAATTCATTAACGATAATTGCTAATCGTCTACCATTTGCATTTTTTGCAATTTTATGTATCAATGTTGTTTTACCAGATCCTAGAAAACCTGTAATAATAGTTACAGGAATTTTTTGTGAGTGTGAAGCCATATTTTATGTTGTAAAAATTCCTAACAAAACTATCTAATATCAACTAAATGGGAAAGTAAATTTTGATATGTTTAAAAGATTAACATATTGTTTTACTTCAAAAACCTCTAGTAAATAGTGTAATTGTTGCTAAGTCTATATAAAAAACCGCAAACTATTTTTTTAGAAAAGTTCACGGTTTTCTTCGTTTTTCCTGATGGATTCGTTTACTTTTTATATACCAAAGTAAAAGATGGGGCAGACGTTTTTATCATGACGATTGTAATTAACGTTATCTTTTACTTTTTTTAAAATGATGCATATTGGTTTGTTTTGGCAAATATTTTCGAAAAATCCTGGTAATTATCTAAAATTTCTTTGCTCAAATAGTCTGTCAAGGGATAATCTTGACTATTATATATTGCAGTATAATCGCCTAACTTATAATTTAGAAGTTTTGCCTCTGTCATATCTTTTTTTAAGTGTTTGATTTCTGCTTTTGTCATAGATCCTCTTTGGATATCATTTTTATATTGTATAAGCTTATCTGCAAGTTCATTACATCGCATGATCATGGCTTCATACTCTTTTATTGGGTATGTTAATTCGACTATTTTAGATACTGTAATCTCTTTGGGAGTGTATAGTGTCTCTTTTTCGGTTGATGTAGTTATCTGTAGGATAGTATCTTTTGTGTTTTGCGCATACAATCCAGTACAATTCACAAAAAAAATAATAATCATGATGTTTTTCATTGTATTTCAGTTATTTAGTGTTAACGTGTCTTGTTAAAATTAAATTCATAGTTTCAGTAACTAATCAGTACATCCTTTTTTTAATGTTCTATATAGTTTGACACTTTTTTATGAAAAAGTCACAGCTGTAGCTTTTATGTTTAACTAAAATTACTGTTTCAACTTGTATGCAATGAATTATTTACGATAAGTTGGTTTGAGTTCTTTTCGTGTTTTGAAGAGAGTTACGTTTTTTCTGATCTTAATGATGTCATTTTTTGGATCAAAAAAATTTGAAGTAGGGTTGTGTTTTTGATAATTTTCTATAAAAAAAACGACCCCCGGTTAACTACTCCGGGGGTCTGAATTGAAACATAATTGTATTTAACACAAACTCAACTTATACTAATTATGATTGCTTCAATTTTGCTATATTTTTACTATAAAATTTCTTTCTTTTTGATGGCTCAAAGATAAGTCGTAACTGTTAAAAAAGCTTACATTTTTTGCTTGTTAATTAACATTTAACAATGCGGTAATATCGAAATTAAAATGTTAAATTTAAGTCATTAAAAATCTAAATTCCTTTAGTTTTTAACACTTTTTTTCCCTCTTTTTTGCCATATTCTTAGTGCCTTTTTCTTTAAAACACCAGTCATGTTAAATAATTTTATAGGGATACATCAAATTTTATACCAAAGTACGGTTTTACCTTAATTAATTTCTACTTCAAAATCTACTTCGATGTCAGCTTCTCCTCCAAAATCATCTCTTGAAGTTCCTGTTTTTTTAGTAGGTTCATGAATTAAAAAAGCTTTTAAAGTTCCGGTGGTAGCATCACTTGTTGTCCAGGTAGTGAAAATATTAATTCCTATGCTATTACCATCCTTAATATCCTTAGAGGAACTTGCAACAGTTACTGCATTAATTGTTGTTACATCATAAAAAACAAAATGTTCATCTTTTTCTTCTACAACCTCTTCTGTAATGTCTTTTACATCGCTTGGGTTTGATTCATCAAGGAACTCGATTTCTACTTCATACTCTGTATTTGCTTTTAAGGTAATCTTATCGGCAGTTTTATCTTTCCAGGTATAGGTTTGAGAAGTAGTTTCTCCAGATTCTGTTACCTTTAGATTTACTGTGGTAATTGTTTCTTCTTCGTTAATAACTTCGGGTGTTGCATCATCGTCGTTTTTACAAGATGCTAAAATTACTCCTACTGATACTGCTAAAATTAAATGAATTCGTTTCATTGCTTTAAAAATTAAAAATTATATTAAGTGTTACGTTTCTTGCGATATTATCTGCATAAAATCGTTGTCTATTTAGATAATCTCTATAAGAAGTATTAAAAATGTTTGTAATTGTTGCTCCTAGGTTAAGATCTTTCTCATTCCATAAACTCAATTGATAAGCTCCAGAAAAATCTACTATGCTGTAACCATTAGGAGGAGTAGAAATGTCAACTAGTTTGGATATGATTTCTCCATTTTCGATAACATCATGATCAAAGTTATTGTTAGGGTATCTGTTTTGTTTAAAAACAGTGGTATTTGATAAATTTACGTTCCAAAATTCCTTTTCATAACTTACCCCAGTTCTAATAGTGGGAGCAGGCATATTAATTAAAGGTATATCCCTGGTAGTATCTGTACCATGGGTATAAGAAAAATTGGTGTTAAACTTTACGTTTTTGGTAATATCTATGTTGTAATCAATATCAACCCCCAATAACAAAGCATCTGTTTGTATGTATTCCCAAACCGGAAATGCTCCTCTGGTAGTTAAATCTAGTCCGTTGGGTTCTAGCAGAATAAAATCCTTAATGTTACTTAGGTAAGGAGAAATAGAAAGATTTCCAGCACTTTTAAACAAATTTTCATGAATACTGCTAACTGATAATTTTAACGCTTTTTCTTGATCAAAGCGTATATTTCCTAATTCGATAATGGCAGCACTATGGTGTAATCCATCACTAAATAACTCAACAGGATTAGGTGCACGATTGGCATAGGATATATTAAACAACAACATATTTGATTGACTATAATTTAGATGCAATCCTGTTGAAGCAGAAATACTATGATAATCAAAGGTTGGATTGGTAAGCCATTGTGTTCCTTCATCGGCTAAAATAATGGAAGAAAAATCTGTGTCATAACCTCGTTCATCCCATACATCTTTTAAATAAAATTTTTCGGCATCTATATTTACATAATCATAACGAACCCCGGCATCAACGATTAGAGCATCATTAACTGTAATTTCTGAGGTAGCAAAAATGCCTGCGTTTGTTTTTTCATAGTCAGGAATAAGCCTACGTACTCCTGTTTCAGGATTAGGAGTGTTTACTTGGTACGTAAATTGCGCTCCAATATGTTTTGTAAAATCATCATTAGAATCAAACAAAAAAGAAGTTTCTGCAGCATGTGTGATCAACTCCAGATCCAGGCTTGGTTTATCACGATCATCTCCTCTTCTGATATCAAACTCTTTTCTATTATTATATTGTAATGAGTATTGTAATTCAAGTTTTCCCAGGTTTTTAAAACGATTATAGCCTTTAATCTTTGCCAAATGATGCTGTGTTTCTTGTTTAGGAGCATTGATATCATAGGTAAAATCTTCGATTACTAAGGGTGTAGGGCTATTCATTGCTCGTATCAAGTCACTTACATTACCAATATGAGATGCTCTTAGGATTCCTTGTTTAGCATTATAAAAACTATAATATGCTTCAAAACCTTGTTTGAAATCGGTATATCCAAAACTGGTAGAAAAACTTTGTTCTCTATGTCCTGTATTACTTAATTTATAGTCTGGTGTCTCACTGTCTCCATAATGTTTTAGGGTTCCCTGAAATTTGGCAGCCCACCCTTTTTTAAATCCGAAATTAAGGGTTGTATTGGCACTACCTCCTCGACCATTGCTACTTGCTGTTACTTGAGACTTTCCAAAAATGGTATCCTGCAAAGAGGTTAATTTATTTTCGGTAATTATTACTCCGGCAATAGCGTTTCCTCCATATTGCAAAGCTCCGGCTCCTTTTATAACTTTAATTTGATCAAAGGCATTAATATCCAGATTGGGTGAATGTTCTTCTCCCCATTCCTGATCTTCTTGCCTAACCCCGTTATTCATCATTATAATCCTACTGCTATGCAATCCTTGTATAACTGGCTTTACAATCGTATTTCCTGTGTTAAGACTATTAACACCAGAAATTTCTTTTAAGGCATCTCCAAGTGATAAGCCACTGTATTGTTCTAATTGTTTTTTGTTCAAGCGCCCTTCAGCTTGACTATTGGTAGTTTTCTTTTGATTTTGTGACAGAACATCTACTTGATCCAAATCAGTATAGTGATGCTCTAGATAAAAATCTTTTGAAGATACATTACTTATGTTAAGTGTTACCACCTGAGAATTACAGTTTTCATGTGATATTGTAAACGCATAAGATGTGGAACACAAGTTTTTTATGGTGTACTCTCCTTTTGAGTTTGTGTATGTTGCCGTATTATTAACCATTACTTTAGCGTTTTCTAAAGGTATTCCATCATGAAAATCTATTACCTTACCAGTAAGAGTTTTATTGCATTCTTGTGCAAATGCTGATTTTGATAAAATACCAATAAGAAATATGGCTCGCCATATAGATCTTATCATTGGTAAAAAAATAAAAAATGAAACAACGATTATTTTGTAAAAAATAATCAGTTTAAAAAATAGATTGATTTCTATTAGACTACAGGTGGAGCCTTATTTAAGAAAGAATAGGTAACAGAGGTTCCGAAGTATCTATTTAGGTAGTTAGTTCGAACTACATCTGCAGGAATATTAACATGTTCATAACCAATTACGATATCTGCTGGGATAAAATCATCGGTATGATTTTCTGAAGTAAAATCACAAATACTACAGTCTATGTCATCAGAATTGGTAGCATCATCATGACTTAAAATATGTAAATCTGCTACCAATACGATGCCAAAAAGTACTAAAAGTACCGAAGCAAGTATCTGTTTATTCACTTTCATAACAACAAATAAACGAAAAAAGTTGATCAATTATTATGTTTTTTGAATAATAATGCATGAAAACAGATAGATTTTATTTTATTTTTCTTGTTTTTTTACTATTTTATATGTTCTTTTTAAGGGTAAAAAAACAGCTTTCTAGACTTCTTTTTCTATAAAAGGGATTTGGGGATTAAAAATTTCTAGAATTAACTTTTTTAATTGTATTTGAAACTCTTCTAGTACCGGATGAGTTATCTCATGATTTGATTTGCCTCTGATACTTGATTTTGTACCAAATTTTAGAAACCCTTCCTGAAGGTTTTTAAATGAAATAACACCAGCCATCGTCGAATTTGTAATAGGTGTTTCGTTATGATGAATTAACGCATATGCCAGAACCTGAAACGCTTTGCTGTACTTGTAATCTTGCATAATAATATCCCAATCCATAATGATTAAATCATTTTTGGTGACTCTTCCGGTTTTGTAATC
Organism: uncultured Aquimarina sp.; assembly: GCA_947498705.1. GTDB lineage: Bacteria > Bacteroidota > Bacteroidia > Flavobacteriales > Flavobacteriaceae > Aquimarina. The sequence goes on from CANMLW010000002.1 coordinate 206,559, forward strand.
TATAATTCTAATTTCACCATCTAACTCATCGATACGATCTACTTTTCCTTTTATATGGATAGGGAAATCCAATTCTGGTATCACTAGTTTTGTTTTTAAGTTGCTTTCTATCGCAATTATTTTTAATTGAGATCCTTGATTAAGTAATTTTTCTTCGCTTGATAGAAAATTATGAATATATTGTTTGGCTACCTCATAAATTAATAGGTTTTTTCCGCTAGTAATATTTAATTTTGCATACTCTTGTCTAAACTGATTTTTAAGCTGAGAATCAATTTCGGTACGAATTCTTTTTATATCTTCTGTAGTAAGAAATTTTTTTTCAAGAGGTTTGTAAAACTCTTCGAGCGTATTGTGTATTACAGTTCCCAAGGTGTTTGTGGCTATAGTTTCTTCAACTTCCTCGGTTGCTTTAATTCCTAACACATATGAATAGTAAAAATCGATAGGGTTTCTAATGTAGCTTGTTAAAGCAGAAGGTGAAAGCCCATGATTCGCTAGCTTTTTAAGTTGTGAAATTACTTCTTCATTTTTGTTGATCTGTATTTTTTGATCTGTAATTTGAGGCACATTGGTAGATACTACATAAGAATTAAGTGTATGCTTTGGTCTTTTATCTATTTCTAGCTGAAGAAGAAACCTACTTTTTTCTCCACCACCAACACCTTCGCTTTCTGTATTATAAATTAGATATACATTTTTGGCTCTTTGTATTAACCTGTAAAAGTGATAAGTGTAGATAGCATCTTTTTCCTTATATGTTGGTAGGTTATATGCTCTTTTTAAATCATAGGGTATAAAGGAGTTCATGCTTTTTCCTGCGGGTAATATTCCTTCGTTTACCGAGGTAATAATTACAGTTTCAAAATCAAGACAACGAGATTCTAGCATTCCCATTAGTTGTAGCCCATTAAAGGGTTCGCCAGAGAAATCTAAAGTTTCTTTTAGTAAGATATCTTTATATAGCGAATATAAAGATCTTATGGTTGTGAGGTATTCATATTCTTTTTGAAGTGATGATACCTTATTAAATACAATATGAAAATGATAAAGGTACTCAAGCTCCAGAGTGTCTTTTTCTTTATCCAAAACATTCTTAAGCTCGAATATGATATTTCTACATTGTTCTAGTGCTTTTGTTGCATTTTTCCAGGGAGAAAACAATAAAGATAGTATTTCCTTGTGTTGCTCAGAAATTACAAGTTCCTGTAATTTTTGTAGCGTTATGTACACCATGTTTTCTCGGGCAATGGTATTTGCGAGGAGAAACGCACTATTGCCTATTAGTCTATAAGCAGCTCTATTATTTAGAACCTCAAGTATTGATTTATAGTATAATTTATCTGAGTTAGCATTTTTATGAAGCTCAAACAATAGTTCAAAAAATGCAGCTAGCGGAACTTCTTTTAAAGGTAGCCCCATTGTAATATTAAGGGACTCTACAGTATTTGGAATACTATTAAGTACAGGTTGTAGTAAGTTTTCATCTGCAAGAACTAATGCCGTTTTTTCTATAGTATCCTTCGGAATAGAAGAGAGTATATGTGCTACAGATTTTGCTTGCCCCACATTTCTTGGTACTCCGATCGTAGAAATATTTTTTTCTAGAGAGAAGTTATTTTGTATCCAGTCAAAAGAATGATTTTTATAATAGTCCCATTGCTCTTTATAGGTTCTTAAGAATAATGAGGCCTCATGGTAGTTATTGTTGACAAAAAAATGATCAGCATCCCAATATACCTTAGCCATGTTTGCATCTAGTAAGGATTGAAAAATGATTTGTTCAGCATTGTTTAGTGCATTAAAGCCAACAAGAATATGTTTTCTCTTTTCGGTGTCTATATAGGACTGGATATCTTCTGAAGCTTTTCTGTATAATAAACCTTGATACCCTATTTTTTTGGAAAGGAGTTTGTCTTTAAAGTTATTATAGTAGATTAATAAGCTTTCCCAAAATCTAATGTAATTTTTTACTAAAGTTGTTTTTTCTTTTTGTAAGTACCAGTGATTTATGTCTTGTATTCCTGATAGGTATGCAAAAAAACTTTTATGATCTATGCAGTATCGGTCGATTTCATTGAAATCATAAATTAAGGTCTGAGCCCAGTTGCTAAAGGTTTCAAAATCCTCTTTTTCCAGATCAGAAAAAGTGGATAAGTAAGTATCATAAAATTCGAATAGAGTTTGTACGTTATCAATTTGTTGAAGCCCGGATAATTTGGATATAAATTCTTCTATACTTATTATAGTAGGGGCAAAAAACGTTTGGTTGTCGTATAAGGTTAAAAGTTCTTTTTTTAAGAAAAGCCCTGCTCTTTTACTAGGAACCAAAAAAATCAGATCACTTACTTTTTCGTTACTACTATGTAATTCTAAGATTACTTCTTTTAAAAAACTTTTCAAACGTATAGGGTTTACTGTATTATTCTGGTATGGTACGAATAGATACTTTTTTAAGATTATAAATTAAATAATCTTATTAGGGATCCATATTACTTTTTCAATTTACAATTCTCTTGAAAGAACGCAAATGCAAATATACTTTATTCTTGTTTTTGTATTCTAAAGAGTTTTTAAACTTGATTTGTCTATAATTTTTTGAAGTTCTACAGATGTGTTCAAATTATATAGAATATGAAAAAGATGGTTTTTCTTTTGAAAACTATATGGCAATGCTGTTAAACAGAATTGGTTGGAGTCAACCAATCTATTTTTTGATGAGAATTTTAGGTTTACTGTTGCTTAAAGGTGTGTTTTAAATCTTTCTTTTTTTAAAATGGAATAGTTATAAAAAGAAAGCGCCTCGAAAACTTCGAGGCGCTTTTTATATTTTGTTAAAAATCTTCTTATTTTACTAAGTTGATCTCTACACGTCTGTTTTTAGCTCTACCAGCTCTATTTTTGTTAGAAGCGATAGGTCTTGACTCTCCGTATCCAACAGCAGATAATCTAAACTGATCTACACCGTTTTCTACTAAGTAATTCTTAACAGCGTTAGCTCTAGAGTCAGATAACTTTTGGTTAGAAGATTCGCTACCTGCGCTATCAGTATGTCCTTCTACTGTAAACTTAGCAGTTGGGTACTCCTGAAGAATTTTTACGATATCATTCAATACAGCGTTAGACTGTTCTTTGATTGTAGATTTTCCAGAATCAAATAAGATAGTCTTAGCATATTCGTTAAGAGTCTTCTGAATTTCTTCTGTTACTTCTGGGCAACCATTGTTTGCTACAGTACCAGCAACGTCAGGACAGTTGTCATCTTTATCTAATACACCGTCACCATCTTTATCTTGGTAAGGACATCCATTGTTTTCAGCTGGACCAGCTTCGTTAGGACAACCATCTTTACCATCAGCGATACCATCACCGTCAGCATCAGGACATCCGTTAAGTTCTTTTAAACCAGCTTCAGTAGGACACTCATCTTTAGGATCAGAAACTCCATCACCGTCAGTATCAGGACATCCGTTAAATTCTGCTGTACCTGCAGTATCAGGACAATCATCTTTAGCGTCAGTGATTCCGTCACCGTCGGTATCAGGACATCCGTTAAATTCTTTTAAACCAGGAACGTCAACACACTCATCATCTTTGTCATAAACACCATCACCATCAGTATCTTTACCTCCAAATGTGAAAGAAAGACCTGCAGAGTGCTGGAAGTGAGTTGGAGGATAGTTACCAGTTTCGTAATCTTCAAATACATTCTTGAATGTAGTTTGGATATCGAATGCAAAGTTTTCAGATAACCAGAATTTTGTACCTAAAGTACCGTTCAAAGTACCAGCACCTATATCGTCAACCCAAGTGTAACCTCCACCTATTCCTAGGTATGGCTCAAACCACTTAGTTTTTAATACATTTTTAAGGCTATATGCAATTGTACCATCAACAGCGTAGTAAGATAGGTCATCTGCAATAACTAAAGTTTCATCCTCAAGTTGACCAAGTTTATCTATTTTATTAACTGACCCAGCAAGGGTAAAAGAAAAACCATCTCCTATATATCTACCAACAGATAATCTGGAAACAGATGGAAGAATGTTCCAGTGGTCACTAGCATTAAAAAATTCCTCGAAAATATCCCCTTGATAAGGTAAATCACCTCCAGTAGGATAAATGTCAACGGCATTAATACCTATAGAAACTGCCCAAGGATTGTTTTCATCTTGTGCATTCGCCGTACTAAGTCCAAGTACTAGTAACGAAGCCACTAAAAATCTGCTAAGATGTTTCATATTCAATAATTTAATTTTTAAGTGTTAATTAGAGCAAATGTAATATGTTAATAATAACTGTCAAAGATAAATCTAATAAATTTTTCTTAACAGGCCAGTAAATATCAAGTCTTTGAAGGGTTATACAATTTATAGATAGTATTTTAAAATCCTAAAAAGCTAGATAATTTTAACCTCGTTAAGTAAAAATTAGACTTTATATCTTGTAAAATATGGTACAATTATAAGATAAAATTCCCTTTAATCCTTAAATTTTTTTAGTAATTCGTAAATATAGAGGTTATTTATACACGTTTTATCTTGATCTCTTTATTGAAATATACTAGAATTCTGTCTCTTACAATATATCCTGTCGTTTCTAAAAGATATGTGTATTCTTCTAGTTGTTTGCGGTGGTATGGGTCATAACTTCCTGTCTTGTAGTCTATAATAGACGCAATGTTATTAGGGTCAATTATTATACGATCTGGTCTAAAGGATTTACCATTAGAAAATATTTCGCGCTCATTAAAAATAGTACTATCGTAAGAAAAATATGGTGAAAGCTCTGGATGCTCAACTACTTTAATCAGTTCTTTATGTAATATTTCTTTTTCTGGAAAAGTGATTTTACCCATTAAATAGGCTTCGTCCAAAACAGTTTGGATATCATCACGCACATAAACCGAAGCCATTAATTCATGAATTAGATTCCCTTTTTCTATTGCATATTGTTGTTCTGTTTCCCATAATTTGCCCGCATTGGTTACAATAAATACTTTATACGGCTGTGTGTTTTGTGTTGGTTTGGATAAAGAGATGGTTTTTAAAGTATTATTTTCTTTAATTGTATTGTTGCTTGGTTTTAATGGATTACCAAAAGTGTATTTGTTTTGAGTCTCCCAAACTCCTAGATGTTTTAAATAATTAATTAGTTTTCCAGAAAAAGTGTTAGGGTTGCTTTCGCCTTTAGAGTTTATTTTTAAATTAGAAATTACATATAGTTGCTCCCTTGCTCTTGTAAAAACCACATATAGTAAATTAAAGGTGTCAAGTTCTAATTGAGATTGTCGATCAGCAACAATTTTTTCGGCATCTGTACCATAGTCAGATATCTTCTTATTATAGTTAATTAGTAGTTCTCCAAAGCCATTATATTGATCTTTATCGACTTCAATCCATGTTTTTGGTTCTATTTCTTCATAGATATCAATATTGGCATAGGGATAAATTACACATGGAAACTCTAACCCTTTTGCTTTGTGTATTGTCATTATTTGAACTGCAAGTTTTGTTTTTGGAGCGATAATGCTTAGAGAATCTTTTTTTGTCTGCCAATAAGATAAAAAACCTGGGATCCCTTCCATATGTTTTTGAGCAAAAGTAAAAACGGTGTCCAAAAAAAATTGTAGATGTGCTGAGTCATAATTCGAAAAACAAAAGGCTCGAATACAGTATGCCACTGCGTCATAAAGTGGTTTAGTGGCTAATAGGGTAAAACTAAAATCAATCTCAAAACTTTTTAATACTTCATAAAAGTCTTTTATGCCATTGTTTATGAGTTTACTGAAAAAAGAGTGTTTATCTGGTACTTGATATTTCTCAGCCAAAAAATTTAAAACATTTATTTTTGATTGTAAGTGATCTTGCTGAATGTGCCACGTAAGAAGATCTATTATGAAATTTACCTCAGGAGCTTTACTTATTAATAGTGTTTCAGAAGAAATAATTGAAATTCCTTTTTGAGTTAGGAAATCCGCAATCAGGGCTCCTTCTTTTTGTTTTCTTATAATAATGCATATTTCATTATGCTGATAGCCTTTTTCATTTAGCTCAAGGATTGTTTCGTATACTTTTTGTGGATACATGTCGTTTTCCTGAGCCGCATTTTTGGCTTCTATAAAAGAGATATCTACATATCCTCCTTTTTTAGAATTAACTTCTTGTTTATTGCCTGCTAAATAAAGTTCCTGATGTTTTAGGTTACTAAAATCATTGGACAAAAAAGAAAACAAATTATTATTAAATTTGATTATTTCTTCATGACTTCTATAGTTTTTGGGTAAGTTGAGTACTTGTTTTTCTTGTGTAGAAAAGGGGTTGATGTCTGATGACAATTCTATAAACTGTTCTGCTTTTCCGCCTCGCCACCTATAGATTGCTTGTTTTGCATCTCCTACTATAGTAAGCCGTCCTCTTTTGCCACTTAATGTTTCGGTAGCAAGTGCATTGTCTATTAAAGGAACTAGGTTTTGCCATTGCATTTCTGAAGTATCTTGAAACTCATCAATAAAATAATCCCGGTAGCGTTCTCCAAGTCGTTCGTATATAAAAGGGGCAGGTTGCCCTTTGATAGCGGTACTTATGATATTGTTAAATTCTGATATTAATAGAACTTTCCTTTCTTTCTTAATGGTTATCAGTTCTTTGTTAATTGCGTTAAGAATTGAAAGAGGAGTTATGTTTTTAATGATGTTTTCAAAAAATGTGATTTGAATTAATGCATTCTTGGTTTCTTGAAAAGCATATTCTATTTCTGGTCTAATGGTATCGATTAGGCCTTTTTTATGATCTTCTAATTTAGTTGTATAAAAGGTGGCTTCTCGTATATTTTGTTTCCAAGCGGCTTTAAAATCAACTTTAAAGTCTCCTTTTGCTAGTTTGTCGAAGTGATTAGGAATCGAACTACGAGTAAAATCTGTAAATGCCACCCCCTTGTTTTTAATTAATTTTAAGGTGTTATTTGCATGTAAAACCACATTTTCTTTAGCTAATTTTATTTTTTGATAAAGCTGGGTTTTAAGGTCTTCAAAATCAGTATTACTTTTTGGTAAAAGGTGATGTATGTATTTTCGATCATTTTCACTAAATAATAAACGAGCAACTTTGTTGAGTTCTATAGTGATGTCCCAACTTTTATCTTCATTAAGTTTGCTTACGGCAAAATCGATAATTAAACGTGTTAACTCTTTGTCGATACCAATTTTTGAAATGACAGCATCTACAGCTTCTTCTATTAATGCATCGGTATCCATATCAATCTCAAAATTCATTGGGATTTCGAGGTCATGCGCAAAGGTTCGTATGACTCGATGAGTAAAAGTATCGATTGTAACAATATCAAAAGATGCATAGTTATGAAGAATGCTTTTTAGGATTCTATTTGCTTTTTGTTTAAGTTCTTTTTCTGTATAATTTGTTGCTGCTATTAATTCGTTAAATAGATCCTGATGTGGTAAAGGAGTAATAGGGGCGCTAATGGCAACAAGATTTTCTAAAACCCGTATTTTCATTTCGGCTACTGCTTTGTTGGTAAAAGTTAGTGCCAGAATATTTTTGTAGCTATCTTTAAAATCTCCATTAAGCAGTGTGATTAAATAAGCTTTTACAAGGGTGTATGTTTTGCCTGCACCTGCTGCCGCATTATAAATGGTAAAAGGAGTGGTAGGGTTCAATTCTTTATTTTTTACTAAAGTACTAAAACCAGCGCTTTTCGTATTAAGGTTCGAGGTGTTTATGAGTGTGATATAGTTGGTAGAGGGTAAATGATATCGATAGAATTGATAATTGTTGTTGTAAAGTTGTTGATTATCAGTGTTTAGTTAATTTATAACAATTATAAATTTTTATTCATCACTCTAATTATTAAATTTGGATTCACTTTTTATTCATTAAAAATAGTAACATATGTCATTCGAATTACCAAAATTAAACTACGCTTTTGATGCGTTAGAACCTCATATAGACGCTCGTACCATGGAAATACACCATGATAAACATCATGCTGGATATACAAGTAAATTAAATGCTGCTATTGCGGGAACAGATCTTGAAGGGAAAACGATCGATAATATCCTGATCAATATGGATATGTCGAATAATGCAGTTAGAAATAATGGAGGTGGGTTTTTTAATCACAATTTGTTCTGGGAAGTGATGTCTCCAAACGGAGGAGGGAAACCTTCTGGAGAATTGGCAGATGCAATTAATGCAGCTTATGGTTCTTTTGAGGCATTCAAAGAAGCATTTTCTACCGCCGCAGGTACCAGATTTGGTTCTGGGTGGGCATGGTTATGTGTACAGCCAGGAGGAAAGGTAGAAGTTTGTTCTACTCCTAATCAAGATAACCCATTAATGCCTGGTGTAGGTTGTGGAGGAACTCCTATTCTTGCATTAGATGTTTGGGAGCATGCATATTATTTAAATTATCAAAATCGTCGTCCAGATTATGTTTCTGCATTTTTTAATGTAATAGACTGGAATGAGGTTTCTAGCAGATATGCTCAAGGAAAATAATCCTAATACATTATAATATAAAAAGAGCCATGTTAAGAACATGGCTCTTTTTAATATCATTTCTTTTCTAATAAAAAATGGTATAAAATAAAAAAAGGTGGAAAGTCCACCTTTTTTTGCCCCAAATCTACCATGAACTTAACCTACTTATGCTATGGCTCTGCTAATATAGAGCGATATTTCATAGAGAAAAAATGTTTTAGATAAAAGGTCAAAATACTTGTTGAAATACACAAATTAACCTTTTTTTACGATAAATTTTTTCGTTTTTAGTATGCTCTTTCGTCTTTTCCTTCGTAAAAGTTTATAAATGCCTTATTTACAACCCTATTACCTCCTACGGTAGGATAGTCACCTGTGAAATACCAATCTCCAAGATTTTTTGGGCAAGCTTTGTGTAGATTGTCAACCGTTTGATAAATTATCTTTACATCAGCATTTACAGATGAGTCACTTAATAGTTCTGATATTTTGTCACTTACCTCCTGATCAGAAAATCCATCATAAATTTCTTTTACAAAGTTTTGCACTTCAGAATCTTCTAAATCTACTTGAGCTTTGCATTTTTCATAAACTTGGTCAACAAGGTCATAATTTCCATTTTCTTTTAAAAGTTCTAAAGCAGCTTGAAAAGCTACAAGTCCCTCTAATCTTGCCATATCTATTCCGTAGCAATCAGGATAACGTATTTGTGGTGCAGAAGAAACAATAATTATTTTCTTTGGTTTTAAACGATCCATCATTTTGATGATACTTTTTTTAAGAGTAGTTCCTCTAACAATACTATCATCTATAATAACCAAATTATCGTCAGGTTTTACTACGCCATAAGTTACATCATATACGTGAGCAACCAGATCATCTCTGCTACTATCTTCTGTAATAAAAGTTCGAAGTTTAGCATCCTTGATTGCTATTTTTTCTGTTCTTAGCTTATGCGAAAGAATTTCTGCCAGACGTTCATCTGTTAAAGAATCTTTTTCAGCAAGTATGGTTTCGTTTTTTTGTTTGTTTAATTCATCTTGAGCAGCTTCTACCATACCATAGAATGAAGTTTCTGCAGTATTAGGAATAAACGAGAAAACACTATTAACGGTATCGTGATTAATCTCTTCTAGTACCTGAGGCATGATAAGTTTCCCTAGTTTTTTCCTCTCTTTATATATTTCTGCATCACTTCCTCTAGAAAAATAAATACGTTCAAAAGAACAGGCTTTTCGTTCTAATGGATCAATAATTTTGTTAATCGAGGTGTTTCCATCTTTTTTAATGATAATTGCTTTTCCTGGATCCAATTCTTGAACATCATCAAAACCTACATTGAATACGGTTTGAATTACCGGTCTTTCTGAAGCAACAACGACTACTTCGTCATCTTGATAATAATACGCTGGTCGTATCCCCGCAGGATCTCTTAAAACAAATGCGTCTCCGTGTCCAAACATTCCAGCCATTGCATAACCACCATCCCAATCGCGAGAAGATTTTTTAAGAATTTTGGCAACGTTTAATCGTTCTGCGATTTGTGGTGAAGCAGCATTCTTATTAAACCCTTCTTTCTTTAATTTTTTATATAGTTTGGCCACTTCAGAATCTAGAAAATGACCTATTTTTTCCATTACGGTTATGGTATCAACTCGATCTTTGGGATGCTGACCTAATCTTACTAGATTATCAAACAATACGTTGTTGTTGGTCATATTGAAATTACCGGCAACAATAAGATTACGGTGCATCCAGTTGTTTTGTCTTAAAAATGGATGAACACTTTCTACACTGTTTTTACCAAAAGTACCGTAACGAACATGCCCTAGAAAAACTTCCCCTATATAAGGGATGTTTCTTTTTTGTAGGTCGACATCGTTTGCGTATTCTGGATGATTTTCAAGCTCGTTATTAATGCGATCATTAATTTGAGAAAAAATATGTTGTATGGGCTGAGGCTCACTGGATCGAACTCTACTTATATATCGTTCTCCCGGTGCGGTATCTAATTTGATGCTGGCAAAACCTGCACCATCCTGACCACGGTTATGCTGTTTTTCCATCATAAGATACATTTTATGAACACCATAAAATGCACTCCCATATTTCTCCTTGTAATATTCTAATGGTTTTAAAAGTCTGATGAATGCTATACCGCATTCGTGTTTTAAAGCATCACTCATTGTATTCCAAAAATCTAGTTGTTGTTGTGTTGTTTTTCTTATATGCTAGCATATAAGATGTTTTTATTATGACAATTCTATTTCAAATTGTGTTAGTTCTTTAAATTGCTGAAGCCTTTTTTGAACTTCATCACGATTTAGGTGTTCCATTCGTTCTGTCCCAAATTTTTCTACACAAAACGAAGCTAAATTCGAAGCATGAATAATTGCTTTTTTCAAATTCTCGAACGAAAGGTCTTCTGTTTTAGTAAGATAACCGGCAAAACCACCTGCAAAGGTATCTCCTGCACCAGTAGGATCAAATACTTCTTCTAGAGGTAGTGCGGGGGCAAAGAAAACTTGTTCTTCATGAAATAACAAAGCTCCGTGTTCTCCTTTCTTAATCACCACATATTTGGGTCCCATGTTTGCAATTATTCTGGCTGCTTTTACCAATGAGTATTCACCACTTAATTGTCTTGCTTCTTCATCATTAATAGTAATAACATCTACCTTGGCGATTACCTTATGTAAATCTTCCAGGGCATTATCCATCCAAAAATTCATGGTATCCAGAATGGTTAATTTTGGTTTGGTTTCCATTTGCTCTATTACAGATAGCTGCACCATGGGATGAAGGTTCCCCAGAACTACTATTTCTGAATTTTTATAAGCTTCAGGAACAACAGGGTTGAAATCTGCCAATACATTAAGTTGAGTTTCTAAGGTATCTCTTGAGTTTAAATCATTGTGATATCTACCGCTCCAGAAAAAAGTTTTACCACCTTTTACAATTTCTATTGAAGAAGTGTTGATGTTTTTTTCACGAAGCATCGCTAGATAGTCCAAAGGAAAGTCTTCTCCTACTACAGATACAATTGCAGAGGTGATATTAAAATTTGATGCAGAAAGCGCAATATAAGGGGCTGCACCTCCTAAAATTTTGTCGGTTTTACCAAAAGGAGTCTCAATAGCATCGAAAGCCATAGAACCAACAATAAGTAATTTACTCATATAACCAGCATTTTTTTGCAAATATACGCTTTACTTTCAAGTAAATTCATCAAAAATAAAGTCTTCTAAAATCTCTTTTAAGAATCTTTATTTTCTAACTCCTCTTTAAGAGCAGTAAATGTTTTAAATGGCCCTGTGATTAATAGTGAATTTGTGATAAAAGGCGGTAGTGATCCTTCTGGATTAATGTAGAGTTGTTGGGTTATTTTTACCTCGCTTCCTTGCTCCTCGAGAAGCCAGTACCCTGATAATTCACGAATCCTAAGCGTATTTCTTTCTAAAGGTATTTCTTCTGGAGCAGCATTAATATGTAATTTGATAGTGTCGTCAGAGATTTTTTGAACTCTTAACCTAGAAACTACATCTCTGTCTTTTACCGGCCACGGAAATTTATTCTTTACATAAAAAAAGTAGTGACCATCAGGGTTTACTTTTACCAAATGGCTTACCCCTTCTTTGCAGTTTTTCATATATAAAGGAGCATTTAGCAATTCGTGAGTTACCGATTTTAAATTTGTTTTGGCATGAGTTATAGCTTTGTACTCTTTATAAGGAGTGTCTTTAATAGCTCTTGTCCATATCTTAATCCCTTGTTTATCTTTTGTTAGCTTCCACTCTGGTTGACCAAAGCTTACTACTGGAATAAAAAGACATATATAAAACAGTATTTTCATTGATCATTATTTTTTCTGGATAAATCTTGTTAAAAAACAGGTTGTTTTCTGATAACAAAGGTTTAGTAGAGAAAAATAGGATAGCATTACACGAGGTAAGGTTATTTTTTTAAAGAATAGTTAGATGTAATCATATTTTAAGGCTTTTGTGAATTATAAGTTGTTTTTAATGGGACTATGTTATTTTCTTCCAAAATCTGCAGGGATTTCACCCCAGGCTTTAGTTTCTTGCTTTATTTTAAAATAGTTAAATACTATAATGGAAAGCCTCCCCTTTTGGACTGCAAGCAGATTTATTTACTACCCTTTACCTTTTTTGTTCTATGTTCTAAATTTAATTGCTGTATCAATGAGTTGATTTCATCCTCGGGTTTATAGGGGCTTTCTATTTGATGCCTTTTTCTATATTTATATCTATACATTCTATTAAGATATAAAGAAAAAGCACCATAATCAATATCCTCTTGTATATATGCATTATACAAAAATTCAAAATTATTTTCTTCTTCTCCCTCAGAAGATCCTGTATGATGTATTACCAAATAAGGTGTACGAGCAGCTTTTTCTCCTACCTCTGCTTTTTTAGGATGTCCAAATTTTCTAAGATACCGTTCTATTTTTATAAGGCGCGATTCATCTTCTTTTATCATGGCTTTTCTAGCATCATTATATTCTTTTGATTTGTACCCATATTGATCTAACAATTTATTCATATTTTTTCTACCCTCCTGATCTTTATGGTATATTGTTTCAAGATATTTGGTATGATCGTCTATTGTTGTTAAGGCATTCAATTCTTTATCTATTTGTAATTTGATGTCTTCTTTCTCTGTACAACCAAGGATCATAAAAATTAGTGTGATATAGGATATAAATTTGAGGTTCATTTTTTTGTTTTTAAGATTAATATAGAATACATGTTTCTATTGTATAGAATTTAATTTTTTTTAAATGTCCGAAATGTTTAATAACCCTTCATTGTCAACCTTGTTTCAGGTTCTGATCATGCAGTATTGCTTATGAATGTACTAAGATTGCGAAATAAATTCGGAATGACATTGAGAATATTAGTATTACACAAAACGGATAATTATAATTTTTTTACATAAAATATTATATCTGATTCATTTGGTAATAGTTAATAGATTTTTCTTTTAGCGGATTTGAACTCCAGTCTTCCCATTTGTTTGTGTATGGATCATACCCACATTTTAATGGTTTGGAGTAAATGTCTTTTGGATCGTCTACATATGCCCTGCAATCAGAACAAACTGATCGGTATTCACAATCTTTACAAACATTAATTGACTTTTTACCAATCCCCCATAATTTTTGAAACGCTCTTGAATGTACTATTTGTTCTATATTGTCAGTTTTTATGTTACCAAATGCAGTTGCCATAGATGGACAATTTTTAATATTTCCATCTTTATCAATACTCATCTTCTTGTTTAAACAAGAGTTAAATTGAAGAGATTCTGTAAAAAAAGGAATGTTCACAGAAAAAAAACTAGCATCAATGATACCACAATGGCTTCTATTATCAATTTTTTGAGGAGTAACTTTTATGATCGAATTAAGCACATCTGCTTGTTTTTGAGTTGAAGAATGGAGCACTACAAGCCTAACTCTAGGGTATTTTCTTAACACCTCATTAAGATCCTCTATTTTTAATTTTTTAGTGTCTGGGATGTACACCGTAACACTTTTGACAACAGAATTTGATAAATAATCTAAAAAAAAATCTAATTGGTTTACATCTGCTTTTTTATAAAAACGAATTTCAACAAATTTACAATACAAATTTTTAAGAGCTTCTGTTATTTTTTGGATATCAATATGGCTTAATTCTTCAATTTCGATTACTGCATTATTAATATGTTCTGGAGATTTCCATTGGATATCAAGATTAGGAAATTTTTTGGGCTCATCGGTCCAGAATCCTAACTCATTTTGTTCCAAAAAATCAATATATTCATGAATTGTATTTTTATCTTCAGCAGAGTAAGAGTTCATATAATCCAACGTTTTATAATTTTGAGATTCTTCGAGAAATTCTGCTAATTCCAAAGGGATAGAATATATTCTCCCTCTATGCAAATCACAAATTGTTGCCAAAGACGCTCCTTTTACAATTTGGCAACAGGCAAATAATTTAAAAGTCTTATTATTCATTAAATTTAATTATTTTTGAAACAGGTTTTAACGGAAAAGTACATTTAGAGAACTCACTATGATATACAGATATATTTACAAAAGGTGGGGTGTTTTCGATAAACTCATCATCAGAATCGATAGGCAATTTGAACTCTGTTATTTTTTGATTCTTGAAGAAAACGGGTAAATGATCTATCTGTTTATCTTTAAAAAACTTCTTTTTATTCATCATTTTTAATAAGTGTTTTGGCAATCTCATCTTCTAAAAAGTAATTGCATTTTTTAGAAAACGCACCGAATTGACCTGTAGGGTTTATTTCTAAAAAGATGTATTTTTTATCGGTTGTTTTTATTAAATCTATTGAACCAGTATTAAGGCTTAATTCCCTCATTAAATGGTGCAACTTATTTTCTATTTTTTTTGGGAGTAGATATGGCACAACTCTATTGGGTTTACTTTCATTATAATTTTTAAAACTATGTTTTGTTTTAGGGTCTAGTTGCGAAAAAATTGCTGAACTATAAAACTCACCTTCTAGATAAAAAACCCGTAGCTCAATCTCTTTTTTGATATAGGCTTGAAAAAATGAAGGAAAGAATTTTTCGGGAAGGGACTCAACAAATGTTATATTTATAATTTCCATTTTAAAAGACGAAATAAAATTCTCTTCTATAAGACTGAAAGTTTCATATAGAGGTTTTGTAATAATAGCTTTGTGTTTTTGTACAAAATCAATAAGTTCTTTTTTCGAATTAGTAATTAATGATGCTGGGATACTCAACCCTAACTCTTTTGCTTTACGAAGTATAGAAAATTTATCAACACTTATTTTATCTATTTTAGGAAGTTGATATGCGTTATCAAAGCTATGAAAAATTTGAGCATTCGTTTTTCTGATTTCCAGCCCTAAAAACCACCTCGTTTCAGAAACATTAGTTTTACTCATCTCCATGCTTTCTATTGTTTTTTGAAGATGATCACGATACCCCATAAATCCCCTAAACCATACACTCTTAAATTTGTTTTGGTAACTATATTGATCATTAAAATCATCAACTTCTAACGACCAATCATTTCCGTTTTCATAAAAATCAGATCCCGAAAAAAAATCGAATTGAGCATTTCTATATAACAACCAATCCACAACATCTTGTGCTGTTTTGTCTTCATTTTTGTAATTTTTACAGATTAATATCATTATAATATCTTAAATCGATTATAAGAATAGTATTAATATAATACTGGCAGCAAAACTAATACTGCCAGTGTATTTTATTTTGGATTAACAACAACCTGTGTCTTCCCAATCAAGAGTCCAAATAGGCCCCCAAAACTCCAATCTGAATTTTTCGGTAATTTCTCCTTCACATTGTCCGTCTGGCCCTGATTGTCCTGGCTGTCCATGTCCTGGCTGCCCACATGATCCCCCACCAGTTATAGCACTTTTGTTCTCAATAATTAACTCTTTAATTTTAAAATCTTTTAATTTTTTCATTCTTATTTATAATAAATTTTCCCTACTCTTTTAAGGATTTTCGGACTCTCCTATTAATTCATAGCTAAATCAACATAAATTGACATCAATCTTTCTAGGAAAAAGTTGAAGTTCAAGGCAAAAAACGCAGTCATAGCTGGGCTAAGACGAGTATTTTTAACGCAGAAATTCGATTTTTTCCTTTATAAATCTTTTATGCCACTCCATATTAATTTAGCTATATAAAAAAACAGCTATTATTAATTAATGTCATGATCTTTGCTTTTGTGACCTTAAAAATGCTTGTTTTTTTATTTGAGGAAGTATGGAGAGTATTTTCTGGGGAGTAACCATTTTGTAATTAGTACTTAACGATCAAATGTTAAATTTTTGCAAAAAGGAATTTAGGTTGTCCTTTTACTAGTTTTTACGTTCGATTATACGAATAATCCTCTTGTAAATTCTAGAAAGAATTACAACTTAGAAGAATTCAGAGAGAAAATAATTTTGAAGTAACCTGGATGTTAAATTTTTTGAAGTAACGCTATTTTCTTCCAAAATCTGCAGGAATTTCACCCCAGGCTTTAGTTTCCCATTTTACTATTTGGGTCGTATAGGTATTTGTTTTAAGCCAATGTATGGCTCGATCCACAAGTTCGAACATTGTAGCGTTTCTTGCAGATCTTTTCAGGTTTGTTTTACAAGTCTTCTTCTTTACCCATCCTATAGCAATTCTAGAATCAGAGTAAATGATACGATCGCTGTTGATTTTTTTGAGATAGGCCAAACCATGAACCAATGCCAAAAACTCTCCTATATTATTAGTGCCCTGATCAAAAGGGCCTTGATGAAATAATTGTTTTTCTGTTTGTGTATCGACTCCACGATATTCCATTTTTCCGGGATTACCGCTAGAAGCGGCATCTACAGCAATAGAGTAGAGATTAGGTTCGCCGATTTTTTCTAATTGTTCTGGAGTTAGTGTTTTTTTTGGCTTGCTTTTTCCTTTATAATCTTCATAGTCTCCCTTAGAAGCTTTTTTGGCAAGGTCAAAGGACTCAAAGGATTTGTATTTAGCTCCAGAATACCCTTTTGTTGCTGCCAGGCAGTCACTCCATTTTGTATAAATTCCTGGCCGATGGCCTTCCCATACTACATAAAACTTTTCTTTTTTTGCCATAATACGTTAATTGGTGGTTAATCGGTACTTTTTTGTAGTAGGTTGTTTTTTGCGTTAGGGATTACTCATTGATTTCAGTTGTTTTAAGAAATCGTGAATGCATAGCATTTATAGTTCAAATCCCGCATCACGCCTTAAGCGTGGGAGGAATTGTGACAAATAGCTCACTCAAACGCCATTATCCATTACTTATATATGGTATTCTTTTGTATTTATTTTGCAGCTTTTTTTTCTGCCGGAAATAATAACTCTTCTATAACGATAGGAAAATGCTTATATTCTAATTGATGAATTGCTTTTGCAACATCTTCTGCAGAATCTTCTTCTGAAATAGAAGTTTTAGCCTGAAAAATGATGGCTCCTTCATCATAATGTTCGTTTACATAATGGATGGTAATTCCACTTTCTTTCTCTTTATTTTTGACTACTGCTTCATGAACATGGTGTCCATACATGCCTTTTCCTCCATATTTTGGTAATAATGCCGGATGAACATTAATGACCTTATTAGGAAAGTAATCAATGATTTTTTTTGGAAATATCCAAAGGAACCCAGCAAGTACAATCACATCGGGTTGAGCGTCTTTTAAAATATTTAGGACTTCATTTGTGTCATAAAATGACGTTTTGTCAAAGTGTAAGGCCTTTACTTTTAGGTCATAAGCTCGTTTTAAGACTTTGGCACGCAGGTTGTTAGAGAACACATGTGTAACCTCAGCAATTTTTCGCTCATGGAAGTACTTGATTATATTTTCGGCATTGGTACCAGAGCCGGAAGCAAAAATTACAATACGTTTCATAGTACGTTGAATGTTAAATTAGAGAGCACAAAAAAAACAATTATTATTCATTTTTAGGTAGCAAAAAGGCAATACTTCGCTATATTTGATAAAATACAAATACATTTTTATGGGATTGTGGGGTTTTAAAATAAAGTTTTTTATTTTTGCCACCTAATTTAAAAATTAAAATTAAACATTATGTCAGACATTGCATCAAGAGTAAAAGCGATAATCGTTGACAAATTAGGCGTAGACGAAAACGAAGTTGTTAATGAAGCGAGTTTCACAAACGATTTGGGCGCTGATTCATTAGACACTGTAGAATTGATTATGGAATTCGAAAAAGAATTCGATATTCAAATTCCAGACGATCAAGCTGAAAATATTGCAACAGTAGGTCAAGCAATATCATATATCGAAGACGCAAAGTAATAACTTCACCACAAAGTATGGATCTTAAGCGAGTTGTAGTCACAGGGCTTGGTGCATTGACACCAATCGGTAAAAATATTAATGAATATTGGGACGGATTAGTAACCGGTAAAAGCGGTTGCGCTCCTATTACCTATTTTGATACCGAAAATTTCAAGACTAAATTTGCTTGCGAAGTTAAAAATTATTCTCCCACAGATTATTTTGATAGAAAAGAAGCACGCAAGCTAGATAAATTTGCGCAGTATGCTATTGTTTCTTCTGAAGAAGCAATAAAAGATGCTGCCATTGATCTTGATACGGTCGATAAATTTAGAGTGGGTGTTATCTGGGGAGCAGGTATTGGTGGAATAGAAACTTTTCAGGAAGAAGTACTTGGGTATGCTAATGGCAATGGAACACCGCGTTTCAACCCTTTCTTTATCCCGAAAATGATCGCCGATATTGCTCCAGGACATATTTCTATTAGAAATGGTTTTATGGGACCAAACTATACCACGGTTTCTGCATGTGCTTCTTCTGCTAATGCAATGATTGATGCCTTAAACTATATACGTTTAGGTCATTGTGATGTCATTATTACAGGAGGAAGTGAAGCGGCAGTTACCATTGCTGGTATGGGAGGATTTAATGCTATGCACGCACTTTCTACAAGAAATGAAAGTCCAGAAACTGCCTCAAGGCCATTCGATGCAACCAGAGATGGTTTCGTTCTTGGAGAAGGTAGTGGGGCTCTTGTTCTTGAAGAATACGAACACGCAAAAGCACGAGGTGCTAAAATTTATGCCGAAGTCGTAGGAGGAGGAATGTCAAGTGATGCACATCACATGACAGCACCACATCCAGATGGAATAGGTGTAGAGCGTGTAATGCTTAATTGTTTAAGAGATGCAGGCGTACAACCAGAGCAAGTAGATGCTATAAACACTCATGGCACATCCACTCCTTTAGGAGATGTTGCAGAATTGAAAGCTATCACTAAAGTTTTTGGGGATCATGCCGCTGCTATTAATATAAATTCAACAAAATCTATGACGGGGCACTTACTTGGCGCTGCAGGAGCTATAGAAGCTATTGCTTCTGTTCTTGCAATGGAACACGGTATCGTACCTCCTACTATTAATCATACTACTAAGGATGATAACATAGATTCATCATTGAATTTGACCTTAAACAAAGCGCAAAAGCGTGAAATTAAATACGCAATGAGTAACACTTTTGGTTTCGGAGGTCACAATGCTTGTGTGTTGTTTAAAAAACTAGACGAATAATGAATGTTATTCGCAACATATTAAATTCCCGCTCTGAAAAGAACGGGAATTTTTTTTCCAGAATTCAGAAAATCCTTGGATTTAAGCCCAAAAACATTAAACCGTATGAAAAAGCATTTACACATAGATCTTTAAACTTAAAAGATAAAAAGGGAAATGCTATTAATTTTGAACGATTAGAGTTTCTGGGTGATGCAATGTTAAGTAGTGTAATTGCAGCACATTTATTTAAAGAGGTACCAGAGGGTAATGAGGGATATTTGACCAAAATGAGAGCCAAAGTTGTAAGTAGAAAACACCTTAATGAATTAGGTAAAGACCTTAAACTTATAGAGTTGGTTAAAACTAATATTCCGAAATCGCAGTTTGGAATTAATATACATGGCAATCTTTTTGAGGCACTGATTGGTGCTATTTATCTAGATCGAGGTTTTGTGTATTGTGAACGATTTATAAAAGAAGCCGTAATCGATCCTTATGTAGATATCGAAAGTCTTGAAGGGCAAGTGATAAGCTATAAAAGTTTATTGATAGAATGGTGTCAGAAAGAAAAAAAGGTATTTAATTACGAAGTCTATGAGGATACTGGTAAAGATGAAATCAAGCATTTTGCAGTAAAACTATGGATTGATGAAAAAGTAATCGCAAAGGCGAGAGCAACTTCAAAAAAGAAAGCAGAAGAAAAAGCATCTAAAAGAGCCTATTTTGCACTTCAGACAAGAATAAATACACGTAATTCATAAGTCTTTTTGTAGAACAGCTAATATTTATAAATAAAAGAATAGCAGGTTCGAAGTCAATTTTTGTAGGCACAATTTTATCTTATCTAAAGAGTTATTGATAAAAGATACTAACTCAATCGTTTTCGTAGAAATATCTTTATATTTTATTAAACTTGTTGGGTGAATTTATTTGTATATTTCGCGTTAATACTGAAAAAAAATCAAAGTGGCTGTTCAGCGCTTAGTACTAGATACCGTTGCCGATGATGATTATGAACTCATCGCTGTTCATAGTTCATTAGTTTCATATAGGTTAGCCTATTTTTTAAATAAAAATTTAGGATTAAGACTTTATAGAAAAAATGAGGATATCTATTATAACTATAAAGGAGGTATAGCAAGTTATCCCCTTTATCAATATGAAGATCATTTTCATTATAATACATTTAGTCTTTTTGGAAATAAATTTAAAACAAGTGTGGTAATAGAAAATAGTACTTCTCAAGGGTTGTTTACTTCTATAGAAAATACAAATAAGACGACTTATTTGATCCCAGAGCTTAAAAATGTCGACTATTTTCTAAAAATTGAAACAGAGACTATTAACTTTTCAGGTGTTACTCTATTAGATACCATACTTGCAATACCACAAATTATAACAGCGTATTTGGTAGATCACCAAAACCTTAAATCGAAGAATAATATAATATTTGAATAATGCCAAAACGTAAAAGAACCAAAATAGTGGCTACTCTTGGTCCTGCAACCAACAGTAAGGAGATCTTAAAACAGATGTTGGAGGCAGGAGTAAACGTCTTTAGGATAAATTTTTCACACGCAGATTATGACGATGTTCGAGAGCGTGTAAAAATAATCAGAGAATTAAGTAAAGAATATGGCTATAATGCTGCGATACTTGGTGATTTACAAGGTCCAAAATTGCGTGTTGGTGTGATGAAACAAGATATTATCGTTAATGATGGCGATACTATTAATTTTGTAACTGGCGAACCTTTTGAGGGTACTTCTGAAAAAGTGTTTATGAATTATAAGACTTTTCCAAAAGATGTAAAAGCAGGAGAGCGAATATTGCTCGATGATGGCAAGTTAATCTTTGAGGTTATTTCTTCTAATAAAAAAGATACAGTTAAGGCAAAAGTTATTCAGGGAGGTCCTTTAAAATCTAAGAAGGGAGTGAATCTTCCTAATACAAATATTTCGTTACCTGCATTGACCGAAAAAGATGTTAAGGACGCAATTTTTGCATGTGAACAAGAAGTTGATTGGATTGCATTATCTTTTGTACGTCACCCAGAGGATTTGATTTTATTACAAGATCTTATAAAGAAAAATAGCGATCAGAAAATCCCGATTATTGCAAAAATCGAAAAGCCAGAAGGAGTAGAGAATATTGATAAAATTGTAGCGTATTGTGATGGATTAATGGTTGCAAGAGGAGATCTTGGAGTCGAAATTCCTGCCGAGGAAGTGCCGTTGATTCAAAAGAAATTGGTGCTAAAAGCAAAAACAGCCAGAATACCAGTTATCATAGCAACGCAAATGATGGAGACTATGATCGATAGTCTTACACCTACCAGAGCGGAGGTTAATGATGTAGCAAATTCTGTAATGGATGGTGCTGATGCAGTGATGTTATCAGGAGAGACTTCTGTAGGAAAGTTTCCTGTGCAGGTTATAGAAACTATGTCAAGAGTGATTCGTAGCGTAGAAACTTCTTCTTTGATTACAGTACCACAAAACCCTCCTCATATTCGGACCAATAGATATATTACAAAATCTATTTGTTATCATGCAGCAACCATGGCCAATGAGATTGAAGCCAAAGCAATATGTACGCTTACTAATAGTGGATATACGGCTTTTCAAATTTCTGCATGGCGACCAGATGCTCATATTTTGGTGTTTACCAGTAATCCAAGAATTTTATCTCAGCTTAACCTTTTATGGGGTGTAAAAGCATTTTTTTATGATAAGTTTGTAAGTACAGATGAGACTGTAGAGGATATTAATAAAATTGCTTTAGAACGTGGTTTTGTAGAGCAAGGAGATATGCTAATTAATCTGGCTGCAATGCCAATAACGGCAAAAGGAATGGTAAATACTTTAAGAGTTTCTCAGATATAAAGGAGTTCTGTTTAAAAGAATTAACGATAATAATTTAAGGAATGGTTATTAAAAACAGGATAACCATTCCTTAAATTATTTAAAACGAGAAAAGAGACTTTCTAAGGAGTAGCACTTTTGCGCACCAGAATAAGTCCTCTTTCGGTATCGCTTATTACAATCACTCCGCTTTCAAAATAAGGATATACGCTCCATACACCATTAAAATCTGCGTTGTCATCTGCTGGATAGGTGTCAAAAAAACCAGCTTCGTTAATGTTTTTATTCTCAATATCAGAAATGTCGAGTATTCTAATACCAGCTCTGTAATTAGAAAGATATAAGAAATTGCCTTTTACATAAGCATTATGATCTATTGCTGCGGTAGCACCGGTATAAGTCATATGTAGTTTAGGGTTGTCTAGATCTTGAAAGTCAAATACTAATGTTCTGGTATTAAAACCAACACGTTGTTCATCTAACTCATCTCCTAAAATAAAATATTTCATATCCTCTGTAAACCAGCCTTGGTGAGTATATTCTACGTCAGAATAGTTTATGGTAGCTATGGTAACCGGATTGTTTTTATCAGTAACATCAGCAATAACAATTTCTATTTCGTTACTACCGATAAAAATTTCTTTTCCTGCATAATCCATATCAGGGCCAGTATAGGTTACTACTTGAGCATCATGCGTATATGCTCTGGCTCCTGTAGATAAAAAGCCACCCTCATTTACAGGATTTTTTGGGTCTTGTATATTTATAAAGAGTGGACCACCATTATATGGGCCTGTATTTCTTTGAGCTCCTACGATATATGCATATCCAGAATCTTCATTAATTACAATATTATGGGCGTTCCCAAATTCTGTATATCTGGTATCTGATGAAAATGTTTGGGGTGGGTTTGTTACATTACGCAATCGGGTAAGATCAAAAACTTGCATCCCATGATCATCGGCTTCACTTACAATAAATGCATGATCCTGGTATACTTTTATATCTCTCCATGAACTATTTGTTGTTGCCACAGGCAATTTGCCAAGATATATGGGCTCATCTGGAGTAGATATATCAATGAATGCTGTGCCGGTATTCAATCCCATTATCACATATTCTTTTCCGGTAGTAATGTCTGTCCATCCCCAACTATCATTACCTTTACTTGCTTGCATGGTTGATAAAGGTATTCTTGAAACTAAATCATATCCATTACACGGGTATACGCCAGCCATACCATTTTCGCATATAGCAGCATTTACCAAAGGACTTGGATTAGAAATAGGAATATTTACATTGTTATCGTCATCACTAGAACAACTATATCCAGAAATTAATACAGCCAATATAATAATTGCATATATGGTTGTTTTCATAATTATATATCTCGGGTTTCTATTATATAAAACGCTTTAATTGTTTTTTACCCTATTTTTAAGATACTATTTGTCTAAGAGTTTTTATGGTGTTGTGCTTTTTCGAATAATTATTAAACCTTCTTTTATATCACTAATTATGATATTTCCGCTTTCAAAATAAGGATATATACTCCACGCCCCAAAATTAGTACCAGCATTATCATTGGTTGGATACGTATCCAGAAAACCAGACTCTCTAATGTTTTTATTTTCAATATCAGAAAGGTCAAGTACTCGAATTCCAGCATTGTAATTTGCCAGATATAAAAAATCACCTTTTACATAACCATTATGATCTGTGGCAGCCGTAGCACCTGTATAGGTCATATGTAGTTTAGGATTGTCCAAGTCTTCAAAATCAAATACCAAAGTTCTCGTATCAAATCCAATATTCAATTCATCAGTTTCGTCTCCTAATATAAAATACTTCTTATCTTCGGTAAACCATCCCTGATGGGTGTACCCCACATCAGAATAATTTATGGTAGCAATAGTTGAGGGATTGTTTTTATCGGTAACATCTGCAATAACGAGTTCTATTTCATTACTACCAATAAGAATTTCTTTTCCGGTATAATCCATGTCGGGGCCATTATAAGTTACCACCTGGGCATCATGCGTATAAGCTCTGTTTCCTGTAGATAAAAAACCACCAGCATTTACAGGGTTTTTAGGATCTTGAATGTTTACAAAAAGGGGTCCTCCGTTATAGGGACCTGTATTTCTTTGGGCTCCTACAATATATGCATATCCAGAATCTTCATTAATCACGATATTATGAGCACTTCCAAATTCTGTGTATCTGGTATCAGATGTAAATGTTTGAGGCGGGTTTGATACATTACGTAATCGGGTAAGATCAAAAACTTGCATCCCATGATCGCCAACATTATCGGCTACAATAAATGCATGGTCTTTATACACTTTTACATCTCTCCAGTAATTTGATCCAGCAGAGCTAGGTAACCTACCTAGATAAACAGGTTCGTCTGGAGTAGATATATCGATGAATGCGGTACCATTATCTAATCCCATTATGGCATATTCTTTTCCTGTAGTAGGATCTGTCCATCCCCAACTATCACTACCTTCATTACCTCCCATGGTAGATAGCGGTATTCTTGCTACAAAATCATATCCTTCACAAGGGTATTCACCTGCCATTCCATTTTCGCATGGAGTGATATTGCTTACAGGATCAGGATCCGGATCCGGGTCTGGATCTGGTTCAGGGTCTGGATCGGGATCAGGATCTGGAATAGGGGTAACACTTACATCATCATCGACCGGGACATTGATATCATCATCTTTATTACAACTTATGATAATAAAGAGCGCAAATAATGAATAGAAAAAGGTTAAATAATTTTTCATAGCGACTTACTTTTTTTCAAATATATGAAATTGAATAGGTTAAAATAATAATTTCATAGACTAAAGGCTATAAACAATGATGAAGCAATAAGCTTTGAGCTTAATTATTGAGATAAAATATGTTTTATTTATCAAAATAATATTTCTAGTAAATACTTTGTTGCCTAAATTTGCAGAATGATTGAAGATAAAAATACACCACGAACAAAATTGTCTGAATTAGGTGAGTTTGGACTAATTAGTCACCTTACGAAAAACTTTAAAGTTAAGCATGAAACAACCCTTTTAGGAATTGGAGATGATGCAGCAGTTTTGGATTTTAAAGATAAAAAATGTGTGCTAAGTACAGATTTGTTGATAGAGGGAATACATTTTGATTTATCTTATGTGCCACTAAAACATTTAGGTTATAAGGCAGTTATCGTAAACCTTTCTGATATCTATGCTATGAATGCAACTGCAACACAGGTTACAGTATCTATTGCAGTATCCAACAGATTTCCTTTAGAGGCTTTGGAAGAGTTATATGCAGGAATCGAAACAGCAGCAAAAATATATAATATTGATGTGGTAGGTGGGGATACTACTTCGTCTAAAACGGGGTTGATTATTAGTATAACGGCGGTTGGATATGCAAATGAAGAAGATCTAGTGTATCGAAATGGCGCAAAAGATAATGATCTGCTAGTGGTTACAGGAGATCTAGGAGCAGCTTATTTAGGGCTTCAGGTATTAGAAAGAGAAAAGAAAGTATATGAAGTGAACCCTAATTCGCAACCAGATCTGGATCAATATGCCTACCTTATAGAAAGACAGCTTAAACCAGAGGCAAGAAAAGACATTCCAGAACTACTGAAGAGTTTGGAAGTAAAGCCAACTAGTATGATTGATATAAGTGATGGGCTATCATCAGAAATTATTCATTTATGTTCTCAGTCAGAAGTGGGCGTGCATCTTTATGAAGAAAAAATACCATTAGATCCAACTGTTATTTCGACATGCGAAGAGTTTAAGATGGATAGTACTACGGTAGCTATCAACGGAGGAGAAGATTATGAATTATTGTTTACAATTAAACAGGACGATTATCCTAAGATTAAGGCAAATCCTAATCTTACGGTCATAGGACATATCACAGATAAAAAAAGTGGTATGGGACTAATTACCAGAGCTGGTGAAAAAATTGAATTAAAAGCTCAAGGTTGGAATCCAATTAAAGAATAATTAAGACGCTGCCTGAAATGGAGTATCAGGATTTGTTCTTGCTTGCTTTTTGGCATGAACTGAAGCCAATGCGTTGTTAATTTCTTTTAATTTGGGAGTCATCACCTCTAATCTTCCTCTACTATTAGTGGTAGCTTGTTCACCACAATGTGAGCAAGTATATTCTTTGATATGATGAGTAACATTTTTAGAAAGAAGGTAGTCGTGACCAAATAGTGAGCAGTAGATTTTTGAAAAAGAAAACGTGGGGGTTGGGGTAATTTTTTTCATTATTTTTAGGGATTAAAAATTCATAGAAAAGGGTTATAGGTTCATTATCAATACAATAATACTATTTTTTTTGTTATGATCGACCTTTTTGTAAGAAAAAATAACGATAAAACATTGATTTTTAACTAAATTAACGGTTAAATCGCGTTTTTTAACGTTTAAAAGTGTATTTCGTCTATTATTTGGAAGTGATTTTGAAAAAAACTCTTAACATAAAGATAAAAACCCGATAAGGTTTTGGATATATTCTTCTTTGTTTTCTAAATAGGTCATATGACCTCCATTAAAAGTAACCATGTCTATACCATATTGTTTTGTTTCTTTTTGGAAATGCTCATAAGAGAAAATAGGGTCTTTATCACCGACAAAGAAAACTTTTGGCCCTTTATAGTTTGCCAAAATCATTCCCCGATCTTTTCGAACAGAAACTCCTTCGAGAGCAGCAATGATTCCTTGCAAAGATGTTTTAGAAGCTTGGTCTTTAATAGTATTTATTTCTAAAGCATATTGTTTTCTGTGTTTTTCAGCAAAAAGAAAAGAAATTACCATACTAGTGTACGAGTTTGGATTACTTTTTACTAATGTTATTGCTCTTTTTCGATTTTGTTTCTTCTCTGTACTATCTGGGTACGAAGTAGAATTGAGCATGACCAAACCAGAAACTATAGTAGGAAAAAGATCTATACAAGCCAACGCAACGTATCCTCCCATAGAATGACCAACAAAAACTCCAGAAGTAACCTTTAGATGATCCAAAACAGCCTTAACAGCATGAGCCATATCTTCCATAGTGTGTATATACCCAATACATTCTGTTTTACCATGTCCTAATAAATCAATAGCAATACAATGATATTTGTGTGAAAGCCGATTCATCGTTTCTTCCCACATTGCAGCACTTTCTATAAACCCATGAAGAAAAACAATTGTCTTACCTTTTCCAGCAGTGTTGTAATTAATTTTAGCTCCTTTGTGAGTTAATATCATTTTGAAAGATTATTTTTAACCGTATAAACTTAGCTAAATGAGACTTAATAAAGAAACTTTGGTTGCCGGATTTGCACTATTCTCTATGTTTTTTGGGGCAGGAAATTTAATGCTTCCACCCCTTTTGGGTTTTAAGGCAGGAGATGCATGGTTTCCGGTTGTTTTGGGTTTTGTAATTTCTGCTGTATTGATTCCTTTGTTAGGAATTTTTGCGCATGCACGATTACAAGGTACTATGCTCGATTTTGCAAAAAAAGTATCTCCTCAATTTAGTCTTATATATTGCATATTGGTATATATAATTTCTATTGCATTGCCTTCTCCCAGAACAGCTTCTGTAACTCATGAAATGGTGATTCAGCCATTATTAGGTATAAACTCATGGATTACGAGTACTGTATATTTTATACTAGTACTGTTTTTTGTGCTTAACCGATCTAAGATACTTACGGTAATAGGAAAGTATCTTACCCCTATTATTTTTATCGTTATTTTAAGTATTATATGTATTGGTATTTTTTCTACCAATTCTGTTGTTATTGGTTCTTCTCAATTTCAAAATCCAGTAATTAGTGGACTGCTAGA
Organism: uncultured Aquimarina sp.; assembly: GCA_947498705.1. Classification (GTDB taxonomy): domain Bacteria; phylum Bacteroidota; class Bacteroidia; order Flavobacteriales; family Flavobacteriaceae; genus Aquimarina. The sequence continues at coordinate 234,914 of CANMLW010000002.1, forward strand.
AGGGTATCAAACTTTTGATGCCATTGGTGCTGTTGTAATAGGAGGAGTACTAATTATTTCTTTACAATTAAAAGGAGGGAATAATTTTGAGCAGAACCGCATGGCCATTGTTAGGTCAGGAATTATTGCCGGGATTGGGCTTTTTGTTATTTATACCGGAATGATTTATATCGGTGCAGCTTTTAATTCGGCTTTTGACACCAATGTTTCCAGAACAGATTTGTTATCTGGATTAAGTTTAAAAACACTAGGGGCCATAGGGCAGTCTTTTTTGAGTATTTTGGTTGCATTGGCGTGTTTTACAACTGCCGTGGGTATTGTAACAGGAACAGCAGATTTTGTAAAAGGATTGTTTAATGATTCGCAAAAAGCATATTTGATAACAGCAATTGTAGGATGTGTATTGGGTATATTAATGGGACAGTTTGATGTGCACTATATTATTAACGTGGCAGTGCCTGCGCTTATGTTTATATATCCTATTACTATTATTTTGATTTTTTTAAACGTGCTTCCTAATAAATATACATCTGCACTGGTATTTAGATCAGTGGTGATTGTTACTATCTTATTTAGTATACCAGATTTTTTAATGTCTATAGGGGTTAAAAAGGGGATGACCTCGCTTCTCGACATTCTTCCTTTAGGAAACTATCACTTAGCCTGGTTAATGCCCGCTATTGTACTATTTATTATAGTAAATACCTTTTTCAGGAATACTGTAGAAAAGTAATTCTTTAACCTTATGTTTTACTTTGAAAATTAGATTTTTAGTACATTCGCGACCTTATTAATCGTTGCTTGATAAGTGATAAAAACAAGCTATTAGCTTGTTTTTGTTTTTTTTGAAAGCTTTATAACATGTACTATATGAATAAAACAATTACTTTTTTACTTTTTATTTTAACACTGTGTTCTTGTAATGATGATGATTATACAGTAATACCATCAAATCTGGATACAGATTTAAAAAAAATACTGATTGATGTTGCTGAAGGAAAAGGGGTTTCCTATTTTATCTTACCCGCAAGTAATGATTATCACAGTATCCCCCAAGATCCTTTAAATCCGATTACCAAAGAAAAGGTTGAGCTAGGAAAATTATTATTGCATGAGACGGCTTTTGGAAACGTACCAAAAATAAAAGAAATGAAAGCTACCTATTCTTGTGCTTCTTGTCATCATGCGGCGGCAGGGTTTAGTGCTGGTTTACGACAGGGGATTGGAGAATGTGGAGTTGGTTTTGGGGAGAATGGTGATGGTAGAACGGTAAATAACAACATACCGATAGATTCTGTAGATGTACAACCAGTTCGTTCGCCTACAATTCTAAATGTTGCGTATCAAGATGTGATGTTATGGAATGGCCAGTTTGGAGGTACAGGAACAAATCAAGGTACGGCATCACAATGGGAAGAAATTCAGGAAAACTTTTTAGGGTTTGAAGGAGTAGAGGTTCAAGCTATAAAAGGACAAAAGGCGCATAGATTATCTGTTAACGATGAACTCTTAAATGCAAATGGGTATAGAGAAATGTTTGATAATGCATTTGGTGATGTAGAGGAGTCTGAACGTTATACAGCTATAAATGCAGGATTGGCTATGGCGGCGTATGAACGAACTTTACTAGCTAATCAATCTCCATGGCAAGATTGGTTAAAAGGTGATTATGATGCTATGACCGAAACTGAAAAGAAAGGAGCTATTACTTTTTTTGGGAAAGGAAAATGCTATGAGTGTCATACTGGTCCCGCTCTAAACGATAAGGGGTTTTATGCTTTTGGGATGGGAGATTTTGACACCTTTGAAAAAGCACTTATTCTGGACGATACAAAATTTCAAAATGCGAAAAAAGGAAGAGGAGGTTTTACAAAAAATTCAAAAGATGACTATAAGTTTAAAACACCTACTTTATATAATTTGATTGATAATGGTTTTTATGGCCATGGAGGAACGTTTACATCTGTTAAAGAAGTTATCGTCTATAAAAATAACGGAGTACCACAGTCTAAAGAAGTATTGGTAGAAAATTTAGCTTCTCAATTTGGAGCCATAAATTTGACCGATCAGGAAATTGATGACCTTACTTCCTTTATAGAAGTAAGTTTACGTGATGATAATCTTGTTAGATATACTCCAGAAAAATCTAAATCAGGAAATTGTTTTCCTAATAATGATATTCAATCACAAGAAGATTTAGGGTGTAGTTAATTGGATGTTGGTTGATATTTAGAAAAGAAGAAGACTAGTTTAAGGTTGCAATCCACCATATGTTGCCAAAGGGGTCTCTAAAACCGGCTCCTCTGGCACCATAATCTTCTTCCATAGGCTCCATAAGAGATTTGGCACCGGCGTCTAGCGCATCATAATAGGTTTTATCGGTGTCTTTTACATAGACATACATCGATCCGTAATGTGCGGGATACTGTTCTGTAGCTTCTGCAAGAAGGATGGTACTATCTCCTATTTTTAGTTCAGAATGTTGAATTTTGTTATTAACATCCAGATTGCGGATCATTTCTTCTGCCTGAAAAATTTTTCTGATAAAATCAATAAAATCTTCAGCTTTTTCAACAACCAAATAGGGCATTGCTTGTTGGTGGCCGGCTGTTATTTTCATTCGTTGCATAGGATAAAAGATGGTTTTTAATATCAACGAAATAGGTATATGAATTATTCTATAATTACAGAGAAAATATCGTAAATTTTATCGTAAGAGTATTTTTAATTCGATGTATTTGAGGTTATCGTTTAATTCATATTGTAGAGTATAATTCTCTGAGGCAGTTGACTTATAAAATTATAATAAAAAAAAGGCTTGCCAGATAAATTGGCAAACCTTTTTCATTCGAATTATGCAAAATGTTTAATACTATAGCTTTATTGAATAGCTAATCGTATGGTGTCGGAACTATTATTTGTAGTTACTTGTGCAGTATAGAGTCCTGGCTTTAAGTTAGGTACAGATAATATCGCGTTTGTTCCTGATTGGCTATTTGAAGAAGATACTTCTAAACCATTGTCATTAAATACTTTGAAAGAGATATTTTCTTTAGTTTCATTAAAAGTAAATGTAAAAATTCCATCGGTACTTGGGTTAGGCGAAACCACTACATTTTGTGCTGCGGCTCCTCTTTGTCCATCTCTACCATCTTTTCTTGGATCGTCTACGATATTGATTACATAGTCTTCTGTTTCTCCAAACCATCCTTCTCCACATGGTGTTAGATCGCTATCATACATAGTTCGAACTCTAAGTATAGTTTGACCTAATTTTGCATCTGCAGGTACAGTAAAAAATGATACCCATTCTTTTGAAGAATGATTTGCAAGTAATCTTTCTTCTCCCGGGTCATCAAAATCTCCATCTTGGTTCCAGTCTACCCAATATCCGGTCTTTGTATTTTCCCAGGCAGCATTAGTTTTGATATGAATAACAGAAGCTTCATAAGGATATTCTATAGGACCTCTTTCTACGTTTGTTCCAGGAAAATTATACCATGAATAACCGCTTTCGCTATAGGTTGATATGCTACGTACATTTTCAAATTCTACTCCAGTAATGTATTGACCACTAGGTTTTTTGTTGCTACTAGTACAAAGCTCTTTTGGACCTAAATCTACTGTTATATAGCCTTCTCTGGTTTTCGAATCTTGTCCGTGAGGGTTAGATACTGTTAGTTTTACCGTGTATTTTCCAGACTCAGAATATTTTACTTGCGGTATTTGTTCTGTGCTTGTAGATGGAGTAGCTCCTTCAAACTCCCAATACCATGAAGTAGGATTGTTTTCTGATAAATCATCAAATCTCACATATTGATCGGCATCGGTTACATGTGTTAGTACTGTAGAGAAATTACAAAAAGGAGGATACACACGTGGTTGAATATGTACTTTCATATACCCTACATAGGTGATTTCATCTTTACCATATTCGTTTTCTACAACTAGTTTTACAGAATAACTACCTGATTTTATATAGCGAACCAGAGGAAATTGATCGGTACTAACAGAAGGAATCCCACCTTCAAACTCCCAATGCCACGATGTTGGATTACTAGTAGATAAATCTTTAAATTCTACTAATTCTTTATCATCATAGATATGTGTAGAGGGAACATCAAAAAAAGCCTTAGGCCTTTTTGGGTGAGCAACTTCTATAAGATAATCTTCTATTTCTCCACTCTCATTTCTTTTTGATTCGCACGGTCCTAATTCTATATTATAATTGTAACGTACTCTCATTCTTGTTGTTCCTATTTTAGCATCTTCAGGAACCGAAACTATACCATAAAAAACACCGGTATCAGTTTTATGAAAAACTCTTTCAGAATCATCAAAAGCAGCATCAGCATTCCAGTCAATCCATACCTGGATACTATTAGAAGGCCAGTGATTCCATTTGGTATCTACCTTTATGGTTAACTTATCTCCCGGGTCAACAATGGCTTTTTGATCGGTAAAGTTAGAATACCCGTTAGTTCCTAACTCAGAATAATTATTGATTTCAGAAAATTGAACGTTTGTAATATAGTTATTACCTCTTACAGATTGTACATGACAATAACTACTGTTGGTTTGGTTGTCTTGTGCAAAAATTAGCTGAGCTACTAAAGCAAAAGCTATTGTTAAAAATTTTTTAATCGTTTTCATTTTTCAGTTTTTGGAGTATAATTTTTTTTATTTTATATACTATAGTTATCCTATAGGATAACAATGTTTTATCCGTAACACGAACATTTTCATAGAGAAAAAGGTGCTATAAAGTTTTTGTTTACTATTTGGTAGAATAGCCCGTTCTAAATGTTAAATACTTATCTTATAAGATATTTTACGAAAGTGGTTGTTAACTTTTTATTTTGGGACCTGTGTTGATTTGTAATTATTGATTGCTCATGATAAGCGAGTAATGTCGCCTATATCTCTAGCTTGTTTAGTCCCTTTTGTGTCGTATTGACAACTTATTTACTATGTTTTTATTAAGTTTCTAAAAAGTTGTTTTTAAACCTATTTGTTGGTTGTTTACAATGATCATTATTTTTATGATCTCGAAGTGTCATTTTATAAATATGAAGCCGTAGTATCTATGCTCATTTATTATTAGTTTTTGAGGTTTTAATTTCTGGTGTAAAATTAGTTAATGAATATCAAATCAAATGCCTGTTAATGTTAAAAAAAAGTATTTTTTTATTTGAGCGATTTTACTTACAAATCATTAACTATCAGTTGTTTAGATATATTTTTTAATAACTTGAATTAATAAAAAAATAACAAAAAAGATTATGATATGTTAATTTAATTTACGAACAACGCTTGTTGTAAATTAACAAATATCATGCTTTCAACTACTTAAGTGCGCTAAAATAATATCATACTAAAAAAGAGGAAAATTCCCTCAAAAGAGACAAATTATTCTAATTAAAAAAATCTCATAAAAACATTTTGCTTTTATGAGATTTTTAAGCCAGAAATAATGCCTTATTTTTTTAAAACATGTTACTGCGATTTATCTATTAAAGATAATGTACAACAATGTCATTTTTATTGATTCATTAGCGCTTCTATTTCTTCTGCTTCAATTGGGATATTGGCCATAAGATTAAATGGTTCTCCATTTTCCTGAACCACAACATCATCTTCTAAGCGAATTCCAAACCCTTCATCAGGGATATAGATTCCAGGTTCGACTGTAAATACCATATTAGCTTGCATGGGTTCTGTTAATATTCCATAGTCATGAGTATCTAATCCCATGTGATGTGATGTCCCGTGCATAAAATACTTTTTATAGGCGGGCCATTCTGGATTTTCATTTTGTATATCAGCTTTGTCCAATAGGCCAAGTTGTAACAACTCAGAGGTCATAATCTTACCTACTTCATGGTGGTAGTCGGCCCATATCGTGCCGGGCACTAACATTTTGGTAGCTTCATTTTTTACTCTAAGAACCGCATCATAAACGGCTCTTTGACGTTTTGTGTATTTTCCAGATACAGGAATGGTACGAGATAGATCACTAGCGTAGTTAGCATATTCTGCAGCTACATCCATAAGAATTAAATCACCTGGTTTACATTGCTTATTGTTTTCTATATAGTGTAATACGTTTGCATTGTTACCACTAGCAATAATAGGAGTATAGGCAAAACCTTTGGATCTGTGGTTAATAAACTCATGTAATAATTCTGCTTCAATATTATATTCCCAAATTTCTGGCTTAACAAATTTTAGAAGCCTTCTAAATCCTTTTTCTGTAATGTTACAAGCGGTTTGTATCAGATCGATCTCTATAGGATCTTTTATAGATCTTAATCTTTGTAAGATAGGATTGCTTTTTGCAACGGTATGAGCAGGGTATTTTTCTTTTATCCATTTTGTAAAGCGATCTTCTCTGGTTTCGGTTTCTACATTAGCTCTATAGTGTTCATTTGTATTAATATAAATGTTCTCGCATTGTGTCATTATTTCAAAGAGAATCTTTTCAAGATCTTTTAACCAATACACTGTTTTTACTCCTGAAACTTCGTAAGCACGTTCTTTGGTTAGTTTTTCGCCTTCCCAAATGGCAATATGTTCGTTGGTTTCTCTTAGAAAGAGTATTTCTTTATATTTTTCTTTGGGAGCATCAGGAAAAAGAAGTAAAATACTTTCTTCCTGATCCACGCCACTTAAATAAAAAATATCTCTATGTTGTTGAAAAGGCATTGTGCTGTCTGCACTAATGGGGTATATGTCATTACTATTAAAGATCGCTATACTGTTAGGTTTCATTTTTGCGGTAAAATTCTTGCGATTTTTAATAAAGAGATGACTGTCTATTTGATGATATTTCATATAAATGCGATTTTTAGTTAGAAATACAAACTGTTTTGTGCATAATCTGGGTTAAAAAGCACTACAGATGATTTTTTCAAAAATAAGGCTATTATAACATTTACCTATGATTGTCTGCATAAAAAAGGGACTCAATATTCATGAGTCCCTTGTAAATATATTGTTTTGATAAAATATATCAATAAAGTGTACTTTATTTACTGATTGCCTTTTTTATTAAACCAATTATAGCCATTAATACACCACCACCAACTCCACCACCGGCTACGCTTCCTAAGATTCCTGCGATATCCATTCCTCCAGAGGTGTCAATTCCCAGCATACCTAACAGGTATCCGCCTATACCTCCTCCTAGAATACCTAAGATAGAATTTCCAACTTTGCCAAAAGATGCATTTTTCAGTAATGAACCTGCAATATTTCCACCTACAGCTCCGCTGATAAGTTGAATGATTAACGGTAAATACTCTTCCATAATTATCTTGTTTAATTAGTTAGTATCCAATAAATTAACATAAAAATAACGAGAAACGCAAAACTGAAGTTTGTTTTTTCTTTTATTCATAGGCGCTTCAGTTATAATTGTTAAACATTAATTAAATGTTTTGAGTTTGTTTTAACTATCGATAATTTGACATTGAACTCATATTGACTTTTTGTTTTTTAGGAATAGAATACCTCAAGATGAGTTCATTGATTAATGCTATATTTTATAAAAAAACAATGGCTTTGTGTAGTACATGAAGTAACAAAAATGTATGAAAACGTATATAATAACCTCTCTTTCTTTTTTTCTTTTCTTTTGTAGTATTGCTCAGCAATCGCCAACAAGTGCCGCAGAGATTAAATCGGGATTATCGACCAAAAAACAATTAGCAGTATCTTCTTTGGTAAAAAATGTTTTATTTACCAATATCGGCCCAACGGTTATGAGTGGTCGTGTGGTAGACGTAGCTGTTAATCCAGAAAACCCAATTGAGTTTTATGTAGGATATGCTTCGGGAGGTTTGTGGTATACGGCAAATAATGGGACTACTTTCACCCCGATTATGGATAATGCAGAAACTATTAATGTAGGAGACATTGCCGTCGATTGGAAAAATAATAGTATCTGGGTAGGAACAGGAGAAAATAACTCATCAAGATCATCTTATGCAGGGATAGGAATTCTCAAGTCTACAGATAAAGGAAAAACATGGCAACATGTTGGCTTACCAGACTCACATCATATAGGAAGAATTATACTTAACCCAAAGAATCCCGATGAGGTAGTGATAGGTGTAACAGGACATTTATATTCTCCTAACGAAGAGCGCGGTATTTATAAAACTACGGATGGAGGAGTTACTTGGAACAGAACTTTGTTTATAGATAATGAGACCGGGATCATTGATGTAGCTTATGTACCCGGAAATTTTAATATGATGTACGCTGCAGCATGGCAGAAAGATAGAAAAGCCTGGGATTTTAAAGGTAATGGCTCACAATCGGGAATCTATAAAAGTACTGATGCAGGAACTACCTGGAAAAAAGTTTCTATCGAAGGAAGTGGTTTTCCTACGGGGATAGGTGTTGGCCGAATAGGATTAGCAGTTTTTGATGAAAACACCCTTTATGCAGTGCATGACAATCAATTTTTACGAGATAAAAAGAAGGGAGTAAAAAAAGATGCATCGAAACTTTATAAAGAAGATTTTGCAACCATGACTACCGAAACGTTTCTTGAAATCGAAAATGAAAAAATCGATACGTTTTTAAAATCCAATGGTTTTCAAAAAAAGTACAAAGCAAAAAATATAAAACAATGGATGCGTAATGGTACCGTAACTCCTATAGACCTGGCTAACTATTTGGAAGATGAAAATCAACAAATGATGGAAACTAAGGTTATAGGAGCAGAAGTGTACAGAAGTGATGACGCAGGAAAGACCTGGAAAAAAACACATTCAGATTTTTTGGATGATGTTTTTTATACCTATGGTTATTATTTTGCACAGATACAGGTAAATCCATCTAACAAAGATCATATTTATATATCGGGAGTTCCTATCCTAAAATCCAAAGACGCAGGAAAAACGTTTGTTAGTATTAACGGTAAAAATGTACATGCTGATCATCATGCATTGTGGATCAATCCTAAAAATCCTAAACACTTAATTAACGGGAATGACGGAGGGGTAAATATATCATATGACGATGGTGAGCATTGGATAAAAGCCAATCAACCTAGTGTAGGGCAGTTTTATGCGATTAATGTAGATCATCAAAAACCTTATAATGTATATGGAGGATTGCAGGATAATGGTGTTTGGATGGGGCCTCACAATGCCAAAGAAGACGCTTCATGGCATCAAAGTGGGCATTATCCCTGGAAAAGAATAATGGGAGGAGATGGTATGCAAATACAAATTGATAGTAGAAATACGCATATTGTGTATACAGGATTACAATTTGGTAATTATTCAAGACTCAACCTTTTAGAAAAAAAGAGTACCTATATCCGTCCTAAGCACGAGCTGGGAGAATCTCCCTATAGATTTAATTGGCAAACCCCTATTTTGCTATCTTCTCATAATCAGGATATATTGTATTTGGGAGGAAATAAGTTAATGCGATCTATGAATCGAGGAGATGATTGGCAAGCGTTATCCCCTGATCTTACCCATGGAAATAGAAAAGGAAATGTATCTTATGGTACCTTGACTACTCTATCAGAATCTCCTTTTCAGTTTGGATTAGTTTATACGGGTAGTGATGATGGATTGGTATATGTTTCAAAAAATTCGGGTGGAAACTGGGTAAAAGTTTCTGATACATTTCCCAAGGATTTATGGGTGTCAAGAGTAGTGGCTTCTTCTCATAAAAAAGAAAGGGTATATGTTACTTTAAATGGATATCGATGGGATGATTTTACTCCTTATGTGTATGTTAGTGAAGATTATGGAGAACACTGGAAAAATATAGGAAAAGACCTGCCAGCATCTGCTATAAATGTTATTAAAGAAGATCCTGTTAATCAAAATGTATTATATCTGGGTTCTGATAATGGAGCCTATGTTTCATTTAATCAAGGCCAATCATGGGAGGTGTTTTCTAAAGGAATGCCCAATGTTGCAGTACATGATATTGTTATTCAAGAAGAAGCAAAAGACTTATTGTTAGGAACTCACGGAAGAAGTATCTATACAACCAATATAGAGGATATACAGCGTCTCGATGATACAGTTCTAGCCAAACCTCTGCATGTTTTTAGGATGCATGATGTCAAATGGTCGAGACAATGGGGGGCTGTATGGTCCAAATGGTTATCAGAGATAAAAGAACCTTCTGTCGATATTAGATTTTATGCCAAGGTGTCTGGAAATTTTTTGATTAAGATTAAGTTAGATTCTGGTAAAGTGCTTAAGGAGTTTTCTGTAAAGGGAACTAGAGGTCTTAATTATGTGCCGTATGACCTTTCAATTTCAGAAAAAGGGAAAGATAGTATAGAGAAAGAATTTTCTGATGAGGATATTTCAAAACGTAAAAACGAAAAATACTATCTTCCTGTGGGATCTTATACGATTTGGATCAGTGATAAAGATAAAAATGTAGAAGAAGTAAATTTTGAAGTAAATTAATAGCTGGCTAATCTTTTAAGAGCCAGAACCTCGCGGTATCATTGATTATTCGGTATATTATAATCTACAAAAATAGTAGATAAATCCTTATCTTGTTAAGGTAAATTTATACAACCCCATGCAGAATGCTTCAAAATGAACTTTTTAATAATGTAATTCATGATTTCAATGCGGGATATTGGGAACTGCATGATGATCCAAACAGAGAGGTATGGTCTGATAAATTTTATGAGAATCTAGGCTATAAAAAAAAAGAATTACAAGCTACAATCGATTATTTTCTTAACCATCTTTTACACAAAGATGATATCGAAGTATTTAGGGATAACTTTCTTAACTATAGACGCAATTCGGTTAATTTTAAGCAACATATAAAAGTATTAACAAAGGATACTAGTTATAAGTTGTTTAGATGTGTTACCAATGACCAATTGCCTGTCAATATAAAATCTGGAACGAATCTTATTTTCTTTATTGAAATTAGACTAGAGCCAGAAGAAGATATATCAAAAGATAATTTTTATTATAAAGAAACAGCACAAATGACATCGACCGGAAGTTGGTATGTAGATTTTCAGGAAAGAAAAAGCTATTGGGATTTTGAAACAAGACGTATTTTAGAATACCCCGATGACTATATCCCTTCATTAAAAGACTCTGCAAATTATTATGCAGATGATTCTAGACAGCAAGCAGCAGATTTGTTTTTTAATTGCGCAATGGCGGGTACTCCGTTTAACACAGAAATTAAAATGATGACTGCCAATAACCGTGAATTTTGGGGAAGGGCAATAGGAAAACCTGTCTATAATGAGAATAAAGAAATTATTGGAATTAGAGGGGTTTTTCAAGATATAGATGAAATAAAAAGAAAAGAGATACGACTACAAAAATCGATCGATATCATAGCTTCTCAAAACTCAAGGCTATTTAATTTTGCTCATATTGTATCTCATAACCTAAGATCTCATACCAGTAATTTATCACTCTTGGTTCAGCTTATAGATGATATTGACGATCCTAAAGAGAAAGTCGAGTTGATAAAAGAGATCAAGGAGATTTCTTTGAGCCTTAATACTACCATCGAACATCTAAACGAAATAGTAGCAATTCATACCAATACCGGTCAGGAGAAAAAACAAGTTAAATTTAAAGAGGCTCTTAAATTAGTTACCAATGGTATAGGAAGAATGATCTCGTTAAGTAATGCGACGATCAAGGCTGATTTTAAAGAGTTAGAAACAATAGATTATATTCCTGCTTACCTCGAAAGCATCTTATTAAATCTAATCACCAATGCCATAAAATATAAACACCCCGATAGAGATCCTGTTATAGAAATAAAAACATATGTAAAGAATGAAACGGCCTATTTAGAGATTTCTGATAACGGTAGAGGAATTGATATGAAACTATTTAAAGATAAGATTTTTGGTATGTATAAGACATTTCATTACAACACAGATGCGGTTGGGATTGGATTGTTTTTGACTAAAAATCAAGTAGAATCTTTAAATGGTACTATCAATGTAGAAAGTGAGGTAGAGAAAGGAACAACTTTTATAATAGAATTTTAAATGATCATAAAACTTCCCCCATATGACAAATCAAGAAATAGGACTAGCGTGTATTATCGATGATGATAAAATGTATGTAAATCTTGTAAAAAGGATTGTAGAAGCAAAAAATTTATGTAAAAATTTGATGGTATTTCAAAACGGTATGGACGCCATTGTTTATTTCAAAACATTATTGGGTAACCTTGATAAGGCATGTATACCCGAAATTATTTTTTTGGATCTTAATATGCCGGTAATGGATGGCTGGGAGTTTCTCGAAAAATTTACTAAAATTAAAAATAAACTGGGAAAAACAATCATTCTCTATATTGTTAGCTCATCGATTAACCCAGTAGATATAGAAAGAGCAAAAGGTATCAACTCTGTAGAGGATTATTTGATCAAACCAGTAACGATAGAAGATCTGGAAGCTGTATTTTCGAAAAAGACGACTTAGATTAGGATAACAACGGTAAAAATTTTGCTCTAAATTTAATGATAAGTGCTGCACCCCTAAAAAGTGCCCAAACGGCAAATGCAATCCATATTCCGTAAAGTTTTAGATCAAAGAAATTACAGAGATAAAGCGTTGGGATAAACCCTAGAAATGTTGCTCCCATAAGCACATTTCTTAGATATCCCATTTCTCCCAGGCCTTTAAATACTCCGTCAAATACAAAAGCACAACCATTTATGGGTTGTACGATTAGAACGATAAAGAAAATACTATAGAATGCATCTAATACTTCAGCTTCATTTGTAAATACTTTTCCGATGCTATCATAAAATAAAAATCCAAAGAGTGCTAGTATCAAACTTACTCCAACCCCATACGTACTTACTCGTTTGCCCAATTTCCATAAAGAATTATAATCTTTTGCCCCCAAAAGTTTACCACTTAATATATTACCGGCACCCCCATATCCATCTATAAAAAAGGCGGTGAACATCCAGATATTCATAGCGATGGTATAAGCTGCAATATATTTGTCTCCATATTCTGTGGCGTTTGCTGTTGCAAAATACAAAGCTGTATTTAATGCGATAGCCCTTATAAATAGGTTAAGGCTCATGGTTATTAATCTGCCTAATTCCTTATTTAACGGAAAACGTAACTTAAGACTTACATTGGTTTTGATTAGCAATAATATAAAAACAATAATTGCCATTAGCAGTTGCGAAATCAGGCTTGCCCAGGCAGCCCCTGTAATTCCCATGGGAGATAGAATACCCTCAATACCATATACCAAAACATAATCTAAAATAATATTGGTTACAGCCCCAATAATGGCTACCACCATTGGCCAGAATGTATTTTGTAGCCCTCTAAAAATGCCAAAAACAGCAAAAGTGAATAAGGTGAGCGGAAATCCCCACACCCGAATATCATAATATTGTACACAATATTCTAGGATCAACCCAGAAGCATTGTAGAGTTTAAAAATTTCTTCAACAAAAAAAATGGTAGAAATCAATACCAGGATACTAAGACTTACATTAAAAAAAATTGCTTGTGCCGGCAGTGTTTCTACCTCTTCAATTTTACCAGCTCCCAGATATTGAGAGATAATAGCCGATATGGCACTTCGGGTTTGGCCCAGAATCCAAATCAGTGCAGATAAAAAGGAGCCTACAATTCCGACGGCAGCCAGAGACTCAGTGCCATAGTTTGGTATATTACCAACGATTGCTGTATCTGTAATAGAAAGCAATGGTTCTGCGATACCGGCAATGATGGCCGGGATAGCAAGGCGATTTATATTTTTAAAACTTATGGCACTATTCATAATACAAGTTCATAACAATAAAAAGGAGCATCACTTTGCTTAGGAAAATAGATATTCCCTAAACGTTGATACCCTCGTTTTTCGTAAAACTGTTGGTTTTTTTGATTTTTACTAAACGTATCTAATCGCACAGATTGATACTGATGTTGTCGTGCATAAGTTTCTGCAAAATTCATCAGTTTTTTTGCATACCCCATAGACCAGTAGTCTGGGTGTACGGCTACGCGGTGCACATATAGATTTTGTGTATTGCTGGTAAGCCATTTTATAGGAAGATATTCTTCGTCGATTACTTCGGTAAGTACTATTATTGCAATAATACTATCAGCTTCTTTTAGCATATACAGTTCTTGTAGTTCTATGTCTTTTATAAAACGTTCTCGCGTAGGATAGTGTTCATTCCACTGGTAAATACCATTAGCTATCATAGCTTTTGCACAAGCCTGTGTAAGATTGTGAATAGCATCCAGATCAGATAATTGTGCTTTTAGAATCATGTGTTTTTTGCAAGTGTCAAAAATACTAATTAATTGGTCCAGACGTTGGATTTATACAGTTAAAAATTGAAACCAGAACTTAAAATAAGTGGTAAAAAATGAAATGCGAATATTTCTGTCTAAATATTATTTTGTAAAAGTTCTAAAGTTGTAATTTTGCCCAGATATTATAGAATTAAAACCAGATGAAGAATATATTGATTCCTTTAGGGTTATCAGAAAGTAAGGTGCGTACAGCAAGGCTACAATATGCTATAGATTTTGCAAAAGAACTGAATGCAAAAGTATATGCTGTAGAAGTTTTTAAAGAATTACCAAGATCAGGAAGCCTTCCTTCGGTAAATCAAGCGTTAAAAGGAATCGCAGCTTCCTGGATCGAGGAAGAAATAACCAAAGTAGATACAAAAGGAGTCGAAGTAATTCCATTGGTTTTTGAAGAAGAACTTCTAGAGGCTATCCCAAAATTTAATTTAAAACATTCGATAGATTTACTGGTTTTGGGAGCAGAAGTACATGATATCAAAGAACCTTGTTTTTTGGGAGAAACTACAGGAGGATTGGTAAAAAAGACAGAAATCCCGGTGCTTATTATTCCGCAGATGTATACGTTCAAACCTATTCATAAAATATTGATGGCTGTAAAATCTGGGACGGTAAAAAAGAAAAATTCATTGACCCCAATAAAAGAAATTTTAAGTACTTTTGGATCCGAAGTAAAGTTGCTTCAGGTAAAAACGGCAGAACAGTTACCAGAAGATTCTGAGTTTACAAAGGATTTGGGAGAGATCGTTTCAACCTACAAATCAACAGATAATGCAACTTTGTTTCAAGGTGTTTTAGAACATCTTAATGAAAACTATCCGAATCTGTTATGTGTTTTTAGAAGAAAGCGTGGTTTTTTTGCCAAACTATGGGAAAAGAACACGGTGCTTAAAAAAGATTTTGATAGTAGAATTCCTTTATTAGTATTAAGAGGATCTGACTAAAAAAATAAAGGGGATGTAGCTCAGTTGGCTAGAGCGCTTGACTGGCAGTCAAGAGGTCGTGGGTTCGAATCCCATCTTCTCCACACTACTAACCAAAAGAGTTATGAATTTATTTTTCATAACTCTTTTTTATTTTACTTAGGGATACATCTCCAATATCTCTTAGAATCCAATGGGCAAATTGAAACTTTTTTACAAATAAGATTAGTAGCTCCCGGGCATAACATACGATAAGAACTGCATTCATTTGGACAAGCAGAGTTGGTAATACCTTGCCCGTTCACAGACTTTTTTTCTAATGCGGTCAATGCTCTAAATTGGCTTCTTAATTGATTTAGTTTTCTCATGGTATCTAGGTTTTAATTTTATCGTTTTATTGAGTTTTAATTTAACAAAATTATTAATAGATCTATTCAAATATTTCTAATTGTTTCAATTGAGCAATCACGTTATCATTAGAACATAACTCTATCAATTCTAAATTTAACTTTTTGGTGTATTCAAATGATGCTAATCCATTTTTGGAGAGTTCTAAATCTGTTACAATTTCTCCAATCTTCAAAATTATATCTTGATTTTTAAGGGTTTTCTCTTCAGGAGTTCCAATGCGTTGAAGGTGGTCTACATCACCTTCAACACGTTTGTATAACTCTATATGATATTTGGTAATAACCATAGTCTATTTGAAATTTTAAGGTAACAGTTCCCTGTTATTTTTCCTCTTTTTATCTTCTTCAGAAAAGTCATTATGAATTGAACCATCTGAAATCAACATCTTTTCTTGCAGCCCCATCTTTTTTGGGTGCATTAATATAATTGTTATATGTATTTTCTACCCTTTCGTTTAACGAATCATAAGGGTAAATGTAGTAATCACATTTTTCGTTTTCCAAAACATTCACCAATATTACAAACAGGTTTGGATTATTTTTACGAATGGTAATTCCTTTGCTTAATCTTCATCCTTGTTTGTTCGCTTTTGACATTGTCTTTACTTGGACTGCTATTATTTTATTGAACTTTTAAATATTTGTGGTGATATGGATAAAACTGTTACTCTCCTTATTATTATCTATAAACTTAGTCTATAACCGCTTACTGAATTATTTTTAAAGTTATCGTTTATTAATCCAATTATGTATGCTTGTTATTTCCAATCACCAATTGATCCATTGCTTCTTTGGCATCGTCTTAAACATTCTGTAAAGTCTCTTCTTTCCTCAGGACTTATTGGAAAACTCATTATACCACGACATTCTCTAGCACATTTATTAAGTACGAAAATTATACTGTCTTGCCCTTTGCTAATAGTTTCTACAAGTCTTTTGTTGATAAAAGGTTTTTCAATTTCTTCCTTAAGTTTTTGGTTTAAAAAATAATTTTTCTGACCATAGTAAGCTGCAGTCAATATTGATAATGCTAAAGCTGTTCCTAATAATTTATTTTTCATTATTTAATGATTTTATTTTATCAATTACTTTTTTCAAACTAAAATAAACCACCCCATACCCGAAGAAATCTTCAGATATGGGGTGGTTTGTAAGTTTAACAGATTTTAAAGTTACCAATAAAACATTATCATTTGAAAATCAGATAGTTAAAAATTTATTAAAACTAATATTTCCCTAAAACAACTGGATTGTCTTAAAGGTTAAGAAACGATGAAATAACCATCTTGCCATATCCAATATTTTTATAACGATATGATTTGTTCTTTTTCAACATATAAAGAAACCGATTTACCAGAAATATTATATTTAACCTCGGTTGTCCTCATATCTATTTTTAGTAATAACCGTTATAATTATTCTTAATAATGTCATTAGCTTTTACTACTTTAATATTGATTCTAGTATCAAAGAGTGGAACGGTTCCTCTGCGTATGGTTTTTTTGAGTAATAAGTTGGTTTGTTAACTCAAGTTTTGATATTGTGATTGTTGTCACACCAAACTTTGATTATTCCATAGATTATAATAAGTGCCTTGATGGGTTAGAAGCTGTTGATGATTACCTTGTTCTACAATTTTTCCTTCTTGCATTACTAGAATATTATCTGCATTGGCGATGGTACTTAGTCGATGGGCAATAACAATAATGGTCTTACCTCGCTTTTTAAAGTTATCAATGGCCTTTTTTATAGTATTTTCTGAGGTAGTATCTAGGGCAGATGTCGCTTCGTCCATCAATAATATTTCAGGGTCTTTATATAAGGCTCTTGCAATGGCAATTCGTTGTCGTTGTCCACCAGATAGGGATGCTCCGTTTTCTCCAATTTGGGTCTCAAAACCATAAGGTAGTTTTTCTACAAAGGCAGTAATCCCCAATTCGTCTGCCAAATCTAATACACGTTGCATGTCTGGAAAAGAATCTCCCAAGGCAATATTTTCTATGACCGTACCCGAAAATAGATTGAGTTGTTGGGGGATCACTCCCACATGTTTTCGTAATGCATGTTTCTCTAGATGTTTACTGTCATATTTGCCAAAAAACAATTTACCTTCATTAATCGGGTACAATCCTTGTAACAACGAGATCAAGGTGGTTTTACCACTACCACTTTCTCCTACAATGGCAGTTGTTTGGTTTTTCTTGATGACCAGATCCAGATTTTCAAACACCCATGCACGGGTACCATATCTAAACGAAATATTTTCGAAAGTAATATCACCCAAATTTTCTTTGTTTAAGGCTAGTTGGTTAGATGTTTTTTCTAACTCCAAATCCATTATTTCGAATAATCTATCGGCAGCAATTAGTGCATTCTGAATTGTTTTATTCATTCCAATAAGTGACGATATAGGACTGTTAAAATACCCAATTAGTGCATAAAAAGAGAATAATTCTCCGGTAGTAATCTCTCCGTCTAACACATAATTGGCCCCTAGCCATAAGAGAATCACGATAAAGATAGATGCCAAAAAACTAGTAGAAGTTCCTGCAAAAATACTATTCATAGCAGATTTATAGCCGGTAAACAGTAGTTTTACAAATCGGGTAAGATCGTAAATGCCTATAATGCATTGCTGATGGCAGAAAAGATGGTAAAGAAGCAGAAGTAAAGGTGTATAATAATCAACTATAAATACTATGAAGAGTTCTAATTTATTTTTAATGATTTGCTGTATCCTTTTAGTGAGTTCTTGTAAAAAAGAACCGAAGAAATTAACAGCTTTACAAATCAAACTAGATTCGCTTTATACCAAAGAGTTTCCTAACCCAGAAGAACCTGGGGGTTCTGTATTGATTAAGAAAGGAGATAAGACCTTGTTTCTAAAAAATTATGGAGTAGCAGATATAGAAACCCAAGAAAAGATTACAGAAAATACGTTATTTAATACAGCATCGATTTCTAAAACATTTGTAGCTAATGCTATCTTAATACTACAGCAGCAAGGTAAATTATCTATTGATGATGCTATTGCAAAATATTTTAATGATTTTAAACATCCAGAGATTGCTAATAAGATAACAATCAAACATTGGTTATCTCATACTTCTGGTATTCCCGATGCCAGAAAGGTAGTAGAAAACAGAGAGTTTTATCTTACGGCAAAGGATACTCAGAATTTTGAACCTTTAAAACATGTAGATAGTCTTTATTTTGAACCTGGACAGTATTTTACATACTCTAACCCATCATATAATGGTTTGGCTTTGATCATTGATCAAATCACAGGTGCTCCCTGGCAAGAATTTATCTATAACAATATATACGAACCATCAGGAATGATACATAGTACCATAGCCGATGGGGCTCATCCTACACAAGGAGTTTCACATGGTTATATATACAAAGATGGTAAGTACCACCAACAGGATTATGGAGAAGAACCCACCTTTGCAGCATCTGGTAACAGTGGGATTTGGAGCTCTGTACTAGAATTGGCAAAATATGAAGAAGCCATACAAAACCATGTATTTCTTAATGAAAAATTGACTAAAGAATCCAGAACCCCATGGAAACCTGCTAACTGGAAGAGTAAGTATACTCCATTTGTGGGTTATAGTTGGTTTATAGCAAAAGAAAGGTTTTTTGCCGAACCTAATCCATACGGAGTTTCATTTGTTTATCATACAGGTTCTAATGCCGGTTTTAATTCTTTTCATATACGTATTCCAGAAAAGGATCTATTGATTATAGGATTGTTTAATCAACCTTTAAAGGAATATAAACAGTTCGTGTTTAAAACAATGGATATAATACATGATGAAAATTGGGGGGAATAGCAAATCGATAGACGTGTTACGCTTTCAACAAATATGAAGTTTGATAAAATTAACTCAACCCCAAACCTGATCCGCAGCATCATCTAAAACTTCTTGATCAAAACTACTTAGATATACCTCTGTAGTATAATAACTACGATGGCCAAGTATATGTTTAACATAAAATCTATTCATACACTACTTATTTTGTGTCATAAGTTTTATTTTTACTGAAACTAATAAAATTAAAACGCGTGAAAATTGCCTCCTATAACGTAAACGGAATCAGAGCTGCTCTTAATAAAGGTTTTATCGAATGGTTACAACAAGCCGATCCCGATGTAATCTGTCTTCAAGAAATTAAAGCCAATAAAGAACAACTAGACCTTGATGTATTTGCAGAAGCAGGATACCCATACAATTATTGGTACAGTGCACAGAAAAAAGGATATAGTGGGGTGGCCATTTTATCCAAAACAGAACCCGATCATATCGAGTATGGTACCGGGATCGATTATATGGATTTTGAAGGACGTAACCTGCGTGCCGATTTTAACGGAGTATCGGTCATGAGTCTTTACCTACCTAGCGGAACCAATACCGATCGTTTGGAACATAAGCTTAAGTACATGGCAGATTTTCAAGGATATATTAATGAACTAAAAAAAGATCATCCAAACCTTGTTATTTTAGGAGATTATAATATTTGTCATACAGCAATAGATATTCATGATCCGGTACGTAATAAAAATGTATCTGGGTTTTTACCAGTAGAACGAGAATGGATTGGTAACTTTATCGATAGCGGATTTATCGATTCGTTTCGACATTTTAATACAGAACCACACCAATACTCATGGTGGAGCTATAGAGCTAATGCCAGAAATAATAATAAAGGATGGCGTTTGGATTATGGTATGGTGGCACAACCTTTAGAAGATAAGTTAAAAAGAGCCGTGATCTTATCTGAAGCCAAGCATAGTGATCATTGCCCTATTGTAGTAGAATTAGCATTATAAATTAAGCCCGAAGCTTGAAGACGGAAGTTACAAGACAGAAACTTCAGTCATCTGACTTCGGACCTCCGACTTCTGTCCAAAAAAAAATAAAAAAACCTCGGACACCCGACCTCGGACTTCAAACCAAAAAAACACACAATGATAAAAAAAATCGTCTGTATATTAGTGCTGGGAGCAATAATGACCTCTTGCGTATCTTCTAAAGTATATAAAGAACTGGAAGGTAAATATGCACGCCTTAAACGAGAAAATAGAAAGACCAAAGACCAGTTGTCGGCTCTTAAAAGTGCGAGCGAGGCTGATAAAAGAGCCATGGAGCAGCTAGATGCCGAGTACCAAAAAGTAAAAGCAGAGCGAGATGATCTGCAGGGGCATTACAATGCTGCACAAGCCAATTACGAAAACCTAAAAAGCTCGTACGATGCTTTAGAAGAAAATAGCTCTGCCAAGCTAGCTGCCAATAGCAAAAAGAACCGCGAGCTACTAGGACAGTTAGAAGATAAAGAACGTGTTCTGGCAGCAGAGCGTAGTCGATTAGAGAAATTACAAAAAGACCTGGCAGCAAGGGCTAAGCGAGTAGATGAGTTAGAAGGACTCATCGCTGCCAAAGATGCCAAAATGCAATCCTTAAAAACTGCCATCTCCAAAGCCTTACGTAATTTTGAGGGTAAAGGACTTACTGTAGAAGAGCGCAATGGTAAGGTATATATCTCTATGGAAAACAAACTACTATTCGAATCGGGTAGTTGGGCTGTAGGAACACAAGGTAAAAAAGCGGTACAACAATTAGGAGAGGTGTTGGGTACCAATAAAGATATCGCAGTATTGATAGAAGGGCATACCGATAATGTACCTTATACGGGTACCGGGCAGTTATCGGGCAATTGGGATCTATCGACCAAGCGTGCCACTGCGATTGTAAATATTTTATTAGAAAACCCAAAAATAGACCCGCAAAATCTTACCGCAGCCGGTAGAGGAGAGTTTGCACCGGTAACTTCTAACGAGACTAGTGCTGGTAAAGGAAAGAATCGTCGTATCGAGGTGATCCTTACCCCAAAACTAGATGAGATTACTAAGTTGTTAAACGATATATAATCGGTTTTGAAAATACTATACATAAGAAAAGGCGACTCAACGAGTCGCCTTTTCTTATGTTATATAATCTTAATTTATAGATTATTAAGTATTTCATTGATATCTCTGGTATTATCTACATCAAGAGATTCTTTCGCTTTTTCTAGTACCGTTCTGAACTTATCGATAACCTTAGCTGTTTGTCCTTTGTTTAATATAATTTTTCTACCTGTAGATGTTAACAAAATAAAATCGTAGAACTCAACAGGAACAGAAGTATCTCTTTTTCTTTGAAGAGAAGTTGTACCGGTATCTTTTACAATCGAGATTACGTTACCATTTGCAATAACTCTATCAGTTCTTTTACTTAGGTCGGTGGCTATAGAATATATTTCGGTAAATTCTTCATTACTTTGTGCCCAATCCTGAGCCGAATTGTCAGTGGCTTGAGCTTGCATCGATAATCCTGTACCTAGCACGAATAGAAGTAGAAATAATTTTTTCATAATGTTTGGGTGTTTAAATAATGTATTATAGTTAAAGGTTAATCCATCAGTTTTTTAAAAACGATCTAAGTTTCATTTTAGTATTAAAAAAAACTTAAAATCGACTCAAAATACTTAATTTATTTGATAAAAACCAAAAAGTGTGCCACGAATTTTTGAAGCTTTAAAGCTGGAGTATAATTGATGATTGATCGTTGTTAGTTCATGTTATGGAGCTGGAAGTCCGGCCTCTGGTGTCCGAAGTCCGAAGTTCGAAGTCCGAAGTTCGAAGGTTTTTTCGAACCCTGAGGCTCTCGAAGGAGCCCGCCCCGAGGTTCTCGAAGGGTAAGATTGCTGATAATGATGGACTTCGAGAACCTCAGTCCGTGTTGTGGGTTTGAAACGTTGTCGAGGTGCTCACAAAAAGTAAAAAGAAACCAATAGATCAAAACGATGTTAATTTACAGATAGTAAGATGGTACATTTTTACGTTCTTTGTTACTAACTCATAAACTTATACTCATAATCCGATGAAAGCATTACCCTTATTTTCTACACAAACACTCCTTATTCCTCTTTTTGTGTTATTTGCTTTTTCTTTTGGTCACGCACAAATAGAAAAAGATACGCTACAGGCCGGACAATACTATCAAAAAGCAGATTCGTTGCGAACCAATAAAGAGTATGAGAGTTCTATCGAATATTTTAAAAAGGCATTACCCATCTATGAGAAATCAAAAGCATGGGAACGAGTAGCGAGTTGTTATAATAATATATCATTTAGCTTTTGGGGGATGGATGAACTTGAGAGTTCTATCAAGAATGCTAAAAACGCTCTAAAAATTTGCAAAGAATATTTGTCCGATGGTAATTTGGAAGAAGCTTTGGCATATGATAACTTAGGTTTATGTTATGAAGAAAAATTGGAATATGAAAGGGCCTTAAAGCTATACAAAAAATCATTATCTATTAAGCAAAAGATATTGCCTGCTAATGATCCTTCTATAGGGACAAGTTATCTAAATATCGGTGGAGTAGCTGACGCTTATGATAACTTAGATATGGCATTGGAATTCTACAAGAAAAATTTAAAAATTAGTCTAAATGCTAGGGGAGAGAATCATGAATACACAGCAAACTCTTATAATAATGTCGGCGCGATTTTGGAAGCAAAAGGAGAGTTCGAAAAGGCTTTATTATGTCATAAGAAAGCTTTAAAGATTAATAAAAAGCTTTTTGGAGAAAATAGTTACGAAGTTACTACTTCTTACAATAATCTTGGAATAGTCTATAAAAATATAGGTAAATATAATATAGCTTTAAAGTATTTAAATAGAACCATTAATATTAGAGAGAAATTATTAGGTAAGGAACATTCAGGACTTATAGGACCTTATCACAATATTGGTTTGGTTTATGGTGAATTGAAAGATTTTAAAAGAGCATTAGAATATAATAATAAGGGATTGTCAATAATATTGAAGTTGGTTGGAGAAAACCATATGTATACAGCACATTCTTATGAAAACTTAGCTGATCACTACCTTGCACAAACTAATTATGATTATGCACTAGAATATTTTTTAAAATCCTTGAAAATTTATATAGGTTTTTTAGGTGAAAAGAATGCTATAGTTGCATCAACTTATGATAACATCGGCTTAACATATTTTAAAATGGGACAATATGAAAACGCAATCAAATTTTATAATAAATCTATTAATGCTAATTTGAAAAATGATTTTAAGAATGATTTCGATTCTAATAATTTTTTAGATCTAAATGTATTGTTATCTAATTTTAATGGTAAGGCAAAAACATATAGTAGCATTTATAAAGAAGAAAAAGAAATTAATACTCTAAATAAAGCTATAGCTCTGTTTGACAAAGTTGATGGTGTTATTGATAAAATTAGAGGTAACTTTAAAAATCACCAAGATAAAATAGCATTTGCTGAAACGGCAAAAGAGACTTATAAAGGAGCAGTAGAGGCACAAATATTGTTGTATCAACATACCTATGGTCCTGTATCCTTAGAAAAAGCTTTTTATTATACAGAAAAAAGCAAGGCCAATACCTTAAAAGAGTTACTTACCACAGCCAAAAGTTTTGCTGATTTACCCAAAGGTCTGGTTACTTTAGAAAAAACAATTAAAATAGATCGTGCGTTTTATCAATCCAGAATGAATAAGGAGGAGTCTACTAAAAATAAGGATAGTCTAAAAATTAATGAGTATGAAAATAAGCTTTTTGAGATCAATAGAAAGCAAGATTCACTTACCGCCGTTTTAGAAAAGAACTATCCCAAATACTATCAACTTAAATATCAAAATAAAACGATATCGATAGGGGACATTCAGCAGCAACTAAACAATCAAACTACTGTACTAGAGTTTTTTACTACAGATAGTATTACTTATGCATTTACGATATCAAAAAATGATGTTGCCATACAACAATTGGCGACCCCAGGGCTTACCCAACAAATAGAAGAATATAACAATAGTATTGTTTCGCAAGATCTACAAACCTATAAAGAAAAAGGATACGAGCTATTTCAAAAATTAATAGACCCTATACAAAAAAAATTGGTAGGAGATCAATTAATTATTATTCCAGATGGGCCATTATGGCATCTTAATTTTGAGTTGCTACTCACCCAAAAAGAGAGTTCTAATAACCCAAAGAACTTGTCATATTTGCTTAACAACTATGCAATATCGTATGCCAATTCTGGGAGCCTGTTATTTGATCGTTTTAAAGGAAAGAATACTGCAAAGTCATTACAAGAGTGTCTTGCCTTTTCTTTTTCTGTTGGGGTCGATAGCAAAAGTGAAAAATCGATCAGTCTGGCTGCGCTTAGAGACCTTGGAGATGATTTACCCGGTACCCGTAAAGAAATAAAAGCCATTTCTAACATTATCGATGGGCAGTATTATTATGGATCACAAGCTATCGAAGCTAATTTTAAGAAAAATGCAAGCAACTATAATATTTTACACCTGGCTTTACATGGCGAGGTAGACCATGAGCGCCCCGAAAACTCGAAACTCTACTTTACCAAAACCAAAGACACCTTAGAAGATAATCTGCTCTATAGCCATGAGTTATTTGCTATGGATATTCCTGCAGAGCTTGCAGTATTAAGTGCTTGTAATACAGGTACTGGTAAAATTGCCAAAGGCGAGGGGATTATGAGTTTGGGTAATGCGTTTCAGTATGCGGGTGCAAAAAGTTTATTATTAACCCGTTGGGAGGTTTCTGATCATACCACCCCAGAAATTATGAAGTACTTTTATTTAAATCTAAAATCGGGTATGAATAAAGGTAAAGCCTTGCAGCAGGCAAAATTACAATATCTAGAAACCGCAGATATCAATAGATTACATCCGTTCTATTGGTCTAGTTTTTATCTGGTAGGTGATTCGACTCCGATGCATTTTGAAGATCATTCGCTGCTGTATTGGGTGTTGGGTACAGGTGGTATGATAGTGTTACTGTTGTTTGGGTGGTGGTATAGGAGAAAACATACTTCGACAAGCTCAGCATGACAGTTTTTTTAACACTAACAATCGTATCACAATATCACACTGAACCCTTCTATAAACTCAAGACAGACGCTGTCGAAGTGCAATCGCAGGACTCAGTGTGACAATGCTGATATATTTATACCAAGCTTACTCTATTTAATAAAAATCTTTCTACTTACCTTGGTAGTAGGAGTTTCTAGTATCATAATATAGTTTCCGCTTTTTAGGAATTGCGTGTCTACCGTTAGGTTATAAATACCCAATGATAATTGTTCGTTTTGCAATGGTTGGATCAATTTTCCTTGTATGTCATATAAAGAAATAGAGACTTTGGTTTTTTGACTCACCAAATAATGAATATTTCCCTGGCTTTCCATGGGATTTGGGTATATACCTATCACGGTTACATCTTCATTGGGTAGAGGTATAGCGGGCTTGGTGGTAGCCAACGTTTCTTCGATGGGTGTTCTACCTTTTGCTTTTGCTGCATTCGATGCTTTATGTAGTTTACAGTCATTGCTATTTACATACCAACCTCTGGATCGTTGCTCTCCTACCACAGGTTTGGTTACATCTGGGATATCGTACCAATCTGATTGTACTCTATCTTCGGTAACATCCAAAACAAAATATCCATGATTATCCAAATCTACATCTTTAATATGCGGGTTAAGAAGTTTGGTATAAAACTCTGCTACACCAGAAATAAAGTTTCCTAAAAAATCTAAGTTAAGCGAAGTTACGCTAGGTACTACAAATTCACACATTTCGCAGGATCCTTTGTAGTTAACTTCTCCTGTAAAAGTACTATGAATATCTCCTGTAAGTACCACCACATTATTAATATCATTGGTTTTGATATGGTTTAGTAACCGATCTCTTTCTTCTGTATACCCATCCCAGGCATCATCAGACGGCACCCCGTTCCAGGGCATTACCATCACCTGGTTTCCTATGACGCGCCATTTGGCAGTTGATGATGATAATTCGTTGGTAAGCCAGTTAAATTGTTCGGCTCCCAAAATTGATTTGTACGTAACTTTGTTCTCCTTACGATTGTATTTTTCGGTATACACAGTCCCTTTCTTTAAAAGTGTTTCTAATACCGACTTTTGCTTTGGATCAATCTTATTACCTGTCCTTTTTTGTAGGATCAAATCAGTAAAATTGGTAACCACAGTGTTAAACTCTTCTTGTGATAGACCTTGCTGCCCTTTTCTTTTTTGATCAGATGTATTTAGAAGTAAAGGTAGTACGTGTGTAAGCACATCTTTTACGTCTTCTCTTTTGGTAAGGTCTTTTTGGGCAATTACATTTTTTGCATATTTTTTGAAAGCTACATTAGACGAGGCTGCACTAATTAGGTTTTTTGATGCGGTTACCTGGGTGTCTCTACCTTCTATTCGGGTATCTAGCATGATAAGATCCATAAGCTTACCATACGAAATTGTACGATACAATCGATACTGCTCTATGGTATTGGCACGAACCGGCATCCACTCGAAGTATGCTTTATGTGCGTTTACTTTTCTTATTTCCCAACTCCCTTCGGTATCAGGACTGTGATTTTGTGCTCCAAACTTATTAGCATCATTGGCAAATTCGTGATCATCCCAAATATGAATAAAAGGATGCTGTTGATGCACATTACGCAGCATAGGGTCTAAGCGATAATAAGAATAGCGTACGCGATAATCGTCTAGGGTGATGATTTCGTTTTCGGGTAGATGCCCTCTACCTATTTCATCATCATAACCGTATCCTCCAGATTCATACTCATAGATATAATCCCCCAAATGAATTACAGCATCTATATCCTGGCGTTTTGCAATTTGGTTGTAAGCGTTAAAATATCCATTTTGATAATTAGAACAGGATACAACGGCAAACCTCAAATTAGATACCAGCTCGTTTTTTGAAGGGGCCGTTCTGGTTTTACCAATAATCGAGGTGGCTCCCATTGTTTCGAATTGATAATAATAGGTTGTAAATGCATCGAGACCAGTTACGTCTATTTTAACTGTATAATCTCTACTTTGATTGGTAGTTGTTTGACCTTGTTGCACAATCTGAGTCATTGCAGGGTCTTTGGCAACTTTCCAGTTTACTACTGCAGAAGCAGCATTGGTGGTTACTCTGGTCCAGATAATAACGGCATCTTCGAGTGGATCTCCAGAAACCACACCATGGTAAAAAGGAGCAAGATTGGCATCAAAGAAATCAGAGATTTGATGGTTTGATGTTCGCTCTATCTTTGTTAATCTGGTTTCTATAGTTTGCGCATAAAAACATTGTGATGTGAGTAATAACCACATCATTTTTTGTAAAAATAATTTCATTGTTACTAAGTTTAGTGAGTTTTGATTTGTGACGAAACTAAGAGAATGACAAAAAAAAGAGTTTGATCTTTTGGCTTTTTAATAGAACCTTAATCTGCGTAACAATAAGCTCTAAATTTTAAAAAGGAAACATAACTTTTCGCTAATTAGATAGTCAACTTAAATTATTATGCATGCACAGTAAGTGGTGAGTTTTGATTATTTAGTAAGAAAAGGGTTATGTGTTTCTTTAAAATGGGAAAACCGTAAAACGATGATTTATCGTCATAAAAACAGATTCTTTTTGAATGACTGATTAAAATGACTTTGTTATAAAAAATTAATCTAATCAAGGAATTATTAAGAAACAGATTTGATGGTCAGAACTTTTTTTAATTTTTTTTTAAATCCAGGAAAACTTGTATTTACTTCATAAAGAGGATGTTTTGCTCATCGAAAATGCCCGTTCCCTCAATATTGATTTTTTGTACAAAAAAGTGGCCTTATTTTTGTATCAAAGAATTTCATAGTTGAGTTTTGCATCTCTCTTGTAAAAGTGGGTTTCGCAAGAGAGATGATTTATACCGGTTCTTAAATGAAATTACTGTTGACTGAATTAAATTATTTTTGATTCAGATGAGAAAGAAAATTCAGGGATAGCATCGCTATCGATGTATTTTATTTTGAAATATGGAACAAAAAGAAATGATTTTAGTAAGTAATATCATTTGAGAAGAGGTATTAGATGCAATCTAAAATAGATATGATGGTTGTTGGAGGAATTTAGTTTAGGTTGTATATCATATGACACATATTGGGAGAGTAACAGTTGTCATATGGTATTAGGTTAATTAATATGCTGTTGGAGGATGAAATAAAACGGATACAACATTTGGGGTTGTTGTATCCGTTTTTTTGGTTTAAAAGCATTTAGTTAGTGATGCTTCTTCTCGAGTAAAGGTTTAATCATTAATTCTTTGTATTTACATACATGTGTTTGGTTAGTCGATGAAGAAAAATAGGTTTAGGTATACCTGTTTTTCTAAATGATCAATCTTATCTAACTCTAAGAACTACCATTATTTATAATCAGTGTTTAAGTTGAGTTGCTTCATCTATAGAAAAGATCGTTCCAAAAGAATAAAAATTAGCATTTTGATTGTATAGGACTGGTAGTAAGTGCGTTATGGTTTTCCTGTTTATAGACTACTGTTTAAATAGTGTTGATTTATGGGAATAAACTGTGGATATATTCCACAGTTTATTAAAAATATAGCGTATTTTCTTTGGCCTTGTACCTCATTTATTATGATAACTTTTACATTATCTACCCTAAGAGTTTCTACTTTTGGAGGTATTAACTTTACTTTTTATCTCATACATAAAAACGAATAGTCGTCATAAACAAATGAAACAAGTCATAATAAAATTGTTACTACACAAGGAAATGATTATTTGGTGAGTTTCATCTGACATCTAAAGTAATATTATAAACACATGAAATACACTACACTACCCAATACAGATATTCGAGTAAGTAAAATATGCCTTGGATCCATGACCTGGGGCCAACAAAATACAGAAGCAGAAGGACACGAACAATTAGAGTATGCAATTGATAAAGGAGTAAACTTTATTGATACAGCAGAATTGTATTCGGTTCCTGCCCGTAAAGAAACACAAGGAAGTACCGAAAAAATTATTGGTACATGGTTGCAGAAAACCAAGAAAAGAGATGAGGTCGTGATTGCAACCAAAATTGTAGGACCTAGAGATTTTGTAAAACACATTCGTACCGGTGGATTTACCAAAGAAGAGTTTGCAGATGCTATTCATAAAAGTTTACAACGTTTGCAAACAGATTATATCGATTTATATCAATTGCACTGGCCAGAACGTACTACAAATTTCTTTGGAGTAAGAGGGTATACACATGACGAAGCAGAAGAATGGAGTGATAATTTTAATGAAATACTTGGATACCTGAGTGATTTTAAAAAGGAGGGTAAGATACGAGAAATTGGACTGTCTAATGAAACTCCCTATGGTGTGATGAGATATGTAGAAGAAGCACGTAAAGGAGCACCTAAAATGATTACGGTGCAAAACCCTTATAACCTCTTAAATCGTAAGGATGAAATCGGACTTACTGAAGTTTTACATCGTGAAAATGTAGGTCACCTACCATATTCTCCGCTTGGTTTTGGGCAATTAACAGGGAAATACCTGGATGAGACTCCCAAAAATGCACGAGTTACTTTGTTTCCGCAGTTTTCAAGATATCATAATGACAATTCATTTAAGGCAACCAGAGCTTACAATGAAATTGCTAAAAAACATGGAATTAGCTTAACACAAATGGCGTTGGCTTTTGTAAATGAGCGTCCTTTTGTAACAAGTAATATTATAGGAGCTACATCGCTTGCGCAGCTAGAAGAAAATATAGGAAGTATCGATATTACATTGTCAGATACTATCCTGAAAGAGATAGAAGCTGTTCATGAGCAGATACCCAATCCGGCTCCTTAATTGTGATAAAATTACTACAAGTTTGTTTAAAATTTGCACAAAAGAAACGTGTGTCTTTTTATTTTAATGAGTAAATTTATTTTCTGAAAATTACAAGTGTTAATTATTATAAAACACCTATTTTCTTCTTTAAGTAAGGAGAGAATGGGTGTTGTATTTTTATTGATCTACTATTGTCAAGATTACCCAAATAGGTGCACTATTACATCTTCTATTTTGGTAACCATTAATACCTTAATCCCTTTATTTTGATGAGGGATTTTGTTGTATTTGGAAACAAAAATGGTAGAAAACCCTAGTTTTTCGGCTTCCTGGATACGTTGCTCTACTTTGTTAACCGGGCGTATTTCTCCTGCCAAGCCTACCTCTGCTGCAAAGCAATAATCCTTGGGAACCGGGATATCCTCGTTAGAAGATAATATCGCTGCAACTACCGCTAGATCGATAGCAGGATCATCTACAGAGATTCCTCCTGTAATATTTAAAAAAACATCTTTGGCTCCCAATCTAAATCCAGCTCGTTTTTCTAAAACGGCTAATAGCATATTAAGCCTTTTAAGGTTATACCCAGTTGCACTGCGTTGTGGAGTACCATAAACCGCTGTGCTCACCAAAGCCTGTATCTCGATCATGATAGGACGCATTCCTTCTACCGTAGAAGCGATAGCAGTACCACTTAGCTCTTCTTCGTTTTTAGAAATTAAAATTTCACTTGGATTGTGTACTTCTCTTAATCCGCTTCCTTGCATTTCATAAATACCTAGCTCTGATGTAGAACCGAACCTGTTTTTTAAGGCACGTAAAATGCGATATACATGATTGCGGTCTCCTTCAAACTGTAATACGGTATCTACCATATGTTCAAGGATCTTTGGTCCAGCAATGGTACCATCTTTGGTAATATGACCAATTAGTATTACAGGGGTGGCTGTTTCTTTGGCAAACTTAATTAGTTCTGTTGTACACTCTTTGATTTGTGAAATACTTCCTGCACTACTCTCTATATAGTCGCTGTGCAGTGTTTGTATAGAGTCTATAATGACAATATCGGGTTCTATTTCTTCGATTTGCCTAAAGATATTTTGTGTTTTGGTTTCGGTAAGAATCAGGCAGGTATCTGTTTTGGCCTGTATGCGCTCTGCCCGCATTTTAATTTGTTGCTGACTTTCTTCTCCAGAAACATAGAGTGTTTTATAAGGTAGTTTAAGACTAATCTGCAATAACAAGGTGCTTTTTCCGATACCAGGTTCGCCACCCAGAAGTGTTAAGGACCCAGGAACCAGTCCTCCGCCAAGCACTCTGTTTAATTCAATATCGTCTGTGTTATAACGTGCTTCCTGACTAGTGCTAATTTCAGAAATTCGAAGAGGTTTGGCTGTCTTGCTTATTTTGGATGCAGTGGTTGCATTTTTCCAATCGTTGGTAGCCGCTTTTTGAACTACTTCTTCTGCAATAGTATTCCATTCTTTACAAGACGTACATTGTCCTTGCCATTTGGCGTATTGAGAACCACAGTTCTGACAGAAAAAAACAGTTTTGGTTTTGGCCATAGAAGATTAAATAAGGGAGTAAAAATACTATATTTTTAAGACACAAAAAAAGATCTCTAAGTAGAGATCTTTTTATATTGTATTGACTAAAAGTGGTAAAATTACCAGCCAAAATCTTCTTTGATTTTGTTTACTTTATCTAACATATAATCCTTTGTAAGGAAAGCAACTTCAGAAAGCTGAAAACCACTTTCATAGGCTCTCATGGCTTTTTTGGGCTCTCCCGTTTGTTCATAAAACATTCCAAGATAGTAGTATCCCAACATAAGATCAGAGTGTTGTTTAATGGCAAGTTTACCTAGAGGCTCTAACTCAGACCAATTTTCATTTTTTTCTATTGCAGTAGAAACTGCGATAAAGTCATTGATTCTTATTTTTCTTTTAATACCATATAATTGCTCGGTAGTTTTGTACATATCCACCAAATAATCATAAGGAGATGTCTCTAGTGTAAGTAGTACTTCTTTATATTTTTTCTTACTAATAGGGCGATACATTTCAAAAATACCTTCTAAAGCTTTAGGGATCGCTCTACCTACTAGTGTATAATGAGAAGATTCGTCAAAATTATCAAAAGCATAATCAAG
The DNA here is from genome assembly GCA_947498705.1 of uncultured Aquimarina sp. Taxonomy (GTDB): domain Bacteria; phylum Bacteroidota; class Bacteroidia; order Flavobacteriales; family Flavobacteriaceae; genus Aquimarina. Next base: position 267,499 of record CANMLW010000002.1, read on the forward strand.
TTCCGGATTTTCGATAGTCTTTAGTTTTTCATCTAAAGCAATCACCTCTTTTTTGATATTTTCTGCATCATTAGTAGCGGTGGCAAGGTAATACCACATTTCGGGAGAAGTAGTAAGTTTAGAAACAATTCGCTCTGCCATAGGAGGAGCTAATTCTGGACTCAAACAAATATAACCCTGAAAAATAGGATTGTCCTTAAACAAAAAGTAATTGATAAAGTTAGCTGTATAATCATGCCCAACTACAATTTTAAGTTGTGCTGTACGATATGTTTTATTAAGATAAGGTAAAAGCTCTTGCCCTATAAACTCAAAAAACTCTGAACCCTTAAGAGTAGGTAGATACTCTGCTTTGTCATATCTACAGTCATCTTCTCTGGTTTTTCTTTGATTTACTCCAACTACGATAGATTCTGGCATGTCTTCCCAATACGAAAAGTAGTCTACATTTCCAGCGACTGGCTCAAATAAATAATCCCCATCCAATACAATAATCAGAGGGTATGTTTTGTCTACATTTTTTTTGTAGTTACGAGGTAATTGAATTTTCAATTCCCTATTTTGATCCAGTTTTATAGATCTAAAAGATTCATAAATCGCTTGACTGTTTCCGAAAAAAACAAAAAAACAGGCAATTATAAGAGTTACACTTTTTTTCATAAGTATAGGATTAAGGTTAAGTAAGCACGGAGCAATATATAAATTATTTCCTTATTTCTTCCTGTTTACTATAGGTAGAAATAAAAAGGATAACGCTCCGATGATTATATTTATTGCGGTCTGAGAGCCCCATAGGATCCATCCAAAAGCTTCTCCTGCGGGTTTTTCGATGTCAAAAAGTAGCAAAATAGCTGCAATAGCTATAGGAAATGCTCCTATACCACCGTTGGTTGTAGACATCGCCAACGAACCTATCACAAAAGTAGCAAGGATTGGGCCAATCGTGAGCGAGGCAGTTTCTGGTACAGTAAATTTGATCACATAGAACATAGCAACATACAAAAACCAAATAAGAAATGTGTGAAATATAAAAGCACCACGATGTTTTATTTTTGAAATACTTTTTACACCCTCTAGAAGACCTTCTCCAAAATCCTTAAGCTTTATGAGGAATGGATTTTTCGATTTCTTAATAATTTTTAAGAATAATACTCCTGCAACTAGTAAAGTAATCAGGATGATAAGAGTAATAAACGGGTTTGTGATTTTTTGATTTAAGTAGGATAATAGATTCTCTGATTGAAAAAGTAAGGTTACAGAAATAATTAGTAATAGCATGATCAAATCAATGATCCTTTCTGTGATAATGGTACCAAACGTTTTTTTGAAAGGAATACCTTCATAGGTGGCGATAGTGCCCCCTCTAAGAACTTCGCCAGATCTTGGTATTCCCAGATTGGCAAGATATCCAATCATAACAGCCATAAAGCTATTGGATAATTTTATAGAATAACCTAGAGGTTCTAATAAAAATTTCCATCGATATGCTCTCGAAAGATGAGAGATGATCCCCATTAGTAATGATAATATAATCCATTTTGGATCTGCCTTGGTAATATATTGTATGGTTTTTTGTCTTTCTTCTGGGGTGGCAGAAGAGATAGAATACCATATTAAAAAAACTCCCAATGCTAGTGGGAGTGTTATTTTAAGAATCTTTACGAGTTTAGCATTCACTTATTTCAGTAAATTATTTTCTTCATTAGGAAAAAGTAATCTTGGTTTAAAATTTTTAGCCTCTTCAATATCCATCATAGCATAAGTAATCAGGATTAAGACATCTCCTTTTGCTACTTTTCTGGCAGCAGCACCATTTAAGGTGATTTCTCCACTATTTCTAGGACCTGGTATGGCATAGGTCTCAAGACGCTCACCGTTATTGTTGTTAACGATTTGTACCTTTTCTCCTTCAATAATATTAGCGGCATCCATGAGATCTTGATCAATAGTTATACTACCAATATAGTTGAGGTCGGCACCGGTTACTTTAACGCGATGAATTTTGGATTTTACGACGTGTACTAGCATGTTACAAAGTTAATTATTTTTAATTTAGGGCGATGTTATCAATTAGTCTTATTTCTCCTGCAAATACGGCTATAAAAGCTCGGTATTTTGTGTTTTCCTGTTTTTGTTGAATAGATTTTAAATCTAATACGTTGGCTATTTCAAAATACTCTAATGATAAGTGATTATTATCTTCAAATTGTTCTGATACCCAATCATTTAATGTAGTAACACTTTTTGTGCCAAAGTCTTTTTGTACCTGTTTTAAAATTTTATGAATTAGAGGAGATTCATCATATTGTTCTTTAGTAAGTCTTTTGTTTCTAGAACTTAACGCAAGGCCGCTTTCTTCTCTATAAATAGGGCAACCTACAATTTGTATAGGTAATTGCTCGATTTCTACCAGTTTTCTAACGATTTGAAGTTGCTGAAAATCTTTTTCACCAAAATAAGCTCTGTCAGGTGAAACCATGTCAAAAAGATGTTTTAGAACAGTCCCAACTCCGTCAAAATGTCCGGGTCGATATTTGCCTTCCATTTCATGTTCTAGACCATCAAAATGATAGTTTGTAGATGAAATATCATCTTTATATACCTCTTTTGCAGAAGGAGCAAAGACAATTATTTCATTTGAAACCTCAGATAAAAGTGCAATATCATTATCTAAAGTTCTGGGATAATTGTCTAAATCTTCGGCATTATTAAATTGTGTAGGATTTACAAAAATGCTAACAATAACATGCTCATTTTCTTCGAGAGCTCTTTGTATTAGGGCAAGATGCCCTTTATGTAATGCTCCCATAGTAGGAACAAAACCAATAGATGCATGTTGCTTTTTTAAAACTGCAACATCGTCTAATATATCTAGTCTTTTTCTGTGGACCTGCATTTGATATAAACTTAAAGGCGTGCAAAAATAAGATATTACTGGCAGACTGCATAAATTTTCGTAATTTTGCAAAATTAATTCCAAAAGGAAGACGATAAAAGTATCGATTATATGAAAGATAAGAGGATATTGTACGTATCATCAGAAGTAATACCGTACCTGCCAGAGACTGAAATTTCATCCATGTCTTTTGAAGCGCCTAGAATGGTGAATAGCAAAGGTGGTCAAATAAGAATCTTTATGCCAAGATATGGCAATATTAATGAGAGGAGGCATCAGTTACACGAAGTTATTAGACTTTCTGGTATGAATTTGGTCATTAATGATTTAGATATGCCTCTTATTATTAAGGTGGCTTCTATACCAAAAGAACGAATGCAGGTGTATTTCATTGATAATGAAGATTATTTTAAGAGAAAAGCAACCTTGACAGATGAAGAAGGAAAATTGTTTCCCGATAATGATGAACGTGCTATCTTTTTTGCAAAAGGAGTTATTGAAACAGTTAAGAAATTAAATTGGTCACCCGATGTGATTCATGTACATGGGTGGTTAGCATCGCTTTTACCATTGTATTTGAAACAATACTATGCAAATGAACCTCTTTTTGGACACAGTAAAATTGTAACCTCTGTGTATGGAAACGGTTTTGATGGTACCCTGGATAAGAATATGATGGAAAAGGTAAAATTTGATGGGATAGAAGAAGAAAAAGTAAGCGCTTTGGCGAGCCCAACATATAGTAATTTGATGAAAGTTGCTGTTGATAATTCTGATGCTATTATAGTAGGATCAGAAGAAATACCATCAGAACTAGTTGATCATTTAAAAACAATAGCCCAACCAGTATTAGAATATAAAAAACCAGACGAGTTTGCAGATGCCTATGAAGCCTTTTATCAGACAGAGGTATTGGTATAGCATAAAGAAAAACTATGAAATTTAAAAATGTATTGAGCAAAGCAATATCTATAGTAGCTGTTGTTTTTGTAATTGTATCTTGTGATAATGATTTTGATTCTGTTGGGAATGAAGTTTTAGGAGGTGTTAATTTTGAAAAAGATGTGTATACATGTTCACCTATAGCTCATAGCCGAAAGTTTGAAAGAGTACAAACCAGCAATATGCCTGGTAACTTAATAGGGGTTTATAATGATCCTTTTTATGGGCAGTCAATATATAGTGTACTTTCTCAGGTTGATTTAGAAAGATATAATCCAGACTTTGGAGAGAATGCTACCTTAACCAGTGTAGTGTTAAATTTACCATATCATAGTACAGAAACCAGTACATCTAGCGATGAGGTTAAAACATATTCTTTGGATTCTGTATACGGGTCTACTCCGATAAAACTTTCAATATATAAATCAAACTACTTTCTTAGGGATTTTGATCCAGAATCAGGATCTGGAGAGCGTCAGTTGTATTATTCTAACTTGATTAGTCAAGTAGATGAAAATGAAATTATTACAGGAGATAGTCCATTGTATACAATTTCTGATTTTGTGCCTTCTAGTGCGAGTGTAGAACCAGTAGTCCCTAGAAATGACAGTAAAGTAGACGATAAAGAGGTTGATTCGCTTCAGTTAACTCCAAGATTAAGAGTAGAGTTCCCAATTGATGTAATCGATGTATTTAAAACAAATATATTAGACATGCAGGGGAAACCTGAGCTGGATAATGCAAACAGTTTTAGAAACTTTTTTAGAGGGATTTATTTTAAAACAGAATTGGCAGATGGTGCTAATGATGGTAATATGTTTTTCTTTGATATGAGTCAAGCCGATATTACCTTACGTTATACATACGATAAAGAGGTAACCGAAGATAATGTAACTAGCACTGTGAGTACGAATGGAGAATTTAAGATAAACTTCTCTAACAACATTATTAATACTATAGAGCAAGACCCAAGTACGGGTACTGTAGAAGCCGGAGAGTTAGATGCTAATAATGAAGGACTGATAGATGCCGATAAAAATTTATATATTAGAGGAGGAAATGGTTTTGTTGGTACGCTTGATTTTTTTAATAATTACGTCGAAGTAGATAGTAATGGAGATTATGTGCTAGATGAAAATGAAAACCCTGTTATTATTGAAAACCCTTCTGCAGAAGAAAAGAAAAAAACAGAATTAGATTTTCTGAAAGATGCTAATTGGTTAGTAAATGATGCAATTATTACCTTATTTATTGATGATAGTAAAGTGTTAGGAGGAGATACAGAACCAGAAAGAATATATATATATAATCTTGAAACAGGAAGTATATTGATTGATTACGCTTTAGATTCAACCCGAAATGAAAATGAAAAAGATGTGATAAACTCAATGATCATTCATTTAGGAAGAATTAGTAGAGACTCTAATAAAAAGGGAGAGTTCTATCAAATAAGAATAACAAAACATATTATTGATGTTTTGAATGGAGATCAAGACAATGTTAAATTAGGTATTTCGGTCTCATCAAACGTTAATAATTCGACAATAGCAAACGGAATTGTTCTCGAAAAAGACGAAAACGATGTCGTTTCTGAAAATGATGAAGTGATCCCCTTTTCATCAATTATATCGCATGAAGGAACTGTATTCTATGGCTATGGTAGTGAAGTTCCCGATTCAAAGCGATTAAAACTAGATATTTTTTATACAAAATCAAAAAACTAAACCAATTAACAAAAAGCTAAAACATGTGTGGAATTGTAGGATATATAGGTCATAGAGAGGCCTATCCAATAGTTTTAAAAGGGTTAAAAAGATTAGAATACAGGGGGTATGATTCTGCAGGGATTGCACTTTATGATGGTGAGGATATTAAGCTATCCAAAACCAAAGGTAAGGTCGCAGATCTTGAAGAACGTTTAGAAAAAGAGATTCCAACAAAAGGAACTATCGGTATAGGACATACCAGATGGGCAACTCATGGAATTCCTAACGATATTAATTCACATCCTCATGTGTCTAATTCGGGTGATTTGGTTATTATCCATAACGGAATTATCGAAAATTATGATGCGCTTCGCAAAGAGTTGATAAATAGAGGATATACATTTACATCTGAGACGGATACCGAGGTATTGGTTAATTTGATAGAAGATGTAAAGACCAAAGAAAATGTAAAGCTAGGAAAAGCAGTGCAGATTGCATTAAACCAAACGATTGGTGCTTATGCAATAGCGGTTTTTGATAAGAAAAAGCCAAACGAAATAGTTGTGGCAAGATTAGGTAGTCCTCTAGCTATAGGAGTAGGAGAAGACGAGTATTTTATCGCTTCTGATGCCTCTCCGTTTATAGAATATACGAACAATGCTATTTATCTTGAAGATGGAGAAATGGCTATTGTAAGTAGAAAAAAAGGAGTAAAAGTTAGAAAAATACAAGATGATACTTCTGTAGAGCCTTATTTGCAAGAATTGCAAATTAACCTCGAGCAAATAGAAAAAGGCGGGTATGAACATTTTATGCTGAAGGAAATTTATGAACAGCCCAACGCTATAAGTGATACCTATCGAGGTAGAATGTTGGTGGCAGATGGGATTATTAAAATGGCAGGCATAGATGATAATCTTGCAAAATTATTAAATGCTAAACGTATTATCATTATTGCTTGTGGTACCTCGTGGCATGCCGGTCTGGTAGCAGAATATATTTTTGAAGAATTAGTTCGTATTCCAGTAGAAGTAGAATATGCTTCAGAATTTAGATATAGAAACCCGGTTATTCATCAAGATGATGTGGTGATTGCAATATCCCAAAGTGGAGAAACAGCAGATACCATGGCTGCTATTAAGCTTGCAAAAGAGAATGGAGCTTTTGTGTTTGGTGTATGTAACGTTGTTGGGTCTTCTATCTCCAGAGAAACACATGCAGGTGCTTATACACATGCAGGTCCAGAAATTGGAGTTGCTTCGACAAAAGCATTTACAACTCAAATAACAGTACTTTCTTTAATAGCATTAAAACTAGCTGAAAGAAAAGGAACTATCTCTAATAGCGATTTCCATTATTTCCTTCAGGAATTAGAAAGAATACCAGAGAAAGTAAAAGAAACCTTATTGTCTAACGACCATATCAAGCATATTGCAGATACTTATAAAGATGCTAAGAATTGTTTGTATTTGGGTAGAGGATATAATTTCCCGGTAGCGTTAGAAGGAGCCTTAAAGTTAAAAGAAATTTCATATATACATGCAGAAGGATATCCTGCTGCAGAAATGAAACACGGACCTATTGCTTTGATCGATGAGCAAATGCCAGTCGTAGTAATAGCTACCAAAAAAGGACATTATGATAAGGTAGTTAGCAATATTCAGGAGATTAAATCAAGAAAAGGAAAGATTATAGCTATCGTTACCACAGGGGACGTAACTGTAAAAGAGTTGGCAGATCATGTTATAGAAATTCCTGAGACAGAAGAATTTTTGACACCACTTCTTACTACGATTCCATTGCAATTACTGTCGTACCATATAGCAGTGATGTTAGGTAAGAATGTAGATCAGCCTAGAAACCTGGCAAAATCAGTAACAGTAGAGTAAGTAAAATCTTTTTGATAAAAAAGATTAAAATGTAATATAAGAAGCCCTGTAGCTATTTGAAATAGCTACAGGGCTTTATGTTTTTTGAGGCACTTCACTTTTAGTTGGCGAAGAACTTTCTGTAAGCAATGAAACTTGGGGCTTAAAACTAGTTAAATGCTCATTTGCAACTATTTTACATATAATTTTACTATTTTTGCCACAGAAACTTTAGGGGTGTCCTTAACTACAAGTTAGGTCTGAGAAATACCCTTTGAACCTGATGCGGTTAGTACCGTCGAAGGGAAAAGTAAATAGCACATTATAAATGTGTTTTTTCTTCTCAAGATTAGGTATTTGACCTAAAGTTTTTGGTATATAGTAAGTAAAAATGACCATAAACGTTAACAATCAACCTCATTCGGTTTCAGAGTCTATTACTTTGACAGAAGTAGTAGCGCAATTAAATATTATTTCGGCAGGAATAGCTATAGCTATTAATAATGAAATTATTTCTAAAGACCGTTGGAACGCAACAAATTTAAAAGAGCAAGATCAGGTAATTATTATCAAAGCCACACAAGGAGGATAATATGTGCCTTTTTTAGTATAAAATAATGGTTAAACCCAATAATTATGAAGAAAAAAGATACTGCACCACAGGATAAAGTAATTAGTACAACTCCTTTTCCAAGTTCAGAAAAGATTTATGTACCAGGCACCATTCACCCAAAGATCAAAGTCGCAATGCGTGAGATCAAATTAAGTGATACTACCGATAGTATGACGGGTAAAAAAACACCAAATCAGTCGGTAACGGTCTATGATACTAGTGGGCCGTATACAGATCCTTCAAAAGAGATCAATATACATAATGGGATAGAACCTATAAGAGAGCAGTGGATTAAGGACCGGGAAGATATAGAAGAATTAGATGGGTTTTCGTCAGAGTATTGTAATGAGCGATTAAATGATACAAGTTTAGATCATCTTAGGTTTAACCATCTTCGTAAACCAAAACGCGCTAAGAAAGGAAAAAATGTTTCTCAGATGTATTATGCCAAACAAGGTATAATTACTCCAGAGATGGAATATGTAGCGATACGTGAGAATCAAAAAATACAAGAAGCAAAACGTTTATCAAAACAACATCCTGGTCAGGATTTTGGAGCTAATATTCCTAATGAAATCACTCCAGAATTTGTTCGTGAAGAAGTAGCAAGAGGGCGAGCGGTGATACCATCAAACATCAACCACCCAGAAAGCGAACCTATGATTTTGGGACGTAACTTTTTGGTTAAAATTAATGCCAACATAGGTAATTCTGCAACAACATCTAGTATAGAAGAAGAAGTAGAAAAAGCAGTATGGGCATGTCGTTGGGGAGCCGATAATATTATGGATTTATCGACAGGGCAAAATATACATGAGACTCGTGAATGGATTATTCGTAATTCACCAGTTCCTATAGGAACTGTGCCTATATACCAGGCTTTAGAAAAAGTAAATGGAAAAGCCGAGGATTTAACCTGGGAGATTTTTAGAGATACTCTTATCGAGCAAGCAGAACAAGGAGTAGATTATTTTACGATTCATGCAGGAGTTAGATTGGCCTATGTGCCTATGACAGCCAAAAGAATTACCGGTATTGTATCCAGAGGTGGATCAATCATGGCAAAATGGTGTTTGGCACATCATAAAGAGAGTTTCTTATATACACATTTTGAAGAAATCTGTGAAATTATGAAGTCATACGATGTGGCTTTTTCATTGGGAGATGGATTACGTCCTGGTTGTGTTGCAGATGCCAATGATGAAGCTCAGTTTGCTGAGTTAGAAACTTTGGGAGAATTAACAAAAATTGCATGGAAACATGATGTGCAAACTTTTATCGAAGGTCCGGGACACGTACCAATGCACATGATCAAAGCAAATATGGATAAGCAACTAGAAGCTTGTGGCGAGGCTCCTTTTTATACTTTAGGACCTTTAACAACTGATATTGCTCCGGGATATGATCATATTACTTCGGGTATAGGAGCGGCTATGATAGGTTGGTACGGTACTGCAATGTTGTGTTATGTAACGCCAAAAGAACATTTAGGGTTACCTAATAAAGAAGATGTACGTGTAGGTGTGATTACCTATAAGCTTGCTGCACATGCAGCAGATTTGGCAAAGGGACATCCGGGAGCACAACATAGAGATGATGCATTAAGTAAAGCACGTTTTGAGTTTAGATGGGAGGATCAGTTTAATCTATCATTAGACCCAGAAAGAGCTAGAGAATATCATGATGAGACATTACCAGCAGAGGGAGCAAAAATTGCTCATTTCTGTAGTATGTGTGGTCCAAAATTCTGCTCAATGAAAATATCTCAAGAAGTTAGAGATTATGCAGCCAAAAAAGAACTGGATGATCAAAAAGTATTTGAAACAGGAATGCAGGAAAAGGCAGAGGAATTTAAAGAAAAAGGAAGCGAAGTCTATTTGTAAACGTTGTTTTTATAGGAGTAGTTTTTAGGAGCTTATTCCTGCTCTTCGCTATATCTTTTTTGTAGCCATTCGATCTGTAAAGAATGGCTACAAAAAAGGATGCCGCTGCGATCAGGGCTAAAAACTGATTTGCATATAGGTAGAAATCAATATGTGTAGCAATAAAAAGCATGTTAATAGTACTTACATCAGAGAAGCCATTGCCTAACGAAGCAAAACAGATTAACGATTTGTTTGATGCCGGTTTAGAAATACTGCACTTGCGTAAACCAACGTTTACAATAGATGGATATCGGGCGTTGCTAGATCAGATTGATTCAAAATATCATTATCGAATAATGGTCCATCAGTTTCCAGAGCTAACCATGCAGTATAAACTGCGAGGGATACATTTACAAGAGCAAGCACGTTTAGACTTGGAGGATGCTTTAGACGTCACTATTCAAGTGTATAAAAACAAGGGGTTTTTAGTAAGTAGCTCTTTTCATTCCAAAGAAGATATTAAGAACTGTACGGTTCCTTTTGAGTATGTGTTGTTAAGTCCTGTTTTTGGTTCAATTTCAAAAGCAGGTTATAAAGGAAAAGGCTTTGATGTAACTGATATAAAAAAGCATGTAGTTGGAATGGGAGGCATTAATGAAAGTACTTTGCAGGCGACATTCGATTTAGGATTTAAAGGAGTTGGTGTATTGGGTGGTGTATGGAATTCTGAAAATTCTTTAGAAAGCTTTAGCCAGATTTATAACGCCTATAAAAAAGTAGAAAAGTAGTTGCTTTAATGAGAATGAGACCTAACATACTTACTATAGCAGGATTTGATCCATCTGGAGGAGCAGGTTATACATCAGATATAAAAACCATTGAAGCTTTAAAAGGATATGGACTTGCGGTTTGTACGGCCAATACAATTCAAAATGATGTAACATTTAAAACATGTTATTGGGTGGATATAGAGGTTATTAAAGATCAGATAAGTCTACTGTTTGATCGTTTTGAAATAACATATGTAAAAATTGGGATTGTGCAAAACTGGAGTGTCCTTGATCAAATTATTGATTTTTTGCTTAAAAAGAATGCAACTATTAAAATTGTTTTGGATCCTGTTTTACGGTCTAGTTCTGATTTTGAGTTTCACACGTCATCATCCTTAATAGCAAATGAGCTTTTGGATAGTATTTTGGATAAAATTTATCTTCTAACGCCTAATTTCATTGAAATAGAAAAATTATTTCCCAATAAAACTATTGAACAAACTATTGCGCATATCAGTAGAAAAACTAATTTATTTTTGAAAGGAGGGCATAGAGAAGAAGCAGTGGGAAAGGATGAATTATATACGGTACAGGGGATGCATTATGTTTTTAATCCAAAAGAAAAGAATTTGTCAGAAAAGCACGGGAGTGGTTGTATTTTATCATCGGCTATTACTACTTATTTGGCACTAGGTTTTCCTTTGTTAAAAGCATGTTATCGAGGAAAAAGATACACCGAGAAATTATTGAAATCTAATAAAAGTTTATTAGCCTACCATCGGTAAGAATTCTTAATTCTCAAAAAATGAATAAAAGATGAATAAGATACAATATATCTCTCAGGGAAAAGACCCTTTGGATCATTTACATCATATTGAAGAAGTCTGTAAAGCAGGAGGTAAATGGATACAATTACGTCTTAAAGATGTAGATATGGCTACTTATCTAAATACAGCATTAAAATGCAGGCAGATTTGTGATCGATATGAGGCCATTATGATTATAAATGATAATGTGGGTATTGCAAAGGCTTCACAAGCAGACGGAGTGCATTTGGGATTAGACGATATGTCAATAGTCGAAGCACGCAGAATATTAGGAGATAATTATATCATTGGCAGAACTGCAAATACAATTAATGATTGTTTGCAGCATATAGAAGATAAGGCAGATTATATAGGGTTAGGGCCTTTTAGGCATACAACCACCAAGAAAAATTTGAGCCCGATACTAGGAATTGAAGGTTATAAACAAATAACCACAGAGCTAGCATTTAAAAACTCTAATGTGCCTATTGTTGCCATAGGAGGTATTAAATTAGAAGATATAGGTGATATTTTGAATACCGGAATAGATGGGGTGGCAGTTTCTGGTATGTTAACAAATAGCACAGAATTAGAAGAAATAATTAAAAAAATAAATTCGCTAATAGCTTTTAAGGCTGGTAGCTAATAGTTTAGGTAAAATGGATACACTAAAAATTGCAGATAAAGAGTTTTCATCACGTTTGTTTACAGGAACAGGAAAATTTAGTTCTTCTATATTGATGAAAGAAGCGTTATTAGCTTCAGAAAGTGAATTAATTACTGTAGCATTAAAACGAGTAGATGTTACCGATGAGACCGATGATATTTTAACTCATTTAGAGCATCCTAGAATAAACCTTTTGCCAAACACCTCTGGAGTTAGAGATGCTAAAGAAGCTGTTTTTGCAGCGCAATTGGCTAGAGAGGCGTTAGATACCAATTGGATTAAACTAGAAATTCATCCAGATCCTAAATACCTATTACCAGATCCTATAGAGACTTTAAAAGCGGCAGAAGAATTAGTAAAACTAGGTTTTGTGGTCATGCCATATATTCATGCAGACCCTGTTTTGTGTAAGCGATTAGAAGAGGTAGGAACACAATGTGTAATGCCACTAGGTGCTCCAATAGGTAGTAATAAAGGGTTGAAAACATTAGAATTTCTAGAAATTATTATAGATCAAAGTAATGTTCCTGTTATTGTTGACGCTGGTATTGGTAGTCCATCACATGCTGCACAAGCAATAGAGCTGGGAGCAGACGCGGTTTTGGTGAATACGGCCATTGCAGTATCACAACAGCCGGTAGAAATGGCAAAGGCTTTTAAAATGGCAGTAGAGGCAGGTCGCATGGCATATAATGCAAAGTTAGCGCCCATCAAACAGCATGCAGAAGCAAGTAGTCCATTAACATCATTTTTAACTAAAAGCTAATTTGGGGATCAACCGACAGGTATCAGATACTAGGTTTCGGGTTGTCGGTTATATTGTGAATAAAAATAATATTAATACTTAATTAGGGGTAGAATGAGGGATTTTAAAGAATTGAATGTTTGGAAGGATAGCCATGAGCTTTGTTTGTTAATATATAGTAAAACAAATCAATTTCCAGATACAGAAAAATTTGGGATAACATCGCAAATTAGAAGGGCTTCAGCATCAGTACCTACAAATATATCTGAAGGTTGTGGACGTGATTCAAATAAAGAGTTTGCAAGGTTCCTAAGAATTGCTTCTGGGTCAATTTCTGAAGTAGAATACCTTGTTATTCTATCAAAAGATTTAAATTATTTACAGGAAGGCGAAAAAGAAGAATTGTTAAGTCGAGTAATTATGGTAAGAAAAATGTTATATAAACTAATAAAAGCAGTTGTATAATGAAGAATATTCAACAAACACCCGACACCCAATACCCGATACCCAATACCCGATACCCAATACCCGATACCTCATTCAAAGACATTTTCGATCAATATAATTGGGATGAAACGTTATCAAGCATTCTAACAAAAACAGAAGATGATGTTAAGCGGGCATTGCAATCACAAAAGAGAGGTCTCGAAGATTTTAAAGCACTTATATCTCCAGCTGCAAGGCCATATCTTGAAACGATGGCACAAATGAGCAGTGCTATTACAAAAAAGCGTTTCGGTAATACCATACAAATGTATGCCCCAATGTATTTGAGTAACGAATGTCAGAATATTTGTACCTACTGTGGTTTTAGTATGACCAATAAAATTCCTAGAAGGACATTAACCGATGCAGAAATTATAAAAGAGGTTGATTTTCTAAAATCAAAAGGATATAACCATATTCTTCTGGTAACCGGAGAAGCAAATAAAACAGTTGGAGTAGATTATATTAATAAGGCAATACAGCTTATACAATCAAAATTTGCGAATATTACTATAGAAGTGCAGCCTTTGGATCAGCTAGAGTATGAGCAATTGATAGAGAGTGGTTTGTATGCTGTTTTGGTGTATCAAGAGACATATCATAAAGAAGAATATAAAAAACATCATCCTAAGGGTAAAAAATCGAATTTTGAATATCGATTGGCAACCCCAGATAGATTAGGTCGTGCAGGGATTCATAAAATAGGGTTAGGAGCTTTGTTTGGATTAGAAGATTGGAGAGCAGATAGTTTTTTTACCGCATTACACTTGCAATATCTACAAAGAACCTATTGGAAGACCAAATATTCTATTTCCTTTCCTAGGTTGCGACCACATTCTGGTGGGTTAGATCCAAAGGTAGAAATGACAGATGCAGATTTGGTACAACTAATATGTGCTTTTCGATTATTGGATGAGGATGTAGAGCTATCTATGTCAACCAGAGAAAGCGAAATGTTTAGAGAGCATATTGTGAACCTTGGAATCACATCAATTAGTGCAGAATCGAAAACTAATCCAGGAGGATATGTAGTAGAGCCTCAATCCTTAGAACAGTTCGAAATATCAGACGAGCGCCCTACAGAAGAGGTAGTAGCTATGTTGAAATCAAAAGGATTAGAAGTAGTTTGGAAAGATTGGGCGTATAACTGGAAATAAAAACATGTTTCCCTAAACATTTTGTCATATTACTGTTTGGAAAAGTTGTATTTTAATAACAAAGTTTAATAAAGATAATCGTACTTATTTGTTTACTTTAGTAGCTTATACTTTTTAAAATGATATTAGTAACCGGAGCAACAGGATTGGTCGGAACACACCTTTTGGTTAAACTTATAAAGGAAGAGAATATAGTACGCGCATTATACAGGACAGAAACCAAAAAGGAAGAAGCAAGAAAGGTATTTGAGTTTTATTTTTCAAATACCGAAAAACATTTGTTCGATACTATTTCTTGGGTAAAGACAGATATTAGTGATATACCTGCACTTACCGAAGCCTTTAACGGTATAACACATGTGTATCATTGTGCGGCCAAAATAAGTTTTAATCCGGCGAGATATAAAACACTTAGAAAGACAAACATTGAAGGTACTGCAAATGTTGTTAATCTATGTTTAACTCATAAAGTGCAAAAGCTTTGTTATGTAAGTTCTATAGCGACACTTGGCGAAAACCCTATTAGCTCCCAAATCAATGAAGATACAGAGTGGAACCCAGAAATACCTAATTCTGTCTATGCCATCACCAAGTATGGAGCAGAAATGGAGGTCTGGAGAGGAGTACATGAAGGACTGGATGCGGTTATTGTAAACCCAGGGATCATTATTGGTCCCGGATTTTTTAATAGCGGTAGTGGTGTTTTGTTTAAAAAAATACATAACGGCATGAATTTTTACACCACTGGCGTTTCTGGGTATGTGTCAATACATGATGTTACCAACATAATGTATCGTCTTATGACAGGTGCTTTTCGAAACCAAAGATATATTTTGGTAAGCGAGAACTTGAGTTTTAAAAATGCATTTGAGATGATGGCTCAAGCTCTAAATAAACCCGTACCCAAAAAGAAAGCCTCTCCTTTTCTAATGTTAATTGCATATTATATACAAAGAGTTGGGTCTGTTATTTTAAATACAAAACAATCTATATTTAGATCTTCTATACGTACTGCATTTTTAAAGAGATATTATGAAAATGATAAAATTAAAAAAGAGCTTTCGTATAGTTTTGAGCCTATAGAAAAAAGCATCAACGAAACCGCTAACTTTTTTTTGGATCAGGTATAATTTTATTTCTTTTTTTAGAAGTTTTTCTAGAAGGTCCTGGTCTATTGGGTCTACCTTTAAATTTTAAACTATCTTCCTTTCTTTTCTGAATAGAATCTTTGATGGCTTGTATCGAATCCTCTTTTATTTTTAATTTTTCATACAAATCCTGCTTTTCACTTAAATTGGTTTGTACTTTGGTGATAATAGCTTTATATGAATCTATATGATTAGAGTACCATATATTGTTTTGAGTAAACATAGCACTGTCTATCCCATATTTTTTTAAAATTATGGATTCTGGATTAATATTTTTCTCTTCAAAAAATTTTCTTTCAGAATTTTTTGCTGCCATTATAAATGCCATATCCGTTAGAATCTCTACCATACGATCCTCGGGTATCAATTTTTGAGGAGGCACGGGTTTGTCCAGACTTTGACAACAAATGCATAATAAGAAAACCAAGGAGTATATTAAAACTCTGTTCATCGTTCAAAAGTTAATCGTTGTGCATTTCGCACATCATAGAATTTAAAATTTTTATATACCAAACTTCCGTTTACAAAAGTATGTGTTATTCTGGATCTGAAGGTGGTTCCTTCAAAAGGAGACCATCCACATTTGTAAGCAATATTATCTTTATTAACGGTCCAGGGAGCGTTAATATCAACCAATACAGCATCTGCAAAGTATCCTTCTTTAATGTATCCTCTTTTTTCTACTTGAAATAAAATAGCTGGGTTATGACACATTTTTTCGACAATCTTTTCTAGAGATATTTTGTCTCTATGAAAAAATTCTAACATTGCAGGAAGAGCATGTTGTACCAAAGGTCCTCCAGACGGGGCTTTGGTATATACATTATCTTTTTCTTCTCGTGTATGTGGTGCATGATCGGTAGCTATAACATCTAGTTTGTCATTTAACAATCCTTCGAAGAGAGCGTCTCTATCCTTAGCGCTTTTTACTGCTGGATTCCATTTAATAAAAGTACCTTTTTCTTTATAATCTTCATCAGAAAACCAAAGGTGATGAATACAAACTTCGGCGGTTATTTTCTTCTTGCTTAAAGGTATTTTATTGGTAAATAACTCTAATTCTTTGGCGGTAGATAAATGAAATACGTGTAATCTTGCTCCGGTCTTTTTTGCAAGTTCAATAGCTTTTGAAGAGGATAAGTAACATGCTTTTTCGCTTCGAATAACAGGATGCAATTCGATAGGGATATCGTCTCCGTATTGTGCTTTATGTTTTTCGGTAGCTTCTCTTATAGTTTCTTCGTCTTCGCAATGAACTGCTATTAACAAATCGGTAGAAGAAAAAATCTTTTCAAGAACCTCTGGGTTGTCGACGAGCATATTTCCGGTAGAAGAACCAAGAAATAACTTAAGTGCTGCTACTTTTTTTGGATCTACTTTTAGAATTTCTTCTAAGTTGTCGTTAGTGCCTCCAAACATAAAAGAATAATTGGCATAACTGGTTTTGGCAGCGATATCAAACTTTTCTTCTAATTTTTCTATCGTTGTAGTTTGTGGTACTGTATTAGGCATTTCTATAAAAGAGGTGATTCCTCCCGCAACAGCAGCCCTAGACTCGGTTTCTATATTTGCTTTATGCGTTAAACCAGGTTCTCTAAAATGTACCTGATCATCTATGATACCGGGGAGTAAATATTTACCCTCTGCATCAAAAACATGAACATCTGGCGATTTTGCACTTATCTGTGGTGCAATTTCTTTGAAAATACCTTGTTCGATATATACATCGCCATTCATGATTTTTCCTTCATTAACGATGTTGGCATTTTTTATAAGCACACTCTCCATGATCATATTTTATAACGTTTAAATAAGCTGTTAAATTTCATTTTTAAAACCCCAAAAACAGCTTCAGATATAATTCCTTTGCTCATTTTTGAAGCTCCCCTGGTTCTATCTGTAAATATAACAGGGATTTCTTTAATTTTAAATTTCAATAAATAGGCCTTAAATTTCATTTCAATTTGAAAGGCATACCCAACAAAACGAATATTAGAAAGCGTAATCTTTTCTAATACCTCTCTTCTATAACAGATAAAACCGGCAGTTGTGTCATGAATATTCATACCAGTTATTAACCGAACATACTTTGATGCTAACCAAGAAAGTAATACTCTGCTCATTGGCCAGTTTACAACATTAACTCCTGTAACGTACCTGGACCCAATAGCGACATGAGAAGACCCTTTGGTACAGGCATTATATAACCTTATCAAGTCATTGGGGTTATGAGAAAAATCTGCATCCATCTCAAAAATGTACTCGTAAGATCGATCCAGTGCCCATTCAAAACCAGCAATATATGCTGTTCCTAACCCTAATTTTCCTTTCCTTTCTAGTAAAAAAAGAGAAGTTGGGTATTCTTCTTGCAATTCGGTTACTTTATCTGCGGTTTTATCAGGTGAGCTGTCATCCACTATCAGGATATGAAAATCACGTTGAAGCGAAAATACATTCCGTATAATTCGTTCCACGTTTTCAATTTCATTGTAGGTAGGGATTATGACTAAAGCATCCACCATTTGGGCTATTTTTCACGCAAATATAACTGAACTCATTTGAACTTTTTGCTTGTAATAGATTTTTTAATAAAAAAACCAGCCTTATAATTATGTTCAAGAATATCTTTTTGAAATAGAATACTTGTGTTATTGGTATTTACAGAGAATGAAAGTACTTTTATGAATTGAAGAAACAATTACTGGGTGTTTTTTTTGTTTATGTATGGCAATACATTGTAATTTTATATCCAAATATGGAAATTTTAACCCGAGAAATAGTATCTACCAATTGGCTTACCATTGTAATTGTTACATGCTTGGTATTATTGGCTGTTGCAAGAGAAGTTAACACTTTACGGTTTTCTGACTTTATGATGTTATTAACTAACAGCAAGTATATCATAGCATATCATAAGTTTAATAAACTCTCGTCTTTGTTTAATGTGATTTTGATCATATTTCAGGTGATTTCTGTTTCTTTATTTATATATCTATGTTTTGAGGTGTTTCAGTGGCAAGAAATAGATCGTATAATTTTATATTTCAAAATTTTAACGATATATACAGTAATTGTTGTTTGCAAATTGCTAATAGAAAAAATCATTGCTGCTGTTTTTTCAATTGATTCGATAATTGATACCTATTTATTTTATAAAGTATCATACCGTAATTTTATTGGTGTACTGTTATTGCCAATTAATATTATTTATATCTATTCGACACAGTTGTCTGAAATTATGTGCATTATAATTGTAGTGTTACTGGTTATTTTGAATGGAATTATGCTTTTTTCGTACTACAGAAAAAATGAAAATGTTATTTTGAACAACTTGTTTTATTTTATTTTGTATCTTTGCGCTCTTGAAATTGCCCCTTATTTTATATTGTATAAGCTTATTTAATAACAAGAGGACTTTTACAAAAAAAGAAAGAATATTTATGAAAGTGAAAACAATTTTGGTCTCACAGCCGGAGCCTAAAGTAGAAAATTCACCTTATTTTGATTTGGAAGAGAAGGAAAAAGTAAAAATAGACTTTATTCCTTTCATCCATGTAGAGGGGGTTGATGCGAAAGAAGTAAGGTTGCAAAAAGTGGATTTGTCGCAATACACGGCTATTATTCTTACAAGTCGTAACTCTGTTGATCATTTTTTTAGAATAGCAGAAGAAATGAGATATAAAGTGCCTGATTCTTTAAAGTATTTTTGTCAGAGTGAAGCAGTAGCTTATTATTTACAAAAGTATGTGGTGTATCGTAAAAGAAAAATCTATGTAGGAAAGCGTACGTTTCAGGAATTGTCTCCTTTAATCAAAAAGTATAAGAATGAAAAGTTTTTATTACCGTCATCAGATAAATTGAAGCCACTAATACCAGATACTTTAAATGATCTAAAAGTAGATTGGAAACAAGGAGTTTTTTATAAAACAGTAGTAAGTGACCTTTCAGATCTAAGAGATGTTTTTTATGATATTTTAGTGTTTTTTAGTCCTTCTGGAATAGAATCCTTGTTCGAGAATTTTCCTGATTTTAAACAAAACAATACACGTATTGCAGTTTTTGGAAACTCGACAGTAAGAGCAGCTAAAAAGCATAATCTAGAGATCAATATACAGGCACCTACGCCAGAAACGCCATCAATGACCATGGCATTGCAAAAGTATATCAAAGAAGCAAATAAGAAATAACTTTTAGTTTTTAAGTATAGTTTAAAAGAGGCCTTAAAAAAGGCCTCTTTTTGTATGTGAATTTTTCTTATTTATTAAGGTATAGGTTCACCAACACCTTCTACTTGCGTAATTATTGATTTTCTACTTTCATCACCATTGGGTTTTACTATGGTGCAACGTACTTCCATTCCGTTAAAAGCATTTTGAGCAATAAATGCAGGTATTCTAAAAGTTACGGATGGAGCAGAGCTATTTGGGATACTCCTCCACGAACGCGAAAGCCTATTTCGGTAGTGCCAAATATAAGTGTAAGCAGTTGATACTGGAGTTGTTTTGTAGGTTACTGGCCTATAAATATCTGCATATCTGGGTCCTGTAATTGTTTGGTTAAAGCTTGAAACAAAAGGACCAGGGTAGATTATTTTTAAAGCATATTTGTCGTTCGTTGTAAAAATGCCTCCAGAATCATATCCATCAGCGTTCATAACAGAGTTAGCCTCGTAGATAGTAGTGCCCGCAATTTGAGTACCATTAAAACTAAACCCAGCTTTATGAGCGGCATTATCAAAAACATGATCAAATCCCATATTATGTCCCATTTCGTGCATAAGTAAATGTACTTTGTCTTCTAATGAGGCATTGCTAGTTCGCGCAGGATCAATGTAGATTTTGGGGCCTGGTTTTCTATAAGTTTTTAGATTGCTATGGATGGTTTTTCTAGGATATTCTCCCCATCCTAAAAGATTGTTGCTTAGATTTTTGTATGAAATATGAGAATGAGCACTACCTGTTGTATAGCTCATGTGTACTCTACACTCGTTTACTTTATTGTATCTGGATATTGCAATTTGTAAAGCAGGAAGCCAATCGGCTTGCATGTTTTCTGCCATAGAAAACTTTACTCTGTTATTATATTTATTACTTACTCTACCTCCATAAAATGTATGTTTTTTGGATAGACTCTGTTTTGACTCAATTGCATTGCGGTCGTTTTTATAGTTTTCTAAAATGAACGCAATCTCCATCAGTATATCACCTTCGATAATGATGTATTTATCATCTATTGTAGCATTAAATGTATTAAAACCTAAATCTTCTAGTATTGTTAGTGCTTTTTGTCCATCAGTTTGTGCAGTTGTCTCCTTGTTAGAGTCGATATCACTATCTACTTCGCAACTGCTTATAGTACCTGTGAGTATTACAAGCAGTAATTTAAAAAATGTTTTTTTCATCTAATGTTGTTGTTTTTGTGTAATTGATATTTTTTGCTAAAGCGTTTGATACCACAAACATACATTTAGTGATGATATGGCGCTAATTGATGTCCTCTGTATTCCCGAATTTCGATTAGGTTTTCTAGAATTGTGTTTGTTTTTCGCTTAAGAGAGGAAGCGGGATTGAGAAGGAAGACGTGCTAAAAAAGGACTAGAGGGAGAATTTATACGCAAACTAACGCAAGTGTTAGGAAAGGTAAGATTTGATTTATAGAGCCAATGATGCTAAATACAAAAAGCCGCCTAAAACATTTTAGGCGGCTTTTTGTAAATAAAACAAATATTTTATTTTTCGAATTGTTTAAAATTCTCATTAAAAGAATTTACTAATTCTTTTGCTTTTGTGTCATATGCCTCTTTGTCTTCCCAGGTGTTTCTTGGGTTTAAGATTTCTGATGGTACATCAGGACAGTTTTGTGGTACATTAAGGTCAAAATGTTGATCTATTGCATATTCTACATCATCAAGTTTCCCTTCTAATGCTGCATTAATCATTGCACGAGTATATTTTAACTTCATACGACTTCCAGTACCATAGGCTCCACCGGTCCAACCAGTATTCACCAACCATACGTTAGCTCCTGTTTTCTCGATTTTTTCCATTAGCATGTTTCCGTACTCCTGTGGATGTAATGGCATGAAAGGAGCTCCAAAACAAGCAGAGAAACTGGGTAGTGGTTCGTTTACTCCAGCTTCAGTTCCTGCAACTTTAGCAGTATATCCGCTAATAAAATGATAAGAAGCTTGTTCTTTGGTAAGCTTAGAGATCGGAGGTAGTACTCCAAAAGCATCTGCTGTTAAGAAAAAGACATTGGTAACATCTTTACTTCTACTAGGAACTTTAATATTTTCTATATGATGAATAGGATAACTTACTCTTGTATTTTGAGTGATGCTAACGTCGTTATAATCAACATTTCCGCTTTCATCCAAAATAATGTTTTCTAGTAAGGCTCCTTTTTTAATGGCTCCGTAAATTTCTGGTTCTTTCTCAGAAGAAAGATCAATTACTTTTGCATAGCAACCTCCTTCAAAGTTGAAAACTGTATTTTCTTCGGTCCATGCATGTTCGTCATCACCAATAAGTTTTCTCTTAGGATCTGTAGATAATGTTGTTTTACCCGTTCCAGAAAGTCCAAAGAATAAAGAGGTTTTTCCGTCTTCACCTTCGTTTGCAGAACAATGCATTGGTAAACAATTGCGTTCTACAGGAAGAATAAAATTCAAAGCAGAAAAAATACCTTTTTTGATTTCTCCTGTATAGCCTGTTCCTCCTATTAAAGCAATTTTTTTCGAAAAATTAAGAATCGCAAAATTATGTTGTCTCGTCCCATCAACTTCTGGGTCCGCCATAAATCCTGGTGCATTTACGATCAACCAATCCGGACTAAAAGATTCTAGCTCTTTTGTCTCTGGTCTCAAGAACATGTTATAAGCAAACATATTAGACCATGGATATTCATTAAGTACTCTAATATTTAACTTATATTCTGGATCTGCACAGGCATAACTGTCTCTTACGAAAATTTCTTTACCAGAAAGGTATTTGGTTACTTTGTTGTACAATGCATCAAAGGCTTTTTCGTCAAAAGGAATGTTAATATCTCCCCACCATACTTTGTCTTCGGTGATTTGATCTTTAACAATAAATCGATCCTTAGGAGATCGACCTGTAAACTCACCTGTTTTGATTGATAAGGCACCAGATGATGTAATTTTTCCTTGATCATTTTGCACTACTTCTTCTTGAAGTTGTTCAGATGATAACTGATAGCGCATTGTAGCATTTTCAATACCATAGTTCTTTAACGAAAACGTTTTCGTAGTTGGATACAGTGGTTCCATAAAAATATGTTGTGTTTTGTTATGTATGTGCAAAATTATAAATAATAATTACACTAACCGACAAAAAATTTACTTTATCTTAACAAAAGAAATTATACAAAACAACCATCCTAAAATAAGAAGTAAACCTCCCAAAGGGGTAATAAAACCAATACTTGAGAGAGAGATACCTAAAGCTTCATCTATTGTTAAAAGATATATTGATCCAGAAAAAAGAAATGTTCCTCCTACAAACAAATAAAAAATACGTTTTTTAACAGCTTCTGACAAGACAGATAGGTTTCCTAAGATAAGACAAACAATGGCGTGATACATTTGATAACGCACTCCCGTAGTAAAAGAATTAACACTCTCGGTATCTACAATTTTTTTTAAACCATGAGCACCAAAGGCACCTAGTAATACTGCGATTAATCCCATTACAGCTGCAGTAATCAAAATTGTTTTATTTATCCCTGTTTTGCTCATAATTGATTATAATAAGAGTTATATTTGAAAGAATAGACACATTATTAGTAAAACTTTAATTAATAGATAACTATTAATAACTTGTTGTTTACGGTATTTATTACATTCGTGTCAAAGTTATCAAAATATTCATACGGTATGCGCAAAATTCTAGTTATAGGTGCGGGTAAATCTACGGGAGTATTAATTAAATATTTTCAGAATAAATCTAAGTCAGAAAATTTACATATTACTATTGGTGATATTTCTATTGAGAGTGCAAAGAAACTTGAAGCTGGTCATGCTAACACAACAGCAATCGCCTTAGATATTTTTAATCAAGAATTAAGAGAGAAAGCTATTTTGGATGCAGATATAGTGGTATCCATGCTTCCCGCTCGTTTTCATATAGAGGTTGCCAAGGATTGCCTTCGATATGGTAAATGTATGGTTACCGCCTCGTATGTAAGCCCAGAAATGCAAGAATTGGATAAAGAAGCTCGTGAAAAGGGTCTTGTGTTTATGAATGAGATAGGAGTAGATCCTGGGATCGATCATATGAGTGCTATGCAGGTAATAGATCGTATTAGAAATCAAGGCGGAAAACTAATTCTATTCGAATCTTTTACAGGTGGATTGATTGCTCCAGAAAATGATACCAATCTTTGGAACTATAAATTTACATGGAATCCACGTAATGTGGTAGTGGCAGGACAAGGAGGTGCTGCAGAGTTTTTACAAGAAGGAGCTTATAAGTATATACCCTATCACAAACTATTTAGAAGAACAGAATTTCTTGAAGTAGAAAACTATGGCCGTTTTGAAGCGTATGCTAATAGAAATTCTTTAAAATATCAGGAGATTTATGGGTTAGACGATATCCTAACCCTTTATAGAGGTACGATGCGTAGAGTAGGTTTTTCTAAAGCCTGGAATACTTTTGTACAGTTGGGGATGACAGCAGATGACTATAAGATTGTTAATTCTGAAAAAATGAGTTATCGAGATTTTACAAATTCTTTTTTGGCGTATTCGCCTACAGATTCTGTAGAGCTAAAATTGCGACATTATCTCAAGATTGATCAAGATGATATTATGTGGGATAAACTACAAGAATTAGATCTTTTTAATCCTGATAAAAAAGTGGGAATCCCTAACGCCACGCCTGCTCAAATTCTTCAGAAAATTTTGATGGATAGCTGGACATTGGATAAAGATGATAAAGATATGATTGTAATGTATCATAAATTTGGGTATGAAATTAATGGGGAACGAAAACAAATTGATGCTACCATGGTGAGTATAGGAGAAGATCAAACCTATACAGCAATGGCAAGAACAGTTGGCTTACCGGTTGCAATGGCAACCATACGAATCCTAAATAAACAAATTACACAACCAGGTGTGCAAATACCTATTCGAGAAGAAGTGTATACTCCGATATTAAAAGAACTTGAAGAGTATGGAATCGTATTTAATGAAAAAGAATGTGAGTATTTGGGGTATAATCCTAATGGTGTAAAATAATAATGAATAAAAGATGACAGCTAATAATTTACAACTATTAAGGTTGTTTTTATTTCGATTATAGATTAATAGTTATATTTTAGTTGTTATATGAAACTTGTAAAGTAATGAAGGGGCAAAATGATAATTTAGTACTTGATGGTATAGATAAAGAAATCTTGCGTAGTCTGATGGAAAATGCTCGAAAACCTATTCTAGAAATCGCTAGAAAAGTTGGGGTATCGGGTGCTGCAATTCACCAAAGACTTCGTAAACTGGAGGCATCTGGATTGATAGCAGGATCCAAATTTATTATTGATCCCAAAGTGTTGGGATATAAGACAATGGCTTTTGTTGGGGTATATTTGGATAAGGCAGTTAGCAATCCTAAAGCAGTAAGGCAGTTACAAGACATTCCCGAAGTAATAGAATGTCATTATACAACAGGTAACTGGTCTATATTTATTAAAATTCTATGTAAAGATAATGAGCATTTGATGAATGTATTAAATAAAAACATTCAGGCAATAGATGGTGTATCAAGAACAGAGACGTTTATATCTTTAAACCAACAAATTAATCGGCAGATTAAGATATAAAAAAGTTGGCACTACAATAGATGTGATCTGTTGTTTTTAATTTTAATTTATGTTTTCGAACAAGCTATAAGATTGCTTGGCAATTTCAAGCTCCTCGTTTGTTGGGATTACAAGAATCTTTACTCTAGAAGATGGTGTGTTAATGCCTCTTATTTCTTTTGATTTTATTAGATTCTTTTGTTCATCAAGTTCTATGCCCAGGTATGTTAATTTGTCACATACCAATTTCCTGATAGTATTAGAGTTTTCTCCTATTCCTGCGGTAAAAACAATTGCATCCAGACCATTCATTATAGCAGCATAGGCTCCTATAAATTTTTTAATACGATAGGCGTTCATAATCAACGCTTTTTGGCAATTAGCGTTTCCTTTATTTGCTTCGGACTCTATATCACGTAAATCACTATGACCTGTAAGGCCTATCATCCCGCTTTGCTTTTGCAATAATGAATATACTTGATCTACCGTATGTCCCAAATCTTTTAGCATATAAAATATGACAGCGGGATCTATATCACCAGATCTGGTTCCCATAATCAATCCATTCATAGGAGCAAAACCTAAAGAGTGATCGATACATATGCCGTCTTTAATCGCAGTCATACTACAACCATTACCAAGATGTATGGTAATGATTTTGGAATGTTCTTTTTCTAAGTATTCGATTGCTTTTTCAGAAACATATTTATGACTAGTACCATGAAAACCATAGGCCCTAATTTTGTGTTCATCAAGATAATTTTTAGGAATCGCATACCTATAAGCTTCTTCAGGCATCGTTTGGTGAAACGCAGTATCAAAAACAGCAACTTGTACTGCTTCTGGAAATATTTTTTCTGACAC
The DNA here is from genome assembly GCA_947498705.1 of uncultured Aquimarina sp. Classification (GTDB taxonomy): domain Bacteria; phylum Bacteroidota; class Bacteroidia; order Flavobacteriales; family Flavobacteriaceae; genus Aquimarina. Next base: position 293,851 of record CANMLW010000002.1, read on the forward strand.
CAGAACTCCTTCTAAATTTGCCGGGTTATGTAATGGGGCTAATGATGAAAGCTCTTTAATTTTTTGTTTTACCTTATCTGTAATCTCTACTGTTTCAGAAAATGAGCTACCGCCATGTACCACTCTATGTCCGATTACTGAAATATCCGAAGTTGATTTGATTACTCCAGTATTTTTATCTAACAACAGATGAGCAATTAAATTCAAGCCTACTTTATGATCTTTAATCACATGTTCTTGTTCGATATCATGGGTATCAGTTTTATAACTTATGTTGGCGTCATCCAATCCAATTCGTTCAACCAATCCAGAACAAATAACATTTTTCTGTGGCATGTTAAACAGTTGAAATTTTATAGAAGAGCTTCCTGAGTTTATTACTAGTATTTGCATTGTCTTTATTTAAATAGGAACAAGTATAATTTTTAGAGCCCCTGGGCTTGTATTGCGGTAATAATAACGGTGTTGTATACATCTTCGACAGTACATCCTCTGCTTAGATCATTTACAGGCTTATTTAATCCCTGTAACATAGGGCCAATTGCCAATGCACCAGTTTCTCTTTGTACTGCTTTGTACGTATTGTTACCAGTATTTAGATCTGGAAAAATTAGGACACTGGCATTACCTGCGACTTCAGAATTTGGGAGCTTACTTTTACCTACTTTAACATCTACTGCAGCATCGTATTGTATAGGGCCTTCAATTTTAAGCTCAGGATGTTTTTTTCTAACGATATTGGTAGCTTTTCTTACCGTCTCTACATCTTCTCCCTTGCCAGAAGTACCAGACGAGTAGGATAGCATTGCAATTTTGGGTTCAATCCCAAATGCTTCTGCCGATTGTGCTGAAGAAATTGCTATTTCTGCCAATTCTTCTGCGTTTGGGTTAGGGTTAATAGCACAATCTCCAAATACAGATACCCTATCTTCCAGACACATAAAAAATATAGAAGAGACTACTTTTACAGTAGGTTTGGTTTTAATGAATTGTAGTGCTGGTCGTATCGTATGTTGGGTGGTATGAACCGCTCCAGAAACCATACCGTCTGCATGACCTTTATAAATCATCATGGTTCCAAAATAAGAGACATCTGCCATCATATCTCTAGCCATGTCCATATTTACATTTTTATGTTTTCGCAATTCATAAAAGGTGGTCACATAATCTTCGTAGTGAGGAGATTTTACAGGCGAAATGATATTTACCTTCTTAAAGTTAATTTGCAAATCTAATTTAGAAGCTTTGTCTTTTATTTTTTTTGCATCTCCTATTAGTGTTATGTCAACAACATCGGAAGCAAGTAAGCGATGAGTTGCTTTTAAAATTCTTTCATCAGAACCTTCGGGCAATACGATATGTTTTTTATGTAATGAGGCACGTTTTAGTAAATTGTACTGAAACATGCTTGGCGTCATGCTATTGGATTCGAAAGTGATAAGAGGGTCAATTAAACGATCTGCATTAACATAGTTCTCAAAAGTATCTATAGATGTATCTATTTTATGTAGATTATCGGCATAGATTTTTGATTTTATTGCACCTATTTGATTGGTAATAGCAAACGTTCCTTGTTTTACAGATATAATAGGAACTGATAAAGAGACCCCTTCTATTAGTTTTAGAATGGGTTCTTCTGGCATAATACCTCCTGTAAGTATAATGGCTGAAATTTTAGGGTAATTGTCAGAGATATTTGCTTGTAATGCCCCCAAAATAATATCTGCTCGATCTCCCGGTGTGATAACTAGACTGTTGTCTTTTAGGTGTGTTAGGTAATTTCGTAACTGCATGGCGCCCACCCCAAAGCTACCGGCCTGATTGTTAAGGAATTTTTTGCCAAAAAGGACTGTGCCATTTAATTCTTCACAAATCTCTTTAATAGTTGGGTGAATTAAAGAATCTATTTTAGGGATGACTATTTGTTCGGTATCTGTTCCCAGGTCTTTTTCTAACCTGATTTTTAGCTCGTTTTCAGATTCTTTTTCTACTTTATTAGCAATTACGGCAATTACTTCTACATCTTTACCGCTAAATGTATCATATGCCAGTTTGAGATTGGCTGCAATTTCATTTTTGGTTTTATCCATTCCGCTGGCAACAAGAATTGAAGGAATTCCAAGGTTTTTTGCAATAACTACATTAATATCAAACTCTATCACATTACTTTCATCAGAAAAATCGGTACCTTCTATTAGAATAAAATCAAACCTTTCCTCTAAGCTTTTATATTTTTGAATAATTCCGTTGATAATATCTCCGGATTTTCCCTGATTGTATTTTTGTAGCACTTCGCTTCTGGTAAATGCATATGCATTTTCATAGTTGATATCCAGTTCGAAATAGGTAGTTACGGTCTGGATGTGATTATCGATGCTATTCGGTTTAGGATCATCTATAATAGGTCTAAAATAGCCTACCTTTGCAACTTTACCCAGTAACATTCTCATCAAACCTAAAACAACGATAGATTTACCACTATTAGGTTCTATGGTCGCAATATATACGGCTTTACTCATATTTGAATTTTAAGTAAAAACAACTTTTAGTGTTGTTTAGAAAAATGTAAAAAAACTTCTTTCCCTTTTTCTGAAATATAAATAATATCGGTGTAAATATTACTACCCGATGAGGCATTTTTTTAAACTTAACTAAGGCATGAGAAATGTATATTTTTAATATTCTAAAAAAGATACTTAGACATGTTTGATCGACTGTTTTGAAAATGAAGATATGTATTTGTTTCTAATAAAAAACAAAGCCTACTAATAGGGTTATCCTAAGCAGGCTTTGTCAAACTAACCAATCAATTATTGAAAAAACTTAGCGTTACAATGTAGCTTCAATAACACTACATTACTTTTAAATCTTAATTTTTTTCCACTTAGAGTCAGCTTCCTTTTTCAATTTCACAGCATCTTCTTTTTCCCATTTTTTTAAAGTATTTATCCCCCAGGAATTATAGAATAAATACAATTTGTCATCCCGTATCTCGAAGGTATTGGGATTTATATCTACTTTTTCCCCGTTAATAGCGATTGCATAAGCGCAATAACCTCCATATTGGGGAATATACTTATTTGGATTGCTTTTAAACTTTTTCAGATTCTCTTGACTTGCAAACTTGTATTTTACATTGTCATGTGTTGCAATAAACTTATTACTACCTTTTACCGCTTTTTTGTTAAAATATTCTGTTACATCATATCCTTTTGCTACATAACTCTTACTAGTATTGTAATTTTCGTTTTGAGCAGATAAGGTAAATCCCAATCCAATAAATAATATGATTAAATATTTTTTCATAACGCTAAATCTATTAATAACACTTACTTAGACGAGGAAAAAACGGCTCCTTACAATTTTAACACACTTTTAGTATTTCTGGTAATTATAACAGAAAGTTGGTGGTTTCTGGATAAGGTACTAACGCGCTTATTAATAAGCTAATGCTGTCTTTTGCAATTAAGGTGATCGAAATCAAGGTCGCAGTTATCACAATAGAAGAAGCAATGTTGTTTTGTTGAATGTCTTTAAATTCATTCACTCCTCTGGTAAGTGCCGAGAAAAGTAAAAAAACAGAAGTATTAATAAGAATTGCAAAGAGAAATCCAATAAATAGATAAAGACCCGAATATTGAATGATTTTTATAAAGGTAATTTGGTTTTCTCCAGACATAGAAAGTCGTACCATATTGGTAATCGATGGGATAATTTCTCCCAAAATGATTCCTACAGATAATATAATGCCCGCAGTAAATATCGAAAAAGCCATATTTTCTTTTCTGATCGAGTCATTTTTGAAGAACGCTTTTTGTAAAATCTTAAATGATATAAATAAGATGAGTACAGAAACTACAATTGCTAAAGCTATTTCAATAAAGGCTAAGGTTAATAGTTTTGCTTGCATAATTTTTTATGTGTTAGTTAATACGATATTCCAATGTTTTATATTGTCAAAATTATTAGGAAGTACTCCTAGTGTAAAATGCTTGTTTGTTGTTTCCCAAACATAGTATCGTTTTCCGTTTAATGTTTTATAAAGTCCTTTTGCAGGAATATGAAGCCCAAGTATCGAATGTCTGTAATAGTCACTATTAAGGATTGCTACTTCATATCCAAAATGACTAAGTATAGCATAAATTATGACAGTGCGTGTATCACAATCTCCTTTCAAGTTACCCATAAAACCAATGGGATTTTGGATTCCGTATGGGATATCACCAATACAACATTCGTTACATTCTTCTAAGACCTGTCGAATAGATGCCTCATATTGCTCTGGCGAAGCACAGGCAGCTTCAAAAACAAATGAATATCGAATGTCTTGTATAAAGGTTACTACCATTTCAGCAAACTCGAACTGATTGAGTTTCTTTTCACTTTTTATAACTGCTAACTCTTTAATAATTAAATCTAATTTAGGAGTGTCGGTAGTAGCTAGATATTGGTAGAGTTTTCCCCAGGAAGAAAACTTGTTTTTTTGAGTATAGTTTGCATATTGTTTTTTAGAACTAATATAATCTTGTTCTCTAACAGAAAAATTTCCTGTAAAAGAATTTCCATAATTATCTTTCCATTTTCTGGTTTGTTGAAGCATTACTATAGAATCTCCTTTTTCAAAAACTTTTTTACGATGAATATTTTCTGAAACATCATATTGCTGATTATTGATATGTGTTGGAATCGTACTGAAGAGATATCGTATGCCAAAAATAACAATCATTAGTAGCGTGCTATATCCTACATATCTCCATCGAAATCTTTTATTGGTGGTTTGATATTTTCCTAATACCCACGAAATCGAAAATAACAGCAGTACAAAACATATAAACAACGAAAGTGGTAACATACTTTGCAGTAAACCACTTCCTATAAGAGCTATTAGTAATATCGCAGGAAATGTAAAACAGCCTAATTTATTTTTTGTTTCCATAACTATAGAGCCATAAGATTACATCCTCTAATATCACTATCGTCAAATCTTCCTAGCACCTCAAAACCATTATTAGCATGTGTTTTTCCAAGATCCTGGGTAGCAATAAAAGCACAGGAATTGATATTGGCCAAATCTATAATGTTAATACCTCCTGTTTTTTCATTACCCATTAGGGATAAAGCGTCTTCTGGATTTCTAATCGAAATTTTCATCCATGGTGGTGTATAAAAAACACCATCTTTTTTAGAATAGGCCTGTGATAGTAATTCGGTCATACCATATTCGCTATGTATTTGAGAAGTTTTTAAGCCATCTTTAAGATGTTGATGTAGCTCCTCTCGAATCATTTCTTTTCTTTTTCCTTTCATACCACCAGTTTCCATAACGACTACATTTTGGGGTAAAGAAAGATCATATTGTTCTGCTAAATCAAGTAATGCAAAGGAAACTCCTAATAAAAGGGTTTTTTTATTTTCTGAAATTAATTGCTGAAGTGTATGTACCAGTTCTTTACTATTATTTAAATAGAAACCACTTTCCTTATGATTACTATCATTAATGAGTCGCTCTGCCATATAGACCAAGGAGGATCCTTCTCTTTCTAAATAAGATGGTAAAAGTGCTAATACTACATAGTCATTAATTTCTCCATAAAAATGTTGAAACCCTTTTAAGAAACTTTTTTCATACAAAATAAGGTCACTAACATAATGTTTACTGGTGATGCTTCCTGTGGTGCCACTACTAGTAAAAACTTTATAGTTAGAGGCATAGGAGCTCACAACCTTTTCTTGTTTAAAAAATTGAATGGGTAAATAAGGAATGTCAATGAGTTGCTTTACAGAAGTTTTAGTAATTCCCAAAAGATTGCAAAAGCGTTGATAAACTGGGTTGTTTATATATTGGTAACGAAAGACCCGTAATGTGATTTCTTCAAAATCAGAATCATTTTGAATAGAAAAAATGGTTTCGTCTAGCATAAAGTGTCTTCAACAAATTTTGTTGAACAAAGGTATGAAAAACAAGTAATTCTTTTAGGTGTCTTTTTGTATGAAATATAAAGAGTGTACCTCCAAAAAACATTGGAAATATGGCGAAATAAAGCTAAAAGAATAAAGCAGCGCTAATTCCTGACAAATTTTCGAGTTGCTTTTTGATTGCCTTCTTTAATTTGAATTGCATAAACACCTTGAGGTAAAGAAGAAATATCTAATTCATTTCCTATTAAAACTTTAAAGAGAATTTGCTCTCCTAAAACGGTAGAAATACGAACCGTTTTGGTCAAGTTTTTTTCAGATGTAATATATAGTTTATCCCCAGTAGAAGGGTTTGGGTATATTCTCAACCCTTCGATCTTAGAGGGTTTTTGTCGTTCTGTCGTATCAACTTGTGCTTGCATTTCCGTAGTAAACGAAAAACAAACAACGCCGATAAATATAAGTAGTAAGTAGATTTTTTTCATACAAAATTTTATTTCGGGGGAATAAATATACAACATAATAATTAAAAAAATAACAAAAAAAACACTTAGTTAATTGTTAAAGATTGATTTGACGGTTATTACGTACATCGTATGCGGTTTTTTCTTATTTTATAGTGTTACATTCTATAAAAATAATCCGTGTTAATTCATCAAAACTATCGCACTTTTGTTTTGTAAAACAAAAATAATACCAGATATTTGTGTTATTATGAAGTTATAGAAGAATTATCCGCATAATTGTCGTCCTGACAACCTTTTAACTTTGAAGATTTTACCTTCAGATCTGTTTTCATATTCTTTTTTTAATTTATAATTCTTTATAGTCATATGACTCAAAATAAACTTACAATAACTCGACTTTTTTCATTTTTTAAAAGCGCAGTAAGCGGCAAAGAACAAGTATTTACTTCGGGTAGTATTCGTAAAGCAGTGTTTATGCTTTCGGTACCGATGGTGCTTGAAATGATGATGGAATCCATTTTCTTTTTGGTAGATGCGTATTTTGTATCGAGTCTGGGAGCCAATGCAATTGCTACAGTGGGCTTAACAGAATCGGTACTTACGCTAGTGTATGCAGTAGCAATTGGACTTAGTATGGGAGTTACTGCCATTGTTGCCCGCAGAGTGGGAGAACAGGATCTTGACGGGGCATCGCAAACTGCGGTGCAATCTATTTTTCTGGGAGTAGTCATTGCTATGATTATTAGTTTTATTGGCATTTTTTTTCCAAAAGAAATCCTGGCGCTTATGGGGGGCGAACCAGATCTCGTAGAAGAAGGGTATCGATATACCCAGATATTATTAGGGGGTAACGTAACCATTATGTTGCTGTTTTTGATCAATGCCGTATTTCGAGGGGCAGGAGATGCCTCTGTAGCGATGCGGGTGCTTATATTTTCTAATGTACTCAATATCATTTTGGATCCCATATTTATATTTGGGTGGGGACCTGTTCCTGCTTTTGGAGTACAAGGAGCTGCTATTGCTACCACCATTGGTAGAGGTAGTGCGGTGGTATTTCAGTTACTTATTCTTTTTTATGGGTGGAGCAAGATTAAAGTGACCTTAAAAGACATGGTCTTTAGGGCACAAATCATGCTAAGGCTTATCAAAGTATCACTGGGAGGTATCGGGCAGTTTATTATTGGTACCTCGAGCTGGGTGTTTTTGATGCGTATTATGGCCGAGTTTGGTAGTGAGGTATTAGCAGGATATACTATAGCTATACGCGTATTGATGTTTACCTTGATGCCATCGTGGGGGATGAGTAATGCGGCGGCAACATTAGTAGGGCAGAATCTGGGTGCAAAAAAACCAGAAAGAGCAGAACAATCCGTTTGGAAAACCGGTAAATACAACGCCTGGTTTATGCTTTTTGTATCGGCATTTTATTTGCTTTTTGCAGAGGAAATCCTAAAAATATTTAGTGAGGATAGTGAGGTCATCTCTTATGGAGCACTAAGCTTACGAATTATAGCAGCAGGTTATGTCTTTTATGCCTATGGGATGGTGATTACCCAATCGTTTAATGGTGCAGGAGATACCAAAACTCCGACCATTATCAATTTCTTTTGTTTTTGGATATTTCAGTTACCGTTTGCGTATTTGGCAGCGTTGATATTTGATTGGGGGGTGCATGGTGTCTTATGGGCCATTACCTTTGCTGAGGTACTGATTGCGGTTATCGGGATTGTTTGGTTTAGAAAAGGGAAATGGAAAGAGGTGAAGGTGTAGAGGTCGTTGAACTATAATAGTATAAAAACCTCCATCTACTTTATAGATGGTAACTGATTTTATGTATTCTGTTTGTTATTCTACTAACATTACAGAGACTTTGATGAGTTGTTATGAATTGTAAAACTATTTTTTAGAATATTTTCTTTTATATAAGAATACTCCAATAATAACGATAAGCAGTAGGGTTAAGATTTAATGTAAAGTAGTATTACTGGATATTTATACGTGCCAAAACCAACGGAGAAGCAAAATATGCAACTTATATGGGCAATCTAAATGCGTTGATCAACCAATACAATCAATCGGTAGAACGAAGACTTAACGGAAACGTCAATACTAATCAAGACCTTACCGATGATATTGTTGTAAATGAAGAAGAGTAGTTTTTAGTAGGATAAAAAAACAACCCAGGCTACCAAAAGGTAGCCTGGGTTTTAGTATTTGGATTTCATTCTATTCTGAATGAAGTACTTTTATTATAGACCAGAAGTCCAACCATTTGCCCAGTCTGGAGCGTCTGCTCCGTTTCCAGCTCCTGTGTTGTTACCTACAGTTATGAAATCTGTGTTAGCTCCCGTATAGTCAGTTTGAGCAAATCCTCCAGCAGGACTAGCAAATTGCATTGGGTTAATTGACAGATCATCATTTTCTATTCTTACAGCAGCTTCAGCATCTGTATTTTTAACTTTAACACCTAAATCTATACCGCTAGTGTAGAAATTAGTAATTGTAAAGTTACCTCCACCTTCTTTGAAGAATAAAGCACCTTCTGTTACAGGTCCAACTACAGTAATATTAGAAAGTGTAGTAGTGGTTACAGGAGTTGCATCTCCGTCGTCACCATTGTTAGAACCTTCGATACCTGCTTTAGCACCATCTTTGATGTACCAGTAGTCACCGTTTCCAGCCCATCCATCAGCAAAGTCGATAGAATCATCACCACTTCCTATTGATACTAAGTATTTACCATTTACAGTACCACCAAAGAACTCAATACCGTCATCACCTCCGTGTAATGATTGTACATATTCGAAAGTAGTTCCGGAACCAACACCGAAAAGAGTTACTCCGTTAAACTCTTTATCGTTAGAGAAAGTAGCACCAGTGTATTCAACTCTTAAATATTTGATAGATCCTGAGTTATCACCTGTTGTAGAACCACCATAAGTAAGATCTGCAACTTCAGAAGTTACGTTAGTACCTTTGTTGGTAGGAGCATCCCCACAGATTACTAATCCACCCCAGTCACCAGGAGCAGGAACAGCAGCTCCAGAAGTCATTACAACAGGATTAGAAGCAGTACCTTCGATAAATATTTTTCCACCTCTGGCAACTGCAATATAAGCAGCAGTTCCACCAACAGCTTCTATAGTTGTTCCTGCAGGAATAGTTAAAGAACCTCCATTCTGAACAACGTATGCACTTGTAAGTTTATATTCAACACTTGCATCTAATGTTACAGCACTAGTTACATCACCAGAAAGGCTTTGAGAAACAGTTCCACTATTATCAAGACCTTTAGTCCAACCAGCAGCCCAATCAGGAGAAGCAGCACCTTTACCAGCACCAGTATTTACTCCTTCTTGATAGAAGTCTTGATTAGCTCCTGCATAATCAGTTGCTTCAAATCCGTCTGCAGTATTTGCGAATTCGATGTTTGTGATCGTTAAATCATCATTTTCGATACGTGCAGCAGCTTCGTTATCTGTATCTTTTACTTTGATACCTAAGTCAATACCACTTGTGTAGAAATTGTTAATAGTAAAGCTACCTCCACCTTCTTTGAAGAATAAAGCACCTTCTCCAACAGGTCCTACTACAGTAATATTAGAAAGTGTAGTGGTGGTTACAGGAGTTGCGTTACCATCGTCACCATTGTTAGAACCTTCGATACCAGCTTTAACACCTCCAGAGATGTACCAGTAGTCTCCATTTCCATTCCATCCATCAGCAAAGTCAATAGAATCATCACCACTGTTTGTAGATACTAAATACTTACCATTTACAGTACCACCAAAGAATTCGATACCGTCATCACCACCGTTGTATGACTGAACATATTCAAAAGTAGTTCCAGAACCAACACCGAAAAGAGATACTCCATTAAATTCTTTATCGTTAGAGAAAGTAGCACCAGTATATTCAACTCTTAAATACTTGATTGATCCAGAGTTGTCAGCCGCGTTAGTACCTCCATAAGTAAGGTCAGCAACTTCAGAAGTTACGTTAGTACCTTTGTTAGTAGGAGCATCACCACAGATTACTAATCCACCCCAGTCACCTGCAGAAGGATTTGCCACTCCAGAAGTCATTACAACAGGATTAGAAGCAGTACCATTGATAAAAATCTGTGCACCACGCTCTACAGCAATATATGCAGAAGTACCTCCAGCAGCTTTGATAGTTGTTCCTGCAGGAATCGTTAATTTAGAACCACTTTTTACTACATAAGCACCAGTAAGTTCATATTCAAGAGATGCATCTAGAGTTGTATCTTCTGTTATATCTCCTTGAAGTTTAGCACCTTCACATGGTGTACATGAACCTCCACAGTCTACACCAGTTTCATCTCCATTTTGTTTCCCATCTGAACAGGAAGAAGATCCATCATCATCTTTGTTACAAGCAGCTATCATTGCCACTGCAGCAAAGGTTAGTATAAATTTTAAAAGATTATTTTTCATTGTTTTCGATTTTTGATAAAAAATTGTTTTCCTTTTTTTTAAGTGATTTATTTAGTTTCGATTTAATTAAAATTTGTAATTAATAGACAGTTTTAAGTCATATCCTTTTTTGAAGGATAATACAGTAACATCTCTTTCCTGAAAATTTAAATTCAATGTTGGATCGTTATTTGTATCTCCATCTACTGCTTCCTGAACTCTTTTAATGGTTGGGTTTAAAAGGTTTTTAGCAGATAAGCCTAAGGAAAGGTTTTTAGTTAATTGAGTTTTAGCAATAAAATCTAAAGTTGCAACTCCTTTTTCCACAATGTTACCTTTACCTACACTTCCCAAAGAAAAGATTCTATCAGAAAAATAATTAGCAGCCAAGGTTAAGCGTATGTTTTTATTTTCAGCAAAATCTTTGTAATAACTTATATCTGCGTTAGCTATTAAGTCAGAAGCTCCTGTTATACCGGTTTCTGTATATGTAGGTATGAAGTTGATTGGAAGACCTATTTCTGTAGAAGGCTCTAGTACTTTACTACCATCAAGATCTTGTTTGGTATTCATGTAAGCAGCATTTAAACCTGCCGTTAAGCTATTTTTTAATGAGCTTTCTTCTTTTTCGATTTCGTTTTCGAAAAGTGTTTTTCTTGCTTCAAGTTCTACACCAATAGCAGTAGCTTTTTCTCCGGTATTTCCCCAGGAAATATCATTTGCAGCAGAAACAGCCACAAAGCTATTGATAGGATCTAAGATTTGTTTTCCGAAAACACCAAATGAGAAGATCTCGCTTGATTTTGGAAAGAATTCCCATTTAACATCTACATTATAGTTTGTTGAAATCGCTATTGCCGGATTACCAAAATAATCTTGGTTTACTTCCTGATATAAGAAAGGAGCTCTTTCTTTATATTGTGGTAAGGTATAGGTTTTACTTGCCGCAAATTTTAAGTTTTGTTTTTCGTTTACTTCATACTTTACAGAAAGAGATGGTAAAAACTCAAAAGAATCTAATTCACTATCATCAATTTCTGGTCGTGTAGAAGTTGACCACTCAACAAACTGATTGATTTGTTCAGCTCGTAAACCAGCTAATATTGTAAGCTTAGGAGAAATAGCATATTCTACATTTAAGTATCCTGCATGTATGCTTTGGTCACCTCTATAAAATTGAGGATCTAGAGCACCAGGAACATCTATGGTTCCTCTAAATGTTCTTATTCTATATAATCTGTTGTTAATATTTTCCTGATTAAAGTATGCATCTACGTTATAAGGATCAACATTAGGTTGATTGATTGCTGAACCAGCAAATATTTGAAAGTTAAATTGAGTAGCCTCAAAATTTACATCTTTAAATCTTCCGCTATACCCTAATGTTACTTTACCATCAAACTTGTCATCTTCGTTCTTTTTGAATTTATAACTTGTTTTAAAGTTAGCCGCAATTTCTTCTTCTTTTAGTTCTGAGTAAAATCTATGATTGTCAGAGGCAGACGATATTAAAGCAAAGGACTTTGGACCATCAAGTTCACTGGTTACTGTTGGCAATAAGGTTACTTGTCTTCTGTCTGGTTCTAAGGATCTTAAATCATTGTACGAAACCCCCCAATTAATATCGAATTTTTCTGTTAATTCATGAGTTCCTAATAATTGATGCGTCATAAGTGATGTTCTTTCAAAAATTGCTCTTTGGATAAATCCTCCTCCTTCAGAAGCATCGTCTTCAATATCTATGATTCCATAATATTCTTTTTGTTGTTGGCTAGAAGTATTAAGAAAAAGAACATTATAGCTTAAAGTACTATTGTTATGCTTTAAATTAGCATTACCCATGAAGGTTGTATTAGTATTGTAAGCATAATTAAAGTAATCAAAATCACTGTTTGCAACAGAGTTTACTGTAACACCTCCTCTAGAAACACCTTCTCTATAATTATAATTATTACTAAAAGATCCTACACCAAAAAGGCTAAGTTTTGTTTCATCTCCAAAAATGTAAAAAGAGTCTCCTCCTTTAATCGAAACTCCCGTATTGATTGGAGTTGAAGCTGTTTCTCTATCCCAGCTGGTAGTGAAATTATAGTTTGATAATGGAGAGTCTGGAATACTCGGATTATAAAAACCGCTTTTGTTTGGTCCATCATTTAGGAAGAAATCATCTGCCCCAGTGGTGATGGTGTTTATACCAGATGATATACCTAGTTCAACAAATCCTTTACCTTTATATTTTTTTGAAGTAATATCGATGTTAGCTCCTGCAAAATCCCCATAGTTTCTTACGTCATATGTTTTGTCAATACCGATTGCTTCCACAATATCTGTATTAAAGATATCTAATTGTATATTTTTTTTAGAGGGGTCATTAGATGGTAATGGTAAACCATTAAAAGTTGTTACATTATAACGATCTCCTAAACCTCTTACAAATACATTTCCTGATCCTTCTTGTTTAGAAATTCCGGTTACTTTGGTAACGGCTGTTGCAACATCTCCCACACCTTTTTTAGCAAGTTCTTGCGCTCCGATTGAAGTTTTTTGGGTTACAGCAGCTTTTTGTTCAATTAATAGTGCTTCTTCACGCTCACGATTGGTCACTACTTTGATCACTACTTCTTCTAGTGCTGCTGCAGTAGCACCCATAGTAGCATTTACAACAGCTACTTTATCTGCTTCTACCACTACATTAGGGATTTCTACAGTTTGATATCCTGTAAAACTAAACTCTATAGTATAGGTACCTGTAGGTACGTCTGTAATTTCATATAATCCATCAAAATCAGTCGAAGCTCCTTTGGTAGTTCCCTTTATAACCACATTGGCAAAAGGTAAAGGTTGATTGCCTGATTCTTTGTCTAATAATTTACCAGCAATTGTACCGGTTTCTTGCGCAAAAATAGCACCTACAAAAAGTAGTGCTATTACTGTAAAAAATTTTCTCATTGTATGTTTTCAAAATCTGATACAAATAAATACGGTTTTACAGTAAATTTCTTTACGCTATTATTATCCTTATTTTAAGGGAATGTGATGATGTAATAACGGAAATTACTTTAGTAAAGTAGTGTTTTTAATAGGGGAATTATCACTTTTATGAGATATGAAAATTTTGTAAAACTGCTTACTATCAAATGTATTGCTCAAAAAAATGTGAAAGTGTCGAATGTGAAAATAGTATTCGAGAATGGGTGTTTATATATTATGAGAATTTTTATGAATTATTAGCTAAAGGTTATCAAAACATTAATAAGAGTGAATATTTAGTAACGATCTTAACATTGTAGTAAAGTAATGCTGCGAAATTGATAAAATAACACAGGTGTTTTTAATATCTATATAATCAGTTGATTATAGTTTTTGGTAGATGTCACTTAACAATAAAAGGAGTGGTTTCATCCTTTCTGTCATCGCCTAATCTAACAAAATAAACTCCGGTTTGTGCAAAAGACATGTTTGCGGTATACACAAACCTGCCGTTGGCATCTTTGGTGACTATATTAGAAATAATAAGCTGTCCTAATGTATTAAAAATGTAAAGCCTTTTTTCTGATGCCGATCCAGCATCTGCTTTAGAAATGGTGAAAATATTATTAGGTTCGCTAATAACAATTAACCCAGAGTTTAAAGCGTCATTTTCTCCTATTTCTACAGTATAATCATGAGTAGTGCCAAATCGCATAGAACCACAAGGTTCATTAAGTAACGCTCCGCCAAGGTTTGGGTTGGTGTCCCCTCCTCGTATTCTTAAGATATGTTGGCCCAATGGTGCCTCTTTTGGAATTGTAAAGGAGTATTCCTGATTGGCATTGGCCACACTAATGATTTGATTGTCTAGTAATAGTTCTGATGTTTCAAAAACATTGTCGTCATTAAAATCTATCCATAATGATAACCGTTCATTATCATTACCGATTTTTGATTGTACAATTAGAGTGTAATTTCCTATAGACCTACTTAAATTGATTGTGAAATTATCGGTAAAGTCTTCATACCCATTGGTGCAAGGGATATTTTGATTGGTGACATTGGATAGTTTTAAATAAGTAATGCCATCGCCAAAATCATTGCAATTTGAAGTGGGTTTACAAAATATTCGATTGATAGTTCTCGTGATGGTGTCGTTTTCTGTGTCTTCATCAGCACCTAGTTGTGTTCCGATAAGAAATTCGAAGTCTCCAATGCCTTGTGCATTTACCAAAGTTGTAAATGTATAAGTAGCTTCTTCTTGGGGGTTGATGGTGCCTGTAAAGGTTTCATTAACCTGACTTCCATTGTTTAAAGTATAAAAAACAGGAATATTAGTTTGTGGAGTAGTTCCATAATTATATAGGGTAATGGTAACAGATTCCAGAGTGTTAGCAATTCCACTGTCCGATTCGGGAGTGATTAATTCTGCTACTCCAACATCATTGGTAAATAGTTTGTTTACCGTAACAATACTACAATCATTTTCTGTATTTGTATCGCCTGGATGAGTACTTTGTACGGTAATAGTATATGTTTTTTCTGTACTAAGATCTGCCGTAGTGGTAAAAGAATAGGTAAGGGTTTCTAATGGTAGTATTGGACCGGGAACTATTTCATTAATACTTGCAGCCTCATTAATTTTGTAACTAACCGGGATATTACTTTGGGATACAGTACTGTAATTTTTGATGGTAATAGTAATGGTTTCACTAGTTGTAAAATTAGCATCCACAGGCGCATTAACTTGTGTAATACCAATATCTGAAGTTGTCGTACCGGCTATTTTAAAAACACCTACAGTATTTCTAGCATTATTTCCTGTATTCGAAAAATGTTCTGCGATATGCCAAAACGATTGATCATCTACAGGATCTATGGCAAGGTGGGCATAGTCTCCATATCGATTTCCTCCATTTTGACTATTTGCAATTCCTTCGACAATGGTTTCTTCAGCAAAGGTCATGGTTCCTAATGGATCACTTACTAATCTACCGGTATACCGTATAGATGCAAAGCTATCTGCAGTAGCTCCTGTACTAATGGTGCCCATTGTGGTATACCCCATGCCTATATTTCCAAATACATCTATTCCCATACTGGCACACCATGCACTTTTTCCATCGGGAGAAGTGTAGGTACCCTCTTGAAAAACTGTCCACGGAGCTCCATCGCCATTTTGACGTAATTCATACCATCGTATTCCCGATACATTGTCGGCGTCGGTGTCGATATCAATAGCAAAATTAAGTACCACTGCATTGTAGCTGCAAAAACGTCTGTAATTAGTTGCATACATTACAGCACCTTGTAAAACATCAATATTTGAAGTGTTGATTCCTGGTTGTGGCAGATTGCTTATAAACCCCCCGTCAAAAGTTGAGTCAAAAGGCGTAACATCAATTTCTTCGGCCTCAACGATGGTAGACTGACTGGGAGATATCCAATTTACGTCGATCTTCCATAATTTTAAGATATCTTTATCGACACCTTCCCACTCATCATCTTGATAATAAATGATTCTAGCGTCTCCATCAGGAGGGAGTGTGTTTCCTGTAGCATTAAAAGATGCCGGGCTATAAAAACCTCCTATTCTGGCACCAGGAAGAGGGAAACTAATCATTTTTGCATTAGGATCTCCTTCAATCATTTTTTCTCGTTCTATAACAAATACCAAATCGCTGGTGGCTATGGTGCTTTGATCCTTATTGGCGGTAACATAATAACCATCAGACCAGATAGCAAATTTAGTATAATCAGGAAAGCTACTGGTATTAAATCGATAGGTATACCAACCATCATTTACAGGGTCTGGACCCTTGCATACTGCTACCAAAAATCCGTTTGGGGTATCAGAAAACTGAGTAATTACAAATCTATCTACAAAAGAGTCATAAAAAACAATAGGGTCTCCTTTGTTTTCTCCCGGAAATATATTTTCTAATGAAGAGGAAGGCACCAAAATGTTACCACTTCTGTCATGAATTGTAAAAGCAGCATTCTTGGCACTTACATAGTGATTAGGCCCTATGGCTCCTGTGGGATCTGTAGGAGACCCATTACTGCTTGCAACTTCAAAAACCAAAGAAGGTGGTCTACTTGCTCGTGTATTTTGTTTTCTTTTTTGAAGGGTAGCTAATGGATCCTTACCTCTAGGGTATCCTTTTCCTGGAACAATTTTATTGGCATCTCTTTTTTTAGGATTGATATTGCCTTTTTTTGGTTTTGGAAGTAGTAAAGTTCTTCCTGCCAATGGTTGTACTTCTCGCATATAAGACGCTATAGTCGTCTTGTTTGCCAGCATTGGTTTTTGATCTTGTGAAAACCCAAAAGTGCTATGAAACAAAAATGATAGAATGAATAGTTTTTTTAACATTGGGTTTAGGCTTATTATTCGAATTGATCGTAACTTTTGACTAAAATACAACTAAACTTTAAATTACTATATTCATAATTTTCTTATATCAAACCCTTGCTAACGGTATTTTTAATAACAAGTAAGATTTTTCTTATCTATTGTGCGTGTTAATTTAGCACTGTTTTATTGATTCTTTTTTTAGAATTGTATAAAGTGTAGGTTTTATTGTGTAAAATGTAATTTTTACCGTACAAAAGGTTATTGTATGGATCAAAAATAATAAAGACTGTCTTTACGCTAGAACAGTCTTTATTTATTAGGACTAGTTTAAACTTTTTTCCATTCGCTATAAAAATGTTCTTTTTCGCTCCATTTTCATCTTTTTCTCACTTTGTAGCACTGCTATGAAATGCAAAAAAAATTCACTTGATCAAAAAATCATCATTTTTCGCATGAATCAAAAAAGTTTAAACTAGTTCATGATTTATGATATAATTATGCGATTACTTTAGCCAATACTCTGCATCTGTTTTTTCAGAAATAAAGGTTTTAAGTTCTGATATGGGTATTCTTTTTTGCTCCATAGTATCTCGATCTCTAACTGTAACGCTTTGATCATTAATAGTATCATGATCTATAGTAATACAGAATGGAGTTCCATTAGCATCTTGTCTTCTGTAACGGCGCCCGATAGCATCTTTTTCATCATAAACAACATTAAATTTCCATTTTAAATCATCTACAATTTGTTGTGCGATTTCTGGTAAACCATCTTTTTTAACCAAAGGAAGTATAGCTGCTTTTGTAGGGGCAATTACCGCAGGTAATTTTAGTACGACCCTACTATTTCCATCTTCTAATTGTTCTTCTTGCAAGGCAGTAGAGAATACTGCCAGGAACATTCTGTCTAGTCCCACCGAGGTTTCTACTACATAAGGTACATAGCTTTCTTTAAGCTCTGGGTCAAAAAATTGTAATTTTTTACCCGAGTGTTGTTCATGTGCTTTAAGGTCAAAATCAGTTCTCGAGTGAATCCCTTCTAATTCTTTAAAACCAAATGGGAAATTAAATTCGATATCTGCTGCGGCATTGGCATAATGAGCTAGTTTATCATGGTCGTGAAAACGATAGTTTTCTTTACCCAGGCCTAGTGACATGTGCCAGTTTAACCTGGTTTCTTTCCAGTATTCATACCATTTCATTTCTTCTCCTGGTCGTACAAAAAATTGCATTTCCATTTGTTCAAACTCTCGCATTCTAAAGATAAACTGTCTTGCAACGATTTCATTTCTAAACGCTTTCCCCGTTTGTGCAATACCAAAAGGTATTTTCATACGGCCGGTTTTCTGAACATTTAAAAAATTGACAAAAATCCCTTGTGCCGTTTCTGGACGTAAGTATAGGTCGGTTGCAGATTCTGCAGAGGCTCCTAATTTGGTTCCAAACATTAGGTTAAATTGCCGAACTTCTGTCCAGTTTTTAGATCCTGATTCTGGGCAACCTATTCCGAGATCTTCTATTAATTGTTTAAAGCCTACAAGATCACTTTCTTCCTGAACTCTGGTAAGCTCGGCGGTAATTTTATCGATTTCTTTTTGTCGTCGAAGGACATTAGCATTGGTACTTCTAAATTCCTCTTCATTAAAAGCATCACCAAAACGTTTTTTAGCTTTGGTAATATCTTTTTCAATTTTTTGATTGATTTTTTCTCTGAAATCCTCAACCAAAACATCTGCTCTATATCTTTTTTTAGAGTCTTTATTATCGATTAAAGGGTCGTTAAATGCATCGACATGGCCAGAAGCTTTCCAGGTAGTTGGGTGCATAAATATAGCGGCATCCAACCCTACAATATTCTGATGCATATTTACCATGCTTTTCCACCAATATTCTCTAATATTTTTTTTAAGCTCTACACCGTTTTGGCCATAATCGTATACCGCACTAAGCCCGTCGTATATTTCACTAGAACCAAAAATATACCCATACTCTTTAGCATGGGCAATCACTTTTTTAAATTTATCTTCTTGATTTGCCATTATAATTATTCTCTTTTTATCTTTTTATACGATGCTTAGGGCAGTATAAACTCTTAAAAATTCGTTCTGTAAAAATAATTGAATTTAAATGAATTGAAAGTGAATTTTGGCAATTAATAATGCAAGTGCATATTTTATAATAAAAGCATAAAAAAACCGCTGTATTCTCAAAATACAGCGGTTTTTAAAATAGTTTATAAAATTTATCTTAATTCAAACTGTGTGTTTGAAATCATTTTTGGTCCAGAGAAAAGATTTACAACATAGTTTCCTTTCACAAGTTCTCCTTCTGCGGCATCAACCAGTACACAAACATCTAATGCTTCATTTTCATAAAACACCTTGTTACGACCACTATAAGTTAGTACTGCATCGTCAAAGTTTACAGATATTTTATCACCGATAAGGTTGTTTTCAGGATTGATTACCTGTACAAAAAGATCCTTGTCTCCTTTTTCTGTTAATTTATTAGGAGAAAGTGTAAAACATACTCTTACCTTTTCTGCTCTACTTGCTTTAGTAGATCCTGATATTTTACCACTGTTACGCACTCGTACTCCTTCGGCTTTTATGTTAGAAGCTGTAAGAGCAGATCCTCTTTCTACGATGTCTGCAAGCTTGCTATTTTGTGTTTGTAAAGAGTCTGATAAAATGATCGTTTGGTTAAGAGCGGTAGAGGTACTATCCAGATCTGTTGTTAATTGTGTATTTGCAGTAGTTAAGCTATCTGCAAGTTTAAATAGTCTGTCACGCTCTTTTTTAAGTTTACCTACTTCTCTTCTATAACGAGAGATAAGCGCCAGGTTGGCATCATTATCTTTTACACTATCAAGTAATACTACAATACGCTCTTTTGCTTTAAGTAAGTGATCATCCATTACTTCGTTGAGCGCAATAGCATTATCATATTTTGTTATTAATTCCCCTAATTCACTCTCAATTAGATCTTTTTCCTGTTGCAAAATTGCTTTATTTTGCTTCTCTTCGTTATAAAACTTATAGGTGAATATACCTAAAATAAGTAATAACGCAGCTAGAACACCTATTAGAATCTTAAGGGTCAAGTTGTTGTTTTGAGTTGTCATAGATTAAAATTTATAGTTTTGATGGTTATTTTAATTGCTAAATATAATAATTAATGTTGTTAATCCCTGCACTATTATGCTAAGAGACATCATATACTTATTTTATCCCAAATACTGTGCTGCTTGTGATACTCCCATATATAAAAATGAAAGAGTAATATGCACTACATGCAGACATGTTCTTCCTTTGGGGAATTTCCATAACGTAAACGCAAAAAAAATTGAAAAAGTATTTTATGGTTGCGCCAAAATTGAAAATGCAACTTCTTTATTGGTTTTTCAGAAGGATAATCTCGTTCAAAAATTAATTCATAATTTAAAGTATAGAGGTAGAGAAGAGATAGGGGAAGAGTTAGGAAAATGGTTGGGACAGGAATTGTCTCAAATCAATGAATATAAGGTGATCGATATAGTTGTTCCTGTTCCTCTTCATAAAAAACGACTACGAGAAAGAGGATATAATCAGGTAGAAACGTTTGGTATTGAAATAGCTAAAAAACTGGAAGCCGTTTATATTGATTCTGTTTTGAAAAAAAAATCCTACAATAAGAAACAATCCAAACGCGATAGATCCAATCGTTGGATAAATACGGTTGAAACATTCGAAGTACAAAATGAGTCATTATTATGTAACAAACATATTTTACTAGTGGATGATATTGTTACTACAGGAGCAACGATAGAATCTTGTGCAGATGTTTTAAAATCAATACCCGGTATAAAAATAAGTGTTGCTACAATGGCATTAACAGAATAATCAAGGCTTTTGATAGTAAAAGGAGGATGTAACGTTACAGAAATGAGTTTTGGAAATGGTATATCGAATAAAATAACTTAAACTAATAATAGAGCTCGGTTGATTAAGTTTTTTGTTTTTAAATATAGTTGTTTCTTTGTGTCCTAAAATTATTGCATCGCTATGAGCAAAAGAATATATACAGTATTACTTACTTTAATATCACTGTTTGTGGTGATTGGTTGTGCCAAAAAAGGATCTATTACAGGTGGGCCAAAAGATGAGACACCCCCCGTTTTTATAAAAGCGCTACCACCTAATTATTCGACTAATTTTAATAAAAAAGAAATTCGCATATATTTTGATGAATATATTAAACTAAAAGACCCACAAAAGCAGATAATTATATCCCCCCCTATGGATCCTAAGCCTACCATTACACCCTTAGGAGGACCTGATAAATATATAAAAATTAAGTTTCAGGATACTTTGTTAGAAAACACAACCTATAGTATCAATTTTGGAGAAAGTATCGTAGATAATAATGAAGAAAACCCATATCCATATTTTAGTTATGTGTTTTCTACAGGAGATTTTCTAGATTCTTTAAGTATAAAAGGAGTCGTGGCAGACGCCATTCTAAAAAAACCTGACTCCTATATTACCGTTGCATTGTACGAAGTTGATGAAAATTATACTGATTCTTTGTTATATAAAGAGGTGCCCAGGTATATAACCAATACGCTGGATAGTACTGCTTTTAACCTTTATAACCTTAGAAAAGGTAAGTATAAGCTGGTGGCTTTAAAAGACGCATCCAGTAATTATTTGTTTGAACCGAAACAGGATAAAATAGGTTTTTATAGTGAGTTTGTGAACCTTCCAGAAGATACTGCAAAAGTTTTTGATCTTAAATTGTTTAAAGAAGTATTGGGTTTTAAGGCTTTTACTCCTAAGCAAGCTTCAAAGAATGAAATAATTTTTCCTTATCAAGGAAAGAAAGACAGTATGAAAATTAGACTGTTAAGTGACGCTCCAGATACTTTAGAGACCAGAATTTTTCCTTTTAAAGATAAGGATACCCTGCGTTACTGGTTTAGGCCATTTTTTAAAGCTGATTCATTAGTGTTTGAAATTACAAATTCTAAAAAGTACAGTGATACCCTGGTAACCAGATTTAAAGATATGTACAAAGACTCTTTGCTATTAAACTCTGAGACAAAATCAATTCTTGATCTTAATAAAAGTTTTATACTTTCTGCTAATACCCCTTTGGATACTATAAAAAAGGATTTTATAAAGTTAACAGATAAAGATACATTAGATGTTCCTTTTACTATTGCCTTAGACCGATTTAAAAATGAAGCAGAACTGGTTTTTGAAAAAACTGAAGAAAATAAATATAAATTAGAGTTTTTACCAGAAGCTATAAAGGATTATGTCGGTAACGTAAATGATACGGTTCAATTTAAATTTGCAACTAAGAAATTAGCCGATTATGGTACTATTTTCTTAACACTTCAGAACGTAAAAGCCTATCCCGTTTTGGTTCAGCTAACCGATAAAAATGAAAAAGTAGTTGTCGAAAAAGTGGCGACCAGTGATGAAACAATTGTTTTTGATCATTTAGACCCTGCTAAGTATTTTATTAGAATAGTTTTTGATACTAATGAAAATGGTGTTTGGGATGCAGGAAACTTTTTAAAAGGAATGCAGCCAGAAGAAGTTAAGTATTTTCCAGAAGAAATAGATGTAAGAGCTAATTGGGAAATTAAACAAACATTTATATTAGAGTAGTTCAAAATGATCCTTATCCACAAGAAAAGGTAAGGCATTTCTTGTTTTCTTAACATGAAGCGCATCTAACGAAGCATGCAATATAGTTTCTTTTTCAATTGGGTTTTCTTCTAAAACTGAGTTTCCTAGTACGTCATAAATTGCAGAGTGCCCATTGTACTCATATCCTTTGCCATCTAATCCTACACGATTTACGCCAATACAATAACACATGTTTTCTATAGCCCTTGCCTTCAATAAAGCATCCCACGCATTAATACGAAGTTTAGGCCAACTAGCAACATATAATAAAATATCATAATCAGAAGTGTTTCGCGCCCAAACAGGAAACCTAAGGTCATAGCAAATCAATGGTTTTATTTTCCAACCTTTATATTCGATGATCACTTCTTTCTGACCAGCTGTAAAAACTTCATGTTCTTTGGCCAATGTAAACAATTGGTGTTTATCATAGGTAGTATATTTGCCATCTGGAAACATAAAAATAAATCGATTGTAATACTTACCATTGTCTTGTATGATAATGCTTCCCGAGATAGCACAATCTCTTTCTTTTGCCATCTTCTTTAGCCATTCAACAGTGTCTCCATTCATTGTTTCTGATACGTTACTTGCTTGCATTGTAAACCCAGTAGTAAACATTTCGGGGAGTACAATCAGATCTGTTTTTTGAGATATAGAACGTATTTTTTCTTCAAAAGCAGCGCGGTTTTGCACTGGATTTTCCCATGCTAAATGAGATTGAATAAGGGTGATATCTAGGAGTTCCTTCATATCTTTTTAAGGCGGTTATTTAGGGTCAAGTGACATTACATAATCATAACTTTCGTTTAGATATTTTGCTAAAGTATCTAAATTCTTTAACATCGAATCTGGGATTAAAACATATCCTTTCATTACGGCGCCATATGACTTATAAATAGAAGAGTCAAATTTTTGAATATAAGCTTCTTGTACTTCTTTAGAAAATCGAATTCCTATTTCTGCATTTTTATTAAATAAAGAAAACATATAACCATTTGCAGAGGTATAGGGCATTGTTTTGCCCTTTCTTTCAAATCTGGGACACTTATCGATTAATTGATCGTAAATTTTTAATTTCTTCTCCCACATAACATTTTTTTTTGTGCTTATGAACCTAATAAAGTAAATTTTCTTTAATAGAGAGTTTTCTTTTGTATAGGCACAAGCATTTTTAGGTTACAAATAGATGTTTAAAAATACTAAAAATTAAACACCAATAGCGGATAGGAGCGCTTTTTAAAACAAGTAATAGCAAACCTTTTTTGTGTTTTAGTGCAAAAAAGCAAACTTATATAGTTAAATTTTATAGTTTCCTAACAATTATTTCATATCACAGTTCGAATTACAGCTTCTTTTTTCTAGAAAATCCTTATTTTCGCAGACTTAACAGAAAGAACGATCAAATGAGCACGAAGTTTCCTGAATATAAAGGACTTGACTTACCTAAAGTAGCAGACGAAATACTAAATTTCTGGCAACAGAACGATATTTTCGAAAAAAGTATTAGTGAGCGTGAAGGAGCGCAACCGTTTGTCTTTTTTGAAGGCCCTCCTTCAGCAAATGGATTACCAGGAATTCATCACGTTATGGCTCGTGCTATTAAGGATATTTTTTGTCGTTATAAAACTCAAAAAGGGTATCAGGTAAAGCGTAAAGCCGGATGGGATACACATGGGCTTCCTATAGAACTTGGTGTAGAGAAAGAACTGGGAATCACCAAAGAGGATATTGGTAAAAAGATTACAGTAGAAGAGTATAATAAAGCCTGTAAAAAGGCTGTGATGAGGTATACCGATATCTGGAATGATTTGACGCAAAAAATAGGCTACTGGGTAAATATGGAAGATCCATATATTACTTATAAGTCTAAGTATATGGAGAGTGTATGGTGGTTGCTTTCAGAAATATATAAGAAAGGATTGCTATACAAGGGGTATACAATTCAACCTTATTCTCCAAAGGCAGGTACAGGGTTAAGCTCTCATGAACTTAATCAGCCAGGTACGTATCAGGATGTGACAGATACTACAGTAGTTGCACAGTTTAAAGCTAAAGAAGATAGTTTGCCTTCGGTTTTACAGAGTATTGAAGGAAATATCTACTTTTTGGCATGGACGACCACTCCCTGGACATTACCTTCGAATACGGCATTAACGGTAGGACCAAAAATTGATTATGTGGTGGTAAAAACCTATAACCAATATACTTTTGAACCTATTAACGTGGTTCTTGCCAAGAATCTGGTAGGAAAACAATTTGCTGGTAAATACACGCAAGTAGAAACAGAAGAAGAAATAAAGGCTTATAATCAGGGAGATAAAAAAATACCGTATTTCATTCTAAAAGAATGTAAAGGAACTGATTTAGTAGAGTCAAGATACGAGCAGTTAATTGATTATGTACAGCCTAATGATAACCCAGAAAATGCATTTAGAGTAATTACAGGTGATTTTGTAACTACAGAAGATGGTACAGGTATTGTGCATACCGCGCCTACTTTTGGAGCAGACGATGCTATGGTTGCCAAACAGGCTTCTCCAGAAGTACCACCAATGCTGGTTAAAGACGAAAATGATAATTTGGTGCCATTGGTAGACTTACAAGGTAAGTTCACAAAACATGTAGGAGAATTTGCTGGTAAATACGTTAAAAATGAGTATTACAATGATGGCGAAGCACCAGAGAAATCGGTAGATGTAGAAATAGCCATTAAATTAAAAATAGAAAATAAAGCGTTTAAGGTAGAAAAGTACGTACACAGTTATCCAAACTGTTGGCGTACAGATAAACCTGTTTTATATTATCCTCTTGATTCTTGGTTTATTAAGGTTACAGACTTTAAAGATCGTATGCACGAACTTAACCTAGGAATCAATTGGAAACCAAAAGCTACTGGAGAAGGTCGTTTTGGTAATTGGCTGGCAAATGCTAATGACTGGAACCTGTCTCGTTCACGCTTTTGGGGAATTCCATTACCTATCTGGAGAACAGAAGATGGTAAAGAAGAATTAATTATAGGTTCTGTAGAAGAGCTAAAGACAGAAATAAACAAAGCGGTAAAAGCAGGAGTACTTGCGTCTGATATTTTTGAAGACTTTGTAGTAGGAGATATGAGTGAAGAGAATTATGATAAAATAGATCTTCATAAAAATGTGGTGGATAAAATTACCTTGGTTTCTGCTTCTGGAAAACCAATGAAGCGCGAAAGCGATTTGATAGACGTTTGGTTTGATTCTGGGTCTATGCCATATGCACAATGGCATTACCCTTTTGAAAATAAAGAAAAAGTAGAAGCAGGCGAACGCAAAGCAGATTTTATTGCAGAAGGGGTAGATCAAACAAGAGGTTGGTTTTATACGTTGCATGCTATTGGTACTATGATTTTTGATGATGTAGCCTATAAAAATGTAGTGTCAAATGGATTAGTGTTAGATAAGAATGGACAAAAAATGTCTAAACGTTTAGGCAATGCTGTAGATCCTTTTGAAACATTAAAAGAGTTTGGCCCTGATGCTACCAGATGGTATATGATTAGTAATGCCAACCCATGGGATAACCTAAAATTTGATGCAGAGGGTATTGCAGAGGTTCGTCGTAAGTTTTTTGGGACCTTATATAATACATATTCGTTTTTTACGCTATATGCAAACATCGATAATTTTACGTATGCAGAAGCCGATATCCCATTAGAAGAACGACCAGAGATAGATCGATGGATTCTTAGTGAATTACATTCTTTGATAAAGAATGTAGATGAGTATTATAATGAGTATGAGCCTACAAAAGCTGCAAGAGCGATTTCAGATTTTGTACAAGAAAACCTAAGTAACTGGTTTGTGCGTCTTAGTAGAAGAAGATACTGGAAAGGAGATTATCAAAAAGATAAAATATCTGCCTACCAAACCTTATATACTTGTATGTTGACAGTTGCAAAGTTAGGAGCTCCTATAGCACCTTTCTTTATGGATCGATTGTATAAAGATCTGGTGTTAAACTCTACAAAAGAAACTTTTGAGAGTGTACATTTAGCTCACTTCCCAGTGTATGATAAGTCTTATGTAGATAAAGCGTTGGAGCACAAAATGCAAAAGGCGCAAACAGTATCATCGCTGGTACTTTCTTTACGTCAAAAAGAAAAGATCAAGGTTCGACAGCCATTACAACGAATTATGATACCTGTTTTAAATGAAACAGAGAAAAATGAAATCAATGATATCTCAGAATTGATTAAAAATGAAGTAAATGTCAAAGAAATTGAGTTGATTGATGATGCTTCGGGTATATTAGTGAAGCAAATCAAGCCAAATTTCAAAACTTTAGGTCCTCGATTCGGAAAAGATATGAAATTGATAGCCAACAAGATACAGTCGTTCGATCAAGAAAGTATAAAAATTCTTGAACAAACCGGTAAGTTTGATGTAGAAATTAACAAGAAAATTATTACTTTAGGTATCGATGATGTTGAAATCAGCTCACAAGATATAGAGGGTTGGTTAGTAGCAAATTCTGGAGCTTTAACGGTAGCGTTAGATGTAACTATTAGTCCCGAACTTAAAAAAGAAGGGATCGCCAGAGAGTTAATTAATCGTATACAGAACATACGTAAAGATAGCGGTCTGGAGGTAACAGATAAGATAGAAATCGTTTTTCAAGAAAATAAAGCTATACAAGATGCAATTGCTACAAATGAGCATTATATTAAAAATGAAACCTTAACAGAATCAATTGAATTTGCATCAGATGTAATAAATGGTACAGAAATTGCGTTTGACGACATTGCAACCCAATTGGTAATTAAAAAACATTAAGAGTATGGCAGACGATATCAAAGTAAGGTACAGTGATGGAGATTTGGAAATGTTCAAGGAGATAATTCTTGAAAAAGTAGAAAAGGCTAAAAAAGATTTGGAATTACTAAGAAGTGCGTACAAGAATGATGGAAATAATGGTACAGATGACACTTCACCAACTTTTAAGGCTTTTGAAGAAGGAAGTGAAACCATGTCCAAAGAAGCCAATACACAACTTGCTATTAGACAGGAAAAATTTGTTCGCGATCTAAAAAATGCTTTATTGCGTATAGAAAATAAAACATATGGTATTTGCCGTGTAACTGGGAAATTAATTAATCCAGAGCGATTAAAGCTAGTGCCACACGCAACATTAAGCATAGAAGCAAAAAATATGCAGAGTTAATTCTTTGATTTTTTTTGAACATACAAAAGGGGACTCTGCATAGAGTCCCCTTTTGTATGTTCAAAATTTAAAATGTATTATTAGATCAAAGAATAACTGGTATTATATAAAATTGGATGTTTTTACTAATTGGGAAGGGTCAATAATAATTATTTGATTTTCATTTATTGTAATCAATCCTTCTTCTTTAAAATCATGTAGTACCCGAACCAGTGACTCTACAGAGGTCCCGACAATATTACTATGATCTTTTCGTGATATTTTAAACCCTTCTTCGTTATTTCCGTAAAATTCTTTTAGTTTGATAATAGAAATTGCACATCGTTCCCTTACACTGTGTTGTGCAAGAATTCTAGAATTATTAGTGAACACACCAAACTCATGTGCCATACTTTTTAAAAGTCTGTTTAGAATACTAGCATTAGAATCTAGAATGTCAAAAAAAACATCTTTTGGGATAATATCAAGTTCACAATCTACCAGGGCAGCTGCAGATCCAGAATGCGGTTCTCTTGAAATAAGTGAATGATGGCCCAAAATTTCATTTTCTTTGACTAGATAAAAGATATGTTGCTTGCCTTCTATCCCGCAATTATATTTTTTTATTTTACCATGTTTAAGGAGATATAAACCAATTGGGGTAGTACCTTCATGATATAACACTTCTCTTTTTTTTAATCGTAATGTTATTTTAGTTTTTTCGATTAAATCAGTGATGTCATTTGGTAGTTCTTGTAGTACATTTTCGTTAGTAAATGAATATCTTTTGTGGGGGAACAAAATGTTTATCATTATTCACATTTTTTTAGCTAATCAAATAAAGGGAGTATTATAAATATAACTTTTTTTTAACCAAAAAAGTATATATTCTAGTGATAATATTGTTGAACTGGTTTAAACTTTTTTCAATTCGCTATGAAAATGCTCTTTTTCACTCAATTTTCATCTTTTCCTTACTTCGTAGCACTGCTATGAAGTGCAAAAAACATTTCAATTGATCAAAAAATCATCATTTTTTGCATGAATCAAAAAAGTTTAAACCAGTTCGTTTTCTCAACTATTCAAGATGTCTTTTTTTGATAAGTTTAACAGTGAAATTTTTTCGAAAAACGTAAAAACTACCGATAAATTTATTTACCGGTAGTTTTTTTAAAAATAATACTAACTATATTAATCATCATATGCCAAAAAACCACCAGCAGAACGAACAATTCTATTATTTAGATCTTGAACAGGTCTATAATTAGAATGCATGATTTTTTTAAAGGCATCTAACTGTCTTCTTGATGCTCTTATTGGGTTTTTAAGAACATACCATGTAACAATCTCGTCGCACCCGGGAGTAGTTAATGATCCATTATAGGTATAATACGTTTTGTCATATGGTAGTAAGAAATTTACAAAAAAGTGGCGATAAGGATCTTTAAAATGTTCACCTTCATTTTTAGGAATATGATTTAAGAATTTTCCTAAAAGATAATTGCTTCGACCTTCTTTAAAGAAAACACCAATAACGGCTAGTAATCCTGTATTTGGATCTTGGTGAACCAAATGCATTTCCATATCATAACGATAATTGTCAACAGTATGTTCGCTTCCTGTATGAAAATGAAATTGTTTTAATTCATATTCTATGCCGTTTAGTCGTGCGGTACTGCCGGCATCATAGTTAAACTGAACCGTATGACCGTTATTAATGATATCGACAGAGGTTCCTCTATACCATGTTTGTATAGGTTCTAAGTTGTCGTCATCATGCTCAACGGTACTTGTTTCAATATTAATGGGTGATTGAGAAGAACCTCCACAACTTTCCCAATCAGATCCACATAAAGTGGCCCAAAATTCGGGACCTAATTCTCCTTCATACTCGAATTGACATTCTGATGATAGAGATTTTCCAGTAGCGGCGGCGGCCAATGCGGCTTCGTCATTTATGTTTTGTGGGGTTTCTGTGGTTGTACTTTCAAATTCGTCATGACTACAGGCAAGAGTCATTAAAAAAAGACATGCAAAAAGTAATCTAAAAAAAATGGTTTTCATAAATAAGGAGTTTGTGATTTGTAATAAGTGACAAAATTATCTGATAATTATTTGCATTATCACCAAAATAATCATGTTTCAAAATGATTTTTATCGCATTTTTTATTGATTTAAATGGTGTAAAAACATGATAAAAGTCAAAAAAGCAAGATGAATTAATACATCTTGCTTCATTTGTAACTTATTTTTAAAACAAAATTCTAAAGAGCTTCCTTATCAGTGCCAGAAATGTTTTTATAACAAAATAAAACACTATTTTTGCGGACATTATAGGACTAAATAAACTTGCCGTATATGTCATTAAAGAAATCTATTTTAGTCATAATTTTGGTGTTACTTATTGATCAGGTTACCAAAGTTTATATTAAAACACATTTTGCACTTCATGAAGAAGTAAAAGTTTTTGATTGGTTTCGTATCATTTTCGTAGAAAACAAAGGAATGGCATGGGGGTTTGAGCTCCCAGGCAGTTATGGTAAGTTGGTTCTTACTTTGTTTAGATTAGTTGCTATTACAGGTATTGGATATTGGTTGTATGACTCTGTTCGCAAGAATAGTCCTGCAATTCTTACATTTTGTATTGCACTAATTTTTGCAGGTGCTTTTGGAAATATTGTGGATTCGATTTTTTATGGACTTCTTTTTGAAGAGAGTACAAAAATTCATGTAGCGAGCTTTTTACCAGAAGGAGGAGGATACGAAAGTATTTTTTATGGTAAAGTGGTTGATATGATTCAATTTACTTTTTACAGTGATATTCTTCCAGAATGGATTCCGTTTTGGGGAGGTAAACATTTTTCATTCTTCGATCCCGTGTTTAATATTGCTGATTCAGCAATAAGTATTGGGGTTTTCTTATTGGTAGTTTTTAATAAAAAAGCGTTTCCTAAAAAATAGTTTTGCCTACTACCAATTGTTTTCTGAAGAAAAAGTGGTTTGTAAAATCATAAAAATACTAAGCTAGTATTTTTGTGAAATCATCAATTTTAATAGGTTTAGAGATGTAATCTTCTACCATATCAATA
Organism: uncultured Aquimarina sp.; assembly: GCA_947498705.1. GTDB lineage: Bacteria > Bacteroidota > Bacteroidia > Flavobacteriales > Flavobacteriaceae > Aquimarina. The sequence goes on from CANMLW010000002.1 coordinate 324,946, forward strand.
GATTTGGCACGTTCTATATCCCTGGTATCAATTGAGGAACTAACTACGTAAAGAAGTGTCTTTTTAGGAATTTTATCTTTTATTTTGGAAAATTCATCCAAAAATTCCCACCCATCCATTACAGGCATATTTAGATCTAAAAAAATAAATCGGGGTATAGTGGCTGTTTCTATAGATTTTGTAAAAAAATCGATAGCCTCCTTACCGTTTTTAAAAACCACAACAGATTTTGATAATTTTTTTAGTTCAATGATTTTGCGTAACAAGTTGATATACATGTTATCATCATCAATGATGCATACACTCTCAGAAGTAAGTGACATTTTTAGGGGTAAAAAGTTATATAGATCTAAAATAGTACAAGTATTTTTGATTACAAAAAAAAACGAGTGGTAACGCCTAAAAATAATACGTTTTTGTTGGTGTAACGCAAAGGTTAAGGCGTATGTCTGTTGCAATTGTGTCCTTAATTTGCTCTTCTGCAGGGAATAACGACAACCCTATTTTCAAAGTGTTAGGATTACATTTAGATAAAAATTTATCATAAAACCCTTTTCCATACCCCACGCGATTCCCTTTTTGATCAAATGCTAATAGAGGAATAAAAACAACTTCGATGGTTTCTTCGGGAATTGGGATGCCGTCTGTAGGTTCTGGGATACCCCATGTATTGACTTTTAGTACCGTAGTATCCGTAAGTAAAAAGTGCGATAATGTATAAGTATCGAAATTACTTTTAGAAATGATAACATTCTTATCCTTTCCCTGAAGAATGTTAAGTATAAACTCGGTATTAATTTCTTTTTGTTTGTTTATAGGTAAAAAAACATGGTAATATGATTTTTCCCAAATAGGTAATTGAAGTAATCTATTTGCAATATCTATGCTAAGATCTTCTATTTCCTGATTACTTATGTTTGATCTAAGGGTTTTGTACTTTGCCCGTAGTTCTTTTTTATTCATGTATTAATTCTTTTGTTATGCGAAAGATAGCATCTCCTTTATAAACGATCGAAGACTCATTGACATTTATCAAATAACCTTCATTTTTTGCTTTTACGACATGTCTCATTTTGCCATATGGATCTGTGATGGTTGCCAGGGTTTCATTTTTATCTACATGCTTGCCAATTGGGACTTTGATATGTAAAAGTCCGCTATATTTTGCACGCATCCAAAAACTATTCTTTACAATTAAGCTATTACCGTTTCTAATAGGCGGTTCGAATTCGGTTGCCAGCATTCCTAAATGATGCAATATCCGCATTGTACCTTGTACTCCTTCTCTCGCAATTTCTTTATCACTACTTTGAGATTTACCACCTTCGAATAGTAAAATGTTTTTTCCTTTTTTTGCACAGGTAGCCCTGTAAGAGCCATCAAGGTTTTTTGATAATAATGTAAAAGGGGCGTTGAAAATTTTTGCCAGCTTTACAAGGTCTTTATTACTAGGGTCGACCCTAATATGAGCGGCGTTAAATCTACTGGCTCCTCCTGTATGAAAATCAAGGCAAAAATCTGCAATGGGTAAAATCTCATTAATGAATTGATACGCAAAACGACTGGCGAGAGATCCGTTTTTGGTTCCGGGAAAAACTCTGTTAAGGTCCCTTCCGTCAGGAAAAAAACGATTCATGCTTAGAAAACCAAATACATTAAGTACGGGAATGCATATAATAGTACCAATAAGAGGCTTATTGATTTTTTTTGCGATAATTTGCCGCACCACTTCAACTCCGTTAATTTCATCTCCGTGTATTCCGGCAGTAATGAGTACCGTAGGTCCTGGTTTTTTGGATCGTTCTATAATTACTGGGATTTCTACTTTGGTAGAGGTATAGAGTTTTGCAATATTAAAATTGATAATGGTGCTCTTGCCTGGTAATACTTCGTTGCCAAGAATATTTAGTATATTTTTTTTGGTTTCTTTCGTCATTTAGTTTCAATATTCTTTTCTATATATCGGATAATTGTTTTTGCAATATCTTTTCCTGTGGCTGTTTGAATACCTTCTAGTCCCGGAGAAGAATTTACTTCGAGAATTAGAGGTCCTCTTTTACTTTGAAGCATATCGACACCCGCTACTCCAAGTTTTAATGCTTTTACAGCTTTTATGGCCGCCTTTTCTTCTTCATCGGTAAGTGTAATAATAGAGGCACTACCTCCTCTATGAATATTTGATCTAAACTCACCTTCCTTTCCTTGTCTCTTCATAGCGCCAACCACCTGGCCATCTACTACCAGTGCTCTCACATCTGCTCCTTTGGCCTCTTTGATATACTCTTGAACAATTACTCTTGCCTGTAACCCGTTAAATGCTTCTAACACCGATTCGGCAGCAGTTTTTGTTTCTGCCAGAACAACACCTAATCCTTGAGTACCCTCTAATAATTTGATGATTAATGGAGCGCCACCTACATGAGAGATTACCTCAGAAACATCCTTAGAATAATTGGTGAAAACAGTTTTGGGAAGTCCTAAGCCTGCTTTAGATAATATTTGTAAGCTTCGTAATTTATCTCTGGATTGTACCAATGCTTGTGATTGTACTGTTGTAAATACATTCATCATTTCAAACTGTCTAACCACTGCGGTGCCATAAAAAGTGATCGATGAGCCAATCCTTGGTATTACCGCATCTACATGTTCTAATTTTTTTCCACGATAATAAATTTCTGGATTTTCTTTTTCTATAATTATATCACAGCTAAGCGGATCGATAACCTGTACATTATGTCTACGTTTTATAGCTGCCTGAACCAAGGCGTTGGTAGAATACAAATTCGCACTACGCGACAATATTTTTATATTCATTATTTTTTTTGATTAAAAGACTGGTTTTCTAATTGAGGGTCTATTAAAAATTTTCTGCTTAAAAACTTCCTGCCTATCAAAACAGGAAAGCGCATGTCATCTCTGGGAGATAATGTAAGTGTAATAGGGTAAGTACTATTAAATACAATAATTTTTGTTTTAATAGCATATCGCACTTCTACTTTTCCATTGCTACTTTTTACTGCTGTAATATCGTAATTCTTAAACGTAAATCTTTTACCGTTATATTCTGGATGAGTAGCGTCAAGAAAACTGCATTGCAACGTATCACCAACTTCTTTAATGTCTATACAATGGATAGAAGAGGTGTATGCCCCAGTATCGATTTTGGCATCGATTTCTTTTAATGATAAAAGTGGGAAATCGATTTTATCTATACGACCAATTATTTTCTTTTCTTTTTCCAAAAAAAACGTATTGAGATTGGACCACTAATGTACTAAAAATCGATTAGCATTATAAATTGTCTTATTTTTTTAATCACGCAAATTTTAATGAGTATTCTAAGGAGGAAATGATATGGTATATTTTAACAAAAAATTATTGCCTAATAATTGGTATAACAATTAAGGTAAACACTTAACTTTACCATTTAGAATGCAAGAAGCTACTTTAGACATACAGGTTAAAACGTTACCTACGACCCCTGGGGTGTATCAGTATTATGATAAAGAGGGAAAGCTATTGTATATTGGTAAGGCAAAAAACCTCAAAAAAAGAGTAGCATCTTACTTTACTAAAAATCACGATAATTATAAAACAAATGTTTTAGTAAAAAAGATTCATTCGATAAAGCATATCGTTGTAGAGACCGAGACAGATGCGTTGTTACTCGAAAATAATCTGATCAAAAAACATCAGCCTCGTTTTAATGTGATGCTAAAGGATGATAAGACGTATCCTTGGATATGTATTAAAAAAGAGCGTTTTCCCAGAGTGTTTCCTACCAGAAATATTATCAAAGATGGATCAGAATATTATGGTCCCTATACCAATTTTAAAACAGTTAATACGCTATTAGAACTTATCAAAGGGTTGTATCAATTACGTACCTGTAACTATGATTTATCTCGAGAAAAAATCCTGAATGGAAAATACAAACTATGCCTCGAGTATCACCTGGGAAACTGTAAAGGACCTTGTGAGGATATGCAGAACGAGAGTGAGTATATGGAAAACATAGAAGCCATTCGTCAAATAGTAAAAGGTAATTTTAAAGATTCTTTAGTTCGATTTAAGGATCAAATGATGGCTCATGCCGAGCAAATGGAGTTTGAAGAAGCACAAAGAATAAAAGAAAAGATAGAGGTATTAGAAAACTACCAATCGAAATCTACGGTAGTGAATCCCAAAATTAGCAATGTTGATGTGTTTTCGATACTATCAGATGAATCTTATGGGTATATAAATTTTCTTCAGTTATCCTATGGTGCAATCATACGATCTCATACTACAGAAATCAAAAAAAAATTAGACGAATCGGACAAGGAACTTTTAGAATTGGCAATTATAGAATTACGTCAACGCTTTAATTCTACATCCAAAGAAATTTTTGTACCTTTTAAGGTAGATGTTGGAGAAAATCTTAAGATTACGATTCCGCAATTAGGTGATAAAAAGAAAATTGTTGATTTGTCTTTAAGGAATGCAAAGTATTATAGACAAGAACGATTCAAGCAAATAAAAATTATTGATCCAGAGCGTCATACCAAACGTTTGATGGCGCAAATGAAGAAAGATCTTAGATTGCCAAAAGAGCCAACACATATCGAATGTTTTGATAATTCTAATATTCAGGGAACAAATCCTGTTGCGGCCTGTGTAGTTTTCAAAAATGGAAAACCAAGTAAAAAAGAATATAGAAAATTTAATATAAAAACAGTAGAAGGCCCTAACGACTTTGCTTCGATGGAAGAAGTGGTGTATAGACGGTATAAACGATTGACAGAAGAAGGTAAAGAATTACCTCAGTTAGTGATTGTAGATGGAGGAAAAGGACAACTCTCATCAGGACTAAAGGCATTGGATCAATTAGGATTAAGAGGTAAAATAACCATTATCGGTATTGCAAAAAGATTAGAAGAAATTTATTATCCAGGAGATAGTATACCATTATATCTGGATAAAAAATCAGAATCTTTAAAAGTGATACAACACCTAAGAAATGAAGCGCATAGATTTGGAATCACATTTCATAGGCAGAAAAGAAGTAAAGCAGCATTAGATACAGAGTTAGATGTAATCCCGGGGATCGGAGAAAAAACTGTCGTAGAGCTTTTAAAACATTTTAGATCTGTAAAACGAGTAAGTGAAGCCTCGTTAAAAGAACTAAGCGAAGTAATTGGAAATTCTAGAGCAACCAAAATATACAATTATTATCTTTCTAAAAAAGAATGAACGTGATCAAGCATTGTCAATTGGCTTTATCAATAGCTGTAGTACTGTTTATGCTACTTTTTTTACCCGATGCTGCTTGGTGTCAGGAAAAAGAAGCAATTGATAGTGTGGATGTTTCATCAGTAGAAGATGTAAAAGTAGGATTAGTATTAAGTGGCGGTGGAGCAAAGGGTCTTGCACATATAGGAGCTTTAAAAGTCATTGAAGAGGCAGGAATTAGAGTAGACTATATAGGAGGTACTAGTATGGGAGCCATTATTGGGGCTTTGTACGCATCTGGTTATAAAGCAGCAGCATTAGACTCGATTTTTAGAGCGGTTGATTTTGATGTGTTAATTCAAGATGAATTACCCAGAGAAGCGAAAACCTTTTATGAACGCGAAGATTCAGAAAAATATGCGGTTACACTTCCTTTTGATAAGTTTAGAGTAGGTTTACCCAAGGGGCTCTCTAAAGGGCAGAATTTTTATAATCAGTTTTCAAGATATACCGCGCATGTAAATACGATTCGTGATTTTGATAGTCTTCCGATTCCGTTTTTTTGTATGTCTACCAATATAGAGAATGGAAAACAAGTTCTTTTGGACAAAGGGTATCTTCCAGAAGCAGTGGCAGCTAGTGGAGCATTGCCATCTATTTTTAGTCCTGTAGAACTCAATGGGATCTTAATGACCGATGGTGGGGTAACGAATAATTATCCCGTAAAAGAAATTCGAAATAAAGGAGCAGAAATAGTTATTGGTATTGATGTACAAGATAGTTTAATGTCTCGAGGAAAACTAAATTCGATTACAGACATTATGTTGCAAATAGGTAATTTTAGAACTATTAATGCGATGAAAGATAAAATCTCTAAAACAGATATTTATATTAAACCATCTATTGTGGATTTTTCTGTGATGTCTTTTGATAAGGCAGAAAAAATTATCTCTAATGGAGAAATCGCTGCACAAGAGAATTTAGAACGACTCAAAGAAGTTGCTGCACGTCAAAAAAATGCTTCAAGAGAAATTACGGAGCCACAAAACTCTGAAGCGATATACCTTAATAATGTTGTTATAAATGGTCATAAACGATATACCCGGGCTTATATCAAAGGAAAACTAAAATTAAAAACGCCAAGAGTAGTAAGTTATGATAAATTGAATGAGGGAATTAATAACCTGGTGGCTACGGGTAATTTTGATCGGGTTAGTCATAGGTTAGAAGATACGGGGCAAGGAAAAGATCTTGTGCTTAATCTTAAAGAAAGCAAAAACAAAATGTTATTGCGTTTTGCGTTGCATTATGATAATCTATTTCAGACAGCAGGATTGGTGAATGTAACCAGAAAAAGTTTGTTTTTTAATAATGATGTACTTTCTATAGATGCCGCCCTAGGTGATAATATACGATACAATGTAGATTATTATATAGATAAAGGGTTTTATTGGAGTACAGGACTAAAATATCGCTATACTAATTTTAAGAAAGCTGTAGATTTTGATTTTATTGAAAGATTTGGAGAACTTCCAGATCTAGACATTAATAATATTACGGTAGATTATACAGATATTAATGTGCAGGCGTATGCAGAAACGTTATTAAAGCAAGATTTTTCTTTGGGTCTGGGAGGAGAGTATAAAAGACTTCAAATAATTTCTGAAACATTTGGAGTAGATAGGAATCAAGTTCCCAGAACAGTGTTTGATAACAGTGATTATTGGAGTGTTTTTGGATATGTAAAATTAGACACATACGATAATAAGTACTTCCCTAAACAAGGATTCTTGTTTGAAGGTGATATACATAGTTATCTTCTGTCTTCAGATTTCACGAATAAATTTAATGGGTTTTCTATTGCCAATGCCAAACTTGGATATGCTACTCCTATGGGAGATGATCTGGCATTGAACATAGGTATGGAAGCTGGTACCAAAATAGGAAATACCTCTTTAAATTCTCTGGACTTTCTTATTGGCGGGTTTGGGGCAAAGACCATCAACAATTTTATTCCTTTTTACGGGTATAATTTTTTCGAAATTTCTGGGCAAAGCTTTGCAAAAGCATTTATAACGTTGGACTATGAAATTTTTAAAAAAAATCATTTGAATGTAGCTGCCAACTATGCCAATGTTGGAAATAAGTTATTTAGTACAGGTCGATGGTTTGAAGACCCAGAATTTTCGGGATATGCTCTGGGGTATGGAATGGATACCTTTGCAGGGCCAATACAAGTTAAATATTCGTATTCGCCAGAAATAAAAGAAAGCAGGTGGTTTTTTAGTATTGGTTTTTGGTTTTAAAGCTGTAGAAGCACCAGAATACTGTTAAGAAATATAGAATTTGTGGTTAAAAGAAGCGGTATGACGTTTCTTATAAAAGAAATATTTACGATATTTGTAATGTTATGAAATTGTTTTGGAAGGATTTATTACTATTACTGCACTACCTTATCAAGCGCAATCCTGAATAGGGAAGATATACTTTTACAATCTATTTTAGAAAAAGTAATTATCACCTTAAATTTAAAACATCATGCCTTTTTATCATTCTTTAGGAACCATACCTCCCAAGAGACATACTATTTTTAGAAAACCTGACGGGACACTATATTATGAGCAATTATTTGGAACCATTGGGTTTGACGGAATGTCTACCAATTTGTACCATTGCCATAGGCCTACACAGGTTAAAGAAATTAAAGGAAGCTATAGTGTAGCTCCTCAAATCGCTATCAAAAACAATATTAAGTCGTATCGACTGCACGGTTTCAAAATTAAACCAGAAAATGATTATTTACAAAGTAGAAAAAATGTACTTACCAATAGTGATGTAAGTATTATTTTATCAGCTCCAAAAGAATCAACCAAAGAGTATTTCTATAAGAATACAGATGCAGACGAGTTAATTTTTATTCATAGAGGTAGCGGTAAGTTTCGTAGTCATTTAGGAAATCTCGATTTCAAATATGGGGATTATATTCTTATTCCCAGAGGTACCATTTATAAGCTTGATTTTGATACTACCGACAATCGTTTGTTTATTGTAGAATCCAGGCGTCCAATTTATACCCCCAAAAGATATCGCAATTGGTTTGGACAATTATTAGAACATTCTCCCTTTTGTGAACGAGATCTTAGAGCACCATATGAAATAGAAACTAATGATGAGAAAGGAGATTTTTTGATCAAGGTGAAAAAGCAGGATGAGATTTTTGATATGGTTTATGCAACACATCCTTTTGATGTGGTTGGGTATGATGGATTTAATTTTCCGTATGCATTTTCGATACACGACTTCGAGCCTATAACAGGTAGAATACATCAACCCCCACCAGTTCATCAAACATTCGAAACAGATGCTTTTGTGGTGTGTTCTTTTGTACCCAGGTTATATGATTATCATCCCGAAAGTATTCCGGCTCCTTACAATCATAGCAATATTGATAGCGATGAAGTACTTTACTATGTTGATGGTGATTTTATGAGTAGAAATGATATAGATGCAGGTCATATATCTTTGCATCCTGCGGGAATACCCCATGGCCCTCATCCTGGTGCTGTAGAGCGTAGTATAGGTAAAACCAAAACAGACGAATTGGCTGTTATGGTGGATACTTTTAAACCACTAATGGTTACAGAAGAGGCAATGAGTATAGCAGATGAAGATTATCATAAATCCTGGTTAGAATAAACCAAAATGCTATGTTGAATTATAGAAAAGATATTACAGCACACCTAAGGGCGATGTGGTAAATAAAGTTGATGGTATCAATAGAATAATACCCAGTCATTGTAATATTAAAACGTTTTGTATAAACGTAACATTTTTTCATTATCTAATTTACTTTAATTAAGAATATTATGTCATCACATATAACACCGCAAAATTTAGAAAAAGTTGTTCCAGAAGCAGAAGATTTTCTACCTCTTTTAGGAACAGATTATGTAGAACTTTATGTAGGTAATGCCAAGCAAGCAGCGTATTATTATCAAACTGCCTGGGGATTTCAGCCAATTGCCTATGCAGGATTAGAGACAGGGCGAAAAGATCGTGTTTCTTATGTAATGCAACAAGATAAAATTAGATTGGTGCTTACCTCACCCCTACAACCCGACGGTAATATTAACACACATATAAATGCTCATGGCGATGGCGTAAAGGCAGTAGCATTATGGGTAGATGATGCGACCAAAAGTTATGAAGAAACCGTAAAAAGAGGCGCAAAATCTTATATGAAGCCTACTGTAGAGAAAGACGAACATGGTAGTGTTGTTTTTTCAGGGATACATACCTATGGAGAAACAGTTCATATTTTTGTAGAACGTAAAAACTACAACGGTCCATTTTTACCTGGATATAAAGCGTATGATAAACCTTACACAACAAAAGAAGCCGGCTTAAAATACATTGATCATATGGTGGGTAATGTAGGTTGGAATGAAATGAATAAATGGTGCGAATTTTATGCAAAAGTGATGGGGTTTGCACAACTAGTCTCATTTGACGATAAAGATATTTCTACAGAATATACTGCTTTGATGAGTAAAGTAATGAGTAACGGTAATGGACGTATAAAATTTCCGATAAATGAACCGGCAGAAGGAAGAAAAAAATCTCAGATAGAAGAATATATAGATTTTTATAATGGTGCAGGTGTTCAGCATATGGCATTGGCAACAGATAATATTATCGAAACTGTGTCAACACTTCAGAATAGAGGTGTCGAGTTTTTGACAGTTCCGGCAAGTTATTATGAAACCGTATTAGATCGTGTAGGAGAAATTGATGAAGATCTTGCCCCTTTGAAAGAGCTAGGAATTCTAATCGATAGAGATGACGAAGGGTATTTATTGCAAATTTTTACAAAACCAGTACTGGATCGACCCACATTATTCTTTGAGATTATTCAGCGTAAAGGAGCTCAATCTTTTGGGAAAGGTAATTTTAAGGCATTATTCGAAGCAATCGAAAGAGAACAAGAAGAAAGAGGTACTTTGTAGATAATGATATCATTTGTGGAATTTTTCTAGTAAAACCAGAATATCAAATTTTCAGAAAAATGCATTTTTTTATAGTAACACTATAAACATTTGTTAAATTCCATAATAAAAAAACGTTTTCGATTGATAATTATTCAAAAAAAGTTCATTTTTGCAAATACAAGTGGAGTGGTTACCACTTATACTTAAAAACAATAATTATTCTCATAATTTAAGTTTTTAGTTGGTTAATAAAAGTAAAAAGAGAGCTGTGGTGGCTCTCTTTTTTGTTTGGTTTTTTGGAATTTGGTAACATAATTCATTTTTGTCACTACACATTATGTAGTATTTTTGGAATGGATATTGTAATTATACCTAACATCAATCAAATATTAGCAATACCACATACTATGAAAAAACATCTTTTAATATTATTTTTAGTAGTTAGTGCAGTTACCGTTTCTGCTCAGCAAAACCATAAAGCATTCGATTCTGGAGAGTGGTTTAGGTTTAGGATTCATTATGGTCTTTTTACAGCAAGTTATGCTACCTTAGAGATTAAAGACGAAAAATTAAATGGTATGCCTGTGCATCATGTGGTGGGAACAGGAAAATCTTCAGGGTTTTTAAGTTTGTTTTTTAAAGTAGAAGATTATTATGAAACATATATGGATAAAAATAAGGTAAAACCTTATCGATTTATTCGCAAAATTAATGAAGGAGGGCATACCAAGGATATAGAGATTAATTTTGATTACCAAAAAGAAGAGGCTTTAGTTTTTGATAAAAAACACAATACCAAAAGTACATTCCCTATCAAGTCTGATATACAAGATTTGATGTCATCATTTTATTATTTGCGTAACAATATAAAAACTAGTTCTTTAAAAAGTGGAGATGAGCAATTTGTGAATATGTTTTTTGATAACGAAAACTATCGTTTTAAGTTAAAATTCTTAGGAAGAGAGGTTCTTAAAACAAAAATGGGTAAAATTGCATGTTTAAAGTTTAGGCCTTATGTTCAGGCAGATAGAATTTTTAAAGAAGAAGAAAGTATGACGGTTTGGGTAAGCGATGATGATAACCGAATGCCGGTAAGAATACAGGCAGATATACTAGTAGGTTCTATAAAGGCAGACTTGGATGCTTTTAAAGGATTGAAACACCCATTTAAAATTATAATAGATTAATGAATGAACCTATACAACCAGAGATTGCAGAAAAAATAAAGCAACTAGAAAAAAAATTTAGGAATTCTGGTCAAGACCTGGGATCTTACCTAGATGGCCTTCTTCATGATAAGTATCTTACCTATTGGGATTATATTCATTTGGATACCCTATTGAGTTTGCAAATACCTCGAACACATTTTCCTGATGAGGAAATTTTTATTACTTACCATCAAATTACAGAGCTTTATTTTAAGTTAATAATACACGAATTAAAGCAAATAATCGACGATAAATTGCAAATAGCAGAGTTCTTTACTGCTAAAATTGAACGTGTTAATCGATACTTTAGAGTGTTGATTAATTCTTTTGATGTAATGATAAAAGGAATGGATAAGGAGCAATTCTTAAAATATAGAATGTCTTTACTTCCTGCTAGCGGTTTTCAATCTGTTCAGTTTAGGTTGATCGAGATTTATTCGACACCCTTGGCACATCTTGTAAATACAAACGAAAGAGATCGGTTTACAGAAAAAGCACCACTAGAAGAAGTGTTTGAGTATTTGTACTGGAAATCTGGAGCCACTGATCAACATACAGGAGAAAAAACCTTAACGTTAAAACAGTTCGAGTATCGATATACCCCAAGAATGATGCGTATAGCGCATCAGGTAAAAGAAAGTACCATATTTCATAAATATCAGGAATTGCCAGAAAAAGAACGAAATAATGCGCACCTTATCAAAGCATTACGTACTTTTGATGTAAATGTCAATATTAATTGGTTGTTAATGCATATGGGTGCCGCTTATAGGTACCTTAATAGGGAAAAAGGAGCCGTATTAGCTACAGGAGGTACGAATTGGAAAAGTTTTTTACCGCCTAGTTTTCAGAAAATCCACTTTTTTCCTGATCTTTGGAGCGAAGAGGAAAAAGAAAATTGGGGTAAACAATGGGTTGCTCATCAGTTTAATACAGAAAAATAAATAGTCATCAGTTGAAACAATTAGGTTATTTACTACTTATAGGTGTAGTATTATTTTCATGTAAAAAAGAAAAACAAGAGGCAAAAATTGTTGTTCCGGAAACATTAGTTGAAAAAAAGGAACCTCCTGTTATTAAAGAATTTGGGTTTAATCTCAATGATTTTAATGTTGTTAGGGATACCATAAAGGCTGGAGATAGCTTTGGAGCAATCATGGATACACATGGTGTAGATGAGGCTAAGGTATTTGAGATAACCAACGTTATTAAAGATACATTTAATGTAGCAAAAATTAGAGCAGGAAAGCCTTATATGTTACTAAAATCTAAAGACACAACAGAGAAAGCACAGGTATTTGTATATCAGAATAATAAAATAGACTATACCGTTGTTGATTTTAGAGACAGTATTATAGCTCAAAAAAGAAAAAAACCAGTAACCATTGTAGAAAAAATAGCATCAGGCACAATAGAGAGTAGTCTATTGCAAACTTTTGATGATTTGGATTTAAATTTTTTGGTAGCGTATAATATGGCTGATATTTATGCCTGGACAATCGATTTCACCAGACTACAAGCAGGAGATCGATTTAAAGTGGTATATACAGAAAAGTTTATAGAAGATTCTATTCCTGTAGGGATAGATCAAATAAAAGCCGCTTATTTTGAGCATCGTGATAAATCGTTATATGCTTTTAGGTTTAAAGATGATACCATTCATAATACTTCTGGATATTTTGATGAGAAAGCAGAGAATTTGCGTAGAGCATTTTTAAAAGCACCTGTGAAATTTAGTAGGATTTCTTCTAGGTATAACCTAAAGAGAAGGATAAAGTTTTATGGTAATCGTATAAGACCTCATAGAGGAACCGATTTTGCAGCACCAACCGGTACACCTATTTTAGCTACTTCTGATGGGATTGTAACAAAATCAGAGCGTAAAGGTGGTAACGGAAAATATGTAAAAATAAGACATAATGCTACCTATGAGACGCAATACCTGCATATGAGTAGACAAGCCGTAAAAGTAGGGCAGTTTGTAAAACAAGGTGATGTTATTGGGTATATAGGAATGACAGGTAATACCAGTGGACCTCATGTGTGTTATAGATTCTGGAAAAATGGTAAACAAGTAGATCCTCTTCGTGAAGAGCTTCCTACTGCTCAACCCTTAACAGAAGAATTGCGTCCTGCCTATTTTAAAGCTATAGAGCCACTAAGATCCCAACTCGATAGCATACAATTTAAACCACAAGAAATTTTGTAGCCGATGTCATTACCAACTGTTGATCCGACAACTACAAAAGCCTGGAAGAAGCTACAAACTCATTATGATGTTATAAAAAATACACACTTAAAAGATCTTTTTAAGGAACAGTCTGATAGAGCAAATGCTTTTTCAATAGCCTATAAAGATTTTTATGTAGATTACTCTAAAAATAGAATAAATGCTACGACAAGAGCTCTTTTATTAGCATTAGCAAGAGAGGTAAAGTTAGACGTAGCCATAGAATCATATTTTTCTGGGAGTAAGATCAATAAAACAGAACAAAGAGCAGTATTACACACAGCATTAAGGGCTAAATCTAACCAGAGCTTAAAACTGGATGGAGGCGATATTGTTCCAGAAATTGAGCTAGTTAAAAAAAGCATAAAAAGGTTTAGTGATCAAATTATTTCAGGCGAATTAAAAGGGTATTCTGGTAAGAATTTTAGCGATGTGGTCAATATTGGGATAGGAGGGTCTGATCTGGGGCCCTTTATGATTACAGAAGCACTGGAATATTATAGAAACCATCTTAAACTGCATTATATTTCTAATGTAGAGGGAGATCATGTGCATCAAAAATTAAAAACATTAAATCCAGAAACAACCCTTTTTATCGTTGTTTCTAAAACGTTTACCACCCAAGAGACATTATCTAATGCCACTACTGTAAAAAAATGGTTGGTCGAGAAAGCTTCTGTAGAAGCCACTGCAAAACATTTTGTTGCAGTATCTGGTAATACAACCAAAGCAGTTAATTTCGGAATTGAAGAAGACAAGGTGTTTCCATTATGGGATTGGGTAGGAGGACGTTTTTCATTATGGAGTGCAGTAGGATTATCCATAAGTTTGGCAGTAGGATATGATAATTTTGAAGCCTTACTTGAAGGAGCAGGAGAAATGGATGATCATTTTAAGAATGCACCTTTTGAAGAAAATATACCTGTTTTACTTGGTATGATAAGTATTTGGTATGCAAATTTTTTTAAATCTGAAACCGAAGCTATTGTGCCGTATTCACAATACTTACATAGATTGCCTGCTTATTTACAACAGGCAATCATGGAAAGTAACGGAAAGAATGTAGATAGAAATGGTAATAAGGTTACATACCAAACAGGAACTATTATTTGGGGAGCACCAGGTACTAATGCGCAGCATGCTTTTTTTCAACTACTTCATCAGGGAACAAAATTGATTCCGGTAGAGTTTATTGGGTATAAAAAATCATTGTTCAAAGATCAAAAGCATCAAGATGTGCTAATGGCAAATTTCTTTGCACAAACAGAAGCCTTAATGAATGGAAAAACCAGAGCAGAAGTTAAGGAAGAATTACAACGTCAATCTATTTCAGAAGAAAAACAAGAACAATTAATACCTTATAAAGTTTTTGAGGGAAATAGGCCAAGTACAACCCTTTTGATTGATAAATTAACCCCAAAAAGCCTTGGAGCATTAATTGCTATGTACGAGCATCGTATTTTTGTGCAAGGAGTAGTTTGGAATATTTATAGTTATGATCAATGGGGAGTAGAGTTGGGGAAACAATTAGCTTCACAGATCCTGACCGAAATAAACAATTATCAAACGGAGCAGCATGATCAGTCTACCAAGGCATTAGTAAATCACTATATAAAGAAGTAAATTACGTTCAATTTTTTATCTGCTAAAATCTAAAAATCCATCTTTATTTATCATTATTTTTGGGAGTTGACGTTTTTAAAATAAAGGCGTTGCACTTTTTTTCATTTTTTTGATGCGTTTTTGACGCGTTTTTTTGGTTCATAACTTTTTAATACATTTAATGTATTCATTATCAATTTGATATAAAATATTTATATCTTATAACTGCCTATAAATCTTCTCAAATATTTAACATTGCCTTAATGTTATGCACGCATAAAGATTCGTTCTTTTGCCAAGATTATTATAATGATCGAAATTATGGTATTAGTTTCCTTTAAAACAATAAAGTAAGACAATTTATATACCATAAATAACAATCAAAGACAGTAAAAAAACAATTAAAACACATTCATGAAAAAAATTACATTTTTATTGGTTGTAATCCTCATGGCATTGGTTGACGTAGCTTATGCGCAAGGGGTTGTAACGGGAACCATATTTGATGCAGAGTCAAATGCACCGTTACCAGGAGCAAACGTTATTGAAGTTAGAACTTCTAACGGAACTACTTCGGATTTTGATGGTAAATTTTCTCTAAAAGTTAATAGCCCTACAGGGACGATTAACATTTCTTATGTTGGTTTTGGATCTCAAAACATTACTTATGATGTTACTAATGGTGATCAGGATTTAGGGACTATTAGTTTAGGTCTTGACAATTCTCTAGAAGAGATTATTATTGTTGGTACAGGAATTATCGATTTAGCCGATGATAGAAAAACTCCTATTGCAGTATCGACAATTACGGCAAACGAAATTAGAGAAAAAGCAGTGGGTAATGTAGAATTACCAGAAATCATCAAGAATACACCATCTGTATTCGTGTCTAACCAAACTGGTTTTGGTGACGGAGCACTTTATGTGAGAGGTTTTGATGATACCAATACTGCGATTCTACTTAATGGTCAGCCAATTAACTCACAAGAAGATGGTAGAGTATTTTGGTCAAACTGGGCTGGACTTGCAGATATTGCCAACGCAGTACAAGTACAAAGAGGTTTAGGTTCTTCTAAACTAGCGATCTCATCTGTTGGGGGTACTGTAAACGTTGTAATGAAAGCTGCTGACAGAAATAAAGGAGGTTTTGCAAGATTTTTAGGAGGTAATGATAGTTATTTTAAAGGAACCGTTGCTTATGATACAGGTATGAATGAAAACGGTTGGGCGTTTTCTGTATTATTAGATTACTGGAAAGGTCATAGAAAGTGGGCAGAAGGTACTTATGGTCAAGGTCAAACATACTTTTTCTCTGCAGGATACAAGCCAAATGAAGAGCATTCATTCAACTTCCTAATCACAGGAGCACCACAATTTCATGCACAAAGATGGTCTCAGCCATTAAACAGACTAGAAGCAAATCCTAGATACAATCAACATTGGGGGTTTTCTGAAAGCCTTGATGCAAACGGTAACTTTTATACCGAAAAGCAGGATACCGAAAGAGGTAACTATTATCACAAACCTGTTACTAACTTAAACTGGGACTGGAAAATCTCTGAAGCATCAACACTTTCTTCTGTATTGTATGCTTCATGGGGTCGTGGAGGTTCTGTAGGGCCAAGAGGAGCTAGCTCATTAAGAGTAACAGATCCAGATGGAGATGGACCGCTTAGAGGACAGATAGATTTTTATGGGATTGATCAACGAAATCTTGCTGATGCAAATGGTATCGGAAATGAAAATGGAGATGAAACATATGTTAGAAGAAATTCTGTAAATAACCACCAATGGTATGGTTTAATCTCTAACTTTAATACCGAATTATCTGAAAAACTATCTTGGAATGTCGGAGTAGATTTTAGATTATATCGCGGAGATCACTTTAGACAAATAACAGACTTTCATGGGTTAACAGGTTGGGCCAATGACCGCCCAGATGGTAAAGTAGTTACAGAATCTTTTAAGTCAAATCCGTGGTCTGCTTTATTTAATTTTGCAGATGAAGGTGAGCGTATCGATTATGACTATTCAGAAAATATTAATTACCAAGGCCTTTTCTCTCAATTAGAATTTGCAGATGATAAGTTTACCGCATTCTTTCAAGGAGCAGTTTCTAATCAATCTTATGTAAGAGATGGTAGATTTTTTGATGTAGGAAAATCTGATGCTATTAATAAAATTGGTTATAACGTAAAAGGAGGAATTGGATATACCATAGAAAATATGCATACGTTGTATGCAAATGCTGGTTACTACTCTAGACAACCTTTTTTAGATAACGTTTTTCAGAGTATCAGACGTTCAAACGAATTGGTAGAACCAGAAGTAGATAATGAAGATATCCTTGGAGTTGAATTAGGATACCGTATCAAAGCAGGTAGATTTAGAACAAACTTTAATGCATATTATACAAACTGGGATAATCGAGTAATCCTTTCAGATGGTTCTATAGATCTTAATGCTGTACCAACTCCTGATAATACCGATGATGATACCAACGTAAATATTTTTGATAGAGGAGTTCAGCAAATACACGCTGGTGCCGAATTAGAATTTGAATATCGAGCAAACGATTGGGTGAATCTTAAGGGGTACATTTCTGGTGCATCATGGAGATTTAACGGAGAAGTAGATAGAGATACTTATAATGATGATACTAATGAGTTAATATCTTCGCAGTCAGGGGTTGATTTATCTGGCGTAAAAGTAACTACGGCTCCACAATTCACAGCTGGTTTGGGTACAAAAGTTAATGTTTTTGAAGGAATGTCTATTGATGCAAACATCAATTATTATGCAGAGCATTACCTTAATGAGATTGATTTTGATGACTCGAATTTACAGACAACCAATGTTGGAAAAATCAAACCTTTCTCGCTTACCGATGTTGGGTTAACATATGATTTTAAATTGGATAATAGTAAACTTACCTTTAGAGGTAATGTATACAATGTGTTTGATGAGGTAAGATTACAACAATCAGACGTTTTTGGACTTATATTTACTAACGGAGTTACCTTTAATGGATCTGTAACGTATAAATTCTAATTTAGAATATATATAATTTACAAACCCTCTTGGTTGGATCATCTAACAAAGAGGGTTTTTTGATGCATAATTTTTTTACCTTTGGATAAATTAAACACATCGTTATGTACCAAGCAATACAAATTGTTCATTCTTATTGGGCTTATCTCGTTCTTCTCGTAGTAACCCTTGCAACCATCAATGCCCTTGTAGGTTTTTTTACTAAAAGAGAATACGCTCCTAAAGATTTTAGGATCTCTTTATTTGGATTGATCGTTACGCATATTCAGTTATTGATAGGGATTGTTATTTTCTTTGTGTCTCCTTTGGTAGTTTGGTTTTCGGGTACCCATAAAGTAGGAGAGATTATGAAAGATGCTACTTTACGTTTGTACAATGTAGAGCATCCTATGATGATGATTTTAATGGTTGTTTTTATTACCATGGGGTATTCTAAGCATAAAAAGAAACTGACTTCTACTCCCAAGTTTAAAGTATTGGCCATTTTCTATACGTTAGCATGGTTATTTATGCTATCTAGAATTCCGTGGGCAAACTGGTTCTAGAGTTTAGTAGATAGTAAAGAAACTTTTTTATCGTTAGATAGCTGCTATTTGTCTATATAAACGTTCTACTTATCTTTATTAAAAGATTAGAGTAGGTAATTCATACTACTTTTGAAACATAAATCTTAAAGAAACCCGTAATGAAAACTGGAATTATAATACCTTGTCACAACGAAGAAAACAGATTGGATATCACAGCTTATCTAGGTTTTTTAAAAAAAGGAAGCGATGTTCATTTGTGTTTTGTAAACGATAGTAGTAGTGACAATACAGCTATTATGTTAAAAGACATACAATCATATGATCCTTATAAAGTAAGTGTTCTTGAAACAGAAAGTAATCTAGGGAAAGCGGGAGCGATACGAACAGGAGCCAAATATTTAAATGAGAGAGCAGATATTAAGCATATAGAGTTGATGATTTAAGAAATAGGTTTTATAAAACCGCTTGAATAACATCACTTTAAAATAAACTTTTTAGAACATACTATATACTATCAAGAGCAATTGTACATAACATACAGTTGCTTTTTGCTTTATTTGGTATTAGTTACCAAAAGAAGTTAGTACCAGTTTTCTTGAGCCGCCATAATCTCTGTGTTCGCATAAATAAATGCCTTGCCAGGTGCCTAAATTTAGAGTCCCTTTGGTAATAGGTATGGTGACCGATGTTCCCATTAACGAAGCTTTGATATGTGCCGGCATATCATCTGGCCCCTCGAAGGTATGGATGTAGTAAGGGGCATTTTCGGGAACAAGAATGTTCATGTGACTTTCAAAATCTTGACGTACCGTTGGATCTGCATTTTCGTTGATAGTAAGACTGGCAGAAGTATGCTTTATAAACACCTGTAACTGCCCAATATCAATAGTTTTTAGTTCATGAAATTCTGATACGATGATATCAGTAATTAAATGAAAACCTCTAGGGTATGGAGATAATTGAATTTCTTTTTGAAAAAAGACCATAGGATACACTTACTTAAAAGAAACGAATTTATAATAAGCCAACAATTTAATGCAAATTTTACGATTAAAAGAGGTTGATCTGTGATAAGTCTAATATCTTTATAGGTGTTAACTAATACTATAGAATGGATTTATCAAAAATTAAAATGGTAGCTACAGATATGGATGGAACGCTACTTAATAACCAAGGGAAAGTAAGTCGTCTTTTTTTTGAACTTTTTGAAGAGTTACAAAATCTAGGAATCATTTTTGTTGCTGCTAGCGGCCGACAATATTATAGTATTATCGATAAATTAAAACCTATCAAAGATGATATTTATGTAATTGCAGAAAATGGAGCACTTACCATGAAAAGAGGCGAAGAGCTTTTGGTTACAGAGATTTGTCGTGATACGTATTTGGAGTTAATATCAATTACCAAAAAATTAGAGGGGTCTCAAGTGATACTTAGTGGTAGAAAACAAGGGTATATAGAAAATTATGGACAGGATTTTGAAACCATGTTTAGTGAGTTTTGTGATCGATATGAAATTGTAGAAAATCTGTCAGAGGTTACCAATGATCAGTATCTTAAAATAGCAATTTGTAATCAAAAAGGAGCAGAAAAGTACTTGTACCCTGCTTTAAAACACTTAGAGGATCGTCTAAAAGTAAAAGTATCTGGAGAAATCTGGTTGGATTTATCACATAACAATGCTAACAAAGGGTATGCGTTACAAAAGCTTCAAGAACGCTATAATATATTGCCAGAAGAAACAATGGTATTTGGTGATTATAATAATGACCTGGAAATGATGGGTAAAGCTACTTATAGTTTTGCGATGCAAAATGCACACCCCAATGTAAAAGCCATTGCAAACTATACCACAAAAACTAATGATGAAAATGGGGTAGAATATATGCTCAAAAAAATGATAGCAGCAAAAAAGACAATTCTTAAGAATTAGTTATACCAGTTCTTAAATGATTTTACCGTTGATTGAATCAAAAAGAAACAATTTTAGTAGGTAATATCATTTGAGAAATGGTATTAGTATTTGGTTCTGTCCATTTTTTTACTCCATTCGTTAAAAACTTCGACAGCTTCATTTCGCATTAGTCCTTCAAAACTAATATGGCGGTTGTCGATAGTTTTGTCGAGTTCGTCATATATAAACTGATCATCAAACTGAATAGCAGCTGCATCTTCTTTGGTACAGCCATAAAATACTTTTTTAGGTCTTGCCCAATAAATAGCACCCAAACACATAGGGCAAGGCTCGCAAGAGGTATAAATAGTACAATCCTCTAGCTGAAACGTTTCTAGTTTTTTACAGGCTTCTCGAATAGCTACCATTTCTGCATGTGCAGTAGGATCGTTAGAAGAGGTAACACGGTTACATCCTTCTGCAATTATTTGATCATCCTTTACCACCACAGCTCCAAAAGGACCTCCAATATTGGCGTTCATTCCTTCTTGAGCAACTGCTATGGCTCGTCCCATAAAATATTTATCTCTTTCGGTGATCATAGCGCTGTAAAATGAGGTGTTTTGATCTAATCTCTAATCATTAAGCTTTAATACCGCCATAAATGCTTCTTGCGGAATTTCTACATTTCCTACCTGTCGCATACGCTTTTTACCTTTTTTCTGCTTTTCTAACAGCTTACGCTTACGAGAGATATCACCCCCATAACATTTGGCAGTTACATCTTTTCGAAGTGCTTTTACGGTTTCACGTGCTATAAACTTTGCTCCGATTGCCGCTTGTATAGGAATATCAAACTGTTGTCTTGGGATTAATTCTTTCAGCTTCTCACAAATCTTTTTACCAATATCATAAGCGTTATCCTTATGTAATAATGCAGATAGTGCATCTACAATATTTCCGTTCAATAAAATGTCTACTTTTACCAATTTAGAAGCACGCATACCTATTGGGGCATAATCAAAAGATGCATATCCTTTAGAAACTGTTTTTAAGCGATCATAAAAATCAAAAACAATCTCTGCCAATGGCATGTCAAAACTAAGCTCTACTCGTTCTGTGGTCAAATATGTTTGATTGGTAATTTCACCACGTTTTTCTATACATAAAGACATTACAGATCCAACAAAATCAGATTTAGTAATGATCGTAGCTTTAATAAACGGTTCTTCTACCCTGTTCATAGAAGAAGGGTCAGGGAGATCAGATGGATTGTTAACAATAATGATATCATCGGGTTCCTTATTTGTGAACGCGTGATAGGATACGTTAGGAACCGTAGTAATTACTGTCATATTAAACTCACGTTCTAATCGCTCCTGGATGATCTCCATATGTAGCATTCCTAAGAACCCACATCTAAAACCAAAACCTAGTGCTGCCGAGCTTTCTGGTATAAATACTAGCGAGGCATCATTAAGTTGTAATTTTTCCATAGAATTACGTAACTCTTCATAATCTTCTGTGTCTACGGGATAAATCCCTGCAAATACCATTGGTTTTACATCCTCAAAACCTTCAATAGCGTTTTCTGTAGGAGTTTTTGCGTCGGTAATCGTATCACCAACTTTTACCTCTCGAGCATCTTTAATACCTGTGATTAAATATCCTACATCCCCTGTCTTGATTTCTTTTTTTGGAACCTGATTTAATTTTAAAGTACCAACTTCATCTGCAAAGTAATTCTTTCCGGTAGCGACAAACTTAATTTGTTGTCCTTTTTTGATCTCACCATCAACCACTCTAAAATAGGTTTCTACTCCTCTAAAAGGGTTGTATACCGAGTCAAAAATAAGGGCTTGTAGTGGTGCTTCTGGGTTTCCTTCTGGAGCTGGAATACGATCTATGATTGCAGTAAGAATTTCTTCGATACCAATGCCCGTTTTTGCACTTGCCGGGATCACTTCTTCAGCGTCACACCCTAGCAAATCAACAATATCATCTGTTACCTCTTCTGGATTTGCACTTGGTAAATCTACTTTGTTAAGTACTGGGATAATTTCCAGGTCGTTCTCTAACGCTAGGTATAGGTTAGAGATGGTTTGTGCCTGTATACTTTGTGCAGCATCAACAATTAGTAGTGCACCTTCACATGCAGCAATAGATCGAGAAACTTCATAAGAAAAATCTACGTGACCAGGAGTATCAATAAGATTTAGGATATATTCTTCCCCTTCATGGGTATATTCCATCTGTATTGCATGACTTTTAATAGTAATACCACGTTCCCGCTCCAGATCCATACTATCCAGTAGTTGTGCTTGTGCTTCTCTGGCGGTTACCGATCCTGTAAAATCCAATAAGCGATCAGCAAGGGTACTTTTACCGTGATCAATATGTGCAATAATGCAAAAATTTCTAATGTTCTTCATTCGTTCTTTTCGATTAAGCTTTTTGGCGTGACCCACAAGGGGTCGGGCTTTCCGTTTCAATTCCTCGCACTTCCTATGTCAGGCTGCGGGATTTTGGCTGCACTCCCTCACGCAAATTTCAGGCTGCTAATGACTTGCAAATATAAGCGATTTTGGAAGCTTTATACTATCTGTACGCGTATTTTTATGGTATGATGACTTTGTAAATTATGGGCAGAAGTCTCAAGGTCCTTTATAATTTGTATTTTTGCCAAAAAAAGTAAGTACCGTGGCCAAAATAGGAGACATAGATGTAGGAGAATTTCCGTTGCTATTAGCACCGATGGAAGATGTAAGTGATCCACCATTTCGTGCCTTGTGTAAAGAGCAAGGAGCAGATGTGGTATATACAGAGTTTATATCCAGCGAGGGATTGATTCGTGATGCAGCAAAGAGTGTCATGAAGTTGGATATTTATGAAAAAGAACGCCCGGTGGGGATTCAGATTTTTGGAGCCAACCTCGATTCGATGTTGAGGTCGGTAGAGATTGTAGAAGCCTCTGGACCCGATATCATCGATATTAATTTTGGATGCCCGGTAAAAAAGGTGGTCAGTAAAGGAGCTGGAGCAGGAATCCTAAAAGATATTGATTTAATGGTATCACTTACCAAAGCCATGGTAGAGCATACCAAACTACCTGTTACTGTAAAAACACGTTTAGGTTGGGATCATGATTCTATAAAAATTGTAGAGGTAGCCGAACGAATACAAGATGCAGGAGCCAAAGCCATTTCTATTCATGGTCGTACACGAGCACAGATGTATAAGGGCAATGCCGATTGGAGACCTATTGCCGAGGTAAAAAATAATCCCAGAATGCATATCCCTGTATTTGGTAATGGTGATGTAGACACGCCAGAACGTGCTATGCAAATGAGAGATGAATACGGTCTAGATGGTGCTATGATTGGTCGTGCCAGTATTGGATATCCCTGGTTTTTTAAAGAAGTAAAACATTTTTTCGAAACCGGAGAACACTTACCACCACCAACGATAGAAGAACGTGTAATTGCCGCACGCCGACACCTACAAATGTCCATCGATTGGAAAGGTGAAAAATTGGGTGTTTTCGAGACCCGTAGGCATTATACCAATTATTTTAAAGGGATTCCACACTTTAAAGAATACCGTACCAAAATGGTGACCAGTGATCATCCCGAAGATGTATTTGCTGCTTTTGATGAGGTTCAGGAGAAATTTGCAGGATTTCAGTTTGTGTAGACGATCTTGATTTCTTTTTTCTGATTTGATCCTGAGTCTATATTTAGGGTTTTAGTACTGTATTTGTTTAGGAGTACAATATTTTTGTTTTCTTTGTTATTCACTCCGAATCATACTTTTTATGAATAAAAGACCATCTATTTCTATTATTCCTGCTATCTGTGTGCTACTTTTTTTTGCATCATTTTATTCATATGCACAAGTAGTAAAGGATACACTATTGGCATCGCAATATTTTAAAAAAGCAGATTCTTTGTTTATCGAGCAAAAATTCGAAAGTTCTATTGAGCTTTTTAAGAAAGCATTACCTATTTATAAAAAAGAAAAAGTGTGGGAAAAGGTAGTCAATTGCTATAATAGAATATCTGAGGCACAAAAATATAATACTGAATATGACCAGTCTAAAGAAAGTGCAACCACTGCTTTAGAGATTTGTAAGCGGTATTTAAAAAGTAATCATAGACAAGAGGCACATGCCAATGATAATATAGGGCATTATTATGAACTAAGTGTA
Source organism: uncultured Aquimarina sp. (assembly GCA_947498705.1). GTDB lineage: Bacteria > Bacteroidota > Bacteroidia > Flavobacteriales > Flavobacteriaceae > Aquimarina. The sequence goes on from CANMLW010000002.1 coordinate 349,864, forward strand.
TCAGATTTTAAAACAGCATCCGAATATTTTAACAAAGCATTTGAAATCCGAAAGAAAATTTTTCCAGAGAATCATGAAGATATTGCATTGTCTTATGATAAACTAGGTTTGTTGTTTCTTAGAAAAGGCATGATTACTATAGCTTTAGAGAATTATGAAAAATGTTTTGATATTAGAAAAAAGATATTTGATAAAGATCATATTGAGATAGCAACTTCTTATCAGCGATTTGCTTTGATATTTAGATTTCAAGGTGAATATGAAAAAGCACTATTGTATTATAATAAAGAATTAGAAATACGTATAAAAAGGTATGGAAAAGATCATATCTCGTTAGCTCTTCCTTATAGGGGGCTTGCGGATATATATATGACTCTATCAGAGTATAAAAAAGCAGAAACTCTTTTGAAAAAAGCATTAGCGATCAGAATGAATAGTAATGCTGGTAGGCGTGAAAATCTTGGGTATTTATACGAAACTTTGGGTAATTTATATGAAAGTATGGGAAAATATGATGCGTCCATTAGTTATTACAAAAAGTCGTTAGCATTACTAATCGAGTTATTTGGTGAAGATGGTTTAAATGTTGCAGATATTTATTATGGTTTAGGTCTTTTGTATGGACGCATGGGATTTAGCGATAAAGAATTACAGAATAAATATAAAGCACTAAAAATATACTTAGATAAATCTAAAAATCACTTCAATCTTGGTATTATTTATAATGGTATTGGAGTTTCTTTTAAACATGCAGGAAACTATGAAAAAGCCCTCCAGTTTTATAAAAAATCGAGAGATCTTGCAATAGAAAAATTTGGTAAAGATCATTATCTGGTAGGAACTGCTAATACTAATATTGGGTATATATATATTATAAATGAAGACTATCACAAAGCATTAGAACTATTTAAGACATCTTTGTCAATTGATAGAAATAGTGTAGGAGAAAAGCACGAAAAAATTGCAACAAATTACATTAGTTTTGGAGATATTTATCTAGCTAAAAAACAGTATACGAAGGCTGCTGATTATTATCTAAAAGCGTTAGCTATACAACAATCTGTTTTGGGTAATGGTCATAATAACATAGCATCTTTATTTGATAAACTAGGGAGTTTATATCAAGAAAACAAGAAATTTGATGTAGCCATGAATTATTTTGATAAGGCATTGGCTATTCGTAAAAAGATATACTCAGAACCTAATCAATTTATTGCGGACTCTTATGAACAAATTGCTCAGTTATATGTTGATACCAAAGCATATCAAAATGCATTACTTACTTTTAAAAAAGCAGAAAAGTCGAACACAAAAAATACTATAGATACACTTAGCGTAAATAGTTTTATTAGCAATTCTCTAGATGTAAACCAATTACTAAGGATTACAAATGATAAAGCCAAAACATATGTGGCTTTATACGAACAAGATGCTAATATCAAGAATCTTGGCAATGCTATTGTCGCTTACCAACAAGCAGATGTACTGATCAATCACATTAAAAAAACGCATTCCAATTATAAGGATAAAATTACTTTTTCTAAAAAAGCCAAAGAAGTATACCAAGGAGCAATCACCGCTCAATTATTGGTATATAAGAACCAAAAAGATGCAAAATCCTTAGAACGGACTTTTTATTATGCAGAAAAAAGTAAAGCCAATACCTTAAAAGAACTACTAAATGATGCTAACGCAAAAGACTTTACGGGGTTACCAAGCACTGTAGTAGTGTTAGAAAAAGAATTAAAAATAAAGAAAGCTTTTTATCAATCTCAGATCAATACAGAGCTTTCTAGTACAAGTAAAGATTCTACTAAACTTGCACATTATGAAAGCAAATTATTTGATATTGTTAGACGACAAGATTCATTAACCGCGATTCTAGAGAAAAATTATCCCAAATATTACGAACTAAAATATAAAGATGAGCTCATCACGGTATCAGAAATTCAACAACAATTGGATGATAAAACAACAGTTTTAGAATTTTTTACCACAGATAGTATTAGTTATGCATTTACAATTTCAAAAAATGATATCAATGTTCATGAATTGTCTACCCCAAAACTTACAGGACATATCGAAACATTTCGTAATGGTATCATTTCACAAAACATCAAAACTTATACACAAAAAGCACATGCTTTATATCAAAGCTTAATAGCGCCTGTCAAAAAGAATATCATTGGGGATAAGCTTATTATTATACCCGATAATTCGTTATGGCATCTTAATTTTGAGCTGTTACTAACTCAAAAGCCAGATTCAGATAATTTTGCTACCATGCCGTATATGCTTGGGGAGTATGCGATTACCTATGCGAATTCTGCCAATCTGTTATTTTCAAAGTTTAAACCCAAAGAATCTGTAGATACATTAAAAGAATGTCTGGCGTTTTCATTTTCTGATAGTACATATACTATTAATACAAGTGCAACCCGTTTTGCGAGCTTAAGAGGTACTGCAGATGATTTACCTGGTACACGAGAAGAGATCAGAGCCATTTCTAATATTATTGATGGTCAGTATTATTATGGATCGCAGGCAATTGAAACTAATTTTAAGAAAAACGCCGGTCAATATAACATCCTACATCTTGCATTACATGGTGAAGTAGATAATGAACGGCCCGAGAACTCTAAACTGTATTTTACAAAAAGTAATGATACTCTAGAAGATAACTTGTTGTATAGTCATGAGTTATTTGCGTTGGATATCCCTGCAGAGTTAACTGTACTTAGTGCCTGTAATACAGGAACTGGTAAAATAGCCAAAGGAGAGGGGATAATGAGTTTGGGTAATGCTTTTCAGTATGCAGGAACCAAAAGTTTGCTGTTAACCAGTTGGGAAGCGTCAGATAAAACCACGCCGGTATTAATGAAGAATTTTTATACCAACCTAAAAGAAGGGATGAACAAAGGAGAAGCGTTACAGCAAGCTAAACTACAATATTTGCAAACCGCCAATTTTAATGAAGCCAATCCTTTTTATTGGGGAGGGTTTTATCTTTTGGGAGATAGCACTCCTATGCATTTTGATACGAACACACCTTGGTATTGGGTCGTTGGGTTTTTGTCGTTGATACTTATTGTGGGCTTAGTTTTTATAAGAAAAAGAAAAAAGAAGAGCGTATAAATTGCCTTGTTTACACATAATAATTATGAGCTACCTTTTGAAAGTAACTCATAACTATTACTTATACTTTTAGTTCGGCACACAGATACCCAGAGATCCGATATAACGTCTGCATGACCAGTCTCCTGGTCCATCCCATGGTCCCATACAATCTCTACGAGTGCTGCAATATCTAATACCGCGTCCTCCGTTGATATTACTTTGTTCTGTTTTACTTAATGTTTTTCCTAAAGAGCTAATGCTTTTTTTCATGATATAAATAATTTAAATTGGTGTATTAAAAATACCTAAAAGCATCAGAAAAGTAGTTTCTGATCATTTTTTTTAACAAGAGTTTAGAATTGGTATTAGGTTACAAGTTTATGGTTAATCCTACTAGAAGCTAATAAAGAAGCTACAAACCCAATAATTGTAATGGTAAAAAATACCACCACAAAACTCATAGGGGTGATACGTGTGGGATAGGGTAAAGAAGGGGTAATCATCAACAATCCATATTGTTGTTGTAATGCGATAATAACAAACCCAATAAATAATCCTAATAAGGTGCCCAGAACGGTCATTAGAGACCCCTGAAGCAAAAATATTTTTCTTATTCCGGACAAAGAAGCCCCTACATTGTATAATGTTTTTAGATTGCCCTTTTTATCAATAATCATCATGATAATCGCCCCAGCCACATTAAACAAGGCAATAATGGCAATGAGTGTTAATACCAGATAAGATACCAGGTTTTCGGTATTAAGCATCTTGTATAAAGTGTCATTAAGCTGAATCCTATTTTTTATTACGACATCGTCTTTAAAAATAAATTGTAATCCTTCGATCACGACTTCTTCAGTAGCTTCTGGGGCTAACTTAAGCTCGATATGGGTTACTTTATTCTCGGGCAATTCTAATAGTTTTCTGGTCAGTCCAACGGTACCAAAAATATATTTCTGATCCAATTCTTCGTTCACACTATAAATACCCGTATTGACTACTTTTTCTGATCTAAATGCTTTTGTAGGATCATTAGGAATGCCTTTGCCTGGTTTAGGTACATAAATACTTAGCAGATTGGTATAGGCTTGTTCTACTCCCATGCTTAACTCTCTACTAATCCCACTACCGGCGATTACCTGAAAATCATTGTCTTTAAGCCATTCACCAAGAGCCATAATACTATCGGTGTGGATAACTTTGTGGTAATTGGGTCCTACTCCTTTAATATAGGCTGTTTTTTGTTTGTCTCTAAACTCTAAAAACACACGTTCTTCGATGATTTCAGAAAAATTAGCGACTCCCTTAAGTTGTGTAAGCTTTTCTTTTTGGGTTTGGGTAAATGTAAATGTTTTTCCGCTGGTCGGGAATAGCTTTAGGTCAGGATCAAAATAATTAGAAAACTGAAGGCTAAAATCTTTAAGTCCTGCAAAACCCGAAAGCACAATAAATAAAGACATGGCACCTATAACCACTCCTGCTGCTGCAATTCCTGTAATGATATTGATGGCATTACTACTTCCCGGAGAAAATAAATATCGCTTGGCGATGTACAATGAAAAATTCAAATCGTTTACAGGACCTTTATATAAGAATCGACACTTTAATTATGCACTAAAGATAAGAGAAATGAAATTGTCTCACCAACCAAGTAATTACTTCTTTTTACGGCGTTCTAATAAATCTGGGTTTTGTATAGGGTTTTCTTCTCCTTTTACAGCTTTTTCTATAGTCGAAATATATTCTAAAGAGTCATCTATATAATAGGATAACTCAGGCATACGGCGTAACTGATTTTTGGTACGTTGTGCTACCTGGTGTTTAATTTGTGATTTTACTGCATTTACCTCTTTCAATACCTTGTCTCCCTCTTGATGCGGAAAAACACTCATATATACTTTTGCAATCGAAAGATCTGTTGTGACACTTACCTTGGTTACAGAAACCAAAATTCCTTGTATCCCTGCTTCACGTAATGCAAGTTGTATCACATCTGCAATATCGCGCTGTAATACTCCTGCAATTTTTTTCTGTCTATTTGTTTCCATGGTGCAAAAATACATGAACTGGATTAAACTTTTTTGATTCATGCAAAAAATGATGATTTTTTAGTGAATTGAAGTGCTTTTTGCACCTCATAGCGGTGTTACGAAGTAAAAAAGAAGATGAAAACTGAGTGAAAAGACATTTTTATAGCGAATAGAAAAAAGTTTACACGATATTCTAGATTAAAATTTTTAAGCTCTTACTGCTCATTAAACTCTTTTAATCCAGATTATGAAGTTTAATTCTCAAGATCTTTCTTCAAAATGAGGTAACTCTTTTTCCATAGAATACCGCTTGATCTTGCTTTTAGAGGTGTGACTACATCGTATTTATTTTGAAGATGGTCGAAATATAGCTGTATAACTGTTAAATATTACATAAATATGTCACAATAACATAGGGAAACCGTAATTATGCTACGTCATAAGCGTACATAGTAATATATAATGTTTAGGGAACCTAAGTTGAGGGGTACCCAAACGAAATAAAAATTTCAGTTCATACCTGAATAAATTGAAGCAATTATAGTTAGTATAAGTTGAGTTTGTGTAAATACAATTATGTTTCAATTAAGACTCCTGAGCGTAGTTAACTCAGGAGTCGTTTTTTTTGTGGGTATTGATAGTATACCTATTTCTAAAGCAAAAATGGGATAAGAAACCAGTTAATCGTATTTTTATCGGGTATATAGTATTATAACACCATGAATCATATCAATAAAATAGAACATCTGGGTATTGCGGTAAACGATATCGAGCAGGCAAACGAGGTCTATGAAAAATTACTGGGTGTACCCCCTTATAAGCAAGAAGAAGTAGAAAGCGAGTCTGTAATTACTTCTTTTTTTAAGGTTGGGGATAGCAAAATAGAGTTATTAGCCAGTACCGATGACGAGGGACCTATTGCAAGGTTTATTGCCAAAAAAGGAGAAGGGATTCATCATATTGCTTTTGATGTAGATGATATCCAACTAGAACTGGATCGATTAGAGAAAGAAGGGTTTCGATTAATCAATAAAGTACCCAAACCAGGGGCTGATAATAAAATTATCGCTTTTGTACACCCAAAAAGCACACATGGAGTGTTGATAGAGTTATGCCAGGAAAACACTGTAAAATAAAGGGTTATAAGTAGTAGTTGTATGTTGGCTGCTATTTTTTTTAAAATGATTTGAAATAATAGAAAAAAAAGTTTGGCGTGTTTATATCAAATCCTTAAATTTGCCCTCCGTTTTAGGTCCCATAGCTCAGCTGGTTAGAGCACCTGACTCATAATCAGGGGGTCCTTGGTTCGAGCCCAAGTGGGACCACCTTTTTTACCAAAGCTGTTTCTAGTGATTAGAAGCAGCTTTTTTTATGGAGCATTTTGTAGGGCGAGGAGTTTATCTTGAGAGAGGTATGACTTGAAGGAAGCCTCAAGTGGGATTACCTTTTTATCAAAGCATTGTTATTGTTTTTATCGCAATAAAAAGGCGGTTCACCGACACAAAATTGCATATGGACGCTGATTGGATGTTAAATAGTTGATTTTTAGAGAATTTTGTCTTGCACTTAAAACCTAAAAGCCATGACATTTGAAACATTAATTTATATAGCAATATCCATAGTAACAATGGAATCTGCCTATTTCACATTTTTAGACTGGTATGCAAAAGATTTTATGTCTTGTAATACTAACTAAATAACAATTCTCTAATTCGAGATGAGTTAATAAAAATTATCTTTTAATAATTACAAATCCAAGAACAATAAGTATCGAGCTGATTATTATATTCTCCCAGGATTTATCAACATATCCACCATAACCATAAAAACCATCACTCTTATATAGAAGAATAAAAACCCCAGTCAAAAGAATTGTAATACCTACTAATTTATTCCTTTTCATCAAGGTCATTTTCTTTATCCCAATGCTCTTTTTTAGCCTTTTTCTGTCGATAGTATGCAACAAATATTAATGAAATAGGAAAAAATAGAATGATCAAAATCCACTTAAAAATATTCGAAATCATATTGATTCGTTTCATTTTAGTAATTGAGTTAGATATGTAATACCGAATATCCACCCAGTATATAAAGCCGTATATGCCAGAGCATAGGCAGCAGAAATTCCGATATCGCCTTTGGTATGAGGTGATTTAGTAAATACAAGCTTTAACGCCCTAAAGAAAACCCAATACATCATCGCTAATAATATAAAAATTGAAACCCAAAAAATCGCTTCCAATAAAACTAATACAACAACCAACAGAATTGATAGTCCAATCCATAGAAGTATAGAAAGAAGTAGTGCTTCTAACCCATCACCCACATCGATATCAGATAGTTCTGGAACAGCCCCAGATTGGGGAATTATATTTCCGGCTTCGAAGCTTTTAAACTTTGGAAAATCATCTTTTAGCCCTATACCTTGATAAAGACCATAGGTCATAAATAAAAATAGGGCGGAATCTATTATTGATAATGATATGTATAAGTTAGAATTTATGCTACGATTATAATTTATCCCGGTAAGATAAACAGTCAAAATGGTAACCCCGATGACAAATAGAGATACTATAAAAACTGATTTTCCTTTAAGATAAGTTTGTTTAGCTTTCAATTATTTAGTGGGTGTTAATGTTTACTATAGGTGTTATGCGTGCATGAAATGTTGCATTGATTACTCATGTTCTAAGTATTTTATGCATATTTAGTTGCAAACATAAGTGGGATTATCTCCATTGTACTATTAATTCTTCTACACCTTTTTTAATACCCTTGTAAAAGTTACCATTTTTAAATTCTGGAATCATAGTGCTATCAATTACTTTTTTACAAATTACGTCTGTTAATACGAGCTCGGTCCCATAACCTGTTGCAATACCAATTTTTCTTTTGGGTTTACAAAGAACCATGATAAGACCATTATTTTTTTCTGTGGTGCCTACACCCCATTTTTGTCCAAGTACTGTAGCATATTTTTGGATATTGGGATATGAAGCAATACTATCGACAGTAACCACTACAATCTGTCGTGTTGTAGCCTGATCATAGTCGTATAAGGTTTTTGATAGCTCACTTTTCTGAGCATTTGTAAATACCTGACTATAATCATTTATGATTCCGATAGGTTTAGGAAATGCATTTTTTTCTATTTCTGAAAGCGTAACTGTAGATACCGATTTTTTGGTAGTTTCTTGCTTAGAACCCCATTTGCACGAAATTAAACTTACAAATAGTAGAAATAATACAGTTAGTTGTTGTGTTTTTTTCATGATAGCCAATTTAATGATAGAGTCTAATAGCTATTTGTTTACAAAAAAATAGTACTATAAAGAAAGCACACATATATATACTTAGTTTCATAGCATAAGTTTTTAAAATAGGTAGAGAATACGTTTACTTACTCAATTTTATTTAAAAGGAGCTCCTGTTACCCATAACACCAAAGATTTACGCTCGCCTGCAGTTACTGGGGTTACACGGTGCATGCAATATGTAGGAAATAGAGTAATCGATCCCTTTTTTTTAGGAAATTCTATGACATCTCTATCCACAAATAGTTCGAACAATCCGCCTTCATATTCTTCTGCATCAGAAAGTTGTATGACAATGCTGATCTTTCGTCGGGCTGCTATTCCTGTACCTACATCCATATGCCAGTCATAATGCCCACCATCGCTGTAGTAAACTCCATATTGTAGTTTTCCCAAATCATCATCTACATCAAATTGCCAAAAATCATCATTTGCTTTCTTATAGAGTGCTATTAATTTTTTATACAGCCATTCAATTCCTTCAATTTCAGGAGTTAACCATTTTACCTCACTTTTTCTATAACTACCTCGGTCATTAGAACCCGAATTAAGCGTTGCTTTTTTAAATGGAATTGTATCTGCCAGAGCATGTATCTTATCGATTTCTTCGGAAGAAAAAGCATTTGGATCATAATGCCATCTGTTAAGGTTTACTGTTGGCTGTGTTTTTGTTGATGAACTCATATTAGTATGTTTTATATAATTCTTTTTTCTAATAAGACATTTATATCGATATCAGGATTTGACTCTTTAATGTAGTTTTTGAAAATAAAGAATTGCTTAGTATTAAATTATTGGATTTATAACGACTTTTTTAATGAATGTCATAACTCGACGAGATGTTACTGTTTTAATTTTTCCATTCTTAGCGGGTTATTTAATAAACATTACAAAATTACAACTATACTTTTACATCAAATACTTAATCAATGCTAGACTTGGTTGTATTTATAAACTGTATAGCTTTATCTAATACTTCGTCTTTTCCTTTTCTAATCCCCTCTATGGTTGGGGTAATCTCTATATCAGTAACAATTCCGATTCTTTGTGTTTCTTTACCACTAGGATAAAATATCCCAATACCTGTCATCACTGTCTTAAACCCACCTACAAATTCTATAGTGCTTATATTGCCATCGGCTCCAGAGGTTTGACTTCCTATTACGGTAGCATTAATAGCCGTTTGTAAGCACATGGTTGTAAATTCTGCTTGGCTTTGTGTTTGTTCGTTTACCAATAACACAACCTTACCGGTATATTCTTTTCCGTTGTTTTTACCACAGCTGTGGGGAGTTGTCCAGACAAATTTACCGGGATATCTTAAGTCGGGTATGGTGATCATTACAAACTCTTTAGGTACTTTATTTAAATATTCGGCAATCGAATGCATGGTGCTCCTGGGATAATTTCTAAGATCAAATATAATAGCTTTGGTGGTGAATAGGCTATCCATCATAGCAGGGACATCTTTTTTTTCCAAAACACCCATATTAACATATCCAATATGATCATCGAGTATTTTCCATTTTTTAGGAGAAGGTTTTTTATAATTAAATTCATTAAATGTATATCTCTTGATGAATTTGTGATATGATTTCCCGTTTCGATCAAAATCGATATGTACAGAGTCTGTAGATCCATTAAATATCGCATGAGAGTAATTTCGTAATCGTACAGAAGCATTAGAAGCATTGATATAGGGCTTTTTTTCTTCTAGGATTTCAGCAATTGGTTTTCCGTTTACTTTTGTGATAACATCTCCGATTTGCAAATCATCTTTTTTTGCCAATGAATCATTATAAAAACGGGTAAGAATAGCTTTGTTAGCTATAATTTTAAATTTTGAAGGAATTCGTTTTATACCAAAATAATCATTAGTAAGTGGGGTAACCAACCCAGCATGGGTGTCATTAATTTTTACGACCAATTCGAGCATGGTCAAGTGGTATTCCTGTTCTGTTGCTGGTGATAAAAACTTTGGGATAAATTGCTGTAATACCAAATCCCAATCGTCATCGGTTTGATATTTATACGGAAAAAAGTATTCGATAATATTCCAGTATTTAAAAAGAGCCAGCATTCTCAACTTTTTATCTTTCCAATCAAAATCTTTATAGTCGGGTTCGTTTCTGATCTCTATATTTCCTATAAGATTATGGTGAGAAACATAATGATGATTTCCTTGAAATCGATTGTTTTCTATAAATTGTAGTTGACGGCTTAGTTCTTTTGTAAACAACAATTCATCTTGTGTCCAGCTGAGATCAAAATTTTTGCCAAAATAATTACTGCTACTTTTTTCATAGCAAGAACTACAGCTTTCTACTTTTCCCAGAGATGCTATCCAATCCAGATATACCTGGGATAATTCTTCTTTGGTAGTTACTTTTTCTATCTTAGGTAAAACTTTAAACAATTGCTTATCCCAATTATAGGTTCCTTTGCCCACTTCTGGATGATAATATTTTAAAAACCCCCATATTTTTGCGGTAGTAGCCAATTTTTCTACCTGGGTTAAAGGTTGTTGTTTACAGTTGGTTAGTGCAGTTAGAAGTAGTAGTAAGAGTAGTGTTTTTTTCATTGCTATAAATAAATTGTTGAGGTATGGGTTTTTTCTGTTTTTTAAAGGTATATTACAAAGCTGTCAGTATTTCTTCTTTTAGTTTGGTAAGCACGGTAGCAATCTCTTTGCATGATGTTTTGGCATTTCTAGATACCGATTTGGTCGTAGTGATATCTCGATGTTCTGCTGTTTTTGCTATGGTGGTATGTTGTACAATGACCGAAATTTCTGCCTCGCAAGTATAGGGTTGTCCAGCAAAAATAGTATCAAACTGGGTAGTGTCGAGATTCTTAAAATCTGTTATAGACTCTAAATTCAATTGTATTTTTTCGCAGTTTTTTGTGGATTGAGAACTTAGTGTGATTACCACCACAGAAATTTCTTTTATAGCAACAAGATCAGATACGCTAAGCTTTGTAAAAGCAAAAGAGATTACAACGTTGATAACCAGTGTAATTAAAAGTGATTTTTTCATAAATATGGTTATTTGTGTTTTTTGTATTGCAAGAATACTACATCATAGTATCATTTTTTGACATTGAGGTGTTTTTGTGTTTTTTTCAAAAACTCTTATTCCACAAAAAAATGACATTTACCCACCGAAAAGGCACGACAAAAGTATATATGCTTAGATATACCAAAACAGACCTGATTATACATATAAAAGAAGTTCTACATAACGATACTGTTGATTGTAAAACCAAGCATGTATATAAAAAGAACTTTTTGCCAATCAATAGAGGGTTTCGATAGAAATATTAGTGTTCAGGAATCAGTAGAAGAAAAAAGAAAAGTAGCCAAATAATAAGGAAATCGAATTGTTTTTTAGTTCTTTTTTGACATGATTTGAAATGTATTGATCATTATCTTTTTAAAATCTTATTAGTTTCCTCTCCCTCTAGGAGAGGAAACGCAATAGCATTATTGTTCGTTGATTAGGTTATTATTAGAGTGTAAGTGATATCGAACTCACGTTTTTTACCATTTAAATAGCTAAACAAACCTTGTTATGCAATTGCAGCTACGTTCATTATAGTATTTAATCGACCTAAAGCCTTTGGTAAACCACATGGTTTATTTGCTATAGTAGCAAATTTAAAATTAGAGTAGATACTAGAAAAGTAATATTGTTACGTATATAATGTGTGTTAATAGATTAATAATTCTTAGTAGCTAACCATTTCTCTACCCTATAATAGGTCGTTTTAGAAAAACCAAAAATTCTACAAACGTCGTCCATAGTTTCATAAGTAGAAGGATTGGTTTTTATATAGTGCTTTATTTCTAACGCTTTTTGGATAGAAGTTTCTTTCGGTCCCAAACGTCTTCCTGATGCTAGCCGGTTTTGACGATAAGTATGTTCTTTAAGCCTTTCCATATCAAAGATAGTATCGCTACTTTCGAGTTTTTCCATTCCTTTTCCCGTTTTTAAGACTCTAAAAGTCATAGATTGTATGGTATTTTCTTCACGTTCCTGAATATAATTGTATATAAAAATAGAAACATTAAAATTTTTATATTCCTGTAACATTACTTTGTTTTTAATAAGTTTGGCAATAACTTTTTTTTCTTTTTTCATATAACTATCGATTTCTTCCTCAGAGCTATCAGATGTTTCAGGACTTTTAGTAGCCAAATGATTTTTCCAGTTTTCTTTACTTAAAAAGTCTACAAGCATTGCGACTTCCTGAGACTTTGCAAGACGAATAGAAAAATCATAAGTGTTTTTAAGGGTGTTTGTCATAACTTTATGGGTAACTATGAACGTTAGTTTTTTTGATTAAATAATTGGTTTGATGGATCAATATAAGATGGGTTTTTTAGTTTTCATAATTTCTTAGGTAAAAGACTATATTTTATAATGTTGTGTATTGATAGGAAATAACATGAGCCTGAATCTATATTGTATTTATAAGAAAATTAGGATTCAAGGTTTTTAAAAGATATCTAGACCAATACTCCCCAGAATAAATCTAATTCTAGGGAGTATTGATTAAGAATTTTACTAATTTATAAATTAAAATCTTGAAATACTCGTTTAGGCTTGGTCATCACAATACGATACTGTTTTATACTGATATCCTTGTGGAGTATATACCAAAATAGTCGCCTTGCACCTACCCTGTTCCATTTCTGTGCCTCCAGCAATATTTCTTTGCTGTTGTTTTTCTAATGTTTTTACTTCTTTTAATTCTAAAATGCTTTGTAACATAATTATAAAAATTTAAATTAATGTATTTATCCTGATCATTTAGAGACATTCAGGTATTATGTCTATTTTATGATCTAAGTATTTGCGGTTATAATTTTCTGTTTTTTAGTTTCATGAAATTTTTAGGAGAGGATGTATTCGTTTAGACTTTTTATCTGCGTTTATCTCACTAACATTGTTGGATGATAAATCCTTGGCATAAAATCCAAATTTAAAATCAACTCCTTTTGCATATACAAAACTTTGTATAGTAAAATCATATTCTATAGGAGCGTTTAGAGCTTTCATAATATCAATAATTCTATAGGTTTGCGCTCTCGAAATACCAAGCCTAGAGGCTAGGTTAACGGGAGTTCCTGTGGCATGCATTCTAATAAGTTGATCAATTCTTTGTATAAGTTCGAGTTGTTTAATGATAAGATTCATGGCTTTGTTTTTTTTATATGATGTAATGCGTTGTCCTTTTAATCCAGATATGATTAGAGGCTTAACTCAGAAAGAGATGATCGTTGCTATAGTGCAACTCTATCATATCGATGTTACTAAAATGGGATGATACATATCATTTATGCTGCTAAAAGAATGATATCCCGATTAATAATTGATTACTTTTTTTGTTGAGTCAAATGTAATTGAGAGATTAGCGTTTTTGCAACAGGAATACACCGGGATTCAGAGAATCTTGGGTCGGTATTCCGGGAATTTAGATGGAAGAATAAGATTTAAATAATTGATTTGCAGTGTATTGTGTGTTTTGTTGTTAAAGTGGATTAATTGAAATTCATAAACGGGAAACTATATTGTTTGAGTACGTAATTATGGAATCATTTTTGTTTTTTGAAACTCAACGACGTTTCGAACAGAGAATGGTTATAAAAACGTACGTTAATTTTATTAGATACTATAGAAGGGTTTACATTATAAAAGCTAAGCGATAAATGAAGGTTATTTTAAAAAGTTGTTATATAAAAAGGGTAGTAGTATATGTGTTGGTGATAGCCTATGGTTTTTTGTGTATAGGATCGACACATGCTCAGGTAGAAAAGAAACAGTTTGTTTCTGATTCGATATATCAAATGGATTATAAACAACTAGATAATTCGATTTATGATGAAATAGATGTAAACCCAAAACTTGCAAGAAGCTATGCAGAAGTATATTTAAAAAAGGCAAAAGATGATAAAGATACCTTAGAGCAGGTTAATGGATATCGTCATATGGAGATTACCAATGGTACCGATTATAAAAATGGCATTAAATACCTGGATAGTGCAATAGCTATTGGTAGTTCTCTAAAAGGTAAGAGATATCCTGCTGTGTTATATGTGCACAAAGGAATTGTACTAGAAAATATGGCTAATTTTAAAGAAGGCTTAAGTAATTATTTAATTGGATTAGATATTGCAAAAAACAGAAAAAATGTTGGTCTGGAGAATGCAATAAATCATAATATGGCCTTAATCAAAAGGAAAATAGGTCATTATGAGGAAGCTGTTACACTTTTAGAAAGTGTTGTTGACTATAATTTTACACAATATAAAAAAGAGAAAAGATCATTACAAACTTATCATTTGTCGCTTACAGAGTTGATTAATACATACCTTCTTACCAATCAAATAGATGATGCTAGTGCGCAAAATGAAAAAGGGATAAAAGAGTCAAAAGGAAAAACACATGCATCTTATTTTATATTAAACAGAGGACTTTTGTTATATCACAAAAATGATTTTAAAGGCGCAATTAGTGATATAAAAAGCGGATTATCTGCAATGCAAAATCCTACAAATGGACTGTCTTGTAGCGAATTTGATATGGTTAATGCATACCTGTATTTAGGAAAATCTTACGAAAAGATTTCTGAAAAACAGACCGCATTAGTATATTATAAAAAAATAGATTCTATAGCAGAGACTACAAATTATGTGATGCCAGAAACGATTAAAGCTTATTTGGCATTAAAAAAATACTATAAAAACCTAGGGGATAAAGATCAACAACTATTGTACATAGATAAGCTGTTGCGATCAGACAGTATTATAGATGATAACTACAATTACCTAAGAAAAAAAATAAAAAAAGAATACGATAGCCCAAGATTGGTTGCGCAAAAAGAAGCGCTGATCAAAACGTTAGAAAAAACAAATCAAAAATCGTACAGCAAATTTTTGGTAGCAGTAGGTTTATTGTTCTTGATAAGTGCAATAGCTGCTCTAAACTATAGAAAACAACGATTGTACAAAAAAAGATTTCAACAATTAATAAAAAAAGAATCGGTGGTTGTTTCTTCAGAACAACAGAAAACTAATACGGTCAAAGTATCAGAAAAGAAAAATATTGGGGTGAGTCAGGATATTATAGAAAAAGTATTAAAAGAAATTGATGAATTCGAAAAAAGCAACGATTTTTTGGCAACTAATCTTACTATAGATATTTTGGCACGAAAACTTAAAACCAATACCAAATATTTGTCAAAGATTATCAATTTTTATAAAGAGAAAAACTTTACCCAATATATTAATGGTCTTAGGATAGGGTATATTATAGAAAAGTTGAAGAACAACTCAAAATATAGAAACTATACTATAGAAGCATTAGCAATAGAATCAGGATTTAACTCTGCAGAAGTGTTTTCGAAGACTTTTTTTAAGAATACTGGCATCTACCCCTCGTATTTCATTAAACATATTGATAAACAGTAGTTTATGTGTGTATTAAGGTGTCGTGATTCAAGGAATTACGGGGTTTTTTACGTATTTACATTGTGTATTTACCGTATATTTGACTTGTAAACATGAAAAAATTGAAGAGAATGAAAAAAGACTTAAGGTTGTTAAAAATGCAAATCACAAAATTATCAATAGCACAATCAAGTAATCTTAGAGGAGGGGGGCCTGATGGAAATGAAAGAGGAAGTCAACAAACCCGTAATCAAGATGAAAGAGATACGTGTGGAACTAATGATACGCGCAAATCTGTAGTGGATAATTGCCGAGAATCAGAAAATGCACAACCGGGAGGCTCTTGTCAAAGTCAAGGGAGATGTTAATCTTAAAAAATATTAATAGTCAGGTTCTATATAACCTGACTATTTTACAGCATACGATCAAGTAGGGTATATTTAATATAAAGATTTTCCGGAATACAAGGTAATTGTTTGGTTAGAATAAGGTATTGTTCAATGAATATATACATAAAGTAGTATATTTATGGCTTAGTAATAATTATAGAAAATCACACCTATCTCTTGAAACAAAAGAATCCATATACCTTCTTCGAGCAATTTTGCCTTAGAACTCCACTTTTACCCTTAACATTTTATCATCACCTTACTCAGCAAAAGCAAATTACTCTTGATCAGTTCAAAGAGGTCTGGAAAGATCCTATGATCAAAGAAGCTATTTTTCTAGCCTCTCCAGAGCTATTTTCTGAAATAGAGAAATGGCTGTCAGGACAACTTACTGATGCCAAAAAGAATAGTCGATTGGCCTCTTCTTTACTAAAGTATTTATCCAGGATGAGCTCTCGCTGTACCCCTTTTGGCCTGTTTGCGGGCTGTAGCATGGGTACTTTTGGTAAAGGAAATATCATAGAACTAGATCATCCTGCTACCAATAACCGACAAACACGTTTTGATATGAATTTTTTGGTGGCGTTTTCACAAAAACTATCCAAAGAAGAAAATATCAAAAACCAATTGCGTTGGTATACCAATGACAGTTTATATAAAATCGGAGATCAATATAGATATATAGAGTATCGATACAATCAATACAACAGAAGAGAGCACTCTATAGAAGCGGTAGCCTATGCAGAATATCTAGAACAGATTATAGAAGAGGCAAGAGCGGGTAAAAAAATTAAGGAACTAGCCACCTTACTGGTAGATGATGAGGTAAGCTATGAAGATGCTGCAGCGTTTATTGATGAGCTTATCGAAAATCAAATATTGGTAAGCCAGATAGAACCTACCGTTACTGGAGAAGATTTTCTAGAGCAAATCGAAAAGAGTTTACAAAACTTAGAAGGTACCCAGGAGGTACTAAAAGAAATTGCTCATTATAAGTCGTTTTTGGATCAAATAGACAAAAAACTTGATAATACATCCCAGGAGTATTTACAACTTAGTGAGCGATTAAAGCAATTAGAAACACCGTTTGAGTTAAAATACCTTTTTCAAACCGATATGTATACCAAAGCAGCTTCGAATCAACTCGATATACGCTGGGGGTACAAACTAACCAGAGCTTTAACCTTGTTAAACAAGATAAGTTTTGCGCAAAAAGAAACTTATCTATCAAGGTTTAAAGAAGCTTTTACAAAGCGCTACGAGACACAAGAGATTCCGTTATCTGTTGCATTAGATACAGAAGTTGGGATAGGGTACTTACAACACCAGGATGCGAGCGATTCTACCTCTTTTTTAGACGATTTGTACATTCCAGGAAGACCGGGAGGCCCGCAAGAAATAAGATGGAATTCGGTTCAGGAGCTTTTACATAAAAAATTGCAAACAGTACATAAAGAGGGAGCAACGATTTTAACACTCGAAGATAAAGATTTTGATAATTTTGAGGTGGATTGGAATGACTTACCCGATACCATGTCGACCATTGCACAAATTGTAACTATAGGAGGAGAAGAAAAAATGATGTTTTCTTCTATGGGGGGATCTTCTGCAGCCAATCTTTTGGGACGATTTTCTACCGGAAACGAGGACATCTTAAAACATGTAAGAAAAATTGCAGCAATAGAGCAAGAAATGAATCCTCGCAAGGTGCTGGCAGAAATAGTACATTTACCAGAATCCAGAACTGGTAATGTGATTCGGCGCGCCACTATTAGAGATTATGAAATACCTTACTTAGGCAAATCGAACGTTGCAACTGCCAAGCAGTTGCCCATCGATGATTTGATGATATCAATAAAATACGGTCGTGTAGTATTGCGATCCAAAACACTTGACAAAGAGGTTTCACCTCGATTAACTAATGCCCATAATTACAGTGCCAATGCATTGCCTGTATATCATTTTTTATGCGATATACAACACCAGGGCAAACGCTCGGGAATTGGTTTTTATTGGGGAGAGTCGCTAGAGAAGCATAGCTTTTTACCAAGAGTGATGTATAAAGAGTTTATTTTATCAAGTGCCCGTTGGAAAATTAATAAGGATGATATTTCATCGTTAAAGACAACCACAGGAAAAGAAAGAAGTGAGACCCTACTACAATGGAGGTCGGCTTTGAAAATTCCGCAATATGTGCAATTGGTAAGTGGGGATAATACATTGCTCATCAACCTAGAGAATGACAACTCAATCGATATGTGGTTAGATGCAGTAAAAAATACAAATACATGCATTCTCGAAGAATTCTTGTTTGCAGACGAAGGAAATGATCAGCAACCAAAAGGAGTTGTAAAACAAGGAATAATGGGTTATACTAATCAATTTGTAATTTCATTATTTAATCAGGAAAAATTAAATCAGGTAAAAAAAATAAAAAATACATTAAAAACGGCCGAAGCCTGATTTGAGTATCACGCTGTAAAAAATCAAGATGAGTTCAAAGTTAAAATATATTGCATGAGTACCAAAAGAACGTATATATTAGGAGATGAATGGTTGTATTATAAGTTATATTGTGGTGCCAGAAGTTCTGATGTAATACTTACAGAAACTATAAAACCCCTTACAGAAGATTTATTAGATAAGGGGTTGATTGACTCCTGGTTTTTTATTCGTTATGGAGATCCTGATTCTCATATCAGGATACGTTTTCATTTGGTAGATATCAGTAAAATAGGAACTGTCATTACCCAATTAAATCAGGTATTACAAGAATATGTAGCACAACATATTATCCATAAAATACAAGCAGATACTTATCTAAGAGAATTAGAACGCTATGGTACCAATACTATAGAAGTTTCTGAAGAATTGTTTTTTCATGACAGTACAATGTTGTTACATGGGATTTCGTTGATCGAAGACGAAGAATTGTATTTTTTGTTTGTGGTAAAAGCGATCCAAAAGCTTTTAGACAGTTTTGGATATAACGAAGAACGTAAGATGCGTCTGCTTACTGCCAATGCTCAGGCATTTAAGAACGAGTTTCATGCAGATAAACGATTGAATAAGCAACTTGATAAAAAATACAGAGGAATACGAGAAAAACTAACTTCTTTTCTCGAATCATCTCATACTGATGAAGCCTATACGGTTTTGGATCAAATCATAGCTCAGAAAACGGAAAAATCATTGCAACTCACACAACAGATATTACAGATTCATACAGCTGGCCAGTTAGAAATGCAATTAGATGATATCATGAGTAGCTATATACACATGCTGGTAAATAGAGCGTTTAGATCTAAACAGCGTTTTTATGAGCTGGTATGTTATGACTTTTTAGTAAGGTACCAAAAAACCAAAATGAGCTACACTGTATCTTAGTGCAATGTATATAGTTGTCTGAGTAAAGAATTATCTTAAAAAATCAATGATTTTATAAGCGATCTCTGTGGCTTTGGTTTCTTGTACAAAGTGTTTTTCGTCAACAAAATGGATGTCTTGGCTATTTACTTTTAAGGCGTTCGAAGCTCTGGTTTGCTGAGGTGGCCATTGTAACATGGTATCGTGTATCCCCCATATCACACTTACCGGAATTTTAATGTTTTCGAACACATCAGAGTAATCGGGTAGTACATTACAGGTTTGGCTATAAAAATAATACATAGCATGGGTTTTACCCTCTAGCAAAGGAGTTTTGTATCCTTCTACATCAAGTGAATTAAGCGTATTTTCTTTTAATCCTTGTTTAAATAAGCTTTTAAGAAGTGTATTGGTGGTTACCCCGTTACGATAGGCCCACATGGCTGTTTTAGCAACACCGCCAGGTTTCATTCTTACCGGGGGATAAAACCCTTCTTCATAAATAATCGTATTAAGCACCACTAGCTTTTCAATTTTATCGGGATCTTGTCTCATCAGCTCCCAGGTCCATAACCCTCCTGCATCGTGCATCACATGGGTCCATGATTCTATCCCCAGAACATTCATAAGTTCTAAGAGACGTTTTGCATGGTTTTCTGCATTGTATATTTCAAAACCTTCTGGAGAATCGCTGGATCCATAGCCTAACATATCGGGTATGATGACACGATACCCCGCACTAGTTAACGGTTGTATCATTTTGCGATATAACCAGCCAGAAGTAGGAACCCCATGTAAAAGAACAATTACCGGGCCGCTACCCTCATCGATGTACTTAATTAAACCATCGTCTGAAGGATATAATCTTTGATCGGCTCTAAAATTTTCATAGGTTATTTGGTTTTTTCTAATCTTGGTGGCTTGATAAGGTTTACAAGAAAAAAGCAATACCCCTATAAGGGCAAATACAAAAAGATTTTTCATGGGTAACGGTAATTTAACTAGGCCTGCAATTTACTTAAAATCATTTTGGTATGCTAGATGATAAACGAATTTGATCGCAAAAAAGATAAAAAGTGATGTTTTGAAGACTTAGAAGAAGAATTACTTCCTATTTGCCTGATTAATATGTGTTTTCTACTTAATAGTTAAGGGATTTCCTTAATTCTATTATATCTTTGTTAATGCTCGTTATATGGGTTTATGTTTTATTATTTAGTAAGTAGAAAGTACCCCGTATATTCTTTTGCAGATAATTTCGTTAGTAATAGACCAGTAGTAGAAAGATTATGAAGAATACAAAAAGATCGGTAACCTATAAAATTATTGCGGCCTACCTGCTTATCGGGATTATGGCGGTTACTGCATTTTGGGTGATTTATCAGCAGCTGAATAATTATACACAGATCACCAAGATTAAAAGCGAGAATAATGAGAAACTTTTTCTGGTAGGAGATGCGATAACAGGATTGTATGAAGCAGAAAGTTTGACTAGAAATATTATTCAGACATCTGATGTAGAGAAATTTAATCGATATAAAGTCAAAATAGATACGATTCTTCAAACCATTAATAAAGTTTCTGAAATATCTGAGGATACTTTACAAACCAAAAAGATAGATAGTATAAAATACCTGATTGATCGTAAAAATGAAAACCTTGAAGAGCTGATTACTATTTACGAGCAACGAAAACAAAAAGGACTTTATGAAACCGCTATCGAAGAGTTAAAAAAAGTAAACAAAAGCTTTGACGGTTATACCGATTATGACATTCGATTTAAGAAATACGATCCCAGAACAAGAAGAGCTCTCATCGATATTTTAGAATATACGCGAAAAGATAATGCCAAGAGGTTGACCAATCAAACAGTGGATTCGCTGGCAGCATCTGTAAGAAGAGTATTGGCAGATTTGGCTCAAAAGGATAAAAAATATAAAAGAGAAATTTCTTTAAAAGAGAATGATCTTCTTAAAAATGATCAGATTATTACCAGGAAACTTCGTGGCTTGCTGGCGTCTATTGATCGTAATGAGAGAAAACAATATTATGCTCGATTAGAAGCTTCTAGTAAGGTATTGAACAACACTTCTGATATCATCTTTATTATTGCAGCAATAGGTCTCTTTGTCGCAATGATATTTCTTTTCCTGATAACCAAAGATGTTTCTAAAAGTCAAAAATATCGTAATGAGCTTGAAAGAGAGAAAACCTATACAGAATCATTATTAAAAACCAGAGAGTCGATTATTAATACGGTTACACATGACCTAAGATCACCCCTTAATACCGTTATTGGATATTCTGATTTATTAGAAAGAACGGGATTAACCACCAAGCAAGCACATTACCTAGATCATCTCAAAAAATCATCAGATTACATATTACATCTGGTAAATGATCTGTTGGATTTATCAAAGCTCGAAGCTGGAAGAATGATCATCGAAGAGTTACCGTTTTCTCCAGATAAATTAATAGAAAACACGATTTCTAGTGTTATTCCTTTACATGATAAAAAAAATCTGGAGATTAGTATTAGTACAGATGATTTGTTAAAAAAACAGTATTTGGGAGACCCATTTAGAATCAAACAAATACTAACTAACTTATTGAGTAATGCCTATAAATTTACAAACCAAGGGGCGATTACGGTTACGAGTAAAATTATCGAAAACGGATTATGCGAAAAACAATTGGTTATTGTAGTTAAAGATACTGGTATAGGGATCACAAAGCAACAACAGCAATATATTTTTGAAGAATTTTCGCAAGGAGACGATGATACCGAAAAAAAGTATGGAGGTTTTGGTTTGGGACTAGCGATCACCAAAAAAATAATTAAACTTTTAAATGGTAAAATTACCTTAGACAGCGAGATTGATAAGGGAAGTGAATTTACGATTTACATCCCTATAAAAATTGCAACTTCTTTGGTTACAGAAGAAGATGCTCAGTTGTCTGATATTCAAAATTTTAATGATAAAAAAGTACTCATTGTAGATGATGACCCCAGTCAATTGTCTTTGACCAGTGAGGTGGTTTCTTTGGCTGGTTTGACCTATGATATATGTAAAAATGGTCTTGAGGCGATAGCATCTTTAGAGTCAACTACATATGATCTGGTACTGACCGATATACAAATGCCAAAAATGGATGGTTTTGCTCTTATGGATCATATAAAGAGTAACTCACATTTATCAGAGCTTCCTGTTATTGCGCTATCAGGTAGAACAGATACTTCTATAGAAGTATATAGAAAGAAAGGGTTTGCGGCTAGTTTAAGAAAACCATATGCACCTAAAGAGTTAATAGATTTAATTGCTACTCTATTTCATGGGGATTCGTCTAATTTCGAAAGTCTTACTTATGAAGATTCTTCAGAAGATCTTTATTCGTTAAAAGATTTAAAGCTTTTTGCGCATGGTGATTCTGAATCTCTATATGCAATCCTTGATACTTTTTATGACAGTACCATAGAAAATGTAAAAGCATTAAAAAAATTAATGGCAGAGGAGGATATTTTGGATATCAAGAAAGTAGCACATAGGATGTTGCCAATGTTTAAGCAAATAAAAGCAAAAGAAGTAGTTCCGATTTTAGAAAAATTAGAACATCCAGATCAATATGAGCTAGATACGCAAGCCATTTTAAACCTAACCAAAGAAGGAGTAGATCATATAGAAGAGTTACTTAGTAAACTGAAGGTAGAAAACTAAAGACTAATATCGTACTGTTTTAATTTGTTGTACAGCGTTTTACGGTCAATAGAAAGCATTCTGGCAGCTTTGGCTTTGTTTCCGTTGGCTTTTTCGAGCGCGTCGAGAATTAGTTCTTGCTCATTTTGATTTTTAAATAACCCATAGGTTTGTTTTGTGTTATTAGGCGCATATAAGATATCATTGGGTAAAATATTCTGTGTAATCATATCACCTTGAGAAAGGAGCACAGAGCGTTTTACTACATTTTTAAGCTCTCTTAGATTACCTGGCCAGTTATATTTTTTAAAAGTATCCAGTACTTCATCTGTAAAACCAACGACATGTTTTTCTAATTCTGTATTTGATTCTTCAAGAAAATGGTTCGCAAAGAGCATAAGATCTTCTATTCTGTCTCGCAAAGGAGGAACTTTAATAGTAAATTCATTAAGCCTGTGATATAAATCTTCTCTAAAATCTCCTTCTTTTACTGCGTGACTTAAATCTTCGTTGGTAGCCACAATTACTCTAATATCTACTTCAATTTCTTTGTTGCTTCCTACTGGTTTTATTTTACGTTCCTGAAGTGCTCTCAGTAACTGTACCTGTAATTCGTAACTTAAATTTCCGATTTCATCAAGAAATAGCGTACCTCCATTAGCGGCTTCGAAATGCCCCACTTTATCATTAACAGCTCCCGTAAAGGATCCTTTAATATGCCCAAAAAATTCACTGGAAGCTATTTCTTTAGGAATTGCACCGCAGTCTACCGCGATAAAAGATTTATCTGCTCGTTTGCTTGCTTTGTGAATACTACTAGCTACATATTCTTTACCGGTTCCGCTATCTCCTACTACCAAAACAGACATACGGGTTGGGGCAACCAATGCTACATATTCGTTTAGCTTTTTAGAAGCATCGCTAACCCCTCTTACAAATGAAGCACTAAGCGTTTGTGATGTTTTTGATGGTGTAGTTGTCTTTTTTTTCTTAGTAGTGTTTGTGCTTTCGGGTGTCGTTACCCGCAATGCTTTTTCTATGGTTTGTAATATAGTATCAGGATTAAAAGGCTTAGAAATATAATCAAATGCACCTTGTTTAATTGCATTAACTGCCATGTTAATTTCTGCATAACCAGTCATGATAATTACTTGGGTGTCAGAATTATGTTGTAGTATTTCATCTAAAACGGTAATCCCATCGCAGTCTGGGAGTCGTACATCTGCCAAAACAACATCAAAAACCTCTTGTTTTACCTTTTGTATTGCTTCGTTACCTAAAAAAGCCGTAGAAACTTCATATTCCTTTTTTTGAAGGAACGTTTTAAGCATGGTACAAAAAGCCACATCATCTTCAACAATAAGTATCTTAGGCATGTTTTAAAATTTAAGAAAAAACTAATATATAAAATTACGATTTAACTGCGATAATACAATTAGATTTAACAAGTTTTAAAATATATGATTTTAAACTTGTAGATTTAAAAAAAGAATTTGATTACATTCTAAGAAAAAAGAGACTCTTGGGATTGAGTCTCTTTTTTAGCACTAAACAACTTTATATCGTCCTTGGTTGCAAAACGATATCCTTTTCTACCCCTAGATTTAAGATTTATTGTCGTTTGGCTTTATTAATTTGCCATTAGCGCTTGCAAATACAACTATTGTATTATTATTGTTATCCTGCAAGATGATCTTGTAGGTATTATCTTTTGACATATATGTTCTTGTGATATGTAATTTGCTAAAATCTCTGGCAATCATTTGCTGAAGTTGAAAAGACAATTCATGGCTATCAATTTCGGCATATTCTTGATGCTCATACTCGTATTCTTTAAACGCGACTTCATCATCATTAAGAATGGCTAATTCATCCTGGCCTACAACACCCTGTGCCGAAAAAATACTTACTACAATTGCTACTATCATTGGTAACTTTTTCATTTTGGGTTATAATAAAAATTATTTTACGATATAGTATAAGTAATAACCATTCCAAAAGAGAGGAAAGGAATAATTATATTTTAAATACCTGATAGTTAGGTATGTATGTTTTGTGTGAGCCGCATAGTAATATGTTGAAAAATGTAGAATACCCATAAAAGTGTAGAAATATTACACGTTTTTTCGAGGTGTGATTTTACATATCTGGCTTTTTACGGTGTACTTTTTTTAATGACTGTCTTTTTTTGTTCTCAAGTCTTTTTTTTACAGCTGCTTTAGAGGGTTTTGTGTTTTTTCTTTTTTTGGCAACATGAAGGTTTGTTTTTAAGAGGCTAACAAACCGTTTAATTACTAATTCTTTATTTCTGTGTTGACTTCGACTATCATCACAATGTAAAATTAATACGCCGGTCTTGGTAAGACGTGATGATAGTTTTTGTGTGATGCGTGTCTTTTGATCCTGCGTTAATCCAGCAGAGGCCATCACATTAAACGTAAGTTCTATTTTTGAAGAAACTTTATTAACATGTTGGCCACCACTTCCAGAACTTCGAATAGCTTTAAATTTTAATTCTTTTATAAGGATCGAAGTGTTCAAGAAAAAAGAGTTGTTTGATGTGCCGATTTAAGAAGATCATTTACTGTTTTAACAGGGTTAAAAGTAGTAAGAGGTACTTCTACAAATACGCTTATCCAGTTGGCCATGGCGCCATTCCACAATCCAGGAAGCTCTAATGCTTTAAGTACTTTTCCGTTCATAGTTTTGGTAGTGATAAAACCAGCTTCTGGATCAATAAAATCTAACAAATTGAATTTCTTTCCTTTGTAATCTTTAACTCCACATACCAAATCTACCGGGTTAAAATGTGTAGAACTACTTAAGATTTCTTGTTGTCTGTGATCCTCTTTATTGATCTGCGGTCCTTCTATAATCTGTAAAATTAATCTTCCACTTTCATGTTTGATCCAAAATGGACCTCCACCTGGTTCTCCTTCGTTAATAACCATTCCACAAACACGAATAGGACGATCTAGAGCTTCTCGTAGAAATTGTAACTTATATTTTTCAGAAAATTTATCAAAATCTAATGGTAACCGAACATTAAGTTGTTGTACCAGAAACTTTTTAATATCCTTAAGTTCTGCCTCTGTAGGGTTTTTTTCGTCGATAGCCTGTAGTATTCTAAATACTTCATCCTGGATTTCGATCAATTTTCCTGCAAGCACTTTTTTATAAGAAGATACCTCGTCCTGATATTTACGTACTACAACATTATCGATGTTTTTTATATAGATAATATCGGCTTCAAGGTCGTTCAAGTTTTCTATCAATGCTCCATGCCCACCGGGTCTAAATAGTAAAGAACCATCTTCGGTTCTAAACGGCTCATTATCTTCTGTAACCGCAATGGTATCTGTTTCTGGTTTTTGAAACGAATAGGTGATGTCGAATTGAGTATTTGTTTTTTCTTCTACTTTTTTTCTAATCCTTTCGAATTCTTCTTTAAAGCCATCGAGATGTTCTTTAGAAATAGTGAAATGTAATTTAGAAACTCCTTTATCTGTAGTGTTATATCCGGCGGCTTCATACAAATGTTCTTCAAAAGAAGTCGATATACTATCTTCATATTTATGAAACGGAAGCAATCCCTTTGGAAAAACTCCATAGTTAAGCCCTTTTTCTTTTAGCATCATTTCGACAAATATGTACAGCTGCTTACCTTCTGATAAGGACTGAAATTTGGGGTATGCTTTTTTTACCTTACCCATTACGGTACTATAGAAAGGAAATTTTTCTAAACCAATAAGGAAAAGGCGTATCGCATTGGCTTTCTCATGATTGGTGTATGAGTTGAGACTTTCTTTTTCATAATTGTAGTTCTCTAGAAAACGAAATAATTCCTTGAACATTCGAGTAGCTGCCCCAGATGCTGGTACGAACTTAATGGTCTCTAATCCTGATAGTCTGGCTTCATATAATTTTGATAATTCGGTTTGATAGTGTTCAGAGAATTTTAAAATACCATTATCCAAAGTGGCTGGACTCCTTAATGCTACAAAAGGAATCTGGTTTTTAAACGTTTCTATTTGTATAAGTATTTTATCTACCGATAATCTTTTAGACTTTATTAATTTAATGTCCTTGTCTGATATATTCACCGTTTTCCTTGTATTAGTTGGTATATAGTACGTATTGTTTCTTGTAATCTTGTTTCTTATCTCCTAGCAATCTAGTAATAATTTATAGGAGTTTGTTTTTATAAACACTTTTTAAATCTATTAAACATCTGTCTCTTTCATAAGGTATATTTTGACACCCTCTGAGGTCAAAATAATTCAAGAGATATAAGTCATACTTTTTCTCCAGAGATGTTTTGTCAAGTATTTGGGGAACCGAACCGTTATAATGGGTTTCAGAGTATACTTTTAATTCTAAAAGATTAGTGTCACAAAATAATAGATTTTTAACTTCTTTTGCAAGTTGATTTTCTAATTTCATTTACCAAAAGTAATATAGGCTATATAAACAAAAAGTAAAGTAATTATAAAGATTTGGGTTCTTGTCTCTTTTTCTTGATGGTGAGCTCTTATGATAAGTGTGTTGTGCTTGTTATCCATCTTTCGAATTCAAATATAACGGTCATGTGGGCTCATGATAAAGTAATACGATTTATGGATGATCATTGTAATTATAAATAAACATGCCCCGCTTCTCCTGTATTTGTAATTTCTGTTGGATAAATTGAAAATCAGAACTGGTTATAGGATAAAAAAAGAAGGTATCTGTTACGACAGATACCTTCTTTGTATGTATTGTTTATGCTTGTTGCTTATAGCCTGGTCCAGTCAGAGGCCCAGGTTCCGTCGATTGCCAACGCTCCTGCATAATTAGCAGCATCAAAAAATGCTCCTAATGTAGAAGGATCAAAGTTATCTACTCCATCGACAGCAGTTGTATATTCATATACTCCTTTAAAACCACTTATCTCAAAACTTTCGGGGATGTCTGTTCCTGATGTGGCTTTTGAATAATTGTTATAAGTAGCAAAGTTTTCTAAAGCTACTGTTGCAGTACCATCACTATAATCAAAAGAAGTTTCGTTATCGATTATAGAATTACTGATAATAAGGCTTCCGTCGTTAAGGTTTGTAAATGTTTGATCATCGTTAAGCTCAACTCCTTTTGAAGGGAATCCTTTTATGATTAGATTGTAAATCTTTGCTTTTGTTCCTCTTCTAAATAAGATTCCTTTGTTTTTTCCGTCACCATCTTCTGCTCCTATTAGAGTGATATTAGATAATGTTGGATTCGAAAAAGGTGCCGCTGCATTATTTGATTTTAAATTATCCGCTTCGATACCTCTGTCTCCTGCAGTTGTAGTTTGTTGGGCAATCCAGAATTGTCCGTTTCCAGACCATCCATCGGTCCAGTCAAAAGAATCATCTCCTGCTCCTGTTACCACTGCATATTTCAGGTTAACCGTTCCTCCAAAAAATTCGATACCATCATCATTACCGTTAAAAGTCTGGATGTATTCTAAAGTAGTTCCGTTACCAACACCGTAAAGAGAAAGACCATTATATTCTGCATCAGCATTTATTTTTCCTCCTGTATACTCTAAACGCACATATTTTAAGATACCAGAGTTATCTGCAGCATCGGTACCTCCATAAGTAAGGTTAGCTACTTCTGTAGTAGCTACAGTTCCTCTGTTAATAGGTGCTTTACCTGCTAATAATAATCCTCCCCAGTCTCCTGCATTAGGAGTACATTCTTTAGAAGTAAAAATGATAGGTTGGGTAGCAGTACCTTCTGCTATAATTTTGGCTCCCTGCTTAATTGCTAGGTATGCGAATACTCCTCCTTCGCTACCGGCAACAATTTTGGTACCTGGCTCTATAGTTAGAGTAACTCCTTCAACGACAGATACTCCTCCTCTTAACTCATATAATTCGTTAGCAACAAGTGTACGGTCTGTTGTTATTTGTCCTTCAAGAATAACAGTGTCTGCAGCATCACCACAGCTGTCAAGATTAATTACAATGTCACCTATGCTGTCTTCCTTGACAGTACAAGCGTTAAAGATGAACGCAGTTGTGATAGCAATTACTGCAAAAATATTTCTAGTTTTCATTTTATATAATGATTAATTTTTAATTCTAATTTTTATTGTAGTTTGTAGGTAAGCCCAAAGCTAAAGTTGATACCTCTGTCAAATTTGTAAGTAGTATATTCTTCGCCTATATCTTCCTGATCCTGATATCTTATGATAGATGGGTTTAATAGGTTTCTTGCTTTAAAACTTAGGGTTAATTTTTCTCCTATTTGATCTTTAAAATTAAAGTTCAATACACCAAAACCTTTTTCAAATATATCTCCTACGCGGTTACCTCCTGCAGAATATACTCTGTCTCCAAAAATGTTAAAATCTATACCAGAAGTGATTTTGTGCTTCTCGAACTTTTTTGAGTATGATACATCTGCATTGATTAAGTAAGGAGAGGCACCTTGTAATTGCCTTTTTGCATTTGTAGGTAGAATATTAGAGTCATTGAATGTTGTTACAGCAGTGTCAATTTTTACTTGCGAATACATTACAGTAGCATTGATGCCGAAGTTTAGATCATTCCAAACAGATTCTTCTACTTTAAACAGGTTTCCTAAATTCTTTTTGTACTCTATTTCGGCTCCAAAAACAGTAGCATTATCAGAGTTAACAAAGGTGTTGTTGTTTGCTGCAGAAGCAACGAATACCTTCTCTATTGGGTTTTCTATATATTTTGCAAACAAGGTTGCAGTAATTAGCTCTCCAGACTGTTCAGGAAAATGTTCCCATTTGATATCAATATTGTAGTTGTCTGAGTTGGTAACGATCGGATTTCCTAACGTAGTTTCTGTAACATCTTCATCTAGGAACGGTGCTACCTCTGTAAACTTTGGTAAGGTTACTGTTTTACTGGCAGCAAAACGTAAGTTAGAAATATCATCTAATTTGTATTTTAAGCTAATACTAGGTAAAACAAAAGTCTCTTTCAAGGTTGTTGTTGTGAAAGGGTCAGTTTCTAAGTTTTCTATTAATTTGTATACCACATTTTGCTCAAATAATTCTGTTCTAATGCCTCCATTAAGTATTAACTTTGGAGATAATTGATATTGCAAATTGGCAAAACCTGCAAAAGTAGTTTGGTCTGCTTCGTATATACGAGTAGAGTTTAAGTTTTCTAAAACTATATAATTTCCTGCTAGAAAATTGGCTTCATTTAATAAGGCATCAGGATTATTAAAATCTACCGGAGTTGCCTTGTAGTTATTAAGATTGTAATTAAGCTGATTTGCTTCAAAATCTCTGTCTTTGGATCTGGCAGATAAACCAACGGTAAGTTTGTTTGCAAAATTTTCGTCTTCATCTTTACCAAAATTGATATCAAAATCTACTTTTCCGGAATAATCATTCTCGTTAAGTTCCTGATAGAATCGTTGGTTATTTGAAAAATCTGGACTTATTGCGTTTCCTAATGCTAATCCGTTTATGGTTTCTAGTTCTGTAAAATACAATTGACGTCTGTCTGGAATCAATCCTTTTGCTATGTTATAAGCAGTACCCCAACTTAGTTTGTATTTACCTTCTGTAAATTTATGATCTCCTGTAAGTTGTTGTGTAAACAGGTTGTTTTGTTCATAGGTTCCTCTTCTAGTAAATATTCTTGTGTTAGGACCTTCACTACCTCTACCAATAAATTCTCTTAATTCGTCCCGAGTGTCATTTACAAATAAGGTAGTTGCAGTAATCTTATTGTCAGAATTCCAACGAAATCCAACACTTCCTAATACAGTCGTATTAGTGTTGTATTCGTATTTATCAGTATTGTCAAAATTTGTAATGATTCCTCCAGTTGTATTAAATGATGCTTCTGTACCATCTAATGCGGTTCTGTGGTTTTGACTAAAAGAACCAGTAACCAAAACATCTAGCTTGTACTCATCTTTTATGGTAAACGTTTTACCGGTAGAAATGCTGGCTCCGCCATCAGGCGCATTAAATCTTTTCTCAGGATTAAAAGAAGTATCAAATGGATAATAATCGATTTGCGTACTTACGTAGTTGTAATTATCAATGTCTAGAAATGCAGGAACTCTTCTAGATCCATCATCAATACCCCAAGTGTCATAGTTTCCGCCATTAAGTAAGAAGAAATCGTTGCTGATAGCGTTGGTATTTGCTCCTGCGGATACGCCAATTTCTAAAAATGCCTTACCAGGACGATCTTTGGTGTCTATATTAACACTAGCACCTGCAAAATCGCCATATAGATTAGGAGCGTACGTTTTATAGATACCTAGATTTTCTACAATACTTGTAGGAAATATCCCTAAGTCAATAAGTTTTAATTTAGGATTTAATGATGGAATAGGGAGTCCGTTTAAATATGCATTGTTATAACGGTCACCTAATCCTCTAACATATAATTTGTCACTTTGTTTAGAAATACCCGTAGCTTTCGTTAGACCTGTAGCCACATCACTAACTCCTTTTTTAGAAAGTTCCTGCGCACCAATTTTTTGTTGAATGGTAACGGCATTTTTTTGTTCTAGTAGGATAGCAGCTTCAGATTCTTTTTTGGTGGTTGTCTTAATTATTACTTCGTCAAGTGCTGCTGCACTAGCTCCAATAGACATATTAACAGTAGTAGTTTCGTTTGCTTTTACTACTACATTTTCTACATCTTTGGTTTCGTAACCAACAAAACTAAACTCTAAAGTATAGGTTCCTGGCTCTAAGTTTTCGATAGTGTACAGTCCATCAAAATCTGTAGTTGTTCCCTTAGTTGTTCCTTTTACTAATACATTAGCAAACGGTAGGGGCTGATCTCCGGCATCTTTATCTAAGAGTGTACCTGTTACTGATCCCGTTTCTTGCGCGAAGGATATTCCTACAAATAATAGCGCAAAAAGTATTACAATTTTTTTCATTTAACTTGTTCTGAAATTCCGGGCAAAGAAAAACAGACTTTGTTAAGTTCGTGTTATTTAGAAATTAAGTATTGGTGATTTTAATGTTATCTAAACGTTATCTTGAGTTTCTAAAGATGGTTGTATATTAACCAGTATAAAGGTGTTTGCGAAGAATTAAAGATTTGTATTTAAATAAAAAAGGAGTAATAATCATCCCTTTAGGGTGATTTTAGCATTTGTTAACAAAATGTTATGTGTTAACTTACTATAAAAAAAATATTAATAAAAATTTGAGGTAAATAGTCAATTTTAATGATTGTGTTTGGTGTTTTTTGCTCGAATTTAAGCAAAAAAAAGGCCTCAAAAATTGAGGCCTTTTTTTAATATTTAAATATTTTTTGCAATTATTAATTGTCGTAATTAACTACTACGTTGCCTTGATTAGACCAAGTAGTAACTTCTGCTATTTGATTTTTATCATAATTAACTTCTGATAACTTATCAGCATTCCAGAAAAACCATTTTCCGATTTTTTTTCCCATATAATACTGACCCATAGCAATTTTCTTTCCAGTAACATCATATGCTTTCCACTCTCCATGAAGTATCCCCTTGTTATTATAAAAACCTTGCTGTCTTACTGTACCGTCTTCATAAAAGAATGTACCCTTTATAAGATCTCCTTGTTTTTCAAAAGTAGGTTTTGCTTCCTGAGCAAAAATTGTTGCTGAAAACAACAATGCTAATGCGATTACTAATTTTCTCATATTCTTATATTTTTATTCGGGGTTCTTAATGATTATATTACAAATGTAACATTAATTTTACTTTTAAACAACAATTACGTAACATTAAATTAACAATAAACCTGTAACCAATTGATTATCAAAATATTGTTTTTTTAATTTTGATGAATAACCGTCTTTATAATGCGTTTGGTACGTATCGTATTAGGATTAAACTTAGATGTAGATTATAGATAAAACGTAACGTAGTAAGGTTTTTTTGCTTGTTAATCCACGTAAAATAGAGGGTTGTTGATTTCTTTGATTTTAATTTTTTTGTCGTTTTAAAGTAATCAAAAAAAAATGACACTTTAATTAGATTTATTATTGAGACGTAAATGATACTGTATTAAGTAAAAAGTTCTGTTTAAAAATAACATTTCTATAACATTTGAATTGAATTTTAATAACACTTTTGTGGCTTATAAGTATTGTATAGAGTAATGAGTGATATTTACATAGTTATGATCGTAGCATTGGCTGCTTTGGCTGTTGCGGATCTTATTGTTGGAGTGAGTAATGATGCGGTTAATTTTTTGAATTCTGCTATTGGTTCTAAGGCTGTTTCTTTTAGAACTATTATGATTGTTGCTAGTATTGGTATTGCAGCGGGAGCTATTTTCTCAAGTGGTTTGATGGAGGTAGCCCGTAAAGGGATATTTGTTCCAGGAGAATTTTATTTTGATGAAATCATGATCATTTTTATGGCTGTGATGATTACAGATATTCTATTGCTGGACTTTTTTAATACCCTTGGGATGCCGACCTCTACAACGGTTTCTATTGTTTTTGAATTGCTCGGAGCTGCGGTGTGTGTTGCGTTGATAAAAATCTCTGCTGATGCTTCGTTGTCTATTACAGATTTGGGAGATTATATTAATACCAAAAAGGCAGGAGAAATTATTTTGGGTATTTTACTATCTGTAGTTGTGGCTTTTTCTGTAGGAGCAATCGTTCAATATGTATCACGATTGTTACTGTCGTTTAATTTTGAGAAAAAAGCAAAGTGGGTAGGCGCCTTATTTGGTGGTGTTGCGCTTACAGCAATACTTTATTTTATTTTTATAAAAGGAATTAAAGGTACAAATTATGCAAAATCTATTGTGAGTATTTTGTATGAAGGAGGGGCAGAAGGATTATTAGACTGGGCTAATGTTTATTTTAATTCTTCTTACGAAACCATAAAAGAACTTGTAAAAGCAAAAAAGGATTTGTTTAAAATAGATGCTGCAGCGGGAACAGTGGCATTGACACTTAGAGGTTTTCTAGAAACAAATGTGTTGCTAATCGTTGTTGTTGGATTGGTTTTTTGGTCATTACTTTCATATGTTATTATAATGCTTAGGGTTAATATATATAAGTTAATCATTATTGTAGGTACGTTTGCTCTGGCCTTGGCTTTTGCAGGAAATGATCTTGTGAACTTTATTGGTGTGCCAATTGCTGCATGGCAATCTTACGAAGCCTGGTCTGTTTCTGGAGTACCGGCAGATGCTTTTACAATGGATATTCTTGCGTCTAAAGTTGCAACGCCGACTTATTTGTTATTAATAGCAGGTATGGTGATGGTGTTAACTCTGTGGTTTTCTACCAAAGCAAAGAATGTAGTAAAGACATCGATAGATTTATCACGTCAAGGAGATGGAGAAGAACGATTTAATCCTAATTTTTTATCAAGAGGAATTGTTAGAGGATCGATATTCTTTTCTCAAATGCTTACAGCAATTACTCCAAAATCTCTTAAAGATACTGCAGAAAAACAATTTGATCAACAGGTGGTGGATACAAATAGTTTTGCAAAAAAAGAAGATTTGCCTGCTTTCGATATGGTAAGGGCTGCTGTAAATCTTATGGTTGCAGGTATCCTTATTTCTATTGCTACTTCGATGAAACTACCTTTGTCAACGACCTATGTTACTTTTATGGTAGCTATGGGTACTTCATTAGCAGATAGGGCATGGGGCAGTGAAAGTGCTGTGTATCGTGTTGCCGGGGTGCTTAATGTAATTGGTGGATGGTTTTTTACAGCAATAAGTGCTTTTGTTGCAGCGGCAACCATCGCATTTTTGATAAGTTTCAATCCGCCTGTTATGGTAGGTGTATTGCTGTTGATAGCTATATTCTTATTGGTGAGAAATACTGTAAAATATCGAAATAAGGCAAAAGCAGAGAGAGCAGAGGATCGTCTTAAAAAATCTGAAAGTAGTTCTATACAAGGAGTAATAGAAGAAAGTGCAGATAATATCAAATCTTATGTTAGTAGAGGAAGTAAGATTTATGGAAATACTATAGAAAGCCTGGCCAAATATGACTTGGCAGCCTTAAAGAAAAGTAGAAAAGGAATTGCTAAACTGGAGGCAGAGGTAGAAGAATTAAGAGATAGTATCTTTTATTTTATTAAAAATCTGGACGACGCCAGTGTAGGAGCAAGTAATTTTTATATCTCTATTTTAGGATACTTAGAAGATATTACGCAATCTTTAGAATATATTGCTAAAGCAAGTCATAAACATGTTAATAACAATCATAAGAAACTTCGATTTAATCAAATAAAAGACCTTAAGGAGATAGAAGAACATTTAACTGAGTTTTTTAGTCATATAAAAAAGGTTTTTGATAGTAGAGAGTTCGGAAGTCTTAATGGAGTTATCAAAGAAAAGCAAGAGTTGTTTACGATTGTAAATGATAAAATAAATAAGCAAGTCGCCAGGACAAGAACAGAAGAGAGTAGTCCTAAAAATACAACCTTGTATTTTGGACTTTTGATGGAAACAAAAGATTTGATTTCGGCAACTATGAATTTGCTAAGTGTTTACAGAGATCACCAGAACTAGTGTGTAAATGCCACTAAGTTAAGCTAATGTTACGGTTGTGAGATTTTTATGTTAGTTTATTGTTTCATGCTGTCATGATGGTGAAAACTTCGTTTTTAGATAGTATATTTACCCTTCGGGATATAACTTTAGAAAGATGAATACAAAAGACATTACAATTTTACTAGTAGACGATGAGCCAGATATTTTGGAAATTGTGGGATATAACCTTTCCGCAGAAGGGTACAATGTTATTACTGCAGAGAATGGTGTAGAAGCTGTAAAAGTCGCAAAAAAGAAAAAACCACATCTTGTAATATTAGATGTAATGATGCCAGAAATGGACGGGATAGAAGCTTGTGAGCAAATCAGAAAATTACCTGACTTGCAAAATACTATCATAACTTTCCTTACTGCTCGTGGAGAAGATTACTCCCAGGTAGCTGGTTTTGATGCTGGTGCCGATGATTATATCACAAAGCCAATACGACCCAAAGTTTTGGTGAGCAAGGTAAAAGCGCTATTAAGAAGGCTTAAAGAAGAAGAAAGCACCAATAGCGAAATTAAAATAGGGAATCTGGTAATCAATAGAGATGAATATAAAATCATAAAGGACAAAAGTGAGATTATTCTACCTAGAAAAGAATTTGAATTACTATCTTTATTAGCCTCAAGACCAGGTAAAGTATTTAAACGAGAAGATATTTTGGATAAGGTTTGGGGTAATGAGGTGATTGTAGGAGGACGTACCATTGATGTACATATTAGAAAGCTAAGAGAAAAAATAGGTGATGATAGTTTTAAAACTATCAAAGGAGTGGGATATAAGTTTGTAGTGTAAATGGCAGAAAATTTTAAAAAGTCGTATAGGTTTGCATATCTATCGTCTTTATATATTACCGTATTATTAACGCTCGTAATGAGCGTTTTTTTGTATTCTCAATCAATTTTTGATATCATACTCATAATCATATTTATATTGGTTTGCTATGCTGTATGTTTTCTTATTATACAATATCGCGTAGAAAAATTCATTTATCGTAGAGTGCGTAAGATCTATGATGATATAGAAATGCTAGAGGTGGATACCTTGGGAGGCAACCCGGTGACTACAGATATGAGAACGCTTATTAAAGAGGTTGAGAAGTTTGCACAAAAAAGAAAATCAGAAATAGAAAAACTTAAGGTTCGAGAAAACTATCGAAAAGAGTTTATGGGAAATGTTTCTCATGAGCTTAAAACGCCATTGTTTACAGTACAAGGGTATATTCTTACACTATTAGATGGAGCTATGGATAATCCAGAGATTCTTGATAAGTATTTAAATAGAGCTAATAAAGGAGTAGAACGTTTAATTTATATAGTGAATGATCTAGATATGATTACCAAGTTAGAAGTTGGTGATCTTAACCTTAATTATACAAATTTTGATATTGTAGAACTGGTACAAAGCGTTTTTGATCTATATGAAATGAAAGCTGCAAAAAAGAATATCGCTCTTACTTTTGATATGAATTATAGCGAACCTATACTAGTACATGCAGATAAAGAGCGTATACAGCAGGTCTTGTCTAATCTTGTGGTAAACTCTATAAAATACGGTAAAGAAGATGGTACTACAGAGGTAAGCATAGAGGATTTGATTCGTAATAAAACCATAATCAGGGTGACCGACAACGGAGAGGGGATTGCACAGGCGCATATCCCACGCCTTTTTGAGCGCTTTTATCGCGTTGATAAAAGCGGCTCTAGAAGAGAAGGAGGATCTGGTTTGGGCTTAGCAATCGTGAAGCATATTATAGAAGCGCATCACGAACGCATTTATGTAGAAAGTGACTATCGGGTAGGAAGTGAATTTTCATTTACTCTTGAAAAAGTGAAAAAGTTCCCCGTAGTCGATATCAGTGCTAAAACTACTTAGCCCTTTGTATCCATTAAGGTCTCTTAGTTTTGTAAGTGTAAAATCATTTTGATTGCAACTAGGTACTAACTTGTTGAGTGTTAATCGCTCGGCCAGGTACTCTTGTTCAAATTGTCCGGGTGTTGGAATGAAAAATGCTTTTTTCTTTAGCTTGGCAAGATCCATTACAGTGGTATAACCCGATCTCGAAATGATAATATTGGCACTATTGATAGTGTCTTCGAGGTGTTTTCCTGCAAGATAATTATGTACCGTGATATTGTTTTTTACATAGGTTTGCTGAGTCTCTTCTATAAGACCACGAACAAAAACTATTTTTTTATCACTTTGCTCAAATTCTTTAAATAATTTTTGTTCTAGAAGTGTTCTTTGTGGTTCTGGACCAGAAAGAAGTACCATGATATCATATTTTTTTGGGATTGCACGGTACTCAAATCTACTTAAAGGACCTAAATAAGTAACAGGGATGTTGGCTTTTTTTGGATGACCTAGTTCTCCGCTTAAATTAGGATCATCTGCCATGTCTGGTACCCAACATACATCAAACTTTTTGATGTATTTATTGTGTAACTTGGTACTAATAGAAGTAGTGTTGCCACTTAGTACTGTAAGTTGATGGGTGATAAATACAGAAGGAACACTTTTGTGACGTACTCCCATTCTGTTGTCAGATATAATACCACAGAAATCCTCTTCTTTAATTAGTTTTTTGACTGCCTTTTTTTCTGCTGTAATGGCATGAGCAATTTTAGGGCTGTTAAGTAGCATTTTTAGCTTAAAATTACTTCCCTTTTTTGCATATTCTATATTGTAAGAAGGAAGCTCTCTAGACTGTAGTTTTGGAAACTCCTTTCTTAAAAGCGATAATGCAACACCATCAGAAGCAATTACGGGCTCTAAGCCTTCTTCTATTAATGCATTTATAATAGGAATACATCGTGTTGCGTGACCTAACCCCCAATTAAGAGGTGCTATAAGTACCTTTTTACTCAAACGTTCCAGTTTTTAATTAATTATGTCAATACCATTGATAATAATTATAAAAGTAATCCTATTTTCTTATGCATATATTTCCTTAATTTTACCAAAAAATTATCTAAAGTGAAACTTTTGCTAAGATTAATCAAAGCAAAGGTTTACAAATTGTTAATAGATGTTATATTGGCGTAATCACATCGATAAATCAATGTGGCCGGGCTATATGCGTTACAGGGTAGGCTAGCTGCTATCCCTTATGTAGGTATAAATAATGTATACAACTAAAGAAATTTAAAGATCTGTGGGAAGTAAGAATAAATTAAAAAGATTTAATGAGAATAAAACCTTTCATAATGTGGTAGAACCAACGCGTGAGGAGGTACTTGACAATACATTAGGGTATAAAGGAAAATGGAAAGATAATTTTTTCAAAAATCAAAACCCTATTGTTTTGGAATTAGGTTGTGGTAAAGGTGAGTATACGATAGGCCTTGCAACCCAATATCCAGATAAAAACTTTATAGGGATCGATATAAAAGGAGCGCGTTTTTGGCGAGGAGCAAAAACAGCCATAGAGAGCGAAATGACTAATGTCGGCTTTATAAGAACTCAAATTGAATTGATAGAACATATATTTGATGAAGGGGAAATAGATGAAATATGGATTACTTTTCCTGATCCTCAAATTAAATATAAACGAACCAAACATAGATTGACCAATCATGATTTTTTACAGAGTTATAAAAAAGTACTAAAATCAGATGGGATAGTGCATCTTAAAACCGATAGCGAATTTATGCATGGTTATACATTGGGATTGCTACATGGAGAAGGTCATGAGGTGTTGTATGCCAATCATAATGTATATCATAATGAGGGATCTCCAGAAATTGTAACAACCATCCAAACTTTTTACGAAAAACAATATCTGGAACAAAATAAACCTATAACTTACATTCGTTTTAAAATTAAGTAACTATAACCGTATTTTGGAAACTACCAAGCTGTTTTTAGTCACATTTTTTGCATCATTGATCGGTGTAATCCCACCTGGATTGGTAAATATGACCGTTGCCAGAACATGCCTCGAAAGAGGTAAAAAGAATGGAGTTCTGGTAGCTATAGGCGCTTCTGTAATTGTGGTGCTTCAGGCTTTGATTGCCATTCTTTTGGCAAAGTATATTTTTTTTAATCCGTATATCAAAAATATATTGTTGCGAACAGGAGCCGTTATCTTTTTCTTAATGGCAATTTACTTTTTTATCAAGGCAAAATATTCGAATAACAAAATTAAAGTGTACAAGCATACAGAAACCCGCAGTTTTTTTAAGGGAATGATGATATCGGCTATTAATATATTACCCATTCCTTATTTTTGTGCAATTGGAGCTGCAATGAGTGTGAGCGGTAAAATAGAGTATGATATTTATCATATAACACTATTTATAGTAGCTGCAGGATCAGGTACATTTGTGACCTTATACCTGTATGTTTATTCCTTTTTGAAAATCGAAAAGAAAACAGCATCGATTACCAAATATTCTAATTATTTTATGGGAGTATTAATGTTGGTATTGGTAATGATTACCTTGGCAAGAATTGTTTACACATGGGAGTAAAAAATAACGACAACTTTTTTGAACGCGTATATGAGGTAGCTCGACTCATTCCTTATGGCAGAGTTACTTCGTATGGAGCTATCGCCAAAACTCTTGGTGCTGCGCGCAGTGCACGTATGGTAGGCTGGGCGATGAATGCTTGTAATGGTAGAGATGATGTGCCTGCCCATAGGGTTGTAAATAGAAAAGGCGTACTTACCGGCAAGCACCATTTTGATGGTACTAACCTGATGCAGCAACTTTTGGAGAGCGAAGGAATAGAAGTGATTGATAATCAAATCCAAAACTTAGACAAATTGTTTTGGGATCCAATGACCGAGTTATAAGGTATCTTTACTATTCTCTATAATAGATGTATTTTAAAAGTATACGATTTATATTTCCTGATTTTTGAAAAATTTATAAGTATTGTAAAATAAATATTGCGCTTGCACCAAAGACTAGTAACTACATTCTTCTAAATCGCCCTTCCAAAAGGAGACTTGAAACTCCTTCCTTTGAAGGAAGGTTGGGATGGATGTTTTGTTTTAAAAATCCTAAAATGACAAATTAGGATTAAAAAGAAACACCTACCCCAATAGAAAACATAGAAAAATCTTCAATGCCAAGTTTAAGATGTTCATATCCTCCAGACACTTTATATCTTTTTATGTGATAGTTCATAAGTGTGCTAAACTGATTGACAGTTTCATTATTGATAAAGGTTTGCATAAAATCAGCTTCAATGCTTATGGGTTTTACCAAAAATAGTTCTGCTCCCAATCCGTAAGTAAATCCCGTTTCGTCTACTTCTCCATCTACATAGGTAGCGCCAAGCCCCCACCAAGCATTAAAGCGTTCGGTTCTGATACGGTGGTATTTAGCCAACCCTTGATACATAGCTAAAGAGTTGTTTTCAAAATGAATATTATCTTCCCATAACTGAAGATAATTGGCTTTTAAACTTATTCTTTTGGCAAACCAAAACTCAGCCATCAGTTGATTTCCGTAGATTTTTCCGTTTTCTACGATATATCGATCAGCAATAGTGGTTTTGAATATGGTGGTATCGTCTCCATGTTCATAAGAAAAGTTTCCTTTGGCACCAGAATGATAAGGATATTTCGTTAATGAAGCTTGGCTGCCGGTATATTCTTGTTCAAAAGGGGTTTCAATAATAATCCCATAAGTAGCTGCTAAAAAAATATCTAGGAAAAGTACTCCAAAAGTATCTGCTATAAAGTTGTTTTCAGAATCAGAGGAATCACTATAAGTATATGATCTTGAATCACCTCTTGAGTTATTTTTTTCTTTCTTTTTAGAGAGACTTTTTTCTGCTTTTTCGAGTGTACTCTGACCAATCCCCGAATTACAAACTAAAAGTGAAAATATAAGGAGTAAGAAAATATTTTTCATAAGTATGGTTAAAAATTATGGGAGTGTTAACACAAATCATACCATTCTATTATCAACGCTAATATGGTTATAGAGTATTTCGATTTATAGGTTTTATAATCTTAACAATTCAACTTATCTTTGCAGTTAGAATTCATTCGAATAGATGGATTTATAAGAAAAAGAAAAGAATAGATGAAATTAGAGAAGTCAGCAATCCTAAAAGCTTTAGAAACAATTACTGTTGCCGGAGAAGGAAAGAATATGGTAGAGAGCGGTGCGGTAAAGAATGTAATCACTTTTGGAGATGAAGTTGTTGTGGATTTGGTATTAACTACTCCAGCACTACATATTCGTAAACGTGCCGAAGTAGATGTAATGAAAGCAATACATGACGAAGTATATGAGAAGGCAAAAATAAAAGTAAATATAAAGGTAGAAGCTCCTGCCCCGGCAGCAACACAAAAAAATGAGATTAAAGGAAAGGCAATTCCTGGGATCAAAAATATTATAGCTGTAGCTTCTGGTAAAGGAGGAGTAGGTAAGTCTACCGTAACCTCTAATCTTGCAGTATCACTGGCCAAAATGGGATTTAAGGTTGGTTTATTAGATGCAGATATTTACGGCCCATCGGCACCCATTATGTTTGATGTAGAGCGAGAACGACCACTTTCGGTTAATGAAGGAGGTAAATCCAAAATGAAACCCATAGAAAATTATGGAGTTAAAATCTTATCAATAGGATTTTTTACGCAACCCAATCAAGCAGTCGTTTGGCGAGGACCTATGGCAGCAAAGGCATTAAACCAAATGATTTTTGATGCGGCATGGGGAGAACTCGATTTTATGTTGATTGATTTACCACCAGGAACAGGAGATATTCATTTATCAATTATGCAATCCTTACCTATTACAGGAGCTGTAGTGGTAAGTACACCGCAAAATGTAGCTTTGGCAGATGCACGTAAAGGGGTAGCGATGTTTCAGCAAGAGAGTATTAATGTACCGGTTTTGGGAGTTATAGAAAATATGGCTTATTTTACTCCAGAAGAACTTCCTAACAATAAATATTATATCTTTGGTAAAGAAGGAGCTAAACATCTGGCAGAAGATTTAGAAATTCCGTTTTTGGGAGAAATTCCTTTAGTACAAAGTATACGAGAAGCGGGAGATGTAGGAAGACCTGCTGCTTTACAAGTGGCAACTCCTATAGAAAAAGCATTCGAGGCATTGACCAGAAATGTAGTGCAGGAAGTAGTACGTAGAAATGATGATCTACCTCCGACTGAAGCAATAAAAATAACAACAATGGCGGGATGTTCTGCCGTAAAAAAATAGAAAATGACTTCTGAAGAATTAAGAATTAATGTAGAAAAGGCGTTAGAAGAGATTAGACCTTTTTTAGAAAGTGATGGTGGAAATATTTCTTTGGTTTCTATTGAAGATGATAAAAAAGTAAAGGTTCAGTTAGAAGGAGCGTGCGTAGGTTGTAGTGTAAATCAAATGACTCTTAAATCTGGAGTAGAGATGACTATCAAAAAATATGCTCCTCAGATAGAAGAGGTAGTTAATATTTCTTAACATATTATTTTGTAATAAATTCTATAAGTTTTTGGGGTCCCTCTAAGGGTACCCTAATAATCTTAAGAATACCGTTTTCTGCTGTAGAAATTTGCCATTTTATTAAAGTAATAGTCCCGTTTTCGATTTCTATACCGGTAATTGATCTGGGGTGTACACAGCTTCCATCATTAAATAATGCTAACTCTCCCGCTTCAGGAAACCTTGGGCGATGAGTATGACCGATGATTGTAAATAGGTTATTTTTAGAAGCAATCCATTTTTTAATCCTTCGTTCTACACGTATAGTTTCTCTATAGTTTTTTGCGGGACTTGTTGGGTCAGATATCCCAATGACCTGTAAGGGTTTCCATAATACACGAACCAGAAAGCGATTAATTTTCCAGGCAGTATAATTCATGAAATCAGCCTGGTGACCGTGTAACATAAAAATTTCTTGTTTTGTTTTTTTATGTTGTAAAATAATAGCTTCTTCATAGGCTATACCAGGAAAAAGGGGAATATCCTTGTCAGTTTTATGATCAAAATAAGTGCTTAAGTGTTTTTCTACATACTTAGGCTTTCTATACACCATATCATGATTTCCCCAAATCATTTCGAGTCTGTTTTCTACATAAAATTTTGAAAGTAATTCATAGACATTTTTATGAGCTCTAAAAATCATCTGGAAACTACGATTTTCCCAAAGTTCATCTCCATCTCCCAGCTCGCAATAGGTAAACCCTTGATCGTAATAATGTTTTAACGCGTGAAAATAAATATTTCTATTATTAGCAAATTCATCTGCAAAACTATTATCTCCGCGATGACAATCGCTAAAGAGCACGAATTTAGAATGATCATCAAACGGGATGATTTTGGCATTTTTATAAGCACGATCAAGTCTATATTGTGAAGACATACACTAGGTTTGGGTATATATAGCTAAATCAATATAAAATAACATGAATCTTTTGTGCAAAAAACTAAATTTCATCCTTAAAAATCATCCCCATAGCTACTACTATGCCTCAAATTTTTGCGTTGAACTTTGCTTTTTATCATCAAAATCTTTTATGTCATTTTATATCCATTTAGCTATAGTAAATGGTTACTTTTTATCAAACATAAATATATTGGTTGATAAGGTACCTAATGTATAAAAAAAGCCTTTTCTATACAAAAAAATATTATGTAGGTTTCTACTTAGGTGGTTCAATAATTTCAATAATTTGTTTCTCTTCAACAGGTTTTTTTATTCGAACATTTACTTTTTTATAATTCCATTTCCCGTTTATCCTATCAGCAGAAATATCTAATCTAGCGTTTCTTTTGCCTCCTTTTATTCTAAAAGATAAATCAACAGATGTATTGTTGTTTGAGTATTGAACTTCTCCTTCTAAAATAGCTAGTTTATCAATAGGCTTTAATTGGCCTAATACATCAATTACTCTTTTGTCATTTTTCGCCATTTCAAAAGGATGCTCATAAAGCTCGGTATCTGCATAGGTCTGGGTGAT
The DNA here is from genome assembly GCA_947498705.1 of uncultured Aquimarina sp. Classification (GTDB taxonomy): domain Bacteria; phylum Bacteroidota; class Bacteroidia; order Flavobacteriales; family Flavobacteriaceae; genus Aquimarina. Next base: position 394,696 of record CANMLW010000002.1, read on the forward strand.
TTGAACTATCTGATTGCCTAAGTTAGACGGCAAAAGAGAAACTATAGCGATTAGCATAAAACTAAATAGAAGTAGTAGCCATTTCCAATTTTTGTTAAACCAATTTTTAGTTTCAGATGTTTTGTTACTCATACTACCTATTAATATAGTGATAAAAATATTTGAGTTAATGATCTATAGTAATATAACATTATACAAAACTATGTGTTACAAAAAACGGTAGTTTTCAACTTATTTTGGGATGAAACATATCAATAAAAAAAGCCTTTTTTAATTTTTAAAAAAGGCTTTTTTTATACGTTTTGTAGTGACTATTCTCTGGTAATATCTACAACATCAAATTTCATAATACCATTAGGAACTTGTATTTCTGCTATTTCACCTATACTTTTTCCTAAAAGGCCTTTGCCTATGGGCGAATCTACAGATATTTTTCCCGTTTTAAGATCGGCTTCACTTTGTGCTACCAATTTATAGGTCATCTCTGCACCATTAGTTTGATTTTTGATCTTTACAGTAGAATGTATAAGTGCTTTAGATGTATCTAATTGAGATTCATCTATCAATCGTGCATTGGAAAGAGTCTCTTCGAGTTTAGAAATTCTCATCTCCAACAACCCCTGTGCTTCTTTTGCGGCATCATATTCGGCATTTTCACTTAAATCCCCTTTATCACGTGCCTCTGCTATTGCTTGAGAAGCTTTAGGACGTTCTATGTCTTTAAGTTGATCTAGTTCGTCTCTTAACTTTTTTAGCCCCTCTGCAGAATAATAAGATACTTTGCTCATAACTTCATCGTTTATATAAATACAAAAAATCCCATAAGAATGGGATTCGTTATTCAAAGATAACAAAAAAATTACGGAAGACCGCAATTTTACGTAATTTGCCATCGCTATATGAGTCTTTTGTGTAAGCAGTGTTAATTTATATAATTGAGCTTGATAGCAACCATATTTCAAAATAATAAAAGATAGATGAATAAGATTGTATTTTTGATTGTAGTATACCTTTTGGTGACCTCTTGTAAAAGTGATGATGATAACCGAGATCAAAACCCGTTTCTTCCTCCTTCTGCAATAGGTAGTTATCAAATAAACCTTAACCTTCCTCAGTTTAATCCTTTAAAATTTCCTTCGGGTTTCGTAGAGGATACATCGGATAATGGAAGTATAAGAGGTATAGGTATTTTTAATGCAAATGATACACAATATATTGCTTTCGAATTGAGTGATCCGAACCTTACTCCTAGTGCTTGTTCGAGATTGTCTGTTAAAGGGTTTATTGCAAGCTGTAACTGTGACGGTTGCGATAATGAATACGATATTTTAACAGGTCAACCTACTAAAGGAGGAGGGCAATATGGATTAAGATTCTATAATATACGTAGAGAAGGGAATGTACTAATCATAACAGATTAAACAGCTTGTAAAAAGTTGTTTTTATAATGTCAAAAAATATCAAATTTGTGTTTTTTATTAATGTCATAGGATTTCTTTTAGAATGATAGTTCATTTTTGACCATATTTTTATCTTTGTCGCTCTTAATCGAATACTAGTACCATGACCAAAAATTTTATAGAAGAATTGCGTTGGAGAGGGATGTTGCATGATGCAATGCCCGGGACCGAAGAATACTTATTAGAACAAATGAGATCGGCTTATGTTGGGTTTGATCCAACAGCAGACTCATTACATATCGGTAACCTGGTTCCTATTATGTTATTAGCGCATTATCAAAGAGCAGGTCATAAGCCTTTTGCATTAGTAGGAGGAGCTACAGGTATGATTGGTGATCCTTCTGGTAAATCAGCAGAGCGTAATTTGCTAGATGAAGATACACTTCGTCATAATCAAGAAGCTATAAAATCGCAGTTAAGCAGATTTCTTGATTTTGAAAGTGATGCTGCTAATGCCGCTGTTTTGGTGAATAATTATGATTGGATGAAAGAGTTTTCTTTCTTAGAATTTATCAGAGATGTAGGAAAACATATTACAGTAAATTATATGATGGCGAAGGATTCTGTAAAGAATAGGATTTCTTCAGAATCATCAGAAGGAATGTCTTTTACAGAGTTTACTTATCAATTGGTACAGGGATATGACTTTTTACACTTATATAGAGCCAATGATTGTACTTTACAAATGGGAGGAAGTGATCAATGGGGTAATATTACTACAGGAACAGAGTTAATCAGGAGAATTGCCGGTGGAAAAGGATATGCACTTACTTGTCCGTTGATTACAAAATCAGACGGTTCTAAATTTGGTAAATCTGAAGGAGGTAATGTTTGGTTAGATGCTAATAGAACATCACCTTATAAGTTTTATCAATATTGGTTAAATACTAGTGATGAGGATGCAGAAAAGTATATTAAGATTTTTACTTTTCTAACAGAGGATGAAATAAAAACCCTGGTTGAAGCACATAAAGAAGCTCCACATCAAAGGATTTTACAGAAAAGACTAGCAGACGAAGTGACGGTGATTGTTCATTCTAAAGAAGATCTGGAGAATGCCATTAAGGCTTCGGCAATACTTTTTGGAAAATCAACATCTGCTGATCTTAAGGATTTGGACGAAGCTACTTTTTTAGATGTTTTTGAGGGTGTACCACAAGCCGAAGTTTCTAAGGAGACAATAGGTAATGGGTTGGACATTATTGGTGCCTTGGCAGAGCAAACCGGTTTTCTTAAATCTAATGGAGAAGCTAGAAGAGCTTTGAAAGAGAACTCTATTGCAGTAAATAAAGAAAAGGTTACAGATAGTTATTCGATATCAAAAGAAGATTTAATCAACAATCAATTTGTTTTATTGCAGCGTGGTAAAAAGAATTATTTTGTAATTCGTGCAGTATAGCAAAGCTATTTATGAGCAAGCCAGAGAGGATTAAGCTCTGCAATATGTATAAAAATAAAAAAGAGACAAATACTTGTCTCTTTTTTCGTTAAGCGTGAGTTTTAGGTTAGGGTGTGTTAATGTCTAATAGGATTAATTAGTTGGCATCATTACTGATTCTATAGTGTGAATAATCCCATTAGAAGCCTCGATATCATTAGCCATGAGTCTTCCGGCATTTCCTTTTTTATCAATTAAATATATTTTGTCATCTCGCATAGAAGCAATTATTCGGGTGCCTCCTATGGTTTTTAATTTTACACTTCCCCCATTTTCTTTTATAGCTTTGATAATATCTTGTTTATTGATCAATCCACGAAAAATATGACAATCTATAACGGCTTCTAGTTTAGAGCTATTTTCGGGTTTTTGTAGATTTTTAAGAGTTTTGGGGTGTAACTTTTTAATTGCTCCATTTAATGGGATAAAAATTGTATAAGGTCCCTGTTCTTCTAATAATTTAGGGTATTTGGTCTCTTTAAGCATTTTATGAAGCTTTGTAAAACTTACATCAATAGAGATCTTTTCATAAATCGTAGGGATCTTTTTTTCTGTAGGAATGATACTTGCTTGTGCTAATAATTGATCATTTTTAGTAGCACTTGTCTTTCTGGTCTCATTACATGAAGTAAAGATTACTAATCCAGAAATCATAAGAATGCGAAGTGACTTTGTTATATTCATGGGGTCAATTTTTATTTCAAATGTATATTTTCAAATGATAATTTCCCCATATAAATGAGTATTCGTTGAGGTTAAATTAGAAAACGTTTAGGAATAATTAACATTTATCCTTTTTGAAATAGAATAGCTAAATACTTGATAAAAACTTTGTTTTTTAGTTAAATTAAAAAGTATTTGGCATGAAATTGATTTTTTTAGAGCTAATACAGAAACACAAATTGTAATGTGTTTTATAGGAAGGAATACTATTTCTGAGATTCTATTGTAGAGATATTGTAATTATCAGAAAACAAAGAAAAGTTGCAGGGATACTACAATTAACCTGCAACTTTTAATCTGAGTTTAACACACTCAACACTTATGCTATGTATCGCATACCTTAGAAGACTAAGTCATGTATACCTATCGCTCTATATCATAAACATATCGATCCTTTCTAAAAGGAATACAGTCTTCATACGTATTGTTATACCGGTTGATAACCTCGCTTAGTACAATACGTTGTTTTTGTAATACGTTTTTGATTTTCTTTCTACGACTTCTAAAGATGCTCATAACAAGTTGTTTTTGATTGATTAGTTGATTTGATTGATGAACGGATTATAGGTATTACCTATATCGCCTTTTATTATTCCAGATATATCCTCTCGATGCACTTAATTTTTGGGCTATTTGATTGTTGTTTAAAGTTTTCATAACTGTACGTTTTTTGATTGATTAGTTGATTTGATTGATGAATGAATATTTATGAATACTATTTATTATCTATATCGTCTTTTGTTATTCCAGATATATCCCTTTGTACTACTTAATTTTTTAGTAATTTGATTGTTGTCTAAAGTTCTCATAATAGATGTTTTTTGATTGATTATTTACTTACAAGACGCAGAGAGTTGAAATTAGTTACAGTACTATGTATAAAAAGGTACTATTTTAACATTTTTTAACAACAATGCCCTTTTTTTGAGGAGTATTTACATGAAAATCATGTAATAGTCAGTGATCTATTTAGATTATTTAGGAGGTGTAGTTTAAACAAATAGTAGCCAAGGTGCTACTGTTGTAAGTTATCTTAATAAAAAATACTTTCAATAGGAAATATGAAAAATATTAATAGAACGGCAACATGATACTATCGAGTTGGTAGTTGTTTTTCAAGATTCAAGAAAGAGTACTGGGAGTCAGTTTATTTATAAAATATAGTATACTATAGTAGAAAGTACGTTAATTTAAAAAGACAGTCTAAATACAGCATTAGGTGTTATTCCTAACGAAAACCGTTGAATTACTTGTTCTAAAATTACTTCGAGCTCTTCTGGTGTGCTTCCTGTAGTACCTTCTATAGCAATTCCTCCGTCATCCAGTGGTTTTCGTTCTGCTTTGTAAATTAAATCCAAAGGTTTTATCCGATTGTAGATGTTTAAAACAGATACTCCCAATTGAGCTTTTAATTTCTTAGTACCCGAGTGAATATTAAAATTATATAAGACAGAACCATCCAACCTATGAAAATCGGGTAACCTAGCATTATTAATAGCTCCAAAATTTACAACACCAGCATTTTCACCATCGGCATCGATTTTTATTTCATAGCTGTTTACAGGAGTGGTAGGTTTTCCGGTTCTAAATTGCCACCCCAAAGAAAATTGCCATTTTTCTAATTGCAACGTATTAGAAATTCTAAAACTGTGAGTGATATCATTATTACCAGGAAACTTAAAAGGGGTGTCTTTTAAGTTTGGAAATTGAAACGTAATATCGTTATACGTATATCCTGCCCATATTTTGTAGTTGTTCTGCTTATATTTTAATAATAGGTCTAAACCTGTAATGGTACTTTTACCTTCTTCTAGATTTTCTAAAGGATTACTAAAGCCGCTGGTAAACGTTGTTAATCCATCTAATTCTTTGTAATAGACGTCAAGATCGATATTTAGATTTTTATGATGATATAATAATCCTCCAGAAATTTGATTACTGCTTAGTAGTGGGAATTGTTTATTATCTGATAATCGCCACAAATTATTTTCTAAACGCAGTTCGGTATGATTAAATTCTACCAATTGCGATATGGGTTGATTTCTTCTTTCTATAGCCGTTTTAAACCTAAATCTATCGCTTAGGGGGTATTCTAAATTGATACGAGGTTCGATCAAAAATTCATCTAAAGAGTTATAATGTAAAAAACGAAGTCCGGTATTTATAAACCCTTTGTTCTTAAAGAAAAAAGTATACTCTCCAAAAATTGCATTTTTAAGATTGCTATCATCTTGTTCAGACCTTTCTAGTGCTCCATCAAAAGGTTCTTCTTTACTAATCACTACATTCAAATCTGTGTATGAAAGTTCATATCCTAATGTGAGTTTTTGGGTCTCTTTAAAGGTAGAAGAGGATTTAAATTTTAACCCTACATCTGTAATATTGTTTTCACGAATACTAATTTCTGACAGGTCTAAGATGTTATTGCCCGTTTCATCTTTTAATTCATTATTTTGATAAAAAGAGTTGTATTCAGAAAAATAAGCGGTAAGCTCTTCTTTTTGCTTTTCACTGGTTTTGTGCTTCCAGTTTGCACTTACTCCTTTGTTTTGTGTAATTAACGAGTCTACAATTTTCTCATCTCCTCCTGTAAAATCAAAATCCAAACGATTTCTGGTATATAAACCACTTATAGATATATTATTTTTGGTATTGGGTTTTAGAATGTACTTAGCGCTCACATCGGCAAAAGCAAATTTGTTATTACTCGTCTCTGGACTAAAATCGTCATCTGTTTCCAACTCAAGAATAGTACCATTAACACCTCTGGCTACACCAAAGTTGGTAAAAATCTTATCAACATAACTATCATAGGTAGGAGTCTCTGCTACATCTGCATAAGATCTTCTTGCAAAAGCATATATAGCTGCTTTTTCTGATAGCGGAGTTTTTACAAATCCGTTTACCGATAAACCATCAATTTCGAACCCGCCTTTTGTTTTTTGCGGAATTGCATCTCCGCTCGAGATATCGATTATACCAGAAATACGATCCCCGTAACTGGCACTCGTACCAGATCTGAAAATAGTTGCTTTTTGGGTGGCAAAAGGATTAAATAATGAGAACATACCATAAAAATAACCAGTATTGTATAGTTTAATATCATCATATAATACCAAATTTTGATCGGGAGAACCTCCTCGAATCTGTATGCCGGTAGCAGATTCATCCAAGGTAGAAATACCAGGGATTAATTGAATACTTTGAGCGATATCCGGACTTAGTAAACCAGGTAAGATTCCTAATTTTTCTGTATCGAGACTTAGCGAACCATCTTTATTTCTATCAATACCAGAGGTAATATAACCCAATACAACAACCTCATCTAATGTAGAAGATAAAAGGTTTAATCCTACTGTGATACAGGGGGCTCCTATGGTATATGCAATGTTTTCTTCATCATATCCAATAAAACGAATACGAATAGTTCCTGTTTTTGAGGGAACATTGTCAAAACTAAAATACCCGGTATCATCTGTAACAGTAGCTTGATCAGGATTGATACTAATGGTAACAAATGGAATGGGGTCTTTGGTACTTGCATCAATAACATACCCGCAGATGTTTCTTTTTGGAGTAATAATGACTTGTTGTGCAGATACTTTTTCAAAAATGAGATGCGTTTGTGACGCCAATAAAGGTAGCAGTTTATCAATAGTGATGTTTTCTTGCGATAATGTTATTGTTTTCGAAACAATAAAGTCCTGACTATATGAAAAGAGTAATGAAGTTTTGGATTCGATATCCATTAATACTTCTTTAAGCGGGGTATTGGTATAAGAAACAGAAATGTTTTGTTGTGCAAAAGATAGTGTGGTAACTAGAAATACAATTGCAAATACTACGTTGTGCTTCATTTAAAAACAGTTTATTAATATGTTTTACGTTAAGAATGTGGTGAACTTCTCGTTAAGTTAGAGAGATGTTCGATCATAGTCGTGTACAAATAACAACTATAAGTGTAATCTTATAAGGGATAATTTTAAGTTGGCTTATTGCAAATATACGATAGTTTTATCTTTAGATAACGCATAAGAAACTCCCATTGGGGTTAAAGTTGATTTCAATGCTTTTTCTAAGTCATCGTGTACAAAACTACCAGTAAATACTTTAGATAAGTCTATTTCATTTGTTTGGAATGTAATATTGTATTGAATACGAATTTCATTAAGCACTTCGTTTAATGGTTTTTCTTTAAAAGTACTGATACCGTTCATCCAACTGGGTATGTTTTCTTTTGTATTTTGGTTGGTAACCACATTTTCAGAGGAGGTAATTTGATCATTTTTCTTAAGAATATGACTTTCTGAAGTAGCTATTTTATCAAATCTTACGACTCCTTCAAAGCACTTTAACTCGAAGGTATTTGATCTGGTTTTTACATTAAACTTTGTACCAAGAACAGTTACATTACCGTGTGATGTAATGACTTCGAACCCTTTTCCTTTTTCGACTTCAAAATAAGCTTCACCTTGTAGAGAAACACTTCTGTTGTCTAACCATAAAAAGCGTTTGTGGCTTATTTTAGAATCAGCATTTAGTTGTATTTTAGATCCATCGGGTAGTGTAACGGCTAATTGCTCACCAAAGGAGGTTGTGTAACTTTTTGAAGAGTTAAATAGTGTGAATAAGCCAAAAATTACCACTATCGAAGCGGCAATGGCAAACCAGGTTCGGTAATTGGTTTTTCTTTGCTTACCAAATGTGATTTTGGTTTTTGTAGCGATAAGCGACTGCCTTTTATCTATAGGAGGCGCTTTGTACTTTTGAATTTCTTCGTTGATACGATTAAAATCCTTGAAAGCTTCAGATTTTTCGAACTCAGATGCTTCTTCCTCGCTCAATTCTCCAGCTACCCATCGGGCTATAAAAGTCTTATCTGATTCATATTTTTCCATGACACTAATTAATATATACCTTTTCGGTAAATTGTAAACTATTTAAAACCCTTTTCTAAATAGCCTTATATGTAGTATACAGCTACAAACAAGAATACCCTATTTTTTTTTAAATATTTAAATCGCTTCCCAGTAGTTTTCTAAGGGTGATAAAAGCATTACTCATTCTTCTTTCTACTGCTTTTACAGTAATATTTGTAATTTCTGCTATTTCTTTATAGGTTTTTTTATCAATTCTACTTAACAGAAAAACTTCACGTTCTTTTACAGAAAGTTTGGCAATTGCCCATTCTAGTTTTTTACGGTATTCTTCGGTTTCCATAACAAAATCGGGACTTTCATTATTGACATCGTTTCTGGGGGTAGCTTCATACCTAAGCACTACTTTTTGATGTGCAAATTCATTAAGAAGCGCATTGTTGCATATAGTGAAGATCAAATTTTTAGCTTTTTCATAGATAATCTCTGCACATTTTTTCCAAAGCTTTACAAAAGCATCCTGTGCAATATCTTCTGCCTGCTGTAAATCACCACATTTATAATATATAAAATTTCTTGCCGATTCAAAATGTGTATTGAATAGGGAATCAAAGTTTTTTTCTTCACAAACAGAACGAGACTTTTCAGACATTTTCTAAAGATAATAAGTTTTCAAAATTATTAAAATAAAATAAAATTGTAATAACGTAGAAGTTAAACTTTTGACTTAAAAACATGGATTGAGATGAGTTAAATAGTACAACTCCATGATAGAGGTATTAATAGGAGATATGTCTTCTTTCTATACCAATCCACTAATAAACTGCTCTAATTCTTGTTCTCGGGTTAATCCCATTTTTTTACGAATACGATGCCTAGAAGCTTTGATAGAGCCCATCGTTACATTTCTAATGATCATGATTTCTTTAAGACTTAGATTCATGCGCATAAGTGCACAGATCTCACGCTCAGACTTGGTAAGATCAGGGTATAATGCTCCAAGTTTTTGATAAAACTCACGGTCTAATTGCTCTATGTTATCGCTTACAAAATCAAACTTACTCTCTGTAGTAATTTGTGAACTTAGGTCGGTAATTAAAGATTGAAAATCAGAAATATCAATCGCATCGGCATATCGTTTTACCTTTTTTAGTTTTAACAGGAACTCTTGCTTAAACTGCAAACGCATTTTATTATCTGCAATCAATTGTTTGGTCTGGTAGGTGGTATGCTTTAATTGCTCGTCTAATAATTCTTTTTCTAGTTGTTCTTTTTTAAAACGTTCCCGGTTTAATTTTCTACGGTTATTGACGATGATCAATAAGATGATGATTCCTGCAGAAGCCAAAAGTAACAACGTAATATAAAGTCGGTTGGTGGCTTGTTCAGCTTCGTTTTTTAGCTTGAGTTCTTTTTTTTCACTGACAAACTGAAGGCTATCCGCCAGTTTTTCTTTCTGAAATTTATGATTTAACTCCAGAGCAGTGATCTTTTTAGCATTTTTTACATTGAAAATAGAATCATAATAAAATTTATGAGTTTTATAATACCCGAACGCATGTTTATAATCTCCCTTTTTTTCATAAATATGACTATGTAATTGGTAAATAAGAGGAAGCTTAGAAGTACCTCCATACTCTTTGGCATGGTTTAACGCTTCCTCTACATAGGCAATAGCTTCCTGATGCTTACCCAGGTCAGAATGTATTTTGGCAAGATGCATTAAATTATTGATGGTGAAATTGTAATCTTTTGTAGAGTTAAAAAGACCTAAATTTTCTTTATAAATCTTAATAGCTTCTTTGTAATTACCAGTAGTATAATAGATAGCAGCAATATTGTCATTACATTTTGCTTTACCCTTAAGCGTAGGGTAATACTTCTTAGAAAATTGATAACAATACATAGCAGAATCATTCTGCTTGTTATAATAATAGATGACTCCAAGCATATTATAGGTTCTTGCCAACTGTGTGCTATCTATTTTGCTTTGTTGTAGGGCAATAGACTTTTTAAAATACGATTTGGACTTATCATATTCTTTTTGATACCGAAATATCATGGCTATATTATGATAGCTTTGAGCAATTTCAAAAGAATCCTGTAACTGTTCTCTGATTTCTAAGGCTTGTAATCGTAGTGCCAGAGAGTTGTTATAGTTAGTTTGTCTGGATTCATATTTTCCTAATACATCCAGAACACGTGCTTTTTTTGCTAAAAAATAAGGAGAAGGAGTTTTGATACCTTCGATAAGTTGTAGGGTTTGATTCATCAAATCTCTTCCCTGATCAATGTTATGTTTTTCTACAACTCTGGTAAGCTCGATCAGGTAATGCACTTTTAAAGAATCATTGGCTGCAGTATCTACTTTGTATCTTAGATCTATCTCTAAACTGTCTTGTTGTATCTGTCCTTTTGCAGGAAGTAAAAACAATAACGAGATCAAAAACAACAAAACTCTCATGGGGTATGGGGGGATTAATAGCATACTGCAAATATAAGAATATTGGTGAAAAACAGCTCAACTGTTGTTTTTGATATTTCTTCGAAACCCTTATGAACAAAGGGGTGAAACTTTTTGTAACCATAAAAACAACTCCCATCCCGGTACAGATTTGTACTATTGCCTATTGAATTGCGAATATTTTTTATGACTCGTGGTATACAATAGGTTTTCTAGATGTATAAAGCGGGTTTAACCTACAAGTTCCCTTTATATGAAAAAACGACTACTATTATTTTTTGTGGTGTTTTATACGATAGGAAGTAGTACTTCCGAAGTAGCTGCAAAAATTCTTAATGAGCCCCTTAAAGAAGAATTTTTTACACCACAGATGAGTATCATCAGCCCAGACGGCATGACCGTTATACCCAATGGTGATACAACTCCTGATCTAATAAAGGGGACACTGTATTTCGAAACCGGAACAGGTAACTCAGAAATGACGCCTTTTACCATTCAAAACAGCGGCGACAGTGATTTAAATATTTCGAATATTACCGTTACCGGAGCCAATGCTTCAGATTTTGTGCTCAATGACATGTGGCCAGTCACGGTGTTAGACGGAACATCAGAATCTATTGAAGTAAGTTTTGCACCACAATCGGCTGGAGTAAAAAACGCCGTAGTAACGATTACCAGTGATGATCCTACTAATCCGGTCTATACCTTTGCCATACAAGGAACCGCATTCGAAGGTGCTACAGGATTACATTTTGATGGTGTTAATGACAACGTTACGTTCAATAATGGTAACTATAGCCTGAGCGATGATTTTACCATCGAACTTTGGATAAAACCCGAAATTTCTGGTACAGGAGAGCATTTTATACTAGATAATCATACCGGTAGTACAGGATATAATTTACGTATCGATATGACCTCGCAATTACACTTTAACTTTTTTACCTCGAGTGGTGCTAAAAACCTAATGACTCCGCCGATTGTAAATAATCAATGGCAACATGTTGTAATTGTATATAATGGTACTAATTATAGAATATTTATTAATGATACAGAAGAAAACAGGGTAACACTCTCTGAAGCTATTGTAGATAGTAGTAATAATCTAACCCTGGGAAGTGCCATGGGCGGAGGAGAGCATTATGCTGGTGCTATAGACGAGCTTCGTGTATGGGATAAAGCGCTTTCTACCTGTAGACTTTCGAGCCAGGCAAATTGCCAGTTAACAGGAAGTGAAAGTGATTTAATCACGTATTATAATTTTAATAATGGAGAAGTTAACGGAAATAACTTTCCTGAATATGGTCTATTAGATCCCAATCATACCATTACATCAGGTATTCCACCTCAAGGAACGTTAAATAATTTTGGACTAACAGGTGGTACATCGAATTGGATAGATACTACTGCTAATGGAGTATCTGGGACGTGTGCCACATATAACGAACCTATTATAGGAATTGCTTCAAACAGTAACGCCATTACTAATGGAGATACCACTGTAACTACGAATAACAACACCTCTTTCGGAAATGTACAGTTAACACAGGCAGAACCTGCTGATTATACCATTAGCAATACGGGAGATAGTACATTAAATATTTCAAATATTGTGATCGACGGAGCTTCTGACTTTACCATTATAGAATCGCCAACTACAGTTGCAGCAGGTGCATCAGAAAATTTACGTATCCTTTTTACACCAGCTTCTATCGGAACCAAAAATGCAACAGTTCGTATTCTAAATGATACCTGTGACGATGCTACTTTTGAGTTTGCAATAGAGGGAACTGGTTTTATCCCTGCAACTGGATTAAGTTTTGACGGAACAGATGATCATATTAGTATTAATCATAATACTGCATTCAATACAAATACTTTTACAATAGAAGCATACTTTAGAGCAACATCTACAGCAGCGGGACAAGGCATTATATGTAAGTATGATACGACGGACATTAATGGGTTCTGTTTGTACTTAAACAGTTCTGGAAGGTTACAATTTGAGTACGCAGTACCAAACATTGAATCAACTAGTTCATCTAGTGCTTCTGGGCTTAATGATGGTAACTGGCACCATATCGCTTTAGCATTTGGAGATGGAAAGGTCATATTTTATATAGATGGTGTACTAGACAATGAGATTACTTTTAATAATATTCCAGATACCCCAACAAACACAGAATCACTTTACATAGGGTATTCTACGTTTAATAACGTTTATTTTAACGGAGATATAGACGAAGTACGTTATTGGTCTAAAACACTATGTTCAGATGAAATTATAGCACAGCAAAGCTGTGAATTAGCAGGAAATGAATCTGGATTAGTAGCGTACTATGACTTAAATGAAGGTAATGTTAGTGCTAATAATGCTACAGAAACAACTGCTGATGATGCTACCTCAAACAATTTAGACGGAACTTTAACAAATTTTGCATTAACAGGGAGTGCTTCTAACTGGATAGATACGACGGCAAATGGTATTTCAGGAAATTGTTCAATTGCGATCCCAGAAATTAATGTACAAGGTAATGGTAATGATATTTTGAATGGGGATACGACTCCTGGCACTAGTGATAATACAGATGCAGGAAGTGTCAATGTAGGTAGTACCAAAGAAATGAGTTTCTTTGTGCGTAATACAGATGGTTCTGCTGCATTGAATATCGATGGTGTGATACTTACAGGGGATACAGATGATTTTACCATTACTCGAAACCCCCATAATAATCCTATACCAGCAACTGAATCTGCTTCATTAAAAATAGAGTTTACACCGACTTCGGGTGGTACAAAAACAGCTACAGTAATTATCGATAGTGATGATTGTGATGAGCCTTCATATAGTTTTACCATACAAGGAACTGGAATTCCTCCCGGAACTGGTTTAGATTTTGACGGCGCTAACGATTTGGTAACGATCCCACACAATGCCTCACAGAATAACTTGAATTTTTCTGTAGATTTCTGGATCAAAACTACCGATGGATTAGGAGGGGTCATCAATAAGTTTACCCCAGATGGTAACAACGGGTGGCGTATTAACCTGGATGGAGGTAGAATAGAATTTTATTACTATGCCAGCGCGACCAATTATACTACGAGATTATTAAGTCCGGCAACAAAAGTAGATGATGGGGATTGGCATCACGTAGCAGTTACGTTGAACTCTGGAAACGCCAGATGTTATATTGATGGTGAATTAGCAAGAAGTACAGGATGGAATGGAACCGCAACTGCAACTACGACTACTGCGAATATTCAACTAGGATACGCTGTTGCAGATTCACCTAGTGGTGATACAGGAGGTTATTTTGATGGAGAATTGGATGAATTACGTATTTGGACAAAAACATTAAGTGCATTTGAGGTAACACAACTTAATGGATGTACAACAGATATTTCTCAATCTAATTTAATAGCGAGCTATAATTTTAATACTGGTATTGCAGCAGCAGATAATAGTGGGTTAACCACCTTAACCGATAATTCTGGTAATAGCTTTAACGGAACCTTATCCAATTTTGCATTAACAGGTTCGACTAGTAACTGGATTGATGCTTCTGATAACAATGTCTCAGGAAGTTGTGATTGTGTTGTGGCCGGAAGCGTTACCCTAACTACACAAGCAGAAGTAGATAATTATATAACTAATACTTTGGGTAGCTGTGGGGTTATAGAAGGAAATGTAACGATCAACGGAACCATTACTGATCTGTCTGGGTTTTCTAATGTACATACCATTTTTGGGGATTTGTATTTAGAAGGGAATATTGTAGATGATCTGTCAGGATTTAATGCATTGATCACTATTGATGGAGATTTTACTTTAAAAAACATGTCTAACACTACCTCAATTGCTGATTTTTCTAATATTACAGACTTGGGAGGTAATTTTGAAGTTAATAATCTGGATCAATTAACTGACATATCAATTCTGAATCAAGTTACTTCTATTCCGAACATAACGATTACGGGTAATGGGATGCTATCAACGATTGCTTTTGATGAATTGCAAACCATGAGTTCGAGACTTTCTGTAACATTTAATGGACAGCTAAGCACTATTTCAGTTCCTAAACTTACCCAGATGAGTGGTGAATTTAGAATGAATAATAATGGTGCTGCCATGACTAGTCTTACATTACCGCTTCTGGAGAGTACAGGAAATTTCTTAATTGCAGATATGAATGGGTTACAATCTATAAACGTCCCAGAGTTGCTAACAGTTATGGGTCGTCTTTCTATAGGTAGTTGCGTTGCTTTAACTACGCTTACGCTTCCAAAACTAACCAGTATTGTAAACGATTTTTCTATAGATAACTCTTCATCACTGAACTCTATAACAGCAACCGTGTTAAGTACCATAAGTGGCGCTGCCCTATTTCATGATATGGCCGTGACTGATTTATCATTTTTATCAAGTGTTACAAGTATTGGAGGAGGCCTTTCTTTAACCGATATGACCGTTCTTAATACTATTCAAGGAATGGATAATTTAACAACTTTTGGTGGTTTCAATATATCAGATTGTGATTTGGTAACTAACCTGGAGGGCTTTCCTAAATTGGCTGTTACTTCTATAAACTCATTAAATATTGCTGAAAATGAATTAATCACGACATTCGATAATTCTTTCTTAACATCGTTAACTTCTATTGGGATTCTGGGAATTAGTTTTAACGGAAATCTGCTAGAAATTGATGGCTTACAAAATGTAGCTTCCCTTACAGGAAGTGATTCAACAATAAGAAATAATAATAGTTTACAGAGTGTGAACCTATACGCCCTTAGAAATGTTAGCAATAATTTGATTATCCAAAATCAGAGTAGTGCAATTACGAATTTATGTGGTTTGTATGATTATGTTACTATCGGAGATGGTGGTACGACCTTAACATTTCAGGGAACTAATCAAACTGCCTGGGATAGTGTACAGGATATTACTGATAATTGTGAAACCCCTATCATTACACTTATAGGTGACAATCCACAGACGATCGAATTGGGAGATGGATATACAGAGCTGGGAGCTACTACCAGTGATAGTTCTGCAGTCATTATAGATACTTCTGATTTTACCGATGCGGTAGGAAGTTATACCATTACTTATAATGCAGTAGGATTGTTAGGTAATAACGCTGCCGAGGTGACCAGAACGGTTGATGTAGTCGATACCACGGCACCGGTGATTACTTTAACGGGTGATAATCCACAAACCATAGAATTGGGTGATGGGTATACCGAGTTGGGCGCTACTACAGATGATGGCACCATGGTAGTTATAGATACTTCAGATTTTACAGATGCGGTAGGAAACTATACCATAACCTATAATGCAACCGATGCTTCGGGCAATAATGCTACAGAAGTAACCCGAACGGTGGATGTAGTCGATACCACTGCACCCGTCATTACTCTAACAGGAGCTAATCCACAAACCATAGAATTAGGTGATGGGTATACCGAGCTGGGTGCTACTGCGGATGATGGTAGTATGGTGGTGATAGATGCTTCGGACTTTACCGATGCCGTAGGAAGCTATACCATAGCCTATAATGCCACCGATGCTTCGGGGAATAGCGCCACAGAAGTAACCCGAACGGTGGATGTGGTCGATACCACTGCACCAGTGATTACGCTAACAGGAGCTAACCCACAAACGATCGAATTAGGCGATGGATATACCGAGCTGGGTGCTACTGCAGAAGATGGTAGTGCGGTGGTCATAGATACTTCAGATTTTACCGATGCGGTAGGAAGTTATACCATAATCTATAATGCTACCGATGCTTCGGGTAATAATGCTGTAGAAGTAACCCGAACGGTGGATGTGGTCGATACCACTGCACCCGTGATTACCTTAATAGGCGCTACCCCACAAACCATAGAATTGGGTGATGGATATACCGAATTGGGAGCTACTATAGACGATGGCAGTATGATTATCATAGACACTTCCGATTTTACAGATGCTATAGGAAGTTATACCATTACTTATAATGCTACTGATGCTTCGGGTAATAATGCTGTAGAAGTAACCCGAACGGTGGATGTGGTCGATACCACCGCCCCGGTAATAACCCTAACAGGCGCTAATCCTCAGTTTATTGTAGTTGGTGATGGATATACCGAGTTGGGCGCTATGACAGATGATGGTAGTATGGTAGTGATAGATACTTCAGCTTTTGTAGATGCCTTGGGTGATTATACGATAAGATACAATGCCACTGATGCTTCGGGGAATATGGCTATAGAAGTAACCCGAACAGTAAGTGTGGTTCTAGCGTGTCCTTTATTGGATCTGCCAGCAGATAACTTTGGTATTCAGGCTTCAGGAGAAACTTGTACCGATAAGAATAATGGAGGAATAACCATCAATGCAACAGAGGCATTAGATTATATTGCCCAGATAAATAATCAAACCTATAGTTTTAGCTCGACATTAGAAGTGACTGATTTAGCTCCGGGAACTTATCCGGTTTGTATTACCGTTGATGGAATTTCAAATTGTGAACAATGTTATGAAGTCACTATTCAGGAAGGAGTAACATTAGCAGGAAAAACTACAATAGATGCGACCACTGCGGCAAATAAAATGTTAATAAACATCGAATCGGGGACAGCACCTTATACGCTTAGTATTAATGATAACGTCATCGCAGAATATCAAGATACTTCCTTTTCTGTAGACGTAAAACATGGGGATATTGTTGAGGTATCTTCAGGTAAAAGTTGTGAAGGGAAACTAGCTGCCAAAGTAGATTTGTTAGATCAGATCAGCATAGCACCTAACCCAACCTCGGGAGTAGTGCTACTTACCATTCCGAAGACTACATCAAACACAGTTTCTGTAGACATCTATAATGCTATCGGGGTGAGGGTAACCTCTGGACTTTATACCATCATTTCGGGTCAGGTAACGATATCGTTAGAAGCTCTACCGGTTGGGGTTTATTTTATGACCCTTAATGAAACAGCTTTAGGAACATTTAAAATCGTAAAACAATGAGAAAAATTTATGTAGTTCTTTATAGTGCCATGATGCTTTTTTCTTGTCATGGTGATGATGATTTTTCATCAACTACGAATCCACCAGTGACCAATACAGCACCATCAACTCCAGCATTGATATTTCCGGTAAACAGTCAAACCTGTACCGCTCACAATCTGGAACTAAACTGGGGGCTGGCTAGTGATCCAGAGGGAGATACGGTAAGTTATGTTGTTGAAGTTGCAACCAACAGTGATTTTTCAACCTTGTTTTTAAACGAACATACAACAACTACTAACCAAACAGTTACCCTCGAAAAAGGAGTGATTTATTACTGGAGAGTAAAAGCTGTAGATAGCGAAGAGAATGAAAGTGAATATGCTACTGTACAGACGTTTTTTTCAGAACCTGATGCTTCTATACATACATTACCGGCCGCTCCTATAGTAACAAGTCCGTCGTTGGGTGCTTCCGTATCTGGGAGTACGGCCAACTTAGCATGGACTGCAGAGGCTACCAATGGAGATGAATTGTTGTATGATCTTTATTTTGGAGATACCAATCCGCCAGTATTATATGCAGAAGATATAGCGGTAAATTCGACAAGTGTACCCGTAGTGGCAAATACCCGATATTACTGGAGAGTGATCGTTAAAGATGCTTATCAAAACGCTACTATTGGACAGCTATGGAACTTTGAAACGGAATAATAACCTAAGTTCGATTAATATCAAGTATTCCATAAAAAGCGTCGATTCGAGTGATATTTCGTAATAAAATGGAGAAAAATTGTATCGAGAATAGCTTTTTAGTACTGAAATGCTAGTCATCTTGAGCCCTTCGATAAACTCAGGACAAGCTAAGTCGAGAGGTGTATTAGGTCTCGACTGCGCTCGACATGACCGTAAAATGTAATTAATTATAAGCCATCGGTAATCCGGTGGCTTTTTATTATCTAATGTGAATTTGATATAATTTAAACACCAGTATTAATCCTATTTTGTCATTTTAAACAAATTTAAATTAGATGCATTTTAAAGTAAATACAATTTACGTCCCTCTCACCATCGCGCTATCTCGCCCACAACTCACGTTGTGACGTCTTCAAAGGGAGACTTGAAACCCCTTCCTTTGAAGACGATGGCGTGATAGCGACAGGTGAGATGGTGCGCCAGAAAGGGATGCATGTTTTAAAACCTTATAATTACATTGTAGCTACTTTTAGTTGCTATAAACTTCTTACATAGACCTGTCATTCCGCACTTGATGCGGAATCCATTATTGTATACCCTGACATTTGGTATCACTCAAGCAGTATAAAAACCCTCCCGTGCATTGTTTTTGTCGATGCGAGTTAGCCAAAGTACTTCGCCAACTTTTTTTAGTGTTTTATACATGGTTTTTTATCGACCATCGGTCACCGGGATATAACGCGAACACTATAGCTACCCTCCCGTGTACTGTTTTTCTCGACCATCGATATACCAAATACAACGCGGGGGATATGGGTACCCTCGCCAGCACCAAAAAAGTCGACGCGTGGTATTGGCGTGAGCAAATCGTATACGCGGTTAGGGTATAAAGGCTTCGGGAATATAGAAACTTAGGTTGTTCTAAGAACTACAAAAATAAAAATAGGGTATATCGCAACTTAGCTGTATTACTTATAGAAATAAATAAGATAATATCTCAAAATAACAATAAATGCCCCTTGTATGATGAAAAAACTACTACAATTCTTAGTACTATTAATCACTTTTTGTGCGTATACACAAACCTTTACCGAGCTCAATACTGCAAACTTGATGGATCTTTTTAATAGTTCGGCGGTCTGGGGAGATTATGATAATGACGGAGACTTAGATGTATTATTAACAGGATTAGATTCTCATGTATCTAATAGAAAATATTCTAAAATATATACAAACAATAATGGAACTTTTACAGAGCTTACTTCTGCTAATTTACCAGGAGTAGCATTTGGCCAATCTGCTTGGGGAGATTATGATAATGATGGGGATTTAGATATACTATTAACAGGTCAATCTGTTAGTGGTAATATTTCAAAAATATACACCAACACAGCAGGAGTTTTTACCGAACTTATTACTGCTAATTTAACAGGAGTAGGAGGGAGTTCTGTAGCTTGGGGAGATTATGATAATGATGGCGATCTAGATATACTATTAACAGGGGGTACTTCAAAAATATATACCAACAAGGCAGGTACTTTTACAGAGCTTGCAACAGCTAATTTACCTAGAATAGATAATGGTTCTGTAGCTTGGGGCGATTATGACAATGATGGTGATTTAGATATCTTATTAACCGGGTTTACAGGAAGTGTAGATATTTCAAAAATCTACACCAATACTGGAGGAGTTTTTACCGAACTTGTCACGGCAAATTTAACAGGGGTATCTTTTAGTGCTGTAGCTTGGGGTGATTATGACAATGATGGTGATTTAGATATTTTATTGACGGGGTATACAGGAAGTACTACAATTTCAAAAATCTATACCAATAATGGAGGAGTTTTTACCGAACTTATTACTGCTAATTTACCAGGGTTACAACACAGTTCTGCAGCTTGGGGCGATTACGACAATGATGGGGATTTAGATATCTTATTAACAGGTATAGGAGGAAGTACAGAGATTTCAAAAATATATACCAATACCGCAGGAACTTTTGCAGAGTTGACTGCTGCAAATTTAACGGGTGTACGTTATGGTTCTGCAACCTGGGGTGATTATGATAATGATGATGATTTAGATATTTTATTAACAGGTGAAATAACTGGAGGAAGAATTTCAAAAATATATACCAATAATACACTTACGCCTAATACAATACCTACAGCACCTACAAACCCAACAGCAGTGGTTAATGGTAATGAAGTAACCTTAAGCTGGACTGCCAGT
Source organism: uncultured Aquimarina sp. (assembly GCA_947498705.1). Classification (GTDB taxonomy): domain Bacteria; phylum Bacteroidota; class Bacteroidia; order Flavobacteriales; family Flavobacteriaceae; genus Aquimarina. The sequence continues at coordinate 415,579 of CANMLW010000002.1, forward strand.
ACCGATGCAGAAACACCTAGTAGTGGATTAAGTTATAATGTGTATATCAAGGAGAATCCTGTAGGGTCTCCTATATACGTTAAAACTCCTATGGCACAAGAAAATGATGGTTGGCGTAAATTACCAGCTATAGGTAATACGGGACAAAACACTTCATATATATGGAAATTACCCGAGGAGTATCATAATACAAACAAAGATTTTACTTTTAAAATACAAGCTATTGATCACAGTTTTGCTGGTTCAGAATTTTCTACAGAAGGTACTTTTAGTATTGTAGATTTAAGAAAGTTTATTGAATTGGATACAGCCAATTTAACGAACGTTTTTCAAAGTGCTGTAGCCTGGGGCGATTATGATAATGATGGGGATTTAGATTTGTTGGTAACTGGTAAAAAATCAATTTCTGTATCTACCGATCCTATTTCAACAATCTATACGAATACTAACGGAACTTTTACAGCATTAGCTACGGCAAATTTGATAGGAGTACAATCTGGAGCTGTAGAATGGGGCGATTATGATAACGATGGTGATTTAGATATACTCTTAACTGGTTTAGCTACTGGCAATATAAATGTAGCAAAAATATATACCAATAATGGAGGGAGTTTTACAGAGTTAGCAACTGCTAACTTGCCAGGAATCGCTTTTGGAGATGTAGCATGGGGCGATTATGATAATGATGGTGATTTGGATATATTCTTAACGGGAGGTATTTCTAAAATATTTACCAATGATGCAGGAACTTTTACAGAACTCGCTACTGCTAGTTTCCCAAGATTAAGTAGCGGTTCGGTAGATTGGGGCGATTATGATAATGATGGTGATTTAGATATACTATTAACAGGATATACAGGGAGTTTAGATATATCAAAAATCTATACCAATACCAATGGAGTTTTTACAGAACTTACCTCAGCCAATTTGACTGGAGTATCCTACAGTTCAACAGCTTGGGGCGATTATGATAATGATGGAGATTTAGATGTTTTATTGTCTGGATACACAGGAAGCGCCAGAGTAACAAAAATATATACCAATACAGCAGGCAGTTTTACCGAACTTGCAACTGCCAACTTATTAGGGGTGCAAGAAGGTTCTATAGCTTGGGGCGATTATGATAATGATGGCGATTTAGATATATTATTAACAGGTTCTGGGGGTAGTGCCTCAACCAGAATATATACGAATAACGCAGGTGTTTTTACACACCTTATCACTAATGACTTACCAGGCTTAGTGGTTAGTGATGCCGTTTGGGGCGATTATGATAATGATGGAGATTTAGATATCGCATTGGCAGGGGTTACAAACAGTTCTTTCTTTTCAAAAATATTCACTAACAATATTGCAACTGCAAATACAGCACCTACAGCCCCCACTAATCCTACGGCTGTGGTAAACGGAGATGAAGTAACCTTAAGCTGGACAGCCAGTACCGATACAGAAACTCCTAGTAATGGATTAAGTTATAATGTATATATAAAAGATGCTTCGGCAAGCTCAGCATATACGGTTAGCCCAATGGCACAAGAAAATGACGGTTGGCGCAAGCTACCGGCTATAGGTAATGCAGGACAAGGTACTAGTTATCTATATAAATTCCCTGCGGCATGTACTGCAGATTATACCTTTAAGGTACAAGCGATAGATCATAATTTTGCAGGATCTCCTTTTTCTGCAGAAGGGAGTTTTAGTACAGTAGATACAACTAAACCAACAGTAGTTACTCAGGATATCACTGTGCAATTAGATGCCTCAGGAAATACTGGTATTACGGCGGCACAAATTGATAATGGTTCATCAGATGCTTGTGGCATTCAATCGATGAGTTTAGATATAACATCATTTGATTGTACCCTTGTAGGAACAAACACAGTGACCTTAACAGTAACCGATGTGAATGGTAATTCAGATACTCAAATAGCAACGGTAACCTTAGAAGATAAAGTAGTTCCATCAATAGTAACTCAAGATATCACTATGCAATTAGATGCTTCAGGAAATGCAAGTATCACACCTGCACAAATTGATAATGGTTCATCAGATGCTTGTGGCATTCAATCGATGAGTTTAGATATAACATCATTTGATTGTACCCTTGTAGGAACAAACACAGTGAGTTTAACAGTAACCGATGTGAATGGTAATTCAGATACTCAAACAGCAACGGTAACCATAGAAGATAAAGTAGTTCCAACAATAGTAACTCAAGATATCACCATTCAATTAGATGCTTCAAGAAATGTAAACATCACTTCGGCTCAAATTGATAATGGTTCATCAGATGCTTGTGGCATTCAATCGATGAGTCTGGATATTACAACTTTTGACTGTACTCATATAGGAATAAATACAGTGACCTTAACCGTAATCGATGTGAATGGTAATTTTGCTTCTAATACCGCAACAGTAACAGTAGAAGATAATAGTATACCTCATTTTGCAGGTCCTTGGGGAACAGGAACTCTGGCAGATCCTTTTACCACAATATCAGAAGGAATTCTTAAATACCTACCCAGCGGGAGGTACTATTTTAGCTTTAACAATGCTACTTTTTTGGCAGAACTTGATAATGATACTGATGGGGGTGCATGGCTTATGGTGCTTAATTATGTACATCTGGCAGGTGATAATCCTGCTTTAGAAATACGCAATACAGATTTACCTTTACTCGATTCCTCTACTTTAGGAGATAATGAGGCCAATACGGCCAATTGGGGACATATAGGAAATACATTGGCTGCTGCACTAGACTTTAAAGAATTACGATTTTATGGAAAGACTACTGGACATAGTAGAGAAATCCATTTTAAAACTCAGTATATAAAGGCTATTAATTATATAAAAACAGGTGTGGGTGATTTTCGTAGAATGGGGCATGGAAATTATACTACTCTTGTAGGGCATACTGCCAATCTGCCCCAAAGTATGGGTTGGGGACATAGTGATCAGGGAGATCTAGCCCTGACTAACTTTCCTTTTTATTTAAGCAATCAATATCATTGGGGAATAAAAGGAGTTGGGTCACGTTGGGAAGTAGATGACTTTGCTCGCAATGCAGAAAGCACGATACATAGAGTATGGGTTAGAGGTGATAGTTCGCCAGCAGTAACACTTCCTTTGGTAACCGTAGCATTAGATGCAACTGGAAATGCAGCAGTATCTCCAAACGATTTTGGTTTGACAGCACAGGATAATTGTGGAGGAGTCATTACACAAACATTAAGTAAAACTGATTTTGATTGTACCAATTTTGGAGAGAATATTGTTCAGTTACATGCAACCGATGCAGAAGGTAATATCGGTATTATTGACGTAACCGTAATTGTAGGAGATCCTATAGCTCCTGTACTTACATGCTCAAGTGATATAACGGTAGAAACAGATCCTGGAGCATGTGAAGCAACCGTAACAGTTCCTGTTCCTGCTATAATAGATAATTGTGCTTTGCCTCCCGCTACTATCCCTGGATTTACAACGATTGGAGTTAAAGGAGGAAGTACCTATTATGTATCCAACACAAACTTTACAGGTCCAGAAGCCTTTGCAGATGCAAAAGCTAAAGGAGGCTATGTGGCAACGATAGAAACCGCAGAAGAAGATCAGTTTATCACCGATTATCAAGCAGCACAGGGTTTAAGTGATATTACAATTGGTCTTTATGACCTAACTTTTAGTGGTACTTTTGTTTGGCATAGTCAGTCCACAGCTACGTATACCAACTGGAACTCATCAGAACCTAATAATATAGGTAGGGAAGAATATACAGAAAAAGTGAGGTTCAATGGTTCCTGGAATAATATTCCTAGGTCTGTATCTCAACCCTATATACTTGAAATCAAAGGAGGACTAGAACGAACGGATGCCTTGGTAGGTGAAAGTGTATTTCTGGTAGGTGATCATACGATAGAATATACAGTAACAGACGCTGCTGGAAATACCGACAGTTGCAGCTTTACTATTACTGTTGAAGATAATGAACCTATAAACATACAATGTATAGCCCCTTTTGTTGTTAACCTGGATGTGACCGGAAGCGCTTCTATTACTGCAAGAGATATAGATAATGGATCTACTGATAATTGCGGAATCACTTCTATAGCAATAGACAAAACCAATTTTGATTGCACCCAACTAGGAGATCATACAGTAACGCTTACAGCAACAAATTCTCATGGGCATCAAGCATCTTGTACCACGACAGTTACGGTAGCAGATAATACACCACCATTATTTGCAAATCCATGGGGAACAGGTAGACTTACAGATCCTTTTACCACAATTTCTCAGGATGTATTAAAAAATGTTCCTAGTGGGCGGTATTATTTTAATTTCAACAATAGCACATTTCAGGCAGAACTCGATAATGATACCGATGGCGGAGGTTGGCTCATGGTGTTAAATTATGTACGCAAGGCCGATGATAATCCAGATATACAAATACGTAATACAGACCTTCCTTTGCTTACTTCGTCAATATTAAATGATGATGAATCTAACACCTCGTATTGGGGGCATATCGGCAATACATTGGCTTCAGCCATTAATTTTAATGAACTACGTTTTTATGCAACGACAACGGGGCATAATCGTGAAATTCATTTTAAAACTCAACACACGAATGCCATCGAATATGTAAAAACAGGGACTGGTAACTTTCACGGAATGAATCAGGGCAATTTTACTGCACTTACAGGACATACTTCTAATCTTCCTCAAATGATGAATGGAGGATTTAGTGATCAAGGAGATATGGCTTTAACTAACTTTCCGTTTTATAATGGAGGTACTTATCATTGGGGGATTAAAGGAATAGGAAGACGTTGGGAGGTAGACGATTTTTCGATAAATGCAGAAAGCACGATACATAGAGTATGGATACGAAGCAATGAAACACTTTCATTTATAGCACCGGCTGTGACGATAGCATTAGGTGCTACTGGAAATGCAACGCTTACCCCGGCACATTATGGATTAAACCCTATAGAAAATTGTGGAGGCACCGTTACTCAAACGCTTAGTAAAACCGATTTTGATTGTACAGAAATAGGAGAACATACGTTACAGCTAACTGCAACCGATGCAAGAGGTAACTCGAGTACAATAGCTATAAAAGTAACTATAGAAGATACCAACCCTCCTGTAATGAATTGTGTTGCTCCTTTCACTTTACAATTAGATGCTTTGGGAATGGCGACGCTTACAGCGGCCGATATAGATAATGGATCTACAGGTAATTGTGGAATCGCTTCAATGAGTATTGATCAAACTACCTTTGATTGTTCCCAATTAGGAGATCATGTGGTCACCCTTACTGTTACTGATGTTTCAGGGAATGTGAATACCTGCTCGACTACGGTGACCATAGTAGATATGATTGCTCCTATAGCAACTTGTGTAGCACCTTTTACAGTACCTCTGGATGCTACGGGTAATGCTGTGATTTCTCCGCAGGATATCAATTTGGGATCTACAGACGAATGTAACCTGGCAAGTCTACAAATTGACCGACAACGATTCACACTCGATGATCTGGGTGAGCAAATGATAACATTAACAGTCACCGATCATGGAGGAAATACAAGCAGTTGTACCACTATAATTACCGTAGTAGATGTAACTCCTCCGGTCATTACCTTAGTAGGAGATGATCCTCAAATCATTTTGCTGGGAGATTCTTATGAAGAATTAGGAGCCACAACAGATGATGAATCTTCGGTTAGTATAGATAGCTCAGCATATCAGAGTGAAGTAGGAGAATATATCATTCGATATAGTGCTACCGATCCATCTGGAAATCGATCTGAAGTAACAAGAAGGGTAATTGTGCAAGAACGAGATGAATTTGTTTTTGAGATATACCCTAATCCGGCAATAGATCATTTCCTGATCATAGGATCAAAAGACATGTATTTCTTTGAGATCTATGATATAGCAGGACGAAAAATACAAAGTTATCCCAAAGAATTTGTTGGGCAACGTATTCCTGTAGATCAATACCCACCTGGGATGTATTGGGTAAAAGCCTATTTCCAGTCTAAAGATTCGAGATTTGAACAAATTATGGTAAAAAACAGATAAAATAGGCGATACATAGAATTACGAATTTTGGATGTCTGTTTTATTGTAAATATAATTCTAGTGTCATTCCGAATTTATTTCGGAATCTCACCATGTTAATAAATAGATTTTTATAATGAGAACCTGAAACAAGTTCAGGTTGACAATCTTAGTTTATGCTAAACAATGGATCATCAAATTATGAATAATGAAGTGTAATCTATGGTAACTTGAAGCTGTCTTTTTAGGCAGCTTCATTTAATATATACCCGTTATAATTACTCTTAACAAAGCACGGCTATTGCTCTATACTGATATAGCTCAGTAGTGATATAACAGGTTGTATAGGAAACTATTTTTCTACTGTTAACCGGGTAGTTTTACCATCGGGGTCGATCCAGTTAAAATTCCATCCACTAAAATCTTCAATATGATGCTCGGTCAAATCGATGGTAAACGCTTCTTTAATTTCTTTGTGTACCCCTTGTTTTGCTTTTAGATGAACGATATGTTCTTCGAACAGAACCTCTTCAGTAACTTCATAGATAACTAATGAAGAATGTTTTTTAGAATTTTTAGTTTGAACGGTCAGTACGGTTCCATCTAAATATAGTTTAGGAGGTGCACTCATTTCATCGTAATAAACTCTTTTACTTCCTAAGGAACATGAAATGCATAATAGTATAGTACTTACAACAAGTGTTTTAAAAGTCTTCATTGGTTTCATTTTCTTATATAAAATGTGTTTTTTACACCTTAATAACAATAGGCTTTACATACTATCGATATAAGTTACAATTTTATCTGAATGCAAACTTTTAAAAACAAAAAAAAGTGTTGCATAGTTAGTGTCGTTTGATGAGTGTATTACTTCATCAGGAACCCTTTCTTCCCAATATTCTTCGTATAAACAGTCTTTAACTTCTTCATGTACTGATGTTTCAAAAGCTTTTTTTCCATCTTTTGAGATAGTATTATAAAAAGGTTTACATCCATAAGCAATAAATTCTGCATAATCTCCATCAATACATGGCCATTGAAAACTTTGATATCCATTTATAAGAGGAGTTCCATGTTCGATTTCGTGATCCCTTTTTCTTGCAATCTGGTCAATTTTTTCATCATTCCAATCAGGGTTAATCAACTTTAGTTGTTTTCGTATTTCATCAGGCCTGGCAACTGTATATAAGTCCCTAAACTCTTCCGGGCAGTTTTTTAGTGATTCTTGCTCCTGATAGCATCTATAACAAACCTCATTAAAACAAGAGGTATTATGGTTACATATACGGCATTCTCCTTGTGTAGATAGGCCAATTAATTTATTATAGTCTGAGATATACTTGAATTTCATTTAGGGGTTTCAATTATGTTTATTGTTAAAGAACTTATATCCTTTATTTCCAAAATATAAAAATAACCTTTTTTTAATGATTTAGCTCTAAGTTTTTCCTTTTTAAGAAATAAAAAAATAGGGTATTGTCAAACAAGGCTGTATAAGATATGATGCACTGTGTAAACAATGCATCAGAAAAGCAAAATATAAATAATTAAGCAGCCCTATTATGGTTCAAAATTACCCTACTTTAGTAAACAAAGGACTACACAAATACCTTAGATGGATTCTATATTTGGTAGTAGTTCTTATATCAGAGCAAAATTTTGCGCAACAATCGTTTAATTATCAGGCGGTCATTAGAGATGCCTCTGGAAATGTGTTAACTAATCAAACTATAGGAGTAGAAATTATCCTATTGCAAGGAAGCGCTACTGGTACCAATGTATATGAAGAAACCCATACGGTAACCTCAAATGCTCAAGGTGTTATTGCTTTGGCAGTAGGTGGAGGAACGACTGTAGATAGCTTTATGAATATTGATTGGAGTACACAAGATTATTGGCTTCAGGTAGGAATCGATACCACAGGAGGAACAAATTATACTACCCTTGGTGCTTCGCAATTGCAATCAGTACCTTATGCCAATTATGCAATCAATGGTCCTGATGCTGACTCTACTAACGAGATCGAATTACCAACAGGAGGAACAAATGGTCAGGTATTAGTAACTGATGGTGCTGGTAACTACAGTTGGGTAACCGATAAGGTAGACGATGCTGATGCTGATGCTACTAATGAGATAGAATTGCCAACGGGAGGAACTAACGGACAAGTTTTAGTAACTGATGGTAGTGGTAACTACAGTTGGGTTACTGATCAAGTGGATGATGGCGATACCGATGCCACCAACGAGATTGAGTTGCCCACAGGCGGTACCAACGGTCAGGTTTTAGTTACCGATGGCAGTGGTAATTACAGCTGGGTAAATGATAAAGTAGATGATGGGGACACCGATGCTACTAATGAAATAGAATTACCAACAGGTGGTACCAATGGTCAGGTTTTAGTAACCGATGGCTCAGGAAATTACAGTTGGGTAAATGACAAGGTTGATGATGGCGATATCGATGCTACTAATGAGATCGAATTGCCAACAGGAGGCACGAGTGGTCAGGTTTTAGTAACCGATGGTTCTGGTAACTACAGTTGGGTAACCGATAAGGTAGATGATGGTGATACTGATGCTACTAATGAGATCGAATTACCAACCGGTGGTACCAATGGACAACTATTAAGTACAGACGGAAGTGGGAATTATAGCTGGGTAAGTGATACAAAAGGAGCTTTTAGTACGACTGCTAATGTAACCAGCAATGCACCTGGTACAATTGCTACCGATGATTTTGTGTTTGGAAGTACGCAATTAGATAACGATACATCAACAACCGATGATGACAATAGAATGTTCTTTGATAAAGAAAAAGGAGCATTTAGAGTAGGAAGAGCATTTTCTGATCAATGGGATGATGCAAATGTACTGCGATATACGATTGCAATGGGTAATAGTAGTATGGCCAAGGGTATATACAGTGTAGCTATTGGGGATAGAAATACTGCCAATTTTGATACCTCGATAGTGTTGGGAGATAGGAATACAACCGATGCCCCTAATAGTTATGCATTAGGTTCTAATCTTATAACAAATTCACCTATTCAAACTAGTTTAGGAATTAATAACACTAGTTATTCACCTTCAAACCCTAATTCATTTACAGAACCTACAAATAGGCTATTGGTGGTAGGTAATGGTACAACAAGCACGAATAGAAGCGATGCTTTGGTGATATTAAGAAATGGAAACACAACTTTAAACGGACAGTTAACCATCGATGGGGATAATCAGGGAGCAGGAAGAGGATATACATTACCCGTACAAGATGGTACTGCCAATCAGGTGATGACCACAGATGGTGCCGGAAATGTATCGTGGATAAATCCTCCTGATAATAGTATAATAACAGATACAGATAACGATACCAAAATTCAGGTAGAAGAAACTACAGATGAAGATGTTATTCGGTTTGATGTAGCAGGTACAGAAGCGGCAAGCATTAATAACACCGGAGTATTAACAGTAAATAATAGTGCTTCTATAGGAAATATAACTACAGGAAATAAGAATGTACTATTAGGAGGAACAGGAAATGCTTTGGAAACGAGAGGAGCTAACAATTCATTAAATGTAGCGATAAGCGAAGAATATGCAAATGCGGGTAGTATCCATGCATATAATAATTTGGGACAGGAACGTTTTGCAGCCTTTATTGATACTTCTACAGATGTTGCTGCTTTGTTTACATATGGTCCCAATTCGAATAATATAGTAATGGGTAATCTTAGTGGATTTAGTGACAACGGTTTTTTGGGAGTTGCAAATGATGCTTCTTCTCCTGTTGCAGGAATGTATGTAGATGCCGATGGAAAAGGGGTAATCTATGGGGATATCAAAAATTTTAGGATGCAACACCCTAATGATAATAGCAAAGAAATTTGGTATGCCTCTTTAGAAGGCCCCGAAGCTGGTGCATATGCAAGAGGAACAGGAACCTTAAAAAATGGTCAGGCAATTGTGCAATTTCCAGATCATTATAAAGAAGTTGTTAATCCTGCAGATATAACTGTAATAATTACACCCAATTCTACCAACTCTAAAGGGTTAGCTGTAATAGATAAAGATGCAACTGCTTTTGAAGTAAAAGAACTCGCTGATGGTAATGGTAACTATACTTTTGATTGGATTGCAATTGGAGTACGAAAAGGGTTTGAAAACTTTGAGGTGGTTAGAAAAAAGCCAGCACAAAAACGTTCTGGGTCTCGATCTTCTAAACGTAATAGTTCTTCAATTTCTCCTCCTGCTTTGAGCACAGGTATAGATGCAAAATCTTCTTTACTATTGACAAAAAGAGAATCGGTCACTACAAAAAGCAGGGAAAAAGAGCCAAAAACGGATGCCTCTCTAGAAAAGGAAATAAAAGCGTTAAAACAAGAAAATGAAAATATAAAGAATCGTCTGCAAAAGTTAGAAGAGTTACTTCTAAAAAAGTAATGTTATGGATGAATCCTTTCTCATTTTTGAAAATGAATACATATAAACAGATGAAGAATATACAAAACAGATATAACCTAATGAAATATATAACACTTGTTTTGCTAGTGTTGTTGTGTGAAGGTCTTTGGTCACAAACCATAGAACGTCAGGTGATTGCATCATCAGGAATGACATTGATGAACGATCAGGTAACATTAGATTTTACGATAGGTGAAATTACAATCACAACCATCAATAATGAAAGTTCTGTTTTGACACAAGGGTTTCACCAACCATCATATATGGTGATCACCACAGAACCAGATACACCAACAACTTTTTCATTATATCCCAACCCAACTTCGGGAAAGGTTATTATCGAAGGAGAAGGAGTAAAAGAAGTCAATTTATATAGCATAACCGGGCAATGGATCTTTAGAACCCATCAATCTGGTTTTGATATTTCTCACCTGTCTGCTGGTGTATATATGGCTCAAATAGAAACGACATCAACAACAGTTATCAAAAGAATTGTAAAAGAATAAACTACAGAGGGGGAAAGTAGTTTTGTTGACTGGTTATTTTTAACACTCGCTTAGGCGAGTGTTTTTTGTTTGCTATCTAATCTTTTCCAAATAGCAAAATATAGTTTGTAAAGGGAGCTTTTTGATAAAGTTTAAACCAGTTCAAATTAAAAGTAGGGTATAGTAACACAAAACTGTATATCATAAAAGGTCAAAAGGATGATGATATACCAAATGATTGGTTATCGATCACTTCTTTTTACTAGAATAACCGGTATAAACAATTTTGATGATTTTGAGTATGAGACTTACTCTATGTATTATAATGATATTTTCTCTGGCACAGGGCCAACAGAAATCAGAGTATGTCGATACTCAAGATAGTCTGAAGGTCGAGGAGTTATATAGGTTGGCCAAAGAAAATTCGGATCGCCAACCCCATGAGGCCAAAAAATACTTATATCAGCTTGTACAGTACATAGATAGTTTGGTAGCTCCTCGAGGTGCAATAAATAAATATTTTAATAAAAAAAAGGCAGATGCTTATCATTTTCTAAGTTATTATGAGCGTAGAGAGCATAATTTTGATGAAGCTGCACTATTAGCGCAAAAAAGTATAGATATAAAACTTGCAGAGGGGTTAGACTCTTTGTTAGCAATATCATACCACCAAAAAGCCAAAGCATGGATTTCTGTCATAAACTCTATGGACGATGGTATTAAACAACTTAAGACAGCAGAGCAGGTAGCAGAAAAATATCAACAAACAGGGCAGTTACTTGAGATTTACAGTTCGTTTGGATCGGCGTATGGAGTAACAAGTGATACGATTAACGCCATGAAGTATTATAACAAATCTATACAATTGGTTGACTCTATAGGTACCGATTATCAGAAAGCGGCGATGTATGCTAATTATGCAAGTATCCTAAGACGTTTTAACGATTATGAAGGTAATTTACCCTATTTACAAAAGGCAATAGCGCTTCACAAAAAAAACAATAATAAAATTGGGTTAGAGTCGGGTTTGTATGCCTTGGGAGTGCATTATACCAAAGTTGGTCAACCTCAAAAAGGTATTTTTCATCTCAAAGAAGCAATTGAAATATGTTTAGAACTTAAGAGTGATGCTGTACTACCGTTTAGATACCAGGCCTTGAGCAGAAGTTATAAAGCTTTAGGTAACTACAAAGAAAGTTATAAGGCATATGTTACTTATCACAAGCTATTAAAAAAACGCAATGATGTAGAAGAAGCCAAGAAACTGGCAAAGTTAGAAGTCACTTTTGCTTTTAAGAAACAACAAGCTATAGATAGTTTGAAGTTTGTAACAGAAAAACGAGAATTGGCTTTAATGACCAAGTCCGAAGAATCAAAAAAATATTTGTATTTAACCCTGTTTTTAACAACACTTATTGGCGGTGGCATTATAGCTTACTTTAGAAATCGGATCCATAAAAATAAAGAAGAAGCCACTTTGGTAGAGTTAGAAAAGAGTAGGCAGGAATTAACAATATATACGCAACGTCTATTAGAAAAAAGTAAAGAACAAGAGATTTTGTCCACAGAATTAGAGCAACTAAAAGAAAAAATGGATGAAAAACTACCTATCGAGAATTTGCTAGAATTATCTAACTCCAGGATATTAACTAAAGAGGATTGGTTATTGTTTAAGCAAAAATTTACGCTTGTTTACCCTTATTTTTTAATCAACCTAAAGAACAAAGGTTTTCAGTTTACAGAATCTGAAGAACGTTTATTAGCATTAGAAAAACTAAATTTAAACAATAGGGATATCTCTACCATTCTTGGGATCGCACCCAAAAGTGTTATGGTAACAAGATATCGTCTTAAAAAGAAATTAAATATTCCTAAAGAAATTAATCTCATTGATTTTATCGAGAAGGGATAAAATGTAAATCTTTCCTGTTTGATTCAATGTATTCTGTAAACAAGCTACTTTTTTGTTAAAATACTGATAATGAGTGGTTTTTAGGATAATTGTATCCCTTTTTGTATACCTCGTTTTACTTAAATAATCGATGAATGGTCATATTATTGTGATCAATTACATGTGTTTTTAATCTTGTTGCAAAAAATATTTTCAAAAAATAAATAGGGTTAAGCAGATGTTGCCTGTATTAATTAAAAGAGATATAAAATATCAATAACTAATAAAGCCCCCAGGTTTATGAAAAAAAAATACTTCTTCAGTTTAAATATTCCATTGCATATATATCAAAAGATGCTTTTCGAATCATGCCTATTCTATTGCTACTTATTAATGAAGTAGTAAAATGAAACCCGAACACCAATCTGGCAATGTATCTCAATGATATAATCGCACAGAAGACCTTATATATTCATTTGTAATCACTTTTAATACCTAGAAAAACCCCTTAATCATCATGAAAAACTACTATAAACCTTTAAAAACAATAAAGAACGCATCCATATTGTTGCTTTTCTTTTTAACGCTAGGAGCAAATGCCATAGCGCAAACCTTTACCGAAGTAGAAAATAACAATACGATTGGTGTTGCATTGGCATCTTCTCAAGATAGGATCTATGGAGCTGGAAATGTTGCGGGAACAATTTCTTCTTCAGAATCTGATTTTTGGGTTATTTCCAGAAAAGCAGATCAGGCAACACAAATGAAGTTACTTGTTGATGCAGCTTATGTTGGTAATAATGGACAAATCGATTTTAGGGTTTGGGAATATACAGGTGGTAACTGGGGCGTGTCTGGCAGTGAAGTAGGTACGTTAAGAACATCTCCAAGACCCAATTTTTTCACTCATGAAGTAGATTTAAATTATCAGAATAATCTAAATGGAAGTGGAGTTAGTGATAATTATTATGCTATAGAAGTATTTTCGACTTCGGCAAGCGTTATAAACTATTCAATACCGCTTAGTGCTTCAAGTCTATATTTTAATTTCTGTTATGAGTTTAGTCACCTAACACCAACAGCTTTGCAGGTAAATGATGCAGATGTAACATTAAATAACTTGACTATAAATGGTTCTGAAGACCGTTACTACATTGTAAAGTTTTCGGCAACCAATTCGTTCACTGATTTTACCGACCATTATATACAGGATCAAGCACTGCCTACAGCAGCAGCCAGTAATTCATATAGTGGTTCTGGAGAGCATATTGCTTATGTGGGTACCGATAACGGTGCTATACAGGCAGCGATGACTATGACCAATTTACAGCGTAATACAACCTATTACTATAAAATATATCCATATAATAATTGTCAAGGATATATCAACTATAATAACTCAATAGCTTCTGTAGCGATAACAACGTGTCCGGGAACAGCTCCAAATACAGGATCAGTAAATTCGGTATCACCAACATCGCCAACAACGGCAACTATTAATACTTTAGGAAGACCCGCAGGAGCAGATGCAGATATGGGGTATATCGTAAAATTTAGCGATACTAATAGTTTTACCGCGCCTAGTGGAGCAACTTTACCTCCAGTTTCAACGGATTACTCAGGTAAAACCGGGGAACAAGTAGTATATACGGGTGCTGTAGGAAACGGAGCAGGAACTACTGATGATATTAATCAGGTAATAACAGGATTGCAGATCAATACAGAATATTATGTAAAAGTATACACCTATGATTTATGTGGTGGTACATATAATTATGATACCACTGGATCTGCAGTAGTAACCACCAATTATGTGTGCGCAGCACCCTCATCGGCAGTAACCAATGTAGTTACAAGTGTAACAGGGGCTACTACTATAGGAATTGATACTTTTACACCACCATCCAATGCATCACAAGGAACGTTAGCATATATAGTTAAAGTAAGTGATGTAAACTTATTTACAACACCAACATCAGTGCCTAGCTCGTCAAGCACAGTATATAATGCGGTTACTGGGGGAGAGCAAGTAATGTATGTGGGGAGCTCTGCTGCTCCTAATATTTCAGTTTCAGGATTGATTAGTAATGGAACCTATTATATAAAAGTATATGCCTATAATACCTGTGCAGGGAGTGAGTATTTTGAAACAACAGGAAGTACCGCAGTTTCTGTAAAAACATGCGGAGCACCAGTAGGAAATTCAGAATTAAATGCTTTCCGAGAAGATTTACATTGGGAAACTAGGGTTTCCCCTATTATCTCTAATGTGCCTGTTGGTGTAGAAGGACAAGTAGTAAAAATAAATATAGAAAATACGTTTACCGATATAACCGGAGCTTTAAATACCTTGCCAACAGCAGATGTAAATTATTCTGGCTCTGGAGAGCAAGTGGTTTTAGCAGGGGCATTTCCAGAAGGGCAAGCTTTTACGGCACAGAACCTATTGCCCAACACACAGTATTTCTTTAAGATTTATTCATATACCGAATGTGCGGGAGTCTATTATTTTTCGAATACCTCAGATGCTATTTCAACATATACACCAGGGGTAACCGATAAATTAGCATCTAATGCAGTAATTGATAATTATACAGGAACAGCATTTACCTTAGCCTCATTTATCGCTGCACCAGCTGCCGATAACGGATTGGGGATACCTAAAGGGTATATCGTAAAAATGAATACCGTAAATAGTTTTACCCCCCATGGCTTTAGAGGACCCATACCTACACCCGATGCAGATTATAAAGGAGGAGAACAGGTGATGTATGTAGGTAGTTCTGTAACACCCAATCAGGTAATAACAGGTTTAACTCCGGATATTACCTATTATTTTACCATTTATGCTTATAACGATTCTGGAGCCCCCTATTTTATAAATAGCTATCAGCAAACAGGGTATGAATTTTCAGTAGTGAATAACGGTTCTTTGCTTATACCAACGATTACATTTGATGATGTAACGGTTAACGCTGGTGCTCCCAATTTTAACCTGAATGCAACCTCAGATCCTAGTGGAGGAATTAGCTATAGAATGATAAATGATGGAGGTACAGGAACTACATTAAGCGGCACCAATAATGAAACGGTGACTGTAGGCAGTGCAGGAACGGTAATCATAGAAGCTTTACGAGCGGCAACAGCAACGCATCAGGTTGCTGCTAAAACGATGACCTTAACTATAACTGCACCCTTAGCAACCTTAGGAGGAGGTATTGCATATGAAGTAAATTCTGGCCCAACAACTTTAGATATGACTACTACTATAAGTTCTAATTCTACTGGGGCGTATACTTTTGAAATTATTGGAGGAACATTAGGATACACCATCAATGGTAATTTATTAAATCTAAACAATGTTGCGGGTTCTATAGTAATAAAAGTAACACAAGCTGCAGATGCAAATTATAGTGAAACAGTAGCCTTTTATTCAACAGCATTTTATAATGCTGGATTCTCGCCAAAAACAGACATAGCACATAATTTATTCGATTTTTCCTTAAATCCGGGGGAAAGTCATACCATAATAACAGCTCAAAATTTGTCTAGTCAAACCACCACTTATAGTATTGTAAATGATGGAGGGACAGGATCCACATTAATTGGAAATGTGTTTACGGCAGGAGGTGCAGGAACGGTAATATTACGTGCTTTTACCCCTGATGATTTCTTATATAATGCTACCACAACAGATGTAACTGTTACAATAAACGGGACACCACAAACCATTACCTTTAATCCGTTGAGTGATGTTACCTATGGAGATGCAGCTTTTGATTTAACGGCTACAGCTTCTTCTGGTTTAGTAGTAAGCTATGCGAGTTCAGATCCTACGATTGCTTCAATTTCTGGTAGTACCGTTACCATTCATAAAGATGGAACGGTAAACATTACGGCTTCACAAGCTGGAGGTGGAGTGTATGATCCTGCTCCAGATGTAATACAACCATTAACAGTAAATCCTATTACATTAGTCAATCAGAACGTAGCTTTAAATACAACAGGTTCTGGGCTATGTAGCACAACTGCAACAGTGTCTTTGGATAATACTCAGTCAAATGTAGATTATTACTTAAGAAATAATAGTGATAATACTATCATTGAAGGCCCAGTTGCTGGGACAGGAAGTGGAATTTCGTTTGCTTCAGAAGTTTTAACGGCCAATCGTACTTATAATGTCATGGCAGTACAAGGTAATCAAACCTTACCATCTGCTACTAATACATTGTTAATGTCTGGTACCCCAATGGCTAGTGTACAGGCATTAGATGCTAAAACTATAAATTTAACACAGCCAGATGGAGCATCAGCTATTGTATCGGTTGCCAGTTCTCAATCAGGAATAAGTTATTATTTACAAGACAATACGACCAATGAAGTATTACAAGGCCCTCTTACGGGAACAGGTAGTGATGTGTCATTTGCTTCAGATGCGATAACAGCAGATAAAACCTATAAAGTGGTAGGAACTGATGCAACTGCTAATCATGGAATTAGAACAGTATTACGTTTGGATAATGTGGATGATTATGTAAGTATTCCGGCAATCAGTTCACATTTAAGTAATACTCAACAAGCAACTATTGAAACTTGGGTAAAAATTCCAGCAGCCGATGCTACCGATATTAATGCTTCTATTATTTCTTTTGAGGGGTATTCAAGTTTTTTTAATCCATCAGTTACAGTTGTTCCTTTTTATATTAATATTTCAGGAGGAACTATTTTTGCGGGTCATTATGACAATGATGTTGATGATGGAGGAGCTTATAATACACCAGGATATACTTATCCTATAGATACTTGGTTTCATGTCGCAGCAACAATGAATGGACCTGCTATTAATTTCTATGTCAATGGAAACCTAATAGGTTCAACTGGGATTTATTCTGGGTTTGAATTTTTTCAATTATCATCAAACATCCGATTAGGAAGAAATTATGAAAGTACATCAAATAGTAGCAAACTGTTTGGTGGAGCGTTAGCACAAACCAGGATTTGGAACGGAATCCGTACTCAAACTGAGATTACCTCTACTATGAATACCCAGTTTACTACGCCACAAACGGGCTTGGTGTTAAATTATAATTATGATCAAACTTCTGGGACAACAGTGTCTGATGCATCAGGAAACACCAATACAGGTACCTTACAAAATGGAGCAGGCGATGCCACCAATTGGGTAAGTGATTTGTTTACAGATAGTGTTTGTGGATTTGTGCCTATGAGTAACACAGTAACAGCCACTCATTCTGCAACACAATCACAAACAATAACGTTTAATTCGTTAACAACAAAAAGCTATGGCGATGCTACTTTCGATTTAACGGCAACTTCAGATTCTGGATTACCCGTTAGTTATGTAAGTTCTGATACCTCTGTAGCGACTATTTCGGGCACTACAGTAACCATAGTAGGTGCAGGTACAACTACAATAACTGCAAGTCAAGCAGGAGATGCTACTTATACTCCTGCGATCGATGTTGCACAAGATCTAACGGTTAGTAAAAGAAATATAGAAATCACAGCAAATGCCGTTTCAAGGGCATATGGAGATACAGATAATCTAACCTATCAAATTACTTCAGGTAGTTTAGTAAGTGGCGATGCCCTTACAGGTAGTTTGACAAGAGTGGCCGGAGAAGATGTTGGGACTTATGCGATAAATCAAGGAACCTTGAGCGCTGGTGGTAGTTATAATATAACCTTTGTGTCTAATGATCTTACCATTACTCAAAGAGCAATTGAAGTTACCGCCGATGCCAAAACAAAAATATATGGAGATGCAGATCCTGCATTAACGTATCAGATTACTTCTGGAGCGTTACAAGGTAGTGATGCCTTTACCGGGAATTTAAACAGAATAACAGGAGATGCAGTAGGAACGTATGCGATCAATCAAGGATCATTGGCTTTAAGTAGTAACTATATATTGACATTTATTTCAGACGATTTAAGTGTTACCGCAAGAGCCATTGAAGTTACTACCGATGCAAAAACAAAAATATATGGAGACGCAGATCCCGCCTTGACCTATCAAATCACATCTGGAGTGTTACAAGGTAGTGATGCCTTTACAGGAACAGTAACAAGAGTAGCTGGAGAAATAGTAGGAACGTATGCGATCAATCAAGGATCATTAGCTTTAAGTAGTAATTATACATTGACATTTGTATCAGATGATTTAAGTATTACTGCAAGAGCAATTGAAGTTACCGCCGATGCCAAAACAAAAGAATATGGAGATGCAGATCCGACATTAACCTATCAGGTTACTTCAGGAGTGTTACAAGGTAGTGATGCTTTTACAGGAGCAGTAACAAGAGTAACTGGAGAAGCCGTAGGAACGTATGCAATTAATCAAGGAACCTTAGCATTAAATAGTAATTATAACTTATCGTTTGTATCTAGCGATTTTGAAATTACAAAAGCAACGGTTGCAATTGTAATTAATGATTTGACACAAACGTATGATGGTACCACAAAACCAGTATCAGTAACGACAATACCAAACGGATTAACAGTAGATGTTACGTATGATGGAGGAACAACGGTGCCAACAAACGCTGGTAACTATGCAGTAGTCGCAACTATAAATGATACTAATTATCAAGGAACTTCTAACGAAACCTTAACCATCAACAAAGCAGATCAGGTAATTACTTTTGGAGCTCTAAGTGGGGCAACCTATGGAGATGTATTTAATGTAACAGCAACATCATCCTCTGGATTACCAGTAAGTTTTGCAAGTTCAGATACTTCTGTTGCTACAATTTCAGGGAATGAAGTGACTGTAATAAGGGTTTCTAGTGTGTCCATAATTGCAAGTCAGGCGGGAAATTCTAATTATAATGCAGCGCCCAATGTAAGTCAGAGCTTAGGTATTTCTAGAAAAGACTTAACGGTTAGACCTGATGTAACTACCATTGAATATGGGTTGTTGGCGGATGCATCTGCAAGTATTCCAGTTATAGTTTCTGGGTTTGTAAATGGAGATACAGTGAATGATTTAAGTGGTACAGGCTTAGCCAATGTTAATTATTTTGACGGAAGTACTACTCCAAGAAATGTGGGTAATTATGTAAATGGAGCAAAAGTTAATATTACCGGAGCGGTACCATACTTAAGCTCTAACTATAATTTTGTATATACTTTTTCAGCAATAGAGATTGTGCCACGAGAAGTTACCATCACAGCGAATGCAGGACAGTCAAAAGCTTATGGAGATACAGATCCAACACTGGCTTATACAATGACACCATTGCCAACAACAGGAACTAGCTTATATAATTTTAACACGTTTGCCTTATCAGGTAATTTAGCAAGAGTAGCAGGAGAAAATGTAGGCACTTATGCTATTAATCAAGGTACATTAGATGCA
This sequence comes from uncultured Aquimarina sp., assembly GCA_947498705.1. Taxonomy (GTDB): domain Bacteria; phylum Bacteroidota; class Bacteroidia; order Flavobacteriales; family Flavobacteriaceae; genus Aquimarina. Next base: position 435,865 of record CANMLW010000002.1, read on the forward strand.
ACTACAGCTAACTATAATGTAACTTTTGTATCTGATAATTTTGAGATTACAGAAAGAGCTATAGAGATTACTGCAGATGCCAAGAATAAAACCTATGGCGATGCTGATCCAGCATTGACGTATCAAATTACATCTGGAGTATTACAAGGTAGTGATACCTTTACAGGAGACCTAAGTAGAGTAGCCGGAGAAGATGCAGGAACCTATGCTATTAACCAGGGAACTTTAGGTATAAATTCTAATTATGCGATAACCTTTGTATCTGATGATTTAACCATTGCTCAAAGAGCTATCGAGGTGACTGCAGATGCCAAGTCGAAGATTTACGGAGATGCAGATCCTGCGTTTACCTATACGATTACCGGTGGTAGTTTAGCCGGCAGTGATACTTTTACGGGAACTTTGGATAGAGCAGCTGGACAAGCGCAAGGAAATTATGCTATTCAACAAGGAACCTTATCACCGGGAGGTAACTATAACCTTACGTTTGTACCGGGTAATTTATATATTGATTATCGTTTTATTAGAATCGTACCTAGTGGGATTCAAAAAACATATGGTGATCCAGACCCTGCTTTCAATGTACCATTTACAATTACTACGGGTTCATTGGCTTTTGATGATACAGTAGAGGTAGTAGGTACTTTTAGAGATGCAGGAGAAAATGTAGGAGGATATCAAATTAGAAATCTAAATACTCAGTTTACTTCTACCAATGGCGGACAATCATCCTACAATGTTTCATTTATGAACGCTCCTTCAGCAAGGTTACTTATTAATCCACGAGTGATCGAAGTAACAGCAGATACACAAGCCAAGACGTATGGAGATGCAGATCCAACCTTAAGTTATCAAGTAACCAACGGAGCATTACAGTTTAGTGATACTTTTACAGGAAGTCTAACTCGTGTAGTGGGAGAAGCTGTAGGTACCTATGCTATTAATCAAGGAAGTTTAAGTGCAGGTAGTAATTATACCTTAAGTTATGTAGGAGATGACCTAACGATTGGGCAACGAGCAATCACGATTACAGCAGATGATCAGGTAAAAATAATAGGAGCTGCAGATCCGGCCTTGACTTATCAGATTACCAATGGTGCGTTACAATTTTCTGATGCAATCACAGGTAGCTTAACACGAGTTGCCGGAGAAACATTAGGTGATTATGCGATTAACCAGGGATCCTTAAGCGTAAATGGTAATTATAACCTAACTTTTGTAGCAGGTAATCTAACCATTACCGATAAAATACCTCAGACGATTACCTTTAACGCATTAACAGATCGTCAGTATGGAGATGCAGATTTTAGCTTAACAGCTACCGGAGGAGCTTCGGGTAATGCGATTACCTATGTAAGTTCTAATACAGCCGTAGCTACCATTAGCGGAAATGTGGTTACTATAGTAGGAGTTGGTAACACTACAATAACGGCGTCACAGGCAGGAAATGCTACCTATGCCAATGCTATAGATGTACCACAGTCGTTAACTGTAAATAAAGGAGATCAGACAATTACTTTTAATGCATTGCCAAACGTAACTATCGATGATGTAGATTTTAACCTTACAGCTACCGCATCTTCTGGATTGGCGGTAACCTATGTAAGTTCAGACCCAACCGTGGCAACGGTTACAGGAAATGTAGTAAGTATTGTAGGATTAGGAACCGCTACGATTACAGCATCGCAAGCAGGAGATACCAACTGGAATGCTGCGACAGATGTATTACAATCGTTGACCGTGGTAGAAGCTTGTCCTCTGGTAAATCTGTCTGCAGATAATTTTCAGATACAAACATCTAGTGAAACTTGTACCGATAAGAATAACGGAAGTATTACCATTGCAGCAACAAGTTCTCAAAATTATACCACTACCATTAATGGTCAGGCATATAGTTTTACAGAAACACTTACTGTAGATAATCTAACACCAGGAACTTATCCAATATGTATTGCTATCGATGGCTTTAGTAACTGTGAGCGTTGTTTTGAGGCAGTAATTGAGGCAGCTTCAGTATTAGCAGGTAAAACGGAAATTACTTCTGGTATAGTTGCTAAAGAGGTACAAGTAAATATAGAATCAGGTACAGCACCATATACGGTCATGATCAATGATGAAGTTGTAGGAACCTATGCTACCAATAGCTTTTCGGTATCAGCCAAAAACGGAGATACTGTTGAGGTTACCTCTAGTATAGCTTGTGAAGGGAAGTTATCAAAGAGTATTGTTTTGGGCGCTCAAATAAGTGTATATCCAAACCCTACGCGATCAGATATCACATTAAGCATACCCGATGGAAGAAATATAATTACTGTGACCATTCATAATACGTTAGGTACGCATGTATTAACTAAAACATATGCTGTAATAGATAATAAGGTAATTATACCAATGTCTGCAATGCAGGCAGGAGTATATTTTGTACAAGTGAGTGAATCTTCAGAAATAATTAAAATTATAAAAGAATGAGAATATTATTGATCACTATAATAAGTTTTGGGGTACTGTTTTCTTGTAAAAAAGACGAGTTTTCTGATACAGTACCCAATCCAGATAGTACTAATACTGTCCCCGAAATACCTAATCTGGTATTTCCGGCAGATAAGCAGACTTGTACCCATACCAATCTGGAGTTTAGTTGGGAGGAATCTTCTGATGCCAATAATGATGTTTTGGCATACCAGGTAGATGTTGCGTTAGATGCCTCCTTTACAACAGGTTTAGTTACAATTTTTACCACTAAAACCTATCGCATGTTTACCATGCAGAAAGGAAAAACCTATTATTGGCGTGTCAAAGCTATTGATAGTAAACAAGCTGATAGTGGTTATTCTGTGGTTCATTCATTTTTTACAGAGCCCGATGCTGTGGTAAATCATATTCCTAATCAACCGGCGATCAACAGCCCACAAAAAGGAAGTAGTGTTTCAGGAGGAATGGTAACATTGGATTGGAGTGCGGCAGACCCCGATGGAGATCCTATAGTCTATGATGTATATTTTGGAAATAGTACTCCTCCAACCTTAGTAGCTCAAGATATCACCGCAACTACCTATGATGTTGCTGTAGCCACAAATAGCACGTACTATTGGAAGATAGTGGTAAAAGATGATAAGCAAGGGACTGCTATTAGTCCCATATGGAATTTTAAAACAAATTAATAAGTATAAAAACCTGAGTTCGATTAATAGTAAGAATACTATAAAAAGCGTCGATTCGAGTGATTTTTCGTAATAAAATGTAGAAAAATTGTATCGAGAATAGCTTTTTAGTACCGAAATGTTAGTCATCTTGAGCTTGTCGAAAGGTCGATACAACCCGCCAAGTCGGATCACTCAAACCGACGCATTTCAGATGAATCGAATTCAGGTTATAAAAGTAATTACAGTTAGTTATCTGAGAGTGGCTCCTGACAATGGGTTTTGTACTTCAAAACACTAGTATAGCCGGTTGTTGGGAGCCTTAACTTTAAATAGATTCAGAGGAACTAACAGAAGATTTACTAAGAATTGAAAAAAATAAATAGGGTCAACCCTAATTTAACTGTATAGTATAAAAGATAACTAATTAAATACCCCCTTATTACTATGAAAAAACAATTATTTTTTTTGTTGATGTTAGCATTGTCTACATACGGACTGCATGCGCAATGTGGCCCGGGACAAGATACTACACCACCGGTTTTGGGTACGACTCAAGACGGAACTTTATCTAACCCTTTTAGAAACTTATTGCCTGCAACCGTAGGGAGTGTGCCTAGTGGGACATACTATTTTAATTTTAACGGAAGCACCTTTCAGGGTGTATTAGACAACGATACTGATGGAGGTGGTTGGCTGATGATCCTTAACTATGTACATCTGGCAGGAGATAATACTGATCTAACGGTTCGTAACACAGATTTACCTTTGTTAGGATCTTCTACTGTTGGAGATAACGAAGCAGGAACTGCAAATTGGGGACATATGGGTAACCAGTTGGCAGCAGCCATCGATTTTGAAGAAATGCGTTTTTATGCAGAAACTACAGGACACTCTAGAATAATCGATTTTAAAACCAGTTATACCAATGCGGTAAATTATGTAAAAACAGGATCAGGTAGCTTTAGTGGGATACGTGATAATCATACAGCACTTCCCGGTCATACGGCAAATATTCCTGGGAGTCCCAGTCTTAATGGTTATTTTTCTAATCAGGGAGATTTCGCCTTAACTGAATTCCCTTTTTATGTTGCAGGATCCTATCATTGGGGAGTTCGAGGAATAGGAAACCGTTGGGAAGTAGATGATTTTGGACTTAATAACAACAGTACCATTCATAGAGTATGGGTACGCGGGGATGCATCTCCTTTTGTTACGACCAGTAATTTGACAGTAACTTTAGATACCAACGGTAATGCAACTGTAGATCCAACTAGTTTTGGTTATGGAGCTACCGATAATTGTGGTACTGCTAATTTAAGCTTGAGTCAAGCCAGTTTTGATTGCTCTCATATAGGAGCCAATACCATACAACTAATCGCTACCGATGCTGCTAATAATACGGCTAGCATCGATGTAACTGTTACCATAGTAGATTCACCACCGGTAATTACAACCGATGGTTCTGCAACTATAGAATTAGATCCAATAACCGGGATGGCAACACTTACATTGGCAGATTTGAACGCTAGTGTGGCTGATGATTGTGGCAGTGCGACTTTAAGTTTAAGCAAAACCAATTTTACCTGTGAAGATGCAGGTATAAATCCAGTTCTGTTAACTGCTACAGATGATAATGGTGCTACCAGTACCATGGGTGTTGCAGTATTCGTAGAAGATAATACAGATCCTGTAATAGAATGTGCTGTGCCATTTACTATAGAGTTGGATGAAAATGGCGAAGCCAATATTACCGAAGATGATGTGTTGGCAAGTTTTACCGATAATTGTGGTATAGATAGAGTGAGAATAAGTCCTTCCTATTTTAGTTGTTCTGATTTGGGAGATAATTCGATCAGTATAACGGTATATGATAATGGTAGAAATCGTGTGAGTTGTACTACAACAGTAACCATAACCATGCCTTCTTGCCCGGGGGATCTCGTATTAGATGCTGATTCAAATGCATGTGGTGCAGTATATAATTATCCATGTGCCAGTAATATTACAGCAGGGCCGGCCAGTGGTACACTACTAGCCGTAGGTAGTACAACTACATTTACCTATGATATTCCAGATAATAACGGAGGTACTTCGACATGTACGTATGATGTAACCGTAAATGATACCATGGCACCACAATTTACTACCAAAGATCATACGGTGATGTTAGATGTCAATGGAACTGCAACTGTAGATGTGAATGATTTAATAGGTCCAGATGCTTTGGCTCGTGATTATACCGTAGAAACTACAGGAACCCTAGATAGAGTAGATATTAGTGCAAATGGTACTCAAGTGGTATTAGATGATGATGAGTTAACACCAGCCTTGCCTATTGGTTTTGAATTTGCATTTTATGGGTATCTATATACCGAGTTCTATATTTCGTCTAATGGGTTTATTACCTTCTCTGATGAAGGAGAAGATGGTTGTTGTAATGGACAAACCTTGCCAGATACTAGTGAACCTAATAATTTAATCGCTTTTGACTGGAACGATATAGATCCGGAAAGTGGTGGAACCATGCGTTATGCAACTATTGGAGATGCACCTAATCGAATCCTGATTATGGACTGGGATAGTGTGACTCATATTGATGATGATAATGATATTACGACGACACAAGTAAAACTATTTGAAGGTACGAATCGTATCGAAATTCATACTACCAATATTCCTTTGACCGGTGATGATAAAACACAAGGATTAGAAAATATAGACGGTACCGCTGCGATACCTGTACCAGGTCGTAATGCTACACAATGGGGAGCTACCAATGATTATGTAGCATTTATACCTACATCGGCTGTGGCAGAAAATTGTGGGATTGATACGCTAGAGGTTACACCTAGTACTTTTGGTTGGACCAGTACCGGAGATAATACCGTGACCATTACTGCAACAGATGTGAATGGAAATACATCGATAAAGACTGCAACCGTAAGAGTTACTGCAGATTGCCCGTATATGGATTTGCCAGATGACAATTTTCAGCTTCAGGCTTTTAGTGAGACCTGTGTAGGTAAGAATAATGGAAATATACAGATTACAGCCAGCGAGCATTTAAATTATATAGCTTCAATTAATGGGGAAACCTATCCTTTTAATTCGAACCTTACAGTGGGTGACCTAGCTCCTGGAACCTATATGATATGTATTACCGTAGATGGAACTTCTGACTGTGAGAAATGCTATGAATTTACTATCGATGCATCATCATCACTACTCGGGAAAATAACAAAGAGTACATCAAAAAATCAAATTTTTATAGATATCGAGTCGGGTACAGCACCTTATATAGTGACAGTTAATGATAAAGAAATTGGACAATATAATTCTAAAAGTTTTACAGTCGATGTAAAAAATGAAGGAGTTGTAAATGTGTTTTCTAAAGTTACCTGTCAAGGAAAATTATCTCTAGTATTAGACCAATTACAGAATGTAGCTGTATATCCTAACCCTACCAATGCCAATGTAACGCTCAGTATTCCAGATGTGAATAGTGATACTATGACAGTAGAAGTTCATAATGCATTAGGAGTAAGTGTGTCTCTTGGAGTACATCCTGTAATAGCAAATAAAATAGAATTGCCTATGCAAAGCTTACCTGCTGGGATCTATTTTATTACCCTAAATCAAGACACTTCAAAAACCATGAGAATTATTAAAAAATAAACAAAGAAAACCATGAGATATTTATATATAACCATTTTAGCCGCACTATTTTTTTCTTGTGATAATGAGGAATTTTTAGCGGTAGATTTTCCTTTTAACGATAGTGATTTAGTATTAGAAATACCGATACTAAAATACCCCACAGACAACCTAATTTGTACAAATTTTGATTTGGAGTTTAAGTGGGATAACTCGTACTCGGTTTTTGGAGGGCCTTATATCTATAGTGTAGAAATTGCCAAAACAAATGATTTTAAAGAAGTACTCTTTAATGCATCTACTACAGATAACAGTTTTGCTTTTACATTAGAAAATGAAACCGCTTATTTCTGGAGAGTAAAGGCTCGTGATAAAAAAGGCTATGAGAGTCCATATTCTCCTGTGCAGTCATTTTTTACAGAGCCGATAGCTATCGTAAATACACTACCAGTAATTTCTTCGGTGATAACACCTTCTCATGAACAAAATATATCTGGAAGTAATATAACGTTAGGTTGGAGTGCAACAGATGCAGACGAAGATGCTTTGACATATGATGTATACTTTGGCGAAACCAACCCTCCTGCATTAGTAGCAGACAATACAGTAGCGTCATCTTATGATGTTACGATCGCTGCTAATAAAACCTATTACTGGAGGGTGGTAGCCAAGGATACTAATCAGGGAGTTACCATAAGTCAGATATGGAGTTTTGATACCAATTAGAAGAATAAAAAAAGAGTTTTATAAGTTATTCATAAAATAAAGAAAGTGTAGAGTAATCGTATTTACTTTCTTATTGTAAGAACAGCCATCTATATTTAGATGGCTGTTTTTTTTATTTTTAAGAAGAGACGCGACCTTTAGGATCTGTATCTCTTGAAAATTCATAATTAGAACCTTCTCCCCCAAAAATGCTTCTTGGATTTATTATTGAAAAAGAAGAAAATGTGTTTAAAATGTTTTGTTTACTCGTTTTATTGTCTTGTGTTTTCATAATGTATAAATATTTATGAGTAAGTAACTTTAAAAGATAGTTTGTTACCATCACTAACAATTTTTTTTTCTTCTTGTTAAAAAATTAACCATGCCTAATAAGCCTAATTAAGATTTAATATTAACAAGTAGTTAATTGATTTCTCTTCTTTATAAATGGTTATTTAAAAAAACAAGGTAACACTTTATCTAGTTATCATACTTTATTATACAGTACCAGAAAAAATGGAAAGATTTTCTGGAATGTAGTTTTTAATAAGAAGGCATAAATATGCCTTTTTTCATTTTTTTTAACTTAAATATTTAAATCTATGAGACGTAAGCTATTGTATAGTATTTTTTTTAGTGTGTTAACCCTGTTTTTTTCATGTACGGTTGAGGATGGAATAGATGGAAAAGATGGGATAGACGGTATTGACGGAACAGATGGGACTAATGGTGATGATGGAGAAGATGGTAATGATGGAACCGATGGAGAGGATGGCGATGACGGAGAAGATGGCAATGATGGAGAAGATGGCAATGATGGAGGGGTAACCTATCTGATCTTAACAGGAACAATAACCAATGAAGAAGCAGTACAGAAAATTGAAAATAGAATAGGAGAAAATACTCAGTTTGTGGTGATTAAAAATACGACAAACCTTACTCATGTAGATATATCTGGAATTTCTGAAGCTGTTGAGGTCGAAATTGAAGATAATAAGATATTAGAGACTGTAAATTTTCCTGATTTAACACATGTAGTTTCTCATTTATCGGTGACTAATAATCCTGTGTTAAACTCATTGCAAATACCCTCTTTAAGTAGTATAACGCAATTGTCTATAGCGAGCAATAAGGGATTGGGAGAATTAAACATTCCTGTTTTAGAAGAGTTCGTTGATATAATTATAAATTTCAATGATACTCTGGAATCTGTTACCCTACCTATGGTGCAATCTGCTATAAATATATCTACATCACATGTTACTATATTTGAGAATGATAATTTGAAAACAATTGAAATACCTCAATTATCAAAAACCGGAACTATAGGAATTTCTTCAAATAAGAACTTAACATCATTAAATATAAACGCACTTGATAATGCGTTGAGTGTTGATATTTCGGATAACGCAATTATCCAAAATTTAAATTTTTCTAGTATTGTTAACATTGGTAGTATTACTATTCGAAGTAACCCTATGGTATCATCATTAAATTTTTCGAATATAGAAACGGTAAATCAAATTAGCATCTCTGATAATGATGGATTGGGAACTTTTAGCTTTCCAAAAGTTATAGAGATGGGCAATTATGTTTTTCCAGAAGATTATATAACTACAGTGGTAGATGTAAACGATGGTTTACAACCTGTGGTATTATCTGTAAATGATAATATGATGTTATTAAATTTTGAAATGCCATTACTAGCAAGTATCGAAGGGGGGATTGATATTAGTGACAATGATACTCTAGAAGAAATTTCTATAGAGAACACCTTGGATGCAATTACAGGTGGGATTTATATTCGAGGAAACGCTGATGTAGCTGCAATTAATTTTGAAAAAATACAAAGTATACAACTTATAGAAGTCATATCGAATGACAAATTAGAAACACTTTCATTTCCTTTGTTAACGACTGCGACTTTTACAACCAATGATACATTTTATAATGGTATTGACGTGAGGCAAAATGCTTCTCTTATTTCTGTGGATTTAAGAGCTTTACGAACGGTAAAAACTAATTTAGATTTTAGTACAAATCAGGTGTTAGCTACCATAAATTTGTCTTCACTCGAAGAGTTTAGAGAAACTATTATCGTGTTTAACGGGGCACTATCTTCTGCAACTATAAACAGTATCTTGGCACAATTAGTTTCTATTATCCCTGCAATAACTGGAAAAACTATTGATCTTACAGGAACAGCCACCGGGCAAGGTATTACAGATGGTCAAACATTAATAACAAATGGGAATACAGTGAATGTTGGAGGGTTGTAATACCAGTAGATTTAAAGCATAAATGGTATAAATCAAAACTTAATTAAATAACCCCTTTAGTAAAGCAACTACTAAAGGGGTTATAAAACCTGAAATTTAAAAAAAAGCTTTATTTCTTGATTACAGAATGGTATTCAGAAATATTCTTTGTAACTATTCTAATATAGTAGACACCTACCCGTCTAATCTGATCTTCTCCCAGAGTTATTTTTCCAGGATTTTCAGCATATGTTTTTGAGTAGACCTCTTTTCCAAGGACATCATATACAGATAATGTAAAGTTTACTTTTCCTAATCCACTAACATCCAAAGTAGCTGTATCTTTGAAAGGGTTAGGAGTAAAAATAGATCTTTTGTATTTATCTACCGATTTAACAATATCTCTTGTCGTAATTAGACCTTGCTCTGGCTCTTTGTTATATGCATAGTCTAATATAGTATATGAAGTACCATCGTTAGAAACCGTAGCATAAAGCCATCCATAATGGGTTCTTCCACTTACTTTAAAATTAAACCCTATATAACCAGATTTACCATTCCAGTTAGGGTAGTCAGAAGAACTTACCACAAAACTATTTGAGTTGGTCACAAAATTGCTTGAAGCATCAACTTTTACCCCATCAGGAAGTAAAGTGATGTTACTAGAATTTTCTTCACATACAACATCTTTATCATAGGTAACCAATCTAAGGATATTGCCAGATAACCATGGTCCAAAATATCTGCTGTCTCCAATTTCTATTTGGAATGGAGTCCAAACATTGGTAGCACTTACGGTTTGATCTTGAATATCTACATATACTACTTCTCCTACAGTAGTAGGAACGCATGGACTACATGTTCCTCCACAATCTACACCTGTTTCATCTCCGTTCTGGATATTATCGTTACAAGTAGCCACAGGAGTGTCTGTTATAACGACTGTGTAATCCTCTGTTTCTCCAAAGTTAAAAGAGGTACAAGGAGCTGGGGCATTACTATACCTCATGATTACCCGTATTCTTGTACTACCATTGGAAGCATCAGAAGGAACGGTAAATTCTCCTTTTATAGAAGTGTCTTTTGAAGAAGTTTTGCTCCATACCTTTTCACCCGGATCAGCAAAATCTCCATCTTTATTATAATCTATCCATACACCATAAGCTTCATTATAAACGGTGCTTTTCCATTTTGGAGTGATTGTAAATGTAGCTACTTTACCTTTTTCAAGGCTGGTAGATAATTCAGTAAAATCATTATATCCATTAGTACCAGAAGTAGACTGCTTATCGATAGTACCTAATTGAAAACGACTAATATATTCTTCTGAAGCATTCGATGATATCTCGCAATAAGTAGTAGTAGGACAAGCCGGGCAAGAAGTACCACCACAATCAATACCTGTTTCATCTCCGTTCATAATACCGTCATCACATGTTGGATCTGGAGTGTTGTCTTCTCTGGTTACAGTAATCCAATTACTAGAAACATCATAAGTTTCTGTAGCAAGACTAGTATCAGATATATTCTTTCCGGTTACACTTAGGGTACCATTATAAGAAATACCATATACTCTACAAATTCCTGCAGTAGCTCCTTCAAAATCATGAGAAGAGCTTTCTGTAGTCAAGATTTTACCGGTATCATCAGTAATGATGTAACTATAAGTAGCAGCAGATGAGCTTGTATTTTTAAACGTAATTACATCGGCAACACCATCACCTGTTATGGTAGTAATAGCTGTTTTGTCATCATTTGTCGAAACGGTTGCACCGTCTACAGCAACAGGACAAGAAGGACAAGAAGTACCACCACAGTCAATACCAGTTTCATCTCCGTTCATAATACCGTCATCACATGTTGGATCTGGAGTGTTGTCTTCTCTGGTTACAGTAATCCAATTACTAGAAACATCATAGGTTTCTGTAGCAAGACTAGTATCAGATATATTCTTTCCGGTTACGCTAAGAGTACCATTATAAGAAATACCATATACTCTACAAATTCCTGCGGTAGCTCCTTCAAAATCATGAGAAGTACTTTCTGTAGCTAGAATTTTACCTACATCATCAGTAATGATATAGCTGTAATCAGCAGTAGATGAACTGGTATTTTTAAAAGTAATTACATCGGCAATACCATCACCAGTTATGGTAGTAACTGCTGTTTTATCATCACTGGTTGCAACTGTAGCACCGTCGACACTTACTGTACATGGTTCACAAGAAGTACCACCACAATCTATACCCGTTTCATCTCCGTTTTGGATACCATCATTACAAGTAGGTGTTGGGTCATCTCCCTGAGTAACGGTAATATAATTTTCTTTGATCTTGGTATCAGCACCAGCGCTATTGGTTACTTTTAGAGTAACTCTATATGTACCTGGAGTTGTATATTTAATTTGTGGATCTCTATCATAACTTATAGTAGGAGTACCTCCTTCAAAATTCCATTCCCATCCTGTAACTGTATTTTGTGAGATATCTTTAAAATTAACAAACGCCCCACCAGGTACAGATTGTGTGTTTGCTTCAAAATCTGCAATTGGCTTAATGTCTGTCGCATTAACGTATAGATTGTAGTCTTCGACTTCTCCTTCTGGTTTTTCACCGCAAGGATCTTCATCACCGTTATTGAAACTAAAGAATGATCGTATTCTCATTCTTGATTTTCTTCGTTTAGCATCTGCAGGAACCTTGATCGTGGCTGTATAAGTACGACTACCCGTATTATTAATTACAGCCGCTTTTTCATTTGCATCCCTAAAGTCTCCATCTTGATTCCAGTCAACCCAAACAGCCACTTTATTTCCTTTTCCATCAGCATCTACCGCAAAACCACCAGACGAGGATGTAATAGTGATAGGATAAGATCCATTTCTTTCTACGGTAGTCTGTAAATCACTGTAGTAGGTATAGTCTCCAGCGGTCGAGGCATTATTAATAGTTCCTATTTGTACGTTAGAAATTCCTCTGGTACCTCCAGAACCATTTACATCTGCACTACAATAATCAGGCTCTACTTGACTAACTGTTATATAGTTTTCTTTAGTAACGATATCTTCTCCTTTTGCGTTAGAAACTTTTAAGGTTACTTTATAAGAACCTTCGTTATAATAGGTAACTTCTGGGTTTATTTCATTGCTAACAGGAGGAGAGGCACCTTCGAATGTCCAGGAATAATCCAATCCACCACCTTTGGTGGCGTCTTTAAACTTCACTTTCTCTCCTTCTTCAACCGCAGTTTTATTGGCAGAGAAATCAACCTCTGGTATGGTTGCAGGTTTTATTACTACATAACCTGTCTTTGTTTGTGTATCCTGATTAGCTCCTTTTGAAACTTTTAGTATAACGTCATAGGTTCCGGCATTGGGATATGAAATTTCAGGATTTTGCTGAGTACTACTAGCTGTACTTGCTCCTGTAAATGTCCATTCCCAGGCAGTTGGCTCTCCTAATGAAAAGTCTCTAAAAATGATCTTTTCGCCTTCAAAAGCTTCAAGTTTATTAGCAGAGAAATCAGATTTTAGATTATTTTCGACAGTGATGTATCCCGTTTTTATCTTTGTAGATGTTCCGTCTGCATTGGTTGCTGCTAACTCGACATTATATACTCCTGGGTGCTTATAGGTCACCGTTGGATTTTTAGCGGTACTTGTTGCGGGTGTTCCTCCAGAAAATGTCCATTTCCAACTTGTTGGTGTATTTTTGGATTGATCGGTAAATGTAACCGATTGATCCGCAGAAATAGCTGTTTTATCAGCAGAAAAATCAACGATTGGCAATAGTACATTTTCTTTACCATAAATAATTTTAAGATCATCTATAGCCATCATAATCCCTTTTTCTGGGGTGACATGATGTATTGCAATGTATACTTCTTGATTGGCATAGGCAGAAAGATCAAAAGAGATACGTTTCCATCCTAAAGAAGAAGTAGTGGGGTGTTTACCTCCTGCTTCTAGATATTCGCCATCAGAAATTTTGGTAAAACTATTAAGATCATTGGTAGTAGTGGATACCCAAATTTGGTAGCGCTGCCAATATTCATGATAGTTTTGAATATAAAATTCTAATTTTGGAGTTCCGCTCTCTAACTTAACTTTGGGTGATATGATCCAGTTATCAGCATCTATATCAAAATTACAGCTAAATAAGAGTAGATTGTTACCACTTCTTGGTTTTAACCACCGTTCTGCCATAGGCGGATTGGTTGCCTGTGGATTAAATATAGAAAATGCTTTGAGTTTGTCTCCATTCGTCCAACTAATTCCATTAAGCTGGTATTCTTTTTCTTTATCTCCATCTACTCCTGTAAATGGATTTGCCTGAGTAGAAAATGAGCTAAAGCTATCCCAGTTTCCCAGTGCATTAATTTGATCTGTGGTATATACTTGTGCAAGAGTTAACTGAACATGTGCTACAAGTAGTAAAATACCTAAATATATTTTTTTCATTACGTTCAAATTTTTAATTACCTAACTACATTTGATTATTTGGCAACACATGATACTATTGCTTCCCAACCTGCGGTTGGATATTGACTATCTGATACAAACTTGAAGGTTAAACTACCACTGGCATTGTTTGCTATAATGGTTCCTGGAGAGTTGTAGCTACAGTATTTGCCGATCAATTGGGCTGTAGTGTCTGTACCGTCATAAATTTCGAGATAATCATACTCACAAGTTTCAGCATATTCCATTTTAAACTTCTTAAAATCTACTTTAACTTTACTATTCTCAAATTTTGGAGAAATGGTAGTAGTGTGATCTTCTTGGTTTTTATAGTTTCCTATATCACCAGAATCGTAAAAAATACCAGAACAGGCTTCTACTATCTTAACTTCACCAGCAATGATATTGTCTTCTATGGTAATGTAATTTGATTTGGTTTTGGACATGGTATTTCCTTTAGAATCTGTTACGGTAAGGGTAACATCATATTTCCCTACTTTTTCATAAAATACTTTAGGAGGAAATTGTCCATTATAACTACTTGGTATTCCTTCTGGAAAAGACCATTTCCAGCTGGTAATTTGCCCACCGTCAAGTGACTTGGATTCATCAACGATTTGACTTCCTTCGTTAACTTTTACTTTGATATCGTCACTATTAAAATCGGCAATTAGCTTTTTATTTACAGCAACATTAGAACGCCAAAGACCTCGGCCAAAGGTAGCCGCAGTAATGGTATTAGATGCTTCATGAATCTCTAATTCATTTACAATAACGTTAGGCATGTTTGTCATAAACGGTTTCCAGTCGGTTTCTGTATCATCTATATAATAAGCACCTACATCCATTCCTACGTATAATCCATTTTCTGGGATATCATGATATAAAACACAATTTGCAGGGATATTTGGTAAGCTTCCTGAAACATTTTTCCATGTTTGCCCTCCGTTTTCTGTAGTAAACACTTTATTACCACTAGAATAACCCGATAAAGAAATCGCTACTTTTTCTGGGTTCGAAGGATGCACAGCTATATACGTAATTACTCGATTTGGTAAACCATTAGAGACATTGATCCAGTTGGCTCCACCATCTTTGGTCATATGTATTTTGTTATCCTTAGAAGCATAAATATAATTAGAGTTTGATGGTGCCAATCCTATAGATCGTAATGTTCCTAACCCAAGATTAGAAATGGTAGACCAGGTTTTCATACCGTCTGTTGTTCTTACAACTTCAGAAAGTCCGGCTACCAATACATCAGGATCGTTATGATCCATTTCATAAGGAACTACCCAGGCTCCGCCACCAGGATTAGTAATGCTTACATCCCCATTTTTTTCTCCACCGTTTAAAGATTTATGCCAAGATTGTCCTTGTTGTATAATACCGTATACGGTATTGTTATCTTTCCAGTTAAAGATTAGGTTACCTCCATCGGCACCTAACCATTCATGCCATCTTCCTTTAGAAAAAATACTACTACCGTTGTCTTGTGTTCCTCCACCATATACGTTATGGTCTGTTTTTGAAACTCCTAATCTATAAAATTGTCGATTACCTAAACCTTCAGAAATATTCTCGAAAGTTTTTCCTTTGTCAGTAGAGGTAACTATTAATCCATCATTTCCGATGTATAATTTTCCGTCGATATATTGCATATCATGAATATCGGGATGAATATAGTTGGTTTTGTTTCCTAGAATCCATTCAGAGGTTCTTTCCCAGTTTACTCCACCGTCCATTGATCTCCAGGTAACAATACCTCCAAAATGTACTTCATTTGCATCTTTATCAGATACCGTAATTGCCAAATCATACCATGCTTGTGATTTACCATCATTTGGCTCATATCCAAACATGTCTGGTGTACTACTACTATTTACTTTGGTAAAAGATGCACCACTATTGGTAGATCGGTATACACCACCCATGGCATTACCATTTGCAGTGGTAGAGATAACATATACATAATTAGGATTTGCAGGAGTTACGGCCAGTACAGATCTTCTTGCTTTGGGAGCAGAGCTAATTTCTGTAAATGTTTGCCCTCCGTTAGTCGATCTATGAATACGACCACTTTTATTATCATACCCATAAATTGTATTTGGATCGTTGGGTTTAAGCTCAAAATCTCTTAAGTAAAGATTATTTAGTTTTTCCCAATTGGTACCTCCGTTAGATGATCTGTAAAATCCATCGGTAGACGATGCATATAGTACAGAGGAATTATTAGGATTAATAATTATTTTACTGATTTGCTTTCTACTAATAACATCAGAAGTTAATCCTGTATTACTCCAGTTTTTACCACCATCGGTAGATTTTAATACTCCAATACTATAGGTATATCCTCCATCAACATCACCTGTAGCAATATATAAAGTATTTGGATTTGCGGGATCTATGGCTACCCAAGATACTCCAAGTACAGGGAGATTATCTGTTAGTGGTTGCCAATCTCCGTTTTTACCACCAGAAGTTGTTTTCCATAAACCTCCGGCCGGGGTTCCTAAATAAATAATATCTCTATTTGTTGGATGAACCGCAATAGAGTTTACTCTACCTAATCCAGGAGCCCAATGCCCTGTAATATCTGCTGCTGTTCTAGGTCCTAATTCTTTCCAGTTACTTACAGCTGTCTTTTGTTGTCCTTTGCTTCTTTGTCTGTATCGTCGTTGAAATTTTGAAGCTTCTTTCCATGCAATTCCAGGATCTGTTCGTTCTCCCGTAGGATACGTTCTTTCATACATATGATGTTGCCATCTCATGAATTGCTTATATCCTGTTCCTTTTTTATCTTCCTTAAATTGAAAATAGTTATTAAATTCTTTTTGGACTTCTTTAAAATTTTTATTTGGGTCCTCCATTAATTTACTCCAGGATTCTTGTTGTTGAGCATATGTGCCCGAGGAAATTAATAGTAAAAAGAGGAAAATAAATCTGTTCTTTTTTTCCATGTGTTGAGTTTTAAATTTACTGTGTCGTAAATGTGTTTTAAATAATTTTAATTCTCTTGTTGCAATAGTTTTTTTTAAATTATGGAGTGTGAAATCCAAAATATATTGTATATGCAAAGCATACCATATACCATATTAGATATAGCGTTATATGCTTTTGTTATCGTAAGCCAGATAGTAAAAAAGTTGGGAAGTAAATCTTTTTATCTAGGATTGTCGTAATAAGCTACTAAACTTGTGTATTATATCTTTCCAAAAATTTATTTAATATGCTTATTGCATTTTTCTAACACTTGGTAACGTGAATTTGCAGGTTAATTATGTGTAAGAGATTACTTTATAAAGTATACTTAATAAATCTGGAGCTAACTTTTTAATATAAAAGCCTGAAGCCTTATTTTTTTAAAAAGCAATTAAATATTAATACATGTTGAATAGTTTAGTAGAGTTGATAAATGAGCGTAAGTTTCCATGTCATAGTTATAAGTTGAGTTAGAATTTAATGTAGTGCTTTAAACGAAACATGTAAGTTTATATTATAGCACTGTAGAATATTTTAATGTTAAAATATTATTAATGATTTTATGTACATAGATAGTTAATGTCTTTGATATAAAATCAAACCGGTATAAGACTTTGTTACAAGTGTTTATGTGCGTTTTCAAAAGTAAACATTATAATTTGTTATTAAGCTGGTAGGCCTACCAGTAAATAACGAAGTACTTCTTAAAACTCTTTTTCATATGGTAAGGCATATACACATGTAAAACCTTCAAATTCTATAAATGCCAAATCATAATGACTTATTACCTCATTATAATTAATTGCGCCATAGATAAAGGGATGGGTGAGATCAAAAGGAGAAATGTAAATATGTTGAAGAAAACTCAGACCTGCGGTAGCATATAGCTTGTAAAGAGATTCTTTGGCTCCCCATAGTATGGTTAGTGCACGAGTTTTGTCTTGATGTTGATTTTCGTTTTCTAAAGACTCATTTTCGAACTCATTTACAAATTTATGTGCAATGGTGTGAATTTTTTCTCGTTGTTTCTCGATATCAATTCCAACAGGTTTATTGCTAATGATGATTCCGGAAAATTGATAAGAATGGGTGATAGAAATGTGCTTTCCGTCTTTTAAATAAGGTTTTCCAAATTCATCGTAATACAAATCATGATCCGTATAATTAGCGGCAACTAATAAATGTCGAATGCTCATAAACCCTCTTTTGTGCATATCAGATTTCATATTATCAACTCTATTTTGACAATGTTCTGTTAGCTCAATTCCTTCACAAAGGGAATCATAAGATTCTTCGATCTTCCAAATCAATAAGTTAGTATTTGAATCTATTGTTATAGTTTTGTAAAGAGGCATTTATAGTGTTAAAGTTATTATGTACCTTTGCAAACCGAAAAACAGAAAATAACTTTCTAATTTTCGGAGGACGAATTTAGAACAATTTGGTGCCAAATACTAAAAAGCACCTCATAAACATAAAAATATAGACCACTATGAGTACCAAAACTGTACCTTATGTTCCTTACAAAGTGAAAGATATTTCATTAGCTGCTTGGGGAAGAAAAGAAATCGAACTAGCCGAAGCAGAAATGCCAGGGCTTATGTCGCTTCGCGAAGAATATAAAGATGAGCAACCGCTTAAAGGAGCTCGTATCGCTGGGTGTTTGCATATGACTATACAGACTGCGGTACTTATCGAAACTTTATTAGCGCTTGGAGCAGAAGTTACTTGGAGTTCTTGTAATATTTTCTCTACTCAGGATCAGGCAGCAGCAGCAATAGCAGATGCAGGAATTCCTGTTTATGCCTGGAAAGGGATGAATGAAGAAGAGTTTGACTGGTGTATCGAGCAAACTTTATTTTTTGGAGAAGAAAGAAAACCATTAAATATGATTCTTGATGATGGAGGAGATCTAACAAATATGGTATTAGATAGATATCCAGAATTGGTAGATGATATCAAAGGATTGTCTGAAGAAACTACTACAGGAGTTCACCGTTTATACGAGAGAATGAAAAACGGAACTTTGCCAATGCCGGCTATTAACGTAAATGATTCTGTTACCAAATCAAAGTTTGATAATAAATATGGTTGTAAAGAAAGTGCTGTAGATGCCATTCGTCGTGCTACAGATACGATGCTTGCTGGTAAACGTGTGGTAGTTTGTGGATATGGAGATGTTGGTAAAGGTACTGCTGCATCTTTTAGAGGAGCAGGTTCTATCGTAACTGTTACCGAAATTGATCCAATTTGTGCTTTACAAGCTGCTATGGATGGTTTTGAAGTGAAGAGATTAGAAACTGTAGTGGGAAATGCCGATGTAATAATTACCACGACAGGAAATAAAGATATTGTACAAGGACAGCACTTTAAAGCACTTAAAGATAAAGCCATTGTTTGTAATATTGGTCATTTTGATAATGAGATTGATATGGCATGGTTAAACGATAATTACGGAGATACAAGAGACGAAATTAAACCTCAAGTAGATAAGTATACTGTTGATGGTAAGGATATTATCATCCTTGCAGAAGGTCGTTTGGTAAACTTAGGTTGTGCTACAGGACACCCAAGCTTTGTAATGAGTAATTCTTTTACAAACCAAACATTAGCTCAAATCGAACTTTGGAACAATTCTGAAAACTATAAGAATGAAGTTTATATGCTACCTAAGCATTTGGACGAAAAAGTCGCAAAACTGCATTTAGCACGTTTGGGAGTAGAGTTAGAAACATTAAGACCAGAACAAGCAGAATATATTGGTGTTACTGTAGAAGGGCCGTTCAAACCAGAATATTACAGATACTAATAAAAATAGTACAGATTATAAAAAAGCCCTGATTATTTTTTAATCAGGGCTTTTTTGTATCCTTATATTTTATACACTTTCTAAGAAAACTAAAGATCTAATTTTTCAAGATCATAAAAATAGAAATCACGTTCTTCATTCATTGCTACAAAAAGACCGCTTTTAAATTTAGTATTTAAAGGAACGGTTACTACATCACATCCATCGGTTTCTGTAGTTCCTAAATTAACAGCTTTTATAAAGTTGTTTTCTTTTCTCGAAAAAATATTAAACTGCCCTTTTTGCTGGTCAGAAACAATTAGAACCCCTTGGCCGTTTGGTTTTTTGGTGATTGCAATTCCTTCGATATCATCCTTGAAGTATTCTCCCCCAAAAAAAGCTAGTTCTTTATTTCCTTTGGCTGGATCTGCATAATATTTCCTAATTCCTACACCTTCGTCTGCATAGTACACAAACCCTAATTCATCGTCTACCGCTATGGCTTCAATTTCTTTTTCTCCACTAAATTTTCCAAATCGTCTCACTAATTTGGAGGTAACTCCTGTACTATCACTACTAAGCGTGTATTGATATAAGTATTGATCTTTAGGCCCTATCTTTCTGCTAACAATAGCCGAAACATTTTGATTCGAAGGGTTTTTATACACGCTTACTCCCATAGGTCTTCTTAATTCCAAATCGGTTTCGTCTTCAAACACAGGAAATCCTCCGTTATCTAAAGGTTTCATGTCAGGAACAGAAAAAACACGAATTCGATTTCTCTCTCTTTCTGTAAAAACAATAATATCGGTTGTGGTAGAATCGTCTAGTTTAAAGCCGTACTCAAGGTCAATATTGTTAGGATATTTAATGTTTTTAATCACCTTTTTTGGGATTATTTTTCCTTGTAGATTAAAAGCATAAATGGCTCCGTTAGTATCTTTATCAGTACCAAAAATGATACTTTTTGATGGGTTTGTTGGGTGAATCCAAATTGCCGGGTCATCGGTATCATGAGGTACTTTTTCTGAAATAATATCAGGGTCAATAGGAGGCAATTTTTTATCGCATGAAATCAATGTGATAAGGGTAAATAATGCTAATATGTTTTTTTTCATTTGTTAGAGTTATATGATGTTGGGTGTAGTTAATCTTTTAAAAACGTGAGCCGAAATAAAGATTTTGAATGAAAACATCTTGTTGTTTTCTTATGTCAAACTCACGCTTTTAAAAGAAGATGTTGAGTGTGTGTTGTTATTTATTTTTAAATAAGTCGTATTTCAAGCCAAAAGTTAGTCTTCTTTCATAGTATTCTGCTTGCATGGTGCGCTCAGAAATACCTTGATAAAAACGTAACGGTTGGTTGGTAATGTTGTTAAGATCTGCGTAGATACTTAGATTTTTTGTAACCGCATAACTAGCGTTTAGATCCAAAAAGAATTGTTGGTCATAGTAACGATCTTCAAAACTGTTTCCGCCCACTTCGTCGATATAGGCATCAGAAAAGTTTGCAGATAATCGCAAGCTAAATTTTTCATCGTTGTAACCTAATGAACCATTAAACATATGCGGTGCTGTATTAGGTAGATCCAGATCTTCTCTTTCGTCTCCATCTTCATTACGAATACCGTCTGCATTAGAAGTTAGGTAGGTATAATTAAGATAAAGACTTAGGTTTTTGGCAAATCCTGGTAAAAAATCCAGCTGACGCTGAAAAGCTACTTCTGCTCCTAAAATAGAGGCATTATCACCATTTAATGGTTGAAAAATGTCAAATCCACTGGTGTTAGGACCATATGTATTATCAGAAGTTTCTCCTTTAAAAGTATAGATGAAGTCGTTTATGTTTTTATAAAACAAACCTCCAGAAATAATCCCTACAGAAGAGAAATAATGCTCAGCCATCAGATCAAAGTTCATCGAGGTGGTTGGATCAAGATTAGGATTTCCTGCAAAAATTTCTTCATCTCCAGATACAACATCTAACGATGGTACCAAATCAACATAATTTGGGCGTGCTAATGTATTGGTCCATGCAAACCTAAAAATAGTCTGATTAGATAGGTTGTATTTGAAATGAACTCCTGGTAAAACATTGGTATATGATTTTTCTTCGCTAACTTCTCCTGTTTTTGTTTCTTCATCCAGGATACTGTTACCAGTTGCTTTGATAGTAGTGTGCTCTATTCTTGCACCTACCAAAATGCTAAACTTGTCTGATAATTTTTGATTAGCCATCACATATCCTGCATAAACGTCTTCTTCTACATTAAAGTTAGCTCTAAGAAACTCGTCGGGTACAGATTCTCCATTGGTAAGATTGAGGTCTCCCAGCCAGTTTTGATCAGCAAAGTCACCTATTTGATATTGGCTACCGGCCAGAAAATCGGTATTGGTATAATTTCTTACCGTTGCATCTGATAATGTAGGGAAGCTATCTTCAAAATCAAACTCGAAAAAGTTATTGTCTCTTAGTTTGCTTTTTAAACGACCTCGCGCTCCTAATTTTAGGGTTCCATCACCATTCCCAAAAAAATCAGATGGGATCTCTACATTAATTGAGAAGTTAATATCTTCTTCTTCTGTATATTTGTTTTCTTCGGTGATTTCGCCATATTCAAAATTAGAAAGATCGTTTGCTTCTGCCGCATCTACAGGAGTATAGATAGGAAATTCTGGATCAGAATTATCATTATTGATGATGTATTCTGATTCGAATTCTGCGTAGCGTTCATTCAATCGTTCCTCTGATGCTTTAGAATAAGATGTCATCCAATCCAGCTTTATGTTTCCGAATAGATGATTTCCTCCTAAATTATTATTTTGCATGCGTTGATCTTCTAATCGTGTATTTTTATTACGATTATTATTAATCCCTCCTTTAGTTTGGCGTTTTACTTCTATAGGAAAACGAGTCAGGTTTCCGTTAGCTACTGTAAAGTCATCTGCACCTATATCTTCACTATCCAGAATTTCATAATCCAAACGAAATCTATTTTCGCGATCATCTCTCCAGTTATACATCGTTTTTAAGTAGAGATTGTGATTGCTATTAAATTGATAATCCAAATTAGCCGCAAAACTTCGTCTGATTCGCTGTACCAGGTACTTACGAATCTGGAACTCTTTGGTATATGGGTTTACAGGAACTCCTTCAAGAACATCTTCTCCCTCTGCGTCTTGAACACCTGTGTTGTATTCGAACTCATTATCCCATTGTGCCTCAAAATTATCAGAGCCAAAATCATTGTCATTGATAGAAGCAGATAGCATCCATCCAAATTTTTTGTTTTTGGTTCTATCTCCCACCAAAATAGACCCATTAAGAATTCTTTTGTCGGTAATGAAGTTAATACCAGATCCTGCGGTTGCAGACAACCTAAATCCTTGTGGGGCAGTTCTGGTAATTAAATTTACAGAACCACCTAAAGCATCGGCTTCCATATCGGGAGTTACGGCTTTGCTAACTTCGATTGTCTGAATCATATCAGAAGGGATCAGATCCATTTGCACATTTCTGTTATCTCCCTCTGCAGAAGGAATTCTACTTCCATTTAGTGTTACAGAGTTTAGCTGAGGCGATAGTCCACGAACAATGACGTTACGAGCTTCTCCCTGATCTACCTGCATGGTAATACCGGGGATTCGTTTTACGGCATCACCCACATTAGCATCGGGAAACTTTCCTATTTGATCGGTAGAAACAACATTAGTAATGTTGATGTTATTTTTTTGTTTATTTAAGGCTCTTGCTTGTCCATTAGAAGTAAAACCTATTACAGTTACATCGTCTAATTGTTCACTTTCTGAGGTTAAAACAATGGTAATAAAAGTAGTTTTGTTTGCAGTGATTGTTACTTCTTGCTGTACATCTGTAAAACCTAGGTATGCTATTTTTAAAGTATGATTTCCTTCTGGAATATTTACCAAAGTAAATTTTCCGTCGAAGTTAGAAATTGTTGCTTTATTAAGAGAATCTATAAGAATAGAAGCTCCTGGCATGTAGATGCCGTTTTCATCGGTTATGATTCCTGCTACAGAACCATTTTGTGCATATAAATTACCAGAACAAATGGCAATTATAAGCGTTACAAAAATCAATTTTAATAATCTGGATGGTTTCATTTACGTGAGTTTAAAAATCAATTCAAAACTATGCAAGTATCAGAAAATAAGGGTTAAGCGTAAAGCAACAAAGGGTAAACAATCGACTGTAGTAGTGTAAACAATAAGGCAACAATTATGATTTATTTACATTACAATAACACTTACAAAAAGAACTCGTTAAAAAATAGGATTGAGTACTTTTATAAGGCTATCATAAAATTAACGAGCTCTTCTTTTTGATCGATAGGAAGCTTTTTGCGTAGACGGTAACGAGCAACTCTTACACTATCTGGGGTAACTCTTAATATGGAGGCAATTTCTTTTGAAGAAAGATTAAGACGAAGCAACATTCCTAAGCGTAATTCTGCGGGAGATAGATTTTCTTCTGATAAGGAAGAAAGTTTTTTGATAAATTCTGGATGTATCTCTTTAAAAAAGTTGTTGAACTCATCCCACTCTCGTTCTTGTTTTAAGTCGAAGTTAATTTCTTTTGCCAGTTTTTTGATGTTCGAATGAATATCAATGTTTTTTCGTGCGGCCAAATTGGTTAAGGTAAGCGAAAGATCTGATAAGATTTTGTTCTTTTGAGATAGGTGCAAGCTATATCTTGATAATGTAGAAGTTTTAAGGTGTACTTCGTACTGTAGGTTTTTCTCTTCGATCTCTTTTTTTTCTAATTCTGCTTTTAGTGTTCGTTGTTTATAAGCCAATATTTTGGATTTTTCTTTTCGTTTTCGCTTAAAGTACATAAATAAAATGCTGGTAATAAAAACTAAGGTTACAAGACCAACCAGTAATAAATCCTGATTGGCTCTATTCGTTTTTTTTTGTTCGAGCAGGAGACTTATTTGTGCTTCTTTTTGTTGTGTTTCGTATACGGTTTGTAAGGCATAAAGTTGTTGTGTATTTTGAGTAGATACCAACACCTCATTGATTTGTTCACTTTTAGACAAATGATCAAAAGCATTTTTGTAATCATTGGTAAGTGCATAAGCTTTTGATAGATCTTTATGGGCACTTTTCATTTCGTATTTATCTTTTGTTTTAAGTGCCAATTGATATGCCCTATGTGTATAGTCAATAGCTTCTTTATAATTGCCAGTTTTTCTATTAATATCTCCCAGGTTATTTAAGACACTTATCAAGCCTGTATTGTTAGTCTTCTTAAAAAAATCCTCAGATTTTTTAAAATACTGGTAAGCAATATCATATTGTTCAAGGTCTTCATAGATGCTTCCGATATTCTCGTTTACAGTTGCAATGCCTTCTTTGTCGTTTAATTCTGAAAATAGCTCAAGGCTTTCTTTCTGATGTTTAAGAGCTTCAAGGTATTTTCCTTCCTTTTCGTAGTAGGTTCCTAACAACCCTTTTGTAATGGCTTTACCTTTTGTATATTTAGAAGTTTCGGCAATCGTAATATTCTCGTTAAAATACTCTTTTGCCTTTGCGTTATTTTTTAAGGATAAGTATATTTTTCCGATTTCATTTTTTAAATATACAGTAAGTGTATCTTTTTGTTCGATGATGGTCAAAGCATTATTGTATTGTCTAATCGCTTCGTTATACATGCTTACTTTTTGATAAAATTTACCAAGTTGTGTGTGCTTTTGGGCGACAATATGAGGAAGGGCTTTTTCTTTTTGCGAAGTTTCAAGCGCTAATTTTAAAGATTGAAAAACAATATCTACTTGTTTTTTTTCTTGTTGCTGTATTGCATCTTGAGCAAATGAATTGAAAGAAATTGTAATGAATATTAGGAAAAAAAGGTTGTATACAGATCTCATACGGTATTGTACTACTTATAAACCCGACTAAGTTAGTACGCTTTTACTACTGTATTGTTATTTACCTATTATAGTTATGTTATTTAATTATTTCCTGAATAAAAAAGGCCTAAATAACTACATGTGGTTATTTAGGCCTTTTTTTAGCGTTGAAAATATTTAGTTTGCTTCTGCAAGTAGGCAATTCTCATATAATGCTATTTTATTGTCAAGAAGTGCTACCCCTTCTTTTCTTGAAGCTCTGGGGTCAATTCTTACTTTTTCTCCATCTGGTAAATGAACTACATAAAACCCTTTTTCAAAAGATGATAGTTTAATTACTTCTCCATTGGGTTTAATGGCACTCCATGATTTTTGAGTTGGGCTATATACTAAATCTAATTTTTCTCCCTTTCTTTTCCCGTCAATGATATTAATTTGCAGTCTGTTTTTGGTTGCAATCATTTTATAGGTATTTCCGTCTTTTTCTACTACCTTGGTTTCAATATCACCCTCGTTCATAGCTACCGGATTAGAGCCACTCCAAAATTCTATGGTATTAAAAATTAGAACATCTCCAATAAAAAATAAACCATATACGGGAACAATATTTAATCCCCAAAAAATTAGATTGTCTAAAAATTTACTATCAGTTACACCATCATTCCAATCTCTAAGACCATTAAAAGCACTAAATGATCCTAAGCAGCTAGAAAATAAAATTGAAGTAGCAAGTGCTATGCAAATCGTTTGTTTTTTCATAATAAAAAATTTAAAAGTGAATACTGTAAAATAAGGGCATCGAACTCTTGTTAGAAATTCGTGTTTTAAAAATCAGGTTTACTGATAGAAAGGTATAAAAAAATATAATGACTTCTAAAGAATTGAGAAGGAAGAGGTGATTAAAATATCTCTAGAAAAATAAAACCCTTTTCTGTGTAGAAAAGGGTTTATAATATATAAAAAAGATAAAATTTATTTTTTATGCTTCGAAAGGAACAATAGAAACATAAGACTTGTTATCTCTTTTTTTAGTAAACTTTACAACACCATCTATTTTGGCATGTAGTGTATGGTCTTTACCTGCATATACATTTTCTCCAGGTTTGTGTGCTGTACCTCTTTGTCTAACAATGATGTTACCAGCAACGGCAGCTTGACCACCAAATATCTTTACACCTAGGCGTTTCGATTCTGATTCTCTACCGTTTTTCGAACTACCAACTCCTTTTTTATGAGCCATCTTCTTTAGGTTTTATACCTATCTGTCGACAGGCAAGATTAATATTAACAGAGAAAACTCTGCTATTTTTTTATTTTCCTTGTAAAGCCTCAATTAGTTCTGCTTTCTTCATAGAAGAAATTCCAGTAATTCCTTGAGCTTTAGCCATTTCTTTTAATTCTGAAACAGTTTTAGAACTTAAGTCTTCTGTTCCTGCCTTAGGAGCAGCTTCTTTTTTAGGAGCTTCTGCTTTTGGTTCGGCTTTTTTAGTTTCCTTTTTTGGTGCTGCTTTTTTAGCTCCAGAAGTTACGATGCTTTCAATAACGATTTCTGTAAGAGACTGACGGTGACCATTTTTAACACGGTAACCTTTACGTCTTTTCTTTTTGAAAACAATAACTTTATCACCTTTTAGGTGTCTTGTGATTTTTGCTCCTACTTGAGCTCCATCTATAGCTGGGGCGCCTAAAGTAACATTGTCTCCGTCTGCTGCAAGAAGAACTTTGTCAAAAGAAACGTTGTCTCCTTCTTCTCCTGCTAAACGATTTACAAACACTTTTTGGTCTTTTGCAACCTTAAATTGCTGCCCTGCTATCTCTACAATTGCGTACATAGCGTAACGTTTAATTAATTATTTTTTTATATAAAAAGAACCCACCTATAAAATTAGGCGGGTGCAAATATACTGCTAATTAATTAAATGACAAATATTTTAAGCCTTTACAGGGTATGAATTTTGATTTTTTTTCGGATTCCAGCTTTCTTTTAACAATTGCATAAAAGATAAGGTAAGGACAAAAGTAGTTGCAAACCCCATAATTGCAGCAACAAACACTACAATGCCAACACCTACGTGATAGTGCGAGCTCCAATTTGCCAGCATCTCTGGTAAAAAAGAAGTGTTGATGTTGGTGACATAAATGGCAAAAAATGATGTAAAAATAAGCGTAGCATTAAAGCCCGTTAGTAAACCTGCCATAAAACCTTTCTGATACTCAAAATTATGTTGCTTTTCTAGTTTATAGTTCTTCATGGCTTTATAGAGCCCGATACCTACAATAATTCCATTACCTAAGCTATAAATTGGATTGGTTTGCACTCCAAATAAAGAAAGAAGTAAGAAATATATAATAAGCCCAAGGGCGATAAGAATACCATATTTTACAGGAATAGTTGATTTTTTCATATTTCATTTCTTTAACAATTCTCTTTTAAATATATGAAATTATGAGGGTTTTTCGTAGTAAAAGGATGTTAAACTGTTTGTATTTTTATGGAATCATTATAAAAATTGTATCAATTCTATATAAAAACGGTAACAAACCACGATCTTTATACACATATATACAAATGAAGTTAAACAAAATTATTACGAATGAAAAATAGATTTTATGCAATCGTTTGCGGGCTTATGACAATAATACCTGTAGGTGCGCAAGAAGTAGAGTTTACAGAGTATGACCTTGATAATGGTCTGCATGTAATTTTGCATCAGGAAAACAAAGCACCTATCATTACTGTCGGGGTTATGTATCATGTAGGAGCCAAGGATGAAGAAAAGGGTAGAACGGGTTTTGCACACTTTTTTGAGCATTTGTTGTTCGAAGGAACAAAAAATATCGAAAGAGGGAAATGGTTTGATATAGTATCTTCTAACGGAGGAAGAAATAATGCAAATACTACTCAGGACAGGACATATTACTACGAAACTTTTCCGTCTAATAACTTAGAGCTGGCATTATGGATGGAGTCAGAACGTATGTTACACCCTGTAATTAATAAGATAGGAGTAGATACTCAAAACGAAGTTGTTAAAGAAGAGAAAAGGCAACGTATCGATAATGCTCCCTACGGAAAGATTATCTACCGAACAGGAATCAATCAACACATCTTTAAGAAACATCCTTATGGTCAATCTGTGATTGGAAGCATGGAAGACCTTGATGCAGCAAAATTAGATGAGTTTGTAGCTTTTAATAAAAAGTTTTATAATCCTAATAATGCTACTTTGGTGGTGGCAGGAGATATTAAAATAGAAGAGGCAAAAAAAATGATTGCCAGCTATTTTGGTGAGATTAAAAACAATGGAGAAAAAATAAGTAGAACTGTAATTAAAGAAGATCCTATAGCTACAGAGATTAAGGTGACCGAGTACGATGCTAATATCCAGGTTCCTGCCAAAGTTTTAGTATATAGAACACCAAAACAAACAAATAAAGATGCTTATGTGTTGGATTATATTTCTACAATTTTGACAGGAGGAAATAGTTCAAGAATGTATAAGTCTATGGTAGAAGATAAAAAGATGGCATTACAAGTAATTGCATTTTCTGATTCTCAAGAAGACTATGGTACTTATATTATGGGAGCATTACCATTGGGAGAAGTAGGTATGGATAAGCTTCAGACAGAGATGGATGCCGAAATTGCCAAGTTACAAAATGAATTGATTTCTGAAAGAGAGTTTCAAAAACTTCAAAATCAATTTGAAAACAATTTTGTAAACTCTAATTCTAGTATAGAAGGTATTGCAAATTCATTGGCAAGATACAATGTACTTTATGGAGATACCGGATTGATAAATAAAGAAATAGAGATTTATAGATCGATTACCAGAGAAGATATTCAGAATGTTGCTAAGAAATATCTGAATAAAAATCAACGTCTTAACCTTGATTATTTACCAGAATCAAGTAAATAAAAGTATCGTCGAATTATAAAAATTAGAACCCAATTGGGAAATGTCAATCAACTCCTTAATTTGGTGATTCGTTTGACTAAAAAAAATCAACTTAAAATAGGATGAAACAAGCCATAATCAAGTTTTTGATACATATCTTAAAATGATTGTTTGGTGAGTTCCATGTGACGTCTAAAATAATAGTATAAACACATGAAAAATAATATAACATATATAATTGCTTTTTTATTGATCTCTGTAGTAGCAACTGCGCAAATTGATCGATCAAAAATGCCTAAATCAGGACCAGTTCCTACCATAAATTTAGGGAAGCCCAATACCTTTAAGATGAGTAATGGACTAACTGTTTTGGTAGTAGAAAATAAAAAATTACCTAGAGTTTCTGTAAGTCTTTCATTAGATAACCCTCCTAATGCAGAAGGAGATAAAGCGGGTATTGCGAGTATTGTATCGCAAATAATGGGTAAAGGAACTAAAAATATCAGTAAAGATGTATTTAATGAAGAGGTAGATTTTCTTGGGGCGTACCTAAATGTAGGTGTAACTAGTGGATATGCGCAATCACTATCTAAATATTCTGATCGAATTGTAGAACTTTTTGCAGATGCTTTTTTGAACCCTAATTTTACTCAGGAAGAATTAGATCTAGAAAAGAAAAAACTAATAGAAGGAATAAAAACTGGAGAGAACAGTACAGAGGTAGTAGCAGGAAGAGTAAGAAGAGTCTTGGGGTACGGTAAAAATCATCCTGTAGGAGAGTATATCACAGAAAAAACGGTAAATAATATTACACTTGAAGATGTAGAGAGGTTTTATAGAAATAATTTCGTGCCTTCTAATGCCTACATGATTGTAAGTGGTGATATAAGTTTTGATACAGCAAAGGGGTTGGTAGAGAAATATTTTACTCCGTGGGTAGCAGGAAAAGCGCCTTCTTTTGGAATTCCTAAGGTGGTTGATGCACAATATAGACAAATCAATTTTGTAGATATGCCCAATGCCGTGCAAACAGAAGTAATCGTAATGAATACGACAGATTTGAAAATGTCTGATCAAAACTATCATGCTGCATTGGTAGCAAACTATATTTTAGGAGGGTCATTTAATAGTTATATTAATATGAATCTTAGAGAAGAGCATGGGTATACATATGGGGCACGTTCAATACTTCCTAAAGATAAAAACTATAGAACTACATTTAGAGTTAGAACCAAAGTCAGAAATGCAGTTACAGATAGCGCAGTAGTAGAAATACTAAAAGAGATTAAAAGAATTCGATTAGAAGATGTAGATGATCAAGTGCTTAAAAATGCCAAGGCAAAATTTTTAGGAAATTTTATCTTAGCATCAGAAAAGGATAGAACTATAGCAAATAGAAGTATTGACATAAAAATCGAAAATTTACCAGAAGATTTTTACGAAACTTTTATCCCAAAAATCAATGCAGTAACAAAAGCAGATGTTAAAAGAATTGCTAATAGCTATTTTAACCTAGATAAAGCTAGAATTGTACTGGTTGGTAAAGGAAGTGATGTATTAGAAAATTTAGAGAAAATAACTTTCGAGGATAAGAAAATACCTATTTTATACTTTGATAAATATGGTAATAGAACAGAGAAGCCTGATTATAATGCTGCTGTGCCAACAGGAGTGACAGCTCAATCTATTTTAGACACTTATTTTAAAGCCATAGGAGGAAAAGAAAAGTTAGAAACGGTATCATCTTTATTTGTAACCGCAGAAGCACCATTTAATGGAAATACTTTAGGGCTAATTGCCAAGACCACCAAAAAGAATCAATCACTTATCGAGGTTAATTTTGGAGGAGTAACTGCTCAAAAAATAGTTTTTGATGGTGTAAAAGGATATATGATGGCTCAAGGTCAAAAGATGGAGTATACCGATGAGCAGATAAAAGATGCTAAATTAGAAGCGTTACCATTTCCAGAATTGGTAAATACCTCGGCTTCGTTAGAAGGAATACAGCCTTATGATAAAGGGAAAGCTTATGAGATTAAATTAGGAGATAAGAAAACTGCTTTTTATGATATAGAGACCGGTCTTAAGGTAAAAGAAGTTACAGTACAAGAGCAGGCAGGACAAAAAATGACGATCGCAATTTCTTATAGTGACTATAAGGAGGTAAATGGTATTAAGTTTCCTTTTACAATTTCTCAATCCCTGGGTCCACAAAATATGGATTTTACGGTAAAAGAAATTAAAATAAATGAAAGTGTTACCGACGAGGATTTTAAATAGATTTTTGTTTGTTTTTTAAAAAGTAGAGACCTGTTAGAATTCTAACAGGTCTCTACTTTTTTTACAATTAGCAAGATATACCCTTAGGATGATAATTAAAGATGAATATGTGCTAAAAGATTTTTTATTAAAGATCGAAAAAGGAAAAACAGTTGCTCTTGTTGAGTAATCTGGAAGTGGAAAATCCACGATAGCTAATTTGATTGCTGGATTTTATGATGTTAATAAAGGAAGTGTAATAATTGATAATAGAAACATCAAACTATTTGAAAAAACTTCAAATATGAACAATAAAAAAGAGCTGTCTATGCAGACAGCCCTTTATAACTATTTCACTAAAAATTAATGATATACCGATACTATTTTTTTACAAAATGAGCAGTATATTTATTTTTACTGGTAGAGATTCTTAAAATATAAGTCCCTACTCGTAATTCTGAAACATCTAATTGAGATTGATATTTCCCTTGCATAACCACTCTACCTAACATGTCAACGACAGCAAAGGTTGTAGTTTCATTCGGTGTAAAAGAAATATTCAATTTAGTAGTAGCTGGAACCGGAGTTACTATAATTTCTTCTGGTGGAGCTATTTTACTAGTAGATTTTGCTCCACAAGATGATACAAATATCCATCCACTGTTAGTACGCTCCCATAGGTTTCCATTGTATATTATTTTGTCTCCTTCTGTATACTTAGTACCATTTTTCCAATCATTTATTCCTTCACAAGAGGTTGCTCCACATTTTCCGATAAATTTCCATCCTCGATCTAATTTTTCAAAAAGATTTCCTCTGTATACAACTCTATCACCAGTTTGGTATGATACTCCCCATTGCCAAGAAGCTACGCCTTCACAAATATTATTTGAATCCTCATCTTTGGTAGTAGCAGAAACTACATTACTAGACTTAGACATATTTCCGGCAGCATCCATTGCTTTTACCGTAAATTGATAAGTAGTAGAAGCTGTTAATCCAGAAACGTTAAAAGATGTTTCGGTTCCTTCGGTGGTACCAATCATTTCTGTACCTTGATACACATTATATCCCGTTACACCTACATTATCGGTAGATGCCATCCAGGTGAGTGATAGACTTGTTTGTTTTATGTTAGAAGCTACCAATTCTGTTGGATTAGTAGGTGCTTCGGTATCTGTAGTATCCTCTGGCAATGTAGAAGCAGTAGCGGTGTTACTAAATCGTGACTTATTTCCAGCAGCATCCATTGCTAATACTTTAAAAGTATACTCTGTACCAGCTGTTAAACCTGTAACTTGATATCTTGTTCCTTCTACAGTTGCTATCATAACATCTCCTTGATATACTTCATATCCTGTTACACCCACGTTATCAGTAGACCCGGTCCAAGTAAGATCAATATTAGTTTGTGTCTCGTTACCAGCTGTTAACGCTGTTGGCTCGGTTGGAGCTTCGGTATCCGTATCGTCTGGTAATGTAGATGCGGTTGCTGTATTACTAAATCGTGACTTATTTCCAGCAGCATCTATCGCTAGTACTTTAAAAGTATACTCTGTGCCGGCTGTTAAACCTGTAACTTGATATCTTGTTCCTTCTACAGTTGCTATCATAACATCTCCTTGATATACTTCATATCCTGTTACACCCACGTTATCAGTAGACCCGGTCCAAGTAAGATCAATATTAGTTTGTGTCTCGTTACCAGCTGTTAATTCTGTTGGCTCGGTTGGAGCTTCTGTATCTGCTTCTGGTAATGTAGTAGCAGTAACGGTATTACTAAACTCAGAAGTGTTACCAGCAGCATCTTTAGCTTTTATTCTAAAAGAATATTCTGTGCCAGCTGTTAA
>CANMLW010000003.1 GCA_947498705.1 uncultured Aquimarina sp.
GCAGTTGTTTTTTTCGTTTTAATGACCTTATAAATGGAGTGAATTTTATTTCTCCTCTAAAAATTGTTTCAGACCCGGCCTTTTCTTCAGACCAATTAGTGATTTTAGATATTCTTTTAGCTAATGAATCACTCATACATGCTCTAATGAAGAACCGATTAACTTTTGTAGAGATAAAATCAATTACATTAACTTGATAAGAAGCTGCGTCAGCTCTAAATGTATCAATCTGTATTCCTTGACTTTCGAGTTCATTAAACATTCTTGTTAGTGTTTCAAACTGTAGGTCTTTGGCTGCACTATTACCATTCCGATTTTCAATATAAACAATATTATTTTCAATTATTCCCACTCCTGGACAATATCCAGAGGCTTTTTTGTAAGTTCTTATGCTGTCTTTTTTATCGGTGTATAGAATTGTATTGTCATAATCTAAAACATGATTATTCCTGGTCATTAAGTTTAGATTTCTCAACAGTTTTAAATTCAACTCGTTTAAAGATAAATTCAATCCGAATTGATGTAAGCTAGTGCCTCGTGGTAGTGTAAAAAGGTCTTTTGTATGTGATAATTCTTTGAATCTATCCAGAATTCTATCAGGGCTTGGTACTTTAAAAAAAGGATTATCCCTTAGATGCCCTTTTAAGTTCAATGAGACATCTTCAATACAATCACCACCACAAAAATAGATAGACCAAAAAGAGTACAATAAATCTTTCCATGAATATTTACATTGAGCAGATAATTTGGGTAAGTGTGCCTGCAATAGCTGTCCTATTTGTTTGTTTTCAAACTCCTGTAAAACAAAATTTAAGCCACCAAATGGACTTATGTGTGAAGATTTAAGTATTTTCATATCAGTGTTTTGTCGCAACACCAATTTAGGTGAAAACACACAAAACCGCAAACCTTTGTAAACAAATAGTTTGCGGTTGTTTTTTATAACAGACCTACGGATTTAAGGTACAAATCCGCGCTATCTGGGTTTATCATTGAAATCGGAGGTAATAAGGTGCCGTAAAACTCATTCTGTAATTACTTCTATTCCTGTAAAATAAAGTTTTCTGCTCTTATCTTTAACTTGATACATTTGGGCAATTTTTATTCCATTAAAATCTTTATAATCCTCTCTAGAAGTAATCATAGAAGGTGCTTTTTGATTACCTCCTCTAAACACCCATTCTCGAATGACAAAATCTCCTTTAAAATAAAAATCATAGGCATCTCCTGGGGTATACCCTCCTTCTTTTTTGTACGTAATTGTCAACTTTTGCATTTCGGTATTACTTATAGGGGCGATGGCTTTGATCTCATGTTGATAGGTAAAGTTTGCTGCATCCCAAACCAGGTTAAAAGGTGTAAGTAACCAATATTTATCGTTTATAAATCTTTGGTCGGCCTTAAGAGAAGTACTATCAATTTGATTTCGGTTATAAGTAATCGTATCCTGGACAGAGATTAATGTTACGATATTACTTTTGGGTTTCCAGATCCAGGAGCGCTCATAATGTATTGTATCCCGATCTATGTTGAAGGTATATTTTATCTCCTTTACGGCATTCCAATTATCAAATCCATTGGCTCTGGCTATCGCCTGGGTAGTTGTACTTAATTTTACATTTGCAGTATCTTTCACATACTTAGGATCCCGCATTTCTACCGCTTCATTCTCATCATATTGGTTTTCTTTTTGGGTTTTAGTTTTACATGCCACACAAAAGAAAACACAAACAACGAATAACTTACTTGTTTTTGGCAAACCAACTTTCATATTTATTATTTGTGGCTAAAATATAAAAAGTTAAATCTTGAAAAATTAGATTAACAAGGTTTTAAGTAATTGTATCCTCATCAGTTTTAACATCATCTATTCTTTATAAGTAAAGTGAAACAACTAAAAGAATCCTACGTTGGCGCCCAAATCCTTTCGGGTGCCTTCTAATTTAATCTAGTTCTAAGAATCCTGTTTTATCAATTTCAAGAACCGTTACATCATCTTGATAGTTTCTCGCACTACTATATTTCCAATCAATAGCATTCACAACAAAACCACTTACTACCGGATTATTATGAATATAATTAATTTTTTGTTGAATCACATTAGCTGACCATAATTCTATGGGCTTGTTGTGATGTTGCCAAAACTGATGAGGATACATTTCCTTTTTCTTTTCCTGCTTTTTCAAACATCCATAATAACCATTTTTGTCTACTCTCTTGTGGGTAGCTTTGAATGGCTTCTATCATCTTATTAGAAGTGTATCGCTTAAAATCTCTTAGTAACTCCATAGGTTGATTATGTGAAGAGCGAAAAATAAAATGAACATGATTGGGCATAAAACAGTAACCATATAATTCTAAACCCTTTTCCTTTCTGCAATACTTTACACTATCTGCTAATACATCAAAATATTTCTGACGTGTAAAAACATCGATCCAGTAAACGGTTGCAAAGCTTACAAAATACAGCCCGGATTTATTATGAAATTTATACTTTCTACTCATACTACGAAAGTAAAGATTACCAGTTTCAAAAAGTGAAACTGGCAATCTTTACTTCTATAACCTATCTTTGAAACTGCTAAACTTTGACGGCACTCGAAAGGATTCGAACGCTAGCGGATGCTAAACTTAAAACTTTATAAAAAAACAGTCACAACATATTATCCTGACTGTCTTTTCTATATTTTATTACTCTTACCGCTTACTCATACGCTACCAGTCTTTGACGGCACTCGAAAGGATTCGAGCGCTAGCTAAACTTAAAACTTTATAAAAAAATATACTATCGTGACTGTATTTTCTATATTTATTACTCTTACCGCTTACTCATACACTACCAATCTTTGACGACCCCGAAAGGATTCGAGCGCTAGCTAAACTTAAAACTTTATAAAAAAATATACTATCGTGACTGTATTTTCTATATTTATTACTCTTACCGCTTACTCATACACTACCAATCTTTGACGGCACTCGAAAGGATTCGAGCGCTAGCAGGGGGATTCGAGCGCTAACTGTCACTTTTTATTTTTTTCTCGGGCGCCAGCTGGGGGCTCCTAATCCTGTATAGGTATTAACGACTCCTAAAATAATACCAATTATTCTTAATTTTAACATAGTTACTTAACCTTTTATTTTTGAAATATTTAATGCTATCGTTTATTCTTACCAAGTTAAAATCTTCATAATTATTTATGTTGATTTTTACATTAAAATCTTTATCTACGTTTAAATAACTTACATCAATACTATCAAATTTTCTAACAACTTTATTTTCATAAATGTTTGGAGTTTCGCCAATAAAATATTTTTCAGGATAATATTTGAGGTTTTTATTAGAATCCAAAACAAAAGTTTTATAAAATAATTCTTTATTAATACTATCAAATTTTCTTAACGAAATCAACTTTTGATTATCCCTATTTCCTCTAAGTTTTAATTCTGTTAAACTAAAAAAAGAGAAATCATGGTTCTCATATTTAGAAATAAACTCGTTTTCAAAAGTATAATCTTTTACTCTACAGGACATAAACATTATTAGTGATATTAAAAGAGACGTTGTAAAAAATTTATTTAGGTGTTTTTTCATATATTTTGTGTAAACCGTTAACTAATGTATAATAAGACCCTACAAAAATTGCAAATTGGTCATCAAAAGAATCTAATTGAGGTTCATAACCATTTTTGGAGTTTTCAAATAGGTCTAAACTGTTTAAGTGTGCTCCGATTTGAGTAACGCCCGGAGGTATCCATAATGACGCAGATGCACTTCCAATCAAGAAATTACCAAAATTACTATCATCTAAACCTATCTGTCCACCTCCTGCTATAAGAGGTTTATCAAGAATAAATAGTGATGTCGATACATCATTAAATATCGATGCAATTCCCGTACCAGTAGAGTTGTTAGCAAAATCTAACGATTGAAAACCAACTCCATTCTGCAGAAAAAAATCTATTGGGTTTTCTTGAGCTTCTTTTCCATATATGCCGGCTCTTTTTAATAATTCCCTTACCTGTTCCGAAGACACAAATTGTATTTTATCAATAACACCATCCTCAATCTGTTTTAAATGATCGCCATTATTGCCATCACCTAATTCAAATGTTTTCCAACCATCGCCATCAGCATATTGAGTTCTTGTTCCAAATATCAAATTATGAAAAAAATTATCATTAAAATATTGAATATTACCTTCAGAATCTCTAATTATATTTCCATTAGAATCAAACCTTATATCTTTCCCTCCATCCGGATCTATATTGGTAATAGGGTTATTCCCCATTCCAAGATATGGAGAATTGTATTGCTTATATGGATCTGTAGTCAACCATCGCCCAATCCTCGCATCCCACAATCTCAACTCAAACGCTTCCTTCCCGGTTTCAGGATCTTTTTCTTGTCCTTGATAGGCATATCTATAATCTCCTACCTGGTTACGCCCTGGCATTGGCATTCCAAAAGGATAATAATCGGTAGCACTGGTCATTGCCATAGCCTGCCCTTGTGCATTTCTACCTACTACCGCTCGTACATTACCTAAATGATCGGTGAGTTGGTATAAATGGCTACCGTCTGATTTTCTAACGCCTAATCTACTTGCTCCATAAATCGTATTTTCTATCACCTGCTCATCGCGATAAATCGCCATGGCGGTTCCTGCAGCATCACGTACATAATGCTCGGTATAGTTTAAGTTTCCGTTGCCTGGGGTATAGGCTTCTTTACGAACTCTATGCCCTTTGTCATTGTAAAAGAACTTGACCAGTGGCTGGCTCCCTTTTTGTATCTCGGTCACTAAGCCACTCGCATTGTAAATATAGCTAATATTATCTTCATTATTCTCTACCAATTGGCCTATTTTATTGTACTCATAATTATTGCCATTTTGGTCTCCTATATCGTCTGCTCCATCTACATCACCTGTTGCATCATCTACCCGTAATAATTGGTTAGGTTTACCCGCTTTATAGGTATAGGACAATTGATCCATCACATTACTACCGGCATTTTCGGTTTGCTTATTACGATTAAGTGTTTGGATATTACCATTAGCATCATAAGTAATATCATAGACATTGTAATCTCCATCGGTAGCCACTCTTTTCCCGTTTTCGATACCTGCTCTAAAAGTAGTATTACCCGTGGCTTTCATTCTAAAACCAGGTTGTAGGTTAATTCGTTGTTTTGCCTTTGGGTTTTGGGTAGTGGTAACAGGAGCATTAAAAATACGATCCATAGGTACGTTACTATCTTCTGGTAGGATCTCCTGATTAAAACTTGCTCCACGTAGCCAGTTGTTTTTGTTATAAGCATACGAATATTTATCCTGATTGCTTCGACCTTCTGTGCTCCACACAATAGATTTGATATTACCGTTATATTGGTCGATACCATCTGTAGAGGTAGAGATTTCTGGCAGCCCAACTCTAGCGTAATCATCTTTATGATAGTTAATGGTCATCCCAAAAAGATCGTTATTGTCTTTATCGAGATTGGTGCCCTTTAGATTAGGGTGATTAATCCCTTTTAAAGCCCCTTGCAAGTTATAGACATAGTCTATGCCTTGTAAAAAGTTCCCTGATCTATCTTTTCCAAGGTTAATCCTTTTTATTTCACCTGTTTCGTAATATTCATAATTAGCATGCTCTGTCGCAAGTGCTGTTACATCTCCTTCTAAAGGAACTCCTCGAGTATATACTTTTACTAACTTATAACTTACCGGATCATAATAATACAAATGAATAAATTCTTCTGTTGTATGCCCTTTTTGATACTGTACCTCTGCTACCTGACTGGTCACAGGATCGTAGACATAATCAATGGTTTTTAATTCATTAAGCCCCTTAATCTGTTGCACAACCCACTGTACTCGACCGTAGATATCATAACTATACCAGGTGGTGGTATTTTCGTTTATTGTTTTTACCACGTTGCCTGCTACAAAAGATTGTGTGGTATAATTTGATTTTCTGGTATCGGTATCAAAAGCAATAGCAAGCCCTATATTGTCATTAAGATCGTATACTGTTTGATGAACCTCTTTACGGTTTTCTATCGGCAATAGTTCGTTTTGATCATCTCCTATATTCTTTATCGCGCTTTTAAACGGATTTGTACCATCTACTGTATATGCGGTAAGATATGTCAAGGTTTTATCCTGATACACGCCACTTTCTATAGGTCTGCCTTCCTGGTCATAATTGGTATAAGAAAATTCTTTGTTTTCCCATTGTTTGCTATTGGTAGAAAAACGTATTTGCCCATCTTCGCGATATAAAAACCACGCTTGTCCTTCATCAGTACTTGTGGTGGTTTCAAGCTGCCCTAAGGAGTTATAATCAAATGTACTGGCCAATTTATTGTTATTTGTATCTGACAGAGGTTGCTTAGACGTTAACAAACGACCCGATTTATCATAGTAATTAAGGCTATAATCATAATAGTTTTCTGGATAGGTAACTTGGGTTTGATTAGGTATAAACCGATCCATATCTTTAACCGATATACGATAAAAACCATTAGATAAATCAGCAAAATTGGTAGTTATCTTTTGCTCGCTAATTAAATTATACAAATCATAAGATGCGGCCCCTACTCCTGAATGTCCTACAACAGAAATTCCCTTACGCCCTACCGGAATATGGATATCTACAAATCCCTGGTCTCCTATCAATACAGAAGATTCTCGATGATTTACAATATTATATTCTTCGTTGCCACTACGAGCTACCGCCAGCGTATTGCCATCGGTATCGGTAAACACTACACTTTCTACCCCATGTACATCTCGGCTAACGGTTTTGATAATTTTATAGCGATTTCCATCATACTTGGCTTCACCAAAAGCATGTGCATGGGTTAATTCTTGTCCGGCAGGCATCGAAAACGTATACCCATTTTTCCATTCTCCATTCATGGTATTACCGCCAATGGTTTTTCTAATCGCACCGGGGTTTAAATCGCTATAGATAGTTCGTGAATAAGGTCTACTCGTTATATCCTGATAAGGTTCATCGGTATTATTTGTACTATAATACCAGCCTAAGCTATTTAACTGTCTACCAACAGTAGTAGGGCTTTCTGGATTGTTCTCGAAATCTGCCTGTGTGAAGGAATTTCCATCATTTTTCTTTATAAAATCTTTTTTATACAAAAAATCGGTTGGAATCTCATTATTGGTAGGAGCACCTAATGTCTGTAACGCAGGTCTCCCCTGATTATCATACATCGTTTGTGAAGCCCAGGTTTTACCTGTTTTAAAATCTTTATTTTGGGTTTGAATTAACTTCCCAAAATCATCGTAATACGTCTTGTTTTGACTAACTCTTTTGCCTTTAACATTGAACCCGATAACTTTTACTGTATTATAAGCTTCTGTTACATAAGCTCCTTCTGGAGGGCATCCATTATCAGTTCCAAAAACTCCTGGGCAACGATCTAAATTCCCTTTATAATAATCTCCTAATGGTTTTTCACAAGACGAAGGATTGAATGATGTTAATTCTCCAAAGCCATCTCCATCTGTATCCTTATACCAAAAAATTTGCTGTACATTTTCATCAGTATCATCGCAATCTGTTCTTAAATGAGCACCCTTTACATATTTTACCATGGCTGTAGAAGGGTCATAACACTCATATCTAACTACGGCGTCTATTGCGGCCTGCCCATCTTTATCGTTATCCAGGTAATAGGCTTTCTTGTTGGTAACCTGAGGGTTATCGATATCATCACAATCCTCATTATTATCCACATAATTTATTGGTTGAAAACAATCAACAATTGTTGGTCCTGTTGCAGAACCAAAGCCATCACTATCACTATCGTAATACCAGGTGATACGTCCTTTGATATTAGGATCGTTATCATTACAATCCCCACTAATATCGGTATATCCTGTTGGTGGATTGGTAAAACAATTTCCCGTTCTACCACCCAAACCATCACCATCATTATCAAACCAGTACCAGCTTTCGGCTCCCCCTCCATCATCGGGAAGACATGCTCTTTGTGCATTACTTAGTTGTGTACCTACCAGTATCGCAAAAATCAAATAATATATATGTTTTATACTTCTTTTCATTGTTATGTTTTTTGATTGGAGTTATTCTGGATTTACAGGGTCAATAATCTCATCTGGTTCATTTACTTCTGTTTCACAATTCCTACTAGTACGTCCTATTTCTTCATCAATTTTTTGAGTAATCATATCTCGAACCTGACATTTAAAATACCTTACTTCATCACATTCTAATAAAAAATTCTGACTATGGGGGCTCGTCCAGTCACCATAAGTCAAATTATCTTTAGAACTTCCAAATGCCCATCGGTATTCATAAACTCCGCTTCCATATTCTGCCCGTACTGTTATTCTTCTTTTGGCCTTAGCAGATATCGTTTGAGTATATAAGCGTACTTTTCTTCCTCTCGCATAAACTTCCCAAGAATCTATAATACCATTTCCGTCCTGATCCCATTTGGCAA
The DNA here is from genome assembly GCA_947498705.1 of uncultured Aquimarina sp. Taxonomy (GTDB): domain Bacteria; phylum Bacteroidota; class Bacteroidia; order Flavobacteriales; family Flavobacteriaceae; genus Aquimarina. Next base: position 8,492 of record CANMLW010000003.1, read on the forward strand.
TTGCCTTATAGTTATATTTTATCTCTTTTTGCAGTTTAAATCCTCCTACGATTCCTGGAGTATCTACTATTTCTGAATAGGTTCTCTTTAATCTACCTGCATCATCATATTCATAGCGTATTGCCAGATTGTTGGCTCCCAAAATATGGGTCAATTCGTCCCACTCATTATATACATAACTGGTCATGGTAGCTGCTACAGGATGCATTCTAAAATCATCTGCATAGATCGTTCCATTTACTGATGTTATATAAACAATTTCATGACCCGTAGACAGTTCTTCATAGTGATTTAATTGTGTCCAGGTTCCGGCTGGGATTTGCTCACCATTAAATTTCTTTATAATTCCATTTATATATATTCTAGCGTTAACAACATCTGGTGTTCTAATCCATACCGAAATTTTATACTGCCCTGCACGGTGACCGTTTTCTGATGCCATTTGCACTTTAAATCCTTGATCTCCTGGGTTAAGCCTTAACGTGTGTTTCCCAGTATGTCCTCCCAGAGTTCTATAATTACCTCCTTCTATTTGATCTCCTATAAAATTATCTTCTTTATATTCTGCATCAGAAAAGAATATTTCATTGTATCCTGCATTTGAGACGGCAGCTACTTTGGTATTCTTATCAGTCATTTTGGTAGCCACTTTATTTTTACCAATATTCTGTGTTTCTAATGTCATCGAATAATGGTCGTATAGATTAACTGTTGAAGTATTAATCCATTTGGGATTGGTTTGTGTACTACCCCATACAAACCCATCTACATCTTCAGTATATCCTATATAAGTTCCATTAGTATCTATGTCCCCTTTCCAGACATAGTTTTTATGTTTACGCCAAATTTTTTGAGCATTATCCGTTGGAGTTTCTGTAGTACCATTTTGGTTTCGGTAGCTCCAATTATTATTCCATGTCGTGATATTTGCATCAATAGTCTTCCATTCTTCTCCAATCTTTATCTGAGTAAGATTGGCCGTACTTTGTGTCAACATATTTTTATTAGTAAGGTTATCAACTTTAGATCCCATACTACTATATTTTTTATACGCCGGAATAATAATTTTCTTTAATTCATCTTTTTGAGAATTTGAAGTTATTTGTTCTAAAGGCTCTCCAGAAAGCAAATCGTAATTAACAAAGCTTGTTTCATAATTATGATTTCCTTCAATCTCGATAGTAGATTTAAGTATATTTGGGTATCTAATTCTTTTAGTAGAACTAAAAAAATGCATATTAAGTAATAGAGAATGATCATAATCAATTTTCTTATAACTATGGTAAACCTCTTCTTCTATGCCTATATTTGCTTCTGTATTACCTATTACCTCATCAGAAGAGTAATAATCATTTATTGTTTTTTTTATTAAATGCCCTTTAGAGTTAAATATAGAAACTTGCAACAAACGGCCGAGTTGAGATAACTTGTCTTTTATTTCAAACTCTTGTTTATCTTTTATATTAAATTGAGTATGAGAAATGGTATGTGTCTTTACTTCATATAAATCTCCAAATTTACATGTCTCTTCGGGAGAATTTTCGCTTTTCAGGGGAAATACTTCAAATTTATACTCTAATTTACCTTTCGAGTTTCCTTCTTGAATATTAGGTTCTACTGTAACATATTCATACATCACTTGAGCAGGAGGAAGTTCAACAGAATGTGGTAATTCGTCTTCTAATTCAGATGCATATGGAAGATAACTTAACCTACCAACTCCATCACCATTTTTTCCATAAACATAATTGGTTTTAATTTCAGAAACGCCGTCTGTTAATTTTATGCTTTTCACTCTAAAATCTGCGACATCAAAAATTTCATTTGCTGCATTAAAAGTAATACTTATAGGCCTGAAAAAGTGTTCCCAATGCTGTATTGAATATGATCTTTCTAGGCTACTATCCCCAGAATAATTACCACTTAATGAATTTTCTACTTCACTTATTTGCCAATCATAACAATCTCTAGTAACCAATACGAGATCAATATTAGAATCAAATGTTACTTCGTATGAATTATTATTCAAAACTCTTGTAACAGTACCACTACCTTCATATTTTGCATTAATCCATTTACCATTAATACAAGGGAAACTAGCTCCTTTCCATTCTTGTTGATTATTATTAATCCAAATCTTTTCTTCTTCTTCCATACCATACCTTATATGAACTTTGTCACCAACTACAATTGGAAGAGAAACATTTTCTCCACCCGAAATAGTAACTTTTTTATTGGATATGTCATTTATACTATTAAAACTAGGAGCGGTAGCTATAAAATATTTAGCGTTTTTATTTGAGAAAACTAAATCATGATTAACCGCAGTTGTTGCTTTATGATTTTCATAATCAATATTAAGTTTAGCACCTTGAGGTGTTGTTATTTCATTTAATGACCATTGAGCAGGATTTTCTTTATGGTATCCCCATGGTCCTTTATCTTCTTTTTTATATGGAAAATGGGGATCTTTATATCCAAATGTATAAGGAGGGATTAAAGAAGTATTGTTCTTTCCATTAAAATACACTTTATCTAAGGTCAAACGTCGTCCAATTGGAGTTTCTGCGTTTGGAGTCCCCTTAACCAATGAGTTTACTGGTAAAGCATACTCAAAATTAATTACTTTGATCGCCTTATTTATAATTGATGGACTTATATCAATAGGGTTAATTACATTTTCATAACTGTTGTATTTTGTTGCTTGAAGCCCTTTAGATGAATCATTATAATTTAATGTGGTATAGAGACTACTCAGGTTTTCATCTGATGAATGTTCATTTACATATCGTGCGTCTGAATTCTTTAATAAAATAATCCTATCTAATTTTAATTGCTTCTGAGATGGTATATAAAACCTTTGCTTATAACTTTTATTAGTTTGGTTTTTATTATCTACATGACTTACAGATTTATAACTCCATGGGATTGACATAGCATCGTTTCGAGTTGATTTAACAAACAAAGCTGTATGTGTTCTAGTTTTAATACTATTTAAATAATAAATCTGTTTTCTTCCTTTAATCCATGTTTTAATATTTGGAGAACCATCTTGTTCTATAAACTCTCTGTCATATGGGCTTTTCCAAACAAAAGCATCGGACCATTGTCCATACCTAAAACTTGTCCAATAGCCTAAATCCCCATCTCCGGCAATTCCATCTCCATTATCAATATAATCTGGTCCGGTTACCGCCGTTAATAACCAGTGTGTTGCATACGGCTCTAATTGTCTTTTTTCTATATAGGCTTGATTTTCATTTGATCTACCATGAATATGTCCAAACGTTCTTGTTACAATTTCATGATTATATACAGGTAATGAATAATGATATGTTTTACCATCTCTTGTAGTTATTTTGAAAGCTCCTATCCCTTCTCCTGGAAATCTGTTTCTAGAAAAACTATTCCCTTCTGGATTAAGGTACCCCTTACCTTTAACATTATTATAATTATTTCTTATTTCATCATTTGTAAAAAACTCAATATAGCTTGCTTTTCTTTTTCTGTTTTCATAGAGAGAATTGGTATTATAAGCATTAGCTATATATAAGTGATTTGGAACCAAAGAACCTTTATCCACATTGATGAAAGTGCTCATCTCATGATCAAAATGAAATATCGGTTTTTGATTGAATCTAAATTTTTCTGGTATTAATGGATCTTCATGATTAACATATTTTATAGTATGCATTTTAGAGGTTTCATTATCAGAAATACCAAACAATCCTCCTATCTCATTATATCTAGCAGAAATACTTCCAGATAATCCTTGCGCTTGAACGTTAAATTTATCGTAAGATGGAAAAACCATTTTATTTGTAGGAAGTGTAACATCAATTTCGTGTAATACTTCTTCTTTTGTATTAAAAAGATCAACCTCAGAGATATCCATAAAAGAATTTGAATCATTTATATTCTCATAAAAATACATCGGACCAAAAACATTATTATACTTGTTTTTCCCCAAAAAGTATCTAATTTTTTGTTTCCCAAAAGAAAAATTAAATATCCCAACAGGCGTTGGTATAACTACAGGTATATTATAACTTGTAGTTTTTTGTATATACTCAGCGGTACTAACAGCGCTATTTGCTGCATAGTTTATTCCTACTCCTATTCCATTTATATTGATCCCGCCTCCTGATGAGGATAGGTTAAATCCTAAAGAGAAGCTATTACCTTTTTTATCCGTATTTAGAATAGAGGCTTTATATACATTATCAGTAGAACCACCAACGGAAAATCCTAAGCCATTTGTGTCTGAAAACCCATAGTTTCCTGTTATGCTTCCTGATCTTGAAATCGATGCCCCTAAAGAAAGTCCGCTTGTAGATGAGTACCCTACACTTAAGGATGAATTTCCAGAACCTCCGGAATAATTTACACCTAAATGACCCTTTCCTACCGGTAAACCAACACCCATACTAATATGACCGCCTAATGCTCTGTTACTACCCCACGAAAAACCAACCCCTACTGACACGCCCATGGAATACCCAATCGAAAGTGAATAAATGCTTTCTTCTCCTCCTTCATCATAAAAATAGTCCGATAACAATGAGGATCTATAGTCATCTGGATATCCATTCACCGATCTGTTGATGGCTCCTGGATTTAAGGACCATCCTAATCCTACCCAGGATGCTTCCTGATCCATGGCAATACCTGCGTGATAAGATAGTGCTAATGGATATCCTCCTTCTGGACTTGGTATATTTAACAAGGGTAATACATACGACATATCCCCAGTAACCAGATTCACCATATCGGTTGCATCTACTGGCTCAAAAGCCGCTGCTTCTGGTGCATTGGGGCCGTTATTATTAGCCCATAGCTGGTTGTATGGGATCAAGGTGTTTAGAAATGTTAGCGTAAAAAATAGGGCAATAATCCTATGTGAAGATTTTGTCTTCGACTTTCTAGGCTTCTTATTTAATACTCTCATTTTCTGAAGTACTCTTTTCATATTACTGGTGTTCATAGAGGTTCATTTTTACACTTCGACAGCGCTTCGACTATACTTCGACAATGCCAGTTCTGAGCCTGTCGAAGGGCTCAGTATGACATTTCAGCGCGACAATGTTTATCTTTTTTATAATCCGAAATCCAATGAGGGAAGTCAGGCATTTTTTATTCAATTTCTTAAATCTTCTATCCTCTGACTTCTGACATGGAATTTATTTAAATCTTACTCTTGGTTCGTTGTTAAAAATCTTTGTGGGGATCTTAAATTTTACCTCTCCGGTATAAAACCCCAAATCTTCTATCGTTATATTGAGATATTCTTCTTTCATCGCTTCTTCTTCTCTGGGATATACGAACAACATTGTCGTCGATCCACTCATTCCGTACATTCTTGGATAGATATAATCTGCCATCTCAATCGTATCTTTTTTGGGAGTGTACAGATGTACTTTCTGTTCCATTCCAAAAGCCAGTTCATTTACCATCGCTCCAAACTTTTGCTTATTACCTGCTACATTACTCAACAACTCATGATCATTCTTTGACATTGACAGCGTGAAATATAGATACTTATCATACTTGTTTCGCACACTATCAATCACCGCAGCTATTCTTTCTTCTGGTAATTCTTGATTTACCATCAAATCTGTAGGCTTATAAAGAATTGAAAAATCTACCCCATTCACCGTTTTTTCATAATAATACCCATGATCTGGTTCTTTGATATACTCCATTAACTCTTTTGGTGTATCAAAGGTTTTTTGGGTACAGGAAATGGTTAAAACAGCACATATTAGTGTTATTACCCTCACCCCAACCCTCTTCCATAGGGAGAAAGGGTTTTTAATTATCCTTTTGATCATTTTTTATCGTGCTATTGTTGATGCTACACTTCGACAAGCTCAGTGTGACATTCATTTAGGTTATGTTTTTAAACAACACTTCGACAGTGCCTGTCCTGAGCCTGTCGAAGGACTCAGTGTGACATTTTGTTATTTTCAAGTCGGAAGTCTAAAATTTCTTTTTCATTTCATTTTCTAACTTCAAACACTCGTCTTCGGGCTTCAATTACTTTCCTTCAAACTCTGCATTTAATTGTTCTAAAACCTCATCGGTTAGATCGGCAGATGCTTCACCGTACATAATGGTACCGCTTCCTGTAGCTCCAAAAATGACTTTATAACCTTTCTTTTTACCATACTCCTTTACAAAATCATTAATATCATTAATCACAGTCTGTGTTACTTTCTTATCCTCTTCTTGTAATTGCTTTTGCACTGCTTGTTGATAATTATTGATTTGCTGTTGCTTATTGCTTAATAACTGTTGTTTAAGCTCCAACTCTTTTTTACTCATCCCACTTCGTTCTTTTTCATATAGCTTTAGTTCTTTTTGCCAATTCGACAACAAACTGTCTACATTGGCTTGCATGGTTTTGGCTTTTTTATCAAATTCGGCTTTTACCACTTTGGTTCTGTTATATCCTTCTAATAATTTATTGACATCTACATACACCAACTCTGTTGATGATTGTAAAAAGAAAAAAGATCCTACAGCCGCTATGAGGGCTAAAAAGGCGATGGGTAGTGCTAATTTGTTCATGTTTTTATTTTAGTCTATCTCGTACACTTCGACGGCACTTCGACAGGCTCAGTGTGACATCTAGGTGTGAGATTTATTGTTTTTAAACCGGAAGTCGGGTGACCGAAGTCCAGGATTTGTTTTACTTTACTTATGTCCGAAGTCCGGTGACGGAAGTTGGAAGTTGGGTGACCAAAGTCTGAAGTCAAATGTATGTTTCTTCAATCTTCTGACTTCGTACACCGGACTTCTAACCTCTGTTCTACTTTTTCAATAAAACTTCTAGTTTTTCTAAACGGGCTTCTAAAGCCGCATTTTTTTGTTGTTGTGCTCTGATTTGTTTTTCCTGTTGGATGGTATACAAGGTTAGTTCTTCAACTTTTTTGAGAAGATTCATATCCATTTCTCCCTGTTTTATTCCGTTTTTTGCAAATTCTTTTGCCGATGGGATTTCCGGAAGGTGACTGTACTTGTTGATATACTTTTCTACCTCTTTTATGGTTCTAAGGTTATATTCTTTTTTGAAAACATAATCTGGTGCTGGTACACTCAAATCTATGATCACTTCTTCGGTATGAATTTGGCCTTTTACCGTAAGTTTAGTATCTGGGTTGCTGGTACCAATCCCTACATTGCCTTCATTATAATAGATATTGTCTGTTTTTTTATTCCAAACCGAACTTGTATTCGTTCCTCCGTTACCTGTACCACCATTTGTAGTATCTGTAGTAGTGCCTGCAATTAAATCTGCCATAGAGGGTTCATTACCATTAATCTCATCGATTCTAGGGGCATAAAAGTATTGTCTATCATTTATATTAGGATCATAATATAGATATGCTCTATTTGCCAATTGTGTTGCGCCTACCTTAAACTTAAAATCAGAAAGTGTATTTGCAACTTTTGTCCCTGTTACTCCATCATAAATACCTCCTAGTTTAACCGTCGAACTGTATGAGCTTTTATGTATATATCCTATTAGTAAGTACCACTTATCCAGAACGGGTAGGTCTCCAAACCAAAAATATGGATTCCCAATCGCTGCATCATTTAAATATAGTGTGCTGTTTGTAATATTGTCATCTCTTGATTCCAGACCAAAATAGGTAGTTCCATCATTAGAATTTGTTTTTTTTATCCAAACACTTAATCGATATGTTTTTGTATGATCTATAGAGATGTATGAACTATCATATCCCCCGTCAGACCCTCCATCTGTATTAGGCTGCCCATCAGGAATTGCTTTCCATAAAACTACCTCACTACCATGTGGCCCGACACCTAATTCTCTAACATTTTTATCTTCGGCACCTTTATTAATATATCCATTAGGAACAGTGGTACCCGTTTGCCAAACAAATTGCTCTAATAAATTTTGTGCAAGTAAACCGCTATTACCGATTATAAATGCGAGCAAAACAAATGAATATTTCCTTGTTATTAGTTTAAAATTTGATACTATCATTGTTATGGAACTTTATTTACTATTTATTGTTACTATATTATACCTATCTTAATTTTGAAAAAGAGTGCAAATAACGACTATTACGGCAAAACCGTAGTTAAGATTCTGGAATCATTTGACTGCAATAATTCCTAAACGTTGTTCTATAAATGTTTCTTTTTCCCTTGTTGTATTTCTATACATTACCAAAAAGCAACTTAGAAATTCTATTACGAGACAATATTAAAACATCCCAGTCTCATTTTTTGGTGCTGAGAAAAAAAGTGGATTTTTTTTTGTGTTATTCTTGAAATAATCTTCTTAGAAATCGAAGCAAGATTGGTTAAAACTTATACACAAATAGGTTGATGCGTAGTAAAAAATACTGATGGGGATTATATGTATATTTTATATGTAACAAACAATCACCATCGATTTATCAATCATAATTGTTTTTTTATATTTTCTTAGGCTTGTTTACTTATTAAGAATGCTACCAAACCTTAGCTTATCGGGCGGGTGTGAGCTGGGTTTTATCATTAGCTGTTTAGCTATGATACCACTGAGACATCTTTGACAGTACTAGTGAGATGTTCAGAATATCCAGAACAAATACTTTATTCTTTTCTAAAAACCAATGTACCTCTCTGATACTTTATTAAATCGGCTTTTTCGACTCTTTCATTATATTTTCTTAATACATCTTTATGTATAGTATCGATATCAAATGACCTTGAAGGCCTGTAATTCTCTCCTTTAAAGCTTACAACTTGTAATTCAAATTTATTACACAGCTCTATAAAATAAGGATAACTTACTCTATTTGTGAACGAAATAGCATTACCCGACCAAAAAGACCAAAACTTATCTGAATATTTTAGGAAATTAAACTCTGATATTTTTTTATCCTCGAACATACCTGGATTGGTAAAGTGGTCTATGAAGTTAATAGTATGCACAGAAATCCCTTTGTTATCCAACCACACACTAAATCGATGAAACATCTCGTTCATACTATCCAAATCTACATGCTCTAAAACCACTTGCGAATAGATATAATCAAATGTACTACACTCTTTTGCTATAGTATCAAAGGTATATTTGGGGATATACGTTATATTACAAACCTTAAAAACATCTTCTATTGTATTAGCATTTTGTAACACTTTAATCTTTTTATCTAAAACTGAAGCACTATACTCACTAATCTCTGTAAGTCTATTTTTTATATCAGGAATGTCAAGATGAACTATTTGTTTTTTGAAATATTTAAAACTAACATCCCTAGTGATATCAACCGTTACTATTTTTTCTATACCGATAAGACTTAATACAACTGGTGCCATAATAGAATATCCCGTCCCAATCTCTAAAGCTGTTTTAATGGGTTTATCTACATATTGTAATGCTTCTTCATATTTTCTAACACCTTCATAAAACTGATAAATACACACATTTTTATGATAGTCCTTATGTAGGGTTGCGGGGATATGGTTAATTGCATCCCCCAATCTACTTGTCGCCAATGTTTTTTGAAGCAATGCTTTAAACCTCCAATGCATAATGATTAGTTATTTTGTATGTTTTGTAATTCTTTTTGAAGCATTTGTAACATTACTGCCATCTCATCTATATGTTTTTGTTGTTCTTTTAGTTGTTTATCTTGAGCTATCGTATACAATGTTAATTCTTCTACTTTTTTTAATAGTCTTGCATTCATATCTCCCAAAAATATGCCTTCTTTTTCTACTATATTTGCACTAGGGATACCTCGAAGATGTCTGTGTTTTTGTATATACTCATTTATGTTCTCTAAATCTTCTAATTGGTACCCTGGGTCAAACACATAATCAGGCCATTGACCAATTAATTCAACTTTCACTTCTTCTGCTATTGCTGCTCCATTAACTGCTAATTTAAAATTATTTGGTATTTGATCCAAAGAAACTCCAATTCCTATTTTACTATCGGTAATAATTTCTTTTTCAAACCATCCACTTCCTCTCACTGTCAAATGGTGATCAGGCTTATATAGTGCCCAGGTTCCTATTGCCAATCTCGAATTAGGTTGTAATAAGTGAACAAAGTTAATATCTGCATTGGTAGGGTTATCTTTATGGTCTGGCAACAAATTACCTGTTTTAAAAATCTCTTTACCATCTTTATTAGCAATACTAAAACGTGTATCTCTGTCATCCCAGGCAGTAAAAGAAAGTCTATCTTTTACATTTGTATCTTTTATAGAAAACAATGAACCAGAAGGAAGATTAGAGGTTTTTGACAAATCATAATAATTAAATCTTCTCTCATGCTCACCAACCTCGGTTACATTTATGATTTTACCACCAGAAATCGAGCGACCATACTTAAACCAAAGCCTCCAGTTATCTGTTGTTGCACCTCGTATAGGATCTATTGCCTCAAAAATCCCTCCTCTACTTTTGACAATCCCATCAACATCCAGTTTTTCTGTAGGGTTGGTTGTTCCTATTCCTACTTTATCCCCTGTATCTGTTAGCTGCGCAGATAGTGATACACTTATGATGGATACTAAAGCAATTATTATATGTCTCATTTTATGTATTCTTATTGAGTTTTTACCTGTTTATGGTGATTGCGTTATTATTTTTAAGTATCGTCTTTGAACATTGCGCGAAGTCAGGAGACATTCGCACAGCACTCTAACTTTTATTTTTTAATCACTCTTTGCGGAGTGGGGGACGTTGACGCAGCAGCCTAACTTTTATTTATCACTCTTCGGAGAGCGAGGCTGTTTTACTATGTTTTCTTACTCTTATCTACCAATCTTTGACGGCACGAGCCAAGAGGCATCGCGCTAGCCGTTACTTATTTTTTGCTCGCGCCAGCTGGGGGCGGGTTTTTCCTTATAAATCCACACTATCCGTTTCCAGAATATCATTTATTTTCAATTCATTATTTATCAACAACAAATTCAATTTTATTTCTACAATTTCATCCTGAAAACCAGTACTATAAGAAATAATAAAGTTGTTCTTTAAACTATCTTCTGTAACTTTAAGTGTTTTGAGAATTTCTTTATCAATGTCTTGAGCATCAAGAAAGGGATCAAAATCAAGTTCTTCATCTAATAATTTATTCAATAGTTTAGGTGTGCAATATTTGCTCTTTATTAGATTAATTTGTTCTAAATTAATAGAACTTGCAGATAATTCTGTTATGTATTCTTCATAAAAAGCTAACAAAAATTTTTCCTTTTCATTTTTCAGAAATAAAGTATCAACAACTTTTTGTGAAGAATCCTTAGGTAAGGGTTCATTTTTATTAAACTTTATTTCTTTTTCTTTATTCAAATCCAATTGATCTGTTTTTACTTTGTCTTTACACGAAAGGAGTATTAATAAAAACACTAAAGTTATTTGTTTCATAATAATTCTATCTAAATATCTTAAATTTTGGTTGAGCTTTTCTATAACTATTACCAGGCCAAAAATCTCTTTGTTTAAAATCAGACACCCAATCTTTACCATTAAACATTTGTAAATGCCCATGTTTATGGTGTTTGTTCTTATATTTGAATGATTGCATAACTATAAGGTCTCCAGCCATTGGAACATAGTTTTCAGATGGAATTTCTCTAAAACCTAATTTAGGTAAGAAAGAATCATAACCCTTTGCTGATCTAGGTCTTCCATTTGTACTAAGTCCCCCAGCTTCTAAAGCTTGTCTAACAAATTTAGCACAATATCCGCAAGGTTTAGATCGATAATTTTCATTTAAGTGCTTCACGGCTTTTTCAAAATCATAACCCGCAATATCAGATCTAAAATTATTTCCAATGACGAATTCATCAGTTAAATAAGATCTATCAAATTCACCGGTTTCTAAATTACTAACCAAACCAAAAGAATGGTAAATAAGATTCCCTTCTTTAAAGGCTTCTGACGTTTTCCACACCCCACCACTCAGCATATCACCATTTCCATATATTCTATCAACATCTGCTTGATTATGTACATTGTCATCATATCGTAAATTTCCATCCAAGTCATAAAACCAATCATCTGTACTTCCACCATCTGGATCAATTTTTCGTATTGGATTATTCCCCATTCCTAAGTAAGGAGAGCTAAATTCACCTTTAGGATCGGTTGTCAACCACCTCCCAATTCTTGCATCCCAAAGACGTAGCTCAAAAGCTTCTTTCCCGGTTTCGGGGTCTTTTTCTTGTCCTTGAAAAGCGTATCTGTAATCACCCACCTGGTTACGTCCTGGCATTGGCATCCCAAAAGGATAGTAATCGGTAGCACTGGTCATTGCCATAGCTTGTCCCTGTGCATTTCTACCTACTACCGCTCGTACATTACCTAAATGATCGGTGAGTTGGTATAAATGATTACCGTCTGATTTTCTAACGCCTAATCTACTTGCTCCATAAATGGTATTTTCTATCACCTGCCCATCACGATAAATCGCCATAGCCGTTCCTGATGCATCCCGTACATAATGCTCGGTATAGTTTAGGTTTCCGTTGCTTGGGGTATAGGCTTCTTTACGAACTCTATGCCCCTTGTCGTTGTAAAAGAACTTGACTAAAGGTACATCTTTTTTTGATACCATAGTTACTAATCCAGAAGCATTGTATGTGTATCTTATAATACTAGCGGGAACAACCCCGGTCGCTATATAATTGGCTCTCTCTTCTGGGGTAACATTTTCCCAATCTTCTATCAATTGCCCTATAACGTTATACTTATAATTATTCCCTTCTTGATCCCCAATATCATCTGCACCCGATACATCTCCTGCCGCATCATCTACCCGTAATAACTGGTTAGGTTTACCCTCTTTATAGGTATAGGACAATTGATCCATCACATTACTACCACTCTCTGTTTGTTTATTACGATATAATGATTTGATATTACCATTGGCATCATAGGTAATATTATCAACCTTATAATCACCATTAGCATTGACTGCAAAAGTTCCTGCATTGATATCTCGTATATAATCAGAAGTTCCCCCAACGATAGTGGCGCTAAAACTACTCCCAGGTTTGGCATGAAAACCTGGTACCATGGTAATACTTTTATTGGCTTGTAAATGTTGGGTTTGGCCTGCATTTAATACACTTTTTACAGAAGATATATGATCATTGGCAACAGGAGTTTCTGCCGTTTCTTCATCGATAATCACCGGGATACTGCTATTGTCTGGTGTAAAATTACCATACGTCGCCTGGGTCAACCAATTGTTACGGTTATAGTCATAACGATAGGTATGTTCTTTACCAGCTATGGGGTTGTAATCAGAGTTCCAACGGATACCCTTGATATTACCATTATATTGGTTGGCACCATAACTGGCACTCTTTATGTTTTTTAACGGGCGGTTATAATCATGTTCGTTATAATCGATCATCATCCCAAACAAATCATTGGTATCTCCTCCCGGGTCATTAGCACTCTGTAAACTTGGATGGTTAATACTTTTAAGCGCTCCTTGCAGGTTATAGACATAATCGATCCCCTGCAGGCCTTGTGCGATATCGATTCTTTTAAGTCCTCCTGTTTCGTTATACTCATAATTTGCATGCTCGGTATAGGTAGTATCATCTGTAGACGTTTCTACTTTTACTAAACTATAATCGGCAGCATCATAAGTATAACGATGTATAAACTGTTCGGTAGCATGTCCTTTCTGGAAATATACTTTGGTGACCTGACTACTTACCGGGTCATATTCATAATCGATGGTTTTGGCATCTGATAGCCCTGCTATTTGCTGTACGATCCATTGTACCCTACCATAGATATCATAGCTATAATAGGTGGTCGTATTTTCATTTTTTGTTTTAGCCACATTACCTGCCAAAAAGCTAGGTTTTTGATAGGTAGTTGCCAGGGTATTTAAAAACGTATCGTCATTGGCCAATCGATCATAAGTGGTATGGTGTACTTCTTTTTTATTTCCTGAGGGTAAATCGCCATCTACATCGGCAGTGGTAAATGCGGTACTCTCGATTACCCCACTCTCGATAGGGCGCCCTCTTTTGTCATAATTGGTATACGAAAACTCCTGAGGGCTATGCTCTTGTTCTTTTATATTTTGAGAAAAGCGTATTTGCCCATCTTTACGATATCTAAACCAAGCTTGCCCCTCGTCTGGACTAACAGTAGTTTCTAACTGCCCAAACGAATTGTAATCGAAGGTACTGGTAAGTTGCGTACCACTACTATCTTTTAACGGTTGTTTGGAGGTGAGTAAACGGCCTGCTTTATCATACTCGTTTAAACTATAATCATAATAGTTCTCTGGATACCTCACTTGTATTGTATTTGCTACGTACCCACTTAGGTCTCTTACTGAAATTCTATAAAATCCAGCAGGTAGGCTTCCTGGGATACCTCTCTTTTGTTCTGTAATCAAATTATAAAAATCGGTGTTAATACCCGTATTGTTTATTAATTCAATTCCGCTAGCACCTGTAGGAATATGAATATCTACATAGCCTTGTGCTCCAATAGAAACCACAGAATAACGTATGGGTTTATCACCCTCTTCATTACCACTACGAGCACTGGCCAGAGTATTGCCATCGGTATCGGTAAACACTACATTTTCTATCCCGTGTACATCCCTGCTTACGGTTTTGATGATTTTATAGGTGTTATATTTAGCATCTCCGGTAGCGGCAACCAATTCTCCTCCTGCGGGCATCGAAAAAACATATCCGTTTTTCCATTGCCCATCGATTTTGTTACCACCTAAGGTTCTAAGTGCTGTTCCCGGGTTTAACTCACTATAAATTGTACGCGAATACGGTCGTGAGGTCACATCCTGATAGGGTTCATCGGTATTTTGGGTACTGTAATACCAACCTAATGAATTGACCTGTGTACCCACTGTAAGTGGGTTTTCGGGATCGTTTTCGAAATCTGCTGCTGTAAAATTGCTACCATCTGACTTTTTTACCAGATTATTTCTATATAGAAAATCCAAAGGGATATCACTATTAGTTGGTGCTCCCAGGGTTTGTAATGCAGGGCGACCCTGCGCATCATACATGGTCTGTGTTGCCCAAATTTTTCCTGTTTTAAAATCTTTGGTTTGGGTTTGTAACGGTTTTCCTAAATCATCAAAATAAGATCTGGTTTTCCCAATAGTTTTATTCTTTATATCATAATTAGTAACTGTAAGGGTATTAATTAGTTCAGGAGCATCCGCAGCAGGGCACCCATTATTTTCCCCAAAAACACCGGGGCATACATCAGAATTTGATTGATAATAATTACCAAAAGGTTTTGTACACCGTTTTATAGAATATACATTCTCGCCAAAACCATCACCATCTTCATCCCGATACCAAGTGATTAGATATCTATCCGGATCGTTATCTAAACAATCCTCATTATTAGTAACATACCCGTAACTTCCTCCCGGAATTTGTGGTTCTGTACAACTACGCACAGGAGTTGCATTGACATCTCCTTTACCATCGTTATCTTTATCAACATACCATAATGATTTTTGATATACATTTATATCAGCATCATTACAATCTTCGTTATTTGGAACATATGTATGACCTCCTGGAACTTGTGGTTGTTCACAATTACTAAGGGGAGCAGAAAAAAAATCTCCTTTACCATCCTTATCCTTATCCACATACCAATTTTGTGTTCGATTGATTACCAATTCGTTCTCATCATCACAATCTCCCCCTACCAAAGCTCTATAAAATCCACTAGGCTCACAAAGTTTAAAACCAGACCGTTCTGTACCATATCCATCATTATCGTTATCATAATAATAGTATTTGGCGTTTGGATTTCCCTCATCACAAGGCCCATCTTCATCATTTGCATTTGCAAAAAAAACATTTGCAAAGAATAGCATGAATAAGAAATACTTTATGTTATATATTGCATGTAACAACTGACTGTTTTTCATATCATTTTTTATTACCCTATTGAAATCAAATATATTCATCATACCGTTTACTTTTTAAAGTCCCTCAGGCTTACATAGAACATCAAACTGATAATCTTTAAAAACCGTGGCTTTGGTTTCTATATCTTCAACGCCAACATTTACAGTTAAAATTCCACAATTAATTGGAGGGTTATCATCATTATAATCAAACTTATGATCGGTTGTCCATCCTTGATTCTTCCAGTTATAACGGTATCTACCGCTACCTCCTCTTGGTAGTGCGGTAATTCTTAAAGTCCTTATCCCTGTTTCTGATTTCACAGTTAATTGAAGTGGATCATATACTTCTATAGGATCTAAAACTCCATCTCCATCAGTATCCAGTTCGACCGCTTTTTTATAGGTATAATCTACTTTCTTTTGCAGTTTAAACCCTCCTGTAACCCCAGGAGCATCGATCACCTCTACAAAGGTTTTTTCTAAGCGTCCTGCATCATCATATTCATAGCGTGTAGCCAGATTATTTGGGGCTATAATATGGGTCAGTTCATCCCATTCGTTATAGACATAACTGGTCATCGAGGATTCTATGGGATGTATTCTAAAATCGTCCAGATCAGAAGTTCCGTTTGAATAGATCTCTAGTTTGGTTTCTTCTGCAGGGATATCGATATACCCATTTAACATGACCCAACCACCGGCAGTTATTTTCTCATTGGTTTCAAATTCTTTAGCAAAAGGAAAATGATTACCCACTTTTCTTAACATACTCAAGTTATTTTCTTGTCCTTTACGTACCCATAAAGAAACCTTAAACTGTGCTTCTAGCCGATCTGGATTTGCAGGAAAAGTAACCTCGAATGCATTAGCATTACTTGCTCTAACCAAATAATTACCCGTATGTATATTTGGTACTTGAGTAAGAAGAGTTCCCAATGTTTTTATCTCTCCATCTAAATAGGTGGTATTATTCTGTGTTGTCCAATATTCTCCTCCAGAATAAAACATCTCGGTATACCTGGCATTACACACCGCTATTACCTTACTGTGATTATCCCCCATTTTGGTCGCAACACTATTCCCGTTAATATCTTCAGTTTCTAACGGCATCGAATAATGATCGTATAGGTTTATGGTCGAGGTATTGATCCATTTCGGATTGGATTGGGTACTACCCCAAACAAACCCATCCAGATCACTTGTATACCCTACATAGACTCCACGAGCATCTACATCGCCTTTCCAGGCATAAGTTTGATGCTTACGCCAGATTTTATGCGCATGATTAGATGGAGTTGTTGTCGTACCATTTGGGTTACGATACGTCCAGTTATTGTTCCAGGTCGTGATATCAGCGCCGATCGTTTTCCAATCATTACCTATCTTAATCTGTGTAAGATTGGCAGCGGTTTGGGTCAGCATATTTTTGTTGGTTGGGTTATCTACCTTGGACCCCATATTACTATATTTAGTATAGGCAGGAATGATTTTAGATTTAATTTCAGTCCCATCACCTAAAGAGGTAATCGTTTCTAATAATTGACCGGAATTAAAATCATATTTAGTATTAAAAGTTGAATAACTAAACAGTTTATCTCTTACAGTTGTTTTTTCCAAATTATTTGGAAAAAAAGAGATACTTACATGGTTAATATCAAAAAATGATTTATTCGTCCCAACATTTGACATATATGTATTAGATTCATGATCCGAAGAATACGTTTTAAAAGCTTCTGTATTTAATCCTGCTTTAATTGAATAAGGGTCACTATACGTAAAGTCTTCAGAACTTAATACTTGTTTCAATGAATTAAACGTTTTCTTTTCTTTTATACTTCCTATCTTGTTCAGATTATTTTTAATTTTAGATTGATATAGCGTAATATAGCTATCATTAGGTGTAGGCGAGTCATTAATTCTTAACTTAGATAAGCTTCGAGTTGCCTCAATTTTTAAAAAATTATCAACTTCCCATTCAAATGAAAAAGAACTTCCTTGCCCTACTCTTGGATTAAAATTCAACTTTTTACCTAACGGTGTTGGAACATTAAAAACATAATTTGTGCTAGCAATAGTATGCCCTGAATTATCATGTGTTGAAACTTTAACATTTTTGTACATAACATAAGGTGCAGAAATAAGATTTCCTAAATCAGTATAATCTTTATAAGGTGTATATGTAACAAAACCAGATGAGTATCCTTGAACATTATCATAACTATATTCAGTTTTAAAAGACTCTATATCCGTTACGATATTAATGCTTTTTACCCTTATGCCTCCTCTCGAATCATTACACTTACCTATTAACTGAGATGTATCACAATCAGGAAGAATTAAATCTGCATAATACTTACTTCCAGGATTATTACGCCCCCCAGGATTATTATAAAAATCTCCTGAAAAATGATTAGGCACTTGTTCAGAAAAATTTACATTAAGTTTTTTATTATAAATATAATTCACAGATCCATTAATGATTTTATCTGGGAATCCTGTTCTTATAAATTTCACCTTTATATTATCCCCTTTTGAAAGACAACCATAAGTTTCATCAATTTCCGAGCATGGATGATTCCAGATTAGCTCTAACTCTCCGGATAAATTATTATTCGATCCTACAAAAGATTTTGGAATAGGTATTATTTGGCTTGTCTGATATTTATTTTCATCAAATAAAGTATTCCTAAAATCATCCCTTTCATACTCAATATTAATATTGGTACCTATAGGAGTTTTTATATTTCTTAAACTCCATGCGTAAGGAACGTTTTTATTGTACCCCCATAGATCAAGTTCATTTGTATTATAACTTCTATTATAATAGTCGAATTCATAACCGGGTAAAATTGACCTACCTCCTTTATTTTTAAAATATATTTTCTTGATAGATGGTTCACCTTTAGTCAAGCCATAAATCAGTTCTATGTTATTAATAGCGTTTTCATTAATCAAAGAATTAGTATAATCGCTTTTCAAATAGACATTATTTGAATACTCTCCTGAATTCCACGTTCGACTATGTAACTGAGTAGTTGTTCTCCCAAGATATTGACCTATAATATTGAATTTTTCTCCGATTGTTTTTAAATCAATCTTATTAGAACGAAGATTATTCGTTGGTGAATTAGTATGATTTAGATTAAATTTATTTTTATCTTTCTCTTTTATTAAAATTATATTCTCAAGCTTAAGAGACTTAGAACTATTTATATTCATATCATAAAAATAATCTAGGTCTGTAAAATATACTCCAGTAGCATGTTTTCCATCATTTATAATTTCTTTATTAATGTCTGGCAATGATAATGATTTACTAACTGAATTAATTTTAGATTCATCATTAATACTTTTTAAGAACAAAGCACTATGTGTTCTTGTATTTATAGCATTTAAATAATATACTTGTTTAATTCCGTAAAACTTTGTGTTTCTTACTTTTTCGTTCTTAAACCTATCTATTCGAATATTTCTTTCTAAAGAACCATCAACTTCCTTTGTCCATAAATAAGAATCTGTCCATTTCCCATAATCAAAACTTGCCCAGTATCCATAATCCGATTTATCAAGAATACCATTATTATTGACGTCTATATAATCTGAGCCTGTTACTCCAGTTAATAACCAATGTGTAGCATAAGGTGAAAGTTGTTGTTTTTCAAAAAATGATATATCCTCACCTTTACTTTTATCATAAATCCTGACAAATTGTTCATAATGATAAACTGGTAAAGAATAATGATATGTTTTCCCATCAGGGGTAGTAATTTTATATGCACCGATACCATCTATCGGAAATTCATTTCTGTTAAAATTATTGGCCTCAAATATTAAAGTAGAGTTCTTTTTTATTTGATCATTAGTAAATACTTCTATAAAATTAGAATCTCCCTTTCTCTTAATCAAACTATTATAATTAGACTGTTGATCAATTCCTAATGTGCTATCTAAAAGCTCTTCGCTAGAATAATCCGTAACTTTGGATATTGACGATGGCGGATTACCCCAACCAGAAGAATTTACTTCTAAATATGAATTGTTTGCTCCTTTAGTATAAAAGTATATTTTGTTAGAGCTAGACTCTCCAATACTCTTAGCAAAACTATCACCGAAATGATATCTCTTACGGGGGTTTCCAGGTCCTATAATATCTCCATATTCAAATTGCATTGGAGAAATACTGCTCAATATTCCCTGACCACTGACCGAATAATTATCATAATTCAAGAAATGAGGTTCTGTTTTAAAGGAAGCTTCTCCTTGAAATGGAACTAAATTTATGCTATAACTATCCATAAATTTGTTATCCTTAACAATATTATTACCATCACTAGACAAATCCACTCCGTACTTAGAATACAAAGAACCTGACACATCAAAGTTATCATTATCAAAAATGGAATAAGATTGCTTGTATATGGAGAATTTCAAATAAAAATATTTAGCAGGAATAAATGCGGTAAACCCTTTTCTAAATGTTGTAAGATTCCCATCAGTAATTCTCGAATTAAAATTCAAACCTATTGACGCCCCATTTTTCTCACTTAGTCCTATAGAAGATCTACTAACATTTATACCAACTGATCTTATTTTGGCATTGATAGAAGGTTCAAAACTACTTTCTCCAGAATTACTAATGCTATAATTCACACCAGCACCCATATATCCAATATTTGCAGTAGCACCATTGCTTCCTAGACTTAAAGATTGACCTTGAGCTGTAATACCTATTGAATACCCTTTATCACTTCCTATTCCAACGGATCCTCTTGCCTTAATATTTTCATTGCCATAACCAAAATTTACTGATCCCCCTGTAGCTTTTCCATCAATAAAGGTCGCATCCAATCCAATAGAAAAACCTTTGTATAATGCACCTGCACCTATTTTTATTATTTCCTGACTTCCCAGATCTGAATAAACCAAATTAAAATTATTACTTTCTTTTAAATCATCTGCATATCCATTTACCGATCTATTAATCGCCCCAGGGTTTAAGGACCACCCTAATCCTACCCAAGACGCTTCCTGATTCATCGCAATCCCCGCATGATAGGATAACGCTAAGGGATACCCTCCTTCTGGACTTGGTACATTAAGCAAGGGTAATACATACGACATATCGCCTGTAACCAGATTCACCATATCCGTAGCATCTACCGGTTCGAACGCTGCTGCTTCGGGAGCATTTGGACCGTTATTATTAGCCCATAACTGATTATACGGGATCAGTGTGTTTACAAATGTAAGTACAAAAAACATGGCAATTACCCTGTGCGAAGGTTTTGTCGTTGACTTCTGAGGTTTCATATTTGATGTTTTAAATTGTTGAAATACTTTTTTCATAATACTAGTATTCATGGAGTTGTTTATTCCTTAAACTTCGGCTGCGCTTCGACAGGCTCAGCGTGACAATGTTTATCTTTTTATGTAGTTCAAAATCTAATGGGAGAAAGTCAGGTATTTTTATTCAATTCCTTAAATTTTCTGTCCTTAGTCTTCCGTCTTATGATCTACTGAAATTTTAATCTTGGTTCGTTATTAAAAATCGTTGTTGGGATCTTAAATTTTACCTCGCCTGTATAAAACCCTAAATCCTCTATAGTTAATGTCATATGCTTTGCATTTGTTACCTTTTTTTCTCGAGGGTATACCAATAACATCGTTGTCGCACCACTCATACCGTACATTCTAGGATAGATATAATCTGCCATCTCGATCGTATCTTTTTTGGGAGTATAGAGATGTACTTTCTGCTCCATCCCAAAAGCCAGTTGATTGACCATTGCTCCAAATTTTTGCTTGTTACCCGCTACATTACTCAATAACTCATGGTCATTCTTAGACATCGACAAGGTGAAATACAAATACTTACTATACTTATCACGTAAATTTTGAATCTCTTGTGGTGTAGTTTCTTCTTTTTTCTCTTGATACACCAACAAATCGGTTGGTTTGTACAGGATCGAAAAATCTACCCCATTCACCGTTTTTTTATGATAATACCCTTTGTCTTCTTCTTTGATATACTCGGTTAATTCTTTTGGTGTATCAAAGGTTTTTTGGGTACAGGAGGTCATCAAGACTATACTTACTAGTAGTATTAATATCCTTACTCCAACCCTCTTCCAGAGGAAGAAAGGGTTTTTAATTATCCTTTTGATCATTTTTTATCATGCTATTGTTGATGCTACACTTCGACAAGCTCAGTGTGACATTCATTTAGGTTATGTTTTTAAACAACACTTCGACAGTGTCTGTCCTGAGCCTGTCGAAGGACTAAGTGTGACATTTTATTATTTTCAAGCGGAAGTCTAAAATTTCTTTTTCATTTCATTTTCTAGCTTCAATCACTCGTCTTCGGGCTTCGATCACGAGACCTCCAGCTTCAATTACTTTCCTTCGAACTCGGTGTTTAATTGTGTCAACACCTCATCGGTAAGATCTGCAGATGCTTCACCGTACATAATGGTACCGCTTCCTGTAGCTCCAAAAATGACTTTATAACCTTTCTTTTTACCATACTCCTTTACAAAATCATTAATATCATTAATCACCGTCTGTGTTACTTTCTTATCCTCTTCCTGTAATTGCTTTTGCACTGCTTGTTGGTAATTATTGATTTGCTGTTGCTTATTGCTTAATAACTGCTGCTTAAGCTCCAACTCTTTTTTGCTCATCCCACTTCGTTCTTTTTCATATAGCTTTAGCTCTTTTTGCCAATTCGACAACAAACTGTCTACATTGGCTTGCATGGTTTTGGCTTTTTTATCAAATTCGGCTTTTACCACTTTGGTTCTATTATATCCTTCTAATAATTTATTGACATCTACATACACCAACTCTGTTGATGATTGTAAAAAGAAAAAAGATCCTACAGCCGCTATAAGGGCTAAAAAGGCGATGGGTAGTGCTAGTTTGTTCATTTATTTAGTTTATTTTGTACACTTCGACAGCACTTCGACAAGCTCAGTGTGACATCTAGGTGTGACATTTGGTGTTTTTAAATCGGATGTTGGGTGACCGAAGTACGAGGTATATTTTTGGCCTTTTGACCTCTGACTTCTAACATCACTACTTTTTCAATAAAGATTCTAGTTTTTCTAAACGAGCTTCTAAAGTTGCGTTCTTTTGTTGCTGGACATTTATTTGTTGCTGCTGTACTGATAATTGCTTTTCTTGTGCAATAGTATATAAGGTGAGCTCTTCTATCTTTTCTAAGAGTTTTGCATTCATTTGCCCTAATTCGATACCATTTTCTGACACTTCTGTAGCCGATGGGATATTGATTAAATGCCCTTTTTGTTGGATATGGTTTTCTACCTCTTGTAATGTTGGTAAAGTATATTCATCCTCAAATACATAATCTGCCCATCCTCCTATCTTTACCTTAACTTCACTTGCGGTTAATTTTCCTTTAATCCCTAAATTACCTGAATTAGCATTCAGCATCATTGAATAGTGGTCTGGTTTGGTGGCAGATTGACCAGTTCCCCAGTAAAAATCACCATTATCATGGAAACCAAACATCAATTCTTTAGCCTCTCCTGGCTTAAAGACAATCGCTCCATGGGGAGCTCCAGTAAATTCGATTTTATTTCTAAATCCATATACCGATGAAATGGAATTTGATCCATCAATTTGTAACGAATTAAGAATTGTTTTTCCATTGACATCTAATTTTGCTAAAGGATTTACTGTTCCTATTCCTACAGATTCTGTTTCTACATATACTTTTGATGATCCGGTTTTCCAACCGTTAGAAACCGTATTCGTACTTCCTCCATATAAAGATTGAATTTCGGATTCACTCAATACCTTATCAAAAATCATTAGTTCATCAATACTCCCTTTAAAATGGGATCCATAAGTTCCTCTCCCACTAATAAAAAAGTTTTTTCCAATACCCAAATGGCTAGTCCAAATAAAATTTACATTTTCAGTAGGGTTTTTAATCCCATTCAAATAACCAGTTATGTTTTTATTTGCATCGATTGTTAAACACACAAAAGACCACTTTGATTGGTTTTCAACATTATAACCAGCAATAACATTTTTCCATACATTTGTACTCCAGGTATTCATATTACCCTCAGAATATTGTAAAGAAAAAACGTTGAGACCAACTGCATTTATTGCCGATATTAACCTTGTATCATTAGTCATCTCATTCGGTTTAATCCAAAATGCTATTGTAACTTGCGGTGTTTGCGGTGATGCTATTTGAATATAATCATCCACCCCATCAAGGTAATAGGCCGTGTTTTCTTGTCCCTCTTTTCCAACGGTTGCTACAGCACCACCGTAAACAATTCCATTATTAATTCCTTTTGTATCATTTGCATTACCATTAAACGGCCAATACCCAATTAAAGCATCATTTATAGATTGTGCATTACCAAGTGAAGTTAAAAGCACAAATATTCCAACCACAAGTTTTTTCATCCTATTTTATATTAAATAATTTTATTTCCTTTTTAAAAACTTACACAACAAACCGAGTGTTAAAAAACTTCTTATTAGTATATGTTTCTTCTCTCTATTTTGTTACCCTTACACTTACAAATATTTTCTTTTTAAACAAAAAGAAGGTGCAAATGTAATTAAAATATGGTTCAACCTTAACGTCATATTTAATTGTTAATAAATTATCAATCTTTCATACCAAAGCATAAATCGACCACAAACACCTGTTTACCAAACAATAGTAAATCTCACAATTCTTTGCTAGGCA
The DNA here is from genome assembly GCA_947498705.1 of uncultured Aquimarina sp. GTDB lineage: Bacteria > Bacteroidota > Bacteroidia > Flavobacteriales > Flavobacteriaceae > Aquimarina. Next base: position 33,136 of record CANMLW010000003.1, read on the forward strand.
TATTTGAGACAATATTAAAACATCACAGTATCATTTTTCGTTACTGTAAAGAAAAAAGTTCATTTTTTTAATAAAATTGTATGGATCATTAACCATAAAGAAAGGTCTTATCTTAAAAAGTCGGTTATTCTTTTTTGCACTCCTCATGATTGCGTTTATATTTGCGTTAAAATCTTAACTTAGTGAGTGCAACCATTATCTCGCAAACTTTATCACAGTCTCTACAACTACAGAAACTGCAGAAAGCTATTGCCCAATCTCAAGCAAAAATACATGTACAAGGTTTAATCGGGTCTGCGTTATCCTTTGCTATAGAACATTGTTTTACCCAAACAGACAAACCCTTTTTATGCATTTTTAATGATAAAGAAGAAGCTGCTTACTACCTTAATGATTTAGAACAGCTATTGGGAGATAAAAATGTATTATTTTATCCGGGTAGTTACAGAAGACCCTATCAAATAGAAGAAACCGATAATGCTAATGTCTTGTTGCGTGCAGAAGTACTAAATCGTATCAACTCCCGCAAAAAACCAGCATTAATCGTTACCTATCCCGATGCTCTCTTTGAGAAAGTGGTTACTCGTAAAGAATTAGAAAAAAACACCCTGAAGGTGGGGGTAAACGATACCATCTCACTAGATTTTATTAATGAGGTATTGTTCGAATACCAGTTTCAGCGGGTAGATTTTGTTACAGAGCCAGGCGAATTTTCTGTACGAGGAGGTATTGTAGATGTATTCTCATTTAGTAATGATGAACCTTATCGTATCGAGTTTTTTGGAGATGAAGTAGATAGTATCAGAACTTTTGATGTGGAAACACAGCTCTCTACCGATCAAATCAAAAAAATTACACTCATCCCCAATGTAGAGAATAAAGCAATGCAAGAAACTCGAGAGAGTTTTCTAAAATATGCTGCTTCGCAAACGGTAATCTTTACCAAAGACATTGATTTATTATCTGCAAGAATTGACAAAAATTTTGAAAAAGCCAATATGGCTTTTGATAAGCTTTCTAGAGATATCAAACACAGTACCCCCGATGAGCTGTTTGCAACTTCTGATCTTATCAAAAAACAATTACTAGATTATACACTTGTCGAAATCAGTGATCGCCCGCTTACCAAAGCAGATTACGCGATTAAGTTTGATACCAAACCTCAACCTTCTTTTAATAAGCAATTTGATTTGTTGATTAAAAATCTAAATGAAAATCATGAGGCTGGATACACCAACTATATTTTTTGTGTAAGCCAACAACAGGCCAAACGGTTTCATGATATTTTTGATGATGCCGATCTGGATGTAAAACCTTATGAAACGATTGTTTTTTCTGCCTATCAAGGTTTTATCGATCACGACCGTAAAATGGTCTGTTATACAGATCATCAGATTTTTGAACGATATCATAAGTTTACGCTTAAAAATGGGTATGCCAAAAAACAGGCTATCACCCTAAAAGAATTGACCAGTCTCGAGGTAGGTGATTATGTGACTCATATCGATCACGGAATCGGAAAATTTGGAGGGCTGCAAAAGATAGATGTAGAAGGTAAAAAGCAAGAAGCCATCAAATTAATTTATGGAGAACGAGATGTACTGTATTTAAGTATCCATTCGCTACATAAAATCACAAAATATAATGGCAAGGATGGTAAGCCACCGCAGGTTTATAAGTTAGGATCCAAAGCGTGGAAAACCTTAAAACAAAAAACAAAAGCAAGGGTTAAACACATTGCATTTAACCTGATACAGTTATACGCAAAGCGGAAACTGCAAAAAGGGTTTCAGTACAATCCAGATAGTTACTTGCAGCATGAGTTAGAGGCGTCTTTTATTTATGAAGATACTCCCGATCAAAGTACCGCTACAGAAGCCGTAAAAACCGATATGGAAAGTGAGCGTCCAATGGATCGTTTGATATGTGGAGATGTTGGTTTTGGTAAAACCGAAGTAGCTATTCGTGCTGCTTTTAAAGCTGTTGATAACGGAAAACAAGTTGCTATTTTAGTACCTACCACTATTCTGGCATTTCAGCATGCCAAAACGTTTAGAGAACGACTGAAGGATTTTCCTGTAGTGGTAGATTATGTGAATCGTTTTCGTACCTCAAAACAAAAGAAAGAAACACTAGAAGATCTAGCTACAGGAAAAGTAGATATTATCATTGGCACACACCAATTGGTGAATAAAAATGTGAAATTTAAAGATCTTGGACTGCTCGTTATTGATGAAGAACAAAAATTTGGGGTTTCTGTAAAAGATAAACTTAAAACCATTAAAGAAAATGTAGATACCCTTACCCTCACTGCTACGCCAATACCCAGAACATTACAGTTTAGTCTAATGGCTGCAAGGGATCTATCTACCATTACTACCCCTCCCCCAAACCGATATCCTATAGAAACCAATGTGATTCGGTTTAACGAAGAAACGATTAGAGATGCTGTGAGTTATGAGATACAACGTGGTGGACAGGTGTACTTTATCCATAATCGTATAGAAAATATCACAGAGGTAGCCGGAATGGTACAACGACTAGTCCCAGATGCCAAAGTAGGAATCGGTCATGGACAAATGGACGGTAAAAAACTAGAGCGTCTCATGCTAGGTTTTATGAATGGTGAGTTTGATGTTCTGGTAGCAACCACCATTGTAGAAAGTGGTCTGGATGTACCTAATGCCAATACCATCTTTATTAATAATGCTAATAATTTTGGACTATCTGATCTGCATCAAATGCGTGGTCGTGTGGGTCGAAGCAACAAAAAGGCTTTTTGTTATTTTATCACTCCACCCTATTCTGCAATGACCGATGATGCGCGCAAACGTATTACCGCATTAGAGCAGTTTTCTGAACTGGGTAGCGGATTTAATATCGCTATGAAAGACCTTGAAATTAGAGGAGCAGGAGATTTATTGGGCGGTGAACAAAGTGGTTTTATTAATGAAATTGGGTTTGACACCTATCAAAAAATCCTGAATGAAGCCATAGAAGAACTTAAAGACAATGAATTTGCAGAACTATACAAAGAAGAAGGCAAAGAAAAAGTCTACTTAAAAGATACGCAGATCGATACCGATTTTGAGCTATTGTTTCCCGATGACTATATTAATAACATCACAGAACGCCTTAATTTATATACCGAGCTTAACGAGATTAAAGACGAAGAAGGATTACAAGCATATGAAACCCGATTAATAGACCGCTTTGGAGAATTGCCCAATCAGGCAGTTGATCTGTTAAATTCGGTACGAATCAAATGGATTGCAACTTCTATTGGTCTCGAAAAAATTATCCTAAAACAAAACAAACTTATTGGTTATTTTATAAGTGATCAACAATCTGGTTTTTATCAAACCGAAGCATTTACTCATGTATTACAATTTGTACAACAAAATACTGGTATTTGTAAAATGAAAGAGAAAAACACGCGCAATGGATTGCGATTATTGCTAACTTTTGAAAACATAAAATCTATACAAGCTGCTTTAAAAGTCATGCAACCGTTACAACTGAAAAGTACACCTAAGTCTGAAACCTCTTGATTTTACTAGACTGTCGGGTAAATGTCGGGTGAAAGACAAACTAAAAAATTTGAAACCTTTTTTTTGAAAACTAATATTGCTGAACAAAATGAAAATCAATCAAATTATGAAACAGCCAGCATTAGGTCAAAAAATTTCTGAACTCAGAAAATCAAAAGGACTTACCCAAGAAGAGCTCGTAGAGCAATGTAATATTAGTGTACGCACCATACAACGAATCGAAGCCGGTGAAGTAACTCCCAGAAGTTATACCATCAAAACTATTCTAAGTGCTTTGGATTATGATTTAGAACAAATTCATACAGAAGATTCTAAAGCCACCAAAGAGTTTAAAAAGCTATTTTTACTCGAAATAGATGATAACAAAGAAGCGGGTTTTCTAAACAAACAGCTTTCTATTGCCTGGATTAGCGGGATCGTTTATTTTCTCATTGGATTTGCAGAAATACCTGTCGATTATTACCGATACATCGAAGATGAAATTATCGTCAACGATATGACCTATATCTTCTTGAAATTGGTAGTATTGGCATCGATAGTGTTGTTTACGCGTGGATTTGTTCTTACCGGAAAGATATTTAAAAATTACCTACTGCGAATTACCGCTTTTATCTTCATTTTTATTAGTGTTTTGTTTTACGCCTTCGATATTTTATCACTGTACATTGGGGATTTGGACTATCAGTTTATTTTAGGAGCCGAAGCAATTACCTTTGGAGTCATTGGGATTTTATTTGGTATTGCCGTATTACGACTCAAAAACGGAATCGGTACCATTGCAACGATAACTGGTGTTTTTGAAATTATTACCTACAGTTTTCTTGTCACCGTTATTTTATCTATTGTTGGACTAGTACTACTCACACCTACCATTATTCTTGAAATTATTCTGCTATATAAAATCTCTGCTATGTTAAAAGCCAGACAGCAAGAAATGGTATCTCATTAGATTTCTAAATCTCAAGTAGCTTCTTTTTTAAAACCTCTTTTAAGTATCAAATTCATATTTGATACCAGGAAATCTTTTTGCCAATTTTTAAACAAAAAACATGAAAAAAATCTGCATTATAATCGTATTTGCTGTGCTATTATCTATAGTATTTTACCTAATAGAGCCCGTACTTACTCACAACTCTGGGTGGACATCTTTACCAAAAACCACCCATCTGCTACCTGTAAAAAAACACGAAGAATCTATTGCCAGAAAGCTAGATAGTACGTTTCAGAACATATTCTTGACACTTAACACTCCCGCACTTTCGGTTGCGATAGGTAAAAACGACACTGTTGTTTGGGCCAATGCCATTGGATATAAGGATATAAAAGAAAAAAAGCCTGTAAGCCTTACCACAACATTCAGGATCGGAAGCACCTCAAAAGCCATTACCGCAATGGGCACCGGTATTCTTCTTCAAAACAAAAAACTGAATTTAACCGATAAGGTTAAAGAGTATGTACCTTATGTAGCTAACAAACTTTCTGATATATCTATAAAACAGCTTGCTTCACATACCTCGGGAATACGAAATTATGGTCTTTGCTTTTGTTTCCCGATATGGGAATATTATAACAATGATGAATATACCCATATAGAAGAAAGTGTGGCTGTATTTAACAATGACCCTTTATTATTTATCCCAGGTACCGATTTTAGTTATAGTACATATAATTATACACTACTAAGTGCTGTAATCGAAGGAGCCTCTGGAATGACTTTTCCCGATTTTATGAAAACCTATTTATTTGATCCGCTTGGGCTAAAACATATTGATTTTGAAAAGCAATCCTTAAACACCACCCATCTATCAAAATTTTATGCGGTAGAAAATAATGAATACAAAGAAGTATCTCGTGTAAATAACAGTAACAAATGGGCAGGAGGAGGCCTTATCGCTACACCAACAGATCTTGTAACTTTGGGAAACGCATTTCTTAACCATAAACTGTATCAAAAAGAGATTGTCGACACGCTTATCACTGCGGTAACACTAGCAAACAAAACTATAAACGAACAACGATATGCCATCGGTTGGCGAAATACAACTACCACTGCTGTTTTTAAAGATAAGAGAAAGATAAATATTCTACATCATGCGGGAGTTGCACATGGGGCTACTTCTGTATTTATTCTGTTTCCAGAATACAATGTTACCATATCCTTATTGATCAACAAAAATCATGATGTATCTGACCTATTCGAATTCAGTTACAAATTAGCACATTTTTTTATGACCTAGTTTAAAGCAAAAACAAGGGGTTAAAAACTCCTTGTTTTTGCTTTAAAAAATGTTTTAATCTTCTCCTTCTGCGGTTACATTTCCTTTTACTTTTCCACTAGAGTACTCTAAATAAATGGCTCCACCATAAATTTTACTCATGTCTATTCTTGCAGATTCGAAGTTTTCTAATGTACTCATATAATTTATTTTTGATTTTGCTACAAAGTAATTATAACCAGAACCGTATCAAAACTTTTCAAAAATTACTTTTACCAAAAATACAAATGGTATTAATAAAGTTTAATTTTTCGCACAGCTCTCGTTCCTCCAAATTCAGAAATGTAAATTGCTTTGTTCCGTTTGTCAGAAGTAATTCCGTTTGGACCGTTAAAGGATGCTTCATTAAGAAGTCCATCATTGCTATTTGCTTCTCCTGTTCCGGCAAACTCTTCAATTTTACCATTTCTAGAAACCCTAAATATTTTATTTACCGAGATTCCTGTCGCAAATATCGAGTTACCTACCACTGTGATATAACCAATACCCGATCCGTTAACCACAATATCAGGTATTGTTGTAATTAAAGAAACATTTCCTGTTGGGCTAATTGACAGAATATCTGCAGTTGTAAAATTACCTACAATCAGATTTCCTTTATAATCAAAATCAACTCCTACCCCTCCTGCTAACTTAGCGTCGTTAGCAAATACGGTAAGCTCACCTTCTGGAGTAATTTTATGCACCATGGGAGCCAAATAATTAGATACATACAGATTATTTTTATGATCCAATGCGAGTCCAGCAGGCCAACCCTCTATAGTTGCCAATACCTCACGGGTTCCATCAGGTGCAATTTTAAGTACCTCTCCATTTACTCCGTTACTGGCGTTTACCACATAAAAGTTACCTTGACGATCTATAGCACTTCCCAACGGTCCTGATAAATCACTTATAAATTCGGACACTTCTCCACCAGGTGTGATTTTAAAAACGCTGGTTCCATCACCACCATTACCCGCAAATTGTCCAAACTCTGATACATATATATTTCCTCTACGATCAACGGTAACAGCGTCATTCCCCAAAAACTCGGGAACTACAGTAGTGACTTCTAACTCTGGATCAAATATATCTCCCGAACAAGATATAAATACTGCCAATAGCGTAAAAAGTATTGTAAATCTTAATGATGCATTTTTTCTTAGTGTTTTCATTTTTGTGATTTTAAAGTTTGCTTCAAAATACGCCTGCATTACCTTAAAATCGACCGATTGGATGCATTCAAACCAATTCTTTTAAAGAGGTTGATTGGGTTTTTATATAATTTCTGGGTGTATCATCCATTTCGAGTTTAAAAGCCTTGTTAAAAGTTGATTTAGAATTAAATCCAGCTTCTAAAGAAAGTGCTAAAATGGTATGTTGTAAATGTTCTTTGTTTTCTACCTTTCTAACAAATTCTTTCACTCGATATTGGTTGATATAATCATAAAAATTACTATTCTCTATAGTATTTAAATACCATGAAATGTTGTGTGTAGAAGTTTCTAATCGCTCAGACAAATCTCGTAGTGTAAGGTTTGTTTTCAAAAACATTTTTTCTTCTTCAAGGCTATCATGCAACCCTTTTTTGAGAGCCTCGATCTGATGTTGCGACAATCGTTTTTTAGGAGGTGTTTTTTTACCTGTATAGGGTAATCTAAAAAGATCGGGTTCTTTTAGACTATAATACCCCACAACATATATAAAAATAGAAATTGTACCCCAAACGGTATTGTAATTAATCCATGGGATGGAATAATCGAAGATCTTAATGGCAGCAAAACTAAATAGCCAAACAAATAAAAAAATACTTACAGAGATCTGAAAAAACTTTATAAACGAGACTAAACTTTGCTTATAGGAAACCCTGTTTTTTTCTTCTTTTATATAGCTAGTTAAAAGTCTAAAATTTGCAATACAATAGTAGATATTTGATGCAATTCCCATAACCTCAAAAACAAAAAATGGTGTTCTAAAAAAACCTGCCATTAGTTTATCCCCAAATACATTTGGAGTGAAGGATAAGGAATAAAAAGAAAATAGGATATGTATACCTACCGGGATATAATGTGGCCAGGGTAACATATATTTATCACTATTAGAAAATACCAATCTTCTAAAATACATATAGGTAAGTGGTCCAAATAAAAATATAACAATATCAATAAGCACAGACCATTGAAACAACTGCCAGGTTAAATACTTAAAGAAAATCATTCTTCCTAACAACATGAGGACCGCTAATAACAAAATAACAGACAATACCTTGTTAGCAGCTTTGTTATTATTTTTTATGAGTTGAAGGGTGATTGCTAAAAAGACACCTTGACTAATCCCCAAAAAAAGAAACAGATCAACAAATTCGAAAGACTGCATGAAAAAATAATTTATGTATACTCAAATGTACCATTTTATGCATCATTTTTCGACCGAATGGATCATATCATACTTTATACCATTTGAATTTACCCTTTACATAACTACATAATTTTTCATTTTCTATTTAATCCTTATAACAACTAGTACACAAACTTGAAAATCAAAAAAAATAAAGAATCTAAAATTTTAAAGCCCATATATAGCGGATTTAATAAAAATGAATTTAAAACATGAAACAGCCGTTTTGATTGCAACCGAATTAGCTATTTTTAGTTAAACTTAAAACCATAACCCATGAAAAAACTTGTACTAGTCCTCAATTTTTTATTTTTAACCATAGTAATACAAGCCCAATCTAATGAAATAGCTCCATTGGTAATATCTGGTGTTGAACCTGAAAACAATAAGATTATTGAACTATTAAATCTTGAAAACCACATGCTTTTATGGGCATTCGTAAGGGATATAGATCACGTCGAATCTGTTAAGTTTATTGTTAACGATACTACTCTAACGGCTTATAATACTTCTGAAGGACCCGTTTTTACTGCACAATGGAAACCGTTGACTTATGGTATACAGACCTTTAAAATAATGGCAACTAACAAAGATGGAATCATCTCAATACATGAAACTTCTTTTAGTATAAAACGCACCCCTACAGTAATTTGTGAAAGAACACCAAAATGGTCTGATCAAGTATATGCCAACCCAGGTACAGAAGTGGCATACAATCAAATTATATACAAAAACAGATGGTATGCAGAAGCTAACGAAATACCCGGAATCAGTAACGTCTGGAAACAAGTTAGATCTTGTAACATTCCTATTATGGATGAACATTGTGGGGTACTGCCATGGTCTGAATCATCGATATATTATGAAGGAGATACCGTGTCCTATGAAAAGTCCATTTATAGTGCAAAATGGTGGACAAAGGGTGATTTCCCTGATAAAAGAGATGCCTGGAAATACGTATCAAATTGTTCTAACGGTGATTCATCCTTTATTATTTTCCTTTCTACCTCAAAAGACTATGTCACTATAAAGACAGATTTTGGACGGCCAAAAAGTATAAAAATCGATATTTATACTGTATCCGGAACTTTCATTAGAACTATCCTAAATGAAAAAGCATTCAATTCTCCTTCAATATTATATAGAGATATATCTGATTTAGAACATGGTCTTTACATCTATCGAATTAACATCGACGGTAGAGTCTATAGTAAAAAAATGATCAAACCATAAGTTTTTTAATAAAGAAAAGTAGCTAATAACGTACAATACCTATCCAAAAAATAAAGTATTCGAAATTTTGACTTCTCTATATAATGGATTTCATAAAAATATTCTCAAAATAGAAAACGGCCATCATTCCTATACATGAAATAACTATTTTTAGTTGTACTAAAGATACCAACAAACTTTTGGCGAGCAATTTTGACATCCTGCTAATACCTAAGTATATTAGGTAGCAGCAGGGTGAACTCAAACTCATAATTACGATGGTTCGTTTTTTGATTGATGATGTGCTATCGCTATAACTTTATTTTACGTACTCCTCCTACACCTGTGTACTCTGAGATATATAATGTTCGGGCAAACTTATTTGCCGTTATTCCATTGGGGTTTCTGAAAGATGCATCGAGTAATGGTCCATCTATCTGAATTGCTTCTCCATTACCAGCAAAAATTTCTACAACTCCATCCATTGTAACTTTATAAACATAATTAACTGCAATCCCGGTAGTATAGATCTTATCATTAACAACAGATAGATACCCCAACCCAAAACCTTGCACAACAATATCAGGAATGTTGGCAATCAATGAAACCTCTCCTTTCTTATTGATAGAAAATATATCTGCTGTTGCAAAATTGGAAATAATTACATTTCCCTTGTGATCTAAATCAATCCCTATACAACCTGTTAATCTGGCATCATTTGCGTATACACTTACTTGCCCATCTGGTGTTATTTTATGCACTGTAGGGGCAGCATAATTGGATATATACAGGTTGTCTTTATGATCGATTGCCATACCAGTAGGCCATCCATCTATAGTTGCCAACACTGTTCTATCTCCGTTAGGTGCTATTTTTAATACCTGACCATTTATAGTATTATTTGCATTGTTTACGTAGAGATTTCCTTTAGAATCTACCGCAGTTCCCATAGGTCCCGATAATCCTCGTATTGTATCGAGAATTCTTCCTTTGGATGATAGCTTAAAAATTCGTGTTCCGCTGCCTCCTGTATCCACAAATTGTCCATATTCTGATACATAAATAACACCATTTCTTCTATCAATTGATACTGCCCCGTTTCCGGCAAAATCACTTACCAAGGTTTTTACTTTAAGGTCTTTTATAACTGGGTCTCCTGAACATGAAAAAAACAATAGAATTATTGTCGTTTCTAGCAGAAGAAAAATCGTTCTAAATGCACTTTCATGATAACATAATTTCATTTTTTTGATTTTAGAAGTTTGCACCAAAGTACTTTCTAAAACCAAAGAAATCGACCGAATGGATAGGCATACACCTATTTAATCAAAGTTCTTTTCCTTTTATATGGAATGTCCAGGCGTATGAATGCTCATTCCAGGTATCTAATACATCTTGTGGAATATTAATTTTTAAACCTTCTTTTTCTGTAAACTCCCAATTTAAATGAGTTTCATTTCCTAAGATATGTATAGAAGAGTCTGTATTCGGTTTTATATTTTTTAAAACAAGAATTGCTTCTGGTTTATGTAAAGTAATGGCATAATAATCATCACTCCCCTTTTGTTTTGTATAACGAATACCTTCTCCTTGCATATAACTCTTTTGCAAACGTTCTGTTTTGTATATTGCCTCTCCATTGGTGTTTAACCACACTCCCATTTCCTTTAACCTATTCATACTAGGCGATGGAATAACACCTTCTGCATCGGGTCCAACATTTAATAAATAGTTCCCTCCTTTTGCGGCTACATCTATTAGATTATGAAGCAACACCGTAGTTGTTTTCCAATTTTGGTCATTCTTTTTAAATCCCCAGGTATCGTTCATGGTCATACAAGACTCCCAATCAACATTGACAGTATTTTTCAAAATTTCCTGTTCTGGAGTTCCGAAATCACCTGCATAATCATTATCACTTTTATTCATTCCCTGCATTCCCTGTCTCCCTTTATCTATTCTATTATTAACTAATATACCAGGTTTTAAGGTTCGTATATACTGATATAATTCCTGCCCCTGTTCATGGGTAAATTCTGGAATCCATTCACCATCAAACCACAAAATTGAAGGATCATAATTAGTCACTAATTCCTTTATTTGCGGTTTCATATACTCTTTTATATACTTTTTAAACTTCTCTTTATATCCAATCGTATCTTCTTTACTTCTTAGGAACGAGTCATACTGTGCATCTGGATGATGCCAATCCATAATAGAATAATACAACCCAAACTTTATCCCATGATTTGTACATGCCTTAGAAAATTCTTTTAAAACATCTTTACCATAGGGAGCAAAATCTATAATATCATAGTCAGACACTTTAGAATTCCACAATGAAAAACCATCATGATGTTTCGAGGTAATAACGACATATTTCATCCCTGCATCCTTCATTGTTTTTGCCCAAAGGTCGGCATCAAATTTTGTTGGATTAAATTGTTTTGTATACGTCTCATATTCTTTTGAGGGGATTTTTGCATAATGCTGAATCCATTCTCCAATACCTTCTATTTCTTTACCCTTATGGACTCCGGCAGGAACCGAGTACGCACCCCAGTGAATAAACATTCCGAAACGGGCATCTCGCCACCATTTCATTCTCGTATCAAAATCTGTAGTTGACTCTTTTAAATAGTTTATAGGTGCTGCTGAAGGTACTTTTTCTTGTTCTTGTTGTTGTTTTTTGCAGGAAACACTTTGAAATGCTATCAAAACTATTAGCGCCAGAGAAGGTAAAGTTATTTTCATTTGAAACAGAAATTTTGAGTATCAAAAATCGTTAATTTGAATATCTTACCACTATAAAACTGATAAAAATATTAGACTCTCTACCAGTAAAAGATGTTAACTGTTATTTTATCATGTTTAGAAAAGTTATACAAACTCTCATGTTGAGCTTGTCGAAATAGAAATGAGTAGTAGTATTAGGTTTCGACAAGCTCTTATGACACATAAATTCTGATTGCTTACGCAATTGTACCAGACCTATGTATACATTAAACTTTTTCCTGGCTAAAAGCAATATCCCTGTCCATCATCACATTTACTTGGGATAGATGCTGCAGCATCTTCTGCACTAGAATAGGTATCACTCCATTCTACTGAAGTATTTTTACATCCGCAATTATACGTTTTATCTTCTCCAGCCAGTGAAGCTGCTATACTACCTTTAATTGTTTTTAATTGATTTCTGTTTAACAATACCGCGTTGGTGATTTTTAAAAAATTGTTTTTCATATGTATATATTTAATTAATATTCTAAATTATTTTATGTGTTATAGAAAGCAATATGCTCATAACCACTGTCCATACCCGTCATGTTTACAATCATATCTACATCTGGTGGCGTTCTTATTAAATTCGAGTATTTTAAGACAAGCTTCATTTGCCAACGAAGAACCATTCGAAGTTTCGTAATTATACCTGTTGGTAAACCTACCGCCGCCGGCTAATGACACATATACATAGCATGTATCAGCTGGGAATTCCACCTCCGATTATATGTTGTTTAGCATGTTTATGGAGTTCTTTGACTCCTTCTAATTGTAAAATTGATTGTAACATATCTGTTCGTTTTTTAATTTCTCCAAAACTATCTTGAGATATGTTCATCGATCGACCGAGCGTGTACACTCGTACCAATCTTTATAAAATTATGTAGTAGTGAGTTTTTTAATATAGTTGCTCGGCGTATCATTTAACTCTGCTTTAAAAGCTTTATTAAACGTTGATTTCGAATTAAAACCTGCATCCATAGACAATGCCAACAAGGTATGTTGATGATGTTCACCCTTATGAATTTTGCGAACAAACTCTTTTACTCTATATTTATTAATAAAATCATAGAATGTACTTTTATGAATATTATTAAGCAGCCAGGAAACATTATTAGTAGTAGTATCTAGCTTTTTCGCCAGGTCTGCCAATGTAAGTTTGTGATTCAAATAAATTTTTTCATCAACAATCAATTTTTCTAAACTATCTTTAAGTTGTAAGATTGTTTCTTGACTTAAACGTTCTTTTACATTAGTTTCCTGTTCTTTGATCAAAGGCATTCTAAAAATATCGGGTTGTTTAAGGCTATAAAAACCTATTACGAAAACAAATGCAGAAATAAGAACCCAAATAAGATTGTAACTAATATAGTTAAGATTAAGGTAGTATAGGTTAAAATTGATATAACTAAAAATCCAGGCAATAACAAAGAGAGAAACGGCTATGATATAAGTATGCAAATATGATAACAATCCTTGAAAGTAGGACAAGTTTTCCTGTTGTTCTTTTTTATATTTCTTGATCATATTAGCAATCAAAAAAACATATACAATATTCGATATTATTCCAGCGGTTTCAGTTATAAAAAAGGGTAAATTTAAAGCTCCTTGTGCTAATAATTCCTTCCATTCTGAAATGGTATATGTATATGACGAAAAACCAAAAACCAGATAACCAAGAATAGGAATAAAGTGTGGTAAGGATAATCTGAAACCAGGCTTTTCATTAAAAATAAGTCTCCGGATATACATATAAGAAAGTGGCCCAAAAACAAATATAATTACATCTACCAATGCTGCAATTCGATAGGTAAAAGCATAGGTGGCATATTTAAAATACAACATCCTCCCTAACAGTGTAATCGTAACCAGTAAAAGAAGTAAAGAAAGTATTTTATTGGCAGCTTTATTTTTTTTGGTTACCAATTGTAATGTAACGGCTAGAAAAATACCTTGACTAGCTCCAAGAAACAGGATTAAGTCAATAAATTCGAAAGATTGCATAAATATGTAATAACTAATATACATACAAACATAAGGCGTTAGGAACTTTTTTTCGGTCGAATGTATACATTCACACTTAAAGAATCACAACAGATGATTAAAAATGATAAAATGCATTTTCTAAATGTTCTATCGAGGTTCCTAACTTGTTTTTTATGATTGCAACAATATCAAAACGAACTTCGACATCCAGGTCTTGCTCTATTACATAATGATTCACTGCTTTTACCAAAGATTGTATTTGTTTCGGTTTTACAAAATCCTGTGGATCTCCAAATTCTGGTGTGCTTCTTGTTTTTACCTCTACCGCAATAAGAGTATTTTCTTTTTGTGCAATAATGTCTACCTCAGATTTTAAATATCTATAGTTTCTTTCGAGAATATGATATCCTTTTTTGATCAAAAAATCGGTAGCTAACTGCTCTCCCTTTTTACCCAATGCATTGTGCTCTGCCATAAATATATTTTGAGATAGATTACTTATCAATTTAAAAGTACTATATTTTTACTGAAACAGAGTCTACTATATACTTTCCTATAAAAAAACCTTCTAGAACGTATCGTTATTTTGATACGCTATAGAAGGAATTTTAGAAAACCAAAAAAGTTTATTTATGTTTGAATTTTGTATCTATTTTAAGTTTAGATCAACGTTATATTGTGGTTTATTTATTGGGGTACCAATGGGCAACCGCTTTTTTATCATTTTCTGACAATCCTCTAAATCCATTATTAGATGTATTTGCATTCATCACAGATAGAGGATCGGCATGTGGGGTTCCCGGCACCAAAAAAGTCCCAAAACTAGCATTCCCATCATCTATATTCTGATAATTAGTATGTCTCAAACCAATAATATGTCCTAGTTCATGCACCATATTGTTTAGTCTTACATCGTAACCAACATTAGCATTATTTGCAGCATCCAGGTTGATCGCAACCAAAAGACCTGGAGATCCCTGAAATTGACCACTTTGCGTAGGAAACATAGCAGCAGCCAAAACATCATTGGGCAAATCGTACATAAATTCCAGAGGATCTTCATCAGATACAATCACGGTATCAGCATTGTCCAAAGAAAATACTTCCACAAATCTTAATCCACTAGTAGGTACACTATTCCAAATAGTTATTGCATTTCTTGTTGCATCTGTCCAATTGTCTTCATTTGGAGCATCAGTATTGGTATTATCTCCTAAAGTTACAGAAGGATGAATATATACTCTAATATTATCATACTTATCCTTATTCACTAAATTTCTTACAGTAACCTGCTTAGAAACTATACCTGACGGGTTTACATCTGGGTAATCTGCTATATCCCCAGAAGCAATAATATCTCTTCCTACCAGGTAATCACCATTTTCAAATGTTTTTGCTTTATCTGTATCCCATCCTTGAATTCTTAATGCTTTAAGAACCGGATTTTCTAAAGATGTATCCGTTGTTTCCTGATCTTCTTTAGAACAAGAAACCATTCCTAGAACAGTAGCTGTTAAAACAATGGCACCTAGCTTAGCGTATTTTTTCATGTGTGGTAAATTAAAAATTAATACGGCTAAGGTAGATGAATGCCCTACGAGAATTTTCTGCTTTTACACAAATAGTAGGTTTGGTTGTACGAACACACTTGCATAGTGTATAAAGTGTATTTTGAAGTATTGAGAAACTTGTTAACCTATTACATTTAAAGCTTACTGATGGGTTTCATAGGAAAGAGCCACCTTACTTTCTGAAATTTCTAAAGAGGCCTCGGCTCCCATAATCAAAGATCTGTTATCGTCTACATGCCCCATAGGAAATTTAAATACCACAGGGAAATTATATTCTTTCATACAATCCAAAATGATTCCTTTGGCTTTTTTTCCAAAAGGAATCGCATTGTCATGCATATCGGTCATTCCACCTACAATTAACCCTGCCAATTGATCAAAATACCCATTGCGTTTTAAATTTTGCATCATACGATCTATATGATAAAGATACTCATCAAGGTCTTCGATACATAAAATTTTACCTGATGTATCTATAGAAGAAACAGAACCGCATAATGAGTAGAGTATCGATAAATTTCCTCCTACTAATTGGCCTTTGCAAGTTCCCTTTTTATTTTTTCTGGAAGAAGGAATTGTATATGTAATTTTTTCACCAAAAAGAGTATCTCTTAAGGATTGCAAAGAAGCTTTTGTATTTTTATGAATATCGATAGGCATCAAAGCATGTATCGAGCATATCCCCAAGGTATGAAGGTGTGAATGTAGTACTGTAATATCAGAATATCCTATAATCCATTTGGGTTCGGTCTGTAATACAGAAAAGTCAATTTTATCAATAATTCTTACCGTACCATACCCACCTCTGGCACACCATATCGCCTTAATTTCTTTATCATCCAACATTTTTTGAAAATCCAATGCTCTCTCCTGATCAGTTCCAGCAAATTGATGATCTTCTAATCCAATAGTGTTACCTGTAACAGGTACTAATCCCCATTTTTTTAGAATAAACACAGCGTCATTGATCGCTTTTTTATTAATTTTTCGGGCGGTAGATACAATGGCTATCTTATCTCCTTTTCTAAGAAAATCAGGTCTTAACATTATGTTATATGTATAGTATTTTATTAAGGTTTGTAAAACAATTCGTGCGCATAGTATATTATTTTTCCTACGCTAAAATCATAAATTATAGATATTTGGACACTAATTAACAAAGACTTTCGTTATTATCTATTATATTGTAAGGAAATTTATCACAAGTACCATACTAAAAAACCCCCAGCCTATGATGTCAGATACTTCATGTAATCTAGCTTCCTTAGCAGAGTATGTCCCAACTCCAGGTAACCCATGGAACGTAAACAAAATACACCATTTATACCGAAGGATTGCATTTGGTGCTTCTAAAAACGAAGTATTAACGGCTTTAGGAACTACACCTGCTGCTCTGGTAGATCAACTTATCGACGATGCACTCGCATTAAATACGACTCCTGCACCTGCCTGGGCATTATGGAATCGAGATCAATTTGAAAATGCTCCATTAGACACATTTGAATATAGAGATTTAGGAAAAGATCAAATGATTACCGATTTGTTACAGAACAAAGTTCGGGATCGACTCACACTTTTCTGGAGTAATCATTTCGTAACCGAAGATCAAGTCTATAGAAGCCCTGCGTACCAATCTCAGTACTATACGCTGTTACAGATGCATGCTTTGGGTAATTTTAGAGACTTTTTATACGATATTGGTATTTGCAACGCGATGCTGGTCTATTTGAACGGTGACGAAAATGTAAGAGACAGACCTAATGAGAACTATGCCCGGGAATTATACGAATTGTTTACAATGGGAGTAGATAATGGGTATACAGAAAATGATATTCAGGAAACCTCTAAAGCATTAACAGGCTATGTAAACACAAACAATATCCCTTGGGGAGATATTCTTTTTGATGCAGGAGAGTTTAGCAACGGTACCAAAACTATCTTTGGTCAAACCGGTAGCTGGAATTATGATGATGTCATCAATATTTTGTTTCAGGAACGAAGCAGCCTGGTTGCAAATTTTATTTGTGGTAAATTATACACATATTTTGTAAGCCCTACTTGTAATGAAACTATCGTTTCAGAAATGGCACAAACCTTTATAAATAATAATTATAATATTGCAACGGTGTTACGCCAACTCTTTAAAAGTGAACACTTTTTTAATCAAGAGGCTATTGGCGCTATTATTAAAAGCCCTTGCGATTTAAACCTTAGCTTTTTTAATGAAACATCGTTTTCATTACCCGGTGGTGTAAATCACATCGATTTTTTTAGAAATACCAACCGTATATTAGGACAAGAGGTGCTTAATCCTATCGATGTAGAAGGCTGGCAGGGTGATGAGGATTGGATCAGTCCAGACCTGTTATTAGGTCGTTGGGAAAGTATTCGATATATCGTTGGACAAGCATGGAGTCATAATAATGCTCAGTTTAAAGACTTTATGATTGGCTTACCTATCGGCGAATTGGGTGACGGAAACCTAATGACGACCACAGACGATGTCGTATTGGTGGTAAGAGCCCTTACCAATTACTTTTTTCCTAGAGGGATTCAAGACCCCGTACTTTTCGACGAGCTGGTCGGAGTATTTAAAACCGATAGTATTCCAGATAATTACTTTCAAGACGGCACCTGGACCCTTGACTTTATTGGTGTAGAAACCCAGCTGGTTGCATTACTGAATTATATTTCAGAAATCCCCGAATTTCAACTTAAATAAACCCCCTATGTGCAATACTCATCATTCTCAAAATAATAAAAGCCATAAAGATGGCTCATGTAATACAGACGATCATAAAAAATGGAACAGAAGATCTTTTCTTCAGGCATTAGGATTAGTAGGTGGAGGATCTATGATGCTCGCCAATACTCCTTTATCGGTTTCACGACCTTCTCCATTATCAATTGCGCTTAGCCAGGCAGAAAATGAGAATATTCTTATTCTATGTCGACTTAGTGGTGGTAATGATGGTTTTAATACCATTATCCCGGTATATGACTATGATATTTATGCCAATGCAAGACCTCTTATCAAAATACCTCCAAGTGAGTTTATTACCCTTAATGACGATTTTGCCATGCCCAAACCCATGAACAAACTCGAGAGTGTATGGGGCGATGGGCAAATGAGAGTGGTGCATGGGGTAGGATATGAAGATTCTTCTTTATCTCATTTTAAAGGCTCTGATATTTATGCAAACACCAATCTGGTCGAAAATGATAGAACCGGTTTTATGGGGCGTTATTTTCAGGAAATCTATCCTGATTATATTTTTAATCCGCCGGCAAGCCCGCCTTCGATACAAATCGGAAGTATTGGGAATCTAATCTTTAAAGGACCTCAAAATGATTTTTCGTTTGCTGTTTCAGATCCTAGACGTTTACTTCAAATCGCAGAAAACGGAACCTCATACCATACAGATGGTCTTGGCGATTGTACCTATGATGAAAAAGTACGTCACCTTAGAGAAGTTACCAATACCACCTTTACCTATGCCGATGAAATTAGTGCCGCCTATGAACGCTCTACAGATTTTGGCGGATACCTGGATGATAACCTGGGAAGGCAGTTTAGTATTATCTCACGATTGATAAAAGGAAATCTAGGCACCAAAGTATATCTGGTTACGCTAGGAGGTTTTGATACGCATAATAACCAAATACAACGCCATGGTGAATTGTTAAACTCACTTTCTGAAGCCATTAGTACATTTTATAGAGATCTTACTGCGGCGGGATGGGATGACAAAGTACTCACGATGACTATGTCAGAATTTGGAAGACGTTTTCAGGAAAATGGTTCTCTGGGAACCGATCACGGTACCGCAGCTCCAACGATGTTTTTTGGCACTGCGCTAAACGGAAATGGTTTTGTAGGAGAACACCCAAGTCTATCTAATCTTAGCGGAGGAGGGAATGTTTTTAACACCACCGATTTTAGACAGGTATATGCTACCGTTTTAAAAGAATGGTTATGTATCGATGAGACTACCGTAGGCAGAGTCCTTCTTGGTGGTGAATATGAATCTCTGGATCTTGGATTTAACTTTTCTGGGATTAATCCCAACATTCCTACCGATGGAGATGGGATTACTCATATTGTTACTTATAATAATAGTCAAACCTATATCAATATTGTAATGCCAAACACTTCTCATGTAGATATTGCCTTGTATGATATTGTGGGTCAAAAAGTAGCCACCTTAAGAAATGAGGTATTAATGGAAGGACAATATGTAATCGACGTAAAACAGTCTGCAAATCGCAGGTTAAGTACTGGTCCCTATGTATATCGTATAGAAACCAATAGCGGTGATTATAGTAGATCACTTTTAATTTCTTAAATCAAAAGTTTTGTATGAATTGTAATCAAAATAATCGACAAAAAATTTATCACTTTTTTACCGATTTTTTTTGCTGCAAACTTGTTATCTAATCTAATGGATCTGGTTTTAAAAGCCCTTTCATAACGATATCGTCTTCTATTTTCATAAAATCCGAATATAGAATTTCGATTACTTCTTCTTTTGTTTTTCCAGAGGCTAATAAATCATATGCTTTTAATGCAGATGGTTGAATCACTTCTTTATATGATTCTACAGATATCTCTTTTATAATGGTCTTATCCATTCCTCTTTTCTGGAATGGAGCTATTGTATAGACAACTGATACAGCTGCACCTTTACATATTATTTCTTTTGTTACCTCTTGACCATACGAATAAGTAGATGCAAAAATGATAAGGAGTAAAACTAATAATTTTCTCATAATTATTTTTTGTTAAAAACCTCACGAAAGTACTTAATTAATTGATCGAATACTAATCTTTATACAAGTATAACTACCTACATTTTGACTTTCCTATTTGTAGTAAAACTTATAGAACAGATTACCGCTTTTAAAAAAATATTGATTTTGAGTTATAAAAGACGTTTTTATAACGAAGTATAGAAAGTTTAAACCAGTTCATTACCTTTGTGCCTTATTTTTTAAGCATTATGAGTACAAAAGGAAGATATACCATTACAGCAGCATTACCCTATACCAACGGTCCAATTCATATTGGTCACTTGGCCGGAGTTTATGTACCCGCAGATATTTATTCGCGTTACCTAAGAATAACCGGCAATGACGTTGCCTTTATCTGTGGTAGCGATGAGCATGGTGCTGCGATCCCAATGCGTGCCAAAAAAGAAGGTGTATCGCCACAAGTTATTATAGATAAGTACCATAGCATTATCAAAAAATCTTTTGCAGATTTTGGTATTTCGTTTGATAATTACTCTCGAACCTCTGCTCCTATTCATCATGAAACTGCATCAGAGTTTTTTAAGAAACTATATGATGATGGTAAATTCATCGAAGAAACTTCTGAGCAATTATACGATCCAGAAGCAGATCAGTTTCTGGCAGATCGTTTTGTAACAGGTACCTGCCCCAAATGTGGGCATGAAGAGGCTTATGGAGATCAGTGTGAAAAATGCGGAAGTTCTCTTAATGCAACCGACCTTATCAATCCAAAATCTACCATATCGGGTGCAGAACCGATTCAAAAACAGACCAAACACTGGTTTTTACCCCTAGATCAATATGAAGATTTTTTGAAAGAATGGGTATTAGTAGGGCACAAAAAAGATTGGAAAACCAATGTATATGGCCAAATAAAATCCTGGGTAGATGATGGGCTTCGCCCTCGTGCGGTTACTCGTGATCTTGACTGGGGTATCCCAGTACCAGTAGCAGGAGCCGAAGGAAAAGTATTATACGTATGGTTTGATGCTCCTATAGGTTATATCTCTTCTACCAAAGAATGGGCTACGAGAGAAGGAAAAGATTGGGAACCTTACTGGAAAGATAAGGACACTAAACTGGTACATTTTATCGGAAAAGACAATATCGTTTTTCACTGTATTATCTTCCCGAGTATGCTAAAAGCAGAAGGAAGCTATATTTTACCAGAAAATGTACCTGCCAATGAGTTCTTAAACCTAGAGGGTAATAAACTTTCGACTTCAAAGAACTGGGCCGTTTGGTTGCATGAGTATCTAGAAGAGTTTCCAGAAAAGCAAGATGTGCTAAGATATGCATTAACTGCTAATGCACCAGAAACTAAGGATAACGATTTTACCTGGAAAGATTTTCAGGCACGTAATAACAATGAACTAGTTGCCATTTTTGGTAATTTTATTAATCGTGTAGTAGTCTTAACCAATAAATATTACAATGGTATTGTACCTACACCGGCAACGCTTTCTGAAGTAGATGAGCAAACACTTACAGAGCTTAAAGCATATCCTGCAGTAATATCCAGTTCAATCGAAAGATATCGATTTAGAGAAGCGAGTCAGGAATTATTAAACGTTGCGAGGTTAGGAAATAAATATCTGGCAGACGAAGAACCCTGGAAACTGATTAAAACAGACGAAGAACGTACCAAGACCATTATGTATGTTGCTTTACAAATAGCCAGTGCATTGGCGACCTTATCAGAACCATTTTTACCGTTTACTTCGCAAAAACTAAAAAATATACTTGCTTTGTCATCTAACGAATTAGCAACCGATTGGAACGATATTGCTACCAAAGAGATTTTGCTTCCTGCGGGACATCAAATAGAAAAAGGAGAGTTGTTATTTTCTAAAATCGAGGATGCAGAGATACAAAATCAATTAGACAAGCTCGAGGCTACCAAAAAAGCCAATGAAGCCGAAAATAAAACAGTAGAGCCGCAAAAAGAAACTGCTACTTTCGAGGATTTTGTAAAAATGGACATGCGTATCGGTACGATCGTCGAAGCCGAAAAAATGCCAAAAGCTAAAAAGTTGTTAGTACTTAAAGTGGACACAGGTATCAACGTTAGAACGATCGTTTCGGGAATTGCAGAACACTTTACCCCAGAGGAAGTCATAGGTAAAAAAGTAACCGTATTGGTAAACCTGGCTCCCAGAAAACTACGTGGTGTAGAAAGTGAGGGAATGATTTTGATGACCGAAACACCAGAAGGTAAATTGGTATTCCTTAATCCAGATGAAGATAAAGTAAACCCTGGGGCTGTAGTAAGTTAAATAACATATAGAATCAAAGTAAACCCCAAAGGTTTTTATAACCTTTGGGGTTTTTATATAACATAGGGTAACATTTCTAAGTTTAATGACATTTATACATAACAACAAATAATTAATGTCAGGCCGAGCGCAGTCGAACTCTTTTTTTAAATCAAATGTAGACCAATGTCAGGTCGAGCGCAGTCGAGACCTAAACATTATACAAAATGTTAAATGAAATTATACTATGTATACATATTACGATGTTCGGATGATTTAACATACACAGGAGTTACTAATAATGTTTCCAGAAGATTTGAAGAACATCAAAAAGGATTGAATAAAAATTGCTTTACATATAAACGTAGACCTGTAGAACTTATCTTTTCACAAGAGTTTACTAACATAAAACAAGCCATTTACTTTGAGAAAAAGATCAAAAAATGGAGTGCTAAGAAAAAGATTGCTTTGTCAAATAATCAATTTGATCTTCTTCAGATATTGTCTGAATGCAGAAATGCAACGCATTCAAAATATAAACCAAATGAGTAAGGTCTCGACTGCGCTCGACCTGACAAAACTATAACAAATTAGCTTATATCAATAATTTTACCATATGAAACAAACCATCATACTATGTCTTTTTTGTATAGCTTCTTTTAGTGCGTTTTCTCAGGAAAAGGTGCTGGAGCTGGGAGGTATATTTTCCCAAAATAAAAGTAAACACAAGGAATCCTATGTTATTTCTAATAAAGCCAATAATGATTTGGTCGTTATAGCTAAAGAAGGATCTTTAATTAACGCAACGCTATTCGATTCAAATTACAAAGCAAAATATAAATTATCTGGAAAGCCTTTGTCCTCAAAATACAGTATTATTGGTTATAATATCGATGAGAATACATATACGTTATTCTATAAGCATATTGAATCTAATGGGAAATTTTCGATTATTCAATTCGATTTTAATAACTCGATTATGACGTCTAAAAAATTAGACTTTAAACTAAAGTTTGAGCGTTATATAACTTCATTTATATACCATGATAAAATTCATATTTTTACGGTTAAAAGAAATTCTTCAATAGCAAATATTTACAAATTTGATAAAGAAGGAAAAGAAGAGAAAAACAATGTGGACTTTGGTGAAGTTAAGTTTATTGATGAACATGGCACACAAGTTAAGCTTTATGATGTAGTAGCTAAATCTTACTTTAATACCTACGAGATAAAACCTAACATTCCAAACCCTCTGAAAATCAATTCAAAAAAAAATAAAATATATTCTTATAAAAATGGTTTGATTTTAAGTTTAGATAATGAAAAAACCTACACCCAATTATGTTACATTGATTTAAACAATTATACTCTTAAACATGAAGTTTATGACAACCCAATAATCGAGATAAAAAAAATTAAGGAGAGTAATTCTTCTTTATACGATGAAAAACTTTTTCAAATAGCCAGTTCTAATCATCAAATGGCATTTACGATTCGCGACTTAGATAGTAAAAAAATAATCAAGGAGTATAAGATCAATAAAGAAGATTCAATAGCATTTAAAAATTCTGCAATAGTTCTAGAAAATGATGGTTTACTCTCTCCTTTTACACAGGAAAGAATTCGAGAAACAGAAAAAACAGCTAAATTCCTTAGAAAAGTTTGTTCGAGTAATATTGGTATCTCAGTATATAAAACCAATAAGAATTACAAGGTTACATTAGGTGGAACCATTAGTTTCTCTGGTGGTGGATCGGCCCCAATGTTAATACCTAACGCAGGAGTAGCTATGTCTATTCCTATAGCTTCTGGTGGTAACATATCAATTTCTGCAGGAGTTTCTACGAATTCTTATTGGTATTATGATTCATACAAAACCCGAAAATTTAATAAATCAACCTATATCGATTGCCTTTTCGATAAAAATTTTAATCATGTAAAAGGAGATATCACAAACAATGTTTTTGATAACTTAAATGAATTTGAAGAAACATTAGAAAAACCCACAGCGATAAATCTGTTTTTTCATAATAACAATCTACATTATGCCTATTTTGACGGAAATGACAGAACATTCAAACTCTATAGATTTGAAAACTAAAAAGTAATGCTCAAAATAGCCTATCACCCTATATACAAACATCCTTTACAAGAGGGACATCGGTTCCCGATGATCAAGTATGAACTATTACCAGAGCAACTATTGCATGAGGGTACCTGTATTGCAGAAAATTTCTTTACTCCAGAAATTCCTGACCCTACCCCTATCTTGGCAGTTCATGATGCTGCCCATTACAAAAACCTTTGTTTTTTTATACATCATGGTAACAAATTTAATCCTTATGACATTAACACTATAAAAATGACCAACATCAAATTGAACATACATTGATTTAACCATTATATAATAATTCAAAAAAATCTTAAAACCTTCAAAATAAGATAATTTTTAATCTATTATATTTTAATTTATGACAAAAAGAAGTTTATTTTTTGCAAGCACAATTGTAATTTCGATGACAATGAACAGTTGTGGAGTAATGTTTGGAGGAAGCAGGTATAATGCCACAATAATTGCCAAGAATCATCCTAATGCAGAAATTTATGTTAATGGTGAAAAATCAGGAACGGGTACTGTTAAAGGTACTTACTATAGAAACAGACCATTAGAAGTAAAAATAAAAGAGGATGGTTGTGAAGAACATAAAAAAACATACCATGAAGTGTTTAGAACAGGTAATTTTATCTTAAGTGCTTTTACTTGGGGATTATTAGGGATTGGTATTGACTTAGGAACAGGTGCAGCTTTTAAACCTGATCATAGGAGAGAAGCAAGTATTACCAAAAAGAACAGTAAAAATTTTGTATTTAATATCGAACACCCTGATTGTAAAAAGACAAAATAGGTAATACTAAATAAATGGTTCAATATGGTAATTCTTTTATCATTTTGAACTGTTTATTCTTCTATATTTAGTAGTTGCATACTAATAAACCATTTTAAAAGAAGCTAAATAACAATGCTCAAAATAGCCTATCACCCAATATACAAACATCCTTTACCAGAAGGGCATCGGTTCCCGATGATCAAGTATGAGTTATTACCAGAGCAATTGTTACATGAAGGCACTTGTGTTGCCGAAAATTTCTTTACTCCAGAAATTCCAGACCCTACCCTTATTTTGGCAGTTCATGATACCGTCTATTATAAAGATTTGATCAATTTATCATTAAATCGCAGTGCTATCAGGAAAATTGGTTTTCCTTTATCTCAGGAATTAGTAAATCGTGAAGTAATCATTGCTGATGGTACCATTAAAGCTTCTTTATACGCTTTACAACACGGTATTGCTATGAATATTGCAGGAGGCACACACCATGCCTATACGAATCGTGGAGAAGCCTTTTGCCTGTTAAACGACCAAGCGATTGGTGCTAGATACCTTTTACAACAAAAACTTGTGAAAAAGGTGCTTATCGTAGATCTTGATGTACACCAGGGCAATGGCACGGCAGAAATATTTGCAAAGGATCCCGATGTATTTACCTTCTCGATGCATGGTGCTAAAAATTATCCTTTTAAGAAAGAAAAATCAGATCTGGATATCGAGCTTTCTAATGAAACGAACGATTCAGAATACCTGGTTATTCTCAAAAAAATACTCCCACAGCTTATACAAGAACAACAACCTGATTTTATCTATTACCTATCGGGGGTAGATATTTTATCTACCGATAAACTGGGTAAATTAGGATGTAGTATCGATGGTTGTGCAGAACGAGATCGTTTTGTATTACAAACCTGTAAAACACTATCGATCCCAGTAATGTGTTCTATGGGTGGTGGATACTCGCCAGAGATCAAAACCATTATCGAAGCACATGCAAATACCTATCGACTGGCACAGGAGATTTTCTTTTAAATGCTATTAACCATTTGTAAACGGATAATTATTGTATCTTTCATCCAAAATCAATGCTTTATGCAACCTCGAGCCTTATTCCTGCTTTTATTTTTTGTGATCCCATTTTCATATACGTATTCGCAGGAAAAAAAATCTCATGTGCTAAAATTTACAGAGGATATGGTTTCTCCTCAAGCCACCTTACAAGATATTGCATGGATAAGCGGTTATTGGAAAGGCGAAGCATTTGGAGGTATTACAGAAGAAATGTGGAGTAATCCATTAGGCAATTCGATGATGTTTGCGTTTAAATTGGTAGTCGATGATAAAGTAAAGTTTTATGAACATGGGGGGTGTCACAGAAATAAACAACACACTCTTACTGCAGTTAAAGCATTTTAACGGTGATTTTAAGGACTGGGAGGAAAAAGATGAAACAGTAGACTTTAAACTGGTAAAAGTTACTGAAAACATAGTTTATTTTGATGAGTTTACATTCGAAAAAATAAGTGATACAGAAATGAATTTATACGTTGTTATCGGAAACAAGGATGGATCGAGTAGCGAAGTTAAATTTAACTATAAAAAACAATAGTTGATGCAAAAAGAATGTCCTGTATGTGGGGATAAAATAGTTGGACGCGCAGATAAGAAATTCTGTAGTGATCATTGCAGAAATGCACATAACAATCAATTAAATAAAGACAGTAAAAATCTGGTACGTAATATCAATAACCTATTACGCAAAAACTATCGTATTTTACAAGAATTGAACCCAAAAGATAAGACAAAAACCACTAAAACAAAGCTTATCGAAAAAGGTTTCGATTTTAATTATTTCACCAATATTTACGTTACCAAAACCGGCAACACTTATTACTTCGTATATGACCAAGGATATTTACCGCTCGAAAACGATTTTTATGCTATTGTAAAAAGAGATTAAAGTACTTCTAGATATCTCTCCAATGTTGACTGTTCATTTTTAGCGCAGCTTTCATAACATCTTTTTGACTAATCTGCCCTACCAATTTACCATCTTCTATAATAGGGAAACGTCTTCTTTTTGTTTGTAAAAATTTATTGGCAGCATCAAAAATATTTAAGTTTCCATCGATAGTTTCTACATTTTTTACCATAAATTTTTCTACGCGGGCATCATTAATAGGCATATTATAGTACCTGCTTTCATTTAATTGCTTGATACAATCCCCTTCAGAAATAATTCCTAATAATTTATTGTCCTGATCTACAACCGGACCACCAGATATTCTATGTTTAACCAAGGTTTCTATAACCTCCATTACAGACTGATGTGGACTAAAGGTGATCAAATCTTTTGACATATAATCTGAAACTTTTATAGGGGTCTCATTTTGCTTTTTTGTTTTGGAACGAGCTCCCTGAAAACTTATTATTCCCATGATGTTAGTGTTTTAGTGAATCTTGAATATAACTATTTGCAATAACTTTTCCTAATAAACTTCTAATTTATTGCTAGTTACACTTTGTGAAAACATCTCTATTTTCTCTTCTCGAAGGCAGGAAAAAATCCTCACTTTAGCGTCCAATAGTTTATATTTTACACAGTTATAAATATTTTGACACCCTACAAATTCTATAGATTCTCTTTACTGTAAGCTCTTAATAGTCAATTTAATTACCGGTTTACAGTAATTCTTCAAAGCCACACTTCATTAAACCAGAATAGGTTTAATATTTGTGGTGTATTTCTTACCTTTAGCCTAAACCAAAGTTCAAATGCGAAAGTTTCCCTCCCTACTCACACTTTTTCTTATCATCGTTTCATTATTCTATACCTTTTATAGCAGTAAGCCACAAAAATTAACCGACTTAAAAACTCCAACACAAGAATTTGCTACTCTTAGAGCATTAGAACATGTTAAAAACATATCCAAGAAACCTCATTATCTTGGAAGCGCATCCAATAAAGCGGTCAGAAATTATATCGTGAGTGAACTCGAAAAACTAGGGTTACAGCCAGAAATTCAAACAGGTTTTACAGTTTCGAAAACAGGAAACGTCAATAAACCTCATAACATACTTGCCAAAATTAAAGGAAGTGATTCTTCTAAATCATTAGTACTCATGACCCACTATGATAGTTCGCCTCATTCCTCTTATGGAGCCAGCGATGCTGGTAGTGGTGTAGCTACTATATTAGAAGGAGTACGAGCCTATCTGGCAACCAATAAAGTCCCCAAAAATGATATTATCATTTGTATTACAGATGGTGAAGAACTTGGGCTTAACGGGGCACAGCTTTTTACCAATAAACACCCTTGGGCAAAAAATGCGGGACTTATTCTCAATTTTGAGGCGAGAGGTAGTGGCGGTAATTCCTATATGCTTATTGAAACCAATGGCAAAAACGGTAAAATGATTGATGAGTTTTCTAAAGCAGGTGTACAATACCCTGTTACCAACTCTCTGGCATATAGTATCTATAAAATGTTACCAAATGACACCGATCTAACCGTTTGCAGAGAACTTGGCAATATCGAAGGCTTTAATTTTGCATTTATTGATGATCATTTTGATTATCATACCGCCAATGATACCTGGGAAAATATGGACCTAAACACTTTACAACACCAGGGAAGTTATTTAATGCCTCTTCTTTCTTATTTTTCTGAAACCAATATTACATCGCTTTCTTCTGATCGTGATTACATTTATTTTAATGCTCCGATTTTTAAACTGATTAAATATCCTTTTAGTTGGATATATGGACTTCTATTAGTAGCCATTCTTTTATTTATAGTATTAATTGTTTACGGAAAATTTAATTATCGAATTGATTTTAAAGAATCCCTCTTTGGTACAGGTGCCTTTCTTTTGTGCCTCATCCTTGCCGGAGGTTTAACGTATGGAGGATGGCAATTACTAGGGCTTATTTATCCGCATTATAGCGAAATTCAACATGGATTCACTTACAACGGCTATCAGTACATTTCTATATTTGTTCTTTTATCTATTGGTATATGCTTTAAAGTATATGCAAGAATTAATAAAAGTGAAAATCAAGCTAGCTTGTTAGTTGGTCCTTTATTGATATGGTTAGCTTTATGTACACTAGCAACCATATATCTAAAAGGTGCCAGTTATTTTATTATGATGGTGTTTTTTGGGTTGGTATCCTTGTTTGTTATTATTAGACAAAAACAACCTAATC
This sequence comes from uncultured Aquimarina sp., assembly GCA_947498705.1. Lineage (GTDB taxonomy): Bacteria > Bacteroidota > Bacteroidia > Flavobacteriales > Flavobacteriaceae > Aquimarina. Next base: position 63,039 of record CANMLW010000003.1, read on the forward strand.
CATTTTTAATGGTGTTATTGGTATTTCCGGCAATTTATATTCTTGCACCGTTTATTGCCTCTTTTCCAGTAGCTCTTGGGCTTAAAATCTTATTCGTTTCTGCAGTTTTAACCGTTTTACTATTTGGATTATTACTACCCGTGGTTGGGTTTTATAAACGAAAAAGACTAATCGGCAACTTAGCTCTTCTTTTTGGTTTAGTCTTTTTAATAGGATCACATCTAAAATCAGATTTTACAGAAAAAAGGCAAAAGCCCAATAGTCTGGTCTATATTTTGGATGCTAATCAAAATAAAGCAGTTTGGGCAACTTATGACAAAACACTCGACAACTGGAGCAAAAACTACATTAATCCAGAAGAGAACATTGCTGCCACTTATACCAACACAAATGCATTTCAGAGCAAATATGGGAAGTCCTTTGTGTATGCAAATCAAGCACCTATAAAAAATATTGTATATCCCAAATTAGAAATTGGTAAAGACACCCTCATTGGTAACCAAAGACATCTTAATCTATGTATCGCTCCACAAAGGGATATGCAGCGAATAGACATTTATACAGAAACCCTATTTAATTTTGATACATTGTATGCAAATAAAGTGACATCTCGTGATTTTGAGTACAGTGGTACTACTTATAATGCTTTTACAAAAAGGTGGAGCCCTAATTTATTGAGTTATCACGCCATAAATAATGAACCTCTTGAACTTGAAATGACTTTTCATAAAGATTCATTACCAAAATTTATCGTATATGAATCTTCATTTGATCTATTAACCAATGACCTTTTTTCAATACCGGAAAGAGATAAAAATATGATGCCTAAACCTTTTGTTGTAAATGATGCTATTATTATTAAAAAGGATCTGGCGATAGCACCCTATCAAGTAAAAAAGAAGGATACTTTATTTAATACAGAACAAACTACCTCACAAAACGTACAATAATTTAAGTTATTCTTAAATTATTGTACGTTTTAATAAAATATTTAGAGCTCATTAATTATTGATTCGCTACTTTCTTTTGTTATTGAAATTTCTGATAAAGTGGGTCTAGTTGTTCCTCCAACCACTGAACATAAAGATTTTTTAGAAATAATATTCAATTCTCCTTTTTTAATAACACCTATCGATAATTTGTTCATCCTAATTTAAATTTATTTTAAGCACCTACTCTATTAAAGGCTTTTCGATTTCCGCCTAATTTTTCAAAAAAAACATTTTAACACCTCAATAATATTCTGTTGTACAAAACATTAACAAGAAAACTAAAAGAACTCTCAAAAGCTACTTTATTACCATTACGAAATAGATAAAAATAAATTACTTGCAGTACCTTGATCAGTTTTGGAGTTCTATTAGTAAGTGTCAATAGTACTATAAATGTTACCTTTTAAATTAGGTTTTGTTCTAGTTTGTCCTTTAATACTCATACAAAACACTTTCATCAGAATTAGTAATAGTTAGCTGTACTTGATTGCCATCAACCTTTAGGCTAGAAATATCAAAAGTTATATCTTTTGTAATGAAAGCTTGACATGCTTCTTCATTTTTTAACGACAATCTTAAGTTTCTTTGAGGAGGTATAGACTCTAGGATATCCTCTGAATCAATTAATTTAAGCTCCCAACTATCTCCACTACATCCACTTGAACCAAAATTAATTTTTAAACAATTATTTTCAATAGTTAAACTATTAATTGTCAATTGGTCAGATGGAGCATCTGAATATTGTTTAGCACTAATTATTGTTGTAAGCCCACAACTATCATTTGAGGATTCATCATCATCATTTGAACAACTTAAAATTGTTAATCCGACTAAAATAAACGTCACTACTTTATTCATCATAAATAGTATATTTATTTATTAGATGGATTTCCTGCAAGTGGTTGCGTTCAATACGCAGTAATAAGTGGTAACAAATTAATAAAATGAACCTATACCTATCTAGATTTAGATAAAGTAGCATCTACCTCTGCAAATACAGAAATAATAAGCTTAACTACCTTGGTATAAAACACAGGCATTACACCTTTAAACTCATCGGTGTGCCTATGATAATCGGGGTGATCTTCTTCTCCAAAATAAAGAAACGGAATATCTATATTATGAAAAGGTCCATGATCAGACGCCTTGGTCCAATCATCTTTGCCATCTGACCCATCATGGCCTTGTGATAATTTGATATCTGTAGGGTTCTTAAAATCCTTTAATACACTTTTTAAAATATCATTGTATCGAGCTCCCACCACATACAATTCATTATTTATATTTCTGCTAATCATATCCATATTGATATTCAGAACAATATCATCCTTGGCAATCGGCATATTTTCAACAAAATACTTTGCTCCTGCCAGACCTAGTTCTTCTGCATCAAACGCGGCCAAAATCACCGTATGTTTTGGCGGGTTTTTCTTAAAATATTCTGCGAACGATACCAAAGCAGCAACTCCAGAGGCATTATCATCGGCTCCGTTGTATATTTTATCATTTATTATACCCAGATGATCATAATGTGCACTTACCACTATATACTTATCTGGATGTACGGTCCCTGCTATTTTTCCCAAAACATTAATTCCTGCATGTGGGTATTCTTTATTCTTATGACTAAAATTAAAAGATTGCTCAAAAGAATCTTTTATAGGTAGCACATTTAACTTTTTAAATTCGTTTATGATAAAAGTTCTTGCAAGAGCATTTCCTTTTTCACCAGTTTTACGGCCTTCGTAACGATCAGATGACAATTCTTTTAACCTTGTTATCAATGCAACTTCATCAAATAAAGATGTAATCTCTTCCTTTTGACTGATACTGGTTTCTTTAGAAGTTTCAGTTTCTGTTTTTTCCTGTGCTTTAGATTTGCAGCTTAAAAAACTTACGAGTATAATAAAGATCAAAACTGTGGCGCGCGATACTATTTGTTTCATTATTTTTTTATTATTGATTGTAAATATAGCAAAAAACAACCCCCTAATCATTCATTGATTAGGGGGCTGATATATTATAAAAGTTATTTTCTAATAAAAAGATAGTTACCCTTTCAAACTTGCTTTTAAATACTCACGATTCATACGAGCAATATTTTCTAAAGAAATTCCTTTAGGACATTCTATTTCGCAAGCCCCGGTATTAGTACAGTTACCAAAACCTTCTTCATCCATTTGGTTTACCATAGCCAGTACACGTTCTGTAGCTTCTACTTTACCTTGTGGCAATAGCGCATATTGCGAAACTTTTGCAGAGGTAAACAACATTGCAGATGCGTTTTTACAAGCTGCAACACAGGCTCCACAACCAATACAGGTAGCTGCATTAAAAGCGTCGTCTGCATCTTCTTTATTAATTGGGATTGCATTTGCATCTATAGTATTTCCCGAAGTATTTACAGAAACATATCCTCCAGCATGCTGGATTCTATCAAAAGCACTTCGATCTACCATCAAGTCTTTTACAACCGGAAACGCTTTGGCTCTAAAAGGTTCTATAAAAATGGTATCCCCGTCATTAAACATACGCATATGCAATTGACAAGTAGTTACCAAACGGTCTGGACCATGTGGTTCCCCATTTATTTGCAATGAACAAGCCCCACATATACCTTCTCTACAGTCATGGTCAAATACTACAGGCTCATCACCTTTGTTGATTAATTCTTCGTTTAACACGTCTAACATTTCTAAAAAAGACATGTCTCCTTCAATTCCAGATATTGGATATTCTACTATCTTTCCTTGAGACTTAGCATCTTTTTGACGCCATATTTTTAGTGTAAGATTCATAGCTTTTTTATTTATAAGAACGTGTTTTTAATTCAATATTTTCGAAAGTAAGTTCCTCCTTATGCAAAGTTGCATCTTTTGGTTCTCCTTTATACTCCCATGCAGCAACATACTTGAAGTTTTGATCATCACGTAGTGCTTCTCCTTTTTGCTCTCCATCTTGCTCTACAGATTCTTCTCTAAAGTGTCCTCCACAGGATTCATTACGATGTAATGCATCTTTTGCAAATAACTCTCCTAACTCTAAGAAATCTGCAACTCTTCCTGCTTTTTCTAATTCTGGGTTCATGCTATCTGCAGTTCCTGGTACTTTTACGTTTTTCCAGAAATCTTCTCGTAATGCCGCAATCTCATCGATCGCTTCTTTTAATCCTTGTTCATTACGAGACATTCCACATTTGTTCCACATGATTTTACCTAATTTCTTATGGTAATAATCTACAGAATGCTGTCCTGATCCACCCATTAGTTTTGTGATACGATCAGTCACTTCTTTTTCTGCCTGATCAAATTCTGGAGTATCGGTTGGTATTTTTCCAGTACGAATATCTTTAGACAAATAGTCTCCGATAGTATATGGTAATACAAAATAACCATCTGCCAGACCTTGCATCAATGCAGAAGCTCCTAATCGGTTAGCACCATGATCAGAGAAATTTGCTTCTCCTGCGGCATAACATCCAGGAACGGTCGTTTGCAAGTTATAATCTACCCATAATCCTCCCATCGTATAATGTACCGCGGGATAGATCATCATTGGCGTTTTATATGGATTTTCGTCTACGATCTTTTCATACATTTGGAAAAGGTTTCCATACTTATTCTCGATTACCTCTTCGCCAAGCTTAGTGATTTCTGCTGCAGAAGGATTTTCTATACCAGAAGTTAATGCTTTTTCTTTTCCGTAACGTTGTATCGCCGAAGCAAAATCAAGATAAACAGCTTCTCCCGTTTTATTGACACCAAAACCAGCATCACAACGCTCTTTTGCTGCTCTAGAAGCTACATCACGAGGTACCAGGTTACCAAATGCCGGGTAACGACGTTCCAGATAATAATCTCTTTCTTCTTCTGATAACTGTGTTGGTTTTAATTTACCAGCACGTATTGCTTCAGAATCTTCAATTCTTTTAGGTACCCAAATACGCCCATCATTACGCAATGATTCTGACATCAATGTTAATTTTGACTGATGGTCTCCCGATACAGGGATACACGTTGGGTGAATTTGAGTATAACATGGGTTCGCGAAAAACGCACCTCTTCTGTGCGCTCTCCAGGCTGCCATTACATTACTTCCCATGGCATTGGTACTTAAGAAAAATACATTACCATATCCTCCACTTGCCAACACCACTGCATGTGCAGCATGACGCTCTATTTCTCCTGTAACCAGATTACGAGCGATAATACCTCTTGCTTTTCCGTCTACTTTCACCAAATCCAACATTTCGTGACGATTAAAAGACTGTATTTTTCCTCTATTGATTTGACGGTTCATGGCAGAATATGCTCCTAGCAATAGCTGCTGACCTGTTTGTCCTTTTGCATAAAATGTACGAGATACCAATACCCCTCCAAACGAACGGTTATCTAGTAACCCTCCATATTCTCTTGCAAATGGTACTCCTTGTGCAACACATTGATCGATAATGTTTGCAGAAACCTCTGCTAATCGATATACGTTTGCCTCACGAGACCTATAATCTCCTCCTTTTACTGTGTCATAAAATAAACGGTAATCAGAATCACCGTCTCCTTGATAATTTTTTGCTGCATTGATTCCTCCTTGTGCAGCAATCGAGTGCGCACGACGTGGAGAATCAGAATAACAAAATGTCTTTACATTATAGCCAAGTTCTGCTAATGTAGCAGCAGCACTTCCTCCTGCTAATCCAGTTCCTACAACAATAACATCGATATTACGTTTGTTGGCTGGATTTACCAGGTTAATGGTATTTTTATGTTTTGTCCACTTATCTGCCAGTGGACCTTCTGGTATTTTAGAATCTAAAATTGACATACTAGTGGTGTTTTTAATGCGTAAAATGAAGTACTAAAGCAACAATAATAAACCCTACAGGTATTACTATGGCAAAAGCCTTAGCAAATTTTGTTGCAGCTACAGAATACTTATTATTAAATCCTACAGACTGGAATGAAGATGCGAATCCATGCCATAAGTGCAATGCTAAAAACACAAATGAAATTACATACAATCCTGTACGAATCGGACTTTCGAATTTGTGTAATAACTCTCCGTAATAACGAGTTGGATCTTCTGGAGCAAATTCTACATACTTATAAACAATTTCTGGAACCCAGAAATCATAAAAATGTAATCCTAAAAATGCAAGAATCACCAATCCAGAATAAATCATATTTCTTGACATCCAGGATGCATTGGCTCCTCCGTTATACTTAGCATACTTAACCGCTCTAGCGTTTTTATTTTTAAGCTCTAATACAAACCCCATTACAAAATGAAAAATCACCCCAAAAATAAGTACAGGTTGTAAGACAAACTGAACCACTGGGTTGGTTCCCATAAAATGAGATAAGTCATTGAATGTATCTGCACTAAAAATTGAAGTAAAATTGATGGTAAAGTGTTGTAATAAGAAGAAAACTAAGAAGAGTCCGGATAATGCCATGGCAACTTTTCTAGCTATTGAAGATTTTATCAATCCACTCATTATTAAAATGTTTAATTAGTTGTTGCGCAAAAATAGGGTTCAAAGCCATTTTAGCCAAGTTTTATAGAGTCTTTATTTCGCTATTTATAATGAATATAAAGAAGAAAAGTATATTATTTAACAAGAAGCTCTTACCAGACTTAAATCTTAATTTTTAACCCAAAAAACAGATTCTACTTTGTTTCGGTTCTCTCTATTTTTTTATAAAATTTTCTATAAAGATGTAATAAAATGAAATCGGCCTTACTAAAAGAGTAAATTATAAATAGTATTATCATGAAAACTTTACAACTATCTTTTATTAGCTTTCTTATAACTTGTTCTCTTTGGGCACAAAAGACAGAACAACACAATTCATTTCATGTTACTGTACAAGGTAAAGGAGAAACTCTTTTTTTACTTCCTGGTTTATCCTGTTCTGCCAACGTCTGGAAAGAAACCATAAACAAGTTCAAAGATACTTATGAAATTCATACTTTTACATTGGCCGGGTACGGTGGAGTATCTCCTGTTACCGAAGATAACATCTTAGCTACTATCAAAAAAGATCTAATAAAATATATTACTAAACATAGATCTAAAAACAGCATTTTAATGGGACATAGTATTGGTGGATTTATGTCTTTATTATTGGCTATTGATAATGAAATTATCGTTTCAAAAATCATTGTGGTAGATGCGTTACCATTTCTAGCGGGTCTTAATAATCCCAGTATTACCGAAGAAACGGTAAAATCATCCTACACGTCTATGAAAGATTCTTACCTAAGTATGAATGATGAGGTTCTCAAACAAAACCTACAAAACGTGCTTAGCAGAATGATACGGGATACAACCAAAATCCATAATGTACTAAAGGATGCCATAAAATCAGATCGTAGAACATTGGGAGTTACCGCTTTCGAAATGATGAGTACCGATTTGAGAACTTCTATTGCTTCTATTAAAATCCCAACTTTGGTAATGACGAATTGGAATAAGGTGCACCCACAATTTCCTAATTTTACCAAAGACACCAAATTGTCTCTCTATAAGCAACAATATAAAAACTGTTCGAATTGCACTGTCGAAATGATTGAAAAAGCAGAACATTTTATTATGTTAGACAACCCAGAAACTTTTTATACTTCGGCAACCAACTTTATAAGTAAATAAATGAAAAACACGGAGAGAGAACAGCTATTTACTCAGGTTGTTACACTTCATAAAGATAAAATCTATCGTATTTGCTATGCCTATTTATACGAAAAAGATTTGGTAGAAGATCTTTATCAAGAAGTGTTGATTAATGTATGGAATGGTTTAAATAAGTTTAAAGGAAACGCACAACTTAGCACCTGGCTATATCGCGTAACACTAAATACGACCATCACTTTTAATAAAAAAAACAAAACGCACCAGCAATTATTCAGAAATAGTATCCCAGAAAATATAATCGAAAATGTTGATACTACAGAAACTCAGCAAGAATGTCGGGTGAACAAACTAATGCAATGTGTACAAAAACTAAAGGAAGAAGAACGTATCCTAATCAGTTTGGTTCTCGAAGAATTAAGCTATAAAGAAATTGCAGATGTACTAGGTATCGAAGTCAGTAATGTAGGGGCACGAATTAACAGAACGAAAAAGAAACTCTTAAAAATATACAACAATGAATGATTTTGATAAACTAAAAAAGGATTGGAAATCAGTCAAAACTACCACAACCGAATTGGGTGATGGTTCTAATTCTTTAATCGAAAGATTAAAAAAACTACAACGCAAAATTATAACAGGCAATATTATATCCAGCATTTTATTTATCCCTACAATTTTTATGGTGGGTTGGTTATGGACTGCTTATGAAAAAGGGAATACCCTTTTTTATGGAAGTCTGTTTTGTCTTGCAATCTTAATACTCTTTACCATCGGGATCTTTTGGTATCGTGTTCTTTTTTGGAAGACCCCTGAATTAGACAAAAATGTAAAATCTTTTGCTACTATTATGATCAAAAAACTATCCTATTATAAATGGATTACTAATATTTATATGCCTATCTATTCTGTTTTATTGACTGTTATTCTTTTTGCCTACTTTCAGACCATTCTTAAAGATGCTGACTTTTGGTTTTCCTTTTGGGCATACACCCTCACATTTGGTTGGGCAATAGGTGTTAGCTTTGTAGGTATTAAAAGAAAAAGAAAGAAAAATAAAAAAGAGATCGATCCTATTTTGCATGATTTAAAGCAGATAAAAGAAGCATTTTAAATCAAAATAAGTACTATTTTAGAGCATGCAAAACATCAAATCCAAACTACCCAATGTTGGTACCACTATTTTTACGGTAATGAGCCAACTAGCTTCAAAACATGATGCTATAAACTTATCACAAGGGTTTCCCAACTTTACAATAGATCAAAAATTAATAGAATTAGTGCATCACGCAATGTTAAAAGGGCATAATCAATATGCCCCAATGCCTGGCTTGTTATCATTAAGAGAGGCAATTGCTCATAAAACTAACTCTCTTTATGGAAGCAATTATCATCCCGAAACCGAGGTTACAGTGACCGATGGAGCTACACAAGCTATTTTTACAGCAATCGCGGCCTGTGTCTCTAAAGGAGACGAAGTCATTATTTTTAAACCTGCTTATGATTCTTATGAGCCAGCCATTACTTTATTTGGCGGAACGGTCGTTCCTATACAGTTATCTGCCCCTAATTTTACTATTGACTGGCAAGAAGTTGCGTCCAAGATCAATTCGAAGACAAAGATGGTTATTATTAATACACCACACAACCCAGGTGGAGCTGTACTATCTAAGGAAGATATGCTTCAGCTAGAAAAGCTCCTTAGCGGCACCAATATTATTTTACTTAGCGACGAAGTATATGAACATATTGTTTTTGATGGACAAGAGCACCAAAGTGCAGCACGATTTGCAGGATTAGCAGAACGCACTTTTATTACTGCTTCATTTGGAAAAACCTTTCATACGACGGGTTGGAAAATGGGATATTGCATTGCCCCTAAAGCATTGATGGAAGAATTTAGAAAAGTACATCAATTCAATGTTTTTTGCTGTAATCACCCAATGCAATATGCCTTGGCAGAATATCTAAAAACACCCAATAATTACTTATCTCTATCTTCGTTTTATCAAGAAAAACGAGATACTTTCTTATCATTAATTAAAGATTCCAGGTTTTCTTATATCCCATCTAAAGGAACTTATTTTCAGTTATTAAATTATACTACAATCACCGATGAAAACGATATAAAATTTGCTGAAAGATTAACAAAAGAACATAAAATTGCCTCGATTCCTGTCTCTGTCTTTAATCTTAACCAACAAGACGACAAAGTACTACGATTTTGTTTTGCAAAAACAGATGAAACTTTAAAAAGAGCTGCAGAGGTGTTATGCAAAATATAAACCTATTTTTTTACTTTTGCTTCAAATCAGTACAAATCAAAAAAATCTGTTTTTATAAGCGGTTTTTTTTCAGAGTAACAGTATTTAATTAGACTTTTTCATAAAATAGTTCAATTACAGATACTATATTCTAAATTGTGTCTGATCGGTCATAATAATTCATTTTAAAAGTGTTAATTCATTACTTTCGTTAAAGAAAAAACAAACAATGAAGAAGATTTTAATTTTAGGAGCTGGTATGGTTGTAAAACCAATCGTACATTATTTGTTAGACAATAATATGCAGGTCACTTTGGCTAGTCGAACAAAAGAAAAAGCAGAAAAAGTTTTAGAAGGGTATCAAAATGGAAAAGCGATTGCATGGACTATCGATCAAATGGATGTACTTGACAAGTTAATAAAAGAGCATGATTTAACGGTAAGCTTGCTTCCGTATACGTATCATGTAGCGGTTGCAGAAAAATGTATCGCAAATAAGAAAAATATGCTTACCACTTCTTATGTTTCTCCCGAAATGAAAAATCTGGATGCAAAAGCAAAAGAAGCCGGAATCATTATTCTTAACGAATTAGGGGTCGATCCCGGGTATGATCATATGACCGCCATGCAAATTATTGACCGAGTGCATGATCAAGCTGGTAAAATCGATGAGTTCTATTCTTTATGTGGTGCTTTATGTGCTCCTGAAGCATCAAACAATCCTTTTAGATATAAGTTTTCATGGTCTCCAAAAGGAGTTGTTATGGCAAGTAATAATGGGGCTCAATTTCTAAAAAACGGAGAAGTTATTAATCTGGATACAGCAGATTTATTTAAAGACCCAATGGAAATTGATTTTCCAGAAGTGGAACGAATGCATGTATACCCCAATCGTGATTCACTTCCTTATATAGATATCTACGGAATTCCTGAAGCTAAAACAATGTTTCGAGGTACTTTTAGATATCCTAATTGGTGCGATGCTTTAGACCTCTTAAAAACTTTAAAGCTAACTGGCTATGATGAATTAGATTTATCTGAAAAAACATATGCACAGATAACAGCAGAGCTTAATAATTTTGATGTAACTAATCTAAAAGAGGATATCAAATCTAAATTTGATATAGGAGATGACGATACTGGATTAAAAGCTATCGAATGGTTAGGGGTCTTAGACAACAAGCCTGTCCACCTAGAAAAAGGCTCTGGGTTTGATATAACCTCAGATTTAATGATAGAAAAAATGATGATGAATGAGTCTGAAAGAGATATGGTTATTATGCAACATATTTTTAAAATAACCACACAAGAAGGTGAAAAGAAAACTCTTATTTCGAGAATGACCGATTATGGAAACAATGATTATACTTCTATTGCTCGTACTGTTGCGCTACCAGCTGCAATTGGCGTGAAAATGATCGTAGAAGGAGAAATCAAAGAAACCGGGGTGCATATACCTATCAAAAAATCAATATACAATCCAATACTTTCAGAATTAAAAAAGTTGGGAATTTATATGACAGAATCTATAGAAGAATACACTGTTTAACTTGAATTTAGTTACAAAGTTTAAAGGTAAAATGAAAACAAAGAAACATATAGTTCTTTGTACGTTATAGTTTAAAATTCAAAACGTAGTTGTATAATCTCAACCTCATCTTTTTCTTTTTTGGGTATATCTTTTTTTCCCGTATTTAGATTAGAAAGTGAGATTCCTAATAATCGTACAGAGTCTTTCATAGAATCCTGATATAATAACTCTTTTGCTGTTTCTAATAAAATGGTAGCATCACTTACATAATAAGGTAAAGTTTTACTTCGGGTTTGTAGGCTAAAATCACTGTATTTAATTTTTAAAGTAACCGTTCTACCGGCAACTTTACTTCTTTTTAGACGTTTTTGTAGTTCTTCTGCAATGCTTTGCAATCGTTCAAGCATATAAATTTCTGAAGAGATGTTCTCTGTAAATGTTCGCTCGGCAGCCAATGATTTGCGTTCTCGATTAGGTTTTACCTCACTTAAATGAATCCCCCGAACAATACGATAATAATGCCCTCCTGATTTACCGAAATGTTGGGTTAGAAATTCTTCGGTTTTAGATTTTAGATCCTTACCCGTATAAATCCCCATTTGATACATTTTATCTCTGGTTACCTTCCCCACTCCATAGAACTTTTTAACATCCAGCTCTTCCAAAAACTCGATAACCTCTTCTGGGTTCACTGTCTTTTGCCCGTTAGGCTTGTTATAATCACTTGCGATTTTAGCAACAAATTTGTTGATCGAAATCCCAGCAGAGGCAGTTAGACCCACCTTCTCTAAAATCTGTTGTCTTATCTCTTGTGCGATTAAAGTTGCACTAGGGTTTCCTTTTTTATTTTTAGTAACATCCAAATACGCTTCATCCAACGATAGAGGCTCTACTAAGTCTGTATATTCAAAAAATATTTTTCTAATCTTAGACGAGATTTCCTGATATCTTTCATAACGCGGACGAACAAATATCAAATCTGGACAAAGGCGTCTTGCCATTGCGCCACTCATAGCAGATCGTACTCCAAATTTACGCGCTTCATAACTGGCAGCACTTACCACCCCACGTTTACCTCCTCCTCCAACGGCCAGTGGCTTTCCTTTTAGATCAGGATTATCCATTTGCTCTACAGAAGCGTAAAACGCATCCATATCGACATGAATAATTTTTTTATGAGGTAGCATTTCTTCCACATTACAAAAATAACAGATAATGCCATTCTAATTTGTAATATCTTTATATCGTATCCATTAATTCATCATACTATCTTATGAAAACGGCCATTATATTAGGAGCAACAGGGTTAACGGGTGGTATGCTACTAGAAAAATTACTAAAGGATAATCGATATCGCAAAATTAAACTGTTTTCTAGAAAAAGTATTGGGATATCACATCCAAAAGTTACAGAATATATCGTGGATCTTCTTTGTTTAGAAGAAAGCAACGAACTCTTTATTGCCGATGAGGTATTTTGCTGTATTGGCACGACCCATACAAAAACACCCAATAAAACCTTGTATCATAAGATCGATTATGGCATTCCTGTTACCGCAGCCAAACTTTGTTCTCAAAATAATATTAATACTTTGTTGGTAATATCGGCATTGGGAGCTGACCCAAAAAGCAGCATATTTTATAACCGTACCAAAGGTGAAATGGAAGAAGCTGTATTAAACTATAAAATACCTAAAACACATATTTTACAACCTTCACTTATCGGAGGAAATCGTAAAGAAAAAAGAACTGGTGAGTATTTTTTTAAATTACTTATGAAACTATTCAATCCTATTTTGATAGGCGCTTTCAAAAAATATAGAACCATAGCACCCGAAACGATCGTTTCGAGTATGATTTGGCTAGCAAACAATGAGTTTTCCGACAAAAAAATTCTATCTCATAAAATAAAGAAGATTACTTTGCAAAATATTGAACTGGTTTAAACTTTTTTGATTCATGTGAAAAATGATGATTTTTTGATCAATTGAACTATTTTTTGCACTTCATAGCAGCGCTACGAAGTAAGAGAAAGATGAAAATTGAGTGAAAAAGAGCGTTTTTATAGCGAATTGAAAAAAGTTTAAACCAGTTCATTGATAAAATGTAATCATACGACTTTAATCATCCTACTCTAAAACACTTTGAAACCGATCAATGATAGCCTAAATTGTTTCAAACAATCAATACATTTTATTATATTTACTTAGATGGTTGTAAAAAGAAATATTCTATTTCTAACAAATGGCATTTTTTTAATGCTTCTTCTCTATTTTAGTGGATTTAATAAAACTGTAGAGCTTCATATAACCGAATTTATTTTTTTAGTAAATTGCTTGGCACTGTATCTCCTATCTGGAAAAAGAAATCTCTTTTTCATTACTTATTTATACGCATTTATTCTAGCGCAGTTCCTTTTTGTAAGTTATATTGTTTTTCGATTGGAGTATCTCATTTCTGCTATTGGCGGAATTGTTTTTTTGATAACCTATGTGTCTATGATTATGTACGTCCTTAAGACCTTTAGATGGAAAAATCTTAAGCCTTTTTCTATAATTACGGGTATAACGATTGTACTTTTAATATGTTGGATCTTGTATTATACTAATAATATAGTCATAAATGAGCAAGAATTCACAGATCTTATAAATCATAATCCATTTCACAACATAATGATTTATAGCTATTTTGCTTTCATATTTTTTTTAACAACTCTTGGGATTCTAAACCTTTCAATACATACAGACTCCTGGAATGTATTGTTCTGTTTAAGTGTTACATGTGCATTGTTATCAGAGCTTTCTCAAATTTTTCAGTATATATACTATAGAGGAGATACCATAGGAATCGTTAATATTATCGATAAATCATTCTCGGTTGCCTCTATGTATTTATTCTACCTAAGTACAGAAAGTAGAAAGCGACTCAAAAAATCTTACAATCGGTAAATATGACGTGGTATAGTATAATCTTTATTGTAAACTACACCTATAACTGGCATTCATTTATCTCTATTTTTTAAACCCTTGAAATACTTCAAACAAAAGTAATCTGTATCAATACAAATAGTGTTTTTTGATTTCTACAAATACGTACGCATACGGTATCAACACTTATAACCCCTTGTTTTTCTTCAGTTTCTCACAAGTTGCCTATACATTTGTCTGGTATTAATTACAATTTAAAATTGAAAAAAGATTATGAAGTATTTTAAAATTACATGGGTGGTATTCCTGTTTTTGGGATTCACATTACAGGCGCAGACCAACATAAAAAAATTTACCTTTAAAAAAGGTGAGGTTTTGGATATTCTGTTAGTTACTGTAAAGCCCGAAGGAAAATCGCTTTTTAAACGATATAGAGAAACGGCTTTTCCTGTTGCTGTAAAAAGAAGTTATTCGTTTCTTCCGAAGTTTGGAATTACACAAAGCACTCAAGGCAGTTTTCAGCCAGACGGTTTAATTTTTGGAAAATGGAGTAGTCTTGAAAATCGTGAAAAATTTCTTGATGAAATTGTAGGTTTTGTTCCCGATTTTCATCAACAGCGAAGAGATATTTTCTCAATATTTAATCTCACCTATTATGAGGTGCCAGAGAATACTTCTTTCGATATTGATACTTCAAAATATAATGTTGTTACAGCATACTGGCAAAAAGATGTAACGGCTTTTAAATCATTTAAAACAGAATGGGAGAAAAAAGTCATTACCAGAGGTGGAAAAAAGACCCTTACATTAACCAACGGAAAATCAACCTTAGGATATTACTACAATCCAGATTATCTTACGATCACCACATGGGATAATAAGGAGGCATTCGAAAAATTTTATCACGAAAACCTTCAAATGAATCATAATAGTGTTTTACATGTCAATCAGTTTGTAATTAAGTAACTATTTTAGACATTGTAAAATCATTCTCTATATACAAGCCTCCTATATTTAAAAATCATGTCAACACTATTTAACCAATTTGTCTATTTTGCTTTTTTTCAGTGTATTTTCTTACTATGTATTTACTTGTTTTCTAATAAAAATAGAAAAAACATTAATGGATACGTTGCATTTCTTGTGTTTGCATTATTAATAGGGCTTAGTGGTCGTGTTTTATACATTTCTGAGGTTTTTGGAAAAAACTTTCGACTTATTGCATTTTCAGAGTTTGCTGCTCTTCTTTTCGGGACTACTACTTACTTGTTTATAAGGTCATCTCTACAAAAAAAACGATTTGAATATCAAAATCTCATTCATTATCTACCCAGTGTTTTTTATATGATATTCATCTTGTTTTATTTTATCCTTCCTTCTAACGAGACGTTGATAGAAAGAGGACGTACTGGAGAGGTTTCTCGTACAATAACTCTGTTTCATGCTATTGGATTATTAGTTAACATTATTTATTGGGGATTGGGTGTACAAGAGTTTATGCAATTTAGAGAACGTCTAAAAAATGAGATAAGCTATACGATAAAAGCGCAATTTTTTCTCAATTTTTTAATAGCTATTGGGTTGTGCCTATTGGTATGGGTTACCTTGTACCTTATTAGTCTCTTTGGATTTGACATGCTAGAACGCAATATGCGCCCAACGATATGGCTCGGTTTAGCTCTTATCGTATTGTTTATTGCGTATTACGGAATGATTTCTCCAAACGTATTTAGAATTTCTCATTTTGAAGAAACTAAAAAATATGCCCATTCAAAACTTAGCGCAGATGATTTGGATAGGTTAAAATTACAACTAGAGGCCGTAATGGAAGAAAAAAAACCATATCTCAACCAAAAGCTTCTAAAATCAGAGCTCGCCGATTTAATTGGGGTGAACAATCCAGAAATAGCACGTTTATTAAACGAAAGAATCGGCATGAATTTCTTTGAATATGTTAACTATTACCGTATTACAGAGTTTATTAAACTGGCAGAATCAGAAAAAGCTATAAACATGACTTTTTTTGGCCTGGCACAAGAAGCTGGATTCAATTCAAAAACCACATTCAATAAATCTTTTAAAAGTCTAATGGGAACCACTCCCAAAGCCTATTTTAATCAATCATCTATCAAAAACGAACATCATCAATCATAAA
The DNA here is from genome assembly GCA_947498705.1 of uncultured Aquimarina sp. Lineage (GTDB taxonomy): Bacteria > Bacteroidota > Bacteroidia > Flavobacteriales > Flavobacteriaceae > Aquimarina. The sequence continues at coordinate 79,535 of CANMLW010000003.1, forward strand.
AAAGTAAAAATGAAAAATAAACTATATATCCTTTTGGCCTTAGCAGTTTTTATAACTTCTTCAGTAAAAGCACAATTACGAACACCTGCACTAAGTCCAGCCGCAACAGTTATTCAAACTGTGGGTCTTACAGAAATTAAAATAGAATACTCAAGACCTCACGTAAGGAATCGAATCATTTTTGGAGATCAAGGGATTGTACCTTACGGAGAGTTCTGGAGAACAGGTGCCAATGCAGCTACCAAAATTACCTTTTCTGATCCCATTATGATTGCCAATAAAGCTTTAAAAAAAGGGTCTTATACATTGCTAACAAAGCCCGGTAGTTCTATATGGACAGTTTATTTCTACCCTTATGAATCGAGTAATTGGAATAGTTATGCTACAAAAAGTCCAGTCCTAAGCATAGAAATAGAAGCCCAAAAGAACAACCTAAAAACAGAGAGTTTTACAATTGCTTTAAACAATGTTACTATGGATAGCACCACACTTGATTTTATATGGGAAAACACTAGCATTTCTATCCCAATTGTTACACAAAACAAAGATAAAATCTTACAAAATATCAAAAAAGTGTTATCAGGTCCCAGTGATAGTGAGTATTTTAGAGCTGCTTTGTATTTACATGAAACAAAACAAGATCTAACCAATGCCTTAAACTATGTACAAAAAGTAACCAAAGGACCAAATCCAAGGTTTTTCCAGGTATATAGAGAAGCACTTATTCTTAAAGATCTTAACAGAAAAAAAGAAGCCCTGATGGTAGCACAAAAATCTCTTGAGCTTTCCCAAAAATCAAAAAACAAAGATTTTGTACGATTAAACCAAAAATTAATTAAAAGCTTGTCACAATAGAATGTGTATCGGTACTTTCTGTTTGTTTCAACTTGTGATGAACATGATATATGAACATTGATGCGTTCTATCATTAGTATTTTCTTATAGACAAAAGAATGTAACATCATGATTAACAGCCTCCTGTTTCATCTTTACTAAATCTATAATTATCATTATTTTTTGTTAAAGACATAATAAAATCTTAATTTCATAAGAACTTAAAACCTAATTATTATGTCTTTAACCAATCAAAAGAAAACGATTTGGATACTATTTTTTTTATCCATCACCTCGATGTCAGCACAAACCATTATTAACGGTTTTTTTCCGAAAAAGAATGAATTAACCATTGCTACTTCGTACGCTTCGAAAAGTTATGATAATTTTTATAGAGGAGAATCTCTTACACCAGGCAATCCAGCCAATATGGGTGAAATTTCTTCTTCTATCTATAGTCTATATGGCGAATACGGTATTTTAAACTGGTTATCAGCGTCTACTACTGCACCATATATTTCTATTGAAAATGAAACAGGTGCTTTAGACCCCATACAGAATGTGAGTCAGGTAGAAGGGCTTCAGGACTTAAATGTTTTTCTGAAAGCAAGGGTTCTTGATAAACAGTTTGAAAATAACTCTAAGATAACTTTAGGAGGAGCTACAGGGATTACTGTACCTATTGGAGGATATGAAGCAGCGGGTATTTTATCACTAGGTTCTGGTGCAACGGTAGTTGATGGCTGTGGATTTGTGCAGTTTACTACTGCATCCAACTTGTTTCTTGAGTTACAAGCCGTATACAGTCTAAAAAATAGTGCAGACTTTGATGTCCCAAATGCTTTTATGTACAGTGCAAAATTGGGATATTATAATGACTTATTTTATGCTCATGCAAAAATAGGTGTTCAAAATTCGTTGAGTGGGTTTGACATAGGATCCCAAGAATTCATGAATGCTGGTGGCCCAGCAGCTTTGCCAGAGACAGAAGTAGATTATGCCAATGTTTATTTTGATATTTATGTGCCTTTGTACAAAAAAACGCTGGGAATTTCTTCTGGATATGCCTTAAATATGGAAGGTCAGAATTATAATAAAGAGTCTGGTTTTTCTTTTGGACTGGTGTATAACGTTCAATAGTTTACGCGACAAATCTTTACATTTGTTTGTTAATCATACCGTATCCTTTTTATCCTTTAGAAAACAGCATACGGTATGATTATAAAATGAAAAATCCTAATATCATATTGATCAAAAATAGTAAGTTTGAAACCTCTATTATTACCTAATAACATTAGTAGGGGTAACCATACTATTAGAAAGTTTTCATCCTTACTAAAACGCCCAAAAATATGATCGAAATAGAACGTAAATTTCTGGTAACTTCTGATATTTTTATAAAAGAAGCTCAAAAAAGTACCCGTATTGTGCAAGGGTATCTTAACTCTGATCCAGAACGTGCAGTGCGAGTACGTATTAAAGGTGATAAAGGTTTTTTGACCATTAAAGGAAAAAGTAACGATACTGGTACATCTCGTTTTGAATGGGAAAAGGAAATTAAAGTAGAAGAAGCAGAACAATTACTTTATTTATGTGAAAAAGGAATTATCGATAAAACCAGGTATGAAATTGCTATGGGTAACCATATTATCGAAGTAGACATTTTTTTTGGTGACAACAAAGGACTAATTCTTGCAGAAATTGAATTACAACATGAAAATGAAACATTTACAAAACCAAATTGGTTAGGAAATGAAGTTACAGGAGACCCTCGCTACTATAATGCTCAACTTAGTAGAAACCCATATCTTTTTTGGGAAAATTAATTTATCTTATTGGTCCTTTAGTAATTTTAGAAGAGTGACCTAATTATATCCTGGCTTAGATACCACTAACGGTTAATTATAAACATCTTACGCAATGTTAACGTTATTTTAACATATGTTACTGTTAGTTATCTTCTAGTACATCCGTCTAAGTCGACTATTAACCTAATTAAATTAAGTCATGTCACACAAATCAAAAACGACCCTTCTTGGGGTTGTATCACTATTCCTATTTTCTTTTATTAGCTCTGCACAAACACCCGTTAGTGGTTTCTATCCTAAAAAAAATGACTTTACGGTAGCTTCTAGTTATACCTATAAAAGCTATGATCAATTTTACAGAGGAACAGAATTAACAGAAGCTGCACCTGCAAACATGGGTGAAATTTCTTCTTCGATAGCAAGCATTTATGGAGAATATGGTATTGTAGATTGGTTATCGACTACGGTTACCATTCCTTACATATCTACCCAAAACTCTGAAGGGGTTCTCGATCCTATTCAAGGAGTTGATCAGGTAGACGGAATTCAGGATTTATCCCTGTTTTTTAAAGCACAAGCTTTTAGCAAAACCTTTGAAAATTCATCAAAGCTTTCTTTTGGCGGTGCTACGGGAATTACTTTTCCTGTAGGGGATTATAATGAATCTGGTATACTATCTCTAGGAAATCGTGCTACTGCTATAGATGGTTGTGGTATTATTCAGTTTAGTACTCCGATCAATATTTTTACAGAAGCTCAAGTAGGGTATAGTATTAGAGAGAACTCTGATTTCGAAATTCCTAATGCAATGTTATATAGTGTAAAGCTTGGATATTACAATGACTGGATCTATGCACATGCCAAATTAGGGATTCAGGATTCTACTTCAGGATACGATATTGCTACTCCAGAATTTGCTGCTAACGGAGGCCCATTGGGACTACCACAAACCGAAGTAGATTATACCAATCTTTATTTTGATGTATATACTCCTGTCTATAAAAAGATAGTAGGGGTTTCTGCCGGATATGGTGTAAATCTGGATGGCCGTAATTATAATCAGGAATCATCCTTTACCTTAGGACTGGTATACAAAGCGAATTAGGAACACGATCCGATTACATACTTTATCCTCTGTCTTTAAAAGACAGAGGATTTTTTATTTTATATATTGACCTTTGCACTTTATATACCAATAAGCACCTTTTATACAATAGAACATGTCGTTTATGTAAAACCTCATCTAGGGGCTATCTATTCTTCTTAGCTTTACCATAACTACCGGTAACGCAAACTACATTCTATTAGTTATCCCTCCACATCGATTGCTATGACCACCTTTAATAAGGAGTTATAACAATATATTTTCAATTTAAAACTTAAACTCAACATTAATGAAAAAAACTAAAAAAAATTGGAGGAATGCTTTCCTTCCATTTGTCTTGGGGTTTGCCCTTTCTGGTCTTACCGCACAAGAAAAAGAAGAAAATAAAAACGTTTTTACACAACCTCCTTATATCATAGAGCTTAATAACTCTGATCATCTACGTTCAAAAAGTACCCAAAGTATACAGCAAGACACTAAGGGTCTTTTTAAAAGGTTTCTAAAACTGGCAAAAGAAAATGAGCATATACCCTTGCAAACCGAAACCGATGAGTTGGGCTTTACCCATGAAAAATGTCAACAAACCTATAAAGGCGTTCCTGTAGAATTTGGTATTGCGGTGATCAGTCGTAAAAACGGAAAAGCACAAAGTATTCATGGTGAGTATTATAACGTAACTAATATCAAAACATCGCCGTCTATTACTGCTAATCAAGCATTACAAAGAGCGATTACGCATATTGGCGCTCAGAAATATGCTTGGCAAGATCCATTAATGGCCAAGATTTCTGATTACAAAAAACCCGAAGGAGAACTAATAGTTCTTCCTAATCTGGATTTTAAAAATGAACAAGGAGTGGTTACTAAATTTGACCTGGCATACAAATTTGACATCTATGCTACACAACCAACGAGCAGAGGTAATATTTATATAGATGCACATACAGGAAAAAAACTACGTTTTGACACAACCATAAATCAAGGTTGTAGTACGCATACTACGCATACTACGCATACAAATGAAACAAACTTTTCTCATCATGTTTCTGTATTAGAAACTTTTGACAAAACCAAGAATTCTTCAGCCGCAATATCAATGGCTTTTGTAGATGGAACTGCGGACACAAGATATAGTGGTCGTAGAACAATTTCAACAACTCGTCTACCTAACAATGGTAACTATATATTGCATGATACGAGTAGAGGTGATGGTATTCATACATATAACTTACAAAAACGAACTGGTGATGACGTTACAAGAAGAGTTGATTTTACAGATAATGATAATAACTGGACGAGTAGAGAACATAATAATGCTAACAAAGATAATGCTGCATTAGATCTACATTGGGGACTTGGTAGAACTTACGATTATTTTAATACAGTACACCGAAGAAACAGCTATAATGGTAATGGAGCTATTCTAAATGCTTATGCTCATGTTGGAGATGGTGTTGAAAATGCATCATGGAATAATAATGCCTTATTTTTTGGAGATGGGTTAACTAATCCATCTGGTACGGATAAATCAGAGCCACTAGTAGGTGTTGGTGTAGTTGCTCATGAGTTTGGTCATGCATTAGATCAAGAAACTTCTAATCTTACTTATCAGGGAGAGTCAGGCGCCCTTGATGAAGGCTTAGCAGATATTTGGGGGGCCATGGTCGAACATTTTGCAAAAGGTAATGGAAGTAACACTAGACCCGCAAATTCGATATGGGCTGTATTAGATGAAGAGATTCGAACAGATAATAAAAATGGAGTTCGATCTATGCAAAACCCTAAACTATTTAATCATCCAGATACTTATATAGGAACTAATTGGGCATCTACTACCGGAGGCGATAATGGTGGTGTACACACTAATAGCGGGATACTAAATCATTGGTTTTATTTATTGACTGTAGGTAGTAGTGGTACAGATCAGATTAATGATAAAAGAGAACGTTTTAGTGTAAGAGGTATTGGTATTGACAAAGCCTCAAAAATAGTATTTAGAGCTGAAACAAGATACTTAAGAAGTAATTCTGATTACAATGCGGCGAGAACGGCAATGATAAGAGCTGCTCGTGATCTTCATGGTAACCGTAGTAATGAAGAAAGAGCAGTTACCAATGCTTGGCAGGCTGTTGGAGTTGGAAGCAATTTTGACAATAATGTTCAACATGATGGCTATTGCATACCTCTTGGCACGACTACTTTTAATGGTATTAGTAATGTACGCTTTGTTACTATTGACCATGGTGGTTCTACCAGCAATTCATACTCTGATTTCACTTCAGAATCTACAGATCTGGATCGAGGAAGTTCTCCCAATATTAATATTTCAACTATAAGAAGAAATGTTAGAGTATATATAGATTATAATCAAAATGAAATATTTGAATCTAATGAAATGGTTGCTTCTTCTAGCAATCAAAATATCAATAGGGTACCCGCAAATGCCTTACTAGGAAGAACTCGAATGAGAATTATTGCAGGAGACAACAATAACTTGCAAGCCTGCCTAAGTGAGGGTAACATATCAACCCGAGATTACTCTGTTGTTATTAAACCAATGGAAACAGAAATTCCATCCTCTGGAAATTACTGTGCTATTACTGGAGTCAACTCTACTAATAACTTTATAAGTTCTGTTAGCATTTTTGTTAACAGCAATAACAATCTCTTTAAACAATCATCTGCCTCAACTTTTGGTTATAGTAATTTCACATCAGAGTCTGTGGATTTAACAGCTGGAAATCGAGTAAATTTCACTATAAATGCTACTGGAAATGTGGGGTATGGAATTTGGATTGACTATAATCAGGATAATGATTTTAACGACCCAGGAGAACATGTATTCAGATCATCCTCATCTTCAAGTACCACTTCATTTGGTGATAGGTTTACAATACCTACAACTGCACGAAATGGAAGAACTACCATGAGAATTATTGTAAGAAATGGGCAGGTGCCAACTTCACCTTGTGATACTTTCAACAGAGGAGAAATCGAAGACTATTCTGTAGGAATTAGCGGAGGCTCTACTAATACACAACCCACCTGTAATGATAACATCCAGAATGGTACAGAAACCGGGGTAGATTGTGGTGGATCCTCTTGTTCTCCCTGTAATGACAATACCAACCCAGGAGGTGGTGGTAATGTAGTTTTTGTTAATATGGCAGATCAAACCGCAAATGCTTCGGGTAACTGGAGATCATTTAGAATACAAGTAGGTGATGACAATAGTTTTGGAGCCTGGTTTACACAAAATCAGTTACGATTAGTTGCCAATAGCAAAGATGTAGTTTGTAACGGTTCTACAAGTAATATTACTTTTTTAGGAGAGGGTTTGCAAGTAGGTCCTACTAGTAATTTTGTAAACAATTCGCACAGTTATCTGTTGGGTTCTTCATCCTATACTTCTTGGAAAGGAAGATCAGGTTATATCGGTTTTAGATTTATGATTAACCAACAAGTACATTACGGCTGGTTTCATGTAACTGTTGCTAATGATGGTTTATCTTACACCATAACAGATTATGCCTATAATGAAACTGCCGGTCTAGGGCTTACTACCACAAGAAATTCGGCTAATGCCAAAAATACGAATGCAGATGTATCCTTTACCATTAGCCCAAATCCTATTAAAAATGGAATATTGCAAATCCAAGCTCGAAACTTTGATTTTAAATCCTATAAAATTATCAATATGCTAGGGCAAACTGTACAAAAAGGTTCTTATACCAATCAGATTGATGTAACTAAATTAAAAACAGGATTTTATCTATTAAATATCGATACTATCAATAGACGTTTTCTAATCGAATAATTATATTGAATATTTCATCCTATCGTTATTTAAAGCGCCCCGAAAGTACTTTCGGGGTTTTTTTTATTATTAAAATGAATTCAAAAGAAAAGGCCCGTAGTTGGTTATTCTTTTATCTCGATTTTACGTTTTAATTCGTTTCCTTTTTCGTCCAAAACGGTAATTATGTGTTGTCCAACTTGAGGCGAAACAGTTATTTCATGAAATTGCGATGTTGTGCCAACAAATTGATCATCAATATACCAAAATACGGTAGTTTCTGGATTTATATGGGCAATTTTAAGGACAACCTCGTTTGCTTTACCATCAAATCCCTTGGGTAGATATACACTGCTATTGGGTTTCGGAAAAATGAAGTCCATCGGTGTTTCTTTCTCCTTAATACAACCTTCTCTATAGGGAGGTAAAGAGCGATAGGTTGCGTTATTTGATTTGAAAAAATATTCCTGCAAGGGAGGTAACACAAACCAGGATTCATGAACCATACTCGATACCTGTTCGCAAGAAGAGTTTACCCGATATTTTTTTTGTTGATCCAGGTGTACCATTCGATGATATGGACAATGTTGTCCTTTTGTTCCCAAAGGTGGAACATATATTTTTTTTTGAGGACATTCATTACTCGCCAGAAAACCACTTTTTGTACAAACGGTAACTGCCGTCAAATCATCATAAGGTATAGGAAACCAATTCGCATTAGGTAACAAATTAAACACATCAAAAAGTACGGGAGCAGCAGCATTAATACCTGTTAGTTCGGGTCTCCCCTCTCCATCAGCATTACCAACCCAAACTCCTATAACATGTTTGCTACTGGCACCTATAGCCCAAGCATCTCTATTACCAAAACTAGTTCCTGTTTTCCAGGCTATCTCTCTAGAGGAGTCATAAAATTCCCATGCTTCGTCTTCAGAAGGCCTATTCACTTTTTTCATAGCCTCAAAAGCCAACCATATACTTCCTGCTCCATATAGTTTTTTTTGTTTTCTTTTTTTTCCAAAATCAACCTTTTCAGTTTTATGAATAACTGGATTCATAAACTCATTTTCGAAATACATTCCCGAGGATTTCTGATAATGCTTTAAAGTACTGGCCAAACCACTATATGTTTTACACAAATCCCAAAGGTTTCCTTCTGCTCCTCCTACAATCAGTGACAATCCATAATGATCTGCACTATATCGTATATCTCTAATTTGAAAAGAATTTAGCTCATCTCTAAAGCGCTGCAAGCCATATTGCTGCAACAACCTAACGGCAGGAATATTAAGCGAACGTGCCAATGCTCTTGTTGCTGGCACCGCTCCGTTATAAGATTCATCGTAGTTCTCTGGTGTATATCCCGCAATAGTTGTAGGAATATCTGCTACCAGTTGTTCGGGTAGCAGCTCCCCTTTATCCATCATCGCAGTATATAAAAACGGTTTTAAAACACTACCTGTACTACGTGGTGCCATAATAATATCTACATCCTTTTGATGTCCCCTATCGGTTGAAGTGTTTCCTATATAAGATAGCACTTTTCTAGTATCAATATCAATGATCAAAACTGCCATATTATGCACCTCGTTTTGCGACTGTATTTCATAGTGTTTTGCAACAATTTGATTGACTTGTTTTTGTAACAGTAAATCAATATTGGTTTGTACTCTTTTACCTTCTTGTTTCTTTGTCACTCGATGTAACAAATGAGGTGCTATCTGCGGTAAAGGATATGGTTTTTGGGGTAATGATTCGCTAATCGACAATTCATAGGTTAGAGAATCGATTGTCTTTTGTTGTAAAAGTGTTTTTAAAAGCCGGTTTCTCTTTTGCAATAATCTCGTATGATTTTTTCCAGGGTAAATCAATGAAGGTGCATTTGGTAATACAGCCAATGTAGCACATTCTGACCATGATAATTGAGATGCTGGTAATCCAAAATAACGCCAGGCGGCCATATCAATTCCCACTACATTTCCGCCAAAAGGAGCATGAGATGCATATAATTTTAGAATGTTTTCTTTTGAGGTACCTATCTCTAATCGGGTGGCAAGTATTAATTCCTTAAATTTTTCGACATATGTTCTTTTCTTTCCCTTTCTAATCAATCGAATTACTTGTTGGGTAATTGTACTACCGCCTCTTACCACGGTTCCTGCTTTTATATTATCCCTTATTGCTTGCAACATAGCCACAGGATTAAACCCAGGATGTCTATAAAACTGTTGGTCTTCAAAAGCAATAATGCAAGCCTTAAATTTTTTGGGAACATTCTCTGTTTCTGGAAATCGCCATTGTCCATCTGCTGCAATTTTTGCCCCTAATAATTCTCCACTAGCTGTTTCTAACACCGTTGCCGTTGGATCGTTAAATAATGGATTGGGTAATGAAAAATAATACCATATACATACTGCCCCAATAACAATAAAACGTTTGGGATGTCTCAATATATATTCTAATTGTTTATTCGCTATCATTCTTTGATCAAATGTACCTATAAGCAATGACACATGCTATTTAAATCAAACCCTAGACTTACTTTATAGTAAACGAATTTACTCTTTTAAAAAAAATCATAGGATAAATCTATGAAAACATGGTTAAAGTTTGTATAAAAATCTAGTTCTTAAAACGGGGAATTTGTAACTTATATACACCACATTAATAATTTAAAACCAACTTATTATGACAAAAGTTTTACACATTTTTGGACTTATTATTTTTTGCTTTTTACTATTCACATCTTGCGATTGTGATGATGATACGGATGAACTAAAAGCGACTGCAATCATTGTTTCGAAAAATGATAGTGGCCTTGTCGGTAATGTCGTGTTTTCTGAAACAGACGGAATTGTAACCATGGTAGCTAATGTTTTCTATGATGGTAGCGGTCATAAAGCAATACACATTCACGAAAAAGGAGATTGCAGCGCTGCCGATGGTACTTCTGCAGGTGGACATTGGAACCCTACCAATGTATCTCACGGAGCCTGGGGTTCAGATTCTTTTCATATTGGAGATATTGGAAATATCGTTGTTGGTCGTAATGGTCATGGGAGTATCGAAAGAAAAACAGATTTATGGTGTATTGGTTGTGATGATGAAACCAAGAACATTTTAGGTAAAGCAATCATTATTCACGAAGGTCCCGATGATTTTTCTTCTCAGCCCTCTGGTGCTGCAGGGCCTAGAATTGGATGTGGTGAAATCCTTAAAAACTAAATTTCATCAAAGAAACAACTCTGTTTATCCTCAATTGGATTAATTTCTAAAGCTTTAATCCAATTGAGGTCATTTGTGAAGAATAATACCATTCTTTCTTCAAAACAATATTTACCTTATAAACCATTTCTAAGTACAGACTCATAATGTTGTACAACCGGAAAAGGATCATAAAAATGATGTAATAATTTTTTCCAGTCCTGGTATTCTGCAGATTTTCTAAAGCCTATTTCATGGTCTTCAAGGGTTTCCCACTCTACAAGAAGCATGTATTTATCCTTCTCTTCTATGCATTTTAAAACATCGTGTCTTATATATCCTTTCATAGAAGAAATGATTTTTTGAGCTTCTTTAAAAGTTTCCTCAAAAGTCTTTGATTGATCTGGCTTAATATTTAAAATTGCTTGTTCTAATATCATCTTGTTAACTTCTTAAGTACATTTATATATACTTTTCAAAAGTAACGGTCTATTTTTAAAAAAACACCTGTAATTCTGCACGGTTTTCAAAATACTTTAACAACGCTTGAATATCAATTTTATACGCTAGAGATTAAAAATTTTACGCTCAAGGTATTTTCTAGAAATTCACTCATTTAATTTCTCAATTTTGAATTGTCAACGATATATAAATTATGTATCAACAGACAAAAATTATGTAATCAAAAGCATCATTTTTCGATTGGGTAGCTACAATACGATTTTGATTATATGAGGGTCGAATCCGAAAAGCCTATATAAAAGAGAGTAGGAATATCTATTAAAACCAAATATTATGAGTAATACAATAGCACAGGAAGTAATTCCACAGGTAAGTGACGCAGTAAAATCAACCACTAATGACAGACCTTGGGGAACCTTTGGATGTATTGGAACTGCCTACGGTAAAATAATTGCAAATTTTCACCCAAGTGGTCAACCCAAAACTTATTACACAGTGGTTGTTCCTGCAAATCTTGAACAGTTTGTTTTGGTAGCTCTTGAGCGCAAATTAACAGTACTTGCATCTTTTGACGGAGGAATCAAAGCCTACGCCCCAATATCTGATATAGCTATTTATAATTAATCCTTTAACCAACAATTTAGGAAGGATTAATCATTGAGTTATAGTATACTCTTGAAACCCATCGGTATGATTTCATATCATGGGTTTTTTACTTTACTTTTCTATTATTTAGAAAATTCAACCATTCTAAGAGAATCTGTTTTACTAATATTCCTTATTCCAATTTCATTATCCATTTCGACTGTTAAGTTTATACATAAGTAAAGCCTTTATGCCTTAACAACTATTTTACAACCTCAACCCATTTTCCCTGGTTTCTTACAAAATAATCATAATCGTACATGGCTTCACATTGTACTCCTGGCAAATAATAGCTCCCTAAATAAGAGGCGTTTAACAAAAGTGTTACTTTTTTGCTTTCCCTTGGTTTTAAATCAAAGTAAAAATTAACACGATCATCACGTATATCAGTATGTGTTACTTTATTAGCTTTAAACGATCCAAAATCAGTAAAACGTGTATTTACGACCTCCCATCCAGAGGGGAAAATTTCTGTCAAAGCAATATCTTTTACTTCAGATCCAGAAGCGTTTGTAACGGTAACCTCTGCCACAAAATCGGTGCCCTGTGATAGTTTAGAAACGTTAATAATTTTACCATCGCGATTTTTATAGTCTACAATTACATTTAACCCACGTTGTACTGTTTTCTCTTTTCCTACCGGTAGAATTCCATTGGCAGTAATCTGTACAAAAATGGTATTATCCTTATTATTTTTTACGGCTAGTTTATTGTTTTCTAGTAAAACAACTTCTCCTGAAGTTGCTATTGCTCGTTCTGTATTAATGGTGGTTGTATTACCATTTAATGTATAGTTTACCTCAACACCTTTTCCTCCTACAAAACTTGCATATTTGGCCATCGCCAATAGTCCATATGCAGTGGTTTGTGTACTCATCCATTTTTTTGAAGACATTTCTTTTGCCAGTATTACGGCTACTTTCTGTGCTTTGTCTTTTTGATTTAAAGCAATAAGCGTTTCTAAAGCCATTGCCCGATTGCGATTTACAGAGCCATAGGTCCATCTATTACTTCTTCTTACTGCAAAATCGATCGTTGATTTATTCAGTAGTTGATTTGCCGCTTTTTCTTTTCCGATCAACCCATAAGCAGCGGCTAATCTCAATCTGGCGTCATTTGACAAACCGGGCATCTCTCGCAAACGATTCATCGACGATAAGTCTGGACTTCCTGCAAGTGCCAAGGTATATAATCGATAGGCTTGTCCAAGGTCGTTATTATTACTACGCCATCTTTTGGCCTGTTGCTGTTGATAATTGATCCAATTGCTTTTAAACCCAATAGGTAATACATATCCCTGTTTATTGGCTTCTAATAAAAAATGCCCAGCATAACTAGTACCCCAATCATTAGGGTTACTATATCCAGGCCAATAGGACAATCCGCCTGTTGGTTGTATAAATCTTTTCAACTTATAAATAGCCGCTTCTATATGCTTTTGGATTTTCTGTTTCTTTTCTGAAGAAATACTAAAAACTTCACTTAAGTAAAGCTGAGGAAACGCAGCAGAAGTCGTCTGTTCTATGCATCCATGTGGATAGCGAATCAGCGATTGTAATCTACTTTCAAAATTCATGGGAGGTAAAGAAGATAGTTCTATTATAGCACTATTACTACCTTTGATTCCGAAGGAGGCAAAATCTACTTCCTGATTACCATTTGGGTCCACCACCACCGAAATTAGTTCGGTAGTCACTGGATTTGGATTCACAATATTAATTGGTGTATTATACGATGCTTTTTCGCCGTTGCCCTTGGCAATTACTTCTATATCGGTAATTGATGCCCCATCAAGCACTTCGATATCAAAATATACCATTTTCTCATCTGGTTGCGAAAATGACAAACTTTGTTGTGTTTCTCCTACTACTTTAAACCCTTTATTTGGTTTTAAAGTAACAGTTACATTTTTGACCTTATTCTCCATTGCAAAAACCGTAACTGGTATGGTCACTTTTTCGCCCGGAGTTATTTTTCTAGGAATCGAAGTCAATACCATGAGTGGTTTACGAACAGGGGTTGCTTTTTCTGCTTTACCATAAGCTGCTTTATCGGCATCTGAAGCTACAATCATGGTTCTTACAGATCCAATATATTTAGGAATATTAATCTTATGTGTTCGTGTTTCTCCTTTTTTTAGTTCAAAAGGTCCTTTATAGATTACCATGGGTTTAAATCGATTGGCTTTTTTTGAACTGCTACCTCCTGCTTCTGCGTCTCCACCAATTGCAAAAATTTGATTTATGCTACCCCCATAAGCTCCTATCACGTCATCATAAATATCCCAAGTTTTTACGCCCAAGGCTTCTCTGGCATAAAAATTATTCCAGGGGCTTGGAGTTTTATAGCGGGTTAGATCCAACAGTCCTTCATCTACCATAGCAATCGAATACGTCATGGGTTTGCCCTTGCTTTCTCCTACTTTTAAGGTAATTGTCTGTTCTGGCTGCAATACATCGGGCATCGTTATAGTAGGTACAATGCGTGTGTCTGGATTTTCGACAGAAATTGGTACCACGCCATACAAACGTATTGGCAAATCATTTGTTGTAGTGTTATGAGGTTGCAACAGCGTAATATGAATATAAACATTAGGAGTATAAATTGCTTCTATGGGTAGTTCGAATTTGGTTTCTCCTTTTTGAGGTAATACCCACTGCGACGATAATACCTCTGTCCCATTTTCTACAGTAACCAATGCTCTTCCTCCTATACTCGAAGGAAAAGTAACCATTGCTTTTTCTCCAACAGAATATGTGTTTTTATCGGTAGAAAACAATAACATAGTCGCGGCAGATGGGTCATTTTTTCGTGATTTACCTGCCCATCCAGGCCAATCGATATACATTATTTTTCCGGTGGCATGTCCGCCATTTGGGTCCACTACCCTCACCAAATACCTACCCCATTCTGGGTATTTTAATTCAAACTTAAAGTTTGCTTTACCACTACTATTTGTAGTCACCTTTGTCCTAAACACTTCATCTCTATGCGTACCTCTATTATAAGTAGATAAATTATCATCAGAAGAGTCCCACCACCATTTCCAATCGACTTTATAAATGAAAACTTCGAGATCTTTGGTAGCAATAGGATCTCCTTTTTTATCAACAGAAATTACATCAAAATTATGTTGGGTATCTGTAAGTAACATTCCTCTCGCTTTATCTCCTTTCGGGACATTTAACCCTATATAAGTATTATAAGGTGAAAAGTCTTTTGAAACTACATCTGTACTAAAATCACCTCCGTTTTCATATACCTTGGTAATAAAAGAAGCTCTTAACATTCCTGCTGCTCTATTATTTAACTGCGGTGTTAATGAAAAACCAACTTTCCCTTCTTCAGAAAGTTTTCCGTTAAATACTTCTTGTTCTTCGGTACCAAATCTTCTGGATGGATCATCAAAGACATAACTCTGATACTTTTTGAAACTTGTTTTCTTTGCTGTAAATCTAACATTGATATCGGTTTGCAAATTCTTGGCAATTGCCCCATGTAACCATAAAACTTCTAGATTACCGCTACTGCTTTTATCTATTCCCAATACCTCGTCATCAAAAACTGTTTTGATTTTTAATCGATTCGGTTTAATTGTTTCTATTTTTAGTGCTTTGGTAAATTTAGCACCCCCTACATCTACGCTTGCCTGCCAATTTCCTGTGGGAGCCTCTTCTGAGGTGGTTACCACAAACTTGTAAAAATTATTAATCGCTTCGTTGGTTGTTTCCTGATGCACAACTTTACCATATGGATCGCGTAATTCGAATTTTATCGGGTGTTTTGGAGGAAGCTTGTTCGCATTATCATTTAACATAAAAGATAAAAACAAGGTGTCTCCCGGACGCCAAACTCCTCTTTCTCCGTATATAAAACCTTTAATTCCTTTTTGCAGATATACCCCTGACACGTCGAACTTGCTAACAGATAAAGCGTTTCCATCATTAAGTTTTACATATGTTTGTTGTTTTCCTGATCTGGCTACTGCAAAATAAGCAGGTCGATCTGCATCAAAACCTGTCATCCCTTGAGAATCGGTAGTAGCAACTCCCATTTCTTGCTGCTGATAGTTATAAAAAGTCACCTCTACATTACCGATGGGGTTCGTAGTTAGGATATCATTAACGGTAACCATATAGGCATGATTCTCTCCTTTTTTTACCACTACACCAAGGTTAGAAGCCAGGATATTCGCGCTAATTTTTTTATCTCTGTAATACGAATTGCTACAGGGGTCATCTCTTTCTTGCCAATTATAATCATAATAGTCATCATAATAGTATTGTGAGCTGTTCCAGAAACTTGGTTCTTCTTCCTGATCATAATCTGCTACCAATTCTGTAATTGGAGTATCGCTGGCAGCCTCTCCTGTACATTTATACAAGGAGTATCCTTTACGGTAGTCGAGTTCTACTCTATAAATGGCTCCCGGGTCTGGTGTAATTAATTCTTTTAAATCAACCGCAAAAGCATTCCATTTACTTAAATTTAGAGAGGGGTTTTCCTGAAGGTTAATCAGTTTTTTGGCAACCGGTCTAGCTACACTTCTTAGGTTTCCTGATCCATCCAAATTATTATTTTGCAAAAACTGTAATACGTTATTTTCAAAAACTTTAACAACCTGAACTTCTACAGCACGCAGATTAATCGCTTCAAAATTAAATTTAAGATTTTCTGATGTCGGTAAAATCACCCCGCTTTGTAGCAAACGAATTTCTGGATTTGGTTGTTGAAAAGACACCTTTTCTGTATAAGCATTTTTTAATCTGTAGTTATCCTCACTTTGGATTCCTTCGAAAACAGTTACCTCTAATGTACCCTTAAGCTCTTTATTAGGATATACGTTTAATACATTTCCGTTTACGGTATACTTTAAATTTCTTACTCCTACTATTGTAACTAAGCCGTTAAAATTCTGGTTCTTTTTTAGTGGATCAGAGAAGTTAATTTCAAGGTATTGATTTTCTGCATTCGAAACCGAAACACTCATTACAGAAAAATTATTTTTTCCTGGTACTGAAAGTACGACATCTCCTTCTGTATCAATATCAAACTCTTTTCCAGACCAACTAATCGATACTTCAGAATCTTCTTCGAATCGTTGAATGCTATCAATTCTAAAACTAAATTGTCGACTTGTGTCTACTGACTCACCAAACTTTACACGAATATTTTTTCCTTTTTGACTTGCGGTAATAAGTTGTTTTGCAATATCAAAACTTAACTGATCACTAGTATTAATAGTACCATCGAGATATTGCCAGTCTTTACTATATGATTGTATATTGTCTGTAAGAACAGAAAATTGTTGTTTCAACGTTCTTACTGTAAAAACAAACTCATCATCTAAACCTTCTTCAAGGTCTTCGATTAAATCTTCTAAATCTAACGTAAAAGTGTATACGGTATCTTCTTCGAAACTTTCGTCTGGCTGAAAAGAAATTGTTTTGTTATTAACTGCTACTACTTTTCCTTTTACCCCAGGAGATACAGTAAACAATTTTTTTGATAATTCTTGATTATCATCCCAACCCTGAATAGGGTTTTGCAAGACAACATATACTTTATCTGAAACAGAAATCATTCCTGAAGACACATCGGAAATGTAGGCTCTATATTTATTTAATGTGGAAACATTTTCTTCTGCTAATTCTCTTGGGTCTTTTTTCTTACAGGAAAATAGGAATGTTACACATAGTAACAAACATAGAACTCTTGATACATTCATGAAAGATTGGTTTTAGTTGACTTTATAAATGTAAGCTATTTTTTTTAAGCCTTGTAATGTCTATATTACCTAATCTTCAAAAAAACATCCATCATTATAATATACTGTTAATAAAAAGATTATACCAATCAAAACACATATCTTTAAATTGAATAACACTCTTAAAACCAACAATATGATTCAACAAATTTCTACCCTAGGAAAGATTCTGAGTAAAACACAACAGAAAAAAGTAAAAGGTGGGCACGAACCGGTAGGGGGTTGTCCAGAAGACTACGAATGGAATCCAAGACCTCAAATGAGATGTTGCTGGCATTATAGGTATCAATGTTGCTACGCAACTCCTGAATGTCCTGCTCCTAGATAAAAGAAGTCGTTAAGTGTATTATTAAATTACATCTTATCTTAAAGTACAATATAAACCCCAAAGGCTTCTATACCTTTGGGGTTTTTATATTTTTAGTTGTTACTATTTTTTATAAATCCCAATCACTAATTCTCCTTCAGCATTCATAGTAGCTCTATACATTCCTGCTGTATTAAACTCCATAGTTACATTTCCCTGGTTATCAATTGCTACAATTCCACCTGTACCACCTAAATTAGTTAGTTTTTTTTGGATTACTTCTTGCGCTGCTTCTTGTAAGGAAACACCTTTATATTCTATCATTGCAGAGATATCATGAGCTACCATACCTCTTATAAAATACTCTCCCCATCCTGTACTGGATACCGCACAAGTAGCATTATTTGCATAAGTCCCTGCTCCTATGATAGGTGAATCACCTATACGATTCCATTTTTTATTGGTCATACCACCTGTCGAAGTACCCGCCGCCAAGTTACCATGTTTATCTAATGCCGCACAACCCACGGTCCCAAACTTCGAATCCTTGATAACAGGATCATAAAAAGCTGTAGTTTTATTTGCTTCTTTATTTTTTAATTTCTCCTTTACCTTTTCTAAAGTTTTCATTCTTTCTTCGGTAAAGAAATAGGCGGGATCTACAATTTCGAGACCTCTTCCTTTTGCAAAAAGTGCTGCTCCATCACCAGAAAGCATTACATGCGGAGAATTGATCATTACTTCTCTTGCTAGGTTAATAGGATTTTTAACCGTTTTAACTCCAGCCACGGCACCTGCATTCAAAGTACTTCCATCCATAATAGAAGCATCAAGCTCATTTGTACCTTCGCTTGTAAAAACAGCTCCTTTACCTGCATTAAATAATGGAGAATCTTCTAAAATATTAATTGTTTTCTCTACTGCTTCGAGGCTGGTTCCTCCATTCTTAAGAATCGTATGTCCAACCTTTATTGCTTCTTCGAGTTTTGCTTTGTAAGCCGCTTCTTTTTCTGGGGTCATATTCTTTTTTAGAATTGTTCCCGCTCCACCATGTAGTACTATTCCAAAATTTTCTCCCTTTTTTGCGGTGTTTTGCGTGATAGTTTCTACGCTAGAAATTTCGGTAGTCTCTTTAGGCTGTTCTTTACAAGCCAAAAACACTATAAAGCTTAAAAAAATGAGTATTCGTTGCATGATTTATACTGATTTTGATGAACCCTTTTATACTTTTTTGAGTTGATCAAAACGTATAATAGCGTTCATTTACTATAATCTATTAATGCGATTCTTCCTTGAAAGAACCTAAAAGTTAAATGTATAATATTTCCACCATTATCTTCTATTGTTAAAGATTTATTTAACTCAAAGTTGTATGGCTGATAGGTCCCTCCTTCTATTGCAATATTATCTGCATATAATGACATCACTCCATTTGTACTAAGATGTGGTTCTATGGCCCCTGTTATTCCGGGTATCATTCCAGATTTATTTAGGATCATAGAACCTGTATTTTTTACCTTTTCCATGGTTACTTCTATATCCTGCTTTGTATTAATTTCGGTAAACATAACCGCAGGATATTCTGGATGAGCTATAAGTACCGTATAAAGTTTACGTGTTCGAATTATAAAATGTATCAATCCTTTTTCATCAGAAAACCCTTCGAGGTACGTGGCATTATTTGCCACTAATACTATTTTGGCATTTTTGATCAACTCTTCTTTATCATTGATTACTTTTATAGTAAAAATAAAAGGTTTTGGGCTAACCAGGGTGGTGATTTTAGACCATCTGCTTTTTAAATAAGGTGTTTCTTTTTGTATTTTTTGTTCTATCAAACCGGCAAATTCTTTTGGTGTTTTATTTTCTAAATTAATATATCCAATTGTTTTTAATACCCCAGGAATCTCCGTATTGTCAAAACGGGCTGGTAATATATATTCTCGACTTTCCTGAAATGCCCTTGCTTGCATAGACACTCTTTCATGATTGGTCCAAAGTTTTTGATTATAAAAAGCTGATATAAACATAACTGTATATCTAGCTTTGTTTTGATAAATTTCTGATAAGTATTCATATAAGTTCTTACCCCATAAATTTGTTTCTTCAAACACATCATAAAACACTCTTACACCTCTTATTTTCAAGGTATTTGCAACTTCCTCTACATATGCTCTATTCTCTCCGGCAAAAGAAAGAGCTACATCATATTCATAGTTCTTGTTATTCATCACTGACCTCTTTTTCCTTTAACCTAAAACCGACTAATTTCTTGTAAATATTTCTACTACAAAATTACTTTCTTTATTTGGAATATTTCCATTTATGATAGGAAAAATTCCAACAAAAAAATTACTTTTAAACCGTAATAAAGCACCTAAACACCTGTAAAACAAATAGGTATAAAAAAAGTTTTTTAAAAAATCGAATTTAATCCGTTTAGACAATGTGATATTACCAACAAAAAAAAGACTGCCTTTTTTGGCAGTCTTTTTAAAATCATCATTTATAAAACTATTGTTATTGTTTGATCACTTGTAAAGTTGAAGATTCGGTATTTGTTACTACTTTCACAAAATATGCTCCAGGTCTTCTTAATTGACCCTTTAACTCAAAACTACCTGGGTTTTTAGTATAACTTCGAGAGAATACTTGTTTTCCTAATACATCATATATTTCAACGGTAAATGTATCGCTACTTAATTTAGAAACGTCAATTGTAAGTTGATTGTTAAATGGATTTGGGAAAGCACTTAATTTTCCTATCTCACCAGATTTTTTAGTTCCTGAAGGTCTTTTTGCTATCAAACTTTCTCCTGCTTTGGTATTGTATGCATAGTCTGTAATGGTATAAGACCTACCATCATTTGTTACTGTGGCATATAACCATCCATAGTGAGTTGCTCCTTTTATTTTAAAGCTAAATCCAATATATCCAGATTTTCCATTCCAATTGGTATAGGAAGTTGAGCTTACTACAAAACTATGATTCTCAAAAGTGAAATCACTAGAAGCACCTACTTGCGTCCCTTCTGCAATAACGGTTACATTATTGGTATTTCCTTCTGTTACCAAACTTTTTCCATACGTTACCAATCGAAGTGTATTTCCTGACAACCATGGTCCAAAATATCTTGAATCTCCTACTTCAATTTGAAATGGTGACCAAATTTTTGATGAACTAACCGTTATATCTTCGATATCAACATATACAACATTATCGTCAATTATTTCGCAAGGAGCACAAGAACCACCGCAATCTACACCAGTCTCATCTCCATTTTGAATACCATCTGTACATGTTGGAATTGGATCTGTTTCCATTCCAATCACAACGGTATAATCCTCTACCTCACCAAATCTAAAAGACTCACATGCGGTTGGAATGCTATTATATTTCATAGACACTCTCATACGAGTATTTCCATCTAAAGCTGTATTTGGAACTGTAAAAGTACAACTCACAGAAGCATCTGTAGTTGGAGCTTTGGTCCATATTTGTTCTCCATTATCAGTAAAATCTCCATCCTGATTATAATCAATCCAGATACTATATGCTTCTCTATAAGTTCTACCAGACCATGTTGGTGTAATTGTTACAGTATTGGACGTTCCTTTTGATAAAGTGGTTGATATAGAAGTAAAATCTTCATAACCATTTGCAGCACCTGCAGAAGTATTGTTTATAGTTCCTAATTGAACATTACTAATATATTCATCTGCAGTGGTATTTGAACTAGATTCACAATACATAGTAGTATTACATGGCTCACAAGAACCTCCGCAATCTACACCAGTTTCGTCTCCATTCTGGATACCATCATTACACGTAGGATCAGGAATGGAAGCTTCTCTGATAACCGTAATCGAGTTGTCTGAAAGATCATACGTTCCTGTAGCTAAGCCAGTATCTGCAATGTTCTTACCTGTAATTGCAAGTTCTCCATTGTAAGAGATACCATATACTCTGCAAGTTCCTGCCGGTGCTGGCTCAAAATCATTAGAAACATCATTGTTTGTCAGAATATTTCCTGAACCATCGGTAATGATATATGTATAATTTGCCGTAGCAGTACTGGTAGTTGCAAAACTAATTATATCGGCAATACCATCGCCAACAGTAATCGTTACTTCGGTTTGATTATCTGTAGTAGAGACCATACCTCCTTCCACTACTGGTGGAGTAGCTTCTCTAATAACCGTAATCGAGTTGTCTGAAAGATCATACGTTCCTGTAGCTAAGCCTGTATCTGCAATGTTCTTACCGGTAATTGCAAGCTCTCCATTGTAAGAGATACCATATACTCGACAAGTTCCTGCCGGTGCTGGCTCAAAATCATTAGAAACATCATTGTTTGTCAGAATATTTCCTGAACCATCAGTAATGATATACGTATAATTTGCAGTAGCCGTACTTGTGGTTGCAAAACTAATTACATCGGCAATACCATCGCCAACAGTAATCGTTACTTCAGTTTGATTATCTGTAGTAGAGACCATTCCTCCTTCTACGGCTGGTGGAGTAGCTTCTCTGATAACCGTAATCGAGTTGTCTGAAAGATCATACGTTCCTGTAGCTAATCCTGTATCTGCAATGTTCTTACCGGTAATTGCAAGCTCGCCATTATATGAAATACCATATACTCGACAAGTTCCTGCCGGTGCTGGCTCAAAATCATTAGAAACATCATTGTTTGTCAGAATATTTCCTGAACTATCAGTAATGATATACGTATAATTTGCCGTAGCAGTACTGGTAGTTGCAAAACTAATAACATCGGCAATACCATCACCAACAGTAATTGTTACTTCGGTTTGATTATCTGTAGTAGAGACCATACCTCCTTCTACGGCTGGTGGAGTAGCTTCTCTAATAACCGTAATCGAGTTGTCTGAAAGGTCATAACTTCCCGTAGCTAAACCTGCATCTGCAATGTTCTTACCGGTAATTGCAAGCTCTCCATTGTAAGAGATACCATATACTCGACAAGTTCCTGCCGGTGCTGGCTCAAAATCATTAGAAACATCATTGTTTGCCAGAATATTTCCTGAACTATCAGTAATGATATACGTATAATTTGCCGTAGCAGTACTGGTAGTTGCAAAACTAATAACATCGGCAATACCATCACCAACAGTAATTGTTACTTCGGTTTGATTATCTGTAGTAGAGACCATACCTCCTTCTACGGCTGGTGGAGTAGCTTCTCTAATAACCGTAATCGAGTTGTCTGAAAGGTCATAACTTCCCGTAGCTAAACCTGCATCTGCAATGTTCTTACCGGTAATTGCAAGCTCTCCATTGTAAGAGATACCATATACTCTACAAGTTCCTGCCGGTGCTGGTTCAAAATCATTAGAAACATCATTGTTTGTCAGAATATTTCCTGAACCATCGGTAATGATATACGTATAATTTGCCGTAGCAGTACTGGTGGTTGCAAAACTAATTACATCGGCAATACCATCGCCAACAGTAATTGTTACTTCGGTTTGATTATCTGTAGTAGATACCATTCCTCCTTCTACTGCTGGTGGAGCTGCTTCTCTGATAACCGTAATCGAGTTGTCTGAAAGATCATACGTTCCTGTAGCTAAGCCAGTATCTGCAATGTTCTTACCGGTAATTGCAAGCTCTCCATTGTAAGAGATACCATATACTCTACAAGTTCCTGCCGGTGCTGGCTCAAAATCATTAGAAACATCATTGTTTGTTAGAATATTTCCTGAACCATCAGTAATGATATAGGTATAATTTGCTGTAGCAGTACTGGTAGTTGCAAAACTAATTACATCGGCAACACCATCGCCAACAGTAATCGTTACTTCTGTCTGATTATCTGTAGTAGATACTATACCACCTTCTACGGCTGGTGGAGTAGCTTCTCTAATAACCGTAATCGAGTTGTCTGAAAGATCATACGTTCCTGTAGCTAAGCCTGTATCTGCAATGTTTTTTCCGGTAATTGCAAGCTCGCCATTATAAGAGATACCATATACTCTACAAGTTCCTGCCGGTGCTGGCTCAAAATCATTAGAAACATCATTGTTTGTTAAAATATTTCCTGAACCATCGGTAATGATATAGGTATAATTCGCCGTAGCAGTACTGGTAGTTGCAAAACTAATTACATCGGCAACACCATCGCCAACAGTAATCGTTACTTCTGTCTGATTATCTGTAGTAGATACTATACCACCTTCTACGGCTGGCGGAGTAGCTTCTCTAATAACCGTAATCGAGTTGTCTGAAAGATCATACGTTCCTGTAGCTAAGCCTGTATCTGCAATGTTTTTTCCGGTAATTGCAAGCTCGCCATTATAAGAGATACCATATACTCTACAAGTTCCTGCCGGTGCTGGCTCAAAATCATTAGAAACATCATTGTTTGTTAAAATATTTCCTGAACCATCGGTAATGATATAGGTATAATTTGCTGTAGCAGTACTGGTAGTTGCAAAACTAATTACATCGGCAATACCATCGCCAACAGTAATTGTTACTTCGGTTTGATTATCTGTAGTAGATACTA
Organism: uncultured Aquimarina sp.; assembly: GCA_947498705.1. Taxonomy (GTDB): domain Bacteria; phylum Bacteroidota; class Bacteroidia; order Flavobacteriales; family Flavobacteriaceae; genus Aquimarina. Next base: position 103,996 of record CANMLW010000003.1, read on the forward strand.
TACCACCTTCCACTACTGGTGGAATATTTTTTCTGGTAAAAACAAGCGTTCCTATTTTTTGAGAATTGAAAGGTGCTATGCCTCTTAAACTTGATATACGTTCCTGTGGGTTCGTAGCAGGATTATTAAGACTATACGAATTTCCCTCTTCTGTACCTGCATCATATGGAAAAATATCCATTGTAATTTCAGAAATCCATTGATTATTAGCATCAAGCAAGGAAACACTGTTTACTGCTATAAACCAATCTGGACTGGGCGCAATCATAGATGTTAATGTAATCAAGGGAAAATTAGCATCGATTTGTAAATCGCTAATTGTAATAGTTCTTCCAGAGCCATTAAAAAATAAATCAGGGCCATTAATAAATTGATCTGCATTGTTTGCATTAATGGCACTACTTACTTCGTTAGAAAATTGCCCATTAGATCCAAGTTCTGCTACTAGTTCGACACCCGGAGTTGCAAAACCTCCCATTTCAAGAAAGGTAACGTTGCTATTATGCGCAGCTCCCACTAATCTTGTAAAATGCGCATTATTGGGTAATGGTCCATGTGCCTCCCAATTACTCGTAAAAACGATGTCATAAGTCGCTGTTGTCTGGCCATATGCTGTAAGCGCAAGCATAAATAGAAAGGCCTTAAGAAATAACTTTCTCATTGAGTTAGAGTTTAAAATGTGTGAATACTTATTTTAATACTAGTTACTTATTAAAATACACCAAAGAGGGGGGAACTACATTTATTTAATGCTTCAGATTACTCTTTGTTTAAGAGCAAAAAAATTAAGTTTGAATGCTAAAAAATTAATGAACAAGTTTAGTTAGTTTATTTCAATTGATAATTAGTATAAGTCAGAGTCTTTATCGCAACCTTACACTAAACCTTACATTTCAATATGTTAAAAAAAAGTTAATTAAAATCATAATCACATAAAACACAGACAATCCATTATCAAACCACCATTATAACTCACAAATTGTAAGTAAAATAACACAATTCTTTTACTCGACATTTTTTACAAACACCTAATTAAATGTGATTTTCTACACTATATACACTGAAACATACCGTTCATACAATTATCGATCAAAAATCTAAATTTATTGACTAGTTTTAGTTTATACTTAAAGAGCTATTTCTATAATATCACCGCACTAATAATAGATCTAAATCTTATAGATAAAACTTGTCTGATTACAATGTTTACTAATTTGTTTTTAAAAGAAGAGACTGCCCATTGGCAGTCTTTTTTTAGTTCTTTTATTTTTTTATTGGAATATTTCCAATACAATAAGGAATTATTCCAATATAATAGTATTTTTGATTTTCAAATCAACTCAGGATATGAAAACACAAAAACACATTAAAGGAAGAGGAGCACAAAGTAAAATCCATAATCGATTTTCAGAAAATAAATATGAATTGAGAGATGATTTTATTAACCATTGCCTTAAAGAGGGGGACCCAATAAATGATGTCAAAACTACGTATATAGAAACTTTTCCTAAAACCATTGTAAACAAAGTAACTAGTCCTGATGTTGGAATGATGTATTCTCTTAATCCTTATCAAGGATGTGAACATGGTTGTATATATTGTTATGCACGTAACTCCCATGAGTACTGGGGGTATGGAGCAGGGTTAGATTTTGAAAGTAAAATACTGATCAAAAAAAATGCAGCGGATCTTTTAGAAAAGAAAATACAACACAAAAAATGGGAAGCATTTCCCATCTCGCTTTCGGGTAATACAGATTGCTATCAACCAATAGAAAGTAGACTAAAAATTACTCGAGATTTACTAAAGGTATTTTTAAAGTATAAACATCCTGTAGGTATTATTACTAAAAATTCATTAATCACAAGAGATTTAGACATCCTTTCAGAATTAGCGAACGACAATTTGGTATCTGTATTTCTTTCGATCACCTCGTTAAAAGAAGAAATAAGAAGAATTCTGGAACCAAGAACTGCCAGCATAAAAAAGCGACTCGAGACAATAGAAACCTTGAATGCATCGGGGATACCAGTAGGTGTTATGATGGCTCCTATTATCCCTTCGATCAATAGTCATGAAATACTACCATTGGCACAAGAAGTTTCAAAAAGAGGAGCAAACGTGATTGGTTATACCGTTATAAGGTTGAATGGTGCTATTGGCGGGTTATTTACTCAATGGTTAGAAAACACATTACCCGAAAGAAAAAATAAGATATTAAACCAAATCATGCAATGTCATCAAGGAACTCTAAACGATAGTGAGTTTGGTAGAAGAATGAAAGGTTCTGGAGCAATCGCCAATCAGATTCATCAACAATTTACCATTGCTCGTCAAAAATACTTTTCTTCATCAGAAAAAATTCATTTAAATTGTGACTTACACAAGCATCATAAAACAAGTCAATTACGATTATTTTAGTTATCGCTCTCCCTCCCACTCTTTATAAAACTGATCCAGGTATTGCTCCATAAAACGATGTCTTTCTTCTGCAATTTTCTTACCTGTTTTTGTATTCATTCTATCTTTTAGTAAGAGTAGTTTTTCATAAAAATGATTGATTGTGGGAGCAGTCGAAGCTTTGTACTCTTCTTTGCTCATCGAAAGATTAGGACGTATTTGGGGATCATATAAGCCTCTGTTTTTAAACCCTCCGTAATTAAAACATCTTGCGATACCTATCGCTCCTATCGCATCTAATCGATCAGCATCTTGTACTACTTCTAGTTCTGGGGATCTAAAATGTTGTTTCGTATTGCCTCCCTTAAAAGAAATATTCTCTATAATCTTAATAACGTGATCAATAACACTACTTTGTACCTGTAGGTCGACCAAAAACTCGCGAGCCATTCTAGGCCCTATAGTTTCATCCCCATCATAAAATTTAGAATCTGCTATATCATGTAGTAAAGCTCCTAATGATACAATAAGTATATCGACGGCTTCGTCTTTGGCTATTAACTTTGTATTCTTATAAACTCTTTGAATATGAAACCAATCATGACCACCCTCTGCATTATTAAGGGTGTCTTTTACAAAATCAATTGTTTTGGATAATATCAGTTCTTGATTCATACCCTAATCGGTACTATTTTATCAAAGCTGGCTGTACCCATTTAAACTCATGAATCTCATCAGGAATTACTAATCGTTCGCTAATACGCTGCATTCTTGCAGGTAATTTCATAATGTAATCCCTAGCTTTCTCTGCTTCGTCGGTAAGATTCATTATTTTGTCAATTTCCCATCTATCAATAAGTCGTTGCATAATATCAACATAATCCTGTGATGTATACACTCCTATACGTTGTGCAGACCATGAAAAATCTTCGAAAGCACTACCAATAGCACCTCCTGTTTCTCTTAGAAAATGCGCCGGCATGACAATTTTAAATTTTAACATTTCATAAAATGCAATCATCATTTGGCTTGGATCTACCTCAAAAATACTACTTACAAATTCGCTATAGGCATTGTGATGACGCATTTCATCTCCAGAAATTATCTTACACATTTTGGCCAGGGACTTATTAGAATATTGCTTTGCCAATTTTGCTACTCTATTATGTGATATATAGGTTGCCAGTTCCTGAAAACTAGTATAAACGAAATTTTTATAAGGATCTCTATCGGTACCTATATCAAAACCATCATTAATCAGGTATTGAGTTGTACGTTCTACCTCAATCATATTCACTCTTCCCGATAGATACAAATATTTGTTTAACACATCTCCATGGCGATTTTCTTCTCCACTCCAGTATCGTACCCATCTTGACCATGAATTTCCTCCTTTTTCATGTTGATCGATACCTTCTACATCCATTAACCAAGACTCATAAGTTGGTAATGCTTCTTCTGTTATCGTATCTCCTACCAGAACCACCCAAAAATCATACGGTAATTCTTTGGCTAACTCTCTCAATTCTTTTACCTCATCAAAAAATGTATCTTCATTCTGAGAATCAGGCAAAAAATCGGTAGGTTGCCATATCTTATCTACTGGAATTAAAAATTTATCTATATAAGAGTCTACCTTCTTTTCTAGTAGTTGCATTACCTCTAATCGTATATTATCCAATGCCATTATCTTGTGTGTTAAGTTCTGACTGCTAAAGTAATCCTTTCTTCTATTTTTTCCAGTAATATTTCTGGTTCTTTATCAATTAACATGGGTTCTTGTACTTCTAACGATAAATGCACCCCGATTCCTAAAGGAAAATTACCAAATCTCAACAGTTTCCAACTGTTATTAATGGTAAGAGGGACGACCACAGCATCAGGAGCATATTTAAACAGAATTTTTAACCCTGTTGGCGCAAAGCTTTTTGGTTTTCCATCTCTACTTCTGGTTCCTTCAGGAAAAATAACTCCAGAAAAGTTATTTTGGGTTATAAATTTACCAAATCTTGATAGTGTAGGGATTGATTGCTTAGGATTTTTCCTATCTATTAATGCATGCCCACCATGTCTAAGATTAAAAGAAATACTAGGTATCCCTTTACCTAATTCTATTTTAGAAATAAACTTAGGCCTATATTTATGTAAATACCAAGATATCAAAGGAATATCAAACATGCTTTGATGATTAGACACTAATATCATTGGTTTGCCTAAAGGTAACTTATGAGTATTTTTAAAACTAACAGTTGACCCAAGAACGTGTAAGCAACGTAGCAAACATAAATTCATAATATTGACAACCCCTCTATGTCCAGACTCTCCTCCGATCCTTTTACCCAACCATTGTAATGGGTGAAAAATAACCAATGTTAATCCAAAACATAAATAAAAAATTATAGAAAGCGGATAACTTAATATCTTCTTAATTGCTCCCATTTTTTCCTAAAAATTAATTCATTCAACTTGTGTGATTTCAAAGGCATTATTCATTTTTAACTGAAATATAAAACCTTTGAAAAAGATGCTAACATTTACTATTAGCAAATCTTAATTTTAAGAAATTAAAAACCGTCTGTAGTAACAAACGGTTTTTAAAATTCTTTTTAGCATAAAAGCCAGTATTATTTAGCAATGTTCATTGTATGCATCTCTAAGGTTTTCTGCAATCATATCTGCAGGTCTTCCTTCTATATGATGACGCTCTAACATATGCACTAATTCTCCATTTTTAAACAAGGCCATAGAAGGAGATGAAGGAGGAAAAGGAACCATATAACCTCTTGCCTTATCTGTTGCTTCTCTATCTACACCTGCAAAAACAGTTACCAAATTATCAGGTCTCTTTTCATTCTCTAAAGAAGCTTTTGCTCCTGGTCTTGCATTGGCTGCTGCACAACCACAAACCGAATTTACTACTACCAATGTAGTTCCTTCTTTTGCAATAGCACTATCTACCGCTTCTACCGTATGCAATTCTTCAAATCCAATACTGGTTAAATCTTCTCGCATTGGTTTTACTAATTCTGCTGGATACATATATTTTATTTTTTCTTATTACAATTTTATGCAAAGTTACAAATTATGTACCACATAAAAACACCTGACAAGTAGTCTTTAAATAAAGGCCATATTCTACTTATTCATGACATCACAAAATGACATAAGTCTCAGAAGAACAAAAGCTTTCTAATCTGATTTTACCCAGATTGCATTATCTTCAATTCGCTTTAATGTGTTTGCGTTTTGTAGCATAAATGAAACATCACTACCCAAACCATTTTTTTTATCTAACGTAATTTTGCTTCCTTCACGAACGTAGGTTGTTTCTCTTACAATATCCCCTCCTCCTGTCAAGATATCGACTTTGGTATCATCTATAAAATCCACAAATTCTGTACAATTTAACAATGAATCTTGACCAACCATACAATCAGGAATCTGATGTACAAAACGTCCTATAATTGTATCCTCTGCAATAGAAGAATTGTCATCATCTTTATCACAAGACATTAGTATCAGACAGAGTATCAAAATAAGATTTCGATTTTTCATGTGTTACAATTTTAAAAGTGATTTTCTGCAAAACGTTGCTTTTATTGCAACCCATTTTATATATAACGTAAAACATAAAATTATCTTTTAATAATTCGATTATCTTTACAGCCAAAAAATTGATTTGAATGATTAAATGGTTTATTGCCATATTAGGGTATATATTTTTTAGAGTTCCCGGTGCCATTTTAGGTTTTATACTGGGTAGTCTTCTTGACAGTCAGATAAGTTCAAGTAACCGAGAAGGTTTTAAAACCGTTTTTTCTCAAGAATCTAAAGTAACTCCTGCCGATTTCGAACTTAATCTGTTATCGTTATCATCTATTGTTATTAAAGCAGACGGAAAAGTAAATCAGACAGAACTTGATTATGTTCGACAGTATTTTGTAAGTTCTTATGGAAAAGAGCGCGCAAATGCAACGTTTAGAACTTTTAATGAGATTATAAAGAGTAGAGAAATCTCTGCACAACGTATCTGTATGTACATTAATCAACATACGCGATACCCGTCTAGATTACAAATTTTACATTTTCTTTTTGGAATTGCTAATGCCGATGGAATGGTCAGTACTTCTGAAGCAGAAGAGATTAGAAAAATTGCAGGTTTTTTACGTATACATCTCAAAGATTATGAAAGTATTAAAGCTATGTTTTTTAAAACTGGAGATCATGCTTACAAAATACTTGAAATAGAGAAAACAGCAACAGATGCCGAAGTAAAGAAAGCATTTAGAGCGATGGCAAAAAAGTACCATCCAGACAAAATACAACACATGGATCAAATCTATATTAAAGGAGCCGAAGCCAAGTTTAGAGAAGTACAAAATGCGTATGATTTAATCAAAAAAGAACGAGGCATTGTTTAAGTAATTGATATTTGGTCAGTGTTTTAGCTTTAACATAAACTTAATAGGTGAGCTACACATAATTGATCCAAAGATTTCTTTACTTTGTCAGATGTCTTCAAACAAAGTAAAGGCGCATCTATCCCTTTTAAGTACCAATATAATTTATGGAGCAAATTATCTTGTCGCCAAAGGGCTAATGCCTGGAAAAATAGAAGCTTCTGCACTAGTGTTTCTTAGAATTAGCGGAGCAGGTATTTTATTTCTCATTATTAAATATTTTATCAAGGACCCTGTAGATAAAAAAGATATTCCAAGACTTGCATTATGTGGTCTTCTTGGAGTAGCGACCAATCAATTTTTTTCTATGAATGGGCTAAGTCTTACTTCTCCTGTAGATGCTGCAATTATTGTGACCGCAATGCCTATCTTTACGGTAATAATTAGTTACTTTTTATTAAAGGAACCTTTTACCCTTCAAAGAGTCCTAGGGGTTATATTAGGGGGATCTGGTGCAGTTTTACTTATCTATTTAGGAAATTCTGGTTTAGGAACCGGTTCATTACTAGGAAATGTTTTTATCTGTATAAATGCATTATCTTTTGCATTCTACCTTGTAATTGTTAAACCTTTAATGTCGAAGTACAAACCAGTAACCGTCATTGCCTGGACATTTTGCTTTGGTTTTATATACATATTTCCTTTTTGCATAGAAAAATTGGTATCTACAGATTTTACGGCTTTTGCTACCTTTAATTGGGTTTCATTATTTTATGTAGTGATTGGTCCCACTTTTTTAGCATACTTTCTTAACATGTATGCCCTGCAACATGTAAAACCAACCGTTGCCAGTAGTTATATCTATGTACAGCCAGCTGTAGCGATGATTTTGGTTGCTGTTATATCCTATTTAATCGTAGACAGTCAATATAAAGGAGATATTACCATTGCAAAACTTCTTTGTTGTATCTTGATTTTTGGCGGTGTTTATTTAATAAGTAGTGCCCCACTTCGTTGGTTTAAAAAATAACTTCTAATGACACCCGCAATCAGTACCGCCGCTACCACAAGACTTTGATTTCTTCTTGACAGTAGATTTCCAAAAGAATTTTTTAATCAAAAAACCAACGGCCAACAAGAACGCGAAAAAAACTAATATATTCTGAATCAGGATACTCATTACAATACAAAAATACGAATTACTAAGAAGCTATCATTTGTTTTTTGACTTGATGCTATCAAATCATGGTACTATTTTAAAATTTGAAATGCGGCAAGAGCCGTCGCATAGGCAAACACACTCATAAAAACAAGTTGTATCATTGGCCATTTCCAACTATTAGTTTCTCTTTTTACAATTGCCAATGTACTCATACATTGCATTGCGAATGCATAAAACAAAAGTAAAGAGATTCCGCTTGCTAAATTAAACAAAGGTCCTCTTGTGATTGGATTTATTTCGGCAGCCATTCTGTTTTTAATTGTCTCATCTTCATCACTACCCACACTATAAATAGTTGCCAATGTCCCAACAAAAACTTCTCTTGCAGCAAAAGAACTAATGATTCCTATACCTATTTTCCAATCGTATCCCAAAGGAGCTACAATAGGTTCTATGGCTTTTCCTGCATACCCTATAAAAGAATACTCTAGTTTATAGGAAGCAATCTTATTATCACGTTCTTCTTGCGATAAATCACTATAGTTATTGGCAACTATTTCTTCAGCTTTTTCGAATTTATCATTAGGTCCAAAACTTGCCAATACCCAAAGTATAATCGAAATTGCCAGGATTATCTTTCCTGCTCCAAAAACAAAAGCTTTTGTTTTTTCAATCACATTAATCGCTACATTTTTAAACAACGGTATTTTATAACCTGGCATTTCTACTACAAAATAAGAAGTGCTTTTTATTTTTAGTACTTTGTTTAATATCCATGCCGACCCTACTGCAGTTATAAAGCCTAAAAAATAAAGCATCATTAAGGTTAGACTTTGGTAACCAAAGATCCACCCTACTTTTTTATCAGGAATGACCAATGCAATAATAATAAGATATACAGGTAGTCGCGCAGCACAGGTTGTGAATGGCACTACTAAGATCGTAATCAATCTTTCTTTCCAGTTTTCGATGTTTCGCGTCGCCATTACCGCAGGTATTGCACAAGCTGTACCTGATATAAGCGGTACAACACTTTTACCACTCAACCCAAATTTTCGCATCACTCTGTCCATCAAAAAAACCACACGGCTCATGTACCCGCTTTCTTCTAGTATAGAGATAAACAAAAACAAAAATGCAATTTGCGGAATGAAAATAACGACCCCTCCTAACCCAGGAATAACTCCTTCTGTAATTAAGTCTACAAAAGGTCCCGAAGGTAACATTTCTTTTACAGTTTCGCTGGTCCAGGCAAAAGCTTCATCGATAAGATCCATCGGATATGAAGACCAATCATAAATTGCTTGGAATATTACTAAGAGTATTGCTAAAAATATAAAATACCCCCAGAATTTATGTGTAAGAATTCTATCCAATCGTTCTCTGGTTCCTGTCGCTGCATTACTATCAATGGCAAGCCCTTTTTTAAGAACTGTATTTATAAATTGATATCTCTTTATGGTTTCTTTTTGTTGTAATCTTTTTAGTTCACTTTCTGATTTAATCTTAAAATCAGGAGCAACATCTAATTCTTGCTTATAAACTTTTCTAAAGTTAACATCTTGAGTTACTACCAACCAAAGTTTATAGATCGATTGATCAGGAAATACTTTTTGTAACCTCTCAAAATATTCGGGAGCAAAAGACAACGCATCCAAACAGGGTTTTTTAGACAATAAAGTATAAGATTCTATAAGTTTTTTTAACTCATCTATCCCCTCACCTTTACGTGCACTAATCAATGCTATTTTAGTATTAAGCTGTTCCTCAAGTAATGGGATATCGAGCGAAATCCCTTTTCGTTTCATACGATCTGCCATATTAATTACCAAAATGGCAGGTATCTCAAGATCTTTAATTTGCGTATACAATAACAAATTTCGCTTAAGATTTTCTACATCACTTACCACCACTGCTACATCAGGAAAATCTTTATCGTTTCTATTTAGTAGTAATTCAATTACTACACTCTCATCAAGCGATGATGCATTAAGACTATATGTTCCTGGTAGATCTAATATATGTGCTTTAACCCCTCTAGATAATTTACATATACCTTCCTTTTTATCAACAGTAATACCAGGATAATTACCCACTTGCTGATTTAAACCTGTAAGCAAGTTAAAAACCGACGTTTTCCCGGTATTAGGATTTCCAATAAGTGAGACCTTTATCTGCTTCCCCATAAAATACTATTAAATAATCTTAACTTCTATTCGGGCTGCAATCTCTCTTCGTATGGCAAGATGACTTCCATTTATAACTAGGTACATGGGGCATTTAAAAGGAGCCATTTGCAGTAATTCTACTTCATTACCAGGCAAACATCCCATTTCTAGAAGTTTTAACGGAACAGCATCTGTATCAACCTCTTTTATCAGCGCACGCTGACCAAGCTCGAGGTTAGCAATTGTAGTCTTCAAGTATTTATTTAGATTAATTTTAAACAACGCAAAAATAGGATAAAATACCTTACTGAAAAACTCTAAACTCTTAAAATAAGAGAATCACACCGTTGTGAAACGATAGTTTTCACTTATTTTCTTTTTTCAGAACAGCAATATCCTCTAATAATCGATCAATATCTTCTGGGTTGGTACCATCATAAAACCCTCGAATACGCTTTCTAGTATCGATCAATACAAAGTTCTCGGTATGTACCATATCATATTTGCCTCCGTCTCCATCTGATTTTGCCGCCAAATAGGATTTACGAGCTAGATCATAAATTTCTTTTTTATCTCCCGTAACCAAATTCCACTTCGTATCATCGACTCCTTTTTGAATTGCATATTTTTTCAGTCGTGCTACGCCATCAATTTGTGGTGTCACCGAATGTGATAACAATAGCACCTCGTGATCGTTTTGCAATTGATTCTGAATTTCTTTCATATGATCTGTCATAATTGGGCAAATCGTTTGACAGGTGGTAAAGAAAAAATCTGCTACATAAATTTTGTTTTCGTAATCTTTTTGTGTTATTGTTTTACCATTTTGATTAATCAGCCTAAAATCTGCAATTTTATGATATTTACGTACGTATTGAACCGTAGAATCTACTAAATCTGTGTGTACCATATTAGGCTCATATACTGGCAATATCCTATTTGGCTTAAGAATCGAATAAATGATAGAAATAATGATTGCAGAAAGCACGAAAAGTACAATTGCAAAAAATTTATATTTAGAAAAAAATTGAAGCATTCTTACATTTGAGGCCACAAAATTACAAGGATTATATCATATAATATGATCGTTTCTATTAAAAAATCTATAAATATCTCGAACTGCATCACAGATTTTTTTTAAATACTCTCTTAAAAGGTTACTTTTGCGTCATTTAATTTTGAAAACCGACATATGAGTCCATTCTTTATAAAAGCTATTCAATTACTATTAAGCTTATCTCTTCTTATTGTACTGCATGAGCTAGGGCATTTTATTCCTGCCAAATTATTTAAAACCAGAGTAGAGAAGTTTTACTTATTTTTTGATGTAAAGTTTTCTTTATTCAAGAAAAAAATTGGAGAAACGGTTTATGGTATAGGTTGGTTACCATTAGGTGGGTATGTTAAAATATCTGGTATGATTGATGAAAGCATGGATAAGGAGCAAATGGCTGGTCCACCACAACCATGGGAGTTTAGATCAAAACCAGCTTGGCAACGATTAATTATTATGTTAGGAGGAGTCACCGTAAATATCATATTAGGTTTTTTGATCTATATCGCAATTGTATTTACCTGGGGGCAAGACTATGTGAAAACCGAAGATGTGAAGTATGGATTTGGGGTAAGTAAAACCTTAGAAGAATTTGGACTGAAACAAGGTGATAAAATAATTACTGTAAATGGAACACCTATGTTTGATGCGACCGAAATTGGGAAGCACCTTTTAATGCGTGATATCAAAACCATTACAGTAGAGCATGAAACCGGAAAAAGAGAAACACTAAGCTTACCAGAGGATTTAGGAAGCAAAATATTCGAATCTGGACAAATGATGGCAATGAGCTATCGATATCCTTTTAAACTAGATTCGATAGTAGAAGGTGGAGCTGCAGAAAAAGCAGGGTTTAAAAAAACCGATAAGATTATTGAAATAGGTGGATACCCTATTAAATACCAAACCGATTTTGGGTATGCACTTAATAATCATAGAAAAAATGATAGTGTAGCAGTAATCAAATATGAACGTAGTGGTATTGTAAATGAAGTAGATCTTGTATTAGATGAAGACAAAAAAATTGGTGTTATCATGACTCCTACTGACAAAGATGCTATCAAAATACAACATATGGACTATGGTTTTGCAGAGAGCATTTCTAAAGGTTTTGAATTGGGGTATTGGACACTTAAAGATTACATAGCTCAATTACCCTTTCTATTTACCAAAAAAGGAGCCGGACAAGTAGGTGGTTTTGGTGCTATAGGAAATCTATTTCCTGAAAAATGGAACTGGAGATCTTTTTGGTCGATCACTGCTTTTATTTCTATTGTTTTAGCCTTTATGAATATATTGCCTATCCCAGCATTAGATGGTGGACATGTAATGTTTTTATTATACGAAATCATTGCTGGTAGAAAACCAAATGATAAATTTATGGAGTATGCACAATTGGTAGGATTTATTATTCTTATTTCACTACTGTTGTTTGCAAATGGTAACGATATTTATCGAGCGATATTTAAGTAAATACAGTTACATACAATTTTACAAAAGCCTTCTACTATTTGAGAAGGCTTTTTTGTGAAATATAGCATGCAAGTTTAAAAATTCTAGAAATTCTTAAAAAAAACTAATGAGTTAAAAAAAACAACAAAACCCTATATCACAAACACATACCAAGAAATCTATAGTATCAAGAAAAAAATATTTTAAAAATGTGATTAAATAAATCAAAAAAAACTTTTTGAGATATAAAAAATAGTATATATTTGCACTCGCAAAACGAGAAAAACATTTTTCATTTGCAAGTTAAAATTCCTCCTTAGCTCAGTTGGTTAGAGCATCTGACTGTTAATCAGAGGGTCCTTGGTTCGAGTCCAAGAGGGGGAGCAAAAGTCCAGTAGCAATACTGGACTTTTTTGTTTTTATAACATACTTACAAGCATAAATCAAACCTTCTCTATCAAGCCCTATATATAAAGACAAGATTAATTTATTGCTCATTTCATAATATTTATTAAGTTTGATCCATCTTCTAAAGTTAGAAAACAACTAATTTGTATCTGTTTTTAACACAAAATAGAGAAGATAAATCCTAATGTTTGCTATTATTTTTTGACGTTAACTATTATGAACTCTAAAAGGACGAGAAATACCGAAAAACAAAAGCTGGTAAAAGAAATACTCTCCACAGTAGAACATACAATGTCTGCCGATGATATCCTGGCAGCAATGCCAATAAAAGTTAATAAAACTACTATTTACAGAATACTAGATCGTTTTATAGAAAAAGGAGATGTTCATTTTGTTACTGGCAAAAATGGTAAAACCTATTATGCATTGTGTAATGATGGTTGTGGCCATTCACACAAAATGCATAATCATATACATTTTGAATGTCAGGAATGTGAAGAAGTAACTTGTCTCCCAAACACAATAGCCATACCCAACCTACCGGGATTTACACCAATTGAAACTCAGTTTTTGGTAATCGGTATCTGTAACAAATGTAAAAAATAGAAAAAGTCCCTCGAATCCTCAAAATAATTTTACCAAGGCAAAATATTTAAACGCAACTTTGTTGCATTTAAAAAAGATACTATCTTTGCAACTTACTGTAAACAATTTTTTGATTTGAACATATCAAGCATAACTCGAAAATCGGATACTCTTGGGATTATAGTAAGTAGCTTATGTTTTTTACACTGCTTAGCTACTCCTATTCTTTTTCTGACACCCACTGGAACAGATATACTTAGAAGTGAACATCCGGTTTGGTGGGGTCTTTTGGATATGGTCTTCTTAGTACTATCCTTCATGGCAGTTCGTTGGTCTGTAAAAACTACTTCGAAAACTCATATAAAATATGCTTTCTGGACAAGCTGGTTTCTTTTACTCCTCATTATTATCAATGAAAAATTACACATTATCTTTTTACCAGAAAAGATAATCTATGGAGTCACTCTATTTTTGGTTATTTTACATTTTTATAATCAGAAATATTGCAGATGTCAAAATCAAAAATGTTGTAGTAACAAAACACTTTAGAAACCCTATTATGAGTAAAGATCAAATCGAATGGATTGGAGATGCACATATTTCTACCAACAGTCAAACTCCATTAAGAACAGATGCGTTTGAAAAATCTGATGATGAAAAGATTAAAAACATTCAACATCACTTTTCAAAAATCATGGAAGAGTTGGGACTTGATCTGACAGATGACAGCCTTTCTGGAACACCTTATAGAGTTGCCAAAATGTATGTAAAAGAATTGTTTTATGGCTTAAACCCTCAAAACAGACCAAAAGTATCTACTTTTGAAAACAAATACGAATACCAAAAGATATTGGTCGAACAAAATATCACGATCGATTCTTCTTGCGAGCATCATTTCTTACCCATTGTTGGAACTGCTCATATAGGATACATCCCAAGAGACAAAGTGGTTGGATTATCCAAGATTAATAGGTTAGTAGATTACTATGCGCATCGCCCTCAGGTACAGGAACGACTCTGTTTACAAATCCTTAAAGACCTGCAACACACTTTGCAAACACAAGATGTAATTGTTGTTATCAATGCCGAGCATTTATGTGTTTCTTCCAGAGGCATTAAGGATAAGAGTAGTTCTACCACTACCATAGAATACGGAGGACAGTTCTTAGAACCTCATTTTAGAAAAGAGTTTTTTGATATTATTAGTAAAGGCGCCTAATAATTACCCTATTGTGAATACACTACCTTTTTACCTTTATAATTCTTTGGTCAATTAGATTCTTTTTAAAAATCATATCCATTGATTATAAAGAGAAAACCGTGATCAAAAAGTTTGTTAAAAAGTACGTTTATGACAAAAGAATCGATCGATTATTGCGAAAATCTAAATAATAACCTTTAAGAGAACGAATCTGAAGTTAAGCGTTTGATTTTTAATTATTTTTAAAAAAATCATTAACCAAAAAACTCTTAAAACATGAAAAAAAAGTTTTCTTCTTTTGGAAAAGTGCTTAGCAAATCTGAGCAACAAAAAATCAATGGACAAGGTGATATATCATGCGGAGACCTTTGTGGTCTACGCTGGTTTCAATGCCTGTGGCAAAATTCTCATTTTATATGCAATATAGAAAGAGACGCTTGTTTAAGAGCTTGCAACAGCTAAAGAGCTTTTAAAACAATACCAACAAAGACCGTAAAGAAATAAACTTTCTTTACGGTCTTTTGTTTTATATATCTAAAAGATAGGCTTACAGAACGTATACTACATTAGTAAACCTGATAATACCCCTCTCCACACTGCCTTTCTACTTAACTCTCCCTGTTCAATGCTAAAAATCGGTAGAGCAATTATCTATTTTGTCTTTCCTCACTTTTTTGAACCCATAAAATATTCTTAAAAAAACTCTTTAACAACTATCATTCAACTACCACTCATCGAACAAAACTACCATTCAACGACACAAATTCGCATTTCATCGAAATTTTATTCTTAACAAAGTCTTAAAAAAGTATTTTCGACACTCAAACAGTATAAAAACAACTGTTTTACCGTAACAATATTTAGTAAACACATTAAAACAATGGTCAATACCCCCATTGTTCTATTCTAAAAACCAACAATTATGAAGAGAACAGTACTATTTATCGCATTAATAATTTGCATTGGCGCAAAAGCCCAAAACATAACTAGCACAGATTTTTGGCAAGAAGATAAAATTAAACACAGCATTGGTTCTTTTGGTATCAGTACAGCAACCTATACATTTTTATCAATACATAACAAATACAAAGAATTTCCAGAGCTTAAAAAACGACTCATATCTCTCTCTACCACCATGTTGGTTGGATCTATAAAAGAGATGATCGATAGTGCATCATCAGGTAATGCATCCTGGGGAGACATGGGAGCAAATGCTGTTGGAGGATTAGCTTTTCAAGCTGCCATAACAATTCCTATAAACTTTAATAATAAACATAAAAGAAAGAAAAAAACAACACCACCATCTAACTCACCAACCGACGAATTAGTCGAAACAGAAAATTAATTATGACACCATTAAGTTGCAATAATTTAAAAATTTGTGAATATCTATTCCAAAATAGTAATGTAAGGACTTATTATAAAATCTATATTTGACACCCTTAAAAAAAACTATGAGCGCAACTTGGTACGAATGTAAAGTAAAGTATAGAAAAATAAATGAATCTGGAGTGCAAAAGGTCACAACAGAACCTTATCTGGTAGATGCCATCTCCTATACGGAAGCAGAAACAAGAATAAACGAAGAAATGTCTGCATATATAAGTGAAGAATTTAAAATCACGAACATCAAAGTGGCGAACTATGCAGAAATACATCCGGTAGAGAATTCTGATCGTTGGTTTAAATCCAAAGTTTCGTTAATAGCATATGACGAAGAAAGTGGTAAGGAAAGAAAAACAAATATGTACTTATTAGTGCAAGCAAATGATGTAAAAGAAGCTTTTGACAATACAAATGCTGCGATGAAAGGGACTACAGGCGATTATACAATACCGGCCATAGCAGAGTCACCGATCATGGATGTATTTCCGTATTTTACAGGAGAAGAAGATCAATTAGATAAGTTTAAAGCATTACGAATAAACACATCTGAAGAAAAAGAAAGTTCTGAAGTGGATGCAACAAAAGAAATAGTTGAAGTAGAAAAAGCTAAGGAAGAAATACAAGAAATAATTGTACCAACAGAAGAAATTGATACAACAAATACAATTATAGAAGATAAAACAATAAGTGATGAAGTAATTTAAATATGTATCATCACTTACAACCTAATATTTTGGTGAAGTAAATATTTTTATAATATTTCGTAAAAAGAGGGTGCTTGGTTTTTCGAGCACCCTCTTTTTTATTGATTAATTTTAAGTTCCATATAAAATCATCAAGATAAAAATAAGAGATTTCTAAAAGTGCTAACAAACCGTAAAAAAGATGCAATCAATAGTTTTCAAACCATCCGAAATGCTCGTTTATTATAGATTCTTTGTTTTCATTTATATAATCGACAAATGACTTTGCCACCATTGATAAGTTTTTTGATTTTAACCAAATTAGATTCCAGTTAGTTTGAATTGGTAATCCTTTTGCCGGTATGATTTGCAGCTCAAACATGTTTAAAGAGTTTTTGATACCTATTAGAGGCATTACTGACACACCCAAACCAGCAATTACCGCTTGCTTTACAGCCTCATTAGAAGTAAGCTCCATTTTCTTAAAAACTTTAATTTTACTTTTTGTTATATAGTTTTCCATTGCTAATCTCGTAGCAGAACCATTTTCACGAAAAATAAGCGGTAATTTTTCAAAAGATTTTTTCGAAATGTTTTTTGAAACATCTATATTCTCTTTGCTACCCACCAAAAACAGTTTGTTTTTCATCAGTTCGATACGTTCTATGGCAAGTTTTTTAGGTATAGTAGAAACCATTGCAAAGTCCACCTCATTATTTTCTAAACTTCTTATAACTGATGCTTTATTGGTAACATCCATCGTCAAGTCTACTCCTTCATTTTTATCTAAAAAACCTGAAAGCAAATAAGGCATTGCATATTTGGCAGTAGATACTATTGCAATTTTTAAAGCTCCAGATAGCTTACCTTGATAGTTTAAGGATTTATAATTTATTGCTTTTACTTCGTCCAAAATCTTTTGTGCCGCAAGCGCTATTTCTTCTCCAAACTCGGTAATATATAACTTCCTTCCTACTACCTCAAATAAAGGGATATCAAATTGTTCCTGAAAATTTTTAAGCTGGATTGAAACCGCTGGTTGAGTTAAAAAAAGAGCCTCAGAAGCCTTCGTAACACTTTTTAATTCAGCTATTTTTTTGAATATCTCTAACTGGTGCAATGTATAGTTCATAAAATATATTAATGTATTACATAATAAATATAAATAAAAATATATGAACAATACTCCTCATCTTTGTAAAAAAAAGACGGGATAAGCTTTAACAGTAAAAAGATAACTAAGAATCAAGTAAAAGTGATTGTATTACCCCATAAGTTAAAGCCAAAACTATCCTCCCTTTTTTTTGAAGGGCTATTATGATGTTAACATACGTGCTTCTAGCGTTTTTAAGTGTTATTAATAATAGCCCTTTTTTGAAATAAATTTTTGTTTCAGAAGGCATACTGCAGATGTCCCTGATATCATAACAGGCAAATAAAAAACAAAAAAGCAATTATGGAAACCTTGAAAATATCTAATAAAATAGTTACAGAACAAAGAATAAATTTAATTGATGGATGCTTTACTACTACTGAAGCTTGCGACATCATAAACAGTGTATTAAATATTAAAATAAACTTTCACAAACTACATCGTCTTTCTATAACAGAAGGAAATGCAGACGATTTATGTGAATATGATAATAACCGTATTAACGAGTTGTTAACTCAACAAGAAACTGTCAAAGATTTCTTTAAGAACATAAAAGGCAAAAAGCTTAAGATTAACAGCATCATCGATATTGCTATTGAAGAGTAAAAACGTAGAAATAATATACTTATGGATGTACACTTTTTGGTTGATTTTTTAGCAAACTCAACTTTACTATATTTCTTTTTAGAATTAGTCAGCGTTCAATTAAAAAGTGACCTGAGTATACCACAAAATTCTTCTAAGTTCATTGCTCTTTATGTATTATTAACAGTATTTAAAAGAGCGCTAGAGTTATTACATAACCATTTGAACTTAGAAATTTTGTGGTCTTTGATATTTGTAATTTTCCTTGCCATAGTAGTTATTACATACAAATATCACTCATTTAGAAGAAAGTATATTATGGCAAACATATTCAATCGATTTAGTTTATGACCTTTAAATGCCATAAGGGATCCTTTTAAAGCTACCTTGATACCACTACCAAATTTATGTACTAAAAACCATTTTCAAAATTTTTAAAACAACCACAATACACTCACAAATAAAAGTTAAACTATCTGTATTTAAAAGTAATACTATTAATTTTGAGAGCAAATATATAATTATGCATGAGCTACTTAGAAATTTACAAATCAAGGTGAATGAAAAGACCTATATTAAAGATCCAGAATCTTCTAATTTAGGTAAGCGTATAATTGAAAATAGTATCACCTTAATTAATGATATAGGTTTTGAAGCGTTTACTTTTAAGAAGTTAGGAGCATTAATAAATTCTAACGAGAGTTCTGTTTATCGTTATTTTGAGAATAAACATAAACTTTTACTATACCTCACTGCTTGGTATTGGGCCTGGATAGAATATCATATTGTTATTAAAACCTTTAGCATTTCTGATCCGAAGAAAAAGCTGGAAGAAATTATTCTGCTTACCACTCGAGCCATAGAATCTGATTCTAATTTCTCTCATATAGACGAAGTAAAATTAAATAAAATCGTCATCAACGAATACTCAAAATCATTCCTTACTAAAGAAGTAGATAGTGATAATAAAGAAGGGTATTTCTTTATTTACAAACGCTTAATTACCCGAATAAAGGAAGCTATAACTGCTGTAAATCCAAATTATAAATACCCAACAACACTTGCGAGTACAATAATAGAAGGCTCTTTACACCAACACTTTTTAAAAGAGCATTTTCCTACCATCACAGATTGTAATAAAACAATAACACCTACAGATTTTTATACAAATCTTGTATTTACATCACTTAAAACAACCGATTAATGAAAGAAATTATGTCACCTTGGAAACGACTTATTGGACTGTTACAACTTGACAAACGAGATATCAGGCAAATATTTTATTATGCTATTTTTGCGGGCTTGGTAGCGTTGTCATTACCTCTAGGAATCCAAGCAATAATTAATTTGATTCAAGGCGCGCAGATTTCTTCATCATGGATGGTACTTGTATCTCTGGTGACTTTGGGCGTAGCTTTTCAAGGTGGTCTTCAATTAATGCAAATTCGTATTCTAGAGAGTATCCAGCAAAAGATTTTTACACGATCTTCTTTCGAATTTGCTTTTAGATTTCCTAAAATAAAAGCCGATGAACTTCGCAACTACTACCCTCCTGAATTAGCTAATAGGTTTTTTGATACGCTAACCGTTCAAAAAGGATTATCAAAAATATTAATTGATTTTCCTGCGGCGTTTCTTCAAATCATCTTTGGGATCATTCTATTATCTTTTTATCACCCCTTCTTTATTATTTATGGTATCCTACTCATATTGTTGATATATATCGTATTTAAATTTACAGCATCAAAAGGATTAGAAACAAGTTTACTAGAATCAAAAAAGAAGTATAAAGTAGCACACTGGATTCAGGAAGTATCAAGATCTCTGGTAAGTTTTAAGCTATCAGGAAACACAGAACTTGCTATGCTTCGTAATGACAAACTCACTACCGATTATCTGGAAGCAAGAGAGAGCCATTTTAAGGTGTTAATCACTCAATTCATCCAGATGATAGGCTTTAAAATTTTAGTTACGGCCGGGCTTTTATTAATAGGTGGATTATTAGTCTTAAATCAACAAATGAATATCGGGCAATTCGTAGCAGCCGAAATCATTATACTTTTGGTAATAGGCTCTGTAGAAAAGCTGATTAAAGGATTGGAGACCTTCTACGATGTACTAACATCACTCGAAAAAATTGGACAGGTAGTCGATAAAAAACTAGAAGCTCAAGAAGGAATAGATCCTTTTGAAACGCCCCAACCTTTAAAAGTTGAATTAGAAGATGTAGATTATACAACATCTGATGGTATTTCTATTCTCAAAAACATCAATATTACTATTGGTCAGCAAGATCGTTTATTGCTTGATGGCACATCGGGCTCAGGCAAAACCACATTGCTAAAATTATTGTCTGGATTACTATTACCTACACAAGGTTCCTTATATATCAATAACTTTTCGATAAAAGGAATATGGCCTAATCGCTATCGAAGAAAAATAGGACAAGTACTTCCAGAACAAGCTCCATTCGAAGGAACCATACTAGAAAACATAACATTTGGTGATCCTGATATATCTAGAGATAGAGTTAACGAAGTACTACACAATATTGGTTTATTACCTTTTATAAAGAAGCAACCCAATGGTTTACAGACAATGTTATATCCAGAAGGGCAGCAAATACCTTACACCATTTCAAAACGTATTATGCTTGCAAGAGCCATTGTACACAACCCAGAAATGCTATTGCTTAAAGATCCTTTAGAATATTTTGAAAGCTCAGATGCAAAATCAATTATCGATTATCTAACAGATGTATCACAACCTTGGGCGATTATTGTATCGTCTCGCAATCCATTATGGAGGAAACATTGTACACATACCATAAAATTACATCAAGGAACCCTAAATACTACTAATAATGCTTAATATCTCACATAATAAACTTAATCAAAAAGTCACATTAGAGGGGTATAGTGCTTTTACGAAAGCTTTTAAAAATCGCCACTTTAAAGTTTTTAATCGATTTTTATTGGCATTTGCCATCTTAGGTATGGTTATACTATTCTTACCTTGGACTCAAAATGTATCTGGTAAAGGATATCTAACCACATTAACACCAGATCAACGACCACAAACAATACAATCACCAATTCCTGGGCGTATTGAAAAATGGTATATAAGAGAAGGTGATTTTGTAAAAAAAGGAGATACCATCCTATTTATTTCTGAAATAAAAAATGAATATCAAGATCCCAAATTAGTAGAACGAACCAAATTACAGCGAGAAGCCAAGAGCAGATCTGTTGCATCGTATCAAGGTAAAATTACTGCATTGCAAGGTCAGATTACAGCACTTAACAGAGAGCGTACCCTAAAATTACAACAAGCCGAAAACAAGGTAATTCAATCGCGTCTCAAGGTTAAAAGTGACAGTATCGATTTACAGGCCGCACGTACCAACAAAAATATTGCCGAAAAACAGTTTAATCGTACCCAAACACTTCAACAAGAAGGCTTAAAAGCAATGAAAGATGTAGAAGAAAAACGATTAAAACTACAGGAAACCCAAGCCAAACTTGTATCGCAAGAGAATAAATTATTAGCTGCTCGTAACGAGGTGATCAATGCCGAGGTAGAGATAAGCCGTATCGCAGCATCTTATGCCGACAAGATCGCTAAAGCCAGTAGTGATCGTTTTACCGCAGAATCCAATCAATATGAAGCAGAAGTAGAAGTAAGCAAATTAGATAACAAATCAACAAACTATGAAATGCGAAATGCAATGATGTATATCACTGCACCACAAAATGGATATATCAATAAGGCAATAAAAAATGGTATTGGAGAAACTTTTAAAGAGGGAGAAAAACTAGTAGGAATAATGCCTTCAAACTATGATTTGGCTGTAGAAACTTTTGTCGAACCCATAGATTTACCATTACTTCATATCAATGAAAGTGTACGTATTCAATTTGATGGATGGCCTGCAATAGTATTTAGCGGATGGCCAGGAGCTTCTTTCGGAACCTATTCTGGTAAAGTCATCGCTATTGAGACATTTATAAGTGATAATGGAAAATTTAGGGTATTGATCGCGCCAGACAAAGAAGCCGAAGCATGGCCAAAAAATATACGTATTGGTTCAGGAGCTATGACTATTGCCCTTCTAGAAGATGTACCTATTTGGTATGAGATCTGGCGACAGCTTAATGGTTTTCCTCCAAATTATTATACACCTCAAGAAAGCACAAAAAAGACAAAGTAAATCAGTAATGAATGCACCTACAAAATACATATCAGCATTAATTTTGTTTCTTTTTGCGAAAACTACATTCGCCCAAAACGAACTAAATTCATCACAACAAGTACTTTCTTTTGAAGAATACTTAGGCTATGTAAAACAATACCACCCATTAGTAAAACAAGCCAATCTGCAGCTCAGTATTGGGGAAGCAAATTTATTGAAAGCCAGAGGAGGATTTGATCCAAAAGTATCGGTAGATTATGACCGTAAAAAATTTAAACAAACAGAATACTATGATCAACTCAATGCAACCTTTAAAATACCTACTTGGTACGGTATAGAGTTTAAAGCTAATTTTGAAGAAAACACAGGCCAATTCTTAAATCCAAACCTTACAGTACCTGACGGAGGATTATATAGTGCAGGGGTTTCTTTTTCATTGGCTCAAGGCTTCTTAATTAATGAAAGAATGGCCATGCTTAAAAAAGCCAGGTTTTTTATAGATCAGACAAAAGCACAAAGAGAATTACTCGTTAACCATCTAATTTTTGAAGCAAGCTTAGCTTATTTTAAATGGGTAAAAGCCAATACCGAACAAGAAATTTATGCTGATTTTTTAAGCAATGCTCTGCTTCGTTTTCAAGGCATAAAACGAAGTGTCGAATCGGGGGACAAAGCATCAATAGATACTACAGAGGCTAAAATAACGTATGAAACAAGAAAGCTTAATCTTGAAGCAGCAAGGTTAAAAACTAGAAAAGCCGCATTAAAAGTTGGTACTTTTTTATGGCTAAACGACGTACCTCTAGAGATAAAAGAAAATGTTAGCCCAGTATTTCCAGATAGCAGTGCGATATCAAATTCATTATATTTGGAAGGGATTACAAATAATCTCAAAATTCTTGAAAACCATCCCAAAATACGCACCATTACCGCCAAAATAAACGGAGCAAGAATAGATCGTTCACTCAAAAGAAATAAGTTATTACCTAAATTGGATTTTCAGTATAATTTTATCACCCCCGACGGTGACCAACTTAATAGCTTTAATACAGCAAATTATAAAGCAGGAGTTAATTTTAGCATCCCGCTATTTTTACGAAAAGAGCGAGGTGACGTAAAACTTGCAGATTTAAAATTAAAAGATGCAAATTTCGAACGAGCAGCTACCTCTCTTACACTTCAGAATAGAATTATTGAAGCAAATGCCGAGATTGTATCATTACAAGAACAAAATAGCTTAATTAGAGGAATTGTGATCAGTTATAAAACCATGCTTACCGCAGAAGAACGCAAGTTTGAATTAGGTGAGAGTTCACTTTTCTTAGTAAACTCACGAGAGCAAAAACTTATCGAAGCCCAATTAAAAGCCAATACATTACAGGTTAAATTTTTAAAAGCAAATGCCAGTTTGTATAACGCCCTGGGCATTTCAGAGCCAGAGATAATGAATTAAAAAATCAAAATGTATGATAATACCACAAAACAAAACGCCTATAGAAAACAGTAAATCACTAAAAAAAGGTCATAGGTATCATTGCTAGATAGTCTTCTATAAATTGATATTTTTTGACTCAAAATAATCTTGAATTTATAACAGCATCAAAACACATATGTTGTTATTCATTTAGAATTCACCACAACTATGAAAAAGAAAGCAATACTTAACTTTATTAAAGAATATATTCAAATCATTATCGGTATTCTTCTTGCTAGTATTGGTTTGAAAGCTTTTTTATTACCCAATGGATTTTTAGACGGGGGAGTAACCGGAATTGCGATACTACTAAGTGAAAAAATCAGTTTGGACATAGCCATAATTCTGATTTTGGTTAGTATTCCTTTTTTAATTCTTGGAGCATTCACAATTTCAAAAGAGATACTCATAAAATCTATTATTTCTATAGTTCTTTTATCTATTTCAATCAGCCTAGAAAGCTTTCCTATAATTACAGAGGATAAATTACTCATAGCTATTTTTGGTGGGCTCTTTTTAGGGGCAGGAATCGGTTTATCTATAAGAAACGGTTCTGTACTAGATGGCTCAGAGATTTTGGGTATTTTTATTTACGAAAAATTTGGTGTGACCATAGGAAAAACAATACTCTTATTTAATATAGTACTCTTTGGAATTACTGCACTTCTTATCTCTAAAGAAATCGCGATGTATTCTATATTAACCTATATTATTACAGCAAAAGTAATTGATCTGGTAATCGAAGGCTTTGAGGATTTTATAGGATTTACAATTATTTCGCGTAAAGCAGAACTTGTTGAAAAAGGACTTACTCAAAAAATAGGTGTTGGTGTCACGGTATACAAAGGTGTTTCTGGCTACGGCACATCGGGACAACAGAACGAGACTAGAATTATACACACCATTGTAAATCGTATAGATATTAGAAAAACATATCGCTTACTCGAAAAAATAGACAATAATGCTTTTGTAATAGAATTTGATGTCAATAATGTAAAAGGTGGTGTTTTACAGAGGTATTTTAATCCCAATAAACGAACAAAATTGGCAAGCGAAATAAGGCAACAAAATATCTAAAATCAAATAGACTGCCCTAAAAAAATTACATACAAATACGCAAGACCTTACCTAATTATAAATATCGTTTTAAACTAACCTTTCGTTTTTTTAGTTGTCTTTCTACATCTTTCAAAGTTTCCTTAAACGCAAATCCAAAGTTCTCTTCATTAGAAGTAGCATAAATCTTAGGTCCCGGAATACTTAACTCTATGGTAGATATTTTCCCTTTTCCGGTTGGGTCATTTTCTTTTTTAAAAAATACGTCTGCTTTTACAATCCACTCATATTTTTTAAAAAGTTTATCAAGCTTCTGTCTTACATAAGTTTTCATAGAATCACTAGCGGGCATTTGCACAAATTGAATTATCGTTTTCATTTCTATAAAAATTTAAATTATCATAAGTAAGATAATAAAAAAAAGTCATTTATTTTTATTTATAAATTTTATGGAAAACATTATTTTTTTTTATACAAAAGCAGGCTATAAACAGAGGGAAACAATCGCTATAAACAACTGAATAAAAGCACAATACAAAGGTAAAGAAATTACTATATAGCAAATCTTTCTCACATCAAATGCAGACAGATTTAGCCATTGCAAATCTATACCAGATCTTAGGAGTTTCTAGCAACAAAACCTCTAATAATTGCCTATTTAGATGATTATGTCGCTCTAAATAGGCTATAAGGTTTTATACTTTATACAATTATCTGATTTTAAATATGTAGATTCAAAATCAGGCATTAAACTTATTTCTTCTTGAATATCAAATTGAGTAGAAAAAGAATTATTACCGCACCTATTGCACCAGTAAGTATGGCACCAACCCATCCTGCACCAAGAGAGACCCCCAGTTTTCCTAAAGACCAACTCCCAACAAAACTTCCTATGATTCCTACAATAATATTTCCCAGAATACCAAGACTGGTTCCTTTATAAATGGTACTCCCCAGCCAACCTGCGACTGCTCCGATAATAATTGTTACAATTAATTCCATTAGTTTTTAAATTAAATGATTACTAAAAAGTAAGATTAATATAGAAACAATATAGCGTATTTTGCTTTCAACTTGCTATTGCAATTAATTGTTTTACACAACTATTCGACTATATACCAATTTACTGGTCAAAAAGAATACATGTGATTTGTGGGGAAATTAACCCTCAAAAAGAATTCAATAACACACAAACAGCTTAAGGTACCTACTTCAAAACACCTACTGCCTTTTTTTGCTCTTCTTTGCAAATGGGTTAAAAGCAAGACACAAATCCACCCAATATTCTAAGTCTTTCTCAAGATCAAAACCATCTGGAGTAACAAAAACAAATCCTTTCATAGGCCTTCCTGTAAAATCCATTGGCTGCACTCCTTCCTTCTGACTTGCATGATCATAGGCTTCTTCTCCTATTCTTGCCATCAAAAGATCGGTTTCTTTTTTCTTACTATAATGTATCCCACAACACATCTTATCATCAACCATAAAACACAAGCCTCCCATCATTTTCTTTTCATAAAAATTTGCTTTACGTTCCTTAAAAACCTGTCGGATTCTATCTGCTATAAATTCGTTATATGCCATTTGCTATAAAATTATTGAATTGCCTGGGTTAGATATTCATTTACGGGTCGCATGATGTGCCAATACTTCATCAATTCTTGTTTTAAAGAATCGCTACAAATCAACTCTGGTGTTTCCTCTGCTATAAAATAGAATTGTTTGTTGGCTATTAAGGGTTCCTTTTCGAATGTATCCTGCCATTCTTTAGGAATTCGTTTTAAGCTGTCTCCACGTATTTGACCAAACTTCTGAACAAAATCTCTTTCTTCTATCAATGCTCTAAATTTACCTGGATTATTTTTTATAGCACTTCTTATTTTCTCTAATTGATCTTTTGTCGGCCCAAAACACCCTCCCATAATACCAACCATTTCTGGGGAGAACCTTATAAAAATACCAGGCATACTTTTATCTTTTCGCCCGCCAGGAGATATAAACGCAGTATAATGTAAGTTATAGGGAGACTTGTCCTTAGAAAAACGAATATCTCTATTAATTCGAAGAATACATTCTTTAGGAGTTATTGCAACTTTTGGGTCTACTTTTTTAATCTCACTGATCATATCTTCGAGAAATACTTCAAAAGGTTTTTTAACACTAGTCTCATATCGCTTTTTATTGGCATGAAACCAATCTTTATGATTGTTTTTTGCAAGCTCCTTAAAAAAAGAAAGAAAATCTTCTGTAAAATAGTTCATAGTACTGTAATTATGATTCGACAAACTTATTAGCATTTGTTAAGTAAGCCATCCTGTAATTTTACAATAGGATGGCTTCAACTTTTATTTATTTCATCGAGTGAAAAGCGACTCTATTTCCTTCGGTATCCAGAAAAATTGCCATAAATCCGTTTTCTCCCAGTGAAGTTTTTGGCATTAAAATTTTTCCTCCTGCTTTTTCTACCCTTGCCAAAGGAACCGATAAATCTTCTCCCCCATTAAGATAAGCAAATGTACCTTCTTGTGAAGGCTTATTTCCATTACCATGAGTGATACAACCTCCTACTCCGCCATCTTTGTATGGAAAAAAGGCCATTTTAAAATCCATTTCCATAGGTTGCAGTTCTGCATTCAAAAGTTCATTATAAAACTTGATTGCTCTTTCAAAATTTGTACTTGGTATCTCGAACCAGTTTATTGCATTAGACATATTAGATAAAATTAAATGATTATAAGTATTTCAAAGATAAGTTACGATGGGAATCAAAAAAATTATATTTTTGAAAAAACATAGGTTTCTAAAATGAAGAAAAGCGAAGAATTATTCTATTTAATACAATCTTTATCCAAGAGTGAAAAACGTTATTTTAAGTTGAGTATTGCTGGTAATGAATCGGCAGAGTATCTTCAGTTATTCGATGCAATTGAAGCGCAAAAATCGTATAACGAAAGTGATATTAAAGCTTTTTTTAAAGACAAGGTTTTTATCAATCAGTTGACCACTATCAAAAACTATTTAAAACAACGCATTCTTCAATCCCTAAGAAATTATCATTCAAAAACCTCTAAGAATGCCGAGTTACTGGACATTATCCGTAACGTAGAAATTTTGTTTCAAAAAGGGCAATACACCATTTGTTTAAGCGAATTATCACGTGCAGAAAAGAAGGCAAAAAACTTTCAACAAAACACCTTATTGTTTCACATACAAGACTGGAAAAGAAAAGTACATCAGGCATTATACCCTCAAGATTTCGAATCACTTAAAACCATTATTCTTGCTCAAAAAAACACATTACAAGCCACTAACGAGTATGTGAATCTTCTTTTGGCAAATATTAATCCTTCTCAGTTTTCACTATCACACAAAAAAACAACATCGTTACAAAACAGAACCCTCAAAACCTTACACAAATACAGGAAACAACTACTCTCTCAACATTCTGACAAAGCAAAACAAACACTAGAAGACCTTCTTAAAGAATGGGAGCAACACCCAGATTTGTTAAAAGAATATTTTGCAATGTATTTTTCTGTTTACAACAATTTGCTTGGTTTTTTAGTATTCAACAAACAACATAAAGAAGCATTTGTACGTATTTTGCTTTTAAAACAGAAAATACAAACCACTCCCACCATTTCTGCCCCTGTTATTAAGGAAATATTACGCCTATATACGATGGAGTTAGAAATTCACAGAAATCTAAAAGGACTGCATACCACTCATGAGATCATAGACGAAATACAAGACTTTATCAATCAACACAAGACTCTGGTTCCTGACAATTACTGGCTCTCCTTTCGTTTTCAGTTTGCCAACATTTATTTCTTAAAAAAAGACTATAAAAAAGCATTGTTTTGGATCAATGATATCATCAATCATCTTACAAAAAAAGATCGACAAGATTTAATCATTTACACGTATTGGCTTAATTTATTAGTACACTATGAACTCGGCAATGGTTTTACTCTTCGGTACTTGATTGACAACTTTAAGAAATTATTAAAAAAGCAAAAAAACATAGATTTCTATGAGAAAATAATTCTAAAATTTTTATCCAAAACTGCCGAATATTCACCAACAAAAAAAAGAACTGCTTTTGTAGAACTTAGGACACAACTAGAAGAGCATCCCGTTCCCGATCATATTCTAGGATATATAGACTTTAATGAATGGATGCAACAAACAGTATAAACACGACCATTTATATCATATCTTCATTTCTTGTTTTATTAGTTAAATGAATATAAATACAGTAAAAAAAATTCATATTACAGCATTATATGGTTACCTTGACCTTTTGACAAGTTAAAATTGATTTAAGTGAACGATGCCTAAACTGTTGTAAAAGGATCATAAAAAAAACAGATGATAAAGAGGCTATATTTATTAGGTATACTGATAATACTAAGTATTTCGTGTAAACAAAAACAAGATAGTAAGTTAACTATTGCAGTCGCCTCGAATATGCAGTTTGCCATCAAAGAGTTATCAAAAACATTTACAGAACAAACAGGAATCGTTTGCGACCTTGTTATAAGTTCATCGGGTAAATTAACTGCACAAATTAAAGAAGGTGCCCCTTTTGATATATTTGTTTCTGCCGATGAAAAATACCCAACAGAACTCTTTGAAACAGGGTTTACTAACGGTGCTCCCAAAATCTATGGGTACGGAAAATTAGTCTTATGGTCTATGTATCAAGACATTAATCCATCTCTAGATATTCTTAATACACCAAGTATTCGTTATATTGCCATGGCAAACCCCAAAACAGCTCCTTACGGTATTGCTTCTGTCGAAGTTTTAAAAAAACACAATCTCTATAAAGAGATACAAGACAAATTAGTGTATGGAGAAAGTATCTCTCAAACCAATCAATTTATAGTTTCAAAATCAGCAGAAATAGGGTTTACTTCAAAATCCGTAGTTTTATCATCTCAAATAAAAAACAAAGGTAAATGGATCCCTTTGAGCGAAAAAGATTATTCTAAAATAGCTCAGGCAGTGGTTATAATTAAGCAAACCTATAGAACACAAAAAAAAGCGGAAAAATTTTATAACTTTTTATCCTCTATAAGTGCAAAAAAGATTCTTGAAAACTATGGATATTCGACTCTGTAAATCACTTTTTGAAAAGTGACAATGATCAAAACCATTAACATATAACGATCAACATCATGGATTGGCAACCCTTATTATTAACATTTAAATTGGCACTAGTAACAACAATTCTTTTGCTAATTGTATCTATCCCTTTGGCCTACTGGCTTGCCTATTCAAAATCCAAAATAAAACCAATTATAGAAACCTTTGTTAGCATGCCACTAGTATTGCCTCCTACGGTTATAGGGTTTTATCTTTTACTTGTTTTTAGTCCCTCTAGTATGATTGGTCATTGGTTACATACTACTTTGGGGATACAACTTATCTTTTCGTTTAAAGGATTGGTTATTGCATCTATTATATATAGCTTACCCTTTATGGTTCATCCAATACAGGCTGGATTTGCAAACCTTTCATCTACTCTTATCGAAGCTTCTTATGTTTTAGGTAAATCAAAAATGAGGACACTTTTCAAAATATTACTCCCTAATATAAAACCTTCTTTGCTAACTGGTATCATTTTGGCCTTTGCTCATACCATTGGGGAGTTTGGTGTAGTTTTAATGATTGGAGGTAACATACCTGGTAAAACAAAAGTAGCATCTATAGCAATTTATGACGAAGTAGAAGCTCTTAATTATGACTCGGCTAATATGTATTCATTTATTCTTTTCATAATTACATTTTTCATTTTACTACTTGTTTATGTAATAAATGGTAGCTACCTAAAACGGTTCTGGAGATGATACAACTTATATTACAAAAAGAACTGGATGCTGTAAACGGAAAAATGCTTCTCGATATTAATATTACTATTGATCAAGGAAGTTTAGTTACATTTTACGGAAATTCTGGAGCAGGAAAAACTTCTATTCTTAGGATGATTGCTGGTTTACTGAAAGTGGATAAAGGATGTATCAGGATACATGAAAAAACATGGCTCGATACTGAAAAAGGAGTTTGTCTGAAGCCTCAACAACGAAAAATTGGGTTTATGTTTCAGGAATATGCCTTGTTTCCTAATATGACCGTAAAAGAAAACCTTCTTTTTGCCCTAGAAAAAGGACAAGATCCTAGCATCGTAAACGAGCTAATAGAGATTATAGAATTAGAGCAATTACAAGATAGCAAACCTCAAAAACTTTCTGGAGGTCAAAAACAAAGAGTCGCATTGGCCAGAGCCATGGTTCGCAAACCCGAAATTCTCATGTTAGACGAACCTCTATCTGCCTTACATCATCATATGCGGTCTAAGCTACAGGATTATATTCTCAAAATACATCAAAAATATGCTATAACAACAATACTGATAAGCCATGATATTAGCGAGGTTATCAAAATGTCTGATCATGTTTTTGTGCTTGATCAGGGGCAAATAGTAAAACAAGGAGATCCTTTGACCTTATTAACTCATCATAGTATCAATAATAATGTGCAGTTTATTGGTGAAATTATTAGCATAGAAAAAAAAGAAAATACCCAATGTATCATTACACTTTTGACAGGCGCAAATTTCATTCATATTCCTATTGAAGAGAAAAAAGTGCAATCCTTTAGAATTGGCGACCGGGTAGAGGTAAGTTCAGATGTTTTTAATCCGGTTTTAAAAAAGATTGCTACAACACCTAATATGTAGCATCTCTAAAACTTGGCTAAAGATTCAACACCTCCATATAATAGTAGTTGTTTTTAAAACCTTTTTGCTTTACTCTTATGGTTCTTCTCATACAAATTTGTCCTCATTCTAAAAAAAAGGCAAAGCCTGTTATTATCAAAATAACAGACTTCGTTCTAGATTTATCACATAAACCAGCCTTTATTCTGCAGGAGTAATACTGTTTACTTGTTTACAGGTTTGTTTTCCTAAACCAATAGGGTTTTTGCATTGACTAACTTGAGGAGCATAGCAGGTCCATTTATGATCTTTAAATCCTTTGGTCTTAACAACACAAGAATATTTCTTGGTTTCGCCGATCCCACCGTTAATATGCTTCAGTTCCTTTCTTTCAATTTTGTAGCTCTTAAGAGCTTTAAATTTGTTCATATATGATCATTTAATAATAAATACGGACCTACTTCTAGGTCTCGATATTAAAAGTTTATATGCAATAGTTCTTAAACTTGTAAATTGTTACCCAAAATCAAAAATTAAATAAGTTCTGCTTATTAGCTATGAGGAAAAACTAACCATAAAAAAGGCTGCCATAAATGGCAGCCTTGTAACTATCGAAAACAATAGTTCACATTACTTCACAATAAAACTTTTTGTCCCGTTTGCACTTTTTGTTTGTATGTTTACAAAATATAGTCCTTGTCTTAGTTTTCCATTAAGAGGTAATGACAAATAATTTCCAGAAAGTTTTTGTTGACTAAAATCAGCCACTTTTCTTCCGTTAGTGTCAAATACAGTAATTCTTGCATTTCCAGTAGTAGCATTACTAAAGGCTACATCCAAATTACCATAAGAAGCAACTGGATTAGCAATAGAGAAGAAATCTCTGCTATTAGAGTTGTCAGATTTACTGGCAGTTACTGCTACTGTATAATCTTCATACTCTCCAAAACGAACATCATTAGTACCGGTATCACAAGGGTTGTTTTCATTATCATAGTAAGAAACCAATACTCTCATTCTTGTTGACCCGACATTTGCTGTTTGCGGTACACTTATCGACACGCTACCCGCTAGATTAGATGTTTTTGTTACCGTATAATTCTCACCAGCATCTGCAAAATCACCATCACGATTCCAATCGATCCAAGCATATATTTCGTCGGTAGATCCACCTTGATATCCTATAATGGTCACATTAAGATTATAGCTTGTTCCTCTGCTTACACTTGCCGTAGAGGAGGTATGATCTTCATAACCTGTAGCACCACGTGTTGATGAGTTATTAATCCCTGCAAAAGTAACATTCGATATTGCCTCTGGACCATCATTACCATTAGCAGTACAATAGGTTACTGTAACCTGACATGGTTCGCAAGAACCACCACAATCAATACCGGTTTCATCTCCATTTTGTATCCCATCATTACAAGTAGGATCTACTTGACAAGGTTCACAAGAACCGCCACAGTCGATACCGGTTTCATCTCCGTTTTGTATCCCATCGTTACATGTTGGATCGGTACCTCCTCCTGTAATAGTTACTGTATAATCTTCTACCTCTCCAAAATTAAAGGACTCACATGGAGTAGGTATCCCATTGTATTTCATAGATACTCTCATACGAGTATTCCCGTTGGTAGCAGATGCAGGTACTGTAAAACTTCCGCTTACAGAAGTATCTTTAGAAGCTGCTTTGCTAAATACTTGCTCTCC
This sequence comes from uncultured Aquimarina sp., assembly GCA_947498705.1. GTDB lineage: Bacteria > Bacteroidota > Bacteroidia > Flavobacteriales > Flavobacteriaceae > Aquimarina. The sequence goes on from CANMLW010000003.1 coordinate 137,792, forward strand.
ACTATCTGCAAAATCACCATCTCTGTTATAATCGATCCATACACTATATCCTTCATCATAAACCGTACCCGACCATGTTGGAGTAATAGTGATTGTATTAGATGCTCCTTTAGACAGAGTAGTAGAAAGAGAAGTATAATTTCCATACCCTCCAGAAGAACCCGTGGTGGTATTATTAATACTGCCTAATGTTACGTTGCTTATATACTCGTCTGTAACACTTTGACCGTTCGAAGAACAATAAGTTGGATCGGTCGTATCGGTTAATGTAGTTACAGAAACGGTATTACTAAAGTCAGAAGTATTACCTGCAGCATCTTTTGCTTTTACTCTAAATTGATAGGCAGTATTAGCCGTTAATCCTGTTACTGTATGCGATGTACCTGTTACCGTTGTTACCACCGTATTACCCTGATAAACATCATAGCCAGTTACTCCAACATTATCGGTAGAAGCTGTCCAGGATAAACCTACTGTAGTTTGAGTTACATTAGACGAAGCTAAGTTAGCAGGAGTTGTAGGTGCTTGTGTATCACTAGTATCTTCGGGTAAAGTAGTAGCATTGGCAGTATTACTAAATCCAGATTCATTACCAGCAGCATCTTTTGCCTTTACTCTAAATGAGTATGCCGTAGCTGCAGTTAATCCCGTAATCTGACGCGTTGTTCCTGTAACAGTAGCTACTACATTATTTCCTTGGTATACATCATAGCCAGTTACCCCAACATTATCGGTAGAAGCTGTCCAGGATAAATCGATGGTGGTTTGTGTAATGTTAGAAGCAGTTAACCCACTAGGTGTAGTAGGTGCTTGATTATCTACAGTACCTCCTGTAATTGTAAAGTTGGCATTGGATATATCATAAAAGATATGATTGGATCCTCTAACCATAATTCTATTTTGAGTACCTTGATTATTAGGAACTGTAATCGCATGCGAACCATCATTCGCCACCCCTGATGCTATAGTCACCGGATACGTATTCCCTCCATCAGTTGACAATAAAATATCTACATTAGCAGCATTTACACCATTTCCTGTCGTTCCTGCTACGCTCCAAGTAACCGTTTGAGAAGATCCCGCAGCCCAACTTACATTGGTATTAGGTGCATTTACTACAAAAGGACCTGCATTTCCACTTACTGTAATTTGGGTATTGTCTGATGCCGTATTACCACCACCTGCATGATTATCTCGTACGGTAAGTCTAAAATTCATTGTCCTGGCCACAGAAGGTACTACTTCCCATTCTGACGCAGTATTTCCTGCAATTACTGTAGCCAAATCAGGCATATATCTATCTGGTGATGTTTTGGATGATAACGAACGAAACGCTGGTCCCGATGTAGAGGTTGCTACTGGTGGCATGGTTGCTACCTGAGAATCCATTTGTTCCCAGTTATACGTTAACTGATCTGCAGCATTCGCATCTGACCCTGATCCTTTTAGAATAAATGGGGTTGATTTTGGTATGGTAAAATTGCTTCCGGCATTGGCTGTTGGAGCTGTATTACCAGTAACTGTATTTTGTGAACAAGTAGCACTTCCGGTTACATGAGCCCACATTTCTTGTATACTAATCGCATGAAAATGATCATCACTATTATTCTGAACATTTGGACTACAAATACCTGCATATCCCATAATAGTAGAGGCACTACCAGGTTCCATCGCAGTACTACCATTTCGTTGGCAAGAATTATTTTGTGTATGATTTGCTCCAAATTGATGCCCTAGCTCATGCGCAACATAATCTACATCAAACGGGTCTCCTTTTGGAGTATTACGACCCGTAAACCCTTCTGCCTTTCTACTACCACAAACAACTCCTAAACCAGCTACACCACCATCACCTGTACCTACAACGTGCCCTACGTCATAGTTTCCATTTCCTATTTGTTGATCACAAGTAGCTTGATTTTGATCTATTGGTTGTGCTCCATAAGGATCTGTACTACCGTTAAGATAAATAACTCTATCGTTATTCGCTACGATTTGCATGGTAACCCCAAGATCTGTTTCATAGATACCATTTACTCTGGTCATCGTGGTATTCATGGCTGCCAAAACAGCCGCTTTTTTTACTGCATCTGTTGCACTAGAGGATACTCCCTGATCATTGATATGAAACTGTGCATACTCTCCTGTACAAGCAAATGCCAAACGATACGTTCTAAGTCTACCATCATTAGCATTTCTTTGCTGTAGACTACCAAAATCAAGATTCGTCTTTTCTAGTCCGAATTCTTTAAGTTCGCAGCTAAATTCTTGTTCACCAGTCATATCATCTTTTGAATACACCATATAACTGGTTCTACTTTTAGAATATTCATCAATATATTCTGACTGAGCGCCTGCTCTCATGGTCATTGCGTGAAATCCATCTGTATCAGAAATACTGAATCTAATGACAGCGGATTTGTTAACTGTACTTACCCCGATGTACGATTGGATAGATGGAAATTTTTTTGCCAGATCAGGATGCAATACCGATGTTTGAGATACTATAAACGTTTCGAATTCTCCTTTTCGGTTAGGAAAAGTAATTACTACACCTGAATTTACCGAAGATTTTGCCCGATGCGGAGTTTTTTTAAGCGCATTTTTTAGTGCTTGTATGTCTAACTTATAAATAGTTTGATTCTTTAAACTTACCTTAGAAGATATACTGGTAAGTTGTTGACCTTTTCCTGAACTTTTTGCCCAAGGATTTATTTGAGCATATCCTAAATTAAGAATAAACAAGCCCACGAATACTAATAATCGCGTTTTCATAATTATTTGAGTTTGTGTTTGAAAAAATAAATGTAATGTATCATCAAAAGTCAAAGCTTAGTTAAATAAATAGCTTCACTACTTGATTTTTGGGTATAAAAAATATAACCAGTATCATCAAAATTCATATCCCAAAAAGTAATCCATTTACATAGACTACATTAAATATCTTACGCAAAGTAAAATCGGTGTACGAATTTTTAATCGAAAGATTAATTTTTAAGTAATCTTTTCATCGTTATCGAGAGATAATTACGAAAAATCACTTCATCCTGAAAGTTTTCTGAACAGGTCCAACGATAGTGGAATCTTTAAAGGTAATTGTGATGAGTTCATGTTTAAAAAAGTGTTTGTTTGTGTTACAAAAATAAGTTACTGCATAATTACAACATTATCAGCATTTTACAAAAAATAATTTGTTATATGACATTTTATTAACGTATTTCTTAAAATCAAAAAAGTAGTCTTTATAAAGTAAATACACTGTATTATGTAGAGCCAAGGATCTTATAATTGAAGTTTTTTTAACAAAAATTTGAGTTTTTTTGTTCAGACATCAAAGAAGAAGCTGAATTCTTTGTTTTAACCTAGAATTCAGCTTCTAACCTCAGGTTCTACTCTTTAATTAAAACCTTGTTATTTGTATGGTCTCAGAATGTTTTGCAGTGAATACTTTCACAAAGTAAGACCCTGAAGACATTTTAACGTTCTCTCCTAAATTGATATTCCCAGGATTTTTTGTATAATCTCTAGAGATCACCTCTTTACCTAACATATTATATACTTTCACTGTAAACTTCTCACTATCTAATCTAGAGACATTTAATGTAAATGATTCTCCAAATGGATTTGGGTATGCACTGATTTTGGAAGTAGTATTTCCTGTTTTAGATGCAGAAGCACTTGGTCTTTTTGTTATCAGACCTTGTCCCGCAGTTGTATTATATGCGTAATCTTTAATCGTATACGATAAACCGTCTGCTGCTACTGTTGCATAGAACCATCCATAATGAGTAGCACTTCCTATCTTAAATGTAAATCCTATATACCCTGATTTTCCATGCCAATCATTATACGAAGAAGAACTTACTATATAACTATGTGAATTTGTTACAAAATTACTAGATGCACCTACCTGCACACCTTCACCCAAAAATGTAACATTGCTAGTACTTCCATTACAAACAACATCTTTATTATAGGTCACTAAACGAACTGTGTTACCACTAAACCAAGCTCCATAATCCTTATTATCTCCTACTTCAATTCTAAAGAAACTCCAAGTAGAAGAAGAACTTGCCGTTTGATCTGCCATATCCACATACACTACGGTACCGCCAGTATCACAAGGTGCACATGAACCTCCACAATCAACTCCCGTTTCATCCCCATTCTGAATACCATCGGTACAGGTTGGGTCTGGGTTTACAACACCACCAATATTTACAGTATAGTCCTCTACCTCTCCATAGTTAAAAGACTCACACGGTCCAGGAACTCCATTGTATTTCATCGATACTCGCATACGTCTTTCTCCATTACTAGCACTATTAGGAACCGTAAAACTACCACTTACTGAAGTATCTTTCGAAGCAGCTTTACTCCAAACCTGCTCACCACTATCTGCAAAATCACCATCATTGTTATAATCAATCCATACACTATAGGCTTCATTATAAACCGTACCTGACCATGCAGGTGTAATAGTAATCGTATTTGAAGCGCCTTTTGATAATGAAGTTGATATCGAGGTATAGTTACCATATCCACCCGATGAACCTGTAGTGGTATTATTAATACTACCTAAGGCAACCTTACTAATATATTCATCTGAAACGCTTTTACCGTTGGACGCACAATATGTAGGATCTGTAGTATCATTTGACGTTGTCACTGAAACTGTATTACTAAATCCTGATGCGTTACCCGCCGCATCTTTTGCCTTTACTCTAAATTGATAGGCTGTATTTGCCGTCAAGCCTGACACATTATATGATGTACTCGTTGCCGTTGCTACAACAGAATTCCCTTGATAAACATCATACCCCGATACTCCCACGTTATCTGTCGAAGCTGTCCATGAAAGTGATACAGATGTTGCCTGTACATTAGATGACGTTAATCCAGTGGGTGTAGATGGCGCTTGTGTATCTGTAGAACCTCCTTTTGGATATTTACCAGAAATCGTAAAATTACCCAAAGAAGAGTAATCGGTATATCCTACACTGGCATTTGCACCTTCTCCTACTCCATCAATTTCTATATAATATGTTCCAGCAGAAAGACTCGTATTAAAAGAAGCTTTAAGTGTTGACAAATCTGAAGATGCAACTTGTTGACCACTGCTATTTAAAAGTCTTGCTTGAATATTTAAACTAGGATAATACGGATACGGATCGATAGAAAACTCTACATTTCCGCCAGATGTAGTAAACGAAAATACATCTTTATCAGTTCTTTGTTCAATCAATCCTTTGTTACTATTTGCAGATACGTTTCCACTTGCATCAGACACCAATGCTGTCGCGTTGCCAGTAGTATTACCATGATCATCTGCTTTAAAACCGAATCCATTTCTGGTATTTGTGATAATAGCAATATCATCTTCAGTATTGTTGGCACCACTATATTCTCCTTTACTCCAATGTCCTACTTTGGTAAAATAGTAACTAGTTCCCATAATAGGAGCCCAACCATTATGCCCTTGATAGTATGTAGTTCCACCAGATATTCCATCGTGATATAATCCCAATGTATGACCTACTTCATGCGATCCTGTTTCTCCCGCAGTTTGATCTCCAGTATTAAATACCCAAGTTGGTTCATTATTATTTGCATTAAAACCATTGATCCATGCTACACCACCAGTATTTGGAGCCGCAGTATCTGTAGGTGTAAAAATACACATGATTCTTTGGTTCTTTGCTGCTGCATCAAAAACACTTCTTTTTGTGGTAACATTCACCTTAAAAGGAGAAAAATCCTCTGCCATATTTCTCCATACGGCTAAAATGGTTTGGTCACTAAATCCAGAAGTTTGTGCATTAATATTTCCTCCATTAGCCCAGTTGGTATTTTGTACAAATTCTCCATCAAAATCAAGGTAGATTACATGGGGTACTCCAGGCAAACTTTCATATTGCGGTTGTACCTTAGAAAATGTATCGTTAGAAGTATCTCTTTTTTGAACTGGATTATCAGCTTTTTTAAGATCTACACACATTAATTTATTAATGTCCATCTCTTTGGACATTATTTGCCCTTGATCGGTTGTCGATATCCTATATGCTTTCTTTTCTATAAAAGAAACCACTTTACCTTCAACCTTTCCATTTCTCATAGAAATTTCTACGGTTGCGCCATCTTTTACCAATTTGGATCCTTCAAGACTTCCTAATAATCGATAGGCATTAACATTACCGTTTCTAGAATTAATCTTTAAAGCAGATCCTTCTGCACTTAATAAATTAATTTTTAAAGTGGCATTTTCTCCTTTGGAAGCAGAAAATAATGATTGAGAAAAATTATCTACTTTGTTACTTATCAGATAAGTGTCACTTTCTTGTTGGGCATACATCGATGCGCTAATACATAAAATAAATAGAATGCATACTTTTTTGAGCAGACCGAACGGCGCCACTCCCCCAGGGGTTAATCTGTGTGGTTTCATGTTTGAAGTTTAAGTTTGTGTTATAATAAGTTATTACATAATTACAACATTTTGAGCACTTTGCAAAAAATAACACATTATTTACGTATTCGTTAACCTATTGGTTTTTATACTCATACGGGTTTACAACAAGCAAACGATTTGTTTCATGTAGAATTCGTTATTTGTTAGCAAGAATTCGTTTCGAAAGGGTTATTGTGTTAAATTTTAATCTATAAACAAAAAAGAGGCTGTCTTTACAGACAGCCTCTATCAAACTTTATTTCACTGAAATAATTAATGTGCTTACTTATATATTTACTCTTTTACAAAAGCTGTTTTATAAGACGCTTTATTTGTTGTGATTATAAAAATATAGGTTCCAGCTTTTAATTGAGAAACATCATATGCTGTCGATGTGTACTCTCCTTTAGCCACTATTCTACCTAACATATCAGAAATACTATATGTTGTACGCTGGTCAGACAGAGTGTAGGTAGTGTTTATTGTACCACTACTTGGGTTTGGATAAACAGCAAATCTTTCTTGTGGTGGTGCTATCTTACTAGACTTAGCTCCGCAAGATGAAACAAATATCCAACCTCTGTCTGTACGTTGCCATAAGTTACCTCTGTAAACTACCTGATCTCCAGAAGAGTAGTTTGTTCCTGATTTCCAATCAGCAACTCCTTCACAAGAACTAGCACCACATTTACCAATAAACTTCCATCCTCTTTCTAGTTTTTCAAAAAGATTCCCTCTGTACACTACTCTGTCTCCTGTTTGGTAAGGTACTCCCCATTGCCATGGTGCTACTCCCTCACAAATATTGGTAGTATCTTCATCTTTGGTAGTGGCAGTTGCTACATTACTAGCCTCAGACATGTTTCCTGCAGCATCCATAGCAACTACTGTAAACTGATAAGTAGTAGCTGCTGTTAATCCTGATACATTAAATGAGGTTGTAACAGAAGTACCTATCATGGTTGTACCTTGATATACATTATATCCTGTTACTGCTACATTATCTGTAGAAGCCATCCAGTTAAGTGTTAAGGTAGTTTGCTTGATATTAGAAGCAGCTAATTCTGTTGGTACAGTAGGTGCTTCTGTATCGGTATTGTCTTCTGGTAATGTAGAAGCTGTCGCTGTGTTACTAAACCTTGATTTGTTTCCTGCAGCATCCATTGCCAATACGCTAAACGAGTATTCGGTTCCTGGGGTTAATCCCATTACCTGGTATCTAGTTCCTTCTACAGTTGCGATCATCACATCTCCCTGATATACTTCATATCCTGTAACACCTACATTATCTGTAGAGGCCATCCAGCTAAGATCGATGGTTGTTTGTGTTTCATTATCTGCCATTAATTCTGTTGGTGCAGTAGGAGCTTCTGTATCGGTATTGTCTTCTGGTAGTGTAGAAGCAGTAGCTGTGTTACTAAAAGCAGATTCGTTACCAGCAGCATCTTTTGCCTTTACTCTAAAAGAGTATTCGGTACCTGGAGTTAATCCAGCAGCTTGATATCTTGTTCCTGGAACTGTTGCAATCATGGTATCTCCTTGATACACGTCATATCCTGTAACAGCAACATTATCTGTAGATGCTTCCCAGGTAAGATCAATTGTTGATTGTGTTTCATTTGCTGCAGCCAATCCTGAAGGTGCAGTAGGTGCTTGTGTATCTTCTTCTGGTAAAGTAGAAGCAGTAGCTGTGTTACTAAAAGCAGATTCGTTACCAGCAGCATCTTTTGCTTTTACTCTAAAAGAATATTCGGTACCTGCTGTTAATCCAGTAGCTTGGTATCTTGTTCCTGCTACAGTAGCAATCATGGTATTACCACGATATACATCATATCCCGTTACTCCTACATTATCTGTAGATGCTTCCCAGGTAAGATCAATCGTTGATTGTGTTTCATTTGCTGCAGCCAATCCTGAAGGTGCAGTAGGTGCTTGTGTATCGGCGTCTCCTTCTTTAGGATATTTACCAGAAATAGTAAAGTTACCCAATGAAGAATAATCAGAGTATCCAACGCTTGGGTTAGCACCAGAACCAACTCCGTCAATTTCTATATAATAAGTTCCTCTATCCAAATTAGTGTTAATGGCAGCATTTAATCCTGCTAAATCCGAAGAGGCAACTTCTTGTCCATTACTATTAAGAATTCTTGCTTTAATATCTAAACTTGCGTAGTACTGATTTGGATCAATTTTAAAATCTACATTTCCTCCAGAAGTTGAAAAAGAAAATACATCTTTATCAGTTCTTTTTTCAATCAATCCTTTATTACTATTGGCAGATACATTTCCACTTGCGTCAGACACCAACGCCGTTGCATTAGCTGTAGTATTACCATGATCATCGGTTTTATAACCAAATCCATTTCTAGAATTGGCCATAACAGCTACATCATCCTCTTGATTGTTTGCTCCACTATATTCACCTTTACTCCAATGACCAACTCTTGAATAATAATAGCTTACTCCCATAATAGGAGCCCAACCATTGTGTCCTCCATAATAAGTAGTTCCACCAGATTTTCCATCGTGACGTAAACCAAGTGTATGACCTATCTCATGAGATCCTACTTCTCCCGCAGGTTGATCTCCTCTCATGATAAATGCCCAACAAGGTTCATCGTTATTAGCACTAAAACCATTAAGCCATGCTACCCCACCTGCACTAGGAGCTGCAGTTTTGGTAGGTGTCCAAATACACATAATTCTACGGTTCTTTGGAACGGCATCATATGCACTTCTTTTAGTCGTAACATTTACTTTAAACGCAGCAAAATCCTCTGCTATATTCCTCCAAACATTTAAGATAGATTGATCACTCATTCCAGAGGGCTGAGCGTTAATATCTCTACCATTATTCCAGCTAGTATTTCTCACTAATTCTCCGTCAAAATCCAAATAAATCACATGAGATGCACCAGGTAAACTTTCATATTCTGGTTGTACTCTAGAGAATGTATCATTAGAAGTATCTCTTTTATGAGCATCATGACCTTTATGATTATGATCTTCTTCTTGATCTCTATAATTTACACATGCAACATGATTGATATCAACTTCTTCAGACACTATCTGCCCTTGTTCATTAGTAAATATTTTATATGCCTTTTTCTCTTCAAAAGAAACTATTCTACCAGAAACTTTTCCATTTGATTTTTCTATTACCACTGTTGACCCATCTTTTACTGATGTAGCACCATTTAGATCTCCCAACACTCGGTAATTATTATTTGCGTTTCCTTCACTAAAATTAATTTGTAGTTTAGATGATTCTTCACCTATTAAATTAATTTTTAAAGTAGCATCTCCTCCTTTTGCTTTTGTGAAAAGAGATTTGGAGAAAATTGCTTCACTATCACTGATAATGTTTTTTCCATCCTGTGCATACGTAAATGCACTAATACATAAAGCACCCACTATGAATGCTTTTTTTAGTCGACTTAAAAGTCTTGGTTTCCTTGGGGATAATCGTTTTAAATACATGTTTACAGTAATTAAGAGTTTGTGTTATTCATTACTTAATAAAATTTACAATCCATGCTTTTTTATATAGTTTACCCATATAAAATTTATGGTAATCATGGTTTTTAAGATCAAAATCGGCTACTAAAGTAGTTTGTAAAACAATCTAAGCTAGTACATTATTAGAATTCGTTGAAACATGATTAGAATTCGTTTCTAGTGTTGCATGTAAACGTCTTTTTAATAAAATTTAAAGCGGTACAGAAAGAAAGAAATCTACCACAAAGTGTAGGTTTTACGCTGTAAGAGAGTCGATTAAACGATTACAAAAACAATACAAATCTTACAATAACCATTAATTATTGTAAACATATATTACATATCTTAATACACATCTTAATTGACATAAATATCTTATTTTTGAGTCCTTACTAAAAAAAACAAAATGAGAATATTTCTTTTGTTAGGAATCTTGCTTCTTTCTTTTGGCTGTAAAGATGATAAGAAACAATCTATAGCTTCAGAAAGACCTATTGTTAAATTAGATAGTCTTTCTAAAGAAAAGGTAAAAGTTAGCCTCAAAGCACTTTCCTCGGATGCAGAAAAAAATCTGGAAAATTTTGATGATTTTCAAAATTTAAGAAAACTTATTACAACCATGCAAAGTGCAAATCCGTATTATGTGCATAAATACACAGATAGCTTAAGCTTGTTAATGCATACGTTTAAACAAAATCTTCCTAAGGATTTGTCTGTAAATACCATCAAATCTCGCACTAATATATTGCTTACCGAGAAAGGTCTTTTATCATTACTTGCTGAAAAGAAACATCCGGATCCAAAAAAAATTATAGAAGCTAATACCAGATTAATCATAGCATTTAATAGTTTAATTACTCAATTAAATGAGTTGTCTCTGGCTATTCCAGAAAATATTGAAAAAGAACTATTGCGAGATCCTAAAAATAAAGAAGAATGATATCTATAAAAAAATCTCTTATAGGGCTGTTATTATTTTGCGGTGCCTGTTTTTCACAAGAAAAAGAACAGATAAACACCGTTCTAGAACAATGGCATAAGGCAGCTGCCGAAGCCAAATTTGACGCTTACTTTGGTCATATGGACAAAGACGCCATTTATATAGGTACAGATCCAACAGAAAACTGGACAATTTCTGAATTCAAAGGGTATGCTAAGCCTCATTTTGACAAAGGAAAAGCTTGGAGTTTCTCTACTTTAGAAAGAAATATCTTTTTATCAGAGACTAAAGAAACTGCATGGTTTGATGAGTTATTGGATACCTGGATGGGTATTTGTCGAGGAAGTGGTGTTCTTACTAAAACCAACAAAGGGTGGAAAATAAAACACTATGTACTGTCTATCGCGGTCCCAAATGACAATGTTAACCAGCTTGCGGAGCTAAAAAAAGTATTTGACACACAACTTATTCGAACACTAAAGACTAAGAAATAGTATAATGGTTTTTGAATGCTAACATATCAGAAAAACAATACTCGGCTCCTTGTTTAAGTAGGTGTGTTTTGTTCTTATCACCTATTCCTACAAAATCTAATGATAGGTTTTGTGCGGTTTTAAGGTCCCACAAGCCATCTCCAACAGAAATTATTTGATCAAACTCAGTTTTATTATAAAACACCTTCGCCTTTTCGATAGCATTTAGTACAAAACCTTCTCTTGATTCGTGTGTTTTTGAAGTAGATAATAATTGTTCATCATACCAAATATCACATTGCTTTAATTTTATTATTGCCGGTTTCGGAAGTGCACCTGTGGCAAAACAAAACGGAATTTCATTGTCTTTAAAGAATTGAATTACTGATTTTGCACCTGTTATTTCGTTTACGGCATTAAAGGTGCTCATCTGATGTACCAGATCGTTTTCAAAATCATCCAACAAATGCTTTGGAGCAGACATATTAAAGTTGCGTTCATAATTATATCGTAACGCATAACTATCGGTATGGTGTTTGTAATTATTATAATCTGTATCAATATCTTTGATTCCTAATGCTTCTAACGATCGAGTGACCGAAATAAGATACATTGGCACACTGTCTGTAAGTGTACCATCTATATCAAAGACAAACAATTTGTTTTTCAAAGAGGCAGTTTTAGAATTTTTGCCAGCGTCCAGGTTTACCATATACTAGTATTTCTTTAGAGAGAATATTTAAAAGACATGATAAAATTTCTTCCAGCAGCTGCAATTCCAGAAGAATAAGGTCTATATCTCTGGTCTGTGATGTTTTCTATAGAAAAAATACCTTGTATGTTTTCTGTAAATTGATATTGCGTTCTTAGATTGAGCGTATACCAGGATGGTGAATAAGGGTTCCCGTTCTGATCTAATGCATATAAGTATTCCTTGCTCTGTTCTGAGGGAGAAAGGTCTTTATAATCCAGTTCTCCGTTATAAGTTGCAAAAGCATCAATTGTTAATTTAGGTACTGTATAGGTTAGTCGTGTTGTTCCGAATTGTGGTGAGACATGTCTCGAAGGCGCTACGGTACCATTATCCAATTCTTCTTCTCCTCCTACAAAAGTATACTTAGAGATTAATTTGAAGTTTTTGGCAAAAAGATACTCTAACCCTGCTTCAAAACCATGAACTCTTGCATTGGCAGCATTCTGTATTGCCTGCACATTACTTGGCTCTCCATCAAATTCTATCACCGTTTCTCCATTAAGATTAAAATCCCTTCTCACCAAGGCATCTTTGAGATACGTATAATATGTAGATAGATCTAATGAAAGGTTTTTATCAAAAGATAGCTTCACCCCTAATTCTCCGTTATAAGCATATTCTGATTTCAAGTCTGGATTAGGTACCACTACCGATCCTGGTTCTGAATCAAAAATCTTACCTACATCGTCAATATTTGGTGCTCTAAATGCCGTAGAGAAATTTAATTTCCATTGTATCATTTCATTAGGCAACCAACTTAATCCTGCTGTTCCGGTAACGGCTTCTGTATCTAAGTTTCCTTCGGTAAATGGAAAGTCAAAAAACCTAGTATCAAATTCTGAGTATAATATAATTCGGTTATACCGCAGTCCCCCCTGAAATCTTAATTTTTCGCTTAATTTATGTTTGATGCTTGAATAAGCTGCAATCGATTGCCAGGTTGCTCCATCTGGATATCTTGAAGGGCTATCGTTAGTTTCACTCGTTTGGATATTTGTTATTTCACCATTAGAAGCTACTTGATTAAGTACATATTCTAACCCATAATACAACGCAGTATTGTTATTAAACTTTTTCTTAAAATCAAAATTAATAGAATATGCATCTACCTGTTCTTCTGTTCTTTCTAAATCGGTACTGTTTAGATTGCGATCATTTCTGCTTTCCTGAAAATACTGATAGGCCGCAGTAACCATCATCGTATCATACAAGTTGCTCCTTGATTTATGTGTTAAGTTAAAATTACTCATAAACCACCGTTGAGGGCCATAGTACCATTCTGCAGATCTTAATGTACCCTCTCTAGGTCTTATCAAACGATCATAACGAGGATAATCTGAAGTTTCTGTATAAATCAAATTTGCATTAATGTCCCATTTATCATTTGGAGCAAAACGTACTTTCTGTAATAAATTAATCTGACTATACCCGGTAAAAATTTGCTTTTCGGGGTCTGGGTTTGTGAGTACTACATCTTGCCCACCTCCTGTCTCAACGTATTCATTTCTTAGGTACTCATCTGGGCCATGAGATCCCATCTTTAAATCATCAAAATCAGTATAACTAACACTCGTTAAAAATGCCCACTTATCTAGGCCTATATTGATATCTACATGACCCGTTTTTTCTTCGCTGGCACTTGCATATCGTATCATGGCGTCTCCCAAAAGTCTTGGGTCACCATTTTTAGAAAACTTAGGTTCTTTTGTATAAAAATTCATTACACCCCCTACAGCATCACTACCATATACTACCGATCCAGGGCCTAAAATTACTTCGGTTCTATCGATGGTAAAAGGATCTACAGATATTACATTTTGCACATTTCCACCTCTAAAAATGGCTGTATTCATACGAACTCCATCTACAGTAAGCAATAACCTATTTGTCGAAAATCCTCTAATAATAGGACTTCCTCCTCCTAATTGGCTCTTTTGAATAAATACTTGGCCGCTACTTTGTAAAAGATCTGCCGAAGTTTGAGGAGTCGAAAGTGCAATTTGATTTGCAGAAAGGCTAACTATTTTTTGGGTAACATCTCTTTGTTCTTGTTCCCATTTAGAAACAGAAATTACTACCTCTGAAAGTTGATTCTCATCTGGTTTCAGATATACTTCTTTAGACTTAAGCACTTTGGATTTCAAAATGCTTACTTCTATATGAGAGATATAATTAAAATAGAGTAATTCACTATCTGAAAACGCTGTTATATCTGCTACTCCATCAAAATCTGTAATGGTAGTTTTGGATTTGTCCTTATTATATATTGCTACATTAGGAATGGGCTCATAATTTGAGGTACTATATACCGTTATCCTTTGAGCATTCCCTATTGATGCAAAAAATATAGTGAACAAAAAAAATATAAATAAACGCATTACTTAACTAAAAATTTCGTTTAGAACAGAAAGAGATTTTGGCTTTCTAAAACCGTGCAAATGTAGTTCAAAATATACTAATAGCATAGTTAGTAATTCTCTTCGTAGATTCTTTGATAGTTTAATACTCATACTTGCCTCAAATGTTGTGCCTAAAAATCTTTTAAATTGTTCTACTTGATCACCTTTTATACAGTGTATATTAGTACTTGTTGATTGAAAAACGCCTTCTTCCAGATTAAAATAATCTAACTCTAAATGAGAAATATCAGGATAAAACCCTAAATATTGCGTGAGTTTGGTTAAAAACACAATATGAAAATTTCCTATGGTCTCATGCGTATCTAACCAAAGTAAAGTAGTTTCGATATATTCGAATAATGCTACATTAGCTTCTTCTTCCTGGATCGAATTCTTAAGAATTTCTGAAACAAAAAAAACCAATGAGCTTTTTACAAAATCAGAATGCAAAGAGGTATATACCGTTTTTATTTTTGCATCTTTTATTCTTTCTAACGATCCTTTATCTCTATGTACCGCTTCTATCTCTAACAAAGTTAGTGGTTGAAAACAGGAGATTCTTAACTTTCCTCTTTTAGATTTTACAATCCCTTTAAGTAAATAGGAGCGTAAGCCACTTTCTCTGGTATATAAAGAAACAATGAGATCTGCCTCACCATAACGTAAAGAATGGATAACTATTGCTGATGTATTTATAATCATCGTAAAGCGAAAATAACTAAAAAAGTAATCTTATTTCTAAACCGTTTTTATCATCTAACCTTTTAAAAACAACATCAAAACATATACTCTATTGATAACAAAAGTGATATAGTAAAACTATGGGGTAAAATTCACCTTAAAACAACACCTTTTTAAGTGGTTTAATCATTCTTATATTTCAAAAATAATCGATCGTATTTACTTTTTATTTTTTTGGAGGATACTTATTCATCGATTTTTTTATGATTTGTTGAAAAAAATTAGTTCGTGTATTTGGAGAAGCATTGGGGTGAAATCTTCTTTCTGTTATTGCCTGCCATACAAGTGCATCTTTTTTTACGTCAATAAAATCTATTGTGAGCTCTAGAATTGTCTGCGAGCCTCCTACAGGGATAGCTCCTCCTAGCCCTATATTAATACCTCCACCGCCACTACCAACACCCACTCCTATGGTATTTGTAGAAGCTTTTTCTGAAGAACTTGTTTTAAAATTGATGTATATATCAGGAGCTTCTGATTTTATAAATCCTTTTGCCTTCATTTCATTTTCGGTAACCATTAATAGACGCTTTTGATCCAGATCACTAAGCCCCGACACCATTTCTGGGTAAAAAGCATAGGTTTTATATTCTAAAAAATCTTGCTTTTCATCATAATCATGAACAACATATGCTCCCCCGCAAGAAACCAGGATAAATGCCAAAAACAACAGAATAAGATGCCTCATAGCGCAAATTTTGTTTTAAAAGTACACAACCTAATTGACACTAACGAACTTTCTGAGTAAAATCAAGACATAGCTATTCAATAAAAAAACCGTTTGAGGAAAACTCAAACGGCTTAACTATATTTTATAAAACAAAGTTTATATCACTCCTTGTGCAAGCATTGCATCTGCAACTTTTACAAATCCTGCAATATTGGCTCCTTTTACATAATCTACATATCCATCTTCTTCGGTCCCATATTGGGTACAAGCCTCATGAATATCTTCCATAATTTGCTTTAACTTATCATCAACTTCTTCACGTGTCCAGTTATAACGTAACGAGTTCTGAGTCATTTCTAATCCAGAGGTAGCTACCCCACCAGCATTTGACGCTTTTCCTGGCGCAAAGAAAATCTTCTCTTTGTGGAATACAGCAATTGCTTCTGGCGTACTTGGCATATTTGCTCCTTCGCTTACGCAAAGACATCCATTAGCAACTAATTGTTTAGCATCATCTCCATTTAATTCGTTTTGAGTAGCACATGGTAACGCAATATCACATTTTACTTCCCAAGGTGTTTTTCCTTTAAAAAATTCTGCAGAAGGGTACTTTTCTGCATACTCGTGGATACGTCCTCTTTTTACATTTTTAAGCTCCATCACAAAAGCAAGCTTTTCTGCATCGATCCCGTCTTTATCATATATGTATCCAGAAGAATCAGAAAGTGTCACCACTTTTCCTCCTAACTGTGTTGCTTTTTCTGAAGCAAATTGTGCTACATTACCAGAACCAGAAATCACCACTGTTTTTCCTTCAAAAGAATTCCCTTTTGTTTCCAGCATATTTTTAGCAAAATATACAGTACCATATCCTGTAGCTTCTGGACGAATTAAAGATCCACCCCAGGTAAGACCTTTTCCTGTAAGTACTCCTGTAAACTCATTACGCATTTTACGATACATTCCGAACAAGAATCCAATCTCACGACCACCCACGCCAATATCTCCTGCAGGAACATCAGTATCTGGGCCAATATGTCTAAACAATTCGCTCATAAAACTATGACAAAAACGCATAATTTCATCATCTGATTTTCCTTTTGGGTCAAAATCAGATCCTCCTTTACCACCTCCCATAGGTAGTGTTGTTAAGCTATTTTTAAAAACCTGCTCAAAAGCTAAGAATTTTAAAATACTTAGATTTACAGAAGGGTGAAAACGCAATCCTCCTTTATAAGGCCCTATTGCAGAATTCATTTGGATACGATATCCTCTATTTACATGAATTTCTCCTTTATCATCTACCCATGGTACACGAAACATAATCGCTCTTTCGGGCTCTACCATTCTTAATAGAATGTTCTTACCTTTATAAATTTCATTTGTAGCGATGTACGGGATTACCGTTTCGGCAACTTCTTGTACCGCTTGTAGGAATTCGGGCTCATGAGTATTACGAGCTTTTACCTCTTCCATGAATGCATCTATCTGTGCTTGCATATGTTGATTGAATTAATAGATCTAATCTAAAAGTTGAAATTTTAGGCCAAATATATGATATTCCTAAAAAAACACGTTTATTTTTTTGAATTTAATAATTTACTTATCCTATTGCTTGTTCTAGGTCCTGGATCAGGTCTTCAACATCTTCTATCCCTACACTTAGTCTTATTAAAGAATCGACTACTCCTGTTTTTTCACGTTCTTCTTTGGGAATAGATGCGTGTGTCATACTTGCAGGGTGACCAGCTAGGCTTTCTACACCGCCAAGTGATTCTGCCAAGGTAAAGACCTTTAAGTTTTCTATAATTTTAATAGCGCTATTATAATCACTGCCTTTGGTTACAAAAGAGATCATCCCACCAAAACCATTCATTTGATCCTTGGCAATATCATGATTAGGGTGATCTTCAAAACCTGGCCAATATACTTTTTCTATTTTTGGATGGTTCTTTAGGTATTTTGCAATTACCTCTCCATTCTCACAATGTCTTTGCATTCTTATATGCAATGTTTTTATACCTCTAAGTACCAAAAAGCTGTCTTGAGGACCACAAACCGCACCACTTGCATTTTGAATAAAATACAGCTTTTCTGCCAATTGATCATCTTTTACAATCAAAGCCCCCATCACTACATCACTATGACCTCCTAAATATTTGGTAGCACTATGCATAACTATATCTGCACCAAGGTCTAGTGGAACTTGTAAATATGGTGTTGCAAACGTATTATCTACAGCCAATAAAATATTGTGCTTTTTGGACACCTTGGCAACGCCCTTAATATCAATGACATTCATCATTGGGTTAGTGGGTGTCTCTACCCAAATTAACTTAGTATTTGCATTGATATATTGCTCTAAATTGTCTGCATTTTCTAGTCCTATAAAATGAAACTTAATTCCAAAATCCTCGAATATTTTGGTAAACAAACGATAGGTACCCCCATATAAATCATTAGTAGAAATAACCTCATCACCAGGCTTTAGTAATTTGATAACTGCATCGATCGCTGCCAATCCAGATCCAAAAGCCAATCCATACTTTCCGTTTTCTATACTTGCAAAAGAATCTTCTAGTGCTTTTCTTGTTGGATTATGAGTTCTACTATATTCGAAACCTTTATGCCCCCCAGGAGTGGTTTGTGCATAGGTTGATGTTTGGTATATAGGTGGCATTACTGCTCCATAAGCAGGGTCGTGCTTTTGTCCGCCGTGTATTGCTTTTGTATTAAACTTCATTTTCTATATTTTTTAAATCCCCAGAACGGTCACAATTGCATTTTTAACAGAAAATGAACAAGTTAATTTTTCATCTTCATTCCAACAATTTGTTGATTTTTAACAGGAAAAACTTAACTTGTTCATTTTCTGTCAAAACCGCAACAAATGTATGACTAAATTCGTTCTTATCATATTCCGAAGAATACCTTTTAGTAGATGATTAACATAAAAACTAACACACAGTTGAGATTTATTTTTTTTATAGGCATTTTACTTGCTGTATATGGTTGTCATAAAAAAGAGCTTTTTACTTTTGAAGAGCAAAAGTTCACAATAGATTCTATTGTAGGTTGTAAAACCGAGGACTGTGCTTCTGTCGAAATTAATTTGATAAAAGTAATCGATAATCATACGATTACTAATGCAATTAATACACAAATAGAGCAGGCTGCGTGTTCTATATTGAATATTGATGAAAATGGTGCATTAACTACCGTCAAAGATGCTATTCGACAGTTTAACACCTCTTATCAGAATATTAGTAAGCAGTTTCCTGACGAAACCGCTCCTTATGAAGCGACTATAGATTGTAAACTTGGTTTTCAATGTAAAAGTTTAATCTCTATCGCTATAGACTCTTATGTTTATACAGGTGGTGCTCATGGATATGGGGGAGTTTCCTATATTAACATGGATGCTATAAATGGAAAAAGACTTTCTAACAAAGCCTTGTTTAAAGATTATAATGGTTTTGTAAATCATGCCGAAAAGGCATTTAGGGTACAACATAAAATTCTTGATGAGTCCCCCATTAATAGCACAGGTTTCTTTTTTGAAAATGATACTTTTAGTCTACCCGAGAATATTGGATTAACAGATACCGAAGTCATTCTGCTTTATAACCCATATGAAATCAGTTCTTATGCTGAAGGATCGATCGAATTAAAGCTTAATAAACAAGACGTAGCTTCTTATTTTGCTTTTGATATTTTGTAAGTTACTTTACCTAATTTCTGAATAACTCGTTAAAAAAAACAGCAAACCCCAATTTTTTTTAAACATTTAGGGTTTGCTATTTTTATTTAATAATCTAGTATTTTTAACAAAATGATCATCCTACTATGAAGAAAAAGTAGTAACAATTTAGCTCTTTCTTTTTTTAATCTACTCTACTACTATTTTTTTAGAATATTGACTTTTGTTGTCTGTTACTTTTATAATATATACACCTTTCGGAATATTGCTTAATTGAAACTCTACTTTAGAAGAAAACACCTGTTCTTTTCTTACAACTTGTCCCGTAATCGAAATGAGTTCCCATTTAACAATTCCTGTCAAATTTTTATTCAGCTGTAATGTTATACGACCCGATGTCGGATTTGGGTAAAGCTTTAGCTTATTCATGTGCGAAGAATTACTTAATATCTTTGAAATTTCTTTGCTATCAGAACAAGCAATAGTAGACCACGATGCTTTGGGAGGTTTTAGAAAATTAGGATTTGCCGCTGCAGCTACTTCATCAATCACACGAATACATGTAAGATTAGGGTTTTGCGAACATGAAATCCTGTTTACCAAAAGGTTGTTACTAATATCTATCGTAGTGAAATTACAACCATAAGCAATATAGGATTCTAGTAATAGATTATTGCTAAGGTTTACACTATTCAAATTTGGACAATTTACATTTCTTAAATGCCTAAGTTTAGTATTTTTTGTAACATCTAACAAATTAATGGCATTTAACCCACAATCAAAAACTTGTAGGTCAACCAATGCATTTACATCAATAGAAGTCAATTGGTTATCTCTTAATGATAATTCTTCTAACCGTATATTTTTACTAAGATCTATTGAAGAAATTTTATTATTATTTAAGCTTAATTTAGTTATATTTGAAAGGCCACTAAGATCAATTTCTGTTAAATTATTTAGATATAATATAACCTTTTTTAGATTTGGATTTTCACCCAAAACTATTGAATTGAGCATACTATTTGTACACCGAAAACTTTCAAGATTACTATTTTTACTGAGATCTAGTTTTGGTAAGCGAATGTCAGATATATTTAAGTTTTTAAGATTAACAAAGGCATCTAATCCTGTTAAATCGGATATACTCGAAGACGTAATTCTATATTCGGTAATTGCCTCGGCTTCTTCACATTGAATTTCACCATCATTATTTACATCTATCAATGGGTTAGGTGGATTGTAGTGATTAGGATTTAACAATAAATTTTTAAAATTCGCATCTGGTATATTTATAATTTCAGAACATTGGGCTTTTGCACTGATTATAGAGCTCCCGTATAAAACTCCCATTAATACAAGAAGAATCCATTTACTTTTTTTTAGATTTTTTGTTTTCATAGTAATTTTTGAAATCATTAGTAATTATGGCATTGGTTACAAAAAACTCAAACAACTCTACGTGCAAAGTTGTCTCTTTTTTATTTGATCTATTAAATAGTTAGTAGTGGTAAACCAAGGTAAAAATAGTAGAGCACTGGTGATTACCCCCCACCCTAAATGGGTAGTTTTTAAAGAAAAAGTTTGATTCTTTCCTTTAAAATTATACTTCTTCAGATTACTAAGAATCTAATTTTCAAAAATTAAGAATAGGTCGGTTTTATTAAAGATTACAAAGAAATAAATCACCATATTCAGGGATATATGATAAGGAGCAAATCACCGTTTACAGGGATATACTAGTAAAAAACAGTTTATAATTTTGGTTTTCTAAAATCAACAGCTACTACTGTGGTAGCTTAAAGAAAAATGTTCAACTTAAATTTAAAAACAGTATGAAAAAACTAAAATTATTTACACCAATCGCAATGGTTTTATTATTAAGTTCCTGCGAAAAAGATCAATTGAATACCATTGATGAGTCTGTAGAATCCAATGAAAATATCAAAGAAATTGATGAATTGTATTCTGCTAAGTCTTCTAATCGCCCATTTTTAATTGGCCATAGCTTTCAAGGATCTCCGGGATGGGTACGTTCGGGAGATTTTAATGGAGACGGTAGAGATGACCTTGTAGAGCTAACGCAAAGAGAGGCAAATATTGTGTTATCTTACGGATGGTCTGGAATAGGCTCTACAATAGCTTCTACTGATGGTAGGTATGGAGGTTCAGCATATACCTTTTCAGGAGACTTTAATGGCGATGGAAGGGCAGATATCGCTTCAGCTAGTGGAGGAACGGTGTATATGAAATTAAATAGACCTTGGAGTAACCCAATATCGTTTACCTCTACAGATTGGTCTGTAACTCCTTTATGGGGAGCTGGTAGTAATACGGTTGTGGGAGATTTTAATGGAGACGGAAAAGATGATATTGCTTCAGCAGCTGGAACATCTGTATTTATGAAAATATCCCAAGGAAATAAATTTTCTAGCTTGACATGGAGTAACAATGGTAGATGGGGTGCACGAGGGTATACATTGGCAGGAGATTTTAATGGAGACGGTAGAGATGATATCATTTCGCCAGGAGGGCAAACCATTCATATCAAACAATCTACAGGTTCAGGATTTATAAGCAAACAACACACAACTACTCATCGCTGGGGCGGTAGTGGTTATACCTGGATGGCAGATACTGACGGAAATGGAAAAGATGAATTAATCACTGCTATGGGTACTACCATTATAAAAAGAGAGTGGATCAGCGGAAATGAATGGTCTTATACAACATCAACTACTGAGCAGCATTGGGGCTCACCTGGCTACAATTTTGTAATGGACTACCTAGGTGATGATAGTGATCAGACTATTGTTTCGTACATAATTGGACCAGATGATTATCATAATTTAGATCTTCATACATTTAACAGCCCGTTTCAATAAAAAATATGAAGATAGGTTGATAGTAAATTAATTCGCCTATAATCCCCAAAAAGTTAACAACTCACTGATGTGCGAATGCCTGTGACTTCGCACGACAAACAACAAGTGTCATATTAAAAAGCTACGATGTGTCAAAACATGCCGTAGCTTTTTATGTATAGGTATTCTAAGAAGTTGCAAACTGTGTAAAGCCATGGTACAAGAAAATCTCCAAAGGTTTCAAAAACCTTTGAGGATATATTCTGACCTATATTTAAATACGGATTATACCGCTTTCTTAAGTGCCAATATATACCCTAAATGAATGCCCTCATGAAAATTATTAAAATGGATGGCATCTTCTAGAGATTTTAATACAAATCCCGTACTGGTTTCGTATGCATTATAGTTTTCAAAAATACCCTTGGTAATATCTTTTTCTGTTTGGTCCAAAGTAGTAAATAACAATTCTTTTACTTTGGCCACTTCTTCTGCAGTAACCGCTCCTTCTGCTTGTGTACCTTTACGGTATTTATCTACCATTTGATCATCGATCATCATGGGCAATCCGCTTAATTTATACACCAATAATTGTTGTGTGACAACAATATGAGCAATGTTCCAGATCAAGTTGTTTTTAAAACCCTCTGGGACTTTATTAAGTTGGTCTAAGGTATGATTATCCAGAATTTTTTCTACTATTTTTCGGTTCACACGAGTGATTACTAATGGATCTTGCATGGCGGTCATAATTTTTAGCCAAAAATATAAGTTTTATTGAGAAAAGAATTTCCTTTGTGGTGTTTTTAACAATGTAAATACATCCTCATGAAAAAAATATATCACTTGTCTACTTGCGATACTTGTAAGCGCATCATAAAAGAGTTGCAACCTTCTTCTGATTTTATATTACAAGATATTAAAACAGAAGTTATTACCACAGATCAAATAGAAGAAATGTATCGTTTGACAGGGAGTTATGAAGCTTTATTTAGTAAAAGAGCACGTCTATATAAAGAACGTGATCTTAAAAATAAAAATTTGTCTGAAGAGGATTATAAAAATCTAATCCTAGAGCATTACACCTTCTTAAAACGTCCCGTCATTTTTGTTGATGAACAAATTTTTGTAGGTAACAGTAAAAAAGTGGTTGAAGCAGCAAACAGTGCTATTAATGGATAAAAGAGTACTTGCACTTCTTGCCGCTCTTGGTGCCAGTTTGATTTATGCCATTAATCATACGGTTGCTAAAGGTGTTATGCCCACTTATATTAAACCCTTTGGATTTATTATGTTACGGGTAGTAGGTGCATCTCTATTGTTTTGGATCGCTTCGATTCGTGTTCCCAACCAAAAAATAGAACGAAAAGACTGGCCAAGACTATTTGTTTGCGCCATTTTTGGAATGGGTATTAATATGTTGATGTTTTTTAAAGGCTTACAACTATCTACTCCTATCAATAGTTCTGTAATGATTACGATTTCACCAATTTTGGTATTTATTTTATCGGCTATCTTTATAAAAGAAAAAATCACAGTATTAAGAACTCTTGGGATTATTCTTGGTTTTACAGGAGCTTTGGGACTTATTTTATTTGGTGCCGAAATTCGACAAGACGCACCCAATATCCCTTTGGGAAACATTATGTTTATTATTAACGCAGCATCCTATGGAGTATATTTATTGCTAATTAAACCCCTCACCCAAAAATATCATGGAATAACGTTAATGAAATGGCTGTTCCTAATAGGAATAGTTATCAATTTTCCGGTTACCTTTTCTGAATTTAGTGAGGTTGCATGGACCTCCCTGCCTTTTGAAGCCATTTGGAAAATGACTTTTGTAGTGGTATGCACCACCTTCTTAACCTATCTGCTTAATATTTATGCACTAAAAAGTTTAAAAGCATCTACCCTGGCAGCTTTTATTTATTTACAACCGTTGCTTGCTATTTGTTTTGCTATTGCAATGAAAGCAGATTCGTTAAATCTGGTAAAAATTGTATCTGCTTTACTAGTTTTTATTGGAGTTTATCTTGTAACCAAGCCTACAAAAAAATTAGACTCCTAAATCTGATTTAGGTCTATTGGTTTTTTAGCAAATTTTCTGGTATGCTCTTTGGTCAAAACCTTGAAATCACTAGGTCGTTCTACAGCATCTAACAATTTACTTATTTCTTCTGGCAATGGGATTAATTTTCTTGTTCCCAGATCCATCCAAGCTCCCATCATCTCACATTGCGCAAAATTTCGGCCTTTATAATCATAGTAATTATGTCTAAATTCGAAGAACATTCCATCTTCACTTAGTCCAGGAATTTCTAGCGAAACTTTAACTGGTTTTCCATAAAAAACTTCCTTAAAATAATAGATATGCTCATAAAATACTACAGGCCCAATATTAAATTTGGCAAGCAGACGTTGATCAAATCCCTTCTCGGTCAAAAATGACATTCGTGTGTGTGCTGCAAACTCTATATACGCTTTGTTAGCCAAATGACGGTTGGCATCAATGTCATTCCATCTAATTTCAAAATCTTTTATGTACATCGCTCTATATTTTTGAAGTACAAAAGTACAAAACATTTGTTATGCATGCATACAAAATAGTTAAACATCATTTATAAATGTTTTACTGCAACATATTTATTGTAGTGTTTTACTTTAATGTCTTACCACAATTCTTCTAAAGACTGATTGCTTCGGAAAGAAATACCCTTTTATCCAATACACACCATTTTCAAGATCTTCGACCCCAATTGATCTTGTTAAATTTGCACCAAAATAAGTTTTTTTCTTCTTTCCTCCTTTATCGTATATCTCAAGTGCTTTAAGACCTTCAAAACCGGTTATGGTAAAGTAATCAGATACCGGATTAGGATATATCGCAAAAACTACATCTGAAGAATCCAAAAATTTAACCGTCCTCGTTAGTTCTGAAATACCTAGCTGAAAATTTTCTGATTCAGTACCAGAAATTTCATCCTGCGTGTTCATGGTTTGAGCTGTTATATTCGAAACCACAATAAATGCTATCAGCGTTACTTTTTTACAAAACGCATAAGTGTAATTTTCCCTCATAAAAAATATGGTTTTACCGTAAAAAATTAAAATGTAAATAAACATCTTTTTTCATCAAGTAAAAAAGCTTTAAACTTAAAATTTAACCTGATTTCAATAAAAGTTTATTTTATTAAATATTCATTATTTATGTATGTTTTTAACGTTAAGCAGAATATCATCTTTTAATCAAAAAGTATCATGAAAGACAATGTTAGTATAGAATATAACAAGCACGAAACGGCTTATATGGGGAGTGTTATTTTTATTCTATACTGTTAAGATACAAAAAAGATTACTAATAATTTATAACTCTTCTAAGTTTCTTATTTCTTACAAAAATAATCCATTTACCTAAAATAAAATATTAGTTATCATCTTATTTTTCTATTTATTGGGAAAATGCTATTTTTTAAGTTAAAATCCCATACATCTACATTTTATAATGTCATTTTTTGTTGATATTACAATAACTCCTTTACCACTTACTTTTTTTTTAGTGTTTGATCACAACCTTCCTTAACAACGATTCTTTTGGGAAAAAATATCCCTTTAACCAATATACTCCTTCCTGAAAATCTTCGACAGAAATAGACCTGGTAAGGCTCTCTCCTATGTAAGAGCGTATTTTCCTTCCTCCTATATCATAAATTTCCAGGGCTTTAAGGTTATCAAAACCAATAATGGTAAAATAACTGGACGCTGGATTAGGATATATTTCAAAATAAACATCGATAGGGTCTCGTACTTGTACTGTTCGGGTTACCTCTGATCTGTTACCCGAAGCATCTGTTGCACTATAGATAACCGTATAATCTCCTGTAGCATCCACAAAATTTGAAGCATCTATTGTAATCGGAGATCCATCAATAGTTGTTGCCCCCAGCTCGGTATACCCATCTCCCAATACTATTACCTGAGGATTATCACCTAATAAGGTAATTTCAGGAGGTGTAATGTCAACTATCGTTATGATTGTACTACAACTTGTTGTATTTCCTGCCATATCAGTAACCGTTAGTGTAATCGTATGATCCCCTACATCAGAAAGATTAAAAATACTTTTATCAATGGTTCTATCTACAATACCACAATTATCGGTAGAATTATCATCAACCGTATTGGCATCAAGAACAGCAACACCCAATGGACTAAGTTCAATAGTGAACGGTGCTACACAATTGGCTACAGGAAGTATATTATCCTCGACGGTTACCGTAGTAGTACAGGTATCTATATTTCCTGACGTATCTGTTACTGTTAATGTAACCACATTCATACCCAGATTTGTACAATCAAAACTACTAATATCAATACTTGTCGAAGCAACACCACAATTATCGATAGAACTATCGTCAATATCGGCTGCAGTGATCGAGGCATTACCGGTAGCATCTAACTGGACTGTAAATGGCGCAACACAATTAGCAATAGGATTTACAGAATCCTCTACCGTAACGGTTGTAGTACAGGTATCAGAATTACCTGAAGCATCGGTAACTATTAACGTAACTGTATTGACTCCTACAGTCGAACAATCAAAACTGGTAATATCAATACTGGTTGAAGCAATACCACAATTATCAGTAGATCCATCGTTAATATCCCCAGCTGTGATCGAAGCATTTCCTGTAGCATCTAATTGAATGGTAAACGGTACGACACAATTCGCAACCGGGTTCACCGAATCCTCTACAGTAACAGCAGTAGTACAGGTATCAGAATTGCCCGAAGCATCAGTCACTGTTAGCGTAACCGTATTGACTCCTAAATCAGTACAATCAAAACTAGTCTCATCAATAATTATTGAATCAATACTACAATTATCGGTAGAACCATTATTAATATCGGCAGCAGTAATCGAAGCATTACCTGTAGCATCTAACTGAATGGTAAACGGTGCTACACAAGTAGCAACAGGATTCACAGAGTCTACTACCGTTACGGTAGTAGTACAGGTATCAGCATTGCCTGAAGCATCGATAACTGTAAGCATAACCGTATTTACGCCTAAATGGGTACAATCAAAACTAGTCTCATCAATAGTTATTGAATCAATACTACAATTATCGGTAGAACTATCATCAATATCGGCAGCAGTGATCGAAGCACTACCAGTACCGTCTAACTGAACTGTAAATGGTGCAACACAATTGGCAATAGGATTTATCGAATCCTCTACTGTAACTATAGTAGTACAGGTATCAGAATTACCTGAAGCATCGGTAACTGTTAGTATAACCGTATTGGCTCCCAAATCAGAACAATCAAAACTAGTCTCATCGATACTAATAGTATCAATACTACAATTATCGCTTGAACCAGCATCAACCATTGCCGATGTAATTGAAGCATTACCCATGTTATCCAACTGAACTATAAACGGGGATACACAATTAGCAACGGGATCAATAGTATCTACTACTGTTACGGTAGTAGTACAGGTATTAGAATTGCCTGAGGTATCAGTAACTGTTAAAGTAACCATATTAACTCCTAAATCGTTACAATCAAAACTGGTGTCATCAAGACTCATCGAAGCAATACTACAATTATCAGTAGAACTATCGTCAATATCGACAGCAGTGATCGAGGCATTACCAGTACCGTCTAACTGAATCGTAAACGGTGCAACACAATTAGCAACAGGATTTATCGAATCCTCTACCGTAACGGTAGTAGTACAGGTATTAGAATTGCCTGAAGCATCGGTAACTGTTAAAGTAATCGTATTAGCTCCCAAATCAGAACAATCAAAACTAGTCTCATCAATACTTATTGAATCAATACCACAATTATCGGTAGAACTATCGTCAATATCGACAGCAGTGATCGAAGCATTTCCTGTAGCATCTAACTGAATCGTAAACGGTGCAACACAATTAGCGACTGGATTCACTGAGTCCTCTACTGTAACGGTTGTGGTACAGGTATCAGAATTGCCTGAAGCATCGATAATTGTTAGCGTAACCGTATTAGCTCCTAAATCAGAACAATCAAAACTAGTCTCATCAATACTAATTGTATCAATACTACAATTATCGGTAGAACTATCGTCAATACCGGCGGCGGTTATCGAAGCATTACCTGTACCATCTAACTGAACCGTAAACGGTGCAACACAATTAGCGACTGGATTCACTGAGTCCTCTACCGTTACTGTTGTAGAACAACTATGACTATTACCCGAAGTATCGGTAACGGTAAGCAGAATTGTATTAGGTCCTAAATTGTTACAATCAAAACTAGTTGCATCAAGACTCATCGAAGCAATACTACAGTTATCGGTAGAACCATCATTAATATCTGCAACGGTAATTGAAGCATTTCCTGTAGCATCTAACTGAATTGTAAACGGTAAAACGCAAGCAGCAACAGGAGGCGTATTATCAGTAATTTTCACAGTAAATGAACAAGTATTGGTATTACCGTTACCATCATCGGCCGTCAATGTAATTAAAGTATCACTGGTAACCATTGTACCTGCCGTAGGGTTTTGTGTAACTGTAACCGTCGAAGAACAATTATCACCTGTTGTTGCCATCGTTGTATAATCCAGTAATTCATACTGACAATTAGTATCGAAATTAACATCTTGATCTGCGGGGCAAGTTATTGTTGGAGCAGTATTATCAATCATTTCTGATAAATCGGTCTCTGTAATCTCAAAATGTTGATCAGCGTCCGGATCTCCTGTTAAAACATCGGTAAAATTGCTTCCGGAAACCGTTCCCTGATTAGAAATCGTAGTAGTTGTGGGAAAAACTCCATTATTAACAGTGACATCAAAAGTAATTGTAACTGTATTTCCTGCAGCAATACTACCTACATTTACCTCGATATCCGTATCTCCCGCTGTATTTCCCGAAACAACACTACCGGCCGATGTTGTAACCGTTCCTACAGTCAATGTGGTATTGGCATCTGGAGTATCGGTAAAGGTAACCCCGTTTGCTGTTGCCGCACCCACATTTGTAATTTCAACCTCATATTGCAAATCACCTGTACATTGATTAACCGTAAAAATATCTTTTTTGGTTCCTGTTACCGTTGTATTATCATGAAAAGTGACATAGAATACATTATCTTCAAAATCTCTGTCTCCTCCTCCAAATAAATCTTCTAAACCAATAATAAAACTGTTTGGGTCTTCGTCAGGAGAGATTACCATTAGATGTGCCATTTTTCCCTCTTTTGCTCTAACAATTACATTTTGAGAGTTTCCGGTAATATCATAAGTATATCTATTATTTATCAAGGTATTTACATCAGAAGCCGTTCCACTAAACCAATCATTTACCGCTCTATATTGCACAATCCTCCTACTTTCTGTCCAATTCTCATGCATATCAACCCATGCTTGATTTGCAGGGTTAATTGCTATTGGACTTGTCCCATCTACAGGGGATGATGCAATTGCTGCCCAATTAGCCCCTGGCATAGGAGCAAACGGCGCTATAAGATCATGATCTTCAGTACTTCTATAATCGGGATACCAATTTGATTGAGAACTACCTCCAAAATTATCACCTGTTGTGCTTCCGTTACGATTAACAAAAGACGAGACATTATCTGAGTTAAATCCTGTTTTAGAATAGTAAGTATTTACGCTTGATCCTCCAGAGTTCCAAAAAACAGAAGTAAAAAAAACCAACTCTCTATTTGGACTCACCACAATATCATCGAACCATCGATATTTATAAAAATCCTCCCCTACCAGATCTGTACCTAAAATAGCCTGAGGTATTTTTGTACTTTGAGAATCTGTGGTATCATAAATATTATAATCTACCTGACCATTTATATTAGAATATATATCGGTTACAGAATAAGGTGAGTGACTGGTATAATTTAACGTTTGAGATGATCCATTGTCATCATCGCAAATATAAAATATAGTTCTTCCTGTGATATGTTCGATCCCGCTGGGTGAACCCGAATAGGTCCAATCGCCTAAAAGTCCATCAAAAGATCCCAGAAGCGCATGAGTGGTATTGACACCTTTATCTACAGCATAAGGAGGCATCTTGTTACTACCTGTAGTATATTCTAAAATATCGGGTATCGAGTTACCATTGTTATCAATGTATAGATAAACACCTGGATGTTCGTATTTACCAGACCCTAGAACACTATTGGGTATAAATTGCCAATAATCTCCAGAGGTGTTTCCATTTGTCTGAGCCACGGTTCCGTTTCTAAAAAAAGAAGCAGGCATAGAAGTAACTCCTGCCGGTTGGGTATCACTTATATCTGGGATACCGTCATTATCATCATCGGGATCACTTGAGTTAGGAAGACCATCTCCATCCAAATCATCACTAGGAGCGGTTTCATAAAAATCTGGTAAACCATCCTGATCCGTATCAATATCAAGAAAAAAGAAACCTAAAATTGCACTGGCACCAGCACCTTCTCCCTGATAATCGACAATAAGAGATTGCGTTTGAGCAGGTGTTATCGTAGTAATAGACTCAATACTTTGACTATACAAGTTTGAATGAATAACAATCAATGTTATTAATCCAAGTTTTTTCCAAAATGTAATAGGGTAGTTTTGCATCATAGGCAATAAGGCATTAGCATAATTTTAAGGGCACAAATAAACATCTTTTTTATCTGGTAAAAAACTTTATCCCAAAAACAACACATTGATTTACAATATGTTTAAACAAATTGATTTCTATTTAAAATGTTTCAATGTAAATCAACTTATTTTTGAAACATTAGCAACATAACCACTAAAAACCTAAAAGTTAATGTAGCCACCTACTTGATTATCTTAAGGAGATAAATAACTATTCCAATCCTTGATAAGATACAAAAAGAATAACATAGTTAAAAAATCGGTTATCTTTCTTATTTTTAGCAAAAACGACTTATGTATATAAAACGAAATATTAGCTGGGGGCTTATTATAAGATTTGCCTGGAAAAATATTATTTTCTTCACCCTATATTCTGCGAGTATTTTTTCTGTGTATCACTTTTTAGGATGGAAATTTATCGACATTCCTTTTCAGCCATTATCAGTTATCGGTATCGCAGTAGCTTTTTACATGGGTTTTAAGAACAGCCAAAGTTATGATCGCTTTTGGGAAGGTCGTAAAATTTGGGGAGGTATTGTAAACTATTCCCGAACCTGGGCAAATCAGGTATTATGTTTGGTTAAAGATGACCACAAAACCAAGGAAACTCTTATTTACCGACATCTGGCGTGGATTAACGCGCTTAGGATTCAGCTAAGGCAACCCACTTCTTTTTCAATAAAAGAAAATAGTGCTATTGAAAAACTTTTCAAAAAACACGGAGAGCAAAATCCCGCTTGTGACGCCACCACAAAATTTGTATCTGATGAAGAATACAATGATCTTTTGCAACGAAAAAATACAGCAACTCACCTGGTAAAAAATCAAGGATTACATCTAAAAAAATTACTCGAAGAAGGTAAAATATCCGAATTCGACAAACAAACTTTTCATGGTATTCTAGAAGAATTGTATAATCTACAAGGAAAATGTGAGCGC
This sequence comes from uncultured Aquimarina sp., assembly GCA_947498705.1. Classification (GTDB taxonomy): domain Bacteria; phylum Bacteroidota; class Bacteroidia; order Flavobacteriales; family Flavobacteriaceae; genus Aquimarina. The sequence continues at coordinate 169,862 of CANMLW010000003.1, forward strand.
ATCAAAAACACTCCTTTTCCCAGACAATATGCATATTTTAGTACTCTTTTTACTTGGATTTTCGTTCTTTTGCTGCCTTTTGGACTCTTAAATGTTTTTGAAAGCGAATTGCATGAATTAGGAGACGGTATACAACAATGGTTTGTTTTCTTTTTGACACCACTATCTGTTTTGATCAGTTGGGTATTTATCACCATGGAAAAAATTGGAAGCAATAGTGAAGATCCTTTTGAAGGTAGAATCAACGATGTACCCATGACAGCATTGTGTAAAACCATAGAAATTGATCTACGGGATATGCTAAACGAAAAAGATTTACCAGAAAAAGAAAAAGCCAAAGATAATATTTTGTACTAATGCCAATACTTCGATCGACATTTAACCCACCATATCTCTTTAGAAATGGTCATATTTCTACGATCTACCCTAATCTATTAAGAAAAGTAAGAGGGGTTCTTCAAGAAAGGGAACGCGTCGAACTACCAGATGGTGATTTTATAGATCTGGATTGGAGTTATCCTGCTACAAAAGAATCAAAAAAATTGGCCATTATTATTCATGGACTAGAAGGTAATGGCCAAAGACAATATATCCTTGGATTAGCTAAACACCTTACTAATAATGGTTGGAATTGCGTTGCTATAAATTTAAGAAATTGTAGTGGAGAAATAAATAGGCTTTATCGTTCTTATTACGGGGGAGCGAGCGAGGACCTGGACCTAATTATTACTCATATCCTAAAGAACCATCCTTACAATCATATTTCATTGTGTGGGTTTAGTCTAGGAGGTAATATCTTATTAAAATATCTTGGTGAAGGCCATGTTATACCTACTCAAATTAAATCTGCGGTAGGTGTTTCTGTTCCTTGTGATCTTTATGATTCGCTATCAGAAATTAGCAAACCTCATAATTATATATACCAGCAACGGTTTTTAAAACATCTCAAAGCCAAATTATACGAACGACAAATTCGGTTTCCAGAGTATTTAAAGAAAATAGACATCAAAGAATGCTCTTCCCTTATAGATATTGATAATTTATATACTAGTAAAGCCCATGGTTTTAAGGATGCTATTGATTACTATACCCAATGCAGTTGTAAACAGTTTTTGCATGACATAAAGATTCCTACTTTAATCTTAAATGCCAAAAACGATTCTTTTTTGGGAGCACAATGTTATCCAACTATTGAAGCCAAAAAAAGCAAAACATTGTTTCTTGAGGTATCAGAATATGGTGGGCATGTCGGATTTTATTTACCAAAAAACATATATTACAATGAGCAAAGGACTTTGCAATTTTTTGAAGAAGTTTATTAAACCCATTGAAATAGTTTAAAAAAAACGGACTCTACAACATAAAATCACACCGATATGATTTCATCACTTTCTAATAACGCTTCTTGTCGCATTCTAAGAAGAATTTGAGCAACCGCTACGGTATCTTTTTCACAATACAAGATAATACGATCAATATCATTTTGATCATAAAATACTTCTCGTACCTGACTACCATCAATATCATCTTTGGGTGATGGTATTCCTAAAATACCGGTTAACAATTTTAAAGAGGTATAATGTTTATAATCTCCAAATTTCCAAAGGTCCAATGTATCCAAATGTGCTACCTCCCAAGGTTTTTTACCAAATAGATTTAGCTTTTCTGGCAATGTTATCTGATGGATAATCATCCTACGTGCGATATATGGAAAATCAAACTCTTTACCATTATGTGCGCAAAGTAAATGATTGGGTCGATTAAAATGAGTTTCGATCAAATTCTTAAAATCAATCAATAATTGTTTTTCTTCTCCATAAAACGAAGTTATTCTAAAAGATCTTGTTCCTTTAAACGTAAAATACCCAACAGAAATGCAGACAATTTTACCAAACTCTGCCCAAATTCCTGCCCGATCATAAAATTCTTCTGGAGAAAAATCTTCTTTACGCTGATATTTTGTTTTATCTGCCCATAAATACTTCATCTCATCGGTAAGTCCCTCAAAGTCTTTATGTTCGGGAACTGTTTCAATATCTAGAAACAGTATATTTTCTAAATTAAGTTTATGAAGCATTTTGTAGCATTTTGAACGCCTCATCAATATAAATATAGAAATCTTCTGTAAAAGATTTTCCAGCAGTAAAATCACCTCGATGATGCCCTAACCTTACAATCATAATATTATCTTCTGGGATACAAATTACATATTGTCCCAAAATACCTCTCATGGCAAAAATTTTCTTGTTTAAATGATCCGACAACCAAAACCCGTAACCGTACATTTCTCCATTTTCGAAACGAGGACGAGTTGCCATTTCTGTAAATGCTGCTGGGAGTATTTGCTTGCCTTCAAACACTCCTTTGTTTTTAAACAACTGACCAAATCGAGCAAAATCTCTAGCGTTACTTGACACACAACAATATGCTTTTTCCATACCACTATCTTCACTGTCAAGTTGCCAAATCGCTTCTTGTTCCATCCCCAAAGGTTGCCAAAAACTTTCGCTCAAATATTGTGATAGTGTTTTTCCTGTTGCCTTTTCTATTACCATTCCTAACAGTTGGGTGTTACCGCTCAAATATTCATATTCTTTTCCTGGTTCTTTTATAATATCCAACCCCAATAGTATCTCTCTTATGTTCGAATCATAATACGTTTTTGCAGTGATAGAAAAAGGACTGGTATAATGCTCGGTCCAATCAAGTCCCGATGACATAGATGAGAGATCTCCTACTGTAACTTTTGCTGCAAGCCCTTCTGAAAACTCTGGAAAAAAATCACTTAGAGGTTGATTTACACTCTTTATATGCCCATCCATAATTGCTTTTCCTAACATTCCTGTAACCAAACTTTTTGCCATAGAAAACGAATTGGTTTTAGAATCTGCACCATATCCCTCTGCATAGTTTTCGTACCAAATACTATCATTTTTAATAATCATAAAAGCAACCGTACCCATTTCTTCATTAGTTGCATTTAGCTTATCTGTAGATTGTACACTATTATATGATTTATGCAATGGCCAGGTAATAGTGGTATTACCATTTTTTATGGTTCGGTTATCAAAATGAGGATAGTCGTCTATATAGGCCGAAGAATGTCCTGTCATATATACCACACGAACTCCTTTTAAGATATAATCATAATCAAATATATAGAGCCCAATTACAATCAAAAGTAGTAAGTATAGAAGTCCTTTGAGTAGTTTTTTGACAATTTTCACGGTATAATTACATTTAAATTATTAATTAACGAATGTATGAAATTAACTTATATGAACTCATATAATATAAAAACTCCTTTAGATTTTTTACAATCATAAAGGAGCTTTAAACTCTAGGTTGCACCTGTTTTTTATTAACTACTAAATTAGAATATTAAATATGAGCTCAAATTACATTCTAAAGGTTTTAAAACTCTAAAGAATATTATACAATATTCATTTTTTCATAAAGTTCTCTTTTGCAATTTCTTGAAACAGGTAAGGATTTTCCATTTTTCATAATCACAGACCCTCCTTGTTCTTTTAATAGAAAATCAATGTGGTTTAAATTTGCAATGTAAGATTTATGAATCCTTAAGAAATTATAATCTTGTAGTCTGGTTTCGAAATGTTTTAAGCCTTTAGAAATGACAATTTCTGCATCATCGGTCATAATAAAAGTAGTATAATTTCCATCGCTAACACAATACAAAACATCTCCTGTTTTAATCATATGTACTCCTTTACCATCGGCTATAGATATCTTTGGGGTCTCTACAACTTTAGAATACAATTCTTTAAACCCACTCATAAAATTAGTACTTGAAGAAGAAGACATGTCTTTCATTCGAATCGTCTTATCTACTACCTTAATCAACTGCCTGGGATCTATGGGCTTAAGCATATAATCTATCGCATCATACTTATAACCTTTGATTGCATATTTGTCATATGCAGAAACAAAAACAATCTTAAAATCTATTTTGTCTAACTCATTAAGAATATCAAAAACAGATATTGCACCCAATTGAATATCCATAAATATCAAATCTGGCTTAACTTTTGAAAGTAGTGAAAGAATTGATGTTCTATCATTAGCTTCTCCAATAATTTTTACTTGAGGGCAATATGAATTTAAAAGCATTCTTATATTCTCTCTGTCTTTTTTTTCGTCATCTATAATAACACATTTAAGTAGCTGGCTCATGTTAATTCCTTTTTTGGTTAATAGGTAATGTAATTACCACTTCGGTTCCTTTTGGTGTACCTGATTCAAAAAACAAGTCATTAATACGTACACCGGCATTATGACTTCCTATTTTATTTAGTATTCGTAAACGTTCATTAGTATTTCTGGTAGCAATTGATAAATGAAGTGTATCATTTCCTTTTTTCTTTAATCTTTCTGCCTCTTCTCTACCAATGCCATTATCTTTTATCTTACAAATAATTGCCTTTTGTTCCTGTTGAAATGAGAGCTCTAACAGCCCTTTCTTATTCGCATGTGAAAATCCATGAATTATTGCATTTTCTATATAGGGTTGGATCACCATGGATGGGATAGTCGGATTTGCATTAACAATCCTTTCATCTACTTGATAAATAGCGTCAAAACTTTCTTCAAACCTTTCTTTTTCTATATTGACATACGATTTTAGCAAATCTAGTTCTTTATTAAAACAGGTATAAATACTATCCGAACTGGACAACACTTTTCGTATTAACCCAGAAAGTTCGGTCATATATTCTACTGCTTTTAAATTTTGATTCTTTAAAATGTAATTTTGTAGTGCACTAAAAGAATTGAATAAGAAATGAGGATTCATCATAGACCGCAATGATTTAAAACGATTTAAGCTTAACTCTTCATTAATTTGATGAAAACGCACCTTGTTTTTATGTTCGTGATATAATAGGGTTGATAAGATAAGCACCAAAAAGAAAGCAAGTACATAACTAAATAACTTTACCTTACTAATTTCTTCTCCCTGTTTTAAATTTACTTCTCTAAGGTTGGATAATTTTTTTTGATTTTCTATCAAAAGCTTTTTGGCTTCTAACTTGGCTATTTTTTCTTTGATTTCTTTATTATCAAAATCCGATTTTATTTTTTTTGATTCTTTTAAAAATACAATCGCTTGTTTATAATCTCCCAAGGCTTCATAAGTCCTAGAAAGATCTTCATTTGTTAAGATTATAGAGGGTATATTATTGTTTTTAATAGAAAATTCTAAAGCTATTTCAAAATAGTTCACGGCTTTACTATATGCCCCCATTTCATAAAAAATAGCTCCCATGGTATGCATAAATGCACCATAAATCCCATACTTTTTAAATCTATCCAAATTTTTTAGATCTATATTATTCTTGATAAGATCCAATCCTTTTTGAGGTTCTCCATTTTCTAAATAAGTATATGCCATATTGTTATAAACCGTGAGGCAATTAACCATGTTAGGGTCTTTATCACATAACTTGACAGATTCTTTAAAGTAATAATATGTAGAATCAATTTTTCCTAAATCTCCATAAATTCCTATTAAGCTAGTATATACGTTTATTACTTTTTTAGTGTCATTATTATCAATGTATTTTAACGCATTTTTATAATCTTCCTTTGCTTCTTTAAAATTTTCTATATCAAATAGTAAACTGCCTCTGGCTAACAAGAGATTATGATGTAAAGCATCATCATCAACATTTTTAATCATATCAAACCCTTGATTAAAAACGTTCAAAGCTTTTTTATAATCTCCCATTTCATGATAGATGCCTCCATATCTTTTTTTTACCTCTACCAGACAAATGGTATCTTTAATTTTTTGGCAATAACTTTCTATAAAAGAGAGCGTTTCCTGGGCCTCATCGAATTGGTTTAACTCTACAGATTCGTATACGATTCTGATTCCAGCTTTCAACAAACTCTTTTTATCACTTCTCTTTCTTGCCAATTGAAAAGCTTTAGTATACTTAACCTTTGCCTCTTCATTTTCTCCCAATGCAGATAAACTATCTCCTCTTTTTAAGTGAAGATTAATCGTATCTTTTAAGGAATATAAAACTGGAAAATCTTGTTGCTTATGCTCAATGTCCTGAGCATAATTATTGGATACAAATATCAGTATCACAATACAAGTTGTGAGAAATCGGGTTCTAAAAGCGGTCATATTATTAAGACGCCTAACTTTTGAAATACCCTAACTCAAAAAATGTTAATATTATATTAACATTCCCTTATTGTACTAAAACAAAGATTGTTGTAGAGATGGTGTTTCATGATTAAGAAGCCATTTTTTGCGCCATAAACCTCCTGCATACCCTGTCAATGAGCCATCGGTTCCTATAACTCTATGACAAGGAATTACAATCCATAAAGGGTTTTTACCATTGGCGCTTGCCGCCGCTCTAATACATTTAGGATCTCCTAATCTTTTTGCAATATCGAGATAAGATGCAGTTTTGGCAAAAGGAATTTTTAACAATTCGTTCCAGACTTTTTTTTGAAAATCGGTTCCTATAGGATTTAATATCAAATCAAAATCAGTACGTTCTCCTTCAAAATACTCTTGTAATTGTATGGTAGCTTTTTTTAAACAATCCGGAATTTTTGCCGAAGGGATATCGGTCTGTTCATCATCTGTTATAGAGATACGTTTTATTCCATTTTCATCTCCGGTTATTATGGCAATTCCTAATGGAGTTTTTACATTTACCGAGCTACTCATCGGTTTCTTTATCTTCTAGAATACCTAGTTTTCTAGCTCTTTTTTCCCAATTCTTACGTGCCAACTCTTGCATATTTGAGTCTTGATCGCTTTCATCCATAATTTCTAAGCCAAGTAAAGTTTCAATAACATCCTCCATACTTACCAAACCACTTATAGAACCATATTCATCTACTACCAATGCCATATGTTCCTTTTGCTCTACTAGTTTTTCGAATAAACTAGGCACCGCTACATTACGATCTACCACAAACATTTTTCTTCTTAGGGCGCTTAATTTTTTTGTATGGTTATCCTCAGCCATTTCTTTGTAAACTTCATCTTTGAGCACATAGCCCGTAATATTATCTGGTGTATCTGCATAAACCGGAACTCTGGAAAATCGTAAGTTTTTATTTTCTTCGAAAAACGCAGCTATATTTTGGTTTTCTGAAGCTATTTTTAAGACACTTCTAGGAGTCATTATATCTTTGGCAAGAATATCTCTAAAGTTTAATAAGTTTTTGATCACTTTGGATTCTGACTCTTCAAAAATACCTTCTTCTTCTGCAATATCTGTCATTGCTGTAAAATCTTCACGGCTTAATACAGATCCATGATGTCCTTTACCTCCTATCAGCTTGGTAGTAAGTTGTAATAACCAAAGAATGCCCGTGTATTTTAGCGGAGCAATTAAAACAAGTAATGCTTTTGAAGTAAAATTAGCTAGTTGTTTCCAAAATTTTGCACCAATAGTTTTTGGTATGATTTCTGAAACTACCAATATCAAAATGGTCATAATAGTCGACACGACCCCTACCATATTAATACCCATGATATCAATCTTATAAGGAAGTTGTTCTGCTTGCACACCCACCAAAATGGCTCCTACGGTATGCGCAATTGTATTAAGAGTTAAAATGGCAATCAAAGGTTTGTCTACATCCTTTTTAAGGTTTTCTAAAGTTAGCGCATAGGATTTGCCTTCTTTCTTTTTTACATTAATAAAAGTAGGAGTCACACTTAGAAGTACTGCTTCTAAAATAGAACATAAAAAAGAAAAGAAAATCGAAAGTATTGCGTAAATAATCAGTAAAGTCATTGCTACATTTTTGAAGGAACTAATTTACCATTTCTTTCTCTATAAGCCCTTAATAACATAAATTTATTTGCACCTACAAGGCTTATGAAAAAAACTTCAATTGATTTTAAGCATCACCACCCTACATACCGTGGTGGTTTTATTTCATTAAGGTTAAGATATACTATTAATTGTCCTCGATGATGTGTTACGTGATCCTGTAATAAATTTAAAATCTGTAGTTTTGATTTGCGCCCTGCAAAAAAGTCAATTTCTACTTGCAAATCATCTTTAGTACTATTTTGGACTTGGGTATATACCTTATCAAAGGCATTCTCTAACAGTTTTATGATTTCAGATTTTTTCTGAGGTACATTTTCCTTAAGTACCTCTCTATCAAACTTTTCTTTAGTAAAATAAGTAGTTCCTAACCACAGCATATTTTGACGAATATGAAGTAATTGTTCTTTAAACATCATTTCACGTGCTGTAGGCTTAAACTCATAGTTATCTTCTGGCATTTTATCTGCTATTTCTAACAAATATTTTTTAGAATTCTTCCACTTCTCTAAAAATGCTGTTTTAACAGAAAACTGTTGTGCGCTAACTATTCCTGAAATTAAAAAAAATGCAATCAATACCTTCTTAGTCATTCTTATTCCTCCTATTTATTTTTTTTACTCATTTCAGACATATATACTTCTACCGCTTGAAGTTCTTCTTCTGTAAATGTTTTGATAATTGCAAAGTTTGTTTTCATAACGGTATATGTTTCGGGATCTACAATTGGCTTGGCATCTTGTTTTAAAAATGCAATGATATCTCCTTTTTCTTCATTATAAACTTTCATAATCTCTAAGATACTCGGACCTATAGATTTTTTATCAACCTTATGACAAGTATAACATTTTCCTTTACCATTAAAAACCGTTTTCCCCACATCAAAAGGAGATAATTGTTCTTTCTTTGTTCCAATTTTAATCTCAGGATTTTTTTCCTTTTTACCTGATTGACAACTTAGGATTCCCAACGTAATTCCTATACAGAATATCGCTATTCTTTTGCTAAACCTCATCAATATTATTCGTTATATTTTTCTTTAATTTTTTCGATGTCGCTTTTAAATCTTTCTAGCAAATCTTTAGAAAAATTAGAGATTACTTCATTCTCCTTAATATCTTTACCCATACTTGCTTCTGCTATTTTTGTAAGTGCATAGATCATAAAATCATATTCATAATCAGGGCCATTATCAGAAAACACTTCAATAACTTTTTTGTACAATGTCTCGATATCACTTTGGTTTTGACTTTCGTACTCAAAAGACCATTTGATATCTTTTCCTTTGGGGTGTGCCTTTAATATTTCTTCGAGCACTTCTGACTCTTGTTGCTGGATTACGCCATCACTCATTGCAATCACATAGAGTAGTTCTCCAAATGTCTGATATAATCTATCCCTACTTATCATATGTTATTATTTTGAAATTATCTAACCTAAAAGCTTAACCACATCCTTGGCAAAATAGCTGGCAATAATATGGGCTCCTGCTCTTTTAAAAGCCATCACTTGTTCTAACATAACTGCATCATGATCTAACCATCCTTTTTCTGCTGCAGCTTTCAACATAGCATATTCTCCGCTTACTTGATACACCGCTACAGGAACATCTACAGCATCTCGAACATCTCGTACCAAATCCAGATAACACAATCCTGGTTTTACCATTACAATATCTGCACCTTCATCTATATCCATCAACGTTTCTTTAATAGCCTCTTCTCTATTGGCAAAATCCATTTGATATGTTTTCTTATCTCCAAATCCAGGAGCAGAATCCAAAGCATCTCTAAAAGGACCATAAAAAGCAGACGCATATTTTGCACTGTAACTCATAATCCCAGTATTTTTATAGCTTTCTTTTTCTAAAAGTTCTCTAATAGCCAAGATTCGACCGTCCATCATATCACTTGGAGCAACAAAATCGGCACCTGCCTGTGCATGAGATAACGACATTTCTGCAAGCACCTTACACGTTTCATCATTAACAATATACCCATCTTGTACAATCCCGTCATGTCCATAAGAAGAATACGGGTCTAATGCCACATCGGTCATTACCAACATTTCAGGAATTGTCTCTTTGACAGTTCTAACCGCTCTTTGCATTAACCCATCTGGATTAAGAGCTTCAGTTCCTTTGTTATCCTTTAATTCATCTGGTACTTTTACAAAAAGTAAAACCGATTTTAATCCTAATGACCATATTTCTTTCACTTCTGCTTTAAGTAAGTCTAGGCTATATCTAAAATAACCTGGCATGGATGTGATTTCTTCTTTAATATTAGTACCTTCAACAACGAATAAAGGAACTAAAAAATCATTTGGAGTTATGACATGGTCTCTTACCAAAGAACGAATCGCATCATTGGTTCTAAGTCGTCTATTTCTACGAATTTGTTGCATTCTTAATCTCTAAAATTTAATAGGGGATAAAGATACTTATATATCTGGTATTCTTTGTTTCAAAAAAACCAGAACTTCTCTAAACCCATAAAAGTACTTTTCCTTAAAAAACATTTCAAACCTTGTAACAAAACCTTAACAGGTTCTACTAATCTTAAAACATTTAATTGGCAAAAAATGCTAACAATACAAAATCTCAACAAAATCTATCCTAATGGTACCCAGGCGCTAAACAATGTTAATCTAACATTGGAAAAAGGAATGTTTGGGCTTTTAGGCCCTAATGGCGCCGGAAAATCAACATTAATGAGAACTATTGCAACCTTACAATTGGCTGACTCTGGAACCATTCAGTTTGACGATATTGATGTTTTTAAACAACCCGAAGAGTTAAGAAAAATTCTAGGGTATTTACCTCAGGATTTTGGAGTATATCCAAAGGTATCGGCAGAGATGATGCTTACGCATATTGCCAAGGTAAAAGGAATTGTAAATAAGCAAGAACGAAAAGGGTATGTTGCAGATTTATTAAACAAGGTAAACTTATATAAATTTAGAAACCGTAATCTGGGTGATTTTTCTGGAGGAATGAGGCAACGTTTTGGAATAGCTCAAGCACTGCTTGGGAATCCAAAATTAATTATTGTGGATGAACCTACCGCTGGATTGGATCCTTTAGAACGTAACCGTTTTCATAATTTATTAAGTGAATTGGGAGAAGATGCCGTAGTAATCTTGAGTACTCACATTGTCGACGACGTAACAAATTTGTGTCAAAACATGGCGGTGTTTAACGAAGGTAAAATCTTGGCACAAGGAAATCCTCAAGAATTGTCAGCCTCATTGACAGGTAAAGTTTTCAAAAAGCAAATTGAAAAATCAGAACTAACAGTAATCGAAAATGAATTTACTGTACTATCTAACTACCTAAGAGGAGGAAAATTCTTTGTTAACATCCATCATGATACCAATCCAGGAGACGGATTTAACCCTGTTAACAATGATTTAGAAGATTTCTACTTCTATTGTATTAATAAAAAAGAAAATCAAGAACAGGTTTCTTTATAAAAGAAGCTACTATTTTAATAAGCTTCATTAGTTGTCAAAGTGTTTAATAATAAGTTTTACTACATTATTTACATTGTCTAAAAAAAGAGTCTATAAAACAAGCCATAACAAGTTATTTATTACTTATTAAAATGAATCGTTGGTAAGTTTTATGTACATCTAAAACAATATTACAAACACATGAAAGAAATATTCTTATTTGAACTTAAATATCGACTCAAAAGACCCGCTACATGGATCTATGCAGCATTAGGGTTTACTATCGCTATTTTGATTGCCGTCTTTCAAAAATCTGTTACAGCACAATTTGTAAACAGCCCGAATAATATCATTGATGTTATTACACCAATATCTGTTATTAGTATTTTCTTTTATGCTGCCATCATGGGAGTTCCTATTTATAGAGATCAGGATCATAAAACGGCACAAACCTATTTTACATTTCCAATTACTCAAAAATCATATGTATTAGGAAGATTTTTAGGTAGTTTTACCATAGCATCTCTTGTCAATATATGTATTACTCTGGGTGCAATTCTAGGTTTTTCTATTGGCGTATTTTTAGAAAGGCCCGATTATGGTGTTTATGATAGTTTTAATATAACTTCTTACCTTTTACCTTTCATCTTTATTTTAGAAATAAATGCCTTATTGGTAGGAGCTTTATTTTTTAGTTTAATGGCCTTTTTCAAAAAAATGCCAATTATTTATCTGGGTGGTATCTGTCTTTTTCTTTTATATAGTATCTCAGGGGATTTACTAAAAAGTATCGATAATCAATGGTTAAGTATTTATCTTGATCCTTTTGGAGGAAGAGCTTTTCGTTTTGTCAAAAAGTATTGGTCAATTAATGAGTTAAATAACAATCAGCTTCCAATTTATGGTAAATTCCTAATTAATAGGATGCTTTGGTTAGGTTTAGGAGTCATTTTCTTTTTAATCACCTATTTTAAATTTGACTATAAAAAGTTTTTGCTTTCTGGCAAGAAAGAGAAAAAGTCAAAAGATGACAATTACATCCCTACCCCAACAAAATCAATAACTCAAGTATTTACCAATAAGACGAAATGGCAAACCTTATTTTCTTTAAGTAAGATAGAGTTTTTATCTATTTTAAAAAGTCCCGTCTTTATTATCTTATTACTTATAGGTATTGTCTTTGCAATATTTAGTATTTATAATGTAAATGAATTATACGGTACTCCTAATCTACCATTTACCAGATATGTTGTTTCTTATGTAAATGGAATTATTTCCTTTCTATCTATAGTAATATTAGTGATTTATTCGGGAGAAGCTGTTCATAGAACACGTAACAATAGAACATTCGTCTTTTATGATGCATTGCCAATAACGAATGCCAGCTTATACTTTTCTAAAATCATATCCTTAACCGGAATTGCAATTATATTGATCTTGGCAAATATCCTTATCGGTATATTATTTCAGAGTTTTAATGGGTATTTTCAGTACGATTTAGGAATGTACTTTGTATATAATTTTGTGTTGGTTTTTCCTACATTTCTGATTACAATTCTACTCGCTTTTTTTATCCATGTCATGGTCAACAATAAATTTTTGGGACATTTTATTATCATCTTACTTTATTTTGGCTTACCGATATTGGTTGCTTTGGCATTTAGAATTACTAATCCTATGTACACCTTTACAGGTACAACACCCATATTTATTAGTGATTTAAACCGATTTGGGCACTATTTGACAGGTATAAGTTGGTTAAACCTATACTGGATTCTCTGCACGGCAGTACTCATGATTATCGGTAAAATATTTTGGAATAGAGGTTTCTTTTCTTCTCCCAAAGAGAGACTTAGAATGGCCAAAGAACGGCTAACCATCAAAACGACTATTGCTTTTATTAGTTTACTTATTGCCTTTATAGCTGTTGCAGGTTATACGCATTATAATTTAGCAGTTTTAAATACTATTGTAGATGGATATACTTCTGAAAAAATAAATGCCGATGCAGAAAAAAAATATGCCAAATATATCGGTAGTGCACATCCACAGGTTACAGACCTAAAAGCGTATATCGATATTTTTCCTGAAGAACGTAATGTAAAAGCGAAAGGAGATTTCAAGATTATTAATAGTTATGACTCACCTATTGATACATTACGCTTAGAAATTGAGTATCCCGGAGCGCACACCACTTTAGAAAAAGTGATTTATAATGGTGTACATCTTACATCTGTAATGACAGATTCTATTTATAGGGTTTATTTTTATAAATTACCCAAGACAATGTTGCCACAAGAAAAGGCTAACCTAACTATCGAAGTTTTTTCTGAAACCAAAGGTTTTGCTAATCGACTAGAAACACAAGTATTAACCAATGGTTCTTTTCTAAATCATACAATTTTTCCAAGATTTCATTATAATCAAAGTATTGTAGATAATGGGGTAAGAGTAAAACATGGTTTAAAAAAGCTTGATTATCTGTTTCCGCCCAGAACAGATTCTATTGCATTAAAGAAAAATCTGTTTAATGAAGATGCCAATTATATTAATTTTGAAGCAGTCGTTAGTACTTCTGACGATCAAACCGCATTGGCTCCTGGTAAATTAATGAATCAATGGAATAAAGATGACAGGGCATACTATCATTATAAACTAGAGTCTAAAACAGATCTCTTTTTCAATGTAGTATCGGCAACATATGATGTAGAAAAATCAAGTTGGACCGCTCCAAATGGTAAAAAAGTCGACATAGAAATCTATCATTCTAAGAAACATAAAAGAAATCTTGAATACTTTATCAATGGCGTCAAAGTGGCGTTAGAATATTGTTCTAAAAACTTCTATGAATACCCAAATTCTATTATTCGAATTGTAGAATTTCCTGCACATTCGACTTTTGCACAGTCTTTTGTTACCACCATACCGTATTCTGAAGATTTTGGATTTGCTGCTAATTTTGATAAGGCCGAAGATTTTAATTATGCATTTAGAGTAACTACTCACGAAGTAGCACACCAATGGTGGGGTCATTTGGTTACCCCAAGCAAAACGTCAGGGGCCAATATTATTTCTGAAACGCTTGCAGAGTACTCTTCGCTTATGATCATGAAACATGAATATGGTGAAAACGGAATTAAAAATTTCCTAAAGCATTCATTAGACAAGTATTTAAGACAACGTGCCTTTAGTCTTAAACCAGAACGATCTTTGATTAATGTAGAGATAGGACCTCATATATGGTATGAAAAAGGATCGATGGTAATGTATGAATTACAAGACATTATTGGAGAGCATACAATCAATACTGCGCTAAAACAATTTTTATACGAATACAAAAATTTTGAAAAAGGGGTGTATCCAACCTCAGAAAATCTCTATGAAGCCATATTAAAAATTGCACCAGATTCTTTAAAGTATGCAGTAGAAGATGGCTTTACCAAAATTGCATTGTACGAAAACAGAGCAGTAAAAGGAGTTACCAAAGAACTAGAAGACGGTTCGTATGAAACTTCGTTTACTGTAGATTCGAAAAAAATATACTATGATGATAAAGGGAAAGAGGAACGTACTGATGATAAGACCAATTACATCGAAATAGGGGTTTTTGGTGATGATATTACAGACGAAAAAGAGGTCCCTCTAAAAAACCCATACTATCTTAAAAGAAAATGGCTAAAACCTGGTGAGAATACATTTACTGTTATAACAGCTAAAAAACCAACTAAGTTTGGCATTGATCCTTATAACAAATTAATAGATAGAAACTCTGGAGATAATCTTCAAGGCGTTGAAGATTAATCTCATGTAACAACGATCGAGAAGCGCTGTCTCGATCGTTGTTTATTTGTAATTATACTTTTTTTGATCATACTAAAAATATCATTATCATATTATCTACAGTTGTTTAGTTCATTAATAAAGGTGTCTAATAAAATAAATTAATTAAATTTCACTTTTCTAATAATTAATTAAAAACCTAATGAAGCTAGTTTTTAAATTCAGAATTTATATTCTATTTGCAATTTTTGCATTTGGATGTAGTAATGATGACAACACTACAAATACGGAAACCGAAAAAGAAAATGTCGAACTAACCTCTAACGTCGAAAAATATGAAGGAGATCTGATCGAAGATGGCTTGGTATTGGCTATCGAAAGCGGGCAAGACAAATCTTATCTGATCGACAAAACCGGAAAAAAAATCAAAGAATGGAATTTTGATACCTATTTAGGAAACGATTTTGAGATTATGCCAGATGGTAAGCTTCTTGGTATGTTTAGAACAGCTAATCCTATATTTTCTTTTGGAGGTGGTGGTGGAATCGTAAAAATTCTTAACTCAAATGGTACAACCGATTGGGAATATGAATATGCTTCAGCCGATTATCTGGCTCATCACGATGTAGAAATGTTACCTAATGGTAATGTGCTTTTTCTTGTATGGGAAAAAATATCAGTTGCAGATGCTCAACTTGCAGGAGTTGATACCGAAGGTGATATTTATCCAGAAGCTTTGATCGAAGTAGACCCAAAAACAGATACTATTGTTTGGGAATGGCATAGTTTTGATCATATTATACAAGATAAATTTCCTGCAATTACTTCTACTTATGGAGCCTTAAATGAAAATCCCAATTTAATCAATATCAACTATCACCAAATCGAAAACGGAGATATCATGCATGCTAATGGTATCGATTACGACACAGAAAAAGATGTCATTTATATCAGCGTTAACTTTTATAATGAGGTTTGGGTAATTGATCACAGTACCACCACTGCAGAAGCCAAAACTGGTGCCGGGGGGAACTATAATAAAGGAGGGAATTTATTGTACCGTTTCGGAAACCCGGAAACTTATGATAATAGTGTAGGCGAAACATTGTTCAACAGAAACCATTTTCCAAATCTTTTAGAAGGCGACGAGCCTGGTGCCGGTAACCTTTTAATATATGTTAATGGTAAAAATGTAGAACAATCTACAGTATATGAGTTTGCCATGCCAAAAAACTTTAATCTTGGTGTAAACACCAATAATGAACCCGAAATCGTATGGAGTTTTACAGACCCTGAACTTTTTCATGACAAAATATCTGGTGCAGTTCGTCTTAAGAATGGGAACACATTAATCTGTGAAGGAGATTATGGTTTTTGGGAAGTAACTCCAAGTAAAGAAGTTGTCTGGAAATACAAAAGTGATAAAGTTTCTTTTTGGAGAGGATATGGATATACTTTTGACTCACCAGAAATTAAAAGTCTAAATTTATCAAAATAATATCTAAATCTAACATAGCATACAAGCCTCTTTAATTTTCATAATTAAAGAGGCTTTTTTATACCATCGTTTTTTACAGATTCTTAGTTAATTTTACAACTAACAACTATCACGATGCAACCATTACTATAAAAAATGTGTCTATTACCGTAGAGATGATCAAAAATTTAAATCATGTACATTAGATGTATACTACTGTTTTTCTTTTTCAGTTTAATTACCAATGCACAAACCATTTCAGGAACTGTTTTGGATAAAAAAAGTAATGCGCCTATTCCATATGCAACAATTCAGTTTTCTAACAATCAGGGAATCATTACCAACGAAGAAGGACGGTTTAGCATTACATTAGAAGACAACATCTCTAAAAATGATTCTATACGTATCTCCTCTATGGGGTATGAAAAAATTGCTATCTCTATGCATACTCCTATCGATAGTGTCCTGTATTTAGCTCCTAAAGCAATAGAACTTGGAGGTGTTTTTGTTACGAATAAAAATTTAACAGTAGATGAAGTTATAACCAATGTAAAAGAAAGTATCTCACAAAACTATGACTTTGAGTTATCACAACAGCGATTATTTTTTAGAGAATCAGAGTTTAACACCATAAAAAAATTGAATGTTGATTTTAAAAAATCAACCATAGAAGAGCTCAACAAAAAGCTCATAGATAGTGTTGTATCTATACTTCCAAAAAAATCAGCATATTACACAGAAATTTTAGGTGAATACTCTGGTGATGCCGAAAGAAGAAAGCTTCATATTAGTAAAGCGGCAGAATTATATGACAAAAACAACGCAGTATCTATGGATGCCATGTCCAAGCGCATAGAAACTATCTTCAAAAACAATGTAAAACCAGATTCTTATCTCAAAATCAAATCGGGTTGGTTTGGCACCAAAGTACAGGTCGACTCTATCCTGGAAAGCAATGAAAATGCCGAAGGTGTAAAAGATCAGATAGAAGATCAAAAAGACAAAAAAGAATTTCAGAAATATCGTAAATCCAAGCTAAAAAGCATTGTTTCAAGTCTTTTCTATAACGAAGATGTAAAATCCAATTTTTTAAACAAATCCAGCCGTTATACTTTTGAAATTAAGGATTATACTTATATCAATGATCAAAGCGTGTATATTGTTTCTTTTGCTCCTAAGAGAAGTGAAGATTTTAAAGGTATCATGTATATTAATACCGAAGATTTTGCAATTATAAGAGTAGATTATAACAATGTAAAACCTCTTAAGAAATTTAAGCTCTTAGGCATTCAGTATCAGGATAATTTATATCGTAATAAAGTGATTTTTACCAAAGGAGAAAACGATAAATACCATCTAAAATATCTTGAAATGTATAGAGGTGGCTTTTTTGGATTTGATCGTCCCTTAAAGGTTATAGAGAAAAACAAACATGTAAAAGGCAAGCGTAAGCAAAACGAATTATCGTTAGAGATTAATGCGGTGACCACCTATAAAAATAAATATGAAATCATTGTTTTTGATTCAAAACCATTAACCGAAGCCGATTATAAAAACAGTAAAGAAAATAAAACCATTACTCCCGAATACCTCTCTAAATACAATCCAGATTTTTGGAAAGGGTATACCATTATAGAACCTAATGCGGCTATTCGGGAATTTACAGTCGTTCCAGAATCAGAATAAATCATTAATTCATAAGATCTGGTTTTAAACCTTATCTGTATATGGCTCTTCTTTGATAATTCTGTAAATCGTTCTTTCTGTCACAAATAATCTTTCTGAAAGTTCTGTAACTACTGTTTTCATTTGTTTATGATGATTCTCACAAACATACTCTTGAACAAACTTTCTTCTTTTTTCTAATAATTTATGGTTTTTTCTCATTTTTTAAAATGTATTGATATACGATTTTAATCAAACAACACTAATTATTTACATTCATTATTTAAATAAAATCCAAAGTAGTATCCTACTTCTTTTTCGTAAACATAACTTTGAATTGAAAAATCGTATATAATAGGCGCATTTAATAATTTCATGGTTTTAATGGTTCTATAAATTGTATTCTTCGAGACCTCTAAGCGAAGTGCTAAAACCTCTGGAGGTCCTGTTGCCTTGATTCGAATCAGTTGGTCAATCTTTTTCATTATTTCAACAGTTTTACTCACTATTTCCATATACAATTTATAATTAGATAGATTATTCTGTTTACAATATTGTGATCATACAACGCTACCATCTAATAGGTTGATAACTCGAGAACCATACTTCATATTTTTTTCAGAATGGGTTACTTGTATAATGGTTACTCCTTCTTTATTAAGTTGGGTAAAGGTTTCCATAATTTCTTCTCCCTGTTTAGAGTTGAGGTTTCCTGTAGGTTCATCTGCAAGGATCAACTTAGGACTTGCAATAAGAGCTCTGGCAATGCCTACCAATTGTTGTTGTCCACCACTTAACTGAGAAGGAAAAAGGTCTTTTTTGCCTACAATATTAAACCGATCTAACATATCCCCTACTAGGGATTTTCTTTCAGAAGCTCCAAACTTTTTATAAAGCAAAGGCATTTCTAAATTTTCTTTTACGGTTAATTCATCAATCAAATGATAGGATTGAAAAACAAACCCAATGTATTGTTTGTAAAGGTTGGCTCGATGTTTTTCTTTAAGGGTGTGGACAGAATCTTCTAAAAATGAATATTCTCCTTCATTAAAATTATCCAGCATACCAATCACATTAAGTAAAGTAGATTTTCCTGATCCCGAAGGCCCCATAATAGAGATAAAATCCCCTTCATTTACCCAGAAATTTATATCTTTTAATAAGAAAATTTTCTGACCTCCCGACTGTACCCATTTTGATACATTTTTTAATTGCAATAGCATATTCTTTTGTTTTTATAATATTTTAATTTCTTTTTATTTTAAATCTAATTCGTTTATTCTGTTCTTAATTTTTTTGCAGGATTAGAGGTCGCCACTTTGACCGTCTGTAAACTTACTGTTAACAAGGTAATAGCGATAGCACTAATTGCAGCAATAATAAATACCCAAATGTCTATAGAAGCTCTATATGCAAAATTTTGAAGCCACCAGTCTACCAAAAGATAGGCCATGCAAGAGGCTAGCACCACCGCTATGACTACGAGTCTGGTAAATTCTGACGAAAACAAAATAGCTAATTGAGAAACCTTTGCTCCCAAAACTTTTCTAATACTTAACTCTTTTGTACGCTGTTCTGCCGTAAAAGCCGCTAACCCAAATAGGCCCAAACATGCGATGATTAATGCCATAAGTGTAAACACATTAAGAATTGTAGCCATTCTTTTTTCTGAAATAAACGTATTTTCGAAATCCTGATCCATAAAACTGTACTCAAACGGTACAGCAGGATCTATTGCTGCAATATCTTGTTTAACTCTATCTATTACACCCTGAAGATCATCTGGATTTTTCACCAGCATTGAATTAAGTCTCATCGAGTAGTAGGACAATCCCGCACCATAATCCCATACCTTATCATTTTGATGATGGATAATCACCAACGGGGCAATTTTTTGATGTAAGCTATTTATATTAAAGTCCTTAACGACACCCAACACTTCAAATTGATCTTCACTTCCAGAAGCGATAGCTAATATTTTACCTATAGGAGAATCTGTTTTATAGGTGGTTTTGTCTCCCCATCCTAATATCTTTACAGCTTCTTCATTAAGAATAACTTTGTATTTATCATTGGATCTGGATGCATCAAAGTTCCTACCTGCAAGAAACTCAACTCCCAATAAGTCCAGATAATCTTCTTCTGTTCTTAGATTTCTAAGCTGTACTACATCATCTTTATCCCCAATTGTTTTATATCTATCTCCCGACCAGACATTGGGAGGAAGCCCAAAGGACTTTCCTACTGCCGAGAATGCCGGATTAGACAAAAGCTTGGCTTTAAGAGTTTCTGTATCAAAGCCGATTTGTTCTATGTTATGAATTTGCAAAATGTTATCTTTTTTAAATCCAACATCTAGAGACGAGGTATACCCTAATTGTTTTTGAACAAACAAGGTACAGATCACCAAAGCAATAGATATGGTAAATTGAAATACCACTAATCCATTTCGAATTCCTTTTCCTTTAAATCTTTCTCCCACCTTTCCTTTAAGGGTTTCTATGGGTTGAAACATAGAAAGATAAAAAGCTGGATAGCTACCTGAAATTAAACCAAGCATTACGACAAACATCAATATTATTCCCCAAAACGAAGGATTCGAAAAATGAGGTATCAATTCGATATTAACATCTGCAATCGTATTAAATGCTTTTAAGGAAAATTGTACTAACAAGATAGCAAGCACAGTGCCTATCAATACAAAAAGTGTTGATTCGAGAATGAACTGTTTAATCAATGATTTTCGTTTTGTTCCTAACACTTTTCTTACTCCAATTTCTTTGGCTCTTTTAGAAGATCTTGCCGTAGAGAGATTCATAAAATTGATACAAGATAATATCAAAACCAACATACCAATTGCTCCAAATATTTTTACAAAAATTGGGTTTCCTGTTGGGCCAAAGGAATGCATGGTAGGCTCGCCAGATTTATATACTTCGCTAAGTGGTTGTAGACGCAGTTCCCAAGGATTTCCAGCAGTGAATTCTTCAAAAGTCTGATTAAAAATACGTTCTGTAGTAGGAGGTGCCCATTTTGGGGGTATTTCCTGAATCTTGGCAGTTAATTCCTCTATATCTGTTCCTTCTTTTACCAACCCATAGGTCGAGAACGCAGTCCATATCCATTTCCATCCATGGGCTTCCATTCGCTCTGAAAAACTCTTTAAAGAAATCAATACTTCGAATTGAATATGAGATTTATAGGGTATATCTGCCAGCACACCTTTTATGGTATAGGTTTTCCAGGAACCATCATAATCTCGCACTTCTACCGTTCTTCCAATCGGGTCTTGGTCTCCAAAATAGCGCGTGGCAGTTTTGGCCGTGACTACCATGCTATAAGGTTCTGCAAAGACCGTTTTAGGATTTCCTTTCAAAAATTCGAAAGAAAAGACATCAAAAAAGTTCTCTTCTGCTGCAAAATACTGTTCTTCTTTATATAAATTCGTTTGATCTTCATTCTCGGTTTTAACGATTTGAGTACCGCTATTAAGAATCCTCGTAACTTCTTCAAATTCTGGAGCATCCTCTCGCAATGCTACGGCTACATTAGGTCCTGTTGTCGAAGAAACTCCTTTCCAATCCTCCCAGATATTAGGTTGGTTTACTCTGTAGATACGATCTGCTTTATCATGAAATGTATCATATGTAACTTCGCTATGAATGTATAGTCCGATAATAAAACAAGTAGCAATCCCTATACTCAAACCCAAAATGTTAAGAATGGTAAATTGTTTTTGCCGAATTGCATTTCTCCATGCAATCATGATATAGTGTTTAAACATGGTTTCTTTTTTTTATTAGTTATTTTATTCTACCCGAAGGCTTTTTATAGGGTTTACCATTGCCGATTTAAAGGATTGTATCCCTACCGTTATACCTACAATCAAAAGCGCCAGTAAGCCTCCTAAAACCATCATCCACCATCTAATATCAATTCTATAAGCAAAAGTTTGTAGCCAATTGTTCATCAACCACCATGCTACGGGTATCGCAATACAACCCGCAATGATGACTAAGGCAATAAACTCTTTTGATAACAACAATAAGATTCTGGTGATACTAGCTCCTAATACTTTACGAACTCCAATTTCTTTAACTCGTTTTTTTGCTATTAGTGAAATAAGGCCAAACATTCCCAGACAAGAAATCAATATGGTAAAGAATGCAACAAAATTTACAGTTTTTAAAATACCTCTTAACAAATCATACTGGGCATTAGTTTTGTGTGATAACATTTCATATTCGAACGTTCTTTTTGATGGTATTTGTGCAAAATCATTTTCTAACTGCTTAAGAACTTGTTGTTCTTTTCCTTTTACAATCTTAAGCATCAAATAATTGTTATTTTTTAGTTGTTGTTTTCCTTTATAGAAATGTGCCAGGGGCTCTATATTGTTTTGCATTCCTTGATAATGAAAGTCTTTGGTTACTCCTACTACCTCAAAACCATCTGAGGTTTCACCCTTATTCACTAATCTCTTATTTTCAAGATCTGTCCAACCAAGTGCTTTCATTGCCTTCGCATTAATAATGATCGTGCCTATATCAGTATCGCTCTGATTTTCTTTAAAATGGCGTCCTGATAGTAAAGGAATGCCTAATGTTTTAAAATAATTGGCATCTGTACGTCCATAGCGAATACGAATTTCTTTACCCGATTCTGGGTCCATAAAATTGGTATAACTCCTGTAATAGGCCGAAGGAACAATTTGTGTAGTAGAAAAATCCTGAACAAATGGATTTGATTTTAGTTTATCCAAAATTTCAGAAAATTTGGACTCTGCAGACTCTTTATCTGTATACTCCAAATCAATTCGTGCAATACTTATATTTTCCTGCTCATACCCCAAAGGAGCATTTTTCATAAAACTAATCTGATAGTTTAATATGATGGCAGTACATATGAATAAAATGGCTAGAGAGAACTGTACAACAATAAATACATTTCTGAAAAAAAGATTTTTCCTTACTCCGTTTATTTTTCCTTTTAGTGCAATCGCGATAGGCAAAGAGATAAAACGAAGTGTTGGTAACGCTCCTACAATAAGAGTTATGAATATCCCCAGGCCTAAAAAATATAAAATCACAGGGTAATCATTTGGTATCTCGATAGCTATTTCACCAAAGTTTCCTCCAAATATTTCATTAATTTCTGGTAACAGCACCCAAGCAAATAAAAATGAAGCCACCACAAGAGAAATTAGAACTAGTAACCCATTTTCTAGACAAAACTGAAATACAATACTCTTTTTATGATCACCTAAAATCTTCTTTACTGCCAACTGTCTTGTTCTGCCATACATAACAGAAGTGTTCAAATTAATGAGGTTCACCAAAACGATTAGTAATACAAAAATGATGGTTGCAATCGCACCTTTAATTATAATTCCTGCAATCGGAATGTTATCAACTCTCACCTCTGTATATGGAACTACTTTGATTGCTTTTATATGAGAAGGTTCTGCATAATTTTGACGAACGAGATCTAATACCTGGTTTTCAAATTTTTGTACATCAGCATTTGCATTAAGACGTATCATATTGTAAGTAAATGAGTTACTCCAACCTGTATGTTCTTTAAAATTTTGATAGTCTTCTACTAACTGGGTAGATAATAGTACCCCTAAACGCAAAGAAGCATAAGAACTAATAGGCTCTAAAACACCGGCAACTTTGACACTAAGTGTGTCATTTAATACTAATTTTTTACCTACCGGATTTATTTCTCCAAAAAACTTTTTACTTACTTTATCGGTAAGCACCACATCGTATTTATTCTTTAGCGCAGTACGATCATCTCCATATTTTAGCGGAAGTGTAAATACCTCAAAAAAGTCGGCATCTACATAAGATGTTCTTCTTTCTTGTAACTCTATATCTTGATAAGATAATAAAGGTAAATCCCAGTCAAAAAAATGAGTACCTGCCACTACATCAGGACACGAATTTTTTATCTTCTCTAACAATGGGTAGGTCGTTTGATTATAATCATGACCCGAAGTGGTAAAGGTTTTTAAGTAGTATACGTTTTCCTCTTCTTCTATAAAACCATCTGCATTATAGTATACATGCACTACAAAAACCAACGTCATGATACTGGCAAGTCCTAGAGTTAATCCAAATAGGTTTACCAATGATAACATCTTATTTTTAAGCAAATTTCTATAGGCAATCTTAAGATAATGTTTAAACATTGTTGTCGTTTTTTAATACTGAAACAAGTTCAGTGGTGATTGATGATGATTTATTCGTCTTTTAAAGCTTCTATAGGATTTCCATTGGCAGCCATAAAGCTTTGCCAACTCACGGTAAGAATTGTTATTCCTAATGCCAGTATTCCAGCCATGGCAAATATCCACCAACTAAGCTCTGTTTTTAATGCAAAATTGTTGAGCCAGGAATTCATGGCGTACCAAGCTATAGGTATCGCGATCACAAAAGCAATCACTACCCATTTTATAAAGTCGATATTTAGCATTTTTAATATTTTGAATATTGAAGCTCCATTTACTTTCCTGATTCCTATTTCTTTTTTTCGTTGTATACAGGTATAAGAGGTTAATCCAAACAATCCTAGCGCCGCTATAAAAATTGCTAATGCAGTAAAAATTCTAAACGCATCTCCAAACTTATTGTCTTCTTCATATTGTGCTTCGAATTTTTGATCTACAAAACTGTAATTAAAAGTACTTTCTGGAAATACTGATGACCAAGTATTTTTTAACTGAGCGACAATGGGTCTATAATCTGCTATACTTTTTGCATTTAATTTTACTATCAAAAAATCCTTCGTAGGTGTATATCTCAAAATAATCGGTATAGCCGGGGATTTTAAACCAAAATGATGATATTCTTTAATTACTCCAATAATATTCCATTCACTACCCCAAAACTTTGTTTTCTTACCCACAGCCAGATTTGGATCAGTAATTCCTATTTCCTTTACAAATTTTTCATTGACAACGATATCATTACTATGCTCACTGGCGTTTTTATGAAAAGTTTCTCCTCTTAGAAACTCGATTCCCATTACATCAAAATAACTAGGGTTTACCTCATAACCATACCATACTTTTTGGTTGTCTTGAGTTCCATCTGGATAGGTAATTCCCATAAATGATGATAAACTATGAAAATCATATCCCGGATAACTATCAGCTAATGATACATTCTCTACAGTAGAAAGTTTTTTAACCTCATCCAATAAAACAGTAAAATTCTTTTTAAGAATCGAATCTGTTTTTTCTGTTAGTATTTCTCCATTAATGGCCAATACATTGTTAAGATCAGAGCCGATAGGTTGGTCTTTCATAAAACTAATTTGCTTAGTAATTACGATGGTTCCTATTAACAATACTATGGTTGCCAAAAATTGGGTAATAATCAAGCCTTTTCTTATATGCAGGCCATTGGTAGAAGTTCTTATTTTACCTTTTAGTGCTTTTGAAGGTGCATAATTGCTTAGTAATATTGCAGGATACAACCCAGCAAGTATCATCCCTAAAAGAATACTACCTAGCACCAATAATATATTTGTAATACTACTATATTCAAAGGTGGCTACTTTTCCTGTAAAAGAAGTATAAACAGGAAGTATAATCACGGTAACTATAATAGCCAAAACAAGCGATAGTACATTTAGAATAATCGATTCTAATAGAGATTGCACTATTAATTGTTGCTTTTGAGCACCAACAACTTTTCTAACTCCCACCTCTTTAGCTCTTTCTAACGATTTTGTGGTAGAAAGGTTAATGTAATTTAGTAATGATAACACCAGGATAATAATGGCAATCGCTGTCAAAAACTTTATTCGCATAATACTCCCATTCGCTTCTGATTCATAGGGTTTATTAGAATGCAAGTGTATACTTTCTATAGGTTCTATATTATGACGTTCATCAATATGGCCATCAAAATCACTTTCAATTATCTTTTTGGTAAGCGCATTTATATTCGAATTAGGAGCTACTTTTAAATATGTATAATACATATTTTGATTCCAATTAAGTGTTTTTTCTCTTTTGTCAATAGCTCCCCACCCCATCATGGTACTATATGACAACAAGTAATCGATTTTAAAATGTGAGTTTTGTGGAGTATCCTTCACAACTCCGGTAATTTTTACCAAAATAGGTTCTCGCCAAAAAATCTGGATAGTTTTTCCTATTGGATTTTCGTTACCAAAAAAAATCTTTGCAAGGCCTTCTGTTAGAACGATAGAATTAGGCTCTTTTAATGCTGTGTTTACATCCCCTTTCAAAAGTTTTGTATTAAAAACACTGAAATAACTTGGGTCTGCAATACAACTATTACCAACTTCTAAAACTTTTTCATTTGACTTAAGAGTAGTTTTCTCAAGTCTATAAAAACGTACATACTCTAATACCTCTGGAAATTCTTTTTTAAGTGTAGGGCCTGTCATATTATAGGATTGAGCATCTCCAGGCTTAAAAATATTTCCTCCCTCTAGATAGTCCATGTATACCCTATACACATTTTCTGATCCATCAAACGTATCATAGCTACGCTCAAAATTAACATACATCATGATTAGAATAAAAGAAGCTATCCCAATAGCCAATCCAAAAATGTTGATGAATGAGTATAATTTATTCTTTAAAAGATATCTGATTGCTATTTTAAAATATAAAGTATACATTTTTACGTCTTTCTTATTTTTTTACTTTTTACAATATCTTGCCTCATTAGGGGCTTCAATACAACTAGTTTATTCTGTTCGTAAACTTTTTAATGGATTGATAAATATGGCTCCTATAGATTGATAACTAATGGTTAAAATCGCTACTCCAATTGCTAATAAACCAGACCACACAAACACATCCCAACCAATAGCAATACTATACTCAAAATCCTCTAACCATCGATTCATAATATGCCAACCGATCGGTATCGCAATCACGATAGAGATAAGAATTAACTTTAAAAAATCAATGCTTAGCAGTTGGTATATGTTCTTAAATGAAGCACCTAATACCATACGAATACTTATTTCTTTATTGCGCTGCTCGACCATAAAGGCTGATAAGGCAAAAAGACCAAGACACGCAACCAGAATAGCAAATAGTGCAAAACTGTTAAAAATTACTCCCATTTGTTTCACATCTTCATGCATCCTAGCAAATCTTTGATTCAAAAAGCTATATCGAATTGTTTGGTTTGGAGAAAATCTAGTCCATACACTATTAATATCTGCCAAAAGCGTATCGATATCAGCCGTTTCTACTCTTAATGAAATCATTTCGGTCTCCATACCGATTACAAGAGAAAGAGGTTCTATTTTATCTTTAAGGGTTGCAAAATGAAAATCTTCGATCACTCCAATAATGGTATAAGAATACCCATTGTTAATTTTCTTCCCTACCGGATTTTTAATATTTAATTGTCGAACCATTGCTTCATTAATGATAATGGCTTGTGTACTATCAGAAGCTATGTCTCTCGAAAAATCTCTTCCTTCTTTAACTATTATTCCAAGTGCTTTAATGTATTCATAATCTACTCTCCAAATCTGCCCTCCAGTTCCTTCTTGCTCTATAGTATTATTTTCGATTCTAAAATAATTTCCGTTTCGTTTTGTTCTGGTAACCGGAAGATAAGCACTGGCAGTAGCAGCTTTGATTTCTGAAATGCTTTTGAGTTCGTTTTTGAAAGTTTCTAATTTATTGCCTAAGGTATTTGTTCCTTCTATTGTAATTACATGATCTTTATCATATCCTAGTTTTTTATCTTGAATGTAGTCCATTTGATCTTTAATAATCAAAGTACCTATAATCAATACTACTGAAGTAGTAAATTGAAATACCACCAATGCACTACGCAGTTTTTTGCTTCTACCTCCAATGCTAAGACTTCCTTTTAGAACTTGTGCCGGTTTAAAAGCAGATAAATACATAGAAGGGTATAAACCTACTACTACACCAATAAACAAAGAAGAAATTAAGATGATAGGGATAAACAAGGTGGTTTCCCAGGGTATCTCCAAACTTTTTGAAGCGATATTGTTAAAATAGGGTAAAAGTAACCATGCCAATAAAATCCCGATGATAAACGAAATACCGCTAAGTAGTATCGATTCTATTAAAAATTGTGCAATTAGGTTTTTTCTATATGCCCCGATGGTTTTGCGTAATCCCACTTCTTTGGCCCTATTTGCAGACTTTGCTGTAGAAAGGTTAATAAAATTAATACATGCCAATATTAATATAAATATCGCAATGGCTCCAAAAAGCCAAACAAATCGAATATCACTATGATGTAATGCATCCACCAAAACGTCATTTTTTAAATGTATATCTTTTACATTCTGTAGTGAAAACTTCATGGTATTTAATGCTTTCATGAATTCTGCACTACGATTCTTAAACGTGGGGAGATAAATGGTTTCCTTGATTTCTGAAAGCTTTTTCTTTACTTCTCTAAAATCGGTACCTGGGCGAAAAAGTACATAAGTATGATAATTATGACTGGTCCACGATGTTTGCTCTCCACGAAAGAACTCGACATCTTTTAGTGTCAGTAAAAACTCAAACTGAAAATGAGAATTCGCCGGCAAATCTTCTATTACACCTCCTACTGTATAAGGATCTTTTGTATTATTATTAAAAATCAATGTTTTTCCCAGTGCATTCCCTTCTGGAAAATATTTATCGGCCTTTCGCTTTGTTATTACAATTGATTTTGGAGTGGTAAGTGCATTTTTTATGTCTCCACTATACATTTTAAAATCCAGAATTTCTAACAATTCCTGATCGACAAATGCAAATCCATCGTCATATAAATTCTCTGTAGACTCGCTTGATCTAATTTCTTTACCGCCAGTACCATGAAGTTCGCTTATCAACAGTCTTCCCGATTTTTCTATTTCAGGTATTTTTGCTTTTAAAGTGGCTGCAAATGGCGCCGGCATATGGATCCCTCCTATTGGTTTACCATCCAGTATTCCTTGTTTTCCTATACGGTATATATCCTCTGCCCGATCATAATGTGCGTCATAACTTAATTCGTCTTTTATGTATAAAGAAATGAGTAAACATGCCATGATCCCGACAGCAAACCCGCCGATTTTGATCATAGTAAACATCTTATCCTTTTCAATGCTTCTCCAGGCGATTTTTAGATGATTTTTAAACATATCTTTATTTTTTGGCACCAAAATTTGATGCAGTTATTGTTTTATTCTGTTCGTAAACTTTTTACAGGGTTTTGCACTGCTGCTTTAAACGCATAAAAACTAACCGTTAGTAAGGCGATTACCAGAGCAATAACGCCCGATGCTATAAACACCCACCAATTTATGGCTATCCTATAGGCATACACTTCTAACCATTTATTCATAGCATACCAAGAGAAAGGAGTTGCTATCACAACCGCTATTAATATAAGTCTAACAAAATCTTTTGATAAGAGTTTCACTATACTTGTAGCTTCTGCTCCCAACACTTTTCTAATCCCTATTTCTTTGGTTCTCTGCACCGCACTATAGGTTGCTAACCCTAACAGTCCTAAGCAAGCAATTAAAATAGCCAGACAAGAAAACAAGGTAAAGAGTGTTTTAAATCGTATATCTGCTACATATTGCTCCTTAAAAGATTGATCTAAAAAGCCATATAAAAATGGTCTATGAGGTACTGTAGAGGACCAAAGTGTATTAATTTGTGAAATAGTCGATTGTAGATTCTGGGATTGTACTTTTAGCGTAAGATATCTACTACTCCAGGGTTCAAATCTCAATGCCATTGGTTCTACCGTTTGATGTAAGGATCTAAAATTAAAATCCTTTACAACTCCTATTACCTTTCCTTCCTTTCCCCATTGTGTAAAACGTTTTCCTACAACTTCTGAAGGGTTTGCATACCCATATAATTTCAAAGCTGCTTCATTTACAACCATTGCAGCACTTGTATCTGTAGGAAAATCTCGTGAATAAGGCCTCCCTGCCGCCATTTCGATTCCAAAATGAGGAATAAAATCAACGTCAACCTCAAATAGAGAAAGTGTTTGCATACTCAATTCTCCTTCTGGAGTTTCTATTTCTGTACCTGCACCAGGATAATATCCTCCTGGTACACTACGTGATGCTGATACAGAACTTACCGAGGGATGTGTTAACAATGTATTCTTTATTGCATCTAATTTGCTGAGCACTTGTTCATCATAATTAAAATCAATAACCAACATCTGTTCTTGGTCAAAACCTAAGTTTTTATTAGTCAAATAATCTAATTGATAGTATACAATTGCAGTACTTGCAATCAATGCAATAGAAAGACTAAACTGAAATATTACCAAACCTCTCCTAAGATTTGCACCTTTTGGAGAAGTTCTAAAAACACCTTTAAGTACACTAATGGGTCTAAAACCTGATAGAATCATTGCAGGATAACTACCCGCTAATACTCCTGTTATAATCACAGTAATTATGTATAACACCATTGTAGTTCCTTTAAAAACATCGGTATAACCAAAGTTCTTTCCTGTAATTTCACTCATCCAGGGAAGGCATACTAATACAATACCTATAGCAAATATTGAAGCGAAAACAACCAGAAATAATGACTCTCCCAAAAACTGATATATCAACCCTCTTTTCTCTGCTCCAATTACTTTTCGTATACCTACTTCTTTCGCTCTTTCCATAGAACGAGCCGTAGCAAGATTCATAAAATTGATACAAGCAATAATTAAAATAAAGAAACCTATAATTGCAAAAATGTAAATATTAGAAAGATTACCGGTTACCCCTGGTTGTCGTCCAACATTAGAATTTAGATACGCATCTTTTATAGATTCAAAAGAAATAGTATAATAGTCACCTTCATCTAACTCTGCATTCTTCTTTATAAAACCAGGCATTTTTGCTTGAAAATCATTGACATTAAAATTTTGAGAAGCTAAAAAATAGGTGTAAAAATCTACATACCCCCACCATTCAAAAATCTGAGGTCTGCTTTGGCGAAAAGACTCCATAGACATTAAAACGTCGAAATTAAAATGAGAATTAGAAGGTATATCTTTCATAACTCCAGTAACCGTATACGTTCCTTCACTTGCCCTACCTCCAGTTCTGCCACCTTCTATGGTTTTTCCAATGGGGTTTTCGTTACCAAAATATTTTTTAGCCATTCGTTCTGTTAGTACTATAGAATAAGGAGCTTCTAAGGCTGTTTTGGGGTTCCCCGATATTAGCGGCCAGCTAAAAACATCAAATACGGCAGCATCTACAAAAAAACAATTGTTTTCCTGAAAAACACGATCCTTATATGTAAGTAAAATATCTGCCCTACCCGAAAATTGTACCGTTTCTACAACTTCAGAAAAATCGGATTTTAATGCAGATCCTACTGGTCCATTTCCCCATATTTGACTTGCATTTCCATCTGCTTTAAAATGATGTACAACTCTATATATTCTATCCTTGTTTTCATGATAATTATCATAAGAAAGCTCGTTTTGTATGTACATCATAATCATTAAAAAACAAGCCATTCCAATGGTTAGCCCACCAATATTAATAGCAGAGTATCCCTTCTTTTTTACAAGGTTTCTCCATGCTATTTTGATATAATTTCTAAACATAAATCTTTATTTTTTGATGGTTAAAAACACCTTTTTTACTATTGCGTTTTTTTACTATTCGGTTCTTAAACTTTTAATAGGATTTGCTAATGAGGCTCTGATTGCCTGATAACTTATGGTCACCAAAGTGATCACAATAAGCCCACCAATAGCCATTGCAAAAATCCACCAATCGATCGCAATCCTGTATTTATAATTTTCTAACCAATTATTCATAAAGTACCACGCCAAAGGAGACCCTATCACCGCCGCTACCATAATAAGCTTGAAGAAATCCTTAGTTACCAGTAGTAATATATCGCTAACATTTCCTCCCAACACTTTGCGTATTCCAATCTCTCTGGTTTTCTGAGCCAGAAAAAAGGAAAGTAATCCATATAATCCCAAACAACTGATAAAAATGGCCAATGCAGAAAACAGCTTTGCCATTTTTAAAAAACGTTGCTCTTCTTCATACTGCTGTGCTACAAAAAAATCGAGAAAATCAAATTCATAAATATATTTTGGAAACACTTCTTTCCATAAACCTTCAATTCCTTCTAGCGTGGTGTGCGCATTTTTGGATTGAATCTTAATCGCTAATTGATAATAGGCTTCAGTATAAGGAGCGATGAATATTGGTGTCATATCCTGATGAAAATTCTTATCATGAAAATTAGCAACTACACCCACAATTGTTGCTTTTATGCGAGCCCCATTTGCAATCAGCTGTTTTCCTAATAACTCTTCAGAATTTGTCAATCCTAATTTTTGAGCCAACTTTTCATTAACCACTATCTCTGATATAGAGTCTGTCTGTTTAAAATTGCGCCCAGCTACCAGATTTAAATCAAAGGTTTCTATATAATCTTTATCTCCTAACTTTGCAGAGATAGAAAACTCTTCGTCCTCTGGTCTGGTATCATATCTCATACTGGTACTCCAATTATTACTCGATGCGCCAGGGCTAGAAATACACGCTGTAATTTTTTGTACGCCCGATAGATTATTAATACGTTCCTTTAACCCTTCTAGGTTTATCATATCAATTTCTTCTGGAATCTCGACCATTACAATAGATTCTGTATCAAATCCCAAATCAGAATTCACGGCAAAATCAATTTGTTTACTCACTACAACCGTTGCTATAATAAGCACTATTGAAATCGCAAATTGGGAGATTACCAAAACCTTTCTGGTAAATTTGCCTCCAGTATCTTTTTGAGTTAACTTTCCTTTTAAAGCCAGTATTGGTGCTATTCTCGCTAACAAAATCCCTGGATAGCTACCCGCAAAAAATGAAATACCAATTAAGAGTATCACTATAAAAGTTACTAGTTTTACATTTAGAGCAGAGGTTATAGAAAGTTGTAAATCAAACACCTCATTAAATGATGGTAATGCTACAATTGCAATGGTTACACCTAATATCATTGCAAAAAAACTGATGATGCTTGTTTCTGAAATAAACTGCCAAAAAAGATGCTGTTTAAAACTACCTAGTACTTTTCGAATTCCGATTTCTTTAGAACGGGTAAATGCTTGCGCTGTAGAAATATTAATAAAATTAATACAGGCTATCGCAATTAAAAAGAAACCTATCAAGCCAAAAATCCAAAGTAAACTTGCATCGATTCCTCCATATTTTTCGTTTAGATGGATATCGGCTAATGGTTGTAATTTATAACGATGTACATTTTTACTTCTTGGGCGATGTTTGTTTACCAATTCTATTAATGTACGTTCGATCTCTGAAACATTCTGATTAGGATTAAGCAAAGTAAAACACATTAAGCTACTATCGATACCTCCCCAGGATTCATTATAGACAAAGTCACTAAAACTTTTTAACGTCTCGAAAGAAGGAAATACATCTCCCTGAACTACTGTAGTTGTTGGCAAGTCTTTTAATACACCTATTATCTCTATAGTTTCTGTATTATCTAAAACAAACATTTTGCCTAAAGCACTCGTATCACCAAACATTTTTACAGCAAAACTTTTGGTTATATATGCCGTGTTAGGTTCTTCGAGGTTTCTATTGTCAAGTTTTTCTATTAATGGGAAATTTAGTATTTCGAAAAATGCTGGTTCTACAAAAGCAATGTCTTCTCTAAATCTTTTTGTTAGATTTTCTTCGGTACCGTTAACTTGCCAGTTATCTCTGCTGTAAATTCTAGCAACTTTTTCTGCAAAATCATAATCATTTCTAAAGCTCTTTGGAAAACCTGGCGGTATACTAGGATCATAGCCAATTTCGTCGCGATGTTCCTCGGTTACTACTCGATAGATTCGATCAGAATTAGTATGAAATGTATCAAACTGCGAATGATGATCTATAAACAAGAATATTAATATCGCACATCCAAAACCAAGTGCTAGCCCTAAAATATTGATCGACGCAAACACTTTTCGCTTACGAAGGTTTCTCCACGCTATTTTTAAATGGTTTTTAAACATAACTGTTCGTTTTTTGATGATGATCTATTCTGTTCGTAAGCTTTTTACTGGATTGGCCGTTGCTGCTTTAAGCGCTTGCACACCTACTGTTAACAGGGTAATGATTATTGTGATTCCACCAGCTACAAGAAACACCCACCAATTAATTGAAACCCTATAGGCAAATCCCTCCAACCAATTTTCTAAATAATAATATGTTATAGGAGATGCAATGATTAATGCAATGCCGATTAACTTTACAAAATCCTTTGCCAGCATATTAACAACAGTAGTTACACTAGCTCCTAATACTTTTCTAATTCCTATCTCTTTTTTCTTTTGCTCGGCCATAAACGAGATTAATCCAAATAGTCCCAAACAACTTATTAAAATTGCTAGCCCAGTAAAAACCATCGATATTTGGCTTAATCGTTTTTCTTCTTCAAACAATTTTCTTACCTCGTTGTCTACAAAAGTGTATTTAAAAGGAACTGTGGGATTGACAGATTTCCAGGTTTTTTCCAAACTGGTTAGCAAGGTTTTAAAATCCTTGGTATCTGTTTTAACAATCACCCAATCTGGTGTATTTTCATGAAAAAGCATCATGGGCGTAATCGCCTCTTTTAAAGACTTAAAGTGATAATCAGCTACTACTCCTACAATTTCGTACTCTGTAGTTTCTCCTTCATAGGTTTGCAATAATCTGGAAGCTAACGCATTATCCAAATCAATATTGAAAGCATCTAGAGTAGCCTTATTTACTACAATCTGTGTACTATCATTTGCTCGTAAATCTCGTCCCTTAAGTAATTTGGTTTCTACCGTATTAAAATAATTGTCACTAACCCCATTATACTGTACCAAGGTAAGTTTTGAAGGATCTCCTCCTGGTAAATACATCGCTATGTCTCCTAATACATGCTCTGACGGGTAATGATTACTACCTGAAACTTCTTTAATTCCGGTTATGGATTCGATTTGAGGTCGCAATGCTTCAAAATTCCTTCTAGCATCATTGGTTCCCATATGGATAGCGATCACATTTTCTTTGGTAAACCCAAGGTTTTTGTTTTGCGAATATGCTATCTGTTGATTCACAATCATTACTGTTGTAATTAAACCAATGGTAACTACAAATTGAAAAATCACTAACGCTCTACGAAAATTTCCACTACCAGAGGAAACATTCATAGCACCTTTAAGTACTTTTACAGGTTTTACAGAAGATAAAATTAATGCAGGATAGACCCCTGCAAATAAACCACTCACAACACTTAATCCAAGCATCGGTAAGACAATCTTGGTATCAAACAATTCTAAATAATGAACATTTCCATTAGTAAGTAAATTCACAAAAGGCAGTACCAAAACTGTTATAGGAAAACTAATCAATAATGCCAAAAATGATAGTAATACAGATTCTCCTAAAAACTGGCGAATCAATACTCCTTTATTTGCACCTACTGTTTTACGCACTCCTATTTCTTTGGCTCGTTTATTAGCTCTAGCGGTGCTTAAATTGATAAAATTAACGCATGCCGTTAACTGGATAAATAATGCCAGGATTAATAATAAATATAGGTATTGAATATTGGAAACGGTGTCAATTTGATTACCTATCCCTTTAGAATACAAGTGGATATCTTTAACTTTTTGTAGAAACAATTCTTTAGAAAACCCCGCTTCATCCAAGTTTTTTGCCCCTCTGGTTTGTATAAATGAAGATAACTTTCCTTCCAATTCTTTACTATTAGATCCAGATAACAGCTTGACATAACTATGTACAAAATTCTGGGTAGCAAAGTTCTGTTCGTTTCTTACAAACTCTCCCAAACCAGGCGAATTCATAGTCAGTACATAATTAGGATTCAAATGTGATTTTACAGAATTTTCATCAAAAACCCCAGTAACTTTTAAGATCATCTGGTCCTCGCCACCTCCCAAAACCAGGTTTTTGTTGAGTGCACTTTCTGCTCCGAATAATTTATGGGCTAATTTAGAAGAGAGTACGATGGTATTGGGTTGTGTTAAAGCACCGATACCATTTCCTTCTTTAAATGAGTAATTAAATAACTCGAAAAAAGTAGCATCTGCAACATACCCTCGAGATTCGTAATAACGATCGTTTTTTCCTTGTACGCCTAACACTCCTTCATTACCCTCTCCAAAATATACTACTCTACATGCTTCTATTACTTCTGGAAAATCTTCTTTTAGAGCAAAAGCAATAGGTGGTGAACTGGTAGCTGCATTAAGACTGGCCCCTGTATCAATATTACTTTTGATAACAGTTCTTATTCTATAAAGCGACTCTGCATCGTTATGATGAGCATCATATCCAAATTGTGCTAATACGTATACAAGAATACTTAAACAGCAAACCGTACCTGCTGTTAGACCAAGTAGATTAATCCCAGTCTGAAGTTTATTCTTGAGTAAACTTCTTAATGCTATTTTTATATAATTTTTAAACATAACTGTTCGTTTTTTGATGCCGAAACAAGTTCGGTAATGATTGATGGTCTATTCTGTTCGTAAACTTTTTACAGGATTAGCAATTGCAGATTTAATACTCTGATAACTCACTGTCAATATCGAAATCCCTACAGCGACAAAAGCTGCAATGACTAATACCCACCCGCTTATTTCTATTCGATACGAAAAATCTTCGAGCCATTTGCTCATGGCGAACCACCCTAAAGGGAGGGATACGACAATGGCGATTCCAACTAGTCTAAGAAAATCTATAGTAAGCTTATAAGCTATTTGACTTATGCTCGCACCCAATACTTTTCTTACTCCTATCTCTTTAGTACGCTTTTCTGCGTTAAACGCAGCCAGACCAAACAGTCCAAGACAAGCAATTAGGATAGACAAAGTGGTGAATATGATAAAAATTTGCCCCAATCGTTGTTCTTCCTGATAGGTAACATCGAAAGATTCATCCATAAAATAGTAATCAAAAGGCTGACCCGTAGACATTTTACTCCAGATGGTTTCAATTTGTGTAATGCTATTAGAAAAATTACCTGCATTAAGTTTTATTGCCATTGATCCATAACTATCATTTAGTGATAGACTTAATGCATCGATACCTCTTCTTAATGATTCAAAATGAAAATCCTTAACAACTCCCACAACGGTTCTAAATACGACTTCATCTTGTTCATAATCCGATGATAATCGCATTCCTATGGCTTCTTCTGGTGTAACTCCTAATATAGCTACTGCAGATTCATTAATAATCATGGCTGTAGAATCTGCACTAAATTGTCGATCAAAATCACGACCTGCAATGATTTCTATATCCAAAGTTGATACGTAATCATAATCAACATTCCAATCGCACATGTTAACTGCTTTTTCATGATCATCTTTTAATCCTTCAAGAAAAAAAGTACTATTCCCTCTAGCCGAAGGTGTCGGCAAAAAACTGCTTAATGTTGCACTTTGCACTTGCCCTAACTGTTCGACTTCTTGTTTAAAAGATGCTACTTTGTTTCCTACTGCATACACATCATTTATAATCAACACCTGATCTTTTGTAAATCCTAAATCTTTATTTTGCATAAATTGTAACTGCTGAAAGACAACGAGCGTACTGATAATTAAAAACACCGAAATGGCAAATTGAAAAACCACCAGTGAATTTCTGATTTTTCCTCCCTCGATACCATTTTGAGCGATACCTTTTAACGCTTGAATAGGTTTAAATTTTGACATAAAGAATGCCGGATAACTGCCAGAAAAAAGACTTAACACTGTTACTAAAGCAACTAAAATCAACCAGAAAAAAGGATTTTCAAAGGGTATAGAAATTTCTTTTCCTGCAAGTTCATTAAAAAAAGGAACCGCAATTGAAACTATTGCTATAGCTACTACCATCGACATAAAAGTAATCAACCCGGACTCTGTCAAAAACTGGGTAATCAACTCTGATTTATGAGAACCTATCACCTTACGAACACCTACTTCTTTCGCTCTCTTAAGGGATTGGGCAGTAGATAAATTCATAAAATTAATACTTGCCAGGAGGATCAAAAACAATGCGATAAAAGAAAGAATATAAATGTTTTGAATATTTCCATTCGAACTTAATTCTGGATGTCTATTAGAATATAGATGAATATCTGTCAAAGCTATAGTACTAAAATTAAGATAATTTCCTGACGCCAAAAATTGCTCTTCTGTTATCCCCGGTGCATATTTCTGTACTCCAGGAATTACATAATCTCTTAGTGCAGATTCTAAAAACAAATCAAAATCTTTGATATCTGCTCCTTGCCTAAGTTTAATAAAAGTTGGATAATTATGATTTCCCCATTCGGTAGAGAAAGAATCTTCGTTTCCGGTCATGGCCATAAACACATTGTGATTTCTAATGAAAGAGTTCTTTGGCATATCATCTATCACCCCCACTACAGTATAGGTATCTCTGTTATCTAAAATCATATTTTGCCCCAGAGCTTCATTAATACCAAAGTGTTTTTCTGCCGCGGTTTTTGTTAAAATCAAAGTATTGGGCTCTTTTAGTGCAGTCTCAGGATCTCCCACCAATAAATCAAGGCCAAACATTTCGAAAAAAGTAGCATCTACATAGGTAAAGCCAACTTCTTTGACATTTAGTTCGGTATCACTTTTTCGTATAAACATGCTTCCCAAATTCCTAAACCGAGTGGTCAGTTCTATCTCTGGGTAATCTCTTTTCATGGCTTCGGCCATAGGAGCCGATACTTCTGCATATGCTTCAGAATTTCCACCAAATTTTACATCTGTATTTATTCTGTAGATATGATCGGCATCTACAAACATCGTATCAAAACTTAGTTCATCGTAGATATACAATGAAATTAAAAGCCCTCCTGCCATACCAATGGCAAGACCGAATGTATTTAGAAAAGTAAAAAAAGATTGTTTTTTCAGGCTTCTCCAGGCTATTTTTAAGTGATTTTTTAGCATAACTGTCGTTTTTTGATACCGAAACAATTTCGGTAATGGTTGATGACCTATTCTGTTCTCAGAATTTTTACTGGATTAATTAATGAAGCTTTGAGTGCATGAAAACTAATTGTCCCTAATGCAATTATTAATGCAGATACTCCAGCCAGCACAAACATCCACCACTCTATAGGGGTTTTATAGGCAAAATCCTCTAACCACTGATGCATCATAAACCAGGCTATAGGTGATGCAATTATAAAAGCAATACCTACCAACATTATAAATTCTTTGGACAATAGGTTTACAATACCACTTACAGACGCGCCGATTACTTTTCTAATGCCTATTTCTCTCCTTCTTTGTAAGGTGCTATAGGCAGCTAATCCTAATAACCCAAGACATGAGATTAAAATAGCCAATATCGAAAAGTTAAGAAATAAGTTTCCGAAACGTTCTTCGCTACGATACTGTCGATCAAAAAACTCATCTAAAAAATAGTAATCAAAAGGTTCTTCTGTCAAAATAGATTGCCATTTATCTTTTATACTCGACAAAACTTGTTTTGTGTTTTCTGAAGATATTTTAACAGCTATAAGTTCATTTGATTGATCTTGGATTCGCATAGTAAGAGGAGCAATATTTTCATCTAGTGATTCGAAATGAAAATCTTTAATAACCCCCACGATTCTACCTTCGCTACCCCATTGTTTATAATTGGCACCAATAGCATCTTTAGGATCGCTATACCCTAAAAGTTTCACCGCTTTTTCATTTAGTATCATGGCTTCTGTAGAATCTGTCGAAAAATCCCTTGAAAAAGGCCTTCCTGCCAAAACTTTTAAACCAAACTGCGAAATATAATCATAGTCAATAAAATATAAATCAAGATTTGCCACTTGAAGATCTCCATCCCTATTTTCGATTTCAGAATACGCCATAGAGTTTCCTTTTCCAGGAACACTAGAGCCAAGACTTGTAGATACTACGCCAGGTATTTTATCTATCATCTGTTTTAAAGCAGTTTGAGATGAAGTACTGTTGGTTTCTAGGATTAACATTTGTTCTTTATTAAACCCTAACTCCTGGGTACGCATATAGTTCATTTGATTGTAAATAATAATAGTACCAATGATGAGAACAATCGAAATTGTAAACTGAGAAATAACCAATCCTTTTCTTAGAAGAACTCCTTTACTTCCTGTAGAAAAACGTCCTTTTAAAACACTTACCGGTTTAAAAGAAGACAGTACTATTGCAGGATAAATACCTGCTATCATACCAATTCCTATCGATATCAAAAACAATACAACAAGGTTCATTGGTACTGCAAGTACACCAGAACTCACTGTTTTACCTGCTAATTCATTAAAAAGAGGTAGTAATAGTATTGATAAACCAACTGCAATCAAAAAGGCTATACAGCTAATTATCACAGACTCTCCTACAAATTGAAATGCTAATTGTCCTTTGTCTGCTCCTATAACTTTACGAATCCCTACTTCTTTTGCTCGCTCGACAGAACGCGCAGTTGTTAAATTTATAAAGTTGATGGCCGCTATGATTAATATAAAAATGGCAATAACAGAAAATATATATACAATATCCATGCTTCCGCCACCGGTACCTCCTCTATTAGAATGCAAATACAACTCTTTAAAAGGCTCTAGAAATAAAGTAACATACATCTTGGATTTTTTCATATTCTCTCCATCATTCCTTTCTAGAAAGTCCGGAAATTTTGCAGCCAATTGATCAGGATTGGTTCCAGGGCTTAATAAAATATAGGCAAAGGGGTTATACCCACCCCATGCAGTATCTAAATTTTTATTCAGGCTTTGTGTATAGGTGGTCATCGATATGATCATATCTGCATTGATATGCGAATTTTTTGGCATATCTTTCATTACACCAGTGATGGTGGCAATATGACTATCTTCTGTGATTTTTAATGTTTTTCCAATAGGATCCTGATCTCCAAAATATTTCTTGACCATGGATTCTGATAATACCATGCTAAAAGGTTCTTTAATAACATCAGCAGGGTTTCCTTTTATAAGTTCAAAATCAAAAACATTGAAAAAATTTGGGTCTGCTGCAAGAATACCTGTTTCCTTAAACTTAAGATCATCCTTGCGAATAAGCATATCCCGACCTGCTACTCTAACCGCCGATTCTACCTCGGGAAACTGTTTTTCTAAATGAAGCGGTACCGCCCATGCAGGTTTATTTGCTTCAATATTTTCTGATGGGGTTTTTATATCAGCAACCACTCGATAAATACGATCTCCCTTTGTATGAAAGCCATCATAACTTAACTCGAAGTTTACAAATAATAAAATCAGAAAACCAGCAGTTAAACCAATAGCCAAACCGATAATATTGATTCCTGAATAGACTTTATTTTTCACTAAATTCCTCCAGGCTATTTTGATATAATTCTTAAACATAACTGTTCTTTTCTTGATTTAGAAAAATTGATTGATTGAATGAACCTCGTACCATTTCCAAATTGAATTCACCCAATAAAACTGTATCTTTTCATCTTAGACAAAAATGTCTTGTTTTCTTATGAGCAAATTCAAGATGGGATTGGTATTAATCTATTTTTTGAATGGTGGCTTCTCCTATAATGATTCCTTTCTGTACAGAAGGGTTTCCATTATATACTACAGTGGCTTCTCCAAATGCGCTTACTTTAAGGTGCTCTGATACATGTACTCTAAAATTCGCTTCGCCATAGGCAGTGATCTTGGTATTTTGATTAGTCATACCCATTGTATTGATCTCTCCTTCACCATACACTGTATATTTTTGACGCTCTACTTTTCCTTTTAGGATTTCTAAATTCCCTTCACCATACATTGTTACAAACAAAGAATTTACGGTAATAGAATTCATGGTAACCTTTGGTTCTCCATACACTTTTAATTTAAAATCCTCTTGTTGTATTGGGCTTTCACATGTGATAATTTCTTCACCTCTTATAGAAAGCTCCTTAAGTTGTGTATATGTAACCGTTGCTGTCATCATGGTTCCTTTATAAATTGGTTTCTTTTGTTTCCAACCATTTTCATGATATCCTTTTTTGGTTTCGGTAACCATTTTAGCACCATCAAGGTATATATGGAGTGTTTTCCCTGACACTTCGATGTTAATTTTTTCTTCAGGTAAACGAGCACTATCTATAGAAATCGCTTCCTTATTTCCTTCTTTAAAAGTTACTTCGATATGAGGGCTTACAATTACTTTATCAAAATGTGATAACGCAGTGGTATTTGATTGTCCGTA
Source organism: uncultured Aquimarina sp. (assembly GCA_947498705.1). Classification (GTDB taxonomy): domain Bacteria; phylum Bacteroidota; class Bacteroidia; order Flavobacteriales; family Flavobacteriaceae; genus Aquimarina. The sequence continues at coordinate 212,317 of CANMLW010000003.1, forward strand.
GACAAAATTCATAAAGAATAATAAAATTGCTAGTGCCAGATGGTATACATATTTGAACATGATGTTAATTTTTTAAGTGATTTTAGTGTTTACGCATTTACACCAAAAGGTTTATTTTGACTTTCGGTTACAATTTGGCCATCAAACAGATTTATCACTCTATGCGCATAATGTGAATCTCTGTCTGAGTGGGTTACCATAATGATGGTCGTTCCTTCCTGATTAAGTTCTGTAAGCAGGTTCATTACTTCTATTCCGTTCTTAGAATCTAGGTTTCCTGTAGGCTCATCAGCCAAAATAAGTTTCGGATTAGTAACCACTGCCCTTGCAATAGCCACTCGTTGTTGTTGTCCTCCTGATAATTGCTGTGGAAAATGCTTTTCTCTATGTGCAATTTTCATACGCTCGAGTACTTGTTTTACTTTATACTCGCGCTCACTTTTTTTCATATTAAGATAGATAAGTGGTAACTCTACATTTTCAAAAACTGTTAACTCATCAATAAGGTTAAAGCTTTGAAATACGAATCCCAGGTTTCCTTTTCGCACTTTGGTTCGTTGGTTTTCTTTTAACCCACCAACTTCTTGATTAGCAAAATGGTAAGATCCTTCATTAGGATTATCTAACATCCCAATAATGTTTAACAAAGTTGATTTACCACATCCCGATGGTCCCATTATCGCCACAAACTCTCCTTCTTCAACTTTTAAATTAACATTATTTAATGCTAGTGTTTCTACCTCTTCGGTTCTAAAACTCTTTTTTAAGTTCTTGATCTGTATCATTTTTTGATTGTTTATTTTCTTTACTATTCTTTCTTCCTTAAAACTACCTTTATAAATTTTATTTTGCAGCTTCTTGACCTTACAAATGATGGATTTATTTTATGCTGAGTTCAATATAACACCTAATAAATTTGGTTGTATTTCCTCTCCCTCTGGGAGAGGATTAAGGTGAGGGTAATTACTAAAGAAAACCCTCATCCTAACCTTCTCCCAGAGGGAGAAGGAATTAATTAAGCTTTAAATCGAACTCACTCATGTTACTTCAATATAATTTTTTCTGCATCACCAAAACTATCATAACTAGAAGTAATTACTTTTTCACCAGCTTCTAATCCTTCTATCAATTCATAATATCTAGAGTTTTGTTTCCCAATTCGAATCGGTCTTTTCCATGCCACTTCACCTGCTGCGTCTACTACAAAAATCCATTGCCCACCTGTACTCTGAAAAAAGCTTCCTCTGGGTAATAAAACAGCATCGTTAGATGCACCTAATTGTAGCTTTATATTATAACTCTGTCCTGCACGAATAGTTTCTGGTTTTTGATCTGTGAAAACCAAATCTACTTTAAACCTACCATTACGTACTTCTGGGTATACTTTGCGAAGACGCAACTCATATTCTTTACCATTACGCTCTAATATAGCCGTTAGGTCTCTTTTTACACGATCAATATAATGCTCATCGATTTCAGCTTCTATTTTATAATCTGTTAATACGTTGATTTGCCCAATTCGCTGACCTTGTTGTATACTTTGTCCTATTTCTGCATCCAAAAATCCTAACTGCCCATCGGCTGGTGCTCTTACATTTAAATGGTCGATACGTTCATACACCATCGATAATGTTTTTTTCATACGAGCAAGATCTGCATCTAACTCATTTAGCGAAGTGTTACGTAACATATCATCCTGCTCTGTTTGTAATTTGATAATGTCGTATTGTTTTTTTGAAAGTTCATAGTTTTCTTTAGAAGTAAGATACTCTTCTTTAGATATTAACTCATCGTCATATAATGCTTTATTTTGTTCGTAATTACGTTTTAGTTTTTGTAACTCGTATTTAGAACTTACCAAATCTTTTCTTCCTTCTACTTGTCTCGAATCGAATGTAAGTTTGGTCGACCGCAAATCATTTTGCTTTAATGCTAAGTTATTCTCACTAGCCAAAATTTGTTCATACAGCGATCTATTCTCTAATTTTAATATAATATCTCCCTTTTTTACCATGGTACCTTCTTCGATCAGTTTTTCTGTCACTCGCCCTCCTTCATAGGCATCCATATAAATAGTACTTATAGGCGCAACTGCACCATTAATGGTAATATAATCATCAAACTTACCATAGGACACCGTCGCAATCGATACTTTGTCTTTTTCGGTTCTAAAAGTGGCAGCCGAATTACCAAACATCATTTTCCACCCTGTGAAAAATAGTAATATACCTATAGCAATATATCCATAATGTTTAGGCCTTAATCCCTTTTTCTTTTCAATTTTTATGTCCATTTTATTGTGCGCTATTTATATTAAAAACTGGTAAACCTTTATAAAAATCAAGTGTGCTTTTGTTTACCATTAATCGTAATTGTACCTGTAAGTTTTCGTTTCTGGCATTTGCCAAGAGGTTTTTTGACTGGTTAAGCTCTATGGTACTAATCAACCCTTTTTCATATTTTTTTTGTGCAATATCAAAGGTTAACACCTGTGCTTCCATTCTTTGCGAACTTTGTTGGTATTCACTTTTTAAAGCATTTGATTCCTGTACTAATTGTTGTATTAGCTGATACATCTGCTGCTTTTGTACAGCAAGTGCATTATCGGCTCTCATCATCGCTACTTTTTGTTGTTTGATACGAGATCTGTTCGACCAACCATTACTAATCGGGATATTAAGAGAAACCCCTACATATCGTGATGCATTATCTGTGATTTGATTTTTAAAAGAAATCACTTCTCCTGTATCACCACTCACATTGGTTTCAAAATACCCGGTTTGATATCCTGCATATAAAGACAATGATGGAAATAAACCTCCTCTTGCAATTGCCAGTTGTTTTTTCGACGCCGCTACCTTTAGTTCTTCTGCTTTTATCATCGGTACAAAATCCTTGGCTGCATTAAAAATAGCCTTCTGGTCTTGCAAATGATTTTCTTCATCCTCTGCTACACTTACCAATCCAGGAACTATTACAATCGCATCTGTTTCATTTAAATTCATTTCTTGCATCAGTTTAAGTTTTGCACTGGTAACATTATTTTCGCTTTGCGTCACTAATAATTGATCTGCCAACAAAGCCGATTCTGCCTCGTACAAATCTGCTTTTGCTTTTTGTCCCAACTCTACTTGCCTTTTTACCAGGTTATAATTGTTTTGAGAAACTTGTACCTGCTCTTTTGAGTTGCTTAAAAGCCCTTCCATAAACCTGATATCATAAAAAGCAGCCATTACTCGAAATGCCAATAGATATTTTTGATGTGTTATTTCTTCATTGGTGGCCTGATACAGAAACTTAGAAGCCTTGATCCCATTTACTTTTTGAAATCCTCTAAACAAATCAATTTCTGCATTCAATCTATAATTATTAGAAAAGAAATCGGTATTTACAATGCTATTATTATTAGGATCGACCGATCGTCCATATCTAATATTGTAATCAGAAAATGCATTAAGAGTTGGCAACATATTTCTAATAGATTGTCTATAGGTTTCTTTATTTGATTCCTGATTATACTTAAAATCATTAAGTTGTAAATTATGTGCTATGGCATAGGCAATACAATCATCTAATGACCAAGACTTTTGAGAATAGGTCATATTCACCACCAGTATCAAGAAAAAGAATAATATGTTTTTTTTATAGTGTATCATTTACAAATGCTTAAATATCTTTATGATGCCAGATTCTTTTCTAATCTTGTGCCAAAAACACAAATGACTGATTTTTAATTATTTACATACAAAGTGTTATTATTTCATGTTTTAATATGTAAAATTATTATACAAATAGTGTCAAATAATTTTACACTTGTATGGTAGTACTCTTTACAATTTGTAGTTTTATATCAGTTCCGACTTGAATTTGCTCATAAGAAAACAAAATATTTTGGCCTTAGGCAAAAAAGAAAAGTTTAGCATAGCCTTAGTTATGGTTAATTTTTATTTTGAAGGATAAGAGAAAAAGATGCCGTTTTATTGGGTAAATTCAAGTCAGAAATGATATTACTAGTGTCAAGTAAATATTTGTTATGCAGAATGGAAAAATTTTAATTATTGACGATAATAAAAGTGTGCTAAGTGCTTTAGAAATTTTATTGCAATTTGAGTTTAAGCATATACAAACCTTATCAAATCCCAACCAAATTTCATCTTTCCCTAATCTAAGTGATTTTGATATTGTGATTTTGGACATGAATTTTTCTGCGGGTGTAAACACGGGAAATGAAGGATTGTTTTGGCTTAGAGAAATAAAGAAAAAGGCAGCCCATACGTCTGTGATTATGATGACAGCTTATGGTGCTGTGGATCTAGCCGTAAAGGCATTGAAAGAAGGTGCCACAGATTTTATATTAAAGCCCTGGAATAATGAAAAGTTAATGGCCACCATAAAATCGGCGTATTCGTTACGTAAATCCAGGAAAGAAGTACAAGAGCTTAAACAAAAAGAAAGTCACCTTAAGCAAGTGATCAACCAAAATACCAATTATATTATTGGCAATTCTAAGGCACTTACTTCGGTTTTAAACCTGATTAGAAAAGTTGCCAAAACCGATGTAAACGTTTTAATCACAGGCGAAAACGGAACAGGAAAAGAGCTTATTGCCAGAGAACTGCACAGAATGTCTTCTCGTATGAACGAAGTGTTTATAGGAGTAGATATGGGGTCTATTTCTGAAACCTTATTCGAAAGCGAACTTTTTGGACATACCAAAGGCGCCTTTACCGACGCCAAAGAAGATCGTGCAGGAAAATTTGAAGCTGCCAACAAGGGAACATTATTTCTTGATGAAATAGGAAATTTATCATTGCAAACACAAGCCAAGTTATTATCTGCCATACAAAACCGAACCATTGTTAGGGTGGGTTCTAACAAATCTGTACCAGTAAACATTCGTCTGGTATGTGCTACAAATTGCAACCTACCACAGATGGTCGAAGAGGGTATTTTTCGCGAGGATTTACTATACAGAATTAATACCATCCATATAGAGGTACCGCCATTGCGAGAAAGGGATAACGACATCTTGGTATTGGCTGATTTTTATCTAAAAAAATTCGCTTCAAAATATGGAAAACCTGCTCTAAGGATTAATGCTGCCGCAGAACAAAAACTACTTGAGTATCGCTGGCCAGGTAATGTACGTGAATTGCAACATACTATAGAGCGAGCCGTTATTTTGTGCGAAGGAAATGTACTTAAACCTGCCGACTTTTTATTAAGTACTACCACAGCAATCTCTATGGATAAGGGTCCAGAGACCCTGGATGAAATGGAACGTCTTATGATCAACAAAGCTTTGGATTCTAATAACGGTAATTATAGTGCCGCTGCCAACCAATTGGGTATTTCTAGACAAACATTGTATAACAAAATCAAAAAACTAGATCACTAATGGCAAGCAGAAAATTCTATCTACAGCTCATCCTTAAGGTAATCTTTCTTACACTCACTGCAGTACTATCTGGTTATTTCCTTTTTAAAGAACAGTATGTACTATTTTGTGTCTTACTCTTGGGGGTTGTTATACAAACGCTAATGCTTATCAAATACCTTAACCATACCAATAGAAAAATCTCCTATTTTTTTAATGCGGTTAAAAATGAAGATTTTACACTTAGGTTTCCAGAATTTGGAGGCCCTAAGTCGTTTAACGAACTTCATAAAAGTCTAAATGCATTAAATGCGGTCATTCAAAAAGTTCATCTCGAAAATCAGACACAAGAGCAATACTATCAAGAAATTCTAAAGCAGGCAGAAATTGGTATTCTTACCTTTAATCCTAAAGGGCACATTTTATATTCAAACCCCAAGGTAGAAAAACTGTTAAACCATTCACCATTAAATCATATTAAGCAATTAAATCATATTGATAAAAAATTGTACGAATTGTTTAATACTATCAAACCTTTTGAGCAGAAGCTTTTTAAACTCACCAACGAACGAGAAACCATACAGTTATCGATTAAATCTACCGAAACTACCTTAAACGGAGACGTACTTAGATTAATAACCATACACGATATTCATAAAGAATTAGATGAAAAAGAAACCGATTCCTGGATAAAACTCATTCGTGTATTGACCCACGAAATCATGAATTCTGTGACTCCTATTACTTCGATTTCAGAGTCCATTTTACGCTATTATAAAAATGAAAACGAAATCATCACAACCGATCAGATCGATGAGCATAAAATTCAGAATACTGCAAAAGGATTAGAGGTGATTAAAAACCAAGGAAACGATTTGATGAGTTTTGTACAATCCTATCGAAGCTTGTTAAGTGTGCCTGCTCCCGATAAAAAAATAATCAAGGTAGCCGATTTACTAGACAAAGTGGCTATTTTAATGCAGCAGGAAATAGGATTTAATCATATTGCTTTTGGTATCGATAACCATACAGATGGGTTGGAAATTTATGCCGACGAAAAACAGCTTACACAAATCTTGATGAATCTGTGTAAAAACGCTATACAAGCATTAAAAGAAACAGAAAACCCCGCGATTAGATTTATTTCTGGCATTACCAAGGATCATAAAAAATACATCACAGTTTCTGACAATGGACCAGGAATTCCAGCCGATATGATCAATGAGATTTTTGTTCCTTTTTATACTACCAAAAACGAAGGTACCGGTATTGGGTTAAGTCTTTCTAAACAGATGATGCATCTTCATGGCGGCAGTCTCTCTGTGCACACGACTCCTTATGAAGAAACCTCATTTTCGTTGTTATTCTAAAGACCCTGTTTTAGGATTATCTATATTGTCGCTTAGAACTTAAACCCCTTTAAACCATGGAGAATCTATTATATCTTCAAGTACTATTGTATAAACGGATTAAATTTTAGGTTTCTTATTATTACCATTCATCGTAAGAATACCCTAGGTTCGTCTACAGAAATCTAACATTCAACTAATTTCTACCTCATCAAGTCCTTATTATCCATACTTTTATATCAAAGTTTTTACAAAATAGTTTTGCAGGGTGTATAATAGATTTGTTATATACCCTTTGGGTTTTTTACTTTTTTAGAAACTGTAGTTTGATGGTTTACCAAAGGAGGTGTTACCCTTGCATAAATGGTAACAATGTTGCAATGATCATTATATAACATAAGGTGTAACTGATTCATCATTAGGATAGGTGCTACAAAACCAGAAGTGTAATACTGGCCGTTTTTGTTTACATAGTTACACCCACAGTCATAAAGCTCATTTACTTCTTTTATAGAGAGTTTTCTCTGACGAAATAACCCTTTTTGAATACTGTCATACTCCCAGAAACCTTCCATCTTTTGGTTTTTATATCGCCCCTTGATGTCATAATAATCTTCAATGTATGTTCCATCCGGGTTGAGGGTCAGAAAAGATTTCTTTTTACGTAACTTACGATTAAGATGACGTATCATAGTACGTGGATATTTGTACATAGTTTTAGCCTGCCAGGTACCGATTAACCCTTCTCTGGGTATATTTTCTTGTTGTCGTTCTGTTTGTTGTGACCACAGGATACCACTGTAAATAAGCAATATCATGATGATGCATGTTTTTTTCATCTGTTCTGTTTATTATTCTTTAATTGTTAGACAGAATTCGTTAATGACCATATCGACAGTGTATCTGATAAGTTAATACGGCTTATATAAGTCGCACTTACCTGTAAAATGTCCTGATCATATTCTATAATTTTCTGAGACAAGAGTACGAAAAGAGAGTGTCACTTTCTGATACTGAGAATTTTTTATTATTTTTTTATGTTAAGTCAGAAACTCGAGGATAGAAGTATGACTCTGTCAAACATAATTCGACAGCGCCTGTATAGAGCTTGATAAATAAGATAATTAATATAGAGAAAATTAATTCTTACACAGTTAAGATAAAGGGAGGATCAACTATTTAGAGTTAAGTGTATCCAGTTTTAGCGTTTTTAATAACGCATCAAAATAATAGTCTTCCTGATCGGGAACAATTACAACTTTATAGGCTGTATTTTTAATTACATAATACGATGCTGTCTCTGGGTCTAGTTTGGTAGTATGTCGATCTACTATTTTCTGAATATAGTCATTTATAAGTAGCACCTCATCATAACTTATATCTCGACGAAACGTAGGACGTTCGCTTTTATACACCAAATAGTCACTTCTAAAGCTTAGTGACTTTTTAATCCCATTGTACGGAACGAATTCGAACGTAAAATCCTTTGAAATAAATATCTTATTTACGTTCTCTACCGTAGGCTCTACCTTTTGAGCACAGGCCGCTACCAAAATAACTATTATAAGGATCTTGCTATACTTCATATTATTTTTTAGTTTACTATATGGTAAATACCATACTATGGTCAAGGAAATTGCAACCAAAAAAATACCGTATCTTGATTATCATTAATGATAATCAAGATACGGTATTTAATCTTTACTTCTAAAAAGAATTTAGCCCATTAATTTGAAGCTAATCTCTTTATAGAATTTTCAAAATCAATATCGTTAAGATTACTAATAAGCAATCCTATACCTCCTTTTTTGGAGGCTACAATATATTCTGTCTGAAACTTTCTCTGGCTTTTATACGCTTTGAGATACTTAAGTTTTACAACTTTAGAATCTGGAGTAAAGAAAAAGCGACCGTGAATTCTTTTGTATCGCACATCTTGTCTGCTAGACTCGCGCTCTAGTTGTCTGCTCATAGCAGATACTACTTTTGCGGCTCTATGCTCAGAGAGCAAATAGAAATCACATACATAGATAAAAACGTAATTTTCGACATTGCTTTCGTCAACAAATATCTCGTAATCTACATTTTTACTTTCGACTTTTTTTAATTCATCTAATGCAATTTTTTTAAACTTTGAAGTTTCATCTAGCGCATCTAATTCTCTTACAAACTCATCCCGAGTGGTTTTTACATAACTACTGGTAAGAGTAAGCGTATTATTCTGAAACTCTATAGTATTCTTAGAATACTTAAAAGCTTTAGGAATATTAGGCCCTTGACTGCAACTAACAATTAGCACTGCAATAGATAATAGTAGAATTTTTCTCATAGGCTTATTTGGGTTAATTAATAAACTATTCGCGAATAAGCCCTAAACTTCGATTAAAACATAGAAAATCTATTACAATTTTCTAATATCTTAAAAAACCAATTGTGTGTGATGATTTTTATATCTAATCATAGTAAAACTATGCAGAAATAAAAATTTTGGTTTTTATTACTTGTAAAACTCTGTGAAAAGTTCTACAATATGTAGTGAGTTAAGTGATTGTCTAGCAATATACTAAAAAAAAAGCAGTCTACAACCATTCAACAGGTTTTTTGAGCACTTTAACTATTTTATCTTCCTCACTTCCTACATCTGGGTTATGGTCATATCGCCATTGTACATGCGGAGGCAAGCTCATTAAAATACTTTCTATCCTACCGTTGGTTTTGAGTCCAAACAGGGTTCCTTTGTCATGAACCAAATTAAATTCTACATAACGACCTCGTCGAACTTCTTGCCAATCTCTTTGTTTTTTATCATAAGAGATATCTTTTCTTCGCTCTACAATTGGGGTATAAGCATCTAAAAAGCTATTACCTACCTCTGTAACAAAATCATACCAATGTTGCATAGACATCGTATCATTTGCTTTGCAATAATCAAAAAATAATCCTCCTATACCTCTTCCTTCCTGGCGATGTGCATTATAAAAGTACTCATCACATTTCTTTTTATAGGTAGCATAAAAATCTGGATGGTGTTTATCACAAGAATTTTTACAAACCTGATGAAAGTGCTTTGCATCCTCTTCAAACAAATAATAAGGTGTTAAATCCTGCCCACCTCCAAACCAGCTATCTATAATGGTACCTGTAGCATCGTACATTTCGAAATAGCGCCAATTGGCATGCACTGTAGGTACCATCGGATTTTTGGGATGTAATACCAGTGATAAGCCGCAGGCAAAAAAATCAACATCTCCTACCTTAAAATAACTCTGCATTGCTTTGGGAAGTGGTCCATGTACTGCAGAAATATTTACACCTCCTTTTTCGAAAACATTCCCGTTCTCGATCACCCGAGTTCTGCCTCCCCCTCCTTCTGGTCGTTCCCAAAGGTCTTCATGAAATTTTGCTTTTCCATCTATTGCTTCTAATCTCGAGGTAATACGGTCTTGTAAATTTTGTATATATTGATAAAACTTGTCTTTCATTCTCTATTATTGTCACGGTTGGTCTGCGACTCAACTGTAATTTTGTTGTTTTAAATAAATCTCTTTAAGAAGCCTTGTTGCAATTTATGCTTCGATTAGTCCTTTTTCTTTTAAGATTTTTACAGTTTCTGTAGAAGCTGCTACCACAGACAAAGGTAAGGTAATCATAAAACCTATAATAGGAATAAAAAGCATTGCGACAAAAATAATTCCGTTTCCGATAGCAATCCCTCTATTATTTTTTACAAATAGAATACTCTCTTTATACTTAAAATGACGTTCCATGGTATAATCCATATTTCCAAAACCAGCATAATACGCTTGTATCAAGAAAATCAAAACCGTTGCTACAATACCTATAAAAGGTATAAAACTTAACACCAGTAAAGGAATCATAAAAAGTAATTCTTTGAGCAAATTTCTAACATTTATACGAATACCCCGTATCAGTTGTTCCGCAAAAGAGGTTTCACGGTGAGTATGGTTTGTATCCCCCAAAAGATGGGCTTCTATTTTTTCGGAAACCGGACTCATAAATGGAGCCGATAGCGCCATTACAATATGTTTGTATAATAGTAAGCCGAGTACAATGATACATACACCTCCTATATAAGTACTTATAGTAGCAAATGTTTCTGATCCCCATTGCCAGGGCCAAATTCTAGCTATCAATACTCCGAGGTTATCAGAAAAGAAATAGGCCAATGAGGCAATCGAAATACCAATTATCGTACTGATTAGAATAGGAATCCCAAAATATTTCCACAAACCTAGTTTTGATATTAGGTTAAACGCCCCAAAATAAGCTGTAATACCTTGAATGATTTTTTTTAGCATAGTAAAGATTATTTTGATCTACTACCTATTAGTAGCTACTTTTCGAATTTTGTTTCACGCAAAAAACAACGATCCATCTTTATCTTGGTAGTCGATTATTTACCAGAGAAATTTGCTCTTCGTTTTTCAAGAAAGGCAGTGGTTCCTTCTTTAAAATCATGAGTTCCAAAACAGTTTCCGAATTGTTCAATTTCTACCTGGTAACCATTGACACCGTCTTCATATACCGCATTCACAGATTTGATAGCCGCTCCTATTGCCACTGATGAGTTTTTGGCAATTTTTTCGGCCAACTTTTCTGCTAGAGGCATTAGTTCTTGCAACGGGGTTACATAATTTACCAACCCATATTGCAATGCTTGATTTGCATCAATCATACCTGCGGTCATGATCATCTCCATGGCTCTTCCTTTACCTACCAATTGTGGTAAACGCTGTGTACCTCCATATCCAGGGATAACACCCAACGACACTTCTGGCAATCCCATTTTTGCAGTATCACTGGCCACTCTAAAATGTGCTGCCATTGCCAATTCTAATCCTCCTCCCAATGCAAAACCATTAACAACTGCAATGACCGGTGTCGAAAGATTGGCTACAAAATCAAAAAGTAACTCCTGCCCTTTGGCTGCTAGTTGCTGTCCCTCTACAACCGAAAAAGAAGCAAATTCGCTAATATCAGCACCGGCAACAAAGGCTTTTTCTCCGCTACCAGTTACCAGAATAACCTTGGTTGCTGCATCTAATTCTGCAACTCTAAAAGCAGCGTGTAATTCTTGAATCGTTTCTTTGTTTAGCGCATTAAGTTTTGAAGGGCGATTGATCGTAATTTTTGTAATCCCATTATTTTGAGACATTAGAATATTTGTGTACATCATCTATATATTTTATCTCTTTTCGCTTAGAAATTACAGCATTATCACAATCTATGAAGGTTGTTTTGGCACTGTTCAAACTCAAAAAGAAATTTATTACTCTTTTGGAAACCGAACTTTAAAAATAGTTCCTTTTTCTTCTTGCGATGTAAAGGTAATGTTTCCTTTATAGGTCTCTACTATATTTTTTACCATCGCCAGACCTAGTCCCATTCCACTTGTTTTGGTAGTAAATTTGGGTTCGAAAACCTTTTTAGTATTCTCTTCTGATATTCCTACTCCATTATCTGCTACGGTAATTACCACATTATCATTTTCTGTAAATACATCTACAATAATTTTGGGAGTACGACCCTCTGGAATGGCTTGAATCCCATTTTTAACCAAATTGGTAACCACTCTAATAAGTTGTGTTCTGTCAAACTTTGCTATGATCTCTTCTTTTTCTGAAGGAAATATGATATAGTCCTCATTAAAAATATCTAGCGCTAATCCCACAATTTTTACTACATCCAGAGTTTCACTCTTTTGAGCCGGCATTTGCGCAAAATTAGAAAACGCAGAGGCAATAGAACTCATGGTATCGATCTGTTGTATCAGTGTATCACTATATTCCTGCACCTTTTGAAAAATATTGTCATCGTTTGGGTCAAATTTTCGCTGAAAACTCTGCACGGTTAACCGCATAGGTGTTAGTGGGTTTTTAATCTCATGAGCTACTTGTTTCGCCATCTCTCTCCAGGCAGCTTCTCGTTCACTTTTTGCCAACATGGCCGCACTTTGCTCTAGTTCATCGATCATACTATTATATGCATTTACCAAAGAGTAAATTTCTTCGCTGGCATCACCAATAGTTATTCGTTTATTTCTCTTATCCAAACGAGTTTGATCGATTGTTTCTGAAATCGTTTTTAAAGATCGGGTTATATATTTGGATAAAAAATAGGCCAATAAAATTGCTATAAAAAGCATTAAAAGATACACTTGTCCTAATCGCTGAAGAAACTCTAATAACTCACGTGTAATCAAATCATCGTCTTCTAGGTAGGGTAAATTAAGAACTGCCAATGGTCGGGCTCTACTATCTGAAATATAGGTATAGGATGTAAGAAACTTATCTCCGTTTTTTTCTGATTTTACAAGATATCTTTTATTATACAATGACGCCAAAGTATCAATAACAACAGAGGTTAATTTTTTATCTACCATATTGTCTACAAAACTACCTTCAGAGGTAATCAATAGCTGACCTGATAAATCATAAATATTAATGGGTAATGAGTGTTCTTCTGAAATTTGATAAATTCTACCTTTATGTCTAAAAATCGATATTACATTTTCTTCGGTAACTGGATAGGTTGTACTTTTTAAAACATTGTTAATAGTAATCTTTATACGCTCTTCTTTTCTTTCTAATCGTTCCTGGTGATATTCTTCTGCCTCCTCTTTATATTGATAAATGGTAACTGCAGCGATTAATATAGAAGCCAGAAGTATCAATACTGTCATTGAAATAAAAATCCGGGTACGAAGAGAGAGTTTTGATAGCTTCATATTGTTTTTTGATTCGTAAATATAACAAATATCGCACCAAAAAAGGGCGTTAAAAAAATCTAACGCCCTTTTGCTAATCAAATAAAAATAAACTTCTAATTCTAGAATTTTAATGGAGCTACAAACCTTGTTTTTATAAGTTTGTTAGTCTTTACTACAGCCTTTTTTTCTTCGGTAATTGGGTTATAGGTAAACGCCTTTTCCGAACCATCTTCTTCTGATGTCCATAACTCAATATTCTCAAAATCATTAAATCTAGCCCAGAAAAATGGATGAATACCTCCAAGTTTATCCAGTTCTTTCATCTTTTTTATTTCTTCTATTGATGGGTTTCTTACTTCTAAATCTTGTTCGACATAATTCTCTTGCCAACCCAAAATACTAATGATATCACTTTTGCGTACCAAAAGTGCTGTTCGGTTATTTTGATCTACTTCAAACACGATATACCTACTGTTTTCTGCACTAGAAAAGTCTTCTAAAGTCAAAGGGTATAGGTCTCCTATTTTTAGGTCTTTGGTGGTTATATCGATAATGGTTTTATCTTCACCAACCAATACGCTGTTATCTCTGTATTTTACATAAGGCCTAAAATAGTATTTGGTAGTAGGGTTTAAAAACCAAACCCGAACACCATGCCCTCCTAGTATGATCTGACTTTCTGAAGATTTTAGAGTGGTAAAGTCTTTAAAGTCATTATTGGTGCTATATTGTACCCCTACCTCGACTGGTGCTTCTCCTATCATTTCTTTTATAGCTACTGAAAAAACAGCGCTTCTAATGGTTATTCCAAGATCAATAGGAGGATTGATTTCTAACGTAACAGATTTACTACCTCCTTCTTTTACTGTGGTAACCTTGATAACATTACCATAAAAATAATCTCCTTTATCATTTTGAATAAACCCCCTGATATAGTATTCGGTATTTTGATTCAAACCCATTATTTTACCCTTGGCTTTATCTCCTGGGCCTATTGCATCTACAGTTTTACTAACAGATGTTACCGTTGGGTTAGGTGATGTAGCATATACAAAACCTCTTTTAATCGAATTGCTGTTTCCATCTTCAAAACTTCCTGAAACAGTAAGTGTCACTTTTCCATCACTTTCGATAAAAAAAGTTGGGCTTTCGTTTGTTATAAAGGATGCATTTTTAAAATCTTCAATCACCCCTCCTGCGTCATCATCTGTAGTACAAGAAATTAATAGTAACGAAAGGAACATTACTTGTATACAGCCTCTTAAAACCTCTTTTCTTTTATTCATTATTTTTAAGATTTGATATGAAATCGTACATTTTAATCAAATCATTAAAATGTACGATCTTTTCTTTTATTAATAGCTTATATCCAGTACATACCTGGTTTTAAGGGTTGTATTGGTCTTTACTATTGATGTTTTTGCTTGGGAAACAGGGTTGTAACTATAGGCATTGGTCGCTCCATCTTCTTCATCTATCCAATAATTGGTGTTACTAAGCTTATCCGCTCTTCCTGAAAAGATTAACCATTCGGCATCGACACTAAAAATATCAGATGGTAAATTGTCTAATTTTGTTTTAATGAGTTGTAGCTCTTCTTGTTTTGGATTTCTTAGAGATAACTCACCTACATCATATTCATCTTTCCACCCTTCATTAGCAACGATATCTTCTTTAAGAATTATCTTGGCAGTTTTTGCTTCTTTATCTACTGCAAATACCACAAAACGGCTTTTTTCTGCGTCAGCAAACTCTGCTGTGGTTAACGGATAATCTAAACCTATTAACAGGTTTCCTGTTGTCGCTTCAATTTTCACATTATCACCGTTATCAATCTTTTGATCTTCATATTTGGCATAAGGTCTAAAGTAATATTTGGTAACCGGTGTTAAAAAAATAGCGTTTATATCATAAACACCCGTAATAATTTCATTGGTACTTGATTTTGCAATTTTAGATTCTGAAAAATCACTCTTTGTACTATACTCAACTCCTATTTCTACTGGTGAATTCCCTTCGATCTCTTCAATTTTTAAGGATATAAATATATTCCTATTGCCCTCACGCGGATTTTCTAATTTCATTTTTACAGATCTTTCTCCTTCCCATTTTGGTGTAGTAACCTTAATTTCGTTACCATAGAAATAGGAGTTGTCGTCTTTTTTTATAAACCCTCTAATATAATAGGTGGTATTTTGATCTAATCCCTTTATATCCGCATTACCATCACTATCAGGTTCAACAGTCAAACTTCCCGAAACTACTTTTAGGTCTTGAGAAGTACCGTACACATAGCCTCTACTAATAGAAATAGTACCCCCATTAGACCAACTTCCTGTAACTTTTACAGTGACTTTTCCTGTTCCATCCGTTTCTATAAATGCTTCAGGATTCTCATTGGTAACAAATGAAGGATCTGCTACATTTTGATTAACACTACCCGAATCATCATCTTCTGAACAGGATACAATAAGTACAGAAAGTACAAGTACTTTAAATATTACCAACAAAAATTTCTTTCCTCTATTCATAATTTTATGTTTTTTCACAATTCTATTTTACAATTCCTATCTTTAAAAACCTGGTTTGTTTCTATGACGACCTTGTTCCTATTGTACCCTATATATTTTTTTAAAAAAAACAACAAACGCCTTATTATCAATTATTTATGTGTAATAAAAAATTAAAGATGTGCCTATTACGTACAGTTTTTTTCGGGGATCTATTGTATAAAACGATTATTGTATAACCCAAATTCATTACATTTACCTAGTTTTCATATTATGGATAATTCTGTTTTACTTTCTATACGAGACCTCAGTATTAGCTTTCCTTCTAGGACTCATAAAAATCAGGTGCTATACAATGTCTCGTTCGATATACATACGAACAAAATCCTGGGAGTAGTAGGAGAATCTGGCAGTGGTAAATCGGTCACATCGCTTGCTATTATGGGGTTATTACCTCAAAAATTAGCTAGTATCGACTCTGGCTCTATACACTATCAAAATGATTCATTATTAGATTTGGATCAGAAAAAATTAGAAGCATTACGAGGTAATGAAATTGCTATGATTTTTCAAGAACCGATGAGTTCTTTAAATCCATCTATGAAATGTGGTAAACAGGTACTCGAAATCTTACTTAAGCATACTTCGTTAAAAAAATCAGCAGCCAGATCCGAAGTACTTTCATTATTTCATAAAGTAAAATTACCCGATCCCGATCGTGCTTATAATGCCTATCCTCATGAATTAAGTGGAGGCCAAAAGCAACGTATAATGATTGCCATGGCAATTGCTTGCAAACCAAAACTTCTTATTGCAGACGAACCTACTACAGCACTTGATGTAACGGTACAGAAAGAAATTATCGCCCTCCTTAAAAGTTTACAAACAGAGTATAAAATGAGTATTCTTTTTATCTCTCACGACCTTTCATTGGTTTCTGAAATAGCAGACCATGTGGCGGTAATGTATCAAGGAAAGGTTGTAGAATACGGAACTGCAAATGCCATATTTCATGCTCCTGAAAAGGAATATACCAAAGCATTGATCAATGCCCGCCCCCCTATGAATGTTCGGTATAAAAAATTACCAACGATTTCCGATTTTTTGGAAGACGCTACTCAAAATCCAGAAATAATTACCACAAAAGATCGAGAACTACAACATCAAAAATTATATAGCAAACCTCCTTTATTAGAAGTTATTAATGTTAAAAAGAGTTACTTTTCCAAAGCAGGATTGTTTGGTACATCAGAATTTAGAGCAGTCGATGGAGTAAGTTTTAAACTTTATGAAGGAGAGACTTTGGGATTGGTTGGAGAATCGGGTTGTGGTAAATCGACATTGGGCAATACTATTTTACAATTGGATAAAGCAGATGAAGGTCAAATTTTATATAAAGGTCAAGACATTACACAATTATCATCCAAAGAAATTAGGGTGCTTAGAAAAGAGATTCAACTCATATTTCAGGATCCGTTTGCATCATTAAACCCAAGATTGACTGTTGGTAACGCCATCATGGAACCCATGAAAGTTCACAATTTATATACTAATGATAAAGAAAGAAAAGAAAAGGTATTAGAACTACTCAAAAGAGTAAGTCTTGACGAAAACCACTTTAATCGTTATCCGCATGAGTTTAGCGGGGGTCAACGACAAAGAATAGGCATTGCACGTACCATTGCATTGCGTCCCAAACTAATTGTTTGTGATGAATCTGTAAGTGCTCTTGATATTTCGGTACAGGCACAAGTACTTAATTTATTAAACGAGTTAAAAGAGAATTTTGGGTTTACCTATATTTTTATATCTCATGATCTTGCAGTTGTAAAATACATGTCTAATCAATTATTAGTAATGAACAACGGGAACATAGAAGAACATGGAGATGCAGATCAAATCTATCAAAATCCACAAAAAGAATATACCAAAAAGCTTATCGAAGCAATTCCCAAAGGAAAATAATAAGGTAGTACAAACTATATTTTTTACAAATAAAAAACCTGTTAAGCCATATACTAGATTAACAGGTTTAATTCATCGCGACTTGGGGAGTTGCGATTAATCAACAACAAAAAATCACATTAACAAAAATACTTTCTTTGCTACATAAATACAGTTTGAAACTAGTTCTAAAGTTGGTTTCATGGTTTTTTGTAGCTTGTTTAGACGCTTTTTCATAATAGGGACAATATGTGTGGGTTACTAACTCATTTAATTCTTAAAAACGTCTGTTATAGGGGACATCATTTTTAAGTGGTACTAATATCTAATTTATTTTTAATAAAAACGTTTAAATACTTAAAAAATAGATGAAATACACAAAACTTTAACATTTAAATCTAAAAACTTCATTTTACCTACTAAAATAGGTGTTTTTAGTTTTCAAAATATTATTATTTTGTAGCTTTTTTCTTTCAAAAAATTAAAAATATGAACGTTACATTATAAACGAAGCAATATTAAATTTATTATTCGTTCGATATTATTTATTATTCGTTATCCTGTAATTAGAATTAGGAAAAAATCAATCTAATGTCATTTCCGGAATATTTCCCTCTACGATCAGATTTCCTTCGGTAGCGTTTCTTATATCTTCTACAGATACCCCTGGTGCTCTCTCAAGTAATTTGAAACCTTTTTCTGTAACCTCTAAAAGCGCTAAATTGGTCACAATTTTCTTTACACAGTTTACTCCTGTAAGCGGAAGTGAACATTTCTTAAGCAATTTGGATTTTCCTGCTTTATTGGTATGCATCATAGCTACAATTATATTTTCTGCACTGGCAACCAGATCCATCGCTCCACCCATTCCCTTCACCATTTTACCAGGTATTTTCCAATTGGCAATATCACCATTTTCAGAAACCTCCATCGCTCCTAGAATTGTTAGATCGACGTGTTGCCCTCTTATCATACCAAAGCTTGTTGCCGAATCAAAAAAAGAAGCTCCTGGCATGGTGGTAATTGTTTGCTTTCCTGCATTTATAATATCTGCGTCTTCTTCGCCTTCATAAGGAAATGGACCCATACCCAGCACCCCGTTTTCACTCTGAAATTCTACTTCTATTCCTTGCGGAATATAATTAGCAACCAGAGTAGGAATACCAATTCCTAAATTAACGTAGTATTTATCCTTTAATTCTTTGGCAATACGCCTTGCTATTCCGTTTTTATCTAACATAATACTTTTACTCTTTTTGAAACAATTGTCACATCTTTCTTAAGTATTCGACTTTTAGGATACACCCCTTGATCGAACTGTGCGTTGTTCTATTCTTTTTTCATAATCCGTCCCTTGAAATATTCGCTGCACAAAAATACCCGGAATATGTACCTGGTTAGGATCCAACGTTCCCACAGGAACTAATTCTTCTACCTCTGCCACTGTAATTTTTGCTGCACCACACATACATGGATTAAAATTTCTAGCAGTTCCTTTAAAAATCAGATTGCCTGCTTCGTCCCCTTTCCAAGCCTTTACAAAAGCAAAATCTGCTTTAAATGCATGCTCTAGCACATACATCTTACCATCAAACTCTCTGGTTTCTTTTCCTTCTGCTACTTCGGTACCATAGCCTGCAGGAGTATAAATCGCAGGAAAGCCCCCTTGTGCGGCTCTGCACCTTTCTGCCAGGGTACCTTGCGGAATCAATTCTACATCCAACTCACCACTTAACATCTGGCGTTCGAATTCATCATTCTCACCTACATACGAAGAGATCATTTTTTTGATTTGCTTTTTTTGAAGTAAGAGCCCCAATCCAAAATCATCGACCCCTGCATTGTTAGAAATACAGGTAAGACCATTTATATTTGATTTTACAAGTGCAGCTATTATATTTTCGGGAATCCCACAAAGGCCAAACCCTCCGAGCATAAAGGTCATATCACTTTTTATTCCTGCTACTGCTTCGGTTACATCGGCTACCGTTTTACGAATCATATTAGTCAATTTTTAACTGACTAAATGTACTAAAAATATGGTAGTATATTACCATCCAATTGATGGCTTTATTTATAAATAATCCTATTCTTATAATATAATGTACATTGTTACATAAATAAGAAGGAATGTGGTATTATTTCCTCTTAGACTGAATTGAATACACTAACAATAGCAACCATCTTTATGAATTATTATACTATTTCTAGCTTTAAAGAGTATGGGTTATCCATGTAAGTTTATAAACTAAAGTCATCTATATTGTCATCCTGATCTTTTCTCTTTCTAAAGGCATCACAATCTACTTCGATACTTAAGTTTTCTGGTTTTGTAAAAGCTGCTGTAGATACATTTAATTCTTTATCAGCATAGCACTTTTTCATATACAATCCCCAAATAGGCAATGCCATAACAGCACCTTGTCCATAGGCTACAGATTCAAAGTGTGTTGCTCTATCATCTGCACCTACCCAAACACCTGTACACAAGTTAGGAACAACACCCATAAACCAACCGTCGCTTTGATTTTGAGTAGTTCCTGTTTTACCTGCTATTGGGTTTTTAAATTCGTAGGGGTGCCCGGTGATAACATTTTTAAAAATGTAATTAGAAGAAGCTCCTGATCGCAAACGAGCGCCCGAACCGTATTGTGTAACTCCTTCCATTAGGTTGATCGTTACATAAGCAGCTTCTTTACTGATAACATCTTTTGTTTCTGGTACAAACCGATATAACACCATCCCATTTTTATCTTCGATACTGGTTATAGTAACAGGTTTGGTATAAATTCCTTGATTAGCAAAAGTACTGTATGCACCAACCATTTCTGAGAGCTTTAAATCTACCGATCCTAATGCGATTGAGGCTACCTTTGGAATTTCTGATGCTACCCCCATTTTCTTTGCCAGACGCACAATTGGCTCTGGTCCAACTCTATCCAATAAACGAGCAGAAATAGTATTCACAGAACTAGCCAACGCTTCTTTAAGGTTCATATATCCCGAATAACTTGGAGGACTGTTTTTTGGCGTCCAATCCTTACCTATGACTCCATGAGATCCTGCCGGAATCGTTATCTGGGATTTTGGTAATGTATCACATGGCGACAACTTAAGTTGATCAATAGCGGTAGCATATACAAATGGCTTAAAAGTAGATCCTACCTGTCTCGCTCCATGATACACATGATCATATTGAAAATGCTTATAGCTTATCCCCCCAACCCATGCTTTTACATGACCCGTTTTTGGTTCCATAGACATTAATCCCGATCGTAGAAATTTCTTATAGTAGAGAATAGAATCTTTAGGAGTCATAATGGTGTCAATTTCTCCTTTCCAGCTAAAAATACGCATCTCTGTTTTCTGATCAAAAGACTTCTTTATTTCGGCCTCTGTTTTTCCCTCACTCAACATGTGCAATCTTCGAGCAGATGATCGAATACTTTTATTAATAATCCATTTTACTTCATCTTCTGCAATATTTCTAAATGGACTGGTTTTATTGCTCTTTTCTTGTTTATCAAACTCCTTCTGAAGATTAGATATATGTTCTTTTACAGCTTCTTCTGCATATCGTTGCATACGAGAGTCTATAGTTACATTTATTCGTAATCCGTCTCGATATATATTATAGTATTGTCTTTCACCTTCCTCAACATTTTCTTTTGGGTTCTTTTTTACCCAATCAGCCATCCAACTTCTTACATACTCTCTAAAATAAGTTGCCATATCGACATTATGCCCTTCTGGAGAATAGTTTAGCGTAAGTGGTAATTCTCTTAACTTTGCTCTTTCCTTCTTATCTAGGTACCCATACTTTTCCATTTGCTTTAAAACCACATTTCTTCTATTTCTTACTCTTTCTGGCTTACGCAATGGATTAAAATAGGATGAGTTTTTTAACATTCCAATTAATACAGCGGCTTCTTCTACCTTCAATTCTTTGGGGCTTTTACCAAAATAAATTCTAGATGCAGAGCTAATCCCAATTGCCTGATTCAAAAAATCATACTTATTAAGATACATCGCAATAATCTCTTTCTTTGTGTATTGTCTTTCCAAACGAGTTGCAATTACCCATTCTTTTATTTTTTGAAAATATTTTTTCCAATTCTTTGCTCTCTTACCAACAAATAGCAATCTGGCTAACTGCTGAGTAATTGTACTAGCACCTCCTTTTTTACCAAGAAAAACAAAAGCTCTCATAGTACCTCTAGGATCTATGCCAGAATGCTCATAATATCTGGCATCTTCTGTAGCGATTAATGCATCTACCAAATTTTGAGAAAGATCATCATAACTAACTGGAGTACGGTTTTCTTTAAAAAAAGTTCCTATTTGCTTGCCATCTGAAGAAATAATCTGAGTAGCCAGATGATTTTGAGGATTTTCTAAATCTCTAAATGTTGGCATTTCACCAAAAGCACCCCAACCGGCTAAAAGAAATAAAAGCATTACCAACAATAATCCCGATCCAAATAATATCCAAAATGCTTTAATGAACTTTAGCGTATTATTTATCTGGGATTTTACTCTCTTTTTTGGTTTAGGTTTTGCCTTTGCCATATTCTGGTTATTTAAATCAATGGTTTTAAGTTATATGAATTCTTTTTTGTTTTGCTGAAAGGAGTTTCTTAAGCACATTTTATACGCTATTAACACCGTGTAAATACATAAAATATTTTCAATAAAATCTTTACCACTAGCAGAGCGTAGGGTTATTTAAACAACATATATATGTAACAATGAAGGAAAATGTTACTTACTATTTATTAATTACTAGATAAAATATAGATGCATTCTTAATTTTCAATCAGAATTTCGCTTAAATGCAATATTATTACGACACTTCGTAACTTATTTATAAACTAAACTCGTCGTCTATATTTTCATCTTGATTATTTTTCTTCTTGAAAGCACCACAGTCCACTTCGATACTTAAGTTTTCAGGTCTTTTAAAAGCAGCTGTAGATACATTTAAACTCTTATCTGCATAGCATTTTTTCATATACAAACCCCAGACAGGTAATGCCATAGCAGCTCCTTGACCAAAAGTAATTGTTCTAAAATGTGTTGCTCTATCATCTGCACCCACCCATACACCGGTACATAAGTTGGGAACGATCCCCATAAACCAACCATCACTTTGATTCTGCGTTGTTCCTGTTTTACCCGCTATAGGATTTTTAAATAGATAAGGATGTCCTGTCACTACGCTTTTAATATCATATCGAGACGAGGGTCCAGTTCGTAATCGTACTCCAGAACCAGATTGTGTTACCCCTTCCATAAGGTTAATAGTTACATAGGCTGCTTCTTTACTAATCACGTCTTTTGTTTCTGGTACAAACTGGTATAATACCATTCCGTTTTTATCCTCGATACTGGTAATGGTTACAGGTTTGGTATAAATACCCTGGTTTGCAAAAGTACTATATGCACCTACCATTTCTGAAAGCTTTAAATCTACAGATCCCAAAGCAATAGAAGCTACTTGTACAATTTCTGATTCTACCCCCATTTTCTTCGCTAAACGCACAATAGGTTCTGGTCCAACTCTATCCAACAAACGAGCAGAAATTGTATTTACAGAACCTGCTAATGCTTCTTTAAGGCTCATATACCCAGAATATCCTCCTCCACTATTTTTGGGTGTCCAATCTTTATCTATTACCCCATGAGAACCTGCAGGAATCGTTATCTGAGATTTTGGCAATGTATCACAAGGAGATAATTTAAGCTGATCGATCGCCGTGGCATATACAAACGGCTTAAAAGTAGACCCCACTTGTCTTGCTCCTTGATATACATGATCGTACTGAAAATGTTTATAATTTACACCACCTACCCACGCTTTTACATGGCCAGTTTGTGGCTCCATAGACATTAACCCCGATCGTAGAAACTTTTTATAGTAAAGAATAGAATCTTTAGGAGTCATAATGGTATCTATTTCTCCTTTCCAGCTAAAAATGCGCATCTCTGTTTTTTGATCAAAAGACTTTCGTATTTCATCTTCGCTTTTACCTTGACTCAACATTTTTTTCCTTCTCGCAGAAGATCTGATACTTCTATTAAGTATTCCTTCAACTTCTGCTTCTGATATATTTCTAAAAGGAGTAGTTTTGTTTTTCTTCTCTTGC
Source organism: uncultured Aquimarina sp. (assembly GCA_947498705.1). Lineage (GTDB taxonomy): Bacteria > Bacteroidota > Bacteroidia > Flavobacteriales > Flavobacteriaceae > Aquimarina. The sequence goes on from CANMLW010000003.1 coordinate 236,373, forward strand.
TTGTCAAACTCTTTTTGCAGATTTGCCATGTGCTCTTCTACTGCTTCTTCTGCATATTTTTGCATACGAGAATCTATAGTCACATTAATTCGTAATCCGTCTCTATAGATATTATAGTATTGCGTATCTCCCTCATCATTTTTTTCTTTCGGGTTCTTTTTTACCCAATCGGCCATCCAGCTTCTTACATATTCTCTGAAATAGGTAGCCGTACCGTCGTTATGTCCTTCTGGAGAGTAATCTAATGTCAACGGCAATTCTTGAAGTTGATCACTTAGTTTTTCATCAATGTACCCATATTTTGCCATTTGCGCCAATACTACGTTTCTTCTGTCTCTAACCATATCTGGTCTTCGAAGCGGGTTAAACAATGATGAGTTTTTTAACATCCCTACTAGTACAGCGGCTTCTTCAATCTTAAGATCCTTAGGGCCCTTTCCAAAATAAATTCTAGAAGCTGAACTAATACCAATAGCCTGATTCAAAAAATCATACTTATTAAGATACATTGTGATGATTTCTTTTTTGGTATATTGTCTCTCCAGTCTAGTGGCAATTACCCACTCCTGGATTTTCTGCAAATACCTTTCTAGTTTATTTCTTGACCCCCCAGTAAACAACTGTTTAGCCAACTGTTGTGAGATGGTACTAGCTCCTCCTTTGGTTCCTAAAAATATAAAAGCTCTAAGTGTTCCTCTGGCATCGATACCAGAATGGTCATAATATCTTGCGTCTTCTGTAGCTATTAATGCATCTACCAAATGCTGTGGTAGATCTTCATAATTAATCGGTGTTCTGTTTTCCTTGAAAAAAGTCCCTATTTGTACCCCATCTGAAGAGATAATCTGTGTCGCCAAATCATTCTGAGGGTTTTCTAATTCTTCAAATTTTGGCATTTCGCCAAAAGCTCCCCAGCTTGCTAAAAGAAATAAAAGCATTACAAGTAGTAATCCTGTCCCAAACAGTATCCAGAATCCTTTTATAAACTTAAGGGTACTATTAGTTGCAGGTTTTGCCTTTTTTTTGGATTTGGGTTTTGCCTTTGCCATATTTCAGTTATTTAAATCTATGGGTATGGGTTATATGAATTCGTTTTAAATCTATTTTATCGGTTTGTTAACCTTATTTTACTGTTTAATTTAGATACCTTGGGTATTGGTCCATTGTCATGGCTTCTCTACATTTTCGATTCTAAAGCCAACATCTGTAATCCCTTCTAATGAAGATACCCCGTTTATTTCTCCATTCTTTCGCATGGCATGCTGCAATGAAATTGTATACTCTCCTGATTCCTTAAAGTATACTTTTTCTTTATACCATAGTTTACTCTCTTTAACATCAGAAAAACCTGTCCCAAGCCATTGACCATCGGGTGCTGCCATAGTATATTCTAAGGTATCCTTAACTATTTTACCGTTAGGGAATTTCATCTCACTAATGATAAATAAGTTACTATATTGATAATCGTTAGTATTTCGAACGTTAATAAAAAGATTATATGCTTTTAAAGAATCTAGATTAGGAAGAGAAAATTCAATTTCTTCATCTATTTCCCATGTATTTGAAACGGTTTTGTACTGATCAAAAACTCCTGTATCATCACAAGAAATCATACTTATAACCACAAAAACTAGTAAAAAAACCTTACGCTTTATCATTATTTCTGTTACGAGACTTGCGTCTTTTATTACGTTGGTTATTTGATTTATTAGAATTATTCTGTTTTTTACGTTCTGTAGCATCGCTTTTACCTTTTGTATTTGCTACTGTCTTTTTTTCTTGTGTTTTCCCTTTTTCCTGAGTTTTCCCTTTTGCCTGCGATTTTCTTTTATTTCTATTTCTTCTTCTATTACTTCGTTTTGGCTGATCGAATCTTGTTAAACTATCCTGCCCTACAACGTTTTCATAGTCGGTTTTGGTATCTTCAATAAATTCTGAAGCATATTCTTCGAGGCTTGCTACCTTTTCTCCATTCGCATTTGCTGTAATTATTTCACTTACATCTTCAGTAGAAATCTTGTGCCAATTCATCCACTCTCCTTCATAAGCATACCACAATACGCCTTTAAAAATATCAATCTTTTGACAAATTGCGGTTCCTTTTTCGGTTTTCAGTTTTGTTTCTGTTTTAGGAAAATTAGATAATGCATCTATATAAGCATCTAACTCATAGTTTAAACAGCATTTTAGTTTTCCGCACTGACCAGCCAATTTCTGAGGGTTTAGTGATAATTGTTGATAGCGAGCCGCACTGGTATTAACCGATCTAAAATCGGTTAACCAAGTAGAGCAACATAATTCTCGACCACAAGAGCCTATCCCTCCCAATCGTGCTGCTTCTTGTCTAAATCCAACTTGACGCATTTCTATACGTGTGCTAAATTCTTGTGCAAATTCTTTGATCAATTGTCTAAAATCAACACGCTCTTCTGCGGTATAGTAAAATGTAGCTTTAGAACCATCACCCTGAAATTCTATATCAGAGATTTTCATCTGCAATTCTAATCGTATGGCAATTTCGCGAGCACGAACTTTCATCCCTTCTTCACGATCTCTTGATTTTTGCCAAATATCGATATCTTTTTGAGTAGCTTTTCTATAAATTTTCTTAACCTCATCGCTATCTAATGCGACTTTTTTCTTTTTCATCTGGATACGCACTAACTCTCCAGTCAATGTTACTATACCAACATCGTGACCAGGAGAAGACTCGGTAGCTACAATATCTCCTATGCTTAATGATAAATTTTCGGGATTACTAAAGAAGCTTTTTCTTCCATTCTTAAATCGTACTTCGACGCAAGAAAATGGTGTCGAACCACTCGGTAATGACATATTAGACAACCAATCAAAAACTGTTAACTTGTTACAACCATCGGTACCACAGGTACCATTGTTTTTACAGCCCTTTGGTTGTCCATCCTTTGCAGAGGAACAACTGTTACACCCCATATTTTTTACTATATATTGAAATTTGTTTGTGATCAAACACAACAAATGTGGTTCTTACTATCGTTAGAAACTCTTTGTTTCTAACCTCTAAATCGTTAAAGATACTATATGATAAGAGAATAAAAAAATTATCTGCACCAGCACTCTTTTTCTTTCTATCTTTATTGTTTGTATTTCAAGGCTTCAGAACGACCTTTTTTAAATATCTTATTACTATTCCCTTTGCCTTTACGCAATGCTTTTTGTTCTTCAAAAGGAAGTCTGTTAATTTCCATACAGGATGTAGAACAACAATTTTCCATCGTTGTAGCGCATTCTTCACACTGAATAAATAAAAGATGACATGCCTCATTTTCACAATTTACATGTGTATCACAAGGTTTACCACATTGATGACAACAAGCAATTACATCATCAGAGATACGTTCTGATCTCCTATGATCAAAAACAAAATTCTTTCCTAAAAACTTATTTTCAAGTCCTTGTGCTTCTACTTGTCTTGCATATTCTATAATACCACCTTCTAACTGAAATACGTTCTTAAAACCTTTATGTTTATAATATGCGCTGGCTTTTTCACAACGTATGCCACCGGTACAATACATGACCAGTTTTTTATCTTCTTTATGATCTTTCAAATCTTCTTCAATTATATCTAAAGAATCCCTAAAAGTATCTACGTCTGGAGTAACGGCTCCTTTAAAATGACCAATCTCACTTTCATAATGATTACGCATATCCACCAGCACAGTGTCAGGATCTTCAATAAGCGTATTAAATTTTTCTGCATCTACATGCACCCCCTTATTTGTAACATCGAATGTGGTATCATTCAATCCATCTGCTACAATTTTGTGTCGAACTTTGACTTTTAGTTTTAAGAAAGATTTTGAATCTTGTTCCCGAGCGATATTAAGTCGAACATTTTCTAGAAAAGTAATACTATCCAAATGTTTTTTAAAGGCTTCAAAATTTGGAGCAGGGACAGACAATTGCCCATTGATTCCTTCATTAGCAACATAGATTCTTCCCAAGACGTTCAAATCGTCCCAATGAATAAAAAGGTGATTTCTAAAAATTTCTGGATTTCCTATTTGTGCATATTTATAGAAAGAAAGCGTAAGTCGGTCGGTACCGGCTTCATCGATAAGCGCTGCTCTTTCTTTAGCACTTAATTTGTTGTACAGTTGCATGCTATACTTACGTTTTTAAGTTAAAGAAAAATATAAGTGCAAAAGTACAAATCATAAAGCAATCTGCAACTATTGTACTATGTTTTTGGGATAGAGCTGCGGCATGTGTTTCATTAAAAAATGCCTTGAAATAAGATTCAAGGCATTTTTTGGCTAATCCGTTAATAATATAATATTTATTTTAACGACAAAATAATTTATTAACGGAGCTAGCGACCTTCTACTATACAATTGCTAATTGTACAGCCATTAATGTCATGTTTAATGACTCTTTTAAGAAACATCATAGTATCTTTTGATTCATTATTGCTTTTACTGTAGATGTAAAAAAGTAATATAGGTTGCGTAGCAGGTCAAAAAAAACATTTAATCATGTAAATTCTACTTTTTTTGGTCACAAAATCTAAATAGATTTTGTTGTTAATAACCATTTTAGAATCAATATTATTACTATTAAAAGAAATAGTATTTTAGCAAAAAGTTAATATCAATGTCAAATCCCGATATATTTGAACAACAAATGAGTACAGAGAAAGACGCAAAATTAAAAGCCCTTAAGCTTACCTTAGATAAATTAGACAAAGCATATGGTAAAGGGACCGTAATGAAGATGGGCGATAGTGCCGTACAAGAAGTAGATGTGATCCCTACGGGATCTCTTGGTTTGGATTTGGCTCTGGGGGTAGGTGGCTACCCTAAAGGAAGAGTAATCGAGATTTATGGCCCAGAATCTTCTGGTAAGACTACACTTACGCTACATGCAATTGCACAGGCACAAAAAGCAGGCGGGATTGCTGCTTTTATAGATGCAGAACATGCTTTTGATCGCTTTTATGCAGAAAAACTAGGTGTAAATATCGATGATCTTATTATTTCTCAACCTGACCATGGAGAACAAGCTTTAGAAATTGCCGATAACTTAATTAGATCTGGTGCTATCGATATTATAGTTATTGATTCTGTAGCAGCACTAACGCCAAAGAGTGAGATCGAAGGTGAAATGGGAGATTCTAAAATGGGACTTCATGCTCGACTTATGTCTCAAGCACTTAGAAAATTAACCAGTTCTATTAGTAAAACCAATTGTACTGTGATTTTTATCAACCAGCTTCGTGAAAAAATAGGAGTTATGTTTGGAAATCCTGAAACTACAACTGGAGGAAATGCTTTAAAATTTTATGCTTCGGTACGACTGGATATTCGTCGTTCTACACAAATAAAAGATAGCAATAGTGAAGTTACCGGAAACAAAACCCGAGTAAAAGTGGTAAAAAATAAAGTAGCACCACCTTTTAGAACTGCAGAATTTGACATTATGTATGGACAAGGAATTTCTAAAAATGGTGAAATCATTGATATAGGAGTAGATTATGAAATCGTGAAAAAAAGCGGTTCATGGTTTAGTTATCAAGATACCAAGCTAGGGCAAGGACGAGATTCTGTAAAAGCATTGCTAAATGATAACCCAGAACTAATGGATGAGCTTGAAGAAAAAATTAAAGAAGCTATTAAAATCGCAAAAGAATAAGAATTCTATTAAAAATAAAACTCATTCTATTTATAAATAGGATCAATTTTTAAGGAATAGATAAAAAACCCGAAAAATCGGGTTTTTTTTATACCTTATAGACAACCTTCTTCATTATATTACATCTAGATATAAAATAAGGTAACTTATTTCTCAAAACCCCAAAGCATGAGAGTGATACATATGTTTTTGGTATTTTTTATTGTGATTGTCTTTACAAAATGTTCTGATAGTGACGATACTAGCTTTTTTTACGAGTTAGTACCCGTAGATAAGGTAACTGTTCCAGAGCAATTTGAAAAAGGAAAAAAGTATACTATTACGGTATATTATACTCCACCAACAAATTGTCATTCTTTTGTTGGATTAGACACAGAAATATCAAAAAATGAGCAAACCATAGCAGTAGTTAATCTTGTGGTTAACAAGAATGATTGTATGGAAAATTCTGAATTATTAAAAACCTCTTTTGAGTTTATTGCAGAGAAAGAGAAGGCGTATATTTTTAAATTTTGGCAAGGAAAACAAACAAACGGAAACAATGATTATCTAGTTATCGAAGTACCGGTACTTTAATCAGTAAAAAAAGGTAGTAGTGGGTTTAGACCAACTTATAAAAAAATGTAAAAAGAATGATGCTAATGCACAAGAACAATTGTACAGATTGTTTTGTGGTAAGTTATTTTCCATTTGCCTAAAGTATGCTACCGATCACTCTAGTGCCGAAGACACCTTGCAAGATGCTTTTATTACCATCTTTGATAAAATAGGTCAATATAAGTTTCAGGGGTCTTTTGAAGGATGGATGAAAAGAATAACAATTAATACCGCATTGCAGAAATATCGAAAACAAAAGGTTTTCGAAATTATTAATGAAGATGTTATTGAAGAGGTTGATGTAGATATTGATGATGAACAAGTACCATTAGATTATCTCCTACAAATTATTCAACAATTACCAGATCGTTATAGACTGGTGTTTAATCTATATGTGCTTGATGGGTATTCTCATAAAGAGGTAGCCAAAATGCTTGGTATATCAACAGGTACTTCCAAATCTAATTTGGCAAGGGCCCGAAATATTTTAAAAGAAAAACTTGAAACCAACAAAGAACTTTACGTTCAAACAATTGAAGGACGATTATGAGCGATAGAAAAAATATAGACCGTTTATTTCAGGAGAAGTTCAAAGATTTTGAAGTCACTCCCGATGAAATGGTATGGAAAAAAATAAAAGCACGTCAAAAGGAAGATAAGAAAAGAGTACTATTCCTTCCTCTTTGGTATCGAGCTGCGGGAATTGCAGTTTTAATTGCTTTGATGACAGGAGGAAGTTTTCTTTATTTTGATAATGACGAATCTCAAAAGATTACGATTACAGATACTAACAAAAATACCCCTACAAAAGATGCTTTGGACACATCTTCTGATCCAGATCCAATCATCGAACACAAAATAGAAAATGAAGAAATAGTATATGATACTCAAAAAAATGATGTAATCACTCAAACAAAAAACCCATCTACGGTTAAAGCTATTATTTCTAAACCACCAAAAACAATTAAGCCTGTAAAACAATTAATATCTCCTACCCAAAAAAATGTAGCAGAAGCACAACATTCGCATCAGAATTTATCTAAACAACAAGATGTATCTACCCCATTATCTGATCATACACAATCATTTACAAATCAACCTATAAAAAAATATATACCTAATAACAAAGAACAAGTATCGGGGATAGCGAAGCATGATTTTCAAAAGGAAAATAGCTTACCTCATCAAAAAATGACAAATGATCATCCCGATATACCCGCAAAGAAAGATATCGAAGAAATAGCCCTAACCAAAACAGATTCACAAAACACTAATGGTAAAAAATCAATATTTGATGAGGTAGCCAAGAACGAAAAAGAAAGTGTCCCGGAAGAAACTGAAACTACTTCGAAAAAATGGAACATAGCTCCTAATATTGCTCCAGTGTATTACAATACTATTGGGAACGCATCTTCTATAGACCCTAAATTTTCTGACAACGATAAAAATGGGCAAGTAAATATGAGCTATGGGGTTCAAATATCTTATGCGGTAAATGATAGATTTAGTATTCGATCCGGACTTAACAACGTTGATCTGGGATATCAAACAGAAAATGTTGGATTTACACCAACAACCAGTAGTCAAAACTTACAATCTATAAATTATAATACTACATCTGATATTATTTTAATTTCTGACCTTGAAGAAAATCCTAAAATTTCTACCGACATCAGAAAAAACCCTAATACACCGGCACAAAACTCTGGACTACTTAATCAGAGTATTAATTATTTAGAAATTCCTTTAGAAATGAAGTATGCCATTGTCGATAAAAAGATTGGTATCAATATGATCGGAGGAGTTAGTACATTATTACTTCAAAAAAACAAAATATATATAGAAACAGGTGATTTTGAAACACTGATAGGAGAAGCAAACAACCTCAATAATCTTAGTTTTACCGGTAATATAGGTTTAGGAGTAGATTATGAACTGTCTGATCAGTTCGAAATAAATCTTGAACCTATTTTTAAATATCAGTTTAATGCACTTAATGAAACAACTGATTTTAAACCTTATTATTTTGGAATTTACACAGGTATAAACATCAAATTCTAAAAAGAAGTAGACCTTTTTTAGTTGGTTAGATTATTGCCTATAAAGCAATGATGATCAAAGCCGTTTCTGGGGAGAAACGGCTTTGTTATTTTACATGAATACCATTTCTAATGTAAAATTACCCAAAAATGGTAATAGACAATGGCATAGATCTATTGTATTTGATCACTAAAACGTATTAATTCATTTTTTACACTTGTCGGAATTGCATCATTTTCAATCCATGTATGAACATCTCCCAAATACGACATTTGTAAATAATTTGCTGTTTCCTTAAACGGCATTGTAAAACCATCTTTTAATTCTGAATCCGATCCACAACTAATCATTCCCATAGATTTCTGGCTTAGTTTCCTTCCAATTTCTTTTTCAATTTGCAGACAATCGGTTATTCTATCCATAAACACCTTCAAAATACCGCTCATAGCATACCAGTACACTGGCGTTGCAAAAATAAATACCTCATACTCTTCGGTAATTTTTTTTATCAATGGTAAAAAATCGTCTGTATTGTTTTTGAATTGATAATCATAATGACCTATTTTTTTGGTAGATAAGTCGATACTATCAAACCCTGTTCTTTCTTTAACAAAAGAAACTACTCGATGGGTATTACCATTGGCTCTAGAACTAGCTTGTATTATTACACCCTTTTTTTTCATTTTTTTATTCTTTAGTATTCATACAGCAAAACTAAAGTGCTAAAAGTTTACATCAAATAAGGGGTAAATTTTGCCCCATAAGATTATTGAAAAAATTCATAACTAAGAGGGTATAACCTGATCACAAGATTGACAAATCCTGAATGGGTCAATAAGTGCATTTTTTTAATCCTTTGACAATATTGTTAAGCTACTCTTTTACTCTATTATAATAAATCACCAAAAGCTGTGAGTGATTTAAATACAGGAGAAAGCTGTATCCCAAGGTTGGTAATCGAATATTCAGTTTTTTTAGGAAATTGATTGAAATCCTTTTTTTGTATAAGACCATCATCAATCATTTCTTTTAATTGTTGTGTAAGTGCTCTTTTAGATGCGTCGGGCAATCCTTTTTCTATATCTTTAAGTCTTAAATTCTTCTTTAATAACGCACTTAAGATTGCAGGTTTCCATTTTCCAGAAATTACATGCAATGCTTTTTCTATAGAGCAATCACTTTTTATCGGGGTCTTTCTTTGATATGAACTCATCTTTAACACTTCATTTAATCCTATATCTCAAATTTAAAAATATACACCCATACGTTCTACAATCACTAATTTTCAATATCATTTATTGACATCTGATTGTAATACGTTTAATATAACATTTCGCGTATTTTCTCTTACTTCTTTTTTATGATCTTGCGACAATCCTTTAGTCAGAATTTCTTTAAGGATTCGAGCTCTCATTACTCCAGGTCCTCCACTAAAAAAAGTATAAGAAAATCGTTTTTTATTATCCAAAAACACTAACGGAAGTATTGGGATTTGGTGGTCTATTGCAAGGCGAAACGCTCCATCCTTAAATTGATCTAACACTATTGATTCATCATCTGGCACTCCTCCTTCTGGAAAAATACAAATACTGGTTCCAGCATTTAATCGTGCTTCTGCACTGTCAAAAACTTCTTTTCTACTTTTTTGACTATTACGATCTACTAATATACATGTACGCTTATAGAAAAAACCAAATACAGGAATTTTTACCAATTCTTTCTTTCCAACAAATACAAAAGGATTTTTTACACAGTATAACATTAACATGATATCTGCCATCGAAGTATGATTAGCGACAAACATATAGCTCTTTTTGGGATCAATAGACACATCTCTTTTTATTCTTGGAATAAAACCACTACCATACAACACGATCTTTGCCCAGATCCTGGCAACTATAAAAAATTGAGGATACCACTTTTCTGTAGAAGTAAGAATTAATAATAAAGGGAACATCACAATAAGAGGCACTCCCATAAGGATGTAAAACCAAATACGCCACAAAAGGATTAGAATATTCTTTACTATATGCATTTATCAAAAATACATAATTGATTTGAGCTATGTGAACAAAAAAATTACCTTTGTCAGTAAACTATAAAAATTACAATGTCCAGAATTCTAACAGGAGTACAGAGTACGGGAACTCCGCATTTAGGAAATTTATTAGGTGCTATTATTCCCGCTATAGAAATGGCCAATAAGCCAGAAAATGAATCGTTTTTGTTTATTGCAGACATGCACTCATTAACACAAATCAAAAACGCTGAAGCATTACGGGAGAATACATATTCTACCGCGGCCACCTGGTTAGCATTTGGATTAGACATTAACAAAACTGTATTTTATCGTCAAAGTGATATCCCACAAGTAACAGAGTTATCCTGGTACTTAAGCTGTTTTTTTCCATATCAACGACTAACATTGGCACATTCTTTTAAAGATAAAGCAGATCGTCTTGAGGATGTAAATGCTGGGTTATTTACATACCCTATGCTTATGGCAGCAGATATCTTATTATATGATGCAGAAATTGTGCCCGTAGGAAAAGATCAAACTCAACATCTTGAAATGACTCGTGATGTTGCTTCGAGAATACACTCGCAAGTAGGAGAAGTTTTTGTTTTACCAGAAATTGAATTAAAAAAAGATACCATGTATGTTCCTGGAACCGATGGTGGTAAAATGAGTAAATCAAAAGGAAATACAATCAATTTATTTTTACCAGACAAAAAGCTACGAAAGCAGATAATGTCTATAGAAACCGATAGTAAACCGCTAGAAGATCCTAAAGACCCTGATACTTGTAATGTTTTTGCTTTGTACAAATTGGTTGCTACAGCATCACAAGAAGCAGAAATGCGTAAAAATTATGAGGGAGGTAATTATGGATATGGGCATGCAAAACAAGCCTTATTCGAATTACTAATCGAAAAATTTGCAACAGAGCGTGAACGATATAATTATTATATAGACAATCTAAACGAAATCGACAAAGCATTAAAAATCGGTGCTAAAAAAGCAACAGAAGTTGCAAATGTCGTATTAAAACGAGTTAGAGAAAAAGTAGGATATTAAACAGTCTTAAAATAAAGAACCCAGATTTTTGAAATCTGGGTTCTTTATTTTAAATAGATGCTAACCATTTACATCTCCCTAAATACCTAATTTTATACATTTTAGCATTTTATTCCATAGGTAAAATTCAAATTTCCTATAAAACCATAAGTAACTTACGGTTTTCCATAAAAAATATTAATTTTTTTTTTATAGCTTACAACTAGAATTTTTTACATGATATTACTTGCAATAATGTTCGTAGCAAGTAGTGAATTGGTTATGAAGTGTAACATACTCAACTAGGATTTGCCTAACAAATTTATAAATCCTATATATCACACCACTTACCAAGCCTTTACTAACTAATAGGTGACCAATAGTGTAGATTACTAAGAATCACATAAACTAATATTTAAATTTAAAAAAGTCAGAAAGGGAATAGTCTAGTGCAGTGCAAAGGAGCCTAATTACTTCTACTGAAGGTCGGGTTTCTCCTTTTTCAATATCTATTACGGTACGATAACTTACTCCGGATTTTTCTGCTAATTGCATCAGCGTTAATCCGGCATCTAATCGTAACCCCCGTAATCGATCGCCTAATATTTCTTTGAATTTATCGTCTTTAGCCATGCTCAAAAATGGCTAATTTCCTGTTAATAAGGTAGTTGAAAACAATCTTATGAGTATAAATAGCTGATTATCTGTATAAATTATGTAGTATATTGCATATTTTATTATATTTGATAAAACACATTTTCAGCTATGACTAAAGAAGAGTTATACCAATATATGCTAGCATATCAACAGGAACATCAATTTAACAAAAAAGAACAAAGTAATTTTATTACTCTATTAAATACCCTTAAAACAGAAAATAACAAAACTAACGAAAACCAAAAACTTCAAAACAAAAACAATTATGATGACAGAGGAAAAACTTTATAAACGTTTGATGGACCACAAAGACAAATATGGTGTAACACAAGAAGTAATGCAACATTATAAATGGGCTTTAGAAGTTCTTAGAAAATTCCCTATAGATCGCAATAACTTACAAGAGGAAGAAAATTAGTGATTACTATTTTTTTTAACTGTATCGCTACTGCTAAGGAAAACAAACGTCATTAATTGTTTCAAATTTGTTGCTTTTTATTCGTTAGCAGTATCGATAAAACATAGTTAACATACACTTCTATAGTGTCAATTCATTGGGCATTATTAAACAATAAATTTATTGTCACCTTACCCAACACCTATTATAATTTCTGTATCAAAAACAGCTTTTTAAATTATTCTTGTCTACCAACCTGTCTCTACTATAATTTAAAATACACTTTATGCAGTGAAACGGTACTTTTATACATTTATACTTGCAGTTTATACATTTATATAGCAAAAAATAATATCTATTATTATATTTAGAAGAATCAATTTAAACCAGCTATATATCATGAAAAAATCGCTTCACACATTCAAATCATTGATTTGGATTACTGCTGTGTTAGGTAGCATTACCTTTGGAACAGCACAATCCCAAAAAACACCCCAACTAACCAAAGGCAAAGTAAAAACTCAAAACAGAGGACATCAACTTTACAAACTTTCAAAACTTCATAGCAACACTTCTCAAATCCAAAAAGCGGGTGACAACGCATTAGAGAGAATGAAATATGAAATTGAAAGGACTAAAGACCCCAAGACAAATACTGTTCCTAAAGGTATAAAAGATGCCGAAATTGCTTTTTCGAGTAGAATTGCCAAAGGAAATGACTCTAAGCAATCACTTGCCAGAGGTTCTAAATCAACAAAATCTAAGGATTTTTCTTACTGGAAAAATCGAGGCCCCTATAATGTAGGAGGAAGAACAAGAGCTTTGGCACTTGATATGACCAACGAAAATGTAATTTTTGCAGGAGGTGTATCTGGCGGATTATGGCGTTCTTCTGATAGCGGAAAAACCTGGAGAAAAGTAACTAGTCAGCGACAAAGCCCTAGTATCACCGCTATTGCTCAGGATCCAAGACCAGGCAAACATCATATTTGGTATTATGGTACCGGAGAACTGATAGGTAATAGTGCCCGAGCAGGAGGAGCTCCTTTTGATGGAACAGGAATTTTTAAATCTACCAATGGCGGAAGAACCTGGAGGTTGCTAGAAGCCACCAATGATGACAACGTAACAACTCCTTCTCCTTTTGATAGGATCAATTCTTTGGTTGTTAACCCAACAAACGGTGATATCATTGTAGGAACTTTTAATGGAGTCCATAGATCACAAGACGGAGGAAACTCGTTTGAAGAGGTATTAGAAGGTGGTCCAGAAAATACTACTGAAGTAGCAGTGACTTCTACAGGGCAAATTTATGCCACTATAGATGATGATGGAGTTCCTAATACTGGAATTTTTACCAGTACAACAGCAGATAAAGAAGATTGGACCAAAATATCCCCAGCGTCTTATCCAGATGTATATAGAACCGTTATAGGAATTGATCCTTCTAACGAAAACATCGTATATTTCTTTGCCGCTGATGGAATCGGAAATCAAGGAAACTTCCTGTTTAAATACAATGCCAATGCAACAGCCCCAGAAGAAACCTGGACCGATCTTAGCCCTAACCTACCAACAACTATTGGAGGGTTTGTAGGTAATCTTAACATACAAGGAGGGTATAACATGGTTGTTAAAGTAAGCCCTGCTGACCCCAATCTAATATTTATCGGAGGGACCAATTTATACCGTTCTACTACAGGGTTTACAACACCCACAGGAAAAGAAGGATGGGTTGCAGGATACTCTCCCTTAAATAATATAACGCTATATCCAGATCAACATCCAGATCAGCATGCATTGGTTTTCTATCCTTCAAACCCTAATAAAGCTTTATCAGGGACAGACGGAGGAGTTTTTGTCACCGAAGACATTACCGCTAATCTTTCTGAAAATGAGCCTGTAGATTGGGTATCATTAAACAATGGTTACCTTACTACACAACCCTATCATGTATCATTTGATCCATCAGCTGTTAGCGATAATCTTCTAGCAGGTTTTCAGGATAATAGTACTTGGTTTACTTCTTCTAATGATCCAAAAGATCCTTGGAGAGATCAATTTAGTGGTGATGGTGCTTATTCTGCAATTGCAGACGAAGGAAAAGTACAATACGTATCCTCTCAATTCGGAAACATATACCGATTGAATGTTAATGAAAACGGAGAAGAAACATCATTCACTAAGGTTGCTCCTCCCGCAAGCGGCTTTAGATTTGTTACTCCATTTATTCTAGACCCGAATAATGATAATATTATGTATGTTCCTGCAGGGAATAGTGTTTGGAGAAATAACAACCTTGATGAAATTCCATTATTTTCTAACTCGTCTACACCTGTTAACTGGGTAAGATTAGAAAATTCTGAAACTCCGGCAGGAAGTACAATCACATCCTTAGATATTTCTACATACCCTGTGGCAAACCGATTGTATTACGGTACTAATAACGGAGGGATTTATAGAATGGACAACGCTATCGTAGATAATCAGGAAGCGGTTGACCTCTCGACAGGAAAAGGACTTCCTGCGGGATTTGTAAACGATATTAATGTAGATCCATCTAATGATAGTAGAGTAATTGTAACCTTCTCAAATTATAATGTAATTAGTCTATTTTATACTGAAGATGCAGGAGAAACATGGACCAATATCAGCGGAAACCTAGAAGAAAATGCCGACGGTACCGGTAATGGTCCTTCTGTAAGAAGTACTGCTTTTTTTGGAGGAAGTCAAGGCTTTTTGGGGTCTCTACTACAAAAAGTATATGCAGCAACCAGTACAGGACTATATTATACTTATGGCCTAAGAGGAGAGAATACACGTTGGTACAAAGAAGAATTTATTATCGGTAATGCTGTTGCAGACGAGGTTGTAACCAGAAAAGATGGTTTTATAGCATTAGCAGCTCATGGCAATGGATTGTTTAGTGCAAAATTCCCTGTTTTTAATGAAGTACCAGAACCTTCTTTAAGAGTTGCCTATTCTATCGCAGATATTCGTACAGGAAACAGAGATACTCAAAAAATAAACATCAAAGATCTGTTTGTTCATTCTAATGGAGATCCTATTGATATAGAAATTGCCAACTCTAATTCAGAACTAGTGGCAGCCTCTATCGAAAATGATTCTTTGGTACTAGATTTAGACCCATCACAATTAGGGGAGGTAACTGTAAATCTTATTGCAACTTCGGGACCAGAGCAGGTATCAGAAGGGCTTACTATTACCTTGGTAGAACCAGGAATTTATGATCAAATAGGTTCGTTAGCAGGAAGTACAACCTCAGAAAACATTACTGATTTTAGTATTTTAACGCAATCTGCAGATGATTTTACAGTTCCCGAAGGAAATACCTGGACAGTAGAAAGAATATTAGCATATGGCTCCTCTGGTTCATCCAAATTAACCAATGTAACTGTAATTATATACAATGATGACCAAGGAAAACCAGGAGAAGAAGTATACAATAGTGGTGTGGTTGCTCCAATCTCTAACTCATCAGACCCTGCTTTAAATATTCAGTTACCAGAAGCACAAGTATTAAGTAGTGGAAATTATTGGGTATCTGTGTATACCACAATGGATTTTTTACCAGAAGGAAACAGATGGTTCTGGTTAACACAAAGTGAACATGTAGGTGTCGAATCTCATTTCAAAAATGAAGATGACTTTTTCGGAACAGGAGCGACTGATTGGACTCCAACTTCTGTAGCATTTCAAAGAGATCCTAGCGATCAGATTTTCCAAATTTTTGGAACCGTTGACGAGAATGCACAAGAAGAAAAGCAACTTGCTACTTTAAAAACCATAGAAAAAAGTGTTACGACATCTCCCAATCCTTCATCAGATAGATTTACTTTTAATTTTAACAATATAGCATCCAAAGAAAAGGTATCTATCAAAATTTACAATATTGTAGGTAATGAAGTATTCTCTAGATCAAGTATTGATACAAGTTCTGATCTTATCTGGGATGCTTCAGAAATGGCTTCTGGTTTTTATGTGGTAAAAATACTGGCAGGAACCCACAAGCAAGCTTTTAAAATTTTAAAACAATAAAGACAATTAAAAAATAAGGAGTTAGCATATGCTAACTCCTTATTTTATTTTATAACTATGTACAAAATTCTATATATAACATTAGTAATCATCACTATTTCTTTCTCTTGCAAATCAATCTCTTTTGCTCAAGAAAAAAAAATAAATCAAACAACACCATTCCCCAAAAAAGAAAAGCAAATAACTCCAGCTCCAAGTCAATTAAGTCCTAACGCAATACAACTAACCGCAGAAATTTATGACATTCTAAGTGGTTTTAACGTATGTGACAGAAATTACAAAAAAGCCATTTTGATAAAGATCAAAATTGTATCAAACGGTTTTGCTGTTGTAAATCCCTTATCTACAGGACAAGAAATAACTTTAGGAATTCACAAATCCTTATTAGAAGGGCTCAATCAAGAACCCGAAAAACTAAAGGTAAAGCATCATGTTTCGGTTATAGTTCGTGAAAGATTATGTCTGGACGCTAGCATCCCTTCTTATGAAATTACTTCTATTATTTCTAAATAATCAAGCATTATTTGAAATCCAGATAACCACACCGATAACAAGGATCACAAAAATCACAAAGAAGAATATTTTCCAGAAAGAGTATGGCCTGTTACCAGCAATATTTCCTGTTTGTCCATTTATAAAAAAATTATATTTTTTACCGCTGTATCGATAGGCACTTATATAAACAGGAAGCAAAATGTGCTTAAATGTTTCTTCTGTTAATTTCATATCTATATCATGCACTCTTTGCGTATCTCCTCCAATATCAACACGAGCCCAAGATATTGCAATATTTTTTGCTTCTTTGGTAGATGCTAAATGTCCATCTTTTAAGGGGATGGTATATTTTTCTGTAACAAACCCTGCCAAAAATTTTGTGTTAAAAGACTCTAGCCCCTCCAAATTCCAATTAGAAATCTTTTTAGGGATTGGGTTTTTACGTTGATGAGATGCTTTGATCAACGTATCATCTACAAAGCCACTTATTGCCCCACTTGCTGGAGTCCATCGAGTTCTTCTTTCTTGTCGTGTTTTTGTGACTGTTTTTCCGTTTACCGTAGTTGTATAAGGAACATTTACATAATAATAATCTCCTCTTTGACCGGTATAATTGGCATGCAGTTGTGCATCAAAAGTCCAATAGGGTAAATACAATCCTTTTGTATGCTGTGGATCTAATGCGGCTTTTTTAAGATTATTTGGAGCAAACCACAATCCTTTTACCCATTTAGAAAAAATCTGATGTGATTTTTTTTGATCAAACTGAAAAGGCAATACAGCACCAGGCAAGATCCAATCTTCTTTATAAGCGTCTTCAATTATAAGAGGCATCGTACAATATACACAATGAAGTGATTTATAATTCTCTTCGATATGTTGATTTGCGCCACAATTTTTACAATGCAACATCATGATCTCTTCTGAGTGAGACTGAGAGCCCATTTCGTCAAGATATGGTTTCAATTCTAATTCCTGAAACCCATTTTCATCGGGGGGAATAACTTCGTGATGACCGCAATATTCGCAATTAATTTCTGTAGTACCTGGCTTATATTTTAGTTCGGCCCCACAATTAATGCACGCTTTTTTTAGTTCTGAAACTACTTTTTCTTCTTCCATAACATCATTATCTCGCCATAAGACGAGAACTCATAAAATTGTATGTTCTACCACACACTTCATATCAAAAACTTAGAGGATATACGTATGTAAAGTATTTTATCGAGGTTGATCTGATTTACCACCAACCTCGAATAATGGATTTGTTTTTTAATTACCTGGTAAAGGAGGAGGTGTGTTACCACCCAAAAATGATTTTAATTCTTCGATATCCTTTAATGCTGTCCAATTGCTCATGCCCTGTTTCCAGATTAAAGAATCTTTATTTATAGTTCTATTGGCGAACAAAGTTTTTAATTGATCAAATGACACAGGGCCTGCTTGTTGCCCATTTTGCGCATAAAAGTATTGCACCTGTACAGGTATTGGAGGCGGAGCAACCGGTGCTGTTTGTTGTGGTTGTATTACTTGCTGTTGTCCTCCTGCCATGGGATTCATCATTCCTCCCATTTGCTGGGCCAATACAAATCCCATACCCATACCCATACCTGCTCCTGCAGTACCTCCTTCGTTAGCCGCCGCGGCTTCGATTGCTTTCGCCGTCTTAAATTTGGTCAATTTATCAAGGTCCAATTTATCAATTCTACTATACTCGAATATTTCTTTTTTCAAATCCTCTGGCATAGAAACGTTCTCGATATAGAACTTTTCTAATGAAATACCCACCGAATTAAATTCGGGTTGCATTACAGATAAACAAGTTTCTGACAACTCTGAGGTATTCGCAGCATACAGCTCTATAGGTAGATTGGCCTCGCCGACAGTATCTGTAAACCTAGTTGATATTAAGCTTTTAAGGTGCTCATTAATTTCAAAATTGGTAAAATTCGCATCGGTACCTACTATATCTATTATGAACTTACCAGCATCATTAATTTTGAATGCATACGTACCAAAGGCTCGAATTTCTACTAATCCAAATCGATCATCATTTAATGTTATTGGATTCTTTGTACCCCATTTTTCGTTGGTAAACAAATGTGTGTTTACAAAATATACTTCAGCTTTAAACGGGCTGTTAAATCCGTATTTCCATCCTTTTAACGTTGTTAAAATCGGAAGATTTTGCGTAGTAAGTGTGTAGGTTCCTGGTGTAAACACATCTGCTAATTGTCCTTCATTTACAAAAACTGCTGTTTGTCCTTCTCTAACAATTAACTGCGCCCCATTTTTTATTTCATTTTGATAGCGTTCAAATCTATGAACAATAGTATCATCTGTATAGTCCAACCACTCGATTATATCTATAAATTCGTGGCTTAGCTTTTTCTTAATTTCGTCAAAAATTCCCATCGATGAATTAGTTTTTAAATTTGTGTCCTAAAACTACAAAATAGAAAGGGTGAAGAAAAGTTTTTTTTAGCCAAACTAAAAACCTCAAAGATTACATATACTCTTTGAGGTCTTGACTACCTTTATTAAGTTTTAATGCTGTTACTGCTAATCCTTCAAATTATAGAGACTTTCAATTTCTTTATAATTAGAAAAATCGATTGAATTAGCGTCTACACCAGCAACTAATATAAATCTAAGCTTTAAATTAGATTGCGTAAAAGTGGCCTTTAGTGTAGCTTTTCCGACTTCGATTTTATCTATTTCTAATATTATTTGCTGACCAAGACTTAATGGCAATGTCTCCCAATAATCATTTCCTGTTACGGTGACATAAGCAACTACAAAACCGGTATCATAAATTTCTTGTGTTAATTCGGGAATATCAAATACATTATTACTACCGTTATTGATAGTTTGATTTTCGAATAAAACAGAAATCACATTCGCATTTCCATCTTGCCCCGTTGCACCAGTGGCTCCTGTCGCACCTGTTACCCCATCTTTTCCATCAATTCCATTTACACCATCTTCTCCATCTTCTGAAGAACATGAGGTAATACTTAAAATCAACACTAAAGCAATACTCTTTAAAAAAATCCTTACTATTTTCATACCTAATTACATTATTTTGTGTGAATAATTAATTGTAAATATGCGCTGTTACAATAACCACACATACATATCTACAATCTTAATAATGCAAAGATGAAGCAAGTCTATTTCATCATCAAGAGGTTAATGCCCTAATTAAACAGAGGTAAAACCATAAGACTAAAGCGTTTAATCTCCTGTCTTTATAAAGTCATTAGCCCTGTTACCCCATTAGTTCCTCCCTTTTTCGTTCGGATACAATTTATATACTGGATCACTCTGCCACCATTCTTTGGTTTCGACGTCCATGATGGTAAGAGGTCCTTTAAAAGCTGCCCCCGTATCGATATTCCATACACCTGTTGCATGTACCGGTATCGTTTTATTAATTCTGGTTACCGGGGTATGGCCAATATAAATTTCATCAAAAAGTAATAATCTTTTAGGGTACTTATCGTCTGTTTCTTCGAGTTTTGGGTCTAAGGCTAATGCCGTTTCCCACAATGTTCTATCCCAATAGCATAGTTTATTAAAATATTCTTTATGTGGACCGTGAAGGCTTGTGAAACCTGCATGTACAAATAACCTATTATCACTATCTATATGATAATCGAATAGGTTTTCATAAAACAAAAGATGTTCCTTGATCTGGTTATCTGGTATCTTCTCATAAGAATTCATTGTGGCTTGCCCCCCATGTTTTACCCATTCTGGGTAAAAGGCTTCTTGAGTAAGCCACGTATAACATAAATCATCATGATTTCCTCTAATAAAAATACAATTATACGATGTTTTTAGTTCTATTAACAATGAGATCACCTGCGCACTATCACTCCACCCATCTACGTAATCTCCTAAAAAAATAAGCGTATCATTCCTGGTTATTTTTACTTTTTCTAATACTTGTTCTAAGGCTTTTAACCCTCCATGAATGTCTCCTACGACTAATTTTCTTCCCATATATTAAATACTGATTTTGCAATGATTTATGTTTACTATATTTATTTGGTTACTAAATTATTTACACACATCAAAACGTTTTTTACAATTGCCATTATGGTAAAATACTGCCAAATAAGGAGGTTTGTTTATAGATCGTTAAACTGTGACTACTTTTAGAAAGTCATCACTTTATCAATACCAAACTTGATGAATATTGATCTTTTAACTATAACGAACTTTTCTAAGAATTCGAATACTTTCTTTATAAAGTGAATAGATAGCGGGGTCATAAACTTTTAAGTGGGGTTTTGATTCTTCTAATTTTTCTTTTGCCTCATCAAATTCGTTAAAATAACAAATCAGATAGGTAGCGGGAAGATTAACAAGATCTTTTTCTTCATTCTTTGACAATGGAATTTTACGTTTTAATTTTTCTAAAAGGGTATTATTACTATTATATAAATGATGTAATGTTTTACGATCAAACTGTGGAGGTTCAAAAAGCAATTTGCTTTCTATATCATAACTTGCGTTATCTTTAAAAGTAATTACTACTTCTTCTAAAGGATAATAACTAAAGGTATCCTTAAACCCTAATTGCACATATTCTACTATTTTAAACTGATCTTCTGTAAACGATATACTAACTTCATCCAACTCAGAATAAAACAACTTAACATGTTCATTAATCAACTCAATATCTACTCTAGAATAATATATTTCTCCGTTCTGCCTTTTTTCTTTCGCTGCCCAACATACCACAAAATACTCTTTAAATACTTTATATATTGGGTTATAATCTGTTCTCGAGTCCATAAAATGAAATACTCCATCCAGAGTAAGCTCAATATTATTCTGAGCATGACTTTCTATCGCACTTACAATTTTAGAATTAATATCTTTCACTTCGATATCGAATACTTTGGGCATACTTATACTTCCGTCTCTAAAAAAAACGGCTCCGCCATAGTATTTCCATATGTTTTTACGAAGTGAACATAATTTACCCGCATTAGAACGAATAGAAACCAGCCCTACCACTTTTCCAGAAGGAAGATGAGGAAACGGGATATTTTCGTAAGAAACTCTAGGGGGATTAGATAGATAGGCATTTACCAAATTCTGGATTTTACTATCATCAAAAAAATCAACTCCTACTATTTGATTATCAGAATCTTCAACTCCAATTACTATATACGAATTGTTTTTTGGGTTAGAATTCGCTAATGCACAAATGTGCTTTAAAAATTTTGCTTTCCCTTCTTTTTCACCAATATTAAGCTTCAGTTTTTTGTCATAAAAACTGTTTTCATCATTATGCGCAAGCAAATTTTTAATGAGTAAGCGTTTATTGATCACTTTTTATAGCTTTTTCATAACTACTATCATTCAAAGCAGGCGGTGTCTTGCATTTTTATAGTAATTAAAGTAATATTTTTATGATAAACTTAGCCAAATTAATTGGGGTAACAATGAATTAAAAATAAAGAAATTAAAAACTTTTTTTCACAATCGTACTATTTGCTTGAGCAGTTGGCAGTACTACAAGATCAGCTATATTTACATAGTACGGCCGTGTAATCACAAACGCAATAATATCTGCAATTGCTTCTGGAGTTAGCGGATCAAAACCTTGATACACTTTTGATGCTTTTTGAATATCTCCTTTAAATCGTACTTTACTAAACTCTGTTTCTACCAACCCAGGATGAATTGCTCCCACTCTGATATTATGATCGTTAAGATCGATTCTCATTCCTTTGGTAATTGCATCTACTGCATGCTTAGTCGCACAGTATACATTTCCGTTAGGATACACTTCTTTACCTGCGGTAGAGCCGATATTTATAATATGCCCTTTTTGTTGTGCAATCATTTTAGGAATTACTGCTTTTGACACATATAGTAACCCTTTTACATTACTATCGATCATAGCATCCCAATCCTCAATATTTCCTGTTTGTATCGGATCCAGACCATGAGCATTACCTGCATTGTTAATTAAAACATCTATCGAACCAAACGATTTTGGAAGATCACCAATAGCAGAAAAGACCTCTTCTTTATTACCCACATCAAAACATAAAGTGTGTATATTGACAGTTCCTTCTAATTCTGATCGCAATGCTTCTAATTTATCTTTTCTTCTACCGCAAAGAATAAGATTGACCTTACGCTTTGCAAATTCAATTGCCGTAGCCCATCCAATCCCACTGGTAGCACCCGTTATCAAAGCTGTTTTCATTTGTTTTTTTTATATTATTATTTTTCAATGATTAGGTAAAATGGGTAACTGTTATGTTTGGGTACCACTACCAAATTATCATTATATATTTCACATTCAATTTTTTTGCAAAAAACTGCAACACCCTTACAAGCAATACGTCTTTTCATATACTCATCATATAAATGATGAAAATCGTTGTGTTCATATTTTTGTAAAAGCTGTTAAATATACTATGAAAAGGATAGAGAAAACCGGGTTTTAAGCATACATTTAACCAAGAATTAACAAGTTTGCAAAATTTATTTCAACAATTTGCAATGTTGAATTATGAATATTAAATTCACGCCTTTAAAAAATTAAAATAAATGGAAGAAAACAGTTCTATTGATATTGCTTCGATCAACCAAAAAATAGAAAAAGAGTCTGCTTTTGTAGATTTACTTACTTTGGAAATGAATAAAGTAATTGTTGGCCAAAAACACATGGTAGAGCGTTTACTTATTGGATTACTTGGTCAAGGTCATATTTTGCTAGAAGGAGTTCCTGGATTGGCAAAAACACTGGCTATAAACACACTATCCAAAGCAGTTCACGGTAGTTTTAGTCGTATTCAGTTTACACCCGATTTATTACCCGCAGATGTTGTAGGTACCCTAATATTTAATATGAAAGAAAATGATTTTTCTATTAAAAAAGGGCCCATTTTTGCCAATTTTGTTTTGGCAGATGAGATTAACCGTGCCCCTGCAAAAGTACAAAGTGCTTTGCTAGAGGCTATGCAAGAAAAACAGGTTACCATTGGTGATGAAACTTTTATACTTGACAAGCCATTTTTGGTTATGGCTACACAAAACCCTGTCGAGCAAGAAGGAACCTATCCGTTACCAGAAGCACAGGTAGACCGTTTTATGTTAAAAACAGTGATTGATTATCCAAAATTAGATGAGGAGCAACTTATCGTGAGAGCGAATCTTAAAGGTTCTTTTGAGAAGGTAAACCCTGTGGTTTCTCTCGAACAAATCCTGAACGCTCAAAAAGCGGTAAAAGAGGTATATATGGATGAGAAAATCGAAAAATATATTCTTGATATTATTTTTGCTACTCGATATCCAGAAAAATATGGTTTAGAAGAATTAAAACCACTCATTAACTTTGGAGCATCACCACGTGGTAGTATTAACCTGGCTAGCGCTGCCAAATGTTATGCATTTATTAAGCGAAGAGGGTATGTAATTCCAGAAGATGTACGTGCCGTAATACATGATGTTTTACGTCATCGTATTGGTATTACTTACGAAGCAGAAGCAGAAAATGTAACTTCAGAAGATATTATCAATAAAATTGTAAACGAAATAGAAGTACCATAGCGATTGTTGATTTTAGAATTACGAGTCGTACTACCAAAAAGTGTTACCATCGTAAATCACATAATCATAAATCAAAACAACAACCATGGATACCAAAGAGTTACTTAAGAAAGTACGAAAAATCGAAATCAAAACACGTCGCTTAAGCGATCATATTTTTGGAGGAGAATATCATTCTACCTTCAAGGGTCGTGGTATGACTTTTAGTGAAGTACGGCAGTATCAATTTGGAGATGACGTAAGAAATATCGATTGGAACGTAACCGCTCGGTATAATGAACCATATATCAAAGTTTTTGAAGAAGAACGAGAACTTACTATGATGCTTATGGTAGACGTTTCTGGATCTCAACTTTTTGGAACCCAAGAACAATTCAAAAAAAGTATTCTAACAGAAATTGCAGCTACACTAGCTTTTTCTGCAACACAAAACAATGATAAGATAGGGTTAATCTTATTTACCGACGAAATCGAACTTTTTATACCACCCAAAAAAGGGAGATCTCATGTACTACGCATTATTCGTGAATTATTAGAATTTGAACCAAAAAGTAAAAAGACGAATATCACCGAAGCTTTAAAGTTTTTATCCAATGTTATGAAAAAGAAAGCTATTGTATTTATACTTTCTGATTTTATAGCAGATGATTATCAGCAAACCTTAAAAATTGTTTCAGGAAAACACGATGTAACAGGTATACGTGTTTATGATAGAAGAGAAGAAGAGATTCCAAATTTGGGAATGGTACAGATGGAAGATGAAGAAACAGGAGAACTTTTATTAGTGAATACAGCTTCAAAAAAGACACGAATTAATTATAGTGCGTACTATCGTGAAAAAGTACAATATTTTAAAGATAGCTTTACAAGAAGTGGTGCCGGTTCTTTGAGTAGTAGGATTGACGAAAGTTATGTAAAAAAATTACTAGGCTATTTTAAAAGAAGAGGATAACTAAGATTTAAGAATGGCGAATTACGAATTACAACATACAATAAATACCGAACGTACTATTTTCTTTTTTAAAAAGTTTAAAAGGCTATTTTTCATAGTTTTTTTTATTGTTTTTATAGGACAACAGGGGTATACTCAAGTATCTGCAACTATTGACTCTACCAGTATAAGAATAGGCAGTGAACTAAAATACAAGATGCAGGTTGAAACAGATTCTACCCAAATCGTTGTATTTCCAGAAGGACAAACCTTTATGCCTCTCGAGGTAATAGAATCCAGAAAAATAGATACTTCAAAAAACGGAAATCGTTTCAACTTAACCAAAGAATATGCCCTTACCCAGTTCGACTCGGGGCATTATACGATTCCTCGTCAAAAAGTGCTGATAGGAGACCGTGTATTTTTTACAGATTCTCTAAAAGTAGAAGTACGAGATGTGTTGGTAGATACTACCAAACAAAAGATGTACGAGATCAAACCTCTTGTGGATGTTAATGCAAAATCGATCATCAACTGGAAAAAATGGATTTTATGGATCATTGTTCCGTTACTTTTGCTTGGTCTCATTGCTTTTTTAGTATTTAGAAGAAAGAAACGCAAAGAAGCCAAAGCCAATGAGCTTCCTCCCTACGAAAGAGCCATATTAGCTTTGCAGCGTATAGATGAATCTCATTTATTAGAACAAGATTCTCATAAAGAGTACTATTCGCAATTAAGCGATACTGCTCGTAAATATATTGATGAAGAAGTGTACGATCATGCCATGGAAAGTACCACAGACGAATTGATTGCCAGGTTAGATGAGGAAATTAAATCTGGATCGCTTAATTTGGATAAACAAACAGTAGAGGAACTTAAAAAAGTACTGAAAACTGCCGACATGGCTAAATTTGCAAAATCCAAACCCGATGTGTTAACTGCAAGGGCAGACCGTAATGTTATCGAAAACGTAATTCATAAAACCAAAAGTGCAATTCCAGAACCTACAGAAGAAGAATTATTGGCAGATGAAGAGTATCGTAAGGAAGTCGCTGACAAAAAGCGTAAAAAGAAAATCATATTAGGGAGTCTGGCTGCTTTTTCTGTAATTGTGATTACACTAATTTCTTTTATAGTAATTAAAGGATATGATGTTGTAAAAGATTCGATTCTTGGCCATCCAACAAAAGAATTGGCAGCATCCGAATGGATTACGAGTGCCTATGGTTCTCCTCCAGTGACTATTGCCACTCCAAAAGTTTTGATCCGTAATGCGTTTCAGTTGACCGAAGAGCAAAAACAAATTCTAAAAGGAAATGAAACCTTTGTGTATGGTAGTCTTTTGGGTAACTTTTATATTACAGTAAGCACAGTTACCTATAACAAAGAAATGAAAATAGATCTGGAAAAAGCGGTAGAAGGTTCTATTGGAGGAATGGAAGCAGATGGAGCTAAAAACATCACATTTAAAACAGATGAATACGAAACTTTAAATGGTGCAAAAGGACTAAAAGTATATGGAGGGCTCGATGTAAAAAACCTGATAACCAATAAAACTCAAAAATCTGAATATTTGATGTTGAATTTTAAGGAAAAAGGAGGTTTTCAGCAGATTCTTGTAGTTTACTCTAAAGAAGACCGCTATGCAAAGGATATTGCAGAACGTATTATTAATTCTGTAGAACTTAAAAACGCCAAGTAACAATGTTTGAAAATTTCACATTCGAAGACCCTCAGTTTTTTTGGCTGTTTCTATTACTTCCATTTGCGATAGCATGGTATATCTGGAAACGTAACAAGCAGCAGGCCGCACTTAAAATCTCTAGTATTAAAGGGTTTAAAGTGTCGGGAAGTTGGTTAACAAAACTAAAACCTTTGTTATTTGCTCTACGCTTAATCGCTTTATCGCTTATCATCACCGCGCTTGCCAGACCAAGAACTGTTGATGTTTCTACTAAGACCAAAACGACCAAAGGGATCGACATAGTGATGTCTATAGATGTTTCTGCCAGTATGCTGGCAAAAGACCTTAGGCCTAATCGATTAGAAGCACTTAAAAATGTAGCCGCAGAGTTTATCAAAGACAGGCCTAATGATCGTATCGGTCTTGTAGTATATGCAGGAGAGAGTTTTACAAAAACTCCTATTACCAGTGATAAATCTATTGTATTAGGAAGTCTAAAAGGAGTAAAATATGATAATGTTCTCGAAAATGGAACCGCTATCGGAATGGGATTGGCAACCTCTGTAAACCGCCTTAAGGATAGTAAAGCCAAAAGCAAAGTAATTATCTTACTAACCGATGGATCCAATAACTCTGGATTTATCGATCCCAAAATTGCATCAGAACTTGCCGTAGAATATGGCATTAAAACCTATACCATTGGATTAGGAACAAATGGAATGGCCCTTGCACCAGTAGCGCTATTACCCAATGGATCATTTCAATACGGAAGAGTAAAAGTAGAGATCGACGAAGAGTTATTAAAAGAAATAGCAAAAGTTACGGGAGGTAAATATTTTAGAGCAACTAATAACAAAAAATTACAACAGATTTATCAAGAAATTGATAAATTAGAAAAAACAGATATCGAAGAATTTAAGTTTTATAATTATGAAGAAAAATTTAGATTCTTAGTGCTTCTTGCAGGAGCATTGATTTTTATAGAATTTTTGTTGCGCTATACAGTATTTAGAAGTTTTATTTAACCCATGATAATAGTGTCAAAACGAATTTTATAAAGTAGAAATAGTATTATTTATGTATTTACTCGAAGAAAAAATATATTTCTGGCTATTGTTAAGTATCCCTGTATTAATTCTTTTATTTATAGGTGTTGTGATATGGAAAAAAACAACGCAAAAGAAATTTGCAGATACCGCATTACTTAAAAAATTAAGCCCTAACCAATCGATTTTTAAATCTGTTTTAAAGATTGTTGTCATTAGTCTGGCATTAACCTGTTTTATAGTGGCACTGGTAAACCCAAAAGTAGGAACCAAATTAGAAACCGTAAAACGCGAAGGAGTAGATGTTGTATTTGCTATTGATGTTTCTAAGAGTATGCTTGCAGAAGATATCGCTCCTAACCGATTAGAAAAATCGAAACAACTAGTTACTCAGATCATTAATAATTTGGCTAGTGATCGTATCGGTATTATCGCCTATGCAGGTAGTGCATTACCGCAATTGCCAATTACTACCGATTATGCTTCTGGAAAAATGTTTTTACAAGCAATGAATACCGAAATGCTATCTTCTCATGGTACTGCAATTTCTGATGCTATCGAATTAGCCAAAACCTATTACAATGATGAAGAGCAGACCAACAGAGTACTATTTATCATTAGTGATGGAGAGGATCATGAAGGAAATGTAAAAAATATTGCCGAAGAAGCTTCAAAAGAAGGGATCAAAATTTTTACGATTGGTGTTGGTTCCGAAAAAGGCGCCCCCATTCCAATAAAACGAAACGGAATTATTGAAAGTTATAAAAAAAATAACCAAGGAGAAACTGTTATTACCAAATTAAACACCATTACTTTGCAAGATATTGCTAATGAAGCAAACGGTATTTATATCGATGGTAGAAACACTACCCAAGTAGTAGAAGAAGTCAGTACTATATTGCAAAGCATGGACAAAAAAGAGTTTGAAGCCAAACAATTTGCAGATTTTAAAGATCAGTTTCAATGGTTTCTTGCGGCAGGATTATTATTATTATTTTTAGATATTTTCTTACTAGAAAGAAAAACATCCTGGGTAAGAAAGCTAAACCTGTTTAACGAACAATAAGACGAGGAGCATATGAAGACGATTTTAAGTATTATATTTTGTTTACAAGCTGTAGTTCTATTTTCTCAAGAAGAAGATCGAGATCAAATTATTAATGAAGCTAACCGATTTGTAGCAACGGGTAACCAAATATTGGTAAAAGACGGTAACTTTCCTAAAGCTGAAGGAGAATATAGAAAAGCTATATCTAAAAACCCGGTCGGTTCTACGGCAAAATACAATTTGGCCAACGCATATTATAATTCTCAAAAATATGACGAGGCTACCCAACGTTATACAGAAGCCACAAAAGTAGCTACCACAAAATCAGAAAAACATAAAGCGTTTCATAATCAAGGAAACACTTTTATGGAGCAAAAAAAATATAAAGAAGCTGTCGAAGCCTATAAAAATGCGTTAAGAAATAACCCAAAGGATGATGAAACCAGGTACAATC
The DNA here is from genome assembly GCA_947498705.1 of uncultured Aquimarina sp. Lineage (GTDB taxonomy): Bacteria > Bacteroidota > Bacteroidia > Flavobacteriales > Flavobacteriaceae > Aquimarina. Next base: position 266,096 of record CANMLW010000003.1, read on the forward strand.
TGGCTTTAGCAAAAAAAATGCTCGAACAGCAGCAGCAGCAACAAAAAAACGATCAGAATAAAGACGATCAAAACAAAGATCAGGATCAGGATAAAGATCAGAACCAGGATCAAAACAAAGATCAGGATCAGAAAGAAGGAGATGATGAAAAAGATAAAAAAGGAGATGACGGAGATAAAGAAAAGGACAAGGGAGACGAAGAAAAGGATGAAAATAAAGATAAGGGTGATGAGGATAAAAAAGACAAAGGTGATGAAGAAAAGGATGAGAACGGAGATCCTAAAGAAAATGAGCAAGACAAAGATCAAAAAGGACAACAGCAGCCACAGCAAGTACAAGGTAAATTATCTCCAGAACAGGTTAAAAGTTTGCTAGAAGCCATGAACAATCAGGAAAAAAAGGTTCAGGATAAGATCAACGCTAAAAAAGTAAAAGGAGCAAAAGTAAAAACAGATAAAGACTGGTAATATTAAAAGATTTTTTAGAATAGATAGCATTCTTAAAATCTAAAATAATAGTATAGACACATGAAACTAAAATTAATTTTTCTAACCCTATTCTTAGCTACGGTACAGCTAGCGATGGCTCAGGTAAAATTTGAAGCCAAGGTAAGTAGGAAAAAATTAGGTGTAAATGAAAGATTACGAATAGATTTTGAAATGGATTGGGATGTAGATATTTTTGAACCTCCCGCATTTGCTGGATTCACGGTCGTAGGCAGTGGTCCTAACCCATCAATTAGTAATGCCTTGGTGAATGGTAAACGATTAAAAATAAAAACATATAATTATTTTTTAGAACCTACTCATAAAGGTAAATTAACTATAAAAGAGGCTATTGTTAAACTAAATGGCCAGACATATAAAACACTTCCTGTTACGGTTAAAGTAACAAGCGCGGTAGACAACCCAAAAAATGATATCAATATAAATGAAAATTTATATTTTATTGCAGAGGTTTCAAAATCCAATCCTTATCTAAATGAAGCCATTACCGTGGTTTATAAATTATATGTAAGTCCAAGAATAAGCGTAAGCAACTTGGGAGAGTTTGATAACCCAAAATACAGTGATTTTTGGAGTCAGGCTATCGATATGAAACAACTTAAAATAAAAAGTGGTGAATATAAGGGAGCACCTTATCGATATGTAGTACTGAGAAAAACGGTGTTATATCCTCAAAAGACAGGAAAACTAAACATAGATCCTCTTTCTTTAACAGTCTCTGTAGATGTACCTAATAATAGTAGAGATATTTGGGGAGGACGTCAATATTATACCCTTAATAAAACGTTGGCCACAAGCAATAGCATCATAAATGCAAAGCCGTTACCTGTAGAAGGAAAGCCTGATGATTTTTCTGGGGCAGTAGGATCTTTCGATTTTGAGGTGATTGTCAATAAAACACAACTAAATACTGAAGAATCTTTAGATGCTAAAGTTTTAATTTCTGGTAATGGTAACCTAAAACTTATTGATATACCTATGCTTAATATACCTAATGGACTTGAGCAATTTGAACCTCAATATAACAAGTGTATTAAAACTAATTTAACAGTTACTGAAGGTAATATATCCAATACTTACACATTAGTACCTGAGTATAAGGGTAAATACCAGATTCCATCTATTTCATTCTCTTATTTTGATCTTAAAACAGAAACATATAAAAGAATTTCATCAGATGAGATTGTAATCAATGTAAAAAAAGGTTCAGGATAAGATCAACGCTAAAAAAGTAAAAAGAGCAAAAGTAAAAACAGATAAAGACTGGTAATATTAAAAGATTTTTTAGAATAGATAGCGTTCTTAAAATCTAAAATAATAGTATAGACACATGAAACTAAAATTAATTTTTCTAACCCTATTCTTAGCTACGGTACAGCTAGCGATGGCTCAGGTAAAATTTGAAGCCAAGGTAAGTAAGAAAAAGTTAGGTGTAAATGAAAGATTACGGGTTGATTTTGAAATGAATCAGGATGGGGATAATTTTAGACCTCCCGCATTTTCTGGGTTCACAGTTGTGGGTGGCCCTAATCAATCTATTAGTAACTCCTGGATCAATGGTAAACGATCCTATTCCAAAAAGTTTAGCTATTTTTTGGAACCCACAAGAAGAGGAAAATTTACCATTAAGCAAGCCGTTATTGAGATTGATGGTCAAACCTATAAAACACTTCCTGTTACTGTCCAAGTCACCAGTGCGGTAGACAAACCAAAAGATGGCAACAATACCGATTTTGTGGCCAGCGAAAATTTACATTTGGTCGCAGAGGTTTCAAAATCCAATCCCTATCTAAATGAAGCCATTACTGTGGTTTATAAACTATATGTAAGCACAAGAATAAGTGTAAGTAACTGGAGAGAACTGGACAACCCAAAATACAGTGATTTTTGGAGCCAGGCCATCGACATGAAACAACTTAAAATAGAAAATGGCGAATACAAAGGAGAACCCTATCGATATGTGGTACTTAGAAAAACGGTATTATACCCTCAAAAGACAGGAAAACTTAACATAGAACCCCTTTCTTTAACAGTCTCTGTAGATGTACCTACTAACCGTAGAGATATTTTTGGAGGTCGCCTATACTCTACCGTTAATAAAGCGGTAGCTGCTGGTAATAGAACCATCAATGTAAAACCATTACCTCTAGAGGGAAAGCCTGATGATTTTTCTGGGGCAGTAGGATCCTTCGATTTCAAGGTAGCAACCAGTAAAACAGCATTAGATGCCACAGAATCTTTGGATGCCAAAGTGATCGTATCTGGTAACGGTAATTTAAAATTATTTGACTTACCAAAACTTAATGTCCCTAACGGACTGGAGCAATACGAGCCCCAACATAACGAACGAGTTCGAACGAATCTGACAGGTATGGGTGGTAATATATCAGATACCTACACCTTGGTACCGCAGTACAAAGGCAAGTATCCCATCCCTCCTATTTCATTCTCTTATTTTGATCTTAAAACCGAGACCTATAAGAGGATTTCGTCAAGCGAGATTGTAATCAATGTTAAAAATGGCCCTGATAATAATGGTTCAACTACCACTTCACAATCTAACGGGACCAATAAAAAGCTGGTAACTCAAACAGGTAGTCAGTTTAGATTTTTAAAATCAAACGCTAGTCTGCAGCCAATCGCAAAAAAACATTTTTTTAAATCTTCGGGATATTGGATTTCGCTAACCGCTCCTCTATTAGCAATTCCTCTCTTTCTTTTCTTTGGAAAAAAGAGACAAGAACGCTTAAGCGATGTTCGAGGTAATAGAGTTCGAAAAGCAGATAAATTGGCAAGGAAATATCTTTCTGAGGCCAAAAAGAATTTAGGAAATCAAAAAGAGTTTTATATTGCTATGGAGCGTGCTTTGCACAACTACTTAAAAGCAAAATTACATATCCAAACCAGTGATATGAGTAAAGACCGTATACAACGATTATTAAAAGAACGGGATGTAGAAGATGCAGTAACTATAGAGTTTATTGCACTCTTAGAAAGTTGCGAGTTTGCCCGATACACCCCTTCATCTACATCGGCTATGCAGCAAGATTATGATAAAGCATCTAGGGTAATTGCTACAATGGATAAACAACTATAAACGTATGAAGAAAATAGTTCAAATACTTTTATTTTTAGGGATTTCAATGGGTTATGCCCAAAATGAAGAAGCATTTCAGAGAGGAAATTCTTTATACAATCAAGAAAAATATCAAGAAGCAATTGATGCTTATCAAACGATTATTGATGCTGGTAATGAATCTACATCGCTTTATTACAACCTTGCAAATGCACATTATAAGTTAAGCAATATTGGCCCTAGTATTTATTACTACGAAAAGGCCTTACAGTTATCTCCTAATGACGAAGATGCCAAAAACAACTTGATTTTTGCCCAAAAAACAACAATCGATGCCATCGATGTTATCCCAGAAGGGTTTATATCGCGTACTTTAAAAAAGTTTACCAACATTTTTAGTTTTGATGGATGGGCTTGGTTTTCAATTTGCTGTGTGATCCTGTTTGTCCTCTTATTTATGGTATATCATAACACCAGAAGTTCTTCTAAAAAAAGGTTATTTTTTGCTGGTTCATGGCTCTTCTTATGTATAGGTATTGCCGCAATATTTTTTGCTTTCAGACAGTACTATATGGTCAACAATAATCAATATGCTATTGTCTTTGCCCAGAAAACTGTAATCAAAAGTGAACCCAATTTGCGCAGCGAGCAAGTTTTTGAACTTCATGAAGGAACCAAAGTTAGCGTAATAGAAACCGTGAACGATTGGAAAAAAATTAAGCTGGCAGATGGTAAAATAGGTTGGATTCCTAAGGTTGATATTAAAGAATTATAACTCATCTCAAAAGTTCTGGGAGCAAGCCTAGTACTATTGAATCTAAGGTTTTGTATCCTAATAGATACAAACAAATTAATAGAAAATAGACCGCAAATCACAAAAAGAAGCTACTGTTTAAAGTAGCTTCTTCTTTGGTTTATAATTTTAAATAAAAAACATTTACCTAAAATCATTTCCTAATCTTTCTCTAGGTCCACCTTGAGCAAACATAGATCTTATTACTGTTTTTTGCCCTTCTGTAAACATGTATGCACAAGTAGTATAATCCATAAAATTCATGGTCATATCAGTACTATCACAACTTTCAATTAGAGAATCAGGGCATTGAAATGCCTGTGATCCAATAGTGTTAGGAGTATCAGCTATACCATCATCAAAATTACAACTGTCCCATCTACCAGGGTCGTTACCAACATCTGACCAAGTATGGTTTAAACCCAAATAATGTCCAACTTCATGCGTAAGTAAGTGCCCATTATACACATTATCAGCACCAAATGCACCTGGATTTACAACAATACCATCCAAAACAACACCATTTCTATTTTCTGCATTATCCCATGGCCAAGAGGAAAAACCTCCATCAAAATTCCCCAACCATATATTTAGGTTTTTTTTGTAATTTATTGCAGCAGATCCCCCTTCATCAATATTCTTCACAAAACTCCTATTTCTTTTGAATCTTCGCCATTGCTCATTTGTAACTCTTTTATAAATGATTTTTTTTAATCTGAATTGAATATTAATATGCGTTGATTTAACATTCTCAAACTCATCAGGAAGTCCCACTAAATCGGGATTATTCATAGCAAAATCTTCATTTAGTATATCTATTTGCTCTCTTGCTTGTTCTCTGGTTAGCTTATGACTCAAGTTTGTCCAAAAAGAATGAATAACAATCGGGATTTCAATAAGCCTTTCATTCGATTTTTGCCCATTAGCCTTCTTTAGTATTTTATCGACTATAAAAGATTTAATATGTTTTTCGATTGATTGTCGTCGTTTGAAATTAGCTTGAGATAGCTTTTCAGATCTCGAATATGAACTACATAAACTTTTAAACTCTTTTTCGATTTGATTTTCTTCTAGTACTCCTTCAGAAGTATGCTCTTCTGAACAACTTATACATAGTATTAAGTTAAATACATAAAACAGGGTAATTAGCGCATTTTTTTTCACAATAATTGATTTTAAGTTTTTATACTGACTTGTTTACAGAATAACTTCGAAAAGCATCAAAACATAGGATCGTAATGTGGGATTTAGATCTTTTGAAGCACAATACTCGATTAAAATTTGCTAAAATGAGTTTCATTCTTTTACTACCTATTAACGATTTTTCTAAGTTTTTTCTGCGGCGCAAATATTGTGACATTGTAAGGGTATAAAAAAGGAAGTATTGCCAACATTCTGGGAAAGTACTGTCCACATTCTGGGAATATCGACCAAATCATATCAAAAAGTAAGTAGAATGATATATTTGGTTAAAGAAAAGCTTGAACTATGGCATTAAAAAATACAAATGTCCATTATTTTTTAATTTTTCCTTAAATAATTTAACATAACACATCTGAAATATAAAGAGGTTAATTTTACACATTTCTTACCCTATAAAATCTTAATTAATCAATCTTATAAGAAAACGGTAAAATCATTAAAAATGTCTGATTTTTAAGGAACTGTTTTTTAAAAGAAATAACAATTTAGTTACGCTTCTTCTCTCCAAAACTTGCCTTTTTAACACAAAAAAAGTTACATTTGCCGACTGTTATTTCATAATAAATTTACGATCATATGCTACAAAATATGCACAATAAATTAAATAATAGTGAACAAAAGAACGGATACCTTAAGCATATTATAGCTTAATTCTAAAATACTCAACAAAACCCAAATTTACTTCTAATTTACCCCCCCCTGTTACAATAAATTGTATAAAAATTATTGAAAACCTACGTGATTCGATACATCACTTGCTATGAAAATATATGATAAAATGATGCGCTTATTTTTTAAAAAAAATGCATTCAAAATACCCAAAGTAGGGGTACTCTATCTTATTAAACTTACAATTTTATCAAACAGTTTGCTTAGTCAGACTAACGATTCTTTACCATTACAATCTCATCACGAATCTACCGATGTTGATTTAAATTCTGAAGAAAAAAAAGCAATTCGTTCTATAAGATTAAAATTAGCCAAAGCTCAAAAAGAAAAAGATACTCTTGCAATACTATCGAGTTATACATATATAGAAATAATGTCTGCAGATCAAAGCTATATAAATTACCTGAATAGTATTCTTTCATTAACAAAGAACAGCAAACATTTGGATTCTGCCAGAGCCTGGACTTATTACGACATTCATATATATTATAGTCATAAATTTGAATTTATCGAAGCTCTCAAATATTTAGATATAGCAAAGAAATATGCTATGCAAATAGATGATAAAGGACTACTGAAAGTTTGTAAATTCAGTTTGGTAAATATCAAAGCTACTTTCGGTAGTTTAGAAGAAGCTTTAAATCTTTACAGGGAAGAGGTAGAGAAAGCAAAAAACAGCACCATATCCAAAAGTGATAGTATTAATCAAGGATATAATTATAGCATTTTATCGTATTACCTAACAATGCATAAGAAATATGATTCTGCCAGGTATTATAATAAAATAGGCAAAACATTTGTCAAAGACCTTGATGTTAATGCCTATGAACACCTTAAAGCAAATGATGCTATAAACGACTATTATTCTGGAAATTATCAAAAAGCAAAACAAGCTTTTGAGAAGCTTGAAACAACATACGCTCATGTAAGTACCGCAAATTACTCAGAAGTGCATTACTACTTGGGAAAAATACATAAGAATTTAGGCAACTATGATACATCCTATTATCACTTAAAAAAAATTGATTCTATATATGAAAAAACGAAGAAAATCAATTTTGAACATCGTGATAGTTTTTATGAATTGATGAATATGCATAAAAACGACGACTATGAAATAGGATTACAATACCTTAACAAATTGCTAAAACATGATAGTATCTATAGAAGATATGCAAGTACCATTAACGACAAAGTACATTATCAATTTGATATTCCTGATCTTATAAAGGAAAAGAAAATGCTTATTGCCAAATTATCAAATGACAATAAAAGAACCAAAACCAAATTATCCTGGTTTCTTGGTATAGGGATCTTGATATTTGTATTATTGGTATATCAAACCTATGCGTTTTTTAGATACAAACGAAAAGCAACCACATTGATTTCTACAATCAATAAGCCTTTAATCGACAAAAAGGTTTCCGAAGCGGGAGCAGAAACTACTTGTCCTAATGAAACGCTTCAGATTTCTGACGAAATCATAAAGCTTACCCTCGATCAATTAGATCAATTTGAAAAAGAGCTCGGTTTCCTAAATGCTAATCTAACCTTACAAGAGTTGGCAAAGCAAGTTAATAGTAATTCTAAATATCTTTCCAGAATTATCAAAAATTATAAAGAAGAATCGTTTTATGGGTATATTCAAAAACTTCGAATCAACCATACGGTTAACAGACTTAAAAATGATTTGAAATTTAGAGAATTTACAATTGAAGCAATTGCCACCGAATCGGGTTACAATCAACGAGAGTCATTCTCAAGATCGTTTGAAAAGATTGCAGGTATGCGACCTTCCTATTTTATTAAAGAACTAAAAAGAGAAGCCACCTAAAAAAGTAACCTCTCTTTAGAAAACAATAAACGAAAAAAGGAAATATGTGGTATTTATTGTTATTTGAAACGGAAAATGTTCTTATCTGGCAATCAATTTGCCATTTGAGATCTAAATCCTCCTGGGGCAAAATGTGACCTCATACGATCTTTTTGCTCTAGAGTAAATATAGATACGCAATCCCCACGAGTATAATCCATAAAATTCATAGTCATATCCCTACTTCCACAAGTGTTTCTGGATCTTATACATTTATCAAACGGTGTTCCGATAGTAAGTGGGGTATCAGAAATACCATCATCCTGATTACAATTTCTCGGACTATCGCTATATCCTCTCGGTCCCCACACGTGATCCAATCCTAAATAATGTCCTACCTCATGTGTTGCCACTCTACTTACATTTTTGTTGTTTAGACCAAACTCCCGATGTCCAAGAACTACACCATCAATATCACGAGAAACACCAGGAAAATATGCATAACCTCCGTCTTGATTTCCTACCCATATATTTAGGTTTCTATAAGGATCTACCGTTGGCGAACCTCCTCTGGATCTCTTCTTCATAAAATCCCCATCTCTGTAAAATGCACTCCATTGTCGTCTAGTAACTTTCTTCGAAATAACTTGAGCTAGTCTAAAACGTAATTTCACATTTGCTTTTACCGGTTGAAATTCTACTGGCAATTGATTTATCTCTGGATTTTGAAGATTAAAATCTATTGTTAATACATCAATTTGATCCTGAATCGCTCTTCTCGAAAATTTATGTCGTTGTTGAAACCATAAGTTATGTACAACAACAGGGATTTCTATTACATTTTCAGCAACTTTTTGCCCCAAAGATTTCTTTCTTTTTAGATCTTCGACATACGCTATAGCATGTGTTTTCATTAATTGCGACATCTTCAAATACTCTGGGTTGGACTCTTTTAATTTTTCTGATTTTATACTCGTGGTACATTTTTGATACGAAATCTCTTCCAGCGTATCTTCGGCCAAAACTTCTTCTATAGCAACCTCTTCTTGAAATGTCTCTTCTGAGCACGCCAAAAAGAATACCAAAACGATAAGAACAAAGGGGGTAATTAAAACATTTTTTTTCATGATTGTTTGTGTTTATTTGTTAGTTTTTTCAAGAACACTTTAAAAGCATAAATCCTCAAAGAACATTTTCCGTTTTTCAAGTAAGAATAGGTCTTCAAAAAAAGTACGTATACTACTATTATGTGGTTATAGATATATATGCTTTTAAGCGTTTTCTAAGAAATAAAGATTAGAGTATTTTGAGCTAAACACAAGAAAACTTAGCCCACATTCTAGGAAAACTAACTAATTAACATTTTAAAAAAGAGCAACTTACAAACACAAAAAACATCTGTATTACAAGCTAAATACGGTATTTATCGCTATAGTATATTTCTTACAAACTATCAAATAGTAAGAAATATATTAAGAAATAGTTAAAGCATATATTCGAAGATCTAAACACTTGGTAAAATGGCTTAGATGAAACATATAATTATACACCTAATGTAATCAAGTTGAGTCAATACATATCTCTTAATATTAACGAAACAGCTTAATACAATAAATACTAAGTTTTTACAGATGCAGCTTTAGCTCAAACACTTTTTAAGGTATACAAGTTTGAAATTATCGTTAATTTTATTATATTATTTGTAATAAACAGCTGATTCATAGATTATTTGGTCTTATAAATACGATACCCCCAACGTTTGTATTAACATACTCCAAAAACCATTTGCTATCGTTCTTTGAGTCACTTTTAATACTAGTAAATGCTCTATATTCTTAAAGGAATCGTCAATAAAATACTTCAAAATTGTTCTTATCATTTTATTTTCTTTTTTGTTCTATACAATAGTTTATCGAGTCAAAATATTGATTTAACACACCCAGATTCGTATCAGAAAGGAACATTGGACTTTACCATAAATTCTGACAGAAAAGATGCTATAGAATGCGGACAACTAAAATTGTTAATAGCAAAAAAAGAAAAAGACACCGCTAATATCATATCAAATTACTACGATCTGGGGAATAGCTATACCGACGAAACTTATCTAAGTTATATGGATACAGTTTTACAACTAACCAAGGGTAAAAAATCATTCGAATATATACGAGCACTAACCTATTCTGATTTGTATTTATACTATATGGATGAATATGACTATATAAAGGCAATGAATTACCTTATTAAAACAAAAGATTATGCCGTGATATTAAATAATGATCAGCTTCTAAGGTATTGTAAAGAAGATTTGGTAACCATAAAAGCTAATTTTGGAAATATGCAAGAAGCTATAAATTTTTATATCGAAGATATAAAGAGATTACGAAGTGACTCATTAGCAACCAATAAAATATGTCTTGCAAACCACTATAGTAATTTGTCTTATTACCTAACCATGACCAAAAAATATGATTCTGCAAAGTATTACAATAAGATGGGAAGGAACCTTGTTAAAAACCTTGATATAACTACATATAGATATTTAATGGTTAACAAAGGGATTACTCTTTATCACTTGGGAAATCTAAAAGACGCTAAACAGATTTTTGAAAATCTTGAAACAGCCTACGGAAACCTAAACATGGCCAATTATGTAGAAATCCATTACTATTTGGGAAAAGTAAATAAAGATTTAGGAAATTATGATGCTTCCTATTCTCATTTCAAGAAAATTGATTCTCTGTATGAAAAAAAACAAAAAATGAGTTTTGAGTATCGGGACACGTATCACGAACTCATGAATATGCACGATAAAAATGATTATGAAATACGATTAGAATATGTAAATAAACTATTAAAATTTGATAGCCTTTATGCAGTAAATGCCAATTATATAAACAATAAGGTTCTCGATAAATTTGATATCCCCGCGCTGCTCAAAGAGAAAGAATCACTTATTACTCATTTAGCCAGAGATAATGAAAAGTTCAAAATTAAATCCATTTGGTATCAAGCTATAGTAGTATTGATAATTACTTTGATGGGGTATCAGACGTTTTCTATAATTAAGTATAAACAAAAAGCCATACAACTTGTTTCTGAACTGGATAAAATACCAATTGATGGTAAAAAGGTAAAAACCATAGCAGCTGTACCCCTTAATAAAACTCTAAACATTTCTGACGAAACCATAACACATATATTATCTCAATTAAGTGAGTTTGAAAAGGAACTTGGCTTTTTAGACCCTAATCTTACCTTACAACAGCTAGCAAAACAAGTAGGCAGCAACTCAAAGTATCTTTCAAAAATTATTAAAGTTTATAAAGCAAATTCATTCTATGGCTATATCCAAAATCTTAGGATTGATCATGTTCTGAATCGTCTTAAAAACGACACCAGGTTTAGAGAATTAACTATCGATGCGATTGCTACAGAGTCTGGATACAACCAGCGAGGATCTTTTTCAAAATCTTTTGAAAAAATCACTGGAGTTAAACCTTCCTATTTTATAAAAGAATTAAAAAGACAATCAAAAAACATAAAAAACTGACCTACAGTAAAATACAAATAAGTAAAATTATAAATATCTAGTAAAAAAAAGCCAATCAAAAGATGATCAGGCAATTAGAAATGCTATACACCATATTAAACAATTATAGTGCTATAAGATATTTTTAGGGTTGATTTAACTATTTAGAACATAAATACTCTTATTTTAGCCCAAAAATTGCTCAATATTTGACAACAAAAATTAAAATAGCGAAGTTTTTAATTGTTTTTGGCTTTCTACTAAGCATCGTAAATTATTGTGTAGAATTAGCCGATTTCTATAATTGTAATGATCAATTATCTTTCGTGCTTGAAGAAGCCGAGAACTCAGAGCAACACGAAAACGAAACTCCCGAAAAAGACGACCATAAAGAAAAAGATAAAATTTCTCAGTTTGGTTCAGAAAATGGTACTGCATTAGTAGCTTCTGGGAAAGTACATTTCCATTTTATTTTTGTTGACAATACTCTGGTTTATCTAGAGAACAATACACCTCCTCCAGAGTTTTCATAACCCTTTTATCAGCGTCAAATCTCGAATACAGATGTTTCTTATGTAAGAAGGGTCGGTTTATTCTTTTTGGCAATTTCTAAAAATCAAATATTTATAGAATAAAAAAATAATTATAGCTATGAGCTTATTTAAAACATTAAAAAATGATTTACCGGCAAGTATTGTCGTATTTTTTGTGGCATTACCCTTATGTTTAGGTATTGCCCTTGCCAGTGGTGCCCCACTATTTTCTGGATTGATTGCAGGGATCATCGGGGGTATTATTGTAGGAGCCTTAAGTGGTTCTCAGATTGGAGTTAGTGGCCCCGCTGCAGGATTGGCTGCAATTGTATTAACATCGATAGGAACCTTAGGAGGTTTCGAAAACTTTCTGGTAGCCGTTGTTCTTGGAGGAGTAATCCAGATCGTATTAGGATTATTAAGAGCAGGAATTATAGGATATTATTTCCCATCTTCTGTAATTAAAGGAATGCTAACCGGTATTGGGATTATCATTATTCTAAAACAAATTCCGGTCTTTTTTGGATATGTTGGAGAAAAAGGAGAAGGTACCTTCGAACAAATTTTGAGTTCTTTTACAGGTTTTAGTTTAGGGAGTACGATAATTGCCTTTGTGAGCTTAGGAATTTTAATTCTTTGGAGCAATGTTTTATCGAATAAAGGAAAAATATTTCAATTGGTACAAGGTCCATTGGTTGCTGTGGTAGTAGGAATTGTATTCTTCTCAGTGTTCGGTTCTTCCGAAGCTTTAGGAATCAATGCCAAAAGCCTGGTAAGTGTACCTATTCCATCTGATATAAGTTCTTTCCTTGGGCAATTTAGTTTTCCAAATTTCGAAGTAATTACAGAAGGTGAGATATGGATAGTTGCTTTTACTATCGCATTAGTAGCCAGTTTAGAAACCCTACTTTGTGTAGAAGCAACCGATAAAATTGATCCCCAGAAAAGAGTAACACCTACCAATAGAGAGCTAATGGCACAAGGAACAGGTAACGTTATCTCTGGACTTATAGGAGGATTACCTATTACTCAGGTAATTGTTCGAAGTTCTGCAAATATTCAATCAGGAGGTAAATCAAAACTAGCAGCTATCATACATGGATTCTTTTTACTGATTTCTGTTATTGCCATTCCAAGATTACTAAACCTTATTCCTCTTTCTGTTTTGGCAGCAGTACTGCTAATCGTAGGGTATAAATTAGCCAAACCTTCAACTTTTGCATCTCTTTGGAAATCTGGTTGGAAACAATTTGTTCCTTTTATTGTTACCGTATTAGGAATCGTATTTATTAATTTATTATGGGGAATTGGCCTGGGTCTTATGGTAGGAATAGTAGTAATTCTTATTAAAAGCTACCAAAACTCACATTTCTTACATATCGAGGATGTTAGTAATGGTAAGCATCAAGTAAAAATGACCCTTGCAGAAGAAGTTACCTTTTTTAACAAAGGTGCTATCTTAAAAGAGCTTGATAGCTTAGAGGAAAACACGTATCTTACTCTTGATGTTAGAAAAACCCGTTACCTGGATTATGACATTATCGAAATTCTTGAAGATTTTTCTGAAAAAGCTAAAAACAAGAATATTGATATCAAATTAATTTCAGAACGAGGTGTCGTTGAGAATCCAGATAGTTATATTCAATTTTTTAAATTGAGACCTAAGTCGGCATAACAGATAGGCCCCTTAATGGGGCCTCTTATAAAGATAAATTTAAATCTAATAGAAAATACCTACGGGTGATTTCGTATAATCAAAACAATAGAAAGAGATGAAAGCACATACTCAAGAAACACAGGCTGCAATTACACCACAGATTGCGTTAGATTTATTAAGAGAAGGAAACCAAAGATTTCAGAAAAAACATATGGCAGATAGAGATCTTTTGGATCAGGTAAGTGATACCAAAGGAGGGCAATATCCTTTTGCTACTATCCTAAGTTGTATCGATTCTAGAGTTTCTTCAGAACTTATTTTTGACCAAGGAATTGGTGATATTTTTAGTGCTCGTGTTGCTGGTAATTTTGTAAACGAAGATATTTTGGGTAGTATGGAGTTTGCATGCAAACTTGCTGGTACCAAGTTGGTAGTTGTATTAGGGCATACGGCTTGTGGAGCTGTAAAAGGTGCCTGCGATGATGCAAAACTTGGTAACCTAACCGCTTTGTTAAGCAAAATTAAACCTGCGGTATCAGCCGTAACAGAACCAGCAGATCCAGCAGAAAGAACCTCTAAGAATATAGAATTTGTTAATAACGTAGCCGTTAAAAACGTAAATTTGACTATCGATAACATAAGAAGTCAAAGTGAAGTTCTTAAAGAAATGGAAGCGAATAATGAAATCAAAATTATTGGTGGAATGTATGATATAAGTGATGGAAGTGTTACTTTTTTTGAGTAATTTTATGTCCTAAAATTTTATTAAAAATACCGATGCCTCTTAGTATCGGTATTTTTTTTAGTATTTTTTAGAAAGCTTTAACAAAAAACATCATAGATCAATGAAAGGATTTTTTAGTAATTTAAGAGGAGATACCTTTGGTGGATTAACTGCAGGTATTGTTGCATTGCCACTAGCACTTGCCTTTGGAGTATCATCGGGTTTGGGGCCAACAGCGGGATTGTATGGTGCTATTTTTATTAGTTTTTTTGCGGCCCTATTTGGTGGTACTAATACCCAGATTTCTGGTCCTACAGCACCGATGACTGCAGTAAGTATGGTGGTTATTGCAAGCATTATAGCCGCCAACGATGGTAGTGTAGAAAAAGCATTACCTGCTATACTAATGGTGTTTTTACTAAGCGGACTAATGCAAATAGGTTTGGGAGCTATTCGTTTAGGAAATTATATTAAGTATATCCCCTATCCTGTAGTATCAGGATTTATGACTGCTATTGGGGTGATCATTATACTCACACAAATATTACCATCATTAGGATATTATCCTAAAGAAGATGCAGAACTAGTATCAAAATTCAAACCTCTTGCAGAAGAGCTTATTCTGGAAAATATTCTTAAAGAAGAAGCTGCAGAAGAAATCCTGGTACTCGAAGATTTTAAAGAAACCATATCCCGGGCAGAAAAAATCACCCTGGACGATATCCTTAAAGAGTCCCAAACCCTTGCCGCAAAAGAAGCATCGGGTGCTTTGGGAGCACTAAAAGTATTACCAAGAGTAGTCAAAAATATTAACTGGTTAGAATTACTACTAGCGTTGGGTACCATCTTTATCATTTATGGTTTTAAACGTATTACCAAAGTTATTCCCAGTACATTAGTAGCTTTATTGGTCATGTCGGGTATTGCCTATGGCTTTGGTCTGGATTATCGCCCTATCGAAGAAATCCCTAGTGGATTGCCCGTTCCTAAATGGGAGGTTTTTACCGGATTTAGTATAGCCAGTATTACCCCCTATTTTTTTACTGCACTTACTTTGGCATTACTGGGCGCAATTGATTCTTTACTAACCAGCGTTGTAGCCGATAATATGACCAAAACCAGGCATAAACCTAATAAAGAATTGGTAGGGCAAGGAATTGGTAATAGTATAGCCGCATTATTTGGTGGTATCCCCGGTGCCGGAGCTACCATTAGAACCGTGGTAAACATCAACTCTGGAGGTAAAACCAAATTATCGGGTATGATTGCAGGATTGGTATTATTAATTGTGATGCTTGGTTTTGCACCCGTTGCATCAAAAATACCTGCAGCCGTACTTGCCGGAATATTAATTACCGTAGGAATCGGAGTAATGGATTATAAAGGGTTAAAAGCCATACCAAGTTTACCCAAAGATATTACGTTAGGCCCCTTAAAGCTAAGTTCTGAAGTGATGATTATGTTGATCGTTCTGGTACTATCTACTTTTTGGAATTTGGTATATGCAGTCGGGATTGGATTGGTAATTGCCTCGTTAATGTTTATGAAAAAAATCGGAGATCTTACCGCAGAGGGTTGGGATGTAAAACCTCTTAAAGAAGAAGCCTGGAAAGATGAGAAAAATTTCCCTAAAAAGTTAAAAGAAGAAGTGTTTATCAAGCACCTTAAAGGCCCGGTATTCTTTGGTTCTACCAATGAGCTTCAGCAACTGGCGTTACAAATCCCAGATACTTCTTCTGTTGTAATTATACGTCTGGATCGTATGCAATATATGGATCAATCAGGTTTATACGCCATGGAAGAAATAATTCTGGGTTTACAGCAAAAAAATATCCCGGTTCTTTTTGTAGGATTATTAAAGCAACCAAAATATATGATGGAACGCATAGGCCTTGTTCCTGATTTGGTTCCTAATGATTGTGTATTCGAAGATTTTGATACTTGTTTACAATATATTGTAGAAAATGTAGAGGATACTGTATCTTCTTTACCAGGCTAAATTTGCCTAATACCTTATACTAATAAACGGCCTCTTAGACAGAGGTCGTTTTTTTTATAACAGTTAGAAATATGATATTTCTCAATGCCTAAGCATCGTGCGCCTTTGTATCCTCCTTTTTAAGAATCCCTGGCAAAACCATCGGTGCTAACTTTCTAACCGGATGATAGAGTATCGAACTGTCCAACGTTTCTTTTTTAACAAACTCGAGTGTTCTATTTCCTGCATCAAAAAACATAATAACAACACTCGCAATAAAGGCAAATTTTAAGAGTCCAAAAGCGCCGCCCAAAAGTGTATTTAGGATACCCAGCGATGCAAAATCTGCAATTTTGGTCAATAGTTTACCTGCCAGCGAAACCAAAAGCACAACTAATACAAAAGTAATTGCAAATGCAACCAGATTCATGGTTCCCTTTTGCCAATCTACATAGCGATCCAAATAATTGCCTACCACATGTGAAAAGTGAATCGCCGCATAAATTCCTAAAACCAGTGCAACCAGCGAGGCCAACGAAACAAATAAACCTTTACTAAGCCCTTTTACCAGTCCCCATAGTAAAAGAATCCCTAAAATTATATCTATAAAATTCATTCGTATATTTTTCTAATAACGAAGATAGTATTTTGACCCGAAAATATACAAGGTAATTAATGCCTAGTGCCTATGTTTGTGAACATGCCATTTCGATAGTTGATGCAAAATGATAGCTATCTGGCTGGTGAGAACGAACCTGGTGCCGAACCAGTATATGAGGATATGAGAGTCTTGTTTAATCGTAAATCAAATGGGGCAACCCGAGAAGAAGAATAGTTCGAAGCCTTGGGAAACCTCATTTGGGGTATCCAGAGGGAGAGGTACTCCCTTATCAGAATAGTTCGAAGGGTTCCCAAAGTACTTCGATGGATTAAAATAATAGTCTCTACCCCAAAAAGTAAGGCCTTGAGTCCTAAAAAGAGGCCTTAGAGCCTATAAACTAACCCAAATAAGGGTTATGATAACCCATAAAAATACTTATCGAGGGCCCAAGGGGTATTACCATAAGCCTTATAAGTACTTATTTAATCCTTCGAAGAAGTTCGGCAAGGGACAGACCTCATATCAAGAAGGGGGGCAACCCCATTTGATAAAGGGGGTAATTAGATATAGTGTGCTGAGCTTTTCGAATTGTTCCTGAACTTTGTACTTCGAGAACACTTCGGCAAGCTCAGCATGGCACCTTAGTCCACGATACACGAAGGGTGAGGTTACTCGAACCCTGAACTTTGAGTTACCTTACCCTTCGATAAACTCAGGGCAGGCTCCTTCGAGAGCCTCAGGGTTCGAAAAATTAGAATACTTCCTACCTTGGACCCTATTCAGGCAAGACCATTCCTAACACCTGATACCTGATACCCGAAACACCTATTCAGGCTAGGCCAGACCATCAACATCCGTCTTCGAGCTTCGGATTTCCGACCTAAAACAAAAAAAAATAATCAATAAAAGTAACATCTCGATAAGTTGTGACATAAATACCTAAGATGAGATAGGATTATTTATAAAAAAAATCAGAGTATCAGAATTTGATACTGTCTTTTTGTACTCTTGTCTCAGAAATTATAATTAATAATAATGATTGATCAATTTTAATTTAAAATCAATGCTTTCTTAGTTTTTATAAGCGTTCCAAAGCTGCGCTTTTAAAATCTTTTTTCACCAGTGTAGAATTTGCTTGGGGTTAAAAAATCTTGAAACCTTGGAAAGATTTTAGCCAAACAAATTCGGTTTTAAACAGAGTTTAAAAACACCTTGAAAAAAGCGCCTTTTCTTTTGGTTCGTTTTCTTTGGGCGAGCAAAGAAAATGAACAATAAGGTTTATAAAGAAGCTAAAAATATGAATGAAAACTTGATGCCAAATAAATATTGTGAATAATCATTTTTTTATGAAAAGCGCCACATTTTAAGTTGTTTATCGATGATTCAATGTCATTGATCAAAAACTATTTTTTGTAATAGTGTCAGTACATTTTACAGGGAAATGCGACTTATATTTGCGGCCGGTAAAAAAGTAAGGAAGAACAAAAGGAAAAACAGAAAAACAAAAAAGGTATGATAAAAAAATATGTATTAATAGGCTTATTGTTAGTGTGTTGTGGTTTATGGGCCCAGGATGACGGAGATGGACAGACCAATGACTGGTCAAAATATGTCCCAAAAGTACCCGTACCCAATTCGCCAGAAGCAGCTGCGATCGAAGAATTTGGAAAGGTTGGGATCTCATACACAACCGGTACTCCTAATGTGACGGTGCCGATTTATACGATACAGGGAAAAGAACTTTCGGTTCCTATTAGCTTAAGTTATGACGCCTCTGGGGTCAAAGTTGATCAAATTGCTACTTCATATGGATTAGGGTGGAACCTTAATTATGGAGGTGCAGTAACCCGATTGGTAAGGGATTTCCCAGATGATTTAACACAAGGTAGTATCGATTACCCGATTCGTTCCAGTTATGTACAACGGGCGATTGCCATTCGAGAAAATCCAGAGACTTCTTTGTTCAATTTGTTTCAGGGATATCATAAAACAGAAGCAGATAGAAATAGTATGAAACAGTTAAAGGATGGGATAGAACGTAGTGATGCCGATTTAAAACCCGATCTTTTTAATTTTAATGCCAATGGTTTTTCGGGTACGATTGCTATCGACTACCAGAGCCCAAAAGTAAATGGAGCCTATCCTGCCTATTGTTTAGAGCATCCCGATGTAAAAGCCTATTATATTGCCGGTACTAATGGGGTAATTAATGGTTGGGTGATAACCACCAATAATGGTACGATATACACCTTTACCAAGATAGAAAATACCAAGACATCCTATGTAAGCCTGGAGAATGAGTTTAACTATGGGTATAATTCTGCCTGGTATTTAACCCGTATCCAGTCTGCCAATCATAAAGATATAATAACCTATAACTATACAACAGCTACTTATTGGACCAAAGAACCACGTACTCCCAATGTGACCATAGAGACACGTGTAGAAGACTGTACAGGTAGACGCCTTCCCAATAAAGAGACCACTGTAGTTACACCTGCATACCACATTAGTCAGTTTAATCTTAAGAATATACAATACAATGGAGATGTAGTGGTAAGTGTTAGTGAGGGTTCTGACCGAACCGACCTACCTGGCAGACGATCAATTAGTAGCATTGCGGTGAATAATATTGCAGGTGAGCCTATCAAAAGTGTACAATTTCATTACGATTACTTTACAAGTAATGAATCTGTTGATGTTCCATTTTTTAATAATTATCAGCTATATCGTTTAAAACTAAGAGGCCTGGATTTTAGTGAGTATTACTCGCAGGGATTAGAAAATAGAATTCCCGCCAGAAGTTTAGATCAAGGTACGTATGATTATAGTTTTGAGTATCATGAAGAGTTGCCCTTACCTATTCGTACTTCTGCTTCACAAGATGCCTATGGATATTACAATGGTAGTAGTCATAGCTCGATGGTAGTTGGGGATGGAACTTTTATAACAGGTACTGATAGAACTGCCAATATCGAACATGCGCGTCAGGGAACCCTAAAACGTATAGGATACCCTACAGGAGGTTACAGCCGTTTTTATTATGAGTTACGCAATAGAGGAGGGCTTAGAGTTAATCGTATTTCGGCTTTTGATCATAAAGGCAGAACAGCTAATACCAAAAAGATTACCTATGCTAGTGGCCCTTCGAATGGTAGCTTTAGCAAATCTGATTTCAGAAAATCTATTACCAGTAACAAACAAGTGGACTGTATAGGTAATGGTGGGTTACAAAGAGAAGTTACTACCGTATATCAATACCATAGTTATAGCGTTGTACCACAACGAAAATACCCAAACTACTATAGTTACGTAGAGGAGCATCTTTCGTCGGGGGTCGAAAAATTAGGAAAGACAGTATATACTTTTTACGATTTTACTCAGGATAAAGACGAAGAGTTTTCTACTTCCTACCTAGCTGGGAAACAAAAAAGTGTAAAGACCTATAATGAGAGAGGAGACTTACAGGAAGAACAATATTTTCATTATAGCAAAAGGATAGTAAAAGATATGGGGTCTAGTGGTGTTATTGCAAAACCAGATGCAACCCATACCACACTTTGTGCAAGCTTCATTAATGATCAAAATGGGGCGTTATACGCTATTGGACATCGCGATTTGACACAAGTTGCCGCTGGCTGTCGTTTGGACCAGTTCTCTTTAGGTTCTTATACGTATTACAGTAGTAAATCCAGTGAGCTTGATGGGTACTGGGTACGATTAGATAGTACGCAAACTATCAAACATCACCCAGGTGGTAAGATTACCACTGCGGTACAAAATACTTATAACCTTAATCATTACCAACTGGCAAGTACCAAAACTATAGGTTCTGATAGGCTGGAGACCATACGCAATATCCATTATGCCCATGACCTACCTCTTTATCAGTCCATTGCTCCAGCACTTACCACAGCAGAGATCAATGCCATCAATTATTTAAAAAATAGCAATCAAATTTCGACACCTTTATATATCACCAATAGTATTGGTAACCAAAGAACTTCGGCTATAAGAGTTCTTTATGGTTTGCATACCAATAGTAATGGTAAGACCATGGTTTTGCCAACCGTGGTACAATATGCAAAAGGAAATACGGCATTGCAAGACAAAAAATATGTTGCTTATGATGGGTATGGCAATGTTAAAGAAGAACGTCTTGCTTATGGCCCTTCCACCTGCTATCTCTGGGGGTATAAAGGGCAATATCCTATTGCCAGTATTACTAATAAAAAGCATGCCGATATTCCTACTAGTATAATTAATGATTTATTACAGGTATCACAATTACCAGTAAGTCAATCTACTGCGATTACTACAGGGATCGATATGTTTACCAATCATACGACTTTTGCGAATAGCCAGGTGACTACTTTTTTATATAAAGAAGGTGTAGGTGCCACACGTATTACAGGGCCTAATGGAATCTTTAGCACCTTTGTCTATGATGCAGGTAACCGTCTTAAAGAGGTAAGGGATCAAGAAGGGTATTTGGTTTCAGAAAACCGATATAATTATAGTGTTCCTTCAAGACCCGATGTGATAAGCACCGCTTTTAATGGTGAAAAAATAGGGAACACCCTTAAAGTAACTGCTTTTAGCGCTGGTGGTTCAGGAGGCTATACCTATAGTTGGAGTATTAACGGGGGCAGTTATAGTACCCCTACCACCAATAATACGTATGTGATTACCAACCTAAACGATCAGATAAGAGCACTTGTAACCGATAGTAATGGTATCCAGCGAACTTATGGATTAGTTTTAACCAGTTTTAAATAAGCAGTAAGATGATGTATACAGAACGATTAAACAACCAAAACAGAAAAACAATGAAATCAATACCTATATATATACTCCTTATCATTGCCTTTTTGATTTTTGGCAAGGGGTATGGGCAGTGCAGCACATTTGATTTTCAACTATTAGGTAATGCAATTGATATTACTTATGATTGTACAAATGGTAGTGTAACTTTAAAGAAACGTTATCCCAAAACAAGTGATGCCACTTTATATTGGCAAAGTAGTCCTACAGGTACAAGTAAAGCCAGGTCATTACAAAATAGTATTACACTAACTAGTGGGAGTAAATATTATATAAGGGCAATTAATAGAAGAAGATGTTGGAGTAACCCTAAAACGATTACCTATTCAGATCCAAGTATATTGGTTCCCATACCTTTGATGCCAAATGTAAGTAATCAATGTGGGAAAAGTGTTTTGTCTTATAATCATTCAGACAGGCCTGTTAACATATACTGGTACTGGCAAAGTACTCCAAATGGGACAAGCACTTCTAATTCAAGAGCGTTAATAACCAGAACTACCGGTACTCAATATTATTTAAGGGCCAAAAATATTATTTCAGGATGCTGGAGTGCTGCAAGAACGGTATTTTATAACCCAAAAAATCCGGTAATGCCTAATCAACCTATTATTACTAATACCTGTAATACAGCTGATTTGAGTTTTGTAGGCAATCCACCTTCTGGGGTGACCTGGTATTGGCAAAGTAGTGCTACCGATACTAGTACACAGTATTCTTCTTCTATATTTAAGGTTTCCAGAAGAGGAGGGAATAGTGGTACTTGGTATTTACGAGCAAAAAGTGCAGAAGGGTGTTGGAGTGCTTCAAGAGCTATTAGTTATACTATAGAAACACCACCCGAGATTCCAACAATACAACCGCTGGGGGATAATTGTGGACAAATTATTATAAAACGCAACAATCCACCAAGTGGGGTTACCTGGTACTGGCAAACCAATGCCACGGGCACCAGTACTGCAAATGCCAATGCATCGGTTACTCTTACTAGCGGAAGTGTTTATTACTTACGTGCAAAATACAATAGTACTAATTGTTGGAGTGATGCAAAAACAATTAACTATAGTGTTCGGCAACTCAAAACCTGGTATCAGGATAGAGACGGTGATAATTTTGCATATAATACGGTTACAACTTGTGATCACCCGGGAGAGGGATATACCTTAACTGTGTTACCTGTTACCGATTGTGAACCTCGTAGTGCAGCCATCAACCCCAATACAGTTTGGTGTAAAGCTATCGATGGGTTTACAGACGATCATAAAACACAATGCGAAAAACCAGGAGAAGGATATGAGTATAATGTTCTTGAAACCTCAGATTGCAGTTCGATGAATATTCCCATGCCAAGCATGCCTGCTATTACATATACCTGTAATAATTCAGTGATACTTAAAATTTCAAATCAAGCTGATTGGGAAAATGGTAGTTTATATTGGCAGCATAGCCCTACAGGTACTTGTCGATCTAGAAAAGCCGATACTGATATTGTTTTGGATAGGGGTACTGTATACTATTTACGTAAATTGAACAAAGCTGGGTGTTGGAGCATAGCAAGAGAAATTGTTTATCTTGATCCTAGCCTGGGAGTTCCCACCCCGACACAACCTATAGTAGAAAATGAATGCGGTCGTAGTGTTTTAACATTTAATGGGAATGAACCAGAAGGGATTGATTGGTACTGGCAAAATACTCCCACAGGTACCAAAACCAATATTAACAATGCTACAATTTATGGTAACTCTCCAGAAGGAGTAATGTATCTACGAGCAAAGTACAAGACTGTAAATTGCTGGAGTACAGCAGTAACGGTCTCTTATGCCCATAGTCCATTACCCAAATGGTATAGCGATATTGATAACGATGGTTTTGGAGATCCTAATGATTTTATATTATCCTGTACAAAACCAGATGGATATATTGCAGATGGTACTGATGAGTGTCCAGAAATTTATGGTACCAATCATGGGTGCATCATAGAAGGATATACCAATACACAAGGAGTATCCCCTCACCAGACCTATCGTTTTACACGAGTGTACCAAGAAGCCAAAACCGATGCCTCACAGATTAATGCAGTAGGCGATGTGATCGAGACAGTAAGCTATCATGATGGCTTAGGGCGTCCCCAACAACAAATAGGGATCAAAGCCTCGCCCACTCAAAAAGATATAGTAACCCATTTTGATCTGCGCGGTAGAACCGATAAAGAATACCTGCCGTTCGAGAGAGCCAACACCCTGGGAGATTATAAACCAGTCAATATCACCAATGATATTAATAGCTATTACAAAGCGACCTATCCCGAGGATTTTACTGGTATAACTACTGCCCAGGTCAATGCCTATTCGCAAAGTATCTTAGAGGCCTCACCACTAGGTAGAACCTTAGAACAAGGCGCCCCGGGTAATGCTTGGCTGGCCGACCCCGATAGCGATCAGGATCATACCATCAAATTTGGATGGGATACCAATACAGATACAGAAGCAGTTTATTTTAAGGTGAATTTTTCTGTGGTAAACGGCATACAGGATACCGAATCGCCTACCTTGGTACAAGAAGGACATTATGAAGCCAATCAATTATCGGTAACTACTACCAAAGACGAAAACTGGCAACCTGGTCAAACTCACGTCAACGATCATACTACCAAAGAGTATACCGACAAACAAGGTCGGGTAATTTTAAAACGTACTTATAACAATTCCTCCACCTCTTCAGGGGGAGGTGCCGAAGGCGGAGGGGGTGCCCATGATACCTACTATGTATATGACATTTTTGGGAATCTTACTTTTGTAATCCCACCCAAGGTGGATATTACAAATGGTGTCTCTGACACTGAGCTTGTCGAGCTATGTTATCAATATCGTTACGATGACCAAAACCGTCTGGTCGAAAAGAAAATCCCGGGTAAAGGATGGGAATATATTGTATACAATAAACTGGATCAACCAGTGCTTACTCAAGATGCTTTGCTAAAACAAGCGAGCCAATGGCTCTTTACCAAATATGATGCTTTAGGCAGGGTGGCATATACTGGTAAAATGTCTATTCTAAACAAAACCCGTTTGCAATTACAACAAGAAGTCAATGATTTTTCAGAAAACTTATGGGTAACCAAAAGTAATGCTACTACCATTGGTGGGGTATCTATGTATTATACTGATGGGGGTTATCCCAAAGTAACTGCAGCAGAAGTGTTAACGATCAATTATTATGATAACTATGATTTTTTAGGAACTACCCCACCTGAGTTAGCAAATCCAAATACCGTGTATGGAGAACCTATCTCTGATCGTACCCAATCTCTGGCCACAGGTTCTCAAATAAAAGTATTGGATAGCAATGATTGGATTACGACCGTTACCTACTACGATAAAAAAGCAAGACCGGTCTATGTAGCGATCAAAAATGACTATCTTAGCACGGTCGATAGTGTAGAAAGTAAATTAGATTTTGCCGGTAAAGTGCAAGAAACCAAAACCACACATACCAAAGATAGTCATGCAGCGATAGTAACCATCGACAAATTTACCTATGATCATATGGGAAGGGTATTGACCCAAATCCAAACTATCAATAATAATGATGAGGAGTTGATTGCAGCCAATAGTTATGATAGGTTAGGGCAATTAATGTCAAAGAAAGTTGGGGGGTCATCGAGCACTGAGGTTACTCGAAGTGCGGGCCTACAAACCGTAAGCTATGATTACAATGTGAGAGGATGGTTAACAGGGATTAATAACGGGACTACTGCAAACGGAGATCTCTTTGGTTTTGCCATAAATTACAACAACCCACAGCATGGAGCTACCGCACTATTTAATGGTAATATAAGCGAAACAAAGTGGCAAACTGCGAATGACAATGTTAATCGTCATTATACGTATTCGTATGATGCTTTGAATCGGATTACAGGAGGGTTAAGTAACGATGGTAACTATAATCTAAGCAATGTGACCTATGATAAGGCAGGAAATATCCTGTCATTAGATAGACAAGGACACCTTAACGATGCTGCTAGCTCGTTTGGAAATATGGATATCCTGTCCTATACCTATGATACTGGGAACAAACTACTAAAAGTTGCAGATATCGGAAACAAAACCTATGGGTTTAAAGACGGGACAAATACCAACGATGACTTTGAGTATGATGCTAATGGAAACTTAACCATCGATCGTAACAAAGGCATAACCAGTATCTTATACAATCATATGAACCTGCCAACACAAGTAACTGTTGCAGGGGCAAATAATGGAACAATCCAGTATGTATATGATGCTACAGGAGCAAAACTTAAGAAAGTAGCTACCGAGGGTGGAAATGCAACCACCACAGAGTATGCTAATGGTTATATTTATAAAGAAGGTAACCTTGAATACTTTTTTACAGCAGAAGGGTATGTAACCCCAGAAAATGGTTCTTACAAATATGTATACCAATTTAAAGACCATTTAGGCAATGTTCGACTCTCCTATACAGATGCTGATAACAATGGGACTATTGCGAAATCTGAAATCATAGAAGAATCGAATTATTACCCTTTTGGGTTGACTCATAGAGGTTACAACGAAATCGTAAGCTCTCATGGAAATAGTACTGCGCAGTTAAGAAGCTTTGGAGGAAAAGAGCAACAAAACGAATTAGGGTTAGAGTTTTTAGACTTTGGAGCAAGGAATTATGATGCATCTATAGGTCGTTGGATGAATATAGATCCTCTGGCTGATATTATGGAAATGGATTCTCCATATAATTATGCTTTTGACAACCCTGTCTTTTTTATAGATTCAAATGGTATGATGCCCTGGCCTGTTCATGAATTTTTTTATGACTGGACACGCAGAGTTGATTCTTGGTATGGTCCAAGAAATTGTACAGGTTGTAGTTCTTTTCATAGAGGTTTAGATATTAACTTTTCAGGAGGAGGAGCTACTGATTTTGGAGCGCCAGTACTTGCTACTCATACAGGAAGAGTGGTTTCAATAAAAACATCTCTAAGTGGAGCGGGTAGAAATGTTTTAATCCAGTCTCCAGACGGAACTTTTCAGACACAGTATTTTCATATGAGCCGTATTGATGTATTATTAGGTAGTTATGTTGAAGAAGGGCAACAAGTAGGAGCAATAGGAGGCTCTGGTAGAGGACGAGAAAGAGGGTATGCTGTTCATTTACATTATGCAATGAAGAGACAAAATGGTTCTGGGAGTTATGATTGGTATAATCCTACAGGAGGTAAAGCTAATGAAACGGCTAATATTGTAGATCCACAAGCTTGGCTTGGATATGGCCCTTGGGAATCTTCTTATTATG
Organism: uncultured Aquimarina sp.; assembly: GCA_947498705.1. Classification (GTDB taxonomy): domain Bacteria; phylum Bacteroidota; class Bacteroidia; order Flavobacteriales; family Flavobacteriaceae; genus Aquimarina. The sequence goes on from CANMLW010000003.1 coordinate 293,318, forward strand.
ATCCTATAGCAGGAGCTAATTTCTCTATTTTCCTTTTGGATGGACCGATAGGTCAGGAAACAAGTACAAATACGTCTACATCAGCGTCAACTCAAAATCCAAGGCCATCTGTAACACCAATAGATCCTTTGCCATCGGGAGGAATAGTACCAGCACCAATAACCCCTATTGTACCTGGAGGAGGAACTATTCCACCACCACCAACACCCCCTAACCCTGTAATAATTCCAGATCAACCTATTTTAGATTAACCAAATATTTTAAATAATGAAGAACATAATTATAATAGCGATATTAATTTTAACATTAACCGTCTTTATAGGATGTAATAATAACAAGGAAGATAAAAGATCCTCAGATATATCAACTGAAACAATTGTCGAAAAAAAGTCAATTGAAAATTTACCAAATCCAAGGTTGGAAAAAAATGAAGCTCCTAAAGATTGTGGATTAAATTTTGAATCTTTTTTCACCAAATTTTCTAATGATAGTGCTTTTCAAAAAAATAGAATACAATTTCCTTTGAAAATGGTAACAGTAGATGTTTATGATAGCGAAAATTCTTCAATAAAAAACCTTAGTATTAATGACTATTCGTTTATGGATTTTAGTAAAGATAAAGATGCTGAGAATAGAGATAATGACAAATATAAGGTTGAGTTAATTAAAAAAAATGAAACCACAGTGTATAAAAAGTTAGGCATTGATAATGGTATCTATATCGAATTTAAGTTTAAAAAAGAAGACAACTGTTGGCTATTAATATCGATAGAAGATCAATCTAGCTAATCTGCTCTGTGAAGTTTACAACTTCGTAGCGGTATGAGTAAGCCATAAAAGATAAGCCCACAGCAGTAATGTTGTGGGTTTTTTCAA
>CANMLW010000004.1 GCA_947498705.1 uncultured Aquimarina sp.
CAAAAAACCATTGAAGCTAGCTTCAATGGTTTAAATTAAATTATTTAAAAACTGTCAACCTATTTTAGGACGACTCATTATAACATTTAAAGCTTAATAACTTTTAAAGTTTTAGAATCTCTATCAGTATTGATTTGTACAAAATAACTACCTTGAGTTCTTATTTGGTCACCTATTACAATTTTATTCGGATTGTTGTCATAGCGTTTATTAACCAATAACTTTCCTCTAATATCATAAACTTTTACTGAAAAATTATTTGAGTTGATACTTGCGGTATTGATCTCAAAACTGTTTTCGAATGGGTTTGGAGATATACTAACATCAGAAACAATCCCTTCTTTTGCAGCAGCGTTTTGACTATTTCTTACTACGGTAGTAAGAGGTTGATTTGCATTACTATTATACGCATAATCGGTAATTGTATATCCAGAACCATTGTTTGTAACTGTAACATGGAACCATCCATAATGGGTATTACCTCCATTTAAAAACCTAAACCCTATAAAACCAGATTGACCATTCCAATCTGCACCTAATAAAGAATTATTGACATTAGAGTTAAAGTTACTCGTAGCTCCTACTTGAACTCCAGCCCTGATAAGTGCAATGTTATCGGTAGATTCGACAACCACCAAATCATTTTCTCTACTCACAAACCTTAGTTGTCCTCCAGAAACCCAGGCTCCAAAACTATTGTTATCTCCCACTTCTATTCTAAAAGGTCCCCAGGTACTTGATGCACTAACGGTTACATCTGTCATATCTACAAATACTACTCCGTCATTATTAGTTGCACATGGCGGACAAGTAGGACCTCCGCAATCCACTCCTGTTTCAGCTCCATTTTGAATATTATCATTACAAGTTGGTGTTGGAGTAACCGTTCCTCCCGTAATATTTACCGTATAATCTTCTATTTCACCAAAACTTGTATTATTACAAGGAGATGTAATATTATTACCACTCATCATCACTCGCATTCGAGTTGCTCCATCGGTAGCAGAATTTGGAACTGTAAATTGCCCTGATATAGGGGTATTGGTAGTAGCAGCTTGAGTAAACACCTGCTCTCCTGCATCAGTAAAATCTCCATTCTGATTGTAGTCTATCCATACTGAATATCTTTCAGCAAAAGTTGTACTTCTCCAGGTCGGAGTAATTGTAATGGTTGAAGCTGTTCCTTTAGAAAGATCAGTTCTCATAGCGGTAAAATTGTTATAACCATTGGAAGCTCCTTGTGAGGTATTATTTATACTACCAATAGTGACATTACTAATAAACTCATCTCTTACACCACCTGTAACTGCACAATAATTTGGTGTGGTTGTTCCTCCCAATGTAGTAGCATTTGCCGTGCTACTATTTGCTGAAATATTCCCTGCGGCATCTCTTGCTCTCACATTAAACCTAAATTGAGTATTTGAAGTAAGTCCAGTTACCTGAAAACTGGTAGCGTTTACATTCTGACGAATTACAGCGCCATTTTGCAATACATCATATCCTGTTACTCCTACATTATCCTGAGATGCATCCCATGCAAGATTAACCGACGTTTGTGTAATGTTAGAAGTCCTTAAATTTTGAGGAACTGTTGGCGCCTGCGTATCTGCTACATTATTAGCCGTAAATGATCCTGTAAAAACTCCTCTACCATAAGTAGATGCAATAACAGTATTATTATTATCATCCCCATTTACTGCCCAGTAATCAAAAGAGGTTACACTTACATCACTCATACCATTTTGCGATCGCACCCAATTAGGATTATTCGCATTAAAGTTATTCGTTCGCCAAACCCCTAATTGTGTTGCCAAAATCACTTCGTTTCTATCCAACGGATTTTGCAAAAGATCTCGTACCGGCATATCTGGCAGATTACCTTCTTTATTTACCCAATTTGCTCCACCATTAGTCGTTGCCCAAACGCTGGTTACCCCATAATTATGTATAGTCACCATAATGTCATTGGCTGTTGCTCCAAATCGTATAGAAGATATTGATCCTACAAACGGCGTATTAATATTTGCCCAGTTAGCAGTTCTTACTCCCGCATTAGTTAATCTTAATAAATTACCATTGGCTAAACCTACTAACCAGGTATTATTGGCAAAAGGAGACGGTGTAAATGCAGTAGGTGCTGCATCTAGTAACGCATTAGTAACTCTATCTTGTAAATCGGCTGCAGTATTACTTGTAGCATCTACGGTAAAAATTAAAAACTGTCCTCCTCCGGAACCATCTACCAGTAAAAGGTTAGCGTCACTATCATATCCCATTGGAGGTAAAAAAGGCCCTCCAGTAAAGTTCAGAATACTAGTCCCTCTATCAACACCATTCCATGGTAAATTAACTCTTGTCGCATTAAGGCCTGCAAACGAAGTAATTAAAAACTGTCCATCTCTATCAATAAAATTGTAGAATCCATCACCTCTAGTAATCTCTTCCGAACTATTAATTCCTGCTACAGGATCTCTAAATATCTGTGTACCATTATCCTGAGCTCCTGCCATAAATAAAATGTCCTGGCTTCCTGCACTTTCTGGCCCCACAGATGCCTTCACAAATTGTGTTACATTATATCCGTTATTTCTTGCCTGAATTCCATTTCTATCATTTTGAGCGGTGGACAAACTATTTGCATAATAAACACCTCCATCATTTCCAAAAATTGCCTGATTGGTATTACCTGGTCTAAAAGTCATCGCATGTTGATCTACGTGTACTAATGAAAGCGGTAACGCTGATAAACTCGGCAAATCATCACCATCTTTAGCTATTTGTACCCAGGCATCACCACTATTCGTTGATCTAAAAATTTCAATCCCTCCCGCATATACGATATCATCATTACCAGGATCTGCTTCTATCATTAAATCATAAAACGCCTGTCCTCGAGTAAAATCATTTGCTGCGATACCTGGTGTTGCATCATTAGGTAAGGCTGTTTGAGTGAGGTTTGCTACAGTTGCAAACCCATCAGAGGTTCTAAATATACTTACTGGAGTCGCCGTAGTAGTCCCTTCTGCCAGCACATATAATTTATTACGATCGGTAGTAGAAGCTTCTAGCTCTACTCTATTCGTATTGGCAAGAGGAGAAACTGCAGCCTCTGTCCAGGTAGCTCCATTGGTACTACTAAAAATACGACCTCCTTGTTGCCCTGTAATAGTAGGATTATCGATAGTAGACATCCATAAGCGATTATCTGCACCAATTTCAAAATCATTGGGGATATAAAAGTAATTGCGGTTATTATCTGTAAATCTCATATTTGCAGATTCTATTCGATTCCATGTTTGGCCGTTATCTATAGACCTATATAAACCTGCCGATTGAGGCCCTAATCTATTATTAGGGTTTGAAGCATAACGATAGGTATGCGCTCCGACCCCAACAAACAATTCTGTTCTGTTTTGTGCAGTATTATCCCAAGCAATCATCTTGTTAACAAAATAAACTCCAGACAAGAAAAGATTGTCAGCCGCTTGATTAAAGTTTCCTCCGCCTGCTGGTGGGATATTTACCGCTTGCCAATTATTACCACCGTCTGTAGATCGATACACTCCATTACCCACAACATCTCCCCCAGTATATTGTTCTCCTGTACCTAAATACCAATTATTATCATTTCTGGGGTCTACAGTAATTGAAGTAACATTAAGGTTTCCTGGTACTCCCTGTACTCTGGTCCATTGTGAATTGGCATTGGTGATATCGTTATTTACCCATAGACCACCGCTTACTCCACCAGAAAACACCCGTCTATTGCTATTGTCATTTGGATCAAATAATAAAGCTCTGGTTCGACCTCCTACATTATTGGGCCCTCTTTCTACCCATGGATTATTAGCTTCACCTGGTACTCTTTGTGCTGTCTTTTTACTTAATTGTTTTCTTAAAGCCATCATCTTTTCTGGTTCTGGCCTACCCGTTGCAGGATTCATACTTAACTCCCATAGTTGATAATAATATCTATCAGGAGGAAGACGCAGTGCTTTTCGTTCTTTTCTAGAAAGATTTTTAATATCCTTATACGGACTATTGTTCAAATACTCCATATGTTGTTCTCTTATACAAGCAATTTCTTCTGTAGTATCTTTTAGTACATCTTTTTTATCTCCAATTTTTAGTGTCGAAAAAATCGACAACCCTAATACTCCTATCCCTAATAAAATAGCGTTTGTTGTTTTTTTCATGTTTTGAGTTTGCATTTACTGAGTTAATACTTAAATCAAGCATATTGTTAAAAAATTAAATAATATCTATTTTTAAACATTAAAAAATTAGATATACTTAATACAATTACTCTATTCTTAATTTTTCACTAAAGCTAACAATAGACAACACAAATCTCTATTCGTTTTGTATAAACGGTATGTTTAAATGTATAAATGGTTGATTTTTACACATAAAGTGTATAAAAGCTACGATAATCTGTTTTTACATGAGTATCATGGACAATTAAATAAGGTTTGGACCATTATTAGGGGTAAGTATATTTTAGAGACCATCACAGATATCAAAAGGAATCTCACAAAGGATAATAACAAAAAAAGAAGAGCTACCTTTCGGTAACTCTTCTGAATATCAGGTCTTACAAAAGAAAATAACAATATTTATTAACCAACTTAAATATATTACACAAAAAATTCAACGTAAGACCATTACTCTTAAAACCTGAAACAAAGGTAAAACCTTACTTTTATTACACCAAACAAGTACGGGGTAAATTTTATAATTTTTCGACAAAAAACATATTTAACCGATAAAATACTCAATTTTAACATTATTTATTATTTTTTGATAGAAAAAACATACACCAAAACAGGTAAAAACCGTAAAAAAGTGTTGATTTCGACAAAAAATACAAACAAAAGAGCCACAAAAATTGCAGCTCTTTCGATATATTTGGTCTTTATATTAGAAACAATTATTAATATTCATACCCCAAATACTAATAATTTTCTATCCTAACACTTGACCATACTAATAAACCTAAACCAAATGTATTAGTATAAAACTTATTTGATATAAAACGGACCTAATCAAATCTACCAATTTTCGATGAGTGGTTGTTTTTTTCGACATAAGAACAAATTGAATTCGTAATTTTAAAATATTATCATAAAACCAATGAATAATCCGTTACAACAACCTTTTGATATTGCTCCATTTTCAAAAATCAATTCAGATCATTTTTTACCCGCTATAAAAAATGGAATTGCGCTTGCCAAGAAAGAAGTTAACAAGATTGTTAGCAATCCAGAGCCCGCTTCATTTACAAACACGATCGAAGCGCTAGATTATAGCGGAGAATTACTAGATAGAGTAACCAGTGTATTTTTTAATCTAAATAGTGCCGAAACCAATGAAGATATTCAGAAAATAGCACAAGAAGCGTCTCCATTACTTTCTGAGTTTAGCAATGATATAGCTCTAAACATAGATTTGTTTAATAGAATAGAAAAAGTATACAAAAACAAAGAGTCTTTATCTCTTACTCCAGAGCAATCAAAACTTCTTGAAAAAAGATATAAATCGTTTTCGAGAAACGGAGCTAATCTTCCCGAAGACAAAAAAGAAGAGCTTAGAGCTATTGATAAAGAACTTTCTACTTTAAGTCTAAAGTTTGGAGAGAATATTTTAGCTGAGACGAATAAATTTGAAATGCTTCTTACCAAGGAAGAGGATTTAGCCGGCTTACCCGAAGGGGCTAAAGATGCTGCCAAAGCTATTGCGGCTTCTAAAAACAAGGAGGGCTGGTTAATCACCTTAGATTATCCCAGTTATATTCCGTTTATGAAATATGCCGATAATCGAGATCTAAGAAAGAAACTGTCACTTGCATTTGGTTCTAAAGGTTTCAAAAAAGATGCTTTGGACAATCAAGATATTGTATTAAAAATAGCAAAACTTAGACATCAACGAGCTTTACTTTTGGGGTATAACTCTCATGCACATTATATATTAGAAGAACGCATGGCTCAATCTCCAGATAACGTATTTTCTTTTTTAAATGAAATTTTAGAAAAAGCCAAACCGGCTGCAGAAAGAGAATTTGAACAACTATCTTCTTTTGCTAGGGAATTAGATGGAATCGATCAATTACAAACATGGGACAGTGCTTACTATTCTGAAAAACTTAAACAAAAACTATTTAATCTGGATGATGAAAAGTTAAAACCATATTTTAAGTTAGAGAATGTTATTGATGGCGTATTTACTGTTGCCAACAAATTATTTGGATTACAGTTTTCTGAAACACAGGAAGTAGACAAATATCACAAAGAAGTAAAAACCTATAATGTTACAGATCATGATGGTAACTTTGTTTCTTTATTTTATGCAGATTTTCACCCAAGACCTGGAAAACGTAATGGTGCCTGGATGACATCGTATAAATCGCAAATGAAAAAAAACGAAAAAAACATTAGGCCTCACGTCTCTATTGTGTGTAACTTTACAAAACCTACACCGTCAAAACCTTCTCTGCTAACATTTAACGAAGTAACCACATTGTTTCATGAGTTTGGTCATGCACTACACGGTATGCTGGCCAACACTACTTACCCTGGTTTATCAGGAACCAGCGTATACTGGGATTTTGTAGAATTACCAAGTCAGGTATTAGAAAATTGGTGCTATGAAAAAGAAGCCTTAGAATTGTTTGCAAAACATTATGAAACAAATGAGGTAATCCCAATGGAATTGGTAGAAAAAATCAAACAATCTGCTACTTTTCTAGAAGGCCTGGCAACATTACGTCAATTAAGTTTTGGGCTTTTAGATATGTCATGGCATTCTCAAGATCCAAGTGCTATTACAGATGTTAAAGGGCACGAGAAAAAAACTTTTGATACAACTTCTTTATTTCCAAATGTAGAAGAAAGTTGCATGAGCACTGCTTTTTCTCATATTTTTCAAGGTGGGTATTCTGCTGGTTACTACTCTTATAAATGGGCAGAAGTTTTGGATGCTGATGCATTCGAATATTTTAAAGAAAATGGAATTTTCAATAAAGAAATTGCTACAAAGTTTAAAGAACACGTTTTATCAAAAGGAGGTACAGAAAACCCGATGACACTATATACGCGTTTTAGAGGTCAAAAACCTAAACCCGAAGCTTTATTAAAAAGAGCTGGGTTGATCAAATAATTATAAAATTACATCCATAAAAATACTCCTAACAAGTTACATGTTAGGAGTATTTTTATTTATACTAACATCAGTTTTATAAAGTTTTTTCATATCGGTAAAAGGTGTCAAAAAAACACGTTGCTACTATTATTTGATATCGAAAAATAAATTAAGTTTCAATATTTTTTGAAAGTTTAAAATTTTTTATACATTTGTAATATGAAATACGATGAAGCAAAAAACAAATTTATTTCTACCTGGGGTTCCTTAGGAACTTTATGGGGTATTAACAAAGCAATGGCTCAAATTCATGCGCTGTTATGGATTTCTCCAGAACCATTATCTATGGAGGATATTATGGAAGAACTTCATATATCAAGAGGTAACACTAGTATGAATTTACGACAATTAATGGATTGGGGAATTGTTTTTAAAGAAAGTAAGCCGGGAGAACGTAAAGAATATTTTGTTTCTGAAAAAGATGTGCAAGAGCTAGCGCGACAGGTAGCAAAGGAACGTAGTAGAAGAGAAATCAAACCTGTTATCAAAGTGCTAAAAGAAGTTTCGGGAATAGAAATGGATGGAAGCGCAAAAACAGAAGAACTCATTAAACAAACCAAAGCGCTTTACGACCTTGCAGATAATGCGGATACAATGATGAATAAAATTGTAAATCAAGAAGCAAATTGGATTACCAAAACATTAATAAAATTAATTAAGTAATATTTATAAAAACAAAAAGATGAAGGAAGAAGTTCCTTTTCTTTTTCAACATAAGTTTCAAAAATTACTGAAAATTCAAAAATTAATAATATTATGAAAACAACACACCTTATTAACAAATGGAGTTTTATAATTACCCTACTACTATATACCACTATATATGGTGGTTTACTAGCACAAATAGCTCTGGGTGGTATCCAAATTATTTGCGGTATTGTACTATTATTTCAATGGAAAAAATTAACTAATCAATCCAGAATGCATATCTCATTATACTGGACATTGGTACTTCTATATGGTATAAGTTGGTTCTTATTTCAACCGTCGTTTAATGATTTTTTCTTTTTCGTCTATTACATCATCATTCCAATGAGTATTGCTGGATATTTTATTTATGTAACCTATCAAATTAAAAAAATGAAACATGAATTTCAACTTAGTAACATATAGTATTTACCTGCTGATTACTTCTTTAATTATTGTAAAAGTCGGATTCATATGCTATAAGAATGGGAACATATTTGTTATGAACCTCGTTCCTAATGATAAAGAATTCTGCATACGCATAAACAAGGCACTTTTAGTTGGTTATTACCTCATCAATATTGGATATGTAGTAATCTCGTTGTCTTATTGGAAATCCATTAACTCTATTCTTGAGCTAATTGAAAGCATTACTATGCGTACCGCAATCATTATCGGCATATTGGCCATTTTGCATTACTTCAACCTATTTTGGTTAACAAAATTTATTAAAAAAATTAAACCCTTATAAATACAACTTTATGGAAACTTCTAAAATTTTTATCGGTTACCTTATTTATTTACCAATCGCTATCACTTTAACCTATTTTGTCTCTAGAACCCTTTTTAAAAATGGAAAAACTTTTATGATCGACATTTTTAAAGGGAAAGAAAATATTGCTTTGGCTACAAATCGTCTATTCGAAGTTGGTTTTTATTTATTAAATGTTGGTTGGGCATTGTTAATTCTAAAAATTGATAGTTACCGCTTTAATGACACTTATCAAAATTTAGTTGAAATATTGAGCTTTAAAATAGGTGGTTTCTCAATGTACCTCGGACTAATGCTATTTCTTAACATGTACCTGTTCTTTAGAGGAAGAAAAAAATCTAAACAAACTACACAGGTAACATCTATTCCACGTCCATAAAACTGCAGCATAACAACTCTTTAAAAATGTATCAATAATCATAAAATAATACGATTATGAATATTACCATTCCTTTATTATATACAACAACCCGATCACAAAAATCTAATAAAGAAAACCTCATTGATTTCTATAACGAGGCGACAGAAGATTATGAGTTTTGGAGTCATGATTTTAATATGCATTTTGGGTATTATACTCCTTTAAAAACCAATTTATTTAAAAGAGATACTATGCTTAATGAAATGAATCATCAGGTTTTTAAAAGACTACATCTCAAAAAACAAAAATCAATAATAGCAGATTTAGGATGTGGTATCGGGGGAACGATGCGCTATGGATTAGCAAAATACCCCAAACTATCTATTATTGGTATTACCCTGTCTTCTTTTCAGATAAGAGAAGGAAACAAAAGACTACAAAACACCAATGGGCTAATTATAGAAGAAAACTATTGTCAAACCTCTTTTAAAACTAATAGCCTTAACGGCGCTTATGCTATTGAAAGCCTATGCCATTCTGGGCACAGTAAACAAGCCTTACAAGAGGCTTATAGAATTATCAAATCTGGCTCTAAATTTGTAATTGCCGATGCTTTTTTAAAGAAAAATCCAAAACAATTGTGCCTTGGCAGTAACTATTGTTATAACCAACTATGTAAAGGATGGAGTTTGCAAGGGTTAGGGAGTATAGACAGAGTAAAAAATGATTTACAACAAATCGGTTTTAAAAATATAACCATACAGGATATCTCTTTTAGGGTAGCGCCTTCTGTTTTACATGTTCCTTTTGCCATCCTGAACTTTATTATTAAAAAAATAACCACCAATACGCCATTAAAACCAAACAGTTGGAAAAACCTTAAGGGATCCTTGTTTGCTTTATTATCAGGTATACACATTAGAAGTTTTGGTTATTATTTAATCACAGCAGAAAAATAAAATCTAAAAGAGTATGAAAAAAATAGTGATTGCAGGAGGAACAGGTTTTTTAGGAAAAGTGCTTGTAGAACATTTTAAATCAAAAGCAGAAAGTATTACCGTACTTACTCGAGGAAAAACCAGAAAAATAAACAATGTACATTTTGTTAATTGGGACGCTACCACCATTAGTAATTGGGTTACAGAACTCGAAAACAGCGATGTATTAATCAATATGACGGGTAAATCTGTAGATTGCAGATATACCTCAAAAAACAAAGCATTAATCTTAAATTCCCGAGTAGCATCTACTTCTATTTTGGGTCAGGCTATTCAAAAATGTAAAAACCCTCCTAAACTATGGCTAAACTCATCTACAGCAACTATTTATCGACATTCTCTCGATAAAGAGATGAACGAAATTAATGGAGAAATAGGAACCGGATTCTCTGTTGATGTTGCCAAAGCTTGGGAAAAAGCCTTTTTTGAACAACCTACTCCAAAAACCAGAAAGGTAGCTCTTAGAACAGCCATTGTTTTAGGAAAAAATGGAGGGCCCCTACCTCCTATTATAAATTTGGTAAAGATGGGACTTGGAGGAAAACAAGGTAAGGGAAATCAAAAACTAAGCTGGATTCATGAAATTGATTTTACCAGAAGTATTGAGTTTATCATAAACAACATCCATATTCAGGGGTACCTTAATATTGTCTCTCCTAAATCCTCTTCCAATCTAATATTTATGAAAACACTTAGAAAAGTAATGAAAAAATCTATCGGGATTCCGATTTCTAAAAATATACTGGAGATTGGTGCCAAAATCATAAGGACAGAAACCGAGCTCGTACTCAAAAGCAGAAATGTCATCCTAACCAAACTTACCGATAACGGTTTTCTATTCATGTATTCAGACCTTGAGTCTGCATTAGTTTCAATTACACAATAATAATATGTCGCGAATACATCTCAAAACTCAAATAAAAGCCCCTATTGAACAAGTGTTTAATCTATCGCGTAGTATTGATTTTCATATTAAATCTTCTGAAAAAACAAAAGAAAGTGCTATTGCAGGGCGAACAAATGGTTACATCGAATTAGGAGAAACTGTTACTTGGAGAGGAAAACATTTTGGAATTTATTGGACACATCAAAGTTTAATTACCTCATTTCAATATCCTACTTACTTTACAGATGAAATGATTAAGGGATACTTCAAAAACTTTAAGCATCAACATTCTTTCCTCAAAACGAATATAGGTACAGAAATGATCGACATTATAGAGTATGAAATCCCTTACAATATGTTAGGTAAGATACTGGATCAATTACTATTAAAAAAATACCTTATCCAATTTATCACAACTCGTAACCATACTATAAAACACGTTTAGAAACTTACTATAACGATTAAAACTATTCTGAATAGATTCTTTAAATATAGCTATAAAGCATTCTTTATAAACTCCATTTATAATATCCAACTTTTTATACTATTTTTGGTGAATAAACAATAGCATACAACAACTATGTCAACAAACTCTATAGACCCTAACACATGGATAGATAAATACAGCGACTATTTATTTAACTATACCATTGTGAGAGTTGATGATAAAGAAATTGCACAGGATTTAGTTCAGGAAACATTTTTTGCTGGACTCAAATCTATGAAAAACTTTAAAGGAGAGGCCAGTGAGCGAACCTGGCTCATTTCAATTCTTAAAAGAAAGATCATTGATCATTATCGAAAAATAAACAGCAATAAAGGTAAAGCAGAAGTTAGAATGAGCTATACAGGTGATTCTAACACCGAAGGAGATTGGCTTGAAGAAAGAGTAGCTGATCCCTTTGACAGCAACGCAGAAAGTGAAATTGAAAATACAGAGCTAGGACTAGCAATACACAATTGTCTTGGAAAATTACCTCAAAAACAAGCCACTATTTTCAAATTAAAAACAATGCAAGGTTTCGATACTGAAGCAATTTGTAATGATTTTGATATTACTGCGTCTAACCTATGGGTAATCATCCATAGAGCAAGAACTGCTATGGCTGAGTGCCTGCAAAAAAATTGGTTTTAAGAAAATGAGTAAAGCAAAAAAAATATTAGTGAGTTGTTCTGAAGCAAATCATTTTTGTGATAAAGGACAATATAAAGAGTCTACTTTTTGGGAAAAAGTAAGGTTGAATATACATCTTATTTATTGTAAAGCATGTAGAAAGTATTCTTCTAATAACGGAAAATTAACCAAATTGGTTAAAAACCCAAAAGTAATAAGTATCACCCCTTCTGATAAAGAGGCGATGAAGAAAAAATTACAACAGAAAATGATGGATTAAAAACTACTTAAAACTATAGATTTATTAATAACTTATAATTTTTAATAATTATTAATTTTCTATTTTATTTCTTTTTTGTTCTAAACAAATAATCGTTGGAGGGATAGTATAATAATAATCCAAAATACAGGTACACTCTCTACCCAAAAAGAACAGTAATATTCTGATTGTTTTCTTTCTGTACCCCACAGAAAGAGGAGGCTTATGGTAGTTACAGATATTGTGCTTAAAATTTCTACTGATGACAACAGTTCATCTTTTAAAGCAGTCAATAACAAAAATACCACTAGTAAAATACTACCAAAAACTTTGGTATTTGTTACCCCTATTTTTTGAGGAATGGTTTCTAGAGAGGGATCATCGTATTGTAGGTCTCTCACTTCGAAAGGAAGCATCATAACTACAATGAATAAAAAGCGCTGAATCATCTCGATCAAAAAATCAAAATTTAGAGTAGCTTTTGCATAAACTAAGGGAACCAGCACAGTAACACCAGACCAAACTATTGCTATGATAAAAATCTTCATCCCGGCATAACTCCTTAGATTTCTTTTGTCAGGAAAAACAGGTGCTACATACAATACCGAAAGTACAATAAAAGGTAACATATACAATATCACATCTGGTGGTAACACTACCGAAGTGCCAACAAATAAGATCGCGCATAGAATGGTAAACACTCGAATACTTTTCATTGATTTTGTCAATCGTCTATGATATAGCCTTGATGTATTCGAATATTTTATCAGGTTATATGCTGTAACCGCTCCAGAAAAAGTAAAAAGAGCAAAGAGAATATCCCATGAAGCTTCAAACTTTTCAAAAGTTACGTACACCAAAGCGCATATGGTTAAAGCAACATGAATACTACTATTAATATAAAATCTAAATATACTTTTTAGGGTTTCCACGTTATAAAGATAAGGTTATCTGTTAATAAATCTCGAATTTGGTTAAAAACTTGGTATATCACGGTTAATTTATTGTGAAAGTTTTAGTTTTAAATATGTATTTTTGCCGTCCTAATTACAACTGTTTTAGTTTATGAAAACTGACTCTTTCAAATTACGCCATATTGGACCTTCAGAAAAGGACCTTGGCAGCATGTTGAATACCATAAAAGCGGAGTCCATAGAACAATTAATCTATGAAACCATTCCAGATGATATTCTCCTTAAAAAACCGCTGAACCTTGATTTTGCATTTAGTGAGCAAGAATATTCTGCCCACATGCAAAAACTTTCAGCCAAAAATAAGGTTTTTAAAACTTTTATCGGCCTTGGATATCATGAGGCTTCTACTCCAGCAGTTATTCAGCGAAATATTTTGGAAAATCCAGGATGGTATACGGCATATACGCCATACCAGGCAGAAATAGCTCAAGGAAGACTAGAAGCTTTATTGAATTATCAAACAATGGTCTGTGATCTAACGGGTATGGAGCTAGCCAATGCATCATTGTTAGATGAAAGTACAGCAGCTGCAGAAGCAATGACCATGTTATTTGCATTGCGTTCAAGAGACCAGAAAAAAAGTAATGCCAATAAATTTTTTGTTTCTGAAGAAATTTTGCCACAGACCCTTTCTTTACTAAACACCAGAGCAACGCCTCTTGATATTGAGTTAGTAGTTGGGGATCATCAACAATTCGACTTTTCATCAGAATTTTATGGTGCTATTTTACAATATCCAGGAAAATCAGGACAAGTTTATGATTATGCCGAGTTTGTTGAAAAAGCGCACCAGGCAAACATAAAAGTTGCTGTTGCTGCGGATATTCTTAGTTTAACAACGCTTAAATCTCCCGGAAGCTTTGGAGCTGACGTCGTAGTGGGAACCACACAACGTTTTGGTATTCCTTTAGGATATGGGGGACCACATGCAGGATATTTCGCAACAAGAGAAGAATACAAAAGAAATATTCCTGGTAGAATCATTGGGGTAACTCAAGATCTAAATGGTGATCGTGCATTGCGAATGGCATTACAAACCAGAGAACAACATATCAAAAGAGATAAAGCGACTTCTAATATATGTACTGCACAGGTACTTCTAGCCGTTATGGCGGGAATGTATGCTGTCTATCATGGACCAGAAGGTCTAACATACATAGCATCAAAAGTTAATGCTTCTGCCGTTACTTTAAGTAACGCATTAAAGAGCTTAGGCATTGAACAGCTTAACACTACTTATTTTGATACCATTCGTGTAAAAAGCGATGCTGCAAAAATCAAAGAAATTGCAGAAGCGAATGAAATGAATTTTTACTACCCAGATGCTGAAACGGTACTAATTTCATTAAACGAAGCTACTACCATTGAAGATTTGAATACAATTATTGCTGTTTTTGCACAAGTAGCTGGAAAAGATAGTATTACTATAAACGCATTAGATAATGCAAGTGGTATAGAACCAAATGTAAAGCGTACTACAGAATTTTTAACTAACGAGGTATTTAACATCTACCATTCTGAAACAGAATTGATGAGATACATCAAAAAGTTAGAAAGAAAAGATTTGTCATTAAATCATTCTATGATTCCTCTTGGATCATGTACAATGAAACTTAATGCAGCATCAGAGATGTTACCGTTAAGTAATCCACAATGGGGTAACATTCATCCTTTTGTACCTGTAGAACAGGCAGAGGGGTATCAAATAGCATTAAAAAACTTAGAAGATCAGCTTACAGAAATTACTGGTTTTGCAGCTACATCATTGCAACCCAATTCTGGTGCACAAGGAGAGTTTGCAGGTTTAATGGTAATTAGAGCATATCATGAATCCAGAGGTGATCATCATCGAAATATTTGCTTAATCCCTTCATCTGCTCACGGTACAAATCCAGCTTCTGCTGTTATGGCAGGAATGAAAGTAGTGGTAACCAAAGCTACAGAAGAAGGAAACATTGATGTTGATGACTTAAGAGAAAAAGCGCTAAAACACAAGGATAACCTTGCTGCATTAATGGTTACATATCCATCAACGCATGGCGTGTATGAATCTGCTATCAAAGAGATTACAAAAATCATACATGATAATGGAGGTCAGGTATATATGGATGGTGCAAATATGAACGCCCAGGTAGGACTTACCAATCCGGGAGCTATTGGTGCCGACGTATGTCACCTTAACTTACACAAAACTTTTGCCATACCTCATGGTGGTGGTGGACCTGGTGTTGGACCTATCTGTGTTGCAGAACAACTTATGCCTTTCTTACCAAGTAACCCGATCATTCCTACAGGAGGAGATAAAGCTATCACAGCTATTTCATCTGCCCCTTGGGGATCTGCTTTGGCATGTTTAATTTCTTATGGATATATTACTATGCTAGGCGTATCTGGCTTAAAAGAATCAACGCAATATGCTATCCTAAACGCTAATTACATCAAAGAGCGTTTGGCTGGGCATTATAGTGTATTATATACTGGTGAAAAAGGAAGAGCTGCACACGAAATGATTATAGACTGCAGACCTTTTAAAGCAAATGGTATAGAAGTTACAGATATTGCAAAAAGATTAATGGATTATGGTTTTCATGCTCCTACAGTATCTTTCCCTGTAGCAGGAACTATTATGATAGAACCTACAGAAAGTGAAAGTAAAGCAGAGCTAGATCGTTTTTGTGATGCAATGATTTCTATTCGTCAGGAAATAGCAAATGCAAGTACTGATAATCCAAATAATATTATGAAGAACGCTCCCCATACACTTGCAATGCTAACTGCAGATTCTTGGGATTTTCCATATTCGAGAGAACAAGCTGCATATCCATTGTCATATGTAGCAGACAACAAATTTTGGCCGTCTGTACGTCGTGTTGATGACGCTTATGGAGATCGAAACTTAATCTGTACATGTGCTCCTATCGAAGAGTATATGGAAGAAGAAGCATAAAACACAATATATTATATAGTAAAAGGGCGACTACTACTCTAGTCGCCCTTTTTTTGATATTATACCATTTACACTTTGAATTTACTGGTATTAGACACATTACGCACCTAAAAAACATAATTATAGGTATATTTAAAACAAAACATAATTGCTATTCTAAACACCAACGTCTATTATTAATCATCAGCATACTCAGAGTCAAAATATTAATCTAATGGAAATTAAAATAAGAACCGCTAAACCATCAGAGTTTACAGATGTTTATGATTTGATTAAAGAATTTGCTGCTTTTATCAAAACGCCCGAAAAAGTAAAAATTACTCCAGCCCAAATGATAAAAGATGAAAAATATTTCAAATGTTTAGTAGCTTTACACGAATCAACTATAATTGGCTTTGCAACTTATTTTTTTTCTTATTACTCCTGGACAGGGAAAGCAATTTATTTGGATGACTTATATGTACTTGAAAAATATCGAAACCGAGGTATAGGTAGTAAGTTATTTGATAAAGTCATGGAAATTGGAAAAACTGAAAATTGTTTTAAAATGAAATGGCAAGTATCAAACTGGAATACTAAAGCTCAAGAGTTTTATAAAAGTAGAGGAGCGATTATCGATGACATAGAGATTAACTGTGATCTGGAACTGATTTAAAAATCAAGTTACTAACGCGATACATTCTATAACAAAATGAAAGATATTACCACCAAAAAAGATATAGAATTGTTAATTACCGCTTTTTACAAGAAAGCATTTTCTAATCCTATAATTGGTCCCTTTTTTACAGAAATTGCTGCAGTTAACCTCGAAGATCATATTCCAGAAATCACAGATTTTTGGGAACAACAATTACTTCGAACAGGAACATATAAAAAAAATGTAATCAAAATACATAAAGATCTACAAGTAAAAAAACAACTTGAAAAAATACATTTTCATACCTGGTTAAACTTATTTAACGAAACAGTTGACACTCATTTCAAAGGAGAAAAAGCAAAACTTATCAAAACCAGAGCATTATCTATCGCTACGATTTTACAAATAAAACTTAACACATCTTCATCATAAGTAAATACAAAACGATATTTATCGTTATTTCATATCATAGCGATCGTAAAAACCACGGTACTATCTAAAGCAGTTCATTTCATAAACGTAACTTGCTCAATTTACAATACAATTGGAAACGAATGGGGGTCAAAATAACAGGGACAGGTAGCTATATACCTACGGATATTGAAAAAAATGAAGACTTTATAAATCATAGTTTTTTTACAGATAACGGAAGCCTTATCGAGCAAGATACTACTACCGTAATCGAAAAATTCAAGAAAATTACCGGTATTGAAGAGCGTAGATATGCACCATTAGAACACAATACTTCTGATATTGCGTTTTATGCTGCAGAAAAAGCTATTTTCGACTCTAAAATAGATGCAGAAACACTCGATTATATTATTGTTGCTCATAATTTTGGAGATGTTAGAAAAAACTCTTCACAAGGAGATACCGTTCCAAGTATTGCAGCCAGAGTAAAGCATAAATTAAGAATTAAAAACCCTTATTGTGTTGCCTATGATGTTCTTTTTGGATGCCCCGGTTGGATCGAAGGAGTTATACAGGCACATTCTTTTATTAAAAGTAATATGGCCCAAAAATGCCTTATTATTGGGGCAGAAACGCTTTCTAGGGTTATTGACAAATATGATCGTGACTCTATGATATATTCTGATGGGTCTGGAGCTATTATACTCGAAAAAAAGCCAGATACTCGAGGTATCATTGCTTCGGTAAGTGCTTCATATACTCTAGAAGAAAGTGATTTTTTATTTTTCGGAAAAACATACAACCATGCAATCAAAGAAGATACTAAATACATCAAA
This sequence comes from uncultured Aquimarina sp., assembly GCA_947498705.1. Taxonomy (GTDB): domain Bacteria; phylum Bacteroidota; class Bacteroidia; order Flavobacteriales; family Flavobacteriaceae; genus Aquimarina. Next base: position 18,083 of record CANMLW010000004.1, read on the forward strand.
ATGCATGGGCGAAAAATATATGAATTTGCATTGAGTAGAGTTCCCGAAGCCATGCAAACTTGTCTTAAGAAAGCTAATGTTGATATCACAGATATCAAAAAAATACTTATTCATCAAGCAAATGAAAAGATGGATGAAGCTATTGTCAAAAGGTTTTATCAACTCTACCAAAAAGATGTTCCTGAAGGGATCATGCCTATGATTATTAAAAAATTAGGTAATAGCAGCGTTGCTACCATCCCAACTCTTTATGATCTTATTCTAAAGGGTGAAATAGAAGATCATACTATAAAAAAAGGGGACCTTTTATTATTTGCCAGTGTTGGAGCAGGGATGAATATTAATGCTTTTGTTTACCAACATTAGTTTCAAAATAAAATTCTACCCCATGAATGATCGGTAGTTTATCTAATTGTCTATTTTTACCGTACAAATCACTGACTAAACCACTATGTACGAAGGAAAATTTCCTCATAAACGATATCAAAAAACTTTAGAATTTTTAAGGAAGTATACCCCAGCACCTGCATCTATTCTGGATCTTGGGGTTACCAATCCTTTTGTAAAACATATGGAACAAGAAGGCTACACAGTAGCCAACACAACAGGAGAGGATCTGGATATTCATACACAAGCTGTTTTGAGCGAGGATTACGATATGATTACGGCTTTTGAAATTTTTGAACATCTTGTTTCTCCTTATAATGTTCTTAAAGACATTAAAGCGAATAAATTGGTTGCTTCAGTCCCGCTTAGATTGTGGTTTTCATCGGCGTATAGAAGCAAAACAGACCTTTGGGACAGGCATTATCATGAGTTTGAAGATTGGCAGTTTGATTGGCTTCTAGAAAAGTCTGGTTGGGAAATAATCGCCAGAGACAAATGGACAAACCCAGTTAAAAAAGTTGGGATACGTCCTTTACTAAGGCTTTTTACACCAAGATATTATATTGTGTACGCAGAAAGAAAATCTGTATAGAAAAAGCTTCAAATGTATACGCAAAATAACTTACTAATTATAACCATTTTATAAAATCGATTGTGAGAATATACATTATCATACCTGCTCATAACGAAGAACATTTTATTAGTAAAACCATAGAATCATTGGTTGCACAAACTGTTCTTCCAAAAAAAATAATGGTTGTAAATGATAATTCTACAGATACCACAAAAGATATTGTTACCAAGTATACAACAACCCACGAATTTATTTCATTAATAGATACAAATTCGTCTATGGATCATATGCCTGGTAGTAAAGTTATTAATGCATTTGTTCGAGGCTACCAAGCCCTTGATGATAACTTTGATATTATCTGTAAATTTGATGCAGATCTTATATTTCCTCCAAACTATTTAGAAAAGATCTGCGATCATTTTTATCAGAATAATAAAATAGGTATGGTAGGTGGGTTTTGTTATATAGAAAAAAACGATGAATGGATCTTAGAAAACTTAACTAACAAAGATCATATTCGTGGTGCATTAAAAGCATATAGAAAAGCATGTTTTAACGATATTAATGGACTTAAACCAGCCATGGGATGGGATACAATTGATGAATTACTGGCCCAATATCATCAATGGGAAATAAAAACAGATACTTCTCTTCATGTTAAACACCTTAAACCTACGGGAAATAAGTATAACCCAAAAGCCAAATATAAACAAGGAGAAGCCTTCTATCGCATGCGGTATGGCTTTTGGATAACGTTAATTGCATCTATTAAACTTGCTATACTCAAAAAACGACCCCTATTAATAAAAGACTATTTAGCGGGGTATTTTATAGCCAAGAATAAAAAGGAACCTTTTTTAGTCTCTAAAAGTGAAGGTGACTTTATTCGCAAATTACGTTGGAAAAAAATAACCCGAAAGTTCTTGTTTTTTCGTGTTTAAAAGCCTTTTCTAAAGAGTTGACAAGACTAACAAATAACAAAATTTATATAATCTCTTTGCTCACTGCTTAAAGAGAAAAAACTCAAAAAATTCATTTTTAATCCTTTAGTAATCTTATATAAAAACACCTCTCTCTATTTGCTCCCATATTTTCTTATATTTGAGAGTATAAATCACCCTAATACTCTTACCTATGAAAACTAAATTTTTAATTTTTGTTTCCTTAATTCTTGCTATTACTTCCTGTAAAAAAGAACAACCTGTTGTTGATTACGCCCTCTTTTCAGGAAAAATAAACAATACAAAAGAAAAAGAACTTTCTGTAAATGGAAATGATTTTAAAGCAACCATCCTTATCCATGATGATGGTACGTTTAATGATACCTTAAAAATCCCATCAAAAGGTTATTATAGTTTTATAATTGGCCCAGAACGATCAAGAATATATCTAGACAAAGGAGATCAGCTAGTATTATCTATTGATACTAAAGAATTTGATGAAAGTATAAAATACACGGGGACTGCCGCAGCGACAAACAATTATTTAGCAAAAAAATATCTACTAGAAGAAAGCTTTTTTTTAAAAGGACCTAAACACTATGAAGAACTATATAGTAAAGAACCCCTTGAATTTAAAAATACAATTCGACAACAAAAAGATGCCGTGATAAAACTGTTGTCAGAATTCGAAAGTTTAAACCCCGATTTCACCTTACTAGAAAATAAAGATGTTAATTATACATACTTGTCTAAACTAAATGATTATGAAAATTCTCATAAGTATTATACAAAAAAAGAAGATTTCAAAGTTCCTGAGGCATATCTGGATGAGTTAAAGAGCTTAGACCTTGACAATTCTGAAGATTTTAACAACTCACCTTCATATCGCCAGTTAAGTATCTTCACTTTTGATAGGTTAACTCGGGAAATAGCTTCTAGAGATAGTATTCCTGAAGAAAAAGCGTTCCTAAAAAATATTACTCAGATCAAAAGTAAAAATATAAAAGATGCTTTAATAGAGAATATGTCATATCGTGTATCTGTAAGAAATGAAAATGCCGTTGCTCTTTATCACACTCTTATGGAAGTATCTGATGACAAAGAACTTAAAGAAAAATTAACTTCGAAATACGAAAAAATAAAATTATTGGTAAAAGGTACTGATTCTCCATCTTTTACAGATTATGAAAATTATAAAGGAGGAACATCCTCGTTGACTGATTTTAAAGGAAAATATGTATATATAGATGTATGGGCTACTTGGTGCGGTCCTTGTAAAGCAGAAATACCTTATTTAAAAGAGGTTGAAGAAAAATATCATGACAAGAACATAGAATTTGTTAGTATCTCTGTCGATAGAAAAACGCAACATGATGCCTGGAAAAAAATGATTGAGGAAAAAGAATTGGGAGGAGTTCAACTTTTTGCAGATAATAACTTTTCTTCGCAATTTGTTGTAGATTACGCCATACAAGGGATCCCAAGATTCATATTGGTTGATCCAGAAGGGAAAATTGTTCACGCTAGTGCTCCCAGACCTTCTAACCCTTCGCTCATAGAACTTTTTGACGAATTAAATATCTAATCCTTTTTTTTCTATACTAAAACTGTCAATGCGTAGTAGTTACATCTATTCATTGACAGTTTTTTTATGCCTTTAATCGATTATAAACAAGAAAAAATAAAACATATGTGACTTTTTAATAAAAAAGTGTCGAATTTGTTGAACACTATGCTCTAACTATATATACATATGTATATGATAAACTTTTTAGGTCAAATTATACCATATGGAATCATGCCAAATACCACAAACAAACAATCACGGTAACGGCAAATAATTATAGTACTAAGCAAAATAGTTTTACATGTTCTTAGGAATTAAAACACAAAACAAATTGAATATAAAAATGAAAAAGACACTAATCACAATTCTTTTATTTACTATAACTATAACTGGATTTTCGCAAAAAAAGCCTAAAATCAAAGGAAACAGAAACGTTACCGAGATAAGCAAGGAAATTACCGAAGCATTTGGCACGATAGAAATTGATGATGCACTCGAAGTTACACTTTACCAAGGGGGTCAAAATGAGTATTACCTAAAAACAGATGAAAACCTTATTGACATCATTCAATTTAAAGTACAAGATGACATACTTAAGATATATGCTACAAACAAAATTGTAAGAAGCAAAAAACTTAAAATTGATGTGACTATTACAGACATTAATCAAATTATTTTAAGAGATCATGCCCAGATAACAATTAACAAAAAACTTAGTACAAAAGAGGTTACTATTAATGCGTATGACTCAAGTCAATTTGACCTATCAATAGAAGCAGACGATATTGCCATTACGCTCTATGACAAAGTAAAAGGTTTGGTTAATATCAAATCTGAAAGCGCAACGCTCGAGATGAATGGTAAAGCAGACGTAAGGGGTACTATTAAAACCGATAAAATTAAAACCTCTTTAATTAAGTCTACGAGATTAAAATTAGATGGAAATGCAGACATAGCAACTTTTGACCTTAAAGGCTCTGCTAAACTAAATGCCAAAAAGATGAAAATAGGATCTATAAACCTAAAAACCTCTAATACTGCCGATGTTAATATATACGCAAGAAAAGAACTAGAATTACATGCTCGCGATAAAAGCGTTGTTTACATATACGGCAACCCAAAACTAGATGTTAAAAATCTTACTGAAGCATCGAAGATTATAAAAAAATAACTAATGCAAACTCAACTTTTCTGTTTCTTATTTTAACACAAATGGTAATACCTTTCCTGATGTTCCATTAGGAAAGGTAATCCCTAATAACGCCGAAATTGTAGGTGCTATATCAGGAATTACTGTTTTCACCTTTGTACTTCCCTTTTGTATTCCATGACCAAAAAACAATAAAGGTGCATGTGTATCATAAACAAAGCCGCTTCCGTGAGTTGATCCTGTTCTAGAATAAGGTATCGTAGCTGGATTTAATACAAAAGCAACATCTCCACTTCTTTTTTGATGAAATCCCTTCTGAATAAGTTCTGCAACTCCAGAGGTGTAATTTTCTTCATGTAATTGGTTTCTGGTAAATACTTTATCCACATGTTTTTGTAACAATATGAAATTTGCCAATTTTTTCTGTAATGCTTCAGGGTTAATTGCATTTTTCTGCAATTCCTTATAGTTAAAAAAGATTTGATGATTTGATATATTTTCAATTAAACCATCTATTTTATACACTTCTTTTACAAACATTTTTACCTTGGTTTTAAACGCGTCTTTATCAAAATAACCTGCTGGTATTTTTATTGATTTCAGATAAGACGGTACATGTACAGCTCCATGATCTGCTGTAAGAAAAACAGTGTATTGTCCCGCTCCTACTTTGGTATCCAATGCTTTAAAAAACCTTTCTAAATCCTGATCCAGTCTTAGGTAGGTATCTTGTATTTCTTTAGAATTTACTCCAAAATTATGTCCAACATAATCTGTACTAGAAAAACTAACCGTAAGAAAATCTGTAATAGCATCTGCCCCCAATGCTTCTCCTTCGATTGCTGCAATGGCAAAATCTGTTGTCAAACTATTTCCAAAAGCAGAGCCTTTAATAATATCATACTCAGAATTTTGATCTTTTAATTGCCCTAAATCGTAAGGGAAAATTGCTTTTTCCTTACCTTTAAATCCTGCCTCAAATTGATTAAGATCAGAGCCACTTTCTGTGTAACTATCAATATCATACAATGTGTTCCATACTTTTAGGTATGAAGCTGCCTTACCCGAATTATTAAAATCCTTTACCCATTCTGGTAATTCATTACGATAATAGGTACTGGTAATCCACTTGCCTTCTTCTTTACCCCTAAACCAATATGCGCCATTCGCGGTATGTCCTGCAGGTAGGATGGCTCCTCTATCTTTTATCGCAATACCGATAGTTTTTCCTCTTAGTTGTGTATGTAATCTATTTTGGTCACAAACTGTGGTGGTTTTCATTCTATGAGGTGACATACGTTCTAACTTACTAGTACTACCTACTGCTTTTACCGAACTGTCACTTGCGCAATACACCATTTCTTTGGTAAATTTATCATACCAATGATTAGAAATAACTCCATGATTTTGTGGGGTCGTTCCTGTATATACAGAAGCATGCCCTGGCCCTGTATAGGTAGGCACATAATTAAAATGATTATTCTTACAGTTAAATCCTTCATTAATCATACGCTTAAACCCTCCTTCACCATACCTATTATAAAATCGCGTTATATAATCATATCGCATTTGATCTACAACAATACCAACCACTAACCTGGGTGAATGATGAACGGTCACTTTCTCTTGCGAATTACCAAGAGCAGAGAATAAAGTTAATATGGCTATTAAAAGTAATCTTGTTGTCATTGTTTATTAATATTTAGCTTGCTAAATTACTATTTGATAAATGTAAAAACTTTAATAAAAGGTTAAATGCTATGGATATTTTTTTTTCTATTTTAGCCTTTCTAATCATAAAGAATGTTTTACTTAGACGATATTGGTCGCTATTTTTTAATGCTTAAAGGAGTTTTTAGTCGAATGACTAAAGGTTCTGTAATACGAAATTTAATATTTAAAGAGATTGATGACCTTATATTAGGCTCTTTGGGTATTACCGTTTTTCTGGCATTTTTTATCGGTGCCGTGGTAGCTATTCAAACCGCTTTAAATTTAACCAACCCTTTAATTCCGAAGCAACTGATCGGATTTGCTTCACGCCAATCTGTAATATTAGAATTTGCACCTACTTTTATTTCTGTAATTATGGCTGGTAAAGTTGGATCTTTTATTACATCTAGTATAGGAACCATGCGAGTAACCGAGCAAATTGATGCATTAGAAGTAATGGGTATTAACTCTGTAAACTATCTTGTATTTCCCAAAGTAATTGCGATGTTAATGTACCCTTTTGTTATTGCTATTGCTATGTTTACAGGTATTTTTGGAGCCTATATAGCTGGTGTATACGGAGGTTTTTTATCTAGTAGTGATTTCTTAACTGGTTTAAGAGAAGAGTTTATTCCTTTTCATTTGGTATATGCATTTATTAAGACTTTTATATTTTCTTTTTTATTAGCTACGATACCGTCATTTCATGGTTATTATATGAAAGGTGGTGCACTAGAAGTAGGTAAAGCAAGTACAACTGCCTTTGTTTGGACTACGGTAGTGATCATTATATCCAATTATGTACTCACCCAATTATTATTAAGTTAACATGATAGAAGTTACGAATCTACATAAAGGATTTAACGGAGAAGAGATTTTAAAAGGTATCTCGACTATTTTTGATCGCGGTAAAACTAATTTGATTATTGGAACCAGTGGTAGTGGTAAAACCGTTTTCTTGAAATGTTTACTTGGTCTTTTCACACCCGAACAAGGAGCTATTTCTTACGATGGAAGTATTTATTCTGAATTGAATGAACAACAGCAAAGAGACCTAAGAGAACAAATGGGGATGGTTTTTCAAGGAAGTGCTTTGTTCGACTCGATGACGGTCGAAGAAAATGTAATGTTCCCGCTTATGATGTTTACACATCAGAAAAAAGATGAAATGCTAGAAAGAGTTCATCAGGTTCTGGATAGAGTAAATCTAGAAAATGCAGAAAAAAAACTACCTTCAGAAATTAGTGGTGGTATGCAAAAACGTGTTGCCATTGCTCGTGCTATCGTAACCCGACCAAAATATCTATTTTGTGATGAACCCAATTCTGGACTAGATCCCAGAACAGCTATTGTAATCGATAATCTTATTAAAGAAATTACAGAAGAGTATAATATCACAACAGTAATCAACACCCATGACATGAATTCTGTAATGGAAATTGGAGAAAAAATCGTTTTTCTTAAAAATGGATTTTTAGAATGGGAAGGTGACAAAAGTCAAATATTTAAAACCGATAATAAAGCGGTAACAGATTTTGTATACTCTTCTAACTTATTTAAAAAAGTAAGAGACGCCCAGCTAAAAGGGTTATAGTAAACTTATTTAAAAATTACGATTGCCTTTTATTTTATTTTCACAAACTTAAAAGTATAACTTGATGGTTTATTATTTTCGGTTCCACTTATACTTCTTTGAAAACCATCAGTATCACCAAAAGTGTAAATAACTTTATTAGGATTTTTATAATCCGAATTTTCAAATACAATACTATTCTCTGTATAAGAAGATGCTTTATATATTTTTGGGTTACCATCTTTAATAATTGTAAAAAGAATCATTTCGTTTTTCACTACTTCTATTCTATTGGTTGCTTCATAACGTACTTCACCTTTCTCTACATATTGAGCTTGATTAGACAAGTTTCCGTTTTGATCCTGGTACCATTTCTCTTTCAACTCTCCATCCCATGCCTTTGAACGCCAGCTCCCTACTAATTCTTTTTTAAGTTTTGCGTACACTTTGTCAATACTAAATGTTTTGCTTCCTTTAAATTGTGTATCCAAAAATACTTGATTCCAGGCACCATCTTTATAAGTCCCCACTTTAAATGTATAGGTAGAATCATTTACAAACTTCCAAACTTCTGTAACTATAGTTCCGCCGTACTCGTACTCATATAAAATATTTTTATCTTCATAAGTAACAGTTCCTTCGGTTAAACCACCAAAAACATCAAATTCCCAGAACTCTATTTGTTTTTTGGAGGCGTTATATTTTCTTATACCATGGTTTCTATTTCCATATTTTTTTTGAGCTTTATCTGTAAATCCTTTTGAACTAGAAATTATTAGTGTGCTATCCAAAGCATATTTATAATTAATTTCTTGTTTAAAAACACTACCATCTCCCCATTTACCTTCTGCTTCCCATGTTCTATTCATTAATTTTTCGAACATTTTGAGATGATTATTCTGACCAAATACAAACGAGGTTGTCATTATCAATACAATTAAAATCGATTTCATAAATACTATCCTTAAAAATTAACAATCATTATTTTAGATACAATTATGTAAAAAAAACAAACTTCTACTTAATATATCAAGACTTATCTTCAAATCTAACATTTTCTTTGTTTAAAAATGAACAATTTTCCTACTCTGTATACTCATTTAACCAATACCTTAATTATAGTCCAATATAGTCATACCGCTATTTTTTTTCTTGCAAAAAAGGCCACTCCATATAGGAGCGGCCTTTTATAACATTATAGCTATCTATTCTTAGAATATTATTCTTTAATAAATCTTTCGGTAACAGCCAGTCTTTTAGAAGTAAATCTTACAAAATACACCCCCGTTGTAAACTGAGATACATCTATAACATTAGATCCTACTTTTGGGCTTATTTTTTTAACAATGGCTCCTGTAGATGAAAATATTTTGATCTCATCATAAGTACCTTCCTTAATATCAATGGTTAACTCTGAATTTACCGGATTAGGATGCATCGTAATATTTCTTTTTGCGTTTTCGGTAAATGCTTTCAGAGCTCTCGCATTTTCATTTACAGCAGCACCGGCAGCTCCAAGATTAACCGTATAGTCCTCTACTTCACCATAACTGAAACTTTCACATGAAGTTGGAACTCCGCTATACTTCATGGATACTCTCATTCTAACAGAGGTTTGAGAAGTACCACTAGGAACAGTAAAAGATCCACTATTAGCTGCGTCTCTAGAAGCTGGTTTAGACCAAACTAATTCTCCCGAATCATCAAAACTCCCGTTATTATTGTAATCTATCCAAACCGCATAACCTTCGCTATACACAGTACCTACCCAGGTAGGAGTGACAGAAATCGTATAGGTTTGACCTTCGTTTAAACCGGTAGAAACAGAAGTAAAATCTGAATATGTTTGACCTGTAGAGGTATTATTAATAGTATTTAACTGCACATTACTAATATATTCTTCACTTGCATTTCTACCTGCAGAATCACAATAAGTAATATCATTAGTAATTGTGGTGAATGAACTGGTTGCTGCTCCAGAAACATTCCCAGCAGCATCTTGAGCAGTTACAGAAGCATTATAGGATGTTGCAGGAGAAAGTCCGGTTACATCAAACGTAGTAGTTTGAGACGTCCCCACAACGGTACCATCTATAGAAATAGTATATCCAGTCACCGCCACATTATCTGTAGATGCTGTCCAACCCAATGTTGCTCCACTAGATGTAATATTGCTTGCAATCAAATTGGTTGGGGTAGTAGGCGCTTCGGTATCAGAAGTACCGGCTTCTATTTGAAATTTTCCAACTACACCTTTTCTACCACTCTTCATATACTCGGTGATAAACCAAAATGAAGAATCATCAGAAGGATCTACATCTATCTTACTATAGTCACCATAACGATCACCACTAAAATTTCCTGTTCCGTTTGCAATAAGTTCTTCTGCACCTGTCATCGTTCCCAATGGATCAGTACTCAATCGACTCGTATAGTAAGAGCTGACTCTAACCGCAGTTGGAGTGTTAGGCCCTGACATAGAAGTATACCCCATTCCTATATTTCCGTTTTTATCCATCGCCAAACTTGCCATCCAAGCATGTCTTCCATCTGGTGCTGTATACGTACCTTCCTGATATAAAGACCAGGGTTGGTTATCTCCACTCTGTCTAAATTCATACCAACGTATTCCTGCTAATTTACCTGCACCGGCATCTGTATCAACCACAAAGTTAAACAGTGCAGAATTATGTGTTGCAAATTTTCTAAACTGAGCTTGATTCATAATCGTTGCTTGTAATGCATCTATAGCAGAGCCTCCCCCTGGTTGGCTTAAATTAGCGAAAGATCCATTATCAAAAACACTTATAAAGGGGGTAGTATTGATTTGTAGTGGATTTGAAACTGAAGAGTTTCCAGCGTTATTCCAATCTATATTAGCCGTCCAAACTTTAATATGATCTACAGACACTCCACTCCAGGCATTGTCCTGTAAATAAACAATTGTTGCACCTCCGGCAGCTGGTAAATTATCATCAGTAACATTTAGAACTTGTGGGCTATGAAAACCACTTGTAACGATACCAGGAAGCCTAAATCCTACGATCTGTGCAGAAGAATCTCCTGTTAACATAGCATCTCTTTCTAATGCCCAGAGTTTATTATTTCCTCCTGTATTTTCTGTAATATAATAACCATCACTCCAAACTGATAATTTTTGATAATCACTTACCGCAGGTACATTATATACATACCACCCTGCAGTAAGCGGGTTAGGACCATCTGAAACCGCTACCTGAGCTCCACTCCCTAGAAAAGAAAGCACCCATCTATCTGCGGCATTATCATAGGACACCGTTAGATCACAACATCCCCCTGAAGGAAAAATAGCTGGATTGGGGGCTGTTTGCCCTAACAATTGATTCCCAGATTTATCATAAATCATAAATCCTGTGTTATAAACAATCATCACATGATTGGGACCAACAGCCATAGAAGGATCTGTAGGTCGAGAATTTGATGAGTAGGTATCAAAAACGAGGCTAGGTGCTGTTCTTTGTACACTTTGCTCCATTTCATGCCTATTCATTACAAAGTAATCATTATTGGTCTGAGGATCTTTGCCCGCAACAATTTGGTTTCCTAATGATCTTTTGTCTTTGGCTTCTCTTGATGAGTCATCTGGTGCAATAATGTCATTGGGTCTTGATTCTAAAGATGAGACGTATTCTACAGAAGATATTTTTCCATGATAGAAAGCCTTCGTCTCATTTTCTTGAGAATGCATCATAAAAGATGCTACCATTACCAATGGTAATGCTAATTTTTTTAGTTTCATGTTGAGTTTGTTTAAAGTTATAAATCGTTCAAAACTAAATAAATAAGATCAAAAAAGCAGTATATAAAACCTCATTTTAGTATGTGGAAAGACCACATATTTTATACGCACTTTTTTTCGTTTTTTCTCATGAATTTTAACATATAGAAACAAGCTCTAGTGACCAAACTATTTTGATGTATACTAATTTTCCTTCACCGTGATAAGCGTATATATTTGTAGTTTTTTTCTAAAAAAAAATTAAATCCCGAAAAAATTGACATCACAAACTCGTAATTCAACTATCGATATTTTTTGATGGTTCCTTCGCTAAAAATTCGTCTATTAGTAACCTTTATGCAGCATATTTTGATAAAGTTATTTTTTGATTATTTTATTGATATGTAATGAGAAGTTATTGACAAAAATCGATTGAAGAATAGTCTTTTTTTACAACTCAAATCGACAACTCTACACCGGACATACATTCTTCAAAATCAACACTTAATGAGACAAAAAACATTTTAACAGTTTTGTTCGTAATTGTTAAATTTTAGGCCTCTAACATAAAATTATTGAAACTACTTTCTATTTTTTTTATCTCCAATAAAACTAAAAACAACTAAAATTAAGATGATAAGTCTCTTTTGAAGTTAAAAATTAGGTCATTTTATATTTTTCTGTGACAAAAATGAAACCTTTTTTATCTAAAACAGATGCTGTTAATATATTCAGGTTCGAAAAAAACTACTATTTTTTCGATTATGTGTGTTAGCGTTATGATTCACTTATTACTTTTCACAAAAAAAACCTCATAACGTTCATTATGAGGTTTTTTAATTCTTTAATCTTGACTTATAATATCTCGTTAGATTCTTTCAGTTTTTCGGTATTTTCTACCAATTGAAGTTCATCTATAATTTTTTGAATGTCCCCATTAATAATATTTCCCAAATCATACAGAGTCAATCCTATTCGGTGATCTGTAACACGTCCTTGGGGATAATTATAGGTTCTAATCTTAGCAGAGCGGTCTCCAGAAGACACCATACTTTTTCTTTTTTCTGAATCTGCCGCTTGTTTTTTGGCTAATTCTAACTCATACAACCTGGATCTCAACACCTTAAGCGCTTTTTCCAGATTTTTATGAGATGATTTTTGATCTTGACAACTTACGATCATTCCAGTAGGTTCATGATGTAGTTTGATTGCAGAATAGGTAGTATTTACCGATTGCCCTCCTGGTCCTGTAGAAGTCGTTCTTTCTATTCGAACCTCTTGCATATCCAATTCTACATCAAATTCTTCTGCTTCAGGAAGCACCATTACTGTTGCTGCACTGGTATGAACACGTCCCTGAGTTTCTGTTTGAGGAACACGTTGTACACGATGTACACCCGCCTCAAATTTCATGGTACCATAGGCATCTTCACCATTTACTTCAAAAATGATTTCTTTATACCCACCACTTGTACCTTCATTAAGATCTACAACACTTGTAGACCAACCTTTTCCTTCGCAATATTTGGTATACATTCTAAATAAATCGCCAGCAAAAATACTCGCTTCATCTCCTCCTGTTCCTGCACGAATCTCTACGACACAATTTTTAGCATCTTCGGGATCTTTAGGAACCAACATAAATCGTATTTTCTCTTCAAGTCCAGGTAGCTCTTCTTTGGCCTCTTCTAATTGCATTTTTGCCATATCGACCATTTCTGCATCGCTGCCATCTGCTATTATTTCTTCGGCTTCCTTAAGATTGTCTGTAAGCTCGATATAACGATCTCGCTCATCCATAATCGCTTTAAGATCCTTATACTCTTTATTAAGTTTTATGTACCTTTTTTGATCAGCAATGATATCAGGCTGAATGATCAAATCACTCACCTCATCAAATCGTTGCTTAACAATATTTAATTTATCAATCATAATGTATCCTTACAGTCTGTAAAATTTACAAAAGTAAGCTTTTTTGTCCAAAACACATATTGTAAAACTAAATAGCTCTCTAAAGAATATTATTTTTCTATTCAATTATAATTTTTCGCACATAACTTTTGCCTGGTATTTCCAGCATCAAAAAATAGATTCCAGAAGGTAATTCTCCTTGTAGGTTAAAAGGAATGGAGTATTCTGAGTTTCCTGTTCCTTGAAATCTTTTTAGAACTTTATTATTAGTAACACTAAATAGTTTTATATCTATTGGCATTGCCACATCAAATACAAGGCTTATTGTAAAGTTTCCAGAGGTTGGATTAGGGTATAACAAGTATTCCTTAACTTCTTCTGAAAATTGTTCATTTTCATTAAAAGAACGTTCTCTTATGACTATTTTTTTAAATGTATATTCTTCACAGTCTCCTATGTGTGTACGCAAACCTATTTCATATTCTCCCGTTTTTTCAAACTTTATCTCGGCATGTTTTTGTGAGTTTTCTACGATAACTGCCTCCTCTGGTAGCATCCATTCTAAACGATCAGGTATTGGATTGCTAAGATCCACCATTACAAAACTTTCATTTACATATAGATCACTTGAAACTGCAAAATCAGAAACAATACTATCATCTACAGTAAAAACTTGTATAGATTTACTACTTACACAACCTTTTTCATCGGTTACAAAAACGGTATAGATACCACTCTCTGACAGTTCAACTTGCGCAGTGGAGGCATCAAATCCGTTATCTGATTGCCATAGATAAGTAGCAATGGTATTCGCTACAGTAGCATCTATGGTATATGTTTGACCCCAGCACAATGTTTTATCATCCCCCAGGTCAATATCCAAAGGATCTGGATCATTAAGAACATAGGTTCTTTCAAGAATACGGTTTCCAAACCCTTCGATAGTTACAGAATAAGTCCCTTTACACAAATTGGTAATTGTATTGGTTGTCTCACCGGTACTCCATAGGTAGGTATAACTGCCTAAATAATCTACTTCAACAGTAATGCTTCCGTTACAATCGCCAATACAAACCGGATGTACCAGAGTAGGAATTATAATATCGGGCTCTGCAATGGTATAGGTTTGTTCAATACGACATCCTTCTGCATCTATGATCACCACTTTATATTCATCTGCTCGAAGTTCTGTAATAGCTGCAGTATTTCCGATAACATTATTGTCTGCTGTTCGTGTCCATGTGATGATATATGGGGTAGCTCCTCCTGTTATATTTACAGATAATGCTCCATCGTTACCATCAAAAATTGTTACATCATATACACCTACACTAGCAATTTGTAAATCTTCATAAAGATGTTTTACTTCTATATCTTTCTTTACCAGACATGCATTGGCATCTCTGACTTCTACTTTGTAAATCGCCGCCAATAAATTGGTTCGTTCTTTGGTAGTTTCTCCATTCTCCCAGGCAATTGTATATGGTGGTATTCCTCCAGAAATTGTTAAATCAATAGCTCCCGAAGCATCTCCATAACATATAATGTTGGTGGTAAGGACTTCTACAACCAAATCGTCGGGCTGAGATACTAGAAACAAATCTGACGAAGTCTGGGCCCCGTTTACATCTTCTATATCTACCCTAAAGGTTCCTGCATCTGCTCCCATAAATAATGAAGAATTATCGGGTAATGTTTCAAAATTTCCAAGAGTAGTTTCTTTTAACCAGATATACGTATAAGGTGCTACCCCTCCTGTGACAGTTGCCAATAACCTGGCATTATCATCGCCAAAACATTTAAGATCACTATCAAAAGTCTCATATCCCATAGTTACTTCTAATCTATCGGGTTGCGTAATCGTATAGGTATGGGTAATCGTACACCCTTGATTATCTGTAGCATTTTCAAAATTGACATCTTTAATTACCACCGTATACTCACCTATATACAAATCTTTGATATCTTTTATAGCCGCTGCAAACCCATTTGGGCCAGTCCAACTATAGGTAAAACCGCCATTACCACCTTTTACATTCAGTATGATTTCTCCTGTATTTTCTCCAAAAATACCTACATCTGTTATCGTAGGTGTAACCTCAATAGGATCTGGCGTATATACCAAATGATCTCCTTGTTGAGTACAGTCATTAGCATCTTTTACCTTTATAGTATACGTATTTCCACTTAGCCCTGTAAAACTGTTTGACAATCGATAGTTGACTCCGTTATCGATAGAATATTGTAAAGTTCCTGTACCTCCTTTTGCATTAATGGTTAAAGTACCGTCATTTCCTTGATAGCAAGATACGGGAGTGGTGACTACTTCATATTCTAGTAATTCGGGTTCGGTAATAATATGTAATGGAGACGTCACCAATGTTCCGGCTCCGTTATTATCAATAACACTAACAATATAGTTTCCTTCTGGTAGTCCTCGAATTGTTTTTTCTGTTCCCAATACGGTCGTTAAATCATTTTCGTTATACCAGGCATAAGTATATTGTTTATCTCCTCCTACCGGATTTGCAGTTAGTCCTTCCAACTGACCATGACATAGCAACTCTTCACCTGGGGTAATAGTAATTGTTACCGATAATTCTTCAACGATATATTCTTTGATGATTGTGCAATTATTAGCATCTGTTACCTCGACAGTATAGTTTCCATCAGCAATATTTGTAATAGTAGGTAAAGTTGACCCCGTATTCCATAGGTAAGTATAAGGAGGCACTCCTCCTATTGCTTCTACAACAATACTTCCGTCTGCATTACCCGCAGTGGGACTTATTAAACGTATGGTAGTAATACCTACTTCTTCTATTGGCTCGGTAATGTTAATTTCTCCATTAGAAATAGAGATATCTGCGAAACAATCAGATGAATTTTCTTGAATATTGGCTTCTTTAACCACTAATACATAGGTTCCTGCTTCAAGATTCGTTGGGTTTTGAGCAGCGCTATATAAGGTAATCCCGTCTTTATACCATTCTGTTATATATGATCCCGATCCACCTGTTATGTTTACCGTTGCTGTTCCTGTTGCTTCTCCTTTGCAAGCTATATGAGAGGTATTGGTAATTGTAAACGCTATAGGGTCTGGTTTTATTAATTGTTTCACTTCTGATACTATGATGTTGGTCTTACTTCGAGATGAAATGTTTTCTGTAAGACGTATTTTATAGTTTCCTTCTGAAAGTTGTTTTTCACTAAAAACGAAATCTTTTAATGTTTGTTTTTTCAAACTACTTCCAACTACACTATACACTCCTAAACTGTTTTCTTTTAAAAGTTCAAATGTGTATTCGGCATTCCCTCCTATTTCCTCAAACCCTCCTGTTGCTGTAGCAGTAATAATTCCGTTGGTTCTATCACTACAATCAATAGAGGTAACTAATATGGTATTAAAAGCTAAAACAGGAGGTACTTTTATCTCTATATCTTCCATTTTAGACTTACATCCATTCTTATCGGTTACAGTAAGTGTATATTTTCCTGGAAAAAGAGATTCTATATCTTTATTAGAATTAGTATAGGTTCCGGATAGATCGGTCCATTCATATGTATAAGGATCAGTATCTCCTTTAACAGTAACTCGAATAGCCCCATTATTTGCTCCATTATAGGTAATATGACCAACAGTTTTTTCAATGATTATTGGATCTGGTCCAATATCAACAACTACATCAATCGCTGTCGATAAACACCCCTTATAATCTCTTACATTTACTGTATATGGTTTTGCATTTTTGGGGTTATCAGCACTCGTTTTTGGAGGTCTAGGTATTGTAATACTCTTTCCAGAAAACTCTACCCAGTTCCCGTCATCTATCTTATAACTATATAGACCACTATCATTTCCTCCTTTAACGTCACTAATAACTATACTACCATTACCTGAAGGACATAGAGGATCAGATTTAGTTACAGTATAAGTAATCTCAGAAGGAGACGTTATTTCAAGGTCATTATCTTTAGAAATACCTCCCGACATATTTAATTGATACCGAAATCTATATTTTCCCGGAGCTAGATTATTAGGCCAATCAAAGATATATTTACCATCTATTAACTTGATCTGATTACTTGTACCAACCACTTGAGGTAAAATTTCAGGTCCCTCAGAATCATTACTTTCTAATATGTACAAATTAAAATTAAGTCGATCATTGGCCCCAATACCTCGATCAAACTCAACCTTAAAACCACCATCAGTTATAGTATAACATGATGTTTGTCTAGGTTCAACTTTATTTACAATAGGGGCACAGGGCGAATATACCACCGAATAAGAATCTGAAAATGCTCTTCCACTAATTCCTAATCTAAACCATATTTTTTTATCAAAAAAATCTTCATGATTAGCACCTAATATTTGTTCTATAGTAGCGTCTGCCTGAGTTGGGTCATCGAAAGACATCGGAAAATTATTCCATTTACTTCCATCAGTAGAATATTGCCAATTATATGCTTCAGTCGGGAAATTTCGAGGATTTGCATACATTATTAATTGCTCGCTTGCACAAACAACTCCTTGATTACTAATACTACCAGGTGTTAAAGACAAATTAGGAATAAAATAAGATACCGTTACTCCTCCATTACATGATTTGTCCCCTAATCTTTCTCCTAAGATAAGCTGAGAAGCCGTTTTGGTATCTGTACTGGTATAATTGCAACCAGCAGGGTCATCTACAGAAGCGATACATCTTTCATAATGATATAACTCAAAAGAACTATAGTTGGGTATTGCAGTATATGTAACCGTTTTGGAAGTCGCATTATACGTATTCCCTACCTGATAGGTGTCGATTGATTTATTATCACCTTTAAAATTCCATTCAAACACTCCTCTATGACATCGATCTGACGAACCATGATAATAATATAATTCTGCTGTATATGTTTGAGAACTAACATACGTAGATATCAATACAATTATTCCTAGTATAATTTTTTTCATAATAATCAATATTTTACGTTGACTGTACTGTATTGAGAGTAGGTACCATCTGTAAATACCGCTCTAATGATATATTTATAGGTAGAATTAATCATCAATCCATGATCGGTAAATCGATTGCTTTTTGCCGGTAATACCTTATATAAGGATGAAGGTTTTTCGTTATATGCTCTATACAACTCAAATGCACTTATCCCTTGTTCTTTATTTCGCCAGCTTAGTTGTATGGCTTTATCATAGGTATTTACACTTCCATAAAATCCTTTTACTCCTGACTTTAAAGTCGTTTTAGGAATTACTATGGATACTGGTGGGGCTGGATTCGACTCTAAACCACTATGGTCTCTTGCAATAAGAGTGTAACTATAATAGTTACCTTCTGACACATATTTATCTGTATACGTTGTCTGCTTCGGATCCCTAATTTGAAGCGTCAAGTTCCAATCTACATCTTCTTTCCCTTTTCTATAGAGATAATGCCCTGTTACATCTTCACTAGAGCTATTAACCCATTCTAGATCAACCTTGCCTTCATGTACCTTATAGGTAGTAAATACAGGATTGGTTGGCGGAATGATATCGGGTTTTATCAATTCTAAAATTTCAGACACCTCAGAATTATTGTAGCGTTGATCTACCGCGATAATTTTATAAAACACTTTACTATTTAAGTTGTTGACTTGTATTGTATCGATATAGGAATTATTTGGATGAGGTGATTGCGTAAGTTGAGAATACTCTTCATTTTTCAAATTCCCCCGATAAATTCGATATCCCACCAAATCTTCTTCGGTATTGGGGGTCCATTTTAGTTTTACAATTCCAGTACTATCTACGATTCCTTGCAAACCCTTTGGTTTTTCTGGAGGAATCGAATCTATAGGTTGTACCAACATAGAAAAAGAATCTCGTTGATTATTTTCTTTACCATTGGCAGTAATTTTAAAATAGTTGGTTGTCCGCAGTTTTGTATACCTTACACTTCTGCTTTCTGGAGAGATATTAGTCACTACGGGGTTAAATATTCCATTATCGGTATCAGAACGTTTTAAGGTAAATCCGGTTATGTCTTTTTCTCCTTCCACCGGAAACTCCCAATGCAACACTACTTCATTTTCTGACTGAAAGTTTTTGGTGGTTAAATGCGGTACATATTTCAGTACTTTTTTTCCCGATCCGGTCACGACATTCGATACAGGTCCTATTTCTCCAAAAGATGTTACCCCTTTTATCCTATAGAAATAATTTGTGTTATTGGTAATAGAATCCATATATATCGTTCGATCATTCTCTTTATTGGTTTTATTAATTGCTGCATAGGGGATATCTCCCAGGTGTTTAAAATCGGCACCATTATTTGATCGTTCTATGATATAACTGTTGTAGGTGTTTTTAAGTAATTTGGTATTCCAGCTTAGCAATGTACTCTTGTCCTCAAAAATTCCCACAAAATCTATCGGTTCTGGCAAGGGTTCATAATCTACGATCCCTATAAATACTCCACCTTCTTTGGTTTCTAATTCGAACTCAGGAATATTCGAAATTACCTTGTACAAATATTTTTCATTAGGTTTTGCAGTGGTATCCACATATCCTAGTCCTGCTTTCTGAGCAATTTCGAAATCCTGATCTGCTGCATACAATGCAAATGCAAATCGTTGTTGCTGTTCTTGTGCTCTATTGATCATAGTTGCCAGACCACCACCGCCTTCTACCACAAAATTTTCACCCCAAAGTGCTTGTGCCATGATTGCTCCCTTATCACTGGTGGCAGCAATTGCCTCCCATTCTGAAATGGGTACCGGCATAAAATTCTGTGCAATAATTACTTTTTCTGGATTTGGTAATGTTTTTCTATCCCTGGATATGGTATATCGCTCTAACGAATATCCATATCGATTTCCCTTTTTCCAGGAAACCGGAGTATTTAGTGCCCAGCGTAATAAAATACGATCTTCCTGTGCCCGTGCAATGACCTTGATCTCAGGAATCCGATTTTCTACCTGCCCTATAACCCCTTTAGCTCCCAAAACTATGCAAGCTATAAGGATCAATATTCTTTTTTGTAAACACATATTCATTGCTAGTTCTTTTTATTTGGATTGATATAGATCATATCACTTTGAGTTCCTCTGATTCCTCCAGGCAATATATAGGTATATTTTACTGGGTAATTCCCAGGTTTTATATATGGAAAAATGCTATTAATGATATAATCATATTGTGTGAGATTCGATTGATAATTCGTAGAATTATTCAAATATTCATTTACCACCTTGTGCTGAATATCAATAAAGTCTTTTTTATAATACATAGGTAAAGTATAAGTATAAGGCATACGTTCTCTCAGGAAAATACTGTTTGTACCCTGCTCCAAATGCGTCTGATACCAACTAAGCTGATCGATCCCTTTTTTAGGAGGTAATCCCAGTACCGAAATATCTCTATTCACAGTTAATTCTGGATATGCACCATAATCTTTGTAGATAAGCGGGTTTATTTCATTTTTAAAATAAGCATCCGATAATATGGCTTCTACTTCGATCAATGATTTTCTGTTTGAGTACTCATTACCTCTCAATTCAACAAGATCAAAAGGTTCACTATTTTTTACAGCAACTTTCAATTTGTGAACATCTATATAAATTGGCTCACGAAGCGGAGTAATAACCTTTTTATTTTGTATTTTCTCTCTAAAGGTATTATGAGCACTTGTTTTAAACTCATAGGTAAGCATCTCTATCGTTTCTGGATTGGTAGTTAACGCATCTATACTTACCGTTTTGGTTTCTATGGTACTTTCGCCGTCCCCTAAATCTCTTTTGGTATACGTTTCTGATGTACCTCCAGATACAGCTGCCGGAGGCAATGTAAGTAAGCTCATGGTATATGGTTTTGCATTCACTAAAGAAGGGATCGGAACCATCACTTGCTGCTCTCCTGAGTTATAGGAAATAGTACTCTCTACCGCATTACCAAAATCATCTGTGAAATACGATTTTTGTGACCAACCCGCTTCTGTGGTAAACAAATACCCTTGTCCTCTTTTTAGTTTTACATAGGCATTCGCATGCTCTTTGGGAAAGAAATATTTTTGTCCTACTACCGGATAGCAATACGCAATATTATTCATTGGGATGTAATCTGGTGCCGTTCCTGTAGTAAAAGTTCGGTTTTCCTCTTCTTTGACCACGACTCCATTTTCTTTAATTGCGATCCAGCTACCATTAATTTGTTCTTCAAAAGTAACCGACACATAAAGTTGTAAGTTCTTTTTGGGTGGTAACACTTCATTAGAAGTAAAACTCAACAAGTCTTTGGTCGAATTCCAGCTTTGTTCTCCTGGAATCTGCTGCCCACTTTCGTCCTTGAGATAAAACTCATCCAGTTTAAAACGATACTTTCTTAGTTTACCAGAATCATCTTCTAACTCGATAGGCTGTTCTACCTGCATATTAAAAGCTACCTGAGGTACTGCAAATACATCTACTGACGAGGCATTTGCAGCCGGTTTTACATCTGCAATGATTTTCATTCCTCCTACCGGTGATCCTCCGCTAATAATATCGCATTCTTCACCAAACTGCAGTTCGAACCTAAAACGCCCTTTGATAGCGCCTCCTAACAAATTATAATATCCCCCAAGATATCCTCTTAACCAGGTTGGGTTGGGTAATTTGGCCTGCAGTAATGCCGCTGCACCAGCTTTGACGATAGGTATTTTTTTACGAATCCCCATAAACTTAATATTAATTCCCATTTCTCCTTGCAGGTACACATAGGCTTGCCCGTTGGCATACCAACCATTTACCCCGATTTGACCACTTCCTCTACAGACCGTTTCTCCATAATCTTTGATCATAATATCAAATCCAAATCCGGCCTGAAAACTAGCATAGAAAATTAAAAAGGTCATATCCCCGGTATCGAAGCTAAACCTGGATCCAAAAGCGATTCCTTTTCCTCCTTTTAAAGCATTTTCGTCTCGCATATAATCTAAAGCAGCGGCATCCAGCCCAAGGATATTGGCTACTTCAGAAGGTGGTGGTGGCGATCCCGGTATGGCATCTCCCAGCATAAAATAACTTTCAGATTTTATTGCCAGATTACCCACTCCCATTTTTAAACCGATAGGATCTGTAGGGGTACCTACATGAATATACCATTCTGACGGACTAAAATGAACCACTGCCCATCCTGCACGTCCTCCATCACCAACTCCTTTAAACACACCTCCTAATACATCGATATATAATTCGAATGTACCGTGAAAAGTATTGGTGGTAAAATCAAACTCGATGGCTACATAGGCATTCATTCCTTTTTGCCCTTGCATGGTAGCAGGATAAATTGCCTTGGAGGCGCCTATGAGATCATTTTGTTTCAGTTGGTTTTGAACCGCCGGAGACATCTTGGATTCATTCTCTACAATCCCTTTGAGATTTCCAGATATTTCCTCCAGCGGATTAGCAAAATCCGGTAGTTGCATCATGTGAGCTTCCCCATAAAGACTCACGCGATTGATTCCCCCACTCGTATTAAATGCCATTTCAAAACCGAAGCCCCCATTGACGACACTGCTACCCCCGGTTACGGTAAATAGCATCATCGCTTTTACTGTTAATCCCGAATTTTCGTCGGGTACATATTGTGCTCCTGATCCTCCAGAATTTATATTAGAGCTAAAACCTTCTTTCTTCATTCGGTAAGAGGCTCCGCCACCAAAACCGGTAATACTAATCCCGGTAGGTACAGGAATATCCAAACCGCTTACCAAACCATCTACATACCAGTATCTAAACTCTTTTTTACCAAATGCGGCATTGATCTTTACTGCAATGCCTCCGCTAAATTCTGCGGTGACCTGTCCCGCAAACCCATCACCATAAACGGGGTCATCTTCTCGAAAATCTACATAACCATCAATCTTAAACCCTATATCGGCTGCGAGCTCTATTCTCTTAAGTTTTACACGCTTAAACTGCCATTTGCTAAAATCTCCTCCCTGGGGTAATTCTCCTTCTATAGACAAACTTGTAGCACCGCTAAATCCAGCACTATCCATTAGGTTGATATCCACCTTAAAATCCAGAGCTGCCATACGATCACTGGCTCGGATTCCTATTTCTGAAATAGTGACCGGGAAATTGGCAATTTTTACCTCTCCGCTATATCCCGCATACCCAATTTGTATCATCGGACTTACCGTTTGCAATTGTAACCCCTGAAAAGTGATCCCTTCGAAATCTGCAGTAGCTGTCTTGGTAGTGGCTCCGCTATTCGATCCTTTGATCGCCATATTACCATGTAGAATCGCCTTGGGTCTAAACACCCCATCACTTACTCTTAGTTCTATTACGCTATTTGCGGTTATGGTAGCTTTGGCTTTAAATACGTCAAAAGCCATATTTTTACCAGGACTTGCATTCAATACATATTCCTCGTTCACCGGATCAATCAATGCATTATAGGCGATTACCTGTGAACCTTTACTTTGATCTCCTTGCTTTTTTAAACGAATTTGTTCTCTCCCATCGGTATCGATATAAGTTTCTGTATGTACTCCTGATACCGTTTCTGTAGTTACAGGTAGTACAATCGCACCACCAAATCCTGCGGCAGTAAGGTTTCCTGCTATAAAAGTTACCTGAAAACGATCTACAGAAAACTGCCAGCCCGCTGCATTTCCTTCATTTATCGGTAAAATGTTTTCGCCTTTAAATGTTCCTGAAACTCCATTAGCATCAATCAGCATTTTTTCTGCTCCAAAAGAAATACGTTGGGTACTCCCCTTTTTCTGAAATTGTTTAGGCAAGACCATCGTAAGAGATTCTACATATACGCCTCGCCAAAGATTTTCTTCGCCAGATAATAAATATTTTTCCTGATATCCCTTTGGCCATTGTATGTTAGAGGCATTACGGGTATCACTAAAATCAAAAATGGCGGTGTTTAATTCGAAAATGGTATTCTTTAAAGAAGGTACCTGAAAACGAGGTAAGTTTACTTCGATCAGAATATCATTCCAATCGGTAGCGACCATTTCGAAACTGGTGGTTACTTTCTTTTTAAGGGTCGTACCCGGTATGGTACTATGATCTATCGTATTATCTGCTTTTACGGGCAGTATTTTCTTTCTCGAAAATTCTACATCTACTGCCAATCCTAATTCTTTAAACCCATTACAATCGATGGTTACGTAGGTTTTTTTATCGAGGTTACCACTTTTTAGGTCAAAACCACCTTTTAGGATCATTAATACCTCTTTACCCTGAAACGGAATGCCTACATCTCCCAATAATACCAGATCAGCATCTCCAAACAAGCCTCCTTTATGAGACAGTTTGACTCTACTAGCACCAAAGAACAGCTCTCGCTGTTTCCCGTTTTGATCGATCTGTGGTAGGGTGAGTCGTACAAAAATCTCTAGTTCTGAATAGTCGGTACCGATCTCTATTTTACTCACTCCCATAATAAACTGCGAATTACCTACCTCTTTTTTGATACCTATAGGAAGGGTAACCGGGGTTTGCCCAGTTAGGTATTCGGTAAGGTTTTCGAGAAACTTATTGCCTTCTACCAGTTCATTAATGACCTGTTCGGCTTTGTTTCTAAGGCGAACTGTTGTAGTATCCCCATCAAAACGGGTATACAGCTCATCGGGCTGAAACTCCTGCACCTCAACTTTTTGTGCTAGTTGCTGTAAATCCTTTTCGATTTTGGCATCCAGATTGGCAAACGAACGACTCATACGTACAGCAGGTCGTACCGGTTTTGCTTCCTCTTTGGCCACCGGATCGTTTAAATGGGTATGCTCGGTAGCCGCAAAGGTAAGCGTCGATAAGAGTAGGGTAAGTAAAAGGTAATATTGTTTCATCTGTTTATATCTTGTTTTTTTAGTTGTCATACTTTGACCGGCACTTCGACAAGCTCAGTGTAACAACACAGTGTGACAACTCGGTGTGATTCATCAGAATTATTTTATTTTTTATTCATTTTCCTATTCATCTCTATCTTCTTATTCCTTTCAATCAAGCAAAAAGCATCCCTGTGCACTCGTTTTTTATGAGTGTATTTTTACTGATTTTTGCTCTAAAAAGGGTGATATTTTAGGTGGTTATGTTACATGGTTGGGAATTGGATTTTAGTTGATTTTATTCTTGGTTTTTATCTAAAATTATACTCGATCGGCTATTCTTCATATCTAATCAGAATTTATATTCTTTTCTAAAACATTAATATAATGCTCCATTTCTTTTGACCATGATATTGACAATTCATCACTATTTTTATAAACTTTAAGTAGATTATCGGAATAACTTAAAAGTATACTTTTAAAAAAATGTTTATTAATTATCTCTTCTCCAAAATTATGATGATACACCTTAACCTCCTCATTTTCAAAAATATCACCCTCTAAAAAATCTTCTCCATCTAAATCTTTATAAAAGATAACTCCTTGTGGATCTCCTATATACCCTAGGTCACTTGAAACATTTTTTAATAGTTCAGGGAATTTTGCAATTCTCATACTTGAGAAAAAAAATCTCAAAGTAATAACATCCGGTATTAAACTAATTCCAATCTTCGATAGATTTGAATAACTAGGGTTTTGTATTATTTCGAATTTCATTGTTTGAGTTTTGTTATTTCCAAATTTCTAATCAAAATAAAAAGAAGTTATTTTTCCATTATCGTAATAACCTCTCATTCGATATCCATCGCTTGACACTCCTGTCCACTCTCTAGGTATACCTTGTTTTCTACGAACAACATCATCTAGAGCCTCCTTAAGTAATCTTTCTAACTTATCGTCCGTCCATATTGCTGGATCATAAATTGTTTTTGGATCCTTAATATCTTTTAGACCTCCTGTTGTATTTCCTACAGCTTTTTTTGTTACAGGATGTGCAAACTTACCATCAATTGCAGGGATAGAATATTCAACTCTCTTAACTCCTGGAACCGTTGGGTGAGGTGTTATTTTTCTCACTATGATCTCGGGAACACTTGGGTCATCTATTCTTTTGTTTACTGGTACTGTATAACTACCAACATATCTCTGACGTATTTTTGCCCACTCAGAAGCATCATGACAACCACCAATCCCCTTTTTTCTAGCTACATTAAAATCTCGAAACTTTACATGTTGTATGGCTTGTCTAATCCCCATCCTACTAAAATCGAGTTGGCTAAATACATCCTCAATTTTTTTCGAAATAGGTATATTATTAGCTGATACCTCAGAACCATCATTAAATTTAATCTTTAATAGCTTATCATCCGAATTTTTTATGGTTACTTTTAATTCTCCTTCTAAGTGATTAAACACAACTTTCTCACTAAATTCTCCGTTTTTATAAGTTCCCCATACTTCTGGAGTATCAGAATTAGAGCCCGAGCCTCCTTTTTTAGAAAACCCTTTATTTTTTGCCCATTTTCTAAGTCTTTGAACATTACTTTTTACAACTTGATTAGCTTCCTTAATAATTTTATTAAACCCAGAGACTTTATTATCTACTGCAATAAGGTCTTTGTTAAAGTTCTTATTTCTTCTGGGGATTTTAAACTTTTTAAAAGTTTTTGAAAGGACTTTTTGAGCTTTTGCAATGGCTTTTCCTATTATCTCAAACTCCAAAAGATCCCCAAACATTTTTAGATAACCGACTCCATAAAAAAATGCCGAATTACTGTTATGTAGGGCTACATACTGATCATAGCTTTCTGCCTGGTGTATAGGTATAGCTTTACCTGCAGCTTCATTACTCTTTATGGCTTTTAGAAAGTTACCCTCTTTAAGAAATTCCCTGATTTTTAAATCTTTAATACTATAATGGTACTTTTCATAAGCTCCTAAAGCTTGATATGCCGCTATAAATTGTTTTCTTTGGGAAAGCTTTTGCTTCAACACATTAGAAATTCCTTCTTTTGTCCGTCTATAATTTATAAATTCAACAAACTTCTTTTTTTGCTTTTTTGTAAAGTAATTAGGGTGTATTTTTACGATTGCTGTGAATAAGTCCTCTATAACATTTATTTGAGACACTATAGTTTCTTCATTCATCAAATTAGGCACTTCAAAAGAAGTATAATCAAATGAATGCCTATTATAGTCTTTTGGAACTCCTTCCCACGGATCAAAATTTGCTATTAACACATCTATATCTTTGATATAGTACGGATCATCTGCAGAGTACTTAAAGTATTTAAATGCAGTTTTAAAATCACTTACTGTATATATCTTTTTATCCTTTAATACGTGTAATAATAAGTTATGCCCATAATGTCTTGGATACTTACTTTTTTCAGATATAGATGTGGATTTGTATAAAAATGTCCATTTGACATTATCAAGTATTGATTTTAAATACTTTGCTAGTTTTTTTATTTCATTATACTTAGGATCATTTTCAGAAATACCTTCACTTAGAAAGAGTATAATTTTATCTTCAGAAAACCCCTTGGCAATAAGATTATCTTTCTTCAGATCATTTTTTTCCTTTTTAGAAAATGGACAATCTACCTCTTTGGTTTTTCCTTCTTTCAGGACCTTACCACTAAGATGTTTAATCTTATAATTTCCTTTTTTGTCTATCTGTACTAATACAGCTTTTGACTGCGCCCCTTTTGTAGGTGTTATTTTATCGTTTTTATTCCTAACATACCTCCCAGAGAAAATAGGTTTTCCATCTTTTTTATTTACTCCATATAAATAAGGGTGCCCATTATGTCCAATAGCTCCTAGTCTTCCGTAATATTTTCCTTCATCACTTGCCATAAAGGCGAATGGAAGGTTATCGATATCTAAAGCTATCGGATCTCCTTTCATATCAAGAAAATGGTACCCTCCTCTTAATAGTTCTCCTTTTAGCTCGGTATTGATGCATATATAATTGGCATGACCATCGCCAACTTTTTCCCCATCCTCATCATCTTGAAACAAATAGAGTTGTATCCCCGGAGCATGCATTTTTTCCCAGTCCATATGGGTAAAATCGGTTCCTGTACCATAATCCATCAATAAATTGGTGGTTTGGGTGGTATTGTATTCTATAAATGGGTGTTCTAAACCAAAAATCCCATGTCCCAGCTCATGGGCAATGGTATGGGCCGGATCTTTTTGGTCAAAAATAAATCCAAACTGTCGTTTAAGCGGCATAAACCCTTTGGTACCTATCTTTGAAGGTTGCATATCATCCCCTAGTACAAATACATAATAGGTTTTGGGATTATAGCTATGTTGTGTTTTAAAATAAGATCGTAGGGTACGTTCTTCTTCAGAATAATGTGCCAGAGCACCACTATCCCCAATATCCAGTACACCATTACCATTAAGATCCCATACAGCCTGGTCAATTTTGAATGAATTGGCTACCGAGACCTTAAAATTCACTCCGGCCGGGTTATATATCTCATTAATTTGTTGCCCTATAGATTTAGACACACTTGCTCCATTTACCGGGATAATGGTCACATCGATATCGGTTACTTTTTGTGACGCCAGATGCCATAAATTGACTGCCCCAGCCACGGTATATTTTTGGGTAGTATCTTTGGGTTTTAGGGTTGCAATGATTTGCTGCTTTCCAAAATCAAATTGCTTTTTTATCGATAGTGTAGCTATATCACTACTCTTATTCCAGGTGAAAGGAATTTTAATTCCTTCTTTGGTTTTAAAAACAATATCATCTTTGCTATACTCGCTATTATTAAAAACAACTTGGGCTTCTATAACATCTGAGGTATGTTTTCCCAAGTTAGAAACTGCTTTATAGGGTATCGGATATGATTTTTTACCTTTTGCTACCGTATCATATTGATCTGCTAAAGTTCCTCCTGCATTTTTAGGGAATTCATCAAAGGCATAATAACCCGATTTGACAAAAGTTACCTCAACTTCGGTTGCAGTGATTTCGTTTACTCCGCCACTACCGACTCCTGCGGTATTACTTGCGGTAGCTGGCCCACCTTCTGCCATTTGTCCTTTGGTTACCTTTCCATCCTCACTCACCGACCAGGTTTCTCCCGTATTATCTACATAAACCACATCTTCGCCTCCTGGCTGTTCTATTTTTACTCCGTCTGAGGTAATGATGGTAATTTTACCATCATCACCTACCTGCACATCAGTAATATTGGCGTCTACCTTAATTACATCAACATCACCATCATCTCCCACGATTTCTTCGATAATATCATCGGCATCAATAATACTATCCCAATTGGGGTCATACGTAGTACGAACCAGACCAGCCACCAGCTGATAATCGGTATTGATCTGTATGTTATCAAAGGTAACCGGGATACGAACAGTAGCCAGCCACGGAGTACTGATATATCCTTCTCCTGTAAAGCTTCCTCCAGAAGAGGTTACCTTTTTAACATACACAGGAAAATCTCCTGCGGTAAAAATATCATCGGGATACAATGCAGTAAGCAATTCCTGGTTAGAAAGATCTACAGGATCTGCTTCGATACCACAAGCTGTATATTCTGATAATTCTTTACTTAGTGTTTTAAAACTTTCGACCTGCGATACCCCAAAACTATCTACTTCACAGTTTCCTGACACCTTATATTCGTATACAGTATCTGGTTTAAACTCATCGATAGTGATATAATCTCTTGGTGTTGTTTTGGTATACCACTGCTCGCTTCCGGATTCTCTGTAATGTACCGTATAATCCAAATGATCAGGATGTCCTATCCAACTTATGGTAGCACGACTTAGTTGTACATCTTCTACTTTTACCTGAGTAGGAAGATCACAGTTCTTTTGATAGTCAAACCAAAATATTTCGCTATTCCCATAGTTGTTAAAAACAGAAACTTCTTCTCCGTTGTTGGTGGCAAATGCCCGCACACGCCAGGCATATCGTTTTCCTGGTAACAACAGCGGTTGCAAGGGGCCATATAGGATAGAAGTTTGAGTAGTGATCTCTTGATAAAGAGGAGGGGAAGACACAAATATCGTTTGGGGATTAACATAAGTATCCCACACCTCTACTATACTAAACTCATACGATACATTGGGAACATTGATATGTCTTGGAGTCCACTGAAAAACAATATTGGTAGGGTTTTGTTCTGCAATTCGAGACTCGTTATCTGGCTTATTTAAAAACGGAGGATCGTTATTGATTAAAAATACGGTTGCACAACTAGTGCCGGATAATCTATTACCTGTGAAGACATCAAACACTTCAAAACAAAATCGATAGGTTCCATCTGGCAACGTACTATTATACTGTGCTGATGATATCCCTTGTAGGTTTTCTAATCTGAAATAAGGTGCCAATTCGGTTATGGATAGTTGTAAAGGTACACCTGCATCCAATACTAGATTAGGAGCTCCTACAACCAGGGGAGTACTGGTTGCCTGTATTCCGTTTCCGGTTATTGAAACCTTTAATCGAATCGTTCTGGCAGGAGAGGTAATATCATTTAGTGTTAACTGCACCCTAACCGGGCTATTCATTACTTTGGTATCTGCATACCCAGAAAAACTAGCAGGATAAGGAGGTATCACCTGGGGGGTTACCCGAACAGGATAGTTCTGAGCAAACGAAAACATTGCTTGTAAACCTAATATCAATAAAAATAGTAGTCGTTTTTTCATATCCTATTTTTTGGGCCTTTCTGCTACCTCTTCTGCATTTTGATATTTCTCATCAAAATAACCGATGATTTCTCCTTGCAGGTAGTAGGTAATGGTTGCTATATCTTGTGTTGATGAGTACTTCTCGAATGCACTCTCCTGGGTGCGATCCTTGATATGACCAAGATGTGAACTCTTAGTATTAACACTTCTATTATTCAACAGCTTATCTATTTCAAATCTTAGATACAGATAGGCTTCTAACCGTTCTGATTCTATCGCATATTCTTTCTGTAATTTTTGATAATGCTGCTGTTCTTCCTGGGTGTGTGAATTTCTTTGTGCTGATGTTTTAACCGAATGCAAAGGATAGGTTTCTAAAGCATCTTTTGTTTTTACATATGCCTCTCGCATTGCCTCATCTTTGGTCAACAATTCTCTTTGTAAACTTTGCAATGCCATACGAAGACTTTTATCATAGGCCTCTAAAAAGTCTTTGCGCAGGTATACCTCATCTAAGTAATCAAAAGCAGCCTCTTTAAAATCATCATCTGATAATGCTTTCTGTCGTACTTCAGAAAATTGTGTTTGTAATATTTCTTCAGAAAAAGCATTAGAATGTTTAAAATATTGCTCTTGCGTAACACCTTCTATTTTTTGTACTACCTGCAATGCATTGCCTTCATAGATTTCATCTCGATATCTAAAACGGTAATGGTTTTGTTTCTTTAGCTTTTCTTCTAATTCGCGAAGCGTATCTTTATTTTTTTGCTGCGTTTCTTTATCGGCATGCTTTCTTTTAAATCGTAGATCAGGTTTTTTTACATCAAACGAGTAACTATACCCAAAAGTAACCGTAACATCATGAGCATTGGATATTCCTGAAGTATTACGAAACAGTGATAATGCGCTAAGACTTAGGTTATGTTGTTCTTTATATACATATCCTGCATTGGCTCTATAACTCATTACATTACCTTGCGAGTCTCCATTATTCAGGCTTTCGTTATACGAAGCAGAAAACCCTGTTCTTAATTTTTTATCAAAAAACTGCTTGTTAACAGATACGGTAGGACCATAAGTAAGTGCTTCGTTTCCTTGTATGGTATTATAGGTAGCATTGACCGCTCCGTTAATGGTTAAAGCCATTTCTGGATACGCAATGGTATAATTGGTTCCTAGGTTATAAAAATCAGTTTTGGTATTGGTTTCTGCGGCTGTACCCTGTTCATCTTTGGTCGTCTGATACGAAAAATTGATTCCCAGATTTTGCTGCTTTTGCTTGGTTTGTGATACTACATATCCCAATTGTAAAGAGGCATTTTGCGAAACCTGTTTAAAATCTAAGGTATCTAAATTTTGTACCGGGTTAGTTTCATTAATTTCATCAAAAACACTTCGGATATTTGTATACGATTGAAAATTAGAATAGGTAGCACCAATGGTAATCTTATCTGATGCTTTGACATTGGCATTTAACGAGGATACTATTCTATTGGATTGAGATTCTTTTTCATTTTTTAAGTCATCTCTTTGCAATCCTGCATTTACAGCCAAAGAAACCTTTCCTTTAAAAAGTTCCTGAGAAGCATTAACCGTTATATTTTCGAGATCATTGTTAAAGAAATATGCTCCAAAAGTTCTGTACTGAGGATCAATTCTTTCATACCTCACTCCTACACTGCCTTTGCCTAACGAATAGGTAATATCTGTATTTAATGCTGTATAGTAATCTGTAGAAGCATTTTTATCTATAAAAAGCCCTAAGAGATGACTTTTTGATTGCTTTTGTTGTTCTATTATATTTTCGGTAATGGCACTTTGTGCGATTTCTAAATTAATTGATAGATTTTTTACTACTTTAAAGCTTGATTCGACACTTGCTACCAGATTTTCTTTAGGAGTCAGGTTTAACGACTGCGGTATTGAATTCTTGAGGGATTTGACCTCATCTATTGCCTTAAAAACAATGACCCCTACAGAGAATCTATCAAACTCATAGGTTCCTTTTACCCCATATCCCATACGCCTAAATGCCGTAATTGCCTGAGGCTCTGTCTCATTATATTCTGTTTCTCTAAGCAATCTCCCATAAAAAGCACTTACTTTATAAGGTTTACTGGGACTAAGATCCACTCCAAAACCTGTAAATTGATGCCCACTTACTGTGTAAGGAGAAAACGTCATCGCTACATCACCTATATGTGTTGCTACCCATTTATAGGAAGGATGAATGCTTAACCTGTTTATTTTGAAAGGAGTACTATGTGTAAATTCCTGATTGGTATAGGAAAAGGATAACGGAACATTATAGACCCCACTAAAATTAAAGTTAAGGTTCCCATTTACAAAATAGGTCAAAGGATCTCTATTGGCTGTTCCAGAATAATATACCGAATTCGCTGCTATTCCTCCATTAATTTTCACCAACGGCGCTTTACCTATCTGATCTAGGTTTTGTGCAAAAGTTAATGAAGTCATCCCAAGTAAAAGCATGAGTAATTTTTTATTCAATACACAATGGTTTTAAAAACTAACTATTGATTTTAAAAAAGTTTACTTAAGTTTATTGAAATTACCATCTAAACTATCTGGCAAATGTTTTGGGGAATTCTTGACAATGTTGGCTTGCATGGCTTATTAGGTTTTATCAGGGGTAATTAATAATATTCCAAAAGTATACCTCTTTTATAAGCCAATAACTGTTACTTTATATTTGCAACTATTATTCGAATAATCGATAACAGCTATTTTATATTCGCAAAAAACACCTGTTATAATTGCTGACCTATCTTACTTTTTTAACATACTTTTTTCCGGTTCAAAACTAATTATTAAACAAAGGGTAGAGATCACCCAAAAAGGGTGAAATTTTATCTAAAGTGTATAAAAGTGTTTTTTTATTTGAAATAAAAAAGAATCATTCGTTTAAAACGAGTGATTCCTTTTCACACAAAAATATCTGCAACTACAATTAAGATATCCCAGACATTAACCTTTTAATTACAGGAGAAATAAAAATTGCCAACATACCAATTGCCATAGTGATTACACCAAAAACCGCATACACAGACACATAAGAATATAATTGTTGCATAGGTTCTATAGCCCCCGCTAGGGTATCTGTTGATAATCCTGTTATTACTTCTGTAATGGTTCCAAAAATTCCTTCAGAAAAAATAGGTGCTTCACCTTCTGTTACTGTGGTTAGCTGTGCAATTTTTCCTGCAAAAAAATGACCATAAAAATTTGCCGAAAGCCATACTCCCATAATAAACGTAATATATTTTATAGGGGATAATTCTGTTATTTTAGAAAGTCCGATTGGAGATAAGAACAATTCACCCACTGTAAGTACAAAATATCCCAATATTAGGTAAAACATCGGTGTTTTGGCAAACTGATCTACCTCCTGCGCAGCTGCTCCAAAAATTACAAATCCGGCACCTAGAAGTAACATCCCAACTCCCATTTTGAAGGGAGAACTTGGATTTGCTCCCCGTCTGGCTAAGAAGGTCCATAGCATTGCAAAAGGGATTGCCAGTATTACAATCCACGCCGCATTGATACTATTGGTCTGTGCAGCATTTATTCCTATCAGATTTACACTTCTGTCGGCAAAAAGTGTTAGAGAGCTTCCTGCTTGCTCAAAAACAGCAGAAAAAAGGGCATACAAGGCGGTAAAATACATGGCGACAACTAACCGCTTACGTTCTTTGATTGATACATTCTTTAGGATATACATAATGTATGTTCCTAAGAATAAAGTTGCAATCCACACCAAATAGTGTTCAAACTCGTTAAACTTAACGATCAAAGCGAACACAGGCACAGACAAAATAGCCATACACCATATTTGACCACCTTTGTTAAGCCCTCTAATTTTCTTCTTGTAATTATTATCATTTGGTACTAATCCTTTATTTCTAAAGACATTATTTTGTTCTCCTCTTTTAAATACTACTAATCCAATTAACATTCCTATCCCTGCTAACAAAAATCCATAATGCCACCCATACACTTCTGCAAACCATGCACAGATCAAAGGAGCTGAAGCTGCACCTACATTAATTCCTAAATAGAAAATGGTAAACCCAGCATCTCTTCTTTTATCTGCCTTTTCATATAATGAACCCAATAAGGTCGAGATATTGGGTTTAAAAAAACCATTACCTACTATTATAAGTGCCAATGAACCATAAAAAAACAAAGGAGTTTCTATGGTTAAAAAAAAATGACCTGCAGCCATTAAAATACCCCCCATCACAATTGATTTTCTGTAACCAATATATTTATCGGCAATAATCCCACCTATAAGAGGAGTAACATAGACCAATGACATATAGGCCGCCATAATACCAAAAGATGCTTTATCAGAATATAGTAAGTGCTTGGTCATATAAAGTACCAAAAGTGCTTTCATCCCATAAAATGAAAAACGTTCCCATAATTCGGCAAAAAACAAGTAAGCCAATCCCTTTGGGTGCCCTAGTACTCCGCGATTATCAATAGTAATTTGATCAGAATTCATATGCTGTGTTTAAATTATAAAACACAAAGCATGCATAGTTTTCTAATTTTCAAAAATGAAGTTCTAAAAAATAGCAATTAATAGTAATTTGTTGCTACAATACAAGTGGTCACAAATAATAACAACCCTAAAAAACAATCACTTACAAAGTTTTATCAAACTCTTCTAAGAGCATTTGATCTATAGTGATATTCTCTGGAATTACTCTTAGTCGATATCTTCCTTGACCCATAAACATAAACAAGTCCTTTCTCTCTAATTTTGATTCGACCTCGGGTTCGAGGATATCATTTATATTTTCGATGATACGACTCAAATAGGTTTGACTTTTAATCTCGCCTCCAGAGTTTACCATAAGATATTGTTCTTTTCCTTCTTTATATTTTCTTTTTACAGCAAATCTTAAAAGGTTTTTGTACTGCGTAGTTTTAGATCCAAAATCTATGGTTTTATCATAAATTGACTTAGACGGTATCGTAATTTTAACCAAAGACCAATCCATAAATTTGATGGTCATTTCACTAGGTTTTGGTGTTAATGCCAATTGAATTACCCAACTTGTAGCAAGCACCAAAAAGATGGATATAAAAGAAGTTTTGGCCACAATCTTTATCAAATTTTCATACAATTCATTACTCATTACCACAAAGACATCGGGCATTTGTGATATGAGCATCAGCAAAAATGTCAAAACAGAAATGATGGCTACTGGTTGTAATCCACGATTCATAAATGTTCGATAAAAGGATACCATAAACAGCCAGGTAAGGATGCAGGAAAATAGAAGATCCGGCACTCCACTAATTCGAATTCCATTAATCACCGGATTCTCCTTAAAACTCTGAGCAAGTATAAAAGTCACTCCAGATACTAACAAAGCTATGCCAATAAGTAAAAGTGTATTTTTTTTATTTTTTGACAAAAATTGTGGTGCAAATTCAAAATAAAAAAGCGCCATGATCAATACCAATGTATTTACCACTGAAAACAATCTGTAACCAATATCATATAGTATGGTATCTGTAAAAGAAAAAAGATGCCCTATATAGATCCATCCTCCCGAAAATACCCAAACAAAAAGTGCCATGCTTAAATACAACAGCCCTTTATCTTTCCTTTTTTGTGCATCATCTTCTTCTAGAAACTGACTAAAACGTTTTCTAATATTATACCATATGGCCAATAACACAATACCCCCTATGAGTGCAATGCAAATATGTGCCAGGCTATAAAATTTTGTGATATCGGACATAGATTCGTTTCTAAGAATTTACGACCAATTTACATATATATCTGTAAAACAAGAATTGTGGATTAAAAAAATTAATACTGCCCATTTCAAAAATATAATTCAATTTTTGCTTTATTTCTCACAAATAAAACCATATAAAAATAGGGGTTTCTCTATACTTTTTCGTCATATATAAAACTAACATAGTTACATACAAGATATTCTAGAGCATCTAGATAAGAGGTTTTAAAAACTTAATTACATCTTTTATGCCTATGAGATTTAACCCGCTTTATGTATAAAAAACAGGGTTAAATTATGTAAAGAACATTAATCATTAGATAAATTAAACACACAACATGCCCTTTTTAACACTCCTACTTGCGATTATCCTGATATTAGTTTGTTTTAAGAATTCGAAACTGAGCAAAGAAAAAACTGTATTAGAAAAGAAACTTAAAACAGTATCTAAAGATTTTTTTAACTACAAGAATAACATAAAGTACTTAAAGCAATATAATTCTATAAGAAATAAAGAAGAAAAGCTTGAAAAACTAATCAAACGAATGGAATATGTCTTAGAGAAGACCAACAAAGAAATAAGCAAAAGGGAAAAAGAATCAGACGATCTTGCTATAGAAATTTATACTAAACAAAAGTTTCTACAAAACTAGTACATTCACAATCTTTCTTTCTAAAAAACACTTTACTCAAAACAA
The DNA here is from genome assembly GCA_947498705.1 of uncultured Aquimarina sp. Taxonomy (GTDB): domain Bacteria; phylum Bacteroidota; class Bacteroidia; order Flavobacteriales; family Flavobacteriaceae; genus Aquimarina. The sequence goes on from CANMLW010000004.1 coordinate 55,698, forward strand.
AAAGTGGCATCTATATTTTATAATCCTCACGAACAGGACTAAAAACATCAAATAGTTTACAATCTGTAAGTGCAACACCCCCGTGAGGAACATTAGATGGAATAACAGCCATGCTCCCTGGTTCATACACCTTGGTGTTACCATCAACAGTAAATTCAAATTTACCTTCTATCACTTGCATGGTTTGCTCATGCATATGAGAGTGTATAGGTATTGCTGCTCCTTTTTCTACTTCCCAGAAAGCCAAGGTAGTATTTTCGGTATGTACAAATCTTGCTTTATATCCTTTTATTATTTCTCGGGGTTCTATTTTTGAAATATCTATCATAACGTATCACTTTTTACAATTTTCTGCTATCCATTCTGATTTTTTGGCACCATACCAATTATGAGTAACTCCCTCAAAATCAATGGTCTCAATAAATTTTAACTCTACCTTTTTAAGTATTTTATTTGATGCTATATTCTTAACATCTGCCGCACCATTAATTTCCTCTAGATTCAATGTATTAAATCCATATTTTAGTGATTCCCTAGCGGTCTCGGTTGCAATTCCTTTTCCCCAATATTTTTTTCTTATTCTATACCCTAAATCATAATAACTTTGATTTTTTCGTACACTCTGTTCATATTTCAACCCTGTCCAACCAATAAAATCATTTGTAATCTTATCAACAATTGCCAAACGCCCCATTCCGTTATCAATATATTGTTTCCTGATAAAATTTATGACTTGCCTAGCTTCTTCCATTGATTTAACAGGTTCATTTCCTATATATCTATGCACTTCTGGATCAGAATCAAGTTCAAACATACCATTTACATCATCTTCTTCTATATTCCTTATAATAAACCTTTCAGTTTCTATTCGAATTTTCATTGGTACTTTAATATATTCTTATCTAGTAAAAATTACACGTCATCTCTAGAGAATAAGAATGTTTATTTTAATTATAAAATCTTCCTGTTTTCTACATTATTTATACTATACAAGTATAACAAAAAAAGTTACCACGAAGGTAACTTTTTAACGTTTCTATAATCGTAACAAATTAGTACGTATAAGTACCAAATTCACTAGTAATGGTCAATTTTTTTTCTTCAGAAGCCTCTACCCTACCTACTATTTGTGCATCGATGTTAAAGCTTTTAGAAATCTCAATGATATCTTCTGCTATTTCCTGACTAACATACAACTCCATACGATGTCCCATATTAAATACCTGATACATCTCTTTCCAGTCTGTTCCAGAATTTTCCTGGATCAGTTTAAATAAAGGTGGTACTTCAAATAAGTTATCTTTTACAATATGTAGATTGTCTATAAAATGAAGTATTTTGGTTTGAGCACCTCCACTACAATGCACCATTCCGTGTATGTCCTGGCTATTGTATTTTGACAAGATTTTCTTTATAACAGGTGCGTAAGTTCTGGTTGGAGACAATACCAGCTTACCTGCATCTATCGGAGCATCTTCTACCTCATCTGTCAAATTGGTTTTGCCCGAGTATACCAGATCAGAGGGTACTGATGGATCAAAACTCTCTGGGTATTTTTTGGCAAGTACTTTACTAAACACATCATGACGCGCAGAGGTTAATCCATTACTCCCCATCCCGCCATTATATTCTTTTTCATAAGTTGCCTGCCCAAAAGACGCCAATCCAACAATTACATCTCCTTCTTTTATATTGGCATTATCGATAACATCTTTTCGTTTCATACGAGCGGTTACTGTAGAATCTACAATAATAGTACGTACCAAATCGCCCACATCTGCTGTCTCTCCTCCTGTAGAATGAATTTCTACTCCAAAATCTTTAAGCTCTTTTAATAACTCCTCTGTACCATTTATAATAGCAGATATCACTTCACCCGGAATCAAGTTTTTATTTCTTCCGATGGTAGAAGACAACATAATATTATCTGTGGCTCCTACACACAACAAATCATCGATATTCATAATCAATGCATCTTGCGCTATTCCTTTCCAAACAGAAAGATCTCCTGTTTCTTTCCAATACATATATGCCAATGACGATTTGGTTCCTGCCCCATCTGCATGCATAATTAGACAATGCTCTTTATCTCCTGTAAGGTAATCTGGTACAATCTTACAAAATGCCTTTGGGAAAAGACCTTTATCTATATTCTTAATAGCACTGTGCACATCCTCTTTGGATGCTGATACACCACGCTGAGCATAACGCTTACTTACTTCTTGACTCATTATATTGAAAATTAGAGCGCAAAGATAATTGAATTAATGACGAATTACGAATTACAAAGAATGAAAGTTATATGTAAAAAAACAAACTCAACTTTAAAATTATATTGAGCTAGATATTTTGATCTTTTTGTACTACTAAAACCTAGCAAAGAAAGCGCTTAACCCTTCATAATGAAGACATTGACAAACAGTGAAATATGGTGAAATATTTTTATTGAAAATTAATCAGGAAATTAGAACAGCATCTAATACCAAATTAACAATGAAATAGCGTATTCAAACTTGTTCATTTTCTGTTCTTTACGACATTTCATAATTAAACTTGGTATGATTGAGATAATTGAATTGTGTAGCTACAAGATACTATCTTCTGATGACATAGGCAGAACCCGAAAAGTCTATCCTAAAAAATAAGAGTAGGGAATAATTACAAAATTAAATAGCATTATGGGATTTTATTCAAAAGAACCTGTTAACCCAAAAAAAACAACAGTAGAGTATTTATGGACCGGCCTGGGAACTCCGGGAGTTTTTATCGTTAAAGCTGAAGGAGATGCACCTAATTATTCTTATGGCTTTAATCTAATTCGTGACCCTCATTTTGTTGGTGGGTTAAAGATTGACGTAATGGGTTGGACAGGACCATTAGGAAAAGGAACTACTCCGTATGTGGTAAAAGGAACTTTTCCTGGGGAGTTTAGATCAACCATTATAATTTCAGGTTCAAACGGAGATTTTCCTATCGAAGTAAAAGAAATTAAACACGACGAAGTAGATGATTTTGTAAAAGCAAAATCACAAGAGGAACAACACACATTATCTACTAGTTAATAGTACTATCTAAACAATACCATTTGTCGCTAGAGTTTACCATAAAACAACAATTGGTATGCATTATTTGTTTCGTAAGAAACCTATAACTAGAAACTACACTAAAAGACCTATAGCCAAGGACTATAGGTCTTTTTATATATTAAGTATCTTCGTTTACTTATTTACTTCCAATCTGGCATTTCTCCATTTTCTATGATGGTATTTCTTGTATCTGTATTGGAAATAGTAACGGTTTGAATATTTCTTACAGACACCCCATCATTAGAAGTATTTACCAGAATTGCACTTGCTTCATTCGGAGCGAATCGAGCATCCAAATCATTAGTACCAGCTGGTTTATCTGTAGAAATATCTGTACTTGTTCCTCCAGCAAATTCATAAACAAAAACATGTGTATCTAATTGCCTATAGGTGGTTGGATCTTCTGATCCAGAGATATCTCTACCATACAACAGTTTATCTCCGGCAGCTGATAAATGAATGCTTCCGGCAGCACCATTTTCTCCTGTAAGCACTATATCCTGTACAACTCCAGCTTCATTAATTGTAAAAATCTGAACCGAGTACCCATCCAAATCATTTGTTTTTATAGCAATTAAACCTGCTGTATCATTTTTATCTACCTCTGTAATCAAATCTCCGGTAGTTTGATAAACAAGGGTTAGCCCGCTTCCATCCGTATTAATACTATATAATTTATTTTGATTAGGAAATAACAACTTTGCCCCTTGTTGACTCCATGAAATATCTATTTCTTCAAGAGAAAAACCAGAAACTCCTATAGAAGAGGTTACTTGTTTTACATTCGTTCCATCTTCATCCATTGTAAACAAATGAGTTTGTGAACCCACAGATTGTAAAAATGCTATTTTACCCGTAGCTGTATTTTTTCTAGGTCTAAAACTATTTTTAGAGCTAGAAGTCAATGCTATTTCTGTACCACCACTCTCATCTGCGGAGTAAATCACACTATTGCCATTGACAATTCTAGTAAAAACAACCCTATTATTTGGTACATCAATCGTTTCAAAAGTAAAAGTTGCGCTATTTACTGGAGGATTAATTCCATCACTAGCAGTCACCTGCCAAAAATATCTTGTTGCATACGACAAATCGGTAACTGTATAGGTAGTATCTGTTATGTTTTCAAACACTTCTACACTGGTGTTTTTATCATTTCTTAAGTTTATTACATACGTTAAATCATCTTTATCGGGATCACTAGCACTCCAAACCAACTTAACACTTACGGGTTGATCCAATTCGTTATCCAGAGGCGCACTTAAGGTAGCGGCAGATGGAGGACGGTTATTAGCCGTTTCTACCTTCATCTCGAACACTATTTCTAATTCGTTATCTGTAATTACCGTAATTCCTTCAAAAGCTGCCAAAAGCCCTTCTTTTTGAGCAGAAAGTGAATATTTTCCTGCTGGTACTCCTTTAATTTTATAATCCCCATTCTTATCGGTAAATACAGTACTTGTCCCCGGATTTGTTTCTATTTTCACATTTTCTATGGGTTCATTAGTTCCTTCATTTACTACTCTTCCTGTTATAGATCCCAACCCTTCTAAATCAATGGTATCTTCACTACAGGAAACCATAATAAAGACTGTAAAAACACCTATTATTTTTATAATATAATTTCTCATGTTTTACTTTATTTTTTTTCTTTTAACCGGGGTACCAAAATACCAGTTAATACCTAAATTAAAATTAAAATACTGATCATCTCTTTTACCTTGCACGATACCATCCAATTCATCGTTAAGCATTAAATTATGAGTAGCCCCCAATGAGGCGCCTATCTTATCTGAAATCATATACTCTATTCCTCCCCCATATTGAAACTTAAACAAGTTCTTTTCAAAATCATCATCATTAACCATCCCGGCTCCTGCAAAAAAGAAAGGAGACAATTTTTCGAAGGGTAATACAGTTATTTCGGCATTCAACTCTATAGCATTAAACCCTTTTGAAAATGATTTTTGATTGATTAATGTAAACTTATTAAAGCTTCCGTTAATATTGAAATAAGGGTTTAAGTACCATCTAGCACCTACTTTAACATCGTAACCAAGTTCTGGACTTTTAAGATCTCCACTTATCAAAGAGGTTCCTCCTTTTACAAAAACAGAAGTCTTTGTTCTTCGTTCTTTAAAATATCGATTATATAGAGCAGTATTTTGTGCTTCACTTTTTTCTTTGTTATAGGAAATGATCATATCATTAACCGTTTTCTCTTCTCCTTTTGCAGACCAGAGTTTATCCTCTATTCCTTCTATAATTAAAGAGGAAACAGCTTTTTCTATTGCTTCTGCAACTGCCAGTTGTGCAGGTTCATTTTTTGTAAACCCGGTTTCGGCCTCTAATAACCTTTTAAACTTAACATACCTAAAAAAACTAGCATCTAATGCCTGTGACAAAATGGTTTTGGAAACATAGACTGTCTTTAAAATTTTACCACTAGATGTAGATACTGCTCTTAAATATACCGTAATCCTATCTTGTCTGTATTGAGTAGAACCTCCTACTCCAAAATATCTTGCTCCTAAACCGCCCGTTATAATATTAGAATCATAAGATACAATACCACCTTCCAGAATAATACCAGCATACAACAAAGGAGGTAACTGGGGTTCATTAGGGTTTTTATTTTTTCGATATTCTTTTCTGGTAGATCGTATGATATTACGTTCGTTTAGTAAGTTGCTCAGGTTTTCTCTTTCTATAGGCACAAACCATTTGGAGTCTTCGAGCGCTTTTATCAAGATTGTTGTTGCTCCTTGTGTAACCGCTGTACTAAATGTATTTCCTGTTTCTGTAGGTTTGTACTGCCCAGTTTGATCTCTAAATTTATACACTCCCACAACCACGGGTTCTACTGGAGGCACTAATTCTTCTAATATTCTGGTTACCTCTGACCCTTCCCCTAATCTCGCCTTTTCTATAGTTATGGGCTGGTTAAAATATGCTCCACAACTCGTTAACAATAGGGTACCAATAATCAATGTGATAACGTTAAACTTCTTATGCATTAAAAATTAATTAGGAATTATTACTTGAGATTGATCTCCTGTGCTGGTATCCAAAATATTAATAACCAGTCCTTCTCCTGATGGGAAAATTTCTACGAATAGTGTACCAAAATTAAATGTCCCTTCTGTTAGACCATTTTCTCCAAACTGTTCATTAAATAAGGTTCTGGAAATCCTATTGAGTAACTGATTGTTAAGGTTTTCTGTGAATCTCTCTACATCCGATCTTTGATCTCTAGAAGCATCTTTATCATCTGTAAGTTTATTTTGCGCTTCTGCTGCACTCAAAAGCCATTGATAATTAAATGTATCCCCTCCAAAAGCAGGATTTTTAGGTGTATACACCAAATCCTGTCCAACAGAATTCTTTGGTAAAGCTACTACCAAAAAAAGGGTAATTATTAGTAATCTCATGTGTTTATTCTATTGTTTTAAACTTCTCATAAAACTCGCCCAGTATACTTGGTAATGCATACTTGTTTATTTGGCTCGTTTCATTACTATGTGTTTTTTAATCTAACATTTCCACATAAAGAAATGATCTTATTTTTCATACACTGATCATGTCTTTTTAGTATTGAAAAATAGCATGTTTCTGTTTTTTTAAATCTTTAAAATATTTATAGACCTTTCTAATCGAAATCTTTGACATATTATCTAAGTATTCTTGGTCGGGTTTCCCTAAAAATTCATGAACAACTACATCTTCTATTTTTATTTGGATGATCGTGCTTCTACCAAAACTTAGTTTTTCATAAACTCCTACTACTTTATTTCCATTTATTTGATTTAGTATATAAGTATTATAGAAATAATCATAAAAATCCCTTCCTGGTTTGGTTTTGGTTTCGTCAAGTACTATTCCTTTTAACGCTACTCCATCATTTGATGTTTCCTCTTGTTCTCTTATCTCTTCATTTTTTTTTTCATTGAATGCAATCCTATCCTTCGCTATAATTTTATCTTCTTCATATATCAATAATAACAACACTATTTTAGAATCTTCATCGATTGTGATAGCTGTATTTACCAATTCTTTATTTTCATTTGACTCTAATGTAAATCTCCCTTCCTGAGTATTTTTTGCTACATTGGCATTGGTATCTGTTTTAAAAACAGACAAGACATAGGTCAAACTCTTGTATACTTCGGTTGTATTGACTGCGGCACCTACAATTATGACTGAGTCATCGATAGTATTTGTCTTTATTTTGGCTACAACCTCTGTATTGGTATATTGTGCCATAGAAAACTGACATATCATAAAAATATGTATCCATACAACAGCTTTCATCTGTATACTTTTTTGATTAAAAACTTCTGATTATGATTGTTCTGGACTCACCAGACATTTTAAATTTTAAGTTTTTTGACAATTCATTACTTCCAAATTTTTCAAAAATGAGATTATTTCCTTCTTGGGTTAACTCTAACTTTGTTGAAATATCAGCATTAAAAGAAAAATCAGTAACAGAATTATTAGTACCTGTTTGTAGGATTGTTTTTTCAACTTCTTTTGCATGCTCATCTATCTCAACTTTATTGTAATCACCATTCTGAACAATGTTTATGTTTGAAAATTCTGATGTACTATTTGAAGTAACTAAATTACCCGTTCCTATTTGCTGTATATATACCATATTACCAACCGAAGAGGTAGCCTGTTGATTTATAAGCTGAGTCGATTCGAACAGAGAGGTACTTTGAGATAGTGTCATGAACTTCTCTTTATCAGAGATCAAATCATTTTCACTCTTTGTTGTTTGGGCATAAGTACCATACCACAAAAAAGACATGATTATAAAAAGTCCTAACCGTAAATTGATTGTTTTATACATTCTATAAAGGTTTTATCTACAATTACAAAAGAGTTATACAAACCATTTTATTGGTTTGTATAACTCTTTCTTATTATGTTTTAATGAAATAATTCACTACTTAGATCCTCCTCCAGAATTACTCTGGTTAATTACTGCTGCATTATTGGTTCCGTTTTGTAGTAAAATACTAGAATGCATCGTACCAGTCTGATTGACCAAAATGCTATTATTCTCACCAAACTGGGTATTTGTTGATACATTCATATCACCTGTTTGGTATACTTCACTTAGGTTAGCTGCTCCATTCTGAAAAGACATAACCTCATTAAGATTACCTGTTTGATTTTGAAGGATACTATTTCCTTCTCCAGCAATACCGGTATCTCCTTCTTGGGTAGCCTCTGCACTATTACCATCTCCTATCTGTAGTTGTGTGGTAGTATTTTCTCCTCCAAAGGTTAATACATTTTGCACTGCAGATGCTTTATTTTTATTTCCTTCCTGAGTTTGAGATATAACATTACTTGTTTCTTCATGTCTTGCAAAAGCGTCGTTATCGTTACCTGTTTGTACCTGATCAATTACACCTCCTGTAGAAGCAAAGAAAAGCCCACCTTGTTGCGCTACTGCATTATTGTTTGCTCCTCTTTGTACTTGAGTCAATGCATTATTGTCTCCCGACTGTGTACCGGTAGCATTGTTTTCATCTCCACTCTGCGATTGATCTGAAACATTGTTACTTCCATCCTGAGATACTTCTGCATTATTTGCATTACCTACCTGTTGTTGAATTGCAACATTGTCACCTCCAAAAGCCACTAAGTTTTGAGTCGCTCTTGCTGTATTACCTTCTCCACTTTGCCCTTGATTGATAACATTATTATCCTCTTCGTGATTTGCGAAAGCGGTATTTTCATCTCCTTGTTGCAACTGTGTTACACTTCCTCCTCGAGAATTATACAACTCGCTTCCTTGAATAGAAGTAGCCGAGTTTCCTCCTCCTTGCTGAATCTGGCTTAAAGAATTGTTATCTCCCGACTGTCCTGCCGTTGCCATATTTGCGTCACCTATTTGTTGTTGAATCGCAATATTATTGTTACCAACTTGCTCTAGAGAGACCATGTTAGCATCTCCCTGTTGTTGCTGTTCACTGCCATTTGTAATCCCTAATTGCGAAGCGGTAGCTGTATTGCCATTTCCTATTTGAATCTGAGAAGCAATATTAGCTATACCTTCCTGAGATAGTTCTCCTGTATTTCTATCTCCTTCTTGAGATTGATTTGCAGCATTTATTCCTCCAGAATATTCTAAATTTTGGGTAGCCTTAAGAGAGTTACCGTCCCCTATTTGGTTTTGATAAATTTCGTTACTTATTTCTTCATGCTGGGCAAATGCTGTGTTCTTATTACCTGTTTGTGATTGTTTTACTGTACCATTACTAGAATCAAACGAAGAGCTACCTTGTATGGTCTCTGCTTTATTTGCCATTCCATCTTGTATGGTCATAGAAGAATTTAATTGCCCTATTTGAGTAACAGTAACTTCATTATCTTCTCCTTTTTGATTCACATCACTACTATTTGATTGTGCAAAAACTGCCGTAACGCTTAACAAAGCTGCTAGGCTAAAAACTACTTTTTTCATGTGTAATATATATTAAAAGTGATTAATAAGTTTCCTTCTTTATTAATTATAATTCAGAGCAAAAGAATCAGAAGTTTTTAGTATCCATTCATCTATTCGTAAAGATATATTTTGGAATGCGGGGGGTTTATCATAGCTAACAAATTCCAGATTTTATTAGTATGATCAAAAAGTAATTACACTTCTGACCTTATAAATTTAAGGAAATATACAAGCGATTTTTACTGGCCTCAGAACTATTCGATGAAACACATACGGAAAAACCATAGAAAAAATATTTTCCTATGGTTTTAAAGGGGTTCCAATCTGTTAAAATTTTACCAAATAATTGTCTCAAAAAACAACCGTAAGTTTATTCTTACTTATCTAGTAAAGAGTAATTCTCTATATTTTGTTAATGGCCATAATTCATCATCTATTAATAATTCTAACTTATCACAACTATAGCGAATCTCATCGAACAGAGGTTTTACTTTATTACAATAATTCGATGCTTTCTTTTCTAAATCTGTAAGCTTATTCGCTTTTTTACGCGCCTCGGTCATTTCATTTACTTTTGTGTTGATCTTACCGATATGCTCTGATATTTCTTCAATAATTAGCATCTGCTCTGCGGCTAAGTTCTTAAAATCTTTTCCATAAAGTTCTTTTAGGCCCGACACATTACTTATAAGCATATTCTGATATCGAATAGCAGTAGGAATTACATGATTCCTCGCCACATCTCCTAACACTCTACCTTCTATCTGTATGCGCATTACATACTCTTCTACTTCTATTTCATACCTGGCCTCTGATTCAATTTTGTTCATTACTCCCATTTCTTCAAAAAGTTCCAGCGTTTTTTTAGATACTTTGGCTTTTAGAGCTTCTGGAGTAGTTTTATTATTACTTAATCCTCTCTGTTTTGCTTCTTTCTCCCATTCTTTACCGTAACCGTTTCCTTCGAACAGAATATTTTTTGAATCCTTTATGTACTCTCTCAATACATTAAAAATTGCTTCATCTTTTTTTAATTCTTTAGTATCTATCAAATGATCTACTGCCTTTTTAAAATCTTCTAGTTGTTTTGCAACTATTGTATTTAAAATCGTCATCGGGTTTGCACAATTGGCTTTGGATCCCACAGCTCTAAACTCAAATTTATTACCTGTAAATGCAAAAGGAGATGTTCTATTCCTATCTGTATTATCCAATAATATTTCTGGTATTTTACCTACCACATTAAGCTTAAGATCTGTTTTTTCTTGTGGAGATAGTTTACCATCAGTCACTCCTTCTAATTCTTTAAGCACCGCTGTTAATTGCTCTCCTATAAATACCGACATGATCGCTGGCGGAGCTTCGTTTGCTCCCAGGCGATGGTCATTACTGGCAGAAGCAATACCAGCTCTCATCAACTCTTCATATTCATTAATTGCTTTTATAGTATTTACAAAAAACGTTAAAAACTGAAGGTTGCTCATTGGTGTTTTTCCCGGGCTTAACAAATTAACTCCTGTATTCGTACCCAATGACCAATTGTTATGTTTTCCAGAACCATTAACTCCTGCAAATGGTTTTTCATGTAGCAGGACTTTAAATTTATGTCGAGCCCCTACTTTCTCCATCACATCCATAAGTAGCGAGTTATGATCCACTGCTAAATTGGTTTCTTCATAGATAGGTGCTAATTCAAATTGATTAGGAGCTACCTCATTATGTCTTGTTTTTACTGGTATCCCTAATAACATACATTCTGTTTCCAAATCTCTCATATAATCAAGAGCTCTGGTTGGGATACTTCCAAAATAATGATCGTCTAACTGTTGTCCTTTTGCTGGCGAATGTCCCAGTAATGTTCTACCTGTCATCACAATATCTGGTCTCGAATTGGCCAGTGCACTATCAATCAAGAAATACTCTTGCTCCCACCCTAGAGAGGCATTCACCTTTTTTACATTCTTATCAAAATACTTTGCCACCGCCGTCGCTGCTGCATCTACCGCTTGCAAAGCTCGTAATAAAGGAGTTTTATAATCCAGAGCTTCTCCTGTATATGCTACAAAAACTGTGGGTATACATAAGGTAGTTCCATAGATAAAAGCAGGAGAAGTAGGGTCCCATGCTGTATAGCCTCTTGCTTCAAAAGTATTACGAATTCCTCCATTTGGAAATGAAGATGCATCGGGTTCTTGTTGAACCAACTGACCGCCACCAAACTTTTCTATAGCTTGCCCATTTCCTATCGTTTCAAAAAAAGCATCATGTTTTTCTGCCGTAGCACCGGTCAAAGGTTGAAACCAATGTGTATAATGTGTTACACCTTTAGACAAGGCCCAATCTTTCATAGATGATGATATCTGATCTGCAATCGATCGATCGATTTTAGATCCATTTTCGATAGCATCCATAACGCTAGTATATGCATCCTTGGTTAAATACTGCAACATAGTTGCTTGATTAAAGACATTTTCTCCAAACAATACAGAACGCTTTTCTGTTTCATTAACAGACACAATATCACGACCTAAGGCCTCTTTTAAAGCTTGAAATCTAAATGTTGACATAATATAATACGTTTTTTATAAGAGATGTTATAATTTTCTATTGCAAAAATAGAAAAAATAACTGCTCAAATATAAATATCAAGCAATATATCCCCTAAAAAAATAGGGGTAACACAAAAATAACATATGATTTTAAAAAAACACCCCCTAATCAATAGGGCATAACCATATATTTTTTAATTTTACCCCCGTATTGAACCAATCTATAAAGTGTTAATTATGAGTAAAGCTAAACTAGAATATATTTGGTTAGATGGTTATAAACCAACTGCTAACTTACGAAGCAAAACAAAAATTGAAGAAAACTTTAGTGGTAAACTAGAAGATTGCCCTATGTGGTCTTTTGATGGTAGTTCTACCAGACAAGCAGAAGGAGGCGCTTCTGATTGTCTACTGAAACCTATAGCTATTTATCCAGATCCAGCTAGAAAAGATGGTTATTTGGTAATGACAGAAGTTTTAAACTCTGACGGAACACCTCACGAATCTAATGCAAGAGCCACTATTGATGATGATGGAGATTTTTGGTTTGGTTTTGAACAAGAATACTTTATTATGGATACCAAAACACAACTGCCGCTAGGTTTTCCTGTGGGTGGATATCCTGGACCACAAGGAATGTACTACTGCTCTGTTGGTGGTAAAAACACGCATGGAAGAGATTTTGTTGAAGAACATGCTGATTTATGTATTGCGGCCGGTCTCAATTTTGAAGGAATCAATCAAGAGGTTGCTTCTGGGCAGTGGGAGTTTCAATTGTTTGCAAAAGGAGCTAAAAAGGCAGGTGATGAAATCTGGATTGCTCGATATTTACTAGATCGCCTAACAGAACAATATGGATACTACATAGAATACCACCCTAAACCTATTAAAGGAGATTGGAATGGTTCTGGTATGCATGCAAACTTTTCTAATGAAGTATTAAGAACTTGTGGTTCTAAAGAAGTATACGAGACCATCTGTGAAGCTTTTAGACCTGTTACCAAAGAACATATTGCTGTTTATGGAGAATTTAATGATCAACGATTAACAGGAGAACATGAAACACAATCTATACATGAATTCTCTTACGGAATTTCAGATAGAGGAGCTTCAATACGTATTCCAATTATCACAGTAGAAAACGGATGGAAAGGTTGGTTAGAAGACCGTCGTCCTGCATCAAACGGTGACCCATACAAAATTGCCGCTCGAATTGTAAAAACAGTTAAAACAGCAGATATAGAAGCTGTTATGGTATAACAAAACCGCCAAACACTTATATTAAATGCAAAAACACCTTTAGAAAATTCTAAAGGTGTTTTTTATATGAATAGTATTCTTTTCAAAAACAAAAGGCTTTTATCGATATAAATCCTTTGTCTCAATCTTTTTATTTCATAAAAACCAGTGCTATAAACACACAATAAGCTGTAAAAATAAAAACTCCTTTTGGCCTACCCAAAATCATTTTTTTAGGAATAAATGCGAGCGGAAGTAAAACCATAGCAAACCCCAGCATCCAATAAATATTTACGCTCATTAACGTTTCATCCTTAACTACAATTGGCTGGATGATTGATGTTATTCCCAAAACAGAGGCAATATTAAAAATATTTGAACCAATCAAATTTCCTAATGAAATTGCTTTTTCTTGTTTTAACGCAGCTATTACAGAAGCTGCCAACTCTGGTACACTTGTCCCTACAGCAATTAATGTAACCGCAATAACACCTTCACTCACCCCCATTGTTAAAGCAATTGTTTCGGCACCACTTACCAGTAGTTCAGAACCAAAATACAACGCCGCACCTCCAATAAGTAACCAAATAATTATTTTGAAATTAGAAGTTTTTTGTAACGTATCATCTACATCTTCTACCATAGTATCAGAAAATTTCCTTGCTCTTCTTATCAGTAAAAAAAGATACAATACAATTGCCGCCAACAATATACCTCCTTCTAATTGTGTCAACACTGCATCATTTTCTAAAAAAAGAAACAACACAAAAGATAGTAAAACCATCACTGGCCAGTTAAACTTATAAAAATCTCTATCTATCGCCAAAGGGCCAATAATTGCTGTAATTCCCAGTACCAGTCCTATATTGGCAATATTAGACCCAATTACATTTCCTAAAGAAATATCAGACAATCCATCCATAGCAGCCTGGATACTTACCAATAACTCTGGAGCAGAAGTTGCAAAAGAAACAACGGTCAAACCAATTACCATTCGAGATAATTTGAGTCTAAACGATAACGCCACCGAAGATCGTACCAAAAATTCCCCTCCTACAACCAGAAGTACAAGTCCTATAATTACATAAAGTATACTTACAAACATTTATTTTAAAATTTGTTTGCGAAGATACTATTCTTTTGTTCAAATCGAAGCTTATTTCTTAATGCTAATCATAAAAAAATAACGTACCCCCAGTTCTCTTCGAATCTTGTTTCAATACATCACTATTCACAAAATTCATCCTACAAAACATGAGTTTTTTTGTATTTTTGCCCTATGAAAAAACAATTCTTTTCGACTCTGGCAAAAATTAATAAAATAATATTACCCAGTTTTACAAAAAAGAGACTAGACCTTAGTAAAGCATCCAAGTTACAACTCCTTATTTTTGGATGGAAACTCTATGTAACCAAAAGAGCATTATAGTCAAGGCTAGATTTTAAAAAAAATAGCATCCGTTTTCACGGATGCCATTTCACATCATATATTAACTCAACACTTAATAAAGATACTCAAGAGCGACTCTATCAAATTGACCAAATTCTCCGTCACTAGATGACAAACAAGCATTCATAATAGAAGATGGGTCTTGGCTGGCTCCAGGTGTCCCTGGAATACGAATCGCACCTTCTGGAAACTGACTTTCTCCTGATTGTCCACAGGAGTTTCTTGTGTTCCAATCGGTATGTCGTAGTCCAAAGCAATGCCCTATTTCGTGTGTAAACAGTCCTTCTAATATTTGATCATTATTAAAGTTGTTTGCACCACCATTAATAATAATTCTTTTAAAAGGTTCTCCACCCGATGGAAAACCGGCTCTACCTCTTACTCCATCTTGCGCAATCACAGAACCACTTGTTTGAGTGTAAGCAACAATATCATTGCTATTAAAATTAGTGGTAAAAACAATACTAAACCGAATAGATGTATTAAGCGCGTTGTAATTATTTACAGCATACCTTAATGCTCTTTGCGCTACCGTACTTAATCCAAATCGATTGTTACCGTTGTAACCAACTACACGAACAGTTCTAGGGGTACTAACCAAATTAGTTGTGTGGTACTGCTTTGATTGTACTCCATCCCCTACGTCCATTCTCCATAGTTGCTCTTCAGAAATAGCAATATCATCACTTACAATTAACATTGTCTTCTCTGTACCATCTATGTCTTCATAAGTTTTACGTTCGACACTAGTGGGGTTAAGGCTTATTGATTCTAATTTATCCAGGATTTTGGAAGAAATTTCTTGCGAATTATTATCGTCAACAGGATCTAGCTGTTCTTTTTCGCAAGAGGTAAGTAAGACGACACTTATGGCCACAAGTATCCCTAGTCTACATTTAAAATTTTTCATAAAAATTGAGTTTGTGTTAAAAAATCAGCACTGGTTAGGTGCTTCGTTAAATTTTTCGAATATAATATTAAATTATCTAAAACTGATACTTTATAAACCGCTTTTAATCTATTTAAAGCATAAATTTTTCCTAATAAAATCACTCAAAAAACCAGACATCACATATAACATGTCTTTCATCGATATTTCACAAATAAAACCGTAACTACTCAACTCAAAAAAGATTGATATCATCTCATAAAACCACAAACATTATAAGTAAAATACTACAACTAGTGATTAAACAAATAGTACAAAAGTAATAACAAGTAATTATTAGGATATAGCTTCATATACAAAATGCTTTAGGTAGTTTTTTGCAACATTATGAATTGATTTTCGTACTTAGTATTAAACCATCGAGAAACTATAGTTTAATCAACACCACATTAGCAAATTTTATACAGATGAGAAAATGGATTATTACAGGAATCGGTGTACTAGGTATACTTTCCTTAACAGCGTTTACAACAACTCCTTATAGCCTACCAACAGTCAACAAATTACAATCTGATGAAATAACAGCGGTAATTAATAAAAATACCACAGAAAAAGATCTGGAAGATTTAAAAACATTCTTTTCTGAAAACGGAATTGAATTACGAATCAAAAAAGTATCATTTAATGACCAAAACGAAATTACAAGTTTAAGTCTTGTACTCATAAAAGAAGGTTCAAAAAGCCAGTATTCATCTTCTTCAAACACACCCATTTCTGAAATAAAATTAGGATATAAGTCTGGCAATCTATTTATTACCAATGCAAAGACCTATGATATTTCTTCTTTAAAAAGCTTATCCAATTTTAACCACCCTACTATAAATATGGATAGCCTTATGAAAAAACATAATTTTGCTTTTGACTTTAATTTTGATGAAGAAAACGATTCTTTATTCTTTAAAGGTAATTTTGATATGCAAAAGCTAAAGGATCAGATCATGCAATCTTTTACTTTTAGTAATGACGAGAATGGCAACTTTTCGTTTAATGGGCACGTGCCACAATTTCAGCATCATAAGTCACAAAAATATAGTTTTATTGACAACCCAGATATCGAAAAACTAATTATTATCGATGGTAAAGAGGCTGATTTTAACACGTTAGATTCTCTGTCCAAATCAGATCAATTAGAAGAAGTAGATATCTTAAAGCCACAAATAGCTATCAGTATTTATGGAGAAAAAGCAAAGGATGGTGCAATTATAGCCATTACCAAAAAGTAATAAATGATTTAGTAAAGATAAAGTCCTAAAGAAGACTTTATCTTTACTAATATTTTAATAACGCAGCAACTGGTGAAGTAAGCTTTGCTCTACCCTCAAGAAAAATAAGTTCCATAATAAAATTGCACTGCACGATCACTCCTCCCAAATCTTCTACCAATTTACAAACTGCCTCTGCTGTACCGCCCGTTGCAAGTACATCATCATGAATTAACACCTTTTCTCCTGGTTTTATCGCATCAATATGGATTTCTAATGTATCCTGGCCATACTCTAATCCATAACTTATAGATTTTGTATTGTATGGTAATTTCCCTTTCTTTCTAACAGGCACAAAACCGGCTTGTAGTCGTTCTGCAATCATTGCTCCCATTATAAACCCTCTGGACTCTACTCCTATTACTTTATCAATTTTTACATCCTCAGGAATTAATGTCATCAATCCGTTTACACAATTAATTAACGCTTCTGGATCAGACAATAATGGTGTTATATCTTTAAACAGAATTCCAGGTTTCGGAAAGTCTGCAATGTCTCGTATATATTTTTCTAACTTCATGTGTCGAAAATAATGAAATAAACAAAATAAGCTTCAAAAAAGACGAAAAGCTCCTTCAAAACTAAAATATATCTAAAAAACGCTCTTCAATTATTACATATTTTTGCATAGAAACCTATTTTCATTATAAATTAAAACTCATTTCAAGGTAACATAATTACATTTCAAAACATTTATCATTTATTAAACACTAACACTGTAATCAGTTTTAAGGATTTTATCACATATTTTTTGCCGGTATTTTTCCTTATGATATATTAAAAAAAGGGAAAACAACTATCTATTAATTTTTTAAAAAACCATTAGAAAACATGTGAAATTTTACTTCTACTCGTAAGCGAAAAATAATCAATTAATCATTTTATAAACAAAATAAGTATGTTAACATTTTTAGGAATCACAATGATTCTAGCAGGAGTCATTATCTTTATTATCAAACCTCTTTTTTCTACCTCAAAAATTTTAAACTGGTTTACCAAACAGCGTAATTTTCAAATGATAGGACTAGGCTTTTTACTAAGTGTTGTATCTGGTATATTTTTTTATGCAGAACCTGGTACTGCATACGCGGTACAATATCCATGGGGTAGTCAAAAAGCTGTAGTTAATCAGGGAATTAACACCAAAATGTGGGGGCGACTAATCCCGATACAGTTCGAACTTCCTATCAAATATGTAATTCCCAATAAAGAAGGAGAATTAGGAGAACAAAGTAAATATGCCAATGTAGATGTAGCAAAATATTGGGCATTTAGCGATGCTGTAAAAGCCAGGATAGCTACTTCTGTTGTGATAAGTATAAACACAACAGATGAAGCTCAATTTTTATCGGTTGCAGATAGAAACAAAACCGAAAAAAACCTGATTCGCTCTCGTATTATCCCCAATATTGATCAATCGATAAAAAACACCTGTAAGCTAATGGATGCACAGGATTACATCTCTGGGCAAGCATCAGATTTTGATCGATACTTTAAAGATCAATTAGAGAATGGCATGTATGTATTAGAAGAATATGTTGCTAATGAAGCCAGAGAAATGATAGGAGACAGTACTATTGTACGAACAATTGTTAACAAAGAATCTAAGCAAAAGCGTTTTAGAATTAAATACAAAGATGGGCAACCGGTAAGAGAAACAGGAAACTCATTAAAATCATATGGGTTAACTGTGGTTCAGGCCGTAGTTACAGAAATTGATTGGGAGACCACGTTCGATAAAAGGTTGCAGTTACAAAAAGAAGAAGTCGCACAAACCCAGCTTGAAAAACAACAGGCAGAGCGAGAATTTTATCGTGCACAAAAAGAAACTGCAAAAGGAGAAGCAGAAAAAGCCGCAGAAAGAGCAAGACTCGAAAAAGAACAAATACAAAAAACGATCGAGGCAGAAACCAAAGCCAAAGTAGCAGAATTTAATTTGATAGAAGAACGAAAAAACTATGAGGTTGCCCAGTTTAAAGCCAAAACTCAAAAAACAATGGCCGATGCACAATCGTATGAGAATGCTAAATTGGTAAACGCAGGTCTTACTCCGCAAGAACGAGCAGAATGGGAATACAAAACCTCTGTAAACATTGCACGAGAGCTTAAAGAACTTAGATTACCCGAGATATACATTCAGGATGGTGGGAAGCAAGGCAGTGAAGGGAATCTTTTACAATCATTGATTGGCGCCGAACTGGCAAAAAAAATGATGGATAACAAAAATAAATAAAGAATAAGTTAGGTTGAACAGGGTGATTTGATTCACCCTGTTTTACAAGACAAAGTCGATTTTAAGGTTAAAAAAAAATCACTCTTACTATCATAACAATTAGTATTAAGTATAACATTATAAAACCTATTTTTATGAAAACATATCTAAAAGCATATATCGGATCTACTATTTTAGTAAGTAGGCTAGCTAATTTATTACACAACAAAAACATCTTGTCGATCATCAAAAACGATAAAGAATCAGGCAGACTAGCAGGTTTTGGAACCACAGGTGATGTTGTTGAATTGCATATTCTAAATACTGATATAGAAGCTTCTAAAGAAATTATCGAAAGTTTTAAAAAAGAAATTGAAAAATAATTTTTAAAACTATAAATTCCTTGTATATTTGCACCCGCAAAACGGCCTCGTAGCATAACTGAATAGTGCACTTGATTACGGCTCAAGAGGTTGCAGGTTTGAATCCTGCCGAGGTCACAAAGTATTAAAAGCCAGACATTATTGTCTGGCTTTTTTGGTTATTACTACTTTGTATTATATTATTAGCAATAGAGGTAATCAATAGAAAAACCACTTGTTCTAAAACAAATGGTTTTTTGTAGTTTAATTTCAATTAAAAGCAAAGATCACTCTTTATCGTACGGCTATAGGATAATTTTCACCTCTATTGTTAACCGATCCAGAAGTTCTTGGGCCACTTCCTCTGGCATGCATAATTCCTGCTACATGAGGAGAGGCCATCGATGTACCACTAAGCGTAGCATAGCCCCCATTAAGATAGGTACTTCTTACGTCACTACCTGTAGCAATAACATCAATCGGATTCCTGTTAAAATTAGAAAAAGATGAAAATGTACGATTACAGGTCATAGAAGCCACGGTATATATATTAGTACCATTCACACAAGCAGGTTCATAAACAGAAGCATCATCACTATCATTACCTGCGGCTATAGCAACAAAAGTACCTGCATTTCCTAATGCAGACAGTGCGCCGCGTAAAGATGAATTGTTAGCACAATTAGAGCCAAAGAAACCTCTTAAACTTAAGTTGACAACATCACCAGGTAGATCGAATTGACCCACATGATTAACTGCAGAAACAACATCAGAGATGGCAAGATTACCACTACAACCAGCAGTAATTTTTATAGGTACTACTCTAGCGCCTGCAGAAACACCTACCACACCAACATTATTATTAATGGCCGCTGCAATTCCTGCAACATGAGTTCCATGACCATTACAGTCATTAGCAGAACCTCCTGTAAAAGATCTAGCATATCTTGTATCTGTAACTACATTAAGATCTGGATGATCTAAATCAATCCCACTATCGATGACCCAAATCCATGCATTTTTTCCAGAACCATCAACAGAACCTCCGGCGTTAGAGATTCCACAAGGAGTTTCTTGAGCCATTTTTTGGGATACCTCATCAGTAGTTACATCTTTAACTTCAACTTTTGGTAATCTTACTCTTCTATCAAATTCTATAGCCGCAACATTAGGGTCACTAGATAGTTTTCTATACTCCTCCTCTCCTAATTTAATGGCCATACCCGAAATTTCTGTAGTATAGTAATCCAAAACTTTAGATTGGTCTACATTATAATCAGATAAAATAGCATTCATAGACTTGATAGACACTTCAGAAATACCCCTAACCGATTTGGCCTTTGCTTCTCTGCTCGTAAATGATGATTTCGCTAATACCTTTGAAGTAGGTTGAATTTTAGAGTTTTTAAAAACAACAATATATTGACCAGGAATAATTTCCCCTTCAGTACTTGTTGGTTCTACTACTGGATCTACTGTACCGTCAGAAACAGTTTCTTTCTGACAAGAAGTAATTAATAACACCATAAGTATAGTACTTAAAGTAAGTTGGCTAAAATTTTTCATAATTGTTTAATTTATGTTAATATTTAGGTTTATTCACCTGAATTAGATCATGAATCGACATCAGGTTTACTTTAAAGGTAAAAATGAATCTTGCATGTTTTTAGAAAAATGTATGAATGGTATATTTGATTGTATAAAGTGTTACTCCTGGTATACAAACTACTTTTTTAGCTCACAAAAATCACATAAACCATTGATCTTAAGCGCAAAAGAACCACAAACAATTAATTAACAAATTTTATAGTTAAATGACTTTGGCAAAGCTTTTTTTAGGTTCATAGGCTCCTATTCTAAAAAGACATTACAAGATTTGATTATGTTTTAAAAAGGATCTTATGGTTCAAATCTTGTAGAAGTCACTTTTAAAACAAATTTTACTGTAGTACAACAATAATATCTGGCATTTTGCTGGTTATATTATTTTTATATTCTATTATACACTTGACAATAATGGTAAACAATAGAAAACCACTTATTCTAGAACAAGTGGTTTTGTAGATTAATCTAAAAGTAAAAAAGAGATCTTTTTTTATCGTACGGCTATAGGGTAATTTTCACCTCTGTTGTTAACAGAACCAGAAGTTCTTGGTCCGCTTCCTCTGGCATGCATAATTCCTGCTACGTGTGGAGAGGCCATCGAAGTACCGCTTATAGTAGCATATCCTCCGTTCAAATACGTGCTTCGAACACTACTACCAGTAGCAATCACATCAATCGGATTCATATTATAGTTAGAAAATGATGAAAACCCTCTGTTACAAGTCATAGAGGCTACAGTATATATGTTATTACCATTTACACAAGCTGGTTGAACGAAAGCTGCATTAGAACTTTCATTTCCTGCCGCAATCGCAACAAAAGTACCTGCATTAGCTAATGCAAATAATGAATTACGGTACGATGAATTGCTTGTACAGCCAGATCCATAATAGCCGCCTAAACTTAAATTAGCAACATCTCCAGCAAGATCATATTGACCTACATGATCAACTCCTGCAAGTATTGTAGACGTGGCGCTACCACCACTACATCCAAAAACTCTTACCGGTACTACTCGTGCTCCTGCAGAAACACCTACTACTCCAATATTGTTGTTAATAGCTGCTGCAGTACCTGCAACGTGCGTACCATGACCGTTACAATCATTGGCAGAACCACCAACAAAAGATTTTGCATATCTGGTATCGGTAACCACATTAAGATCTGGATGATCCAAATCAATCCCACTATCGATAACCCAAATCCAGGTATTTTTTCCAGAACCATCTACAGAGCCTCCCGCATTAGAGATCCCACAAGGGGTCTGCTGCGCCATTTTTTGAGATACATCACCAGAAGTTATATTCTCTACTTCGTACTTTGGCAATTCTATTATTCTATCATATTCTATGGCCGCAACATTGGGGTCACTAGATAATTTTTGATATTCATCATTATCTAATTTAATGGCCATACCCGAAATCTTGGTTGTGTAATAATCTAATACGTTGGTTTGATCTAAATCATTATCAGATAAAATAGAATTCATCTTTTTAATAGAAACTTCAGAAATACCTCTAACCGATTTGGCTTTTGACTCTCTGCTTGTAAATGATGATTTCTCAAGAGCTTTTGAAGCTGGTAGAATTTTAGAGTTTTTAAAAACAACAATGTACTGACCAGGAATAATTTTCCCTTCGGTGCTTGTTGGTTCTACAACAGGAGTCTCAGTGCTATCTGAAACATTTTCATTCTGACAAGATGTAATTAGTAGCGCTGTAAGCATCGCACTCAAAGCAAGTTGACTAAATTTTTTCATAATTGAATTAAATTTAAATTTTGTGTTAGAACCCAAAACTACAAATTCGAACAAAAAATTTACTTGTGGTAAAACCTTACCATATCTTACTGAAATACAGATATTAACAAGAAAACTTAAGCTAACTAATATATTTTTTTGCAACATTATTGCTTTAGTAAAAAAGCTGGATAGAAATATAATTAACAGGAAAAAACTGTCAGATAATACTTGTAGGAAAAAACCGTAAATTTAACTAGTATCTTAAGAATAGATTTTAACGCCAGTTTAACTAAAAACAACCACAATTGTACGTTAATCGATTCTTTTTTTTATGCTTCTCTACAACAAACTTTAGCTTCATATCTAAAACGACGGAAATCCCGTACGTTATAAGAATATTCTTTATAGAATATAATTTAGAAAAAAAGACTTTTTAAAGACATAAAACCTATAAACAACTATTAGCACACCATCATAAACCACCATTATAATACTTTTTCAAACGCATTGTGTTTCATGCGAGAAAAGTTTATTTAAAAAAATGAAGAAAAAAATAAAAACGATGTAACATTTTTTGATTTCTGCATCTAAAGCAAAAATTAAATACAAAAAATCATGAAAAACATCATTCTACTTTTAGTAACCTTTCTTTCTTTAACAATCCAGGCACAAGAAAACAATCAACCCATTCATGTAAAAGTTACTGGTAAAGGAAACCCTATAATGTTAATCCCCGGCTTTGCGGTACCTGGTGATAGTTGGGACACAACAGTTAATCAATTAGAAAAAAAATACGAGTGCCATGTGGTTACGCTTGCAGGTTTTGGATGCAAAGAACCTATAGATTTTCCTTGGCTTCCAAAAGTTAACAAAGCTCTTGAAAATTACATCAATGAACATAAATTAGAAAACTTAACTGTTATTGGTCATAGCCTGGGAGGAACCATAGCTACATGGCTAGCAAGTAGAGAAAATAATAAGTTATCAAAAATCATTCTAGTAGATGCGCTACCCGCTGCTGGAGCAATTATGATTCCTAATTTTAATCCTGAACACTTAGTGTATGATAACCCATTTAACAAACAACAATTGGCAATGAATGAAACCGACTTCGAAAAAATTGCAGCAGGTATATCGCAAAGTATGAGTCTTAACCAAATAACTCAACAAAAAATAAAAGACTGGGTGATTAAGGCAGACCGAAAAACCTATGTATATGGATATACAGATTATCTGAAACTGGATGTAAGGAAAGATTTAAAAAATATTACTATTCCGGTAACCATACTCGCGGCAGACAAACCTTTTGGTAAAGAAATGGTTACACAAACCTATAAAAATCAATACGCCAATTTATCACAATATGATTTGATTATTGCTGATAATGCTGCGCACTTTATTATGTTTGACCAACCCAATTGGTTCATAGAACAAGTTCAACATATTTTATCAGCAAACTAAATGAACATAGAAAAGGAATTCACCGAAATTTATAGCACACACGCCTCAAAAGTGTATCGATTGTGTCTAGGGTATGCCTCTGGTGATGAAGATCGGGCAAAAGAGTGGCAACAAGAAACCTTTATCAAAGTTTGGAAGCATACAAAATCTTTTAAACAAGAGTCCTCTATAGGTACCTGGATTTATAGAATTGCTGTAAATATATGTTTGGGTGATTTAAGAAAGTCAAAAAAACACACCCATATTAACGAAAATATATTAGCATCGAATATTGTTGATACTGGCGAAAAAAAACATGATGATCAGATTGCAAAAATGTACCATTGCATTAATCAACTTACAAAAAGCAATAAGACCATTGTTTTACTAGAACTGGAAGAAATTCCTCAAGTAACCATTGCAGAAACGCTAGGAGTAGCTCACGGTACTTTAAGAACACGATTGAGCAGGATTAGAAAAGCACTTTTAAAATGTATTACCAATGAAAAATGATCAATTAACCCAACTATGGAATAGTCAAAAAAACGACGTACCTCATGAAAGTCCTGAGCAAATTATTAGGAAAGCCAGAAAACAACGTGACAGGCAATACATATCGATCGCAGTGATGTCGATTACTGTATTAGTATTAATACTCTACACGCTTTATTATGGGCCGCATCGATGGAATAACTTTACATTTGGACTGGTGTTAATGATCTCTAGCCTTGTATTTCGGGTAATTTTAGAGTTCGTTTCTCTTTATCAAAAAGAAAATCGACTTATTTCTTTAGATAGCAGATCATTTCAGGAATACCTAAAAAAACATTATACACTACGATTAAAAATAAACTATATTATTACGCCTATATGTTTTGCTATGTATGTGTTTGGTTTTACAAAGTTACTGCCCTATTTTAAACAAGAATTTTCAGAAGGGTTTTATATCTACATCTTAATTTCTGGATTTGCATCATTTGTTATACTGTCTATAATTATTGTTAATAGCATTTTGAAAGAAAGCCATTTCTTAAGAGAATCAAGGAAAAGTAATCTGAAAAAATCACCTCAAAACTAATGACAGAAGTACAGCACACAAAAACACAACACGATGAATAAACAACAGTCCTTAAAACGCTTACTCTGTTATTTATAAGAATTAAACGTGTTGTAGGTTGTATGTTCATTATCGTTTGTACATAAAACTATTAACGAACAATTCATAAAACCTAGTTCCCTTTTAAATTTAGAGTTATTTCTTCCAAAAATACTATCAAAAGTTTGAACCATGTTTATTGATCATCATGCATTTAAAAGCCAGATACTATTATCTGGCTTTTTTACCGGTTATTGTTACTTTTATAGCAAATCGTATTATATAGTACTAGCTAATGAAAAAAGTAAATTGTGAACATATCTTGAATGAAATCGGAGAAACGTATACCCCATTATCTAATGAATGTCAACAAGATTTTATTACTCATTCAAAAATTACTTCTTTCAAAAAAGGAGAAATTGTAGTTCGTGAAGGGCAGTTTTCTAAAACCGCATATCTAATGGTAGAAGGGTGTGCAAGGGCTTATTATCTAAAAGACGGAAAAGATATTTCTGACTGGTTTACGTTCGAAAATCAGTTTATGGCGGCAATCATCAGTTTTTTTAGTGAAGAGCCAAGTCCGCATTATGTCGAATTTGTTGAAGACTCAATAGTCCTGGAGTTTTCAAAAGACACCGTAGACAAGCTTTCTGATAAACACCATGATTTTGAACGATTCATTAGTAAAGTTGTGACCGAAACTATGTTGGGGTTGTGCGAAAGATTATATACCATCCAGTTCAACAAAGCAGAAGAAAGATATAAGCACCTTATAAACATCCACCCCAAAATAACCAATAGAATTCCGCTAACCCATATCGCATCCTATTTGGGGATTACACTCGAAACTTTAAGTAGAATACGAAGTCCTAAACAACGAATTTGATTTATATCAAATGATTCTTCTTTCATTAACCTCAATTTTGTAAAAAAGAATTACAACATGGAAGAAAACAACAAACAACGACCATCAATCTGGGGAACATGGTGGGAACCTATTAGAAAATGGTTTTATCCGGCTTGGTTACTCTATGAAACTTCAGTTCGTTTTTATGAGTATACAGGATCTGTTTATCATTATTTTATAGCTCAGCAAGATTTTACCTCATCATATATTGGCGAGATTGGCACTCAAACTTTAGCCGTGTTTTGCAGCGCTTGCACATTCATTATTTGCACAGCATTTTTAACGATACCTACTTGTTATATTTTGTATAAATTCTTCAATACTGATAATATAACAGGCACTAGGTTTGAACTAAAAATGAAAAGGATATTCTAAATCAAGCACTGACCTATATTTTGGTTTGTTCTTAATAAAATAGTCATCAACCATAAGCCTCTTAAAAACAGATGAAAAAAATACTAATTATAAATGGCCATCCAGACAAAGAAAGTTTCAATTTTGGGCTTGCTGAATCCTATAAAACAGGTGCACAAAAATCGAATGCAATCATAAAAGAAATTAACATTAGAGAACTATGTTTTAATCCCAACCTGCAATTTGGATATAGAAAACGAACAGAACTAGAACCAGATTTACTAAATGCACAAACCAAATTAAAATGGGCCGACCATTTGGTTTGGGTGTATCCTGTCTGGTGGGGTTCTGTACCAGCCATTATGAAAGGTTTTCTAGACAGAATCTTACTTCCTGGATTTGCTTTTAATAAAAAAGAAAACTCTTTGTGGTGGGATAAGTACTTTACTGGCAAAACAGCGCGAATTATTTGCACACTAGACCAACCCGCATGGTATTACAAATGGTTTTACGGAAACCCCAGTCATAACGCCATGAAAAAATTAACTCTAAATTTTATCGGAGTAAAAAAAGTACGAACTACAACCATTGGTCCAATACAGCTTTCTAAGAAAGAGTTTAGAGCAAAATGGCTAAAAAAGGTCGAAAAAATGGGGCTACTAAACAATTAAAATAAAAAGACTTAGGAAACAAGCAAAAGAAAAACAATCATTGAGAAGTAACGAAGTATAAGTAATAGTCGTCTTCTAACCACAGGTAATACCTGTTATAAAAAACATTCAATCAATCAAAAAATAATCAAAATGAAAAACAATCTATTAAAACAAGCTATCTATTTACCAATATTGTATTTTGGAACTATCATCCTAGCCAGCATTTTTGCCGAAGAATATAGTCAGATTGGACAACATGTAAGTGAATTAGCTATTAATAAAAATAAAACTGCCGGAACCATTTTTAACATCGGAATATTTGGCACAGGTGCTTCGCTAATTCTATACGGTATTGGTTTATGGGCAAGCTTTAAAAGGCAATTTTCTATCACCAGTTTTCTAATCATTGTATTTGGTATTACATTTTTGTTTGGTGCTATCTTCAAAATTGGTTCTCCCTGGCATGGAGTATACGGAATTGGGATTTCGGTGATGATGTTACCTTTGGCATTTTTATACGAAATGAAAGAAAGGAACACTACCAGTTTTACCAAAAACATCTCTATTCTGGTTGCAGCATTAACATTCATTTATTTTTGGGCTATGATTGCAGGATTAGACCCTAGCCAACACAGGGGGCTAACACAAAGAACATTTGGGTTTATACTTTTTGGCTTTGTATCCTATACTGCTTATATCACTGGTAAACAAAGGTTAGCTCTATAAAGCTATATGCAAGTATAATAGCTGTTGCACAAGATTTGGTGAAAGAATTTGAAAGAAATGCTTCTGCCACCGTGCAATGGCTTTAAATGGTTGAATATCCAAAAGAGTTTAATGAATAAAACAATACACACCACAACAATGGTTATACCTAATGCGGGTTTGGTGCAAGTCCAAAGGTAAGTACATTTTATATTACTCGTAATGCTTATATTTATGAATAAAGAAATTAAAAAATGTAAATCAAGGCCTATTTGTAAACGTACGAAATCTTAAACTATCATTTTCGAACTCTCACACTATACATAACCCAAGTCGTTGTACATCATTTAACCATTCTAAAACATAATGAAAATAATAAGAACAAATTTTCAAAATCCAGAATTTAAAAGACTTGTGCAATCACTAAATTTAGATCTTGCACAAAGGGATGGTACGACCCATCCGTTATCTCAATTTAATGATATCTCTAATTTAAATTATGTCATTTTAGTGATGAATAAAGATAAAGCAATTGGTTGTGGCGCAATTTCTAGGTATGATTTTAATTCTATGGAGATTAAGAGAATGTATGTTTCTCCCGAAGCGAGAGGTCAAAAAATTGGAGAGAAGATTTTATCAGAATTAGAAAATTGGTCCAGAGAATTAGGAAAAACCAAATGTATACTCTTTATGGGATCAAAACAACCTGAAGCTAGTAAACTTTACCAAAGAAACAATTATAATTTTATAGAGAAGTACGGCAAACTAAAGGATATCCCAGATAGCTTATGCCTTGCAAAAGATTTATGACAAAAACGGATTCGATTACAGACATTTTAATCCTGAATTTGACAATAGTCAAGTACTTTGGGGCAAATTTGTGAGGTATCCAGTGAAAAAATTGTAACAAGCTTCAAAAAATTAAACTCTATAATGTAGATTAATGAAACTATTGAGGTTTTATTAAACTCTCTAACTAAAAAGAAAAAATATACCTAAAAAGTGAAACACCTTATCCAACATAATATAAAATTGATGTTAGTACCAACACAATCTAATGCTTACATCACATAACCAACCTCACACTAACATGTCGTACATTATTAGATATAGATGAATTAAATAATGAAAAAGAAACTAATTAAATTCTTAAAAATAGTATCAGGGCTCTACTTAGTCTTATGTGTTATTCTATATTTTTTTCAAGAACGCTTGATATTCTTTCCTCAAAAATTAGAGAAAAATTATCAATTTAACTTTACGCAAGATTTCGAAGAATTAAATTTCATAGTTTCAGACGGAAAATCACTAAATGGACTATTGTTTAAAGCAAATAATACAAAAGGACTGGTTTTTTATCTTCATGGAAATGCAGGTTCTCTAAGCTCTTGGGGAAATATTGCGAGTACCTATACAGATTTAAATTATGATATATTCATTCTTGACTACAGAGGTTATGGAAAAAGTGATGGAACTATAAATAGTCAAGCGCAGTTATTTGAAGATAATCAGCAAATTTATGACGAACTCAAGAAAAAATACAAAGAAGAAAACATCGTAATTTTAGGATACTCAATAGGAACTGGGCTAGCTTCAAAATTAGCATCTGATAACAAACCTGATCAATTGATATTACAAGCACCATATTATAGTCTGACAGACATGATGCGCCAGAGGTTTTCATTTGTACCCACTCTCATTTTAAAATACAAATTCGCAACCAATGAGTATTTAAAAAATTGTAAAAGACCTGTTACTATATTTCATGGAAACAGAGACCGCGTTATCAACTATAGCTCATCACTAAAACTTAAAGAAGATTTTAAGGATAAAATAAACCTTATCACCCTGAAAGAACAAGGACATAACGGAATGAACAATAATTTAGACTATAAACAAGAATTAAAAAAAGTATTACAATATGAATAAATATACAACAATGGATAAAATGTATTTTCTTCTTAAAACTGTCAATAATTGTAAACAGAATTAAACAGGAAAAATAATTGATTTCATTAATCAACATAAATAGAGAAGTAGTATTCATGAGTAACAACAACGACTTAAGATCAAATTTAATGTTAGCTATTTTCTGTTATTTATTTTTTAAGAGTAATGCTTCAACAAAAGTGTTTTTTCTTACTAAAATTCGATAAAAAAGTTAGAGTTCTGCTCACTTGGGACAAAAACAAAAGCCAGACATACTTTCTGGCTTTTACTATGAAAAAAACTATTAATTATATGGAAAATTAATTAAGATATAGGCCCTACTTTTTGTTAAGCTTTAACGTCCATTCTTTTAATTTTACCCCTATTAATTGAGGATTATCTTCCTGAATAAAATGTGTTCCCGGACCTATATTTACCACTTCCATGTTAGGAATATGTTCTATAATCCAATTTCTCACAGGTTCTGGCATAAAAGCACCTGGTTCTGCATAAAAAAACAACTTAGGAATGTCTGATTTTTGCAACATTTCTCGGTAGTTTTTTACAATAGCTGCGGTTAATTCTGGTTTCCCGTCAAAAGGTACTTGAGACACAAATTTCCATATCGGTTTTCTACTTTCTACCGTCTGAAATGGCGCTTTATAGGCTTCTAATTCTTCTTTAGTTAATTTCCGAACCACCCAGGTTGGCAAAACATCATTTAAAAAAATGTTATCTTCTGCAATCATCTTCCAACCACTCTCTCCTCGCAATTGTCTAAAAAATGCTTTCGTATCCTCATCAAAATAAGTGCCTATATCCTGAATAATACCTTCCATAAAAGCAATTGCTTTTACATTTTCGGGATGGTTGGCAAAATAATTGAAACCCAAACCAGAACCCCAATCATGTAACACCAAAATAATATCTTTTAGATCCAATTGTTTTATTAATGTTTCTAAATATTCATATTGTTCCAGATATGTATAATCAATAGCAGGTTTATCGGATTTACCCATTCCTATTAAATCAGGAATATATACAGGATGTCCTGTTTCAAGAACATGAGGTGCTATATTTCTCCATAAATAACTATTTGACGGGTTACCATGTATAAAAAGAATCGGATTGCCTTTCCCATCCTCATTAGAAAGCACATGCATTTTGCTACCTAATACTTCATGATAATTTGATTTGAATTGTTGATTGTTTTGAGCCATAATTTTATAAGTTGATGGTACTACTAATATTAGTAATACCGATAAAAATTTGATATTATTAATTGATAATAAGTTAATTGAATAATACATCGAGTTATTTCTTTGCGAGTTAAGATTGTTTATTGAGCAAAGTTATGTACATTCGAATCATAATAAAAATGAATTATTTTTATAATTATCATAAAAAAAATGAATTATGGATATCTCTTTGAAGAATTTAAAATTGGTAAATGTTATTGTTAAAGAAGGGTCCGTAACTAAAGCTGCAGACAAGCTTTTTCTTTCTCAACCAGCAATAAGTCACCAATTAAAAAAATTGGAAGATGAAATAGGCCTCAAAGTATTTAATAGGGTAAATAAAAAGTTAGTCCTTACAGAAATAGGTCAAGTTCTTTTTAATACCTCTGAAAAGATGCTCGCTTCGTTCACACAGCTTAACCATCAAATAAATGAGATCAAAAATGGTGATAAAAGATCCATTCGAATAGCTACAGAGTGTTATACAACCTATCATTGGTTACCAAAGGTTATTCAAA
Organism: uncultured Aquimarina sp.; assembly: GCA_947498705.1. Taxonomy (GTDB): domain Bacteria; phylum Bacteroidota; class Bacteroidia; order Flavobacteriales; family Flavobacteriaceae; genus Aquimarina. The sequence continues at coordinate 87,456 of CANMLW010000004.1, forward strand.
AGCTTAAGAAAGAAAATGAACATATATCGGTAGATATCATCATCGAAGCTACAAAAGCTCCTCTTACCTATTTGACAGAAGGTAAGATAGATCTGGCCTTGGTAAACACCGTTAACAACCACCCTTCTATAAATTTTAAACCCATTATAGAGGATGAAATGATGGTAGTAATGTCCAGGGAAAATAGTCTGGCAAAACACAACGGTATTAGCCTTTCTAATCTTAGTGATCAAAACTTAATTCTTTATGACCTTCCTGAAGAAAAAAACTATGTTTTGAATCATATATTACAGCATAATAAAGGGCTTGTAGATTCTATCCAGAAAGTACAACTTACCGAGGCTATCATTCAATTAGTTCGTGCAAATTTAGGTATCACCATCATGGCAAAATGGTCTGTTGCTCCTTTTTTAAAAGATAAAGAACTAGAAGCGATACCCTTTACATCTAATAAGGGCATGAGACCCTGGTATGTAGCCAGTCTAAATAAATCTTCTAAATTAGAAGATATGTTCATAGCACAAATACAATATGCTTTGCGTCAATAGCATTATTTTCTATTCCAGATTTTAAAGACATTTCCAGTTTCACTTCCTTCAACGCTTTTTACAAATTCGCTGGCAACCATTTTTGCTGTTATTTCTACAGACAAAGCTACATCTGTAACCGACACAACCCTAACCACTAGGTTACTTCATCTCATATTTTTCATACTCTTAACAGAGATCACTTATGTTCTCATAAGCAACGTTTTATAAATTATTTACCGCTAGTTTAACGTAAGATTTTGAAAATGCAATCACAATTTTCTCAAATTTAAGGATTCTTTTTAGTGACGACTAAAAAGCTCTTAAAACCTAACATAAACCATTTTATTATGAAACTTTTATTTAGTTTTACATTGCTCCTTTTTGGGTGCTTATTTTCATTTTCTCAACAAACAATCTCAGGAAAAATTATCGACAACAATGGCAATGCAATACCTAGCGTAAGCATTGTAGAAAAGAAAACTTCGAATGGAACAACTTCTGATTTTGATGGAAATTACTCCATCACGGTTCAGGATAATGCCATATTGGTTTTTAGTTACATAGGATTTGAATCGCAAGAAATCCAGGTAACCTCAGAAAGCCCTATTAATATTACTTTACAAGAAGGAGTTAGTCTAAGCGAAGTTATTCTTGTAGGGTCACGAACACCTCCCAGAAGTAATATAGATACTCCGTTACCTGTAGATGTTTTATCTGCCAATGAAATTACACAAACAGGTCAAACTACTTTTGATAAAGCCTTACAATATAAAATACCCTCTTTCAATACGGCACAAACACCTGTTAGCGATGCTACTTCTTTACTAGATCCTTATGAAATCAGAAATTTAGGACCTAGTAGAACGCTGATTCTTATCAACGGAAAACGAAAAAACCTCAGTTCTTTGGTATATACCTATGGTATTGCAGCTAGAGGAGAAACGGGAGCAGATATTTCTGCAATTCCTATAGACGCTATTAAACGAGTAGAAGTTTTGAGGGATGGAGCCTCTGCTCAATACGGTTCTGATGCGATTGCAGGAGTTGTAAATATTGTCCTAAAGGATAATCCCGATCATGGATCTGCAACACTTAGAAGTGGTATTACTGTAGAAGGAGATGGTGAAGTGTATGGAATCAGTGTAAACAACGGAGATCGTATCGTCAAAGACAAAGGATTTATAAATTATACGATCGATTTATCCAAAGTAAATTTAGCAAATCGTCCTGGTACGGTCAATGCTGCTGGAGAAATAAATGACTTTACCGATGGAACACCAGAAGATATTGCTTTTGTAAATCAATTTTTACAAAGAAGACCCGACGCAGGAAACATAAATGGTTCACCAGCAACAGCTGCTGCAAAATTTCTTATAAATAGTGATATAAATATTTTCGATAAAACAAACCTCTATTTTAATGCTGCCTATGTTTACAAAAGTATCAATAGCTTTGCGAACTATAGAACTCCTTATTGGAGAACACTAGCCGATTTTCCTTATTTATCAGATTTCTTTCCTGCAACCGGGGTTCCCAATAATTATGATGGGTATGTCCCCACATTCGATGGTATTTTAAATGATTATAACGGAACCATTGGTTTTAAATCTAACAAAAATGGGTGGATATATGATCTAAGTTTCACCGTTGGTAGTAACCTTCAAAAATATACGGTTAGAAATTCACATAACAGAAACTTTGTATACTCCCCTTCTACATGGGTTGATACAAATAATAACGGCATTGTTGATGACGGAGAGATTACAGAAGGTTCTAATTTATATCGTGAAAACAGCCCCATTTCATTTGACTCGGGAGGAACTAGGTTTACACATAAAGTGGGTAATATTGATATTTCAAAAATACTGACAGATCAAATAAGTATTGCTTTTGGTACAGAGTTTAGAAGCGAAGACTATGAAGTAATTCCTGGTGAATTAGCATCCTATGATGGTGGTGGCGCAGATTCTTTTGCTGGTAGCAGACCTGAAAATTCTGGAAATTTTAATCGTTATAATTTTGGAGGATACTTTGATATTTCTTACGATGTCACCAAAAATTTATTGTTTAATGGTACTGTGAGAGCAGAAACATACTCTGATTTTGGTGATGCTTTGGTTTGGAAATTAAGCTCCAGATATAAGTTTAATGATAAAATTACTTTAAGAGGATCTGCATCGACTGGCTTTAGAGCTCCAACACTTCATCAAATATACTCTCAAAAATTACAATATAGTTTTGTGGCTGGGCAAGGTATTCAGGTAACAGGGCTTATTAACAATGTGTCTCCCCAAGCTAAGTTTCTTGAGATACCTCAATTAGATAGTGAAAAATCAACAAATTTCACCATAGGATTAGGAGCCAAGATCACCAATAACCTTAATCTAACAGTAGATTATTATAACATTGCAATAGAAGACCGTATTATATTAAGTACCGATATTAATGGGACCAATATTAACGATCAAGGTATTAATATTGGTACAACTCCTCTTGATGATATATTAAGAAACAATAACTTAAATAGCGCTAGTTTTTTTATTAATGGTTTAGATACCAGAACATCGGGTATAGATGTCGTAATTGGATATAAGAATTTAGTTATTGGCAATGGAAAATTAGATTTTAACTTATCAGGAAATTATACGATACAAAACGAACGAGAGGGAAATGTAAAAAATCCTTCATTAGTAGAAAGTGGTGGGCAATCTGTTTTCGATTTAACTTCAGAAAGTTCTGTCTTTACCTCTAGACCAGAGACCAAATGGATATTAGGAGTTAATTATACAATCAACGACTTTAATTTTTCTGTAAACAACACTTATTTTGGGAAAGCAATTTTTAAAGATCCGGGGCTAAACGATAATTTAAGAACCGAATTTATTCCGAAAATCGTTACTGACCTAGGTATTAATTATGCAATATCAGAGAAATTTAACCTTTCTATAAATATCAATAATATATTGAATGTGTTACCCGAATGGAAATTTACTGCAGAAAATCAGGCAGGTCAAAACCTAATAAATGATACAACTCTAAATGGACTGGGTATTACCCCTATACAGGAACAATCAAATCTTGTAACGTTTAATCAACGATATCCGCAAACCACCTATTTTGGTTATCATTTTAGTCAATTAGGAACTTTATTCAATCTATCCCTTAATTACAAATTTTAATTTAGATCTGAATAAATATAGGATGTATATAAAATAAAAAAAGCCTTTTCTAAGGCTTTTTTTATTTTATTATATGATTTCTGCGCTTAAGCCGGCATCTAATAACTTAGAACATCTCGGCACCAGTTCTTCATAAACTCCTGTTTTTACAGTACATTTTCCTTTGTAATGAACCAATAACGCACATTGTTCTGCTTGTACAGGGGTATGCTCACAAGTATATATCAAAGTTTCTATTACATGATCGAATGTATTCACATCATCATTGTACAAAACAATCTCACTATTACTTTGTTCTACTGGTTTTTCAAGAACTTCTTCTAAAACTTTTTCCCGGGTACTCATATGAGATAACTTTTTTATGCAAATATAGTAAATTAGAGCATTTGCGTTAACTATTAAAACATTATTTTAAACGATAAGACGCTGCTATCCAGTTATTTCTACTCAAATTACTAACGAACTCCAGATTTTGTTTCTCACATTCTGAAGTAATCTTATCGAGATCTTCTTCATAAAAACCACTCAAAAACAATATTCCGTTAGTGTTTAAACACTTTGCATAGTACTTTATATCATTTAATAATATATTTCGATTAATATTTGCTATAACAACATCATAATTTTGTCCGGATAAAAGAGAAACATCTCCTTCATACACTGATATTTGTTTACACTTATTTCGTTCTACATTTTCTTGAGTATTTAAAAAACACCAATTATCAATATCTATCGCATCAATAGGTTGGGCACCTCTCATTTCTGATAGAATTGCCAGTACTCCTGTACCACATCCCATGTCTAGTACTGATTTATTAGTAAGGTCTGCTTTTAAAAGGTATTGAATCATCATATGAGTGGTCTCATGATGACCTGTGCCAAAAGACATTTTGGGTTCTATTATGATATCATACTTTGTATTAGCTTCGTCATGAAAAGGAGCCCTTACACTACAAATATCATCTACAAGTATAGGAGCAAAATTCTTTTCCCATTCCTTATTCCAATTTACCTGTTTTATTTCTTCAAAACTATAATCAATAGTAAACTCTCCCGAGCCTAAAACATATACTCCTTCTAAAATATCATCATCCCAATCTTCTTTCTGGATGTATGCGCTCACGCCGTCATCTGTTTCTACAAAACTTTCAAATCCAACATAGCCCAATTCTGCTATTAGTATTTCTGTACCTGGTTGAACTGGTGATACCTTAAAAGTATAACCAATATATTTTGTATTTGACATATTTAGTCCTTTATCTTTTATAAAAACGTTTTAATAGCTAAACAAAGTACCTCTATTAAAGAGATACTTTGTTAAGTTTTTCATAAAACATGTATCCGTTTTTTATTTAAAACAAAAAATAGAATGTTTTGATTATTAAGAAATTGCGTTTGCAATAGTTGTAAAGCTCTCAGCATCTAATGAAGCACCTCCTATTAAACCTCCATCTACATCTGGTTTTGCAAAAATTTCTTCTGCATTATTGGGCTTAACGCTACCACCGTATAAAATAGAAACCTCATCTGCAATACTCTGTCCATAGTTATCGGCAATAGTCTCTCGTATAAATTCATGCATTTCTTGAGCTTGTTCTGGCGAAGCGGTTTCTCCTGTTCCTATCGCCCATACTGGTTCGTATGCCAAAACGACATTTTTCCAATCTCCTTCTTTTATATGAAAAAGACCTTTTGTAAGTTGTTTTGCTACAACAGAAAAGTGATTGCTATTCTTACGATCTTTTAATTCTTCTCCAAAACAAAAAATAATTGTCATTTTATTCTGTAAAGCTGCATTTACCTTTTGCGATAACAACTCGTCTGTTTCTCCAAAATAAGCTCGGCGCTCACTATGTCCCAAGATGACGGTATCTATCCCAATACTTTTAAGCATATTTGCCGAAATCTCTCCGGTATAAGCTCCATTTGTTGCTTGATGCATATTTTGAGCCGCTACAGTAATTTCTGAAGAATCTAATATTTCTATTGCACTTTGTAAATTGGTAAACGTAGGTGCCACAATAACTTCTGTTTGAGACGAGTTACTAAGTTTGGTTTTTAACTCAGAAAGTAATGTTCTAGTCTCTGCCAGATTGTTATTCATTTTCCAGTTTCCTGCTACGATTTTTTTTCTCATTAATTTAAAATTTTATAATTGGTTAAAAGTGTGGTTATCGAACTATCTCCTGACGAAACAATCATTGTTTTTATTCTTCACCGCAAAATTATCATTTTTAGACTGATATTTCACTTCTTTATTTTACTTATCGTATCTATTTTGGTAAAAAAAATACAATTTTAAAAGGTATCTTTTTTATACTTTTTTTCACCACAGTTTTGTACTATCCAGTATTATCATGTTCGAATTCTAGGATCAAGCCATCCATAGATAATATCCACAAGAATATTGATGACTATAAACATAGTAGCAATAATCAATACGGCTCCCATAATTACGGGAAGATCTAATGTGTTAAGTGCATCTACAATTTCTTTACCTAGTCCATTCCATCCAAAAATGTACTCTACAAAAACAGCACCTGCAAGCATGGATGCAAACCATCCAGATATTGCAGTAACAACTGGATTAAGTGAATTTTTTAAAGCGTGTCTTTTTATAACCATAAACATAGAAAGTCCTTTGGCTTTTGCGGTTCTTATATAATCTTGAGTCATCACTTCGAGCAACGAGTTACGCATTAACTGGGTAACAACCGCTAGAGGCCGTATCCCTAAAACAACTGCTGGTAACAATAAATTTTTCCATTGTATATATCTTCCCTCTCCAAAATCATCTACTTCATACAAACTACCTGACATATTCAATCCTGTAAATTCGTGCAATACATAACCAAATAACCATGCAAATATAATAGCGCTAAAAAAAGATGGTACACTCATACCTAAAGTACTTAACAACTGAATTATTTTATCGGGCCATGCGTCTTTTGTCAATGCGCTTATAACACCCAGCAAAATACCAAACAAAATGGCTATACAAATTGCCACTATCGCCAATATAGCAGTATTGGGTAATGTCTCTTTAATTACAGCGCTTACCTTTTTTCCGTTTTTCTGAAAAGATTCTCTTAAATATGGAAGCTTGAAAATGGTAACCGTTTTCTTTGTTTTAAACAATTGAATGGCAGTATATTTCTCCTTATCATAAAAAGTAAAATCATCGTTGTTGGTACTATGAAATGAGAGCGGTGAAAGATCATTAATGTAAAACAAATATTGTTTATACACGGGTTGATCAAAACCATACTTCTTTCGTACATTTTTTATCTGTTCTTCTGTTTCATTTTGGCCTAACATCATTTGCGCCGGATCTCCTGGCAAAAGAGTGAACAATAAAAAAATGACCGTAACTACTCCTATCAATGTGAGTATAGCATATCCTATTTTACCAATCAGATAACTACCCATATTACTATTTAGAACTTCCCTGTAGGTTTTCTATTTCTTTTAGTGTATATGTCTTGTAAGGGACTCCAAAAAGTCGTTCACAATATTCTTCTATACTTTCTTCGAGCCCTATTTCTTTTCTTCGTTTATTAACAGACTCTGGATTTTTAATAGGCCAGATAAACGATATCGAAGTTTTGTCAGAAGCAGTAATTGTTTTTCCTTGTGTACCATATATTTGTTCTAGTCCTTGATTCATAAGATACCTGTCTTCCATCATCGCTACTAAGTCTTTTCCTAGTTCACCTTTTTCTCCTGCCTCTTTGATCATAGGTAAATATTTCTCTATTTTATTGGAGTGTTGGATCACTAACCAAGCTGCCATACTCGTTTCTTCTCCTACCAAAGACTTGCCTGGATATCCATGTTTTTCAAGAATTTGTGTTACAAACTCGGTATTTGTACTATCAATCTTATGTTGTTCTTCCCAAGAGATTTCTTTTTTCATTCTTCCCTCCTGATCCAACTTCATAATACTATCTAATTGTGCCTTTAATTTCTTATCGATAACCGGTACCGGTGGCCCTACATTTTCAACTTTTAATTCATCTGCATCGTTCCAATGTAATTTATCGACTATTGTACCTTTTTTTAGCTGTACAATTCCTGGGTTAGAACGCAAGATTGTTTTTAAAGCAGTCTCATCGGTTGTATAAAAATCAAAGTTCAAATCAAATCTTTGTTGTACCTCTGCTATATCCTTTGGCGTAGAAGCTGTTAGACCTATAACTTCATATCCTTGGGCCAATGCCTTATCTGTTATTTCTTTTACTTTATGAAATCCTTCAGCCTCACTTTTAGATAAATTATAGGTAATTATAACTATCAGATTTTCTTTTTCTAAAAACTCTACAGTGTAATCAACATCATTTTTTTCAATTGCAAAATCATGAATAGGCGGTTCATACCCTTTATCTATCATTTCAGTTTCAACTTCTATAAAATTACCATCAACTTTTGGATAGTCTCCACTAGTGGTAATAATTTTTTCTTCTCCGTTTACATTAAATTTCCAGTTATATGCAAATTTTGCCTTGGGTGCTCCTTCTGGAAACTCCATTCCTTTTTGAATATTAACCCCTTCTTTATAGGCTCTAAAATCAAAAACAGGTAAATGCATTAATACATGATAAGCAAAACCTAGACATGCTGTAAAAGCAGCAAAAACAACCCATTTATGCATGGCCAAAGGCTTAATTGGCTTGATATACTTTTTTCCAAAGAATAAGAAAAGTATTAAAATTAATAAAATGACATCTTTGGTAAAGGATTCCCATGGGGTTAACGGTAATGCGTCTCCAAAACAACCACAATCTGTAACTTTATTAAAATAGGCCGAATAAAATGTTAGAAATGTAAAGAAAACTATCATTCCTAATAATGACCAAAGCGTAAATTTCTTTAAATATCCCAATAACAGTGTAATCCCTAATATGATCTCAAAAATTACTATAAACACTGCTAAAAGCAATGCATATGGTATTAAAAACTCTAAATTAAGTACACCTTCGCCAAAGTACTCCTGTAGCTTGTACGAAAACCCTAATGGGTCATTTAGTTTTATAAAACCTGAGAATAAAAAAAGTGCTGCGACAAATATTCTGGAAATGGTAACGAGAATCTTCATTTTATATCAAATTACTTTACTTAGTTGTTCACAATATACTAGGAAAAATGATAACATTTTTAATAGAACAATATTATATCTTAAATCATTTTAGGTCTTGCAAATGAATCATGGCAAACACCGCATAATTTATCATATCCTGATAATTAGCATCGATTCCTTCACTCACCAACGTTTTTCCTTTATTATCTTCTATTTGTTTTACCCGTAGTAGTTTTTGGATAATCAAATCTGTAAGAGAACTTACTCTCATATCTCTCCAAGCTTCTCCATAATCATGATTCTTATTGAGCATTAACGTTTTTGTAGCATCTATATGTTTATCGTATAACTTTTCTGTTTCTTCAAAAGATAGATCTGGTTGATCTGCTACTCCTTTTTCAACCTGTATTAGAGCCATAATACAATAATTAATAATCCCAATAAATTCTGGTTCTTCTCCTTCGTCTACCTTACGTACTTCATTTTCCTGAAGACTTCTTATTCGTTGTGCTTTAATAAAAATTTGATCGGTTAACGAAGGGAGTCTCAATATTCTCCATGCCGTACCGTAATCCTTCATTTTTTTTATAAATAAATCACGACATAGTGTGATGATTTCATCATATTGTGTAGCCGTATCTTGCATAAAACTGTTGAATTTTGCGTAAATTTCGCTTTAAAATGGGAATTAAAAAAATCCTATCTCAAGTTTAGGAATAAAAACCGTGAAATATTAAAGATGACTATTAATTGTAAAGGTTCTTTAATCGACTTATCATACCCAAAAGTAATGGGTATTCTTAATTTAACCCCTGATTCTTTTTATGACGGTGGTACGTATAAAAATGAAACAGAAATACTTAAAAAAGTAGCATCTATGATTGAAGAAGGAGCTACTTTTATTGATTTAGGTGCTTATTCTTCAAGACCCGGAGCAGAGCACATTTCTATTGAAGAAGAGAAAAAAAGAATACTTCCGATCGTTTCATTATTAGTTAAAGAGTTTCCAAATATTTTACTTTCTATAGATACTTTTAGAAGTGAAATAGCAAGAGTATGTATCGAAGCAGGAGCTGCTCTTATCAATGATATTTCTGCAGGAAATTTAGACACAAATATGTTTCAAACAGTAGGAAAATTAGCTGTACCATATATAATGATGCACATGAAAGGAAATCCGAAAACAATGAAAACCTTAGATACATATGATAATCTACTATTAGAGATCAACACCTATTTTGCACAAAAAATTGCGGAAGCCAGAAAATATGGAATTAATGATATTATCATAGACCCTGGGTTTGGATTTGCGAAGAACACAGCACAAAATTTCGAGCTGCTAAAAAATCTACAATTACTAAGTTTTCATGATACTCCGATTTTGGCAGGACTTTCAAGAAAATCAATGATCTACAAAACCTTAAACCTGACTCCCGAAGACGCTTTGAATGGCACTACTGCAATGAACACCGTTGCTTTGCTAAATGGCAGTAATATTCTTAGGGTACACGATGTAAAAGAAGCTATAGAATGTATTCGTTTGGTAACACAAGTAAAAACAAATAATGATATTAAGAACGAAACCGTTCTATAAACAATAATCACTTTGGTATTTCAAAGAAATTGAAATCTAAGTTTCTTTAATTTTTCTATTTTTACAAAAACACCAGACATTTGGATTTAATCAACCTTAGAATATTAGACGTCCTAGATATTGTACTTGTAGCTTTCCTACTGTATTACATCTATAAGTTGGTTAAAGGAACTGCTGCTATCAACATTTTTATTGGAATTGTAATCATTTACCTGGTATGGAAACTAACTCAATTCCTTGCTATGGAAATGTTAAGCAGTGTTTTGGGTGAATTTATTGGTGTTGGAATGTTTGCTTTAATTGTAGTTTTTCAACAAGAAATACGTAAATTTCTTTTAATGATCGGTTCTACTAATTTTGGGCAAAGACGTAAGTTTTTGAGACAATTAAAATTTATTAGAGATACCCCTGAAGACGACATTACAAATGTTAATGCCCTGGTTACAGCTTGCAATGAAATGGGAAAATCCAGAACTGGAGCTCTTATTATCATCAAAAGAAATACGGCTTTGGATTTTGTAAAGACTTCTGGTGACAATATGAACATTCTGGTAAACACTCCTATTATTGAAAGTATTTTCTACAAAAACAGTCCGCTGCACGATGGAGCTATGATTATCGAGGATAATTACATCGTAGCGACTCGTGCTATTTTACCTTTAACAAACGACAATAACATCCCTTTGCGATTTGGATTACGACATAGAGCTGCTGTGGGTATTACCGAAAAAACAGATGCTTTGGCATTAGTAGTAAGTGAGGAAACAGGTAAAGTGTCTTATATCAAAAATGGTGAGTTTGTTATTTTTAAAACAAACGAAGAATTAGTAGAAAAAATAAAAAGAGATTTAATATAACTCTTCAAAAATTGGCACTCTGAAAAATATCATTCAGAAACATCAGCAAACTGTACTTCGTAAAGGTTTTTATAGTATCCACCTGCAATCTCTAGTAACTCGTTATGACTACCATACTCTACTATATTTCCTTTATCCATTACAATAATTTTATCTGCATTTTTTATAGTTGCCAATCTATGTGCTATTACAATCGATGTTCTTCCTTTAGTTATTTTATTGGTAGCATCCTGTATTAATTGTTCGCTATGTGAATCTACAGACGAAGTTGCTTCATCAAGCACCAAAATACTTGGATTTGTTACATATGCTCTTAAAAAAGAAAGCAATTGCCTTTGTCCAGAAGAGAGCATTGCCCCTCTTTCTTTTACGTTGTACTGATACCCCCCAGGAAGACTCATAATAAAGTCATGAATTCCTATTTCTTTTGCTGCCATATAAACTTCTTCTTCGGGTATTGCGGGATTATTGAGTGTAATATTATTTAGGATCGTGTCTGCAAACAAAAACACATCTTGCAATACGGTAGCTATATGACTTCGTAAAGATTGCACATCGATTGTCTTAATATCAAAATTATCAACAGATATGGTACCGCTATCAATTTCATAAAATCTTTCTAACAAATTAATTATCGTAGATTTTCCTGCCCCTGTAGCCCCAACAATAGCGATTGTTTCTCCTGGTTTGGCTATAAAAGACACTCCTTTAAGCACTTCTTCTCCTTCTACATAACTAAATCTCACCTGATCAAAAGTGATTTTTCCTTTAACATCATTTAATTCAAGCGTCCCTTGATTCTCAATTTTAGAATCTGTATCTAAAATAGCAAAAACTCTATTTGCCGCTACCATTCCCATTTGAAGGGTATTAAACTTATCTGCTATTTGTCTAAGTGGTCTAAACAGTATTTGAGATAATTGTATAAATTCTATAACAAGCCCCAGAGAAACTCCATCATATTGAGCTGCTTTTAGCCCTCCAAACCAAACAATAAGCCCCACCGTTATAGAGCTTGACATTTCTGCAATAGGAAAAAAAATAGAGTTATACCAAACTGTTTTAATCCAAGCTTTTTTATGCTTATTATTTATTTCTTTAAACTTATCATACTCTGTTTGTTCTCTTGCAAAAAGCTGAACAATTTTCATTCCTGTAAGGCGCTCCTGCACAAAAGAATTAAGATTTGAAACCTGTGTTCTAACTTCTTCAAACGCTGCCTTCATTTTCTTTTGGAAAACTCTGGTTGCATATACCACCAAAGGCAGCACTACAAAAACCAACAAACCAAGTTGCCAGCTCTGATAGAGCATATAGCACAATATTGCCAGCATTTTTAACAAGTCACTAATAATCATAAACAGACCTTGACTAAAAATACTTGCAATTGTTTCAATATCACTAACTGCCCTAGTAACCAACCTCCCAACAGAAGAACGGTCATAATATTGCTTTTTAAAACCTAGCATATGACCAAAAAGAGCAACTCTAATATCTCGTATTACATGTTGACCCAACCAATTTGCAAAAAAGATGAATAAAAACTGAGTAACAACATCGATCACCAAAATCCCTAACATTAAGCTAACAAAATAAACTAATAGCTCAGCATCCTGAGGAATAATAGTCCTATCAATCGTTTGCCTCAAAAGATAAGGGCTCACAATCGACAATGCAGCCAACAGAATAGCCGAAAATGCTACAAAATAAAAAGTTAGCCGGTAAGGATTCGTATACGTAATCAGCCGTCTAAAAAGTTTAAAATCAAAAGCTTTACCGCTCTTATCTGCCATGAATTTATTCTACTATTTTTTGGGGATACTCTACAGCTGTCAAATACAATCCATGAGCAGGAACAGAATATCCTGCCTTACTTCGATCTTCACTTTTAATGATAGCTAGCAATCCTTCTTTATTTAACTTATTTTCACCTATTTCGATCAAGGTACCTACGATAGCCCTTACCATATTACGTAAAAAACGATTGGCCGAAATTTTAAAAACCAATTGATCTCCACAATTTTCCCAAACGGCATTCGTAATGGTACAATTATACGTTTTTACATCGGTTTTTGACTTACTAAAACATTTAAAATTCGTATAGTTTAACAGTAATTTAGCAGCTTCGTTCATTGCATCAACATTCAATGTTTTTTTATAGTAATAGGATTTATCTACACCAAAAGGGTCTTTACTTAGGTTGACATAATATTCATAGGATCTGCTAATTGCATCAAATCGAGCATGCGCATCCTCTCTAACTAAATAAACTTTATGTATTGCAATATCAACAGGAAGAATTGAATTTAGTTTATACCGCAACTGTGCTGTATCTAACTCTTCAAAATGATCAAAGTGCGCCATAATTTGTTTGGCATGTACCCCAGTATCTGTTCTTCCTGCCCCAACAATAGCTACATTACCTCTTAATAAAGTAGACAAAGAATCTTCTAAAACTTCTTGAATAGAAATTGCGTTGGGTTGTCTTTGCCAACCGTGATAATTGGTTCCATCATAAGAAAGTTCTAAAAAGTATCTCATTTTAAGGTACGCTATTTATTTTCTATGTTTAAATTTAATTGGATCATGAACACCTGTTTTCTTATACACAAAACTCATCTTTTATATTGCTATGTATTAAACAGAATATCCTATTTTTACAAAATCCAGGGAACAAATATAACTCATATAAAAAGTAAGTACTATATCATATAGTTTTTATTATTATTCCCTCTCATAATTTTGTTAAAAACCACTAACCAAAGCTTTACCAAAAGCCCCTACCTATTGTGAAAAAAATACTTTTACTTAGTGATACACATAGCTATATAGATGATCGCATACTACACTATGTTAAGGATGCCGATGAAGTCTGGCATGCAGGAGACATTGGTCACCTTAATGTAACTGATTCTATAGAAGCATTAAAACCTCTTAGAGCAGTTTATGGAAATATCGATGACGATAAAATTAGAACCACCCACCCTCTTCATCAACGTTTTGTTTGCGAAGGCGTCTCTGTATGGATTACACATATTGGAGGATATCCTCCCAAATACAATATAAATACTCGAGAAGAAATCAAAACAAACCCTCCTCAATTATTTATTTGCGGACACTCTCATATCCTAAAGGTCATCCCAGACAAAAAAAATGGAGTCTTACATATGAATCCTGGTGCCGCTGGTAAACATGGATTTCATAAAGTTCGTACAATGTTAAGATTTACTCTTGATAAAGGAAACATTGAAAACCTTGAAGTAATTGAACTAGGAAAAAAATAAAACCCGAAGTTGGCATACTTCGGGTTTTAACGCACTAATACTACTAAGATTTTAGGTTTATCGTAATCGATCTACAGATTTTACAAGATTCTCATCCCTTTTAATAGCCTTATTGGCCATCACTAATAAAACGATAGAAATAATAGGAATGATCATCCCAATACCTTTCTCAAAAACGTGAGTTTCTCCAGATACCGTTAGAGACCAATAAACAAATACTCCTAGTAAAATAAAGTTTAATAAGATATTGATACGCCCCAATACAAATTGAAGCTTTCTATTTTTGAACATAAAAATTGAAATCAAAGACAAAGCCGAAGATCCCAGAAACAATCCTAAAAGAAATAATTCTTCGTTAGCGTAATGTGCTACTCCTTCAGAATCTATACCATATGGCAAATATATAGACAACACTCCAGAAACTAGAGCTACTAATAATAAATATATGGTTTGTATTCGTTGTAACATTATTATTTTTCCCTTAGAGGAAGCAAAAATAAGAGTTTCTTTTTAGAAATAAGTGTAAAAAATTAAAAATAAAGTTGTATACTTGCACCACAAAACCTGTAATCTTCTCAACCAAGGTTACTTACCTTCGAAATAAAATTTTCCTAGAATTCTTCTTTAGAAAATTTACACCTAAAACGTAAAATATACAACAATACACTTAAATGTTAGAGATTTCTGAATTAAAAGCGAAAAAGCTTCCTGAGCTGCAAGATATTGCAAAAAACCTTAATGTACCGAAATACCGTACTTTAAAAAAGTTAGATCTTGTTTATCAAATCCTGGATCATCAAGCTGCAAACCCTAACAAGGTAAAAACTGTAGTTGAGGGAAATCCTGACGTTTCAGAAGAACCTAAGGCAGATAAACCCAAACCAAGCCGACAAAAAAGACCGCGTGCTAGAAAACCAGAAGCAAGTGGGACACCGGCCAACAAAGAAGCTAACACTCCTAAAGAAAAGAAAAAGGAAGAGAGCACTTCAGGTTCAGAAAAAAAAGCCTCAAAAGACAATGAAGTAAAAACAACTTCTAACAACACCAACAGGCCTCCTCAAAACAAAAAAGAAGATACCAAAGAAAATACTCGTAGTAGAAACAACGACAATAAACAACAAAACAAATCTCGAAACAATAACAATAACCATAAAAAGGAAAACGGAAATCGAGATAACAGAAATCGTTACAAAGAACCGGATTTTGAGTTTGACGCGATCATAGAAAGTGAAGGAGTTTTAGACACAATGCAAGATGGGTACGGTTTTTTAAGATCTAGTGATTACAACTATCTCTCTTCTCCCGATGACATTTACGTATCTCAATCTCAAATCAGACTTTTTGGACTTAAAACAGGGGATACTGTTTTAGGACAGGTAAGACCTCCTAAAGAAGGAGAAAAATACTTCCCTCTTATTAAGGTAAATAAAATTAATGGAATGGACCCTCAAGTGGTTCGAGACAGAGTTTCTTTTGAGCACTTGACCCCTCTATTTCCTCAAGAAAAATTTAAATTAGCAGAAAGACAAAGTACCATATCAACTAGAATCATGGATCTGTTTGCCCCTATAGGTAAAGGACAAAGAGGAATGATTGTATCACAACCCAAAACTGGTAAAACAATGCTCCTTAAAGACGTTGCCAACGCCATTGCTGCCAATCATCCAGAAGTTTATCAAATGATTCTACTTATAGATGAAAGACCAGAAGAAGTAACAGACATGCAACGTAATGTTAAAGGAGAAGTAATTGCTTCTACTTTTGATAAAGAAGCTAATGAACATGTAAAAGTTGCAAATATTGTACTTGAAAAAGCTAAAAGACTTGTAGAATGTGGCCATGATGTTGTCATTTTACTTGATTCTATAACCCGCTTAGCTCGTGCTTACAATACAGTACAACCTGCAAGTGGAAAAATATTAAGTGGTGGGGTAGATGCAAATGCATTACATAAACCGAAACGATTCTTTGGTGCTGCTCGTAATATTGAAAATGGAGGATCTTTATCTATTATTGCAACTGCATTAACAGAAACAGGCTCTAAGATGGATGAAGTTATCTTTGAAGAATTTAAAGGAACGGGTAACATGGAATTACAATTAGATAGACGTATTGCTAACAAACGTATATTCCCAGCAATCGACCTTATATCTAGTAGTACTCGTCGAGATGATATATTATTAGATGACACAACCATACAACGTATGTGGATCATGCGTAAGTACTTGGCAGATATGAACCCAGTAGAAGCAATGGAATTTATCAACGACCGTTTTAAACAAACAAGGAACAATGACGAATTTCTCATTTCTATGAATGGCTAATAAACACAAAACAATATTAATTACAGGCAGTTACCTATTATAGATAACTGCCTGTTTTATTTTATATTTATAAGAAAAACTCAATCTAAAACATTTACCATTTTACCCCATGAAAGTTTTCCTGCCTTAAAAGGACTAAGCATAAAAAATTATACTATCATGAAGAACACATTCTATTTATTATCTTTTCTAATTATATCATTATCTAGTTGTCAAGGAAATAGCCAAACAACTGAAAACACAGAACACTCAGAAAAGCAAAACACAACTCCCGTAAGCGTTGCGCCAGTTAACGGATTAGAAAGAGCTTATTTTGCAAGCGGATGCTTTTGGTGTGTTGAAGCCATTTACGAAAGTGTTAACGGAGTAAAAGAATCTATATCAGGTTATTCGGGAGGTCATACTCCGAATCCTACATACCAATCCAGCAATACTGGACGTACAGGTCATGCCGAAGCCGTTGAAATCATTTATGACCCAAAAGTTGTCTCTTTTGCAACATTAGTAGATGTATACTTTGGCTCACAAAACCCTACTCAAATCAATGGTCAAGGACCTGATCATGGCTCTCAGTATCGATCTATTATTTTTTACCAAAATGAGGAACAGAAAAAGATAATACAAGAAAAAAAAGAAGGACTATACAAAAAACTTAATCGAAGAATTGCAGCAGAAATACTTCCTTTTCAAAAATTCTGGAAAGGAGAAGCATACCATCAAGATTATGAAAAAAGAAACCCAGGTAACCCATACATACGCAATGTATCCATCCCTAGATTAAAAAAATTTCAAGCAAAATTCCCTCACCTAATCAAGAAAAAACATTAGTTCTCAAAACTTAAACCCCTTTAAACAAAATAAAAAACATTCTGCTTAAAGGGGCCATAATCATAAGCTCCTCACATTAATCAATTAACAATTCATAAAATCCACACAAAGTTTCGAGTTCTAACACTTGTCATAAGCTTTAACGTCAATATCAAAATCACTTCACCGGATTATTCTAAATCACTGACTCATTATAATAAATTCTAACTCCTTACTACTATCAAAAATCATATTTCTAACACCCAATCATCACTAAACAAAACAAGAAGAACAAATTAGCCTTCATTTTTTTGTTTTCTTTAACTAAAAAAAACATCCTAAAAAAACGTTTAACCTCTTTAAAAATCAGAACCGACTAATCATTTATCACGATTCTTAAAAATCAGTTATAAAACAATAAAAAGCCGACGAAAAGCACAAATTATTAAAAACAATTCGTTTTTTTTATGCAAATAATATGAAAACAAGTTGTGTTTTTCATAATAAAACATTACTTTTGAGTCTGATTTAATAGTTTTCGTTTCAGCTGTTTAGTCGAAAATGTTCAAGTTTAACTAAAGCACAAAACGCATAAAAACCTGATTACTAGCTAATTAAATCAAAAAAAGTTCTTTAAAAAACATGTATCAAACGTAAGTTTTACTTTCCATATGGCAAGTATAGATTTACCCCAAAAATATCTTTGGCATCTTTTTTGAAGTCCAAATTATTGACAAAAAATCTATTATTTGAATTAATTTTTACAAAAAAATAGCATTATTTAAAATTTATATTATAACCCAATCTACTTAAAACAAGCGATATGAAGTCATTTTTTACATTTATTCTGCTTTTGGTGATTACCTTCTCGTCCGCTCATGCTCAAAAAGATGGAGCATACTCTATGTCTTCTCAAAAACTAGAGGTTCGTAGTGGTCCAGGTCTTAACTTTAACACTATTGCCGAGGTTCCTCAAGGGACTCAAGTATATGTTATGAGTACTAATTACGGAGACTGGAGTGCCATACAGTACAAAAGTATGAACGGTTTTGTTATTACAAAACACCTTACAGAAGATAGTCGAATTGCAGATGCAGAAAGAGCTGCTAAAGAAGCAGCAGCAAAAAGAGAAGCAGCAAAGTTAGCTGCAGAACAAGCAATTGCTAAAGCCGAAGCAGCAAAAAGAGCTGCCGAAGAAGCTGCAAGAAAAGCAATTGCAGATGCAGAACGTCTAAAAAGAGAAGCTGAAGCAGCTGCAGCAAAAGCAATTGCAGATGCAGACGCAGCTAGAAAATCAAAAGAAGCTGCTGCCAGAAAAGCTCTTGCTGACACAGAAGAAACAAGAAAAGCTTTAGAAGAAGCAAACAGAAGAGCCGCTCGTGGTACAGATGTTGCTACTTCAAACCCTATAGAGTCAACAACTGCCTCTGCAGGATCTAACTCTGGAGGATCTACAAATTCTCCTAAAGCAGCCTCGATAGCAGTAGAGAGAGAAAACAAATATTCTTCTTGGGAGAAAAAGAATTATAAATCTGGTGCAACTCCAAAATCATTTAACTTCAAAGGTAAGTTTGACTATAAATTGGACAACTACTTAAAAATTAAAGTAGGTAAAAACGCCGAGGTTGTTGTTAAAATGTACAAAATGGGTAAAACAGAAAAAGATGATGTGTTAACACGTGTTACCTACATCAACTCTAACACTACTCAATTTATCAGAAATATACCCGAAGGTGAGTACTACTTAAAAATTGCCTATGGTAAACAATGGGTAGAAATTACCAAGCAAGGAAAGCGTTACGGAACTTTCTCTAAAAATGCTTTGTACGAAAAAAGTCAGCAGATCTTAAACTTTAATACTGTTAAAACATCTAAAGGAATTAACGTTCCTTCATACAACCTAGCTTTAGACTTACTTCCAAGTGGAAGCAAAGGATACGGTACAGGAGGTTCTGAGGAAGAGAAAATTAATGCCGACGCTTTTAACGATAACTAGAATATACAATAATACTACATCTATAATCACCAAAATATAAATGTAACAAAGCAACAGAATTCTTCGAATTCTGTTGCTTTCTTTTTTTACACCTCACCCAACCTCTCATCTTTTAACAATAACTAGACAAAATCAAACCTAGCCGCTTGGTAATTTTGTAAAACATCTTATCAAAAGGAAATATTGCTAGAATTGTACAGTTTTTAAATCCTCTACACTTATTTTTATTGAAATCAACGCAAAAATTAGTTAATCCAATTACACTACAATCTAATAAAGAGGACACAGGGATCTAACGCTTATTATTTTCAGCAAAACCGCTGCATTTTTAACACAATCATAAAAAAAACAGCTTTAAGGAAGCTGTTTTTAATATTTATTGTTCTATGAATCTAAATTCATTAATCATTACGATGTCTCTCACGTGCTAATAATGTATTTTTCAACAACATTGCTATCGTCATTGGACCAACTCCTCCTGGAACAGGTGTAATAAAAGACGCTTTTTTACTCACTTTATCAAAATCTACATCTCCAACAATTTTATAACCTTTTGGTGAAGTCTCATCGGGTACTCTAGTAATACCAACATCTATGACCACTGCATCATCTCTTACCATTTCTGCCTTTAAGAAATCAGGCACCCCCAATGCAGAGATAACAATATCTGCCTGAGAAATAATTTGAGTTATATTTTTTGTGTGGCTATGAGTTAGTGTAACTGTTGAATTACCAGGCCAACCTTTTCTTCCCATCAAGATACTCATAGGCCTTCCTACAATATGGCTTCTACCAATAACTACAGTATGCTTCCCTTTAGTATCTACGTCATAACGCTCTAATAATTCTAAAATTCCAAACGGAGTAGCAGGAATAAAAGTAGACATATCCAAGGCCATTTTCCCAAAATTCATAGGATGAAAACCATCTACATCTTTATCAGGATCTATAGCCAATAATACTTTTTGAGTATCGATTTGAGGAGGTAATGGTAACTGTACAATAAAACCATCTATTTCATCATCTACGTTTAATTCCTTGATCTTCGCTAACAACTCAACTTCACTAGTAGTACTAGGCATTTTTACCAAAGTAGATTCAAAACCTACTCGCTCACAAGCCCTTACTTTACTACCAACATATGTCAAACTTGCTCCATCATTTCCAACAATAACCGCAGCCAAATGAGGGACTTTCTCCCCTCTCTCCTTCATTTTTAAAACCTCGGCAGCAATTTCATCTTTAATATCGTTGCTAACTTTTTTTCCGTCTAATATTTTCATTCCCAATAATTACTTTATAAGTGTTCGAGTTAGTTACCTAATAAATTTATCTCATTTTACCCATCATTTGCATCATTCGTTTTCCGCCACCGCCTTGCATCATTTTCATCATTTTACTCATCTGATCGAACTGCTTAAGTAATTGGTTTACTTGCTGTATGGATGTTCCCGAACCTTTACCGATTCGCTTTTTTCTGCTAGAATTTATGATTTGAGGTTTTGACCGTTCTTCTGGTGTCATTGAGTGTATGATCGCTTCGATATGTTTAAAAGCATCATCATCAATATCCATGTTTTTCATCATTTTTCCAGCACCAGGTATCATTCCAACAAGATCTTTCATGTTACCCATTTTCTTGATTTGCTGGATTTGTTTTAAAAAGTCATCAAATCCAAATTGATTTTTAGCTATTTTCTTTTGTAATTTTCTAGCTTCTTCTTCATCAAATTGTTCTTGAGCTCTTTCTACAAGAGACACAACATCTCCCATTCCTAAAATACGATCAGCCATACGAGATGGATAGAAAACATCAATTGCTTCCATCTTTTCTCCTGTACCGATAAACTTGATTGGTTTATTTACAACAGATTTTATCGAAATTGCTGCTCCACCTCGAGTATCTCCATCCAATTTGGTTAAGATAACCCCATCAAAATTTAAAACATCATTAAAAGCTTTTGCTGTATTAACAGCATCTTGCCCTGTCATAGAATCTACCACAAACAATGTTTCATTAGGAGTTATTGCTTTATGGATATTCGCAATCTCTGTCATCATTGCTTCATCTACAGCCAAACGTCCCGCAGTATCCACGATCACAACATTAAATCCGTTTGCCTTTGCATGGGCAACTCCAGCTTTTGCAATTGCTACTGGGTCATTATTTCCTCTATCGCTAAAAACCTCGACATTAATCTGTTCTCCTACTACATGTAGCTGATCGATTGCCGCTGGTCTATATACATCACAAGCAACAAGAAGTGGTTTCTTTGTTTTCTTGGTAGCAAGAAAGTTTGCTAATTTTCCTGAAAAAGTCGTTTTACCAGAACCCTGTAACCCTGACATTAAGATAACAGAAGGCTTACCAGACAAATCTACTCCTGCAACATCACCTCCCATCAACTCGGTCAACTCGTCTTTAACAAGTTTCACCATTAGTTGTCCTGGCTTTAAGCTTTTTAATACATTCTGCCCTAATGCTTTCTCTTTTACAGTTGCTGTAAACTCCTTTGCAATTTTATAATTTACATCAGCATCAACCAAGGCTCTACGTACCTCTTTGAGTGTTTCGGCAACATTTACTTCTGTAATTTGCCCATGCCCTTTTAAGATATGTAAGGCTTTATCTAACTTATCACTTAAATTATCAAACATATATTCTTTGTTTTGAAAATCTACCCTTTATTGATAGATGGGTGCAAATTTAAGGATTTGAAGCGTATTTATAAAGGAAGATGAATTGAATTATAAAAAGATTAAAGACAAAAGGTTGCAATTTAAAAAAGTAACTCCCTATTATAACAAAAAAGCTATTGAAAAATATACCGAAGCATGTATATTATCAATAGCTTATAAATTTAGTTAAGTTGTAATACATTAACTAAATACTCACTTTTTTTGGTTAACTTCTAAAAAGAACATGTAGAAGGAATCAAAACACCTTTAATAATATGTACAATACCATTTGAGGCTTCAATATCTGCCATGGCGACCTCAATATTTCCGTTAATAAATACCTTCCCGTTCATCATTTCTATGGTAACTTTTTCTCCCTGAAGCGTTGTAATCTCCTGTTTTTCCAGCAAATCATCTGCTTTATATTTTCCAGAAACCACATGATAAAGTAATACTTCTTTAAGTATATCTCCCGTAGGCAGTTCATCTAATGCTGCAAAAGCATCATTGGTGGGAGCAAAAACAGTGAACGGACCTTCTCCAGAAAGCGCATCGACCAATCCCGCTGATTGTACTGCACTAACCAAAGTTGATAACTCTGGAGTAGCTATAGCAAGTTCTACAATCGTGGGTAAAGGTGTCGGAGGCAGTAATACACCGCTGATCACATGTACAATACCATTAGAAGCTTCGATATCTGCAATTGCAACCTCAACATTTCCGTTAAGAAATACTTTGTCATCTATCATTTCTATAGTAACTTTTTCTCCCTGAAGCGTTGTAATCTCCTGTTTTGCAAGTAAATCTTCTGCTGTATATTTTCCAGAAACTACGTGATACAACAATACTTCTTTAAGAGCATCTCCTCCTGGTATGGATTCTAACGTGTCGAAAGCAGCATTGGTTGGAGCAAAAACAGTAAACGGACCTTCACCAGATAATGCTTCTACCAATCCTGCAGATTGTACAGCACCTACCAAAGTCGACAATTCTGGTGTCGCGATTGCTATTTCCAAAATACTTGGAGTCGGTTGTAATGAAGGTGGTAAAAGTACGGCTTCTATAATATGAATTATCCCATTGGAGCCCCCTATATTTGCTGAAATTACTTTGACTGTGTCATTAATTACAATTTCGTTATTTTCATTAAAGCTCACCTTTATATTTTCTCCTTGTAATGTTTCTGTCAGTTCTTCTTCTAGTAATTTTGAAGAGTTAAACCTTCCTGCTGCTACGTGATATAATAAAATTTCTTTTAACACCTCTCCTCCAGGAATCTCTTCTAATGCTTCAAATGCTGTATCTGTAGGAGCAAATACCGTAAAGGGACCTTCTCCTGATAATGCTGTAACCAAATCTGCTGATTGTAACGCAGCTACCAAAGTTGTAAATCTTCCATCTTCTACGATCAATTCTACAATGTTTTTATTAGGAAGTACAACTTCTGTCAGTTCGGCTTTCCAATTACCTTTCCCTACACCAGAGCCAAAAATTCTAAAACTCCCTTCTAAATTTTCATTTTCGTCTACTTTTCCGACTCCAAAAATTAAGCCCCCCTCAGGTAAGCGTATAACCAAATAAACGATTCCATCACAAACAACAGCACCTCTAACCCTTGCTTTTGTTCCGTCTGGAAGTGTTAACTTTCCTCTTACAATAGCAAAGCTTGCGTGGTACAACGTGTAATTTAATTTCAATTCGCCAGAGATTTCTGACCCCTCTCCAGCTCCACTATTCACTGTTGCTGAAAAATCATAAATTCTTTTTTCTCTACTGATCGTATTTACAGATTTTGATGCTACCGAAGTTTCTTCGGGGATGGTTAACTCTCCTTCAATAATGTTTTGAGTCATTTTCTCAATTTCATCAAAACTAATAACAGGCGATTCTTCAAAATCAATTTGTAGTGTTTCTTTACCAATACTTTCGTTATCATCATTTTGACATGACAATACCAATATCATACTCAATATGCATAAAAAAGACATAGAAATTTTATTGAATAACTTTTTCATAATATTCATTTTTTTAGAGTTAGTAATTAAGATATAGTGTGAAATAACCCCATGATATTTGGTGATGATATATTAAATATCATGGGCGTTATATTACTCTGGAGGGTTTATTTATGGTTATAGTGCAGGTAATATCACCTTGTCGATAGCATGAATAACACCATTAGCCGCCTGTACATCGGTCACAATGATATTACTCACTCTATTATTAGCATCGGTAAGCGTTGCTTGAGCCGCATCTGCCGTAATATCACCTCCTAATGTGGTTATGGTTCCACTAGAAAGATCTTCAGCTCTAACATTTGCACCAGCAACTACATGAAGGTTTAATGTAGCTGTAAGAGTAGCCTCATCTATATCGGCCAATGAACCCGCACTCAATTCTGTTAATAAGCTTGCAAATGCATCATCGGTGGGTGCAAAAACCGTAAATGGCGCAGGAGATGTTCCGTTTGCAGTGCTTAAAGTAGCCACATAGTTCTCATCCAACTGATCATCTCTTGTAAGGGCCGCTACCAAATTGCTAAAAGTAGCATCTGCTGTTGCAAAAGTTACAATAGTAGGTAAAGGGATTACTTTATCTACTGCATGAATCACTCCGTTATCTGTACTTATGTCTGCAGTGGTCACAGTAGATTCTCCATTAATCACCACGCCACCAGCTGTATTAATATACATACTTAGGTTTGCCATAGTGGTCGATTCTTGTGCCAAATTCTTGACATAACCAGTCGTTAGCATATTCGAAGTTACCCTATCTCCTATCACATGATTTAACAATAATTGCCTTAATGTTTCTGTTGGCACATCATCTAACGCAGTACCATCTAGAAAAGTTTCAAAAGCATTATTATTAGGTGCGAAAACGGTAAAAGAACCATCTCCTGCTAGAGTTTTATCTAATTCTGTTCTTTGTAAGGCAGCCAGTAGTGAACTATAATTAGCATTATTAGTTACAAAATCGGCAATTGTATTTGATACCGGAAGAGTCGTTGTTGAATCATCATCGTTATTACATGAAGTAAAACATACTATAAATGCAATAAAAATTAGGGTAAGTTGTCTTGTAAGTTTCATCATTCTAAATTTTTGATTATTTATTTTGATGATTAAACAACTCACAAAAAAAATCTCTAACCCAAGAATATGATTTTAGCATTTTTTTAACTTTTTGTTTAACAAATAACAGTTTTTATCGAACAAAAAGTAACTACCTAATCCAAAAACCTTTAATTTGAAGGATTATTATCATTTTCATCACAGGAAACGGCATACTCCAAAATTGTAGAAAGTAAATCGGTATTATGAGCTGCTTCTGTATTTTGCCCATTATGCAACTCCATGATTATAGGATATTTTATTGATATAGACATTTCTTCATTAAGATCACTCATAAATACGAACAGTTGAGCATCATGAATTGCGTCTATAGTTTTAAAAACATTTGTATTAGTATTAAAAGTAGAAAGTTTAAAAGGGTAATTAAAATCAATACATTCTATATCATCATCTTCATTAGAACACAAAGCAGCCAAAATTGTTAACTGCTCCTTATTATTAATACTTTTTTCTATATAGTCATGCATTGTAATAGTTATAGGGTATTGTATTTCTATAAAATCAGTTGTATGTATATCTATATAATCACTTAATTTAGTTATTTCTTTTTCTTTTCCATTAAGTAAAATAGTATACGGTAAATTAATGCTGTAACAATTACCTCCATCTACTAGATCATCATAAGAACCATCATGTGTTGTAATATCTCGCATTAACTTCGCCAACCTAGAATCCTTTGGAATCGTATTATCCTGAGATTCATCAATAAATTCTCTTTCCTCTTTTTGGCATGCAATTGCACTTAATAGCACTAAACCTAACCATACCATTATGAAACCCCTTGCTTTCATTTTGTTCTATTTATTTATATAGTAACAATTTAAACGCAAAAATTCCTAATACCATCATGTTTTTTTTAATTTTAGACAAATTTACCAAGAATGTCCAAAGATTTGTTTGAGAATGTTTGCAACGAAAAGTTATTTTCTGAGGTTTTCAAAAAGTACTCAGAAAATCTTCACAACTTTATTTATTACAAATATGGTGATCATATAAATCCAAGAGATCAAGTACAGGAAGCTTTTATAAAACTCTGGAAAAACTGCAAAAAAGTACCGATTACAAAAGCAAAAAGTTTCTTATTTACAATTGCAAACAACTTAACGTTAAATGAAATAAAACACAACAAGGTTAAGCTAAACTATCAATTACAAAGCGGTAGTCAAAAAAATAAAACAGAAGAAAACCCTCAATACATCTTAGAAGAAAAAGAATATTTTGAAAAATATCAAAGAGCATTGGCCAAATTAACCGAACCGCAACGCGTAGCTTTTCTAATGAATAGAGCAGAAGGGAAAAAACACAAAGAGATCGCAGCATTACTTGGTATTTCTAGAAAAGCGGTTGAAAAAAGAATCTATGGTGCTCTCGAAAAGCTAAGAAAAGAAATAGAAGGGATATAAAAAATGTAATCATGACTGGGAATTTTTCTCATACGATTGTTATATAACTGAAATGTTGTTATGAAAAAGAAAAAAATCATATTAAAATGGTTGAATAACACAGAGCTCAACAAGGAAGAATTGAAGGCATTTGAGCAATTAGATGCCTTTGATTCTTATTGTAAAATATCTGAAGCAGCTAAAAGTTTTAAGGCACCTAATTATGATATTGAAGAAAACCTTAATGACTTAAAGAAACAATTGCCTGAGCAAAGTTATCAAACAAAAACATCTCTTTCTATACCATCGATACTTATAAGAGTAGCATCCATTTTTGTTATAGGAATTGTTACCTACTTTGCATTTTTTAATAAAGAAGACACGCATATTTCTACTCTGGCGAATGAAAAAACTCATATTAATTTACCAGATTCTTCATCAGTTTCTCTTAATGCGTTATCATCTTTAAGTTTCTCAAAAGACAATTGGGTAAAGCAACGTAAAGTCTCTTTAACGGGCGAAGCATTTTTTAAGGTTGCAAAAGGGAAAAAATTTGATGTATTTACCAGTTCGGGAAGGGTGAGTGTTCTAGGCACTCAATTTAATGTAAAAAATAGAGAAAATTTTTTCGAAGTAACTTGCTATGAAGGCTCTGTAAAGGTTACCTATAACAAAAAGGTTACGACTTTGACCAAAGGAAATATTTTTTCGGTAATAAACAACACATTACATCACACCCAAACAACTACCCTATTACCAGATTGGCAAGAGAACAAAAGTTCTTTCAAAAGCTTACCATATGCTTATATACTTAAAGAATTCGAAAGACAATACGATGTAACAATCTTAACAAAAGACATTAACTTAACCACCTTATTTACAGGAAGCTTTGTACATTATGATATTGAGACTGCATTACAATCTATTACCATACCTATGCGTTTAAACTATACAATTAATAATAAAAATATAACATTGTATAAAGAGTGATCAAAACTAAAACCATTGTTTTATTTATTTTATTACTTTTTACTTTTGTTTCTGGCAAAGCACAGGTAACAAATGAGAAGATTAGTCTTAAAATAGTTTTGAATGATATCCAAAAAAAATTCGGATATCATTTTTCCTATCTCGATAATGATGTAAAAGATATCACAGTCATAAAGCCATCAGATTCATTAGATTTTGACAGCATAATTATCTACCTAGAAAAAAGGACTCCATTTATTTACACAACTTTAAATGATCTGACCATTGCCCTAAGTCTAAAACAAAATCTTATAGAAGTTTGCGGCACCCTTTTAGATACGGATAAGCAAGTTATTGGTAGTGCAACAATTCAAACGCAAAATTTTTCTACAATTAGTGATTCATCTGGCGAATTTAGGATCAAGGTTAATTCTAATACCGAATTAATAACTATTAATCATTTAGGCTATTACCCAATAAAAATAGACGTCAAAGATTTTGACATAAATACATGTAAAGAAATTATCTTAACCCCACAAGTTGAGTACTTAAATGAAATTCTTCTAAGGGATTATTTGATTAAAGGAATTAATAAACAAACAGATGGTTCTATAGCCATAAACTATGATAATTTTGGCGTTCTTCCGGGTTTGCTCGAACCCAATTTATTACAAACTATCCAGGCCTTACCGGGAATTCTAAGCGTTAACGAGACTATTTCTGATATTAATGTTAGAGGAGGCACCAATGATCAAAATTTAATCTTGTGGGATGGTATAAAAATGTATCAAACAAGTCACTTTTTTGGTTTAATCTCTGCTTTTAACCCCTATTTAACCAAAAATGTAAAACTTTTCAAAAACGGATCTAGTGCTGCTTATGGAGATGGGGTATCCAGTGTTATTGCAATGAATACCAGTAATAAAATCTCTAAGGATACCAACACTAGTATCGGGGTAAATCTAATTAGTGTAGATGGATACACAGACACTCCCATAGGCAAAAAGTCCTCGTTACAATTTGCGGTACGACATTCTATAAATGGAATAATCGAAACCCCTACTTATCAAAAATACTTTGATAAAACTTTTCAAAACTCAGAGGTAATTGATGTTAGAAGCTCTGATGATCAATTCTCTTTTTATGATACCAGTATTCGATGGATCTATAAAGTAACATCTAAAGATTTTATTAAGATAAATGCTTTGATCATGCATAATGATCTAAGGTTTCAGGAAAATTCTATTATAAATCAATTAAATATTGCCAGAGAAAGTAGCTTAGAACAAAACAATAATGCAGGAGGTATTTTATACTTTAAGGAGTGGAGTTCTACTTTTCAAAGCAAAATATTGGCATATGGGACCGACTATAAATTAAAAGCTATCAACTCTGATATCGAAAATAATCAGCGTCTTTTACAGGAAAATCATGTATTAGAAAATGGCATAAAGCTGGACGCTCTATATAAACCGAGCACTCGTTACAATTTTAAAACTGGCTATCAATTTAATGAAACCGGTATTTCGAATCTTCAGGACCTAAACAATCCTGTTTTTAGGGATCGTATTAAGGAGGTATTAAGAACACATAGCATTTTTTCTGAAATCGAATATAGATCTTCTTCTGAAAAAGATCTTTTACATGTTGGAGTACGGTTAAACTATTTTGAAAAATTTGACAAGTATGTTATCGAACCAAGGATAAGCTTTCACAAAAGGTTTGCAAATCATTTTACGTTAGAGTTTTTGGGCGAAATTAAAAATCAAACTACCTCACAGGTTATTGACCTTCAAAACGATTTTTTGGGAGTAGAAAATAGAAGGTGGATTTTATCTAACAATCAGGATATACCAATACTAAGAAGCGTACAAGGTTCGATGGGTTTAAGTTTTAAAAATAATAGTTGGTTAATTAATACTGATTTTTATTATAAAGATGTAAATGGTATTATTACCAGAAGCCAAGGTTTCCAAAACCAATTCGAATTTATACAAGACCACGGTAGTTACAACGTATATGGTATTGATTTTTTAATTAACAAGAGATTTAAAAACATTAGTACCTGGCTAAGTTATTCTTATGCAGACAATGAGTATACTTTTCTTAATTTAAACGAAACAAAATTTCCTAATAATATTGATGTTAGACACAATTTGAATGTTGCTGTAGCCTATTCTATTAACGATTTTAAATTGTCTGGAGGTATCAATTGGCATAGTGGAAAACCTATTACCGAACCACAATCAGATAACGCAATCGAAAACAGTATTATCAACTATAAAAAACCAAATAGTTCACGTACCACTGATTACTTACGCATCGACTTTTCGACTACTTATAAATTTAAAATAACAAAAAAAATTAGAGCACTTGGAGGGATCTCTATTTGGAATGCCTTAAATGAAGAAAATATTTCAAATAAATTTTACAAAATACATAATAGTGATGAAAACGCTATAGACGAAGTAAAACAGTTTGGATTGTCTTTTATTCCAAACATCGTATTTAGATTAAATTTCTGAAATATTTTTTATTCCGGTATGCACAATTATTTCCTTACCATTTTTTGATTTTACTATATTTTCTAAAATTGTAAAGCCCTTTTTCTCAAAAAAAGGTTTTGTAATTGCGTTTATTTTGGTTGTCAGTGTTTGTATTCCAGATTCTTTTGCAACTTTTTCTAATGTCTTATAAAGTTCCATCGCTATCCCATGCCCCTGCCCTGATAGTTCTGATGAACAAAGATATAATCAATGGTACCATCTCTATTTAACAAAAAAGAACCTATTATTTCTCCATTTAATTTGGCATTATATATATAATCAGTTACAAACTTCTTTTTCCAGTATTCTTTATTTCTCGCCAACTTCGAATACTCTTTAATTTCGGATTTTGTAAATATTTTAGACCCGTAAATCGTTACAGTTTGATAAAATAAACGCTGCATTAAAGATAAATCCAACGTGGTAGCTCTCTCTATTCGAAATTTCATTATACTAAAATAGAAAACAGATCTTTACTACCCAACTAATCGTAAATAGTATTTATCAAAATGAGAGATTAAAAGACAAAAAAATGGTTACTCCTGAAAGAATAACCATTTTAACAAACTGAATTCACATAAATTATTGGCAACCCCCCAGCTGCTCAATAAATTCTTCAATATTTTAGTAATACAAATATGTTACGATAGAAACATCTGTATTTTTAAAAATCTTTAAATAAACTTTTAACAATTAAAAACATATAGTAAATATACTACACAACCTTATTTCTTTGCTATCATACTGTATGAACGGTATGTTTGACTGTATAAAGTGTCATTTTCATTACATAAAGTGAATCTCTATGTATTATACTTCGCTTATTAACTGTTTTCAATGAACTAAAGCATTTATTATTGCTTCTATATATAAAACGATCCTAACATCATATACCCTATCATTTTTTTCAAAAAAAATATCTCTTGACCTCCAAAAAATCAACAAACACCTGAAAAACAACATATAATAAAACAAAAAAAGCACAGTTATTTTAATAAAATAAAATAAAAAAGCCTCAAAACTGAGGCTTTATCTGATTAAAATTTAATACAAATTTTAGATAGGTATATAATGATATGTTTTTACAAATTCGAAAAACAGATTTTGACAAACATCTTTTTGGCTTATATTTTTTATGAAGTTCAACCAAAATTAGATACCAGAAACAACCGTTACATCTTAAAGGTGAATTACTCTATATTATCGAATTTTAAAAGAGATCGTTATCAACCATTACATTCTCTCGGGAACACTAATCCCCAATAACCCTAGTGCAGACTTTATGGTAGCTCCTACTATTTCTGAAATTTGAACTCTAAATATTTTTTCTTCTTCTTTTTCAGCTCCAAATATGGATACATTTTGAAAAAATGAGTTGTAGTTCTTTACCAACTCATAGATATAATTTGCCACCAACGCCGGACTAAGTTCATTTGATGCATTTTGAATAACATCTGGATACAATTCTAAGAGCTTAATAAGTTCCTTTTCTTTTGGATCCAATTTTACTTCTGTTACTATTATAGAACGATCAAAATCTGCTTTGCGTAAAATTGCTTGAATACGAGCATAAGTATATTGTATAAAAGGCCCTGTATTACCCTGAAAATCTACTGACTCCTCTGGATTAAAGAGAATACGTTTCTTAGGATCAACTTTTAGGATATAATATTTTAAAGCTCCAAGTCCTATGACACGATACACCTCTGCTTTTTCTTCATCTGTATAACCATCTAACTTACCTAAATCCTGAGATATCTCTTCTGCAGTTCTAGCCATTTCGATAATCAAATCATCTGCATCTACAACGGTACCTTCTCTGCTTTTCATTTTTCCGCTTGGCAAATCTACCATACCATAACTCAAGTGGTGTAGGTTTTCTGCCCAATCATACCCTAATTTCTTCAAAATAAGAAATAGTACCTTAAAATGATAATCTTGTTCATTACCAACTGTGTAGATCATCCCGCCAACGCTCGGATTATCTGTAACTCTTTGTATTGCTGTACCAATATCTTGCGTCATATAAACTGATGTACCGTCACTACGCAATACCAATTTTTCATCCAATCCTTCATCGGTAAGGTCACACCAGACAGAGCCATCTTCTTTTTTAAAGAAAACACCTTTAGCCAAACCTTCTTCGATATTGTTTTTACCTAACAAATAGGTATTACTCTCATAATAATAACTATCAAAATCAACTCCCAAAGCTTTGTATGTCTGATCGAATCCTTCATACACCCAACCGTTCATTGTTTTCCATAGTTGAACTACTTCGCTGTCACCCGACTCCCATTTTCTAAGCATTTCTTGAGCCTCTACAATAATTGGAGCTTCTTTCTTTGCTTCATCTTCGGTTTTGCCTTGATCTATTAATGCTGCTATTTGTTCTTTATATTTTTGATCAAACTTTACATAATAATTACCTACTAATTTATCTCCTTTTAAACCAGTAGATTTGGGAGTAGCTCCATTTCCAAACTTTTGCCAAGCAATCATCGATTTGCAAATATGAATCCCTCTGTCATTAATAATCTGGGTTTTAAACACTTCTTTACCACTAGCCTTTAAAATCGCTGCTACCGCAAACCCTAATAAATTATTTCGAATATGCCCCAGGTGTAATGGCTTATTCGTATTAGGAGAAGAGTATTCTACCATAACAGCTTTTCCATCTTTTGAAGGTGTTACAAAACCAAAATTTTTGCGGTCTTTAATTTGGGCAAAGAAATCAAGATAATATGAGTCAGAAATTACCAAGTTTAAAAAACCCTTTACTACATTATAACCTTCAATTTCATTTACATTATCTACCAAATACTTTCCAATAGTCTCTCCTATTTGCATAGGGTTTCCTTTAACTTGTCTAAGCATCGGAAAAACTACTACTGTTATATCCCCTTCAAATTCTTTACGAGTTATTTGTAATTCTACAGACTCGAGAGCCACGCTAAATACTTCTTGTATTGCTTCTTTTACTTTATCTGATATGATTTGATGTATACTCATCTTCTAAAATTAAGGCGTAAAGATAATAGAATTTACAGAGTCTCACTAAGTGTTTTCTTATCATTTCCTTACGATCATATTAAAAACATAATTATCATAAAGAATTTAAAATTATTTGTATCTTTTAAATAAAAATGAAAATTCTTCTTACCGGAGCCAATGGTTATATTGGAATGAGATTACTACCTGTTCTATTAAATTCTGGTTACGAAGTTATTTGTTGTGTAAGGGATAAAAGCAGGTTATCAATCCCAGATGAAATAAAAGAAAGAGTTCACATCATAGAAATTGATTTCTTGAAACCGATTAATATATCAATCCTTCCTAAGGGTATCGATGCTGCTTATTACTTAATCCATTCTATGAGTTCCTCGACACAAGATTTTGACAAAAAAGAAGAACTTTCTGCTCAAAATTTTAACAAGTACTTAGAACATACTGAAATAAAGCAAGTAATTTACCTTAGTGGCATTGTAAATGAAAATATATTATCAAAACATTTACGATCAAGAAAGCATGTTGAAGAAATACTTTACCAAGGCAATTACAACCTTACAGTATTACGTTCTGGTATTATTGTTGGTTCTGGTAGTTCCTCTTTCGAAATTATTCGAGATCTCTGTGAAAAATTACCAATCATGATTACTCCAAAATGGGTAAATACACCCACACAACCTATAGCTATTAGAGATGTACTTAGTTTTATGGTTGGGGTATTAGGAAATAAAGATTGTTATAATAAATCTTGGGATATTGGAGGGCCCGATATTCTTACCTACAAAAAAATGCTTAAGTCGTATTCTAAAGTAAGAGGACTCAAATTATTTATCATAACACTACCTTTAATGACTCCTAAATTATCATCATACTGGTTATATTTTGTAACATCTACCTCATATAAACTTGCTTTAAATCTTGTAGACAGCATGAAAATACCTGTAATTGCCAAAGATGCAAAACTACAATCATTATTAGGTATTTATCCTTCTACTTACCAAAAGGCTGTTGAGTTAGCTTTGATAAAAATAGAGCAAAACCAAGTAGTTTCTAGCTGGAAAGATTCTATGATAAGCGGCCGTTTTAAACAAAGTATTCAAAAATACATAACAGTACCTAAGCGTGGATGTTATAAAGATTATAAAAAACTACATGTGTTAAATGTAAAAACTTCTTTAGATAAAATATGGGCCATAGGGGGTGAAACGGGATGGTATTACGGAAATTGGCTATGGAAAATCAGAGGGTATTTCGACAAATTATTTGGAGGTGTAGGCCTCAGAAGAGGTAGAACTCATCCCTATGAGATTTCTTCTGGAGATGTTATAGACTTTTGGAGGGTTTTGGTAGCTGACAAAAATAACAAGCGATTATTATTATTTGCTGAAATGCGTATTCCGGGAGAAGCATGGTTAGAGTTCGACATTGATACAAACAATACTTTACATCAAACAGCCACTTTTAGACCCAAAGGAATTTGGGGAAGAATATACTGGCATTTACTAACTCCTTTTCATTACTTTATCTTTCGGGGTATGATTCGAAAAATTGGTCTCTAAAGTTTTTCTTATAAGATAAAATACATAATTCATCGATAAGTAACGATATTTTTTGTATTTTAAATACAAAATGTATTTAACCGATATATGAAGCAACTTTTACTCTCAATTTTTTTATGTATTCCTATTTTATTTTCATCATGTAATTCTGATTTCACAAAGGATCCAGAACTCTATAATCTTGTAGTGCTTCTTACTGGTGAATTTTCTAATGAGCTTCAAGCAGAAAACGACATCAATTTTCCACATCTTACCCTAAAAAACACTCGTATTTGGGAAAATAGATCAGGATATTGGATGTTTTCAAAAATTTGTGATGTTCAACAAAACGGCCGCGTCTATTTTCAAAGAATAATACATTATGACAGGCTAGATTCGGTAACCCTTAGGAGTACTAGTTATAAAATACCGAACCTTAAAAAGCATCAAAACATTAGTTCTAATATAGATTTTCTCAATCAATTACGTTTAGAGGATTTAGAAGTAGTTATGGGGTGTCAAATATATTTTAAAAAAGAAACTTCTACTATATATTCTGGAAAGACTAAAAAAGGGGCTTGCACCAGTAGCATCCCCAATGTTGATTATATCCTAAGTACATTAATTGTAAGTAATGGAAAAATTTCTTCCTGGACCAAAGGTTTTAACAAAGAGGGTGACCATGTATGGGGTAAAATAAAAGGTCCCTATAAATACATTAAAGTATTTGATAATTAAAAAATGTTCTTTTATAACTATTCAACAAAATCTGCAAGCGTCTTATTCTCTAAAACCTTTAAGGTATTATCTCGTACTTCTATCATTACACTATGTACAGCACAAGCGTCTTCATCTGGACAATCGCTACATTTTTCATAAAAATTAAGGCTCACACAGGGTACCATCGCAATGGGGCCTTCTAAAACTCTAATTACAGAAGCTATGGTAATATCTTTTGGGTCCTTAATCATATAATAGCCCCCTCCTTTTCCTTTTTTAGACCCTAAAACTCCTGTTTTTCTTAATGTTAGTAATATACTTTCCAAAAATTTCTGAGAAATATTCTCACTCGTTGCTATTTCAGAAATCAATACAGGATGATCACACCTTTTACGCGCTATATAGGTAAGCGCCTTTAATCCATATTTTGTTTTCTTAGAAAGCATATTTACTATATTACAAATTTGTACAGGCCATTTTGTCAAAAATGGTAGTTATTCTCAAAAAAGAAAAACTCGAGATTCACATTACAAACTTTTAGGAAGAAAAACTTCGGCCATCATACAACGTGCACTCCCACCACCTAATGTTTCAATGGTTGTAAGATCACTATAAAGAATGGCACAATGCTTTTCTATTTTTGTAATTTGATCTTTTGTTAAACTCTTGAATGCAGATTGAGACATTACAAGATAACGTTTATCTTCGAAACCTACAACTTGAAGTACATTACCTGCAAAACGACTCACTTGATCCTCTGTAATCTCAATCACTTCTTTTCTATCGTTTTTTAGATGATTTATCAAATTTTTACGTTCTTTTTTATCATCTATACATGCTAGGCATACGATTGCAAAAGTTTCTCCAATTCCCATCATCACGTTTGTATGGTATATCGGTAATCTTTCACTTTGTACGGTTTGATATGCTGTAAAAATAACAGGCGTATATTCAAAATCTTCGCAGAACTCTATCACCAACTCTTCGTTAGCTCGTGGTGATAAAGCACAATATGCTTTTTTATGAATACGATCCAAAACAAGGCTACCTGTACCTTCTAAGTACAATTCTTGAAGCTCTGCATCTGTATAATCGATACAGTTATTTATTTTATAACCTGCTAGTTCTATTTGCTCTAATACTTCTAACCTACGTTCCTTCCTTCTATTTACCGCAAACATAGGATACAATCCTACATCGCCATTTTCATGAAATGAGATCCAATTATTAGGGAAAATTGAATCAGGAGTATCTTCATCCAGAGTATCTTCATTTACAACTACCTGGATTCCAGCATTCCTAAGTACGGCAACAAATTTATCAAACTCACCTAAAGCAATCTCATTGACATTAGAGTGATTCACATTCTTCTGGTAATAATTATTGATTGCAGTCTGTTCATTCATCCTAAAATGCCTAGGACGAATCATTAAAATAGTATTTGTTACTTGCGCTTCCAAAAGATTAGTTTATCATTTTTTCTGTTATTGATGCTGTAGTCTCTTTTAAAACTTTAAATGCTGCTTCAGCCATTTTATTACCTTTATTATCAAGGGTGGGGTTTACTTCAACCACCTCAAAACAACTCGTTTTACCCGTACTAACAAATGCTTTAATAATTTGTATTGCTTCATCGATATCAAATCCTTTAGAAACAGGGGTTCCTGTTCCTTTAGATATCATATCGCAGTCCATACTATCAACATCAAATGAGATATAAATCATATCACATGTATCTAATTTTTGCACTGCTTCTTGCAAACATTTTTCAAACCCTCTATACCTCATTTCTTCTACGGTATAGTTCTTAATTTGTTTTTCTTCAATCGATTTATCTTCGGCTTCTTCTGTATCTCTTACCCCAAAATATATTACATTTTGAGCTTCTACTTTTTGCCCTCGAACACCAATATTCTTCATTCTATCCCATAAAGCCGCAGTTTCCTGAGATATTTCATTCGTTTTATAGTCTAAATTATCTCTGTTTAACGCCGCCGCCAGTGGCATCCCATGGATATTTCCAGATGGAGAGGTATATGGAGAATGTAAATCTGCATGTGCATCTACCCAGACAACACCAAGTACTTTATCTGGATAAGCTGCCTTGATACCACTTATAGTTCCTAATGCAGAAGAATGATCCCCAGACAATACGATTGGATAGGTATCATTTTTAAGATTGCTTGCCACACTATCACTTAATCGAGTACATACATTAATCACACTACCGATTCGTTTAGCAAAGGAATTATTGACTTTATTATATATTGTTTCATTTTCTGTTTCGACATCTTCGAACGCATATAGATTGAAGTAATCATCATGACCATTAATAGCTGCGATCTCTATTGCATCAATCCCAAGATCAGAACCCCTGGTTCCTGCTCCAATATCTGACCTATTCTTTATTAACTTAATTTCTTTCATGTATATATTCACTTATTAAGGTAAGCAACTTAGATTTTCTTAATTCACTGCAAAAGTAGCATTTTACATTTATACTTTACTATTTTTTATAAAAACACAAAAGCCTTACAATGGCATAAACATTATAAGGCTTTATTTTATAAAAAATTATATATTATTTGCGCTTTTCAACAGCTACAAACGGTCTATTTCTTTCTCCTATATAAATTTGTCTTGGTCTTCCTATAGGTTCTTTACGAAGTCTCATTTCTCTCCATTGCGCGATCCAACCTGGTAACCTACCTAATGCAAACATTACGGTAAACATATCTGTTGGGACTCCAAGTGCTCTATATATAATCCCTGAATAGAAATCTACATTTGGATATAATTTTCTTTGCACAAAATATTCATCTTCTAATGCTACTTTTGCAAGTTTTTTGGCAATATCTAATACAGGATCTTCTATCCCAAGATCCCCTAAAACTTCCTCTGCCGCAGATTTAATTATTTTTGCTCTTGGATCAAAGTTTTTATATACTCTATGTCCAAATCCCATTAAACGGAAAGGATCATTTTTATCTTTGGCTTTTGCTATATATTTTCCGACATCGCCACCATCTCTTTTTATCGCCTCTAACATTTCTATAACTGCCTGATTCGCTCCACCATGAAGAGGTCCCCATAATGCAGAAATACCTGCAGACAATGATGCAAATAAACCGGCATGAGAAGAGCCCACTATACGTACTGTAGAAGTCGAACAGTTTTGCTCGTGATCTGCATGTAAAATTAATAATTTATCTAAAGCATCATTTACTATCTTATTTGCTCTATAGGTTCTATTTGGCCTGGCAAACATCATTTTATGTAAATTCTCTACATACCCCAATGAGTCATTACCATAATCAAGAGGAAGACCTTGTCGCTTTCTCATTGTCCAGGCTGCCAATACCGGAAATTTTGATAATATCTTAACAATTGCATCGTACATTGCTTCTTCTGATGCAACGTCTACTGATCCTGGGTTAAATGCTATTAATGCATTGGTCAAAGAAGAAAGTACTCCCATTGGGTGTGCACTTTTAGGAAATCCATCGAGGATTTTTTTCATATCCTCATCTACATGAGACTCTTCTTTGATATCATTACTAAATTTTTCCAATTCGACCGCAGTAGGAAGATCTCCAAAAATCAATAAATAAGCTACTTCTAAAAAATCTGCTTTCTCAGCCAGTTCTTCGATAGCATATCCTCGGTATCTAAGAATTCCTTTTTCTCCATCCAAAAAAGTAATAGCACTCTCACAGCTTCCTGTGTTTTTATATCCAGGATCTATAGTAGTAATACCACCAGTAGCTCCTCTTAATGCTTTAATATCAATTCCTAATTCACTCTCTGTTCCCTGAATAATAGGAAACTCGTATTTGTTACCGTCGATTTCTAACGTGGCTATTTTTGACATATGATTGTTTTAGATTTTTGCAATTATTGTAGGGTTGCTAATTTACGAAATATAGTGTTAACAGAATATTAATCGTAATATCATTTACTGCCTTACAACCTATTTTATGAAATCTTTAAAAAACACCTTTCCAAAATATTATTTTCACAATCAGGGTTTTTCTTGAAGACCTAATTACTAGTAAATTGCTACATAAATTAACGTTTTTTCAATTAGAGAATGTAATAGTATTACTTATGTCTGAAATCATCTAGGTTATAGTACTATTTTACCTCTTTTTTCTTTACATCTTGAAAACATTCAATAGCAAGATTATTATGTAT
Source organism: uncultured Aquimarina sp. (assembly GCA_947498705.1). Lineage (GTDB taxonomy): Bacteria > Bacteroidota > Bacteroidia > Flavobacteriales > Flavobacteriaceae > Aquimarina. Next base: position 127,275 of record CANMLW010000004.1, read on the forward strand.
AACTCATAAAAAAAGAGATTGCCAAAAAGCAATCTCTTTTTTTATGAGTTATATAGTATGTATGCTTACTTTACTTTAAACGCATTTTCTTTAGGGTAATATGCAATACTTCCTAATTCTTCTTCAATACGAAGTAATTGATTGTATTTTGCCATTCTATCGCTTCTAGAGGCAGAACCAGTTTTAATTTGACCTGTATTTAATGCTACCGCCAAATCTGCAATTGTATTATCTTCGGTTTCTCCAGAACGATGAGACATCACAGAAGTATATCCTGCGTTATGTGCCATATTTACTGCTGCGATAGTCTCGGTAAGTGTTCCTATTTGATTCACCTTAATCAATATAGAGTTTGCCGTACTATTTTCTATTCCTCTAGATAATCTTTCAACATTGGTCACAAATAAATCATCTCCTACCAATTGAACTTTATCTCCAATTTTTTCGGTAAGATATTTCCAACCATCCCAATCATTTTCATCCATTCCATCTTCTATTGAAATAATTGGGTATTTTGAAGTTAATTCTGCTAAATAATCAGCTTGTTCTTCACTTGTTCTTACTACTCCTTTATCTCCTTCAAATTTGGTATAATCATATTTTCCATCCACAAAAAATTCTGCTGCCGCACAATCTAATGCTATCATAATTTCATCTCCAAATTTATATCCTGCATTTTTTACAGCAAGTGCTATTGAGTCTAGAGCATCTTCTGTTCCATCAAGTGTAGGAGCAAATCCACCTTCGTCTCCAACAGCTGTACTTAACCCTCTATCGTGCAGTACTTTTTTAAGATGGTGAAAAATCTCTGTACCCATTTGCATTGCCTGCGTAAAATTTTCTGCTTTTACAGGCATTACCATAAACTCTTGAAAAGCAATAGGAGCATCACTATGAGATCCACCGTTAATGATATTCATCATAGGTACAGGTAACGTGTTTGCACTTACTCCTCCCACATAACGATACAATGGCATATTAAGCTCATTGGCAGCCGCTTTTGCTGCAGCCAGTGACACTCCCAATATAGCATTGGCTCCTAACTTTGATTTATTGGGTGTTCCATCTAACTCGATCATCGTTTGATCTAATAAATTTTGTTCGAACACCGAATATCCTAATAACTCTTCAGCAATTATTGTATTAACATTTTCGACAGCTTTAAGAACTCCTTTGCCCATATAGGCTGCATTTCCGTCTCTTAATTCTACAGCTTCATGTTCTCCTGTTGATGCTCCAGAAGGAACTGCTGCTCTTCCCAAAACTCCATTTTCTGTAATCACATCTACCTCAATGGTTGGATTACCCCTTGAATCTAAAATCTGTCTAGCGTGAACGTTAATAATTACACTCATTTTTTATATTTATTTTTGGATAGTTTTAATTGTTCGCAATATACAAAACCAGCTCATTTTTGTTTAAGCAAAATCCCCTTATTTACTGCAAAAAACAGCTCTTTTCTACGAAGTTATCAACTATAACGTTATAGAAGTTTTTATTAAAAAAAAGATACAGCAATCCTGATATTACAAACGAGACAATTATACTGCCGTATTTACCTTTTTTATATTATTAATAAACTCATCAAACAAATAGGTCGAATCATTTGGCCCAGGACTAGCTTCTGGATGATATTGTACAGAAAAACAATTTTTATTTTTCATTTTTATACCAGCCACAGTATCATCATTAAGGTGCAAATGTGTAATTTCTATATCAGGATGATTTTCTGTTTCTTCTTTATTAATGGCAAATCCATGATTTTGAGAAGTTATCTCACCTTTACCCGTAACGAGGTTTTTAACAGGATGATTAATTCCTCTATGACCATTATGCATTTTATAGGTACTGATTCCATTGGCCAACGCGATCACCTGATGCCCCAAACATATTCCGAACAACGGTAAGTCTCTTTTAATAATTTCTTGAGCAGTTGCTATTGCCTGCGTTAAAGGTTCTGGATCTCCAGGTCCATTTGATAAAAAATAACCATCTGGGCCCCATTCGCTCATCTCCTCAAAAGTAGTATCGTAAGGAAATACTTTTATGTAAGCACCTCTGTTTTCAAGGTTCCTTAGAATATTCTTTTTGATACCAATATCCAACGCGGATATTTTAACCGTAGCATTAGGGTCCCCAACAAAATAAGGTTCTTTTGTAGATACTTTTGACGCAAGTTCTAATCCGTTCATATTAGGCACTGCTGCTAATTGTTTCTTAAGCCCTTCAATATTATCTACTTCTGTAGAAATAACGGCATTCATTGCTCCGTTATCTCTAATATAGCTCACTAATGCACGTGTATCCACATCAGAGATAGCTAATAGATTGGATTGTTCTAAAAAATCCTGTAAAGAGCTATCTGCTAGATCTCTTGAATATTCGTAACTAAAGTTTTTAACAATAAGACCGGCAATTTTAATAGAGTCAGATTCGATTTCTTCTTTATTGGTTCCATAATTACCAATATGTGCATTGGTAGTTACCATTAATTGTCCATAATACGAAGGATCTGTAAAAATTTCCTGGTATCCTGTCATACCAGTATTAAAACATACTTCTCCAAAGGCACTACCTTCTCTTCCGGCAGCTTTGCCATGAAAAATTGTACCATCGGCTAATAAGAGAATTGCTTTTTTTCGAGATTGATATTTCATCAGTATAGATTTATTCTTTTCAACATCTAATGGAACATATGCATTTTCGAGGAACTTTTACCTCTTTAAAGAACAACACATTTCCAAATCATTATTTAATTATTCCATTTATACACATTATCTAAATGAGTAAAATGGCCTCTGGATTTCTTTTAAGGCAGAAATCTAACCTTCTTTATCAAAAAAAAGGATAAACGTTAAAACGTTTATCCTTTATATTATGTGCGATTGCTACAATCATTTATTCTTCTTCAGAACTTGTAGTTTCTTTTGTCGGAGCTACAGGTGCAGCTTCAGACTTTTTACTTCTACCTCTTCTTGTCGATTTCTTCTTAGCAGGTTTACCAGCATTGTATAGCTCGTTATAATCTACTAATTCGATCATTGCCATATCTGCATTATCTCCAAGACGATTACCAAGTTTGATAATTCTTGTATATCCTCCTGGTCGCTCACCAATTTTAGAAGACACATCTCCAAACAACTCTGCTACAGCATACTTATTTCTAAGACGACTAAAAACGATTCGTCTGTTATGAGTAGACTCTGCAGTTGTTGTATTGTTTTCTGCTTTTGCTTTTGTTACTAATGGCTCTACAAATTGCTTAAGTGCTTTTGCTTTAGCAACCGTAGTATTGATTCTTTTATGCTCAATTAATGAACAAGCCATGTTTGCAAGCATCGACTTACGATGTGCTGTTTTTCTACCTAAATGGTTTACTTTTTTTCCGTGTCTCATGACATTTTAATTTAATCATCATCTTGCTCAATCTACCTCGCGTAGAGAGCAAAATATGATGTATTATTAATCTTTATCTAATTTATACTTAGAGAGATCCATTCCAAAGTTAAGCCCCTTAACATTTACTAGTTCTTCTAGTTCTGTTAAAGATTTCTTACCGAAGTTACGGAACTTCATCAAGTCATTTTTGTTATAAGATACCAAGTCTCCTAATGTATCAACTTCTGCTGCTTTTAAACAATTAAGCGCTCTTACAGAAAGATCCATATCGATCAACTTCGTTTTTAGTAGTTGTCGCATATGAAGTGATTCTTCATCATATGTTTCTGTCTGAGCTATCTCATCTGCTTCTAATGTAATACGCTCATCAGAGAATAACATGAAGTGATGGATTAATATTTTTGCAGCTTCGGTTAATGCATCTTTTGGATGAATTGAACCATCTGTTGCTATTTCGAAAACCAGTTTTTCATAATCCGTCTTTTGCTCTACACGATAATTTTCGATGCTATATTTAACATTTACTATTGGGGTGTAAATAGAATCTGTAAAAATGGTTCCTATAGGAGCATTCGTTTTTTTATTTTCTTCAGCAGGAACATAACCTCTACCTTTTTCGATAGTGATTTCAAGGTTAAGTGCTACTTTTTTATCCATGTTACAAATTACAAGATCAGGGTTTAACACCTGAAATCCAGAAATAAACTTCTGAAAATCACCAGCTGTTAATTGCTCCTGACCCGAAATAGAAATAGTAACGGACTCATTATCTATATCTTCAATTTGACGTTTGAAACGTACTTGTTTAAGGTTTAAGATAATTTCTGTAACATCCTCTACAACTCCTGAGATCGTAGAAAATTCATGATCCACTCCTTCTATTCTAAGAGAAGTTATAGCGAATCCTTCTAAAGAAGATAGCAAAACTCTTCGTAAAGCATTACCAACTGTTAATCCATACCCAGGTTCTAATGGTCTAAATTCGAATTTACCATCGAACTCGGTAGAGTCGATCATGATAACTTTATCGGGCTTCTGAAAATTTAATATTGCCATGTTATGTTTCTTCTTAGAGTTATTACTTAGAGTATAATTCGACTATGAATTGCTCGTTAATGTTTTCAGGAATTTGTATTCTAGCCGGAACCGATACAAATGTTCCTTCTTTGGTATCGTTGTTAAAAGTAATCCATTCGTATACTTTACTATTATTAGCTAAAGCATTTTGAATTACTTCTAAAGATTTTGATTTTTCTCTTACTCCTACAACATCACCTGCCTTCAATTGGTAAGATGGAATATTTACCAATTGTCCGTTTACAGTAATGTGTCTGTGTGATACTAATTGTCTAGCACCTCTACGAGAGTTTGCCAATCCCATTCTAAATGCTACATTATCTAGACGAGATTCACACAATTGTAATAAAACCTCACCGGTAATTCCTTGTGCACGTGTAGCTTTTTCGAACATGTTTCTAAACTGACGTTCTAATACACCGTATGTGTATTTAGCTTTTTGCTTTTCCATTAACTGGATTGCATATTCACTCTTTTTACCTCTACGTCTGTTGTTTCCGTGTTGACCAGGAGGGTAATTTCTTTTTTCGAAAGATTTATCGTCTCCGAAAATCGCTTCACCAAACTTACGAGCGATTTTTGTTTTTGGACCAGTATATCTTGCCATTTTTAATTATTTAGTTATTAAGGGTGATTATGAATTAAGGTCTCTTTCCTTCGATAATCAATACTCCCTCTAGATTTACTTATTATATAGTACAAAAGTATTCCGAACATTAAGTTCGGAATATCTTCTATTATACTCTACGTCTTTTAGGAGGTCTACATCCATTATGAGGCATTGGAGTTACATCGATAATCTCTGAAACTTCTATCCCTGAATTATGGATAGAACGTATTGCAGATTCTCTTCCGTTTCCAGGCCCCTTAACATACACCTTAACCTTTTTAAGCCCTGCTTCTATAGCAACTTTTGCAGCATCTTCTGCAGCTAATTGAGCAGCATAAGGAGTATTCTTCTTAGATCCTCTAAATCCCATTTTACCGGCTGAAGACCAAGAAATCACATCTCCTTTTTTGTTGGTTAACGAAACAATAATGTTGTTAAAAGATGCAGTTACATGTGCTTCTCCTATTGACTCAACGATTACTTTACGTTTTTTTGAAGTTGACTTTGCCATACTTTTTAGTTTTTAGTTGTTAGCTTTTAGTTGTTAGAATCCTAAACATTGCTATTTCAAACAGATTCATCTAACGTCTATTTACTAATGACTAATGTCTCTTTATTAATTACTATTTAGTTGCTTTTTTCTTGTTAGCAACAGTTTTTCTTCTTCCTTTACGCGTTCTAGAATTATTCTTAGTACGTTGTCCTCTAAGAGGTAATCCCGCTCTGTGGCGAATTCCTCTATAACATCCTATATCCATAAGACGTTTGATACTTAACTGTACTTCAGAACGAAGTTCTCCTTCGATGGTATAGGCTCCAACAGCTTCACGAATACGACCAATTTGATCATCATCCCAATCTGAAACTTTTATACTCTCATCTACTTTGGCAGCTGATAAAATCTCTTTAGCTCTACTTCTACCAATACCGAAGATATAGGTTAATGCTATAACTCCTCGCTTTTGTTTAGGTATATCTACCCCTGCAATTCTTGCCATAATTACCCTTGTCTTTGTTTAAATCTAGGATTCTTTTTATTAATTACGTAAAGTCGGCCTTTTCTACGCACAATTTTGCACTCGGCACTTCTCTTTTTTATTGATGCTCTAACTTTCATCTCTTTGTTTTTAATTTCCAAAATCCACTAAATGTGTTTTAAGGAAGGAATCAGTAACAAGATTTTTCGGGCTGCAAAAGTACACAAAAAATCTTTATTTACTAATATTAATACATTATTAATATCTATATGTTATACGAGCCTTTGATAAATCATAAGGACTCATCTCTAACTTTACCTTATCTCCTGGTAATAATTTAATATAATGCATACGCATTTTACCTGAGATATGAGCTGTAACAACATGACCGTTTTCCAACTCTACACGAAACATTGCATTAGACAATGCTTCGATTATACTTCCGTCTTGTTCTATTGCTGGTTGTTTTGCCATTACGCTACTGCTTTACGATTTTTACCAGTTTTCATTAGCCCATCATAGTGTCTGTTCAACAAGTATGAATTAACCTGTTGCATTGTATCGATTGCAACTCCCACCATAATAAGTAAAGATGTACCTCCGAAAAACAATGCCCATCCTTGTTGCACATTCAACAATTTAACCGCAATTGCAGGGAAAATCGCTATCAATGCCAAGAATATTGACCCTGGTAATGTAATCTGTGACATGATTCTATCCAGATATTCAGAAGTTTCACTACCTGGTCGAATTCCTGGTATAAAACCTCCACTACGCTTTAAATCATCAGCCATTTTATTGGTTGGTACTGTAATTGCCGTATAAAAATACGTAAATACAATGATCAACAATGCAAACACTACATTATACCAAAATCCAAAAATATCACTAAATGCCGCTACAATACCTTGTGAGGTTTCAGAATCAGATAATCCTGCTACCGCCGCTGGTACAAACATAATCGCTTGCGCAAATATAATTGGCATTACACCAGAAGCATTTAATTTTAACGGAATATACTGACGTGATCCAAAAACATTTTTCTCATAACCACCACTAGCAGTTCTTCTAGCATACTGAACTGGTATCTGACGAACCGCCATCACCAATAAAACAGAAGCTAAAATAATTACAAACCAGATTACTAATTCGATTAGAACCATGATCATTCCACCTCCATCACCAGAAACTCGTGATGAAAAGTTTTGTACAAATGACTGTGGTAAAGTGGCAATAATACCCACCATAATCAATAAGGAAATACCATTACCGATACCTTTATCTGTAATCTTCTCTCCCAGCCACATTGCAAAAATACAACCGGTAGAAATTATGATAACAGACGACACAACAAAAACTGTTTGGTTTGGAATCACAAATGCTTCAGCAGGCAGAGTAGCAAATAAGTTATAAATATACCCTGGTCCTTGAACCAACGTAATAGCAATAGTTAACCAACGTGTAATTTGATTAATCTTTTTTCTACCACTTTCTCCTTCTTTTTGCAACTTTTGTAAATAAGGAATTGCTATTCCCATTAACTGCACTACAATTGAAGCTGATATATAAGGCATAATACCCAGTGCAAAAACAGAAGCATTAGCAAATGCTCCTCCTGTAAATGCATTTAACAAACCTAATAATCCATCTTGGGTTTGTGTTCCTAAATTTGCCAGTTCTGATGCGTCTACTCCTGGAAGTACTATTTGCGCTCCAAATCGATATACCAAAAGTAATCCTAGCGTAACCAAGATTCTATTCTTTAGTTCTTCGATCTTCCAAATATTCTTTATTGTGTCAATGAATTTCATGAATTGTCTATTATAAGGTTACTGCTTCACCACCTGCTGCTTCTATAGCTGCTTTTGCAGTGGCTGTGAATTTATGAGCTGAAACTTTTAACTTTGCTTTCAATTCACCTCTTCCCAATATCTTAACCAAATCATTCTTTCCAGCAAGACGTGTTGTCAACAGTACATCAAGATCAACGGTATCTGTTATTTTACCATCGTCTACAAGTTTTTGTAGGGTATCAAGGTTTACACCTTGATACTCTTTTCTGTTAATATTCTTGAAACCAAATTTTGGTACACGTCTTTGTAGTGGCATTTGTCCACCTTCGAAACCGATCTTTTTAGAATATCCAGAACGTGACTTTGCTCCTTTATGACCACGAGTAGCAGTTCCTCCTTTTCCAGAACCCTGTCCACGACCTACTCGCTTACTATTATTTTTTACCGAACCTGCAGCAGGTTTTAAGTTACTTAAATCCATGTGCTTTTATTATTTTGTTTCTATAGAAACTAAATGTTTAACTTTATTTACCATCCCAAGGATATTAGGAGTATCATCATGCTCCACAACCTGGCCGATCTTTTTAAGACCTAGAGCCTCTAGGGTTCTCTTTTGTCTTTGAGTACGGTTAATCGCACTTTTTACTTTAGTAATTTTAATCTTTGCCATCGTTCCTGAATTTATCCTTTAAACACTTTTTCTAGTGAAATCCCTCTTTGAACCGCTACCTGTTGTGCGCTACGCATTTGTAACAATGCATCAAAAGTAGCCTTCACCACATTGTGCGGGTTAGAAGATCCCTGGTTTTTAGAAAGTACATCATGTACCCCTACAGACTCCAATACAGCACGTATTGCTCCACCAGCTATTACCCCGGTACCTGTTGCGGCAGGCATAAGCAATACTCTTGCTCCACCGTACTTACCTTTTTGTTCATGAGGTAATGTTCCTTTATGTAATGGTATACGAACTAAATTCTTTTTTGCATCTTCTACTGCCTTAGCGATAGCTTCTGCCACCTCTTTAGATTTACCTAAACCATGACCTACCACACCGTTTTCATCTCCTACAACAACGATAGCCGAGAAACCAAATGCTCTACCACCTTTTGTTACTTTAGTTACACGTTGCACGCCAACTAAACGATCTTTTAATTCAAGTCCACTTGGCTTTACTAATTCTGCGTTTTTATATTTTTGATACATAATTTCTTAGAATTTTAGTCCTGCTTCTCTAGCACCTTCTGCTAATGATTTTACTCTACCATGGTATAAATAACCTCCTCTATCGAAAGATATTGTTTCTATACCGGCTTTCTTAGCTTTTTCAGCAAGTGCTTTACCTACCAAGTTTGCCTTTTCTATTTTATTTCCTGTTGCCGAAGCAATGTCTTTATCTCTTGAAGAAGCTGCACTGATAGTTTTACCAGTTACGTCATCTATGATTTGCGCATAGATTTCTTTGTTACTTCTATAAACAGACAATCTAGGACGTTGTTCTGTACCGCTTACATTACCACGGATACGCTTTCTTATCTTTAATCTTCTTAATTCTTTTGAGAATGCCATAACGATAGTTATTATGCAGATTTACCTGCTTTTCTTCTTAATTGTTCTCCTACGAATTTAATTCCTTTCCCTTTATAAGGTTCTGGTTTACGGAAGCCTCTAATTTTAGCTGCTACCTGTCCAACCAATTGCTTATCATGAGAAGTTAATTTTACGATAGGGTTTTTACCTTTTTCTGAAATAGTTTCAACTTTGACCTCTGGAGCTATGTCCAATACTATGTTATGAGAGAATCCTAAAGCCAAATCTAATTTTTGACCTTGATTAGATGCTCTATAACCCACACCAACCAATTCTAACTCCTTAGTAAATCCTGTTGAAACACCATTAACCATATTATCTATCAACGCTCGATATAAACCGTGCTTTGCTTTATGATCTTTGGCATCACTAGGTCTTTCTAAAACTACCTGACCTTCTTCTACTTTCACATCGATACTATCGATCTCTTGAGAAAGCTCTCCTAATTTTCCTTTAACAGTAACAACATTACCTGTCACTTCAACAGTGACACCAGACGGAATAGTTACTGGATTTTTTCCTATTCTTGACATTTCTTTTGTCCTTTTATACTGTTAATATACGTAACAAAGTACTTCACCACCTACATTCTCTTGCTTTGCGCGTTTACCGGTCATTACACCATGAGAAGTAGAAACTATCGCTACACCTAAACCGTTTAGAATTCTTGGAATTTCGCTTGATCCAGCATACTTACGTAAACCTGGCTTACTTATTCTTTGTAATTCTTTAATAACTGGTTCTTTAGTCAACTTATCGTACTTAAGTGCGATTTTGATAGTACCTTGTGTTGTATTATCTTCAAATTTATAACTTAAAATATAACCCTGATCGAATAATATTTTAGTGATCTCTTTTTTAACCTTCGATGCTGGTATCTCAACAACTCTATGTTGAGCACTATTTGCATTACGAATTCTGGTTAAATAATCTGCAATAGGATCTGTATTCATTGTATTTAATTTATGGTTTTGGTTTTCGGCCGAAAAAACGACCGAACCTGAAACCAATTAATTTTCTTTATTATTACCAACTAGCTTTTGTTACTCCCGGAATTAATCCTTTGTTCGCCATTTCTCTAAATGTAACACGAGAAATTCCAAACTGACGCATATATCCTTTTGGTCTTCCTGTAAGTTTACATCTATTGTGTTTACGAACAGGTGAAGCGTTTTTTGGCAATTTCTGTAACGCTTCATAATCACCAGCTTCTTTTAAAGCTTTGCGTTTTTCTGCGTATTTAGCAACAGTTTTAGCTCTCTTCACCTCACGGGCTTTCATTGATTCTTTAGCCATAATTAATTCTTTTTAAAAGGTAATCCTAGTTCGGTTAACAATGATTTTGCTTCTTTATCAGTATTTGCAGAAGTTTCGAATGTAATATTCATACCAGCAATCTTATTTACCTTATCGATATCGATCTCTGGAAAAATAATTTGTTCAGTAATCCCTAATGAGTAATTACCTCTACCGTCAAAACCTGTTGCTTTAATCCCTCCAAAGTCTCTAACTCGTGGTAAAGCCGAAGTAATTAAACGATCTAAAAATTCATACATTCTTTCTCCTCTTAACGTAACTTTTGCACCAATTGGCATTCCTTTACGTAATTTGAAAGTAGCGACGTCTTTTTTAGAAATCGTAGGTACCGCTTTTTGACCAGTGATTGTAGTTAACTCATCTACTGCATGTTCGATCAACTTCTTATCAGCCACAGCTGCTCCAACACCTCTACTTAAAACAATTTTCTTAAGTTTTGGCACTTGCATTACATTACTATAGCTAAATTCTTCTGTAAGAGCAGACACTACTCGGTCTTTATACTCTTGTTTTAATCTTGGTATATAAGCCATAACTATATTACTTCATTAGATTTTTTAGCAAATCTTACTTTCTTATCACCTTCTACTCTATATCCAACTCTTGTTGTTTCTCCTTTAGAAGTCAACAATGATAAGTTAGAAATATGAATAGGAGCTTCTTTTTTCACAATTCCACCTTGTGGATTTGTTGCACTAGGCTTTTGGTGTTTTGAAACTAAGTTCACACCTTCTACAATCGCCTTGTTTACATCTTTCAATACTTTTTGTACTGTACCTTCCTGACCTTTATTGTCTCCGGCTATAACACGTACTGTATCTCCTGATTTGATTTTTAGCTTTGTCATCTTTACAAATGTTTTAAAGCACTTCTGGCGCTAGTGAAACAATCTTCATGAATTGCTTATCACGAAGTTCTCTTGCAACAGGACCAAATACACGAGTTCCTCTCATTTCTCCTGCAGGGTTCAAAAGAACACATGCATTATCATCGAAACGGATGTATGAACCATCTGGTCTGCGCACTTCTTTTTTGGTACGAACTACAACTGCAGTAGAAACTGCTCCTTTTTTAATGTTTCCATTTGGAGTTGCTTCTTTTACACTGACAACTATTTTGTCTCCTACAGAGGCGTATCTTCTTCCTGTACCACCTAAAACACGAATAACTAAAACTTCTTTACCACCTGTGTTATCGGCTACTTTTAATCTAGACTCTTGTTGTACCATAATTACTTCGCTCTTTCAATTACTTCTACTAATCTCCAGCATTTGGTTTTACTCATAGGTCTTGTTTCCATGATCTTTACAGTATCACCAATGTTGCAATCGTTTTTCTCGTCGTGTGCAACGTATTTTTTCGTTTTTAACACGAACTTTCCGTACATAGGGTGTTTTACTTTTTTCACCTCAGAAACCACAATTGATTTCTGCATTTTGTTACTAGTAACAACACCTATACGCTCTTTTCTTAAATTTCTTTTTTCCATCTTTCAGCAGAATTAACCGTTTAATTCTCTTTTTGTTAGCTCTGTAGCTATTCTTGCGATAGATCTTCTTACTTTACGTAATTGTAAAGGGTTTTCTAACGGAGACATAGCGTGAGCCATTTTTAAATCTGAATACGCTTTTTGCGATTTACCAAGCTCTTCTCTTAATTCAGCTTCAGACGCTTTACTTACTTCTGATTGTTTCATAATCTCTCAAATATTAAGCTTGATAATCTCTAGCTACGATAAACTTAGTTTTTACAGGAAGTTTTTGAGCCGCCAGACGTAATGCTTCTTTAGCAACCTCATGAGGCACTCCACTTATTTCAAATAATATTCTTCCTGGTTTTACCACTGCTGCCCAATATTCTACAGCACCTTTTCCTTTACCCATACGTACTTCAAGAGGCTTTTTTGTAATTGGCTTGTCTGGGAATATTTTAATCCACAGAGATCCCTCTCTTTTCATATAACGAGTAGCAGAAATACGAGCTGCTTCTATCTGCCTTGCAGTAATAAAACATGAATCTAATGCTTTAATTCCGAAAGTACCATTTGAAAGTGTATGTCCTCTTTGAGAAAGACCTTTCATACGTCCTTTTTGTTGTTTACGGAATTTTGTTCTTTTAGGCTGTAACATTGTTAATTTACTTTAAAAAATTACTTTCTACGACGTGATTTATTGTTTCCACCACTTCGTCCACCTCTGTCGCTCTTTCCTTGTTTTTTGGATAAACCAACTAATGGAGAAAGCTCTCTTTTACCATACACTTCGCCTTTCATGATCCACACTTTAACGCCTAATCTACCATAAGTAGTATGCGCTTCTACTAAAGCATAATCTATGTCAGCTCTAAATGTTGATAAAGGAATACGACCTTCTTTATAAGACTCTGTACGTGCCATTTCTGCCCCGTTCAAACGTCCCGAAATCTGGATTTTAATACCCTCTGCATTCATTCTCATCGCTGCTGCAATAGCCATCTTGATAGCACGACGATATGAAATACGACCTTCAATTTGTCTTGCAACACTTGATCCCACTAAAAATGCATCAAGTTCAGGTCTTTTGATTTCAAAAATATTGATCTGTACTTCTTTATCAGTAATTTTTTTAAGCTCTTCTTTTAACTTGTCTACCTCTTGTCCACCTTTCCCGATAATAATACCAGGTCTAGCAGTAGTGATAGTAACGGTTACAAGTTTAAGCGTACGCTCAATAATTACTCTAGATACACTAGCTTTTGATAAACGTGCGTGTACATACTTTCTAATCTTATCGTCTTCGGCAAGCTTGTCACCGTAGTCATTACCTCCGTACCAGTTGGATTCCCATCCTCTGATAATACCAAGGCGATTTCCGATTGGATTTGTCTTCTGTCCCATAGTCTATATTAGCTTTGTGTATTATTTTTTGCTGCAACCACTATAGTAACGTGGTTAGAGCGTTTTCTTATTCTGTGTGCACGACCCTGTGGAGCAGGACGAAGTCTTTTTAACATACTTCCTCCATCTACACGAATCTCTTTTACAAAAAGATCTGCATCTTCGATGCTAGCGTCTTCATTTTTCGCCTGCCAGTTAGCTATTGCCGAAAGCAATAATTTCTCTAAGCGACGTGATGCTTCTTTAGGGCTAAATCTAAGAATGTGAAGCGCCTTTTCAACTTTCTCACCACGAACCAAATCCGCAACTAAACGCATTTTTCGAGGTGACGTAGGGCAGTTATTAAGCTTAGCAAAAGCAACTTGCTTTTTCTCTTCTTTAATTCTGTCTGCCATTTCTCTTTTACGAACTCCCATGACTTAAATTATTTTTTACCTTTATTTTTAGCACCAGCATGTCCTCTAAAAGATCTTGTTGGCGAAAATTCTCCTAATTTATGACCCACCATGTTTTCGGTAACATATACCGGTACAAACTGGCGACCATTATGAACTGCAATTGTTTGCCCTACAAAGTCAGGAGTAATCATAGATGCTCTTGACCAAGTCTTGATAACAGACTTTTTATTAGCTTCTACATTTGCAGCTACTTTTTTCTCTAACTTATAGTGAACGTAAGGTCCTTTTTTTAATGAACGTGCCATATCTTATTATTTCTTTCTACGTTCTACAATATACTTATTACTCGCTTTCGTCTTAGAACGGGTTCTGTATCCTTTTGCAGGAAGCCCTTTTCTAGAACGTGGGTGACCTCCAGAAGAACGTCCTTCTCCACCACCCATTGGATGATCAACAGGGTTCATTGCTACTGGTCTAGTACGCGGTCTACGACCTAACCATCTTGTTCTACCGGCTTTTCCTCCAACAATCAACTGATGATCGCTATTAGAAACAGCTCCAACAGTAGCCATACAGTTTACTAGCACCATTCTAACTTCACCAGAAGGCAATTTTACCGTAGCAAATTTACCATCTCGCGCCATTAACTGGGCAAATGATCCCGCACTACGAGCCATTACAGCTCCTTGTCCTGGACGTAACTCTATACAAGATATAATTGTACCTAAAGGAATATCGCTAAGTGGCATTGCGTTTCCAATTTCTGGAGCAACATTATTACCAGAGACAACATTTTGTCCCACTTGTAAACCATTTTGAGCGATTACATAACGCTTTTCACCATCTTGATAGTTTAAAAGCGCAATGAATGCAGTTCTGTTCGGATCATACTCTATCGATGCAACTGTAGCAGGAATTCCTTGCTTATCTCGTTTAAAATCGATGATACGATACCTTCTTTTATGACCTCCACCTTTATAGCGAATAGTCATTTTACCTTGACTGTTTCTACCTCCAGATCTTTTTTTCGGAGCTAATAGACTTTTCTCCGGCTTATCAGTAGTAATTGCGTCAAATCCATTTACTACTCTAAAACGCTGACCTGGGGTAATTGGTTTTAATTTTCTTACTGACATTTTTTAGTCTTAAAGATTACTATATAAATCAATTACTTCACCTTCCGCCACCTGTACAATTGCTTTTTTAATAGCATTTGTTTTACCAGTAACCATTCCCGTTTTTGTATAACGAGTTTTACGTTCTGGGCGGACATTTATTGTTCGAACTTTAGTAACAGATACACCATAAGCAGCCTCAACCGCTTTTTTGATCTCTACCTTATTCGCTCTTTTATCTACTACAAAACCATAACGATTAAACACTTCGCTGTCTGCAGTAGCCTTTTCTGTAATAATAGGTTTTATTAAGATACTCATGGCTTCTATTTACTTAAATTCGTTTCAATTGCTTTCAAAGAACCTTCTAAAAGCACAACATTCCCTGCATTAAGTATCTTGTAAGTACTTAATTCTGAGCTTGTTATAACTTCAGAGCTTTTTAAATTGCGTGACGACAAATATACATTTTTATTTGACTCAGCCAACACAAACAAAGATTTTTTGTTTTCTAGTCCTAAAGACTTCAAAACTGCTGTGAAATTCTTCGTTTTTATAGTATCAAAACTAAAGTCTTCTACAACCGTAATTGCCTTTTCATTTGCTTTAATACTTAACGCAGATTTTCTAGCTAATCTCTTTAAGTTCTTGTTTAATTTAAAAGAGTAGTTACGTGGTCTAGGACCAAATACTCTACCCCCACCTTTAAAAACAGGAGACTTAATACTACCAGCTCTCGCCGTACCTGTTCCTTTTTGTTTCTTAATCTTTCTTGTACTACCTACAATCTCTGCTCTTTCCTTAGCCTTATGCGTTCCCTGACGCTGATTAGCTAAATACTGCTTTACATCAAGATAAACAGCATGATTGTTAGGCTCAATACTAAAAACAGCATCCGAAAGGTTTGCCTTTCTTCCTGTTTCTTTTCCGTTGATATCAATTACCGCTACTTCCATTACTTCTGAATCGTTACGTAAGCGTTTTTATGTCCAGGAACACATCCCTTCACAACAAGCAAGTTCTTTTCAGGAACCACTTTTAACACTCTTAAGTTTTGAATTTTTACTTGATCTCCACCCATTCTTCCTGCCATCTTCATTCCTTTGAAAACTCTTGCAGGATATGATGCAGCACCAATCGAACCTGGAGCTCTTAAACGGTTATGTTGACCATGAGTTGCCTGACCGACACCACCAAAGTTGTGTCTTTTTACAACCCCTTGAAAACCTTTACCTTTTGAAGTTGCAGAAACATCTACAAATTCTCCTTCGCTAAAATGCTCTACAGTTACTGTATCACCTAATTTGTACTCCTCTTCAAAACCTTTGAATTCGATAACTTTACGTTTAGCAACAGTTCCTGCTTTTTTAAAGTGACCTAAAGCCGCTTTTGTAGCATTTTTGTCTGCTTTGTCATCGAAACCTAATTGAACAGCTTCATAACCATCAACCTCTTCGGTTCTGACTTGGGTAACCACGCATGGCCCAGCTTCGATAACTGTACATGGAATATTCTTTCCATTTTCATCGAAAATGCTGGTCATACCGATCTTTTTTCCTATTAACCCAGACATATTTAATTATTTATTAATTGTTTACTTATTTTAAGGAACGTTCTAAAAATTAGACGTTCTGATCTTCACAAAAAAACAGGGTCAAAACACGATCAACCCTGAATGTATTTTTTGCCGTTTTTCTCTTGCACGCAGCGCGAGACATTTATTGTAAGAAACTATTCTCTCTTACGAAGTCTTATCAAACTTTGATTTCAACTTCTACTCCACTTGGTAATTCTAGCTTCATCAACGCATCAATCGTTTTTGAAGAAGAGCTATAAATATCTAAAAGTCTTTTATAAGAACTTAATTGAAATTGCTCTCTAGATTTTTTGTTTACGTGCGGAGATCGAAGCACAGTAAATATCTTTTTATGTGTTGGTAAAGGAATTGGCCCCGTTACTACAGCTCCCGTGCTCTTTACCGTCTTTACGATTTTTTCAGCAGATTTATCCACCAAGTTATGATCGTAAGATTTTAGTTTTATTCTAATTTTTTGACTCATTTCTGTAATAATTAAGCGTTAACTCCTTTTGCTGCTGCAATTACTTCTTCTGAAATATTAGAAGGAGTCTCAGCATAGTGAGAAAATTCCATTGTAGATGTTGCCCTACCTGAAGACAATGTTCTTAATGTTGTTACATATCCAAACATTTCAGAAAGCGGAACGGTTGCTTTTACAGTCTTTGCACCTGCTCTATCACCCATATCACTTACTTGTCCTCTACGACGGTTGAGATCACCTACAATATCCCCCATGTTTTCTTCTGGTGTAATTACCTCTAGCTTCATAATTGGCTCCATAATCACTGCCTTAGCTGCTTTTGCCGAGTTTTTAAACCCTAATTTAGCCGCCAATTCGAAAGATAACTGATCAGAATCCACATCGTGATACGAACCATCTGTCAAAGTAACTTTCATAGCATCTACTTCGTATCCTGCCAATGGACCATTTGTCATTGCCATCTTGAATCCTTTCTCTATAGAAGGTATAAATTCTTTAGGAACGTTACCACCTTTTATAGTAGACTCAAATTGAAGTCCTACAACTCCTTCTTCAGCAGGCTCTAAAGTAAATACAATATCTGCGAATTTACCACGACCACCAGATTGTTTCTTATAAACTTCTCTGTGCTCTGCTTTTTGAGTAATCGCTTCTTTGTACTCTACTTGAGGCTGACCTTGGTTAACCTCTACTTTAAATTCTCGCTTTAAACGATCAACAATAATATCCAAGTGAAGCTCTCCCATTCCAGATATAATAGTCTGTCCAGAAGCTTCATCTGTTCTCACTGTAAATGTTGGATCTTCTTCTGCTAATTTACCTAACGCTAATCCTAATTTATCAACATCAGCTTTAGTTTTAGGCTCTACAGCAATACCAATTACCGGATCTGGAAAATCCATTGATTCTAAAACAATAGGGTTTTTCTCATCAGACATGGTATCCCCTGTCTTAATATCTTTAAATCCAACTGCCGCTCCAATATCACCAGCTTCGATATACTCTATAGCATTCTGTTTATTAGAATGCATTTGATAAATTCTAGAAATACGTTCTTTTTTACCAGAACGGTTGTTTAAGATATAAGAACCTGCATCTAGACGTCCAGAATAAGCTCTAAAGAATGCTAAACGACCTACAAACGGATCGGTTGCAATCTTAAATGCTAATGCCGAAAAAGGCTCTTTTACATCAGGCTTACGTAGTTCTTCCTGATCTGTATTTGGGTTAATCCCTTTAATACCTTCTTTATCTGTAGGAGAAGGCAAGTAACGACAAACAGCATCCAAAAGGAACTGCACCCCTTTATTCTTAAATGCAGACCCACAAATCATAGGAATAATACTCATATCCATTACAGCAGCTCTAAGTGCAGCATGCACTTCTTCTTCTGTAATTGAATCTTCATCTTCCATGAATTTTTCCAAAAGATTCTCGTCATAAGCTGCTACTTCTTCAATAAGCTTACCTCTAAGCTCTGATGCTTCTGCTTTTAACTCTTCTGGAATATCTATAACATCGAATGTAGACCCTTGTGTTTCATCATGCCATACAATAGCACGGTTCTTCACTAAATCTACAATTCCTTTAAAATCTGCCTCATCACCAATATTCATTACAATTGGCACTGCATTAGACCCCAACATATCTTTTACTTGCTGACAAACTGCCATAAAGTTAGATCCTTGACGGTCCATTTTATTCACAAAACCGATACGTGGCACCTTATAGTTATCTGCTAGTCTCCAGTTAGTTTCTGATTGCGGCTCTACACCGTCTACAGCACTAAACAAGAACACTAAACCATCAAGAACACGAAGTGAACGGTTAACTTCTACCGTAAAATCAACGTGACCCGGAGTATCAATTATATTAAAGTGATATCCTTTTGTATCAGAAATCGCCTGACCATTTTCTGTAGGGAACTTCCACTCACAGGTGGTAGCAGCAGAAGTAATTGTAATACCTCTTTCTTGCTCTTGCTCCATCCAGTCCATAGTAGCTGCACCATCATGCACTTCACCAATTTTGTGACTTACCCCCGTATAATAAAGTATACGCTCGGTAGTTGTAGTTTTTCCTGCGTCAATATGCGCAGCAATACCTATATTTCTTGTATATTTTAAATCTCTAGCCATTTCTTAATGATTAAAATCTAAAGTGTGAAAATGCTTTATTGGCTTCTGCCATTTTATGAGTATCTACTCTTTTCTTAACCGCAGCTCCTTCTTCTTTTTCTGCAGCAATGATTTCTGCAGCAAGTTTCTGAGCCATTGACTTCTCATTTCTTTTACGAGAAAATTGAATCAACCACTTCATTGCAGTGGATATTTTACGGTCTGGTCTAATCGGATTTGGAATCTGAAAAGTAGCACCTCCCACACGACGGCTTCTTACTTCTACGTGAGGCATAACATTAGATAATGCATCTTTCCATATCTCTAATGCAGTTTTTTCTTCATCTTGTTTTTTCTCTTCAACGATATCTATCGCATCATAGAATATTCTGAAAGCAGTCGATTTCTTACCATCCCACATCATCATGTTTACAAAACGAGTCACTAATTGATCGTTAAAACGTGGATCTGGCAAAATCGGTCTTTTTTTAGCCTTTCTTTTTCTCATGTCTTCTTTTTAAAAGTTTTTAATTACTTCTTAGGGCGTTTTGCACCATACTTAGATCTACGTTGTGTTCTACCTTCAACACCAGCGGTGTCTAAAGCTCCACGAACAATATGATATCTAACTCCTGGTAAATCTTTTACCCTTCCACCTCTAACTAATACTATCGAGTGCTCTTGGAGATTGTGTCCTTCACCACCGATGTACGCATTCACTTCTTTTCCATTTGTTAACCTAACACGAGCTACCTTACGCATAGCTGAGTTTGGTTTTTTTGGAGTAGTAGTATAAACACGTGTACATACACCGCGGCGTTGCGGGCACGAATCCAAAGCAGCCGATTTACTCTTCTTAGTTATTTTGGTTCTACCTTTTCGTACTAATTGTGAAATTGTTGGCATAATTTGCTTTACACTATTATTAATTATTTTATTACACCTCTTTTATGAGGGCTGCAAAGGTAGAAATATTTTTGAGCAAATCAAATCCTAATGCATTAATTTTCAAATACATTTAATTTTTTCAATTTACAACCTTCTGACACAACAGACTTAATCAATAAAAAAGCAACACTTTACCCGTAATTCAAACCACACAGTAGAGTAAAGAGTCACCTACACGCTAATACACAGTATCCTTACAAAAGTATTCCCAAAAAACTTATAGAATTTAACACATGTAATTCTTTTTCGTTTTAAGCCAGTAAATCTAAAATTTCTTTATAACATAATCTTTGCCCAGAACTACCTATCTAAAACATTTTAAATTAAACCACACTTCTTAAAAATACCCTTCCAAAAACTTCAACTTACTATTCCACTTCCGTAATCAAACTATACCAAAAACTCAACACCAAAAGACCTAAAACACTTAACAATTACTTTAAAAACACAAAAGTATTACTGTAAAACCTTAATTATCAATAATGTAGTTGCTTTATTAATTTATAATTATGACATTTATCCTGGCTAATCTAAAATTATAACACATGAATAAATCAATTAAAACAACATTACTAATGTTGTTCGCAACATTAGTAACGCAAACTTCGTTTGCTCAAGAAAAAACTATAACCGGGGTTATTTCAGACAATAAAGGCTTACCGCTGCCTGGGGTAAACATATTAGTAAAAGACACTAATAAAGGTGCCCAATCAGATTTTGATGGAAAATATTCTATCTCTGCTGATACAGGATCTATTTTGATATTTAGCTATCTCGGCTTTGCAAATCAAGAAGTCACTGTAGGACAAAGCAGCCAAATAGACGTAAGTATGCAAGAAGATGCTTCTGAACTAGAAGAAGTAGTAGTTACCGCCTTTGGAATTGCGAAAGAAAAAAACAAATTGGGGTACTCTGCTGAAAGTGTCGATGTAAATAAATTAAACGATGCAGCAGAAAACAACCTCGTAAACGCATTAAACGGTCAGGTATCAGGGGTTAACATTACTGATTCTGGTGGATCTCCTAGTGCTTCTGCCAACATTGTTATTAGAGGTTCTTCTAGTATTTTAGGAAACAACCAGCCTCTTTTTGTAATAGACGGGATACCCATTAATAACAATACTGAAAATGGATCCTCTAGCGGAACGGTTGATGGAACTGATTTCAGAGACTACGGAAAAACTGTAGGTGTCAATAGAGCTTCTGATATTAATCCAGATGACATTGCCTCTATGACCGTACTAAAAGGTGGAGCAGCAACTGCATTATATGGTATACGAGCAGTTAATGGAGCTATTATAATCACCACAAAAAGTGGATCTCGAAATCAAAAAGGACTGAACATCTCACTTTCTACTGGATATACAATAGATGAAGTAAACAAATTTCCAGAATTTACAGACAGATATGCCCGTGGTAGAAATGGGGCTTACTCTAACCTAACTCACTGGAGTTGGGGACCTGCATATGCCAATAATCCTACCTTTCCTGCAAATACTATTACAGATATTGACGGAGACGGAACAGATGACGATGTTTCTGGACAACAAATTCCTTTCTTCAGAGACAATTACAAGAATTTTTGGCAAAAAGGTACCAGGTTAAACACCAATATCTCTGTTTCTGGCGGAGGAGAAAAAGGTCGTTTTTATGTTTCTGCAGGTAATTTAAATCACGAAGGGATCGTTAAAAATGATACTTATGAAAGAACAAACTTTACTATAAAAGGAGACTATAACATTACCGACAAGTTCAAAATAGGTGGAATGGCCAGCTACTCTAATGTAAACACCAACTCGTTTCAGGGAGGAGATACTGGTATTGGTAATGGACTAACCTATTGGCATCATATGTGGGATATTAACAGACCATGGGTAGATTCTAATAGAGACAAAGTATGGTTTAGTGATTTTGTTGGAGATCCCAACTGGATAATAAATGAAGAAGGCGAAAGAGGAGAAGTTAACAGAACGATTGGAAACATAAATTTTAGTTATGACATCGCAGATTGGATGAAATTAAATTTCCGTTCAGGTATCGACACGTATAGCGACCAAAAAAGGCTAGTAAGACCAATTTCTTCTGTTAACACCACTGGTAGATTAGGTGATATGTACGAAATTAGAATAAACAACAAAGACATCACTAACAACGTTAATCTATCCGGAAACTTTGTTCTAAATGAGGATTTAAATCTATCCTACCTGGTAGGAGGAGATATTTATAACTCAAGATACGATCGATTATTTGTCGACGGTCAAGAATTATTAACAAAAGACTTTTTTGACATCTCAAATGCAAAAACAGTAACCTCTAACAATCTTGACAATAACAAGAAAATTTTTGGAGTGTTTTCAGAAATAACTTTAGACTATAAAAGTTTTTTGTTCTTAACATTAACAGGAAGAAATGACTGGTCTTCTACTCTACCCGAGCAGAACAACTCTTTTTTCTACCCTTCTGTAAGTGGTGGTTTCGTATTTAGTAACCTACTTAACGACAACGATATTTTAAGCTTTGGTAAATTAAAAGGTTCATGGGCAAAATTAGGAAATGACGCCCCTAACTTTTCTTTACAAAGTGTTTTCGCGAGAAGAACACCTAATGTTGGAGGGCAACCTCAATTTACTATAAGTAACAGACAAAATAATCCAAACATCAAACCAGAACTATCATCGGCCTGGGAAATTGGTGGAGAATTTAAATTTCTAAACAATCTTATTGGTTTAGACATTACTTATTATGAAAGAAACACTGTTGATCAAGTATTACCAATTCCATTAACTTCTACAACAGGGTTTGCCGAATACATAGACAATAGCGGAAAAGTGACCAATAATGGTATTGAAGCATTATTAAACATTAATGATTTTATCAAAAACAGTCATGGTATTGTAGTGGATTTTGGGTTTAATTTTGCAAAAAACAATAGTGAAGTTGTAGAAGTACCCGAAGGTCTTGAAGAGATTATTATTGGTTATGGATATTGGAACGGCACAAAATTAGTTGCCAGACCAGGAGAACCATACGGTACTTTTGTTGGAGATAAATACAAAAGAAACGAAAGCGGCCAACTACTTTTGGATGATAATGGAGCCCCTCAAAGAGAATCTAACCAGGTTCTTGGAAATATAAATCCTGACTGGACATTAAACTTTAATCCTAGAGTATCTTATAAAGGGCTTACCTTAAGCGGAAATTTAGAATTTAGAAAAGGAGGAGATCTGTATAACGATGCTGAAGTATCTTGGATATACGCCGGTTTAAGTCAGACAACTGAAGATCGTTTCTATGACGCCTCTGATGTAAATGCAAATGCAACTAGAGTATTTGATGGTATTATCGAAAGTACAGGAGAAAGAAGCACCATTGCGGTTCCTTTAACAAACACCTATTACCACAATAACTACAATGCTACAGATGAAAACTTTGTAGAAGACACATCATGGGTAAGATTACGTACTCTTAATTTGACCTACAACTTACCTTCTAAAATATTAGAAAACACCTTTGTTAACAAAGTAAGTGTTACGTTTACAGGTCGTAACTTATGGCTTGACACCAATTATTCTGGTGCTGACCCAGAAACTAGTGGACTTGGAGCAGGAAATGTACAAGGATTCAACACGATTACAGCTCCTAACACAAAAAGTTACGGAATGACGGTTAAAGTGCAATTCTAAAAAAAGATCTTATGAAAACACAAAATATAATAAACTATAAAAATATTTTCTTATTTATTTTTTCTGTCCTTACTGTAATAACATCATGTTCAGAAGAATTTGAAGAAATCAACACAGACCCTAACAACCCTAAAGAGGTTGACATACCACTAGTTTTTACATCAGGAGAACGATCTATTCTATACAAATATGGTAGATTTACTAATGGAACTGATTGGGATCTATGGTGTGGATTATGGATACAAACGTTTGCAGGAAACCATGGAAACGGGGTTAATTATGACTTATACGATATCCTACCTAATGCCTCTTTATGGGATCGACAGTACGACGCCCTTAACGACCTAAAGATCGTGATTTCTTTAGGAACAGAAAGAGAAGCATGGCAACACGTAGGCGCATCAAAAATAATATCTGCACTTGCCTTAGGGACACTTACTTCTCACTATGGAGGAATCCCGTGGTCAGAAGCACTTTCAGGTTCAGAAAATCCTAATCCGAAATTTGACACTCAGGAAGAAATCTACAACAGCATGTTTTCTTTGTTAAGCGAAGGTATAACTGATTTGGATAAAGCCAGCTCGATTACACTAGGAGAAGAAGATTTTGTCTATAATGGAGATGTTGATAAGTGGAAAGCTCTAGCATATGCTCTAGAAGCTAGATACAGAAATCATTTTAGTATTAAAAACCCTTCTGGATCTGCAACCGCTGCGCTTACCGCTGTAGACAATGCTAAATCGGCTGGTTTTACAGAGCATGCTTATGATTTGATTTTTCCTTATGAAGGAGCAGATATATACCTAAACGGTTACTTTCACCTTTTTGAAAACAACCAAATGATTGCTTCAGAAGTTTTTATGAATACATTAATAAACACTAATGATCCACGTAAAGAAGCATACTGGAATACCGAAGCCACAGATGGTACCGTAGTAGGATATACAGGAAAGTCAAATGGTTTTGGAACGGATAATGCCAGTTATTCACCGGTAGGTCCACAAGGGTTTTATGGAAAGAAAACATCTGACCAGCTTATTGCTACTCATTTCGAGCTACTTTTTATAGAAGCCGAAGCAGCTCTAAGATCTGGAGATGCAGATAGAGCTGCTACTGCTCATAACGCAGCGATCATAGCGCAACTAAACTTGGTTACGCCTTCTGCTATTGAAACCCTAACCGCAAATGGAGGTGATGTAAGTGCTTATCAAACAAAAATAAGCGCATATATTACTGGTTTTGCCAGTGAAACAGCAGGCTCTATCACCTTAGAAAAAATAATGACAGAGAAACACAAAGCTATGTTTACTATGAATAGTGAATCATGGGTAGATGTAAGAAGGCATAATTATGATTACCCTGCTAACTTATCGATACCTATTAATGATGGAAAAGCAATTGCTTCAGAGTTTATTCAAAGGGTTCCTTACCCAGAAGAATCTACAAATACCAACAGCAATACTCCCGGTGGTGTAACTATATTTGATCAATTATGGATATTCAAAGCCAATTAAAAACAATGAAAAACCACGGAAGAAGACGATGTATTACAATTAAAACAATATCTATGAAAGCATTTTTAAATCCCTTATATATAGTATTGGTAGTATCCTTGCTTTTCGCATCATCATGTTCTGATGATGATGAAATTGGAGCAGAAGGAACTACCATCCCAGCCCCAGTTTTTCTGATAGATGATAACATATCTATTTTTGATTCGAACATTGACCTAACATTGGGTATTACCAACACCAGTGATGTCCAAACAACGGGTATTGAAATATACAGATCTGGCTCCTCAGACAAAATTGCAGATGCAACAATAAGTGGAGAAACAGCAACTTTCAGTTCCTCATCTTTAGGAGCTTTGGAAGCAGGCTCTATCAACCTTGACATTGTATCCACTTTTTCTGGCGGAAACTTTGCAAAAGCATCTTTTACAGAAACAATCGATGTAACATCTGTTATAAGTTTAACTAGCGAAGTCGAATCTGTACAAAATGGAGATACTACTGATGGAAATGTGATCTCTTATGAAACCTCTACTGCAGGAACTGGTATCGACGACATCACAGTTACCTGGAAAAATGGTGAGATGGGTGCAGAAACAGACATCTCTACAGGTTTTGCCACAGACAAAGGCTCTATCGACTTAAAAGATCTTGATTATATAACCTACGGATTTGTTCCTGGTGATATATTGATCTATACATTTACAGTAACCAGCGGAACGCTATCTGAGTCTATAGAATCCAAAACAACTATCCTACCACAAATGTTTAAAGATGTGGTTAACGGTGCTATTGGAAATGTAGAAGGTAAAGAGAAATTAAACCTTGTTACAGGAGCAAATGAAGTATCTGACATTTCTATGGATGTTGGAGGACCCCCATTTTTTGAAGCAGAAGACATGGTTGACATCTCATTTGTACAATTAGGCATTACAGGAGCTGATAGCTTTGAAGAATATGATGATCTTGAACAAGCAAAAGTAGATTTTGATGCAGGATCACCTTCTACATCAGTTTCAGTTAATCCAGATGGTATTTATGTATACAAAATAGTTCGAGATGAAGATGGTAATTCTGTAGACTATTATGGTGTTATTTTAATCAGAGAAGTTATTTTTAAATTTTCCAGCTCCGGTCCTCCTGAAGTTGAAATACAAATATCAGCAAAAGAAAACAAACTTTTTGAATAATCAACTCATTAAGTTTACATACTAAATCAAAAGAGGTGCATAAAAGCACCTCTTTTTTTATTGTAATAAAATCGTCATTTATCTGTTCCCCAACACACCTCTTCTTAGCTTACTAAAACTAATTTGCTTCGTTTTTCATAACCAACTTATTTGCAACAAATTTCCCTAATTCCTTTCCTTGCCGAAGTCCCAATTCTATTGCAGATCTATAATGAATTCCTCCATACAATCTGCTTATTGCTGCCTCTTCTGCTGCTGCTTCAAAAGATTTAAATGAACGCACCGGCAAACCATAAGGAACCTCTGTATCATCATCAAACTGAAAGTTTTCGCCAAAAATATCAGACAGAATTACAGAAGCCGCTCCAGAAACTACCGAATGACCACTAGTATACTCTGGAAACGGAGGTGTTTGCAAAACCGGCTCCCAATCTTCGTCTATATATTTATTGATCAAAGTCTCTGGACGAATAAGGTTGCTTCTATATTTTTCATCCCAACAACTTATAAATGCATCTGCTATCGCAATTGATGTCTTGGTATAAGCAAAAATTGTTTTTTCGAAATCGACATCTTCTTTTTCACATGCAATCTTACATATTCCAATCCAATGAGCCCCTGGTGTTATCTTTTTTGAAGCAAACATCACATGCCCTTTATGCACCGAAACATAAGGATTACAATCCCAAAATTGAGCAATCTGTAATTTCTCTGAAAGATCACCTTCTTTTGTTATCTCTTTTCTCACTTCATAGGTTTCTATAATCTCAGAATAAAACGCCGATCCCTTTTCTAACGAAAAATCAGGATGCTTTGCAGGCTTAAACTGTGAAGCGGACTCTAAAACAGAAGGTCTTATCCTCCCCCAATGAGGCTCTATACCATCCATATAATCGGGAGGTGTAGGCTGCCAACGAGAAGGGTCTTCAATATCTACAGAAAATCTTGACATAGAACGTGTTTCTGCATAACTATCCTGATTCAACCATTCTTTCACACACTTTGCAACATTAAGCCCATAAACTCTAGAATCCTCAAAAACTTTCTGATCCACTTGCCCCCAAGAATTATACAAACTATCTTGATATGTCTTTATTTTATATCCAGAAAAAACCAGTTCTTTTCCCACATCCAAACAAGCAATTATAGAAGCCATCTTATAATCCACCAACTCTCCTGCATTTACATTACAAGATTTATCAAATCCATTTAATTGCCCCGTCAACGACTTCATATCATTACTTCCAGAAGCCACCACCTCATAAGCAGTAATATTTACATAATTATAGATCCTACTAGCAACTGGTGGAGAAAAAATATCATGTACTATAACTTCAGTAATTTTATCGATTGCTTTATGATAATCTTCTGCCTCCAAACCAATTCTTTCTTCCTTTCTTTTTTGACAAGAAATCACTAAAATCAAAAAAGTTAATACAACCACTTTTCTAAACATGCCTATGTATTTTCTCATAACTCTTAAATATCGAATTTAAATTTAGTTAATACCTAAAGAACTTTATAAAATATTATCTCAAACCTCATAGATAAATCCAAAAAACCACTTAGACATATAACTCTTCTTATTAAGTCAGAAGTAGTGAAACAAAAAAACATTCTACATCTCATTTTTCAATAAATGAAACAAAATACTGAAAAACAAGTAGTTAAAGTTTTCTAAAAATTAAAAATTAAAAAACCACTCTTGTTTTTTCAAAAAAACACCAGAAACCACATTTCTAAAAATCACATAAACACATGATTAACAATTAATTAAGACATTATCAACCTACACTTAAACCGTACACTATATACTATTTAAACGTAAAATACATATACTATTTTACCATATACTTATTATTTTTTAACCAAAAAAAGTTGTTTAATTAAGATATTATAAAGAATTTTAGACAAGCTAATCCTAAACATTCACACATAATGAAGTCATCAAAACAAGGAATTCTAACACTTTTCTTAGTGTTAGTTGCGCAACTTGCGCTTGCTCAAGAAATAACCGTAACTGGTATTGTGACCGACAACAACGGAGCACCTTTACCTGGGGTAAATATTATTGAGCGTGGTACCAATAAAGGAACTCAAACTGATTTTGACGGAAAATACTCTATCGAAACAAATCAAGGAAAATCATTAGAGTTTAGTTACGTTGGGTTTACCAAAACAATAATTACAGTTAACAAAAGTGAAATCAATGTTTCTTTACAAGAAGATGCTGCGGTATTAGAAGAAGTAGTTGTTACTGGGGTAGCATCTGGTACAAATAAACGAAAGCTAGGAGTCTCTGTAAACTCGGTAAAATCTGAAGATTTACAAGTACAGGGAGCTCAAGCAATTGACCAGGCTTTACAAGGTAAAATTGCCGGCACCATTATTCAGTCAACTACAGGGCAACCAGGACAACAACAAAATATCGTTCTAAGAGCGATCAATAGCTTAAACTCCTCGCAACCTATGATTTTGATCGATGGTGTTCAAGTATCCACTTCAGAATCCAGTGTTGGAGGTGCATCTAACCAAAGTTCTCGTCTTGCTGATATTGATTTTGCAAATGTCGAAAGAGTAGAAACTATTTCTGGTGCAGCTGCCGGTACTATCTATGGTGCCCAGGGAGCCAACGGAGTTATTAACATTATCACAAAAAAAGGTAAGGCTGGTGCACCTGTTGTTAACATAAGATCTTCTGTTAGTATCGCACAAGCGATCACTAGCAAAGATCCTTTAAGAGCCAATTTACATCGCTATTCTACCAATGCCCAGGGTTTTTTGGTAGATCTTAACGGAACTCCCGTCACACAATTAAATGACAATGCACAATATTTAGCGGTTGATCCTAATGAAATAGCAGACATTAATGGCGCTCAATTTGGAGCCGAAGGTATTAACAACACTCCATTTAGAGAACCAACTTTTGTAGGATCAGACATATTATTTAATAATGCGATCAACACCACTAATGGTGTAACTGTATCTGGAGGCTCAGAAACCATCAGATATCTAGTATCTGGTAACAGGACAGAACAAGAGAGTGTATTGGTAAATGGAAAATACACCAAATACGATGCTCGTATAAATCTAGGTTTTGATCTTTCTAAAAAAATCAAAATCAACACTAGATTTGATGTGATTAACAGCACCAACACTACAGGTACAGACACTGATGATGCTAACGACAATAACCTGATCAATAATGTATACCAAAACCTTCCACATGTAAACTTCTTTAACAGGAATAGTGATGGAGATTTAACTGTTTCACCAGACGCTACAGATCCAAACTCCTCAAACCCTTTCTTTTTTCAAGAAATACAGAATAGAGAAGACAAAGTAACCCGGTATATTGCAAATTTTGATATTACATACCAACCTCTTGAAGTCTTATCATTAAATCTTAAATACGGCTATGACACCTTCACCCAACAGTTTACCTTTTTTCAGGAGAATCAAATTGATCATATACAAGCATCCTCTATAGGAACCAATGTATCTGGTATTATAAATCAGGTAGATACACAGGAATATTTTCAAAACTTACTAATTTCTACAAATCTAACCCTAGATTTTGTAGAAGATCTCAAAATTGACATTCCCTTTACCTCAAACACTACATTCAATTTTGACTGGAGAGACCTAAACTCTGAAACAACAGATGTTCAAGGCACCAGCTTGCCGTCTGGCCCTCTTGGTTCTTTTAACATCAATCAAGCAGTTGTCAAAACATTCAACTCTTATGAAGAAGAGCCTTTTACAACCTACGGATTCTTAATTAATCAAAAATTTGATTATGAAGCTATTTTTGGTTTTTCTGTCGGTCTTAGAAAAGATTTCTCAAACCGATTTGGGTCTGGATTAGATTTCACCTTCCCAAGAGCCGATGCTTACTTAAATACCGCTGAACTATTTGAATCTGATGTCGTAAAAACACTAAAAGTAAGAGGAGCGTATGGTGAAGCGGGAATTCAACCCTTATTTGGTCAGAACCTCTTTACTTTTGCTCTAACCACCATTGGTAGTGAAGCAATTGCCAGTATACCCTCTACAGTTGCTAATCCGGAATTAGAAGTAGAAATCTCTAAAGAGTTAGAATTAGGTATAGACTATACCCTCTCTCCTGGTACCGGATTATGGTTTAATAGAATAGATGGTTCTGTAAATTACTTTGACCGAAAAACAGAGGGAGCTATTTTTGACTTAGGACTACCTACAAGTGTAGGAACATCTGCTATCGTCTCAAACGCTTATGACATTACTAGTGATGGTCTTGAAGCCTCTATAGATTTATCAATTTACAAATCAGACAAAATTAAATGGGATTTTGGTATTCGCTATACCAAATCAACAGCTATACTGGATAGAATTGCCAACAAATTACCGGTTGTTGTTAGTGACAATTTTGTGTTGCAGGAAGGCCAAGAAATAGGAACATTCTCTGTTTTTCCTGTTATTACAAGCTTAGACGCTGTGGATAATAGTGGTGATAGAATTATCCCTGCTGCGGACGTTAATGATTTTACCATAGCAAGTTCTGGTTACGTAGTCAATAAAAGCACAGGTAGAGTGGTTATAGGGCCTGACAAAATAGTCGCTGGTAGTACACAACCCGATTTTGTACTAACTTTTATCAATGATTTCTCTATACTCAATGATTTTGTTGGAGTTTCATTTCAAATAGACTGGTTTCAAGGGATCGATGTTTACAATCGCGCGAGACAATGGCTATATAACAACGGATTACATGCCAACACAGCTGTACCCGTTACTATTGAAGACCCTACCGGAGCTGATCAAACTGGAGCTTTTGTAGCCTATTACACTTCTCTATATAACACCAATGTACCGACTTCAGAATTTATAGAAGATGGTTCATTCATTCGCTTTAGAGACATTAGTCTAAATTTCAAATTAAACAACGTTCTTAAATTTGATAAAATAGACCATATTAACTTAAGTATTTCTGGAAGAAACTTAATCACCATAACCGATTATTCTGGATTGGATCCTGAAGCAGCCAGAGGATTTGGCAATACGTTTCAAAGAGGTTTTGATGAATTTACGCATCCAAATACTAAGAGCTATAATTTCGGGTTAAACATCTCATTTTAAAAACTAAGACTATGAAAAGTTTATTTAACAAAGTAGCATTACTATCATTTTTAGTGCTTTTATTTATGGTCTCTTGTCAAGATAACATTTTAGACACTGACATAGACCCAGTAGACAACAACCTTCCTTCTCTTTCTTCATTGACCAATGTAGATGGATTAACCACTTTTGCAAAAGGAATTTATGATTTTATTGCTTCGGAAGATGTTTTTGAGACCGTAGGAGTAGAAAAAGAAAGCCCAATGCTTTTCTTTACTTATGGATATCATGAGACCATGGGAGACGTTATGACCATGCCCTGGGGTAATTTTGGAGGAAGATGGATTAACCAAACAGAATCTATCACCTTAGATGACGCTTCGGTAATTACCCCTCCTGCAGGAGGACCACAACCTGGAGAAATTGCCATTCGAAACACTCGAGCAGCAGGAAGCGATAACGCTTTGCAATACGAATGGAGAGATATGTATAGCATCATTGTACAAAGCAATACTATCCTAGAAGCATTAGACAATCTCCCTGCAGATGATGTGACCAAGCAAGCTTTTAATGCCTGGGCATTATGGTGGAGAGCCTATGGTTACAGTAGGCTAGGCTCTATGTACGAACAAGGAGTAATCAATGACAGTGGTCTAATCTCTAATCCAACTTCGGCACCAAGCACAGAATACGCATCTAATAACGAGCTTATTACAAAATCGAATGCCATACTAGACGACCTAGAAACATTATTAAATAATGTTTCTGACGCAAGTGCATTCGATACCAGATTTAGCAATTTCCAACTTGCTTATCTAAAAGAAAAAGTAAACCTAAGCGAACTATTAGAAAACATTAATACACTTAGGGTACGAAACCTGGTTTACAACACTAAGGTAGCAGACATGACTACAGCAGACTGGAATCAGGTAATTACACTTGCTAATAATGGAGTGAGTGCCAACTCAAGTGCTTTCACCATAGAATCTGAAACTTCGTTTATTGATAATAATTGGCTTCCGGGGCAAGTAACTGGTTTTTGGTATTTTCCAAGTGATCGATTAATTCAGGACATTAATACTGGAGACGAAAGATTAGACAGGCTTTTTATCCAGGACGCAGATGATGGTTTTCCTTTCCCTAATCCTCGAGGGCGTGGTATTCAATATGGAGCTTCTTATTTTTGGCAAGAAAGTTCACCACTTGTTTCATCAACAGCCCAAGAAGTTACCATGTACTATGCTGGTACTCATGAAGAAAACCAACTGTTTCTGGCAGAAGCCAAAGTACGAACCAATGATATTGAAGGTGGACTTGCTCACTTAGACGCCGTAAGAACTTTACAAGAGTCTGGACTTGCTGCAACCGTAGGAACAGGACTTACTCAAGATGAAGCACTTGAAGAAATCAGAAAAGAACGTCGTTTAGCCTTACTCTTTAGAGCAGTTTCTTTTTATGATGCCAGACGTTATGGTATTGCTTCAGGCTCTAGAACAGAGGCCCACGTACTTGATCAAAATGGGGTATTAAATACTAATGCAACTATCAACTATGGGTATTTAGAATATTGGCCGGTACCTGCATTCGAATCAGATTTCAATCCACCATCTTCGACACCAAATTAATATATTACAACAAATCAAGTATTTTACATAAAAGAGGTTGTTCACACACAACCTCTTTTTTTTATATTTATACAATGAGACACATTTTCAAGACCCTGCTACTTACCATATTTCTTAGCTGCTCCTCTAACGAGAAATCTAAACATTCTTATCTATTCTCTATGCAAGATCACACAATCACAGGCATAGATTTTAAAAACATAATTAAAGAAGATAAAAAACATAACATTGTAAACTATCTGTATTACTATAATGGCGGTGGTGTTGCCGTTGGAGATATTAATAACGACAATCTTCCTGATGTATATTTCGTTTCTAATCGTGGTAAAAATAAGCTATACCTAAATCAAGGAAACTTAAAATTTAAAGATATCAGCAAATCCTCTGGAACCATGGGAAATTCTGACTGGAATACAGGCGTTACAATGGTTGATATTAATGGAGATGGTTTTTTAGACATTTATGTCTGTGCTGTAACCAAAATATTGGGCTTTAAGGGTCATAACGAATTATTTATCAACAATGGAGATGAGACCTTTACTGAACAATCAAAAAACTATGATTTAGATTTTAAAGGATATGCAACGCAAGCATATTTTTTTGATTTTGATAAAGATGATGATCTGGACGCATATATCGTTAATCATGCTCTACACACAAAAACATCACATGGTCCCTCTTACATTCGAAAAAAGAGAACCAATCTAATTGGTGACATTTTACTAAGAAATGACAATTCTAGATTTAAAGATATAAGCACAGAAGCCAAAATTTATGGCGGGGCTAATGGGTATGGGTTAAGTGCATCTATTTCAGATTTTAATAATGATGGATGGGATGATATCTACGTCTGTAATGATTTTCATGAAGACGATTACTACTACATCAATAATCAAGATGGAACTTTTAGAGAAGAGCTTTCTAAAAGTTTCTCATATACCAGTCGATTTTCTATGGGGAGTGACACTGGGGATATTAACGGAGATGGATATCTTGATATTATCACGTTAGACATGCTTCCTTATGACGAAAAAATCTTAAAAGAGTCTGATGGAGATGTTTCATACAAAACTCAAGATTTTCTAATAAGCCAGGGATATCAAAAACAATATGCACGAAACATGTTGCAGTTAAATAATAAAGGAAAATATTTTACCGAAGCTGGATTGTATACTAATGTGGCCGCAACAGATTGGAGTTGGGCTTCACTTATTGCCGATTTTAACATGGACGGCCATCAAGATTTGTTTATCTCTAACGGAATACTCAAAAGACCTAACAACCTAGACTTCATGAGATACCTCTCCAATTCTTTTAAAAACCGCCAGAAAAACAAAAAAAACGAAGATTGGCTAATCAAATCATTAGAAGCTATGCCTACAGGAAAAGCTCCTAATCAAATTTTTGAAGGAAATTCGAAAACATTCATTAATAGAAATGGTTCATGGATAGAAAACCTTCCTTCTTTATCAAATGGGGCCGTTTATGTAGACTTAGATCTGGACGGCGATTTAGACATCATAACAAACAATCTAAACGATTATGCTTCTATTTATAAAAACAACACAAAAGAACAAACTTCAAACTCTAACATCTCAATAAAACTTAACTACCAAAAGTTAAACAAAAATGGAATTGGCTCAAAAGTATACCTTTATTCAAATAACAATACCCAATACAAACAACTTTTTGTCTCCAGAGGATTTATATCATCAACAGAATCAAAATTGCATTTTGGAATACCCAAATCCAACACTATAGACTCTATTTTAATTATCTGGCCTAATCTTAAACAACAGAAAATTATTCCAGAAAAAGACATTTCAGAAATAACCATAAATTATAACGAAACAAACGAAATTTACCTAACCAGTGAAAACTTTAAAAAAAGCATTCTTTTTCAGCAAGAAAACTTAATTTCTTATAAACATGAAGAAGACTCTTACAATGATTTTGATATTGACAAATTAGCACCATACAAAGTGTCAGAACAAGGACCTGCTATCGCAATAGGTGACGTAAACAACGACAAAAGAGAAGATATTTTTATAGGAAGCGCTTCATTAAAAAAATCAAAACTATTCATCAATACTTTGCATGGATTTATAGAGAAATCTATCCCAGAAATAGAAAAAGACTCTATAAGTGATGATGTGGCTGCTACTTTTATAGACATCGATAACGACAATGATTTGGATTTATATATTGCATCAGGAATAAGTTTCAAAAAAAACAAA
Organism: uncultured Aquimarina sp.; assembly: GCA_947498705.1. Classification (GTDB taxonomy): domain Bacteria; phylum Bacteroidota; class Bacteroidia; order Flavobacteriales; family Flavobacteriaceae; genus Aquimarina. The sequence goes on from CANMLW010000004.1 coordinate 162,894, forward strand.
AAATATCAGAATGATCGTTTGTACATAAACAATGGTAAAGGTGGTTTTGTAAAAGACACCACCAGTATACCACAAAACTTTCTCAACACTTCTGTAGTAAAACCTTATGATTATGACCAGGACGGAGATATGGATCTTTTTGTTGGAAACAGATCTGATTCATCAACTTTTGGAAACCGAGTACCATCATATTTATTAAAAAATAATGGTGGTAAGTTTGAAAAAGACACTCTTTTTTTATTAAAGTCCATGGTAACAGACGCTATTTGGGCAGATCTAAATAATGATGGGCATAAAGACTTACTTGTAGCTACAGAATGGGATTACCCAAGAATATTCATGAATCAAAAAGGAAAATTGAACGAAACTAAAAAATTTCGGAGTTTAAAAGGGCTATGGCAGTCCATTACAATGTACGATATCGACTATGACGGAGATGACGATATTGTTTTAGGGAACTGGGGATTAAACACTAAGTTCAAAGCTTCTGCGAACACCCCTTTATTAATGTACCTTTCTGATTTTGATCAAAATGGAAAAAAAGAAACCATTCTTACTTATGAAAAAAACGGAGCGTACTATCCTGCTAATTCCAAAGACGAACTATCGTCTCAATTACCGATCATCAATAAGCATTTTAAAGATTATAAAAGCTACGCTAATCAACCTATTGAAAGTATCTTAACAATACTAAACACAAAAGACACCTTAACAAAATACGAAACTCAAACCCTGGCAAGCGGCTATATCATCAATGATAAAGGAACCTATAATTCTTTTAAAGAATTCCCCCAAGATCTTCAGTTATCCCCAATAAATTGTTTTGTACAAGGTGATTTTAGTAATTCAGGCTACAACCAACTTTTGTTAGGAGGTAATTTTAATGGATTGAACACTTACCACGGGGTTTTTAACTCTAATCCAGGATTTTTAATTTATAAGAATCCAAAAAAATCATCTTTTGTCTACAAAAAATCTTTTGAAATAGGATTAGAACTACATAACAAACAGATAAGGAAACTACTTTTATTAAAACAAGAAAACGATTTACATCTTATTTCAGCAAACAACAATGATAGTATATTAACATATAGCCCCAAAAAACACAAATAAATAAAGATTTTGTTCTTTTCAAAAATCTAATATTTTTGGTAAAAAGCAAGTTAGATTATGCATTAACTTAACAAAATTTTGAAAATTTGAATAGCGTACCAAAATGCCAAAAAACGAGGTAAAAACGACCTTTAAAGCACATCATATATAAGTGTTAACCTTAATACAGTAAGTCTTTTAATTTTAAACTTTTAATAACAAAAAGTTGTTTTATAATAATATTATTATGACTTTTGGAACTGGCTAATTCAAATAAATTTTAAAAATGAGAACAAAGTTTAGTGAAATTCTAACACTTTTACTAGTGTTTGTCGTGCATTGTACTTTTGCACAAGAAAAATCAATCTCAGGTACCATAACAGACGATAAAGGGTTGCCATTACCAGGAGTAAACATCCTGATAAAAGACACTTCTACGGGTACTCAATCTGATTTTGATGGTAAATATTCTATCAATACTTCTACAGGATCAGTATTAACATTTAGTTATTTGGGATTTAAAACTAAAGAAGTTACTGTTGGTAGTAGTAATACAATTAACATTCAACTTGTTGCAGACGCATCGGAGCTAGAAGAGGTAGTTGTAACTGCACAAGGTATCAAAAGAGAGAAAAAAGCTTTAGGATACGCGGTAAGCACAATAAAATCTGATGATATTGAGAAAAAACCAGAAGCTGACATCGCAAGAATCTTAACAGGTAAGATTGCTGGTGTAGAAGTAAATGTTGGAGGAGGGTTCTTAGGATCAGGAACTAATGTAATTATTCGTTCTAAAGGATCTATTACAGGTAACAACCAACCATTGTATATTGTAGATGGCTCTCCTATTACAGGTGACAGGTCTTTCGATTTAGACCCTAATAACATTGAATCTACAAGTGTATTAAAAGGTTTAGCAGCATCTACCCTATATGGTGAAGATGGTAGAAATGGGGTAATTCTTATTACAACAAAAACCGGAGCTGCTGGTATAACTAACAAGAAGTTTGAAATTTCTGTATCTTCTACTACTTTATTCACACAAATTGCCAACCTTCCAGATTTCCAAAACGAATATGGACAAGGAGGTGATCAAACGATTAACACTACCTTTTTTGGTACGTGGGGAGCTCGATTTAACGGGCAAATAGTTGCCCACCCACTAGCGGGTGTTAGAGCAGCTGAATATGGTAATCAAACTGTAGAGTATAAAGCTGTACCAGATAACGTTTCAGATTTCTTTTCTGCCGGTATCGGGCAAATTACCTCGTTACAAGTTAACGGTAATTCTGGAGATACTAATTATGGTGTAAGTGTGGGACATACAAACCAGACTGGTTATGTTGCAGAAAACGTTTTGGACAGATTAAACTTAAACTTTGGAGGTAGTACCAAACTAACCAACAAGTTTTCTGTACAAACTTCTGCAGGATTTACGCAAACTAAGACAAAAAGACCAACAAGAAATCTTTTCACTTTACTTACTTGGATACCTCGTAACTTAGATATTCACAACCTACCTTTTCAGGATCCTATTACAGGAGAAAGTATCTATTATCGAGCGACTGTCACCAATCCAAGATGGCAGTTAGCGAATACCAAATTTGCTACAGAAACTAAAAGATTCTTTGGTAAGATTGCACTAGACTATGATTTTAGCGATTATATAGCATCAACATATAGATATAGTATTGATACTTACAATGAACGAACTCAAAATAGTATCAATAGAGGAGGAACCAATGCTCCATTAGGATTTCTTTCTACATTTAATGACGAAAATACCATCACAAACCATGATTTTATTTTCTACCTGAAAAACTTAAAATTGACCGAAAAGATTTCTTTTAATTCTACATTAGGAGCTAACTTTAGAAATATCAGAAAAAATGTTTTAGGTATTAACAGTACGGATCAAGCTCTTTTTGGTGTATTAAATCACGACAATTTTAGAGCACATAACCCAATAAATGCCGATGAATTTGGTTTTAGCTCTTCTGAGCAAAACAGAATGGGTGTTTATGGTTCATTAGATTTTGATTATGATCAATTTATCTTCTTAACTTTATCAGGAAGAAATGATTGGGCTTCAACAACCGAAGCAGAAAACAGAAGTTTATTTTACCCTAGTGCATCCTTATCATTTATCCCTACAAGTGCTTTTCCTGGTATAAAAAGTGATGCTATAAATTATTTAAAATTAAGAGCGGGGTATGGTTCTTCGGCAAGTTTCCCAAGACCTTATCTTACGCGTCCTTCTTTGGCAAGTAACAACAATGCTTTTATAAACCCATTCACGGGAGCTACTGTTGCTGCCAATGCGACCAACACATTTAGACCTAACCCAGATATCAAACCAGAGCTTTTAACAGAGATTGAAGTTGGTGTTGAAGGTAAATTTTTTAACAACAAAGTTTCATTAGATTTATCTGTATATCAAAGAATATCTAAAGATCAAATCTTGTTTACAGATTTACCAAACTCTACTGGTTTCTTACGCTCTGTAGTAAATGCTGGTCGTATTGATACAGAAGGGATTGAAGCTGGATTAAATGTTACGGCATACAGAAACGATGATTTTGAGTGGAATATTAACACCAACTTTACGGCTTATGAAAGTACCGTAATCGATTTGCCAGAAGACAATTTGAATATTGCATTTGGTAGAAACTTTGCTGTAGAAGGTGAGCCACTTGGTGTTTTTAGAGGAACGTATCCATTAAGAGATAGTAATGGAAATCTACTAATCAATCCTGCTAATGGTAAAATCATAGCTAACAATGATGCTGGTAAGGAAAATAAAATTATTGGAGACCCTAACGAGGACTGGAGAGCTACTGCGATTAACACCATTAGCTACAAAGGATTAACTTTATCGGCACAATTAGAATATATACATGGTGGAGATATCTGGTCGGACACTGCAACTAACCTATTAAGACGTGGTGTTACAACAGACACTCAAGATAGAGAAGGCACTTTTGTAATTCCAGGAATTTATGCAAACCCCGCTGATGGCACCATCCTTACGGATACAAACGGCAATACAATTCCTAATACTATTCAATTAGCAGCAAACGATCTTTATTTCCTTAACTTACAAGATGTTGATGAAAATATTGTATACGATGCTTCTGTGATTCGTTTAAGGGACGTGTCTTTATCTTACACATTTACCAAAGAACAACTAGAACAAACTCCTTTCGGAAGTGTTGTATTTACATTATCCGGAAATAATCTATGGTATGAAACTCCAAACATTCCAAAGGGACTTAACTTAGATCCAGGAGTATTAGGATCGGGAGTAGGTAACGGAAAGGGGATTGATTTCCAAAACGACCCTTCTTACAAACAATATTCTATTGGAGTTAAATTAACTTTTTAAATGAAAAAGATGAAAACATATATATATAAATTAATTGCTTTAACAGTAGTACTGCAATTAGCAATCTCTTGCGAAACTACTGAGTTAGATTTACAAGACGATCCTACCAGCTTAACAGAAGATCAAGCGAATCCAAATTTTGTATTAAATTCGGTACTTTTTAATTTTGCACAACAACAAGGTACGTTAGCAGCATTTGCATCACCTATAATAAGACATACACACCAGTTTGGTACGTATGCAGCCAATGCAAACAATACTGCCATCAACACACCTTGGGCTCTTTCTTATCAGGTTAGATCTAACAGAGAGTTTTTAGAACAACTTTCTACAGAAAGAGGGTTATCTCAACACGTTGCTATTGCCAAAATTGTAGAAGCTTATGCCTTTGTAAATTTAGTAGACTTTATTGGAACCGCTGTGTATTCTGAAGCTAATCAACCAGGAACATTTCCAAATCCGGAATTAGATAAAGGAGAAGACATTTACAATGAAATGTACAACTTACTAAACCAAGCATTGGTTGAATTGGAAACACCGAGTTCTGTACCTTTAGAGGACATATTTTTTGATGCAACCACTGAAGATGTTTCTAAATGGAAAAAACTGGCTAATACATTAAAAATAAGAATGTATGTACAGACAAAATTGACTAATAATACTGCTGCCGTAACAGATATCAATGCAATTATTGCGTCTGGTGATTTTATCAGTTCACCTGCAGATGACTTTTTTGTACAATTTGGCACTCAGGCAACCAACCCAGATGTAAGACATCCTTCATTTCAAAACAATTATGTTACCAATGCAAATGAGTACATGAGTAACGGCCTTATGGATTTAATGCAAAGAAATATTACAGAACAAGATCCAAGGATGAAGTATTATTTCTATCGCCAAGTATTACACGATCCAGACAATCCATTAGTTGCAGACAACGATTGGTTACCATGTAATGGTGATAACAACTTTGATTTTTGCTATATCGAAGATGGATACTGGGGTAGAGATCATTGCGATAACGATGGTATTCCTAATGACGGAGATCAACGAACCACTTATGGTGTTTATCCTGCTGGTGGCGCTATCGACAATGCCGGAACACGAAATGACGCAATCACCACATTTACAGCAGAATACGTTGCAAATCCAGATCAAACCTTAGAAGAATTTCTATTAGAAAAATTAACGAATATTAACCCTAAAGGAAATGAAAGCACCAATAAAGGAGGTGCTGGTATTTCACCCATACTACTTTCTTCTTTTACTCATTTCTTATTAGCTGAAGCCGCACTACCAACTCCTGTTGGTTTAGGAACTACTGGAGATTCTAAAGCGTTAATGTTACAGGGAATACAAGATTCTTTTGACAGAGTTGGTACTGTTGCCGGACAAGCAGTAGACGCAGCACTTACGGCTAACTATATCAATGCAATTTCTGCCGAATATGACATGGCAACTACCGATTCAGACAGATTAAAAATTATTATCAGAGAATTTTATGTAGCTTCTTTTGGTAACTCTATCGAAGCATACAATGCATACAGGCGTACTGGATTCCCTGATTTACAAGAACCTGTTATTAGTGGAGCTGGGGATTTCCCAAGAAGTTTCTTCTTGCCAAACTCAGAAATCGAAGCTAATAACAACCCTAATATCACTCAAAAGAGTTTAACAGATAGGGTATTTTGGGACACCAACCCTGCTGGTTTTATTAAATAAAAAAATAGTAAGAAAATGAAAAATATAATTTTAAAAATATTGATATTAAGCACTATTGGTGTTTTTATGTCATGTCAAGATGAGGATAAATTTAATAGCCCTGCTACTCACGAACTAACAAAAGGTGGATTTGTACGATTTGCAGAGGAAATACCAGTAATGGATTTTGATGTAAGTGAAACTTTAGATAATGCAATATTTACCACAACTCTGGAAGACCCTACTGATAATGTAGCTTCGTATACATTAAATCTAGTTTCAAATATAGGAGGTGTTGAACGTGAATCTATGGAATATACTACAATCACGTCATTTCCTGCAAACTTAACTATAACTCCAGATGATTTTGCAAGCTTTTATAATATTCCAATAAGTGATTTGGGAGTAGGTGATTTTTTCACATTTGAAGCTACGGTAACCACCAAAGATGGAAACACATATACATCTGAAAAACAAGATTTTGACAATGATTCTCTCGAGATTTCTGGAGGAAGAACCGAAGCCAACCTTATCGCAGAAGAAGCATATCGACAAGCTTTTACTTTTCTTATTTCTTATGCCTGTTCGATAGCAGAACCATTTACTGGCGAATATCTGATTGAGCAAACCACTGCTGAACTAGACGGACCCGCATTAAGCTCGGGAACTGTTGTAGAAGTTACCGCACCAACACCGACTATTAGAGCATTTGAAACACTTAATTATCCCGCTTATATTAATGACTGTGGTGCTATTGCCACATTTAGGTTTTCATTAATTTGTGGAGAAGTAAAAATTCCTTCTCAAACCAGTAATTGTAATTGTAGTTCTGGAGCAGAATATTTTACAGCCCCAGATGTAAATGCTACCTACGACGAATTCGATGATTCTGAATTCTTTATTACATTTACTGAGAATAAATTAGGAGATTGCGGTGGTACACCCGGTCAAACAACTTATAAATTTACTAAGCAATAAACATTTCTTTTATTGTCTATATTATAACCATCCCAATGAATATTCATTGGGATGGTTTTTTATATCTATATTTGCCAATTAATAAATAAAAACTATTGATTTTTGGTTTGTTTAAAAATTAGAATTAAGCGCCATCCATCACCTAATAAAAGTGTAAAAATTAACTAGATGAAAAACGATTCTCTAATTTTTGGAATTCGAGCGATAGTAGAAGCTATTAATTCTGGCAAAACTGTAGATAAACTTTTTATACAAAAAGGGTTACAAGGTGAACTCGCGAGAGAGTTAATGCAACTTGTAAAAAGACAAAATATCACATATACATATGTTCCTATAGAAAAACTAAATCGACTTACTAGAAACAATCATCAAGGTGTTGTCGCACACATCTCTCCTATCGAATTTTATGAATTTGAAAATCTGGTATTACAAGTTATAGAATCAGGGAAAACCCCGCTATTCCTGGTATTGGATCAATTATCAGATGTTCGTAATTTTGGTGGGATCATTCGTACAGCAGAATGTACCGGTGTAGACGGGATCATCATTCAAAAAAAAGGAGGAGCTCCTGTAAACGGGGATACTATAAAAACATCTGCAGGAGCAGTGTTTAAAATTCCTATTTGCAAAGTTGATCATATTAAGGATGCTATATTTTATTTTCAAGGATCGGGCATCCAAACAATAGCCGCATCTGAAAAAGCAACGAATACCATTTATGATACTGATTTAACCATCCCAACCGCTATTATAATGGGTAGTGAAGGTAAAGGAATATCTTCTTCTGTACTGAAATTGGTAGATCACAAGGCCAAGTTACCTATGCATGGTACTATTGCTTCATTAAATGTATCTGTTGCCTGTGGTGTCTTCTTATATGAAGCTATTCGTCAAAAATTATAATCCTTATTTATTTTGATCATCGGGAGGAGGCAAAGGTGAATTTCTTAGGTTTTCCTTGTATTCATACACAATTTTAATGGGTACTTCTTCATTTTCTTCAGGTGGCAAATGCTCTATAAAATTACCATCTGCATCAAAATGTTTTAAAAACTCATCACTCTCATCATCATAGTCTTCTGACTCCCATACAAACCGATTTGGTTTTGCTATTCCCTTTTTAATAAAGAATGCTAACCCCGTACCAGTCACAAGTCCAGATAAATGCCCTTCCCACGAAATTTTTGGGTCAATTGGCAAAACATACATCACAAGACTGCCATAAATAAAAACAACCACAAATGACAAAGCTACCAACCTAAGGTGTTTTGCGAGAATTCCTTTAAAGAACAAAAAACCAAAAAGCATATAAATTACTCCGCTTGCCCCTATATGATTAGCTGATCTACCCAATAACCATGTAAATAAACCTGTGAAAAATACTCCAACTATCATTACTTTCCACGAGTTTTTCTGGTAAAAAAAGAATAACGCAGCCGATAAAATCAACAATGGTAACGTATTATGCCACAAATGTGTTATATCACTATGAATAAAAGGAGAGAACAAAATCCCTCTGAGTCCTTTTATAGTTCTTGGATACACCCCTAAGTAATTAAAATCAAATCCAAAACGAATCTCAAACCAAAAGACGATCCAAATAGCCAATACAAAAAGTAATGGATATCCTATGACTCCTGTATAAAAATTGAACTGTGTATTTTCTTCATTCATAACACATAAAGTATCAAAAAAAATTCCAAAACCCATAATCCGGTTAAAATGGCAGGTTTATAGTCTGCACAAATTAAACATCATTACATCTTATTTATATATTTTACGGTGATATGCTCAAGGTTTGTAACTTTGTAGTATGAATACAAACAAACCCTTAGCAGAACGTATACGTCCCAAATCTCTCGAAAAATATCTAAGTCAGGATCACTTGATTGGAGACAACGGATCGCTAACCTATCAAATTAAAAACGGGATTATCCCTTCTTTAATACTTTGGGGTCCTCCTGGAGTAGGAAAAACTACACTAGCCAATATAATCGCTAATGAATCCGAACGACCTTTCTATACATTAAGTGCAATAAACAGTGGAGTTAAAGAAGTCAGAGAGGTCATCGATAAAGCAAAACAAAGCGGAGGTTTATTTACTGCCAAAAATCCTATTTTATTTATTGATGAGATTCATCGTTTTAGCAAATCTCAACAAGATTCTTTATTAGGCGCTGTTGAACAAGGATGGGTAACTTTGATTGGTGCAACTACAGAAAATCCAAGTTTCGAAGTAATTCCTGCACTTTTATCACGATGCCAGGTATACACATTAAAAGCCTTTGGAAAAACCGAATTAGAGCAGTTATTACATCGCGCAATGCAGGAGGATGAATACCTTAAGTCCAAAACAATTACTCTAAAAGAAACTGAAACCTTGTTAAAATTAAGCGGTGGTGATGCCCGTAAACTTTTAAACATTTTTGAATTAATCATTACTGGTCAAAACGAAGAGCATATCGTCATTACAAATGATCTTGTTTCAAAACTTGTACAACAAAACACTGTACGATATGACAAAACTGGTGAACAACATTATGATATCATATCTGCATTCATCAAATCGATAAGAGGGAGCGATCCTAACGCAGCCGTTTATTGGTTAGCCCGCATGATTGAAGGAGGTGAAGATCTTAAATTTATTGCCAGAAGGTTGATCATATTAGCCTCTGAAGATATTGGCAATGCCAACCCTACCGCCCTTATACTTGCTAACAATACATTTCAGGCCGTTACAACGATTGGATACCCCGAAGCTAGAATCATTCTAAGTCAATGTGCCGTCTATCTTGCTTCTTCTGCAAAAAGCAATGCTTCTTATATGGCCATAAACAAAGCTCAGCAACTTGTAAAACAAACAGGAGATCTATCTGTACCATTAGCGATCCGAAATGCTCCTACCAAACTAATGAAAGATTTGGGATATGGAGAAGATTACAAATATGCACACGATCACAAAAATAATTTTGTTGCCCAGGAATTTCTTCCTGAAGAGATTACGGGAACAACATTATACAATCCAGGTGACAATCAACGAGAACATTCATTAAGATCATTTCTCAAATCCAGATGGGGAGAGAAATATGGGTACTAAGATTTTAAATCTTTTGATCTTTTAATTATCATCTTGTCTAAATGAATTATATATGCTTTTTATTATCGTATGGTGCATAAAAAAAACAATCCAATGAAATAGCTTCACTGGATTGTTTCTAGAATATTAAATCTTAAAATTTTATATTTATCGTGCCGGTTTTACAGGAACTGATTTAGTAAACCTATAAGTAACTTGTACCCCAGCCGAGTCTTCACAAGCTTCGGTTGCGTCTCCTGTAAAAGTCATTTCGAATACGCTATCATCAGTTAGATCAACCGTAGCAGGGACAGTTGCAGGTGCAAAATAACCTTCATCACCACAACCACATTTACCATCTATAACCTGAACTATAACTTTATCACACTCTAAATTAAACTTGAAATCGATTTCATCTCCTGGATCACTACACCAGAAAGGAAAAGAAAATGTTTCAAAAGTTCTTTCGTTACCATTAGCAGTAAGTTCTACTACCGTGTCATGAGTTAAGGTAGACTGACCAAACAAGAAAGGAACGGGAGCAATTTGCTCCATATAATAATCACCAACAAACATTGTCTCTGCTACAACTGATTTAGTTGTTACCTCTTCTTCAAAACTTACCTTAGGGTTTTCAGGACCATCAGTTGTTACAACAATTTCAAAATTAAACTTGTCTGTAATATTGATCATATAAGCTTCTAATCCCATTACATCCAACACGTCTTCAAGTGTAGCGCTAAAGGTAATCGTTTTATTTCCAGCACTATTAGTTTCGAAATCAGCAGCAACTACTTCTGCTATCAACTTTGCATCTGATACAGAATCATCAGATTCCGAAGTCTCATCATTAAATGTAGCAAATATTTCCGCTTTCTCGATAGCATCAACTAGAGCACTGTCTCCTTTTATCTCTCCAGATACACTCCATGTAGATGTTACATCACACACATCTGGAATTTCATCCTTCTCAGTAACACTAAAGCTAACTGGCTCTGGCTCCACTTCTACTACAGGGGGATTTAGAGATTCAAGATATTCAGCAACATCTTCTACTGCTACTTTATTGACATCATCATCGCTACAAGCAAACGTTACTCCCAAAACGAGAGCAAGCAACATTAAATTTCTAACAATTTTTTTCATGTAAATTCAGTTTTTAAAAAAATTAATTAATCTAAAATAACAAAGTAAAAAACTAGTCATAAAATAACTTAAACCTGATGAATCAAACCATTATTATAATAGCCATAAGCATCTGATTAATAATCGCATATATATCCCATATGACCTTAAAGCGCTTTACCTCATTATACTTTTTTGTTTTTCATTGTCGAAAATAACTATTTTTTAACATAACAAAAAAATAAAATCACAAAAATTCAATTTTAAGAGTTATAAAATAAGTAAACCTCAAAAAACAAGCTCGAAAACAATAAATATCTCACGTCTCCTTAAGTTATCATTCAAAAAATAATATTTTCTTTAACAATGTATTCACAATTAATCTCAAAATTATTCACCTGTTTCTTTAAACAATCTTATCAAAATTAATTCGGAACCAAAGGAACTTATAAATCGAAAAAAAGGTTACAATCTCCTTATCCCTTAGAAATGGGTTGTTCATGGATTTATCATCAAAAATATTCGTTCGATTTTTTCTTAAATTTAGAAAAAAGGTAAGTCAAAGCCAAACAAGAGTATTTAATATTAGGTACTGTTATTTGGCCTTGACTTATTGTCTTGCAAGTATATCTTTTACCAATTTATTGGTAGCAGGGTTTACCCGTTCTAAAATAAAGTTACCGTAACTATCAAAAAAACCATGACCACTTAAATCATTAGTCTTTAAAATATAACTCTTATTGTTTGAAGATTTAAATGCCTTGCCTATTGATATCAAAGCATCTTCTTTTGCAAATACTTCATACCCATATTCTCTAGCCTCAAAAACAAGATACATATCGTTGAGCTGATATAAAATTGTATTTTTATTGGAATCAACCTGATCTACTTTCACCTCTTCTTTAACTTTGGTGGGTCTAGCTGGTAATTTTTTGTTTTCTTGAGAATTGTCTGAAGCCAACACCTTTGCGTCACCTATATACTTATAGTTTAATTTTTCTATACCCAAAAATGCATTTCGAAGTGCTTCATGGTATGCTGTTTTATAATCTTTTTCTCTACTCTTACCTTGTTCTGACACATAAATCACCTTATTATTACAGTCTTTTAATTCTACAATAAGTTTTGTCTGAAAAATACCAGATTCTTCTTTTACATCTGCATGCAATGCTTTACAGCCATTGTTACTAAGATCCTTAGGAAAATCATCACTTTGTATAAACGCCTCAAAACCATATTTATTAAATAAAAACTTTGTAAGAGAATTGAGTTGATAAGCATCTTTATCTTCTAAAAAAAGATAACTATCAGGAACTATCACATATTTATATTCATTAACCTTTTTTTGTGCCATACCCGAAAACACAAACAACAGAAGAAATCCAAAAAGAAAATTACGAGACATATTTTTACATTATTACATTAAATCCCAATTGCATAGAAATATTTCTAGCTTTTACAATATTATTATAATCTAACAAATTATTGGCCGAAATGTAAAAATTAATTTTGTTTATATCTGCAGAAATTACAAAACCAACATTATAATAGGAATATTCATCTATCGTATAGGTTAATTTTGTTCGCAAAAAAGGAAAAAACCGTTTAAGATAAAAAAGTGAACCTGCAAATTGTGGTCTCTTTGGTCTAAACTGCATAAAAACCTGAGCCCCAAACGAATCCATAAATGGCAACTGTTTTCCTTTAATAAAACAATCGCAATTATCATTTTTATACCTATTAAATGAATACCTAATAGAACTATTTAATTTTAAAGGACGCATTACAATATATGGGTCACTATTCTCATCAATAGAAGTTGCTTCTTCTAACTCATCTAAAAAATTCTGCGGAGCCTGTCCAGAAAATTGAATTGGTGTATCAAAACCCTCAAAAACATAATTCCCTCTTATTTGATAAGTCTCTATATCTTTGTTATAAAAAACCAATCCAAGATCATTTAGACTTGCTGTTATATTTGTTCTGTTGTTTACTTTAAAAGTACCACCAAGATCAATACCAAAGCCTAGATTTCCACCCAAAAGACTTTTTCCTACCAACGAATTGATACTTTCATCTATTTTGTCACCATCATCTTCTTCATTCTCATATATTTCTTTTAAAGAAGCATACCCAGATGTTTTAATCGTAATATCTGCATTACTAATGATGTGTTGGTAAATATTATTTGCATCAGACACTTCTAACGTTGTAAAAAAACCTTTGTTTTTATTAGAACGCACATGAAACATACTAGAATACAACTTGGCTCTTAATCCTAAAATCAATTTTTTATTTACTTTTTTTGTGAGTCCAAAATGATAAACCATCATCAACTCTGCATTTCCTCTCAATTTAGAAAAGCGAAATATTTCATTGACGTAGTCCTGATTTCCTTGATAAGCCAGTACCGCAAAATCTTTAGGAAAATACCCTATTGCATCAAATTCTTGATAAATCCCACCAGAAAAATATATATCATTGCGCTTGTTTGCTTTCCAACCAAAATTAAAAACTTCTAATTGCTGTGTTATGGTTAAGTAATCATTGTTTGTTAGTTTATTAAGTGTATGTGCTATTTTATCATTAATATTGTCTTCATCCTCAGAAAAAACATCAAACAAAGAGGCACCCTTAATCCCTATATTAAGGTTGACATGAGACAACAAAGGTATTCCTATATGATAATTAAAATTAGTATCTGCTCCTGGGTTAAGAAGTAAAGATTGTGGTATATCTGTAAAGTCATACAACATTTCTTTATTTTGTGAGTACATAACACTATAACAAAGTATTAAAATTAAAGCTGTACTAGTAACTTTTTTACCAATTACCTCTTTAGAAGACAGTTTAACAAAATTGCGAAAAGCTGGAGATTTACCTTTTTCTTTTCGCCTGGGTAGGATATTACATAAGAAAAGAGAGAAATTCATAACTGATAATTGATAAAGTAACTTCCTTTTGATCTCAATTCAAAAATGCCTTTTAAAGTACCCGAAACATTTTTTAACCTTAAAGAAGAAACAAGTTTGGTAGCAGTTTCTACCTCATCAATTGTAACATTATTCATAACAATTTGTCTGGTAGTTTTTACAGGACTGGTGCCGCCCCCATTTCCTTTGTCTGCAATCATATGGTAAGTAGGACCGATTCTTTCTCCCTCTACATTCAAAAAACCAAAATGAAACTCAAAATCTCGTTGAATTGTATTTTCAAATTCAAAAGTCAGTTCTACTCTAACCAAATGCTTCGTAGCAAAATCAATTCCAAGTAAATCATAGTCTAAGGTATCATTAACGATTAGCTCAGGAACAAAAACAGAAGAGCTTTGATGAAAAACATCTGTATCGAATCGTGCATATACAAAATCAACTTCATACACGGGATTAAGCTCTATCAAATGCACTTGTTCAAAATCAACATCATCTACACAAGAAGTAAACTGAAACACCCATAAAAAACCAAATAGGGTAAGAGATAAATACCTTTTATATTTTTTTGAGAAAAAATGTCTATACATGCATATTTTATATATGTAGTTAAAAATCTTTGTTCGGGGTTTGAAGATTTTGACAAAGTGTTAACTACTATAAAATAGCTTTGATTTGGAGTATTCGATTATATAAATGTAAGTAATAACTGTAATTTAAGTAATTAAAAACATTCTATATGTATCTAAAATACAAATATTTATTGTTAAATATAGTTTTTAATCTGAATTAAATCTGAAACTTGTATATTATGTACTGGGATTTTCTCTTTGTGATAGTTAAAACATATGGTTTGCAAACCTAAAGATTCTGCTCCCAGAATATCTGCTTCATAATTATCTCCAATCATAATACTTGTCTCTAAATCTGCACTGGATTTTCGTAAGGCGCGTTCAAAAATTAAGGGATTCGGTTTTTTCACTCCTACTTCTTCACTATTGGTAACAGTATCAAAAAAATGAATTATTCCTGATTCTGTAAGTTTTCTATTTTGAACCTCTTCAAAACCATTAGTAATAATATGAAGTGAATATTTTGGATTTAAGTATTCTAACAACTCTACTGTACCATGAATCAAATAATTATTATCTGGCAAAAAAGCTATATAGCTATCTGATATGGCATCGATAGTTTTAACAGGTATGTTTTGGTTAAGTTTATTAAAAGTATCTATAAGACGCCCTCTTCTTAGCTCACTTTTACTAACTTTTTCTTCTCTGTATAGTTTCCAGTATTTTAAGTTAACCGGCCTATAAGCTTCCAGAAAGTTTTCTATATCTATACATACTCCGAGTTCATTAAAAACAGCTTTAAAAGCTAAATATGAGTTTTTATCAAAATCCCATAACGTATGATCCAAATCAAAAAAAACGTCTTTAATACCTTTAATCATCATCTGACATCCAAATAAATTTAAAAATTGATTTCCAAAACGCCTGATCCTGAAGATCACTAAAAAGTGTATTGCTAAAAACTGGAATAAAAACACCATCGACCTCTCTCACCTTATCCAGATACTTACTTATTTCTTTTCTCACAGAAGCCAAATCAATTAGTCCATCTTCTCCCAAGTTGTTATAACAAAAAGAGTATATTAACAAAGGGGTTTGTACTTCATAATCTAAATCATAAAACAAAAACGGAGAACATGTACCTGCTCTAAAACCAGGGTGCTCAGGGTATCCCATCGAATAATCTTCTCCTATCTCTAATTCAATAAAGTTACGATACGCTTCTGGCAATTTAAGCTTAAAAAAAGAACATAAAGCATATTGAAGTTTTCTATTAAGAATATTCTCTATTCGTAATTTTTCTTTTTTTAATGTAGCAACATCTGCAATTGCATCATAAGATGCTTTTAAACCCACATCAATATAATCAGCAATATGTTTAATTATAATATGATGTTGCAAACGATTATATCCTACATTTTTTTCGAATGTAGAATAATCTCCTAAACCGATTAATACTTTAGATTTTCTTTTTTTCTTTTTTTGCAGTTCTATGATAAAGTCAAAAGTATTATAGGGGTCTTTTTTTAGTCCTAAAT
This sequence comes from uncultured Aquimarina sp., assembly GCA_947498705.1. GTDB lineage: Bacteria > Bacteroidota > Bacteroidia > Flavobacteriales > Flavobacteriaceae > Aquimarina. The sequence continues at coordinate 179,291 of CANMLW010000004.1, forward strand.
TCACTTTTGTTCTACTAGTTAATTTATCAAACTGTAAATTCCATAAATCGCGCAGTCCTCCACCTATAGATCTCAAAATCCCTTTATTTTTATAAACAAAAGTTTGAGAAACAGAAACCACCGGCATAATAAGAGTATTCTTTTCAGGAAACTTAAGATTAGGATACTTTTCTAACAACACCTTTTTGAACTTACTAACCCAAACATCTACAACTGGGTCTTCTAAAAAATTATGTGTGTACCCCAAACTTTCTGTAGCCGGAAAACGTCCCATATCATCTTTTACATGTGGCAGGTACTCTTCATATCTTGAAAGTAGATAAAATGAAGCAGCAAAAATATCGAACGGCAAGGCGGCATTGACATGTTTAACTTCAAAAAAACACTGAGTCTCTTCCCAATCTTTTACTTGTATCTCTACATCATTTAATCCATGTTCATAAAGCAAATCGGTGCTTTGAAAATACAATTCTTTACCAAGTGGTTGTTTACCATATGAAAATTTTGGGCCATCATGTGCTATAAAGGGTTCTATGGTTGCTGTTAAATCAACCTCTAATCCAAGGTTTCGTTTACATATTTGTTTAAATATATAAGAAACTCTTGGTGTGTGCTTTGACACATGTATTAACAACATATCTCTGGTATTAAAATACAATCAATTTACAATATCATTTTATCTGCAAAGCTAAAATAGCCTTTTTCTGTTATAATAAGGTGGTCTAATAAACCAATGTCTAATGTTAATCCCGCTTGTTTTATTTTCTGAGTTATTTTTATATCCGACTCGCTCGGAGTCAAAGATCCACCTGGGTGATTATGTCCTAATACCAATTTTGTAGCACCATACTCTAAGGCTGCTTTAAAAATAATTCTTACATCTACCAATGTTCCTGTCTTTCCTCCTATACTAATCTGTTTTTTCTGAATTATCTTATTTCTGTTATTCAAAAACAAAACCCAGAATTCTTCATGATCCAAATCACCCATAATAGGCTGTAATAAATGGAAGGCATCACTGCTGCAGCTAATTTTAGGAATCACTTGTACTTTTTCTTCTTTTCTTCTTCGTCCTAATTCTAGTGCTGCAATTATTGTAATTGCCTTAGCTTCTCCAATTCCTTTAAACTTCATTAATTGTTTTAAAGACAGCTTACCCAACTCATTGATATTATTATCAACACTAGCCAAAACACGTTTACTAAGGGCTACCGCACTTTCTTCTTTATTACCAGAACCTATCAATAATGCTATTAATTCTGCATCTGTCAATGCATTCTTCCCTTTAGCGATTAATTTCTCTCTTGGACGATCATTTTCATTCCATTCCTTGATAGAAAACACAGGTTTCGGTTCTTTCATTTCACCTCTTTAAATGTTAAAATTATAAATTATTTACCTTCCATAAGTATAAACTATTTATCTCAGATACAATATCTTATTACTCATAAAATGTCAAAATATTGTGGTTTTACCGTTTTAATAATTCTTTATTTTTTCCATATATTTGGTTGAAAATGAAAGTTTTACTATATTTGGAAACCCCTAGTCGTATTATGAATTATTTAACAACTTGAAATAACCCTATTTATGAAGAATATTTTGACTCTAATCTTACTTCTTGCAACAGTTAGTTTTTATGGGCAAGACAAAAAGATTTCCTTTCTGAATTTGGTAGGAAATAACATACAAGTCCCTAAAGGATGTCAAGCCCAATCAGAGTATGAATTGCAAGCTTGTAATGGCACATCTATAAAATGGGATTACTATTCAAACGATATGTTAACAGCAGTTTTTGACGCTACCATAAGTGCTTTTGCAGAAAGTAATAGTTCAAAAACAGAGGTTACATTTACGTCATTTGGTGCTCAATTAAAAGGATATAAGTTCAAAATGGGTACCACATATCAATATTTCCTACAGGGAACTATTAAAGACCAACCTCTCATGATTAACCTTGGTACGCCTAAGGACATAGCAGGAAATGACGATCTTGATGGCTTTCTAAGTCTTTTCTTCGACGAAGCAAGCTAAACAATATATATTAAGTTCAATAGAAAAAGGCTAATTCCTTGAAACAGGAGTTAGCCTTTTTTTTATTAAAACGTTACTTTTGAACCAGCTATCATCAAACATCCATTTATGAAATCTCTATTCACACCCGAAACATATGTAGAAATAGAAAAGCGCATTAATAATTTATCAAACTCAAGTACCGCTTCCTGGGGAAAAATGGATGTAGCGCAAATGCTATGTCATTGTAAATATCCTTTAAAAATTGCATTAAGGAATAAATCGCCAAAAATTAAACCAAATATTCTTGCCAAAATACTTTTTAAAAAATCTATGTATAATGACAGACCCTGGAGAAAAAATCTTCCGACGCATCCTAGTCTAAAAATTACAGATCAAAAGGTTTTTGATACTGAAAAAACTGAACTATTAGAGCTTGTTTCTAGCTTTTATGATGAAAGAAATAAAAAAGAGTGGAATCCTCATCCTATTTTTGGCACTTTTACACCTCAACAATGGGGGCAATTGCAATACAAACACCTAGACCATCATCTTAAACAATTTAATGCATAAACTATGTATCCACCAAAACATCATATAGAGGGTAATGAAAATACCATCAAAAAAGTGGTTAAAACTTATCCTTTTGCAACTTTAGTTTCTGCAAAAGACTCTAAACCTTTTATCACCCATGCTCCTCTTATTTTAGATGATAATACTTTGGTAGGACATATTGACAAAAACAATCCTCATACTCAAGTACTATGCAATAACCATCCTATAGTAGCTATTTTTCATGGGCCACAAACCTATATTTCTCCTTCTATTTACACTACGCAACAACTACCAACCTGGAATTATATTATAGCACATGCACATGGGTTTGTAAACACAATAGAAGACCCAAACCTCATAAAACAATCTATAGTCAACATGACCAACTATCTTGAGGCGCCCGATCACAAATACATATTAGGGTTAGATGATCCTAAAATGGATCGTCTAATCAATTACGTGCATGGTTTTCAGATCAAAATCGACCACTGGGAAGGAAAATTCAAACTTAGTCAAGATAAAATTCCCGCAGATATTCATGCTGCCAAACAAATACTTATCAAAAACAACCAAACAAATATTGAGAATTTTGTCAACGATTTATTCGAAGCACATTTTTAATTGTTTATCCACTTTTTGACCTCATCAAAATCCAACCCACCATAGTTACCACTACTCATAAGCAATAGGGTAGCATTATGAAATGTTTTTTCTTGTAGATATTCTTTAAAACTATTAGGGTCTGTATATATTATCAAATCATTTCTATTAAAAGCTTGTGCAATTTGATCTGCAGACACCTCTTCTAACTGCTTAATTTTTACAGCATCAGGAGAATAAAACACAACAGCCTCATCTGCCGCATCCAAGGCACCTTCATATTCTTTTAAAAATGTTGCATTTAAACTACTATAGGTATGTAATTCTAAGCATGCAATAACTTTTCTATTTGCATACTGTTGCTTAACTGCAAGTGTAGTCGCACTTACCTTAGAAGGACTATGTGCAAAATCTTTATAAGCAACTGCGTTAGTACTCTCTGCAATTTTTTCTAAACGCTTAGAAGCTCCCTTAAAAGAAGCAATAGCCTCATAAAAATCGTCTTCATCGACTCCCATATGCTGGCAAATCCATTTTGCACCTGCAAGATTACTAAGATTATGTGCTCCAAATACTTCTATTGGCATTTCTCCTTCAGGAGTATGTAACAAAGTTTCTCCATTCTCCACATTATAATTAGGAGTAGAATAGGGAAACTTGCGAATTGGATTTTCAACTTGTTCTGCCAATTCTTTTACTTCTTTATCTTCTTCATTATACACTAATGCTCCACCATTAATAATAGAATTCATAAAAATCCTAAACTGATCCACATATCCATCATAAGTAGGAAACACATTAATATGATCCCACGCGATACCACTTACCAATGCTATATTGGGTTGGTACAGATGAAATTTTGGTCTTCGATCTATAGGGGAAGATAAATATTCATCACCTTCTAATACCATAAAATCATTTTCTTCTGTAAGGTGTACCATCGTATCAAAGCCTTCTAATTGCGCTCCCACCATATAATCAACTTCTTTTTCATGATAATGTAATACATGTAAAATCATAGAAGTAATCGTAGTTTTTCCATGAGACCCGCCAATAACCACTCTTGTTTTATTTTTGGATTGTTCATATAAAAACTCTGGATATGAATATATTTTCAATCCTAAACTTTGTGCCTTTATAAGCTCTTCATTATCTTCTTTTGCATGCATACCCAGGATAATGGCATCTATGTCATTGGTAATTTTATCTTCATACCAACCAAAGGCATCTGGCAACAAACCACACCTCTCCAATCTGGATTTTGAAGGTTCAAAAATTGTATCATCACTACCGGTAACCTGGTATCCTTTATTATGTAAAGCAATGGCAAGATTGTGCATTGCGCTTCCGCCAATTGCTATAAAATGTACACGCATAATTAACTGTTAAATCAGGAAGTAAAGATAAAAAAATACCCTACCAAAATTACTTTCTAAGCTCGTTTATCACATTTACACACTTTATTTTGATCACAACACCAAACTCAACACAGGGTTATCATTAAACTAAATAATTTATAAATAGTAGCCCATAACCTACACTCACTTTGTTAACAAATGCTTTTTAACGAAAATAATAAACACATAATCAGTGATTTAATCTTAAAAACCTTATCTTTAGACTAACCAAAGTGGTTTACCACTAATCTATAATATTCAATAACTTTTAAAACCAATCAAATGAAAAAAATGAGTGTATTTCTCGTGCTATTTACTTTGTTATTAGCAGGATGCGAAAAAAAAGAAATTTCAGTAGCAGCACCAAACCCGAATCAAATAACAAATGACATAACTGCCAAAAGCACCGTTGCAAAACCAAATATTTTATTAATCATTGCCGATGATATGGGGGTCGATGCAACACCGGGCTACTCTATTGGCGCTACCAAACCCAATATGCCAAATTTACAAAACCTTGCTACCAATGGATTAACATTTGACAATGCATGGGCGTACCCAAAATGTTCTCCTACCAGAGCTTCTATGCTTACAGGAAAATATGGATTTCATACGGGAGTACTTAATGTTGGAAACCATATCTCTTTAACAGAAAAGTCAATACAAACTTATCTGGATGATAACTCAACTACTTATAGTCATTCTATCATCGGGAAGTGGCATTTATCTAATGGATTAAATGATGCAGAAGTAATGGGAGCCGACTACTATGCTGGTTATTCTGGTGGTGCCGTTTCTGACTACTACAACTGGAATCTTGTAGAAAATGGACAATCCAGTTCTACCACAGAATATTGCACTTCTAAACTTACAGATCTGGCTATTTCCTGGATTAATCAACAAAGTCAACCCTGGTTCTGCTGGCTTGCATATAGTGCGCCGCATACACCTTATCACTTACCCCCTACCAATATGCACTCACAAGGTAATCTTCCTACAGATCAGGCTAGTATTAATGCCAACCCAATGCCCTACTATATGGCAATGATAGAAAGCATAGATCATGAAATTGGTCGTATACAAGACTCAATCCCAACTTCAGTTATGGACGATACTGTGATCATATTTATAGGGGACAACGGAACTCCTAAAAAGGTATTACAATCACCTTATGCAAGTACTCAAGGTAAAGGAAGTTTGTTTAGAGGTGGGGTAAATGTTCCTTTAATAGTATCAGGAAATGGAGTTACCAGAATAAACGAAAGAGATCAAAGCATGGTTGCTAGTACTGATTTATTTGCTACCATTGCAGAAATAGCAGGAGTTAATCAATCTACTTATGAGAACAGTGTTAGTTTTAAATCTGTTTTATCTACAAGCAATACTTTTCCCAGGGATCATAATTATTCTGAGCTAACTGACGCTTCTAAACCTGCTAAATCGGGATACACCATTGCAGATGATCTCTACAAAGTTATCCAGTTAGACAATGGGGTTCAAAAATTTTATGATTTATCTACAGACCCATACGAAAGCAACAATATCAGAACAAGAAATCAGACTCCAGCTCAAAAAAGTGCAAAAAATGCCTTACTTTCGGAGGCAAGTTTAATTCGTCAATAACCTGACACAATAAAAAGAGAGGTAAATCAATTGATTTATTTCTCTTTTTTAATGTTTTCCCTTTCCCCATTATATCATTCCCTAATTTCACCCCTCAACTTCCCTAAATGAAATAGGCTTTTCACTCATTTATGGTTTCACATATTTTTATTTAATATTTTATTAGTAATTAAAACAGAAAATACATGTATTTTGATAATTGTTTACAAAACTACCGTAGTCAATGCCATTTATACTTTAAATCTATAGGAATAAAATGTTCTTTTTTATTTACCTGTAAATTCAAAACACAAATGGTATAATTTCAAATGCGTAGTTTTATCATACTATTTACAATTTGAAAAACGTTATCACAAGTAGAATTGGCATAACACTTGTATCCATTTTTTTCAACACCAAAAACACAAATGATGAAAAAGCATATCATCCTAATCATATTTTGTATTGCTAACTTATATATTATGAATGGTCAAAACGATTATCAAAGCAACTGGAAAAAAGTGGAAGAGTTTGACCGACAAGGCTTGCCAAAATCTGCTCTAGAGGTAATCAAAACCATATATAAACAAGCAAAGAAAGAAAAAAACGACAATCAGACTATAAAAGCATTTTTACACGAAGCCAAGTATTTACTTACGTTAGAAGAAAATGCGCAGCTTACTATTATTTCTGATTTAAAAAATGAGATTGAACAAAGTGCATTTCCTAAAAAGAATATATTAGAAAGTATCCTTGCTAACTTATATTGGCAATATTTTCAACAAAACCGATGGAGGTTTTATAACAGAACTCAAACTGCTACCAAAGTAGATCAACAAGATTTTAGGACCTGGGATTTAGAAACCTTGTTTGCAGAAGTACATTTACATTTTCAAAATTCGATAAAAAATGGTGTCCTGGCGCAACAAACTGATCTCTCAAAATTTGATAATATATTACATACAGAAAAGGATTCTAAAAAATATCGCCCAACGTTGTATGATTTTTTGATCCACAATGCGCTAGATTTTTATAAAACTTCGGAAACCAATATTACCAAGCCGGCTTACGCATTTTCTATCAATGATGCAAAATACTTAAAAGAACATACAGCTTTCTCTACTTTAAAAATAGAGACTAAAGACTCTTTGTCTCTACAATACAATGCTTTGAAGCTATATCAAAATTTGATCAAGTTTCATATAAGAAATAAGACATTAGATGCCCTTACAGAAGCAAATCTAGAACGCATTAAATTTGTTACATCCAATGCTGTTTTTACAGATAAAAATGAAGTACTACTACAGTGTTTACAAGCAGAACAGAAAAGAATCGAATCACAACCTTCATCTGCCCTTTATAGCTACGAAATTGCAAGTTTATATAGGAATCAATCTACTACATATGATCCCAGCAAAAACGATACTAATCGATGGAAAGCTAAAGATGCTCTTGCTCTTTGCGATGCCATTATTAAAAAATTTCCGAATTCCAGAGGTAGTGATAAATGCAACGCTTTAAAAAGCCAAATACTTCAAGCTACATTAAACTTAAAAACAGAAAAGCACGTACCGATTCAAACACCTTCCAGAATTCTGGTATCCTACAAAAACCTTGGTAAACTTTATCTAAACGCATTTAAAATAACTCCTGATCAATTACAAAGTTTAAACCGACTTTACGAAACACAAGAAAAAATCAGGTTTATTAACGCCTTACAGGTATATAAAACCTGGGATGCTACACTTCGAAATGATAACGATTATCAGGGACATACTACAGAAATTACTTTACCAGCATTAGATCGCGGTTTTTACTTAATTGTTGCTAGTGTTTCGAAAGATCTGTCCAACAACAAAATGTTTTCTTTTGGAGATACTCAGGTTAGTAATCTGGCATTGATCGAAAACAAAACCCCAGAAAAAACAATTTTTCAGGTGTTAGACAGAAACAATGGTACTCCAATTGCTAATGCTACTATACACTTAACAACAGACAAGCAAAGACGTCATGGTAACAATCAGCTTGACAAAAAGTTGATAACAGATGATAAGGGACAAGCTTCTCTAACCGTTCCTAATTACCTATATAACATAGACGCACAAGTAACTTATAAAGATGACTCTGCTTTGTTTAAAGGGTATTACCTTAATCAATCTTATGACCCCTCTGGAGAAAACAAAACCCGTAATACTACTTTCCTGTTTACAGATCGAAGTATCTACAGACCTGGGCAAACGGTTTATTTTAAGGGAATCATGATGTCCTCTAATGGTGTAGATCAATTTAAAGCAGCTCCTAATCAATCTGCCGTAGTGACTCTAAGAGATGCTAATAATCAAGAAATAAAAGTTTTAAATTTTACCACTAATGAATATGGTTCTTATAGCGGAGAGTTTATCTTACCGTCTTCTGGGCTAACTGGAAACTATACCCTACAAACCAATACTTATGAAACCACTTCTATTTCGGTAGAAGAATACAAACGTCCCAAGTTCGAAACAACATTTGACCCTGTGACCAAAACATATAAAATAAATGACAATATTACGCTTAAAGGTACTGCAACTGCTTATTCGGGTAGTGTTATCAGTAATGCAAAAGTAGTGTATCGGGTACATAGAAAAGTTAGGTACCCACGATGGTGCTATTGGTATCCAAGACATTTTTCACAACCTCAGGAAATTACTCATGGGGAAACCAAAACCGATGATAAAGGTGCATATATCATAGATTTTAAAGCAATTCCTGATCTTAATGTCCCTAAAGAAGATGCTCCTACTTTTAATTATGAAGTTATTGCAGATGTAACCGATATTAATGGAGAAACCAGAAGTACTACTACCATTGTTAATGTAGGATATCATGCATTAATTGCTAGTGTCAACACAGATAGCAAAATCGATAAGAGCAAAAGTAACCATACGCTTACTATAGATACAAGAAACCTTAATAATGAACCTGTAGCAGCTACAGGTACTATTAAAATTTTTAAGTTAAAGGCTCCTGATAAACCTTTACGTACACGCCCATGGAAAGCTCCTGATTATGAAGGTTACAAGAAAGAGGAGTTTGCCAAGTTGTTTCCGCATGATGCCTATAAAGATGAGCATGATTACAGAACATGGGAAAAAGGAGCGCAGGTATTAGACAAACCTTTTTCTACATCAGCCGCTAAGGATCAGACAGTAGGAACCCAATCACTTACTCTAGGCACAATCAAGTCCTGGGAATCTGGAAAATATGTTATCGAACTTACCGCTAAAGACAGGTTTGGACAAGATGTAAAAGACATACAATACACTTCTCTTTACAGCCAACAAGATCAAACCAGCAGTGACAATCAACTTTTTGAAGTTTCAACAAATAAAGACACCTACAAAATAGGCGAAGATGCAATTATAAAGTTTAGCTCTGCGTCAGACGATATAACTATCACGGTGGATATTGAAAAAGATTATAAAACTATAGAAACCCGATTAATCAAACTTTCTAAAAATAGTAAAACCATTAAAATCCCAGTACTAAAAGAAGATCTTGGCGGTTTTGCTATCAACTATAGCTATGGCAATTACAACGATTATCAAAGTGGTGCCATTGCTATTCGTGTTCCTTACGAACCTACAGCCCTTAGTATAGAAACCAAAACTTTTAGAGACAAACTGCAACCGGGGCAAGATGAAACATGGAGCTTTTCTATAAAAGGTCCTAAAGGCGAAAAAGTAAGTGCAGAACTACTGGCTAGTATGTATGACGCTTCATTAGATCAATTTAAACCTCATGACTGGTATTTCGATCCTATTAATCAACCTGTATATAGTCTTTTAAGCAGGCGAAATGCAAATCAAAGCTTTGGTACCGCATCTTTTAGGCTGCAAAATCAAAGTACACTAAGTCACTATTATAACGATCCAAAGTTTGATCAATTAAATTGGTTTGGGCTCTATTTTGGGCAACAATATTATGGGGTACGTAGTAAAAGTCGTCGTAGTATGAGAATGGAACAACCCGCTCCTATGATGATGAAATCTGAAGCAGCAGAAGGTGCCGCATTAGATGATGCAGAAATGGAAGAATCTGTTGTTGCTAATGAAGTAGTAACAGATACTATTGGTGGTAGCGTTTCGGAAAATAAAAGTCAAGCTACCCAAAAACCTTCCTTAAAAGGAGTTAAAATCAGAAAAAACCTGCAAGAAACCGCTTTTTTCTTTCCAAAGCTTACTACCGACAAAGAGGGCAATGTTAGTTTTAACTTTACAGCTCCAGAAGCATTAACCCAATGGAAATTACAGCTTCTGGCACATACAAAAAGTATGAATTCGACAGTGACATCTCTCGAAACCGTAACCCAAAAAGAATTGATGGCATCACCCAATCCACCACGATTTCTGAGAGAAGGGGATCAGATTATTATTAGCTCTAAAATATCTAATCTAACCTCAAAAGAACTGAACGGAACCGTAACATTACAATTAGTAGATGCATTTACCAACAACGCCATTGACAGTGAATTACAAAACACCAATGCACAACAAAGTTTTACGGTAACAGCAAAAGGAAATACAAATGTTTCCTGGGAGTTAAAGATTCCTGATAATATACAGACTGTACAATATAAGATTATCGCCAAAGCGGGTAGTTATTCTGATGGGGAGCAAAATGTACTACCGGTCCTTAGCAATAGAATGCTGGTTACAGAAACACTACCGATGTGGATACGCTCTAACCAAACAAAGACATTTACGTTAGACAAATTAAAAAACACTACATCGAGTACTCTAAAACATCACAAGCTAACTTTAGAAATGACCTCGAACCCTGCATGGTACGCGGTACAGGCGTTACCATACTTAATGGAGCCACAATACCCAAGCTCAGAACAGGTATTCTCTAGGTATTATGCAAACAATCTGGCAAGTCATATTGCAAATTCAACACCTAGAATCAAACAAGTATTCGACCAGTGGCGATCTAGCGATGCGTTATTGAGCAACCTTGAGAAAAATCAGGAATTAAAATCATTAATCATACAAGAAACTCCGTGGCTTAGAGATGCTCAAAGTGAAACCGAGCAAAAGAAACGAATTGCGCTTCTTTTTGATCTTAATAAAATGAATACCGAGTTACAGTCCTCTTTACAACAATTGATGCAGATGCAGTACAATTCTGGGGGATTCCCGTGGTTCTCTGGGGGACGTGAAAATCGTTTTATCACACAGCACATCGCTACAGGATTTGGTCATTTAGATAAATTAGGTGCAACGCGATTAGAGGGTGACGCAAAGAATATGCTGCAAAATGCGATACGTTTTCTGGATACCGAATTTGTAAAAGAATATGAAGATCTAAAACGATATTGTAAAAAAAATAAAATCGATATTAACAAAAACCATTTAAGCTATACACAAATTCATTATTTGTATATGCGAAGCTTTTTCTCTAGTATCAAAAGACCACAAAACACCAATGAAGCGTGGAAATATTACCTGGGGCAAGCTCAAAAATATTGGTTAAAACAAGGGTTATACTCGCAAGGAATGCTAGCTTTAATCACCCATAGAAATGGAGATAGTACTACAGCCTCTAAAATCCTTAGATCATTGGATGAAAAAAGCATCACTAACGAAGAGCTAGGAATGTATTGGAAATCAAACACTGCTAGTTGGTATTGGTATCAGGCTCCTATAGAAACGCAATCCTTGCTCATTGAAGCTTTTTCCGAAATAGAAAAAGAACCCAAACGAACAGAAATTGTCGACAACCTAAAAGTCTGGTTACTCAAAAATAAGCAAACCAATCGTTGGGAAACTACCAAAGCTACTGCCGATGCTGTATATGCACTTTTACTACAAGGTAGTGATTGGCTATCGATAACCGATATGGTGGACATTACTCTGGGAGATCAAAAAATTGATCCTAGCAGTATAGACGATGTAAAAGTAGAGGCCGGAACTGGTTATTTTAAAACCTCATGGTCTCGTAGTGAAATACAACATGCTATGGCTACCGCAAAAATCACCAAAAAAGGAAAAGGTATTGCCTGGGGAGCATTGTATTGGCAATATTTTGAGGATCTGGATAAAATCACCTCAGCAGAAACTCCTTTATCGCTTAAGAAAAAGTTATTCCTAAAAAAGAATACCGATACCGGAGAAAAAATTACAGAAATCAATAAAGATACTCCGTTAGCACTTGGTGATTTAATTAGAGTACGTATCGAACTGCGGTCTGACAGAGCGATGGAATTTGTACATATGAAAGATATGAGAGCATCTGGACTAGAACCTATCAATGTGCTTTCTCAATACAAATGGCAAGATGGGTTAGGATATTACGAAAGTACCCGTGATGCTTCTACCAACTTTTTCTTTGATTATTTACCCAAAGGCGTCTATGTTTTTGAATATGACTTGCGTGTAAATAATAAAGGAGATTTCTCTAACGGTATCACTACCATACAATGTATGTATGCGCCTGAATTTTCTAGCCATTCTGAAGGGGTTCGAGTACTTGTTAAGTAATAGTATTTGTTATAATGAAAATCAACTTTAAATTCTTGACTTAACCAAAAGATAACGAATTGCAATGTATCTTGATCAAAAGGATACATTGCAATTTACTAAACCTTCTTATACCGTTTTACTCCTCGAAGGCTTCAATCTCTTTTAAATAAGCAAGTGCATTATTTAATGAATAATTTAGTGATGTATCGGTCAAGAAAGATCCTCTATCTAATCGACTCCAAAACACCGAGGATGTTTTATCATACTTATTCAATATCCATAAAGATAGCGGAAACCAAAGAATTGAAAAACCGATATGAATGACCACGGTAATTGGAGCTTTCTCCCAGATATGCGCAATCAATATGGTTATATCCCATTTATACATTAAGATAATCAGAGACCAAAAAAACAGATTACTGAAAATAAAAATAAACCTGTTATGTCTTATCCTATTAACCTTTAATTTTCCAATTAGCTTTTGTAATTCGACAACAGGTTTTGAATTATTAATTTTATAAATATAGTCCAGTTGTCGAATATTTTTGAATAGCACGATGTAAGTAAATATTAGGATTAGGATTCCTGCATATCTTGTCGAACTATTTTCGAAATTAGGTACTAAAACTAACCAGGCATATATATTGATCATTAGATTTAAGAGCATAAAAAGAATGCTATTTACTATATTCTTTTTTATGATAGTATCAATCTTACTATGTCTTGACTCTTTAAATAGTTTCGCAACCAAATCTTCTTCATTTCCTTGTTGACCCCACTCTTGTTGTAAATCTTGTATATTCATTGTTACTGTTTTTTAAGATTGAACTCCTTTTTTAAGCGTTTTTTTATTCTCGATATTTTAGTAGCGACATTCGTTTTCGAAATGCCTAATACCGAGGCTATTTCCTCATAACTGTATTGGTCTAAATACAGTAAAATCAATGCTTTGTTTAGCGCATTAAATTTTGATATAAAATGATACAATTGCTTTATCTTTTCAGATACATCTATATCTTCATCATTACTAACAAGAATTGGTGTTTCCTTTATGGGCTGAAAAAGTGTTTTTTTTCGTGATGTTTTTCGGTAAAATGAAATCGCCACATTTAAGGCTATTCTATACATCCAGGTAGATATTTTATAATCGTTATTATAGTTTTTCCACGATTTCCATAATTGAATGGTAATTTCCTGGATTAGATCACTTCTATCCTCTACATTTTTGCAGTAAGAGTTGACAATCTTCAGGACGATGCCTTGATTGGCTTTTAGGATTTCTAAAAATTTTTCTTCACTCAATTCCATTAATAAACAATGTTTACTTTATTATTCGATTGGAAATTGAAAAAATCACACTTGGGTATAAAAATAATTTATTTAGGTGATGAGGGTATAATGTCCATTAACTTAATAGCTGAATCATCTACTGTAAAACAAAAACTAATGGAAGTAGAAAAAGTTTAACAATAAAATTTGACTCTGTGCACAAACTACCATTATTGCAACTAGTTTTTTTGTTTTTTCACAGTGATTGGGTGTCCTTTAACACCAGCATAAAAAACAATTATCTCTGCATATTCTGAGGATTCATTTTCTCCAAAATGCCAAGTACCTACTAACTCTACAATTGGATCTCCTGCTTTTAGATGAAGTGTATCGTTAGTTTCGCTAATTACGGTTAGTTCGCCTTTTAGTAAAACACCAGCATTAATTTCTGGGTGTTTATGTAATGGTAATTTTGCTTTTGGAGGAATCTTTATTCTTAAAATAGTTATTTCTGGATTGCCTTCATGGTATTTTGGAAGTTGTACTCCATTCCAACTCTTAGTTGTTTTGGCCAATGTAATTACTTCAATGTTCGTATTTTTTTCTGATTTGCATCCCATTACAAAAATCAGTACCAAACAAAACGAGTTAAATATTTTTTTCATTGTAGAGAATCAATAGTTTAATATATGTGCAATAACAGAATACTAAATTTAGTCAATAGTTGACACAAAATATGACCATTCATTATCTAATTTTTCGTAACGAGATACTCTTTCATTTTTAGTTAGAGTGCTTGTTAAGTAAGATGAGTAGTTCATTATTATAAAATCTATTTTACTAAAAAATGAATCTTTAATACAAGGCCACATTAAAGGTTCTTTTCTAAATTAAGAAGTGTTGAACCATTTCTCTTGTTAAGATGGTTATTATTTCCAGTCTGATTCTGGTGGAGGAGGTGGAATTTCAGTACTTTTTATTCTGTTTTCATATTCTTTTTTCAATACCTCATCTGTTTTCGTTTTTATTTTGATGACTTTTGAATTAGGGTTGTTAGTTCGTAAATAAAAGTCTATTTGAAATCTATCTCTAGTTTTATCTGAATACCGATACCTAAACACATGATAATCTTTTCTTAATACTACAACATCAGAAAGCTTAGTTGAGTTTCTGATTTTTCTTATTTCTAGTATACAACTTTCAAGTTTTGATTGTATTATATCATATAGGCTACTATCAAAATATTGCAATATTGATTCGAGATTATTGTCTTGTAAACCGACTATAATTTTAGCTGTGGTTATTTTCTGATTTTCAAAAATTTCCTGCGTAGAAAAGTTTTCAGTTTGTCCAAATGAAAAGAAACAGGTTAGTAAAATCAGAAGTGTAAATTTTATTTTTGTCATCCTCTTCAAATTATTACACCAAAACTTTTGCTGCTCAAAATATTGTTTAGTTCCACTTTCTTTAATTTTATTCTTTTATGCTACTTACATACATCTACAAATCTAGTAATTTCTGATCTCATTACTTTTTAGCAATAGTTCGCAGTGCTCTTTTGATGATTTTTCCTGTTTCTTTTGTTGGCGATTTCTTCTGCCATGTATTACAAAACTCACTCACAAACTTTGGTTGGGATTTGCTGGCGTCATTTAGCCAATTACCCACACTATCCTGAACATATTTTGAAGGATCAGAGATTAGGTTTTCTAAGATGGGTAATGCTATTTCTGGATGTTCTTTTAGTCTTTCGATATGCTTACACCAAACTCCTCTTGGTCGTGTTGCTTCTGTGGTAAATCGTCTTATATTTTCATCTTCATTATCTGTCCAATCAGTTAAAATTTTAATTGACTCTTCTAAATGGGTATCAATTTCTGGTCGTAGTGCCATCCAAACTACTTCTCTCACCCCAAAATGTTTGTCTGCGACCAATTTTTGTGATGTTGTTAGTTTTTCTTTTATGGTCAGTTGTTCATTTAATCCAATTAGATAAGGCGCATAACACCGAATAGAGTCAGACAAATGGGTACTTGTTTTTTTGAATATTTCTTCCAGAGTATCAGTACCTCCATACAACTGGTACAGTGCCGAACCTACCAATTTGGTAGTATTCATTGCAGAAGGTTTTTTCTGTGCTGCTATTTCTTTAACAATCAAACCTATATGGCTTTGGTCAATTCCAAATGCTGGAAAAGTAGCTTTTATGAGCTGTACGTGATCGACTGCCAACCATTCTGTTAAGTTTACGGTTTCAATTTGTCCCATACTTAATAACTCCATCACCTCAGCAGGAATATCCTGAGCTTTTCTTACTCCCTTTCTGTTTACTATTTCTGATGTCATTTGTTTTGTTTTCGTTGGTTGTAACAACAGTCTCTGCTATGATTTTGGTGTGACGCAAAATCTCAATGAATTATAGCTATTGTTATAGGTAGCTTTTTATTCAATTAATTTAGTTAAGTCAACGTTTGTAATTTCCTCAAAGATTTGAGCAGCTAATTCAGTATCTATTTTTCCCATTCCGAAGCTTACAATTTTTCCAATAAGCATCATTTTTAAATCCTTCTTACTAATTTTTTTACTTTTCCCTTTAAGTTCTTCGATTTCCTCAAATATTATTTCTTGTCCGAAGCCAAGTTTATCTAGTCGTTCCAATACAGAATCAATTCTCTGATGCAATTCGGTAAGCTCTTTTAAGGAATATTCAACGTCATTTTTTGTTAATTCATTTTCTGGTACTTGGTAATCTTGAAAAATACTCTGTTGTCTTTGAATTTCGTGATTTATGTTTCTGATATTATTTAATTCAGACCTGTTTATTCTCTCTTTTTCTTTCAAGAAACTTAATTCTTGATTTTGCCTTTTCTTTGTTTCGCTGTCAAGTGCTTTAGTTAAATAATCCTGATTTCGAGAAAGTTCTTTTCGTTTATCAGCTAACTTCTTTTCAAAATCCGCAACTTTCGTACTTATTCGAATTAATTCTTTTGATTTTGAGTCAATCTGCCTTTGATAGCTTTGAGCAGTCGAAAAATTTTTGGCAGACAACATTCTTTTGGTCAAGTCATTAATTTTAGAATTCGAATCAACCTCCTTTTTTCTCTCCGCAGTTTGTTTTTTCATCAAATCTGCTATTTGAGAATTAAGTTGACTTACTTTATTTCTATAACTACTTACTGACATCCTTAATACGAGTTTTTAAATTACGTACAACAATAGTATAATGGCAATCGCAATTGTCATTATATCCACTATAAATCTATCATTTTCATAACAATCTAAACAAACATTTTGGTTGTTTTTTAAGTATTATGATTTACTTTAACCATAATTTTTCTTCTGGGACAAATTATATAAAAGTCAATATTACCTATGAAATAATTTTCATCACTAATATCATGCATATAATATTCATAAGCATAGTAATTTCCTTCTTCATTTAACAAGTCTTCCAATTCAAAATTCAATTGGCTTAATTCAGTATGAGCAAAGTCTAAAAACTTCTGATCGTTTTTATTAAAAGGTGTTTTTTTCCAATGTTCCGATTTCCAATGATTTCTTAGTTCTGTTTTAGGGTATTCAGCAAAAAACTCACTATTAGGGTTTGTAAAATAATTAGCTGTCGAATCATCAATTTTATAAATCCATATTGAATATCCATCACCATTAAATGCTCTTTCAGTTTCGTATTCATATATTTTTTCTCCATCGCTAAATTTAAACCCCGTAAGTTCTTTATTATAGTTCCTTTCTTGAACTTTTTCTATTGGCCTCCAAAAGAATTCAGAACCGGGAAGTATTTTCCAAAAAAATCCTGGAACTAAAATCAGAATTACAAGAACTGTAGTTAATTTATATAATTTCTGTTTATGATTTTTTCGAAAGGATTTATAAATTTTATATCCTATGATTGGATAGGAAATAATTATTATTAATGTCGCTAATAAGATTATTAAAATCATTTAAGATACTACTTTCGGTATTATGGCAATGGTAAATAGAACAAACGTTGTTGTCTCAAAGGGCAACTATGTTTTGATACACTATTAACCATTTTCTTTTTCGGGGAGATCTGTGGTAAGATCAATATCATATTTCTCTCTTAGTTTATAGTTAAGAACTGCATCCTTTTGGAATGAATCCAGTCTTTTTAATTTTTCAATTGGAGAATCTTCTGTAATTCTCATTATTTGGTGTCCGTGTTTTTCTATACGTTCATTATAAAACACTAAACAACTATAGAGCGATTCGGGTTTTGTATTCTTGAAAAGAAGGAATTTACGTTTTGGTTTTTTTCTATATAGATTAACAGTTAAGTCATACATAAATCGTTCTATAAAACTAATTTCTAAAACAAGAGTACCCTCCAAACAGTCTCTTTCTGCTTTTAAATAGTAAGAGCCATCTGCATATTCCCTATGTTTTTCTTTAATTATCCTCCAATTCATGATGAAGCACAACGTTTTATATATGTGTCGTAGCAGAACAAATTGTTACCCCGCTTTTTGGGTTTTTCTGTGCATTGGTTACTAACTTTTCCCATTTGTAAGCATTACGCCTCACCAAAAGTACAATTACCTATCGATTCATCAATTAGTTGCTATGAGTACCTATATGTTGTTGACATTAGTTGTTTTTTTTAGGTATCCGTAGGAACATCATCCCAATCGTCTCCCCATCCAACTAGCCAACTTAAACCATATCTCCTTTCATATACAATACTTGGATTGAGTTCAGAAGGCATTTCTTTTCCGAATAATTGGGCGTCTCTGACTCTCCAGTGTTGATTATACAATTCATTTTCCATTTCATTAAGCTCAGAGTCTGATCTCAATTGAATTTTGTTCTTAAACTCATCTGGATTATTAATAATTTCGGACAATCCATTTGTCGAATAAACATCAAACTCTTGATTTAATGGTGGCATATCCGTAATGAAATTTATTCCCCAAAGTAATGAGGTTAAAGCTTCGGCTCTCCAACTAAAATCTCTTATTACATTTTGCTCAGGTGAATCAGTATTTAGAAAAATACTCTCTTGATGCGAAAGATATTCTCCAATTGAATTATTACGAAACCAATCGGTAAATCTAGAATCATTTCCTTGATGAACTTTTCCGATAACAGCCAATAAAGCTAAAATCCTTTCAGCAACTTCAATTGGTTTTCTTATTATTATTTCATCTTCCTGTTCTTCATCGAGTTCTGCTTTTATTTCATTGCTTCCATCAGAATTCTTTTTTTTGAACCATTTCCACATATTTTCCTTAATTATTGCCAACAATATTATAGTAGCAATTGCCATTATATTCTCTATAAATCTATCATTTTTACAACAATCTAAATAAACATTTTTGTAGTTTTTTTTAATATTGACCCTAAATGATGTATTACATTTTCTGATGCATCATTTGGGGTTAATAGATTTACACTCTAACCAACAAATCACTAACCTAAGTTCGATTAATCTGAAATGCGTCAGTTTGAGTGATCCGCCTTGGCGGATTGTATCGACCTTTCGACAGTGCCTGTCCTGAGTTTATCGAAGGGCTCAAGATGACTAGCATTTCGGTACTAAAAAGCTATTCTCGATACAATTTTTCTCTGTAACATCTCGAACATAGTCGAGATGTTACAGAGAAAAATCACTCGAATCGACGCTTTTTATTGTATACTTGCTATTAATCGAACTCAGGTTTATATATATAATCCTTATCAACCATACTAAAAACAAATCAGTTGATATCTGTAAAATGTATTCCTCCTTTGAGATCTACAGAAACCATTTGATTTTGATCTTTAGACACCTTTATACTACTGATCGTTGCACGATGTGTAAGCAATTCTCCTTCGAGGTCTCCCGTTGTTTTATTCCAAAATCGTATAGATCGATCAAAACCACCGGTACAAATTGTATTTTTTGCAAAACAACCAACAGTCAATTCCATCTGTATAGGAATTCGATAAATCGTATCTTTACCAGACTCGTAATAAGGCCAATCCGGATGCTTTTTAGACATCGTTTTTGTCGTATCTCCCGCAGCAGATTGTATTGTAAATTTATTGCGATGAATCAGTAGCTTATTATTTGCGTCATCTACATCTACCAACCTCCCCTGGTTCATTTTTTGGGTAGTAATGGTATGATTTTCGAGATTCCATATAACCATCTTATCATAGTATGAATGATATAGCTTATTAGATTTACCAAATCTAATTAAACCACCAGTAAAACTTTCTGGATAGATCATCCTTTCATAGTTAGTATAAATATCCCAAACAAAATTCTCTCCCTTACCATTATATCCCATAAGATATTTTCCGTCGGCAGATAGCTGTATGTTATTGATCCAGGATTCTCCTGTAGTTAACCTCCTTTTTATATTTTGGCTTTTAGCATCCAGAATAAGAACTCCTGAGGCCAATGTACTGGCTATAATTTCGTTCGTTTTTTCAGAATACGCCAATGAATAAATTTCATCGTTAATTTGCGCAAGTACTTCTTCTTTTTCATCCCCTTTAATTCTCTTTGCAATTCTGCCAGAATATGTTGAAACAATCACTGTATCCTTTTCTGAAATATAGGTAACATCTGTATACGAAACAGGATTGATCCCAGTTAATTTTTGCGTATTATTACTTGTTGTGTTGCAAGAAGCTAATAGCGACATAATCATCATCAAAACAACATCTTTTAAATTATTCATCCCTTTTAAGTTTAATTGTTTTACCCTTGTCTACTAATTCGATATCGGATCCACTTTCTGAAGTAGATAAACTTACTATACTACCCGATTGTGACCATAGGCGCAATGTTGTTGCCCCTTGTGGTTCTGCCAAAAACAGTACCGTTTGATCTGTTTTTCCGTCGAGCGTAAAAAAAATGTTTCCATAATCATCGTCGGTCACGTACCCTCCTCGTTCTATCCCTTCACTATCGTACAGCATCAAACCAGAAACAGCAGTTTGACTTCTCGAAGAATACATTCTACCTCCCTCTCGTTGTGCTTCTGGTAAATGCGCTCCCAGTATAGCGCGTTCTACTCCTAACGAATCTACCACAACGATTCCCCGTACTTTTAGAACATCTTTCGAATAATCCTTACCCAAATCTTTGTAGGATTTTAAATTTAAAAACACATAGGCTGTAAAACATATATTCCCTATGAGTAGCATTAGTATTACTTTTTTCATTGTATAAATAATATATAGGTAGTAAAAGAGAAATGTCTCTTACTTGTTTAATTACATAAAAAGGTTTAGCCCTGTTGTTTTCAACACTAGAGCATCGTTCATCAAATGAATACAGCTACTTTGTTTTATTTTGAAGCAGGTTGTATTTTGCATCTACAATGGTATTAGAATGGTTCAAACCTACTGCAAATTTTGTTTCAGAATTCATAAAATAAGTCCCAAAACCAATTTTGAGACCATACTACTTGCTGCCTACACTGCTCAAATACAGATTATGTAATAAAATTCATCATCACTATTGAAAACATCATAGAACCTGATACTTTACAAGTCCCTGCATGGCGGTTTATTCTGAAATTGACGAAAGGCTAGAGTGAAATTTGAAAATATAGCTAAATCAGCTTATCATGTCATCCCAAACTAGATTTGGGATCTCATATTTCGAAGTGATTCCATACTAATAAGATGTTGAATCATCTTCAGCATGACAAATAGTATAGATTTAGCTTTATAGTCTAGCAGCTTATTTTGAAGCGTCTTTTAAAATGCACTAGATTTTCTATGGCATCATCAGAGGGAAAATTCCTCATTAATATATTTTAACTTTACCACTTTTTTCGAGCATACTCATCTATGATATGGAATTATTTCTAGAAGGAATATTATTTTTTATTGGATTACAACTAGTAGCAGTTGCATTATTGCATTTTTATCATACATCTAACCATAAAGCAATTCCTCTTGCATTTATCTGTGCTATTGTTGGACTTTGGTATTTTTGTTATGTATTTCGTCAATATTGGATTAATAACATAGGGTTAGCGATTTTAATAGGGCCTGATAAAACGCTATTCTTATCTGCCTTTTTGCTTTTTTATTTTAAATCTTTTCATGAAAGACTTAGCAAAACATATATCCTCAAACACCTTGCAATCCCATTTCTTGTCTACTCGTCTTCATTAATTATACGATTTTATTTTCCCGATGCATGGCCTTCTTTTGAAAACAAAAAGATTCCTTTTTTCTTTTTATCTGCTATTGCAATTTTTTGGTATTACTTCTTTTTAACTCGTAAAGAACTGAAAAACAATCTTAAAAAATTTTTACTACCAAAAGTTTATCATCGATTCACTTTTTTGTTTTATTCTTTCTACTTTTTCTTGTTAATAGTCCCTATTTATGATATGACTAAATCATTAGTAGATTCCAGAATTCCGGTTTATGATCTATCATCACACAACCCTTTGCTGTATCAACTTATTTTCCAACACCTAGAAAACGTCATATACATTTATATCTATTTAACAAGTTACTTTCTTTTCTTATATGCATTAACAGAATTATCTTTTATAAGGCAATTACTATTACCCAACAATTCATCTCTAAGTAAAAGTTTGGTTAACAAAATAGACATGATTAGCAATTTGATCGATGTTAATTTGATTGATCAAAAAATGTTTTTGGATCCCCATCTAACAGTTGATTCTTTTGCAGGCAAACTTGGAATTACCAAAAAGGAAGTTTTAGATTACCTCAAACTAACCCATAAAGGATCATTTATAGACTATGTGAATACACTTAGAATTGAAGAATACAAAATGCTGGTAAAAGACGAAAAATACGAGCAATATGATTTGGTTGGATTAGCACTTGAATGTGGTTTCAAGTCCAAATCTACTTTTTATCGAGTTTTCAAACAACATGAAGGCATTACTCCTAATCAATTTAAAAAAACAAACTAGCCCCTCTTATTGATACCTTTCACTCGTCTTTTGCATTAGAAAATCTATACCATCTATGAGCCATCACTTTGATCAAAAAATAGTTGAATCTTTAAAATCAATGTAAAGAATCTCTCATCTAATATTTTCTTGATATTTTTTAGGAGACATATGGAATCTTTTTTTGAATTCTGAACAGAAATATGGTAAACTATTATAACCCACCATATGTGCTATTTCTTTTACAGAAAGGTTTTTTTTAATTTCGAGAAACTTCGCTGCCTCTTTCAAACGATATTCCTTAACAAAGCCTATTGCGGTATAACCCGAATACTTCTTTATTCTCCTTAAAAAAGTATGCCTGGTAAGGTTAAGTTCTTTAGATATGTATACTACATCCAGATTTTCTGAAAGGTTATTCGCTATAATATCTATCACTTTATTTAAAAACTCTTGTTGATATTCATATTCTGAAGTAGAAAAAACTTTTTTTTCTTGAGCTACCGAAACTCTTTTTTTAGAAGCGTAAAAACGTTTTTTATTTAAATTACCCGACGTCCCTTTTGTTCGATCAATAATGTATTGAAAAAGTTTTGATTTAAAATAAAATAGCTTTTTAAACTTTACCTGCATACTTCTCGATCGAGGCATAAAAAAAATAAGTGATTTCATTAGGTTTCAAGATTTGATATTGTTTTTATTATTTCATACTCAGGGTTTATTAGTATTGCGAAATGACACTATCAAATTGACAGGGTATATCATTGGTTTATTACTAAATATATTCAAAAAAAAATGTTGTATCTCAGCATTTGTACAAACGGTAGTTTTGAGTGTATGAATGGTTTATTTTATTGTGTAAATGTATTTTCTTATTTAATATCTTCAAATACACTCAATTTTAAACTTTAGGAAAATCATTCTGATGACATCATTTTTTTTACAAAAGATTACTTTTTTTTCACAAAACTTCAGAAAGTAACATTACTTACATCAGTATCACTCATCTAATTTTAATTTCATCTTGTGATCACAACATTAAAATTGTTACAACAAATATTAAACTTAAAACCTAACAAATGAAAACGAAATTAAACTTATCTAAAACACTAATCATTTTCTTTATTTTAATCGGTGGCTGGGTTAATGCACAATATGGAACAGAGTTAAAAATTGATAACAAAAACACTTTTATCAACACTATTAACAATATTAGAAATGCACGAGTAAAAGCGATCAATGATAAACAAGAGCATATGCTATTACGTTATAACAAAGGAGGGGGTAACTATACATATTTTCAAATGCGTGTAAGAGATTTTTACATCATAGGATATGCAACTGCAACCGGAAGAGAACAACCTAACATTATACCGTATACAGACGCACAAACTAGATATCCAGCTGTTTTACCAACTATAAATGGTGTCCCAGGGATTAAAGACGCCTTTCAAAATCCTGGTATAGCTAGAAGTGTACATACCATAGCCCTAATTTTTGCAGAGTCTGTGCGTTCAGATACTTTAAGAAACTACGTTGGCAGAAACTTTACATCAACTATGATTCAATATGACCCCGTTAGACCGGTAGTAACTAATTGGGCCCAAATTTCTGCTTTTTTTAAAATAGAAACCACTACCAATAAGTTTAGACCTCTTAAGGATAGTGACTACTTAGGCTATTATAATGCCACAGGAAAACCTCAAGATTTAGGAAACGCTTTAAGGTTTTTAGGAATTCTAAAAGCATTCAAAAATCTATCAACAAAAAAAGCAGAAATTAATAACCTAAATATTGTAAATGAATCAGGACGTTCCTATATCATAGTTGGAGATACAAATGATGATATTACAGTAAAAATATTTTCTCTATCTGGTAGTAAGGTATTTCACAAAAGCTTAAATAAAAACAGCAAAACACTAATAAACAAAGTGATAAAAAATGGGATTTATATAATTAATGCTGAGAACAAAACATTTAATATGAGTAAAAAGGTACTTATAGGTAATTAGAATAATTGCTTACATCCGTATCTATTAATAATCCATCACTAAAAACAAAATAGAATAACTTAAAGCTACATACTGTAACTTCTATCATTCATGAATACAGGATGTAGCTTTAAATTTTTAAAATTAGTTATCAAGAATACCTTTAAAAAATATCAATCTATCTTTTTTAATTCTACACGTCTGTTCTTTGCTCTTCCAGAAGCTGTTTTGTTATCACCAATGGGTTTTGTTTCTCCAAAACCTTTATGTCGTAACTGATTTTTAGAGACCTTATATTTTTCTATAAGTAGCGTTGCCACAGCACCCGCGCGTTTTTCAGACAATACTTGGTTATAAGAATCATTTCCTTGCGTATCGGTGTGTCCTTCAATTTGAATTTTTACATTAGTATCGGCATTTAACATCTTTGCTATTTCTGCAACCAAAGGATACGACGCTGATTTTATATCGCTTTTATCTGTATCAAAGTAAATTCCGTATAACGTTATTTTTCCTTTTGTATCCAAACTATTTCTCAGTGATTTATCATCTAATGAATTACTGACTTCAAACGTAACAGGTTTCAGCAGTTGTGGTCCAGTTTCTGCATAAAACATTTTGAATTTGTAGGCTCCTTTGGTGGTTGGTGCTTTAAATATTAATGTGCCTTTCAATTTGGGATTTAAATAAAAATATTCGAGATATCCACTATAAGTATCTTCTTTTGCACTGGCTTTGTACATCCCTATCCAGGCAGATTTTTGCAATTTTTCATGCCCTGTATAGGCTACTGTGATTTCTTCTGTTGCACTATATATTTTTTTATCTATACTGAAACCAATTCCTGGTAAATCTGGATTTCCTACTCGAAGTGGTAGTTGCTGTATTAATCCACCAGGATCTGCACTGTAAAAACGAATTGTATAATCACCAGGTTTATTGGGTGCTGAAAGAGTTATCGTATTTTCTCTTGTATTCTTTACATATTCATAGGATATATAGGAAACTTGGTCTTTTGGTGTTTCCTTTTTAAAAATTCCGATCCATGCCTTATCATCCATATCAAAATCTGTTTTTATACGCACTTGAAACTGGCCTGAAGGATTAATTTCTTTAGAAACAATAGCCAAATCATATTCATACGATTTTGTCGAAATAACCGAGAATTTATTTCTTTTAATAATCTTTCCCGGATCTGCATCATAAAACCGTAATTCATAGGTACCAGCAACAACAGGAGCTTTTAATGTAATTACTGCTCCTTCTTTATTTCCGACATACTCATACGTTTCATAATTATCACCCGCATCAAGCTTAAAAACCCCAATCCATGCTTTTTCTCCTAACCCTGCATTCCCCGTTGCTTTTACCTGAAATTTATACCCTTGTCTAATCTCTTTGGTTATAACTTGCATAGAAATATTTTGCCTGGCATGCAATGTTGGTGAAAATAACAGTACCATCCCTAACAACAAGATGGCACAAGAAAAGTGTGATTTCATAGTTTTTTGATTTTGAATACTAATTACGTAAATATCTTAATAATATTTAATGTACAGGTATAGGATATTAATAATACCAAATAAACTTTATTGGCAACATAGCAGTATATTTTGTGTCAAAAACAATCCATTTTCTCTACACAGTGTTTCATTAACTTGCTATAAAAGTAATCACTGATTACAAAACATTACCCCCCCTTATAATCTCGGAATATGGTCGTATGGTCACCTATTTGGATTCCTAAACGATCAAAAATAGCATAGACTTTGGTTTTGTTTCTTTTTTCAAAGAAAATGAAGTAATAACTGTCACTATATAGGTGGACAATTCCCATTTCGGTTTCATATGTTTCAAGCAAACGATTTATCTCCTGAAATAATGGATAATTGATAGTGCTACTTTTTGAGAATTTGGCCCATAGTTTATCTTCAATTTTTGGAAATAATTCGTCTAAGCAAGGCTTTACATTATATATAAAATCTTCTACACTAAATTTATGATCAGACGATGGCAAAAAACATTGTCCTGTAGGTACATCTATAATCTCTACTATATCATGATACATATGTATACGACGATCTTCTTCAGAAAGTTTTATAGGTTTCTCTACATATGCTCCTTTCTCATACGACTTAATAGTTACTTCTTTGGCTGGAAGTTTTAATGTTTTTATTGAATCTATCAAAACTGTTTTATCTACTCGATTAAGAGTAACTTCGATAAGATCAATAAAAGCTTGTTGTGCTTCTAAATCCTCTTCTGAAAAAGGTTTTTCTCTTTGAGCACATGACACAAAAACAACTATCATTACATAAACAAGTAGTCTTAAACAGTTAACCAAGTACATCGTTAAAAATTTCATGGCATACAAGATAAAATTGTAACATCATTGCAAATGATATCTTATCACTTACTCATTTTTGTCAACTCTCTTGTCCATCGCAGAGCCCCTTTTTTATTATAACTTTCTGTTTTTACAATACCAATGCCTTTTACATACCATTCTACCCCCGAACCTCTAAATTTTATAAATCCCATTGTGAATAGGTAATCAAAAGCTATTTTATATCCTTCGAACGTACCAGCTTTGGTGGTAAGTGATGAGTTTTCTAATACTTTTCTATTAGACACGGTCATATTTGCCACTGCCAACGAGGCTTCGCTATTTCCCATCTGTATTTCTATAGCTCCATCGGGTAATATTGTTCCTTCTGCTAGGTCTGACGGAAATTCTAAAAAGTCTCCTACTGCCTTAATCTCGGTTCCACTGTTTTGATTCTGGTTTTGATGTGCCATATAATTAGACATATCAATGTAGAAATTACCATCTACACACTTAAGTGTTTGATACCTTGCTTGAGGATTTTTACCTTTTTTAACTTCTGTTTTGATTTTAATCTTTAACGCTCCATCTTCATTTTTTACAGATTCTATGGTGTACTCTTCTATAGATTTAACTTTTCCTTTTTTATTATAGTCTGTATATTCTAGCAGCATTCCTTGTTGATAGGGAGAAATAGCTTCGCAGTTTTGAGCGCTCGTTATCTGAAATAACAATACACTTAGGATAAAAAGTATTTTTTTCATTGGTAATGACTTAAGTAATTAGTTAAAAGTGTGTATTTATACTACGATCCCTTATTTTGGATCGATCAAGGTCTTATTTCAATTATAAATTAAAACGAACTTAATAGTCGTATTCATATTTTTCATAGGCTGCTATGAAAAACAATCACAGCGTTGTATATAATAAAAGAAAGCAACTTCGGTCTTTTAGCTTTTTTTAACTCATAATTGGTATTATCATATTTTTTTCTGAAAATGAAACCCAACAATTTGATAATCCCGCTTGTAATAAAACTTGTGCGCTCTTCCGTTTGCAGAATACGCATTCAATTCTACGGTTTCACAATTTTCTTTACGCGCCCAATCCTCGATAAGGTCTAAAAATATATTTCCGTATCCCTTGGATTGCGTAGAAGGGTCTACAATAACATTGTCTATTTCTAATTGTTTACCAGAATAGAGCTTCACGGTGATCCAACCACTCGATAATGCAATAAGCTTTTCATTTTCAAACATTCCGAAGCATCGATAATTATGAAAACTAAACATCTTTTCGTGTCTTTCTTTAAGAATGTCAATCTCGATATTCGGATTTAATTCTTTGGTCAAAGAAACCATTTCGTCAATATGGTCTTTATTTAAAAAATGTAATTTCATCAGCATTCAATTTACTACCATCGTTATAAATAGCCACAGGCTAAGTAGCTGTATTTTGTATTTCAAGAATAATATTATCGGGAAAATCTTTATCCTTTTTGTGTTCTACAAGAGTAAATCCGTTTTTGAGAAGCATGTATTTAGAGCTTTCATTGTCGCGATGTGTATAGGCTTCAATTTTATCTAGTTTTAGATTTTTGAAATCATATTCTATTGTACTTTGCATGGCTTCTGTCATGATTCCTTTATTTTGAAATGTAGGGTGCAACACATATCCTACTTCTGCCACTTTTCCATCTTCAGAAAAATTCCACAAACAAATCGAACCTATCATTTTGGTTGGTTCTTCTTTGAAGGTAATACTCCAATTGATGTTGTCGCCATTCTCTGTACCCTTGTTAATCATTTGTACAAAATCTTCGACATCTTTCATACTTTTAGGAACAGGTCGATCAATATATTTATTTACCTCGACATCAGATCTAAGGAAAAAAATTTCTTTATGATCCTCATCGATGGTTTCTCTTAACTGAAGCCTTTGCGTAACTAATGTCGGAAAAGGCACAAAACTATGTTTCATGAATTATGACTTTTAATGTATTTCTATAAGACCTGCTACTCTACATGCAATGTATCTGCTTTGATCTCCTTGGTTATCCATTCTCTTAAAGCTCTCTCGCGAAGACCGTGTAAGCTATCTGATACTCTAAACTTCCATTTCGGAAAAATAACCTGTACGGTATCCACTTTTAAGAAATTGGATTTTAATACTTTTCCATAACCCAATGCTTCTAAATCTGGAAAGCGAATTTTTGCATCTTTAGCCACGTTTTTATACGAAAATGCACTAGATGCTACCATATTATTCTTCTCGATCTGTTCTTCTAATTCTGCAATTTTTGATTTTAACTCGGTCACCTGGGTATTTAAAGCCTCATTGGTGTTTTGCAATCTATCCAACTCTTCTATAGCCCGGTCATAGGCCTTAGAAACCTGATCAATACCTCTTGATTTATTTCCCCTTACCATCAGTTGAAAATCACTTATTTTTGGATAGTTTAAAATTTCATTTTGCAAATCACTTATTGTAGCATCACTAATTTCCCCATCAAAAAACAATTTAAGCGTCTTATTGTCATAGCTATAGATATCTTTACGTAAATACAGGTTTTCATTTGCTTCTATTTCCTGCGCCATAAAGTTTTCGTAATCTCCTTGTGCCCTACTTTCATTCAATGTCACCCAAAAAGTATAAATGGCAGGTATCATTACCAAAAGTGCTACAAAAGAAGCTAATCTTGCGGTACGCTTACGTTTGGCAGAATTAGCATAGCGTAACATCGGGAATTTTAACAATTTGAGCACCAAAAAGGTCGCCAAAGCAATAAAAATGGTATTAATTGTAAAAAGATAGATAGCTCCTAATGCGTATTCGTACTTACCTATTGCCAATCCAAACCCAACGGTACACAAAGGAGGCATTAATGCCGTCGCAATTGCCACCCCAAAAATAACACTGGCAATGGTTCCTTTTTTGGTTCTGGCAATAATCAATGCCAATCCTCCAAAAAATGCAATGAGTACATCTCTAACATCTGGTTTTGTTCTTGCTAAAAGCTCTGAAGATTCTTCTTTGAGCGGAAACAGAAGAAAGAATAGCCAAGCAGTGAATACACTCAACAGCACCATTACTCCAAAATTAATCAGAGATTTTCTAAGTGTATCAATATCGTTTACGGCAATCGACATTCCCATACCCAAAATTGGTCCCATTAGGGGAGAGATTAACATGGCTCCAATAACTACAGGAATAGAATTCGCGTTAAGTCCAATCGATGCGATAAAAATAGAACAGATCAAAATCCAAGCAGTTGCTCCTTTAAAAGGAATATCTGCTTTAATCAACTCGATCGTACTTTCTCGATCCGTATCTTCTCTAAAATCGAGCAATTCTTTCAAAAATCTTGATGCACTTTTAAAAAGTCCTTTAGCATCTTGTTTTATGGCTTCCTTTTGCTGCTCTACTTTTTGGTCCTGAGTTGGTTCGTTAGACCCTTGAGTATTTTCTGACATAGTTATCCGTATTGTTCTCCGTATGTTTCTTTTACCTTTTTAAGCACTTGTTTTATGTCCTGCTCTTTGGCTTTTGGATAAATTAATAGCACTTCATTTTTATCAACAACAATATAGTCTTTCAATCCATCTACGACCACTACTTTATCCCTAGAAGTTCTTATCATATTACCCGATGCTTCATTTGCTATTACTTTGGCATTTACAATAGCATTATTAGCATCTGTCTTATTCAACTTATCATACAATGATCCCCAGGTTCCTAAGTCATTCCAGTCGAAAATAGCTGGTAATACATAAACATTATTTGCTTTTTCTAAAATAGCATAATCGATAGAAATATTCTCTGCCAATGGATAATTAATCTGAATAAAATCGTTCTCCCGCTCTGTATTATAGACAAACGAACCTTTTTCGAACAATGAAGTCATTTCTTTCTGAAATTTTGAAAACGCACTTACAATACTTCGAACACTCCAAATAAATATCCCTGCATTCCATAAGTAATTTCCTTCCTTTAGAAATTCCTTGGCCTTATTATAGTTTGGTTTTTCGGTAAATTGAATTACTTTTTTACCTTCTCCAGAATCTTTTTTATCATATTGAATGTAACCATACCCAGTATTAGGAAACGTAGGTTCGATTCCAAGAGTCATTAATATATCGTTTTCTGAACACGCTTTAAAGCTTTGTTCTAGATTTGTAATAAAAGCATCTTCATCCTCGATCCAATGGTCACTTGGCGCTACGACCATAACAGCATCTGGATTCTCTTTCTGTATTTTGAGGGCTGCATAAAGAATACATGGCGCAGTATTGCGCATTGCCGGTTCGGTTACCACCTGTTTTTGTGTCGTCTCTGGTAATTGCTCTAAAACCAATTCATTATATCGCTCATTAGTAAGAATGAGAATATTTTCTTTGGGGACAATTTTTGCCAACCTCGAAAACGTACGCTGAATCAATGTTTCTCCAGTTCCTAACATATCATGAAACTGTTTGGGAAACTCTGTAGTACTAACGGGCCAGAATCTAGATCCTACACCTCCGGCCATGAGTATGGCATAATAATTTTTGTTCATAATGTTTATTTCCAAAAAGACTCTAAGTCGTTAATTGATGTATTCCCATCTTGAATAAAAATATTATCCCAATACTGTTCTCCATCCATTAGAGCAAATACCTTATAATATCCAGGATCAAAATCTGTTAAATCAATCAACACTTTATCCTTATTCAAATCAGAAATTTTCAATTCTGCAATAGCATCCAAATTTTTTATTTCAAAGTTTGTGTCTTCTAGTTCTTTTTCAAAGTCAATATCTTGAGACACTTTTTTAAGTTCTGCCTTTATAACCCAAACATCACTGATTTGTGGATAATTTCCTATAAAAACAGAACGAATGCTAACAAAATCATTTACAGGGTTGGGAGTCGCCGTAACTTGGTAAGACTTTACATTAGGGTTTCCAAGTATTATAGGTTCATCATATGCTTCTTCTTTTAAAGCAATTCCTGTTATTTGACGTATTTCAGTTTCAATAAATTCATCAACCACAACAGTATCATCTTCTTCTTCACTTATATTATTTTGATCCTCTTCATTATCGAAGGTATTTTCATGCGCTTGTACATCATTATTATTTTCATCATCTTTTTTGCAAGACAGAATCGTTAATATTGCTAAGAAAAAGAATATTCTTTTCACTATTTTTTTATTTCTAATTTAATAATTCGACTTCGGCATTGGGGTTAAAAAGATAAACTTTACCAGAATGTAATTCTACACACTCATAGCGCTTTACTCTCTTATTACCTTTTTTAAAAATTTTTCCATTATATAACCGGAAAACACTTCCTAAGGGTATCTCAAATATATAATTTTTATCATTAGCAGGGTCATATTGTTTAAGTGCTAATGACAGTTTTTCATCGGTATCACTACTTGCTCTTGGGTTTTTAAAATGATGTGCTACTACTGGCAACACTTTCGAAGGAAAAACTTCAGGATTTATGTACGGTAACATCAATTTCTGAAAGGTACTTTTCCACTCCACTCCATGAGGTTTTATAAAACGGCCGTACTTTTCAAAAGCTACCAGATGTGCAATTTCATGTATCAAAGTAATCAAAAAACGGTATTTATTGAGTGATGCATTTACAGTAATCTGATGTCGTCCATCAGGCATTTTTCGATAATCTCCATGACGCGTTACTCGTTCATTAACAATTTTTAGGTGTACATTGCATTTTATAATGAGATCAAATGCTTGTTCTACTGCTCTTTCAGGAATGTATCTGGCGAGTATTTCTTTCACGATTGCAAAATACAAAATTAAGTGTATTATACTAAATGATAGCTTCTAATTAATCATTGAAATATTTAAAAAATACCTTTTTAAAATCCAAGCATAAAGTTACTGCCCGAACTGATTAATCTCCTCAGAAAGCTTGCAAAAAACATTAAAAACAAAGGTTTTACCGCAAAAAAATAATAAAAAAACCATCAAAAATAGGCTTTTCAGCGAATAGATCATCAACTTCATCGAATATTTAAGCCAAACAAACAACTGATTAACAGTTATTTATATTTTTGTTAGTCCGTATTTTAACAAAAATATAATTTATCGATACTATGAAGACAATTATGATACTGACCATGCTGCTTTTACATACTTTTTGTATCGCACAGTCAGAGCCTCAAAATCACTATTCTAAAAAAGAATTAAAAATAGTTCTAAAGAAACAAAAATCTAAAAGCAAAAGCATGGAAAAACTTGCCGACCAAAGGGTGTCTTTTCTACAAAGAGAACTTAATCTTAATAATCATGCGAGTTATCAAGTAAAAAAAGCAATTCTAAAATACTCTATTCAGGCAGATAAAGTTTTACAATCAGGTTTACCTAAAAAAGAAAAAACAAAAAGCTTAAGCAATATCATTTATTTTCAAAATGAAGAATTTAAAAGATTTCTTACAGTTGATCAATTTTATAGGTATATAAATTTAAAATAAAACAATCCTTCATTGTATTTACTTACTAAATCAATCCCAAAAATAACATCAATACCATTGTTACATAAATGGTATAAAACGTATATTTCAATTTATAGAACACGCTTTACAACACCTATATAACCATAAAACTATGGTAAACATTTATGGAGTACTACTAGATACCTGAAGTACTTTCCCGTTATAAAATTTATGTTGGGTAAGAGAAAAATCCTTGATGTATGTTGCCATTTCTATCGCGGTTAATGGTGCTTGATATCCAGGAAATGCCTCTTCTAACATTTCTGTCTGTACCGCCCCCAAAGCCAAAACATTAAAAGCGATACCACTTTCTTTATACTCTTCTGCCAATAATTCACTTAAGGTAATCACAGCACCTTTACTAGAACTATATGCAGCCAATCCAGGAAACTTCATACTACCTTGAATCCCACCCATGCTACTCACCGTAACCACATGACTTCCTGATGACATAAAAGGTAAAACCAGCCTTGTAATTTCTGCTACACCAAAAACATTCACCTTATATACTTCTTCAAAATCGGTAGTTGTTATTTCTGAAAAAGGTTTATTTAGTAACCGTCCGGCATTATTAATTAAAATATCTACTTTCTTCCAGGCAGTTGAGATATAGTCTGTCATCATTTGCAAACTGTTTACATCACAAATGTCAAATGAAAAAGTATGAATATTTTCATGCTGAAGCGCTTTGATAGGAGTTTCATTTCTGGATAATGCTAATACTTGATGACCGTCATCTGCAAACAACTTTGCCATCTCATATCCTATACCTCTGCTTGCCCCTGTTATAATAATATTTTTCATAGACTATTAACCAATTGGTTTTAAAAAATCAATTTAATTTGATTTCTTTGGTTGGAGTGTTTAACATTTTAGTGATTGCAGGAGTGCATCCATTTATCAATTCTGCCATAAATTCAAAATTCATTTCAGAAACTTCATCATCTACATGATGGTAATACTTATAATTTGTGAAATCGAATGTTGATATGGTCTGACATGGCACATTAAATTGTTGGAAAAAGGGATAATTATCACTTCTCATAAAAAGCTGATACTCTTTTGCTTTTGGCAAATAACCTATTAACTCTGCCCCTACATATTCATTTATTTTCTTTGCCATATTCGATTTTTCAAAACCGGTAAGATATGCCTTATATGATTTATCATTTAAGGGCACCCCGATCATTTCAAAATTTACCATGGCATACAGATTAACTTCTTTATCTTTTAACACCTTTGCCAAATGCTTTGATCCTAATAATCCTTTTTCTTCTGCTCCAAATAACACGAAAAGAACGCTACGTTTATTATTTTTTAGCTTGGCTAATTGTTTGGCCAGTAAGATTACGGCCGTACTACCGGCTGCATTATCGTTTGCACCATTTGCGATAGAATCTCCATCTACTTCTTCACCTTTTCCTATATGATCAAAATGAGCTCCTATAATCACGAGCTCTTTTTGCAAAACAACATCTGTACCCTTCAAAAAACCAACTACATTAAACGTTTTTACTCCTTTTGCCTCAAAAGAATCTCTATAAGAATCAAAATAAGGAGCAATTCCATATTCCTTAAACTCCTTTTCTATAAATTCTGCCGCTTTCTCCAACCCTTCACTTCCTGTATCTCTTCCACCTAAATCGTCACTTGCCAGAAAACTGATAACACCATCTACTTCTGAAGCTGTAATTTTTTCTGCTTTATCATTTTCTTTATTAGTTACAAGCTGTGCAGTTGTTCTTTGCTTACAATTAATGAACAAAGCCAAAATTACGATACTGATAAAAATATTCTTTTTCATATGTCTATACTATTGTTTTAAATGTTGTACTTCGACGTGGCTCAGTACGAACATATAACTCACCAAATAATCATTTTTAACACCTATTAAAAATTTATCATGGCTCGTTTCATAAGAAATGTGTTTTTGCTAAAGATAAAAAATCCTGCTTCGTAAGAAACAGGATTTTTATAAATATTATCGTAATTCTAGATTAGGCTAGCATTGTAACCGGGTTTTCCAGATATTGTTGTAATGTTTGCAAAAACTGTGCTCCAGTTGCTCCATCCACTGTTCTATGATCACATGCTAAAGTAACTTTCATAGTGTTACCTACTACAATTTGACCGTTTTTAACTACTGGTTTCTCTACAATAGCCCCTACAGATAAAATAGCTGAATTTGGCTGATTGATAATAGAAGTAAATTCTTGAATACCAAACATACCTAAGTTAGATACGGTAAATGTACTACCACTCATTTCTTGCGGTGTCAATTTCTTATTACGTGCTCTTCCTGCCAAATCCTTAACTTTTGCACCTATTTGAGTTAATGACATTTGATCTGTAAAGGGCAATACAGGCACTACCAATCCATCAGGCACTGCAACCGCAACCCCAACACTAATATGCTTAGCATATCTGATTTCTGTATCTGTCCATTGCGTATTTACCTGCGGATGTTTACGTAACGCCATTGCACATGCCTTAACCACCATATCATTAAAGGATACTTTGGTATCTGGTATAGCATTAATATTTTTTCTTGAAGTCATTGCATTCTCCATATCCACCTCAATAGTCAAATAATAATGAGGCGCTGTGAATTTTGATGCAGACAAGCTTTTTGCGATGGCTTTACGCATTTGCGAATTCTTCACCTCTTCAAAACTTTCTTCTCCTGCCGGAGCGAAACTTTGAACTGCCGGAGATGCTACTTGCACACTTTCTTTGGCTGGTGCAGAAGTACTAACAGCAGCCGATGGTGTAAACGATTCTATATCTTTTTTTATAATACGTCCATTTTCACCAGTACCTTTTACCTGAGCAAGATCTATCCCTTTATCTGCTGCAATTTTCTTTGCTAATGGAGAGGCAAATATTCTACCTCCCTTGGCTTCACTATTACCAGATACTACTTCGGTTGCAGCTTGCTTCTCTTCTTTTACAGGAGAAGCTACTGATTTTGTCTCAGCCTTTGCAGGCACTCCACCTTTTAGGTTCGAAACATCCGTTCCCGCCGGACCAATTATTGCCAACAAAGCATCTACAGGAGCAGTTTGTCCTTCTTCAATTCCAATATGCAACAAAGTTCCATTATAAAAAGACTCAAACTCCATTGTTGCCTTATCGGTCTCTATTTCTGCAAGGATATCCCCTTCTTCTACAGCGTCTCCTACTTTTTTAAGCCATGTTGCCACGGTTCCTTCTTCCATAGTATCACTTAGCCTCGGCATCGTAATCACTTCTACTCCTTCTGGAGTTACTACTGCTTCTTCAGAAATGGCAAGTTCTTCTTCCTTATTTTCTTCTTTAGATGGTTCTTCGCCCGAAGTTGAATTTCCGTTTAATAATCCAGAAATATCTTCTCCTTCTTCTCCTATAATAGCAAGTAGTTGATCTACTGGAGCTGTTTCTCCTTCTTGGATCCCTACATGAAGTAATATCCCTTCATAAAAAGATTCAAACTCCATTGTAGCTTTATCAGTTTCTATTTCGGCAAGAATATCTCCTTCACTTACCTTATCTCCTTTTTTAACAAGCCATTTTGCAACCACGCCTTCTTCCATGGTATCGCTCAATCGCGGCATATTAATAACTGTAGCCATAATTTATTAAAGTTTGTGTGATAAAAATGGGTAATCTTCCTGATCGTATACGACATCGTACATTACATTCTTTTCAGGAAATGGGGATTCTTCGGCAAATTTTTGACATTCTGCCACCCTATCTTTCACTCTTTTGTCTATTATTTCAATTTCTTTCTCGGTAGCATATTCTTTCTCTTTAATAATATCCAAAACCTGAGTTATCGGATCTATTTTTTGATATTCTGCTACTTCTTCTTTTGTACGATATTTTTGAGCATCACTCATAGAATGTCCTCTATATCGGTATGTTTTTAATTCTAAAAATGTTGGTCCACCACCTGTTCTTGCACGTGTAATAGCTTCATCCATAGCCTCTGCAACTTTGATTGGATTCATTGCATCTACAGGTCCCGAAGGCATTTCATACCCTTGTCCTAGTTTCCAGATATCTGTGTGATTTGCCGTTCGTTCTACAGAGGTACCCATGGCATATCCGTTATTCTCTACACAAAATACTACAGGTAGATTCCAAAGCATAGCCAAATTAAACGTTTCATGTAACGACCCCTGACGAGCAGCTCCATCACCAAAAAACGTCAAAGTAACAGCACCATTCTTCTTATATTTATCTGCAAATGCAAGACCAGCTCCCAACGGGATTTGTCCACCTACAATACCATGACCTCCATAAAACCTGTGTTCTTTAGAAAAAATATGCATCGAACCTCCTAAACCTTGAGAAGTACCAGTCCCTTTACCATAAAGTTCTGCCATTACTCTTTTAGGATCTACTCCCATACCAATAGGCTGTACATGATTACGATATGCGGTTATCATCTTATCTTTGGTAAGATCCATGGCATGCAATGCTCCTGCCAAAATTGCTTCTTGACCATTATACAAGTGTAAAAAACCTCTTACTTTTTGCTGAATATAAACTTGAGCTAGCTTATCCTCGAATTTTCTCCAGAAAAGCATTTCTTCGTACCAATTTAGGTAAACATCTTTGGTTATCTTTTTCATTTATAATTGTACTGATGTATGAGTAAAAAGCTAGTTTACAACTAACTTTCATTTAATTCCATTTTTCCATTCTTAAAGAACGAAAAGCAAAAATAGCATATTAGAAATTAAGGAAAAAGGAGATTGACTATAAATATTACAAATATGAATTATCAAAAGTAAAAGGAAGAATATTTTCTAGCGATGAAGATTTAACAACCTTTCCTTTTTCGCCCATAAAATAAATAGCTATTGGCTTTTTTTGTCTTAATTCATACTCTGCTATAGATTGCCTGCAAGCTCCACAAGGAGGCACCGGGGTCAATAACACATTATGTAACGATTTAGCAGTTATTGCCATTGCGACAATAGCTACTTTGGGAAAATTAGCACCCGCTGCATATATTGCCGTTCGTTCTGCACATAATCCCGAAGGATAACAAGCGTTTTCTTGATTATTACCTAAAACAACTTCACCATTTTCTAATAAAAGAGCGGCTCCTACCAAAAAACTAGAATAGGGAGCATATGCTTTATCCCTAATCAGAGTTGCTTCTTTCATGAGTTGCTGGACATTTCCTTCTAATTCATCACAAGAATCATACACTTCTAAAACCGAGGTAATTTCTACTTTTTTCACTTACCGTTTTCTTTAAATTAGAAATAAGACATCCACAAAACTAACTAATACCAATAAAACTATCCGTTTTCATCACTTCTTCTAACATAAATTTAAGTAATCAATTCCTTATTTCGTATGAATATCTACTCTACAATAGGCCTGTTATACATTTAGATAAATCTGCATTCCGAAATAGTTAAAAATGCAAAAAGCACTTAACTTTTTAAAGAATTAAGTGCTTTTTACCTTTAGGTATATTTTTATTACACCCAGTATATTTTATTTAGTCATAATATTCGTCTCCAAAATTGAAAGACAGTCCAAAACGAAGTGTTCCTTCTAGTGGGCTTCTTACTGCAGAAGTAGAGAATAAGTATGAGATATCAAGATTAACAATATTATATTTGAATCCTGCTCCTAAAGATAAAAACTTACGAGCTCCTTTTTCTTCACTTTCATTAAAATAACCTGCTCTAAAAGCAAATACATCCTGATACATATATTCTGCTCCCAAAGACCATGTCATTTCTTGTAACTCTTCGCTAAACCCATCTGGCGCATCTCCCCAAGAAGAGAAAATAGCTCCAATAGGATTTATATCATTGTATTTTTGATTAGCGATATCTACATCTAAATCATCTACAACATTATCACCATTTCTATCTAAAGAAGTATCTAATGGGGTTGGCACTAACAATTTACTAATTTCAATAGAAGGTGTAATGCGATTTTCTTCATTAAGAATAAAGTCAAACGCACCTCCTAATCTAAAATTAGTTGGAATAAAGTTTTCCTGACCACTATCTCCATATGTTATTTTTGGACCAATATTAGAAATTGCAGCTCCAGCTCTAACTCTACCATTAAATGAACTAAAAGCTATTTCATCACTTCTATAAAAACCAGCGATATCTACTCCAAAACCAGATCCAGCAGTTGCGTCATCGTTTCCGGTAGTTTGCAATTTAAGATCAGAACGCAAATAACGCCCTGTTACAGACATCGAAGTTCTTTCACTTAATTGCAACGCATAAGTTAAATCAAAAGTTAATTCATTTGGCTGTTGAATCAACCCTGCATCAGCAGCATTTTCTCTAAACTCTATTTCTCCTAAACTAAAATATTTGAAACTTGCTGCAACGGCACTACGATCATTTATACGATTATAATAACTTACATTTCCCAAAAATATATCATTTACCAGATTGCTAAGATAAGGAGTATAATTCACCCCAACCCCTTGCTTATTTTTTATAAACGCATATTTTGCGGGGTTCCATTGTTGAGAAAAAGCATCTGGAGAAGTAGCAACTCCCTGATCCGCAAGACCAGCTGCTCTAGCATCTGCTGCTATTAATAGAAACGGTACTGCGGTTGTAATTGCTCTGTTAGTTTCCTGAGCCTGTATTTTGCATGTCAACATCGCACATACAAGACTAAGGGTCAATATTCTTTTCATATCATTTAAAAATTGAGTTGGACAAATATATAGTTATTTAGTTATCTAAGAATAAGCATTATCTTATTTTATCATTATTGATTGTTTATAAACGTTAATTTTATTGATATCTTATATTTTACTCTAATTTCTTGAAATTACTTTTCAAACAACATCCTCATTCTTCTACTTCTAATACAAATAAATTTTATCCAAACAACCTCATTAATCTCAGCGTACACAACGCTTTTGGGTTAAAAATATCGCCGCAAGATAAACTAATATTACATTAACATGTATACGTTTTAACTAATTTTTTTAACATAAAACTTTCAACTATCTTCCTTCGCTTCATTTACCAATACCTACTTGTATTTGTACATAATTTCTCACAACAAAGAAACACTTTACCTTATTTACATCAAAAAAAACTTCATAAAAAATTACAAATACACACTTTTATTCAGAATTAACATCTAAAAAACCACTATTTTAAATTTTTCTAAAATGAATTAATAATCATTCCAATTAACCTACTTCAAAACACCATTTTAATAGTTATTTTCACCTAATTACCGACCAAAAACGTCGTTAACCTGGTTACAAATCAATGTGTTTACCCCTTGATTTTAAAGGAACATTCTATTTATTAATTCATTTGCACCTCTCAAATCAAATAGATCAAAATCTATTTTCATAAAAAACTCAGCTTTTCTTCAAAAAAGCATAATAAAGACCAAAATATTCCGTTAAACCATCATTATTATTCATATAAAGACATATGAATCCATAATATTTTGAAATATTTAGGGGAACTTTAACGTTTATTATTTATATTGCGAGCCCTAATTTCTACTTTAACGAACTTAAGATTATGAAAAAAGTGTTTATTATTAAGTCGCTAATGGCACTTTGCGTTAGCGTTTTACTTATTAGTTGTTCCAAAAATGACTACGGGAGCAGCTCTAGAGCTACAGGCTGGAAATACAACTCGAAAGATGGTGGTTTTCAGGTAGCTACAAATTACAAAGAACAGGAAACTGGACCAGGTTTGGTTTTTATTGAAGGAGGTACATTCACCATGGGACGCGTACAAGACGACGTTATGCATGACTGGAACAACACCCCTACACAACAACATGTTCAGTCTTTTTATATGGACGAAACAGAAGTTACCAATATAATGTATCTGGAGTACCTGGACTGGCTTAAAGGAGTTTATCCTCCCACAGAACCTAAATACAGAAACATATACTATGGAGCGCTTCCAGACACTCTAGTATGGAGAAACCGCCTTGGTTTTAATGAAATGATGACAAATAACTATTTACGTCATCCCGCATATGCGAACTACCCGGTTGTTGGAGTTAACTGGATTCAGGCAGTTGAATTTAGTAATTGGAGAACAAACCGAGTAAACGAAAGAATTCTTGAAGAAGAAGACGTTATTAAAAAGAATGCTCCTTTTGAAGATGTTTCTGCAGAAAGCACTTTTGACACAGAGACCTACCTTAATGTACCTACACAAACATATGGAGGTAATGATGAAGCTATTCGAGGAGGAAGAAATTCACAACGTTACGAAAAAAATAATGACTCAACAGGCTTATATATCCAACGAAAAGATGGATTGCTTTTACCAAAATACAGACTTCCAACTGAAGCTGAATGGGAATACGCTGCACTTGGTCTTGTTGAAATAAGAAGTTACAACATTTACCGAGGAAGAAAAAAATATCCATGGAACGGAAAATACACTCGTTCTGGCCAAAGAAGAACAAGAGGAGATCAATTAGCCAACTTCAAACAAGGTGATGGTGATTATGGTGGTATTGCTGGATGGAGTGATGACGGTGCTGATATTACAGCACCTGTAAAATCATACAACCCTAATGATTATGGACTATACGATATGGCTGGAAATGTTGCAGAATGGGTAGCTGACGTATACAGACCAATCGTTGATGACGAGTATAATGATTTTAATTACTACAGAGGAAACGTTTACACCAAAAACGCTATTAACCCAGATGGTACTGTAAAAATTGTAATGACAGACTCTATTGTATATGATACTTTAAGTAATGGTAAAATTGTAGCACGTGTATTACCTGGAGGTATCCTTCAAGTTCCTATAGATGAGAACGAAACATACATGCGAACTAATTTTGACCAGAGTGACAATAGAAACTATAGAGATGGAGACAAAAGTTCATCTAGATACTATGAAGCTTATCAAGACGGGACGCTTCCAAACAAAAGAATGTACAATGCCCCTATACATTATGTGGGACCAGATGCAGAAGATAGTTTAAAAATGGATCGTCGTTATGACGAGTCAAGTAAGAGAACAACTATCGTAGATGACAATGTTAGAGTGTATAAAGGAGGGTCTTGGAAAGACAGAGCCTACTGGTTAGATCCAGCCCAAAGAAGATTCATGCCGCAAGACATGTCTACAGATTACATTGGATTTAGAAACGCAATGTCGCGAGTAGGAACAAAAGCAAGAAAGCAAAAAACACCTAGACACCAAAAACCTAAAAAATAATACCGTATTTAAAACTTAAGTTCGTTATAAATTAAATACTGAAAGCCCTGCATACACAATATGACAGGGCTTTTTAATACTTGTAGACCAAAATGACCATTAGCCAAATTCACAAACTGTTCTTAAAAAACAATAGTATCTGTACCGATACTAGAAAAATTAAACCTAACGACATCTTCTTTGCCTTGAAAGGAGAAAATTTTAACGGAAATGAATATGCCACTAAAGCGTTAGAACTAGGCGCTATGTATTCTATAATAGACGAACCAAAATTTAACACTTCTAAAAAACACATCCTTGTTGAAGACGCGTTAAAAACACTTCAAGATCTTGCTCAATATCATAGAAAATACTTAAACACCCCTATAATTGCCCTTACTGGCAGTAACGGAAAGACCACTACAAAAGAGCTAATCCACTGCGTATTAGCCTCAAAATTTAACACCACAGCAACTTTTGGCAACCTAAACAACCATATTGGTGTTCCATTAACACTTCTATCAATGGACAAAAACACTCAAATTGGCATTATAGAAATGGGAGCAAATCATATAGGTGAAATTGACTTTTTATGCAATATAGCTCTACCAGATTATGGCTATATCACTAACATTGGTAAAGCGCATCTGGAAGGATTTAAAAGCATAGAAGGCGTTTTAAAGGGAAAAACTGAACTCTACAGACACTTAGAAAAGAATTATAAATTAGCATTTCTAAACCTTGACGACAACAAATTAACCAAAGCCTCAAGCAACCTAAACACTTATAGCTTCTCTACTTCAAAAAAACACAGTGACACTATAATAACTCTAAAAAGTATATCTTCAAAAGTAGAGGTTACCTATAAAAACGAAATTATTAAAAGTAACCTAGTAGGATCTTACAACTATTCAAATATTGCAGCAGCAATAACCATAGGAGATTATTTCAAAATCCCTTCAAATAAAATAAAGGATGCTATAGAATCATACACCCCTTCAAATAACCGCTCTCAAATAATAAAAAAAGAAAACTACACTATTATTCTAGATGCATACAACGCAAACCCATCCAGCATGGAGGTAGCTATCGATAATTTTAACAACCAAAAAGAAGAATCAAAAATTGCTTTTTTAGGAGATATGTTTGAATTAGGTACAGAAGCACAGACAGAACACCAAAAAATTGTTAATCAAATTTGCAATACGACTGCCAAAGAAATCTACTTAATCGGAAACCTATTTTTCAACACCGAATCAACAGATCCACGTATCAAAAAATTCAAAACGTTTGAAGAACTTAGAATTGAAAAACAAATAAAACTACAACATAATACCATCCTTATTAAAGGCTCAAGAGGAATGAAATTAGAAAGAATTGTAGACCTTTTGTAAAAAAAATCATATAATCCAATTGTACAATTGTGTTTACCAGACTATAACTAGAACTAACCATTATTACCAACAAAAAAGGTCTTACCACAATATCGAACACTAAAACCCGTCTTTGCAACACAAAAAAACCCTACAGAATGTACTTATAACCAACCTTTTTACACCAAAGTAACTTCTCAAAAATTGTTAAAATACTATCACGAGTAATTTATCAATAATTCAATAATATCCCAAAATAATTGAAGCAACCAAAAAATAGAGAATATTTATTATTGGAAAATAAAAAAATTAGCAAAATAACCATAATAACCTCATAGGCGAAAATGTTAATATTCTTCCAAGAATGTGTGTATTTAATATCAACATTTACCTTGCAAATAAGATTAACTCTTTTTAATGATACTAAAATACCTATGAGTAGTATTATATTCACTCTTATGGTGCTAGTGTCACATCTCTAGAATAAATTAGATGTCTATTAATAATAAATCGTTAAATATGAATTAAAAAAAGCAAAAGTTACCATTTCACATCCTAATCATTTTATAACTAATTTTAGTAGTAGTGTTTTTTATTATTGGAACACTATACAAAAGAGCATTATCGACTAAGATTAGGAAAAAGACAAACAATCAAATTTAAATCGTTCATCTATTTCAAAAAACATTGAATGAAATTTTAGGA
The DNA here is from genome assembly GCA_947498705.1 of uncultured Aquimarina sp. Classification (GTDB taxonomy): domain Bacteria; phylum Bacteroidota; class Bacteroidia; order Flavobacteriales; family Flavobacteriaceae; genus Aquimarina. The sequence continues at coordinate 224,232 of CANMLW010000004.1, forward strand.
AAGCAATTAAAATCAAATTAATTATTTTAAACTTTAACATTACAAACTAATGAATACAAAGACTAATATTTCAGTTATACTGATGTTATTTTTTTGTGCTATAAGTTTTGCACAGGTAAAAACAATATCAGGTAAAATAACAGAAGCTTCTGGCATCCCCCTTCCAGGAGTAAATATTTTAATCAAGGACACAAATACTGGGGCTTTATCTGATTTTGACGGAAACTATTCTATCCAAGCAGAAGAAGGGCAGATCCTTGTTTTTTCCTATATTGGTTTTCAGTCCGCAGAAAGAACTGTAGGATCTGAAACCTCCATTAACGTACAAATGGAAGAAGACGAAACTTCACTAGACGAAGTAGTAGTAACTGCTTTAGGTATTAGCCGTTCTAAAAAATCTTTAGGGTACGCCGTACAAGATATCAAAGCAGAAGAAGTGAACACAGCAAAAGACGTAAACTTCGTAAACTCTTTATCAGGTAAACTTGCCGGTGTTAATATATCAAGAAACAATAACTTTGGTGGATCTACCAATGTTATTATTCGTGGATATACTTCTTTAACAGGGAGTAACCAACCATTATTTGTAATCGACGGAACTCCTATTAGTAACCAGCTTAACAATTCTGGTGACTCTGTAGAAGGTCGTGGAGGATATGATTACGGTAATGCAGCTTCTGATATTAACCCAGATGATATCGAGAGTATCAACGTTCTTAAAGGTGCTGCTGCTTCTGCATTATACGGATCAAGAGCCGCTAATGGTGTAATTATCATTACTACAAAAAAAGGTGCTACTAAAGATGGAATTGGGGTAACTATCAACTCTAATGTTACTTTTAGCAAATTCGATCCTAAAACTTTTGCCCGTTATCAAACAGAATACGGTGGAGGTTATGGAGATTACTGGAATAACGGAAATGGTGATGTAGATGTAGATGGTGATGGCATTAATGATATTGTTGCAAATACTGCAGATGATGCTTCATGGGGACCAAGATTTGATCCAAATTTATTGGTTTATCAATGGGATTCTTTTTTACCTGATAACAAAAACTACAGAAAAAGAACCCCTTGGGTTGCTGCACAAAACAACCCTACTTCTATCTTCCAAACGGGACTTTTACTATCCAACAGTGTAAGTTTAGATGGTAGTTCTGACAAAGGTAGTTTTAGACTAGGTTTTACGAATGTAGATCAAACCGGTATTTTACCAAACAGTAGAATCCAAAGAAGAACATTCGATTTTAACGGAAGCCACAAATTAACAGACAAATTAACAGCCAGCACAAAAATAACATACACCAATACTGATAACAGAGGTAGATTTGCTACAGGATATGATGAAGAGAGTATCTTACCTGGGTTGGCGCAATGGTATTCGACAAATGTAGATATCGAAGATCAAAGAGAAGCATATTTTAATACTCGAAGTAATGCATCATGGAATTTACGTGCTAGTCAAATTGCTTCTGACAACCCATACACAGGAAGACCACAATATTGGGACAACCCTTTCTGGACACTTTATGAAAACTACCAATCTGATGGTAGAGATCGTATATTTGGAAACGTCGTACTTAACTATGATGTAAACAACTGGTTTGATCTTACTGCTCGAGTAACGATGGATCGCTTTGATGAAATACGAGAAGAAAGAGTGAATACTGGTAGTTTTAATCAAGACGAATACCAGAGAATTAACTACTTTAGAAGAGAGATGAATTATGATTTAATTGGTAATTTCAATTTTGACATTACTGAAAAATTAAACTTTACCGGATTATTAGGTATGAATTTAACTCGTCAATTTTTCCACTCTATAGTAGCAGAAACGAATGGAGGACTTATTCAACCAAGATATTTTGCTTTAGAAAATTCGGCTAGTCCAATACAGGCTCCGACAGAAAATGAAAACACAAAAGGTATCAATGGATATTATGCCAGTGCTTCTTTTGGTTATGACAACTTATTATACTTAGATGCAACTTTAAGAAGAGATCAATCTTCTGCTTTATCAGCAGATGATAATGTATACTGGTACCCATCAGTTTCTACAAGTTTTGTGTTTTCTAACCTACTAGATACTCCTTGGATGGATTATGGTAAGGTAAGAGTTAACTACGCACAGGTAGGTAATGACACAAACCCTTTAAGAACCGGTGAATTTTTTAGTTTTAACACTAATTTTGGTGGTGTTCCATTATTCTCAAGACAAAATCAAAGAAATAATCCAGATTTAGTAAATGAGCTTTCTAAAAGTTATGAAGTTGGTTTAGAAGCACTTTTCCTAAAAAAGAGATTTGGCTTTGATGTAAGTTTCTATCAAACTAATTCAGAAAATCAGATTATACCGTTAGAAATCTCTAACGCTACAGGATTTGCTACTAAAATTGTTAATGCAGGAGAAATAGAAAATAAAGGTATAGAACTTAGTCTAAACGCTTCTCCTATTAAGACCAAAAATTTCGAATGGGCAGTTACTATTAACTGGAGTACATATGATAGTGAAGTAGTTTCTTTACCAGAAGGTGTCCCTAATTTGAACTTAAGTGGCGGAACATTGCAAAATGGTATTAGTGTTAATGCAACTCCTGGCCAACCATATGGTACGCTTAACGGGTCTGCTATAAAAAAACTAAACGGACGTAATGTAATTGACGAAAATGGTTATTATGCATATGTAGAAACTGAAGATGGCGCAAGAGACAATAATGCAACTATTGGTAACATTATTCCTGACTGGAATGGTGGTATTAACAACACTGTTAAGTATAAAAATTTATCTCTTAGCTTTTTAATTGACATCCAAAAAGGAGGTGATTTATATTCCTTAGATCATGCATACGGTGGTGCTACTGGTATCCATGATAATACCGTTGGACTAAACGACTTAGGAAACCCTGTTAGAAACCCTGTAACAGCAGGAAACGACAGTGGAGGTATTATCTTAGATGGTGTCTTAGAAGACGGCACACCAAACACGACTAGAGTTGCTCTAGGAGGAGGTAGCGATAGCACTCCTTTTGCTCCTTGGGTTGCTCCAGATGAATACTATATATATGATGCCTCTTATGTAAAACTTAGAGAAGCCATTCTATCATATTCATTACCAAAAGGTTTAATTGACAGATGGCCTATTACAGGGTTAACCATTTCTGCTATTGGTAGAAACCTATGGATTATTGACAAAAATACTCCTTACTCTGACCCAGAAGCAGGATTAAGTGCTGGTAATCTTCAAGGGTACCAATCATCTGCGTACCCTACAGCTAAGGAATACGGTGTAAACTTAAAAGTAAAATTCTAAAAAAATGAAAAACAAAATATTAAGCATATTCATTTGTATGCTCACTATCATGTCATGTAAAATTGACGATCTTAATGATAGCCGAAAAGTAATCAAAGAAGTTTCTTCTGCAAATTTACTTCCAAATGCACAGAGAGCTTTATTTAATCAAATGGTAACCCATGGTGTTTTTCAGCAACACTATAGATTATTTGCTCAGTATTTAGCAGGAACTACCTTTGTAGATGAAGAAACTAATTACACAGATCTTAAAAGCTTCCCTACCAACAACTGGAGTGTTTTTTATAAAGATGTCTTGAGTGATCTGGACTTAGCTTCTACTATACTTCAGGATGAAGTACTTGGGGGATTAACTGAAGAAGCTAGAAAGAATAGAATTGCAATTATAGAAATATTAAAAGTGTATACGTATCATGTATTGGTCGATTCTTATGGTGATGTACCATATACAGAAGCACTAAACATCGAATTTATAAGTCCTAAATATGATGACGCTAGCGATATTTATACAGACATCATTGCTAGACTTGATGTTGCTATCAGCGACTTAAATGATGCACATTCTTCTTTTGGTGATGCTGATCTAGTATATGACGGTGATGTTTCAAAATGGGCCAAATTTGCAAATTCTCTAAAACTAAGATTAGCGTTAAGGATTGCCGATGTTGATGCAACTAAAGCTTCTGCCATGGCGTCTGAAGCGGTAAATGCAGGGGTTTTTACATCTAATGAAGATAATGCTGCATTAGCATATGTAGACGAACAACCCAATCAAAACCCTGCATGGTTTGAAATTGTGAATAGAGGTAGAACAGATTATGTAGCTCCAGAAACTTTAGTTACCACTCTGCTTTCTTTAAACGACCCTAGACTTCCTGTTTATTTAGACGAAAATGTTACTCCATACGTAGGAGGTGTATTTGGTGACAAAAATAGTTTTACAAATACATCACACATTAGTGATGAAGTATTAAATGCAACTCAAGAAGGAGTAATATTAGACTATGCAGAAGTAGAATTTCTACTTGCCGAAGCTGCTGAACGTTCTTTAGTAGGCGGATCTGCTGATGCAGAAGGGCACTATAACGCTGCAATTACAGCCTCTAATGAATATTGGGGAGTAGACAGTGCTGTTAACACTACTTATCTAACAAATCCAGATGTAGCATATACTACTGCCTCGGGTACGTGGCAAGAAAAAATTGGAACTCAGAAATGGATTGCTCTTTTCAATAGAGGATTTGAAGGTTGGTCTTCTTATAGAAGATTAGGTTTCCCTGCGTTACCAGTTACTTCTGTCGCTAATAATCCAGTCCCAAGAAGGGTAACCTACCCAATAAGAGAATACAATACAAATAACAACAATGTATCTGCAGCCGCTTCAAAAATAGGTGGTGACTTATTAACCACCAAGGTTTTCTGGGATGCAAATTAATTTATAGAATTTCTTTAAAGTTTATATAGCCAGTCCCCTCTTGATATTAGTATTAAGAGGGGATTTTTCTTTTACATCTTTTAACAAAAAATCGTTTCAAATCTTAAAAAAACAAAAATGAAATTTGGTTTATTTACAAACCACATATAGAGCAATTTAAGACTATACTGAATAAATATTACTTGAAATAAGCATATTTTTTTTCACAGAAGTTAATATAGCATTACTCTTGGATAATTTCTCAGTATGATTACCTCAAAATTCATAGTATATTTGCTAAAATTTATAAACAAACGATTATGCCAATAGTATGACAAGGTGTAATGCCCGCGGTTACAACAAAATTTAAAGACGATGACACTTTAGATTTAGAAATGTTCGCGGTAAACATCAAGGCTCAATTAGATGCTGGTGTTAATGGTATTATTCTAGGAGACATACTTGGCGAAGAACGTAAGAGAATTCTTGAAATTATCGAAACTGGTATTAAAAACAGACCAGCTTTACCAAATTACAAAGAGTTAAATACGGTAGTAGGTTAAATAAATATTAAGCCTCAAAATATTGCTTATATTTAAGTTACCTTTACCATTACATAATTACTTTAAAAACTATTGATCGACATGATAACTGGAAAAAACTATATAGGAAATAAATTATCCGCGACAGGATCTGTTTCCCATAGAACATTCAATCCAAAACTCAATATTGAGAACGATTGTGATTTTTTTGAGGCTACTTTAGAAGAAGTAGAAGAAGCTGTAGAATTAGCTAATAAAGCTTTTAAAGAATATAGAAATATATCGGGTGCTAAAAGAGCTGAATTCCTAAATGCAATAGCTGATGAAATATTAGCATTAGGTGATGAGTTGACACAAATGTACACTTCAGAATCTGGACTGCCAGAAGGAAGAGCTAATGGAGAAAGAGGTCGTACTGTATTTCAATTAAGAGCCTTTGCCGAGTTGGTTTCTAACGAAGGATGGAGAGAAAATGTAATTGATACTGCAGATGCACAACGTGAGCCAGCTCCCAAACCAGATCTTAGAAAAACTAATATTCCTTTAGGTCCCGTAGTAGTATTCGCTGCAAGTAATTTCCCATTAGCATTTTCTACTGCAGGAGGAGATACCGCCAGTGCACTAGCCGCAGGTTGCCCAGTGATTGTTAAATCTCATTCTATGCATGCAGGTACAGGTGAGTTAGTAGCTTCTGCAATTATAAAAGCTGCTGAAAAAACTGGAATGCCAAACGGTGTATTTTCTAATATTGCAGGAAGCGGAAGAGTTGTTGGTGCTGCATTGGTAAAACATCCAAATGTGAAAGCTGTTGGTTTTACAGGAAGTATTGCCGGAGGAAGAGCATTATTTAACCTTGCAGCAGAAAGAGAAGAGCCAATCCCTGTTTTTGCAGAGATGGGTAGTATTAATCCAGTAGTAGTTACTCCAGCAGCAATCGCTGCCAGAGCAACAGAAATTGCAGATACTTATGCCGGTTCTATTACTATGGGAACAGGACAGTTCTGTACAAACCCTGGGTTAATCCTTACTATTGACGGTGAAGACACAAGAGATTTCATCAAGGATTTAGCAGAAAAAACAACAGCCATTGCACCACAATGTATGTTGCACCCAAATATCAAAAGAGATTTTGTTAAGAACGGTGCCTCTGTATCCTCTCAATCTGGTGTTGAAGTTGTAGCAGCAGTATCCGAAGAGATTGAGCCTAATTATGCTCCTACTCAAATTTCGGCTGTTTCTGGTACAGACTTTTTAACCAACCCAAAAATGCATCAAGAAGTTTTTGGACCGTTCTCACTGGTTGTTAGAAGCAAAGATGAAGCTGAGCTTATCGAGATTATCGATAGCCTTGAAGGACAATTAACAGGAACGATTTTGGCTGAAGAATCTGATTACAAAAATTTAGGTGGTGTTGTTGATGCTCTTCAAAATAGAGTTGGACGTATCATTTTAAATGGTGTTCCTACCGGAGTAGAAGTTGCACCTTCTATGACGCATGGTGGACCATACCCAGCATCATCAGATTCGAGATTCTCTGCAGTAGGTATTAATTCTATTAAGCGTTGGGTAAGACCTTTCAGCTACCAGAATTGGCCAAATGAATTATTACCAGATGCGCTTAAAAATGAAAATCCAGATGGAATATATAGATTGGTAAACAGTAAACAATCTAATACTAATATCTAATTTTCGTTATCAAAAGAGTTCTCTACATAGAGTTGTTATAAATTATGATTCTTAAAAGGCATGAAACTTTATAATACCATTGGAATATTAATCCTAGTAATAAGTTTTAGCTGCCAAAAAAAAACGGAGAAAACTCCAAGCGAAACATTAGCGTATATTTCCACAGAAATTAATGACCAAAAAGGATACGACGAAGAGTCGTATCCTTTAGGTCTTTTTACCAAAGAATATTACCAACAAGAAGCCGATTTTGCTCAAAAAAAAATTCAGGAGCTAAACGCTATAGAAAAAGATCGACTTTCAGAATCAGATCAAATTTCTCTTGATCTTCATTTATTTACACTTCAGGAAAAAGTAGATCACTATAAATTCGAATCTTATTTAAATCCATTATTATCTGACGCTGGTTTTCATAATGATCTTATTTATCAAGTAAAACCGCTTACCAATCAAGATCAGGTAAAAAAATACATTACTACCTTACAAGCAATACCACAATTTGTAGACCAACACATTGTATTACTTAGAGAAGGGCTTTCTAAAGGTATCTCACAACCCAAAGTTATTTTTAAAGGTTATGAGTCATCGTACAGCAAACATATTGTAGACACTATAGAAAATAGTTTTTTTTATTCCCCTTTTAAAAAGCTACCAATCGATCTTACCAATACCCAAAAAGATTCTATACGTCTTGTTGTTAAACAAATATTGACAGATAGTGTTATCCCACAATTCAAAAAAATAAAAACTTTTTTTGAAACCGAGTATTTACCAAATACCAGAAAACAAATTGGTGTTTCTAAAATACCAAAGGGAGCAGCCTATTATCAAAATAGAATTAACTACTATACCACCAGTACACAATATAATGCTGAAAAGATACACACCATTGGACTAAAAGAAGTAGCGCGTATCAAAAAAGAAATGCTAGCCATTATAAAAGAAACTAATTTCAAGGGAAGCTTTTCAGAATTCATATCATTTTTAAGAACAGATCAACAATTTTATGCAAAAACAGGTGATGAATTATTAAAGGAAGCCAGAAACATATGTAAAAAGGTAGATGCTCAACTTCCTCGATTTTTCAAAACTTTACCAAGAAAACCATATGGCGTAGCCCCGGTTCCTGATGCAATTGCTCCCAAATACACCAGCGGGCGATATGTAGGCTCTGATCAAGATACAGAACCAGGATACTATTGGGTAAATACGCACAACTTGTCTAGTAGACCATTGTATACTCTCCCAGCTCTTAGTGTACATGAAGCCGTTCCTGGACATCATTTACAAGGATCACTTAATAACGAATTAGGAGATTCTATCCCTCAATTCAGAAAAGATCTTTATTTATCTGCGTACGGCGAAGGTTGGGCGCTGTATACAGAATACCTAGCAGAAGAAATGGGAATATATACAAACTCGTATGAGCAGTTTGGGAAACTAACCTATGAAATGTGGAGAGCATGTAGACTGGTTGTAGATACCGGGATTCATGCAAAAGACTGGTCAAGAGATCAAGTTATTGATTTTTTATCTACTAATACTGCATTATCTTTGCACGAGATAAACACAGAAACCGATAGATATATTGCATGGCCAGGACAGGCATTGTCTTATAAAATCGGGGAGTTAAAAATACGCGAACTAAGAGTACTGGCTCAAGAAGAACTGAAAGACAAATTCGATATTCGAGAGTTTCATGAAACTATTCTGGAACAAGGTACTGTAACGTTGCCCATATTAGAAAAAAGAATAATTGATTATATAAATTACAAGAAAGAAAAATACTAGAAAAAGATATAAGAATGAGTAGAACAACGTACAAATGTATTGACGCCCATACTTGCGGGAACCCTGTAAGAGTGGTTACTACAGGTAGACCCGATCTAAAAGGAAATACGATGAGTGAAAAACGCCAACATTTCTTAAAAGAATATGATTGGATCAGAAAAGGGTTAATGTACGAACCTAGAGGTCACGATATGATGAGTGGGAGTTTTTTATTTGAACCTCACAATCCAGAAAATGATTTTGCTATCCTTTTTATAGAAACGTCTGGATGTTTACCTATGTGCGGACACGGAACCATAGGAACCATAACTATTGCTATAGAAGAAGGACTTGTTACTCCAAAAGTGCCCGGTAAGATTAGAATGGAAGCTCCTGCCGGATTGGTAGAAATAGAATATCAACAAACTAATAATAAAGTTGACTGGGTTAAATTAACAAACGTTAAATCTTATTTGGCAGCAGAAGGATTAACTGTTGATTGTCCAGAATTAGGAGAAATCACTTTTGATGTTGCTTATGGAGGAAATTACTATGCAATTGTAGATCCACAAAAAAACTTTAGTGGTGTTCATGATTTTACAGCCAGTAAATTAATTCAATACTCGCAGGTAGTACGAGAAAGAATTAACGAAAAATATCCCGATTATTTCATTCACCCAGAAAATGAAACCATTAGAGACGTAAGTCACATGCTATGGACAGGTGATCCTATCGATCCAACCTCATCGGGTAGAAATGCAGTTTTTTATGGAGATAAAGCGATTGACAGATCTCCTTGTGGCACAGGAACTTCTGCACGAATTGCGCAGTTATATGCCAAAGGAAAATTGAAAAAGGGAGATGAGTTTGTGCATGAAAGCTTTATTGGGTCTAAATTTATCGGAAGAATCGAAGAAGAAACCGAATTAGATGGTAAAAAAGCTATCATTCCTAGTGTTCAAGGTTGGGCAAAAGTATATGGCTACAATACAATTATTATTGACGATGAAGACGATCCATATGCACATGGATTTCAGGTAATTTAACAATTATGGCAAAAGAAGTAACAATTATAGGAGGCGGAATCATTGGTTTGAGTTCTGCATATTACCTACAAAAAGAGGGACACAACGTAACCGTTGTTGATAAATCTGATATTACAAAAGGAGCATCTTTTGTGAATGCCGGATATATCACACCAAGCCACTTTATTCCTTTAGCGGCTCCGGGAATGATTACCAAAGGAATTAAATGGATGTTTAATTCTTCTAGTCCGTTTTATGTAAAACCAAGATTAGATAAAGATTTTATAAAATGGTCATGGGCCTTTAAAAAATCATCTTCAAAAGCCAAAGTAGAAAAGGCAATTCCGGTTATAAAAGACATTAATCTTTTAGGAAGAGCTTTGTATGAAGATCTAAAAGAATCGAATGAATTTGATTTTCATTATGAGCGCAAAGGATTGCTTATGATGTATCAAACAGAAAAAGCAGGCGAAGAAGAATGGAAAGTAGGGCAACGCGGTATTGTAGAAGGTCTTAATGTAACCAACCTATCGAGAGAGGAAGTTAAAAAATACGAACCTAATATTGACCTCAATATCAAAGGAGCTGTATATTATGACTCTGATGCTCATATGACTCCTCATGAATTTATGAAGGATATGATGGCATATCTTAAATCGAAAGGAGTTACATTTTACACCAACGAAGAAGTAACAGATATCTCTATTTCTAATCAAAATATTAGTGATGTACAAACTGCAAATAGAACTATAAAAGCCGACGAAGTAGTTATTGCCGCTGGTTCCTGGAGTCCTTTATTAACTAAAAAATTAGGCGTTAATGTACCTGTACAAGCAGGTAAAGGATATCGAATTAATGTTGACAGACCTACAGGAATTGAAACTCCTGCCATTCTATTAGAAGCTAAAGTTGCTGTTACACCTATGAATGGATTTACCCGATTTGCAGGAACTATGGAGATTGGTGGTATCAATCACAATATCAACCCAGCTCGTGTAAATGCTATTGCCAATGCTGCAAAATCTTACTACAATGGTTTAGAAATTAAACAACCTGAAATAGAAAACGCAGATTGTGGCCTTAGACCTTGTTCACCAGATGGGTTGCCATACATTGGTAGAACCAAAAAATACAAAAACCTAACTATTGCCACAGGTCATGCTATGATGGGATGGAGTTTAGGTCCTGTAACAGGTAAATTAGTTTCAGAAGTTGTTTCTGACAAAAAAACATCATTAAACCTTAATCCATTTAATCCAGATAGGACATTCTAATATGCGTTATGATCCCATACCCAATACGCTGTTTATAGCAAACAGAAGTAACTTCTCTTCTAAAATGAAAGAGAACACAATAGCCATTCTTACATCTAATGACATAAAACATACCAATGCAGATGATGTAATGGGCTTTGCACAAAACAATGATTTGTTTTATTTATCGGGAATAGATCAAGAGGATACCATTTTAGTGCTTTATCCACATGCATTTAAACCCGAAAACAGAGAAATTCTGTTTATAAAAGAAACCAATGAGCATATAAAAATATGGGATGGTGAAAAGTTAACCAAAGAACAAGCACATCGAATTTCTGGGGTTAAACGAATCGAATGGGTACATGACTTTGAAAAAGTACTACAACTTATGGCATTCGAAGCAGATGGGTTTTACCTAGGACATAATGAACACATCAAAAGAGTTACCAACTTGCAACAAACACAACAAGACAGAATGATTCATTGGTGTAAAGAAAAGTACCCTTTACACCAATACCATAGGGTTGCAAAAATAACTCGAGTGTTACGCCCTGTTAAGTCTGACCAAGAAGTTAAACTTGTTCAAAAAGCAGCGGATATTAGTGTTGAAGGGTTTCATAGAGTATTAAAAACTGTAAAACCTAACTGTAAAGAATATGAGTTAGAAGCAGAGCTCACCTATACATTGGTTAAAAATGGAGGTACCCGGCACGCTTTTAAACCCATTGTAGCATCGGGAAAAAATGCTTGTGCCCTACATTATAATACAAACGATAATGTTTGTAAAGATGGGGACATGATTTTATTGGATTTTGGAGTCTGTTATGCCAATTATAATAGTGATACAACTCGTTGCATCCCAGTAAACGGAAAATTTTCTGATAGACAAAGAGCAATTTATTCAGCGGTATTACATTGCTTAAAAGAAGGTAGTAAGCTTTTAAAACCTGGAGTACATTTTACAGAGTATGAGAAGCAAATGGCTACATTGGTAGAAGAGCAACTCATCAAACTTGGATTATTAAAGGCTTCTGATGTAGCGACTCAAAATCCTGACCAACCTTTGTATAAAAAATATTTTATGCACGGCACGGCCCATCACCTTGGGTTAGATGTGCATGATGTCGGGCTTTACAGAACTATTGAAGCTGGCATGGTACTCACCTGCGAACCTGGAATTTACATCCCAGAAGAAGGCATAGGATGTCGCTTAGAAAATGACTATCTAATTACCAAAACAGGAAACATAAATCTAACACATGCAATGCCCATCGAAATAGATGAAATTGAAACACTAATGGAGGCATCGCATTATATACAAAAAACATCATGAATACATTAGGAATAGGTGGTTCTACCATCGAGAAAGAATTAAATGCTATACAACCAAAAGCTCATCTTGCAAAACCAATCGAAAAAGAAGAATTCGAAGCAAGAGTAAGTAAGGCTTGTAAGCTTATGAAAGAGCAAAATATCCCTGCCGTTTATCTTCATGCAGGTACTAACTTGTACTACTTTACAGGAACACGATGGAACTCTAGCGAAAGAATGGTAGGTGCGTTATTATTTCCTGACGGAGAAGTGCATTATATTGGCCCACGATTTGAAGAAGGTACTATTTTAGATTTTATGCTTATAGAAGGGCCTGTACACTGTTGGGAGGAGCATGAAAGTCCATTTACTTTATTTGTTGACATCCTTAAAAAGAAGAATGTTACTAACGGCAACATCGCCATGGACGAAGCCACTCCTTTCTTTATTATAGATGGTATCTTGAAAGTGCAAACTTCTTATCAATTGATAAATGCCAAGCCAATAACTGCAGGATGCAGAATGATCAAATCCAAAGCAGAAATTGCTATCATGCAAGTCGCTATGGATATTACTATGGAGGTGCAAAAGGCGGCCGCAAGAATCTTACGCCCAGGCATTAGTTCTAAAGAGGTTACAGACTTTATCCATGAAGCTCATAAAAGGTATGGTGCAACAGCTGGATCTTATTTTTGTATTGTATTATTTGGAGTAGATTCTTCTTTTCCTCACGGTGTAAAAACACCAAAAAATCTAGAGGAAAATGAAATTGTATTGATTGATACAGGGTGCGTATTACACGACTATATTTCTGATATTACCCGTACCTATGTCTATGGAGAAATAAATGATCTGCAAAGAAAAATATGGAATCTTGAAAAAGAGACACAACGTGCTGCTTTTGAAGCTGCTCAATTAGGAAAACCTTGTGCTGTAATTGACAATGCTTCTAGAAAAACATTAGAAGCTAATGGACTAGGACCAGATTATGAATTACCAGGTCTACCACATCGTACCGGACACGGAATTGGATTAGACATTCATGAATGGCCATATATAGCCAGACACGAGGATGCGGTTCTTACATCAGGAATGTGTTTTAGTAATGAGCCAATGATATGTGTACCTGATGAATTTGGAATTCGATTAGAAGATCATATTTATATGACAGAAGAAGGGCCAAAATGGTTTACAGAACCAGCTCATTCTATCGAAGACCCTTTTGGTGTAGGTGTAAAAATAGCAACTGAATAGCCAAAACATAAACTAAAGAACAAATTACTCCGCTCTATTGTAAAAATAAAGCGGAGTTTTTTTTATATAAAAAAATCTAAGGAATAGCTACACCTTTCTACACAAAAGGCTTTATGATACCAGCATCTTCACGAAAAGAATACCGTTCTCACCAAAGCACCCAACACTTTTTATATCAACACTTTATACCCCCAACTAGTTTTTAAACAATAACTATTTTTTAAAATTGATCTTCAAAATTCATGTTTTGGTAAACATTCGTTTATAAAACAAAAACACTCATATTTCATAAAAAGAATAGTTTTGGCCGACCCCCCCACTAATTTTAACCTGTTAAATTTTAATTATTATGAAAAAAATCAAAACTTTGGTTTTGGCTTGCACACTAGTTTTATTTTCATCGTGTCATGATGAATCATTTGAAAACAGTTCTCAGAACATCGTAGTAGAAAACTCATTAAATCACTATTTACCAAAAGGTTTTAAGGGAGTATCTACGAATGACATTACTCTTGAACAAATCAAAAACAAAGAAGTAACTGAAAAAGCAGTAATTATCTCTTCCAAAAATGAGGTGGTTGACGATTTTAAATTAGAATTATTAAAAGAAGCGACATTAAACAATGTACCTATACTTATAGAAGGAGATGCCAACAAGTTAAAAAGTATCACCTCTGTCACAGGTATTGATCCCAGAGAAGCAGGTTTTTTCTTTATCTATCATAAAGAAAATGAAGGAGTTTCTAGTGAGTTTTTCCCATTAATAACTAATACACAGATAGAAGAAGTTGTTGAAAAAATGGACTTAGATACTATTGAGGTTTCTCCCGAGGTAAAAGAAGAAATCAATACACACTTAAGAGCACAAAATTATTCAGAAGAGCAAATTAGCAAGGAATGGAAAGAATTTGATCTACTGGTAGCTGCATCAAAAAAAAATAAAGCCAACCAAACCAACAAAAAAAAATCTTTAAAAAAGAACTCTCAAGTTATTTCATGGGAAGAAGATGCTTCAGCCATTATTAAAGATGACCTCTTAAACAAAAGGCACAAAAACACCAATAGTATTAGCTCTAAATCCAATACCCCAGATGTAACTAAATACGCTTATAGATCGGGATATTTTCATTTAAGAGATACCCGTTTAGGTCATAACTCCAGTATTAATTATAGAGTTAAGTGGTCTTTAGCAAGAGGTACTTACCCTGGAAGTTCTGAAGAAAGAATTTTTATAAGTAGCGAATTTGTTCCTAATCCGGGTGTACGAGTAATTGCTAAAAACGGATGGGGAAGAGGCAACTCTCCATTTTGCACTTTCACTGATAAGATAGAAAACTTACTAGACCTATTCAAAATAGCAATCACCATTCCTAATGAGTTCTCGTATGACGGTTTTGGCCCTATTGCAGGCAGTGTAGGTAGCGGTTCATACTCCTCTTCTTTAAATGCTTCGATAAAAATCAAACCCTTAAAGCACCAAGAACTAATAGAGTTTTCGTTTGGATATTCAACATCATATTCTTACTCTATGCCTTCTTTTTATTTTACAAATCAAACGCAAACCGGCCATAGAAAAAATATGTTTTGGCAATGGACACCGGGCAATGTAGTTAAAGGAGCATTTGAAGGTGGAAAAGGATTATTAAGACGTTATGTTCATTCTATTGATGCCAAAAATAATTTATTTGTTAGAACACACGAAGCCCCTGTGCCAATGCGACAAACTAATGCCATACAAACACATCAGTTAGTATCTGCGCCTAAATCAAGTTTAAGGTTGGATGGTAACGGTCTTCTTAGTACTCCTTTTGAATGGGAAACAGAAGCTCGTATTATAGAAGTTAATGCTATTGTAAAGCTTGTTATACTTTGCATATCTGGAGTACCTGAAATAGAAAGCACTAAATACAAAGGTTTATACGATACTAAACAAATTAATTTTGATATAAAAAGTCTAGATTAAACTTACCAAACCTTTTAGAGACATTGAACTGGTTTAAACTTTTTTCAATTCGCTATAAAAATGCCCTTTTTTATCCAATTTTCATATTTTTCTTACTTCGTAGCGCTGCTATGAAGTGCAAAAAACATTTCAATTGACCAAAAAATCATCATTTTTCGCATGAATCAAAAAAGTTTAAACCAGTTCATTATAATAATAATTCATACTAAAAGAAGTTATCAGCATATTTAATTAATAATAAAACAACTATCGATTGATATGAACAAATTTCTATCGATAGTTGTTTTTTAGTACAATTTAAGGATTGTTACCTAAGCATAAACCCATCTTTCATAGGGTCATCAGGATCTATCACAAAAGTATGTTGTCCTGTGATATGTGCGGTTCCCTCTACTTGTGGGATCACTGCTCTAAAAGGTCCATAATCTTCTTCTGATACTACAGATCCTTTAAAAACAGAATTGGTGATACTTTCAATAGTCATGGTTTTCCCAAAGTCGATCTCACCTCTTTTTTTATGAATTGCCATACGACCAGAAACTCCAGATCCTGTAGGACTTCGATCTACCTCTCCTTCTGCAAAAACACATACATTTCGACTATCGATTCCTTCATGTAATGCTTCACCAATGAATATGGTTCCGTATAAAAAACTAAGATCTTCTTCAAAAGGATGTATAATTTCGTTATCAACCTTTATAATCTCTTGTTTAATATTCATGCCCGCTGTGATCAACTTCCTGTATGAACCTGGTGTAAGGTCAAAATCAAAATTATTTTTCGACATATCTATATACGCATAAAAAGCACCTCCATACGCCAAATCATAAACCACCTCTCCTATTCCCTCGACAATAACTTTTTTATCCAAAGCTACTACAAAACTGGGTACGCAATAAAAGCGTACTCCACTAACTTCATTATCATTTACATTTACATAAGAAATTATACGACCACAAGGAGCATCTATTTTTATCATATTCTCTCCTTCAGAAAAATCGATCCAATTCATTTCTACGGCCAGGGTCGAGATTGCAATGATCGCATGACCACACATAGTACTATATCCTTCATTATGCAAAAATATAACTCCAAAATCTCCATCATCGTCATTTGGCGGTAATAAAATACAACCGTACATATCTGCATGACCTCTTGGCTCAAAGAGTAATGCTGTACGAAGATGATCATATCTCTCTTTACAATACCTTCTATAATCTAATACGGAATTGCCTTTTAGTAACGGAAAACCATCGATGATTACTCTTAACGGTTCTCCACCAGTATGCATATCAATAGTCCTAATTTGTAACCAATTTTCTTTTGGTTGAAACTTGGTGCGCTTAAGAATGTTTTGATATACTTTACTCATTTGTATATTTATTATAATAGTATGTTGCAGCTGCCAAATCTTCAAGGGCATGTCCTACCGACTTAAAAAATGTTATTTCTTTAGCATCCGTTCTTCCTTTTTTTACTCCAGAACACAATTCAAATAAATCTGCTTTAATATCTTCTTCTTTTAAAACTCCTTCTTTTAGGGGCAAAACAATATCTCCACTTTCTTTAAGCCCCCCTTGATACGTATCTATAAACACCGAAGACTTCTTTACACAATCATTATCAGCCTCTCTAGTATCTTTTTTATAAGCTCCCACCAAGTCGAGATGTTGTCCTTCTTGCAAATACTCTCCAAAAACCAGCGGCGTTCTAGACAAAGTAGCACATGAAATAATATCAACCTGTGTAATTTTTTCTTCTATTGTTTCTATTGGCTGAATGACAAAATCTTCACTTTCTAATTCTTCTGCAATCTTTCTGGCTTTTTCAAAATTTCTTCCCCAGATATAAACCTTCTTTATAGGACGTACACTTGCATGAGCTTTAATCAAATTTATAGAAAGTGCACCTGTACCAATCATCAATAAAGAAGAAGCATCTGTTCTAGATAAGTACGAAGAAGCTAATGCTGATGCAGAAGCCGTTCGTTTGGCAGTTAAGCTTTTGGCCTCCATTATAGCTCTTATACTTCCTTTTACTGCATCAAGATATAAATAAGTACCTTGAATCGACGGTAAGTCAAATTGTCCATTTTCTGGACTAACAGTTACAATTTTCACTCCTGCTTCCTGACCAGGGTTCCAAGCTGGCATTAGTAACAATGTCGAATCCTCTTTAACAACCGGGTTAGGGAAGTCATGATGATGCCGCATCGGAACCTGAGTAGAATTAGAAGAAAATTTATTTTTAAGTTCTGCAATGAGCTCAACAAAATTAGTATTGTTCTCTATATAGTCCGAGTCTATTTGTAGTATTTTATCCATAGGATAAAAGTAATCAAATCTAATTTTTCAATACAATTTCACATTCCTTTGGGTCAAAATCATATCACATATAGATAATATAATATCACCTAATAAAAGTGTCTTAAACTACCTTAGGAGCATTAAAAATTTATATGCAATGAAGCAAACAAAATACTTATTTATTTTTCTTTTAACTATTCTTTCTGCAACATCCTGTAAAGATTCTAAGCATGCATCGAAAGAGACGGATCAAACTGTTACAGAAGTTAGTTTTCTACAAAAAATCAAAGAACTTTTCCCTACAGCAGAAATAACAGCTTTAGAAAAAAGTGATCATTTTGCAGAAGTATACCAAATGATCTTAAAAGAACCTTTGGACCATAGTAATCCGGCTGCGGGTAGTTTTGATCATTATGTTTACTTATCTCATGTGGATTACAATAAACCAACCGTAATTGTAACAGAAGGATACTCTGCAAAACAGAGGACCAATGAACTAAGCAAAATACTAAAGTCAAATCAGGTAATTGTAGAATATCGTTTTTACGGTAAATCGAGACCAGAACCAATGCCTTGGAAATATCTGACCAATGACCAAGCTGTTGAAGATTATCATGGGTTGGTTACCAAGTTAAAATCTTTATACCCTAAAAAATGGATTTCTACAGGTATTAGTAAAGGAGGAGAAACTGTGCTAATCTACAAATCTAAATATCCAGAAGATATTGATGTCGCTGTCCCATATGTAGCTCCTTTAATTAATGGGCGTGAAGATGCAAGAACAGAAGAGCATATCAACAGTGTGGGAACCGAAGAATGTCGTGCAAAGGTTACAAAATTTCAACGCCTATTATTATCTAACAGAAAAGCAGTCTTAGCAGAAATAGAAAAGCACGCTACTGAAAAGAAAATGGGCTTTACGAAAGTATCTCAAGAAGAAGCTTTGGAGTATGCTGCTCTTGAGTTTCCTTTTTCATTTTGGCAATGGGGAGGAAAGTGTGAAGATATTCCAGGAGAATCAGCTTCTGCAGAAGAACTTTTTAAATACGTAGACAAAATTGTAGGTATTAGCTTTTATAGTGACAAAACATATCACGATCTTCTCCCATCGTATTACCAGCATATGCTCGAGTTAGGATATTATGGATTTGACACCACTCCTGTAAAAGATTTAATTAAAATCGTATTTGAACCTACCAACTTGAGATTTGCTCCAAAAGATGTCGAAATGACTTATAATCCAGAGTATATCAAAAATGTACGAGATTATGTAGAGAACAAAGGAAATCACATTTTATACATAAATGGAGAATATGATACCTGGGGAGCATGTGCTCCAACTCCTAAACCCAACGTTGATGCCTTAAAAATGGTGTTGAAAGGAGGAAGTCATAAAACCCGAATTAAGCATTTTTCTCAAGAAGATCAGAAAAAAATATACGACAAACTACAGAGTTGGCTAGGAAGTGATGTAGAATTATCTCCTATACCACAACCTGAGGAGTCTGTATCAAAATAATAAAACAGGATTAACCTTTGCTCATATTCGAGGGTTATAATAAAACCAGTAATACTTTATATTACTGGTTTTATTTTTTAACATGTTCTATTTCTCTCTTAGTAAAAATGCTACCTAAGTATTTAAGAATAACTTTAAAGAGTCTCTTAGTACAACTCCTTTCTTTTTCGTTTCACTTCTAATCAATTTACAATACCCTTTTACAAAACAATAAGGAGCACTTCTTAGAAATGCTCCTTGTTTTATGCTAAGATAATCTATAGATTATTCTTTTCTGTAATCAGAAGGGGTTACTCCCTTTATTTCTTTAAATTTTCTATTAAAATTAGAAATATTATTAAAACCACATTTATAAGAAATTTCTTTAATCGAAACTTCTTTATTTTTAGAAAGCAATTTACAAGCATTTTCTATTCGAATCTCTATCAAAAACTGAAAAAACGTTTTATTAGTTCTATTCTTAAAATATCGGCAAAAAGCATTCCTACTCATATGCACAATATTAGCTACCTCTTCTAAAGAAATATTATTATTGTAATTTTTCATTACATACTCAAATACGTCACTGATACGTTTTCCTTCATTCTCTGTATACTTTTTCTTATTGATAAAAGAAGACAGTTTCTTTTTCTTAGAATTAGATAAATGTATGAGTATACCTATAAAACTTCTAAATCTATTCAGTTTGGTTTGGTCTTTAAGCTCCAACATCTGCTTTCTTAATCGCTTTTTCTTTGACTGCACTCTAAAACCATTTTCTGAAGAAAGGAAAAAAGGATCTATTTCATTAAATTCTGGAAGATCAAAAAAGTTTGCACCAAACGAACCTCTCTTAAAAAAAAGAGAAATCATAAAGGAAGGAACTTTTGAGCCTGCAGCGTTATCACTTCTAAAAACATGAGGTATATTACTACCTATAACAATAATATCTCCAGCAGAAAAAGAGTTAATCGTATCACCCACGATTAACGTTCCTTCTCCATGTTCTATTAAGCTAATCTGTATTTCTTCATGCTGGTGTAGTTTATCGTAAAATACCAGCTCATGATCTTCCTGATATATTAAGGAATCTTCAACAGATTTCGGAACCTTGAACGGAAACACTTTCATAATACGACAATTTATTACAATTCAATATTAATCAAATAATTAACATAACGCCCTAAAAAAGACAAAAAAACATCATATTAAGTTAATAAGTTATTAATTATGTGTGCTTCTACGTGAGTATAACAAATATAAAAAATAAACCCATAAATCCACCGAAATATCGCTTTACATAAAATTGATTTATTCACAGTTTAACTTTCTATTTCTTTATTTGTTAAAAGAAAAGCTTCACTCCCAACCCTTAATTACAGTCTTTTAAACATTAATTTACTTAAACCTCATATCCCAAAAAAAAGATTAAAATAGGCTAAATCTTGCCTTTATAATGCTTTTTCACATATTGAAGTAAAATATCTAAATCAATACTCTTAGCTTAGTAAAATTATGTCATACAATTCTTATAAAAAATTACCACAAATTGAATTGAATCATTTTCAGTTCAAGCAAAAAATAAAATTAAGGAATAGCAACGCTATCGATACATTTTACTTTGAGCCATATAGTCAAAAGAAATAATTTTAATAGGTAATTTCAATTAAGAAATATGTATTATAAAAAGTGTAGTCGTAATTATTCGGAAATCCTTACAAAACTTTAAAAAGCGACTTAAGAATTTTGTCCTAAAATTGTTAGGCAGCCTATTAATTGAAGATTTTAAAAGGGAAAAGACAACGGTGTTGCATGGTTCTTATTCATGTATTGACTATGACCCTGAATTTAGAAAATGCTTCTTATAACGAGCTCCTATTTTAAAAACATAACAGATCAGTTACCTATATAGGTGAAGAATTAAACTTGGTAAGTGACATATTTTATTTCTTCTAAGGCTTATTTTGAAGCTTTTTGCTTAATTTGCATAATTTTATATAATTTTGCAAAAAAATTTTATTGACATAATTTTCAGACAAGAAGAAATATGATAGAAACAAGAAATATGATAGAATCAAATATTACAGATTGGAGACATACTGTTATGCCAGCCGTGTTTACATGGCTGAAAGAGTCAAAATCCGGCGCTATTGAAATTGACCTTGATGCAACGCAAAAATACGCCGCAGGTGTTTTAAAAGCTCAGGGAAAGGGAGGAAGCAGAATGGGCGGTCTTGTCGGCTCTGGTACTCTGGGTGAAAATAGCTACCTGAGCTCCGAGCAGCGCGTTTCTTTACTTAAAGCCCTTTCTGACGTTGCTAAAGACTACAATGTTCCATTGATCAGTGGAGCTGCGGCAGAGACTAAAGAAGAGCTTGCCAAAATCGTTGAAGAACTTGCAACGGTTGGAGTGGATACAGTCATGGTCATGCCACCAAAAACTAAGATGGTTCCTTCTGAGGAAGAAATGTATGCATACTATGAGCTTTCTGAAGCAACTGCAAACGATGTAGGTGTAACAATTATGCCTTATAACAATCCTGATGCAGCCGGTTATCATTCACTCTCAACTGATCTTCTTAAAAGACTTGCTGTTCTTCCTAAAGTAACTGCTCTTAAAATATCGACTATAGATGTTTCAATTATTGAAACGCTGATGTTAGAGAACAGAGATTTAAAAGTTTTGGCAGGTGTCGATACAGTTACTGTACACGCAGGACTTGCTGGAGCATACGGTGGAATTACAGGTGTAGGTTGTATCTTCCCAAAAGCTAGTGTTACTATGCAAGAGTATGTTACAAATGGAGAATGGGCTGAGGCAAACAAAATTTCTCAGGCTTTAAATTCCATTTCGTACCTAGATGCTCAGCCATTGCTTATGGAATATCTTAAGTTTGCTTTTGGAATTCATCATAATGATGCCGCTGGAGGACTTCGTACCTTTGGTAAGAAATTAACTCAACAGCAAATTGATGATGTCCGTGCAAGATATATTCTAGCAAAAGAAAGACTTGAACTTCTGGACTTAATAGACTGATTCTTTTAAATATTCAAAAAGACAAAGCTCCGTTTTTACGAAGCTACCAAAAAGTCTAATTTATTATAAAAAGAGGAGTAGAATTTACTAAATTCTGCTCCTCTTTTTGCATTTTCAGTTATGCTAATCCAACAGCAAACATTACAGTTACGTGAATATAGTTTTCTTTATGACTAAATAGTTCCTCAAGAAAATTTACCACGAAAAATCATAGATTTAATAGACTTTAGTTTTATCTATGAAGAACTTTTAGATAAATATTCGATAGATCAAGGCAGAAAAGCAGAATACCCAATAAAACTTTTCAAGTACTTATTATTAAACGTGATTTAGACTTTATCAGATGTTGATGTAGTGAAACGTTCTAGGTATGATATCACTTTTAAGTATTTTTTTTAGAAATGCCTTCTTAACAAGGAGTAATTACCCCAAGCACATTAACAAAATTCCGCAAACAACATCTCAAAAATTATTGAAATCAAAAAAGAGATCCAACATCTGTATGTTAAACCTCTTTTTTTGTGGGCGCTAAGGGATTCGAACCCCTGACCCCTTGGGTGTAAACCAAGTGCTCTGAACCAACTGAGCTAAGCGCCCTTACATTCTAACTATCTACTAAATTTACGATTAAGAACTTCTATAAAAACAAATTTTAATTTGCCAGTAGATTATCCATATAATCATAAATAAAAAAAGAGTTTTCAAACTAATTTTGAGAACTCTTTTTGTGGGCGCTAAGGGATTCGAACCCCTGACCCCTTGGGTGTAAACCAAGTGCTCTGAACCAACTGAGCTAAGCGCCCTTTATAAGACTTTGTGCAATACTTGTTCTCGATTGCGGATGCAAATATAACACAGTTTTATAGTCTTCCAAAGGTTTTTCGAAAAAAATTAAATTATTTCTGCTACCACAAAAGTACTGCCCCCCACATATACGACATCTTCATCGGTAGCTTGCTGTAATGCAGACTCATACGCCAAATTCACACTCGAGTATGTTTTTCCAAATAATTTATACTCTAACGCTTTTTTTCTTAACTCATCTTCATCCAACCCACGAAGAATTGCCGGTTTAGAAAAATAATATATTGCATTGACAGGAAACAATGATAAAATAGTATCCAAATCTTTATCATTAACAACCCCCAAAACTATATGAAGTTTATGATATTTTTCTTTAGACAGCTGTTTCATCACCTGCTTCAGTCCATCTTCATTATGTGCTGTATCGCAAATTATCTTTGGCTTTTCTCCTAGAATTTGCCATCTACCTAGCAAGGATGTATTTTTTACAACGTTGCCCAGCCCTAATGACAAATGCTCATCAGAAATATTCCAGGCTCTTTCTTTTAGCAAATCAATGATTTGTAAAACAGTCTTTATATTTTCTTTTTGATAGTTTCCTTTTAAGTCTGAAGGATACATTTTGCCTTCATAGTTTTCTGCAAAATACAAAGGGCTATTTTTTGTCCTGGCAATTTCTTTAAATACCTTTGCCGTATCATCTTCGAATCTTCCTATTACTACAGGAACGTTTTCTTTTATGACACCAGCTTTTTCCCTAGCTATTTCTGGCAAAGTATTCCCCAGAAAACGAGTATGATCCAATCCTATATTGGTAATCGCAGCAACCTCTGGAGTTACAATATTGGTAGAATCCAACCTTCCTCCCAAACCTACTTCTATTACAGCAATATCCACTTGCGACTCTGCAAAATATTGAAATGCTAATCCGACAGTCATTTCGAAAAACGAAAGTTGACGATCTTCAAAATAAGACTTATGCTTTGCTACAAAATCAATAACATACGCTTCACTTATTTTATTTCCATCTATCCTGATACGCTCTCTAAAATCTTTTAAATGAGGTGATGTATACAATCCCACTTTATATCCAGCTTCCTGCAAAACAGAAGCCAATAAATGACTGGTAGAACCTTTTCCGTTAGTACCTGCTATGTGAACGCTTTTAAAACGAGTTTCGGGATTCTCTAAATAGTTAGCTAATTGTATCGTATTATGCAAATCTACTTTGTAAGCACTTGCTCCTTGACGTTGATACATCGGTAATTGGGCAAACATCCAATCGAGGGTTTCCCTATAATTCATAGTTGATTACTGTTATTCTGAAAGTTTAAACTGATAGATAATGGTGCCGACTTGTTTTACCGGAGCTTTAGAATCGCTATTAAATCGAGTAGCTAAAGCGGCTTTTTTTGCAGGTTGCATCAAACAAGAAGCACTGTTAGTTGTTCCTTTAACACCTGGTATTGCTCGAACAACTTTACCACTTTGATTCACCTCAATTTTAACAACCACAATACCTGATTCATTACAATCCTGTACAAATTTTTCTTTATTAAGCGCTTTTCTACCTCCTAGTCGATAATTTCCATCTCCATCCAATCCTTTTCCTGTACCATAATACGATCTAGCATTGGGATCTCCATCTCGACTCCCTTTATCACCAGGAGTGTTATCATCTCCTTCTCCTCCTTTTTCTTTTCCATCTCGCTGGGTTCCTTTAGAAAAACTATTCAAGATATCTAATGTAGATTTATCAGGTTTAGGATCAGGTTTCTTTATTTCCTTTTTTTCTTCTGATGCCTTTTTAGAAGGTTTTTTATCGGTTGGCTTTTTCTTTATTTTTTTATCAACCTCTTCTACTTTCTTTTTAGGATCTTCTTTTGGCTTTTTTTCGATTACAGGAGCATCATCTAGCTCCTGAGTCATCACTTCATCCTTAATTTCTGGAGATTCTTCTTGAGGTTCGGGCACAGAAGAAGCATCTTCTGGTGTGGTTTCATTAGGAGCAGCCTTTACAGATTCTGTTGGCTGTACATTACCTGACCCTGTAGCAGTAGTTCCAAAATTAACCGCTATACCTCCCTCATCTTCTGGTGTTATATAATTTAAACTTAAATAAAACAACAAGAAAATAATAGCGATGTGCAAAATAGTAGTCAGCACAAACGATTTTCTTTTATGTTTTGTATCTAGTTTTATCATTATCTAATCAGGTCTCACTGCTAATATAACCTTAAATTTATTTCTATTTGCGATATCCATAACAGTCACTGCTTTCTCTATAGGCACCCCTTCTTCTGCACGAAGAATTATGGTTGGTTCATTTTGCCCTTTTAAACGTGACACCAATGTAGATTCTAATCTACTTTGGCTAATACGATCATTATCTATATAGTACTGTAATTTATTTGTTATACTTACAGATATATTTTGCGCATTAGAGCTTTTACCTTTTGCTTTGGGCAGTATCAAATCTAAAGCTTCAGGAGTAATCGCCGGGGATGTTAACAAAAAGAACACCAATAACAGAAACACAATATCTGTCATAGACGACATACTAAACTCTGGGCTTACTTTATTCCTTCCTCTTAAATTCATATCAAGCTGGTTCGTTTAACAGATCTAAGAAATCTACTGCGTTTGCTTCCATACTATGGATTACCTTATCTGTACGAACCACTAAATGGTTGTATCCTATGTACGCTACAATTCCCACTACCAAACCACCTACTGTTGTGGTCATTGCTGTATAAATACCTTCTGCCAATACTCCCATATCTGCAGTTCCAGAACTTGATGCCAAATTATGGAATGCCAAAATCATACCAATTACAGTCCCTAAGAAACCAATCATTGGTGCTGCTCCGGCTACAGTTGCAAGAATACTTACATTTTTTTCTAATTTATAAACCTCTAACCTACCTGCATTTTCGATAGCTTTATTAATATCTTCTAAAGAATGACCTATTCTCGAAATTCCTTTTTCGGTAAGTCTTGCTACCGGGCTGTTTGTTTGAGCACACAGAATTTTTGCGGCTTCAATCTTACCTCCAGCAACATTCTCTCGAATTTTATGCATAAAACTTTCATCATATTTTGAAGCAGCTTTGATGGCAAAAAGTCTTTCAAAATAAATATAAACTGCTACAAAAAGCAGTACAAAAAGAATCGATATAATTACTACGGCTCCTGTTCCTCCACTGAACAATAGATCCATAATCGATAATGAGCTTTCTTCAATTTCTGGGGTATCCTGATTTAATGCTCCTAGCATAAGTAAATACGTCATTTTAGTTTTATAAATTTAAATGTTAATTTAATAACGTGATTTCTGAAAGTTAAGTATATTCTTTTTTATAGGAAATATATTATTCCTAATAAACCAACAACTCCTAGTACAATTGTATAAGGGAAAGCCATTTTTACCATTCTAGTATATGACAACCCTATTAAAGGTGCTAAAGACGAAGTTAATAAAAATAAAAACGCCGCCTGACCATTAGGTGTTGCAACACTTGGTAAATTTGTTCCTGTATTAATCGCTATTGCCAATTTTTCGAACTGTTCTCTCGATATAGCTCCGTTATCAAATGCTTGTTTTACTTCACCAATGTATACTGTTGCCACAAAAACATTATCACTAATCATTGATAAAACACCATTTGCTACATAAAACATAGAGGGTTGTTTTTCTACATCCAAAGATAAAGCCCAATCAATAATAGGTGAAAAAAGATGTTGATCATGTATCATTGCTACAATCACAAAGAAAACAACCAATAATCCTGTAAATGGCAAGGCTTCTTCGAATGCTTTACCCAAATGATGCTCCTCTGTAATTCCCATAAAAGCAGTTTGTACAATAATTAAAGCCAGTCCTATAAAACCAACAGGAGCCAAGTGCAGCGCTAAACCAATAATTAGCAGAATAGCTGATACCGCCTGGACTACCAATCCATATTTTGATTTATCTGATCTATTTGCATCTTCTTCTTCAGTATATTTCTCTATAATTTTTCTAGCAACCTCTGGCAATTTTGTTCCAAAACCAAATACGCCTGTGCTTTCTAGAATAACAGTTGTAATCAATCCTGCTCCTAAAACGGGTAATGATATTGGAGCCATTTGCAAAAAGAACTCTATAAAATCCCATCCCATTCGCTCTCCAATCAACAAGTTTTGAGGCTCTCCAACCAATGTACACACGCCTCCTAGAGCCGTCCCTACTACCCCATGCATTACCAAACTTCTTAAAAAGCTTCTAAACTGCTCTAGCGTTTCTCCACTAAGCTCTTTTCTATCCAACACCCCACTATCATCATAATCTTCTGATCCAGAATGAATTTTATGATACACTCCGTAAAAACCAACAGCTACACTTATTAAAACAGCTGTTACCGTTAATGCATCCAAAAAAGCAGAAAGTACTGCCGCCAAGAAGACAAATAATAAAGATAAAATCATCTTCGATCTTATCTTGGTAAACACTTTACTAAAAATATACATTAGCAGTGGTTTCATAAAATAAATCCCTGCAACCATAAATACTAGAAGTAAAATAACTTCCAGGTTTTGCTCTACCTCATGATATGCTTTTTTGGGTGTTGTAAGGCTCAATGCCAAAATTTCGATAGCCAACAACCCCCCTGACTGTAAAGGGTAACACTTAAGCGCCATGGCGAGTGTAAAAATAAATTCTCCTATAAATATCCAGGCGGTTACCGTTGGGCCTAAAACGAAAAATGAAAATACATTAAAAATTAAAAATCCGATCATTATGGCTTTAAACCATTTTGGACTACTACCTAAAAAATATTTGAACATAATGCTTACTTGGTTACTATAATTAAAATTATACCAGTTGTTTGAGAGCAATCTCAAATGCTGTTTTACTTAAGTTAATCTTGGTTGAGTTATTAGTTCGTATGTTTTGAATTGCTTCTTTTATGGTTTCAGAAGTATCTTTAAAAATTGCTTCATCGGTCATTTGGACTTTTCGCTCCATGAAGTATGCAAACACTCTTGCCATTCCACAATTTGAAATAAAGTCTGGGATCAAACTTACTTGTTCATCGGTATACTCCATTATTGGGCCAAAAAATATTTCTGAGTCTGCAAAGGGTACATTTGCACCACAAGAAATCACTTCTAAACCTGAATCAATCATCTGCGTAATTTGTTCTTTTGTAATCAAACGTGAAGCTGCACAAGGCGCAAAAACTTCTGTTTGCAAGGACCAAATTTTCTCATTTGCTTCTTGAAACGAGATAAGATGTTCACTATATAATTTATTCCCTTTTTTATGCAAATATAACTGCTTTATTTCTTCAAAAGAAAAACCTTCTTCGTTTATTAATCCTCCTGCATGATCTATTATTCCTACAATCTTTGCTCCCATTTCTGAAAGGTAATAAGCCGCTGCCGATCCTACATTCCCAAAGCCTTGTACTATAGCTCTTTTCCCTTTAACCTCTCCTCCATAAATTGAATAGTAATGTCTTACAGCCTCTGCAACACCATATCCAGTGATCATATCGGCGACTGTATATTTTTTATTAACATCTGGAGAGAAGGTTGTATTCTCTAATACCTTTATCACTCCTTGTCGCAACTGTCCAATTCTATTTATTTTGTCTGCTTCGGTTGGTTGAAAATGTCCATTAAAAACTCCTTCTTGAGGATGCCATACACCGCATTCTTCTGTAATAGGTATTACTTCATGGATTTCATCTACATTTAGATCACCTCCAGTACCGTAATAACTTTTTAACAGTGGAGACACCGCTTTATACCATCTTTTAAGAACTCCTTTTTTACGAGGATCATCAGGATCAAAATTTATACCAGATTTTGCTCCTCCTATTCCTGGGCCCGAAACCGTAAACTTTACTTCCATGGTTTTGGCCAAAGAAAGTACTTCATTCATATCCAATCCTTTTCTCATTCGGGTTCCGCCACCTGCGGCACCACCTCTTAGCGAATTAATCACTGTCCAGCCTTCGGCCTCTGTTTCAGGATCTTTCCAGTTAAAAACTATTTTTGGTTCTTTATTTTCGTATATATCTAATAACTCTTTCATATTTAAAATTTTAACATAATTAAACTGCAATTGCTTTACTATAAAACAACATGCTTACTCGACCTGATGTAGTATTAAATTTAAAATATCCCTCCATTACAGAGGTTAGAGCTGATTCATATTTCACAATTATTATCGATACAATCCGATTCTATTTAGAATTCGACTTCACAAATATAAAAAACTAAACACGTCAAAAGCTTAAATAAAACAAAATTTACACTGAAATTATATCTCTTTAAAAAGAGCTGTTTAAAAACCAATATTGACAAATCACATCACAACAATCATTTTATCATAAAAACAGCGAATAGATCATATTATGTATTATATTTATATAATCTTTAAAACATTTCTAATTATACCATTTTTTTTTCATCAAAAAGCGTTAGATTTGTATTATGCATGCATAATAAATTACATTAAACTATGGACTTTAAATTATCTGAAGAACAGTTATTGATACGTGAAGCTGCTCGGGATTTTGCTCAAACAGAATTACTACCAGGTGTTGTTGAACGCGACAACAAACAAGAATTCCCTACTCAACAAGTAAAAAGAATGGGTGAACTTGGTTTTTTAGGAATGATGACTTCTCCAGAATATGGAGGAGGTGGTATGGATACTATATCTTATGTACTTGCTATGGAAGAATTATCCAAAATAGATGCCTCTTGTTCGGTAATAGTATCTGTAAATAATTCACTAGTATGTTGGGGTCTTGAAACATATGGGAGTGAAGAACAAAAACAAAAATATTTAACAAAACTTACTACAGGAGCTTCAATCGGTGCCTTTTGTTTATCAGAACCTGAAGCGGGTAGCGATGCTACTTCTCAAAAAACCACCGCTATAGACAAGGGAGATCACTATATTCTTAACGGTACAAAAAACTGGATTACCAATGGCAACTCTGCCGATTACCATATTGTAATTGCACAAACAGATAAAGAAAAAAGGCACAAAGGCATTAATGCATTTATTGTCGAAAAAGGATGGGAAGGATTCGAAGTAGGCCCAAAAGAAGATAAATTAGGCATACGGGGTAGTGACACACATTCTTTGATTTTTAATGACGTTAAGGTTCCTAAAGAAAATCGAATTGGTGAAGATGGTTTTGGATTTAAGTTTGCAATGAAAACATTAGCTGGTGGACGCATTGGTATAGCGGCTCAGGCATTAGGTATTGCTGCTGGCGCCTATGAATTGGCAAAAAAATATGCTAAGGTTCGTAAAGCTTTTGGTACAGAAATTATCAACCATCAGGCTATAGGCTTCAAACTTGCCGATATGCACACAAAAATTGAAGCAGCAAGAATGCTTGTTTACAAAGCAGCCAAAGATAAAGACAATCATGAAAATTATGATTTATCGGGAGCTATGGCAAAGCTATATGCATCTCAGGTAGCGATGGATGTTACCATAGAAGCTGTTCAAATTCATGGAGGCAATGGGTTTGTAAAAGAATATCATGTAGAGCGATTTATGAGAGATGCGAAGATCACTCAAATTTATGAAGGAACTTCTGAAATACAAAAAATGGTAATCTCAAGAGCACTTATAAAAGAATAATAAAAACTTACCGCATCATTTAGATCAAATATACCAGTTAAGACTGGTATATTTTTTTTGAATATACTCTTTTAATATTGTTATATCTTCTTTTGACGTTAAATCGGGTACATGCTCTGATAGAGGTACGCCTAACACTGCTTTTGGTTTTTCTTTTACCATATTTAACACCGCAGTAGGCAACTCTTTTTCATTTCTTAATTTGTCAATCGGGCAATTAACGATATACTCTTTAAACATTGCCCCATTAAACTTAAAGATATTCATACTCACTCTAAGTTTCCCTTTTAAGTCTTTATACAACTCACTATCTTCTAAAGTTGGCTTTTCTATAATGTCTTGTAAAAACCCTTCCTGATCTATAGACATTAAAGCAAAACTAGCAATACGTTGCAAGCTAAATTGTAATGCATCTCTTTCATAACTTATCAGTGCATTTTCATGAGAGGTGGTTCGCAATGCTTTTAAAGCTTCTTCAGAGTATAGATTATCACTATTACAGACCGTATATGTATCATGGTTTAATTCTGGATATTGACTAATTGCATGATATAATGCATCTGCCGTTCCGAATGGTTTGACACGATCCTTTGGGATATATTGTATTGCATAGTTAATGGTTAATCCTTTAAAATCATTTCCTTTCGATTTTTTACCATAAAATTCTTGAATCAATTGTTCTTTCTCTCCTATAACAATATAGATATGGGCGTACCCTGCTTTTTTTGCATTATACAATAAGTAATCCATTACCGGTCTATCATTTGCATCTATGCTTATCATAGATTTTGATCTTGTATTTGCCTGACCGATCAAATCCTTATCAAGATCTGTATTAGATACTTTTTTCATTCGCGAAGACGCTCCGCCTGCCAGAATAACCAAATTTTGATGCATATTTATCTTTTAAATTACTCGCACTCCCTGATCCACATTAACTACGTACGCTGCTTTTCCTCCTGCTTCTATTATAGCATCTACAACTAAATGTTGCTTTTCTTTTGGAGCTATTGCTACAATACTGCCTCCCCCTCCAGAACCTACAATCTTAGCCCCAAAAGCTCCAGACTGCATCGCAGCATCGATCATTTTATCAATTGTTGGAACCGTAATTTTGAGGATGTTTTTTAGAACATGGTGATGTTGATTCATTAATGCTCCCAAAAATACCATCTCGGGTTTTTCTTTTTTAAACTCTAATAACGCTCTCTTTGTTATCGAATGATTTTCTACTGCAGCAAAAAAATAAGGCTTAAGTTCTTCTGGAATATGCATTTCATAATTTTCATATTCATCTTTATTAACTTTAGCAATATCAAAACCATTCAATTTAGTCTTTACGTGTGCAATAGCCTCTAGTGCTTTCTCCTTTCTATCTCCCAAAGTACCTACTGTATCTTTCTTTACACCAGACTCTCCTACAATTAATCCTTCTATTTTGTCACCTATACGCATATAAGAAGTATCTACACCTGTATTTATAAACAAAATATCTCCTATTCCGATCGAATACTGATCCATTAACCCTCCGGGCTCTCCATGCTCGATAACCTCGGCTTCATAAGCAATTTTAGAAACCAACACAGGCGTTACTTTTTCTGAAACACCAAAAGCTTCTATTAAAAATCGAACCCATGCAATGATCAAAGCAGAAGAACTAGATACTCCGGCATTTATAGGAAGGTTTCCTTTTATAACCACATCATATCCTTTATTAGGAATACACTGATATCTCCTTAGCACCTTAAGAGACGAAGCAAAGTAGTCTCTATGATCAACTTTTTCAAACAACGTATCAACCTTTATACTTCTCGTTTCTGAAATATCAGGCAATAGTATATTAAAGAGGTTTGTGCTATTTTCTGCAGCCTCCAGACTAATATATCTATCAATAGCACAAGCAATAACTGGTAATCCCAAATAATCCTGGTGATCTCCAAACAAACATGTTCTTCCTGGAGAAAGTATCTTAATATTTTTTGACATTGTATTTTGTAGAAAGATTTAAATATTAATAGGTATCCTTATTCCAGTTATAGGGTTTTCTTTTTACCCAAAGCCCTCTAGTAAAATCTGGAAAGTCTTGAGGTTCTCCGTTGTTTTCTATAGATATTTCTGACAGAGGAGTAATAGCACTCCATGCCGCTGCATCATATACATCTAATGGAGGGGTTATATTTTGCTTTGCAGATTCTACAAACGCATTAATTACAAAAAAGTCCATTCCACCATGACCCGCTCCCATGGCATGTTCGCCATATTTTTTCCATAAGGGATGATCATATTGTGCTAACCATTTATCTGCACTATCCCATTTATGAGGTTCTGATTTTCCTTCTATATAAATCCTGTTTCCGTCTACCTCCCACAAACCATTCGCTCCCTGTACTCTAAACCCTAATGAATATGGGCGTGGTAAATTACAATCATGAGTAACGATAATGGTCTCGCCCATTGCAGTTTCAATGGTAGATGTAATTACATCTCCTTGCTTAAATTTAACCTTGGCATTGGGGTGTTTTTCTCCTCCATGCTTTACTATATAGTTATGCAAACCAATACTCTTTGAAGCATTAGATGTAATAGAAGAAAATCTATTCCCTCTATTTATATTACACATAGTGGCAATAGGCCCTACCCCATGTGTTGGATACACATCAGCATTTCTCAAAACGGAATGCTGAGTACGCCATTTTGATTCTGAAATTCCTTTTTCACCAAACTCTACTCCTTTACCATAGGCTGTTTTACCATCGTTTAGCTTTACAAACCGCAGATCATGCTGATACCCGCACCTAAAATGCACCAATTCTCCAAAAACATTTTGCTTTACCATATTTAATACCGCCAAAACATCTCTTCTATAATTTACATTTTCGAGAATCATCAAATGGATACCCGTCTTCTCATGTACATTTACTAAATCCCAACACTCTTCTAATGTATTTGCGGCAGACACTTCTAAACCAGTATACTTACCAGCTATCATTGATTCTTTTGCCATTCTGGCGTGCCATAACCATGGAGTAGATATAATAACAGCATCTACATCAGTCATCTCTAATAAATTTCTGTAATCATATTCGTTACTACCAAATACTTTTGGTTTTGGTTTTCCTGCCTTTGCTATCGCATCTATAGACAAGTTTATTCTTGCTTGATCTATATCACAAATTGCTGTTACTTCTACATCATCCCTAAGCAAAACATTTCTAAGATGATTTGTCCCTCTTAATCCGACACCTATTAAACCTAATTTAAGTATTTCTTTATCTCTAAAATTTGCTTTACCTAAAGCCAAAGATGGTATTGTAGTTAATGCAGCCCCTGCAATGGTCGTTTTCTTTATAAAATCGCGCCTCGAGTTTTCTAATTTCATATAAGTATCACTTTAGATTTGTGTTTTATAAAAGTAATTGAAAACTATATTACCAGATAATTTTCTAATCAAAAAATATAATAATAAATAAGTTTTATCAATACAAAAGTATACCACCAGTTTATACTTCTTAGAACCTATTTCATCTAACTTACCACTATAAAATTCACTAAACAATAATGGATTAAGCAACACAACTTTTATCAACCTATCTAAATAGAATTCAATATCTTAAATAAAGTCTAAATAAGAGTTAAAGGAAACTTATTTTGAAATAAAGTGCCTTACATTTTAGTACTTTCATGGTATTAAATAATTACACAAACTCTAATCATTATGAAAAAAACTATCAAATTGATTATTTGCCTTCTCATGGCAAATTTTTTTTATGCCCAAAACAATGATCTTTTAAAAAACCAACTTTATGTTCTTGACGAGGTAGACGAATATAAACTTCTTGTCAAATTTAAATCGCATTTAGAGCCTCTTGTAGAGCAAGGAAAAGTACAATTTCTTAATCAACCTTTTTCGTTCAAAACTGCCAGTAGTTTTACCGATTTGACCTTTACCCCTGTAATTAAGTTAACAGAAGAACAAAAATTACATGCCAAAAATTCTTCAAAGTGGAAACAAACAGACCAAAAAGGTTTTAACATTTTGGATTTCGCGGGTTTATGTGAAGTTACTGGTATTAACAAAGACAAGAATTATTTGTTACAATTAGGAAAACTCTTAGAAAAACTTGATGAAGTCGAATATTGCTCTCTAGAGCCTGTAAAATCGCCACCACCTCCCGTTTTTTTTGCATTACCAACTCCTGACTTGACAGATAAACAAGGATACAGAAAACCCAACCCCGGAATAGATGTAGATTATGCATGGTCTGTTGGTGCCATGGGGCAAGGAGTACAAATATCTGATATAGAATATAGCTGGGGGCAATTGGATCATGAAGAATTCGTAAATCAGGATATTGCATACGGCTCTTCTCATAATGCTAATCAATTTGAAGATCATGGTATTGCTGTTATGGGAATTTTGGTAGGAGACGAAGATAATAATGTAGGAATAAAAGGAACAGTTCCAAAAGCAGTAGGGCGAGTTTTTAGTGAATCACAGGGGCGTGCCGCTGCTATTATCAATGCTACTCAGAATTCGAAGGCTGGTGATATTATTCTATTAGAGATGCAGACTGGAGGGCCTGACGGAAAATTGGCCCCACCAGATCTAACACAATCGGTATGGGATGCTGTAAAAGCAGCAACAGATGCCGGTATTATTGTAGTTAGCGCTGCAGGAAACGGTAATGCCGATTTAGATTCTCCCGCTTATACTGCATATAGAAACCGAGGAGATAACGGATGTATTATGGTTGGTGCCGGAACTTCTGACAATATTCATAACAAATTAGGGTTTAGCACATTTGGACAACGTGTAAATGTACAAGGATGGGGACATAATGTATTTACAACAGGATATGGAGACTTAATTTATGATAATGATTACAGGAAAGAATACACTGCAACTTTTGGAGGTACTAGTTCTGCTTCTCCTATTGTTGTAAGTGCCGCTGCTTGTTTACAATCGTACGCCAAGGAAAAATTAGGGAAACTAATTGAACCCAAAGAAATGAGGGATTTACTTATTTCTACCGGAATTCCTCAAGGAAATGGTGGACATATTGGACCACTGCCTAATCTTAAAGCAGCTCTAGAAAAACTAGCTGATACTGGAAACTGTTCGGGTGGTGACCCTGTAACAGTTACTTTTTCTAATACGACAGATTGCACCTTGTCATATTATCAAAATAATGTTCTGCAAGGATCTGCTAATGTTGGCGGAAACTACATTGCAAATACAACTATTGGAAGCAATTGGCAGGCAAAAACATCTTCGGGAGATACAGTAGATAGTTTTTCTATCGTTTGTAATCAAACTAACTATTCATCTTCTGGTACCTGCCCTATAACGACTCCCACTTGTACTGATGGAATACAAAATGGAGATGAAACTGGTGTAGACTGCGGAGGTTCTTCTTGCCCGCCTTGTCAAGTAGACATTACCTACTGTAATGCAACCGGTAATGATGGACCAGAAGGAATTACTAATGTTACTTTTGCAGGTATAAACAATTCGTCTTCAAGAAATGGTGGTGGATATGATGATTTTACTTCTATATCTGGAAATGTCGCTAAAGGTAATAGTTACAATCTACAGGTAACAATTACTGGATATAATGGTGGTGCTCAAAATGAAATTTATGCCTTTTTTGATTGGAATCAGGATGGGGATTTTGGTGACTCGAACGAGAGTCTTACTCTAACAAAGACCTCTAACCTTATAGGAAATATTTCTGTATCTGTTCCTCAATCAGCACAAGCAGGCACAACAAGAATGCGTCTATTGGTTTCTTACTATGACAATGAAAATAACCCTTGTGATACTGGTAACAATGATGTTCGTTTTGGAGAATATGAAGACTACACACTTACTATAACGGCATCAAAGTCACTATCGGTCAATACAAAGACATCACCCTTGTTTTTTACAGTAATGAACAACCCTATTACCAACAATCAATTTCAGCTTATGTTTGATAATTCGACATTTGATGAAATCATGAATATACAACTTTACAGTATTAACGGAAAAAGAATATTAGATTTCACTTCTTTAAAAATAGAAAAGAATACGATTAGTTTAGATGTCAGCACTTTAACAAACGGATTATATATTGCCAAAATCCAAAGTAAAGATAAACAAGGTGTTGTAAGAGTAATTATTAAATAAAGATTAAAGTAGCTTTTTGAATACTATCAAAAAGAAGAAAATAAAAAAATCGAGGGGCTCAGGTCCCTCGATTTATATTTTATATGATGATACACTTCTTAAATAAATCTATTATCAACAATATTTTTTCTATTTCAAACAATCATCGATAATCCCTATTTTTCGTTTATGGTTAACATCTTTTACTTAACATCAATTTGAATAGGAATAGTTTGCACACCATTACCGTCTAATAACACTTTAAGTATATATATTCCTTTAGAAAGTCCATCAACTCTTACATTTAATAATTCTCCTTTGTTACTTTGAATTTTTTCCTGATACATCTTTTGTCCTATGAGATTGTATAGTATAATTGCTTTTGCCTTTGCTTTTCCATCTAATTTCACATAAAAACTTCCTTGATTAGGGTTAGGAAATACCACTCCTTGGTTAGAAATATTTTCAAAGTTCTTTAGATTTTTATTACCACCAATTGCAACTTGATAATCCTCTACTTCACCATAATTAAAACTACCGCAGTGACTAAATGAATCCTGATAGCTCATACTTATCCTTATGCGGGTATTTACAGTTATATTAGGTATTGAAATAGTGCCATTCATCACTCCCTTTCCTTTTCCTGAAAACACTTCTTCTCCTGCATCAGAAAAATTGCCATTTTTATTGAAGTCAATCCATATCTTCCAATTTTCACTATAAGTAGTTGATTGAAAACCTGGGGTTACACTAATTGCAACATCACTATTTGGTGTCATTGTTATTATATCTGAAGTATAATCACTATATCCAGAAGAAGTTCCTGAGTTTTTGGTAAAATCTCCAACTTGCACATTCGAAATCCATTCATAGCTTGCATCATTTCCTTTTGATTCGCAATATGTAATGGTCGTTTCTTTTACTGTAATAAAATCAACTTTAGAAATACTATCTGTACCGGCACTATTTGTTACTGTCAAACTTACTTTATAAGTTCCTGGTACATTATAGGTTATTTTGGGGTTTTTCACAGAACTTGACACTGGTGTTCCTCCTTCAAAACTCCATACCCAAGATATCGGATTATTTTGAGAAATATCGGTAAATTGTATTTCCTGTCCAGTATCTATTATCGTATTGCTAGCAGAAAAATCGGCTACAGGTGCAACAACTATATCAGAAGTATCTATTGAAAAGACATGGGGATCATCTTCTCCTATATAAGGGTGATTCTCACTTCGACCAGATTTATCTGCTGCATGGATATAATATGAAATAGTGGTACCCGAATCTTGTTTGGGAATATTTGCTGTATACATTCCATCAGCCATACTTGTCATTTTTAAAGATTTATAAGATTGGTTATTACCAACTCGATAATACACTTTGATCGAATCCTGATACACGTTTTGCTTACTATAAGCTTTTATTTTGGCTTCGATCAAATAAGAATCCCGTGGCTGTATTTTTCCAAAAAGAGGTTTATGTATTATATCTAACATACCAGTATCTGCAATTTCATGTATACGGCAATGTAATGCATCTGTTGTTTGCCATGTTCCTGTAAACCCTAGTACTTCGTATCCCGGCATCGCTTTTTTATAGGCTTGTATTGCTGCAGCATCACTATTAGAAGAACCAGTTATAGGCACTAATACCTTATCATTTAATATTAAAGAGTTTGTATATGGTTCTCCGTTGGGAGCATACACTCTAAAAACCTGATATTTATTACCCCAAGCAGATGTTTGACTTTCAAAATACTTTACAATATCTTCGTACTTTGAATAATTAGGATTACTGGTTGGCACCTCTGTAATAAGAATTTTATCTACATCCAGAAATTTACCCCAACAATCCACATGCTTTATATAAGCCCCAAGAGGATCATCGGTTACATGATATTTAGAAATTCCCAAATAGCTTTTCATTATTTGATTGATCTCTTCTTTTGATTTAGTACTGTTTTCTTCCCACACCAAATCTGTAGAAACTGCCACATTAACTCCATCAGACATATAATTACCTCCACAATGCAACAAATCCATACGATGTACATTTGTGTTTATAGTATTAGCCAACTTTTCAGGAATTTTATTATCATTTGGCCGGGGTCTATTATATGTAAAATCTACAATCTCTATATTATCATTATTTGCTATAAACATTGGACCATAATCCCTTGTCCAATAGGAATCATGTCTTGCATAAATGAAATTACAATTAGATAAGTTCACACCTTCTGATTGGTATTGATTTCGTACTTGATTTTCCTGACTTTGGTTATTCACTATTGTTGTTACCATTATATCTTCTGACATTTCTGCGACCAAACTTAAAGGAATACCGAGTGGATAAGAAATCAACACCCCTTGTGACGGTTCAAATTCTGCTATGGGCCTTACTCCCTCTATAGGTACACTTACTGAAGCTTTTCTTTGTACCTCTTTTAGG
Source organism: uncultured Aquimarina sp. (assembly GCA_947498705.1). GTDB lineage: Bacteria > Bacteroidota > Bacteroidia > Flavobacteriales > Flavobacteriaceae > Aquimarina. The sequence goes on from CANMLW010000004.1 coordinate 263,664, forward strand.
TACTCGGGCATCATTTTTCTTTCTTCTTCTGTTAAATGGTGCTTGAGTTTTTTTTGTTGTGCCAATGCCTGAAAACTAGTTGCAAATAGCATGCATACTAGTATTAATGAAATACTTTTTTTCATTTGTTTATTATTTAAGTTGATATATACATAGCTATGCTATGAAATTGTTTGTGTTCAAATACTTAAAATGGATTGTTACATCTAACTTTCTATTTTTTTCAAATATCTGTTATAGGTGATCATGAAATCCATATCCATACTCTTTGTACAGACTAACAAACAACCTTTTTATAAAAGGTTGGGGTATTTTATATATAGGGAAGTAATAATGTAACCTTATGATGTTTACATTATGGTATCCTTCATTGAATACTAATTTTTTTCTCAAAGAAGCTATTCAATAAAATCATTTTTTCTTTCAATATTCAAAACAATTCAAATAGATTTATAATAATTTATATAAGAACCGACACTGCTTTGTGTCTCTATATTCTTTCTTTAGAAGAATACTTAACATCCCTCCAAAAATACGCAACTTACTACAAAACAAAATCTTAAGAAAACATAAACAAGCGTTAAAGAAATTTACGCATATAGATTAGAAGGTAATTTAAACCATAAGAAGTCTAATTTAAAATTGTTACATCTAAATTTTGAGCATAAAAAAAGCCCTCATCTATTAGATGAAGGCTTCAAGGAAGGCGGCGACCTACTCTCCCACGAGTGTAGTACCATCGGCGCTAACGGGCTTAACTGCTCTGTTCG
>CANMLW010000005.1 GCA_947498705.1 uncultured Aquimarina sp.
AAAAAACCATTGAAGCTAGCTTCAATGGTTTAAATTAAATTATTTAAAAACTGTCAACCTATTTTAGGACGACTCAGATAAACGAAAAAGAGCAAATTTTAATAGATAGTTTTAAGGTAGAAATGGTATTATATCTTAAATTTAACACAAGACTCTTTAGCTCAAAAACAAGTTTATGTAATTGAGAAAGGGGTTCTAATTACATTTTGTAATAGAATAGTTATAATTTATTAAAACACAAATAATATGATGGGATATTATATACTTGCCGGGGTTATTTTTTTGGTAAGTACGTTTGTGAGTAACAAACTTAAAAGCAAATTTAAAAAGTACTCTAGAGTTAGTTTACAAAATGGCATGAGTGGGGCAGAGATTGCTACCAAAATGCTTCAGGATAGTGGGATTACAGATGTAAAGGTGATTTCTACACCAGGTATGTTAACAGATCATTACAATCCTTTAAACAAAACTGTAAACCTAAGCGAGGGGGTGTATAACCAACGCAATGCAGCAGCAGCGGCGGTGGCAGCACATGAATGTGGGCATGCTGTACAACATGCAACAGCATATAGTTGGTTAACGATGAGGTCTAAAATTGTACCCGCAGTAGGAATCGCAAGTAAGTTTTCTAACCTTGCGATCATGGCAGGATTGGCATTATCGGCTTCGGGAATGGTATTTGGTACGACCGTATTTTTGATCGGTATCTTATTGTTTGCTGCTACCACCTTATTTGCATTTATTACACTACCTGTAGAATACGATGCCAGTAAAAGAGCATTGGTGTGGCTAGAAAGTAATAATATGCTTACATCACAAGAACATGCAGGAGCAAAGGATGCTCTAAAATGGGCAGCAAGAACCTATGTAGTTGCCGCTTTGGGGTCTCTGGCTACCTTATTATATTTTATTTCGATTTTTTTAAGCAGAAGAGATTGAAAAGAAGTTTTGAATGTCTGAAACGTATACGAATTCATCATTGTCAACCTGAACTTGTTTCAGGTTCTCATCATAGAAATTTGCTTATTAGCATGATAGGATTGCGAAATAAATTCGGAATGACTTAAAATAACATAGTTTACAAAACGGATAATCATAAAAGAAATAAAAAAGATCTTCAGAAAATTTTAAATAAAAAATTCACAGGCTTGTACGCGTTCAGGGTACAAGCCTGTGACACTTTTGGGTGTGTCATCCTCCTTTCTACACTATTAGCTTAGATTTGCTGATTAAAACGTGTTTTCTTCTGGATGCTTTAAATGACAAGAAAATTACGTCGGTTTGAGTGTTTTTGCGTTAGCAAAAATGCACTTCGACATTGTTCAGCAGAACTATCGAAAACAAGTGATTTTCTAGCCATTTAGTTAATTCATCTCAAAATCATCTGAGGTACATTCAAATCAGAATTGGTAGTATAGCTAATGATTCGAGTATTTTTTCCTTTTTGTAGCCCTGTGTGTGGGGTATCAGACTCGAATTATTGGATAGGGTGTACTATACACAAGAAATTACAAAGATACTATCGTGGTAATTCTAAGAGAAGGATTGATCTGCGAGATAATGGTAATACTCTTATCTGTTTTTTCGATCACCTTGGTCTCAGGAATAGGCATCTTTTCTATTTGATGATGCATACTGGACAAGGTTGTTTCTTCCTTAGAAAATCGTTCAAGTAGTTTTGTTTCATATTTTGGTGAATTAAAATTAGAGTTTAGATAAACAGATAAAGGTCGAGGTTTAAAATCGATTAACCAGCTGATCAACTCTAGGTTAGCAGGTTTGGTCGATTTTGTTGCTCCTGTTAGAAAATTAATAATGGGCTTAAATCGATCCCCATCGGTGTTCTCGATAGCCTGCATCTTGTTTTCCCCTTCTTTAAATTTAAAAAAACGATTTAGAATACTATCATCGTATTTTTCTTTTCTTCTGTTTAACAGCCATAGGCATGCCTCTTTAATTTGTTTGCGGGTAGGCTTTAAAAGGTAATTAATCATCTCTCCGCCTTTTTCCCTGTTGTACTTAGCAAGAATCTCATTCTTGTAGGTAACGCTCGTTTTTGTTTTCATAGATATTTGGGTTATGTGGAATCTTTAGGATTTTTTAGGAATCTTTGGAATCCGTGGAATTGTTTATTAGCATAGGCATAGGTTTATTATAAATTTATACTGAATTAAAAAACTGGGTATGGTTTCATAGTGCTAACATACTAAATGTATCGATCCAGTTCTTACGGAAATCCGTAAAGCGTAATGGTTAAAGCTCAACAGGAGAGTGGCTAAACATCATTATGTCGGATTTTACTTTCCAATAAAAGTTAAGAGTAGGAGTACTCCCTTACAAAATGGTTTAAAATTGACCAAAAACTTCGGCAAAGCGCCGAGAAGCATCCCTATTGTTTAATATTAAAATTTTTAAATTATGAGAACTATATACTATATATTAATCGCCCTATTTATGACTGTTAGTTTTACCGCTTGTACCGCCGATAGTATCGCAGAGAATGAACCTACTTTTGAAGAAGAAGCTGGTGCACCTGGAGATGATGGAAGAGTCACAGATGAAGAGGATAGTGGAGGAAATTAATTAATAGCTTTTTTTGAGTTAATAGAATTAAATTCGGTGTGAGGAATAGAATAAAAAAGCCTATTCCTCACACCGAATTTAATTTAGTATTTTAGGGGCATGAAACTTTGGCGTGTCAATTTCCCCTTTTTTATTGTATTAGGGGTATTCTTTTTATGGGCATTTATCCCTGTTTTTGGGCAAACAAAAAATCAAACTTCCTGGTCTCAAGGAAAACAAGATAGTATTGCCCGATATTATCAATTGAGTAAGTCTGATTTATTATCCTTAGAGGAACGTTTGAAGAATGTATCTATTTTTTTAAAAGGAGCATGGTTATCTCAAAATGATTCTTTGGTATATAATGGATTAATGCAAAAAACAATGCTATTAGGTAGAGTAAGACAATATGATAGTGCAATTATTTATACACATCAATTATATGATTTAGCCAAAAATAATTTTGATACACTTTATATAGAAAATGCGTATAGAAAACTAGGGATTTATTATAAAAAGAATGATCAATTATCAGAAGCTTTCCATTATTATAACAAAGCATTTATAATTGCTAGAAAAAAACAAGATACTATAAAAATAGGTAGAAATTTATTGAATATGGCAAATATTCAGGCTACTTTAGGAGACTATTCAGGGAGTAAAACTACAGCAATTGATGGAGTCAAGTATTTAGAGAATTCGAAACAAATAAAAAACCTTTCTGGGTTATATCATATTATTTCTGTAGCGAATAGGTATCAGAAAAACTATAAAGATGCTTTGATATATAATAAAAAAGCTCAAGCTCTGGGAGCAGATAGTGTATCTATCGAAAAGATAAAATTAAAAAACATTTTAATCTTTAAGTGTACTGAAGCAAATATATTGGCGGATAAAATGGATTACACAAAAGCATTGCCAATATTAAAGGAATTAGCTATTAATCCTGTAGTAAAAAAAGATTCAAGTGAATATGCAAGGGTACTAAATAATTTAGGTTATATATTATGGTTGGAAAATAAAAAAAATATTACTTCCGAAGTAATGCTAATCAAAGCTTTAAAAATTCGAGAACAAATAAAAGATATTGAAGGTTTGTCGGCAAGCAATATTCATTTAACCGAGTATTATTTTAATGTAAATAAAGATAAAGCTTTAACACATGCTAAAGAAGCATATAAAAATGCAAAAAAGTATAATGGGCTTAAAACTATTATGGAATCTCTTGGTTTTATAATTGAACTAAAAGAGAATACAAATAAAGAGGCTAGAGAATTTAAAGAGGTATCTAATACATTACAGGAAGTTAATCAAAGCAATCGTGAGATGTATGCGGTTACCAAATACGAAAATGATAAATTGGCGAATGAAAACCTTACCTTAAAAGCGGAAAAAGCCAAAAAAGAGCGCCAACAGATTATCTATCTTTTTACCTCGTTGTTTGTTATATTGAGTACTGGGGTGGTGTTTTATTTATTACGACAACGTCATAAACGAGAAAAAATACGTGAGGTCTATAATGCAGAGGCACGTATTTCTAAACGATTACACGACGAGTTGGCCAATGATGTATATCATGTCATGAACCAGGTACAGAACCACCAAAACAGCCAGGAGGTACTAGATAAATTAGAACATATTTATAACAGAACCCGCGATATATCCAGAGAGAACAACAGTTTTGATATTGGCCCTAACTTTGCACAAGAGCTTAGTGCGATGCTAAGTAGTTTTGGTAGCTGGGATACCCAGATTATTATCAAAGATATTGATGAGATCAATTGGCAGGCAATTACCCCAGAGAAAAAAATTATTGTGCATCGTGCCCTGCAAGAGCTCATGGTAAATATGAAAAAACACAGTGAGGCGGGCTTGGTGGCCATCACTTTTAAAAAGGAAGCCAAAAAAGTACTAATTACCTATGCCGATAATGGTATTGGGGTGTCAGAAGACGATATAATTTATTGTAACGGACTTAAGAATACGGAAAACCGTATAAAAACAATTGGGGGATCATTTATCTTTGACACAGATAAAGGAAAAGGATTTAAAGCTAAAATGCATTTTCCTAGTTAATAATAAGAAAGCGATTATGTTTAGTAAAGTTTTAGTAACAGAAGATCTTGGTAGTATTAACCATGGTATCGCACAGATTCTTCATGAAAGAACGGGTATCCATGAGATACAACAGGCACAATATTGTGACGATGCATACTTAAAATTTAGAAGAGCGCATCGAGATGAAATGCCTTATGATCTCTTGATTACAGACCTTTCGTTCAAAGAGAGTCATCGCGAAAGAAAATTAGTTTCTGGTACACAATTAATAGACGCAATCAAAATGATAGATCCCCGTATCAAAGTGATTGTATATTCTATGGAGGATCGCCCCGGTAAGATTAAGACCTTTTTTGCAGAGCAAGGTATCGATGGATACGTATGCAAAGGAAGACATGGTCTTAATGAATTGGTGCAATCTGTTAATGAAGTATCGAATAACAAAACCTATGTGTCACCCCAACTAGAAAGCGCAATGAATAAAAATAATATTTTCGAGCTTAAGGATTATGATATCCTTTTGCTAAAACACTTGTCAAATGGTCTTACCCAAGAACAAATAGGAGTCTATTTTAAGCAACATCAGATCTCTCCTAACAGTACCAGTTCTATAGAAAAAAGGCTGAATAAACTCAAATTCAACTTCAAAGCCAAAAATGCAATCCATTTGGTTGCTATGACCAAAGATCTCGGACTTTTGTAAAGTGTTTCCTCGAAATAGAGCTAAATCTATATTGTTTGTCATGCAGAACTTGATTCGGCATCTTACTTAATGTGCAAATAGCCAAGAAGTATGAGATCCCAAATCTAGTTTGGGATGATATTATAAACTGATTTAGCATAGTAAAAATAGGATAGGCTTGTATATATTAACGCAAGTTTGATACGGGCTTTTTATCATAAAATCTGCTATATCAAATGATGTTTCTTATCGAAACCAAGAAAAGATGTATCGACTTTTCGACAAGCCTGTCCTTATTATTATTTCTGATTTTTACAAAGAATACTTTAGATACCTATAAAACTAAAGTTTTAACATAATTGCCATTCTGGACTTGATCCAGAATCTTTTCGTTCCGTAATTATAATAGATTCCTGCCTACGCAGGAATGACAAATTGAAACCTATGTCATTCTGGACTTGATCCAGAATCTAAGTTCTGTTTCAATGACAAAAACCTAAAAATGAGTGTCATTCTGGACCTGATCCAGAATCTTTTCATTCCGTAATTATAATAGATTCTTGCCTACGCAGGAATGACAAATTAAAACCTATGTCATTCTGGACTTGATCCAGAATCTAAGTTCTGTTTCAATGACAAAAACCTAAAAATGAGTGTCATTCTGGACCTGATCCAGAATCTTTTCGTTCCGTAATTATAATAGATTCCTGCCTACGCAGGAATGACAAATTGAAACCAATATCATTCTGGACTTGATCCAGAATCTAAGTTCTGTTTCAATGACAAAAACCTAAAAATGAGTGTCATTCCGGCGTAGGCCGGAATCTTTTCGTTTCACTGCGATTGAAATGGATTCCAGCCTTTAGTTTATCCTGAGTTTATCGAAGGGCTGGAATGACACTTTACCGAAAGACTGTAATGATAAAAAAACCTATGTCATTCTGGACTTGATCCAGAATCCATGTTCTGTTTCAATGATAAAGATTCCTACCTTTAGTTTATCCTGAGTTTATCAAAGGGCAGGAATGACAAAAAAACGTATGTCATTCTGGACTTGATCCAGAATCTAAGTTCTGTTTCAATGACAAAAACCTAAAAATGAGTGTCATTCCGGCGTAGGCCGGAATCTTTTCGTTTCACTGCGATTGAAATGGATTCCAGCCTTTAGTTTATCCTGAGTTTATCGAAGGGAAAGAATGACAAAGAAACCTATGTCATTCTGGGTCTGATCCAGAATCTTTTCGTTCCGTAATTATAATAGATTCCTGCCTACGCAGGAATGACAAATTGAAACCTATGTCATTCTGGACTTGATCCAGAATCTAAGTTCTGTTTCAATGACAAAAACCTAAAAATGAGTGTCATTCCGGCGTAGGCTGGAATCCATTTTGGTTGTACCAATCGTAAGCTAAATCTTTCCAGTCATGGTTATTTTCTTCGATAAGATTAATTTTCCATTGTCTTTTCCATGATTTCAGTCTTTTCTCTCTACGAATAGCATCTTCTACAAATTGATATACTTCAAAATATACTAATTTGTTCAGGTTGTATTTTTTAGTAAAACCATCTACTAATTTATTTTTATGTTCAAATATCCTTCTTTCCAGATTATTAGTCATCCCAATGTATAGTGTTCCATTCTTTTTATTCGTAAGAATGTATACTGCATATTGATGTTCGGGTTTGAGCATATTGTTTTGTTAAAGATACTAACTCGATAAAACTACAATTTTTATAAAAACTGTCATTCTGGACTTGATCCAGAATCTATACCTCACACCACCACAAAAACAACTTTGACACTTTTTTAACGAACTAAATATTTTTTTAACTTCTTCATTTAGAAAGTTATAAATCCAAAAATAAAAATGAAGTCTTTTTCTTATGGAAACCCGTAAGTAAATAATTGAAAGTGTTTGTAATTTTGGGCATTATTTTATGCAAAGCATCTTGGCTAACCATAAAGTCATACATACATAAGATGGAGGTTATTAAAAAAACAACCCCACAATTGTAAAACTTTGGCGAGCCAACAAAAGCAGGGTCTGAATAACGATTGATTATTAACCAACCATTATGTATGTTAAGAAACATCATTCATAAATATTACATTTGTGAATGATGTCTTTTTGGTATCAATCTTAAGAGGGTGTTATGTATTCCTACAGGCACAATATAGTAAGAAGCTTTCAATTAGTTACGGTTTTCCGTAAGTTATTTTTCTTTTTTTTTGATTTTTTTAAGAGTGCCTTTTTTAACGTTAATTTTATGTAAACGGGTATTTTGTTGATTTATAAGTACTTAAAAACCAGATTGTAAGACCAAACTTACAAAGTGCTCTACCTAGCTGTAGGAATAAAACTTTAAAAGTATATAGTATCCGAATACCTTTATAAAAATAAGGGATAAACATAGGGTAAAAATGTATGAAATAGCATAAGTTTTACCTTGTATAATCAGTTTGTCTATAGCCCGGATTTGATAAAAATAGTTGATGGTTGTTAGTTTTTGGTTGATTGGGGTAAAATTTATATTTAACACATAATAATACCTTGTACTCAACAATAAAACTGCCGACCTCTGATATTCGTTTTCTGACTTAAATAGGTTACCAGTAAAAAAGTAAACATAAGATTCCTTTATTTCTATAGTAAACTCAAAATATGGATATTAACCTATCAAAAGCAGGAACCTTTCTTTATAAAGCAACCTGCTTTTGTGATATAAGTTATGGAGCAAAAAAATGTTTTCTTATAAGTAACGGTTTATCAATAAAACACCCTACTTAAAAAATATAAATACTTCTAAAGTAGAATAATAAAAGGTTGTAACGTAGGTGAGTTTAGGCTTCAGAAGTGATGCAAAAGTTTGTCTTGCCATAAAAACGATACCCGATGGCCCAAAATTGTAATCCGAGGTAGGTAAAATACCTGAACCGGTTACGGGAGCTGATCTTTTAAAATAGACAAAAGTAATCTAGGGTAGATGGTAAAATTAGCAGATGTATAGGAACAAATACATCCAAAAAATAAAAAATTGTATAAAAGAATTTTTAAGACTAACCGTATATAAACAAAGGGAAAACTCCCCTTTTGTAAATGCATTAATATCCATTTTATAAGGTATAAACGTAAAAAAGTATATTTAAAAATAACAAAACACTTGCTATTTATAGTTTTAGGTGCTTATCTTTGGTTTGTAAGAGGAAACTGTAATTATTTGTTTGTCGATTTTAAGGAATTTACGTAACTTGAAAAGGCGAATATAAACTCTTAGCGGGATTTGAGTATGATAAAATCCTAAATTAGAAACCGTTACTAATACCCTACCATTTGTTATGGCAACTATTAAAAATAAACTTACAGGAGAAACCATTATTCTTAACGCACAAAACACCTTTGGCAGAAATCAAAAAAATGCTATTACTCATATTCCTGATGCAGATGTCTCGCAATCTCATGCGATCATCTTCTGGAAAAATGGGGAGTGGCAGTTACAAGATTACAGCAGAAATGGAACCTTGGTAAATGGGGAGTATGTGCATCATTCGACTAGAAAAATGGCAGATAAGGCTACGATTCAATTTGGTAAAAGCATCGCCACACAGTGGGAAGTGATCGATCTTAATCCGCCCTCCAGCTACTTAAAATCACTTACAAAACCAGATACCATTCTAGAATTAAATACCTGTCATATACTACCAAAAGGAGATAATACAGATATATTGATCTATTTCTCTAAGGATAAATACTGGAAAGCAGAAACCGTATCTTCTACCATACAATTTGAGCATGGACAATCCTATGAGCTAAATGGAGATGAATGGGAATTTGTAGAAAATGAACCATTAGATGATACCATAGATAATGGTAATGTAGTCGATAGTGCTCAATTTTTATTTAACCTAAGTACAGATGAAGAGCATATTAGATTAAAAATCATGGTAGATGCCATCGAGTTGGATTTGGGAGAACGTGCACACCATTATTTACTTTTCTTACTGGCAAAAAAGAGAGCATTTGATAAAAATAATGAAGATGTGTATAATGATCAAGGCTGGATGAATACTGATTCATTATTAGAAGAAATGTCAAAAGAATTATATAAAGAAATTGATGTATACTACCTTAATCTTCAAATTCATCGTTTTAGAAAGCAATTGCTGGGTGTAAAACCTTATGGATACCTCTTTATGGACGTAATAGAAAGAAGAAGAGGAGAAATTCGTTTTGGGCATGAACTTTTTCAAATTTCCAAAGATGAACAAACAGAAGGTAAAATACCTGTTATATCTAATTAGAAAATTTCATCTAAGTCTTTCTTACTAAACCTACAACATTTTTATATAGCAGGCTTTTAGGATGTATTGCCTAAAAAGGGTTTTGTTATAGAAAAAAACCAATACTTTTACTCGGGTGTCGAGATGCAAATCAATTTTGACACTAACCTAAAAAAGTCTTTTTTTGAGAATATAATGAGTCATACTAAATAGATGAAGTATAGTTTGGATAATTTTGTTAAAAGCTACATCAGTAACCTCCATAATTACAGTTTTCTTGAAATTATTGGTGAAGGTGCTAATGGGGTAGTGTGCAAAGCGGTTCAAAAAAGTACGGGTCAACTGGTAGCGATAAAGATGCTAAAGTTTCATGATGACTCAGAATTGCAAAAAAGTGCTTATCAGGTAGCGCGATTCGAGAGAGAAACGTCTTTGTATGCAGAATTAAATCATCCTCATATTGTCAAATTACTTGATAAAGGGTATGTTAATGAATACGAGCCCTATGCGGTATTTGAATATCTGTCAGGAGAAACGTTGGGAGAATGGATTACCAGAAAGAAAGATGTTTTGGCCACAGAAACCGGTATTTTAATGGGACAGGTGTTAGATGCCATTGCCTATGCTCATAAAAAAGGAATCATTCATAGAGACCTAAAGCCAGATAACATAATGATTATGAAAACTGGTTCAAGGTCTCATGCAAAAATACTGGATTTTGGAATTGGTTTGTTTACACGTGACCATCATAAATACAAAGACAATGATCAGGGTTTAGTACAAAAAATGGTAGGAACACCTGCCTATTGTGCTCCAGAACAATTAAGAGGGGAACCGCCAACTGTAAAATCTGACTTATATGCCTGGGGACTTATTTTGATCGAGTGTCTTACGGGCAAAAAAGTGATGAATGGTGAGAATATGGCAGATGTATTACAGCAACAATTAAGTGCAGAGAACGTACCGTTACCAGCAGCCATGATTGGACACCCATTGGCAGATATTCTAAATAGGGTGGTGATGAAAAATCCGGCTCGAAGAATTGGAGATGCAGCCGTTATTTATGAAACCTATTCTAAAATAAATCTCAATGGCATAGTAGAAAAAATAGCCAGAGATGAAGTTGTTTTTAGGTCAGAAGATCAACTCACCTTGGCTAATCCTTTGGGTTGGCAACATACAAAAAGTGATAAAAGGCAAATTACCGTAGTGTGTATCAAATTAAGTCTGGTTCCTAAAAATGGGATAACACTAGATTTAGAAACATTTGATACATTACAAAAAGACCAACTTAATCTATGTCGTGATATTGCTATGGGATATGGAGGCCATATTGCGGGAACGCTGGCAGATAACATAATGATCTATTTTGGGTATCCCCAGCTAAGTGACAATGATGCACGAATGGCAGGTAGAACTGCTTTAGAATTGATGAATGAAATCGAGAAAAGAAGTGCACTATTGTCGAATGAACATGGTATCAATCTCGATATCAGAATGGGGATGAATTCTGGAATGGTATTGTCCAAAAAAAATGCGCTTCCAGAAGGTCAGGTGCCCAATACAGCATTTAGTTTACTTTGTCAGTCAAAACCAGGTCAAGTATTGGTAAGTGAAAATACTAAAAGATTACTTGATCCTTTTTTAGATTTTGAACCCGCTGCACCAGGTTTTTTATTAATAGGAGAGCGCCAAACCGAATCATTATTGTTTTTAAACCCCAAAAGTGCAGGTAGAGCTACTATTGGTAGGGATAGAGAGATAGCAACAATTTTGGATAGTTGGAAACAGACAAGTCCCGATGAAAAAGGAATTTTGATCAGAGGGCAGGCTGGGATAGGAAAATCTAAATTGATATACGAGATTAAACAACAAGTGCTAAAAGCCAGTGGGATCGTACATCACTGTCGTTGTTTGCCAGAATATCAAAATAATGCGCTGCAGCCTATTTTTGAAATGTTGAAAAGGCATCTCGATATTCATGAAACAACAAAAGACAATGAGATTGTTTCAAAATTAGAGCAGGCACTATTTGCTGTAGGGTGCGATGTAGCAGTATCGTTACCAATATTATGTTCATGGTTTTCGATACCGGTCAAAAAATATACAAGCTACCCGATATCTCATGAGAAAAGAATGAAGATAGTTCTTGAGATATTAGAAAAATTAATTCTTGATATCGGTAAGCGACACAAGTTTGTTTTTATTATAGAAGATTTGCATTGGATAGATCCAACAAGCGAATCTTTTTTAAAGCAATTATTACAACAACGTATAGGAGATAAATGTTTGTTGGTATTATCTGCCCGTCCACAATTTACGTCTCACTGGATAACAGAGTTGGTAAGAGAAATAGAACTTTCTCCATTAGATAAAAAGGATATAAAGCCATTGGTAGAAGGTGTGCTTGACGGGATAGAAGTAAGTGATGCGGTATTGCAGCTTATTTCTGAAAGAACAGACGGTGTTGCCCTTTATGCAGAAGAGCTTACTTATATGCTCTACGAAAAGAAAATGCTGAAACTGGTTAACAATACCTATGAGCTTATCGATACGATAAAAGAGATAGAAGTACCCCCAACGCTTACCGGTTTATTACAGGCTAGGTTAGAGAGTATTGGGGTGGCCATGGAAACGGCCCAATTGGCTGCAACAATTGGACGAGAATTTTCTCATGATCTTTTGGTGAAATCCTCATTAAAAGATGAGGCTCTGGTGCAGGCAGATTTAGACCTGTTTATCAAAGCAAGTATTATTTATCGTCGTCGTAAAGTAAATGGTACAAGATATATGTTTAGTCACGCTTTGATTAGAGATGCTGCTTTTCAGAGTATGACCACCAAACCCAAAAAAGAAGCACATTATAGAATTGCCTTTACTCTTAGACAAGAATTTAAAAAATATCCAAAACGAAATGTACAGCGTCTGGCCTACCATTTTCATGAGGCAGAAAAGTATAAAGAAGCTGTCAAATTCTATAATATAGCCGCCGATATAGAAATGCAAAAGAAATTAGGACATCTAGAATCTCTTAATTTAACTAATAAAGCATTATCGATTATCGAACTTTTAAAAACTAATACGCCAGAAGACTATGACAATGTGGTAGAAGCAAATTTAAGAATACATAAAGCGGCCGTTTTAACTAATAAATCAGGGTGGAACCATCCAGAAATTATCGAAAACTATCGTCAGGCTAGAGATGTACTAGAAGACGCCGATTCGAATCATAAATTAGAGTTTGCATTGGCCAAAGGAATGTGGATTTATGAGTGTACAGAAGGAAATGTTATCGAAATGTTGAAGCTTACAGAAAAAATGGCTAAAGCCTCAAAAGCATTACAGAACAATAGTTATTTGGCTCAAGCCTATGATTGTCTTAGTCAGACTCAATTTTTTGAAGGAGATTTTGAAGGTTGTATACGATCATGTCAATTGTGTTATTCTATTTATGATCAGGAACAAGGGAGGCAAAAATTGGTTACAGATGGTTTAGATCCTTATATTGTATGTAAAAGTTTTGAAGCATTAGCCCGATTATTTTTGGGGCAGGTAGATCAAGCAATTCATATACTTAAAGAAACATTAAAAGAAGCCAAATCATATAACTGGCCTAATCTAACAATGGGTATTTTTGCGCAAACCTCTAGGTTGTATCTTTATATATCTTCTTTTTTACCCGATTGTACTATCGAGAAAAATATGCTGGCGAATCTGGATACAGAAGTAGTGCTGTTTCAGGAGAAAGGAGTTTTTCCTTACTGGGAAAGCGCGATTCGTTTAAATAAAGTTTCTGCTGAAGCACTTTCTGGTGATCCTGATGCATTAAGTAAGTATGAAGAAGCCAGAAAAAAATGGGCGCCAAAAACATCAGCAAAAGCATATTATGATTTAATAGAAGCCATGGTGTGTGTTACTAACAAAGATTATAAGAAAGTTTTGGAAATAACTAATGAATCCATAACTTTTGCGAATATAAATAATGTAAAATATGGCTTGGCATATGCGTATTGTTTTAAAGCAATGGCATTGGCCGGAATTAATAAACCATCAGAGGCTTTAAATATGTTTCATAAAGCCATCGAGATATGTAAAAAACAAAAATCAAAATGGATATGGTTGTTTGTTTCTAAAGCATTCAAAAATTTCCTTTTAGAAGAAAAAATAGATAAGGATATAAATGATTTGGTAGAAGATACCATTATAACATCTGATCACTTATTTACTTTACTTAAAAACCAAAATGTAGTACTATCATAAAAACTAAACTTATGAATAACCAAACATTTGCAGAACCAAGTATTGCCCTAAATCCAGAGATTGCTCAAAGCGTTTTAAATCGTTTTGGGATTGACCCGCAAATAGAATGTAATGAAGAAGGACTCACACTTTTGTATAAGGCATGGTGTAGAAATATTCCTTTTGATAATTTTTGGAAACGATTGGCAATAAGCCAAAGTGCGTTCTCTGATCATGATCAAATGCAAGCAGACAGTTTTTTTAAAATCTGGCTAGAGTATGGGGTAGGCGGTACATGCTGGACTACCACAAATGCGATGTTTCAATTACTGAAATACATGGGATTCGATGTCTATTTAGTAGGAGGGTCTATGGGGGATATGGGAGTTGTAAACCACGGAAGCCTGATCGTTTCTGTAGATGAAGGTAAAGAGTTTGTCGTTGACACTTCTATCCTTAATGAAAAACCGATAGATATTTCGGGAGCAGAGCTAGAACATCCTATACATACGATTCAACTATCAGAAGAGTCTGATACCGTAAAAGTTTTGTTCGAACATGTTAGCAAAAAGGATTTTATGCCTTGTGCTATTATGAAAAACGGAATTGGCCATGACCAACTTAAAGAACACTACGATATTAGTATAGAGAATAGTTTGTTTAATGATTGCGTATACATTAGAAAAAATGATGAAAATGGAGTTTCTGCTATCATAGGAAATACTTTTTTTGTAAAAACTGCCACAAGCATAGAGAAGAGAGAACTAAACGAAACCGAATTATCAGAAGTATTGATTAATGTAATGGGCTTTTCTAAAGAGATTGTATCTCATATTACCACAACCAATTTATTTCACACCCCTGAAGAATGCATCTTATTAACATTAACTAAATAAACGTAAAAACAATGGAAACAGAAACACTTAAAACCGCATCGACGGCAACACCAACTAACGAGCAAATTAATAGAGACCTTTTAAGATTTATGAAAATATTATCTGATAACACAGATAATACCAAAACAACAATGAAAGGTTTTGAAGTACAATTGGCAGAAGCCGTAAAAAAACAAGATGATAATGGTATTCAGGAATACCAAAATAAGATTACAGATTTGATCTATGATCGTATGCAGTTACCAGAAGCAGCAAAAACAATGACTTCTGCAATTTTTTCTGACATTAGAAACTTAGATCCAAACTGGTGGGCAGTAAATAAAGTAATCGGAAGATCAACTACCAATTTAATATGGGGATACGAGTGGAGTACAGATGATCAGGCCGCTTTTATTAACTTTATAAACATCATTAAGAGCGATCCAAAAAGTCCATTTACAAGATTGGCAACTTTATTAAGGTCATCAGAAGAAAACTCTAGAAAGTACTATTCGCAGTTTGTAGAAACTATCGAAAATGTTCAAAATCAATTAGAGCAAAAAATGAGTCAGAGATTAGTAGATACTTTGATAGAAGCATCTAGCTACCCTGTAAATGAGCAAGAATTAGAAACATTATTTGATAATCTTGTAGAACCAAGAACTTGGTAGAACCAATACACCATACTATAGTGCCATACATTTTTCCTGTTGGGGAAAAGTGTATGGTATCTTTTTTGGCAGCAAATCGATTAGAAGAGCAACTAGCGAGTTTTTACCCCAGACAACATTTGTCTTATGTTTTCGAATTTCGAATAAAAGAAGACAACGATCAGGTAGATCTTGCAATGGCTTTTGCCGAGAAAGATGATTTACTTTTTTTGCAAGAAGAATATGCAAAAAAACCGAACCAAAAAGAAGTAGTTGATTGGTTAGGTGACTGTTTTAAACTCAGTAAGGATAACCAACAAATAAAAAGCTTTTGGATAGAAGCAGATCTTAACGGTACTCAAAATGACCAAATCCCTAGTTTATTTGTTAGCCCTAAACAGCAATTTATAACGTTCGATGAGATTTGTTATTTTGTTTCGGTACTAAGCTTATCTTCAAAAAATGAACAAGAAGATGACCTCTTGAAAGAATGTTTGGAGGCGTTAGAAGAGGGACAGTATATAGAGCATCTGGGGGTAATGCATTCGCGAGGAAAAACCAAAACCACCAGAATGTATATAAGAGGGTTTGATTCTAAGTCATTATTTACCTTTTTAAATAGGATTAACTGGCCAGGAAATAAAGAGGTATTAGCAACACAACTTATATACATGAATCAGACGGCCTATATTAGTGTTGCGGTCGAATATAATAAAGATTGGTTGCCTACAATTGGGGTAGAGTTTCACTTAAAAAATGGATCCCAATATTGTGAAGCCTTCTTATCTATTTTGCAAAAATCTGGTTTATGCACAACTCAAAGAGTAGCAGCTATTATGGATATCTTACGTCCTCAAAAAATAAAAAGTAATGGAGCTACATACAAGAGGGGCCTTAGCCATTTTAAAATAAACATAGACAAAGATGGTGCTATAGAGCCTAAGGTTTATGTACAGCTTATTCCTGATTATCTAAGCATTTTAGGCTTTTAGTCAAACCATTTTAAGAAATGGTGTAGCTAATTTAATACCGGTTTATATTGATTTAGCTATTAACCCCGAATTATATAGAAGATTCATAATCCGGGTTAAATAGGTGATAAGAGAATGATCTCCTGAATAAACAGAATATATGACGATATATCTGGCGTTATGATAAGTAATGGTGGGTAATAAAATTGTAATGAATATTTCAGGAGCAGGAAAGAGTTTTACCCCAAAAAAAACTCTTCCCTTTTTTAAAAGAAAGTTCTGCTATCTTTCTTTTTCCTGAACATAATTTGTAAGTAATATTATTTACACTCGTTGTTTTTTATTTTATAATCAATTTTCTTTCAGATTGTTATATAAATGTTACATTGTCAGTAGAGTTAACAGGTGTATTTTTCTTTTTGTAAATAGCTTCCTGTACAATCTTTAAAAGAAATTCTATCGTTTTATAGTCTTTTTCTCTAGATGCTAATGCATAAAGCTGTCGTTCACATTTTGTAATATCTTCTTTCTGATTCATGATATATTCAAAAGCTTCTAAAGAAGATGTAAACTCTTTTTTTGGATTTTTTACAGATACTTGATCAATGTTTCCTATTCGTTGTTTTAAATAGTTAGAAAATTGAATGGCCTGTTTTTTCTCACGTTCAGCCTTTTTTTGTAATAACTTAGAAAACCCTTTACAAGGAGTAGTTTCGAACCACTCTGCAACAGCTAAAAAAGAGTAGCTGGCATACCATTCTTTATGAATGATCTGGTGTATTAATAGTTGTATGTCTTTTTTTAAAGCCATAATAAATTAACTTGAATGATTTTATGCTTCTTTATTGTTCACAAAACAATATTTGTTATTGTGATTAATTTTCTGGTACAAGATTAATGATTTTAAGAGTTCATTCATATTTCAACATATTTCATCTAAGTTGAAATATTGTGTTATACGCTTGTTTTTCATGTATTTGAGAGTGGTGATTAGCTTTTGGTGTGCAAGACTTTAAGAAGAAATAGAAATAGTTTGTGTTGTGATTTCTCTTTTTCTTGTAGGATATTGGTACTTTTGGATATAACGAATATATTCTTCTGTTAAACGACGATTTCTCATGCAAATTTTTAAAGAAGCTATAACTTTTACAAGGAAAGAAGGAAAGCATACAGCTTGTGTTGTTGGTGTAACAAGTACAATAACAGATCTCGAAGCAGCTATGCCGTATTTTTTGAGTGGTAAAGAATCAGATAAAGCCAAAAGCTATTTGTATACAGAGCGCCGATTAAGTTTTTTATTGGGTAGATATGCTGCCAAAGAGGCAATTTGTGAGATGCTAGCTGTAAAAGATAAAACATTGATAGAAATAAGATCTGGTGTTTTTAACCAACCTATAGTTGTGCATGAAGGTAAGGAGCAACTTGCTGTTGGAATAGCCCATACCGATACGTACGCGGTGGGTATTTGTTATAGCGAAGATCATCCCCTTGGGATTGATATAGAAGCAATCAATTCGAAAAATACAGATATGATCATTGATCAATTAACCCAGTCAGAAACAACTATACTTACTACTACCTTTTGTAAAGATCAACTTAGTATCGGGACTACCTTATTTTGGACTATAAAAGAAGCAATGGCAAAATGTATCAAAACAGGATTAATGACTCCATTAAGCGTTTTTGAGATTGATGAGGTAAAAAAAACAGAGAAAGGCTTTGTTGCTACTTTTAGTAATTTTGGACAATATAAAGCATTAAGTTATGTCGTTGAAGAGATGGTTCTTACCATTGTGACCCCCAAAAATTCTGATATTCAATACGAATCAGAAAAACAATTTATTTTTAATCAGGCAGACTCGAAATCAGCTCTTTATGAGTAGAATCTCTAACAATCAAAGATGTTTTTACAATTTTGGTAGAAGCTTTATAACTGTCAGACGTATTTTCTAATCGATCCATTAGTATTTGAGTTGCCTTTGCTCCCAAGTCCTCTGCGTGTTGAGAAACCGTGGTAAGTTTTGGATAGGAATGTTTTGATAATAAACCATCTGTAAAACCAATAACAGAGATGTCTTCAGGGATTTTGTACCCAAGTTTATGAGACATATTGATAGTTACAGCTGCAGCGGTTTCATCCAGGCCTAGTACAGCATCAATAGTATTGTTTTTAAGGAATTGCTCGATTTCATTTTCTATAGTGTTCGAATCTTTTATGCGCAAATCGGTCAGGGTAACCTCATTGTACATACTTGCTACTTCTTCTACTCCTTCTAATCGTAAACTGGCAACACTCACCTCATTACTTAATGTAGTAATGGTAGCTATTCTCTTGCATCCAGAGTTGACCAAATACTGCACTGCATTTTTAGAGGCAATTTTATCGTCTACAATTACTTTGTCACAATCAATCTCATTACTTACTCGATCAAACATGACCATAGGAACCCTATCTCTTTCCAGAGCCTTAAAATGATCTAATTTATTAACTACTTGTGTTTCCTGACTTAATGCAACAATAAAACCGTCTACACTACTATAGTTTAACATTTCTACATATTCGATCTCCTTTTGATACGACTCATTGGTGATACATGTAAGTATTTTGTATCCTCTTTTAGAAGCTTCCTGCTCGATACCATATAAAGCTTTTGCAAAAAAATGATTAAGGATATCTGGTAAAATGACCCCTATTGTTTTTGTTTTATTACTTTTTAAACTTACCGCCAATGCATTGGGTTTGTAATTATAGAAGTTGGCTAACTCATGCACTCGGTTAATCGTTTTCTCACTAATCTCAGGATCATTTTTTAATGACTTAGATACTGTAGAAATCGAAAGGTTTAATTCTTTTGCGAGCTGTTTAAGTGTAACTTTTCTCCTCATAATCTAAATTTTAGGGCCCAATACGGGGTAATGGTATAGTATTCCACGTCTAATGTAAGCTTTTTTATTAACCTATTACCGACATTGATAGCAGTAAATACCTATAATATACCCATTTTTAGGAAAAAAATAATTTGTATTTAGTTTGGGTTTTTTATCTTACCAATTCTTTAAAAAAAACAGTAGATATGTATTGAAAGTTTAATAACATATTTACGACATATAACTTTATACCTATAATCTTTTAATAAAACAACCAATGTCAAAAACATATTATGATCCTGCCGACTTAAGAAAATTTGGAAAAATTACAGAGTGGAATGAAGAACTAGGTACAAAATTCTTTGATTACTATGGTAAAGTTTTTGAAGAAGGCGCATTAACTGCCAGAGAAAAATCATTAATTGCACTAGCAGTTTCTCATGTTGTAAAATGCCCTTATTGCATTGATGCTTATACAAAAGATGGATTGCAACGAGGAATTACCAAAGAAGAAATGATGGAAGCGGTACATGCAGGTGCTGCTATAGAAAGCGGAGCAACATTGGTACACGGTGTGCAGATGATGAATAAGTACGAAAAGTTATCTATGTAAGTGATGTTATCAGAAGAGCGTACTTGCAAGTTGAATACATATCAGATTCTTTTCGAATAGAATATATAATCTAAAAAAGAAAATGTCAAAAATAAAAAAAACACAATCTTTACATAAACGTAATGATCAGTTGGCAGATGCAAACAGACAGTTAGAAATTCTAAATAACGGAATTTTTGCTTCTGGAGAACTACCTAAGTTTGCCGATAAAATTGCAGAAATAGGATGCAATCCTTTGCGACCTAAATCTCTAGAGATATTACAGATCAATGTAGGGTATATGTGTAATCAAGTATGTGAGCATTGTCATGTAGATGCCGGTCCTGATCGTAAAGAAATCATGACCAAAGAGACTATGCAGCAGTGTTTAGAGGTTATTAAGAAAACAGGAGCCCATACACTGGATTTAACAGGGGGGGCACCAGAAATGAACCCTAACTTTAGATGGTTTGTAGAAGAAGCAAGTAAGGCAGGGATTAAAGATTTTATCGTACGTAGTAATCTTACCATTATAAGAGCTAATAAAAAATACTATGACCTACCTGATTTTTTTAAAAAACACAATGTACACGTAGTTTCTTCTATGCCGCACTGGACTAGAGGAAAAACAGATAAGCAAAGAGGTGATGGTGTTTTTGATGCTTCTATAAAAGCGCTTCAGGAACTTAATGATAGAGGATATGGTATGCCAGGTAGTGATCTTAGATTAGACCTGGTCTATAATCCATCGGGAGCATTTCTTCCGGGAGATCAGGCATCGATGGAGAAAGATTTTAAAAAAGCGTTACTAGAAGATTTTAATATACAATTTCATAATCTTTTTGCGATTACCAATTTACCAATTAGTAGATTTCTGGATTATTTAATAGCTTCAGAAAATTATGAAGACTATATGTATGCGTTGGTAGAAGCATACAACCCATCTGCTGTGGCTAACGTGATGTGTACCAATACCATTTCTGTAAGTTGGGATGGATGGTTGTATGATTGTGATTTTAATCAAATGTTGGGTCTTAAAGTGGCTAGTAAAGTAAAGCATATTAGCGAGTATAATGAAGAATTACTTCAGAATAGAAACATCGTTATATCACAACACTGTTATGGGTGTACTGCAGGAGCAGGAAGTAGTTGCCAAGGGACAGTAGCATAATCAAAATAGAATTGATTTTGGTAGTTTTTTCGATTTGTTGTATTTTAATTAATCATAAAGTACAATAGCTGTTACTTTTTTAAATATTTAAAAATAATCAATACGTACATTGTGAATGTTTTATGGATTTTATGAAGAGAGAATACTAGGTAAATGACATAATAAATGTAATACGATTGATACTATAAAATTACCAATATATGGGATCACCAGATCATATAATTATTAATGGTCATAAGCATGTAGCTTATAAATCAGACATTGTATCTGAGAATGAATTAATAAAAAAGAGCGAATTATTTCATCAGTGGTTAGATAAAAGAAGGTCGGTACGAGATTTTTCAGACAAAGATGTACCAAAAGAAGTTATTCAGAATTTAATTAAAAGTGCTTCTACAGCTCCATCAGGAGCTCATAAACAACCGTGGACGTTTTGCGCTGTATCTAACCCAATGTTAAAATCTCAAATTCGTAAAGAAGCAGAAATAGAAGAAAAAGAAAGTTACGAAAATAGAATGAGCGATCGATGGAAAAATGACCTTAAACCATTGGCTACAGATATGCATAAGCCCTTTTTGGAGATAGCTCCCTGGCTTATTATTGCTTTTAAAAAAGTATACGAGTTTGGAGAAGATGGTGAAAAACACAACAATTATTATGTCAATGAGTCTATTGGGATTGCATGTGGGATGTTGATTTCTGCTATACACAATGCAGGGTTAGTTACATTAACACATACACCAAGCCCAATGAATTTTTTGGCCAAAACTCTTAATAGGCCAAGTAATGAAAGAGCTTTCTTGTTACTTCCGGTAGGTTATCCTAAACTTCCGGCCTATGTACCTGATTTAAAAAGAAAAGACCTTGACGAAATGACTGTTTTTTATGAGTAGTTTATATTTCAGGAAAAATTAAAAAATAACTACGTTTTTAAAAACCTTTCTAGTATCAAAAAATGAAAAGATTACTTTACTGCTTTTTTTTCTTCATGACCTGCTATGGAAATGCTCAAAATTCCTTAGAGCAATTGCTTGATGCATATAACGAAGGAAAAATCCCTTATATGTTTGTAGATAAGTTTAGTAAATTACAAACTGAGTCGGTAGTGTTGGATGCTAGAGAAAAAGAAGAATACGAAGTAAGCCATATAAAAAATGCAATTCATATAGGGTATGACTATTTTAAAATGAAAACCTTTAAAAAATTAGGAATACCAAAGGACTCTTGCATTGTGGTATATTGTAGTTTGGGAATCCGCTCAGAAGATATTTCAGAAAAATTAAAAAAAGCAGGATATACCAATGTATATAATTTATATGGAGGTATTTTTGAGTGGAAAAACAACAATTATCCTGTGGTCGATACTATCGGTAAGACAACAGAAAAAGTACATGCTTTCTCAAAAGAATGGGGGAAATGGTTACTTAAAGGGGAAAAAATATATTCGCATTGAAAGAAAAAAACTTATTATTGATTTTTACCAGAAATCCAGAATTGGGTAAGTGTAAAACTCGGTTAGCAGCAAAAGTAGGAGATCATACTGCACTAGAGATTTATAAATTTTTGTTAGCACATACAGTTAAGATAACCAAAGGCTTAACGGTTGATAAAGAAGTTCATTATTCGGTAAAAATACGAGATAATGACATTTGGGATCAAGATGTATATACCAAAAGACAGCAGCAAGGAGAAGATTTAGGAGTACGTATGGAATATGCTTTTGCCCAAGGGTTCGAAAATGAGTATCAAAATGTTATAATTATCGGTAGTGATATGTATGACTTAGATCAGAAAGATCTTGAGAAAGCATTTTCTGCATTGCAGACACATGATTATGTTATTGGGCCTGCCGTAGATGGAGGATATTATTTATTTGGAATGAAATCCTTAAATTCACACGTTTTTAGAAACAAAAACTGGGGAACCGAAACCGTATTGCAGGATACACTTAAGGATATTGATGCTGCAAACGTAAAAATGCTTGATAAGCGTAATGATATAGATTATTATGAAGATATTAAAGATGTAGAGGTTTTTCAGAAATTTTTGAAATAAGTTAGGATTGATAAAATACCAAAAGTACCTTTTGTATAGTATAAAAAATAATAGAAAAGTATGATTAAATATATAGAGGAAACAACAGAGTTCCTTCAGGAAAAAGGGTTCGAAAAACCAGAGATAGGAATTATTCTTGGTACTGGTTTAGGACAATTGATTGATGAAATAGAAATTATTAAAGAAGTAAGCTATAATCATATACCAAATTTTCCTACTGCAACTGTAGAATTTCATAAAGGAAAACTAATATATGGTATACTCGAAGGGAAAAAAGTTGTAGTAATGCAAGGAAGGTTCCACCTTTATGAAGGGTATTCATTACAGGATGTAACATATCCAGTAAGAATCATGCATAAATTAGGTATAAAAACGTTACTGGTTTCTAATGCATCAGGAGCTGTTAATCTTAACTTTAAAAAAGGAGAATTGATGCTTATAGATGATCACATCAATTTACAGGGAGGATCACCTTTGGCTTTTAAAGGAGTAGAAAAATTAGGGAGTCGTTTTACAGATATGAGCGCCCCTTATGATCTGGAGATCAATAAAAAGTTAATAACGATAGCCAAAGACAATAATATAAATTTACATAAAGGGGTTTATGCTTCTGTAGTGGGTCCGCAGTTAGAGACTCGTGCAGAATACCGTTATCTTGGGATTATTGGTGCAGACGCTGTAGGGATGAGTACGGTGCCAGAGATTATAGTAGCAAACCATTTGGATTTACCAGTTGCCGCAGTATCTGTATTAACAGACGAATGTGACCCAGATAATCTAAAACCCGTGGATATTGGTGAAATAATTGCCATGGCAGAAAAAGCAGAACCCGAAATGATCACGCTTTTTAAAGAATTAATAAAAATATTATAAAAACTAACGAAAGTTTTAGAGTCGTTGTACGACAGAAATATTTACAACCCGAAATAATAGATGTGCCATAAGGGCAATATGAAGAACAAAAAATAATGTATGAGCTATTTAGAAACCACGCACGATGTATATAAAGAAGCAGCATTAACTCCAGATGTTGGGTTATGTTGTACTACCAACCCAATCTGGGAATTACCAGGACTTTCTATTCCGAAAATAATGCAGGAAATGAATTATGGATGTGGTAGTACGGTAAATGCTAGAGATTTAACTAATAACCCCAAGGTTTTATATGTAGGTGTTGGTGGTGGAATGGAGTTATTGCAATTCTCCTATTTTTCTCGTCAAAAAAACGGAGTGATAGGTGTTGATGTTGTTAACGAAATGCTCGAAGCTTCTCGTAAGAATTTTTTGGAAGCCGAAAAACAAAACGATTGGTTTAAAAGTGAATTTGTAGACCTTCGATATGGAGATGCACTTAATTTACCGGTAGAAGACAATAGCATCGATGTAGCTGCTCAAAATTGTTTGTTTAATATATTTAAAGAAGAAGACCTTCGCAAAGCCATTGAAGAAATGTATAGGGTATTAAAACCTCATGGGCGGTTGGTAATGAGTGACCCAACATGCGAGCAACCTATGAATGATACATTGCGTAATGATGAACGACTTAGAGCTTTGTGTTTGAGTGGTAGTTTGCCAATTGCTGACTATGTAAAAGCATTGACCGATGTTGGTTTTGGAACCATAGAAATACGGGCGAGAAAGCCTTATCGTATTTTGGATCCAAAGAATTATGCTACCGATGAGTTGATTTATATCGAATCTATAGAAGTTGCTGCTATCAAAGATCCAATGCCAGAGGATGGGCCTTGCGTATTTACAGGTAAAGCAGCTATTTATTTTGGTGATGAAGATTATTTTGACGATAAAAAAGGACATGTGTTATTAAAGAATCAACCTATTGCAGTTTGTGATAAAACAGCAGGAGCACTAGCCGATTTGGGTAGAGATGATATTTTTATTAGTGAGTCTACATATCATTATGATGGTGGTGGATGTTGTTAAAGAATAAATAATAGAAAATAGTTGTTATTTTGAATATATAAGACCACCTAAAATGACTTTTTTGGGTGGTTTTTAGTTTTTATAAATTACTATCAATTCTACTTTATTCTGAATAAATTTAAGTTAGCAATTGTATAAAATATTAAAGCTGAAAGTTTTATTGAAAGAAGATAGAATTAGTAGTTTCTTAAATTGGATTTGACTAAATTTATGAGGCACAACTAGTTGAATGGTTATATAAAATATTTTTATGAAGTGTACGTATTATGGTTTTATTATAAGTATCGGTTTGTTAATGTCTTGTGGCGGAAATAAGAAAGTAGTTCAAGCGACATCTCAAAACAAAATACCTTCTACTATGGTGGATACCATCCCGCAAGATAAAGAAACGCCTTTGACCACAGATCCAGTAGTAGAAGCACCTATAGAAATTGAAGAGGTAAAAGAGATACCTGCAATGCCTGTCGAAGCTTTTATACATACACCTTGGACAAAATTATTGCAAAAACATGTGTCTGAAAATGGGAATGTAAATTATAAAGGCTTTAAACAAGATACAGAGACTCTAAGGCTATATTTGAAAGAGCTAGCAGAGAATATACCTAATGAAGATTGGAGTAAGCCAGATGAGTTAGCCTATTGGCTTAATGTATATAATGCATTTACTATCAAGCTTATTATAGATCATTACCCGTTAAAAAGTATTAAAGAAATAGAAAATTTAAAAAAACCTTGGGATCATCGATTCATTAAAATTGGTAAGAAATGGTATACCCTTAATGATATAGAACATAAGATTCTAAGAAAAATGAATGATCCAAGAATTCATTTTGGTATCAATTGCGCTTCTGTTTCTTGCCCACCGATATTTAACAAAGCTTTTACCGCCCAAAATGTAGATAAAGAGTTAGAAAGATTGACATTCGATTTTATCAATGATCCTGATAAAAATTCGATAACACCCAATCAAATACGTATCTCCAAAATTTTTAGTTGGTTTGCCAATGATTTTAAATCTAAGGGTACACTTATCGATTTTTTGAACACCTATTCTAAGATAAAAATAGAACGTACAGCAAAAAAGAGTTTCAAAAAGTACGATTGGAATTTAAATGAATAGTTAAATTGTAGAAATTTCTTACTGTTTTTTTGTTAGTATAAGTCTGTGGTTTAACGAACCTAAAAGGCCTTATTTTTAGGTGTTTTAATGTCGATTTTGTTATATTTTGTACAATTATGTTTTGTGAAAGAATTCTTAAAAAAATAAATTAATACTGTAAGTTAATTAGTTTATTTTCTACTAAAAGCTTAAATCATAGTTAAAATACTGTGATCGTTTATAAAGCTTAATAGAAATAGATTTTAAAACATAAAAACATGAAATTGTCAAAGTATATAGTTATAGTTGTAATGGGGCTATTCTTTCAGGTGCAGGCCCAGAATGTATTTGATCACAGTACTTGGGATCAGGCACTTTTATTAAATGTATCAGATGAAGGAAAAGTAGATTATAATGGATTTATGAGAGATAGCTCTCAACTTTACAGATATTTTAAACAACTGTCTGATAATCCACCTACAGAAAGTTGGACCAGAGATGAAAAATTGGCCTATTGGATCAATGCATATAATGCATATACCATCAAACTTATTATCGATAGTTATCCTCTTAAAAGTATAAAAGAACTTAAAGATCCTTGGGGTACTAAATTTTTTAAGATTGATGGCGAATGGTATAGTTTGGGAGAATTAGAACATAAAATCTTAAGAAAGTTTAACGACCCCAGAATTCATTTTGCAATTAATTGTGCATCTTTTTCCTGCCCCGTAGTATGGAATAGAGCATACACAGGAGATAATGTACACGAAGCGTTAAATGATCAAACCAAAAAGTTTATCAATGACCCTACAAGAAATACAATTACAAATACAGAGGTAAACGTGTCAAAAATCTTTAGTTGGTACAAAAAGGATTTTAAAGTTAATGGTGGTGATGTCAAAGATTTTATAAATCGTTATGCCGACGTAAAGATAGGAAAGCAAGCAAAAAAGGGTTATAAAGAATATGATTGGAGCTTAAATGAGTAAATTTGTGGTATATATTTTAATTTAAATGAGATTAAAAATATCCATTGTAATTCCGATTCTTAATGAGGTGAAAACTATACGCAGTATAGTGGATCACCTCATTAGTTTTTGCGATAAACCAGCACACATAAAGGAGATTATTATTGTTGATGGAGGCAGTGTTGATGAATCTGTGCTTGTTGTTAATAAACTAGCCAAAGAAAATACTGCTATACCTATAAGATTACATTCTTCAAAAAAGGGAAGAGCAAGACAATTAAATGCCGGAGCATCAATTGCAAAGGGCGATATTCTGTATTTTCTTCATGCAGATTCTTTTCCCCCAAAAGGATATGATCAATGTATCATAGATGAGGTGATAAAAGGAAACGATGCGGGTTGTTTTAGAATGAAATTTGACTCAGATCATTGGTGGTTACGATTTTTGGGATGGTTAACAAAGTTTAAAAGTAAGCGTTGTAGAGGTGGAGATCAAAGTCAATATATCACCGTAGCTCTTTTTAATGAGGTTAATGGATATGATGAATCTTTTATTGTATATGAGGATAATGATTTGGTAGATAGATTATTTGCTATCGATCAATTTACTATAATCCCTAAGGATGTAGTTACGTCTGCCAGACGCTATGAAGAAATTGGTGTATGGCGTTTGCAATATCACTTTCTAAATATCCATATGAGGAGATGGATGGGAGCTTCTTCAGAAGATTTATACCGCTATTATAAAGACAAAGTAGCAAATTAATTTATTTATGCCTCTCTCATTTTTTGTTGGTTATTTTACCATTCTAATGGTTTATCCCATATCCAAAGGTTGTTATTTCCTATATAACCACTTATATAGTCTAAAAGTTCATCTGCTAGATCTCTTTTATAGTCAAGATTTAAAGTTTGGTATATTTGAGAGATAAAATGAATTGAGTCATACATATTTTGTTGCGATATCTCTAATTCTTTAAATTTTATTAAAGAAGCATGTCCTTGCCGTGCTAATTCATTAAAGTTTGAATTTGTAAGGCAACTTATGATTTGTTGTATCTCTCTGATTAACTTAATTTCTACTTTAGTCAGATTTGTTTTTTTATCAAAACAAACTACCTCTCCTTTAATAATTGTTGTTATAACTGTAGTAAACATATTAGTAATACCAGATTTTCCTAATATTTCATTTACTAAATCATCAGCAGATTCCACCTTTTTAAGATGATAAGAAGGTTGATGACCTATGTGTTTAAAATAATAGTAGTTGCCTAAAATGGTTATGTTTTTGGGTAGCTTAACAGACCTTTCTTTAATAGGCACCCCCGAGGGTTTATGTATTTGCAATGACTCGTTTAAATAACTGTTTTCTTGATCAAAGAGCATCCATTTCCATAGTTCCTGAATTGTGAAATATCCTTCTATGTCATCAAAATAAATAGTAGATAATTGTTGTAATATAGATGCTAAATTATATTCCATTTTCTATTGGGTGCGATACTTGGTGATTGTTTTAGTTTATTAATTTCTCTGATACTATGTTTAGTAAGTTTTTAAAACTGGTCTGGTGTAATTCGACCTTGAATGATCTTGCTATACATTCGAATGTATCGTCGTGAAATCCAAAGAAGAAATGTTTGGCGTTTTCCCAATTTTTTGGATTGTAATTACTGTGTACACTATTTATGTTCTGAATTTCTTTTATCCAGTTCGAATTCATAATTTGCATAGGAGCATAAAGTTCTAAGCCTTTTCCGAATAGTGGATGTCCTTCGAAAACTTCGTCATTTGGTGAACCTAACTTTGCAGATGTGCAATGCTCAAATTCTACTAAAGCTAAAGAGGTAACTTTATCACTGGCAGTATCTACTATTGTTGTATATGTTCCGTCCCAATTAGGGTCTACCGATTTTACGTAAAAGATCAAATATGCTTTATGACCATTGAGGAATAAATGGGGCAAAGGAGCTCCTACATCCCAAGCTACCGGAAAATCAATGACATCGGCATATGCTTCATTTTTTGCTGCCGATAAATGACGCTCGCAGACAAGCAAGGCTTTAGAAGCATTATCAAATTCTTCTCGCTCTTTATCATTATATGATTTACGAATTGCAATAAAAGCTTTGTCAAGCCTTGCTTTAGCCTGACTTAATTTGTTTTCATAGTCTTCTATAGTTAATGACATTACTCCACCTTTATTTTAGTAATAGTATTTAGATCAATATCAATGATTACACCCGAATCACCATAACAAATTAAATGGTGATTTTTTACCTCTGCTTTGTGTATAGGGTTTGAAAACGTAAAAAAGATGGCCCAGTTTAAAACACCATTTAGTGATGTAGATGCCACAAATCCCTCATTACCCATAGCACCATCTCCAAATACAAATTTTTGGTTTTCATACTCGAATGCTCCATGAAAAATATCGACCTCTGTCCAAATATCATCATTGTATTTTTCTATACTTTCTAATGTTGTGTCACATAGAGGAGACCAATATTGTTCGGTTTCTCCATTATTTGGGTCATAAGTGCTGTATGCATTTCCTATTATAATATCTCCCTCTCCCATAGTGATACAATCAAAACCCGGTAAATACCCTTGTTTCCATTTTTCTTGTATTTTAGGATGCATCATATATTCTAATTCGTTAAAGTTTAATTTTTCTATTTCTTGTAAAAAGGCTTCTGGTAATTGTTTTAAAAACTTATTGAGTTGTCCTATCTTTTCAGCTACAAAATCTGCATCATTTAGCTTTTGATGTTCAATTTTTTCTGACTGCATGGGTTCTAATTCATCATTAAAAGAACTACACAATTGATATTTAAAACCGATCGATTCTTTACCAATGCTTAGATAAACTAATGCATTTAAAAAATGAGGTTTTATGGTTTTATCGGACCATTGGTACTCATCAAAATCTAATTCTAATCGCCATTGTCTATCTCCTCCCCAGCTAGCATATTCAAACCGGTGAATAATGGGTAAAGGATGATCAAAATCCCTATTTTTTAAAAGTTGTTGATAGCTGGGAGTTATATTTTGCTTTATCGCCAAAAACTGATAGCGTACTAAGACGTTAACCTCCTTGTAAAACAAACTATTTATTACCTTTTCTTTTTCTTCCATTTCTAAATAGTTTTTCTCCAATCTTTATAATACCAATCTTCATTTGTTGGTAATTGATGTTCTGGACAATCAAAGGTTTCTTGTACAAAAAACAGGCTTTTATTTTTCACTCCCTCTTCTGTCCATGAGTTCATTAAATCATACTTATTGTTCATTTTCCTTACCTCTACTTTGTGATTTTTGAAACAGCACAATCCACCAAACATACCGTTTCCAACAGGGTGATAGTTTGAGTACTTGCAACTCAAACAAGTATTCAAATAGATATGTTCTGGTAGTTGATTCTGTATTGCTATCAATGCATCTTCCATCCATTCTAATTTCTTTTCAACAGTAAATTCTCCGAAGGATGTAGTTAACGTTAAGCCCGTGAGTTCACTATCTAAACCTTTAATAGTTGTGGTTTCACCAACTTCTACATTTACTATTAGTGGTGCAGTAAACTTATTTTTTTTGATCGAATCAAAAAGTAAAACAGGAATTGTTACCGTTATCCTGAAATTGGTTAAATCTCCTGACCCATCTTGAAACATTTCATACTCAAATTTTGTGTCATCAATCTCTTCTGCTTCCAACATTTCAAAATCTTGTCCTTCGAAATTAATTCCTCTTAGCGTAAAGTACATATCACTACCATCAGATTTTATAACAATTTCTTCCGTACCTCTTTTGTCTTGATATGTTGCTCTGTATTTTCTCATGGGGTATTTATTTTTCTATTACCAGAATATTATTAATAGGGATTAATTAAGGCGTTCGCTGAGTTTTATCATCTAATACACTATGTTTTGATAGTTTTCGTAACTCTTGCTCATAGCTAAAGAATTTGTTCTTTTATTCCAAGCAATTAAATTTTCTTTAGGCTCATCGGTATCTGATATGCTGAATATTATTGGTATATCTTTTTGCAAGGTCGTACCAAAAAATTTTTCTGTTTGTAATTCTTCCAACACTATAACGCAAGTTTCAAAAAGTTCATTTTTAAACTGATCAAAATCTGCCCCTTCTAGTTTTTCTATAGCTGTATGTAGTAGTTGGCAAATCTGATTAACTTCTTCATTTGCTCCATCTGAGCTAAGCCATTCTGCAGGCTCAAATTCATATACCTCCTTGTACTTAGGGTCTTCTGCCTGCATTTTTTGTAAATGGGATAAGGTATTTGTAAAAGGTACTACTGTCATAGCTCCATCATCGCTAACTAATGCAAAGCCACAAATATCTTTTCCATATTTATTTAAGTTTTCTAAAAAAGCTTTTTTGGTTACTTCCTTTAAATTCTGTTTTAATACTGTAAAATCCATAAATATTATTTATTAATAAATTCAATCCCTTTTTCAGGATTATACTCAGGAAAAATATAGTAGTTTTTTAACCCTGCATTTGTACTATCTTTTATGAGGGTTAGCCTTGATTTTTTTGGAAATTCTTTGGGTTCATATGCTATAGAGTAAGCAACATTAAGAGTATCGCCTTCTAATACAATAAGAGGTGTAATAGGTTCTAAAAATTTGTATTGTACTATTTGTATTTTACTGCCTCCTAGTCTTTCTATCAGTTTAGCAATTACTTGTATAGTGTCCTGTACGTATGTATTAGGATCAAAACTACCTCTAGCTTCTTGTCCTTGTTTTATCTTTTGTTGCAATACCGTATTAGAATTAAAATAATCGACTATTATTTTTCTTTTAGTGTTGTCTGTCTTTTCAGGAGTAACATTATAATTAGAACCTCGGTAACCATTTCTGGTATCAAAGTAAACACTACCTATTTCTTTTTTGTAAGAGAATAGATTGTGTATGGTATAGTCTGTATCGTATTCGTGTTGGGTATGCTCATCAATTCCGTCACCGTATTTAAAAAAAGTTAATCTCCAACTCACATTTTTATTTTGAGTTAAAAAGGAGTCTTTTTTTAACTGATTTACTATAAAACTATCTATTTTAATTTTGTGTTGTTCATTTTTTGAATCATAGTTTTTAACCACAAAAAAATCATTCCTTCTTTTAAGTAATTTTGCATTAACTGCTACGGTATCTGTATATACTCTATTGGGTTTTAAATGGTATATTTTGAAACTAGTGTCTGTTATTTCTTTTTTGCAAGAGATAAAGCTTATAAGAAATAGTATGTAGATTAAGTCTGTGGTTTTCATTATCGTGTGTGTTATCTATTTTAGTAACCTTTATGAGGTTTGTATTTTATAATAGTATTCATTTGATACTTATGTATATAATGCTGCAAGACCTCTTCAAAATCATAAAACTCTATTGGGTCATTAAACCTAGGAAGTATAATAAAGGAAGATACAGTACAGTAAACATGTTCTCCATCGAATGTATGAGCTACTAAAAAACTATTTTGAATACTACTTTTTTGAGTATCATTTTTCCATTCCCATTCATCAATATCCTCCATAAAATTATTCTCAAAAAACTGTTTGTCTGGTGTTACTATATTGAGATATTCTACTTTTTCAGAAATGACTCCATACCCATAATATTTAAGAAATCTCACATAAGATTCGGGTACCTTAAAATTTACCATTTTTTGTATAGTATCAATATCTACAATTGTTCTTTCTCCAATTACATCAAAATTTAGAAGCATAATTAACTTAGTGTTTTATCTGTCATGATTCCTTTTTCTTTCTCCAATAGCAATACTACCATGAACTCCTATGATCAATACTTTTTGGCTTTTAGGATTAAATACAATATTCATTTCATCTTCATACATAAATGGGATCCAGTATTTGCACAAGGTTTCCCAATTTGTTTCTGCAGCAGTATACCTACCCCAAAAAAAGTATATAACATCTTCATCATCCCAATTTAGTCTATGCTTCACATTTTTTTCGAAAGCAGGATACTCTTCTTTATTCCAACTTGTACCCCAATTCCATTCTTTGGCAAAAGATTCAACCTTATTTATTTTCCAGTCATCATCTGATTTTACAAGCATTAAATGGCGTTGTTTTTCAGAAATATATGTATTCCAAAGTTGTTTAGAATAGTTTTCTGTTAGCGGTTTTATTTTGTTAGGAATCGTATTCTTATCCTTAAAAAACCGCTTCGAGCATTCAACAAAAAAATCTTTTATATAAAACCAGTCTTTAAAATCGATGTACTTTTTGTTCTTTTCTAATTCAATTAATTCTGCTTGTCTATCATTCCATTTTTTGATGGCAGATGTCACGGTTCCGTTTTCTATCAATAACTGTTTTGCTTCGGTTAATCCAATGTTTAATAAATCTCTGATATGTTTTATATCTTCTATACTCATTTAATATAAATGTTACAACCCAATCTGTAAAAGTGTTTTGTATTACATGCCATTATTTCTAATCTTAATAATCAAGTACCGAATATCCAAACCCTTTATTATCGAGATGTTCTTTTAATTCTTGTAAGTTCTCCCATATATTAGGAGTATCATACCGGCAAATGTAAATTCCATCACTTTCCAAAAAGACACAAATATTTGGCATGGTACCTTTATTGTCTATTGTCCTAAAATCATAAAACATTTTATTATCGAATTCGTACTTTTTGTCAAAACCTACATTAGTTTCAAGTACACCTTGAATATCAATAACTTGTTTCTTTGTGAATGCTGCTATTATTCTATATTCAAACCCCATTAATCTCCTAAAACTTTTAGTTCAATTCCTTTTTTTGAAAAATATTTTATCAACGCGTTAAACCCTATAATATCCATTGCTTGTTGTTTATTTATATTTAGGTTCTGCTTATTAATATATGCATCGATAATTTGTATAATTGTTTTTTGATGAGTAACAGAAAGCTTAGCGTCCCTATATGGGTCAATATAAATTCCTGTTTGTTTTTTGAACTCAATAAAAATGATCTCAACATTAGCATACTGACTATCGTCTAGTTCAAACAAATATTCGTTATTGTCTAATCTATGAAAATCTAAAGCCATAATTTAACGTGAAAAAACACTTCGTATACCATCAATAATTTTCCAACAGGTATCGTAATCCAGACCTTTAGGTCTTTCTACTTTCCAGTGACTCATACTTGCTTTTAGGGTGCCATTCATACTAAATAATTGATAAGCCAACTCTTTTGATATAGTATTTTTGTCTGCATAATACTTCTCTAAACAATGTAGTGCCTCTATAAATTTAGTAATTCGTTCTTCTTCTATATCAGCACTCATTCTAAAAAGCGTGTCTAATCCATTTTGAGAATTGTATTCTTTGTGAATCAGTTTTTTTGCTTCTTCTAAGGTCATTTCTTTTTATTTAGAATCCTGTTTTTCTACTACAGAAATATTGTTACAAGTAAGTGTAAATTGATTTATAGTATCAATCACTTTGTAATTGCCTCCTTCAAATTGAATTTCGATATCTGCATTATCCCAATCAAATGGTCCATTCATTTTAATAGGTTCATGCATCGAAATCAATAAATAAGGAAGATCATTTTGATATCTATCGTCACTTATTTTTAATTGTATTTTTCTATGACTAGTAGTTAAATTAAACAATCTTGCCTCTTTTCCTTTCCATCTACCTAACAAACCATGGGCATGCCTTAAAATTGGATGAGATTTTAATTCTTCTGTAATTTCTTTTGTACGAATCATTTCCTTATCAATTTGTAAAAAAATATTCCTGCTAAAATTAGCCCGCAAAGTGCAAGAATTCCATAAACTTCTTTTGCTTGTTCGGTATACACTACTCCTTCTTCAAGTGATAAAAACTTACCTTCTGTATTGTAATCAAGGTTTGTTCTTTGTATATACATATAAATAAAGAAAGTGGTAACACATCCAATTAGTGCTAGTATAAGGTAGCGTATATATTTCATCTCCTACTTATTTTACGAATAATCATCAGGGTCCTTTCTGTACTCTTCTAATTTCTTTTGATAACTAGTTAAAAAATCTTCTTTTTCGTTTGTATCCAACGTTCCCAAGTTCTCTACATCTTCATAAGTTTTAGACCATTCTAGGGCTTTTAATAATGACCAAATGATATGTGTCCCTGCTTGGTATGCTTCTTTTGTGAGTTCTGGATATATCTCTTTTATATTTTCGGGGATTTCTTCACTTTCGGTTATCAAATCAAATAAATCAGATAGTAGCAAATCGCCATCTTTTAAACCCAAGCCTTGTTTTTTAACTTCATTATCTCCTTGTTCTATATCTGGTGTTTGTTCTACCCAGGTTAATTGCTCTACAGTTGGCCACATAAATTTTGCTGTAGAACCGTGTAACAACAAGCCCGCCTTTACACGTTCTGTGATTTTTTCTAACTGCTGTTTTGTCGTCTTTTTTTGTGAATATTCACTTAATAGAGACAATAGTATTTGTTTTCCGCTTGCCATATTGTAAAATGAATTCATTTTGAAATATCTATAATTTTAAGATTTTGCTCTATAATTTGTTTGTTGGTTCTGCCATGCTTATCTTTTTCTCCATATACATTGTCTCGTTTTGCCAATTTATCTATTAAATCATTTTCGGTCTCTTGTGAAACGATTAATTGAATTGATTTTTCACCTTTTTTTAAAGCATCTGATATTTTAATTAAAATTTTAATGCTTCTTTCTACATATCCTACTTCTTGATAGTTGATTTTATCTAATTCATCCATTATCATTAAACTAGTATCATTACTTGATCTAAGTACTGCATGATGTGAATACACCATTTGTAATGCCGGAAATGGAGGGTATCCTGCTTTTTTATAATCAGGGGTATACATTTTTGTTTTCTTAATAAATTTCACATAATCCTCTAATGTTTCCATTCCTTTTGGAGTTCTCATCACTTCTTTATTGATCCCTACTATTAGATTATTGATAAATTTTCTTCTATCTGCCTCAGATTTTCCTACAATTAGAAGGTGTTTATTACGGTGTAATTCCTTTTTAGCTTCTTCTAGCATCCTTAATCATTATTTAATTCTGACTCATGACGAATTCCGTTTTCGTCGATACGAATATTCCATTTACAGCTTGTAAATGCTCCACTATTATTATGTTCTACTGTTCCGTAGGCTATTAAATTGTCGGGTTTTCCAAATTCGTCTTCATCATCCATATACACACAGATTTTCATCCCTTTTTTGAGTTCAATTGTATTTCCGTTTGCATCTTTTTTAAAATCAGTTTTTGATAACAGCACCAAATCACATGTTATCATTGCATTGAAATCAATATATATTTTTCCTTCTTTTTGCATGTGATGATTATATTCTTATACCTTGAAATTCCCATTCAAATGGTTTACCTAATGATTTTAAGGATTTAAGTTGTTGTATTTCAATTTTTTTCTGAAGATCCTCTTCGTTTTTCTCTTCAGTTGCATCATCAAAATACATCCTTGAAGTATTCATTTTTTTAGTGATAAAATTAATCTTGTAATCAGTTTCTTCGCCAGAACCTCTGTTGCGTTCACTTGATTCATAAGTTATTAATTCAAAAGCTTCTTTTTGATATCTGAATGTGTATTGATGATCTGACATATGCCAACTACCTGCACTGTACCAAAAATGAAAATCAATCTGTAAATCTCCATTGTCAAGGATTTTTACCCCATCAAAGGGTTCATCCATGGTTGGTGAATCTCGCAATATGATGAATTCATTTGATTGTAGTTTCTTTTCAAAAACGTGATCTGATTTTCCAAAATATATACCCAAAACTCTTGGATTCAGATCTAGTGTATCGATTCCAGGGCCATCATTAAATTCTAAATTTTCTGGTAATGTATTTTGTATTGCAAAAACTATATCATCTATATCATCATTATTTAAATCTCCCGATGAAGTAGATAAAACTTTCCATCCTTGAGGTATAAGATCACTTAGCTTTGTGCCTGACTCTGGTAATTCTACAGAATAGTCTTTTATTTCTGTTTTAAAAAAAACATCATCGCCTTTGTGATTAATTATCTTATAGATAAATGTAGTTTCACTTATCCAATAAAACTCTTTGAAGGTACAGATATCGCTATTATTAGCAAATTGAGTTAAAAATGTAAACTTGTCGTCTATCTTTTTTTGCAAAAAAAAGGTAATACATTCATGTCCTCCAAAAAAACCATTTAAACGATGCGTGTTTTTGGGTGATGGGATGATATACTCTGGATTGCCAATAGTTACTTCAGTTTCTCCAGTTTGGATTGAAAAACAGACATCGATAGTATGTCCTCCTTCTAAAACTAAAATATCGTTTTGGGGATAATATCCTGACGAACCTGTCGCAAACCCAAAATCATCGCTTAGAGGATTTATGATCAGTTTTTGACCGTTTTTTGTTTTTATACTTTTAAGTGCATCTTCTCTTTTATATGCTTCATCTTCAAATTCTGTAATCCATTCTACACGATTTTTTAAAATTGTTTTAATAGAATCCAGACTACTTATTTTTTTTGACTTATGATTTTGTCTGAATGATTTCTGTTTTAATTCATTAAATTCTGTGCTGCTAATTTGAGACCTATTTATGAAGCTGTCATTTATTACTTTTTTTAAATAACCGTCAAATACATACCCTTCTTTTATGAATGGTTCGGTTTCTTTTGACACTAAATACAAATAGTTGTTGTATTTAATTTTAACCCAGTTTCCCTTGATTATTTTCCCATTGTCATTAAGGGTCATTTTTTTATCTGTATCTAGTACTTTTTCTACCAAAACTCCGTACGGAATTTTAGCAACTTTTGCCGATAACAAATCACTGCCAGAACGTACATTTAAGCCGTTTTGAGCGTTTATAAAATAATACTCTTGACTATATATGTTCAGAGAAATAAAGGTTATAAAAATGATTGTAATTATTTTCATTCAATAGTTTTTATAAAGAATAGGTTAACAACCTACCATTAGCATTATATTCGAGATTTACTCTTTGCAAAAACACTCCTATACAAAAAATGCTTATTAATGTTATCACTATAGTTATCATACTATAGTATATGTTTTATTTGTTTAGTTTACACTAGTTAGTAGGTTATATGCCCTTTGTCTTCTCCCCATCTCTTATTGCTTTCTATTACTATTAAAGTCCCTTTATCATCATATTGGTAACTTGCTAAAATTTCTCCATTAAATATCTTCTGAATCAAATTCCCTTCATTGTCATATATAAACTCGAAATATTCACTAGGAAAATCAGGATGGTTTTGATATGTTTTTATTTTTTCGATTCTATTTTTAGCATCATAATAATAGATTAAACGAGTGTTTTTATATGTTTTACCCCTCCATTTATGTACGTCACTTACCCTGATAATTTTATTACTTTCATTATATTCTAATACAATTTTGCTTCGCTTGCTTCTTATAATTTCTGATAGTAGTCCTTTGCTATTGTATGCATAGTCCAGATCGTTTTTGCCATCGTCTGGGATGGTTGTAGATGCAATCAATTTATCATCTTGATATGTGTACTTTCTAAAACAAGATATTTTTTTTGATTGCGTATTGCGATAGCATTTTTCAACTAATTGCCCCTTGTTATTATATCTAAATACATTATTTTCTTTTTCTGTCAGTAACCCATATTTATTGTAGTTATAGAGATTTTTACCTCCAAAATGATTGTCATCACTGTCGGCTAAATCATCTGGACAGATTTCTTTATATCCAGTTTGTAAGCCTAAATCGTTATAAAAATAATTTACAGAACAAAGTACTATGCCTGCATCAACATATCGTTGTGTATATAAATAGGTAGAAAATGTTTCTTCTGAAATTTCTATTCGCCCCGGAATTTCCCCATCATAGATAATATCCTGTACTTCTTTTGGTAATCCATAAGGGGTTGATTTTTTATTTTTTAAACTGACTATCTTTCTTACCTCTCCTAAGCTATTATAAAAGTAAATAGAATCGTTTTGCCTTTTTACAGCAATGGTATCGTTTTCAAAGCGAACAGTATAGTTATGTTGAGCGTTACCATTTATAGTAAATAGTAATGCCACCATTATCAAGCTAATTTTATATGTTAAATGGTTTTGCATAACAATGTTTTGAGCATGTTTTGTATTAAGGTTTATACATATGTATGGTTTTGAACTCTTTCTGTTCATCGAGCGTTAATTCAAGCCCCATAAAATCCCATATTTCTGTAGCATTTACCTCATATTTCTTTGGATACAGGATATAATAATATTCTTTGCTATGATCACTATAGCCTATTTTATCGTTAATTTCAAACTCCTTTTTTAGTTCTGTTTTTAGCTTTTTGACAGGCACACCTCCGCATCTTCCTATGGCATTGATCACTTTTTTGTAATTCGTAATTGTCAATTCTCTATCTTTAATTACTTTGGTATGAAAATTTGCTTCCAAATAATAGATATA
This sequence comes from uncultured Aquimarina sp., assembly GCA_947498705.1. GTDB lineage: Bacteria > Bacteroidota > Bacteroidia > Flavobacteriales > Flavobacteriaceae > Aquimarina. Next base: position 39,489 of record CANMLW010000005.1, read on the forward strand.
TGCTAGTCCCCCAAGCAGTATTGTTGAAATAGCAAGTAATATGGTTAGTAGTTTTAGTTTCATTTAGATTTTAATGATGTATTTAAATTCATTTGGTATAACTAATTTAAGCTTATTTATGTTAGGGTACTATAGTCAATCTATATTCGTAAAGGGAGAATTAATATTTGCAAAAAAAAGTGACTCTTAAACCCGGTTAAAAAGCTTTCTTGTTATTAAATGTGAGAGGACTGTTCTAGATCTGAAGTTATCATTTGATCGAAATCAACATACTTATGATCGTTTCAACACTTATTCGATTTCAAAATTATGTATCCAGCAGTTTAATGCTTCTTGCAATTGTAAATAATCACTATTGTATTTGACCATCTCTGGTAATAACCCTAATTCCTTTGCCTCATCACTTTTATAGTACATAACTAATTCGTTTATTCTATATTGAAGGAATTGTGTAATGCATTTTAATTGCTTGCCAGAAAATAATGAAAACGATTCTATGTAGAGTAATTTATATTCTGGAGTATCTAGTTGATACCCGGTAATGGTTTGTAACCTATTTTCCATATCAGGTTCAGAACAACCCTTTAAAAGTCCATTTTTTTGTAATTCTTCTTGTTCTTTTTGAAAAACTCCTAAGGCATAGAGTAAAAACATAGGTGTATGAAAACGCATTCCTTTGGCATCAAAAAATGTTAATGAGCTACTGCATTGATATAGATGAATTAATGGGATGTTGTTCCAATCTTCTTTTACATCTTTGGCCCTAAGTTTTTTGCATTCTAGTTTGCTTAACCTATCGTCATGCCCTTGTGCTTCCCATAAACCAATACCATCTTCGAGCTTAACATTTTTAAAAGCCTCGTATATATCATTTATCAATCTTTCTTTGTTAGTCATTTTCAAGGGTCCTACTGTTGTTTGTTTTATCGTCTAACCAACGCTCTATTCTATGAAAATCCTTTTTTAAAAGTTTTTCTCCACATGCTACTCTAGTGGTTTTTCCTCCTTGTCCCTTTTGGTATTGAATGTCAAAGTTGTTTTTGTCTGAGTTATATCTGATATATACCATGGGTAAATCATATCGTTCATCATAATTTTTACCTAAAGAAAGTCCTAAAGCGTAATGAGATTGGCTTGGGTAGTATCGCTCCCAAAAACCAATTTCTTTAAGCTCTTTTATTAATTCAAGAAGCGGGGTCAATTCTTTATGCTGTACGTTAATCCATAGTGTACACCATTTGATCATAGCGTCCCACTGGACTTGCCTATCATCAGATTCCATATCATTAATTATTCTGCTATAGATATCTCTGATGTGCATATGTTTTTGTTTAGGTTTTGAATACTATGTTTTTCTAATCATTTAGTCTTGTAAAAACTATGGTGTCTTCAGATTTTGAAATCGTAAAGATAAATTCTTCTGGTTTTCTATATTCGGTTGGTTTTTCCCATTCGCCATGATAAGAAACAGTATCAACAGAAATCGCAATTCTATTTTGATCAAGGAATTTATATTTTCCGACCACAGTGGTAAAATTGTCATTTCCACAATGAGAAACATACTCACTGGTATAACTCGCTTTGGTTGAAAAAGTAGTCAAGTTTCCCGCAAATTTTCTTTGAGTGAATTTTGCCAAAGTATACTTCTTAACATTAGTATCTAACCCTAAGATTTTATCGGTAATCCAGGTTCCTTTTTCTAGTTCAGTTTTATAAACATTCGCTGTATTTTTCATTTCTTGACCTATTATACTTAAACTAAAAAAGAAAATAGCAAAAGTCAATATATTTGTTTGTACTGCTATTTTTTTAATCATACTATTTTGTTTTAAAGGTTACAATGATATATACTACACAATTAACTAATATTCGTAGAACGAGTTTACAATTGCCAGGTGTACTTCAAAATCACTCTTTCCAACGGTATGGATTTTCTGCAACCAAACTAAAAGAGGTTACGTGAAAGTCGTTTGTACTTAATCCTTCTATATCTTCTATATTTTCAAAAGTGAGTTCAACACCACTTTTTAGGCGTAATAAAACCCCTAGATTGTCTGCTTTCTTTTTGTAATCAATATCATGTTCATTTAGTTTACTCAACACATATAATAGATTTAGTTTATCAATATCTTCAAAAATCCACTTGTTGAGTTTCAATTGTTTGGTATCCGATAATTTTCCTTCGTACCAATGGTCAGAAAAAATCAAATAGAGCTTTTCGTTTTCAAAAAAAAGTTCAATACCACCATAGGTCCAGATATTGACTTCTTCGGTTAAAAAACTAGAGTCATAACAATCTGGATCAGGAAAATTATTAATAATCCATTCTTTGGTTTGCCCTAATTTTAAATAATCAAACTTTCCTGTTTTAAAAAACTCTAAAAAGTCAATTTCTATAGGTGTTTTTAGTTTCATGTTGTTATACATTAATGATAACTTTCTATTGAATTTATTTTTTTACAATAATCCCTTGGTACTGTTCTATATTTAGGGTTTCCTTGTTCGTTTGTTTCTCCAAACCATATACCTACATGTTCTGTAGGTGTATTTTTTTCTCCTTCAAGAAATACAATTACACCTATATCATTTCCGATTTTCACAAAATGACCTTTATGAAGTTCATTCATTTTTTAATAAGTTATTTCTACTTTGTATCTTATACTTTTTTAAAACATCCATCCCAACCTTCCTTTAAAGGAAGGAGTTTCATATCTCCTTTAAAAAAGGCTTAGAGCATTGTAATTTTCATTTCTCTCGTTTAAAAACATTAAGTTGAATTAAAGGATATCTAATTAATTCTCAATTTTTGGTTATTTTTTACGTATTACTTTATTATACATTCGATTATTTCTTATACCAAATAAATCATAAAATGCGACATAAGATGTGTAGTTGCTTTCTTTTCTTATGAAGCAGTAAAATTCTTGCATAGCCATAGCTACGGAAGTTTTTTGCAATGAAATAAGAGAGGAAATGAACAAACATATTAGTGGTGTTTTATGGTTTATTTGGTGTATCTGTAAAATTATAATTATAATGTTCAAAAGCCTCTTTTTCTGATACTCCCTCTAATAAATTCATAATAGTGTATGAAATACAATCTACCCAATCTGATAGTGTTTCTACTTGTTTTTCAGATATTAAATTATTACTTCTTAACATACCATTTCTCTCAATTCCCCAAGATTTACTTAACTGACAAATACTCCAGAATTTTGAAATTAATTCTCGATCTATGCATTCTTGTTCAAACTGCCCTTTTAAGGTTTTTAACACATTCATTAATTCATGGAAATTGGATTCAATAAGTTCTCCTCTAAAAGGTCTTAACATTCCCAAAAAACCTTTTTCACTCTTTGAATGTGCACAGTTATCATGAGTAAAGCTATGGTGTTTTAAAAGTTCTATTGCTTCTTTTTCTGTCATTAAGTAGTATTTTCAAGTTTATTTGGGTTGAGTCTAAAACAAATAGATTTACAATTCAAAATATTTATCCTGCCATATCCTAAGTAGTATATATAACCAACTACTAAAAGTTATATGCTATTCATTATTCCTTTAAAAATGTTATGTTTTTTAGTACAACTATGACAATGTATATCTCCTTTAAAATAAGTGATTAATGGTTTAAGCGAATTGATATTCATTATGTCAATTGGTTTTTCTAACCACTCAAGATTTATATTAGATTCGTGTAAATCAACTGCCAATTTTTCCTGGTTTTTATTTGTTGTTGGATCACTGCTATATGCATTTAAAACATTTTCTTCATTCCAAAAAAAAGTTTCTTCTTCACAACTAGGACATACAAAAATATATTCGTCATTTATATTGAAGGTTTTAAATATTTCAGCTTCTTTATGTCTTTTTATAGAGACTAAAAATGCGATTAAGTAAAATCTTCTGGACTCTTCATCCAAAATTTCAGTATTGTGTGAATACTTATTTACAAGGTTTCTAAATTTTTCTATCGAATCCATAAATGCTACCTGAATCCTCTTTTTTTCTTTTTCATTAAGATGATTCTCTTCAAATATTTGTTCTATCTCTGATATATTGTCAAGGTAAATCAAAACAACTCCAAGAGAAGCTATAACATCTATATTAAATTCAACATTATCTGATTCTTCAACTATTTTTAATAAATAAGGTACGGTGGCAAGTGTATTTTCATATACTGATCCTTGATGATAAATGTGTTCCCAGATTAATTCATCCGCAATTTTCTTATTCAACGTTTTTGAAAGTTCGTGAACTAGTGAAGGGATTACTTCTGAGTTCCCATAAGGGCTGCTTAACTTTTTCCAGATATGTGATTCATCTAATCTTATCATTGTTTATGAGTTGTAAGCTTTTTGCATATAATGCATATTGTAATTTTAAGCATATTTCTTTTATAATTCTATAGCTAATCCATATCCGCCGGTTGGCAACTTATATTCGTTCGTATAAATCCATTATACTATTTACAATTTAAAATATTGATCGTCCCATATCCTAAAAGGCACAAAGGGCAACCCATAAAAAATAGCTATTTCTGGTTTGTTTAGTTGGGATAGGTATTCTTTTTTTTCTAAACCGTTACCTTCTAAATTGACTTCTTTTAAATTAGGGAGTGTGTTTAATACACTGATATCAGAAATTTTATTACTGTATAAGTTAAGTTGTTCTAATTTTTTAAGGTTTTTTAATCCGCCTATATTTTCTATCGTGCCATTTTCTGAAAGGTCCAATACTTTTAAGTTCGTAAGCTTTTCCAGGTTTTTAACTTCGGTTATATTACAGTAGCCCAGATCCAATTTTTCAAGATTAGGTACATTATCAAAACAAGTTGTATTTGTTAAATTGGACTCACCTTGTATTCTCAAAATCTTGAGGTTATTAAGTTTTCCTATATCAATATTTGCAGTACCAGTGATATTTAAGTTTTCTAAATTAGGAAATTGCTCTAAAGTATCAATTTTAGATTCTTCTGATATTTCTAGCACCAGTGTTTTTAAAGATTTTATAGAATGTATTTCGTTTATATCGGTATCTTCATCTAATCGTAAGTATTTTAGGTTATGTAAGGTATCTAACCTTGTGTTTTTTAAATTTCCATAAAGTGTCAAGTTTTTTAACTTTTGAAGATGTTCTATACCTATAAATTCTATAGAAAAATAACACCAAAGTTCTAGCGTCTCTATGTTCGTTATAGTACTTACGTCTATAGCTATAGTATCTTCTGGTTCGGGTTCAATATCGATGAATAATCGTAATCGTTTAAGGGTGTTAAAAGCTAAAATACTTTTTGTTTCGGCAATAGAAGTTACTGTTAAGTCCAGAGATTCTAATACCGTAAATTCTTTGATGCAAGAAACGTTTTTTACCTCATCTTCATCTACTTTCAATTTTTTAAGTTGATGTTTTAACGGTAAGAGTTTTTTTAAATCAATCAACCCTTTTTCATGCGGATTGGTGTAAAATGTAATTTTTTCTAATTGTGTAAACGCTTCTAATTGCGCTGATTCTTTTAATTCTGATTGATTAAAATACAATTCTTTTATTTGAGGTGCTATGGGTATAAAATTACTAATGGTAACGGTACTATATTCAAATTCTAATTTTTCGAGCTGGGTAAAGTGTTGTAAAAACGTCATATCATTAGGCACATATTGGTTAAATTCTAAGCTTTTGATATAATGTGCTATAGACGCTAAGTTTTGCAAGTTGACTTTTGCTTTTGGATAAGACCTTTCTTCTCCCAATGAACAATGGTTTATAGCAAACGTGCTTGAATTATCTTGAAAAAGTTGTTGATCTTTTATAATAGTGCCGGTATCCATATCTAAACGTTCTAGTTTAGAAAATTGATGTAAGTTTTTAATCAAATTAATTGTACAACTATTTAAACCAATATGTTTTACATTTTCTGATATAGGTAAAAATAGATCTATAACATCAAAGGTCATATTACTTAAGAGAATCCGGATAAAATTCCTGTCAGGTTTTGCTTTATGAACAATATCGTTGTCTGATTGCTTAATAGTTACACCATTTAATCGTAAATCGTACAGTTTTGGGAAGAGATTAACTTCATAAAAATTATGAACTATACAATCTGTAATAAAAATATGATCGATTTTTTTTGCCATGGGTTGTAACACCGCTAGATGGTCAATGGTCATATTTTTAAGATTGATATGTTTTAAATTACCATCGTAAGCAGTTGCACAAATCTTGTTACTGTACAGCTCATCTATATTTCCAATGGCTACCTTATCTAAAGTAAGTTCACGCAGGATTTCAAACTTAATTAGGTCGCTAATATCCTTAATCGTACAATTGATAAAAGTTAATCTGGATACTTCTTTGACCAAGTGTAGAAAGAGATCCAGATTGTCAATACTTATATTTTGAAGGGTTAATGAAGTTACTCTCTTATAATGTTCAAAATATTGATAGGTATTGGTTTGCTCTTTACCATAATCATGTTTTTCGAATTGTATGCCGAGTGCTTCTTCTATGTTTTTAAGTTTGTCCATAGTGTTTATTCTTCTTCCTTAAATTCATTAATTAGATTGATTAAGACTTCAAGGATTTCATATTGTGTTAGCATTTTAAACATTAACACCTTGATAACTTTATCACCTTTACATTTTTAAACTATATTGATGTGAGGAAGTCTTTCTTCAATAATTTCTTTTCGTCCATTTTTCAAAAATCTTGGTAAGATTCTCAAGTGATTTAAATCCTTCAGTTCTAGTAAAGGAGAAATGTCATAATTCTTGCTTTCTGTATTTAATATGAAATTCAAGTATTCTAAGTTTGTTAATTTTGATATTGACTCCATGCTTCTAATCGCTTTTCCGGTTCCGCTCATTTTTCCATGGTCCAACCATAATTCTTTTAAATTTACAAGAGTTTCGATTGGGGTTATATCATAAAGATTATTAATACCATAAATGTATAGTGTTCTTAAAGTTTTTAAATCTTTTATAAAATCAATGTCTTCTACCTTTTTAATACCACTTAGTATAAGTACCTCTAATGATTTTAAAGGGGATAAACTCGGAATTGATATTTGTTTATTATTAGAAATATGAAGGTATTTCAGATTGGGTAAAGTAGAAAATATACTAATTCGATTCTCATTTATATCGTTTAATGTGATAGCTTCTATCGTTTTATTCTCTATTAAAGCATCATAATTTGTATACTCTAACTTAAATTTTTTCAGAGGTGTACTCATCTCTAGTACCCTTGTATTATTAGGTAATTCAGAGATATCAAACGGGCAGCGAACAGTACCTTCCAAGACTCCCAAGTGTGGGTAAGAGTTTGGTGCTTTATTTTGAGATAGATAATTGTTCCAATTCATTTTTTATGGGCTTTGTATGAAACGTAACGCGTAAAAAACACTACTTTTTTACTCGATTTAAATTCATTTAATATTTTTCACATAGTAAAGTCAAAGAAATAGCCTTTCTCATTTTCTATGTCGTACCAATAATATTTAAAATATTGATGACCATTTGTCCAACTATATTTCTGAAGATTTTCTATTCTGTACTTATCCCACCATTCAAAATCGTGTTGCATTCCAAACCCATTATCTAAATTCAAAGTATCAACCGTCAGGTTGTGAGTCTTAATTATCTGCTCTGAAGTTGTCGAATTACAGTTAAAAGCAAACATATAATCAGCATTAATTCCTATTGCATCATCAAAACAGTAAATATTCTTTATGTCAGGAGTAATTTCAACTTTTAAAAAGTCAGCAAACCTCTTCTTATTATTTTCGGTGTCTGGCTTGTCATGGTCGAATGGAGGAAAAATCTTGTTAACTACTTTCTGGGTTTGCTCTTTCAGTTCTTCTTTGGTTTTTTCTTTAACCTTGTAAATAACATGTTTTGTTTTATTCTTAATTCGATCACAAGAAATCATTGCGATTATCAAACTTAGAATTGTCAATATGTAAATTAGTTTTCTCATTTATATACATGTCTTTATTGTAGAAATCCCTTATGTATTTGGTCAATATCAATGTTCTTATAGGTTATTTTTATTTTCGATATAATATTAAGTCTTTATATTGAACATGCATATAGGCAATCAATATTTGCAGTGGTACAATTTATATTCGTTTGTTTTATTACAACCTATTCCTCTTCTTTAAATTCGCTTAGCATTAATTGATAAGCTTCATCAATTCGTTTTTTTTCATCTTCGGTATATGCATCTAACTTTACGGTTAACTCTCTGGCTTCTTTTAATGTAATCTGTTGATTTACTTGAACGAATGCCACACAACCTAAAAATGCAACACCTTTATTTTTTAGTTCTTTAATTTTTGATGATAATGATGGTATATCATCACATTTGCATTGCGTTGCTTCTTTTTTTATTTCTTCTAATGTCATACGCTTAGTTATTTTTTAATGCTATTACAGTTCAAAATCTTGATCTTCCCATATCCAAAAAGGCACTTTAGGTAACCCATAAAAAACTGCGACTTCAGGAATATTTAATTGTTTTAAAACTTTTGGTTTTTCAATAAGATTGCCTGCAATATTTACCTGTTTTAAATTTGGCAGGTCATTTAATATATTGATATCAGAGATTTCATTTTCGTATAAATTTAGGTACTCTAAGCTCTTTAAGTTTGCTAAACCCTCTATGTTTTCAATTGTGTTTTCTGAAAGATTCAACATTTTCAGATTGGTGAGTTTATCTAAACCCGTTACCTCGGTTAGGCAATTATTTTCTAAACAGAGTTTTTCTAAGTTGGGTAAATCATCTAAAAAATCAATTTCTTTTGGAAATGTGCTGGAAATATCCAGTACCTTTAAATTGGGTAAATGCCCTAAGGTAATTTTGTTAGTCCCTTTTATCGAGAGTTCTTTAAGGTTGATAAACTGTGATAATCCTGAAATTTCATATGCTTCTGTAACATCGATTTCTAATTTTGTAAGTGTATCTATTGCTGGTAACTCACATATGTTTATTGCTTCATTTATCTTTAAATACCGAAGGTTTTTAATTTTATGAATTCCTTTTGCTTTACAAGCATCTTTTAGGCTTAATACTTCTAAATGTTGAAGGCTTTCTAGCCCTTTTAGCGTAATTTGATTATCATTCTCTATATAAAGCTCTTCAATGTTCTTAAGAGTTTCTACATTAAATGTATGCGCTTTTTTTGCTCGAATATTGATCGATAACTTTTTTAAACTAGGTAACGCGAAAACACGTTGAGTTACTTTTTTTGAAGCATATAGAATAAAAACAGATTCTAGTGCTGTAAATTCCTTAATTAAATCCAAATTTTCAATACAACTATCAGAGAATTCCCAAAAATCAAATTTCTTTAATTGATTTTTTAGAGGGAGTAGTGTTTTAAAATCTTTGAAACTTTCTTTTGAGGTATTGGCATCAATTTTTAATATTTCCAGATTTTTAAAGTGCTGGATTTTTGATCTGTTCTTAATGGTTGATTCTGAAAAATCTAAAGAGCTGATTTGTGCTGCTATGGGTAAAAAATCATTTAATCTTGCGGTAACCCGATCAAATTTTAATCTGTTCAAGTTAGTAAAGTTTTTTAGAGTATCTAGATTTACTAGCTGATGATTTTCTATGGTTAGTTGCTCTATAAAATGACCAATTGAACTTAGTTTTTTAATATCAAAGTTTTGTACATCGGTATCTTCTTCTGATCTAGCTATAATACATTCTTTAAGTTTAAGATTAGAATGATTGGTAGGAAAGCTTGTATCTGCTATAGTGGTAGTAGCATCTAATTCAAATTTATTTAAAGTCGTAAACTCTGATAAATGCTTTATGTTGTTAAACTTACAGTTGTATATTCTTAGCCCATGTAAACCTGTTGCGATTGGTATAAAATAACTGAGGTCATTTACGGACATATTTGTAAACGTTAACCAGGTAAAATTCCTGTCGGTATTGGGCGTATAAATAACTTCTTCAAGAGCTTGTTTTAAGTTCACCTTTTCTAGCCTTAAATCGTACAATTTAGGAAACAGGTTGAGCTCATAAAAATTATGAATGGTACAATTGGTAATAAACAAATGATCCAAATTTTTAGCCATAGGTTGTAAAACACCTAAATGCTTAATGTTCATGTTTTCTAAGTTTACGTGCATTAAATTTCCATTGTAGGCAGTATTACAACTTTTATTTTCGATAGTTAACTCCTCAACATTAGTAATAGTAACATTGTTTAATGTTAAGTTTCCCAAGTTTTGGAAGTTATAGAGACTGCAAATGCTACCAATGGTACAGTTAATTAATTTTAAAGTGTGTAGGTACTTAGAAAAAGGTAATAAAACATGGATGTTGTCAATAGTTACATTTTCTAATACAAGCTCTCTTATGTTTGGATCGTTTGACCAAGTATTATATGTATTTACTTGATCTTCTTTTTTATAATCGTACTTTTCGAGTGTTACACCTAGTAATTCTTCTATTTGTTGTATTTGATCTTCCATATTGGTTTAGGCACCTAATAATTACTTGCTTTCAAATGAGCGAATTAGATTAACATTATGTTTTTCAATATTATTTAAGCTTGGATTCGTAGTTTTTTCTAAAGACTGATACCAATCTTTTTGTGAAAAATAGTTTTGCATTTCTCCTCCTTGTTTAAAAATATATCCTTTTCTAGCAAAAATTTCATTCCTCATAACTTTTAATTCTTTGGCAGAGAAGCCTTCTAAATCTAAAGAGGTTAGTTTTACAAAACTTGTTTCGGGATATTTCCCTAAAGGTTTTTTAATAGTACTGTGATAGTTAAATTGTAAATAGTGATGCGTTTTTTCATTTTCAACCTCGTTATAAAACGAAGCTAAACCTTTATCTCCCTTTTTTAAGAGTACATTAGCATCATCTATGCACTTATATAATTGGTAGGGGTTATTTGATACATAAAGTTTTTCGTGTTCATATTTAATAGACTCTCGTTGATTTTTGAGTACCCAATTATCAATTTCCCAATCATAATATTTTGAACAAGCAAACAGTTTACCATTACTATAAATTATTTTCAATTCAGACTCAGACTCAGAGCCTCCAAAATAATAAACACCTTCATAGTCATAAATTTTAGTATTCTCTATTTTCTTGAGACTTGAAAAATTAACCTCTTCAGTTCGAACGGATACATAAGCATTAAAAATTGTGTCTTTGGTTTGACTAAAGCCACTAGCAATACTTATTATTATAAAAAATGTACTTTGAACTATTTTTTTCATTTTTCTAACTTATTCTAATTCTATCTTGAAATAATGTTTTAATACCTCTTTTCTATATGTTGGTGTACATTCCTCTAGACCATTCATTAAATTACATAATGGATCTTTCTCGTCAATATATTCGAATATTACCTTTTGATGAGAGGGCAAATCATGATACGCATCTGTTAGGCTTTTTAAATTGAGTTCTGATGGCTCGATCAGATAGTTTTTAAATGATTTCTCACAAATTATCCTTCTGGTATCGCGATTATTAAGCTCATTTATAATGTCTTCAATTTCTTTAATAAAATCTTCATTACTTTTTTCAGGAATAAACCCTGAACTTTTTATAGTTCCCAAACCACATTCTAATTCGACATGATCTGGTATTGTTTGTAATAGCCTTCCTGATGTTACTTCATTTTTGATTTGATCTATATCCTTTAATCCCCAACAATCGATACATCCATCTTCAAATACTGTTATATAGGACAGATAATATCCGTTATTGTTGATAATTACGGGCAGTTTTTTACCAAATACCTTCTCACCATTCTTTTCGATATATAATTTTTCTTTGTAGTATTTCATGTTCCTTTAATCCCAACCTATCATATTGATAAATTCATTTTCACCTTTAGCAATCTGTTCTTCTTTTTTGGTGTTTGGGTCTAACTTAAAAATATAACCTCCAGAATGTCTAAGGAAAAAATGTCCGTTTTCGTCTACTGCTACTAGATAAGACTCTTTTCCTTTATACCAATCTGCCTGAAAAGGACGTCTATCTTTTGTATGAATCAAGCACACCAGTTTATATACTTGCTCGTTATGATGTATGGTTCTTATGAACCCTAAATTATTGATAGTTTTTTCTAGTAACGTCATTCTTTAATTTTTAGAATTGTAACATGCATAACAAATGATTCTACATTTTTCATTAGGTAATAGGCCAAAAGAGTTTATATTCTCATTATTTTGATTTTTCTTTTTTTCAAGATAATGATCCCCATCTTCTATCAAACTATTACATATTTCACAATTATCCGGATAAATGTTTTTACACCATGATTCTTGTGAATCAAAACATGCGTCACATACATATAAATAATAAGGATGAAGACGAGATTTTATTTTTTGCCAAAAGTTAATTGGCTGTAAAACACCTTCTTTTTCAATTGCTAAACCACAATTTTCACATTGCCCATATTTATGATGAAAATGTTCCATTATTTAACCTATTTCATTATTAAAAAATCTCCTGGCATCGGTCTTAATTCCTGATCGTCGAGTTTAACTTCTGTCCAGTATGTTCTTTCATCAGATTCATGATCTTCTATCAACCTATATTCAGACGATGGTGTTTTTGTTGTTTTTTCAGGTATCATAATAATATTCAAATCTGGATGGATTTGATGATCCGCTCCTTTTTTAACCAAGTAATGGCATTGTCAACTTCTTTTTTTCTAGCAACTAATTCTTGAGTCTTATTTATTCGTAATTCTTCTATTGTTTTTTTTGACTCAGCATTTAAAAGTTTGATTATGTTATTGTAATTAATTTCCATTGCTCTATTTTTTTAAATTCTGTTATCATCATTTCTATATTAGAAACCTCTATTAAAGTTATCATAATCTTCTTCACTTTTCCCAAATGCAAATAATTTATATTTATTAATTTCTTCATTCATTTTTTCGGTTTCGGGATGAAACCAAAGCTTGACACCACTATATTTTATTTTGACAATCACATGCTGTTCTTCAGTATTAAACTTCACTAAATAATTAACCCTTTCTGAATTAAGCCTTTTTTGAGTTTGTTCTAATGTCAGTTCATCTAGGTTGGTAAGCATCCATTTATCATATTTAATTCGATCACTGTCTTCGATATAAGGAAGGCTATCACACCATATTAGAAATAATTTATCAAGGTCAAAATGAAGTTCAATCCATCCATACCTGATAATGCTAAAGCCATTTCCCATATCGGTATCATCGTCAGGTTCAGGAAAGTTATTTAAAATCCATTCTTTTGTTTGCCCAACTTTTATAATGTCAAATTGTTCTTTAAAAAAAAAAATCTTTTAGATGAATATGTATTGGATTATTAATTTTCATTATTTGCTATGGTTATCTATGTTTGGAGATGAGTTTTCTTAGGTCAGTTTTAATTCACTTGGAATTAATAACCAAGAAATTCCATCACTTTCTTGTTTCACATGCCAGACAACAATTCCTTTTGTTTTTTCCCAATATAAAGTCTTGCCATTTTCGTCTTTTAGCATAAATGGTGGCACCCAGATTAATTCGATATTGCCATCTCCTGCCCAACCAGATTTTAGAAATCTTTCTTTGGCAATCGCAATATATTCATCAGCATTTTTCAAACACTCTCTGGGGTTTAAAGTAAAATGCAGATTGTCTATGTATTCATACATCAACAATTCGAAATCCTTTAAAGATTCTGGTAAATAGTCTATAATTTCAGTTTTTTTAATTGTATACGCCATGTATCATTTGAGTGATTGCTTAAGTTTCTTGTACCGTTTTAGTTTTTCTACTCACTTTGTTTTGTAAAGATTATTGTCTCATCAACTTTAGATATTAAAAAAATTATCTCCTTTGGTTTTCGGTGCTCCGTTGGTTTTTTCCATTCACCAGAATACGAAACAGTATCAACTGAAATGATAATTTTTCCTTTGTCAAGGAATTCATATTTCCCAATTACTGTTGTAAAATTGTCATTCCCACACGGTGCAACATAACTACTATTAAAACCATTTTATCTCCAAAACTAGTCAGGTTACCCGCAAATTTTCTTTCAATAAACTTTGTTAAATTATATTGTTTAATGTTCGGGTCTACCCCTAATATGTTGTCAGTTATCCAAGTTCCATTTTCTAGTTCTGTCTTATACATATTCTTCATTTCTTGTGCTTTTACAGAAGAACTAAAAAAGAAGATTATAATAGTCTGTATAATAAGATATACTAATATTTTAGTCATAACATTTTATATTTTACGCTCATTTCATCATTTAAATCACTATTATTTATACTATGTCAGGCACAGTATTTTTTTAAATAGTTTTCAAATTCCAATTCATATTTTTTTCGGTCAAACTTTAGTTCTGTTATTGGTTGTATTTCTCTGTTCTCTACCTCTTTTTTATATTCAAAATCGTCATTTTCATAGGTGATCTCTTTCCAGACTATCAAGTCATCTTGTTTATCTAAAATAAATGAAATAACACCACAATAATCACTACCACAATGACATCTATACAATACAATTCGGTTTGTTGCGAATTGATTAGATGGCTGTTTATTTCCTAAAAACTGAGCGACAGCATTTTTGTTAATTTTTGTTCTATCATAATCAGGAAACTTAGATGTATCAACCTCCAATATATCTAAGTCAAAATCAGAATAAGCTACATCAAAACGATTAATAAGTAACCGTTCGGACAGTGCTTTACCGTCTATAAAAAAGTCGAAACTTATTTTTTTATCCTCCTTTTTTACTGCTCTTATCTCAAAATGATTTTTCATTCTTGTTTATTGGGTATAATTTGATGATATAGTATCACTTACATACTGCTATATTAAATATAATTGTTTTATAAATCTATAGTCAATCTATATTCGTAGTGTAGGAATCTATATTTGTTCATTTACCACAAATAATTTATCAAATCTGTAAAAAAAGGCTATTTCATTTTCAAACTTACATTCACAATCTCCAATACTTTTCCAGAGCCTATTATATGTTTTCCTTCATAAAACTCAAACTTCATATTTTCATACAACCTATTGGCAAAATAATCTTTGCTCAAGATCGAGATTTCGGCTAAAACGATTTCTCCTGGTGCCACGGTATCTTGACCAAGGTATGTTTGCTGTCCAGAGGTTATATAATCAGGATATCCTTCAAATTCTATATGCGGCCTATACCCAGAAGCTACTGGATTTTTTCTTCCTCCTTGTTCGGTGTTTAAAAACTGTAGTTCTGCTATAAAATCGGTTGTAGTAAATTTGTTTTTCATAAAACATTTTTTGGCCTTTTTAAATAGTAGTCTAACCATTCTGTTCTACACCATAACCCGCTCATTTCTTGACAAATTTCTATTTTTTCATTGGTGAATAATACTTCTAGCTCTAATGTACAATCACTATCTGTAATTTCCCAATTTGTTTCTGGAAGCAATAAAACATACCTATTTTGTGATTGGCTATGTTTTGGAATACAAATTTGAGTCTCCTCCCAATTAATCGTTTCAAAAATATCTACATATTCAATATTTTGAATTCTATTCTTTTTAAGTTCGCTGAAGTAGACTTTTTCTAATTCTGTACGTAAATTTATATTGTTTGAATTGGGAAGTGACTTAAATTTTTCTAGTGCATTTACCTGAATTGGTGTGAACCATTTTTGTTCATTATCCAAATCCACCCAAACATCTAATAGCCGTTCTAGCCAAGGAATATCTATTTTGGATACGGAATTTAGATAGTCTCCTTCATCATTAATTTTATAATTCTCCTTGTTCATATGTTCTAAAAGTGTTTTGTATTCGAAATGAAATGTGTTTCAGCTCAAAAACCTGAAAGTTAAAAACAACCCAATCTTTGCCTGCTACCTGCCAATTATACCCATCTAATTGATCCGTTATCTCATCTAACAATTCTCCGATCACAAAACTGTTTACCATTTCTTCAAACTCAGTGATTTTTTGAAGTAATTCAACATCAAATGAATATGATAGCATAACGCCTTGCACCAACTTACCCTCGAAACTATCTACCAAAACCTCGGCTTTTTGCCGATTGCTTATGTCGGTTAAGGTTAGTTTCATTTGTAGCCATAAATTTTTAATCCCAATTCTGATCGTTCATATTCAAATTGCTTCCCTTGTTGAAGTGCTTTTTCTATCAATTCAATGTTTTGAGTTTTAGTTTTTGGTGTTAAGAATTCTTCTCGATTCTTTCTTTCAAATATAATTTTAGAAGGTATCAACATCCACTCTATTTCTTTTAATTCAAACACACCCCAGTATTCTTCTATGTATTTTGAATTACTATGATGTTGAGGTATCGGTAGCGTTATTTCTCGTACGTTCTCATCTAATAGCAGTTTTACTTTTGCTACGTAAGATGAATTTAAATCTTTTATGGTTGAAAATAAGATCTTCCATTTCGTAGCATTCATAAAACTGGCTCTATTGTCTATTTCCTGCTGTAGTCGTATTTGATATTTCTCTTCTCTAGACATCAATGTTGTTACCTTAGTTTATCAATGTTTTTTGTTTTAAGTGTTGTGCCAACGCCGATTAATTGATTGCTATGATTTTCACAAAGCAACCATTGTTTGTTTTTATCAATTACGTAATATTCAAAAGCTGAACATTCGGCAATAAGTTCACCAATAATAGAAGACTTACAATTATAAATAGGGTAGTAGTCTTCTTGATCATCTTCTATCATAAGCCAAACGGTATCTGCTTCTTTAGGAATGATATGAATAAGCTCTTTAAAAGAAAATTCATACGTTTTAAAATAAAATGATTCTTGCTTAAAATCTTCCCACCACCATTTTCTATCGCCAGATTTCACAAAGTGCTTGAGTAAATCTAAATAGAGTGTTTCAGCATCTGCAACCAAACGGATCTCTGTTGGTTTCAAATTAAGTGTTGTAATAGCTTGTTCTATTTCTGTTTTTACTGCTCCCATTTTTAATTTCTATTCTAAATAAAATGTGTTAACTAATTGAAACATATCTTCTCTTGATGGGTTTTTAGGGAACTTTTCATATAAAACATCTTCAAAAAACATTCTATAATCCAATACAAAGTCAGCAAACTCTTTATCCGACAACTTGTTATAATCTTCAACACTATCGGGATATGCTCTTGATAAAATTTCATCATAAAAATCTTCTTTTGGCATATGACTTTGCCAATCATCATTTGTGTTTTCCCAAATAGAAATAATTCCTAATAGTCTTAATGGATCACTGCCAAAGAATGTACGACTGCCTTTTACTGCGCAGAAATCACCCATATATTCTTCTCTTTTATCTGGTATGAGAAAAATTTTATATCCTTTAGATAGTATAATTTTTAATCCCAAATTATAAGTATTCATTGCATCTGCAATTCGACATCTGTTTTCCATAATAGTTGATTTTAAATGGTTATTATATCTTTCCAGTAGACATCAAATCCATTTTTTTCAATTTCTTTTATATCAGTATCTGTAAAATGAATATGGAAATCCATACCGTTTAATATGGGTTCATCAGGAAAATTTTTATTGTACCTATCTCCATCAATTCGCCATAGATTAAAATGCACAAACTTAGAATGATCTAGGGTTTTGGTTTGTTCAATTTTTCTTTCTAATGCATCTTTGGTGATATATTGATAATAATTCTCTTCATTACTAAACTCTTCAATAAGAAAAAAAGGGAAATCAGCGTCTATTACCACAGTATCTAGTCTATGTTTTTTAGTATAAACTGTAGCTCTTTCTTTGTCTTTAAAAACAGCATAAACCATTTTAAATGTGTTGTTATCTATTGCTTTTGCTATGACATGCATTTCAATTTTCTTTACTATTTATAGTCTTTTGAATCATATAATGATATGTTATTGTGCTATTTTTTAACAAACTGGGGTTTATTAATCCACTTTCTTTTCGAGAAAGAATAATATCAAAGTGCTTTGCTATAGATAGAGAATCTGTAAAATGAGATTTTGAAACCACATACTGACCTGTATTTTTCCTAAGTGTATCTAGTGGCTTTACAGCATAATCATATTCTATGATGCTTTTAACTAGGTTGTGTTTTGTTTTCGTCCCTTTTATGAGCTCTAATTGATGGGGAGCGTTTAAATTTTCCCATTTTAAAATAAAATCATCATTGGCAGCTATACTATCGGGTATACTGAACTTTGCTACCTGACTTTTTTCCATGGGCTTAACAAAAGCCAAAGGGTGTCTACTATTGTCAGGTAAAATAAGCTCAAAATAGTACGCATCACTTTGTGTGAAACTATCTGCTTTATAATATGATGTTTTTGTGTAGTAAAGCTCTTCCTTTACATATAAATCTAAAGGTTTACTGTTAAGTAAAACACGAATGTTTTTATTAATGATTTGTTTTTTGCCATCTGATAATTTTACTTTTAGATAGCTTAATGTATTCTTTTTTGTATCATGACAGATATTGATATTTACTTTCAAATCAGCCAAACTTAAAGTATCGGCATTTGAAAGGGTAGATACATCGCAACTGCTAAAAATAAATAGGATACATAGTATATTGTAGTATTTCATTGATTATATTTTAAGGTTTTAAAACTCATCTCCTTTTTCCCATATACAGACTTCTTTAGGTATTGCTTTTGTTTCTTGAACTTCATACCAAACTGTAACCAAGGTTTCTTGACCTTTCTCCCAAGTAACTTCATCTATTAAAATAGATTCGCTTATTCTTTCTTTTAAACTATATTTAAAAGTAATACCAGTTCTAAACTCTCCTTGGAGATCATCTAGAATAAATCGTTCGATATAATAAGGTGTTCCGCACTTATTAATGGCTTCTTCTTTTGTTAACAACATCAAATCTTTTATAGATACGTTATCTCTTAAGTTTGTTACCTTTTCAATGGTATAAGTATCATTCGTTTTTGCTTCTTTTGTGCTTGGAGCGCAAGCATTCACTATAATTAATAGTATAAAATAGAGATACTTCATATTTATATATCGTAATAGGTATACGGTTCTTTTAGTTTGTGTTTTTTTCTGATTTCGGCTTGCCAAGTGAGATATTCTTCTTTAAATTCATTAAAATCACTTGGGATTCCTTTTAGCCAATACATATGACCATGGGCAATGAGCATCGCCCAATGAAATTCTAACTCGCGTGTTATATAATAGATATCATCTAAAGATGTTGGTTCTTGATATAGAAAATGATTTTTCAGTTTTTTATCTGCTTCATTATAGTTTAAACCTCCATACTTAACCATAATGTGTTTTAACAATTCACAGAAAGAATAGTGATTGAAAATGACACCTTCTGTAGCATCTTCGAACTTTAAATTATCTTTTAATTGTTGGTCTTTCATTACTGCTCTTTCTCCTTAAAAATGTACTCCATAATCCGCCCGTTTACATGAGTAACACTGCCAATCAGTTGTTTATCTCTTAGTTCTAGTGCGAGATTTTTGGCGTAGGTATCTTCAGTTTGTGATTTGATAAAATCTACCTCTATTTTTTGATCGGGTAACATCTTCCAATAATATATTCCTATTTTATGTGTAGCTACTTTACCACAGGTTGAAATTTCTTTTTCGGTTATCTGTACTTGTTCCTTATCAAATAAAAGTGTAAGATAGATTTGGCTACCCGCACATGGATTGTCATCTGGTGTTTCTTCATAAACAGTGTCTACTTTTGCTATCAATTCTTTGTTTAAGAGTTTCTTCATTTTTTGAGCATGAGATGATAGATAGCACATACTGCATAAGATAAAAACGAAAGTCGTTCTTTTATTAAGGTGCTTTATAGCATGCAATTGTATTTTCTGTATCATATACTCTTTTTTTAATTAAGAACTAGTTTAAACTTTTTTGAAAGTCATTTTCAACGATTTTTATATGTGTTTCAAAGGGTTAATACAATTCTGTTTCCCAATCTTCATAAGGAGGCTCTACGTTAAACTCTGGATCACAATAGGAGCGAAGGTAATCTACGGCTCTTTTTTCGGCATATTTTGCATTGAGCACTTCTCCGTTTTTATCTAACTCAATCACATTGGCAAATATGGCAAAGACTTGTTCTATGGCACTAGGTTCTTCTCCATACAGTTTTAAATAATCAATACCTTTTAGTTGGTAATGTGTACCACTAGCCATAAAATAAGCAAAGGTTCGTAAGGCTCCGCTAAATGATTCGCTTAGTTTCATATGTTTTGTTTTTTAACAATCTACTTTACCTGTTTTTGTGTTAATGGTCTTACCTCGACCATACCATACTTGTGTATTTTTCAAATCCCAAATTACCTCAATGCTATCATTATAAATGGCTATCGCTACTTTTTCCAATTATTTTACCCTTAGCATCTTTTAAAATAACTTCTATGGAGATGTTCCCGGCACCTCCATCTCCAGGCATTGTTATCGACAAAAAACTTTTTTCTCTTTTTATAACTAATTCATAGTTGTTATCTGGGCTATGATAGGTTGCTAATTCTTTTTATGAATTATAAAAATGAACACCTAATGCTATGAGAAATATTAAAATTAATGATGTATATATCTCTTTTTTCATTTTAAGCTTTTATCCAGCCTATTATGCTATTATCCTTCTCTTTTAAAACTACTTGCAACCAACCATTTTTGTTTTGAATAACCGTTACTTCTTTGCTTTTGATCTTTTGTAGTTGATTTCCTTCTTTCATGTCTTCAGTACAAGAATCTTTTTTCTTGGTATCATCTATAATTGGTTGTGATCTTAGGATTCCTGAAATTATTTTCTGCTCGAAAACCGTGTTAATTGTACTGATTTTTGTGTCTGAATGTAGCGTTACTGTATTTTCAATAATGGTGTTATCTTTTTTAATACTTAGTTCTGACAACAGCATCATATCAAAACAACCAATAGCACTGGTTAAAACATGAATGGTATTTTTTTCTCCATATGTTATGTCAACTAATGCTCCTGATCTGTTCCAAACTTCAACAAAATCATTACCC
Source organism: uncultured Aquimarina sp. (assembly GCA_947498705.1). GTDB lineage: Bacteria > Bacteroidota > Bacteroidia > Flavobacteriales > Flavobacteriaceae > Aquimarina. The sequence continues at coordinate 60,473 of CANMLW010000005.1, forward strand.
TTTTTTAGAAATACTATTATTGCTTGATAATGTCGATCATCTTGATAAATAATATCTTTTATACCGTCGCTATTAAGATCTACTATATGTATGTTTTTACCATTGATGTCAAAAATACCTATGTCACCATTTTTGGTATAAAACTTGGCGTTTTTAATTGCTGAAAAACCGGTACTGTCTAAAGGGAAACTATAATCTGATGGTATTTGTAATAGCCGTAACTGTGATTTTAAACTCTCGTTTTGAGCGCACCCAGATAGAGTTAAAAACAGACACCATATACCCAAAAAGAAAACTTTATTTTTCATTTTTTAAATACTCTTTGCCATTAAACTTTAATACCGTTGTTTTTGAAGTAATTTTATTTTCTTCATCACATTCCCCCTTTTCATCTACAAAAGTTTTACTTTTGGTAATCTTGCTTTTTACTATAATATCAAAATATGTATTGGTCTTTTCTTTAGACATAATGAGTGTGTTTTTTACACTTATTGATTCTCCAGCACAATGGGTATCCCATTCACCTCCATAATCCATTACATCATAATGGCGTAACACTTTTTTTAAAGTATTGCCTGATTTTACAAACAAAGAAATGGTTTTGTTACTGTATGGATTGGGCTTAGATCTACCATAATGATATACTCGAATACCAAATGCTCTCGCATCTTCGCTAACCATATAGGGAGCTGTATCAATTGCTATTTCTGATAGCTCAATTGCATCAGAATCCCAACCATTTGTTTCTGCACTTTCATAGTACTTATGGGTTATTTTTCCAGTAGTACTATTTACTATTACGATATGACTATTAAGTTCAAAATGATGTTCGTCATCATCTCCCTCAATTTCGGGAATCACTACAATGGTTTCATTAGGATTATGAGGTTGCACTTTAGAAACTATAAACTCTTCTTTAATTTTTAGTTTATTTAACCCTAATTGTTGTATTACATTATCGATAAGGGTTTCTCCTTGCGAAACTGGCTCTATTTTACCGTCCGTTTTTATTTCGAAAACTTCAATTGTTTCTTTCTTTTCATCCATCCATTCTATGTATGTTATCGTGATTTTCTCTTTTTCAATTTTTGATTTTCTTTGAAAAGCTCCTTCGGCTATTTCATCATAAGAAATAACTTTAGCGTCAATTATGTTTCCATCAAAATCATAGTTGATTAAAGTGGACTCCATTTCGTTCTCTCCTTTTAGAACTGTTACCACGACGGTATAGAATTTTTTAGAGAATTCTAATCTATAAGAAGCTATTGCCCTATAGTTACGGCCTTCTTTATAAAAATCAGGATATACTCTTTCTAGTTTCAACCCTTTTTCATCTACTTTTTTATAATCCTCTTCTTCAATAAAATCATCAAAATTTGTAGTATCAACTAAAGGAATTGATTTGACTTTAATTTTATTGATTATGTTGTTGAAACCTGAATTTTTAAATTGACCTTTAAAAACGGCATCTTCCTTTATAAACTTTCCCTCTTGATTCGGATTTTGATAAGAGTGTGTATTATAGAAACTAGCATAATCTTCCTTGTGATGATGTTTTGTTTTCCAAACATCATCATGTAAATTGTGCTCTATTTCTAGTTTATTAGTATCATAGTTTTTTGCTTTTTCATACTTCTTTAGATACTTCTGATAATCTAGTTTCGCGTTTTTGATTGTTTTAACTAACGACACATAAAAATTGGATTCTTTTTTCTTTTTCTTGTAGAGCATATAATTCCTGAAATTACCGCCATATTGAACAATTCCTAATGAATCTCCTTTTTTGTGAATGATTACCTTGTTGTGTAGGTACAATCCGCTTGTAAAATTATCTTTAGTATACCCTTCAATATCTTCTTCATCACAGATGTCCAGTTTATAAAAGTTATTTTTAAAATTTCTTAAAACACCAAAATCACCTATTGGCGCAATATCTTTTCTTTTATAAGCCGAGTAGAACCCAAAATCGGTTTCTGAAAGTCTTTCTATAGCAATAGTTGCCTTATAAATCTCAAAATTTTCTGAACCAATCATATATGTCTTGCCATTGATCAGTTCATATACACCAGAAATATCTTCTACAGTTGTATTTTTTACTTTAATAGGTTCTACCTCTTTTTTAAGACCATCTACTGCAATATCCTTTACAGTATCTTTCTTTACTTTTGTGTTTTTGGTACAAGAGATACATACAAGTAAGATTAAAACGTATAGGTTTTTCATTTTTGTTGAGTGTTTCGTATTTAATTATTTCTTATATGGTATTAGCTCCAGTACTAAGGTTTCTATTTTGTCAACTACTTCTTGTCTGTTTTTACTTTTAAAAGTGATTTCTGATGCTGAGTTTTCTGGAACCTTTTCTATTACTTTTTTCTTTGGATTGTACTTTTCTATAAGGTTAAAAACGTCTAGTACATAGCTCCCATTCAGATCTCCTTGAGGATGCCAAATCAATTCTATATTTCTATTAATTTGGGTATTGGAAATAGATAATAAAGTCGAACTGGAAAACTCGTACAAGCGGTTTTCTTCATTAATGTCTTGTTCATAAAACATATTCCAATTCACTTTCCAACCAGATGATATTCGCAAGGCTTGTAACTTCATTTTTTATACTTTTAAAATTAACTCAAAAACCTATCTAATACTTGATAATTTGCTCCCACAGTAATTGTAATGATTAATAGCCAGATAAAACGAATACTTATTGCTTGTAGACTGCTGTTTAATTTCTTTTTCAAGTAAGAAATATCTAGAATAATATAAAGTAGTATGGTAATACTAGCTATAGCAATTGTAATATGTAGTGTTCTAAACTCTTCAATAAACCCACTATTTTCTTTTTCTAAAACAAATTTCATAAAAACTAAACTCAATAAAGCGGCTATAATGCCCCAAATAGAGTAGGATAAAATTTGTTTTATGGTTTTTATCGTTAGATTCATCTATACTTACTACAAACTTTTAGACTTTTTTAAATAATGTCAATCACTTTTTCTAAAATATAATGTATTCCTGCAACAACTACGGTAATACCGATAAGAATTAGAAATCGAGTTAGTGTTGCTCTTACACTTGTTTTTAATTTCTTTTTTAGGTAAAAAAGGTCAACAAGAATAAATAAAAATGATATTACCAGCCCTGCTATTCCTCCTATACAAATTAACCCGATATCGTAAAATAGATCAAGTAGGCGCCAAAAGCCTTTAAAATTTCCCCTAGGTCCTAAAAGAATACGCATATATCCAATGCCAAGTAGTAATGATACTACTATCCAAATTAGATAGGCCAAAATCTGTTTTAAGGTTTTCATTAAGTTTTATTTATAAGATATAAATATTGAACTTTTTAATTCGCTATACATATGCCTGTTCATGTTATTTTGAGTTATATTGCTATTTCATCAACTACCATCTCTAGTTCCTGAAAAGCCTTTTTCTGGGCGGGAGCTAATACTATTTCCTTTATTTTTCCTGCTAGTATTTCAATGATACTTCTACGTAGTTTTACGCTTTTACCAAAATACGCATTCATAAGTGAATTAGGAATGATATAATTTATTTTTACTTTATTTTCCCCAATAAAGTAGATTTTAACGGCATGCATTCCGCTTTTTTTAAGCACAATACATTGTGCCATTTGCCCATTTGTATCTGTTCTTACTTCCCATTTATCATATTCTTTTGTGCAGTTATAAGAAGAAATTGTTTTTAAAGCATTATATAGCTTGTCTAAGGAATTGTATTCTTTTTTGATGGTAATTATTTTTTCCATATTTCCTGTGTCATTTTGATTTTGTTATGATGAACACACCACTTTTTTAGGAAAAAGAGAAGTGGTGTGTTTCTTTTGAAGGTTAAACCATTAACCTTGGAATTTTTAAAATTTATTATTTATGATTTTACCACTGTACCTGAGTCGTACTAAGGCCTTGATAGAATACATTCCTATTAGTATATGGCGAAGCGTTTAGATTTGATGTATCTGGTATTCCCCAATATGCTCCGCTCGTAGTAGCATCATCATAAAGGAATATACTGGAATTGGATTGAAAAAAACCTAAATAACTCTCAGCATTAATAGAGGTATTGTTATTCTTTAATACAAAAAAGACATCTTCATTATTTCCTGAATGTGTTGGTAATGGATTCCCAAAATCCATAAAACCACTATTATTAGCACTACTGGATAATTTTAACTTTACGCCAGTGACGTTTGCAGAATTCCATATCTTGTACTTAAAAGCAATTAAATAACTATTAGCAGGTACCAGATTTGTAGTACTATTAGCAACCGTAATAGAATTGTTGTTACTATTTATAACTGAAGAAATAGTACTTCCATATTCTGTTTCTGTTGTTGCTGATCTTGTAATAGCTGCTAAATTATTTGCTATATTGTTGTATTCTGTCTCGGTAATAATAACCCAATCCCCAGAACTGGCAGCATTGTAATCTGCTTGAGACGTTGATAAAAGCTCCTTGATATTATCAATATCATTAAGGTTTATTGTAGCGATACTATTTTCGTTTCCTTCCGAATTACTTACTGAAATAGTTGCAGAAATAATTGGATTCGTTTCATAATCGAACAATGTGGCATCCATAACCGTTAGCTCTCCACTATTTGAATCTATACTTATGGCGCCAGCAGGTGTTTGAGATGCTATGCTAAAACTTAAGACTCCATCTCCTGTTGCTTGTACTGTACCTATAGTATCTCCATTGATTGGGTTTTCATCGATACTTGCAGTTAAACCTTGAATCGCCAACTCATTTATATTATTTAGGTTAATTATCACACTAGCAGTGTTTTGAGCTTCATCTGCTGCAACAGTTGCGGTAATTACCGGGTTGGTTTCAAAATCAAATAATGTAGCATCGGCAACCGTTAGTTGTCCTGTGTTACTATCAATACTTAATACTCCTGTTGGTGTTTGTGCAGTTATACTAAAAGTTAATGAAGTATTACTATCACTTTGTACGGTACCAATAACTTGTCCGCTTGTTGGATTTTCACCTATGGTTACTTCTAAATCCTGAAGACTAATTACAGAAGTTATTGTTTCATCATCATTACTGCAACTATAATTTATCAATAGTAAGGTTAACAGTAACAGGTTTGTATATTTAAATATTTTTTTCATGTCTTTTTAATTTATTTTGGGTTTTATACTTCTTAATAATCCATTTCTATAAAATCTCCATTTAACTTGTAACGAAAAGTAAATTTGGTACCACCATTTTCTGGTTGTAGCACTACATCATACTCAGTTTTTGATATATCGCCATTTTCAGGAAAATTTATATATGCCATACTAAGAGCAGGGTTTTCGATATTCTTTTCTGCTTTTAATTGCTCGCTCGACGTTTCAACTAATTCACCTAATTTTGATAAATTAATTTGATCGTTTAGCTGAAACATAAAGTCTGCTGCTTTGCTACCTTCTGGGACTTCTAAAGATATTTCTGAGTTTTGTTTCCAGCTTCCTCGCATTAAATTCCACTGTCCCATTTTTAAGGATTCAGGAGCTTCGGTAACGGTTACACCAATAAGGTTGCCAACAGTATTGTCATAGCTTATATGTAAATTGGTATAATAAGCATCGACACCAAATTTGTTTTTGAGCTCTTTTTCTATAGAGGTAAACCCTTTTTTTGTTGCGGGTTGACTACTAACTCCATTTCCACAAGAGGTTAGTGATACTACTAGTATTACTGCGATAATTGTACATTTTAATATTTTCATTTTAGCGTGTTTTTATTTTTACACAACCAAAGTTACTGTACAAGAGTGGTCTAGAAAATAGAGGATCTATTTCCGAGGCTTTCAAATAAATAAGTGCGATACTTTATAAAATATTTGCAGAAGGAAGTAGTTTACCTATTATTCCAATCTAAAAAGGTGTTTAAGAAATGATCCTTTTTTCTAGAAGATACGGGTATTTTTTTTCCGTTTTTTAAATGAATAACACCAGCTTTATCATATTTGTCTATAAATTTTAAGTTGACCATAAACGACTGGTGTGGACGCGTAAAATTGGCTTTAGAAAGACGCTCTTCGAATTCTTTTAAAGTTTTCGATACCAGGTATTTTTTATTATTGCTACAATAAAAAGTAGTATAGCCTTTGTCTGATTCACAAAATAGTAATTCGTTTAGATCCACCACCTGAAAACTATCTTGAAGAGATAATATTAATGTTGCGTCGTCATTATTCCATACCTTTTTTACAGTTGATATTTGTTGTTTTTGTTCTGGTATAGGTATGTCAGAAACTTTCTGTAATGCTATTTGTAGTTCATCTATATCTACGGGTTTTAAAAGATAATCTATTGCACCAATTTTTAAAGCTTGCAAAGCATGTTCTTCATAAGCAGTAATAAAAATCACTCTAAAGTCTAAGTTTTCTGTTTGCTCTAAAAAATCAAACCCGGTACCATCAGTAAGGTTAATGTCCAAAAAGACCAATTCGGGTTTACATGCGTTAGCAACTACAGTAGCTTCTTTTACAGATTCACACTCGCCGATTACTTGCACATCGGTTTCAATAAGTTCGAGTAGATTAAGTAATCCTTTTCTAATATATGCCTTGTCTTCAACAATTAATGCTTTCATGTGTTTATACGATTGTTTTTAGATGTCATACTTCGGCCTGGCTCAGCACGAGTATGGAACTCGCCAAATAATTATTTTTGATTTGTATCCAAAACCTTATTCTGGCTTGTTTCATTATGTTTTCTGAATTTTATAAGGAATTATCAATGTAACAATGGTTCCTTGCTCGTTATATTTTTGTCTATCTTCTATAGTAACTGATCCTGTCATTTTAAAATCTTTAGAAAGCATTTTTAAACGTTCAGAGGTTATAGTGGTAGATAATGACGTTTTGTTGTTTGTTTTTTTCTCTTTTTGAGAATTAATTCCAATGCCATTATCAGTAATAGTACAAATTAATTCATTTTGAATATAGTCAAGCTTTACTTCAATGATTCTATGTTCTTTTTGGTTAACAAATGCATGCTCTATAGCATTCTCAACAAAAGGTTGGATAAGCATAGGGGAGATTTTGAACAGTGATGTATCTACGCTATCTGCTATTGCAACGGTATAAGTATACGACTCGTTTTCTAAATTTTGAAGTGCCAAATAGTTTTCTATAGCGACTAATTCTTGGGATAGTAGCACTGTTTTATCTCTTGAGTTTTCTAAAATAATGCGAAGTAGTTTTGAAAATTTAGACACATACGACACTGATTTTTTTCCTTCTTTATTTAATATCATGCCTTGTAAAACAGACAATGAATTGAAAATAAAATGAGGTGTCATTTGTGACCGTAATAGCTTTTGTTCTATCACGATATTTTGAGTTTTGGATTTTATATTTCTTAATTTTAAGAAGAAAATTATTGCTCCTAAAACTAACGTTGTCATTAAAAAAGCAATGACACCAAGTAATAGGCTTCGTTGTGATTTCTCAAGGTTTTGAGAGGTTGTTTTTACAGTCTTAGTTAACTTTAATTCTCTTTTTTCGGCAGATGCTAACTCGTTTTTGTATTTGTATTCATATTCTAACTGGGTAATCTTTTCTACATTTTTTTTATTAAAAAGGCTGTCGTTTGCTATTTTGAATTGTTGGTGACTTATGAATGCTTTTTCATGTTCTCCTAGTTTATTGTTTATTTTGGACAGTAAATTATAGGCATCTTTTTGATGTTTTAAAAATTTATATCGTTTTGCCAGATCTGCCGCTTTTTCTGCATTAATCAGTGCCAGGTTGTATTTGCTTAGATTATAATACGCATTTGCCATGCCCACATAAGACTCTAATAAATCATATTGTTTTTGAGTAGTTTTGGTAATTCTATTTGCTTCTTGAAAATTAACCAAAGCTTTAGCATATTCTTTAATTCCTATATATGCAAAGCCAAGACCATTATGACTAATAGCTAAATATTCATTATCACCAATATTTTTACTAATAGTAATAGTTTCCTTAAGATAAGGGATGGCGTTATCAAACTCCCCTTTATCAAGGTGTATTGCTCCAATATTATTTTTTATAGCTATAATATTTCTGGTATTGTAATTCGCTTGATGAATAGTAAGCGCTTTGTTATAGAAATTTAAAGCTTTATCATAGCGTTCCTGTTGTCTATATACATTTCCAATATTACTTAACGACTGAAAAATACCAATAGAGTCCTTAGCTTTTTCAGCAATATCCAATGATTTATTATGATACTCTAAAGACTTTGGAAAATTACCTTGCTCAATATATACGATAGCTATCGCATTTAAACAACTAAGTACTCCATGTTCATTATTATGCTTGGTATAAACATCTAATGCTTTTTCAAAATTAAGTAAAGCCTCTTCATATTTCCCGGTATCAGAATAAATATCACCTATATTATAAAGGTAATTGGGGATATTCTTTTTTACCCCTAATTTTTCATCTATAGCCAATGCTTCTTTGTAATATTTTAAAGCAAGTGTAGAATTTCCTCTATAGTTGTATAAAACTCCCAAAGCATTTTTACAACCGGCTATACTTTTTATATCATTTATAGAGGTATATAGCTGTATTGCTTCTTCATAATGGCTAATAGCAATTTTAAAATTGGCTTGCTCCATATACACAATCCCCTTCATATAAAAACTACGAGCCTTTCCCTTTACAGACTGTATTTCATCGGCAAGTTTTCCTGCTTGTTCTGCATATGCTAATGCTCGAGGTGGATTATTTCGATAGTGATAATAAGCTAAATGATTAAGAATTTTTACCCGAACAGTATCTTTCTTTGTATAAGTTTTTAATTCATGTTTTAAGCTATCTATCTTTTTATTTTGCGAAAAGACGGTTGTAGAAAAAGACAATAAACATAGTACGTAAAGAATAGATGCATTCATTATTTTCATAAAATAAAGAACGGCTATTAAAATGTTAAATCAAAAAAAGATTATCATTTCGAATATATAGATTATTCTAGTGTTTCTTTGTCTTGATCTATTCGGATACCTATGTTTCTTTAATATAATAATAGGTAATATTATGTTGTGCTATAGAAAAAACAATAGCTTAAAAATACTGTCCAATCCCCAAAACAAATCCTTGTGTAGCATCTTCTGTTACTCCGTGCCCATAGTCTATTCTAAAAATAGCATTAAAAATACGTTTATGCATAATTCTAAGACCAACCCCTGGGTATATTCTAAAGTTTTGAGAATCTCCAAAATCACTAAACTCTCCTCCTGGATTACGCCAGCTACCACCATCTACAAAGATATTGCTTTGTAGTACAAACCAGTCTTTTTCTACTAAGGTATGTCTGTATTCTGTATTAAGGACAATCACTCCCGTTCCTCTATCAATAATGTTACCTACACCCCGTATATTAAGATTATTATCAACGGCAAAAGGAGCAAAAGGAGTATCGGCATTGGTGGCTAACCCAAGACGAAGTCTTGATGCCCAGTTTCCTTTACGACCTACTCTCTTATAGTATAAAAAATCATTCCACCCTATAAGGAAATCAGGTAAAACATCTTCGGTACTTATGACATACTGAAAATTTAAAGCACTTTTAAAGCCAGAAACATATTGGTAATCATAATCAAGGTTATCATATTGATAAATTAGTTTATAAAGTAACTTGTTCACATCAAAATCCTGGGGGACATCTGCAGCAGTGGCACCTCGCTTATAATTGTAATCTTCATTAAAATAATTAGCTCCCAGTTCTATTCTGTTTTGCGCGTTGAACTGATACAACCCTAATACTTCATAAGAGGTATTATTGTATTTATAATCTGCTGTTCCATTATCCAGAAATACCGGTTCTTGGGTAGTGAAATTACTATAAGTAAGAGAAACTCCTAGCTTCTTACTAAATAAAAAAGGAGCTCTTAAATTAAAAATGTAAGAGTTGTAAATGTCTTGCTGAAATATAGCTCCTAAGGTAATATTGCGTCCTAAGGCATTAAACTCATACAATCCTAGTCTAAAAGCAAATTCATCATCGTTGGTGGTATATACATTGGCAGAAGGAATGATCGTAAAATTCTCTTCTATGTTATAGGCCACTTCATATCCGGTTCCCTTTTCCTGAACCTGGTAAGATACATTGGCAATAGAAGGAAGTCGTTTTAGAAGCTTCACATCTTTTTCGATCTGGATAGAATCCAATACCTCACCTTTTTGAGTAGAGATAAGTTTGGATAGTGCAGCCGTTTTTGTTTTCTTATTTCCCTTTATAACAATATCAGTAATGACAGGCTCCTGCGCATATATTATACTGCATAAAAATAGAGAAGCTATTAAGGTTAAATTTTTCATAGTTAGTTTAGTATGAATTTTTTTTCAATAAACAAGTTTACCCAATTGTCTTCGCTCACTCCCATAAGAGTAATAGCATAAGAATCGTTTGAGTTTAATTGAGGGGGTGTGCTGGTAGTAACGTTTAGTACTACATTATCCAGTTTATAATATTGAAATTGTTTTTCGAAGGTATAGGTTCCCGAAAGTAAATTGTTATCAGTATCTGCCACCACCTGAAAATAGATCTTATTTTCGGCAATGGTACCATCATCCCAAGCAAAAATAGGCATTAGGGGCGTATCCTGTGTAATAGTAATATCGGTGCTAAATTCTGTGGGTTTCGTTTTGTGTTTTAGTTTGATAGGGTTAGAAAGGTGTAATTTGTTGTTTTCAAAAAAAGTAATAATTACCCATTTTTCCTGAGCGGTAACCCTAATAAACTTTTTTAAATACCCATTAAAAACATCTTGAGGCGTGATAGTTATCCTTTTATATTTGGTATAGTCGTTTTTATCGTCTGATATACTATTGGTTTCATAGTACCTTAGATCTGTGGCTCCCGGCCGAGGATAGGCATAGGCTATAATAGTATTTGGATCGGGGTCTGTGTTAGAACCAGAAGCACATGCAATTACATTATCCATCACAATCTCATTAACTGCAACTAATGAGGATAACGAATCATCTACCTGTACTGTATCATCTTTATCACAGGCAAACAAAACAAATTGTAGTATTACTATGAAATATCCTGGTCTAATCATCTTTATAAAAGGATTGTATCAATTTTTCGGCAGGTTTGTTTTGCACAGTAAATCGATTATTATTGTTACCTCCAACTTCGGTATGATTATGATACCATTTCCATAAAAATCCACCTGCAAACCAGGGCTCGCTCCAAAACTCTTGATAAAGAGCTGTTAGTGCATTGTTTTGCGACTCCAGATCTACATTTCCAGTGACTCTGTTAGAGTCCCACGGTTCTTTACCGGTAAAAAATACACTTCGATAGCCATATTCGGTAAATAATACAGGCTTATCCATTTTTGATTGTAATGTCTGGATGTTGACTTTATGTTGTTGCCAACCTAACTTCATCTCTTCAATAGTAGGACTTTTACTAGTTGAAACAGGAAAATAGGCATCGATACCAATATAATCTAGTTGATTCCAAAAAGGAACATTGTGGTATTGATCCCAGTTTTCTGCATAGGTTAGTTTTCCTTGATATTCGGCTTTAATCTTTTGTATTAAACGATTCCAAAATTCGGGTCGGTTTTGTACAAAAGTATGTAACTCGGTACCAATACATAAAATAGGAACGTTCATTTCTTGAGCGAGTTTGGCGTATAAAAGAATATAATCTTCATACGACTGTTCAAAAAGTTCCCAGTTTTTCTGAGAGGTCATTTTAATAGTACCAGTAAACTCACCTCTCCAAACCCATATTTGGGGTTTTAGCATTACTTTAATCTTTTGTTGATTTAGTAATTCGATTGTTTTTTTGGCACCTTCTCTTCGTTCTCCCCACCACTGTTCTTCGATATCAAAAGTGATATTGGGTGAGCTAAGGTTTTTTATAAAACCAAAAGGCATTACAGCAGCCCAATTGGCATTAACATTTACTACAGGTGTCACTTCATTGGCAGTAATCGCCTTAGGAGATCCCACAAAACTAACTCCATTTATTTTTGAGGGTTGACCAGTGCAACTGGTCAAAAAAATACTAAACAGCAGTACAAAAAAATTTTTCATCTGTCTTACAATTTTATTGTTTTCAAATAGCAGATGGAATTGCCAATATTTATTGGGACCCAAATAGAACCCGATCGTTATGGCTGTTTCATAGCAATTTTTTTCCATCATTTTTCATACTGCCGAAAGTACAATTTTATTTGGTTCTTTGATCTTAAAACAAAGCTCGAATTCCTAGACTAAAGGTTTGTCCTAATCCCTGAAAATTGCTTCCTCTTACAAACTTACCAAAGGATGCTTCTAGATTTAAAACATCTGTTAACTGATATTTCCCTCCAAAACCTACTTGCGTATAATTTTGAGAAAAATCATTTCCTAGATCAATTAAAAACGCTTGTTGTGTGTTTACAAAAATTGTTGATTTAGAAGATGGAAAATAACTTAAAAATGCACTTAGTGGTAAAAACAAACTGTTGTTAGCAAAACGCTCTCCTATATTTGCCGATTGCGGATCTGCATCGGTTGCTTTTTCTCCAAAATTAAATCCAAAATCTGCTTCGGTAAAAATTTGCCATTTATTACCTCCAAAGGTTTTGTCATAGAAAAATCTAGTTTCCCAGAAATAACTTCTTTTATCTAAATAATTAGGATTAGGTTCGTCTTTAAAAACTGGAATATAAAAAGAACTGGTAAACGAAAAATTACCAACGTTTTTAAAAGGCTGTACTCGAATCGATGGAGCTATAGTGGTCAAACCACTTCTGGCATCTGTCGTATTATTTTCAAAACTTAATACCTCCAAAGCTCCGGCACCTCTATAAGTATTGGCACGAGCTTGTAGAATTAATCCAACATTAACTCTAGAACTATTACTTACTCCCGTATACACTTCGGTAGTATTTGTAAAAAAAGTTTGCCTATCTATTTTTTGAGACTTAGACCCAGAGTCAGTTTGTTCTGTTTGGGTATAAATACTATTAAAAAACTTAACATCCCATTGTCCTTTCTTTAATAATTTAGAAGGTGTATAGGTTTGTATATTAGATGCTTCTTGTTCCTCTTCTTGTGCAAATCCAATTACACTAGTTAATAAAAGTAGTGAGGCAAAAATATTTTTGGTTAATTTCATGTCTTTTTTTGTTTAGTTTTTGATACTTTGTTTAGTATGAATGTTATTTTATGTGATTTAAACTCCAGTTATATGGGTAATAAGAGATTTTTGTTTTTGCAGGGATTTTTTCTTTTCTAAATTGATTGATATAATCTATTTCTGATCCATTATGTGTAAAATCTACCTTATACCATTCGAATATTTGAGATAGTTGTACTTTTTTCCCTTTTACTTTAATAAAATTTGGGTTGTTTAATGCAATTCTTGTCTGGCGTTGTAGTTGCTTTTCTAAAGAAGCAGGGGTGTATGCTTCTGAAATAATAGGAGGGCACCCTAATCCGGCACATACTAGTGCAAAATGAAAACGTGCTTCTTTAGGAAATTTTTTACGAAGTAACTTATTTTCCAGATCATTTAAAGTGGTCTTTTTGCCACCAAGAGTATAAGTGATTTTGTCAAAAAAACCTTTAATGTCTAATGGAGACTTTGTTGGATATGCCTTCGTGATTCCTTTGATTACTGCCAGGTTATATGCATTAATATAAAAGGCTTGATATGTTTTAGGATCACTGGTAGAAACTGTAATGTCAGCGGCCATGTTGATCAATTCATCAAGTGATGAAGGATCTTTTTTGATGTTTTTATAATTTACTTTTCCGTTCGAAACGTGAGTCTTAAAAAATTGATCTGCTTTGGTAAAAAAACTTGATGTGCTTTGCGAAAATCCTATTTGAAAAGAAAATAAGATTACTAATATTGCTATTTTTTTCATGTGATTACTATTTTATTTAAAATATAGAATTGATCAGGTTCTTAAATTTTATTCTTGTTTAACGACCATTCAGTCGAATCACTATCCATCAGCTTACACTCAAAATATTTATTTTTTAAGTTAACAATTTTTCCTTTCATATAAAACGTGCGAAGAGATAAATCTCCTCGTAAAAAGAATATAAACCTTACAAACTGTCTTGTTTTTAGACTGATTCTAAATTAATCGCATCCCTTAAGTTCTTATATTTATATTCGACTGACTGTCCGAAGTTCTCACTTCATCTACAAATAATATAACTAACAATCATCAATATGGAACATATAGTAATTATAGGAAATGGAATTTCGGGAGTTACCGCCGCGAGGCATATCCGGAAACTATCAGATAAGAGAATTACAATAATCTCTGCCGAAACAGAATATTTCTTTTCGCGCACAGCACTTATGTATATATATATGGGGCATATGAAGTTTGAGCATACTCAACCTTATGAAAATTGGTTTTGGGAAAAAAATAGAATCGAACTCAAAAAAGGATATGTATCTACCATAAATCATCAAGAAAACCAACTTGTTTTTGCAGATGGAGAAACTTTGGATTATGATAAATTAATTATAGCCGTAGGTTCTAAACCCAATAAATTTGGATGGCCAGGGCAGGATCTTGATGGCGTGATGGGAATGTATCACAAGCAGGATTTAGAAAACTTAGAAGAACATGCACCAGATAATACAGTATGCAAACGAGCAGTGATTGTAGGTGGAGGTTTGATCGGGATCGAATTGGCAGAGATGTTACATTCTAGAAATATTCCTGTAACATTTTTGGTACGCGAAAAAAGTTTTTGGAACGCAGTATTACCCGCTGGCGAAAGTGCCATGATTAATAGACATATTTTAAATCATCATATCGATCTGCGATTAGGAATGAATTTAAAAGAAATTTTATCAGATGAAAATGGTAAAGTAAAAGGAGTCGTAGTGCAAGAGACAGGAGAAGTAATAGATTGTAACGTAGTAGGATTAACCCCAGGAGTATCACCAAATATTGATTTCTTAAAAGATTCTGGAATAGAACTAGGAAGAGGAGTAAAGGTAAACAGGTATCTAGAAACCAATATTCCTAATATATATGCTATCGGCGATTGTGCAGAACAACACGAGGCTATAGGCAACCGTCGCCCTATAGAAGCTGTATGGTATACTGGGCGTATGATGGGTGAAACCGTTGCGCAAACCATTTGTGGTAATAAAATCCAGTATAAACCAGGACATTGGTTTAATAGCGCCAAATTCTTAGATATCGAATATCAAACCTATGGATGGGTATTTGGACAACCAAAAGAGTACGAACAGCAGTTTCATTGGTTACATAAAGACGATACAAAATGTATTACGGTGTCGTATCACAAAGACACCAACGAGTTTTTGGGGATCAATACCTTCGGAATTAGAATGCGACATGAAGTTTTTGATAGATGGCTAACAGAAAAGAGGACGGTAGATTATGTGATGGAGCATCTGGCAGAAGCCAATTTTGACCCAGAATTTTATACCCTACACGAGCCCGAGATTCTGGCTACCTATAAAAAATCACAACTTCAAAACGCATAAATAATATACAGACTTTTTAGGGTCTGCAAAAAACAATAATTAAAGATGAGTAATAAATTAAATCATAGTATGTCACTGGCAAATCCCAATGCCAATGGGGTTTCGGTAAAGCAAAAAATAGCATTAGCAGTAGGTTTTTTAGGTCTTTTTATTCTGGGACTGGCACTATTTAATACAGCATTTCCTAATCAGGGAGTTTTCTTAACATTATCTCTGGTATTGATTGCAGCCGGAGTGATCCTATTTGCAAACGATGCCTACCTAACCAAATTAGAAGGAATCAAAAATGATAAAGTCTGGTTTAACTCTATTTCTTCTCGAGGCGCTTTAGGGTGGCTTACAGGAGTGGGGCTAACCGCATTCTATATTGTCTTGTATTTTAAAGCAGAATTATTAGGATTGAGTGGCAATGGAGAAGCAAATACGGGTTTGATTGCATTGTTCGACCCCTTAAGCAATTTGCTAAGCGGTAGACCTGCCAGCCAATGGTTTGTATACGGTACCTTATATACTGTAGCCATAATAGCTTTTGGATATAAGTTTATTTTAAAATATCGCCATAACCGCTATCAGCAAATACGAACTGTATCAGTCATGTTTTTTCAATTAGGATTTGCATTTTTAATCCCAGAATTTATGGCGAGATTAAACACTAGTCCAGATTATAACCTTCCTTATTATGATTTAAAAAGTGTTTGGCCTTTAAACTATTATTTGTTTGATAATTGGTCTATCGACGGGCTTTTATCATCACAAAATTTAGGAATTGGCTTATTAATCTTTGGTGTTGCTTCTATATTTATCATTACCCCCATTCTTACCTATAAATTTGGAAAAAGATGGTATTGCTCTTGGGTTTGTGGTTGTGGTGGCTTGGCAGAAACTGCGGGAGATTCGTTTAGACAGTTGTCTAGTAAAAAAGTAAGTGCTTGGCGATTAGAGCGATGGTTGATCCATACCGTATTAGTGTTTTCTGTAGTAATGACCATTGCCATGATCTATACCTATCTGGGAAGTGATCCCAATAAATATTGGTTGACTAGAAGTACATTTTTAATAGCTATCTCTGTCTTTCTGACGCTAGTATTTGCGTTAGTCATGATTTTTAAAAGAAAAGAACTGGGTAAAGATGCCAAATACGGAGCTATAGGATATTTTGTTGTGATTGCCGCACTGATAGGAATGCATTTTTCTGGAACCTCTAATGAAATTTTCTTGATCAAATCATCCAGTCTTAGATCTGCCTATGGTCTATATATAGGTTCTATATTTTCTGGTGTGATTGGTACTGGTTTTTATCCAATTTTGGGTAGTAGAGCCTGGTGTCGATTTGGATGCCCTATGGCAGCAATTTTAGGATTTCAGCAACGATTATTTTCAAAATTTAGAATTACTACTAATGGGGGACAATGTATCTCATGTGGTAACTGCTCTACCTATTGCGAGATGGGAATTGATGTACGTGCCTATGCACAAAAAGGAGAAAATATAGTACGATCCAGCTGTGTGGGTTGCGGGATTTGTTCTGCTGTATGTCCTCGCGGAGTATTAAAACTAGAAAATGATTCATTAAACGGTCGAATTAATCCTACAGAAGTATTATTAGGGAACGACGTAGATCTAATGGATTATGTAAATAAAAAATAATTTATATATTGTACGCATTAAGTAACTCTTAATCGCAAACTCAGACTCCAAAAGTTTACTCAAACTTTTGGAGTTTTTTTATTTGGTAGTAGGCACAACTTATTTGATACCACACCTTAGGATTTATTTTTTGGGGATGATAAATTCCCTGTTGTTTATCCTTTAAATGATAGGTTTTGAAATGATTCTAGATGTTATAGGGTTTCTAAGGTATACTATAGGTTTAAAGTCGAGGAACGCCCGTACTTAATTACCGCCAACATTTTCGACTTTAAAAACAACCAAAATCATAAAAAATAAAACGAATAGTATGTTATGTTTAGAATAGTAGCTGTATGTTTCTTTTTAGAGGTACCCCTGGTACTTACTTTATGTTTCATATAGGTTACTATGTGTTTTAAAACTCTGTGATAAAAGTAGTACGAATAAAGACATTTTGCAGAATAGGTTAGGTCGAAGTAATGTCTCTGTAGACCAAATACCCAGGTTGTGTCGATTAACGGAAAATAAAACAGTAACATTTTATTGAGGTATGACATCTACTTAGACCATTGTCTCATTATGAATTAAAAACACTTAGAATGAAAAATTGGATAATTTCAGAATCAGAAGTAACAAACACATATTTTATTGCAACAGAAAAGTCTATTTGGTTGTCTGATCAAAAGAAAAATGTAGATATCAATGAACTTATAGCCACCAAAACTTTAGATAATATCGAGAGTATTACATATGAAGATGTAAAAGAAATTATTTTTATTGATTCAGAGTATATTATTGAATTTAATTATTTGGATGACAAAATTACTGATAAAGAGTTTCGTATGGATGAAAATATTTATATAGACATAAAATCGTATTTAAAAAATCACTTAAAAGAAACCGAATTGAAAAATTACCCTATTTTTAAACAAATAGCATCTCAGCTTACTGTTTTGGGAGTTTCCGTTTTTTTTGTTGGACTGATATACCATACCGCAACCGAATTAGAAAAAGGAGAATCGATAAGAATTTCGGGAAGAAGATCCTGGTTAAAAAAGATAATTGTTTCGATTGCAGAATTGCTAGGGTCGATTGGGGTTTTAATAGTGGGTATAATACTTATCTCGATCATGTCATACTTTATTATTAAAAAGATTAAAAACCCAAAAAAAGGAGAGTTATTAAAAATGACAAAATACTCAAAATTAGTATATTAATTATAGCTGGAAATAGTGGCATAACATGAAGCAAAGAGTTCTTGCTGCCACTAGAAAGGTAGCTGCGACTAGTGATGGTATGAGTGAGAAATAAAAAACAAACCAGTTTCATTTTTTGAAATTGGTTTGTTGTATTTTTGGATTAACAGTATGAATTTTTGTGGTACGTTAGTCATAAATTAACTGCTCTAGCATAAAAAAATAATTATGTATAGTTTAAAGGATTTCTTTTCTTATCTAAATGAATCTTTACCAAGTGATATTGATTATAGAGAATTGTCAAATTTATGCATAACATTATTTTGTACTGTTGAGATTTTACCTGAAAAATTTCAATCTTTAGCGTTGAACAAGGAAAATTTGGCAACCGTTTTTTCTAAGATTGCAAAAGAAAAAGGAATTACTACCTATCCACCTATAGCTTCGCTTTATGGAGCTTCATTTCGTAATAGTTATGATAAAGGGCATTGGTTAGAAGTTCAGGCGAGTGTTCTTAAATTAGGCAATAAACCCGATATAAAAGAAGCTGAAAAATTATTCGAGAGTTCGGATTTGTAATCTTGTCTCGGCCTAAAAAAGCTTTTCTTAATAAATTTACTACAAATAACAACTTATCATTTCTTATAAACAACGCCTTACTGATGCGAGCGTCTCGCTCGTAAAGTCTCCTATGTCTCATCCTAAAGAAAGTTTACATAATACATCTACCAAAAAACAATAACAAATCACTCCTTATAAACAACTCCATCCTTCATCACAAAAACCACATTTTCCATGGTTTTTATCTGTTGCATAGGATCGTCATTTACTGCCACAATATCTGCCAGAAAACCAGAAGCGATTTGTCCTAATTCATTTTGCATATTCAAAATTTTTGCATTGGTAATAGTAGCACTTTGTAGGGTAGCCATAGCCGGCATACCAGCTTCGACCATAAATCCAAATTCTTTTCCGTTCTGTCCATGTTTAAACACTCCGGCATCGGTACCAAAGGCAATACCGACCCCTCTTTCATAGGCTTTTTTAAAAGTGTTTTGTATTTTGGGGCCAATCTCTAACGCTTTGGGAACAATCATTTCGGGATAATAATCTTTTACTTTAGCTTTTTCGGTAACTTCTTTGCCAGCAGTAATCGTAGGTACCAGATAGGCATCATGCTTTTTCATAAGATCCATAGTTTTTTCGCTCATCAGCGTACCGTGTTCTATGGTTTTTACACCTCCTATAACCGCACGTTGCATTCCTTCATCACCATGCGCATGAGCCGCTACATGAAACCCATAGTCTTTGGCCGTTTCGCAAATGACTTTTATTTCTTCTATTGTGAACTGGGGGTTAGAACTGCTTTTGGCCATACTTAATACACCACCGGTGGCTGTAATCTTAATCATATCGGCTCCGTTTTTATAGCGTTGTCGTACTGCCTTTTTTGCATCTTCGATACTGTTTACAACACCTTCTTTGGGACCTGGATCACCTATCAATGCCTTTTTGTTACCGTTGGTAGGATCAGCATGCCCTCCTGTGGTAGCCAATGATTTACCGGCAGTAAATATTCGAGGCCCTGTAATAATTCCTTTATTAATAGCTTTTTTTAAGGAGATATTTACTCCTGTACCACCCAGGTCTCGTACCGTTGTAAATCCGGCCAGTAGTGTTGTTTCTGCAAAACCTACGGAATTATAAGCTACATCGGCATCGTTATAGGTGTATTTTTGTAAATAAGCCCCTGGATTCGATTCGCTTTCGATATGTACATGCATGTCGATCAAGCCGGGTAATACTGTTTTGTTTTTTAAGTCGATGATACGATCTTCCTTTTTTCCGGTGATATACCCATTTTCGATCTTTACAATCCTATTTTTGGATACTACAATAGTTTTTTCGGTCAATATTTTTCCTGCTTTGGTGTCTACTAGTTTTCCGCAATGTAAATAAGTGTCTTGAGCTGTACTTATTGCATAGAAAAGTATAAGAAATAGTGTGGTGTATATATACTTCATAAAATGTTTGTGTTTGTATGGTTTCAATTTAAGGAATTACCGATAAATCCCTACTTAATTAAGTTTTTTTTAGAATTTGATCTAAAATGATAGAGTGTTTAAATTGTATCTTGCGTATAGAAAATAAAAAAATCCTGTCTTTTATTTTTGGTGAGTATTCCTATCTTAGTAAACTCATATTTGAAAGCATATAATTTTATATAAATCATCACACAAATTATGACAAGGCTTACCCAACGATCTATACAAAAGGTTTCTTCTTTATGTAAAAAAAATCACCGACTCTTGGTATTGGTGGTTGCAATGCACATTATTGCGGGATGTAATACCATTATCTTAGGTCAGGAATCCGCTCAAAAGTATACCATAAATTCCTTTCCGATCGAAGTAAACGGAGATCTTAATGGGTTTACTTTGGCCTTTACTTCGACCAAAGTTAAAGAAGGAGTAGAGGTTGCTACCTTAAAACTAACTCGCGATAGTGCAGCACCGCCTCCAAAATTAGAGCTAAAATGGTCTTTACCTTCTAATGATATTTCTGGACACTGGACTACCAGAAGCGGTCTTAAGAAAAATATTCAACCAGATTGGTGGCCATCGCAGGTAACGTCTAGTATGGCAAGAAATGCTCCTGTATTAACATTATTTGGGAGTGCCCATCAAAATCGATTGACCGTAGCTGCCTCTGATGCGTTAAATACTGTAAAACTAACAACTAGTATTCGTGAAGAAGATGGTTTTATCTACAACCAGGCCGTTTTATTTACATCGAAACATAAGGCGGTTACTAATTTTGAAATCGAACTTTATTTTGATACCAGAGACCAGCCTTTTTACACTTCGTTAAAAGAAGTGGCAGCATGGTGGGCTTCGAAAGATGCCTATAAACCAGCCAAGGTTCCAGAACATGCATTGTTACCTATGTATTCTACCTGGTATAGCTACCACCAAAATGTAAATCCAACTGCTCTTTTAAAAGAATGTACGCAGGCCAAAAAAATGGGATTCGAGTCTATTATTGTAGATGATGGATGGCAGACCTTAGATAATAAAAGAGGATATGCGTATACAGGGGATTGGAAACCTGAACGAATTCCTGAAATGAAAAAATTTGTAGAAGGGGTACATGCCCTGGATATGAAATTCTTATTATGGTATGCATTACCCCTGGTAGGCGAAAAATCTGAAGCTTATAAGAAGTTAGAAGGTAAATTTTTACGCTATTGGGATGGGCAAGGGGCGTATGAGTTGGATCCCAGGTATCCAGAATCCAGAAAGCATGTGATAGATATTTGTGTAAAAGCATTAGAAGAATGGAATCTGGATGGGTTTAAACTAGATTTTATTGGGCGATGGGTAGCGCGCAAACATACAGTGCTAGAGGCCAAAGATGGTAGAGATTTTGCTTCTGTAAATGAGGCGGCAGATCGATTAATGACAGATCTTATAAAAAAATTGACCAGTATCAATCCTGATATAATGATCGAGTTTCGACAGCCTTATATAGGACCGTTAATGCGTAAATATGGTAATATATTTAGAGCAGGAGATTGTCCTAATTCGACATTAGAGAATAGAGTACGAACTACAGATTTACGTATGTTAAGCGGCACTACTGCAGTACATTCTGATATGATTATGTGGCATTATGAAGAACAGGTAGAGGTTGCAGCGTTTCAGTTACTTAATGTATTGTATGCTGTACCACAGATATCGGTACGATTAGAAGATATCCCAAATGACCATCTTAAGATGATGCAGTTTTACCTGGACTACTGGGCAAAAAATCAAAAAGTATTATTAGAAGGTGATTTTGAAGCACCCTATCCTTTACAGCATTATCCTATGCTAGTAGCAGGAAATAAGGATAAAAAAATAATCACCCTGTATTCTGATCAGTATATTTCGTTGGCAGAAAGTTTACCTTCTAGTATCGACATTATTAATGCAAAAAATAATTCTACGGTGATGCTCAATGCACAAAAGGATTTAGGAACATATATCTATACGATTTACAATTGTCTGGGAGTGGTACAAAGAACAGGAGAAATTGATCTGAAACAACAGGCGCATGCCATAGAGATACCCGTTTCAGGCTTGGTCAGTTTAGAAAGAAAAAAGTAATTAATCTTGACATTTTTATATAAAAAAGGACATATGAACTCTAATAGTAATTGCCTATTGCGATTCATTAGCATTTTATTGCTGATGCTAAGTATTGGATCCTGCGCTGAAAAAAAATCAGAAGAAAAGAAATCTTCAGACCCATTAGCAGAAAAAAAGGAGGAAGTCAAAAAAACTCCGCCAAACATATTATGGATTTATGTAGAGGATATTTCTCCAGATTTAGGAGCCTATGGCGATCCATTGGCTAATACTCCGCAATTAGATGCAATGGCAAAACAAGGAGTACGATTTACCAATACGATTATGCCATCTCCTGTATGTTCTCCCAGTCGTTCTGCAATGATAACAGGAGTGATGTCTACCACGATTGGTACACATAATCATCATAGTTCGAGAACAGAAGCTTCTGCTATTCGTTTGCCGGATACGATCACCACAATTCCAGAATTGTTTAAAAAGGCAGGCTATTATACATTTAATAGTGGTAAAGACGATTACAATTTTTGGTATAACCGAAAAGACCTGTATAATGAGGCATATTATCAACATCCTTTATATGGTAAATCGGCAAAAAGGAACTATTGGAATGAGGGAATCAAAAACAAACCCTTCTTTGGGCAAATACAATTGTCAGGGAGCAAGCATATATTCAGCAAAACTTTTAAAGAAAAAGTAATTACCCCCATAGATCGTTCTAAGGTGGTGATCCCTCCTTACTATCCCGATGTTCCTTTGGTAAGAGAAGAATGGGCACAATATCTGGAGACCTTAGAGCTTACCGATATGGAAGTAAAAAAGATACTGGATCAACTAAAAGCAGACGGTCTGTTAGAAAACACAGTCGTTTTCTTTTTCTCTGATCACGGTATGCGCTCACTAAGACATAAACAGTTTCTTTATGAAGGAGGAATAAAAGTTCCGTTTATTGTACAATGGGAGGGTAATCCTGATCTAATTAAGCCAGGTACGGTAAATGATAAACTAATTAGCGGCTTGGATATCGGTGCAACTTCATTGGCGCTGGCAGGGATCAAACAACCCAATTATATGGAAGGAAAAAACCTATTTGCTGCTGATCACAAAGCACGTCCCTATGTAATCTCTACCAGAGATCGATGCGATTTTACGATAGATAGAATTAGATCTGTGCGTACAGAACGATTTAAATACATCAAAAACTTTTACCCTAACCGTTCGTATATGCAACCTAATTATAGAGACGAATGGGAGTCAACACAGCTATTACGTAAATTATATGCTGAAGGAAAGTTAAATGAATTACAGAGCCGTATTTTTAAAGATAACCGCCCAGAAGAAGAATTGTACGATCTTGTACTGGATCCAAATGAAATTAATAACCTTGCTTCTAATGTCGAATATCAAAATGAGTTAAAAAAACATAGAGATATTCTAAACAATTGGATCAAAAAGACAGATGATAAGGGACAATATCCAGAAGACAAAGAAAATCTGAAGTACATGCTGGGCATCTGGGATGAGCAAGCAGTTAATGAAGAATATACCGCAATACGAAAAGAATTTCCTGATCTTGCAGGTTCATTAAAAGACAAAAAATCTGCGAAGTTTGAGCTGGTTGAGTAATGCCGATTTTTAATGATTTATGTTTTTTGGTAAGAAGTTAATCTTTATTTAACCATTTTTTATGGCAGAATAGTGTTAGCTATAGAATTACGTTTCGTCTAAAGCCACCAATAAAGACTATTATGATACTAAAAAAAATATGTATTCTGATATTTTTGGTTTGTTTTTCAGGAAATCAATTGATTGCTCAAGATAAGTACCATCGAGAATATTATACTTCTGGTGCCTTGAAATCTAAAGGATGGAAAAAAGGAAAAGCTAAAGAAGGCTTTTGGTACTTTTATCATCCAAACGGAAAAACCGCTATGGAAGGACATTTTGAAAATGGTAAAAAAGAAGGCTTTTGGTATCATTATGACAGTAATGGAGTTAGAAAAAAAGAAGGGCATTATAAAAATAATTACAAAAACGGATACTGGTATTATTATGCCAAGAATGGTGAGAAACTAATTAAAGAAGGACATTTTATAAAAGGGAAAGCCGAAAAATGGTGGATTATTTACGATATTGCGTCCGGAATAACTAGAAAATACCAATATCAAAACAATAAAAAAGAAGGGTATTGCCTTCTATATAGAAATAATAAACTTTTTAAAGCCGAGCGATACATTAATGATCGAAAAACTGGAGAATGGACAGATGTATTTAGCTTTAAAAGAGATAACCCTAATGCTTCGCTATAAATGTCTCTCATTATAAATGTTATTATCCCGGCCTATAATGAAGAAAGTTCGATAGGGCATGTGATCAAAGAAATTCCAGATACGGTTTCAGAGATTATTGTAGTTAGTAATAATTCTACAGATCAAACCGAAAATGTAGCGAAAGAAGCTGGAGCTACGGTCCTTGTTGAGCAACAAAAAGGATATGGATATGCTTGTCTTAAAGGGATGGATTATATAGCATCCAAACAGCAAAAACCAGATGTTGTAGTTTTTTTGGATGGGGATTATAGCGATTACCCAGCAGAACTCACCAATATTATTGCCCCTATTATTACCAAAGATATAGATATGGTAATAGGAGCAAGAGTTAAGAAATTGAGAGAATCAGGATCCATGACCTTTCCTCAAATTTTCGGAAATTGGCTTGCAACCAGTCTTATGAAACTTTTTTTTAATGCAAAATTTACCGATCTTGGACCTTTTAGAGCTATTAAATATGATAAGCTCTTATCACTCGGGATGGTAGATAAAACCTACGGTTGGACCGTAGAAATGCAGTTAAAAGTGTTAAAGAAACGTTATACCTATGTCGAAGTGCCCGTGCACTATAAAAAGAGAATAGGTGTCTCAAAAGTTTCAGGAACCATAAAAGGTGCTATATTTGCAGGCGTTAAGATATTAAGTTGGATTTTTAAATATAGCTTTGCGTAAGAATAATGGATATAGTTATCATCATAACCTATACACTAGCCCTACTAATTATATTTTTGTATAGTTTGGCGCAACTAAACCTTCTGTTTAATTACCTGAAGTCACGTAAACAAAAGGATAGCTCACCTACTTTCGATTTTTCTAAGAAAGAGGAGATTCCTCATGTTACCGTACAATTACCGGTATATAATGAGTTGTATGTAATGGATCGTTTGTTAGATAATATTGCAGAACTCGAATATCCAGAGGGTAAATTAGAAATACAAGTCTTAGACGATTCGACAGATGAATCTGTAGTGACTACAGAAGCTCATATAAAGAAATTACAGGAAGCAGGACTTGATATAAAGCACATTCGTAGAGAAGATAGATCAGGGTTTAAAGCTGGTGCATTAAAAGAAGGACTTAAAATTGCCAAAGGAGAATTTATAGCAATTTTTGATGCCGATTTCTTGCCAGGTAAAAACTGGTTGTTACAGACCATCCCTTATTTTAAAGATGATAATATAGGAGTTGTACAAACCCGATGGGGACATATCAACAGGGATTATTCGATGCTTACCAAAATACAAGCATTTGCTTTAGATTTTCATTTTACTATGGAGCAGGTGGGCCGTAATTACAAAGATCATTTTATTAACTTTAATGGTACTGCAGGAGTTTGGAGAAAAACGTGTATCGAGGATGCAGGAAATTGGCAGGGAGATACGCTTACAGAAGATCTGGATTTGAGTTATAGAGCACAGCTTAAAAAATGGAAATTTAAATACCTCGAAGAGGTAGAGACTCCAGCAGAGTTGCCTGTGGTAATTAGCGCGGCAAGATCACAACAGTTTAGATGGAATAAAGGTGCGGCAGAGAATTTTCAGAAACTGTACTGGAAAATGCTTAGAGATAAAACGGTTTCATTTAAAACCAAGTTTCATAGCTTTTTCCATTTATTAAATAGTAGTATGTTTTTATTAGTATTGTTGGTAGCAGTGTTGAGCGTACCAGTAATGTATATTAAAAACAGCAATCCTCTATTTAGTTGGTATTTTAATGTCATTGCATTTTTTGCCATGAGTACCGTTATATTTTTCTTTTGCTACTGGCATACTTTTAAAAATATTCATGGAAAAGGGTTCTGGAATTTTATGGAGTACGTAAAAATGTTCTTTACCTTTTTCTCGATAGCAATGGGATTCTCTGTACATAATTCTATGGCTGTTTTAGAAGGGCATTTTGGAAAGAAAAGTGAATTTGTGCGTACGCCAAAGTTTAATATCAATACCTTAAAGGATTCCTGGAAAGGGAATAAATATGTAAATAAAAATATCTCTGGTAATACTATTATAGAAGCAATGCTAATGGGATATTTTGGTTTTGCTTTATACAGTGCATTCAAACTACAGGATTTTGGACTTTTCTTGTTCCATATTATGTTATTTCTTGGATTCGGTTTTGTGTTCTTTAAATCGGTAACCTCAAAACTATAATGCTAGGTAATGTATGGAAATACCATAAGTTTTCTGTACTCCTTATTCTTATTACTTTTTTATTTTACTGGAGCTTTGCATACACGCTGGAGCGGGTTGATTTTATTAAAATGATCAGTCTTTGGACTGGGCTATTTTTTGTTTCGTATAAGTTAATTCAACTAAATCCAAATAATTGGAAGTTTTTGGCGGTGATGGCATTGCTGTTTAGAATAGTTTTTCTGGTTGCAATCCCAAATTTGTCACAAGATTTTTACCGATTTATCTGGGATGGTCGAATGATATTAGAAGGATTTAACCCCTACTTGTCATTACCAGAAGTTTGGGTGGCAGAAGGAAATGCTCCTATCGCTCAGGCACAAGAGTTGTACCAGGGGATGGGAGAACTTAATGGCCATCATTATACGAACTACCCGCCTGTAAGTCAATTGTGTTATTTTATCGCTGCATTGGTTGCTAGTAAAAGTATTCTTGGATCGGCAATGGTGTTTAGAATCCTTATTATTTTGGCAGATGTGGGGATTTTTTACTTCGGAAGAAAATTGTTGCAATCTCTAAAAATACCAGAAAATAGGATTTTTTGGTACATTCTTAATCCCTTTGTTATTATTGAGTTTTCCGGAAACCTTCATTTTGAAGCGGTTATGGTGTTTTTTCTTATCTGGTCGTTGTATCTTTTGCAAAAGGGATATTGGTATTGGGCTGCGGTAGTGTTGGCATTATCGGTTTCAGTAAAATTAATTCCCTTACTATTCTTACCCTTATTTTTTAGGAAATTTGTTTTCAGAGAACCAGAAAATTGTAATGTATTTAGTTGGATAGGGACATTACCCAAATTAATAGGTTTTTATAGTATTGTTCTTGGGGTAGTTTTACTCACCTTTGCACCCTTTCTTTCTGAGCAGTTTTTATACAATTATAAAAGAACCATCTCATTGTGGTTTCAGAATTTCGAGTTTAATGCCAGTATTTATTTTATAGTTCGGTGGATTGGGTATAAAGTAGTGGGTTGGAATGTAATTGAAACTGCTGGTAAAATATTGCCATTGGTGACTATTGCAATTATTCTAGGTCTAACTTTTTTTAGGAAAAATAGGACAATACCCCAACTTATTACCGGAATGCTTTTAGGAATATGTACCTACTATTTTTTATCAACAACGATACATCCTTGGTACATAGCAGTGCCATTATCACTCTGTATATTTACTAAATATAAGTTTCCTATCGCTTGGTCTTTTGTGGTCGTTTTTAGTTATACTGCTTATATAGACCCTAATTTCAAAGAAAATTTATGGATGGTAGGACTAGAATATCTGATTGTTTTTGCCTTTTTTGGATGGGAAATATATAGAAATAGCAATTTTGCAAGTAAACCAAAATTAAGCAAAACATAGTGCTTTAGGTTAATCATTTGATTTGCAGGGTGTTTCTTTTGATCCGTGCTTATTTTAGTAGTTTTTTTTTATAAATGTCAAAAATCATTCATTTTTTGGTGTTATGTATCTTCTCTCTTGCATCATTTTGATAGGAATCAGGTAACGAAGTAATTTTAACTTAGATTAAAACAAAAATACAATTCCCGTAAGTGTCTTTAATACAGCTTTAAAACAAAGTAGGGTAACAAAATTCCATACATGAAATTAATAAGAATAGTTTAAGTAACCTTAAACAATAGGGGAAGCTGAAAACCTACTAGAGTAAGCAAATTTTAAATATATAAATAATGAAATTAGAAAATTTAAAAACTAAAAAATTCGAACAATTCGAAAAAAGTAAAGTGTCTGATATGATGAGTATTAGAGGTGGAGAAGAAGTAGGAACTTCTATTAGAGGTCGTGCGGATGCTCGTGATTATGACACAGACAATGGTAATAGAGATGGGGCTGGTACAAGATGGGACTTTTACAGAAACAGAGGGCCACAAAGTGACGGTGTGCCAGGGAATGACGGATCTCCAGGACAACCGTAACTAAAAAGTAATTCTTTTAGTATTATTTAATGGGAGTTGAAAAAACAATCAACTCCCTAATTTCCTTTCTATGTTTATGAAAAATATCTAAATGCTAAATATATGATTGTAACATACCAACATAGCTCTTGCTCGTATAACACCTATAAAGATGTATTCTATAAAGAAATGCTAAAGGGGAACATCCACCCTAGAGATATTACTTTATTACATCATCACCCATATAGATATAAAAAAAGTTTACGAGCAGGTCGAGCTAATAATGATAATCAAGCTTATTTGATAAATAAACTTACCGATTATCCAAAAGAAGTAAACCTAACCAAAACTAATGAAATGAGAAAAAAGTTATTTATCGTTCCAGCATATGTAGATGATAAAAAGAGAGAATATGTAAAAGAATACGAGTTTAATTTATTCTCTGGTTTTTGGAGTTGCGGGTAATTTATGAGACATAGTATTATTCAATCAGAAAGTGATGATCCAAGTACAGACGATGTACTTTCTTGGGTTTATTATGTTAAAAAAAATGCTGTAGTTGATACATTATTTGATGCGTATCCTGTTAACTCTATTAGATTAGAAATGTCTAATAAAGAGAACTTACAAGCAACTATTAATGATATCAACCTTGATAATGAAACGAACTATTGGTATCGGAGAGGACAATTGGTAAGTTATTTTGATACGGTTCGTAATGGTAACACATATCAAAAAAAAATGTATGAAGAAACAATACTTCCTATACAAGAATATCTAAATGGAAGTATTTATAAAAATCAACTAAATAGGTTTCAGGATAATTTTACTAATAAATTAGACATGTTACATCTGGCTATGTCACTGCATATAAATATCCCTGATGTATTGGTGACAGATAATTCTGATGATTTAGCCACTTTTTTATCTTCTCATAAAAAAGTGATTACCAAGCCAATCAAAAATCCTTTTATTGATTATAGTACGAAAATATATAATGTCAAGTTTTTAACACATACCAAACTTATTACTATTGATGATATTCCCAAAGAAGCATTTAGTTTTATGCCTTCTTTTTTTCAGAAATATATAGAAAAGAAATACGAAATACGATCCTTTTATATGGATGGTGTTTTTAAAAGCATGGCAATCTTTAGTCAACAGAATGAAAAAACGAAAACTGATTATAGAAATTATGATCGGCAGCGCCCTAATAGATGCATTCCCTATACACTACCTAAAAGCTTAGAAAGTAAGCTTCATCAATTAATGATCAAGTTACAGCTAAACTCTGGTTCATTCGATATTATATGCACTCCAGAAAACGAATATTATTTTCTAGAGGTTAACCCTATTGGCCAGTTTCAATGGGTAAGTAAAAATTGTAATTATTATATAGAACGCATGATCGCAGAAAAAATAACAAGGCATGAATAAAAACCAAATTAAAAAAGATGTTTTAACACATATTAAAGAACACCCTAAAGAATACCCGTTTATCTCTAGGTTTTGGGATGTAGAAATTGATGAAATACAGACTTCTGTTACGGAATCTTATATTGATTTTGGTCATTTTAATACCCAATCAACCCATTCTAGTCCTTTTTACAAACCTATTTCTAAAATCATTGATTTATCTAAATTAGTATGAGTACACAATTATTAAGGCTTTTTACCAATTGCAGGATTGTTAAGGGGTATAGTAGGTCCGTTATATGTGATTTACAAAGAGGTAAAATTATATATATTCCTAATAGTCTAACCGAGTTATTTGATGATAACAATGTTATAAATGTAGAAAAAATACGGTCAGAATTAGATAATGAGAGTCAACTAATTTTTACTGATTATTTGAAATTATTAAATGATTATGAGCTGGTATTTCCTTGTTCTGCAGAAGAATTAGATAGTTTCCCCGAATTAAATTTAGAATATGACTACCCGGCAACGATATCAAATGCTATCATTGATTTTGATAAAAATTCTTTACATAATCTTAGTTATATAATCGATAATTTTCTTATTCAGACTAATTGTAGGCATATACAAGTTCGTTGTTTTGATGAGGTACATTTAGATTTTTTAAAAATATTACTTACCCCCGTCGGTGATAGTTTTATAAAATCTATAGATATAGTTATTAAGTATACTTCTAGTATTTCGCAATCACAAATAACAGAGTTAGTAAATAATAATAAAAAAGTAAGAACGTTTACCATTCACTCATCTCCTATTAATGAAGTAATACAAAAAGAAAACACAAATTCTTTTGGTGTTATAGTATCTACACAGCAAGAAATAACATCAGAGACGCATTGCGGAATCATACAATCTGGTTTTTTTAATGCAAGCATGGAGACCTTTACCGAGTCCCTTAAATATAATTCTTGTTTAAACAAAAAATTGTCTATTGATTCTAAGGGGGAAATTAAAAATTGTCCCTCTATGAAAGAAAGCTTTGGGAATATTAAAGATACCGAATTACAACAAGTGATAGAACATAAGGATTTTAAAAAATATTGGAAAATAACCAAAGATCAGGTGACCACTTGCCGAGATTGCGAGTTTAGATACGTGTGTACAGACTGTCGCGCTTATCTCGAAGACCCGAAGGATATATACTCAAAACCACTAAAATGTGGATACGATCCATATACCAATCAATGGGATAAGTGGAGTACGAATCCTCTCAAGCAAAAGGTAATTGAATATTACAATACTCATTCACAATAAAACGTAGTTCATAATTTACATCATAGGTAAATTAAATGTCAAAATTAATAACCAATACGTTTTTTTTTTAATCATAATCATTTAAATCTACTATGATTTATAAGTCTTTCTATATCAGATTTATTATGAAAATCACATTCGTTTATATCGATAGATAAAATTCTAAATTAAAAACTAACACATCACAAAAACTATTAACATTATAATATTATGGGTTTATCAGCACAAAAAGATGCCAATGAAAATATTGAAAATTGGTATTATTTCCCAGAATTTTTTTCAACTGAAGAAGTTAATGAAATACATAAACTGGCAGAAGGTGTAAAATTTCAGGAAGCAAAACTCAATTCAGGCTCAAATGATCTTCATGGTTATCGAAAAAGCGAGATTAAGTGGTTAACCCCTAATATAGAAGGTATAGAATGGGTTTATCAAAAACTAACCAAATTCTGTATTGAAATGAACAGTGCTTTATGGCAGTTCGATATTAATGAACAATTAGGGTCTCTTCAATACGGGGTTTATCGTAGTGATGGAGGGCATTATGATTGGCACATGGATTTAGGTCAAGGATTGACACGACAACGAAAAATAAGTATGGTGATACAGCTTTCCTCGATAGATGAATATGAAGGTGGGGAATTCGAAATGTTCGTAAATAAAGAAGTATTAGAGTTTCCTAAAGAAAAGGGGGCGGTAATTTTATTTCCTTCCTATTGTATGCATCGAGTGACACCTATTACCAAGGGGGAACGTAAATCTTTAGTACTTTGGGTGTCTGGATTACCTTTTAAGTAATAAAAAGCAAGTAAAATTTATAAAATACAATAGTAAAGAGATTTATTCTAGTAGGGTTTAATACTTCATGGCTTTCCTCATTCGTAAATGTTTAAGGTTTGAAAACGTGAAGTTTTAAAATATTCTGTAGGCTTACCCCAGAGAAATTTACTTATTTTAATATTTTAGTAGTCCCTGTTTATTTGAACAGTTAATATACAATGTTTTTTTAAGAAGTTTTTATTGATAAAAAACACTTCAAAAAGACTAGTTTTTATACTTTATGGATAAAACCTTGTCAAATGCGATCCCAACAACCTGTTAAAAATTAGCTTAATTTTCTAGGAGACACATTAGAAGATATCCTCAACCCAAAGTATGGAGGTGCAATGAATACAGTCGTTTTCTTGATTTTAGCATAACATCGTTATGTACAAATTAAAAAACGAAGCATAGCACCTTTGATTGCAGTAGATGCAAGATGTAATAGATTTTTATTACATTAAAAGGATTTAAGCAATGAGATAGATTGGAATTATTTTGATAGAATATTAATTTATTAACATAAGCGGTACGATTATGCAAAAAATGCATGGTGATGTCCAACAAAATAGATGGATAAATCGTATTAATAGGTAATTATGATTAGCAATAAAAAAAGAGCATATAATAAACACTTAATTGTACGCTCTTTTTAATTTATTAATTTTATAAAAATGATATTACATCATTCTCAAATTAATGACTTCTTGCTCGGTAAGAATTCTCCAATGCCCCCTAGGAAGATCTTTTTTGGTTAATCCTGCAAAGATTACTCGGTCTAATTTTACAACACTATAATTAAGGTGTTCAAAAAGTTTATGAATAATTCCGTTTTTAGCAGATTGTAATTGGATTCCTATTTCGTTTTTTGGAGAACCATCGATATAAGAAATTTCATCAATATTGATAAACCCTTCTTCTAATTTAATTCCTTTTTCTATTTTTTGAAGATCTTCAAATTTTAAATTACGCTCAAGCTCAACATGAAATATCTTACGAACTCCACTTTTGTGATGGGTTAATTTTTTTTCTAAATCTACATCATTGGTAAATAATAGCAATCCCGTTGTGTTGCGTTCTAGTCTGCCAACAGGTTTTAGTCTTGATTTAGAAGCATTAGCAACCAGATCCATTACTGTTCTTGTCTTTTCAGGGCTTGTACTGGTAACAAAGCCTTTGGGTTTGTTAAGAAGTACATATTCTTTTTTGTGTGGGGTGATTAATCGACCATCGAACTTTACTTCATCTGTCAGTTTTACTTTGTATCCCATTTCGGTTACTGGTTTACCATTAACCCATACACTACCGGTTTGAATATAAAGATCGGCTTCTCTTCTAGAACAAACGCCAGAATTTGCTACAAATTTGTTGAGTCTGATCTCATCAGACTCAGTTATTTTTTTGGGAGAGCTAGTTGTCTTTTTTGTTGATGATTTACCTTTTATATAGGGTTTGTTTCCAGAATTAAACCCTCCTCTTGCATTCGACTTGCTTTTACCTTGTCTTTCGTTACTTTTTCCTCCTCTAGAATTATCTCCGCGGCTCATATCTTAAATTTTGTGCAAAGATAGTTGATTACGACATAGGTACAACATTTATTGTTTTATAGAAGACTCTTTCTTTTCTTATAGAACAAAAACGATATAAATGTGATCAAAAAGGCTCCGAATATCCAGTAATAAATAGTATAAGGATTACCTATATCGATTGGATTGATATCTCCCAAAACATAAAAACTACCCCAATAAAAAGGGTGCGTATAAAATGTTTCTGTAGTAGTAAGAAACTGCAATTTTGCTTGTTGTAGCGCTTCTGCCTTATTCATACGGTCTTTTAGGTTGGCATAAAAGTATTGCATGAGTTGAGGTGTTGTTTTATCTGATACCTCCCAATTGCTTAATAATAAACTTTTAGTACCTGCATACTGAAAAGCAGTTCCTAGACTTAATACCCCTTCTCCGTTAGCGATTTTACCAGTACCCGTATTACAGGCGCTTAATACAGTAAGCTCTGCTGGGATATCCAGCGCAAAAAGCTCATGGCTATACAATAGATTGTCTTCTAGGGTGTCCTTGCTTTTTGTAAAATAGAGCTTTGAGTTTTGTGGATTTTTATGATCTACATCTCCATGTAATGCTAAATGTAGGATGCTATAGTTATTGGCATGTTTTTTAAAATTACGTTCGATAGCCTCAGCCCCATAATAGTATTGCCCATCTATAATTTCTGAAATGGCTTTGATTTCTTGTCGTGTACCAGGTAGATCATCACCGGCATCTCTTAGAGCAGCTAGACTTATAGTGCTGTTGGTATTAAGGTTAGTGGAGTCTGAAAAAGAAAAAGCAAGACATTCTTTGCGTATTTCTGATGAATTCGAAATGTTTTTTGGTGATTTAAACAAAAGGTCAGCAGAATTGGCATACGAGATCGCATAGTCTCTTAGTAGATACGATAAATTTCTACTGTTTTTTTCTGCTTCTTGCTTTGTAAGTAATAAGTCAAAATTAAGGTGCCATAAAACACCATCGGGGATAATGATTAGATTATTACCTCGTATGTTGTTTTTAATAGGTGCAACAAGCTCTTTATATAAGGTGTGTCCAATTTTTTTATAATTAGTAGCGTTTTCTGAAGTAATCGCTTCTCGAAGCCGTTCTATATCCTCCTCTAATTTTGGTGTTCCTAATTCTTTGACCCTAATATCATTTTTAGAGATCGTAAAGGCGTAGGTAGTACTGTCTGCTACAAAAAAATCTAAAACAGTTGTTTTTTTATCTAATCGCTCCTGAATTTCTGAAACAGAAACTACCTCGTTTTTATATTTAAGTTGGTAGTATTTGGGGTAATTCTTTTTTATTATTTCTGTTAAAGAATCTTGTTTTCTACTAATTGTAAAGAGAATACTTTCATACTTTTTAATCTTTATAGAATCAATATTATTTAAAGAAAGTTCTTTTGTAATTTTAGACTTATAAAAAGAATAGTTCACTCGTAGTTTTTTCTCTTCTTCATTTAGTTTAAACGGTAACTTCATAAATTTTTTAGCATCTTCTGCCGCCAGAAAGGTTTTTAATGTATTTGCTTTACTTCTTTCTGCATAGTAAAATGCATTCTTTAGATGCTCATTTTCATCTTTTTTTGAGGCCATTGTTAGTTCAGAAACGATTGCATTACTATAAATTTCATGATTGGATTCAGATATTTTTACTCGATCCTCATAATCTAGTTCAATATTTCCACTGATATTTATATAGTCATCTATAATTGAATATGTCGACAAAGCTGCTCTTAAAAAACTTAGATCATTGCTTGACTTATTTAAGTGTAAAAGAGTTTTAGCTTTGTTAAATAAAGAAATAATTTGTATTTGAATATTCATTGAACTTTCAGAAGATGGATTTTCATAAATAGATGCAGGGTCAAAACAAACATCATTAGCAACAATAGCATTTTGATAATATTCTAAAGCTTTTTTATGATTATTAACTTTTACATATAAATTCCCTATTCTATTATAACAAATGGCTAAACCTGGATGTTTGGAATTATGTACTTCATCATATAATCGTTGTGCTTTGTGATAATTAATTAAAGCTGTTGCGTATTCTTTTTTCTTAACATATATATTACCTAGTTCTAAATAAGCATTCAAAATATTAGCTTTATCTTGATTTTTTTGAGTTTCAAAAATATTAATTGCTTTTTCTAAAAATAAAATTGCTTCGTTGTATTCTCCTATTTCTTTTAGGCTAATTGCAATATTTACATAAAGATTTATTAGCTGAGAAGAATTTGAGTAGTTACTTTTTCCCCATATGCTTAGCGCCTTATTTTGATGTTCTAATGCAAGTCTATGGTTTTTCATTTTTTGATAAACCAAACTCATATTGTTATGATAGAGTGGAGTTGATAAAACTTCTTCTTTTTCAGAGTTTAAATATGATTTTTTTATATAATCTAATGCTAAATGGTATTGACCAATATAATTATAAATCAATCCAATACTATTGTAAGTGTTTAGGATTGATGGATGATTTTCTCCATGTAATTGTTTTTTTAGCTTTAGTGCTCTTTTAAAGCTTACTAACGAAGCGTTGTAATGTCCCATATTGGCATGAATAACCCCCGTGTTATGATAAATGGCGCTTATCCTATTTTTGTTAATGTCTGATATGTTTTTATTTGATTTTATAAGAATTGATTCGGCTTTTTTATAATGTTCTAAAGCGCTGATATATTCTCCCTTTCTCTCATAAATAGCTCCCATATTAATATAAATTCTAGCAACCTCTGGGTGTTTTATCCCAAATTCATCTATTGTTACCATCACCGCTTTTTGCATATGCTCTAGAGATATCGAATATTTTTCTAAAATATAATAAGCTCTTGCCAGAAAAACATATGTTTCTTTTATCAATGAATTTGGTTTGGGAATTATACTCAACTGGATGTCTAAGGCCTTATTAAAATTTACTATTGCATCATTAATAGATCGTGTTTTTAAGAAATAACAAGCTTTGTTGAAGTAGGATTTTGATTCTTCTATAGTATTCTTATCTGTTTTTTTTGAACATATTTCTAAAGCATTATTGGCTGCTTTCAATGATTCTTTTAGGTTTTGAACATAGCGATGATTCTCAGAAATCTTATTATAACAACTAGCCACTCGTTCCCAGGCTTTAGCCTTTTCATAAACAGGCAATGCCTTGGTAAAAAGTTCAATAGATTCCTCATGTTTTTTATCGGTAAGCAATGAATCTGCCTTTTGATAGTATTGATAGGCAATTAAAGTGTCTCTGGTTACTTGTGCAGAAACACTAAGGGTTAAAAATAATAAGCTTATCCCAAGAAATACTATTTTTTTGATCATGATAAGATGGTGTCGTTATGTATGGTAAGAGTAATGAATTACTCTTTTAGTTGTATGGCTGGATTATGTTGATTGGGTAATTGTAAAAACTCTTTTGCTTTCTGTTTATTACCCGTTTCTAGATAGATTAATCCCTGGTACCAACGTGCTACTTTTGCTTTTCGTTGGGTGTGGTATTGGGTAAGGGTATCTAGTGTTTGTAATGCTTTTTTTATAGCTCCTTTTTTGTAATAAGATAATCCTTTTATGAGTAAGGCATCTTCATAATAGGGTATGGTTGTATTAAAACGAGCTAAAGTATTGATGGCGTATTGGTATTGCTCGGTTTCATAACTATCTACCGCGGTTAAAAGAATAGATTTTAAAGAATCGTGTTTTGTATTTCTAAGAGACTTATAATCTAAACCTATTTTTTTGTGCCAGGCTTCGGTAAGCGCTACCTCAATATTTTGTTGGGATTTGGTATTTAATTGCCATCCAAAAAAGAGTAAAGCGATAGTAGCTGCAATGCCTCCTATCCATTTCCAGGAGAATTTATTATTTTTTGCTTTTTGGTTTGCGTTTATTTGGGTTTTCCACTGTTCGATTCGGGCCTTATCTGCATTTGTCTGATAGGCTTTTTCTACAATATCAATACTCTTCTGGTATAACTGTACTTTTTGGGCAAATTCTGTGTCTTCTTCTATTTTTTTTTCAAAGACGAGTAGTTCATCCTCAGAAAGACCTAGGTCAAAATACCGAATAATAAACGTTATGTCTTTTTCTTGATCTGCCATTATAAGTCTAATGTACGTTTTTTTATTTTTTCTAAAACTTCATATACTTTTTTGATGAGTCTTTTTTTGCAATTGTATTTCGCTTGCACCAATGCCTGATAGGTATCATATCCCAAGGTTTCTTGTAATTCTTTTAATGGGGTGTTGATATCTAATTCGTTTTCAATTAATGCTTTGCATTTGGGAGATAATGTTTCTAGAGCAATGGCTAATGCCTTATGCCTGTCGAATTCTTCTTCTGTATGAGTTTTATCTTCTTTGTTCAGAGAGTTCGCTTCTAAGGTTTCTTTAGATTTTTCAATAGTATCTTCGTTATAGCTTACCGAACTCCAAGGGTTTCTTTTTTGCATTAGCCAGGCATTTTTGCACATCATAAATATATATCCTATACTATTATGAGGCAATTGCTCCTGATTAATAACAAAACGTTCCCAAAATTTTTGCATCGAAATGATAAAAACTTCTTTAGCGTCTTCTTCAGATTTGGTGATCGTACATAAACCAGTTCTTATTTTTTGAAAGGCACTATCAAAGAAATTGTTAAAAGGTTGTTCATCTCCCTTTTGTGCACAATCAATAATATATTTTACATCTGTACTATTCACCATTCAAAAGTAGAAAAAAAGTTCGTTTAGCAATGTATGTATGTGCACCTTTTTTGATAGGTTTCATGCAGGCTTATAGCTGTTGTATCCAGTTCTAGGTTTTTTCTTACACATGACAGATTCAATATATTTTCTCTAAAAGGTTGTTATGTTTTTTGAAACGGTCATTATCTATACAAACACCCCTTCCGTTGAAAGTAGAATAGTTTTATGAACAACCTAATTTTTGAAAAATTATGAAAAAATACACATTGTTTTTTATGTCATTGGTTGCCGATTTGACAATGGTAGCTAATAATTTGTTTTCTATCTCAAGTGAAATGGAAGACTCGCAGTCAAAATTAAATGCTTTTGCTTATATAGGTATAAGTAAGGTAATTATTTCTCTTACTGTAATAGTGATTAGTCTTGGGGTAGTTATACTTATGCGTGTACCTTATTATTTATACATATTGATTTTGTTATTTTCGTTTTGTATTTATTGGATAGGTTTTGTTGGGATACATAAGAATGTAAATGTCACAGATGCCTCTGGTAATAAAATATCTAAAGAACAGCCTTCAGAAAAATCAAGTAATACAACTTTTGTCAGAATTAATAATCACATCATTTCTGAAAAAAAATATTTACATGCAGCTATAAGCTTAAAAAGCGTTGCAGATGAATTTAGCATTTCGAAAGGGTATCTTTCTCAACTAATTAATATAAATGCTAAAAAAACCTTTAATGATTATATAAATGAGTTAAGAGTAAAAGAAGCTAAAAGAATGTTATTAGATGATTCTTATAGCAATTATACTATAGAGTTTATAGGCCTAGAATGTGGGTTTAGGTCCAAATCAAATTTCTATACTGCTTTTAAAAAGTTTTCGGGACAGACTCCTAATCAATTTAAAAATGTCAAATAGTTTTAGAAATCGAAAAGGTCATTATTCATTCCTAAGTTTAATAGTGCTTTGGCGTTCTCTATTTATATGTAATTGAGTTACATCGGGTCTTGAATAATGTCCTACAGGGTCAAAATTTTGACTTTCTTGCAGAACCCGGTTGTAATCCAGAGTTTCTATGAGCAGTCTTTCTTTATTCAGCACAGGAGGAAGTATCCATTCACCATCGGGTCCTGCAATACAGGAACCTCCGTTACCCAAAACATCGGGTGCGGTTTTTAAAATTTTATTTAAATGCGGGGTGGTAGATGGAAAATCATGCTTTGTCATCAAACTAGAAACAGAAATTACATAAGAGCGAGATTCTCTTGCGATAAACCGGGTGATATCTTTGGTGTTATAATCACTACCGGGCCATACAGCTATATGCAAGTTTTCTCCTTGGCCATATAAAGCAGCTCTGGGTAAAGGCATCCAATTTTCCCAACAGTTGAGTCCACCAACAGTAAAAGCTTTAAGCGGGTGTACAATAAGACCATTGCCGTCTCCTGGCGACCAAGTGAGTCGCTCTTCATAGGTAGGTTGTAATTTACGATGTACAGATTTTATTTCTCCTTTTTGATTAATGTATACTAAAGAAGCATATATACTATGTCCTCCTCGATCTTGTGGGCGTTCGAGTATACCGATATAAATTGCAATATTGTTTTTCTCGGCGAGATCACATAGTGTGTCCAAATCTCCGTTTTCAATAACAATTGCATTTTGAGCATAATGTGCATGAATCTCTTTTTGGACTGTACTATTAAACTGGGCACCATCTGTAAGTGTTACCCAAAAAGGGTATCCAGGTAACAAAGTTTCTCCAAATACAACGAGTTCTGCTTTTTTAGTAGCAGCTTCGGTTATATAATGTGCTACTTTTTTTAAAGTGGCCGCTTTGTCTGACCATACCGGTGAAATCTGTGCCAATGCAACAGTGAGCATTTGATCTTTCATAAAAATTTACTATTAACAATTGTTTGTTTCTGTTTTTTGAGTTAGGACTCTATATAACCCTAAATAATTGTTGAAAAATGACTATTTAAAAAACTGATTTACAAAATATTAGTATTGTGGGAAAACCATAATTTAACCTTTAGGTAACATTAAGATGTCATCAAAAAGTTAGAAATCAATAGCTATTGGATGTAAATATTGTGAATATCGTATTCGATAATTAAATCTATGTCTATTCTTGAAAAGTAAACATATAAAAAGTATTTATTCTTCAACGTTTAGGTTACGTTAAAAAACCTCTTTGTTAACATAAAGGTAATCATAGTTATACATTCTAATAAAGAAAAAAGTAAAAAAATGATCTCTGTTCGATACTACATTTGTCATGTAAAAATTAAAGAACAAAATTTAAAAAACAACATCTTTAAAGTACAAACAAATGAAAAAGTTAACAGTTTTATTAGTAGTATTCGTATTAGGGTCAACACAACTTTTTGCCTTAGGAGGAAGCCCAATTAATGCAGAGGGAGAATTAAGAGATCATATTGCTGTTCTTTTAAAGAATCCTGAATTCAAATTTGAAACAGAAGAACTTAAAGCTAATATCGAGTTTACATTGAACAAACAAGGAGAGATCGTTGTATTATCGGTAAATGCTGAAGATGCGCATATAAGAGAATATGTAAAATCAAGATTAAACTACCAAAGAGTGGATGCAGGAGTATCTACTGTAGGAACTAAAATATTTAGAATTTCTTTAAAAATCCTTAATGGAGAACAAAGAATATAAGTATTAGCCAATCATTATTTAAAAAAGACAGCTGTAGAGATACAGCTGTTTTTTTTTATAGCCTTTTCTTTTGTGAGGTATAACTGTGTTTATACAAAGAAACGAATTAGGTGTTTTAGCGTATTACCAAAGAATTTTATCCAGAATCATATTTACATCAATAAGAATAATGCTAAATGTTCCTGTAACTATAATAAATTTTAGAATATTATGCAGCCATACATAATGTGTTTTCTTTTTGGACATCCATAAGGCAAAAAGAAATATGACTAAAAACAGGATACATAACAAAAAATAAAGATACATAAACCCAATTTGATACCTGGTGAGTAATAGGTAAATCGGAAGGCCCGAGATCAATAGTAAAGTGCTGATAATTTGCTTAGAGGTTTTTTCGCCATAAAAAATAGGAATGGTTTTATAGTTGTGTGCCAAATCTCCTCTTAGGTTGCCTAAATCTTTAACAATTTCTCTAATAATAAG
Source organism: uncultured Aquimarina sp. (assembly GCA_947498705.1). Lineage (GTDB taxonomy): Bacteria > Bacteroidota > Bacteroidia > Flavobacteriales > Flavobacteriaceae > Aquimarina. The sequence goes on from CANMLW010000005.1 coordinate 102,332, forward strand.
AATTAAAAATAAAAAGGTGGCATGTACAAAAATAACTTCGTCAAAATTTTTATAATAGATAAATATGGCAAAGAAGGGGGTGATTGCTAATAGTGCAGCCATAACATTACCCACCACAGGAAACTTTTTTAATTTATGAGAGTATAGCCAAATAGCAAATATATAGAGAGAAAAAAACATGACCGCTCTAAAAGATACATAACTGGCACACACTACCGATAGAAAATTAAGTATAAAATATCCTGTAAGTTTGGTGCGTTGGCTAACGAGTCGATCTAGCATTGTTTTTTGCGGCCTGTTGATAAGATCCTTTTCCTTATCGTAAAAATTATTAATAATATATCCTGCAGCAATAACACCAGTAGAGGCAAGGACAATTACAAACAAATTTGGATCCAAGAGTATATGTCGTAAACCAATATGGGGTGCCAGAATAAATATTGAAGTAAAGTACTGTGCAAGGACTATGACCAGTATATTATATCCTCTTACAACAGAAAACAGGCTTAATAGTTTTAGAAGTACGAGTTTGTTTCTTCGGGTAAGCATAAGAAATGCTTATTAAAAATTATAAACAACCTCCAGCTTATAATCTTTAAGTGAAGCTTGCGCCTTATCAAAATCTTGTGTAAACCCTAAAATATAACCTCCGCCACCAGAGCCACATAGTTTTAGGTAATAGTCATTACTTTCTATTCCTTTTTTCCATAGCGTATGAAACTTCTTTGGAATCATAGGTTTAAAATTGTCTAAGACTACATGAGAAAGCTCTTTGATATTAGAGAATAATGATTTGACATCTCCTTTTAAGAAGTCTTCAACACAAGCATCTGTGTATTTAACAAATTGGTTTTTAAGCATGTTTCTAAAACCTTCTTGTTTCATACTTTCCATAAAAATATTTACCATAGGGGCAGTTTCTCCTACGATACCACTGTCTAGTAAAAAAACAGCACCTTTCTTATTTTCGACACTTTGAGACGGTATTCCTGCAGGCTCTATATTATCTTTAGAATGTATAAGAATAGGTAGGCTTAAATAACTGTTTAATGGGTCCAATCCAGAGCTGCTGCCATGAAAAAAGGACTCCATAAGACCAAATATTTCTTTAAGTTGTATGAGTTTATCTCTGGTAAGGTTTTCTAATACGGTAATTTTTTCGGTAGCATATTTGTCGTAGATCGCTGCAACCAAAGCACCACTGCTTCCCACTCCATATCCTTGAGGGATACTACTATCAAAATACATTCCTGCATTTACATCGGTATGTAGTTTTTCAAAATCAAATGTAGTGATCCTTTTATCCTCAATACTTTCTAGATAGGTCACAAATTTTTTTAGACTTGCATTGGATTGTTTTGCCTCTTCATTAGGCTGTTCACTTACTTTTAATGCGCCTTTAAAAAAATTGTAGGGTATTGAAAGACCTTTCGAATCTTTAATGATACCGTATTCTCCAAACAAAAGTATTTTAGAATAAAATAATGGTCCCTTCATTGCTGTTAGTTGGTTGTATAATTAGTTAGTAACCTTAATTTATATAAAGTTACACTATTTTTGCTCCGAATCCTATTTTGTCGCAAATATACTGCCCATTCTGACAATACGCAACTAACTCCTTAGTAATGAAGTCTAAAACTTGTTCTTTTTCACTATTTGGATACAAAACATGTACATTAGCACCAGCATCCAGTGTAAAACAAACTTTGGATCCCGTTTGTTTACGATACTCCCAAATTTTTTGGATAACCGATAAAGTATTTGGTTTCATGAGTATAAAATAAGGCATAGAGGTCATCATCATTGCGTGCAATGTAAGCGCTTCACTTTCTACAATCTCTATAAAAGTATCTAGATCACCACTACTTATGGTATCCTTTAATGTAGAGATGTTACGAGAGGCTTGTTCGAATCGTTTTGCGGCAAAAGGGTGCCCATGCATAAGATCATGCCCTACGGTACTACTTACTTGTTTTTCGCCTTTATCAATTAATAAGATCGTATCTTGGTAGGCTTCAAAGTTTGGGTGTACCGTATACGGAAATTTAACAGCAAAAGAATCATTGCTTCCCAAAATATCATTATGTTCTCCCCAAACGGTAATGGGACCTTCTATACTTCGACAAGCGCTTCCAGACCCTAATCGAGCAAGAAAAGATGCTTTTTTTAATAATTGTGAATCTGTAATAGTTGGGTTTATCTCTTTTTCTAATAGCATCAAGCAATAAGCCAGAGCGCTCATTCCACTGGCAGATGAAGCAATTCCGCTACTATGAGGAAACGTATTACTGGTTTCTATAGTAAATGTATACTGTTTTAAAAAGGGGAGATATTCCTCTATTCTCTCAAAAAATGCTAATATTTTAGGTTTAAATTCGGGTTTAGGTTTTCCTTCAAAAAAAAGTTCGAAATCAAAATCATTTTTAGTATCTTCCTTTTTTTTATAAGTTAGACGAGTAGTGGTTTTACAGCTTTCCAGTGTAAAACTTATAGAAGCATTTTCTGGTAATTGAACTGGTCGTTTACCCCAATATTTTACTAAAGCAATATTACTGGGAGAAGTACATGTAATATGTCCTTCTTTGGGTAATTCTGAAAGTATAGAAGAACTAAATTCGGAATATTCCATCATTGTATGTAATAATTTTGAACAAAGATAAATGCTCTAGAAGAGTTTAAGTACATTTGTAGCGAAAATAATTGCTATTTTAGTGTTACACTAACTAAATTCAATGAAAAAGAGGTTTTTACGTATTGTTATATCGATTTTAGCATGTGTTTTGATAGGTTTTTTAAGCAGTTTGGCTTCAAAAACGTCACTAGACACATGGTATGCTTCTATACAAAAACCTTCTTTTACTCCCCCTAATTGGATTTTTGGCCCGGTATGGATTTTACTCTATGTTTTGATGGGTATTTCGGCCGGAATTGTTTGGAGCAAAGGTTTTTATCATAAATGGGTAAAAACTGCGTTATATCATTTTGGATTTCAATTGCTGCTTAATGCAGCGTGGCCAATATTTTTCTTTGGATTGCAAAACCCATTAATCGCACTGCTGGATATTGTAGCTCTTTTTATCCTGTTATTATTTACGATTAAGTGGTTTACGGTAGTTAATTCTGTCGCTGCATATCTATTGATCCCATATGTCGTTTGGGTTGCATTTGCAACTGCATTGAATTTTGGTGTATGGCAACTAAATTAAATGAAGAATACGGAATAGGATTTTTTTATGAGTAAAAAAGCAATAGTCTTACAGACTACACTCGAGTTAATAACAAAACAAGGTATCAATGCTACGTCGCTTTCTCAAATCATTAAAGAATCGGGTGTAGCAAACGGAACCGTTTACCATCATTTTAAAAATAAAGAAGAAATCATCACCGAGTTGTATTTGATGCTTACTCAGGATTTTGGAACAGTAGTAATGCGTAACATCCCAGAGAATGATATAAAAAAGCAATTTACAGTAATGTGGCTTAACTTGTTCTATTACTTTGTAAATAATCCGCTGGCATTTATATTCTCTGAACAAATTGCGCGTTCACCAGAAATACCTCAATCCTTAAAAGATAAAGCCAGACAATATTATGGAGATATCGAAAGTTACTTCAAAAAAGGTGTAAAAGAGAAAGTATTTAAGTCATATAATACTCTGGTGATGGAAGAATTGTTTTTCGGAAATGTAGTGTCTCTGGTGAAAATTCACGAAAATGAGCAGGTAAAACTACAAGAAAAACATATCAATCAAGCGATTGAAATCTCTTGGAGAGGTTTTTTAAAAGACCAGACCATTATTCAGTAACTTAAGAATTAAAAAATTGGTTATAAGCTTGCCGAAGGAATTCCTTCGACAAGCTAGATATCACACATATGCATACTTTTTAAGGTTAAGTTATGCTATTTCCTATAAAAGCAGCAATATTAATTAAACACAATATTTACGCAAGAATCTTTATACAGATCCTTTAGTACATACTGTACTGCTTTTTTAGAATCACTTGTTTGACCAATTTTACCTCCTTTAAGGGTAATTTTTCCAGTGTTTTTATTCCAGTAATATTCATTGCTCTCTGACTTAACAATGCGTTTTTCGTTTTTGGTCATTACCTGAAAAGCGTTTAATTCCTGGCTATACTCTATTCCAGAAGGAAAATATACTTCGGTAACAAATTTGGTAGTTCCTTTTTCATACATATAGCAAATACATTCTCCAATGTCTTTGGCTTCAGAAACACGAACCATATTGTTTTGTACTATTTTCCAGATACCTTTAACACGCACAACTACCATGTTCATCACCATGGTTCCTTTTTCGGCCAATCGATTATCGATAGAAGATTCAAAATTGATGATAGCAGAAATGGTACCGGCTATTTCTTTCTGATTCTGAAAGATGATTTTATCCAATGTCAGTTTAAAACTGTAATTATTATCGTTAATAATATCATCTAGTTGAGAAGAGATATCTCTTTTCGAATAATCTTTTCTTACCAGTGCTCCTGATAAGTTGACATAAACCGTGTTTCCGCTATATTTTCCATCAAATAACTCAAGTACATCCTCTTTTTGGGTTCCTTGGGTCAGTGCATTCATTTTATTGATATAATCAACCAGAAGCTTTTTTACGGGATCTTTTTCGTTAAACTCTTTACTGTGTATAACGTTACTAAATAAGAACATTAGCAAAAGAACAAGGGTAATTTTTTTCATACTGTAGAGGTATTGGTTTACCCTAAGAAGATACGAAAAATTACCCTAAATAGCTAAATAACAGGGGTGTATTTTGGGTCTAGATACTTAAGTCAAGCAATTTAAGTACGGTTTTCAAGTTTCTGGTGGTCGCTTGTGTTTGTAGCTTTTTCTCAAAAAAATTGTTGCTCAATTTCGTTTTTCCGTATCCAATACCCGCATAAAAATAAACAACTTTGTCAGTGATAACGAATTCTTCACCTTCTTGAGAGTTTACCGTAATCTCTTTTTTAGCATGGGGATCTGGTGGAGTTGATAATAAAGTAAAGTACATTTTTTTACTGTCTATTTCTCCAATAGTTATACGATGAGCAAAGGGGTTGTTATTGTAAATATCTGCTAAAGTATCATGTGTAAGTACAAGTACAGGGACTTCAAAACCAAATTGCTGTTGGATTCCTGTAGAGATAAATTGACTCAATACGGTAACATCAGTTTTCTGAGATTTAAAAACAATATTTCCACTTTGTATATAAGTGGTAACAGCAGTAAATCCCATATCTTCACATAGTTTCTTTAGAGTAACCATTTTGATCTTTTTTTGTCCGGCAACATTTATTCCGCGAAGTAAAGCTATGTAAGTGTTCATCGGTGGTTTTTTACAACAATTTAGTTTTTTGCCTCATTTAGGTCTTGTAGAAGAACTAAAGGGAGGTATTTGGTTTTACCATTATATATGTTAAAAATACGTGTCATGTTTAACCTGTTAAAGTATGTTTTTAATTCCTTTTAATGTTTGATTTCAGAAATCAACTACACTTTAGTTATTGCTTGTGCAGCGATAAAAGCTCCTGTCCATGCATTCTGAAAATTAAAGCCCCCTGTGATGGCATCGATGTTTAAAACTTCTCCTGCAAAATATAAATTTTGATGCGTTTTGCTTTCAAAAGTTTTAAAGTTCACTTCTTTAAGGTCGATACCTCCGGCAGTTACAAATTCTTCTTTAAAAGTGCTCTTTCCACTAACGTTAAAAACTGCTTGAGTAAGTTGCTCTGCTAGCTTTTGCAGTTGTGATTTGTTGGTGTCTGCCCATCGAGTATCATTTTTGATGTTGGCTGCAATTACCAAACTTTGCCAAAGCCTTTTAGGAAGTTCAAATTGTTTGTGTTTGTAGATTTGTTGTTTGGGGTACTGCTCTTTTAGAGTTTTAAGTTCGGCAATAATTTCGTGGGTAGCATACCCGGGTAACCAATTTACTTGTATTTCGAATTGATAGTTTTTGGCATTTAATTCGATGGCTCCCCATGCCGACAACTTTAATATTGCAGGGCCACTCATTCCCCAATGTGTAATTAGCAGAGGCCCCTGGCTGGATAATTTTGATTGTCGAACTTTTACCGAAGCTTGTGTTGCAACTCCTGGTAATCCCTTAATCCTAGCATCTTTGATGTTAAAAGTAAATAAAGATGGCACTGCAGAAACCGTTTGGTGCCCAAGTTCTTGTAAATGATTCCATATTTTTGGATTACTACCTGTAGCAATCATTAGTTTGGAGGTGTTAAATACTCCTTGGCTGGTGTCCACAGTCCATTGTCCGTTCTTTGGGTGAAAATCTTTAACTGCATGACCTGTAAGGATGGCTATGTTTAGTCTTTTGGCTTCGGATAAAAAACAATCAATAATCGTTTGCGAGGAGTCAGAGACAGGAAATATTCTTCCGTCATCCTCAATTTTCAATTCGATTCCTCTATTGTCAAACCATTCCATAGTGTCACCAGTCATAAAAGTATGAAATGGTCCTTTTAATTCTTTTTCACCTCTGGGGTAGTTTTTACTAAGTTCACTAGGGATAAACTCGGCGTGGGTGACATTACATCTCCCTCCGCCAGAGATACGTACTTTTGATAATACTTCTTTTCCTCGTTCGAGGATTGCAATCTTAAGTTCGGGTTTGTTTTCGGCAACGTTGATAGCTGTAAAAAAACCAGCCGCACCCCCACCAACAATAATCAAATCATAGTTCATATTACAAAATTCGTAAAATCTGTTGTGATTTGATTGGTTTTTGATGGCATTTGTATTTAATAACGATTAAAAAACCTAATATCGACTTTGACTATGTCACTCCTAAGTCTGTGAAGTATGTTTTTTGTGAGTATTAACTAACAACTCTCAACTAACGGCCAAACCATGCACTACATTTGTGTTTTTAACGTTGTTTCTCTCTATATATGAATAGCAAAGAACGGAAAAATGTTACTTTTACATATATTTAACATTATAAGGGAGTAACAATTTGTTGTCTTAGTACATACACCTATGAATACTATCGAAGATCAGAAAATTTTAGAAGGTATCAAAACCGGAGATGAGGTCGTTATTACAGCATTTTATAAAAAAAATATGCCTTATATTCGACGATATGTGCTTCAGAATTCGGGTAGCGAATTAGATGTAGAAGATGTTTTTCAGGATGCGATCGTGTTGATTTATCAGAAACTAAAAGTAGAGCAAATAGAACTGTATGCTTCATTGCAAACTTATTTTTATGGAATCTGTAAAAATATTTGGAGAAATCGCCTCCGAAAAAATAATAGGATGGTGAGTGCAGAAGATGTGCTAGAAGGTGTAGAAGCTCTAGATCCCGATATTGTTGAAGAAATAGAGAGAAATGAAGAGGCTCATGTATATCGCAAGCATTTTGTAAATTTAAGTGAAGCTTGCCAAAAAGTACTTAATATGGTTTTTAATGGTAAGAGTATGAGGCAAATTGCAGAAAGTACTGGCTATACAGAAGGATATGCCCGAAAGAAGAAATTTGAATGTAAAGAGCATTTAATAGAAATGATTGAAAAAGACCCCTTATATAAGGAATTAAAAGAACCAATAGAAAAAAACTAAACTGATGAAATGTATGAATGGTAGAGGGACAAACCCCTATACCAGTAATAAATTTCATATAACAATGTAAAAAGACAGATACGCAAAATTGCAAAGTGATTTTGAAGTTATTCAAAATCGAAAATTATAGGAATAGATAACGTCTTATACTTCAAACAACTTGTGATTTCTATCTGATTTTTAATATAAATTAGGTAACAAATGGAACGTACCCCAGAATTATTCGAAAAAATAGAAGACTATCTGCAGGGTTCCTTACCCCAGGAAGAACTGGTGACTTTTGAACAGGAAATGGAGAAGAATGACGCATTAAAAGAAGAAGTAGCAATGCATAGAGCGTTACATACTACTTTGCAAGATGCAGATACCATTGCTTTTAAAAATAAGTTAAAGAATATTAGTGCACATATTAGATTAGATGAGGCACCTGATGTGGTGTCTATTAGACCCAACAGAGATGGTTTGTACTATAAAATAGCAGCAGTTATTGTAGTAGTGTTTGGTATTGGTACATTATTGTATACCAGTAACTCTGCTCAGCATACATTAGATTTGTACGGAGCTTATTATGCTCCTTTTCCGGTAGAAGATATGACACGAGGAGAGGCAAGTATAGAAGTACAGGGTATTATCAAACAATATGGTAAGGGGATTTATGATTCTGTGGTAGTTGCTTTGGAAAAATATCCAAACATAAGAGAACAACAGCCGTTATCATTGTATTTGGGGAATAGCTATTTAAATACCGATCAGGAAGAGAAAGCGATACAGCAATTTGAAAATGTTGAGGATTCAAAATATCTGGAAGTAGCACAATGGTATTTATCACTTACCTATTTAAAACTAAACAAAACAGCCAAAGTAGAAGAGTTACTTTTAGAAATCATTGGCTACGATGGAACCTATAAAAGTAGAGCCACAGAACTGCTACAACTGTTAGAAAAAAAATAAGAACACGATAAAGATTGTGTTTGATTTCATTTTGTTACAAACATAATTATATAGAAACCCCAAAGGTCTTCGAAGTCTTTGGGGTTTTTATATATCAAACTTTTTGATACCATTTTCTAATGCAAAATTGAATTTAATTATAAGTGTATATGAGGATGTTTATGGATTGAGCTTAAGTAAATTATAAAAAAAAGTAGAAATGCTTAAAAAAGTACAGTTTTGAGGTAACATTACTTTTCTTCCAGACATTAACTTATAAACCCCACATAAAAATTGATTTAATAATTCAATCTTAAGTAAAGGAAAATTATGAATGGTATCATCAAACACATTGAGCTTATAGAACGTATTGATCAGTTAATTCGTTTACAAGCGACAGGAACACCCTTAGAGTTAGCGTCAAAATTAGGCGTTTCGAAAACCAAATTGTATCGTATTATAAGAACTATGAAACTATTAAATGCTCCCATAGAGTATAATATTGCTTTGCAGAGTTTTGTATATGCGCAGGCGGTAGGGTTCGAATTTGGCTTTTTTGCAAAAGACAGTAGTACCAAAAATGTAAAATCACTCGCTTAAATATAAGCCTACAATGACCGGATACTTTTCTATTTTTGTTGAGTATCTCGTGGGCTTGTCCAGAGGATTTTTATTTGAATGCTGAAAAACCTGTGATATCTAATCCTGTAATAAGCAGATGGATATCGTGGGTTCCTTCGTAGGTAATCACGCTTTCCAGATTCATCATATGGCGCATAATGCTATATTCCCCTGTAATTCCCATTCCGCCAAGAATTTGTCGTGCTTCTCGAGCAATATTTATAGCCATTTCAACATTGTTGCGTTTTGCCATCGATATTTGCGCACTGGTAGCTTTGCCTTCGTTTCTTAATACCCCCAATCGCCATGCTAATAATTGGGCTTTGGTGATTTCGGTAATCATCTCTGCTAGCTTTTTTTGCTGTAGTTGTGTTGCTCCTATGGGTTTGTCAAACTGGATTCGTTCTTTGGCATACCGTAAAGCAGTGTCATAACAATCCATAGCGGCACCAATCGCACCCCAGGCAATACCATAACGTGCAGAATCTAGGCAACCAAGAGGTGCTCCCAGACCATTTTTACCGGGTAATATATTTTCTTTAGGAACTTTTACATTATCAAAAATTAGCTCTCCGGTTGCAGAAGCTCTTAGTGACCATTTGTTATGCGTTTCGGGAGTAGAAAATCCTTCCATACCACGCTCTACAACCAATCCGTGAATTCTACCTTCCTCATTTTTGGCCCAAACCACAGCAATATCAGCAAAAGGTGCGTTAGAAATCCAGAGTTTGGCACCGTTAAGAATCACATGATCTCCATTGTCTTTAAAATGGGTGGTCATTCCGCTTGGATTGGACCCGTGATCAGGTTCTGTAAGCCCAAAACAGCCAATAAACTCTCCAGAGGCCAGTTTGGGTAAATATTTTTTTCGTTGTTCTTCGGATCCGTATTTCCAGATTGGATACATAACTAAAGAGGATTGTACCGATGAAGTAGATCGTACTCCAGAATCTCCTCGTTCTATTTCTTGCATGATTAACCCATAGCTTATTTGATCGAGCCCTGCACCTCCATACTCTTCTGGGATATAAGGTCCAAATGCTCCTATTTCTGCAAGCCCTTTAATAATCTGAGTAGGAAACTCGGCACGTTGCGCAAACTCTTCAATAATAGGAGATACTTCTCGCTTTACCCAACTTCGGGCCGCATCCCGAACCATTTTGTGTTCTTCACTTAATAAATCATCAATTTGGTAATAATCAGGTGCTTGAAATATGTCTGGTTTCATCTGTTTCTATTTTATTGTTTTAGAGATCAGGTGTAATTTGCCAATAACCATTTCGATTGGTATAGACGAAATAGCGATGGCTCATTTCATGTTTTTTTGTGTTTCTCTAATGCGGTTATAACAAATGTAGGTAATGAAAAAGGAGCAAGCAATTTTTTTGACATTTTTAAGAAGTGGCTAATCACAATAAATAAAACAACAATTTTTTAAGACCCTAAAGGTAGATTTGTGTATTAATTCCACTGTTTAGACTTTTCTTCTACACATAAAAAAATACAATTTGGATGAGTTAATGTTGTGAATATGTGTGGTATTGTGTTGTAATTTGCTGTTTTGTAGCGGGTTGAGTGGGTTTATGATTTCTTTAACCTTGGTTGGCATAATTATTCTATTCTAAGATGGTATAACAAATAAAATAAATGAAACAGATGAAAAATTTAGTTGTATTAATGGTATTCGCATTTGGATTATTAGTAGGAACTCAAAATATCTATGCCCAGAAAGAGGTTTCTAGTTTAGAAACAAAAGTAGTTGCTCCACCAGTTCAGGAAAAATTTGTAGAACTGGCAACAGAAAATTTACCACAAAAAGTATTAGATGCAGTAGCAAAGGATTTTGCAGGTGCAAAAATTGAAAAGGCAGCTGCAAAAGAGGATGCTTCAGAATTTAAATTGATATTGAAGCAAGGAGAAAAAGAAATGGAAGTATTTTGTGATGCTGATGGTAATTGGATCAAGAAAAAGTAAAGAGTTTTAATTTAATGTAATATAGATTAAACTTCGTAGAGTGATTAAATTAGAAAAAGAGGGTTTTTATAGGCTCTCTTTTTTTATGGGTTATACTTTTGCTTGTTGCAGAATGTATAAGTTAAAAATAAACAGTGTTGAGTTACATTTTGAGATAAAAATCTTTGGTAAGAAGTGTATAATCGTCGGTATAATTATGGCGTGAGTTTTCTATTATTAATTCGTCAATTTCACATGATTTTTCTTTATGACGACCAAAAAACAGTAAGCTTCTTTTAATCTCTGATGTGGGAGTGCCTTTTACCCGAGTTATTTTCTCAGGATATAGTTTGAGTTGGTTCGCAAGGGTAACAATCCTTTGTTCTTGTTTGTAGGGTAGAATTAATGCCAAATTACCGTGATCAGATAATAGTTTAGTCGCACCGGCTAATAAGTGTTCAAAAGGTAAAGCATCCTCGAATCTCGCCATGTCTCTTTTTTTATTAGAAGTTTTGTAATCTTCTGCAAAAAAAGGAGGGTTACTAATGAGTAGGTCATATTGCTCATCAATTTCTGCAACAAATTCCTGAAATGAAGCGTGATAGCAAAATAAACGGTCCCCCCAAGGAGAAGATTCAAAGTTTTCTACGGTTTGTTCATAGGCATCGGTGTCAATTTCTATTGCATCTATAACCTCTGCATAAGAGCGTTGTGCTGCCATTAATGAAATAATCCCGGTACCTGCACCAATATCTAATATGCTGGCCGTTTCTTTGGGGATTGGTGTCCAGGCTCCTAATAATACCCCGTCAGTACCAATTTTCATAGCACATCGATCTTGCTCAACCGTAAATTGTTTAAAAACGAAAGGGGCGTTCATAAAATGGTTTTTATAAATAAAGATCAATCAACCCTTCTGGAGTGGTTACCACAATTGTTTTTGATGTACGATCTACTTTTTCAATAAATTCATCATTCATAGGAATAAGTATTTCTACACCCTTACGATCTATTTCGAACAGTGCTTGAGCGGTAGAGTCATTTACTGCCTTTATGATCCCCACTTCTCCAAAAGAAGTGTCTTTAATAGTAAATCCAATAATTTCGTGATAATAAAATTGATCTCCCTCAAGTTTGGGTAATAGAGTGAGTGGAAGATACAATTCTACTTTCATAAGATCGTCTGCATCTTCTTCAGAATCAATATCCTCAAATTTTACGCGTAGTAAATCACTTTTGTGTAAAGTGCATTTTTCAATAAAAAATGGAACCAGATGATTGTTATAATTAACAAAGACTGATTCCATTTTTGTATAACTTTCAGGTTCATCGGTATCCAATTTTATCAATACCTCACCTTTAAAACTAAATTTACTTACGACTTTACCTAGATAGAAGCATTCTTCTTTCTTCATCGTTAATAATGCAACTATTCTTCCTCGTTGCTAGCTTCTTCAGTTACTTCTTCTGCGGCAGCTTCGGCAGCTTCAGCCTCTGCAGCTGCTTTTGCTTCTTCTTCCTCTGCTTTTGCAGCAGCTTCGCGTTTTGCGTTTACTTCTTTTTCAGCTTCAAGAATTTTTGCTTTTGCTTCTGCATCAGCTTTTGCTAGTGCTTCTTTCTTAGCACCAACTGCTCCTTCTTTGTCTGATAACCAAGCTTGGAATTTCTCTTCAGCTTGCTCTTCTGTCAAAGCACCTTTTCTTACACCACCAGCTAGGTGATTTTTAAGCAAAGCTCCTTTGTAAGATAAAATGTTTCTTGCAGTATCTGTAGGTTGTGCACCATTCTGTAACCACTTTACAGCACCATCAACATCTAAGTCAATACTAGCAGGGTTTACATTTGGATTGTACGTTCCTAGTTTTTCAAGAAATTTTCCATCTCTTTTTGATCTAGCATCTGCTGCTACGATCCAGTAAAAAGGTTTTCCTTTTTTACCATGTCTCTGTAATCTGATTTTAACAGGCATAAAAATTAATTTTTGGGTACTCGACCCTATTCATAATTAAGAGGGCAAATATAAGTATTTTATATGAACTAGAAATGTATAAATGTTAGTTTGTTTTTTTTATTCTTTGAAAGGTAATTATTTGTGGATTAATGACGTATGTTGATTTTGAAAAAACACTTGTTTTAGGATAAATGAGGAATAAATCAATTTGTTTTTACAGGTAAAAAAGCTTTAATTGCGTATTTCATCGATAAAATATGTATTTTTTCGATCAAAATGTTGTTTAATTAAGTTTTAGACCTTATGTTTGTAAGAGTAAACACATATTTTGTGGTTTTACAGTAAGAAAAATCATATAAAAGCCCCTGTCTATGATTAGAAAAATTACCCCTATGCTGGCAGTTATCTGCCTTTTTTTGACATCTTGTACAACAGATGTTGAAATTAACGATCCGGCACTACAGGCAAAAATCGACGGTGAATTGTTTAGATCGACGATTAAAAAAGCTGTAATTTTTGAGGACGGTACTTTGGTGATTTCTGGTAGTACAGATAATCAATCAATAAGTTTTTCTGTAGTATCTACAAACAAAGGAACTTATAAAACTGCCCAACAAGCAATAAATAAAGCAAGTTTTCAGGATAATAATAGTATAGAGTTTGTTTCTAAAGAAGGAGAAACAGACGGTACTGTAGAAATAACCGAAATTTCTAATAACGAAATTTCTGGTAATTTTCATTTTAAAGATTTAAAAGATGAGAATGGCAATTCATTAAATTTTAGTGATGGATGGTTCTACAGGTTACCATTAGAAAACGCGTCCAAACAGGAAGAAATAACAGAAGCTGTTAACGAGTGTTTATTGAATGCTTCTTTGACGGCTATGGTAGATGGTGTAGAGATGATTACCGATGATCATTCTGCTGATATTTTTGGAGTTGATGATTCTTCAATACTTATTAAAGCAACCAATTCGACCCAAGAAATTACCATCATATTTTCTTCTGATGTTACCCCTGGTACATATTCATTGACAGGGTCAGGAGATTATAGCGCCTCATATTCACTAAATAACGATAAGTCCTCTGTTTTGTCAGGAAGCTTAACAATAACCGACCATTCATTAGAAACCAAATGTATAAGCGGAAGCTTTGAGTTTGATACCCGAAGTGGTGTTACCATCTCTGGCGGAACCTTTGATTTTGGATATTAATTACCCCTTTATGCAGAAGTAATTACCTTACTCAACTGTACTAGTAAAAACCACTCATTTTTATAAAGTGAGTGGTTTTTTTATGGCGCCGTTAATAAATCGGAATAACTTTTAGAAAACCGATAGCGCATTTTGGTTATTTTTGAAGGTTCGTAATTTGGAATACGACTAATTTGTTTCCTCGAAATACTTCTTTTTATGTACTTAATATTTGATACCGAAACCACCGGATTACCAAAACGATGGGATGCGCCAATAAGTGACACCGATAATTGGCCAAGATGTATCCAAATTGCATGGCAGTTGCATGATGCGATGGGTAATTGTATAGAGCATCAAGATTATCTGGTAAAACCCGAAGGGTTTAATATTCCTTATGATGCAGAAAAGATTCATGGTATTTCGACAGAATTAGCAGCTCAAGATGGAATTACACTACAGGAGGTATTAGAGAAATTTAATATAGCACTGTCCAAAACCAAATTTGTGGTAGGGCAAAATGTAGGCTTTGATGTAAATATCATGGGTTCAGAGTTCTATCGTTTAGGGGTAGAAAATCAATTGCAAGAATTACCCGTTTTGGATACTTGTACAGAAACTACTGCGCAGTTATGTCAAATCCCAGGGGGACGAGGAGGAAAGTTTAAATTACCGACGCTAACAGAGTTACATCAATATCTTTTTGGTACTGCCTTTGGTGAGGCACATAATGCAACAGCTGATGTTGAGGCTACTACCAGATGTTTTCTAGAATTAATTAGAAAACAGGTTTTTACTATTGAAGAGTTGGATGTAGAAGCAGACTATTTTCAGAATTTTACCACAGAAAATCCTGAGACGATTCAGCTTATTGGGTTAAAACATATTAATCTTAAGAAGGCTTCTCAGAAAATCCAGGAAGCGCTTACAAAAAATGTGGGCTCGGATTTATCACAACAAGAGATTGATGATAACATAGCAGCACTAAATGAAGCTAGTTTTGTTCACTTGCACAATCATACGCAGTTTTCGGTTTTGCAGTCTACCATTAGTGTCCCGGCATTGGTACAAGAAGCTGCTAAACATAAAATGAAAGCAGTTGCAATGACAGATCATGCCAATATGATGGGAGCATTTCATTTTGTGCAAGCAGTATCGAATCATAATAAAAATGTAAAAGCAGCCAACGAAGAAGCGATAGAAAATGGTGAGGAACCACAAGGTGTAGAAATGAAACCGATCGTTGGATGCGAGTTTTTTGTGTGTGAAAACCATGAAGACAAGTCGAGAAAAGATAATGGATATCAGGTAGTTTTAATTGCTAAAAATAAAAACGGATATCATAATCTGGCCAAAATGTCTTCTACTGCCTTTGTTAATGGGTTTTATTATGTGCCTCGAATTGATAAAAAAGTAATACAACAATATAAAGAAGATATCATAGTCTTAACAGGAAACTTATACGGAGAAGTACCTAGTAAGGTCTTAAATATTGGAGAAAAACAAGCAGAAGAAGCTTTGCAGTGGTGGCATGAAGAGTTTGGTGATGACCTGTATATCGAGATTATGCGACATAATCAAGAAGATGAAAATAGAGTGAATCAGGTATTAATCGAATTTTCTAAAAAGTATGGTATAAAAACCGTAGCAACCAACAATACTTATTATTGCGAAAAAGAAGATGCCAATGCGCACGATATTCTTTTGTGTGTAAAAGATGGAGAGAAGCAAGCGACGCCAATAGGTCGAGGTCGAGGATATCGATATGGATTGCCTAATCAGGAGTATTATTTTAAATCTCAGGAAGAAATGAAGGGCTTGTTTCAGGATTTACCAGAAGCAATTCTTAATGTACAAGAGGTTATCGATAAAATAGAGCCCTTTGTATTGGCTAGAGATGTATTGTTGCCAGCTTTCGATATTCCAGAGCGATTTCAATCAGAAGAAGATGCTATCGATGGAGGTAAGCGAGGAGAGAATGCTTATCTGAGACATATTACCTACGAAGGAGCAAAAATAAGGTATGAAGAAATTACTCCAGAAATTGATGAGCGCCTTGATTTTGAGTTAAAGGTAATTGAAAAAACAGGATATCCGGGGTATTTCTTAATTGTAGAAGATTTTATTAGAGCGGCTAGGGATATGGGGGTTTCTGTAGGACCAGGTCGGGGTTCTGCAGCAGGATCAGCAGTGGCTTATTGTTTATGGATTACGAATCTGGATCCTATTAAGTATGATCTGCTTTTTGAGCGTTTTTTAAATCCGGATCGTGTAAGTATGCCTGATATTGATATTGATTTTGATGATGAAGGACGTGGTCGGGTGATGGATTATGTGATCGAAAAATATGGGGCTAATCAGGTGGCGCAGATTATTACCTACGGTACTATGGCAGCCAAATCCTCAATTAGAGATACGGCTAGAGTATTAGACCTTCCTTTGGGTGATGCAGATCGTATTGCAAAGCTGATTCCTAATATGTCCAAATTAGGAAAGATTTTTGGGGTTGATGAAGCGACACTTAAAAAGAAATTTAGAAGTGATGAATTAGAAAAGGTTAATGAACTTATTTCGATAGCCGATGGTAATGATCTAGAGGCAGAAATGTTGAATCAGGCAAGAGTACTAGAGGGATCTGTTCGTAATACCGGAATACATGCGTGTGGAGTGATTATTACGCCAGATGATATTACCAAATTCGTTCCTGTAGCGTTGGCAAAAGATTCTGATATGTACTGTACCCAGTTTGATAACTCGGTAGTAGAAAATGCGGGGTTACTAAAAATGGATTTCCTGGGGCTAAAAACCTTGACGCTGATAAAGGATACTGTAAAAATTGTAAAGGCCAAGCATGGTGTCGAACTGGATCCAGAGAATTTTCCGCTGGATGATGAAGAAACTTATGCGCTTTTCCAGAGAGGAGAGACAGTAGGGGTGTTTCAATATGAATCGCCTGGGATGCAAAAATACATGAAGGAGTTAAAGCCTACAGTTTTTGCAGATCTCATTGCGATGAATGCTTTATATCGCCCGGGACCGCTCGAATATATCCCTAGTTTTATTAACAGGAAACACGGTGTAGAAGAAATTATATATGATCTAGAAGCTTGCGAAGAATACTTAAAAGAAACCTATGGTATTACGGTATATCAGGAGCAAGTAATGCTTTTGTCCCAAAAACTGGCAGATTTTACAAAAGGTGAGGCAGATGTTTTGCGTAAAGCAATGGGTAAAAAACAGAAGGCAGTACTAGATAAAATGAAGCCTAAATTTATCTCTCAGGCTTCTGCAAAAGGGCATGCAGAAGATAAATTAGAAAAAATATGGAAAGACTGGGAAGCTTTTGCAGCCTATGCTTTTAATAAATCACACTCGACGTGTTATGCTTGGATAGCTTATCAAACAGCGTATCTAAAAGCGCATTACCCCGCAGAATATATGGCGGCAGTACTGTCTAATAATATGAATGATATTAAACAGGTTACTTTCTTTATGGAAGAATGTAAACGGATGAAACTAGATGTTTTGGGGCCAGATGTTAATGAATCTTACCGCAAATTTTCTGTAAATAAAGATGGGGCGGTTCGTTTCGGGATGGGAGCGATCAAGGGTGTAGGAACAGGTGCGGTTGCAACCATTGTAGAAAATAGAAAAGAAGATGGTCCATATAGATCTATTTTTGACCTTGCTAAACGTATTGATCTTCGTGCAGCTAATAAAAAAGCTTTTGAGAGTTTGGCGTTGGCAGGTGGTTTTGATTCTTTCGGAGATACGCATCGAGGGCAGTATTTTCATGAAGAAGGTGATGGAGTTACTTTTTTAGAAAAAGCAATGCGCTATGGATCCAAACTTCAGGAGAGTGAGAACTCTTCGCAAGTAAGTCTTTTTGGAGAAGCTAGCGAAGTGCAAATCCCAGAACCTATTGTTCCCCCATGTGAAGAATGGGGTACGATGGAGAAGCTAGCTCGTGAAAAAGAGGTGGTAGGGATTTATTTGTCTGGGCATCCTCTAGATGATTTTAAATATGAGATGAAGTATTTCTGTAACGGAACCTTGCTTAACTTTGCAGATCTGGAAAGTAATGTTAATCGAGAAATTTCTTTTGGAGGGGTGATTACTAATGTAGAGCATCGAACCTCTAAGAATGGGAAAGGATGGGCTACTTTTACGATGGAAGATTATAATACTGCGCATGAATTCAGAGTTTTTGGAGAAGAGTATTTAAAACATCGTCCTTTCCTTGTTAAAAGTACTTTTGTCTATACTAAAGCCTTTATAAAAGAAGGTTGGGTAAATAGAGATACAGGAAAAAAAGGAGATCCGAGAATTCAGTTTAATAGCTTCCAGTTATTACACGATGTAATGGAGACCTATGCAAGAAAGTTAACCATTCAGTTAGATATTAATGAACTTTCTGATTCCAGAATAGATGGACTTAAAGAATTGTTGACCGTACATACAGGTAATCATACGCTTAATTTTGTGATTTATGAAATGGCAGAAAAATTAAAATTACATATGCCAAGCCGAAAACAAAAGGTGAATATATCACAGGAGTTATTAATGGCGTTAGAAAATGATTCGATTTATTATAAACTTAACTAGTTTTTTTGCTAAACTGGATTTCAAAGCTATAATAAAACGAAAATAGGTATGAGTATTATATCATGAAATTCTCTTCATATACGTATCAATTAGTATAAAATAGTAGAGTCTATTATTATGGTTTTTACGTAATTAAAAAGCCTTAAGTGTTAGCTAGCTAACACTTAAGGCTTTTTCGTTTTTGCTAAAAAAAACCAAAAAATGTTAATTAATTGTAAAAGTTATTTTTCTTTTCATCGGCGTAGCTTTGTTGAATTATTCTTCTAACTCCTTTTGAATCAGCATAGTCAATGTTTATTACGGATAAAATTACCATCAATTTTTTTTATGTTAATTTTTTTCTATCTGTAAGTATGAAATAATGCAGTCGTCGAAATTAACATCAAAACTCAAATAACAATTTTGATACCTGAAGATGATTGGCCAATTGTCATTTTTGAAAATAAATAATATACAAAAACTTAAAATACACAAAAATGAAAAAGACTAGAATAATACTCTTAAGCCTGTTCGTTGCCTCTTTGTTTGTGGCTTGTAATAATGATGATACCGAATTGGTTGAGCCGCAACCCGAAGCAGTAGATGCACATTATGGACAAACATTCAAAGCTTTAAAAGAAGCCAAACGATTATTACGAAGTATTTGGCGAGATGGAGGAATTCCCTATAACTCAAGACGTCCTGCACTTCGTTTTACTCAAGAACAGAATGTGTTTTTACCAAGCATATTAGGTATTGACTATAGAATCGACAGATCGGTGGTGCCTGCAGGTCCTACTGCGAGATTTCCGATGTTTAGAGGTTGGGAAACTACTCCAAATGGTAAAAGAGAATGCTATTATGTAATTACAGAGGCATCAAATAAAAAGATGGCAAAAAAATTAGGAGTTATTTTTTCTCCAAGAATGGCAGAAGCAATAGGGTCTGGTGGTGAGCAAAAAGCTTATTGGACTCGTAGAGGAAGACTCGTTTTTGAAGGCTCTGTAGATTTTTCGCCAAAAAGATCATTAGTTCCAGGAGCAGCAAATGGACAACTATTAGGTTTTCCGCCGGCAGAAGTTAACCCAGGGGCAATAGCCGATGCAAACTGGTCTTCGTATGTTGTATTGCCTAGTGGTGTGGTTATCAATGCCCAAATGGTTGCTAATAGTACCGGTATTCATGATAGAATCCCACACCCAGATGGAAATGGTCCAGCACAAGAAGATGATTTAAACAACCCAAATTTTGCGCCTGATCAAGCATCTGTAGTAATGCAATTGTTAGATGGATGGCAAGATGGAAGGCCTTATTACTTCCACATTGTTACAGATACCTCTGATCCAGGACCAGCTACAATAGAATTGGGGGTTTTTGCTCCAAGGTTGGCTAACCTACCAACTTTTGGATTGTTCCCAGGAGGCTCTATGTTACCTTTTAGTCCTACAGCAAATGGTAGAACTGTTGATACAGATGGTTTTGGGGTTCAAGGATTGAATGCAGCTTCGTTAAGTGATAGACAAGTACAGGATCCAACTAACACGTTTCCTATTGACCCTAGTGACGAACGATATGCACCTATGTGGGATGCGCATGTTACAGAATTTACCGTGCCAGAGCTTGAACGTCCAATCCTAAGAAGTTTTGAGCAAATAAATGAGCTTTTGGCAGACGGTACATTGATTCCTTTTAGAGGAAATGCAAACCCAAGTCCTTTGGCAAATTCATTATCAGATTTATTAACAGCAACTGGGGCAATTATTAATTGTCCTGTAATTACACAACCAGCAGAAAGTGTAATAGGTACACAAATAGGGTCTCCTAGAAACTATTAATTAGTAAAATAAAATCAAGTAGAACGATGAAAATAAATCGTTTTACTTGATTTTTGGTTTCCATTAAAAGCTTAGTTGTAATGCAGCTAAGCTTTTTATAGATAGAAGTTTTGTAGAAATATTTCTATAAAACTAGATATTGTGATGTGATTGATTGCTCTTAAGCTAAAAATATTAAGATGTTTCTTAAGGTGAAATGAGTACCTAAAAAAAGGTAAGTGAGACAATTTGACATTGTTAGGAATGTAATTTTGAAAGCTTTTGTGAGAATTTTAAAGGGTTACATACAAGATTTTTCGAGCCCTAAATATGTTTTGATAGTGTGTTATCCATTGATATTTCTATAGATACAGTTTCTCTAGTTGTCTTTGGTATCAGAAAATCAAATAACTCTATAATGAAAACAAATATTGCTAGTGTAAGCTTTGGCAGAATTATTGACTAATTTTGAGTATAATAAATTAATGAAACCTTTTTAAACAAATAAATAATTATGGCACTAGAAATAACAGATGCTACTTTTGATGAAGTGGTACTTAAAAGTGATAAACCGGTATTGGTTGATTTTTGGGCAGCTTGGTGTGGTCCTTGTAGAATGGTAGGTCCAATTATTGAGCAAATCAGTGAAGAGTATGATGGGAAAGCAGTAGTAGGTAAAGTAGATGTTGATGCCAATCAAGAGTTTGCTGCCAAATATGGAGTAAGAAATATTCCTACTGTGTTGGTTTTTCAAAATGGAGAAGTAGTTGGACGTCAGGTTGGTGTTTCTCCTAAGAATGTTTATGCAGAAGCTTTAGATTCTCTTTTGTAGAAAAAAATAATTCAAAATAAAAAAAAAGGGTTTGGTTGTTTATCAAACCCTTTTTTTTATGCGGTTATAAAAAATCTGGGCGAGTTTCTTTGTTATCCGTATATTGTTATCGTTAACCAGTATTAATTTGATACTGTCATCTATGATGTAGATTTTCATTAATGAATGGCTATCTATATTTATAAATGGTAGGAGTCATTGGTATGAAAAATAGATTCATGGATATCCAAAAAGAGATAAATAAAACAAAAGGGTTTACAAATTTAGAACTTCTTGCAAAACAAGTTGTAGAAGGATTTATTTCAGGTATGCATAAAAGTCCGTTTCATGGTTTCTCTGCAGAGTTTGCAGAACATAAGGTTTATAATAATGGAGAAAGTACCAAGCATATAGATTGGAAACTATTTGCCAAAACAGATAAACTATATACAAAACGGTACGAAGAAGAAACAAATTTGAGATGTCATATTATTATCGATAACTCTTCATCAATGCATTATCCCAAAGTAAAAGAACATCACCTGGATTCATTAAATAAGATAAGTTTCTCGGTGTTGGCCACTGCTTGTTTGATGAATATCCTGAAAAAGCAAAGAGATGCCATCGGTTTGAGTATTTATAGTGATGCATATGATTATTATGCGCCAGAAAAAGGAAGTGAAAGACATCATCAAATGTTGCTTAATCAATTAAATCAAACTGTTTTAAAGGATTCGAAAGATAAAAATACAGATACATTCACCTTTTTACATTTAATAGCGGAAAAGATACATCGCAGATCATTAATTTTTCTGTTTACAGATATGTTTCAGGCAAGTTCTAATCCAGATAAACTATTTGAGGCCCTTAGGCACCTTAAATACAACAAACATGAGGTTATTCTTTTTCACACATTTGATAGTGAAAAAGAATTGAATTTTGATTTTAGTAATCGCCCTACGCGATTTGTAGATGTAGAAACAGGAGAACATATCAATTTATACGCAGATACAATTAAAGAAAATTACCAAAAAGCTGTTGCTTCTTATTTTTATGACTTAAAAATGAAATGTGCTCAATACGGGATTAAGTATGTAGAGGCAGATACCACAAAAGATTTTAATAAAATAATGACGACCTATTTTGTTGAGAGACAGAAATTTGCTTAAAACTGTAAAATTTAATTGAAAAAAAACGGAAAAAAGATTTGTGAGAATCAAAATGAGGTGTATATTTGCATCCGCAATAAGGCTTTGGTCTGGTAGTTCAGTTGGTTAGAATACCTGCCTGTCACGCAGGGGGTCGCGGGTTCGAGTCCCGTCCAGACCGCAAAATTGCTAAAAAGCTTCAATGTAAATTGAAGCTTTTTTTTGCAAGAAAATGTTGTGTTGTCTCACGCTTGTCGTGAGGTGGTTTAGTAGTAAACCAATGAGAAGCTTTTCCATAAATTTGGAGAGGCTTTTTTAGTTTTTGGTATTTTGTTTTGCAAATTTTTATATTTGAATAACAAAAAAGTGAATTTTGACTTTTATCAAAACACAATTTAGTAGTGCAGATTTAGAGAATATATCTGGAATTAAAGCGCATACCATACGAATTTGGGAAAAAAGATATGATTTGCTTTCTCCCAAAAAGGCAGCAAGAAATATTCGGTTGTATGACATGTATAATATGCAAAAGCTGCTTAATGTAGCGTTGTTAAATAAATACGGATATAAAATCTCTAAGATAGCAGCTATGGGCGATGAGGAGATTTTTTCAACGGCTAGGGATCTTGTTGATAAAAATGCGGAAAACGACAAAGTACTTACTGATTTTAAATTGGCAATGTACTCTTTTGATCAGTATATGTTTCAAGAAGTCTATGAGCGTCTTTTGGAAAAGAGAACGTTTTCGCAAATATTTGTAGAAACCTTTATTCCACTGCTTGATTTTATAGGGTTGCTGTGGCAGACTGATTCGATACAGCCGGTTCATGAACATTTTATTTCAAACCTAATTTTACAAAAAATACATCTTAATACGGTGCAACTTAAAACACCAGAAAGAGATGCTAAGGTTTTTGTATTGTTTTTGCCAGAAAATGAAGTACATGAATTAGGATTACTGTTTATGAATTATGAATTACAAAAAAGAGGGTTCAGGACAGTTTATTTGGGAAGGAGTATCCCTATAGAGAATATAAAAGATATGTTTGAGACATTTTCAGAAATCACTTTTGTAAGTCACTTTACGATGGTGATGGAAGAATCTATGTTGTTAAATTATTTTAAGAATTTTGAAAGACTTTTAAAAAATGAAAAACATCGATTTTGGGGAGTTAGTCATCAAATGAACGCAATAGATATGGTTCCTTTTGATAAAATTGCCATTTTTGCTTCGGTAAAAGATGTAATTTTAAAAGAGATTTAAAGAGAAGTTCTTTTGTTTTGTTTAATAAAATTATATTTTTACAAAACAAAATGACTAAAAAGATACACATTATAGGTTCTGGATTTTCTGCTTTAGCAGCTTCTTGTTATTTGGCTAAAGAAGGTTTTGACGTGGTGGTGTTAGAGAAAAATGATAATTTAGGAGGGCGAGCCCAGCAGTTTTCTAAAGAGGGATTTACTTTTGATATGGGGCCGACCTGGTATTGGATGCCCGATGTTTTTGAACGTTTTTTTGCTGATTTTGGAAAATCACCCTCAGACTTCTATGAACTAGAAAAGTTAATGCCTGCGTATCAGGTATATTTTGATATTGCCGATTCTTTATTTATATCGAATGATTTAGAAGAGATATGTGAAGTATTTGAAGAGATAGAAAAGGGAAGCGCTGTTTACTTAAGGCAATTTTTAAAAGTAGCTAAAGAAAATTATGAACTGGCGGTTCAGAATCTGGTATATCAACCAGGTGTTTCTCCTCTTGAGTTGGTGTCTAAAGATACTATCGTTCGATTGAATCAGGTATTTGGCACAATTAGAAAACAGGTTCGAAAAAATATTAAAAACCCTAAGTTGATAAAGATACTTGAGTTTCCTGTGCTATTTTTAGGAGCCAAACCTCAGGATACTCCTGCGTTATATAATTTTATGAATTGGGCAGACTTTGGTTTGGGAACATGGCATCCCAAAGGTGGTATGATTCGAGTGGTAGATGCAATGGTAAGCTTGGCAAAAAGTTTAGGAGTAACCTTTTACACCAATACAGAAGTCCAGAAAATTAAAGTAAGTACTTCTGGATCTATAGAAGGGTTGGTTGCAAATAATGAATTTATACCTTCAGATATTGTGTTAGGGGGTAGTGATTATCATCATACAGAAACCCTTTTGGATAAAAAATATAGGCAATACACTCAGAAATACTGGCGATCAAGAACATTTGCTCCATCTGCATTATTGTTTTATGTAGGTTTTGATAAAAAATTAGAAAATGTATCTCATCATACGTTGTTTTTTGATGCAGAATTTGATCAACATGCTGTAGCTATTTATGATCGTCCAGACTGGCCAGAAAGCCCTCTTTTTTATGCTAGTTTTCCTAGTATTACAGACAATACGTTTGCCCCTATGGGTTGTGAAGCGGCTACCTTTCTCATTCCGTTAGCACCAGACCTAAAAGATACTCCAGAGGATAGAAACCGCTACTTTGACTTAATTATAAATAGGCTAGAAAATATAACAAAACAAGAGGTTAAATCGAGTATATTATTTGCAGAATCATTTTGCGTAAATGATTTTAAATCTGTTTACAATTCGTATAAGGGAAATGCTTATGGTTTGGCAAATACGCTTACCCAAACGGCATTTTTACGACCCAAAATTAAAAGCAAGAAAGTAAAAAATTTGTATTTTACAGGGCAATTAACCGTGCCAGGGCCAGGCGTTCCTCCTGCTTTGATTTCTGGAAAGATTGCTTCAGAACTAATTTTAAAATCTTTTAGAAAATGAAAGAAGTGTTTGATTGTGTCTCCTTTGATTCTAGTAAATTGGTAACTAAGTCTTATAGTACCTCATTTTCAATGGCGGTAAAATTGTTGTCTCCAAAAATAAGACAGGCGATTTACAATATTTATGGTTTTGTGCGATTTGCAGATGAAATTGTTGATACGTTTCATGAGTATGATAAGACACATCTTATCCATAAATTCGAAAAGGATTATTATGAAGCATTAGAGATGGGGATAAGCTTAAATCCGATTCTAAACGCTTTTCAACATACCGTAAAGCAATACAATATAACAGATGATCTGGTACAAGCGTTTCTAAAGAGTATGAAGGCAGATTTGGATAAACAAGTGTATCATACAGAAGAAGAATATAAAGAATATATTTATGGCTCTGCAGACGTGGTAGGATTGATGTGTTTAAAGGTATTTGTGGGTGGAGATGAGCAGCAGTATCAAAAACTAAAAGACGCAGCAATGCGATTGGGCTCTGCTTTCCAGAAAGTAAACTTCCTTAGAGATATTAAAGATGATTTTGAATTATTGGATCGCTCTTACTTTCCGAATGTTGATTTTACCAATTTTAACAAAGAAGCTAAGGAAGCTATTATAAAAGATATCGAATCAGATTTTGATTATGCCTATCAAAATGGAATTCTAAAATTACCCAAAGAGGCTAAACTTGGAGTGTATATGGCATATCGATATTATAAAAGATTGCTAAAGAAATTGAATAAAATTCCTTCTTCAGAAATATTAGAAACACGAGTGAGAATATCTAACGTTTTAAAGGTAAATCTTTTGGCAAGAGGTTTTTTAAGATATAAATTAGATATGCTATAATCAAAGTTCGTTAAATTTGTAGGTATGACAGAGCTGGTTTATTTTTTGATTACAGTAGCTACCTTTTTGATTATGGAAGGTATTACCTGGTGTACACATAAGTTTGTAATGCATGGCTTTTTGTGGTATTTGCATGAAGATCATCATCAACCAAAATATCAGGGAGTATTCGAAAAGAATGATGCCTTTTTTGTGATTTTTGCTATTCCGAGCATATTGTTGTTTTATTATGGTGTAGAAGGCGGAATGAATTATATGTTTTTTATCGGTCTTGGCATTTTACTATATGGAATTGCTTATTTTCTGGTGCATGATGTTCTTATTCACCAACGTTTTAAATGGTTTAAAAAAACCAGAAACCGATATTTAATAGGTTTACGAAAGGCGCATAAAACCCATCATAAACATCTTGGAAAAGAAAAAGGAGAATGTTTTGGGATGCTTTATGTTCCTATTAAATATTTTAGAAAACCAAAATTGTCTTGAATTGGTTGTATCTTATACTTAATCTTGGATCCATAAGTATTCCTTTATGGTATTCTTTTAATCCCAAAATGAGATTTATCCAGCACTGGAAAAAAGTATTGCTTTCTACCAGTATCGTTGCAATAGTGTTTCTTATATGGGATGCTGTTTTTACTGTACAAGGTGTTTGGGGATTTAACCCCGACTATTATTTGGGGTTAAAAATACTAAGCATGCCAATAGAAGAATGGTTGTTTTTCTTTTGTATTCCTTATGCGAGTATCTTTATTCATTATGCATTAGCGTACTTTGCGCCAAAAATTATGTTAGGCCAATTGTTTACTAAGGTTTTGATAATGATTTTTTTAGTGATGAGTTTATTACTGATTTTTTTAAATCATGATAGATCATATACTGTTGTGAATTATTCTTTTTTGGCAATATCTATGTTTTTGGGGTGGATGTATGGGGTTTTTGTATTACGACGCTTTTTTATAAGTTTTATGATTATTCTAATTCCTTTTTTTATTGTGAACGGAATTTTAACGGGCACTTTTATTGATGCTCCAGTGGTCTGGTATAATAATGAAGAAAACTTAGGAGTACGTTTGGGAACTATACCTGTAGAGGATATAGGATATGCTTTTAGTATGTTGTTTTTGAATGTGTTATTACTAGAAAGATTTAAGGAAAAAGATATATTTTAATTGACTTGTTGTATCATTTCTAGGGTGGTTTTGTAAAAATCTGTTTTTTCTACCTTTGATTTTAACCATATATAGAAACTCAAGGTAAAAATATCTTCCTGTTCTGTAGAATCTTTGAGTAAGGTGTTTTTTATTTTGAAAATGAAATTTTTATTATTCGCCAAATCTCTGTTATGATAGAAGGACATAGTTAAAGATAAAAACCTAAGAACTCTATCTTCTCCTTTACTTTTTAAGTGTGTTGCATGTTTTTTTCTAAAGCTTTTTACTCTCGACTCGACCAAATCAATATGATCAAGTTCGATATGTAGTAAGATTTCGATTAGATTTTTTTTGATGACCCATATGATTCCTGCTTTTTCTGTATACCAGGTATCGCGGTGGTGCAATTCTTGATAGTATCGTAAAGATTCTCTGTATTTTTTTTGCTGAAAAAGAATCATGATGAAAGTAAGTTTAATGTCTAAAACATAGGTGGTTTGGTTTTTAAACTTGTCGAACTTAAAGTTTTCTAATAATGAAATTGCTTCTGTTGCTTTTCCTGTGTAATTAAGGTTTAGAGCTTTTACCAATGTGTATTGAGGAAAAAATCGCTTATAAAACTTCTTGTTTTGCTTTATCATTTGATTGTTCATATGATGAAGATACTCTTCTGAAACAGTAAAGTTTTTATTTCTAAAATATGAATTAGCAACGTAGTATAAGATCTGAATATGATAAAACAGATGCTTATCCAAAAATTGTTTCTTCTCTTTTATTTGCTGGTAAGTAGTCTCTACAAATGGTAAAATAGAATAAAAATCTCTGGAGATATTAGCAGTCTGGTTAGTGATTTCAAGTATTTTGAATAGAGACCTATATGTCAAGTCGTTTGTAATAGAAATATCAAATAAGGATAAAGAATTATGGATGGCTAGTACACTATCACTTTTTCCTTCAATTAATTTATTCTGAATATGAGCATAGAAAAGATTGAGATTTTCTTCTTGTTTTAAAGATTTTTGGTTGTTTTTGAAATTTATAATCAGTTGATTAAGGGGTTCTTTTAGGGATACGTGATTGTATTGTATTTTGGTATAGTAAATTTCATTAAGAATGTTGTATAAATCATTAGATTTGGCTTTGTATTCTGCTTTATTGATGGTTTTGAGCGCGATTTTGTATTGTTTTTGTTCAAAGAATATCCTACTGGCTAGCAGTAATTTTAGAATTTCCATTTCTTCAGAAGTTTCCCTCTCAAAACTTTTAGAAGCGATAAAATCGATAAGAGTATCGTGTAGTCTTTTGCAAAGTGCATGTAAAGCTCCTTTTGCAGGCTTTTTATAAAGAATTAGATCAATATCTTTTGTGTTGGGGTGTGCTTCAAGTAAAATGAATAATTCGATGTTTTTCGTATCTGTTCTTTTGTTTTTTTGCTTTAAAAAAGCTATAAAACTTCGTTTTTCTTCGGTAGATAATGTAGAAATTATAGAAGAAATAGTATTCATTATATCGTAAGTATTTTGTTATAAAAATACTATAAATATTCATAATTGTAATTTTTTATATAAAATATATCATAAGTTTTTGTGTAAAACAGAGTTTTTGTTTCAATAGAATTGCTCCAAATTTGTCCTGTTCAAAACGAATAAATTTAATCATCAAAATTAAGTATTATGAACTACAAATTTAGCAATGAAGTTACAGAAGAGGTTACTTCTGATACTATCAAAAAAGAAGAAATTAAGTTGTATGATCAAAAACCTACTCCAGCATTTATCGGGGCGTCATGGATAGCAGTATTGGCAGGGATGGTCTCTTTCTGTATTGGTTTATGGAATGCAGAGATGATGTTGAATGAAAAAGGATATTATTTTACAATTTTATTATTTGGATTGTTTTCTGCGGTATCTGTTCAGAAAAATGTAAGAGATAGATTAGAAGGCTTGCAGGTTACAGAGATGTATTATGGTATTAGTTGGTTTGCAACAATTGTTTCTGTTATTCTGTTGATTATTGGCTTGTGGAATGCAGATTTAGAATTAAGTGAAAAAGGGTTTTATGGTATGTCTTTTACACTGAGTTTGTTTGCGGCGATTGCAGTGCAAAAAAATACAAGAGATAAAAAATATATAGAAAGTAAAAAGTAATTGTCAAAAGGAGGAGCTGTAATAAGCTTCTCGTTTTGATGATTGTAAAAGGTAGCTGTGTGGTTGCAGCTACCTTTTTGAAATAATTTAGGTTTGAGTTATAAGGCTACCTTAGCTAATATACCCCAGTTGAAATGCTTTCTTTACTAACCCAACATTAGTTTTTACCTGCAGTTTATAAAATATGTTTTTTTTGTGTGTTTCTACCGTATGTTTGCTTATAAAAAGCCGCTCTGCAATTTCTGAGACTGTAAATTCTTGTGCAATTAATTGTATAATTTCTTTTTCTCTTTTAGTGACTATGGATTTAGAAAAACTAAGTGTTTTTAAATCAGATATTTCTTCAAAAAAAAAGGTTCTCTGGTCATAAACAATTTTTTGTATGGCCTCTATAATGATGGTAATGTCTGTATCTTTTAAAAGATAACCATCGTAAAAGTTTTTTTCATAGTGCAGAGGTTTAAACATGCTTATCACCAGTATTTTTAATGTAGCATCGTATTGTTTTATCTTTTTTATAAATTCGATTCCATTAATTTCGGGCATAGAAATGTCGGTAATAACTAAGTCGATTTTGTTTTTATGTATAAAAGAGATTGCCTTTTTTGGATTAGTAAATGTATGTATCGTGCTAATAAAGTGACACTTTTCTAAAGAGGCTTTTAGTCCGTTTAAAACGAGATGATGATCATCTACTAATATGAGGTTAAGCGGTAACATTTACTTTAGGAATTTTAATGATGATAGTGGTGCCTTTGCCCAAAGTAGAATCTATAGTTATTTCACCATCTAATTGCTTTACTCGATCCTTTATATTAAGCAAACCTATACCCTTTGTATTTTTTGTTTCAAAACCAACACCATTATCTTCGACAATGGTAACAATTTCATCAGAAATGGTTATAGATAAATGTACCAGGTTGGCTTTTGCATATTTATATATATTGTTAAAAAGTTCTTGTAATGTACGGTATAGAAAAACCTTTTTTGTTTCTTCTAGGTTTTTTATTTCCCGTTCGGGGAAAAGATGTATTTGAATATCAAAATGGTTTTTATAACGATCTTTTAGGGTGGCAAGTAAATTATTAAATGGTTGTTGTATACTATAACTAGTACTTAAGCTATGTGACAATAAACGGACTTCTTTAGAAACAGAAGTAATATTTTTAAGTAATTCAACGGTTTCAGTATTTTCTGGTAAGGAAGAAACGAAATGTTTAATTCCTGAGAGTTGGCCACCAATTCCATCATGTAATTCTAAAGCAATTCTATTCTTCTCTTTTTCTTCTCCCTCTACATATCCCTCGATACGTTTGATTTTTTGATCTTGCTTTAGTTGTTCTTTTTCTTTTTTATACAATTGCTGTTCTTGTTCTCTGATAATTTTTTGAGACTTTATTCTAAATCGATAGATAAAAACAAGGAAAAGGAGCATGCATAAAATAAGACTGCCAATACCATAAATGAGTTTTCTTTGTTTTGCTTTTAATTGTTGTCTTTCTTTCAAAAATTTAATTTGATCGTTTTTTTTCTCAACTTCGTATTCGGTTTGTAAGCGTTCAAATGTCTTGTTTTTTTCTATAGTAAATAAGCTGTCCTTTAGTAGGATATACTTTTCCTGATAATCAAATGCCTTTTCAAACTGCTTATTATGCCATAGAGCTCCAGAAAGCAACCAATATGAATGGACTTTTTGAGTGTCATCAATATATACTCCATATTCATTAATGGCTTTCAGGTATTTTTTTACCGCAATATCATAATCTTCTAGTTGTTCATAATAAATCCCTAAAGATGTATTGGTAAAATGCGCAGCAGAATAATCAGAAGTTTCTATTGCTATCTTTTCCGCTTTATTTAGGTGGTTTATGGCCAGATCAAACTTTTTTAAAGTCATTAAAACATCAGCCAGGTTGCTTGTGGCTTTACGTTCTAAAATTTTATTCCCTGCTTTTTTACTAAGTTCAATAGATTTTCGGTAATGATAAATCGCGCTATCCTTATTTTTTCTTAAATAAGAAATAGCTAATGAGTTATGAGTAGCGGCGATAATGTTTATATCTATTTTTTTTTGATTCCTTAGAGAATTGTAGAGTAAAGAGAATGCCTTTTCATGATTTTTAGTTCTTTTTAAAAGAACAGATTTACTGTTTTTTATTTTGGCAATTAGGTTAGGGTAACTTTCTTGTTCTGCAATTTTTGTTGCTTTTTCCAAATACGTAAAGCTAAGATTATAGCTGTTCTTTCTACGAGCTATATTTGCTTTTAGTAGGTAGTTTAATGCAGTGATCTTTTTCTGGTTTTTAATCAGAGATAGCGTAAGAGAATTGTTTAAAACTTGTTCTGCCTTTTTAATTTTACGTTGGTCATATAAAACATCTCCCAGGTAATGATACGATTTTAGTAAATAAACACTGTCGTTGTTTTGTTTACTTAGATTAACGGCTGCATCAATATATTGATATGCTTTTACAAGATTGATATTTTTATAGTATTCATATTGCTCAATAGCTTTTTCAATATGATCTCTTTCCTGAGAAAAACTACAAAGGTTATAAATAGTTAGAATAAGAAATAAGTATAGTCTTTTCAAAAAACAGGTTTTAATTTTTAGGTTTTGTGCTCTACAAAAATACCATATTCATGGTATTTTCTAGAGGTATTAT
Source organism: uncultured Aquimarina sp. (assembly GCA_947498705.1). Classification (GTDB taxonomy): domain Bacteria; phylum Bacteroidota; class Bacteroidia; order Flavobacteriales; family Flavobacteriaceae; genus Aquimarina. The sequence goes on from CANMLW010000005.1 coordinate 134,521, forward strand.
TAATATCAAATTTGCTGTATGAAAATTAAAGAAATAGTTATAATAGGATTGCTTTTGATCGGATCGTATTCGTATTCACAACAAAGGCGTCACCCGCAACAATGTGATACGTTAATTCATGGTAAGCGTCCAGAACCTTATTCTGTCTATTGTAAAAAAGATATTCTAATCACAGTTACTCAAGAAGATGAATTTGGTACAGAGATAACAGGTAGTCTAATAACCCTAGGAAAAATTTCTATAAAACCAGCATATAGAAAAAAAGTAAAGATTGTAGCTGATTCGACAAGTGTAAAAACACATCGAAGTACAAACTTAGGAGGAAACAATGATGGTGATGAAAAACCTGAAAATACCAAAGATAAGTCTACTCAATTGCATCATAATGCAATTTATAGGGAAGCACCTTTTGATACTTCAATAATCATTTCTCCAAACCCTATTACAACGACTCTCTTTATACAAGCCGAAAACCCTATTGTAGCTTATAAAATATTTAACTCTTTAGGGAATATTTGTAAACAAGGGAAAACAATAGATAATGGGGGGCTACTCATAACAGAATTGCCAGAAGGGCTATATTATATAAGGTTGTTATTAGAAACCGGAAGTTTAAGCAAAACATTTTATAAAAAGTAAAAGTGATTTGCATAAAGCAAATTACTCAATGACAATAATCTATTAACCAAAATAAATTTTAACATTACACAATCATGAAAAAATCAATCTTTTTCGGACTTATTTTAGTAAGTGCCTCAACTTTTGCTCAGTTATATTCCCCCAATGGGACAGAGCCTGTAACCAATGGATCAACGACTAATGTCGGTATAGGGACTCCCACTCCAACAGAAGCACTAGATATAAATGGGAACCTTAAATTAGCAGGTATTTCTTTGAATCAATTTCAAAACGAAGGTAAATTTTTGATGCCCACAGGTTCCATGGTTTCAAACACAACTAGTGCGCCGGGTTCTGGTTACCTTGGATTTACTCTAAATATGCCAGGAGATGGACAGTTAAAAGGTGCTTTTGGATCGGCGCTTCCTTCTTATGTTAAATTAAGTTCTCCAAATAGAATTGAACTATCAGCAGCTAAGATCGGAATAGGTACTGATAACCCTAAAAGTAAGCTTCATATTTTAGGGACATCGGGTAGTTCTGGACATACACCAATAAATGTTCAAGGTCTTTTTGTAGAAACCTCAGGAAGTGCCAATGGGTATTATGTTTTTCAAACCGCTTCTGTTGGTGGGGGAAAGAGCTTTTCGATCGAAAATTCTGGAGATGTAGGTATCGGATCCACAACCCCAAAAGAGATATTACAAGTAGGAAGAGAGGTAGGGAGTGATGTTTCGCCATTAACGGTTCACGATGGAGGACATAAAGCTTTAGGCTGGAATAGTTACTGGAATGATGGATGGAAAAAACATAATGGTAATGCGGCTGCTGCCAAATTTGAATTTAGTCCTAACGGAGAATACTTAACAATCAATATTGCCAAAGAAGATGGCTCTGTAACTACAGACTGGTTAAAAACAGAATTAGCACTTAAAGAAGGTAAAGTAGGTATCGGTACAACATATATTCCTGCCGAATATACCCTGGCAGTAGAAGGAAAAGTGATTTGTGAAGAAATGACAGTGCAATTAAAAGAAGATTGGGGAGATTTTGTTTTTAACAAAGAATATCAATTGGATCCATTAGAGAAAATAGAGGCGTATATAAGTCAGAATAGTCACTTACCAGGAATTCCTTCTGCAAAAGATATAGAAGAAAATGGAGTTGAGTTAGGCGAAATGCAGCGTTTGCAAATGATTAAAATAGAAGAATTAACACTTCACTTGATTCAGGCAGATAAAGAAAAAGAAAAGCTATACGAAGATATGAAGTCTTTAAAAGATAAACTTGCAATATTAGAGAAGGCTCTTTTGACTCCAAAAAAATAATGATAATCATGAAACAACTATTAGTATTATTACTACTCCTGTTATATGTTAATACTTCGTTTGCAGATAACCTTGAGAATTTTCAAGTTGGGTCCTGTGTTGATTTCTCACCTATTAATTCTAAAGAAGGTCATGTCACATTCTCATTTGACCTTGTGACAAGATATAAAATAGATTATAGTCGTCCAATGAACTGGATCTATCATAATGATGGTAATTCTTTTTATGGAGGCAATGAAGGATCATCAAAAGAAACTAAATTTAGGCATCGATATTACAGAGATTTTAGAATTACTAAAGACACACCCGATTATGTTTATGTAGATGTAGAAGTATACTACTCGGTTAAAATATTGGGACAACCCAAAGCTAGAAAAAGACGAAAAGGATTTAGTATTTATGTTGGGCATTTTCGAGATAGAAATTGGAGAGTTTTAAATTCTAATGTCACAGATCATAATGCTAATGTACTGGCAACCGCAGGAAATTCCGTTCAGTTAATATCAGGTTTTCATTATGCTCCATCATCAAATTTAGAGTTTACAGCTTCAATACAGTCATATAATTGCCAAGAAAGACAAGCTATTTCGGGTAAGAGTATAGAACAAGAAGACATTGGGTTGTCAAGCAAAAAATCACTTGTGGCATATCCTAATCCAAGTTCGGGTATTGTTCGTATTAGTTCTGATCAAATTATTTCTAATTATATCATATATAATTCAAGGGGAATTATTGTTGATGTAGAACTGGATAAGAATGGAGAAATGGATTTCACAGATATAGATGAGGGGTTGTATATTCTATCATTAAGACAAGATACCGAAATAAGAAATATAAAAATCGTTATAGAACATTAAAATTTAGATTATAAAAAATTATTCTTGATAAAGTTTCATGAAAAAGTACAATAAGAAAGTCCTTGTTGTACTTTTTTTTGAAGTATTAGTCGTTTAACTTAAAAATTGAACAATTAAAAATGTCTTCCCGATAAAGGAAGACATTTTTTTTGTCTTGTATTATCGGGACAAACACCTAAAAATATGAAAGAGAATATGTTTGTGATATAAAGTAAGGATAGCACTTTTGATAAGGAGAAGGGGTATCGATAGGAATTAATTAATAATAAAAAAAGTAAAATGAATTTGCAATTTAGGTTATTGGTAGTTGTTTTTTGTCTTGTAGTAATGGGGTGTTCGAAATCAGATGATTCCACTGCAGAAACTATAAAAATCAAAGAAGAGAATATTGAGTTTAAGCATGATGGTTTTCTTTTAAAAGGTGTGTTGACAAAGCCACAAAATAAAGTTTCGTTTCCTTTGGTAATTTTTGTTCATGGTGATGGAGCAGCAGATAGGTTTCAACAGGGGTATTATAAATATTTTTGGAAAGAACTTTCTAAAAAAGGGATTGGTTATTTGTCATGGGATAAACAAGGCGTAGGAGAATCTCAGGGGAATTGGCTTCATCAAACCATGGATGATAGGGCAAGAGAAGTATTGTCTGCAATAGACTATGTAAAAAATAGAGAGGATATAAGTACGAATAAAATTATACTTTGGGGAATAAGCCAGGGAGGCTGGGTGATTCCTAAAGTATCTCAATTGTCTGATGATGTTTCGTCTCTTATTTTTCAATCTGCTGCTGTAAACTGGTTACGACAAGGAAAGTATTATACCCTGTTAAAACTTTTAAATGAAGGGTATTCTGAAGAACAGATTTTAGAATGCGAAATCTATAATGATGCTGGAATAGAATACCTTAGTAAGGATTCGTATAATGAGTATAAAGCTAATTTTGAAGAGCAGCCAGACTTTGTGAAGGATGCATTTTCCTTAATAGATGAGCAAAGGTGGGGTTTTGTGGTAAAAAACTATCAAAGTGATATCGTAAACGACCTTAAACAAGTCAATAAACCTGTTTTAGCTGTATTTGGAGATAAAGATGAAAACGTAGACGCAGAAGAAAGTCTCGAAGTATTTAAAAATACATTTTTAGAAAATGGTAATAAAACCTATAAGAGTCATCTTTTTAAGGATGCTACTCATTCCTTAATAGATGTTAACCTAATGCAAACGTCAGAAGCGCAAGAACAAATGTGGAGTAAACTGTTAAAAGGTGAAAATGTATTCGCTCCCGGGCTTATCGAAGAAATCCTTGATCATATAGAGAACTGAAAAACTCTTTAATTGATAGTAAGATGATTTACTTTATGATGTGGTAAATTTCTTTTTAATCAGTTTAGCTTCTTTAACCAGAAAAGCTTCTCAAAAACGAAAAGCTTTTCTTTTATTATGTGAATAGAGAGATTCTCTTAAGCTTAATTCGCAATAAACTTCTCGTCTATTTTGATTTATGATCGCATGTTGTAATTTGAGAGTATAAAAAAAGCTCCTCATGTTTGAGAAGCTTTTCTTTTGCAGTGCGGGCGGAGAGACTCGAACTCTCACACCTCGCGGCACTAGATCCTAAGTCTAGCGTGTCTACCAATTCCACCACGCCCGCATTAAAAACTATTACAGTACTTAGGACTTTCTGTAAAAGTGAGTGCAAATATAAACAATATGTATCAATCTCAAAGAACTAAAATTATTTTTTTTTTAAATCATTAATAAGGGGTAAAAAGATGTGATGTAAACCTTTATAGTTCAGGGATTTTTTAAACTAAAAATTATTTCGTTTTTACTACTTTTAACTCAGATTATGCATTGAAACTTCGTGATAAGGCTTTCAACTACCATAAACGTAGTGTTTACAGTAGTTGAAAGATGTAATAGACTTTCTAATGTATTATCTGAGTTTAAGACCAAATAAATTTAATTTCATGCAAAATATTCAACCTTATATTCAAGAACATAAGAATCGTTTTATAAATGAATTGCTCGAATTACTAAAAATACCATCAATTAGCGCTGACTCTGCTTATGAGAAAGATGTGATCAAAACGGCAGATGAGATTTCTAAAAGCTTAAAAGCCGCTGGGTGTGATACAGTAGAAATATGCGAAACACCAGGATACCCTATTGTATATGGTGAAAAGATAATAGATTCTAACCTTCCTACAGTATTGGTATATGGGCATTATGATGTGCAACCGCCAGACCCTATCGATTTGTGGGATAGTCCACCATTCGAACCAGTGATCAAAAAAACAGAAACCCATCCAGAAGGAGCAATTTTTGCCAGAGGATCTTGTGATGATAAAGGACAAATGTATATGCATATCAAAGCACTCGAGATTATGGTAAAAACGGGTCAACTACCATGTAACGTAAAGTTTATGATAGAAGGAGAAGAAGAAGTGGGTAGTAAGAGTTTAAGTGGGTTTGTAAAACAACATCAAGATAAATTAGCAAATGATGTCATTTTAATTAGTGATACAGGGATGATTGCTCAAGATGTACCTTCTATTACTACTGGATTGAGAGGACTTAGTTATGTAGAAGTTGAAGTAACAGGTCCTAATAGAGATTTGCATAGTGGACTGTATGGAGGTGCGGTTGCGAACCCTATTAATATATTGACAAAAATGATCGCTTCGTTACATGACGAAAATAATAGAATTACAATACCTGGATTCTATGATAAGGTAGAAAACCTTTCTTTAGAAGAGCGTACAGAAATGGCAAAAGCACCTTTTTCTTTAGATGAATATAAAAAATCATTAGACATTAATGATATATATGGTGAAGAAGGGTATACTACTAATGAAAGAAATTCTATTAGGCCAACGTTAGATGTAAATGGGATTTGGGGTGGTTATACAGGAGAAGGAGCAAAAACGGTAATTGCTAGTAAAGCCTATGCAAAAATCTCGATGCGTTTGGTTCCTAATCAGGATTGGGAGGAGATCACTCAATTATTTAAAGAACATTTCGAAAGCATCGCTCCTAATGCAGTAACTATAAAAGTAACTCCACATCACGGAGGTCAGGGTTATGTAACCCCCATTGATAATATAGGATATAAAGCGGCTAGCAAAGCCTATCATGATACTTTTGGCAAGACACCAATACCGCAACGTAGCGGAGGTAGTATTCCTATAGTGTCTTTATTCGAAGAAGAATTAAAAAGTAAAACCATACTAATGGGCTTTGGGTTGGATAGTGATGCAATTCATTCCCCAAATGAACATTTTGGGATTTTTAATTACTTAAAAGGAATTGAAACCATACCATTGTTTTATAAGTACTTTACAGAGTTAAGCAAGTAATATCTTGTCATGCTATCTAATTTAATCCTAATTTGTTGTCTTGTGGCATTTCCCTTCGGGCCGGGCTATTTGTTCCAAGTCCTCACTCAATTATCATTGAGTTCCGGGCTTTCTACTACTATCCCTAATGCATTTTACCCATGACAAATTAGGGTTAAATTCGTTTATGTAGTTAATCTACATTATGGGGTTTAATTCTTCCGATTGCCTCGAAAAATATAAAAACTGTTTTTCTGCTTTATACATTGTGAGCTTGCTTCGAGGGAGTTTTATTCCCGATTTTTTTTGTTTTTATATCAAGTAAACTATATAGATTTAGAAAAGCCCCTTAACAAGATACATGTTTTTAGTCTATTACATTACATAAAGTATACAATTTCCATTTTTAGGAGATTTTTGGAAATTGTCTTTATTTAGTTGGATAGATTTGCCGTCTCCTTTATCAAGAAAAGACAACTTTTTTAGTTAGACAATAGGTAGTATATCTTGGTTTTTAGCCAATGATCGAAATAAAATACTACATGTATTGTAAGTAAAAACCACTTGTGATTATAGATGAGTTATGAATTTGTGTTAGTTCTTTCGTGATTTGATGATTGTATGTCTCTTTTTTACAGAATATTACGATTTTTTAAGAAAAATATTGAATAAATAACAATATTGAGAATATAGTATACTGTTTTGGTAGAATAATACTACAAATATCTTTTTATTAGTCATAATTTTAACATGATTTAACACAAAAACTAAATTTATGATTATCACGAACTACCCACCAAACTTTCCAACATAGAAAAAAACTTATGTTTTTCGGTTATAATCAATAAGATTATTTCAAGAAAACTACAAGAAAGGTAAACAGGATTTATAGATGAATTTAGCCTCTAGTTATTTTAGCGTTAACTAGAGCTAGGCTTTTTTCTTTTTTGAATCCTTTCAATGGAATACATATATCTAAAAATATACTATTTAACACAAACCCAGGAAGAATTACATATTTCAGCATAACTAACTGATTTTAGGTAAAAAGGATGTTTTCGATACTTTTTATCAGTAATTCTTTTTGTTAACTTATTACTTAACACAAAAATTATAGTTATGAAACTGAAATTTATTACTATGGTTTGTTTGCTTCTGGCATACATTCCATACACACACGGTCAGGATCAATCTACACCTGCATTATGTGATCATGATGCTATGATGGATTCTTTTTTCAAGAATAATCCCGGTGCAGAAGCAGAGAATGCAGCCTTTGAGAGGCAAGTCGCGGCAAGAGCGAGAAGTGCAAAAGGTGCTCAGAAAATGGCATCAGTTACAATACCCGTTGTATTTCATGTATTTGGAAGAACCCAATGGGGAAAAACAGTAACATATGAAAAAATTAAAAATGCACTTAAAATCGTTAATGAAGATTTTAATGGACAGAATGCAGATTATAATACGGTAGATCCTGCTTTTAGTGGTCGTAGAGACCGGATGGATATCGAGTTTAAGCTTGCTAAAATAGATCCCAGTGGAGGAGGTACTACGGGAGTAGTATTTCACGATTATGAAGTCGGATTTGGATTAGATAATACGTATGATGATAAAATAGCACAATATTCTTGGGATAACTACAAGTATATGAATGTGTATATCCAGGCAGATCATAAAGATGATGGTAATTCAACACGTTCTGGTGTAGCTTGGTTGCCTTCTACATTCATGTCAGACGCAGGTACTGCCAGAGTGGTTTATAATGGACAATATCTACATGACAATACTACTAATAAAGAGTTTGCACAGTTAACACACGAATTTGGTCATTGGTTAAACCTATATCATACTTTTAGAGGAGGGTGTGACGATGCAAATGGTGATTATGTAAATGATACGCCAAAAGAAGACAGTAATAGTGGGGATAAAGGTTGTACAGTAGGAGCTAGCGAATGTGGGAACCTAATTAATTATGAAAATTATATGGGTTATGATGCAGCTACCGGGTGTTCAAAAATGTTTACACAAGGGCAGGTTGCAAGAATGAATGCGGCGCTTCAACATGCAGCAAGAAGGCCATTGTGGCAACAAGCTAACTTAACCGCAACAGGAGTAAATCTTACAGGTGCATCTTTTGAGCTTGAAGGTAGATTGGTTAGAGAGTCTAATACGAATAATGGAACGATCGAAAACACAAGCTATAACGTAACTATTCAGGACGGTACTTTTGCTTTAAGCAGTGGGGTGATGTCTGAAGGAACTCATTTTACGTCTAGCTTACCTCAAGGTATTTCTGCGGCGATTACCGTAGAGAATAATAGAACAATTAAAGTAACTTTTAGCGGGCAGGTTGCCAACCATGCCAAAGCAAATAGCACTTCTGGTACCATTACCTTTAGAAATGCGGCTGTTTCAGGAGGAACTTCAAATCTAGCGGTAAACAAGCTTTCATATGATTTTGAATATTATGATCCGTTCACAATTGTTTATGAAAATATTGCAGATAAAACGGTTAGTTCTGCTAAAGTATGGGAGCCGATTGCTATTAAAGATAATATTATTAGTCAATTTGGTTTGTTTTTTGAAAGTAATAAGCTTGAAATAGAAACCTATAGAAAAGCTTTGGTTTCTGAAGGGACTACTAAAAATGTAACACTGTTACAAGAAAATCAAATCATATCAGATGATAGTAATTGGATCTCTGGAGGTCTTTATCCTGACTTGCATATCGTAAGTTCTGCAGATTACACCGTTTGGAGAGGTAAAACGGGTTATGTTGGTTTTTTCCTTCAGTTAGAGCGAGGAAAATATAACTACGGATGGATGAGAATTAGAGTAAATGCTGCGGGTACAGAGTTTACCATATTAGACTATGCATATAATACAAAACCAAACGGGATCATTAAAGCAGGAAGTACAACAATTGATGATCCGGACCCAACAGATACAGTGGCTCCTTCAAGACCTACTGGTTTAACAACTACCAGTGTTTTAAGCGATGAGGTAAATTTAAGCTGGACTGCTTCTACAGACAATGTAGGCGTTACAGGGTACGAAGTGTATAGAGATGGGGTTAATTTAGGTACAACCGAAAATGGTGTAACCACGGCTCGTGTATTTAACTTGACAGCAAGTACGACCTATAATTTTTATGTAATTGCAGTAGATGCTGCTGGTAATAAGTCTACAGCAAGTGATGCCATAACAGTAACCACCACAGATGGTTCTACCGATCCTACTCCAACCTATTGTGAGGCGGGTAGACAAGGAACTAACTATATTGGTGAAGTTTCTTTTGGTTCTATATCCAATACCAGCGCAAATGGTTCATACGCTAATAATACTTCTCAAAGTACTAGTGTGCAAAAAGGAGCAACAGTTACTTTAACCGTTACGCCTGGAATTACTAGCTCGAACTGGAACTCTAATGTAGTGGGAGCGTGGATTGACTGGAATCAGGATGGTGATTTTGAAGATGCAGATGAACAAGTACTAATGAAAACTCCTGGTACAGGTGGAGGAACTGCTAATGTAACAATACCAAATACCGCTAAAAACGGTGAAACTCGATTAAGAGTACGTTATAGATGGGGTAGTAATCCTAATCCTTGTGGAACCACCGCCAATGATGGTGATGAAGTAGAAGACTATACTGTAAATGTTGGTGGTGACCCTGGAGATACACAAGCACCAACTGCTCCTAGTGGTTTAGCAGCGTCAAATGTAGCTCAAACTACCTTAACCTTAAATTGGACAGCCTCTACCGATAATGTAGGAGTAACTGGGTATGATGTATTTCAGGGAGCTACAAATTTAGGTGCTGTATCAGGTACTACTTATAATGTAACAGGTTTGACAGCAGGAACAGCTTATACATTCTCAGTAAAAGCGAAAGATGCAGCAGGTAATGAGTCAGCGGCTAGTAATACATTAAATGTAACAACTGCTCAAGCTTCAGATACTCAAGCACCAACCGTACCAACTGGATTAACTACAACTAACATTACAGCAACTACAGTAAATCTAAGTTGGACAGCTTCTACCGATAATGTAGGAGTAACAGGTTATGATGTGTTACGTGATGGAAATAATGGTGAAGAATTATTATTAGGAACTACAGAAAATGGAGCTACTACGGCACTTATCAATAATTTAACAGCAGGAACAACGTATCAGTTCTATGTAAGAGCGATAGATGCGGCAGGTAACAAGTCGGCTGCTACAGCGAAACTAGCTGTTACAACCACTGGAGGTACAAACCCTGATCCAACCTATTGTGATATGAAAGGTAATAATAGTGGTGATGATAATATTACGAATGTAAACTTTGCAGGAATTAACAAAACATCTTCTGATACAGCTGCCGGTTACCATAATTATACCGATAATGTAGCAAATGTTTCTAAAGGAGCTTCCAATACGATGACAGTAACCTTTGCTGGATGGCAAGGTGGTAATAATAATGAAGTATATGTTTGGATTGATTGGAATAAAGATGGTGACTTTGTTGATGCAGGTGAAAAGTTTGAAGGAACAGGAACGGGTACTTCTCGTACTGTGTCCATAGCTACACCAAACACAGCTATTACAGGAAACACAAGAATGCGTGTAGTATTAGGATATAATAATAATGATGGAGACAATGCGTGTACTAATGTTAGTTATGGTGAAGTAGAAGATTATACCATTAACATTGGTGGCGGAACTACAGATACTCAAGCGCCAACTGCTCCTAGTGGTTTAGCTGCTTCTAGTGTAACCCAAACTACCTTAACATTAAATTGGAACGCTTCTACCGATAACGTAGGAGTAGCTGGATATGATGTATTTCAGGGAAGTACGAATTTAGGTACTGTAACAGGTACTACCTATAATGTTACTGGATTGACTGCAGGAACGGCATATGCGTTCTCTGTTAGAGCTAAAGATGCTGCGGGTAACCAATCTGCTGCTAGTAATACGGTTAATGTTACGACACAAGATGTTACTCCTACTGTAAATGGTGGTACGGTAGCAACAAATGATAATCAAACGCAAGTTACTACCGTAACAGGTGACGGCATTGCAGATATAATTACTTTTACAAATGCGAATTCTTCAGGTACTAATTATGCGTACTTAATTACAGATGCTAATGATAATGTATTAGCAGTTGAGACTGCTTCTCATGATTTTGAGGGAGCTTCTGTAGGAATATGCAAAGTATATGGTATTGCTTATGAAGGAACCTTAAACGCGGTAGGTAAAACTATTACAGATACAGGATTAGCTTCTGGTAATTTTGATGTATCTAGTAATTCAATAACTGTCGATAGAACCTCAGGGACTAATCCTACTCCAACGTATTGTTCTGCAACCGGTAACGGAGGACCAGAAGGAGTGTCTAATGTAACTTTTGCAGGAATCAATAATACATCTATAAGAAACGCAAGTGGGTATGATGATTTTACATCGATCTCGGCAAGTGTAGCTGCAGGTTCTAGCCATAACTTAAGAGTTACAATTATAGGATATAATGGTGGAGCAGCAGACGAGATCTATGCATTTTTCGACTGGAATCGAGATGGTGATTTTGCAGACTCTGGAGAAAAACTTACCTTAAATAAAACGTCAAACTTAGTAGGTGATGTTTCTGTGTCAGTACCTTCTTCGGCAGTGTCAGGAGCTACAAGAATGCGTGTATTAGTTTCTTACTATGATAACGAAAGTAACCCTTGTGATACAGGAACAAATGATGTGCGTTATGGAGAGTATGAAGATTATACGGTAAATGTTACTGCCAGTAAATCTGCAAATATAGGAAGAGATAGTTTTGTTTCTTTAGATTCAAATCCAATAAATGGGCAAAGTCTGGACCTTAGTTTAAATGGTGTTGATGCAGGAAGCATAAATATTACAGTATACAATGCAAATGGTAGAAGAATAAGTAGCTTTGATAGAGAAAAAGATTTAGGAAATTCTTTGTCAGTTCAGTTAAATGATGCGAAGTCAGGATTATATTTTGCTACTGTAACTATAGGAAATAGAAAAACAACGTTAAAATTTATGGTTGAGTAATCATAAAATAGCTTTAGTCATAATCATAAAAATCGGGAGTTTTTACTCCCGATTTTTTTTGTTTCTAACTAGAGGTATACTGTATAAATTTTGAAGGGAGATTAACAACGAATATAGTTGGTTTTGCCTTTGTGGTAAAGACTAGTAATTTGATGATTTTTTCTTCTGTATTTATCTTACAAATGTTATTTAATCATCAAAATAATTGATAGAGGTTGTGTAAAATTAAGTTGTAACTGTTTCACTTACAGAAGATCCATATTTTATGGTAAACTTAATTTTATTTAGATAGGTATATTTCCTCTTTGATCAAAAAATAACCTTCTAAATGAGTTTTTACGGGCTTCTTTAAAGTGTTTCGACAATATAGTATACTGTTTTGGTAGAATAATACCATAAATATCTTTTTATTAGTGATAATTTTAATATGATTTAACACAAAAAACTGAATTATGAAATTTACGAACTACTCCCACCAAACTTTCCGGCATAGAAAAAAACATACATTTTTTCTTTTATAATCTGTAAGATTTTTTAGTAAAACTTAGAGAAAGACAAATAGGGTTTTTTATAAGCGAAAATACCCTCTAGTTATATTAATTATAGACTAGAGTTAAACCTTTTTTTCCCTTTTTAAATCCATTCATAGAATTTATATACCTAAAAGTTAATACTTAACACAAAAAGCAAAAAAGATTATTTAATCAGAATAACTGACTGGTTTTTTTAAACGGGGGCGTTTACTTGCTCTATATGTTTAATAGGTAATCTTTTTTGTAGACTTATTATTTAACACAAAACAAATTAGTTATGAAAATTAAAGTTAACTTAACATTATTAATGTTATGTTGTGTTTCATTTTTTTATGCACAACAACAACCGATGAGTTGTGGTTTTGATCAAGCGACGAAGGAGTTTTTAAAAGACCCCGTTGCAAGAAAAGCACATGAAGCATATAATAGATATGCGAAAAGTATTGAAAAGCAATTTAAATCTGGAGCTCTGAGTGCAAAAATGAACACTACATATACTATCCCTGTAGTTGTACATGTGTATGGAAGAACGCAGCATGGAAAAACGATTACATATCAAAAAGTGAAAAAAGCTATTGATATCGTTAATGAAGATTTTACTGGTAAAAATCCAGATTTTAATTCTGTTGATAATGCTTTTAGAAATCGAAGAGGAACATTAAGTATTCGTTTTGCACTAGCTAAGTTAGATCCTAATGGAGCAAGTACAGACGGTGTGCTATTTCATGAAACAGAAGAAACAGGTTTCGGATTAAGATCATTTGATAATAATGTAAAAGATTATGCTTGGGATAATTATAAGTATATGAACGTTTATATTATGGGAGATCATAAGAATGATGGAGGGTCAACCCAAAGTGGTGTTGCTTGGCTTCCTGATACGGGTATGTCGAATGATAATCTTGCAAGAGTAGTGTATAATGGACAATACTTACATGGTAATACAAATACAGAGTTTGCATCTATATTTACACATGAATTTGGTCACTGGTTAAATTTATATCATACTTTTAATGGCAATGGTTGTAATGACCCTAACGGAGATTATGTTAGTGATACTCCAAAAGAAGATACTAATGCAACTAACAGAGGTTGTACTGTAGGGGCAAGCGAATGTGGTAATTTGATTAATTATGAAAACTATATGGGGTATGAATCTTCTGGTGGATGTGCAAAAATGTTTACACAAGGACAAGTTACAAGAATGATCACTGGTTTAAATCATCCTGCTAGAAGAACTTTATGGACAACTGCTAATTTAGCTGCAACAGGAGTTACTTTGGATAAGGCTTATTTTGAAGCAGACAATACTATATTCGAATCTAATAACAATGATGGTTCTGTAGAAAAAACCTCATATGACGTCTCTATCAATGGAGGTACTTTTGCATTAAGCAGTGGTAACTTAGCCCAAGGAACTCATTTTAATACAAGCCTACCAAGTGGTTTATCAGTATCAATAAGTGTATTAAACAACACTACTATTAGAGTAAGTTTTAATGGTAAAGCAACAAGTCATGCGATATCAAATAATGGATCTGGTAGTATTACCTTTAATAATGCTGCAATCACAGGAGGAACTTCAAGTTTGGTTACTAATAAGCTGGCATTTAATTTTCGTTTTCATGATCCTTATAAAGTTGTCTATAATAATATTGCAGATCTTACTGCTAGGACAGGTGCTGTTTGGCAACCTTTTACTATTAAGGAATCTGGAATGAATAATAAATATGGGATATTTTTTAATGGTGGTGATTTAGAAATTGAGTCAAATAAGCAAGCTTTAGTAATGCAAGCTGGTACAAGAAATGTAACCTTGATACAAGCAAATCAACTTATATCTAGTGCTAGTAACTGGGTAAATGGAGGAGTTTTTCCAAACTTACCAGATGTTAAAACATCTTCTTATACAGCATGGCATGGAAGAACAGCTTATGTAGGGTTTCAGTTAAAAGGATTAAATACTCAAACGCTTCATGGGTGGATGAGAATTCGAGTAAACAGTAATGGTTCAGAAATTACACTACTTGACTACGCATATAGTACTAGGCCTAATGGGGCTATTAGAGCGGGAAGTCAAACATTAGAACCAGTAGATCCAACATGTAATGATGGTATCCAAAATGGAGATGAGACAGGTGTAGATTGTGGGGGGTCTTGTGCTCCTTGTACTACAGATCCTACCTGTAATGATGGTATCCAAAATGGAGATGAGACAGGGATAGATTGTGGAGGATCTTGTGCACCTTGTACTACAGACCCTACTTGTAATGACGGTATCCAAAACGGAGATGAAACAGGTATAGATTGTGGTGGGTCTTGTGAACCATGTAATACAAATGTAACATATTGTAATGCTTCAACAACAACCAACGGAACATTGCATATTACCAATGTTAAATTTGGTAGCATAGATAATACATCCACCAATGCTGCATATAATGATTTTACAGGTCAATCAACAAATCTTACTGCAGGACAAGCTACGGCATTGGCGGTAAAAGTTAATAATGAACATTGGACATTTAATGCTGTAGGAGTATGGATCGACTGGAATAATAATGGAGATTTTACGGATTCTGGAGAACTAGTACTTTCTAAATTTGCAGCAGGACCTTATACTGCCAATGTTACCCCTCCTTCGGGAGCAGTTTCTAATACCTCTTTACGTATGAGAGTGCGAATTGGATATGGTTCTGAATCTAAAATTACACCATGTGGTACAGATACTTATATTGGTGAAGTAGAAGACTATTCGGTTAGAGTTGGAGGAGGAACAACACCAACATGTAACGATGGTATCCAAAATGGAGACGAAACAGGAGTTGACTGTGGTGGATCTTGTGAGCCTTGTGTAGCAGAGCCAACGTGTACAGATGGTATCCAAAATGGAGATGAAACAGGAATTGACTGTGGTGGATCTTGTGAGCCTTGTGTAGCAGAGCCAACATGTACAGATGGTATTCAAAACGGTGATGAAACAGGAATTGATTGTGGCGGATCTTGTGAACCTTGCCAAACAAATGTAACATATTGTTCTGCAACCGGTAATGGAGGCCCAGAAGGAATATCTAATGTTACTTTTGCTGGAATAAATAATTCATCGGTAAGAAATGCTAGTGGATATGATAACTTTACATCGATAGCAGCAAATGTTTCTGCCGGCTCAAGTCATAATTTAAGAGTTAATATAATTGGATATAGAGATGGAGCTGCAGATGAGATCTATGCATTCTTTGACTGGAATCAAGATGGAGATTTTGCCGATACTGGCGAAAAACTTACTTTGACCAAAACTTCAAATCTTGTAGGTGATATTTCTGTTGCTGTGCCTTCATCGGCAAGAACAGGGTCTACTAGAATGCGTCTATTAGTTTCTTACTATGATAATGAGAGTAATCCTTGTGATACAGGATCAAACGATGTACGTTACGGAGAATACGAAGACTATACGGTGAACGTTGCAGCTAGTAAATCAGCAAATGCAGGTAACGATAGTTTTGTTACTGTAGAGACCAATCCTATACAAGGAAAAACTTTAAAACTTGAATTTAGTGATGTTAGCGCGAGAGATGTAAGTATTGTTGTCTACAACGCAAATGGTAGAAGAGTAGCTAGTTTTGATAGAAAAATGAATTCAGGTCGTTCTTTATCTGTTGAGCTAAGTAATGTGAAGTCAGGATTATATTTTGCTAAAATAGCAACTAAAGAGAGAAGTAATTCAGTTAAGTTTATAGTAAGATAATAAAATAGCTTTAGTCATATTATAAAAAAACCGGGAGTTTTTGCTCCTGGTTTTTTTGTTAATATTATTTAAAACTTAAGACCATTCTTTGGTAAAAAAGAAAAAATACTCTACATTTGTAGAACAAACTCTAATAATGTAGAACAATGCAGTTGTCAAAAACAGAAGAACAAGTGATGCAATATCTCTGGAAACTAGAGAAAGCATTTATGAAAGATATACTCGATGCATATCCAGAACCAAAGCCTGCAACGACTACAGTAGCTACATTATTAAAGAGAATGACAGATAAAGGTTTTGTTGATTATAAGATTTATGGTAAATCACGAGAGTATTATCCATTAGTAAAAAAGACGGATTATTTTTCTAAACATGTAAATGGGTTAATCAAGAATTTTTTTAATAACTCAGCATCGCAATTTGCTTCATTTTTTACTTCAGAAACCAATTTGTCTACTATAGAATTAGAAGAGCTAAAAAAAATAGTTGACCAACAAATTAAAAAACAAAAGCAATGATATTATATCTTACAAAGTCAACGCTCTGTTTGGTGTTGTTATGGGCTTTTTACAAGCTTTTTTTAGAAAAAGAGAAAATACATCAACTCAAAAGATTCTATTTGCTTTTTAGTTTGATTTTTGCATATACCATTCCGTTAATTAGTATTTCATATGAGTCAGATCCGCTAATAATAACCGAAGAGTTACAACAACCAGTCACATATGTTATAGATGCTAATAGTCCTGCTATACCAGTAACCGAAAAAGAAAATCAATTAAGTATTTTATGGTATATATATGCAGTTGGTTTTTTAATATTTGCGGTAAGATTTATAAGAAATATATTTAATTTACTTAAGCGTGTAAAAACCAATCAGAATGTTAAGGAAGAATCACATGTAAATGTTCTTTTAAGTAATTCGATTGTTCCTCATACGTTTTTAAAGTACATTTTTGTTCCAAAAAAAGAATTTCAGAAAAGTGCTATTCCACAAGAAATATGGTTGCATGAAAAGACACATGTAAAACAAAAACATACACTGGATATTCTGTTAGTAGAGATTTTTCAAGTTATCTTTTGGTTTAATCCCATATGGTATTGGATTAAGAAATCTATACGATTAAACCATGAATTTCTAGCAGATCAAACCGTATTGAAACAGGAATGTTCAATACATAACTATATGGATTTACTTGTTACGTATCCTAGTGGCCCTAATCAAGCCTGCCTGGCAAGTCCCATTAATTATTCATTAACCAAAAAACGAATCGTTATGATGTCACAACAATTTTCTAAAACAAGAGCAGCAGCAAGACTTCTGCTGCTCTTACCTATCCTAGTAGGATGTGTATTATTATTTACCAATAAAGTAGCTGCACAAGAGAGTGTGCAGGATAATTACGACAGTGAAGCTCCTTTATACTCTGACAAAAAAATAAAAATTGAAGTGGTAGGAGAGCAAATAACTGTGAATGGTAAATCTACAGATTTGTCAAATTTTGTAAATACGATGGATGAAGTTACTAAGGAGTTTAATGAAGAAGATTTGACATCCCTTAATTTTAATGTTAGTTTGCAAAATGCAGATGATAAGTTTTTAGAAAAACTTAATGCAGAATATAAAAAAACAAGGCTGTATGCAATTAATCCTGATAAACAGGATCTTCTTGTACCGCCACCACCACCAAAATTGCCATCACTTCCAAAGGTAGAAAAGGAAGAAAAAGAAGAAAAAGTTGAAAAAGAAGAAGAGGTAGAGTTGTTTTCTTCATCGGTTGCTCCTGTAAAAGAAGCAAAAGCAGTAAAAGCTGCCAAGAAAGCTAAGAAGTCAAAAAAATGTAAAAAAACCTGTAAGAAGTCTGCAAAAACAGCACATTCTTCGCAGACAAGAATGGAAGCTCACGAAGCAGAAATAGAACACATGGTTGCAAAAGCAGTACATGAAGCAGAAAAAGTAAAGCACGAGGTATTGTCTGAAGCGGTAAAGGAAGAAATAGAAAAGGCGATGCATCTGGCAGAAAAAACCAGAAAAGAATCTGAGGATATAAGAGCTGTTGCCATGGTAGAAGCAGAAAAAGCTCGTGTTAGTGCTATGGAAGCAGCAAACAGAACTCGTGAAAAATCCAGAATACATCAGGAAGAAGTGATGAGAATTGCAGAACGATCAAGAAGGGAAGCTGAAAGACGAATGACAAAGCATTCGAAAGAGGCAAGAAGAGCTATGAAAAAGGCAGAGAAGCACAGAGAAAAAGCAAGATCCGAAGCTACGAAAGCAAGAGAAGAGGGAAGAAAAGCCCAGCGAGAAGCGAGATCAGAAGCTATGAAAGCAAGAGAAGAGGCACAAATGGCTGCACGAGCAGCAATTATGCAAGCTGAGAAAGCAAAAGAAGAAGCCGAAATGGCTGCACGAGCAGCAATTATGCAAGCTGAGAAAGCAAAAGAAGAAGCCGAAAAGGCTGCACGAGCAGCAATTATACAAGCTGAGAAAGCAAAAGAAGAAGCCGAGAAAGAGAGAAATTGATTACATAAAATGTACTATTTTTAACTAAAAACTTCCGAAAGGGAGTTTTTTTATGCAACAATAAGTTGTGAGTCAGCGTTCTATAAGTATTCAATCAAAAACCCTTAGATAATGTTAAAACGTTTTTTTATCCTGTGTTCAGGAGCAGATACAGCTATTCTGGCTGATTGTTCTGCTGGTGAACAAAATAAATATGCGGGCATTGGTGCTACCGTATTTTTTACTGCTGTAATGGCTGTCATAGCTGCTAGTTATGCATTGTATACCGTCTTTGATAATTATATCATAGCCGCTTTTTTTGGATGCATATGGGGATTGCTTATTTTTAATCTTGATAGATTTATTGTTTCTACCATAAAGAAGAAAGATAGTTTTATGGATGAGCTTTTACAGGCTTCTCCCAGAATAGTTTTGGCAATAATTATTGCTATTGTTATCTCTAAACCCCTCGAATTAAAGATTTTTGAGAAAGAAATCGATAGAGTGTTATTAGAACAAAAAAATGATTTTACACTTGCTAACAAAGAACAAATAGCAACTCAATATACTCCGACATTAACAGCTATCGATACAGAAATAGCCGACTTAAAGAATGAAATTGAAGCCAAGGAAGTAGAAGTAAATACGCTTTATGAAACCTATATAGCAGAGGCAGAAGGTAGAAAAGGAACAGAAATTGTCGGGAAAGGACCTGTTTATAAAGAGAAGAGAGAAAAACATGATACTGCATTGGCAGCTTTGGTAGCATTAAAGCAAAAAAACGTAGAAAAAATAACAAACCTAGAGGCAAAAAAGAGTGCGTTGGCTGCTCAATATGATAATCAGGTCAAAACGTCCCAACCCATAATTGATAATTTTGATGGATTAATGGCACGTATAAATGCATTAGGAGCATTACCTTGGTTGCCTTCTTTTTTTATTTTTTTATTGTTTTTGGCAATAGAAACCTCTCCTATTTTTGCAAAACTATTTTCGCCAAAAGGAGAATATGATTATAAGTTAGACGATTTGGAAAGTGAAGTGAAAATGTGGAGTATGCAAAAACAAAACCAGCGTAATGTACTTTTACAAACAGATCATGCTATAAATGATAAGGTATACAATGACCTTACCGAGGAGGAAGAGTTATATGCTTATAAGAAAAAAATTGCCAGAGAAATGATGAAAAAACAACAGGACGCTTTTTATAAAAGACAGACGGGTATTCTGAAATAAGTCGGCTAAGTAGTTATATTATTTTTTAATTAATTGCATAAGGATATCATTCTTTTCGGGTTCTATACGCACAAAATAAATTCCGGATTGTAAAGTGGCAATATTAAAACTAGCAGTTGATGATTCAAAAACCATTCTACCTTTCATATTAAATAATTGTACCTTGTTAACAAAGGCTTCGACGGTGACTGTTTCAGAAGCTGGATTGGGATAAATTATAAAGCGCTCTGGTGTTTGATTAATGGTTATAGTAAGTGTTTTTGTAGCAGTATTTCCGCTAGCGTCTATTGCAGTAAATACAATTTGTTGATGTCCCTTATTCAAACTACTCCCTGCATGAGGACTTTGTGTTATTGTAATATCGGTACTACAATTATCTTTTGTTATTAGATGTGATGTAAAGTCTTCTAATATATAATTGTTAGAAAGGTTTATAGTAACTTCTTTATCGGTTGGAAAAGTGGAAGCATCGAATGTTGGTGAAATTTTATCTTCTACAAAAACATTGACAATGCAATTAGAAGATTTTCGATCACCATCTGTCATTGTCATTGTAACTTTATTGTTACCTATATGGGTGCAATCAAATTCGGTAATATCTAGTGAAAATGAAGCAGCGGTATTGTTTTCTGAGCTTATGTCTTGAGCAGTTATTACTGCCAAACCAGTTTCATCCAGTTGTACTGTGATATCACGACAAATAGTAGTGGGAGTATTATGGTCCTTGATAGTTACCACAGCAGCGCAGGTAGATTGATTTCCACTGGTATCTGTAACAAGAAGTGTCACATTATTTGGCCCAATATGGGCACTGGTAAAACTATTTGGAGTAACCTCGAGTATTTGTAAGCCACATAGATCTTCACTGTTATTATTGATCTCATCGGGTGTTATTGTAGCCGTCCCAGCTTCATCTAATTGTATGGTAATATTATGACATCGGGCAATTGGGAGCTCTGTATCTTCTATAATTACAGTCGCAAGACAAGTAGACTTATTATTATTGCTGTCTGTTATGGTTAGTGTTACAGTATTGTTACCTATGTTGGCACAAGAAAAACTATCGGGAGATGCAGTTATTGAAACTATTTCGCAAGCATCTTCACTACCATAATCTATTTCTTCTGGATAAAGAAAAGCATACCCTGTATCGTCTAGTTGCAAGGTGATGTCCTGGCATAAGGCATTGGGAACGGTAATGTCTTCTACAGTCACAATAGCATTGCAGTAAGATGGGTTTCCGTTACTATCATATACGGTTAATTCAACTGTATTTTCACCTATATTATTACAGTCAAAATCATAGATATCTAACTCCAAATTTTCGATGCCACTACAATCATCACTACTACCATTATCTATATAATGACTAGCGATCGAAGCATATCCCATTTCGTCTAATTGTATGGTGATATTTTGACAAATTGCGATAGGTGCTGTTGCATCCTCTATGGTTACGCTGGCTTCACAAGTAGCAGATTCTCCGTTATAGTTTGTCACAGTTAGTACTACGGTGTTTGTACCTATATCATTACAGGTAAAATCGGTAGGAACAACAGAAACCGATGCAATACCACAAGGATCGGTACTTCCCTGATCAACTTCATTAGCATTAATACTGGCATTACCAGAAGCATCTAATTGAACTGTTATATCTTGACACAATGCCATAGGAACCGAGTTGTTAACTACTAATACATTTGCCGAACAGGAAGCAATATTTCCGTAGGTGTCTTCAGCCATTAGCATAACATTGTTATTACCAATATCTACACAACTAAAACTATCTGGCGATACACTTATAGCGACGATTCCGCAGGTATCATTACTACCATTGTCAATGTCCTCTGCATCGATAGAAACGTTTCCTGTTTCATCCAACTGTACAGTAATATCTCGACATACCATTGTGGGAGCAGTCGTGTCTTCTACGGTAACATTTGCATAGCACGAAGAAGAGCTTCCGTTGGTATAGTTTACAGTAAGTTCGACTAGGTTTGTGCCAATATGACTACAGTCAAACTCTTCTATATTAACTTCTAAAGAATCGACTTCACCACAGCCACCTTCACTTCCTCCATCCAAATCTTCGGGAGTTATAGTAGCCACTCCGGTTTCGTCTAGTTGGATGATAAGATCATTACAGAATACTGTTGAAGAGCTATTATCTTTGATGGTTACATTTGAGGTACAAGTAGAAGAGTTGCCATAAAAATCGGTTACTGTTAGCGTTACCGTATTGTCCCCGATAAAACCGCAGTCAAATTCTGAAGTATCTATTTCATACGAATCGATACCACTACAATCATCACTACTTCCGCCATCAATATCTACTTCAGAAATAGAAACAACTCCAGATTCGTCCAGTGATAATGTAATATCCTGACAAATTGCTATAGGATCTGTACCATCTTCAACGCTTATTATTGCGATACATTCAGATGAATTACCATTAGCATCGGTTACGGTAAGAGTCACTTCATTATCTCCTAGATTAGAGCAATCGAATGAGTTTTTTGTAATACTTACCGAAGAAATTTCGCAAGCATCTGTACTTCCTCCGTCGATATCCATTGCCTCAACTGTTCCGTTACCAGTTTCATCTAATCGCAAATCATAATTTGAACATAAAGGGACAGGAGGGATATTATCTTCGATATTTATGGTTGTTATACAAATGGATTCATTTTCACTAGAGTCGGTTACTGTAAGAGTTACTGTGTTGACTCCTACAGATGTACAGTCAAAAGATTCGGAAGATACATGATAAGTATAATCACAATTGTCTGATGAACCCTGCCCCAAGTCTGAAGCATTGACATTTACAAACCCCATATCATCTAATTCTAATGTAAGCATATTGCAAATAGCATTGGGATCTATTGTATCTATAACAGTTACTATAGCTGTGCAAAAGGCAGAGTTTCCGGCAGCATCTGTACCTGTAAGGGTAACAGTGGTATCACCTACATGAATACATTCAAAATCTTGTTGATCAATGATAAGCGAAACGAGGCCTATATTATCGGTAGATCCTCCATCGACCTGATCGGCTGTAATTGATGCATTGCCAGAAGAATCTAAAGCAATAGTAATGTTTTTACATACCATATCGGGAGGAGTAGTATCTTGAGAAAATATAATTCCAGAAACAAATAGGCAGAAGAACACATAGAAAAGTTTTTTTTTCATAATTAGCGA
Source organism: uncultured Aquimarina sp. (assembly GCA_947498705.1). Lineage (GTDB taxonomy): Bacteria > Bacteroidota > Bacteroidia > Flavobacteriales > Flavobacteriaceae > Aquimarina. Next base: position 157,928 of record CANMLW010000005.1, read on the forward strand.
AAATTATGACAATGTGTTCGACAAAAAAGGGGTTTTCTTTGGTATAGAAAAAACTTAATAGCTTGTATTATACCTGTTTGTCTTATTAAAAATAAAAAAAATGAACCGTTTTAAAAAATGATACCATAAAAATCAGACAATCCCCATTTTCTTAAGTAAAAAAGAAGCGTTCATATTTTGACAAATACCTTCTTTAAATTTATAATCAAAATAAAGTTCATTGTTTACAATTTGTGCATCAAAGAAACGATTTTTTACTTGAGGAAGTACCGCTGTAATTTCGCATAAACTAAGATCGTGAGTAGCAATAATTCCGGTAGCTTTGGCTGCTACCAATTTTTCTACAAACTTACGGGATCCTGTAGCTTTATCTTTACTATTGGTCCCTTTTAGAATTTCATCAAGGATGATAAAGTATTCATCTTTTTCTAGAGCAGTTACTATTTTTTTAAGTTGGGTGAGCTCAGAAAAGAAATAAGAAGCATCGTCACTTAACGAGTCTGATGTTCTCATGCTACTAATTAATTTTATAGGTCGATATTCGCATGATTGCGAACAAATTGGCAATCCGATATTAGACATTACAATTTGCAGGGCTACTGTACGTAAAAAAGTACTTTTTCCTGCCATATTAGCCCCTGTTATGATAAAGAATTGATCTTTGTTAATAGTAATGTCATTATCAACTCTTTTGCTAGCATCGAGCATAGGATGACCTAGACCTGTTGCTTTTAATGTATGACCGTTTGGTACAATCTTAGGGTATATGTATTGTGAATGATTAAATGCAAAATTACCGAGAGAATTATAGGAGTCAAAAAAAGCAATGACTTCAAACCATTGTTCTACCTTGGTATTGTTTTTAAGAATCCACTGCTCGATACGGTAACATTGTTTGATATCCCATAACAGTAATCCATTCGCCAAGACACCAAACATCATATTGTTGCGCTGGTCAAAAGCATTAAGTATCTCTGCAAATTGTTTTAATATTTGGGATGCTTTTTCTTTTTCACTAATTACAAGTTGTTGTTTTTCTTTCAGCATTGTAGAAGTAAAGGCAGTATTTTCGATTTTTTCTATAAGCTGATAGTACTGCTCAAATGTATCTTTTATGCGGTTAGAATCGTTGTACAGTTTATTTATTTTTTTTAGTTGCGTTCCTGTAATACCAAGCCCAATAAAAAACCAAATCAAAAAAAGATTAAAGGTGATTACTTCTGTAAATAATAATACAAGCATTACCAGAGAAATCCCAGAGATAATATTGGGTAAAATTTTCATGATTTTTGGAACAAAAAAGGTATAATTTGATAACCATTTTTGAATTACAGAAATAGAAATGGTTACATCTGCCAAAGAAGCAATAGCACTAAACTCTTGTCTCCATTCTGGCAGTTTGGCAATATTTTTTATTGCTTTTTGTTTTTGTTCTATAGAATCGATGGTGTTGGCATTTAGAATTTTTGCCAATTTATTTTTACCTGCCAAAGTAGTCGTTCGATTGATATATTGAAAAAAAGATTGTTTGCCAAAAAGATCAATATCATGACTATATGGGTGTGACGAATCTATATATTCTTTTCCAGGGTCTAATGCATTTATGTTACCGTCGAGAACATCTAGTTCTAATCGATTAATTTGTAATAGTTTTTCGAATTTTTTTTTGATGTAAGTAAGGCTACTATGACGATTAACCAGATATATAAAAGAAATCGCCCCAATAATCAAGCTACCAAAAATTATTTGGGTATTAGGGTAACCAAAGTATATTGTCAAAACAACGACGATAAAGATCAGTACACGTATACTGCTAGACATGACCAAACGTTTTTTTGTTTCATTTAATGCTGCAGTATGTATGTCAATTTGGCTATGGTAAAATTCGTGTGGTTTTTTCATTTTATTATTGGTGGGGGAAAATAAGCATAAAAGTAGTTTACTTGTGGCGTGCCTCTATGGTCGAGCTATTTGTTTCAATTCCTCACATCTCCTTTGTCGAGTTGTGGTATTTTGACTACTATCTCTCACGCAATTTTTTAAATACTTCTATTCATCAAGTTTTATACGATTAAAGACTTTCTAATTCTTGTTTCAATTTTTTGGTAAGACCTTTTACAACCAGGTCATACGAATGATCTATTAGTTCTAATAATATACTAGTCGACAAACTTTCAGAAAAGTTAACAGTATTCCAATGTTTTTTACTCATATGATAACCCGGTGTGATTTCTGGATGGTATTCTCTTAGTTCGATAGATCGATCTGGGTCACATTTTAAATTAACGCTAAAAGGTATTCTTTCTAATCCCGTTAATGCAAACATTTTTCCCATTACCTTAAAAACCAAGGTGTTTTCGTCAAAAGGAAATTCTTCGGTAACTCCTTTTTTAGATAAACAGTAGGTTCTAAATGTTTCAATATCCATGATTTATTTAATTACAGATTTTTGCATAAAAATAGAAGAGTTCTCTAAAGGTTCAAAGTCAAATTGTTGATACAATCTATGAGCATCACTGGTTGCCAACATCCATTTTTTTACAGGCTTTAGTTTTTTATGTTCAAAAATTGTTTTCATCAATTGTTTAGAGTATCCTTTACCACGATATTCTTTAGAAATAAATACATCCATCAGATAAGCAAAAATTACATAGTCGGTAACCACTCTGGCAAATCCTATTTGTTGATCGTCTATATAAATCCCAAAACACATAGAGTTTTCAATACTTATACGAACTTCTTCTTTAGTTCTGTCTTTGGCCCAATAAGAATTCGTCAAAAATTGATAAACAAAATCAATATCCAACTTATCTTTTTGGCTAGAAACAATTATGCTCATTTCTCTAACTTTTTTCTTTCGGTATTATTGTGGTCTAGTTGCAAAGCAGAATAATCTAATGACCAACCAATAGCACCAGCCAGAGACTCCATTAACGATATAGCATTAAGCGCTTCTTTGTGTGCAGATTCTATAAGACCACTTTGCGGAATTTTATCTTTGATAAACTGTTTTGCTTCTTTATTAATTTCTGTAAGATCAGCAGAGGTAAAAGGATTTAGCCACCCTTCTTTTTTGTCATAATATTTATAATCGGTCTCTATGGTCAATAGCTTTGGGGTAGGAAAATGAGTAAGAATAATTCGTTTGTTTTTAGTATCACTCTCTAGTTTTACTTGAGATAGGTCAAATCCTACATAAGCCTTAGCTTCGATAACAACCAATGCTTTTTTGGTACCGGTTAATAAGTTAAAAAACTTGTCTTTAACACTTTCATAATGATATATCTCTGCAAAATCACCTTCTACAGTAACCAGTTTACATACACTTTTAATTTTTTCCATCAAAACGACTGACTGGGTGTGTATAGATGCCTTTTTTTTGGCAGCACTAAATTTTGAAAAGATAAAATAGGCAAGAATAGTACCTCCTAAAAGTCCGATAAACAATAACTCCATGGCGTAAAGATAGGAAGAATATTGATTAAGAAAAATGTGACCTTAGGACTAATTTGGGAGTAATAAACTCTTTTTCTTTTCTTAAACGATTGATATAAATTTTATGCGCCTGTATATTAATTTGAAAACTTGCACATACCTCACCGGTTACACAAACTGAACTACTTTTGGTAAAACTCTTTTAAAACTATGTTTTTTCCTTCTATCAATCTTTTTAATTCTTTCCGAATGTAATAACGGTGCATAAATCCGGTTAATACCACCAATCTTTTACCTTGATTTTGCTCTGCAGTTTTTAGAATATTTTTTGCCATGGTTTGATTTCTTAAATCCCAAAAATCTGCCCAAAGCTGGTATCCGTCTCGATAACTTATCTTTTCTCCGTTTGGTTTGGTATGAAAATGATTGGCAAATTCTTCTCGCGTGTTGGTAATCTTAGGAATCATTTTGTACTGATAAAATTGCCTTATTTCACAAAGACTGTCTGCCTTTTCGTTATTAAAATATTCTGCAGATTTGGATGCAATTTCTATCAAAGGATTTAAGTGATCTCTGTAGGTGTTTAGGATTTCTGATTCTGTTTTGGTCAGTAAATCAGCTTTATTTAGGCTATCTAGTAATCGAAATGTTAACTTATCTGTAGGACGCATTCCTTTATTTATTCTATATTGATTTCTACCTTCAAATTCATGCGGTCTAAACGCCACTTCAGGGTATTTTTTTTGATATTTAAGAGAGGCAATTCCTTCATTTTCTTTGGGTTCCTTTTTGAACTTAAAATCTGCTGTATAATGAGAAGAATCTGATTCGTGTAAAATAAAATCGGGTTGTACGTCTTCTAATATATCAAATAGGATATCTGCATTAAAATTGGGTACAGGTTTATGCTGAGTACCGATAACGATTATTTCTGTTGGTTTTTCTTTTTTACACGAAAGAATGACCACAGACAGTAGTGCAATTAGAATTCCCTTTTTCATAATTTTTGATGTGATGAATTGATGTTTATTCTATAAGTAGAATCAGATAAAAAAAAGTTACAGGAAAAAGCATTAAAAATAGGAGAGATGATCAAAGATTTTTTACACTGGATACTTGATTTGTTAATGAATTTCTATTGTTTTAAAATGCTATAAAGAACAGGTTTACTAGGAGAAGCATCATTTTCAAAAGGCGCAATTTGTAAATTAAGAAGGTAAATACCATCGTGGATACGATCATTTACATAGATCATTTCGGTAATCGTAGCGTGATGTCTTGTGGCATTAGGGTAGTTCCAAAATGCTTTATGAGCAACCAATTTACCTTCATCTTTTTCTTTGTCTACAGAAGGTAAATCAATGAGCAAGTGATCAATATTCAGATTTCTGATATAAACAGCAGCTTCCTCGGTTAAATAAGGCCAATTGGAGTGAGAATACTGTTGATTCTCTTTGTTTTTTGAGTTAGGTAGTGTTCTTATGATCAAAGCTTCGATAGGAGTATCCGAAATAGAATTTTTGAGCATATTTTTTGTGATGACCAGATCATCTCCTTGTTTTTCTGGAGTTACCGTAATCACCTCTGCTATAAAATAGTATTGCTGTAATGCTTTGTTAATACTATGAAACTCGGATGTAATATGGCCTACACATTCGGTATGTGTGCCATGTGCATGTGGATTAAATAAGATAGTATTAAAATTAACAGCAGCCCCTTTAGATACCTTGCCAACCCAATCTCCCATGGTAACCGGTGTTATTTGGGGTTCATCAATATACCATGCATTTACGTTTTCTTTAGAAGCTCTTAACGGGATAGAGATGTCCAAAGGTTTTGATAAATCAATTGTATAGGTTTGATGATTATAAGATATGGTAGTTAGCATATTTACTTGATTGCATAATATTACTCTAAATGTAACAAGAAAAGATCACTTGCAATGCCATCACATAAGAACTTTCCCTTTTGAGTCACCGATAATGTATCATTATCCAGAAAAACTAAGGAAGCGTCGATATGTTTTTGAGCTTGTTTAAGAAGGTACTCTTTATTGGTTGTGCCAAATTCGATTTCTATTTTTTGCAAAGATATTCCCCATATCGTACGCAGTCCCGTCATAACATACTCATTATACTTATCGGTAAGAGATAGGTTTTCTACTTCTTTAGGAAGCGCGTCTTGCTGTAAGGCCTGTATATATTTTGTGTTGTTATTGATATTCCAGCTACGTTGTTTGCCATTATAAGAATGTGCAGAAGGACCAATGCCTAAATAATGTTTTCCTTGCCAATAGGCAGTATTGTTTTTACTAAAAAAACCAGGTTTTCCGAAGTTTGATAATTCATAATGTACAAAACCTTCTTTGTTAAGAGTCTCGGTAAGAATTTTAAAATGCTCTTGAGCCAGTGAATCTTTTACTTCAGGAATTAGTCCTTTGTCTATTAATTTAGGTAAAGGGGTGTTAGGTTCTACGGTTAATGCATAACAGGAGATATGAGGTATTTTAAAATCTAAAGCAGCTTGTATATTTTGTTTCCATCGATCTATAGACATTCCGGGAATACCATAGATGAGGTCTATGGTGATATTTTCAAAATGCTGTGAGGCAAAGGATAGGCAATCTATAGCTTCTTTGGCATTATGGGCACGATTCATCATCGTTAAATCCTCTTCAAAAAAAGATTGGATTCCTATACTTAATCGATTGACCTTACTTTTTGATAATGCTATTATCTTTTCTTTATCAAGATCATCGGGATTGGCTTCTACAGTAATTTCTGCATCTTTTGCTATTTGATAGTGATGATCTATCGTTGTTATGATACCAGATAGCTCTTCTACAGATAATACTGTGGGGGTACCGCCACCAAAATAGATGGTTTGGATAATTTGATCACTATCTACTTCAGAATTTCGTAGTTTGATTTCATGACAGAGCGCAGCGATCATCTCCTCTTTTTTCTTCATCGAGGTAGAAAAGTGAAAATCACAATAGTGACAAGCTTGTTTGCAAAAGGGGATATGTATATAGATACCGCTGATGAGATTGGATTTTAGAGTTAATATGGGTTTAGTCACAATATTAGTATAGACTAATAATGACTCATTTCTTTATTCGTTTTTCGTTTTGTTTTACAAAAGCTGCCCAACCGCTATAACTTTTACCTACAATATCAGCTCTTCCCATATTATAGAAATGACATACCGCTGCGGCAAGTCCATCTGTAGAATCCAGGTTTTTGGGTAATGTTTTTATTTTTAATAGGCTTTGTAGCATTTTGGCCACTTGCTCTTTGCTGGCATTACCATTACCTGTAATTGCCATTTTAATTTTTTTTGGAGAATATTCTGTAATAGGCACTTCACGACTTAATCCTGCAGCCATGGCGACTCCTTGCGCACGCCCCAATTTGAGCATCGATTGTACGTTTTTTCCAAAGAAAGGAGCTTCGATTGCGATTTCATCTGGGTGATAAGTATCAATAAGCTCTATCGTACGTTCAAAAATATGTTTAAGCTTGACATAATGATCATCATACTTACCAAGTTGTAGCTCATTTAACTGTAAGAAAGACATTTTTTTGTTAAGAACTTTGATCAACCCAAACCCCATAATTGTTGTTCCCGGATCAATTCCTAATATGATTTTTTCGTTTTCCAAAGAAGCAGTGTGTTTATGCAAAGCTACGCAATAAAACTGGTATTCGATTAGGAAGAAGTTTAAATGTATGGATAGTTGTAAATCACTATTTTTGAATAACCATAGGTAAAATAGGATTGTTTTTTTTACTAAAAATTATATATAATTGCATAAAATATAAATATTTATGGTTGTACCTTCAATAATATTTGAGAGGTATACTAAAATGATCATGTTATTTTAAATTTTATATATAGCATGATTTGTTACTAAATAATAAATGTACTTGATGAATTATTTAATAGGGGCAGTTATATGTTGTTATCTGATATGGTTAGGGATTCAAAACTATAAAAAACATAAAGAATATAACAGAAAACTGAAAGAGAGCTTAGATGATGAATATGTTCTTGATCCAGAAACAAATGCAAAACTTACTTTGGAGCAAGCCGAAAATGGACATTGGGGTGAAAAAGAAAATGAATTAGGAATCATGTCCGAGGCAGATATTGATACACTGTATACGGAGGAAGAAAAGGAAATGGCAAGAACTGCTAACTATTTGAAAAAAAAATGTTTGAAATTAGAACTGGATAGTGAGCAATGGGCTATACTTACACAGACCAATATTTTTAATCGATATAATGATTTTAGGATTTATAAGCCTTTTAAAATAAAAAATAGTAATGGGATATTCTTTTTTACAGACATTGAAATTGGATCAGATGAAGGAGCACCGCACAGGGTGAGCTTTTATGCCTCTGGGCAACAATTAATGTTTTGGTTACTGGTCGATGTAGATCTTGGTCATTATTATTTTAGTGATAAAACAGCTGCGGGAAAAATTATAGATAAGATAAAAAGGAGTAATGATTTAAATCTAAAAAGACATGAAACAGTTTGCTTTAGAAGAACAGAGAATATTGATTATGTAGAACGAATTATAAAATTTTTTGAAGTAGAAAAAGGTTTTGAAATAGAATTTATGGACAACAATATTTTTATAAAAAACTTTAAATATCCAAATTTAGAAGATGTACATAGAATAGAAAGAATTGTATCTAGTTTAGAAGAGATCAGTAGTAACTTTAGAAGTTAAATTAATCAATATGCAGTACTATAGGAAGCTTATAAACGGTAGTCACAGGAGTTCCTCTGGTATGTGCTGGTTTCACCTTTGGTAAAGAGTGAATACTATTTTCTAACCATTTTTTTAGATCAGGGATTTGGTTTTCGACCCTGGTAGGAAGTATAAAATTCTCTAATATAATTTCTCCTTTATGTGTAATGAGCAGCGGTACCCATATTGTATCATCAATAGCTTCTTTAACAACAATAGTATGTGCTATAAGGTGATCATAAATATGTGTAGTGATTGTATTTTGAAAACATTGTTCTAGTGCTTCTTCAGGGGTTGCTTTACAAACTTCGAACAATGGTGGTTGTTCTACTGCAGTTTTGTTGAGTTTTTTTAGAGTTTCGTTTACGATCTCGTTTTTGTGTTCTTTTTTAAGCACAAAATGGTCGCAAGATACTAACGTAAAAAGTAATACACCTATATACCAATTTTTTATACTCATTATCCGCAAACTATTTCGGATTGCCAAGCTACATAATTTTTTCTAGAGTAGGAAAAGTTAGTTACTTTTGGTGTGTAAGCTAATTTCTTTTTCTAATTGAAGTACTCTTTTCTTTATTCTAGATGTGAAAAAAGCTAACTCTTGGTCAGATTCGAATTTTTTTAGATAAGTGTTGTAATACTTTAGTTTGATTTTAGGGTCTTTGTAATAAGAATCTGCTAACATGGCTAATTGATACTGCCCTCTGGCAAAATTAGGATTTTCTTTAAGAGAGCGTTTGGTATATTTTATGGCTTGTTCCCAATTTTCCTGAAATCGGTATACGATGGCTATCGTATATAAATCTTCTTCTATAGGGAGGTCTTTTAATTTGAGTGCCATATGATAGTATTTGAGCGCTTCATCATATTTCTGTAACGATAGATATTGATGTGCCAAAGAAGTATATAAACCATGAGATTTGTTATAGTGATTTATCACTTCGTGAAAGTGAAGGGTTGCTTTTTTATGTGCATAGGTTTTGCTATAGCACAGCGCTAGTTTTGTATGTACAAATTCATTTTTTTGATTGAGATCCAATAATTTTTCAAAATAGGGGAGAGCAGCATAATAATTTTCTTGTAACAGAAAACTTTGGCCCAAAACGCTAAGCAGTTCTACATTTTCTGGATACGAATGCAAACCAAGATTTGCGGTTTCCCATACGATATCATAATCTCTCTTTTTTAAATGATATTTGGCAATCTCAAAACAACTTTTTTGATGTGTAGTGTCTAATCGAAATGCTTCTTTAAAAAATGAAATCGCAAGAGTATCCTTCCTTTTTTTCTTCACAATGCCCAATCGATATTGAAAATCTGGATTGCCTGGATATTTAGTAACAAGAGTGCTATAAAGACTATCTGCGGTTTCATACTTTCCTGTGTTTGTCAGCAGTTTTGCATAGGCTATTTTTGTTGATAGCTCTACATCATCCAATGCTAGTACTTGCTTGTAATGTTTTAAAGCATCTGTATAGGTGCCTTTGGCTTTATGAGCTCGTGCTATTTGAAGCTTGATGTATTTGGTTTTTAGGGATGTTTTTTCATATGCTTTTATAGCATGAGCATAATTTCCAATGTGATATAGACTATCTGCTTTGGCTACACCAATATTTTGAGCATTAATATGAATATGATAAGAAAAAAATACGGTGATATACAGTAAGAGATGTTTACGACTTATGATCATATGTTTAATGTACTTTAAAAACAAACAAGCTTTCATTATAAGTGCCATTTACATTAGAAAAAAACATCTTTTCGAGATCTTTTAATTCATCAAAACGTTTTATATAGGCATAAAAAAATCCATTTTGTGGGTTTTTGAAATATTTAAGAGGTAATCCCTTTTTTTTGAATTTTTCGAGGGTTTTGTCAAGATATTCCTGTCTTCCAAAAAGATTTGTTACCAGATAATATCCAAGTTCGATAGTATTGTCTTCGAGTGCTGATAAATGTATATCTATGATGTTTTCCTCTTGTATGCCTTTAGTCCTAATTTCCTTTTTTGATTCGATAGTTACTTTTGTAATGATTATGTGTTCATTATATTTTCCATTCATACCCGATGCCTTCATTTTTTGCGCCTCTTCTATAGTAGAATAACTAGCAAGGTATATGATAAAATACCCATAAAGTGTTTCATAAAAATTGGGTTGTAATCCTAGTTGTTTTAGCCTCTCAATTTCATTATTAAGATCTTTTTGAGAAGAGACCCCTCCTGTTTCCAAATAATATCTTGCTTTTAGGTTTTGATTTTCTGAAATCGTTTCACTAAAAGCACTTTCTTTCTGATTGTCGGATGTTTCTTTTTTTTCAGTACTTTCTTTTACAGTTTTGGCAACAATAGTATTTTGAGCTTTGGTCTGAAAATGATAAGAAAAAAATAATACAATATATAGTAAGAGTTGATTGCGACTCATGTCCATGATTTTAATAGATTTTTAGAATAAACAACTCACCATAATACCTGTCATTTATGTTCGAGAAAAGCATCTTTTTGGCTTCTTCTAATTGATCGTATCGTTCTATATAAGTATAAAAATATCCATCTTTCGGGTTTTTAAAATATTTAAGAGGAATTCCTATTTTGTTAAATTTTTTCATTGCTTTCTCAAGATATTCATTTCTCTTAAAAATATGGGTTATTAGATAATACCCGAGTTCAATCTTGTTGTCTTTAAGTTTAGATAAATGTACACTTAATAAATCCTCATCTTTTATATCATAAGATTTGGCCTTCTTTTTTGGTTCGATAGTTATTTTCGAAATATTTAAATTTCCATTATACATCCCATTCATACCTGATGCTTTCATTCGTTTTGCCTCTTCTAAAGTGGGGTAACTTGCAAGATATGTAATAAAATAGCCATATAACGTTTCATAAAAATTGGGTTGTACTCCTAATTTTTTTAACCTCTCCATTTCATTATCAAGATCCTTTTGATTCGAGAATCCCCCTGTTTCTAAATAATACCCTGCTTTTAGATTTTGATTTTCAGAAATCATTCTGGTAGATATACGTTCTTTCTGATAGTTGGAAGCTTCTTTTTTTGAATCACTTTCTTTTACAGATGTCTTGTCAACTTTAAGAATAGATAAAGGCGAAAGGTAAAGACCATTCATATTAGAAATTTTTAGCTTCCTCGCTTCTTTTAGACTATTATAGGGACCGAAATGAAGTAATAATTCATAATCAGGGTCTATAAAAAGTTTAGGGTTAAGTCCTTTTTCTTTTAATTCTTGTTGTATCGTTTTAACTCTTTCTTTATTAAAAAAAGGAGAAGTTATTAGATAATATCCCACTTTTAGGTTGTTTTGATTGTTCTCAGGAAGAAATACACCTACAGATTCTTCATCAGAAGTTTCTAGATTGTTATAATCCTCATCAGAAAAATCTTCTCGATAATGTTTGTTTTTAAAAAACATAGGAAGCATATAGGAAACGGTAATTTTTTTTCCATTTTTTTCTCCCGGAATCATACGAGGGAGTAATTTAAATATTCTTTTTGCTTCGAGGTAAGGTTCTGGAATAGGCAGATTAAACTTTAAATCTACAATTTTCCCTAACGTATCAATTTTAAATCTAATTTGACCTTCTAATTCAGACATATGAGGATACGTTTTAAAAATGTCATGATCAAAGTTAGAAGCTACAAAATCACTAATTTCATTAGAAACACACTTTTTTATTTTATAATTTTCTAAAAGACCTTTGCATGCTTCTGTAGAAGGTACTTTATCAATACCAGAAATGTTATAAGGTGTTAATTCTGGCAAATTAATTCTGATTTGCCTTACCATTCTAACATCCGCTACGATACTTTCTATTAATACTATATTCCATCCGTTCATTGTTCTGAAAGGTTGAGAGATCTCACCTTCTTTAAGAGATAAAACAACTTTTAAGAGCTGCGCGTCTGTAAACTTTTCATCTTTGGAGATATATATAATATCTCTCATACTTCTATTGTTATGGAGATCTGCGAATTCCTTAAAACTAGCTCCATTTTCAACATTTGTCTTAATTTCTATAAGTTGATCAACAATTTTTTTGTCATCCAAATCCAAGGTATCTTTGATTGCTATATCAGAAATTTGTGATCTATCATTTTCTGAAAATAAGGTATTGGTGTCATCTTCTGACTTATTAGCAAAAGACGAAACAATAAGCATAGTCCCCAAAATAGGAATGAGTAGCAGGTATTTAAATTTTGCAATAGTTTTGGATTGAGATTTTTGTAACATGGTTATTCGCTTTTTGAGTAGGGATTGATTAAAAAATTGATTGATAAAATCGATATCTTCGGTTTCAAAAGTGGTATGCAATAGTTGTTCGTAGTATTTTCTTTTTCCCAAAACATCCACGCTTTTTGAATCAGCAATGTATTCGTGTAGTGTATCTATTCTGGATTGATAAACATAAATAAGTGGATTAAACCAAAAAATGATTTTTAAGAATTCGAACCATAACAAATCCAAGGTGTGTTTTTGACGTAAATGAACAATTTCATGAATAATAATTTGCTCTTTTTCTTTTGGGGTTAATTGATCCCCTAGATACACGGCATTGAAAAAAGAAAAAGCATCTTTGTTATTGGGAATAGTAAATACCTTGTAACCTTCAATTTTATGATAAAACGCTTTTTTACATAATGCTTTAAGTCGAAAAACTCTTTGCACAAATCTAAAGAGCATAAATGCCACAACAATACCATACACTAATATCCACCAATTGATCGATTCAAAAGAAAAGTAGTTAGAAGAGTGACTAATAACCTGGCTAACCTCTGTTGTGGTGCTACTAATAGGTGCTGCTTCTTGTATAGGAGATTGTCCAATAACAATAACGGGTAACTTAACCACATACTCCGCTGGAATGGTTTCTGGTATACTTTTAACCCTAATGAAAGGTAAAACAAAAGATAATGCCGATGTGGCTAGTAAATACAATCTATTTAAAGAGAAAAAGGTGTCTTTTTTATGAAATAGATCATATGCGATCAAAAATAGCAATTGAAAGATTATTATATATAAGATGTAGTTTATCATGGCTAAAAACTTTTTCTCCTTAAATAGGTTGTTGTGTTAGATAATATTGCTAATTACTTACTTTATCAGATGGTAAATCCAATTGTATATTGTACGAAGGGATATTGAACCCCGTTTTGGTTTTTATATTATTATAGTTTAATATTTGATCACTAATTTCTTTTAGCGTATTACTTTTGAAATATCCTGTACAGATTCCATTAGCAGTTTTTTCTGCGTATCCTGTTCCATATTGGATATGAAGACGGTACTCATCCTCGGGAATATTTTTTACATATTTTGTGATATTTTTTTTGAGATAAACTGTACGGACGGTCTTTTTGGTATTTATGGAAACAATATCTAAGATTACTTCGGTGGTATTTCCCATTGATAATTTTAGATAGTTATCAAGGTTCATATCATATACAGCATTTTGATTGAGGCATTTGGACTCTGCAGCTTCTTTGTTTGTAGATGTTAGTTCTTTATCCTTTCTATTAGCACTTTCTTTTACTGATGTCTTGTTAACTTTAAGAATAGATAATGGCGAAAGGAAAAGACCATTCATATTAGAAATTTTTAGCTTCCTCGCTTCTTTTAGGCTATTATAAGGGCCAAAGTAAAATAAAGATTCATAATCCGAACCTTTAAAAAGTTTAGGGTTAAGCCCTTTTTCTTTAGTTTTTTGAATTTGTTCATCAAGTATGTTTTTAGGATAAGAGGTAGAAATTAGATAATATCCAGTTTTTAAATCATTTTGGTTCTTCTCAGGAAGAAAAATACTCACTGATTCTTCATCAGAAGTTTCCTTGTTTTCATAATCCTCGTCAGAAAAATCTTCTTGATAGTATTTGTTTTTAAAAGATATGGGTAACGAATAAGTAACAGTAATTTTTTTACCATCCTTCTCCCCAGGAACCATTGGTGGCAGTAATTTAAATATTCTTTTAGCTTCAAGATGTGCCTCTACAATTAAATTGAAATTTACATCCTCGATTTTTCCTGAAGGATTTACTTTAAAGTTAATTTGACCTTCGAATCCTCCTAAATAAGGAAGGGCTTTTAATATGTCGGGATTAAAATTAGCAGCCACAAAATCGCTAATTTCATTAGAAACACATCTTTTAATGTCATAGTTTTTTGTAAGATCTTTACATGCAATGGTAGAAGGGAGTTTATCAATCTCATTCATGTCATAAGGGGTTAACTCTGGTGAGTTAATCCTAATATGCATTATTTCCCGAACGTCCTGCTTTATTTCTTTTAAGTATAATATATTCCACCCTTCCATTGATCTAAAAGGGTTAGAAACCTCTCCTGTTTTTAATTGAAACGTTACTTGTCGTATTTTTTTTGGAATAAGCTTATCACCTTTGGTGACGTACATAGCATCTCTCATCGATCTATCGTTATACATATCTGTAAATTCTTTAAAACTAGCTCCATTTTCAACACTTGTCTTTACTTCTAACAGTTGACCTACAATATTTTTATCATGCTGGTCTAATGAGTCAGTAATTCTTAATGCATCTTTTTGATTGTCGCCAGCTATAAATGTTGTGTGGGTTGTATCTTTCGATTCGTTGGCAAAAGACGAAACAATAAGCATAGTCCCTAAAATAGGAATGAGCAGCAGATATTTAAATTTTGCAATAGTTTTGGATTGAGATTTTTGTAACATGGTTATTCGTTTTTTGAGTAAAGACTGATTAAAAAATTGATTGATAAAATCGATATCTTCGGTTTCAAAAGTGGTATGTAATAGTTGTTCGTAGTATTTTCTTTTTCCCAAAATCGCTACACTTTTTGCATCTGCGATATATTCGTGTAGTGTATCTATTCTCGATTGATAGACATAGATAAGTGGGTTAAACCAAAAAATGATTTTTAAGAATTCGAACCACAATAAATCCAAGGTGTGTTTTTGTTGTAAATGAACAATTTCATGAATAATGATTTGCTCTTTTTCTTTAGGAGTTAATTGATCCCCAAGATAAATGTCATTAAAAAAAGAAAATGCGTCTTTACTATTAGGAATGGTATAAACATTATAACCAACTGTTTTATAATAGATTTTATGATAAGAAGCTTTTTTACGTAATGCTCTAAGTCGAAAAACTCTTTTTGTAAACCTAATAAGCATAAATGTGATAACAATACCATAAGTTAGTAACCACCAATTGATCCATTCTAAAGAAAAGTAATTAGAAGATTGACTAATGATATGAGTGATTTCTGTTGTTGTATTATTAATTGATACTGCTTCCTGAGTAGGAGATTGTCCAATAATAATCGCAGGTAATTTAACCACGTATTCTGCTGGAATGTTTTCTGGTATACTTTTAACCCTAATGAAAGGTAAAACAAAAGATAGTGCCGATGTGGCTAGTAAATACAACCTGTTTAAAGAGAAAAAAGTATCTTTTTTGTGAAACAGATCATACGCAATCAAAAACAGTAACTGAAAGATTATTATATATAAGATGTAATTTATCATAACCAAGTTTTTTCTCTAACAGATTTGTTGTTTTATTACCTAACGTTTTTTAGAAATTTCATTAGGTAAGCTATCTAGTATTAAATTATATGAGGGAATATGTACACCAAGATCGGTTCGATCTACACTGAAATCTAAAATGTTATTAATCTCCTTGGCTATCTCATTTTTAAAATAACCGATGCACTTTCCGTTAACAGATTTTTCGGCATATTCATTACCATAGGCAATATGAATTTCATATTTACCTTCAGGAATGTTCTCTATATAATAGATCGATTTTTTTTCTAGGTAAACAGATCGTATTTGTTTTTTACGGGTAGTCGAAATAATGTTTACAATAATCTCTGGAGCTACGTCTAATGTGATTTTTAGGTAGTTGTTCAGGTGCATATCATATTCAGAATCTTTGTCGGCGCATATTTTTTTTACAATATTGTTTTGTGTAGTATTTGCTTTATGATCATTTGTTGCTGTAAGGTTGTTTGTGTTTTTTAGTGAAGTCTCAGAGGATACTGTAGTATTCCCATTAGTCAAATCTGTTTTATTTTTACAAGAAGTATGTATTAATATACCAATAGTGAAAATAATTAACAACAAGTATGTGAACTTTGTAATAAGTTGGGGCTGTGTTTTTTGTAACATGGGTATTTGTTTTTAGGGAGAGTGGATTTAAAAATTAATAGATCCGATTCATGCCTTCAGTTTTAATAATAGTCTACAATAGAATTATTTTTCTTTATTTAATTCTTTTAAAATTTGTTCCAGATCTTTGATATCCATATCATTTTTCTTAACAAAAAAGGAGACCATATTTCTAAAAGAGCCATTAAAATAGTTGTTCATTAACTTGTTGATCGATTGATTACTATACTCTTCTTTTTTAATGATTGGAAAGTAGATATAACCTTTACCTTGTTTACGATGACCAACAAATTCTTTGTTTTCTAAAATCCTAACTATGGTAGAAATCGTATTGTAAGCCGGTTTGGGTTCGGGCATCTTTTCGATAATTGTAGCGACATTAGCTTCTTCTAATTGCCAAAGCCATCGCATTACTTCTTCTTCAGCTTTTGTGAGTTGTTTCATCGGATATAAAATTATGAGTATTTAACTATTTTTTTAGTTGAATAAAACAAATGTAACTAAAATTTTAGTTTTAACTAGTTTTTTAGTTAAAAAAACTAAAAATTATTTTTATGAAGATGAATGGCTTTAGAACGGTATTAAGTATTTATGCTTAGTAAAGTAAACTCTTTAGGCGTTGCATGTTGTCTGCCAGAGTGTAAGTTTGGAATTAAAAATTAGAATGATTAATATATCGTTTAGAAAATAGAGATGTGAGATATATCGATAAAGACTATACTATAAATAATAAGAAAAGTACTATTATGTTTACTTTTCGTTATTATCTGTAATTCGTTTTTGTGTTAAATCGATTTCTGTAATTTTCATTTCAAAAGTAATAGGTAAGGTATAGGTATCTTCAAAAACATTTTCTTGTATTTCCTTCTTTTTTTGTAGCACAGGTGTCATAGTAGGAAATGAACGTAACGTTCGTATTGCTTCTTCTTCTAGTTCTAATGCAGTAGCTTTTGCTTGAATATCGACAATTTGACCAATTTGATTTACTTTAAATCTGGCATAGATTCGATTTGTACCAATTCTGGCATAAGGCTTCATGGCTGCAGTATTGTAATTTACAGTAACAAACTCTTTTATTTCGTTAATAATACAATTTTTTCTAATGCGATCATTTGTAGCATCTTTACATTTAGGTGTTGTAAAATTGGTTTGAGAAAAGGAGACAGAGAAAGTTATTAACCCTAAGGATAATAGTATGAAATGTCGCATAATTTTGGGGTAGTTTTATGTTCGATTAATGGTCAATAATATAGTATCTTAGACAAAAAAAGAAAATAAAATTATATTCTAAAAGCTTTAATGAGTTTAATAACAAACAGCTAAGATAAGTTTACATTTCCGTAACAAAACAGAAACAATGTCGTCATATAACTTAAAAAATAATAATGGATATTGTATTAATTATACTAGGATTTTTATGTTGTCTTATAGGCATAATAGGAAGTTTTCTTCCTGTATTACCGGGACCATTTACAGCCTGGATTGGATTGTTAATCCTACATCTTACAGATAGGGTTCCTGATGATTGGACTTTTTTAGGAATAACATTAGGGGTATCAATTTTGGTATGGATTCTTGATTATATCGTGCCAGCTTTGGGTACCAAAAAGTTTGGAGGTACCAAATATGGTATGATAGGAAGCTCGCTTGGGCTCATTGTAGGAATATTATTTTTAGGTCCACTAGGAATTATAATCGGACCTTTTGCAGGCGCATTTATAGGAGAATTAATAAAAGACAGTGATCAATCATCAAAAGCGTTAAAAGCAGCTTTTGGGTCTTTTATTGGATTTTTGACAGGTACTTTTATTAAATTTATAGTAGCCGTAGGATTTATTGTTTTTTATTGTAAAATAGTAATAGAAAATTGGCATTTCTAGTTGTATAACTATCTGTATTATTGGCTTTTTTGTAACATATAGTATAAAGAGATGTCATATAGATATAAACTTCACCAAAACTCTTAGTTATGAAAACTCACTTCGTATTCATTTTATTTGCACTTACCCTACAATATACCGTTGGACAAACCCAAAAAGATAGTTTACCGGGAGATACATCTTTGGTAACTTCGGATAAAGAACTGCAAACATTATCAGATCAGGAAAAAGGTAATTTTACCTATAAAGTTGAAGATTACTTTCAAAAGCCAAAACAGACCACATTTAAATTCTCTCCAGATGGAATGTTTTTCTCTTATAGAGAAAAAGATAGCAACGGAAAACTCCATATTTATGTAAAAAATACCGAAACAGGTGTTGTAAAAAGAATTATCGAAGAGAAAGAAGAGCTTATTCGAGGATATGGTTGGGCAAATAACAAACGACTTATCTATGTTATGGACCAAGGAGGGAATGAAAATTATCATCTTTTTGCAGTAGACTTGGATGGGAACAACCAAAAAGATCTTACTCCATATAAAGATGTAACAGTTAGTATTTTAGAAATTTTGAAAGAACAACCCGAATTTTTGGTTGTTTCTATGAACAAGGACAATGCACAAATATTCGAACCTTATAAAATAAATATCAATACAGGAAAAATAGAAAAACTATTTGAAAATTAAGATGTTCAAAACCCTATATCCGGATATGATTTTGATAAAGATGGTGTGTTAAAAGGATATACAAAACAAGAAAATGGAGTTAATTACTCAATGTATTATAGAACGGCATTAGATAAACCTTTCGAGAAAGTATTGACCACCACCTGGAAAGATAATTTCTATATTCTTGGTTTTGATTATACAACAGCTTATCCTCATGATGCATTTGTAATGAGTAATTTGGATAGTGATACGAATGAAATACTGTTATATGATTTGGCAAAAAAGAAAACTATAAAAAAAGTATATAGTAATCCGGTATTTGATGTGGGTGGTTTAAACAGGTCTAGAAAAAGAGGATATGAAGTAGATTATTACTATTATACAGGAGAAAAGAGTGTTACAATTCCTGTAAGTGATACCTACAAAAAAATACACGCTAAATTCGAACAACAATTTAAGGGGAAAGATTTTTATATAACTAATAAAACAGATAACGAAGATAAATATTTGATTTATATAAGTAGTGACAGACTTTATGGAAAGTATTACCTATATGATGTAGCCAAAGATAGTTTTAAAGAAATTATGAATTTGATGCCACAACTTAAAGAGGAGGAGATGGCAGAAATGAGACCTATTAAGTTTAAATCAAGAGATGGATTAACATTATATGGGTATATAACTGTTCCCAATATTGTTAAAAAAGATGAAAAAGTTCCTTTAATAGTAAACCCACATGGTGGACCATACGGTCCTAGAGATGAGTGGGATTTTAATCCAGAAACACAATTGTTTGCAAGTAGAGGATATGCTACCTTAC
This sequence comes from uncultured Aquimarina sp., assembly GCA_947498705.1. Lineage (GTDB taxonomy): Bacteria > Bacteroidota > Bacteroidia > Flavobacteriales > Flavobacteriaceae > Aquimarina. The sequence continues at coordinate 177,670 of CANMLW010000005.1, forward strand.
AGATTAATTATCGAGGATCAGGAGGATACGGAAAGAAATTTTTATTGGCAGGTAGCAAACAGATTGGAAGAAAAATGCTTGATGATTTGGAAGATGGTGTTGCTTATGCAAAATCATTAGGATTTATAGATGAGAACCGTATCGCAATTTATGGAGGTAGTTATGGAGGGTTGGCGACTTTAGGAAGTTTGGTGAAGACTCCCGGCTTGTATCGATGTGGAGTAGATTATGTTGGTGTTTCTAATTTGTTTACTTTTTTTAAATCCTTTCCTCCATATTGGAAACCATATTTACGTCAAGTATATGAACAATGGTACGATGAAAATGACCCTAAAGACCAAAAAATCATGAGAGAAGTTTCTCCCGCATTAAATGTAGATAAAATTACAAAGCCACTTTTTGTGGTGCAGGGTGCAAATGATCCTCGTGTTAATATAAATGAATCTGATCAGATTGTAACCAATCTTAGAAAAAGAGGATTTGATGTGCCTTATATGGTTAAATATGATGAAGGACATGGATTTGGTCATGAAAAAAATCGTATCGAGCTATATGAAAGTATGATGGGATTTTTTGCTAAACATCTAAAATCAGATCTTCTAAAAAATGATACCAATACTTTAAAAAAGTAAACAATCAATAAATAGTATTGAAACCCCTTTTCATGTATGAAAGGGGGTTTTGTTATTTTGAAGGGTTATAATTTATAAAGGATATGTTTGTCCGTTATTAAAAAAAGAATTAATTTTGTCCTATAAATAAAAAGTGTATGTTTTCAAAATCTTGTGAATATGGTCTTAGAGCGGTTATTTTTATAGCGCAGCAAACTACGAAAAATAATAAAGTGAGTTTAAGTACGATTTCAGAAGAAATAAACTCTCCCCAAGCTTTTACTGCAAAAATTTTACAACAGCTTACACGCAATAATATTGTAAAGTCTATTAAAGGACCTTATGGAGGATTTATGATAGAGGACGAGAAAATGGATACAAAATTAAGCGAGGTGGTTCAAGTTTTGGATGGAGATTCGATATATACGGGATGTGGTTTAGGGCTGAGACAGTGTGATGCGAATTCGCCATGTCCTTTACACTATAAATTTGTAGAAATAAGAGACAATCTTAGAGATATGTTAGAAAATACTTCGTTAAAATCTATAGCCGATGATATGAACGCTGGGTTAACCATCTTAAAAAGATAAAAAAATTTAAATCAATAAAGGATAAAAAGATCTTTTAATCATTTATGAATAAAACTAATATATAGAAAAATTTGAATCATATAAAAATGGAACTAAATAGTGAAACTTTAATAGGTGATATTGTAGCAAAGAACTACAGGAGCGCCCAGGTTTTTAAAAAACATGAAATAGATTTTTGTTGTCAGGGAAATAGAAGTATATCTTCTGCTTGCAAAACATTGGGAATATCTACCAATGATCTTATAGAAGAACTGACCAACCTTTCTGAAAAAGTAAAAGAAGAAGAAAATTATCAGGAATGGGAAATAGATTTTTTATCTGATTACATCTATGACAAACACCATCAATACGTTGAAAGTAAAATACCTGTAATTAAGGAGTATTTAAGCAAAATCTCTCAGGTTCATGGTGACAACCATCCAGAACTCTATGAAATAGAAACTCTTTTTAAAGAAAGTGCAGGCGAACTTAGTATGCACATGAAAAAAGAAGAATTACTTCTTTTTCCATACTTCAAAAAACTAGCTAAGGCATCTAGAGGGATAGAGATAAATTCAACATTGTCATTTACATCGGTAGAAAGTCCGATTGCAATGATGCATAAAGAACATGATGATGAAGGGGATAGGTTTAGGAAGATCTCAGTGCTTAGTAATCAATACACCCCTCCAGTAGATGCATGTAACTCTTACAAAGTAGCATTCTTACTATTAAAAGAGTTTGAAGAAGATTTACACAAGCATATTCACTTAGAAAACAATATCCTTTTTAAAAAAGCAATCGTAATTGAAAATAGCCTAAACTAGTTAAAATGAAAAAAATTTGGATTGGATTTACCAGTGTTGTAGTACTGTCGTTTGCTGCTCTAATATGGGTTGGAACAGAAATATATCAAACGCAACCACCGATTCCTGACACCGTTGTCATTGGCGAAAACAAAGAAATAGTATTTACCAAAGAAGACATTCAAACAGGTCAGAATGTTTGGGAGTCTATTGGGGGGATGGAAGTAGGGTCTATATGGGGCCATGGTAGTTATGTTGCTCCTGATTGGACTGCCGACTGGATACATAGAGAAGCCCTATTTATGTTAGGTGCCTGGGCACAAAAAGATTATGATAAAAGCTATAGAGAGCTGGATGAAGAAAAAAAAGCGGCTTTAAAAGCTAGGCTTATCAAAGATATAAGAACGAATACCTATAATTCTAATGAGAAAAGTATCACTATATCAATAAACAGGTATAAAGCAATTAAGCATAACTCAAAGTATTATGCATCTCTATTTTCTGAAGGCCATGAAGAGTATGCAATCCAGAAAGGAGCATTAACAGATAAAGAAAAATTAGCACAGCTTAATGCATTTTTATTTTGGACCTCATGGGCGGCAAGTACAAATAGGCCAGATCAGGAATACACATATACTTCTAATTGGCCTCATGAACCCTTAATAGATAATACCATTACACCAGATTCTCAAATATGGTCTGGGTTTTCTGTAGTCTTATTGTTATTGTTTATAGGGGTACTTACTTACTATTATATTAGAAATCATGAAAAAGGTGAAGCTGTAATATATCCAGATAAAGACCCTTTGACCAAAATTATACTAACCAATTCTCAAAGAGCTGTATTAAAGTATTTTATAGTAGTTTCTCTTTTAATTGGATTGCAAATTCTTCTCGGAATCCTCACAGTACATTATACAGTAGAAGGACAAGCATTTTTTGGATTTGATTTGGCTAGTATTTTGCCTTACTCTATTACCAGGACATGGCATACGCAATTAGCAGTATTCTGGATTGCAGCTACCTGGTTAGCTACAGGACTTTTTCTCGCTCCGATGATTAGTGGCAAAGAGATGAGGTTCCAGGTTTTTGGAATTAATTTTCTTTTTGTTGCCCTAATAGTTATTGTGTTTGGCTCCCTAATTGGAGAGTGGTTGGGAGTACATCAATTTCTGGATTTAACAACAAATTTCTTTTTTGGGCATCAGGGATATGAATACATGGATCTGGGTAGATTTTGGCAAATTTTCCTTGCCATAGGTTTGATTTTATGGATGATCATGGTGGGCCGCCATATTCTTTACGGGATCAAAAAAAATGACGGAGCAAAACATCTATTGATCATTCTTTTAATTTCTGTGATAGCTATCGGTATGTTTTTCTTTTCAGGATTAATGTATGGTGAGAACAGTAGTCTACCCGTTATTAATTATTGGAGGTGGTGGTTAGTGCACCTTTGGGTAGAAGGCTTCTTCGAAGTTTTTGCAACCGTTGTTATCGCATTTGTATTCCTAAAAATGAAAATCTTGTCAGCAAATACAGCAGGTAAAGCTTCGATAGCCTCTGCAACCATATTTTTGGCAGGAGGAATTATAGGAACCTTGCACCATTTGTATTATTCGGGGACCCCCGTTCAGGCGATAGCTTTGGGAGCTACATTTAGCGCATTAGAAGTAGTGCCACTAACACTAATGGGATTCGAAATTAGAGAAAACTGGAATTTACTAAAAGAAAATCAATGGATGCAAAAGTACAAATGGCCGATTTTCTTTTTTATAGCAGTGGCTTTTTGGAATATGCTGGGAGCAGGAGTCTTTGGGTTCTTAATCAATCCTCCTATAGCATTGTATTATATACAGGGGTTAAATACCACTGCGGTTCATGCGCATACTGCTTTATTTGGAGTATATGGGATGCTAGGAATGGGGTTCATTATTATCTGTCTACGATTCTATTCTAATAGACCATGGAAAACAATTAAACTAAAAAGAGCTTTTTGGTTGCTTAACATAGGTCTTATTGCGATGGTGGTTTTGAGTCTGCTTCCTGTAGGAGTTATTCAGGCATATACTTCTATTACCAAAGGGTACTCTTTTGCAAGAGATGCCGAATTACTCTATTCGCCAACCGTACAGACCTTAAAATGGTTGCGTATGATAGGAGATATTATTTTTTCTGCCGGGATATTCTATTTCTGCTGGTTTGCAATAGAAGAAACGATGTATTGCCTTAAAAAGAAAAATTAATCAAAAAATCCACACCAATCTAATGATTGGATTGGTGCGGATCAAACTATATAAAATGAAAGAAATACAAAACAGAGAAGATGTCTTTTTACTGGTCTCTACATTTTATGCATCAATACAAAAGGATGAATTGTTAGGCCCCATATTTAATAGCCACTTGTCAGAAAAACAATGGCCCATTCACCTTGAAAAGCTAACAGATTTTTGGATGACTGCCTTATTTGGGGTTGCGTGTTTTAAAGGTAATCCCGGGCAAGCTCATAGAGATGTAGATAAAAATCTAAACTATACGGTTGACCAAGTACACTTTGGGAAATGGTTAAAGCTGTGGTTTAGTACTATAGATACCTTGTATCAGGGAGAAATAGCACAAAGAGCCAAGGATGCTGCACGAAAAATGGCTACGAGTCAATATCTGTCCATTTGGAGGAATCGACCTCACCAGAATAATTAAAAAAATAAATGAGTGTAAACCAAAGCTGGTTGCTACTAGCTTTCATAAAAACAAAGAACATGAAAATTTATAAAGAGTATTTAGAGGAATACAAAAAAGGACTTATTGGATATACCCCATTGGCAATTATAGGACAAAGTTGTTTGGGGTCTGTAGCTGCTATGTTCATTTTAATGAATGGAAATTCTGCGTTACAAATGTTTCAATTATTTATAATCACCATTTTGTGTATGTTTTATAATGGTGCTATGTTGGCACAACAAAAACCTAAGCTAAGTTTTAACCTGCTTATAATTAGTGTTTTTTTTAGTATATTGTTTTCTATAATGAATGCAATTTGATTTTACAGCACCATGTTTTTAACCTTAAAATAGTCAAATTGATGATCTTTCTTGTTAGTTTTAGGGTTTTCTAAGAGCATTGATTCTGCCATAATAATTACATTATATTTTGTTTCCCTTTTCAAATTATTAGTAATTACGATATTCAATATTTTTTATTAATTTCTGTTAAAATAAGTCCTGAATCTTCAAGTACTTGAAGATTCAGGACTTATTTGCGTTCTCAATATTTGTTAATAAGTGTGGCTTTATCCTAGATTTGGAGCTCAAATGATATTGATATATCAAAATATTTTCTTTTGAGAACGACATAAACCTTGAGTGTCTTTAAAATGTTCAAGGCAAACAAATTTTAAAATTATACATCATGAAAAAAAAGAAATTAACAGGTTTAAACTTAAAAAAGATCGAAATTTCAAAATTACAATCACAAAGAGTTGTTGGTGGTGGCAATCATACTCGACATACTTTGTGTTGTGGAGGTACTGTAAATTGCGATCAAGCACCTTCGAAAAGGCCTGCATGTCAACATCAATAAAAATTTTATTTGCTTATAGAAAACCACCGTCTTTGACGGTGGTCATGTTTTAAAGGCTTTGCCATTTTTTAGGTTTACCATCTAAAACTTTATAAGATGAGTAAATATAGAAAATTAACACATGTCTATTACAAATGTGACTATCACATTGTATTCACACCGAAGTATCGCTTTCAGATATTAGAGGGTATGATCAAATCCTTGGTTGAACACGACTTACAAGTAATCGGTACTTGGAAGGATGTTCAAATAGTAGAAATGAATGTGCAAAAAGATCCCATTCATTTGGTCTGTTCGATTCCACCAAAAGTATCTGTTTCAGAGTATATGGGTGTTTTGAAGGGAAAAATTGCAATGAAACTTTTCAAGACATACCCAAATTTAAAACAAAAGCCATATTGGGGTAATCATTTTTGGTCAAGAGGTTATTTTGTTAGCACAGTTGGACTGGATGAAGATATGATAAAACGATATGTGAAATATCAGGAACATCACGAATGAGTGTTATGACCCTTTGGGTCTAATCTGAAAATCAAAGCCTCCGTTTTTAGCGGAGGTTTTTTACAATCGATCGATAAAGGCAACTTTTATGAAACGTAAATAGATCGATTAATGTTCAAGAATAGTTTTTAGAGATAATCCTGGTTCATAGAAAAATGCACAAATAAATTAGAAGGTGTGGTACGAATTTTTGTCACTTCACACTACCAAAAATTAAATGAGCCGAAAAATCAGTAAAGCTACGATGTGTAAAAACATGTCGTAGTTTTTTTTGTGCATATGTATGTTGAGAAGTTACAGACTTCCTTTAGAGCACAATTTAGAGGAGTCAAAAATGTAGAATTCTTCCTCTTTAGATTAACTAGAATATTTGCATAAACACAACTTTTGGTCTTGATCCATTTTAACGCGGTTTTAGACAAAATAGTACAAAACAAAAAACCCGAACAATTTGTTCGGGTTTTCACTTTCAAGATGTGGTGCCTCCAGGAATCGAACCAGGGACACAAGGATTTTCAGTCCTTTGCTCTACCAACTGAGCTAAGGCACCTTGTTGTAAGCGGATGCAAATATAGAACGCTTTTTTTAATACTCAAAATAAAAATTTAAAAAATTTGTTACGTATTTTTACGAATTATAATTTAAAATATGGAACTGACTATAGACGTGGGTAATACGTTTACAAAAATTGGAGTTTTTTTTGGTGCAGAAATGGTGCATAAAAATACAATTCAACAAAATGACTTTAAAACGGTGATTAAAAATATCAAAAAAGAGTTCCCATCTATTCAATCGGCTATAGTATCATCGGTAGCTAACATAGCAAAAGATGATTTAGCTTTGGTTACCGATCTTTTTAAGACATTGATTTTAGATCATACCACAAAAATGCCTTTTAAAAATTTGTATACCACCCCCAAAACACTGGGGATAGATCGATTGGTATTAGTGGCAGCTGCGGTAGATCAATTCCCCAATAAAAATGTTCTGATCATCGATGCAGGAACATGTATTACTTATGATTTTAAAAATAGTAAACAAGAATACCTGGGAGGAGCTATTTCTCCTGGGATACGACTTAGATATACTAGCTTAAATGCCTATACTTCTAAGTTACCTTTATTAGAGTTTAAAGAACCAGAGAGTAGTCTGGGAGATAGTACCGAAACGGCGATACATGCGGGTGTAGTTATGGGCGTGGTTCACGAAATTAATGGAGTAATTGAAGAATATTGCAACATTTATAGTGATTTAACAGTTATTTTAACCGGTGGAGACTCACATTTTTTGTCTAAAAGATTAAAAAATAGCATATTTGCCACTTCCAATTTTTTGTTGGAGGGATTAAACTACATTTTAGCTTTTAATAATAGTAAATGATAAAGAAGATTTTAGTAATAATATTGGCACATGTTGCCGTAGTATCTTACGCTCAGGAAGGGACATCGTCGCCTTATTCTTTTTATGGAATAGGAGTTGCGAAGTTTAAAGGAACAATAGAAAACAGGTCGATGGGAGGATTGAGTGTGTTTGCAGATAGTATTCATCTAAATCTTCAAAACCCAGCTTCTTACAGTAAATTAGGTCTTACAACTTATACAGTGGGAGCTTCATTTAGTAATTATGAAATTAGTAATGCTAATAATGAAACTTCTTCTGGAGATAGTGCATCTCTGGATTATTTGGCAATTGGAGTTCCTGCAGGAAAATTTGGTTTTGGTTTTGGAGTTGTCCCAATTACTGCTGTAGGTTATGAAATTAGAAGTATTGATGAGGATGGAGCAGAGAGTCAATTTACAGGTAATGGAGGAGTGAACAAGGTTTTTTTGGCGGCAGGAGTCAAAATTAATGAGAATCTGAGTATCGGTCTGGATGTAAATTATAATTTTGGTAACATAGAAAACAAAACGATTGTAAATGTTCCAGGCGTTCAATATAGCACGCGAGAACTAACAAGTACGGACATTTCATCCTTTAGTGCTTCATTTGGAGTCACTTATACTAGGATGATTACAGAAAAATTAGAGATATTTGCAAGTGCTGTATCCACTCCATCGTTTGAATTGGCATCAGAAAGATCGAGAGAACTTGCTTCAGTAATAATTAATAATGCGGGACAAGAAGGTATTGTAGAGGCGCAACAAATAAATATTGAAGATAAAGAAATAGATATTCCTGCAGAGTTTAAATTTGGTGCAGGTATTGGACAGCCTAGAAAATGGTTTGCAGGGGCAGAATACGTATATGTTGATTCGAAGGATTTTCAGGGGTTTGAATCTGGCCAAAGTAATGCTACTTACGAAAGTGGATCAAAATATAAATTAGGAGGTTATTATATTCCTAAATATAATTCTTTAACGAGTTATTTTAGCAGAATGGTGTATCGCGCAGGATTTCGTTATGAAGAAACAGGGTTAAACCTTAGTAATCAACCAATAGATGAGTTTGGCATATCTTTTGGAGTAGGATTACCAGTTGGTAGGTTATTCTCTAATGCAAACATAAATTTTGAATACGGTCAGCGAGGAACCACAGATTTTGGGCTTATTAAAGAAGAATTCTTTAACATTTCTATAGGGTTATCATTTAATGATAAGTGGTTTAGAAAAATAAAATTTAATTAAACAATACAAATAATTACTACAGCTATGAATACTAAAGTTTTACTTACGATAGCAACAGGACTAGTTTTAAGCACTGCAAAAGTAAGTGCTCAGGCTTCAGACTGTGCAACGACAGCTTCAATTGCTTATGAACATGCCAAGGTGAAGAATTATGAATCGGCAGAGGCACCGCTTTGGAAAGTAAGAAAAGAATGTCCTACTTATAGTGTAGCAACCTATCAATTCGGTCAAAAACTATTAGCAGCAAAATATAAGAAAGCTGCTGCAGGAGAGAAATTGGCTTTGGCTAAAGAAAGAATTGCGCTTTGGAAGGAAAGAAAACAGTACTTTCCTGCAAAAACAAAGTTAGGGGCAATGCACTCTGATATCGGACAGTTAATGTATGATAACAAAATTGGAACAAAAGAAAATCAATTTGCAGAGTTTCATAAAGCTTGGACAGAAGACAAGGCCAACTTTAATAACCCTAAAAATGTGTATACATATTTTTCTTTACTAGTTGATCTTCATGGAGCAAAGAAAAAAGAACTTCAGGAAGTTTTTGATCTATACGATGAAGTAATCGAGAAAATAGAAGATGAAGAAAGTGCAAAAGCAAAAACGATTGCTACTTTTACAGAAAAAGAAGAATCAGGTACAGCACTAAGTAGTAAGGAGAAAAAAAAGCTTAAAAAATCTGGAATAATTTTATCAAACTACAGTAAAGTAAAAGCTGGTGTAAACCAAAAGCTAGGAGAGTTAGCAGATTGTAAAAACCTTATCCCATTGTATAATGGACAATTCGAATCAAAGAAGTCTGATGTTAATTGGTTGAAAAGTGCAGCGAGTAGAATTTCTGCAAAAGATTGTACAGACGACCCGTTATTCTTTAAATTGGTAGAGTCTTTACATAAGGCAGAGCCATCGGCTAAATCTGCATACTACCTTGGTCTATTAGCATTAAAAGATAAGAAAACTACAACAGGATTAAAATATTTTAACCAATCCGCAGAACTTGAAACTAAAGCAAGTGATAAAGCAAAAGTTTATTTCAAGATAGGTGAAGTAATGAAAAAGCAGGGTAGTAAAGGTAAAGCAAGGTCTTATTACAGAAAGGCACTTAAACAAAAGCCTTCTATGGGAGTTTGTTACATAAGAATTGCTAATATGGTGGCAAGTAGTGCCAATAACTGCGGAACAGATGTTTTTAGTAAAAGAGCGGTATATTGGTTGGCAGAAAATTATGCTAGAAGAGCAGGAAAAGTTGATCCTAGCTTAAAATCTACAGGAGATAAGTATGCAGCAAATTATAAAGCAAAAGCACCATCTAAAACAGATATTTTTAATAACCCTGGTGTAAAATCTGTTAGTATTGGATGTTGGATTGGTGAAACAGTTAGAGTGCCAAAATTGTAATGCAACATAAAAAATATTATATCATAAAAAGCATTGTTACAGTATGCGCTGTAACAATGCTTTTTTCATGTCAATCTACTCAAAAAGAAGATACAGCTTATATAGATTTTGAAGAAGTGCCTATTGCCGAAGCATATGAGGTGAATTTAAAATACACAGATTCTGGTAAGTTGAAGGCTATTCTTAAAACACCAAAAGTGTTGGATTTTTCTAATAAATCTTTTGCATACTTCGAGTTTCCAAAAGGTATTGTGTTAGATATTATTGATGAAGAAGGAAAAGTTAGCGTTGTTACTTCTGATTATGCAATTTCGTATAAACAAACCGGGATTATCGATATGAGAGGTAATGTAGATATTAAAACTGCAGATAGTACCCACTTAAAAGCAAAGCAATTATATTGGGACCAAAATATTAATTGGGTATTTACAGACCAACAGTATAAAAGTTATTTGCCAGACGGAACCGTTAATGAAGCAGATGGCTTTGATGCTAATCAGGATTTTACTATCTTGAATTCACGAATTAATGATGGTGTAATGTTTATAGAGGAGTAATCCAGTACTATGATGAAAGTATTTAGATTTTTTGAATATGCTTATTTAGCAATAATGTGTTTTTTTGTATATCAGGCATATGTAGAATGGGGGCAAGAAGGAGGAAGAAGTATATTGTATCTTTTTTTTGCTGCTGTAGCGGTCTTTATGTTTTTCTTTAAAAGAAACTTTAGAAAACGATTTGAGGCTAATAACAAAGACTAATCCATGGAATTGCATATCGTTGTTATTCTATTTTCTCTCTTGCTTTCGGCATTCTTTTCTGGGATGGAAATTGCCTATGTTTCATCCAATAAAATACATATTGAAATAGAAAAAAAGCAAGGTGGTTTTATTCCTAAAATACTTGCACGACTTACCAGAAAACCTTCAAAGTTTATTGCTACCATGCTGGTAGGTAATAATATTGCATTAGTCGTGTATGGGTTTTATATGGGAGAGCTATTAATGAAAGTATTTCAGGCATCAATCCCTACAGGTTTTTGGATGTTGGATTATTTATTTACAGATCTCAAACTTTTGGCTCAAACCATAGTTTCTACAATGGTTATCTTGATTACGGCAGAGTTTTTACCAAAAGTCTTTTTCCAGATCTATTCAAATAGTTTATTGAAAGCGTTTTCTTTTCCAGCATATATATTTTATGTGATTTTTTCACCTATTTCTTCATTCGTTATCTGGATTTCGGATTTTGTTTTAAAAAAATTTTTAAAAACAGATGGTGATGAGGTGCAACTTGCTTTTAGTAAAACAGAATTAGGTGATTACATAACAGAGCAAATGGGAACAATAGAAGAAGATGATGAGGTAGATAGTGAGATTCAGATTTTTCAGAATGCTTTGGATTTTTCTGATGTTAAATCGCGAGAAGTCATGATCCCAAGAACCGAAATCGTTGGAGTCGAAAAATCACAATCGATAGAAGAGGTAAGTGCACTTTTTATAAATACAGGATTGTCAAAAATTATCGTGTATGATAATACGGTAGATGATATTATAGGGTATGTGCATTCTTTTGAATTGTTTAAAAAGCCAAAATCGTTAAGAGCAATACTGCTTCCGGTTGTATTTGTGCCAGAAACAATGTTTGTTAAAGATGTACTTAATCTGTTGACCAAAAAGCATAAAAGCATTGCTGTTGTAATAGATGAATACGGAGGGACAAGCGGAATCATTACAGTAGAAGATATTGTAGAAGAACTTTTTGGAGAAATAGAAGATGAACACGATTCTATAGAGCTTATAGAAGAGCAGTTGGCAGAAAACCGGTATAGATTCTCTGCACGACTAAAAGTAGATCATATTAATGAATCTTATAAACTGGACTTGCCAGAAGATGAGAATTATGAGACATTAGGAGGGATGATTGTAAATCATACCGAAGAAATTCCTGAAGAAGGAGAAGAGGTGAAAATAGATGATTTTAAAATCAAAATTCTGGAAACCTCGAATACCAAAATTGAAATTGTAGAATTACACGTTATTAAAGGAGATTAGTTTAATCAGAGGTGTATATGAGTAATAATGAAAAGTATCATTCGTTTGTGCCATTTATTCTGATATATGCTGCTTTGGTCATATGTGACTTAATAATTGGTAGCAACCCTCGACTTATAGAATACAGGTATTTTACAAAACCTGCTATACTTAGCGCCTTGATTATCTTTTTTCTAGTATGTAAAAACAAAGTGAGGTCTTCTGTATTTTGGATAACCACATTAGCACTATTGTTTTCTTTATTTGGTGATATTCTGCTACTATTTGTAGAAAAATCTCAGGTGTTTTTTATAGGAGGATTAGTTATGTTCTTATTGGCGCATCTAATGTATATTTTAGTTTTTTTGAAAAAGCAAAATAAACAGAAGAAAGGAGCGCTTTTCTTTTTACTTTCTTCATTATATGGGGGTATTTTGTTTGGTGTTTTATATTCAGGATTAGGAGATATGATGATTCCTGTTATCATCTATATGATTGTGATTTTGATAATGGCTAATACAGCATATCTCAGAGATGGTTGTGTGCCCAAAATCAGTTTTAAGTTAGTTTTTATAGGTGCCTTACTTTTCATGATTTCTGATAGTTTGTTGGCTTATTCGTTGTTTCATAGCACTTTATTTCTAGAAAATGTATGGATAATGAGTACCTATGCGTTTGCGCAATTGTTGATTGTTTTAGGGATTTTAAAACAAGAAAACCAGACAAGAATCATTGTATAAACAGTTAACCATTTCTTAAATTTTTAACAACCTTTTTGCCTTTACAAGGCAGGTGCTGGGGAAATAACCCTCATTAAATTAGTGCTTCACAAGACTTTCAGATTTTTTAATTGGTATTATTACAATAAAATGGTATTTTCGCCCACTATATTTGAATAAATTATACAATACCATGGCAGTTTTAAATAAAATCAGACAGCGTTCGGTTTTTCTAATCGTAATTATCGCACTAGCACTTTTCTCTTTTGTGCTAGCAGATTTGATCCGTAATGGAGGAGCAATATCACAAAAAGCAGAAAACATTATAGCAACTATAAACGGGAAAGATATAGACAGAACCGATTTTGCGAAAAAAGTGGAACTAGCTTCCAGAAGTTTTGGTGGTGGTTCATCGAGTCTTCAGGCGGTTAATTATGTTTGGAACCAGCAATTAAGAGAAACTGTTTTTGAAGAGCAATTCGAAGCTTTGGGAATAATGGTAGGAGAAGATCAAGTAAATCAATTACTAGAAGAGTCTTTGGCAAATAACCCTACTTTTCAAAACGAAGCTGGATCTTTTGATAAGGTTAAGATGCAAGAATATGTGGCAAACGTAAAAGCTACTTCGCCGCAAGCTTATCAACAATGGTTAGATTTTGAAACTTCTGTAAGTAAGGGAGCAAAAGAGAAAACGTACCTTACTATGATTAAAGCAGGTGTTGGTTCTACATTAAAAGAAGGAGAATTGGTGTACAGAATGGAAAATGATAAAGTTGATATCAAATATGTTCAATTACCATTCACCAGTATACAAGATACAGAGATTACTATAAGTGATGCAGATGTAAAAGCTTATATAAAAGAACATGCTGATCAGTATAAAAGTGATGCTTCAAGAAATATTAACTATGTGTTGTTTAAAGAAGAAGCAAGCGAAGAAGATGAAAACGAGTTAAAAAAGGAAGTTGAAAGTTTACTGGCAGATAGAGTAGAGTTTAATGCAATTACAAAAGCTAATGATTCTATTAAAGGATTTGTTAATGCAGAGAATATAGAAGAATATGTAAATCAAAACTCTGCTATCAAGTATGATGATAGTTTCAAATATAAAAAAGATTTACCTACGGTTGTTTCTGATACGCTATACAACCTTGAGGTTGGAGGGGTATTTGGACCATATAAAGATGGCGATTTTATTAAAGTTTCAAAAATAGTAGCTCATAAAAGCATGCCAGACTCTGTAAAAGCAAATCATATTTTGGTGTCGTGGGAAGGTCTTAGTACTGCTGGAGATACAAAAAGAACAAAAGAAGAAGCAAAAGCACTTGCAGATAGCATTAATAACGTAACAAAAGCAGATAAGTCTAAATTTTCTGAATTGGCAGCCAAGTTCTCTTCAGATAATTCTAACAAAGATAAAGGCGGAGACTTAGGATATTTTACAACGGGTAGAATGGTGCCTGCATTTAATGATTACTGTTTCGAAAATAAAGCGGGAGATCAGGGAATTGTAGAAACGCAATTTGGATACCATGTTATCAATATAGCAGAGCAAAAGAATGAGCAAAAAGTTGTTAAAGTAGCTACAGTAGCTCGTAAAATAGAGCCAAGTGAAAAAACAATCAACGCTATTTTTACAGAAACGACTAAGTTTCAGATGGCAGCTAAAGACAAAGATTTTGAAGCAGCTTCTAAAGAAAAGAATTTAACAGCAAAGCCTGTAAATAAAATAAAAGAATTAGATGAGAACATCCCAGGATTAGGGTCTAAGAGAGCTATCGTGCAATGGGCTTTTAATGAAGAGTCTAAAGTAGGAGATATCAAACGTTTTGATGTGCCAGATGGATATGCAGTAGTGCAACTAACTGCAAAAGCAGCTGAAGGAGCTATGAGTGTTGAAGAAGCAAGTGCATCGGTAAAACCTATTTTGATAAAAGAGAAAAAAGCAGCTCAATTAATCGCAAAGATATCAGGAGGTACATTAGATGCAATTGCTCAAGGTCAGGGACAAACAGTAAAAGTTGCTTCTGCCCTAAATATGAAGACTCCTACCATAAGTGGTGCAGGAACAGAACCAGCAGTAGTAGGAACGGCTTTTGCTCTTGAAGCAGGAAAAGTATCTAACCCTATTATAGGAAATAATGGAGTGTATGTAATCGAGGTTACAAAAAATACTCCAGCAAATGGATTGGATACATATATGAGTTATGTTGCTCAAACGTCTAAGACACAAATAGGAGCTGTAGATTCAAAAGTATTTGAAGCGCTTAAAGAAGCTGCAGAGATAGAAGATAAAAGAGCTAAGTTCTACTAGTAGTAGTAAAACTTAAAATAGAATAAAAAAACCTGAAGATTGTTTCTTCAGGTTTTTTTTATGATTATTAACTTTGATGTTGTTTTAAGCAGTGCTTTTATGCTCTAACTTTTTTCTCCCACTTCCAGGCAGAACTTAGGGCGTCGTCTAAGCTACTTTTTGCATTCCACCCTAATTCATTATTTGCTTTTGAAGTATCGGCATATGCCGCTGTAATATCCCCGTCTCTTCTATCTACTATTTTATAATTTAATTTTTGTTCAGATACTTTCTCAAAGGATTGTATAACTTCAAGAACAGAGCTTCCTGTGCCTGTACCTACATTAAAAACTTCGTAATTAGAAGATGAGTTGTTGTTCAACAATCGTTGTAAAGCAACCACATGAGCTTTGGCAAGATCTACAACATGAATGTAATCTCTTATACAGGTGCCATCTGTTGTTGGATAATCATCTCCAAAAACAGATAATTGATTTCTCAATCCAATGGCTGTTTGAGTAATAAAAGGTACTAGGTTTTGAGGAACACCAATGGGTAGTTCTCCAATTTCTGCAGAAGGATGAGCGCCAATAGGATTAAAATAGCGTAGAGCAATAGCTTTTAGGTTTTTAGTAACTCTACAGGTATCCTTGATGATCTCTTCTCCTATTTGTTTTGTATTTCCATAAGGAGATTCAGCTACTTTTACCGGAGCATCTTCTGTTATAGGTAGTTCATCTGCTTGGCCATATACGGTGCATGAAGAGCTAAAAATAAAATTAGCAGCCTGTTTTTTTGATAATTGCTGAAGTAGGTAAATAAGTGTAGAAATATTGTTTTCGTAATAAAGTAATGGGTTTTCTACACTCTCACCTACCGCTTTAGAAGCAGCAAAATGAATAATACCTTCGATATCAGAATGACGTTCAAAAAAATCCTGAACTTTATTCTTTTCTCTTAGATCAAATTGTTCAAAAAGAGGTTGTTTACCAGTAATAGCAACAATGCCTTTAATAACATCGGGAGATGAGTTTGAGCAGTTATCTATGATAACAACATCAAATCCTGTGTTTTGAAGCTCTACGACTGTGTGAGAGCCTATAAATCCTAAGCCCCCAGTAACTAAGATTTTCATATAGTAAATTGTTTAGTTTTTGCGCAGACGAAGTTGCAATAATTATAGTATTTTAGCAACTTCTTGATTTACAAATTCTAGAAATCGTTCATCTTGTTCTGTAAATGGGTCTGGTGTTTCAGAATCAATGTCGATTTGACCAATGTTTTCTCCGTTTTTAAATAAAGGGATTACAATTTCAGATTTAACAGTAAGACTGCACGCTATATAATTGTCTTGTGCTTGTACATCAGGAACCACAAAGTTTTTATTAGAAACAGCTACTTGACCACAGATGCCTTTTCCAAATGGTATAACAGTGTGATCAGTTTTTTCACCAACATAGGTTCTTAGGACCAATTCTTCTTTATCCCCATTCCTAAAATAAAAACCAACCCAATCATAATAATCGATTGAGTCCTTTAGTAATTGACATACCTTTTGCATTCGATCTGTTATGCTATCGTTTTTATCGGTAAGAATGAGAGTTACTTTTGGTTTTAAATCTTCAAATGACATGAATTTTGTTTTTAGAGAGCGTATTAATATTTTATATATAATCGAGAATTTATATTTTAGTCGTTTTTAGAATCAAAATACAATAAGCGATACATAGTGCTCACAAAAATATTTAAAATATAAAAACTTATAGAAAAGAGGAGCTTATTGTTTCGTTAAAAATGAAGATGGATAGTTTTATTGTGAGTTTGTATTGTAAGAATACAAGATGTAGGAATCCTGTATTTGATTAGAATTAACTAACTTGTAGAACATGGGTAATTATAATTTTAGATCAAAAAAAGAGTACCTGTATAAGGGAATGGTATTTGTTCTTTTAGCTTTGGTAATGGGATGTGCAAAAGATAAAAAAGTAAAAGAAAACCAGGAGGTAGATGTGGTTCAGAAAAATAATAACCTTGATCATGTTAACAATAAAGTAAATGTTAGTTTTTCTGATGTAACAATAGCAAAAGTATACACATCTTATTTGTCTATCAAAGGTGCTTTGGTAAATTCTGATAGTAAACAAGTAAGGGAAGAAGCAAAGAAATTGAGTGTTATAAATAAGGATTTAAAAGGTTTTAAAGAACTTAAAGCAGTTGTAAAACTTATTTCTTTAACAAAAGATACTAAGAAACAGCGAGATTTTTTTGCTACCTTAACTACAGAATTTGAAAAATTAATAAAAACTACTACCATAGAATCTGGAGAAATATATAAACAGTTCTGCCCGATGGCGTTTGAAGGTGAAGGAGGGTATTGGTTTTCTAATTCAAGGGAGATTAGAAATCCTTATTTTGGTAAAGAAATGCTTCTTTGCGGTAGTGTAGAAGAAGTGTTTAAATAAACTTTATGATAGTCAACTATCATGATGAGTAAGTAAGAGAAAAGATGTTAGATATAAACATAAATGGGATACTATGACAATAAAAATACTATCATTGATTTTTTCTGCGTTGTTTTTTTCCTGTACAGATATACAAGAGCCTATAGAGCCTACCGTACAAATATCGGCGTTGATAGAAAAATCTAGAGCATTACAAGTACGAGGAGATAAAATTGAACAAAGTTTACTTCAAAAAAAAGATTCTATAGAGGTGCAATTGATGAAGCATAAGCAACAAAATCAAGCTATAAATCAAAAAGACTTTGTTAACCTTCTCGAGATTTCAGAAAACTTTGTTCTCGATATGCGATATGCCACTACTAATAATTTCCTAAAAGAAAAAGTGTATTCTTGTGCGCAGTGTTATGTGAGAAAAGAAGTGGCAAAAGCTCTTGTTGCGGCTAATGATGATTTGATTAAGAAAGGTTATAAAATAAAATTATTTGATTGTTATCGCCCTTATAGTGTGCAAAAAAAAATGTGGAAAATTTTTCCTAACCCTGGATATGTAGCAGATCCTAAAGGAGGATCTATTCATAACAAAGGAGCTGCTGTAGATATTAGTTTGGTAAAATTAGATGGTAGTTCTGTAGATATGGGAACTACATATGATCATTTTGGGAAAGAGGCACACCATTCTTATCAAAAATTACCTAAAGAAGTATTAGAGCATCGTAAACTTTTGCGAGAGACAATGCAATACCATGGATTTTCGACCATAAAAACAGAATGGTGGCATTATAATTTTAAAAGCACTATCAGGTATTCGATATCTGATTTTAAATGGAAATGTACCTAGATTTTCTTAGCAATATTTAAGAATATTGCTTTTTTCTTTTTTTACTTAGTGTGTTTCTGGAAAGAAAGGTTTCTCTTGTTGATTAATTCGTTTTTGAAATTTTCTAAATAGTTTAGTGTCTTAAATGTTAGTTTGTTAACATTTTTATAAGTGTAAAACTTATATTAAGATATTGTGAAGTGCTCAAAATTTGTGTAAATACCTTGGCTTTTTTTACGAAATATTGATATATTTATATCGATTACCCTCCCTTTTAAAAGTTAGATAGCGATATCGAGCTTCTTTTCTTTTTGATATAAAAAAATATCAAAAGGAGTACGTACATTTTTTTAGTAAGAAACATAAACCGTAAAAGAGTTAAGATGATTTTACAACAATATTACCTTCGTAAAAAGGATAAAATTGATAAAAATAAGTATATCGGGCAATCTTCAAAAGATAGTATAGATACTTGTTTACAACGAAACAATGATCCTCAATTGCTAGGAAAAATATTAATGCCCCGAATATTAGTTCTGTATAGGTAAGTAAATTCTTTTATGCCATGTTATAAGCTAATTAGCCGATTGAAAACATACCCAATAAATTGTAAAAGCATTTTGATCTGAAATTATATAAAGTAAGCTATAATTAAGATTATTTAAAAATACTGTTAATCAACGTATTACGTAAAACAAACACCGTTAAAATGAAAAGAAACTATCAATTATTAGAGAAGAGAAGAAAGTTCGTTCAAAATTATGTTTCCAGTAATCAACATAGGCAAATGAAACAGGTGGTAGCAGAACTTTCTGAACAATTATTTCTTTCAGAAAGAACTATATACAATATTATTAATCAAGCCCCTGCTCTTAAGGTAGTAGTATAGGCTTTTAAAAAAGATTACTTTTTATTTGCTCTTTTACTTGTTGAGTAATAGAGAATTACATTTTTAGATAAATTGATATACAAATCATTAAATAAGAATATAATATTTTGTTTAATGATTTGTATGTCAAAAAAACTTAAAAACAACATCTTTATTTTTAAGTGAAGTTTCTTATTCTTTTGAGAAGTCAGTTTGAAGATTGATTTCCCCTATTTAAAAAGATCAAATTAGTGTTATTTATTTTTAAAGGTAAAATAAAGCCAAATCAATTGCGTAAAAATGATGCGGTAAGTTGTATCATAATATGTTAGCAAAAAAACAGGTAAAATAAGTAACAAGTGCAGTTTTAGGTAAAGGTTAAGAATAGATTTTCTTTTTGTGGTAAGTGTATTTGAGTATGGGGAATTTTTAGTTTTGCTGAAACTTAAAAAACCTATCAAATGAGATCTATTACCTTAAAACCTATTTTAATTTTTGTTATGATTTGTTTGCTTATTTCGTGTGAACAAAACGAATCAGAAGAACTCCAATTTACATCAGAAGTAAGTACCGAATCAGAGTACGTAGTTAAAGAAGAAGCAGCAAAAAAAATTGCGCTAAGTTTTCTCAAAAATAAAAGAGAAAAGAACATAGATGCGGTTTTGGATGTAAAGACACTTCTGGATCCTCTTAAAAGACCTTATATGTATATCGTGCAGCTCAATAAAGGAGAAAATGAAAATTCTTTTGTTATTGTCTCTGGGGATAAAAGATTAGAACCCATTTTAGCGTATGGTGATAATGAGTTTGATCTTGATCATATGCCAGAACAATTAGAATATTGGGTGCAGGGATATAAAAGTCAGGTAAGTTATTTTAGAGACCAAAAAGAACCAGTACAACCCGAGATTCTTAAAGAATTTGATCAAAAGGTTGATCGTATAGAATCTGATCAACAATCAAAAAAAGTACGATCAGAGCATGTATCTCCTTTATTAACAACCCGTTGGGGGCAAGGCTGTGTTTTTAATAGTTTTTTATCTAAAAAAGAGGATATAGGAACTGGATGTACTACAAACTTACCTTGTGAAAGAGCATATACAGGATGCGTAGCAACATGTTTATCTCAGGTTGTAAATTATTATAACTCTATGCGTGGATATGATTATACAAAACTAAGACGCTCTTATTTTGATACAGATTTGGGCACTTTGCAAGGAGATGAAGTTGCTAGGCTTATGAAAGAAGTGGGAGAAATAATGGATATGGAATACACATGCTCTGTGTCATTGGCATATTCAAGTGATGTACTTCGATCTCATGTTAGCCAAGCATTAGGGTTTACTTCGCCTATAAAAGCAGAGTGGTTTTATAGCATGGATATAGAAAATATTATATCAGAAATGAAAGGAGGAAACCCTTTGGTGATTTCTGGTAAAGATTATAATAATGGTAGAAGAGCTGGGCATTTATGGGTGTTGGATGGTTTTGTGAGGTATTTTGGAACCCAACAAAACACTACATATTTTCACTTTAATTTAGGGTGGGACGGAAGAAGTAATGGTTGGTATTTGTATAATGACTTTAAATTAGGGAGCTATAATTTTAATAAATATGTAAGGGTGTTTTACAATTTTAGAAAGTAAGAAGTAAATTGCAAGGAAAACAAAACCATCTCGAATCAACGAGATGGTTTTTTATTTTATAGCAGGTTAGTTTATTCATAAACTTGCTAAAGAATTACACTATCGCTAGGCGACTACATCATTCCTGGCATACCTCCACCCATTGGTGGCATAGCAGCTGCAGGAGCATCTTCTTTAATGTCTATAAGTGCACATTCTGTAGTAAGAATCATACCTGATACAGAAGCAGCGTTTTCTAAGGCAACACGTGTTACTTTCTTAGGATCGATAATCCCAGCTTTTAGCATGTCTACGTATGCTTCAGACTTAGCGTCATAACCAAAGTCATTCTTGCCTTCAAGAACTTTAGAAATTACAACAGAACCTTCTCCTCCTGCATTTTCTACAATGGTTCTAAGTGGGGCTTCGATAGCACGATTTACAATTTGGATTCCAGTTGCTTCATCTGCATTTTCTGTTTTTACTTTATCTAGAACAGATTTAGCTCTAACCAAAGCAACACCACCACCAGCAACAATACCTTCTTCTACTGCAGCACGAGTAGCGTGAAGTGCATCATCAACACGATCTTTTTTCTCTTTCATCTCTACTTCAGAAGCAGCACCTACATATAATACAGCAACACCTCCAGCTAGTTTAGCTAAGCGCTCTTGTAACTTTTCCTTATCATAGTCAGAAGTTGTAGTTTCGATCTGAGCTTTGATTTGATTAACTCTATTCTTGATTAGCTCTTCTCCTCCAGCTCCATTAACTACAGTAGTATTATCCTTATCAATAGCTACTTTTTCTGCACTACCTAACTGCTCTATGGTTGCGTTTTCAAGAGTGAAACCTCTTTCTTCAGAAATTACAGTACCTCCTGTCAAAATAGCAATATCTTCTAGCATAGCCTTACGTCTGTCACCAAACCCAGGAGCTTTTACAGCAGCTATTTTTAAAGCACCACGTAGTTTGTTTACAACAAGAGTTGCTAATGCTTCTCCGTCAACATCTTCAGCGATAATTAAAAGTGGCTTTCCGGTTTGAGCTACGGGTTCTAATACAGGAAGTAAATCTTTCATAGCAGAGATCTTTTTGTCATATAATAAGATATATGGACT
Organism: uncultured Aquimarina sp.; assembly: GCA_947498705.1. Classification (GTDB taxonomy): domain Bacteria; phylum Bacteroidota; class Bacteroidia; order Flavobacteriales; family Flavobacteriaceae; genus Aquimarina. The sequence continues at coordinate 199,693 of CANMLW010000005.1, forward strand.
CTCAAGATCTGCTGTCATTTTTTCACTATTGGTGACAAAGTATGGAGAAAGATATCCTCTGTCAAACTGCATTCCCTCTACGATATCAACGGTAGTATCTGTTCCTTTTGCTTCTTCTACAGTGATAACTCCTTCTTTACCAACTTTTTCAAAAGCCTGAGCAATTAAATCTCCGATGGTTTCATCGTTGTTAGCAGAAATTGCAGCTACTTGCTTAATTTTATCAGAAGAATCACCAACTTCTTTAGTTTGTTTAGCAAGGTCTTCTGTGATTGCCTCTACTGCTTTGTCAATCCCACGTTTAAGATCCATTGGATTGGCTCCAGCAGCTACATTTTTAAGCCCTTCTTTTACAATTGCCTGTGCCAATACTGTTGCAGTTGTAGTACCATCACCAGCAAGATCATTGGTTTTTGAAGCAACTTCTTTTACCATTTGTGCACCCATGTTTTCAAGTGCATCTTCTAATTCAACCTCTTTTGCAACAGAAACCCCATCTTTGGTCACTGTAGGAGCTCCAAATGATTTACTAATAATTACATTACGACCTTTTGGTCCTAGGGTTACTTTTACAGCATTTGCTAATGCATCTACACCACGTTTGATGCCATCCCGTGCTTCTATGTCAAATTTTATGTCTTTTGCCATAATATGTGTTTATTTTAATTTTTTTTAGATTCTGTAAATACTAACAGAACCCTTAATTTGTGATTGAGAATAGACAGTAGTTAGACAATGGCAAGGATATCATCCTCACGCATGATTAAAAAATCTTTTCCATCCAGTTTTAATTCGGTACCGGCATATTTACCGTAAAGAACGGTGTCACCAACTTTTACCGTCATGTCATGGTCTTTTTTACCGCTACCTACAGCAGCTACTTTACCTTTTTGTTGTTTTTCCTGGGCTGAGTCAGGAATAAATAATCCCGATGCTGTTTGCGTCTCTGCAGGAAGTGGCTCTACAACCACGCGGTCTGAAAGAGGTTTAATGTTTACTCCCATTATGATTTGTTTTTTATTATTAAAATGAAATCTTCGATGCTTGTTATTTCAGAAACTATGCCAGTGACTATAAACTGACAAATTGAAACAAAAAATGTCGACTGTATGACAAGTCGACATTTTTGTAATTGTTCTTTAAAAAAAATGCTATTCGCTATCCTTGTTATCATCTGTAGTGGCAGGAGGAGTAACAGGTGCATCAACTTGAACATCTTCAGTGTTTACTTTGGTATCCTGAATGGAGTTTCCACCCATTAAATCGATGTTAGATAATAAAATAAGTACTAGTAGTAGTGTAGCTAAAGTCCAAGTACTTTTGTCTAAAAAGTCTGAGGTTTTCTTTACGCCACCTAGTTGTTGGGTTCCACCTCCTCCAAAAGAAGAAGATAAACCACCACCTTTTGGATTTTGTACCATAATTACTACTACCAGTAAAAAGGATACAATAACGATAAGTATTAAAAATATTGAAAACGTTGTCATTGTATATTATTTATTTTCTTGTAATTTCTTTATTGCCCGAATTTGGTCTGCAAAGAAACCACTTTTTTCGGGATTTTTCAAAATTAATATGTTATATGCTTGAATTGCTTTCTTATACTTCTTTTGAGCAAGGTATACCTTGGCTAAAGTTTCGGTCATTAATTCATCTGTATGAACGCTACTTTCCTTTGCTAAATTGCGTGTATGTACGTTTTTTTCTACAGGTTGTATTTTAGGGTTGTTTTGGATGAACTCGTCGATTAGATCAAATTTATCTTTCTTCTCTAAAGATTTTGAAGTCGACTGCTCTTTATTCTGCTGGGAGTCAGTATTTTCTGTGGGTTTAGAATTTCGTTCTATTGGGTGTAAAGAAGTTAGTTTCAGCCATTCTGCAAAAGAATGAGTCTCTTTTTTACTAAACTCAAGTGGGGAGTCTATTTGTAGTGTTTCTTCTGGAGAAATATCTTTTTGTTCTTTTGATTTTTCCTCATCGGCTATAGATTTTGCAATCTGAATCTGCTTTAAAGTGCTATTTTTTTCTCTTTCTGTAAAAAGCGAAGGGTCTAATACATCTTCTGCCTCTTGTATTTTCATGTGTACTGCATCGTCCAGATCTATTCTGGGTGATACTTTGATTTCTTCGGGATCAATGACTTCTATTTCGACTTTCTGTTTTTTAAGAGGTAAAGAGTCTGAAGAAGCTTTATTAAAAAGATCAGAAGTTATAAAATCAAATAAAACACTTCGATCAGTAGAGTAGGCCGCAGTGGTCTTTAATGCTTGATTATACCTGAAACTGTCTTGGTTTTTTAATGATTTCAGATGTAATAACCTTACTGATTGAAAATAAGGAAAAGCTTTGATAATTTTTTCAAGAGAATCTGTATGGCCTTTATCGAGGCTTTCTGGATGTTGAAGCAGGTATGAAAGTTCTTTAGTGTTCAATCTCTTTTGTTTTAATCAAAGTAACGCTTTATTTCTATTACCATCTAGCAAGTGTGGCATTAAACATATCTTGTGTTATTCTCTCAAAAATCACTTGTAATGCTTCATCTCTAATTGTGTTTTCTGAGGTAGCTGCGGGATAATCAAAGAAAAATGAAAAACGCTGTTCCATATCTTGAGTAGGATCTTTTTTATCATAAAATCGCATGTTTACTGCAATTGTTAATCGGTTTTGAGCAGCAGTAATATCAGAAGTTGCTGTGTTAGGAGATACATAATCCTGCACTATTTCTCCTTCGTAAGTAATGTCACCTCCAGAGGTGGTTAAACTAAGATTTGTTTGATTAAGAATTAAATCTTGTAGTTGGTTGGTGAAATTTTGATCGGTACCAGGGAAAATTCTTGGTGACTGATTTTGGAAAAAATTTACCTGAAATGTTTTTGTTTCCGGAGATATTGATATTCCACTAAAAGAATATGCTCCACAACCTTGAAATATGATGGATATGGTAAATAGGATCGCTATATTTAGTAAATTTTTCATCAATTATTATAAATCGTATTGTTTTATTTTTCGGTACAATGTTCGTTCGCTAATTCCTAATTCCTCTGCAGCAGCTTTACGTTTTCCTCGGTGTCGTTCTAATGACTTTTTAATTAACTCCAGCTCTTTATGATGCAGTGATAACGTTTCTTCTTCTTCTATTTCTTCTGCAAAATGATATTTGTCTTCTTCTTTACCAGCAATAGTATTTTGTGTCGGGATTGTAAGAACTTCTGTGGTTACAGGTTGTATCGGTTCTTCAAATGTATCTTCTTTTTCTTTTTCTTGATAAATTTTTCGAATTAGTCCCTCATTGTCTTTTTGAACCTGCTGCGTGTTGCCACTTTGCATCAATTCTAATGTTAGCTTTTTAAGATCATTAAGGTCGCTTTTCATATCAAAAAGGACTTTGTACAAAATCTCTCTTTCACTACTAAAATCACTCTCTTTTTTGTCTTTAGAGATGACCGCTGGTAAGTTACTGCCAATATTTGGTAAATAACTGTGCAATGTACTGGTACTTATTGTTCTGTTTTGTTCAAGGACTGATATTTGTTCAGCAATGTTACGCAATTGTCTGATATTACCGCTCCAATGGTATTTTTCGAGCAATAAAACAGCTTCCTCATTAAGCCGAATAGTTGGCATTTTATATTTTGTGGCAAAATCAGAAGCAAATTTCCTAAACAATAAATGAATATCATCTTTCCTGTCTCTAAGAGGCGGAAGCAAAATTTCTACAGTACTTAAACGATAATAAAGGTCTTCTCTAAATTTTTCTTTTTTGATAGCTTCAAACATGTTTACATTGGTAGCTGCTACAATGCGAACATCGGTTTTTTGCACTTTTGAAGATCCTACTTTTATAAACTCTCCATTTTCTAAAACACGTAGCAAACGTACCTGAGTGGTAAGAGGTAACTCTCCAACTTCGTCAAGAAAAATAGTTCCCCCATCGGCTACTTCAAAGTAACCGTTTCTGGTTTGAGTTGCTCCTGTAAAAGCTCCTTTTTCATGACCAAATAACTCACTATCGATAGTTCCTTCTGGGATAGCACCACAGTTTACTGCAATATATTTACCGTGTTTTCTGTGTGATAGTGAATGAATGATTTTAGGAATACTTTCTTTGCCGACACCACTTTCTCCTGTAACCAATACCGAAATATCGGTTGGAGCAACTTGTATGGCTTTTTCTACAGCACGATTTAGCTTAGGATCGTTCCCTATAATTCCAAATCGCTGTTTTGTGGCTTGAACTGATTCCATATATTCTTTACCTTTTTAGCAGGTTATATGCCTGCATTGGTTATAAGTTTAATTTAATCCTGATAAGTAATTTTTTCGAGGTCGACCAGATTGTTATCTTCTTCATAAGAATTAGTAATCGTTACAGGATAATCGTCACTATTATACTCAAATGTTCTTGAATTTTGATCAAGACTTTCGGTATTAAAGTTATTTTTACTAAATACCATTAAAACTCTTTTTTCCAGATCAAAGCTGCTTTCTAAGATATAATTCAGATTATTTTCTTTAAATTGGTTATAAAATGGATTCTTTTTAGCATCAAAAGTATAGTTAATGATATATGAGTTGATACCAAACGAAATATCTTGTTTGTTTAGTTGTATCAAATTATCGTTTTCGTAGGTAAAATCAAAAGTATCAGTAATTACATCTGTATCACCCGTTGTGTCGTGATCTTCCATTTTGATCGGTCTGTTTTGATCATCCAGAATAATTTTGGTGTAACTACTTGGCAATAGATCAAATCGAATAATAATAGAATTGGCACTATATTCGAAACTTCTGTTAGAAGCTGTTGTGCCCGTTATGAACTTGATTAATCTTTTCGAACTATCATATTCATAAGTTGCAGTACTTATTAGATTACCACCGGTATAAAATTCTTTTTTAGAGGGTGTAAAGTTGTCCTCATTTTCATAAATGTATTTATTGACTAAGGTGTTTTCGGGATTAAAATATCCGGTTGGTCTATTCTTATCGTCATAATTGGTTTTCCAAAAAGAGGTGCCGTTGTCAAAAGAAGATTCGATAGAAATAATTTTTTTTACCTCTTCAATAACCGTAGGTGTTGTATCGGTAGTATCATTTGTGTCGGTAGTGTCTGTTACGTCTTCTGTGTCTGTTGTTTCAGAAACGTCGGGTGTATCAGAGTCGGTGTCAGATGAGCAGGCCATAAAAAGGCATATGATGCATCCTACTATATAGATTTTTAAAAAATTCATTTCAGCTTATTTAATTATTATCAGAATATCCCACAGCATCACCCAAAAGAGTTGCACTGGTACATTCATTAATATGGACCATGACAAAATCACCTATTTTATAATCTCCTTTAGGAAAAACAGCCACCGTATTTTGAGTGGTTCTACCACTCCAGTGTTGATCTGATTTTTTGGACTCCTTTTCAATCAATATTTCTACTGTTTGTCCAACAAAAGCTTGATGTCTATATTCACTATGGTTGCGTTGCGCTATTATAATTTCGTTAAGTCTCCTTTTTTTAGTTTCTTCAGGAACATCATCTTCAAGTTTTCGTTCTGCAAGTGTTCCTGGTCTTTCAGAATAAGCAAACATAAAACCGTATTCATATTTTACATATTCCATTAATGAAAGAGTGTCTTTGTGATCTTCTTCGGTCTCTGTTGGGAAACCTGTGATAATATCTTGAGAAATAGCACACTCGGGAATAATTCTTTTGATATTGTCGATCAAATCGAAATACTCCTGACGGGTGTGTAAGCGGTTCATAGCCTTTAGAATACGATCACTACCACTTTGTATTGGTAAGTGGATGTATTTGCAAATATTTTTGTGTCTGGCCATTACATTAATAACATCCAATGTCATATCTTGTGGATTTGACGTGGTGAAACGCAATCGTATTTTTGGGTGTTTTTCTGCAACCATATCAAGCAATTTTGAAAAATTGACAGCAGTTGCTTTTTGAAAATCACTAGCTTTTTCAAAATCTTTTTTTAACCCACCTCCATACCAAAGGTAGCTATCTACATTCTGCCCTAATAAGGTTATTTCTTTAAAGTTTTTGTTGGCCAGGTCTTCAATTTCTTCAAGGATACTCTGTGGGTCACGACTGCGTTCTCTACCTCTGGTAAATGGTACCACACAAAAAGTACACATATTATCACATCCTCTTGTAATCGAAACAAAAGCCGATACTCCATTGCTTTGTAGGCGTACAGGAGAGATGTCTCCATAAGTTTCTTCTTTAGAAAGAATAACATTAACAGCATTACGACCTGCGTCTACTTCTTCAATCAGGTTTGGTAAATCTTTATAGGCATCTGGACCAACCACGAGATCTACTATTTTTTCTTCTTCAAGAAACTTACTTTTTAATCGTTCTGCCATACATCCCAAAACACCTACTTTCATTTTTGGGTTGATTCTTTTTACAGCATTGTATTTCTCTAACCTTTTTCTAACGGTTTGCTCTGCTTTTTCTCGAATAGAGCATGTATTTACCAGTACCAAATCTGCATCTTCAAGATTTTGAGTAGTGTTAAACCCTTCTTTAGAAAGAATAGAGGCGACAATTTCACTATCGCTAAAATTCATCTGACAGCCATAGCTTTCTATAAATAGTTTACGCTCGTTTTCTTTATTCTGTTCGAGTGCAAGCGGCTGCCCCTGTATGCTTTCGTCAATAATCTTCTCCATATAAATATTTCCTTGTCAATTGAAGTCAAATAGTGTGCAAAGATACTTTTTAAAACGATTTATGACAAAGTGGCAGAAGATTATTTTAAAAAAATCCATAATGAATAGTTAGGCTAATACTTTTAGCTATCTAAATAGAAGTGAAAATAAGTTTGAATAGAATTCATTTCTCAATAATACGCAAGAATTTTTAATAGTTCAGGTAACGAAATTCTGCTGTATCTTCAAGCATGAAATAATAAATCAAGAAGATCAATGAAACAAACCAAATAACAATCAAGATGTTGGCTGTTTTTTTATTGAAATATTTTAATAAAAATTGATACATAATTAAGATCCTAACCCTATTAAAAGGGACAATGAATTAATGGCTTGGTAGATATTGTCCTCTTTGATCCAAACAAAACTAAAAATAACAAAATGAATACATACGAAAGTTGAAAAAATTCTTGATATCAGATTCATTCGTTTGGGCATTTTTATAGGGGAAAATCTAAGTATACTATCCCATAAAATTATTCCTACACCATGAAATACTGCCCATAATATATAGCGTAAAGAAAATTCGTGCCATAACCCTAGTACCAACATGGATATTATAACGGCAATCCAAGGCATACGTGAATAAGAAGAAATAGGCATAAAAATATAATCTTTACACCATTCGGATAATGAGATATGCCACCTATTCCAGAAATCAGAAAGATTTTTTGCTAAGAAGGGGTAATTAAAATTTTCCTTGACTCTAATACCAAGTAAAAGAGAAAAGCCTATAGCAATATCAGAGTATCCTGCAAATTGCATGTAGGTGTTACCGACATAACTAATATATTCTAAGTAGGTATTAAGCCAGGAATTGGTCAAAGAATCGGTATAAGAAATGATCTTAAATGAGAAAAAATAATTCCCTAAAACTATAATTTTAAAGAGTCCATATACTATTCTCTCAAGACCTTTAGAAAATAATTCTTCATCCCATCTTCTTCGGTAGACTTCTCTATTCCAGTCTGATAATCGAATGATGGGCCCTATTACTAATACCGGAAAAAACAGCATATACCCCATAAATCTTTGGTATTCTATTTCTTGTAAATTCCCTTTGTAAATCTCGATGGTATAGTGAATAAGTCTAAATAAGTAAAATGACATTCCTAAGGGAATCGCCTTTTGTAATATACTACTTTGGTTAAAAGAATATTGCCATTTGAAAATAACAAATAATGTTACCAAAAGTATTAATGTGATGGTAATAGAGTATTTAAAGGAGTTGGTTTTTTTTAATAGAAAATAAGTTATTGAAGAACTGAAAACCAAAATAAATAATGATTGACAATCTTGATAAGCTAAAAAAAGTATTGTAAAAGTAGAAATGGAAGTCAGCTGAAATTTTTCAGGTAATTTCCAAGAAAAAAATACACAAGGAACCAGAAAAGCAAATAGTATCGCAAGCTCTTTCATTTATTTAATTTTGATTATTGGTTATGTGAGCTCCTAATTCGTTTATAAACCAATTAGTAAATATTTTTTTTCCATGATTATTCATGTGTTGTGCATCGTAAAAATGATTATATGTAAAAGAGTAATCAAAATTAAAATAATCGAAATGTGTTAAGTTTTTACACCAGTTCCAATATCCAGAATATTTAATAGAAGATTTAGTTGCTAAGATTCTTTTTTCTATTTGATATGGCCTAGGAATATTTAAGATGATTAATTTAGAATTAAGTGAATTTAAAATATTCGAAATGTTCTGAATTGTCTTTTTCTTAGGTTGTTTTGATTGTAAATGAGCTAGCCTTTTAGAAACAAGTGCTTCGAACTGATCTTGACTTGGCGTAAAAATACCTTTTCTATCACGTTTTTTTTTGTTTCCCAATAAAGCCGAAAAGATTTCTGTTAACCCAACATGGCTTTTTAAATGGTACCTTTGGTAAAGTTTATCATTTACTTTGAGCTCATTGAAAAAAGAACTCTCCTGAACGATTAAAACATCAGGTTTGAAAGCCAAAATATCTTCCAGAATACCTTGATCGGTTAAATGATCAATCCCTTTAATTGCACCTAAAAACTTAATGGTTGAGGTGTTGATTTTGTGTTTTTTTTTGAGCAATGAATCGATCTCATGTGCTTCGGGTATGGCGTCTCTAGATAAAGATGAGCCTATGATTAGTATTCTTAGATTTTTGTTTAAAGAATGGTTTTTGAGAGCGATTTCTTCTTTTAAATTATTATGAAAAAACATTTTTTCTCGAGTAGAGAAACGTTCTCCAATATCCTTAGAAAAAAAAGAAATGAACCCTATAAAAACTGCCGAAAGGAGTAATACCCATAACCATATTTTTAATGGCAATGTTGTCATCTGGATATCTTATTGTTAACTATTTCTATGGACTTTGAAATAGAATCAATTCCCATAATTTCTTTAACAGAAATTTCTAAACCAAACTTTTTTTCAATTTGAACTATGAAATCTAAATGAGCAATAGAACTCCAGCCATCAATATCATTTGGACCTAGGTTGATTTCATAATCTTTGAAGTTGTAATTAAAAGATTCTGAAGCAACCGAAATGATTTTTTCTTTAATATCTCCAGAAGAATGTTTTTCGTTTGATTGTTCTTTTACTTTTTTGATTTTTTCAATTACCAGTTCTTTGCTAACTTTTCCTGAAGCAGTGGTAGGAAGTTTGTCGAGAAGATGTATTTCTGATGGTATCTGATTGCATAGAAGATTCTCGTTACAAAAAGCTTTAATATCTCCTATTTCTACGTTATCATTTGCACATATAGCAGCAATAATTTTTTCTCCACCAACCTCATTTATTTCTCCATACACAAATGATTCATGAATCAAAGGACTTTGATTCAAAGTTTCTATAATTTGTTCAGGGTAAATATTAACACCACCAACAATAATTACATTCTTTTTTCTCCCCTTGATATAATAAAACCCTTCGCTATCCCTTTCTACCAAATCCCCTGTAAAAAACCATCCATTTTGATCTGGATTACTTTTGGGATGCAGGTATGATTTCATAATGTGTTCTCCTCTAAGAGCTAATTCACCAACTTCATTGTTAAGAATGGTATTGCCATCGGCATCTATTATTTTTGCTTCGCAGTCAATAGGTTTTCCGATAGATCCTGGTTTCCAGGTTTCTTCGTCAGGGCCGCAGAAAAGACCACCAGCTACCGTTTCTGTTAGACCATAAACATTAATTAGTTTCACATCAAATTTGGTCATAAATCTGTTCCAGAAATTTGATTCTAAATTTCCTGCAGAAGAAATTAAATACTTAAACTCTTTTGTGTTAAAATGTTCTTTTGGGTTTGTAGAAAAACGATCGAACATATAGAGCATAGTTGGCACAACAAAGAAATGCGAAATCTTGTATTTATATATGGTATCTAATAAATCTGGAATTTTAGAAATTTGATATCGAAAAGGCCTAACGAGTTGTATCGAATTAAACAAAGATAAAATAGGGCCTTGTATAAGTCCATCGACATGAAAGCAAGGAAGAATATTTAATAAAACAGAGTCCTTTTTTAATTGATACTGGTTGGAAAGCGTAGCTAGATGAGAAATAATGTTATTATGTGTTAACAAAACACCTTTTGGATCACTTGTTGTTCCTGATGTATAGATTAAAAAACATACCGTGTCGGGAGATATATCTGCATAATTATTGTCTTCGACACAGTTTTCGATAGCGCTATCTAATGTATTCTCTTGTGTGTTATTTTTTTTTAATAATCTGTTTATGAGTGAGTTTTCTGAGGCTTTTGAAGCTTCGAATACAATATGTTTTTTAGAAGAGTCTAAACTCCAGTATTCTTCATTTTTTTTATCTATTATCCAACCATCAATTCTGGCGTTGGATAAAATCCCTTTTACTTTATTTTTTTTTGTGTTAGGGTCTACGGGAATAACGGTAATACCATTTAGGATCATTGCAAAACACATACAAAACATGTCAAAATCATGACTTAAAGAAAGAAGTATGTTGTCTCCACGTTCTAATCCTTTAGATTTTAGAAGAGTGTTTATCTTATTTACTTTTATCGTTAAGTTGGTAAAGAGATATTTTTTGTCTTCAGTAGTTAAAAAAGTATTTCCTTTAACTTCGTCTTGAGAGGCAATAGAAAAAGCTTCTTTAAAACTTTTTGGGTAGTGTTTTCCCATATTTAATGATTATTTAATTGAAATTACAATTTTAGGTAAATTTTCATTTCCAAAAGTCGTATTAAGACTTTTTCTTATGTCTAATTCTAATTGCGAATTTTCAGAAACTATATCATTGACCTTTAGATTTACGGTAAATTGTTCTATTCCGTTTTCAATAATCTCATGAATGGTAATGTGTTCAACTGCTTTGTTTTTTAGAATACAATTTTTAATGTTTTCACTATATATGATATTTCCATTTCCGTTTTTAACAAAGTTTTTTCTTCTTCCTTTTAAATAAAAATAATCATCATTGTCTTTGTAAGCTAAGTCATTTGTATAAACAAAACCTTTTTCGAATCTCACTCCCGAGTGATTTTCAGAATCTAAATATCCGCTAAAATTACGATTGCTAAAAACCCTCAAATTTCCAACCTCACCTGCAGCAACTAAATTATCATTATCATCAACAATCTGAACTATTGAATCTATTACGATACCTAGAGATCCTTTTTTGTTTGATGCGATACCGATAGGCTCTGATAAACAAATACCAGAGGTTTCTGTAAGGCCATAATAATTTAGAATTCTTATGTCAAAAAGTTTTTCAAAATTTTCAATGTATTGATATTCGAGAAATGCTCCCGTACAAATAACTTGTTTTAAAGACTCCAGTTGTGGAATAATTTTTTTTCCAAGACCCAAAAACTGATGTATTAATGAAGGAGTAGCTGTAATGATAGAAACTTTATTTCTTTCTATTTCTTTTATAATTCCAAAAATATTAAAGTTATCATCGATTTTGGGGATTATTATCGAAACTCCGCTGAAAAGTGGGGCAAGGCAAATATTTCGTAGTCCACTCATTGTGTCAATGCCAGAAGTAATTAATATTCTATCCTTACTACTCCATTTAAAAGTTTGACTGATACATTTTGCGCTACTTATCAGAGCTTGATGATTTAGTTTGACACCTTTGGGCTTTCCTGTGGTTCCAGAAGTAAAGAGGATGGTTGATACATCCTGTGATTTGTGTGATATTTCATGAGAAATAATATTCGATAAGCCAAGATCATAGATCCAATTCGAAAATAGTTGATTCCTTGTCAACGCTTTGTTAGATTCGTTTTGTGGGTCGAAAATAACTACTTTTTGTTCGAAGTTTTCAGAGAACTTTTTTTCTGTATCTTGATCAGTAAAAATGATTTTAGGAGAATGATCATTTATAATGTTCTGTATAGCATGGGTGGGCATATCATTATGTAAAATAATAGTAGGAATACCTAACGAGGTGGTTGCCCAATACAATATAATGGCTTCAAAATGTATTTTTGAACAAATGACTATATTTTCTGTAGTACTAATCGAGTCATTAATTAGTTTTTTATGCAATGCATCTATTAAGAAATTGATTTCATCTATCTGTAAGCTCTTTTGATCTGTACTATCATATATAATAGGAGTTTTGACGTATTTTTTTTCTGCAAATTTGAGTAAATCTTTAGTTGCTTTAATTTCTAATGGTAAATTAAAGGGATTGTTAGAATGATACTGCTGTAGTCTTACTGCGTTTGTATGTAAGGGTAGTACATGGATAATTTCAAGAGCTGCTAATTCTTTAATTTCAAGAATAAGTTGATTTATGTTAACTTGGAGTGTTTCCGAGATTTCTTTTAAAGAATTTCCTTTATTTCCTAAAAAAATAGCACAGGCTTGATTGGTAGTGAGATGGTGTGTTACCAATGGCAGTAATTTATTAAGATAAACTTGATGTCTGTCTAATAAATGACCAACCATTCCATTACTTTCGTCTTTGTTGATAGTAGCGGTTTGTGTACTTAAATCAAAACTGAATAAAGGGTTGGTTAAAATTCGTAAATGCTCTGTGTCAAAATCAAGAAAATCAAAAGGTGTAAGTATGAAATGTTCATATTTTTTTGGAATAAGAGCAATCAAAGCATTGTAATCGGTGCTTTCGGGATTGTTAGAAATTTGTATTTCTTTAGTAAGTTCAAAAAGTTCAGGTTCAGATAAAATATAGGAATGATGGTCTCGCTCATTAAAAAAACGTTCGAAATATGCATGATAGTCTTTTCCGAAGAGTTGCTTTTCTCCTCTTTCAAAAAAAGGAATTGGTTCTGAGTTTTTTAAATGTACATGAGGAAAAATAATAAAGCCATCATGCTTGGTTATTCTATTTAATTCAGAGACAATACGAGTTTGGTCATATCTATGTAACGTGTCTAAGCCATAAACAAGAGAAACAGAATCATTTTTTAGAGGTATTTTTCTATTTAGATCAGAAAAAATAATCTCTACGTTATCAGGTCTGGTCGAACCAGATAGCCAATAATCAAAGCCGGCATGCCCAAGAACATCCTTGTCTCCTTCCCAAACAGAAATAATTTTTTGGTCAGGAAATAAGGCAGAAAGGAAATAAGTGCTAAACCCGGTTCTACACCATGTATCTAAAATTACATCGCCAGGTTTTAAGGCCTTTTTTAATTCATGAATAAACGGATAAAATGCTCTAGAGGATTCATTAAAAGGTTGAAATGCAGAATAAATATCTAAGGAAGACTTTTGAAGTTTTAAATCTAAAAAATCCTGATATTTCACTCTTTTTTTTTCTAAGCTACTTTTGCATTCATTTATATAACTTTCTGTATTTTTAAAAGTGTTTATTTCTATTTTATTAAAATAAATAATGCCATTTAAAGATGGGACTATTGTATGGCATGTTTTGCATTCTAATGCATATGAGGTTTCGTCAATATGACTTATTGAAAACTCGTTGGAACAATTAGTACAAGCATAATTATTCATAATCAATTTGTTAAAATAGCAGAGGGTTGATGCTTTATGGTTTATTAGATAATCAAGCCACTAATATATAATTTTTCAGGTTTAAAACTAGAGAGGTCTCTTTAAATATAAGTTGATAAGTACTGGTGATTTGATTTTTTCCTTAACTCTATATTTTTTGAGCTTCAGAATAAACTTTATCGTGTTAAACCAAAAAAAATCTATATTTGAGGATATCCAATCAATAAAATCATTTCTATGACGTCAAATCAACTCTTCGAAAAACTGGAACATCTTTCTCCGCTTGATTTTGGAGATATTTTTAATAAAAGTATCGAGCTTTTTAAAAAAGTATGGTTACAAGGTTTTGTGCATTTATTAATTTCTTTTTTAGTGATACTTCCATTAATTGTAATCATGTATATCCCAATGTTTGCTATTGCAGGAATGGCGGGATTAGAAAATCAATTAGATGATTATCAGTTTCCTATTGAAGAGTTTTCTGTAGGACTTCTTATACTGTTTTTTGTTTTGATATTAGTGATTTCGATGGCAGCAGGCGCGATTCAAATGGCGATTACCGCGCATTTCTATAGAGTTTGTAAGCAGGTTGATTTAGAACAGTCAGAATCATCATCTTATTTTATGTTTCTTAAAGGAAAATACCTCGGTAAAGTATTTGCATTATCGATAGCTATATTTGGTATTTCGTTGTTAGCAATATTAGCATGTTATCTTCCTATCTTTTATGTGATGATTCCATTGCAATTGATTGGAGTAATATTTGCTTTCAACCCTGATTTAAGTGCTTCTGATATTATAAAAGCAAGTTTTAAGTTAGGAAATAAAAAATGGCTTATTTTATTTGGGTTGATCATTGTAGGGTCTATGTTATCACAGTTTGTGGGTATGATCCTGTGTTTCGTTGGTATTTTCTTTACAGCTTCTTTTGTGTACTTACCTGTCTATTTTGTCTATAAGGAAACAGTAGGTTTTGAGGAAGATTTGTCAGAAACAACAGATACATTATTTGTCAAATAAATTAGAAAGAATAATTATTGACAGTTTTTTTAACTAATTTTTTGATAAAGAATCTTGATATCAAAAAATTGATATACTTTTGTTTTCTGAAATTATAAGGATTATGGCTAAGAATTTAGTGATTGTAGAGTCACCGGCTAAGGCTAAAACAATAGAAAAATTTCTTGGAAAAGATTATGTGGTTGCTTCCAGTTTTGGGCACATTGCAGATTTGCCTTCGAAAGAATTGGGTGTAGATGTAGATGGAGATTTTAAACCCAAATATATTGTCTCTAAGGATAAAAAGGATGTTGTAAAAAGACTAAAAGATCTTTCTAGTAAAGCAGAAATGGTTTGGTTAGCAAGTGATGAGGATCGAGAAGGAGAGGCGATTGCATGGCATTTGGCAGAGACACTTAAATTAGATAAAAAAAGGACGAAAAGGATTGTCTTTCATGAGATTACCAAGAATGCAATTCTAAAAGCAATAGAAAACCCACGTGCCATTGATTATAATTTGGTAAATGCGCAACAAGCCAGAAGGGTATTAGATCGTTTGGTGGGGTATGAGTTATCACCGGTATTATGGCGTAAAGTAAAAGGTGGTTTGTCTGCAGGAAGAGTACAGTCAGTTTCGGTAAGATTGATTGTAGAAAGAGAACGAGATATCCTTGGGTTTACCCCAGAAGCTTCCTATAGAATAGACGCAGAGTTTTCTAATCAAAAAGGGAAATCTTTCAAAGCAAAGCTTCCTAAAAATTTTAGCACCAAAAAAGAAGCAGAATCGTTTTTGCAGCAGAATATGAATGCTTCTTTTAAAGTAGCAGATCTTTCTGTAAAACCAGCAAAAAAGTCTCCGGCTCCTCCATTTACAACTTCTACACTTCAACAAGAAGCATCAAGAAAACTGTATTTTTCTGTGAGTAAGACGATGACGATGGCGCAACGGTTGTATGAAGCTGGATTGATTACCTATATGAGAACCGATAGTGTGAACTTGTCTAAAGAAGCACAAAACGGAGCAAAAGCAGAGATCGATACGGCATATGGTAGCGAATATAGTAATCCAAGACAGTATAAAGGAAAAAGTAAAGGGGCGCAAGAAGCTCACGAAGCAATACGACCTACAGATTTTTCGAAGCATACCATACAGGGAGATTATGATCAGCAACGATTGTATGAATTGATTTGGAAACGAGCAATTGCTTCGCAAATGAGTGATGCGAGACTAGAAAGAACCAATGTTAAGATAGAGGCTAATACACATAATAATCAGTTTACAGCAAACGGAGAGGTTATAAAATTCGAAGGATTTTTAAAAGTGTATTTAGAAGGAAATGATGATGAAGATGAAGAGCAAGAAGGAATTTTACCTGCTATGAAAGTTCAGGAACCTCTGTTTAATAAATATATTTCGGCTACCGAAAGATTTACAAGGCCGCCAAGTCGATATACAGAAGCATCACTGGTTAAGAAATTAGAAGAACTGGGTATAGGACGCCCGTCTACCTATGCGCCTACAATTTCTACGATTCAAAATAGAAACTATGTAGAAAAAGGAGCAAAAGAAGGAGAAGAGCGTGATTATGCATATATGATTCTTGCTGATAATGAAGTAAAAGAAAAGAAACTATCAGAAAAAGTAGGAAGTGATAAAGGTAAGTTAATCCCTACCGATGTGGGTATGGTGGTGAATGATTTCTTGGTAAATCATTTTTCTACGATTCTTGATTATAACTTTACTGCAAAAGTAGAGCAGGATTTTGATGAGATTGCAGAAGGTCAGGAAGACTGGACGCATATTATGAAAGAGTTCTATCGGGAGTTTCATCCAAGGGTAGAGGATGTGTCTCAAAATGCAGAACGAGAGGTAGGTGAACGTATTTTGGGAGAAGATCCGGCTACAGGTAAGCCAGTTAGTGTAAGGTTGGGTAAATTTGGCCCAATGGTACAGATAGGAACCGCAGATGATGAAGATAAACCACGATTTGCAAGTCTGCCGCCTAATCAAACTCTAAGTAACATTACGTTCGAAGAGGCGATGAAGTTATTTCAATTGCCAAAAGAGCTGGGAGTATATAAAGAACAGACTGTAATCGTTAATAACGGTCGATTTGGTCCATATGTTCGATTTGGAGAAAAATATGTTTCCTTAGAAAAAGGAGAAGATCCTTTTAGTACTACACTCGATCGTGCAATAGAACTTATCGATGCCAAAGAAAAAGCAGATGCTCCTATATATACCTATGAGAATCTTCCTGTTCAAAAAGGGACAGGTCGTTTTGGTCCATTTATAAAATGGAACGGGATGTTTATAAATGTTAATAAGAAATATGATTTTGATAACTTGTCAGATCAGGACATTGTAACACTTATAGAAGAAAAGAAGCAAAAAGAAATAGATAAAGTTATTCATAATTGGGAGGAAGAAGGAATTAGAGTAGAAAAAGCAAGATGGGGGCGTAGTAACGTTATAAAAGGTAAAGTAAAAATTGAGCTACCAAAAACCGTCGATGCAAAAAAACTTACGCTAGAAGAAGTAAAAGACATTATAGAAAAGAATGCTCCCAAGAAAAAAACAGCAGCCAAAAAGAAAACTGCAACCAAGAAAAAAACTACTAAAACAGCAGCCAAAAAGAAATAATAAATAACCTATGTCTTTTGAATTTCTTGTCCCGGTAAGCGATATTGTGGTGGCACATGCAAAATTGCTATCTGATAATGCGTTAGGTAAACAAATAAAAATTCATACCGTAGAAGATGGAGTGCCCGGTCTTGAAAAAGCAGATATTGTAATTATCGGTGTTTGCGAAAATAGAAATGACTTAGATTTTCTGGGAGAAAGCTTACGTTTTGATGCCATACGTAAATCGCTATATGAGCTGTATCCGGGTAATTGGAGTGCTAGTATAGTCGATTTGGGAGATATAAGACCTGGGAGCGAAGTTAGCGATACCTATTTTCTGGTTCAGGAGGTGCTTTCCACATTGTTGCAAAAAAAATGTATTCCTGTTATTTTAGGCGGAAGCCAGGATATTGTTTACCCTCAGTATCGTTCATTTGATATTTTGGAGCGTATGGTGAATTTGGTGAACGTAGATAGTCGATTTGACCTTGGAGATTCTTCTCAACCAATCGATAATAGATCTTTTGTTGGTAAAATAATTGTTGATGAGCCTTATAATTTGTTTAATTATAGTAATATAGGGTATCAAACGTATTTTAATTCGCAAGAAGAAATAGATCTTATAGAGAAATTGTATTTTGATGCATATCGCTTAGGCGAGGTTATTTCAGATGTGACTGTGGTAGAACCAATCATGAGAGATGCAGATATTGTTGCGATAGATCTTGGTGCTATGAATTCGGTTAGTTTAAATGGGCTTATGACTTCTCCCAATGGTTTTGATGGCCGTGAAATATGTGCTATTGCTAGGTATGCGGGGATTAGTGATAAAGTAAAAAGCTTTGGTATCTACGAATTCAAAAATTTTAAGAACGAGGAGATGGCTGCTTTGTTAATAGCTCAGATTATTTGGTATTTTATAGAAGGGATTAATTACAGGTCTAACGAACTTGATGTCAGAAACCTAAAAAGTACGATGCATTATAGTGTTCCTGTAGAAGACGAAATTTTATCATTTTATAAGAGTGCAAAAACCGGAAGATGGTGGATAGAAATACCTTTTATTTTGTCCGGTAATAATAAATTGAAAAGACATACGTTATTACCTTGCACGTACAATGATTATGAAAGTGCTTGTAATCAAGTTATACCAGAAAGATGGTATAAAGCAAAACAAAAAAACGAAGTTTAACATTTTTATTGGGTAGATTTAAGGTTTTTTTTTGAAAAAAATTGTTTTTCTGAAAACAAATAATTAGGTTTACGTCCTTAAATCTAGAAGATCTTAACCTAAAACAAGTTATGAAGAAATTTGTATCACTCTTTGCTATTTTAGCAATGCTCTATAGTTGTGGTGGCGGAAACCGAGGAGAGCTAATAGGAGCACAAGGAAAAAAATGGCACCCTCAAAAGCCATATGGCATGGCCCTCATCCCCGGAGGATCATTCATTATGGGTAAGTCGGATGATGATAAAGCTGCAATAGCTAACGCCCCTACCAAAATGGTTACGGTTCGTTCATTTTATATGGATGAAACCGAAATTACTAATAGCGAATACCGACAATTTGTAAATTGGGTTCGCGATTCTACAATTCGAGTAAGATTGGCAATAATGGCCGATGAACTAGGAAAAACCCCTGGAGATGACGGTATAGGTGAATATGCCTTTTTAGATGCCGATACAGAAAACATGTCTGTTTACGAAAAATATATGTACGACAATTATAGTGGTATAGGAGAAACAGGATATGAAGGAAGAAAATTAAATAAAGATATTGATATCGAGTGGAATGTAGAAGATTATCCAGATGAGTTTTATGCTGAGGTGATGGATACTATGTATATTCCATTAGAAGAATCCTATAACGGGCGTCGTACGCTGGATGTAAGTAAATATAAATTTAGATTTACTTGGATGGATATTCAAGCAGCAGCAAGAGCCAAAAAAGGAGGAAGAAAGGATTTTGTGAAAGAAGAAGTAATTGAGGTATACCCTGATACTACTGTATGGATCAAGGATTTCAATTATTCTTATAACGAACCTATGCATAATGATTATTTCTGGCATAGTGCGTATGACGATTATCCAGTGGTAGGTGTTTCTTGGGAACAAGCAAAAGCCTTTTGCCGTTGGAGAACTATAGAAAAGAACGCTTATCAGAAAAAAAGAAAGAAAGAATTTGTAAACTATTTTAGACTTCCTACAGAAGCAGAATGGGAATATGCTGCAAGAGGAGGATTAGAGTCTGCTACATACCCTTGGGGTGGACCTTATGCCTTAAACGATAGAGGTTGCTTTTTGGCAAACTTCAAGCCTCTTAGAGGTAACTACGCAGCAGATAACTTTTTGTATACTGTAGAAGCAAAAACATTTGACCCTAATGACTATAACCTATACAATATGGCAGGTAATGTTTCAGAATGGGTACAATCATCTTACGACCCGGCAGCTTACGAATATGTATCATCCATGAACCCCAATGTTAATGACGATGAGAATAAACGTAAAGTGGTTCGAGGAGGATCCTGGAAAGATGTTGCTTATTTCCTACAAGTAAGCACCAGAGATTATGAGTACGCCGATTCTGCAAGAAGTTATATTGGATTTAGAACCGTTCAGGACTATATGGGTACTGACGTGACTGGAGAAAATAATACTCAGAATCAGAAATAAGTCCCAAAATTATCTATCAACTAAATTACTAACCCTTTTTTAAAACTATTGATTTAAAAAGAAAAAAACAATTTTATTATGGCAAATTCAAAAGCAAGCAAAAAGTTAATGAACATGGTATACGGTCTAGGAGCGGCCGTTGTAATCCTTGGTGCACTATTTAAGATTATGCACTGGCCATTTGGTAACGAGATGCTTATTATTGGTCTAATCACAGAGGCATTTGTATTTACAGTGTCTGCATTCGAACCAGTAGATGACGAATTAGATTGGTCTTTGGTATATCCAGAACTAGCTGGAGGTAGCAAAAGAGATAAAAAAGAAAAAGAAACTCCAGAAGGATTATTGTCTAAAAAATTAGACGAAATGCTTAAAGAAGCTAGATTAGATACGAACCTTATGAATAGTCTTGGGGATAGTATTCGTAACTTCGAAGGTGCTGCAAAAGGAATTGCTCCTAGTGTAGATGCGATTCAAGGAACTAAAAAATATAGCGAAGAAATGGCTGCAGCAGCAGCTCATTTGGAAACTTTAAATGGTTTGTATAAGGTGCAATTAGAAGCTTCAGAAAAGCAGGCTCAGGCTAATGAGGCTATTGCTGCTAATGCAGGTCAACTTGAGGCACAAATGAAAAACTTATCTAGTAACCTTGCTTCTCTTAATGGAGTATATGGTGGTATGTTAAATGCAATGAACAGAAGTTAATCGCATTTATTTTTAATTATTTTATAATAACTACCAAAAATCTAAAAAGAATATGGCAGGAGGAAAGTTATCCCCAAGGCAGAAGATGATTAACCTAATGTACTTGGTTTTCATCGCAATGATGGCATTAAACATGTCAAAAGAAGTATTATCGGCATTCGGTCTGATGAACGAAAAATTAGCATCGTCTAATACGATTGCTACAGAGCGTAATACAGCATTTATGGCTGGATTGGCAGAAAAAGTTTCAGAACAGCCAGAAAAGTATGCGCCACTTAAAGAAAAAGCAGATCAAATTAGTGCTTTGTCTAATGAGTTTAATGCATATATAGATCAGTTAAAATCAGAGATATTAGAAGGAGTAGGAGATCCAACCGATTATGAAACAATGGATAAGTCGTTGACATTGGATCAAAAGTTTTTTGAAGGTGGTAAAACTACTGCAGCTGCTCAAGAGTTCTTAGATAAAGTAGCAAAATATAGAGACGGTGTTTCTGCAGCTATTAAGTCTGTAAAAGAAGTAAGCCCAGAAGTAGCAACAGATGTTGAAACTACATTTTCTACACAAGATCAAAAAGATAGAGCTGGTGTAACAAAAAAATGGTTAAACTATAACTTCGAAGGTTTTCCTATGGTGGCTTCTTTAACGAAGCTTACTCAAATGCAAGCAGATGTTAAGACTACAGAAAGTAAAGTGCTTTCTGCATTATTAGCGGGTCAGCAGGCTTCAGAGCTTTCTTTTAGTAATTATGAAGCGATTGTTGTTCCAGACAAGACCGCTTTCTTTAGTGGAGAAAAGTTTAAAGGAAGAATCGTTTTAGGTCGTTTTGATGCTACGCTAAAGCCAACCAAAGTTGTGGTTAATGGTAAAGAGCAGACAGAAGTTCTGAATGGTCAGATCATGCTAGATTTCCCAGCAGGTAATGTTGGAGAAAGAGATGTAGAAGGAGAACTTGAGTTTAAAGAAGGTGATTCTATCGTAAAAATACCAATCAAGAGTTCGTATGCAGTAATTCCTAAGCCAAACTCGGCTGTAATTTCTGCAGATAAGATGAACGTAGTATATCGTGGTGTAAATAACCCGATGACTATTTCTATTCCTGGTGTACCTGCTGTAAATGCATCGGCCCCTGGTCTTAAAAAAGTAGGTGGTGCAGGAAAATACATGATGAATGTAACGAACGTAAAAGCACGTGAGGTAAGTATCAAAGTAAGTGGTAAATTACCAAACGGAGCCTCGGTTAGTGACAGTAAGAAATTTAGAATCAAGCCAATTCCAAGACCTGTAGGAACAGTTCGTGGAGAGGATGGTGCAATAAAAATGGCTAGAAACGCGTTAGAGATATCATCAGTAGGTGCGATCTTACCAGATTTTGATTTTGATATCAAACTGAAGGTTACTGGTTTTAAATTTAAAGTAGAAGGACAGCCAACTGTTAGTGTTCGAGGAGGAAGACTTAGCGCACCGGCAAAATCTGCTTTACGTAAAGCGAAAAGAGGTTCTTCTGTACAGATTATAGATATAAAAGCACAGTTAACTACAAATTCTGGATATAAATTGAAAAAAATATCTCCAGTTATTGTTGAGTTAACGAATTAAACAATAAACTAGTTATGAATTTGAAAAATGTTGTATTAACCGTTTTTGGTCTATTAGTTTCTTATGTTTCTGTTGGACAGGCAAATGTATTAAATGCTAGTAATCCTGATGAAATTGGTAAGAAAACGCAAGAAGAGATATTATATGATAATGATAAACCATTAGAATATGGTTATGTAGGTAAGCGTGATATATTATGGGCAAAAACTACTTGGGAAACTATTGATTTGGATGAACGAATTAATTTTCCTTTGTATTACCCAATTGATACCAATAACATTGGTGCCAACCGTCGTTCTTTGTATGATGTACTAGTATCGAATATTAAAAATGGAAAAATTAAGAATATTTATTCAGATTCATATTTTACCGAGACACGTACATTTGAAGAATTGCAGACTACCATGACAAAGATAGATACTTTGGACTTAGGTTATGAGCAATATAATGCAGGAGAAGAAGTGGATCCACAATATATTGATAGAAGAGATATTACTTCTGCCGATATAGCAGAATATAAGATTCGTGGTTATTGGTATTTTGATAAACGTCAGGGAGAGTTAAGATATAGATTATTAGGTATTGCACCAGTTGCACCAGATGTTAACTTTCTTGATGATGATGAGCCAGATATGGTAGCATTATTCTGGGTATGGTACCCCGATGTAAGAGAAATGTTGCATAACACAATGGCGTTTAATAGAAAAAATACTTCTATGCCATTTACATATGATCATATCTTAAATGCAAGACGTTTTAATTCTGTGATCTATAAAGAAGATAACATACAGGGTGACCGTGAAATTAAGGATTACATTGTAGATAATGCTTTAATGCAACTTCTAGAAAGTGAAAGAATTAAAGAGAGTATTAGAAACTTTGAAATGGATATGTGGAGTTATTAATAACTCCTGTATTCTACGAGGATATTTAAAAAAAGCGACCAACAATAGTTGGTCGCTTTTTTATGATCGTTATTTGCGGTTTTATGAAAGAGAAACGTAATTTTAATGTTAGAAGTTGATATCATGGTAGATTATCTTGTAGTTGGATTGGGCTTATCAGGTTTATCTTATATAGAGCAATTAGAAACACACAATAAATCTTATGTAGTGTTTGAGAATGCTACGCAAAAGTCATCAAGAGTAGCAGGGGGGTTATATAATCCTGTTATTTTAAAAAGATTTACCATGGCATGGGATGCTCCGCAACAACTTAGAACAGCCATTTCTTTTTATAAAAATGTAGAAAAAAGATTAGGAAGAAAGTTAATAACCGAATTACCAGTATTGCGTAGGTTTAATTCTGTAGAAGAGCAAAATACCTGGTTCGAGGCATGTGATAGACCCAAACTTTGTGATTTTTTATATTCAGAGTTAATTCAAAATACCAATCAGGGGTTAGATATCCCTTATCATTACGGAAAAGTAAGACACACAGGTAGAATAGACCTTCCTTTATTGCTTTCTGCTTATGAGGATTATCTCGTAGATAAAGGGGTGTTGCGTAAAGAGTCTTTTAAATATGATGAATTGATTATAAAAAAGGACTATGTTGTTTATAATGATGTTACTTATAAAAAGGTTGTGTTTGCAGAGGGATATGGTATTAAGAAAAATCCTTTTTTCAATGGTTTGCCATTGGTCGGAAATAAAGGCGAGTACATAATTATCAAATCCAAAGAACTTCAGCTAAAAGAAGTGATAAAATCTTCTATTTTTATTATTCCGTTAGGAGAGAATACTTATAAAGTTGGTGCTACCTATAATCATGAGGATAAATCATCAGAAATAACTGATAAGGCCAAAGAGGAATTACAAAAAAAACTAGATCAATTTATAAAAGTTCCTTATCAGATTGTAGGACAGGTAACGGGTATTCGACCAACAGTAAGAGACAGAAAACCTTTGGTAGGTACACACCATGCTTATAACCAAATTCATGTTTTAAATGGATTAGGTACCAGAGGGATTCTTATAGGGCCTACCGTAGCAAAAAAACTATATGACCATATCGAAAATCATATTCCTTTGGATGAAGAAATAAATATCGATCGATTTAAAAATCTACTATAAAGTTTTCTCTTTTTTATAGTGCATAAAAAAGTTAATCCAGATATTTCGTGACACGCGCATAATAATTGGCATGAAAACGATCATCGTGCCTACGATAACAAAAAACGTTTTCAATAAGTTTATTTCTAATATTAGATACGAAATAACAAATGCGGCAACGGCAAAAGCAATACCGACAGGATAACTTACATACATTGCTCCATAAAAAAAAGAAGGTTCAATTTTGTATTTGGTATTGCAATGGCTGCATTGTTCATTCATTTGCAATGTGTGAGTCAATTTGTAAGGATTAGAAACTTGATACATACTTTCATTTTGACAAACAGGACAACTTCCGGTCAAGATACTGTATATCTTTGTTCCTTTTAAGAAATTCATAAGCGTTTTTATTCTACCACAAAATTAATCATCTTTGCACAAAATATTCAAAAGCTGATGTTAAACATACATAACTTATCGATCTCGTTTGGAGGAGAATACCTTTTTGAAGAAATAACCTTTAGATTGGGTGCAGGTGATAGAGTAGGATTGATTGGAAAAAATGGAGCAGGTAAGTCGACCATGCTCAAAATTTTGTCAAAAGAGCAAGAACCTGACTCAGGACAAATTGCGATGGACAAAGAGATAAATATCGGGTTTTTAAAACAAGATATTGATTTTGTACTAGGTCGTACAGTATTAGAAGAAGCATACGAGGCTTTTGTAGCTATAAAAAAGATTGAAAGAGAGATAAGTGCTATAAATAATCAGCTAGCAGAGCGTACAGATTATGAGAGTGAAGGATATAACCAACTAATAACAGATTTAAGTGATCTTACACACCAGTATGAGCTTATAGGTGGGTATAATTATCAAGGAGATACAGAAAGGGTGTTGCAAGGCCTTGGATTTGTTAGAGAGGATTTTGAAAAACTTACCGATACTTTTTCAGGTGGCTGGCGAATGCGTATCGAACTGGCAAAACTCTTATTGCAGAACAACGATATTTTATTGTTAGATGAGCCCACCAACCATTTGGATATAGAATCCATCATTTGGTTAGAAAACTTTCTTAAAAATTACCCAGGTGTCGTGGTAATTGTTTCTCACGATAAAATGTTTTTGGATAATGTTACCAATAGGACTATAGAGATTTCTTTGGGACGTATTTATGATTATAATAAGCCCTACTCGAAGTATTTGGTGCTTCGTAAAGAGATGCGAGAACAACAACTTGCTGCCCAGAAAAATCAGTCAAAACAGATAGAACAAACAGAAAAACTAATTGAAAAATTTAGAGCAAAGGCTAGTAAAGCTTCAATGGCTCAATCCTTAATTAAAAAATTAGATAGAGTAGATCGTATAGAGGTTGATGAAGATGATAATGCGGTTATGAATATTAGTTTTCCGATAAGCATACAGCCTGGTAAAGTTGTCATTGAAGCCGAAGACGTAGGGAAAAAATATGGAGAAAAAGAAATCCTTAAAGGAATTGACTTATTAGTAGAACGAGGTTCTAAAATAGCTTTTGTAGGTCAAAATGGACAAGGAAAATCAACTTTGGCCAAAATAATAATTAATGAAATACCTTATGATGGTGGGTTTAAGTTAGGACACAATGTAGAGATTGGGTACTTTGCACAGAATCAATCTGAATATTTGGATGGAGAGCTTACTATACACGAAACAATGGTTAATGCGGCCAATGAAAAGAACCGAAGTAAGGTGCGAGATATGTTGGGGTCATTTTTGTTTAGAGGAGATGAAGTAGATAAAAAAGTAAAAGTTTTATCTGGAGGAGAACGCAATAGGTTGGCACTATGTAAAATGCTTTTAGAGCCATTCAATGTATTGATAATGGATGAGCCGACCAATCACCTGGATATTAAATCTAAAAATGTGCTTAAAGAAGCATTAAGAAATTTTGAAGGTACTTTGATTTTGGTATCTCATGACAGGGATTTTTTACAAGGACTTACTACAACAGTGTATGAATTTAAAGACAAGAAAATTAAAGAATACCTTGGGGATATTGACTTCTATTTAGAGCAACGAAAGGTTAATGATTTAAGAGATATAGAAAAAAAGGATAAAGAGATTAAAGAAACATCAGAAACCAAACAAACTGCAAAACAATCATACCAAGATCAGAAAAAAATAAAGTCGCTTAACAACAAACTGAGTAATGTAGAGTCAAAAATCAATAAGTTAGAGAAAGAGATTAAGGAAATTGATGTAGAATTAGCAGTCAACTATGATCAGACGATTGCACAACCCGATTTTTTTGATAGGTACCAAGGTAAAAAAGATCAATTGGCTGCACTTATGGAAGAATGGGAAGTTGTGCAGGAAGAAATAGATATGATGTCTCTTGATTGATATTTAAAGTAATTATGTTAGAACATTTTTTTCAATGTCCTTATTGTTGGGAAGAAGTATCAATGTTATTAGATCCTTCTGTTTCCTATCAGGTATATGTAGAGGATTGTGAAGTGTGTTGTAACCCCATAGAAATACATCCAAGATTTGAAGATCAGGACTTAATAGCTTTCGAAGCTTTGAGTATAGAACAGTAAAATTTTGTATAAATAATCAATACCCCCAAAAGAAAATATCTTTTGGGGGTATTTTAGTAAGATAAGATGTTATCGTTTTAAAATACTATCGCTTCAGTATTTTTTTCGTCAGTTTTATGTTTTTGTTTTCTACAACAAAGAAATACAAACCTGATTTAATATCTGATAAATTTATATCAATTTCTCTGGCATTCTCGATAGTCCTTATATCCCATTTTTTAATCAACCTTCTTCGTATATCAAAAAGAGAAAAGCTATTGTTATGGTCACCAAAATTTCCTAAAAGCTTGAAAGAATTACCAAAAGGATTTGGCCAAATAGTATAAGAACTCTCGTCAGAAGGGTCGGTATTCAGGATAGTATCCACGTTAAATGAAACCTCTTGTGGTTTAGAAGTAAATTTTTCGTCTAAACATTCATCAGTAAATGTTATTTGAGCAGACCATAAGCCTTTAATTCTTGGATCATTTTCTCCTACTGTGCTAAAAGATACAGTGTTTGTTATATACGTTGCTCCATCAGGACCTGTCCATAGAATAGTTCCACTGCTTAAATTTGGGGATAGTTTTAGATCCAATTTCAAGCCTTCTTTAGCGGTTATAGTCTCCCCCTCGTTTACAGCATTGAAATTAGCAGTATTAACAGATGCTTGGATTGGGTCAGAAAGGTCAATAGTCGATGGTCGTACTGCTACATTTATCTCTCTGGTACTAGGTCCGCATTGACCTACAGGATCATTATATCGTATGGTATAATTACCAGAGTTTGCCGATTGTATATTGTCAATGTTCCAGGAGGTTGCTGCGTCTGGGGTATTATCTATGGTGCCATCTGGATAGATTAATTCAACATTTTCGGTACCAATATCTTGCATACCTATAGATATATTGGTTCCTTCACAAACCTCAAGACTATTTTGTTGCAACCATTCGCTACCATCGTTTACCCTAGGTGCAATTTCTAACAGGTTTAATACAGTTAAGGTAATTGATACTTCGCTGCTATAACAAGTGCCTTTGTTATAGGTGATTACGTATTCTCCGGCATCACTAGGTTGGATGTTTTCAAATCTCCACGAAGTTGACTGATCAGGGGTATTGTCTGTTGTGCCGTCAGGATGCTTAATTTCTAAGTTTTCTGTTCCAAGAGCTTGACTTCCTAATTCTATGGTAGTTCCCGGGCAAGCTTCAAGAGTATTTTGTTGTGACCACGTATTTCCATCATTTTTTACATATGGAGTTAGAGTTGTGGGTTCAAGAACATTTAGGGTGATTACCGCTTGTCCTTCGCAATCTCCATTGTCATAATACACAGTATAGGTTCCTGAATCATTGATCTGTATATTGTTAAAGTTCCACGAAGTGGCACCATCTGGAGTAGTATCTATAGTACCATTTGGATATTCTAGTCTCACATTAGACATGCCTACATTTTGCATCCCTAATTGGATGTTGGTTCCTGGGCAGGTGTTAAGTATGTTCTGTTGTGACCACGCAGTACCATCATTTACATAAGGAGTTACAACAGCACTACATTGTAAAATAGAAAGTGGAGCCTCATACATTCCTCTACCATGAGTTCCTATAAATATTTTATCTCCATTTAAGTATTGAATTTCAATATCATTTACAGATGTAAATGGTAAACAACCGTATTTTTGCCATTGTGTAGCGCCATCTGCCAAATAATAGATACCTCCATAGGTTCCTACAAATATGGCCCCTGGGTTTGTATCATATGTTTCAAGCGATAATACAGGTAAATTCGGTAAGTTATAAGAGATATTTTGCCAACTAGTTCCTCCGTTGGTTGATTTGTAGACTTTAGCACTATTAGTAAAACCACTATACGAAATGAATACAGTATTTTCATCTGTAGGATGTACTTCGAGGTCTGCGATATATTGGTTTACAGGAGTTGCGTGTGAGTTCCAGTTGTTATTGGCTGTGTTTTTTGCATAAACTGTATTATATCTGGAAGCATAAATTTTATTCGAATTGGATTTGGCAATCGCTATTTGCTCTAGGTTACTTCCTCCGGCAACATTGTCTCCAATGTTAGTCCAGGTATTTCCTTTATCATCAGATGCATAAACGTTATCATAACCAATAATTATTCTGCTAGCGTTATTAGGGTCTAGTTTGTAAGGTGTTTCCCATGCTCCTCTACCTCCTTTGCCCGGTGGAGATATATTGGTTACTGCACCACTTACCCATCTAAACACGTTTCCATTTTGCCAGGCATAATATCTGGTATTAGAGTCGGTAAAATCTATTTCTTGTCCCATACCATCTGCAGTAGGATAATAACTCTGCCATTGTCCGTTAGAATTTCGGGTAACATTTCCATTATCCTGAGAGCCTCCTCCAAGAACGTTGGCATCTGTTTGAGAAACAGCTATGTCATAATATTGCGTAATAAACAAGTCTGAAGATAAGTTGGTGAAATTATTTCCAGATATAGAATATTTAAATACTCCACCATCATTACAATAGTATACATAATCACTTTCTAGAGGGTTTCTATAGATGTTTCTTTGGTCCACATGAACAAAAGGTAAACCATTTTGACCCAACCATTGAGAGGTAGCTTGAAAATTTGTACCTGTATTGGTAGAACGATAACATTCGAAATTACCTACCATAAGGTTAGTGTCAGAGTTATTCCCAAACATCACCACACAATTTTGTTCAGGTAATGATTTTCGAGTAAAGTTTCGTCCATAATCGGTAGAAACATTTAAGTTATTAGCACTAGTGATAGCAACATAGCCAGAATTGGTTCTGTTAGAGACAGAAATTCTTACCTGGCCATTACCAAAATCTTCATCAAGTGTAAATGTTTGGCCGTTATTTGTACTCAAATAGTATTCTCCCTGGCTGCCTCCGGCATGAGCATCATTCGAATTTAAATTATATTTAACAGCTGTAGTATGTTGATTAAGGATTCTGGAAGTAGTAGTAAAATAGTTTGTGGTTCTATATAATCCATTAGAGGTAGCTACAAGAAATTCTGAAGCATCGTTAGGGTTTACATCCATTTCATATATTCTAACATTTTGAGGTAATGTAAATGTTAAACTAGTCGGGCTAAAAGTAACTCCGCCATCGGTAGATTCGTAAATACCAATACCTGTAGGGCCATACCATACAATATCACTTAAAGCTATAAAAATTCTATTGGGGTTTGCAGCATCTATAATGATGTCGGCTATTGCGGTATGTGGTAAATCATCATTTACATTGGTATAAGACTGTCCTCCATTGGTAGTTTTCCAAAGTCCTCCAAACGCTGCTCCTACATAATAGGTATTTACATCTGTAGGATGAAAAGCAAGGCTACTTACACGCCCCATATCAATTTGATAACCAAAATTACCGTTGTAATTAACCTCTGACCAATTAACAGCAAAATCAGAATCGTTACAACTGGCTTTGGCCGAAGTTCCTCTCTTTTTTGCAGATCTTGATTTTAATACGGCTGGTTTTGTATAGTCAGCTAAGGTTCTGTCACTATTCAAATGACTTTTCCAAAAGCTTTTCCATCTTTGGTACTTAACAAATTCACCGTCTCTAAACTCTCCAGTGGTAAGTTCTTTTGGACCTAGATTGGGATATTTGTTTTTGAAATAAGCGTCTGCCTCTTCAACAATCTGATCATAAGTTATTCGCTTGCTGTTTTTTTGGGAGTACCCATTTTTAGAATTTTCATTTTGTTCATAAAATGGATTGGATAATATGTCTTTTATACCTCTAGGACTTTTAGAGTTTTGCGCATAAATATTTACACATAAAAATAAAACGAAGAATTGTAATATAGTTTTCATTAGCAAATAGGAGTTTAATGATAAATGTAAAATCAATATCTAGATATTAAACTTTACTATCATATGACTATCTAATTTAAGAAAACCCCTACTTTTTTTCAAAAAAAATGTTAAAATTTATTTCAATTGCTTTTTTTATCAAAAAAAATAGAGGTAATGAACGAATAAAGATGGTTTATTTTTTTAACATATATAAAAGCAAAACCCCCGAAAACAGGAGTATTCGGGGGTTTTGCTTTTATGGATTGGTTATTAAATGTTTTGCGCTAACCAGTCTCCTATTTCACTTGTTTTATATGCTTTTGCATCACCGGCAAGATCTTCTGTAACCACTCCTTGGTCTAAAGATTTATCTACAACAGCTCTAATGTCACTAGCTTCTTTAGAAAGTCCAAAAGCAGTTTCGAACATCATTGCAGCAGATAATACAGTAGCAAGAGGGTTTGCAATGTCTTTTCCGGCAGCTTGTGGGTATGAACCGTGAATAGGCTCGAACAATGCTGTTTTTTCTCCCAAGGAAGCAGAAGGCATTAATCCCATAGATCCAGATATTACAGATGCTTCATCGGTAAGAATATCACCAAATAAGTTTTCGGTAATTAATACGTCGTAAGAATTTGGCCATTGTACCAATCTCATTGCTACGGCATCTACAAATTCATAACTTACCTCAACTTCAGGATAATCTTTTTCCATACCTTGTACAGTTTCTCTCCATAATCTAGAAGATTCTAATACATTGGCTTTGTCTACACAACATAATTTTTTATTTCTAGCCATTGCCATTTCAAAACCTTTTTTGGCAAGACGAGTAACTTCTTCTCGAGTGTAGGTACAAGTATCGTATGCGGTATTTCCATCATTTTCTCTTCCTCTTTTACCAAAGTAAATACCACTGGTTAATTCTCTAAGGAAAACTAGGTCTGTACCTTCAATTCGTTCTTGTTTTAGAGGAGATTTGTCAATTAATGATGGAAAAGTAAAAGTAGGTCTTACATTAGCAAATAACCCTAATTTTTGTCTCATTTTTAATAATCCTTGCTCTGGGCGTACCTTTGCAGAAGGATCATTGTCAAATCTTGGATGACCAATAGCTCCAAATAACACAGCATCTGCATTCACGCAAATCTCATGAGTTTCGTCTGGATAAGGTTCTCCTACCGCATCAATTGCTGCAGCACCTGTTAGAGCGGGTGTCCAATTTATTTTATGATCGTATTTTTTTGCAATTGCGTCACAAACCTTTACAGCTTGGTCAATGACTTCGGGGCCGATACCATCTCCTGGTAATAGTGCTATGTTTAATTCCATTATTTAAATATTCTATATCGTTTAGTTTGTTGTTTGTTTTAGCTAGGCCAAAGTAATTTGTTTTTTTGATTTGCGAAAACTATGCTTCAATAATATTTAGCATTTTTTGAGTTGCTTTTATAGCTGATACGGTCTGATCAGAATCCAGACCTCGGGTTGTAAATTCTTTTTCTCCATTTTTCCATTTTACAACCGTTTCACAAAGCGCATCAGAGCTACTACCAGGAGGTATTCTTACTGCATAATCAATAAGTTGCGGCAAGACACTCTCCTTTTGATCGTATATTTTTCTAAGTGCATTCATAAATGCATCGTATTGTCCATCTCCTTGTGCATGCTCTTCTATAATTTCATCTCCTGTTTTTATGGCGACGGTTGCAGAAGGCTTCAGGCCCTTGGCATGATTTAGCGAGTACGATTTAATTTTTACATTACTTTTGTACAAATTACTATCTAATACGTCTGAGATAATATAAGGTAGGTCATCTTGCGTTACTACTTCTTTTTTATCTCCGAGTTTGATAATTTTTTGAGTGACTTTTTTAACATCTTCAGAACTAAGTTTTAAACCTAATTCTTCAAGGTTTTTTTCGATATTAGCTTTTCCCGATGTTTTTCCTAAGGCATACTTACGTTTTCTGCCAAAACGCTCTGGCATTAAGTCACTAAAATAAAGATTATGTTTGCTATCTCCATCGGCATGTACTCCTGCAGTTTGTGTAAAAACATTGTCTCCTACAACGGGTTTGTTGTCTGGTATTTTAAATCCAGAGAATGTTTCTATAAGCTTGCTTACTTTGTATAAAGCTATTTCTTTTACATTGGTGGTGATTTCTGGAAGAAAATCATTGATAACGGCTATAACGCTTGCCAAAGGTGCATTCCCTGCACGTTCTCCCATCCCATTCATGGTAAGGTGCAATCCATTCATTCCGGCTTTTACGCCTTCTATAGCATTGGCAACCCCTAAATCATAATCATTGTGTGCATGAAAATCAAAATGAAGGTTGGGGTATTTATTTCGTAATTCAGACAAATATTTATAGGTTTCAGAAGGAGTTAAAATACCCAGAGTATCTGGAAGTAATACTCTTTTTACAGGTTGCCCAGATAAGAAGTCTAGAAAATCATATACATAGTCTGGAGAGTTACGCATTCCGTTACTCCAATCTTCGAGATATACGCTATTAGTAATGCCTTCTTGCTGTGCAAGAGAAAATACTTCTGCGATATCCTTAAAATGTTGTTCGGGTGTTTTTTTTAATTGATAGGTAAGGTGGTTTAGAGATCCTTTTGTCAACAAATTTTGAACCTTAGCCCCTGTGTCTTTCATCCATTGGATAGATTTGCCACCGTCGACAAAAGTTAGAATTTCGACACGATCAATATATCCATTCTCCTTCGCCCAATCTACGATATCCTTAACAGCTCTAAATTCTCCTTCAGATACTCTTGCCGAAGCAACCTCGATGCGATCTACTCCTAATTCTTCGATAAGAAGCCGTGCTATGGTTAGTTTTTCTGAAGCAGAAAAAGATATTCCCGAGGTTTGTTCACCATCCCTTAGGGTAGTATCCATTATTTCTATTGATCGTTTACTCATTATATGTATAATATTTAGGCTTAAAGAGTATTTATTGTTTTATGTAGAAGAACGGGTAGAAATGCTAATGACTAATTAAAAGTATCTTTTGCCTTCCTAAGTACGTTTTTTAGGAAGGCAAAAAGATGAGTATTGTCATAATCGTCTCAATTATTTTTAAAAAGGACGTTTTGCTGCAAATTCCTGAATTTCTGATTTCATTTTGGTAAGATAATCGATGTCATCATACCCATTTAGCATATTTTCTTTTTTGTAACTATTGATATCAAAAGATTCTGATTCGCCGGTTGCTTTTAGAGTGATTGTTTGCTTAGGCAAATCAATTTCCAATTGACTGTTAGCATCAGCTTCGATAGCTGCAAAAATCTTTTCAAGAAATTCTGCGCTAACTTGTACGGGTAACACCCCAACATTAAGGCAGTTATTTCTAAAGATGTCTGCAAAAAAACTAGAAACTACGCATCTAAAACCATAGTCATATACAGACCATGCAGCATGTTCTCTAGATGATCCAGAACCAAAGTTTTTTCCACCAATTAAGATTTTCCCGCTATATTTTGGATTGTTTAATACAAAATCTTCTTTAGGGGTATCATCACTATTATATCTCCAATCTCTAAAAAGATTATCGCCAAATCCTTTTCGCTCGGTAGCTTTAAGGAAACGTGCCGGAATAATCTGATCAGTATCTACATTTTCTATAGGTAAAGGAACGGCTGTGCTTGTTAATATATCGAATTTATCGTAGGCCATTTTTTTCTTTTTAAATTACTGTTTTTACTATAAAGCTTAAGACAAAAGGGTTCTCGGATCTGTTACAACTCCGGTAACCGCAGTAGCAGCGGCAACAAGTGGGCTAGCTAATAGCGTTCTTGATCCAGGACCTTGCCTTCCTTCAAAATTTCTATTAGAGGTACTTACTGCTAGTTTTCCTGCTGGTATTTTATCAGCATTCATTGCTAAACATGCAGAACAACCGGGTTCTCTAAGCGTAAAACCTGCTTCTGTAATAATGTCTAATAATCCTTCTTCTTTGATAAGGTCTTCTACTTCGTGCGATCCAGGTACTAACCATGCAGTAATATTGTCGGCTTTCTTTTTTCCTTTTACGATAGAAGCAAATGCTCTAAAATCTTCGATACGGCCATTGGTACAACTTCCTAAAAAGACAAAGTCTACCTTTTTCCCGATCATACTATCTCCTTCACTAAAATCCATGTATCCCAAAGATTTTTTGTAAGTCGCAACACCACCTTCTACAGCATCTGCATTCGGAATATTATTTGTGATTCCCATACCCATACCAGGATTGGTACCATAGGTAATCATAGGTTCGATGTCGGCTCCATTAAAGGTAAGTTCTTTGTCAAAAACAGCATCATCGTCTGTTTTTAATGTTTCCCAATAGGTCATAGCTGCATCCCATGCTTCTCCTTTTGGGGCAAGAGGTTTTCCTTGTATATATTCGTATGTTTTCTCATCAGGAGCAATCATACCTCCACGGGCACCCATTTCGATACTTAGGTTACATACGGTCATACGACCTTCCATTGTCATATTTCTAAACACGTCTCCAGCATATTCTACAAAATATCCCGTAGCACCAGAGGTAGTTAATTTTGAAATAATATAAAGAGCAACATCTTTAGGCGTAACACCAAAACCAAGTTCCCCATTTACATTAATTCTCATTTTTTTTGGTTTAGGCTGCATGATACACTGTGTAGAAAGTACCATTTCTACTTCAGATGTACCAATACCAAAAGCGATAGCACCAAAAGCACCATGTGTAGAAGTATGTGAATCACCACATACAATAGTGGCTCCAGGAAGTGTGATTCCGTTTTCTGGCCCAACTACGTGTACAATACCGTTTTTCTTATGACCTAACCCCCAGTGAGAGATACCCCATTCTGCAGCATTTTCTTCTAAAGCTTTTAACTGATTAGCGGATAAAGGATCTTCAACAGGTAGATGTTGATTTATGGTAGGGGTATTGTGATCGGCAGTTGCAAAAGTACGTTCTGGGTACAATACGGTATTACCTCGGCTTTTTAATCCTAAAAAGGCAACAGGGCTTGTAACTTCATGAATAAAATGTCTGTCGATAAAAAAAACATCGGGACCATTTTCTATATTACGTATTACGTGAGAATCCCACACTTTGTCAAATAATGTCTTGCTCATTTCTTTGGTCTTTACTACTATATTGTTGATGCTATTCTAGACATCATATTATTAATTGTATTAAAAAAGGAAGCAAATTTACGAGATATAGAAGATAAGTACTAATAAAATCATAAAGTTAAAGGTAGTTTTGAATATATTTCAGTAATACAGCGATTTTCGAATAATTTGATAACAAAAAAGGCCATTTTAAGAATTAAAATATTTTTTTTGCAGTATGTGTTTTAAAATCAGTGGATAATGATAATTAAGTAAAAAAATATTTATTTTTTCTTTAAATATGCTTTCCTAAGTAAAAAAAGGTTGTATATTTGCACTCCGCTTACGAAAGGAGTTGTTGATAAGTAAGCGAAAGTTCTTAAAAAGAAATTTCAAATCAGTTTACTGATTTATAAAATATATATCGCGGGATAGAGCAGTAGGCAGCTCGTCGGGCTCATAACCCGAAGGTCACAGGTTCGAGTCCTGTTCCCGCTACTTTTTTTAGAAAACCCTTGTGAATACTGGTATTTACAAGGGTTTTTTATTTTTACTTGTTATTCTTAATTCCGCTTAAAGTGTTGGTAATCAGTAAAAACAGGTTCGATAAATTCAAAAGTCCGGTTCTGGTTCGTAGGAAAACTCTTTAAATTTATAGTCACTTAGATTTGAATTATAAATATTCATTAAATTGTACAGAATAGGTGAATTTATCAAACTTCTATGTTGAGAGCTTTATGGAAATATATTTTAAACTGATTTTTATATCTAAATATCGGTTGTTATTATGTCAAATAGGAAAATCATAAACGACTTGATAACTTGACAATTGGGCTACAATTGGACATTAAAAAGTTCGATATGAGCCCAGTTCTCTCTAAGAATGATTCTCTCATTTTAATTTCAAATGTTTTAAGGAACTACCCTTCAACTGGAATATCAGTTTGTAGGTTTAATTTTAAGTTGGTCTATGGGCTTGCTATAAATTACAAAATATTGCATCTCAGTATTTAACATATGATTTGGGAATAGCATTTAAATTAAAGGTATCTTTATCATGTTAAAATTCTGAAAGCTCCAGTTTAATCCTGTTTTCTCAAATTCAATATTCTTTTTCTGCTCTCTTATTTCTCAGCAATAGTGCAAAAAACAGGTTAAGCTAAATTAAGAATAGCAACATCAGTTTGGACGCTGTTTTCAACGTAGAAGAAGTCCTCATAATTGGATATTTCAGTTTATTTCTAAATTTAACAAAATTTTGTCCGTTATACTTGAAAAATGCCTATTACATATTGATAAACATGTCGGAGAAGATTTCATCATATGGTTTACTAAGAATATAATTATTGGGGGGAGAAGAATAGAGAAGTATCAACCGTACTATGTTTACAGAAGCTGGTGTCTGGACAGCATCTTCGAAAATGATATAAAATTTTAATTCTTAACAAAAAACAGGTACCGCGTCAAAATATAAACATGAGTACAAAATTATTTATAAAATATATGGTCAGTTTACGATGTAAACTCATGGTGAAAGAAGAGTTAAAAAAACTTGGATTGCATTATGTCGTTTTGGAATTAGGTGTTATTGAACTCTTAGAAGATATAACTAAAGAGCAACGTATTCAACTGGAGAAAAATCTAAGTAAATCTGGCTTAGAATTGATGGAAAATAAAAAAAGTATTCTAATTGAGAAAATTAGAAATGTCATTATCGAAATGATTCATTACACAGACGAATTGCCTAAAGTCAATTATTCCGATTATTTAAGTGAAAAAGTTGGCTATAACTACACATATCTAGCAAATATTTTTTCTGAAGTGAAAGGAATTACCATTCAGCAATTCATCATTATCCATAAAATTGAAAGAGTTAAAGAATTGCTTATTTATGATGAACTAAATCTTACCGAAATCTCTCATAAATTACACTATAGCAGTGTTGCGCATTTATCTAATCAGTTCAAAAAGATCACTGGTTTAACGCCTACTTTTTATAAAAAACTTAAAGAAAAACGTAAACAAAATCTAGAAGATTTATAACCAATTATATCCTGTTAGCCAGATCTTAAGCATATAAACCAATCTTTTATACAAACTTACAGGATACCACTTTTTCAATTTTGCATCATTTAGATAAACAGATATATTGTTTTGATACTTACATACCACAAAATGCCCTGCATTAAGCTCAATGATAGCTGTTTTACCAGTCACATTTCTTATCCTGATAGGTAAACCCATTGATAAAATTATTTTTTTATTCATAATCATAAAGGTGATCTATTTTTGCCAGAAATCATGCTTGTTGAAAGTTATTTTTATACTAAATAATCTTTTGCTGTATTGATATTTGAGAATGTGTGATATATGTAATATGGATTTAGTGTAGTATAACACAATGTATATTTAATTATCCAATTTTGTAGTAAAATAAAAGTAAAATGGATGATCAAGATATAAATCAAATAAAGAATGCATTGAAAAATGGAAAATGGAAGAAATTATTCATTTTGGCATTTGTATTTATACTATTAATAGCATTTAAGCCGTGGGTTCAGGTAGGAGCAGGTGAAAGAGGAATTGTTCAAAATTTTGGGGCAGTTCAAGATGTTGTACTAGGGGAAGGGATTCACTTCAAAATACCAATAATGCAAACAGTGATTCTAATGGATGTAAAGATCCAAAAAACGATGACTGATGCTGCATCCTCCTCCTCAGACCTTCAGGATGTAGATTTATCAGTGGCCTTGAATTATCATATTATACCGGATAAAGCAAATTTGGTTTACCAAACCATTGGAGTAGAATTTAAAGAGCGTATTATTGATCCAGCCATTCAAGAGGTAATGAAAGCCGTTTCAGCCAGATATACTGCAGAAGAATTAATTACCAAAAGACCAGCCGTTAGCACCGAAATGCAACAAGCACTTACCTCAAGATTACTTGCATCAAATATATCAGTTGATGCATTCTCTATTATCTCTTTCAGCTTTTCCCAAACTTTTACTGATGCTATTGAGGCAAAACAAACTGCAGAACAAAATGCATTAAAGGCAAAACGAGATTTGGATCGTATAAAAGTAGAAGCAGAACAAACAATTACCGCAGCGAAAGCTGAAGCAGAGGCATTGCGTTTACAAAAAATGAATATTTCACCCGATCTAATCGAACTCAGAAAGATAGAAGCAAACCTTAAAGCTATAGAAAAATGGAACGGAATTTTACCTCAAGTTACAGGTGCAGGTGCTATACCCTTCATCGGAGTAAGTGATGTTGCTAAAAAGTTAAAACAATGATAGGATAATCTTATGGGGCAATCTATAGCTTATGATATTTTTTTTATATGATTCATTTGATTTTTTTAACAAAAAAATAAGTTAACATATAACTATCTTTAAAATAATCAAAATTAGTTTTTAGCTTCATATTGGGTTTGATAAAGACAGGTCATCGCCTATGAAAATAATAGATTTCATAACTAAATGGAGCAACAATTACATCGTAATTGTGGTTTTAGTCATTTTGGTGACAATGGCACTTATCAAAGTATCGATATGGGTACTCAATAAGTACATTCTGCATACTTCAAAGAAATCTCAAATAGCGCCTACTCATTATCATTTTTTTAAAAATGCTGTTGCTTTTCTATTTTGGCTAATTGCCCTAGCCACCATTACTTTCCTAATCCCTCCTCTTAAAGCTTATGCACTTACGGTTTTTGCAAGTGCTGGTATTTTCCTAGCAATTCTTGGATTAGCAGCACAACAAGCATTATCTAATATTGTTAGTGGAACCTTTATTGTTATTTTCAAGCCATTTAGAGTTGGTGATTTTATCACAATTGCCAATCAATATACAGGGACAGTAGAAGATATTACTTTAAGACACACAGTAATTGTCAATTTTGAAAATAGAAGGATCATTATCCCAAACTCAATAATAAGTGGTGAAACAGTTATCAATAGTAGTATTGCAAATGAAAAAATATGTCAATCAATTGAGATTGGAATAAGTTATGAAAGCAATATTGATACCGCCAAAACCATTATGAGAGAGGAGGCAGAAAAACACCCTTTTTGTATTGACAACCGATCTAAGAAACAAAAAAATAAAAGTATAGAAATTGTTCAGGTTTTTCTTATTGGTTTTGGTGAGAGTAGTGTAAACCTGAAAGCTAGAGTATGGTGTGATAATCCATACAAAGCTTTTGATATGCACTATGATATTAATCAATCTATTAAAAAAAGGTTTGATAAAGAAAGTATTGAAATCCCATATCCACACCGTACAATTGTTTATAAGGAGCCTTTTAAAAAGGGGAGTGATATAATGCCTTCTTCTTTATAATTAGACTCTTTTGTTTATGATTAATAAGAAAAACCTCAAAAGGAGAATTACTATCTAATCATATCCTAATAAATTATTAATCTGACAAATAGGCTGTTTAATATTCAAAAGTGTGATATATGTAATGTAGACCTAAACTAGTGTAACGCATTAAAGTATTAATTAACTGATTTTTGTATACGTATCAAACTCCTTTTTATACTTGAAGGGGTGTTAATAATCTAAAAATAGAAAATCATGTCAAAAGAAAAAGAAGGTAAATCCAAGTCAGGTAAAAAAGCACCTGCAAAAAATTTGAAAGAAAAAAGGGCCGCAAAAGCTGCAAAAAGAAAGGAGAAAAGGAGTGGTGAATGAACGTTATGTAAAAAATCGTGATCATCTTATTCTAGTTTAGCATTAATCTTCTATCCTATTATCCATGAAAAACCAAGAATTAGAAAAATCCTTTAAACTTAAGTTGGTTGATACTATTGATTATGAACCTGGATCTGTGATTATGAAAGCTATCCTGAAGAAAAAAACGGGAACTGTAACTATATTATCATTTGATAGTGGAGAAGCGTTGCCCTCTAAAATATCTCCTTTTGACAATCTTATTCAGATTATAGACGGAGAAGCTGAAATTATTATTAATGAAGAATCAAATACGATTGAAACCGGTCACGTAATCATTATCCCAGCTCATACAAGAAATGTAGTAAAGGCTAATAAACGGTTTAAAATGATGTCGATCATCATTAAAAGCGGTTATGAAGATGTGAGCATTTAGAATTTAAATATAAAGGATATGGAAGGACAAGAAAATAAATTCAAACCAGGTGATACTGTTTACGCCAAAGCAAATCCTGAAGTTAAATTGATTGTACGATTATACTACCGCCGAATCTATTACTGTACGTTTGCAGAAGATCCTAAGAAAAAGGAAGTAGTGTTTTTTGAAAGAGAGCTTTTATAATGATTACTTAAAATGACTAAAGTTAAGAACAAGATAACACATCCATAAAATGACACAAGAATTAGGCATAACAAAAATGCAAAGCTTTCATTTTAACAT
Organism: uncultured Aquimarina sp.; assembly: GCA_947498705.1. Taxonomy (GTDB): domain Bacteria; phylum Bacteroidota; class Bacteroidia; order Flavobacteriales; family Flavobacteriaceae; genus Aquimarina. Next base: position 240,916 of record CANMLW010000005.1, read on the forward strand.
TCCAGAAAAGAAGCCGAAGATTGCCTACTTCATATTGGTTCACCGTTTTCCTGAACAGTTCAAACGATTGTTTAAAGCCATTTACCATCCAGAAAACCACTACTTAATACAGATCGATCAAGAGATTGATATAAACACTGAAAAGAGCGTTAAAACATTTTTGGCAGATTACTCCAGCGTTTATCTTTTAAAAAGTAAAAATGTAGAGAGGAGAGGATATAGTATGGTACAGTCTCAAATTAATGGGATGAAATACCTTCTAAATCGTTGTCTTAAATGGGATTTTTTTATTAATCTAAGCGATCAGGATTTTCCTTTGAAATCTCAAGATTTTATTTTTGATTTTTTGAGCAGGAATAAAGAAAAAAACTTCATAAAAATAGTCAATCAAATTAAGAAGAAACCTGATACGCTAAACCGCTTTGAAAACCATTTTCAGGAGATAGATATTGGCTTTTCGGGCATACCCTATAAAAGATCTTTCATGAAAAATGTGACTTGGTATGTCGGCGGGCAATGGATGATCTTGACCAGAGCATGCTGTGAATTTATTTGTTACAGTCCCGAAATGAAAAAGTTTGAAGATTTCTATCGTAAGATCCTATTTGCTGATAAATCATTTTTTCAAACTGCATTAATGAATACTTCATTCAAAGAAACGATCATAAACGATGATAAGAGAGTTGTTGTAAGGGTAGTTGATGGTGATATAACTTTGAAACCAGAAACTTTGACAAGAGCGGATGTCGATTTCTTAATACAAGGAGACAACTTATTCGCCAGAAAATTCGACGAAAGGGTTGATGAATCTATATTGGGTATTTTTGAGGAAGCTTTAAGAAGACCATATCAAATAACAAATAATGCTAATAATATTGACTTTAGCCTTCTTCCAATGCTTAGTATTAATGCGAAAAAAAGTCTCCTATTAGATCCAGAAACAATCATAAATCCTCCAACTCAATTAACTAAACAAATGCTTAATGGAAACAAGTAAATAGTAAAATGGCTAAAACAAATATTACAAGAAGTTGGAGAGAGCAAAAGGTAATGCTCAAACGGAGATTCACTTTTTTATCTGATAAAGATTTTGAATTTGAAAATGATCAAAAAGAAATGATGCTTGATAATCTTGCTATTAAACTTAAGAAAACCAGAGCAGAGTTAGAGTTGCTTTTCATTGAGCTACAGACCTATTGAACTACACTTAATAAAAATAATCATGTATAAATCTAAAATACAACCACTTGCTGATAGAGTACTGGTAAAAGTTGACATTGCAGAAGAAAAATCAAAAGGAGGTATTATTATACCAGATACTGCTAAGGAGAAACCTCAAAAAGGTGTTGTATTGGCTGTCGGAAAGGGTAAGAAAGATGAACCCATGACTGTAAAGGTTGGTGATGCCGTATTATATGAAAAATATTCTGGAACAGAAATTACTATTGAGGGTATTGATGCACTTATTATGAAAGAGTCGGATATCTTTGGCATTATTCGAGCAGTCAGCTTAGAACGTATATAAAAATGTAAAAACAAGAGGGATTAAATGACTGTAGCGATTACTTCTAAGATTGCTAACCTTTTTTTTGGGAGGGTAACAGAATTATTATCGTTATGAGTGCTAGCATAGGCAAACTACAAAGTGTGACAACAAATATAAAACCTATGAATTACAGTTTAATTCTTTTTTTTCCCGGTTTATTGATTGACTTCTTCATCAAAATAGTGAATCGGGTACCATTTATTGTATCACTTTCTAAGTTAACATAACCTCCATGGGCTTCTGCCACAATCTTAACTAATGTAAGTCCCATTCCCCAACTATTTAATTGAATAGAATCATTATCTTTCTTTAGGAATTGAAAAATTTGACCTTGTCGTTCCTTGGGAATTGGCTTTCCATAGTTATGGATGGATAACTCCACAGCTTCACCTAGATCTTTAATATTAATAGTGATGGGTGATTTGTATAATCCATATTTAACTGCATTGGATATAAGGTTTTCTATTAATCTTCGAATAGCAGTTCCATCAAATATTCCCACTATATTATCTGAAGTGTATTTAAATTCAAATTCATTGAAATAAATTGTTTCAGAATCTTTGTATATCTCATTAATAATTTTAAAGATATTGATTTCAGCAAACTCCAACATTATACCTTGACCTGCCTTTACTGTAATTGCATCCATCAAACTTTCTATAAGTCCAAGTGATTTGGTGACACTTTTTATTGCAATGTATTTCATTGTACTTACTAAATCTTCCCCTTCTTGACAATCTAACAATTCTAAGGAGGTTTTAGCAATAGAAAGGGGGTTACGGATATCATGTGCTAATGTGCCCACAAGTTTTTCTTGCATATCCTGAATAGATTTCGAAAATGCTTCCACAGATTTAAGTGTAGCCAGTTCCATAAAGTATTTTAATAATTCACCTACATCCAATGTATATACATTGTTTAAGATTAAAACCTCTGTTAAGACTCTATTAAAAATAATATACTCCAGAATGATCTGGTCTACAGTATAATTGGAAGATAAAGCTCTGTGTTTTCCATGTTGTGAACAGTTTTCAAAAATTTCGATGTATTTTTCATCAGGACAAGCATATATAGGATTACTATATCTTGTCATTACATCCGAAATATCTTTTATAAAATAGCGTAAATGATCCTGTAAGATAACAACATCCATGTTTTTTGAAGAGAGAATTTCTTTTTTAACTTGTTCCTCCCAGGTTTTGATTATTAAACTAATATTCTGAGCTATAATTTGACCTGTCTTCTTCATTGTAGTTATTCTAATCCGATAGCTAAAATTTATTAATTCATTTACAGATAAAAGAACACTTTATTCGGATAATTAAGAGCTGCTGACTGTACAAACGATTCCTTTAAAACACCATAGTTAGCATATTCCTTATTCTTTTCTACTGCCCAACCAATATTGCCATAGTCAAAATGCCAATACTCTTTATGATCACAAACAAAATCCTCATCCTCGAAAAGTTTTATCAGAAGTTTGCGATTTTTCTTTGCTTCTTCGCTAATGTCAGGATGTTTGGGATAACATTTTTCATTTAAATCAATATATAGTCCATCGTTGGTTCCAAAATCAAGTACACATTTCTTTCGCAAATCATAAATCAGGGCATCAACAGCACCTCCTGTCGAATGGGTAGATTTTCTTTTGGGAGCAACAAAATTTGATAAAATTTTGTTTATTTCTTCTATTGATTTTTTCGGATATTTATTTTTCAAAAAACTGGCCTTTTGTTCTAATAGTTTTTGCTGATGCTTAAATGACCTCCAGGCTGATCTAATAATTAGTTTTTTGCCCTGATTGTTCAGAAGTTCACTAATTCGCCCTATTTTTTTATACACCTCTTCTCTAACCAAATAACGATAGTTTTTCTGAATAGATTTTTGAAAAATTAAGTTAAAATCCGAATCCTGAAGACTTATCAATGGAGAGTGATCTTCCTTGACAGTCATAACTGCTGTTTTCTTTTTGTGCAAGCTGTCTTTTTCTTCTACAATAGCACAATACTCTTCCCCATTGATAGGAGTAATGATATTTTTAAAAATGTAGGATGAGTTCATGGCTGTAACCAACGCCCCATATTTTAATGTAAATGATACATCACTACCAACTTTTAAGTTTTCTTTTTTGGCGTTTATAATAATGTGATCGCCACCTACTCCCAGGATTTCAACATCCAATTTAGGAGTTAATCCAGCCACCATTACATCTTGAACCCCCATAGCTAGGATAGCTCGCCGTATTATGCCTTGGTCTTTGAATTTTGGTTTGTTACCAAAGGCGTTTAGACCAATCTCGCCATCTGGCATCGATGATTTGTTTTTCAATTCTATAACTTCAGCTACGAGCATAAAAGCATCTTGATAAAGTTTTGGAATCGGTTTTCCGGTTAAAGGCTCGTAGCCCAAAAATATAGATTCTCCTAATCTTAAATTATTTATCCTACCAACATCTTTTGTAGTACTGAACCAATTATAATTAGCTGAGTTTCCTCCTGAAATCACAGATAGTTTTATTTTGAACTTTTTTTCAATACTATTCGCAATAGAAGACAGCAATTCCATCTTTTCTGTTGTAGGTTTAACTCCCGAAAAACAGGCAAGGTTTGTGCCTATTCCTGTGAGTTCAACTCCTCGAAGACTTAGTACTTTTTTAATGGTATTTTCGAGTTGGGAGGGTAATATCCCTTCGCGCAAATCTCCTAATTCTACCATGACAATAACTTTATGGATCTTACCATGCAGGATAGCAAATTCTGAAAGCTTTTTTATAACAGACAACTCCGAATTTAAACTCATATCGGTATCTAACACTACAGATTCTGCCTGACTTATCATAGGTGTTCTAATCAATAAAAAAGAAGCTTTTACCCCAGCAGCACGCATTTCCTTTATATTTGATATTCTTGAGTCTGCAAGAATTTTAATCCCACTATTTACCAAAACATTAGCAATATGTGGATGTGCACAAACTCCTTTAGTAACGGCAATTATTTCTATGCCTTTTGATTTAAAAAGTGAACTTAACACCTTAGCGTTGTGGGCTATCTTACTAAGATTAATATTTATTCTTGGGGTTGGCATACTAGAGGGGGTATATTAATTAAATCAGGGAATACTTCATAAAGCTTTTCTATCAACTTTCTACAGTCATTTTTTAAGACATCAGTGACAGGTAATTGGTACTTTTCTTCATAAGTCTTTGTTGTGTTTTTAATTTCTTGGTCATTCATACCTTCATGATTGATTGTAATTGCAATTACCTTAGATCCGGAGAAAACTTCTAACATTTTTATTTCACTTTCAAGTGTTGGCATTGGAATTCTAGGAAAATCACATCTGGTGCGCCTTTTTGGTGGATGTTGAAGGATAATAGCTTTAGGCATAGCGCCTCGTAGGATTGCACTTGAGGAGGTAAATGCAGGATGACTAAGTGCTCCCTGCCCTTCTACTACAATAATATCGGGTTGCTCTTTGAGTGCTTCCAGGATAGCATTTTCAACTTCTCCCGTTGCAAAACCAGAACTTAATACATCTATAGCAATACCGTATTTCGAACCTTGAAGTACCCCTGTCTGACCTGTAGTTATAAATATTGCGTTTAAGCCATCTTTTTTAAGAGCTTCTACTAATTTAAGTGCGGTAGTTCGTTTACCAACTGCACAATCTGTACCAGAAACTGTTATTACAGGAGTTTGAACGTCTCTTATACGTCCGGTAAAGTTGTGGAGTTTTTCTTTTAAAGGTGGTTTTCTTACATCAAAAATGGATACATTGTATTTTCTTGCAAGATCCATACAAACTTTATCTTCTGAAAGAAATTCTGGAAGCCCATTTACAATATGCATTCCAGATTCCATAGCAGTATAAATAATTTTTTTCTCAACATCACTAAGAAATGGTTCAAGAGGTGCAATGCCATAGATAAAATATTCTGGAATGCTATCCAACATTTCGATAGCTTGATTAAAATTTTGGAATATTGGTATCGCATTTCTAATTCCATCCAGATACTCCCCAGCATCAAGACCTGATTTAGTACTATCTATAATACCAATGATTTTATACTTTTCGGAATGTCTGACAAGACCATTTGCGACTTTACCATCTAGTTTGCCAAATTCATTTTCGCAATATACTATTGCTGATGTTTTCATATGTAAGTGATATAAGATTAAAGAAACCGACTTCAGAAAGGATTTAACTTCCTACCAATGCTTTTGCGTACAGACCCAATTCCCATCTATCAGGGTCATTTTGAAATCCGCAATAGTAGATTCCATCAATATATCGCTTTACTATCAGCGAAATACTAGGGTTTATTTTAGTAAATACTGTATCTCCTATTTTATATTTACCGATTACCATATTGTCAAGTTTCATATTTACTATATTATAATTTTTTAATACTTCATTTAATAAGATTTGATCCTTCTAGTCTTATCCTTAGAATTGTTAAGTTTCTTTAAATTCCGGTGACTATATAAGGACGGAAATAATCGCCGGAACCTAAAGTTTTATTAGTGAATTACTAATAAAAGGAAACAGAAAAATGATTCAATGGCATTGATTTGTGTATTGTTTTAATATTTTCTTACTAAAGAATATTTGTTTTGTAAGGTTTTGTTCAACTTTATAAAAAGAGGCAGAGTTTTGAATTTCTGCCTCTTTTTTTACCTGAAAATGTTTTGTAGTATATATCAAATACTGCGCATGCATTATCATTTTGGTAATTCTAGGTCGTTCAAGATTCATTTTTTGAAAACGATTATATTCTCATTTTATAATATTTATTACAAAGATCTTTATAATTAATCGATGCAAGGTTATACAATAGGAATTCAATGTTACATAAATCATAGGTTTTAGGTTTTTACGAAAAATCTATTCTAAACATTTGGTTATCTACAAGTAATTTTTTGAATTATTAAAAGGAAAAAGCTAAAAACTGTATGCAGCAATTGTGTACAGTTTTTGCGTATTTGTTTGTTTCTATTTGTTGGTGTTTGCATACGTTAAATAGGTACTTCATAAAAAAGTACCTGTTTTAAGTACCCATTTGTAGGTATTTGCAAGTTTATAGGTACTTCAAAAAAATTAAAGCACTGACATTCAGTGTGGTTATAGTGCGACCGAAATGGCTCATAACCCGAAGGTCACAGGTTCGAGTCCTGTTCCCGCTACTAGCAACGAAAAGGCTTCACAAAAATGTGAAGCCTTTTTTATGTGTACTATTTTATAGAACTAACCGAACGAGAAGTTTGTCCTGAGCGAGATACGTGTCGAAGGGTTTCTATCCCCGTTATTAGGTAACCTGTTCATTTTGAAGGAAATTACAGGTGTTTTTCATAAAGAAATTTCATTAAATTTTTAGCATACGTGTTGAATTAACGTGCTGATTTTTTCGTTTTCTAAATTCTTTTTTCCAGCAAAGGATTACACTTAAAAACCCAGCGTTGTATTGTAGCATGATCTACTTTTACACCCCGAATAGACATGAGCTCTTCAATCTTTCGATAGCTTAATCCAAATCTATATTTGAAATAGACAGCTTGAATGATAATCACTTTTGGAAATGTATGTCCCTTGAACATTACTTTTTAATCCAAAAGGATATGACTTTTGTAAATTAGTTGATGCAAATGTGACAGAAACGATTTACACTTCTTTACAAAACTTTACAAAACTTAATCAAATATTCTTTTACTTATATCCAATTTTGTATCTCTTATAATATCTTAAAAATGATGCAAAGACATTTACCTTTATTTTTTTTCGGAATCCTTTTAATAAATATTTCTTGTAATCCTTCTTCTAAAAAAGAGAATAAAACAACTTTATCTTTTAATGAACAAAAAGGATCTACTGTAACAATAGAAATAAAGAATGTAGAAGGCGCAGAATCCATAGAGTTTTTTGCTGCGGATGGATCTGGCTCTTTTACCAGCGTGCCATTTGAAAATTCAACGAAAATCGACTTAAAAGAATATATAAGCGGAAGTTACTACATACTTGTTCATAAAGATAGTGTAATAATCAATACTAGTTTATTACTACAAGGTAATGATATAACCATTAAAGCTACAGCGGAAGGTAAAAGATTGAAAATTGATACTGTAATAAATTCCCCCGTGTATTATGAACAGAAGCAAATAGTGAATAATTTCCGAAAAATTAAAAAAACAGCATCGCTACAAAAAGCCAATACTTACTTATTGGATTTAATAAAGGATAAAACTAAAAATATTCTTTTAAAGGATTTAAGTTATCTATATATAGAGGTTAATAAAAATAACAGGACCAACCTGAAAGCATTAAGAGCATATGCACGTAAACAAGATTCAATCATTGAGAAAAGAATTATACAAAATACGGGAATCTATAACCTTAATAAATTAATAGATAATACTTCAATTAATTTAGACAATTTCAAATTCAGAAATAAAACCGGTCAAGAAGCTAAAATCATCACTCACTCTGATTCATTGTATATTTTTGATTTTTGGTTTATTGCCTGTAAACCTTGTATTAATGATCATAAGTATTTAAAACCAAATCTTGATAAATTAAAAGGAGCCAACGCTAATATCATTGGAATTTCTGTAGATAAGGATCATGATATATGGTTGAACTATTTAAAAAGTAATAACTATCTATGGGATAATTATATACAACTAAATAATGATAAAAATTCATTATCCGAATATTTAAACATTTATTCTTACCCAACTTATATAACTATTGATGGTGACGGCAAGATTTTGTTTCAAGGAGCATTAAAAGAGACCTTAACATTTGTAGAAAGTTATCATTAAACTTCATATATAAATTAATAATTCCTTTAATAAAAAATAGCAATGGTTCATTTAGGTTAAAGTTATGTTTATTATACATAAATGGATAATCAATATCTCAAAAATTACCCTAAGCTATTTTAAAACAATAGAAAATGTATAGACAATTAACATTAGTAGTATTCTTTATAACCCTACTTATAGGCTGTAAACAAGAACAAGAATTGAAATCAGAAATCGAACAAGCAGGTTATGTAATAATATCAGGTAATATTACTCTTCCAAAAGATAAAAAAGGGAAACTATATTTTTCTTCCAAAAATAGTGATCAAAGTTTATTTATTCCTCTCGAAAAAACAGGAAAATTCAGTGATAGTCTTAATCTAAAAAGCACTGAAATATGGAAAGTAAGTCTCACCATTGAAGGTATAAAAGATAAGACCCGTGGTTATTATCAAGAGCAGAATTTATATCTGACTCCAAAAAAAAACATCCATTTTTTGATTGATGAACAAGGGAAATATAGCTATAGTGGTGATAACGCGAGCATCAATAATTTTCTTCACTATAAAAAAGAAAAAAATTTAAATGCATTTGGTGATATTGATTGGGAATTATGGAATGATGGAATATTCGATTTAGAAAAGAATGATTTTATTGCATTAATTGATAAAACATCTACTGCCATAGAAAGAAAGCTCGGTTCATTAGTAAATGTGCCTGAAAAAATACTAGCAGAACAAAAAAGGGCTATCCACTATAATAAACTGGACCTAAAAATAAGCTACGCAATTAATAAATTACTTGATAAAAAAGGCAAATTAAAGGAAATTGTACCGCCAGAGGTTAAATATTTTAATAAGCAATTTAAAGAAGTAAGCCTTGACAACCAAGAAGATTTTCAGAATCTACCTGATTACAATAGATTAGTTCGCAATATCATACGAGTCCAAACTTTTATTATGGAAATAGAACAACTTATTTCTCATCAATCTGCTTACATGAAAGGTATTGGACAAATAAAAAACGACTACATAAAAGATGTTTTATCATTTGAATTTACTAAAAGTCGATTGCTTGCTTCTCAAAATAAAAAAGAACTCTATACCTATTATCTAAAATATGCTACGAATAGTGAACAAAAGCAACAAATAGAAACGTTGTATAATAAAGTAAAAAATATAGAAATTGGAAAACCTTCTCCTAAATTTGTAAATTATGAAAATCATGCAGGAGGAACCACATCTTTAGACGATTTTAAAGGAAAATACGTGTATATTGATATTTGGGCTACTTGGTGTACTCCTTGTATACGACAATTCCCCTATATAGAAGAATTAGAAGAAAAATATCATAATAAAAACATCGAATTTGTAAGTATTTCGGTAGACAAGGTTCAACAATATGACGATTGGAGAAAAATGGTTACAGAAAAAGAATTGAAGGGTACACAATTACTTGCTGATAACAGTTTTAAATCTAGTTTTATTAGTAAATATTATATAAAAGGTATTCCCAGATTCATATTTCTTGATCCTGAGGGTAACATTATAAATGCTGATACTCCCCAACCTTCTAATATTGAATTTATAGAAGAACTATTTTCAAAAAATGGCCTTTAATTTGGCGCGTTCTAATAGTAGGTTGGCAATTTTAAAGATTTAATTTAAACCTGTGAAGATAGTTTCACAGGTTTTTTGTTTTGTATAAAGTTGGATGTTTTAAAATTAAGACTTCAATTAGTTTTTAACCGTTCAACAATTTTATTTTAAATTTCTCATTTGTTACAGATTTACAATACATTCGATTTTTTAAATAACAAATTCGATAGCTCATTATTTCTTATTTAAACGAGTTCTCTACACTTTTTCAATTATTAACTTATATCCTTTTCCACGTATACTAACTATTTTAACAGAGCTATCTTTATTAAGATACTTACGTAGTTTTGATATAAATACATCAATACTTCTAAAATTCAAAAAGTCATCTCCACCCCATAAATTTTGTAAGGTTTCTTTACGTTCTAAAGTTTGATTTTTAAAAGTGTATAACAAGTTTAAAATATTAGTTTCCATAGCTGTAAGATCTTGAATTTCCCCTCCAAACTCTAATGTTTGCGAATTAATATTAAATGTATATTTGCCAATCATATAGATGTTTTGGCTTTGCGTATTAGTAGTTCTTTTTAGAATATTTTTTAACCGTAAATTTAGTTCTTCAAAATGGAAAGGTTTTGTTAAATAATCATCGGCTCCTAGTTTTAATCCTTTAATAATATCCTGTTTTAATGATTTTGCAGTTAATATGATAATAGGAACTTTAGTGTTTTCTTGTCTAACCTTTTCTAATAAAGAAAATCCATCTAATCGGGGCATCATAACATCAAAAATACAAATGTCTGGGGGAGAACTTTTAAATAGTTTAAAACCATCTTCACCATTTAGAGCTGTATATACTTTATAGCCTTCTATTTCTAAAAATTCCTTTAGTAAGCTTGATAATGTTGGCTCATCTTCTACTAATAATAAGTTAATTGTCATAGGGTAATGTAATATTAATTACAGTTCCTTTATCTACTTCACTAGATAAAGAAATAGTTCCATTCATTCTTTTTACAATTTTAGATACATAATTCAAACCTAAGCCATGGCTTTTAATTTCATGTACATTATCAGTCGGTACTTTAAAGAAGGGGTCAAAAACCTTTTTCCTAAATTCTTCAGGGATCCCTATCCCATTATCCCTGATTGTTAAAACTACATTCCTTTTTTTAACGAATGTTTTTATGCTAATAATTCTTGGTGTTTTTGAATACTTTATGGCATTATTAATAAGATTATCTAGTAAATCTAAAAACTGTTCTTTGTCGGTGTTTAACTGTATATTTTGATGATTAAAATCTGTTGAAAAAGTATCTTTTTCATCCAATAGTAACTGAGATCTATCTAAAATTTCTAAAACTGATGTATCAATGTCAACAAAACTCCTTTTCATACTTTTCTTGTCTAGTTCTGCGAGTTCTAAAATACGCTTTGTTAAGTTTCCTATTTTAGAGTTTTCTTGTTTTGCAATACTAGCGTATCTGTAATGACCTTGATTATTGAGCAATTCAGTACTTAATTTCTCAAGTGCCAGACTTGATATGGTTACAGGAGTTTGCAACTCATGCGTTAGGTTATTAATAAACTCGTCTTTAAAACGGCTTATTTTTTTTTCATTAATATATTTTCTTATTAACAAAAAACTACTTGTAATAATCACAATAAAAAAAACAAAGGAAGATATAATTACGTTTTTAATCTTAGAAAAAACATAAGATTGATAATTATTAATAGATACACTAAAAATACCTGAGCGTTGTGTCAGTAATAAATCAGCATTTATATTAATTTGGCCAAAGTTTCTATATTCAGAAAAAGGAAGGTAATCAATTTCATACTTCAAAACGTTTCTTTTTGACAAGTTGTTTTTTTCTAATAAAGCACAAAAGTTTTCAAATTCATTTTTGCTTAATGGTACTAAAAGTGAATCTTTTTTTTTATGACTTAGAATTTCATGTTCAAAATCTTTAGAATTAAAATGGTACATGAAACGTCCTGATTGTTTTAGTATTCCAGTTGATACCCTCTGTGGATATGTTGTATTATCATTTTGTTCAAAATCAAGAAAAGTATTCTGAAATAATCTAATAAAATCCGTTTCTACATTTACTTCAGCATTGGTATAAGCATTTTTAATGAATATGATCTGATAAACCATTGCAAATACTATTGAAAGTGCAAAAACAATAATAATTATATATTTGTCTATACGCATGGTATAAAGTTATAAAAAAAGTAAGTCTAGATATTTTGGTTTACACTTCTTTACAAAACTTTACAAAATTTAATCAAATATTCTTTTGCTTATATCCGATTTTGTATCTCTTATAAAATCTAAAAAAATGAAGCGAAGACACTTATCTTTATTTTTTTGGACTTCTTTTAATACTTCTTCTAAAAAAGAGGGTAAAGCAATTTTATCTTCTAATGAAGATAAGGAATCTACTGTAACAAACTTAAAAATAACTCATAAAACCCCCTTTCTCAAGATATTATTTTTTAAAAAATGTACAGCTTTAATTTATAATTAATGAGCAAAATAGTGTATTTTGTCTTTGTTTTGTGTATTTAATCGATTTTTTTGTTAAATTCCTTTGCCAAAAAATTGTTAAATAAATATCTAATATATATATTTACATAATATCCCAACACCCAAAATTAACTAACCAAAAATGTAAACACATGAAAAGAAATTACCCCTTCTCTTTTATCCCTATTTTTCTTTTTTTTCTTTTTTTTGCTGGTATATCAAGCCATGCACAGAACTTTAGTGGTATAACAATTACAGGTGTTCAGAGTGGAAACGGTACAGGTACGGCAGTTTTTACCGCCACTTCTGTAGACAATCCTAATATTGCTTTTGTTCGAACCACTAGAATTAGTGGAGCGGCTGGTAACTGGACATTTTTATCCCCTGATAACATACGTTGGTCAAATACTGCAACGGGTAGTGCGGTAACATTGTTTGAGTTTTTAGATAGTGGTTTAAATCCGGTACAAGATGATTATCGATTAACATTTAATGATTTAGATGGTCCCAATAACGAAGCAGTAGAATACACTTGTGATTCAAACTTTAGATTTGTAACAGGAGATCCCGACGTTAATATCACACCAACTCCTTCTGGTATTCTGGCAACAGGAACCATAGGAGGAACGGCAGGGTCTGTAATGTTTGAAATAAAAGATACAGGAACTTTTAATTTGATACTGACTGGAAACAGTGGTTTTGTCAAAAATATCGATTTTAATTTTACAGAGTTTACATTAAGTCCTCCATTTTTATACGATATATGTGCCGGCGATACAGACGGAGATACTGTCAATGATGATTCGGATTTTGACGATGATAATGATGGAATTCTTGATGTTGATGAAGCAAACGGAAATAATCCCGATGGAGATGCAGATGGCGATGGATTACCAAATTTTCAGGACATAGAAGATAATGCTGGTCAACCAGGAATCCCTGCTGGCGATGGTTCAACAACAGATTATACCGATGCGAATGGTGATGGAATTCCAGATGTATATGATACCGATGGCGATAGTATTCCTAATCATTTAGATTTGGATAGTGATAATGATGGTATTCCAGATAATGTAGAAGCACAATCAACTGTTGGATATGTGGCTCCTAGTGCCACGGTCGATGGTAATGGAGTACCCGATAATTATGGAGGTGGTTTCTCAACGCTTCAGAACAGTGATGCTTTATTAACAGTATCAGATGCTGTTCCGGATTATTTGGATAACGATAGTGATAATGACGGATTTAGTGACACTTTTGAAGCTGGTATCACATTAACAGGAACCGATTCAGACAAAGACGGTTTGGATAATGTTTCAGATACAACCGGAGATTATTCTGATACTAACGGAAATGTAGATGTACCCTCCTCCTTACCAGATGCAGATGGAAACGTATTTTCAGGTGGAGATGTCGATTTTAGAGATACCTTGGATTCAGATGGAGATAATATCCTTGATATTGATGATGATGATGATGATAATGATGGAATTACAGATGTTGTTGAAAATTTGGGGAATGATCCATTTGGAGATGCAGATGGTGATGGAGTTATAAACTTTGCAGATAATTTTGATAATGGAACAAGTGGTGATGGTTCAACTACTGATTATACAGATACAAATAATAATGGCGTTCCTGATGTTTATGACATTGATGGAGATGGTATAGCAAATCATTTAGATATAGATGCAGATGGTGATAATTGTAATGATGTTATTGAAGCTGGTTTTACCCCAAGTGGAACCAGACCAGGAGAATTACAAGGGACTGGATTTAGTTCTAATGGATTGGTAACAGGAGGTACAGATGGTTATACCACTCCTGATTCGGCTTATGTGAATAATGGTCCAGATACTGATAGTGATGGTATTGCAAATACTTGTGACACCGATGATGATAATGATGGAAATCCCGATACGACCGATCCTAATCCGACAGGAGCTGATGCAGAAAACGACCTATTAACTGTAGTTGAAGGTACTACTAATGGTGTGAATATATTAACCAATGATGATTTTGTGCCAGGAGCTACTACACTAATTACTCGCACAGGAGGAAATGCAGGAGGTACCGTTACTTTTGATCCACTAACAGGAGTTATGAACTATACCCCTTTAGCCGGTGAAGAAGGCAGTACAGTAACTGTGGTTTACCAAGTATGTAATGATGTTAATGGAGATAGTCCAGG
>CANMLW010000006.1 GCA_947498705.1 uncultured Aquimarina sp.
CGAACAGAGCAGTTAAGCCCGTTAGCGCCGATGGTACTACACTCGTGGGAGAGTAGGTCGCCGCCTTCCTTGAAGCCCTCATCTAATAGATGAGGGCTTTTTTTATGCCTAAAATTTAAACGTAACAATTTTAAATTGTATTCAAAATACTTTTTAAGAAGCCTTAGGGATGATATTTTCTCTGATATGTTTTTCTACTTTACTAAAGAACTCCTCGTTTTTATAGGGCTTTATCATAAAGTCATTAAAACCAGAATTAGGCTTTAGGATCGTAGCAATGGTTTCTGAGGTGTCTGTAGCACTCAAAGCAATAATAGGAACATGTATATCAAGTTCTCTAATAAGCTTTGTAGCTTCCATACCACCCATATTTGGCATATTGAGATCCATCAAAATAAGATCATAATCGTTTTTCTTTACCATATTAACAGCTATTTGACCATCACAGGCTATTTCTGAATTATACCCTTTGGTTTTTAGAATGTTTTGGGTAACGATCTGATTTATTTTGTTGTCTTCGACTATTAGTATATTATATTCATTGGTATTGATGTATACAACAGGGTCTTTTTTGTTTCTTTTTTTAGAAACAACCTTATGATTGGCGTCTATTTCAAAACTAATTGTAAAATAAAAGGTTGATCCTTTACCTTCGGCACTTTCTAATTGGATATCGCCTCCGTGTAAATGAACTAGGTTTTTGACAATATGTAAACCTAGGCCTGTCCCAATGCTATGATCCTTAGAGTCTGCCTGGGTAAATTTATTAAAGATGGTTTCTTGTTTATCCAGAGGGATTCCTCTTCCATTGTCTTTAATTTCAAAAGTAATTTCGACAGTATTATCTGTAATGACTGGGTTAACAAAATTTAACCATATGTTTCCGTTCTCGGTAAATTTGTTGGCATTACTAATAAGATTAATAAATATTTGAGATAGTCTTACAGGATCGCCAATAAGCCTATGAGGAATTGTAGGGTCAAAATTGAGATGAAACGTATTACCATTTTTTGTTGTTTGGTACTCAAAAGAATTTTTAATATCATCAGCAAGGTTTCTAATATTATAACTGGTAGCCTCTAATTGTATCTCATAAGATTCCATTTTGGTTACCTGTAATACATCGTTGATTAGATTTAATAAATGATCTGCAGAAAACTTCATTAATTTTATAAACTTATAATCTTCTTTGTCTTTTATACGTTCTAATAAAATAGAGGATAATCCAATTACTCCGTATAAAGGAGTTCTTAGTTCATGACTCACAGTAGATATAAATTTTGTTTTGATTGCCGCCAGACGATCAGAATTTTCTTTTGCTATCTTAAGTTGTTTGTTTTTAATAGCAAGAGATTTACCAAGAATCTTAGTTTGTCTATGATTGTAAATAAAGAAACAGAAAAATATTAAACATAAAATAAGTAACGAAAGTGTGAATATAGATATGTTTTTAGATTTTTCAGCTTTTTTGGTTTCTATTGTAGTTTTTTGTTCACTTAAATAAAGGTGTTTTCTATATCGATTAGCTTCTTTTTTTTCTGCATCCAAAGCAATTTGATGATGTTTTGTATATTTTTTTAGAATAGCATATGCCTTACCTTTTTCACCAGTTTTTACTAATAAATTTTCGTGTTTTTTATAAATCACCATTGCTTTTCTAAAAAGGTGATTTTTTTCGGCTAGGTCGGCGGCCAATTCATAATGTTTTATTGCTTTACCATATTCTCTTTTATGATAGTAATATTCTCCATAGTTTGTATAGGTTGTGACTAATTTTTCGGGTAATGTTTGCTCATGCTCAATAAAATATTTCTTACATTTTTGTAATAAAAGAAATGCTTTATTGTATTTTTTTATCTTGATATATATAGATGCCAAATTTAGGGCTAGAATATGATGAGAAGTTTGATCTATACCACTACGATGCTCGTAAATGTATTTTATCTTTTTAAGAGCTCTATTGGGCTTGTTAAAGCCATGTAGGTATGCTAAAGCAATGTTGTTGTTTATTTTTATAGCTATTTCAGGAAAATCATCAAGTTGTTTTACATATAATTCAGCGATTTTATAGTTCTTTATAGCTCCTTTATAATACTTATTAGTATAATAAATTTTGCCAAGGGTATTATATGAATATGCTTTTAAATGATACTTTTGTTTGGAACCGAATTTCTCTGAGATATCAATTATTGTTTCGATAGTTTTGATAGCGTTAACCCTTCCCAATAAAGTAAAGTGGTTTTCGGTATATTTAATAACATTTTCTAACTCAGAAAATGTCATTTCTTCATACTGATATTTATGTTGCGTATATACGTTTAAAGAAAATAGATAAAGGCATATCAGCAGAATGCAGTGTTTACGAATTTTTACGTTCTTCATTTTCAATATAGTTTTGGGGTACTTAAATATATAAAAAAAAAGATATAAATCCGTTAAAATGTTATTTTGATGGCATAAAAAGCATATATAGTATGTGTTTTATTATATTTTATTAAGAAAAATCTTACATTTTATGTTCAAATATAAGATTTGATATAGTTAAATAGCATTTTACGATAGATTTTAGGATGTGGTTATTTAGTTCGACAAGACATTCGTTAGAAATGTTATATTAGTTGCTAAATAAAAATTACTTAAATTTTTTTAGTTTGTATGAAAAAGCTATTTCGATATTTCATAATTATAGTTGTTCTGCTAGTAGCACTATTTTACTTTTATGTTAAGTTTCTGGGTGCAAAAGAAGGAGAACAAGCACCAGATTTTCAAACTACACTGATAGATGAAACATCGTTTAAGCTATCTGATTTACAAGGTAAATATGTATTGTTAGATTTTTGGGGATCATGGTGTCCACCTTGTAGAAAAGAAAACCCTAAGCTAGTAGAATTGCATAAGAAATATGCGAATAAATTAACAATTGTTACCGTTGCGTTGGAGAAAGATTCCATATCA
The DNA here is from genome assembly GCA_947498705.1 of uncultured Aquimarina sp. GTDB lineage: Bacteria > Bacteroidota > Bacteroidia > Flavobacteriales > Flavobacteriaceae > Aquimarina. Next base: position 2,956 of record CANMLW010000006.1, read on the forward strand.
TGGAAAAAAGCAGCTCAAAAAGATGGTTTTGTATGGAAAAACCAAATTGTTCATCAGAATAAGTTTGTGTTACTTTCGCCCATTGCAAGAGCATATGGTGTTACAGAAATACCTGCAAAATTTTTGATTGATCCAAACGGTAAATTGAAAGGTAAGGTTTCGTTTACAGAAATAGAAAAGATACTTTCAGAAAATTAAAATAAAATGTTTTTATAAAAAATTAAGCTTTGATGTAGTCTTTGTATTCTAAAAAAAAGGTTTCTAGTTTGTCCATATGCTGATCCAAAAATATCATTGTGTCATTCCAGGTACTTTTATTATGAATGCTTACCTTGGGTAGTTCGACATAGAGTCTGGATATTACTTTACCATTCTCCAATTCATATGATTCTTCAAAGATTATGTTTTCCAAAAAATCAGTACTTATGATCGCTTTTAAGCTTAAGAACCTATCATAATAATAAGCCCTTATTAACTTATCATCGGGCTCTATATCAATAGACACCTGAGCTTTTTTTGTAGTGAACGTAAATTTTAAAGTGACATCTTTAATTTTGGTGTTATACAGTAACCATTTTCTTGGGTATTCTTTTCCAAAAGTAGTCCAAAATTCCTGTCTTATTTTTTTAGAATCCTCTTTACTAAACATAACTAGACAATATATGCAACCCCTGTGGCCAACAAAATAACTAACAATTTGGTGATGTTAAACTTATGGCCTTCGTTATTTTCAAATAATATAGTCGTCGAAACATGTAGAAAGATACCAATAACTATAGCTGTAATCTCTTTATAATAGTTTTGCAGCATACTTAATGATTCTGCCAGAAATGTTCCTAGAGGGGTCATTAAGGCAAACAGAATTAAAAACAATATTATATACGGTTTCTTAATTTTGGTTTTAAACAAGAAAGTGGTTAAGATCATTGCAATCGGAATCTTGTGAATAATAATCCCAATCAAAATATCATCGTTATGATGAATAGGAAAACCTTCTAAGAGTGCATGGATTCCTAAGCTGGTAAATAGCAATAGAGGGATTTGATTCGATTTCTTATCTAAATGAACATGCCCATGTTCTGCTCCTTGAGAAAAATATTCAAGTACCTTTTGTAATAAAATACCAATCATAATCCATACTCCAGTGCTTTTAGAATTAGGATTGTCTTCAAAAACTTCGGGTAATATATCAAAAATAGTAATGGCTAATAAAAAAGCACCACTAAATGCAAGGAGTAATTTTAAACTCTTTTGATTATTTGGTTTAAAAATAAGAACTACAAGAGCTCCTATAACCACCGCTATTATTGATAATAAATAATTATGCACTATTGAAAAATTAATATGAGTCTTGGTGATGTATTTTTGCTAAACTTTTTGAGTTTATAGTCACCAAAAACATCTAGTAAATTTATATTGGCTTTTTTGAAATAGTTTTCAAAGTCATTCAAGGTAATAGCTTTTACACGTTCTGTATAAAAGAAATCTTCATCATTGTCTCTAAATTTTATTTCCTTATAGATATATCCTTCCTCATAAAACCTCTTAATGTTAAAAGTAATAGTACCTATGGTTTTTACTTCTTCAGCTACCAGATTGTTAATCACAAGATCAACATTCATAAAGTCAATAATTCCAAATCCATTTTCACTAAGACTTGATTTCATTGCAAGCAATGTATTTAGGTTGTCCTCTTCTTTATCAAAATATCCAAAACTAGTGAATAGATTAAAGATAGCAGAAAACTTTTCAGGATATGGTTTACTCATATCATGCACCGTAAACTTTAAGGAATCATTTTCGAATTGCGATGCATATTGAATACTATTTTTAGATAGGTCAGCACCTATTACATCAAACCCTAGGGTGTTTAAGTAGATACTATGGCGCCCTTTTCCGCAGGCCAAGTCTAATACTTTTTCCCCTTTTTCGAGACTTAAGTAATTTGTGATATTGTCCATAAAACCCTCGGCTTCTAAATGATCTCGGTCCTTATATAAAATATGATAATAAGGTGTATTGAACCAAGAGGTATACCACATTATTGAATCTTTTAGCATAGAGCGCAAAATTAATGTATTTTTGCGGTTTAATTGTAGAAGTTGTTTAAAGTTTTTATTCTAGTTGTATAGAAGCTCTGGATAGTTTTAGATAGAAAACAGATATAGTGGGCGATTCGTTTAAAATGGTAGCCAAAACCCTTTTTGGTTTTGAAGAAGTTCTGGCAAAAGAACTTAGAAATTTGGGAGCACAAAAGGTGCAAGTAGGAAACCGTGTAGTAAGTTTTTATGGGGATTTAGGGTTTATGTATAAAGCAAATCTTTGTTTAAGAACAGCGGTAAGAATTTTAAAACCAATTACGTCTGGTAAGGTAAAGAACGAAAATGATTTATATGCCTTTATTCAAAGTGTTAATTGGAATGAGTATTTAGATGTTAATGATACTTTTGCAATCTATGCTACCGTAAATTCAACCTTGTTTAATCATTCACAGTTTATTGCCTTAAAAACAAAAGATGCGATTGTCGATAAATTTAGAAAAGAAACAGGTTCAAGACCTAGTGTCGAATTAGAACATCCGGATCTTACAATCAATATTCATATTCAACAGGATTTATGTACGGTTTCTTTGGATAGTTCTGGCGGATCTTTACATCACAGAGGGTACCGTACAGCAACAAATATTGCTCCTATTAATGAAGTGCTGGCGGCAGGTTTATTACTGCTTTCGGGATGGGATGGTCAATGTGATTTTTTAGATCCAATGTGTGGTAGTGGTACGATGGCTATCGAAGCAGCAATGATCGCATGCAATATACCAGCAAATTTGAATAGAAAAGAATTTGCTTTTGAAAAATGGCTGGATTGGGATATGGATTTATTCGAGAAAATAGAAGAATCCTGTCTTAAAAAAACTAGAGATTTTCATCATACTATTATAGGTATGGATAAAGAAGCTTCAACCGTTCGTAAGGCAATTACAAATGTAAAAAATGCCAATCTGGAAGATTTTATTAAAATAAAAGAAGGAGATTTTTTCGAAAGTACTAAAAAAACAGAAGGGCCTCTTCATATGACGTTTAATCCTCCTTATGATGAACGATTAGAGGTCGATACTGAAGAGTTCTATGAAAGAATAGGAGATACCTTGAAAAAACAATATCCAGGTACAAACGCATGGTTTATAACCGGAAATCTTGAATCTTTGAAACATGTTGGTCTTCGGCCATCAAGAAAAATAAAAGTTTTCAATGGTAAGTTAGAAGCGCGATTGGTTAAGTATGAAATGTACGCGGGCAGTAAAAGAGCTAAATTTCAGAAATAATTACTAGCCGTTTGTAGCATCTAATTTTCTTATTTCTTTTTCTTAAAAAACGGAATAAGATAACTTATAGAATATCCGTATCCAACACCGATACTGCTAAAATCGTTGGTGCGTCCAAATCCAGGGATATATAAATTGTCAAATCTATCTGGCGTTTTTTCACTTACCAGATTTCTTAGAGATAAGTTAGCTCCCATATAAAGATTTTTAAGTGTCTCTACTTTGATTCCAAAAACGAATTCGATCCAGCTGGCATTTAGGCCTTTGGATTCTATTTTGTCATTGACTTCACTTACTCCAAAGTAATTAGTGTCTGTAAAAATGGTATAATCATTTAATGTCTGGTCAAAGGAAGAAAAACCATAGCGTAAACCTACATAAATATTATTTTGCATTCCATACCAATTCTTATAAACATTATAGTCAATACCAGCTCGTATATAGTTTCCTGATGCTTTAACATTAATGTTTTCTTCATCCCTTATAAAAGATTCGTTTCCTATTTCTGCGGCAAGGTAAAAATCTTTATAAAATCTATAGTCTCCTACAATTTCGAATCCAGTGTAATTTTCATCTAGTGTAGAACGAATAAGTTTACTAAGATCAATACCCGCTCTAACCCCATACTTTTCTGATGGAGGAAGAGTGTCTTGAGCGGTTACTTTGGTATTTTCCTGAGCATAAGAGCTAAGGGTAAGTAATAGACTAATGAAAAATAAGTACGTGCGCATTGCTCTCATCGGTTACGTTCTCTCTTTGTATGGTTATATTTTTAATCCAGCTGCCATCATCTCCAACTACAGGTGGTGATATTGTGATTCCCTCATAATTCACTTTAAAACCACATGCACTACTTACATACTCCTCGACAGGGGTGTATTGAATGCTTATAACATCTGTATTGGCAGTGGTTTCCTCGTTAGTAGTGTCTGAGTCAATAGTCAATTCATAGTCTGTAACAGAGGCATCATTTTTAAGCGGAATTAAAATAGAATCCCGAACACTACCTATTGGGTAAATATCATCAACCCCAACTGCTTTTACTTGTAATTCTGATGGGGCTTTTATCTCTGTACCATTTTCTACATCGATAAATTTAATGATTAGTAAAGGAGTAGTAGGGGTATCTTCTGCACAAATATCATCTCGTTCACAACCCATATTAAAAGTAATAACCAAAATGATAGTTGCTAGAAGTGATATGTTTCTGAGTATGCTCATATAATTACCGTTTTTCAAGTAATACAACGTTTTCTACGTGAAATGTTTGCGGGAACATATCTACAGGTTGCACTTTACTTACTTTGTATACTTCATCTAATAACGACAAATCTCTTGCTTGCGTTGCACTATTACAACTAACATACACAATTTTTTGAGGAGAAATATGTAACAACTGGGCAACTACATCTTTATGCATACCATCTCGTGGCGGATCTGTAATGACCACCTCGGGTTGACCATGTTGCTCTATAAAGTCTGTAGTAAATACCTTTTTCATATCTCCTACATAAAACTCTACATTGTCGATAGTATTGCGTTTGGCATTTTCTTTGGCATCTTCTATAGCTTCAGGAACTGCTTCTACACCAATTACTTTTTTTGCTTTCTTGGCAACAAATTGTGCAATAGTACCTGTACCTGTATATAAGTCATATACCAACTCTGATCCTGTAAGGTCGGCAAAATCACGAGTTACTTTATACAGTTCATACGCTTGTTTAGAATTGGTTTGATAAAAAGATTTTGCATTAATCTTAAAACGCAAACCTTCCATCTCTTCTTCTATAAAATCTTTTCCTTTATAGCAGATAATGTTCTGATCATAAATAGTATCGTTACCTTTACTATTAATAGTATATTGAAGCGAGGTAATCTCTGGAAACTCATTGGCAATATACTCTAGCAACAAAGTTCTTTTTTCTACATCTTCATGAAAAAACTGCACCAAAACCATTATTTCTCCAGTCGAGGCAATACGAATCATGAGCGTTCTTAAAAAACCATGTTGATTTCTAGCATTGTAAAACGAAAGATCATTTTCTGTAGCAAATGCTTTTACCTTATTTCTAATAGCATTACTAGGATCTTCCTGAAGGTGACACTTATCAATATCTAGAATTTTATCCCACATACCTGGGATATGAAATCCTAGCGCATTTCTATCTTTAATTTCAGAATCACTTTGAATCTCATCAAGAGTAAGCCAACGGCTATCACTAAACGAGAACTCCATTTTATTTCTATAAAAGAACTGATCTTCAGAGCCTAGAATGGGCATAACTTCTGGGAGTTCGATTTTGCCTAACCTAGTTAGATTATTAACGACCTCTTGTTGTTTAAAAGCTAGCTGATGCTCATACCCCATAAACTGCCATTTGCAACCTCCACAAGTTCCAAAATGAGAACAAACGGGCTCTGCACGTTTATCTGATAAGCTGTGAAAAGCTGTAGCAGAACCTTCATAGTAGGCTTTACGCTTTTTGGTAGTTTGTATATCAACTACATCTCCTGGTACAGCATTATTAATAAATATAACTTTTCCGTCAGGTGCTTTGGCAATACTTTTCCCTTTAGCTCCTGCGTCAATTACTTCGATATTTTCGAAGACTTGTCTTCTTTTTTTTCTTGCCATAGCGCAAAAATAAGAATAGAAAGCATATACTTATAAATTATTCAATATATCTTATCGAAAAAGACGTAAAAAAATGAACCTATTTGTTATTTCTTCGTCTATACTATAAAGATCGGTATGAGATACTCTAATAAGGTATTTGATGCGCTTCTGGTACTACAATGTCAATCCGGAAATGAAAGGGCAATATCACTTCTTGTCAAAAGATGGCATATAAAACTATGTAAACAAGCATATTGGTGCACTAATGATATAGAAGTGTCAAAAGATATTGCTCAGGATAGTTGGAGTACTATTTTCTTAAAAATTAATAATTTAAAAGACCCAGATTGTTTTGGGAGTTGGGCATTAACCATCGTTACCAGAAAAGCGCTTGATTGGTATCGTAAACATAGTAAAGAGGTAGCGTTTTATAATGAGTATAAACATCAGTTTAAAGAAAAAAATACAGCTATCATAGAAGAAGAGAGTATCTATAAGGTATTGAAACATTCGATAAGAGCATTATCTCAAGAACAACAAATAGTATTAAACCTTTTTTACCTTGAAGATTATAGTATTAAAGAGATAGGGGAGATCATACAAGTACCTGCAGGAACCGTTAAATCTCGGTTGTTTAAGGCTAGAGAAAAATTAAAACTAATTTTAAAAAACAAAAACTATGGACAATAAAATCAAAGATATTGATAAACTAATTAAGGAAACATTAACCGAGGAAGAAGCAAAATTTTATGATGAGTTGGATGAACAGAATTTGTTTGGAATGTTTTCTGGCGTGTTTAAAGGGAAATTAAAAAAAATCATGGTTTTAATGACTTTTGTAAACTTGATCATATTTGGATTATTGATCTATTGCGCTACGCAATTTTTTAATGTTCAAGATACAAACGAGCTAATAAAATGGAGTGTTGGGTTGATTCTATGTGTAGTTTTTCATTCTATGATCAAATTATATATCTGGATGCAGATGGATAAAAATGCATTGTTAAGAGAAATTAAACGGTTAGAATTGCAAGTATCCTCATTAGGAGGAAAAATATCCTGAGTAAGATTTTAGAGAGAAGCTTATATTTAGTAATTTGCGGGCAACTTTTTTGGGATGATTTCTCTCCTGATTAATGCATCAAAGTAGGAATCGAAAAGTTTTATTTTAATACGTTTTACAATGGCAATTTTAGAAAAAAAGTCATCAAAGGAGTTAATTGAATTAGAGGATAAGTATGGAGCTCATAATTATCACCCATTACCTGTTGTTTTAAGCAAAGGTGAAGGAGTATATGTTTGGGATGTTGAAGGCAAGAAATATTATGATTTCTTAAGTGCGTACTCTGCAGTAAATCAGGGTCATTGCCACCCTAAGATTGTAGGAGCTATGGTAAACCAAGCTCAGACATTAACATTAACTTCTCGAGCATTTTACAATGACAAATTAGGAGAATATGAGAAGTTTGCTACCGAGTTTTTTGGTTATGACAAGTTATTGCCAATGAATACGGGTGCAGAAGCTGTAGAAACTGGTTTGAAACTATGTAGAAAATGGGCATACGAGAAGAAGGGGATTCCAGAAAATGAAGCTCAAATTATTGTATGTAAAAACAATTTTCACGGTAGAACCACAACGATTATATCATTTTCTAATGATCCTATTGCTAGAAAGAATTTTGGCCCGTTTACCAATGGATTTATAAAAATAGATTATGATAATCTAGAGCAATTAGAAGAAGCTATTAAGGGTAATAGCAATGTTGCTGGATTTATGGTAGAACCTATTCAGGGAGAAGCAGGAGTATTTGTTCCTTCAGAAGGATATTTGGCAAAAGCAAAAGAGATTTGTGAAAAGAACAATGTATTGTTTATTGCAGACGAAGTACAGACAGGAGTTGCACGTACCGGTAAATTACTAGCAGTTAATCATGAAGATGTTAAACCAGATATCTTAATTTTAGGAAAAGCATTAAGTGGTGGAGCATACCCTGTATCTGGGGTATTGGCAGATGATCGTATTATGGAGGTGATCAAGCCAGGAAACCACGGTAGTACTTTTGGAGGGAACCCTGTTGCAGCTGCAGTTGCGGTTGCTGCTCTAGAAGTAGTAAGAGATGAGAAGCTTGCAGAAAACGCAGAAGAACTAGGTCAGTTGTTTAGATCAGAAATAGGGAAATACATAGAAAATTCTAATATCGCTACTCTGGTAAGAGGAAAAGGATTATTAAATGCTATTTTGATCAACGATTCTGAAGATAGTGATACGGCATGGAATATCTGTGTAGCGCTTAAAGACAATGGTCTTTTGGCAAAACCAACACATGGTAATATCATTCGTTTTGCACCACCATTAGTAATGAACAAAACACAATTATTAGAATGTGTAGAGATCATTACCAATACATTAAAAGAATTTGAGAAATAAAAATCTCATAAATTTATATAAAAAAGGAGGCTATTTTTAGCCTCCTTTTTTATTAAGTTGTTTTATGAAAAAAGAAGGGTACATTCCTGTCTTTTTATAAAACGCTTTCGAAAAGGATTCTGCTTTTTTATAACCAACTTCATTAGCAATAGCTTTTATGCTATAGTTTCTAAATTTTTTATCATTGATAAGCTTTTCAACAACAAAATCTACTCTTAAATCATTTATATAATTACTGAAACTGTTCTTTTTATATACGTTTACCACCTTAGATAAATAGGTTGTATTGGTATTAAATTTTTCTGCTAAATACTGCATGGTAATGTGGGGTTGTATATAGCCTATAGATTTTTCAAAATTGGCTAAATGCTCAAGAATACAGTCTACAATTTCATCAGAAAAACCAATGGATTTATTTTCTCTTATTTTTTTTAATTTGTTTTGATCGATTAAATCGTTGAATCTTTTTTGGTACGCCTTTTTCTCTTTCAAATTTTCAAACCAAAAAATGATAGCAATGAAGGTTATATAAGACAGTATCACGATCATAAAGATGGTTATTTGATTTTCTTTTTGTAACTGTTCTATAATTAATTGTTGATCATTTGGTTTTAGTTGAAGCATAATTTTGATTAGATTTTAAATTTTGAAAATTTGGAGCTATTATTTAGGGATAATTAAGTCAGAGCTAAGGTATCATATAATTTTATTGGATAGAGTAAAACAGAAGTATTGGAAATCTTAATTTGTAGAAAATTAGCATCAAATTGCATTAAGTGTTTGCTATTTAGTTTTTTATGTTTTTTGAGGAGTTGAAGTTTACTAGTCCGTTTTTATGAAAAGGGATCAATCTTATGGTGTAATAAATAAAAAAAAGAGACCATTTAGGTCTCTTTTCTCATATTAACTTTTGTGCTTTTTTATGCTCCACCATATTGTTTCATTATTTCTTTTTGCATTTCCTGGATTCCTTCCATTCCCAATGTTGCAAATAAGAAAACAAAATAGGCAAGATAAAGAACGCTTAAAGCGAGTCCTATAATTGCTAAAATTTTACCTGTTTTTACATTTTGAAAACCTGTATATAACTCTGGGTTTTCATTATAAACAGCGGTTGCTTTCTTTGCCATGATGATTGCTATGATACCCAGGATAATACCAGGGATACCATAACAGCAACACCCAAGAATTGATAAAATACCAAGTACAAGAATTGTGGTAGAATTAGGTAATGTTTGTTTTTCCATAATTTGGTTTGATTAGTTATTGCTAATATAGATGTTATTTTTTTAATCGGGTTTATGGGGCCAGATGGCAAAATGGTTGGGATGAAATATTTCTAAGAATCCAAAATACAATGATGATTACTCCAATTACTATGGGGGTTTTTGGATGATTAAGGTAATTATAGTACCCTTTGTTAAAATAGGTGTTTACACCTTTAATAATTAGATTATATAGGATAGAAAATAAACCAATTACATATAGTGCATTGTAATTGATGGTTTCTAAAAGGTTAAAGTGTAGTAATTGATGTAATGCTCTTTGACTACCACAACCGGGGCAATACAACCCTGTTACACTATAAAAAGGACATTTAGGAAAAATCCCTTCTATAGTTGGATTATAAAAATAGTATAGGCATAGTATGATAATGAATACTATGCCTATGCCAATATGTTTAATCTTCATTAATATCCTGAACTACCGCTTAACATTGCCATACCGCCAATTGCAAACATAAATATCAAATAGCCTACAATTCCAATTATTCCTGCAATAAGACCATATTTTGCCCATTTTTTTGCACTAGCAGATGCTTTATTAGCTTCTTCAAAGTTTCCTTGTTCAAATTCAGAATTTACTTTAGAAGCGTTAATAATACCTACAATCCCTAGGGGGAGGCAACAAAAAATTGTTACTAGGATAGATTCTACTAAATAATTTTTGGGTCTTTCTTGATTAGTTTCCATAATATGAATCGATTTGTTAAAAAATAATTTTCATTTTGATGATGTAGCTTACTACTATGGTAAAAGCAGTGCTACTTATTAAGGTAATTCTGATCGTTTTGTCGTGTTTGAATTGCATAAAAAAAGTACTTCCCAGATATAGAAGCAATAATATAAGAGGATAAATAGCGGGGTACATATAAAAGGCACCTATAAAATCTCCTTTTAGAAGTAGTGCCATAGATCTTTGCATTCCACAACCCAAGCAGTCGATACCGAAAAGTTTTTTGTTAAGGCATGGGAGCATGTATTTTTCCAAAAGCAAAGTGTTACAATTCTTGTATGCAATATACATAATACAACTTGTATTTTGAATTTACCTTAAAAAAAAGATGATTTTTTTTATACATAATAAATAAGAAAATCAAAGAATTGCCATTACAATAGTTTTCTTTTGAAAAGAAAAGGAAAGTAAGTGAGAGGTATTTATAGAATAAAAAAATAGGGTAAATACAAGCTATTTACCCTATTTTCTTTTAGATGAATTATGTTAGGGTTATGCCCAAACACATCTTCCGTTACCCATGCAATATCCGTAATCGCAGAACTCTCCTCCATGAGGAAAACGAATGCAACATCTTCTTGGGCCACCACAGTATACTCTGTTTCCCCAAGAACCTTTAATTTCCTGTTGCTCTTCTTTTGATAATTGCTGGATTCCTTTTAGGTTTAAGATTTTTTTCATTGTGTGAATTTTAGTTATAATTAAATTGTGTAATATTACGGTATTACTTTAAAGTTTTTTTAATACAAAATACATCCTCTCCAGCCAAGACAACGTCCCGGTTCGCAAAAACTCTGATTACCAAAGCTGATACGACATCCATTACCATTAGGACAACAACCTATATGATACCCGGCCCCTTTGATGCTTTTTTGTTCTTGCTTGTTTAATTTTTGAACTCCGTTTAGGTTTAAGATTTTTTTCATTGTTTGTGCTATTTAAATTAGAATTAAATATACTGTAAAAAACTGTATGTCAGATACGTATAAACCATTTAATACTTGTGGTTTTGTAGTGGTTCGGGTATTTTTTCTATTAAATTCATCTTGGTATAACGATTGCACATTGGATATGGTAAGCTTTTATAGTTATCTCGTGTTTGAGATGGGGTAAAGAAGTAAAGCAGGTAATGATTTGATAACATTTTACTTAAATAGGATTGGTTAAATAATTATAGTTTCGAAAACACAAATTATTCTTAATCAACCTTAATTAAAGATGAAAAACATACTATTTTTACTTATTACGATTCCGATACTTGGTTTTAGTCAAGTTCCGCCGTATTATTCAAATGTAAATTTAAACTTGTCTGGGACAGCTCTTAAAAACGAGCTGGCTAATAAAGTAACAAGTACACATACTAATTTTCTTAGCTATACTCCTGGTGTTTGGAATGCATTAAAACAAACCGATGTAGCCCCTTCTAATACGTCAAAAGTTCTTTTAATTTATGGCTATAATGATGTAGATGCAAACACTACCAATGATAGAACCAGAGGAATTAATAATAATGGTGGAGGAACAGGAGATTGGAACCGGGAACATGTGTATCCAAAATCATTAGGGAATCCTAATTTAGGAACATCTGGCCCTGGAGCAGATGCACATCATTTGAGACCATGTGATGTACAACGCAATTCATCCAGAGGTAATAGGAAATTTGGCGATGGAAACGGTAATTCTGGAACCACATCTCAAGGTCATTGGTATCCTGGTGATGAATGGAAAGGCGATGTTGCCCGTATGATGATGTATATGTACATTAGATACGGAAACCGTTGTTTGCCTAAAAATGTTGGGGTCGGGGTTACGAACACATCAGATGGTAATATGTTAAATCTGTTTCTAGAATGGAATGCAGAGGACCCCGTTTCTTCTGTAGAGTTACAACGAAATCCAATTCTTGAAAATTTACAGGGTAATAGAAATCCGTTTATAGATAACCCTGCGTTCGCAACTCAAATTTGGGGAGGTCCACAAGCAGAAGACAGATATGGCAATATAGGTGGAGGAGATACACAAGCGCCTACAATTCCTGGTAATATAACGACATCTAATACTACACAAACAAGTACATTCCTTTCCTGGAGTGCGTCAACAGATAATATAGGAGTTACAGGTTATGAGATATATAGAAATGGAGGACTTCTGGGTACAACTGCTACGACAAGTTATACTATTTCGGGATTAACACCAGATACGACATATTCTTTTTATATTAGAGCAAAAGATGCAGCAAATAATAGGTCTGCCTCTAGCAATACTATACAGGTAACGACTCAATCATCTACCACTGGTGGAAATGCAAGCGGTTTGTTTTTTTCAGAATACATAGAAGGGTCATCTAACAATAAAGCATTAGAAATAGCAAATCATACAGGAGCATCTATTAGTTTATCTGCATATAGTATCAAGAGGCAAACCAATGGTTCTGGTTCTTGGTCTTCAGCTTTAAACCTTACAGGAACCCTGGCAAATGGTCAGGTATTCGTTGTGGCTAATAACTCTGCATCGTCTACGGTAAAAAATAAGGCAGATTTGACATCTAGTGCTGCGGCAATGACTTTTAATGGCAATGACCCTGTCGGATTGTTCAAAAATGGCACGCTCATCGATATTGTTGGGGTTTTTAATGGAGGTTCGTCAAACTTTGCCAAAGATGTTACATTAAGAAGAAAGTCAACCGTAACATCTCCCACAGTATCTTATACATCATCAGAATGGGATTCTTTTTCTCAAAATACATTTGATAACTTGGGAAATCATACTTTTGCTGGAGGTAGTTCTGGAGGAACAGATAATATCTCATTACAGTATTGTTCGTCAAAAGCAAATACAGTTGATTTTGAATATATAGACTATGTTGAGATTGGAAATGTTTCAAATACAACAGTAGCAAATGAAGGGTATGGTGATTTTACATCTCAGGTAGGAAATTTAATAATAGGAACAAATACTATTAAAGTAAGTGCAGGTTTTGCGAGCAGTTCTTATCCCGAGAATTGGGCGGTTTGGATTGATTTTGATCAAAACGGAACTTTTGATTCGTCAGAAAGAGTAGTGAACAGTACTTCTTCAAGTTCAAATATCCTGATGTTTAATTTTAATATTCCTTCTACCGCAAAAAATGGAGCTACAAGAATGAGGGTTGCTATGAAATGGAATGGGGTACCGACTCCTTGTGAAACTTTTGGGTATGGAGAAGTAGAGGATTATACGGTAAACATAAATGCATCATTAGCCAGGTCAAAAAATCAATTAATGGGTAATAATGAATCCCAAGACAAAGAATATTCAATAAAAATACACCCAAATCCTGCTTCAGGTTTTATTCAAATAAGCATGGAGACAAAGGATCATACTTTTGATCTTAATTTCATTTTGACTGATATACATGGTAATAAGGTTAGATCAGGAAAAATATCTGAGGCTATTATTTCACTAGAAGGACTACTTTCGGGTCTGTATGTACTCCAAATTATAGATAAAAATCAGAATATATTAGAGAAAAAAGTTTTGATAAAAAACTAAATTTTTTCATATCAGATTGTTATATAAGGCGATATCTTTTAGTATTTGATCTAGAAGATATCCCTTATTGTTTATATTTATTTCTAATCATATGGACAAGGAGCAATGTAGATAAAAAGGTCTGTATATGCATTGTTGATAATGCCTCCTTGAGACGCAATAAAATTATGATGTAATTCTTTATCCAAAGTATAATTTGATGGGTAAAATGGATAAGGGTTGTCTAAGGATAACGGATCATAGAACCAAGATTTTTTTTCAAGAGGCACCGAAAATGATACATCAATGTTATAACCATTGGGATAAAAACTTTTCATATCTATAAAAGTCTTGTTTTTAAAATCATTTAAATCAATAGCGACGTTATCTAGCGACACGTATTTTTTTTCAGTGTCATTGTTAATTTGTTGATTTGTTGACCAGAAAAATTGAGATGAATTGTTTTTTTGTCCAAAAGAAAGAAAACTCATTATACCAAATAGTGCTACTAAAAAGGACCTCATAGATGTTTGATTTATAGATTCTTTTTATACTTATCAAAAACTATGCTAGAAATATTTTTTTAATCACGTTACTTATGTATTGTGGATTTATGGTGTGATATTATTTATTGTAGTATTTTTGGTCGTACTAAAAATAATGTAATGAATTCAATAGACTGGAAAACTGCAAAAGAATATCAGGATATCACCTATAAAAAATCAAACGGAATTGCCAGAATAGCATTTAACAGACCCAATGTTCGAAATGCTTTTAGACCGCAAACGACAAGCGAATTGTATGATGCATTTTATGATGCGCAAGAGGATACTTCGATAGGAGTGGTATTGCTATCTGCAGAAGGTCCTTCAACAAAAGATGGAGTGTATAGTTTTTGTAGTGGTGGTGATCAGAAGGCAAGAGGACATCAAGGGTATGTAGGCGAAGATGGAATGCATCGATTAAATATTCTGGAAGTACAACGACTTATCAGATTTATGCCAAAGGTCGTGATTGCTGTGGTACCCGGTTGGGCAGTAGGAGGAGGGCATAGTTTGCACGTGGTTTGTGATCTTACATTAGCCAGTAAAGAACACGCTATTTTTAAGCAAACAGATGCAGATGTTACTAGTTTTGATGGTGGGTATGGATCTGCTTACCTGGCGAAAATGGTAGGACAAAAGAAAGCACGTGAGATCTTTTTCTTAGGAAGAAATTACTCTGCACAAGAAGCGTATGA
Organism: uncultured Aquimarina sp.; assembly: GCA_947498705.1. Classification (GTDB taxonomy): domain Bacteria; phylum Bacteroidota; class Bacteroidia; order Flavobacteriales; family Flavobacteriaceae; genus Aquimarina. Next base: position 18,092 of record CANMLW010000006.1, read on the forward strand.
AATGGGGATGGTTAACGCTGTGATTCCTCATGCAGAACTTGAAGATACTGCGTATGAGTGGGGACAAGAAATCCTGGAAAAATCTCCAACCTCTATTAAGATGCTTAAATTTGCTATGAACCTGACCGATGATGGTATGGTAGGACAGCAGGTATTTGCAGGAGAAGCTACAAGGTTGGCATATATGACAGAAGAGGCAAAAGAAGGGCGAAATGCATTTCTTGAAAAAAGAAAACCTAATTTTAAGGATGTTAAGTGGATTCCTTAAAAATTTGAAGTATAATATTTGTAAAAAAGTGCTTTTCTTTTTAGAAAAGCACTTTTTTTATAGTCTAAGTTCATAGGAGTTTTATATAGGAATATTCCCTATTTACAATTATCATAGCCATGTAACCAAGTTATATGTCGTTAAAATTGTACATTAATCTAATTATGTAGTTCTCTGTGTTATAGATGTTTTTTATTTGGTAAATTTATTTTTTACTTTAACATTTATTACACTAACATCGATCAGAATTTACTCATAAAAAATATTTTTATGTATGTATTAAGAGGTCAATATGTCTGATAAATAAAGATTGTAAATACTAAAGAAAGGGGAAAAATAGACTAAATACGATTTATTAAATGAATAAGAAGGAAGAGGAGCTTTTATCGATGCATTATCAAATTGAGAAAACTGATATAAAGCAACAACGATTTGAAGATCAGTTAAGGTCTATTTCTAATGATTTAAAAAGAAGTAAAAAAATACGGAATTACTATTTTGGTTTTATCATATTTTTGATCTTGTTTATTGCTGGAGGAAGTCTTTTTTTAATGAAAAGTGAAAAAGGTTTGTCACTAGGCACCAAGAGCCCTAAAAAACAAGATGAAATAAAACAACTGTTAATAGCAAATGATTCTTTGCAAAGAGCATTAGATAGTCTTAAACGTATTGTTCAGAATCAAGAAAAGGGGCTTGTAAAAGATTCTATAGAAAAAGGTTTTATCGATAGCGATACTATTTTAGAATCACTTACTATATTCTCAAAAGATAGTTTGGATAGCAAAAAAAAGACAAAGAAGAAAAAACTAGAGAGAAAACACTGTTATATTCATAAAGCATATAGGAGTAATGATGCTATTTTTCTTGAAGTAGATGTTATAGAGTATTATGAAGGTAAGAAAGCAGTAAAAAAAGCAAGGGAATATGGTAAAGCAGAGTACGATATAGATAATAATGGCGATACATTGTATTTTTTGTATAATAATTATTATATTCATAATCAGAGTTCTAGGTCGGTAATTTTAGAATTAGATGAGAACGCAAGAGTAAAAATTGAAAATATTAACCAAATTTCTAATGGTTTCTCACTAAAAGCGTTACAAAAAATAATACTAGATAGACCAATATTGATCTTAGAAGTTGATGACGGCATAGTGCATAAGATAGTGCAGCAAAAGTTACCTTAAAACCTATTTGAGAAAAGCTAATTTTAATTTTTTAATGGTCTGAATAATAGAAATTTTAGAATAGCTTGGTATTTTAAAAGTATGAATAATAACTCAACCCCCCGTAACAATGAAGTCTATTAAGGATGAAGATCTTTTATACTTACATTATCAAATTGAGAAAGCAGAAGTTAGACAGAAAAAACTTGAAGATCTTCTAGAAGAAAAATCAGAAGAATTAAAGAAAAGGAAAAAATCGAATAGATTATTTAGGTTAGTTTCCTTAGTTTTTTTTCTGGTTACTGTTTTTTTGGTGACCAATGCATTTAACTTAAAAAAATCTACTTCAGATAGAGCGAATGAGAAAAGTGAGCTTTCTATGGTAAAAGAAAAGTTGGCTTCTACTCAAAAAGGGTTACAAGATTTACAAAAAAAGAAAGTTGATTTAGAAAAAATTAAAGATTTATACCTTTATAGAAGTTTAATTAATAAGGATACTATATATTCTGTTCAACTAAAAGCTTTTAGTTCTAAAAATGTACCTGCTATTTCAGAAAAATTCACCAACGCTCTTATTTATAGTGATACTTCTTTGTATAAAATGAGTTTGGGTATTTTTGAAACCTTGGCAGAAGCTCAAGATTTTAGAAAAGCATTAATTGGATCTGGGTTTGACAAAAGGATTTTTGTAATCTCTTATAAAGATGGTAAACGATTAAAAATTGAAGAATTTTATTAGTAAAACTGTACTTTGTATTAAACTCATTACTTTAATCTAAACATGGCGGCATATTACGTTCTTAGAGCTGTCATTACAATTTGGTTCACCTACATTAAGTATACCTCCTCTTTTTAAGATGATTAATTGTGATTTTTTGATAATTTTTACGTTTTCCATTTGTGTTAAAGTAAGAATTGTGTTAGATACTGCTTTGGTTTAATGAAATTTAAAAGATAGAAAGTGTGAAAATTTAGGTTTTTGAAATGCAAAAACTGGGTTAAAAAAATAATATAGAAAAGGGAGGTTAGGGTAGTTAAGTAAAATGTACTGTGTTGATAAGTAGAGGAGTAATTCTAAAAATAAATATTGTCACCTGTATAATGAATATTGCAGATAGGTTAAAACATTGCTAAACTTATTTTTGACCTAAAATAAGTGACAATATATTTTTGTTATAGGAAGGATATTATTAAAAACGCAAACTTTTATGTCAATATTAGCAGAAAAAAAAATAGATCCCTTAGGATATCAATCTTATATGGAAGAACAGGCACTGATAGAAACTGTAAGGGGCCAAGTAAAAGAAACTATAAAAGAGCAAATGCTCGAGGTATTAAAGGATTTTTTTCCGTACCACCCTAAATGGGACTCATTATCTAATTATAAGCCTAAAAATGCAGGAGCAAGAGAAATTAGACTTGCCAAAACATTAACCAGTTGGAATGGTAATAACTTACCTAGATACCCTACAGGAAATCCTGAAATTACCATTTTGAAATACATTGTGCAGCCTGGGACAAAACTGGATATACATAAGCACCCAGTTATTAGTGCTGGTTATATAATCAAAGGAGAATTAGTGATAATTAGTGAAGCTAACGAAAAACTACATTTAAAAACAGGAGATTCGTTTGTAGAGCTTGTTGATACCTGGCACTTTGGCCAAAATGAAAGTGAAGAGCCAGTAGAGATTGTTGTTTTTTATGCTGGAGTAGAAGGAACTTCGATTACCACCCATAAAGAAAAAGAAATTAAAAACGGACACTCTTTTAGGTATTAGAACAAATAAAGATTTATTAGTTTTTTTGTCGCTCCAAAATGCCTTCGCATAAATTATATGTGTAACCCCCTTAAAATAATTATGTAGGATTTTATCTCTGCAACTATAAGGCAAGCAGATTTATCATTAAAAATCTATAAATAGAATTATCTAAGCTCAGGATAATCTGTTGGATTAAATTCGTTCATTATTTCGTATACCTTTTCGAATATATCTTCTGCAGATGGTTTACTAAAATAATCTCCGTCTGTACCAAAAGCAGGTCTATGCGCTTGCGCACTTAATGTTTGTGGTTTACTATCTAAATATTGATATATGTTTTGCTCATCTATTAGCTTTTGTAATATATAACCTGTAGCCCCACCAGGAACATCTTCATCTATAATTAAAACCCTATTTGTTTTTGCAATACTCTTTACAATATCATGATTTAAATCAAAAGGAATTAAAGACTGTATATCTATTACCTCACAATCTATCCCAACAGATAATAATTCTTTTGCTGCTTGTTCTACTAAGCGTAGTGTAGATCCATAAGACACCAATGTAATATCTGTTCCTTCTCTAACAGTTTCGACTACACCTACCGGAGTTCTGATTTCGGATAAATTGGTAGGCATTTTTTCTTTTAACCTATATCCATTAAGACATTCGATAATTATTGCTGGTTCATCACTATCCATTAATGTGTTATAAAAACCTGCAGCTTTGGCCATATCTCTAGGCACAAGAATGTGAATTCCTCTTAATAAATGGATGAGTCCTCCCATTTGAGAGCCCGAATGCCAGATTCCTTCAAGTCTATGACCACGTGTTCGAATAATAAGTGGAGCCTTTTGCTTGGCAAATGTTCTATAGCGCAAAGAGGCTAAATCATCACTAAGACCTTGTATGCAATAGAGAATATAGTCAAGGTACTGAATCTCGGCAATTGGGCGAAGACCTCTTAATGCCATACCAATTCCTTGTCCTATAATAGTAGCCTCACGAATACCTGTATCTGCTACTCTAATTTCTCCGAATTTCTTTTGAAGTCCTTCAAGACCTTGGTTTACATCCCCAATTTTTCCACTATCTTCTCCAAAAATAAGTGATTCGGGTATCCTATTAAATAATGCTTCAAAATTATCTCTTATAATAACCCTACCGTCTACCAATTCTGGGTTTTCTGGATATTGTGGCTTTACTTCTTGAATAGCGGTAACTTTTGATTCAAACTCGCTATAAAGATGAGTACTATATTTTGCTTGGGTAATTTTCATATAGTTGTTTACCCAATTTTGAAGTGTTGTTTTTTCTACAAAACTTTCTTTAGTAAGATATCTTAAGGTTTTTCTTGTTGCTTCTAAAATATCTTTTCTTATAGGTTCTTCCTTCTCTTCTAAAGTTTTAATAAAGGGTGCTATAAAACTCGCATTAGCACTTTTATCTGTAATAGATTTTAGGATGGTAAGTGCTTCGTTTTGTTCAGATTTGATTTCAGAGATATAAGATGCCCAAGCTTCGTTTTTACCTGTTCGAACTTCTTTTTTTGCTGTCTTTTCAAATTCTAATAATTCTTCTGGAGTGGCAATATTATGTTCGATAATCCACTCTTTAAACTTTTTGTTGCAATCATACTCACGTTCCCAATTTAGGCGTTCTTCACTCTTGTATCTTTCGTGAGATCCAGAGGTAGAATGCCCTTGTGGTTGCGTTAATTCTTTTACGTGGATAATAACTGGGATATGTTGTTCTCTAGCTAGTTTTTCGGCTTTTTCATAAACATCTATTAAAGAAGCATAATCCCAACCATTAACACTATATATTTCATATCCTTCATGTTCCTTATCACGTCTGAAACCTTCAAGAATTATCGAAATGTCTTCTTTGGCCGTTTGGTCTTTTGCATGTACAGAAATACCATATTCGTCATCCCAAATGCTTATTACCATTGGTATTTGTAAAACCGCTCCAGCATTTACAGTTTCCCAAAATAACCCTTCACTGGTACTGGCATTACCAATAGTACCCCAGGCAACTTCATTCCCATTAATCGAAAAATTCGATAAATGTGAAACACTTTTTTCATTTCGATATACTTTGGATGCTTGAGCTAGTCCCACCAATCTTGGCATTTGTCCTGCCGTAGGAGAGATATCAGAGCTAGTATTTTTCTGCTTGGTTAAATTTTTCCAACTTCCATCTTCATGTATACTATGCGTTGCAAAGTGTCCACCCATTTGCCTTCCTGCAGCGTAAGGTTCTTTTTCTATATCGGTATGAGCATATAAGCCAGCAAAAAATTGTTCTATACTATATTCATCAATGGCCATCATGAAAGTCTGATCTCTGTAATATCCGGATCTAAAATCTCCATCACGAAAAACCCTAGCCATTGCAAGTTGAGGTAGTTCTTTTCCTCCACCAAAAATTCCGAATTTTGACTTACCCGTTAATACTTCACGTCTTCCTAATAAACTACATTCTCTACTTGTCAATGCAATTTTATAGTCTCTAAGTATTTGACTTCTATATTCTTCGAACGAAATGTTAGATGAAGTAACGGTTTCAGGCTGCATGTGAACTATGTTTTAGTGCTAGCAAATTTAGTTAAAAAACTGACCAATTCCAAGGCGGAAAGTATTAAATAGATTAAACATTTAGCAATTAAAACGTGGATTCTTTATGAAATTACTTTTTTTTAGTTAAATATTAGTGTTTGTTTGTGAAATACTCAAAAGGTAAGAAGCCATTTTGTGTTGTTGGTTGTAGGAACCATTCTGTAGGTATATTTATTTTAACTCTTAAGAGGTAATATGCGTTTTTAATTAGAAGAAAGATGTTTACAAAAGCTCTTGAATCTTGAAAAGATGAAACACAAAGAATTTTAGTTTTTTAATACCATTCTCGTGTAAAAAGGCCTAGTAGCGTTTCTGGACTTAGGGTAATTATAAATCTAATTTGTTCGTTGTAATTGGGTTGAGAAATTTCCCATCCTTTATTAGAAACAACAGGGAAAAAGATTTCGAAATAATCAGCAACAAGACTTAATCGCACTCCTGCGTCAAATACATATTTTGGGGATATATTTTCGTTTTTAACAATTCCTACATCTCCATATGCATAAATCCATTTCCAGATATTCGTATTGGCATTAAGGGTTGTTATCCATTGATTGGCAAAAGCATATTGAAGTTTGGATTTAAAACCTCCTTCTGCAAGTATAATTTGCTGACTTACAAGTCCCGTGTCTTCACTTCGCCCCAAGTAGTTATAATCAAATAAATAATCTGTAGGCCTGTCTAGAGCAAAGCTAAAGAAGTTTCCATCTTTTGAGGTGTCATTAAAAACAAAAGCCCCAGCAAATAATCGTAAATTTAATTGACGATTATTAAGAAATAGTTTTCTGTAATTAATGGTCGTAGAAAGCTTACTAAAGTTTTGTGAAATTTGATAGTCAATATTGTATCCTAAAAAATTTGTAAGATTAAAATCAGAATAGCGATATCTGGTACTAAATACGTTATAATTGGGAGTTACAACAGGGTTTTCTTCGTCTTTTTCTCTAAAAACGTGAATGTTTCTAAAGCTTAGACTTTGCCTCTTATTTGACCTCAGGTCTTTAGGCCTGTATCTAAAACTAAATGACGATGAAAAACGCTTGAATAAGAGGTCGGGTGCATAACTAAACATACTACCATTTACTCCATATTGTATCTGATATAATCCATGTTCTGCTATTTGATGTCTATTGGAAACAGAGGCAGACCCTAATAGTTTTCGGGATTTAAATCCATATGCAGGAGATATTCTGTAAACAAAATTTCTTCTGATGATTGATTTGTTGTAAAATTTAGAAGCAATAGTAAACCCATCATAGACATTAAACTCCATTTCTGGAATAAAGAATATCTGGTGATATCTCGGGTCTTCTACATCCTGTAAAAATCTAAATTGAATAGGTTTATTAAAAATCCATTTAAGGTTTTTGTAATTGTTGCGTCTGTTTACTTCTGGGATATTTTGTTCATAATCCAATACTAATTTTCGTATCCCATTTCTAGCAATTTTGACTTTCTTGGTTTCTTCGATACCCATCACCCATGTTTTAGAAACAACTTCCTTCTTTTTTAAACCAAAAAGTGATACCGGCATAGAATTATTGCCCATATTTTTTATAGTAACTTCTAATGAGTCTTTTGTTTTTTTAACCGATTTTATTTTAAAATCTAATTTTTTGTTAGTCCCTACATAATCATTAAAAAACCAATCTACATTTTTAGGAGCTAAGGCTTTAAGGATTTTTTCGTAATCCTTAGAGGTCGAATATTTTAAATTGTTTTGAGTATAAAAATCTTTGATACTTTGGTCAATGAGCTGATCATTTTCCAAATAATCTTTTAGATAGTTTAATCCAACCCCTGCTTTATATGCATTCGCAATATTTTCATTAAACTTTACTAATTTATCCTGAGGCATTGATAATGGCTGATCCAGAAATAATCTAGCCATATTCTTATACCCTAAAAAGTACTGATCGTTGAAGTCTAAATCTGCAATATGAAACCATCTTATACCGATAACTTTACTTAATTTACCTATGATTTTCATATCTGGATAATACTTTTCGGTATATGACATCATTAGATATATATGTAAAGCATCTCGTAGCCAGATATCTTCTCTGGGGTTAAGAATAAGTGTCTTTTTTAAATAATTCTCTGTTATTATTTTTAATTGCTTTATCTCATGCTGAAATCCATCTGGAAAAGGGCGTACAATATCAGGCAATTGATTCAATCCATAAACAGGGTTATTTTTGTAATCGGCTTCAGAAATTACAATTTTGTCAAAAGGATACGAACCAAGTTTATCTTGTAGAAAGTTTAAAATTCTGTTGATGGCTACAGATTTCATTTTTGGTAACAAGTCATCTCCATTTATATCACTGCTAAATTGTATATCGTTACTTAATGAAAAATCGTAAAAGGAAAGTCCTTGTTCTAAATATAAATTAACTTCTGTTCTATTATTTCCTACGAGTTGTATAGTTTTTTTAAGACCATTTTCGAGAGATTTGGTACTTTGCTCTTTTAGATCACTTATCAGTTTGTATCCTACTGGTATTGTAAAATTAATTTGATAATTCATTAAAGGAGCATAGAGATCATCTAGATTTTTATGGCTATAGATATTCCATTTGGTGTCATAAACGGCAGGGAGTATGTACCAATATTTTAGGTTGAAATTACCATTGTCAAGATATCCGTATCGGGTAAATTTTGCACTGGGCAATTTAATTTGATATTTTAAAATAAAGGTTTTCTCTTCTCCTGGATTTAAAGGAGTAGTAGGGGTAATCCAAAAAATATCCTGAGCTTCTGGGTCACGTTTCCATTGAAGAGGATTGAGTTTTTTATCAGTGATGTTTTGAATGATAGTACTTCCTATTTCTTCTTCTTTTGAAAAATAAAACTTTTTTAAAAAATCTTCGGCAAACCTTTTGCCTAAAGGAGTGGTTTTGTTAGAAAAACTATTGGCCCAATCATGAAAATATATTTTGGCAAGTGTATCGTTAGATGAATTACTATAGGTAACCTCTTGCGTTATTGTCAAGATCTTTTTTTGAATATTCAAATCTGCATTCATACGCATGTCGTGCTGCGCAAACAAGGTCTGTAATGCAAAAAAGATAACAACAAAATGATATATTCGTATATTTCTCAACTTATATTTTCACGTTAAAAAGTTCTATGATTAGAACGTTAAACAAACAATAGTCCCTACTGCTTTTTGATTATTTTAACCTAAAACAATAGAATTTTACTATTCTTTGTAATGGTTGTTTTATGACGTACTCTTAAGAACTGATTTAATAGTAATATGTTTCAGAAATTAGGACTTAAATTATACTGAGCATAGAATTTGTCTAAAATCTGTAACACTTCTTTTGGAGTATCTACTACATGAATTAGATCCAGGTCTCCGGCGCTTATATTTTCAAACTTAGAGAGTAATGTTTCTTTTACCCAATCTATAAGTCCACCCCAAAATTCTGTACTAACCAGTATGATAGGAAACTTGGCTATTTTCTTTGTTTGTATTAATGTAATTGCTTCAAATAGCTCATCAAGAGTTCCAAACCCTCCTGGCATAACGACAAAACCTTGAGAGTATTTTACAAACATGACTTTTCGAACAAAGAAATAATCAAAATCAAGACTTTTATCACTGTCGATATATGGGTTGTCATGTTGTTCAAATGGCAGGTCTATATTTAACCCAACAGAAGTTCCTCCCGCCAGATGAGCCCCTTTGTTTCCGGCTTCCATAATACCAGGGCCACCCCCGGTTATTACTCCGTAACCATGGTTTACAATTTCGGCAGCAACATCTACAGCCAATTGATAATATTTATTATCTGTTTTGGTACGAGCAGATCCAAAAATAGATACACAAGGTCCTATTTTACTCATTTTTTCAAAACCATTTACAAATTCACCCATGATCTTAAAAATCGCCCATGAATCATTTGTTTTTATTTCGTTCCAACCTTTATGGTGTTGTTCTTGTCTCATAAATAGTTATGTTTTTAATTTAATGTACCAAGTTCTTTTTTAAGAAACTTAGCGGTATAGCTTTTTTTATTTTTTATAATATCTTCGGGAGTTCCTTTTGCAACTACTTTACCACCGTTTTTACCACCTTCATATCCAATATCTATGATATAATCGGCCATTTTGATAACATCCATATTATGTTCGATAATTAAGACGGTATTTCCTTTATCAACCAATTTATTAAGTACTTCCATCAATACTCGAATATCTTCAAAATGAAGTCCAGTTGTGGGTTCATCTAGGATATAGAAGGTATTACCAGTGTCTCTTTTAGATAATTCTGTTGCCAATTTGATACGTTGTGCTTCACCACCTGATAACGTAGTTGATTGTTGACCTAAGGTTATATATCCTAAACCAACATTTTGAATGGTTTTTAGTTTTCTCGCAATTTTGGGAATATGTTCAAAAAAATGACAAGCTTCATTTATGGTCATTTGTAATACATCGGCAATCGATTTTCCTTTGTATCGTATCTCAAGTGTTTCTCTGTTAAATCGTTTTCCTTGACAAGTTTCACATTCGACATATACATCGGGTAAAAAATTCATTTCTATAACTCTTAATCCTCCTCCTTTACAAGTCTCACATCTTCCGCCAGTAACATTAAAACTAAAACGTCCAGGTTTATATCCTCGTATCATAGCTTCTGGTGTTTTGGCAAATAAGCTTCTTATTTCAGAGAAAACTCCAGTATAGGTAGCAGGGTTTGACCTGGGTGTACGTCCAATAGGAGATTGATTAATATCAATTACTTTGTCTGCGTGTTCTAAACCTTTGATGCTTTTATAAGGCATTGGTTTTCGTACCCCGTTAAAGTAATATGCATTTAAAATAGGATATAGGGTTTCGTTAATAAGCGTTGATTTACCACTGCCAGATACTCCCGTAACGGCTATCATTTTACCAAGAGGTATATCGATTGCTACATTTTTTAAGTTATTTCCTGTGGCTCCTTTTAAAGAGATAATTTTTCCGTTTCCTTCTCTGCGTTTTGGTGGTATTTCTATTTGTTTTTTACCACTTAAATAATCCGCAGTTAGCGTATGATGTGATTGCAATTCTGTTGGAGTACCTTCACTTATAATTTCACCCCCATGTTTTCCTGCAAACGGACCGATATCAATTACATGATCTGCCCGTTCTATCATATCTTTATCATGTTCTACTACAATGACAGAATTACCAATGTCACGCAATTGTATAAGCGAGTTAATCAACTTCTCATTATCCCTTTGGTGCAAACCAATACTAGGTTCGTCCAAAATATATAATACACCAACAAGTTGAGAACCAATTTGTGTAGCAAGCCTTATGCGTTGTGCTTCTCCTCCCGATAGGGACTTACTACTTCTATTTAAAGAGAGATAGGTAAGTCCAACATCTACCAAAAACCGAAGTCGAGTATTGATTTCTTTTACAATCTCGCCTGAAATTTTCTTCTGCTTTTCAGAAATATGATTTGGTAGATCTTTAAACCAATCCGATAGCTCACTAATGTCCATCGAAGCAAGTTCTGCAATATTTTTTGTGTTTACTTTAAAATAAAGTGATTCTTTACGTAATCTAGATCCATGGCAATCAGGGCATTCGATATTGTCCATAAAATCCTTGGCCCATCTCTTGAGAGAAGTAGAATCACTATTGTTATAGGTGTTTTCTATAAATGTAGCAATACCTTCAAAATCTATTTTGTATTCTCGGGTTACCCCAAGTGTTTTGCTATTAACACTAAATTTTTCTTTCCCTCCATGCAGTATAATTTGCATTGCCTCTTCGGGGATTTTATGAATAGGATCACTTAACTTAAAGTCAAATCGTTGAGCGATTAGATCTAATTGCTTAAATATCCAATTGTTTTTTTGAGGTCCCTGAGGGGCCAATCCTCCATTTTTTATAGAGACGGTATCGTCTGGAATTATTTTTTTTTGATTTACTTCATATAGATTACCAATACCATTACACTTTGGACAAGCACCTTTGGGAGAATTGAAAGAAAAGTTATTTGGTTCTGGGTTAGGATATGAAATTCCGCTAGAAGGACACATTAGACTTCTACTAAAAAATCTAATTTCCTGAGACTCTTGCTCTATTACCATTAATACATCATCACCGTGATACATTGCGGTATTAATAGTTTGCATTAAGCGCTTAGAATTATCCTGGTCCTTAGAAATTAGTAATCGATCAATCACAATTTCTATATCGTGAGTTTTATACCGATCTAATTTCATTCCTTTGGTAATATCTACAATTTTACCATCGGTACGCACTTTAACAAAGCCTTGCTTGGCAATTTGTTCAAACAATTCTCTATAATGACCTTTTCTTGATCTAACAACCGGAGCTAAAATATTTATTCTTTTTCCTGAGAAATCTTTTATAATAAGATCCTTAATTTGTTCATCACTATAGCTCACCATTTTTTCACCAGTATTATAGCTATAAGCATCGCTACCCCTAGAGAATAGGAGTCTAAGGAAATCATAGATTTCTGTAATAGTACCTACCGTACTTCGCGGACTTTTACTGGTGGTTTTTTGTTCAATAGCAATAACAGGGGATAGTCCATCAATTTTATCGACATCAGGCCTTTCCAATCCCCCTAAAAATTGTCTTGCATATGCCGAAAAAGTTTCGATATATCTTCGTTGACCCTCTGCATAAATTGTATCAAAAGCCAAAGAAGACTTGCCAGACCCTGATAAACCGGTAATAACTACTAATTTTTCACGGGGTATTGTAACATCAATGTTTTTTAAATTGTGAACACGAGCTCCTAATACTTCAATATTTTCGTCTGATTTGCGCATATAATTTTTACCAAGATTGCAAATGTAGTTATTTGATAGGGTTTTGAGAAATTGACCTGATTTGCTTTTGCTAAAGATAGCATGTTAAAAGTATTTTTTATATCCTTTTGTATATATGTATTAACATTTTACAACAATTGTCTTTTAAAGTATTGTTGTGTAGTGTTTTATAAGTTTTTTGAAGTAGTGTCTTAATTTTCCTTCATAAATATATAGAGTAAAAATTAGCTTTTAAGGATAATCTAAGGGTCAAAGATGTAACAATTAGTACTTTATTATCCCAAAAATGCTTTTTTAGCAGCTTTTTTGTTTAAAAAAAAGCAATATTTTGGTATATGGGGAAATGATATCCTAAATATTTGTTAACAAAAAATCTTAAAGAATATTAATTTGACTAGGAAACTAGGCTGTTTTTAACTTAAATTTAGGTTAAAAAAGTTTTTTTAAACAATGTTGTGTTTTGATTTCTAAGTGTTTATAACGTTTTGTACTTTCAATGCAAATACAAACTCAATCAGGATTTTTTAAATAGTTTATTGACCTCGCCTATACCATAACTATTCAAAAAATCCATAAAACTAAAACTTAGTACGATGAAAAACATCTTAATGATTATGATTGCCTTTTTTACAGCAATCAGTTTTGCACAAACAAAACCAGAAAAACCTCATGAGCTAATTCAGAATAAGAAAGCATCCGGGGCAACATTTGAAGACGTTAATTTGTTTTCGGTAGTAGACAACCGAAACGCAAAAATCCAGGTTCCTAAAGAACTAAAAAATTACACAATATTTTCGATGCAAAAGAATAAGCTTAATTCTTTTCATAGCAAGCCGGCGAATACGATGAGTTTAGAGATCCCTCAAAAGGGAGCGCCACTAACTTTAGAATTGGCCAGAGTACAAATTACCACAGATAATTTTAAAGTTGTTGCCATGCCTTCTGGAAAAGAAGTAATTCCGGACCGTCAAATTTTACATTATAGAGGTGTTGTAAAAGGTCAACAAAATTCTGTGGTAGCTGTTAGTTTTTACCAAGATGAAATGGCCGGAATCGTTAGTGTAAAAGGAGTATCAGGAAATATTGTAATAGGAGCACTCGAGAATAGCAATAAAATGATTGCATATTCTGATACAGATATCAGCCATCTGTTTGATTTTTCTTGTGAGGTTAGGGACTATGCTAATTTTAAAGGAAAGAATAAAAAACAACTCAATGATAATTTTTCGAATGAAGCGAATGCGATAGATAAATGTCCAAAAGTTTTCTTTGATATCGCTACAGATATAGTGAGTGATAAAGGAGGAGTTCAGGGAGCTTCAGATTATATACAGGCTATGTTTAATCAGGTAGCGGTAATCTATGCTGGCGAGCAGATTACGATTAAACTTTCTGGAATGAAAGCTTGGGAAAGTAATCAACCATTTTCTGATATCGATTCCTATGCAAATTATAGAAGGTCAAATACATTTGATGGTGACTTAGGACACTTTGTTAATTATGCTTCTGGCGGAGCAAATGGAGTAGCACTGTCTCTTGATGGATTATGCAGTACTACCGGGTATGCAAGATCTTCTATTAAGAAAACCTTCGAAAACGTTCCTACTTTTTCTGAAACGATAATGGTAGTAACACATGAGTTAGGGCATAACCTAGGATCTCCTCATACACAAGCATGTGCCTGGAATGGTAATAATACGCCTATCGATGGTTGTGTAGCACCTGAAGGAAATTGCACAAGACCTCCTAAACCAGCTGCAGGAAGTAATGTAGGAACTATAATGAGCTATTGTGCACTTACCGATGTAGGAACCAATTTTGCTAATGGATTTGGACAACAACCAGGTGATAAAATACGTAGTTATATTTCTGCAGCCAGTTGTGTTACTACTTGTGGTGGTTGTTCTACCGGAGACCAGGTAACAGTAACTTTTAGTAATACTACAGATTGTTCATTAGAGTATTTTACGAATAATACATCACAATTTACCGTAGCCGCAGGACAAACAAGAGAGACTTCTACTACAGTTGGAGCAAGCTGGGAAGCTAAGAAAGCAGATGCCACTGTAAAAGATACTTTTACCATTGCTTGTGGTACGACAACATATACTTCTAGTGGTAATTGTGCTGCAACACCTACTTGTAATGATGGTATTCAAAATGGAGATGAAACAGGTGTAGATTGCGGAGGATCCTGTGATCCTTGTACCAATGTTACATACTGTTCTTCTAATGGTCAAAGTGTAGCAGATGAATATATTGGTAAAGTAGCATTAGGTAGTATAAGTAATACGACTACAGGTTCTTCTGGAGGATATGGAGATTACACTTCTCTTTCTACCACTTTATCTAAGGGAATATCTAATACAATAACCATTACTCCAGCTTGGTCAAGTACTACTTATGATGAAGGATATAGTGTATGGATCGATTATAACAGAGATGGTGATTTTGCCGATAGCGGAGAGCAAGTATTTAGTAAAGCAGCTTCGAGAGATACTTCTGTAAGCGGAAGTTTTACAGTACCTGCATCTGCTACCAACGGAAATACCCGTATGAGAGTATCTATGAAGTACAATGGGATACCCACTCCATGTGAGTCTTTTAGCTATGGAGAGGTAGAAGATTATACGGTGACTATTACGGGAGGAGGAACTGATCCAACATGTAACGATGGGATACAAAATGGAGATGAAACCGGTATCGACTGTGGCGGATCTTGTGAACCTTGTCAAACCAATGTTACTTATTGTTCTGCAACAGGTAACGGTGGTCCAGAAGGAATATCGAATGTTACTTTTGCTGGTATTAATAAATCATCGACTCGTAGCGCTTCTGGTTATGAGGATCATACGTCTTCTTCTGCAAATGTAAGTGTTGGAACAAATCATAACCTAAAAGTAACAATTATTGGTTATCAAGGAGGTGCTACAGACGAAATTTATGCCTGGGTAGACTGGAATCAAGATGGGGATTTTGCAGATGCAGGTGAGAACTATACCGTAGCTAAAACCTCGAACCTTGAAGGGAATGTGTCGATTAGTGTGCCGCAAACTGCCAAAGCGGGAGCAACAAGAATGAGAGTATTGGTATCATATTATGATAATGAAAATAATCCTTGTGATACAGGCACTAATGATGTTCGTTATGGTGAATACGAAGATTATACGGTAAATGTTGCTGCTTCAAAATCGTACCTGGCAAATAACACACGATCACTTTTTACAGTTACAAAGAATCCTATTTTTGATAAACAATTGAGTTTAAGATTCAATAGCACAGAAAGTAGTATGATAAACGTACAATTATACGATGTAAGAGGAAAAAAGATCGCAACGTATACTGTGCAAAAAGGAGGAGATACAATGGTACTACCACTAAGTGCAAAAATACCTACAGGACTATATTTGGTTAAATGTCAGATAGGAGATAAGAGTGGGGTAGAAAGAGTTGTTGTAGAAAAATAAGATAAGTAATGTATCTAATACTTTTGATAAAATACTAGATATATGATGATTAAAAGAGACTGTCTGAAAAGACAGTCTTTTTTTTAGATATAAAGTAAAATGTTATTATTTTAGATTTAAAAATAACACATATGATCTTAGGAATAGGTTCAAGAATTAAACACCCAACATACGGAATGGGAGTGGTAACCAATGTAACTTCAAAAATGTATTGGGTTACTTTTATAGATAATGGATTAGAAACTATCGATATTGACGAAGAGTTCGAAATAATCGAAGGAGTAGAGGATGAAGTAGATACAATTAGTTTTTATGAGGTAGAAAAAACATTAAAAGATTTACTAAAGCGTTATAGTGATATTTCTGAGGTGATACCCATAGGAGATAAATGGAAAGGAGGAACATTGGTAATGAGACCAGGGGATTCTAATCTGGCAGATAAAGAAATGCCAATTGATACTTTTTTTCATAAAATAGTGATGGTTCGGGATCGAATTAGAGTAATGGAGCAAAAAATAAATAGCTCTAATCTTGATGAACAAGAAAAAATAGATTTGCAGCAATACATAACAAGAATGTATGGTAGTTTGACAACTTTTAATGTATTGTTTAAAAATAAATCCCAACAATTTGTAGGTAGTAGAAGTAAAGGATAAAATTAGTGATAGACCTTTGCATAAAGTTTATTTATCGGTTATTTACAAAATGTCTTATATTCTAAATAACAAAAGCCATGTAAATACATGGCTTTTTCTATGTTTTATATCCTTGTGAAATTTAGTATTTACACAGATTGATAATACTCAAACGATTTAATTATTAATTCATCAGAAGCGATACAATTATACTTTGCATCTCCAATGGTATTTAATAATACAAAATAGATATTTCCGCTCTCGTTCTTTTTATCATGTACTAGAAGATCCATGATAGCTTTATGATCATTAGGGTCGATGTCTACTTTAGGAAAAGTTGCTAATAGTACTTTGGTAATTTGATCTAACTCATTGTTTGTTAATGATAATAATTCAACAGAAATATAGGCTTCCATAATCATCCCAATTGCGATCGCTTCACCATGTAATAAAGTAGGTTTTTCTGGATGAGTTAAGTAAAAAGATTCTATGGCATGACCCAGTGTATGACCAAAATTAAGGTATTTACGAATATTTTGTTCTGTAGGATCCTCAAAAACGATTTTATTTTTAATTATGACAGAATCATAAATTATTTGATCAAGATCTGTTGTACTTAGTTTAGAAAGATCGTTTGTTCTATCCCAATATCCTTTATCTTGTATAAGCCCGTGTTTTAAAACCTCTGCATAACCACTTCGCATTTGATCGGCAGGTAGCGTGCCAAGATATACTGTATCCACCAGCACCATTTCTGATTCACTAATAACACCGACCATATTTTTTAGGTTGCCTAAATCGACCCCTGTTTTTCCTCCTACAGAAGCGTCCACCATAGCCAACAAAGAGGTAGGGATATTGATATAACTAATCCCTCTTTTATAAGTACATGCAATAAAACCTCCCAAATCTGTGATAACACCACCTCCAAGATTAATCATCAAACTCTTTCTATCCATTCCTAAGTCAGAAAGTGCGTTCCAAACACCACTACAAGTCTCGATGTTTTTATGAATTTCGCCGGGTTCAACCTCTATGATTTCTATGTCATACTCTTTTTCAATTTTACTCATAAAGAGCGGTAAACAATGTTCATGGGTATTGGTATCTACCAAAATACATATCTTAGAATGATTTGCTTTTTCTAGATACGTATTTAACATGGTATAACAGTCTTCTCCAAAATATACTACAGAGTCTTTTGAGACAATAGGTTTCATAATCATGTGTTAATTATCAGGCAGCGAAATTAAGCAGAATTTGTAATAAAATAAACTAGTAAGTTCTATATTTGCCAGATATTGCAAAATATACTCATGGGATACGCAATATTCGATCATATTTTTATATAAAATTACAGATTTACTAATTTTTAATACTTATTTTGATGAGTCAAAACAACTTATTTGATAACACAGAGACCGCATTTGCTTTAAAAAGTGATTCTGAGCTGGAAAGAGCTTATTTCTTATTTAAAATGATAGCAAATGAGCCATTGGTAAGAATTGGTACTGCTGTTACAAATTTTGCTATAAAAGCACATTTACCGGTTCAGGGACTTATTAGAGCGACTGTTTTTGATCATTTTTGCGGTGGTGTAAGTGAAGAGGATTGTATGCCAGTAGTAGATAAGATGTATTCAAAAAAAGTATGTTCTGTTCTTGATTATTCTGTAGAAGGAAAAGAAGAAGAAGCCCAGTTTGATGCTGTATTGCATAAAACACTTGAGCTATTAGAATTCGCAGACGAAAAGGATGCAATGCCTTTTGGAGTATTTAAGCCAACAGGGTTAGGTAGGTTTTTAGTTTGGCAAAAGAAAACAGAAGGAACGCCGCTTACAGCATCAGAAGAACAGGAGTGGGCTCGTATCGAAGAGCGTTTTGATGCGGTTTGTCAAAAGGCTTATGATTGTGATGTAGCAGTATTGATCGATGGAGAAGAAAGTTGGATGCAAGGTGCAGCAGATGAACTGGTAGCAAAAATGATGCGCAAATACAATAAAGAAAAAGCAATTGTTTATAATACGTTACAATTATATAGACACGATCGATTAGAATATTTACAACAATTACATGAAGAAGCTAAGGTATTTGGATTTAAAATTGGTGTAAAAATCGTAAGAGGTGCTTATATGGAAAAAGAGAATGATCGTGCTCGCGAAAAAGGGTATCCAACACCAATTTGTAAGGATAAGCAACATACCGACGAGAATTTTGATACTACAATGACCTATATTCTTAATAATATAGAAGATATTTCTGTGTTTATAGGTACCCACAACGAGAAGAGTAGCTATTTGGCGATGCAATTAATGAAAGAATGTAATATTGCCAAAAATGATTTTAGAGTATGGTTTGGTCAATTATTTGGTATGAGTGATCATATTAGTTTTAATCAAGCAGAATTAGGATATAACGTTGCAAAATATTTGCCATTTGGCCCTGTAAGAGATGTGATGCCATATTTAATAAGAAGAGCAGAAGAAAATACTTCGGTAGCAGGTCAAACCAGTAGAGAACTCAATTTATTGTCTCAAGAAAAAAAGAGAAGAAAATTGTAAAAGAGTACGAATTTGGATAGGTAAAAGTATCAATAGGTAAAATAGTAATAAGTTATGAATCTAAATCAAATAACAGTTCCTGCTATTAATGTTGAAAAATCTATTGCCTTTTATAAAAAACTAGGGTTACACTTAATTGTAGAGGCATTACCTCATTATGCTCGTTTTGAGTGTCCAAAAGGAAATGCTACATTTTCGATTCATCAGGTTGAAAAATTACCTAAAGGCGAAGGAGTTTATGTGTACTTTGAAACCGAAATACTAGATCAGGAAGTAGAACGTCTGATTGCAGAGGGTATCATTTTTGACCAATTGCCCATAGACCAACGCTGGTTATGGAGAGAAGCAAGATTAAAAGATCCAGATGGAAATCTAATAGTTTTATATTTTGCAGGTGATAATAGAAAAAATCCACCCTGGCGTGTATGAGTATAATAGTATGTCTTTAAACTCAAATAATATTCTTTAAAACGTATGAGTGTTATCATTGATAAAAACTTCAAAAATCAGAGTTTTTCTGATCAAAAATTACCCTCAAAAGAATATGACAACTGTACTTTTGTCAATTGTAATTTTTCTAACACTAATATGTCTGTTGTAACTTTTTTAGAGTGCACATTTGATTCTTGTAAGTTTAGTAATGTAATGATGAAAGAAACTTCTTTTCAGGAAGTAATATTTATTAACTGTAAATTACTAGGGATTGATTTTGGCGTGTGCAACGATTTTTTATTTAGTGTTGTTTTTGAGCAATGTAATCTGGATTATATATCTTTTTATGGGTTTACTATGAAAAATACGCGTTTTATTGGCGGAAGCTTAAAAAAAGCAGATTTTACAGAAACAAACCTGACAGGAACTATCTTTGATAATGTTGATTTGGCTGATGCAGTTTTCGAAAAAACGATTGCAGATAAAGTTGATTTTAGAACGGCCAGAAACTTTTGTGTCAATCCCGAAATAAACTCACTTAAAAAGGCAAGGTTCAAGGTATCAGATCTTGGTGGGTTATTGACAAAATATGATTTGATTATCGAATAAGCAATATGCATATCTTATTGATAAATGTTTTAAAATAAAATAGCCTTTTCATATACTGAAAAGGCTATTTTTTTGATAAGGTAAACTCCTAACCCTATTCGTAACTCCATTTAAAATCCCATATAGGTGTTTTATTGGCTAGGTGTTCTACAAAATAATTCCATTTCTTTTTAAGAAAATATTTTCTGGATGTACCTCTATACCCATGTCGTTGACTAGGTAGTATTAGTAAATCAAAATCTTTATCTGCTTTTATTAGCGCTTCAGCAAATTTATAAGTGGCGGATGGGTTTACATTTTCATCTATGCCACCATGTACCAATAATAATTTTCCTTGTAAGTTTGCTGCATTGGTTACATTGGAAATAGCATGGTATGTACTATCTACTGGCCAGCCTTGATACATTTCTGGCCACCAGGCTTTTTCCATTCTAAAATCATGATCTGCCGAGCTTGATACTCCAACTTTATAGGTTTCTGGGTAAGCTAACATAGCTCTACCTGTATCATACCCTCCTGCAGAATGACCAAATACTCCTGCTTTATCAGGGTCAATCCATGCATATTTGCTTCTTAAATGTTTAATAGCAAGTGTATGGTCTTTTAAGTTATTTTGCATGTTTTTGTATGACTGATTTTGAAAATCTTTAGAACGTCCAAAAGTTCCTAAACCATCAACAACCATTACTACAAAACCTAATTCTGCCAAAGATTGTCTGCCAAATATTCTATCAAATGATTTAGGAAACAATTGGGTATGAGGTCCAGAGTAAGTAGCGTCTATAATTGGATAAGATTTTGCGGGATCAAAGTTAGATGGTTTCCATAAAGCGCCATATATAGTGGTTTTACCATCTTTGGCGGTTAACTCAAATACTTCTGGTGCTTTCCAGCCTTTGGAAGTAGCGTATGATACATCAGCTTTTGTTAACTCGGTAAGAACTTTTCCTGATTCTGATGCTCTTAAGACAGTAGTTGTAGGAATGTTGATAGTAGAATAGTTGTCTACAAAATGTTTTCCATCTTCAGAAAAAGATACAATATGATGTGTTTCTTCAGGAGTTAACAAAGTAACCTTTCCATCTAGGGTAGTTTTGTAAAGTTTTTGATGATAAGGGTTACTTCCTTCTTCCTTTCCAGAGGCCATGAAATAAATAATTTCACTTTCCTCATCAATATATTTAATAGAATTTACATAATACTCTCCATTGGTCAAAGGAGATGAACTCCCGGTTTTCATATCTACCAGATACAATTGCCTCCATCCGCTTTTTTCCGAGAAAACAACTATTTTCTCTTTCTTTTTCATTTGTACATATGAAAAATTACCAACATTAGTTTTGCTTTCATCTGTAAATAAAGGTGTTGATGTGTTGGTGTTTAGGTCAATAAGGAATAAATGTTCTTTTTTAAACCCTCTTTCCTGATATCCGCCAATAATAACTCCAGATGTATTGGTCCACTCAGAATATGCATCGTTGATATGAGTGTTCTTAGGCAATGTTGTTTTTACTTCTTTTTTGGTTGCTACATTAAAAAATACAGGTTGGGTGTGTACCATAGTAGTATCTCCAGGAGAACCTCTGTAATAAGAAAGAAGTTTTGGTCTGTATAGAGAGTCGATGCTAAAATCTAATAAATACATTTTTTCTGCATTTCTAAGGTCTATCACATTAGTAGTTATCCATTTAGAATCTTCTGACCAGTTTACATAAAAATGTGCTGGACGCTCTCCATTTTCTCCTTCAATGGTATCATACCATCCATACCAGGTTCCGTATTCATATCCTTTCTCACCATCATTAGTCAATTGGTACTCTTGATTAGATGAGGTAGGTTTAATGTACAAGTTGTAATCTCTGGTAAAAGCAACCCATTTTCCATCGGGAGAAACACTTTCTAAAGGATTTCTAGTTTCTTTTTTTACTTCTTCCTCCTTAGTTACCTGATACGTCTTAATATCTAATAGATACCCTTTGTTTTCGAAGTTAAAAGATAAATTTCCGTTTTCTTTTAATTGAATATTTGAAACAGAAATATCATTTTCTGTTACTTTATTCTCTGTTAATGTATCTAAAGCATTTGCTAGTTTTTGATGATCAAATAATAATTTTGATTCGTTGTCATCAAAATCGACGCTTTTATACATTTTTCCTTTTTCACTATGTTCTATAAACCATAGTCCAGAATTATCTGTAAACCAATTTACAGATGTGTAAAGATTAAAAGCTGTTTTGTTATTGTAATTATCATACATATAACTTACTGCATTTTGATATTCCTTTTCTGTAATACTATTTGTTTTCTCTTTACATGAAAAAACAAACAATACACTTAGCAATATTGACAATGTTTTTAAAAATCTCATTTCTTATATTTTTTACTTAAAAACGGTAATAAATTAGTGTTGTGTAGTGCTATAACACGCTCCAAAAGTGCGAATATTCCCTTACTTTTAAAACTTAAATATGATTTAAAATTTTACAAAATGTTAAAATTCGGATTGTATTCGCAAAAAAAGTGATGTTTTTGCAGGAATAATGAGTAGTAATTTTGAAACTAAAATTGCAAGAATTTTTCGAAGTTATATAGGACTTTCTCTTGGTTTATATATCAAAACTGTAAGTAAGGGTAATTTTATTCATAACAATTTGAAAAAGAAATCAAATTGTTATTTTGATGTAAAAGACGATCTTAAAAAGTACAACTTTTGGCTACTTTTTTGTACCAATATTACTTCTCTTTCTCTTGATCTTTGTATCGTACTTTCTTTGTTAAAGTAATATCAGTACCATGAGTTTTAACAAATAGTAAGATCAATAAACTCAACATGTAGTACTCTGTTTTTTCTTTTGTAAAGAAAGTCGCTTTAAAAGTTTAATCATTAAAAAATCAAAATTATGCGTTTTATAACTCAAAAAATACATTCGTTTTTAGATTACCCTGTTGCGATAGCATTAGTAGTACTTCCTTTTGTACTTGGATTAGGTGATTCCCACCCTATGGCTTTAAAGATATCGGTTGCTACGGGAATTGCAGCATTTGTTTTAACTATATTAACCGACCATCAATTAGGATTGTTTAGAATCATTCCTTATCAAGTTCATTTGATGGTAGATTTTTCTGTAGCAATCATATTTATTTTAGCAACTTTTATATTCTCTTTTAAAGGTATAGATGCTTATTACTATTGGATTAATGGTGCTGCTGTACTTACTGTTGTTGGTTTACATAAGCCAGCAAGAGTTGTCTGATTTGCCTTTATTTTATAAAATAGTATGGTAACTTTAAGTGTCAATTGGTATTAATTAATAAGTTGATATAATTTATATATAGAAAAGCGCAAGTTAATCACTTGTGCTTTTCTAGTTTAACAACTAATTTTTTAAATTAAGGTTTTATTTCTAATATAACTTTTGATACTGTTAAAATAAAACCCTAAAAAAAGGTGTTATATTATAATAGTTTATCAAGAAAGATAAAAACTTTAAGTAAGTTAAGAGAGGAGGTTTTATAACGCTAAATGCTATTTATTATATGGATTATAGAATGGTTGTTGTTTTAAATGTTTTTATAATTTCTTTTTTTGGGTGTTCAAAGAATGATGAAAATACTTCTGAAGCTACTCCACGAAATTTTAATATGGGATTTACCACTTGGAGCTATGGCCCTAATCCAGAAGATGTAGCAGTAACTTATGAATTTATAAAGAACAATGCAGATATTTATACAGAGCATATCGATTATCACATTCCTTGGGATTCCTGGATTAATGATTTGCCACTTCCGGCAGAATTTACAGGAGAGATTGCAGGTAGAGTGCAAAGAAAAATAGAAGATAAACAATTATTACTTTCTGTTGGTTTACTTAATTTGGATCGAGATGAACTTACAACCGATTATAATGATATTGTACCAAGCTATACTGGTTTGAACGATGTTCATATTGAAGATGCATATTTTAAACATGTTAAATACCTGGTTGACCAACTGAAACCTGATTTTTTAGTAATTGCGATAGAAGTAAATGAACTACGTCTAAAAGAAGAAGGTAAATGGCAAGAATATACCTTACTGATTAAAAATGTAAAATTAAGAATCAAACAACTATATCCTAGCCTTAAGATATCAGAATCTATTTCTTTGCATAATTTATATAATCCGACTATAATAAACCCTAATGTTTATATTGATGAAATGATTGATTACATGAATCAATTAGATTTTGTAGCAATTAGCTTTTATCCTTTTTTAAAAAACCAACATTCAGAAAGTGAATTTCAGCAAACTTTTGATTTTTTACATGAAAAAATTAACAGACCGATTGCCTTTGTAGAGAGCGGGCATATTGCTGAAGATTTATCTGTTTCGAGTTTCGATGTATTTATTCCAGGAAATGCAAAGGAACAAGATACATATTTAAAAACACTATTTGCTAATGCTAGAGAACAAGATTATGAGTTTGTAATTTGGTGGGCCTATAGAGACTTTGATGCTTTGTGGGAAACGTTTCCTGATGATAGAAAAGACCAAGGTAAATTATGGAGAGATACAGGGCTTATTGATGAAGGAGGGAAAGAACGAGAAGCGTTTGTTACCTGGAAAAGTGTGTTGAGTGAAAAGTAATATTTAATGCAATACCAGCTATAAAAGTAATCAATAATAAACTCTTCATTGTATATTAGTTTTGTAAGGGGTTTTAAAAGTTATTATAAATGAAATTCTTTTGTAATCAGTAATTTATACTAAAGAGTCGGTAAAAACCTTTTTTTGGGATTAAATTCATAGTAGTTTTTTTGTTTTGTTAATATTACTGCTCGGTATACTAGCAACCACTATTATTTATGATGGTTGACCCTAAAATGTTTTGAGGTAAATTGAGGATGTCGGTGATCGAAGGTTAGTGGCTATTGATTTTGTTTTAATGTTTCAAAAACTGTTACCATTCGATGTATTACTTCTTTTATTTCTTCTTCGTTTAAAGCTGCAAACCCCATCCGAATCCCGTTGTGCCCAGAGTTATCATTATCGTAGCGTCTCCAATCAGGATTAATCGTTAGATCATATGTTCTAGCTGTTTCACATACTTGATCCCAATCGTAAGATTTATCAAGTTTTACCCAAACTGCCATTCCGCCATTTGGAATTTCAAAACTAAAATAGTTTCCTAATTTTTCTTTTAAAAGTGAACAAAACAAATCTCGTCTTTTTTTATAGATTTTGATTACTTTATTAATATGGCGTTGTACATCTCCGGTACTTAGCATTTGAGCGAGCACCTGTTCTAATATGGTATCGCCTTGTCTGTCTATAATTGCTCGTAGCCTGGCAGCTTCATCAACAAAGTCTTTGGGAGCAACAAGATATCCTATCCGCATTGCCGGCGCAATCATTTTAGTGAATCCACCAATATATATTACATTACCGTTACTATCATTACTGGCAAGAGGCAAAATAGGAGCATTTGTATAGTGAAAATCATAATCATAATCATCTTCGATAATAGCAAATTGATGCTGTTGCGCTAGTTGTAGTAAATGCATACGTCTTTGTGCAGAAAGAGTTACTGTTGTTGGATGATGATGATGAGAAGTAACATAGATTGCTTTAATCTCCTTGGTTTTGCATAGTTTTGCTATCTCATCAGTGTGTAGTCCTTGTTGATCTACGGTTACCTGTTCTACAATACCACCAGCTTCTTTAAACGTATCATCTGCAGTCATATAATTTGTGTTACCAACAACAATAGTACCTTTGGGAGGAAGTAACAATTGACTTGCAAGATAAATCCCCATTTGACTTCCTCGGGTAATTAATACATTGTCTGTGGTAATATGTAACCCTCTGGTTTGATTTAAATAGGTTGCCAGGTTCTTTCTTAGTTCAAAGTTTCCGTAAATAGAACTGTAATTCAGCAAATCCTTATGGTGGTTTTTTTTTGTAATGTTACGATAAATCTTTGCTATTTCATCAATAGGTGCTAATCGATGATCTGGTGCTCCATCACCAATACGTAATATTTTTTTATCGTTCACAGCAATCGATTTAAACATGAGGTGAGGGCGCATGTAAAAAGAAAAACCACTTTTATTCTTTAGGTAGTTTTGATTAGTATCCAGATCAATTTTTTCTGGATTAACTATAGGTAATGAAGCCGTTACAAAGGTACCCCGTGAGGGAACGGTTTCTATCCAACCCTGAGAGATAAGTTCTTCGTAGGTGGCAATGACTGTTTTACGGTGTATATTAAGGTCTTCTGCCAATTTTCGTGAGCCAGGAAGTTTTGTAGCTGGAGGTAGTTGACCAGATTTTATAAAACCAATTATCTGATCACATAATTGTAAATACAAATTACGATTCGTATTGCGAACAAGAGAAATATTATTTTTAAAAGGAAACAAAACCGGACTATTTAATATTTAAAAACTGGATGAGTGTAACACACCATAAAACTACTACTTTTGAAGTAATTAAACAATTTACCATGACAAAGTATCCGGTTTCAACATTAAATAAGGTCGTTAGAGGGCCAAAAAGAGCAAATTATGATGTTCATGATATTAATACCATTTTGAACGATGCATTCTTATGTAACGTTGGATATGTATGGGAGGGTAAGGCAATTGTAATACCAACGGCTTATGGTCGATTAGGAGATAAAATTTATATACATGGGTCTTTAAAAAATAGAATGATGCTCTCTTTGTTAGCAGCAAAAGAAGCAAGCCTTTCTGTAACACATCTCGACGGATTAGTTTTAGCAAGATCTGCGTTTCATCATTCAGCAAATTATCGCTCGGTAAATGTTTTTGGAAGGGTGAAAGAAATAGAAGAACCCAAAGAAAAAATGAAGATATTAAAATGTATATTAAACCATATGCTACCTGGTCATTGGGATAATATTAGACACCCTAATGAAAAAGAACTTAATGCAACATTGGTCATAGAAATAAGTATGGATATGGCTTCTGCAAAAGTAAGAGCAGAAGGTGTAGTAGATGAAAAGGAAGATTACAATTTGCCTATCTGGGCAGGTGTTGTTCCTTTAAGACAAGTTGCAGAAACTCCTATTTCTGACAAAGACTTGCAGGAAGGTATGGAGATTCCAAAAGCAGTGTTGGAATATGTTGAAAAATGGAATGCTATTTAAATGCAGTAGTAAAATGAATCTATCCCAGAGTAATTTATAAATATCATCAATCAAAAAACGAACTATGTTAACAGAAGAAATAATCAGGTATATCGAGAGAAGCGTTTTATGTTGGTTGGCAACGTCATCAAAAGATAATGAGCCAAATGTTTCTCCCAAAGAGGTATTTACCTATAGTAATTCCTCTACAATTCTTGTGGCTAATATAGCTTCACCGCAAACAGTAAAGAACATAAAACATAATGAGAAAGTATGTATTAGTTTTATAGATGTTTTTGTTCAAAAAGGATTTCAGTTAAAGGGTACTGCACGAATTGTAACAAAATCAGAGGCAATTTTTACAGAGTTAGAAAAACCGTTATTACAAATTACACAAGGTAAGTTCCCGTTTTCATCAATTACAGAAATATCGATAACACATATAAAGCCTATTATTGCTCCAAAATATATTTTGTTTCCAGAAACAACAGAAAAGCAACAGATAGAAAGCGCTATAAAGACCTATCAAAAACAACAAAAGCTATAAGAATGATATAATTAATTTGAGTTACTAGTAAATAATTGGATATGTTAGAAATGAGATCGTCTTGCGAACATTGTGATAAAGCGCTAGGCAACGAAAGTGAAGAGGCAATGATTTGTACTTTTGAATGTACTTTTTGTCAAGATTGTGTACATACAATTTTGCATAATGTTTGTCCGAATTGTGGAGGTGGTTTTGAAAAGAGACCAACCAGACCAGTCGCTTACTTGAAGAAATATCCAGTAAGTACCAAAAAAGTATATAAACCTGTACAAGAACATTTGTTTAAAGTACTACTAAAAAAGTTTAAAAATACGAACCCAAGAAAAAGATAGGCCTATGGTCACTATAAGAGTGATAACGATAGCGTAAAATAGTCTATAAAACTTGCTCATAGATCAAATTATGATAACAATACGATTAGCCAACACCAATGATGCGGCATCAATCGCTGCTCTTGGTAAAAGTACATTTGATATATACTACAGACACCTTTTTGAAAATCAAGAGGATATAGATGCATATTTAACAAATGCATTTAGTCTTGAGAAAATAAATAATAGTCTTGCCAATACAAAGAACACGTACTGGATTGCAGAAGATGTTACCTCTAATTTAAAAGTGGGATATGCAAAACTTCAGTTAGATGCTTC
The DNA here is from genome assembly GCA_947498705.1 of uncultured Aquimarina sp. GTDB lineage: Bacteria > Bacteroidota > Bacteroidia > Flavobacteriales > Flavobacteriaceae > Aquimarina. Next base: position 46,751 of record CANMLW010000006.1, read on the forward strand.
GACTAATATAATTGGTAATGGGAAAGGTTGTAAGTTACAGCGTATTTATATTTTACCGGGTTTTGAATCTTTTGGAATAGGAATGCAACTACAGGGATTAATCGAGAGAGAGACGGTTAAAACTGGTAATGAATATGTGTGGCTTTCAACTTTAAAATCAAATAAAGGAGCAATGCGTTTTTATGATAGAGAAGGGTATACCATTATTGGGGAAGATCAATATACTATAGGAGAACAAACTTTTGATCATTGGATATTTGCTAAAAAATTGATAAATACCCCCATGTAAAAACTAAAAACAGGATATTCAAAGTAATTGAAAACAGAAAACAAATGAACATAACAATAAAAAAGGCAAGTATTGAAGAATTAGATTCATTAGTAGACCTCTTTAACCAATATATGATTTTTTACAAACAACCTTCTAACAAAGAGAAGTATAAATCATATTTAAATGACCGCTTAAAAAATAAAGAGGCTACGGTTTATATCGCTTTGGATCCTGGTAATAACCCTGCTGGATTTGTGTTAAATTATTATTCATTTAGTTCGGTGTCTCAAGGCAAAATTATTGTTTTAAATGATTTGTTTGTTGCACCAGAATACCGTAAAAAAGGAATAGCAGAACTATTGATCAATGCTTCTTTTGGTTTGGCAAAAGAAGTCGGTGCGATTAGAGTAGATTTAGGAACTGCAAAAGATAATTTTACAGCGCAACGATTGTATGAAAAAATTGGATTTGTAAGAGACGATGAGTTTTTTGCATATAGTTATCCTATAGAATAAATAAGAGATATAGTGTATGGAAATAAAGGAATTAGAAATCTATACGTCAAAAATAGATGATCAAATCAAATTTTATCATGAAGTGTTAGAATTAGAAATGATAAAGAAATCTGGTTCTTCAGTTTCTTTTAAAATCGGAAATTCTATTTTAAAATTAACCTATCGAAAGGAATGTACTCCATATCATTTTGCAATTAATATCCCTTCAAATAGAGAAAAACAGGCTCTACAATGGCTAAAAGAAAGAGTAGAGGTGCTTACTTATGAAGGAATTGAGACTCAGTACTTTGATTTTTGGAATGCATACGCTATTTATTTTTACGATGTCGATAAAAATATTGTAGAGTTTATTGCACGAAAGAAGTTACAAAAAGACTCAAATACAAAGTTTGATAACAATTCCTTACTAGGAATAAGTGAAATAGGAATACCTACATCTACCATGGTAAATGAATATCAAATTTTAAACAACTCTACAGGTGTCAAGATTCATTCTGGTACGTTAGAAAGGTTTTGTGCGGTAGGTGATGAGAATGGACTTTTTATTTTGATAAACAAAGAAATAAAAAAGTGGTTTCCAACTATGGATGTGGCAATGTCTTCAGATTTTAAGATCAAATTTTCTGAGAAAGGGAAGAAGTATATGTTTATATATGAAAATGAGAAGCTACATCGAATAGCGTAATTTTACTTTATGTAGGTAATTATTATTGTATATTAGATTTATAAACTATTTTAAAATAAAGATTAAAAATGAATAAGTTAAGTGAAGAAAAAATAGATAAACATCAGCTGTTAAATCGAGATTTGTTATCAAAAATATTTGGAGGCTCTAGAAGTGCTCAAGAATGTTCTGATGATAATAAAATAGTAATTACAGGAAGTAGATAATAAACCTTGATAAAATTTTATCATACTAAGCAAAAAAATCATAGAAAATCACTTCTATGATTTTTTTTTGAATACTAAAATTCTGCAGATTATTTTTAGATGACGCAAACTTTATAGGTTATTGTACAATATTTAATGTTTTAATTTTTGCAATCGAATCACAATTTTCTACAAGCAGATTAATATTCTTTTGTTTGATAACTCCTTCAATAAAGTATATTTTACAAGAATCCATCTCTGTATTACTTTTAGAAAAATTAACACCTCCCTTTTTTAAAATACTGGAAATATCTGCGGTATCAATTTGATGAATTTGCATGGTGTTACGAGCATCTTCAGAAAAAATACGTTTCTTAATTCGTATGTTTTTAAGAACTCTTGCATCTGGACCATAATCGCAAGAAGTTTTTTTACCTCCCAAAAAGAAAAACAAGAGAATCAATCCAATTCCGAATCCACCTAAGTAGTACAGTAATCGTTGTGCTAATTTCATAAACTTAATACACTATTTTATGGGGTCAAATGTAAGTAAAGTTTCAAATAAAATTCTCTTGTTTCTTTACAAAGTTTTTGTAGTATATTTTATGAAAATTCTTTTGGTTTTAGATCGATGCAATACTTTTATAGAATAAGTAAATTAATATCTCTATAAGATAAGTCAAACCAATCTGCAATCGACTTATTCGTTAGGATACCTCGATAAAAATACAGTCCATTTTTAAGACCACGATCAAATCGTACCGCATTTTCTATACCACCTTCTTCTCCTATCTGGAGTAAGTACGGAGTAAAAATATTGCTGATCGATAAAGACGATGTTCTGGCATATCTAGAGGGGATATTAGGCACACAGTAGTGTGTTACGCCGTGTTTTTCGAATGTAGGTTGGTCGTGAGAGGTAACTTCACTGGTTTCAAAACATCCTCCCATATCAATACTTACATCGATAACGACAGCGCCCGTTTTCATACGTTCTATCATAGTCTCATTTACTACAATTGGAGCACGATTTTTTCCTCTAACGGCGCCAATAGCAACATCACATCTACGCAATGCTTTAAGAAGGTTTTTGGGTTGAATGGTGGAGGTGTATAGAGGTCTTCCAACATTCGTCTGTAAACATCGAAGTTTGGTAATAGAGTTATCAAAAACCTTTACATTGGCTCCTAGTCCTATAGCCGATCTGGCGGCAAATTCGCCAACAGTCCCAGCCCCTATAATAACGACTTCTACAGGTGGTACACCACTAATGTTCCCCATCATTAATCCAGGTCCCATAGTATTAACACTACTCATTAATTCGGATGCAATGAGTACTGCGGCGGTACCTGCTATTTCACTTAATGCCCTTACAGCAGGGTAGGCCCCGTCTACATCTCTTATAAACTCAAAACCTAAAGCAGTTATTCTCTTTTTGGCAAGTTCCTGAAAATATTTTTTGGATTGTGTTTTTAATTGTAATGCAGATATTAATACAGTTTGAGGATTTATATGTTCAAGCTCTTCTAAAGAAGGTGGCTCTACTTTTAATATAATAGGGCAACCAAAAACTTTGCCTTTATCATTTGTAATCTCTGCACCAGCTTCGCTATAATCTCGATCCGTAAAACTAGCATCAAGTCCAGCATTAGTTTCTATCAGGATTCTATGTCCGTGTGCTGTAAGTGCAGCAACGGCATCAGGAGTAAGGCATACTCGTTTTTCTTGATAATGGGCTTCTTTGGGTATACCAATAAAAAGCTTTCCTTTTTTGCGTGCTACCTCTATCATTTCTTCTTGTGGTAACAACTGTTCTTTGGTAAAAGGAGAATTTGATGTATTCATTTGTGCAAAATTCATTAATCCAAATTACGAATAAAAAAGCTAAGAAAACAAATACCTTAACGTATTTGGTTCTTATTTTGATGGTATCGTCTTGCTAAAATGTTAGAATTCGTTTGTTTCCATCTACAATTTTAATCTTTATTCGAGTACTGCTTTCTGGTAACAAACCTGCTACATTTTCTGGCCATTCTATAAAAATCCATTCATTAGAATCCAAATATTCTTCAAACCCAATTTGATATGCTTCTTCTTCATCGTTTATACGATAAAAATCAAAATGGTATATTAATCCATCGTTACATTCATATTCATTAACTAATGAATATGTTGGACTAGAAATAACACTTTGCACGCCAAGATGTTTGCAGATTTCTTTGATCAAGGTTGTTTTTCCTACTCCCATTTCGGCTTCGAAAAGCACAATTTTCTCTTTAATGTTGGATATTATTTTATTGGCAACATCAGGAAGATCTGTTAGGGTGTATTCTATTGTCATTTTAACCAGAAATTTATCTATTTATGAAATTGTGCAATTAAATAAAAGTGGTTCATATAAGCAATAATTTAAGCCAATTAAAAATGGTTGTTTGGTTTAAATTATTGCTTATACGCTCTCTAGATTTATTTTATCTGGGGTTTAATACAGCAAATGGGATGATCATTTCTTCTAAGGATACTCCACCGTGTTGGTAAGTATTTCTATAATAACTAACATAATGGTTGTAGTTATTCGGATATGCAAAGAAATAATCACCCTTTGCAAAAATAAATGAACTACTCATGTTTATAGATGGTAAATGTATAGACTTAGGATCAACAGCTTCTAAAACCTCACGACGTTCATAGGTAAGGCTTTTTCCTGTTTTATATCGTAGATTAAGACTGGTATTTTTGTCACCTATTACTTTAGAAGGGTTTTTTACATTGATCGTACCGTGATCGGTTGTAAGCAATAGTTTGAAACCTAATTGCTGTGCTTGTTGGATCATTTCTAACAACGGAGAGTTTTTAAACCAACTTTGAGTGAGAGATCTATACGATTTATCATTAGATGCTAACTCTTTAATTACCTCCATCTCCGTTTTACTATGAGAAAGCATATCAACAAAATTATAAACGACAACAGTTAGATCATTGTCCTTTAGTCCTTTGAAATTGGCAGCAAGTGTTTTTCCGGATTTCTCATTTGTGATTTTATAATACTCATGCTTTATGTTTAACCCCAATCTTTGTAATTGCGCAGTCAAAAAATCATTTTCATGCATGTTTTTTCCTCCTTCATCAGTGTCATCTAGCCAAAGATCAGGATGTCTTTTCTTCATTTCTGATGGCATTAAACCCGAGAAAATCGAATTTCTTGCATATTGAGTAGCAGTAGGGAGGATGCTGCAATAAGAAATTTCTTGTTCTTTTTTGTAGTAATTATTGATGATAGGCTCAAAAGCTTTCCATTGATCATACCTTAAATTATCAATAACCACTAATAAGGTAGGCTGATCTTTACTAATTTCGGGAACTACTTTTTCTTTAAATAGGGTATGCGACATGATAGGAACATCATATTTTCCGCTAAACCAATCATTGTAATTCTTATCAATAAATTTAAAAAATTGGGTGTTAGCTTCCACTTTTTGAGATTCTAAAATTTCAAACATCCCAGAATCTTCAATATCCTCTAATTGTAATTCCCAATAAATTAATCGTTGATAAAGCTCGGCCCATTCTTCATACGAATTGACCATTGCCATATCCATGGCAATTTTTCTAAACTCCTGTTGGTAGCTTGATGTTGTTTTTTCTGAAACCAATCGAGAGTTATCTAGATTTTTCTTTAAACTTAGTAGTATTTGATTTGGGTTTACTGGTTTGATGAGGTAATCGGCTATCTTACTTCCTATAGCTTCTTCCATGATATACTCTTCTTCACTTTTGGTGATCATAACTACAGGAACACTATCTTTCTTTTCTTTTATTTCTGATAATGTTTCAATACCAGAGAGACCAGGCATATTTTCATCAAGAAAAATAATATCAAAATTAGTGTCATCTAATATATCCAAAGCTTCTGTACCACTCTGGCATTTTGTAACCTCATAATTTTTCTTTTCTAAGAATAAGATGTGAGGTTTTAGCAAATCTATTTCATCATCTACCCATAATATTTTTATTTTACTCATTAATTTTTAATTTTTAATAATATTAATTAATACGTACTATTTGTTTAGTTATATTTTTAATTCGAAGTTTTGATAGTTTAAAATCTATTTCGAAATTTTCATATGCCAAGCATATATGTATATTTGCTCCCGTAAAGATAAACTGAACTTGAAAAAAAGAAATAAGCTCAAAATATTAAACGACCCAATTTACGGTTTTATTACGATACCTAATGAACTAATTTTTGATTTAATAGAACATAAATATTTTCAAAGGTTACGTAGAATATCACAAATGGGGTTGTCTTATCTAGTATATCCAGGAGCGCATCATACCCGATTTCATCACGCATTAGGATGTATGCATCTAATGCAAAAAGCCGTGAGAGTGCTTCGTTTTAAAGGGGTCACTATTTCAGAAGAGGAGGAAGAAGCTCTTTATGTTGCTATTCTATTACATGATATTGGGCATGGCCCTTTTTCGCATGCTATGGAACATAGTATCGTGAACGAAGTGAATCATGAATCCATTTCTCTTATGCTTATGGAGAAGATTAATAAAGAGTTTAACGGTAGTTTAACACTTGCGATCGCTGTTTTCAAAGGAGAATATCATCGCGACTTTTTACATCAGTTAATTTCTGGCCAATTAGATATGGATCGGTTGGATTATCTTAAGAGAGATAGTTTTTATACGGGCGTTTCAGAGGGTAATATTAATAGTGAGCGTTTAATAACAATGTTAACTGTTGTTAATGATTCTTTGGTGGTAGAAGAAAAAGGTATTTACTCTGTAGAAAAGTTTTTACTTGCCAGACGTTTGATGTATTGGCAGGTTTACTTACATAAAACAAGTTTGGTAGCAGAAAACTTATTGATTAGAGTGCTTCAAAGGGCAAAAGAGTTAGTAGAAAAAGGGCATAAATTAAAAGCAAGTAATGCTCTATTGTTTTTTCTTGAAAATAAAATTACCTCTGATAATTTTACCTCAGAAGTTTTAGAAATATTCTCGAAATTGGATGATTATGATATTGTGATGGCAATGAAAGAATGGATGAGTTCTGATGATTTTGTTTTGAGTAGGTTATCATCCATGATTATTAATAGGGATTTGCTTAAAATAAAAGTTAAAAAAAGATCGTTTTCAGTTAAAAAAACAGAAAAGCATATCGAAAAAATAAAGTCTACCTATAAAATTTCGGATCAAGAAGCTCGTTATTTTGTGTTTGATGGAATGATTTCCAATCAGGCATATCATATTAATAAACAGAATATAAATATTTTATATAAATCCAGAAAGATTGTTGATGTTGTTAAAGCAAGTGATCAGTTTAATTTGGAAGCATTATCAAAACCCGTTACAAAATATTTTATGTGCTATCCAAAGCATATAGATTAATACATTTTTTATACTTTTGCTAGAATGATTTTTACAGCCACACAAATTGCGGGTATTTTAAACGGAGAAATCGAAGGAGATGAAACTGTTGAAGTATCTAAGTTAGCTAAAATTGAAGAAGGGACTAAAGGCTCATTAACCTTTTTGGCCAACCCCAAATACACTCAATTTATATATTCTACTGATGCTTCGATCACTATCGTAGATAAAACTTTTGAAGCAGAATCAGAGATTAAATCTACATTGATTAGAGTAGATGATGCGTACCAAGCTTTTTCTAAGCTTTTAGAGTATTATAATATGGTGAAAATGAATAAAACAGGGATAGAAGAACCTAGTTTTATTTCAAAAAATGCATCATTTCATGATGATATTTATTTTGGAGCATTTTCATACATGGGAGAGAATGTGAAAATTGGTAAAAACGCCAAGATTTTCCCGAATGTATATATAGGAGATAATGTTACAATAGGTGACAATGTAGTTGTTTTTGCTGGTGCCAAAATATATTCTGAAACCATAATAGGAAATAATTGCGTTATCCATAGTGGAGCAATAGTAGGAGCAGATGGGTTTGGTTTTACACCTAATGAAAAAGGAGAGTATAGTAAAGTCCCGCAAACAGGTAACGTGATAATAAAAGATTATGTAGATGTAGGTGCAGGTACCACAATAGATAGGGCGACGTTAGGATCTACGGTAATTAATAAAGGAGTAAAGCTGGATAATCAAATACAAATTGCTCATAATGTTGAAATTGGCGAGCATACTGCAATTGCTGCTCAAACAGGGATTGCTGGATCCACAAAAATAGGTAAACATTGTTTGATAGGTGGTCAGGTTGGAATTGCAGGACATCTCACAATAGGAAACAATGTTAAGATTCAGGCGCAATCAGGTATAGGTAGAAATATAAAGGATGGAGAAGCAATTCAAGGCTCACCAGCTTTGGGATATTCTGATTATAATAAGTCCTATGTTCATTTTAAAAATTTACCCAAAATAGTAGATAGAATATACAAACTAGAGAAAAAAATAAATAATGAGTGATGCTGTTGTGAGCAAACAAAGAACCATTAAAGAAGAAGTTAAACTTACAGGTGTTGGCTTACACACCGGAAAAGAAGTTACCTTAACTTTTAAACCTGCTCCAGAAAACCATGGGTATGCATTCTGTAGAATCGACCTAGAAGGAAGCCCTATCATTGAAGCAGATTCGAACTACGTTGTAAATACGCAGAGAGGTACTAATCTGGAAAAAAATGGAGTAAGTATTCAGACTTCAGAGCATGTACTTGCGGCTTGTGTTGGTCTCGAAATTGATAATCTTTTGATAGACTTAGATGCGCCAGAACCTCCAATTATGGATGGCTCTAGTAAGTATTTTATCGAGGCACTAGAAAAAGCAGGTATCGTAGAGCAAGAAGCAGAAAGAGAAGAATATATTGTCAAAGATGTAATTTCATATACAGATGAAGAATCAGGTAGTGAAATTATAGTAATGCCTTCTGATCAGTATCAGGTTACAACGATGGTAGATTTTGGTACCAAAGTACTTGGTACGCAAAATGCATCTCTTAAAAATCTTTCTGAGTTTAAGACAGAAATAGCAGATGCTAGAACTTTTAGTTTTTTACATGAACTAGAAATGTTGCTTGAACATGGTTTGATTAAAGGTGGAGACCTTAACAATGCAATTGTGTATGTTGATAAAGAGATAAGTACAGGTACCATGGAAAAACTTAAGGTAGCGTTTGGTAAAGAGGCAATTGCTGTAAAACCTAATGGTATTTTAGATAACCTTACCCTACATTATCCAAATGAAGCAGCACGACACAAATTGTTAGATGTGATAGGAGATTTGGCACTGGTTGGAACAAGAATACGAGGGAAAGTGATAGCAAATAAACCGGGGCATTATGTAAATACCCAGTTTGCCAAAAAACTTTCTAAAATAATAAAAATAGAAAAGCGTAACAAAGTTCCTCAATTCGATCTTCATAAGGAGCCGTTAATGGATATTAATAAAATAATGAGCATGCTTCCGCATAGACCTCCTTTTTTATTAATAGATAGGATTCTAGAAATGTCTGATAAACATGTCGTAGGGCTTAAGAATGTAACAATGAATGAGCCGTTTTTTGTAGGACATTTTCCGGGAGCACCGGTAATGCCAGGTGTATTGCAAGTAGAGGCGATGGCTCAAACAGGTGGGATATTAGCATTGAGCACAGTACCAGATCCAGAAAACTACCTTACCTATTTTATGAAAATAGATAAGGTAAAGTTTAAACAACAAGTACTACCTGGAGATACCTTGGTTTTTAAACTAGAATTAATAACACCTATTAGAAGAGGTATTTGTCATATGCAAGCTTTTGCATATGCAAATGGTAAGCTAGTTACCGAGGCAGAACTAATGGCCCAAATAGTAAAATCAAAATAAACAAAAGAAAGAGGTATATACTAAAATTATTTTTGCTTTTAGTATACTTTCGCAACTAACCTTTTAATAAAATAATTAACTGATGAATCAACCGTTAGCATACGTTCATCCAGGAGCTAAGATTGCAAAGAATGTAGTTATAGAACCTTTTACAACTATTCATAATAATGTGGTTATAGGAGAAGGAACCTGGATTGGTTCTAATGTTACTATCATGGAAGGCGCTCGTATTGGAAAGAATTGTAGTATATTTCCTGGAGCCGTAATTTCGGCGGTTCCTCAGGATAAAAAATTCAATGATGAAGATACAATAACAGAGATTGGCGATAATACTACTATCCGAGAATGCGTTACTATCAATAGAGGTACTACTGATAGGATGAAAACTAAGATAGGCAAGAATTGTTGGATTATGGCATATTGCCATATAGCACACGATTGTATTGTAGGTGATAATTGTATTTTTTCTAATAATAGTACATTAGCAGGACATATTAATGTAGGGGATTATGTGGTGTTGGCAGGTATGGCTGCAGTACAACAGTTTTGTAGTATTGGTAACCATGCATTTGTTACAGGAGGCTCTTTAGTAAGAAAGGATGTTCCTCCTTATGTAAAAGCGGCCAGAGAACCATTGTCGTATGTGGGAATCAACTCTATTGGATTGAGAAGAAGAGGTTTTACGACAGAAAAAATTAGAGAAGTACAAAATATATACAGGATTTTATATCAGCAAAACTATAATAATACACAAGCCGTAGCTATTATAGAAGCAGAGATGGAAGCAACACCTGAACGAGATGAGGTTCTTGAGTTTATTAAGAATTCTCAAAGAGGAATCATGAAAGGGTATTTTTCTAATTAAAAAAATATCTTAAATTGATAATTTGTAAACGATTAGAAATTAAAGAATAAGAATAATGGCAAATACTAGTGATATCAGAAATGGATTGTGTATTAAATACAATCACGATATATATAAGATCATAGAGTTTTTACATGTTAAGCCAGGAAAAGGTCCTGCTTTTGTAAGAACAAAATTAAAGAGTGTAACCACAGGAAAAGTAATAGATAATACTTTTTCTGCAGGGCATAAAATAGAAGATGTGCGTGTAGAGACACATAAATTTCAATTTTTGTATGCAGAAGGAGATACACATCACTTTATGAATACAGAAGATTATAATCAGATTACATTAGAGAAATCTGTTTTAGATGCTCCTGGATTATTAAAAGAAGGAGAAGTGGTAACAGTTATCATAAATTCGGAAGATCAAATGCCACTTTCTGTAGAAATGCCAGCAAGTGTTATTTTAGAAGTAACAGCAACAGAGCCTGGAGTAAAAGGAAATACAGCTACCAATGCAACCAAGCCTGCCACCGTAGAAACAGGTGCAGAAGTAATGGTGCCTCTATTTATTAATGAAGGAGATAAGATCAAAGTCGAGACAGAAAAAGGTACATATAAAGAGCGTATAAAAGAGTAATCTTTTATATAAAACTATAGCATGAAATTTCCTCAGGCACATACATTAGAACAAATCGCTACAATTATATCATCAGAGTATGTAGGTGATCCAGATTTTCCAGTTTTAGGAATGAATGAAATTCATGTCGTAACTCCTGGGGATATCGTTTTTGTAGATCATCCCAAGTATTATGATAAAGCATTGCAAAGTGCGGCTACTGTTGTATTGATTAATAAAAATGTTGAATGCCCAGAAGGGAAAGCATTGTTGATCTCTAATGATCCTTTTAGAGACTTTAATAAGTTATCTGCCTATTTCAAGCCTTTTGAAAAGTCAACTTCTTTGGTGTCAGATTCTGCCAAAATAGGTGATAATACGGTTATACAGCCTGGGAGTTTTGTTGGAAATAATGTGGTGATTGGTGATAATTGTATAATTCATGCCAATGTAAGTATTTATGATAACGCAGTGATAGGTAATAATGTTGTCATTCATGCTGGTTCGATATTAGGTGCAGATGCGTTTTATTATAAAAATAGACCAGAAGGTTTTGATAAGCTACTTTCTGTAGGTAGAGTGGTAATCGAAGATAATGTAGATATTGGTGCGTCATGTACAATTGATAAAGGAGTAACCGGGGATACCAGAATACAAGAAGGGACCAAAATTGATAATCAGGTCCATATAGGTCATGATACGATAATAGGAAAAAAATGTCTGATTGCATCGCAAGTAGGTATTTCGGGTTGTGTAGTTATAGAAGATGAGGTAACAATTTGGGGGCAGGTAGGTATAACCAGCGCAATAACCATTGGAACAAAAGCAATTATTTCTGCACAATCGGGCGTGAGTAAATCTTTAGAAGCTAACAAAAGTTATTTTGGAACTCCGGCCGATGATTTTAGAAAAAAGTATAAAGAGATTGCAGCTATTAGAAAAGTACCAGAATTAATAGAAAAAATGAAAAAGCATGATGAGTAAAACTCCTAAAGAGATCGTAAAATCTGCATATGAAGTAGATTTGATACATAATCTTGACGAACTTTTGGATTATTTACACCCAGATATAGAGTTGGATTGGAGTAGTAGTTTTGGTTTTCTTAAAAAAGATTTTGATGGTATTGTATCTATGTTTAAAGAAATGACCGTTTCTTTTGAGTCTATACGATGTGATATAAGTCATCTATTAGCAGAAAGAGATACAGTGACGATACGATGTACTTTTTATGCAGGAACTATAGAAAACCCAGGCAAGGAAGAGCATTTTGCTCACTTTATATCTATTTGGGAGCTTAAAGACAATAAGTTATATAGGGGCTATCAGATAAGCTAACAAGATATTTTTTCTAATTGTAAGGTGTAAACTCTTCTTTATTCGAGAAGATTTTCTTCTTCTGTTTGTATAAAACGATAAACCAGAAAATATTTTTCAGTTTTTGTTTTAACCATAGTGTTCAAAAGCTTACTTTTGGAACTCTTTTTAAAAATAAAAAATCATAACGCAATGAGTGTTTTAGTTAATAAGAATTCAAAAATTATTGTACAAGGATTTACAGGTAGTGAAGGTACTTTTCATGCCGGTCAGATGATAGAATATGGTACAAATATTGTTGGAGGGGTTACTCCTGGAAAAGGAGGGCAAACTCATTTAGACAAGCCTGTTTTTAATACGGTAAAAGATGCTGTTAAAGAAGTAGGTGCAGATACTACTATTATTTTTGTACCACCTGCTTTTGCTGCAGATGCGATTATGGAAGCTGCAGATGCTGGTATAAAAGTAATTATTACAATTACAGAAGGTATTCCTGTAGCAGATATGATTACTGCTGCTAATTATATTGAAAATAAAAACTGTAGATTAATAGGACCTAACTGTCCGGGAGTAATTACTCCAGGAGAAGCCAAAGTTGGTATTATGCCAGGATTTGTGTTTAAAAAAGGAAATGTAGGGATTGTTTCTAAATCTGGTACATTAACTTATGAAGCTGCAGATCAAGTTGTAAAACAAGGATTAGGAATTACTACAGCTATTGGAATTGGAGGAGATCCGATCATTGGTACCACTACCAAAGAAGCAGTAGAATTATTAGTAAATGATCCAGAAACAGAATGTGTCGTTATGATTGGTGAGATTGGAGGACAATTAGAAGCTGATGCTGCAAAGTGGGTGAAAGAAAGCGGTACTTCAAAACCAATTGTTGGTTTTATTGCAGGAGAAACTGCACCGGCCGGTAGAACTATGGGGCATGCAGGAGCAATTGTTGGTGGTAGTGAAGATACTGCTGCTGCAAAAAAAGCAATTATGAGAGACTGTGGGATTCATGTTGTTGATTCACCAGCAGAAATCGGAAAAAAAGTAGCAGAAGTACTTTCTAAAGTGCTGGGATAAAAAAACACTTATTAAAAAATAGAAAACCTCTTGAGTATATTACTCAGGAGGTTTTTTTATGAAAGTAGCTTTTTTTTAAAGCGCAATTTTAAAAAAATACAGTGCGATAGTGATAAGCTTTGTTCCGCAATTAAGAATAAGATTTTTGTTAAAATAGACTTAAAAAATGTAACATTCTTGGTAACAAAGCGTATCATTAGAACATTAACTCTAAATAGTAAAAAAAAATATATGAAATTAATTAAGTCAGTTTTATTATTATTTATAGCCATAGGCCTAAGTAATTGTAAGAAATCATCCGATCAGGAAGCGACAACTATTTCTAAGGAAATAAAAGCCGAACAACATACAGATAACGCAGGGTTTTCTTATGAAACGGTTACCAATGATCCTACGGGTCTACGATTGTATACTTTAGAAAATGGTTTGAAAGTTTATTTAGCAAAAAATGAGGAAGAACCTAAAATTCAGACATATATTGCTGTTAGAGCGGGTTCTAATTATGATCCCAAAGAAACTACAGGTCTTGCGCATTATTTAGAACATATGCTTTTTAAAGGTACTGATGAGATAGGAACTCAAGATTTTGAGAAAGAAAAAGTGCTTTTACAAGAAATTTCGGATTTATACGAAAAACATAAGGCCGAGACAGATCCTGCTAAGAAGAAAGAAATCTATAAAAAGATAGATGAAGTATCACAAGAGGCTTCTAAAATTTCTATTTCTAATGAATATGATAAAATGACAAGTGCATTAGGGGCGCAAGGAACCAATGCACATACTTGGGTAGAAGAAACGGTATACCAGAATAAGATTCCTGCAAACGAATTGGATAAATGGTTAAAGTTAGAAGGAGAACGTTTTAGCCAGTTAGTGTTACGTTTATTTCATACAGAATTAGAAGCGGTATATGAAGAGTTTAACCGTGGTCAGGATAATGATTATAGAAAAACCTATAAGGCCATGTTAGAAGGGTTGTTTCCAAACCATCCTTATGGGCAACAAAGTACGATAGGAACCTCAGAACACCTTAAAAATCCTTCTATGGTTGCCATACATAATTATTTTGATAAATATTATGTTCCTAATAATATGGCAGTCGTGTTGGTAGGGGATCTTGATTTTGATCATACCATAAAAAAAGTTAATGAATCATTTGGTGGTTTTGTGAAGAAAGATGTACAGCATCCTGTTCTTCCAAAAGAATCGCCAATTACAAGTCCTGTGGTTAAAGAAGTTTTTGGCCCTACAGCAGAAAGAATTACAGTTGCTTTTCGTTCTGAAGCAATAGGTACAAAAGAGGAGCAACTACTTACCATGGCAGATATGTTATTAACAAATGGTAAGGCAGGTTTAATCGATTTAAACCTTAATCAAAAGCAAATGGTTCAAAGTGCAGGAAGCTCTCCTCAGTTTTTAAATGATTATGGATATCACCAGTTTTATGGGTCTCCTAGAGAAGGACAAACCTTAGACGAAGTAAAAGATTTGATATTAGGTGAAATCGAAAAATTAAAAAAAGGAGAGTTTGAAGATTGGATGCTATCTGCTGTAATTAATGATTTAAAACTTTATCAAACCAGACAATACGAAAACAGCACCCCATTAGCAAGTGCTTATTATAATGCTTTTATACATCGCCAGGATTGGAAAAGCAAAATAGAATTTCTTGATGAACTTAAAAAAATCTCAAAACAGGAATTGGTAGATTTTGCAAATTCTTTTTATAAAGAAAATTATGTAGTGGTGTATAAGCGTAAAGGAGAAGATAAAAATACTGCTAAAGTAGAAAACCCAGGAATAACACCTGTTGCGGTGAATAGAGATAAGCAATCAGAGTTTTTACAAGCTTTTAATAAAATTGAAGCACCCGAACTACAACCTAAATACGTAGATTACAAAACCGCTATAAAAGAAGTTAAAACTTCAAATGGTTTACAAGTTTCTTACATAGATAACCCAAATAATGATCTGTTTGATTTAGATATTATTTTTGATATGGGAAAAGATAATGATAAGAAAGCCTCATTAGCAGCGGGATATTTAGATTATCTAGGAACAGATAAATACTCTCCAGAAGAGTTGAAAAAGGAGTTTTATAAATTAGGTGTTAATTATAGTGTTTCTACAAGAGCAGATAAGACCTATGTGAGTATTTCTGGATTAAAAGAAAACATCGATGCAGGATTAGCTTTGTTAGAGCACTTATGGGGTAATGCAGTTCCTAATCAAGAAACCTATCTAAAATATGTAGATAAAATTGCAAAAGGTAGGACAAACGGCAAGACTCAAAAAGGAAATATTCTTTGGGGAGGACTATATAATTATGGAATGTACGGAGAAAATTCACCGCTGCGTAATATATATACTATTAAAGAATTGCAAGAGTTTGACCCTCAGGAATTGGTTAATAAAATTAAAGAATTACGTGGTTACAAACAACGTATATTCTATTATGGCAAAGATGTGGCATCTGCTGTAGCAGCTTTGGATAAACACCATAAGGTATCTGATGATTTAAAAGACTACCCAGAAAAAGTAGAATATGTAGAAAAGGAAATAGGAGGAAATGTTTACTTTGTAGATTATGATATGGTACAGAGTGAAATGGTATTTTTGGCAAAGGGTAAAGAGTTTGATGCTAAACAAATGGCAGCTTCATCTTTGTTCAATGAGTATTTTGGAGGTAGTATGTCATCCATTGTTTTTCAGGAAATCAGAGAATCTAAATCATTAGCATATTCGGCGTATGCTGGATATAGTAATGCTAGAGAAAAAGATCATGCAAACTATATTTATGCTTATGTAGGTACGCAAGCTAATAAAATGCCGCAAGCCATTGATGCAATGATGGAATTGATGACAAATATGCCAGAAGCAGAAAAGCAATTTGAAGGAGCTAAGGAAGCGACATTAAAAAGAATAGCCGCAGAAAGAGTTACCAAGTCCAGCATATTTTGGAACTATGAAAGGCTTAAAAAGAGAGGAATCGATAATGATAATCGAAAAGAAATGTATGAAACGATCAAAAATATGACTCTAGAAGATCTTAAAACATTTTTTAACGAGAATATTAAAGGAGAAAACTATAATGTTATGGTGATCGGAAACAAGAAAGATGTTGATATGAAAGCCTTGGCAAAATTAGGAGAAGTAAAAGAAATGGATATAGATTTTCTTTTTAATTATGAAAAGAAAAAAGAAGATATAAAGCTATAAACTAATAAACAATCTTTTGTTTATAAACCCTGTGAGAAATCACAGGGTTTATTGTTGAAGACCTATTTGTAATTCTTATATTTGAAATCACATTTCATTATATAACCTGGTATATATACCAACAACATTTAAATAGTTAGAATGAATCTTTTACAAGGTAAAACCGCTATTATCACAGGAGCTACCCGTGGTATTGGAAAAGGAATAGCAGAGATTTTTGCACAACAAGGTGCAAATGTTGCTTTTACATATAGCTCTTCTGTAGAAGCAGCAAATGCATTAGAAAAAGAATTAAACGAAAAAGGTATCAAAGCAAAAGGATACCAAAGTAATGCCGCAAATTATGATCAGGCACAAGAATTGGTTGCAGATGTTATAGAAACTTTTGGGAGCATTGATGTTTTGGTAAATAACGCAGGTATTACCAAGGATAATCTTTTAATGAGAATGAGCGAAGAAGATTTTGATAATGTGATAGATGTAAACCTGAAGAGTGTTTTTAATATGACCAAAGCGGTGCAAAGAACGATGTTAAAACAACGTAAAGGTAGTATTATTAACATGAGCTCTGTAGTAGGTGTTAAAGGTAATGCTGGACAGGCGAATTATGCTGCTTCAAAAGCTGGGATTATTGGATTTTCAAAATCGGTTGCATTAGAGCTTGGGTCAAGAAATATTAGAAGTAATGTAGTTGCACCGGGATTTATTGAAACCGAAATGACAGGAAAACTGGATGAAAAAGTAGTAGAGGGATGGCGAAACGCAATTCCTTTAAAAAGAGGAGGAAATCCAGAAGATATAGCGAACACATGTTTGTTTTTGGCAAGTGATTTAAGCGCCTACGTTACTGGACAAGTCATTAATGTAGACGGAGGAATGCTTACCTAGTAACAGGTTTTAATTAATATATTAGTTTTTTCATCTAGACTATATATTTTGATCACTAATTTCAAAAGATGCAAACACAAACAGTTTTACTGATCATTATCGCTTTTATAATAGCACTTTGTATAGCGTTATTTCAGTATTTCTATAAAGCAAAAAGCAGGAAGAAAAATATCTTGCTTTTTGCTTTTTTACGTTTTTTAAGTGTTTTTACTTTATTGGTATTGTTAATTAACCCTACCTTCAAAAAAAACACTTATTATACAGAAAAACCTACCTTGGTAGTGGCTGTAGATAATTCGTCTTCAATTAAGTTTCTAAAAAAGAATCAACCTTTATCACAGTTTGTAAACCAATTAGGAACGGTAAATACACTTAATGAACGATTTGATCTACTATATTATTCGTTTTCAGATAAATTAAAAGATTCATTAGCACTTTCTTTTGACGGGAAACAAACAAATATTTATACTACGTTAGAAGAATTAGATCAGGTTTATAAAAATACAATTGCACCGGTGATGCTTCTTACAGATGGTAACCAAACATATGGAAAAGGATATGAGTTTACCTCTGATTATAAACAAGCAATATACCCCGTTGTAATAGGAGATACAATATCTTCTATTGATAGTAAAGTTCAGCAACTTAATGTTAATCGTTATGCTTATCTAAAAAATAATTTTCCTGTAGAGACAATTTTGACTTATTCTGGTGATGAAGATGTTAATACTACGTTTCAGGTAAAAATGGGAGAAACAGTCGTTTTCTCACAGCCTGTTACTTTTACAAAAAATGATAATTCTAAAATAATTGATTTTGTACTACCTGCAAGCAAAGTAGGAGTAAATCAATATACTGCAAGAGTGCTTCCCTTGGACAAGGAAAAGAATAAAATCAATAACAGCAAAACTTTTGCAGTAGAGGTGATTGATCAAAAGACAAGTATACTTTTGGTTAGTGATATGGTGCATCCAGATTTGGGAGCTATAAAGAAAAGTGTAGAAAGTAATGAAAGAAGAAGTATAACATTACTTAAACCTAATGAAGTTAAGGATATTGACGAATACCAATTAATCATTTTGTATCAGCCTACTACAAAATATAGAGGTGTTTATGAAAAAATAAGGGCTCAAAAAAAGAATTGTTTCACAATCACAGGTGTAAAAACAGATTGGGTATTTCTTAATGGAATACAAAATAAGTATACTCAAGAGATTACCAGGCAAACAGAGTATTATTTGCCTGAATTTAATCCTAATTATGGAGTATTTCTTCAGGATGATATCGGTTTCAAAGAATATCCTCCTTTAATTGGAGCTTTTGGAGATACCAAAGTTCATGCAAATCACGATCGTTTATTGTATAGGTCAATTAATAATATAGATACCGAAGATCCTTTATTGATAACTATAGAAGAGGGAGAATTAAGAGAAGCAGTTTTGTTTGGAGAAGGTATCTGGAGATGGAGAGCACAGAGCTATCTGAATGAGCAAAAATTTGAAAACTTCGATGATTTTTTTGGCAAACTGATACAATACCTAGCGTCAAATAAAAGAAAAAGTAGGCTAAATACTTTTGCAGAATCTTTTTATTATGGCAATACCAATATTATTATTAAAGCAGAATACTTTACCAAAAATTATGAATTTGATCGAAGAGGTAGTTTACAAATTTTTGTAAAAAATAAAAAAACAGAAGCTTCACAGACGATCCCAATGTTGTTGAAAAACAATACTTATGAAGTAGATGTTAGTAATTTGACTGCAGGAGATTATGACTACACGGTTACTACCTTGGGAGAAAATATTTCAAGTTCAGGAAGCTTTTCTATTTTAGAATATAATGTAGAACAACAATTTCTTAGTGCAGATGTAACAAAATTAAGGCAGTTGGCTACTAATACTAAAGGAAAATTGTATCATTTAGATCAGATGGATGCTATTGTACAAGAATTATTACAAGATCAAAGATATCAAGCAATTCAAAAAAATAAAGAAAATGTGGTATCTTTAATAGATTGGAAATACCTTTTAGGGCTGCTTATTATACTTCTGTCTGTAGAATGGTTTGCAAGAAAATATAACGGACTTATTTAAAATTTAAACTCAAAATTATCATGGAAAAATTACCAAAAATAGGGTTGCCTATTTTAATTCTAATTGTATTAGGTATTGTTTTTATATCAAAATCTACTGTCACTATCGGTTCTGGAGAAGCAGGAGTGTTATATAAAACTTTCGGCGGAGGGGTTGTAACTGACGAAGCACCTTTGGGAGAAGGGTTTCATTTGGTAGCACCCTGGAACAAAGTAATTGTTTATGAAGTAAGACAGCAATCTATTTCAGATAAAATGGCTGTTTTGTCAGTAAATGGATTAGAGATTCAGGTAGATGGTACGGTTTGGTTTCAACCAGAAAGTAACAATCTTGGTAAATTGCATCAGGAAAAAGGAAAGGATTTTGTAAGTAGAATTTTGGCACCAGCAATTAGTGCAGCAGCACGAGAAGTTGTGGGAAGATATACACCAGAACAACTTTATTCTAGTAAAAGAGATATCATACAGAAAGAAATTCTGGAAGAAACGCAGAAAGGGGTTCAAAATCAATATATTCAGGTAAATAAAGTTCTTGTGAGAGATGTTACATTACCACCAACAATCAAGGAAGCGATTGAACGTAAATTAAAACAGGAACAAGAAGCTTTGGAATATAAATTTAGAATCGAAAAGGCTAAAAAAGAAGCCGAAAGACAAAGAATTGATGCAGAAGGAAAAGCTGCGGCAAATACAATTCTAAGCGCATCATTAACAGATAAGATACTTAAAGAAAAAGGTATTGAAGCAACCTTAGAGCTTGCTAAATCAACAAATTCGAAAGTAGTAATCGTAGGTTCTGGAAAAGAGGGGATGCCACTTATTTTAGGGAATCAATAATTTATAAATAATAATAACTTGTTTAAAACGGTAAAGAGTAAATCTTTACCGTTTTTTTTGCAATTATATTTGATGAAATGTATTGTAAATTTAACAATCATTTTGGCAAGAATTTTTTGGATGTTTTTTGATCAAAAGCTAGCATCATTTCACCAAAATTATGTGGCATTTATGATTTTATAAGTGTGAAGTTAAGATTTTGTTAAATGGTTGGTTTACAGGTGTATAATTCTCTTGTTGGTTTATATAGTATTGGGTTGTGGTATTTTTGTGCAAGAAAATAGTATGTGATTATCGTAATTTTACTTCATTAACACAAAATTTAACTAATTATGAATTATTCACACAAACTATTGGGTAATTCGCATATTGTTACTCATAACAATAGCGATTACGAAATTCCCTTCTGACCACTATTTTTGTTCTTTTGAGAAAAGAATACAAAATACTAAAAGATAGCCGATAAGATTCAAAGAGGTTAAGAGACTTTATCATTTGATACGGATATTCTTATTAAGAAATAGAGGTTTATAACTGCCATTGCTTAGGCTGGTAAGCCAGTTTAAAGTGATACAAGTATCTCTTTACGTATTCATTTAAAAATCAAACTACACTTGATATTTTAATCATGGATATTATTGAGTCACAGTAAATATATACGATTTCTTAGAAAAAGAATTGATTCGTAAAGAATACAAAGAAGCCTATATAAAATACTTATCCGCTAATAAGTTGAAACTACTGGAAACTAGTTCGTTAGAATTCTGTCTAATGAAATAAACCAAACACTTACATTATAAAATTAAACCAGAGTTAGAGAGTATAACAAACTGTCTTAATATCTTATATGTTACCACTCTTGAATTAAGTTGAGAATGGTGTACATATTTTTATAGATATAATAAGGACTATTAAAAATTAAATCATGAAAAATCATCTTACTTTACTCCTAGGAGTATTTATAACTGTTTGTGGTTTCTCGCAAACCAAATTATGGACGGAAAACATTTCTTCCGCAAAGAGTAATACAGAAACTTCAAATCAAATCACATACAATCTTAGTGTGGAGAAATTTAAAGAAGTTTTATCTAAATGTCCAAAAAGATTCGATTCGTTTGGTCAATCGAATGTCATTATCACACTTCCTACTGAAGATAATAAATTTAAAGAATATCGCGTAAAGGAAACTAGTGTTTTACATCCAGATTTAGCCAAGAAATTCCCAAACATTAGATCATATGTGGGTACATCTGTTAGTGGAGACAATGAAGTAGTGTACTTTAGTTTGGGGCATAATAACTTTAGGGCTATGATTATGAATTCTGATGCTACCATAACCAATATCAAACCTACTTCTATTCATAGTAAAGCGTATATGGTTACTTCAAAAATGGAGGGATCAGCACCAATTAGCTGTCAAGTGACTGATAATGTAGTCGGCCCTTTTTTAGAAAAAAGTACAAAGCAAGTTGAAAAATTAAACAAAGCAAGAAGAGACGCTAATGATAGTCGTGTTAGAGTCTACCGAATGGCTATAGCAGTAACGGGAGAATTGTCTAAAATTTATACTGATAAGGCAGGCGTTACAAACGGGTCAACTCAGCAAAGAAAAGCCGCAGTACTTTCTGAGTTGAATGAACTTATGACAAGAGTGAACGCGGTTTATGAAAGAGATCTAGGAACTACGTTTGAGTTAGTGCCTAGTATTCAGAATTCCATTTTTCTTGACCCAGTAACTGACGGTTTTACGCATGGTAATACTTCAGCATCAGTAAATGAGGTTCAAGCTATTCTTGATGCTACGATTGGTAACTCTAATTATGATATTGGTCATGTTTTAGATTCAGATGGGACTGGGCGTGGAGCTTTAAGAGCTGTATGTAATGATAGTAAAAAAGCAGAAGGAGCTACCGGAGCACATCCTTTCACATCTGTCAATGAGTATTTCTATCGCACATTCGTTCATGAAATAGGGCATCAATTCGGTGCTAACCATTCGTTTAATAACTCATGTGGTGGTAATCGTTTGGATGAAGGTGCTGTTGAACCAGGAGGAGGTAATAGTATCATGGCATATCAAGGCTGTGCTCCTAATTATAATTTAAGATTGTCATATGTTTTTTTTCATGCAAAACAAATAGATGAAATGTGGAATCATATTTTAAGCGTTCAGAGTTGCGCTACCCTAAGATCTATAGGTAATAGCGCACCAGTAGCTAGTATAGGAGGTAATTATACGATTCCTAGATCTACTCCATTTATATTAAAAGGGTCTGCTACCGATGCTAATGCATCTGATCAACTAACGTATACCTGGGACCAAATGGATAAAGAAATAGCTCCGATGCCTCCTCGTGCTACGTCAACTAACGGCCCTGTATTCCGTTTTAAACCTCCTTCAACATCTCCAATTAGGTATATGCCTGACATTTCTACTGTAAAAGCAGGAAATTCTTCTTCAGAATGGGAGGTAACACCTTCTGTTTCCAGAACTATGAATTTTAGATTTACTGTAAGAGATAATCACCCAGGAGGAGGTAATACAGACTCTAGGGATGCTGTTATTACTGTAGCTGGAAATGCCGGTCCTTTTGTGGTAACTTCTCAAAACAATAGATTTGATGCAGCAATAGGTTCTACGCAAACAGTAACCTGGAATGTAGCAGGAACCACAGGAAATGGTGTAAATGCAGCGAATGTAGATATTTTATTGTCTACAGATGGTGGAAATACATATCCAATAACCTTAGCTTCTGCAGTACCTAATGATGGATCTCATCAAGTTACGATACCAAACAATGAAGGAGGTGTAAATAGAATTATGGTAAGGGGTACGAATAATATCTTCTTCGATATTACCAATGCTAATTTTAGTATCACCGATGGAAACTCTGATCCTATGCCTACCAATTATTGCGCTGCGGGTTATCAAGGTACAAATTATATAGCCGAAGTTATCTTTGCTGATATCAAGAATAAAAGTGAAAATGGAGGATATTCTGATTTTACAAACCTGGGAACCAATGTTGTTAAAGGTGAGTCTGTTACATTAACAGTTAATCCAGGAATTGAATCCTGGGACCCTAATTATTTTGGAGCTTGGATTGATTGGAATAAAGATGGAGATTTTGAAGATGCTGGTGAAGAAGTTTTATCAGCAACCAATGGAGCTGGTGGTGTAACAACAACGGTGGTAGTTCCAAATACTGCAAAAAATGGAGCAACCAGATTAAGAGTACGTTACAAAATACATACTGCCCCTGATCCTTGTGGGACAGCAAGAACTAATGGTGATGAAGTAGAAGATTATTTCGTGTTTGTTAAAGGAAGTGGTACAACAAACCCAACTTGTAATGATGGTATTCAAAATGGAAATGAGACAGGTGTAGATTGTGGTGGTCCTGATTGTAACCCTTGTACAACCGATCCGACTTGTAATGATGGTATCCAAAATGGTAATGAAACCGGTGTAGATTGTGGTGGTCCTGATTGTAATCCTTGTACAACCGATCCAACATTACCAACAGGTTATTGTAATGCCGGAAGCCAAGGGACCAATTATATAGCAACAGTTACATTTGGTAGTATTAATAATACGAGTCAAAATAGTAGCTATACAGATTTTACCGCTCAAAGTACGAATGTTAGTGCAGGACAAACCTTAACATTAACCGTTACTCCAGGAATTACAGCTTCTAATTGGTCGTCTAATGTAGTGGGTGCCTGGATTGATTGGAATAGAGATGGAGATTTTACAGATGCTAATGAGCAAGTTTTAATGAAAACCCCAGGTACTGGTGGTGGAACAGCTTCAGTTACCGTTCCTAATAATGCGCAATCAGGAGCAACTAAATTACGAGTGCGTTATAGATGGTTTAGTAATCCTAATCCTTGTGGGACTAGTTCTAGTGACGGTGATGAGGTTGAGGATTATGTTGTTGTCATTGGTGGTGGAACAACACCAACCTGTAATGATGGTGTTCAGAACGGAAATGAAACCGGTGTTGATTGTGGCGGATCATGTCCACCATGTACAACAACTCCAACCTGTACAGATGGTATCCAGAACGGGAATGAGACTGGTGTAGATTGTGGAGGATCATGTCCACCTTGTCAAACGACGGTAACCTATTGTTCTGCAACTGGTAATGGTGGGCCAGAAGGAGTTAGTAATGTTACCTTTGCTGGGATAAACAATTCTTCTACTAGAAATGCGAGTGGGTATGATAACTTTACTTCTATATCTGGGAACGTTAATGCAGGAAGTAGTTATAATTTACGAGTTAATATCATAGGGTATAATGGCGGTGCTACCGATGAAATTTATGCATTCTTTGACTGGAATAGGGATGGTGATTTTGCAGATTCTGGAGAGAGTCTTACCTTGACCAAGACCAGTAATCTTGTTGGAGATGTATCTGTTTCTGTTCCCCAGTCGGCACAAGCAGGTTCTACCAGAATGCGTTTGTTGGTATCTTATTATGATAATGAAAATAATCCTTGTGATACAGGTACAAACGATGTGCGTTATGGAGAGTATGAAGATTATACGATTAATGTAACAGCTGCAAAATCTTCATTGGCCGATGCTTCCATTTTCTCTATAGAAAGGAATCCTATTACCACGGGTATATTAAATATAAATGTAGATAATAGAATAAGTAAATCGGCAGGAATAGAGTTATATAGCGTTACAGGAAGAAAAGTACTGAGTCGTACTATATCTCAAAAAGATAACACTATTGCGATTGACGTAAGTACCTTGTCTGGTGGATTATACTTAGTTAGGTTTAAAGATGGTCCTATACAGGCAACGCAAAGGATTGTTATAGAAAAGTAAGGTTTTATAGGAATAGTTAAGTATACATTGATTGTATATTAAAAAAAACTGGGGACTTCGAAGTCCCCAGTTTTATTTTTTAAACAGGTTTTTGTTTTTGTAGATTAGATTAAAGATTCTATCAAAAGATGTTTTTTTCGTTAAAAGGTATATGGTAAATGCCTTATGTTGGTATGGATTTAAGAACTAAAAAGAGAGAGGTGATAGGGGGAATAGTTTTTATTTAGACAGTTTGAAGGTGTTTCCGTAGTGATAGTAAAATGATAATGATCTACAGCGTAGTTTTGTTACGTTTTACCCGGTCAGTTTTGCTTTTTACTTGTTATCGAGAAAAAAGTAAAGTTTGATGAAAATCTCTGTAACAAATAAGAAATTACTTACGATTGGTTTGTTTAGTATTAGGTTTAGGTAATTTATTGCTATTTGTTAAATACATGTAATTGTAACTTTGTCTTTTATTTAACACAAACTTTATATTATTATGAAAAACAAACACAAATCATTAATGATAATTATGACCTAGCTTACGGTTATAATTAAAACTACGGAAAACTACTTTATTAGGATTCAGTCAAGGGGATATATCAAATTTTAAGAACTGTAAAATTCAGATAACACAATTATTCACTATTGAGATCTAGTAAATCTTCTCGATACTCTAATGAGAAGAACAGATTAAATTCTTCAGGTTATTTAGAACAATGGTAAATCTATTTCATGGATTTATAAAATCATTGATAAAGAAGAGTTATAGTATGAACACTGTGGATGTTTTATCTCTTGCTAATACGAGCATTTACTATATAATACCTATAGGTAATGTAGTATTTTCTCAAGAATACAAAGAAAATCCAAGTAAAATAGTTTTAGGTGAACGAATGGAAGCTGCTGGAAACTATTTGGTTAGAATCTTAACTAACCAAGTAAGCCAAACCAAACATTTAGAATTTTAAAATTAAACTATAATAAGTTGTCTTAATGCAATATATCTTATTTAAAAAAATTAAGAGGTATAAATTCTTTTTTTAAGATGTTTTGACAACGATTAAATTTCATAATTATGAAAAATCACCTTACTTTACTTCTAGGAGTATTTATAACTGTCTGTGGTTTCTCGCAAGACAGTGAATATTGGAAGAGAAAAACCTCAACGCAGAATAGAAACATTTCTACTGCAGAGAGAAATACAGAAACTTCATACCAAAACACGTACGATCTTAGTGTTGATAAACTTAAAGAAGTTTTATCTCATAGTCCTAATAGATATAGTTCATTTGGTCAATCAAATGTTGTTATCACGCTTCCAGGCAATGATGGACAATTTAGAAGATACCGTGTAAAGGAGACTAGTGCTTTACATCCCGATTTAGCCAAAAAGTTCCCCGGTATTAAATCGTATGTGGGTACATCTGTTAATGGAGAAGGCGAATCGGTATATTTTAGTTTGGGGCATAATAATTTTAGGGCTACGATTATGAGGCCTGATGCTACCATAACGAATATCAAGCCTTATGTTAGAAATAGTAAAACGTATACGGTTACATCAAAAATAGAGGAATCAGGGCCAATTAGCTGTCAAATTGAAAATGCAGTCGGACCTTTATTAGAGAAAAGTACGAAACAATCAAGAACAGCAAGTAGAGACGCTAATGATGGTCGTCTTAGGGTTTATAGGATGGCTATTGCAGTAACGGGAGAATTGTCTACAATTTATATCGATGCAGCCGGCGCTTCAACTGGTTCAAATCAACAAAAGAAAGCCGCAGTACTTGCTGCCTTGAACGAACTTATGACAAGAGTGAATGCGGTTTATGAACGTGATCTTGGAACTACGTTTGAGTTAGTGCCTAATATGGATGCTACGATTTTTCTTGACCCAGCGACCGACGGTATTACACATGGTAATACTGGGATATCTATAAATGAGTCTCAGGGTATTCTTGATGCGGCATATGGTAACGCTGCCTATGATATTGGTCATGTTTTAGATTCAGATGGAACTGGACGTGGAGCTTTAAATGCTGTATGTGTTGATAATAAAAAAGCTCAAGGATCTACCGGTGCACACCCATTCACATCTGTTAATGAGTATTACTTTCGAACATTCGTTCATGAAATAGGGCATCAATTTGGTGCGAACCATTCATTTAATAACTCATGTGGTGGTAACCGTCTAGACGAAGGTGCTGTTGAACCAGGTGGAGGTAATAGTATCATGGCATATCAAGGTTGTGCTCCTAATTATGATTTACAGACGTCACATGTGTTTTTTCATGCGAAACAAATCGATGAAATGTGGAATCATATTGTGAACATCGCAGGTTGTGCTACCTTAAGATCAATAGGTAATAGTGCGCCAGTAGCTAGTATAGGAGGTAATTATACGATTCCAAGATCTACCCCATTTATATTAGAAGGATCAGCTACCGATGCTAATGCATCTGATCAACTAACCTATACTTGGGACCAAATGGATAAAGAAATAGCACCTATGCCTCCTCAGGCTACGTCAACAGGAGGTCCTTTATTTCGTTTTAAACCGCCTTCAACATCTCCTATCAGATATATGCCTGATCTTGGTACTGTAAAAGCTGGAAATTCTTCTTCAGAATGGGAGGTAACACCTTCTGTTTCCAGAACAATTAATTTTAGATTTACGGTAAGAGATAATCATCCAGGAGGAGGTAATACAGATTCTAAAGATGCCGTTATTACGGTAGCTGGAAATGCTGGTCCTTTTGTGATCACTTCTCAAAATGCTAGATTTGATGCGCCAGTAGGCTCTACACAAACAGTAACTTGGAATGTAGCAGGAACTACAGGAAATGGGATAAATGCAGCGAATGTAGATATTTTATTGTCTACAGATGGAGGAAATACATACCCAATAACATTGGCTTCTGCAGTACCTAATGATGGATCTCATCAAGTTACTATACCAAACAATGAAGGAGGGGTAAATAGAATTATGGTAAGAGGTACGAATAATATCTTTTATGATATTACCAATGCTAATTTTAGTATCACCGATGGAAACTCTGACCCTATGCCAACCAATTATTGTGCTGCAGGTTTTGAAGGTTCTAATGGTATAGCTGAGGTTATCTTTGGAGATATCTCTAATAAAAGTGAAAACAGCTCATATTCTGATTTTACAAATCTGGGAACCAATGTTACCAAAGGTGAACCCGTTACTTTAACGGTTACTCCAGAAATCACATTCTGGACGGGTAATACTATTGGAGCATGGGTTGATTGGAATAAAGATGGAGATTTTGAAGATGCAGGTGAAGAGATTTTAATGGAAAAACTAGAGTCCGAAGGTATTGCTACAGCAACAGTTGTAGTTCCTAATACTGCAAAAAATGGAGCAACTAGGTTAAGAGTACGTTATAAATTACATACGAATCCTGATCCTTGTGGAACAGCATCAACAAATGGTGATGAAGTAGAAGATTATTTTGTATTTATTAAAGAAGGAACTCCTGATACACAGGCTCCAAGCACGCCGACTAATTTGGCGACTTCTAATGTTGAAAGCACTTCTTTAACTTTAAGTTGGAACGCTTCTACCGATAATGTAGGGATTGCTGGCTATGACGTTTTCCAGGGGAACACTAATATAGGTACGGCTACTGGAACTAGTTTTGATGTAACAGGATTAACTAAAAACACTTCTTATTCTTTCTATGTGAGAGCTAAAGATTTTTCAGATAATACTTCTGGAAATAGTAATACCGTTAATGTAACCACTCCAGATGGTCCAAGTCCTGGTACAGAGCCTTGTACTGCTTCTACAACGCAAAATAGTACTTTACATATTACGAATGTTAGCTTTGGTTCTATAAATAATAGTTCTACAAATGCTGCTTATAATAATTTTACAACTACTTCTACTAACCTTACAGCAGGGCAAGCAGAAACTCTTACTATTGATTTAAATAATAGTCATTGGACACTTAATGATGTTGGTGTTTGGATTGACTGGAATAATAATGGAACCTTTGAAAACTCAGAGAAAGTATATGATCGAAATGGAGCTGGTCCTTATTCAGGTAGTGTTACGGCACCTAATACAGCTGTTTCTAATACTTTATTGCGTATGCGAGTACGAGTAGGATATGGTGGAGCTACTAATAGTGATCAGCCATGTGGTGTAGATACTTCTTTTGGAGAAGTAGAAGATTATTCAGTAGTAGTAGGAGGTAGTAACCCTGGTGATACACAAGCACCAACGGCGCCTACTAATTTAGCAGCGTCTAACGTAGCTCAAACTACCTTGACATTAAACTGGACCGCTTCTACCGATAATGTAGGAGTAACCGGATATGATGTATTCCAAGGAAGTACTAATTTGGGTACTGTTGCAGGAACTACTTATAATGTGACTGGTTTAACAGCGAATACTGCTTATAGCTTTACGGTAAGAGCAAAAGATGCTGCAGGTAATCAATCTTCTGTAAGTAATACAGCAAATGCTACCACTACAGGAGGTACAAACCCAGATCCAACATTACCAACGGGTTATTGTAATGCCGGAAGACAAGGAACTAATTACATAGCAGAGGTTACATTTGGTAGTATTAATAATACGAGTCAAAATAGTAGTTATACAGATTTTACTGCTCAAAGTACTAATGTAACTGTTGGACAAACTTTAACATTAACCGTTACTCCAGGAATCACATCTTCTAATTGGTCATCTAATGTAGTGGGTGCTTGGATTGATTGGAATAGAGATGGTGATTTTGAAGATGCTAATGAAGAAGTTTTAATGAAGACTCCTGGTACTGGTGGGGGAACAACTTCTGTTACTGTGCCTAATAATGCGCAGTCAGGAGCCACTAAGTTAAGAGTACGTTACAGATGGGCTAGTAATCCTAACCCTTGTGGAACTAGCTCTAATGATGGTGATGAAGTTGAGGATTATGCTGTTGTAATAGGTGGTAGTAATCCTGGTGATACACAAGCACCAACTGCACCTTCTAATTTAGCAGCGTCTAACGTAGCTCAAACAACCTTGACATTAAACTGGACCGCTTCTACCGATAATGTAGGAGTAACCGGATATGATGTACTTCGAGGAGGTACTAATATAGGTACCGTTACAGGAACTACTTACAACGTAACTGGTTTAACTGCTAATACAGCATACACTTTCTCTGTTAGGGCTAAGGATGCTGCAGGTAATCAATCTGCTTCTAGTAATACCGTTAATGTTACTACACAACAGACTACTCCTACTGTAAATGGAGGTACTGTAGCAACTAGTACTAATCAAACACAAGTAACCACTATAACTGGTGATGGTATTGCCGATGTGATTGCTTTTACGAATGCAAATTCATCAGGTACTAATTATGCATATTTAATTACAGATGCTAATAATAATGTATTAGCAGTAGAAACTTCATCTCATGATTTTGAAGGGGCTTCTGTAGGTATTTGTAGAGTATATGGTATTGCTTATGAAGGAACTTTAAATGCAGTTGGTAAAGTGATTACAAATACTAGTTTGGCTTCAGGTAATTTTGATGTGTCTAGTAACTCGATTACTGTAGATAGAACATCTCCAACAAACCCTGATCCGACATACTGTGATATGAAAGGAAATAGCAGTGGAGATGACAATATTACTAATGTTAATTTTGCTGGAATTAATAAGTCATCTTCTGATACTACTGCTGGTTACCATGACTATACAGATAATGTAGCAAATGTTGCTAAAGGAAGTTCTCAAAATATTACGGTAACCTTTGCTGGATGGCAAGGTGGTAATAACAATGAGGTATATGTTTGGATAGACTGGAATAAAGATGGTGATTTTGTCGATGCTGGCGAAAAGTTTGAAGGTACTGGTTCTGATCTTGCTCGTAATGCAACCATAAATATTCCAACTACTGCTATTACTGGTAGTACCAGAATGCGTGTGGTATTAGGTTATGAAGCTAATGATGGTGATAATGCGTGTACTAATGTTCGTTGGGGTGAAGTTGAAGATTATACGATTAATATTACGGCTGCTAAATCGTCTGATTTAGGAAATCTAGGTAAGCTTGTTTCGATTATTCCTAACCCAGTAATAAATGGAGAACAATTTAATTTGAAATTTAATACTCCTGATAATGGAATAGTAAGAGCACAGTTGTATGATACTCAAGGTAGGATGATACTTGATTATAGTGCTTCTAGAACAGGAGAAAATATGACCTTACCATTAGATGAGAAACCATCAAACGGATTGTATCTACTTCGAGTTCGAATTGGTGATCGAGAAAGTACAGAAAGAGTAATTTTTAAATAGAGATATAGCCATGTTTTTAGGAACATAGGAATGATACTATATTATCGATAAATACTGAAATATCGAGGGTGAATAGCCCTCGATATTTTTTTTTACCACATTTTATAGATTCTATTAAATGCCATATTTTTTCGGTAATTAGCACTATTTTATGGTGATGATCGGTTTTGAATAAGGTAAAGATTGGTAAAAGCATGAAAATGATAATATATGTATAGTTTTGTTTTATAGCTGTTTATTGAATTGTTAAAGAAATATCAATACGGTAGCCATAGTTTTTTTACGCCTTAACGAGCAATTTAAAATGTGCTACTTTTCTTCAGTAAAATTGTGGTATTCGTAATTTTTAGAAGTAATTTTTACGAATTTACTTACTAGTGGTTTATTTAGTATCATGTTTTGGTATTTTACCATTATAATGGATTCTGGTTTATCGTAACTTTGCTATGATTTAACACAAACTTTACTTTTTTATGAAAAATTATCACAAAATTTTGCTGATAATGTTGTTGTTGTGTGCAACAATAATTACTGCGCAAAATCGGACTCAAAGCCAAGAATCTCGTTGTTCTTTTGAAGAGGACATGAAAAATTATTTGGATACTAATCCAGACGAAAGACAAAGAACAATAGCTTTCGAACAAAAAATCAAAGAAGAAATAGCATTTAGAAAAAGAACTCAAAGTAGAAATGCCAAGGCAGGGCCTTATATTATACCTGTGGTATTTCATATTTACGATGCTAAATATCCAGATGATGGTGATGGCAATCCAAGAAATGTAACAGATGAAAGAGTAAAACAAGCTTTAGCAAGTATTAATGCTGATTTTAAAGGTTTTAATGATGCAGTAGATCCTTCGTTTGCTAATTTAGAAGGAGGGATGAACGTCGAATTTAGATTGGCTCAGGTAGACCCTAGAGGAAATACAACTACAGGTATTATTTATCACGAAAGAAAAGAAGGATTTGGACTGAGCAGTAATGATGCAGAAATTGCTAAATATGCTTGGGATAATTTTAAGTATATGAATGTTCATGTACAGGAAATTATTAAATCAGGTAGTAGAAATCAATCAGGGATTGCTTGGTTTCCGGCGGTAAACATGTCAGAAGAAGGGACGGCAAGAGTTGTTTATAATGGTAAATACATGATTTATTCACCACCTGCGTCTTCGTTAACGCATGAATTTGGACATTTCTTTAATTTACATCATACGTTTAACGGTGGTTGTGTGTCAGGAGATGATAACGGTGATAAAGTTGCCGATACGCCTCCTTGTACATCAGGACAAGCTTCAGAAGCAGGAAGTACATGTAAAACTGGAGTAAGGAATTGTTTTAACAATTTGATTAATCACCAAAACCATATGGACTACAACCCTTGTGAGTCGATGTTTACCAAAGGACAGGTAGCACGTATGGAAGCAAGTATGAATCATGATGCGCGTAAAACGTTATGGGCTGATTCAAACCTTATTGAAACAGGAACTGATAAAGCCGATATAGGTCCAAGAGTAATCTTTACTTTTCAAAAAAGTGATGATAGTGCTGTAGATCAGGCATTAGCTTTTATAGAAGGTTTTAAAAATAATAATGGAGATATCCTAAATAAGAAGAGAATTAAGGCAGCCGGTGGGGCCAAATTTGCAGTAACTGGGCAAATGCAAGAAGGAGTACACTTTTCTACAACTGGGGTTCCAAGTGGTTTAACCACCAGAATAAATGTAGAGGATAATGAAAATGCAGTTATTTCATTTACAGGTAATGCATCAAATCATAGTGAAGCAGATTCTAAAGAAATTAGAATCACTTTATTAAACCCTGCAATGGTAGGAGGTGTAAGTTCTTTGTTTTCTAAAACAGGAATCTATGACATTAACTTTATTGATCCATACAAACCTTATTACGAGATGTACTCGCCTGCTATAGTAACAGGACGTTCGGCTCAGAACTATACCGATGCTGTAGCTTCACAGTTTAATTCGCTGGTTATTGGTGGTCGTTTTAGAACTCGTTTACGTTCATATGATGGTAATACGGTGACTATTGATAATAATGCGATGGAGTTTGATGTATTATGTAATACAGGTACAAAAAATGTCACAAACTTGGCAGAAGGTACTACTATTAGTGCTACTACTTCAGGAACATGGGTAGGTAGGCAAGCAGTAGGTACCTCACCACCTAAAGTAGCAGGAGCAGGGTATACATCATGGCATGGAAGAGCGGGATATGCTGCAATTCGTGTGCCTACAATTACTGGCGACTATGTGTATGGTTGGTTAAGAATTAGAGTGAGGTCAAACGGAGAGTATGCAGAGTTAACTACTTTTGCGTTAAATCCTGATCCAGGAAAATCGATACAAGCAAAAGTTGCAGTACCTAATTTAGTATATTCTAGCGATCGTTTCTTAGAATCTGTAAAAAACGACGGTACTATGGAGAATGAAATCACCGTAGATGTGAAGGATGCAACATTGGCAGTTTCAGGAAATTTATCTTCTGGTACCCATTATAGTGTAAGAAATGTGCCTAAAGGCTTAACACTTCAAGTTAGTGTGGTAAACTCTAGACAACTTAAATTAAGTATGAAGGGGATTGCACAGGATAGTGATTGGGCAGCATATAATGGATTTGTGAAAAATATTCGTCTCAAATTTAAGAGCTCGATTTTTGCAAATGGAGCAGGTGCTCAGGTAGAATTTAAAGAATTTCCTTTAAATGTAGAATATATAGGTACCGCTTATTCTAAAGAGGTTTCGCCAATAAAAAGATTTGTTGTTGGGAATGATAGTGAGAATGGTAGTGTTACCGTATTGCCATGGACATACAACTTAGAATTTAATTCTTCATCTTATCAATTTCAGTATTATACACCAGATAACACCGCTAATGAATTTCCGGGAGTAAAATTTGTTTCCTGGAGAAAAGATGCGGTAGCCAATAATAATTATGAGCTTACTCCATTAAGTGCAGGGACTTCGATAGGGGCTAATCTTTCATGGAAAAATGGTAGAGAATATAACGAAGGAAGAGGGCAGCATATGATCGATTCTGATACGTATCAAGCCTGGAGAGGAAGAACAGCTTATGTTGGAATAAGAATACTAAGATCAGGTAGATTCCATTATGGATGGTTAGAACTTAAAGTGGGAACCAACGGAAGAACTTGTGAAATTTTGTCATACGGTTTACAAGGAATTCCTGGAGCAAGTATAAAAGCAGGAAGTAAAGATTCTAATGATGTAAAAATATATTGTGATGCTAAAGGGACTAATGGTACCGAAGGAATTACTAATGTAGAATTTGCCGGGATCGATAATTCTTCTACCAGAGATGCAGATGGGTATACTGATTATACTGGGCAAACCGCTTTTGTAGCTCGAGGAAAAAGTTATCCTTTAAAAGTAAATGTAGTAGGTTGGAACGGAGGTTCTGCCGCTAGAGTATATGCGTGGTTCGACTGGAATAATGATATCGACTTTAGAGATTCTGGAGAGTATATGGAGGTGACAAAAACTTCAGATGGAGTTGGAGAGGTTTCAGTAACGATTCCTACCAATGCAAATTTAGGAGTAACTCGCCTTAGAATTAGAGTAGATGATCGAGCAAGTAATGCCGATTGTGGAGACCGTAGTCGTGGAGAAGTAGAAGATTATCAGGTAAGTATTGGTATAGCAAATGCTTCTTGTACCGATGGGGAACAAAATGGTGATGAAACAGGAATAGATTGTGGAGGATCGTCTTGTAATGATTGTATTCCAGAGCCAACATGTACCGATGGTATCAGAAATGCAGATGAAACAGAAGTGGATTGTGGTGGTGAGTTTTGTGAACCTTGCGAGGTCTTTACAGAACATTGTGCTGCTCAGGCTACAGGAACGGGAGATGGTATCGAAATTGAAAAAGTAGTGTTCGGAACTATCAATAATAGTACTACCGGAGATAATCAATATACCGATTTTCCAAATATTTCTACGAACCTTACAGCGGGACAGCAAGTTGCATTGTCAGTAACAACAAATAATACATGGAATCCTACTACAGTAGGAGTATGGATTGACTGGAATAATGATAATGATTATAGAGATGATGGTGAACGAGTACTATATGTTAAGGATATTAACTCTGGTGACTATACGAGTACAGTTACAGTACCAACCACTGCAGTTGGTAATACAGCATTACGTATGCGAGTACGATCAGGATACTACCAGGATATCTTAAAGCCATGTGGTACAATTACTTCTATTGGAGAGGTAGAGGATTATAGAGTAAGAGTTAGTGGAGGAACTTCTGATACGCAAGCACCAAGTACACCAACTAATCTAACGGCATCAAATGTAGCGCAAACGACTTTAAGTCTAAGCTGGACAGCTTCTACTGATAATGTTGGAGTAACAGGATATGATGTGTATCAAGGAAGTACATTGCTAACAACTGTTACAGGAACTACTTATAATGTTACAGGTTTAAGTTCTAGTACAACCTATAATTTTACTGTAAGAGCAAAAGATGCTGCTGGTAATCAGTCGGCTGTTAGTAACACTGCTAGTGCAACCACTACAGGAGGTACTACCAATCCAACATATTGTAATACAGGTAGACAAGGAAGTAACTATATAGGAGAAGTTATATTTGGTTCAATTTCTAATACGAGTGCAAATGGCTCTTATTCAAATAATACTTCTCAAAGCACCAGTGTTCAAAAAGGCGCTTCTGTAAGCTTAACAGTTACACCAGGAATTACGAGTTCTAACTGGAATTCTAATGTTGTAGGTGCATGGATAGACTGGAATCAGGATGGTGACTTTGTCGATGCAGGTGAGCAGGTGTTAATGAAAACCCCTGGTACTGGTGGTGAAACTGTAAATGTAACGATACCTAATACAGCAAAGGATGGCGCTACTCGATTAAGAGTACGTTATAGATGGGGTAGTAATCCTAATCCTTGTGGTACTACAGCAAATGATGGTGATGAAGTAGAGGATTATACGGTTAATGTTGGTGGAGGTACTACCGATACACAAGCACCAAGTGCACCGACCAACTTAACAGCTTCTAGCGTAGGAGAAACAACGTTAAGTTTAAGCTGGACCGCATCTACGGATAATGTGGGAGTAACAGGGTATGATGTGTATCAAGGAAGTACATTGTTAACAACCGTTACAGGAACTTCGTATAATGTTACCGGTTTAACTGCTAATACTTCTTATACTTTCACAGTAAAAGCAAAGGATGCTGCAGGTAATGAATCTGCTTCTAGTAACACAGCTAATGCAACAACTACAGGAGGTACTACAACACCTACCTATTGTGATATGAAAGGTAATAATAATGCAGATGATTATATTACTAATGTTAACTTTGCAGGAATCAATAATACCACAACAACAGCAACAGATGGGTATCAAGATAATACCTCTGGTACTGCGGGTAACGTTTCAAAAGGAACTTCTTATAACTTAAAAGTTACTTTTACAGGATATCAAGGAGGAGCTAATAACGAAGTGTATGCATGGATTGATTGGAATATCGATGGTGATTTTACTGATGCAGGTGAGAAGTTTGAGATAACTACCAAGACTACCGATGCGATTCGTGAATCATCGATTGCAGTACCAAGTACAGCAACAACAGGAACGACCAGAATGCGTATTGTGTTAGGGTATAATGCTGCAGATGGCAATAGTTCATGTACTAATGTAGCTTATGGAGAAGTAGAAGATTATAATATCGTTGTTGGTGGTGGAGGTACTACAGATACACAGGCGCCAAGTACACCAGGGAACTTATCATCTTCTAATGTTGCTCAAACTACGTTAAGCTTAAGTTGGTCAGCTTCAACTGATAATGTAGGAGTAACTGGATATGATGTATTTAGAGGGACAACTCGATTAACTACTGTTACTGGTACATCTTATAATGTAACGGGATTAACTGCTGGTACAGCTTATAGTTTTACAGTAAAAGCAAAGGATGCTGCAGGTAATGAATCTGCTTCTAGTAATACAGTTAATGTTACTACACAACAGACTACACCTACTGTGAATGGAGGTACTGTAGCAACTAATGCTAATCAAACACAAGTTACCACTATAACTGGTGATGGTATTGCCGATGTAATTACTTTTACAAATGCTAATTCCTCAGGAACAAATTATACGTATCTAATTACAGATGCTAATGATAATGTATTGGCGGTTGAAACTTCGTCTCATGACTTTGAAGGAGCTACTGTAGGTATATGTAAAGTATATGGTATTGCTTATGAAGGAACTTTAAACGCAGTTGGTAAAGCAATTACTGATACCAGTTTGGCTTCAGGAAGTTTTGATGTATCTAGTAATTCGATTATTGTAGATAGAACATCTCCAACAAACCCAAGTCCTACGTACTGTAGTGCTACAGGTAACGGAGGTCCAGAAGGAATAACTAATGTCACTTTTGCGGGAATTAATAATTCATCTGTTAGAAATGCCAATGGGTATGATGACTTTACTTCTATATCAGGAAATGTAAATGCAGGAAGCAGTTATAACCTAAGAGTTAATATTGTAGGGTATAATGGTGGTGCTACTGATGAAATTTATGCGTTCTTCGATTGGAATAGAGATGGAGACTTTGCAGATGCGGATGAGAGTTTTACGTTAACTAAAACTTCAAACCTAGTAGGGGATGTATCGGTTACAGTACCGCAATCAGCAGTTGCAGGAGATATTAGAATGAGGTTGTTAGTATCATACTACGATGTAGAAAAGAACCCATGTGATACCGGTACAAATGATGTTCGTTTTGGAGAATATGAGGATTACACACTTAATATAACAGCGGCAAAATCACTATCACTAAAAACATCTTTCTTTATTATAGGTAATAATCCAGTTAAGAGAGGTGAGGATTTAAAAGTGAAATTTGATAGTACGGTAAGTGGATCTGCAAGAATACAATTTTATAGTACTAACGGTACAAAAGTATTGGATCGTGAAATTCAAAATATAGAAGCAGGTACTGCCACTATAGATGTAAGTACTTTGGCTAGTGGATTGTATTTGGCAAAAGTTCAAAGCGAAAATAGACAAGGAATAGCAAGAATTGTTATTGGAGAATAGTAATAGTTGATAGGAATTAATTAATATTATACTATTGGTATAGTAAAAAAACGGGAACTTTTTGGTTCCCGTTTTTATTTTTCATGGAGTAAATGTCCTAAGGTTTACCTCACATGAAAAAAATGGTAATCTTTATACATGAACCAAAGTATTTCTGATATACAATTATACAATTCAACCAAAATAACCAGAGCAGTAAAAAAAATATGGGGCGATTCATTTTTGGATAGTGGTTTTGTATCAATACAATAGATATTATAGTGACGAAAAAAATATTTCTGAGTGTTTAAAAAATCAAGGAAAGTATGAGGGATACGAAATTTTACATAAAAATATACGATTGAGACATCAGTTTTAAAACAGGTTTTTACTTTGAAAGATTAGATCGATTACTCTGTGTAAAAGACTTTTTTTTCGTCAAAAGGACTGTTTTATAGGTTGGAAGTTGTAAGGTAAAAAGGAAAGAAAAAATGAAAGAAAATAGGGTAAATGTTTTTCATTTAAACGATTTAAAGGTGTTTCCGTAATGATAGTAAAATGATAATAGTGTCCCGCGTAGTTTTGTTACGTTTTTACCTAGTCGATTTTGGTTTTTATCCGTAATTAAGAAAAAGCAGATTTGCTAAAAATCATCGTTGTCAATAAGAAATTACTTACAATAGGTTTGTTTAGTATTATGTTTAGGTAATTTATCACCATCTATAAAACCCTTGTAATTGTAAATTTGCTTTTTCTTTAATATAAAAGTTAACATAAATACATTTTTTAATCATTTTTAAAGATTAAATATGAAAAAAAATAAATTTTCTTTAAAAAAAGAATAATGACCATTATACAATTATATACACTAAAAAAAAGAAAAGAAATATGAAAAATTAAAACTTGAAACACAAACGTAAAACGCATTATTCCTAATCACATGATGCAATTAAAACACAAACTATTAATACAATTTTAAAGTAAAATGAAAAATAAGATTATACTACTTTTTGCATGCTTATTTGTTTTTTATTCCGGGATATCACAAAATGGTCGAAATTACTGGGGAAATAAATCTGTAACATCAGCAAGAACTACTGAGGGGGAGACATCAAGTACTGCTTCTTATACTTTAGACTATGAAGGACTAAAGGATGCCTTGTCTCAATCCCAAAAATTGGGTAGATCCTCTGGTAATTCAGGGTTAATTGTTACCTTTCCTAATGAAGATGGGAAATCTGAACAATATAGAATCATAGAAAAGTCAAATTTTCATCCTGATTTAGCTAAAAAATTCTCAAACATTAGATCTTACTCAGGGGTTTCAGTTAATGGAGGCCAAAGTTCTATACATATTAGTGTTGGTCCAAATGAGCTTAGTGGTGTGATCATAGATTCTAAAAAAGAGAAAGATCAATTCATAAAAAAACAAAATAGTGGTAATACTTATACTATAAGTTCAGAAATAGAAGAAGAAGAAGGAATATTTGAGTGTGGAACTCATAGCGAAAGTAACGCTCATTCACATGATAGTCACTCGAATGGTGGTTCTTCAAAAAAAGCCGCAAGATCTGCTAGAACAGCAATGAGAAATGCTAACGATGCTACATTGCGAACGTATAGACTAGCACTTGCAACTACTGCAGAATTCTCTAATTATTACATTAACCAGGCGAATGTATCTAACGGTACTGATCAACAGAAAAAAGCAGCTGTACTTGCGGGATTAAATGCGATCATGACAAGAATTAATGCGACATATGAAAGAGATTTAAGTGTTCGTTTTCAGTTAATTCCAAATAACGATGCAGTAATTTTCCTTAATACAAATACAGATGGCCTTACTCATAATAACAGTAGCACATTATTTAACGAGGCTCATGGGGTGATCTCTAATGCAGTAGGAAATGGTAATTTTGATATTGGTCATGTATTAGATTTGTCAAACAATGGAGGTTTTGGTAACATAGGTTCTATATGCCAAGATACAAGAAAAGGTTCTGGTACTTCTACTGGGACTGCGCCAGAAGGTAATTTTTTCAATACATTATTGCTTCATGAATTGGGTCACCAATTAGGAGCCAACCATACTTGGAATTCATGTAATAATAATGGTGGTAGAGTTAATTTTAACGCGGTTGAACCTGGTAGTGGTTCTACGGTTATGTCTTATGGAGGTGTTTGTGGAGATAATAATGTTGTAGGTTCTGAATTTAGAGGTACATATTTCCACGCTAGAAGTATAGAAGAAATATGGGCGGTTGTATCTAACACAAGTTGTGGATTAAACACAAATACAGGAAATGCAGCACCAACAGCAAATGCAGGTGCAGACTTTACAATACCAAAATCTACTCCCTTTGTATTAAAAGGAACAGGTAATGATTCTAACAATCCTTCAAGTAGCTTAACATATACATGGGAGCAAATGGATGCAGGAGTTGAAGTGATTTCTTCACATGCGGTAACAGGTCCTGTTTTTCGTTCTGTATCACCATCTTCATCTCCAGAACGTTATTTTCCAGCAATATCTGGGGTAGCGAGTGGATTTGTTTCTTTTTGGGAAAGCCTTCCAGCCGTATCTAGAGATATGAATTTTAGATTAACTGTAAGAGATAATAATAATGGTGGAGGAAGCAATGCTTCAGATGATATGAAAGTTACAGTTAATGAAAGTGCTGGACCTTTTGTAGTAAGTTCTCCTAATACCGATCAAATTATTTGGGCTCCTGGATCAAACCAAAATATTACTTGGGATGTTGCAGGAACTACTGGTAATGGAATCAACGCAGCGACTGTGGATATTCTATTATCTACTGATGGAGGAAATACATTCGGTACTACCTTAGCATCAAATGTTTCTAATGATGGTTCACATCAGATTACAGTACCAAATAGCCCTGGTAGTTTAAATAGAATTATGGTTAGAGGAACCAATCATATTTTTTATGATATGTCAGATAAAAACTTTTTTATATCTAACGGTTCTGATACTACACCACCAAGCACTCCTACAGGTTTAACTGCTACAAATCCTGAGAATGATGCTCATATTTCAGCAACCTTAAACTGGACTGCATCTACAGATAATGTGGGGGTAGCAGGATATATTATTGTACAAAACGGAGTAGAGGTATTTACTTGGAATAGTCAAAGTACTACTGATTTCATAATGCGTGGTTTGGATGATGGTACTCAGTATTCTTTTCAAATAATAGCTTTTGATGCAGCTGGTAATAGATCAGCAGCGAGTACTGCTGCAACGGTTACCACTACAGGAAACGCGCCAACTGCACCTAAAAATGTGGTAGCTACCAATGCAACGCAAACTGGAGTTACCTTAAATTGGGATGCTTCTACGAGCGCTGGTACTAATATTGATGGTTATAGTGTATTTGTAAACGGAGTGTTTACACTTTATACAAAAAATGTAACGCCAAATAATCTGACTTTTGCATTACTTAATACGTTGGATCCAGGTAGAACCTATAGTATTGAAGTAGGAGCCGTAGATGGTAACAATGTTAGATCTAGGAAGAATTCTACTCCAATAGAGGTTAGAACATTAGACTTAAATGACAATGACAATCCAACCGTTCCTACGAACCTAACGGCAACACGACCTCAGACCAATTCTGATACTACAGTAAGCTTAGATTGGACTGCATCTACAGATAATACCACTCGTATAGCTGGATATATTATTGAGCAAAAAATAGAAAATAAACCAAACTCAGTGTATACATTTACTTGGAATAGCACAAGCACTGGTATAGACATGCGTTCCTTAGTTCCTGGTACCAGATATGAATTCCGAGTAAGATCTTTTGATCTAGCTGGCAACAGATCTAACTATACTGCAATCGCAAGGATTACAACAACTGGTACAGCACCAAATGATAACACACCACCGTCTACTCCTACCGGTTTAACAGCTTCGGCTCCACAATCTCAAGGTGAAAATCCAGAAACTGCTGTAGATTTAAATTGGACAGCTTCTACAGATAATGTGGGTGTAATTGGATACATGATTGAACAAAACATAGAAAATGTACCAAATTCAAGTTTTACATTTCGTTGGATTACTTCAGACCCTAGCATAGTTATGCGTGGTTTACTTCCTGGTACTAGATATACCTTTCAAGTAAGAGCTATAGATGCAGCTGGTAACGGATCTAACTTAAGTACAATCGCAAGAATTACTACAGCTGGTGCAGTGCCTGATACTACAGCACCTTCTAATGTTACTAATTTACAAGCTAGTAATATTACATCGACAACAGCAAATTTAACTTGGAATGCTGCTACAGATAATATAGGTGTGACTGGATACGATATTTTTAGAGGAACAGAAACGACTCCTTTTGCTACCTCTACTACTAATAGTTTCCAATTAACAGGGTTAACTCCAAATACTACTACAACGTATGTTGTAAAAGCTAAAGATGCTGCTGGAAATTCATCAGTAAGTAATAGTAATACAGCAACAGTAACAACACCTGATAATGCTGATACTACAGCACCTTCTAATGTTACTAATTTACAAGCTGCAAATATTACGCAAACAACAGCAAATTTAACTTGGAATGCTGCTACTGATAATGTAGGTGTTACAGGATATGATATTTTTAGAGGAACAGAAGCTACTCCTTTTGCTACCGCTACTACTAATAGTTTCCAATTAACAGGGTTAACTCCTGGTACTACTACAACGTATGTTGTAAAGGCTAAAGATGCTGCTGGAAATACGTCTGTTAGTAACAGTAATACAGCTACAGTAACAACACTTGATAATGCTGACACTACAGCACCTTCTAATGTTGCTAATTTGCAAGTTGCGAATATTACACAAACAACAGCAGATTTAACCTGGGATGCTGCTACAGATAATGTAGGTGTTACAGGATATGATATTTTTAGAGGAACAGAAGTTACTGCTTTTGCTACTTCAACTACTAATAGTTTCCAATTAACAGGATTAACTCCAAATACTACTACAACTTATGTTGTAAAAGCTAAGGATGCTGCTGGAAATACATCTGTTAGTAATAGTAACACAGTATCAGTAACAACACTTGATGATTCTGGAAACCCAACGTATTGTGCAGCGGGTAGCCAAGGAACTAATTATATAGCACAAGTTGTTTTTGGTACTATTGACAATTCAAGTACCAATGGTAGTTATTCTAACTTTACTTCTCAAAGTACTACCGTTCAAAGAGGGCAGTCTTTATCACTTACGATTACTCCTGGAATTACAGCTACAAACTGGACAGGTAATGTTGTAGCGGGTTGGATCGATTGGAATAGAGATGGTACATTCTCTACAGCAGAAAGAGTATTGTTAAAAACACCTGGTGTTGGTGGAGAGACAACTACCGTAACAGTACCTAATGACGCTCAATTTGGTTCAACTAGATTAAGAGTACGTTATAGATGGAGTAGTACCCCTAATCCTTGTGGGACTAGCTCTAATGATGGTGATGAAGTAGAAGATTATACAGTTGTAGTTGCTAATGGTAACGATGATACAACTCCTCCTTCTAATGTTGCTAATTTACAAGCTACGAATATTACTCAAACAACAGCTGATTTAAGCTGGAATGCAGCTACAGATAATGTAGGTGTGACTGGATATGATGTGTTTCAAGGAAGTACTTTGTTAACAACAGTTACAGGAACGACCTATAATGTTACTGGTTTGACTGCAGGAACGGCTTACACGTTCTCTGTTAGAGCTAAGGATGCTGCTGGTAATGAATCAGCTTCTAGTACTACTGTAAATGTAACTACTAGTCAAGCCGATGATACTCAAGCACCAACTGCACCGTCTAATTTAACAGCTTCTAATATTGCAAATACTTCTTTGACATTAGCATGGACAGCTTCTACTGATAATGTAGGAGTGACCGGATATGATGTATTCCAAGGAACTACTAATTTAGGTACGGTTACAGGAACTACTTATAATGTAACTGGATTAACAGCTAATACAGCTTATACCTTTACTGTTAGAGCTAAAGATGCTGCAGGAAACGAATCTACTGCTAGTAATACTGCTAGTGCTACTACTACCGGTAGTACTGATCCAACATTACCAACAGGTTACTGTAATGCCGGAAGACAAGGGACCAATTACATAGCAGAGGTTACATTTGGTACTATTAATAATACGAGTCAAAATAGTAGTTATACAGATTTTGCCGCTCAAAGTACTAACGTAACTGTTGGACAAACTTTAACATTGACTGTTACTCCAGGAATCACATCTTC
Source organism: uncultured Aquimarina sp. (assembly GCA_947498705.1). Taxonomy (GTDB): domain Bacteria; phylum Bacteroidota; class Bacteroidia; order Flavobacteriales; family Flavobacteriaceae; genus Aquimarina. The sequence continues at coordinate 91,658 of CANMLW010000006.1, forward strand.
TAATTGGTCATCTAATGTAGTTGGTGGCTGGATTGATTGGAATAGAGATGGTGATTTTGAAGATGCTAATGAAGAAGTTTTAATGAAGACTCCTGGTACTGGTGGAGGAACTGTTTCAGTTACTGTACCTAATAATGCTCAAGCAGGAGCCACTAAGTTAAGAGTACGTTACAGATGGTTTAGTAACCCTAATCCTTGTGGAACTAGCTCTAATGATGGTGATGAGGTAGAAGATTATACGATTGTTATTGGTGGAGGAACTGTTGATACACAAGCACCAACTGCACCTGCTAATTTAGTAGCGTCGAACGTAGCTCAAACTACTTTAACATTAAACTGGACAGCTTCTACTGATAATGTAGGGGTAACTGGATATGATGTGTTACAAGGAAGTACTGTTTTGGCAACCGTTACTGGAACAACTTATAATGTAACTGGATTAACTGCAGGAACAGCTTATACGTTTTCTGTAAGAGCTAAAGATGCTGCTGGTAATCAATCTGCTAATGCTACAGTTAATGCAACTACTAGTCAAGCTAGTGATACTCAGGCGCCAACTGCACCTGCTAATTTGGTAGCGTCTAATGTAACTCAGACTTCTTTAACATTAAACTGGACAGCATCTACAGATAATGTAGGCGTAACAGGGTATGATGTATTCCAAGGAAGTACTAATTTAGGTACTGTTACAGGAACTACTTATAATGTATCAGGTTTAACGGCGAGTACTGCATATGCTTTCTCTGTTAGAGCTAAGGATGCTGCAGGAAATGAGTCAGCATCTAGTAACATTGTAAATGTAACTACCTCAGGAACGACTAATCCAGCACCAACTTATTGTACTGCAACAGGTAATGGTGGTCCAGAAGGAATCAGTAACGTTACTTTTGCAGGTATTAATAATTCTTCTGTTAGAAATGCTAGTGGATATGATAATTTTACATCAATATCAGCTACGGTAAGTGCAGGAGCAAGTCATAACCTAAAAGTTGATATTATTGGTTACCGAGGTGGTGTTGATGATGAAATTTATGCTTTCTTCGATTGGAATAGAGATGGAGATTTTGCAGATGCAGATGAGAGCCTTACACTAAATAAAACCAGTAACCTTGTAGGAGAGATTTCTGTTACCGTGCCACAAACAGCTGTTGCGGGAGATATCAGAATGCGTTTGTTAGTGTCTTTTTATGATCGTGAAAACAACCCTTGTGATACTGGTACAAATGATGTTCGCTTTGGAGAATATGAGGATTATACCATTAATATTACAGCGGCTAAGTCGATTGCTACTCAAGCATCTTTCTCTGTTGTGCATAATAATCCTGTTGGAAATGGAGAAGAATTAAATATTAGGTTGAATAACGCGACTGATGGTTCAGCAGTAATTACATTGTATACTATTACAGGTAGAAAAGTATTAGCGCATAAATCTAAAGATGGCGAAAATACAATAGGTATAGATGTAAGTGAATTGGCTCAAGGAATGTATGTTGCTCAAATTGAGCAAGGAGCTAATCGAGCAACTACACGAATAATCATTGGTGAAAAATAATGATTAATATATAGTCATAAATTTTAAAGATGAAATAGTATTCAGATAGAATACTTCATAAGAATCGGGAGTTATATAGCTCCCGATTTTTTTTATTCATATTTGATAGGGTTTGTACTACACGGTCTGTTTTTTTATTGTAATTCGTTTTATAGTTAGTAGTCTTCTACGAAAGGCTGTTTTTTTTCGATGTTTGACTTTTGTTACGGTTGTAATTTAGTAGAGAAATGATGATTGTAAATGTAGGGTTTATGAATAATTGGGTTTATGAAAAATAAAAAACGGTATAACCATAAAAAAAATGCTATAATATCGTTATTTACCGTACTTAATCTACGTTTTAAAAATCAATGTGTAAAATTTTACATTTTTTTAAGAAAATGTAAGAATGTTGAAAAATCGTACAAAAAAATATGAATTTACTTACTATTGGTGAATTTAGTATCATTTTTGGATAGTTTAGCATAATTTTGGGGTTTTGTTTATCGTAACTTTGTAATTAGTTAACACAAACTTTACATTGTTATGAAAATTTATTACCAAATTCTTGGTATGGTTTTGTTGTTTTTTGCTACAACAATTACCTCAACCGCACAAGATAATTCGTGTCCTTTTACTGAAGATATGCAAAACTTCTATAAAGACAACCCCGATGAATTAGAAAAGAAAATAGCTTTTGAAAAAAGAGTAGAAGCTCAAAAAATGCTACTCAAAAATGCTAAGTTTAGCAAAAAAGCGAGTAAGTATATTATACCTGTGGTATTTCATATTTATGGTAATGAATGGCCAATTACAAATGGTAAAAACGTAGATGTTACTGAAGAAAGAGTTAGACAAGCAGTAGCAGATATTAATGCAAACTTTCAAGGTTTTAATGATGCGGTTGATCCTGCATTTGCAAATATTGAAGGAGGTATGGATATAGAGTTTAAATTAGCTCAAATAGATCCTGATGGAAATACTACCAATGGTATTATTTTTCACGAATATAAAGAAGGTTTTGGTCTAAATGGAACTAATGATGCTGAGATAGCTAAGTTTGCTTGGGATAATTATAAGTATATGAATGTTCATATGCAATTAATTATTAAAGCAGGAAGTAGAACACAATCAGGAATCGCTTGGTTTCCGGCTACCGGTATGTCTGACGAAGGAATTGCCAGAGTTGTTTATAATGGACGTTATACCATCTATGATCCACCGGCTTCTTCTTTAACTCATGAATTTGGACACTGGTTAGGATTAGATCACACTTTTGGTGGTGGTGGATGCGTATCAGGTGATGATAATGGAGATAAGGTAGCAGATACCCCTCCTACAAAAGGGAATACCTCTGCAGCAGAAGGAGGAAGATCATGTGTAACAGGTAAAACCAACTGTTTTGGTGATTTGATTAACCATCAAAACCATATGGATTATAACCCATGTGAATCAATGTTTACCAAAGGACAAGTTGCTCGTATGACAACTTGGTTAGATCATGATGCGCGTAAAACGTTATGGACTGATGAAAATTTAATAGCAACTGGTGTAAAGAATGATTTAGGAGCTAGAGTGTTGTTTAATTATCAATTACCTGATGATAGTGACATTGATAAGTCTTTAAATGTTTTAGAAGATTTTGCTAATAATGGTGCAATTCAAAACAAGAAAAGAATAAAAGCAGTAGGAGGTGCTAAGTTTGCAGTAACAGGAAACTTACAATTAGGTACTCATTTTTCTGCATCAGGTGTGCCAGCAGGCCTTACACCTGTAATTAACGTTACCGATGATGAAAATGCAATACTAAGTTTTACAGGTAGTGCTACAAATCATGAAGAGAATAACTCAACAACAGTAACGATCACTTTATTGAACCCTGCTATTACTGGTGGAGTTTCTTCATTGCATTCGACTTCAGGAACGTTTAAATTAAAGTTCTTAGATACATATCAGGTATATTATGAGTCATATAATCCTTTTTTGCATATGGGTCGTTCTGGTACAAATCCGGTAACTGATGTAAATTCTAAATTCAATTCTTTAATAATTGGAGGTCAATTGAGAACCAGATTAAAAATGTATGACGGTGATCAAATTACTATAGATAATTTTTCACAAGGTTTTGAGATTTTATGTGATGCCAATACAATTAATGCAAAGTATTTTACAGAAAATAGTAACATAAGTGCAAATTCTAGTGGTACCTGGGCAAAGAAACCAGAGAATTCTGTTGTTTCTCCTCCAGTACTATCTAGTCCTAGTTATACTACCTGGAGAAATAGAACAGGTTATGTGGCGATTAGGGTTCCGACCCCTACCGGTACTTATGTATATGGATGGTTAAAAGCGATTGTTTCTTCTGATGGTGAAGAGGCAGATATTACCAGTTTTGCATTAAATCCAGATCCGGGAAAAGCTATTACAGCAAGGGTAGAAAGAGCACATTTGGTATATTCTTCTGATAGATTTTTGGAAAGCGTTAAAAATGACAATAGTATAGAAAACGAAATTACGGTAGATCTTAAGAGTACAACTTTTTCTAAAACAGGAGCTTTTTCTAGAGGAGTACATTATACGATTGAAAATGTACCTGCCGGGTTAATATTAAAAGTGAATGCTACAAGTTCTACTCAAGTAAAACTGAGAATGGAAGGAGTAATGGATGGTATCAATTCTTCTTCTCCTACCAAAGCATGGAGTGCAGTTAGAGATATAAAATTCAAATTTTTAGATGCCGCTTTTACCAATCCTAATGTAGAGTTTAAAGATTTTAATTTTGGGATCGAAAAAATAGGTAAATCTTATAGAGGGAGTAATATTGCTAGAGCTACCTTTAGTGTAGGGCAATCGTTATCTTCTCCTCCTGGGCAATTTACTATGATTAGTTTTACGGATCAACTCTCAAATAGATCTTCGAGCTATCAATTTCAGGAGTATACTACCGGTACCGCTCCTGGTATCAAATTAATTAGCTTTAGAAAAGATGCTGTAGCTAATTCTAATTTTGAATTGACACCGCTTGCAGCGGGAACCTTAATTGGTCCTAATAGCTCTTGGAAACAAGGTAGACAATATCAATTGGGAAGAGGACAGCACATGTTGGTTTCAGATACATACACTGCATGGAGAGGTAGAACGGCATATGTTGGAGTTCGAATAAGAAGGTCAGGAAGAATGCATTATGGATGGATTAAAATAAAAGTAAGCTCTAATGGTACCCAGATCACCGTTGAAGAATACGGAATTAGTGGAATTCCTGAAGCCGATATCAGAGCAGGAGAATTAACATCTAATAGTGTACAGGATTATTGTACAGCAGGTAGTTCTTTTGGACCAGATCATATTAAAAGAGTAACGTTTGCCAATATCAATAACTCTACAACAAGACCTGATTCTGGTTATGATGATCAATCAGATAATGTAGCAAAATTGGTAAGAGGTGAATCATATGATATAAAAGTTGAAATTTCTGGGAATAGTACAAATGAAATTTATGCTTTCTTTGATTGGAATCAAGATAAAGATTATAGAGATGTTGGTGAGAGAATAGAATTGGATATACCTAATGGTACAACCGTAGGAGAAGGTTCGATAACTGTTCCTACCAATGCATTATTAAATGGTTCTTCAATACGTTTTAGAGTATCCAGAAGTAATAATACAAATGACTGTGGATCTACGGGTACTGGTGAAGTAGAAGATTATGGAATGTATATTTCTAATCAAGTGCTTCCAACTTGTGAAGATGGTATACAAAACGGAGATGAAACAAAGGTAGATTGCGGAGGTTCTTGTAAACCTTGTGAAGTGTTTACAGAGATTTGTGCTGCCGAAACGACAGATGCAACGAATACATTAAATATTACCAATGTTAGTTTTGGAAGTATAAATAATACAACAACAGCACATGGTCCTTATAATAATTTTACAGGTCAAACAACTAATTTACAAAAAGGTGTTGCTACCTCTTTAACAGTGACTACCAACGTAAATTGGGATCCTAATCACATACGTGCTTGGATAGATTGGTATAACGATAATGATTTTTTAAGCAGTGATGAAGTAGTTCTTGCTATCGTAGGAAAAGGAGGTACAGGAAACTCTGGAGTTTATACAGCTAGTGTAACCCCTCCTGCCAATGCGGTAACAAATACTAATTTAAGAATGCGTGTTCGTGCAGGTTATACTGTAACTTTAGAGCCTTGTGGTACTGCCACAGGAATTGGAGAAGTAGAAGATTATACGGTAACTGTAGGTGGCTCAGCTCCAACCGATACACAGGCACCAAGTGCTCCAAGTAATTTAACCGCTTCAGGTGTAGGAGAAACTACACTAAGTTTAAGCTGGGGAGTATCTACCGACAATGTTGGAGTAACAGGATATGATGTGTATAGAGGTTCTACTCGTTTAGCTACAGTTACTGGTACATCTTATAATGTAACAGGGTTAACGGCAGGAACAGCGTATACATTCTCTGTAAAAGCTAAGGATGCAGCAGGAAATGAGTCTGCTTCTAGCAACACAGTAAATATAACAACTACAGGAGGAACAATACCTACACCTACATATTGTGATATGAAAGGTAGTAATAATGGAGATGATTATATTACCAATGTAACTTTTGCTGGTATCAATAATACTACAGCAAAAGCAACAGATGGATATCAGGATAATACTTCGGGTACAACAGCTAATGTTTCTAAAGGAGCTTCTCAAAACTTAAAAGTTACCTTAGTTGGATGGCAGGGTGGTGCTAACAATGAAGTATATGCATGGTTTGATTGGAATATTGATGGAGACTTTACCGATGCAGGAGAGAAGTTTGAGATTACTACCAAAACTACAGATGCGATTCGTGAACTATCAATTGCGGTACCAAGTACAGCAACAACAGGAACAACCAGAATGCGTATTGTATTAGGATATAATGCTGCCGATGGTAATAGTTCATGTGGTACCGTAGCTTATGGAGAAGTAGAAGATTATAATATTGTTGTAGGGGGTGGAGGAACTCCAACTGATACACAGGCACCAAGTGCACCGTCTAATTTGACAGCATCAAGTGTAGCTCAAACTACGCTAAGTTTAAGCTGGTCAGCTGCTACAGATAATGTAGGAGTAACAGGTTATGATGTATATAGAGGAGCAACTAGATTAACTACAGTTACTGGTACTTCGTATAATGTGTCTGGATTAACTGCTGGTACAGCATATAGTTTCTCTGTAAAAGCCAAGGATGCTGCAGGTAATGAGTCTGCTTCTAGTAATACAGCGAATGTAACTACGCAACAGGCATCAGATACTCAGGCACCAAGTGCACCTGCTAACTTAACAGCTTCTGGTGTTGCGCAAACAAGTTTAAGTTTAAGTTGGACTGCGTCTACAGATAATGTAGGAGTAACGGGTTATGATGTATATAGAGGAACAACTAGATTAACAACAGTTACTGGTACATCTTATAATGTAACAGGATTAACAGCAAGTACTGCTTACAGCTTCTCTGTAAAAGCAAAAGATGCAGCAGGAAATGAATCTGTTTCTAGTAATACTGTGAATGTAACAACAGCAGGAACAACAAATCCAGCACCAACTTATTGTTCTGCGACAGGAAACGGTGGCCCAGAAGGAATCACTAAAGTAGAATTTGCAGGAATTAATAATTCTTCGGTAAGAAATGCTTTAGGGTATGATGACTTTACATCTATATCTGCTACGGTAAGTGCAGGTACTAGCCATAACCTACGTGTAACCATAGAAGGTTACCAAGGAGGAGCAAATGATGAAGTTTATGCTTTCTTCGATTGGAATAGAGATGGAGATTTTACAGATGCAGATGAGAGCCTTGAGCTTACCAAGACAACAAATCTTATAGGAGAGGTGTCTGTTACAGTGCCACAAACAGCGGTAGCAGGAGATATAAGAATGCGATTGTTAGTGTCATACTATCCTTTAGAAAAGAACCCATGTGATACAGGATCAAATGATGTTCGTTATGGAGAGTATGAGGATTATACACTTAATATTACGGCGGCAAAGTCACTATCATTAATAGCGCCTTTTGTTACCATTGCTAATAACCCAGTTGAAAGAGGTAATGGTTTAAGGGTACAATTTAATAATGCAGTAAGTGGATCAACAAGAATACAATTGTACGGTAGCAATGGTACAAGAGTATTGGATCGTACAATTCAAAATGTAGGAAATACTGCGATTATAGATGTAAGTACGTTTGCTAACGGATTGTATTTGGCTAAATTTCAAAACGGAAATCAACAAGCAACGAAAAGAGTTATTATTAAATAGTATATATAGTAATTAATAATACTATACTTATGGTATAGTTAAAAATCGGGGACTTCTTTAGTCCCCAATTTTGTTTTTATAACTTGTTTCATATTATTTAAGGATAATTCTATAAAAGGTTGTGTTTTGACGTTGACTGATGGTGTCGTGTTGTAAGGTGTTTAATGAAATAAATTGATGTCAAATAATGTTTATGGAATCTTTTTTTTTGCTTTTTAGACGGTATAGTGGATTTTCCGTACCTAAAAAGTGAAAATGTTGACGTACACCTTATGTTCTTTACGTTTTGTCTGTTTTGTGTTGACGTTTACCAGTAGTTCGATTAAGTGATCAACATCTAAAAAAACCTACACGAATATACGAATTTACTTACGATTGGTTTCTTTAGTATTATGTTTAGGTAATTTAATGCTATGCATAAGATATAGGTAGTTGTAACTTTGTTTTTTATTTAACACAAACTTTACGTTTTTATGAAGATTTATTACAACTTATTACTAATTATGTTGCTGTTTTCTGTAGCTTCAATTACCGCACAAGATAAACCATGCACTTTTAACGAGAGTATGGAGGAGTACCTAGAAAAACATCCTGAAGAGGTTAGAAGAACAGAAGAATTTGAGAAAAAAATTAGAGAACAAATAGCATTAAGAGGCAGAACCTTTAGTAAAAGTGCTAAAGCAGGGCCGTATATTATACCAGTAGTATTTCATATTTATGATGCTAATTATTCTGATAACCCAAGAACAGGTGAGTCTAGAAAGATAACAGATGAAAGAGTTAAGCAATCATTAGCTAGTATTAATGCAGATTTTAAAGGGTTTAATGATGCTGTAGATAATTCATTCTCTAATATAGAAGGAGGAATGAATATTGAGTTTAGACTGGCTCAGATAGATCCTAATGGTAATACTACAACGGGTATTATCTATCATGAAAGAAAAGAAGGATTTGGTCTTCAGACCAATGATGAAGAAATAGCAAAGTATGCTTGGGATAATTATAAATATTTTAATGTCCATATTCAGGAAGTAGTTAACTCGGGTAGTGATACTGATTCTGGGATTGCTTGGTTTCCTCTTAAAAGTATGTCAGATGCAGGTACAGCAAGGGTAGTTTACAATGGAAAATATATGATTTATGAACCACCAGCATCATCTTTAACACATGAATTTGGACACTTCCTTAACTTACATCATACTTTTAACGAAGGTTGTGTGTCTGGAGATGATAAAGGGGATAGAGTTGCTGATACACCTCCTTGTACATCTGGACAAGCTTCAGGAGCAGGGAATACTTGTAAGACAGGAGTAACAAACTGTTTTGGTCAGTTGATAAACTACCAGAATCACATGGATTACAACCCTTGTGAGTCTATGTTTACCAAAGGACAGGTTGCGAGAATGGAAGCAAGTTTACAGCATGAAGCGCGTATTACATTATGGCAAGATAGCAACCTGGCTGCTACAGGAACACAACAAGCCGATTTGGGACCAAGAGTAATCTTTACGTTTCAAAAAAGTGATGACACTGCGGTAGATCAAGCACTGGCTTTTATAGAAGGTTTTGATAATAATAACGGAAGCATCCTTAATAAGAAAAGATTAAAAGCAGTAAGTGGTGCTAAATTTGCTGTAACAGGTCAAATGCAGGAAGGAGTTCACTTTACTGCAACAGGAGTGCCAAGCGGTTTAAATCCAAGGATTACTGTAGAAGATAATGAAAATGCATATATCACCTTTACAGGTAGCGCAACTAACCATAGTGTAGCTGACTCTAAAGAAATTAGCATTACTTTATTAAACCCTGCAATTGTAGGTGGTGTTAGTTCTTTATATTCTAAAACAGGGAAATATAATGTTAACTTTATTGATCCATATACTCCTTATTATGAAATGTATTCTCCTGCGATTACTGCCGGACGTTCTACACATGATTATGTAAGTGCAATTGGTTCAGAATTTAACTCTCTGGTTATAGGAGGACAGTTTAGAACCAGAGTACGTAACTATAATGGAAATACAATTGGGTTGGACAATAATTCAATGGATTTTGAAATATTATGTAATTCGGGTACTATTAATGTAAAAACCTTGACAGAAGGCACTACAATTAGTGCTACTACTTCTGGAGAATGGGTTGGTAAGCAAGTGGCTCACTTGTCACCACCGGTTGTAACAAGCCCAGGATACACTGCTTGGAATGGAAGAACAGGATATGCAGCAATTCGAATTCCAACAATAACAGGAGGTCATGTATATGGTTGGTTACGAATTAGAGTATCTTCTAACGGAGAATATGCAGAGCTTACCACTTTTGGTTTAAATCCAGATCCAGGAAAATCAATACAAGCAAAAGTAGCAGTACCAAACTTAGTGTACTCTAGTGATAGATTTTTAGAATCAGAAAAGAATGATGGTACCATAGGTAATGAAATTACTGTAGATGTAAAAGATGCTAATTTATCTGTTTCGGGTAATTTGGCTGTAGGTACTCACTATACAGTTAGTAATGTGCCAGATGGATTAAATCTTAAAGCAACTGTGACCAATTCTAGACAGATTAAATTGTCTATGACCGGTATAGCAAAAAATAGCAACTGGGCACAATTTCCAAATGGCTATGTAACGAATGTAAGAGTAAAATTTAAAAACGAAATTTTTGCCAATGGCCTGGGATCACAGGTAGAATTTAAAGAGTTTCCTTTAAATGTAGAATATATTGGCGGTGCTTTTTCTAAAGAAGTAAACCCAATAAACAGATATAATACCGGTTCAACTCCTACAAATGGTGGTTGGGTAGTACTAATGCCCGCTAGCTATAGTTTAGGAAATGTAAATATGGGATATATGTTCCAGGATTATAATGACGCGATTAATGATTTTCCTGGTGATAAACTAATTACTTTTGGTAGAGATGTAGTTGCCAATGCTAATTATGAAGTAACTCCACTAAACGCAGGAACTGTAATAGGACCTAATAGCTCATGGCAATCGGCAAGAGAGTTTCATGAAGAAAGAGGACAACATATGATTCATTCTGATACATTTACAAGTTGGAGTGGAAGAACAGCCTATGTTGGGATAAGAATACAACGATCAGGTAAAATGCACTATGGATGGTTTAGACTTAGAGTAGGTACAGGTGGAAGAACCTGCGAGATCTTAGAATATGGTATTCAAGGTATTCCTAATGCTAGCATAAAAGCAGGATCCATAGATTCTGATGATGTACAAACCTATTGTACGGCAAAAGGAACTCATGGAGCAGAAGGAATTACCAATGTAGAATTTGCAGGAATCGATAATTCATCTTCTAGAGATGAAGCTGGATATACAGATTATACAGGGCATACAGCTTTTGTAGCTCAAGGAAAAAGCTACCCGCTAAAAGTTAATGTAGTAGGATGGAATGGTGGTTCTGCTGCCAAAATTCATGCATGGTTCGATTGGAATAACGATTATGATTTTTCAGATCAGAACGAGGCAGTAGTAGTAACTAAAACTTCTAATGGAGTAGGTGAAATAACAGTGAATGTTCCATCGAATGCCAAATTAGGAGTAACCAGAATGCGATTAAGAGTAGATGATAATAACAGTAACTTACCTTGTGGAACTGCTAATACACGAGGAGAAGTAGAAGATTATCAGGTGAAAATAGGAATCTCTAATGCCTCTTGTAATGACGGAGAGCAAAATGGAGATGAAACCGATATAGATTGTGGAGGAACCTCTTGTGAAATATGTCCAACTTGTGACGATGGAATTAAAAACGGAAATGAAGATAAAATTGACTGTGGTGGCGCTTGTGCTCCATGCGAAGTATTTACAGAGATTTGTGATGCACAAACAGATGATGCTAATAATACATTAAATATTATTAATGTTAGTTTAGGAGGTATAAATAATTCATCTTCTACTCATATTCCTTATAATGATTTTACAGCGCAAAGTACCAACTTGCAAAAAGGACAGGCAACAACAATAACAATAACAACGAATGTAAACTGGGATCCAAATCATATTGGTGTATGGATTGATTGGAATAACGATAATGACTTTTTGAGTCCAGGTGAGCCCGTTTTTGCTAAAGTTGGAAAAGGAGCAGAATCTAATGTTGATGGTGTATTTACAGGAACATATACAGCCTCAATAACTCCACCAGCTTATGCCGTGGTAGGGCAAAACTTGAGAATGCGTGTTCGTGCAGGATATACCGTAAAATTAAACGCTTGTGGAACGGATACAGGTATCGGAGAAGTAGAGGATTATACTGTAACTGTTGGCGGAACTGCTCCTGTGGATACACAAGCACCAAGCGCACCAGCCAATTTAACATCTTCTAATGTAGCTCAAACGACCTTAAGTTTAAGCTGGACAGCTTCAACAGACAATGTGGGAGTTACAGGATATGATGTATATAGAGGATCTACACGATTAACCACAGTTACCGGTACAACTTATAATGTAACGGGATTGACAGCAGGTACAGCTTACAGTTTCTCTGTAAAGGCTAAAGATGCGGCAGGTAATGAATCTACTTCTAGTAATACGGTAAATGTAACTACGCAACAAGCTTCAGATACACAGATACCAAGTGCACCAGCTAATTTGACAACTTCTAATGTAGCTCAAACGACTTTAAGTTTAAGTTGGACAGCTTCAACAGACAATATGGGAGTTACAGGATATGATGTGTATAGAGGAACAACCAGATTGGCCACTGTAACTAGTACTTCTTATAACGTATCTGGATTAGCAGCAGGTACATCTTACAGTTTCTCTGTAAAGGCTAAAGATGCGGCAGGTAATGAATCTACTTCTAGTAATACGGTAAATGTAACTACGCAACAAGCTTCAGATACACAGGCACCAAGTGCACCAACTAATTTGACAACTTCTAATATAGCTCAAACGACTTTAAGCTTAAGTTGGACAGCGTCAACAGATAATGTAGGAGTTACAGGCTATGATGTGTATAGAGGAACGACTAGATTAACGACAATAACTGGAACTTCTTATAATGTAAGTGGATTAACCGCAGGTACAGCTTATGCTTTCTCGGTAAAGGCTACAGATGCAGCAGGAAATGAATCAGCTTCTAGTAATATAGTAAATGTAACAACTACAGGAGGTACTACTAATCCAACTTATTGTGAGGCATCAACAGCTACTAGTGGTACATTACATATTACTAATGTTAAGTTTGGTAGTATAGATAATACATCAACAAATGCATCTTATAATAATTTTACAAGTCAATCAACAAACCTTACAAGTGGACAAGGAACTGTCTTAACAGTAACAGCAAATAATAATCATTGGACATTTAATGCGGTAGGGGTATGGATTGACTGGAATAATAATGGTGACTTTACAGATTCTGGAGAGCAGGTGTTCTCTAAGTTAGCGGCAGGGCCTTATACAAGTACTGTTACACCACCAGCCAATGCAGTATCGAATACTTCATTGCGTATGAGAGTTCGTATCGGATATGGTTCTGAAAGTAAGATTACTCCATGTGGTGTAGATACTTATATAGGAGAGGTAGAAGATTATACGGTAACCGTTGGGGGAGGAAACCCGATAGATACACAAGCGCCAAGTGCACCAAGTAATTTAACCGCTTCTAGTGTAACACAAACCACTTTAAGTTTAAGTTGGTCATCTTCAACCGATAATGTTGGAGTAACTGGGTATGATGTATATAGAGGAGTTACTAGATTAACTACAATAACTGGTACATCATATAATGTATCTGGTTTAACAGCAGGTACTGCTTATACATTCTCTGTAAAAGCTAAGGATGCAGCAGGTAATGAATCTGCATCTAGTAATATAGTAAATGTAACTACGCAACAAGCTTTAGATACACAAGCACCAAGTGCACCAGCTAATTTAACGGCATCAAGTGTTACTCAGACTGCTTTAAGTTTAAGTTGGACAGCTTCAACAGATAATGTTGGAGTTACAGGGTATGACGTATATAGAGGTTCAACCAGATTAACAACAGTAACTGGTACATCATACAATGTAACAGGCTTAACAGCAAATACAGCCTATACATTCTCTGTAAAAGCCAAAGATGCTGCTGGTAACGAGTCTGTTTCTAGTAATACAGTTAATGTAACAACCGCAGGGACTACGAATCCTGCACCTACATATTGTTCTGCAGATGGTAATGCTGGACCAGAAGGAATAACTAATGTTACTTTTGCAGGGATTAATAATTCTTCTGTTAGAAATGCCAGTGGGTATGATAACTTTACATCGATATCTGCTACAGTAAGTGCAGGAACCAGCCATAATCTTAGAGTTGATATTATTGGTTATCAAGGAGGAGCAAGCGATGAGGTTTATGCTTTCTTCGATTGGAATAGAGATGGAGACTTTGCAGATGCAGATGAGAGTCTTGAGCTTACCAAAACAAGTAATTTGGTAGGAGAGATTTCTGTTACGGTACCACAAAATGCGACGGCAGGGGACATTAGAATGAGACTGTTAGTTTCATATTATCCTTTAGAAAAGAACCCATGTGATACAGGTACTAATGATGTGCGTTATGGAGAGTATGAAGATTATACTATTAATATAACAGCTGCAAAGTCATTGTCTGTAGAAACATCTTTCTTTACAATTGTTAGAAATCCAGTTGTTAATGATGTGATTGTGAAATGGAGCAACGAGGTGAGCGGATCTGCAATAGTACAGCTATATAACAGTAGCGGTACAAGAGTATTAGATCGTACAATACAGAATATAGGAGAAGGAACTACTAATAATCTAGATGTAAGTTCTTTAGCTAATGGATTGTATTTGCTTAATATTAATAATAATGGCAGAACTGGTATAGCAAGAGTTATAGTAAGAAGGTAATATAATTACACTCCATATAGGAGATATCATCAAATTGTTTAGTAAAATCGGGAGCTATTATAGCTCCCGATTTGTTTATGGAAGTGTTCTGATAGCACCTCGCATCTCTTTATATCTGAAAAAAGTTTAATTCTTTATAAATCGTTTATAATGAGTATTGCTACCTTCAGAAATTTTTATAGAATATACACCTTTTCTTAAATTAGTAACGTTGATACTAGATGCTGTTTTCCCTTTAGAGACAATTTTTCCTAGCATGTCAACTATTTCATATGAAATTTTTTTAGAATCTTTTAATGCAATCGTAAGTGTTTTGGTAACAGGGTTTGGATAGAGTCGAACCGTTGCTACTTTATGAGTAGTAATACTGCTTTTAGAATCGGTAATAGAAACAGAATAATCTTCTACTTCTCCAAAATTAAAAGAACCACAAGATGATGGAATGGTGTTAAATCTCATAATCACTCTCATTCTTGTAATTCCAGTATTTGCATTGACAGGGATGGTGAAAGTACCGCTTACAGAAGTGTTTCGAGTTGCTGTTTGAGTCCAAACTTGCTCTGATGCATCTTCAAAATCTCCATCTTGGTTGTAATCGATCCACACACTATAGGCTTCACTAAATACACTTCCTGTCCATGTTGGTGTTATTGTAATTGTATTAGAGCTTCCCCGTGATAAGTTAGTAGATTCTGAAGTAAAATCACTATATCCATTGCTCTCACTAGTAGAAGTTTTATCGATACTTCCTAGTTGTAATCTACTAATAAATTCTTCAGAGGCATTGTTACTATTTGCAGTACAATAGGTCGGGGTTGGTGTAGTGCCATCTGTGGTAGTTACACTTATTACGTTTCCGGCGACAGACACATTTCCAGCAGCATCTTTTGCTCTTACATTAAATTGATATGTAGTATTGGCAGTTAGTCCTGTTATGCTGGAAGAAGTAGCGGTAACGGTAGAAATAACGATATTATTTCTAAGAATATCATATCCAGTAACTCCTACATTATCGGTAGCAGCATTCCATGATAATAAAACTGAAGTGTCTGTAATGTTTGAAGCTGTAAGTCCGGTTGGAGTAGAAGGAGCTTGTGTGTCTTCTTCTCCAGATCCAACGATGATAATAGTATAATCTTCAACTTCACCAAATACTCCAGAACCACATGGGCTGTTTACTCCTCCTGTATCAAGACCATTCATTCGTACTCGCATTCGTGTACTGCCGTTTGCTGCATTTTGTGGAACAGTAAAATCTTTACTTGTAGTAGCATCTCCCGTAACGTTTTGGTCAACAACTAACTCACCTTGATCTTCAAAATCATTATCTTGATTATAATCGATCCATACTTTGAATTGTTCTGGGTATTGAGTTGTTGATGTCATTACAGAAGTAAGTGTAATTGTATTTGTTAACCCTTTGGTAAGATTTGTGGATATATTAGTAAAATCGCTATACCCAGACGAATTGGTTGTAGAAACATTATCAATTGTACCCAATTGTACACGACCGATATGTTCATCTGTAGTGGCTCCTCCGTTTGCACTGCAATAATTATTACCGTCATTTGTATTGGCAATAATACTATTGGAATCGTAATTTTCTGTAGCATGTGTTTGTATTCCGAATAGGAATAACGATAATAACCATAAAATACGGATTGGTGAGTTTGTTTTCATTGTGTGTAGTTTTATATAATAGTTAATCTTTAATTTATGTGTTCCTATAAAGTAATTATAAAAATTTCAAATTTTTGGTGTCGATTGTATAAACGGTAGGTTTTAATGTATATAATGCTCATTTTTAGGGATTAACTCATTTTGTAAACTGTTAGTTTTGAGTGGTTAAAAGAGAAAGTAATTATCTGTAAAGGTGTTTTTGTCGTTTTAAGGCTAATTAGATTTGGAAATCATATAGCCAATAGGATAGATTAGGTGTATTGTTTTTTTGATTTGAAGAGCGCTACAGATTCAATAAACAACAAAAGATCGTCTAAATATTTTTAGACGATCTTTTTTAGGATTAGTTAGAGTGTTAATTATTTAGTTTTTTATAAAACGTTTAAAGTAAGTGTTATTATCTTGTGTAACTTTTAGAATATACCATCCTTTTCTAAATGTTGCGACATTTATAGTGGATACTACTTGGCCTTTAGCAACAATTTTTCCTAGTAGATTAACTATTTCATAAGTAGCTTTTTTTGTGTTTTTTAATGCTATGTTTACTACTTTGCTGACAGGAACCGGGTAAATATTAATATTCATGTTTTCATCTCTACCAGCTTTACTTTTCAAACTGTCAATATTAATAGTATAATCTTCTACTTCATCACCATCATCTGCTGTAGTACCGCAAGGGTTAGGATTGCTGCCCCATCGATAACGTACTCTTAATCGAGTAGCACCATCTTTTGCTGTGTTTGGTATGGTTACATTTACAGTTTCACCACCTGTACCTGGAATTTTCATTAGCACTTGCTCATCAGCATCTTCAAAATCACCGTCCTGATTCCAATCTATCCATGCACCTACAACATTAGAGCTCCAGTTAGAACTTGTAATTCCTGGCGTAACTGTTAAGCTTACAGAAGCTCCTTTTTGAACACTGGTACTTTGAGAAGTATTATTTGAATAAGAGTCATTTGCACTCGTATTAGAAATCGAACCGAATTTAACTTCTGCTATGTAGTTAATGCCTTGTCTACCTGCATCACAATAGACTGGTATCGGATTAACGTCATCTAAAGTAATAATGCTAATAGTATTGCTCGATGCCGATTCATTACCCGCAGCATCCTTTGCTTTTACTGTAAAAGTATAAGAAGTATTAGCAGTTAATCTAGTAACATTATACGAAGTTCCTGTAACGGTGGTTAACAATGTACTTCCTTGATACACATCATAGCCTGTTACTCCCACATTATCCGTAGATGCTGTCCAGCTTAAACTTAGGGTAGTTTCTCCTACGCTAGAAGCTGTTAAGTTAGTAGGTGCACTTGGTGCTTGTGTATCGGTAATTTCTCCACCAACATTAACCGTATAATCCTCTACTTCATCGCCATCATTTGCTGTAGTACCACAAGGATTAGGATTACTACCCCATCTATAACGTACTCTTAATCGAGTAGCGCCATCCTTTGCTGTATTAGGTATCGTTACATTTACAGTTTCACCACCAGTGCCTGGAGTTTTCATTAGTACCTGCTCATCTGCATCGACAAAGTCACCATCCTGGTTCCAGTCTATCCATGCACCTACAACATTAGAACTCCAGTTAGAACTCGTAATTCCTGGTGTAACTGTTAAGCTTACAGAAGCTCCTTTTTGAACACTGGTGCTTTGAGAAGTATTATTTGAATAAGAGCCATTTGCACTCGTATTAGAAATTGAACCAAATATAACTTCTCCTATATAGTTACTTCCTTGTCTACCTGCATTACAGTATGTTGGATTGGTAGTACCTCCTGTAGTGGTTGCACTAGCAGTGTTACTAACAGCCGACTGATTACCAGCAGCATCTTTAGCTCTTACAGTAAAATTATAGGTTGTACTAGAACTTAAACCTGTAACATTATAAGTAGTTCCTGTAACGTTTGTTAGCAATGTACTTCCTTGATATACATCATATCCTGTTACTCCAACATTATCAGTAGAAGCTGTCCAGCTTAGACTTAACGTTGTTTCTCCCACGCTCGAAGCTATTAAATTAGTTGGAGTACTAGGTGTTTGAGTATCGGTAATGCCTCCTGTAATAGTAAAGTTTTCATTAGAAATATCATAAAAAATATGATTGGAACCTTTTACCATAATTCTGTTTTGAGTACCTGCGTTATTGGGTACAATGATATGGTGGGATCCATCATTGCTAACTTCAGAAGCAATGATAATAGGGTATGTTTTCCCTCCATCGGTAGATAATAAAATATCTACTTTAGCAGCGTTTATTCCATTTCCAGTAGTCCCTGCAACATTCCAGGAAACTATTTGAGAAGACCCTACTGCCCAATTTACATTGGTGTTAGGTGTATTTACTATAAAAGGACCTGCATTAGCACTTACCGTAATTCTGGTTTCGTCTGAAGCAATACTACCACCTCCTATGTGATTATCTCTTACAGTAAATCTAAAATTTAAAGTTCTTGCAACAGAAGGTATAACTTCCCAAGTAGGGGTAAGGTTACCCTGTATTACATCTTCTAATTGAGGGAAATATCTTTTTGATGAATTCGAAGGGATTCTTGATCTAAACAAAGGACCTACTGCCCAATCTGATTGTGGAGTTGTATTAGCAGGAGATTTTTCTGCATCATTTTGTTCCCAGCAATAGGTTAGCACATCTTCTTCATTTTGATCTGTTGCATTGCCTTCTAACACAAAAGCAGTTGATTTCGGAATAAAATAATCCTTTCCAGCATTTGCAATAGGAGCATTGTTACTTGTACTAATTGATGTTGCACAGCTGGTAGATCTAATATAAGCTTTTACATCATTAATGTTTACATAGTTAAAATAAGGGTCCTGATGATCCTGAACATTAGGACTACAAATTCCTGCATAACTCATGATCGTACTACCGCTTGATGGTTCTACAGTACTTGTTGATCTAAAATAACAACTACCATTTCCTGTATGATGTGCTCCAAATTGATGTCCCAATTCATGGGCAACGAGCATATTAAAACTTTCAGACCCTGGTGCAGGATGTATAGAAAAAGCTCCTCCTTTTTCACTATTAACACAAACATTACCTATACTTCCTCCCGAGTTTCCTCTAGTCAAATGATCTTTCAGGAATGCATGACCAACATCATAATTCGAAACCCCGATAAATCTGTCAATTGTGACCTGTGGTTCAGGAGATAATATTTTACCAATAGGAGAATCTTTTTTAACAAAAGGGTCAGTGTTTGGATCTAAAAATATGATAGCATCATTGTTAGCAACAAGTTCTAGGGTTATTCCAAAATCTCTTTCGAAAATTTCATTGATCCTGTTTACAGAAGCTACAATTGCTGCAAGTACTTTTTCTTTTTTTTTGCTTTGATTTGATTCAGTTCCATCGAGAAAGTGTTGTGAATATTCTCCGCTTACGGTTACTGCCAAACGATATTTTCTTACGAAACCATCACCAACTATATTAGCATTTTTTATAACCTTATTAGCTATATTTTTTCTTGCGACTTCTTCTATAAGGCAATCAAAAGCTATCTTTTCTTCGGTTTTAAAGCTATAGAATCTATGCTTTCCAGAAGATATGGGTTCGATTAAAAAGGTACCAATTTTAGGTTTAATTACTATTCCTCGTATTCCGGTTGTAGGAGAATAACTAAATCTAATTCTATCTTTTGATCCATCGGTGGCCACACCTGTATATGTTTTCAATTCTGGGTATTTAGATGCCAATTCTGGATGCATAACTTCTGCTTTGATAATAGCATAATTCTTCTTACTATTTTCCTGATCGGGAAAACTAAGAACAAGATTATTCCCTTTACCAAAAACTCCAGGGGAAGTTCTGGTAAGAAGGTTCTTTAAATTTTGATGTTGAATGTTAAATAGTATTTCTTGATTAGAATTATTACTATCAATTTTGTTGGATTGGGGTTGATTTGTAGTAGGAGGTAATTTTTCCCACCATAAGTTTTGAGCGTTTAATTGAAAAGAGAAGATTGATAGCATTAAGAAACCAATACTCGATAAAATTGTAGTTTTTTTCATTTTCATTTTATGGTTTTATTTTTTTGAGGGCGCGAAAGTAGTTATAAAAAATACTTGGCAAATAAAAAAATGAGCAAGTTTTTGGTCAGAAATAAAAAAGAAATTTTGTGTTTTAAAAAGGGTGAATTTTATCTTATAGAAAAGTTAATTTCTCCTATTTTTAATCGAATTTTTAAGACATGTAAAGTAAATAGTACAAATTTATGAAGAGGGTAAATAGAGAAGAGATCGTGTTATAGCCAGAACATAATAAATATGGAATATGTAAAAAAAAGCTAGCAACAGTAAGAAGGTTTATGCGACTTTATGCTTTTAAAAGAAAAGTAGTTTTTATTACTGTTAAAATATTCTGATAAGGAACGTTTTTTTTAACATAATCACTTTCTATGAGGCTACTTTTTTAAATAAACCCTGAACTTATCAACCGAAAACGTTGTAGTTTTTGATAGAATTAGGTTATTACTCTCAATAACGATAGATTTGGCTTCGATGACAAAAAACATTAAAAATATTGCTGTATTAACTTCGGGAGGAGATGCTCCTGGTATGAATGCTGCTATACGTGCTGTAGTAAGAGCGTGTAGCTATTATGAGGTACAATGTTATGGCGTTTTTAAAGGGTATGATGGTCTTATCAATAATGATATTGAAGAATTAAATGCACGCTCTGTACGAAATATTATTAATAAAGGAGGGACCTTTCTTAAATCTGCCCGTTCGCAAGAATTTAGAACTGTCGAAGGAAGACAGAAGGCTCATAAAAATCTGGTGGATAATGCAATTGATGCTCTTATTGTAATAGGAGGAGATGGAAGCTTTACGGGTGCATTAAAGTTAGCTGAAGAATTTCAATTTCCTGTAGTAGGTATTCCTGCTACTATAGATAATGATATTAATGGTACTGATTATACAATTGGTTATGATACTGCTTTAAATACTGTAGTAGAGGCTATTGATAAAATAAGAGATACTGCAAGTTCTCATAATCGATTGTTCTTAATAGAAGTTATGGGGCGTGATGCGGGGGATATTGCACTTAATGCAGGGATAGGGGCAGGAGCAGAAGAAATTCTTATTCCTGAAGAGAATATGGGTGTAGAACGGCTTTTAGAATCTCTTAAAAAGAGTAAAAAAACAGGAAAGACTTCAAGTATTATTGTAGTTGCCGAAGGAGATAAATCAGGCAAAAATATATTCGAATTGGGTGAATATGTTGAAGAAAACTTGGATGATTATGAAGTAAGAGTTTCTGTGTTAGGGCATATACAACGAGGTGGCCCACCTAGCTGTTCAGATCGAGTATTAGCGAGTAAACTGGGAGTAGGAGCAGTAGAAATATTGTTAGATGGAAAACAAGGAGTTATGGTAGGTATTGCGCATAAAGAAGTAACCATAGTCCCTCTTATTGATGCATTAGAAAAGAGAGTGCAAAAACATGATAACTTAATAAAAGTAGCCGATATCACATCGGTATAGCTTTCACAATATAACCACATCAGAATTATTATTAACACAACTAAAAATTTAAATAATGGGTACGTTGAAAATTGGAATTAACGGTTTCGGAAGAATAGGTAGAATAGCCTTTAGAGTTGCCGCAAAACAAGATAATTTAGAAATTGTTGCAATTAATGATCTGTTGCCGGTAGAACATTTGGCATATTTGTTAGAGTATGACTCTGTACACGGTAGATATGATGGAACCGTAGAGGTAAAGAATGGAAACCTTGTGGTAGATGGAAAAGAAATTCGAGTAACCGCCGAACGAAATCCTGAAAACCTTAAGTGGGATGCTGCACAAGTAGCTATTGTTCTAGAATGTACAGGGATTTTTACAACACTAGAAACTGCTAATGCACACCTAAAAGCAGGAGCAAAGAAGGTTGTTATTTCGGCTCCTTCTAAAGATGCACCAATGTTTGTAATGGGAGTAAATCATCAAGAGGTGAAAGCTTCTGATACCATTGTCTCTAATGCTTCTTGTACAACAAATTGTTTGGCACCATTGGCCAAGGTTATTAATGACAATTTTGGTATAGAAGAAGGCTTGATGACAACTGTACACTCATCTACAGCTACGCAATCAACGGTAGATGCTCCTTCAAAGAAAAATTATAGATTAGGTAGAAGTGCTATTAACAATATTATTCCTTCTACAACCGGTGCTGCGGTTGCGGTTACCAAGGTAATACCTGCATTAAAAGGAAAATTAACCGGTATGGCATTTAGAGTTCCTACTGTAGATGTTTCTGTGGTAGATTTGACGGTTAGAACAAAAAAATCTGTATCATATGAGGAGCTTAAAGCCGTTATGAAAAAAGCTTCAGAAACCGAATTAGAAGGAATTCTTGGATATACAGAAGAACCTGTAGTTTCGCAAGACTTTGTAGGAGAGTCAAAAACTTCTGTATTTGATGCTTCTGCAGGGATAGCTCTTAATGATAATTTCTTTAAACTTGTAGCATGGTATGATAACGAATATGGGTATTCTACAAAACTAATAGAACTATCAGCATACGTTGGAAATTTATAGGCACGAACCTAAAATTCTAAGAAAGAGTACCTAAGAATTATAAAAACTTGCTTTTACGAATAACAAATTAACATTAAATGATTTTACTAGCAGACGGTGGTTCAACCAAATGTGATTGGATTCTTCTTGATGATATGGGAGAGATTGTTTTTAAAACCCGAACAAAAGGTTTAAATCCTGCGGTTTTTGAAAAGACTCTATTAGAGAAGAGGCTGAGAGAAAATGAAGAACTCTTTTTACATAAAGATCAGATAGAAACCATTCATTTTTATGGAGCAGGGTGTGGTACTCAAAAACCCACTGCGATGCTAAAAAAGGTTTTTGAAGATTTTTTTGGAAATGCTTCTGTGGTTGAAGTCAAAGAAGACATTATTGCAGCGGTTTATGCTGCTACCACAGAACCAGGTGTGGTTTGTATTTTGGGAACTGGATCTAACAGCTGCTATTATGATGGTAAAGAAATACATATGTCTGTTGATTCTTTAGGATATGTTTTGATGGATGAAGCAAGTGGAAATTACTTTGGTAAGAAGTTAATTTGTGACTACTATTATAAAAGAATGCCGCAAGAGATAGCAACAGAATTTGAACAAAATTTTGACCTGTCTTCTGATGCAATTAAAGAAAATCTTTATAAAAAAGATAATCCAAATACGTATTTGGCATCATTTGCTGAATTTATTTTTACACGTGAGCGAAATACGTATTTTGATAAAATACTTTCTCAGGGTATTCAAGAGTTTGTAGAAACAAGAGTATTGTGCTTCCCAGAATCTCAAGGGGTACCTATTCACTTTATTGGCTCTATTGCTCATTTTAGTGAAGATATTATAAAAGGAGTGTTACAACCCAATAACCTTACTTTGGGTAATATTGTAAGAAGACCTATAGATGGTATTATAGAATACTATCGTGACCGATTGGTAAAAAAAAAGTAGTGATATAATATCTGTTTAAGATATTGCTTGTTTAACCAAATCCAATGCTTTATCAGAATAAGAAAGTTGCAACGCAGCCTGATGACCCTTTTCAGACATTTTGCGCCATGTTTTTTGTAGAATATCAATTACTTTTTGATCGGTATGTTTTGCCAAGAAACTTTCGTAATAATACTTAAGAAAGACCAGGCAAATAACATCTTCTAAAGTTTGTGTTTCTTCGTCTTTCTTTAATTTTTTCTTTTGAATCAAAAAACGAACCCGCATAATGGTTTCTTCAGAATACCCAACGGTTTTAAGAATTTCTGATGTTTTATCTGCATGAAAATTCTTCAGTTCTTCACGCCATTTTAAATACCCAACACGATCCATTGGGTAGCTATCACGAGGTATTTGCCATCTACATATATGTTGCGCTCTTGCTGCAATTTTTAAAGCTTCAGAAGCATTAGGCTTAAAAAGGTCAAGGGTTTCGGTCATTCGCTGCCCATAGAGAAATTCTTTTGGAACAAGAACCTTATTAATTTCTTCTTTATTAGGGTCTTCAGAATTGGCTTGATCAATACGAATATAAGAATCTATGAGTTTATCTGGCATAAATGATGATTTTGATAAAAATACAAAGTTACTATTAATTGTTAATACTTCTGTGAAAAAGTATTTGGAAGGGCGTACTATTTACATACTCCTAAGTCTTATTTTTATCACATATTTCGAACTTGATTTGAATCCTTTTGAGTTCGTGAGAAATTAACTTTCTATGACAGAATATGTACTTTTAACTGATGATCAAAGTTATTTTGTAGAATACCTTATTGGTGAGTTGGTATTGTCAAATAGTATTAGTGAAGCGATGAAGTTTAATGACGAGGAAATAGCACTAAGGTTTAAGCAAATGTTGCATAATTCTTGTAAGTTGATCACCAGTGTTAATACGTATATTGGTTAGATGCAAAGTACGTACTACCTATCCTTTAATAAGCCTGAAAATATAATCTAATTCTGGGTCTGTACCGTTAATTAAATCTTCTGTAGTAAGCAATATATGTTTGTCTGGTGGCACTCCACTTCCTTTTGCAATAGTAGTATCTTTAATATAATGGTTGATTTTTTCTAGATACATCATTAAACCAATTTTCGTATTTGGAAGCTCGTAGTATACAGGAAACTCTCCCGTAGAGAAATAATAACCTCCACCCGTTTCTTCTCCAACTAATGTGGCGGTGGTATCATTTTTTACATTGAGAGCAAAAGTAGATGCTGCAGAAAAAGTAGTACCACTTATTAATACATAGATGTTTCCTTTAAATCTATGTTTATCAGGAACCATAATTGTTTCCATATCATCAAAAGTAATTTTCCAACCATCATAAATAGGGTGGTAGTTAAATTTATCTTTTAAAAATTGTTTTTCATTATAAAAAGTTCTTACGAGATGTTTTTTTTCAGGAATATTAATGGTGGCTACATATTCACTTATTCTTTGCTTAAAAATATTAGTAGCAATAAAAGAATACAACTGAATAGCATTGGCCCTAAAACCATTGTTATTACGTCTAATATCAATGACTAAGTGTCGTACCTTTTTTTTCTTAATTTCTTTAAAAATTCTGGTTAGATTTGATTTAAAGACTCGGGTATCACCATTGAATGAATTTACTACTAAAACAGCAGTATTTAGTTCTTTTTTATAATAAACAAACGGGCTGTTACCAGAAATAAAAGAACTATAATAACTAAAGCCATTTTGTTGATCATGAAAATTAGCGAAATAAGAATTTCGATTTGTATTTCTTCTAGTTGCTTTTACAAAAGATTCTGCGGGAATTACCTTTGTAGTGTCTATTCCATCAGGCGTTGTATATTGAATTATAAATTTTTTATGTATTCCAAATTCATAAGCAAAGTAGAGCCCAAATTTTAGTTCAATTTCTCTATACTTTCGAGAGCTGTTATTTCCATAAGTTGGAACATACTTTTTTAACTTTTCTAAGACGGTAGAAATTTTTCTGTCATTTATTAAGTTAATCCTGGAACCGATGGGGATATCAAAATCATCTGTATCAGTATATAACTGGCGATTAATTATTTTTGTAATTAACGGGAAATAATATTGATCAGTCCCTACCGTATTAGGAAAGAGAACCTGAAGATTTCCGTCTTTGATCTTACTTGATATAGTAAGTATTTTTTTATAAAAATCTATGTCAGAACTTGCAAATGCTAAAGACTCTTTTGTGCTTTCAAACATATAATCCAAAGAATCCTGATCGATGTAATCATACAATGCAGGATGTCCTTTTTTTAGAATTTTTTCAAAAACATTAAAATCTTCTCTTATTGCTATAGAATCAATAAGTTTTTGCGCAAAAAGTATTTCTGTAATGATACAAAAAATTATAACAAGACATATTCTATTCATTTATGATACCAAAAGTGTTGTATTGTAAAATAGACTCCTTTTGATGGATTGCTATTACAATTGTTTTTATTTCCCCGCGTAAAAGTAATAAAATTGAATTGCAATTGATAAATGTGTACATGGTAATACATATTTATTAGAAACATCTTTATTTTACATGATAATTAGTTTATTTTTTGTAGTTGTTTTTGAATTTTTTTAATTGCAGATTCAATAGGTTTTTCGGGTTCAATTACATTGTACTCTCCCCAAAATATTGGATCAGAAAAACCTGCAGCTGCATCGCTAATCACAACAGATGATTTTAATCGATCTCTTAGCTTTAGTGTTTCATTACTAATATTCTTTTTCCAGTTGGTAATGGCCATTTCTGCATTTAGTTTATAGGTAGAATTAAATAGTTTTCTTTTCCATTTTATTTTTACATTTAGATCAATTCTTCCATAGCTATAATACCATTTTCCTCCTTTTTGCTTATAGTCAATGTTATAAGTAGCTAATGTGAGATGTACCTTGGCACCCAGCGGTTTTTTTCTTACCAGCATTCTACTTACTTCATCTTTATCTTCAACATTTAGACTATATTTGGCCTTGGTCATGGCTAATGTTTCTGCATCTATATAGAGTTTACCAAAATATAATGGTTCTCTAATGGTTGGTCGTTGCTTAAAATTAACAACATAAATACGCCTATCATTTATTTGAGTGGATTTATCATAACTAAACTCATATACTTCTGTCATATTATTGGTAAAAAGAATTTCTGGATTCTTCATTACATCAAGATACAATGTACTGGTAGGGCCTCCCTGTAACTTTAAAGTTACCGTGTCAAGTTTTTTATAATTAGCACTTTTACGAGCTTTAAAAAGCTTGATAAGGTCTGTTTTGTGGGATCCGTATGGGTTTTTATAGAGGTCAACTACAGCTTCAGACAGAGAGACGTATGATCTTCGTCTTTTGATAGTTTCTCTATAAAAAGCAGTCATTATAGTATTGTGATCAAGATAATTACTACCTTTTCTCTTTAAAACCTCACGTATAAGAGTTTCTGGGTCTGCAAGGCTTATTTTAATTTCAGAAAGCTCCACAATAGAGGGGGTGAGCTTTATTTGAATAGTTTTTCCATTAAATTCTGTTAATGGTATTATCCTATCCTGATATCCTAAATATGAAACTAAGATACTAGGATTTTCTAGGGTATTTGATACTTTCAAAAGAAACTCTCCTTCATCATTGGTTACGGTAGAGATATTGGTGCCTATGACAGAAATAGATGCAGAGGTTAGCGTAGACCTGGTTTGACTATCGAGTACATATGCTTTATATTCTGTATAATCATTATTGGTATCTTGAAAATAGGAATATGCTTGCGTGGTTCCTGAAAAATAAATGATCAATAGGCTTAAAAGTAGATAAAACCTATGTGATTTATCTAATAAAATTATATTCTTATTCATAGCTAGGATATTTAGTTGTATTTATCTAATTGCGATACTAACTTGAATCAGCAAGAACATAGAAAAATAGTTACTAATGCATTACTTACTATATTTTATCATAGACTTTTATGAGTTTAATTCTTGAAATGATAAATTAACAAAATATACTTGCTCATAAGTTGTAAAAAATATAGTTCATTACAAGTGTAATATAGCTTTTATGATTTAGATAAAAGTATAATACAAGATAAGAAATTTAATGAAAAACTTAATTTATAATACGTTAAAACATGACTTTAGGTTAAAAAATCAATACTCTTGTACACTCTCTTCAAACCATTTTTTTAGTTTAATATTCATAATTTCTGTTGTAAATGGTTTCGTAATGTAATCATCCATTCCTTTGGCAGTATAAAGTTCTGCATCCCCAGGAAGTGCATTAGAGGTAAGTGCTATAATTGGAGGTACTTTTTTATATTTTTGACGAATCAGATTACAGGTCTGTAGCCCATTTAATTCTGGAAGGTTAATATCCATTAAGATTAGATCAAAGGTGTTTTCTTCGAAAATATTTATTGCCTGTAGGCCATCTTTAGCTACTTCTACTGTACAACCAAGGTATTTAAGAATCTGTTTGGATACAAGTATGCTTATTTCAGAATCTTCTACCAAAAGAACGTTTAGTTTGTACTTTTGTGTTTCAGACAGTTGAAATAACTCTTCTTTTTCTGAAGGAGTATGGGTGCTTTCCTTTGCTTTAAAAGTAAACCAGAAATTACTTCCTTTTTCCAACTCGCTTTCGACCCCTATGGTACCCTGCATTAAGCTAACAAGTTTTTTACATATCGTAAGTCCTAAACCACTGCCTTTACTATTAAAAGAAGCAGGGTCATGAAATTGACTGAAGCGAGAGAATAATGTTTCCTGATCTTTTTTGCTGATTCCTATACCGGTGTCTTTGACTTCAATTTTAAGTAGTAAATCTTTTTCAACCTTAGACTGTAAAGAGCAATATACATGAATATCTCCTTCAAAAGAAAACTTTATAGCATTACCAATCAGGTTAGAGATAATTTGAGTTAATCTGTGCTCATCTACCACTATTGTTTCTGGTAATTTTGGATCATAATTATAAACCAAATTCAGATTTTTTGCTTTGGCAGAAGCAGAAAACAAACTTATATTTTGACGTATTAGATTTTTAATATTACTATGGGTAGGAGATAAGGTAAATTTGCCTGCTTCAATTTTTGAAAGATCTAATATTTGATTTAAAATAGCAAGAAGGTTAAGTGAAGATTGATGAATGGTGTTTACATATTCTTTTTGTAAACTATTTAATTTTGTGTTTTTAGAAAGTAAATCAATCATTCCTATGACTCCTACCATTGGGGTTCTAATTTCATGGCTCATATTCGCCAAAAAATCTTCTTTAAATTTTGACCCTTTTATAATTTCTTTATTTTTTTCCTTTAATTCATCTAGATGCCTACCTGCTAATGATGCAAAAAAACCTAAAAACAAAGGTGCTGTATCAATGATATAGTGGATAGGATATTTTTTTTGAATTGCTATAATAGCTTCCAAAGAAAAATCCATCTCATGTTTTGTAAGATCAATAATTGTTGCCAAAATAGGAAACATAAACCCAAATGCTATTCCATAGATCGTATATGTAAACATCTCAGATTTAAACCATAATATTCTCGCCATAATATAAAATTGGTTTAATTTTTACTTCAATATTGATTGATGTTTTTTATTGTTTAATGGGGGGCTTTGTTTACTAAATTTGTGATTAATGGTAAGTAGTAACTTTACTTTTTTACAAGTATGTTACGTGCTTTTTTAGTGGTAATAAGAGTATAGATTACTAAATATAAGAGTTTTTACTAAAAATTCATATGTTATTTTAATAAAATAAATGGAAAAGATATGTAAACCAATAAAAAAATCCGTGGCTCCAATAACCACGGATTTTAAACCTTACTTTTAATGAATATATATTATTGCTTAAAAATTATCTTGGTAAGTTTATACCCTTCAACTTTGATCATATATGTTTTAGGATCAATATAATCATGAAGATAATCATCAACTTCTCCTTTATCTAATAACCTTCCAGACATATTATATAAGCTATAGGTAAGTCCTCTAGGTACTTCTCTGATATGCTTAAAAACTTTCTGATCTTTAGTTTGTTGACAAGTATCGTCTGCCAAGAATCTATTTATAAACGTAATTCTTCCTTGTTCTTCACCTTCTAAAGTAACTGTTGCACTATCATCAATATCGATGATTCCATTACCTGTTAAGTCTCCTAAGATAATTAAACATGCATTTCTTACTTCTATACGAGCTCCATTTTCAAGGTGTAAGCTCTCAGTTATAAAAATAACACCTTCTTCTGTATTTTCATCTAATCCGTCAACAATGGTGTTTTCTGTTACTGACATTAATTTATAAGAAATGTCAATTTTGGTACTTGCGAATGTAACGCTGCTTAAAAGCATTACCGATATGAGTAAAAATGTTTTCATAAAGTCTGGTTTTGAGGTTAAACTTTTTCGTAAGTAAAAACTTACTTATTTTTGTATTTCATCGTTGTAAAACACGAATTCGACGACAATATACAACATTTTATGCTAAAAACGTAACTTTTTTGTGTTAATCATCGATAAAATACTACTGTTTAACTATATCAATTACGTAAAAGCCCCTAAATACAAGGGGTTTGATGAATAATTTTTTTTTAGTTTTTTTTGGTTTTTTGTAAGCGATTGATTTTTAGTGCTTAAAAAAAGATGAATAATTTAAAAAGAAGTCTTTTTTTTATTCGTTAGTTTTATAGTAAAGTTTAAACTTAAATCAACAGTAATAATGATAAAGCCATTGTTGTTCTTTCAACAATTTAGTATTTGGTTAAAAGTATTTTTAGCAGAGGTATCTAATAATCTTATTAGTCTATTCTTTATTTTGGCTTTGTATGTAACTTTATGGTATTTTCCTCAAACGACCGATTTGTTATTGATCCTTAACCAGGCAGATGCTTTTTTGTTTGAGGTTCCTTTGTATTTCTTTCTTCTTATTCTTTCGGCTTTTTTGATCTGGAATGCTCCAAAGTATTTTTATTATTATAATTATAAAGATATATCGATTTATAATCTCATTGGTTTTATACCTAATCAACATTATAAATATCAAGATAGAGATGTGTCGATAAAATATCATTATAAAGTTAAGGTACATATGAGAATGGTAGTGCCAAGAATATTAGCACTGTTGTTATTAATCATTTCTGCTTTAAGTATTTTACATGCCATGGAGCTGTTTGAACTTGAGAATGTTTACACAACATATCTTAATCCTTCTAATACACTTATATATAGTATTATTTTTTTACTATTGTTATCAGAGCCTGTTTTGTATAATCATATAAGAGAGTTCTTTAATAAGTTTCCAAGAAAAAATTTGATTTTGATTTTGGTAACGATAGGATTAATTGTGTTTATTATTGTACTAGGAGTCCTTAACACACAAACAGAGAAAGATTTAGGAAACCTTTTCTTATCTAATTGCGCGTTGATTTTATTTTTCTTTATCCTATGCTTTAATAGTTATAGTTTATTAAAACGATTTCCGAAACGATTTTTTTATGGAAGCGTGCTACTAGGCGGTTTTATTGTGTTAATTTCTTTTCTGGTATTGAATCTTATTACAGAGTGGGCAAGTAGAATAAATCCTTTGTCAATTTTAATA
Organism: uncultured Aquimarina sp.; assembly: GCA_947498705.1. Classification (GTDB taxonomy): domain Bacteria; phylum Bacteroidota; class Bacteroidia; order Flavobacteriales; family Flavobacteriaceae; genus Aquimarina. The sequence goes on from CANMLW010000006.1 coordinate 123,182, forward strand.
CTCTCATTGATTAGTTTGTTCATGATTAGTTTTGTATTGATTTTGGTAGGAAAAAAAGTAAAACTCCCTTTGTTTACTATTGCAATTGTTTTGTGTTTGTTGTCTTCCAGATTTTTTACAGGAGAATCCGATCATTACGAATTGTCTTTGCAACCTTCCAAAGTAATTCGTCCATCTATGGAAAATTATATATATCATTGGATACGTACCCGAATTAATAGTATAGAGCAACATAAAGAAGTGTTTCCTGTGTTATTAGTTTCGTCTGAAGGAGGAGGTTCGAGAGCAGGGCTTTGGTCTTTTTTGGTGCATAGTTATTTATATGAGGCATCGAACGGAAGTTATTTTAATGAACATGCATTGTCTTTTACCGGTGCATCTGGCGGTAGTGTAGGAAATGCTATGTTTTTTGCAGAAGCCCAACAAGCAACAATACAGCAAAAAATAGCTAGTTTTAAGGCAGTCCCAAATGATTACCCCGCATTAACATATAAAGCGAGTATTATTTATAAAGAAAATTATTTATCTGTAGCATTGTTATCTTTATTTGGTAGGGATTTATTTAAAGAAATTACAGGTCTGTTAGATTTTAAAAATAGAGGAAAACTATTAGAAGAACAATGGAACGACGCTTATAAAAAGCATTTTTCAAGCAATATAAAAAACAATGTTTTAAAACAGGAGTTTTTATCTTTCTATAAGCATGTTGCAAACAAAGATAGTTCGATTACCAGTCAAAATATTCCTCCGTTATTATTAATCAATACAACACATACGCAAACTGGTGGATATAAAGTTATAAGCCCTGTAACGTATACTCACCTAAGACCTCTTACAGGAATGAACGATTTTATAAATGATTTACAAATTAGTCATCCCCATAAGTCTATAGGGTTATTAACAGCAATGAGAATAAATGCAGCTTTTCCTTTTATAACCCCTGTAGGAGAGGTTAAAAAAGTAACTAAATCTGGTAAGTCATATGCAGATCAATATACAGATGCTGGGTATTATGATAATATAGGAGGAGGAGTTTCTAAGGGTGTCGAAGAGGTTTTTAAAAAAGTACTGCAGGATTCTTTTCCACAGTTATCAACCAAGATAAGTATAAAGCATTTGATAATCTCTAATAGCGAAGAACGTAAAATAAAACATACAGAAACACAATACGAAGCTCCTCTCACTACCTTACAAAATGTGAGATACGGTCATACCAAAGAACGAGTAAGGAAATTAGCAAATAGTTATATCGTTAAACTGAAACCCACAGCCATACCACTTACTATAAAAAAAACAAACTCGGATGAAGAACAGATACCAATGATCAAACCTGTATTACCTTTGGGAAGATATCTTTCTACTGTTGCTATAAAATCTATGGAGGCTAGATTAGATGAGGTAAAACCCGTATTAGATTCTATTTTATATAAATATTGAGACAGTTGTCATTTTTTTTTGTATTTTTGTCACAAAGTATATGGAAATGAGTGCAGTATCACCGTTAAGTTTTGACAGTTTTGAGAACAAGGGATTATTACGATATCTAAATATCGATATTCCGTTACATAATATGTATGATTTTATCGAATTATCCAGAAATGGAATTGATAAAAAAGCATTATTACATCTTGCCAAGTTTATTAGTTTTGATATTAAAGAACTGGCCGAGATACTTCATATGTCAGAACGCACCATTCAACGTTATGATTTAAATAAAAAATTAAGTACAGAAGCTAGTGCCAGAGTATTGCAATTGGTTAAGCTTTATGCAAAAGGAGAAAATATTTTTGGAGATTTGGATCGATTTAAAAACTGGATGGACCATCCTAATGTTGCTTTAGCAATGAAAAAGCCAAAAGATCTTTTAGATACGACTTTCGGTTTTCAGTTACTTAATGAAGAGTTGGTTCGTATAGAACATGGTATTTTTGTATAATGCTTGTATATAGGATAGCAAAACAAAAATATAGTAAAGATCTTACAGGGATTGGTGCGAAAACAGTAGGAGGAAGGTGGAACCCTAAGGGGGTTGCTATGCTGTATACCAGTACCACAGCTTCTCTTTCGGCACTCGAAGTATTAGCACATTTACCAGCAGCATACCTGCCAGACGATATGGTAATTGTAACCATATCAATACCCGATGAATTGATTACAACAGTAAATGTAAAAAAACTTCCCGATAACTGGAATGAAATACCAGCGCCTTTAGAAGCACAAAATTTTACAATGGATTGGATTGCCAAAGAAAAATTTTTAGGCCTTAGAATACCTAGTATTATCATACCTTTTGAAGAAAATCTTTTGATCAACCCTAATCATCCAAAATTTAATGAAGTAAAAATTATTAAGATAGCACCTTTTCATTTTGACCCTAGGTTATTAAAATAAACTAATCTCGAATATTGATTTTTAATCCAAAATTTGATTTTTGGATTAAAGTATAGTTGTTTTTTTACTTTAATGTTGATGTTAGGCCTAGGAGAGAGAATTTTGGAAAAGGAGTTAGCACAAATAGAGCATAAATATGAGCTTTGTAGCTCAAAATACCAAAAAAGATATATTCAATAAGAAATATTTATAAATCTGGTATTGGTCATTGATAAAATCTTATTTTTTCGTTAAAAATATACCTGGAAATCCGGTTCACTCTACATTTTATATAAATTACAATACTGATAAGTATACTATTTTATCTTAGGAGTATACGATATCAACTAATAACTAATCTTAATTTTAATAGTAGAATGGATACAAAAATGAAGCTCATATGTTTATCACTATTCATTATAGCCTTTGTAAGTTGTAAAAACGAAACAAAAAAAGAAGCCAGTGAAAACATTGCCAACGTAGAGAAAATTCCGGGAATAGTTCTTGAAAATATGGACACCACTGTTAATCCCAAAGAAGACTTTTATAATTATGTGAATGGTAATTGGATGAAAACTACAGAGATCCCCGAGGATAGAACGCGGTGGGGTGGTTTTGGGGTACTGAGAAAAAAAACAGATGATGATGTACTCAAAATCTTAGAAGAAGCAAAATCTAGTGGTAAATATACTCCAGAAACAGATCAGTTTAAAGCATTGGTTGTTTTCGAATCCATTATGGATACAGTTGCACGTGATAAAGCGGGAATTAACCCTTTAAAACCTGTGTTAGAAAAAATTGAAGGTATAAAGAGTATCAAAGATATTCAATCGGTATTAGCTACAGAAATAGCTGCTTCTTCACCATTTTTTGGATTTACTTCTTTTCCTGATCTTAATAATAGTACTATAAATGCTCCTTATGTAACTACCGGAGGCTTAGGGCTACCAGAAAGAGACTATTATTTGGACCAGGATGAAAAATCGAAAGAAATAAGAGGGCAATATATAGATCATATCGCACGTATGCTTCAGTTTATAGGAGATACAGAAAAAGAAGCTCGCAAAGCAGCAGAAACTATCTTAGCAATAGAAACCAAATTAGCTGCTCCCAGACTGGATAAAGTAGAAAGTCGTGATGCTCGTAACTTTAATAACCCAAGAAGTATGGAACAACTTTCAGAAATGACCTCTTCTGTAGATTGGGAGAAATTAATGAAAGATTTGGGGGTAGAAAAGAGATTAGATACGGTTATGGTTTTACAACCAAAGTATATGAGAGTATTGCAAGATGTTTTAGCAACCACAGATATAGAAGATCTAAAAACAGTAATTAGATGGTCTACATTAAATAATGTTACAGGATCATTATCTACAGAAATAGAGAAAGCAAATTGGGACTTTTATCAAAAAACACTAAACGGAGCTAAAAAACAAAGACCTCTGAAAGAAAGAGCGTTAAGTAGAGTTAATAATTCGATAGGAGAAGCAATTGGACAGTTGTATGTAGATGCAAAATTTCCTCCTGAAGCCAAAGCCAAAGCAGAGAAAATGATTGCAAATGTAATTAAAGCCTATCAAAAAAGAATAGAAACGCTGGATTGGATGAGTGATAGTACAAAAATTAAGGCGATAGAAAAGTTAGATAAATTTACAGTAAAGATAGGATACCCTAATAAGTGGGAAGATTATTCTGATTTAAATATAAAAGAAGGAAATTCTAATTTCGAAAATACAATGGCTGTCTCAGAGTGGTCATTCAAAAAATCAATTGAAGAAATAGGAGAACCTGTTGATAAAACAGAATGGGGAATGTCTCCCCAAACAGTAAATGCATATTTTAATCCATTATTTAATGAAATTGTATTTCCTGCGGCTATTTTACAACCTCCATTTTATAACTATACTGCAGATGAAGCTGTTAATTATGGAGGCATTGGAGCTGTTATCGGGCATGAAATATCTCACGCATTTGATGACTCTGGTGCTCGTTTTGATGCAGATGGGAATTTGTCAAATTGGTGGACAGATGAGGATCTTAAAAAGTTTACCGAAAGAGGAAATTCACTTGCAGAGCAGTATAGTGCAATAGAGGTACTGGATAGTATTTTTATTAATGGTAAGTTTACGTTAGGTGAAAACATAGGAGATTTAGGAGGGGTACTAGGAGCTTATGATGGGCTACAAATGCATTTTGCCGAGAATGGAAGGCCAGAGGATATTGATGGATTTACTGCAGAACAACGTTTCTTCATGTCCTGGGCAACAGTATGGAGAACAAAAATTAGAGAAGACGCATTAAGAACCCAAATTAAGACTGACCCTCACTCCCCAGGGACCACACGTGCTATTCAACCATTGTTAAATGTTCAGGCATTTTATGATGCTTTTGATATTAAAGAAGGAGATAGTATGTATCTGGCACCAGAAAAAAGAGTACATATATGGTAATTTGAAAACAAATTGTCGCATTATTAAAAAATCTGCTTAACAAGCAGATTTTTTTTTGACCTTTTTTTTTCTGTAGTTTCAGTAGTCTAGGCTTTTTTCTAGATACGATAGCAGTAATAAAGTTTAATTTTGCTGCTTTTATTTTGTAAAGCATTAAAAACACTTTAATGTAGGGTTAGGGAATATTTATCAAAGATAATTTACAAAATAGAAAAAATAATTTGTGGAATTACGGGAGGTGAAAATAGTGTTTAAGTAACTAAAATTAAGTTGTTTAATTCTTTTAATAATGATCTTGGAAAAGATTAAAAGAATGTGATATAATTATGGTTGTGATGATAGTAACTAAATGATTAATGCATTCGTTTTTCTGTTTTTGGTAAGGTGAAATGCCACTCGAAAGAGAAGTGAGCAACCAATATGAAAAAAAATTAAAAGCTATGGTAACATTTTACTTTGTCGAGACACATATATTAAACTTTTAAATCGGTCAGCTTATGAATAAAATTACTTATAAACTTTTAATATTCTGTTTCTTCTTTGGTTCTTTGTTTAGGGTTTGTGCTCAGACGATATGGGAACAAAAGACAGAGAATTTGTCGTATAAACAGAAAGTAGATACTCAAGAATATTCGATTTTTGATTTGAACAATAAAAATTTTCAGCATTTGTTAAATCAAAGTAGCGGCAGTTTTGATTTTAAATCAAAGAACATCATAGTTAATTTTCCTGGTGATAAAGGAAATCTTATTGCTTATAAGGTACATGAAACAGATGTGATGCATCGGGATTTGGCAAAAAAATACCCCAGTATAAAAACTTATGTGGGTAGGAGTATTACTGATCCAAATAAAACAATACAATTTACATATTGTCCAATAGTAGGATTAAGAGGAAGTATAACAACTTCTGGAAAACAAACGATGCTTATAAAACCGGTAAATAAGAATTCACATCTTTTTTATAGATCGAATAAGCAAAGTAGAAGGTTTGACTTTGATTGTCAAACAACAGATAATCTTACTGCTAAGTTGAGTAATTTACAATCTATAAATAGTAGAAATGCTAATGATGGTAAACTAAGAAGGTACCGTTTAGCATTATCAACAAGTGGTGATTATTCGCAGTACTTTCTGGATGGTACAGAGGTAAACGATTCGCAAAGAAAAACAAAAATAATGGCTGCAGCTGTTGCTACAATTGTAAGAGTTAATGCAATATTTGAAAGAGATTTTGGTGTGACCATGCAAATTATTCCTCAGAATGACTCGTTATTATTTTTAGATCCTTTGTCAGACCCATATAGTACAGGGGCAAATTTAAATACTGAGCTTCAAAATACCTTGGATGCCAAAAGTGTTGATGAGGGCTGGGGGTATGATGTTGGGCACTTATTTCATGTTGAAGATGCTGTTTATGGAAATGCAGGTTGTATTGCATGTGTTTGTACAGATGGTTCTAAAGGCAAAGGGTATACTGTGCATAGAGCACCTGATTCTGATCATTTTAATTTGATTGTTGCACATGAATTTGGACATCAGTTTGGAGGATATCATGTACAGAGTAGTAGTAATTGCCGTAGTGGTTTTAATAGTGAAGTAGAACCCGGAAGTGGGAGTTCTATAATGGGATATGCAGGAATTTGCTCTCCAAACGTACAAAATACACCCGATGATTATTTTAATTATGTAGATATTAGAGACGTTGCTATTTGGACCATTAATAATAGTGCTTGTGCAGAGGTTATAGATACAGGAAATATAGCTCCTGTGGCCAATGCAGGCCCCGATTTTATAATACCCAGATCGACACCATTTGTACTTCAAGGCGAGGCAAATGATATTGATGGAAATACTAGTTTAACGTATTGCTGGGAACAAAATAATCCTGAAAATCCATTTTCTTCAAACTATCCCCAATCAAATTGGACCAATGGACCACTTTTTAGATCTAGATTACCTTCAAGCTCAACCAAAAGGTATATGCCCCAATTGGCAGATGTCTTATCAGGAGACCTCACTCCAACCTGGGAGGTACTGCCCTCGGTTGCAAGAAATATGAAGTTTGAGTTTACTGTTAGAGATAACGATCCGGGGGGCGGACAGACAAATACTGATGGTATGTCAGTAACTGTTGATGACACATCAGGGCCTTTTAGAGTTACGTCGCAAAGTATTTCAGAAACAATAGACGTTGGCAAGCAAATAACAGTAGAATGGGATGTGGCAAATACAGATCAAAATCCTATAAATGCTGATAAAGTATCTATTTTATTATCTGTTGATGGTGGATATACATACCCATATACTTTACAGGATAATATTGATAATGATGGAACAGAAACATTTGTCTTGCAAGGAGTAGAAAGTACCGAGCACGCCAGGATTATGGTAAAAGCTGTAAATAATATATTCTTTGCTGTAAATAGTACAAATTTTCAGATACAGGTTTCAGAATTTTCTATTGCACCAGTAACGAGTACAAAATTGCTTTGTTTTAATGAAGAGCTTTCATACGAGTTGACCTATAAAACGTACCTGGATTTTGATCAGGAAGTTACTTTCTCTGTAGAAAACCTTCCTCTGGGATTAGGGATAGATTTTACACCTTCTTCAATCTCAGGTTCTCAATTAGCAGGAACCCCTGTAGGTATAACTCTTTCAGGTGTTCAGAACCTAGATGTAGGAGAATATACCTTTTTCATTATTGGTCGTTCTGTTTCAGGAATAGAAAAAAAGACGCAACTTAAGTTCTACATTTTTGATGATACAATATCCGCGTCCAACTTGGTGTCACCATTTGATGATGAATCAGGAATATTCCTTAATCATATGTTCATCTGGTCAGAAAATGAGAATGCTACTACTTTTGATATTCAAATTGCTACTGATATTAATTTTACTAATATTATAGATTCAAAATCGGTTTTCGAAAATGAGTATATATCAGATGTATTAGAGTATAATACGCAGTATTTTTGGAGGGTTAAAAGTGATAATCCATGTAAAACCACAGATTTTTCTGCAATAAATACTTTTACCACATTATGCCCTAGTCCTGTTGAGTTAGAATATACAGAGATTGGTCCATCATATATAGGTTTACAATGGGAAAAAGGAACAGCCTCTCAATGGGAGATAGAATATGGTATTTCGGGATTCTCTATAGGAACGGGGACACTGATAAATGTAAATGAAAATTATCATGATATTAATGGATTAACTTCTTTAGAAAATTATGATTTTTATGTTAGAGCTGTATGTTCAGGAGATAAAAAAAGTGCTTATGTGGGACCATTATCAATTACCACTACAGAAGATTTTTGTACTTCAGGATATTTTTATGATTCAGGAGGACCAGATGGTGATTATGAAATTAACGAAACTTCTACATCTGTGGTAAGTCCCGCAGTTTCTGGAGAAAGAGTTAGAGTAACCTTTGAATCTTTTGATTTAGAGTATGCGTTTGATTACTTAAGAGTATATGATGGACCAGATAATAGTTATCCACGCCTTTTTAATGGTTTTGGGTATACTGGTAACTCATTACCAGGTACTTTTATTTCTTCTCATACTTCGGGTAGCCTTACTTTCGAATTGTTTTCTGATGTGATTATATCTGCCTCTGGATGGAAAGCACAAGTTGTTTGTGAACCACAACCATCATGTTTTTCGATTTCTGAAAATAATAAAAATGAATATATAAAAAACGGAAGCTTTGAGTGTGGCAGACTGGGAGATTGGATATCTTCTGAAATCAAAGAATCTGATGAGTGTCATAAAGGCTTTACTGTTTTAAACTATTTACAACGGTTATGTGCAAATGTGCCAGATATACTACCCACAAAAGGGGATTTTGCAGCGTATACTAGTTTTTCGGGAAGTCAAAATGAAGAATATGTGTTAGAGCAAACAATTGCATTACCTAAAGAAGAACTATTGATGACCTCTGCCACTATATCTTTTGATTTACTAGTGGAGTATAATTATACTGATGTAAATCTATCTGAGGCTCATACATTTACAACTGGCTTATATACAGAATCTAATGAGCTGATAACAATGGTAGATCAGCAATCGTTTGGAATAGCCCCAAAAGAAGGTGGTATTAACGTTGAAATAACGAGGCAGATTCTGGAAAATTTGAAAGGGTATGAAGGCCAAAATATAATCGTAAGATTTATCGCAAACTTTAAAAGTAATGCCTTTACAGTGACCAAAGCATTGGTTGATAATGTTTCACTTATTATAGAAACTACAAGTGCACCAGTTGTAGAGGAGCCTGATCAGGAATCAGCAGAAGTAGGAGATGAAGAAAAACCAAGTGATGAAGTGCTGATTGCTCCAAACCCCAGTAAGAATGGTAATTTTACTTTAAACTATCAAGGAAATAATAAGGTAGAAGAAGTTTTTATTTTTGATTTTTCAGGAAAGTTAATTTATAAAGAAACAATCCATCAATTTGATAAAGAAAAACAAATACGAGCTGCCAATATAGAGGCGGGATCTTATCTGGTAAAAATAGTATTAAACCACAAGGTAGAAGTTAGAACATTGGTGGTCAAATAATCTATATCGTATTGATCATACTAGATTCTATAATAAAAAATTACTCGAAACAAATTTGATTAAAACCCTGTTTTTAAACAAAAACAGGGTTTTAATTTTCTTTTACTTCATTCATCAAAAGAAAAGCTTTGTTTACATATTCTTTTTCCAGAAAAAGAGTGAAATAGTTCGAAGTAGAGATTACTTCAAATACAGGAATCCCTTCATAAGCCAATAATTTGAAGATATAAAAATACAGACCCACAGATTTCGAATTATCTTCTGGTAAGGCTATCGAAATAGAAGATAAATTGTCTGTTACAGAAATACAGGTCTCATTTTCAAAATGTTTTTCTACAGTTGTTTTTAATGAAGAGGTTACCAATATATTACTTTCTTGAAAATTACTTGAATAGGTAAAATAGGCTTTTGATTCATTTTTTACGATATCCAAAAGATTACGTTGGCTTGTTAGTATGCTATTGGAGTTAAGAAAGGTATATTCTGTTATTCCAGATCTAACCACAATATCTCCCAGACTTCTTAGGTTATCAATATGTTTGATGCGTCTGGGGTGATATCTTCTTAGCGCCATTACAATCGACCCAGGTTTTACGGGTTTTTTCATTGTTTTTTCTACCTTAGGTTGAAGATCAACGGCTAATGAACTAAAATTTATAATGTCGCGAGATAGCGCATCTTCTAGAAATGGTTGATGACGTAGTATATTATGAACACAGTCCGTAATAGTTTTCATTGTTATATATTTAACATTCTGTGCAAATCTATACTTTTTCTTTTAAAATATTTATTATCCGACTAATAATAACTACTTATGCACTGTAAATAGAAACCATAAACATAGAGATTGATGAAAATTTTAAAGTTTGGAGGAACATCGGTAGGATCTGTTAAAAATCTTAATATCATAAAAGATATTTTGATTTCTGATAAAGAGGATAAGATCGTTGTGTGTTCTGCAATGTCTGGGGTAACAAATCAGTTAGTTCAGTTGGTAGATAGTATTAGATTTAATGATTCTGAAGCTATTACCCGAAATTTACATCAATTAGAGAAAAAACATTGTGATGTAATAGACGAATTGATAGAGAGTCAGGATGTTAAAAATAAACTGAAGGATGGAGTTTCTTCGATTATTACAGAAATGTTTGAGGTTTCTAGTCAGCAATACTCAGAGGTGGTTAATGCAAAAATTGTTACGTTTGGAGAAACGTTATTAACGTATATATTCTCTAATTACCTTACTACTGTAAATGTATCGAATGTATTATTAGATGCCAAAGAGTTTATGCATGTAGATTCTGTAGAAAACCCTAATATTAATAAAGTAAGTCAGCGACTTAGTAATATAATAAGTGGTGGTCCTCAATCTTCTGTTTATATTACACAAGGATTTGTTTGCAGAGATGAACTAGGCCAAATAAGTACTTTAAAAAGAGGGGGTAGTGATTATACAGCCACAATTATAGGAGCTGCACTAGATGCATCAGAAGTACAAATTTGGACTGATATTGATGGACTGCATAATAACGATCCAAGATATGTAGATAACACGCATCCAATTGCACATCTTACTTATAATGAAGCAGCAGAGTTAGCATATTTTGGAGCCAAAATATTACATCCGCAAACAGTATCTCCAATTATAGGAAAAGATATTCCGGTATTATTGAAAAATACGTTTGATCCAGAAGCACCAGGAACTGTAATTTCTGATAGAACACATAAAGAAGGTTTAAAAGCAATTTCTGCAAAAGATGGAATTACTGCGATCAAGATAAAGTCCAATCGTATGCTAATGGCGCATGGATATTTAAGAAGAATTTTTGAAGTTTTTGATACGTATCAAACCTCGATCGATATGATTACAACATCAGAAATTGCTATTTCATTAACAATTGATGATACCAGTAATCTAGATAAGATCGTTAAAGAGATAGAAACCTATGCAGAAATAACCATAGAAGAAAACCACAGTATTATTTGTATTGTAGGAGAATCTGTGATAAACGACAAGAATTCATATAAACTTTTTGAAATATTAAATCATATACCTGTACGTATGGTTTCTTATGGAGGAAGTAATAATAATATATCTATTTTGGTTGATACCAATGATAAAATAGAAACATTAAAGTTTTTAAACGAAAAACTTTTTCAAAACCAAACAGAAGCTGTAGTATAATTTTTTTGTTATGTAACTTTTTTAAAAGTGAGTAGGGCGTATTTTTTCTTCATGTTATGAGGCTTCTACAGTACTATACGCTCTACTTTTTTAGCCACACTCTTAGTTTTTTGATTAAGAGTGTGGTTAGTTATAACTGTAATCTAGATAAATAATAGTACCCTACAAATTTTCAGTTTCATTATTTGAAACTCGTTTCATGTATGTTTGTTTTTTGCAAATAGATAGACATGTTAATAAAAGTATTTGGAAGTGCAGTATTTGGGGTAGAAGCCACTACTATAACTGTAGAAGTAAATATTGATAAAGGGATTGGTTATCACTTGGTAGGTTTGCCCGACAGTGCAATAAAAGAAAGTAGTTTTAGAATAGCTGCTGCTTTGCAAAATAATGGATTTACATTACCGGGAAAGAAAATTACCATTAATATGGCTCCTGCCGATTTACGAAAAGAGGGGTCTGCATATGATCTCACACTGGCACTGGGTATTTTGGTGGCTAGTGGCCAAATTAAAGCAGAAGATATTGCAGATTATCTTATCATGGGAGAATTATCGCTAGACGGTAGTTTACAACCTATAAAAGGAGCATTACCCATTGCAATTAAAGCCAGAGAAGAAGGGTTTAAAGGTTTTATATTACCTAAGCAAAATGCAAAAGAAGCTGCCATTGTAGATAATCTCGAAGTTTATGGTATTGATAATATCAAAGAAATTATTGACTTTTTCGAAGGAAAGAAAAGTTTAGATCCTACCGTAGTAGATACTAGAGATGAGTTCTTTGCTGCATTAGAAAGTCCAGAATTTGATTTTGCAGATGTGAAAGGGCAGGAAAGCATAAAACGTTGTATGGAGATAGCAGCTGCAGGAGGACACAATATTATATTGGTAGGCCCGCCGGGTAGTGGTAAAACAATGTTAAGTAAACGATTGCCCAGTATATTACCTCCCATGTCGTTACAAGAAGCTTTAGAAACTACCAAAATTCATAGTGTGGTGGGGCGAATAAAAGAAAATGTAGGATTAATGGCGCAGCGTCCCTTTAGAAGCCCACACCACACTATTTCCAATGTCGCATTAGTAGGTGGAGGAAGTTATCCCCAGCCTGGAGAAATATCACTGTCACATAATGGTGTATTATTCCTCGATGAATTACCAGAGTTTAAACGAGAAGTGCTAGAAGTGATGCGACAACCACTAGAAGATAGAGAAGTGACCATATCGAGAGCAAAATTTACCGTAACCTATCCTTCTAGTTTTATGTTGGTTGCTAGTATGAACCCAAGCCCAGGAGGGTATTTTAATGATCCCAATGCTCCTGTAACTTCTTCGCCGGCAGAGATGCAACGATATCTTTCAAAAATCTCAGGTCCCTTGTTAGATCGTATAGATATTCATATCGAAGTTACTCCTGTACCTTTTGATAAATTAAGTGAAGAGCGTAGAGGTGAATCTAGCGTAGAAATAAGAAAACGAGTAATAGCAGCAAGAGATATTCAAACAGATAGATATACCGATCTAAAGAGTATTCATTATAATGCACAAATGGGAGTCAAACAAATACGAACATATTGTAAACTGGATAAAGCTTCAAAAGATTTGCTAAAGACAGCAATGGAACAATTAAATCTCTCTGCCAGAGCTTATGATCGTATTTTAAAAGTATCAAGAACAATTGCAGATTTAGAAGGATCAACATCTATAGCAGGAGATCATATTTCAGAAGCAATACAATATCGTAGTTTGGATAGAGAGGGTTGGTTAGGATAATTTTATGGTATAGCTTTTATTACAACAATTTTTTTATACAGAATCTACTTCCTTTTTAATAGATATGTTATTCCATATTGCTATTAACACTTATTCTTATTGGACTTTTAGTTGATTTCTCTATACCTTTAAAATTAACTTTACTAGAATCTCAAAAGGTATATTTTACACTACTTTAAAAACCAGGAAGGTTTTATAGCATATATAAGGCTTAACCATTTTTCCACTGAAAAGACTGCATTATGTTGCTAAAAAAATAGGGTTTTTTTAAAAGAGATTCCATATTTGTAAGACACGGAAACCAACAATGTGATAAATTTAGTCAAAAATGTAAGCATGAAAACGGGTTGGTGATTATAGTAATGATAAGATACAGAGATGAATAACATGAATTGGGTGTAAATATTTAGTTTTAAAAAGCCATTAAATTGAGTGATTTTTCATAGTGATCTCTCGACTACGCTCGAGATAACATAGAGAAAAATTATATCGATCTTTCGATAAACTCAAGATGACTAGGTTTTTGCTTGAAAATTTACATCAAATAGGTTGTCATGGTTTAGTAACCGCATATGGGTTACTACCTTAGTTTCTGAAAAAAATAAGAATGCAGGAATCAACGCAAACATTACAAATTTTATTCAATCACTTAAAAGAAGTGATGAAATGGCGGGATGAAAACCCCGATACCGATTTGAGTGAAGGACCAGGGTATGATCCGGCCATTTTACAAAACACATCGATAGGGAAGTACATTAAAATAAGTAAATCAAATTATAGCCACGAAGAGATATTGGTTCTGTTACTGGCATTAAGCCCCTACTTATATGCGCATCTTATTAGAGAAGTAACCATAGAAAGTGGTAGTGCTACCTTTTATCTGTATGCAGAAATACGACCCGATGGTAAGAATGCAGACCCTACAGGAGAAACGGCACAGTTTTTAATCTTTGGTAACAATGTAGAAAAACGCGTTACCTTTTTTAATCTTTTTGACGATAATCAATTGGTTAAAACAAGTGGGTTGTATTTAGCTGGTGCACCTTCGGGAGAGCCAAAAATGAGAGGGCGATTGCAGATTTATGAAGATGAATTATTTGGGATGTTGTATGGCAAACCTTTTATTCCAAGATTTAGCGAAGAGTTCCCGGCACAGCAAATTTCAACTTCACTGGCATGGGAAGATTTGATCTTACCTCAGGAAACCCTTGATGATATAAAAGGCATACGTATATGGTTAGATCATAAAGATACGTTGCTGAATGATCTACAGATGAAGCATAAGCTAAAACCAGGATTTAGAACGTTATTCTATGGTCCACCAGGTACAGGAAAAACACTGGCTGCCAGTCTTTTGGGAAATCAAACTAATAGAACTGTTTTCAAGGTAGATTTATCATTGTTGGTTTCTAAATATATCGGAGAAACCGAAAAGCACCTGGCGAACCTGTTTGATAAAGCCGAAAATAAAGATTGGATCTTGTTTTTTGATGAGGCCGATGCCATTTTCGGAAAACGTACCAATGTAAAGGATTCACATGATAAGTATGCCAATCAGGAAGTATCTTTTTTGTTACAAAAAATAGAGTCTTTTCCTGGGATGGTGATCTTAGCATCTAATTATAAAGACAATATCGATGATGCATTTATGCGACGTTTTCAGTCGGTCATCAAATTTGATTTCCCAAAACCTAAAGAACGCTATCAGATGTGGGTAAAAAATCTTCCTACACAGTTGACGATAAAAGAAGATATCAACCTTAGAGACATTGCCGGAAAATATATCCTAAATGGCTCGAATATTATGAATGTGATCCAGGATGTAAGCTTAAAAGCCCTGGATAACGGGGATAGAATGATCTCGCATCAAATGATGTTGGATAGCATCAAAAAAGAATACCATAAAGAGGACAGAGTTTTTTAAAAATGTGAATTTCATTTTTAGTACACTGTAGATAATAGGAGATGTAAGTAACATATAATAAAGTAGTATGACGGAACAAAAGCCACCCAAAGTAAAAGCTAAAGTGCCCAAACCAGTACCGCGCAAAAAGCCTGCGGTACCACTACAAAAACCACAACCGGTATCGGTAAAAGAGAGTGGTTCCAATGCTCCGGTATCATTAGTGGCACCCGTTTCTGCTACTACAGTGGCTCCTATTGCTAAACAAAGTACCGTAGCCGCCTTAGCAAAAGATCCTTTTGTTCCTGCAAAAGATGTGCTGGATGCACAGTTTCCAACACCTGCAAAAAATCAATTTAACCTGGGCGATTATCCTCAATTTGCTAATGCAGGCGCAGCAAAAGAAGAAATTATAACTACTCCCAAGAGCTCATCAGAAGATCCTAATTTTATAGCTATGGTAGGAGCTGTTAAAGCTACTGCCAATAGACAGCGTAAGCACGAGGCAGCAACAACAGCATCAGACAGCGCGCAGAAAGCTGCTCCTTCACCCTCTAATGAGCGTATGAGTACTGCGCAGGCCAATCAGGTGGCGGTGATGGAAGAACAAGAAGCAGGAACTTTTAGTGCGGCAGATTTCAAAAAACAATTACAGAGCCGTATCGATGCGATGACCCTGCCCAAAAATGAGGAAGAGGCAGATAACTTTAAAGAAAATAATAATATAGATGAGGTGCAGTCTGCTGCTATGGGCGATGTAAGCACAGCACAAGACAATGCTTCTGGGGCGATCGCAGGAGCTACCAATGCAGCACCTAACCAGGTCGTCGTACCGGTAAGAACGGTGGCTGCAATGCCTGCAGCTATGAACGGTAAAAAACCGGCTACCATACCTACCGCTCAGGCAATGCCCCCCAAACGTTCGACAGTAGCGGTAGAACAGCCGATACAAGAGCAAACAGCTACGTTAGATACCCAGATGGAACAGCATGGTATCACCGATGCTACCCTGGCCAATTCTAATGAAGCTACTTTTAAAACAGCTCTGGAAGAGAAAAATACGGCAAAAACACAAAGTACTGCGGCTACTACACAATTTAGAACTACAGAAACGCAGCAGTTAACCAATGCACAGCAACAAAGCCAGCAACAAGCAAATGCCGCTACTAATGGTATGCATGCCAGCCGAGTGGCTGGACTGGGTAAAGTTAGCGGTAACCAACAACAAACAGCCACCAAAGATACTGCAGCTCGTAAAGCTGTAGCCGATAAAGTACAAAGCCTGTATGAGGGTACAAAGACCAAGGTAACGACAATTTTAGATGCCTTAGACAAATCGGTAGCAGCCAAATTTGTGAGTGGGTCTAAAGCTGCACAAAAAGCATTCGAAAGCCATATCGAAACAGAAATGGCAACCTATAAGAAAAATCGTTATGGAGATTCCTGGTTCGACTTGCGACAATTACGAAGGGTAAAAGATGCGGTAGTAGGATTACCAGAAGAAGTAAATAAATTCTTTGAAAGTGGTCGAAAACTGTATATCTCGACCATGGATGGATACCTGACGGTTATTGCTAATTTGGTAGCCAAAGAATTAAACAAAGCCAAGCAAACCATCAAAGATGGTAAAAAAGAAGTACAAACCTATGTAGGTGGTTTGTCTCCTAATCTGCAAAAGATTGGGCAGCAGGCAGCTAGCGATATACAGTCAAAATTCGATAGCCTTGAGCAGGATGTAGATAACAAAAAAGAAATGCTAATCGATACGATGGCACAACAATATGCCGATAATCTGGCCAGTATCGATACCCAAATAGAAGAATTAAAAGCTGCCAATAGTGGCTTGGTGGGTAAAGCGTTAAGTGCACTACAAGGAGTGTTTGATATCATTATCAAAGTAAAAAATATCCTGACCAATTTACTGGCCAGTGTAGTAGCTGCCGTAGGTGCTATTATCACCGATCCAATAGGATTCTTAAAGAACCTGATGACTGGGGTAGGCCAGGGAGTGAAAAACTTTGCGACCAATATCGCCACCCATTTACAAAGCGGATTAATAGGATGGTTAACCGGTACTTTGGGGTCTGTGAGCATACAAATCCCAGAAAATGTATTCTCGCTGAAAGGTATTTTCTCATTAACCACACAAATACTTGGTTTTACCTGGGATAATATACGTAGCGTAGGCGCCAAGGTAATTGGTGAACCTATTGTAAAAGCCTTAGAAACTGGATTTACTATGGTAAAGATCCTACGAGAAGAAGGAATTGCCGGGCTATGGGAACATCTTAAAGAACAATTCCAGGATCTAAAAGAAACAGTGATTGGTGCGATCAAAGAAATGATCATGAGCCAGGTAGTACAGGCGGGGATCAAATGGATTTTAGGGTTGCTATCACCAGTTGGGGCTTTTGTAAAAGCAGTGATGGCCATAGTAGATGTGGTAAAATTCTTTATAGAGCGCGCCTCACAGATTGCAGAATTGGTGATTGCCTTTACAGAATCGATCGCTGCCATTGCCGCGGGTAAAGTAGGAGCCGTGGCCAAGAGTATAGAAAATGCATTGGGCAAAGCAGTACCGGTAGTGATTGGTTTATTGGCCTCTGTATTGGGGATTGGTGGATTGGCCAACAAAGTATTAGGGCTAGTACGTAAAGTGAGAAAACGTGTACAAAAAGCACTCACCAAATTATGGCTCAAAATCAAAAAGGCCGGTAAAAAGATATGGCGTAAATTAGGAGGTAAAATCAAAGGAGGTATTAGTAAGGTGATAAAGTGGTGGGAAGCCAAGAAGAAGTTTAAAGGAGATGATGGAAAAAGCCATAAACTTTTCTTTAAAGGTTCTGGAAAAAATACTACACTAATGGTTGCTAGTGAGCCAAAAAATTACCTAGATTTTGTTAGAAAAATTAAAATACCAAAGGGCAATAAGGGAGCATTGAATGTTAAAATTAATGCGAAGTCTTTAGCAAATGAAATTGATATTGAAGTAAAGAAGAGCCCTAATAAGAAAGGGGATAGTGAAAAGCAAAAAGAGATAAATGCTAAAAAGAAGAAAGAGAGGGTTAATAAAATGCTATCAGAGTTGGCTCCAATGACAGCTATATTATTTGGAATTCAAGAAGGTGAATTGCCAAAATCTAAAATTGTATATAATGGTAGAACTAGCGAAGGATTTGCTAAAAGAGTGGAAGCAAAAATTTTGACTAAAAATGGTCAAGGTGGAAGTATTCCAAATGAAACCAATAAGTTTTATAATATTCTTTTTAAAAGAAAAAAGAAAAATGGAATATATTATGTAAGAGGACACATGTTGAATGATAATGTTCATGGACCTGGTAAGCTGAAAAATCTAACTCCATTATCAGTTAAAGGAAATAAAAACCACTTACAAACTGCTGAAAAATTTGTTAAAGTAGCTGTAAATGCAGGAGCCGTAGTAAGATATACAATTACGGCTAAGTATGATAGGCCCTCTATTAAATATAATTTAACAGATAAAGAGTTTGATGATGCTAATATACCAAGAGATGAAAGAGAAAATATTAAAGAGATAAGGAAGGTTGAAAATAAGGTTCCTTCTGGCTTAATGCTAGGAGCATATACACTTAAAAAAACAAGAAGCGGCAAATGGACAAAAGATAAAGTTTTAGTCAATGCTAAAGGGGTGTTGAACCCGATAGAAACTGATTTAAAAACTTACTCAACTAAAAAAGGATCAATAGAGGAAATAGTTGGCCTTAAAACATCTTCAATAGACGAAATAGTAAAAGCTACTTCTTTACCTATGGAGCATATAATTGTTATTCATAACGCAGCAAAATTAATATCAGCAAGTATTCGTAATATTGATACAATTAAAAATAAGCTACCTGAGGCAGATGGTTATGAAGAAGAAAGTAAAAGAGATTATATTAGGACATTAAAAGAAATTAGTAAAATGGATAGAAAAAAAGTTAAATTAAATTAAAGATGAGTGTAAAAGTTTATACAAGGTTACTTAGGGAGTTATATGATTCTGAAGATGATGAAAAGATATTAATAGAAACCTATAAGGTTTTTCCTAAAGAAGAAACTGTAATAGAAATTTCGAAGGATTCGTCATTACCAACTTCCTTTATTGAAATTTATAGCTACTGTAATGGTTATAATGTAAACTGGGAAGCTACTAAAATAGAGCAAGCTTATGGAAATGTAGAGTTTTTACCTTTGGTTAACGTTCTTTCAAGTTGGGAAGACACTTTATATGATGAAGATGATATAAAAGCAGATAAATCAATAATTCATTTTAAACCGTTTGATCAAGTTAGCCCAGAAATATTATGTGGTTTTATAGATAAGCCTAATGAAGAATATAAATCTATTTATTTACATAGAATGGGTTACTCAGAACTTTCTTCTCTAGATTTAGATTTTGAGGGTTACATTACTATGCTTTGTGAAGCAAGAGCATATAAAAATTGGCCTTATATATTACTTTATATTAATGACCAATCGCTTGATAATGATTTAATAGAATCTTTTAAAAATGATATGCCTTTATTATTCTCAGATTGGACTTGGGAGAATTTTATAGCGAAATATGAAGAGTTAAAGCTTTCAAATAGAAAATAGAAATAATCTACATTTTATCAAAAAGATAAAGTCTAAAAAAAAAGAATACTAATTTCTTATAAAACATAACAACATGCCAGTACAAACCATAGAAGAGTTAAAAGAAAAATGGGTAAACGGGTATAAACCCGACCAAAGTGATTTTGCAGATTTATTCGATACCATCGGTAATGGTAGCGGTGGCGGTGCAGAAGCCTTGTTACTAGGGCAAAAAAAAGAAACCTTAAGTACTATAATAGATCTTAGCCAAATTAAATTTGATGGGGCAGAGAATAACCATCTGGAGCTCATCCCTGCAAAGGCCAATCAGATTATTTTGATACATGCCTATTATGTAGCATATGATATTACTAAGGCAGCAGCGATAGAAGGATTTGCACAAATGACTTTTGAGCACGAAGGAGGTAGTGTAAGCCCTCTTGCCACAATTCCTGTGATACAAAAAGGTAAAAGCCTCTTGTTTTCTTCATCACAGAGTGTACAAAGTAATCTTTTTACGAACCTGCAAGATACTCCAATCGGTAAAGCTTTTATCCTAAAAGGCTTCGATGGTTTTAAAATTAGTGGCATGGCAGGAAAACTGTTGATAAAAGCAGATTACACCTATATGGACTTTCCGTATGCAGCGACACCTTTGACAAGTAAAGCGCAGCAGCGATAGCTTGTAAGATAGATATTGTTGCGTGTAATTAATGCAGAAATATTGCACTGAACTTATTGAAGTAATGTCTAAGTAGATCCTTGATTGCAACAATTTTTATAGACTTTCTTTTTAAACCGCTCCCCTTGCAGGGGGAGCTGTCCGAAGGACTGAGGGGGTGTTTTGTTTTTGTAGATTCAAAAGTAAATTGACTTTAAACCCAGTGCACATAGATAAACCCTTTTTTCCAGGGTAAGCGTACCATGCTAATTCCCCATGATATTTTGTTGAGTAGGATATCTTGTGTTTTGCGTTCTACGGTAAGAATCGCATCATTTTTCTGGAACTCTAATTTTCCCGGACGTTGTAAAAACTCATTTTGTAACAAACCAAAAGAAGATTTATGCATGCCTTTCCAATTCTGTCGGGTAGCGTCTAATACCTTTTCGGTATGTTCTTTATGCAAATCGCTAAGGGTAATATGTCGGTCAATACTTTGCTGAAACGGGATGTTACATAAAAACTTTTCAAACAATAAATCACTCTCTGCTTGTTGAGTTTTTCCTGTTGCCAGATAATGTAGTATATGAGCCGCTAATTCGGGCTGGTTAATGTTTTTATCCTCATCTAATACATCACAATGTTTAAATAAATGAGGTAAAAAAGGATGAACTAGAATAAGTCCGGCATTGGGGACATGTACTCCTTTTTCGATTACTTGAGAGGTGTCTTTTTTGGTTGTATCGGTATCAATACTCAACTCTTCTATAGAAGCACTATGTTGTTTTGTGTTTTGTAGATTGATTTTTACGGTCGTATCTTCAGGAATATTTAAATCTGCTGCTTCCTGCTTTTCAGTTATAGTATCAATCAGTTCTGGCAATATGATTTTTAGGGAAGTATCATCTGTAACAAATGCTATATCATTGTTTTTGTAGTGTTTGATAATTTCTTTTTGAATCGATATTTCAGAAATTTCCTTTTGTATGGTAATCGTCTTCAGTAATTCCAGCCATAATCGTTTTTGTATGATAGTAGGTAATGGGCCTATACTATCGAATGTTTCTTTTAAAGTGGTGATACTATTCTCTAATTGGGGAACATAAAGCGTTACAATTTTTTTAAGAGCAGAAACAGATAATTGATGAATTAACCGTTTCTGCACTTGGGTTTGGGGCAAAATGCGTAAAAGACGTGATTTAAAATAAGGTTGTTCTATGAGTGGTATGAGTTGCGAATCCTCTAATAAAGAGGTGATCGAGGTTTCTACAAACCACCAAGGTGCCATACCGTGTTCTATAAAATACAACAAGGTTTCTAATTGATGTTTTTCTTTGTCCAAGAACTTGGGGGAGTTTTTTTTCTCTGTAGTATTCCTCGTTGCAGCTAGTGACTTTTCTATTTGTTTTTGTACTTCTTCTACAAGTTGTTGTTTTAACGTTAAGTTTAGTTCTGGCTTTTGAGTGGTAATGTCTAATTCTAATTGATCAATTTGTATTGCAAACTCGGGTAATTGTTGCTCTAGTTGTTCAAAATAGCGTTCTATTTCAGGAAAAACTTCCAAATTTAGAAAACTACTAATATCGTCTTTTAAAGCAAATGCTTTTTCTTTACTATGGGTATTAACCTCTAGATAAACTTTATGAATGATATGTTTTTGAGAATCCTTCACCTAGTATGAATAATTAAAACTCATTTCCCCAAAAATTGGCTGGGCAAATACTTCCTTTAGATTTTTGTTTGGCGCTTAACCGGCATCCGCAACCTCTTACAAATCCCTCTTTTGCAGTATCCGATACCTCTAGCGTAGTACTATTGATCCATTTTCTTGGATTGCATGTATTTCCTTTTTTCAAAGCGCAAGAGTGGCATATTTTTTCACGAAGCGCAAAAATCGCCATCTCATTTTTGGTGGCCAATCCGGCAACAGTACGCAACTCATTAATGTGTCCGCCAAGAATTGCACTTCGGTTATCATATATGTCTTTTAAATCCATGTTGATAGCGTAGTTGATCGCATAATTACGAATTAAGTCATACAAAATAGGAGGGATTATGTGAAAAAATAAATATCCGCATTACAAATTTCTGTCTTTGCAGTAAAATGTTAGGTAACACGTTAAGCAATTCTAAACAAAACCATATTGGATTTTTAGAATAGATCAAAAAGCACATCAGAAGGTTATATGTGTAAAGGTTTGATTTATAGTAAATGACAACCTATAAAGGTAATCATCCTTTTTGTAGATATGATAAAATGAAAGTTAAAAAAACAATAAAAAAGAAGGGGATTTAGAACCTTCAATTTTTTTGAATTTGGAAGTAAATAAATATGGCTTTCTTGAGGGAATTTGTATCCTTTTGAAAATAAGGGGCTAAGGGTTTTTGAAACAACAATCTACTGCAAAGACAGAAATACGAGTATCAAAAAATTGATTTTGATAGGCTATCTCAATTAGATTTGTTAGGAGCAGGATATACTTAACTGTATGATTATTTAGAAATCAGAAAATATATACTATAGATTTTATGATATACGATGTATTAAACATACTTAAAAAAGAGGCTTCCGATTATTTGGATAGTATAGAGAGTGAAGGCGAAGTGGTGCTGGATAATGTTGCCAAAGCAGATGATCCTGGCGCTGGTTTATCAGATAAAGTTGTTTTAACCTTATTAAGTATGGAAGAAGAAGCGACTTTAAAAAATAAACCTAATCATAAGGTCGTGAATGGTACAACCATTCATAAAAGTGCACCTGCCTATGTAAACCTTTATGTCATGTTTGCTGCTAATAGAAATAATTATGATAAATCACTTCAGGATATTTCATCTATAGTAGAGTTTTTTCAAGACAAAACTTTTTTTACACAATCCAATACCCCAAACCATGGTACAGAGCTTATAGAATTTAAGTTTATGATCGATTTAAGCAGCCTTCGTTTTGAACAGCTTAGTTATGTGTGGGGTGTTTTGGGAGGTAAAGTAATGCCTTCTGCCTTTTATAAAGTGAGTGTTATAAAAGTAGAAAGAGAAAAAGTTAAACAGAAAGGTCCAGCAATTACAACTATAGAAGAAACTTTAAATCATATCAAATCATGAGTTTTTCGATCATATATAAACCACTGTTTGAGCTTCATATTTTTCATAACTACTTTTTAGGTATAGGAGAAGAAGAGTATGACCATACACAAAAACCAGATGTATTTGATACGTATAACGCACAAGACTTTGTAGTCATTGTACCCAAAGCACAGACACAAAAGATACTAAGAAATCATAAGATTTCTATAAAACCTACATCTACTGGATTGATGGGGTTTATATCGGTAGATGAAAACGCAGAACCTGTTATTAATAGCGAAGGGTTAAATTTAGAATTCCTGATATACATTAAGGATTCATTGTTTGAAAAGTATACAAAGCTTAATACAAACACTTCCCAGATTTTCCATTTTAAGTCAGATAAAAATGCGGGTAACTATAAGTTAGACAGACTTAATGCAAAAAATGCATCGCCCATCAATGATTTTTCGGTGCCTTATGATAGCGAAGAAAATTCTGAATATCAACAACTTTTAAAAGATATAACTATAAAAGATAGAATGTCTCTCTTTGGTATTGTCTCTTTGGGTATTGAGGATCTTTTAAATGGTCAAAAGGTTCCGAATGCAACTAAGGAATTCAAGATTGTTTTTAAAAGTAAAAAAGCATTTTGGGTGTATTTGGATGAAGAGGATCAGGAAGTGTATCGTACATCAGAGAAACTCCCTCTGATTAAAAAAGGCACAATCGAAGTAATAGATGATGATTCTGTGGTTTACAGAATGGCAACTCCCAGAGATATGGATTTAGCTGGTGAAGCCAGAATATATGTTTAATTATTGATAAAATTAAAAAAAAATGTCAACACAATTGAAAACACCGGGGGTTTATATAGAAGAAGTCTCCAAGTTACCTCCTTCGGTAGCGCAAGTAGAAACAGCTATTCCGGCATTTATTGGATATACAGCAAAAGCCACCAGAAAAAAGGAGAATGATCTAAATCTTACTCCTACACGTGTCACATCATTGTTAGAGTATGAGCAGTTTTTTGGAGGCGCAAATGCGTTACAATTGGTGTTACAAGAAGATATAACCAATGGATCGATCGTACAACAACCCACCGAGAAGTTTTTGATGTATTATGCATTGCAAATGTATTTTGCAAACGGGGGTGGACCTTGTTATATCGTATCTGTTGATACCTATGCCAATGCAGCTAATACAGTAAGCGATACCAAATTGACAGCAGGTTTAAGTACATTAGAACGAGAAGATGAACCTACGTTATTAGTATTTCCCGATGCAATTTCTATTGGTACAGAGGGTAAATTCTATGGTGTATATAGTCAGGCATTGTTACAAGCAAATAACTTAAAAGATCGTTTTGTTATTATGGATACCTATACAGGAGATCCATCTACCATAGCAAAGTTTAGAGCAGGAGTAGCAGGAGATAAGTACGGTGCGGCGTATTACCCGCATCTTAATACAACCTTATCTTATGCGTATGCAGATACCAGTACGATAAGCCATACTGGTACGGGTTATGATTATGCAAGTGAAAAAGCAGCTTTGGCAGCTGTACAGGCAGATGGAGACATTACCAATGCCACAGATGCTGAAGCAAAAGAAGCAGAAGTTCAAGCAATTATAGATAGCATTAACGCTACTTTAGATACACCAATTCCTGGTAATCTGGATGTAAGTAGTGCCACCAAATTTAAAGATTCTATTGGAGCCTTTTTAACGGCTCTGGGAACACAAAAAGATGTAAAAGGAAATTATGACGGAATCACATTTGGTGCATTAAAATCAAATCATCCAACAGCCTATGCGTCTATCCAAAGACAAATACAAGCTATGTCTGTGGTGTTACCACCATCAGCTGCTATTGCAGGGGTATATGCCAGAATAGATAGTACTCGTGGGGTATGGAAAGCTCCTGCCAATACAGGACTATCGTATGTATCTTCTTTAACAGAAAAAGTAACCCATAACGATCAGCATGATCTTAATGTAGATACCAAAGCAGGTAAATCAATCAATGTTATACGCAATTTTACTGGTAAAGGGATACTTGTATGGGGAGCCAGAACATTAGATGGTAATAGTAATGAATGGCGCTATGTTTCTGTAAGAAGATTTTTTAACATGGTAGAGGAATCTGTGAAGAAAGCCGTAGATCAGTTTGTTTTTGAAGCAAATGATGCTAACACCTGGGTAAAGGTAAAAACCATGATCGAAAATTTCCTGAACCAACAATGGAGAGCAGGTGCATTGGCAGGAGCAACACCAAAAGAAGCCTATTACGTAAGTGTTGGGTTAAATGAAACCATGTCTGCACAAGATATTTTAGAAGGGAGAATGAATGTAGAAATAGGAATGGCGGCAGTACGCCCGGCAGAGTTTATTATACTTCAATTCTCGCATAAATTACAAGAATCATAAACAATTAAATTATGAACGAATACCCGTTAACAAAGTTTTACTTCCAGGTGGATTGGGGAGGTACTCAGATAGGATTTCATGAAGTATCTGGTTTAGATATCGAAGTAGAAACCATAGAATATAGACAAGGATCCAGCCCAGAGTTTAGTAAGATAAAGATGCCTGGTATGAAGAAGTATAGCAATATCACTTTGAAACGAGGATCTTTTAAAGGCGATAATGAATATTTTGAATGGTTACAAACCATACAACTTAATACAGTAGAGAGAAGAACAATTACCATTTCACTATTGGATGAAGAAGGACAACCTACTATTGTTTGGAAAGTAAACAACGCTTTTCCTATCAAAGTAATGTCCACCGACCTAAAAGCAGAAGGAAACGAGGTCGCTATAGAATCTATAGAAATAGCGCACGAAGGCTTGACTATAGAGAATAATTAAAATATCGAATACAAATAAATTTAAAACTTATGAATTATAAAACACCTGGTGCTTATATAGAGGAAATTTCAAAGTTTCCTCCTTCTGTAGCGCAAGTAGAAACAGCTATTCCTGCTTTCATAGGATATACAGCAATAGCTACCGAAACAGAACCTGTTAGAATCACTTCTTTGTTAGAGTATGAAACCATTTTTGGAGGAGCAAATCCAGAAACGGGGATTTCTGCAACCATTACAGAAGGAAATGTTGTAGTAACACATACTAGCATAAGCCCCAATAATATGTATTATACATTACAGATGTATTTTGCAAACGGAGGTGGACCATGCTATATCGTATCAGCCGGAGCTTATAAAGCACCTGTTC
Source organism: uncultured Aquimarina sp. (assembly GCA_947498705.1). Classification (GTDB taxonomy): domain Bacteria; phylum Bacteroidota; class Bacteroidia; order Flavobacteriales; family Flavobacteriaceae; genus Aquimarina. The sequence continues at coordinate 149,983 of CANMLW010000006.1, forward strand.
ATGGTGATTTGACAACTGCAATGGCGAAATTAGAGAAAGAAGACGAACCTACCTTGTTAGTGATTCCGGAAGCATCGGGGTTAGCAGCAGATAAGGCTTATGGTGCCGTGTATGATGCAGCTTTAAAACAAGCAGAAAAACTACAAGATCGTTTTGTAATTATCGATACCAGTAGTGCATCAGATTTAAGAGATAATCTTCCATTGTCTTCTAACCTAAAATATGGAGCAGCTTATTATCCTAACTTAAAAACGGTGTTGAGTTATGCTTATGATGAAACTACCATCGATGTAGTAATTGATAGCGATCCAGCTGTAAAACTAGATACATTAAAAACTACCAACTCTACAGATTACAATGCTGTAAAAGCTGAAATTTCTTCAATACCAGTAGAATTACCTCCATCAGGTGCCATTGCAGGAGTGTATGCAAAAGTAGACAGCACTAGTGGTGTATGGAAAGCTCCGGCAAACTTAGGGTTAAGTTATGTAATTGGTCCAACGGTAAAGATTACCAAGTTAGAACAAGATGGATTAAATGTACATGAAGAGGCAGGAAAATCAATCAATGCGATTCGAAGTTTTACAGGTAAAGGAACCTTGGTTTGGGGAGCAAGAACACTTGATGGCAATAGTAATGAGTGGCGATATGTACCTGTAAGACGATTCTTTAATATGGTAGAAGAATCTGTAAAAAAAGCGTCAGAACGATTTGTTTTCGAATCGAATGATGCCAATACATGGATTCGCGTACGAGCTATGATCGAAAACTTCTTAAATCAACAATGGAAAGCAGGTGCGTTGGCAGGTGCTAAAGCAGAAGATGCTTATTATGTACGTGTTGGATTAAATGAAACTATGACCGCAGTAGATGTACTAAATGGTAGAATGATCGTAGAAATCGGTATGGCGGCAGTGAGACCTGCAGAATTTATTGTATTGCGATTTTCTCACAAATTACAAGAATCATAAACGTTAAAAAAACAAAATTATGCAAGAATATCCATTATCTAAATTTTATTTCCAGGTAGATTGGGGTGGAACTCAAATAGGTTTTCACGAAGTAAGTGGTCTCGATGTAGAAGTAGAAGTTATAGAGCACCGTATAAGTAACAGTCCAGAGTTTAGTAAAATCAAAATGCCTGGGATGAAGAAATTTAGCAATATCACGCTAAAAAGAGGATCCTTTAAAGGTGATAACGAATACTTTCAATGGTTACAAACCATCCAGCTTAATAACGTAGAGCGCAGAACGATTACCATTTCATTATTGGATGAAGAAGGAAACCCGGCAATTACCTGGAAAGTGAATAAAGCATTTCCTATGAAGCTACAATCTACAGATCTAAAAGCAGAAGGAAATGAGGTGGCTATAGAATCATTAGAAATAGCTCACGAAGGACTAATCATAGAAAACAGTTAATACATGGCTATTATATATCCTCCTACCAGTTTCTCCTTTATTGTTAATGGTGTTTCTACGCTAGAGGGGATAGACTCCCAGTTTCAATCCGTGTCGGGACTCTCGACCGAGATTGAAACTGAAGAGTATGCCGAAGGTGGAGAAAACAGGTTTAAACATCAGCTACCAACCAGAGCAAAGTATCCTAACTTAATATTAAAACGAGGGATGATACAAAGCTCAGGATTGATATCCTGGTGTAGAGAAGCGATGGAGAATTTTAATTTCGAAACGAGGGATTTGATCATCACTCTTAACGGGGGTGTAGGATCTAGTGCTCCATTAATGGTGTGGAATGTAGTAGGTGCTTACCCGGTAAAATGGGAAATATCAGAGTTTCATGCAGAAGAAAACAAACTGGCCATAGAAACGGTAGAGTTAAAATACCAGTATTTTACGATACCAACAATACCAAAGATATAGGTATAGCGATAAATTATAAAAGCTTATCTCGATACCATAACAAAATAGAAAAATATGCCCATAGAAATAAAAGAGCTACATATCAAAATTAATGTAGATGAAAAGGAGTCTACCACTGGTTCTGTTGCTTCATTAGATAAGAAGCAAGCTAATAGATTAGTAAGAAGCCAGGTAGAGCAAATCATGCATATAGAATCTCGTAAAAAAGAAAGATAATGGGGTTATTTAAGAATTTGGGTAAAGTAGAAAAGTTAAGAATTGCACCTTACGAGGATGAAACTTTTGACGAAGGAAAAAAAGTATCTAAAACAGAAGAATTTTCAGTTTTAGCCAACCCAGAAAAGTATAGTGTAAAATATTCTGTAGAACATAATACAGATCAGGCAGAAGGCGAAAGTCATAACAACCCTAAATATAGAGTATCTTCTTCTCCAGAGTTAAAACTGGACTTTATTTTTGATGGCACCGGGATTTTGGATGGTCACAGCAAAGGGTTAAAACTGGTAGATACGATTAATAAAAAAACTACTTCGAACACCAGTGTTATTGATCAGATAGAACATTTTAAAAAAGTGGTTTTTTATTATGAAGGAGACATTCATAAACCTTATCACGTAAAAATCTTGTGGGGATCCTTAATTTTTCAGGGAGTACTGTCTGATATGACTATAGATTTTAACCTTTTTAAGCCTAGCGGAGAACCATTAAGAGCCATTGCTAAAGTTACGTTTAAAGGTGCTATAGATGATGATCTTAGAAAAGGACTAACTAAAGTAAATTCGCCAGATCTTACACATATAAGGGTGGTTAAAGAAGGAGATACACTACCATTAATGGCAGAGCGTATTTATGGAGACCCTAAGTATTACCTGGAAGTGGCAAAAGCCAACAATTTAATCAACTTCAGACGATTGAGACCAGGACAGAAATTATTTTTTCCACCTATAGAAAAAGTATCCTAAGTATGAATAATAGTGGACATATACAAACCAGTAAAGGAACTGGATTGGTAACGTTTAAAGTCATTATTGATGGATCAGAATTACCAGGTAAGTATGGTGTTAAAAATATCGTAGTAGAAAAAGAAATTAATAGAATTCCTTATGCTCAAATTATTCTGATAGACGGTGATGTACCTAAACAGGATTTTGAACTCAGTAATGAAGATTTACTAATTCCTGGAAAACAAATTGAAATTACTTCTGGGTATTATTCTGACGAAGAAACCATTTTTAAAGGGGTTATAATCAAGCATAGTATTAAAATACGTAACAATCGATCTTACCTTACCGTAGAATGTAGAGACGAAGTGGTAAAAATGTCTTTGGGCAGAAAAAGCGCTTTTTATTATGAAAGTAGTGATAGTGATGTGATCGATACCTTATTGGCAAACAATGGTTTTTCTGGTACAGTAGAGACTACCAATACTGTACATAAGGAATTAGTACAATATAGAGCTTCTGATTGGGATTTTATGCTAACAAGAGCACAGGCAAATGGCAAGTTGTGTTTTGTAGACGATGGAGAGATCAAAATAGAGAAACCCGATGTAAGCAGTGCAGCCGTAGAAACGATAACTTTTGGATCTTCTATTCATGAATTTGATGGAGAGATAGATGCAAGAGATCAGTTTTCTACAATTACTTCTTCATCATGGAATCCGACAGATCAGGAATTAATCGAAGCAGAAGCACAAGACCCCGGAGTTTCTCTTAATGGAGATTTATCTTCTAACGACTTAGCAGAGGTTTTTAATATCGAGAACCTGGAGCAAAAGCATGGAGGAAACTTGACTCAAGATGAGTTACAGGATTGGAGCGATGCCAAAGCTTTGTACCAACAGTTAGCCAAGACCAGAGGACGTGTAAAATTTCAAGGAATTGCTGGGGTAAAACCTGGTACATGCTTAACCTTAGAAGGAGTTGGTAATCGATTTAATGGTAAGGTTTATGTGAGCGCTGTTCGTCACGAGTTAGCCGATGGAAATTGGCTAGTAGACGCACAATTTGGATTGTCGCCAAAATGGTTCTCAGAGACCTATGATGTAAACGAAATGCCAGGCTCAGGAATTATACCGGCAATTAATGGATTGCATATAGGAATAGTAACACAGTTAGAATCTGATCCAGATGGTGAAGATCGAATTCTGGTACAAATTCCTATTGTAAATAATGAAGAAGAAGGTATTTGGGCGCGAGTAGCAACATTAGATGCAGGAGAAAATAGAGGCTCTTTTTTTAGACCAGAAATTGAAGATGAAGTTATTATAGGATTTATTAATGATGATCCTAATGATGCCGTAGTTTTAGGAATGTTGCACAGTAGTGCAAAACCAGCTCCTATTACCGCAGCAGATGATAATCACGAAAAAGGATTTGTGACACGTAGTGAGATGAAAATGTTGTTTAACGATGATAAAATCTCATATGTATTAGAAACACCCGCGGGAAAAAAGGTAACGCTAGATGAAGATGCCGGAATTCTACAATTAGAAGACGAGCATTCGAACATAATGACATTCAATGATTCAGGAATTACCATAGAAAGTGCGGGAGATATTACAATCAAGGCTTCTGGCGATTTAAATATGGAAGGAACCAATGTAAATATCAATGCCAATGCACAATTAAAAGCAGAAGGAGGTTCGGGATCAGAAGTGTCTTCGGGTGCAATTACGGTTATAAAAGGATCTCAGGTACAAATAAATTAAAGCAATAAGAAATGAAACCGGCAGCAAGAATAACAGATATGCATACCTGTCCTATGGTAACAGGAACCGTTCCGCATGTAGGTGGCCCTATATTACCGGCAGGAGAACCTACTGTTTTAATAGGAGGGTTGCCAGCTGCAAGAATGGGAGATATGGCGGTTTGCACAGGACCACCAGATACTATTGCCAGTGGTTCAGGGACCGTATTGATAGGAGGCAAACCAGCGGCAAGAATGGGAGACAGTACAGTACATGGAGGAGTGATCACAGCAGGAGAACCTACTGTTTTGATAGGTGGATAGAAAACCAAAAGAAATTGGTTCAAAAAGTAATATTAAGTAAGACGCATAATCCGATTTTTTAAAGGATGTCGTCGATTAACTAATAAAAAAATAACGTGTGAAAATAGATAAGGACTTTTTGGGTAGAGGATGGAGTTTCCCTCCCGAGTTTAATATAGCGCAAAAAGAAGTGGTAATGACCACGGGTAATGATGACATCAAAAATAGTCTAATCATTCTACTATCTACAAGACTGCGTGAACGGGTAATGATCCCTAAATATGGATGTAATCTAGAAGAATTACTTTTTAAACCTTTGGATTTGACCTTAGAAACAGAGATTAAAGATATCATAACCAAAGCGATCTTATATCACGAACCAAGGATCGATATTTTAGAAATAAATCTGGATAACACAGATGAGTTAGAAGGAGAGGTTTTGATTCAAATCGACTATCAAATAAGGAATACCAATACAAGAAGTAACCTTGTTTACCCTTTTTACAAGGGAGAAGCAACAGAAATCTAAAAAAATATGACAAAGCATACAGATACGTTTTTACACTTTAGAGAAGGAAAAACACAGTCGCAGCGTTTTTTAGAAGAGTTGAATCCTGAAAATTTACAACTCAATGATCTCGATGTTGCAGATTGGCTACTTTTTGCGTTTAATTTTGCTCAACACCTTAACTATTTTGATAAAGAAAATCCAGAAATAGTAACCGCAAACTGGCAAGATTTTTTTGATCATTTTGGTATAAAAGAAACCATTAAACAGGAGCGATTAGATTTAGTAGATGGTGATGTAATAGAAATTCCAAGGAGAGAAGAACTTACGTATAAAAGAATACATAAAAATATACATGCTAAGCTAGCAGAATTCGAAAAAGAAGGTGCGTTAACACCTCATTTGGTGTTGTTTATCTCCTTTCTGAAAATTTTAGAGTACTCTAAAGGGCGTTTCAATAACTTAACCAAAAGGCATCTTGATTTTTATTACAAGGATATTTTACAAATTGAGAAAAAAGAAGCTGTTGCCGATAGAGCCTATGTAATCTTCGAATTAGCAAAAAAGGCAGTTGAAGAAAAAATCCCAGAAGGAACTTTATTAGATGCAAAAAAAGATGCTAATGGTAAAAAACGAGTATATAGGGTAACAGAAGATATTATAGCAAATCAGGCTCAGGTAGTTGCTATAAAAAGTTTTTTTAAATACGATGGTAATGATCAGGCAGTTGATAGTAATACTGACGAAGACAAAGATAAGAATGAAGAAAATGGAGAGTTAAAGATGGCTCCAATTGCTAATTCATTAGATGGGTTAGGAAAAGAATTGAATGAAAATACAGAATATTGGTGGCCATTTGGATATACCTCTAAAGAAGCCAATTATCCAGAACTACCTAATGCAGTACTAGGGTTCTCTGTTGCATCACCAGTTTTAAATTTAAATCAAGGGGTCAGAAATGTTGTGGTTACTATTAATTACAAAAAGGGTTTCAAAGGTGCTCTAGATGGGTTTTCTGCCAATGAGATTAAACAAAATATGGTGGTATTGTCTAGTGGAGAAAAAGATTGGTTAGAAGATGTAAACACCATAAAATTAGTTAAAAACGAAGCAAAAGGACTAACTTTTGAGTTAGAATTCCCAGCAGATTTCCCTGCTATATTACCTTATCATAGCGAACTTTCTGGTGGATTTACTACCAAAGAGCCTATGTTACGCTTTTTGATCAAAGGTGATCGTAATTATAAGTTGTATAAAGAGCTGTCAGAAAGACAAATAGAGAATGTTTCCGTAAATGTAAGTGTTACTGGGCTTTCAGAATTGTCTCTAGAAAATGATAATGGAATCATCAATGCTAAAAAACCATTTTTTCCGTTTACTGCGCAACCTATTATAGGGTCTAATTTCATTATTAAGAGTGAAGAAGTATTTGCGAAAAATTGGGATACTATCAATGTTACCATAAAATGGAAAAATACCCCAGAAGTTTCTTTTAATAAACATTATGATGCCTATATCGCTAAAACGTTAGAAGCTATTCCCAGAGCATATTATAATGGTACTGGAGGCAAACGTGCTTCTGTGGTTACCAATGATAGTTACTTTACATCAAAAGTATTTTTACGTGATAGAGAAGAATGGAATTTAAAGAATAACAAAGTAACACTTTTTACTAAGCAAAGTGATAACACATATGAAACATCATTTTCTGTTACAGGAAACTATAAAGTAGGTAGTGCAGATGCCATTCGGTTATCATTAAATCAATCTTTTTTACAAGAAATCTATCCTGTATTATATACATTAACGATTACAGGAAGTAATACAAACCCACCAATCCCTACGCAATCCTATGTACCTTTAGTAGAAACTATTGAAATAGGATATACTGCATCCGAAGTGAGAAATGCTGCGGCATCTAATGAGCGATTAAGCCTTTTTATTGAAGATACTTTTGGCTTTTATGAAGAGAAAAAAGAACTGTCCAGTATAGTCCCTGTTCATAATGCTACAGGAGAATTATATATTGGTATTAATGCATTACCAGGACAGCAAGTTTCATTACTTATACAAAATGTAGAAGGAAGTGAAAATCCTTTAAAAGAAACTTTTACTGGAGAAGAAAGTGTACAATGGGATGTATTATCAAATAACCAATGGAAAGACTTGTCTGATAATATTATCACCAATGAAACAGAAAACTTTTTACAATCAGGAATTATACGATTTGGAATTCCTAAAAATGTGAATACTGCAAATACTAGATTAACAGAAGGGTTAGTTTGGTTAAGAGCTTCTATGAGCAAGGCATATGATGCAGTATGCAAAACAAAAGGAATTTATACACAGGCTGTAGTTGCTCGTTTTGAAAATCAAGAAAACGATTTACAGCATTTAGAAAATGGATTACCAGCAAGCACAATAGAGAAGTTACAAACACGAATACCAAAAATAAAGAAAGTACAGCAGCCATATAATACAATTGATGGTATTGCAGAGGAATCTGACTTAGAGTATTACAGACGAATTAGCGAACGATTACGACATAAAAACAGGGCCATTACGCAATGGGATTATGAGCAGTTAATTCTTCAAAACTTTCCAGAGATTTTTAAAGTTAAGTGTTTAAATCATACTTCAAAAACCTCTTTTGTGGCACCTGGTTACGTAACTGTAATTGTAGTACCTGGAACCAATAATAAAAACATCTTTGATATCTATCAACCTCGAGTAAGTCAAAATACTTTAAGAAAAGTATCCAGCTTTATAAATGACTTAAATACGATGCAGGTAGAAGCCATAATAATGAGCCCCGAGTATCAAGAAATAAAGGTAGAGGTATCAGTAAAATTTTATAAAGAATTTGACGAGCATTTTTATAGCAAACAATTGGATGAAGATATCAAAAAATATATTTCTCCATGGGCTTTTAAAGCTTCCGAAGAAATAACCTTCGATGTAGCCATGAACCGATATCATATGATAGATTATTTAGAACAATTAGAATATGTGGATTATATAGATGGGATCAAAATTTTTAAAGACGAAATAGAGCAGAAAAAAACACTTATTCAGGCAGATCCAAAATCAATTTTAGTTTCTGCAAAAAAACATCAAGTAACTATAGCAATAGATACATGCCCTAAAACTAGCTCAGAAGAAGTAAATACAGGAATAATAAAAGTAAATGTAAATGGTAGATAACAAACATATTAGTATTCCTAAAAAAGTAGAGACGAAAGACGATTTGGATTTCGATTTTCTAAGACGTGAAGGTGTCAGACATATAGAACAATTAGGAAGTAAGCTTTGGACAGATTATAATTCTCATGACCCAGGTATTACAACTTTAGAGGTGTTGAGTTATGCCATTACAGATTTAGGTATGAGAATGAATCTGGATATGCAAGATATCTTGGCATCAGAGGATAAAAAGACCGCACATGAGCAATTTATAAAAGCAGTAGATATATTGCCTTCTGCTCCTTTAACACATTTGGATTACAGAAAATTGTTTATAGATATAGGAGAAAAAATAAACCTTAACAGACCGGTGAAAAATTGCTGGTTAATGCCTTATACAGAAACAATCTATACCGATTGTCGAACGGGAGATCTTGCTTTTGATAAGACAAAATTAGGAGATAAAACATCTAGTTTTAATGTAAAAGGTCTATATAAACTATTGGTAGATACCGATGAAGAATTGGATGAATGTGATCGGGCCAATATCCAGTCAGAAATATTAAGACGCTATCATGATAATAGAAACCTTTGTGAGGACCTTGTTGCAATAGAAGAAATTGGTAATCAGGAAGTAGCCGTTTGTGCACGCATAGAAGTAGAACGCAATGTAGATGAAGAATATGTACATGCAAGAGTATTGCATAAGATCGAACAATACTTTGCTCCAGAGGTTCACTTCTATTCACTAGAACAATTAGTAGATAAAGGGTATACTACAGACCAGATTTTTGAAGGACCTTTATTAGAAAGTGGTTTTATCGATACCGAAGAACTAAGGAATAGTCAGCTTAAAACAGAAATACGTTTGTCTGATATCGTTCGCGAAATTATGCAAATTGAAGGGGTAAAACAGATCAAAGAAATTTCGATGAATAGATGCGGAGGAGAATCTTCTGAGTCTGACCCATGGTTATTGTGTTTGGATCCCGGTAAAAAACCAATTTTATGCGATTTAAGTTCTTTTAGCTATAGCAAAGGTACATTACCACTTAATATCGATGAAGCCAAAGTAGAAAGGTATCTTGAAGAAATAAAAGATGAAGAGGCATTAGAAAGAGACAATGCGCAATTAAATAAAGAATTGGTTTTTCCAGAAGGAAATTATTACGAAATCGATAAGTATGAGACCATTCTTAATGAGTTTCCTGATACCTATGGAGTAGGTAGTTTTGGGATTGTTTCTAAAGCAACACCAGAAAGAGAAGCATTAGCAAAACAACTTAAGGGATATCTATTATTCTTTGATAAAATTCTGGCAAGTTACTTTAAACATTTAGGAAAAGTAAAAGAAGTACTAAGTGTAAACGAGAGTTTAAAACATACCTATTTTACACAAGCTTTAAAAGATGTTAATGGGCTTGATGAGTTGCTGGGCGGAAAGTATGAAAATAATGAAGCAGCGTTATACAAATTACTTTTTGAAGACATCGATAATAATATTCAGAGAAGAAACCAGGTTTTAGATCATCTTATTGGCCGATTTGCAGAGCGGTTTAGCGAATATACGTTTATCATGAAAGAACTATATGGTAGCTCTGTCGATGAGATTATATTACGAAGTAAAGAAGCCTTTCTGAAAGATTATACAGAGATAAGTAGATCCAGAGGATTAGGATATGTTTATTGGGAAACCCCCAAAGAGCAACTTTGGAATACAAATAATGTTTCTGGGGTACAAAAAAGGATAGCAAGGTTATTAGGTATTAAAGATTATACCAGAAGAAGTATTTCAAATTCTCATGTAAAAATTAATGTAATCAATGATAACGGTGATGATAAATATACCTGGAGAATCGTTGATGACAATAATAGAGTATGGTTGTATTCTGATACCGAGTATCAAATAGAATATGTGGCATTTACTATTATGTATACAGCTGTTTTTAACGCGATACAAATAGATGAAGAGGAAGTAGAAAATGTTTTTGAAAAACCAATTTCTGATGGTCAGTTTTTAGGAAATATTAAACTGTTAAAAGTTGGAGCAAAAGGATATCATTTTGTAATCGTTGATAGTACTGACGATCAGAATACAATTGCATTAAGTGGTCCTACTTTTAGTACTAAAGATGATTTAAAAAAGGGGATACTGGAACTTTTAGGGTACCTCAAGCATTCTTTTACAGAAGAAGGTATCTTTTTGGTAGAGAATATATTACTGAAACCAACTGTCAAAATAGAAAATAAATCACTGGGGATAGGATGCATGCAAATAGGAAATACATTTCTGGTAGCCGATGATGATCTCATGGATAGCGAAGTAGACTCGAATGCATTTATGACCGGTTGTGAAGAGGATTGTGAAGAAGATGCTTATGACCCATATTCATATAGAGTAAGTATCGTTTTACCAGGGTATAGCTATCGTTTTTCTGATCCAGATTTTAGAAAATATGCAGAAGAACTAATTCGCCAGGAACTCCCAGCACATGTATTAGCCAAAATTTGTTGGGTCGGTGATAGAAGAAGCGATGCTGCAACTGCAAAGAGCAATCTCGAAAGCTTCGAAGAGAGTTATAAGACATTTCTAGAACATAAATCTACAGGAACTCCTCAGGAGATTGTAGACAGTACAAAGGAATTAATCATAGATATGAATGAACTGTATAATATTTACAGACCTGGTAGGCTATTAGATTGTAGTCAGGAGGGTAGCGACGATTTAGATGGAAAAATAATCCTAGGGCAGTCAAACATTTAAAAAAATCAAAATGAACAACAAATTAGCAACGATAACAACCCAGTATAGAAAGTTTAACGAAAACCAAGCGTTAACAGCCGATCAGTTGAACGAATTTATTGATTTTTTTGAAGATCAAGATCGTTTGTCAAGAACCAGGCTTAACGGAGTAGGATTGGCCTGTGGATTTAGAACATCCATTACAGGAGAACGTGGAGGAGAAGGAGATTCTAATCAATCTACCATTATAAATATTACACAAGGAGTTGGTGTTACCACCGATGGAGATATTTTAACTCTACGGGATAGAACAAGAGGAAAGAGTAACGAATTAGGAGAGCAAGAGGTAAGTATAGACATTCCAAGTAAAAATTATACACATTACCGTATTTATGCAGACCAACAGCAATACCCTCATTTTGACCCTGCGCTATTGTTATGGGAACTGCGAAATGTAAATGAAATAGAAGATGATGAGAGAGCTGATTTTAAACCAATTGATGCAGCAGATTTAAAAGGTAAAATAGCATTACTATATTTAGAAAGTTATACTAATGAAGAAACTCCGTGTCAGGATGCAGATTGTGACAATCAAGGAGAAGAACAAGTAGCAAACCTTAGAGTATTACTTACCGATGTAAGAGGAGCAGGTTATATAGCAGAAGTAGCTGGAGACAGTATTTATAATACGATGGAAAGCTATGAAACATTGTATGAAAGATTACCAGCAATAGAGGCGGCTAGAGTAATTTTATCTCCAGATATTGATAACCCGCAAGAACTCAAAACCAAGTTCGAACAAGCCATTGCTATTACAGATGTTGCTGGATTAGTTACGGGGATACAGGCTATTATTTCGGTTTTTGGTTTGTCGACAAGTTTTGGAGCTACATTACAAAATAAAATAAACACATTAATAGGAGGAACACTTCCTACCAATGATTTTCAATACCGATATGATTTACTAAAAGACTTGGTAAATACATATAACGAAATCAAAAGCTTATTGCTACATCTTAAATTTCAGTGTAGCCCAAGTATCCAATCTTTTGCCAAACATATCATGTTAGGACCCGTAAATGATCCTTTACGTATAGAAGATGATGTTATTTACAGACATGATTTTTACAAATCACCAATTTTAGCCGATGGAGGCGAGAACTATAAGAAGTTACTCTTTCTTATGAATAGGTTTGAAGAAAAAGTGAATTCTAGTTTTGTAAAAGGGCTTAGTCGACAAATAAAAGTTACGCCTTCGCAAAACAGTGTACTTTTAGGTAATAGAGCAATTCCGTTTTATTATGATGTAGACGATAAATTAGTCAAAAAATGGAATTTCGAAAAAACAAACACAGGAAAAGAGTTATATAACCTAAGCCACGATAAAACGTATTTATCAAGTGATGTATTTGTTCAAGAGCCATTACATTTTTGTTTAGAAGATTATGATTTCTTTAGAATAGAAGGGCATCTGGGGCAGGACTATGAATTGGTATATAAAGAAATAGATCGTATTAAAACCCAATACGGACTTCCGTTTAGAGTGGTTGCTATCGGTCTAAATGAAGAAAGTAGAGATGGAACTCCATCTGTAGCACTACCTGTAAGTGAATTAAGAGATCGACTAGCGATTATTTCAAAAGAGTTAGCTAGTGATAGTCGAAGTGATGTAGAAGAAGCATTCACCAATATTTCTATACTAGATAAGCAATTACAATTACTAACCTTAAAAGAGGAAGTAAAAAGAGGTGTGCCAGGTAGAGAAGGAGTTGTAGGTATCGAAGGTAATATACGAGGTGAGGTGATTGGTATTAGAGATGATGTGCCGGTAATAGAAGGTGTAGAAGGAATACCTGTACCAATATCAGTAGGAGGAGTAGAGGGCAATCAAGTACCAATTAGAGTACCTGCACCTACACAAGAAGAGGAAGAAGAAATCGAAACAGAATTGCTTAGCAAGTTTATGGAACGACACGCTGGTCTGGAGCATAAAGCGGGAGTTGAGCCAGGAGGAACATTTGTATTAATCTACTATGTTTCTACGAGAGGTACATCTTTGGTTGTAGCAGATTTTACATTACCCTATATATGTTGTACCAAAAAAGATCCTGTATTGCTTAGTGTACCTGCAGATAAAATTTGTGCATATGAAGAGCCAATTCCATTAGCGGTTATTCCATTAGATGGAGAGATTAAAGCCTATGTAGGTACTGTAGAATTGAATGCAATTATTAAGAATGGAGATCAGAATTTATTTGATCCAGGTCGTGTACCGGCTACGTATTATGGTCAACCAATAACCTTCAAAATAAATGAAGAAAGTGTTGAATCAGAAATCATGGTATATCCAGCACCAGAAGTAACTGTTACAGTTGGCGAAATTGTGTATGATGATGATGCCAATAATGCAACGGTCACATTTAATGTAGCTTCTACCACAAATCCATCATTGAGCAATTTATCTTTTGAATGGGATTTTAGAGACGGAAATCAAAGTACAGTATCCCCGACAAATGGAGCGATTCAGCATACTTATGCACTTATCCCAGGAGAGGAGGGTACCTTTAGACCAGAAGTTAGAGTTACCAATACCAAGGTGGGTGAGAATAGCTGCGAGACAGTGATTGATTTAGAAGTTTCTTTAAAATTAGTTATCAATAAGGATACGAAAATTAGAATATATTTTGATGATTCTGGTTCTATGAATTCAGCACTTACTCCGCTGCAGACAATGAGAGATCAGCTACTGAAGAATCGATTACTTCCGTTGTATGATTCTGATGAACAATTATATAATCAGAATGTTTCTATTATAAACATGTATAGAGATAGCCCAAATAGATTGGAGCGAACCTTTAGTTGCCTTAATTTAAAAGACGAATTACCACCAGATGATGGTAAAGGAAATGTTATTGTATTAATCTTTCAGGATGAAGCTAGTCCTGTTTACCATTCAGGCAGTATAACATCTCGTACAAGTGGATTCGAAGGAGATATAACAGCTTTCAGATCTAGATTACAAAATAATTTCGGAACCTCAAATCCTAATTATTATCGAGGAATTGTTTTTCAGGTAAATGGAAATAATACGTTTAAGGATCTGATGAAAGCGGTAGAATTAGGAAATCATAGTAGCTACCCTAGCGGATACAACTTGGCTGATCGTAGAGAAGTAGGTTTTGTTTATGATATTGAATCTAGAGAAACACCAGAATATTACCTTCAAAAAATAGTAGATGCTTTAATTGATCTTGGATATGATCAATTGAGATAATAGGGTAAGTAAAATAAATCAGCGGTCGTTATATGGACCGCTGTGTCAAGTATCTGATAGTTAAAAAACACAGGACAATGAGTACGGAATTAGAAAAAATCACCACACAATATAGAACATTTACCCAGGGACAATATGTAGAACACACCCAGTTTAATGAGTTTCTGGATACTTTTGAAGATCAGGAGAGGCTATCCAGAGTATTATTAAATGGAGTAGGAGTTGTGTGCGGTCTAGAGCCTATCGTGGTAAAAAATATTCGAACAAATCGAACAACTGCTATTGTACTATCACAGGGTTCAGGAATTACCACAGATGGTGATTTATTAACATTAACACAACTAGTAAATGGTTCAAGAGGTTTAGAAGAAAACAAAATAACGTACTCATATTATCAGAAGTATGATAATCATAAGGTTCGTTATGCTCCGTTTTATAAAAACGGAGAACAAATCGAATTGTTAGAGTTGTTAGAAACTCCTTCAAAAACAAAAATCTTAGCAAAAGGAGCAGTTAGTGATATTTCTAATATAGAGAACAAGTATTTAATTCTGTATTTAGAAAGTTATGAAAAAGATGCACGCCCTTGTAAAGGTGTAGATTGTGATAATCACGGAATCGAAAAAGTAACTAACCTGAGAGTGTTGGTTACTAACAAGGCTGGGATTGATCATATTGTCGCTTCTGATACTATTTATTTAGAAAAGGATCCTCGTCATTTATATGCAAAACTTGAAGAAATTGCTTTAAAAAGACCCGTAATAAGTAGGTATACCGATAATGTTGGAATTATTAGAAAATTGTACCTGGCAATTTTTAGAGATCAGATTATTCAACAACAAATCACAAATAATTTTAAACGCATTACTGATTTTTTTAATAAAGAAAATGCATTAGATGATACTTCAATATTAACCGTAACAGAAGCTTTTTTAACAGCAAGCGAACCCTACGGATTTCAGTATTGTTACACATTTATAAAGGATCTTATCGATACCTATAATGAGATAAAAGGATTGCTTCCTAAATTAACGACGGTTTGTTTTCCTAGTTTTAGTGCTTTTCCAAAACATGTAATGCTGGGTAATCTGGATCAGGATAATAAGCTGGATTATAGACATAGTTTTTATCATTCTCCTATAGAGGACGAGCAGCATATTATAAATCAGATAGAATTACTGATTAATAGATTTAATGACCAAATACGTCGTTTTTCTAATTTTGATGATAATACGGTAGAAATAAGAATAACTCCTTCTATAAAAAAGAGTCGATTAAGTGAAAAGGCCATTCCGTTCTATTATAAGGCGAATGAAGGGCTAAGAGCGAACTGGAATTTCCAAAAAACTAAAAATAGAATACCACAAAGTAATCTGAGTTATTATGAGAATAATGGTCCTGTTCCAAGTATTATTCAAAGACCACTCACCTATAATCAAGATCAAGCTTCGTTCTATCGTATAGAAGGGCATCAGGGAAAATCATATACAGAAGCGTTGCAAGTAATTAATGATTTGAAATTTGATAACCAACTAGCTTTTGATGTGATGGTCGTTTCTTTGGCAGAACTCGATAAAAATGAAGATCAGTCAAAAGCATACTACCAGGATTACATAGAAAGACACTCTGGATTAGAACATAAATCAGGAGTTTATGTCGGCGGGACATTTATCATGATCTATGAATCTGAGCAAAACCCTATGGTAATGGCAGATTTCACATTACCTTATTTATGCTGTAATAAGAGAATTGATATAGGGTTAGTATTACCAGTGACAGAGATATGTCAAGACGGTGAACCTTTTGAGATGACTATAGAACCGTTTAATGGAACAGTAAAAGCGTTCGTAGGTAACGTAGAAATTAATGCTATAGAATTAAGAGGGAATCAAAGTTATTTTAATCCATCTCTTGTACCTGATATTTATCTAGATGATACGATCACTTTTACTGTAAATGAAGAAGCTGTAGAAAATGAAATTATAGTTCGAAGTTTACCAGAAACAAATATTTCAACTACGATTACGTATCCCGATGAAGGTGGTACAACAGTAACCGTAACATATCATGGGTTAGATACTGCGAACGAATATGAGTTTGATTTTTATGGAAACGGAAAATGGGAGAAGATTATTCCAGATCGAAATGGTAATTATACCAAACGATATCTGTTTAAATTAGGTAGCGAACAGCAAATTAATGCTAAAGCATTAGTTATAAACAAGGAAACCGGTTGTAGTGCTTATCAAACTATACCGATAAGTTTGTTACCAGATATAGAAATTACTTCTGTCACCTATACCAATGGTGATTGTTGTAACGGTTTAGAGATTTCTAGCGTAAATTATGGAGAAAGACCAGAATGTTGTATCCCAAGAGATAGCCAAGGACAGACGTGTTCAATCCCGTTTAACATATTTGCAAATGAACGATATGATCAGGCTAGAGGACGATATAAATTGAGTACATCTTCCGCTTGGAAAGAGTTTACCATTGATGTAAATAATATGAGAACACCAGAGGTTGATGTTGCGGGAGTATATGATCTACAGGTTAGAATCATGGATATATACAATGAGTGGACCGATTGGTATTCATTCCCTCGTTTTACAATTGATGAATGTTCTAATGAGGCACCAATTGCGAGAATATCAACAGTAAATTGGTCGGGTGGTTCTGGTTCTGGAGTAGTACCACAAGGAGGAAGTATAGATGTATTTGTAGAAGCAAGAAACTCAACCGATCCAGATGGTACAATCGTAGCATATGAATGGCAAACTCGTTTTGGCAATGAATCATGGCGACCATATAATGGTGGCCCTCAGATATTACAAACTAATTTAAATAGAATAGGCACACATTATTTCAGAGTACGTGTTCAAGATAATGATGAGGCATGGAGCGCATGGACTACAGAAGCCCAGTTTGTACTTAGTTTGGCAAATCAAGCGCCGACAGCAAGAATAAGCTTTAAGCCACCAGAGAGAACATCTGCTATAATCACACCTGGAGGAGGACAGTTTATAGGAGCTACCGCAGAGGCATCAACCGATCCAGATGGTACTATCACATTATATCAGTGGGAAACCTGTTATGAAGAAGAAGTTTGGAAATCTCATAGCGAAACGACCAAAGATATTTCTGTTCGTGTGACAAGGGCTGGTCGACATTATTTCAGGGTTCGTGTTCAGGATAATAATGGGGTATGGAGTGCCTGGACCGAAGGAATCCAATTTGATATGCTAGTAGCCTTTAGTGTTAGTCCAAATCGAATAGAATTTAGTGATATTGATAGGGTACCTAGAGAATTAACAGTTAGTTCAAATACACGATGGAGCTTGAGTAGATACGATCGTAATATATTAACTATTGTTCCAGAAGGTGGTTCAGCAGGAATTACTAAAATAAATGTGTCAGCAATTAAGAATGTAGGGGAAGATAGAGGGGCTTTGATAGGCTTTAGTAATGATGATAACGAGACAGCTACGGTTAATTGGTTTCAATATGGTCCCGATCCAATAATAAGTACAGGAGGTGGTTGCTTTGATCTGGAATCCAATATCTTAATGGCAAGTGGTAGATCAAAGAAACTTAGAAATATTTTGGTAGGTGATGAGTTAACCGTTTATAATTTTAATCCACAGTTACCTTCAGGTAATAAGGAGCTTATGCTTTTGGATGATCTGATGGAAAATGCTGTAAAAGGAACAAGTAAAGTAGTCGATTTTGCAACGAAAACGGTAGATGAATATCGTGAGATCACATTGGTAAATGGAGAGGTGTTAACCATTACACCAAGTCATCCTGTTTTGGCTAGTAGAAATAGAGAAGAAGTAGCATGGTTGTTACCAGATGACTTAAGAGCCGGAACCTTTTTAATTGATAAAAATGGAAGACTAGTAGAAATTGAATCCAAAAAAACGATAAAAAAACCATTAGAAATAGGATTACTTCAGTTAGAGTCAGGAGATAATTATTTTGTACAAGGTTGTATGGTGCATAATCCTACAATTGTTAGAGCAGTCGCTAGAGCTGCAGGAGAGAGAGGAGCTGTGGGTATTGACGGTAGAGATGATGCGGTGAAATAATCATTATCAATATACTTGTATGTAATTATGTCTTGTGTTAAGATGTTGTTCTTTATTAAAGAAGAGTTTAAAATCTTTTCAAAATAAGAATTAAAAAATGTTTTGTTAACATATCAAATTATAAAAGTAGTAATCACAGAATAATAGAAAAACGTTTTGTAATTAATAAGTAAAAGATAAAAGTGGGATTTATAAAACAATATAGCTACTCAAACGAATCTGGGACTGATTTTAGCTTATCAGGAGTTATCGAATTAAATAATGGAGAGATTCTTCTTTTTGGAAGACAAACTTCTAGTTCAAACCAACAATTAGCTTCTATAAGTAGGTTAGATGCTAATGGAGAGCAGTTGTGGAGTAAAACAATTGGATTCGATAAGGATACATATTTAAGAGGAGGAATTAAGATTAATGAAAATGAGTTTATTTTTTATGGAACAATTCGAACCGAACAAACCAATGAAAACCCAATTATTCTGAAGATAGATCTTTCTGGAAATATAATTTGGCTAAAAGAGTTATCGATTTTAATTAATTATTCGGCAACATCACTAGAAGTTATAAAGACAGAGAATGATTTTGTTATCTATGGAAACTCAATAAAAGATAGAAGAGGAAATGTAATTGTTAAGTTTGATACAGACGGTGTTTTAAAAGCGTATAATTATAATATACCGATTAGAATACTTGATGGTGATTATGATGCTTTAACTAAAGAACTAATTTTAATTGAACAAGAATCTTTTAGTGTGGTTGAAGGCTTTATTAAGGCTTTTTCTTTAATTAAGCTTGATAATAACTTAAAGATTACATCTAGAAGAGTATTTAAACTCCCTATATCTAACTATCCAGGTACTCGGGTAACTGCTTCTGTAGGTAGCTTCTTTAAAATTAAAGCGATATTAAAAGATGAGTATTTAATTGTAGGTACCCAAGGACTAAATTTTCAAAACTCTGAAGTATCAAGAAAAGAATATACGTTAAAAATTCCGAAAAGTGAGATAAATGTTAGTACCACTAAATCTTTGAGAAATGATTATGATTATGGAGGAGGGATAACCAAGCGAGTGTTTTTCTATTCTGGATTTAAGTTGGAAGACAACTTTTATAATTTTTGGAATGATACCAATGATAAAAATTTACTTTATATCGATAAATATGACCTTGATCTTAATATACTCTGGTCGAAAACTATAAAGCAGAAAACATCTCAAAATTCACGGTTAAGTTTTCTTCAAGGAGGTTTTTTTAAAAATACTATGTATTTGACAAATTTCAGTTCGAGACAAGGTATACTCTCTATTGTAGATTCAGAGCTAAACCCAGATGCTTGTCATACCATTACGACATTACCATCTAGAGCAAGAAATGCAGAAGAGGTTGTGTTTACTGTAGAAGAAGGGGCAACCTATCCCAATAAAACTTTACAAATAACACTTACTAATAAAACTTCTACTGTAAAAAATACTGTTTTGGAGGAAGAAGTACTTTGTCCATTATCCATACCTCCAAGTATAACAACATCAACCATTACTGCAGCTCCCACCAGAATAGAAGCAAATAGCACTTCTCAATCTGTTATTACAGTACAGCTAAAGGATGATTCCGGCACCAATATTACGACGGGTGGTGAAACAATTGCAATGACAACTAGCAAGGGGATGTTAAGTGCAGTTACTGATAATAATAATGGTACCTATACGGCGACTCTAACATCTTCTTCTCAAAAAGAAGATGCACTAATTTCTTTTAAAATAAATAATGTTAATGCCAATAATACAACGACGGTTACTTTTTTTAAAGTGGTGAATATTACATTATCTACAATAAGTGCTAGCCCTGTAAATGTAGAGGCCAATGGTACTACCAAATCAATAGTTACTGTTCAATTAAAAGATAACCAGGGAGTGAATTTGTCTATTGGTGGTGAGGTGATTACTATTTTGAGTTCGATAGGAAATATTACAAATGTTGTAGATAATAATAACGGAACCTATACAGCAGAGCTAACATCCAACAGAGCAGGTTCTGCAAAACTTACCTTTACGGTAAATGGGGCTACTAGTCCTCAATTTACAACGGTTGGTTTTTATAATACTCTGGGTTGTAGTGTAGATTTTACCATTCAGGTCAATCAGTCCGTGATAGCAGCCGAAGGAAGGTATAAACCACAAAGAGATATGTATGGCTCTTGGGTTGTTTTTGACATCAATGATATAGCTGCTGCTAGCACTCCGGTATTAAATGCACCAGGATATTATGATCTCGAAGTAAGAGTGCAGGGAGCAAATGAAACATGGACAGAATGGTTTCCGTGCGATCCATTCGTTATTGATTGTGAAAGTAAAATAACTCCCGGAGTACTAGTAGAAGTAGGTGTAGGTGGGTGTTTTTCTGAAGTAGGTCGTTGGGAGTCATTGTATGTTCTGGCAGAAGATAATGTAGGTGAATTAAATAATGGGCAGGTTTTATATTCAGATAATAGCTTAAAAAATCCATATAATGGAGGTGGTCGAACCTTCCGTTTTAGAGGATCCTCATCATCAAGTGCTGCAAGAACGTCTCCTTATAGTTTTAAGATAAATCAACTTGGAGTTGTATTTGATAAACAATTTTGTGTTTCATAAATACTTGAAAAAAAACACCCTTGCTAGATACATTATAACCCTTAGAACAATATAAAAAGTAATATGGCAGAAACCGATTATTTTATAACAACATGGCAAACTACTGTTGCTAATGAAACAATTACTGTTCCTACAAATGGATCAGGGTATATCTATGATATAGATTGGGGAGATGGTAATGTTGATGAAAATATGACAGGTTCTGTAGTACATAACTATGCTATTGCAGGAATATATACAGTAAAAATAAGAGGGCTTTTTCCAAGTATATATTTCAATAATAAAGGTGATAAAGATAAAATCCTTAGTATAGAACAGTGGGGAATAATTGAATGGAAATCTATGGCAGGAGCATTTCATGGGTGTTCAAAATTGGTGTTAAATGCTATAGATATACCTAATTTATCTCTGGTAAAAACAACATCTACCATGTTTTATAATGCTACTTCATTTAATGGAAATCTTAGCAATTGGGATGTTAGTAAAGTAATTAATATGGCATCTATGTTTAGAGGATGTTCATCTTTTAATAGTGATCTTAGTAACTGGAATGTAAGCTTGGTAACCAATATGGATGGTATGTTTTCTGGAGCTAGTAAGTTTAATGGAGATATAAGTGGCTGGAATGTAAGTTCTTTGACTACCATGTCAATCATGTTTTGGAATGCTACTTTATTTAATAGTGACTTAAGTAGGTGGGATGTTAGTAATGTGATCAATATGGCATCGTCTTTAAGAGGGTGTACTTCTTTTACAAGAGATTTAAGCAATTGGAAGGTAGATGCAGTTACTAATATGAGTGCAATGTTTTATAATGCAACTTCGTTTAACAGTGATCTTAGTAATTGGAATGTTAGTAAAGTAACTAATATGGCATCTATGTTTAGGGCATGTTCTTCTTTTAATAGTGATCTTAGTAATTGGGATGTAGGTTCGGTAACCAATATGGATGGTATGTTTTCTGGAGCTACATTATTTAATAGTGACCTTAGTAATTGGGATGTAAGTAATGTAACAACCATGTCAACCATGTTTTGGAGTGCAACTTCGTTTAATGCGGATATTAGTAACTGGAATGTTAGCAAAGTAACCAATATGGCATCTATGCTAAGAGGAGCTACATCTTTTAATAGAGATATTAGTTTATGGGATGTTAGCAACGTTGCTAACATGGATGGAATGTTTTTAAATAATACATTGTCTACAGAAAACTATGATGCTCTTTTAAAAAAATGGAGCGAACTTACCTTACAGGAAAACGTAAAGTTTCATGCAGGTAGCAGTACTTATTGTCGACAAGAGGAAGCAAGAACCAAACTTATAGATCAATTTAGATGGAGTATAACGGATAATGGACAAGAATGCATAAGCACTATGGATATAAATAAATCTACTATAATTGCTAACCCTTTAAATGTAAATGTTGGTAAAAAATCTCCTATAACCATTACTGTACAGGCAATCGATACAGATGGTAATCGCATAACAACAGGAGGCGAAACAATTCGAGTTGTATCTTCAATAGGAAACATTAGCGAAACGATAGATAACAATAATGGAACGTATACTGCAAATTTGTTGTCATCGATTAGTGGTACTGCAACGATATCTTTTTTTAAACAAGAAGCAAAAAGTCAACAAACTACGATAGTTAGTTTTTACCAACCCCTTGGATGCAGTGTTGGTTTTACAATTCAAGCTAACCAAGCTGTAATGGCTGCCGAAGGCAGGTATAAATCTCTGGAACAAGCAGAAAATTCCTGGGTTGTTTTTGATATTAACGATACATTTACTGCAACTACTCCAGCATTAAATACAGAAGGGTATTACGATTTAGAAGTTAGAGTACAAGATACTAATCAGAAATGGACCGAGTGGTTTCCTTGTGATCCGTTTATTATTGGTTGTGATAACAAAATAAATCCGGGAATTAGTATAGAAATAGGTGTGGGAGGTTGTTTTTCTGAAATAATTAGATGGGGGACAGCTTATATCGTTCACCCACAAAGCAATACTTTTCAAATAGATAATGGACAAGTCTTTTATAATGATACCAATTTAAAGACCGTTTATAATGGAGGAGATCAAATTTTTCGTTTTAGAGGAGGTAACCAATATAGTTTTAAAATAAATGCGCAAGGAGTTGTATATGATAAACAATTTTGTGCGTCATAAACTTCGAATAAAGTAAATTTTCATTTGTAAATTATTGATTTGTATGTTTTTATGAAAATTTATGTTGAAATACACTAATTACATGCTTTTTTTCAAATCTTCTGAATATATTTGTGAGGTAATCAAATATAAGGAGCTACTTTAGTAGTTATTTATTTTTAATACATTTTGTTATATGTCTTTTAGGCTTTTGGTAGTGCAAAGGTCGATTATTTCATATTTCTGCATAGAAACTACATGGGATTGTAGTAGGCGGAGCCATGTCAAAAAATAATTAATCAATATTTTTTCTTTTTACCAGAATTATCCATTAGTATTTTGCGTCCAGTTACAAAAGGTTATAGGACAATACTTTGTGTGTTTTTGATAAATACACATTTGTTACTATATCAATTTTGAATATTTCCAGGCCTTAATGATTTTGTGTAGTAGGGTATTAATGTATAGCTAATTCTTCAATGTGCTATATGCTCTGTGCAGTATGTAAAAGACATATTTCATTTATAATTATTCACATCAATCAAAATTATAATATGAATACATCTCTTAAAACCGGATGGTACGTTTTATACGTAAGGTCCCATCATGAAAAAAAAGTAGAAACATTATTAAGCGAGAACGGACTAGAATCTTTTGTCCCTTTGGTAAAAACAATACGAGAATGGAGTGATCGAAAAAAAGTAATTATGAAACCACTTTTTCCTTCCTATGTTTTTGCTAAAATTCAATCAAAGTCAGATTTTCATAAAGCAATGGATATAAATGGAACATGTTCCTATATTCGTTTCGGAAAAGAATATGCTATTGTTTCTGATGAGGAAATCAAAAGAATTAAATTTCTAGTAAACACAGAGGATATATCTGATATAGAAAGCAATTCAGAAATTGTAAAAGAGGGAGAGGTTAAAACAATTCGAAAAGGAGTTCTGGCAGGCTTAGAATGTGAGATCGTTAAGGTTAATAATAAAGATAAAATATTGGTACGTATTAATTCGATACGACAGAACATTCTGGCTACGCTTCCAGAGTACTATTTTTCAGAATTTCCACTGGCGATATAATTATACAGTGATGAACTTATCAATACAGAACTGGTTTAAACTTTTTTGATTCATGCAAAAAATGATGATTTTTTGGTCAATTGAAATGTTTTTTACACTTCATAGCAGCGCTACGAAGTAAGAAAAAGATGAAAATTGAGTGAAAAAGAGCATTTTTATAGCGAATTGAAAAAAGTTTAAACCAGTTCACAATCTAAAAACACATTTATCAATGAAAACTACATATAAACCACAGCTTTTTCTGCTACATTTTGCAGGGGGTAACCGGTATTCTTTTGACTTTCTTAAAAGTTATATAGGTAGTGAATACGAATTTCATCCCATAGAACTTCCCGGAAGAGGAAAAAGATTTGGAGAAGAATTACTGAAAACCAAAGATTTGGTAATACAGGACTATGTAAACCAGATAAAGAATAAAAGAAACCGACAACCCTATGTTGTTTATGGTCATAGTATGGGGGCTACACTAGGACTTAGTGTTGTAAAACACTTAGAGGATGTTTCTGATGCTCCGTTACAATTAATCGTATCAGGCAATCCAGGGCCTGGTGCAGATGGACTATCAGGAGAAAACGGAAAAAAGCAGCGACATCTTATGAATGATGAAGAGTTAAAAGAAGAGCTAAGAATGTTAGGAGGAGTTCCCGAAGAAGTGTTGCAAAATAAGGATTTATATGAGTTTTTTAGTCCTATAATGCGCGCAGATTTCGAAGTTTTGGAGAAAGATCATTTTTCTGAAGAAGGTATGGTCATAAATACATCAATTCATGCTTTAATGGGAACCAAAGAAGAAAGGAATTCTAAAATAGAGAATTGGAAAAACTTTACTTCTTCTGACTTTTCTTATAAATTAATAGAAGGAGGACATTTTTTTATTCAGGATCATCCCAAAGAAATGGCAACTACAATAAAGAGTTTCTATAAAAAAGAAATTATATTATAAAAGATACCAATTCAATCTTTCCACACCCTCAAAAAATGTTTTTTGAGGGTTTTTTTTGTGCATAAATCAAACTATCTTACCTTATTATCTTAGAGTTTTTAGAACATCCATCCTTTTTCTTTGCATCATTTCGCTTGTCGATTTTGCACAATTGTCTTCAAATGAAGGGGAACAAGTTTCCTTTTGAATACATCACAACATTAGTTGTAGGTGAGATGAAGCGACGACTAGAGGGATGTAAATTGTATTTCTTTTAAAATGTATGCAATTAAATTCTATGGATTAAAGATGATAAAGTAGGATTAATGCTAAGTCAAATATAGCTAAATCAGGATATAATGTCATGCCAAATCTAGTTTGGAATCTCATCGCTCTAGGCTGTACGGCTGTTAACTGGGATGCTTAATCAAGTTCAGATGACAAATAATATAGATTTAACTATAATAACGCGAATTCGGATAACTATTAAATGATAAAAAGCCGTCGAATTGAGACAGCCAATAAAAATTTTATCCAGTGTTTATACTAACGTTCCAAAGCAGGGCTTTGAAAATCTTTTTTTACCAGTATAAGATTTGTTTTGCGTTAAAAAATCTTGAAGCCTTGGAAAGATTTTAGTAAAACAAATCTGGTTTTCTGTGAAACAGAAAAATACCTTGAAAAAAGCGCCTTTTCTTTTGGTTCGTTTTCTTTGGGCGAGCAAAGAAAATGAACAGAAGGTTAAATCAAAGAAAGTTAGCCGAAACTTACAAACACATAAAACTATGAAAAACAAAACATTATAAAATACGTCAATGGTAGTGATTTTTCAAAGTAAAATGAAGAAAAATTGTATCGAGAATAGCTTTTTTAGTGTCGGAATACTAGTTAGCCTGAATTTATCGAAGGGTCAACACAAAACTTTTAAGTTAATAGCAGAAAAAAGAGTGACAATTTGGGTTGGTAGTGACAATTTATAAACTATTTTTCCTTCTTATTAACAATCAGTTATATATCCTTCAATAAAACAATATTTTAGAGAAACATTTTTTGTCTATTGCTTGTGTTACCATCTTTCTTAAGTAACCAGGTGTTAGAAAAACTCTAAATAGAATTTTATGCATCGAACCGTATTTTTATTGATAAGTATATGCTTTTGTAGTTGTAATAATCATACTCCAAATAATCCAAAAGTGACAGAATCAACTTCTTCAATAGCAAAACCTAAGGAAACGATTCAAGAACCACTATATCTTACAGAAGAGAGTGCAAACAAGTTGTTAGAATTACCATTAGCATGTTTGCAAACAGAGTATCCAAACAAATTAGGACAAACCCTAGGAGAAAAAGAAGATATAGGAGAACCAAGTGTATTACACCCGACATTTTATGGTTGTTTTGATTGGCATTCATCGGTACATGGTCATTGGTCTGCAGTAAAGCTTTTAAAAATGTTTCCTAACCTGAAGGAAAAGGAAAAAACAAGAAATATACTCTCGCAAAATATTACAAAAGAAAAGATAGCCATAGAAGTACAATACTTTAAAGGAAAACATAATAAGTCTTATGAAAGGACCTATGGTTGGGCGTGGTTGTTAAAACTTGCCGAAGAGTTACATACTTGGGACGATCCAATGGCAAAAGAACTAGAAAGTAACCTACAGCCTCTTACGGATTTAATTGTTCAAAAATACATCGATTTTTTACCAAAACTTAAATACCCCATTAGAGTCGGAGAGCATACAAATACTGCTTTTGGGCTTTCTTTTGCCTGGGATTATGCAAAAACGATGAATCATCAGGAATTAAGAGAAATGATAGAAACGCGAGCTGTGGCATTTTATAATAAAGATCGTGGTTGCCCTATCGATTGGGAACCCAGTGGTTATGACTTTTTATCTCCTTGTTTCGAAGAAATTGATATTATGAGAAGAGTTTTAAATAAAACTCAATTTACACAATGGATTTCTGAGTTTCTGCCATCTCTTACCACTTCTGATTTTGCAATAGAAGTAGGAGAAGTATCTGATAGGAAAGATGGTAAATTAGTGCATTTAGATGGACTTAATTTTAGCCGTGGATGGGTGTTGTATGGTCTGGCCAATCAATATGAAGAATACCAACACTTATTTTCTGTAGCCAATAAACATGTGGCATACTCCTTACCAAATTTGGTAGGAGATAGCTATGAAGGAGGACATTGGCTAGGATCCTTTGCAATTTATGCACTTACCACAAATACAAAATAAATGAAGAAGCTTTTTTCAATAGGGCCTGGTACCTGGGTTACAGCAGCTTTTATAGGCCCTGGTACAGTAACAGTATGTACATTAGCAGGAGTAAAATTTGGTTACACCTTATTATGGGCTCTGATAATATCTGTTGTTGCTTGTGTGATACTTCAGGAAATGGCAGCCAGATTAGGAGTAGTTACCCAAAAAGGATTGAGTGAAGTATTAACTTCTCAATTCGAAAATAAGGCAATAAAAAATGTACTTATTGTACTGATTTTATCGGCTATTGCTATAGGAAATGCGGCTTATGAAGCGGGAAATATTAGTGGCGGAGTGCTTGGAGTAAATACGTTGTTAGAAGCTGTTACAGAGAATAAGCATATTCCCAAAAGCTATATTAGTATATTAATAGGAGGGATTGCTTTTATAATGCTTTATAGTGGCAACTATAAGCTTATAGAACGCAGTTTAATAGGATTAGTGTTACTAATGAGTTTAGCGTTTATTACAACGGCTATAGTTACAAAACCTAATATATGGGAGTTAGGTAAAGGGGTTGTTCCGGACTTTTCTACAAACAAACTACTTACCATTGTTGGCTTAATAGGCACTACCGTAGTTCCTTACAACCTGTTTCTTCATGCATCTATAGTAAGAGAAAAATGGAAATCAACAACAGATTTACCAACCGCAAGAAAAGATACAGTAGTAGCAATAGTGCTGGGAGGGATAGTGTCTATTGCAATTATGATAGCAGGAGCAGCTATGCAACAAACAGAGGTACATAGTGCAGCAGATTTAGCAAAAGGTTTAGAACCTGTTTTTGGTTCGATTGCAAAATATGTATTGTCAATAGGGTTGTTTGCCGCAGGAATTACCTCTGCAATTACTGCGCCCTTGGCAGCTGCGTATGTTGTAAAAGGATGTCTGGGATGGAAAGGAAATCTAAAAAGTAAAAAGTTTAAAGCGGTATGGATGATCATCCTTTTACTAGGAGTTGTGTTCTCTTCTTTAGGGATAAAATCAATAGAAATTATACGATTTGCACAGATAGCCAATGGACTTCTTTTACCTGTGGTTGCCACCTTTCTTTTATGGGTGATGAATCAATCAAAAATACTAGGTCAATATACCAATTCAAGACAGCAAAACTTGTTAGGTATTCTTGTGTTATTGGTAGTTTGTTTTTTAGGACTTAGAAGTGTTTGGAATGTAATCATTAATTTGTAAGTAATATTTGTAAATATTGTAAGAATTGAAAAAAATAACACTAAACTCAGATGTCGGAGAAGGAGCAGGTTTTGATGCAGAGATTATGCCGCATATTGCTTGGGCAAATATTGCTTGTGGTGGTCATACGGGTAGTCGTCAAACTGTTCAGAAAACGATACGATTGGCTATGAAGTATGGAGTAAAGATAGGTGCACATCCATCGTATCCCGATCCAGAAAATTTTGGAAGAGTTAGTATGAAGTTGTCGACTCAGGATTTGATAGCGTCTCTTACAGAACAGATAGGGTTGGTAAAGATATGTGCAGAAAAAGAAGGAGGATGTTTGCATCATATCAAACCACATGGAGCACTTTATAACGATGCTGTACAAAATGAAGAAATTGCATGGGCTATTTTAGAGTCAATAAAAAATATTGATAAAAGTTTAAAAATAATAACACTTAATAATTCAAAAATAGCGTATCTTTCTGGCGAAGATTTTGAGGTGAAATCAGAAGCTTTTGCAGATCGTAATTATAATGATGATGGGACGCTGGTGTCTCGAAAAAAAGACAATGCAATTCTAATGGATCCAGAAAAAGTTTTTGAACATGTTTTTAAAATGATTTCCGAAAAAAAAATATGGTCTGCAAATAGAGTAGAAGTTCCTGTTTTTTTTGATACGATTTGTGTGCATGGCGATCATCCAAATTGCGTTCGAATTTTAAGATATCTGAAAGAGAAATTTTTGGAGTTGAGTGGGGAAACAGAATAAGGATATGAAGACCGAATTACAGTATAAAAGATATTCAGAAAAGTCAATTTTGATAGAATGGCCCCCGAAAATTGATGAAAATTCGCTTCGAAAGATACTTCTTGTTAAAAAATCAGTAGAAAAGTTTTATGGTAAATTAATTGTTGAAGTAGTGTCTACATATAACTCGTTATTAATTTATTATGTATCAACTATAGAGGATTTCTATAGTGAGGTTTTGAACTTAAAATCACTTTGTAACGCGAAGTTTGGTGATGTGCTGGTCAAAAATAAGTTGTGGAAAATCCCGGTTTGTTATGCCTCTTCTCTTGCGATGGATTTAGATGTTTTTGTGAGGGATAAAAACTTGTCTATTGACGAGGTAATTGCATTGCATACTTCCTCTATTTATACGATCTATTTTATGGGGTTTTTACCTGGTTTTTTGTATTTGGGTGGTTTGCATGAAAAATTGTTTTGTGATCGAAAAATTACACCATCCCCAAAAATTGAAAAAGGAGCCGTAGCAATTGGTGGAAATCAAACAGGGATTTATCCTGTAGAAAGCCCCGGTGGATGGCATGTGATTGGTAGATGTCCAGTGGATTTTTTTGACCCAAATAAGGAGGATTGTTGTTTTGTTAATCCTGGTGATAGAATTCAGTTTATATCGATATCAGAAAAAAAATATAACGAAATAAGTTCATTATTTTTTCATGGTTTGTATACACCAGAATTTGTTTTTGAATGATGGGGAAGATGAAATTATTAGAGACGGGTTTTTTAACTTCTGTTCAGGATAAAGGGCGTTATGGGTATGCAAAATATGGGGTGCCTAAAAGTGGAGCTATGGATCAAAGGTCATTTCAATTAGCAAACTTGCTGTTAGGTAATGGTGAAAATGATGCATGTTTAGAGTGGATTTTTAAAGGACCGACTTTACAGTTTGATACGGAAACGGTGGTAGTGTTAACGGGTGCCGAAGTAGATGCTTTTTTAAATGGTGTTGTTGTAAAAATGTTTACTCCTTTATTGCTTGCCAAAGGTGATGTTTTGGAAATAAATTCATGTAAGAAAAATGTTTGTGGATATGTAGGAATAGAAAATGGATTTTCAACAAAAGTAATCATGAATAGTAGATCTTTTTTTAAACCGATAACGGGTAGTAGTTCGTTGCAGGTTGGAGATGAAATTGAATATAAAAAAGGTGTTAATTTCAAGTCGAAATATGCTTCTATTTCGATGCCTTTAGATAAGAAAAATATAGTTGAGTTGGATGTGTACAAAGGAGTAGAATTTGATCAATTATCAAAAGAAAATCAATTAAATATTTTTAGCTCAAGTTTTACGATTTCTAATAGAATGAACAGGATGGCAATTCAGTTAGAGGAGAAAGTTTTTAATGATGCTTCTTCGATATTAAGTGCTCCGGTTTTACCAGGAACGGTCCAGTTAACACCGGCAGGTGATTTGATCGTGTTAATGAGAGATTGTCAAACGACAGGAGGGTATCCCAGGGTTTTGCAATTAGCAGAATCTGCTATCAATAAAATCGCTCAAATTAGAAGAGGGGGTAAATGTAGATTTAGGTTGATTGAATGGTAGTTTTTGTTGATGTTTCTCTTTTTGTATGATAAATTTTCTAGTTCCCTTCATTTGAAGACGCCATAGTATACTATGGGCGAGCCGATGCGTGTATGGATGAATGTTTTGTGTGTATAGTGATTCTGGTATAGTATAGCTGAAAACTCCCTTCCTTTGAAGGAAGGGCTGGGGATGGATGTTTTGCGTATTGTCATTCTGGTAAAATATAGTTAAATCTATGTTATTTGTCATACTGAACTTGATTCAGTATCTTAGTTAATAGGTGTACAGTCTAGAACGATGAGATCCCAAATCTAGTTTGGGATGACATTATATACTGATTTGGCTACATCGCTAAAAACCCCCTCTCCTTGTGGGAGAGGGCTGGGGTGAGGGAGGTTAGAATTTAATGTTTATGAATTTATTTCATAGCAAAAATTGTAGTAGAATTAGACTTTTTACGATCTTTATCAAGAACTGTATTTCACTATCAAAATGATTTGTATAAAACCCCACTACAATATCCAATCTATTTTCATATTCGTTATTTCTTTATGGTTTAGTTATACAGCACTAGCGTCTACACAAGATACTATTGTAGCATCTCAAAATTTTAAAAAAGGAAAATTGCTACTTAAAAGGTATAAGCCTGATAGTGCTGTGGTGTATTTTAGAAAATCACTTACGGGTTTTGAAGCAATCGATCATCAAAAACGTATGGCTGATTGTTATGATAAATTGGCAAAGGCGTATAAAGATGATTTTGATTTTGATCAGGCGTTGGTATATGCACAAAAAGGGTTAGAGATTCGATTATGTATATTTGGGGATCATACTGCACCTGTAGCAACCTCGTATATGACCATAGGGCGTGTACTTAAAGAAAATGACCAGTTTAAAAAAGCGATGAAGAATTATCAAAAAGCATTAACTATTCGAGAAGCTATTTTTGGTAAAAATGATTATAGGGTAGCTGATTCTTATCATGAAATTGGGGTTTTGCATAATGTATTGGCGCAATATGAGGAGGCTTTGTTTTTTATAGAAAAAGGCTTATCGGTTCGAAAGACTGTATTTGGAGGGAAGCATGAAAAAGTGGCAGATAGTTACTATAGGTTAGGTAGGATATATTTTTCTCAAGGAAAAAATAAAATTGCTCTAGAGTATTTTAAGAAAACTTTGGAAGTTAGAGAGCGTATTTTTGGAAAAAATAGCCCTGAGGTAGCTTATTGTTATAGGTATTTAGGATTGGTTTATAATCGATTTGATGATTTTAAAACGTCTTTTCGATATTTGGAAAACTCAATATCAATTTTGGAATCCTTTTATGGAGATCATCATCCATATGTAGCACTTTGTTTTAGTAGTATCGGTTATGTTTATTTAGATAAAGGAATGTCGGATATGGCATTGCATTTTTTTAATAGAGCAAATGAAGTTTTTTATTTAAAAATTAGGAGTAATCATAGATGGGTTGCTAATATGTATGTAGTTATTGGTTATGCTTTTTTTAAACAAGGGAGGTATGATCAATCGCTAGAAAATTATCAAAAAGCACTAAATATTTATGTTAAAATATATGATGAACATATTAATATTGGGTATGGTTATAATAATATAGCTCTTACTTATCAGTATAAAAAGAAATATGAAGAGGCAATTGAGTTCTATAAAAGAGCAATAGTTAGTATTATTAATTCTTTAGGGAAGAATAATTATGAGGTAGCTAGAACTTATAATAATTTGGCGAATGTATATACTTCAAAAAAAGAATATGATTTGGCATTGGTATATTATCAAAAAGCATTAGCGTTAAGAATAAAGAATTTAGGAGAAGGACATTCTGATACTTCTTTTTCATATTATGATATGGGGGAATATTATATGGCTTTACATAAGCATGATACAGCTTTACAATATTATCAAAAAGCATTACAAATACAAGAACATTTGTATGGGGAGACCAGTTATTATATTTGTGATACCTATAATGCGATTGCTAAAGTGCTTGTAGTGCAAAAGCAATATCAGAAAGCGCTAAAACAATTAGAAAAAAGTTTAAAAGTAAGGCTGAAGACCAATGGGAAGTATCATCCCAGAACTGCCAAATCCTATAATCAGTTAGCAGATGTGTATTTGCAAATACAGAACTATGATAGGGCGGTAGAGTATTATGAAAAAGCCATAGTAGCTAATAATAGTTTAGATAAAAAAGGAAATTTTGATTTTAACCAATGCTTAGATAAGCGTGTATTATTAGTCACTTTGTATGGAAAGGCTAAGGTGTTACAAGAATGGCATAAAGAGAGAGGTTCAGTAAAAGATCTCTTTGGAAGAGAAAAAATCTATCAAACGGCAGATGATTTGATTGGTTTTGTTCGAGAAAAACATCATACTTATAAAGATAAGTTGGCTTTTGCAGAACAGGTTAGAAAAATATATGCAGATGCAATAGAAGTGCAAATGCAATTGTATACGACAAATAAAAATCAACGACATCTTGAAAAAGCATTTTATTATAGTGAAAAAAGTAAGGCAAATACTTTAAAAGAATTGATCACAGAATCAAAAGCAAAAGAGTTTGTAGGATTACCATCTCGTATAGTAGCTATAGAACAGGATTTAAAATCCAAACATGCAGAATATATTTCCAGAATTATTGCAGAAAGTACTGAGGAAAATTCGGATAGTATTAAAATTGCTGGCTATGAAAGCGAGTTGTTTGAAATTAACAGAAGGGAAGATTCGTTGGTGCAAGTTATAGAAAAAGAATATCCTAAATATCACCAACTAAAATATCAAAATAACATTGTTTCTGTGCAAGAGATTCAAGGTAGATTGGATGAAAACACAACGATACTAGAATTTTTTGTAGCAGATACTTCTGCTGTTTTTGTGTTTATGATTTCTAAGGATCAGTTAAAAATCGAGAAAATAAATACAAAGGGACTTACCGTTCAGTTAGAAAAATTTAAAAAAGCAATTGTAGATAAAAATACTCCCTTGTTTAAAGAGTTGTCGCATAGTTTATATCAAACGTTGCTAAAACCTGTAAAAAATAATATAGCAGGAGATAGGTTGATTATGGTTCCCGACGATATGCTCTGGGGGCTTAATTTTGAGTTGTTGTGTGTTCAGAAAGATGTTTCTAATAATCCTATGGATTTTTCGTATTTGCTTAAAGAATATGAAATTTCGTATGCCAATTCTATAAATGTGTTGTACGCTGTTTCTCAAAACAAACACGTAGCAGATAAACAAGAAGAGTGTTTGGCTTTTTCTTTTTCTGATGATGAAAAGTTGTTCGATACCAAAGCAATATCGTTGGCAACGCTTAGAGCGGCAAAAGAAGATTTACCAGGAACGCGCAAAGAAATTAGAGAGATATCAAATATCATAGACGGGCAATATTATTTTGGAGCACAAGCTATAGAAGCTAATTTCAAGAAAAATGCAGAGCAATATAATATTCTTCATCTTGCTTTGCATGGAGAAATAGATAACGAACGCCCCGAAAATTCAAAGCTGTTGTTTACAAAAACTAAGGATACCGTAGAAGATAACTATTTATATAGTCATGAGTTATTTGCTATGAATATCCCTGCTGAACTTACTGTATTAAGTGCTTGTAATACAGGTGCTGGTAAGATAGCAAAAGGCGAGGGGGTGATGAGTCTGGGTAATGCGTTTCAGTATGCAGGGACTAAGAGTTTATTGTTAAGTCGTTGGGAAATTTCAGACCGCACAACACCTGTGCTCATGAAATATTTTTATACCAATCTAAAAACGGGCATGAATAAGTCTCGAGCATTGCAACGGGCAAAACTACAATATCTCAAAACTGCAGATGTCAATCGATTAGATCCTTTTTATTGGGGAGGGTTTTATTTGATAGGGGATGTGGCTCCAATTCCATTTCAAAGCAATACATTGTGGTATTGGGTGTTGATATTTGGCTTGATAGTGCTACTTGGGGTTTTCTTGTATTACCGGACTAAAAGAAAGCAGGGTGTTTCTCCCCTGTAAAAAAAGGGGAAAAACACCCTTGTTAAATTTTTGATAATCAGTTGGTTTTTCTTTACATGCTTGTGTTGGTAAGGGGTGTCTTTATTTTCTTGTTTTTGTAAAACAAGTATAAAGGGTGTGTGTATTTGTGTAAAAGCCTGTATTTTCAATATATTAGCGGTGCTAACGTATAAAAACCGAAAATCATGGGAAAAGATTTACAAAAAAAGAAAGATAAAAAGATAAAAAAGAAGAAAAAACCAGCAAAGTGTATTAGTGTAGAAGAAGCCAGAGAATTACATGATAATTGGTGTGAACATAGAGGGAAACATTTAAAAGCATGTTTGGGGCATGACGATACCAAAGATTTTTGGTGGAGTGTAGAGGAGTTACAAGAGTATTTAAAATATGTAAAAAGGGAATCCAAAAAACAAGGAATTCTAAACCCAGGGATACGCGTGTATTTAGGAGCATATCCAAAGAGTAAATGCAATGATGATAGAGGGTATTCTACGATCTTCTTTAAGCCTACTGGGGCTCCTGTAGGAAGTTTAGGGAAAGGAGGGGGGGCTCCTGGTCAACCCGATAATGATGGTATTTCGCCTTATAATCGATCTGATAGTAATAATGGTAATAATGGTGATGGTAGTCCTGGTAATGGTGGTGGTAGTCCTGGTAATTCCTAAACTATGGAACAGCTTACTTTTTTTAATTATTTGGTGGTAATATTAGAGATTTGTGCAGCAATATTAGGGACAATGTATTATTCGAAAACTAAAAAACAAGATACCTCGGTTAAGTATCTTGTTTTTTTACTTTGGATAAACGTGTTTTTTGAAGTTTTGGCTAGATTTCGATATGCTATTAAATCTTTCGAATCTTTGTTTTTTTTGAAAGGAACTTTGTTTGAGCATAATATATGGATTTATAATATTTCAATTGTATTGAGTTATATTCTTTACATTACTTATTTTAGATTTAACTTGGTGAATAAGTTTTTGAAAAAAACGTTGATGATTTTAGTTATTTTTTTTGCTATTTCAACAATTTCTAACCTTATTGTTTCGGATGTTTTTTTTAAAGAATTATCTACATTGACTGATGTGTTAGGGTCTTTAATTTTGTTATTAAGTGTGTTATTTTATTTTTATGAAGTAATGCAAAGTGATAAGGTGTTGATTTTTTATAAAGTGCTGCCTTTTTATATTGCTGTTGGGGCTTTGGTTTTTCATTTGATAATAGCGCCAATAGATATTTATTTTGAATATGTGAATGATTCTAATATTGTTTTTAGAAGATTAAGAGGTGTTGTATTGTATTCTGCCAATATTTTTATGTATACTTGCTATTCGATTGGCTTTATAGTATGCTTGAAAAGGAACAAATCTTATTAATTGTTTACTTTATCGTTATTATTCTCTTTTTTATAATATTCGGTATTGTGTTTTTTGTGGCGTTTCAGCGTAGAAAAAATAAACTCTTACTTGATAAACTTAAAGCAGAGCAGCGTTATGAAGATGAGATCTTTAAATCCAAAATAGAGATACAGGAGCAAACTCTTAAAAATGTAAGTTGGGAGTTGCATGATAATATTGGACAGTTACTCTCTACTGCGGTCATGCAAATCAATATTATGGGCACTTCGTTAGGAGACAAAGCATCAGATTCACTACAGGATGTACGAGGACTGGTGGGAGATAGTCTGCAAGAAATCAGAAACCTTTCTAAAACCTTAAATCACGAGGTGATCCAAAATATCGGGCTGCAAGATTCTATTAAAGTAGAGCTAAAACGTTTCGAAAAACTTAATTTTTTAACTCCTTCACTTACTGTACAAGGAGATGAAGTGTTTATTGATCCCAAAGATGAGATTATCCTATATCGTATCATTCAGGAGTTTTTTTCGAACACCATCAAACATGCAGAAGCGTCTAAGCTAGATGTAATGCTAAACTATAGCCCTGATACACTAGATATTGTTTTAGAAGATAATGGGGTGGGGTATGATATGAAATCGGTACAAGCAAATTCTGGTTTGCTTAATATGCAAAGCAGAGCCTCGTTGGTCAATGCAACCTTAGATTGTGTGTCTTCAACCGGTAAAGGGGTAAAACTTACCTTGTCATACCCTTTGTAGGGATAACTTAATATGAGTTCATGTTTTGATTTCATACATTTGTTGTTAGAAAATAGATTGAAAGCAAAAGGAAGCTTTATTTGATTAATGTTTTAAATTGAGTTTCTTTAATTTGTAACACATTTTTATAGAAATTGTCACGCCGAGCTTGTCGAAGCGTTTTGTTATAAAGAAAGCTTTTGATTTTTAAAAAATGAAACGTACTATGATATGTTTTTAGTTTCCGTATAAGTGATTTAATCTGCGATTTATATGAGATATTTAAAAATGATGGTATAATTAGATGAAATAAAAGAACCCCATGAAAAAAAAGACCATAGTGATTGTAGATGATCACTTGTTGTTTGGTCAATCGTTAGAAGTGTTGATCTCAAAATTTGAAGGATATGAGGTATTAGCAATCTTAAATAACGGCAAAGAACTCACACAATATTATCTGCACAAAAGAAAAATACCAGATTTGGTATTGTTAGACGTTAAAATGCCTGTGATGGATGGAGTGCAAACCATGCAATGGCTTAAAGAAAACAAACCCAATCAAAAAGTATTGGCATTAACGATGGAGGATGATGAAAATACCATCATAAAAATGTTGAGAGGAGGAGCAAAAGGATACTTGCTCAAAGATGTAAACCCAGAGAGTTTTGAGTTTGCAATGAAAATGGTAATCGAGCAAGGGTATTATTGGAATGGAAAAATGGAAAGTGCCATGCGAAATTCTGATGAGTTTGATGCCGCAAAAAATAAAGAAAAGGGGCTTACAGAAAAAGAACGGATTTTTATGAAATACGCCTGTTCAGAACTTACTTATAAGGATATTGCAGGTCAGATGAATTTGAGTCCTAAGACAATAGAGAATTATCGGGAGTCGGTGTTTAGGAAATTT
The DNA here is from genome assembly GCA_947498705.1 of uncultured Aquimarina sp. Taxonomy (GTDB): domain Bacteria; phylum Bacteroidota; class Bacteroidia; order Flavobacteriales; family Flavobacteriaceae; genus Aquimarina. The sequence goes on from CANMLW010000006.1 coordinate 188,251, forward strand.
GAAGTAAAAACACGGGTGGGGCTGGTGATTTATTGTATAAAAAATAGTTTATTCGAAATTTAATGTTTGTAATAGAATATTTTTTTATATTTGACGCCATAAAATGAATAATAGAAACATACATACAGGAGTAGTCATTATCGAGGTCGTTATTTCGTCTTGATAAGGGGCTATATGTATATCATAATATTTAATAATCCCTTTACTATGTAGAGGGATTATTTTTTAGGTAAAAATGAAGCTGTAATTAAGAAAAATAATAAAATTTAATACATAGTTATTGTAAATATTTGACGTGTAAGTTGTTGTTTTTCAGTGTTTAATGGTGTTGTTGGGGGTATTGGATGTTGTAAGGGTATTAAATAATGTTTATAGGTTTAGTTGCAACGAAATAATTTTATGCTGTGGTTTGTTTAATCTAATGCATATATCACAAAAAAATAGTTAAAATTTTAGATAATCCGTAATACTGGTATTCAAAAAATGAGCATCAATAAATATAGTAAACAAGTTACACAAGACGATACGCAACCAGCAGCGCAAGCGATGCTACATGCGATTGGTTTAACAGATGAAGACTTTAATAAACCATTAGTCGGGATCGCTAGTACAGGTTATGAAGGAAACCCATGTAATATGCACCTTAATGACTTGGCGAAATTGGTTAAAAAAGGAACCTTAGAAGAAGATGTCGTGGGACTTATTTTTAATACAATAGGTGTTAGTGATGGTATTTCTATGGGTACACCCGGAATGCGTTTTTCATTACCTTCTAGAGATGTAATAGCAGATTCTATGGAAACTGTGGTGCAGGCGATGTCTTATGACGGGATGGTGACTGTAGTGGGATGTGATAAAAATATGCCTGGAGCCCTAATGGCAATGCTTAGATTGAATCGTCCAGCTGTATTGGTTTATGGCGGTACGATTGCTTCTGGACATCATGCAGGAAAAAAGTTGGATGTAGTGTCTGCTTTCGAAGCATGGGGAGAAAAAGTAGCAGGTACCATTACCGAGAAAGAATATAAGAGTGTTATCGAGAAAGCATGCCCGGGAGCAGGAGCATGTGGAGGGATGTATACAGCAAATACAATGGCATCAGCAATCGAGGCCTTAGGAATGTCATTACCATATAACTCTTCGAATCCGGCAAAAAGTAAAGATAAAGAAGAAGAGAGTATCGCTGCAGGTCGTGCTATGCGAGTACTTTTAGAAAAAGATATTAAGCCTAAAGATATTGTTACCAAAAAATCATTAGAAAATGCAATTCGTTTGGTAACTATTTTAGGAGGGTCTACCAATGCGGTGCTGCATTTCTTAGCTATTGCAAGGGCTGCAGATGTAGAGTTTACATTGGCAGATTTTCAAAGAATAAGTGATGAAACTCCGTTCCTGGCAGATTTAAAACCAAGTGGAAAGTATCTAATGGAAGATGTGCACGATGTAGGAGGGATACCGGCAGTGCTAAAATATCTTTTAAAGAAAGGTTTATTGCATGGTGATTGTTTAACCGTTACCGGAAAAACATTAGCAGAGAATCTATTAGAAGTACCAGATCTTAAAGAAGGGCAAGATGTAATTAAGCCATTAGAGAGTCCTATTAAACAAACCGGTCACCTAAGAATTATGTTTGGTAATTTGGCAGAAGATGGTTGTGTTGCAAAAATAACCGGAAAAGAAGGGTTGCGTTTTCAAGGAAAAGCAAAAGTCTTTGAAGGGGAGTATGATGCTAATGACGGTATAAGAGATGGTAAAGTAGAAAAAGGTGATGTGGTAGTGATTCGTTACGAAGGACCTAAAGGAGGACCGGGTATGCCAGAAATGCTAAAACCAACTGCAGCTATTATGGGAGCAGGGTTAGGAAAAGATGTAGCATTAATCACAGATGGACGATTCTCTGGAGGAACACACGGTTTTGTAGTTGGGCATATTACTCCAGAAGCACAAGAAGGAGGAGTAATAGCATTGGTAAAAGATGGTGATCAGATAACCATCGATGCTGAAACCAATTCTATACTTGTAGATATAGATAGTGAAGAAATAGAAAGAAGAAGAAGTGAATGGAAAGCTCCTGCATTAAAATTTGACAAAGGAGTATTGTATAAGTATGCAAATACGGTATCATCTGCATCTCAAGGATGCGTTACCGATGAGTTCTAAACTTCCAATTTGTATACGAAAAAGCTGTTTTATAAAAATCTAAAAATAGAGTTACCAAAATAATATCCGTATCAAATAGTTGATTTGATCTTGATATAAATATGTCCAGATTAGGATGAAACCAAATCTGGACACACAAAGAAAATGTGTATGGAAACACAAGTGCAAACCAAAAAAAAAGAAACTAAAATGTCAACACAACGTATGACAGGTGCAGAGGCAGTAATTAGAAGTCTATTAGCAGAAGGAGTAGATTTGATTTATGGATACCCAGGAGGAGCCATAATGCCGGTCTATGATGAGTTATATAAATTTCAGGATCAATTACATCATGTATTAACCAGACATGAACAAGGTGCAACGCATGCAGCACAAGGGTATGCAAGAACAAGTGGTAAGGTGGGGGTCGCTATTGCGACTTCGGGACCTGGAGCCACAAACTTTGTGACAGGAATCGCTGATGCACAAATTGATTCGACACCTATGGTCTGTATTACAGGACAGGTAGGTTCACACTTGTTAGGATCTGATGCTTTTCAGGAAACCGATATTATTGGGATTTCTACTCCGATTACCAAATGGAATCACCAGGTAACCAAAGCAGAAGATATACCGGCGGTATTGGCCAAAGCATTTTATATTGCTCGTTCTGGTAGACCGGGTCCTGTTTTGATCGATATTACCAAAGACGCTCAGTTTGGAGAACTAGATTTTAACTATAAAAAGTGTAATGGGGTACGAAGCTATAAAGCAGTGCCCGAAACAGACCCAGAAAGCCTTAAAGAAGCTGCAAAGTTGATTAATGAAGCTAAAAAACCGATGATTGTTTTTGGTCAGGGAATTATTTTAGGAAAGGCAGAAGAAGAGTTAAAAAACCTAATAGAAAAATCAGGAATCCCTACAACATGGACAATTCTTGGTCTTTCTGCACTACCAACGTCTCACCCACTTAATATGGGAATGGTTGGAATGCATGGTAATTATGGACCAAATGTTTTAACCAACGAATGTGATCTTTTGATTGCAATAGGAATGCGTTTTGATGATCGGGTAACGGGTAATTTAGAAACTTATGCAAAACAAGCAAAAGTGATTCATTTTGAAATTGACCCGGCAGAAGTAGATAAAAATGTTAAGGCAGATGTTGCTGTTATGGGAGATGTAAAGCAAACATTGGCACAAATACTTCCTTTGGTAGAAACTGCTACTTATGATTCATGGATTCAGCAATTTAAAGATTGTGATGCGATAGAGTATGAAAAGGTTATAAAAGATGAATTATATCCCTCTAAAGAAGGTCTTTCTATGGGAGAGGTAATGAGAGGAATAAATGAAGAAACTAATGGTGATGCGGTAATTGTATCAGATGTAGGGCAACACCAAATGATGGCTTGTCGATATGCAGAGTTTACAACCACAAAAAGTAATATTACCTCGGGAGGATTAGGAACGATGGGGTTTGCATTACCAGCTGCTATAGGAGCAAAAATGGGAGCTCCAGATAGAGAAGTAGTAGCTATTATTGGTGATGGAGGATACCAAATGACTATTCAGGAATTAGGGACCATTTTTCAGACTAAAGCAGCCGTAAAAATAGTGGTTTTAAACAATGAATTTTTAGGAATGGTAAGACAATGGCAGCAATTATTCTTTGATAAAAGATATGCGTCTACAGAAATGACCAATCCTGATTTTATAACTATTGCCAAAGGATATCATATTCCGGCAAATAGAGTTACAAAAAGAGAAGAGTTAGAGGGAGCAATAAAAGAAATGATTACTTGTGATGGCCCTTATTTCTTAGAAGTATGTGTTGAAAAAGAAAATAATGTTTTCCCGATGATCCCTACAGGAGCATCAGTTTCAGATATAAGATTAAGTTAATTATGGAAAAAGAAAATTATACGATATCGGTATACACCGAAAATAATATAGGATTGCTAAATAGGATTTCGGCAATATTTCTAAGACGTCATATTAATCTGGATAGTTTTACTGCATCAGTTTCTGAAATTAAAGACGTGTACCGTTTTACTATTGTGGTAAATATTACAGAAGTACAGGTGAAAAAGATAATAGGCCAAATAGAAAAACAGATAGAAGTTATCAGAGCTTTTTATCATAAAGATGATGAAACAATATATCAGGAAACAGCATTGTTTAAGGTAGCATCCAACCTGTTATTTGAAAACAGACAAATTCAGAATGTAATTAAAGAAAGCAATGCAAATATTGTTACAGTTACACCAGAGTTTTTTGTTTTAGAAAAAACTGGTAGACGTAATGAAGTAGAAGCTTTGTATGATAGCTTAGAACCTTATGGTTTGATGCAGTTTGTACGCTCTGGAAGAATTGCTGTTACCAAAGAAAAAATGAATATTTCAAAAGTATTAGAGAATTTCTCTGAAGAAGCTGTTGGATAACAATATTAAACCTCTTTTTATATACCTATAATCAAGAGTTTAATTACCTTTGTAGCCTTTTAGGACACAACTAGAAATAAATTAAAAATAAACTAAACCTGATTTCCGAAAAAACGGAAAAATAACAAATTTAAGAAGGAAATGGCAAATTATTTTAATACGCTATCATTAAGAGATCAATTAACACAATTAGGAAAGTGTAGATTCATGGAAGCATCTGAGTTTTCGGATGGAGTAGATGCGTTAAAAGGAAAAAAAATAACCATTGTAGGATGTGGAGCCCAAGGTCTTAACCAAGGGTTAAACATGAGAGATTCTGGTTTAGACATCTCTTACGCCTTGAGAGAAGCAGCGGTAAAAGAAAAAAGACAATCGTTTGTGAATGCAAGCGAAAATGGTTTTACTGTAGGGACATACGACGAGTTAATTCCTAATGCAGACTTGGTAATTAACCTTACACCAGATAAGCAACATACACAAGTTGTTAAAACGGTAATGCCATTGATGAAAGAAGGCGCGACTTTATCGTATTCTCATGGGTTCAATATTGTTGAAGAAGGAATGGAGATTCGTAAAGACCTTACGGTAATTATGGTGGCTCCAAAATGTCCAGGATCAGAAGTACGTGAAGAATATAAAAGAGGTTTTGGTGTACCTACACTAATAGCTGTGCACCCAGAGAACGATCCAAAAGGACATGGCTTGGCACAAGCAAAAGCTTATGCAGCTGGTACAGGAGGTCATAGAGCGGGAGTTTTAGAATCTTCTTTTGTTGCAGAAGTAAAGTCAGATCTTATGGGAGAACAAACGATTCTTTGTGGTCTGTTACAAACAGGATCGATCCTTTGTTTTGATAAAATGATCGAAAAAGGAATTGATGCTGGATATGCTTCAAAACTGATTCAGTATGGTTGGGAAACTATTACAGAAGGAATGAAGTATGGTGGAATAACTAATATGATGGATAGACTTTCGAATGTATCTAAAGTTAAAGCTTTTGAATTATCAGAAGAATTAAAAGATATTATGCGTCCATTGTTCCAAAAGCATATGGATGATATCATGACAGGTCATTTTTCTAAAACGATGATGGAAGACTGGGCTAATGATGATAAAAACTTACTTTCTTGGAGAGCAGCTACCGGTGAAACGGCATTCGAAAAAACACCAGCTGGTGATGTTGAGATCTCTGAGCAAGAGTTTTACGATAATGGAGTATTAATGGTAGCAATGGTTAGAGCAGGTGTAGAATTGGCATTCGAAGCAATGACAGAATCTGGTATTATTGCAGAATCTGCATACTACGAGTCTTTACACGAGACACCACTTATTGCAAATACAATCGCACGTAAAAAATTATTCGAAATGAACAGAGTAATTTCTGATACTGCAGAATATGGTTGTTATTTATTTGACCATGCATGTAAACCATTATTAACTGATTTCATGAAAAACATAGATACCGATGTAATTGGTAAAGCTTATGATCAGATTGCAGCTAATAATCGTGTTGATAATGCTAAGTTAATTGAGGTTAACGCAGCACTTAGAAATCATCCTATAGAAGCGGTAGGTGCTAGATTAAGAGCGTCTATGACAGCTATGAAACCTATAGTATAACTAATAAAGTTTAATTACCCGGATATGTTAAATTAGTATCCGGGTAATTAAATAATACCCACCTACCAAAAATACATCCCATATTTTAATAATAGAATCCTGTTATTCTGGTTTTATAAGTACAATTGTAACTATATTTACTTATAGATAAAACCAAGAATGTAATCTTCTAGTACACATAATCTGGATTCACAATAAAAGGCATACAATATATGAGTGCTGCAACCAACAAATATTTTCCTGAGTTAGAAGATATTCAAAAAGCAGTTTCCACGATCAAGGATGTGGCAATGGTTACACCCTTAACAAACAGTATTCGGTATTCTCAAAGATATACAGCAAATGTTTTGCTTAAACGAGAAGACTTACAACGAGTGCGTTCGTATAAAATCAGGGGAGCTTTTAATAAAATTAGTTCATTATCTCCAGAACAATTAAAAAATGGAGTGGTATGTGCAAGTGCAGGTAATCATGCACAGGGGGTCGCATTTTCATGCAACCATTTGGGTATAGAAGGAACTATATTTATGCCTTCTGTAACACCAAAGCAGAAAATTGCCCAGACTCAAATGTTTGGTGGTAAGTATGTAAATATTATTCTTGAGGGTGATACTTTTGATGATGCCTCTAGAGCAGCAATGCAGGTATGTAAAGAAGAAAAAAAGACATTTGTACATCCATTTGATGATCCTAAGATTATTGAGGGGCAAGGAACAATCGGACTTGAGATATTTAAACAGGTAGATGTGCCGATTGATTATATTTTTGTTCCAGTAGGAGGAGGAGGACTCGCTTCGGGGGTGTGTGCTGCTATAAAAGCATTATCTCCTAAGACAAAGATCATTGGGGTGGAGCCCGAAGGAGCTCCAACGATGTATACTTCTATAAAGAATAATAAAAACACAGAGATTTTAGACATCGATAAGTTTATTGATGGTGCAGCAGTACAAAAAGTGGGAACGCTTAATTTTGATATTTGTAATACATATTTGGATGATATGATTACTGTACCAGAAGGATTGGTTTGTCAAACCATTTTAGAATTGTATAATAGAGATGCAATCGTAGTAGAACCTGCTGGAGCGCTTACTTTAGCCGCGTTAGAATATTATAAAGATGAAATAAAAGATAAAAATGTAGTATGCCTTATAAGTGGAAGTAATAATGATATCACTAGAACAGCCGAGATAAAGGAAAGAGCATTGTTATATGCAGGATTAAAACATTATTTTATCATTCGTTTTCCGCAAAGAGCGGGAGCATTAAAACAGTTTGTGGGTGAAGTTTTGGGGCCTAACGATGATATTACACACTTCGAATATTCTAAAAAATCTAGTCGAGAAAATGCACCTGCAGTAGTAGGGATTGAATTGAAAGATAAAGGAGATCTTACTCCCTTAATAGAACGGATGAAACAACTTAATTTTTTTGGTGATTATCTAAATGATAAACCAGATCTTTTTCAGTTTTTAGTTTAAAATAAACAGAAAATTAACAAGTTATGAACATAATATCGGCAAAAAAAGTCTTTTTGCCGATATTTTTTGTTTGCAATATTTGTTTTTATTGATTTGATTTACAGTGATTTATATATTTTTTTATGATTTTATAAACAAAATATTTGTTAATTGTTGTTTTTTATCGATATATTCGCTCCGTTAAACGATAAAACTGAATTAATTATGAAAAAACTATTATTATTTGCAGCGGTCGCTTTATTAGGAATAACTGCTACAAACGCGCAAGTTAAACTTGGTGTAGGTTTTGGTTATGCTTTACCTTCTGGAGATATAGCAGATTTTACAGACGGAGGGCTTGCCGCACATTTAGAATTAGGTTACGGTGTTACCGAAGATATTGATGTTTCCATAATGTATCAGGGAGAATTTTTAGCAGGAGGAGATGTAGACGTGAATGGAACAACAGCATCAGTGGGTGCAGTAGCTATAGGAAGTTACATGTTAAATGGTCGTTACTACTTTACAAAAGAAGGTTTTAGACCTTATGGTAGTTTAGGATTAGGTCTAGCTAGTATTGGATCTATAGAATTTGAGAATGTTAGTTCTAATGTTGATACAAGTACCTCTAACTTTGCATTTCGTCCTGCTTTAGGTTTTAAATATGGTGTTCTTAATATGAATGTAGCCTATTTAAGTGCTGGTAAAGTTGGTGAAGGTGAAGGAGAAACTTCTGTAAGTGATATTACGATTAACCTAGGTCTTTTATTTACCTTTGGGGGTAACTAAACGCATCTTAAAATTAGATAATATAATAAAAAGACGACCTTTTGGTCGTCTTTTTTGTTTTGATATAAATAACCCATCAGAAATTATCTTACGAAAGAATTATTTCTAAACTATAATTATTAACCAACGCTAGTGGTGTTATATTGGTTACAAAATTTACTTTTTAGTGTTAGATATGGATGATAAAAAAAAAATACTTAATATTGTACTTTATAGATAACAAAAGGGGCAATCAGCCGACGATTTAGAGTTATTATCATGAATACCAAGGATACCATTTTTAGAAAAGCTCACATACAACCTCTGATTGTACGTAAGAATATTATTTTCTATGTACCCGGTTTCTTCTTTCCCTCTGGGGTCTAGTCTTCCTTTGAAATGGGTGCGCCCCGTTTCTTTTCCATTTTATTAAAACCAAGTTATTACAAATAAAATTGTAGTGTAAAACTAGAAGTTGTTTATCTGTATGTACAACTCTTTGTTTTATCTAATACCTTATAAAAAATAGTGTTGTCTACAACGCTAACAAAACATATACTATAAAACACATAAAGATGAATAAAATAATAATAATAGGTGGGGGTAACCTCGGCAAATCAATAATATCTGGATTAGCAAATAGTGATTTGTTTATGGCTAAGTCTATTACAGTAGTTGATAAATCGGTTACAAATCTAAAAGAAGTCGAAGAACAATATGGTGTATCAACATTTCAGGATATTGGCAGTGCGATAAAAGAAGATGTGCAATGGATAATTCTTTGTGTTCAACCAAGACAATTGGATAATGTTTTAAAAGAAATTAAACCGTTAATTCATAAAGATCAAATCTTAATATCTACAGTTACTGGTGTGTCAATTTTAGAAATAAATGAGATTGTTCCTGATAATAAAGTAGTTAGAGTAATGCCAAATACAGGAGCATCTAAAAAGTTATCGATGACTTGTATTGCGGCTAACAAAGAAGTAAATAAAGAAGCTCTTGTGGTACAAAAAATGTTTAATACCATTGGAGAAACATTGGTTATAGAAGAACGTCTAATGCAAGCAGCAACAGTATTGGGAGCAAGTGGAATTGCATTTTTCTTAAGATTTTTAAGAGCAATGATACAGGGAGGAATTCAAATGGGATTTCATCCACATGAAGCACAAATCATTGCTGTGCAAACAGCAATAGGTGCTGCTACCTTAGTATCAGAAAATGGGACACATCCAGAAAAAGAGATCGATAAAGTAACCACCCCGCAAGGATGTACCATAGAAGGGTTAAATGAGATGGAACATCAAGGGTTAAGTTCTTCTGTAATTAAAGGGGTAATGGCTTCTTATGAAAAAATTAATACAATAAAGTAGGAATTAAAGTTTGTAGTATATCGTCTAAAAACTAAATGTAATACATTGTTTTTTGATTGTAAATTTGGATGTTTACGATTAAGAAATTTATACGTAATGGTAATTTGAATTAAATATTTGAAGGTGATTTTTTAAGAGAATATTATAAGTTTATAGCTTATTTTCTAGCGTAGATTGCCTTGTTATCCCAAAAGATTTGAATATATTAGCAGAATACATAGGAAAGGGAACCTTTGTGATAATAACTAAATTTGAGGAAATACACATTTCAATAGACAATTTTTAGATAATTTAATTCAAATCATTTAGGTAGGAAAATACATGCACTAAAAATACGTTATATTCAAAGCTGCATATCTGATTCATAAAACTAATAGAAACATTTATCTATAAATGGCAATAGTATTTCATGACACCATGATTTGTGATTCTTACAGTGTAAGTATTTTCATAATAGTAGAATCATAATTTTTTAAAACGATATATAAAAGAAGCCTTAGCATGTTAAATTGAGTGTAAGTTGAGTTAGTTTAATTTTTTTATTGCTTCGGCCTAGACCCCCAGAGGAGTAGTTAACCACTGGGGGTTGTTTTTTTTATACTATTGATAATAGATTACTTTCCTTGTAAAAGATATAGATCTTAAAAAATAATTGTTATATTCGTTACCGCTTCAAAGCGAATCCTACCCTACAACAACAATCAAGTTGTAATACATATTTTTAGAAAATTATAACTTATATAAAGTATTCATGTATTGTTTGATGATTTCTAATCATGAACAAAAACATTGCATACGTCTTACTGTACTTTGTTGTTTAATTATAATCCCATAGCTCATATTATAGATTTTAAAGATGATAGCTTAAATCTTTGCTAATCTGTGCGTTGGTGTAGTGTTTGTACCAAATATGAATTTTTGAATAGAGAATGAAAATAGGTGTTGTGATAAAGAATTGCAATACCAATTATCACGGCTAAATAAAAAAATGGAAAAAGGAAAAAGAATTGCATTGGGAGAAAAGAAAAATACAATTGAGATTTGGGATAACTCAAAAAGAGCTAAAATACTGTTTTCTGTGTTTTGGGTATTAATCGTATGTACAATTATTGGTATTGTTTCTGGTTATTTAGAGTTACAATTACTTAAAAGAGCACAATTAGAATTTTTTATAGATGAAGGCGAAGCGCATTCGAATGATTTAAGACAAAAAATAATTGGGTTGTTGCAAACGGTAATTTTTATAGTATCTGTCATCGTGTTTCTTAATTGGTTTAGAAGGGCATATGGTAACTTACATAGATTAGGGATAAGTTATTTAGAATATAAAGAATCAATGGCTTTATGGGCTTGGTTTATCCCAATTATTGTACTGTTTCGACCTGTTAAAATTATGAATGAAATTTGGAAGGAGACACAATGGTATATAAAAAAAACAGACAACACTTATAAAATAGAAAAGGGTAGTGTTGTTATTGGAATATGGTGGGGGTTTTTTATTGTTTCAAATTTTGTGGGGCGATATGTATTAAAAAACGCTTTTAAACAAGATACATTAGAGCAATTGATAGAGGGGTCTCAAGCATTTTTGATTGCCGACATCATACAGATTCCAGAAGCTTTATTAGTGATTTTAATTGTGCATAGATTATCAAAAATAGAATCCAAATTGGCACACGAAATAAAAAAAACAGGAGGCACTGTTATCTATAGGTAGTAGTCTAATAATCTATAAAAGGTTAATAATTCTTATCAATTAGAATAGATCTAATGAAGAGTAGCTTTAGTTTTTAAGGGATCAATTGCTTCAAATCGTTAATTACATTTATATTATGGCGCAGATAAGCAAAAAGAATAAATAGAATAATGATAGCTACAGTAAAACCAAGTAAAGTTCCATTTTTATTAGTAGAAACTTTTTTCGATGTTTTTATATATGCTTTAGAGAGTTTTTTTGTGTATTCTGATACTATTGCAAAAGTAGGAGCAAAAATTAGAACAACGATGGCCATATCTATAAGCACCAAAAGATACCCTTCTTGATTGATACGTTTTTTTACATAATTGATTATAAATTCGTTGATCAATGCAGCACATAACACCGCAACTGCATAGATAGCATATTTCGTGGTCTTTCGATTACTCATAATGGGGTAACAATTTACTTTGAAAGATAAATTTGAATGACCAATTTAAAATCTAAAATTTGATATTCAAAATAAAATAAAAGAAGCATTCCTTTATTGTAGTAACAAAAATGTTTTAATATAAAGAAAATCATACTTCAAGTGGCCTGAAAAATGTACTTATACACAACGTAAACTATATTGTGATGTACAAGAATTAAGCATAACAATACTAACGTAGTAAGTAATAAAACGAAAAACCAAGCTCCAGAGGTACCCCATACCTCTGGAAGAATGGCTTATATAGATATAGGCTATGTATCTATCTATTTTTTAAAGTAAAATTTCTAAGTAATTATATTTTCATATGGTATCAATTATTTTTTATCTATGAATTGCGTGGCTTGATGCTCCAGGAAGTGTTGCTAAAAACTTCAATATACCTTCGAATCTTTTTTTGAATTGTTTCATAATTTTTAATTTTTGATTAATTGTTGTTAGATAAAAATCTTGTTTTATGATGATTCAAAAGTATTAATAAAGCGTGGTGTAACATATTTCACCATATTTCAGCTAGTATGAAATATTGATATTTTACTAAGTTTATAGTAGTCTTACCTAATACTACTAAAACACAATTTTTATAAATACCACCCTTTTTGGGTGGGAAGGTTGTTTTTTTCATTCTATACATTTGAAACCAACAAATGAATATAAGAATGCATAAGATAGTCCATAAATATCTGAAACATCAAGGCATAAATATTGCTAGTAGGTATCTAGAAGATTTGATAGTTTCGAATGCTAATTTTCCTTCGATTTTATGTATTGCAGACGTATTAGAGCGACTTTCCATATCCTGTAGTATAGGGAAGATAAATAAAGCAGACTTAATCGGCTTAGAGTTCCCCTATATTTTACATCTCGAGAACGAAGAAGGAGATTTAGTTTTTGTGAAAAATAAAAAATGCTTACGTAAACAAAAAGAAAAATTAAAAGGTTGGAATGGTACGGTTATAAAAATATTCCCCGAGCGGGGGGTAAGAACACAAAAAAATGAAGATGTTCTAAGAAAAGAAAATTTAACCAAAAGAATGATATCGTTTTTATTGATTTCGGTTTTTGGTTTGCTACTTATATCTAAAACGACGCATCATTTAGAATGGGATGAGGCTTTATTACTTTTAAGTGCTATTGTTGGTAGTATTACAGGTTATTTATTGCTTACAAAAGATTTAGGTATTGAAAACATTGTAGTAGAAAAGTTTTGTCAAACAGCAAAAGATAAGAAATCTGGATGCGATCAGGTGCTAAACTCAAAAACCGCCCAGATTTTCGGAAAAGTAAAACTTTCGGACCTTGTATTTACTTATTTTAGTTTTCAGATCATATTAATTGGTTCTTCTAACTATTTTGATGTTTCATATTATATTCTACCAATAGTTGGTTTCATAACAGTCCCTATTGTTTTATTCTCTTTATATTATCAATATTTTACGGCCAAAACATGGTGTCAATTATGCCTTGTTATTAATGCCATTTTGATTCTCCAATTGGTGATGTATAGTTTTAACACTTCTGTAAGCTTTGAAAATACAAGTATACAACCACTGGCATTGGTTGCATCATTATTAATCTTTATTAGCCTGTTATCTTCTACCGTATTGATTAAAAACGGCTATAAAGAATTAAGAGATAGTAGGTTGAGTTTGTATGATTATAAGCGTATTTTCGAATCGGTAACCGTTTTTAAGTTTTTACTGCAGAAACAAAGAAAAATAAAAACGAATCCCATTCTTAAGGAGATAGTTTTGGGTAATACTACAGCACCAATTAAAGTTCTAATGGTGAGCAATTTGTATTGTGAACCATGTAAAATACAACATAAGATACTTGAAGAATTATTACTAACATATCCAGAAAAACTGCAGGTGTCATTTCGATTTGTATTGAATAATAAAGGAAGTTATCATGATATTACTGCAACCGATTATATAATAAGTTATTGGTTAAAAAATATTGAAGGAAAAGTTAATGCAGTGGATATTACTTTAGAAATGTTGTCTGATTGGTATGATTTAATGAACTTAAAAAAGTTTATGTTTCTATACCCTTTAAAAAAGAATGATGTTATTGAAAAGGACAAAGCAACAGAAGAAGCATTTTTTAATTGGTTATATGAATCCAGAATAGAAAAAACTCCTACAATTTTTGTAAATGGGTACCTGTTACCAGATCAGTATACTCTGGAAAACCTAGCAGCCATAATCCCAGAATTATCAGAAAGCATATATAATAACCAACTCCCTAAAGAAAAAATCATTTTTGAAGAAATATAAGATTTTGTTTGGCCAAGCAAAAGGGTGTGAGATCTTACCCTACCATTGTGTAAAAAAAGATATTTAGTTAATCACAAATAAATAAAAATGGAAAATAACAATTTTGACCCATCATTTCAATCATTAAATCGAACACAAATGCGCACTCTAAAAGGTGGGGGTGTACCTTCTCCAGAAGGATTTTGCTGCGGAACTCCGGCTCAGCGTGCAGATTGGTTAGAAGATTATCCTTTTCTTAGGTTTAAATATGACTGTACTGATTGTACTTGTGATGGTTATAATCACTAAAAGTTTTATTTACATCAAACGATTTGATTCAGTGTAATTTTAATACATAAGTTTTTACAAAGATATCCCGCATGAAAGTTATTCATATCATTTACGGAGCGCATTTATAGCAAAGAGATTTGATAGTTCAGAAACTTGAAAATAGTTACAGATATCTATATAGTTTATCACTTTATTAAGTAAAAACTATGTATTCATATTATTTCGAAATTCAATGTGATTTGCAAACCTCTATGGTGTTTTATAGGCCATAGAGGTTTTATTTATATTATAAAGGAATGTTACCGTGTTTTCTTTTGGGGTGATTTACTTTTTTGTTTTCTAACATACTAAACCCTTTAATTAATTTACGTCGAGTGTTTTTTGGCAAGATAACTTCATCTATAAAACCTCGTTGTGCTGCGCGATAAGGGTTAGCAAATTTTTCGGCATATTCGGCTTCTTTTTCAGAAAGCTTTACTTCTGGATCCTTTGCTGCCTGAATTTCACGTTTAAAAATAATTTCACTAGCACCTTTGGCACCCATTACGGCAATTTCTGCAGAAGGCCATGCAAAATTTAGATCGGCTCCTATATGTTTAGAATTCATTACATCATAGGCTCCGCCATATGCTTTTCTGGTAATCACTGTAATTCTGGGCACTGTGGCTTCGCTTAGCGCATATAATAATTTAGCACCGTGTACTATAATCCCATTCCACTCCTGATCTGTACCAGGTAAGAAACCTGGAACGTCTACCAAAACTAACAACGGAATATTAAAGCAATCGCAAAAACGTGTAAATCTGGCTGCTTTTTTAGAGCTATTTACATCAAGTACACCTGCCAAAAACATGGGTTGATTTGCAATAATTCCGACACTTTTTCCTCCTAAACGCGCAAAACCAACGATGATATTTTCTGCATGATCTTGATGGATTTCATAAAAACTATCATGATCAATAATACCCGTAATAACGGCGTGCATATCATATGGTTTATTGGCACTATCAGGAATAATATCAGATAATTGATCTCTTATTTCATCATTTAGAGAATAAGGAGTTACAGATGGCTTTTGAGTATTGTTTTGAGGTAGGTAACTTAACAACTTCTTTACATCTTCAAGACATTCTATGTCATTGGCAGAGGTTATGTGAGCAACGCCAGATTTGGTTGCATGTGTACTTGCACCTCCTAATTCTTCAGAAGTTACTTCTTCATTGGTAACTGTTTTTACTACATTAGGGCCAGTAACAAACATATAACTTGTATCTTCAACCATTAAGGTAAAATCGGTCATGGCAGGAGAGTAAACTGCTCCTCCAGCGCATGGCCCCATAATTGCCGAAATTTGAGGAATTACCCCTGATGCTTGCACATTTCTGTAAAAAATATCGGCATATCCCCCTAAAGAACGTACACCTTCTTGAATTCTAGCTCCGCCAGAATCATTTAGACCTATAATAGGGGCTCCTACCTTCATAGCATGATCCATAATTTTACAAATTTTCTCGGCATGGGTTTCTGATAAAGCACCACCAAAAACTGTAAAGTCCTGCGCATATATATATATCAATCGGCCTGCAATAGTACCATATCCTGTTACAACACCATCTCCATAATACAATTCTTTATCCATTCCAAAATCGGTGGAACGATGAGTAACTAATATCCCTATTTCTTCAAAAGAACCTTCGTCTAATATATAATTGATACGCTCTCTTGCTGTAAGTTTTTTCTTTTGGTGCTGTCGTTCTATTCTTTTTTTGCCGCCTCCTAATTTTGCTTGATTAATTTTATCTTGTAACGTCTTTATTTTAGAATCCATAGTTTAGTGTATTGGTAAACGAAGCTTTTCCTGGTCATTAAAATATTGCTTTAATGCTATAATAGCAGCAATTTCGGCTTCTTTATGGGATATTTCTTGTATCACTTCGGGAGTGAAATATTTTTTTACAAAATGGGTGTCAAAATCTCCAGAATAGAAGGCTTCGTGTTTGCATACAAATTTTCCGAAATCAAGTGTCGTTTCTACGCCCTCTATTTTATAATTATCGATAGCCGTTATCATAAGTTCTATAGCTTCTTCACGAGTTTTACCATAGGTAATAAGTTTTGCCAACATGGGATCATAGTAGATAGGAATATGCATTCCTTCTTCAAAACCATTATCTACTCGAATACCTTTGCCAGAGGGGATCTGATATTTGTTTAGCTGCCCAACACTAGGCAAGAAATCATTTAAGGGGTCTTCTGCATATATGCGTAACTCTAATGCGTGTCCTTTGATTTGCAGATCTTTTTGCTGTATTGGCAAATGTTCACCTTTGGCAATTTTTATTTGTAGCTCGACAAGATCAATACCCGTGATTAGTTCTGTAACAGGATGTTCTACCTGTAATCGAGTATTCATTTCTAAAAAATAAAAATTGTGATTTTCATCTAAAAGAAACTCCACGGTTCCAGCTCCTAGATAATCACAGGCTTTTGCCACTTTGATAGCAGCTTGCCCCATTTTGGTACGTAACTCTGATGTTAACACTATAGAAGGAGCCTCTTCTACCACTTTTTGATGTCGTCTTTGTATACTACATTCTCGCTCAAAAAGATGTATAATATTGCCATGACTGTCTGCCATTATTTGAATTTCTATATGACGCGGAGAAGCAATATATTTTTCGATAAAAACAGATCCATCGCCAAATGCCGAAGTTGCTTCACTAATTGCTCGTTGCATTTGTGATTCGAAATCAACCTCCTTTTCTACGATACGCATGCCCTTACCACCACCGCCGGCAGATGCTTTGATTAATATAGGATAACCAATTTTCTCTGCAATGTTTTTAGCTTTGGATATATCTGTAATCGCTTCATCTACTCCAGGTACCATAGGGATATCATAGGTTTTTACAGCTTCTTTGGCTGCTAATTTACTACCCATGATTTGTATGGCTTTTGGTTTTGGCCCTATAAAAATAAGGTTGTTTGCTACGACATTTTTTGCAAAATCAGCATTTTCACTTAAAAAACCGTATCCTGGGTGTATTGCATCAACATTTAGTTGTTTGGCTACCTCAATGATTTTAGAACCTAATAAATAGGACTGATTAGAAGGGGCTTCTCCTATATAAACTGCTTCATGAGCAAGTTTTACATGTGGTGCATCCCGATCAGCAGCAGAGTAGATGGCTACTGTTTTAATGCCCATCTGATGTACTGTTCTAAGAATTCTAACTGCTATCTCACCTCTGTTAGCTATCAATATTTTTTTCATACAGTTGGCTATAAATGTTTTGATGGTATTGTGTGTATATTGTTAAGGTTCTTATTTTTCGAACTCAATTAGCAACTCGCCTTTATCTACAGTAGTACCTTTAACCGCAGAAATGGATTTAATGACTCCATCTCTAGGGGATAAAATACTATTCTCCATTTTCATGGCTTCAAGGATGAATAACGGGTCGTCTTCCTTAATTTGTTGTCCTATTTTAACATGAACATCTAGTAATAGCCCTGGCATAGGTGCTTTGATTTGATGTATTTGTTTTGATGAACCCAATGAAAATCCCATTTCTTTGATTTTCATATCTAAAACATCATTAATAGCAACCTGATATGAGTTGCCATTAACACTTATAGTATAACTTTTCGAAGAAAAATCATTTTGTATGACTTTTGTTTGATAGGATTGATGTTTATGAATCAAATGATAATTTGAATTTGAGTTCTCGACGATATCCATGGAAGATATATCTTTTTCTGTAAATTCAAATTCAAAAAGGGTATTGACCTTGACATTATACTTACTACTCATAGGTATGAATATTTAATCTATACGATAAATATAAATATTAAAATGACCAGATAATAATTAGGGCTTTAATTATTGTATTTTTTTATGTATTTATAATTAGTTATCTTCTATTGTTCAAAAAAATGTAGGATTCATTAATTAAACCTTTTGTGATTTACTGAGTCTAACTAAACACGTAATAACCAAATCAATATTATTTTATGAAAAAGTCCCCAAAATTTTCTACCCAAATAACTACTTTGCTAATTTTAATCTGTGTGTTCATAGCTTGTTCTGGCGATGATGATTCGTCTGCAACTAATGAAACAAATCCAGATACAGAAGCTTCAGATTATGATATAACTCCGATTTTGACAAAGTTTAGCGCAGCTGGTTTGTCATATGAAATTAGCGGAAGTAATGTAATTTTTACGACCAACGATTTACCAGATCATAAATCACCTTATTATTTGGATACAGAGTGGGAGAGTAGTTTGTATGAAGCTTATAACGGTAGTAATACAAGTTTTAATTTAAACCCTAATAGAATTGCGGCTCAGAATATTACTATAACCATTCCCTTACATCCTGCAGAAGCATCAAATAAGGAAGCAACGGCATTAGGAACTATGGGACTTGCAATAAATGGGGTTGTTTTTTACAATCAATATGCAGGGCCTAATAATCAGCCGTTAACTTCTGAGATTAATTCTTTTGATCAGTATTTAGGACATCCTCAACAACAAGGCGGGTATCATTATCATCAAGAACCTGTGTATCTGACCAATAAATTTGGAAATGATACTTTTCTGGGTTTGTTGGCCGATGGTTTTCCTGTGTATGGTCCTATAGAGAATGGTGATGAAATCACCAATGCAGATCTTGATGATTATCATGGTCATGTAGGTGTAACCGCAGATTTTCCTAATGGTATTTATCATTACCATATTACTTCTGAAGATCCTTACATTAACGGTAATGGATTTTTTGGAACTCCTGGAAATATAACAAACTAAAAATGCTTAAGTTTTATAGACTATTTACCATAATTCTTTTTTTGTTGAGCTGTAGAACAGATGTACCTAATCAAACGGTGATAGTAGGAGATGCAAGCTTATCTCTTTCTAATGGGAAACTATTTTACAATGAAAAACCGCTTACCGGTAACCTAAAGGGGTATTATCAAAACGGAGAATTAAAATCTGATGTAAAGTATCTTAATGGTAAAAAAGAAGGAGTCGAAGAGGTGTACTATAATAATGGAGTTTTACAAACGCATAGAATATATTCAAAAGGAGTTAAAATAGATGTTCATAGGGGATGGTGGCCAGATGGCAGTTCTAAATTTGAATATCATTTTGATAAAGAAGGCAGGTATGATGGTACTGTAAAAGAATGGTATACTAATGGACAGTTACTAAGAGATTTTAATTATACTTCTGGAAAAGAAGCGGGGCGACAACAAATGTTTCGCTCTAATGGTGCAATTCGTGCAAATTACGAAGTAATTAATGGTGAGCGTTTTGGTTTGATTGGACTAAAAAAATGTTATACCATAAAGAAAGATTCTATAAAGATATATTAATTGTATCATGAAATATTTGTTATTTATAATAGCTATACTGTGTTTAACTTTTTCTTGTAAAAAGCAAAAAGAAATGAAGGAAGAAGCAGTTGTGCAAAAGTTACCTTATTTTGTGTCTTCAAGTTTTACACCACATTGGTTTTCAACATCAGACTTGATGGATAAACATAAAATACCAGCATTTTCATTTATAAATCAAGTAGGTGATACAGTTACTAATGAGACCTATAAAGATAAAATATATGTGGCAGATTTTTTCTTTACAATTTGCCCTGGAATATGTCCACAACTTACCAAAAACATGCGCTATTTGCAGAAAACGTATAAAACTGATAATGATATTAAGTTATTATCACATACGGTAATGCCCTGGCATGATTCGGTACCTGTATTACAGGATTATGCAATAAGGAATGAGGTTGATCTCGAAAAATGGAATTTGGTTACTGGCGATAAAAATGAAATTTATGAAATAGCAAGAAAAGGGTACTTTGCAGATGAAGATTTTGTTAAAACTCAGGACGAAAACAATTTTATTCATACCGAAAATTTTATTCTTATAGATAAAAAAGGATACATTAGAGGAGTGTATAATGGTACCATTGCTCTGGATGTAAAACGGTTAATTCGCCATATAGAAATTCTTAAAAAAGAATATCAAAAATTATAGATTACCTATATTTACCAGAATTTAATTTTTGAGTGTTTTTTAATGTCGTTTATAGAAGGTTTTATAATAGGGTTGAGTATGATCATTTTTATAGGACCCGTCTTCTTTTTACTGCTTAATAGTACACTTCAATATGGAGTAAAAGTAGGAATATCAGTAGCCTTAGGGATAATTATTAGTGATGTCGTTTGTGTTTTATTATGCTACTATGGCTTTTCTTCTTTTTTAACCATATCGCAAAACCAAGTGTGGTTAGCTGCTATTGGAAGTATCATTCTTTTTGGATTAGGAGTTCATTATTTGTTTAAAAAAGCTACCGTTACACATACTATTTCAATTTCATCTAAAGATATCCTCTCCTTTTTTATGAGAGGGTTTAGTGTTAATTTCTTTAATCCTTTTGTGTTTTTGGTGTGGATTGGAGTGTTTAAGTATGGTCAGCATAAATATGTGGCAAATCATTCATTTGTGACATATATAATAGCGGTATTAGTGGCAATATTTATAACAGATATGACAAAAGTTTTTCTATCTAAAAAGTTGCAAAGGTTTATTTCTGTCAAAAGACTAGCCGTATTTTTTAAGATAACCGGTGTGGTATTGATTCTTTTTTCTATTCGATTGTTGGTTTTTGTTTGGTAAATCTAAAAACAGAATTAACTATATTTGAGAAACAACAATAAAATTTAACAAATATGGAATTCAATTTTTTGATTACTGCTTTAGCAGCGCTAGTCCCTATGATACTTGGGTTTATCTGGTATAATCCAAAAGTTTTTGGCACTGCCTGGATGAATGCTTGTGGGTTTACAGAAGAAGATTTAAAAGGAGGAAATATGGCAATAACTTTTATTTTGGCATATGTGTTTAGCTTTTTTCTTGCTTTTATGTTAAATACCATAGTAATTCATCAATTTGGTTTTTTCTCTAGTATTATGAGCGAACCAGGCTGGAACGAACCTGGTTCTGAAGCCTATAAGTTTTCGCAAGATTATATGGCAAAATATGGCAATAACTTTAGGGACTTTGGGCATGGAGCCTTGCACGGGGCTATGGTTGGATTGTTAATTGCTTTGCCTGTTCTGGCAACCAATAGTTTGTTTGAAAGAAAAGGATTTAAATATATTGCAGTTAATGCAGGATATTGGGTCGTATGCATTGCGCTTATGGGTGGTGTGCTATGTCAATTTGCATAAATTTTGACCCTCAGAACAGAAATATATAGAAGAAGAAAGATGGTTTAAACAAACCATCTTTTTTTATAAACTCGAAGGTTGTTCTTTGTTTCCTAATACACGCGCAAATAATTTTTTGAGTAGAGGAGAAGCTTCATTCATCTTACGTTCGCTCTCAACTGCTGTAAGTACGCCATTTTTATTATAAAACAACTCATAACTAAAAACAAACCTATTGTTTTTTTCATCGATACCTAATTGGCCAAACCGTAAATCGTTAAATAAAAGTTTGTCATTAGATAATTTTTCAATAGTATACCATCCTTCAGAAAGCTTGATCAATCTAGGAATAAGTGGGTCATTTTTCATTTCCCCTAATAAATGATGATTTTTGGGAAACTCTTTAAAACTAATTTTATCGTTTTCATCCAATAAAGAATAATAGCCTATCAAAAAAGAATTTTGGGTTTCGATATTAGCTGACCATAGAATACTATTTAAGGGAGTAGGTTTTGTTTGAATCTCTTTATAACCAATACGTTGTTTTTCTAGATTAGATTGAAAAACGGTATAAGTATACCATTTTATTCCTAATGTAATGACCATATATGCACTACTTATGAATAGCCCTAGTTTGTTAAATTTTTCTCTCCTAGGGTCAGTGCGTTTATAAAACATTGCCAAAATGAGAAAAATCAAAAATGGTAGTGTATAAAGAGGGTCAACTACAAAAATATTTTTGAATGATACCTTATATCTAAATGGCCAAAATAACTGAGTTCCCCAGGTAGTAAAGGCATCAAGTATTGGATGGGTAAATAATCCTAAAAACATAAGTTTGGTCCAATCTTTCCAGTTGGCCTCTTTATGTTTGTATATTTTGGCAATCAGCCAGCCAAATATAGGAGCTGCTATGATGCTAAAAAGGATTGAGTGAGAAAAGCCTCGATGTACTTCATTGGCAGTAACATTATCAACGAATAACTTCGTTAATACATCCAAATCAGGAATGGTTCCTGCAATTGCACCCCATAATATTGCTTTGTTACCCACCTTTTTGCCAAGAACAGCTTCACCCACCGCGGCACCTAGTACAATTTGAGTTAATGAATCCATTATTCTACCCGGAGTTTAAAAGGGTTTCTAATTTCGTATTCACTTGGTGAAATTAGTTCTATTAATGGCTTTAATAGTGTATTAGAAATAGAATTACCATGGCGTACATATAATTTCATCTCTACCGGTTTAGCTCCTACACAACTTTTTATAATTTCTGCGGTTCTACCTAGTCTAAGTTCATCTGCATTTTTTGTGATCGCAAGGTCTACATAATCATATAACATTTTTTGATAAATAGCATGACTTTTATTGTAATCATAATCAATCCCAATATGATTTGCGTCAATAAGATTATCTGTAAAAAAAGCAGTCATGAACCCAACTAGTTTTTGCTCTATAAAATATCCTTTAAAAATAAATGTTTCTTGTAAGGTATCTTTTAGACTTTTGAATGTAGAAGCGTTGAGTTTACCAATCTTAAAATCAGCTTTATCAATTACAGAAAGGTATAATCTGTCTATTTGATCGGTATAAGTTGCAATGTCTTCTGCAGTGAAATTTTTAACAGCAACATCTTTAGATTTTTTTAAAACCTTTTTTGTTCGCGTCCTAAATTTTGTTCGCATACTGTTAATATAGTCTTCAAAAGTAGTCCATTTTGGATCTAACTGAAGTACCATATTTACATCAATTTTAAATTCTCTAAAATCAAATTCTTTGATATAATCACTATGATCGTATGAATCTGGCCAAAACTCTTTTAGCAATATAAAAGATGGTTTTGTAGAGTTTTCAGATTTTCTAATTTCACGCAAAGCATCAGATAAACTTTTGAATGCCAATTTAGATGATACTTGACTGGTATTGTATACAAAACCATGCTCACCACAAGAAAACATATTACCACAAACGAGTACTTTAACATCTATATTATTAATAAGTTTTTTTTTAATAGTATCGCTTATTTTACAAGGAAATTCTTGAAAGTTTAATAGAGAAGGATTAAACTTAATAAGTTGAGCGGTGGCAAAGCCTACAGGAGTTTTATCCTGATAAAATAAAATATACCTAAATTGAATTGTTTCAGATAACGTATCCTCAAGAGCCTTTAGATAAGGTAAGGATAGAAAAATATTATTTTTAAGGTTTATAAAACTCCAATCAATAGCTGGGATATCTTTGGTATTTGTATAAAAAGTATATTTTAAAGGAGCGATATTGTTGTTGTTTGTTCTGTCTGACATAGATAATAGTGACCTAATTTCTTATCGATTATAATTTCAGGCTACTCAAAATTACGTTTATTTTTTGTAGTGATTAGTAAATGAATGTCAAAAATCATTGTTTTAGTGGGTTATTTTATGGTTTTAACATTTTAAAAAGATGGTAATAAAGTACATTTGACCGTTGAATAAATGTTTTTGAACGAAAACCTATTCATAAAGTTCTATTTTGTAATGATAATTTCAAATAAGTTTATTTTCTTTGACCGTAATTGGGAAGTAAATGAATACATTGGTGCATTGTGTCTTGTTGATAGATGATGACAAGGCTACAAATTTTTATAACGAAAGAGTAGTTTCTAAACACGAAAGTTTCTACAAGGTAAATAAAGTGCAAAGTGGTTTAGCAGCTTTAGAATACCTTACTGCTGTAGAAAATAATTTAGAAACCAAACCAGACCTTATTTTTTTGGATATTAATATGCCTGCAATGAATGGGTGGGAATTCTTACTAGAGTTTTCTAAATTGAATCCAAAAGTTACCGATGGTATAAAAATTATATTATTGTCTACATCATCCAACCCTGATGATGTAAAAGCTTCTGCAAAAAATCATTCTGTAGATGATTTTATCAACAAACCTTTATCAATTGATTTATTAAATGATGTGTTAAAAAATCATTTTAGAAGCGAGGTTCATTAGAATATTTATAACTTTTCTTGTTATTTTTTATCAAAATATAATACTATCTTACGATTATGTAAGAATAAAAAGTGTTTTACCGTTGAATTGTGTTTTTTGTCGTAATTTCGCGGTTTGGTTTTTCATTTTCTAGTTTGATTTAATATTGTTTTATTTCATTTGTTAGTATGTAATAATGATAAAATTATTCATATTTATTTGTAACCAACGATAATATATGTAGACAAATTTTGTCGATCAAAAAACAATCAAATGAAATTATCAATACTTCAAGTATTATTAATAGATGATGATAAACCTACCAATTTCTTTAATAAAATGATTATTGAGAAATATGGTGACCTTGGCAATGTCTCTACAGTTACTAGTGGATTGGAAGCACTAGAATATTTTAAAGAAGTCAAGGAAGGGAAGCAAAATAAACCAAGTCTGGTCTTTTTGGATATTAATATGCCAGGAATGAACGGATGGGAGTTTTTAAAAGAGTTTGTAAAGTTTGGTAATAAAATAACAGATGGAGTTGGCATTTTTATGTTAACAACCTCTGATGATGAAAAAGAAATAGAGAAAGCAGAAAAGCATAGTTTGGTACTAGACTTTTTGAATAAACCTTTATCTCCTAAATTATTAGACAATGCATTAGAAAAGTATTTTTGTACAATAGCTAAACATGGGAAAAACAAAACAATTTCTATTAGTAGATGATAGTGAGGCTACTAATTTTTTTAACAAGATGATGATCCAGAAAACGGGATATGCAGATGAAATCTTGATAGCAAAAAATGGCGAAGAAGCATTAGACTATATCAAATCAGGAATATTTCCTTCGGTTATTTTTTTAGATATAAATATGCCGGTTATGAATGGCTGGGAGTTTTTAACTGCTTATCAAAAACTAAGTAGTGAATTTAAAAAATCTAAAATAGTTTTGATGATTGGAGCAGAATTGATAAATGGTGATAAAAAAATGGCAGAAGAAATGCCAGATATAATTACACATAGTCCTAAACATTTGACAAAAGAATTGATTACAAAGGTAGTCGAGGAGTATTTATATGAAGAATATGATTTTTCTTAACGAAGTTAGAGCACTTTAATAGGGATTAGAAATATATAGTACTATTTTTGCAAACATCTAGGAGTATGCATTTATGAAAAACGTTCTATATGCTTAAGACACAGTGTCAAATATGTTTAGTACTTGTTTTGTTTTACTGTAATTGTCAGGTAAGTTGGTCACAATCCAAAGCTATTATAAGTGGTAATGTAACGGATCAATTTGGGAATTTACCAGGTGCAAAGGTATTTATTGACGGTACGAATAAGAGTACAACAACAGATGTTAATGGTTATTATCAATTTAGTGTAGATAAAGGAGATTATATAATTACCTCTGATTTTGTAATGTATACCCCCCTTTCCAAAGCTGTTTCTGTAAAAAAAGGGGATACTTTAAAAGTAGATTTCTTATTAGAAACAGGGTTTTCTATAGATCAACCCGTTTCTTTAGGATCAAGAGCCCAACCAAAGTCATCATTAAAAAATACAGCTGCGGTAGATATTATTTCGCCACAACAACTTACCAGTTCGCCCCAGGTAGAATTAAGTCATATATTACATTATTTAATTCCTTCCTTTCATTCGACTACGCAAACTATAGCAGATGGAACCGATCATATAGATCCTGCTACGCTAAGAGGATTAGGCCCGGATCAGGTATTGGTGCTGGTTAACGGAAAACGAAGACATAGTAGTTCTTTATTAAATGTAAATGGTACAGTAGGAAGAGGATCTGTAGGGACCGATTTTAATGCTATTCCTGTGGCATCAATTGAAAGAATAGAAGTGCTTAGAGATGGAGCAACACCACAATATGGGTCTGATGCTATTGCAGGAGTTATAAACATTATCTTAAAAAAACAAACAGAAATTATCCAATTGGATAGTAGAATAGGAACGAATACAGAAGGAGACGGGACCAATATCTATGCTGCGGCAAATTTTGGCTTAAAAGTTGGGAAAGAAGGGTATATGAATGTAACAGCAGAATATAGAGATAGAAGATCTATAAATAGGGCAGGGGACTATACTGGTAATGTCTATTCTAATGATAATGCGATTGATCAAGTGCAAATTGTAGAGAATAATTTTTTTCAAAGAACTGGATATACAGGAATGCAAGTCATGCAGATAGGAAGCTCCGAAACTCAGAATATTGCACTTTCGCTTAATGGTGGTATTCCTTTGTCAGGTAATGCCTCATTGTATCTGCAAGCTAGTAGAAATTATAGAGAAGGTACGTCAAAAGGCTTTTATCGTTTTCCTAAAGATCAGGACAAAGTGGTTTTAGAACTTTTTCCACATGGATTTTCTCCAGAAATACTTACTGATATACAGGATGATGTGATTACAGGAGGAATTAAAGGAGTAAAAAATAACTGGAATGTAGATTTTAGCCATTCTATTGCCGTGAATAGATTAGATTATACGGTTAACAATTCGAATAACGCGTCATTAGGAATCACATCTCCCAAAACTTTTTATACGGGAGGTTTTTTATATCAACAAAATGCGACAAACCTTGATCTTTCAAGAACATTTGATTGGCTTAGTGGTGTAAATATTGCTTTTGGGGCAGAACTTAGAATAGAGAATTATGAGATTATTGCAGGAGAAGAAGCTTCATATACTAATGGGGGTAGTACTTATGTAACACCTCAGGGGACTGAACTACCTCGAGTTGTGGGATCACAGGTGTTTCCTGGTTTTAGACCAGAAAATGAGTTAAGTCGTTTTAGAACAAATAGTTCTGGGTATATAGATATCGAAGCTAATTTAACTAAAAAATTATTGCTTCGAGGAGCTGCTAGATATGAATTGTATAATGATTTTGGAGGGCAAGCCATCTGGAAACTATCAGGTAGGTATAGAATAAAAGATGGAATTACAATTAGAACAGGATTTTCTACAGGATTTAGAGCACCGTCTCTACATCAGGTGTATTTTCAAAATATAAGTACACAGTTTATTAATGGAGAAAGTGTGCAGGTAGGAACTTTTAATAATGAAAGTGCTGTAACTTCGGGAGCTTTTAAAATTGGAAATTTAAAACCAGAGTTATCAAATCATTTAAGTGCTGGTATTAGCAGTAGGTTTGGAGATAACATCACGTTTAGTTTTGATTACTATTTAATTTCTATAGAAGATCGAATAGTACTTTCTGGTCAATTTGCAGAAGGGTATGAAGATATATTAGAGCCATTTAATGTTGGAGCTGCGCAATTCTTTACTAATGCAATAGATTCAGAAACCTCTGGGGTAGATATGACACTTTTCTATAAAAAAACATTAGGTAAAGGAGAGTTCAATGCTTCTATTGGTGCTAATATAACGAGAACAAAAGTAAAAGGACCTATTAAAGTTTCTGAAGCCTTAAGAGGACAAGAAAATGTTTTGTTTAATAGAGAAGAAATAGCAAGAGTAGAGTCTGCACAACCAAATTATAAGATGAATGCATTAATGTCGTATGATTTTGAGAAGCTTAAGTTTCAGGTTATCAACACCTTGTTTGGTGATGTGAAATTTATACATCCAGATGACGGTAACACTGCAAATTGGGTACTTAATGATTTTACAGGAAATATAGAAACCCGTGATCAAACATTTACTCCAAAAATAGTAACAGATGTTGCCGTTTCGTATCAAGTTAATGATTATGTGAAATGTACATTGGGCGGTAATAATATTTTCAATATATACCCCGATAAACACAAGCACAGTGCTAATACAGAAGATGGTAATTTCATCTACAGTAGAAGAGTACAACAATTTGGCGTAAATGGAGCAAATTATTATGTAAGATTATTACTAAGATTATGATAAAGCATATTCATATATCCACCATACAAAAACACTTTATAGCATTAGTGTTATGTTGCATAACCATGGTTTTTTCTTTTGCTCAACAAACATCAAAAATAGCAGATAAAGAAGGAGTAAAAAGGTTACAGAGGGCTATATTTATTTTCAATTTTGCGCAGCAAGTTGGCTGGGAAAATCTTAAATCTAAAAAAGATTTTAAAATAGGTGTTTTAGGTCCCGATAAAACCATACTAGACCTTAGGACTATAGCGAAGAGGAGAAAAATTCATGGTAAACCTGTAAAGGTTATTCGTCTACAACATGTAAATGATGTAGAAAATGTACAACTATTATATGTAAATAATAAGTATAGTTATAGTATAGAATACCTTCTGGATAAAATACTAGGTAAAAATATTTTGTTAATTAGTGAAGATTATAATTTTAATACTTCAATGATTAATATGGTAAATGTTGGAGATTCTTTTGAATATGAAATTAATATCGAAAGAATAGAACAAGAGAGGTTTACTGTGGTTCCTTCCTTAAAAAAATATGCCATTACGTCTGCAGAAAAATGGAAACGACTCTACCAATTTACAGAAAAGACGCTAAGTAAAATTCAAGAAGACAAGACTAAGCAAGAAGCCAAATTAAAAGATAAAGAACGACAAATACAATATCAGAAGGATACTATAACAGGGCAGTTAGAAAAAATTTATTCTAAGGAGGGAGAAATTAATGAACGTAATAAAAGAATAAAGAAGCTTTACACTCAAAACGAATTTCAGAAAAAGAAATACGAAGAAAGACTTGCGCTAGAGAGGGAGTTAGAAAATAATATAAAGGAGCAAATAACATATATTGAAAAACAGCAAGAACAAATTCAGGAAAGCAATAGAGAAATAAAAGAACAGCAAGAATTTCTTGAAAAACAAAAGGATAAAATCAAACAACAAGAGAAAGTTTTAAATGAACAGGATGTAAAAATTAAAAGTCAGGAAAAAATAAGCTTGTTGTTAATCGCTTTGGCCACACTTGCATTTGGATTTAGTTTTTTTATTTATAGAGGGTATCAAAATAAGAAGAAGTATAATAAGGAATTAGCAATTAAAAATCAGGCTTTTTATAAGCAATCTGTGGTATTAGAAGCTAAAAATAGAGAATTAGAACAATTTGCTTATATCGCAAGTCATGATCTTCAGGAACCACTTAATACCATTTCTAGTTTTATAGATTTACTTACTCAAGATTATAACGAAAAGTTTGATGAAATAGGAAAAACCAGCTTAACTTTTATAAAAGACGCTAGTGTACGAATGAAAAAATTGATAGATGCTTTACTAGAATATTCAAGATTGGGTAGAAGTAAAGACTATGTAGCGGTCGATTGTAATGTGATTATAGAGGATTTAAAAAGTGATTTAAAAAATAGAATAGAAAAAACAGGAGCAAGCATTAATTTTAAAGACTTACCTGTTGTGACTGGTGCAGAGATAGAATTGCGTTTACTTTTTCAAAACTTGATTAGCAATGGTATTAAGTTTCGCCATCAAGATACTGTTCCAAAGATAGATATCTTATGCAAGAAGAAACAAGATCAAGAAAATGATTCAAAAGGTTTCTGGGAGTTCTCTGTACAAGACAATGGAATAGGAATACCCCAAAACCATCAAGAACGAATATTTGCCATTTTTCAAAGATTACATTCTCGAGATAAATATGAAGGTACTGGAATTGGATTGGCTCATTGTAAAAAAATTGTAGAATCCCATGGTGGTAAGATATGGTTATCTTCTACAGAAGGTAAAGGGAGTATTTTTTATTTTACAATTCCATTTAACAGAACAGAAAACACAATTACCTAAAAGTATAAATAAGATAAGGAGATATTTTTTTAATATCTCCTTTCCTTATTTTAAATACCCGGGGTAAATTCAAAATTTTGGCTAATCTAATTTTGGATTATAACATTTCCCGTATATATAAATAAAACACTATTAATTTCTTAACGAATGTTTTATTAACCTATTTGATAGGTTAATACTGTAGTCGTATAAATCATTTGATACTTACATGCAATTATCAATTAAATGTTTTAAGAAGTACAATGATATTGTGAAAACAGATGTTTTTTATGAATATTGATAGGCTTCTTTTGTGTTAATATTGTATATGTAAATTGGACAAAGAAACTTTTTGGAAGCTATTTCTACAGTTTACCAAATGCTCATGACATAACTTTTTTCAATTAAAAAATAGTGGCATGTACAGTTTTTAAAGCATTTTTATCCTAAGTATGATTGTATTTTAACATTTTTTGTCCGTTTAGACATGAGTTGTAGTTAATTTTGCTCAAATTATGTTAAAACATAGGCTATATGGTATCTTTCAAAGATAATCCATTACTAGTAAGGCAAATGGATAGAACTCGAAATTCTGGAATATCGATATAAATGTTAAATAAAATGTAAAGAAATGTTGCACAAAAATCAATTGAGTAGTTACTTTGAAGTAGAAAAAGTAACGAAATTGTTTAAATGTATGGTTTTGATACCCCAAACTAAAAAGATCAATATAGTATCAGTTTAAATGAACCTATGGATATTAAATGAAGGATTTTACTTGAATGTATACTAAAGGTTGGAAGAAATTGCCAAGTTTTTTTAGAATAGTTAATTCATAGTATCCCCTTAATTAGTTGAACGTGTTATTACCCCAAAATAGTGCATGCGTTTTTTAAAATCAGTATGTTTCTGTATAAAGCTTAAACAATAGACTTACTTGGTAAAAAAGTAAGAAGTTTAATTAAAAATAGTTTTAGATATTTTCTTTTAAAAAAGAAGTTTTCCTAAGCTTTAATCAGAAAAATATAGCTCTTTGATTCTAAAAATATTCTATTACATTTTTATTTTTTGCTTCTCAACCATAGCATTTTGTCAAGATCTTGGTCAGATCGGAAAAGCAAAGCTATTTAAACTAACAGGAGGAGTGGCAGCAAATACGGTTTTTTATGAAGGAGATGCGAATAGGGAACCTTTTACCTATTTTTTGTCAGGTAATGTTAACCTGAACATCAGTGGTGTCTACAATATTCCTTTTTCATTTTCGTATTCTAATCAGGAATTTCAAAACTCTAATCCTTTTAAATTTAATAGACTAAGCATTCACCCTTCTTATAAATGGGTTACTACGCATATTGGAGACGTAAATATGACTTTTTCTCCTTATACATTAAGTGGTCATCAGTTTACTGGGTTTGGAGTTGATCTTACTCCAAATGAAGATTTAAAAATTAGTGCCATGTATGGTCGATTGCTTAAAGCATCAGAATATATAGAAAGCGACCCTTCTTCTAACCCTGGATATAAAAGGTCGGGATATGGTTTAAAAACTAGCTACAGTTTTGAAAAATTTTCGGTAGGAGCCATATTTTTCAAAGCCTCTGATGATAAAAACTCTATAGTAAACCCTGTTCCTATAGAAAAAGAATTGTACCCCAAAGATAATGTTGTTGTTAGCTTAGAAGGAAAAGTGAAACTTTTTGATAAAGGAGAACTAAGGGCAGAATATGCATCGTCTGCAATTACAGAAAATACAGAAGCAATTGAAGAAGAATATACTTCGTCAGTATTGTCTTCATTTATAGATAATAATATTACTACCCAACATTATAAAGCATACAATGTAGGATTTACTTACCCTATAGCAAAAGGAACTGTTGGAGTGGGGTATGAATATATAGATCCCGATTATAGAACATTGGGTGCCTATTTCTTTAATAATGATTTAGAAAACATCACGCTAAATGCAACACAAAACCTGTTTCAGGATAAAGTAAACGTGTCTTTTAATGCCGGCTTACAAAGAGATGATTTAGAGAATAATAAAAGCACCCAATTACAACGTGTAGTTAGTGCTGTTACTGTTGGATATAACGCTTCAGAAAAATTAAGCATTACAGGAGGTTATTCTAATTTTCAATCATATACGAACATCAAGAACCAGTTTGATTATATAAATGAGGTATCGCAGACAGACAACCTGGACACTTTAGATTTTCAGCAAATATCTCAAAATGCCAACCTTAATGCCAATTATATTCTTAGAGATACCGAGACTAGAAAAGATAATTTCAATATAGCGTTATCTTATCAGAATTCATTAAACAAACAAGGGGGGCAAACAACAGAAGGCGGAAATTCTAATTTCTATAACGGAAGTACATCGTATACTCTTGGATATCCAACGTTAAACCTTAGCATTGCTGCGGCACTTAATGTAAATTATAATACGATAGGTACAAATAATAGTACCACCTTTGGACCATCGGTGTCTGTAAGAAAGCAGTTTTTTGATAAAAAGTTAAAAACAAATAGCTCTATAAGTTATAACCAAAGTAATAATAACGGAGAAAAACAAGGAGATGTTACCAATGTAAGATTGGGAGGAGCTTATACCTATAAAAAGAAACATAATTTTAGGCTCAACTTTCTTACTCAATTTAGGAACGCTGCTTCATCCTCGCAGAATTTTACAGCAACATTTGGGTATAACTATACTTTTGATAGTTTCAACCCCAAACTTAAGTTTACTAAAAAACCAAGAAAACCTAAGATCAAGAAAGCAAAAAATAAAAAATCAAAAGGAACAGAAATACTACAATTTAGATATAAAGATTCTTTGTATAAAGGTACTATGGATGAAAT
Organism: uncultured Aquimarina sp.; assembly: GCA_947498705.1. GTDB lineage: Bacteria > Bacteroidota > Bacteroidia > Flavobacteriales > Flavobacteriaceae > Aquimarina. Next base: position 221,565 of record CANMLW010000006.1, read on the forward strand.
TGATGTTAAGCTAGCAAACATCCAAAAACATCAGCATTTTGATCACATCCCAGAATATAAAAAAGAAGAACTTACCATCCTACGATTAGAAGTTGTAGACGAAAAAAAATCGAGCGACTATAAAGAAAAAGCACTTACCTTCTTAAAAGAATTGTATAGCTATGAAGACTTTCTGGCGGGATATCATCAGTTAGTTTTTGATATGTTACAAGAGCTTCGCAAAGATATGTTGCGTTTGGATTATGCCTTCGAAAAAGCTTTTGTAAAAGCTAAAATAGCGATGGATAATCATAGCATGCACAATAAAACAGAAGAGCAACGTAAGACTGCTTCTGTAGCACTTAAAACACGTTACGAAGAATTGCAAAAAAATTCTGAAGTAGCACTAGCACGTTTGATAGGGCATCGTTGGACATTGCCTATTATCCAAAGTTATAATACCATAGAAAAGATAGAAAGCCCAGATAAGTTTTTAAAAGAAGTGATGGAGCTCGAAAAGGATAACATTTTTAAGATGGTAGACCAGGATAAGAGCGAACAAGAGGTGCAATTGTATATGATTACACAAATCATTGATTTTTACCTTAAAAAGTCATTGAATTATACAAGCCCAGATAAATTTGATTTAAAATATATAGAAAAGAACTAAGCTATGAGAAGACTTATTCTTACCATATTTACTATTATATACTTTGCAGGTCAGGGAATTGCTCAAAAATACCCTATTGCGGTAACTCCGCAAGTGAATGCACCGGCTCCAGTTAATTTTTATAACTATGCCGATGCCACTGCTGTCAACAGTCCCTTAAGAGTTCAGTTACTGTTAAATGATATTACCATCAACAATGAACAGATTAGGTTAAAAGTATATTTTGAAGGTAACGGAATTGCATTTCAGAGTAATGATGTGGTTATTGGAGCAGATCCTTTATTTATCGATGGAGGGGTAACACTAACACTTACGAATGTGGAGTTAGCCCCGTATTTCGAGTTTCAGAATATATTGGGGATTACCCCTAATGTATATGGGCAGTTTATTCCAGAAGGAAGCTATCAGTTTTGTTTCGAGGTATTTGATTTTACCACAGGTAATCGATTGTCTTCAAAAAGTTGCGCGACTACCTATATCTATAAGAACGAACCACCAATACTTAACCTGCCTTTTAATAAAAGTAATATAGAAGCAAAAGAAGTAGAGAATATTGTTTTTCAGTGGACTCCCAGACATATTAATGTAAGTAATGTAGAATACGAATTGAGTATTGTAGAAATCTGGGATGATTATGTAGATCCCCAAGCTGCATTTTTATCATCGCAACCGGTGTTCGAAACCATTACTCGTAATACATCCTTTGTTTATGGACCCACACAACCGTTGTTACTGCCTAATAAACGTTATGCATGGCGTGTAAAAGCCACAGCATTGCAGGGTGCAGAAGAAATTGGCCTTTTTAGAAATGAAGGATATAGTGAGGTATTTTGGTTTTCGAGAACCTCACCTTGTAGCGAACTTCAGTTTGTTAGTGCAGAGGCTAAAGGGATCTCAAAAATTAATGTGTTTTGGGATGAAGACCCTAATGAGTATACAGAATATACCATTGCGTATCGAGAAGCAGGAAAACCCAATGCATATTGGTTTACAAAGCGCACCAATAGTGGTTGGGCTACCATCTGGAATTTGAAGCCAGGAACCACCTACGAATATAAAGTAAAAGCTAAATGTAAATATCAATACGGGGAGTATTCTGATATACAGGAAGTAACAACAGAAACTGCAGAAGATGAAACTGCCGATTATAATTGCGGAATAGTACCTGACGAAATAGCCATTACCAATAGAGAACCGCATCCAGGATTAAATATTGGTGAACGTATTAAGGCAGGAGATTTTATCATTACCATTGTAGAAATAGATAGTCAATCTGGAGGTAGAATTACAGGTAGAGGGTATGTGGGGATTCCTTATTTAAAATTTACTCGTTTTGGAGTAAAGTTTAACAATGTTTTGATCAATACAGATAGTCAATTGGCAGAAGGGGAAATAGTCACGCTATATGATCCTAAATATGGAGAGAATGAAACCATGACCGTAGATCTTGATATCGATGTAGTAGAAACCATTACAGGAGATCAGGGAGAAACAGACTTTATTGAATTAGGTTTTGTTGTCGAAAGCATTACTATTAATGAACATGGTGCTATTGTGGTTAGGGGAACTAATGGATTAGAGGAGACGATACCAGGAGGCAAGGATATAGAAATCAAAGATGCTAATGGTAAAGTATGGAGTATAGGAAAAGATAATGTGATAAAAGTAAGTGAACATGCAGGAGAAGTGACCGAGGCCACTACAGAAGGTGTAGATGAGGATGGAGAGATTCTACAAATATCGGATGATAGAGTATTAGTAACTTTTATTAAATCTGGATACTACTATTTTGATGAATTACCAGAGGGAGCAAAAGGTCAGCTAGGGAAAAACAGTATCTATCCAACCATTCCGATAAAAGGAGGAGGTACTTATCAAACCGCATTCAAAGGAATATCTGATACCAATGGAGATGATATTGTTATTGCGATAGCCGATATTAAAGATGAATCAATAGCTACAGACGACATCATCTTTAAAACTAAAAGTGGAACCGCGATTCCAGCTACCTGGAATGGGAATAAAGCTACCCTAAGTCTTACCAAAAAGTTTGATTATGCTCACAAAAAAATATTGGCAACGGTAAAAGGGCAAGAAGAGGGAAAACATAGTATTGTTGGTGTTCTTAATTTGGTGCACTTAGGAAGCAATCAGTTTGCTGATATCAATGTAAAACTAATACCTATCAACAAAGCTGTAATAAGCAGGGAAGCTCAGGAAGAAATTAAAAAGGTCTATAAAAAAGCGGGAGTCAACCTAAATATAGAGGTTGGAAATCGTTTGCAAATACCACAAGACGTATGGGATAAAGAAGAACCATATGATGCTATCAACGCCAATGAAAGAGGGCTACTATGTGGATATAGTGTCGAGGAAAAAGCTATTATCGATTATTACAAAAGTTATGGTACGTATGATGAAGAAACATATTATGTCTTTATTACAGATATCGATGGTGAAAAGTCAGAAACTGAAGACCTGCAAGGATTTATGCCGATCAAAAGCCAGTTTGGATTTTTGTTTGCAGGGGCAGTAGACAAAGCAACTATTATAGCACACGAGCTAGGACATGGTATTTTTGGGCTAGAACACCCTTTTAAAACGTATAGTACTCCAAAAGGAACCACAGGTTTTATTATGGATTATGGCCAAAACAACATTTTCAATCATATGGATTGGGAAGAAATCTTTGCCTCTGGATTCAAATTGTTTGACTTTAGCCTTGATTGTGAGGGAGATGGGGAGAGTGTAACCATAGGATCTTATTATAAAGACACCGAAATACTTGTAGATGGTACAACGGTGACTGGTGGTACAAGAACTTATACTTTTGTTACCCCATCTGGAGAATTAATTGTCCTTCCTGAAGATGTCCAGGATGTAGAGTTTTATTATGGGTATTATGGAGAATCTTTACAAGGAGATTTTAAACAATTCATGAAATTTACGCCAGGAACATTAAAGAGTTTTAAAATAGGAGACAAGCAATTTGATGCTTCTGTTCGGTTTTTGGGAGATGGCTCTGCACAGTTACTAGGTTATTTTTCTGGAAATAAAGATGACGAATCTAATAAGTTTAATAATGATGAGTTTTCTTCCAATGGTTGGAGAAATGGTGTAACCAATATTATGCTTCATAATGGTAATGATTTTGTATTAACTCGTACAGACGGCGCTTTTAAACCTTCATTACCAAAATATGATAGTAGTAAGATCAGCATGCTTAAGGGGGTTGATGAGTTTCCGGTACCAAATTATACGAGTTTGGGACAAACGTATGTGCTTCGTAATTATGGAAAAATGGCTTCGGATCAATTTATTGTGAGTTCTGATATTGCCAAATGGGCAATCGGTTCAAACGGAGGAGCTATGAGAGAAGATATTTTTCTTCAAAATAAAATTGCCGAGTTAAAAGCAGCATTCCCTGTTTTGGTTGATTATGTGACATCCGAATATTACGGAAAGTGGGAAGCTTGTAATTCGAGTTACTACGAAATGCCAGATTATAAATTTGTAAAATATTTATCAAATAAGTACTGTAGTTGTGAATTACATAAAGTTGATATTAAAACATATCAAAGGATTTGTACCCTCAAAGAAGGTGTGGATATACCTAAAACTAATATGGATTTCTTAAAAGAATTCTTGAGGTTTTTAACAGAAGCAATTAATGAAGAGGTTCAATCTACAAATGATGTAATTGTTAAAATTAAAGAGAATGTAGACTATGTAAACTCTTTGGATATAAATGTTTTGGTAAGAGGATTAAACTTTGCAACAGAAGCAGATATTAATAGCCTGAGTTCAGAGGCTATTATTCGAATAATGTCCAAAATGGCAAGTGAAAATATATTCGAAAGTAAAAATGAATCAAAGGATCGTGAAAATGCTGTAACTAAGCTTATAGAAAATATTGATGAAAAACTTGCTGGCGAAATAATAGAAGGATTAGAAGGTCCTAACTATTATGAACCTCAAAAATATATTTACAAGCAATTTTTTAAGAATGTAGATGACAAGTTTTTAGGATTCTTTGGAGAAAATAACAGAAGTCGATTGATCAAGTCGTTTGTAACACTTAGTTTAAAAGCTGCAGAAATTAGAAAAAATCGTATTGAAGGGCTTATAGATGATTTTGAGAAAAGAAGTTTTGTTTTAGAATATCAGAATATAGTTAGAAGAGTATTAACTCAAGCAGGTAATGGAAATCCAATATTAAAGGTTAGTACAGAATTGGTTAGTGGAGAAAAATCCACATATTTTTCTATCGATACGAGTTATGATGAAGATACAGGAACTTTTAAAGGAAGACAAGAAGTTGTATATGGATTAATGCCAGATTTTATGGCAGATTATAGGGGAGAGTTCACTTCCAATCCGTTAAAGCCTTTTGACTTAGTGTATTTTATTAACAATACAAAACTGGAAGGAGTGTCACAATTTGGCTCTAAGAGTCACCCAGAAATTTTACCCGCTATTGTTTTGATGTATGCCGATAAAGCAGCTTCTGCCGAAACTTTGAGTCAAAGTATTATGTTGGCTGTGGATGCAGCAAGTCTTGCAACAGGAGTGGGAGCAATAGCAAGTGCAGCTACCAAATTAAGATATGCTGTAGGGGTATTAGAATTAAGTAGTGGATTATCAGGACTTACTTCAACGGCGTTAAGTGATGCCGAAGCAGGAAGTCTTCAGGACGAATTGTCGAAGAAGTTTGGAGTATATTCTGCGGTATCAGGGGTTCTGAGCATGGGACTGGAAGCGGCAGGCAAAATAGGAAAAACATCGAAAATTAAAGATGTTTATGATAGTGTTGATGATTCAAATAAACTAGTTAAAGCTGAGGATTTACTTGCAGACCTCGAAAAAATGCCTAACGCTGTAAAAGGAGATTTGGTAAATGATGATAATATATTTTTCATTATGTACGATTATCTTGATAAGTTAAAGTTGAAGACCAAAGACGTGGTTATGAAAAGTAAAATCAAGTTAAGTATAGATAAATTGAAAGACATAAAAAAGGCAAAAATGAGAGTAAATGATATCATTGCCAACCTTAAAAAGATTAATCCAAATTGTAAATAATTGTTTTAGAGATGAATTTAAAAACTTACATAAAAAGGTTATTTGCATACATTCTATTTCTTCTTATAACATTAAATAGTGTAGATGCACAGGACAAATGCTTATTCGACATTTTAGATGATGAATTGGTCGAAGCCAATGCTGACGAACTTTTTAATTTTTTTGAAGAAAATGCAGAATTGGCTCGTAATTCTTGGAGTATCATTTATAAATCTGATAATAAAGATTTAAGTAGATTAGAAGTTTCCTCCTTAGAGTATTTATCTGATCATTTAACTAGTACAGGAAAAAGTGCAGACGAACTGATAGATGAAATAAAAGCGGCTGGAGGTTTTTCTTCTTGGAAAAATCATGGAGTAACCGTTTTAGGAGATATGTCGGGACTAGACGAAGTTTCGATTTCAAACCTGCAACAGATTATTGGGTCGAATGGGGTTTCTGGTAAGAATGAGGTTAAGCAATATGCCGATAAATTTGCAAAATCAGGCTACAATGTAGACAGCGATGCACCAATTAATGTTATAAAATTAGATAATGGTGAAGAAATAATTTCAGATATAGAGAGTCATTACAGAGCATTAGGAATGTCTGATGCTGGGGGTAAAACTGTACCCGTAAAGTATATGACGTATGAAGACTTGTTAGCTGTAAGGCCTAGTAGCAAAAGACAACGTATAGAAAGGGAACTATATCGCACTCTAAAAATAGGCCAACAGACCGGTTCGTACAAAGGGGATTGGCTGCCAAAAATGGATTGGGAAGATGAAATCGAGCTTTTCGAAAAGATACCCAATGAAGTAGATGAGTTCCTTAAAAGTGAATTCCCTGGGATAGCCAGAGTAGTACCACTTCGATCTATAGATGAGATCATTGATTATGTTAAGTATCCCGAGGCTAAAAAATTAGAGCTAAAAAAGGACCTAACCTCTTCTGAAGAAAGAGCTAAGCTTTTTGGTAATCATCCCGAACTACTAGATTCTTGGGATATCTTATATGATGTCGAAATCAGTACTGCATTTAGGCAAAATGTAGAAAACCTTAATGAGATGCAAGCGTATATCAAAAAGGTTAAGGATAATAATACGTTTATCTCTTCTAAATCTCTTAATCTTTTTGTCAAAAATGTTTTGGATAAGGATGCATATATGCGATCCATATTATTTTCTGACGAATTGTATGGAGGCATAAAAGTTTCTGATCATTCAATAAGTAATATTAAAAACATAAATGAGAAAGTAACCAGTCCGCAATACTCAGGGACAGGGAAATTAGGTACTTATGAAATCAGAATAAGTAATGGTAGAATAGAAAAATATGTAGGAGGAGACAAGGGCAATGGTACCTGGAAAGGATTAAACGGAAATGATATTGATGATGTAAATTTTGTAATAACGACCGATGGTAAACTAAGAATAGGTCATGGGCATTATAATTTATCTGGAGAAGCAGAATATGTTGTGTCGGCCGGTAAAATGCAAATTGTCGACGGAAAGGTTACAGAATTATCAAACTATAGTGGTCATTACCTTCCTTCGAATGAGAATGTAGTAAAAGTTCAAGAGGTATTTAAAGATTTAGGAGTTACCAGCACAGATTTCAAAGTTTTAAAGAACCCTAATGCTGTTGATTTTGATAGCACGATAGAAGAGCTTATTGATAATATAGTCAGTGCTGCAAAAGATATAGATCAAACCGCATTAAGAACAGATCTGGAGGCATCAGACGCACTGGTAAAATTATTTACTGAGAAGCCAGAATTGGTTGATAGTTGGAAGATACTTCATGATATGGGAGGAACTAATTCAGAAATGGTTAGAACCAATGCAAAAAATCTCGAAAATATTTCGAATCATTTAAACAAAGGAGTTCATAGTAAAGATGATATATCAACAGGTTTAAGCAAGACAACAGATAAACAGAAATGGTTAGATAATCTCGGTAATGGAGTATATAGAAATGGTGATAAAACCGAATATGTAAATCCAAGTGGCAATGTTTTATCTTGGACAGAGCAGCATCCTAATTCATTAAATATTCAAGGTTCATTAACTTCTGCTGGAGAAACTGTAACAACAGGTAAACAGGTAGAAGCAATTGTTGCAGATTTTATACAGAAGGAAGGTAAAGAAATTCAAGGATTTGGATTAGGAGTTCATAATAAAACAACAAATAACACAGCAGGTGATATTGATGTATTAACACAGAATGAAATCATTGAAGTGAAAAAGAGTTATTCATCATTCAAGAAGGGGCAAGTCGATAAGTTTACTGATACTTCTTTGCCTAATTATCTTAATCCAAACGGTAGAAAGGCCATACTTTATGTTCATGAGCCGCTTACAGATTTACAGAAGTCAAGTATTTTGGAAAAGATACCAAATGATGTAACTCTTATTAATTCATTAAATGAACTAAAATCTATTCTACAATAATGGGAATGTTAATTTTAAGCAACAAAGTTGAAAATCGAAAAACAATTTTGGCAAATGTACTTTTGGCCTCAATTGATGCTAGCCTATCCTTTTCAATAGATGAATTTGAATCAGAGAAGTTGTTGTCAGATGAGACAATGGATTTAGTCTTGAGAAAAAGACGTCATGATAATGTTGAAGAGAGTTTGATTTTAGGGCTTGATTCAGAAGAAGAAATCAGATCATTTAGTGAACATCTCAATATTGAAATTAAAGGGGAAAAGTGTTATCGGCTTGCAGTTAGTGAAGATGCCAATTGTGATCATTTAATTTATGAATTTGCACAATGCTACCTTAAACTTCAACCAAATCATTGTATATCAATTTATGGAGATAGCTTCTTTTTTTTGGAAGATATGATAAGGTTAGAATCAAAAGGGGGGTATCATCAAGGTTGGTGTTTTAAATAGTTGTAGATAGGGAATTTGAAGGTCGCTATACAAAAGCACCCTGAATTTGAGCAAAATATGTTTTGACAGGTAGAAGAGATTATGAATAAAAAATTAAATAACAAAATATAGTATTATAGAACCCCTGAATACAGTGTTTTTTGGAGATGTATTATTTACAAACTTGCACCTTGTTGATAATCGCATAAAATGAATAGGGGTCGAAAGAATGAAAATTCGAAGGATAAGATTAAACAACCAAGCTAATAAACTATGAACAAAATACTTAAATTTTCAATAGTTATAAGTCTTTGCTTATTTGCAACGAGTCTGTTTGCCAATGAAATAAGATATGCTACCCATAAGAATGTAGAAAATGTAAAAGAAGATACAACAGCACCTGCAAAAGATAGTTTGTCGGTAGCTACTTCTATGGTCGAGGTTACTACTGCAAAAGCAGCAAAACCTGCCAGAGCATTTAGAAAATTTAAATCATTAGAGCAGTTTGATACACCGGTTGTAGCAAAACCAGCCAACCGTTTTATAGATAAGCAAGGTTTTTATTTTAACGGTCCTAATGCCGATAAGAATAAGGAGAAGCTAGAAGAAGCTAAGAAGACTTTCGAAGAAATAGAAAGATCTGAGCGCTATATAGACGAGCTCAAAAAAAATGAATTAAATCGACTTCCTGTTGCGATTCGCCCCAAAACCATCAGTAACGTTACCTATACGGTAGGAATTGCCAAAGCAGTCTTTAAACCTACCTATACAGAGCTTACCGCGTTTCTAAAGATCGAAACCCCAAGAACTACTTCTACAACTACTACAATTCTTGATGAAGAAGGTAATCCAGTAACTACCAATTCTGATCCAAAAGAAGATAATAATGTATTGATTCTGGGAGCATCTAATATTAAACTTTCTCATGATGGAGGAATTATAGGAGATGCACGACTTAATCTTATTTCGCAATTCACTACCAACATCAATAGTGGTACTATCTTATTAACCTTAAAAGGAAGTTTTGATAACCCCGGTACTTATGCGACTATAGATTGTTTTGGATTTAAAGAATTAGGGATCGATGCCAATATAAAGTTTGCAAACGGGTTGCTATATCCAGTAGACAAAGATGGTAAAGAAAAACAAGGGTATGTAGAAAGTGATTTCAAAATCGTAGCCAGCGATTGGAACGATATGGTGGTGAATATCTCATTACCAGAGTTCGGAATTTCGGGAGCAGGAGATACCACTTTTCAGTTAAACACTGCCATACTGGATTTTAGTGATTTACGTAACGATGATGAGATGCCATCGGGGTATATGAGTAAATACTATCCGCAAAATCCAGAACTCTGGCAAGGAGTATATATCAAATCCCTAAAAGTAATTTTACCAAAGGCTTTTGAAAAACAAAACAGTAATGAACGGGTTGCCTTTGGTGCCTCAGATTTGATCATTGATGGACAGGGAGTCACTGGTAAGTTTACAGGAGATAATATTATAGATCTAGACGAAGGGTCAGCATCGGGCTGGGCATTTTCTCTGGATCACTTTATGCTGGATATAGAGGTTAATAAACTAAAAGCAGGAAGATTTGATGGTAGGATGATCCTACCCGTATCAGAGTTAGATTCGCTACGATATTCAGCATTAATACGTAAAGATGAGTATGTACTTAACGTATCTACAGAAAAAGATATCGAGTTCGATGTCTGGAATGCGAATGTAGTAATTGCTAAAGATTCGTATGTAGAGCTTAAGGTCAAAGATGATAAGTTTAGACCCAAAGCAAGTCTTAATGGATCGATGAGTATCGCTTCTGGGCTTAAAAAAGAAGATAATAATTCTGCTAATAAAGACAAAACGGTAGATTTTAGAGGGATAGTCTTTGAAAACATGGTACTCCAAACCGAATCTCCCAAATTCTCAGTAGATTATTTTGGGTATCGGGGTGAAATGAAATTGGCTAATTTCCCGGTTTCTTTAAATGAAGTAGGTTTAAGAACTCCTTCTGATACCACTGCAGAACTCGTTTTTGATTTCAATATTAATCTTACTTCAGAAAGTGATGGAGGTAATGGTGGTGGAGCTAAGCTAGCTATCAAAGCCAAACTAGATGAGAGAGAAGGACGGGATCGTTGGAAATATGACGGGATAGATCTCGAAAGAGTCTTCATTAAGATGGAAGTTGCAGGAATGGAACTTAAAGGAGCCATCTTTATTTTTGAGGATGATGAAATCTATGGTACTGGATTTGCAGGCGCCGTAGGGGCCAAATTTACGACAGGAATGAGCCTAGAGGTAGAAGCCAAAGCCTTGTTTGGTAGAACCTCAGAATTTAGATATTGGTATGCAGATGCAGGAGTGACCTTGCCTCAAGGTATCCCCATTTTTCCCGGTTTTGAAATTAACTATTTTGGAGGGGGAATGTTTAATCGCATGAAAATGGCAGGGACGACCAACCAGAAAGACGCACAATACACACAAATAGGGGCATCGAGTTCAGGAGTGATATATGAACCATTTAATGAAAATGGTTTTGGGATGAAAGCCTCAGTGGGTGTTATTACTGCAGGCTCACCAGATCTGTTTAATGCAAAAGTAGAGTTTGGGATATCATTTTTACGATCAGGAGGACTACAAGAAATATACATGAAAGGAAAAGGTAGACTTATCGCATCACTACCAGGAGATTTCTATGAACAAGTTAATGAACAGTTAAACCAGATAGCAGAAGGATTAGATGTAAACAATACATTCGTTCCCGATGCGGCTATTTCTGCCGATGTATTTATAAAATTCGATTTTGTAAATGATGTATTTCATGCTACATCAGAAGTATATATTAATCTATTTGGTATTCTGGAAGGTGTAGGGCCTAACGGAAGAGCAGGCTGGTTAGATTTTTATGTAGGGCCAGACAAATGGCATATTTTGATGGGAACCCCTAATGATCCTATAGGTGTTAAGCTAAACCTTTTGATTCTTAAGCTTAAAACCGAGAGCTATTTTATGACTGGTGATGATATACCAGGTAGTCCACCACCACCAGATATCGTTGCAGATATATTAGGAGTAGATGCTTCTAAGTTAGATTATACCAGAGATCTTAATAAACTTAAATCGGGTAAAGGGTTAGCTTTTGGTGCACATTGGAGTATGACTACTGGAGATTTACGATTCTTGATTTTTTATGCACGTTTTGATGCCGGAATAGGGTTTGATGTGATGCTAAAAGATTATGGAGAAGCACATTGTAAAGGCTCGTCAGAACCAATAGGAATCAATGGTTGGTATGCCAATGGTCAGGCCTATGCATATCTGCAGGGTGAGGTAGGACTCAAGTTTAAGATATTCGGAAAACGTAAGAAAGTAACCATTTTTGCAGGAGGAGGAGCAGTACTGTTACAAGCCCGATTACCTAACCCTGTATGGTTACGAGGATATCTGGCAGGACGTTATAGTGTACTTGGTGGATTGATTAAAGGACGTTTCCGATTTAAAATAGAACTAGGAGAAAAATGTGAAGTTATCGGGGGTAGTGTTCTTGATGGTATTGTAGTAATAGGAGATATGACGCCAAAAGATGGTGCTGCAGAAGTAGATGTATTTGCCGCTCCAGAAGTAGCTTTCAATTTACAGATTAATAAAATATTCGAATTACCAGACGATACAGGAGATCGTAAGTATAAAATATTGTTAGATAAATTCGAAGTAACCAAAAACGGACAGCCTGTTGTAGGAGAAATAGAATGGAATAACAATAATGATTTGGCTACTTTTTATTCTCATGAAATCTTACCACCCAATGCAGAGTTAAAAGCGTATGTACAATTGCATTTTGAAGAATATAAAAATGGAAATTGGGAAGTTATGGTAAGTGACGGAAAAACATACCTTGAAACCAAAGAGGTAAGTTTTACTACAGGAGAAGCCCCAAGGACTATTCCTTTAAGCAACATTGAATATATGTATCCGGTTCATCAACAAAAGAATTTCTTTATAGATGAACACAAAAATGGTTATATCCAATTAAAACGAGGTCAATCGTATTTATTCAATGAACTACCTGGTTGGAAAAAGAATATGACGATGATCAGTACTACGACCAATAACGAGCTTGTAGAAAATTATCAATACAGTTCAGCTCAAAAACAAGTTACTTTTTCTATGCCAGATATAAGTACACAAACCCCATATACAGTAAAGGTTAAATTGACTCCCCCTAGTAAAGAGGACAGTAGTTTGACAGAGTCTTATACTACCAAGAATTTAGGAAATGGTGAAGATACAGAAGGTAATGAGGTTCAGGTAAAAACTAAAAAGTTAGAGGGTATAAAAATAGCAGGAGATGAACGTGAACTTATTGTCTATGATTTTAGAACAAGCGAGCACACCACTTTTGCAAAAAAGATGAGGTCGGCAAATAAGAAAAGTGATTTATACGACCATGTACAGTATCCGTATGGTATTGCACTCACTACCAAGGTAGATCCTTTAGAGACATTTGATATGGTAGAATTAGTGGGTAGTAAGTATTCTGGTAATAAACCATTGATTGTGGCAAGGGCTGTTCTGGACAGAGATAACTATTATAAAGATCAGGTATACCCTCTAGTATATAAAGAATATCCATTAGCAGGACAGTTTTATGTGAAACGAGATGTGTCAAAAGTGAGTGTACCACCAACAGAAGGAGTAGAACCATTATCATGGTACCTTACCTATATCGAAAATGAAGTAACACCAGGCAACTATAATAATTATATCCCTTATAGATATAATCAAGTGGTTTATTATTATGGAGATTATGAGGATTTAGGTTACCAGCTGATCAGTTCAGACCTTTCTATGGAAACAAAAGCCAAATATAAACACTTGTTAATAGATCCTTTTCCTCTAATGAAAAGAGGAAACTATAAAACAAAATTGCAATATGTATTGCCCGGAAGTGTCAAAAACGGAACCAATACTATAAGAAACTATTATAACCCATTGTATAGATGATAAGTAAACCATTAATATATAGAGTAGTATTAGTGTTAATAGTATGTTTTTTACCATTACAAAATGTAATGGCTCAAGAGCCTATAGGATCAGAGGAGCCAGCTATAAAAGTCTTGGGTAAAGCTACCAAAAATGCAATTTTATTGCGTTGGGGTGCCAATACACCTCTGGCTTGGAAAAGAGCAAATACCTATGGTTACATTGTAGAACGTACAACGATGGCGGTAGATAATGAAATACTTAAAGAACCGATAGTAAAGAAACTTACAGCAACTCCTATTGTACCTAAACCTATGGAAGAATGGGAAAGTTTTGTTGATAATAATGACAATGCTGCAATTGCTGCTCAAGCCATTTATGGAGAAGGATTTGAAGTAGAAATGGAAGAAGGAGGAAATGCCCTGATGACTATTTTAAATCAAGCCAAAGTACTGGAACAACGTTTTTCATTTGCTTTGTTTGCTGCAGATCAGGATTTTGAAGTAGCAGAGTACTCTGGGTTGGCATATTCTGATACCACCGTAAAACCTAATGAGAAGTATTTATATAAGGTGTATACTGCAATTCCAGAGGAAAAAATGAAAGTAAAATTTGGAGGAGTATACTTGGGATTAAATGATTTCAGACCTTTACCAGAACCTCAGGACTTTGTTGCAATTTTTGGAGATAAAAATGTAATGTTTAGTTGGAATTATGATTTACTTAAAAAGCAGTATAACAGTTATATCATAGAACGATCCGATGATAAAGGTGCTACATTCGAGAAAATAAAGACAAAACCAATAGTAAGTCTTAATGAAAAAAAGAAGAAGACATCGGGTCGAATGCTTTATACAGATAGTCTTCCTAAAAATAACGTAGAATATCAGTATAGAATAAAAGGAATCTCTCCTTTTGGAGAAGTAGGGCCTGCTTCTAAAATAGTCTCCGGCTTTGGGCAAAAAGCACTAGTGCACAATCCAGCTATTCTAGAAGCAAAATTAGATGCTAACAATACCAGCGCAAAAATTACCTGGGAATTTCCTGATGAAGCTTTAGAAACGTTGAGTCATTTCGAATTAAATCATTCAAATCAGGTAAAAGAGGGATATAAAGTGGCAGTACCTGATATTTCTAAAAATACTAGAAGTGTTACCTATACAAACCTAGATGCGATTAATTACTTTACAATTACTGCTATAGGTAATGATGGAAATAAGAGAACCTCATTTCCGCAGATGGTACAACCTGTAGATGATACCCCTCCCGCAACACCTGTACTATTAACAGGAACAATTGATTCTTTAGGCGTAGTACAATTACAATGGAAACAAAATACCGAAGTAGATTTTTTAGGGTATCGGGTATTTCGTGCTAATCTGGAAAATGAAGAATTTACACAGATTACTTTTAAAACCATACCACAAAGTACCATTACCGATACCATCAATCTAAAAACCCTGAATAATAAAATCCATTATAAAGTACAGGCGTTTGATAAACGCTATAATCCTTCTGGATTTTCTGAAGTATTAGCTCTCAAAAAACCAGATATAATACCACCAACACCTCCTGTATTCGAATCATTTAATGCAGATCATGGGGTAGTGAAACTAGAATGGACTACCAGTAGTAGTTTGGATGCAGTAAAAACATCGGTATATAGAAAAGAAAAAGGAACAGATACCCCGTGGGAACTTATAACAGATGTAAACCTGCCAGAAGGTGGGTTTGTAGACGAGTTGGCTGTTCCCGGAGTCGTGTACCTATATACGTTGGTTACGGTAGATGAATCTGGTCTAGAATCAGAACCAATCACACCATTAACGATAAGCTTACCAGATAATCAACCTAAGCCTGGGTTGGATAAATTCAATGCTTTGGTAAATCGAGAATCAGAACAAATTGTAATTACCTGGAAATATAATCAACCCAAGGTGTTAGAATATATCTTATATAAAGGTGAAGAAGAAACAAAACCGACCATGTATAAGGTTTTTGGAGTTGATACCACCAAGTTTATAGATAAAAAATTAACGATAAATACGACCTATACTTATTTATTACAGGCAGTATTTGTATCAGGAGCAAAATCTCCTATCAAAAAAGTTGAAGTGGAATACTAAAAATGAAAAGGGATGAATAGAGTATTATTAGTTTTCTTATTCTTATTGGGACTGTTTTCTGTTAAATCGCAAGAAAGAAAATATGTTATTTCTATAGATGGTTATATACAACAAGGAATAAGGACTTGTAGATCGAATGGGTTACAAAGGTTAACACTGTTTTTTGAATCAGGAAAAACTCCTCTTATAGTATATGATAAGTTTAATGAAAGTAATTCAAATACCTATTTTGAATCAAACATTCACACTTTTGATGAAAGTGATAGAGTAATAGGAGTTGAGTTCTATAGTTACTACAGAGGGAAAAGTGGTACTTCCGGTTGTGACGGAGGAGCTGCAGATGTTAAATATATTACGATCCCTCGTTCCAATTGTTTTAGTAGAAGATATAGTAGAGAAGAGGTTTTTCCTTTACATATTCATGGAGACAGACCAATAGGATATGCAAATATCGAGATTGTTCCTAAACCTGAAATTTGGTTTTCAGATACTAGTATAAATCCAACATCGACCTTGATAACCTGTTTGCAAGATGGTGTAAATCTCGAAGCCACGGCAGGTTTTGGTAGTGCCAATGAAGCCTATCGATGGGAGTATCTTGATGTTTTTAATTTGGTGAGGAAAAATACCCCAGAGTATCAAGCATTGTTGGATGAAATGGCACGTATCACTAGTCATTTAAGATGGTGTCAAGATAGAAGCCCGGGAGGCGGAGGTAAAGATTGGAATGGAAGCCCTCCTGGTGAGATTACACATCCTGATCCAGGTTGTAGACGTTCATTTGCCAGGCAGAGCACACTTTTTTTAGAAATTAGAGATTTTCCGGAAGAAGATAAATATTGGTACGATAATATTCCTGATTGGAAAGTTATTCCTAGTAAAATTGGACAGTCTAGTATTAATCTACGGTTAGAAGATATTTTTACAGATCCAGATCAACAAAGCCAAATGATCAATAAAACTATCGATGTACGTATGAATTCTATGTGCGATGGTGGTAATGAAAGCCTGGATCAATTAGGAGAAAGCTATTATAATATTCTAAGGTTTCAATTCCTGCCTAAACCACCTGTTGTAGAAGGAAACCCTATAATAGAACAACCTCGATGCAATGGAGACGATGGAAAGGTGATTTTTACCTTTGATAGAGATTTAGAAGATAATGAAGATTTATATATCAATTTAATACATTTTGATACCAATCAATCTGCTGATAATGTTATTTATAACGCTGATTTAGGTAACCCCAGTCCGCTAAAATTAGTAAATGGTAAATGGACTTATACCTTTGAAGGTATAAAGGCAGGAAAATATAAGCTTGAAGTTTCTGGTTATGATTTTATTAATGATGAGCCAACTTGCCTAACGCATTATTATGTGACAAATGGTTTTACAGTTTCACAACCTGGACCTGTTGAATTTACTGCGAAGCTAGATAATCATCAACAATGTTTTGGTGTAAATGATGCCAAAATAAGTATAACAAGTGTTTCTGGTGGTTCTGGAAGTTATATGTATACCATTACAGGTCCTACCAGTAGATCGGGAACCGTAAATCAGATACCTTTTGCTATTGAGAACCTTCCTCCGGGATCGTATACTTTAACTCTTGAAGATGATAACCTAAAGGATGGTAAGGGTTGCCTGGCAACAAATTCGTTTACAGTAATAATTGATGATGCAGATCAAATCGAACATGGTGTTGTAACTGTAATTCCTCCAAGTGCACCTGGCACTTCTGATGCACGTATAACTGTTTCGACTATTTTTGGAGGAACTCCGATAGATGATAATATAGGTCCTGATGAGTACGATTACAAATTATATGATAATCCAGATTATACTGGTACACCTAGAATAGGTCGATTTGTAATAAATACTATTGGTGTAATCAATAATCTTAAGGCGGGAACATACTCAATAGAATATATTGATGACAATGAATGTACAAGACGATATGATAATTTTGCAGTAATACAAGATCCAGATCCAATAGATTTTGATATTCGAGTAACTCGTGATTGTAACAATGATCGTAATGGAAATATTACTATTAGTAACATAAGAGGAGGATATCCTAATCATGATATTGTATGGTATGAAAATAATCGTTTTTACTCATCTCAACCTAGTATTGTTGCAAGGGGGGGAAACACATATAGAGTAGAAATAACAGATCAGAGAGGAACCAAAAAAGATTCAGGAGATATTTTTGTGCCAAGAAATATTACCGTAGATGATAATGCTATAGTGGTAACTCATAATACAATTTTTGGTACTAATACCGGAAGTATCGATTTAACCACTGCTATTAGTGGTGGAGTTGCTC
>CANMLW010000007.1 GCA_947498705.1 uncultured Aquimarina sp.
ACACCCCCATCTTCGGCAGTATCAGGGATACCATTGGTACCCACACTGCCATTGGCCATACCATCACCATCGGTATCCAAGGTCGCATTACCTGTCTCTACAATATCATATAAGCCATCATTATCACTGTCTAAATCTAAATGGTTTGAGATACCATCACCATCGAGATCACAATTTAAATCACTCGTTGGAATTACAACCAAAGCATCTACAAAAACCCATGTATCAATACTCGAACCTAAAGACCCTAAATAGAAAGGATATGGCCCTGGAGTAGCTACACCAACTGAAGAAGGTATGAATGTTACTGTGATTAACTCCCATGTACCGGGTGTACCTCCTGAAGTATCAAAATTAGTAATATTAAGAACTGTTGTTTCAAATTCTGCAGGACTTGAAAAAGGTAGCGTTGATGAACTATCTAAATCTAGTTTAAAACCTATATTAACTAATGGATCAGCAGCAGGTACTGACGATGGCGCAACATAAGCAAAAGAAGGTATAAAAATTTGATCAGGTGTATATTCTGTATAATAAAATTGTAGGGTTATTTCTTCATTAATATCATCTATTTGAAGCGTATTAAACATTCCTTCATCATTCGCTGGAGTTCCACCAAAATTACTTCTGAATCCCATAAATGAACCTCCTACTGGAGAAGGGTCAAACCCAGGCATACTAGCTATAGCTATATCTGTACCGTTAAAGTTAGCTAATGTAGTAGCAGAAATATCAGGTGTAGAAGCCTGCCCCCAAGGAGAAGGAACACTATTTACTTGTCCAGTAGTATAAGGTGTACCTGGATTATTAACATCTACATAGTTATCATTAAAATCTCCATTAGCAATATAACTAATACTTGTACCCCCTCCTAATGATGGACACTCAACACTATCTAAAATACCATCATTATCATCATCTAAATCTATCGCATCTCCTATTCCATCGTTATCGGCATCATCAAAAATTAAGTCACAGGCATCTGAAATACCATCTCCATCTCCATCAGGTCCTCCGACCTGTTGATAATCATCTGTGGTATCTATATCGGCGTCTGCAGGATCTGGATATGTTGCTGCCGTAACCAAACCATTGGCATCTACAATAGTCGTAGGGTCTACCGGATCTGTACCATACACTCCAGTATCTCCACCATCTGCAGTACTACTATTATAGGCTTCATTAGCATCACTACATCCATCGGCATCACTATCTAAGTTAAGGTAATCAAAACTACCATCACTACCTGTATCTGTGGGTGTTAACCCTGCAGGTGATACCGGAGAAGGAATACCATTGGTAACTGTATTATCTGCATTGTTATCATCATCATCATGACGACCATCGTCATTGGTATCTGTTCCTCCTGCTTCTACTACATCATAAATACCATCATTATCACTATCCAAATCCAAGAAGTCAGCAACACCATCGCTATCGGTATCTACACATACATTTTCTAGTAAAGTAAACCTAAATCCTTCTCCACTAGCTCCTCCAACGGCAGAAATTGTAAATGAGGTTGCTCCTACCGGAAATACTACATTCCATTGTAATAAATCATTATCAATTGTTCCTGTTTGCGTAAAGGAACCTCCGTTACTAATACTAGCTCCATCTGTTTGATCGGTTTGATTGATGGGATCATTAATAACAGCATCTCCTGTTCCTCCTACCCAACTTACGGTATAGGTAGAAAATCGGGCTCCAAAATCGGGCCCTGGTGGTTCTGGTAATAACGCATCGGCATCTACATATCCATATAATGCTAATTGTAAATCTGTTGCTGCTCCACCAGAACTAATCGAAAAATTCGCCGCATTTAAGTCCCACATCCCAGCAGCAACTCTGTTATAATAAAAATACAATTCGTTATTGGTGGATAAACCATATTGTTCTAATAGGCCATTAGTAAAGCTATGAGTTATCGTCCAACTACCTGTACCACCTGACGGTAAGCTTAACGTACCCGATTCATTACCATCTAACAGTCCATCATTTACAACCGCAAAAGTTGCTGGTTGTAGTGTTCCGTTACATTCGACAGAATCTAATATTCCATCATTATCGTTATCCAAATCCACACTATTTCCTACACCATCTCCATCAACATCATCAAAAGTAGTATCACAAGCATCTACAATTCCGTCTCCATCGCTATCAGGTCCTCCTACCTGTTGATAATCATCGGCACCACTAATATCTGTATCTACCGGATCGGTATAAGGTGCTGTACTTACTGTACCATTAGGGAATACAGTTGCCGGATCGGTACCATATACTCCTGTATCTCCTCCGTCGGCTGTACTACTGTTATAAGCTTCATTAGCATCACTACAACCATCATTATCACTATCCAGGTTTAGGTAATCAGGAGTTCCTGTTGTGGTTTCTGTTGGTGTTATTCCTGCTGGTGATACTGGAGATGGAATACCATTGGTTCCTGTATTATCAAAATTATTATCATTGTCATCATGTCTTCCATCGTTATTTATATCTGCTCCTCCTGACTCTACTACATCATAAATACCGTCATTATCAGAATCTATATCTAAATGATTTGGTATAGCATCATTATCCACATCGCACACCAACCAAATACCAAAAGCTACTGCTTCTCTACCTCCTTGATCTACCACTACATCTATTACTGTAGCATTTTTTGAATAATGAATAGTATTTCCTCCTGCACTGTTGGTTACCGTTACTGTATTGGTTCCTACTCCTGTAAACGTACCTCCTGTACCTATAGTTTCTAATACCTGCCAAGGTTCCCCATCTGCAGTAAACGAGATAGATTCTGACCCCAGAGCGGTTTCTTCTGCATCTAATGCCAAAAGATCAATAGGGAAAGGAACTCCCCCTTTGGTTGCTGTAAATGTTACTCTAAAAGAACCATCTACACCGTCATTGGCCGCTATCGGATAGAATGCATCTGCAGTACCCGGTGTATTATACATCTGATGCAGTTGTGCTAAGAAATAAGTATTTAAATCATTAGGTACAAAAACATTACCATTAATACTGTTAGAAAACGTTGCTGTAATACTTAACCCATCTGAGAAGACAAAGGTTTGTGAATCTCCGTCATGAATCCCATCTACAAAATCAGGGCCATCCCAGTTAAAAATATAGATTTGATCCTGAAAAGCACCTGAGCCAGAATCAGGATTAGCAATTGCTGCCTGATCGCATCGCTCTTCAACAGTATCCAAGATACCATCATTATCATCATCGAGATCAGCAGGATCTAATACCATATCATTATCGGTATCTGTCACTAATCCAGCTGGCCCTACGGGGTCAATAATTTGACTATCTACAACAGTATCATCACCAACCACTCCATCGGTAAGCACAAAGGTGGTTGTAGGCACATTAATAGAATTTATTAAGTCTGTACCTGTGGTTGCTGTAAAATTTTGAAAAATTTCGGTAATTCCCCCTGGATTAGTAGGCCCAAATTTTCTAAAAGTTTCTATTACAGAAATCCCGTGCCAATAGAACTTTATAGTAGCCGATTCTCCTGGATTACCACATGTAAGTGTATAATCGATTAATCCTACAGGATACTCATATAAATCATCTTGAGATGCCAAATCGGTTTCTAATAAGGCCGATATTGTTATAATCTGATTACAATCTCCTGTTACTTCTAAAGTGACATAGTCTCCACTACCTGTTGCATCGGGTATCGAAGCCACATTACTTTGTTGAGAATCTGGTATCCCATCATCGTTACCATCTCCTCCATTAGGTCCTGCATCTTCTACTGCTTCATCCACCCCATCACCGTCATCACAAGCAGTAAACGTGACGTTATCTGTTACGGCAGCCACGGCTCCTGTATTATATGCTGCTGCAGTTACCAAACCATTAGCATCTACAATAGTTGTTGGATCTACAGGGTCAGTACCATAAACCCCTGTATCACCTCCATCGGCATTGGCATCATTATATGCTTCATTAGCATCACTACAGGTATCTGCATCACTATCCAGGTTTAAATAATCTGGAGTTCCTGGTGTTGTTTGCGTAGGGGTTAACCCTGCTCCTGCCGAAGTTGGAATTCCGTTACTCCCAGTATTATCTGCATTATTATCATCGTCATCTGCCCTACCATCATCGTTGCTATCGGTACCTCCTGCTTCTACAACATCATAGATACCATCGTTATCACTATCTAAGTCTAAGCAATTAGAAATACCATCGTTATCATCATCGTCTCCATCTACAAGTAACGTAACTGAGGATTGAGGAAAGAAATTCCATAACATTGCAACAGCAGAACCAGTATCGCGACTATCAAAAACATATAACGCTACGGTATATGGAGATGTATCAAAAGTAAACTCAGCTTGATGTCCATTAGCCGATCCCGTCATATTTAGTAGTACATCAGAAGATGTATTATCTACTCCTGTCAACAAATTAAAATTCCCTATCAAATTAAGGTTATTTGAGCCGTCTTCATCATTCACTATAAAACTTCCTACATCATCGGCTACCGCATCATTAACACTAACAATAGCACCTCCTGGTTGCGCATTCAAAGGATCTGTATCAATGGTCCAGGTACCGGGCTCTCCCCAGGCATACGAATCCCTAACATCTGTATTATTTGCTGGAGCGGTTAAACTATTAATATCATTAATGACAAGACTAGGTATACTAAAAGCTGTTGGTGAATTTGTTGAAGTCCATATCAATTCTACTATTTCTCCATCTCCCAGACTATCCTGATTACCAATAAGACCTGTTGTGGTATTAAAAGCCACAGGGGTTCCTGCACTTACCGTATTTGCTCCCTGATATATGTCTATTGCATATGTTGCGGCTCCATCGGTTATTCGTAGCCCTGGAGAGCCATTAGGTATAGTTCCTCCTCCAGATATAAAAGCAGAAGCTGGAATTGTTGTTACTGTATTGAATACTATTGTGATAGGATCAGAACACCCTTCTGCTGTATCCAAAATACCATCGTTATCATCATCTTGATCTGTTGCATCGGGGACTCCATCACTATCTGTATCAATTGGTGGATTGCATAGAGCATCGATACCATCTGTTACTGCGGCTACAGCACCAGTGTTATATGCCGCAGCGGTTACCAGACCATTGGCATCTACAATAGTTGATGGATCTGCCGGATCAGTACCATAGACCCCCGTATCACCACCATCGGCATTATCATTATTATAGGCTTCATTAGCATCACTACAAGCATCTGCATCACTATCCAGATTTAGATAATCTGGGGTTCCTGATGTTGTTTGCGTAGCGGTTAACCCTGCTCCTGCCGAAGTAGGAATACCATTGCTAGTTGTATTATCTGCATTATTATCATTATCATCTGCACGTCCTTCTTGTCCTATCGTTGCGCTGGCTGTGCCTCCTGCTTCTACAACATCATAAATACCATCATTATCACTGTCTAAATCTAAATAATCAGGAATTCCATCTCCATCTGTATCCAAACAAGTATCTATAGTTAGATTGGTTAATTGCACATCATCTACTCCATCATTCGGGTTACCCCCATCTTTATTACTCATATCTATAATAATCTCTAACAATCCATTATTTGGAATGGTGGTAGGTAAATATAAGTCCCAACTATCAGAGACAGTACCTGTTTCTGAGTAAGGAAGAATACTTAAACTTCCTGATGCACCATTACTATAATTAATAGGTTGCGTACCCGATATTGTACCCTCTTGTGTTTGGAAAGTAGCATACGTAACCCCTCCATAATTTACAGTTACTAGTACATAATCAGTACCTCCAGATGGAAATGCATCTCTGGCAAATAGGGTTCCTACCGATAGAGTGTTTCCAAGTCCTAGTGGATTTACTCCTGTCAAACTCTGACTTATAGTTTGTATAGAATTATCTGTAGAATAATATCCTCCAGCATGAGAAAATACAGTGGTACCATTACACTCTACCGTATCTAAAATTCCGTCATTATCATCATCGAGATCTACCGCATCATTTTCGAGGTCACCATCGGCATCTGAAGTTGCCGGACCTATTGGATCTATAATCTGGCTATCGATTACGGTATTATCTCCTACCGCTCCATCGGTTAATTCGTAGGTAGTTTTAGGAACATCTATCGTATTAATAGTTTCTATTTCAGAAGAAGCTGTAAATCCTTGAAAAACGCTGGTAACGTTTCCTGGGATTTCTGCTCCGTACTTTCTAAAAAAGTCTATCCCAGCAATACCATGCCAATAAAATGTGATTTTTGCCGAGTCTCCCGGATTAATACACTGCAATGTAAAATCTATTAAACCTACGGGGTATTCATATACCTCATCTTGTGATGCTAAATCCGACTCTAATAAAGCCGTCATTGAAGAAATTTGGGCACAATTTCCTGTTACTTCTAAGGTTACATATGTTCCGTTACCTGAAGCATCAAGAATAGAGCCTACATTATTTTGCAATGAATCTGGAATACCATCATTGTTTCCATCTCCTCCATTGGGTCCAGCATCTTCAACGGCAGCATCAATACCATCACCATCATCGCAAGAGGATGTCACTCCATTATCGGTTACAGCAGCCACAACCCCTGTATCATAGGCAGCCAGAGCAACCGTACCATCTGCATTAACAGTACCATCTGCTACAGTTAAAGGTTCTACAGCTGTATTATTAGGGTTGTATACTCCGCCATCACCCCCGTCGGCCAGTGTACTATCATACGCTTCATTGGCATCACTACAACCATCGGCATCGGCATCGGTAGATTGAAAATCAGGATTTCCTGAAACATCTGTATTTGCAATTGTATAATTGATCGTTCCTGAATCAACAGGACTTTCTGCACCATCAAACAATCCATTAGCTCCTGATCCTGTATCTTGTCCATCGACTACCCCATTGGTACTAGGTAATCCATGTCCTGCTTCGATAGCATCATAAATTCCGTCATTATCACTATCGAGATCGAAGAAATCTGGCACACTATCTCCATCGGTATCGAAACCAGGTTCTATAGTCCCATTATTATTTCCTATTCCCGATCCTGTAGCTACAGAATCATCATCATCTAAATATGCAAATACTCCATCACCATCCAAATCTGCATACGGATCTGAAGGAGATTCATCTATATTTGTAATACCGTCTCCATCAACATCTATATCCAAAGGATCCAGAATAAAATCATCATCATCATCTATAGACGATGGTGCTAATGGACATGCAAATCCATCATTACTGGTTGTTTGCACAGTACTATTTAACAGTTGCCCCGAAGGGGTTCCTGTTGTATAATTATTGATCAGATATAATCCTCCATCATTAAAGGATACATATAAACGATCTTCGGCATCAGTAAAAGCAGCTCCATATCCTACCGTTGTAGAAGTTGGAACTCCTAATCCTGGTACCAGTTCTATTTCACTAGTACTTAAATGTACTATATATAAATTATCACTATCATCAACACCATATAACTTGTCATTAATAAATACAACATCGTTTACTTTTGCAGAAGGCGGTGCCCCACCTCCCAGTGCTGTATACGTTACGGGCACTAATGGAGGCGCTCCCCCAACAGTGCGCGTTGATAAGTTTTCTATTTTATGGTACTCATCGCCGGTATTAATCCATAAGTTATCATTATCATCTACATCACCCGAGATTCCTCCAGAACCAAAACCGGTGATTTCTCCCAGATCTTCTATTGCTCCGTCGGCTCCTATTCTAATCAGGTGTTTATTGATAGGACTGGATCCTCCACCCTTTCCTATGGCATAGGCATAATTATCAATTCTATTATATCCAGCTGCATTATATAATTCTGTAGTTGCAATCGGAGCTGAGTATTCTCCCGATATGGGGTCATAGGTTTTTAATTCTCCTGCTATGATTTGGTAAAAAACACTTTCACAAGTAAAAGGTGTTAACGCACTTACAGGTCCACAAGCACTCGCATCTCCACTATCTGTAACTGCTGCTGTTGTATTTTGCGGGCTTCCTGTAACCGTCGGCACTCCATCTTCATTTACTACATCTCCCAAACTACTATCACCATCTAGATCTCCTGCAAGAAATGACCCTGCGCCTTCTATCGCATCGGCACATCCATCTGCATCTGCATCTGTTGATTGAAAGTCTGGTGTATCTGGAACTGCAGTATTATCGGTATTGGTAATAGTATAGGTAACTGTAGCAGTATTGGTATCATTATTTTCTATTGCATCAAAAAGGCCGTTAGTTCCTGATCCTGTATCTTGTCCAGTAATTCTACCATTGGTATGTGCCTGACCGTGTCCCGCTTCTACCACATCATAAATACCATCGTTATCACTATCCAGATCAAAGAAATCTGCAACCCCGTCACCATCAGTATCAAAAGCTGTCTCTACCAAACCGTCTATATTGCCAATCACAGCCGATCCATCATTATCGTCTAAATAGGCATAAATATCATCGGCATCGCCATCGGCAAAAGGATCAGATGGGGATTCGTCTAAATTGGTTATTCCATCTCCGTCTAAATCCAGATCTACATTATCCAAACTATTATCTTCATCCTGATCTACTGCCGATTCTGCTGTTGCACAAGAGAATCCATCATTTCTTTGTGTATTTACAGTAAAACCAATATGTGTTGCCGTTGGCGAATTGGTTGTATAGTCTTCTATACTATATAATCCTCCAGAATTATTAGAGACATACAATCTGTCTTGACTATCGGTATACACTGCTCCATAATTTACCACTCCCGTAGTTGGCAGGTCTCCTGTAATGGTTACAATTTGTCTATCTAAAGAAGGTAAAATATTCCAGATATAAAGATTGGTTCCATCAACACCATAAAATGCATCATTAATAAATACAATATCGAGCGCATCCATTGCACCTGGGTTATTTGCCCAACCATTTACAAGTGTAGTGGTAATGGTTCCTGATGGATTGGATGGTAAGGTAGATAGATTGTCTATTCTACGTAATCTTCTGGCATTACGTAAATATAAAGCGTCATTATCATCTACATCTCCTGCTATATAGTTAAGCGAAACATTGTCTAGAACTCCTAAATCATCAAAATCACCATTACTATCGATACGTATTAAATGCCCTGCTAAAGATTGCGGATCACCATTGGTATCGGTTTGCTCTACAATCGCATACATATAATCATCTGCTATATTATAGCCTCCTGCATTATATATTTGCAACGTACTTAATGCTGTACCATACGTACCATCTGTGGCGTTATATTCTCTTAACTCACCATTTATAGCTTGATAAAACGTACTTGGACAATTAAACGGTACTGTTGCCTGACCATAATTTTTTTGTAACCCAAAAATTAAAAATAAGAGCCATATCATCACATAACTCTTTATTGTTGCTAAATTATTGGGTATTTTCGGAAACGAAAGTTTAGTAAAAATTTTCATAAGTTATTATGATATGATGGTTTGAGTATTCTTTTGGGATAATCTTGTCGTAACAAAAACTGATTTCAAAAACACAGATAAATCTGGTCTTGATTGCTCATCATGTAGGCTATCTTTTACAGCGCTAGGATGCTTTTTTGTTGTAGTGAGCATCGCAGTAGTAAACAATATAATCTTGCTATCGATAATAGTTTGCTCACTTGTATAGTCGGTGTATTCTATACTTTTATAGTATTTTGTCTCACTGTTCCTATCAGAAAGAAGTAGCAGACCAGAAGACGTTTGAAGAAAAGAATAGGAAATAAAAGAGTACAACACCAGTAAAAGAATTAAGATACTTATCTCTATTCTAATATTATATCTATATTTGCCCTTCACCTTTTTTGACAGATTATACGAGATGTCATCTGTCAAAAAAGATGATTTTTCTACATCGTGTGAAGTAAAAGAATTAAACTTCATAATGGTTGATTTTATTTTAAATTGATCGTTATTCAGACCCTGTCATTGTTAGCTCGCCAAAAGTTGCACAATTTCAGGGTTGTTTTTTATACCTAATTTTATATGATTTTGTTGTATCGTTTTACATGATTACTATGTCGTATTAGAAAATAACTGACTCATTATGGTAACGGTCATTTTACTGTTTCTCACAATTTTTTTACTCCATACCATTATCTTATGATAAAAGTTTATGGAAAAAGGAATCGTATTATTATTTAGAACAAAATATTGTAACTGATGTTGATGTAAAAGAAGCGAAAAGAAAATCGCCAATGTGAATAAGTTTATTACCAGGGTAATTTCATTCATAAGTATGTCTTTTATAATTTATAGTTCTGTATATCTATACTTTTGTATACACTTTTATAGTACAAATTTGATGTTAGGTACTACTAGTATTATATATAGATTGTTATAAAATACATCTTGACAACTAGGGGTATGAAATAAAATGTTTACTGTATTCTAATGTACTTACGCTTTTACTGAAAAGTAGGTACGGTATTATACTTTCTTTAACAATATAAATGTATGCATAAAACTTTGATAGTCAAATACTTAAAATCATCAAAATAGTTATGGTTTTTCCGCACAACACTATAATTATCTGAATATCAGTAATAAATACTTAGATGTTATTCTACAACAAAAAAGAGAATTTTAAACTTTCCTAAGTTTTGCACAAAAAACACCTAAACACCTTATAAACAATAGGTTAAAACCATAACACCAGACCTATAAAACCCTGGCAATACAACGGTTTTTAAAAAGTGATTTATTCCCCGTAAATAGAAATTTAAAAGCAGTAATAAGCGAGTAACAAAATGCCCTAATAAGTTACTAAATGTTACTTTTTACATTTTAAACCGGGTAATTTCATGCATATTTTATAGCCAAAATGCAAATCAGCTATATTTTTTATACTAGTAAAAAACCGTAAATTTAACGTAGTTATCCCCCTAAAGGAAACCACTTATTACCTCTTTTTGAAATATGGTTATCCCATTCTTTCGTTTATTTTTTTGCCAACCCTTCGACAGGCTCAGGGCAGGCAACTTCGACAGGCTCAGGGCAGGTAACTTCGACATGGTCTGTCCTAAGTTTGTTGAAAATCCAGGATCACCATATTGTTATTTAATGTGAATTTGGGCTAAGAAAATTACGTCTTTTTGTGTGTTTTACTATATCAAAAATGTATTAAAAACAAGTAGCTTTCGTATAAAAAGCTATGTTACCTTGAGCCATAAAACAATGAATATAAATAAGTTGCCATATGAACTCATAGCAAGTAACAATACAAATTACTATTATGGACATATTTTACAACATACGGTAAGTCAAAATTTAAAATGTTGAAAAAATTAAATTAATTAGTTTTGGCGTAACCTTTCGCTCATTTTTGATTTGATCCAAAAACGAACCAAAAAGATCAAGGCTTACTAAAAAAAATAATTTGTTCCTTCTACCCTTTGGGAGAAGGTTAGGATGAGGGCGTTATACATTAGTTACCCTCACCTTAATCCTCTCCCAGAGGGAGAGGAAATACAATTATCTTACTATCAGATACTCATATTAAAATTAGAGTTTATAGTAGTTACTTTTCTTATCTTTCGACATGGTCTGTCCTAAGTTTGTTGAAGGACTCAGGGTGACTTCATTCCTATTTAGCCATTTCTAACTTACTATTTTCCCATTGCAAATTAGCACCCTATAAGGTTGAAAGTTTTAAAATTAGGTATACACCAACAAAATATGCCAGAGCTACAAAATTGAGGAAGGCAGATTTTCCTTTAATTTTGCAAGTCTGGCATTTTTATAAACGAACTTATAAAAATAAGTAATTCTTTTCTTTCTAAGCTATTATATAAAACCTCTTTTACGAGCTTCTTCGAGCAGCATTTGGTCGTCTGCTTTGGCAATAGAAAACATCTCTTTGATTTGATTTTTTCTTTTCTCGATCGCACTTAGGGATAAGCTTACATAATTGGGTAAGTTTTTGGTTTTTACCCCACGAGAAAGATGGTATAATATTTTTAGGTTTTTCTCATCTAGTGAGAATTTATTGGTCATCATTTTTCTAAAATGATCGTTTACCGTAGCACTATAATACGCTTTACCTTTTACGATATTATTAAAAGCCAGTAATAGCTCTGCAGAGGTAAGATCACTCTTTATCAAGAAACCAGAAGGGTTTATATTTTTAAGAATGTTATGGATTCTGTGATCCTCTCTATGCATGGTTAGGATAATAATCTTGGATTTGGGTAAGAGTTCTTTGGCATGTTTTGCCAAATCCTCTCCAGAAGTTATGGTACCATCTGATGATGGTGGTAGTTTAATGTCTATAAAAAGCATATCATAAGGAACCGTCTCTGAAGATTTTACAATCGTCTCGTAAGCATCGTCGCAATTGGATGCAATATCGATTTTTATTTGATACTCTTTTTGATTTTCTCCTAACAGGGTATTCTTATAACCTTCTATAATCATCGGGTGATCATCGATCATAAGAACTTTTAGCTTTTTCTTCATCTTAAAAATTATTGTTTAGTTCTACAGCATTTACATGTTGGTCATTACTCATAACAACCTATGTAACTACTTTTAGCAATTCAATTTGCGTTATATATTAGACTGGCACACTTACTGACACAGTGGTACCAGCACCTTGGTTACTTAAAAACTGAACTACCCCACTCATCTGACTAACTCTTGATGTAATGTTCTTTAAACCGATTCCTTTTTTGACCTTGGTACTTTTAAAACCGATTCCATCATCTAAAATAGTAAGATTTATGTTACTATCCTCATAATCGAAATTAATTTTTATGTTTTCTGCCTGTGCATGCTTAAAAATATTCTGCATCGACTCTTGTAAAATCCTAAAAAAGTTTACTTTTTTATTGTCTGGGATTTCTTCCCAATCGATTTTCTCGTCGTTAGAAAACTCATAGTTAAGTTTATGGATCCCACACAAGTCTTTGATCAGGGTTTCTACGGCATCCATATAGGCCACATCAGAGGGTAAGGTGTCTGATCCCAGATCGTGCGAGATGAGACGTATTTCTTTTTCTATAGCTTTTAGTTCTTCTATATATTTGTTTCTAGAAGGGGTAAACTCGTCATTGGCCCGTTGGTTGATCCCATCCAGACTCAATCGTACCCCAAACAGGCGCCCCAGTACCCCATCGTGTAACTCTTCTGACATACGTTGCTGCTCTAGCTGTCGTCCTTCTTCTAGTTTGATTTGCTGGTTAAGCAGCAGGCGGTAGATCTCTTCATTAGACTCTTGCTGGGTTTGCGCAAATTGTAGTTCTTTATTACTTTGCTGCTGTCTAAAGATAATATACCCTAATAAAAACATAGCCGTTAACCCCAAAATCGCAATGATGAGGATTTGGTTTTCCTTGCTTACTTGTATACTCTGTTCTTTAAATTCATCTGTCTCATATTTGATACGTGCAAATTTATCTCGAAACAGTCGCTCTTCTTTGATCAAACTGTCATTGAGTGTTATATACTTATTGGCATATCCCAACCCTGTTTTATAATCAGACACCTTTGCTAATAATTGATAAGCTTGCAATAGATCCTCGTTATCATGAATTTCTAAAGCTAAATCGCGAGATTGTTGTGCATAACCAATAGCTATACTATCTTTACCTATCGATTGATAATATTCCCCCAAATGTAAGGCACTGGTGGCTAATCCATATTTATGTTGTATGCTATCTCGTATATGTAAAGCTTTATAAAACAAATTCGGGATATTAGTCATATCCTTCGACAAAAAATTAACATAGGCTAGGTTATCTAACAATAATGCCCTTCTTCTAGGATCAATTTTTAAATATTCATTATGAGATAATGCTTTGTTAAAGTATTCCTTTGCCTTATCATATTTTTTTTGGGATTTATAGGTAGTACCAATATTATTATAGGAAATCACTTTCTGTTCTATTTCAATATCAGTTCCTTTAGCAATCTCAATTGCTTTCAAGTAATACCCAATTGCTTCCTCATACCGTTCTAAATGTTTACAAACAATTCCCAAATTAATATAGCATAAACGTAAATAGTTATCATTTTTAACTATTTCAAATTTTTCTATAGCGGCAATCGTTTTGGATTCACTTTCACTATAATCTTTTATTTTACGAAGTATTTGAGCCAATGATAGTAAAACATCACCATGATCAAAGGCATAATCCTTTGGTTCATACTTTTTATTATCCAATGATAAATAAACCTTATCTGCATTATAAAAGTTTTTAATAGTTGAATCTAGCTCTGCCGTTGTTCTGTGGTAAGCACCTAAATAAAAATAGGATTTAGCAATATTAACAGAATCCTGAATAACGTTAGACAGCTTCAAAGCTTTCTCACTTAAGCTTTTATATTTATTATAATCTTTAACATTTAAATATTCATTAGAGATTTCGAGAAGTTTTTCAATCTTAAAAGAATTATTTACTAGAGTAGAATAAATCGTATAGGCCTTATCTAAATACTCTCTACGCTCCTCAATAGAAGTTGTTTTATCTTTACTTTTTTCTATATAAGATTCGATTAAATCAGATTTTAAAACATCCTCTTTTATCTTAACCTCATCGGTTGATTTATGACAACTAATCATTAAAAAACCAATAAAAAATAACTGTATAAAAAGACGTTGCATTAAGAAAAATTTTACTCTAATTTAGATAATTAAGTAGCAACAAAAAAGCAAAAACAAAAAAAGATCTTGTTTTATAAGATCTTTTTTTGTTTTTGCTTTTTTATAATGATTTTTATACACTAGCTACCACCATTATTTCCATTATTTCCAGGATTTCCATTATTTCCAGGATTTCCAGGATAATTAGTTCCATCATCATCTTCTCCACTATGTATATTCATACCATCATCATCTTCTCCTCCATGCGGAGAACCATCGTCATCTTCTCCTCCGTGTTTAGAACCATCATCGTCTTCTCCGCTGAAAATATCGGTATAATCGATTCCTACTTGATCTTCTGTTGCGTCTGCTTCACAAGCGATGAATAATGAGCTTAAAAATAGTATAGCGAATATAGTTCTTATAGTTTTCATAATCGTATTTTTTTAGTTTAGAATTTGTGTTACCTATTATAGATAACGTCTTAATTTGGTTTTACTTACTTTTTTTGTTTTTACTCGTATTTTCATCGGTTGCGCAATCGACTTTTAATAGTTACTTTTTGTACTGTTAGCGATCGTTTACTTTTTCTGTTTTTGTATCTCTAATTGTACACTACAAATGTAGGGGGATTATTCCCTCGCGCCCAATAAATTAGGGTGTTTATAGTGGTTTGGTGCCTGCCAGAAGTAGTTGTACCCCGTATACGGGTAGTTGGCCATATTTTATGAAATGGGGGAAGTGTAAGAAATTACGGTATAATGATTTGGTAATACAATGGTACGTTTTTTTTTACAAAAAAACCGATAAATAGTTGCTATTTATCGGTCGGTATATAATAGGTGTGAGGACATATTATATATAGATTAAACTTTTCTTGGCGAGATTATCTTTTATTTCCTCGACATTATTCTTATACGATTTCGAAAACGGGATCATATCATCAGAGTTCTTGATGGCACATTTTGCCTTGCCAAAATGTATCCTCGAGACGTAGTCTATATTAATAATATAACTATTATGTATCCTTACAAAATGCTTGGGTAATAATTCCTGAAAATGTTTTAGCGTTTTAAAAGCTTCTACCTTATTACCATCGCTCATCATAAAATCTGTCGTATTATTATCTGCCTTAAGATATAGGATCTCGTCTACATCTACAAAGCGATAATCGCCATAGGATTTAAAACACAAAGTGTTATCTCCCACATTATCAAAGTCTTTCTCGAATCGCATCAAGGTTCTTTTGATCTGCGGTTTTCCAAAGGGTTTGAGCATATAATCCAAAATCCTGTTACGAATCCCCTCGATGGCATATTCTGTAGTTTTGGTAATCACAATAAATTCTGGTAGTCGAGGCATGTATTTTGCCAACTCGACCATGAGCGAATATTTGGTTTGATTACCATGCATACCCTGCACCTCGGGCTCTAAAAAAACAAGTCTTGGTCTTCTTTCTAAAATAAGATCTAACGCATCGTGCTCATTATCTGCGATTCCTGTACAGATATACTCGGTCTTTTCTTCGAGCGAAATCTGAATCAAATCAGAGATATTTTTGTCGTTATCTATAATTACGTATGGATATTTCATGGGGTATCTATTACTATTAAATTTATGATTTAGTGTGACGCATATTTATTCTATCTACAAGATAGGGTAAATCTCGTTTTTTTGGATACGCGAAAACCGTAATATTAGTATGGAACTACTTCATTAACAAAACCTTAGGATTTGCATTTCGTCTACAATTTTATGTATTTCGTCTATAAAAATTACCAAAAACACTTGCTACGTCATCTTTAACAGTCATCTTGATTTTAGTTAAAAAACTCCAAAATTGCAGATTTTGTCATAGAGAAACAGAAATAAATCCGTATGAAAAGTAGGATATCACGTGCTAATTTTACCCCATATCTTACCCTCATTTACAATGTAGTATATCTGATATTTTTGACAGTATGTCTTATTCCAATATTTCATTACCTGTTTTATCCTTTTTAAAACGTATTCTATACAGCAAATTAAAGAAGGCACGATCATGGTAAATGGAGCTATTTTTATGGTCTACTCGTTCTAATTTCATAGTATAATGATGACTTTTTGTTTTCTGTCTCCTCGAGCGCTTCGATAAACCTAGGACAGGCATTATCGAGATGTCATTTCGAAAAATCACTACCATTGACGTATTTCATAGGTTTTATACGTTCTTAAATTTACTTAAATCGTTTTTGATTTAACTCTTTCATTTTATTTGCTCGCCCAAAGAAAACGAAACAAAAGAAAAGGCACTTTTTTCAAGGTATTTTTCAGTTTCACTGAAAACCAGATTTATTTTGCTAAAATCTTTCCAAGGCTTCAAGATTTTTTAACGCAAAATAAATCTTATACTGGTGAAAAAAGATTTCAAAGCTCCGCTTTGGAACGTCAGTTTAAACACTGGGTAAAATTTTATTGAAAGTCTCAATTCGACGGATTTTTAAAGTCAAATCCGTACATCAAATTCACACTAGTATATACCTTTTACTTTTATTAAAATCAGATATTCTTAGGGTATATGCACCATTTCTGTATCTTTGAAAAGCTATATAAAAACACATCTACCTATGAAAAATATTGTGGTACTTACAGGAGCAGGAATGAGTGCAGAAAGTGGGATCAATACCTTTAGAGATGCAGATGGGCTGTGGGAAGGTCATGATATTATGGAGGTAGCCTCGCCTATCGGTTGGCAAAACAATCAGGAACTGGTCCTTGACTTTTACAACAAAAGACGCCAGCAATTACACACGGTCGTTCCTAATCAGGCACATATCGATCTGGTTGCCCTCGAACAGCAATACAAGGTGACCATCATTACTCAAAATGTAGATGACCTGCATGAACGTGCCGGCAGCAACCATGTGGTGCATCTGCACGGTGAACTCTTAAAAGTACGTAGCCAACATGATGAGCATGAGGTTCTAGAGTGGACCTACGACCTGCATACAGGAGACTACTGCAAATACAACACCCAATTAAGACCTCATATCGTTTGGTTTGGAGAAGATGTCCCCATGATGGAAACCGCCATCACTTATACAGAGCAAGCCGATATTCTTTTGATCATAGGCACTTCTATGCAGGTATATCCGGCTGCAGGACTAGTGCAATACACGCAACCCAATATCCCTATATACTTTATAGATCCTAATCCAGCCATTAACCCCTCTAATAATCTTACTATACTGGCAGAAAAAGCTACCTCGGGTGTTGCCAAAGTGGTAAAGGAGTTGCTTGAGTAGTGAGTATGAAGTACAAAGTTTAAGCCCCCTCTATAATACCGTCTTGCTACTATCGATAACAGTAGCAGGAATAGTATCACTAGTCTTTGCAGGAATGCTATCTATAGGGTTGATGATTTTATCTCTTACCTCTTTTGCCCAGGTGGTTAGTATATCGGCATCTTGATTAGATAGTTCATCATGAACCAAGGTATAGGGTTTTAATGGCATTGCCTTTTTTTCTATCTCTTCTATCAACTCTTCTAATTTATGTTCCTTTTGATCGGTAGTATACGAATCCCAATCAGAAACATTAAAATGTTCTTTTCCTTCGTTGATATGATAAGCCATCCAGTGCGAAACAGGACTTACCTCCATATACCATGGATATCGGGTACTATTGCTATGGCAATCATAACAATTATTTTGCAAAATAGTCCTTACATTATCTGGTACAACTGTAGCAGTTTCAAAAGAGGTGATAGTTTCGTAACTGGCTTCATTTTTATTGGGTCTTAAAAACTGAGAGACAACCAATGCCAATAGCAAGAGTAAAAAAAATCGTTTTATCATTTTATTTGTTTTACAGCATTTCTATACTCTCTTTCCCTCCTATTGTATCCGTAATTTGAAATTGACCTATCAAACTGGTTACATCAGTTCTATAACGAAACAGTCCCTAACATACACTAGCACAATGAAATACTAATTTTTAGATATAACGGTTTTGCAGTACACATTATTATTAGGTAACTTTGATTGCAATATGATACGTTTATCCAAATGGCACTTCTAGACGAAATTGTAGATAGCATTGATCACTCTCGCGAAAAAAGAGCACGTCTAGCTAATATGCTGGTTGCAAACCCTACATTAATTCCCGAGTTATTGGGTATTTGCGCTATGGTAGATGACGATGCCTCTTGCAGAGCCGCCTGGGGACTCGAATATATGTGCAAAACCAAAATAGATGAAATATTACCGTATTTGGATCAACTACTAACCATTATCCCTACTGTATATAAACACCCGGCAGTGAGACCAATGGCAAAGATCATTGAACAATTAATGATCCAGTATTATCAAAAAAAAGAGGCTAGAACGCAACAGGCACTAACAAAAATGCACAGATCTCAGATTACAGAAATCTGTTTTGACTGGATGATCACCGATCAAAAAGTAGCTGTACAAGCCTATACCATGACCTCTTTGTACTTATTAGGAACAGAATTTGACTGGGTGCACGCAGCACTTAAAACGATACTTGAAAACAATTATAGCAAAGGAAGCGCTGCTTATAAAGCACGATCCCGAATGGTGCTTAAGAAGCTTAGGGGGTAGTTGGGTATCGGGTCTTGGGTATCGGGTTTCTGGTATCGGGTGTCGGGTCTTGGGTATCGGGTTTCGGGTGTCGGGTTTCGGGTGCTGGGAGTATTTGACTTTGGACATCTGACTTCCAACCTAAAATAAAAACCAAAACCATAAAATTCGTAATTCATAATTAATTGGATTATCTTTGCAGCTTCAAAAACAAAAACTATGTCATTATTTCCTTTGCAAGCCATCTCACCAATAGATGGACGCTATGCATCAAAGACAAAATCACTTAGTGCATTTTTTAGCGAAGAAGCGTTAATCAAGTATCGTGTTCTGGTAGAAATTGAATATTTTATTGCATTATGTGAGCAACCTTTACCTCAATTACAAGATATAGACAGTTCATTATTTGATCAACTTAGAGAAATCTATACTTCTTTTTCTAGCGAAGATGCATTAGCAATAAAGGACATTGAAAAAGTAACCAACCACGATGTAAAAGCCGTAGAGTATTTTATCAAAGAAAAATTTGATTCGCTAGGTTTACAAGCATATAAAGAGTTTATCCATTTTGGATTGACTTCGCAAGACATTAACAACACGGCTATCCCGCTTAGTATTAAAGAAGCGATTAGCAATGTATATATTCCAGAGTATACAGCACTTTTAGAAAAGTTAAAATCATTGGTAGATGAATGGTCGGGGGTTTCTATGCTGGCACGTACGCACGGGCAACCAGCTTCTCCTACTCGCTTAGGAAAAGAGTTTCAGGTATATGTTACCCGATTAGAGGCGCAATTTGATTTGCTTAAAGATATCCCAAGTGCTGCAAAATTTGGAGGTGCTACAGGGAATTATAACGCACATAAAGTAGCCTACCCATCGATAGACTGGAAAGCATTTGGTACTCACTTTGTACAAGAAAAATTGGGATTACATCATTCTTTCCCAACAACACAAATCGAGCACTATGACCATATGGCTGCGCTTTTTGATGGGCTAAAACGTATCAATACCATCTTATTGGATCTGGATCGTGATGTATGGACTTATGTGTCGATGGACTATTTTAAACAAAAAATTAAAAAAGGAGAAGTAGGTTCTTCT
Organism: uncultured Aquimarina sp.; assembly: GCA_947498705.1. Lineage (GTDB taxonomy): Bacteria > Bacteroidota > Bacteroidia > Flavobacteriales > Flavobacteriaceae > Aquimarina. The sequence goes on from CANMLW010000007.1 coordinate 20,274, forward strand.
GCTATGCCACATAAAGTAAATCCAATCGATTTTGAAAATAGTGAAGGAAATTTAGGAATTGCTAATGCACTTTTTGAGCATTTATCACTAAAACTACCCGTAAGCCGTTTACAACGTGATCTAACCGATAGTACAGTACTTAGAAATGTAGGTGTACCATTTGGCCATACAATCATTGCTTTTCAAGCTACCCTAAAAGGACTAAACAAACTTTTACTAAATCAAGAGAAGTTTGCAGAAGATCTTGAAAACAATTGGGCAGTAGTCGCAGAAGCGATACAAACTATTTTGCGTAGAGAAGCCTATCCAAATCCTTACGAAGCATTAAAAGGATTAACCCGAACCAACGAAAAAATAAACCAGAACTCTATTGCCAATTTTATAGAAACACTGGAAGTATCGGATACGATCAAAACCGAATTAAAACAAATTACTCCTTCTAATTATACAGGAATATAAAAAGAAGTAAAAACACTTTTTCTAAAAGCTCTGATACAATTTATCAGGGCTTTTTTTGTTGTATTACCATAATTACAAGAGACTAAAATGTAAGAAAACGTCTTATAAGTCAAAAAGAATTAACCACAACTATTCCTACATCTAGAAACGTCGACACAAATCTGGTTTTCAAAAATCAAACAACAATCTGATTTAAAATAGTTTAAGCACCTAAAAACTTTTCAAAAAAAGACAAACCTTATAGATACAAAACTTAAAAAAACCTACAGTTACCGTAAGATTATTATTACATAAAAACATGACTCCTACACTACAAAAACCGTAACAATCACTTAAAACAGCGAATTAGGTGATCGACTTTTTCTTTAGTTACTTCGAACTATCTTAAAACCAAAAAAATAACAACATGAAATTTAATTTGAAATCTGTTTTGACGGTAGTTCTTGTATCTATTGTAATGGTATCTTGCGGAGAAGATGCCGAAATTGAAAACACCAACGCTGCTACTGCGCTTGATTTGGTAGGAACTGTAGAATATCGTACGGCTACCAAAGAAGAACTTCAGAAAATCCAAAAACCAACCGATAACAAGGCAAATTGCACCTTACACGGTGACACCGGTTGTTCTGATGGTGCTGCATCAGAATTTGAGCGCTATGTAAGAGAATGTACTACCTATCCTCGTATCTGGCCACCAACAGGAGCAATAGAAATCAAATACAAAAGTATGGTATACTATGTAGATGGTGATTCTGATATTAACCTGGATCATTACCAAGACGATCTTCAGGCACATGTAAGCACTCTAGGAACTGCGGCCTTTATCGACGCCGATATCATTTTCTGGCAATGTAATGACAGAGAACAAAACTCTTGCGTCATCAAATACACCGTTTACAAATAGTACTATCTATGATATTTTGTACTTAAAACTAATTAATAATAATGTCTTAAGAACTTAAATAGTTCCTTCTCTATCTGGGAGAAGGTTAGGATGAGGGTTTTTTACTATAGTTACCCCTCTCCTTAATCCTATCCCAAAGAGGAAATACCAAAAGTTTACAGTTTAGGTATCTATCTTAAGATTAAAGTTCAATCCTATTAAATAAAAAAGCAGTTGTATAAAACATACAACTGCTTTTATTTTATAAGCGAATTAGAGCTCCTAGTATTAATCAATAGAAATTCCTTCGGCTATTTCTTTTAAGGCCCCAAGATCTAATCTACCTTGTTCTACAGAACGTGCCAATTTGATCATTTTTTCGGGTTTCATATTATCGCCCAAAATACGCACCAAAGCCAATCCTTTGCTCTGATCGGTTGCAAATACCACCACCTCATCTATATTTTCTTCTCCCAGAGACTTAAGCACGACTTTGGTATCATTAGATCCAAATCGTATCAGAGTTTCATAGGTATCTGATTTTAGAATATTACTAATATCATTGGTCTCTTTATCATAGGCATTTTGCATCTCTTCATTTTTAAGTGGCAATAACAATAAATTTACCTTATGAATACTATTTAGTGCCTCTTTCTCTTCTTCGTTTAGATTAACTGCATCTGTTCTTATCAAACTAGCAGGCAGATCCAAAGAAATAAAATTTGCATCATTTTGATGATCTATAAAGTATTTCTGTAACGAAGGATCATTGTTACAACTTATCGATAAAGAAATACCTATAATTGCTACGATCCAAATTCCTATATTTTTCATATCCGTTTTTTGATTGATTATTTTTGATTGATCTAGTATATACTATCACATACTTTTTTTGTGATATACTTCTATTTTAAAATATGGCAAAACAGCTCTTTTAGACTTTTACATCAAACCGAACTGCCTTACCCCTTTTAGTAATTAGCCTAAATTATGTGTTGTAACGTCTTATCAACTCCAGTTACTATACTAAAGTATCCAAACACTATTTGATTAATTACCTTTTTTTACATTCTTAAGCTCTTTTCCGCCAGGTATGTTTAAATCATTGGCCAGTTTAGACACTTGCTTAAGATCTATATTACCGGTAATGGTCAAAATAACGGTTTCTGGCCCTCCTGTTTTATCATCATTACCTTGCAAGTACATAAAAAGTTCTCTTACATGATCTTCATCGCTTCCTGGCTTTATATAAAATTTAATGTTCTCGCCATCATCACTTTTTATTCGCATTAATTCATCTAATGAAGAGCTCTTTAAATACGTCTGTACATCTGTTCTCATTTGGTCACTAACTTTCTTGTTTTCTGTTACAAAAACCTTTATGTTATTAATATTTTCTACCAAATTAAGATACTCCTGAGTTTCTTTATCAGAGCTTTCGAAGTCTATCTTGCTAAGTAACTTAAACATTTTGCTAGTCATTACCATCGAGGTAACATCTTTCATGTTTTCATACTTATCAAAATAACTTTGGGCATTCGATACAAAAGGTAAAACGACCAGTGCTAAAACAATTGCTATTTTTTTCATAATAATTACATTTATACAATCACGAGTATAACTCGTAGTTTTTTTATTTAATAAATTTATTTTTAGTGTTTTCGAATTTTTTCAGGTACACTAGTTCCTGTTTGCCTTCATTCATATACGAAGAAACCATTTTTAATATTTTCTTGGTCTCTTGCAATGCTATTTCGGGATCTTCGTAAGTATCTATTGATTCTGAAGGCTTATTTATATCACTCATAAAAATCCCTGCTATTAACACAACCGAAGCTGCGATACCCACCCAGGCGTACCTCGTTTTTTTCTTTGGTTTGATTTTAAAATCTCGGGTAGCTGTAATGGTACTTTCTTCAGAAAAATACTGAAACATGCTTTTGTAATGTTCGAGGTGAGGCGACACAGTTTCTCTGGTAAAATATACCTTCAATTCTTTTTCTTCAGAAATGGTCGTTTTGCCTTCGAAATACTTTTCTAGTAGTTTTTCTATGTTAGACAACTCCATAATTATGTTTTTTTAATAATTCTTCTCTAATTTTTTTTCTTCCTCTCGATAATGCAACTCTAACCGCTCCTTCTTTAATGTCGAGCATTTTTGCTATTTCTACATTATCGTACTGTTCTATATCTCTTAACTGTATAATAAGCCGTTGTTGTTCTGGCAAATCATTCATTATTTTTTCTACCCATGTAAAACTGTCTTTTGCTTCTACCTGTCGCTGTAAAGAAGGTTGTTCATCCTTATAATTACTATGAACAATCTTTAGATTTCCTGCTTCTTTTCCTTTTAACTTGTCAAAACAATAGTTTTTGGTCATTGTCATCGCAAAAGCCTCGACATTATTATACTCTTGCATTTTATTTTTATTCTTCCAAAGCTTTAGCAAGATCTCTTGCGTAGCATCTTCTGCTTCCTCGTTACTTACCAATAACCGTTTGGCCATCCTAAATAGCTTATCTTTAAACTTATCGGTAAGCGTTATAAATGCGCTCTCTTTCATTTTGATTGGTGGTTTTATAAAACTCTGTTAGCTTTATACCTTGGAGACGACTATATCTTTAATTTGTTACATTCTTTTTTTAATTTACAATAAAGTAGTTACTTTTAACGCTATATAGTAAACTATGTTATACTGCAATATCTCTTTATAATAATGAGTAATTTGGGAAGAATATACTACCTTGAGGTAATTGTTATAAAGTTGCTTTCTAGCAACATATAGTAAAACGTAGATGATCAGAACAATAAAAATTTAATACATGCAAAATTTAAAGCACATAAAACGTATCCAGTATTTTCTATTACTTTTATTAGTTGGTAATTTATGTACCGGATGTTTTACTGATAAAGATGATGAAGTACAAACACCAACAGCCAGCTCGATACATGATTTTATCTGGAAAGGATTAAATGCTTTTTACTTGTATAAAGAAGAGGTTAGTGATCTGCAGAACGATCGATTTTCTTCTAATGAGGACTATGCTGCATTTTTAAATGGATTTACATCGCCAGAAGAAATTTTTAATGCGTTGCGAACCAAAAGAATAGTTGGAGAAATACCAGTAGATGATTTTAGCTTTTTGGTAGATGATTATGTAGCATTAGAACAAGCTTTTGACGGGATTACCAAAAACCACGGAATGGAATATGGTTTAAGAATATATGATGAAGACAGAGATAAATCTGATGATGAAATAAGAAAAGTATACGGATATGTAAGATATGTTCTTCCTAATACTGATGCATCTGGCAAAGGAATCGAAAGAGGTTATATTTTTAGTACCATAAATGGCGCTCAAATCACCAACAAAAATTTTAGACAACTAAGTGACCTAGATAGTTATACTTTGGGTTGGGCTTCTTTTAATAACGGAAACCCACAATCTAATGGTTCTACGGTATCACTTTCTAAAGTACAATACACAGAAAATCCCGTTTTTCTAACAACAACTATAGATATAAGCGGTAGAAAGGTAGGATATCTAATGTATAACTCTTTTACTGCAGATTTTGACGAGCAACTTAATACTGCTTTTGGTGACTTAAAAACTGCCGGAATAACCGATTTGGTGTTAGATCTTAGATATAATGGTGGTGGGTCTGTACGATCTGCTATCGACTTGTCTAGTATGATTACAGGGCAATTTAAAGATCAGGTTTTCACAACCGAGCAATGGAATGATGATCGACAAGAACAATTTGGAGATACTAATCGTTTTGGAGACCAGCTAAGAACCGAAACTGCAATCAATAGTCTTAATTTATCAGAAGTATATATTTTGACCTCTAGAAGTTCTGCTTCTGCCAGTGAATTGGTTATTAATGCTTTGGACCCTTACATCACTGTAAAGAAAGTAGGAACTACCACACGAGGAAAATTTCAGGCTTCGATTACATTATATGACACAGATGGTTTTGGCAGGAACGGAGCCGAATTAGCAGGACATACTTATGCCATGCAACCATTAGTGCTAAAATCTATCAATTCTAATGGTGTTACTGATTATTTTGCCGGTTTTGATCCAGATATAGAAATTGCAGAACAATATGATGCATTAGGTGTATTAGGAAATGAAAATGAACCACTACTAAAAGCCGCATTAGATGATATCACAGGCGCAATTCCTAAGTTTTCAAAATCTAGCATCGATCCATTTGATCACTTAAAGAATTTTGGAGACAGCAAGATGTTTTCTCCTATATACGAACGCATGTATAAAGAAAATTAGTCCTTTTTATAATAGCTGGATATACCCAATAATTAGCTATTAAGAAAATACATTATAAAAAATTAAGCAATCAGTTTTGACTAAAGCTGATTGCTTTTTTTTATATCATAATATAACTCCCACCACAACCTTATTCATAACAAAAACTTAATTACCAGTAGTTTAATTAAGAAAGTTTTATGTTTTCGTTTATTAATAATTTTATTACTTTGCAACCAAGTTGCATTAACAATGCTTTATAACACACAAACTCAAAAAACATGCTTACACTAATTAACAATGGTAGTATATACTATCTATTAGATCTTTACAAAACTAATAACAAGAAGTATCAAAATTATTTTTAGGTAAGGAAACCGGCACTCATATTCCGGTTAATTCACTTCTTGAATAAATTAGATACCCTACATCCAAATTGCAGAAAACAACATAGCAAAAAAGCTATTCTCCTACTGGTATTCACTTTATAGTACTTCTGTAAATACCAACAAGAACTGATTCACTTAACTATCTGCAGTATTAAATGATATAGGCAAAACTAATAACCACCTAATAGAATAACAATCTATTGGGGAGGAAGAACTACGCACCTTTTGCATTAAAAAGAGACAACAAACACACTTAATGATATCATTAAACTAAGTATTTAACCAAAATAAACATTAACACAATTCAATTAATTATGAAAAAAAATCATTTATGCATTTCTAAACAGAGAAAATCTCTGAAAGCCTCAAAAAAACTAAATACGGCACTTTCATTAACTTTCTTATTTTTCTCTTATCTCGTAGTTGCCCAAACCCAGCAACAAAAAGCAAAAATCATACAGCAAAGTAATTATTCTGAGCTTATGACATTGCAAAAAAACATAGAACAAGAAGAAGCCTCCCAGAAAACTGAAGCTATGAGAACTGCCCAAAAAAATAATTGGGAAGTACAAACAACTCATTCTGATGGTAGTTTTTCTGAACTACAAAAAATAGGTCCTAATGGAGAACCAATTTACTACACTACCTTTAATGCCGCTGCAGCAAGGTCTACAAGAGCTAACCACCTTAACTCTGGAGGTTCACTTGGACTTAATCTAGATGGACAGAATATGACAGCTCATGTTTGGGATGCCGGACACGCAAGAGTCACACATCAAGAATATGATGGTGCTGGTGGTAATAACCGAGTTAGCATTGGAGATGCTGGATCTGAAACTTTAGGAGTTGACAGTCATGCAGCTCATGTAACAGGAACCGTAGTTGCCTCTGGTGTACAAGCCAACGCAAAAGGAATGGCACCCCAAGCAAAAGCCATAGGCTATGGATGGAATAATGATGCTTCTGAAGCTACTACAGCCGCAGCTAACGGAATGATTGTTTCTAACCATTCTTATGGTTTTAGAGGAAACTCTGTACCTGATCAATGGTTTGGAGCCTATATCGATGAATCCAGAAAATGGGATGAAATCATGTTTAACGCACCTTTCTATCTTATGGTAGTTGCCGCAGGTAACGATGGAAATCAAGACAATTTTAACGCACAACCTTTAGACGGGAATTCATCTTATGATAAACTTACTGGTCATAGTACTTCAAAAAACAATTTGGTAGTTGCCAATGCTCAGGATGCTAATATTGCTAATGATGGTACCTTAAATAGTGTAACTATTAATAGTGGCAGTAGCGAAGGACCAACCGACGATTATAGAATCAAACCCGATATTACCGGTAATGGTACAAGTGTACGATCTACCCTAGAGAGAAATGATTCTGATTATGGTAGTTTTACAGGAACCTCTATGGCATCTCCTAACGTTGCAGGAACATTACTGCTGTTACAACAGCACTATAATAATGTCAATAACAACTTGATGAGAGCTGCAACCTTAAAAGGAATTGCACTTCACACTGCAGATGACATCGGTCCTTCTGGTCCAGATGCTGTACATGGATGGGGGCTCTTAAATGGAAAAGCTGCTGCAGAGGCTATCACCAACAACGGAACTTCTTCTAAGGTAGAAGAACTTACCTTAAACAATGGACAAACCTATTCTATTACTGTCGAATCTGATGGAAGCTCTCCCCTATTGGCATCTATATCATGGACCGATAGACCTGGAGCGACTGTAAGCGCTACCAACTCTAAAAATCCAGTATTAATCAATGATCTTGATATTAGAGTAACCAAAGGATCATCAACATTCAACCCGTATAAATTAACCAGTATCACAACTAACAGCACAGGTGATAATAACGTTGATCCATATGAAAGAGTAGATGTCGCTAATGCATCAGGAACCTACACAATTACTGTTACCCACAAAGGGTCTTTAACAGGTGGTAGTCAAAACTTTTCATTGATCGTTACTGGGGTTACCAACACCACTACGGTTTGTACCGCAACTGTTCCCACCGGAATAACTTCTTCTGGCGTAAGTACAAACTCTGCCAATATTGGTTGGGATAGTGTATCTGGAGCTACTTATGATCTACGATACCGTCAAACAGGAACCAATAACTGGACGACTGTTTCTGCAAACAATACATCAAGTACAATCACAGGATTAACTGCTGCTACCGCCTATGAGGCTCAGGTAAGAAGTAAATGCTCTGATGGTAGTACTTCAAATTATAGTGGTTCTATTAATTTTACAACCACAACTACTCAACTAAACTATTGTACTGCCAGTGGTAATGATGCTTCTGATGAATACATTAGTAGAGTTCAATTAGGATCTATAAATAACACTTCTGGTGTAGGAAGCGGTTATACAGATCACACTTCTATCTCTACTAATTTGTCTAAAGGAGCATCAAATACCATTACCATTACTCCAACCTGGACCGGTACTACTTACAATGAAGCCTACAGCGTATGGATAGATTACAATCAAAATGGAAATTTTGATGACGCCGGAGAACAGGTATGGACACAAGCTCGTACTCAAGACTCACCTGTAAGTGGTTCATTTACCGTACCCGAAACAGCAACTAATGGAGCTACAAGAATGAGAATAATTATGCGATACAATGCGGCACCATCTGCTTGTGGTACGTTTAATTACGGAGAGGTAGAAGATTATACCGTAAACATACAAGCTGGAGGTAATTCTAATGATATTTGTGAAGGTATAGCAGCCTGGAGTTCGTCACAAACATATCAAACTGGTGACAAGGTTACCTATCAAGGAAACCTATACGAAAGAACAGCTACTGGATGGACTAACTTGGGTGCTTGCGGTACTGCTGCAAATGCTCTTTTTGCAAAGCAAAGTCAAAATCAAATTCCGGAAATCAATCGTTTTTCTATTCATCCAAATCCCGTGACCAGAGGTATCCTGAATATTGAAACCAATGTTTTGGAAATCAAGAACTATTCTATAATTAATACCTTAGGGCAGGTGATACAAAAAGGAACATTTACCAATAGCATAAATCTCCAAGAACTAAAATCGGGTCATTATATCTTAAAAACTCAGCATCAAGCAGAACACTTTATTATTAACTAAGTTTTTTAGTAATTACCTTAAAAAATATCCCCAAAACCTAGGTTTTGGGGATATTTATTTATTCTATTTTACACAATTATGATTTCTTAAGTCAACTACCTCAGAGCAAGCTCACGAGACATCCAGCTGAAAAACAGTTTTTACATTTCGAGGCAAGCCTCGAAGAATTAAACTCCACAATGTGATTAAATAACACTATTTTTTATTTATACAGATTTCATAATATCATATCTTTTATTAATGATTTATCGCCTCTTAAAATTTAAGATTAAAACCGACTCTAACATTCCTTCCTCTTGTACTAAAACCAAATACTTCTTGATATTCTTCATTAATAATATTATCTACACTACCATAGATGTTTAGGTTTTTTAATAACTGATGACTAACATAGAAATCAAGAAGATGATATGAATCTAATGACCTGGGTTCTGAGGCAAAAGTGATATTATTAAAAAAACTATCGTCTCGGCTATCATTAAACTGATAACGTATCGATGTATATGTTTTTTTGTTTAATTGATATCCAATATTTGTATTAACAATATATTCTGGGATTCTGATACTGGACACCTCATCATCTACATTGGTATAAGTAAGGTTACCACTTAGTGACAATTTATCATCAAACAGTGTCGAACTTACTTCGAATTCTACACCGTCTGTAGTAAATTCATTTTCTATATTTTGATACTTAAAAATAAAATCTCCCGTATCTACAAAATCCACAAAATTCTTTTCTTTTCTATTAAAATATACAGCACTTACTCTAAATTTTTTAGCCCACGAAAACTCTACCCCTCCTTCTATAGTAGCGTTTTCTTCTGGTTTTAGATCTTGATTCCCAAAATCAGCAGCATACAACTGAAATAAAGATGGAGTAATATAAGCTGTACTATAAGAAGCGATCCCTTTAAGATAGTTTTCTCCCATTTTATAGGTATAGGATGGATTTATAGTATAAACCACATGAGTACCATATGAGCTATGAACATTTAATCTAGCTCCGGTATTCACGTTTAATCCAAAACTAGAAACATATACCAAATTAGCATACGGATCTACAATATCAAAATCGGCTTCTCTATCATTAATAGTTTGTATCAACTCTTCTCCTCTACCAGAGGCATTAAAGCCATTATAATCACTATTTGAGCCATTGATCCCTATAACAGTATACAATCGGTTATTAAATTTATATTTGTTATATACATCGTAGGTATAAAACCTACTTTCTGATTTTGATGGAAAAGCAGTTTCAAAAGTTCTTTCTAACAGCGCATAACTGGTAACAACACCAATACTACCCTTTGGGTATGTATATGTTAGATTGGCACCAACTCTTACCTGTTCGCTATCAGAAATATTCTGTCCATCGACACCAGCTCCATCATCAATATCATTTTTATATGCATCTAGATTACCAAAAAAACCTATGTTAAGTCGGTCACTCCACTTGTATCCTAACTTTGCATTTACATTATATTGAGAATACGCATCACTGGTAAAAGAACCTACAGAAGTATCTTCTGGTAGTTTCTTTGCAGAAGAGATCCCATCTGTAAATCGGTTACTAAAACTTGTCAAATAAGTTAGCTTGCCCAATGTACCATTTACTGAAGCCAAATTAACAAACTCATTGATATCATAATCCTGATCATCATTCGTCTGATTGGTTCCTATACTCGATTGAAAATTTACCGTTACCTTTTCTTTACTTGCTTTCTTTGTTATAATATTAACTACTGCTGTTCCAGCACCTGATCCATAAAGTGTACTAGAAGCACCTTTTAGTATTTCGATTTCCTTTACTTGATTTACAGATAACAACCTTAAATCGAACTCTCCTGAAATAATAGCGGGATCACTAATGGTTACACCATCTACTCGTATTACAACCTGACGATTACGTCCCCCTCTAATAAAATAGCCTAAGTCTTTTCCGGCACCGCTTGTATTACCATTAATCACCATCCCAGCGACCCTGCTTAAAACATTTGCTACCGATTGCCCTTGACTGCGTTGCAATTCTTTTTCTGTTACTTTGGTAATTACCTTACCACTATGCTCGCGCTTTAACTTGAACTTAGAATCAGAAATAACAACTTCTTCTAATTCGTTTACATTTTCCTCTATTTGAGTTTCCTGCCCAAATACAACAGAGGAACCTAGCATTAAAAATGCTACTCCCAAAAATCTCTTCTTGATCATTTTACTACTTAATTAATTACAATTACCGGAAAAAAGTATGTAGTTTACCCATACCCAAACCTTTATCCCGAAAGTTTGACTTCTATTAAATCATGGCAGGTATCCTGGCTCGCGTCTTGTTATTTACCTTCCCACCTGAAAAAAACATCATTCTGTACCGTCTTTAATTGATAAAAACATCGAATACTATCTGATCCAAGCAGTGGCTATAGAGAATAACAACAAGCACCTATTACTAGGCTAAGCATACAGTTGCGGGAACAGCTCAGGAGTCTTGATTTACGATTTTAGAGTCACCATCAAAAAAAATTATAACTCATAAATTTACCTTCGTACTTCACTTTACCTGATTCCCTTTTAAGCTTCCACTTCAAAACGAGGTGTCAGCACCAAAATTCGGCGCGAATTTATTATATTTTAATGAATTTGAATTAAACTTTAGCAAAAAAATAATATATACTATTACCTTTAGCCTCTTTAAAACGTGAATATAATGATCTATTACATCACAGGAGGAGAACGATCTGGAAAAAGTGATTATGCGCAAAAGCTGGCATTACAGCTATCCAACACTCCACATTATTTGGCTACTTCTCGTATTTGGGATGACAATCACCAACAACGTATAGATCGACATATTGCAGATAGAGACGAGCGTTGGATCTCGATAGAAGAAGAAAAAGAACTTTCTAAAGTAATTAGCGAATCTAGTGTAGTAGTGATTGATTGTGTGACTTTATGGTTAACCAATTTTTTTGTAGATACCGATAATAATATAACCCAATCACTATCCCAGGCCAAAGCAGAATTTGATAAGTTATTAGATCTTAATGCTACCATCATTATTATTTCTAATGAAATCGGAATGGGAGTTCATGCAACCACAGAAATTGGCAGAAAATTTACAGAACTACAAGGATGGATGAACCAGCATATTGCCAAACATGCAGACAAAGCAACTTTAATGGTTTCAGGAATCCCAGTTCAAATTAAATAATAGCTATATGAATTTTGATATACATCCCATATATAATAAAAGCTTAGCAGCTTCAATTCAACACAAAATTGATCACAAAACAAAACCTATAGGGGCACTGGGCACCTTAGAAAAAATTGCATTGCAAATCGGGCTAATTCAAAATACAGAAACTCCAACATTAGAGCATCCAGCTATTTTTGTTTTTGCAGGAGATCACGGTATTGCAGAAAAAGGAGAGGTAAATCCTTTTCCGCAAGAGGTTACATCACAAATGGTGTATAACTTTATTAATGAAGGAGCGGCAATCAATGTATTTTGTAAACAGCATCAAATTGATTTAAAAATTGTTGATGCAGGAGTAAACCATCAATTTGATAAAGCGCTTGATATCCTTCATGAAAAAATTGATTTCGGAACTCAAAATTATCAGGAAAAACCTGCAATGACTATTGATCAATGTAATCTGGCTCTCTTACAAGGGGGTACACTAATTACCAATACACATAAGAAAGGAACTAATGTTATTGGTTTTGGTGAGATGGGAATTGGCAATACTTCATCTGCTTCTTTACTAATGGCATATTTTACCAAGACACCTATAGCAGAATGTGTAGGGGCTGGCACAGGACTCACCTCTGAAGCCATCACAACCAAACAAAATATATTATCGAATGTATTTAAGAAGTATGCTCCTTCTTCTGCACTTGAAGCCTTAGCCACTTTTGGAGGGTTCGAAATTGCAATGATGACTGGAGCTATGTTAAGAGCCGCAGAATACAAAATGACAATTATTATCGATGGTTTTATTGTTACCGCTGCTCTATTAGTTGCACATGCCATCTGCCCTAATATATTAGACTATTGTATTTTTGCGCATACCTCTGGAGAGCAAGGGCATCAAAAAATGCTTGCATTTTTGAATAAACAACCACTGCTTAACCTTGGGATGAGACTGGGAGAAGGTACTGGTGGAGCTATAGCATATCCCATACTCGAATCTTCGGTTGCATTTATAAACAACATGGCCAGTTTTGAAAGTGCCGGAGTTTCTGAAGGGTAACTCTCCCTAGTTGAAATTATTATATTTTTATAGAAATAAATATCCTCTAGTGCGAAATCATATAGTTATAAAATGCTAAAAAAAGAACTACATATCTTCTTTACTGCCTTGATGTTTTTTACTCGTATTCCTTGTCCAAAATGGGTACGTCATCATTCAGAGTACCTGCAGTTAAGCGCCCGATATTTTTCTTTGATAGGTATTCTAGTGGGTAGTATAGGCGGGATTGTGTTTTATGGCGCCTCTTTTATTTTTTCTACAGAAATCTCATTACTTCTCTCTATGTTCATGACTATATACATAACCGGAGCATTTCATGAAGATGGATTTGCAGATGTATGCGATGGATTTGGCGGCGGGTGGACAAAGGATAGTATTTTACGTATCATGAAAGATTCTAGGTTGGGAACTTATGGTACCATAGGATTACTTTTTATACTCACCATAAAATTTGCCGCAATACGAGAGATGGACCCTTATTTTATTCCATTATTGATTATATCTGGGCATAGCCTAAGTCGTTTTATAGCAACTACTTTACTTTTTACACATCTCTATGTTCGCGATGTTGAAAATAGTAAAGTAAAACCTACCGCAAAAAAAATAAGTAGCTGGTCACTGGTAATAAGTTTGATTTTAGGCTGTATTCCTTTACTATTTTTTAAAAACCTGTGGGTATTTCTAGTGATACTGCCTATGTATCTTTCTAAAGTATTTTTAGGAATTAAATTCAAAAAATGGATTGGTGGACAAACAGGAGATTGTGCAGGTGCCGTCCAACAGCTTAGCGAAGTTATTTTTTATCTATCAATTCTTGCCCTATGGAAATATATTTGGTAAGACATACAACCCCCAATATCGAAAAAGGTATCTGCTATGGGCAAAGTGATATCGGAATTACAGAAAGTTTTGATGCAGAGGTAATAAAAATTCATCAAAATATTCCTATTTCAGAAATTTCTAAAATCTATTGTAGTCCTTTACAACGTTGCAAACTTCTTGCTCAAACTTGTAACAAACCTATTTTTTTTGATAATCGATTAAAAGAAATGGATTTTGGCGACTGGGAATTAAAATCATGGAATACCATAAACCCAAAAGAACTTGATCCATGGATGAAGGATTTTGTGACTACCAAGGTACCCAATGGTGAATCATACATACAGTTACAAAAGCGAATGTTGGATTTCTATGCAGATCTAAATCTTCTTTCTGACGAAAAAATAATCATCATTACGCATGCGGGTCCTATACGAGCGTTACTGTCATATTTACGTAACATAGATCTCAAAGACTCTTTTAGCATAAATGTAACCTATGGCGAAGTTATTAAAATCTAATACCTGAGTCCCTTTATACTCCCTGATTTGTTTATAGGGTAACGATGAAATGCTCCCTATATTCAGTGAAATAACACTATCTATTTTTCACTGAAAACAGGTAAAAACTAATCGGCCAATACTTTTACATTTGAAACATACACATTTGTTCATCAAACAAGTAACTTTAAACACATCATCATGAAAAAAAAGATTTTAAAAACAATTTCTTTAGCGGCCTTTCTTGTTTTCATAAGTAGCTGTGAAACCAATGAAGATCACTTCCCGGTCATTGAGCAAAAAGAGGCGTTTACCATAGACAAATCAAAAGAAACGATCCATACCCTTACCAAATCCGGTCAAAATATTAATTGTTGGGATATTGAAAAATACGAAGGTGGAACGGTGGTCATTACCCCTGAAGTTTTTTTCCTTATGTAGGTGTTACCGTAGTAGGTGTTTCTGATCAAACTTGTGGCCCTTATTTAGGTTGGTCTGCAACAGGAAGCTTTACAATTGTCGAAAAAAATAGTCAACGTGTAAAAGCAATTCGAAACAGTACGGACGCTGGCGAAATTTCATTTATCTATCAAGCCAGTGCTACTCAAATAGGTATTTCTACAATAAAGTTTAAAGCCATACCAGCATCACTTATATGTCCAGAAAGGAAAGATACAGAAATGCTACAGTACTATTCATCTATACATCCCAAAAACTATAATTCGGATTATAAATATGAATGGACAGTAGTGGATAATATAGGAACCCGTCATACTACAGGACGTGATGTATCACTACGCCGAGGAAGATCATCAAAAGTAACCATTAAAGTATCAAAGAGAAATAGTACTTTTTGTGTTTCCCAAAGTAGAACGCAACACTTTTATGTTGATGGTCGACCAGGAAGGTGATACCATAAAAATTGCGCCCCATGCAAAAAGCAGTCAGTATTGGCTGCTTTTTTATTGTTTATACCTATATCATCAATTTAGCAAAACACAATTATTCAATTATCTAATAAATAGTACTACTATGGAATAGCATTCATTAAAATTAACCTCATCCTACGATATAACTTATCCTGATTTACTATTTTTACAAAAAAGGATTTTTGATGCGTATTATTTTCTTCTTTACAATACTAACCACGTTTATGTTCTCTTGTAAGAAGGCACCCAAAGAAAATACACCTCTTACGGTGATGTATATGGCACCGCAACATATCGAATGTGCATCTGGGCTTATAATTGAAAATCACGAGTCATATAAAGAAATTAAAGTTACCACTCCCTGGCCCGGTGCAAAGCGAGAATTAACCTATATTTTACATCCCAAAGGAACCGAAAAACCATTTAAATCGTCTACAGCAGTTTTTATACAGGTTCCTATAGAAAGAGTTGTAGTCACATCTACTACAGATATCCCTATGCTAGAATACCTGCAACTAGAAGAGAAATTAGTAGGTTTTCCTAATACCGATTATATTTCTTCAGAAAAAACCAGAGCACTTATTGATACAGGTGCTATTAAAGAACTAGGGAAAGAATATAATTTAAACACCGAGATTGTTCTTGAACTATCACCAGATCTTATTATCGGATTTTCGGCTACAGGAGATATTAAAGCCTATGACCTAATTCAGAAAACCGGAATACCAGTAGTAATGAATGGTGCGTGGATGGAAGAACATCCGTTGGGTAGAGCAGAATGGATCAAACTAATAGCTGCTTTTTTTGGAAAAGAAGATAAAGCCGAAGAAGTTTTCCAGAAAGTCAAAAAAGATTATAACGAAGCGATTAAACTTACTTACAATACCACAAATACACCATCTGTTTTATCTGGTAATATGTTTAAAGATGTTTGGCATATCCCTGGAGGTAATAGCTATATCTCTACTTTTTTTAAAGATGCAAATACAAACTATTTGTGGGGTGATACAAAAGAAACCGGAAGTTTAGCCTTAAATTTTGAAAGTGTTCTCGAAAAAGGACAAAACGCAGCCCTTTGGATAGGAGCTGGCGGCGCTACATCTCTAGATGAACTCGCTCAAGAAAATCATAGATACCCATTATTTGATGCATTTAAAAATAAAGCCGTATATTCTTCATCCATAAAAAAGGGACCTAAAGGCGGTTTAATATATTTTGAACTCGGGCCTATGCGACCCGACCTAATTTTAAAAGACATTATCAAAATTGCCCACCCCGAACTATTAAAAGATTATGAACCCTATTTTTTTGAAAAACTGAACTAATTGACCCAAAATAAATCATACAAACGAGCTTTTATAGGTATTCTGGTGATTCTTATCATTTGCTTTATAGCTAATATAAGTTTAGGGTCTGTTTTGATTCCTTGGTTAGATACCCTAAGTTGTTTGGTAGGTGGCGAAGTAGAAAAAGAATCCTGGAGACACATCATTATCAATTATCGTTTACCCAAAGCCATGACAGCGGTTATTGTTGGTAGCGGATTAGGAGTTGCTGGCTTATTGATGCAAACACTATTTAGAAATCCGCTAGCGGGTCCTTTTGTATTAGGGATCAGCTCTGGCGCAAGTTTAGGAGTAGCTTTGCTAATCTTAGGAAGCTCGTTTGCAGCTGCTTCATTATCTACCTTTTTAATTTCAAAATGGGCCCTGGTTCTTGCCGCTAGTTTGGGCAGTATATTGGTTTTGATAGCTGTTATGATTGTTTCTAGTAATGTAAGAGATACAATGGCCATATTAATTATAGGGCTCATGTTTGGTAGTATTACCTCGGCAATTGTAAGCGTACTCTCTTATTTTGCTCCTGCCGATCAATTACAACAATATATTTTCTGGGGATTTGGTAGTCTTGGTAACCTCTCCTGGTATGATGTTTTTATCTTTTTTTGTTTGTCATTTTTAGGATTAATACTATCCTTTATGGCCATAAAGCCATTAAACACCCTATTATTGGGAGAAAACTACGCTCGTAGTCTTGGTTTAAATGTCAAAAAAAGTCGAGTTTTGATTATTATCGCAACAGGAATACTTGCAGGTAGTATTACCGCATTTGCCGGGCCTATTGCTTTTATTGGTTTAGCAGTTCCTCATCTTACTCGTCAATTGTTTCATACTTCAAATCATAAAACACTTATACCAGCGGTCATACTCTTAGGAAGTATTGTTATGCTTGTTTGTGATAGTATAGCACAATTGCCATCCAGTGAATATACACTCCCTATTAATGCAATTACATCGTTAATTGGTGCACCAGTCGTTATCTGGTTATTAATACGAAAACGAAAAATGCTTTTTTAATTTTCTACAAACTATTGCATTTTATTTCTAATAATTACCAATCAATCTACAGGAATCAATCGATTTTCAGGAATTTTTACTACAAAGACAGAAATTCGTTGTAATGATAAACAGTACTTTCAAAAAGAATTACTTTACTTTGTGAATTAACATGTACACACAAATTATTTTAATTAGAAAAGTTTAATGCCAAAATTTCCATTTTACCATCAAGCAGAATCCAAAGACTGCGGCCCCACTTGTATTAAAATTATTGCAAAACATTACGGTAGGGTTCTAAATACTCCAAAACTTAGGGCATTGAGTGAAACCACTAGAGAAGGAAGCTCACTTCTAGGGTTAAGCGAGGCTGTAGAACAAATTGGATTTAGATCACTTGGGGTAAAACTTTCTCTTACAAAACTAGATGAAGTACCGCTTCCGTGTATTGTACATTGGAATAAAGTACATTATGTAGTTGTCTATAAAATTAAGACTTCTCGTAAAGGCGAAATGACTATCTATATTTCTGACCCTGCTCATGGTTTGATTACCTATACAAAAGAAGAATTTATTAAAGCCTGGATTGGTAATAACGCCGATGAGCATACTGAAGAAGGAGTTGCCTTATTAGTAGAGCCTACACCAAAATTTTATGATGATAATCTGGAAGAAGAAAGTGAAAAATTTGGATTCAAATTCATCTCAAAATACTTATTCAAATACAAAGCTTTTCTTTTTCAATTAGTTTTAGGACTACTGGCAGGAAGTTTACTGCAACTTATTACTCCGTTTTTAACACAAAGTATTGTTGACGTAGGTATTAAAAATCAAGATCTTAATTTTGTATACCTCGTACTCATTGCAATGCTATCTCTATTTATTGGTAGAACCCTAATAGATGTATTACGTAGTTGGATTTTGCTTCATTTAAGTACCCGAATTAATATCTCATTAATTTCTGATTTTTTTATAAAACTCATGAATTTACCTATCTCCTACTTTGATGTAAAAATGACAGGAGATTTATTGCAAAGAATTAACGATCATAAACGAATAGAACAGATCTTAACAATGTCCTCGTTAAGTGTATTATTTTCTATGGTCAACCTTATTGTATTTAGCATTGTACTTATCTATTACAGCGTCCCTATTTTTGGAATTTTTGCAGTGGGTAGTTTTTTCTATTTTGCCTGGGTACTTATCTTTTTTAAGAAACGTAAAAAGCTTGATTACAAACGTTTTTCTCAAATTAGTGAAGAACAAAGTAAGGTGATAGAATTGGTAAACGGGATGCAGGAAATTAAACTGCACAATGCCGAAAAAAGAAAGCGATGGAATTGGGAGTTTGTGCAAGCTAAACTTTTTAGAATTTCGATAGAAAATCTTGCTTTAGAACAATATCAAAACGTAGGATCTGCCTTTATCAATGAGTTAAAAAACATTTTGATCACTGTCTTTTCTGCCAAACTGGTTATTGATGGAGATATTACTCTAGGTATGATGCTTGCCATTATGGCAATCGTAGGACAATTAAATGCTCCTATCTCTCAACTTATCAATTTCTTACGTGAATTGCAAGATGCACAAATATCATTAGAGCGACTAGGTGAAATCCATAATAAAGAAGATGAAGAAGAGGCTGGTGTAGAGAAAATCAAAGAAATTCCTGATAAAGTTGGATTTGATATTAAAGATATGGATTTCAGATACGTAGGATCTGAAAAACCAGTATTAGAAGGGCTTGACCTATCAATTCCTGCCAACAAAATAACAGCTGTAGTAGGTGTAAGTGGTAGTGGAAAAACCACTTTAATGAAGCTATTACTTAAATTCTATGAACCTGATAAAGGTCAAATATTTATTGGTAATCATGACCTTAAAAATGTATCTCAAAAATCATGGCGAGATCAATTTGGAGTGGTAATGCAAGAAGGGTATATATTTAATGATACCATCGCCAATAATATCGCTGTAGGAGATGATTATGTCGATAAGAAAAAATTAGCTCATGCTGTCGACGTAGCCAATATACAAGAGTTTATAGAATCACTCCCACTATCGTATAATACCAAAATAGGTATGGAAGGAATTGGTCTAAGTACAGGGCAAAAACAACGCCTTTTTATCGCCAGAGCCGTATACAAAAATCCAAAATACTTGTTCTTTGATGAGGCTACCTCTGCCCTAGATGCCAATAATGAAAAAGTTATTATGGAAAAGTTGGATACTTTTTTCAAAGATAAAACTGTAATGGTAATTGCGCATCGATTAAGTACGGTAAAAAATGCACATCAAATCGTAGTACTAGACAAAGGAAAAATTGTTGAAGTTGGTAATCACGAAGCACTCATCAAAAAGAAAGGGAGTTATTTTAATCTAGTAAAAAACCAACTTGAATTAGGAAAATAAACACAATAATTACGAATAGAAGATGAATGAAAAAGAGAATGTCATGACGCGTAAAAACTCATCACATACAACCAAAGTTCGTAATTTATAATTATACATCATGCCAGACGACAATACATTAGACGATATACAATTACGCAGCGAAGAAGTACAAGAAATTTTAACGCGTGTACCGCATTGGATGATCAGGTGGGGAAATCTTTTGATTCTAGCATTGGTATTACTACTGCTTTTCTTATCATGGTTGATAAAATATCCTGATGTAATACCGGCACAGGCCATTATTACCACCAAAATACCACCTCAAAAGGTATATGCCAAAGTAAATGAGAAAATAGAATCTATCTTAATAAAAGATAATCAACAAGTCACCAAAAATACACCGCTGGCAATTTTACAAAGTAGTGCTAATTACAAAGATGTATTCTTGCTTAAGTCTATTGTAGATACTATCAAAGTAAGCAACACAGCTTTTAAATTTCCTATAAATAACATCCCTGTATTGTTTTTGGGTGAGATAGAAACCAGTTTTGCAATCTTTGAGAACAGCTACTCTGAGTATATTTTGAACAAAGAGTTGCAGCCTTTTTCTAATGAAGCAATTGCCAACCAGGTATCTCTCTCAGAGCTTTATAGAAGGTTTGAAAACTTGAAGGCTCAAAAAAGACTTAGTAAAACAGAGTTAGACTACAAAAAAAAGGAATTACAACGTCAAAAAAACTTATTCGAAAAAGGTGTTATCTCTGCCCAAGAGTATGAAAGTAAAGAGTTGGATTACCTGCAAGTAAAACGTGCCTACGAAAACAACGATGTACAATTGTCGCAAATTACAGAAAGTATTAGTAATGCCAACAAAACATCAAAAGGTACCGAGATCAATAAAAGAAAGCAAGAGATTAATCTATTTAAAAAGGTAATACAGTCTTTTGGACAGTTAAAAAAGAGTATTAAAGATTGGGAGTTGCGATATGTACTAAAATCTGATATGGATGGGAGAGCATCTTTTCTTAATTTCTGGACAGAAAATCAAACAGTAGCTGCTGGAGATTTGGTATTTATTATTATTCCTTCTGAAGATTCATCATATATCGCAAAAATTAAAGCTCCTGCACAGAACTCTGGAAAAATTAAAGCAGGACAAACTGCTAATATTCGATTAGAGAACTTTCCTGATAATGAGTTTGGGACACTTAAAGGAAAAGTAAAACACATCTCACTTCTTCCTAATAAAGATGGTTTATACCTAATAGAAGTAGCATTGCCAGAAAAACTAATTACCACGTACGACAAGGAGATTCCTTTTAAGCAAGAAATGAGAGGCGTTGTCGAAATAATTACAGAAGATCTTCGTCTTATAGAACGATTCTTTTACCAGTTTAGAACATTAATGGACAAATAACCTTTCAGTCTTATTATAACGTCTCTGATTGTAATTTTACGTGACCCATCCAATTGTAATATGGCATAGTGTAGTTCAAAATATAAGGCTTCATTTCTTACATCTTTTACTCTTTATACTTGCCTAAGCAAAACAACAACTGGTAGTATCATGAATCATTATGCTTAAAAACATGTTAGATTTCTATAAATACATGTGTTTTGCAGAAAAAAGTTTTAAAGGTGATTTTTTTTTAATTACTTCTCTCACATTTTGTCAAAAACTGTTCTCATGAAAAAAGCATACCCATTTTTTCTTATCGTTCTTTTCTTGATTTCTTGTAAAAAAGAGATAAAAAATGAACCTGTTAATACTTCTTCTCAATCGTATAAAATTCCTGTATATGCATGGGCTATTTTACCAGAAAACAAAACAGATAACGAATTAAAAAATCAATTCGAAAGTCTAAAAAGCAAAGGTATTGACGGGTTGATGTATTCTGCAGGCCATAATCCTCTGATTTATAAAAGAGTAGGTAAAATCGCAAAACAAGTCGGAATGAAGTTTCATGCATGGATTCCTACCATGATTCAATATACCAACCCCAAACTAAAGCCTGCTTGGTATGCCATAAATAGAAATGGAGAATCTGCTTTTGATAAACCAGCCTATGTATCCCACTATCAGTTTTTATGCCCTAGCAAACCAGAGGTACATGACTTTTTAATAAATCTGTATAATAGTATTGCTGCAATAGAAGAAGTTGATGGAATACATTTGGATTACATACGTTTTCCTGATGTAATTTTGGCAAAGGGGTTATGGGAAAAATATAATCTTATCATGGATAAAGAATACCCGCAATTCGACTATTGTTATTGTGATGAGTGTATTCATGAATTTAAATCTCTATCGGGTATTGATATTAAGAGTGTAACAGATCCTTCTGAGGTTCAGGAATGGAAACAATTTCGATATGATTTAATAACAAATCTTGTCAATAAATTAGCCAACAAGGTGCATCAAAAAAACAAAGTAATTAATGCTGCTGTTTTTCCCGGGCCTAATTCTATTGCAAAAAGATTAGTTCGACAAGAATGGGATAAATGGAACCTGGATGCTTTTTACCCTATGAACTATAATGATTTCTATTTGGGAGACACCTCATGGATTGGTAAACTTACCAAAGAAGAAGTAACAAGCCTTGAAGCAAAAAAACCAGTCTATAGCGGTTTGTTCATTTGTCCAAACCCCGAAAACAAAAAACATGAGGCAGATCCAGAAAATCATGGATTATTACCAGAAGAATTAGAAGCAGCAATTAAAGAATCTATGATAAATGGAGCCTCTGGCATTTGTTTATTTACTCCAGATAGAATGACAGAAGCCCACTGGGAAGTTTTTCAGAAAGCTATCTATACAGATTATACCAAAACAAGCTCTCAAAAATAATGAGGGTTGTATCTATTGATATTTTAAGGGCTGTTACCATGGTTCTAATGATATGGGTCAATGATTTTTGGACGCTTATTGATATTCCAAAGTGGCTTACACATGCTACTGCCCATGAAGATTACCTGGGGTTTTCTGATATCATATTTCCTTTGTTTTTATTTATTGTGGGATTAAGCATCCCTCATGCGATAGAGCATCGACTTGTCAAAAAAGAGCCTACTTCAAAAATCGCGAAACATATTATCACAAGGTCCTTTTCTTTGATTATAATCGGTGTTTTTATGGTGAACTATGGTTCTGCTCATCATGAAAGTATAAGCATAGGGAAATATTTTTGGGGTCTGCTCATGGCATTTGCCGTTGCTCTTATATGGATGGATTGGAAAAAAACACCCCTACAAAAAAAATGGCATCCCTATCTTAAAGTTACTGGTGTATGCATTCTTATTTTTCTGGCCATTATATACAAAGGAGGTCCTGAAGGGGTAGATTGGATGAAAACACAATGGTGGGGGATTCTAGGATTAATAGGTTGGGCCTATGCCATTAATGCATTGCTTTATCTCTACAGTAAAAAAAATAGCATTACTATTAGCATTATATGGGTTATTTTAAATGTGCTTTCTATAATGAATCAAATGGATCTTATTACTTTCAAAAGCGAAACTATTACCACTTTTTCTGTGCTTTATAGTGGTTCCATTCCCGCGTTTACAACTGCAGGCATCCTAGCTTCTCTACTGCATATAAAACTATCTAAAACCAAACTACAATGGTTTTATATCACACTAATTGCACTAGGTGTAATAAACATTGTTTTTGGATTGTCAACCCGATCATTTTGGGGCATTTCTAAAATACAGGAAACTCCATCATGGCTAGCTATTTGCACAGGAATTAGTTTTCTGCTGTTTTCTGTGATGCATTTCATAGCAGATGTCAAAAAACAAGTAAAATGGGCAATTATAATTGCTCCTGCAGGCACTGCAACTTTAACATGCTATATGATTCCTTACTTCCTATATCCTATTTGGGTTATTACAGGTATAAAACTTCCTCACATCTTAAACATTTCGATAATCGGTTTGCTTATTTCTTTTGGCTTTGCTTTACTTGTAGTTGTTTTTACCGGTTGGTTAGAGCGAAAGGGATACAAATTAAAATTGTAATTATTTTCTAATAACCTGAGTACGATTCATCTGAAGTGTATGAGTTTGAGTGAAATTCTATTAAGAATTTTGTATCGAAAACAAGCATTTCGGTACTTAAGCCCAGATTAATACATAGTAAAAGTATATGTACTCATTCTAAAATTAGATATCCAAAAAAATCCGGAGCATGAAAATTTGGGGTTTCTCCCATGGTACTACTCCAACAAGCAAACGTGGCATTTTTTTCGGTAACGCTCCAATCTTTGCTTTTGTGATCCTCATTAGAAATAATTCTAAACATGTTAAGTCGATATACATTATCTATAGTAGTTTTCGGATATTGTAATAAACCAAGAGGAATTTTAAGGTATCCTATCCATGCTTTATTTTCACTGTCTTTTTTGACCGTATGAATGATCCCAGAAGTAGCTATATCTACCAGGTCTAATGCAAATTTTTTATCACTTTTATAACGATTTGTTATTTTGGCCAAAAACAGGGCATTATTAGGATTTAACTGTATCTCCAGGTAGTTTTCCTTAGTTTCTTTTCCTTTACTTATAAAAAGCTCAAAAACCTCTTGTTTAAATAGCCATGAATTGTCTTTCGTATAGCTATTTTGATCTAACCTAGGATTGTTTCTACATTCGAATTTTATTTCTAAAAACTCGTTATCATACTTCATCGATACCAAAGTCTCTTCTTTTATAGGTTTCCCTCCTACCGAATGATTAAAATATGTAGTATCTATTTTGGTGAATGTATCCTTATTAATTCTTAGTACCGGTAGTTCTTTATCAGGATAAATTACTATTGCGTTATTTGTTTTTTTTACTTCTTTTTCCTGACAGGATAATGAAAAAAGAATAAATAATGCTACAAGAGTTACTTTCATAATACTATAATATTGTAAGTCAACTACCTCCGAGCAAGTTCACTAGGCATCCAGCAGAAAAACAGTTTTTACATTTCGAGACAAGCCGCGGAGAATTAAACTCCATAATGTGGATTAAAAACCTCATAGAATTTCTGCTATGAGGTTTTTATTATATGATTATATCTGATTAAGTCTAAGAACCAACTTTTCTATTTTTGGTGATACTTTTTTTAGAAATCCATACCGCTACCAAGTCCTCTAAGATGGTAAGAGGTACTGCTCCATTAGTCAATACAACATCATGAAACTCTCTGATATCGAATGCGTCACCTAATACTTTCTTTGCACTTTCTCTTAATTCCAGAATTTTATTCATTCCTATTTTATATGCAGTTGCTTGACTTGGCATCACAATATGTCGTTCTACCATTTTTACAGCATCACTTTCTGCATTAGGAGTATTATCGGTATAATACTTAATACCTTCTTCTCTTGTCCATTTTTTGGTATGAATCCCAGTATCTACCACCAGTCGACAAGCTCTCCATAACTCCATTGCCAATCTTCCAAAATCAGAATAAGGGTCGCTATACATTCCTATTTCCTTGGGCAAATACTCGTTATATAATCCCCAACCTTCTATATAGGCAGTATATCCTCCAAATTTTCTAAACTTAGGTACTTCTTTTAACTCTTGTGCTATAGAAATTTGCATATGGTGCCCTGGTATTCCTTCATGATATGCCAGTGCTTCCATTTGATATTTGGGCATTGCCTTCATATCATATAAATTAGCATAATAAATTCCTGGTCTGGATCCATCTGGAGTTCCTTGCTCATAAAAAGCTGTTCCTGCACTTTTTTCTCTAAAAGCTTCTACTTGCTTTACTACTATATCAGCTTTTGGCTTGGTTATAAAGAGCTGATCCATTTTAGATTTCATTGTATCAATTAGCGCAACTGCCTGTTCTAGATATGCTTTTTTACCTTTTTCATCCTGAGTAAAATAGAACTGAGAGTCTTCTTTCATAAACGTAAAGAAGTCTTTTAAGGTACCTTTATAACCTACTTTTTTCATAATATGACGCATCTCCTCATGAATACGTGCCACTTCTTTAAGCCCGAGTTCATGAATTTGATCTGATGTCATATCGGTAGTAGTTGTTCTTTGCAATGCAATCTTATAGAACTTTTCGCCTTTAGGAAATTTCCACACCCCATCTTCGGTTGTTGCTCTTTGTTGTTGTTCTTCTAACAACGATATAAGTGCTTCATAAGCTGGTTTAACACCTTCTAAAAGTCCTTTTTCTGCTTTAAATATTAACTCTTTTTTGTGTTCATCAGAAATTTCCAGAGCATTTACTTTTCCTTTAAAATCAGCTAGCAGTGTACTTTCTTTATTTGACTTATCAAAAGGTTGCCCGGTAATGATATTACGGCTATCATCCAAAACTTTTGCAAACACAAACTTAGGCAGCATGATACCGTTTTTCTCTCTCATTTTTATATTATCGACAAGTTGAGCAAACATTGGTTTAATACCGTATAATCTAGAAATATATGCCTCTGCATCTATAGTGTCGCTTACCCTATGTATGCTAATTAAGAAACTTGGTATTTCTGCTTGCATACCATGCATTTGATTTACAGGATAGTCATAAAAACGGTATTGAAAATCTTCTATTTCATTTTCTAGATTTTGTTTCATCAATTTATAACTTAAAGTCGTCGCTTCATCTAATTTAGAAAGGTCTACCGAGTCCTTTAGGTAAGAAAGACGTTGTTTTGCCAGTTCTAAATCTTCAACTTTTCGTTTTGAAGATATATCATCCCATTTACCATAATCTTCTGTTTTAATACCCAAATAAGACTGCGTTATTGGGGATTTTTTTAACTTATCCTGAAACTGTACTTCAAACCAATCGTTTAGTTTTTCAGAATACGTTTCATTACTTATCGCTGTAGAAGCATTCGTATTCTTAGCTTCTTTGTTTTCTTGTTTACAGCTAGCAATGGTCAGAAGAGATAAAAACAATAATCCCTTTATTTTTATTGCGTTCATAATCTTGGGTATTTGGGTTAATACTTATTTTAAAATAGTGACCTCTATGGAAGAATCATGATATATCGTATGAGTCTGCTTTGTAAAGTCAGTATCCTTTGCTTTAAAAATATTAGGCACAAAGGTCTGTGGGTTCAAATCGATCAACGGAAACCATGTACTTTGCACTTGTACCTGAACCTTATGGCCTTTTTTAAAGGTATGGTGAATATCTTGTAATTTGATGGTTACATCGGTCTTTTGATTAGGAATAAAAGGCTCTGGTTTACCAAAATCATTTCTAAAACGTCCTCTCATTACTTCGCTACGCACCATTAAATGATAGTTTGACATTTTTAAATATTCCTGAGTCTCTTTTGTATCTTCGGTTTCATCAGGGTATATATCTATTAGTTTTACTATCCAATCGGCATCTGTACCTGTAGTCGCTACTTTTAGCTGGGCAAGGATATCACCAGTTATAGTCATATCTTCTGTCAAAACTGGTGTTTCAAAAACCATTACATCTGGACGACGGGCTGCAAAACGTTGATCATCGGTCATATATTTTCGTAACTTGTATTCCATTTTAATATCTTCAGAATACGGTACTGGTTTTTTAGGATCACTCACAAACTGCACGTTTCCTTCTTGCGTTGCAGTTCCTAAAAGTCCGCCACCAGATAAGAAAAAGGATTTCTTTTCTATATTTTTTGGAGGCCAGGTATCATATGTATTCCATTCTTTTTTACCGGTATCAAATACTCGTATTTCTGATAACCCAGTGTTATTATCTCCCGATCCTTTAAGAAAATGATTAAAAAACTTTGTTTCTATATCACGTTGATACGCTATAGATAGATCATCTCCAAAATAAACATTTCCTATTGCCTGACGTTTTTTGGTGTAATACCAATCCCCATGTCCCCATGGACCGAATACCATAATATTATAATTATCACTATTCTTCTCGATACTTTTATAGGTTTCTAAAGGCCCGTATAGGTCTTCTGCATCAAATAAACCTCCTACGGTCATTACGGCAGGTTTTACATTTTTTAGATGTTGTATAATCCCTCTTGATTTCCAGAACTCATCATAATTAGGGTGTTCTGATAATTGTTTCCAGAAAAAATTACCATCAAAATGTCCTTCTATATTACTTAAAGAACCTGCTTTTAAGAAAAAGTCATATTGGTCTTTACTTTTCAATTTTGGAAACTCATACCAAACCTCTTTGGTACGTCCTTCTTTGGGATATCCAAACACTGCGGTACCTCTCCAATAACTTAATATATACGCTCCATTATGATGAAAGTCATCAAAGAAAAAGTCTCCGATAGGAGCTTGTGGAGATACAGCTTTTAAAGCAGGGTGTGCATCTAACAAAGCACAATTAGCGTAAAACCCTGGGTACGAAATTCCCCAAACTCCTACTCTACCATTGTGATTCGATACATTATTGATTAACCATTCTATAGAATCATAAGTATCGCTCGATTCATCAATTTGTTTTCCCTTTTTATTCGGAATATAAGCGCGCATATTATCATACTCTCCTTCACTGTTCCAACGACCCCGAACATCCTGATACACAAAAATGTTCCCTTCTTTCATCAAGAACTTATTAGGTCCTAGCCTTTTTCTAAATTTACCTTCTCCGTAAGGTTTACAACTATAAGGAGTACGCTGAAATAATATGGGGTATTTTTTTGAAGTATCTTTAGGTGAATAGATAGTCGTATGTAATTTGATTCCATCTCTCATCACAATATCCACTTCCTGCTTGATATAGTGATCTTTAATTTTATAGGTATCTGCTGCTTCTTGAGAAAAAACGACACCTACATAAAGGAGCATTATGCACCTTAAAAGAATAAATTTTGTTGATTGCATTAGTTTACATTTTGTTTATCGATGAAGATAAAAAAATGTGTTACTAGGCATACAGTTTTAAGGAGATTTTAACATCTTAAAAAATGATACATTTTCTAAAGATTCATGTAACTTTTTCTCTTTTTGAGTGAGTATCCATCAACTCAATATTTTAAATATGATTCTATAAACACATGTTAATCGGGTAATGTTTTGATATAAAAACCATGCTTTCTAACCATTTTGATAATATCATCTTCGGTTATATTGTTGGTAGCTTCTATCCAAAGTACATTATCAATATCCTCAAGGTCCACGGACCATCTCAAAATATCGGTATATTTATTAAATATGGGTTTTAAATGTTTTACTTTTTTCTTTGATTTAATATCGGTACGAAATATTAATAGCTCCATAGTGCAATGAGGGTTACTCTGATTCTGAGGTTGTATCTTGGTCTTGATTTAATTGTCTTTCTATATATTGTTGATACTGTTCATCTCCTTCTTCTTTCCAAAATTTATCATAGTATTTCCATTTTGAAAAATCGGTTTTAGCATCTTTTTTACATTCGTCTTTTGACGATTTCGAACCACCCCCTGTACCACAACCACCAAGAAGTATTTTAAGTAATATAAATAACCCAACTGCTTGCCAGTATGTAAGTGTGGTTAACCCAAATATCTCTGGCATAAGCCAGTTCCATAACCACATAATTACAAAACCGAACAAAATGACTAATCCTATAATGGCTATCCCACCAAAAATGATCATCCCGGCTATTTCTATGGGTGATTTTTTTCTAAACTTATGAGTGAAAAAATTTGTCATAATCTAATCTTTTATTAATTATTTTCTAATTCTATTTTTTTATACAATATGCCAATTGCTCTATGCCTTCTGGACATAAGTGTTCCTATAGGAATTCCTGTTTCTTGTGAAATCTCTTTATACGAATACCCTTCAAAATCTACTGCTATGATAATGTCTCTATACGCTGGTTTTAACTGATCAATACCTTTTTTTAACATCAGTACCATTTGATCTGATGGGTAATCCTCTACCGACTCGCATAGTATGTCTGCAAATTCTAATAAATCACTTCTCTTATCTATCGAATCCATCCTTTTTGTGGTTCGCATTACATCGATGATTTTGTTTTTTATAGATCTGTAAACGAAACCAGCAACATTATTTATCGGTGCATACCTATCTGCCCCCGAAAACAATTTTAAAGCCACATCCTGAACGATATCTTCTGCATTACGATTTACGGTAGTACTAATTTTAGTATTTACGTATACCTTGAGAGATTCATATTCTCTCCCGAAGAAATCCTTTAGCTTTTTATTATTGTCTGATTCCAATTTCATTAAAACCTTTTATTGGGCCTTTGATTAAAAAGACGATACTTTTCTAATGTATTGCATTTTTCTAGAATTATTTTTTTGATAATACATTATTTATAATAAACTGACGATTGTCTACCCTAACTTGTTTCAGGGTTTCATCAATAAGAGTTGTTTATTAACATAGTAAAATTCTAAAGTAATTGCTGGGTAAGTCTTGGTATTAACCGAGATTAGTTTAACTATCAATTGTGAATGCATTGGTACACCACTTTTCAAAACATAGTTTCATCAATAAATGCGAAATGACATTAACATTATTATGCATAAAAACGGGCAATCAATTATTTTTTAAAAACAGTTGAGTCTATGCCAATGGTTTTTTTTAGACACATATCTATATGTAGAGTAGTATAGTTGTAAGATAAATAAGTATACACGAATACAAAAACAACAGAAATATATCCCCAGGTTACTGTACATAATTTTAAATCAATCAGAAATCTATTAGATTTGTAGGAAATATAACTATATAGAATATAATAGCAATTGCTATTATACCTTTGTTATCTACAATTTTCAAAATATAAATGTTTAACAAAATCTTTAAATACTTAAAAGAAAACTTTACAATTGATCAAGAAGGTTTAATTGAACTGGAAAGATTCTTTGACTCTTTAAATAAATCTACAGTAAAACTGGAGATGAAAATGGAACAAATTGGAGAAAAGTACAAGTTTTCAACATTAAATGACTTAAAAACTCCAAGACAATATGATAGAACTAATACGCTCTTTTTTTGGAGAGAATTATGTGAATTTCCAATGTCAATTGCTCTTGATGAAGAGGAAATTGATAAGGAATTTATACTGTTTATAGATGAAGATGACATTTATAGCCCGTATTTTGAATCAGATAATGGAGATTTAAGTAATGTCTTTTATGACATATACCATAGCTGGGTAGCATTTATTTTCCAAAAATTAAAGTTATACAATAATGGTATTCCAATGGGAATAACTGTGAATAGTGATATTATTTCTTATTATTTTAATGACTTTTCTTATCATAATTTCTCCAACTATCATCAACTCTATGACACAAAAAAAGAAGTTTCAAGACCGTATAAGCGAGATCTGACAATAGAAGAAATATTTATTAGAACACATTTTATACAATTTCCTTACAAGAGGATAAAGTTGACTTCTTCTAATAAAAACATTAAACAAGTTGCAGAATTAGTAGATTCTAAAATTCAAATTTCACAAATTGACTTACTTACAGGTGAAACTAATAATCAAGAAGAAAAAAAGCTTGAGTTAGGAAGTCTATATGAAAGAAAGGAAGGGTCGGATATTGATTACTTAATAAGATTATTCGAAGCAACAGTAAACAGAGATATGATATTTGACTTGAATGAAAGTTATTATGAAAAATAAAAGTAGATAACACTATATAACAAAACATAGTTGCCCTTTAGGTCAACAACGATTGTTATATTAAACGTTAGTAGTAATTTGTCAAAAATGAATGTAAAAAAATTTAAGGATTTTAAGGAACTAAAAGGAGGTATTGAAATCAATTCTTTAGAAGAATTAATTTCTCAACTTTTGAGTATATTTTCAATTAATAAAACCTCTTGGTCAGAAGGTATAGAGTCACTAAATGACTTAATAAGTTTAAAAAAACACGACGATTCTGTGTTATCCAACAAAATAGGAATGTCCGTACTTAATTGGATTGATTCAAAGTATGATAATAATATGTTTAAAGATTTTTCTGGAAGCTATAGTTCTGACGATGAAGAATCAAAACAGATAGTTTTTATAATGGACTTGACTCTAGATACTATCTTTAAAATTAATCACAATACAGATGTTTTACCCTTTTTAAAATCTAAACTAAAAAAATCATCTAGCGAATATGAGTCATCAGAAATTAAAAGCATAATTGATTGGATTAAAGAAACTAAGGCAAATCCTAAATTGAAAATTTCAGATAACATATTAGATCAGGTTTTGTCTAGAGCGGATAAATATTTTGAAGAAGAATATAACTCTAAAAATTTTGACTATCTCTTCTGTGGATTAAGAGAAACAATTCTGGAATATAATTTATGTTACTCTATACATTGGTGCCAGAAATCTGAAAAATATCTTTCAAATGTTAAAAGAACTGGATGGATTGGAGCTGGTTCACTAATGATTGCTAAAGAGTCTGACAAATTTGAAAGAATGGGGTCTAGCCCTTTTGTTAATTGGGTTTATCTTTTTGAATTGGATATTCAAAATTTAGAAGAATATTTTCATTTAGAAATTCCTTACAAAAATGAAAATGTATCAAAACTAAAGTCAGTTATTAAATGTTCAAGTGATGAACTTTTAGAAATGGTTAATAATCAAGAAAAAATAATTTACACCGAAAAAAAAGCTTGGTGTGATCATTTTCCAGATTTTCAAAATATTGCTGACGAACTAAACAAAGTAGATATTGAATGCCAAGTTGAAATTAAAACAAGAAAAAAAGCTACTAACAATGTAGAGCATAAACATACTAATGAAAATATCTAAAAAGTATAAAATCTCACTTCTGATTATGAAAATAATCATCGTATTAATGTTTATTAATAGTTCTATTCGTGGAATAAAAAAAGCCCTTTTTGAATGGGAAATAAACGGGGGTTCGGAAAAAGAAATTTATCATTTTTTTGACATTGGATTTGATAACGGATACTTCACTCCTATCTTAATATTACTTATTCCAATAGTTGGGATATTCCTAAATAAAAAAATAGGTTGGTTTTTAATTATCTCATATTTATATTATGTCGTAATGAGAGCTATATTTTTAAATACTACAGGTCCATATGATAATTCATTTAATATATCATTAATCTTATTCGGAATATTAGTCTTTATACCATTTATTATATTAATGAATTTTTCAAAAATTCACGAAAACATATATGGACTCGAAAAAAGAAATCTGATTTGGAATAATATAATTGGAACTATTATCGGAATAACTCTAAATCTGATTATAATTTAAACAGAATACGCTCTACAACACTATATAAGTGATCAATCGAATGGTAGAATGCCTGTTGTATTTTTGGTAAGATGAAATGCTTTCGGAAAGTAAAGGATAGCAATCAATACATAAAAAATCAAAAAGCAAGGTAACATTTTGCTCTGCTACGACACATATATAAAACGTTAGCAGCAATTAGAAAAAACATGAAACCGAAATTAATATTTACTCTCATCACTTTAATTATAGCATTGACTTCCTTAACTGACAAAAAATATTTTGAAGGAGTTATAACTTATAGTGTTGAAACGAATATTTTAAAAGAGACTAATTACTCTGACTATCTAAAAGAAAGGTATGGAACTTCAATGAAATTTTATTGGGGAAAGAATGGAAATTTATTAAGAAAAACTTTTGGAAATAACTTAGGTTTAGATTATTCATTATATATACATGAAGAAAATACATTTTATGTTAAATATAAAGGTATAGATACTCTATATTATTATAATGCTTTAACACAGGATAATGAGTTATTAGAAATGAAAGAGAGTAAATCAGAACCTATATTGAATCAAAAATGCAATAAAATTGAGCTAAAGTTGAAAAATAAATACAATGGTAAAGAATTTATATCAGAATATCATTATTCTAAGAATTCCAAAATTAATTATAAACTTTATCAAAATGTGAATGATGGATTTGCGAATGTTATATATAAAATAACTGAATCTCCTTATCTAAAACTTAAATTAATTTTTGATGAAATCATTATGACATATTCAGCTGAAAAGATTGAAGAAAAAGAAATACCTGAAAATATATTTAAAATAGACACTGTATTACCTAGAAAAAAACATTTATAAAACTGTTGCCAACAATCACTATATTCATATACTCTTTTCGGGAATCAAATGCATCAAATAAAAAACGTTGTACAACATTAAAGAAATGCTAGAAAGTTTATTTGTTGAAAATAAAAAAGCTCCAGAAGAGACAATTATCTACTATTCAAAGACACATAAAGCTTTTAACTTAATAGTTTCTATTTTGCTTCTTGGTTTTGGAATCTACGCTTTCTTCTATCACAATTATTATTTAGGAATTGGAATAATTGTCCTATCAATTTACCTAATAAGCAACTATAATAAATCTCCTGAAAATGATACTCCTCAACTTATTCTTTCTAAACAGGGTATTATTTCTAATGGTAACCGAATAAGAAAATGGTCAGAAATAAAAAATGAGGATATTATTGTTAAGCATTCATATTCTGGAGGACGAGGTGAATACTATCTAAGTTATGATCACAAAAATGGGAATGAAGAAATACTCATCGATGAACTGAATATAAGTACGCAAAAACTAAGTTATCTCCTGAAAATATATAGAAAAAGGAGTGAAAAAAGATAAGAACGTTGTAAAACAACATATATGTGATCATAGCAGCAAAGTGATGAATCGGTCAGTTATTTTATTTTTGGCAAGGCGCAATGCTTGCAGAAGGTAAAAGTTAGCAACCAATACGCAGAAAAATCGAAAAGAAAGGAGACATTTTGCCTTGCTATGACACTTATAGTAAACGCTATGTGCAACAAAATCAATTATTGATATAAACAAATTCCGAATCTAATGTTTAAAAATATATTTAAGAGAAGAAAAAATGATTTAGCTTCAAGATGTCAAACCTATCTTGAAGCTGGACCGCCGGAACATATGTCTAATTATGTATCAGGATCTTTAACAGAAATGATTATTGGACATGGAGCTCAGGGAAACAAATTGGATTCCGAGTTAGTAGAAATAGCTAGTATTATATTAACCGAGACTCAGTCAATTCAAAAAATCGAAGATGATAAGATTCGAGATTATTTGTTGCAAGGATCAATTTTAGTAAATGAAATTCTTAGTAGTCAGTAATGAATATTCAAAGCACAAGAAAAATGAAAAATAACGTTTATGGCATTTGATATATCTAAACAACAATAGAACTTTTATAGATTATCATGAAGAAGGGCTAAAATGAATCAAGTTATTGAAACAAAGAGTGATTAATAGACTTTAAAACTACACACAGTAATTTGTATATTGCATATGTACCTTCGCTAGGTAAATGTAAGAGATGTGCGTTTAATGTTGAAAATGAAATTCGAAATAAAAAAAGCTGAATCAAAACATAAATATGAACTGCTACAACTTTATAGAGAAGTAGCTGAAATCTCGGATGGAATAATTCGAAATAAAGATGAAATCAATGGAGAATATATTTCGAACTTTCTTACCCAATCTATAGAAAACGGACTTATTTTAATCGGAACTATTGGGGATAAAATTGTTGGAGAAATTCACGCTTATACTCCAGGAATTTACGCATTTCAACATATACTTACAGATTTAACTATAATCGTTGACCCCAATAATCAAGGAAAAGGAATTGGACGTAAGCTTTTCGATTTTTTTTTGGAAATAGTTGCCACCGACTTAACTCAGATTAAAAGAATTGAATTGTATACTCGGGAACATAACGAGCGGAATGTTAGATTTTACGAAAGCCTTGGATTTATAAACGAAGGACGACAGAAAGATAAAATATTTATAAATGAATCTGAATTTGAAACACCATTACATATGGCTTGGTTCAATCCAAATTACGGAATGAAAAAACACTAAACATAACAACCAACGTGTATAAGCAATAGCGGTTTGGGTATTTACTCAAACCGTTTTTTCATTTAAATAAAGTATATTGTTATCCGAAAAGTAGTTGTGAAGAATCCGCTACTACTCATATACAAAATCATTAGTAGCAACTCATACTTAAATAAGGTACTATATATGAGAAAAAAGAATTAATTCAAAAAAGTAAATTGATCATTTATAATTCAAAAACATGAAAAGATTACGAATAGCTATTCTTAGCATAACTGTACTATTTTTTACGGCATTCACAAAGACTTCTTATGACAATTATACTATAACACATGGACAAGCTGGCCCCTTTACAATAAATAGTGCTTTTCCTGGAGAAGGAAAACACTTTGGTTATGATATCGTGAAAAAACAAACCATTCGTTATGCTGAAGACGGAGCTGATACATTAACTGTTTTTCATGCACAAAAAGAGGAAATTACCCATATTATTATACACCCAAAATTTGACAACAATGCATTGATTGAAGAGTTAGAAGTGGTTAGTCCTTTATATGAAACTAAGGCTGGTATTGGAGTAGGAAGCTCTATCAACGACTTTTATTCATATTACAATGACGCTGAAGCATTATTCACTTTTGTTAGTGACAGCTACTGGTTAGAAACTAGAGCCGTACATGGTGCACAATTTCAATTTCAGGCCAAATCACATAAAGGCGCTCCAGATACTTTTGAAGATTTAACTATTTTAGAAAAAAACAAAATAGACACAAAAGGAAGAATCATTAAAATTCGTTTATTTTAATAATCAACAAATTGGTAGTAGTAAAAATACTAAAAGTAATATTTATATTAGTTTTAATCCTCTGTTTAGGATGTAATACCAGCAGAAAAAACAGAACTAAAATTGTGGTGAAGGGACAAGTAGATAAGTTGGAAAAAATTGTGCACAACAATCTGAATAACGAGTCTGAATTGAATCCTGAAATAGTGTTGAATTCCATTGTGGAATTATATCTATCAGATAAAAATATAATTGTAGGATCTAATGAAAATCCGATTGACATTTACGTAACTTATGGCACTGATTTCTGGAGAGAAAATAACAAAAATAAAACCTTTGAAATTTCAATTGCTCACCAAAAAGTTGGTGAAAATGACGGAATTCTCTACGAGTACCGAATTGATATGATATACAAACCAACCGAATTTAAAGGAATTACGGGTTTTAATTTAGGTTATAACCCAACATCGGATTTGGGACAATTCAAAAAGTCAATAAAAGAATCCGACGGATTTAAAAAAGCGTTGAAAATCAAACCTATTAGAGTAGAAATAATTAAAGAACGGATATAAAATAATTTGCTAACAACGTATATGAGCCAAGTGCAGCCAAGTGTTCGATCTAATGGTTATTATATTTTGATAAGACACAATACTTACAGAGAGGAAAAGTTAGCAATCACTACGCTAGAAAAGTCGAAAAGCTAAGTAACACTTTGCTCTGCTTCGACACATATAGTAAACGTTGTATCTCATAATAATTTTAAAGACTAATGCTAAATTTTTTCAAAAAAAAGAAAATCCAAATTCCTGAATTCTTAAAAATTGATGGATACCAAAATAAAGATAAATATTTCATAAGAACCGCAAAGTGGGACTGGTTAAATAAAGAACAAATCAATGTTATCCAAAAGATAGATGGTAAAATTAAAATGATGACAATGGATTATTGGTATCAAGAAATATTTTTAGATGCTGATGGACAAAAAACAATAAAAGAAAACTTAGATAATATGGTTAAACAATTTATAGATAGTAAAATGGAAATTCCTAGTGAACTTGATGAGATGTTAATTGAAATTTTAGACGAACTTGAAAATGAATTAAAAATTGTTCAACTTGTTGACCAGAAAACAGAACTTAAAATGGAATTTAAATTACCATTATCAAAACAATAAAACAAAAACACAATGTTGTGATCCATACAACACTAAGACTGTATGAATATACATTTAAATTTATATTGCTTTTCAAAAACTAAACCTATACTAAATTCCAGTATCTAAGCCACCCAGCGGTAAAACCTACTTTTCAAAATTCGTTAACCCCACCTTCAGCCATTTAAGGTATTCATTGGCATCGGGTGTATAGGCAGTAGTAGCATTTAATAAATTCATATCTGTATCTAACAATACATAATACGGCTGTGAATTATTTTGAAAATTGAGGGTCTGAAATGTGGCCCATTTATCACCTACAGTTCTAATTTCTTTAACTCTACCCTCTGGTTTTAAAAACTTAAACTGCTCCTCTTTTGGCAGCTCTTCTCTGTCATCTACGTACAAAGAGATCAAAA
Organism: uncultured Aquimarina sp.; assembly: GCA_947498705.1. Lineage (GTDB taxonomy): Bacteria > Bacteroidota > Bacteroidia > Flavobacteriales > Flavobacteriaceae > Aquimarina. Next base: position 58,818 of record CANMLW010000007.1, read on the forward strand.
TATAGTCATTTTTGAGAATATCTATAATATCTGGATGACTCCAGACCTGTTCTTCCATCTTACGACAATTTACACATGCCCAACCCGTAAAATCTACCATAATGGGTTTATTTTGTGCTTTTGCAGCAGCAACACCTTTTTTAAAATCTGTATATGCATTTAATCCTAAAGGACCATGTGCTTCTTTTTCATAAATACTATAGAAAAGAGGTGGCGGAAAACCACTCAATAATTTTAAATTGGCATAGGCTGTATTGGTAAGTCCGGGAATTAGATACAACACAAAGACTAAGGTAAGCACACCTAATGTTTTTCTACCTACACTCAATTTTTGAATAGGGCTATCATGTGGGAAACGTATTTTTCCGAAAAGATATAGTACTAACCCCAAACCTATTAGAATCCATATTCCTATAAATATTTCTCTTTTTAAAATCCCCCAATGCTCTACCAAATCGGCATTCGATAAAAACTTAAACGCCAATGCCAACTCTATAAAACCAAGTACTACTTTTACCGCATTTAACCATCCCCCGCTCTTTGGCAGAGAATTTAACCAATTAGGAAACAACGCAAACAATCCAAAAGGTAAGGCCAAGGCTAGTCCAAAACCACCCATTCCTGCACTTAGCTGCATAGCTCCCCCATCACTGGTTAGGGATCCTCCCAATAAAGAACCAAGAATAGGCCCTGTACATGAAAACGATACCAAGGCCAAGGTTAGTGCCATAAAGAACACTCCTACAATCCCTCCTATACTATTGGCTTTGTTATCTAACTTATTACTCCATGAAGCAGGTAATGTGATCTCGAAATACCCAAAAAAGGATATAGCAAATACAATAAAAATGATAAAAAAGATACAGTTAAGAATCACATTGGTCGAGATATTATTTAATATCTCTGGATCTACAGAATCTAATAAATGAAAAGGAAGACTTAATAAAAGGTAAATGGCAAAAATAAAAACTCCATAAAGAATGGCATTAAATGTCCCTTTTTTACGATCCTTTGCGCCTTTTGTGAAAAAAGAAACGGTAAGCGGGATCATAGGGAATACACATGGTGTTAACAACGCTATGAGTCCTCCTAAAAAGCCTAAGATAAATATATTAAAATAACTTTTTTTCTCTACTTGTTCTGATGGATACGTATCCCAACCTTTAATATCAATCAGTAAGCTTTTTGACTTTTCTTTGTCTGCTTCTGTGATACTCGACAGATCTCCTTTGTTTTCTTTAACTTCTCCCAAAAGGTCGATAGTAAACTTTATTGCTTCTGGGGCCAAACATTTTTCATCATCACAGACTGAAAAATATACTTCGGCTTCTATACTTTTAAGACTTTTATCAATGAGTTTAATTTTCTGAGAAAAAGTTACTTTTTCCTCAAAATACTTCACGTCCATCTCAAAAATATTATCAAACTTTTGAATCCCAGCAGGCTCTGTAGTTTCTCCAACAAGCGCATATGTTGCTTCTGATGCATTAAAGCTAAACTCTGTAGGGGTCGGTGCTAATTCATCGGCTGCTGCTTCATGCTGAGAATATAAATGCCAGCCTTTATCAATTTTTGCCTTAAAATATAGTGTATACGTATCTTCACCTTCTTTTTCGACACTGGCTTCCCATTCTACAGGATCCAGAGTTTGTGAAAAAACTGATGTAGATACAATTAATAAAGATATGAACAGCAAAATGATATTTTTCATCGATGTATTGTAATTTTTAATAGTTCTTTTGATTGGGGTGTTATTTTATATCTGTTATCTGCTCTGTAATTTATAACCCATACTATTTCTTTTCCAGAACATAAAAGCCATACCCTTTCTTTGGCCAGTAATGATAATTTTTCGTCTTTGAAATATTTACTTAATTTTTTCTTTCCTTTCATTCCTAATGGATAAAAATAGTCGCCTTCTTGCCATTTTCTTACAATCAAAGGGTATTTTAACTTTCCTTTATCAACATAAATCGTAGTAAGATCAGTATCCAATATTTCATTCACCTCTTTAAACTTAAGGGTTCCAGAAGGAATCATCACAATATTTTCTTCTTCAGGAACTTTATAGGTACAGTCAGAAATTTCTTTGATCAAAGGGGTTATTAACAAATATTCTCTATCTTTTATTAATCGATGTGTTTCAGAAAAAATCTGTTTTCCAGATTGTGCTGTTATAATTTGTTCAATATCATCCCAAGCCTTGAAACCATAATCTTTCAACAAAAAGTATAAACAAGCTCTAGGGTTTCCAAAATCTCTTAATCTATTAATAGGTATTTTTATCGTATCGGTCTCTAAGACCTCAAACAGTTCTTTTTTGATTACAAATGTTTGATTTTTGATAAACTCACTCGCCTGATTAACATATTCTAACGTTTTATTAAAATTCTGAAGAAACTGAGGGTTCATTAATTTTAATTGTGGAATGAGATCGTGTCTTACCTTATTTCTAAGATATTTGGTATCACTATTACTCCTATCCTCACGCCATTCGATATCGTTCTTTGTTGCAAACTCATAAATTTGTTCTCTTGTAAAAGGCAATAAAGGGCGAATAAAAACATCATTAATCTCGGGTATCCCTGTTAATCCATCAATACCGGTTCCTCTAGACAAATTAATCAAAAACGTCTCTAAAGAATCATCTGTATGATGTGCTGTAAGTATGTAATCAAACTTATACAAGCCAGCAAGCTCTCTAAACCAGTCGTATCTCAATTCTCGTGCTGCAAGTTGAATAGATAAAGTATTTTTTTTTGCGTATACTTCTGTATCAAAAGACTTTATATACAATGGAATATCTAACGTTTCTGATAGGTGTGTTACAAACTTTTGGTCTCCATCACTTTCTTCTCCTCTTAACTTAAAATTGCAATGAGTAAGACTAATATCCATACCCAAAACGTGACAAAGCCTTGTAAGTACAACACTGTCTAACCCTCCACTACAAGCTATTAACAATTTACTTCGTAATAGAAATGTGAGATTGGCCGTAATATGATTTTTAAAGTCTTGCAGCAATAGGTTTTAAATTAAAAATTTTGGTTGTTCAAATATACGATTTTGAATCACTACTGCCATTACTTGAATAAATCAATATTAAATACTGATTATCAAGTTTTTAACATTAATTGTGATTAGTTTTTACTATTTTTAGGAGACAACTTCTTAAAATACTGATCAATGAATAGGCCACATGAATCACAGAAACCTCATCAGACAAACCAACAAAAAGAATTTAGTAAAAAATTATTATCGATCGTACCTCATTTACACCCTTATGTAAAGCACCGACTTTATATAGCAGAAAGCATTGGTATTCTACCTCAAAATATGTATTGCTCTAATGGTATTATTGATGACGCCATTGTAAAGTTACATCAAGATGATATCGATACCGATATAGATACACTTTCTCTAGAGCTTACTCTTTTTAAAATTACAGATGAACTTTTGGACGAACTTTATATAAGCGAAGGTTGGCATCAAAAGAATATTAGTACGAACTACTTCTTGAAAGAAGAACTTGAAAGGCTTGAAGAAAATTTTACCGCAGAAGCTGATAATGAGCTAATCATGAAAGAAGAACTCGATGATATTTGCTACCAACAAAAGAATTATATTCATAAACAAAACTTTATTTATGATGATTTGGATTCTGATATTTTAAAAGTTGTGGAAATAGAGCCAAGTACTGATCAAAGAAAACAAAAACTTCTTGGTAAATTTTATAGTTGGCTCCCTATGGAAACGTCTAAAATTATCGACTTGTTCGTTTTTGGAAAGCTAAATTTTGTAGAAATCGCCACTATCAAAGGGATTAGTCCCCAAGAGGTAAAAGAAATCATTATCGACGTAAGAAAGAGTTTTAGACGTAATTTGATTTAGGTTTCTCTGGTTAAAAGAGGAATAGCAACTTGCTGTATTTGCTCTCTCTGAGAAAGGAGTAATAAGATTTATGGATGAGAATTCGTAAATCGTATAAGGTTAAGGGTCATTACTGTATCCCCTCATCCTAACCTTCTCCCAGAGGGAGAAGGAACTAAATAAGTTTTAAATCGAGTTATTTAGTTTATACTTTCTAAAACTTCTCTCATAGCCTTGGCTTTTAACAAGCACTCTTCGTATTCACGATCTGGGTTGGACTTGGCTGTTATAGCTCCTCCTACTGTATAGGAAATATATTTTTGTTCTTCGTTATATAAAATACTTCGAATAACTACATTAAAATCAAAATCTCCTTTTGGGCTAAAATATCCTACTGCACCACTATATAATCCTCGTTTGGATTCTTCCAGATCTTCTATAATTTGCATAGCTGATACCTTGGGTGCTCCTGTCATACTTCCCATAGGAAACGTAGTTTTGATCACATCTACAGGAGAAGTGGTAGCATCTATTTCTGAAACCACAGTAGAAATCATTTGGTGTACCTGATCAAAAGAATATACTTTACACAACTCTTCGACAGTAACAGATCCTTTGACCGCTGTTTTCGAAAGGTCATTACGTACCAAATCAACGATCATAATGTTTTCTGATCGTTCTTTAGGGTCATTTTTAAGGATATTTATTAACTTTTGATCCTCTTGTATATCCTCAGATCTTTTTGCCGTTCCTTTGATAGGTTGTGAAATAATTTTTTGCCCTTCTTTCCGTAAATAACGTTCTGGAGATGCAGATAACAAATATTGATGCCTACTCTTTAAAAAAGTAGCAAAAGGAGGTTTTGATATCGAATTTAGATGTGTATAGGTTTGTAATGGGTCTATACAACTATTTTGAGCAAAAAATTCTTGACAAAAATTAGCCTCATAAATATCGCCTCGATGTATATGAGCCAACATTTTATTGATCTTCTTTTTATAGGTGTCTTTTGTTATGCGGAGGCTTATTTTAATCTTACCACAAGGTGAATTCTCTTCTTTTTTGGTATCAGTATTTATTGCCTCAATTTCATTAAAATCCTCTTCTATTTCATCATCAACCATGTTTAGATAATGTACCTCTAACACATCATCTTTTAGTAAAAAAATTTTTTTTGGTTGAAAAAAATACAAATCAGGAAACTCAAGCAAATCTTTATTGGTCGAGCTTAAATTCTCTACATCGTTTTTTAGATCATAAGATAAGTATCCAAAAATCCAATCTTTGGCTTGTTCTTGATATTCTTTTAAAGCTTCAAAACTATTATAATAGTCTGTTTTTATGGTCGTAAAAGCATCTACTGCCAGTACTGCATCATAACTAGAATATTTTTGAGCATAATGATTAGAATCTAACCAAATAACTTCTTCAAATTGCTGCGCCCAATGCAATAATTTGGTTTTAAATTCTAAAGGATTTTTTAAGGTATATTCTCGAATACTACGCACCTGCTCACTATATTTGATGCGCAAAAGTACTGAGAACTTCTCTCAATCCCAACAAAAGTGTCTCATCTGTTACGGTTTTTGATTCTATCGAAAAATTATCATAAAAAGAAGGAAAACTAAAACTATCTATAATATCGGCTCCAAATCTAGGAAACACACTTTTTGCATATTCCAAAGCTCCCACTCCTCCTCTCTTTCCAGGAGAAGTACTCATGACCAAAATTTTTTTACCCTCAAGAAAATTACGATCTAATCTAGACAGCCAATCTACCGTGTTTTTAAAAAAAGCACTCCAGCTACCGTTATGTTCGTTCACAGAAATAATTAAAGCATCTGCTTCAGAGATTTCCTGTTTAAGCGCAAGTATCATACCAGGAAAGGCATTATTTTTCTCCTGATCTTCACTATATATTGGCGCGGTATAATTTACAAGATTGATGACTCTTGTTGTATGTATTTTAATTTCTGATGCAATAAATTCTACTAATTTTTGATTGATCGATGTACTACTATTAGATCCTGAAAAGGCAAGGATTTTTTTCATCATTAGTATATTAGGAAATCAAAAGTAATCAAAATGTAAACAGTCCCAAAATAAGGCTACCTTTGCAATATCAAAAAAGAATCAATTGGCTTTTCAAGATTTAAATTTAAGTACGCAATTACTCAACGCATTAGATGATTTAGGATTTAAGACTCCTACTGCTATTCAGGAAGAAGCATTTTCTCCTGTTATGTCTGGTAAAGATGTTGTTGGTATTGCACAAACTGGTACAGGTAAAACTTATGCCTATATGCTACCCATTTTAAGAATGTTATCGTATTCTGTTCAACAAAACCCAAGAGTGTTGGTATTAGTACCTACACGAGAACTGGTTGTACAGGTAATTGATGAAATTGAAAAACTCACTACTTATATAAATGTGCGTTTTACCGGGGTGTATGGTGGTACTAATATCAATACTCAAAAGCAGGCTGTCTCACAAGGGTTAGATATTGTTGTAGCAACTCCAGGACGATTATATGACCTGGCGGCAAGTAGAGCCTTACAGCTAAAATCGATTCAGAAATTAGTTATTGATGAAGTAGATGTGATGATGGATTTAGGTTTTAGGCATCAGCTTATGAATATTTTTGATATCCTGCCAAAGCATCGTCAAAACATTATGTTTTCTGCAACTATGACCGAGGAGGTAGAAACACTTATTTCAGATATTTTTACAAGTCCGCAAAAAGTATCCATTGCAAAAAGTGGAACTCCATTAGAAAACATATCCCAATATGGGTATAAAGTAACTAACTTTTATACCAAAGTTAATCTCTTAGAGGATATTCTTCAGGATCTTGACTCTTATCAAAAAGTATTATTATTTGTTGGAAATAAAAAAATGGCGGATCGACTTTTTGATAGATTCGAAAAAACATTTCCTGACCAATGCGCGGTCATTCATTCTAATAAAACTCAAAATTACAGATTGCGTAGTATCGAGCAATTCGAAAGTGGAGAGCATCGCATTTTGATTGCCACAGATGTAATGGCAAGAGGGCTTGATATCGATGACATTACTCATGTGATTAATGTAGATACCCCAGAATATCCCGAAAACTACATGCATCGAATCGGTAGAACAGGAAGAGCCCAAAAACAAGGTACTTCACTAGTGCTTACCACAGAAAAAGAAGAAGAATATCTAGAGATTATAGAAGATTTGATGGAAATGAAAGTAAATCAACTGGATTTTCCTGATCATATTACGATCTCTGATGAGCTAACCCCCGAGGAACAACCCAAAGTAAAAGAAATTTACAACCCACATAAACGCCCTAATGACGAAGTTGGAGCTGCGTTTCATGAGAAAAAAGCCAAAAACCAAAAAACTAACCAAGGTGGTTCTTACCAACGTGAAATCAAAAAGAAATACAAAAAACCAAAAACGAAAGGTGACAAAACTTTTAACCTAAAACATAAAAAGAGAAAGAAATAACTAATATTTATCAATGTATGCAAAATCATTTTAATCAATAGATGGATTTAAATTTAGCAGTATTAATTGATGGGGATAATATCCCATCTACATATATAAAAGAAATGATGGAAGAAATTGCTAAATACGGCAATCCAACCATTAAACGAATCTATGGAGATTGGACGAAACCAGATCTCACAAAGTGGAAAAAAATTCTTTTAGAAAATGCAATAACCCCGATACAGCAATATGGGTATACACGTGGTAAAAATGCTACAGATTCTGCTATGATTATTGATGCAATGGATATTCTATATTCTGAAAAAGTTCATGGTTTTTGTTTGGTCTCTAGCGATAGTGATTTTACACGTTTAGCAACTAGACTTCGTGAAGCCGGAATGAAAGTTTTTGGAATAGGAGAAAAAAAAACACCTAACCCCTTTATTGTTGCTTGTGATAAATTCATTTATCTAGAAATACTAAAATATGAAGCTGAAGAAAACGAGGTCGAATCTGTAGATAATGTACCTGTTTTAAAAGCGAATGTAGATAAAATCACAGTAAAAGAAATCAAATTAATTTCGAATACTATATCAGATATAGCAGATGATGATGGATGGGCTTTTCTTGGTGATGTCGGAAGCCTTTTACAAAAAAAACAGCCTAATTTTGATTCTCGAAACTATGGTTTCCAAAAACTAACCCCATTAATTAAATCAATTAAAAGTTTCGAAATAGAACAACGAGAAGCCTCGAAAGGACGTTCTAAGTTAATTTATGTTCGAAATAGAAAGAAAAACAGATCGAAATCAAAAAAGTGATGGCTTCTATTTTTGCACATGCCTTTACAGCTTTCGCTTTTAGTAAAAGTTTTTCTAAAGAAATCAATACTAAAAAACTCTGGATACTTGGTGCCTTGTGTGCTATACTTCCAGATGCAGATGTTATAAGCTTTAAATTTGGGATTGCTTATGAAGATTTTTGGGGACATCGAGGGTTTACACATTCTTTATTGTTTGCTTTGCTGTTGGGGATCTGTATTACTGCTATATGCTATTCTAAAAAGATTTTCACAAAAACAGGCATACTGCTTATCTTGTACTTTACAATATGCACAGCTTCTCATGGAGTACTAGATGCTATGACTACAGGAGGTTTAGGAATAGCTTTTTTCTCTCCTTTTGACACTACACGTTACTTTTTACCTTGGCGCCCCATACAGGTTTCTCCTATTGGTGCCAGTAAGTTTTTTAGTCATTGGGGTGTTAAAGTAATATTAAGTGAACTAATTTGGGTGGGGATCCCATCTGTTCTTTTTATGTTTACAATGCGGTTCTTAAAAAAAGAAAAAAAACAATCATAAATACTAATTTCAAGACTTATATAGGTTTAAGATTTGGTGAATTCTATTTCCAAATGTTTGATTTAGTATTTATACCTTAGTAACCCTCTATATAAATAACATATCAATTCAAATGGCAAGAACGACAGTTTTATCAATATTGTTTTTCTATATATCGTGTACTTTTTTATACGCGTACTCTATTAACAATTCCTCTAAAGAGCTTCAAGTATCAAAAGATTTAAAAATCATAAAAATTAGTGATCATAGTTATATCCATGTTTCTTATATAACTTTGGTTAACGGAGATAAGTTTCCGTGTAACGGATTCATTTACACCAACAAAAAAGAAGCATATATCTTTGATTCTCCTGCAAATGATCAAGCAACACTAGATTTGATACATTGGTTACAAAAAGATTTAAAAACACACATCAAAGGAGTTGTTTTTAATCATTTTCATGCCGATTGCACAAAAGGTAATGCTATTTTCAAAAAGTATAACATTCCTTCTATAGCTAGTAAAAAAACTGCAAATTTACTAAAGAAAAAAAACAACCTGTTACCTGATCAAATCTTTACCGAAAAACTTAAACTAACCCTCAATAACAAAACTATTTTTAATAGGTTTTTTGGAGAAGCTCATACCCAAGACAATATCGTATCTTATTTCCCTGATGAAAACATTTTATTTGGAGGATGTCTTGTAAAAAGCATGGGAGGCAGAAAAGGCAATCTTGAAGATGCAAATACGAATGCATGGTCAACTACCGTTTCGGCTATAAAAGAAGCATATCCGAACATTGCTATCGTTATTCCCGGACATGGAGATTACGGAACTATAGAATTATTAGATTATACGATTTCTTTATTCAAAAACTGATTCTAGAAAATGAAAGGATATACTACCACAACAAAAGAAAAGAAATCAAAAGTAACTTTATTAAAAGCTTTTAAGACTATTATCTGGCCTCGAAGAGGGCTTGTGTTTACTGGTCTTGTTCTAATTATTTTTAATAGAATTGCAGGACTTATACTTCCCTGGAAAAGTAAAACTTTATTAGACGATGTTGTTCCTAGTAAGGATATGGAATTACTCTACGAATTATTAATCATAGTAGGAACCGCAATTCTTGTGCAGGCTACCACTTCATTTTTATTGACCAGAATACTAAGTGTACAAGCACAATATCTAATTGCTGAACTTAGAGCACAAGTACAAAAAAAAGTACTTTCTCTTCCGATCAGTTTTTTTGACAATACCAAGTCGGGCGCATTGGTATCTAGAGTGATGAGTGACGTAGAAGGTGTTCGTAATTTGATAGGTACTGGGTTAGTACAAATGATCGGTGGTATTTTTACCGCCATTGTATCAGTTGTATTATTAGTCAATATTAATCCATGGATGACATTATTTGTATTGGTTCCTGTCTCTTTATTTGGGTTGGTTGCGCTAAAGGCTTTTAAATATATTCGACCTATTTTTAGAAAAAGAGGAGAAATTAATGCGCAGGTGAAGGGTAGATTAACAGAAACTTTAGCTGGTGTTCGCGTTATTAAAGGTTTTGGAGCAGAAGAACAAGAACATAAAATATTCGAAAAAGGCGTTGATCGTTTATTTCAAAATGTTAAGAAAAGTTTAACCGCAACTGCATTAATGACCAGTTCTTCTACATTTTTATTAGCAGGAATTGCCTCTACCGGGATTATGGGTATTGGGGGGTATTATATGATGCAAGGAACTATGACCGCTGGTGAATTTTTATCTTTTACCATGTACTTGGCTTTTATGATCGCTCCTATTGTGCAAATGAGTAATATTGGCAGTCAATTAACAGAAGCACTAGCCGGTTTAGATCGCACCGAAGAATTGATGAATATGACGCCAGAAGAAGCGTTAGAAAATCGCACTATAGCATTGGATACGATTACTGGTAATATTGCTTTTAACAATGTTTCTTTCTCTTATCTCGAAGGAAAAGAGGTCTTACACAATATTAATTTTAAAGCTCCGGCAGGATCTGTAACAGCTTTGGTAGGTAGTTCGGGTTCTGGAAAATCTACTATAGCAGGGCTTGCGGCTACATTTTTAACACCAAAATCTGGTGATATTACTATTGATGGTACCGACATTTCTACCGTAAAGCTACAGAGTTATCGTCGTCACTTAGGAGTTGTTCTACAAGATGAATTTTTATTTGAAGGAACCATAAAAGAAAATATACTTTTTCCTAGACCAGATGCTACTCAAGAACAATTACAACAAGCTATACAAGCAGCCTATGTAAATGAATTTACAGATCGATTTGATGATGGATTAGAAACATTAATCGGAGAAAGAGGCGTGAAACTATCAGGAGGTCAACGACAAAGAATTGCTATTGCAAGAGCCATTTTGGCCGACCCACAGATTATCATTCTAGACGAAGCTACTTCTAGTCTTGATACAGAAAGTGAAGCCTTGATACAAAAAAGTCTGAATGAATTAATGAAAGGCAGAACCACTTTTGTAATAGCTCACAGACTTAGTACTATTAAAAAGGCAGATCAAATATTGGTGATAGAATCTGGCAAGATTGCAGAGCGTGGTACACACGACGAGCTTATTTCTGCTCAAGGTAGATATTTTGATCTTTATACGTATCAGGCTAGAATATAAGATATCGTACATTACATATATTAGTTATTTTCATAATTTTCTGATAATTGTTTTAAAACCAAAATTGCTTTATTCGAATCTTTTTTATCTACGAAAATATGATCATGATAATACCCTGCAATAACATTACAACTAATATCGTTCTTTGCTAATTCGTTTGAAAATATTGCTGTTAACCCCACTGCTTCTAATGATGAATGTACGGTTAGGGTTATCCAAGATGCCACATAATCATAACTAATGTTTAAATCATCTGCTTTTTTACGTTCAACAACAATGGTTGTACCCTCTTCTTCTTTAAATTCACAAATAGTATCTTTTCTATTTATTCTGTTGATATCTTTTATTGTAGAGAACACATATTCTCCATCATTCAGTTTTGGGGTCATCCCTTTTATCAATTCGGCTAAATTAGTCTCTCCTGCCATTTAATCTGTTTTTTTTAATTGAAATAAGTGATACGATATTGTTCACTCAATTTGTACAATAGGCCTACCTTAATAAAATGATCTTTTTACACTAATTACTTCTGAATAAATATCAAATAGCTGATTTTCTTTTGGTGCAAATTAAAAATGCAACTCGAATAGCGAATTTAACACAAAACATTTACCTCCTTTTAATAATCAGCATTTTTATCACTAAAGAAAATACCTATACTTCTTAATAATTTCTAAAAAATCATAAAAAATACTTGTATGTTGTTATAGAAAAAAAACGCATAATTATCCCTTAACCCTACTATTAACCAGTAACTCAAACCCAAAACAACAAACTAAATATCAACACCTTACACTTAAAAAGAAATTATTTTTTTAATAGTTTTTTAACTCCTCGATACATTTAGGTTTCTACTATTATCGCTAATTTCATCTCAACTTTAACTCAACATTTTAAACTCAATTTTAAATTAAACTATCATGACACAACTCAAACTCATTTTCAGAGGTGTTTTTCTATTTAGCTTACTCTCATTACTAGTATCTTCGTGCTCTTCTGATCTGGAAGAAGACACAGCTACAACTTCTGAGTCTGATGATAAATCTGCCGACTTTTCCAGACTTCGTTATTCTAGAATTGTTAAAATGGTAGGAAGAGCAGTTGGAGAAGAACGATCGATACCAGACTTTAATGGTGATGGTGTTACAACAGGCCTTTGTTTTGACCTATCGCTTATTGATGTTTCTAATAATCAAGTAATTGGTACGGCTACGGATTGCCTGTCTAATGTAACGGTTAATCCAGATGGCAGTATTGCTCTTACAGGAACCGCTTTTTTTGATTTCAACGATGGATCTGGATCATTGGTTACACGAGGACTGACAACTGTGCAACCTACTACTCATGGATCACCTGGAATAACCCATATCACAGGAGCGATTCCAACAGCAGACTCTAACGATATTATAGAAGGAACAAGACATTACAAAAATGCAAAAGGAAAAATACGCCTATCTGGGGCCGTAAACATGCATAGTCCAAACGAAATAACGTTTAACTGTATCTTTATTATTCCTGCCAAGCGACCTAGTTACAGAGCCTACGGGACTAGCGTATTAAGATTAAAAGGAACTGGATTGAAAAGAGCTCCTTCTAACTTTGAAAAACACCAAATTGGTGTAGATTCTACTGCGATGTGTTTTGATGTCAACCTATTAGATGCCAGAACAAATCGTAAGGTTGGTAAAGGAACGGATTGTCTATCTGATGTAATGGTTGTAGAAGTAAATGAAGATGGGCAACCAAGAATAAAACTAAAGGGAACAACCATCTACAATTTTTACTCAGGAACCTTTGCCACACAGGGACTCACTACGGTACAACCAACTACTCATGGGTCTATAGATGTGACGCATATAACAGGCGCAATCCCCCCTAAGGATACCATACAAAATGACTTTATTTATGGAGATGGTTATTTTTCTAATATAGCGGGTAGTTCTCGTTTATCTGGTGCTGTAAACATGTCAAGATTAGATACTGAAGACAAAATTGATTTTGACTGTATATTTGTGTTAAACTATAAACATGATGAGCTTCCAACTATTACCACAAAGTAGTAGGTTATAAACCTCTCTTTATATTTTTAGCAGCACAGTTTTTTAAATGACCTCTTATGTTTTCTCATAAGAGGTCATTTTTACAACTACTATTTGATCAAATCGAAAACTTCTTATAACTGTCAAAAACTATACATTTTTACGACTTAGTATATAAAACGTTACTAATGAAGAATTTATTAATTGCTTTTATATTCATTATAAGTGGACCTATACTAAGTCAAAACATATCCCAAAAATCCCAACTTAAAAAAGACTATGAGTATTTTTTGGACTTTTTTATATCTTCTGATCAATCTACACATCAAAAAGCCCTAAAATATATCGAAACAAATTGGTCAGAAAGCTTTGAAATATATACCATTGAATCTATGTATTTTTTAAAAAACCTATACCTTAGAGTAAAACTATTGGATATCCTAAAAAAAAACACCAACAAAAACTACCGTTTTGATTACAATCTATGGTATGAATATTTATGGAGTAAAGAACCAACCTACACTCCTTCCTACTACACGTTCAAATCCTTATTACATAATTCTATTGATAATCGATTTCTAACTTATTTTTTAAATAGAGAACAACAATCTACAATCCGATTGGATGAAGTTCGCTGGGGCGGAGTTATACAAGATGGTATACCTCCCCTACGAAATCCAACAATGATACGTGCAGAAAATGCCAGGTATTTAAATAATACCGACATCGTTTTTGGAATTTCTATAAATGGGGATACAAGAGCTTACCCCAAACGAATTTTGGCATGGCATGAGATGTTTACCGATAATGTGGGCGGAATCGATGTTGCCGGTGTATACTGTACTTTATGTGGTACCGTAATTTTATATAAAACTGAAAAAGATGGAGTCAATTATAAATTAGGAACCAGTGGTTTTTTATACCAGTCAAATAAACTTATGTATGATAAAAAAACACAATCTTTATGGAATACGCTTTGGGGGAAACCAGTCATCGGACCGTTGACAAGAAAAGGTATCAAGTTAGATTACCTAAGTGTAGTAACTACTACCTGGGGGAAATGGAAAAAACTTCATCCAAAGACTACGGTATTATCGATTCGAACTGGCCACCAAAGAAATTATGATGAAGGAGTTGCTTATCAGGATTATTTTGCAACAGATGATTTAATGTTTTCTGTTTCTAAAAAAGACAAAAGGTTAAAAAACAAACAAGAGGTTTTGGTTATCCGAATTCCTGAAGAAACAGAAGAAAACATTGCTATTTCTTCTCGTTTTTTAAGAAAAAACCACGTCTATAAAAATAAAATAAATCACAAAAACTTTACAGTATTTACAGATAGAAGTGGTGCACATCGTGTATACTTTACCAAAGACATACAATTTGTTTCCTATGATAAAAAATCTCTGGCAATAGACAAGCAAGGAAATGTATGGAAGTTATACGAAAACAAACTAGAAAGTATTAAAAGTAAAGATACCTTAAACCGTTTACATACTTACAATGCTTTTTGGTTTGGTTATTTTGCAGCTTTTCCCAATACTGTATTAATAAAATAAAGGAGTAAAAATTTAGAATGAATCTTAATGTCAAATACAATATTTTTAGATTCAAAAGAAAGAAACTATGGAAAATAATAAAAGAGGTGGTGATGCACCCATCGCCTGTCAATTAGAAGGAGGAAAAAATTATGCTTGGTGTACTTGTGGGCATAGTGAAGATCAGCCTTTTTGTAATGGGGCACACAAAGCAGCCAAAGCAACAACACCAATGGTTTTTAGCGTTGATGAAAACAAAGAAGCATATTTATGTACTTGCAAACAAACAAGCAACCCTCCTTAT
This sequence comes from uncultured Aquimarina sp., assembly GCA_947498705.1. GTDB lineage: Bacteria > Bacteroidota > Bacteroidia > Flavobacteriales > Flavobacteriaceae > Aquimarina. The sequence continues at coordinate 74,045 of CANMLW010000007.1, forward strand.
TGCGATGGGTCTCATAAATAGTCTTTTACAATACAAAAAGCCTTGTATTTCAACTTAAACAAGGCTTTTTTTAATTATAAGATTAATTCCTTATTGTTCTTTGGGTTTTCTGACCAATACCTGCTTTTGGTTTCCTCTCTCAAAAAACATTTTATCTTCTTCTGGAACGAATCTCAAAGTCAACATTGCTCTGTCAGATTTAAATTTATTTTCCCCTACTGGTTCTAATGGTAATAACGGTTTGCCCGTTGCTTGAGCCAGTAAGACACCATCCTTTTGAATAATCTCTATGACCAACGGAAAATTTGGGCTGCTATATACTCCAAAATATGATTTTAATTGTGCTTCTTTTAATTTTGCTGTAGGTTTAAAATCTGGAAGCTTATAATCCTCTCCAGAATATATCTGCAACGCTCCCATAACAATACTCTCTATGGGTAAGACAACACCATTGGCAATGTATGTTATTCCAATCTTTTCGTTTATAAAATAGCCAGAAAGTGATTGAAACCCATCAATTTTTCCATGATGACCATATACTTTCTTATCTTGAAATGGTAACATCATAAGTCCCATACCTAAACCACCATCTATAATTTTCATCTTATTTAATGCTTCCCTTGAAATAAGTTTTCCTTCAAATAAGTGATCATAAAAAGCATTCACGTCTGATGAAGTAGAAACAATCCCTCCTGCACCCAAAGGTACGCTCATATCTGTCTCTATAGATGGGTTCCATTTATCTTCTAATTCATATGATAATGCTTCATTATTTTTTGTATCTATTTTACTACCATAGTAGGTATTCCTTAACCTGCAAGGTTTTACAATTTTGGACTGTAACACTTGGGCATATGTCTTTTTTTCTATGTCTTCAATAATGTATGATAATAAAAGATAATTTGTATTCGAGTATTCTGTTTTACTATTAGGTGTAAACTGTGATTCTGATTTTATAACTCTTGCTATCATTTGATTTCTTGTTTGTGGTACGACCATCCAGTTTACAAAATCTACATCATCAGTAATATTATACAAACCACTACGATGTTTTAATAAATGCCCTATAGTTATCTTATCAGCATTTGGTACTAAAGGAAAATATTTATCGATTGTAGTGGTCAATGTTATTTTTTTTTCATCGACTAACTGCATAATCATTGTAGCAGTATATGTTTTGGTAATAGAACCTATTCTATATTTGGTATTTTTACTTGCTTCCCTATTATTCTCTACATCTGCATAACCTATGCAATTTTGATATACCTCTTTTCCTTCATGAAATATAGAAATGCTCCCCATTCCTTTATTATTTGTTTCAATCAAATTAAATAAACTGTCTAATTTCTGTTTATTAAATGTTTGGGCTATCATACCATATCCCATTAAAAACATTATTACTATTGTCCTTTTTTTCATATTATTAATTATTATTATTTCAAAGTTGATTTACTTAAAGTTTCTCGTATAGCTTCCAAAGAGTGATACTCTTTATACACTCCTTCTGAGTTTACAATGAAGTGTATCGGAATTCCGCCTATTTGTAATAGTCTTCTGGTTTGCTTTTGATTATTAGAAATAAGCTGAATACCTAATGGACTCTTTGTATCTATAAATCTTTTCCATTTACTAACATTATCATCAAATGAAATATCTATATATCCAATGTTCAGTTTAGATTTAAAATCACTTTTTAATTTTTCTAACTCTTCTTTTTCTTGCATACAAGGTGAACACCAAGTTGCCCAAAAGGTTATCAGATGTGTTTTTTGATTAACACTTTTTAAATTAAACTGGTTTCCGTTTTGATCTTTAAGAACATGACTAGGTAGCTTTAATTTTTTATTTTCTGTAAAATCCCATAAAACTTTGTGATCAATCAAGTTTTCTTTAGTATCAACAATGGCAGTACTATTTTGTAGTTTTAAAGGTTGTAAAAACAGGAAGAAAAGGAATATTCCGAGAGTAGCTATACTCGACAAAATCTTATACTTTTTTTTAGCATTTGCTCTCGTAATTACCAATGCAAGAACTCCCATTCCTATTAATACAAAAATGAAAGGGAAATATAAAAAACTAAAAAGATCAAAAATGCAATATGGTATAAACAGTAAGGGTAATAGTTTATTAGGAGTATATTTATTAATAATACCGCTTAATATCATAGCAATACTCCCGATCAAAACCGGAATCCATTTTAACAGATTAGCATTATAAATATTTAAAGGATTGAGAAATAAGAAAAAATAGAATCCGATAGCCATCACTAGAACTGTTACTAATATTCCTAAAAAAATGTTTATTGCTTTTTTCATTTTGATTATTGTTTTTTGGATATAGTTATGCTTCCTTATACTAATAAGGGATCAAAAAAGTAGAACTATTACAGACTTAAAGTCTATGACAGAAAATTATCTAATGTTTAAAATGTAGATGTTATATATACAATTGAAAATGAGGACGAAATCTGTTTTATTACTCTGTTTCTGAATGGTCATGAATCCATGTAAAAATAACCGTTGATATTCTAGAAACAATAAAAACCATAAGGCCAAAAATTGTGGGGAGCGCAGAAAGTTTTAACCCTCCTGCCAATAAAGATGTAGAAATCTCTCCTAGTAATTCGATTTTATCAAACGCAGATACAAGCCCTATTAATTGTCCAATGACGCCATAAACGATCGCTAGCAAACCAATGGAATTAATCAAACTAATATTTTTTTGCAGCTTAAAATTTCTTTTTTTTATTTTTAATATTGTCTTCAATATCAAAAATAATATCAACAATAATAAGATTAAAATAGGAAACATATAATACGCCCCTCCATCAAACAAGAGTTGATAAAAACTTACAAAAAGTAATGGGTTATATAACTGTAAAGAAACAAGTGAAATCATAATACATCTCTATTTTGGATTAGATATATCCAAAATTATCCCAGAATACTCTTTTAAATTTTGTTTTGCGTTCAATAACCAAATGTATTCGTTTTTTTACTGGATTAGAAACAATTTTGGTGTTAAAACAAGTATTTCTGTCAAAAAGCTTACTTTATCTGTAATTTGTCTACAAATATTATTTTCATCATAAAAAAAACGGATATTGCGCATATATGCTTTCGAGAGAATTTATACTAAAAAAAATAGCGCAATTGGTACTTCATATCCTTTTTTGGATTGTTGTTTTATTTTCTTACACCTATTTTTTTGGATATAACAGTGAAAATATAAACTACATTTTTTCTTTTTCTGTCTTTCTAATGCCTGTAACCATCGGCATGACATACACCGTTGCATATATATTAATTCCACAATATTTGTTGCGGCAAAAATATTTTTATTTTGTACTCTACTGTATATATGCTATCATTATTTCTGCTTTACTTATTGTACTTTCTTTTTTTTATGGGTTATTATTTCTAACAGAAGTCAGAATTGGAGACATGGCACCTATGACTCGTAGCCCTCTTTTTTTATTTATTGCAGTTTATTTTGTTGTATTTGTTGTCTGTGCTTTTAGCCTGGCACAACAGAACTATAAATCTAATTCTAACAACCAAGAATTACAACGCAAAATTCTTGAGGCCCAACTTAAACTAAAAGAACAGGAGTTACATTATCTAAAAATGCAAATTCACCCTCATTTCTTGTTTAATACGCTAAATACCATGTATGGTTTTGCACTTAAAAAGTCAGAAGAAACTCCCGAAATGATTCTTAAACTTTCTAACTTGTTAGACTATTTATTGTATCAGGTTGACAAGCCATTGGTATCATTAAAAGAAGAAATAGAACATATCAAGGATTATGTAACTTTAGAAAAGATGCGGTTTAGCGACACCCTTATAGTATCTATGAATTTTGATGTTATTGATGAATCTATTATGATACCCCCAATGTTGTTAATTCCATTCGTAGAAAATAGTTTTAAACACGGTCAAATAAGAAATAAGAAACTAACCATTAGTATGGATCTCTACTGTAGCGAAAACAGTATCAACTTTAACATTAAAAATTCTATACATAGCTCCTCGGATACTAATAATGATGGTATTGGCTTATCCAATATCAAAAAAAGATTATCTACGTTATATGCAAATAATCATGATCTTATCATTTCTAAAAACGAAAGTTGGCATACGGTACAACTGCGATTAAACACCTCTAAGAAATATGCACTATGAAAACTAAAATTTCATGTATTGTTGTAGACGATGAACCAACCGCAAGAGAGATTATTGCTTCGCATTTATCTAAAATTGATCGTATTGAAGTGGTAGCAAGTTGCAATAACGCCTTGGATGCCTTTAATTGCATTAATATGCAACAAATAGATTTGATATTTCTAGATATTAATATGCCAGAGATTTCTGGTATTTCTTTTGCAAAATCTATTAATAAGCAAATCAAAATTATTTTTACAACTGCCTACCGAGAATATGCCATAGAAGGGTTTGATTTACATGCTGTGGACTATTTATTAAAACCAATATCCTTTGAACGATTGTTAAGTGCTGTAAATAATTATTTTGAAGTATATCATAAAGAGAGAACTATACAACCAATAGAATCTAATCTCAATGATTTTATTTTTGTTAGATCGGACAGAAGGATGAAAAAAATAAATTTCAATGACATTATATATATAGAAAGCTATAGTGATTATGTAAAAATTCATTGCGATTCCATAACCATTACCACTAGAGAAACTATTAGTAATATTGAAGTAAAACTACCCCAACAGCAGTTTATGAGAACTCATCGATCTTATATTATTTCTATTCCCAAAATAGATTCATTTTCTAATGAAGAAATTGTTTTACATAACAAATCCATTCCTATTAGTAGAAATTATAAATCCGAAGTATTAGGAAGGTTAGAGCGTATTTAACCTCCCTCCTTTTATAAAAACTAATTAAAAAAGATCACTTTTCATACGTCTCCAGACTTTTGCCAATAAAAATCCCGAGATCGCTACCAAAACAGTTAATCCCATTGCTAGGGGATATTCTCCATATATCCAGTTTCCTGTAGCAAACATTGCTCCATATACGAATATACACCCTAAAATCATGGCTAAAATCCCCGAAGGAACAGCCCATTTATCGGCTCCTCTTTCTATAATATCTATCTTATCTTTACGAGCTTGATCCAATATTTTTTTCCATCCTGGGCCACCGGGTTGTGTCTTTTTATAAAAACTATTTAGGATAGCTTTATCTTCTGGCTTTGTAAGGAACGTTACTACAATCCATACAATGGTAGTAACCAATACTATTATCAAGAATTTAGACCAAGAAGGTAAAGCTCCTTCGATAATTGTTCCATGCTTATCGGTATATCCGAAAAGGGTCTCCCCCAGAGACGAAAATGTTAGCACCAGACTTACAATTGCGGCCGTAAACATTACCGATATCTCACTCCATGCATTAATTCTCCACCAAAACCACCTTAGGATATATACCAAACCAGTACCAGCACCAAACATCAAAAGAATATCAAAAAGCTGTTTTGCATTGGTAAGAGACAATGCCATGATTGCACTTGCCACCATCAATAAAACTGTGGAAAGTCGTCCTACATTAACCAATTCTTTTTCTGAAGCGTTTTTATTAACTTGTTGCTTATAAAAATCATTTACAATATAAGATGATCCCCAATTTAGTTGCGTAGAAATTGTACTCATATACGCTGCTCCCAGCGAAGCCAATACCAACCCTAAAAGTCCACTTGGCAATTTTGTTAACATAGCCGAATACGCTAAGTCATGTCCTAGTTTACTATCTTCTATCGTAGGAAAAGCGTCTTTGATGCTAGCGATATCAGGAAAAACTACTAATGAAGCTAATGCTACCAAAATCCATGGCCATGGTCTCAATCCATAATGCATGATGTTAAAAAAGAAAGTAGAAGCTATGGCGTGGTTTTCATTTTTTGCTGCTAACATACGCTGCGCAATATATCCACCACCACCGGGCTCTCCCCCAGGGTACCAAGAGCTCCACCATTGTACTGCCAACGGAATTATTAATAATGATATTAATGCTTCGGTATCAGAAAAGTCTGGAAACATAGCTAATTTTCCAGACACATTTTCGTGTGTCAACATTTTTGAGACCCCTCCTACTTCTGGTAAATTCACCAAATAGTAAGCTGCTCCTATTGCTCCAATTATTGCTACAAAGAATAGTACAAAATCGGTATATACTACTCCTCTAAAACCTCCTATTGCACTAAAAGTAACGGTAATCACTCCTCCTATTAGAATCGTCTCTATCGGTGACAATCCCAGCATAATTCCTCCTATTTTAATTGCCGCCAAATTTACCGCAGAGATAGTAATAATATTAAATATAAGTCCTAAATAAATAGATCTAAAACCTCTTAAAAACCGTGCAGGTTTGCCACTGTATCTTAACTCATAAAACTCCATATCTGTTAAGACATTAGATTTTCTCCAAAGCTTTGCATAGATAAATACAGTAGATAAGCCCGTGAGTAGAAAGGCCCACCATACCCAGTTACCAGAAACGCCATTACTACGTACAATATCTGTAACCAAATTAGGGGTATCTGTAGAAAAGGTTGTTGCTACCATAGAAAAGCCCAAAAGCCACCAAGGCATACTTCTACCTGATAAAAAAAACTCTGAAGTATTTTTTCCTGACTTTTTTGAAACAACTATTCCTATTACCAGAATAATCAAGAAAAATCCTATAATAATACTATAATCCAATGTACTTAATGAAACCATATTGTGTGTTAAATAATCTATGGCGGTAAATTATATTTAAAACTCTTTACTTACTAATTTTATCTATAATCAACATCAAAAAGCAGTCGAACGTAACATGGCACCTGTCAAAATGTAAACTAGACTTATCTACATTAGAAAAACGGTATCACTCATAAAAAAAGCCTCCAGAAAATAAAATTCTGAAGGCCTTTGTTATTATTATATATCAGTATCCTTATATATGCAAAGGTCTATTGTCTGTTGCTGCCAAAGCAGCCTCTTTAATAGCTTCTGTAAAAGTTGGATGCGCATGAGACATACGAGAGATATCCTCTGCAGAGGCTCTAAACTCCATTGCAGTAACCGCTTCTGCAATCAAATCTGCACAACGTGCACCGATCATATGTACACCAAGTACCTCATCTGTTGCTTCATCGGCAAGGATTTTCACAAATCCATCCAAATCTGCACTGGCACGAGATCTTCCTAATGCTCTAAACGGAAATTGCCCAGACTTATATTTTACGCCAGCTTCCTTAAGTTGTTCTTCGGTTTTTCCCACCGCTGCAACTTCTGGCCATGTATATACTACTCCTGGAATTAAATTATAATCGATATGTGGTTTTTGTCCAGCCAACGTTTCCGCAACAAATACTCCTTCTTCTTCGGCTTTATGAGCCAACATTGCTCCTTTTATTACATCGCCGATTGCATAAATATTAGGAGTGCTTGTTTGAAGGTGATCATTAACTTCTACTTGCCCTCTGTCATTTAGCTTTACTCCCGCAGCTTCTGCATTTAATCCATCTGTATAAGGTCTTCTTCCTACAGAAACAAGGCAATAATCACCTTTTAACTCTACCGGATTTCCTTTTTTATCATCTGCCGTCACAGTAACTTCATCTCCTGATACGGTTACTCCTGTTACTTTGTGCGAAGTCAAAATTTTTGACTTTTGCTTTTTCATTACTTTCTGTAACTCTTTGGATAGTCCCTTGTCCATTCCAGGAATGATTCTATCCATATATTCTACTACAGAAACTTCTGCTCCCAAGCGTTTATATACTTGTCCCAGTTCTAATCCAATAACACCACCACCAATAATGATCAAATGTTTTGGAACTTCTTTAAGCTTTAATGCCTCTGTAGAAGTAATAACACGCTCTTTATCGATATTGATAAAAGGTAAAGAAGAAGGTTTAGAACCTGTGGCAATGATTGTATTTTTTGCTTCGATAGTTTCTACGTTACCATCGGCTTTGGTTACATTTACATGGGTAGCATCTTTAAAAGATCCAATTCCTTCGTAAACATCAATATTGTTTTTCTTCATTAAAAAACTAACTCCGTCACAGGTTTGGCTTACTACCGCCTGTTTACGGGCAATCATTTTTTCAAGATTGATCTTTACATCTCCCGGAATTTCAATCCCGTGATCTGCAAAGTGCTTTACAGCATGCTCATAGTGATGAGAAGAATCTAATAATGCCTTACTAGGGATACACCCTACATTTAGGCAAGTACCTCCTAATGTTGAATATTTTTCGATTATTGCGGTTTTCATACCTAGTTGTGCGCATCGAATAGCGGCTACATATCCACCAGGTCCAGAGCCTATTACGGCTACATCATATGTACTCATAAGAGATATTTATGTTGCGTATTAATTTTTGAATCGCAAATGTACAAATGTTTTATCTCTTACCGAAGCACTGATCTTACCAAATTTTTATAAAAAAACAATAATTAGGTATCCAAAAAGTTATACTTTAGGATATCCTAGTGATTGCATACAACGAATGTGCGACAACTGATGGAAAAGAATAAAACGATATCATCCATAAAAACAAAAATCTTTACTACTTTGCAAGAGTAGTATTTTATTTTTTTATTGCTAAACACAAAGATCTTTTTTACTATACCTATGCGCTATTTAACTTCTCTTTTTTTACTTACTCTTATCGTGTTATGGAGTTCTTGTCGAAATGATTTTGAATCTGATTTAAGTACAGGAAATTTAGAGTTTTCGACAGATACTTTATTTTTGGATACCGTTTTTAGTAATATTGGATCGAGTACTTATAGTTTTAAAGTATACAATCGTACCGATAATGACCTTACTATACCTTCTATTGGCTTAGAACGCGGTTCTAACTCTAGCTACAGGCTTAATGTAGATGGTATACCTGGTAAATCTTTTCAGAATATACAAGTATTGGCCAAGGATAGTATATTTGTTTTTGTAGAAACGACCACAGATATAACAGAGCAAACCACAGGTTTGGAGTTTTTATATACCGATAAAATCTTGTTTGACACTTCTGGAAATCAACAGGATGTAGATTTGGTCACTTTGGTAAAAGATGCTATGTTTTTATTTCCCTCTCGTGATCAACTTACTGGTCAGGTAGAAACACTTTCTCTTGGTTTTGATAATGAAAATAATGAAGTTAGAATTCAAGGTTTTTTCCTGGAGGATGATGAACTTCATTTTACTAACGAAAAGCCTTACGTAATATATGGATATGCGGCAATTCCCGATGGAAAAACACTTACCATAGACCCTGGTGCAAGAGTTCATTTTCATAGTGGCTCTGGTCTAATTGCGTCCAAAGGAAGTACATTATTGGTACAAGGAGACCTTAGTACTGATCCAGAACTCTTAGAAAATGAAGTGATTTTTGAAGGTGATCGTTTAGAACCCGATTTCAGTGATATCCCTGGACAATGGGGTACTATTTGGATTGCTCCAGAAAGTACAGGTCATAGCATTACTTATGCAACGATAAAAAATGCCACCGTAGGACTATTGGTAGAAACGAATGATGGGACCGCGAATCCTACATTGACCATCTCTAATTCTCAAATTTACAACTCTTCTAATATTGGAATTTTGGCAAATAATGCGAATATTGTAGGCGAGAACCTGGTTATTAATAACGCAGGACAGGCATCATTTCGATGTATTTTGGGAGGCGCTTACACCTTTGACCATTGTACCTTTGCAAATTATTCGTCTATAGGTGCATTTAGAGAGTTTCCTACGATGTCTTTAGAAAATAGTTTTCAAATCAATGAATCAGAAATTGTCGTTGCAGATCTAAATGCTACTTTTACCAATAGCATTATTTACGGAGATAAAGATATTGAGCTTTTATTTGGTAAGAATGAAGATGCAGCATTTAACTATACTTTCAAGGACTGTCTGATTAGATTTAATGATGCTAGCGATCAATTTGAAAACAATCCTTTATACGATTTTTCTAATACTTCATTATTTGATAATATAATCTTGAATGAAGATCCGGACTTTAAAGATCCGCAAAAAAATATGCTTTCTATTGGTGAAGATTCTGCCGCCAACGGCAAAGCTTCTGTATCCACAGTAACAATCGATATTTTAGGAACAACAAGAAGTACATCTGCTCCCGATTTAGGAGCTTATGAAAGTATGGTTTTTGAGGAAGAGAAAAATTAGAGAAGAGTACAATCCTAGTCTTTATATTTTTTTACAAAAAAAATCACCCCCCACTTTGACAAATGAAGGGTAATTCTATTGAATCTATTTATTAGATAACGATTTATTTTTTCGACTTGTTTTTATTATTAAAAATAGTATAACCCAGTATTAAGGATACATTTTTAAAGTCGGAATTCCATAATGAAAACTCACTTACTATGTCCCTAGATGCACTATACCTAAATTCTGCACTAAACTTATTTTTGAACGTATATCCAATTCCTAAAGACAAATTACCATCTGTCTCTACATCTAAAACAGGTGGTAAATATCCATTGCTGCTTTCTATTGAACCTGACATCACATACTCCAAAGCATAGGATACATTAAAAAACAATTTCGAATTGTCAGTGATAAAAGAATAAAATCGAACTCCTATAGGAAGTTCTATAGAAGTATAATCTACTTTAACGGTAGTCGTTCTTAAAATTCTACCTCCATTGATTAAATAATTGAATTCCATTTCGGGAGTATATGATCTATAGGTAGGTTCAAATAACACAGACCATTTATTATTATTAAATGGTAGCACATACTCTAATTCTACTCCTATTCTAAAACTTAATTCCTTTTCGAAATCCACGTTTCTGGAGGCTGGCAATATTATAGGATTTGATTTGCTTTCTAAAAATAATGAGGAACTATTAATACCAGGTCTTATACTTATATTAAATAATCCTTGCTTACGCTTTTTTCGATACCTCGCATATTCTGAATTATGGCATTCGTTATACGAAACAAAAAAGTTAATTAATTGTTTTTTTCTGTAGTGTAATTTATTGATATCTAGCACAGATATATCCGAACACTTTAGATTACTCCAAAGTTGTTCCATATACCTTGTGTTCTCGGCAAACTTATACTCTCCTACTTTATATTTTTTATAAATCAGCTGTTCAATACTTCTCTCATCGGTTTTATAAAAAAATCTTGTCAATGATCCTGATTGATACTCATATAGATTAGCCTTTCCCTCTACCAGTACTTTTAAAAAAAGTTGCTCTTCTTTAAAAACGGGTTTTTTATCATATCCCATCTTATTTACGTTACTGGTTGACCTATCGATATCACCAACAAACTTAATGTATTTGATCTCCTCAGCTATCCCAAATTCTTTTATCGTTGCTAACGTTCCTACTTTAATATTGGCATTTTCATTTAATTTATATTCAATTTTTTTTGGAGCATTACTCCAGTCCAAATCTTTAATCAAACACTCTATTTTTTTGCTCGAGTTATTAATAATATACCCTTTTTTAAAAACTGTTTGTGAATACCCTTGTAAACCAAGAATAATGATTAAAACTGTTAAAAACTGTTTTCTCATTTTTATAATTTCTGTTTTTATATTAATTAATTATTAGTCTAAAGTTTATGTCATTAACATGAATATTGTTACCACAGAAAAGTGTTTTTTATTTTTTTATAAAAAAATCACCCTACACATTGATAAATGAAGGGTGAATGAATCAAATTAATTTGTTAATTAACCTCTATTTTTTTTGTTACTAAAAATAGTGTATCCCAATATTAGAGATACATTTTTAAAATCAGAACTCCAAAACACATAATTCCCTAATACTTCTCTAGGTATACTAAACCTAAATTCGGCACTAAACTTATTTTTAAATGTATAACCTGCCCCAAACGATAAATTACCACTTGTTTTTATATCTAAAACTGGAGATTGAGATCCACCGCTACTTTTGACTGAGTCCGATATTACATATTCTAAAGCATATGATCCATTAAAAAATAATTTCGAATTGTCACTAATAAAAGAATAGTACCGAACACCTACAGGAAATTCTATTGAAGTATAATCTACTTTAAAATTTATAGGATTTGTAATTGTTTGAAAATAGTTAAATTCTACTTCAGATTCATATGATCTATAAGTAGGCTCAAATAATATTGCCCATTTATTATTATTAAAAGGTAGCACATACTCTAGCTCAACCCCCATTCTAAAACTTATTTTTTTACCAAAATTCGCGCTTCTAGAAACTAACGAGTTATGTATATGTAACGAAGAGTTATTCATACCAGGTCTTATATTTATATTAAATAATCCTTCTTTACGCTTTTTTCGATACCTAATAAATTCTGAATTATAGCATTCGTTATACGCTATAAAAAAATTGATTAAATCATTCTTTTTATAATCTAAACTATTAAAAGTTTTAATAGAAATGTCAGAACACTTAAGATCTCTCCATAACTGTTCTTTATATCTTGTATTCTCTGCAATTTTATGTTCTTCTACTTTATATTTTTTATAAATCAACTGTTCAATATCTCCATTTTCGGTTTTATAAAAATATCTTGTTAGCGATTCTGAATGATACTGGTATAGATTGGACTTTCCTTCTAATAATACTTTTAAAAATAATTTCTCTTCTCTAAAAATAGGGTCTTTATCATATTTCATCATATTTATATTATCGGTTGAGATTGATCTATCGATATCACCTTTAAATCTAACATATTTAGTCTCTTCTGCTATCACAAACTCCTTTACAGTTGCTAACGTTCCTATTTTAACATTGGCATCTTCATTTAATTTATATTCAAATTTTGTAGGGTTATTTCTCCAGTCCAAATCTTTAATCAAACACTCTATTTTTTTGCTCGAGTTATTAATAATATACCCTTTTTTAAAAGCTGTTTGTGAATACCCTTGTAAGCCAAGAATAATGATTAAAACTGTTAAAAACTGTTTTCTCATTTTTATAATTTCTGTTTTTATATTAATTAATTATTAGTCTAAAGTTTATGTCATTAACAAGAATATTGTTACCACAGAAAAGTGTTTTTATTTTTCATAAAAAAATCACCCTACACTTTGATAAATGAAGGGTGAATGAATCAAATTAATTTGTTAATTAATCACTATTCTTTTTTGTTACTAAAAATAGTGTATCCCAATATTAGAGATACATTTTTAAAGTCAGAACTCCAAAACTTATTATCACTTAGTCCTCCTCTGGGTGTCCCATACCTAAATTCTACACTAAACTTATTTTTATACATATATCCCATTCCAAGCTTCCAATTTTCATCGGTGTTTAAATCAAAATTAAATCCACCATCTGTACTATCACTACTAATCGAACTTGACAATTCATATTCGAAAGCTAATAATACGTTAAAAAACAATTTGGAATGGTTATTAATATAGGAATAATATCGAATCCCTGTAGGAAATTCTATCGAAGTATATTCTACTTTAGCTGTCGCAAATCTTGGCACTATACTATTTGGTAAATAATTAAATTCTCTTTCTTCTTTATAAGATCTATAGGTAGGTTCGAATAACACCGACCATTTATTATTATTAAAGGGAAACACATACTCTAATTCCGCACCAAATCTAAAACCTAGCTTATTCCCAAAATCAAAATCTCTTGTATCGAAAGATATATTGTTGCTTATACCTAATGAAGAGTTTGTTACACCAGGCCTAATATTAATATTAAAAAATCCTCCTGCATTCTTTTTTTGATATTTGGTAAACTCTGAATTATTACATTCGTTATAAGTAACAAAAAAATTAATTAAGTCATTTTTTTTGTAGTCAACACTATTAAAATCTTTGATCGAAATATCTGAGCATTTTAGATTACTCCACAACTGTTCCTTATACCTGGTATTCTCGGTAAATTTATACTCTCTTACTTTATATTTTTTATAAATTAACTGTTCAATATCTCCCTCTTCTGTTTTATAAAAATATCTTTCTAAGGATCCCGATCTGTACTCATACAGATTCGCTTTTCCTTCTAACAAAACCTTTAAAAACAATTGCTCTTCTTTGAATACAGGGTTTTTATTATATTCCATTTTATTTACATTACTGGTAGAAATAGACCTGTCGATATTTCCTTTAAATCTAATATATTTTGCCTCTGGAGCTATAACAAACTCTTTTATAGTAGCCAGAGTTCCTACATTAACATTGGCTTCTTCATTTAATTTGTATTCAAATTTTATTGGAGTATTATTCCAATCCAAATCTCTAATCAAACATTCTATCTTTTCTCCTGAGTTATTAATAATATATCCTTTTTTATAAGTGTTTTGTGCATACGCTTGTAAGCTTAGGATTGCGATTAAAATTGTAATTAATTGTTTGTTCATTTTTGTTTTCCTCGTTTATATATAATGTGTACCAATTGTTTTTCCGTTTATGTTATTACTGGTGCAAATGTCACCAAAACATGTGCAAATAAAATATAAACATTAACTTTTTTATGATTTTTATGTCATAGATAATTCAACCGTTTCATATGACGTTTATAGTAAGTATGATAACAAGATAAAATGTTACCCTTTATAAAGAATTATTAGATGGACCTTACTGATTAAAATCTAATTGGCAGTTTGTTAAACATAAGTAAATAAGAAGTCTGTCCTTAAAAGCGGTTCATCAGATTTTTACATCAACAGTGTTACTCATGCTTCCAACCAGTATCAAATCCATCGATACTTATACTATTTTTTTCTTCCTGATATTTACTTAATCGATCTTTCCCTTGTTTTTCTGCCCAGGATTGTAACTGGGTTCTCTCTTCTTGAAATTCCATAAAAGGAACCGCATACCCACAAGATGTTTGTACTTTATTTACCTGCATCCTTATAATTTGTCGGGATCCCTCGATTTTAGGAAAGTGATGAATATATTGTTGATAAAACGAGTCGCTTTCATGATAAATCTCAGCATTTCCGTATAACCTTAAAATCAATGGTTTTCCTTCGAAAGCACAAAACATAATCGTCATTCGCTTATTTTTAAGCAAATGAGCTGCAGTTTCATTACCGCTTCCTGTAAGGTTAAGCCAGATAACTTGATTCGAATTAAGTACCCTAAAAGTATCCATCCCTTTTGGCGAGATATTTACACTTCCTTCTGTAGCAGCTGTTCCCACAAAAAAAATTTTTTGATTAGCAATAAACTCTTCTTGCTCTTTACTTATTTTGGTATACATTTTAGCCATAAGCCCTACTGTTTAATTTCTTAGAATTGCATTGATACTAATACTTTATAAAAGTACGTAAAGCAACAGTTGTTCTGTAGTATATTTGCTTAAAATTTATTTCAATTACAATATACTACCCTTATATGTCAAAGTATCTTTTTCAATCAGAGCGTTTAGGCTTTAGAAATTGGTCTCTAGATGATCTGGAAATCTTAAGTCAAATAAATAATGACGATGCTGTAATGGAATTTTTTCCGTTTAAACCGTCTATAGAAGACACCAAAGCGTTTATAATCAGAATGCAAGAGCAATATTCTCAAAAAAAGTTCTGTTATTTTGCAGTGGATATAATTGATACTAATGAATGTATCGGTTTTATCGGATTAAGTGAACAAACCTATTTAAAAGAGTTGGGTTCTTTTGTAGATATTGGTTGGAGGCTAAAAAAATCCATTTGGAATAAAGGATATGCTACAGAAGGTGCAAAAGCGTGCCTTGAGTATGGGTTCGATCAAATTGGGTTAGAATCTATTTATTCTATTGCCCCAGAGATAAATGTAAAGTCAGAATTAATCATGAAAAAAATTGGGATGCAACGCATCAAAACTTTTGAACATCCCAAACTGTTAAATGACACTCGTTTAAAAAACTGTGTGCTATACAAAACATTACCTTTAACAAAGTAATCGTTCCTAGCCTGTCTAATTAGTAGTAAAAACAAAAAATATAAACACCTCATTTATAGAAAAAACCAGTATCTTGTAGCAACTACAAAAACATCATCAATGGCTTCAAGAATAAAAAAGACCGTATTCTCTTTTCTTCTATTGCTCTGTTGTATTCATGTATCATTTTCACAACAAAATGTTATTCATGATAAAATAAATACAGACATTTATAACACATTTTCTAAGGCATATCAAACGTTAGATTATGCCTTGTTCGCATCAATCCATAGCAAAAAAATGATTCGAATTGCTGGAGATGGAGGTACTATCAAAAATGCAACAGAGTATCTTAAAGGGTATGAAAAACGTTGGAGCGATCCTAAACGTACTCCTGCATCTATAGATTTTAGACTATTCGAAAGAATAGTATCCGATTCACTGGTTTCTGATAGAGGAATATATAAAGTTTCTTATAAGGACAGTCTTCAAAATGTACGGCATTCTTATGGGCAATTTCATGTGTTGCTTCGGTTGATTAATAAAAGTTGGAAAATAACAATAGATTATGATTCTAACGAAAAAAATACCATAAACGAAAAGAGCTATCTAAATGCCTTTGCTCTTTCTGATCATACCAAGTACAGTAAAACTAAACACTAACAATCTAATGAGCTGGATTAAAGCAATATCATACAAGGAAGCAACCGGAGAGTTAAAGAGGATTTATGAGCGAATTAAAGGCCCTAATGATACTATTGATAATGTATTATCTATTCATAGCCTTAGACCTCATACACTTATTGGTCATATGGGCCTATATAAAAATGTATTGCATAACATAAACAATACGCTACCAAAATGGTATCTAGAAACATTGGGTGTTTATGTAAGCCACCTTAATCAATGTAGCTATTGTGTAGATCATCATTCTGCAGGATTGAAACGATTATTAAAAGACGACGCTCGGTTTGAAGAAATTATTACTTGCCTACTAAATGATAAAACCGAACAACATTTTAAATATCAATATTTAGCTGGGTTGAAATATGCCAAGAAGCTTACTATAGCACATCACACCATAGTCGAATCTGATATTTTTCATCTAAAAGAACAGGGGTTTAACGAAGGTGAAATCCTTGAAATCAATCAGGTGGTGAGTTATTTTAATTATGCAAACAGAACTGTGGTTGGACTAGGAGTTACTACGGAAGGTGATATCATAGGACTCTCTCCTAATGAAGATAGTGATGCAGAAAACTGGAATCATTCCTAACATCCTGTTTAGATTTTAATTTTTATACGATTTGCAAAACAAGAGTAATAAAAAAGTGTGATTATAACTAATCACACTTTTTTAAATATATCGTATATAATATGTTTACGCTACAAACAAAGGCTTATCTGCCATCATTGCATTTACATCGTTTGCGATATCTTCTAATACTTCTTGGTTTTCTACATTGGTAATAACACGATCAATAAGTTCTACTATTGCAGACATATCATTCTCTTTAAGACCTCTTGTCGTTACTGCAGATACTCCTATACGTATCCCAGAAGTAACAAATGGTGACTTATCATCAAAAGGTACCATATTTTTATTTACAGTAATATCGGCAACCCCTAAAGCTTCTTCTGCCTGTTTACCGCTTACACCTTTGTTACGTAAGTCGATTAACATCATATGGTTATCGGTTCCTCCAGAAATAACTTCGTAGCCTTTATTTACAAAAGCATCTGCCATTACTGCTGCATTCTTCTTTACCTGTACCGTATAATGTAAAAACTCATCTGTTAAAGCCTCTCCAAAAGCAATACCTTTTGCTGCAATAATATGTTCTAACGGTCCTCCTTGATTTCCAGGAAAAACAGCACTATCAAAGATAGAAGACATCATGCGTTTCTTTCCGCTTTTTAGAGTAATCCCAAATGGGTTTTCAAAATCTTCTCCCATTATTATAAGACCTCCTCTTGGACCCCTTAATGTTTTATGTGTAGTTGTAGTTACTACGTGGCAATGAGGTACTGGATCAGAAAGCAACCCTTTGGCTATTAAACCTGCTGGATGTGCGATATCTGCAAAAAGAATAGCTCCAACGCTATCTGCAATTTCTCTAAATCTTTTATAATCTATTTCTCTAGAATAAGAAGATGCTCCCGCAATAATCATTTGAGGTTTTTCTGCAGTAGCTATTTCCTGAATTTTATCATAGTTCAAACGTCCCGTTTCTTTTTCTACGCCATAAAAAACAGGATTGTATAATTTACCAGAAAAATTAACTGGTGAACCATGAGTTAAATGGCCTCCATGAGAAAGATCAAAACCTAATACCTTATCTCCTGGCTTAAGGCATGCATGGTATACTGCTGTATTTGCTTGTGAACCTGAATGAGGTTGCACATTGGCATACGCTGCACCAAACAATTCTTTTGCTCGATCAATAGCAATTTGTTCTATAACATCTACTACAGCACAGCCACCATAGTAACGTTTTCCAGGATATCCTTCGGCATACTTATTCGTTAGAACGGATCCCGCAGCCTCCATCACTTGTTCACTTACAAAGTTTTCTGAAGCAATAAGTTCTAATCCGTTTATCTGACGTTCTTTTTCGTCTTGAATTAAATCAAAAATTTGTTCGTCGCGTTGCATGAATTGATAATTTTTTAATAAAGGCGTAAAAATAGGAAATCCATTCTTTAAATCAACCTAAAAAAGCCCTAATTAATTAGAACTATTTCTTTGCTGCAAAAATATTGCTTTTCTACCAGTATATATCACAAATGCCCTTAAAAAAAACCAACACATAGCACTGATATACAAGCTAATAAAAGCATACGGTTTTCTGCTAAAAAAAATCTCTATATATTAATATTTCAGAACAATAATCATTCTTATCAATATTTTATGTATTTTTTATATAATTAAAAACCAATAACCGTTCGAAAATTATATATTTGGTTAAGAGAATTTACCCTAAACTTTATAAAAAAACAATAATGCCCATAACAGCAAATTATCCTAATAGAAAAACATGGATTGAAACTCCTCCTGTTACAGATTTCCCTATACAAAACATTCCTTTTGGTGTGTTTTTGACCAGAGATGACATTATTACAATAGGTACGCGTATTGGTAATACAGCCATTGATCTGGGCGCACTTCATCAATTGGGTTATTTTGAAGGAATTCCGTTAACAGATGATATCTTCTTGCAAGACTCTCTAAATGATTTTATTTCAGACGGAAAAAAAACATGGAGATTGGTACGTAATAGAATTGCTGATATTTTTGACGCAGAAAATGATGCTTTAAAAAACAATGAAAAACATCGACAAGAAGTATTGTTTTCTCTCGATGAAATCGAAATGCAGCTTCCCGTAAGAATTGGTGATTATACTGATTTTTATAGTAGTATAGAACATGCTACCAATGTAGGTAAAATGTTTAGAGACCCAGAAAATGCTTTGCTTCCTAATTGGTTACATATGCCTGTTGGTTATCATGGGCGAAGTAGTTCTGTTATTCCGTCGGGTATTCCAATTCATAGGCCTCAGGGGCAAAAATTAATTAATGGTGCCCAAGACCCTATTTTTGGGCCATCGAGATTGGTTGATTTTGAATTAGAAATGGCATTTATCACAACAGATGCAAATCATCTTGGAGAACCCATCCCAATAGAAGAAGCAGAAGATTATATCTTTGGCCTTGTTTTGTTTAATGATTGGAGTGCCAGAGATATTCAAAAATGGGAATATGTTCCTCTTGGACCGTTCTTAGGAAAAAACTTTGCATCTTCTATCTCTCCTTGGATTGTTACTTTGGACGCATTAGAACCGTATAGAACTGCGGGTGTAAAACCATTAAAAAAACAACTACCATATTTACAATACAAAGGAAACCAAAGCTTCGATATTAAACTAGAGGTTGCCATTCAACCCGAGAAAGCTACGGAAACTATTGTCTCGAAAAGTAATTTTAAACATATGTATTGGACAATGGCACAGCAATTAACACATCATACAGTAAATGGATGCCCCGTTAATTCTGGAGACCTAATGGGCAGTGGGACTCTTTCTGGACCTACGCCAGACGCATATGGTTCTATGTTAGAATTAAGCTGGAGAGGAGAAAAGCCTGTACAACTTAATGAAGGAGGTGATAGAAAGTTTATTGAAGACAATGATACAGTAATTATGAGAGGATATTGTGAAAAAGAAGGTATCCGAATCGGTTTTGGAGAAGTATCTACAAAATTACTTCCCGTTTTCAAGAAATAACGTATGAATAAACTTACACAAAAGCCTCGAAAAGATAAATTCGGGGTTTTTTTATTATCTTTTGGCATCAAAATTGTTTTTACTCTACCCAAACCTAAATAGAATTGACATGAAAAGACTACTACCCCTACTACTTATTGCTATTTTGATTCAATCGTGTAGCAGTGTTAAAAAAACTGAACAAGCCTTAAATACGGGCAACTATGATCAAGCTATTAATATTGCATTAAATAAGCTTAGAACTAATAAAGGTAAAAAAGGTAAGCAACCTTATATTCTTATGCTCGAGCAAGCTTATGGCAAAGTTGTGGATCGTGATAAAAACGCGGTTATCTATCTAGAAAAAGAAGGCAACCCAGCGAATCTGGAAAAAATGTATAATACGTATGTGGCCTTAAAAAACAGACAAGAAAGAATCAAACCATTGCTCCCCCTTTATTTGACAGAAGAAGGGCGTAATGCTAATTTTTTAATGGACAATTATGACCAAAAAATCATAAATACTAAGGATAAACTTTCTGATTATCTTTATAACAATGCCAAAAACTTACTTTCATCTGCTACTCAAAAAAGAGATTACAGAGAGGTATATGATGACTTAATATATCTAGATAAGATAAACCCAGGATATAGAAATATAAAAGGGATGCTAGAAGAAGCACACCATAAGGGTACTGATTTTGTAAAAGTATTGATGAAAAACAATACCGATGTTATCATTCCTAAAAGGTTAGAGAGCGACTTGCTTAATTTTGGCACCTATGGCCTTAACGATTTATGGACCGTATACCACAGTCAGCCACAACGATCTGTTTCTTATGACTATGCGATGGAGATAGCTTTAAGAGAAATCAATATATCACCCGAACAAGTAAAAGAGCGACAACTAGAAAAAGAAAAGTTGGTAAAGGACGGTTGGGAATACCTGCTAGATGAAAATGATGAAATTGTTGTTGACGATAAGGGAGAAAAAGTTAAAGTTGATAAAATGGTAAAAGTACGTTGCCAATATTATGAGTTTACACAATTTAAAGCTACAAACGTTGTAGGTAACGTGCAGTACAGAAATTTAAGAACAAAACAACTTCTAGATGCTTTTCCTATTGCTAGTGAATATGTGTTTCAGCATATTTATGCAAACTACAATGGGGATAAAAGAGCGCTCGAAGATGCTTTATTAGGATTCTTGGGACAACGTGCAGTACCGTTCCCTAGCAACGAACAAATGGTGTATGACTCTGGAGAAGATTTAAAATTGAAAATAAAAGGAATTATTACTAAATATCGATTTAGGTAGAGTTTCCTAGTACCTAAATCTAACTATGTTATCAAAAGCATATGTATCTTCATAAAGGACATGTGCTTTTGTTTATAGTACCTATAATACTTCTTATATGCAATGCACCCTCTGAGGTGGTAAAAATAGTATTATACTAATTGATGTATTACCTGTGGTGTAATCATACTATGCGATGCATGATGTACCGTTGCTCCATTTTTGATAATAATTAATTGTGGAGATTCATGAAACACCTGGAACCTTGCAGCTATCTCTGACGACACTTCTCTAAAACTTAATAAATCTAGATAATATAAATCAATGGCACCCTCTGCAATGTCGTAACTACTTTCAAAATTACGGATAACCATTCCACTGATCCCACAACGGGTAGAATGCTTAAAAATAACTTGAGGTCTCGTAGCTGAAGTTTTGGCTATTTTATCCAGTTGTTCTATAGAGGTTAGCTTTTGCCACGGTAACGGTTGTTTCTCTTCTTTTGGTTTCTTCTGTTCTTTTTCTGTAGATCCAAACAATTTATCTAATAATCCCATTTTCTAATTCTTATATACGCAAACTTAAGCAATTGATTTTTGTTCTCTCCTATATTTATATAATATAAACAAGACTTGTACAATTCAATTTTGATGATTTTGCAATTTTATTAAAACATACTTTTTGAGTTAGTCGTAGAAAGCTACGTTCATAACAAAATAAGTATAATTTGTTTTCCTTGTTTTTCCAGTAATGAGTAAAAACTTAGAATTAAAATCGTCTTTTTTCAAAAGAGAGGAATTTAACGCTCTCAGATAATGAATTAAATAACTTAAAAAAAACGATACTAACCCATATAAAATTTACGCAGCATATTCTAGCTATTTAGAATGGGCAGGAGCTGTCCTAATCGCCAATGATTTTTGGGAGTTTATGAATGGAATTGAAAACATTGATAAAATTGTAAATGGGTAAAGTCATTTCTTTCAAAAATTTATAGCTACTTTTCGAAAGTAAATGATTTTTCTACAAAAGAATTATGCTTAAAAAAAAATTAGCACTTGTTTTTTTATTGTTCAGTTTATTCAATTTAAACGCTCAGGAAACGAGTAATATAACGCTACGAATAACCCCCGGGGTACTCATAAATTCACATTCTGAAAATTTAGGGCTATTTCTCCATGTTGAGCCTAAAATTAAAATTTCAGAAAACGCAGTTATTGGCTTGAGGTTTGGATTAATATTGAATTCTCAGAAATTTGAAATTAATGAAAGCTCTCCTTTCAATATAAATAAAGAACATGACAATGCGGTTGTTTCTTTTGTACCGACCTATGATTATTACTTAAATAAAAATAACATTCGACCATACGTTGGTCTTGGTATAGGTTATTATTTGGTTTCAGAAATCCCCATTGCCAACCCTTCTCAAGGGGTATCTGATGGAAATGTCAATAATCAAATAGGAGGCTTGTTAAGAACCGGAGTTGAACTAGGTAAGATAAGGTTTGAGATAGAATATAATTTTATCCCCAAAGCTGATATCGAAATTCCAAATAATCAAATAATCGGTACTGTGGATAACAGTTATTTAGGACTCTCTATAGGTTTTACCATAGGAGGTAGAAAATACGAAAAACAACCACAAAATTAAACCTGATGAATACACTGATTAATCATATCATTAAACAACTGATCGAAATTCAGCATGGAAAAATATGGATAGGGAGTTCATATGAAAGTAAATTGAATAGCATTGATGACGAATTGGTTTTTGTAAGACCTATCAAAGATTTACATAGCATTGCCGAAATCTTTTCGCACCTAACATTATGGAGAAATGAAGCCCTCTTAAAAATTAAAACCGGAAAAGGAAGCAAAACAGATGATTGTGAAGAAAACTGGCTGACAAATGAAAAATTGAGAATAAAAGGTTGGACCAATATAAAGTCTGAGTTTGATAATAGCCTCACCCAGTTAATCAGCTTGTTAGAAGAAAAAGATGATACATTTCTAGATAAAGAATATTATGATACTGATTTTAAAGGAAATTATAAATACAGTTTTCTAATAAATGGAATGCTGCACCACGATATATACCACCTTGGACAACTAGGTATTATCATAAAATACTTAAAGAAATAATTATAAGAAAATCCCTTTATAGATAACCATCTTATTTAGAGGTTTATTATAATGATATTGCATTTGTCTTCTATCAATCCTATTTCTGTAATATCCATCTGAGCTAAAGTTTAAACTGTCATTTTTTTATTGATACAAAACTGTAACAATTTAGAATTACATCAATCTTTACGAAAAGCTTTATGTAATGAATTTTATCAAATTTTTTGTACTTACTTTTTTACTAATTTCTTGTAAATCTGAAAACAACACAAAAACGATTGACTCGACCCATCTTCTTACACAAAAAGAGATGCTTGAAGATTACAACACTTTCGTATCAATTTATACCAAAGCAAATTCTGGGCTTTATAAATACCACACAAAGACTCAAATTGACAGTGTGTTTTTATCAAACAAAAAATTAATCTCAGAAGAATTATCGTATCGTAAGTTTTATAATATTTTATGGAATGTCATAGATTATACCGGTAGTTGTCACAATAGCTTAAAGTACCCCGATTCTTTAGATAAAAAATTGAGTAAGCAAAAAATATTCTTCCCACTACCATTAAAGTACATTAACAATAAGCTCTATATAAATATTGACAACCATGATATTCCTAACGGAAGTGAAGTAATTTCTGTAAATAATATTCCCGAACCGCAATTCTCTTTGCTTATTTCAAAATATGTTAGTACCGATGGTTTTAATAAAACAGGTAAGTATAGAAATATCGAAACAGATTGGTTACCCTTCTACATATATTTGGCACTAGGCAGCCAAAATCATTTTAAGATAAAGTACAAAGCAAATAAATCAGAAAGTATACGGGAATTAAAAACCGCGAGTGTTACCTATAAAGAGTTTTATACCAATTATAAAAATCGATTTTCAAAAACTTATGAAAACAGAAAAAGTGAAGATTATAGCTACAAATATCTTGATAGTCTAAATACGGGTTTTTTAGAAGTAACTACCTTTGCAATGGGAGGCCCTAAAACCGAAGGTCACAAAAAGTATGCAGCATTTCTAGACTCTGTATTTATAAGCTTAAACGAAAAAAATGCGTCTAACCTTATCGTAGATATACGAGGAAACGGTGGCGGAAATGATCCAAACGACTTACTACTTTATTCATATCTAACCAAAAGAGACTTCAAAGAAAATACTATAGCATATACACTTTTTCAGAAAATTCCGAATCAAGAATATTATGTATATGATGATATTGAAGAACTTACCATAGAATTAAAAGAAGAACATTCTATTTTGATGGATGGTAAATACTATCAAAATGCATCTTTTAACAAGGTTTGGAAACCTAACAAAAATGCTTTTGAAGGAACCATTATAGTATTAATTGATCCTTTTGTGGCTTCTGCAGGATCATTATTTGCCAGCTTGCTAAAAAGTGATGATACCACAATTCTAATTGGTGAAGAAACATTAGGCGGGTATTACGGTCATACCGGTCATATTTCTGTAACTTATCAGTTACCAAACTCTAAGTTCGATGTAACTTTTTCAATCGTTGATTTAGAACAAGATGTAAAACAACTATCTGATCAAAAATATGGAGATGGGGTACAACCCGATTTCAATGTTTCGCAAACCTATCAAGATTTTCTTCATCATAGGGATACGCAACTCAATTATGCAATCGGTAAAATAAAAATTTAGAGAAACTATTTATTGAATCACACTTAAAACCAGAATGAATTTGCCCCATAAAAAGATTCGTTATCATGGTTGCTGGGCGGTAAGGCATGATGACCATATTCATATACAATTAAAATAAAAAGAACACTCCTATTTGTATATTGCTTAATAAACAAAGAAAGAGTTACAAAATAGCTATGAAAACCGAAATAGTAAACAGAATAAAAGAGTTAGGCGGAACTTTTACCAAAGGAAACTCATTACAGGAAACCTTAAAAGGTATAGAGTTTACACATCCATTATATCCGCATGAACTTTGGGGACATGAACTGTATGGGATAGATGAATTTTACAATAAAAACAACAAGTTGTTTAAAAAAGACAAAGAGGCTTTTTACAAAAACTTGCTGGCCCATTTTTTTTCTGATCAAACACCTCCTTACGGTCAGGCTTTTTATAAAAAAAAATTATTTACACCATTAACAAAAGGAACCGAAGATCATGACGAGTGGGGTGCTGATTTTGAGGATGAAGAAATGACCAACTTAAGTGAAGTAAAAAAGATTGTTGGTAACGGAAAATTAGAGTTTATGGAGATTGCTTATTCGTATGGTTTTCCTGATGGATATTATATTTGTTTATCTGACCCAAATCCCGAAAACCCCACTGTGTTTGGGACCGATCATGAGGTTTATTTTTATGAAATATCTAATGAAGGGGCTTTTGAAGATTTTTTACAACAATTTTATACCAAAAGCGAATTTTTAGAAGTGGTAAAAAAATATATTGATAGTAAATCGTAATATAAAATGGTTCGAACATATAGATAGAAACTTTTTTATAAAAGGTAAGTTTGGCGTATTAGAGATGTAACAATAGAAGAGTTTTATTAATAATCAGTTATTCTCCGTATATTCCAAAACGGGCATTTTTTGTGAGCGAAGAAATAATTACTAGTAACGCATACATAAAAAATTTCACTCGCTACTCTAAAAATTCATAGTTGTGTTTAATAAATAAACCTTTTATCATGCAAAAAAAACTCTTCACAATCGTATTGTTTGTTCTTTCTTTCTCGCTAATGTCACAGAAAAAAAATAACGATACGCAATCGGTCATTACTACTATTGAAAATTATTTTTATGGGTATATAGAACGAGATATTGATAAGTTAAATACTGCCTTTGACATTGAAAACGGAACCATGAAAATTCTGTCTAAAGATAAAGATGGAAAAGAGAGTTTCCAGAACGAATATTTCAAAAACATTATTCCAAAATGGGCAACCAAGGATGCAATGTCTCCCGAAACATTAAAAAAATGTTCCTTAAAAATTTTAAATCTGGACATTACAGAAGATACTATGGGAGTAGCCAAAATCGAGATGAAACTTGGTAAAGCAACCTATATTGATATGCTCTGTTTACAAAAACTAAATGGAGATTGGAAAATTACCAATAAGTTCTATTTAGCCAAATAAAAATAACACTAGCACAACTATTAAAGATATATTGCTAAGACATGAGTAAAAATCAAAAAAACATACTTATTGCTGCTCTAATTCCAACATTATATGCAATAATTTTAAGATTGACTTTTGGAATAAAAGACTGGTATGAACTATTTTCTGTCATGTCTGTCACCTTTCTTTTTCTACTTCCTACAATCGTAGGGGCATTAACAGTATACTTTTTAGACAAAGACAAAGTAAAAAAATTAGGGTATCGAATTCTCTTTCCATGGATTCCGGTAATTTTATTTCTAATTATTACACTTATATTCGCTATAGAAGGGTGGGCTTGTTGGTTAATGATTCTTCCCGTATTTTTAATTGCAGCATCTATTGGTGGTTTAGTTGGTGGTTACTTAAAGCTAAAAAAACGAAATGATAGGTTAAACATTTCTGTACTAATGTTACTGCCATTTTTACTATCACCCATTGAGCAATTGATTGAAAAAATCCCAGGGACTTACACGGCCAATACTCATATCGATATTAATGCATCTGCAGATAAAATTTGGGAGAACGTAACACGTGTAAAAACCATAGAAGAAAATGAGGATACAGGATATTTAACTTCATTTTTAGGGTTTCCAAGACCTCTAAGGGCTGAGCTCAATTTTAATGGCGTAGGAGCTTATAGAGAAGCTATTTTCACCAATGGGCTTATTTTTAGAGAAACCGTAACAGAATATGAGGAGAAGAAAAAGATGGTATTTTCGATTAAAGCTAATACCTATGAAATTCCATCTACAACTTTGGATGAGCATATTTTAATTGGAGGAGCATATTTTGACGTTTTAAAAGGTACCTATGAACTTGAGAAAATTGACGAAAGAAAATATCGGTTGCACTTATATAGTAAATTTAAAATGAATACGACTTTTAATTTTTATGCCGGTTGGTGGGGAAAACTTATTATGAAAGATATTCAAAATAATATTTTAAAAGTTGAAAAAAAACGTGCTGAAGAGTAAAATATACATTTAGCAGCCGTTTCAATCAATTAACAAAACATGAATAATGAAACAAAGTATTTCTTACTACATTACCTTATTCGTTATTAAGTTAAAGGGTATAAAAAAAGAGTTTAGTAAAGATCCAATCGATTTCAAAAAAATAAGAAAAGCCGATATTCACTCTCCCAAAGGCTCTTTTTTTAGAAAAAAAAAGACTTATAGTTTTAAAATTGCTACCTCTTTAATTACAGAGATAAAGTCCACTCAAACCTCTAATAATTTATTGATTTTTATTCATGGTGGCGCTTTTATTTCTGGTCCTGCGCAACATCATTGGGATACCGCAAAAGAGATTCTTAAACAAACAAATCATACCATTTGGATATGTGATTATCCAAAAGCTCCCGAAAATAAAATCTCGGTAATATCCCAAAACATTGATTTAATATATGATACTGCTCTAGAAAAATATCAATCAAAGCAAATTACACTTTTGGGTGATTCTGTAGGAGGTACTTTGGTTACTGCTCTTACACAACGATTAATTCATAAAAACATAGAATTACCTAGTAAAATTATTCTTGTTTCTCCTGTAATGGATGCCACCATGTCGAATCCCGAAATAGACAAAATTGATCCAATTGATCCTATGTTGTCAAAAACAGGGGTGCTAAGTGCTAAAAAAATGTGTGCAGAGAACAACGAACTAAAAAATACAATGCTATCTCCCCTGTATGGTAGTTTCGAAAAATTTCCTGTAACCATCTTATTTTTAGCAGAAAATGACATTACGTATCCTGATCAACAATTAGCAGTTCAAAAATTAAGTAAAACCCAAACAACTATTAAAGTAATTGAGGGAGAAAAAATGCCTCATATCTGGCCTTTTCTGCCGGTTATGAAAGAAGCCAAAACAGCATTACACAAAATAATACACATTTTAAATAACTAACTCGGATACCCCATAAGGGTATTTAAAAAATTAAAAACCATGGATCAAATTATAATTGATATAATAGATAGGGATTTTGATTTGGCAGAGAAAGAATTAGTCATTAATGAGCTTTTATCAATTGATCTCAGCCATGTAATGGCAGCACCAGAATACAATTTAAAAAACACAAGGTTAGCTATTTTGAAACTAGCCAAAGGTGAGTTAAGTGAAGTCATTGAATTAACCAAAAGAGCCAAAATCGATTTTCGCGATGTTATCATGTGGGCTATGCAAGAAAAGTAAATTACTTATAAATTAGGTTAAAAAACTCTATACAAAGTGGTTACAATGACACCTTTACTTCCATTTAATGTAACTGACACAAGTTGTTTTTCTTCTTTTACTTCAAAATTAAATGGTGGCGCCAATAAGTTGATCCCACTTTGTTTTTTTAGTCGAATCCCCTGCCCCGAAATAATTTCTTTATTGGGTATAAAATCTCCTTCGGGCAAATGCTCTGTTAAAACAACGTACTTAAAATTAGTTAGTTTACTCACAATGCGTTGTACCTCATCATTGGACAAATGCTGTAACACCTGCCTTATGAGGGCACAATCCCCAGAAGGTAAATCATCTGTAGCGATATCCAAACAATAAAACTCTAAATTTTCTTCTTTAAACTTTTCTTTATTATATGAGATAAGACCTTCTACAATATCTACAGCAATATACTTTTGGGTATGTTGTACCAACTCTTTTCCCACATTAAAATCTCCACAACCTAAATCACATACTACAAGAGGAGTGGTAAAAGATGTCAAAAACGATATTAATGTATCTATATAAGGAGTTACTATTTCTGGATGATGTGATCCTGTACCCGAATAAAATTTGAAAGTATCACCTCCCCAAAGGTTCATTTCATAGACCTGCTCCATGGCTTCTTTGGTGGGCCATGGTTTTTTTATTCTTTTGATTTCACTTTCTTTCTTGGTCATAGACATATTGTTAATTCATAAAAACAAATAGAATACTATTACACATATAGATGAGTAGCTAATTAAAGTTACAAAAGTATATGCCAATACAGTTATATTTGCAAACTTCTCTAAAAACATAATGTAAAATGGAAAAAACTTTGTACAATTTAACCAAAGATGATTGGAATACGCTTTTCCCGATCGAATTAGTTGACCATAATCCAGCATGGAAAAATAGGTACAATGATGAAAAAGAACGCATTCTTAAAAAAGTAGGTAATCAAACAATCATTCGTATAGAACATTTTGGAAGCTCATCAATACCTTCGATCAAATCAAAACCGTACATCGATTTAATGATTGAAATTCCGAAACAACTACTATTTAACGAAGAGCTAGTAGCTCAATTTACCGAATTAGGTTATGCGCATTTTGTAGTTCCAGAACGAGAGAATATTGCATCATACTCATCTTTTGGAAAAGGATATCGTTTTGATGATAAAAAGGAACAGATTTTTCATATTCATATGTGCCCAAAAGATAATGCAATGTGGAAACAAATCGATTTTAGAGACTTTTTAAATTCTAATCCCGATCGCGCAAAACAATATGAAAATCTAAAAATCGAATTGGCCACAAAATTTAAAAACGACAGAGGTTCTTATGTCTTGGGAAAAACGAATTTTATTAATGAAACATTAGACATCATCAATACACGTGCAAAGTCTAACGTTTAGTATTAGAGAATCTAATAAGGTCCTTAAAAACAACAAACGACATTTATCACAATTACATGCGATTCAATAATTTGAGGTAGTTGTTTTTTGCCATCATAATTTTTTTAAAAACATACTCCACAAACAATAGGTTACTAGTTATTTGACGCAACCTTGTTCTATTTTTGATATCAATACTATATAACGTAAAGCTAAATCCAATGAAAAAAATAGTCATTCTATGTAGTTTAATTGGTATGTTTTCTTCTTGTAAAAACGATGATAACGATGTTGAAACTCCAAATACCGATTTAATTGGTAACTGGAAATTAATTGAAACTTTGATTGACCCTGGAGATGGTAGTGGGGCTTTCATTTCTGTAGAAAGTAATAAAACAATAACATTTCATGAAGATGGTAAAATTACATCTAATGGATCATTGTGTAATGTATCTATAGAGGCAAATACCCCTACATCTGGCACCTATTCAAAAACAGATTCTACTTTTAATTCTCAGGATTGTAATAATAATGAACATAATTATAATTTTAAACATGAAGGATTAACATTGATAGTAGAGTTTCCCTGCTTCGAGCCTTGTAAAGAAAAATATACCAAGCAGTAAAAGTAGGTTTTATAATAAACGACAGGTTATAGCCAATGCATTAATCGTATTTTTAGCTTGAATTATGTATAACAAATAGCTCTCTAAACAATGAATTTTACAACAGAAGAATTACTAGAAATAGAAAAGCAACTATCTTACCCAGAAGGTGAATCGGGATTAAAAATTGCCGAAAACATGAACGAATCTAATATCCAAATGACGATATCTACTATAGATTCACTAAATATTATAGATGGCAATATTCTTTTAGAAATTGGGCATGGTAACTGTGGTCATCTCAATAAAATATTCGATCAAACCAAAAATATTCAATACATCGGTCTCGAAATATCGGATACCATGAAAAACGAAGCAGAAAGACGTAATCAAGAACTTATAAAAGAATATGACATTAACTTTCTATTATATGATGGTATACAGCTTCCTTTCTCTAATGATTCTATAGACAAAATATTTACAGTGAATACTCTCTATTTTTGGAAAAACCCAACCCATTTTTTAAATGAAATTTATAGAGTCCTAAGAATAGGTGGTCAGCTTGTTTTAACTTTTGCACAAAAAGAGTTTATGAAAAAACTACCATTTGTAAAAGATAAGTTTTACCTGTATAACAACAAGGATATTATTAACCTTACGAACACCACTAACTTTCAGATAACAGAGTTTATTGATAAAAAAGACATTGTAAAAAGTAAGTCAGGAGATGTAGTAGAAAGAGAATATACAGTTGTTAAAATGACAAAATCATAACTATTACAATCGACCTTATACCTGTTTTTATCAAATAAACCATATCGTACCCATAACAGACGCCTGCAACTATAATTTTCTTTACAATTTGTGTAACTTTTTTGATTACAACTACACCTATTTTAATACATCATCAAAATAAACAAATCAAGTGCGCGCAATTATATATACCCGTTATGGCCCACCAGAGGTACTAAGCCTTAGCGAAGTAGAACAACCTGTACCAAAAGATGATCAGGTATTAATTAAAATACACGCAGTGGCTGTAAACACAGGGGATTGTGAGCTTAGAAGCCCTAAAATCCCAAATACAATATGGCTTATCGTTCGGTTATATTTTGGGCTTCTAAAACCTAGAAAAAAAATACTGGGAGCCTATCTGTCGGGTGAGGTAGTGCAAACCGGAAAATTGGTAAAAAGATTTAAAAAAGGAGACCCTGTTTTTGCTTGTAGTGGTCCTGTTTTTGGCGGGTATGCAGAATATATATGTCTAAATGAAGAAAAAGCAATCGCTATAAAACCAACGAACCTATCTTTTGAAGAAGCTGCTACAATCCCATTAGGACTTGATGCATTGCATTTTTTGCGGAAAATCAACATTCAAAAAGGACAAAAAGTATTAATAAATGGTGCCGGTGGTGGTATTGGAACCATTGCTGTACAGCTTGCCAAACATTTTGGAGCAGAAGTAACTGCTGTCGATAGCACGCAAAAATTGAACATGTTAGAATCAATAGGAGCCGATTACACTATCGATTATACTAAAGAGGACTTTGCAAAAAAAAATAAAACCTATGATATTATCTTTGACCTGATAGGTAAAAGGGCCTACAACCGATGTATTAGATCGTTAAAAACCAATGGGTATTATCTATTAGCTAATCCAGATGGGCTGTCTCAAATGTTACGAGGTGTATGGACTTCTTTGGTAACTAGTAAAAAAGTAATTTCACAATTTGCAGATGCAAAACATGAAGATCTAGTTTTTCTTAAAGAGCTAATTGAAGAAAGAAAGCTAAAAGCTGTCATAGATAAAACCTACTCATTAGACCAGGTAGTCGCTGCCCACAAATACGTAGAATCAGGACAAAAAAAAGGAAACGTAGTATTATCATTAAGAGAATAGAAGAAAAAAATATAAAATTTTCTCTCCTTTTTCTTAATGCAAAACCTTTGTACAATTAAAGTTTGAAATGAAATTTAAAAGTAGAAAGGATATATTATTTTTTAGTGTATTTTATGGGTTCATTAGTTTTTTTATAGGAATGTTTATTCTTGATATCACAAATAATGGTCTTGAAAAAGACAATGGTATCGTATATTTGGTTATTTTGGCAGTATTAGTGCTTTTGATCTGGATGTATCATGGCACAACGTATGAGTTAACAGAAAATTATTTGAAGTATAAAAGCGGACCAATTAGTGGTAAAATTGAGCTACATAAAATAACAAAAATAATTCAGCAAAAAACGCTTTGGATAGGTCTTAAACCTGCAACTGCCAAAAATGGACTGATCATAATGTATGAAAAATACAACAAATTGTATATCAGTCCTAAAACAAATGAAACATTTCTAAAACAAATAGTAAAACTGAATAACAAAATAGAAATAGAATAACAGTACCGAAATCATGAAAAAACTAATCATTCTTACCTTTATATTACTCTATTCCTCTTCTTCTATTGGGCAAGTGGACGATAAATATACCGAAACATTAAAAACAATGTTTAAAGTGGCGGGCACACAAGAAACCTATAAAACAGTTATTAACCAGATGCTTAATTTGTTTAAGAAACAATACCCTAGCGTAGATGAAAAAATATGGAATGAACTAGAAGAAGAATTTTCTAAGAACTCTATGAATGAACTGGTTCATATGATAAGTCCAGTATATGCCAAATACCTTAGTCATGATGAATTGAAGCAACTAATCACATTTTATACCTCTCCCCTAGGACAAAAAGTCTCTAAAAGCACTCCTTTAATTACTCAGGAATCTATGCAAATAGGGCAAGAATGGGGAAGAAAGATAGGCCAAGAGTTTGCAGAAAGAATGAAAAAAGAAGGGTATTAAACCTTTTTTTCTTTGGAAACATTACGAGTAGTCTTTCTATTTCGAATTCATGTAACTCTATAAACTAGCACGTTAACATCTAGTTAAAACCACATGTCATAGTCATGGTTTATAATATATTTTGATATTATTGATAAATCAAATAAAAAGATGGGGGATAAAACCTGGTTACTAGAAGCGATTAATACAATAGCTGCAGATTATAATAGATCATCAGACACACATTTAATAAAATTAAACTTACCATATTTTAGTGAAGTAGACATCTATCTCAAAGACGAATCTACACACCCTACTGGGAGTCTTAAACATAGGTTAGCCAGGTCGTTATTTTTATATGGTCTTTGCAATGGTCATATCAATGCACAAACCACAATTATCGAAGCCTCTTCTGGAAGTACCGCTATTTCTGAAGCGTATTTTGCTCGGTTACTAGGATTACCCTTTATTGCAGTTGTTCCAGAGACAACCACAACAGAAAAAATTAAACTGATAGAGTTTTATGGCGGAAACTGTATTAAAGTACCTTCTAAAGAAATCTATCAAAAAGCAGAAACATTGGCTTTAGAAAAAAACGGGTATTATATGGATCAATTTACCTATGCAGAAAGAGCTACCGATTGGAGGGGTAACAATAATATTGCCGAAAGCATATTTGAACAAATGGCCAGAGAACGTTACGCTATACCCAGTTGGATTGTGGTGGGTGCTGGAACCGGAGGAACTTCTGCTACCATAGGTAGATATATACGATATAGTCCCCAGTATAATATGCACACTCAACTGGCGGTGGTAGACCCCGAGAACTCTGTTTTCTTTGACTATTACCATAACCGTAACAAACATATCTCCTCAGATATCGGATCACGTATCGAAGGTATCGGGAGACCTAGAGTAGAACCTTCTTTTCAGCCAGATGTAATTGATAAAATGATTCAAGTTCCCGATGCAGCTTCTATTGCAACCATTCGATGGTTGGAAACTATTTTAGGACGTAAATGTGGTGGGTCCACCGGTACCAACATGTATGCTACTCTACAGTTAGCTCAAACTATGAAAGAAAATAACCAATCAGGAAGTATCGTCACCATGATATGTGATAGCGGAGAACGATATATCAATACCTACTATAATGACCAATGGGTAAAAAAACAAGGTATGCTATTGGATGATTTGACTAAAGAACTAAATAAGTACTACTAATTTGAGATAAGAAAATGCTAAAAAACAGAGTATTTATTTTAATTAGAATTCGTAAACACAATCTTTAAAAACAAAGAAACTTTAGTAAGTTTTTGTCTAAGTATCATACTCTCTCTTTAGCAATAACTACAAAAAACTACACTTTTCGGGTGGGAAATCATCTGTTTTAATCCTCTACTTTTACAGCTTAAAAAGTATAATCATACCATTTGATTCATTCTGCATCCTGCACTAATTCTTGTATTAGGCATTTGTAGCTATGGATTAATGAATTCAAAAAAAGCTCAAACAAGTGGAAAAACAAATTACTATCAAAAATGATTACAATTCTTTAGATAAAATTCTTGAATTTGTAAAAAACGAAAGCTCTTACGAATGTTCGAAAGACTATGATAAATGGGATATGAGAACAGATACTAATGGTCAAATGGAAACATGCGTAGTTATTAAAAAAAACGCACTACATGGGGTAAAAGTATATTTACCTCATGAGAAATCACTAAAAATGACCCATATTGTTCCCAATGTGATAATGAATGCTTACCTTGGTAAAAATCAACAAAGACATAGAAGGATCGATGAAATCGTTATTGGTAAAATCAAAGATCTTTTACTCTTAAATTCGCAAAAAAAAGCATTTAAAGAATTCGAAGAACTATTTAAAAAAATTGAAATCGTATAATGAAATTTATCTACACGCTAACTTTAGTATTATTCTTTTCAATCACCTCTCAAAGTTTTTCCCAAGAAACAAACTGGATAAAAACAGAAGGAGAGATTATAGAAATTTCAATAAAAAGAAGTCGCAAAACAAAAGAATTTGCTATTATAAAGTTTAAACTTGAAGATGGAACAGAACAATTAGGGTCTGCAGAGCTATTTAGAGTTCCGTTTATTGGCAGTATGAAATCTGTGGGTGATCAAATTACGATACATTATGATCAAAGTAATCCAGCTATTGTAAAAACGGTAATAGGTAGTTTTTTATCGCAATATGGGTTATACATTTTAATCTTTCTTGGGGTTATATATTCGATAAAGTCATTTTTAAATAAAAGAAAGCATTCGTAAAAACTTAAAAAACACTTCAAAATCATATAGGTAACAGAAAATTGTATGCTATAGTATTAAACACATTATAATATCTGTTACCTATACATAAAATTACCTGGAAAAAAGTAGAGGGTTGTTTTATATAAATAAGGCATAAAATGGGTCTATAACATCCCCAATACTTTCTCTTATAGACTTTTTAATATTTCTCCTTATTTTTATTTCCAAAAACACTTCTAACGTACTATTGTGATAAAATTAAGGAAACTTGAACTTGATGATCTTGAAGAATATAAATTCTGGAAACTTCCTCATCATAAATACCATTCATTTAACGGTCCCTATTTTGAAAAAGATTCTGAAAAAGATATAGAAGAACAAATACAACAATTAAGAGCAGAATTACTTCAGGGAAAAACTGTTTTTGAACACAAAAGAATCATTTCTAATGCCCAGAATGAAATTATTGGCGAGGTGAGTTGGTATTGGCGATCTAAAGAAACCCATTGGCTCGAAATTGGAATTGCTATTTTCAATGAAAAATTTTGGAATAAAGGAATTGGGCAGACTGCTCTTACACAATGGATCGATAAAATATTTGATGAGAAAAAAGAAATTATACGACTAGGCATTAGTACCTGGTCTGGTAACTTTGGGATGATTAAACTTGCAGAAAAGCTTGGAATGAAAAAAGAAGCCTGTTATAGAAAAGCAAGAATAATTGATGGTAAATACTACGATTCTATAAGCTATGGGATCTTAAAAAGTGAGTGGCAATAAACCTTTTATAGTTTAATAAAAAACAAAAATATCTAATAGAAAATAAGTTAAGGTATATCAATATAATCAATACCTATTCTTTACGCTAATTCAAAAAATACCATAACTTTATCTGGGTAAATAAGGGCAACAAAAACAGAAATCATCATTCAAAAAAACACTACTCATTTACTAAAACTAAAACCAACTATCTAATGAATGGAATAGAAAACTATTTAGGATTTTTAATCGCAGGAATTATTATGAATATAACTCCTGGAGCTGATACTATTTACATTCTTACTAGAAGTATATCTCAAGGAAAAAAAGCAGGCATATATTCTGTATTAGGAATCACTAGTGGTGCCGTTATTCATATTATTCTTGCGGCAATGGGGTTATCTATCATTTTGGCAAAATCAAGTACTCTTTTTAACCTCATAAAATGGATTGGGGCTGCCTATTTAATTTATTTGGGAATCAAAACGTTGTTGGATAAATCAAATCTTTTTGAAAGTAAAATCCCCGAATTCGAAAAAGTGGATATATTAAAAATTTATAGACAAGGATTTTTAACAAATCTTCTAAATCCAAAGGTTGCGATATTTTTTCTATCTCTTCTCCCCCAGTTTATTAAAACAGAATATGTAAATAGTGTTACTCCTTTTCTTATTTTAGGGGGTACTTTTTTACTCACAGGAACCCTTTGGTGTCTGTTCCTTGCCTATTCTGCTTCATTTATGACAGTTACACTAAGAAATAACACCAAAATCGACAAAATAATGAAAAAAATAAGTGGTTATGTTTTTATTGGATTAGGAGTTCAATTATTAATCAAAAAAAATTGATAAAATCTTATACCTAATTCTCTTATTATTGGTTACCCAAAAGTAAGTATCTAATTTTAAATTCAATATAAATATGGATTCACTTAATTAGTTGTTAAACTAAAAATAAATTATAATTTTCCTATTACTTATTGTTAGCTTAGGCTAAAAATTACAACAAACTCAGAAACATAAATTATTGACTTAAAAAACCATTAAAATGAGCACAATTAGATTAGGTGATGAAGCACCAAATTTCACAACACAATCAACAGAGGGAGAAATTAATTTTCATGAGTGGCTTGGTGATAGCTGGGGTATTTTATTCTCTCACCCTGCAGATTATACTCCTGTTTGCACTACAGAACTAGGTACAGTAGCAAAATATAAAGATGAATTTGCTAAAAGAAATGTAAAAGTAGCCGCTCTTAGTGTTGATGGATTAGAATCACATAGAGGTTGGATACATGACATTAACGAAACGCAAAGCACAACGGTTAACTTTCCTATTATTGCCGATGAAGACAGAAAAGTATCTACCTTATATGATATGATTCATCCCAACTCTGATGATAAGTTAACAGTAAGGTCTGTATTTGTGATAGGAGCTGATAAAAAAGTTAAATTAATTATTACTTATCCAGCCTCAACAGGTAGAAACTTTGATGAATTATTACGAGTTATTGATTCTTTACAATTAACTGCGTATCATAAAGTAGCAACTCCTGCCAATTGGAATAACGGTGATGACTGTGTTATTGTTCCTTCAGTTAAAAATGAAGAAATTGCAACCTTATTTCCAAAGGGGCATACAGAAGTAAAGCCATATTTAAGATTAACACCACAACCAAACTTAAATTAGGTATTGGTAATCAATCGTATCAAAAAGGGCATTTTAAAAATGCCCTTTTTATTGTATTTTTGATTTTATACCAGTGTATCAAATGAAATGCTATGATTACAAAGAGTATTCTGGTAATAATAATAAATGTGGTATTTTGAATCGAATATATAATGTAACCCTATAAAATTGAAAGTTCAAAAGTTTTCTCCAGAAATTAACAAAGTATACTTTATACAAAAACATACCCTTATTCATATTCTATCGGGAACGGGAAGTATTCAGGTTGATTTTAAAAACTACCAGGACTGGCAACAAAAAGCCATTTTTCTTGAAAAAGGGCAGTATATCAAATTTTTATCTGATGAATTTATAGTCAGAAAAATCGAATTTTCTGATGATCAGAAGTTTTATAACAATGAAGTTAGGGTACTTTTTAAACATCTAATTTCATTGGGGTATATCGACCTCATGGAGTGTGAAGATTGTCAGGCATTTTTATCAGAGTCTATGCTAGAAACCAATTCTTCTGATATCATTGATATTTCTTCAAAACAATGGTATTGGCAAAATCCCTTTCAGGCAAATAAAGAAGAATATCAGGTTATTTTTGATACCAAAGATATTATTGACAAACAGTTTTCAAACCACCTAACCAATACAGAACTGGTTGATTTAATCAATCAAAAGGGATACAATGCCCAAACCATTGTCAAAAACAAAATAGGCTTATCCATTAAAAACTTGATGAGCGCAAAAAGGCTGATAGAAAGTCAAAAAGAAATCGCATTTACAGAAAAAACCATTCAGGAAATTTCTTATGAACTTGGTTTTAAAGACACTGCTTACTTCAATCGTGTTTTTAAAAAATCTACAGGACAAACGCCTAAACAGTTTCGAGAAAACTTTGATTATAAAAACCGTGACCTCTTTACTCAAAACATCATAGAGCTTCTTAAAAAGCATCATACACAAGAAAAATCTTTAGAGTTTTATGCCGATAAGGTAAATCTGTCTGTAAAAGCGTTATCTAAAAAAGTGCGTGCAAAAATGAATACTTCGTTAGGACAATTGATTAGGTTAGAACTGATCAACACTGCAAAACTAATGCTTATAGATGGAGAAAATATTAATGCGATCGCCCATCAATTAGGTTTTGAAGAAGCCAATCATTTTTCTACATTTTTCAAACATTACTCTGGCACTACTCCTTCTGATTTTAAATCCAAAAAGTACAATTCATAGCGTTTTTTTTGTAGCATACAACCTCTCTTTTCATCCCATCTTTGCATTATATTAATTCATAAAAAAGAAAAGATGGATATTAAAAATCAAGTAACCAGAATGGATGCGATAGTAAGTCAAGGTGCTATTGTAGATGCAGTAAAAGAATTTTTTGCAGACAATGCTAATACTTCAGACTACGGAAGCGGTGGTACAAGCGGAAAAAAAGAAATGGTCTCAAAAATGGAAGGATTTGCAGGAGCCATTGCAAAAGTAAATGGTATTACACATCACTACTCTA
Organism: uncultured Aquimarina sp.; assembly: GCA_947498705.1. Taxonomy (GTDB): domain Bacteria; phylum Bacteroidota; class Bacteroidia; order Flavobacteriales; family Flavobacteriaceae; genus Aquimarina. Next base: position 114,042 of record CANMLW010000007.1, read on the forward strand.
TTGTAGACGGAAATGTTTCTGCTTCAGAATTCACCTTTGATTTTGACATGAAAGATGGTAGTAAAATATACTGGCATGAAATCATTCGAAGAATTTGGAATGAAGATGGTAAAGTGGTTCATGAAGAATACTTTAATGCAGAATAATATTTAAATCACACTAAATAAAAGTAAAATGAAAATCATAAAATCAATTTTAGTCATAATAGTGCTTACTCTATCTACTTATTCATTTGCTCAGGACAAAGCAGCAAACAATATTGACGATAGTAAAATTGCACTTCAGGGATATAGTCCTGTATCATATTTGGATTTAGGTCTTGCACAATTAGGTAATAAAGATTACAAATCAGAATATGAAAAAATTACCTACTACTTTACCTCTGCAGATCAAAAATCTACTTTTGACAAAAATCCAAAAAAATACTTACCTCAATATGGTGGATATTGTGCTTTTGGAGTTTATGCAGGAGCAAAATTTAGAGTAGACCCTAATAAGTTTCTTGTAAAAGATGGTAAATATTATTTATTCCTTAACGATGTAGAATTAGACGCTCAACAACTATGGACAGCCGAAAATAATCACAAGAAACTAAAAGATAAAGCAGATAAAAACTGGATCAAATTATGTAAAGCCCATAATTAAATAGGTTGAATTAGTATTTACGACCGGTTTTACATAGGCACTAACCAAATTTTGGTTAGTGCCTTTTATGATAATAACAAACTATAAAAGCTATCTGGTAATTTTTTTTAAGTAAATTTACAAGACCCCTAAAGATAAAATTAACATAAACCCATTGCATACAACTACACACAAATAATAATTAAATAATGTAACGTTTATGAAAAAATTAATCGCAGAATTTATTGGAACCCTTTGGTTAGTTCTAGGTGGATGTGGAAGCGCTGTACTTGCCGCTGCATATCCCGAATTAGGAATTGGTTTTACCGGAGTTGCACTGGCTTTTGGTCTTACCGTAGTTACCATGGCATATGCTATTGGTCATATTTCTGGATGTCATTTAAACCCTGCCGTATCTATTGGATTATGGATCGGAGGACGCTTTGACAAAAAAGACTTATTGCCTTATATTGCTGCTCAAATTGTAGGAGGAATAGCCGGTGCTGGTATTCTGTATGTAATAGCCACAGGAAAAGCTGGTTTTGAAATAGGTGGTTTTGCCGCAAACGGATATGGAGCACATTCTCCCGGAGGATATTCTATGTTAGCTGCATTAGTTACAGAAATTGTAATGACCTTTATGTTTTTAATAATCATCTTAGGAGCTACACATTCTAAAGCACCTAAAGGATTTGCTGGTCTTGCAATAGGATTAGGGTTAACCTTAATACATTTGATTAGCATCCCTGTTACCAATACTTCAGTAAATCCTGCAAGAAGTACCAGCCAAGCCTTGTTTGTTGGTGATTGGGCATTAGAACAATTATGGCTGTTTTGGATTGCACCTATTATAGGAGCAATTTTGGCCGGAATTGTTTATAAATTTATCGCTTCAGGGAGTGAAGAATAATTTGCTAATGCAATGATCAAAATAAGATACTAACCTCAAAAGAATATTCATTTTTTTGAGGTTAGTTGTTTAAGAAAAATATTTCTTTAGTAAAATAGATAGATGTGATGATTTCTCTTAATGCTATACCTAACAAAAACAAGTCAAAAAGACATGAATACCTAATAAAATTAAGACATTTTGACACTAAAGCTCACTAGGAATATTATTTGATTCAGATTTGTAAACCGCAAAATAACCGTAAATGAATTTTAATAATTTCACTATAAAATCACAAGAAGCAATACAGCAGGCACAACAACTTGCTCAGGGCTTTGGACATCAACAAATAGAAAATGAACATATATTTAAAGCTATATTTACTGTAGACGAAAATGTACTGCCTTTTCTATTAAAAAAGTTGAATGTAAATATTTCTTTATTACAACAAGTATTAGATAGTACACTTAAAAGTTTTCCAATAGTATCTGGAGGAGAAACACAACTATCGAGAGAAGCTGGTAAATCATTAAATGAAGCTAGCCTTATTGCAAAAAAAATGAATGATGAATATGTTTCTATAGAACATCTTGTCATTGCAATTTTCAAATCTAAAAGTAAAATATCACAGATACTTAAGGATCAAGGAGTCACAGAAAAACATCTTACCGAAGCGATTCATGAAATTCGAAATGGAGAAAGAGTAACTTCACAAAGTGCAGAAGACACTTATCAATCATTAAGTAAGTACGCCAAGAACCTTAATGAAATGGCCGAAAATGGTAAATTAGATCCTGTAATAGGTCGTGATGAAGAAATTAGACGCGTATTACAAATTTTATCACGTCGTACCAAAAACAATCCCATGTTGGTAGGAGAACCTGGTGTTGGTAAAACTGCAATTGCAGAGGGTCTGGCACATAGAATTATTGCTGGGGATATTCCTGAAAACCTTAAAAACAAACAAGTTTTTTCTTTGGATATGGGAGCCTTGATTGCAGGTGCCAAATTTAAAGGAGAGTTTGAAGAAAGACTTAAATCTGTTGTAAAAGAAGTAACATCTAGCGATGGAGACATTGTATTGTTTATAGACGAAATACATACATTAGTAGGTGCAGGAGGTGGACAAGGAGCCATGGATGCCGCCAATATATTAAAACCTGCATTAGCAAGGGGTGAACTACGTGCTATTGGCGCTACCACTTTAGATGAATATCAAAAATACTTTGAAAAAGATAAAGCATTAGAAAGACGTTTTCAAAAAGTAGTAATTGATGAGCCCGATACAGAAAGTGCTATATCAATCCTAAGAGGTATTAAAGGTAATTATGAGACTCATCATAAGGTACGCATAAAGGATGAAGCAATTATTGCCGCTGTAGAGTTATCACAACGATATATTACCAATCGCTATTTACCAGATAAAGCGATAGATCTTATTGATGAAGCAGCTTCTAAATTACGAATGGAAATCAACTCGAAACCAGAAGAGCTTGATGTATTGGATAGAAAGATAATGCAACTAGAAATCGAGATTGAAGCCATAAAAAGAGAAAATGATGAAGCAAAACTAAAAATACTAAATGCTGATCTTGCCAATATTAAGGAAGATAGAAATGAGATTTATTCGCAATGGCAAAGTGAAAAAGAAGTAGTAGATGCGATCCAAAATACCAAAACGAATATTGAAGAATACAAGCTCGAGGCCGAACGTGCAGAACGAAACGGAGATTATGGCAAAGTCGCCGAATTGCGATATGGAAAAATAAAAGACGCACAGGAAAAGCTTGATAGTTTACAAAAACAATTAAGTGAACAGCAGAATAAATCTTCATTAATTAAAGAAGAAGTTACCAATGATGATATCGCAGAAGTTATTGCTAAATGGACAGGTATACCTGTTACCAAAATGCTTCAAAGTGAGCGCGAAAAATTATTGGTATTAGAAAAAGAGCTTCAAAAACGTGTTGTTGGTCAAACAGAAGCAATAGAAGCAGTGAGTGATGCTGTAAGAAGAAGCAGAGCAGGTTTACAGGATCAGAAAAAACCCATTGGATCTTTCTTATTCCTGGGGACCACAGGAGTTGGCAAAACAGAATTAGCAAAAGCACTGGCTGATTATCTTTTTAATGATGAAAATGCGATCACAAGAATTGACATGAGCGAATACCAAGAAAGACATTCTGTAAGTAGGTTGATGGGGGCACCTCCGGGATATGTAGGATATGAAGAAGGAGGTCAATTAACAGAAGCTGTACGAAGAAAACCATATTCTGTTGTACTTCTAGATGAAATAGAAAAAGCACATCCAGATACATTTAACGTTCTTTTACAAGTACTAGACGAAGGAAGGTTGACTGATAACAAAGGAAGAACGGCAGATTTTAGAAATGCCATTATCATCATGACCAGTAACATGGGAAGCCATATTATCCAGGACAAATTTGAAAATATTAAGGATATGGATATGGCTATGGAAGCTGCAAAAGTTGATGTATTAGGATTATTAAAACAATCTGTTCGTCCAGAGTTTCTAAACAGGATCGACGATATTATAATGTTTACACCGCTTACAAAAACTAATATCATAGAAATTGTCAGACTGCAACTAAAACATGTTGGCGACATGTTAGCAGATCAACATATCAAACTAAATGCTACAGAAGAAGCCATTAATTACCTTTCTGAAAAAGGGTTTCAGCCAGAGTTTGGTGCCAGACCCGTAAAACGAACTATTCAAAAAGAAGTACTTAATAAACTTTCTAAAGAGATTCTAGCAGGTAAAATTTCTACAAATAAATCTATTTTATTAGATGAATTTGATAACAATCTGGTTTTCAGAAATCAGGAAGACTTAGTTTCTTAATACATATAATCCAGTTTAAAACATAAAATAGGTAGTCTTTTTTAAATAAAATCGACTGCCTATTTTTTTGTAAACAAAAAATACCACACCACACACGGTCAAACACCTCTACAAATACGGTTTTACCGTACATGTTAACAGTTTTATTCCTACAATGGTTAATAACTTACTGTGTAATACATCGCGATTTTAAGTACATTGCCGCCGAAATGAAACCGATATTTTTAACCATTATTCTTTTAACCTCCTCTTTCTCTTTCTGTCAAAACAAAAAGGAGATCTTATCCGATATTCATAACAAATATCAGGTAATAAAAGAATTAATGAGCAAGGATGCTTTAAGACAATACCATACCGGATACACTTTCAATATTTCTTATAAAAAAGGCCCATTAACCTTTTATTATAATGGAAACGAGCTAAAGTATATAGAACATATATATACTTGGGGGCATACAACTTATAAGGATGAGTTTTATGTCTGGGATGATCAGTTGTTTTTTCAGTACACAACACAAGTTATCAGATATAAAGACTATAGAAAAAAAGGGGTTATCAAAAGCGATGTAAAAAACATTACATTGACACTTGAGGATAGGTTTTATTTTAAGAATAGAAAAGCGATTAAGTGTCAATTTAAAAGTTTCCAAAACCATAATGATAGTATAAAAATCACAACACACCGGGTAAGAAATATCACGACAGAATGTGATCTGGCAGAAAATGTTCTTGAAAAATTCGATATTTTAAAAAAGCTTCAGGCAAAAGAAGTAGAAAGCGCAAAAGAATTACCCAAGAGCATTTCTAAAACTTACCAACCTAATCTTAATCATACTGCTTTTCAGCAAAACTAGAAATCATAAAACCTTATCGAGTACTAACAGGGCTTATTTGACACAAAGCTCTCTGTAATAAATCGAGTTTAAAAATTTATTTTACAAAACAATATACCGATCGGTATATTATTGTATATTTGTAAAAATCTTTATTCACTAAGATGAACACGAAAGCTGTACAAACATCAGAGTATATTATCGAAATTGTTGCTCCCATTTTTAATAAAAACGGGTATGCAGGTACAAGTCTTAGTGATATCACCAAAGCAACCGGTTTGACAAAAGGGGCTATTTATGGTAATTTTAAGAATAAAGAAGAGCTAGCTGTTGCTGCGTTTAACACCACTGTAAAAAAAATGTTGCGACGCATAACAGATCATCAGTCCATAACAAATTCGCCTTTAGAAAAGCTTTTTTTAATCACAGATTTTTACCGAAACTACTATGATTTTAGCCAAGAATTAGGTGGATGTCCTGTTTTAAATATGGGGGTAGATGCAAAACATCAAAACCCATTGTTATTTGAACGTGTAAAATATACAATCTCCAAAATCAAAGGTAATTTGGTTAAAATTATAGAAGCCGGACAAGATCATCAAGAGATCAATCAGGATATAACTCCGCTTTTATATGCCAAAAGACTATACACCATGATTATCGGAGCTATTTTTATGACACATACCATGGAAGACAATAGCTATCTTATCCAAACTATGGATCAAATAGATACAATGATTAATAAAGAACTAAAACAATAATTTTTTTAACCAAAAATATACCAATTGGTATATTTAAAAAATCAATCACAATGAAACTACCAAAAATATTAGAAAGCAAAGCAAAAATCAGATTTCAGGATTGTGACCCTTTTAATCACCTTAACAATGCTTCATATATTAATTATATGATTAATGCACGAGAAGATCAAATTGAACTAAATTACAATTTAGATATTTTCTCTTTAGCTAAAACACAAGGAGTAAGTTGGGTAGTAGGGACTAATCAAATTGCATATTTAAAACCCGCTTTATTAATGGAAGAAGTTGTTATTGATTCTCAACTAATCTCATTTAGTGAAAATCAACTACGTGTAGAAATTAGAATGTGGAATACTGATAAAACAGAATTAAAAGCTATTCTTTGGAGTACTTTTGTTCATTACAATTTATTACAACAAAAACGCTGGAATCACAGTGATCAACTAATTGAGTTATTTCAAAATGTTCACTCACCTGTTGGTATAGGAAGCTTTGAGGAAAGAATTTTACAACTAAAAACACAAAGTGTGTAACATTTACATTTATTTAACGTCTTATAAAAAGTAAACACTACCATACAAAACTGCTATATGAAATCTTCTAATAATGTAGACCCTTCTTATAAAAAAAGAAGTTCTCTTATTTATATAGGCTTTTTTATTATTGCCATTGTATCAATGTTAATTGTTATCTGGGAAACAGGAATGCTTACATAAAACATTCTGTATTTCTTTAACAACACACATCTACTTGTACAAAGATTTCTTTAAGCTCGATTTTTGATAGTAATTTTAGACCTTGTTGTTCATAGACTTTATCTAACTCATCCAATGAAGTAGATAAATCATCTGTTTTATAATTTTTATAATCTACAAACCTAATACCGTTTATAACCCGGGGGTTATACGCTTCTCTAAAACGTATTCCCCCACCGTGAACAGCATATTTATATGCCAGAAAATCAACAGTAAAATTTTCTTTATGAATCCAATATAGAAACTCATCTTCAAAATCGGTGCCTCCTCCTTCTTTTTTAAAGGTTACCTTTACTTTATAATATCTATTTTCACCCAAATTAGATTCTCCTACCAACTCTTTTTGTACAGCAGGCGCGTTAAGTCCAAAGGGTAAATTAGCAAAATAGTGAACAGAATTTACACCATCGCTTATTTTTGTTACTAAAGAATCAGCAACCGCTACCGGGCAGTTATCCACCATACGCTTCAAACCAGTGTTACTCACAATATCATGAATTGTACCTTGGGTATTTTCTATCAATCTTTCTAATTGATAATGCCCCTTTTTTCTTTTGCTTTGGTATTTTTTTCCTCTAAATGAAAAATAGATAGATGTGTTATTATTATAACGCTCCCCTCCTGCTGCTTCGATCGTTTTATTTACTATTTCTTGTGCAGAAAACTGGGCAAAAGTTGTCAAACAGAAAAAATATACGCAAAAACAAGCTAACACAGAGAGTTTCATAACATTTAGGATTAAGTGAATTGCTAAATTAAGGTTTCCAAACACAATAATTTGTGAGAGTTTTGTTAAACCCTTACTTAACCAATAGCACTCTATTTTAGATATATAAGGACGATTTGATCTCTATTTGTTTTTAATTTTTAAAAAAGATAATTATTTTGCAGTCCCTAAATCCCAAAATAAGAATATTATGAAGTATGTAATATTACTACTAATTTGTTTTACCACTCAATTTATCCTTGCGCAGGATGCAGAAAGCTATGCAAAAACAATGGCTACATTTCAAACAAACTATAATGCTCAAAATGTAGATGCCATTTTTGATATGTATACTACAGACCTACAGGAAGAAATGACCAAAGAAGGCGTTGTTGGTTTTGTAAAAGGATGTTTTGATAGATTTGGCAGCCTTAAAAGTATAACACCTATGCAAACCGAAGAGGGAGTACATAGCTTTACTGGAGCGTTTGAAAAATCTAATTTAGAAATTCAGATACAGATTACCAAGGATGGAAAGATTTCTACCATTCAATTTCATCCCATTCAAGTGCCAGTGCAAGAATAAGTCAATAATTCTGTAGCTTATATGATAACTCTTAATTTTTAAATTGTGTTGATAGCTAAAATTTACATTTTAGAAATCTATCAAAATGACTTATTTATTAAAACTTAAAGGGTGTCATTATAAATTTACATTAGAAAAGACATGTACATCATCTTGTTCTTTGTATTTTTGTGATCTTTCATTAAGGTTACTCATAAAAATGAATCAGAATAAAATCAATATATTAAACCGTAAGGCTAAATTCGAGTACGAATTTATAGATAAATACACCGCCGGTATTAAACTGGCTGGTACCGAAATAAAAGCTATTAGAGAGGGCAAGGCAAGTATTGCCGAAAGTTTTTGTGAGTTTCATAACGGTTGTGAACTTTTTGTAATCAATATGCATATAGAAGAATATTCGCATGCTACCTATTTTAATCACAATCCAAAAAGTGAACGAAAATTACTTCTAAATAAAAAAGAACTCAAAAAATTAGAAAAAGAGGTTAAAAATTCGGGATTAACAATTATCCCAACTCGTTTATTTATAAATGAACGAGGATTAGCAAAACTTGATATTGTACTTGCTAGAGGTAAAAAAATGTATGACAAAAGAGAGACTATCAAGGATCGCGATAATAAAAGAAACCTGGATAGAATTAAAAAAGAGTTTAGATAATAGCTTAGTATTATTTCTTCATTATTCTTCTATGTATTCAGAAACTCCTTTCTCTTGAGAAGTTAGCCACTCCCAATTTAATTTTAGTTTTATTTTTCCTTTATCATCCAATGTAATATCTGCCAAAGCTTTACCCGTTTTCAATTCATTGGTTGTTGTCATACATTGATAAATCATATGCAACTTTTCATTTTTTAGTTCGGCAATTATTTTTCCATATCGTACTTCCCCACCATAATAATCTGCAGTAACCAAATTACCATCCTGTTTGTAAATAAATTTTGTTTGATCACTTGCACTTCCATGATCACTATTCTGAACTAACTTAAAAACTTTGTTATTAAAGTCTATTTTTTTGGAAAGCTTTTTAGTCATACTACAAACATTTTGAAATAGTACATATTACCTCAATTACTTAAACAATACAAAATTGAATAGTTTTAATTCTTATTTTCTAATAAGGGAACAAACCTAAATTCACCAAACTCGTGTTTCTCGAATTCGGTTTCACTTTTACGTATAAACAAGGTCATGATCTGCACATCTTCTCCTACCGGGATTACTAATCGCCCATTAATTTGTAATTGTGCTAATAAAGGTTTGGGCACAAAAGGTGCTCCTGCAGTTACAATAATTGCTTTATAAGGGGCATGCTCTGGCAATCCTTTATAACCATCTCCAAAAGATAAATGTCTAGGTCGATATCCTAATTTTGACAAAAATAGCTTGGTTTTTTTGAACAATTCTTGTTGGCGTTCAATACTATACACTTTTACACCTAACTCGCATAATACTGCTGTTTGATATCCAGACCCAGTACCAATTTCTAATACATTATCTCCTTTTGTAACTTGTAATAATTCACTCTGAAAAGCAACTGTGAATGGCTGCGAGATGGTTTGATCAGCAGCAATAGGAAACGCTTTATCTTGATAAGCATGATCCTCAAAACCAGAATCAATAAATAAATGTCTTGGTATTTTTCCAATCGCTGCTAATACAGCTTTATCTTTGATTCCTTTCTTTATTAAAATATCAACCAGTTGCTTTCTTTGTCCGGCGTGTCTAAGGGTATCCTTCTGCATTACTAGGGTTATTTAGCACGATAAAATTACGCAAACATTTGGTCTGTTTATACTTTTCTCCCTAAAAAAATGACAGAAAAATATCATTTTGCCTATACTCATACATTTACACATTTATAATTTACTATTTATACAAATTAAGAATCCATAGAAAACTCTTCTTTTCTCTCTTTAATTAAAATTTAGCATTTTACAGATAATTAAGATTAAAATTTATAAATAATGCTATTTTTGTCTAAAATCACAAATTATGCTCAAAGCCGGAGTACTCGGTGCGGGACACCTTGGTAAAATCCATTTACGTCTACTAGAAGAATCTGAAAAATATAACTTGGTTGGTTTTTATGACACCAATCAATCTCAAGCAACTCTTATTGCAAAAGAATTAGGGTATCAATTATTTAATTCTGTCGAAGAATTAATTAATGCAGTCGATGTTGTGGATATCGTTACTCCTACTTTTGCTCATTTTGAAGTTGCAAAGCAAGCCATACAGGCAGGTAAACATGTTTTTATAGAAAAACCTATCACCAATACTGTTGCAGAAGCAACGCAGCTTATCGAACTGGCAAAAAAACATCATGTAAAAGGGCAAGTAGGGCATGTAGAGCGTTTTAATCCGGCCTATACATCGGTGGTAAACAAAATTGACAATCCTATGTTTATAGAAACACACCGATTGGCAGAATTTAATCCCAGAGGTACCGATGTTCCTGTAGTACTTGATCTTATGATTCATGATATCGATGCTATTTTGAATGTGGTGCATTCTGATGTGAAACAGATAAGTGCAAGTGGTGTTTCTGTAATAAGTGAAACTCCTGATATTGCCAATGCACGTATCGAATTTGAAAATGGATGTGTTGCAAATCTTACAGCAAGTAGGATATCACTAAAAAACATGAGAAAAACGAGGTTTTTTCAAAAAGACGCTTATATCTCTGTAGATTTCTTTGAGAAAAAATGCGAAGTGGTAAAAATGAAAGATGCGCCAAAGACCCCAGATGATTTTGCAATGATTCTGCAAAATGCAGAAGGGATTAAGAAACAAATATATTTTGACAACCCAACGATAGCAACCAATAATGCGATATTAGATGAGTTAGAAACTTTTGCTGATGCAATTACTAACGACACTACTCCTATCGTTTCTTTGGAACAAGGAAAAAAAGCACTCGAAGTCGCTTTACAAATTATAGACTGCTTTTAGTAACCCTATTAATTGGCCAGTCTATCATCTTTTTCCTATTCTGAACGGTTATTATGTTATTACAGAATCGTGTATTTTACTTGATTCTAGGATAGAGTTTAAAACATTTTCAAAAATATTATACAGATGAAAAACATTGCCGTAATAGGTGCTGGTACCATGGGAAATGGTATTGCACACACATTTGCTCAAAATGGTTTTAAAGTACAACTCATTGATATTTCTCAAGAAGCTATCAATCGTGGCCTATCAACCATTACAAAAAACCTGGATAGGATGATTGCCAAAGAGAAAATATCAGAAAGTGATAAAGAAACAACACTGGCAAACATTTCTACATTTACAAATATTAAAGAAGGCGTAGAATATGCTGGACTTGTGGTCGAAGCTGCTACAGAAAATGTGGCTTTAAAACTACAATTATTTAAAGAGCTAAGCGCTGTCTGCCCAGAGGATACTATTTTAGCAACGAATACCTCATCTATATCTATAACACAAATAGCTGCCGCCACAGATCGACCAGAAATGGTTATCGGTATGCACTTTATGAACCCTGTACCTTTGATGAAATTGGTAGAAATTATAAGAGGGTATAATACTTCTGACGAGGTAACCAATACTGTTATGAGTCTATCAAAAACATTAGGAAAAACGCCTGTCGAAGTAAATGACTATCCTGGATTTGTGGCCAATCGTATTTTAATGCCAATGATTAATGAATCAATTGAAACATTATATAATGGTGTTGCTGGAGTTTCTGAAATCGATACCGTTATGAAACTGGGAATGGCCCACCCTATGGGGCCTTTACAATTAGCCGATTTTATAGGGCTAGATGTCTGTCTTTCTATTCTTAATGTTATGTATGAAGGTTTTAAAAATCCTAAATATGCTCCTTGTCCCCTATTGGTTAATATGGTAAGAGCGGGTAAACTAGGGATTAAAAGTGGCGAAGGATTCTATGACTATACAAATAGCAGAAAGGCAGAAAAGGTTGCAAAACAGTTTAATAAAGAGTTAATCAAACTATAAAACACAACGATAACACCTATATTTTAATAGAATCATCTAAAAAAAACGACCAAACATGGCAAAAGTTCATCCCTTTAGAGCAGTTAGACCCACAAGAGATAAAATAAGCCTTGTTGCCTGTAGGTCGTACCAGAGTTATACTCCGTTCGAAAGAGACTCCAGAATGAATTACAACCCTTATTCCTTCTTACACATCATCAACCCAGGTTATAAGTATCAAAAAGAAATTGCAGGAGAAGAACGTTATAAATTGGTTCGTAACAGATACCTGGAATTTAAAGAAGATGAAATTTTCATGAAGGATGATACTCCCAGTTATTATGTGTATAAAATTGTAAATCGAGAACAAGAATCGTTTCATGGTATTATTGCAGCAACTTGCGCAGAAGATTATAAGAACAATATCATCAAAAAACATGAAGACACATTACAGGACAGAGAACATACGTTTAAAGAATATCTAAAAACTGTAAGGTTTAATGCAGAACCTGTTCTACTCACTTATCCAGATAATGATGTCATTGCAGATATTATCTCTCAAGTAATTAAAGAACGACCAGAGTATGAATTTACCACTACTTACAGAGATACCCATTATCTCTGGAAGATAGATGAGGAAAAACTAATCTCTGATATTCAACAAGCATTTTCTTCGATCGATACAATTTATATAGCAGATGGTCATCATCGTTCGGCCTCATCTTTCTTGCTATCTCAAGAGCAAAAAGAGACAAACCCAAAACACAAAGGTACCGAACCCTATAATTTTTTTATGAGTTATTTGATTCCCGAATCTAACCTTAAAATTTATGAGTTTAACAGGTTGATAAAAGACTTAAATGGTTTATCCAAAGAAGAATTTTTGGTCCAACTAGATGAATGGTTTAGAATAGAAAAAAGAGGATTAGAAATCCCTAAGCCTTCAAAAATTCATCATTTCAGCATGTATCTGGATGGTGATTTTTATTCATTAAACCTACGAAAAACAGCTTACAAATTCACCAATGCTCTTGAAGAACTAGATGCCCAAATCTTATACCAGACCGTCTTAAAGCCTATTTTAAATATAAAAGATCTAAGAACCGATACACGCATTCAGTATCTACATGGTAAGAATGACATTGCTATGATAAAAAGTATGGTTGATAGTGGTGAATTCAAAGTTGGTTTTGGGCTTTTTCCTGCCTCTATTGCGCATGTTAAAAAAATTGCAGAAGAAGGGCTAACCATGCCCCCAAAAAGCACTTATATAGAACCTAAATTAAGAAGTGCCATTACCATATATGAATTTTAAATTTTCATAATTGACATACACTAATGCAAACTTAATTTATCCCTATCTTTTGTTTCCAAAAGAGCTTAATAATTATCTTTGCATTCTATGAATGAAATCAAAACGAACCTAAGTTCTATTAAGACATCTATTCCAGAAGAAGTAACTCTGGTAGCTGTTTCTAAAACCAAACCTGTTTCTGACATCATGCAAGCCTATAATGCGGGGCATCGTGTTTTTGGAGAAAACAAAATTCAGGAAATGGTAGAAAAATGGGAAACTATGCCCAAAGACATTAGCTGGCATATGATTGGACATGTACAGACCAACAAGGTTAAGTATATGGCTCCTTTTGTAGACCTTATTCATGCAGTTGACAGTTATAAACTACTAAAAGAAATAAACAAACAAGCAATAAAATACGAAAGGACTATTAATTGTTTATTACAAATCAAAATTGCTACAGAAGAAAGTAAGTTTGGGCTTCATGAAGAAGATGCACTCGCTCTTTTAAATTCTGAAGAGGTAGCACAGTTAACCCATGTAAATATACAAGGACTTATGGGTATGGCTACCTTTACAAATGACACAGTACAAATCAAAAATGAATTTAAAAAAATTGCCGGTTTTTATAAAAAGCTCCTTCCAAAATTTCCAAACTTGACAACTTTATCTATTGGAATGAGTGGGGATTACCAAATTGCTATTGATTGCAACAGTACAATGGTAAGAATAGGAAGTTCGATTTTTGGAGTAAGAAATTATAAATAGGCGAACAATACCATACAAATTCGGGCAATCTTTGGTAATCTTAATTGATAAAAAGTTATTTTGTTATTTTTGACTTTTTTAAGGGTATTTATTTTCCGACCAACACAACGTAAATTACATTTATTAATTAAAACAATCACCCCATCATAATTTGTAAAGGACAACTATGTATGCAATTTTAGATATAGAAACTACAGGAGGGAAATATAATGAAGAAGGGATTACTGAGATTGCAATTTATAAGTTCGATGGACATACTGTTGTAGATCAATTCATATCATTAATTAATCCCGAAAGGCCTATACAGCCTTTTGTGGCAAATCTTACGGGTATTAACAATCAGATGTTGCGTAATGCTCCTAAGTTTTTTGAGGTAGCCAAAAGAATCGTAGAAATCACAAAAGATTGTGTTATTGTAGCTCATAATTCTAGTTTTGATTATAGGATCTTAAAAACAGAATTCTCTAGACTAGGATTTGATTTTGAACGTCAATCCTTATGCACCGTAGAACTTTCAAAAAAATTGATTCCCGATCAACCATCTTATAGTTTAGGTAAATTAGTTAGAGGATTAGGAATCCCTCTTTCAGACAGGCACAGGGCCAACGGAGATGCGCTAGCCACCGTAAAACTTTTTAAATTATTACTACTAAAAGATCTAGAGAAAAAAATTATTTCAGAAACGGTTAGAACAGAAACCAAGAGACAAGTAGATAGTAAACTACTTGACATTATAGAGAAGGCACCTACAGCTACAGGAGTATATTATATGCATCGTGAAGATGGAACTATCATTTATATCGGTAAAAGCAAAAATATTAAAAAACGCCTCAACCAACATTTTACCAATGACAATCGTAAATCAAAAAAAATCCAAGAAGAGGTTGTTAGCGTTACGTACGAGGTTACAGGAAGTGAACTATTAGCATTATTAAAAGAAAGTGAAGAGATCAAACGCAATAAGCCCGTGTATAATCGTGCCTTACGAAAAAGCAACTTTAATCAGGCATTATATTCATTCACCGATAAAAACGGATATATCAATCTTAAAATAGCAAAAGTAGATAACCAGAAATCGAGCATAACTACCTTTACAAACAGACAACAAGCAAAACTATACATGCATCGATGGACAGAAGAATACAATCTTTGTCAAAAACTTATGGATCTTGACACTAGTAAAGGTAATTGTTTTCATTATACCATAAAACAATGCTTTGGTGCTTGTATTCTGGACGAATCAACAGAAACATACAACAAGAGGGCACTACAATTAATTAATAGTCAATCTTTTGAAAATCAAAATATGATTATACTTGACAAAGGACGAGAGATTGATGAACAAGGTTTTGTACTAATAGAAGAAGGGAAATTTGTTGGTATTGGCTATTTCAATCTTAATCATCAAATTAATAATGTAGATATACTACGTACAATTGTCTCACCTATGACACATAATAGAGATGCGCAACATATCATTCAAAGTTATGTGCGAACTCATAAAAAATTAAAGATTCAAACATTCACCAATGATCAATAAATATGTTCTGGTAGTACACCTACTCTTTTTTACATTAGTTTCTCTAGCCCAGGAAAGCTATAATTCTAAAAATATGGTAGTAAGTAAAGCCGATCTAAATAGAATGGTATACTCAAAAGACACCACTGCAAATGCACTATATCTTTATGAGAAAGGTTACAGTAGAATTCAGGATGGAGGAAGTTATGATATTCTAACAGATTACAGTGCAAAAATTAAAATCTTAACTGAACAAGGTTATGAAAAAGCAACAATAGAAATCCCTCTATACAAAAAAAACAAGAGCTCTAAAGAAAAAATCAAAAACATCGTTGCACATACGTATACGTATGAAAATAATCAAATAAAAAAAGTTACTCTTGATAAAGATCAAATCTTTTTTAACGAATATGATGAAAATCATACACTGGTAACGTTTACTTTGCCAAACCTTAAACCAGGATGTGTTATCACTTATTCTTACCAAACGAGCTCTCCTTTTGTTTGGCGTTTTAGAGAGTGGGAGTTTCAGGATGATATCCCAAAAATATATAGTGAATATACTACTGATATCCCAGGAAAC
Organism: uncultured Aquimarina sp.; assembly: GCA_947498705.1. Taxonomy (GTDB): domain Bacteria; phylum Bacteroidota; class Bacteroidia; order Flavobacteriales; family Flavobacteriaceae; genus Aquimarina. Next base: position 130,196 of record CANMLW010000007.1, read on the forward strand.
TATATTTACAACACCCGTATCAGAGGACCTCTTAAACTAAAAACCAATGAATCTTCTATTAAAAAAGGCTGTATTAAAGTATCTGGAGGTGGTAAAGCCGATTGCTCTCATAATGTATATGCCATGGAAAACATTCCTGCATTTATCGAAGAAGATTATATGACTGCCAAAAAGAACTATTTTTCAAAAATAGCATACGAACTTAGCGAGTTTAAAGGTTTTGACGGATCACATAAAAAATATACTAAAACCTGGAAAGATGCAGACAAAGAATTAAAAGAAGACCCTAATTTTGGACAGCTTTTAAAAAAGAATGCTTTGGTAAAAGACGTACTCCCACAAGAAATTTCGTTGTTACCAAATTCTCTAGATAAAGCCAAACGTATTTATCACTATTTGACCAAAAACTATGTGTTTAATGGTGATTTATATGTGCTTCGAAAAGTCGACTTAAAAAACGCTATTAAAACTAAATCCGGAAACATTTCTGAAATCAATCTTTTGTTATACAATGTTTTAAGACAGCAAGGGTTTTCTGTGCAACCCGTTTTAAGTGCCACCAGAAACAATGGGTATATCGTTAAAATACATCCCGTAATTTCTGATTTTAACTACTTATTAGTGCAATTAAATATCGATACTACTTCCTATTTATTAGATGCATCTATATCCACATTGCCTTTTGGAAATGTTCCTTTTCGTTGTCTTAATCAATACGGAAGACTTATGGACTTTAAAAATGGAAGTTCTTGGGTAGATATTAAGCCAAAGATGAGATCGTACTATTATTTTAAAGAAAAGATGATATTGCAACCCGACAACCAAATTCTTTGTGATGCAATTTTTGCTTATGGAGGTTATCATGGATACTTCAGACGTAATCAAATGGCTAAAAAACAAAAGTATATTGAAAGAATCAAAAAAGTAAATCCCGATATAGAAATCACCAAAATTGATATCAAAAATCAATATGATCTTCCTGCACCCTTTGTCGAAGAAGTATTATTTACACGGTATCCAGATGATATAGAAGATATTCTTTACATTAACCCATTTAGCAATCCTTTCTTTAAAGAAAACCCTTTTAAACTTAACCAAAGAACATACCCAATAGATTTTGGGTATCAGGATTCATATACCTATCAAATAACTTTTGAAATACCTGAAAACTATAGCTTTGAAGATATCCCAGAAGACACTTCGTTTGGATTACCAAATAACGGAGGAACACTTCACTTATCTACTAAAGCAAACAATAAAGTTCTCACGATTAATTACAGAATATCATTTTCATCAGATTATTATCCAAAAGATTATTACGAATCATTAAAAATTTTCTTCAACAAAATAGTAACTATAGAGAACAATAGCGTTATTGCAATAAAAAAGGGCCTTTAATTTTTTAGTATTTTAGTAAAAACATTCGTTTTGAAGCAGAACTCATCACATAAAACCTGGAAAGAAAAACTACACGAAATCATCTATGAGGCCGACACTCGTGCTGGTAAATCCTTTGATCTCATTATTCTTATCATGATTCTTGCGAGCATCATTGTGGTTATGCTAGAGAGCGTATCCTATCTCAATGATCAATATGCCTCTATATTTAATCTACTAGAGTGGGTTATCACAATTGTTTTTACGATAGAATACATCCTGAGAGTTATTACTATTAATAAGCCTAAAAAATATATTTTTAGTTTTTTTGGTATTATAGATTTTCTTGCTACTGTTCCTAAGTACCTCTCTTTACTTTTTGTAGGCACACATGCGTTGGTTGCATTACGAGCACTTCGCTTATTACGAGTTTTTAGAATTTTAAAATTGGCTCGTTTTATAGGCGAGTCCAACAACCTAACCAAAGCACTGATTGCAAGTAGAGCAAAAATATCTGTTTTTCTATTTGCTGTTTTAATTGTTTCTATCATTTTAGGTACTGTGATGTACCTCATCGAAGGGCCAGAACATGGTTTTAATAGTATTCCTAAAAGTGTTTATTGGTGTATTGTAACGCTTACTACGGTTGGGTATGGTGATATTTCTCCAGAAACACCTATAGGCCAATTTATTGCCTCGGTAGTAATGATATTGGGATACGGTATTATAGCAGTTCCTACAGGTATTGTAAGTGCAGAGTATTCAAAACAACCAAAAGCTTCACTTCCTCCTCTTAATACACAACATTGTCAAAACTGCAATCTTAGTAATCATGCTGATGGAGCAAAATTTTGTCATAATTGCGGAAACAAATTGCATTCATGAATAGTAAACACCTATTAGTAGTTATTGGCCCTACCGCCATTGGCAAAACAAGCTTAAGCATTGCACTTGCACAACATTTTAAATGCGAAATTGTTTCGGCAGATAGTAGACAGTTTTACAAAGAGATGAGTATTGGTACAGCTGCTCCCGATGCAACAGAACTAAAAGCTGCTCCTCATCATTTTATTCAACACAGAAGTATTAAAGCTGACTATAGTGTTGGGGATTTTGAGAAAGAAGCCATCCAAAAGATTGAGCAATTATTTACAATCCATAACTATGTAGTTCTTGTAGGAGGATCTGGACTCTATGTAGATGCTATTACCAAAGGACTAGATGATTTTCCTGATGTTGACGAACAAATTAGAACAACACTTAAAGAAGAATATCAAAATAATGGTATAGAAAGCCTTCAAAAGCAATTAAAAAAACTTGATCCTGTATACTACAATAAAGTCGATATTCATAACACTCATAGAGTTATGCGTGGGTTAGAAGTATGTATTAGTAGTGGTAAACCTTATTCATCTTTCCTAAATCAGTCTTCAAAAAAACGTTCTTTTAATACTATTAAGATTGGGCTAACTGCAGAAAGGAGCATTATCTATGATAGAATCAATCAACGAGTAGATCTAATGATAAAACATGGATTGTTGGATGAAGTTAAAGGACTTTATGAACACAAAGCTTTAAATGCCCTAAATACTGTTGGGTATAAAGAAATATTTAAGCATTTTGATCATGAATGGGAGCTAGATTTTGCGATATCAGAGATCAAAAAAAATACACGTCGTTTTGCAAAAAGACAACTTACCTGGTTTAAAAAAGATACAGAAATTGAGTGGTTCGACTATAAAGAAAATATTAATTCGATTATAACACATATCACAAAAAGCTCATTACAGCCTAAAGAATAGGTTGTAATGAGCTTTTTAATTAGTTAGTTACCGTTTATATTTTTTTAAGACACTTCTTTCTTTACAACCAACCTAAATCCTTCTCCATGAATATTTAGAATCTCTACACTTTCGTCTTTTTTCAAATATTTTCTAAGCTTAGCAATATAAACATCCATACTTCGAGAGGTAAAATAATTATCATCTCTCCATATTTTTGTTAAAGCCAACTCCCTAGGCATAAGATCATTAAGATGCAACGCTAATAAACGAAGTAATTCATTTTCTTTTGGAGATAATTTAACAGGATCTTCTTCTTGGTAAGACAAGAATCTAAGTTTAGAATTAAGGTGAAATCCACCAATTTTAAACTCGAATTGCTTGCTATCCGCAACAGACTCTGTGCTTTTACGTTGCATAATAGCTTGTATTTTCATCAATAAAACTTCGCTATCAAAAGGTTTATTTAAATAATCATCTGCTCCTACCTTATACCCTTTCAAGACATCTTCTTTCATAGCTTTTGCCGTTAAAAAGATAATGGGCACTTCTTCATTTTTTTCTCTTATTTCTTTGGCCAACGTAAACCCATCTTTATATGGCATCATCACATCGAGGATACACATATCATAATCATCTTTTTTGAATTTTTCGAAACCTTCCATACCATTTTTGGCATGCACAACCTCATAGTCATTCATTACTAAGTAATCCTTTAGAACTGTTCCAAAATTTGGATCATCTTCTACAAGCAAAATCTTTTTGTTTTCTGTTTCCATATTTCTAAGATATTAACGGTAATTTAATTATAAATGTTGAGCCTTTTCCTCTTTCACTTTCTACCCAAATCTGACCATGATGATCATCAATAATTCTCTTCACATAGGTTAGACCTAGCCCATGTCCTTTTACATTATGCAAATCTCCTGTATGTTCTCTAAAAAATTTCTCAAAAATCTTTTTCTGAGCAACTTTACCCATTCCGATTCCTTGATCTCTAATTTTTAGTATGATACTATTTTTCACATTCTCTGTATATATATCAATTTTTGGAGCTTCCTCAGAGTATTTAATAGCATTATCTAAAATGTTTACAATCACATTTGTTAGATGACTATCATTTGCCAAAATAGAGGTTTTAAGTGCTCCTAAATGCATTTTTACATACCCTAGCCTATTTTCTACAATTAAGGAAACATGAGTTATTGCATCTTCAATAATGTCATGAAGCTCTTGTTTCTCCTTTTTTATATTAAGCTCATTTTTCTCTAATTGTGATATCCTCAATACATTTTCTACCTGTGCATGCATTCTCTTATTCTCTTCTCTTATCATCTTCATATATCGCATTACCTTTTCCTGATCCCCACCTATTTTTGGATTCTTTATAGCATCCAACGCCAGATTAATGGTCGCTATAGGTGTTTTAAGTTCATGAGTCATATTATTAATAAAGTCTGTCTTTATCTGTGATATTTGTCTTTGCTGTATTAGCTGTGACAATGCGCTCGAATATGCAACTACAATAATTAAGGTAAATAATATCGACAAAATTGCCATACCTTTTATGGTAGACAATACAAATTGTTTTTTTCCTGTAAAATTAACATACAATTGATAATTACTTATCCCTTGATCATTTACAAAAAGTGGTATTCCGTAAGTAGTTGGATAATCCCAACTAAAATCATCAGAACGTACTTTTGTAGATAATGCATTACTGTATATAGCATACTCAAAGTCAACTTTTATATCTCTCTCTTCTAATTCTTTTTTTAGTAAATGCTCTATTTCCTCTTTTTGAACTCTTCTATGAATCGGAATAAAACTTGCTATCTCCCCAATTACAATTTCATAATCCATTCGTTGAAGATCTGTTAACCCACGAATCCTTTCAATTTTTGATTTGGATTTTTGATTAACAAAATCATTTTTTTGTGTCTCTAAAACAGCAGATTCGGTATTACGATTTAAAATATTTTTTAGTCGCACCGTATCAATATTTAAATTCACAAAAGATGAAAATAACTTATAATCTTCTTCCAAAATACCATTTGTGAATGATTTTGTGGTATTATCAATACTAATATTTAAGAGCTGACGTATTGTTTTGTTATCAGGCTCTTCGATACTATCCAATATTTCCTGCAAAGGAAAAAACATCTCTTCAAATTCTCTGTACTGAATTTTATTCGACACCGAGATAAGTATCTGCTTAGCATTAAAAGAAAATTGTTCTTCATTATTCTCTACCGTGTTGTTAATCCAATATCCCTGAACAAAAATAATCCCAATTAATGACAAACTCATTAGGATTATCAGCAACACGAATAATCTTTTATTCATACTTCAAAAGTAAGGCTTTAACATTTAGCTACTTTAGGGTTTAACCAAATGTTAACAAAATGAATTATTTTAATCATAACTACCTTCAGAAGATATAATTTTATGAATTTCGTAAGTTTTTAACTTTGTTTCTTCTATATCATCATTAAATATCACAAAATCCGACAAGTCAATTTTACGACTATCTTCCCATTGGTTATTTATTCTTGCTTGTATCTCTTTTCGACTCATAGATTCGTCTCTTTTTAAAACGCGTTGAATCCTTACTTCTTCTGGAGCTACAACTAGAATTATATAATCACATTGCTTATACCCCTCATTTTCAAAGAGCACTGCAGCTTCTTTAATTACATATTTTCCTGGTTGTTGATTTTTCCAATCATCAAAATGTTTTGCTACTGCAGGGTGAACAATCGCATTTAACTTATTTAATTTCTCCTCTTCGTTAAAAACAATATTAGCAATATATGGCCTATTTAATTGAGATGCTGTATATGCTTTTTCTCCAAACAATTCTATTATTTGCTCTTTTAACAAAACATCCTCATTCATAAGTTTTTTTGCTTCATCATCTGCTATATATACTGCTACCCCCAGTTTCTTAAACATTTTAGCAACAGTAGATTTACCACTTCCAATCCCCCCTGTCAACCCAACTACTTTCATCATTTATTGTTTTAAAACTACGAATTGCACTTGTTTTTCTTGTAATCTTACATCGTGTATAGCACCAGGCTTTTCTACTAATTCTACCGTTAGAAACGAACTTTCTTCCGAAACTTTAGCATAATCAGCAATCACAACAAAATCTCGCGGACTCACTTCGTTATACTTATCTAACCCCACTCTATATACTACCGAAATTTCTGTAGGAAAAATTTTTATTTCCATACCATCTGGCGCATTACGTATTGTTATTGGTACTTTTTGATGCCCTTCAGTAAATTTACTTACCAAAACAGTAGCATCTACTCTAGAGGGAATTACCAGAATATCAGACGGTAATTCTTCTGTATTGATTCGCAATTTAGCAGTATGATCTACATTTAACCCTTTAAGATCTACCTTCTCTGTATGCACCTGATTAATAGAATCAACTATTTGAGAAGGCCCACTAACAGTTATAGAATCTGGTTTCAGCACCAAACCTTGATCACTTCCATATCCAACAGCATACTCTATATCTCTCTTTGCATATACCGGCACTTTCTTCTTAAGATTATAATCTAAATATAATTCTAAAGTATCTTTTTGTATAGACAACACTTTGCCTTTGAAGTCTAATTTATTATTTAGCAATAAGGTTTCTTTATTTACAAAAAAAGAATATTTATTACTGGTAGTTGTAAACGCATCTTCTACAGAAAAATTTAGAATAGATTTACTCCAATTATGACCAATAAGCCTAAAACCATTACCGTTAAGAACCATTTTCAAGCTTTGATCACTCTTCGCGTTCACAATTCTGTCTTTTGGAATATTGGTATATTTTATTGTTACTTCTACTTCTTGAGTATAGTTTTTTGAGAATTGTGTAAATAACCAGAGCATCGAGGTAAACAATAGAAAAAACAAAAACGTTTGCACATTACTCTTTTTAAGAGAAAATCTATTCTTTTTTCGATATGACATATTGCTTATTTTTTAAAAAAAAGCTTTTTGAATTGATCTTTAGGATCTTTTCCTAACACATGAATATAATAATAAGATTTTAAGAATCCTTTTCCATATCCATAAAATTGTATCAAAACAGCCAAAACGGATTGAATCCCAATCAAAACATTTTTATAATGCCAGGTAGCTCCTATAAAAATTGCAGCAAAATACAACAGTACTCCTCCTGCCAAATGCCACCAACCAAACAATAATACAAATAAGGCGATGATCATATATATTACAAATAGCGTTGGAAACCAATACGTGAGTTTTGCCGTTTCTGGATGCCACTTATTTAAGATAGGTCTTACTAAGCCAAATTTATTAACCTGAACATAAAATTTTTCCCATGAGATTCTTCTTTTATGAAATACTTTTGCATCGGGTATTAAAGCAGTTTGATACCCTAATTTCCATAAACGAATAGTTAAATCTGGGTCTTCTCCCGGGTGTATATCTCCAAATCCTCCAGATGCATCAAAAGCCTCTTTAGACAATCCCATATTAAAACTACGCGGTTGAAATTTACCCATCGTATTTTTTCTTCCGCGTATACCACCGGTTGTTAGATAAGAAGTCATGCTATAGCTTATTGCTTTCTGAAGGTCAGAAAAACTTGGATGCGCATCATCGGGACCTCCGAAACAATGAACATAATTTGATAACAAATACCTCTCTACTCTCGATAAGTAATCTATAGGAAGGATCACATCACTATCTAGTATAATGTTATAATTACCTTTTGCCCTTTTCATTCCGTAATTACGCGAATCTCCAGGACCGGTATTAGGTTTTTGGTAATAACTAATGGTTAAATCATCTGTAAACTCATTAATTACGTTTTCAGATGTTTCGGAAGAACCATCCTCTATAATGACTATCTCATATTCTTTAGGATAATCCATAGCCACCATACTCTGTAACAACTCCTGTATTTCTATAGGCCTATTATAGACCGGAATAATAAAAGAAAAATATATATTCATAATGGCAAAAATGGTACAACAAAAAATCCCATACTAATAACGAATGGGATTTTTGTATAAAATCTATAAAGCTTTATAATCGCTATTATTCTTCATCTACAAATTTATTCATAACTAACTGGCTAACTCCCATATTAGAAAAACCACCGTCATTATATAAATTTTGTAGCGTTACCTTTCTTGTTAAATCCGAAAACAAAGTAACAGTATAATCTGCACACTCTAATGCTGTAGCATTACCTAAAGGCGACATTTTATCTGCATACTCTATAAAACCATCAAAACCTTTAACTCCTTTTCCTGCAGTTGTTGGAGTTGGTGATTGAGAGATTGTATTTACTCTAACCTTATGATCTCTCCCAAAGAAATATCCAAAACTACGAGAGATTGATTCTAAATATGCTTTGTTATCTGCCATATCATTATAATCAGGAAATACTCGCTGAGCAGCCATATAGGTTAATGCAACAATACTTCCCCATTCATTCATAGCTTCTTTCTTATACAATGTTTGCATTGTTTTATGAAATGAAAGTGCAGAAACATCCCATCCTTTTTGACTCCAGTCATAATTAAGATTCGTATAATGACGTCCTTTACGAACATTTACTGACATCCCGATAGAATGTAATACAAAATCTAACTTGCCTCCTAAAATTTCCATTGCTTTCTCTACTAGGTTTTCAAGATCTTCTAATGAAGTAGCATCAGCAGGTATAACTTGAGAGTTTGTTTTTTCGGCCAGTGTATTTATTGCTCCCATACGCATGGCAACTGGTGCATTGGTAAGAACAAAACTTCCTCCTTCTTCAAAAACTCGCTCTGCTGTTTTCCAGGCAATTGAATTTTCATCAAGTGCTCCAAAAATAATTCCTCTCTTACCTTTTAATAAATTGTGTGACATTTAATTGTAAATTAAAGTATGGTTATACGAGCGGTAAAGATAATAAAACGACCCAAACCACAAGTATTCTAAATAGGTTTTAGTTTAAACTTAAATATTATTTTAAATTCAATAATGATTTTGCATGACTCAAGGCAGAATCAGAGCTATTTTTCCCGCTTATCATTTCTGCTATTTCCTTAACTCTATCTTCATTATTTAAAAGTCTGAGCTGTGTGATAGTCATATTTTGTACATCTTCCTTGTATACTTTATAATGACTTTGCCCTTTGGCAGCAATCTGAGGCAAATGAGTAATACTAAATACTTGCAGGTTTTTGCTCATCCCCATCATTACATCTGCCATTTTATGTGCTACCTCACCAGATACTCCTGTATCTATTTCATCAAAAATAATCGTTGGTAATTGTGAATATCTTGAAAGAACCGATTTGATCGCCAACATAATTCTAGACAATTCACCTCCAGAAGCTACTTTTTTAAGTTCTCCATAATTACCTCCTTTATTAGCAGAAAACAAAAATGACAGTTCTTCTTTTCCGTTAGACAAATATTTATCCTGTAGCTTTAATGCTCCCTGAAAAGAAGCATTTACCATTCCTAATGATGCAAGAATAATCTCTAATTCTTTTATTAGTTTAGGAAGTGCTTTAATTCTTTTCTTATGAATTTTTTCTGCTACTTCATCCAACCCTTTTTTTATTGTAACAATTTCTTTTTCGATTGCACCAATATCGTCTTTAAGAGATTCTGTCTTAGAAACTTTTTCTTTTAACACCGTCTCGACACTAATTAATGCTTCTATATCTGCACATTGATGTTTTACTTGAAGATTATGTAATAATTCTATTCGCTGACTAATTTGCTCTAGACGTTGTGGATCCGCTTCTAATTTTTCGAATTCATCTAATAAAGATGCACTAATATCATCTAATTCTATATATAAACTCTCTACTCTTTTTGAAAGCTCTGCAAGAGAATGTGAGTAGGATTCAATCTTAGAAAAACTATTCTTAATACTAGACAATTGATCAGCAACCCCTACCTCGTCTGAAGAAACAATAGAAATTGCTCCTGATAACCGCTCTTGTATTTCTTCAATATTATTTAATTGTGCATATTGTTCTTCGAGCTCTGGTAATTCATTAGGTTTTAGCTTTGCTTCTTCTAACTCTTTTAACAAAAAAGAATTATACTCATACTCCTTTGTAAAACTCTCTTGATTCTCTAGTAACTCATTAAGGGTTTTTTCTTTATTTTTAAGTAATATCAACCCTCTTTGATAAGATTCTATCTCTCGACCAGTATCTGCCAACGCATCCAATACTTCAAATTGAAAATCATTAGTGGTGACTTCTAATGTTTGATTCTGACTATGAATATCTATTAATTTTTTTCCTAGTGCCGCCAAAGATTGCAAGGTAACCGGAGTATCATTTATAAAAGCTCTTGATTTACCCGATGGTAGGATCTCTCTCCTAATAATGGTTTGGTCTTCATAATCCAGCTCTTCTTCTTCAAAAAACTGAGTTAAATTATACTGTTGCACTTCAAAAGTGCCTTCTATAACACATTTCTGAGAGCTATCTTTAACACTACCTAGATCGGCTCTTTTACCCAATAATAACCCTAGAGCACCAAGTAATAACGATTTACCGGCTCCTGTTTCTCCAGTAATCGTAATCAAACCTGTATCAAAAGATACCTGTAATTGTTCTATTAACGCGAAGTTTTTTATTGAAAGACCTCGTAGCAAAGGATCAAAGTATTTAATTGTTTTAAAAAAGTAAAGATACTATAGTTTTAAAAAGATTAGATAGGATGGTTTATTTTTTATCAAATAAAAACAAACATCGTTGCTTACAAACAAAAATGGTAAGTTTTTCTATAAATCCAGTGGTGTTAAAACTTTATAGATTTCCAGTTATCAGAATAGGTAGGTGCTATACGGTTTAAAACCTGAACAGTTTCTGCTATATTTACAGAAGGACCTCCTGACAGAATACTAGAAACCTCATCTGCTTTTGCATCAAAAAACACACGCATCATATAAGAGTTAGGTCTCGAATTATGCATTTTGTTTAAAGATTTCATAGATTCTGTAATTACTTCTTTTCCTTTTTTTACATTATTATGCATAATATCCAACCCTTCTCTATGATATTTATACAATGCCTCTCTATAGCCTGCAAAGGTACCCGAAAGAAGATCATCATTAAGCGTAAATCTATTGGGATCTCTCTCTCGTTTCCACCCTAACCTATTACTTCCTTGAGCATTACTAACTATATTATTAGCCTCCTGATAGTATTTGGTACCTCCATTTAACTCAAAACTATCTGCATCTATACCCAAAATAGTGTATAAATAATACGCTATAACAGAAACCAAATTAGAATCAAAATTATTAGGATTATAGTTTAACGGTTGGTACTCGAGATAATTAAAACCAAACTGTTTATCATTCACATTAAAAATTGTAGTTGTATATCCTGATCCATATACCGGCCTAGACGCAAGTACTTGCAAAGTTGCATCAAACACATCATTATCATACTTCTCTAGCGTGATAAAAAAACTACAGTTTATACGCTCTTCTGTTCTATAATCAACATCTGTCCATTTTGTATTATTAATGAATTCTGTTAAGGAACGCTCCAGTGTTTTAAAGATCTGCAAATTAGGATTACCCGTTTGTGCCGCATTAACAGCTACCGTTGCATTAAACTCCTGAGCAGAAGCAATAAAAGTAAAGATGCTAAATACGATAACAAGAAATAACTTATTCATTTTTTAATGTATTTATTTCATTAAATATATCTTGGGCCACTTCTGACTTTGTTTTTAAATCAAACGCTTTTACTTCGAGTTTATGATTTATCAAAGTTACTTTATTTGTTTGTCCTTTGAAACCAGCACCTTTGTCATTAAGTGAATTAAGAACAATCAAATCCAGGTTTTTCTTTTTTAGTTTGGCAGTAGCATTTTCCTGTTCATTCTGAGTTTCTAAAGCAAACCCAACCAAAAACTGTTCTTTCTTATTCTCTCCCATCCATTTAAGGATATCATCTGTTCTCTCCAGTTCTATCGAAAAATCTTCACTTTTCTTTTTAATTTTCTGATCTGCAACATTCTTTGGTCTATAATCTGCCACTGCTGCTGATGCTATCGCAATATCACATGTATCATACAACCCTGTTACTGCTTCATACATTTGTTTTGCGCTTACTACTCGGGATATTTGAATTTGAGAATGTGCTACATCAATAGCAGAAGGCCCTAAAACCAAATACACATTAGCTCCCAATCCCGCAGCTGTTTTAGCCAACTCAACCCCCATTCTACCACTAGAATGATTCCCAATAAACCTAACAGGGTCTATAGCTTCATAAGTGGGTCCTGCTGTTATCAAAACTTGCTTCCCTTTTAGAGGGAGTTTACCCAATATATCATCTTCTATAAATGTAAGGATATTTGTTGGTTCTGCCATACGGCCAGGCCCCACCAAACCACTGGCTAACTCTCCTGATTCTGAAGGAATCATAATATTACCGTAACTCTGTAGTTTCTCGAAAGTTTGATGTGTAGAAGGATGCTTATACATGTCCAAATCCATTGCCGGAGCAAAATAAATCGGACATTTTGCAGATAAATACGTAGCAACCAATAGGTTATCACTACTACCTGTTGCCATTTTCGACAATGTATTTGCAGTTGCCGGGGCAATAATCATTAAATCTGCCCACAATCCCATTTCTACGTGATTGTTCCACGATGCATTTTCATCTTCTTCATCAAAAAAAGAAGAATACACTGGATTTTTGGATAACGTAGACAGCGTCAGAGGTGTTACAAAGTCCTTTGCAGCAGGTGTCATCACAACTCTAACCTGAGCTCCAGCCTTTATAAATAAACGCACCAAATTTGCTGTTTTATACGCGGCGATACCGGCAGTGACACCCAGCAATATTTTCTTACCGCTTAAAACAGACATAAATTATAATGATTCTGTATCCTCTGCTTTTGTGTTTCTGTGGTAAATTTTACCATCTAACCATTCTTGCACAGCAAGCGCATGTGGTTTTGGTAACCTTTCATAGAACTTTGAAACTTCAATTTGTTCTTTATTTTCAAAAACTTCTTCTAAACTGTCATTATAAGTAGCAAATTCATCCAATTTTTCAAGAAGTTCCTTCTTTATATCTGTATTGATCTGCGTAGCTCTTTTAGATATTATCGATATGGCTTCATAAATATTGTCAGTTCGCTCATCGATACGATTTTTATCAATTGTGGTAGTATTTACCGGAGCATTACTTTTTTTCAAATCCATCTTCTACTTTTTTCTATTTATACTGTTCTAATCTTGTCTTAATATCTTGCCCTAATTCTTCGGCTTGTTCTAAATATTCTCCTTTTGTTTTATAATACTTCTTATAATTATTATAAAATGTTTGAGCGGATAATAAACGTTCTTCTACTAAATTCTCATAACTACCAACTGCCAGTAAATATTGAGACTCTAACTTGTAATATAATACTTTTTCTTTAAAAATAGATCCGGGATAATCCACCAGATAATTATCAAAGGATGAAATAGCTACCTTAAAATCTTCTCTATGATGATAACGTTTTGCTATTTCGTAGGCTTTTTGTTCTTTTTTATTTCTAAGCTCAGATACCATATCATTTGCTCCTTTCACTCTTTCACTCTCTGGAAACTCATTGATAAACGACTGAAGTTTCTCTATTGCATTATCTGTATCTTCCTGATCTAGACTATATCTTGGAGATAAATGATAGTAACTTTTAGCTCCTTTATAAAGTGCTTCTTCTCTTTTTTGACTTTTTGGATATGATTTGCCATATCTTTCGAATTGATAACCTGCCAAATAGTAATCTTCTAATTGATAATATGTATCTGCATAATAATACATAACTCTTTCTGCCTGAGGCTTTCCTCTATATTGAGGTACTACCTGCTCAAAAAGCCTTAAAGCTTTCTTATACTTTCCTTCTTTATAATAACTTTCGGCAGCTTTATATTTAGCCCCTATATCTTTGCTTTTAAGAACTTTCTGGTATTGACTACAAGAACCTAGAAAAATTGCTAAAACAAATACATATAATAATCTCTTCATATCTAAAAAAACATCTGGCAAAAATAGCTATTTCTACCTTATTACAAAAACTTTAACCCATCTAATAACCAGTTACCACTCCAAAGCACCAAATTAACGTACAAACCTATAACACAAACGATTAGACAGCACCACAAATTAAACTCGAATAACTGTATCAAATAAACTTTCTCTAAAAACCCATTATTAAAGCAATTGTTGCAAAAATTAACCTCAACACTTTGATTTACGAAAGGAGTTTAATCACAAAATTTCAGTTTTTACCGTTTTATCCAAATTATCATGATCTAAAACCACATATCCATTCTTGTCGTAATAAAAAGCAGGCACAAAACGATGGTCTTTTTTTAGCTCTAGGAAAGTATAAGAATGTGTCTGGTGCACCTCTTGTTTAAACGACTCATCATAATAACTAACTAGTATTAAAACTTCTCCCTTTAATTCTGTTAACTTGTCTCTTTCGTATTTACACAAAGGGCTTTGTTTATTAATTGGGTGCACAATTGTCCATGTAGTTGGCAAATATGTAATTGAATTACGCTCTAATTCGAGTTTATAAAAATTATTTACAAATTTCTCATCTTCATCCTTATGTGATAGTGTAAGCGTAGCCTCTATTTTAGGACTAATCATCACATTAGCACTTCTACTCATCAATCTGAACATAATACTATCGCCATCATTATGCTTACGAAGCACCATATTTTCACTAAACCTAATACTTGATCGAGGTCTGGAAAATCGACCATACAACAAACCTGTTACAAAAGAAAAGCTTAACAACCCCACCAAAGCTTCTATAGAAGACACTATACCATAAGCAATCCCTTTAGGCGCCATGGCTCCATACCCTACAGTAGTAATTGTTTGAGCAGAGAAAAAAAAGGCATTCGCAAAATCTTCAAAAAAACTTCCTGTAGGCTCGGTTATATTGGACACCCCTAAAAAAGTATATACCAAGGCAAAAACAACATTAACAAGTGTATACCCCAGTAGCACCCACAAAAAAAACTTACCCCAACCAATAGTTACCAGATATTTATAACTTTCTGACAACGAAGTAACCCTATTGACATGTTTTATATTAAAAGAACCATCTGGGTTTACAAATCGTTTAGCATGCTTGTTAGACGACTTACCAACCCCAGGATCTTTTATTTCTTTTGCCATTTTAGAAAATAAAACTTAGTTATTAGCTATATATTCTTTTATTTTTAAAGCTAAGCCTTCGGAAACAGGCACTAATGGCAAACGTAAATTATCCTCACACACTCCTTTTGCCTTAAGGATATTTTTAATTCCGGCAGGATTTCCTTCTTCGAATGTATAATCCAAAACTGGTAAAAGCTTGTACAAAATATCGAAAGCAGCTTTGGTTTTTCCTTCCAACCCTAATCGTATCATCTCTGAAAACTCTTCTGGAAAACCTTGCCCTACAACACTAATAACCCCATCTCCTCCAGCAGCTACTGTAGACAAAGCCAATGCATCATCACCCGAGATAACTTTAAACCCTTCTGGCCTATCTTTAATAATTTTCAAAACCTGTGTAAAATCCCCTACTGCTTCTTTAATCCCAACTATTTTATCTAAACCAGCAAGACGCAAAGTGGTTTCTGCTGTCATATTAGTTGCGGTACGAGAAGGGACATTATATAACAAAACCGGTAACGGAGAAACATCATTTATCATCTTATAATGCTCATATATTCCTTGCTGACTTGGTCTATTATACATTGGAACAACCGATAGTATAGCGTCAAGATTAACAGTATCTACCTTTTTAATCTCTTCTATAACAGCAGCTGTATTATTACCCCCTATTCCTATCACCAAAGGAAGTCTTTTATTGTTTACTTCTATAATATGAGCCACTAAGCTCTTTTTCTCTTCTTTTGTAAGCGTAACTGACTCTGCTGTAGTACCCAATACCACAAGATAATCTACCTTACCTTCTATGCAAAAATTAACCAATTTAGTAACCCCTGAATAGTCTATTGAACCATCCTTATTAAAAGGAGTCGCTAACGCTACTCCTGTTCCTGTGAGAAAATCACTCATGTTATATTATCTGTAAAATTTTTAAATACTTTTTCAATTCTGATATGAAAAGATTGGTATCATTAGTTGTTGCCCCAATAATCAAATCATTAATCCTGTGATCTACTGTCGTAAAACCTACCTTAAACTTTGCTTTAGAAGCAGCTGCCACACAATCCAATTCTATTGAACTTTCTTCATAAAAATTAATTAACACATCATAATCTTCATTAACAAAGTCCAATAACCCTTTATTTTTAATCATCCCATTAACCCCAAAGCTCTTCTCACTATAGTATGCAGCATCCTTATCATCTGCAATCTCTTTCATGTCTTTTTTAAACCCCATTACCTTGAGTTTATCCGACTTAACCCCTAACTCATTCGCCAGTTTCAATAACGAAACAATATTAACCGATTGAGATGCATCAATTAGCACTGCAAGAGTTTTTAGGCTAGAAATACCGTTAGAGGCTGCATCTCTTTTTTCTAGATACACCTCTACACTTTTTTTTATCGCATTTCTTTTAAGACCTTTAAAAATCATTTATCAAAAATTAATAAGCCACAAATGTAACTATTTTACATTTTAAAATCACATCGCTTACC
Source organism: uncultured Aquimarina sp. (assembly GCA_947498705.1). Taxonomy (GTDB): domain Bacteria; phylum Bacteroidota; class Bacteroidia; order Flavobacteriales; family Flavobacteriaceae; genus Aquimarina. Next base: position 147,036 of record CANMLW010000007.1, read on the forward strand.
TTAAGAAAAAAAAAGAATATCTAAGAAATATTACAACATACTTTAGGAATTACAAAAACAATCCATTTAGTTTTAAAATTTATTAAGCTTTAAAGATGTTGGGCTTGATATTTTGAATTGCACAAGAAAAAAAACAGCTAACAATTGATAAATAGCATTGATCACCTTGAATTGAATTGTCTGAACATAAAACCTATCAAGCGCAAAACAAGAATCACTAATTACAAAATTAAGTATTGCAATCAAAAAACACAGGGATTTTGAAGATCTAACATTGACATAATGAAAAACGGCTCCAATAAAAAGAAGATAAAGTATCAATAAATAAATAGCACCATACCATCTAATATCGCCCATCGCTTCTTGAGTAGCATCATAGATCTCGTAAACAATAAATGTCCAAATAACAAAAAACACTACTAAATAGATAATATCCACTTCACTATAGGTTATTGGCTTATAATTTTTCCACAAAAAATAAAACAATACCAAATAACAAACCCCGTAGCTCAACAAAACATATAGAAAACTATTTTTAAAATCTGTTAGAAGAAAAATATCCCCCAAAAAACATAGCAATAAAACCGCCACAAACACCCCATCAACCTTCTTAGTATTAAACCAATACAACATAAAAAACAGTGGTACTGTCATTGGCTTAGCATAAAACTCAAGATCTGGAAACTGTATTACTTTACTCAAAATACATAGTCCTCCTGTAATACTTAATAAGATGTAGATAAGAATTTTCATGTGTTTTCATTCTTGTTTTAAATATCACACAAAACTCGTCTATTAAACATTTTATTATATCCAACAAAAAAACTTAATATGACTCATTTTATTCTTATGTAAGCTTGCTCAAAAATTCCTCTTCACTAATAATAGGTATGTTTAATGTTTTTGCTTTTTCAAATTTACTAGGCCCCATATTAGCCCCGGCAACTACATACGATGTTTTAGAAGAAATCGAGCTAGAAATCTTTCCTCCGTTATCTTCAATCATTTTTTTGAGTTCATTTCGAGATACTTTTTCAAAAACTCCGGAAACCACAAATGTATTCCCACTTAAAACCTCTGTTTGATTTGCAAGTTTCTCTGCAGATATCTCTAACTGAACTCCATACTGTTTCAACCGATAAATTAGCTTTTTATTTTCCTCATCGGCAAAAAATTCTACTACGCTTTGTGCAATTTTAATTCCGATTTCATCTACAGCAACGAGTTCTTCTTCTGTAGCTTCTATAATCGCATCAATAAATTTGTAGTGTTTTGCCAATTTTTTCGCAACAGTTTCTCCTACATAACGAATCCCCAAAGCAAACAAAACTCTCTCGAAAGGAATCTCTTTAGACCTTTCTATTCCAACCACGAGGTTTTCTGCACTTTTTTCTGCCATTCGCTCTAAGGGGATAACTTGTTCTTTTTTCAACTCGTACAAATCAGCATAATTAGTGATTAGCTTTTCATTTACCAACAATGCTACCGTTTCTCCACCTAATCCTTCTATATCCATTGCTTTTCGAGAAATATAATGCTGAATCCTTCCTATAATTTGTGGTGAGCACCCTGTATAATTAGGACAATAATGTTGCGCTTCACCTTCTTTTCGAATGAGCAAAGTACTGCACTCTGGGCACTTATCAATATACGATGTCGGCAATAAACCTTTATCTCTTTTTTGAACATCTACCGCAACAATTTTTGGTATAATCTCCCCTCCTTTTTCTACAAAAACGATATCCCCTACTCGAATATCTAATTTTTCTATCTGATCTGCATTATGTAGTGATGCTCTTTTTACTGTTGTTCCTGCCAATAAAACAGGTTCTAGATTTGCCACAGGAGTAATAGCTCCCGTTCTCCCCACCTGATAGGTAATTTCATTTAAAACAGTAGATACTTGCTCTGCCTTGAATTTATATGCCATAGCCCATCTTGGAGCTTTTGCAGTAAAACCAAGTTCTTCTTGCTGCTGAAGATCATTTACTTTTATTACGATACCATCAGTTTCATAAGGTAAATCGTGTCGATGTTCATCCCAATATTCTACAAATTTCAATACTTCTTCGATCGAATTTACCAGCTTCGATTCTTCTGGAACTTTAAAACCCCACTCTCTTGCTTTTACCAAGCTCTCGAATTGTGTATTTATTCCTATTTTATTTCCTTTTATACTATAAAGTAAGCAATCCAACGGTCGCTTTGCCGTTTCACTACTATCTTGTAATTTCAAACTTCCCGATGCCGTATTACGAGGATTGGCATATGGTTCTTCTCCTGCAGCAACACGCTCTTCATTCATTTTATTAAACCCTTTGAAAGGTAAAATTATTTCTCCTCTAATATCAAACTTAGGCGGATAATCACCTTTCAACTTAAGAGGTACTGACTTAATTGTCTTTACATTTGTAGTTACATTATCTCCCTGAATACCATCTCCTCTGGTTACTGCTTTTGAAAGCACTCCGTCTTCATAGGTAAGATTAATAGATGCTCCATCATATTTAAGTTCGCACATATAACTCACTTCTCCATCAACCAATTTTTTGATTCGTTTTTCCCAATCCAATAAATCTTCTTTAGAATATGAGTTATCCAAAGAATACATGCGAAATTCATGTACCAAAGTCTCAAAGTTCTTTGTAATCTCCCCCCCAACCCTAAGTGTTGGAGAATTAGGATCATGAAACTCTGGATGCTTCTCTTCTAACTCTTGTAAAGTCTTAAGTTTCATATCAAATTCGTAATCACTTATCTCTGAAGTATCTAACACATAATAACTATAATTATACCGTCTTAACTCTTCTCTTAACTGATTAATTTTTTGTTTTGTATTCATATCTTAACAATATATTACAACTACTATTGTATTGCTTTCTCTATTATTTCTATAACACTCTTAATTTCTATTCCCAAATAATCCGCAAGTTTCAATAATGATTCTTTACCTTTTATAAAAGACTCCGCTGTTTTTCTTGTCCAATTAACCCCATCCACAATCCCTTTTATATTATTAAAAAAACGCCTAAAACGATTCTTGAAACTTCCCTTTAATTCTTTAACATCACTTTCACCAACCGAGTCTAACTCGTCCTGCAGCCTTTCCGCATCTTCAAAAAACTCAGTACCTTTCAAACCTTTCTTGATAAAATCAAACGCATCTTGAATATCAACAATGTTTTCATTTGTAAAATCCACTGATTGCACTTGCATTTGTTTTTGATCTTGAATTTGGTTTACATTAAGATTAATACTTACCGGTTCTTTTCTAGAAAGGAAAAATAACTTTTTGAATTTTGCTAGATCTTCTTCTAAATACTTAACCTTAAAATTAGCTAAATTCAAATCGGTTTTAAATTGTAAAATTTGAGACTGATATTTAATTTCTAAAAAATCTATCTCCTTAGTCAGCTCGTCAATAATTATCTTATCCTTTAGAGACACATTTGCATTATGTACTAAATTCATGTATTCATTCAAGTAACTTCTAATCTCCTCAATATCCACCTCCCTTCCAATAGATGTTTCCAACTCTATCCCATCAATAGTTTTCTTTACATAAAACTCTATTTCAACCCCTTTAGTATCTTTAACATATTCATCAAAGTTTATCAAATATTTGACAAATGCATTCTTCAAAAGATCATGAATTTCAACCTTATCTCTATACATTTTCTTTTCATTCAAGTCATATAAACTAAGTATTGACTTAGCAAGATCAATAGTTATATCCTCTTTCTTAAAAGAAGAATGAGCTATTAAAGACACCATTACACCTTTTAATTCACGAATGTTATTTTTTATACTATTTGCTAAAAGCACCACAACCTCCTCTAACATCTCAGTACCATCACGATACAATTTATCTCTAATAATAGAAACCCTTGTCTCAAAATCTGGTTGATGCAACTCAGCAGATAACCCTAATTTAAGATGAGACAATAACCTTTGTTCAATATCTTGCATATTCACAGGTGCTTTATTACTTGTTAGAATGACCTGCTTTCCATTTTGATGCAAGTGATTAAAGATGTGGAAAAAGACATCTTGTGTACCTGCTTTTCCTGATAGTAACTGAATATCATCAACAATAAGAACATCGATAATCTGATAGAAATGAATAAAATCATTTCTATTATTCTTTTTTACAGACTCAATATATTGTTGTGTGAATTTTTCTGCAGATATATATAGTACAGTTTTTTCTGGATAGTTATCCTTTATGCTTACTCCAATTGCATGTGCAAGGTGAGTTTTTCCTAAACCAACTCCACCAAATATTAGTAAAGGATTAAAAGATGTGCCTCCAGGCTTTTTGGCAACTGCCATTCCTGCTGAACGTGCTAGTTTGTTCGAATCTCCTTCTAAGAAATTTTCGAAATTGTAGCTGGGATTTAATTGAGACTCTATTTTTACATTTCGAATCCCCGGAATAACAAAAGGATTTTTTAATTCTGGGTTTTTACCCTTGACAGGTACATCAACCTCTTGAGAGTCAATGGCAGATTGATTCATGCTAGGAATTTTTTCTGTAAATGGTTTTTTGTTACCATAGGTGTTTTCCATTTTGATTACATACACCAACTTGGCATCCTTTCCTAACTCTTGCTTTATACAAGTCTTAAGAAGTTTTACGTAGTGCTCTTCTAACCACTCATAAAAAAACTTGCTTGGAACCTGAATACTTAAGACACCACTCTCAGTAAGCCTTACAGCTCTAATAGGCTCAAACCAAGTCTTATAAGCCTGAGGCGTAATATTATCTTCTATTAAGGACAAACAATTTTTCCAAACTAAATCCGCTGTTAAATTCATATCATATTCTTTCTGACTTAAACCTTTTAGGAATCTTCTCTGGTTCATATCCTTTCATTTTACCTAACAGACCTCTAATAGTAGTATCAACCAAAAGCAATTCATAATTTTCCATTTTTAAAAACCCTTTATGAACCATTTTTTTTAAAAGAGTCAATAATTCATCATAAAAACCATTTGTGTTCAAAATACCAACAGGCTTTTGATGTAGCCCCAATTGTGACCACGTAACAACCTCAAACAATTCTTCTAATGTCCCGAATCCTCCTGGTAAAACTATAAACCCATCACTAAGCGTTTGCATTTTCATCTTACGTTCATGCATGGTTTGAGTAACTATTAATTCTTGCAAACCGAGATGAACTACCTCTTTTACTTTCAAAAACTCTGGGATCACTCCTATAACTTTTCCATTATAACGCATCACTCCTTTAGCTACCTCTCCCATAATCCCGATTTTAGCACCCCCATAAACTAGGGAAATTTGTTCTTCTGCTAGTTTTTTACCCAATACATATGCTTCAGAAACAATACTCGTATCATTTCCCATACTACTACCACAAAACACACAAATCGACTCTATCTTACTCATATATTCCCTACTTATTTAGTTAAAGAAGCTCGTATCATACGATCATTACCATACATATCTTTGCGCAAATCGACTGCAACAAACCCTTTATCTTCTATCATACTTTTTGTTTCTTCTCCCAAGTATTGATTAATTTCAAAATACAGTCTCCCATTATCCAACAAACTCTTTTGCGCCAGCACTGTTATTTTATTATAAAACAATAAAGGATCATTATCTGAAACAAACAATGCGCCAGAAGGCTCATTATCCAAAACATTGGGCTTCATTTCTTGTTTTTCTAATTCGCGAACATATGGGGGGTTTGAAACAATTATATCAAAATTTTGAAACAGGCTCTTAGTTTCTAAAATATCTTCTTTAACAAACTTTACAGCTACCTGATTTTTCATAGCGTTCTTTTTGGCCATCTCTAAGGCTTTTTCTGAAACATCTAGCGCATATACTTTTGCATTAGGAAGGCTCTTAGCCAGCGAAATTGCAATACAACCACTACCTGTGCCAATATCTAATATCTTTAAAGAATTCTGCCTGCCTTTTTGATCCTTTACAATCCAATCTACTAATTCTTCTGTCTCTGGCCTGGGAATCAACACATTCTTATCTACAAAAAAAGACGACTCATAAAAATGGACTTCCCCAATGATATATTGAATTGGTTCTTGAGTTTTAAGTCTTTTTAAAGTTTCTGCAAAACGCTCTACTTCATCATTAGTCAATTTCTTACTCAAATTAACAGCTACTTCAATTCTTGTATAACCTATGATCGCTTCAGTAAGCATATAAAAAAGTGACAATACCTCTTCTGGTTCATAAATTTTGCTTAATTCATTTACAAAGCTGACTCTTAATTCTTTTACTGTCATCAAATCCCTCTTAATTTATACCCCTACAATAAAATTACAATTCCTTTATCATCCATTCCTGGCAACTATAATGTCCTGTATTTCCCATGGGTTTTTCTAACGATTCAAAGCCAACTTTCCTATACAACTTTCTAGCTGCCTCCATATATGGCATCGTTTCTAAATAACAATGTGTATACCCTTGTTTTTTCGCAAAATCAAGACATTTCTGCATTACATCAAAACCAACCCCTCTGCCTCTGGCTTGAGGCAAAAAATACATTTTTTGCAATTCACATACGCCAGAAGAATCTGCTTCTTCGAGAGGAGCGATACCTGCACCTCCCAGAATTTTTTCATTTTCTTCGATTACAAAATATTCTTTACCAGTAAAATCATATGTCTCAAACATTACATCCAAAGCTTCATCTTCATAAGCAGTTCCCACCTTTGGCACCCCCATTTCTATTAAAACATCTCGAATTGCTCTTGCGAGCATTACGTTATCTTTTAATTGTATCGAACGAATTTTTATAGTACTCATATGCTTATAAATAGTATTTTTGCGACTAATTGTTACAATAGAGACACCGAGTCCTTACTACTCGATATTAAATCTACTAAATTAGCGCTTAAGAATATTGAAATATACGTCAAATCTACACAGAAATCAATGAAGAATTTTTTATTATTATTAACACTGTCTTCCTTTATCATGAGCTGTTCATTGTCTAAAAAACCTCATTTTAAATATGTAGATAAAATCGAGGTTAAAAATATGAATCTGGATCAAATAACACTTAGTGCAAATGCTGTTTTTGACAATCCAAACCACCTACAAGGAAAATTATCTATAGAAGACATAAATCTTTTTGTTGATAACATTGATGTAGGAACTATTTCTTCAACCGAATTTAATGTTCCTTCTAAAGATGAATTTACGATCCCACTACAAGGAACTTTTTCTCTTTCTAAAATTTATAAAAAAAACAAAAACAACCTTCTAAGCAGTGTTCTTAAAGTAATCCAGACAGATTCTATAAATATCCAATACAAAGGTACTATACGATATCACCTAGGCAGTTTCTCCTATCCATATACTATTAACAAAGAACAAAAAATAAGCATCAAATAAAAGTGACTACACACGAAAAATACATACTGCGATGTATTGAACTAGCCAAAAACGGACTTGGAACAACATACCCTAACCCATTGGTAGGCAGTGTGATTGTTCATAATGATATTATTATTGGTGAAGGGTGGCACTATAAAGCAGGATTGCCACATGCAGAAGTAAATGCTATTGCCTCCGTAAAAGACGCTTCTTTATTAAAAGATGCTACAATTTACATAAACCTTGAACCTTGTAGCCACTATGGAAAAACTCCCCCCTGTTGTGATCTTATTATTACTAAAGACATAAAAAAGGTAGTAATCGGCACTGTAGATTCTTTTGCAAAAGTTTCTGGTGCCGGCATCCAAAAACTAATGAATGCGGGGTGTGATGTAACTGTAGGCGTTCTTGAAAAAGAATGCCTTGACCTAAACAAACGTTTCTTTGCTTTTCACAATAAAAAACGCCCTTATATTATATTAAAATGGGCAGAAACCGAAGATAAATTCATAGCTCCAGAAATAACAAACAAAAGAAGCCCTATTTGGATTTCTAACAACTACTCCAGACAATTAACACACAAATGGAGGGCCGAAGAACAAGCTATATTAGTAGGAAACAATACTGTATTAAAAGACAACCCAAAACTTACCATACGAGACTGGCATGGCCACAATCCTACAAGAGTTGTTATTGATCTATCTGGAAAAACTCCTGAAGATTCTGCCATATTAGCACCAGAAGCTACAACCATTATCATCACTTCTAAAGATTCTAAAAAAGAGAACAATCATCATCTTATCTATGAAACTATCTCTCTAAAAGACAACATAACGCATGAGGTTTGTAATATTTTATACAAACACAATATCCAATCAGTAATCATAGAAGGCGGACAATATACCTTGCAATCATTTATTAACAAAAATCTTTGGGATGAGGCAAGAGTTTTCAAAGGGTGTATTACCTTTGAAAAAGGAACAAAAAGCCCCTTATTAAACGGAAACTTAGTTTCTAAAAACCAAATAACAAAAGACACATTAACAATATACCAAAATGATTAAAACAATAATTTTTGATTTTGGCGATGTTTTTATCAATCTGGACAAGCCTGCTACCCTAAGAGAGCTATACAAATTAGGAAACAATAGACCCGTTAGAGAAATCCAAGAGCTCAATAAACGCTATGAAGTTGGAGCCCTAACGACTAAAGAATTTATTTCTGATTTAAAAATATATTTCCCTGCCGCATCAGATGAACAACTAACCCAAGCCTGGAATGCTATTTTATTAGATTTTCCAAAACATCGCTTAGAATTTATTTGCAATTTGGCGGCAACTCAAAAATACAAACTGCTTCTGTTTAGCAACACCAATGAATTACATATAAACTGGATCAAGAAACATGTAGATTTTTTTAATGAATTTAAATCTTGCTTCGATTCTTTTTACTTATCCCACGAGGTAAAACTTCGCAAACCCAATACTGCCGTTTTCGAATTCATCTTACATCAACACCAACTTATTGCTGAAGAAACATTGTTTATAGACGACACCAAAGAAAACACAGATGCAGCCGCAGCACTAGGCATACACACCTGGAATAATAACCCAATCACAGAAGATGTTACAAACTTATTCACCACAAAATCTTCTATATTTTGATTTACCTCATATCAAGCATTTTAGCTGCAAGTCTCATCTTTGTTATTTTTAAGCTTTTTTCTAAATACAATATAAATACAGAACAAGCTATTATTGCCAATTACATAACAGCTTCTTTTTCAGGGGTTATTGCATACTCTAAGCCCATTAATATTTCAACTATATCGCACGAAGCTTGGTTTTTTAAGGCATTTATATTAGGTATTATATTTATCCTGGTCTTTAATCTAATGGCCATAACCACTCAAAAAAACGGATTATCAGTAGCTGCTGTTGCAACAAAAATGAGCTTGGTTATCCCTATTGTTTTTGGAATATTAGCTTATGATGAAGGTACAGGAATTATCAAAGTGATTGGTATTATACTAGCACTTATAGCAGTATATCTTACCTCTGTAAAAACAACAGAAAACTCTGAATTAACAAAGAAAAATTTAATTTTTCCTATTTTGGTTTTTATAGGAAGTGGGATTGTAGATACTAGCATCAAATTTTTAGAAACCCGATATGTATCCAAAGACGATGTTCCTATTTTCTCTGCTACAATTTTTGGTTTTGCCGCTTTAACAGGAATTTTTCATTTACTTTATAAAATATCATTTAGCACTATAAAAATTGAACTTAAAAATATACTTGCAGGTATTGGATTAGGGGTTCCCAACTATTTCTCCATTTATTTCCTGATAAAAGCACTTCGCCATGATGGCATCGAGAGTTCTACAATTTTCACAATAAATAATGTTGCCGTCCTACTAGTATCTACGCTTGCTGGAATTCTTTTTTTTAAAGAACGATTATTTTTAAAAAATTGGATTGGAATTATCTTAGCAATTTTAAGTATTATCTTAGTAGCATTATCTGTATAATTGAACTGCAACAACTTTGGAAGACATAAAGGACACATATAAGACAATCGAAACCTCGGGAAACGAAGTTTTATTCAAGGACAAAAACAGTAAATTTTATGGATATACTTTTCCTGTTCATTCTGAAGAAGAAGTCAAACAAACCATTGACCAACTCAAAAAACAACACCATGCAGCTCGACATTGGTGCTATGCTTGGCAAATTGGAACTGAAAAACTACGATATCGGGCTAATGATGACGGAGAACCCTCTAATTCTGCAGGGCAACCTATCTATGGGCAAATTTTATCTTTTGAAGTTACTAACATATTGATAGTTGTCGTACGATATTTTGGAGGGGTTAAGTTAGGCGTTGGAGGATTAATAAATGCATATAAAACCGCTGCCCAACAAGCCTTATTGTCCTCAAAAATTGTAGACAAAACCATCGACATTCATTTTGTAATTATTTTTGAGTACAAAGACATGAATAAAGTAATGCGGATTATCAAAGAAAACAACCTTACTATTACTCGTCAAGACTTAGAACTAAATTGCAAAATTTACATTTCAGTAAGAAAAAGAAATGCACACAAAATAAAAAATACTTTTTCGTCGTTGTATGAGATAGAAATCAAAAAAATTGAGAATTAATAAAATAGAAAATTAATATTTTTTTATTTTTTCAATTAAATATTGGGGACAGGGAATTGGTTTTTTTGTGACGCTATCCATAAAAACCAAAGTAGAAGATGCTGTTGTTAATAATTCACCTTTTGTATTGAAAATTTCAAAGTCAAAGCTTATTTTTGCTGTAGGAATTTTCTTTAGTGAAGTTTTAACAATCAATTCATCATCAAAGTAAGCAGATTTCTTAAATTTAAAATCAATTGTATATACCGGAAGCATAATACCATTTGCTTCCATAGTTTTATACGAAATCCCAAGTTGGGATAACCAATCAATTCGAGCCAACTCTATGTATTGTACATAGTTACTGTGGTGAACGACCCCCATTTGGTCGGTCTCTGCATAACGTACTTTCAAAAAAGTTTCTGAAGTGATTAACATAGTATCATAAATTATTATATATTAATGAAGTGCTAATCAAATTATGCAAAAAAAATAATTAATATTCAACCCCGTTAACGTTTTTTTTTTACATTTTTTGTTCACATATTTGCCATACAAAAATAGTAAGGATTTTATCAACAATTCCTTTTAACACCATAACAAAAAAGCAAATTTAACCACAGGAATGAATGTAACCGCGCAATCAGTTTGGGACAATTGTTTATCTTTTATAGAAGATAACATTACACCTCAAGCTTACAAAACTTGGTTTGAACCCATTAAAGCTGTAAAGCTTACAGAAGGTGGTGCTTTAAGTATTCAAGTCCCAAGTAAGTTTTTTTATGAGTGGTTAGAAGAACACTATGTAAAACTACTCAAGGTATCTTTGACAAGAGAATTAGGAGAGAATGCCAAGTTGGTGTATGTAATCAAAATGGAGAACACCTATGGCAATAAAAAACCATTTACAGAAAAAATTCCTAGCGCGAATAGATCTGCTGTTAATTCTCAAGAGGTTGATGTACCTATCAAAAGCAAAAACCCTGAATTAAAAAATCCTTTTGTTATTCCTGGAATTCGAAATGTAAAAATAGAATCCCAACTAAACCCTAGTTACAACTTTGAAAACTTCTTAGAAGGAGACTCAAACAGACTTGCACGTTCGGCAGGAATGGCTGTTGCTAACAAACCGGGAGGCACATCTTTTAACCCTTTACTAATATTTGGTGGAGTTGGCCTAGGAAAAACACATTTAGCACATGCTATTGGTGTAAACATAAAAGACAACTACCCAGAAAAAACAGTTCTATATATATCTGCAGAAAAATTTACGCAACAATACATAGAGTCTGTAAAAAAGAATAATAGAAATGATTTTATTCATTTCTACCAAATCATCGATGTTCTTATTGTAGATGATATCCAGTTACTATCAGGAAAAGCAGGTACTCAGGACGTCTTTTTCCATATATTCAATCATTTACATCAAAACGGAAAACAGGTTATTCTAACAAGTGACAAGGCACCTGTAGACATGCAAGATATCGAACAAAGATTATTGTCTCGTTTTAAATGGGGATTATCTGCAGAATTGCATCAACCTGATTTTGAGACAAGAGTTTCTATTATCAAAAACAAACTATACAGAGATGGTGTTGAAATGCCTGAACAAATTGTAGAGTTTCTTGCAAATAACATAAAAACTAACATACGAGAATTAGAAGGTGCTATTATATCACTAATCGCCCACTCTTCTTTTAACAAAAAAGATATCACCATAGATCTTGCAAAAGCTATTGTTGATAATTACGTAAAAAACACAAAGAGAGAAGTTTCTATTGATTATATTCAAAAGGTAGTAAGTGATTATTTCCAAATGGATGTAGAAACACTGCAATCCAAAACAAGAAAACGACATATTGTTCAAGCAAGACAATTAGCCATGTTTTTTGCAAAAAAACTTACCAAAGCTTCATTAGCAAGTATTGGAACCCAAATAGGAAAACGAGATCACGCAACGGTACTTCATGCCTGCAAAACTGTAGACAATTTATCATCTACAGACAAGCAGTTTAGAAAATACGTAGAAGATTTAGGAAAAAAGCTTACTTTATAACATAAAGTCATCGCTTACTACAACACATAAATCACATCTTATATGAAAACCAAAGTTTTGATGGTATGCCTTGGCAATATATGCAGATCACCATTAGCAGAAGGAATTCTAAAATCTAAACTAGACTCTCGTTACTACCAAGTTGACTCATGCGGAACCAGCAGCTACCACATAGGAAGCAAACCTGACATACGCTCTATCGATATTGCCAAAAAAAACAATATTGATATTACCAGACAAAGAGCCGCACAGTTTAAAAAAAGTGATTTTGACACCTATGACTACATCTATGCCATGGACACCTCTAACTATCAAGATATCATAGCTCTAGCAAACAACTCACTACAAAACAATAAAGTAAACCAAATTCTAAACGAACTTCATCCCAACCAAAATCTAGATGTACCAGACCCATACTACGGAGGAGATCAAGGATTTGAAGAAGTATTTAAAATGTTAGACCAAGCATGTGAAAACATTGCATCTAAATTAAAAAAATCGGATCAATAAACTGTAGCCCTCATATGCTTAATTACAAAGCAACACACAATCTCTACAATTTATCGCATCACAACAAGTAACAATAAAAAAATTACACTATTTTTAATTCTGGATACTCAAATAAAACATTTATTGTTTTAATCAATACAATCCAAACACAAATAAATTAAATAAATAGACCTAAATCAATCATAAAGAATATGGAGTTTAAACCCCTGGACCCTAAAGGAAAATTATACCTTATCCCAACAAGACTAGGAGACGATGTACCACTAGAAGTACTACCCATATCTATCAAAAAAGTCCTAGAACAGGTTAACCACTACATTGTTGAAAACGAAAAGCCAGCTAGACGATTTATAAAAAAAATAAGCCCCAGCAAATCTCAACGATCCCTTATCATTAACACCGTAAACAAATACACTGATGTTTCTGAGATCCCGAATTATCTTTCGCCATGCCTAAACGGAGAGTCTATTGGTCTTTTATCTGATGCAGGATGCCCCGGTATTGCCGATCCCGGAGCCGAAGTGGTCAAAATAGCACACGAAAAAAATATCCCTGTCACCCCATTAGTTGGCCCTTCTTCAATTGTTCTAGCAATGATGAGTAGCGGTATGAATGGTCAAAACTTCACTTTTAACGGATATCTCCCTATCGATAAAAACGAAAGGAAATCTACCATCAAACATTTAGAACGAATTTCTTTTGAAAGAGATCAAGCTCAGATTTTTATTGAAACCCCCTACCGAAATGATAAAATGTTTGCAGATCTTAAAGCCATTTTACAACCAAATACTCGCTTATGCATTGCATGTGATATCACACTTACAACAGAGTACATTGCCACAAAAACCGTTGAAGAATGGAATAAAGAAGATATTGATCTACACAAAAGACCTTCTATATACGTCATCCAAAAAGACTAGCAACAAGCTAAATCCAGAAAGAAGATTTATCTTAAAGATTTACCTTAGGTCTTTTAACAGGAACAACAAAAGAAGTATCATATCCACCAAAACGCTTCATATAATACCTGATTGTAGTACCAAAAGCATCAGCAAACCCCTCTACACCACCACTGCGTAAATATTTTTTTACAGCACCTGGGCCTGCTAAATGTGCAGCTGCAAGAATTCCTGATTCTGTAACATCTACCCCATTAATCCTTTTTCCTACTGACCACTTAATATCCTTTCTCAAAACCCACTTATTTCTACACAAATTTGCATAAAAAGCTTTTTCCTGAAGGGCCGGATTACTAAGGAATTCATTTTTACCAACGTTCTTCACACCGATCAAAGCCAAAGTACCTTTACCAAATTGGTATTTCCCTAAATATCCAAATTGATTTACAACACCATAATCACCTCTAGATTCCTTAAAAGCCAATGCCTCTTTAAAACCTTCATAAGATGTTCCTAATACAGGAGATACAAAAGGATCGCTATCTTCTATATCATTAAAATTAGGCGCTGCATAATACAGCTCTAAACCAGCTGTACTATAAGAACTAAGATCAGCACTTTTTTCTGTTGTAAAACTTACCGAAAGTATTCCCCCAATCGTAAGCAACGTAGATAATCCCACTATCTTTTTTGTCATATAAAAAATTTCTAAGTGGCCTTAAAATAGCCCCTCGCCACTTAAATTTTTGCCGTGCAAAGATACAGCATTTTTTTAAACAAAAAAGAATATTGTGTTATTTTTTTTATTTTACTGAAAAACAGTTATTTACGTAAAAAATAAGGCTAAAAAAACCCCTAAAACCATAAAAAAAAACAAAAAACGAACACTTAAACGTCAAATAAAGTATTTTTATCGAACAAAATTAATCTCAAAAAAATAGATTAATTCACAACAAAAAAAGCCAATTTGTTAATAAGTTTTGTGATTTTTCACTGTTTCGTACAGAGAAAGGGTCTTTTTTTCGAACTGAAAAGCAAGATCAAAATTAGCGATTAATTCCTTGTTTATTAATCCAGTTTACGTATTGTTTTCTGTTTTGATTATGCTGTCTTAAAGTTTTTGCAAATTTATGATACCCCATATTCTGAACATCTGCTACAAAGAAATAATAATCATGTTTTTCATGATTAAGAACTGCATCTACAGAAGATATATCTGGCATTGCGATTGGGCCTGGTGGCAACGAAGCATTTTTATAAGTATTATAAGGGCTTTCTATTTCTAAATCTTTAAACAGAACCCTTTTTATAACAGCGTTCCAATCATTACGATGTTTTTTCAAAGCATAAATCACTGTGGGGTCGGCATCTAGTTTCCATCCATTTGTAAATCTGTTTAGATAAACACCCGCTACTCTTGGACGCTCATCTACTTTTGCTGTTTCTTTTTGTACAATCGAAGCTATTGTAATGACTTCCTGAGGTGTTAACCCAACTTGCTTAGCTTTTGACAAACGAGCATCATTCCAAAATCGATTGTACTCTTTAAACATTCTGTTTCTAAACTGTTCTGCAGAAGTGTTCCAAAAAAACTCATATTTATTCGGAATATACATCCCTAGAGCTCCTTCTAATGAAAACCCTTTTTCTTTTAAAAAAGCCTCATCTTTAAAAGCAGTAATAAGAGAAAGACTATCTGCTTCTATCTGAGTAGCGATTCTTCCTGCTAAATTCTCAAGACGTTCCTGATTATTAAAACTAACCTGGATTGGACTATTTTTACTTCGTAATGTATTTATAATTTCATTGTTATTCAATCCTTTCTTTAAGATATAACGACCCGATTTGATATGATCAATGTATCCTTTTCTTCTAGCGATCTTATCAAAAGTATAAATATCTTTAACTACAGGACTAATCTCTTCTATAAGCTCTGTATAAGTTGCATCTGTTGGTATATAAAGTGTAACTGTATCAGTTTCGAAAGCGGTATTTGGTGTGAATACAGCCTGATAAACATAATAAGCAAAAATGCCTCCCGCTACTACTCCTAATAATGAGATGGCTAATAGTATTTTTTTAATGTACATATATTAATTGATATAAAAATTCATCTTTAAAGGTGTTTTTCACCAAATTCCAATCCTTTTTCACTCCTACTTTAGAAAAACCCTGGTTTTCGAACAAATTAATACTTGTCATATTATCTTCAGAAATATTTGCATACAATTGATGTAAACGAAGATGTGTTGCTCCATATTTTATAATAAGTTCCAAAGCTTCAGCTCCATACCCTTTGCCTCTTTCCTTTTCTTCTGCTATCAAAATACCCACTCCTGCTCTGCGATGCATTGGATTAAAATCAAACAAATCAATCAATCCCAAAGTCGCATCATCATACGAACAAATAACCAATCGCAACTGTTTTGCTTCATAAATATCCTTATGGGCGTGTTCTAAATATTGTTTGATCAAAAATCGGGAATATGGTGTTTGAGTACTGCTCATCTCCCAAATTTGTTCATCATTTTCTATACAATATACAAAATCAAGGTCTTCGGGCTCGAGTGCTCTTAGGTATATATTTTCCCCTTTTAAAGTTACCACTCGATTTCTCCTTTAAAAACTTGTTCTGCTGGACCAATTAAATAAATATTTTCGTACCCTTTTTCAGTTTTTTGGAAAGTAACTTTTAACGCACCACCTTCAGTAGCTACATCTATCTCTTCTTTATCAATTCTTTTGGTTGCATGCATAGACAATGCTACAGCTGTTACACCTGTCCCACAAGACAAGGTCTCATCTTCTACTCCTCTTTCATAGGTTCGTACAGCAAAAGCACTACCATTTTTCTTTTCCACAAAATTCACATTGCTTCCTGCTTCAAAATATGGAGCTCCATTTCTAATTCTCTTACCTTCTTCTCTTACATCATAATTCTCTAAATCGTTAACCATGGTTACATGATGAGGAGATCCAGTATCCAAAAACAAATGTGTAGTGTGATTCTCTATATCAAATACATCTTGCATTTGTAAATACACCAAACCATCTTTTATTTCTGCATGATGTTTTCCATCTATTGCAGTAAACGTTGCTTTATCTTTTATCACGCCTAAAAATGCAGCAAAAGCAACCAAGCATCTTCCGCCATTACCACACATAGAACTTTCATTTCCATCTGCATTAAAATACACCATCGTAAAATCATCTCCTTCGTTATAAGGCTTTTCCAACAACATTAATCCATCGGCACCTATGCCAAATTTTCTGTCACAAAGTCTTGCAAATAATTTGGTATTATTTTTGGAGATACTATTGTCTCTATTATCAATGATTACAAAATCATTACCTGTACCTTGGTATTTATAAAAAGTAAGCGTCATTATTCTTATGTAATTTAAATGACAAAGGTACAAAGAATGTTATCAAAAAATCGTTGTTAATTGCAAGTTAAATTGTATAAAAAAAGTTATCTAGATTGTAATTTTAAACAGTAAATACAGTCTATTATACCTAATAAGTAGTTATTTTAAACAAAAAAAGAAATGAAAATGAAACAATTTTTGAGTTTGATGGTTGTTGCGATCCTTGCAGGAGGGTTTACATTGGGCGCATACAAAATGTTCATTGAAACAACACCAATGGTTGTTGACCAAAATGAAAACAAGAACACTCCTACCCCAGATTTTATTCCTACAAACTATACCGCTACCAATACAAATACAGCATTGACAGCTAGCAGTATTGACTTTACATATGCCGCAGAAAAAACAGTGAATGCCGTTGTTCACGTAAAACAATATGGAATTACTCGTACTCCCCGAAATTTGATGGATTTTTTCAGAAACGGAGGAGCACAAGAAAGAAGAATTCAAGGAGCCGGTTCTGGGGTTATTATTACAGAAGATGGGTACATCGTTACCAATAATCACGTAATAGATGGCGCATCTGAACTGGAAATTACTTTAAACAATAACAAAACATATAAAGCAGAAGTTATAGGTACCGCACCAGAATCTGATATTGCATTACTTAAAATCGATGCTAACGAAAAATTATCCTATATCCCATTTGGTGATTCTAACCATGCAAAAATTGGCGAATGGGTATTAGCTGTTGGTAATCCTTTTAACCTTACCTCTACCGTAACTGCTGGGATTATTAGTGCCAAATCCAGAGATTTGGATGAAACAGATAACAACAGTCAATCTTTCATTCAAACAGATGCAGCTATCAATCCAGGAAATAGTGGTGGTGCTTTAGTAAATACCAGAGGCGAACTGATCGGCATAAACACTGCGATTACATCACAAACGGGAAGTTATGTAGGATATGCATTTGCAGTACCTTCTAATAATGCCAAAAAAATCATAGATGATATTATAGAGTTTGGAGCGGTACAAAGAGGTATTATCGGAATTTCGGGAGGAACAATAAACCCTAAAGCGATTGAAGAATATGATATATCTGTATCACAAGGAGTCTTTATTGCTTCTGTAGAAGAAGGTAGTGGAGCAAAAAAAGCGGGACTTCTTAAAGGAGATGTAATACGAGAGATTGATGGAGTTCCTGTTAGAAAGTTTGCAGATTTAACCGGTTATGTAAATAGCAAAAGACCTAATGACATTATTAATATAACTGTTATACGTAAAAGAAAAGAGTTAACTATACCCGTAAAGCTATCTAAATATGAAATTCAGAGATATGACTTAGATGATGTTGGCGTAGAAGTTGCTAACGTTAGCAAAGAATACCTTGAACAATTTGGGTTGGATCATGGAGTAGCCATTAGCAAAGCGCTTAGTGCTAGAATGCAGCGTTATAACTTAAAAGGACTTATTATTAGCGAAATAGATGGTAAAAAAGTAAAAAGTGTCCTTGAAGTAAAAAATATTATTGAAAAAAAATACAAGGATGAAGATATTAGCATCACTTTGGTTGATAGAAACAAGCAAAAAAGAGAGTTTGTTTTTGAATAAATAAGAACAAAAACCCTTTACAAAAAGGTATCTCCCATCACTTTAACATAGTGATGGGATTTTTTTTCACAAAAGGTTTTACGAAAACGTTTGAAATATATACTTTTGCACGAAATTACAAGACTGTAAAACACAACATATTATGAGCTCTAACGAAGTTTATGAAAAAGAACTAGCCTTTCAGGCAGATCGACGTCGCGCAACTGTAGCCTTTATAAAGACAGTAAGCGATTTATGGTATGACAATTCTATCGAATTGGTACTTTTTCGCAATCAATTGATTGACAAAAATGTAAGTGAAATTATCAATCTGCATGAGTATGCTGGTGAGTTTGTTCAAAAACCAATTTCAATTTTTGATTCTGTAGAAATTGCACAGGCAATCAAGTTGATGAATTTGCCACCTGCAAAACTGGACATTGGTAAACTTACCTATGAATACCATTTAGCTAGTGACGAATATGGTTCTATTAATCGTTTTGTGCAAAGCAAACTTAAAGATGCTGTAAAAGTAAAGCCCATTTCGCCAAAAAACGTTGTGCTTTATGGATTTGGCAGAATAGGTCGCTTGGTAGCAAGAGAATTAATGACCATTACCGGAAAAGGGAGTCAGCTAAGACTAAGAGCTATTGTTACCAGAGGAGCGGTTACGCAAGAAGTACTTGAAAAAAGAGCTTCTTTACTACGTAGCGATTCTGTACATGGGGATTTTCATGGTACTGTAGAGACCAACATAGAAAATAGTGCTCTTATAATAAATGGTACTACTGTAAAAGTCATTAGTGCTAATAGCCCAGAAGAAATAGACTACACAGCTTACGGGATTAGTGATGCCTTATTGATCGATAACACAGGAGCTTTTAGAGATAAAGAAGCATTAACGAGACATCTTGCAGGAAAAGGAATTAGTAAAGTATTACTTACTGCACCAGGAAAAGGGATACCAAACATTGTACATGGGGTAAATCATAAAGAGCATGACCCTGATAAAGTGGATATTTTTTCTGCAGCTTCTTGTACTACCAACGCTATCACTCCCATTTTACATGCGGTAGACGAAAGTTTTGGTGTTAATAACGGGCATTTAGAAACGATACACGCATATACCAATGACCAAAACTTGGTAGACAATATGCATAATAAATACAGAAGAGGTCGTGCAGCTGCCCTTAATATGGTAATTACAGAAACAGGTGCAGGAAAAGCTGTTTCTAAGGCTTTACCTAGTTTTGAAGGTAAACTAACATCAAATGCTATACGTGTACCGGTTCCTAATGGTTCTTTAGCTATTTTGAAATTAAACTTAGAGAAAAAGGCTTCTAAAGAAAGTATGAATGCTGTACTTAAAAAGTATGCACTTGAAGGAGATCTTGTTGAACAAATCAAATATTCTCTAGATAATGAATTAGTATCTAGTGATATTGTTGGTTCTTCTGCACCTTCAATATACGATAGCAATGCTACAATTGTAGATGCAAAAGGCGACAATGCTGTTTTATATGTATGGTATGATAATGAATATGGATATAGCCACCAGGTAATTAGACTGGCAAAATATATTGCAAAAGTAAGAAGGTTTACTTATTACTAGAAAAACCTCTCTATCCTATAAAAAAGCTGTTGTTCATAATGAACAACAGCTTTTTTTATTGAATTGTTTTAAACTTTTTTGATTCATGCGAAAAATTATATTTTTATAGCGAATTGAAAAAAGTTTAAACCAGTTCATTTTCAAAATACACTTTAAAAGTATTAATTTCTGTAACTAAATTTCTAACAAAAAATCAATCTTATATTATAAAAACAACTTTCTTTTAAATTCTTTCAAAAAAAACTTTGTAATCATCAACAATATCGTACATTTATTACCGTTACAGAAGAAATTAATAAACGTAAAAACACTCTACTCTAATAGGTATTGTATTATCTTTACTACCTTGGCTTTGGAGTTAGAGTATATATCTATTCAACAAAACAAGAATATCACATGAAATTATCGCAATATCTATTAGTTATCTCATTGCTTATATCCTTTTTTCAAATCACTTATGCGCAGGAAGAAACCATCAATGTTTCTGATGTTCTTAAGAAAGGTGAGATTGAAAAGCAATTTGATATTGTGGTCAAAAAATCAGGAAATTATCAGGAGTATAAGGTTGTAAAACGTGTTTGGTTAGACCAGTTTAGAACAAACTTGAGCGATACCTTAAAAACGTTAGAATCAAGATTAAATACGAACCACCTTAAAATAAATGAGTTAAAGACCACCATATCAGGATTAGAAGAATCACTTGCCAAAACCAATCAGGATCTTGCTTCTGTAACCAAAGAAAAAGACAGTATCAGCTTTTTGGGAGCTGCGTTGACAAAGGCTAGTTACAATACTATTATCTGGGGAATTATAGGAGTGCTTTTGGCGCTACTTGGTTTCTTTATTTTCAAGTTCAAAAACAGTAACGCAGTAACGTTACAAGCTCAAAAAGCACTATCAGAAACCGAAACAGAGTTCGAGGACCATAGACGTAGAGCTTTAGAGCGTGAACAAAAAGTAATGCGTAAATTACAGGACGAAATAAACAAGCAACGTAAAGCTGGAGCTAAGTAATTGGGTTTACTAGATTTTTAGCATATTCTTTTGCATCTTTGCACTTTGTAGAAATGTAATAGATTACTGATGCGTATAGACATTATAACTGTAGTTCCTGACATCCTTAAAAGTCCTTTTGAAGCCTCTATTATGAAACGATCTATCGACAAGGGATTGGTAGAGGTACACCTTCATAACCTTAGAGACTACACTAGCAATAACTACAAACAGGTAGATGATTATCAATTTGGAGGTGGTGCAGGTATGGTTATGATGATCGAACCTATAGACAAATGTATTTCAAAATTAAAGTCTGAACGGGATTATGATGACGTTATATATATGACACCAGATGGAGAAACTTTGACTCAAGGAATAGCCAATCAATTATCTTTGCAGGGAAACTTGATTATTTTATGTGGTCATTATAAAGGAGTAGATCAACGTGTTCGGGATCATTTTATAACCAAAGAGATTTCTGTTGGAGATTATGTTCTATCTGGTGGAGAGTTAGGAGCATTAATTCTTTGTGATGCTATTATTAGACTCATACCTGGCGTCTTAGGAAATGAAACATCTGCACTTACAGATTCTTTTCAGGACGATTTATTAGCTCCTCCTATTTACACAAGACCTGCCGATTATAAAGGCTGGAAAGTTCCTGAAATATTAACATCTGGTAATTTTCCAAAAATTGAAACATGGCGAGAAGAACAAGCTTACCAGAGAACAAAAGAGCGTAGACCAGATTTGTTAAGAGAATAAAGTTAAAATGTTCCTTTTAAAAAGGTTACCACTATTGGCTACCAAATAAAATAATTAAATAAGAAATCTTTTTATTTATATAATTTTATTATTTTTGCACGCTGATTAGATTAACCTCTGACGAAAATCGTGAATGTTGATTTAACAAAAATCAAGAAACTATATCGTAAAATGGAAGATTTAGTAAAATTTGTACAAGACGAATTTGTAACAAAAAAAGAATTTGCTGAATTTGCAGCAGGTGATACTATTACAGTATACTACGAAATTAAGGAAGGAAATAAAACACGTACTCAGTACTTTAGAGGAGTTGTTATACAACGAAGAGGTTCTGGTAGCACAGAAACATTTACTATCAGAAAAATGTCTGGTACTGTTGGTGTAGAACGTATTTTCCCAGTAAACCTACCAGCACTTCAAAAAATCGAAGTGAATAAGAGAGGTAAAGTTCGTAGAGCTCGTATATTCTACTTCAGAGAACTTACTGGTAAAAAAGCACGTATTAAAGAAAGAAGAAACTAATTCATTATTTCTTTATACAAGTAAAAAAAGATCGCATAATGCGATCTTTTTTTATAAACAAAAGTTAACAACGTCGGTTTATAACCTATTGAAAACTAATAACATAACATTAACAAATTTTGATTTAAATTTTCTTTATATTTATACTATAGTTACATTGAAGATGACACAAGGATTCTTTTTTCATGTAATCTAAACTAATGTTCTTTGAACATATTGAAGACCAATTTATCATTAAAATAAATATGAAACGAAAGTTATTTTTTTGAGTACATCCTTGAAATCAGTTTATGGGACTTATCGTAAAATAATTTCAAAATGAAATTCGAAAGAAAAAATTAAGTTTTGACACTTTTTTAATTATAAATGGCATTAGACTTGTTGATGAAATCCAAGGAATTTATAACTAAATTCGGTACAAACATCAATTTATAGTCGAACGAGTAGTAATTACATGCACAAATTTTTATTTGACCATTAATACTACTCAAAATTAGAAATAAATTTATTGGTATAAATAACGAAAGTTTTTATTTAACGGCGGGTAAAACAGCTGACATTAAAACTATTTCTAATGAAGCCATATCAAAATACAATGTATTGTTGATATGGCTTTTTTGTTTTCAAAAATACAACAGCAAACCCATCTTTTTTTTAGCATCTCATATTTTTTTAACCCTAATTTTCCGGAAACCATAATTCCATGTGGAGTTCTCAAAACTAACACTATACAGGTTGCATATAGCTAACTAGATTTGTATATTCGCTCATAGCAATTTGTGTGATAGACAGTGGTGTTATTCTTTAAAGCAAACACTCAAAATATTCACCAGTATTGTTTATAAAACGACAAAGTATACAACCGTTTACTTATTGTTAAAATTAATAACGAATTAGGGCACTACTGCATACCAAAGCCTTATAAGCCCCAAATAAAAACTCAAAAAATATGGGAGTTGATAACTCAAAAATTGTGTATACAAAAACGGACGAAGCACCAGCTTTAGCCACTTACTCTTTCTTACCTATTGTAAAAAAATTCACCAAAGCTGCAAATATTATTATCGAAGTAAAAGATATATCTCTTGCTGCCAGAATTTTATCTAGTTTTCCAGAAAAACTAACCAATAGTCAAAAACAAGCGGATGCTTTGGCAGAACTAGGTGAATTAGCACAAAAACCTGAAGCCAATATTATCAAACTTCCAAACATTAGCGCTTCTGTTCCTCAATTAAAAGCAGCTATAAAAGAATTACAAGAACAAGGTTTTGATATTCCTAACTACCCAGAGGAGCCCGAAAATGATCAGGAAAAAGAAACAAAACTTCGCTATAACAAAATAAAAGGTAGCGCCGTTAACCCCGTTCTAAGAGAAGGAAACTCTGACAGGAGAGCTCCTAAGCCCGTAAAACAATATGCTAAGAAAAACCCACACACAATGGGTACCTGGAGTGCAGACTCTAAAACTCATGTTGCTACGATGTCTGAAGGAGATTTTTGCACCAATGAAAAATCTACAACTTTATCCACATCAGGAAATGTCAAAATCGAGTTTATTAACAATAACGGAACATCAACCATCCTAAAAAAAGAAACCCCTGTTCTTGAAGGAGAAGTTATCGATGCCTCTGTTATGAACAAAAAAGCGCTCATCAAATTTCTTACAGAGCAAATTTCAGATGCAAAAGAAAAAAACGTATTGTTTTCGTTACACATGAAAGCAACCATGATGAAAGTATCAGATCCTATTATCTTTGGTCATGCAGTAGAGGTATTCTTTAAAGATGTATTTGAAAAACATGGAACAACCTTTGAAGAAATAGGTGTTGAAGTAAATAATGGGTTTGGAGACCTTGTCAATAAAATAAAAAAATTACCCGACAATAAAAGAAAAGAAATAGAGCAAGATATAGAAACATGTATCGAACAGCAACCTAAATTAGCGATGGTTAATTCTGACAAAGGAATTACCAATCTACACGTTCCTAGTGATATAATTATAGATGCTTCAATGCCTGCAATGATTCGTAATTCTGGACAAATGTGGGATGCACAGGGTAACACACAAGATACCAAAGCTGTTATTCCTGATAGTAGTTATGCCGGAATATACCAGGAAACTATCGATTTCTGTAAAAAACACGGTGCTTTTGATCCTACTACCATGGGTACCGTTCCTAACGTAGGGCTTATGGCCAAAAAGGCTGAAGAATATGGGTCTCATGATAAAACGTTCGAAATTAAAAGAAATGGCTCTGTTCGTGTAGTTGATGAATCTGGAAATGTTCTGTTAGAGCACACTGTAGAAGAAGGCGATATCTGGAGAATGTGTCAAACCAAAGATGCTCCGATTAAAGATTGGGTAAAACTTGCGGTTAGTAGAGCTAGAGCCACCAATACACCTGCTATTTTCTGGTTAAACAATAAGAGAGCTCATGATATAGAATTAATCAAAAAAGTAAACACGTATCTTCCAGAATACGATCTCGAAGGACTTGACATTAGAATTATGTCTCCTGTAGAAGCTACTCGCTTTTCTTTAGAAAGAATCAAAGATGGTAAAGATACTATTTCTGTAACCGGAAATGTATTAAGAGATTATAATACAGACCTATTCCCTATTCTAGAATTAGGAACCAGTGCAAAAATGTTATCTATCGTACCGCTAATGAATGGAGGCGGTTTATTTGAGACTGGTGCAGGAGGTTCTGCTCCAAAACATGTACAACAATTCATTAAAGAAGGGCATTTACGATGGGACTCTTTAGGAGAATTTTTGGCATTAGCAGTTTCTTTAGAACATCTTGGCGAAGTAAATCAAAATAAAAATGCATTAATAATCGCAGAGGCTCTGGATCAAGCCACCATAGCTTTTCTTGACAACAAAAAGTCACCCTCACGTAAAGTTAATGAGTTAGACAATAGAGGTAGTCATTTTTATCTGGCTTTGTATTGGGCACAAGCACTTGCAGAGCAAAGTGAAAATAAAGATTTGCAAAAAGAATTTGCCGAAATAGCGCAACAACTTAATCATAACGAAACAAAAATTATTGATGAGTTAAACGCGGCCCAAGGTTCATTGGTTAATATAGATGGTTATTATTGGCCAGATGAAGGTAAAGTATCAACAGCTATGCGACCTAGTAAAACTCTAAATACTATAATAGAAGCATAATTTGTTTAATAAAATAAACCTCTAAAAATCCTGTAAACCCTATGGTTTACAGGATTTTTGCTGTTTGGTCTAAATCTAATTAAAAAAAATGTTCATTTTTTTTAACTCAAATGCAACCCTTTAATTTTTCATTTGTCAATAATACCAAACATAAAGAAAGTACCTTTAAAGAAATTTACAATCAATCAAAATTAATTGAAGACCAATATTCTTTATACGCACAAAGACATTGTAGAAAAAAGCAAGTCTGGTGATAGAAATTCGCAATATCAATTGTACGAGCTCTATGTAGATGCTATGTACAATGTAAGCATGCGAATGTTAGGCATAAAAGAAGATGCAGAAGATGTTGTTCAAGATAGTTTTGTTGATGCTTTCAAAAATTTAAAATCTTTTAGGTACGAAAGCACATTTGGATCTTGGTTAAAAAGAATTGTAATTAATAAAAGTATCAACCATTTAAAACAAAAAAAAATACCTGTAAGTCCATTAGACCAACATGAGTATCGTATAAGTGAAGAAACAACTGAAGTAGTACTTCCTATGGATATTAGTAAGATCAAAAAAGGAATTAATGTACTACCTCAGGGATATCGCCAAATTATCAATCTGTATTTGATTGAAGGATATGATCATATAGAGATAGCAGAAATATTAGGTATTACCTCTTCGACATCGAAATCGCAATACCATAGAGCAAAGAAAAAACTAATTGAAATTGTAAATACCCTATAATACAATGGATGATTTTGAAAAATATATTAAAGAAAATAAGCATTTGTTTGACGATCACAGAGCAGACAAATCAAAAATATGGAACGTCATTGAGTCGCAGTTAGACACCAAACCAACTATTCGCTTATGGCAATCTCATTTACTTAAAATAGCAGCAACAGTACTAATTTTATTAGGAGTTTTTTCTGTCATGCAAGGTTTTTTAACCTCAAAATACAACTATCATAAAAACAATAGTGTTGTACATCAAGAATTACAGGATATTGACTCCTACTACTCAAACCTGGTATCGTTTCAGGTACAATTGGTAAAAAATAATTCAAAATTACAACCCGAAAGCAAAAAAGAGTTCTTGTCATTCATGGATGAATTAGATGAAGAATACAATACCTTAAAACTAGAAATGGCAAAAAACCTAGATAACGAATACATTTTAGAGGCCATAGTAAATAATTATAAAAAGCGAATAGAGCTGATCGAAAATTTATTAAAACAGATCAATGATTCTAAAAATACAGATATCAATGAAGGTTACATCTTATAAACATATCATAGTAATGCTTATGACGCTACTTTCTTTGCATACTATATATGCACAAGAAAGAGTATCTAAAAACATTGAGAATACCTATCCACTCACCAATGCAGGAGAATTACATATCGAAAATAAGTACGGAAATATTATTATTAATGGATGGGATCAAAAAACAATACAAATTAATATAGATATACATGTTACCAAAAAGAAAAAAGAAGATGCAGACGAGCTGTTACAAAGAATCAAACCAAAATTTACGGTTACAGATGACTTTATAAGTATCATTTCTATTATTGAAGAAAAAAGTAACAGCATGTTAACCAAATTCTTTAATAAAGCAAACCCCTTTGATTTTGACAAAAGCAACATCCAAATCGATTATACTATTCATATCCCATTTAACGCTGGAGTTAATATTACCAATAAGTTTGGAGATATTATTATGAGTAGTTGGAAAGGAAAAGTAAAAGCAAATATACAACATGGTGACATGTGGATCAATAAAGACATTAGTAGTGCTAATATAGAGATGAGATTCGGAAAATTGAAAACCAAAGGAATTACTTATGGACATATTCGAATTAAAAATGGAGAGGTAGATATTGAAAACTCTAATGACCTAAAAATTAATAGTAGTGGAACTGTAACACAAATAGAAAAAGTGCAGTCTCTTGAAATACACTCTAGTAAGGATCAAATTGCAATAAATAAAGCAGGAACTATACAAGGAAAATTGATGTTTAGTAAATTAAACTTGAACACATTACGAGAGAACATTAACCTAGATCTAGAAGTTACAGATCTGTGGGTATCTAATATCGAAAATAAAACTCCTTCTATTGTTATAAACCAAGAATCATCCGAGCTAAATGTAAATATAAAAGGACTTACGATTGATTTTACAGCTTCTCTTGAACAAGGGTTATTAAGAATACCAAAATCTTTTACTAATATAAAAAACAATGTTATTGACAAACGAAAAAGAATTAGAAATATTAGTGCCGTCTATGGTCAAGACAGTGAATATGGAAAATTTCAAATTATTGGCAAAAAAGGAGTAATAATTTTAAAAGAGTAACAAATTACAAATACATCAGTCAAATCAAAAAAATAAAATCATCTAACAGATTTTCAATCAAAAAAGATAATGCCAATATTTTTAGTCTGTTTATGATACAATAACTTAAACAATGGAACACTCAAAAAAAATTATACTACTGCTTCTATTAATTACCGGTATATATAGTAGTATTGCTCAAGAGTCCAAAAGCACTGAATATATAGAATTTAACGATCGAAGAAATATCGTTCATGGTATATATTTAGGTACGAATTTGGGATATGGTACAATTAAAAATAAAAGTACCCTAACAACAAGTATAAAACTAGCCTATGTTGCCAATCAAAAATTTGAACTAGGAATTATAGGTACAGCCTTTTACTCTAATCAAAATGCATTGAATGACACATCGTTTGACGATGAAAACCATGTTGATGGGGATCTTATTGGGGTGTATATAGGAGCACACCTTGAACCTATTTTTTTTAAACAATCCATAATTAACCTCTCTTTCCCATTGCTTATTGGTGGTGGTTCTGTTGGATATATAGAAGCATTAAAAGAGAATAACTCTTTAGAAAATGAAGGTTATATAATAGAATCGGAGGATATATTTGTTATGGAGCCCGGTATAAATGTTTTATTCAATTTTTCAAGATATTTTCAAATAGAAGCCGGAGTAAAATACCGGTTTTCTAGCAAGTTTAATTTACACCCCGGTACAGTGAACCGAATTAATGGATACACTTTTAATGCCGGAATAAAAATTGGTGTTTTCAACCTTGGTAGAAATCGATACAAAAAAAACATTCCAGATAATGAGTAAATTAAAAACAACCCGCAAAAAAAACCTGAACGTTGTGTACGTATTTACAAAAAACAATCAGGTGTATGTCAAAACCGATTCGCTCAAAGCAATAAATGAAATAAGCACAACCATTAAAAACGAATGGCAGCCTATTCCTTTTCAATGGAAATCATTAACAGAACATTACCACCAGACTCCTTAGTTTCAAGGGATATTCTGGCTTAATTTTTTAAATCAACATTTTGTTTTCAATTGATAAAATCTAAACTTAAAAAGCTTTGGACTGGTATTTTATTGCCCTTTTTTATCGATTCGTAAAAAGTCAAACATTTTAACAACCAATTTAATTTTAAACCTTCTAGCAATAAACAAATGAAAAAAACAATTTTTGCTCTTCTATTTTTCACATCACTTTTATCCGCTCAGGAAAAATTTACGATTAGTGGAACAATAAACGATGCGAGTAACGGAGAAACTTTATTCGGTGCTTCGGTATACCTGCAAAGTACTACTATTGGAGTAATTACCAACGAATATGGTTTTTACTCTCTTACAGCCCCACAAGGCGAATACTCATTAGTAGTCTCTTATATGGGGTATAATGACATCATTCAAAAAGTTACTTTAAATGGTGATCAAAAACTAAACTTTGAACTGGGTGAATCTTCTGAACAACTAGACGAAGTGGTAATTACCGCAGAGGAAAGCGAAAGAGTAAGTATTAAAAAACCCGAAATGAGTGTCGCTAAACTAAAATCAGAGACCATCAAAAAAATACCTGTTGTACTAGGAGAAGTAGATGTGGTAAAATCAATTCAAACTTTACCAGGGGTAACTAATACTGGTGAAGGAAGTAGTGGTTTTAACGTAAGAGGTGGTGCTGTAGATCAAAACCTAGTATTACTAGACGAAGCTATTATTTATAATACCTCGCATTTATTAGGATTCTTTTCTGTTTTTAATGCAGATGCAATCAAAGATGTAAAGCTTTATAAAGGAGGAATTCCTGCAAAGTTTGGAGGTAGAGTTTCTTCGGTATTGGATGTACGACAAAAAGACGGAAACAACAAAAGAATTGGGCTTACAGGTGGTATCGGGGTTATATCAAGTAGACTGGCTATAGAAGGTCCTACATTTAATAAAAATGGATCTTTTTTATTGGCTGGTAGAGGCTCATA
Source organism: uncultured Aquimarina sp. (assembly GCA_947498705.1). Lineage (GTDB taxonomy): Bacteria > Bacteroidota > Bacteroidia > Flavobacteriales > Flavobacteriaceae > Aquimarina. The sequence continues at coordinate 177,367 of CANMLW010000007.1, forward strand.
TGCTCACCTTTTCACAGCCGCATCCAAAAATCTAAAAGACACTAAGGTTAATTTTTATGACCTAAACCTAAAAACCAATTACAAGGTAAGCGAAAACAATAAACTATATCTTTCTGGATATTTTGGCAGAGACATCTTTAATCTCAACAGTTTTAAAAGTAGTTACGGAAATGCTTCAGGTAACTTAAGATGGAATCATATTTTTAATGATAAACTATTCTCTAACTTATCCTTGATATACAGTAAATATGATTATCTATTGTCCATCAATTCTGTTCAATTTGACTGGGACTCATCAATAGAAAATTACAATGTAAAATATGATCTTAAATATTATGTTGGTAATAATCTAAAACTTGATTTTGGAGGAAACATCATATCGTATGATTTTCATCCTGGTGAAATCACCCCTACCTCTCCAACTTCTCCTATTAACCCAAGAAAACTTGACGAAAAAAGAGCTTTTGAAACTGGATTATACATCAATGCAGAGCATAAAATATCTGAAAACTTAACAGCACAATATGGATTACGTCATAGCTTTTTCTCTAGATTAGGAGGCCAAAAATTAACTAACTATGCTAATGATCAACCCGTAGTCTATAATGAAGAGTTAGGTATTTATGAAGAAGGAACAGCCATAGGTGAAACCGATTATAAAAAAAGTGAGACTATAAAAAGTTATAACAATTTTGAACCTCGGTTAGGATTATCGCTTTTATTAAATGAATCTTCATCTATAAAGGCAGGGTATTCGCGAACTGCACAATACATACATTTATTATCAAACACCGTATCAGTAACCCCATTAGATGTTTGGACCCCAAGTGGCAAATTCATAAAACCACAATTATCAGATCAATATGCACTAGGATATTTTAAGAATTTTAAAGACAATAATTATTCTTTAGAAGTAGAAGCTTACTATAAAACTATAGAGAATAGAATTGATTATATCGACGGATCTGATTTAATAGGTCAAAACAATATCGAAACCGAAATATTAAATGGCGAATCCAGAGCTTATGGGTTAGAGTTTTTATTACGTAAAAACAAAGGAGATTTTACAGGGTGGATAGCATATACAGTATCCAAATCAGAGCAAAGAACTTTGGGAGAAAATGTTGCAGGTCCTGGAATCAATGAGGGCAAATGGTACAATACCCCACATGACAGAACACACGATCTTTCTATAACGGGTATATATAAACTTAGCGACAAATGGACACTTAGCTCTAATTTGGTATTTCAGACCGGTAGACCGGTTACCTACCCTAATGGGCAATACCAATATGAAGACTTGTCTATTGCTAGCTATTCTGAGCGAAATTCAAACAGACTTCCCGAATATCATAGATTGGATATATCGGCGACCTATAGCCCTAATAAAAAACCAGATAGAAGATGGAAAGGAGAATGGGTTTTTAGTGTATACAATGCTTATAACCGTAGAAATGCAGCTTCGATATCTTTTGGACAAAATCTGGAAACGGGAGCCAATGAAGCAACAAGAACTGCAATTTTTGGTATCGTACCCTCTATAACTTATAACTTTAAATTTTAAATCAGTAAAATAATCGATAACCATTAAAAATATATTTACTATACTGATTAATGGGATTTTATCTAAAAAAAATAAAAAATAAAAAACATACAGATGAAAACATATATAAAAATATTACTAATCGCAACCATAGCTTTTACATCATGTACCGATGTGGTTGATGTAGAAGTTCCCGAAGCGGCACCAAGACTAGTAGTCGAGGCTTCATTAGATTGGGAAAAAGGAACTCAAGGAAATGAGCAAACCATAAAGCTATCAACATCTACGGCATACTTTGACAAAAATAGTAACAAAATTGTAACCGGTGCCAGTGTAAAAGTAACTAATGACTCAAACAGTACCGAGTTTATATTTACAGATCAAAATAATGGAGAATATACAAGCACTAATTTTATTCCTATTGTTAATCAATCTTATACATTAGAGATTATTTATAATAACGAAAGGTATATTGCGCAGGAAACATTGAAATCTGTAGCCGATATCGAAAGTGTTTCACAAGAAATTGATGATGTTGATCTTAATATTACAGTAGAATTTAATGACCCTGAAGATGAAGAAAACTTTTATTTTGGAAAATTTAAAGAACAAAAAGAAGTATTACCAGAGTTATTTTATAATGCCGATGAATTTACTAATGGAAATTTGATGGATTTTGAATACACTATCAATGAGGATATTGAAGATGATGGGCCGCTATTAGAAGATACAGTAAACATACAACTATTAGGCATTTCAGAAAGATATTATAACTATATCGGTTTATTAACAGATCAAGCAGAAAGTGATGGCGGGCCTTTTAGCACTACCCCTGCTCCATTACGAGGTAATTGTAGAAATATTACCACTCCAGAAAATTACGCATTTGGTTATTTTAGACTAAGTCAAATGGTACAAACGAGTTTTACGTATTCCTCAAAATAACGTATCAATTACCAGAAGAATTTTACTGCAAATATTTGGTGAAATTCTGATTAAATAAACAATGTTACTTTTCCCACAAAAAAGCCGATAAATTAGATTTTATCGGCTTTTTTAATAATATTTTATATGTAGAATACACCTTCAAATGACTCTGTAAATTGTATTCATATATAACCGTTAGGTATATTTTCTATAAAGCTCATCCCGATCCAAAAGACTAATTATTTAAAAACAAGCAAAAAATAACATAGACATGAGTCTTAAATGATTAATTTGCAAAAAAAAAGAAAACAAAAAATCCCCCACATTTTGATAAGTAACATGTTGTATCAAAAAAAGTACACTACTATTTGGCTATTTTTCTTTTTATGCATGCATTCATCGATACAATGCCAAGAAAAATATACACTAAGCGGTGTAATATCTGAACTATCGAGTAATGAAACTCTTATAGGCGTTACGGTAATATTTCCTGAAATCGAAAAAGGTGTTGTTACCAATGAATATGGTTTTTATTCTATAACATTACCTAAGGGGGTTTATAAGCTTCTGATAAGTTATATGGGATTTACCGATATTGAACAAGAAATTAATCTCTCTGAAGATAAAAAGATAAATTTTCAGCTTGAAGAGTCTTCAGAAAGTCTGGAAGAAGTCATTATCACACAAAAAACTGAAGGCTTAAATATTAAAACTCCGCAGATGAGTGTTAACAAGCTTACTGCCGGAACCATCAAACAAATACCAGTTGTTCTAGGCGAAGCAGATGTTATCAAATCTCTTATACTTTTGCCTGGTATAACCAATGGTGGTGAAGGGGCATCGGGTTTTAATGTAAGAGGAGGCGCAGCAGATCAAAATCTTATCTTACTTGACGAAGCTATCATCTTTAATTCATCGCATTTATTTGGCTTTTTTTCTGTTTTTAATCCAGATGCCATCAAAGATATTAAGTTATACAAAGGAGGGATTCCTGCAAAATACGGAGGTCGTCTATCCTCGGTTCTTGATATTTACCAAAAGGAAGGTAATAGTAAAAAATTTAAATTCACAGGTGGATTAGGAGCTGTTGCCAGTAGATTACAGGCAGAAGGCCCTATGAAAAAAGATAAAGGTGCATTTCTGGTAGCAGGAAGAGCCTCTTATGCACATCTTTTTTTACCTCTTTTTGATAATAATAATATTGCCTATTTCTACGACCTTAATTCGAAACTGAATTATAAGATTAATAAAAACAATAGTATATACCTTTCTGGATATTTTGGTAGAGATATATTCAGTATTGATCAAATTTTTGAAAACACTTATGGAAATACGGTTTTAAACCTAAGGTGGAATCACTTATTTTCTGATCAGCTTTTTTCTAATTTGTCATTAATCTATTCTGATTATTTTTATGGCCTAGAACTCGATTTCGTTGGATTTGAGTGGGATTCTGGCATAAGAAATTTCAACCTCAAATATGATTTCAATCATTATTTAAGTGATGCATTTCAACTTAATTATGGTGTTAATAATATCTACTACAGATTTAACCCCGGTGAAATAAAACCAAACCGGGAAGATTCGGGTATTATTAGAGAAAAACTGATCGATAAATATGCAAACGAGCTTGCTGCTTATATTGATATAAAACATACGATTTCAAAAAATCTAACCTTACAATATGGTATTAGAGCCAGTAATTTTATTAGGTTGGGGCAAGACGAACTAAATATTTATGAAAATGACAACCCTTTATTGTTTAATGAAGAGTTTCAGATTTATGAAGCAGCAGAGCCTATACAAGTAAAAAAATATAGCCGAAGCGAATCAATCAAAACATTTACCAATCTAGAACCTAGAGTTGCACTAGCTTACACTTTTAATGAGTATAGCTCTATAAAGGCAAGTTATAATCGAATGGCACAATACCTTCATTTGTTATCAAATACGAGTTCTCCTACCCCATTAGATGTATGGGCCCCTAGCGGAAAGTATATAAAGCCACAATTACTTAATCAATTTGCTTTGGGGTACTATAGAAATACAAAAAGTAATATGTATTCTATCGAGGTAGAAACTTTTTTCAAAGAAATTCAAAATAGAATTGACTATATCGACGGAGCCAATTTAATTGCTAACAATGCAATAGAACAAGATATCTTAAATGGAGAGGCAAGAGCGTATGGTGCCGAATTTTTGTTACGAAAAAATGAAGGTAAATTAAAAGGATGGTTGGCCTATACCTTATCAAAATCAGAACAGAAAACCACCGGGAGAACTCCACAAGAAACTGGCATTAATAATAATGAATGGTATCGCACACCTTACGATAAAACTCATGACATATCGTTTAACGGAACGTACAAATTAAATGACCGATGGAAATTTGGAGCCAATTTTGTATTTCAGACAGGACAACCTACCAATTATCCAACTGGACAATTTGAGTATCGTGGATTAGCCGTTCCTTTGTATGATGGTTCTAGAAATGATGAGCGACTACCCTCCTACCATAGAATTGATGTGTCTGCAACATTGATGTCGAAAAAAAATAAAAATAGAAAATGGAAAGGAGAATGGGTATTTAGTATTTATAATTTATACAATCGTAGAAACGCAGCATCAATTGCGTTTACAAGAAATTCTGACACTTATGTAAACGAAGCCATACGAACATCTATTTTTGGATTCATACCAGCAGTAACCTATAATTTTAAGTTTTAAAAAATGAAGAAGTTAACTTTTATTTTAGCCATACTCATTACAACCATTGGTTGTGAAGATGTTATTGATGTAGAAGTTCCTAATGGCGAAGCTAAATTGGTTATAGATGCTACTTTCGAGTATTTCAGAAATGAAACTCCTGCCACTATGGAAGGTGGTGTAAAACTTACTTTATCTGCTCCATTTTTTAATACAGATGTCCCCGCTGTTAGTGATGCTACGGTTTTCATAACCAATATGAACGATAATACCATTATCAACTTTATAGAATCAGAGGAACAAGGTTTTTTTATTCCGTCTGAAGAAGAGTTCTTACCAGAATTTGATACTCCTTACCAATTAACAGTAGAATATAAAGACGAAACCTATGTGGCAGATGCTACACTTATCCCTACCGTTCCTATAGATGATGTGCAACAAGGAGATGCAACACTTTTTGATGGAGATGAAACAGAAATAATCATAACATATACAGATGATGCAACAAGAGATGATTTTTATCTTTTTGATTTCGATTTCAATCTATTTATTACCAGTGAAGATAGGTTCTACCAAGGAGAAACCTTTGGGTTCTCATACTTCTATGACCAAATGGTTAGTAATCAAGAGATAACTATAAAAATTATCGGTATTGATGAGCAATATTTCGATTACGCAACCTTACTAATTGAACAAAGTGATCAGGGTGGTGGAAATCCTTTTCAGACACCCCCAGCAGTATTAAGAGGAAATATAATTAATAAAACTAATCCTGATAACTATGCCCTTGGGTATTTTACAATTTCTGAAGCCAATCGATTTGATTTTAGTATTGAAAAATAGCCTTTTAGCAACATTTTATTAAGAATTATAAAAGCTTAACCACTTTAAAAAGTATTTTTGAACATGTCATTTATTAAAACAACAGAGCAATCATCAAAATATGACCATTTAGAAAAAATGAATGTCGGTGAATTGCTTTCGAATATTAACGCAGAAGATAAAACTGTACCCGAAGCGGTAGAAAAATCCATCCCGGCTATAGAAGCTTTAATAACTCAAATAGTTCAAAAACTTAAAGATGGTGGGCGACTTTTCTATATGGGTGCAGGAACAAGTGGTAGATTAGGCATTGTGGATGCCAGTGAATGTCCTCCTACATTTGGGGTATCTCCTAATCTTGTTATTGGATTAATTGCGGGAGGAGATAAAGCAATTAGAAAATCGGTAGAGCATGCAGAAGATAGTACAGACCAAGGTTGGAAAGACCTTCAATCCTATCAAATATCTAAAAAAGATGTTGTAATCGGTATTGCCGCTTCGGGAACGACGCCATACGTGGTTCACGCATTACAGATATGTAACGAAAATGACATCCTTACCGGATGTATTACCTGTAATGACGGTAGTCCTTTAGCATTAACTGCAAAATTTCCGATTGTAGTTACCGTTGGACCAGAGTTTGTGACGGGTAGCTCCCGAATGAAAGCCGGAACGGCTCAAAAACTTGTCCTTAACATGATTTCGACAGCTACCATGATACAACTAGGTCATGTAAAAGGTAATAAAATGGTCGATATGCAACTAAGTAATACCAAATTAGTAGGGCGTGCAGTAAAAATGCTTATGGAAGAGCTTACTATTGATGAAGTAACTGCCAAAAAATTATTAGAACAATACGACAACGTACGTAATGCAATTAATAATTATGGAGCCTAGAAGAACCGACAAAGAAGTATTAGGTAAGGGAGTGCAACGCATGGCAATTGCACTCATTTTTATGTTTATTAGCCCGGTAGTTATACATTCATCCTTTAAAAACCAAGACCATTCATTGTATATACCCATATTGATTCTTGGGTTATTAGGAGCTGTATTCGCTATTTATATGGCGTTTAAAGGAATCAAAACTATTATGGAAGCTATCTTTGGAAAAAAAAACAAACCCCAAAACTAAAATAGTAGTGATTTTATGATAAATTCCTGCTTTAAATACCTTCTCTTTTATTAATAGGTGTTGTTGGGTTATAACCAAACCCAGGTATCTTAACCTCAATTCCTAATTGACAAAGAATATACCCTATCGTAGCATAATGGTGTACTGCATGACTATTTGCATGAGTAAGAATACTCTCTAATGTATAATTAACAGTAACCTTTCCTTTTCCCATATGATCGGTAACATGTAACAAATAATCTGTATTTACGGTACTATAGGACAATAATGTTTCCTGAAGTTCATACATATAGTTGATTGCCGAATCTTTATTAGTAGATAACACTTGATCTCGTTTACGGGCGGTTAAATCTATATTATTAGAATCTAACCCATCAATAATGCAATCAAAAAAATCAAGTGTATGCCTGATATGATCACCAATACTTGAACAATAGGGCTCTACAGAAGTATCACAATAGATATGGGAGTCAATAGATTTAAGCAATGTAATTGCACTACTTAAATTATGATTAATAGATGATATTATAAGTTTTTTCATAAAATATAAAGACGAAAGATATATAATTAACTAACAAAAATTTCCAAGTTAAATTACAAATATTTTTTTTTAACGTTCAAAAAATATTTACACATATTAATCGTTCTATAATATAGTAAACACAGCCATTCTATAACCCAACAACTATTGAAAAATCTATACTACACATTATCAACAAGTTACTCACAATCATAGTATAAAAATTCATATAGTAAACTTCTACTCATTATAAATAAATAGGTATATACCGTAATTAATATACTGTTAAAACGACAATACAATTGTTTTGTACGAATTTTCTATGTCTTTAAAAGATAAGACACTAAAAAATCGTAGAAAAAAATTTGATAGCTATCTATCTCTTATTAAATCAAGTAGGATATCGATCACTATCTTTAAGGTTAACCCGTAAAAAAATAAGATAAAGTGCGTATTTCATCGATTAATGACATTTTTTTTTGGAAGTTATCCATAAAATATTGTATTATTGTTTTGTTATCTAAAAGCCCCATAAGAATGAAGAAGATTGTAATTATCATAGTTTTTCTATGTTCTATTCCAAAAATTAATGCTCAGGATGTCTATTCAGATGCTATAACAGCTGCTAGTTATGCATACTCACATAGTAAAAAAGCACACGGAGCAAACAATGTGTATCACACTCAAGAATATGCTGATAAAGCGATAGAAGCTTTTGAAAAAGTTGAAACTTTATCTGATCAATGTAATTGTACCGAAGCGAATGAAACCGCATATCAGGCGAGAGTTGATATGGAAAGTTCATTAGAACAAGATACATACGAGCGTAGTAGATTTTTTGCAAAACGTGCAAAAGAATTAGGAGCTAAAGTTTTAGAACAATTAACTACTTGTCAAGCAGTTGCTGGTAATTACTCTGAAGATACTGCAGAAGAAAGTGATTTAGCAGATGCTACTCAAGAAGTTGCCGATAAACAAAAAGAATTAGAAGAAAAACGTCGTCAATTAGAAATCGAACAACAAAAGTTAGAACAACAAATAGCCGAACAAAATAGAATGAAAGCTGAATTTGAGGCTAGAAGAGCCGAAGAATTAAAACAGCAATCAGAAGTTAAACTAAAAGCTGAGCAAGCACTTGATAAATTACAAAATGCTTTACAGGAGTTAAGCGTAGTACTTAACAATAAATCAGAATTTGGAGTACCTGCTGACTATGTAAGAAGCGAAAAAGAGCTAAAAAACGAATCGTTAGATGACACCAAAAATTTCTATGTAAATAGAGCAAAAGAATTAACAAAAACTGCTATGCAACAGTTCGCTAGTTTTAACGATATAGAAAATTAAAAATATAAATGCTTAAATTTTATTTTGTAGCCCCAAAATAAAGTTTTTAATATGACACCTTCTATGTAGAAGGTGTCTTTTTTTATAGTATAACTACAGAAGTTAATTAGTTATTTTTATACGACTACTTTTATGGTAGGAACATGATCAATTTCAAAATTGCAAGAATTAGCAACAAAACACATTTTATTAGCCTCTTCGTGTAATTGTATTGCCTTTTCTTTCAAATTTTCATTTGTAATATGTACCACAGGGTTTAAAGTCACACTAATAAATCTTCCACTACCCGTCTTACTTTCTTCCATTACTCCTGTAGCATTATCCTTATAATCTGTTACTACTATTTTGTTTACTGTACATAAATGTAGATACCAAAGCATGTGGCAAGCAGATAATGATGAGACAAACAAATCTTCTGGATTATACCGCTCCTTATCTCCTAAAAAAGAAGGGTCTGAAGAAGCCTTAATTTCACTATATTTTTCCTTCCCCATAATCGTATGATTGCGATTATATGCTTTATAATTAGAAGTTCCCTGCCCCTCGTTTCCAGTCCATTCTATTTTTACTTCATAGTTATGCAATTTTGCCATAGTACTTATTTTTATAATTTGCCTAAAATTCTATCTCCAAATGATGATTCGTTCAACCGATGCTCCATTACATCCAAATGTTTTAATAACTCTTGATTGTTGTCAAGTAATTCTGCAATTACTTCTTCTCCATGATTCCATATCTTCTCTATCTCTGGTAAAATTTCTTCCGATTTAGGAGTCAAACGTACTACTGTTCTTCTTAAGTCATTCTCATCTTTGCTGCTTAATAAATATCCTCTTTTTATCATTTTATTGGTCATAGAAACAATGGATTGATGTGCAAAACCTAAATATCTGGCAATTTCAACTATAGAAACCGCATCGTTTTCTTTTACAAGTGTGAGTACCAAATACCAGTTAGGTTCTATATCCATTCCTAGTTTTTTATACATATCCCTTGCGCTATGAGACATTTTATCTGCAATTCGTTTCAACCTTGTCCCCAACGTTCTAAAACCTAAATCTTTAACCAAATCTTTATTCATAAATACAAAAACAATAAATTTACGCAGTTAACTACGTAAATTGTAAAAAAATATATCTACTTCTTTTTAGATCCCAACAAAAAAAGTATTACTCCTGGTCCCGACTCCACCCTATCTACCTCCCAATCATAACTATCATCATCTATACTTTTGATTAATTCCTTCATTTCTTTTACAGAGTATGTTCGTAAACAAGAAATAATTCCGTCCCACAACACAAACAACGGAACAATTGGTATTATATAGGTAAAAACAATTCTTCCTATCTTAAAAGGTCTTATAAATGGTGTTACTAAAAGAACGGTTAACGGAGAAAATATCATGGCCAACATACTTTTTACACTACGCTCTTGTGCTTCAAAAATAGCAATAGGAGCATTCGAAATAACCGCATTTCGCAAAATAAGTTGTGCATCAGATTTCCTGAAATGATGAAATGATAAAAATTGTGTTCTTAATCCTTTTAATTCTGTTGGAACATTTCTAGCATCTATTGATTTTTCTATGTACTCAAAATTGTTCGATTGCGCCTTGGTAAATTTAAACGCCGAAATATTTGGGTAATAATCAGTCAGTATTATTTTTAGATTCGGGATTCTTTTCTTTAATTCAGAATTTATCCACAACAACCCTCCTCCTCCTCCAGAACCTAAATCAATAATTTGATGAGTATTGCTTTTTATCAACGCTTTTTCAAGAATAGGAATTACCGGCTTAAACATCTTACTTTTATTAGAAAGAAATTGCAAAAAATCTATTCCATAATTTCGTAAAAAAGTCGGAAACCACTTTTGATCTTCAAACTCAAACAAATGTATCCTGCTCATAGCAATATAGATTTATTCATTCGTATTTGTTTTGACTTAAACTACCTCGATTCATTACCGCCTAAAAAATTTACAACAATAACTACTTCAAACAAGAACCAGATCTTATTTATCCTCTACCTCTTCTACACCTTGTTTGTCTACTGTTTCGGGTATTGTCTCACTTGATTTTGTTGAATCTTCATCTTCAAAACTTTGCATCGTATCTGCAAGTCGTTTACTAATCTTTACCAAATAGATTGTTTCTTCTGTTCGTACTTCTACAGCTTCAATAGTTTCATTATACTGATTCCTAAAAGTTATGATATCTTGATCGGCATACCCGTCTGGGAATTTTTCTACCAAAAGATTCAGAATGTCTTTATTAAGCTTTTTATAATCAACAATTACTCTTTTCATGGTTGTAGGTTTAAGTTAGTTATCTGTATTATATATAAGCGAATAAAAATGGTGAACTACGTTGTACCATTCTTTATAATAAATTTTGAAGTATTACTATTCAAAATACCTCAAATAGTTTTTCTCTATACTGGTGCAGAAACAACACATAACACCAATATATGATATAATTATATTCAAATTAAGGTATTTGTATACTTATATCAAACGGCATCGTATCGTTGGTATTAAGTTCGTATTTTAAATTGTAAGATGCAAATAAATTTACAATCATTCTACCTATTTATTTAGATATGATACGCTAACATTTACATAACATTTTTTTAAACTGGTTAATTCATAAAAAAGGTTTTTAAATAAATATAGGCCTGTTTCAAAACTTTTTTAGACTTTTATAAAAGTTATTATATATCAAAATATAGCACCGCAGATGAAACTTGATTTAAAAAAAAATAGTTTATTATATGTTTCATTGGGAATACTGATCTTCTTTTCCTTTTTTTTATACTTTTTTACACTGGAAACCTATCATGAAATTGAGTCTTTCTCTGTGATTATCAGAAAACGATTTGGTCGTTTCTATCTATGGTTAGGTTTGATATGTGTTATCCTATTAATATTTCTTGCAATTTCACCCTGGGGTAAAAGACGTCTTGGCAAAGTAACAGATCGACCTCGATTTTCTAGATTAGCCTGGATATCTATGCTATATAGTGCCGGGATGGGATCAGGTATCCTGTTACGAGCTGTGCAAGAGCCTGTTTTTATGAGATACAACCCTCCTATAGACAACCGTACAAGTGCAGAAACAATTGCATTAGAGTATACTTTTTATCAATGGGGTTTTACTGCCTGGGCTTTTTATGCCATTTTTGCAATTACCATTGGTTATTATATGTTCGTGCAATCCAAAAAAGTATTGTCTAGCAGTGCTTTCTCATCTATAGATCGCTTAATAGTTTCAACAAAAAGTAAAGAATTTATTTTTGGTAGTATTGATATTCTAGCGGTACTTACCACTGTTTTTGGTCTTGTAGCGGCTATAGGACTTGGTACTACTCAGATAGAAGGTGGATTAAACCATATATTTCAAAAAAACCTAGGCGTTTATGGCGTTATTATTGTACTTATTTTTATTTCAGTTTTCGCTTTTATTTCTGTTTATAGAGGAGTTAACAAAGGAATCAAGATTATTTCTAAATGGAATATTTATATAACAATTGCTCTTTTATTTTTTGTATTGCTTCAAAGTGATATCGTATCGGTTTTATCACATTTTTTTGTAGCATTATATCATTACATTCTTGATTTTATTCCGCTTAGTTTAGCCTTCGGAAATTATAATCCAGGAGAAAAATTCTTAACCGACTGGACCTATTATTATTGGGCTTTTTGGTTAGCCTGGGCTCCTTTTACAGGAATTTTTATTGCGCGCATATCACAAGGTCGTACCTTTAGAGAGATTATACTAGGCGTACTGCTCATCCCCTCGCTTGGCACATTTTTTTGGTTCACCACCTTTGGACAATCTGCTTTTGATATTATCGATAGTCTGGGCACCTATCAAGGGCAGTTTGACAACGTATTTAATTCGATCTTTGTTTTCTTTAAAAACTACCCCCTTCATGGATTTATAAATGTACTCACCATCTTACTCTTAAGCAGTTTTTTGGTCACCTCATTAGACTCTGCCATCTTTGTATTAAGTATGTTTACTGACAATGGGAAACAAGAACCCTCAAAAAAGCATCGCCTGCTCTGGAGCATTATACTTATGGTTTTTTCTATCGGTATCATATTATTAGGAAACGTAAAAACAGATATTAATGTACTCATCGCAATTCAAAAACTACTTATCATAACTTCATTACCATTTTCACTATTAATGGTAGTTATGATTTTCTTGTTTATTCGTGATGTTAGAAAGTGATAAGAAAATACCATCGCCAAATATTATGGTATTTTCGACGTTATGTATGTCGATAATATATATATGATAAAAATAATTGCGAAAAAAAAGTGGTTAAAATGGTTATTAATTATTATTGGTAGCCAACTATTATTAGGGATTTGCTTTTACGCAAGTATTTATTTTGGGTTTTGGGGAAAATTACCTAACAAAGAAGCATTAAGTTCTTTAAAACAAGCCGAGGCTACGCAGGTTTTAGATAAAAATGGGCATCTAATAGGAAAGTATTTTATCTATGACCGACAGCCTGTTACTTTTGAAGACTTGCCACAACACCTCATCGATGCACTTATTGCAACCGAAGATGTACGATTTTATAATCACAACGGGGTTGATAATACCAGCCTTCTTCGCGTTTTTTTTAAAACGATCCTATTAGGCAATAAGTCTTCTGGAGGAGGAAGTACGATTACTTTACAATTAGCCAAAAACCTATATAAAAGAAAAAAACATCCAATTTTAAGCACGGTTATTAATAAATTAAAAGAATCTTTTATTGCCAGAAGGATTGAAGATATTTATAGTAAAAAAGAGATTCTTACACTATACTTTAATACCGTTCCTTTTCCCGACAACACCTATGGAATAGAAAGTGCTGCACAAAAATTTTTTAATAAGCCTACTACTAGGTTAACATTATCAGAAGCTGCCACTTTAATAGGAACCTTAAAAGCAAATCATAGTTTTAACCCAAGGCTTTTCCCAGAAAGAAGCCAGTTACGAAGAGATGTTGTACTACAGCAAATGGTAAAATACGGATATTGCAGTGCAGATCGTGCAAATCAAACAATGAGTGCACCCATCATACTAGACTACCAACATTTTAATCATGATCTTGGATTGGCTCCTTATTTCAGAGAAGAAGTAAAAAAACAATTAACCCATCTCTTAGAAAAACACAAAAAACCAGATGGTAGCGCCTATGATATTTACAATGATGGTCTGGTAGTACATACTACCTTAGATCGCACTATGCAAATGCTCGCCGAAGAAGCAATGCAAGAACACATGCAGGTCTTGCAAAAAGATTATGAAGATTCTTTTGGAGATACTCCTCCCTGGAAAAACAACAAAGAGCTCATCAAAAATGCCTTACAAAACTTAGACTTTTACAAAAAATGTATAAAATTAGGACTTTCTGTAGGGCAAATTGAAGACTCTCTTGCTGCAAAAAAAGAAATTGAAGTATTTGAATGGCACGGTAATCGCACAAAAACAATGTCATCTATAGATAGCCTGCAACATTATTTAAAATTTCTAAATGCCGGGATGATAGCTATAGATCCAGGCACTGGAGCGGTACAAGCATATCTAGGAGGGATTGATTACCGTTATTTTAAATACGATCATGTATCACAAAGTGAACGGCAAGTAGGATCGACATTTAAGCCATTTGTGTATACTACTGCCATAGAAAATGGAATGAAACCTTGTTCTTATTTTTCTACAAAACCAGTAACCTATACCAATTTAGAAAACTGGACTCCCAAAAATGCTGTTACCAAAGAAGATCCCTTTCTTAATTATACATTAGAAAAAGCATTAAGTACATCTGTAAATACCATTGCGGTAAAAGTTTTAAATGAAACTGGAATTCCAAAAGTGGTCGATCAGGTAAAAAAACTAGGGATTACCGCTACTCTGTCAGAAGACCCGGCAATGGCACTTGGCACCGATGGTATTAAGGTAAAAGAGCTTGCAGGAGCTTATGCAAGTTATGTAAATGAAGGCAAACCCGTCACTCCTTATTATATCAATAGTATTGAAGATAAAAACGGAAACCTTATCGCCTCTTTTAAACCTGATACTACAAATATCGAATCTGCTTATAGCACCTATACCAGGCAAGTTCTTTTGGAAATGATGAAATCTACCATAAATCACGGTACCGCATCAAGAATTAGAACCCAATATCGCCTTACCAATGATATAGCAGGAAAAACAGGAACCACACAAGACAATAAAGATGGTTGGTTTATTGGGATTACTCCAAAACTTATTACCGTTACCTGGGTAGGTAACGACAATTATAATATTGGTTTTAAGACAACCTCTCTGGGTCAAGGGGCTAATACTGCTTTACCTATTTTTGCCAAACTATATCAAAAAATGAATTTGCGTAAAGACTTTGATCCTATTACCAAAAGTTTATTCGAGACAAGTGACGAACAGGTGATAAAAGACCTACAATGCAAGCCCGAAAAAAGAGATAATTTTTTTAAAAGGCTTTTTGGTAAAAGGAAGAAAAAGAAAAAATTTAAAACCGGTCAATAAAAACTAGGTGCTAGGCATTTACTTTCTGTCCATACTTTTGTACAAGAAAAGTATGTAATTTATAAGCTCCAAATCCCAACAAAATACCAATTACCATTCCTGTGATTATATCACCAGGGTAATGCACCCCTATATAAATTCTACTATAGCTCACAACAATAGACCATACCACCATAAACGGAAAAATATATTTTAGGTACCTGCGTAAGGTAAGTCCTGTAAAAAAAGCCAAAGCCATAGAACTAGCAGCATGACCAGAGAAGTAACCATGTCTACCACAGTTTTTTGCTATAAATCTGGTAAACTCTGAAACCCCTTCTGCTCTACAAGGCCTAGGACGCATAAATAATACGTTTTTAAACAGGTTTGATAGCTGATCTGTAGCGGTAATTAATAGTGCAACCACTACCAACGTTATAATGGTTCCTCTAATTCCGAAATACTTATAGAAGAAAAATAATAGTACAGCATATAGAGGGATTTGATAAAATTTTTCGGTCATAAATAACCAAAAACTGTCCCACATCGGTATTCCTAAATTATTAAGATATAAAAAAAGATCTTTGTCTAATTGTATAAGCTCTTCCATAAACAGGTCACTATTTATTTTAGTAATAAATACTCTTTATTTTTTAAAAATTTAAGAATCTTCGTAACGTTCTATTTCTCTATCATAAAAATCACCGGCAGCCTTAAGAAGGTTTTCTGTCTCATCCAGCAATTCTTTCTCGTCATTTTTATCAAACTCTTCAAGCCACTCTATTTCATCATTTTCCAGGTTAATAATACATCTGGGAAACTCTGTATGAATTACAAAAATGGCGTTTGGATAATCTGTATTATCACCCAATAAGAATTTAGGAAAGTCCATCACGAATACTTAATATTACAAAGTTTCAAAGGTACTATCTTTTTACGAACTGGTTTAAACTTTTTTGATTCATTCGAAAAATGATGATTTTTTGGTCAATTGAAATATTTTTTGCACTTCATAGCGGCGCTACGAAGTAAAAAAAAAGATGAAAATTGGGTAAAAAGGGTATTTTTTTTAGCCAATTGAAAAAAGTTTAAACCAGTTCAATGTGCAAACAGAAAAAAGATGTGCTTTCTATTCTATTTTTATTTCTACTCTGTTATTTGATTCAGGATCAAGGTCAGTACGCTCTTCTGTAACGATAGGTGCAGTATTACCCGCAGCAACGATTTCTATCAAAGATTCGTCCACTCCTTTTTCTACCATATAATTTTTAACATTAACAGCTCTCATGGCAGACATAATTTCATTTTCGAATGTAGAGCCCGCATCGTCGGCATGTCCAATAATTTTTACAGAACTTACTTTAAAAATAGTAACATATTGGATATAAGAATCCAATGCTTTTTGAATCTCTTTGTAAGCTTCACTTTCTCCTATTAAAAATTCTATTGGCGAAAACTTGAGTGCCATATTACAAACTTGCCCTGCAACCAAATTTTTTGGGTCTCTCATTTCCATTAATAAAACATCATCTACAAAATAATAGGCAGTATCAAAACCTCCACCTTTTACCGATTTACCTTTTGGGCTATCTGCAAAATATCCCAAAGAGATATATTTCTCGGTTCCTTTTGCTTTATATACTCCACATATCTTAGTCCATTTTTTTGTATCACATATCATTTTAGAAGATTGGATATGTAATGGTAGTTTCGATGTTTCTGTTATTTTAGGTACTCTGGCTGTAAAATAAGATCCAATAGAAGAGGTACACGAATTAGAAATCCCTTCTCCCAAAGAAACATACATATGAAAATAGTAGTATTTACCTTTAGCAAGAGGTTTTTTAAGCTTGGCAGTAACTCCTTCCTTATAAGGACCACCTGCTATATACATTCCCACTTTTCCTTCACCTGTTCTAGGCTCTTGAGCACCAAACTGCTTTAAAAAATTTGGTGATTTATGTATAAACCTAATATCCTCTAATTTGGGATGATATGCATCTGGAGAATTTGTCGAAGCTTTCCAATCTTTAATAATTCCAAAGTTTTGCATCTCCATCTCCATACGTGAAATAGCAACGTTGGTTATTTCAAAACTGGGATTGGGAATAAGATTTTGGGCTTTACTATGAGCAAAGTTCTGACCTTTACTACTTTGACTTATCAATATTGCTACAAACGCAAGCAGCAGACAAAATTTAGAATTTGGGACTCTCATTTTTGTATTCTGTTTTTTTTGAAAGATAGTTAATTATTCGTTAATACCCAATAAACGTATGAACTACATAAATGGTATTTTATATCATTTATAATTTGAATTTACTTTGATAAAATTTCCTTTTTCTTTTGATTAAACACAAAAACACAATAGGCATTTCAATTCTTTTTTAACTCAAAATCAACCTGATACAATCATGTAATACACATATTATACCATTTTTAAGCCTTACTCTTTTTTAAGTATCAACCTCTTAGTTAATACATTAAACCTATAGTACAATAATAGTGCAGAAACTGTAAGACCCGCCAGTAAACCAATCCAAATGCCAGAACTCTTAAATGAGGTATGTAATCCCAGATAATAACTTATTGGAAACCCCACAATCCAATAGGCTATAAATGTAATAACGGTAGGTATCTTAACATCCTGAAGTCCTCTTAGTGCTCCCAAAACCGTAACTTGTATCCCGTCAGATATCTGAAACAATGCCGCTACGATCAATAATTTTGCTGCAATAACAATCACTTCTGTATTGTCGGCCAGGTTTTCAACATCTTTTACATCAAGATATAATTTTGGTAACAACTCATTAAACAAGACAAAAAATATCGCAAAAACAACTTCTATAATAAAGGTGAGTATAAATATCGAAATAGCAATTCTTCTCAAATCCTTAAAATGCTGCAATCCCTTTTGGTTTCCAACTCTAACCATTGCTGCAACACTCAATCCCATAGCTACCATAAATGTCATAGAAGCCAGATTTAAGGCTATTTGATTTGCTGCCTGTGGGTTTTTACCTAGTACTCCAGACAACCATATGGCGGCGGTAAAAATAGCTACCTCAAAAAACATTTGTAAAGATGAAGGAAATCCAAGTGCAATAATATTGCGTATCATTTTACTTTTTAAAACCCAAAATCTGATATGAGTAACATACCTTTTGGATTTCTCTTTATTTTTTAGGAATACCCATAAAAACACAACCATTACTAATCTGGATACCAATGTCCCTATTGCTGCTCCTATGATTCCCATTTCCGGAAAACCAAATTTTCCAAAAATCAATACATAATTAAGGAATATATTGACCAGATTCGCTACCAACGTGGCATACATAGGATATTTGGTCATCGACAAACCGTCTGAAAACTGCTTTAATGCCTGAAAACTAATTAGAGGGATTAACGAAAACGCGACCAAATCCAAATAAGGTATAGCTAGCTCTACCACTTCTATGGGTTGTTTCATTAAATACATAAAAGGCTTGGCCATCAAAATCATTAGAAAAAGAACTACTCCCAATGTCGTACATAAAAACAATCCATGCTTGAAAACAGATTTTCCTCTTTCAAAATTTTTCTCGGCATCAGACTCTGCAATTAGCGGAGTAATTGCTGTAGAAAAACCAATCCCCAAAGACATCGCAATAAACATAAAGCTATTTCCCAAAGAGACTGCTGCCAACTCTGCAGTACCCAACTGCCCCACCATAATATTATCAATAAGCCCCACAAAGGTATGCCCCAGCATACCCAACATAACGGGTGCTGCCAATTTGAGGTTATACCTAAACTCTTTGGTGTATTGTTGTAGCATTTGATAATTTTGAATCTGCAAAGGTATTAGAACCCTTGTAAACTAAATTATTCTTATCGTATATTTAACGTTATTTATATAAAAATAAAAGAAACTTCTATGCAGCAACACTCAAAAAAGAACAACATTCGTATATACTTGATCATTGCTAGTGCTGTTTTTGGTTTTCTTATCTTACCTGCTCTCCCCATGATAATGATGTCACCAATGTTGTTTGACAGTCCCGGGTCAGAAAATAGTATTCCTACTGTTACTCTTGCTATTAGCCTGATTACTTATCCTATAACCACTATAATTGGTAGTATCATTGCCTGGATTCTATTTACTAAAAAAAAATATCTGATCGCTATCATTTTTGCAAGTGTACCCATTCTCAATATTCTTGTTGGTATTTTAACAATTATCTATATGGCTTTCTTTTGTGGGGGAAACCTTGGTTGTTAGCATATGAATATTACAAATTTTGAATGTTTGGAATGTATCATAATTCATCATTGTCAAGCTGAAGTTGTTTCAGGTTCTTGTCATAAATGATTACTTATGAATAAAATAAGGTTCTGAAATAAATTCGGAATGACATAAAAAATATCATTAGTACACAAAACGGATAATCATTTACTAATTAATGAAAATGAATAGGCAATATATATTCCTTTTTTAAAACGTTTCTAAATTACATCATCTTATTTGGCACATCCTTTACATTCGCTAATTATTATTGTAATTTTATTATAAGATATGAATATCTTAAGTTTACAAAAAATTCAAATAAATGCCTAATAGGTATTTACTACCCCTTTTTGATTATCAATGTAATTTTTAAAATTTATTTTAGAGGAAGTTGTTTTATTATATTCTATTCATAGGATTCTCTGCTTTTTAAACTACTGCTTTTAAAATGTGATCAAGTAATTAACCAAATAATTGTAACATGAAACAAACCAAACTACTATCATTTTTGATAGCATTACTAATCGTATGTGCTTGCAAGAATGATTCGAAATCACAAGAAAAAGAGGATAAGAAAGCAGAAAAAAAGGAAGAATATCAAAAAATTAAAGACCCTAATTGTATCGCTCCTGCTGACTGGTTTACCATCGTAGATGGTACGCGTAAAACTCCGGCTCCCGATGAAGGCCCTACCAGTGTATTTGCCAATAATGAGACGGTAACCAACTGCGATTTTCATCAATGGTCATGGCAAAAATTCCTTTGGCTCACTAATGAAACCAAAGGACAGCCTATGTTCTTAAATGATCTAAAGCAAGTCACATCTCATGGTCAGAAGTTAGAACGAAAAAACGGAATCGTCTTAACCGATACTGCCCAAGCCAGTGGTGCTTCTGACATCTTAAAAACACCAAAGTTTGCTAGTGGCACTCCACCATCTACAACGGTATATTATGCTATTTTCATGAATGATTTGCTATACGATGCAATGATCAAATATGCTCCTATAGCAAAAGAAAATCCAGATGCTGTAAAAGACATCACTTATCCCATTGGTGCGTTAGAGCTTAAAACATCCTGGATAGATGTTAAAGCACTGCCAGATGCTTCTTCCTATTTTGTAACCGATGGCGAGATAAACGGTATAAAAACCAAAGTAGCCCTTCTGGGAATCCACGTGGTGGGTGTCGTCGAAAACCACCCAGAATTTATCTGGGCAACTTTCGAACATGAAAGCCTTGCTCCCGACTACGATTGGAGCAAAGCCACTCCTACTAGCGATGCACCAATTACCAGTACTACAAATTATCCATTCTTTAACAAAGAGGATACTGCAACAGTCAAGAATATTACCTCAGGAAATGGTATTTACACAAATATTTTTTCTGTATATAAATATGGTACTCCTGTAGAGATCAAAAGCATTGATAATAAAAATGTACAGGTTTTTATGAAATCAAGCCAAAACGGTTCGCAAAACTTTAATAATATTCGTATCATTAACAAAAGTGTTAAAGAGCAGTTATCAGGTATCTGGAACAATTATTTTTATAACGGTTCTATCTGGATTGATACTGCAGGATATGTAGGTACCAAAGCACAAGCTGCACTATTAGATTCGTTATCGGTATCATCTGGTGGATTGCACAATGCAGATACTACTGCACTTGCCAGAGGTTCTGTTGCTGCCTATAATATCACTATGGAAACCTATGTACAGGTAGGCTTTCATTCTGACGGTATTTATACTACCAAAGTTGGTGATCTTGTAAATTGTTTCTTATGTCACAGTACATCACATGGTAAGCAGAATTCTCCTCTTAACCTTAGTCATGTTTATAATGGCTATTTAGATAGTTTAAATGGATTAAGTAAAACCGAAACCAAATTAAAACATATCAAACTGGTTAGAGAAAGGTCACAACAAAACAAACAACAAAGTAAATAAACAAGGCTATAGCTGCGATTCATAAGCCCAGAACTTATTCTTAAAGTTCTGGGCTTATTTTTTTACGGTATTTTGCCTCTAATTAAACTCTTCTCTTCCTCCTCGGTAATTTCTATATGTCATAAATGATTTACTATAATGATTTTGGTCTTCCAATTTTTCTAGGTATAGTACTACCGTATAAGCACAAAACACCAATACCCATCTACCAACAGCCAATAAGCTGTATGATAATGGCCTTTAGACGGCTTCACAAAAGGTAATTAAGCCTATGTGTACAAATACACATAATAAAGTTGGCTAGAGAATACCTCCTTAAATACCTCTTCCAAAGAAGCATTTACACTCTCTTCCTTCAAAAATGCCCTAGTACACTATGGGCATGCTATGGCGTGGATTGAGATGAATGTTTTTAAGAATCTATTTGCTATCAACAGTCAACAAGCAGCTAAAAAGATAAAAAAATGTTTCTCAGTATCAAAAACTGATACTGTCTTTTTGTAATCTTGCCTCAGGAAACAAAAAACTCACCACTTATTATAAAAAATAATGAATAGAGGTAACATCTTAATAAGTTGTGACATAAACACACTAAGGTGAGGGAAGATTATTTATAAAAAAATCAGAGTGTCAGAATTTGATACTGTCTTTTTGTACTCTTGTCTCGGGAAAAAAGAAACATTAAAAGCGCCACATTTTAAGTTGTTTATCGATGGTTTAATGTCATTGATCAAAAACTATTTTTTTGCAATAGTGTCAGTACATTTTACAGGGAAACGCGACTTATATTTGCGGCCGGGAAAATTTAAAAATTAGTAAGTTAAAAATTGTTTTTATGAGAAAATTAGTAATAAGTGTCTTTATGGTGCTAGTGATAGGTTTTGGATATGGCCAATATACTCAACCTACACAGGGTAATGAATTGCCTAACATTATTCCTCCTTCTCCTACAGTGGCAAGTTTAATGCACTTTGAAGAAGTACCTATAGATTATTATTCAGGACAACCTGACATTCAGTTGCCTATATATACTAAAAATGTAGGATCTGGCCTGGCCATTCCTATATCACTTCGGTATAATACCATGGGTCTTAGAATAGATGAACGTTCTGGTTGGACAGGTACAGGATGGGCATTAGATGGAGAAGCGGTTATCTCTAGAACAGTACAGCATATTAGAGATGAGGCAGAACTGGATAATGCTCCAGATACACCTAACGAAGTTGGTGTCTATCACAATGGTTTTTTTGAGTTGGACTTCGATAATCCAGTTGGTAATATTAATAATGAAACCGTAAACCGTTTTTTGTGGAATGCTACCAGTAGAGGAAGTGGCTCTCATATCCTTCATGGCGATTATGACAAAGAACCCGACTTGTATCAATTGAGTCTTTTTGGCAAGCATGCCCGTTTTATAATCATTAAAAATACTACAGGAGCATTAGAAGTGAAAATGCTTAGTAATGATAATAACCTAAAAGTGATCCCTCATTATGATGTTACTACCTACCATATTACTTCGTTTACGGTTACTGATACCAGTGGTATATCATACTTGATGAATGTTACAGAAGTAAGTACCACAAATTCAGCCGCTTTAAGCATTTTGCAAAATGGAGAAAATACTGAATCAAGTCAACGACCAAAGCATCATGTTTCTGCCTGGAAGGTTAAGGAAATAAGAAATAGCGCCAATCAAATATTAGCCACTTATCATTATCAGGGAGTTACCGAATCTTTTGATACTCCAGATTCATTTATAGAAGCCAGGTATTCCCATTACAATTCTGATATTCTTTCCAAACATTTTTTAGGAATGAATAATAACGATGCCACACACGCACAGTTTCATAGTTATAACTCTTCTATAATCAAGCCCAAGCTTACCATTAGTCAATCTTCTATAACTGTTGCTTCGCAAAAAGTAAAGTCTATTGTGTTTAAAGATGATACCAAAATCGACTTTATATTAAGTAACTATAACCACCCTGAATATAAGAATAGTGGTAGCGTACTCGAAGAGATAAAAATCTTTAATACAAATAATCATCTTTTTAAACGTTTTGATCTGGTCTATCAAACCACTTCCAACAATCTTTTGTTCTTAGATAAGCTCATAGAATATTATAAAGAGGACACCAATTCTTTTACTTATGATCTTACCTATAAAGATAAAGAGTTACTGCCTTTTCAGAGTACCAGAGAAAATGACAGCTATAAATACAAAGATTTATGGGGGTATTATAAACAATATACTCCTAATCAACATAGCATCTATACCTCAGAAAAAAGTGCCGATAAAGATCACGTAGGTACTGGTAGTCTAACAGCTATCTCCTATCCAATGGGAGGTAAAAAGGAATTCGAGTTTGAGTCTAACGAATTTTCATCACTGGGCTTTCGGGATTTTACCGAACAAGAATTCAAAAATCTTAACCCCGATAATTGGAAAGAGGCCAAACAGGAAGAAGTAATTTTTGATCCTCACGGCTCCGATCGAATACTAGATGATCAAAAATACATTACCATTGCCGAGCAACAAGAGGCGCTACTTCGATTCAATCTAAATCATGGAAACTTAAACGACCCTTTAACTTCTAATGGTTTAGAAAACATAATCATACACTTATATAAAGTGGCTCAACAACCGGGGGTTAATGAGACCATACTAGAAGAAACCATCAACAGCCCATTCGAACCTGGTAGAGATATTAGCGTAGTATTAACCACGGGACTATATAAGTTATATTATACAAATATGAATGCCTATAGTGGTGATGGACCCGATTTTCAAGCTAGTGCCACCTTATCGTACAAAACATTTAAAGAAAATTTTGATCATACCATACATGGGGGCGGGTTACGTATTAAATCAGTAACCTTTCGCGATACAGACCATAGTATCAAAAGGCAATTTCGATATGCTTATACCCAATCTGAAGTCGATACCAGAGGAATTCCTGGCCAAGGTGAGTATGCCTCTACAGGAGTAGTAGATGGTTTACTAACCAATATTAGAACTTATCAAGAAAGTATACCTTATGTAGTATTCCAACTTGGGGGCTATAAAAATATATCAGGTTTAACACCATTGGGTGTAACCAACGCTCCCTCGACCGGAGAGAATTCGACTAGTCCAGGAAATGAAAACCTTTCCTTGATTGGGCCTTATAAAGCATTACTTAAGTTTGACGTTAAAGAGCATTTGAACAGCACACTTGTTTCAATGACCAAAAACAATTATGTGGGGTATCGCAAAGTAAGTGTTACCGAGCAAGACAAAGGACGTACCGTATACGAATATACAAGCCCTTCTGATTTCCCTACGTATTCTGAAGGGTATGACAAAGGAAAGCCTTTTCCTGTTAAAGATAAATCGCACTTGCATGGTGCCCTGGTAAAACAGAAGATATACAATGGTAGTAATCGCGTATTAAAAGAAGTCACCAACACCTATCACGACCCTATAAGAATACCACAAGCATTCTGGGTTTTTACCGAATATGGAAAAGCTTGTGAGTGGTTACAATTCTATACTATTTATGATAGTTATGTAGCAAAAAGTAGAGTTCATAGTAATCTGCCTAGTTTCTATGATGCATCTGGTAAAATAAATAATTGTAATAAAGATGATGAGCCTAATAATGCAGCTGTTCACTATAAAAAGTTTTACCATTATTACAGTAGGTACTTAATGCGTGAAACCCATACTAAAGATTATTTTTATAAAGAATCAGATGTACCATCTATTGCAGAGACTCGTCAAACCTATGAATATGACCCTTCTAATTATAAGATCAGTATACAGAATACCTACCTAACCGAAGGAGAAAATGAAACCCATTACCAAACAAAATTCTACTATCCTGGGTCTTCGTTTGCCGGAAACTATTCGAGTTATTCTGCTCTGGTAAGTCAGAATAAGATAGAAGAAGTGGTGGCTACAGAAAAGTACAAAGATTCAAAAATGCTATCCGCTTCCTATACCACCTACCGTAATTTTGAAGATAACACTGCGCTTCCCGAGTATATATTTACTATTAAAGGAGATGTTCGTAGCACGCTTCAACCAGGTGTACCGGGGCCTGCAATCCTTCTGGATGGTTTTGAGAAGCGTATAAGCTACCGCAATTATGACCGCTACAGCAACCCGCTAGAGGTAAGTAAAGAAACCGGAGCAACCATAAGTTATATCTGGGGATATGATCATCAATATCCAATAGCAAAAATAGAGAATGCCGATTATGAAAAGATTCGTCTGGCACTTGGATTAGCTACAACACAAGAGGTAAAAAATCTTGATGAAGGTGACATAGCAACCATCAATAGCTTACGTGACTTGCCCTTGATGTCAGATAGTCTAATAACAACCTATACTTATGATCCTATGATAGGTGCAACCAGTATGACCGATGCCAAAGGCTATACTATGTATTATGAATATGACGGATTTAACCGATTAGAATTTGTAAAAGATGCCGATGGCAATCTGATTTCAGAAAACAAGTACCACTACAAAAACAACTAGAGAAAAGATGAAAAATATACTATATATAGCAATATGGGGATGGTTATTTTTAGTAACCACCTCCAGTTTTAGTCAACAAGCTACCTCAAATACCCTATTAGGCACCTGGGAGGTAGATTATCCCGCAACAACTACCGCTGCAGCCCAAAGTGGCGCTACCCGATACCAAGAGATGGAAGCCCCTGTAAAAGCACAGGTAGCTGCTTTTTATACCGGGCTTCGTTTTACGTTTTCTAATGATGGTAGCTATAGCATGGTTCGTGCTAATGGTACTATACGTGCAGGAAGCTGGTCACTATCCAATAGCCAGTTAACACTTACAGATGCCGGTAATGGTATACAACATATATATACCCTATCACAAAACACTCCCTTTTTGATCTTGCATCAAGAAGGAGAAGAAGGAGAACAGGCACTTTTTCGTAGTCTGTATCTAAAAATAAAACTGTAAAACATGGGTAGTATGAAAATGAAAAAGAGCAAAGCGTACATAACAGCTAACACGGCAAAAAGTAATCCGTATATGAATACTATAAAAAATAATACATCAGGCATACACCGCCTCTGCCTTTATATGGTAATAGTTTTTACCCTCCTGATGGGAGTAGAAATAACGGCACAGAGTATTTCTGGCCCCCGAGATGTAGATCAAAACACGACCTATCGTTATCAGATAAATGGGGTAAATACTTTGGGATATACGGTTTGGAAAGCTCCTGCAGGAAGTATCAGCTATCTTAGTGGTAACCCTAGTAATAGCGCAGAGGTAGATATTAGATGGAATACTATCGGTACCACATCTGTACAAGTCGATTTTCAGAGTGAGTATGGTTGGCGAAGCATAAAAATGTTCCTTTCTGTGAACTCTGCAAGACCTGCTTCACCACCAACCCCAACCATAAGTAATGTAGGTTGTGGGGAGTCTACCCTTTATCGCGCAGGCACTCTACCAAGTGATGTGACCTGGTACTGGCAGGGAAAAAATAGTAGTGGTACCAGCACTTCCCAAGGTAGTGGAAATTCTTTTACAGCCAACGAGGGTACGGGCAGATACTATCTTAGAGCGAAACACACCAACGGCAACTGGAGTAACGAATCGAGCTCGGTATATGTTCAGATCCAAGATTTGCCTTGGACACCATCAGCCCCAACAAGTATCATAGAAAATTGTGGTGAAACGGTGCTTACAAGAGGGACACCCCCTCCCTTTTATCCTAATATTACCCTGTACTGGCAAAACGAAGCTTCGGGAACAGAGACCCTGGCAACAAATGCAGCAGCAACGATCACCAAAACTAGCGGGAATGTAATCTACCTAAGATCCAGAGATAACAATACAGGATGTTGGAGTGCTGCAAGAGCGGTACACTATAATGTCAAAGAAATGGTATTAATACCTCAGGTAGCTCATACGGTTTCGAACCAATGTGAAAAAACTATACTTACTAGAGGGACCGATCCTAGTGGTGCCAATGTTACCTGGTACTGGCAAGATACAAGAGATGGAACAGAAACAGCAAATGCTGCAACAACCATTACCAAAACCAGTGGTAGTGTGGTATATCTAAGATCCAAACACAATACCTCGGGGTGTTGGGGATCTTCCAAAGAAATTTTGTATAGTATTGATATCACTACCTGGTATAAAGATGCCGATGGCGACGGGTTTGCTACCTCCAAAGTAACACAATGTGAAAGTCCGGGAAGCGAATATGTACAAACGGTATTACCTCTTACCGATTGTAACGATACCGATGCTTCTATTCATCCCAATACAGTTTGGTATAACGATAGTGATGGTGATGGATTTGGTTATAGAGCCATCAAAAAAACACAATGTACACAACCGGTAGGATATGTAGCTAATGCAGCAGATCAATGTACATCCATAGCCGGATCGGTGGCAGGTTGTGAAGAACAACTGTATGAGAATGTACCTCTAACCTCTACCGAAAATTATGTATTTACCCGTCTGTATCAAAAAGCAATGAGCGCTCCTACACAAATAAAAAAGGAAGCCGATGTTATCGAAAACATTACCTATTTTGATGGCTTAGGCCGTGCAAAACAACAAAGAGGGATCAAATCCAGCGGATTAATGTCTTTAGAGCATATCGAGAATGCCTTATCAGTCGACTGGACCCTTGGCCAGGGAAGCACCCCTTTCTTTAATCAAAACGGAAGAACTTCTGAAAATAACAGAGTGATGGGCGTTACACCAGCAGGAAAACTGGACATACTCTGGAAATGTGGTAACGATACAGAAAGTAATGCCGATGGAGGCTGGAATACCAATTATATTACAGTAGATAAAAACATAGGATATCGATATACTGTTTGGGTAAAACGTACCGGATCAAACAGTGGGAGTACCTTTCACGGGACGCAAAATGTAAACAACCTGGATGGTTCTGCAAATAGTAACCCCTATTTCTGGAATGGAGATCTACCACAACTCGATACTTGGTATTTGTTGGTAGGAGTAATACACCCGCACCAATATACGAGAGGCAATTCGGGAATTACCGGGGTATATGACCTAAACGGAAACAAGGTACTGGACGGAACCGATTTTAAATGGCGTACCACCACCACTACAGCAAGTTTTAGAAACTATTTATTCTATAGTACCGATGTAAATACCAATCAATTTTTCTGGAATCCGGTAGTGCAATCACTAAACGGAAAAGAGACCTCGATTGCAGCACTTATTTCTGCAGCACAGCAAAAAATAGAAGATGTAGTTACTCATATCGAGTATGACCAGTACGGCAGACAAAACAAAGAGTATTTACCTTTTACTGCTGATGATAAAGGAGCTTATAAAGAAGTAAACGTAACCAATGACATTAATACACATTATAAAAATACCTATCCCGATGATTTTTCAGGAGTAGAACTCTCGCAAGTTAATGCTTACTCAGAAAGTGACTACGAGGCCTCTCCTCTTAACAGAGTACTAAAACAAGCAGCACCCGGCAAAGACTGGAAACTAGGTAGTGGTCATGAAATCGAATTTACCTATGAGACCAATAATGTCAACGAGGTACGTTTGTTTGAGGTAAGCTTTACCGATGGGGATACAGAAAATCCAAGCCTTACAGGAGGTACCAATTTTCATGCAAAAGAAACACTCTATAAAACCATCACTTATGACGAGAATCATACCAGTGGTAATGATCATAGTACCGAGGAGTTTAAAAATAAACAAGGACAGATAGTTCTTAAAAGAACGTACAACAATTCCTCTACCTCTTCAGGGGGAGGTGCCCTAGGCATAGGGGGTAATCATGATACCTATTATATCTATGATGATTATGGCAACCTCACATTCGTGATCCCACCCAAAGTAGATACTACAAATGGAGTAAGCCAGGAGGAACTCGATGAATTATGCTATCAGTACAGATACGACCATAGGAATCGCCTTATAGAAAAGAAAATCCCGGGTAAAGGATGGGAGTATATTGTCTATAACAAACTAGATCAACCAGTGCTTACTCAAGATGCTTTGCTAAAACAAGCGAGCCAATGGCTCTTTACAAAATATGATGCTCTAGGCAGGGTGGCATATACTGGTAAAATGTCTATTCTAAACAAAACCCGTTTGCAATTACAACAAGAAGTCAATGATTTTTCAGAAAACTTATGGGTAACCAAAAGTAATGCTACTACCATTGGTGGGGTATCTATGTATTATACTGATGGGGGTTATCCCAAAGTAACTGCAGCAGAAGTGTTAACGATCAATTATTATGATAACTATGATTTTTTAGGAACTACCCCAGCTGAGTTAGCGAATCCAAATACCGTGTATGGAGAACCGACTTCTGATCGTACCAAATCACTGGTAACAGCTACTCTGGTAAAAGTATTAGAAACTAATGACTGGATTACAACAGTGACCTACTACGATAAAAAGGGAAGACCAGTCTATGTAGCGATCAAAAATGACTATCTTAGCACGGCCGATAGTGTAGAAAGTAAATTAGATTTTGCCGGTAAAGTGCAAGAAACCAAAACCACACATACCAAAGATAGCAATGCAGCGATTGTAACCATCGACAAATTTACCTATGATCATATGGGTAGGGTATTGACCCAAACCCAAACTATTAATAATAGTGATGAGGAGTTGATTGCAGCCAATAGTTATGATAGGTTAGGGCAATTAATGTCAAAGAAAGTTGGGGGGTCATCGAGCACTGAGGTTACTCGAAGTGCGGGCCTACAAACCGTAAGCTATGATTACAATGTGAGAGGATGGTTAACAGGGATTAACGAATCCAATACTTTAGGCAATGATTTGTTTGCTTTTAAGATTGATTACAATACCGCTACAAACCCACTATATAACGGAAATATCGCAAAAACCTCTTGGCAAACTGCTAATGATCATGTAAACCGTCATTATACGTATTCCTATGATGCGTTGAATCGGATCACTGGGGCAATCAGTAATGATGGTAAGTATAACCTAAGCAATGTGACCTATGACAAGGCAGGAAATATCCTCTCATTAGACAGAAAAGGACACCTTAACGATGCGGCCAGTGCTTTTGGGGAGATGGATAAGCTGGTGTATAACTACAGCCATAATGAGGTTAGCAATAAACTCTTAAAAGTAACCGATAATACTACTAATACTTTTGGGTTTAAGGATGGTAATAAAACAGGTGATGATTTTGAGTATGATGTCAATGGTAACTTAACCATCGATCGTAATAAAGGCATTGATCAGATTACCTATAATCATTTAAACTTACCTACAACCGTAACTGTAAGTGGTGCTAACAATGGAACAATACAATATGTATATGATGCTACAGGAGCAAAACTTAAGAAAGTAGCTACCGAGGGTGGCAATGCAACCACCACAGAGTACGCAAATGGTTATATTTATAAAGAAGGAAACCTTGAATATTTTTCTACAGCAGAAGGGTATGTAACACCAGAAAATGGTGGGTACAAGTATATATACCAGTTTAAAGATCACCTCCAAAATGTAAGACTTTCTTATACCGATGCGAATAACGATGGAACCATAGATCCGAATACTGAAATAATTAGCGAGAAAAATTATTATCCTTTTGGGTTGACTCATCAAGGGTATAATCGTAATGTGTCTTCATTAGGAAACTCTACCGCACAACTACAAGGTTTTGGGAGTTTTGAGGAACAAAAAGAATTAGGATTAGCATGGTTAGACTTTACGGCTCGTAATTATGACCCTGCAATCGGTAGATGGATGAACCTTGACCCACTGGCAGAAGCAATGCGCAGACATTCACCATATAACTATGCGTTTGATAACCCGGTCTTCTACGTTGATCCTGATGGAATGATGCCTTTTAGCTCAAATAATCCTAAAACAAATTATTCTAAAACTAAAACAACTGGTACTGTTAATTACAAAACAACAATACCTCATGCAGGAAGAGGTGGTAGATATAGAGAAACAACTTATAGATCTGGAAAAATTCCGGGAACTACGGTTTCGAGTCATAATCATACTATTGTTAAGAGTGCTGCTTATAAAAACTTTAACGGTACTTCGATAACCAATTCATCAACCTCAAAAAACCCTCAATTAGGTCTGCTTGCCGATATTACTGGTGCTGTTGACCCGAGTCAAATTAGCCATACAGCTCAAACAACGAAAAAAACAGTATCTGGTCAATATTTTGATGGAGAAGGAAATAAAGTAGATTCTATGTCAGATGCTGCTAAATTAGTTGTCAATACAACTACTGTTACTGAGTCTGTTAATTTAGAGTCGGATGATTTACGATCAGCAAATGTAGAAACAACAACAACTCAATCGACAAGTTCATACGATATAATTACTGTAGGTGAACATGGCACTAAGGAATTAGTAAATGAATCAACAACTTCAAATTCAACCATGGAAAATGTAAATTTTGATGATGCATCGGATGAGTTAAAAACACATGCTATTAATCGTTCACAAAACAATAGTTCTGTACAAAGTGAAATTATAGAAAGCTTCAAACAAGGTACTGAAAAAGCTTTAGACGAAATTAAAAACAATTAATCATTATGAAAAAGCAAATTTTAACATTAATCAGTTTTTATTCTTTCTTATCCGTGATATTATTTCTGGTTTTACTCTTTTATACTTTTACAGATAATAATTTTTATGAAGGTTATATCAAAAGTTTTAACAATAATGAAGCCCTTATAGTTTATAAACTAATATCTTTAAAAGTAGTTCCTCTATTTTCGTTTTTAATTTTCTTGTTATTTGTAAGAAGAAAAATAAATTTAAAATTATTTCAATACATAGGTATGGCCATTTTATCAGTAGTAATTTTCTTATTATTTGATTTTAGAGATTTACTAATTTTTATTGATAATCATAGAATTAAACTTTACATATCTTTAGTTGTATGTCTAGTTTTTATGATAATCACTTTAAAAGAGCTCATAATTCCCCGCTAGCGCGAGCGTCTCCCTTAAATCCGTATGTCTATTATAAAAAATAACCGCAAACTATTTGTTTACAAAGGTTTGCGGTTTTATGTGTTTTCACCTAAATTGGTGTTGCTACAAAACACTGATATGAAAATACTTAAATCTTCACACATAAGCCCATTTGGTGGTTTAAATTTTGTTTTACAGGAGTTTGAAAACAAACAAATAGGACAGCTATTGCAAGCACATTTACCCAAATTACCTGCTCAATGTAAATACTCATGGAAAGATCTATTGTACTCTTTTTGGTCTATTTATTTTTGTGGAGGTGATTGTATTGAAGATATTTCGATCAATTTAAAAGAACATTTAAAAACAAATCCATTTTTCAATATCCCTAGCCCTGATCGTATTCTTGATAGATTTAAAGAACTCTCTTTACCTAAAGATTTATTTACTTTACCCAGAGGAACTAGCTTACATCAATTAGGATTGAATTTACCTTTAAATGAGTTGAATTTAAAACTGTTGAGAAATCTAAACTTAATGATCAGGAATGATCATGTTTTAGATTATGACAATACAATTCTATACACCAATAAAAAAGATAGTATAAGAACTTACAAAAAAGCCTCTGGATACTGTCCAGGAGTAGGATTAATTGAAAATAATATTGTTTATATTGAAAATCGAAATGGTAATAGTGCAGCCAAAGATCTACAGTTTGAAACACTAGTAAGAATGTTTAATGAGCTCGAAAGTCAAGCAATACAGATTGATACCTTTAGAGCTGACGCAGCTTCTTATCAAGTTAATGTGATTGATTTTATCTCTACAAAAGTTAACCGGTTCTTCATTAGAGCATGTATGAGTGATGCATTAGCTAAAAGAATAGCTAAAATCACTAATTGGTCTGAAGAAAAGGTCGGGTCTGAAACAATTTTTAGAGGAGAAATAAAATTCACTCCATTTATAAGGTCATTAAAACGAAAAAAACAACTGT
>CANMLW010000008.1 GCA_947498705.1 uncultured Aquimarina sp.
TTTCTACTTGAGCAACTACTGACAATTTAAAGCCTAAATTGTAATCGCATTGAGTACGTTTTTTCCGTTGTTCTTCTAAATGTTTCATAAATAAGTCGATTTTGTGTCAACTTATTTCAGGACAAGACAATCATAATAAAAAAGCCGTACGATCTTAATTGTACGGCTTTTTTATTATAGCTTTAGTTTTGTATTTGATATTAATTTAAAAAAGTAATTTGTCTTTTGTATTGTAAAACACACACAATTGAACGCAGATACATCTAATTTATACCAATATTATAGCGTGAAAATTGTTGTAAAAAGATGTTATATACCGGTAGTTTTTTCTTTCCCTTCCTTACTTAAAGCAAAACTTTTACTTCGGGTCATTTTCCTTATAAAACTAACTTTTCTAAATCGCAGTGCGGTCCAATCTTCATCAATAGATACTTGAGTGACGGGCTCTAAATTATAATCTCCCAGAACACCCCAGCCATGATCTCGGGTAATTACTGTAGTGTACTTTTTAGAACTCTTTTTAGGAAAAGCAAACCATAATACTGCATCACCAACAAGTTTGGGATACACCGTTTCAATTCGATTTTCTATTTGTTTCTTTTCCGTAACAAAAACAAGGGCAAAATCAACTTCAGATACCTGAATTAATGATTCTTTAATCTGCACATCTTTTAAACAATCTAATTCTTTGCAAAAACCCTCGGGTTCATTAAGAATCAGAATTTCATCTAATGAAGGGGGAAGTTGTAATTTTTTAAAAAGAGGAGTCATAAGAATATGTTTTGCGGTCTCTTAAAGATACAAAAAAATCTGATTAAATTCAATTTTTAAGGATGGTAACTTAACCAGATTGTATTCCTATTTAATATGTTTTTACAATGTTAGTTAGGAGTATGATTGGTTTATACTGGGTATTCTATTGTTTTTTACAGATTGTAACTTTTAAAAATAACTTATTGTTATTCGGGTGGTAGTCAGCAAAAATCATAAAACTAAAACCGCTTCATGAATATGAAGCGGTTTTAAACTATTGTCCTTATTGATGAGATCTATTTGATCATTTCGTAGCTACGTTTAATAAAGGATGTTAACTCTTCTCCTTTCAATAAGTTTTGAGAAAGTCTGGCTAAATCCAAAGATTGCTTAATCAAACGTTCTTTTTTCTTATCGGTTTTAGAATTAAAGATTTCTCCAATCAGTTCATGATTGGTGTTAACAATAAGATTGTACATCTCTGGCATATTACCAAACATATTCATTCCGCCTCCACCGGTTTGTTGCATTTCTTTCATTCTTCGCATAAACTCGGGTTGTGTAATAATAAAAGGAGATGCCCCACTATCCATAGCTTCTAATTGAACCGTATACTTATCAGTTGGGATCACTTTCTCTAGATCGGTTTTTAGAGTTTCTTTTTCCTCATCAGAAAGTTTAGAGATTGTTTCTTCGTCCTTTTTGATTAGATTGTCAATATGATCGCCATCTACACGTACAAAAGATATATTTTCTTTAGTAGTTTCTAGTTTTTGGATTAAATGCGAAACAATAGGAGAATCTAATAGTAATACTTCGTATCCTTTATCTTTTGCAGTCGTAATATATGAATGTTGCTCATCTTTATTAGAAGCATAAAGAACGATTAATTTACCATCCTTATCAGTTTGAGAATCTTTAATCTTTTCTTGTAATTCTTCAAACGTAAAATAAGTATCATCTACGGTAGGGTACAATGTGAATTTGTCAGCTTTTTCGTAGAATTTATCTTCAGATAACATTCCATACTCAATAACTACTTTAATGTCGTTCCATTTCTTTTCAAAATCCTCTCGGTCATTTTTGAATATAGAATTTAGTTTGTCAGCTACCTTTCTAGTAATATAACTAGAGATCTTTTTGACAGCGCCATCGGCTTGTAAATAAGAACGAGAAACATTTAGTGGGATATCAGGAGAATCTATAACACCACGTAACATGGTTAAAAATTCGGGTACGATACCTTCGACATTGTCAGTTACAAATACCTGATTTTGGTATAATTGTATTTTATCTTTTTGGATATTCATATCCTGACCTAATTTAGGAAAATACAATATCCCGGTAAGGTTAAAAGGATAATCGACATTAAGATGAATGTTGAAAAGAGGTTCTTCAAATTGCATTGGATATAACTCCCTGTAGAAACCTTTATAATCTTCATCTTTTAGATCGGTTGGTTGTTTTGTCCAGGCAGGAGTAGGGTTATTGATAATATTATCTACTTCTTGCGTTGGTGCAGGATCTTCTTCCTTAGCTCCTTCTGGTTTTGGTAAAGTTTCTGTCTTTGTTCCGAATTTAATCGAAACAGGCATAAACTTATTATATTTTACTAAAAGCTCACTAATCCTGTTTTCTTCCAAAAATTCTGCATCATCATCGCCAATATGTAAAATGATTTCTGTTCCTCTCTCTGTTTTGTCATGCGCTTCGAGCGTATAGGTAGGAGACCCGTCGCAAACCCAATGTGCAGCAGGTTCATCTTTATATGATTTTGTAATTATTTCTACTTTATCTGCTACCATAAATGCAGAGTAAAAACCTAATCCAAAATGCCCGATAATACCAGAATCTTTAGCACTATCCTTATATTTTTCAAGAAATTCTTCTGCACCAGAAAAAGCAACTTGATTAATATATTTCTCAACCTCTTCGGCGGTCATTCCTAAACCTTGGTCGATAATATGTAATTGCTTTTTCTCTTTATCTATTTTTACTTCAATAGTTGGGTTACCATATGTAACATTGGTTTCGCCAATACTTGTTAAATGTTTTAGTTTTAAGGTTGCATCTGTTGCGTTAGAGATTAATTCTCTTAGAAAGATCTCATGATCAGAATACAAGAATTTTTTAATTAACGGAAAAATGTTTTCTACAGATACATTAATATTTCCTGTTGCCATTTGGATACTATTTTATTAAATTATTTTATTGTCATGTTTATGATAGCATCTTTATTCAAAAAAAATACCAATAACTATAATCTGCCAAACTGGCATTATTGATTAGCAAAAAAGTCAATTTTATAGTTGATCAGTAAAGTAATGAGATATTCTTACACAATATTTTGGAGTTTATAGGCAGTATCTTTTTGATTTTTTTTATAATTATCAGACTAACTGGTTGTTATGTGTGCATAGAATATAATACAACTTTCTTTTTTCAAACAATGTAGAATATATATATTGTAGGAAATTTTTATTACAAAAAAATACACAATAATTAACCATATGTATACTTCAAAAATATCAGGATTAGGATATTATGTTCCTGAAAATATTGTAACGAATGATGACCTTTCTAAAGTAATGGATACTAATGATAAATGGATTCAAGAACGAACAGGGATAAAACAGCGACGTCATATTAAAAAGGGAGATGGAAACAGTACTTCTATTATGGGAGCGAAAGCGGCCAAAATAGCAATAGAAAGAGCTTCATTGACCACCGATGATATAGAACTTATAATTTTTGCAACACTTAGCCCAGACATGTATTTTCCTGGTGGGGGAGTTCAAGTGCAAGAAATATTACAGATGAAAACAGTACCAGCTTTGGATGTTCGTAATCAATGTAGTGGGTTTGTATATGCTATATCTGTAGCAGATCAGTTTATCAAAACAGGTATGTATAAAAATATTCTGGTAATTGGAAGCGAAAACCATAGTGGTGGACTTGATATGACAACTCGCGGAAGAGGGGTTTCGGTTATTTTTGGTGATGGAGCAGGTGCAGCGGTATTAACAAGAAGTGAAAAAGAAGGATCTGGAATTTTATCAACCCATTTACATAGCGAAGGAGCTCACGCAAGAGAATTGTCACTAGAAGGGCCTAGTACAGGGCATTGGGTGCCAGAAATTATAGAAGAAAATCCACAAGAAAATATTCCTTATTATCCATACATGAATGGGCAATTTGTTTTTAAAAATGCAGTAGTGAGATTCTCTGAAGTTATCAATGAAGGATTACAGGCTAATAATTTGACAGCTCAGGATATTGACATGTTGATACCTCATCAGGCAAACTTAAGAATATCACAGTTTATCCAGAAAAAGTTTAAGTTATCAGATGATCAGGTGTTTAATAATATCCAGAAATATGGAAATACTACAGCAGCTTCGATCCCGATAGCACTTACAGAAGCATGGGAACAAGGAAATATCAAGGAAGGTGATCTTGTCGTTTTGGCGGCTTTTGGGAGTGGATTTACTTGGGGGAGTGCAATTATTAAGTGGTAGTATAAAAAAGCAAATATATTTATCGTTGGTATATAAAAAGTAAAACGCGAAGCAGAAGCTTCGCGTTTTGTATTGCATAATTCGGTCATCAATTTTTTTAAAGGCTAATTCAAATAAATCACAACCATAACTATAACAATAAACGATTCAAATTGTGAAGTGTTACAGAATTTTATTGTTTTTCACAATTTTTTAACTTTAACGGGATTCCAAATTAATTTTTCATACTTTTTTGTCATAAAAATACTTTTGTTGTTAGTACTGCTTTTATAATAATCCTCCTCCAGATTTTTCATTTTTATCTCTACGTTTTCTAGATATCTTTCTATTTTTCCCACTTCCAAATCGATATGACAAACCTAAGAACACAGTTTGTGTTTCTCCTTGAAACTGACCATGTTGTACAAAAGGTGTATCCCCCGAAAATCTAAATCGCATGGTGTTAAAAATATCATTAAAATTAATACTAGCAGTTCCTTTTCCTTTCATGAAGTTGTAACGTGCTCCAGTATTAACAAAATAAAAAGGCTTAATATTAAACTGTATCCCATCTTGCTGCCCTCTATAAAATCCGAATACCTGAAAAGTTAGGTTTTTAGTAGCTTTTAGACTGTTGTTAATTCTAAAATTATAGACAACAGCATCTACTTCTTTATTAATATTTTCTACAACACCTTTTTGAGTTTGACCATAAAGATCAAAACTTGCATTTATACTCCACCATTTAGCAACTTTATAATTGCTGGATAATTCGATTCCGTAAGCAGAATTATTTTTAAAATTATCAAAAGTTAATATTTGCCCTTCTTCTACATCTGGATTTTCGAGAAGTACTCGACTTATCTCATCAGTAATAATTCTATAGAAAACACCACCTGTTATAGACCCTTTTTTTAATTTACGAGTATAATTTGTTTCAATAGAACTGGTAAATTGAGGATCTAAGCTTGGGTTACCAATAGAAATAATTCTAGGGGTACTCCATTCTCTAATAGGGTTTACCTGTCCTAATCCAGGCCGATCTATTCTTCTACTATAACTAAGCTGATAACTATTCTTTTCACTAGGGTTATAGGTTAAATAACCAGAGGGGTATATTGTAAAAATATCATCTTCGAATACTTTTTCTCCATTAAAAATGGCTTCCACTTCATAGTTTTCGAAACGTGCGCCCAATTGATACGACCACTTTTCAAAATTTTGACCATAGGTACCATAGAATGAATGAATATTCCTGTCATAACTATAAACAGAGTTAGAGAATAAAGTAGATCGGTAATCATTATCTGTTCTTCTTAAACGTGTTTCATATCCAAGTTCTAATTTGGTTTTTTCTGATAATGGGTTGACATAATCTAGGTTGATAGTAGTATTTTTACGTTCATTGTTGATAAGGTCAGTATAGTTTGATAAAGTTCCGTTTATAAATGAAAAATCGTCATTACTATCACTTTCAAAAATGTTATAATCTACTTCTAATTCTATATTATGTCCCTCTTTTTTGAAATCGTGTTTAAAATCAAAATTGTATGTATTACCTATATTGTCACCATCACTTATTAGGTTTTGGGTTAGATTATCCTGAGAGTTGTTAAGGAAAATGATATCTGTGGTTCCATTGGTAATACCGTCAAATAAGTTTTGATTAGTATATACAGAAATAGTGTTTTTATCATCTATATAATAATCAAGACCTACTTTAAAAAGATGTGACTTGTTATTGTCTAAAAAACTAAAATTCTGTCTGGAATTTTCATCATCTCTTTGTACATAACCTCCATTTAATCTTTTATTAATATTATTACCATAATTACCATAAACATTGATTTTTCCGGCTCGGTAATTAAGATCTATAGAACTATTAAATCTTGCGTTTTTATCAAAATTAAGTCCTAAGTTAATATTCCCATTAAAACCAATATTACTATTCTTGTGAAGAATAATATTAATGATACCGCTCATCCCTTCTGGATTATACTTGGCCGAAGGATTGGTGATTAATTCAATTTTTTTTATGGAAGTTGAAGGAATTTGCTTGAGCAATTGAGTAGCATCGATATTGGTTGGTTTGCCATCAATAAGAATGCGTACATTTTGATTACCTCTTAAGGCAATATTACCATCCTGATCCACATTTACAGATGGGATATTGTTCATTATTTCTGAAGCACTACCTCCTGTGGTTGTTAAATCTTTACCAACATTAATAACTTTACGATCGATTTTTTGCTCTATCGTTGTACGTTCGGCAATAACAGTTACATCATCAAGGGCTTCTGCCGTTTCTTCTAATGAAATAATACCGATATTGATATCTTTTGTCTTTCTTGAAATTTCTATAGGTTGCGAATAAGTTTTGTATCCTATAAATTGTATTTGTAAAGTATAGCTTCCTTTAGGAACATCAGAGATAATAAAATCTCCTTTTTCGGTACTGATGCCCCCACTCACAATTTTATCAGCACCATCATGAATTGAAATGGTTGCATAGGGGATGGGTTCTTTTAAGTTTTTGTCGATAATTTTTCCTTGTATGCTACCGACGACAATATTACTACTAGGTTGTGCAAAAATAAAAGAGCACCTAAATAATAATAAGGATAACATAACTCTACATAAGATAGTCCTCATTTGATCGTTTATTTGATTGATGTTTGATGTGTACTACAAAAGCAGTACATTAAAAATGTTAAACATGTTGATTAGGCATGTTAGGAAATATGACGAGTAGTCGTTTATAATGTTACAAATTATAGTACTTTTAACATTTAATTAAGAAAAATCAATAATGAAATCAAATAATGTATGTAAATTTATGTTAATAGTTGTACATTAAACTACACAAAGGAACTATCCAAATATATTTCGGCTTAAATATATAATAAACTTTGTTTAGTAGTTCTTAAAAAGATCAAAAAAAAGTATTTTTTTTGGATGATTTTAAAAAGAGGCCGATAATTGAGGATATTTTTTTGTTGGGATACTTTTTAAATTTACTTTTCCTTAGAGAATCGTGTTGAAAATAGAAGTTAATTCACTATTTTTAAAAATAACATAGACCATCTTAATGCAAAAAGGGAGAAGATTAAAACATTTTATCGTGTTTAAAGCCAGCTTTATAAAATAGTAATTAGTACTTGTTTGAACGATGGTATTGTATCAAGTATTATACTAAAAGTTGGTTAAAAATTGGCTATGAGAAGAAAAAGAATAGTAGTTGTTTTAATATACTTTATTGGATATATATCAAGTGTTGCTCAATCCTATGAAATAAGCAAGGATAGTGTAAATAATATAATTGTAGAGTCCTTTAAAATTATTAGTGAGGGTGAATATAGTAAGGCTCATGAGCAACTTAGTTTTGCTTTAGAATACGGAAAAAGACATCGCAATGATTCTATAGTAGGAGATGTTTATAATTGCCTAGGAAGTTTGTTTAGAAGTATGGGGGATTTTGACAATGCGAGTAAGTATTATGCATTGTCTAAGAAAGCATTGATAAAGGCAAACTATAAATCTTATCTAATTTACCACTATAATAATGTTGGTAATTTATACAATGATAAAAAAGATTATGTAAATGCAGAGAAGAATTTGAAACAAGCTCGAAACCTTGCATTAGAGCTTAATGATTCTTTTAAAGCAATATGGCCAACTTCTAATATTGCAGAAATTAAGTATAATTTAGGAGATTATGAGAATGCATATTTCTATTTATTAGAGACAATAAAACTGTATGAACCAGATACCATACAGCAACCAGATATTATTATAAGTACTTATAGATATTTAGGTAATATTTATTCAAAGTTTGGAGAGCCAGAAAAAGCCATCCAGAATTTTGCGAAAGCAAAAGAAATTGCTTTAGCGCATGATTCATACTCAAAACTGATTTTGATAGAAAAAGATAAAGCTATTTTGTTTGATGAACTTAATCAACCAGAGAATGCGAAAAAAGCGATGGCCGATCAGATAAAGTTTCTTGAAAAGAACTTTGAAAATCAACAAAGCCTAATTAAAGAGCAAAATCAATTAGAACGAGATTTGTTTGAAAAAGAAAGTAGTTTGGTGCTAACCAGAGCATTAAATAAAAGTCAGGAAGAATCTTTACAAAAAATAAAATATTTTGCATTAGCGTTACTAGCCTTGTTTTTTATAACCATTAGTGTGGTAGTGTTATTATATAAGTCTAATAAAAATCGTTTAAATTTAAACAATAGCCTAAAAGTAAAAAACAAGGAGCTACTAGATGCCAAAGAAAAGACAGAATATGCCGCACAATTAAAAACTAATTTCTTTTCTACAATCAGTCATGAGTTGCGTACCCCTCTTTATGCTGTTACCGGCATAACCGATATATTGATTGATGAAAACCCTAAAAAGAACCAAGTCCATTACCTAAATGCATTAAAGTCTTCTGGTGAACATTTACTCTCTTTGATTAATAATATTCTTCAAATTAACAGGTACGATGCCAATAAAATAGAACTAAATGTTATAGAATTTAATATTGAAGAAATCATTAATAATTTAAAAAATGCGTTGAGTTATTTGAAAAAAGAAAATAACAATCGCATTCATATAAGTGTTGATAATGATATTCCGAAAAAGTTAAAAGGCGATTCTATAAAGTTATCTCAGATCATAATAAACCTTTTAGGAAATGCTTTAAAATTTACTGAAAACGGAAATATATGGCTAACTGTAAACCGTGTTGGTGTTGAACAAAATCGAGAAAATGAAGTTACTCTTAAGATTAATATTAAAGACGACGGTATTGGTATTTCTAAGCAAATGCAAAGTAGAATTTTTGAAGATTTTTACCAGGAATCAATTCAGCTTAACCGCAACTATGAAGGGGCTGGTCTAGGATTAGCAATTGTAAAACGTTTGCTAAACGCTATGGGGAGCGAAATTATGGTTGATAGTAATCCAAATGAAGGTGCAAGTTTTTCTTTTGTTATTAAGTTCGAATGTGAGCCAGAAATTACACAAGCTCAAATAATTGATGAGG
The DNA here is from genome assembly GCA_947498705.1 of uncultured Aquimarina sp. GTDB lineage: Bacteria > Bacteroidota > Bacteroidia > Flavobacteriales > Flavobacteriaceae > Aquimarina. Next base: position 9,286 of record CANMLW010000008.1, read on the forward strand.
ACCTCATTAACCTTAAAAATAAAACGGTATTAGTGGTAGATGATAATGCAATTAATCAAATGATAACAAGGCGCATCTTAGAAACTAAAAATGCAGATGTGGTTGTTATTGATAATGGATTCGATGCAATTGAGTTGGTTGAAAATCAAAATTTTGATATTATACTTATGGATATTCATATGCCCAAAATGAATGGGTATGAGACGACAAAAAAAATACGAGATTTTAATACCGAAACACCTATCATTGCTCTAACTGCTGTTGATCTTAGTGAAAATAGAGAAAAAATTAGTGCCTCTGGAATGAATGGGGTTATATCTAAGCCTTTTCAACTGGATCACTTTTATATAGAACTTAATAAATTTATTAGTTAAGTACGGCTATTTTTTTAAAGCCTTTTGAAATAAGGACATAAAAGTAAAATCAAAAACCGCCTTTGTACACAAAGGCGGTTTTTTGTAATAATCAAATAATAACACTAACCATCAATTTTGAAAAATTTGATTATTACTCAAGTAACTAACTAAATCTATGAAAAATTATATCTTTTTCTACTCATAAGACGTCATCTTTAAAACTGTGTTACATTAGTATTTTCTTTTTAACACTTTTAAAGCTATTTTTAACGTTTTAGGAATGATGATATCATTATAACTTTATAATTTGTCATTCATAATTTGTAAATGATATGAGTAAAAAAACCGTTGTTGTTGGTGCCTCTACCAAAACAGATAGATATTCGAACAGAGCTATTCACAGATTAGTAAGTTATAATCATCCTGTCGTGGCGATAGGAGTAATGAAAGGAGAAGTTGCAGGGGTTCCGATTCAAAAAGGATATAAGGTAGATGATCAAATAGATACCGTTACCATGTATATACATCCTTTACGACAACCACCCGTTTATGATGATATTATCAATTTAAAGCCCAAAAGAGTTATTTTTAATCCAGGCACAGAAAACCCAGAGTTTTTTCAAAAGCTTAAAGATGTTGGTATCAAAGTAGAAATAGCATGTACACTAGTTCTACTTTCTACGAATCAATATTAGGCCTAAAAATGTTAAAAGACCATTAATAATCAGTATCTCAAAACCAATTTGGTAATATAATTCTGATGCAATTTTTTCAGAAGTACTCCAAGAGTTTTCTGTAGAAAAATAAACATATAACTGAGAAGCTAGATTTATCAAAATAGATAAAATTACCGAAGTCATGCTGATAATGGGAACAAGTTTATCTTTCACCTTAAATTTGGTGAATAACCCTAAAGCATATAAACCTAGTAATGGTCCATAAGTAAAACCTGCAAATTTAAAAAGCTTCATTATTACACTTTCATCTTGAATGATATATTTAAAAGCTATAATCACTATAACTAAAATAATAGAGAAAAGAACATGAATTTTTTTCCTAACTTTTTCTTGATCTCCTGGAGTGTATTTTTTTTCAATATCAAGTATATCGATACTAAAAGATGTTGTCAAAGAGGTTAAGGCACTATCTGCACTACTGTATGCTGCTGCAATCAACCCTAAAATAAAAAAGATAGCAATTCCATACCCTAGATCACTTTGAGTAGCAATGGCTGGAAAAAGCTGATCTTTTTGAGCGTCGATACCGTGTTGTGAAGCATATATTGTTAATAGAAGGCCAAGACTTAAAAAAATAAAATTTACAATGGTAAGCACTATGGTAAATGAAAATATATTTTTTTGAGCATCCTTTAAGTTTCTGCAAGTAAGGTTTTTTTGCATCATATCCTGATCTAGTCCTGTCATTACAATGGCAAAAAACGCTCCCGAGAAAAATTGTTTCCAAAAGGAGTTGACACTTTTAATATCGTCAAAAAAGAACATTTTAGAAAGGTCGCTGTCCAAAACATAACCAAATAAATTAGACGCTGTAATACCAAGATCAGCGGCAACATAATATACCGCTACACCAACTGCAATCAGCATGAACAAGGTTTGTAACGTATCAGTCCATACAATAGTTTTAATTCCTGACTTGAAAGTATATAACCAGATTAATAAAATCGTAATAATAACGGTAACCCAAAAAGGCACACCTAGCGCATCAAAGAGAATCGTCTGTAATACATTGGCAACAAGAAATAGCCTAAAACTAGCTCCAATGACCCTGGATAGTATGAAAAAAGAAGCCCCCGTTTTATAAGAGTACGTGCCAAAACGTTTTTCTAAATAGGTATATATAGAGGTAAGGTTAAGTTTATAATATAAAGGCAATAATATGGTGCCGATCACAATATAACCTATAATATAGCCTAAAACCACTTGCATATAACTAAATTGTGAATCCTTTACCCATCCTGGAACTGATATAAATGTTACGCCACTTAAAGAGGCTCCTATCATACCAAAAGCTACTACATACCAAGGAGATTGTCTGTTGGCCTTAAAAAATGTATCATTGTTAGCATTTTTACCTGTAAAATATGAGATTAAAAGAAGAACCCCGAAATATGCTGCAATAAGAAGCAGGATGTGTAATGGTTGCATGAATTTTGGTTAAAATGAATTACCAAAGTACAATTTTTTGATAAAAATTGAATCAAATTGTGTTATAACCTAATTACAAAATGTTCTTTTACCTGTTCTTGTCTAATAAATACGAACCCTAGCCAATAAGTGTCTATAGTAACCGTTACACTAGGATGCTTTTTAATCATATTCCAGATGGTTACATTCTCTTTGGTTTGGTGTATTTTGTTACATAATAGTAAAGAATCATTATGAGTTTTAGAGAATAAGGTGTCAAGTTCGATAGATACACATTGTGATACATCCAGATATATTAGATCATAGTTGCTTTTATCTATTTTGCGAGAAATTGTAACTTGATTATTAAGTGAGATAATTTGTTGAATAAGATGAGGTGTATTTTCTAATAGTAAAACATTTTTATATCTTAAATAAGATAGTAATCGATCCAATAGGGTTAGGTGTTTGTAGTTAAGAGATGGTTTGTTTTGTTGTTTATAAATCGATTTGATAAGAGAATAAGACGCTTTTTTTTTACGATTGTAGAAACATTTGGTAACCAAAGAATATACAAAAGGTGAGTGTACCCCATGTTGATTGGTTGATTTGATCAGAAATCTGAAATATTCCTTAATTCGAAATAGCATATATTTTAATTGAAATTAACCTTCCATCTTTTCAGAAAGTTCTAACCATCTCATTTCATTATCTTCGATATCTTGTATAATCTTCTGAAGCTTCTGTGACTCTTCATTAATTTTATCGCCTTCCAGATCTCCTTGGGCAAATAGGTTTTCAATTTCTTTTTTTCGAAGCTCTAATTTTTTAAGATCTCGCTCAATTCTATTAAACTCTTTTTGCTCATTATAGGATAGAGCGGTTTTATTATCTTTTTTCCATGAGTTTTTAACCTTTGGCTCTGTAAGAGTTTCTATTTTGACTTCAGGCTCTTTGCTACTTTCATAAATTCGATAGTCTGTATAATTACCAGGAAAATCTTGTATGACTCCTTTGCCTTTAAAAACAAATAGGTGATCTACAATTTTATCCATAAAATATCGATCGTGTGAAACCACCATCAAACATCCTGGAAAATCCAACAAAAAGTTTTCGAGTACATTTAAAGTAACAATATCGAGGTCGTTAGTAGGTTCATCGAGAATTAAAAAGTTAGGATTTTGAATTAAAACGGTGCACAAATAAAGCCTTTTTCGTTCCCCACCACTAAGTTTTTCTACAAAATCATATTGTTTTTTGCGATCAAAAAGAAAACGTTCTAATAATTGCTGAGCAGAGATTTGTCTGCCTTTTTTTAGCGGAATATAATCTCCAAACTCTCGTATTACTTCGATTACCTTTTGCCCTTCCTTAATTGTAATGCCTTTTTGGGTGTAATACCCAAATTTGATGGTGTCACCGATAACAATTTTACCGTGATCGGGGGTAGTTGCACCGGTAATCATATTTAAAAAAGTAGATTTTCCTGTACCATTTTTACCAATAATACCAACACGCTCTCCTTTTTTGAAGACATATTCGAATTTATCTAATAGTAGAAGATCATTATAACTTTTAGAAATTTTATGAAGCTCGAGTATTTTACTACCCATACGTTCCATATTAATTTCGAGTTGTACTTCATGATCATTACGGCGTTTGTGTGCTCGTTCTTTGATTTCATAGAAATCATCGATCCTGGATTTAGATTTGGTAGTACGAGCTTTTGGCTGCCTTCGCATCCAGTCTAGTTCCTTTTTATAAAGTTGTTTTGCCTTTTCCGTAGTAATTTGCTCATTAGCAATTCTTGCCTCTTTATTGTTCAAATAGTACGCATAATTCCCTTTGTAGCTATAGAGTTGACCGTTCTCTAATTCTACGATTTCATTACATACATTTTCAAGAAAATAACGGTCATGAGTGACCATAAATAGTGTAAAGTTTTCTTTTGCAAAATACTCTTCTAACCATTCGATCATTTCTAAATCCAAATGGTTGGTAGGCTCATCCAGATATAGTAATTCGGGTTTGCTTAATAAAATATTAGCAAGTGCAAGACGTTTTTTTTGTCCTCCGGATAGGTCACTTACTTTTTTACTTAGATCATCTAGCTTTAGTTTAAAGAGAATTTGTTTGTATTGTGTTTCAAAGTCCCAGGCATTATTGGCATCCATTTGTTCAAATGCATGTTGGTAAGCTTCTGTATCTTCTGGGTTTTGCAGTGCTTTTTCATACGTATCAATTACCCGAAGTATTTCATTGTCTGATGCAAAGATGGTTTGCTCAATGGTAAGATTGGGGTCTAAATTTGGTTCTTGCGGTAGGAATGCTACTTTTAAGTTTTTACGATAAACGACTTGACCTTCATCGGGCTCTTCGTCACCTGCAATAATATTTAGAAGCGATGTTTTTCCAGTTCCGTTTTTGGCTACAAAACCAATTTTTTGGCCTTCATTAATACCGAAAGAGATACCCTTAAAGAGAATACGTTCTCCAAAGGATTTTGCTATATTTTCTACTGATACGTAATTCACAATTTTATATAAAGACGTAAAGGTACAAGGTTTCTAGGTTAGATAGAAACAAAGTTTTAAAGAAACTTTATTTGTAAGAATAAACAGTATTTAATGATTCCTTCGCCGTGTTATCGTGAAAAGAAAAATACCAATAGACAGAAAAACAGCAATTCTGGCCAAATAGTTTCCTGCTTTTACATAGAAAGTTACTTTGTCATTTGTGATAAGTGTACCTTTTAATACTCCTTGTTTTTCATAACCAAGAGATGAGGTAATATTTCCGGTTTGATCTATAATGGCAGAAATTCCTGTATTGGCACTACGGGCGATACTTCTGCGAGTTTCTATTGCTCTAAGCTTAGCAAATGATAGGTGCTGTTGGTGTCCTTGCGTATTTCCCCACCACGCATCGTTAGTAATAATTGCTAAAAAGTCTGCATTATTTCTAATGTAGCCCGTTACAAACTCACCATAAATACTTTCATAGCAAATTAAAGGAGCAATCCCCACATCATCCTTACTAAAAAATACTTCTCTGTCTTCTTGAGTAGTTTTTTTGGCAACGGTACCACCAAGGTCTATCATGGCATCTCCAAGAATTGGTTTAAGAACACTTTGATACGGGAAATTTTCTACTCCTACAACCAACTTTGATTTATGGTATAATTCATTGTTGCCATCGGGGCTAACAAAAAAAGCAGAGTTGTAATCATCATAAAAAACATTTTCTTTATAAATGTTAGTTTGTTTACGTATCCTTTTGGGGTCGTTAAATACGTCAATAAGCGATATCCCGGATAAGAAATTTGCATTAGGGTATGATGTTAATATTTTTTGAGCAGTTTTCTTGGCGATCGAATTAGAAAAATTAGTTAATCTATTATTATCTGCAAACACTGTTTCTGGAGCAATAATAAAATCTGTTGAAGAGGTAGCGGCTTTTTGAGTCAATGATGTTAATAAGGTACCAATACGATCATCGCTAGTATTGTATTTTTCTGTATAAGGGTTGATATTAGGTTGTAGAATGACAACTTCTATAGTTTTGCCTTTTTCTGTATAAGTTTTTAATAGAATAATAGAAATCAGGATAGGAATTAAGATTATTAACCCATTACGAAGTATCGATCGATATAGTATAGATTTATCTTTATGTTCGATAAATAGTAATATACTTTTATATATTCCAATATTTACAACCCAAACCCAAAGAGTTCCTCCAAAAGTACCCGTATATTCATACCATTGTATCCAAGAAGTGAAGTTTGCAAATCCGTTACCTAAGTTTAACCAGGGCCATGATACTTGCCATTGCAAATGAAAATATTCAAAGGCCATCCAAAAGCAAATCAAAAATAGACTTGCAATAGAAAAAGTTGCTCTTTTTGCTACGATATGGTATATCAAAAAAACGATAGTCATTAATAGACTGTTAACAAGCACTGCAATCCACATGCCGATTGGAGTAGAATTATAAATCCACCAAGTGGTTATGATATTCCATACGAAAAATGAAGTGTATGCAAGTCCAAAAAGATTGGTTTTACTGTATCTATTATAGCGAATGCTATGTTCTACTACTAATAAAGGGACAAATCCAAAAAATAAGAATAATGGGAAACCATATGTTGGCCAACTTATGGCGAGTAACAATCCGGTCAGGATAGCAAACAGAATGTTTTTCATAAATAGTTGTATAATCGCTATATAATAATAACGAAATTAAACTTATTTGGTTACAAAAAATAAAATTGAATGCTTCTTTTTTGTTAAGCTTAGATACTGTTATTTTAAAACTATGTTAGTAGACTCGAATAGTTTATTATTTTTACAAAAAATCAAATTTATGTCTATCAAAAAGCATGTTCCTAATTTTATTACTTTGCTCAATCTTTTTTGTGGCTCTATTGCTGTTATTTTTGCAGTACAAGGACATTTACAACTTGCTGCTCTTTTTGTGTTACTGGGGATAGGTTTTGATTTTTTTGATGGTTTGGCAGCCCGTATATTAGATGTTAGGAGTGAATTAGGATTGCAGCTCGATTCATTGGCAGATATGGTAACTAGTGGGGTGGTGCCAGGAATTGTAATGTACCAATTGCTTACACAAGTTTTTGGGAAACCATTTTATGTGGTTTCTAGCTCCTGGAATTCTGAAGAAGCTTTGTCTGATTCTTGGATATCTTATTTGCCTTTATTAGGATTGTTAATTACACTAGCTTCGGCATATCGATTGGCTAAATTTAATATTGATACACGTCAAACTACATCATTTATAGGATTGCCAACCCCTGCAAATACTTTACTGATAATTAGCTTGCCGCTCATACTCATTTATCAGCAAGAAGCATGGATTCATGAAATTATTCTTAATAGATGGTTTTTGATAGGACTAACACTATTAAGTTGTTATTTATTGAATGCAGAAATTAGCTTATTTGCTTTAAAATTTAAAACCTGGAGTTTTTCAGAGAATAAAATACGGTACATATTTTTATTACTTACAATTGTTCTATTGATATTTTTAAAATTTGTTGCCATTCCTTGTGTTATTTTACTTTATATAGTATTATCATTAATATTTGGTGATAAGTATAAAAAAAAGCAGGACTAGCCTGCTTCTTGTTCTAAAAGTTTGCTCGCATTTTAAGACTGTCTAACCGCAAACAGAAGATCCTACTATACAGCATGGGTGTTGTAGGTTTTGACTTAAACTACAATCGATATACCAATTACCAGCGTTGATTTCTCGTTGTTGTTGCTTTTCTAAAATCTGAACTTCCTGTAAGTTTAAAATACTTCGTAACATAGTTTAAAAGGTTTAATGTGAATACTACTTTAAATTGGATGTTATTAAAGATAAATCATATCGATTATATAGGAAACATAAATATTTGATTTGTAATTAAAATTATGATATTCTGAATTTTAAGGTTTTTAAACTGTTTTTTGTTAGGAGAGTTTATTAATAAACATCGAAATCACATTTTAATAAATAATAACTCATGAGTTAATAAGAAAACTTTTAAATGTAAATATATTTTGTTTAACAAAAATGCAATTCAGTAAAACATTTTGTATTTTTGTATATAGATATATGAGTTATGAAAAAAAAACATAAAATCACTTCAGAAAAGATTATAGAGTTGTATATGAACGATGTACTGCTTTTATCAGAACCTCATTCATCCGTCTATGCTTTTGCAAAGCGACATGATTTTGAGGAGTCCGAATTTTATCAACATTTCAGTAGTTTTGAAAATATTGAGAAATTTATTTTTGCTTCTTTTTGTGATCAAGCCATTATTTTGCTCGAGCAGTCTAAGGAATATATTGATTTTAATGAAAAGCAAAAATTGTTAAGTTTTTATTATACTTTTTTTGAAATACTTTCTGCAAATAGATCGTATGTGGTAACGTTTCTTCAAAAACATAGAAGTAAACTAAAATCTTTAAAATCTCTTTCTAGGTTAAAAGAGTCTTATCTAAGTTTTGTTGATGGTTTGGATCTAGAGAAAATAGATTTTAAAAAAGAAAGATTTAATAGTATTCAAGATAAGGGTTTTAAGGAGGCAGCATGGGTTCAATTACTGGTTGTGTTAGAGTTTTGGTTAAATGATGAATCTAAAGGATTTGAGAAAACCGATATTTTTATTGAAAAATCGATTCGAGCTACGTTTGATTTAATTAGCATAGCTCCCATCAAAAGTGTTGTGGATTTAGTAAAGTTTGTGTGGAAAGAAAAAATGAATGTATGATATGAAATCAATTAATAAAATTCCTACGTCAAAAATAGAAAGAGCTTCTAAATTAATTTCTACTGGTCTGAAAGTTGGTGTGAATTATGCTAAATACTACGGTGATACGGTTGTGAAATCTAAAGAGAAAGCAAAAGAGAATCTTAATGAAGCTAATGCAGATGATATTTATAATGGCCTTAAAACATTGAAAGGTTCTGCATTAAAAGTGGCTCAAATGTTAAGTATGGAAAAAAATATACTTCCAAGAGCTTATGTAGAAAAATTTTCGTTAGCACAATTTTCTGTACCTCCATTATCCGCTCCTCTTGTGATAAAAACATTCAAAAAGTATTTTAATAAAGTACCTACTGAAGTATTTGATACTTTTTCGACAGAATCTGTTAACGCGGCTAGTATAGGGCAGGTTCATAAAGCAACAAAAGAAGGAAGACAGCTTGCTGTTAAAATTCAATATCCAGGAGTAGCAGAAAGCATATCGTCAGATCTTGCTCTTGTTAAACCAATAGCAATTAAAATGTTTAATATTAAAGGAAAAGGATCTGATGAATATTTTAAAGAAGTAGAAGACAAACTAATTGAAGAGACTAATTATGATCTTGAATTGGAGCAAAGTATAGAGATAATTGAAAAATGTAAAAATATAGAAGGACTAAAATTTCCTAATTATTACCCAAAATATTCTTCAAATAGGATATTAACTATGGATTGGATGGATGGTGTGCATCTTTCTGAGTTTACAGCGCGAAATAAAAGTATAGAGAAGGCAAATCAAATAGGACAATCATTATGGGATTTTTATATGTTCCAAATTCATATTCTTAAAAAAGTGCATGCAGATCCACATCCTGGTAATTTCCTGGTATCTGATACCAATGAATTAATCGTTATTGATTTTGGTTGCATGAAACAAATTCCTAATGAATTCTATGTACCTTATTTTGAGCTTGCAGAAAGAGAAAATATCAATGATTCAAAGTTTTTTGAAAAAAAATTGTATGAATTAGAAATTTTAAGAAATGATGATTCTCCTTACGAAAAGAAATTTTTTAATGATCTATTTTATGAAATGCTGTCATTATTTACAAAACCATTTCAAGAGGAAGTTTTTGATTTTTCAGATGAAGTTTTCTATAAAAAAATAGCTGATTTAGGGCAGAAATATGCCAAAAGTTCAGAAATAAAAAAAATGAATGGAAATAGAGGGTCTAAACATTTTATTTACATGAATAGAACCTTTTTTGGATTGTATAATTTGATGCACGATTTAAAATCTACCAGTATCAAGATTAATAATTTTAAGAGTATAGGGAATGCATTTTAATCGAAAGAAAATTGATTCATTAGATCATTTATATAAAATCAATTTAATAAATAGTATATCAGGTTTTAAATCGGCTAACCTTATTGGGACAAGATCTTTAACAGGAGTCACAAATGTTGCTGTTTTTAGTTCGGTTACGCACTATGGATCGGCTCCTCCTATTCTTGGTTTTGTGTTACGACCAACTACGGTGGTAAGAAACACTTATGATAATATTAAAGAAACAGGACTTTTTACTATTAATCATATTTACAAAGGGATAATTGAAGATGCTCATCATACATCGGCTAAGTATACTTCTGAAATTTCAGAATTTGATAAAACGTTATTAGAGGAGAGTTATCTAAATGATTTTTATGCTCCTTTCGTTAAAGGGTCTCCTGTAAAAATGGCAATGAAATATCTTGAAGAGTATCATATCAAAGCAAATGGTACCATTTTACTTTTAGGTGAAGTTTTAGATCTGTATGTAGAGGATATTTTGGTAGAAGAAGATGGTTTTGTTAATTTGGAAAAAGGCAATATAGCAGCTATTAATGGACTTGATGGGTATGTAACCCCCAAGCTTTATTCGAGATTAGCTTATCAAAGGCCAAAATAAGAGTTTTGCATTATTGTCCAAAAGGGTGTATTTTGGATAAAGAAACTAATTCACTGCGAACTTCTTTCAATTTGTTAGCATAAATAATTAGGCTCTCTATCCCTGTTACCAATCTAGATTGAACCTGAGAAAATCTATGGTTATCTTTTGGAGACCAGTCATTTTTTAAAAAATCTTCTACGTTAGAGATTATTGTATGTAATGGTGTCCATGTTAAATGACTGTTTTTAGCTGCATATCCTTTTAAAAGAGAAATAGGGTAGGTTCCTCCACCAGATGCAGAAACTCCTACAATAAACCCTGGTTTATGACCAAGAGGCAATCCTTGAGCAGAACCATAGGCACATAGTAATAGTAAGTTTACAAGGGCAGGAGGGATCATACCTCCCCATTCTGGAACTACAAATATGGCAGCATCACATGCATAAAGTCGATCAAGTACTTCTTTTTTGTCTTTATCCATTAATACATTGTCGTTTTCACGACCATATCCATAGTGATCTAATAAGAATGGATGCAATGATAAATCTAAAATAGAAGAAGATAAGTTTGAGATAGCTTTTAAAACGTTTTTTTGAATGTATTTAGAAACTTCTAAACTTTTAGAATCATCTCGTTGACTACAATTAATAACTAAGATATCTAGTTTTGTTTCGATCTTCATAAGGATTAAATAACACTATTAATCTAGTGTTTTTTCTATAAAAAGAAAATATAAAAAATGTCTAGAAGCTAAGTTTTTTCTTTCTCAACTCAAAGTTTTGACCTAAGTATACTTTACGTACCATCTCATCTTCTGCTAGTTCTTCTGGTATTCCTGCTTTAAGGATGCTACCTTCAAACATAAGGTAAGTTCTGTCTGTTATGGCTAGTGTTTCCTGTACGTTGTGATCTGTAATTAAAATCCCTATATTTTTGTTTTTTAACTGCGCTACAATACGTTGTATGTCCTCTACAGCAACCGGATCAACTCCTGCAAAAGGCTCATCCAGAAGTATAAAATTAGGATCTGTTGCCAGGGCTCGCGCAATTTCTGTACGACGTCGTTCCCCACCACTTAATAAGTCTCCTCTGTTTTTACGAATATGCCCCAGGCCAAACTCTTCTATAAGTGCTTCCATTTTATGAAGTTGTTCTTTTTTAGAAAGCTTGGTAAGTTGTAGCACACTCAAAATATTATCCTCGATACTAAGTTTTCTGAAAACAGAAGCTTCTTGCGCCAAATAACCGATACCATTTTGAGCTCTTTTATACATGGGATATTTTGTAATATCGGTATTGTCTAAGGTGATTTTTCCTCCATTTGGTTTAACCAACCCAACAATCATATAAAAAGATGTGGTTTTTCCTGCTCCATTTGGTCCTAAAAGCCCGACGATCTCCCCTTGATTAACTTCTAAAGAGATTCCTTTTACTACTTTTCTTCCTTTATAGGCTTTTATTAAATTTTCTGCTTGTAATTTCATATCAGAATGACTTCTTTGCTGTTGAGGTGTTGCTATTTTGGATCGGTAAATTTACATTATTCTTTTTAACCTTGATGCCAGGTTTAATTGGTTTTTGCTTCTAATGCATCCCAAAATTCATAAGCACGTCTCAAATGCGGTATTACAATAGTTCCTCCCACTAGTGTTGCAATACTTAAAGCTTCGACTACTTCATCCTTAGATAACCCTTCTTTATGGCAAGTTTCCAGATGGTAGCGAACACAATCATCACAACGTAAAACAGCAGAAGCTACCAAGCCCAATAATTCTTTGGTTTTGACATCCAAAGCTCCCTCGGTAAAGGCATTGGTATCCAGATTAAAAATTCTTTTGATTACTTTGTTGTTATCTTCAAGAATACGAGAATTCATTTTTTCTCTATAGGCATTAAATTCTTCTACGATTGTGCTCATTTAGAAAGTTTTTGTAGTTTTTTATTTTCTTTTTTAATAACTGCTTTCGAAATAAAGATACTTACTTCATATAATACAAGAACGGGAATTGCAACAATAACCTGACTTGCTATATCAGGAGGTGTAATAATAGCAGAAAGGATTAATACGATAACCAAAGCAAATTTTCGATATTTTCTTAAAAACTCAGGGGTTACTAAACCTACTTTGGTAAGAAAAAACATAATCACCGGGAGTTCGAAAATAAGACCACATGCAATTACAGAGGCCCTTACCAAGGCAATATAACTGTCTATGTCGAATTCGTTAAGTACTTCTTTGCTTACCTGATATCCTCCTAGAAAATTAATGGACAAAGGGGTAATTACATAATACCCAAAAAGAACACCTAGAAAGAATAAAAAAGAACATACAAGGATAAAACCTTTAGAGTATTTTCTTTCTTTATCATACATGGCAGGAGCAATAAATTTCCAAAATTCATAGATCACATAAGGAAAAGCAATAATAAACCCAGCAGTTATAGAAGTCCATATATGAACAGAAAATTGCCCCGCAACTTTTCTGCTTTGTACACTAAAAGGCAACTCTTTAAAACAAAGTCCATCATCAAACCCCATTAGTTTTGATATATGACACAATCCTCTATAAGTAGGGAAATCTGGTTTTTTAGGCCCGAAAATGATAATGTCAAAAATGAACTCTTTAGCTATAAATGCAGCTGTAGCAGCAATAAGCACAGCAACGGTGGCTCTAATTAGATGCCAGCGTAATTCTTCCAGATGATCCAGAAAAGACATTGATTGCGGATCTTTATTTGTGCCTGTTGCCATTATATAATACCTTCTTTCATTAAATCATGGATGTGTAAAAAGCCTGCATATTTACCATTTTCTTCGGCTAATAATTGTGAAATAGAATATTCTTCCAGTTTTTCAAGCGCGTCAATTGCCATAGCATTGTTGTCAATACTTTTTGGATGGGGTGACATTATATCTTTAGCAGTTAATCCATCAAAAGAAGCCGTGTTTGTTGTAAGCATTCTACGAAGATCTCCATCTGTAATTATACCCTGTATAACTCCATTTTCGGTCACTGCTGTAGCTCCAAGTCTTTTTTCTGTCATTTCTACAATAACTGTATTAATATTAGAATCTGGAGACACTTCTGGTTTTTCATTTCTAGCCGTAATATCACTTACACGTAGATATAATTTTTTCCCTAAGGCACCTCCTGGATGGTATTTTGCAAAATCACGACTCGAGAATCCTTGCAAATGAAGTAAACAAACAGCAATAGCATCTCCAATAACCAACTGTGCTGTGGTACTTGTTGTAGGAGCTAAGTTGTTGGGGCATGCTTCTTTTTCTACATAGGCATGAAGTGTAAAATCGGCCTCCTGTCCAAGAAAAGAATCTTTGTTGGCAGTAATACCGATCAACGTATTTTTAAAATTTTTGATCAGAGGCACCAGAACTTTAATTTCAGGAGTGTTACCGCTTTTAGAGATACAAATAACAATATCATCTTCCAAAATGGTACCTAAATCACCATGAATAGCATCTGCAGCATGCATAAATACGGCAGGAGTGCCAGTAGAGTTCATTGTGGCCACAATTTTGGTAGCAATTATAGCACTTTTACCAATACCGGTTATGATTACTCTACCTTTAGAGTTATGTATGGTTTCAATAGCTTTAGAAAACTCATCGTCAATAAGTTCTTCTAGATATGCAATTGCACGAGCTTCTTCAGCAATTGTTTTTTTGGCATAGGCCATTATAGTTTCTTGGGTGTTCAAAATTTAATAATTTTGTGTGTTATTTAATTAAAGATTTTATTATCTTTAATATGCGCAAAGGTATGCAATACCTAATTAATTTTAAATAGTCATAAAAAAAAGCATTTAAAGTTCTGCTTTGCTTATATTTGACATGTGAAATTAAAATGTAAAATGCACTAAATCTGTATTTGGGGAAATAGGTTTTGGTGTTAGAGATTCTTTATTTAATTGGATATAAAAGTAAAAGGTTTAATGAGTTTGAATGAAACTGACTTGCAAAGTGCATTAAAAACCCACTTTGGATTTAGTCAATTTAGAGGATTACAGGAAAAGGTAATACAAAGTATTCTTAACAAGCAAAATACTTTTGTGATAATGCCTACAGGAGGAGGAAAATCCCTATGTTATCAACTTCCTGCTTTGATGTGTAAAGGTACAGCGATCGTAGTGTCACCTTTGATTGCCTTGATGAAAAATCAAGTAGATGCAATTCGTGGTATTTCATCTATAGATGGAATAGCGCATGTGCTTAATTCTTCCCTTAACAAATCTGAAGTTAAGAGAGTAAAGGAAGATATTATTAATGGAGTTACCAAACTTCTATATGTGGCTCCAGAATCATTAACTAAAGAAGAATATGTTGATTTTCTAAAATCTCAGGAAATTTCTTTTTTGGCAATTGATGAAGCGCATTGTATAAGTGAGTGGGGGCATGACTTTAGACCCGAATACAGAAATCTACGTAATATCATACAGCGAATTGGATCAGAGATACCAATTATAGGACTTACTGCAACTGCAACTCCCAAGGTACAAGAAGATATTCTTAAAAATTTAGGCATGAGTAATGCCAATACATTTAAAGCATCTTTTAATCGACCTAATTTATTTTATGAAATACGCCCCAAGACAAAAAATGTAGATGCAGATATTACTCGTTTTGTAAAACAAAATGGAGGAAAAAGCGGTATTATATACTGTCTAAGTAGAAAGAGAGTAGAAGAGTTAGCACAAACTTTAGAGGTAAATGGTGTAAAAGCAGTACCATATCATGCAGGTTTAGATGCTAAAACAAGAGCAAAACACCAAGACATGTTTTTGATGGAGGATGTAGATGTGGTGGTTGCTACAATTGCTTTTGGAATGGGTATAGATAAACCAGATGTGCGTTTTGTTATCCATCATGATATGCCCAAAAGTATAGAGAGTTACTACCAGGAAACAGGTCGTGCAGGTCGTGATGGAGGAGAAGGACATTGTTTGGCGTACTATGCCTATAAAGATATCGAGAAACTAGAAAAGTTTATGAGCGGTAAACCTGTTGCAGAACAGGAAATTGGTCATGCACTTTTACAAGAAATAGTTGCTTTTGCAGAAACATCAATATCCAGAAGAAAATTTATACTTCATTATTTTGGAGAAGAGTTTGATGACAAAAATGGGGAAGGTGCAGATATGGATGATAATGTGCGTAACCCAAAAAAGAAAATAGAAGCAAAAGATGAGGTAAAATTACTTCTTAAGGTAGTTTCCAAAACAGGAGAGATTTATAAATCAAAAGATTTGGTGAATACGCTGGTAGGAAAAAGTAATGCGCTCATTATTTCTCATAAAACACATGAACAACCATTTTTTGGTACAGGTAAAGATAGAGAAGATAAATACTGGATGGCGTTGGTTCGACAGGTATTAGTTTCTGGATACTTAAGAAAAGATATAGAGACCTATGGTGTAATTAGAATTACTAAGGCAGGAAAAGAGTTTATTGATAATCCTGTTAGTTTTATGATGACAGAAGATCATGTGTATGATGAGACAACAGATGATTCTATAATTACCGCTGCAAAATCTGGCAATAAAGGAGGAAGCGATGATAAATTAGCAAGTATGCTAAGAGATCTACGCAAAAAAGTAGCAAAAAAGTTAGGTGTTCCTCCATTTGTGGTGTTTCAAGACCCATCGATCGATGATATGGCCTTGAAATATCCTATTTCTATGGAAGAACTCGGAAATGTTCATGGAGTAGGAGAAGGAAAAGCAAAAAAATACGGAAAAGAATTTGTCGCTCTCATAGGAAAGTATGTAGAAGAAAATGATATTATGAGGCCCGATGATTTTGTGGTTAAAAGTACAGGAGCCAATAGTGGACTTAAACTATACATCATACAAAATGTAGATCGTAAACTACCTCTTGATGATATAGCAGCGGCAAAAGGGATGGATATGACAGAGTTCATAAAAGAAATGGAGGCAATTGTATATAGTGGTACAAAACTTAATATAGATTATTGGGTAGATGAAGTTCTTGATGAAGATCAGCAAGAAGAGATCCATGAATACTTTCTAGAAGCAGAAAATGATAAGATTGATGTTGCAATAGAAGAGTTTGATGGCGATTATGATGATGAAGAGCTACGTCTATATCGTATTAAATTTATTAGCGAAGTAGCGAATTAGAGTTTAGAAAAACTTTATTTAGTAATAAAATAGTTCCGTTTCAAGTGTAAGTTTATAAGAGACTTAACTTGAAACGGTTTTTTTATTGCTATTTATTATTTATTCCTATTACTTTTTGATAAACTGATAGTAAGAAAAAAGCTAGATGTCGAAAGTGTAGATTCAGAAAGAGCATCACTTAAAGCTTCTCGTTTTGCTATGTTTTTATCGGTATATACTCGATATCCAACTTTAAAGCGACCTGCACCAAAGCCCCCTCCATAAAAATAATCTAAAGTAGTACTCTCTATACTATTAAAAATAGATTCTGTGCCTAAGTCTTGATCTACAGAAAGGCCTCCTTCAAAAAAGACTTCAAAATTAGAACTTAGGTAGAGATGAAACCTAGGGGCAAAGGCCACATTTATACTTTTAAAATTAAGCTCTGGGCCTTCTGCATCAGGATTTGCAAAATTTGTGTGTTTTGTAGAAAAAGATCGATAAGTCGATTCTAAGAAGAAACTTAAATCTACTCCAAAAAACGGAATAAAAGTTTCTAAATAAATACCATACCTTGGTGCTAGAATATCATCATAAATTAATGTTTCGGTAGGGTTAAGTTCTGATGGGTGAGAAAAACTAACAAAATCTAACGTACCAATTATACCAATTTTACTTTGATTAAATCTGGTTTTAACCATGTATGCAATTTTTGCACCCCTACATTCATTATAGTCTTTAAAATATTTTTTTAAATCTTTTAAAGTATATTCAACCTCAGAAGGGTCTTGATTCTTACATTTTAATGATTGTGCCAGTTGATCTCTAAATTGAGTGTTTTCTTTAGGAATTACTTTTTCTCCAACATCTTCTTCCAAATCTGGTACATAATAGGTTTTGTAAACCAATAATTCTGGATATGCAAATTTTCTATCGGTATAAAAAAAGCGATGTACATCATTTTTAGAATACTGATATAGTGTAGCTTCACTTTTAAGGATTAATCGTAGAAACACTTTTTTAAGTCTTAATCTCGGGTCTTTATCTTTACTTGATTTTCCTACAGTATCTCCTTGTAAATCAAAGGCCATAATGAACCTTTTAAAAATATAATCTTGTCCTACACCAAACTCTTTGATATCTTCAATATTTTCTTTTTTAGGGCTCGAAGAAATTGTTTTTTTCCATTCAAATTCTGTCGGGTTGGTCTCCCAGGGCATTTTTTTAACAAGACATTCTGTTCGTTTACCGCTATTGTCAATAAAATAACCTGACTTATAGATACTTTGTGCGGTAGAGACAAATACAAATAATAGAAAAAAAGTTAATAAAGAGAGTCGTAATTTCATTGCATAAACAAGTTTTAATTCGTCGATTTAGAAATGTGTGTAAATAAGATAATGTGTTGTGAAAAATTTAGTAGTAGATTTCTGTTATGTTAACAAGAAAATCTTCAACCTTTCTATAACTTATTTATCACAACATTATTGCCTTTAGTAGGTAATTTTTTGAATTATAATTAATACAAATATCCCAGTATAGGATACATTTTGCAATAGATTGGGTAGAAATTTTACTTTTAAAAAGGTATTGATTTAAAAAGCTTGAGATAACTGTCTGTCAACAAGAGTCAATTAATTATCTTTGCAGCTTAAATGTTAAAAAACTTAATATATATATTACTATGGAAGAAGGACTATACGCAAAATTTAGCACTTCAAAAGGGGCTATTTTAGTAAATTTAGAGTATAAAAAAACACCAGGTACAGTAGGAAATTTTGTTGGCTTGGCAGAAGGGAATATAGAAAATGAAGCTATTCCTCAAGGGAAACCATATTATAATGGGTTAAAATTCCATAGAGTTATTGCTGATTTTATGGTACAAGGTGGGGATCCACAAGGTACTGGTGCTGGTGGCCCAGGGTATCAGTTTGACGACGAAATACATGCAGATTTAAAACATGATGGACCAGGAGTGTTATCAATGGCTAATGCAGGACCAGGAACAAACGGAAGTCAGTTCTTTATTACCCATGTAGAAACTTCATGGTTGGATGGTAAACATACTGTTTTTGGAAAAGTGGTAGAAGGACAGGATGTTGTGAACGCTATAGAGCAGGGAGATGAAATAGAAACTATAGAAATTCAAAGGATTGGCGCAGATGCTGAAGCTTTTAATGCAGTAGAAACTTTTAGGAATTTTAATGGAGCTAAAGCAGAAAGAGAAGCGGCAGCAAAGAAAAAAGCAGAAGAATTGTTAGAAGAAGTAGCCGCAGGATTTGATAAAACTGAAAGTGGACTACGATATAAAGTATTTCAAAACGGTGATGGAGAAAAGGCAGAAAAAGGAAAAACAGTTTCTGTACACTATAAAGGAAGCCTTGTTGATGGTACTGTCTTTGATTCTTCTTATAAGCGGAATCAACCAATTGATTTTTCATTAGGAATTGGTCAGGTGATTTCTGGATGGGATGAAGGAATACAATTATTAAAAGTTGGAGATAAAGCAAGATTCGTCATTCCTCCACATCTTGGTTATGGTCAAAATGGAGCAGGGGGAGTTATTCCACCAAATGCAACATTAGTTTTTGATGTAGAACTAGTAGGAGTAAAGTAAGTATATTCACCATATATAGAACAGCCTCAGAGATTTTTCTGAGGCTTTTTTTTGGAGTGAAAAGAACATGTTACAGTAAAAAAGAAATGTTGATGGTAAAAATAATAACAAAATAATGACTATAACTTTACTGCTTATGTAACCTTTTAGATTCATTCTAAATTTGTTAAATATCTGTAATACCTCTACTTGAAAGTATTTTTTGTTTATATTTTGATCAAAATACAACCCCCCGAAGATCAAGATGAGACGAAAAATAATTTTTTACTGGATTTTATGTAATGGGATTTATGCAGTTTTTGGACAAGAAGAAAGTGATGTTTTGGCCCAAATCAATGATCAAATAGAAATCATAGATAGTTATACAGAGTTGGAGACATTTTATCTTGATTCTGAAGAATTTCTTGATAAAATGGTCGATCATGGAGCCGAGCTTAATGGTTATTATGAACATGAACGGCTAAAAAAAATTACCCGAAAGATAGGTACTCAAGTTGCTGATATTGTAACTGTGTTTTATTTTTGGAATGATCAGTTAATTCATGTGAATTATAAACAACGACCCTATTTAGAAAAACTAAATGAAAACGGTCAAAGGATTATGGATTATTCCAAAATGTATACAAAATACGAGTCTAATCATTATTTTAAAAACCGAAAAGAAGTAAAAAAGAAGGTGGTCGGAAAATCGCTGGATAGAATTACTCCTGAAAAGAATTTTGTTAAATATGCAGAAAAAATGAAAGCATTATTAGACAATAAGTTTTATAATAAGGACATGTATGATGCATTGCAAGGTAAATGGAGATTTATTGAAAGTGAAGGCGATTATATACTTTTTGAAGGAACCGTACGATTTAATTTTTACGACGGTCGATTTGCAAACCGCTTAAAAACAAGAATAGAAGACGGGGTTATGATTTGTTTTTTTCCTATGGATGATCGAATTTATCGATATAAGATTGATAGTATTACCGATCAGGAATTAATGTTAATAGATCTTTCTTCAAAAGAAGAGTTTAGATACACAAAAGTCGAATAATTATAGTTATGAATGCAAGATATCCTATAGGGCAATTTGAGTGCCCCAAAATTATTTCTGATACTCATATCAAGCAATGGATAAAAGATATAGAAGAATTACCGGTAAAACTTAATGAATTAGTGTCTGGATTTACTTCTTTGCAGTTAGAAACCTCTTATAGGGAAGGAGGGTGGACCGCTAGACAGGTGATTCATCATATACACGATAGCCATCATAATGGTTATATAAGATTTAAATGGGGTATGACAGAAGATAAACCCATGATTAAAGCGTATAATGAACAGTTATGGGCAGAATTGTTTGACACAAAATCTGCGCCAATAGAGCTTTCCTTAGACCTAATAAAAGCATTGCATGCAAAATGGGTATATTTTTTAAAAGGATTATCTGCAGATGACCTTAAGCGAGAGTTTATTCATCCAGAAGGTAATGTTTCTATTTCGTTAGGAGAAGATATTGGTATCTATGCATGGCATGGTAATCATCATCTGGCACATTTACAACTTATTCCTAAGCTAACTATCGTATAGGTTTATCAATATATTTGTTTCCAGATAAAGAAGGTTTACTTATTCCTTCCATTTGATGTTACACCCAATACTAGGTTTTTGATCTTCAGAAACTGTAGCATTTCTTAGGACAGCATCTAATGCCTGCCTAAGATCACGTCCATTAACAGGGATACCATTACCAGGTCGGGAATCGTCTAATTGTCCTCTGTATATCAATTTTAACTCTGCGTCAAATAGGTAAAAATCTGGAGTGCAAGCTGCATCGTATTTTTTTGCTATTTCTTGTGATTCATCAAATAAATAAGGGAAAGTGTAATTGTTTTTACGAGCAATTTTCCACATTTCTTTAGGGGCATCTTGTGGGTATTTTTCAACATCATTACTGCTTATTGCAACAAAACCAAACCCCTGTACACGGTAATCATTTGCAATGCGAACAATCTCTTCATTTACATGAATTACAAAAGGACAATGATTGCAAATAAACATGACCACCGTACCTTTTTCACCCTTTATATTTTGTAAACCAACAGGGTCATTAGTAACCGAGTCTATAAGAGTAAAATCGGGCGCGATTGTGCCAAGAGGTAACATATTTGAAGGAGTACGTGCCATAATGTATGTAATATTTAAAAAGGTTTCAAATTACGATTTTATACTATATAAGTCTAATAAAAACTATTTAAGTTACATCTGTTTTTGAGTTATTTGAGTCTCATAGATTTAAAAGAATCTTTAGTATCTTATTCTGGGTGTTAAAAAGCCTATTAATCGTATTTTATCATCTTTAATCAATAGATTTATCAGATCATGTTAAATTAAAAGCAATACAACTTACACATCTTTTAAGCTTCTTTGGAAAGGAGACTTGAATTGAAACCCTTCTTTTGAAGAAAGGTTAGGATAGGTGTTTCATTTGAAAAAGTAGGACTAAATTGTAGCATACAAAAAAGACGAAAATGAAGTTAGCAACATGGAAAAACTCAGGAACATACTATTCGTATAAAAACTATCAAATATTCTATAAAGAATCGGGAGTGGGGGATCCTTTGCTATTAGTGCATGGTTTTCCTACTTCATCATGGGATTGGAATAAGATGTGGGATTCGTTATGCAAAAAATATAAGGTGTATACTATAGATATGTTAGGTTATGGCTTTTCTTCCAAACCAGTAAACCATTCCTATTCGATATTTTCTCAAGTAGATTTGTGGGAAGCTTTTTTGAAAGAGAAAGGAATAAGTTCTTTTCATATCATGGCACACGATTATGGTGATACTGTGGTACAGGAAATGTTAGCACGTTATAAAGAAATTTCTGATTACCCATTTGATATTAAGTCGGTATGCTTTTTGAATGGAGGGATGTTTCCAGAAACCAATTTTCCAACAATAACTCAAAAGCTTCTGCTAACGCCTTTAGGTGGTTTTTTAAAGTTTTTTATGGGAAGAAATACTCTGGCAAAAAACTTTAGAAAAATTTTCGGAAAAAATACCCAGGCCACCGAACAGGAAATAGATGAGTTTTGGGAAACTATAGCATATAATTCAGGCAAAGATGTAATACCTAAGGTAATACAATACCTAAAAGAAAGAAATCAATACAAAATTAGGTGGAGAGAAGCTATTCAATATACAGATATACCTAAAATATTGATAAACGGGGGTGCCGATCCAATTTCGGGTAAACATATGGCAGTGTTTTACAAAGAGATTGTTCCTAATGCTAGGGTTGTAATTCTGGATGATATTGGTCATTACCCACAAACCGAAGCACCTAATGAAGTACTACTGTATTACTATAAATTTCGTGAAGAAGTATAGTTTTACATATGATTGCCAAAGAAAATGGCATTCATAAGGAGTTTGTTAGTACCATACCAAAAAGCTCTGAAATTAGTATTGTCTGTAAACAGGATAACGTCTCCTTTACCAAAATTTGCATGTTTAAAAGGAATCGTGCCTGATAATGAATCCAGATTTTTTTGACTAATATATCCGCTTAGTAATGATTTTTTGGTATACCTAATGGGGTTGTTATAACTTTGTTTATCGGGTTTGATAAATAAAGCAGTACTTCTAAACAATGAAATTTTGTTGTTCGGATATCCGAAATTTATAGGATGTGAACGATCCGTTTCTGCTTCAAAAATAGCTCCCCCGATTACTTCTGCGCCATAGAAGTTTTGTTTCTGTTCAAAAGATATGTTTTTTGCTACAACGCTGGGTTTGGCAAATTCTATATTCATGAACTCATTGTTTTTAAAAAAATGAGCCATGTTTTTATACCCAATAAGAGTCCCGCCATTACGCCCCCATGTTTTTAGTCTATCTGCTTTTCCTTTGTCCAGACCTGGTCTGCGACCATTGGGCAATATGATATGAGTATACTTAGATAAATCAGTTCTATACAAATTATCAGTAGTTAATTTTGTAATAGGGATATCATATCGTTGATCCATAAGGTGCCATATTTCTCCAGCGTCATATGGAGTAACTCCATTACCAGTAAATAAGCCTATTTTAGGAAGCGATAACGGTCTAAAACTGTTGCTTCCAAGATCAATCCCTTGCGTAAGCCCAGAGTGCACTCCTGTAATATCAATGTGATTGTCAACGCTTAATTTTTGAAGTAAAATATGCAGTTCTTTTGGTGGTAATACCTGGTTTTTTACGGGAATTAAAATAGTGCCATAGTCATATTTGTTTTGATCGATAGAAAATGATTTCAAACTAACTTTTGCTCGTAGCCCTTTTTTTAGGATTTGATACAAAACCTTTGGACTATAATATTCGTGCCATTCCATTAGATATGCATAATTACTTTTTGAGACTGATGGAGGTTTTCTGAATTCAAGATCCGATATTTCGGCTCCGATATGTGAAGCAGTAGCATTTTCTATATAATCGAGATTAAAAGCTAAGGGGAAAGTCCATGCAGAGACATCATAAAATAAGCTATCTTTAAAGGTTGTTCTTTTTTCGAATATGGCTTTTAATAATTTTTTTTGACGTTGATCTTTAGGAACTACATAGCTATATGCTTTTTTAAATGTTTTTCCTTGTAGTGTAACATCTTTAGTTAGTTTGTGTAATTTGATCTGATGTCTTTTTAGAATTTCTGCCAAGTGATAAGCAGATGCTGCATCTTTTTTATTACCAAAAATATAGGCTTCTTTAGTATTGGGTTTTTGAGTATTACCATAGAAATCTCTTTTGTAGACTAACAGTTCTTTGCGCAGTGATTTTGCAGCTTTTAAAGTAGAAAGTACAGTATTAAATTGATTTTTTATAGTAAAAGGAAAAGTAAGTACCCCATTGATGGTTTGTTGGGCATGACCTCTAGAGCTTGCTTGTTCAAACAAAATACCGATACCGCCATTAATATCAGGAAAAGTAGACCCTTTGCCGTAATAAAAGTCGTCAAAACTCTCTTCGCTATAGTATAGCGAACCTATCGAGTCTAGTGCTTTTGCATGGTAAAGACTAATCTTTTTTGTTAGTTCTTGATTTAATTTAGGGATCAAGGGATGTGCTCTGGATGCTATTCCTGGTTGAAAAAAGAAAGTGCTGTTTGAGCCCATTTCATGGTGATCTGTTAAGATATTAGGATACCACTGGTGATATGTTTTAATTCTTGCTCTTGATTCGGGTAATTGTGCTGGTAACCAATCTCGATTCATATCAAACCAATAATGATTCGTTCTTCCTCCTGGCCAAACTTCGTCATACTCTCGATCTTGTGGGTCTGTGCTAATATTTTTGCTTTTATTGGTGTTTGCCCAGTATGAAAACCGTTGTAAGCCATCTGGATTAAACGAAGGATCGAATAAAATGACAATATTGTCTAGAAGATGATCAATTTGCGGGCCTTGAGCAGCGGCAAGATAATATGCAGCAATTAATGCGGCATTAGAACCACTGGGTTCATTACCGTGAATAGAAAAACCGTTATACACTACAGCTGGTAGATTGTCTATGTTTATTTGAGACGCATTACTTTTGGTTAATCCCAGGTGCATTTTTTGTATTTCTTGAATATTTTGATGATTTTTTTCTGAAGTAATGGTTAATAGTAATAAAGGGCGATCTTCAAAAGTCTTACCTCTATCTTCTATTGTAATTCTAGAAGATGAATTGGCAAGAGCCTTCATATAATTCACAAGTTTGTCATGAGATACATGCCATTTGCCAGGAACATAACCTAATACACTTTGAGGGGTAGGGATATTGGTATCATAGGTTACATCTTTTGGGAGATAATAGTCCAATGATACATTGTTTTGTGAAAAAAAAAGAAAACTCTGAAGTATAAAAACAAGTGTAAAAGTATATCTCATATTGGTTATTTGTTGTATTCCAAAATCGAACTAATTTCAGTCGTGTCTGGCTATAACTTATGCGTTATTATTATAACTAAAGGAGATCAATATAAAGAAAAGGATCTCGGTAAGAGAAAGGGTTTACATAAATTTAACTATGTTATGCGTTTGAGCCTAAAATGAGATCTAACGTAGAAAATAAATGTAGGAGTGAGTATTTATTATAATGAGGAAATAAAAAAGCCGCTTTAAAAAGCGGCTTGTATTATGAATTAGATTTTTATCTAATTAAATATCATCAAAGCTAACATCTGTAAAACTTTCTGTAGATGCTCCAACTTCTTCTGCATTACTTGCTACGTAAGAACTATCATCATAAGATTTCTGAAAATCTTTTTGATGTCTTTCGCTTATAACTTCTTCTCCTTTTTCTTCGACTATAAAATTAGTCATTTCATTTAAGATTTCTGTAAAGCCAGTAAAGTCCTCTTTGTATAGATAGATCTTGTGTTTCTTATAGTGAAAAGATCCGTCATCGTTAGTGAATTTTTTACTTTCAGTTATTGTTAGATAGTAATCTCCTGCTTTTGTTGCCCGTACATCAAAGAAATATGTTCTTCTTCCTGCTCGTAAAACTTTTGAGAAAATTTCTTCCTTATCCATCATTTCATGATCACTCATAATCCTTATGTATTAAATTAATTAATATGTTATGATGGTTTCAAAAGTCCAAAAAAAATGTTAACCGAACAAAAAAAACTTATATTTCTTTTTCGCTAAGTTGTTTTAAATAGAGTTCTTGATAATAACCTTTTTTGTTTATTAGTTGATAATGAGTGCCTTGCTGGATTATTTTTCCTTCGTCAAGGACCATAATTTTATTCGCATTTTTGATGGTAGATACACGATGACTTACAATAAAAGTGGTTTTATTTTTAGATATTGCGGTAAGATTGTTTAATATTTCTTCTTCGGTTTCGGTGTCTACAGCAGATAAACAATCATCAAAAAGTAATATCGATGGGTCTTTTATAATAGCTCTGGCGATAGAAACTCGTTGTTTTTGTCCTCCAGAAAGAGTTACACCCCGTTCACCAAGTACAGTGTCATATCCATTACTAAAATCTATAATGTTATTATGTACAACGGCATTTTTGGATGTTTCAATAACTTCGTTTTCTGTGGCATCTTTCTTACCAAACTTTATATTGTTTCTAATAGAGTCACTAAATAAGAATGCATCTTGAGGAACATATCCTATGTTTTTTCTCAAATCGGTAAGGTTAAGGTTTTTGATAGAAGTTTGGTCAATTTGTACTTCACCAGAAGACACATCGTAAAGTCTTCCTATCAAATCAAGTATTGTTGATTTTCCCGAACCTGTTTTTCCTAGAATACCTATAGTTTCTCCATTATTAACCTCAAAAGAAATATTCTTTAAAGCAGTGATGTTGGTATCGTCATAGGTAAAAGAAACGTTCTTAAAAATAATATCACCATTAATTGGTGTGTTTTGTGTAACTGTATTGGTGATTTCTGGCTTTTGACTTAAGAATTCATTAATTCTTACTTGAGATGCTTCTGCCTGTTGAACTATAGAGCTAACCCATCCTACCGTTGCAACTGGCCAAGTAAGCATGTTTACAAATATGATAAATTCAACAATCACACCAAGATCCTTGATGGTGCCATCTATAAATTGTTTTCCGCCGATATAAATTACAAGAATATTACTACATCCTATTAATAAAACCATTAGCGGAAAAAACAGTGCCTGTACTTTAGCCAGGTCAAGATTTTTGTCTTTACTGGTATTTGATAATTCAGAAAACTCTGTATGAACTTGTTGGTTGATGTTATACGATTTTACAACCATGATTCCGCTAAAAGTTTCCTGAGTAAATGTAGTTAGCTTTGACAAGAATTCTTGTACAACAGTACTTCGTCTATGAATAGCAACACTTAACTTATAGATAGATACAGAAAGTATTGGCAGAGGGGCTACCGTATAAAGGGTAAGTTCTGGTGCAATGCTTATCATATATCCAATTACAACTATAAACAAGGTAAGAGTATTTACGCTATACATAATCGCTGGGCCAACATACATTCTTACTTTTGATACATCTTCACTAATGCGATTCATAAGGTCTCCAGTTCTATTTTTCTTATAAAAATTAAGAGACAGTTTTTCATAATGCTCAAAAACTTCGTTCTTTAAATCAAACTCTATAAAACGAGAAACTACAATAAATGTTTGACGCATTAAAAAAGTAAATAATGCAGAAATAAGTAATGCGCCTGCAATAAGAAGGATATTGGTAATAAGGCCACTTTTGACATCAGCAATATCTGTAATATCTTTATTAATATACTGTTCTACAACATCTACAGAATCACCTACTAAAGTAGGTACTATTGTTGCAAAAACTCGAGCAATTATTGTAATAATTAACCCAATAATTAAGCGATATTTATATTTTAAAAAGTATTTATTTAAATGACTTAGTGCACGCATATAAAGCTTGTGTTTTAAACTCTTTTTATTTGTAAATTCGCAAAATTTAACTGTTTTTAAATAGAAATTAATAAAAACATGCTATTTTAGCATCCTAATTTTGAATATAATATAATTCTATTTTAAAAAAAATCACACCATGATAACCGAAGTTTTTACTGCAAATCAACTAAAAAAAGAAGCCCCTGTATTTGGTCAATTATCTTTTGATGATCATGAACAAGTTGTTTTTTGCCAGGACAAAGATACAGGATTGAAGGCAATTATTGGCGTGCATAACACAATTTTAGGACCTGCATTAGGAGGGACAAGAATGTATGATTATGCAACCGAATGGGATGCTCTTAATGATGTGTTAAGGTTGTCAAGAGGGATGACTTATAAAGCTGCTATCACCGGTCTAAATTTAGGAGGAGGAAAAGCAGTTATTGTGGGAGACCCTAAAAAAATAAAAACTCCAGAGCTTATGAGAAGGTTTGGTAGGTTTGTAGATTCCTTAGGTGGTAAATACTATACAGCAGAAGATGTAGGAATGGAAACTTCTGATATGGATACAGTTCGAGAAGTTACTCCTTATGTAACAGGAATTTCTGAATCTAAAGGTGGGGCTGGTAACCCTTCACCGGTTACCGCACACGGAGTATATATGGGTATGAAAGCTGCTACCAGATTTACATACGGTAACGATACTTTGGATGGGAAACGAATTTTGATTCAGGGAATCGGTCACGTAGGAGAGGAATTGGTGAGATTGACTTCTGAAGAAGGGGCAAAAGTTATTATTAGTGATATTAATGAGGAACGACTAGAGGTTGTTAGTGCAAAATATGGTGTTGATATATATAAAGGAGATGACCTTTATGCAGAAGCAGCTGATATTTATGCTCCTTGTGCCTTAGGAGCCACTATAAACGATGAAACAGTACATAAACTTCAAGTTAAAATAATTGCGGGAGCAGCAAACAATCAATTGGCGAATGAAAATGTTCATGGCGCTATGTTGCAAAAACGTGGAATTGTTTATGCTCCAGACTTTTTGATCAATGCAGGCGGTATCATAAATGTGTTCGCAGAGATCGAAGGTTATGGTAGAGAACAAATACTAACAAAAACTGCTAATATTTATGATACGACATTGGATATTTTAAATAAGGCAAAAGCAACTAATGTAACTACAAACGAAGCAGCAATCAGTATAGCAGAGGATAGGATTGCATCTAGAAAAAAAGAAAAATAATCAAACCCTAAGATTGCAATGTGTAGTTTTTTAGGATAGTATATTGTTCAAAAAAAATAATTAGTCATTGCCTTATAAAAAAAGTAGTTTTAAGAGAGGTGGATTAAAAATAATAGTATTTTTGCAAGGCAAAAGTCAAAATATACTTTTGTTATTTTTAAACATTAAGTTCTTTGTAATTTTCTATGTTAACCAGAAGACATATTAGAGTAAAAGTAATGCAGTCCCTCTATTCGATAGAGCAGACGCAAAGTGATAATATAAATAAAGAAGAGAAGTTTCTACTTTATAGTATAGACCAGATGTACGAGTTGTTTCTTATCAACCTGCAACTTTTGGTAGAGATTAGAAAACGAGCAGAAGACTTTATGTCAAAAAGCCAAAAAAAATATTTGGCTACTTCAGAAGAAAAAAATCCGAATACCAAATTTATAGATAACGAAGTGCTGTTGTTGTTAGAAAACAACCTTCAGCTTAAAGAAGAAATTGGTGCCAAGAAATTAAATTGTTGGGAACTGGATGATGAATACGTAGCGTTGCTATGGAATGAAATTAAGGATAGTGATTTGTATACTTCGTATATGAGTACACGATTGAGTTCATTTGGAGAAGATAAAGACTTTATTTTAGAGGTATTTAAAGAGATTATTGCCCCTAATGATAAGTTTTATGAATATATAGAGGATAAAAAATTAACATGGGTAGATGATTTACCATTGGTAAATACTTCTATAGTTAAAATGATTCGTAAGTTAAAACCATCTCATAATGAGAATATGGTATTGCCCAAGTTATATAAAGATGCAGATGATAAAAAGTTTGCAATAGATGTCTTTAGGAAAACAGCTTTAAACGGTGTAGAGTTTTCTAAAGAAATAGACGGAAGAACTCCTAATTGGGATCAGGATCGTATTGCAGAATTGGATAAAGCGATTGTGAAAATGGCGATATGTGAGTTTGTAAAATTCCCTTCAATCCCTGTAAAAGTAACAATTAACGAATATTTAGAAATTGCCAAAGAGTATAGTACGCCTAAAAGTAGTATTTTTATCAACGGAATTTTGGATAAAATATCTAAGGAATACAAAGAAAACGGCAAATTAAACAAAGTAGGGCGTGGACTTATGTAGTTTTAGAAAAAATAGTATTTTTATCCCTTTAAATAATTAAAAACTCAAGTAATGAAAAAAGGAATTTTAATTTTAGCCGGAGTTTTGGCAATGACAGTAATGTCTTGTAAAGAGAATGCGGCAGAAAAAGTTAAAGAAGAAAATGTAGAAATAGCTGCAGATCGTGATGCAAAAAATGCAGATTTCCCAGTAATGACTTTTGCTGAGACTGAGCACGATTTTGGAACTATTAATGAAGGAGACGTAGTAGAGCACAAATTCTCATTTACCAACACTGGTAAAGCACCATTGGTAATTGTAAGTGCAAAGGGTAGTTGTGGTTGTACAGTGCCAGAATGGCCAAAAGAGCCAATCGCACCTGGTGCTACAGGAGAGATGTTAGTAAAGTTCAACTCTAACGGAAAGCCAAACCAGCAAACAAAGCAAGTAACAATTTCTGCTAATACAGAAGCTGGAAAAGAAATTATTAAGATAAAAGCTATGGTTACTCCAAAAGCTAAACCAGCTGCAGCAGACGGAGCACCAACTAGCAAATAATATATATGGAACAATTTTTAGGAGGACAACTCCCCTTTTTTATATTAATATTTGTGGTCATGTATTTTTTTATGATACGTCCGCAAATGCAAAAAGCAAAAAAGGAGAAAAAGTTTGCTGAAGATTTAAAAAAAGGAGATCGTGTAGTTACAAAAAGTGGCCTTCATGGTAAAGTTTTTGACTTCAGTGAAAAAAATAATGCAATTGTTATTGAAACAGGAGCAGGTAAATTAACTTTTGATAAATCTGCAATTTCTTTAGAAATGAGCCAAAAGTTAAATGCACCAGCAGATGTGAAAAAATAACAAACGTATAATCAACAAAAAAAAGCGATAAGATTTATTTCTTATCGCTTTTTTTGTACCACTAATACGAGTTACGACTTCATCGTTACAATTCGTTGTGGTAAGGGGGCATCGTAATTAGCTTTCCCTAAAGCTTCAACGATTTTTTGCCTGGTATCCCAATATACATCCCAATAAGTTTCGCAGGTAGAATAGGGTAGTGCTAGAAGTTCAACTCCATTAGCCCCTAGGTTATTAACTGCTACTCTGGGAGCTGGATTTTGTAAAACGTTTTGATCAGATTTCATTACATCCATTACTATTTGCTTAGCTTTTTCTATATCTGTACCGTATTGAATAGCAAAAGGCATATCAACTCTTAGGTTACCGATAGTGGTAAGATTTGTAATTGTTCCTGCAGTAATAGCTCCGTTTGGTATAATTTCTGTTTTGTTCTGAAATGTTTCCAGAACCGTTACAAATACAGAGATTTCTTTTACAAAGCCAAGCTTGCCATCTGTTTCGATAAGATCCCCTACTTTAAAAGGTCTAAATATAAGTAGCATTACACCTGCAGCCATATGACCTAGAGAACCATTAAATGCGCCACCTATAGCCAATCCAACCGCAGCTAGTAAGGCTGCAAAAGTTGCTGTAGGAATGCCTACAATACCAGCTATAGAAATAAATAAAAGTACTTTTAATAAAAAACCAGCTAAGGTTACTAAAAAAGGTTTTAAAGTTGGGTCTAAGTTGGATTTGTTAAAAGCTTTTTTGATAGCTTTCATAACCATTTTTACAATCCATAGTCCAATGATAAGAGCGACAATACCGCCAACAATTTTTAATCCATATTGACCAACACCTTCTTGTATTGAACCCAAAAAACCGCTAAGTGATCCTAAGATTGTTTCTCCGGTTTCTGAAGCAGAAGTTGCTGCAGCTGTCCCTGCTTTTTCTAACGTTTGCATGATAAGAGTTTTAAAATTTAAGTGATTAAATAGTTTTATATATCATTAATAAATGATATCACATAAATTTACTTTTATCCTAAAATTTGCTTCAAAATGATTTGATGATAAATACCTAAAATCGGTTAAAGTGAAAAAAAATCGATGATTAGAAAAATAGAGGCGTTTAAAGGGGAGTAGGAGAATTAAAAAAAACCATAAAACAATCTAACTGAATATTTAGATTGTTTTATGGTTTAAGGTTGTATCTTAAAAAAGATAAAAATCTTTTTTAATTATTTTGCTCAGCCGTTAGTTCTGCTATCTTCACAATTACTTCTGTGGCTTTGATCATCGTCTCTACCGGCACAAATTCATATCTACCGTGAAAGTTATGTCCACCAGCAAATATATTTGGGCAAGGAAGTCCCATATAACTTAATTGCGATCCGTCTGTACCTCCTCGTATTGGTTTTATAAGAGGTTTGATATCAAGTGATTTCATAGCGTCTTCTGCAATATCGACAATATGCATAACTTCTTTTACTTTTTCACCCATATTGTAGTATTGATCTTTGATTTCTACGGTAACTGCATCATTTCCTCCGTATTTCTCATTAAGCTCTTTGGCAAGGTTGGCTACTACTTCTTTTCTAGCTTTAAATTGCTCTTTGTCAAAATCTCTAATAATATACTTTAATACGGTTTCCTGTACTTTTCCAGTCACGCTATTTAGGTGGTAAAAACCTTCACGACCACTTGTCTGCTCTGGAGTTTCTGTTCTAGGTAATGAATTGATAAAGTCTTGTGCCATATACATACTGTTTACAAGTTTACCTTTGGCATATCCAGGATGAACAATTCGTCCTTTTATAGTAACTACAGCGCTGGCTGCATTAAAACTTTCATATTCTAATTCTCCTATTTGACTACCATCCATAGTATAGGCCCATTCTGCACCAAATTTTTTGACATCAAATTTATGTGCACCACGTCCAATTTCTTCATCAGGAGTAAAACCAACACGAATTTTTCCGTGCTTAATTTCTGGATGTTTGACCAAATACTCCATAGCCGATACAATTTCTGTTACTCCGGCTTTGTCATCGGCTCCTAATAATGTAGTGCCGTCTGTAGTGATGATTGTTTGTCCTTTGTAATTTTTTAGCGTTTCAAAATAATCAGGAGAAAGTACAATATTTTGCGCAGCATTTAGTATGATATCTTTTCCATCATAGTTTTCCACTATTTGAGGTTTTACATTGGCTCCTGTAAAATCTGGACTCGTGTCAAAATGTGCAATAAACCCAATAGTAGGAACTTTGTGATCAACATTAGAAGGTAACGTACCCATTACATATGCATTTTCATCAATAGAAACCTCTTCTAAACCAATTTCTTCTAGTTCTTCAGCTAGTTTTCTGGCCAAATCCCATTGTTTTTCTGTACTTGGAGTAGTGTCGCTATTTGGGTCACTTTCTGTATCAATAGTCACATAACTGGTGAATCGATCTATGATATGTTGTTTTGAAATCATAACAATAAATATTTATATCTAAAGAATCCAAAAATACACTTTTATTAGAACCTAGTATAACTTATTTTTGCAAATGTAAAAACACATATAATGTACACATTCCTAATACGGCCATTGTTATTTATGTTTGACCCAGAAAAGGTTCATCATTTTACATTTAGAGCCGTACGATTACTATCTAGGATACCTTTTGTTGCTCCAATTTTTAGAGCGATGTATCAAATTAATAACCCAAAATTAGAAAGAGAAGTTCTTGGTTTAAAGTTTAAAAATCCAGTAGGTTTGGCTGCCGGATTTGATAAAAATGCAGTACTTTTTAATGAACTAGCTAATTTTGGATTTGGATTTGTCGAGATTGGAACAGTAACTCCCAGAGGACAGGAAGGTAATCCAAAAAAACGGTTGTTTAGACTTAAAGAAGACCAGGGAATTATAAATCGAATGGGGTTTAATAATAAAGGACTAGAGGCTGTTATAAACCAACTTAAAAGAAACAAAGGAAAAATAATAATTGGAGGTAATATTGGTAAAAATACTGATACAAAACCAGAAAATTATACGGCAGATTATCTAACGTGTTTTAATGCCTTGCATCCATATGTAGATTATTTCGTTTTAAACGTAAGTTGCCCTAATGTAGGGAGTCATGCCAAATTGAATGATAAAGACTATTTGATTGAGCTAATACAGGCGGTGCAAAAGGCTAATAAAGCATTTGATACAGAAAAACCAATAGTGCTAAAAATTGCCCCTGATTTAAATACAAATCAACTAGACGAAATTATAGAATTGGTAAATGAAACCAATTTAGACGGAGTAATAGCAAGTAATACTTCTGTAGATAGAGAAGGACTAAAAACTTCGAAAAATAGATTAGAGGCAATTGGTAACGGAGGACTTAGTGGACAACCTATTAAAGACAGAAGCACACAAGTAATAAAATATTTATCAGAGAAAAGTAACAAAGCGTTTCCAATTATTGGGGTAGGTGGTATTCATAGTGCCAAAGATGCTGTAGAAAAATTAGAAGCCGGAGCAAGCCTGGTGCAGATATATACGGGCTTTATCTATAAAGGCCCTGCATTGATTAAGCAAATCAATAAAGCTTTATTGTAAAATCTAACTTCATGAACTATGAAATCCTATATACTTTTGTTGTAACGACTTCTTTATTGGCGTTGTCACCAGGTCCTGATAATATATTTGTATTGACACAGGGGATGGTGAATGGGAAAAAATTTGGATTATCAGTGGTTGTAGGATTGACAGTTGGATGTTTGGTACATACTACATTGGTAGCTTTTGGAGTCTCTGCTATTATAAAACAGAGTGATATTCTTTTCTTTGTTATTAAGCTTTTCGGAGCCTTGTATCTTTTCTTTTTGGCTTATAAAGTATATAAAAGTAGTGCCTCTATAGATTTATCTGCAGATAACGTGCCTCAAAAAAGCTTGTGGAGTTTATGTAAACAAGGGTTTATAATGAATGTTTTAAATCCCAAAGTATCCATATTTTTTTTAGCATTTTTTCCAGGTTTTCTGTTTAGTAAAACATTAAGTAGCGTTGTTCAGTTTTATGTTTTAGGGTTTTTGTTTATGGCTGTTTCTTTTGTTGTTTTTGGGATGATCGCTGTTCTGGCAGGTTCTATTTCCGAATATTTAAAAACAAATGATAAAATAGGCGTTGTATTAAAATGGACGCAGATTATTGTGTTTATAGGGATTGGAGTTTTCATTCTTTTTTCTGAAAAATAATTATACTTTTATAATCATAATTGAATACCCTCTCTATAATGATTGAAAACATAAAAATTATTGAATGTCCAAGGGATGCCATGCAAGGTATTAAAGAGTTTATCCCTACCGAGAAAAAGGTTCAGTATATTCAATCATTATTACGTTGCGGTTTTGATACTATAGATTTTGGAAGCTTTGTTTCGCCAAAAGCAATACCACAAATGGTCGATACTGCTCAGGTATTATCGCAATTAGACCTTTCGGATACAAAGAGTAAACTGTTGGCTATAATTGCTAATGTGAGGGGAGCAAACGATGCCGCAAAATACGAAGCTATTCGATATTTGGGATATCCTTTTTCGATTTCAGAAAATTTTCAAATGCGTAATACGCATAAAACCATTGCAGAGTCGGTAGCAACATTACAAGAGATTTTGAGTATTGCAGATAAGGTAAATAAGGAAGTAGTTGCGTATTTATCTATGGGATTTGGAAACCCATACGGTGACCCGTGGAGTGTAGAGATTGTTGGTGAGTGGACAGAGAAACTTAGTAAAATGGGAGTAAAAATTCTTTCATTGTCTGATACGGTAGGTACCTCTACACCAGAGATTATAGATTATTTGTTTTCTAATCTAATTCCTGCTTATCCTAAGATAGAGTTTGGAGCACATTTGCATACCACCCCTACAAGCTGGTTCGAAAAAGTAGATGCATCTTATAAAGCTGGGTGTAGAAGATTTGATGGAGCTATACAAGGATTTGGAGGGTGCCCTATGGCAAAAGATGAACTTACAGGTAATATGCCTACAGAACGGATGATTTCTTATTTTACAACCGTAAATGCAGATACAAATATTAGAACATTAAGTTTTGAATCTGCACATAATGAGGCTACCAAAATATTTTCGAATTATCATTGATCTTTAAAAATAAAAAATGAAAAAAAACTTTAAAATTGTGGGTGTTGTTTTAGTATTGATATTGTTAGTATTACAATTTATCAGGTCAGAAAAAAATGAGCAAGGGTATAAGTCAATAGCTAATTTTGAAGAAGAAACACAGCCTAGTGTGGCGGTAAAAAAGATACTAGAAAGTAAATGTTATGACTGTCACAGTAACCATACCGTTTATCCTTGGTATGCAGAGGTAGCGCCATTTTCATTTTGGATTGCGCATCATGTAGAAGAAGGTAAAGAACATTTTAATGTTTCTAATTGGAAACAATTTGATGTAAAAAAGAAAGATCATAAGCTAGAGGAGTTAATTGAGGAAGTAGAAGAAAAAGAAATGCCACTTTCTTCGTATACATGGCTTCATGGGGATCTTGAAGAAGATGAGAAAACAGCATTAATTAATTGGGCCAAAGAGGTGAGATTAAAATACACCGCTGATAATTAATGATTGTCTCATAAGGGATGTTAATACTTGTCTTATATACTTTGCATGGTATAAAATAAGTGGTTAAAAACAATCTATGTTTATGTAATTGTTAAGTTTGTTAATTTTATTTAGATTTAGTTCAAATAAAGTTTGCTAAATAAATTTAGATAAATATATTTGCATCAATATTTGATAGTTATTTATATTAAGTCTAAATTAAAAGATAATGAAAATTAATCACCTAGCAAAAATTATATGTGTATCGGGAGTCTTTGTACTAGGAGCATGTTCTTCTGACGATGACTCGTCTCCAACTACGACTACCATAGATGAACCTACAAACTATGTTTTTGAACGTAACGGAGAAACTACAGTTAGTTTTGGAGGGCAAACAACCAGAATCGCAATGGCAGAAGTAATTGTTAGCAAGCTAAAAGAAAATACGCTTGCAGATGCCGAAACTGTAATTGATGCAATGTTTGATCATAAAGAAGGAGCGACAGATTTTGATGATGCAGATTTAAATGCATCTAGTAAGAGTGTAAGAAGTAAAACGGCTGCTTCTAGAGATTTTTTCTCTGATAATGCAACAGATGCAGCAACAATCAAAGGTGATTTCGATGGTTGGATTGAGGGCCAGGTAAATGATGTGTTCCCTAACTGGGCTATAGAAGCAAAGGCAGGAACTGCTGGATTTATACAAGAAGCAGGAGGAGGATCTACAAGATATGTAAATGCAGAAGGATTAGAACTGAACCAGGCATTTGCAAAAGGTTTGATAGGAGGATTAATGACCGATCAAATGTTAAACAATTATTTAGGAAAAGACGTACTTGATGAGGCAACTAATAAAACAGATAATGATAGCGGTACTGTAGCAGATGGTAAGAATTATACCACCATGGAGCACAAGTGGGATGAAGCTTATGGTTATTTGTTTGGGGCAGCTCCAGATGGATCTAAACCATTAGCAAGCATAGGTTCGGGATCTGACCAAAAAGGTGATGATTCATTTTTAAGTAAATACCTGGACAGAGTAAATGATGATTCAGATTTTAACGGGATTGCAGATGATATCTATAAAGCTTTTAAATTAGGTAGAGCGGCAATTGTTGCCAAGGATTATACAGTTAGAGACGCTCAGGCAGCGATTATCAGAGAAAAAGTATCTCAGATTATTGCGATAAGAGCAATTTATTACCTACAACAAGGAAAGAATGCATTAGAAGCTGGAACCATAGATTATGCAAGTGCTTTTCATGATTTATCAGAAGGTTATGGGTTTATATATAGTTTACAATTTACTAGAAAACCAGATAGCAAAGCTCCTTATTTTACCAAAACAGAGGTTGATGGATTTATTAATCAGTTAATGGGAGCTACAAATGGATTATGGAGTGTTACTCCTGCAACACTACAGCAGATTTCAGATGATATTGCAGCTAAGTTTAGTTTTACTGTAGATCAGGCAGGTAGCTAATAATGCTAAAGTGTTAAATGATAAAAAAAGAGGTGGAAAATAGGATAGTTTTCACCTCTTTTTTTACATTTGCAGAAATTTATTAAGAATAAATAAAAATAAAATGAAGAGGTTCTTACTTTCAATTATTGTGCTATCACTTCTTATAGGTAGTTGTTCTTCTGATAATGAGACAACTAATGATACAACAGATAGCTTTGATAGGAAAGCATTGTTAGAAAATGTTGCAGATAATATCATTATACCATCTTATCAGGCTTTTTTAACAGATATGAAAGCGCTTAATACTGCTACTTCAGATTTTGTTACTACCACCGATGAAGCTAATTTGGTTTCACTTAGAAATTCGTGGTCAAAAGCTTATACATCCTGGCAGACAGTAAGTATGTTCGAGATAGGTAAAGCAGAAGAGATATCTTTCAGGAATTTTATGAATGTGTATCCCGTAAATGCTGCTAATATTGATGAAAATATAACTTCAGGATCGTATGATCTTTCAACAATTTCTCAGCAAGACGAACAAGGTTTTGGAGCATTAGATTATTTGCTGAATGGATTGGAAACTTCTGATACCAATATTGTAGCTATCTATAAGAGTACTATAAATGGTGCTAATTATAAAAACTATTTAACAGATGTTGTTGCCAGCATGGAGAATCTAACAACTCAGGTAGTAAATGATTGGACTAGTGGATATAGAGACGCTTTTATAGCCAATGGCGGCTCATCGGCGACAAGTTCTCTAGACAAGCTGGTAAATGATTATATTTTTCATTACGAAAAACATCTTCGTGCAGGTAAAATAGGAATACCTGCTGGAGTGTTTTCTGGATCTCCTTTAGATGATAAAGTAGAGGCGTTTTATAAAAAAGACTTGTCAAAAAGCCTTTTTTATGCCAACCTCAATGCTATGCAGGATTTCTTTAATGGTAAGAAATTTGGTGCTAGTACAACTGGTGAAAGTCTAAAAACATACTTAGATTTCTTAAATACGATCAAAGACGGGACAGATTTAGGAAAACTTATCAATGACCAGTTTATTACAGCAAGAACCACGGCAGCAAATTTAAGTGATGATTTTTCTTCACAAGTAAAATCAAATAACACATTGATGCTTACAACTTATGATGAATTGCAAAAGAATGTGGTGTTTCTTAAGGTGGATATGCTGCAAGCAATTTCTGTAAATGTAGATTATGTAGATGCAGATGGAGACTAAAAAGTTTCTCTATAGATGATTACAAAACTAAACGAATATCTAAAGAAAAATACGGAGGCTGCACCACTTGCAGTCTTTCGTATTTTTTTTGGAATCATGATGCTTCTTAGCATTATTCGTTTTTGGAGTATGGGATGGATAGATAAACTATATATTCAGCCCAAATTCTTTTTTTCTTATTACATATTTGATTTTATTAAGCCAATAGGAGGCTATACTTACCTCATTTTTTTTGTATGTGGACTTTCTGCCATTTTTGTAACTGTAGGCTATAAGTATAGAGTTGCTATCATTACTTTCTTTCTAAGTTTTACCTATATAGAGTTAATGGATAAGACCACATATCTTAATCATTATTACTTTATAAGTATTCTTAGTTTTTTACTTATTTTTTTACCAGCAAATACTTATTATTCATTAGATGCTAAAAGAAAAAAAGATAGTTGCCAAAAGATTCCAGCCTGGACTATCGATTCGATAAAATTGCTGTTAGGGATCGTATACTTTTATGCGGGATTGGCTAAATTAAACTCTGACTGGTTGTTACGGGCAATGCCATTAAAAATCTGGTTACCGTCTAAATATGATATTCCTTTTTTAGGTGAATTAATGCAGCAGGAATGGATACATTATGCGTTTAGTTATGCCGGAGCGTTATATGACTTGATGATTCCGTTTTTGTTGTTGTATAAAAGAACAAGAGCTGTAGCTTTTGTAGCTGTGATAGTTTTTCATGTTTTAACAAGAGTACTTTTTCCTATTGGGATGTTTCCTTACATAATGATTGTAAGTGCATTGATCTTTTTTGATGCTAAAGTTCATCATAAAATTTTGAGATATATATCTAAGATTTTTCGTGTTAAAAAAGCAAAATTTGATACCAATCAAACACTACAAGCTACTTCAAATTCTTATAAAATCGTTCAGAAAATAATAGGGCTGTTTTTTATAATTCAATTACTTTTGCCGTTTCGATATTTATGCTATCCTGGAGAATTGTTTTGGACAGAAGAAGGATATCGATTTTCTTGGCGAGTAATGCTTATGGAAAAAGCGGGATACGCTAATTTTAAGATTGTAAATAAAGAAACAGGTCAAAGGTTTTATGTCAATAATGACGATTTTCTTACACCTTTTCAACAAAAACAGATGGCTACGCAGCCTGATTTTATATTAGAATATGCACATTACTTAAAAAAACATTTTGAGAATCAGGGGCATCAAAATGTTCAGGTATTTGTAGAGAGTTATGTGGCACTTAACGGAAGATTAAGCACACAATATATAGATCCAAATGTGGATCTGGGGGAACAAAAAGAATCGTTAAAACATAAAATGTGGATTATTCCATTTAAAGATGAAATTAAGGGATTATAAAGTTATTATATTTTTTTTACTAACAACTGCACTTACTTCTGCTCAGTATACTATTAATGGGATAGTAACAGACCAGAATAGTCAAGCAATTAGTGGGGCAGAAGTGTATAATCGAAATACTGGGCAACAAGCAATTACAGATGGTACAGGAAGTTTTGAGTTTACTAATTTGAAAAAAGGACAATACCTTATTGTTGCTTTTAGTTTGGATCATAAAATACAAGAAAAACAAGTAGATCTTAACGAAAGTACCAAGGTGAGCTTTGTTTTGAAACCGTTGGGAGAAGAGTTGTCAGAAGTACTAATAATACAAAGAAAAGAGCGTATTTCTGGATTAAAGAGGTTAAAGCCAGTAGAGGGAACGGCTATATATGCCGGCAAGAAAAGCGAGGTAGTTTTGATGGAGAATGCATTAGGGAATCTGGCATCTAATAATGCACGTCAAATATATGCTCAAGTAGCGGGTCTAAATATTTATGAAAATAGTGTTGGAGGGTTACAACTTAATATAGGAGGTAGAGGCCTGGACCCAAATAGAACAGCAAATTTTAATACAAGGCAAAATGGGTACGATATAAGTGCAGATGTTTTAGGATATCCCGAGAGTTATTATACACCGCCGGCAGAAGCTTTGAGCGAAATACAAGTAGTGAGAGGTGCCGCTTCTTTACAGTACGGGACACAGTTTGGTGGGTTGTTAAATTTTAAAATGAAACAGCCTAATCCAGATAAGAAAATAGAGTTGGTGTCACGTCAGACATTGGGATCGTATAATCTATTTACAAGCTTTAATAGCTTAAGCGGTACCATAGATAAGTTTAGCTATTATACTTATTTTAATTATAAAAAAGGCGATGGTTTTAGACCTAATTCAGATTTTGATTCTAAAAATGCGTATGCACATGTTGGATATCAATTTTCGAATACAACAAAGCTTATAGGTGAGTTTACTTATTTAAAATATTTAGCAAAACAACCCGGAGGATTAACCGATACTCAATTTGATACTGATCCGGATGTTAGTAATCGAACTCGAAACTGGTTTGAGGTAGATTGGAAATTGTTTTCATTAAAACTAGAACATGCTTTTTCTGAAAAAACAGATTTTAGTTTAAATCTATTTGGTTTGGATGCCTCTAGAAGTGCACTTGGCTTTAGAGGGCTACCAGAAGACCTTAATTCTAACCCAATAACAGTTCCTGATGAAACCGATACCGATGGTAATTTTATAACTCCTCGAGATTTGATCGTAGGAAATTTTAAGAATTTTGGAGTCGAAGCCCGTTTATTAAGTCGTTATAATCTCATGGGGAAAGAATCGGTATTTTTGATAGGATCGAAATATTATCAGGCAAATAATGATGCAAGACAAGGACCAGGAAGCTTAGGGACAGATGCTAATTTTAATTTCCAAAATGAAACATTTCCTGGATATGCTAACCAATCTACTTTTGATTTTCCTAATCTTAATTTAGCAGTGTTTGGAGAAAATATTTTTACGATAACCGATAAATTATCAATCACACCTGGAATACGATTTGAATATATTAAGACAGAAACAGATGGTGAATATAATAATGTGGTTTTTGATAATGCAGGAAATCCAATAAGTAATACAACAGAAACAGATGACAGGATTTTTGAGAGATCTTTTGCCCTTTTAGGAATCGGTTCTAGTTATAAAATAACCAATAGCACAGAAGCTTATATAAATGTTTCGCAGAACTATAGATCTGTTACCTTTAGTGATATACGTATTGTTAATCCAACTTTTGTGATACGCCCAGACATTGACGATGAAAAAGGGTATACAGCAGATATTGGGGTAAGAGGTAAAATAAAAGGAATACTTTCCTATGATATCAGTGTTTTTGGATTGTGGTATGATAATCGAATAGGAGAGGTTTTTAATGATAGAGCACAAAGAGTACGTGGTAATATTGGAGATGCTTTTATTTATGGTGTCGAAAGTTATGTGAACTGGAATATCGCAAATTCTTTTTTCCCTAATGATACTAATTATGTATTAAATACTTTTGTGAATACTGCGATTACAGAATCTGAATATACTAGGTCTGAAAGGGTAGGGATAAAAGGAAATAAGGTGGAGTTTATTCCTTTGATAAATTTAAAAACAGGACTTGGTTTTGGGTATAAAAATCTTTTGGGTAATATACAGTTCACGCATTTATCAGAACAATTCACAGAAGTAACCAATGCAGATAGG
Source organism: uncultured Aquimarina sp. (assembly GCA_947498705.1). Taxonomy (GTDB): domain Bacteria; phylum Bacteroidota; class Bacteroidia; order Flavobacteriales; family Flavobacteriaceae; genus Aquimarina. The sequence goes on from CANMLW010000008.1 coordinate 52,214, forward strand.
GGATCTACTGGCAGTAAAGAAGAAGGGACCTTGGGTAAAATACCGGTATATAACATATTAGATATTTCATTATCCTATACCTATAAAAACTTTAAATTAGAAACAGGAATAAATAACCTTTTGGATGAAAGCTACTTTACACAACGTGCTACAGGATACCCTGGACCAGGAATCATACCATCAGATCCATTAACTTGGTATACGACACTACAATTTAAATGGTAATAAGATATTTGTTGATGAGGTAAATACTTAATTCTAAAGTTAATTGGTTACAAGTGTGATTTTTTGAAAATAAATTTATTAGCTCAGTTTGATTATAAATTGTTTTAAAACAAGTTTAAATAGCTATTAAAATTTATAATTTGTGTATTTTAGTTCTTTATCAAAAAAATGTAAAAGTCAGATATGATACCAGAAATAGAAAAGCTATTAAATGATCAGATAACCTATGAAGCAACTGCTTCTGCACAATACCTTTCTATGGCTTGTTGGGCAGACGTTAACGGCTATAATGGGGTGGCAGAATTTTTTTATACGCAATCTGAAGAGGAGCGTGTACATATGACCAAGTTGGTGAAATTTATAAACGAAAGAAGTGGAGCAGCAGTAATCCCTGCAATAGATAAACCTAGAGATGATTTTAAATCATTGCTAGAGTTGTTTGAAATATTTCTGGAGAGTGAAGAGTTTGTGACAGCAAAAATTAATAATATCATTTATGAGTGCCTGCAACATAAGGATTATAATGTACATAACTTTATGCAGTGGTATGTGGCAGAACAATTAGAAGAAGAAGCTACAGCTCGTACTCTGTTGGATAAATTAAAGATTATAGGAGGAGATAAATCTGGACATTATTTGTTTGATAGAGATATTAGTACTTTTCAGGCACCAGAAGAATAAGCTACTACTAAGTGCTTGTTAATAAGTGATTAAAATAAAATAAAAGATTCCTTTGTTGGGAATCTTTTTTTTATATTTTTGCACTTTATTTAGATTCAATAAGAATAAAGTAATGCAAAATATTCAAGCTCCATCGGTATATACTTCTTGTATGATTATGAACTGCGAAATTGCTTGTGGTGGAAAAAAGAAGAAGTGCTGTAAAAAGTATAAGAAGAAAGGTAAAACAAATTGCAAAAAATGCCCTAAACTTTAAAATAGTTATATTACTATTTTATCCTTTCTATTAAAAAAGTGAATGTGTTTGCAAACCGATCCACCTTTTCTACTAATAAACACGCACACTTATTTAAATTTTATTCTAATTCTTGCCGCCATACTATCTGGTTAGGATAATAATTCGTTACATAAACACTGTGTTATATTCGTTCTGATTTGAATTTACTGATAGGAGGAAATATGTTTGATTACAAAGGAAAACATGTCTTTTTATTAAGTAAGTCGTAGTTAGAAATGGTATTGCTTTAGTAGATAATGTTATTTATAACGATAAAATGAAGATTATATAAAGTTAAGATGTGTATTTTTCTTTAGTAGTAAAATCAATGTTTTATAAAAGAAATGAAAATATAGAATAGGAGGTTGAAAACCTTGAAACTTCAAGTATATAGGACTCTTTGAGGTTGTTTTTGAAATTTAAATGTCTATGATAATGATTGTAACCATTAGGAGATATTCATGAAATTATTAACCAAAAAAAGAACTATGCGTAAATAGTATATCCGGTAAAGCTAAAAAATCATTAAATTTAACCTATTAAAACATACAAGTTATGCGAGCCAAACATAATATTATCGTCATTAGTATTCTAGCTTTCGTATTTGCTGGATTTAAAAGTACACCAAATCATCCTCAAAATACCGTAGATCATTTTAATTCTTCTTTTCAAGACACCAAGGAAAAATTAATTGGTAAATGGATTATGGATGGAGACCCCGATACTTATATAGAATTAAATGCTGATGGAACCGCACTAGAAAAATCTATAGGAGATCCTCTAAAAAGATATTGGTCTATCAAAGATAATTCTCTTTGCTTAAAAGCTACTCCAAATCAAGGAGGAACAGAAATATGTTTAGCGTTTAAACTAAACATGAACACACTTATTCTAACAATGAATGGAATGAAACTTCATTATGTTAGATATAATTTGACAGAGTAACCTTTAGTTAGTTTTTCTTAAGTGTAAGGAAGAAAAAGATTGGGTTATTTGTTTTGTAAGATAAATCTTATATTTGCGCCTTAGTTGTAATTGTATTCTTTTATAACTAAACGTAAACCACCTTTAAGCGGGGTAGATAGTGATATCTACCCCGTTTTTTCAAAATTGATTTTTTGTAGTCTTTTAAGTTAGTTATGGTCTAAAAGAAAAAGTATTCAAAAGATCTGAAAAAAACTGTGGATACCATTTCACAAGTACACTTCCACTATCACCAGATTGCGAACCAATTACATTTTTCACAATTTGTATTTTTATAGAACTCTCATTACTGGTTGGCCCATGTACTTATTGAGAGAGTAGAGGTATTTTAGTCTTTTCAGATCTTCTGGATACTATGCAGCAAGCTCCCCAATGCCTACCGTTTCTTTGCCTGTTTCTATAGCGCCCCATTTAGATTTTGTATTAAATTTTATAGATACAGGACTTTCGTTTTTAAGGGTTTCAAGAATATGCTGTAATTCGGCCTCATGAAAATAAATAGCGAGAGTGGTATTACTATATTGCCTGTTTTGTGGTAAGGTCTTTCCGTCTTTAATAATACCAAGATACCCAAGAATTTTTTGATCATTTCCATATAGGTACAAAAAACCAATTTGATATCCACCTCCACCAGCATAATTGCTGACAATTTGTAAACTATAACTTTCTATTTTATGAGAAACCAACATCTGTCAATATGGTGTTTGAATTAATTTGTTTGTTTTGTTATTTCAAAAGTAGTGCATACAATAGTATTATAATAGAGGAAAAACACCGATTTTGATAGGGGACATTCCCCCTTGACTCTTTTTGGGCCGTATGATAGATGATATTATAGGTTGCAGTTTTTGGGTTTCTTGTTAAAAACAATTTTTGTGTTATTTTCTGAATTAGAAAGCTTTTATGTATGAAAAAATAGTTTAACATAGTTTTATTACTAAATAAACGCCAGTCCATCGGGTATTCTGTAAAAAATAAACGTATATTTGCACGCAATTAAATTTTTAATTGCTATGACTGCACATGATTCCAAAATCGTTGGAGAAGGTTTAACCTATGACGATGTTCTTTTAGTCCCTTCGTATTCTGAAATACTTCCTAGAGAAGTAAGTATACAAGCCAAGTTTACAAGAAATATAACACTTAATGTTCCTATAGTTTCTGCCGCAATGGATACAGTGACAGAAAGTAGAATGGCAATTGCTATGGCTCAGGAAGGATGTATAGGAGTATTACATAAAAACATGACTATCGAAGAGCAAGCAATCAAAGTGCGTAAAGTTAAACGTGCAGAGAGTGGTATGATTATCGACCCGGTAACGTTGCCATTAGATGCCAAAGTGATTGATGCCAAAAATAATATGAGAGAACATAGCATTGGTGGGATACCAATTGTTGATGACAATCGTAAATTGATTGGTATTGTTACTAATAGAGATCTTCGTTTCGAGAAAAATGATCAACGACCTATTTCAGAAGTTATGACCAGTGAAAACCTGGTAACAGTAGGAGAAGGTACATCATTGCAACAAGCAGAAGTTATTTTGCAAGATAATAAAATAGAAAAGTTACCTGTTGTTGATAAAGAGAATACATTGGTTGGTTTAATCACCTTTAGAGATATTACAAAACTAACTCTAAAACCAATGGCTAATAAGGATCGTTTAGGACGTCTTCGTGTTGCAGCGGCTATAGGAGTTACCGGTGATGCTGTTGATAGAGCCCAAGCACTGGTTGATGCAGGAGTTGATGCTGTTGTAATTGATACTGCACATGGACATACAAAAGGAGTGGTTGAGGTACTAAAGAACGTGAAATCCAAATTTCCAGAATTAGATGTGGTGGTTGGTAATATAGCAACGCCTGAAGCAGCAAAATACTTGGTAGAAGCAGGAGCAGATGCGGTAAAAGTAGGTATTGGACCAGGTTCTATTTGTACTACTAGAGTAGTTGCAGGAGTAGGGTTTCCTCAGTTTTCTGCAGTATTAGAGGTAGCAAATGCAATTAAAGGAACAGGAGTTCCTGTTATCGCAGATGGAGGAATTAGATATACAGGAGATATTCCTAAAGCAATTGCAGCAGGAGCCGATACTGTAATGTTAGGTTCTTTGTTGGCAGGAACAAAAGAATCTCCTGGAGAAACAGTAATCTATGAAGGTAGAAAATTCAAAACCTATAGAGGTATGGGATCTGTAGAAGCTATGAAAAAAGGCTCAAAAGATAGATATTTCCAGGATGTAGAAGATGATATTAAAAAATTGGTTCCAGAAGGAATTGTTGGACGTGTAGCATACAAAGGAGATTTGTTCGAAAGTATACATCAATTCATAGGTGGATTGAGAGCAGGTATGGGATATTGTGGAGCCAAAGATATTGCAACACTTAAGGAAACAGGACGATTTGTAAAGATTACTGCAAGTGGAATAAACGAAAGTCACCCCCATGATGTTACGATAACCAAAGAAGCACCAAATTATAGTAGAAGATAAATAAATACTCTATATAATATACTAAAAGAGCCGTACAATATTGTACGGCTCTTTTAGTATACTGATAATTCTTTGTTCTTATTTTTTCACTTCTTCAACCTTAATACCTAGTTTGGTCATTACAGTTTTTGTAAGGTCATAGTTAGGATCAATATAAGCTAGACCACTATTACTAATGGTAAACACCTGTGTGTATTTTTCGGCTTTAGCAATCTCTTCCAGAGCTTTTCCGATTTTTTGATACAATGGTTGTAATAGTTTATTTTGCTCTATTTGAACCAATTGAGTTCCGTTTTGACGAAATTTTGCTATTTCTTGTTCTAAAGCAATAATTTCTTCTTGCTTAGTTTTTTTCATAGGCTCTGTAAAGCTCGTTACTTTCTCTTGGTACTCTTTTACTTTGGCCTGGTATGCATCAACCTTTATTTTAAGTTCTGCTTCAAGTTTTGCATTATAAGCCTTTAAATCTTCTTGGGCTTTTGGTAACTCGGGCATTTTAGAAAGAATGAACTCTGTGTCTATTGTTCCTGTTTTTGATTGTGCGTTTACCTGAAAACTTACTACTAATATAAGAAGTGTAATTATAATCTTTCTCATGTGATTTATTTTGTTTTTTACAAATATATAAGGTCTAAGACAATATGCATGCCATGAATTATGTTTTTTGTAATCTATTGTTCAAAAAGTTGACCTCTATGTGGTTTTAAAGCATCGCGCACACCCTTCATTTCAGAGTCCGTAACAATCATATAAGCTATGCTATGTACATCAGATAATTCTTGAACTCCTGTGAGATTCAACGATAATTTTTTTATTGAAATGTACTCTTTGAGGTGTATTTCATGATGTAACGCAGTTTGATGTCCTGAGGGCCCTCTAAAATCCCAGATAAGTTTTAGTTTTCGTTCCAAAATATTATTCTTTTAAATGAGGTTAGTTGTCAAAATTATGATAAATTGTATTGTATAAAAAGTGATATAAGAAGTATTACATTTTTTTTGTTTTTATAGATCGTAAAGTGATTTAGTTTGTGTTTTTTGAATATATCTATGAAATATAAGATTGTACCTACAGAAGATATCATAAAAATTTCTAAAACAAATACTATAAGCGGTATTTGTTTCGTTACTACAGGAGCTTGTAAAACATTATAATATTATTATTTTTGTCCGGTTTTGGACCTTATCAAATAAAAATCATGCACACGAAATCATTATTGCTTATTTTAGGAAGTTTTCTTTTTTCATTTCTACATGCACAGGAAAAAAAAGAAGTATTGTTTACGATAGATGAATCACCCGTGTATATGTCAGAATTTAAACGGGTATATCTAAAAAATATAGATTTGGTAAAAGATGATGCGCAAAAAGATGTAGATAAGTACCTGGATCTGTATATTAATTATAAATTAAAACTTAAAGAAGCAAAACGGTTAGGGTTAGATAAAAAAGATACGTATCTAAGAGAATTAGAGGGGTATAAAAAACAGTTGTCAAAAGGATATCTTACCGATACCCAAACTTCAGAAGCATTAGTAAAAGAATCCTATGAGCGATCAAAAGAGCAAATTAATGCAAGTCATATTTTGATAAGAGTTACTCCCAATGCTACTCCGCAAGATACCCTTAAGGCATATCAGGAAATTGTAGATATTAAAAATAAAATTGATCAGGGTGAACCTTTTGAGATGTTAGCAAAAACGTTTAGTCAAGATCCATCGGCTGCACAAAATAAAGGAAACTTAGGGTGGTTTTCTGTGTTTAGAATGGTATACCCTTTTGAAAGTGCAGCATATAATACCAAAATAGGAGAGGTTTCTGCTCCTTTTAGAACCCAATTTGGTTATCATATTGTAAAGGTTAATGAAAAACAAAAAAAGCTAGGAGAAGTAACGGTAGCTCATATTATGGTGGCTATAAATGATAAACGTACTTCTGAAGCTGCAGAAAATAGAATCAAAGAGATTCAACAACAACTAAAACAAGGAGTTTCTTTTGCTTCTTTGGCAAAGCAATATAGTGATGATCCCAGTACAGCTATAGATGGTGGGAAAATTAGACGTTTTGCGCAGGGAGCACTTAATTCTAAGAAGTTTGAAGAAACAGCATTTTCATTAAAGGAAAGAGATGAATTATCATTACCCATTCAAACCAAATTTGGGTGGCATATTATTCAGCTTATAGAAAAGCATTTACCAAGAACTTTTGAAGAACAAAGAGCAGAGCTAACTCAAAAAGTAGAAAGAGATAGTCGTTCAAAGTTGGTAACCACTTCTTTTATAAACTCACTTAAAGAAAAGTATACCCTGGATAAAAATGAAAAGGCAATTTCTTTCTTTAAGACTGCTGTGCCGTCTAACTTTTTTGAGTCATCATGGGATTTTCGAAAAGAAAAACAAATGAAAAAAGAGATTTTCGCGCTCAAGAAAAAAAAGTATTTGTACAATGACTTTGCAGAGTTTTTAGATGCTAATAAGCGTAATAAGGAGCCTAATGAAGATATATCGGCTTATATAGATAGGATGTATACCAAATTCGAATCTTCAACCTTATTAAAATATTATGAAGAACACCTCGAAGAAGATAATTCGGATTATGCAAATATTCTTGAAGAATATAGAGATGGGTTATTGCTGTTTGATCTTATGGAATCTAAAATTTGGAATGTTTCAAAAACAGATTCGATTGGCCTTAAAAAGTACTATGAAAGCCAAAAAGAAAAATACGCTCAAGATGAAACTTATAAAATAGTGAAAGCCTCTTCGTCAAAATCTGAAGCGATTGATAAAGTGCAGCAGTTGTTGTTAAAAAGTAAATCTGTTGATGAGATTAAAAGAGAAATAAATAGTAATAGTGCTGTGGTACTTTTTTCTGAGGAAAGCTTAATAAAAGGCGATACCACATTACCTAAAGATTTTTTGGCAGAAAAAGGAAAGATGACCATAACAGAAGAAGAAAATTTTAGAACTTTGATAATGGTAAAAGAAGTATTACCTTCTAGAATTAAAACTTTTGAAGAAACTAAAGGAGCTGTAATAAATGATTTTCAAGAAAGTATAGAAAATCAATGGCTTGATGCTCTAAAAGTAAAGTACTCTGTAGAAGTGAATGATAAAACACTTAAAAGAGTTAAAAAAGAATTATCTATATAAATGAAACAAACAATAACAAGCTTTTTGATACATACCAATAATGATTCTTTGGCAGGTTCCATGTGACATTTAAAACAATCGTATAAACACATGAAATATTATATCGCACTATTGTTATTATCTATAATCGTCTCTTGTCAGAACTTTAAAGGACAAATGGATAAGGAAGTAGTGGCAAGAGTTAATAATACCTATCTCTATAAAGAAGATTTAAAGGATATAGTTCCTCAAAATACTCCAAAAAAAGATAGCGCCAGTATTGTAGCAAATTATATAAACACTTGGGCTACTCAACAGTTATTTATATATCAGGCAAAACTCAACCTTTCCGAAGCAGAAATTAGAGCGTTTGATGATTTGGTAGAGAGTTATCAAAGCACACTTTATGTCAATGCATATAAGAATGCTGTGATCAATAAATCTATTAATATGGAGATTAAACAGGAGGATTTTGAATCATATTATGATCAAAATTTAAAAAATTTTAATCTCAATGAGGAATTAGTAAAATTACGTTACTTACATTTGCCATCAAATTATAAAAATATAATTGCAACGAAGAGACAATTGGATCGTTTTAAAGAAGAGGATGTTGAAGAATTAATGGATAAAAAATTGGATTATCTAGGATATTCTTTTAATGATTCTGTTTGGGTAAAGTTAAGTCAGGTAGTAAATAAAATACCGATTTTAAAAACACAACCAAAAACAAAATTTCTTGAAAAAGGTAAGTATACCCAATTGCAAGATTCGAGTGGATTATATATGATTAAAGTAATGGATTTGTTAAGATTAAATGAAACAGCGCCATTAGAATATATAAAGCCCACTATTAGACAGATTATATTGAATAAGAGAAAGTTGGAGTTGATAAAAAAAATAGAAAAAGACATTACAAGAGATGCAGTTGAGAACAAACAATTTGAGGTTTATGAATAAAACTACTATACTATGTGCCCTGTTTTTACTTAATATAGGTGCACAATTTTATGCACAGGAGATTATTGAAGAAGTAACTCAGGATTCTACACAAATTAAAGAAATAGCCAAGGTTAATGATAGCATAGTAGAGGCAAAGCCTATTAAAAAGGAACCATTTCAGAGATTAAAGATTGATGGTGTGGCTGCTGTAATAGGTGAAAATGTGATTTTAGGAAGCGATATTGAGGTTGCATATAAGCAATTGATTAGTGAAGGAGTTTCTACAACAGATGTGAGTCGTTGTGAACTTGCAGGTAGTTTGTTTGAAAATAAGTTATACGCCCATCATGCTGTTCAGGATAGTGTTGAGGTAAGAGATGTAGAAATAAGCTCTATGGTAGATCAGCAGTTAAATTATATGACTAATGAGTTGGGAAGCTTAGAGAAAGTATTAAAGTTTTATAAGAAAGACGATTTAGCAGAATTTAAGAAAGAACTGTTCGAAATTAATAAAGCAAACCGTCTGTCAGAACTTATGCGTACTAAGATCGTTGAAGCAGTAGAGGTTACTCCAGATGAAGTACGAGAATTCTTTGATGAAATTCCTGAAGACGAAAGACCTCTTTTTGGAGCAGAAATAGAAATGGCTCAAATTGTAATAGAACCAGAAATACCAAAAGAAGAGGAGCAAAAAGTAATCGATAGATTAAATCAGTTTCGAGAAGATATTGTGGAGAATGGTAGTAGTTTTGCCACCAAAGCGGTATTGTATTCTCAAGATCCAGGATCAAAATCAACAGGTGGTAAGTATACAATGGATCGTAAAACTCCTTTTGCTAGAGAGTTTAAAGACATAGCCTTTAGTTTACAAGAAGGAGAGGTAAGTGAACCTTTTAAGACGGATTTTGGTTGGCATTTATTGAAGGTGGATAAGATAAGAGGAGAAGAAATAGATGTGCGTCATATTTTGTTAATTCCAGAAGTAACCAGAGAGACAGTTATAGAAGCTAAAAAATTAATTGATTCATTACGTTCAAGTATAGTGTCAGGTAGTATAGAGTTTAAAGAGGCTGCCAGACAGTTTAGTCATGAAAAAGAAACGAAAGAAGATGGAGGTCAGCTACTTAATCCAACAACAGGAGATACTCATTTTGAACTTACAAAAATTGACCCTATATTGTATGATCAAGTGTCCAAGTTAAAAACAAATGAAGTTTCTTTGGTGATTCCTGATCAAGACCGTCAGGGTCGAAAAAAATTCAAATTAATAACGGTACTTAATCGATATGATGAACATGTAGCAGACTATGCAAAAGATTACCTTAAAATACAAGAATTAGCTCTTAAGAAAAAGCAGATTAATGCAATTCGAAAATGGCAAAATGAAAAAATAAAGGATACATATATAAAAGTAAACGGAGAATATAGAGACTGTGAATATAGTGGTAACTGGTTAAAAAAAGTTAAATAATATGTCAGACGACGTAGCGGCTATTGAGAGGCTTGTAAAGAAGCACTCAGAACTTAAAAAAGAAATTTCTAAAGTAATTATTGGCCAGGAAAAAGTTATCGATCAGATACTTCTTTCTATTTTTTCAGGAGGTCATGCATTATTAATCGGTGTCCCAGGTTTGGCCAAAACGTTGATGGTTAATACCATTTCTCAGGCTTTAGGACTTGATTTTAAAAGAATACAGTTTACACCAGATTTGATGCCAAGTGATATATTAGGTAGTGAAATCCTGGATGAGACAAGACATTTTAAGTTTATTAAAGGCCCTATTTTTTCTAACATAATTTTGGCAGATGAGATAAATAGAACTCCTCCAAAGACCCAGGCGGCACTTTTAGAAGCTATGCAAGAACGAGCTGTGACAGTTGCGGGGCATCATTATAAGTTAGATCTTCCATATTTTGTTTTGGCGACTCAAAACCCAATAGAACAAGAAGGTACATATCCTTTGCCAGAAGCTCAATTGGATCGTTTTATGTTTGCAATAGAATTAAAATATCCTAGTTTTCAAGAAGAAGTAGAAGTAGTAAAAAGTACAACTACCGATGTAACAACAAAGGTAAATGCACTATTTACAGCACAAGAAATTATAGATTTTCAGCACCTTGTAAGACGAATTCCTGTTGCTGATAATGTGGTTGAATATGCGGTTGGTTTGGTTGGAAAAACAAGACCCAATGGAGAATTTGCTACAGAACTGGTAAATAATTATATTGATTGGGGAGCAGGACCAAGAGCTTCTCAAAACTTAATACTAGCAGCCAAATCCAATGCAGCAATTCGAGGTAAGTTTTCACCAGATATAGAAGATGTTCAGGCTGTTGCTATGGGAATACTAAGGCATAGGATGATCAAAAATTATAAAGCTGAGGCAGAAAATATAAGTATAGAAGAAATAATTAAAAGCTTGTTTTAAAAATGGTTTAGATTATTTTTTAAATTAAAAGTACATAATGCATACAAGTGCTGGTATTTTATCCAAAATGTTTGAGGGTAAAATACCAGCACTTTTTTATTTCTAAAAGAAGATTAAACCATTTTAAAAAATTAGGGTCATATATATAGAACGTTCTAAAATGATATAGATAATTTTTTAAAAAGAAGACATGAAAAATATAATAATGAGCATTTTTATTTTATGCGTAAGCATTGTATCTGCTCAACATCAATCAAAAGAAGAAAGACAATCTCATAGAAAACAAAAAAAAGAGTTTTTTCAGAGTTTATCAGAAAGCCAAAAAAACAAGCTAAAAGACTTAAAAGAGTTGAAAATTAGGCATCGAAAAGAGTTTAAGCAAACATTTACTAAAGAACAATTGTCGATAGTTAATAATGAAGATTTATCCCGAAAAGGAAAGCGAAAAGCTTTAAAGCCAACTTTTAATGAACGACAGAAAAAGATGAAAAAAGGACATAGAGAACAAATGAAAATAGAAAGAGAAAAGTTTAAGTCTACTTTGAATGAAGAACAATTAAAGTTATTTGAAGAGTTTCATAAAAGAAAAGAAATGAAAAAATAAGTAAATCATAGAATAGTGATTTTATGCAACAAAGTGAAGTGTGAAAGCTTCACTTTTTATGTTATATAAAGTGAAAAGTTTGCTTTTTATCGATGATTTTTAATGAATTACAATAACGTTTTCGATATTCTTCAGAATTAGATGTGACTTTCTTAAGTATTTTTTTAGGAAATTACCATAATTATAATCATTAAATTATAAATTTTGACATTTTAGACCCTGTATTTTTTTCAATTATGTAAAAAGAAACCAGAACCCATATTCGCTGCTTTAAAGTGGTTTAAAATTCGTATTTTCGTAGGACTTACATAACAAAAAAATAGTATATGGCATTTGATATCAATATGATAAAAAAGGTCTACAGTCAGATAGCGACACGTGTAGAAGCGGCACGCGAATTAACTGGAAAACCCTTAACACTAGCAGAGAAAATTTTATATTCACATTTATGGGAAAAAAAGGCAACAGAAGCTTTTAAGAGAGGTAAAGATTATGTGGATTTTGCTCCTGATCGAATAGCATGCCAGGATGCAACAGCCCAAATGGCATTGTTGCAATTTATGCAGGCTGGAAAAGATAGAGTTGCGGTACCAACAACGGTGCACTGTGATCATTTAATACAAGCAAAGGTTGGCGCAGATAAAGATTTACAATCAGCTTTAAATAGCAGTAATGAAGTATTTAACTTTTTAGAATCAGTATCTAATAAATATGGTATTGGTTTTTGGAAACCCGGTGCTGGAATTATACATCAGGTAGTGTTAGAAAATTACGCATTCCCAGGGGGTATGATGATCGGTACAGATTCACATACGGTAAATGCAGGTGGATTAGGTATGGTTGCGATTGGAGTTGGAGGAGCAGATGCGGTAGATGTAATGGCAGGAATGCCGTGGGAGCTTAAATTTCCAAAACTAATCGGAGTTAAACTTACTGGAAAGTTAAATGGATGGACAGCTCCAAAGGATGTAATACTTAAAGTTGCTGGTATTTTAACTGTAAAAGGTGGTACCGGTGCAATAGTAGAGTATTTTGGTCCTGGAGCAGAAGCAATGTCTTGTACCGGTAAAGGAACAATCTGTAATATGGGAGCCGAAATAGGAGCAACTACATCTACATTTGGATATGATGAGTCTATGGAGCGTTATCTACGTGCTACAGATCGAGCCGATATTGCAGATGAAGCAAATAAGGTAAAAGAACATCTTACCGGTGATGCAGAGGTGTATGCAGATCCAGAGCAATATTTTGATCAGGTAATCGAGATTAACCTTTCTGAATTAAAACCACATGTTAACGGGCCGTTTACACCCGATTTAGCAACTCCGGTTGGAGAGATGACTCAAAAAGCGAAAAGCAATGACTGGCCTCTAAGAGTAGAATGGGGATTAATTGGTTCTTGTACCAATTCATCTTATGAAGATTTATCCAGAGCTGCATCTATTGCCAAGCAAGCGTTGGATAAAGGATTAAAAACGAAAGCGGATTTTGGAATAAACCCAGGATCAGAGCAAGTACGTTTTACAGCAGAAAGAGATGGTCTTTTGGATATTTTTGAGCAATTGGATGCCAAAATATTTACAAATGCATGTGGACCTTGTATTGGGCAGTGGGCTAGAGAAGGTGCTGATAAAGAAGAAAAAAATTCGATTATACACTCATTTAATAGAAATTTCGCAAAACGTGCTGACGGTAACCCAAATACACATGCTTTTGTGGCATCTCCAGAAATGGTTGCAGCGGTTGCAATTTCGGGACGTTTAGATTTCAATCCTATCACCGATAAGTTAATTAACGAAAATGGAGAAGAGGTGATGTTAGATGAACCAACGGGATGGGAGTTGCCGCCAAAAGGTTTTGAGGTAGAAGATGCGGGTTATCTAGCCCCAGAAGAAGATGGATCTGGAGTAGAAGTAGTAGTAGATCCAAAATCAGAAAGATTAGAATTGTTAACTCCATTTGAACCATGGGATGGTAAGAACATTACAGGAGCGAAATTATTGATAAAAGCTTTCGGAAAATGTACAACAGACCACATTTCTATGGCAGGACCTTGGTTGCGTTACAGAGGGCACTTAGATAATATATCTAATAATTGTTTGATTGGAGCTGTAAATGCTTATAATAAAAAGACAAACTTTATTAAAAGTCAACTTACAGGAGAATATGATGGGGTGCCAAATGTACAAAGAGCTTATAAAAAGGCAGGAGTACCTACCATTGTAGTAGGAGATCATAATTATGGAGAAGGTTCTTCTAGAGAACATGCAGCGATGGAACCAAGACATTTAGGGGTACGAGCAGTAATTGTAAAATCATTTGCAAGAATACATGAGACAAACCTTAAAAAACAAGGGATGCTTGGACTTACATTTGCTAATGAAAGTGATTATGATTTAATACAAGAAAACGACACATTTAACTTCTTGGATTTAGATGTGTTTGCAGAAGGAAAGCAATTAACCTTAGAAATTGTTCATGAAGATGGATCAAAAGATGAGATTAAATTAAATCATACTTATAATGAATCACAAATAGAGTGGTTTAAAGAAGGATCAGCTTTGAACCTGATAAAAAAGCAAAACGTTTAGAACAAACTTTTTACTAATAAAAACTCCTTAATACACATGTATTAAGGAGTTTTTTTTGTTTAAATATATGATTCTGCTTATATAATTTGCAGTGCATTTTCGAGATCCTTAATAAGGTCATTTTTGTGTTCTAAACCAACTGATATTCTAATATCTCCTAAAGATATTCCCATACCTTCAAATTGATCTTTATCTAATTCTTTTAAGTAGCTAATTGCAGGTACATAAACCAAGCTTTCATGGCCACCCCAGCCAACGCCTTTTTGAAATACTTTTAATGTGTCAAAAAATGTTTTGATTTTATCAAGGTCATTCGTTTTTACTTGAAAAGCCATAAGCCCACCATAGCCACTCATTTGTTTCTTGCCTAATTCGTATTGAGGAAAGCTAGGTAATCCAGGGTATTTAATACTTGTTATTTTAGGATGTTTCTCTAGAAAACTGGCAACTGCCATTGCATTTTCCTGATGTTTCTCTAGACGCATAGGTAATGTTCTAAGGCTACGCATTAATAACCATGCTTCCATCGGAGCCGTTTTTGGACCAAGCATTTCGTATTCATTAAGAAAAATACTATCCAAATCTTCTTTTTTACCAATAACAACACCGCCAATCAAATCGCTATGTCCACCAAAATATTTAGAACATGAATGAACCTCAAGGTCAATTCCCATTTCTAAAGGTTTCTGAAAAATAGGAGTAGACCAGGTGTTATCGATAATTGTTTTGATCTTGTTTTTTTTAGCAAGTTGCGCTACAGCTTCAATATCCTGCAATGAAAAAACTACAGAAGAAGGGCTTTCCAAATATATTAGTTTAGTATTTGGGCGTATCGCATTTTCAAAGTCTTTAATGTCTTCGCCAGTTACAAAAGTGGTTTCAACATTCATTTTTTTGGCCAAGTAGCTTTTTAGTAACGTACTTGCAGGTCCATATAAATTCTTGATAGCAATTACATGGTCATTAGGCTCTAAAAAATGGAGACATGAAGCCGAAATAGCTGCCATTCCAGAAGGGAATAATTGTGCTTTTTCGCCTCCTGCAATATGTGCTAGTTTTTGCTCTACGGCTATTACTGTTGGGTTTTTTCCTCTCGAGTAAATAAAATTACCCATCCTGTCGTCAAAAGCAGTGTCAATTGCCTCCCAGTTTTCAAATGTAAATAATGAATTTTGAAATATAGGGGGAACAACCGCTCCGTGATATTGGCTTCGTTCCTCTCCTAGATGAGCCAACATTGTCTCTAATTCGTGTTTGTGGTCCATGTCTATTATGTATAATGGATAAGCAATAAATGCTAAGTTATAATTTGTTTTTTTTGTTTTTATAAAAGCAACCAATACCTAATATGGCAAGAGTTGGCGCAATAATAAGATTTATTAATGAAAGTAACTGCCAATACCAGTATTCTTCAAAAGCTACTCCCAATGTGGTAGACATGAATAGTGTGGTAGCTGTCCATGGGACAACACTTTCTAACATAGTACCATAATCTTCTATAGACCTTGATAATACACGTCTAGAAATCCCAAATTCATCATATCTGCGTTTAAAAGCGTCTCCTATAATAAAGCTCGTAGCACTTTGATTAGAGGTAATCGAATTGGTAAACGCTGTAGAAATAAGAGATGATAATATGATAGAAGATTTTGTTTTGGTAAACGAAAATACTCGGTTTACAATTTTAGGCATTGCATCAGTAACATCAATAGTTCCTATAAAGGTAAGCACCATAAGTGTGAAAACGATTACTTCATTAAGTTCGAACAACCCACCTCTATTAAAAAGTTTGTGCAATTCCTCAGGAACTTCACCAGCCCACGGAGCCATGCTAATATTAAACCCGCTTTTTAATGCTTCCATAACATCTTTTATTCCAAAATCCTGAAAAATAAGTGCTAGAAAACAAGATACAATTGCAGATAATAATAAAATAGGTAAGGTTGCCTTTTTTCTAATTGATCCATATAGTACGATTAAAGGCGGAATCAATAAAAAAACATTAAAATCAAAAATGGCTTCTATAGCGTTCAGTGTTTCTGAAATTTGAATCCCATTTATATCTGTGTTTGCAGGAGGATGTATAAAACCCATGATAAAAAAAATAATTCCAGCAATTGTTGCAGATGGTATGGTTGTATACATCATAGATTTAATATGTTCATACAAGTCTATATCTACTGCCATTGCCGCTAGGTTTGTAGTGTCTGATAAAGGAGACATTTTGTCTCCAAAATAAGCTCCTCCAATTATAGCCCCTGCTGTAATTCCTAAATGTGCATCAACAGAAGAAGCAACACCAATAATCACAGCACCTATGGTACCAACAGAACCCCATGAAGTACCAGTCATTGTAGAAAAAATAATAGGAACAATAAAAGCTAATATGTACATATAACTAGGATTAATTAACTTTATACCATAGTAGATTAACATAGGAATGGTGCCTCCTATGATCCAGGTACCAATAATAATTCCAATGGCAAATAATATGAGTACCGCAGGAAATCCTTTTGCTAATTTATTGACAATAGCTTTTTGAATTGTAGACCAGCTATACCCAAGAGCTATTAAGTGTGCAGAAGAAAATACAGTAGCTAAAAGAAAAACTATTTCTAGCGGAAAAGCGGGGAGGTTAAATACTCTAGGCTGAATAATAAGACCATACACTATCAATATTGTTAAAAAAATAATGGGTAGCAATAGATGAATGAAAGAAGGAGAGTCCTTTGCTTCTGGAAGTATAGTTTTTTCGTTTTGTAACATATAAGAATGGTTAGTGTTAAATTTTTTGATTTAAATTGTATTTATGATTCTTAAAAATTTAGGCTTTACAATATTATACGACTAACTAATAAAGTATTTTAGTTTTTTAAATAAAATATAGAAAAGTATACGGCTTAAATACGGGCTGTTTGATGGGGCATTATGATATAACAAGTTCATTGTTTTGTTGCGGTGAAAGTGCTGGATATACTTTTTAAGTGAGTTATGTCGTTATTAGAGTACGAAGTTATTCAGTGTTCATTATTTTAATACCAACGAAAATACAAAATTATAATTATTATGAGCGTAATTTGGTTTTTTGAGGACACAAATATCTTTAATTTATTGTGTCCACATAAATTTAAAAGATACAGAGAAAGTCACGATTTTAATGAATATAAAAAAAGTGATTATATCTATTTTGAAGAAGATTCTGCTAATAAGGTGTATCTTATACAGAGTGGAAAGGTTAAGATTGGGTATTATTCTGTGGATGGTCAGGAAATAGTAAAAGCAATTTTGACGAAAGGAGAGATTTTTGGAGAAAAAGCAATTCTTGGCGAAAATAAAAGAACAGAGTTTGCTCAATCAGTAGATAATGGAACTTCTATATGTCCGATTGGGGTAGAAACGATGTTAGAGCTAATGAGAGAAAATCAGAAGTTTAGTCTTAAGATATATAAATTTATTGGCATGCGTTTTAAACGCCTAGAAAGGCGACTGCAATTGTTACTTTTTAAGGATAGTAAAACGAGACTTTTAGAGTTTTTGGATGAATTGAAAGATGATTATGGACATTGTTGTCCCGATACAGGCGATATGGTTATTGAGCATCCTTATACCCAAAAAGATATAGCAAATCTTATAGGTACTTCTCGTCCTACTTTAAACATTATCATGAATGAGTTAAAAGAGGGAAATATTATAGATTTTAACCGAAAAGAAATTAGATTTAAAAATAATCCTAATGTTAGCTGGCTAACAGTTTATTAATATCATGGCATTTATCTTTGTGATTAGTAATTATAAAAATAAATGCAATGTTAAGAAAAACAATATTTGGAATACTCGCAATAAGTTTTATTGTAGCGTCATGTAATAACGATGATGATGCAGGAAATGTTATTACAGAATCTAATTTAACATTAAACCTTTCTGGACTTGAAGATTTGGGTGAAGGTTATTTGTATGAAGGTTGGGTAATTGTAAACGGTGTACCTGTATCTACAGGAACTTTTTCAGTAAATGCTTCTGGAGAATTATCTAATACGACATTTAGCCTAAATACAGAAGTATTAAATGCGGCTACTGCATTTGTGTTAAGTATAGAGCCTAATCCAGATCCTAATCCTTTACCTGCCGATACAAAACTATTAAGCGGAGATTTTGGAGACGGAAACACTGCTACGCTTGGGTTGGGACCTATAGGAGAAGGTGATTTCTCTGAAGCATCTGGATCTTTTTTCTTGAGAACCCCAACAGATGAAGCACCAGAAACTGCAAATAATATGAATGATCAATACGGAGTATGGTTTGGTACTCCAGGAATGCCTCCTGCGGCGAGTCTTTCATTACCTGCTCTTAATGCTGGATGGAAATATGAAGGCTGGGTAGTATCAGAAGGAGTACCTGTTTCTACAGGAACGTTTGTTGCAGGAGATAGAGCAGATGATAATGTAGGAGCAGCTGATGGATTTAGCGAGACAGCTTCAAATGGTCCTCAATTACCAGGAGAGGACTTTTTTAGAAATGTACCGAGTGGAGTAACCTTTCCTTTGGATGTAAGAGAAAAAACGGTAGTTATTTCAGTAGAACCTGATCCAGATAACTCTGCAGCACCATTTTCTTTAAAACCATTAGTTGGTACGGCAGGAACAGATACGGCGCCAGTGAGTTACGATTTTTCGGTAAATCAAGCATCTTTCCCAACAGGAAGCGTGTCTAGATAAAAATATAATAATCGTTGTTTGTTTATAAAGCGTAACCAATATTTGGTTGCGCTTTATTTTATTTAACTCCTAACTTATTCTGTAATCCTTTGGCTCTATAAAGACTGATTTATTTACATTTGTATGTCTTATATGGTTGTATCATTTGTTCATATTAAAATTCAAAAAAGAGAAGCATATCATATATAAATTCAATCTATTTATACAGCTTATGAAATTCAATAAAAAAAATATTTCTAATACTGTTTTTGTAATTCTTTTGGTGCTGTTTTTTATACCTAATACCAGAGGAATGATGCAAATAGTCTTAACAAGAATCTTTTCCTTTAGTCCTGGCCTGGTAAATGTTGAGGAGAGGGTTAAGGTTTCATCCTATGACTGGAAGCTACATGGAGTAAATACAGAATCAATTAATTTTGATATAGCCAAAGGCAAAGTTGTGTTAATTAACTATTGGGCTACCTGGTGCCCTCCATGTATTGCAGAAATGCCTTCATTGCAAAAGTTATACAATGATTACAAAGACAAAGTAGTCTTTCTTTTTATTACTATGGATGATGATCCAGAGCTTAATAAATTTATGGAAGATAAAAATTACTATTACCCTATCTATAGGTCTTTGTCACAAACCCCTAAGCCTTTTGTAGGGAAATCACTACCTACTACCTATGTGATAGGTAAAGATGGAACAATTGTAATAAATAAAGTTGGAGCAGCCGATTGGAATACAAGCAAGGTGAGAGAAACACTTGATAGATTATTGCTAGAATAGGCAAGAATAGATTCTCTTATTTTGTGATGTATTAAGTAAGTTTGTTAAGATGTTTCAGAGGGTAGGTAATGGTGGATTTTAAGATTTGTGTAGTAAAACATACAAGGAAAATATTCTAATTATAAGAGAAAAAAAAATATTAATCTAAATAGAGGTTAGTTTTTGACTAGAATTTTTTGAAATTGATTTTTATTGAGTAATATTTGTGTAGGTTATTGGATTGATAGCTTTATACATTGAGATTAAATAATGAAGATCAACGAAAGTTTAATAAGAGAATACGTACAGAAGTCATTTGATGATGGATATATTCAAATTACAGATCATAGAAGAAATGTTTTAGTACTTGAAAACGGCGTATTTAAATTTAATGGGTGTACTCAACCAAAATCAAAATCGGGTATAGAGGCAGTTTTTATAGAAGCTTTTAGGTTAACAAGGTTTGTGAAATTGGGAGAGGATGAGTTTATTAGAGAACGAAATCAATGGTTTAAAAAACCTTAGTAATGAGTTAGAATAAAAATGAGTTTTATAAATACAAAAAAGACTGCCAAAAGGCAGTCTTTTTTGTTGAAGAAAAGTTGGTTTTAATATTTAAAAATGTTGAAAGAAAAAAGCTTCCAGTCCTCTGCTTCTACCACTAACTTATGCTAGAATATGTATTTAATTATTTTTTGTGATCTGTATACGAACGATTCTAAAAAAAATGAAACAGATTTAGGGTAAATTTGAATATGATGTTTATGAGCGGCTAAATCCTAAAAATAAGGTAGGTGTAAACATAACAAGAGATGTTGGCTATGAAGATTACTAAAAGACGAATAAAAGGAGATATTAGAGTTGCTTTTAGGAGTATAAATAGTTTTGCCTGTAAATTAGTGGCTAATAGGTGTAACCGTGAATTAATAATTGAACAGAATATGTTTTATTTTTTGTTTAGCTCCTTAATTCTCAAATATTTTGATTATATTGAATAGGAATTCTCCCCCCTTTATAAGAATAAAAATAACTCCGTAAACCTGTCGCTTATGAAAATTAATCAGCTTCTGATCAAAGATTTCATTCAAAAATCATTTAGTAAAGGATATCTCGAAATTATAGATCATAGAAATAATAGTATTATTCTAAACAATGGAGTGTTTATGTTTAATGGTTGTCAGCAACCAAAATCAAAAACAAGTATAGAAGCAATTTTTTTAGAAGCATTTAGATTAACAAGGTCTATTCGATTTGGGGATAAGAAATATGCAAGAGAAAGGAATAAGTGGTATTTGAAAAAGTAATAGGACACTAGAGTTGTTATTTTTAGAATAGTTGTTTGACTATCGCTTAAAAACAATGAGACTAATGGTTGGCTCATTTTTAGTGGTTGTCTAATGGTTGACTAAATCAGGAATAAAAAAACCGCAATCACTTTTTTTTAGTGTATTACGGTTATGGTTCGTGCCCAGAGCGGGAGTCGAACCCGCACGCCCTAATGGACACATGGCCCTCAACCATGCCTGTCTACCAGTTCCAGCACCTGGGCAATATAAATACCATTACAAGATAGTATAAAACTAAAAAAGTACCGTACAAAAATACGATACTTTTTAGTGACCGGGCTGGGGCTCGAACCCAGGACCCTCTCCTTAAAAGGGAGATGCTCTACCAACTGAGCTACCAGGTCATAGATAATAAATTATCAAATATTTTTAAAGAACTAAATAAACAAAATAATTAATGTTTATTGTTTTAGTGACCGGGCTGGGGCTCGAACCCAGGACCCTCTCCTTAAAAGGGAGATGCTCTACCAACTGAGCTACCAGGTCATACATTCTTTCCTTGAATGCGGGTGCAAATATACTATCATTAATTTATTTTTCAAGAAGAAATCGAGATATTTTTACATTTTTTTTTCGTGAAGTTTTTTTTTGAGTATTATCTAATTAATTTTGGGCGTATGAATATAGTACTAATTGGTTATATGGGTAGCGGAAAATCATTGATAGGTAATGATTTAGCTAAAAAAATAAAATTTGATTATTTGGATTTGGATGATTTTATAGAAATTCAAGAAAAAAAATCAATCTCAGAAATTTTTAAAGATCATGGAGAGATTTATTTCAGAAAAAAGGAATCTTTATACCTTAATGAGGTTTTAAAGGCAAAAAATAGCACTGTGATTTCTTTGGGAGGTGGTACTCCATGTTTTGGAAATAATCTCGAAATCGTTTTAAAAAATGAAAATGTGAAAAGTGTGTATTTGCAAACTTCATTAGATGAATTGGTCAATCGACTTTTTAAAGAAAAGAATAAACGCCCATTAATTAGTCATACCCAAACCACAGAAGAGCTTAAAGATTTTATTAGAAAACATCTGTTCGAACGAGCCTTCTATTATAATCAAGCGAATTATAAAGTGATAACCGATGCAAAAAATGCAGATCAGATCTCAGAAGAGATTATAGAGCTTTTATTTTAAAAGCGCCATATCTTCTTCTCCAAACTTGACCACAACATGCTCGTGTAAGGAAGTAGAAAGAGAAATGCCTTTAAAATCTGCCTTAATAGGGTATTTTTTATGATTTCGGTTTACTAACACTGCTGTTTTAAATCGGGTTAAAGGAACATTAAGAAAATGCTTTACACCATATATTAGCGCTGTACCAGAATTAAGAACATCATCGGCAAGTACAATAGGCTTATTTTGGTATTCATTTGCTTCAATAGATGTTTTTACCGTATTATGAGGTGATTTTTTATTCATGGTTACCTGGCATAAAATCACCTTGATTTCAGAAATATTTTCTAAAATAGCTTTCAATCGCTGTGCAAAAATATACCCGTTTTCGGCAATCCCCGCAATTACAATTTCTTTTTCATCAACATTAGATTCATAGATCTGATAAGCAATGCGTCTAATTTTATGTTGTATTTGCTCATGAGTAAGAATGATGTTAGTAAGATCGGTTTGCATATTTTTAGAATGTTGAAAGATGTTAGAAAAACAAAATAAATTCGAAATAAATACTTTTGTATAGAGTATTTATTTTGAATTTTCAAATATAAAAAAGAGTTCGTTACCCATGCGTGCATCTATAGAATTATAACATGTTTCAAGTGTTTTTATATAAAAATGCTTTGTAAAAAGTAATTTATATTGATTCTTAGTGCCTCCAAAAGGAGGTCCTTCATTTTCAAATTCTCTTGAAAATAAAACACCTATTAACCTTCCTTTGGGTGCCAAAAGGCTTTTTATTTTAGTAATGTAACTATTTCTTTGATCGGGTGCAAGTGCACAAAAAAATGTTTGTTCAATAATTAAATCAAAAGTATCATGATATTCAAAAAAATTTGCGCAGATTATATTTTCTGAAGGAAAATCTGGAAATCGCTTTTTAAAGCTTTCTAGAGCCTCATTGGCAATGTCAAGCACAAATACGTTTTTGAATCCTTTACGATAAAGGTACTCTGCTTCATACGCATTTCCACAACCAGGAATAAGTATTTTGAGATTGTAATTTATTAATTGATCAAAATAATGTGCAATAGGAGGAGAAACAAAACCAATGTCCCAACCTGTTTGTTGGTTTTGGTAGCGACTTTTCCAGTAATTTTTGTTTGGATTCATTCTTCACTATCTTTATCTTTATGTGAGTCATCAATAAACCAATCGTCGATATCTCTTCTATCTTTTTTGGTAGGTCTTCCTGTCCCTTTTTTTCGATAATAATCTTTCGAATATTTTAAAAGGTCTAATTTTTGCAACGCTTCTTTCGGAGTGGTGTCTTTACGATAAATGTCGACTAATTTTGCTCCTATTCGATTATCAGGGGTGTCAAGTACGACAAGTTCATAATTAATCTGATTTTTGCGTACAGTAATCTTATCGGTAGGATAAACCTCTCTAGACGGTTTAACAATCTGTTCATTTACTCGAACCTTACCCTCCTTGCATGCTTTGGTGGCAATACTTCGAGTTTTGTAATACCTGACAGACCATAAATATTTATCAATTCGCATAAAAAAGATTTAAAAAGAAGTAATCTCTAGTAAATAATAAAACAAAAGTACAAGAAAATTGTATCTTGCGCCTTCAAAAAAGTAATCAGATGAAAGTAAGAAATTATATTTATGCCGCTGGGCTTACTATAATAACTTTATTTAGTTGTAATAAAGATGATGATGGTGATAATGAACCTACTGTTATACCTCCTCGAGATAGGGCTGAACAACAAAAAACAGACGATGCAAAACTTCAAGCTTATTTCGATACTCATTTTTATGTGGATGTAGAAGTAGATCTTAACAACGATGGGCAAATCGAATATGTAACAAGACAATTTGATACCATTGCAGGTGATAATGCCGATAAAACACCAATTAGTGAAACGGGATTACTAGAAACCAAAACAATTAATAGAGATGGTGTAGAATACAAACTTTATGTTCTTAAAATTGCAGGTGGTGCTACCGAGAAGGAAAAACCAACATTTGCTGATTCTACTTTGGTGACTTATAAAGGAGAAGAGTTATATGACAATGAAGATAGGGATGCTGATGGGATACCAAATATTGCTGATGTAGACTCTGATGATGATGGAAATGAGCTAGCCAGTGGAGCAAGTACGCGCCCTGATAAAGATGGAGATGGTATTGCCGATAATAGTGATGCAGATGATGATGGTATTGATGGATTAGATGCGGGTAAAATAGATACAGATAATGATGGTATTATCGATGATAAGGATCCTGTGGATAATAATGATCTGGATCGAAGAGTCTTTGATAATAGAGTAAGTCCTGTTTGGTTCGATCAAACAACAGTTATAGAAGGGTGGAGAGAATCATTAGTAGATTATAGAGGAGCTTCTGGTTTTAGTGAAAATGCTGATGGAACCGTAAAGTATAATGATGATTATGGTAATATTACTGTTTTTATACCTTCTGGCCTAGGATATTTTAATCAACCTCCTGTGGGGATTACTGCTTACACACCGTTGGTTTTTAATATACAGTTATATGAAGTAAATCAATCTGATCACGATGCTGATGGAATACCTTCATACCTTGAGGATATAGATAATGATAGATTATTGATATCAGATACAGATGATAATACAGATGGAGATAATTTTTCTGATTATTCTGATGCTGATGATGATAATGATGGTACTCCTACAA
Organism: uncultured Aquimarina sp.; assembly: GCA_947498705.1. GTDB lineage: Bacteria > Bacteroidota > Bacteroidia > Flavobacteriales > Flavobacteriaceae > Aquimarina. The sequence continues at coordinate 77,219 of CANMLW010000008.1, forward strand.
AAAATGAAATTACAGTGGTAGATAGTAATAATGACGGAGTAATAACGCTAGATGAAATTACGTTTTATGACGATGATGGTGATGGGATAAATAATCATTTAGATTCTGATGATAAAGAAGTTAAGAGTGAATAAAACCATTCTAAACTATTTTATACAAAAAAGGCTTTCGGTATCGAAAGCCTTTTTTGTATAAAATAGTTTACGCATAATTGACAAAAGTGATTAATCAAAATTGTATTTGACCTTCTTGTTAAATAATTATTAATTACCTATGCTTTTCTTTGTCAAAAAGTATCTTTAAATTCTGTTTACAATAAATCATATGAGAAAAAAAATAGCATTGCTTGCTTTAGTTTGTGTAATTGCGAATTTGAAAGCACAAGAATATTTTCCGAAAAATGATGGAGTACATACTTCGAAATCAAATTTTACAGTTTTTAAAAATGCGGTTATACATACGACTCCTGATACCGAAATTAAAAATGGAACATTAATAATTCAGAAAGGAAAAATAATTGCTGTTGGTACTTCGGTATCGATTCCTTCAAATAGCGTGATAGTTGATCTTAAAGGAAAGCATATTTATCCTTCTTTTATAGATCCTTTTACGAATTTTGGAGTTCAAAAACCCAAAGGTAAAGGAGGAAGCCCATGGTCGGGTAATCCTCAATATGGTTCTTCTAGAGAAGGATATTATTGGAATGATCATATACGACCCGAAACCGATGCATTGACTCATTTTAAATACAACACCAAAAAAGCAGAAGAATATATAAAAGAAGGATTTGGGGTGCTTCATACACATATGCCAGATGGTATTGTAAGAGGCACCGGTGCTCTAATAGCTTTAAATAGTCATGGGACACAGGGAGATCGTATAATAAGTGAACGCTCTGCACAGTTTTTCTCTTTTGAGAAAAGTAAAAAAAGTAAACAATTATATCCTACCTCACTAATGGGAGGGATTGCATTACTAAGGCAGCTATACCATGATGCAACCTGGTATCAACTGGGTAATGTAAAAAATAAAGATTTGACGTTGGAAGCTTTTAATAAAAATAAGAATTTACCACAGATATTTGATGCAGAAAGTAGAATAAATGGTTTTAGAGCAGATAAAATAGGTGATCAATTTAACACACAATATATTCTTGTGGGTGGAGGAGATGAATATGCAAGAATAAACGAGGTTAAAAATACGAACGCTAAGTATATAATTCCTTTAAATTTTCCTGAAGCCTATGATGTTTCAGACCCTTTTATGGCAAATATGTTAAGCCTTGGGGATATGCGACATTGGAATCAAGCTCCTTCAAACCCTTCAGTATTATCAAAAAATAATATTACTTTTTCTTTTACTACTCATAATTTAAAAAAGATAACAGACCTAAAAAGCCGTATAAAAAAAGCGATAGAATATGGCTTGGATAAAAAAACAGCCATTGCAGCTCTTACGACAGTTCCTGCAAAAATATTGGGAAAAAGTGATCTTTTAGGAAGTATTAAAAAAGGGAGTTACGCTAATTTTTTGATAACAAAAGGAGAATTGTTTTCTAAAGAGAATGTTATTTATGAAAATTGGGTGCAAGGTCATAAAAATGTTATTCATGATATGGATATTATTGATCTTACAGGAAAGTATGACCTTACTATTGCAGGAAAAGTGTATGATCTATCGATTTCGGGAAAATCCTCCAAACCAAAAGCCGAAATAAAGCTAGGAGATAGTAAGTTGGGTACAAAAATGACTTATACAAATGATTGGATATCTATTACCTTTACCGATGTAGATACTACTAAAACACAATTTACTAGATTGATATCTTCTGTAGTTGAAGGAGTTGATTTACTAAAAGGTAAAGCCATTTTGCCAAACGGGCTTGTAAGTACTTTTACTGCGAAGAAAAAAGAGAAGGTTAATAAAGGAAAAAAAGAGAATAAAGCAACAAACCATAAAGAAGAGAAACCAGAAATTGTTAAAGTAACATACCCTAATATAGGATATGGTCTTGCCCAGCTACCATTGCAAGAAGATATGCTATTTAAGAATGCAACCGTTTGGACTAATGAAACAGATGGTATTTTAAAAAATACCGATGTGCTGATTAAAAACGGAAAAATTAATGCAATTGGTAAAAACCTTAATGCTGGAAATGCTAAAGTTATTGATGCTACAGAGAAACATATTACAGCAGGTATTGTAGATGAACATTCTCATATTGCAGCAGCAGCTATCAATGAAGCAGGACATAACTCTTCTGCAGAGGTAACTATAGAAGATGTTATTTCTCCGGATGATATAAATATTTATCGCAATTTGGCGGGGGGAGTAACGTCTATTCAGATTCTTCATGGTTCTGCAAACCCTATTGGAGGTAGATCGGCTATATTAAAACTTAAATGGGGAGAAAATGCAGACAATTTTTTGTTTCCTAATGCTCCCAAATTTATAAAGTTTGCACTTGGTGAAAATGTAAAACAGAGTAATTGGCAAAGTTTTAGTCGTTTTCCGCAATCAAGAATGGGGGTCGAACAATTATATATGGATTATTTTACCAGAGCCAAAGCCTATCATAAACTTAAAAACAGCAAAAAACCATATCGCAAAGATGTAGAATTGGAAACGCTGGCAGAAATATTGAGTGGTCAACGTCATATTAGTTGCCACTCTTATGTACAAAGTGAAATTAATATGTTAATGAAGGTTGCAGAAAAATTTGATTTCAGGATAAATACCTTTACACATATTCTAGAAGGGTATAAAGTAGCAGATAAAATGGTCAAACATGGGGTAGGCGGTTCTACTTTTTCTGATTGGTGGGCTTATAAGTTCGAGGTAAATGATGCAATACCTTATAATGCTACCATTATGCACAATCAAGGTGTTTTGACAGCTATTAATAGTGACGATCCAGAAATGTCGAGACGTTTAAATCAAGAAGCAGCAAAATCTATAAAGTATGGGGGAGTTAGTGAAGAAGAAGCGTTAAAATTTGTAACTCTTAACCCGGCCAAATTATTGCATATCGACGACCGAGTAGGAAGCATTAAAGTAGGGAAAGATGCTGATATTGTACTCTGGACAGACCATCCATTGTCAATTTATGCCAAAGCTGAAAAAACTATTATAGAAGGAGCTGTGTATTTTGATCTTGAAAAGGATAAAATAATGAGAAAGTCTATTGCTCGCGAAAGAAATAAATTATCTGCAATGTTGTTGAAAGCAAAAAATAGTGGTCTTAAAACCCAACCTGCAAAGAAAAAGGAAAAGCAGCATTTTGAATGTGAAACTTTAGAAACCATTAATTAAATAAGATGATGAAGGAAATAATGTACATAATATTGTTGATGGTTTTTTCTGTAGGGAAAATAACAGCGCAACAAACTCCGGCAAAGTCACAAAGTGAAACCATTACTATTGTTGGAGCTATAGCACATATAGGAAATGGTGAAGTTATAGAAAACAGTAGTATTGTCTTTGAGCAAGGTAAGATAATTGCTATTGGGGACAGGAGCGCAATTTCTGTAAAAGGTAAAGTAATAGATGCTTCTGGAAAGCATGTATATCCCGGTTTTATTGCACCTAATTCTACTTTAGGTTTGGTAGAGATTGGAGCCGTAAGAGCAACCGATGATGATAGTGAAATAGGTACTTTTAATCCTCATATAAGAAGTATCATCGCATACAATGCCGAGAGTAAAATTGTAGAGAGTATGCGTCCAAATGGAGTGCTGATAGCTCAAGTAACCCCGAGAGGAGGAAGAATATCAGGAACATCGTCGATTGTACAGTTAGATGCCTGGAATTGGGAAGATGCTGTTCTAAAAATGGATGATGGAATACACATTAATTGGCCAAGCATATATAAACGAGGACGTTGGTGGTTAGGAGAGGATGCAGGATATAAGCCTAATAAAGAATATGCAAAACAAGTGACGGAGCTAGAGGATTTTATAAACCAGTCATATGCAACCATCCAGCTAAATAACCCAGAATTAGAAGGTGATTTGCCATATTTGGCCATGAAAGGATTGTTTAATGGAACCAAAACGTTGTTTGTTCATGTTAATTCTGAAAAAGGAATTGTGGATGTAATTAATTTTTCAAAAAAACATAGTTTTAGAAAGGTAGTGCTAGTAGGTGCTTATGAAGGGTATAAAGTAGCAGATCAGTTAAAGAAAAACAATATATCGGTTTTAATAACTAGGACACATAGTAATCCAAAGTTAGAAGATGAGGATTATGATTTACCCTATAAAAATGCAAAACTATTAATGGATAAAGGTGTATTAGTTGCCATACAAAATAGTGGACAAATGGAAAGAGCCAATGCAAGAAACTTGCCATTTCAGGCAGGAACGGTAGCTGCTCATGGTTTGGATAAAGAAAAAGCATTGCAATTAATAACAGGTAATAGTGCAAAAATTCTAGGGATTGATAATTTTACTGGTACGTTAGAAATTGGTAAAGATGCTACGTTATTTATTTCTATAGGAGATGCATTAGATATGAGAACCAATCAATTAGAAAAGGCATTTATTCAAGGGCGTGAAATCAGTTTAGAGAGCCACCAGACAAAGCTATGGAAAAGATATCGAGATAAATATAAAACTAAATAGAATGGCTTTTATGAAGAAAATCATTTTTTCAATGCTATGATTTTTGAATAGATATCCTTTTAGGTAGGTAGTTTGTTTCGTTTTCATTTGTCTAAGTTGATTTTAATAACTTCGGCTGAACTACATTGCGGTTACCCTTTTTATTTTTTTCGATTAGAACTAAAAAAAATCTGTTAAACCCGATATAAATTCGATTCGAACAAATATACCGGTAAAAAAAAGACCCCAAATGGGTTGGAGTCTTTATGTGGTATTTTATAGGTAGTATTTGAGACTATTGAGGTTGCTCATTTTTCTGAATTGGTTTTTTAAATAGTGAAGAGGTAGGCTTTTCTTTTTTAATAGATGCATTTACAAAGTGTTTTTCACTTTTTACATCTCCAACAACTCCATTTTCATAGGTTCTCCATTTTAGAGTTTTGGGTAATAGTAGGCCATTTACCTCATTCCAGTCAGCATATTCTACTAAGCTAATTTTTTCGCTGGTTTCTTTACTGAAAAATGTAACAGTATATCCCAAAAATTTCATTTTTTTGGAGGCTTCATCATAATATAAAAAATAATTGTCTTTTGGTGAATCTCCAATGTTTTGCCCATAGGTTATTTTATATCCTGGATAAGAAGTCGTATCAACCTTTAGATCATCAACTTTTTCAAAAGTAATTCCATTATCTCCTAGTACAAATGGCATAGCATAGAAATAGAACATTAAGTTATGGTAAAAGCGAGGATTTCCTTTAAAATAGGTAGAGTCTTGTTCTAGCCAGGCTTCATCACCATCAAAACCTAAAGCAAACTTGTCTGTTTCTATACGTGCATGGCGTGTTTTAAGATCTGTGGTGTGCTTTTCTGCTCCTTCTGGATTGGCTATTTCGAAGACCAATGTATTCATTTGATCAAATTTATGGATTCCTCCATGGGCCTCAAAAACGGCAGCAATATCTTTTGGGAAAATATTGCTACGATCAGGTATGATTTCTTCTTTTTTTTCTGTTGAAGCCGCAGTCGTTTTTTCTGTTTTTGTTTCTTGTTTACATGAAATTATCAATGTAAACACTAATAAAATTAATGGTAATCTTTTCATAATAAGATGACGTTTGAAATTTTGAAATGCTTTAGTCGCATTAAAACGAATACCTAACGTGATTTAATTTATAATTAACTTAATTAACAAAAAAGTCGCTTTGCCTATTTAAAAGATTGTTTTAAATAAATCAATGATAAGTCAAACTTTAATAATAGGTACCTTTTACACTATTTAAACCTTCTATAGTAATTTTTTAGCTAAGCATTATAAACTACTATTTTTTACGTGGTTTCTTGATTAACTTGCCATTATCATAATCATAGATGAAGTTTTTATCTTTATATCTAAACAGGTTTTCATCAAATGTAAACGTTTCAACATCTCCTCCTTCCATAATTTCTCCTGATGCAATAATATTGTTTTTGTCTTTTGCCCAATCACCATTAATAAATTCAAAAGTGGTGGCGTCGATTCCATCAATTGCTAAAGCATCAAAATATACTATATTATCTGTACTTAAGTATTTCTCGCTGTGTACAACAATTGTTGTCGCATCTTTAAACGGAATTGTAATGATGCTATCTACAATATCTGTTAGATTGTTTCCTACGTAATATCTATAGGCAAATATATTTTTATCATCTCGTATATAATCATGTGGTAAGCTTTGGGTGCTTTTTGCAGTTGCATTGATTTTGTGCATGATCTTTTTTTCATTAAAGTAGCATACAAAGTGAGCGTCTTTCATGAAATTGTCATTTAGTATTTCAAAAGTTGCTACCTCAATATCTGGGACTTTTTTATTATAGAAATATACATGGCTTTGATCTTTGGCACAATGATAATTTAACTGTATATAACTGTTAGGATCGGCATCTTCCAAAATGGTAAGTCCTTCTTTAGAATTTTCAGAAAAATAAAAGCCATTCATAACATATACATGGTTTTTGTCCATAGGTACAAAATCATATTTGATTTCAAAAGAAGGAATATCTACATCAAAGTCAATAGTAGTATACTTATGGTAAACATGGTTTTGATCTTTAGCATAATTCTCAGCCAAAACCTGAAAAGTAGCATGATCAACATTCATTTCGGTTTTTCCTAGCTCGAACCAATTTCCCATTGGGCTATAAATAGTCTTTTTTTCTTTTGGGTTATAATAATAAGAACTAGACTTTTCTTCGTTTATTAATTCACCTAATCGATTAGAACTTAAAAAGCGGTATATCCCATAAATGCCTAAAACGACTATTACTGCCAGAACTATAAAAACGGTAATTAATATCATCAATACTTTTTTAGTCATATAGTTTTTAATTAGCTACTTTCTTCGAAGTATTTATGCTTACAAAATTAGAAAAGTGGGTAGACAAATGAATCACGGTTTATAGTGATGTTACTATCTAAAACTTATTTAAGTTTTTTGCTTTTTCTTTTTTGCAGCAGGAAACAGGACATTGTTTAGTATGAGTCGATATCCCGGTGAGTTGGGGTGTAGTTCTAGTTCGGTCTTAGGGTCGCCTACAAAGTGTTGATAATCTTCGGGATCGTGCCCTCCGTAAAATGTAAAAAAACCTTTTCCTTTGATTCCGTGAATATACCTTGCTTCGTTATTAGTTTTGTTTTCTCCAAGTACTAATACGTTAGATTTTATTTCATTTGGGTTGTATGCGGTTGTTTGTCCCATAAATCCTTTTACCAGAGCCGTATGATTTTGGCAGAGCATCGTCGGAATAGGGTCCCATTTTGCAGAAAAATCCATTAAGGTAAAATAATCGGTTGTTTTTGGGATACGACGATTTCTGGTCATATCTATAGATGAAAACTCATATATCCTTGGGTTACGTTCTAGTGTAAAGTTCTTAAAAGCAAACGTTTTTGTGTAGTCTATTTTGGATTGGTATCCGGGTTCACTTGGGTCTCCATCAAACATAGGTTCGCATATGTCTATACCTTCTGCAGCCAATGCGATTTCAAAACTATCGGTAGCACTGCACATGGCAAACATAAATCCACCTCCTACAACATAATCTCTAATTTTTAAAACAACACCAAGTTTTTGTTCAGAAACTTTTTGAAAACCAAGTTCTTTGGCTGACTTTTCTGCCAAGGCTTTTTCTTTTATATACCAGGGGGTCGCTCTATAGCGACCATAGAATTTACCATATTGACCTGTAAAATCTTCATGATGTAAATGCAACCAATCGTACAAAATAAGATTGTCTTCTAAAACTTCTTTGTCGTAGATAGTGGTATAAGGAATTTCTGCAAATGTTAATACCATAGTTACGGCATCATCCCAGGGTTGATTTCCCTTAGGAGAATATACTGCTATTTTGGGCGCCTTTTCTAAAACAACGGCTTCCATGTTTTGAGAAGGGCTTTCTACTTCCTCAAGAATTTCATTTGTTTCGGCATCGCTAATAATTTCATAGGATACCCCTCGAATGGTACACTCTTTTCTGATTGTTTCGGTATCTGGCATGAGAAAAGATCCGCCTCTATAGTTTAAAAGCCATTTTACTTTTAAGTCATTACTTAGCGTCCAATAGGTGATACCATACGCTTTTAGATGGTTTTGTTGACTTTCTGCGTCCATTGGAATTAATATATAAGAAGCATACGACTGCATTGCTAAAAGAAAGCAAACAACAGTCGTAAAAAGTCTTATATAATATGATGTTATTGTAAACATAAGTTCTATTTATAGAGAAATGTGAGATTGAGATTGTGTAAAATATCCAAATCTTAATCTTACCGCTCTATATTAGAACGGCACTTCATCCTCATCATTGTTAGAATCATTCAAACTACTTCCAAAAGCTTCATCTGCACTAGGTAGGTGACTTGTATCAAAAGGTTCTTCCTTATTTTCACCTTCGTTCATTTTAGAATGAAACTCAAACGGAGTACTAAAATCATCTAAGTTATCAAATTTACCTAAATGTCCGATGAATTTTAACCTAATATTCTCTAATCCACCATTACGGTGCTTTGCTACAATAAATTCTCCTTGCCCTTGTGTTGGAGATCTTTCTTCATCATCCCACTCATCAATTTTATAGTATTCGGGACGATAAATAAAGGATACAATATCGGCATCCTGCTCAATTGCTCCAGATTCCCTAAGGTCACTAAGTAAAGGTCTTTTGCTGCCTCCACGTGTCTCCACAGCACGAGATAACTGAGAAAGCGCAATTACCGGGACATTTAGTTCTTTTGCCAATGCTTTTAAGTTACGAGAAATAGTAGAAATTTCCTGTTCACGATTTCCATTTTTACCTGTTCCTCCTGCAGTCATTAACTGTAAATAATCAATAACGATCATTCGAATACCATGTTGAGAGGATAATCGTCTTGCTTTTGCTCTAAGGTCGAAAATTGATAAAGATGGTGTATCATCTATAAACAAAGGCGCTTTTTCTAGATCTTTAACTTTTACATTAAGTTGCTCCCATTCATGTTTTTCGAGTTTACCAGTACGTAGTTTTTCTGAAGACAGTCCCGTTTCAGATGAAATTAGACGTGTAATTAACTGTACAGATGACATCTCTAGAGAAAAGAATGCTACCGGTATATTTTGTCCCACGGCCATATTTCTTGCCATAGATAGGGTAAGTGCTGTTTTTCCCATACCCGGACGGGCAGCCACGATGATCAAATCACTTGGCTGCCAACCCGAAGTTAACTTATCCAGCCTATCGAAGCCAGATGGAATTCCACTTAATCCTTCTTTGTTTGATATTTCCTGTATCTTCTTTTTTGCTTGTATAACAAGATTTTGAGCACTTTCTGTGGATCTTTTTATATTTCCTTGAGTAACTTCATATAATTTGGATTCTGCCATATCCAGAAGATCAAAAACATCGGTCGTTTCGTCATAAGACTCTTCTATAATTTCGTTCGATATTTTAATTAAACTTCGTTGGATATATTTTTGTAATATAATCCTTGCATGAAACTCTATATGAGCAGATGAAGCTACTTTTTGGGTTAATTGTACCAAATAATAATCTCCGCCTGCTAATTCTAATTTTGCATCTTTTTTTAGCTGAGTTGAAACCGTTAATAAGTCAATTGGCTCAGAGTTTTCAAAGAGTTTAAAGATAGCTTCAAAAATGTATTGATGTGCTTCCCTATAAAAAACATCGGGATTAAGTATGTCAATAATTTCGTCAACGCCCTTTTTGTCAATCATCATTGCTCCAAGCACAACTTCCTCTAAATCAACTGCTTGAGGAGGTATTTTTCCTTTCTCTAGCGAAATTACGTTCCCCCGACCGTAATTAACCTGCTGAGTTTGCTGTACTTTTTCCATGACTACGAATGTAAAAAAATTGTAAAGAGATATACTTACTTGTAAAGATACGAATGTCCACCAGTCTTTAACAAATAAGCTGTTAATAAGTTTATTTTACTGTTAATAAGTATAAAAAAATCTGAAGCTACGAACTTCAGATTTGGTCAGTAAGTGTTTTCTTAGGGGTTACCCTTTAAAGTCTCCCATGTTAGCATATTTTTCCATACGATTTTTGATCAAATCTTCTGGTGATAAGTTTTTTATTTCTTCGTACGAAGCCAAAATTTTATCTCGAACAGTTTTAAAGGTCACTTTTCTATCACTATGAGCACCTCCCAAAGGTTCTTTGATAATTTCATCAACTACCTTTAGTTTAACACTATCCTTGGCCGTAAGTTTCAATGCTTCTGCGGCAAGTTCTTTTTGCTCCCAACTTCTCCATAAAATTGAAGAACAGTTTTCTGGAGAAATTACAGAATACCATGCATTTTCTAACATCAATACTTTGTCTCCAACACCGATTCCCAAGGCTCCACCACTGGCACCTTCTCCAATAATGATTACAATTACGGGTACTTTTAATCGGGTCATTTCAAGTATATTGCGAGCAATAGCTTCACCTTGTCCGCGTTCTTCTGCTTCTAATCCTGGGTAAGCTCCTGGAGTATCTATAAAACTCACTACAGGAACTCCAAATTTTTCTGCACTTTTCATTAAGCGCAATGCTTTTCTATATCCTTCAGGATTAGCCATACCAAAATTACGATACTGTCTTGTTTTGGTATTGTATCCTTTTTGTTGACCTATAAACATAAAACTCTGGTCACCGATCTTTCCTAAGCCTCCGATCATTGCCTTGTCATCCTTTACATTACGATCTCCATGTAATTCTAAAAAAGACTCTCCGCAAATAGCGTCTATATAATCTAAGGTATAAGGTCTAGATGGATGCCTGGATAACTGAACGCGTTGCCAGGGAGTAAGGTTTTTGTATATTTCCTTTTTGGTATCCTTTAGTTTTTTTTCAATCTGCTTACAGGTGTCAGTTACATCTACATCACTTTCTTCACCAATAGCACAAGCTTTTTTGAATTGCTCTTCAAGCTCTTTTATGGGGAGTTCAAATTCTAAATATTCCATAATAAGAATATATTTTTTTTACTAGGGTTAGCGGACAAATATAAAAACTTACTCGGTAATGTTACCTATAGTTTTGCCTAATTTTTGCCTTTCCTGTTTTTAAATATGCCATTAAGTAGCACCGTGCCAAGAATAATAAGGGCTCCGTAGTAAAATTGGGGATTCATTTTTTCTGATTCTCCAAAGATAATAAAAGCTAGTAAGATTCCATAAACGGGTTCTAAATTAGTGGTTAACATCACCGTGTAGGGGCTTAAGTATCTCATTACATGTACAGAGCCTATAAAAGCATATGCTGTACAAACCGAAGCTAATAAAAATAGAAATACCCAGTCTGATGTACTCATTTGAAAAAAAGAAACTACAATTTCATTTTTTTCTTGTGTAAATAACATCATTACCAGAATATAAAGACTTAAAGAGATAACACCACTTAAAAGCTCATAAAAAGAAATCATCGATGAATCGTATTGTTGTGCTACCTTTCCGTTGATTAATGAGAATATAGAAGATGTAAAAGCTGCAAATAATGCATATAAAATGCCAAGCGTATAATCTCCTTCAACTTTAAATATAATATAGAGCCCTACAATTACCAAGATACCAAAAACAACTTCGTACCATATTAGTTTTCTTTTATAAAATATAGGTTCTAATATAGATGTAAAAAATGCCCCAGATGATAGTACAGATAATGTGATGGATACATTCGAAACTTTAATTGCTGCAAAAAAAGCAATCCAGTGTAAAGCTATGATGGTTCCTGCAGAAAACAGAATGAAAAACAATTTTCTGGAGACTTTTAATGAAATTTTTTTCGCAAAAATAAATAAGTAAATAAAACCAGATGCCAAAAGCATTCTATACCAAACGAGTGGTAATGCTTCTATGGTTATTAATTCTCCCAGAATTGCTGTGAATCCCCATATAAATATGATAAAATGAAGATGTAAATAATTCTGAAGCTTAACGTTTGGCATTGTACAAAAGGTATATCGCTAAAATTCCAAAAGAGAAATTAGGAAACCATACCGCAACTATAGGAGGGAAATCTGATTGATTTGCCATGGTCCCTAATACTTTATCGAAAAAAATAAAAATAAATGCTAATGAAATACCAACGGCAAGGTTAATCCCCATTCCTCCTCGTCTTTTCATCGAAGAGACAGCTACTCCGATTATGGTTAGAATAAATGCTGATACAGGTATACTCCAACGTTTATATGCAACCACTTTATATCGATTAATATCAGAGGAGCCTCTTTTGCTTTCCTTTTCGATAAATTTACTTAACTCTGTATAAGTAAGTGTTTCTGCTACATAGGTAACAGGTGTGAATTCATCTATATTAAAGGGTAATACGGTATCTTTTGATTTAACTCTTTCTATGATGTCTTTATTTCCTAATACTTTACGTTTAACAAAATCTGTTAATTCATAAATACTATCCTTAAAAACAATTTTTCTAGCAGATATTTTGGTATCAAGTGTATTCCCTTTAAAATACTCTAAAGTAAAATTGGTAGCTGTTTTTTCTAAGGGCTTAAAATGGTTAACATACAGGAATGTACTATCATTAATCTGGCGATAAATATTTCTGGTCTCCTGTACTTTTCTACCTTTATTAAGGTAGGTGTATTTAAATTCGTTAAAACCCTGACTAGCTCTAGGAGCTAAGAATAATCCCATAGCTAATGCTCCAAGACAAATAATAATTGCACCTACCATATAGGGCCTTAGGAACCTCCAAAATGAGACACCAGAACTTAAAAAAGCAATTATTTCGGTTTTATTGGCAAGCTTAGAAGTAAACCAAATAACCGATAAGAATACGAAAAGCGGGAATAATAAATTGGCAAAATAGACTGTAAAATCCAGATAGTAGCCTATAACAATATCAACAGGCACATTATGCTCTATCATATTGTCTATTTTTTCAGAAAGATCGACTATAATTCCTATGGGAATAAAAAGAAGAATCATTGCGAAAAATGTTCCCAAATATCTTTTAAGTATGTACCAATCTAATATTTTCACATTACAATCTTTTGTCCATTTGTTTAACCATTATGTTTTTCCAGAAATTGAAATCACCGGCTAAGATATGTTTTCTAGCTTCTCGAACCAACCATAGATAAAAACCTAGGTTGTGAATGGTTGCAATTTGTTTTCCCAAAAGCTCATTTACAGAGAATAAATGTTTTAAATATGCTTTAGAGTATTCTGTGTCTACAAATGTAATTCCCATTTCATCAATAGGCGAGAAGTCGTCTTCCCATTTTTTATTTTTAATATTAATGGTTCCATGTGCAGTAAACAGCATGCCATTACGGGCATTTCTGGTTGGCATTACACAATCAAACATATCAATACCAAGTGCTATATTTTCTAAAATGTTAATAGGAGTTCCTACTCCCATTAAATAACGGGGTTTGTCTTCTGGTAAAATAGCAGTTACCACTTCTGTCATAGCATACATTTCTTCTGCAGGTTCTCCAACAGATAATCCGCCAATGGCATTACCAACAGCTCCCGCGTTTGCAATATACTCTGCAGATTGCTTTCTAAGGTCTTTATATGTACTACCTTGAACAATTGGAAAAAAAGCCTGATCATATCCATATTTAACCGGTATTTTTTCTAAATGTTGCATACAACGATCTAACCACCTATGAGTCATGTGCATACTTCTTTTGGCATATTGATAATCACAAGGGTACGGAGTACATTCATCAAATGCCATAATGATATCTGCTCCAATGGTACGTTGTATCTCCATTACATTTTCGGGAGTAAATACATGGTAAGACCCATCAATGTGGGATTTAAATTTCACCCCTTCTTCTTTGATTTTTCGATTGGCTGATAAAGAATATACCTGGTAACCTCCACTATCTGTAAGGATATTTCTATCCCAATTCATGAATTTATGTAATCCTCCCGCTTTTTCCAGAATATGAGTTTGCGGCCTTAGATAAAGATGATAGGTATTTCCTAAAATGATATCTGGATTAATATCATTTTTTAATTCTCTTTGGTGAACTCCTTTTACGGTTGCTACAGTACCAACAGGCATAAAAATAGGAGTTTCAATCACTCCATGATCTGTTTTTATTTTACCTGCTCTGGCTTTACTTAAAGGATCTTTGGATAAAAGGTCAAATTGCATATTTTCTGTTTGGTAGAGCGCAAATATAACTAACTAATACCAATTAAGTATGCATGGGTTTTCTAAAACTTTATGTTATTAATAATAGTTTCTTGATTAAAAGAAAGCAATACATTTTGCCACTGTATTCAAAACCTGTATTTTTGGGCTTTTATTATCAAGAAACTAGCATCACAATGCCAAAAACAAAACAATTAGAAGATTTTGCAACGCAAGTTCGTAGAGATATTTTACGACAAGTTCATAAAGTTAATTCTGGTCACCCTGGAGGTTCATTGGGTTGTACAGAGTTTTTTGTTGCCCTTTTTCAAGAAGTCTTAGATCGTAAAGATGATTTTGACATGAATGGTATCAATGAAGATATCTTTTTCTTGTCTAATGGTCATATATCACCGGTTTATTATAGTGTATTAGCTCGAAGTGGATATTTTCCAGTAGAAGAACTAAACACGTTTAGACTTATTAATAGTAGACTACAAGGACACCCGACAACGCATGAAGGACTGCCTGGTATACGAATAGCCTCTGGATCATTAGGTCAAGGTATGTCTGTGGCATTAGGAGCTGCACAAGCAAAGAAACTTAACAACGATACTCATCTTGTGTATAGTTTACATGGTGATGGTGAGTTGCAAGAAGGTCAGATTTGGGAAGCAGCTATGTACGCCGCGGGAAAAAAAGTAGACAACCTTATTGCTACAATTGATTATAACAAGCAACAAATCGATGGTTCGACTGATGATGTACTTCCGTTAGGAGATTTAAGAGCTAAATTTGAATCTTTTGGTTGGGATGTTATGGAGATTAAAGAAGGTAACTCTTTGCCTGCTGTTATAGATGGGCTTAAGGAAGCTAAAAGTAGAACAGGTAAAGGAAAACCTGTTTGTATATTAATGCATACAGTAATGGGACACGGTGTAGATTTTATGATGCATACACATGCATGGCACGGTAAAGCCCCTAACGATGAGCAATTAGAAATTGGATTAACACAAAACCCTGAAACTTTAGGGGATTATTAATTCACCAAATTAAAAAGAAAATGACAAAATATATAGACTCAGGAAAAAAAGATACTCGTTCTGGTTTTGGAGCTGGCTTAGAAGAATTGGGTAAAACCAATGAAAATGTAGTGGCTTTATGTGCAGATTTGATAGGTTCTTTAAAAATGGATGCTTTTATTGCTAATAACCCTGAACGCTTTTTTCAGATTGGTATAGCAGAGGCTAATATGATGGGGATAGCTGCAGGTTTAACTATAGGAGGTAAAATACCGTTTACAGGTACTTTTGCTAATTTTTCTACGGGTAGGGTTTATGATCAAATTCGTCAATCTATTGCGTATAGTGGTAAAAATGTTAAAATCTGTGCATCTCATGCAGGATTAACTTTGGGAGAAGACGGAGCTACACACCAAATATTAGAAGATATTGGTTTGATGAAGATGTTACCAGGTATGACAGTTATTAATACTTGTGATTATAATCAGACCAAAGCGGCTACAATTGCAATTGCAGAACATCAAGGGCCTGTTTATTTGAGATTTGGAAGACCTAAGGTTGCAAACTTTACACCAGAAAACCAAAAATTTGAAATAGGAAAAGCTATTTTGTTGCAAGAAGGAAGTGATGTAACTATCGTTGCTACTGGACATTTGGTTTGGGAGGCGTTGCTTGCGGCAGAGTCTTTAGAAAAAGAAGGAATAAGTGCTGAGGTAATCAATATTCATACAATAAAACCATTGGATGATGAAGCAATTGTAAATTCTGTAAAGAAGACAGGTTGTGTTGTAACAGCAGAAGAGCATAACCATTTAGGAGGGTTAGGAGAGAGTGTGGCAAGAGTATTGGCACAGCATCAACCAGCGCCACAAGAATTTATTGCCACAAATGATACCTTTGGAGAAAGTGGTACACCAGATCAACTGATGGAAAAATACGGCCTTAATGCAGCAGCTATTAGCAAAGCAGTAGAGCGTGTTGTAAAAAGAAAGTAAATATACTTTTATAAAGTTTAGAAAAACCTTCTGATATCGATCAGAAGGTTTTTTTGTGTTTAAAAAATAAAATAACATCTACAACGTTTTATTAAGTACTAGCCATTATGACGTCTTAATTGGTGTTCGATTTTTCGAATACCTCAAGTAAATGATGTCGCACCAAAAACCACCCAAATACTTATTTAATATTAATTTTTAATTCTTGTTACACGAGCTATTGTGTGTCTTTTTTAAATTATTGGTGTAAACAAAACCTGTATTTTAAAATAGTTATAGATGCTAGATGTATTGTGTAATAGAAATTAATCTAAAACATTATTTAAAAATGAAAAGATTATTTTTTGGAGGTATGTTACTAGTTTTTTGTGCTGTAACAGGGCAAGATAAGAAACCGGCTTTTGGAGTAAGAGCGGGGTTAAATTATGGTGATAATGGAAAAATAGAGCTAAATGATGTTACCAGCACCAGCGCAGAAGATAGGATAGGATATCATATAGGTGTTTTTTACAGAGGAAACCTTACAGATAACCTATATCTGAAACCAGAATTATTGTATACGGTGAATAATAGTGAACACGATCTTAGAGGTGAGAAAAAAGAGTATGCCATAAAAAAGATCGATATGCCTATTCTTCTAGGGGTTTCTGTTTTAGGGCCTATTCATTTTTTTGGAGGCCCGGCATTACAGTATATGATTAAGAATGACTTGGAAGGGATAGAGCTAAATGATGTAAAGAATGAGTTTACTGTTGGTGTGCATTTTGGAGCAGGACTACAATTTAATCGCATTAATTTTGATGTGCGATATGAGCGAGGTTTAAGCAAAAATAAAGCTGCATCCATAGATGAAGATATAAGAGTAGATTCTAGACCAAATCAATTTATAATTGGAATTGCAATAGATTTATAAATTTGATTTAATGCATAACGGGTCTGGTTTTGTAGTAATTAACTAATAAGGCAACAACATAACTATAAGTTTCAAGGCCTTCGGGTTGATTATTAGCTTTTAGATACGAATCGTAGGTGCTTTTAAAAAGTGGTTCTAGAGGGTTTTCATAAGATTCCCAAAATTCACTTACTAATTGGTAGTTTTTTCTAATTCCAGGCCTTAGTTTTTCAATAAGACAAATGGCTTTTTCTTCATTACGAAGATACAGATCGTTAAGACAAAATCGTAACGAGAAGGTAACACCACTATATTTAAAATAAAGATCGTCGTATCCCATGGTGGTCAAAGCAGCAATAAAATTAGCTTCATTCTCTTTGGCAAACCCTAGTTGGTGCGCTTCTTCGTGACAACTGGTGGTCGGGGTTTTGTAGTTAAGTATTAAACTATTTACTTGCGCCTCGTTTGTTATTGGATTAAGATAACCGCTAAACCCCATATAAGTAAGAGGAACACTTAGTATTGATTTTTTTAAGCTTTTTGGGTGATATTTTAAAGAAGGAAATGTCTTTTGTAATTGATGGTAGGCAGGTACTGTTTTCTGAAATATTTCTTCTTTTGTATATGGTATTTGTATAGGTAAAGAGTCATTAGACTCTAATGCCAGGTGTAAGGCATTGGCTTTGGTTATTAATTTTTCTGAAACAGCAATCAATTCTTCTTGAGTATAGGTGTCTTCAATATGTAAAATTTCATGTAGAGGTAATCGATAATAATTCATTCCCCATAGTATGTGAAAACAAAAGTATACGACCGATAACGTAGCGCCTATGTCCAACAAAATATCTTTCCATATAATTCTTTTTTTTAATACTTTTTTGAATAAAAATCGTATTAGTAAAATGATTAACATGGCATAGGCAATATCTCCAAAAGAAAAAGGAATCCATCCAAATGCATATCGCAGCATCTTAGATATATATATAAATATCCCATTACTATAAAATCGCTCTACAAAACTTGGAAAAAAAGAAATGATTTTGACAAGTATGAATTGAACAGGTAGTAGTAGGGTTAGATATAACTTTGTTTTGGATTGCATAGGGTAAATATATTTACAATTCTTAAGTAATGGTTATGAATTAAGATTTTTTTGACTCATTATTTTTATGTGTAATTTAATTTTTTTTGATCGAAGGTGTTTTCAAAAATTTTATGATATCGTATGATAGTTTTAATGTTTTTCATATAGATTTTCCTTTTTATATTGGGATATGGTGTTTAAAATTTAGAGTTTTGCAAATAGGGCCATATTATAAGTACATGGCTTACAATTATTAAATTACTCATTATTTATATATTGATTATGAATGCAGAAATAAGAGCTTTAGAACCTAATACACTTTGGAATAAATTTGCGGATCTTAATGCGGTACCAAGACCGTCAAAAAAAGAGGAACGTGTTATAGCCTTTATGAAGGATTTTGGAGAATCATTAGGGCTGGTAACCGAAATTGATAAAGTTGGTAATGTATTGATAAAAAAACCGGCAACACCAGGTATGGAAGATCGTAAAACTGTAGTGATGCAATCTCATCTGGATATGGTACATCAAAAAAATGCAGATACCGATTTTAATTTTGATACACAAGGAATCGAAATGTATGTAGATGGTGACTGGGTTAGAGCAAGAGGAACCACCTTGGGAGCTGATAATGGATTGGGAGTTGCTACAATTATGACCATTTTAGAGTCAAAAGATATTGTACATCCTGCAATAGAAGCTTTATTTACAATAGACGAAGAAACGGGAATGACCGGAGCAAAAGGATTAGAAGGAGGGTGGTTGCAAGGAGATATTTTGCTAAACCTGGATACAGAAGAAGATGACGAGATAGGAGTAGGTTGTGCAGGAGGTATCGATGTAACAGCAAGAAGAGCGTATGAAGAAGAAGCTGTACCAACTACGGGGAAATCTGCATATAAGATTGCCATTACTGGCCTTAATGGTGGACATTCTGGAATGGATATCGATAAAGGTTTAGGAAATGCAAACAAGATCATGAATAGGTTATTGTTTGATGGTTTCGAAAATTTTGGGTTACAGATTAGCCAAATTAAAGGAGGTAGCTTGCGTAATGCGATTCCCAGAGAAAGTTTTGCAACTATCATTGTAGATACAGTGCATAAAGAGGCTTTTGAGTTAGATATAAGAGAATCTTTAAATTCAATTAAAACAGAATTGGCTATTGTAGATCCAAATCTAGCCGTAGAAGTAAGTGCTATAGATTTACCAGAAAAAGTTATGGAGTTAGGAGTGCAAGAAGGTATTCTTAAAGCATTGTACGCTGCTCATAATGGTGTGTATAGAATGAGTGTGGCTTTTCCTGGTCTTGTAGAAGCTTCTAATAATATAGCCAAGGTTACAATTGAGGGTGGAGAAGTTATTATCGAATGCTTAACACGTAGTAGTGTAGAGTCATCAAAACATGATCTTGCCAATAAGCTAAGAGCCACTTTTGAATTAACAGGTTGCGAAGTAACCACCAGTGGTGATTATCCGGGGTGGGCTCCCAATATGAGTTCACAGATCTTAGAGGTGTTAGATGGATTGTACAAAAATTTGAATGGGGAAAAGGCACATGTTGCAGCTTGTCATGCAGGATTAGAATGCGGTATATTAGGGCAGAATTATCCTGATATGGATATGATTTCTTTTGGGCCTACTATATTAGGTGCGCATTCACCAGATGAAAGAGCAAGTATTTCTTCTACACAGAAATACTGGAAATTTGTAAAAGAGATCTTACAGCATATACCAAAGAAATAATTGATTACCATAAAAAGTATAAAAAAGCTCTAAATTCTTTTAGAGCTTTTTTTATAACCTTATCACAGGTGTATTAGAAGACCGATTTATACCATAAGAAAAGATTCTTATATAGAGTTTTTTTGGGTTGTTATATGGTAGTAGCTGTACGGTATGTATTTTTTTCTTTTTTTATAGCATCGTAAATAGCATCCCAAAGCATAATTCTTTTTTCTAAAGACTGTACTGCCACGGTAAGGACTTCTTGCCATTTGGAATTGTCATTTTCACATAATTCTGAAATCATCTCAAGTGAAAGAGGACCATGTTCATCTCCATCTAGTTCTATATGCCTCTGAAGATAATAGGTGAGTTTATTGTATAATTGGTTTTCAGCATCTGCATTTTTTAGAATTTCAATAAACATGTCAGGAATAATATCTTCTCTTCCGAATGTAAAAGAAGAAGCAATTTGGTGAGGTTTATTGGTTTCAATAATAGAAAAAGAAAACCTAACAAAATCAGAAACCCTTTGATCAATATTTAACTTGTTTAAGGCATTATTAACCGATTGTCCATTTTGTAGTAATGTAATTAGGTGATTAATCTCATGGGTATTTGCTCCAATTTGTGTCATTGCATCCAGATACATTTCAAAATGGCTTTTGTACTCACCTAATTCATTAACGTCGCTTTCTTCTCCGTGAACAATTTCATTAATAAACCGAGCTAGCGTACCATTTTTTTGCGGTACCCAGGGTGTTTTTACACACGTTAGCCTTGATTGTAGTGCTTTTAAAAGCGACATAAAATCCCATACGGCAAATATATGACTCTCCATGAAGATTTTTACATCTGCTACGTTTTGGAGGGCCCCATAAACTTTATGATTTTTTAGCTGATTCCTTAAATCTGAAATTTCATTTTCTATATGTAATAGTTGGCTCATATTATTTCTTACTTATTAAATGTGCTAATTCTTTGAGATTAAATATAAAAATTGATTATAAAAAAAACATCCCGAAGCTATCGGGATGTTTTTTTATGATGTAAAAAATGATTATTTGTCTGCTTTTTGTATACCTACAAGTTCTACTTCGAATACAATGTCGGTATTAGGAGGGATTGGACCTGCTCCTCTTTCACCATACGCTAGGTGAGCCGGGATAAATAAAGTTGCTTTATCACCTACTTTTAACTGTTGCACACCTTCTTTAAAACCTGCAATCATTTTTGCATCAGGAGAGTAAGGCATTGGAATAGGAGCGTACCCTCTTGGGTCTGCAGCTCTACGTTCATCGTAGACACCTAGTTCTTTAGCTTTTTCGGCGATATTGGTGTCAAATACTTTTCCGTCTGCAAAAAAACCAGCGTAATATACATTTACAATATCGCTTGATTTAGGTTGTTCTCCATCACCTTTATGGGTAACAACCATTTCTAAACCACTTTCTAATTTTGTAGCGGTAGTTTTTAATTCGTTAAACGCTGCAGCAATTTTTTCTCTTTTTTCTATTGCTAATCGCTCTTTTTCTGCTTTCTCTTCTTCTAATGCTTTTAACTTATCTGTAAATGCAGTTTCTGTGTCAAATGCTTTTGCAGAGCTACCTTTACGAATGATATTTACTTCGAGCATTTTTATTTCACCTTCAGGCTTATCTCTAGGTCCTGTTTTGGTAGTACCAATACTATCTACCACATCTTGACCTATAACAATTTCTCCAAAAACAGTATGTTTTCCATTTAACCATGGTGTTTCTTTTAACGTGATGAAAAATTGGCTGCCGTTAGTTCCTGGTCCAGAATTGGCCATTGATAATATTCCTTTTGATTTGTGTGTAAGCGAATCTACAATTTCATCAGGAAACTTATAACCTGGGTCTCCTGTTCCTGTGCCAAGAGGATCTCCTGTTTGTATCATGAAATCTTTAATAACTCTATGAAAAATGATTCCGTTGTAGTATTTTTTTCCTTTATAAGTACTATCTACCATAGTATTAGTTCCTTCAGCCAAAGAAACAAAATTTGCAACAGTCATAGGAGTTAGATCATGGTGTAATTTTGCAACAGCAACCCCTTTGTTAGTTACAATTTCTGCGTAAATACCATCTTGTAAATCAGGATATTTTTCGTTACAACTGTTAAATGCAAGCCCAATAATGGCTAAAAAGAATAGATTTAATTTTTTCATTTTTGTTGATAATTAATTTTCTGTTGTTGATTCTTTTGTAATCGTATTAAGTTTTACTTCTGTTATTAACGGAATATTTGTTCCAATCTTATAATCATCTCCATAATACCCATAGGCTTGGTATGAAGGAAAAAGAAAAGTTACCATTTCTCCTTGCTTCATTAGTTTTAAACCTTCTCTTAGCCCTAAAAAAAGCTCTTGTTTATCTATTCTATAAGATATAGTGTCTAATTCTTGTTTTGTATAAATGATATTGCCGTTTAGGTCTTTTACATTATAATTAAAAGTAACAATGTCACCAAACTTTGGAGTAGTACCTGGCAGGCTATCTTTTTTATTGTAATAATACCAAAACCCTGTCTCTGAAGCTATGTAATCGTTAACAGTATCATTGGTAATAATTTTTTGAATTCTGGCTTCTTCTCTAGCAGCTAATTCTTTGTTTCTGTGTATAGATTCTGAAATAAAAGAACCAGACTTAATGCTTACCGGTTTACGTGCCTCGGGTGTTTTACATGAATAGAGTAAGACGGTGAGACAAAATATGTGAAATACTAATTTCATTGATTTAGGACATTTTTATAAGAGGGTAAGATACTAATAAATTTTTCAACCGTCTTAGATAAGGATAGATTACTTCTGCCGCCTGATGCGTTATGATGTCCTCCTCCTTCAAAATGATTTCTTGAAAATTCATTTACAGAAAAATCATCTTTAGACCTAAAAGAAATCTTGATAATTCCTTCACCTTTATTTTCTATAAAAATAACTGCAAATTTTATCCCTTTTATTGATAAACCTATATTAACAAAACCTTCTGTGTCTCCTTTTTTAAAGTGATTTTGATCTAATTCTTTTTGAGAAATTGTAATATAAGCGGTATTGTATTCAGGTAATATTTTTAAGTTGTTGATAGCGATACCTTTTAGTCGAATCCTAGATGGAGTATTGGTGTCATATATTTGCTCATGTATACGAGTGTTATCTGCTCCCCAATCAATTAAATTAGCTATAACTCTGTGAGTAGTACTTGTGGTTGATCTAAATCTAAAAGAACCAGTATCTGTCATAATACCAACATATATATTGGTAGCAATTTCTGGGGTAATTTTGTCCAAATCACCAAGCTTCTCGATAAAATGATAGACCATTTGACAAGTAGAACACATAGAAGTATCACTATAGGTTATTAGGGCATAGTCATCTGGTTCCTGATGGTGATCTATCATGATAAAACTAGCATTAGCATTTTTTAAAATACTTTCCATATTTCCACTTCTCGAAAAATGATTGAAATCTAATGTGAAAATAAGATCAGCTTCTTTGATAATAGTATTAGCTGCTTCTGTGTTATTATCATATTTTAAAACCAAATTTTCACCAGGTACCCATTTTAGAAAATCAGGATAATCATTAGGCGTTATAACAGTAACATTATGTTTTAAGGTAATTAGATAATGATAGAGCCCTAAACTAGAACCTATTGCATCGCCATCAGGATTTTTATGTGTTACAATGACAATTTTTTTTGGTGAAGACAGGACTTCTTTTACCTTGTTTATTTCAGTAGTATTCATAGGTGAGCGAAGATACGATAAATAATATTTTGGGTATTATCTGAAGATTTGTTTTTATAAATTGATTTTTTTTTGATTGAAGCTAAAGTAGATAAAGCTAGGATTTCAACTAATAATTCTTGTTTTTGATGCTTTTATATATACTTTTGCACAAAAAATAAAAACAGAGTTGTTTAAACTCAAAAATTAACTAATATATACTTCGATACCAGGAGTAGCTAATAATAATACTATGGCAACGAACAGAACTTTTACAATGCTTAAACCGGATGCGGTAAGAAAAGGATATATAGGAGCAATCCTAGAGCAAATCACAGCTTCAGGTTTTAGAATTGTAGCAATGAAGTTAACACAACTTACTACAGACGATGCTAAAGCTTTTTATGCAGTGCACAGTGAGCGTCCTTTTTATGGAGAATTGGTTGAATATATGACTAGTGGTCCTATTGTAGCTGCAATTCTTGAAAAAGAAAATGCAGTAGAAGATTTTAGAACTTTAATAGGAGCAACGAACCCTGAGGAAGCAGCAGAGGGTACTATTCGTAAAAAATATGCTACCTCAATTAGTGAAAATGCGGTTCATGGTAGTGATAGTGATGATAATGCAGCTATAGAGGGTGCTTTTCATTTTTCTGGAAGAGAGCAGTTTTAGTATTCTAAAACAACACATGCAAACAAAAAAACCATCTCGTACGAGATGGTTTTTTTGTTTTTTAACGTTTTGCTTATTGAAACTATAATTCAAGTTTTTGCTTAATATCACTGGTGATTCCATCTTTATGAAGCATTATGGCAATTGTTTTCATTCTAAAATAAGCTTCAGACATATAAATGTATCCGTTATAATCTCCCTCTGTTCCCCAAGAGTTTTTTACTTTGTAATATGCCTTTCCTCTTTTGTCAGTGGCTTTACCTACAATATGCATAAGGTGATCGTCAGTAGTGTTGTAACGTTCAAATTCTATTTGTCTTGATTTAGGAGTTACTTTTTTTTCTGTAACATATTTTTTGAATACTTTTTCTGGAGTTTCTTCATCTGTTAGTACAGCGATTCCAACCTCTTTGTTAAATCCGGTTTCTCCAACATCTCCATCCCATGATACTGTAAATCCATTTTTTAAGGCAGTATCTACAATTCTTTGTAACTCATCTAATTCTACATTGTAATACTTTCCGTTGGAGAAATTATCTGGGATTTCCAAAATAAAAGTACTATTTACCGGGTGGTGTGTAAACGAAGTAATGCTAATATAGTTTTCTGTAACAATCCCAAGTTCTTTAGCATACTCATGAGGTGTATAGGTTTTATTATTGTATGTAAAGCTTTCGGGTCTTTTACCTATGTAAACATCTAAAACGGCATTGTAGCTTTTCCACCAGTTTTTTGAAAGCATTTTGCCAGCAACGGCAGCATCAACCATAGCTTTTAATAAAGGAACCATTTGCTCATGATCGTACGTTGTTTCACCACTAATAGAAAATCCATTATATATCTCATGGGGTATTACTCCATATTTATCAATGGATTTTAAAACATCATGAGCTAAGGCACCCTGACCAAATTGATCTTTACCTTTTCTTAAGATATAATTTTGAGCTTTGTCAAGATAAATATTTCGTACTTGAAATAATTCAGATAGATTATGATTACCATGCCCTAAGCGCATGATTTCTGATTCAATAAATGAAGTTGTTGAAAAACTCCAACATGTACCTGTTTTTCCTTGACTTAATACTGGAGTGCATTGGTGTGAAACCTTATCTGTAATTGTGTAATCTGGATGTATCTCTTGACCACAAGCAAATGTGATCCAAATGAACATGCATTTTATTAAAACTATTTTTTTCATCTGTACTGAAATTATTAAAGGGTGTAAGTTACGAGAAATCAAGTAATGATTAAAAGTTATGGGGAAATTTTAAGGAGTTTTTGGCAATATAGATTGATTAGTGGTTGAAGTAATATGTTACCAAAATACTCTGAAACTAATGTTTGGCGTTATACCCAGAGAGTATATCTTGGTGTTAATCAATCTTTTCATAAGAGAATTTGTGGTTCTAAATTCTTTGTTTAGTATGTTTTTTTTATCATATACATTAAGCAAAGAAAGACCAATGCGATACTTGGTTGTTGAGTCTGAGTTAAGTTTAAAGTTATAAATAGTAGAAAAATCTAACCTATGATATTTAGGCAAATTATTACTGTTTATATTATCATATTCCAACATAATGATATTATCGCTGTCGTCTATTCCTGAAATATTGGTAAAGGCTTTACCGCTATGCCACATCCATCCTAAAGAAAAATGAAAATTATTAATCTTATAAAAGTGAGACCATTTTATTGTGTGCTCTATGTTCCAGTTACCAGGAAAAGGACGGTTGTTGTTGATTCCATCAAATAAGTTTCTAGTATTAATATAAGAATAGCTTACCCAGGTTTTATAGTTTTTAAATTTCTTTTTTATAAAAAGGTCAACACCAAGAATTCTACTTTTTCCGGTATGATAAGTGTCGTCTGTAGGGTTTAAGAAACCAGCTGTACGAGACGTAATATTATCAATTTGCTTATAATAGGTGTCTATATCAAAATACCACTTGTTAGCTTTGAAAATAGTGCCAAAGGTATATTGGTAACTGTTAATAATTGGAAATTGGTTATCATTTGCCAAAGTCCAAATATGATTTTCTAATGATAATTCGCTTATTACTGATTCTCTAATTTGGCTAGTAGCCTGACTTCTATACTCGATACTAGAATTTATCTTCCAGTTTTTGGTAATGTTTTTTTCTGCAAAAATCCGAGGTTCTATATAGGTTTCTTTTAGTTCTGAGTAATAATTTAAACGCAATCCGGTAGAAAGATGATAGCTACCCGGTTTTTGTAAAATGTACTCAGTATATGCAGAATGTGTATTTAATGAACGATTGTCTTCATCCAGGGTAAGCTCATAGTTGGTGGTGGTGGTATTAAATTTGTATTTGATACGATTTTTTGAAAATTGATACCCCATAGCGATCTTCTGATGATTTGATATTTTGTAGTCTATATCATACGCTCCACCAAAATCCCGAACCCTATTTTTTTTTGTTTCAATTTCTACAATTTCATCTAGGTTTCTGGTAATAAACTGATAATTTAAATTGTACTTGGTATAATATGCACTAATTTTTTGTGATAAGTTTTGGGTGTAGTTATGATTCCAATTAAAATTATAACCTTCGTTTTTGGTAATGAGATTATCATTAAAAGACTCTATGTCTTGATCAGTTTTAAAGTTTAGATCATTCCTGTTATAGATAGTGTTTACTTCTATGGTGTTATTTTTTGAAGGTTTTAAAATTAAATTGGCGTTATAATCTGCATAGAAGAAATTATTGCTTTTATCATCAAAAGAAGCGGTTTCTGTAATTTTAGTGTTTTGAAAAACGCGATCAGAAAATTGTTTATATGTAAAAGTTTCTAAAACGTCTGTATAGGATCTTCTTCCTGATATTTGTAAAGATGCTTTGTCGTTGATAATAGGGATGTGTGCAACCGCATCTGCATGAATCATATTAAAACCTGAGCCTCCTGTAAATTTATTGGTAATTTGGTTTTCTGATTTAATGTCAATTACCCCCGAAACTCTATCTCCGTACTTAGCACTAACGCCTTTTTTGAAAAAATCAACGTCTTTTGCTACATATGGATTAAAAGCAGAAATCATTCCAAAGAGATGGCCTTGTTGATAGGTTTTAATTCCGTTCCATAATACTAAGTTTTGATTGGGCGATCCTCCTCGCACAAATAGACCAGATGCTGTTTCAAATGGGTTATTTACTCCAGGGGTAAGTTGTAGGGTGTGTAAAATATCTGGTTCGGTTTGTCCGGGTAAAGCTTCTACTTTGTCTAAATCAATGTGAATAGCGTTTCCGTTTTGTGTAATTCCTTTTGCTAAATGTTCTTGTATGTGAACTACTTCCAAAACTTCTTCGGGGACATTGGTAAGAAAAATAAGTGGACACTCTTCTTTGAATAAAATTTTGGTGTTTAGTTTTTTTTGAACAAAGCCAGGGGCATTAATTATAATTTCAGAATCATACAAAGTTTGTTTAATTTTAAAAAAACCAACGTTGTTAACATGTACTACAGAGCTATCTGCTACAGATAATAAACTACTGTTTTTGATAGGTTTTTTTTCTTTGTTTACCAAATATCCACATATTTCAATACGATCTTTTTTATTAAAAGAGCGTATGGTAATATAATTGGCTCCGGTAATTTTAAAATTTAGCTGTGTTTGCTTTTGTAGTTTTTTTATTATTTTTTTTGGAGAAAGCCCCGGAGTAAGAGTAATGGATACTTTTTTGTTATCTATTAAAGAGTTTATATATGAGAATTTAAGCTTGTATTTATTCTCTATTAAAGAGATAACTTTTGATAAAGGTTTGTTGCGAATATCAATAGCCTTAGCTTCTTCCTGAGAAGAAACGCATACACTCCAAAAAAAGATACATACACAAATAAGTCTTGTCATTCTTCTATTCTAATACCATTCACGGTTTTGCCATCTTGCGATATGCTAAAATCCATGTCTAAAGTACTAAAAACTGTTCTTAATGCAACTTCTTTATTGTTATTTGGGAAATTTCCTGTAAATATAGTTTCAAGATCTATATTCGAAGTTTTAATTTTTATGTGATATTGTTCTTCAAGTTCTTTGAAAACATATTTGATAGGTACGCTTCTAAAAGAGCTTGTATTTGAGGTCCAGGATGGCTTTTTTGAGGTAAAAGACCAGTTCTCATCGGTATCATTCTTGATACTACGATACCCTTTTCCAGGAGTTAATATTTTTTTTATAGAATTAGATTGTACACTCACTTTTCCTTCAAAACAAGCTACTTCAAAAAAGGTGCCTTGTGATTGTACATTAAATTGAGTACCTAATACAGAGATGTTACCGTTATTTGTAACGACGGTAAATTTTTCTCCTTTTTTAACTTTAAAAAAGGCCTCTCCGGTAAGGGATACTTCTCTTTTATCATTCCATGATTTTTTATCAAAAGATGCAATAGATTTTGCATTTAAAATCATTTCAGAACCATCTGGAAGAGCAACACTAATTTGTTCTCCATAACCAGTGGTATAGGTTTCTTTTGGGCTATACAAAAATATACTAAAAATAATTGCAATAGATGCTGCAACAGCCATGTATGGCCACAGCTTTTTGATAGGAGTGTTTTTGTTTTTTGTTTGGGTGGCAGATTTAGATTTGATAAAAGATAATTCTTTTTCTATGTCATAATCTCTTATATCCAAAGAATTAATACCGGCATTTATTTTTACATAATGATTGTAATCCGGATGAGATTTAAAATCACGTAACTCATCTTCAGAGAGCTCTCCATTAATCCATCTGGCTAAAAATATGTCATCTTTTTTATCTAACATAACTGTGCTGTATATATCAAAAACGCTTAACTAATTATTTACCCTACCCTTTAGTATTATAATTTTTTATGTAACTATTATAATTCTTTATTAAATAGAGTAGGGGTACGCTGTTTAGTTTTTTTTATGTTTTAATTTTATTTTTAAAATAAAGTATTGAACTACTTTTTTTATAATTTCATCAGTCTTTTGGATATTTAGACATTTCCAACTTTTTGTCGTAAAACTACCAAAGCTTTATGCATAAGTTTTTCTATGGTTTTTACAGAAACTCCAGAAATTTCAGCAATTTCTTTATACGTTTTTTTGTCAATACGATTTAGTAAAAATACTTCTCTTTGTCTATCTGTTAATTCTGCAAGAGCATTTTTTAATTGCTCTAGATACTCTTTTTCCAAAATCATAAACTCTGGTGATTCATGATTAACGTCTGTTTTACGTTGAGTTATATAGTTTTTGTGCTTAAATTTTACTTTTTCGTGACGGGTATTACTAATACTTAAATTGTTAGCTATCGTGTAAATATAGCTTTTAGCTTTATCTAATGATACTTTGGCGCAGTTATTCCACAATTTGATAAATGCTTCCTGTACCACATCTTCTGCCTGGTCAAGGTCGCCAAATTTATAGTAAATGTAATTTCTTAAAAGTTTAGAATGATTTTTGAAAAAATGATCAAAAGCCTGCTCGTCACATATAGAATTAGTATTGTCGGACATTTGTGTAATAATATAATGCCAAAACTAGATTTTTTTTTGAAGCTATCAAAAATAAAGAATAAAAAAGGTAGGGTAAAATAAGAATAAAACGCTTTATATATAAGTGGTTAGATAATGCCACTACAATATAGATGCCGTAGTGAAGTGAATAATTATGATTTTAGCAAAATTTGTTTTATGAAAGTGATTTTCTGATAATTAACCTTATGACGTTTAATTCTTTAAAAGAATATAATCATAAGAATATATAAATAGAAAAATTTTATTGAGTAACAATTTTGCTATTAGATGAAAATAATTGGTTAGTTAGTTTAGATTAATTTGGTTGATTTCCCAAGGGTGCATAGATGCTCTTGGGAAATTTTTTTTGTAAATCAAAAATGATCGATTTAAATTTCAAAAATAGTTGACTATGAAGTTTGTTTTAGTCTATTGTTGTACCAATTATAGTATGGTTAGTATCTTATAACACTTGTTAGATAAGAGGATAAGTCTTCCTTTTTTTATTTGCTTTGAAAATTTTTGTTATTTAATCAATTAATAAAGTATAGTGTAAAAAGATTTAGAATAGATTCATATGGATTGTTTAACAAGAAGTTAATTTGGGTTTTTGTAAGGATAATAAAATATATCGACTAAGTGGGGTGGTCTTTGTTTTATATAGTAGTATCCTGTATTATGATTTTATAGAGTTATAGGCTTATTAAGGCGTGTTAAAAAAAGATATAGTTTTTATCTATTTTATAAATAGTACCTTTAGTCCAACGTAGAGCGTATTATTTTTTTATTTTGATTATTTTTAATGCTTTCAAAAGGGGGAGGCAGACTTAATAATTACAGTAGATAGTCTATAAGGTAGGGTAGATTAATTTAAAGACGTTTTAGATATACGAAAAGATTATATTGAAAAAATTGGATACATATACTAAAGTTTTTCTCGGGATATTTATTATTTTCCTAAGTTCTTGTGTAAAGGATGATGATACTACTTTTTCAGAAAGTGATGTTACAGAAAATGATATTGCTTCGTCATTAGCTATGATTAGTACACTTAATTATTTTAAAATAAATAGTCTGACTAATACAGAAACAGATTGTTGTTTTTCATTTGTGTATCCATTGACTCTGAAGTATAACACGGGGGTTAAAATGAAGGTGTATAACTATGATGGGTTAATAGAAACGGTTAACAATCAAAGTGCCGATTTTAATTTAATGGGGATAGAATTTCCTGTAAAAATAATACCTCAGGGGTCTAATATTACATTTCTTATCAATGATGAGGTAGAATTAATAAACTTACTTAATTCGTGTAATATACCCACATTAAGAAATGATTTTGACATGTATGTCGAGACGTGTTTTAAAGTTGAGTTTCCAATTGTGGTTTATGATAAAAATGAGAAAGAAGTAAATATTTCTAATCAAGAAGGTTTGGATACTTTTCTGGATGATCAAGGAGTGAATTATCAACCAGACTTTAAATTCCCGATAAATTTATTGGTTACTCCTGATTATAAATTGAATAAGGTTTCTTCTTATTACGAGTTTTATGAAATTATAAATGATTGTAGAGTTAAGTGTCCCGGAGTTGATTTTGATATTGTAACGGGAACATATAATTTATTTGGATTCATACCATATTATGATTATAAAGATGATTATAAAATATCCTTAATTGTCGATGGAGATGTTGTGAAAGATATTGTTGATAATGATTTTTTTTCATGGTATTTTACCCCAGGAGTCTACGAAGTGTGTATCGAAATTACTACTCCAGATTGCCCTACCGGGATGATAATGTGTAAAGAGCTGATAGCAGACACTATTTGTCCAGATGGTTTTAATGTTAACTACGTACCATTGGGGTTAAATATATATGAATTTATTCCGCCACCACCGCCACCGGTTGGTTCAGAAGTTAATTCTTCTGAGATTTTATTTGTTGTAAATGATGAGATAATCGTAGATCAGGTTGTTGATCAGGGGCCATTTAGTAGGTATTTTGCACCAGGAACTTATGATGTGTGTTTTCAGGTTATTACTTCAAATTGCCCGGATGGAGTAAGATCATGCGAACAATTAGTAGTAACTCCTATATGCCCTACGATAAGCTTTACATATATAAACTCTGATCCTTACGGAGGAGGAGCGCATTTATTTACGCCTACCGTTGCAGGGCAGGTGGAAGGCTCAGAATTGATTGAATGGTCTTTAGATGGTTCTTTTGTTCGCAATGGAGGTCAGTCTGATAGTTTAGATTTTGTGTTAAACGTAGGTGCTAATAATACGGTTTGTGCAAAAATAGTAACACAGTGGTGTCCCGATGGAGTAGAATATTGTACCAATATTTATGTTCCCTAATTCTGGAATAGAGTTAGTTATCGTAAAACAATCTTTTTAATTAATGTTTTTCCGATTTCTTCGTTAAGATTATCAATAATTTTTTGCTTACCATAACTTAACTCTTCTCTAAGAACAGATGAGGTAAGCTCGACATAGAGTGTATCCCGGTTAAATTTTATATTATTGGTATATTTTACAATGGCAGGCCCCATTACAGACTCCCATACCTGCTGAGCAGCTACTTTATCAAGACCTTTTTGAAGATTATTGTCTGAAACAAAATCTTTTAATACTTCTTCTAGACTTTGATGTTCTTGATGACGTTTTGCCATTATAATTTGATCTTTTGATGTCGTCTGTAAAAATAAACATTTCCTGCTTCATTTTTAATAACCATTTTGTTTTCTTTAAGAGTAATAATCGTCTCTTTCCAAGATGTTAACGAGGTTTTGTAGTGTAATTGTATATTTTTTTTAACAAGATTGACTGTAAATTGTTCTCCTTTACCAGCGATTACATATTTTTCATTAAACCTGGGCTGTATTTTTTTTCGAATACCCGTAGTGTCTTTAATTTCAAAAAAGTCAATAGTTGGATTAAAACCATATTCTTTAACATTTCCATCAGATAAGATTACTTTTTCTATTTCCCAATATCCGTTTATGTGTTTGATTTGAAGTTGAGGATTGACTTCGTTGCAAGAAATTATAGTTAAAAGAAATAAAATTATAGACGAGTATACTTTGAGAGCTTTGTACATATTTTTATAATTTGATGACATTGTAGGATTGCGATATTTTTTTAACAACATTTTCAGTTCTATCGGCATGCGTATCACTAATAAATAATTGACCAAAACTTTCATCATCTACTAATTTGATAATATGTTCGACTCTTTTTTCATCGAGTTTGTCAAAAATATCATCAAGTAAAAGTATGGGGTTTACTTTACATTGTTTCTTTATAAAATCAAATTGTGCAAGTTTTAATGCAATCAAAAACGATTTTTGTTGTCCCTGACTACCAAATTTCTTGATAGGATATTCTTCAATTTTAAACAACAAATCGTCTTTGTGTACTCCAACGCTCGTATATTGTAGTATTTTGTCTTTGGTTATATTTTCTTTTAGAAGAGATAATAAATCTATATCAGCTAGTTTACTTTGATAAGATAAACTTACCTTTTCTAGTCCAGAGCTTATTGCTTGATACCTATTTATAAATATGGGGATAAATGTTTCTAGAAAAGTTACTCTTTTTTTGTAAATAATAGTTCCGTATTCATGCAATTGCTGATCATAAACATCCAAGGTGTCTGCATCAAAAGTAGTATTGGCAGAGAAGTATTTTAATAAAGCATTTCGTTGAGATACAATTTTAGAGTATTTGATTAGAGTGTTAAGGTACTCCTGATCACTTTGTGAAATAACACCATCTATAAACTTGCGACGGGTACTACTACCTTCTGTAATTAGATCTCTATCAGCGGGAGAGATAATAACCAGTGGCAAAAAACCTATATGTTCACTAAAAGTATCATATATTTTTCCGTTACGTTTTATAACCTTTTTATGACCTTTTTTTGCACTAATAATGATTTTTTCATCTCTGTCTTCTTTTACGTAGTGTCCATCAATAACAAAAAAATCTGCATTATGCCTAATGTTTTGACTGGTAATAGGGTTAAAATAACTTTTCCCAAAGGATAGATGATATATAGCATCCAAAATATTGGTTTTTCCTACCCCGTTATTACCCACAAAGCAGTTGATTTTATCATCAAATTTGAAATCAACAGATTCAAAATTTTTGTAATTAAGTAAAGAAAGAGATTTTAAGATCATAAAATTCTGACTGTATAAGGAATCTTAATTGTAAAGGAATTCTTAATTAATTTGCGCAAATTATTGAAAAATTATAAATAGTTGTGCTTTTAATTATGAATAAAAATTTTATTTTTGCCGTTCATTAAAGAAAACTTATGGCAACTTACAAGAAACGAGGATACAAACCAAAGAATAAAGCTGAAGAAGTTGTAGAGGTAGAAGATAACTCTACAACAGCAGAAGTGTTTAATACCTTAGACGAAGGTGCTTCTAAGACCGAGGAATGGGTTGCAGCAAATCAAAAATATATATTAGGGGGTGTAGGATTAATAGCTATTGTTATTTTGGGATATCTTGGATTTCAAAAATTCATCCAAGAACCAAAAGAACAAGAAGCTTCTAATGAGATGTTTCAGGCACAGCAGTATTTTGACAATGCTGTGAATGGTAATTCTACAGTTCGCGACTCTTTATATACGTTAGCACTTAACGGAGGTGAAGGTAAATACGGGTTTTTAGAAATTATAGAAAATTACGGAGGAACCAACGCAGCTAACTTAGCTAACTATTACGCAGGATTTTCTTATTTAAATACGCAGCAATACGAGAAAGCAATTGATTATCTGGATGATTTTAAAAGCGATGATCAAATGTTAGGCCCTCTGGCTTTAGGAGGTATTGGTGATGCATTTTCACAATTAAACCAGGTAGAGGAAGCTTTGGGGTATTATGAGAAAGCAGCAAATGCTAAATTAAATGATTTTACAACACCAAAATTTTTGTTGAAAGCAGCGATTACAGCAATAAACCTTAACAAACCAGAAATAGCAACTCCTTACTTAAAAAGAATTAAGGAAGAGTTTCCTAGAAGTGTAGAAGCAAATCAAGTAGATGTGCATCTAGGAAAAACGCAGGCAATGCTAGAATAGTTTGTGGTTTGTTGTAATCAGGTGTTAATGGTTGTCAAGAAGATACCTGGCAATAAAACATAAAAACTTAAAGCTTACATGGCTACAGAAAATAAAAATTTATCGGTATACGATAAAGCAACAATCCCAAATGCGAAAGATTTTCGATTTGGGATTGTTGTTTCAGAATGGAATGAAAATATTACTCAAGGTTTATTTCAAGGAGCTTTTGATGCGTTCATAGATTGTGGAGTGCTTAAAGAAAACATTGTGAGATGGAATGTTCCTGGTAGTTTTGAACTCATTTATGGATGTAAAAAAATGCAACAATCTTATGATATGCTGGATGCAGTTATTGCTATAGGTTCTGTTATACAGGGAGAAACCAAGCATTTTGATTTTGTGTGTGAAGGAGTAACTCAAGGGATTAAAGATTTGAATATATCAAATGATATTCCGGTAATCTTTTGTGTGCTTACCGATAATAATATGCAACAATCGATAGATCGTTCTGGAGGTAAACACGGTAATAAAGGAACAGAAGCTGCTATTGCGGCGATCAAAATGGCACAATTGCGTAAAGACGCAAAGTTTTAATTGTAATATAATAGCCTTATGAAAGAAGAAATTAAAGTTGTAACTGCAAAATTTTCTGAATTATTAAAAGAGGCTACTAAATATATAGCTAATACTTCAGAAGGTGACCTAAAAAACAAAGTTTCAGAAGGTTCATGGTCTAAACTTGAAATATTAGGGCATTTAATTGATTCTGGAACTCATAATTTACAACGGTTTTTAGAAGTTCAATTTGCTGATGAGACCTATAAAGTTCGACAATATAATCAAGATGAGCTCGTAAAAGCAAATGGGTATAATAATGCAGACCCTATGGAGTTACTTAGTTTTTGGTTGTCTATTAATGAAAGAATACTTCAGGTAATTGGTAGGATCAACGAAAAAGTCTTTGATTATCAAATTCAATTACCTAATAATGATATTTCTGATTTTAAATTTTTGTATACCGATTATGTAGTTCACTTAGAACATCATATAAATCAGATAAAAAAATAAGGTTTTTACTGTTTTTTTAAAGCCCTTCTATATATAAAACTATGTTGTTTGTAATAGTTTTCTAGCGCAATTTTATAACACTTTATTGTTTTAAGAGGTATGGTATAATACTTGTAATAACAATGTTGTTGTTATTGTAATGCTAAAAGCTTTAGATTGCAATGCATTTTTGAGTATATTTGGATAATATAAAGATAGAGTAGATTTTGAAATTAAGTATCCCAAAGAGAAGGAAAAACAGAAGATTTAACTATACTCCCAGATATTATAAAGGGAAGAGTGAAGGTAATATTTATGATTTTGAGAATAAAATTACCAAATTTCGGGATGCTACTAATGATATTGATTTTGGTTCTCACTGGGCAGAGGCTCGTGAGTCTAGTAGACACAGAGGCAATCGAGAGATCAATAAGCGAGTGATTTATATTGCTATGATCTTGATCTTTATCTTTTTATATATAATAGACTTTGATTTATCCATATTTACTTCACGACGATAAATGTCAGATATCATTCAATTATTGCCAGATCATGTAGCCAATCAAATTGCTGCGGGAGAAGTGGTTCAAAGACCAGCTTCTGTAGTAAAAGAATTGCTAGAAAATGCAATCGATGCAAAGGCAACTTATATAAAGTTAATTATAAAAGAAGCAGGAAAAACACTTATTCAGGTCATCGATGATGGAGTAGGGATGAGTGTTACTGATGCCAGATTAAGTTTTGAAAGACATGCAACATCCAAAATAAAAACGGCAGAAGACCTTTTTGAGTTAAATACAAAAGGTTTTAGAGGAGAAGCTTTGGCTTCTATTGCGGCAATTGCACATGTAGAATTAAAAACGAAACAGGAGCCTGATGAAGTGGGTACTTCAATAAAAATAGAAGGCAGTGAGGTATCTGCACAAGAAGTGTGCGTAACTCCTAAAGGAACTTCTATCAGTGTCAAAAACTTGTTTTATAATATTCCTGCAAGGCGAAATTTTTTAAAATCCAATTCGGTAGAGCTAAGACATATTATTGATGAGTTTCATCGTATTGTAATGGCACACCCTATGATACGATTTGATATGTATCATAATGATAGTGAGGTTTTTAATTTGCCTAAAGTAAACCATCGACAGCGTATTGTAAATGTTTTTGGAGGAAAAACCAACGAAAAACTGGTGCCGATCAAAGAAGAAACAGATTTGGTGACTATTAGTGGGTATGTTGGTAAACCAGAATATGCAAAACGAACGCGAGGAGAACAGTTCTTTTTTGTAAATGATAGATATATAAAAAGCCCTTATCTAAATCATGCGGTAAATGCTGCATTCGAAGGATTGCTGAAGGATAAAACACATCCCAGTTATTTTATCTATCTAGAGGTAGATCCAAAATCGATTGATATTAATATTCATCCAACAAAAACTGAAATAAAATTTGAAGATGAACATGCTTTATATGCCATGCTCCGTTCTTCGATAAAACATAGTTTGGGGCAATTTAATGTGGCACCTGTGTTGGATTTTAATAGAGATGCCTCGATGGATACTCCTTACGAATATAAGAGTAAAACTGCTCAAACCCCCACTATAGAGGTGGATCGTAGTTTTAACCCTTTTAAGGAAGAAAAACCTGCGGGTGAGAAATCATCAAAAAATACAGCATATACATCCTTTAAAAAAGAACCAACTGCAAGTTGGGAAAACTTATATGTTGGGCTTGAGTCAGAAACAAAAACACCAAAACCCGAAGAAAGTAATTTTTCTTCAGTAGAATTCGAGAGTACAGAGGTTACAAGCTCATTGTTTGAAGATGATGATACCCAAATTGCTCATCATACTACGTATCAGCTTAAGAAAAAATATATTGTCACCACCATTAAAAGCGGAATGGTGATTATCAATCAACATAGAGCGCATCAGCGAATTTTATATGAGGAACTATTACGCAGTATCACAATGGCAAGTGCAGTTAGTCAGCAATTGCTGTTTCCGATTACGATCTCTCTTTCTAAAAGAGAAATAACCTTGTTAGCAACCGTCAAAGAACAATTAGAGAACACCGGTTTTGTTTTTGATAAGTTTTCTGATGAATCCATAGAAATAACAGCAATACCCTCTGCTACATCAGAGCAAGATGTGTCTATGATAGTAGAAAAATTATTAGGAGATTTGGAGAGTGAAGTACCAGAAAGTGGTTTTTCGCAAACAGATGTATTGGCAAAATCGATTGCCAAAAGTATAGCAGTACGCAGTGGGGTGGCGTTACCTGTAGAACAACAACAATATATTGCTAATAGTTTATTTGCTTGTACAGAGCCTACTATTACACCAGATAACAAATCGACGTTTATAACATTAACGGTAGACGAAATAGATAAGAAATTTTAATAAATGGGGAGAATTACAGAAACGGTAAAAGCATTATTAATCATTAATGTCATTTTTTTTATAGGGGCTCAAACACTTGGAAATAATGCATTCGAGTGGTTTGCACTTTGGTTTCCAAAAAATGACAATTTTCAAGTATGGCAGATCGTGACACACATGTTTATGCATGGTAGTACAAGTCATATTTTCTTTAATATGTTTGCTTTGTATATGTTTGGTAGTCACCTCGAGAATTCTATTGGACAGAAAAAATTTCTTTTTATCTATTTCTTTTCAGGATTGGGAGCAGTCGGTTTTCAGATATTATTTACTTATTTTCAATTTAACCCGGGCTATCAGGCGTATTTAGAGTCTGGTTTTTCTCCTGCAGAAATAGAAAATTTTATACAAAAAGCAATTGCCTCTGGGCAATATCAAGTATATCCAAATATTCCTAAAGATGTAACTCAGAAAATGATTGGAGCGTTTGTTACTCCTATGGTAGGAGCTTCGGGTGCAATTTTTGGTGTATTGGCAGCGTTTGCTGTGTTGTATCCTAATTTGCCTTTATATCTTATGTTTATTCCTGTACCCATAAAAGCAAAATATTTGATAGGAGGATATTTCTTGTTAGATTTATACAGTGGTATTACAGGGCAAGCAATTTTAGGACCGTCGAATGTGGCTCATTGGGCACATATTGGTGGAGCTGTGATTGGTTTTATCACTATGTGGTACTGGAAAAAAAATTCGTTTAATCAGCATCGTTGGTATTGATATGACAACTAATAACCTTTTATACCAGTTTAAAACTTCTTCTATTATAATAAAGCTGATTGTAATTAATACAGCTTTGTTTTTGATTGCTTCATTAGGAGCATGGATTTTTAAGATAAATCCTGGTGACTTGATGGAGTGGTTTGTGTTGCCTGTGGATCCAGGTTCATTGATTCTAAAACCTTGGAGCATTCTTACCTATAGCTTTCTACATTTTGGTTTTTGGCATATTTTCTGGAACATGCTCGTTTTGTATTGGTTTGGTCAATACGTTATTAATTTGTTTACAGAAAAGCGTTTTCTTACCATCTATCTTTTAGGTGCAATATGCGGAGGATTATTATTTGTGTTGGCATATAATCTGTTTCCTGTTTTAAATAATAAGTTAGCTTATTTGATTGGCGCATCGGCATCGGTAAGAGCAATAATGATTTTTATAGCTGCTTATACGCCTAACACAGAAGTGAGGATTTTCTTTTTTAATGTTAAGTTATGGCAAATAGGGTTGTTTGTTGTATTGTCTGATTTAATTCAAATTCCGTCCTCTGGTAATGCAGGTGGACTCATAGCTCATTTAGGAGGAGCTGCTTTTGGATATGCATATGCCGTGCAACTTAAAAAAGGCAATGATATCGGAGAATGGTTTGAGAAAATAGTGGATGGAGTGGGAAATTTGTTTAAGCCAAAAAAGAAAAGCCCATTACGTACGGTTCATAAATCCAAAACCTATAAAACAAGCCCTAAAACAACAACTTCTAATAAAACCCCTAATCAAAAGCAAATTGATGCTATTCTAGATAAAATTAGTAAGAGTGGGTATGATAGTTTAACCAAAGAAGAAAAAGACTTTTTGTTTAAAGCAGGGAAAGAGTAATGTAGTAATGAGGAAACTGATCAACAAAATTATTTTTGTATTTAATTCTATTGCAGCTTTTACTTTGTTGTTGTCTTATCTATTACCCTACATTTCACCAAAAATGTTTCCTTTATTATCAGTACTAAGTCTGGCGGTACCTGTTTTGATTTTGGTAAATGTGTTGTTTTTATTGTATTGGTCTATATTGCTTAATAAAAAACTGATACTATCACTTGTTGTTTTGGTATTGGGGATTTCTCATGTTACTTCTTTATATAAATTAAACGGAAAATCGGTTGAAGAAGAGGGAGAGTCTGTGTCATTAATGAGTTATAACGTACATAGTTTTAATCGTTTTGATTGGATCGATTCGAAACAGATACCTCAAGATATTTCTAAGCTGGTAAAAAAAGAAAACCCTGATATTGTATGTGCTCAGGAGTATTATAACGATGTATTTACCGATTTTACACAATATCGATACAAGTATGAGAACTTTAATAATGATAATGGTGAGTTAGCACTGGTCATATTTTCTAAGTTTCCGATCATTAATAAAGGGTCGTTACACTTTAAAGAAACAGTAAATAATATTATTTTTTCTGACATTGTAATCAAATCAGATACTATTAGGGTGTACAATGTGCATCTGCAATCTCATAAAATTAGTTCTATGACCAGCCAATTGGCTAAAGCTGATTCTCAGAAACTATTGAAAAGAATTCAGGTGTCTTTTGTAGAACAACAAAAGCAAATAGAGCTTTTATTACAGCATATGGAGACCTCACCTTACAAAAGTTTGGTGATGGGGGATTTTAATAATACCGCCTATTCCTATGTGTATAATAAGGTGAAATCTATGGGACTTCAAGATACTTTTAAAGAAGCGGGAAAAGGTTTTGGAAAAACCTTTGAGTTTGATCTCTTTCCCGTTCGTATTGATTTTATTTTAGTTCCAGAGGATTTTGAAGTATTATCTTTTAAAACTTTTGATCAGCACCTGTCTGACCATTATCCAGTAGTATCTAGGGTAAAGTTATAAGAGGTTGTATTTTGAAAAATAGCTATTCTATTCGGGTTGCTTTTTCTTTCATTTTTTTTTCCCAACCTTTTGTAAAAGTCGCGTGATTTTGCGAGAGTAATTTCATTTTTGCTATTGCAACCTTTTGTATGGATTTAGGTAGCATATAAAATTTTGAACTAATTTTTGTTAACCTTCCTCCATATTCACTATTTTGATGACGTATGGTTGCTCTGGTACGATTATGATAAATCATAATTTTCACCCTTCCATCTGCGTATCCATCGGGGCCTAATGTGCCATAAGTTAGAATAAGGTCCATATAACCATCGTTATCAAAATCTGCTAACTCAGAGTATTCATTCCAAAAACTGATAGCAACTTCCCAATCTTTGTCAATTTCATCTTTAAAGGTAGATCTTTTTTTAAATGTATTGTCTTTAGAATAAAGCTGAAAGGCTTTGATAGCATAGTAAGTTCTATCGTTCTTTTCTTTACCTTGTAAATAATGATCTGTCAATAATAAATATTGTAAACCTAAACTATCTTTATAGGTATACGCTTGATAAATAGGATACTCAATTCCTAAACGTTTTTTTACTCTTTTTGTAAAAATAGAATTGACCTCTTTTTCTGATAGCTTTTGAGTGGTTTCAGGGTCAAATATGATAGGGTCAGATCTTTCTAAGTTAACAATTACCGACTTATCTTGAACAGTTGTTTTTTCTTGGGTGTTATTTTTGGATTTCTGAGACTTTTTTTGACAAGAAAATAATGTAAATAATAAAATAAAAAGTAAAATTCTCTTCATAGGTGGTTTCTTTTTTTATCTGCTACCTAATAAAGATAATCAATATTTCGTAAAAGAACGATTTACATCATCCAGCAATCAATTTGATCGGTGCATATATGCCAAAGCAGCGCTAAACCAACTATTCGGTAGCTCTTTATAAATGATAGTAAAAGATACCCTACTATCGCATAATAACTATGTAGAGGATGATATCCTATACTACAACGATTAGGGTCAAAAATTGGGTATGTTAGTAAGTGATCAAGGTCAATAAGCATAGCAGCAATAAAAACTAAATAAGTTTTTTTCCATTGCTTAGGAAAAAAAACAAAAGCAATAATTAGGGGCAATATAAAATGGAACCCATAATGTATTAATGGTTTATGCATATAGAGAGATGATGTATAGAGTAAGTTGGTTACGTCTTTGTTTTTTCTAAATGTGATACGGGATTTAGAGAGGTTGAAAAATCAATTGATTTTCTAGATATGACATCGCATTCGTGCCTTCATTAAAGAGTAGATCAAGAATAGATAAGTTGGGAATAAACCCTTCTTTACTTTCAAAAACCTGTATATAGGGCTGTAATTGATATGTTTTTTCTTTTTTTGCGTTGATAAGATTTCTGGCATCAATAATATCAATGGGTTCCTTTTGAAACTTGGTGGTTTTGGTATAAGAAAAATCCATTTGCAAACAATCTGTAATAGCTTGCATACATTCATAGTTTAAATCTAAAAGGAACTCTTTTTTCTTTTCAAACAGTGGTGCAAATTCATCTTCATAATATTCAAAAAAGGGAGAAGTTCTATATGCTGCTTCCAATGATTTCCAATGTTGTTGTTGCCAGGTAAACTCGTTTTCGATACGTATGTCTCGATATAATTGCCTACCATTTTTTTGACTGTGTTTTATAGGTACAGTTAGCAATAATTTTCCGTTTGCACCATAAATATAAGTTCTGTTGCGGTAGGTTTGTTTTTGATAGTTATCTTCATTTTCAAAAACAATTGCACTAGATTGAACCATAGCAACATATTGTGCTATAGAACCAAAATACATAGGGTGTAATAAAGTTGTTTTCAATTTTACTATAAGTAATTAAGAATCTATTCCAGAACTTGTAGCGGTTTAAAATAAAAGTTCTGGAATAGAAGATAATATATCTTAGGCAGCTTTTTTTCGTTTACGGTATTTGCTGTAAATAAACCAACCTGCCATGAGTATTAAGAAGTATCTAAAATAAGAAACAGGCTCTCCGTTTCCACCCACGGTAGTAAACATACGTTCCCATCTTATTTTGTTGAAAAGTCCCTTGGCATTAGAATCGATACTTAGCCATATAAACACTGGTTTTCCTACAATATGATTTGCAGGTACATATCCCCATGCACGACTATCTTCACTATTATGCCTGTTATCACCCATCATCCAGTAATAATCTTGTTTAAAAGTGTAGCTGTCTATAGGTTTATTGTTTAATAGTATTTGTGTTCCGTTAGCAGTAAGCTTGTTTTTAATCCCCATTTCAGAACCTTCATACACTTCGATGATTCTTCTATAAAGAGCAAAACTTTTAAGGTTCATTTTTACTGTTTT
Organism: uncultured Aquimarina sp.; assembly: GCA_947498705.1. Classification (GTDB taxonomy): domain Bacteria; phylum Bacteroidota; class Bacteroidia; order Flavobacteriales; family Flavobacteriaceae; genus Aquimarina. The sequence continues at coordinate 120,652 of CANMLW010000008.1, forward strand.
TCCTGCCTCTGGAATATAAATAGGACCAAAATTGTCGTTGCTCCAGTCTACTTTGCTATTGTTGGGAAAAATAGAAGGGTCTTTTCGGGCTGTTTTTGGAGCTATTATTCTTTCTACATTTGCTATGTTTGGATGGTGCTTAAAGCGTTTTGCAGCTTCTTCTGTCATTCCCTGAGCAAAGAACTGTGATTCGTTGTACCTAAATTCATTCGGTTTTATTTTATACCTATTGTATAAGTTTTGTAGGTTGAAATTACTTCCCTTTGTTGTTCCTGTATAAGAGAATTGTAACTGAGCACGATCAGGTAATTGGGTTCTTTTACCATTGATATGTACATATCCGTCAACTACAGAGAGTGAGTCTCCCGGGACCCCAACACAACGTTTTACGTAATTTGATTTTTTATCAATTGGTTTATAGAAATTTTGCTTAGAACGATCTCTAAAAAATCGTACTGTATCAATAGGCCAACTAAAGACAACAATATCATTACGTTTTATTTTTTGAAAACCTGGTAATCTGAAATAAGGATATTGTGGACTACTTAAATAAGACTTTGTTTTTACTACAGGTATGGTATCATGTACCATAGGAAAAGATACTGCAGTCATAGGAGTACGGGCTCCATAATGAAATTTACTAACAAACAAAAAGTCTCCTACTAATAATGTTCTTTCTAACGAACCTGTTGGTATCGTATAGGGTTGCATAAAATAGGTGTGTACTATGGTTGCCGCTACTACCGCAAAAAGAATAGAACTAGTCCATTCGCCAGCAGCTGTCCTTGGTTTTAGATCACGGTCTTCTATATAGGTTTCATCCCGCATATAATTCACATAGTAAATGTAAAAACCAAGTGTTATTATCACTAGAACAGTATCTTTTGTAGTGTTTTTACCAAAACTACGAATCGTTTCTACCCATATAACGGGTAGCATGATAACGTTAATAACGGGTATAAAAAGTAGGATTACCCACCACCAAGGTCGATTTATAATTTTCATTAAAATTACGGCATTGTAGATAGGAACAATTGCTTCCCACGCTTTTCTACCAGCTTTCACATATAATTTCCAAGTTCCTAAGAAATGGACAACCTGTATTATTAGAAAAAAAATAAACCACTCTGTAAGTATCATCTTTTATATTTTTAAGTATAAGTACCTTTTGTTTGTAAAGTGTTACAATTTATAGTCCTAAAACATCTTTCATGGTGAAAATTCCGGTTTTGTCTTTAAGCCATTCTGCAGCTACCACAGCACCTAATGAAAAACCTTGACGATTATGGGCTGTGTGTTTAATCTCGATATCGTCGATTTCAGAAGTATATGTAACAGTATGAGTTCCGGGTACTTTTCCAATTCTTTTTGCGGTAATTGCAATAGTATCATCATCTCCTTCATCTAGTTTCCAGGCTTTTTTATCTGTGTTTTGGATGACCCCTTCTGCAAGTGTAATTGCTGTTCCGCTTGGGGCATCTAATTTTTCTGTATGATGTATTTCTTCCATTGTGGTAGTGTAGCCTTCTAAGGGACTCATCATTTTCGCCAGTTTTTGATTCAGTTCAAAAAACAGATTAACTCCCAAGCTATAATTTGAAGCGTATATAAAACTGCCCTTTTTTTCTTTGCATAGTGCTATGATTTCGTCATAATGATCAAGCCATCCGGTGGTGCCAGATACAATTGGTACATTGGCATTAAAGCAATTTGTAATATTGTCTACAGCTGCAGAAGGGATGCTAAAATCTATAGCTACATCTGCTTCAGAAAGATCATAATTGTTATCATCTTTATCTACTTTTAGTACAATGGTATGGCCTCGTTCGATTGCAATTTTCTCTATGGCTTTACCCATTTTTCCATATCCAAGTAGTGCGATTTTCATAGTTGATTGTTTGTTATGTTGCTTTAAGAAAGGGAATTACTTCTTAAAAGCTGAAATTAAGTGATACGCCATAATTTAATTGCGCATCAAATTCGTTATAATTTATTTTTGGTTTGAAAGATAGATCCTCGGTAACGTTGTACTGCATAAGGTGTGCGGTAACATTTGCATCGATGATGTTTAAAAGATAACCTCCAACGGTAAGAAGGAGGGATAATTCTTGTTGGCGTCTAAAACGCTTCTGAAAATCTATTAACTGGTCATTGCTTATTCTGGGATCTCCATTCGAATTGGTTGGGGCATAAAATTCGTCATCTGTAAAACCCGCAAGCCTTCGTTTGTAGGCATCTCTAACCCGATTATAATTCTTATTATTTTCGATATAAAAATAGATTCCTGTTCCTAATGCAGCATATACAATAGGAATTTTCCAGTATTTTTTGGTATAAGCTTGACCAAGACCAGGAAGAACCGCAGAGTAAAAAGCAGCTTTGGCTGGTGCCAAAGGCTCATAAGGGTGTACTTTCTTTTCCTTTTTTTCCTTTTTTACGGCCACTTCTTCTGTTAAAACTTTTAATTCGTCTTTGTCTTGTGACAAAACATTTTGAATAGAAAGTCCTACGAACAGAAGGATATAAAAGAATTTAGCGTTCACTATCTATAAGTTTCTTTATGCGTTTGAAATCCTCTGCAGAGGTAAATGGTATAATTAATTTACCACTTCCTTTGCTGGTTACTTTTATATCAATTTTTGCGCCAAAATAGTCTGAAAAATCTTTTACTCCTTTTGCAATGTCTTTTGGCAGTTGTTTTGAAGAAGTTTCTTTGCCAGTATCTTCTGTTCCATTATTTAAAGAGCGTACTAATTTTTCGGTATCTCGTACAGATAATGATTTACCAATAACTTTTTCGTAGATGTCAAGTTGTTGAAGTTGATCTTCTATATTGATCAAAGCACGTCCGTGCCCCATAGAAATAAACCCATCTCTCATACCGGTTTGTACAATTGGGTCTAATTTTAACAGTCTTAAATAGTTTGCTATGGTAGATCTTTTTTTACCTACGCGATCACTTAATTGCTCTTGTGTAAGATTGATCTCATCTATAAGACGTTGATAGGATAATGCAATTTCTATTGGATCTAAATCCTGTCTTTGAATATTTTCTACCAATGCCATTGTTAATGATTCTTGATCATTAGCAATTCTGATATAGGCAGGTATCGTTTTTAATCCTACTAACTTGGAAGCTCTAAAACGACGTTCTCCACTTACAAGTTGGTAATTATTAAAATCTAATTTACGAACCGTAATAGGTTGTATTACACCGATTTCTTTTATAGAGGTGGCAAGCTCTCTTAATGTTTCATCATTAAAACTTGTACGAGGTTGAAATGGATTAACATCTATACTGTCCAATTCTAACTCAATAATATTACCTACGACTTTATCGGCATTTTTATCTTCTACAGATTTTATATCATTTTCTGGATCTTTTAACAGAGCCGATAATCCTCTTCCTAATGCTTGTTTTTTTGTTGCCTTCGCCATGAATCCTTAACTGTTTTTCTTTATTATTTCGTGTGCTAAACTTAAATAATTGCTTGCACCTTTACTAGATGCGTCATAATTGATTATACTTTCACCATAACTAGGTGCCTCACTTAAACGAATATTTCTTTGAATAATCGTTTTAAATACCATTTCATTAAAATGTTTTTGTACTTCTTCTACTACTTGATTTGATAATCGTAATCTAGAATCATACATGGTTAGTAACAAACCTTCAATATCAAGTTGTTGGTTGTGTACTTTTTGTACACTTTTTATGGTGTTTAATAATTTTCCTAATCCTTCCAGCGCGAAATATTCACATTGAATAGGGATAGCAACAGAATCAGCAGCAGTTAATGCGTTAAGCGTTAATAAGCCAAGAGATGGAGCGCAATCTATTAAAATATAATCGTATTGAGATTTTAAATGCTCAATAGCTTTTTTCATCATATATTCTCGTTGATCTTTATCTACAAGCTCAATTTCTATAGCCACCAGATCAATATGTGCTGGTATGATATGCACATTGGGTGAGCTAGTTTCTATAATAGCATCTTCGGGTTTTACTGTGTGTTCAAGAATCTGATAGGTTCCTTTTTCTATAGTTTCTACATCCAATCCAAGTCCAGAAGTGGCATTGGCTTGCGGATCTGCGTCTATAAGTAACACTTTTTTTTCTAAAACACCCAGAGATGCAGCTAAATTAACAGAGGTAGTTGTTTTACCTACGCCTCCTTTTTGATTTGCAATTGCTATTATTTTACCCATAGGGGAAGATTTGGATTTTACAGCGATAAAAATACGATTTATTATATATTATAAAAATGAAAAATGTTAACAGTATTAGAATAAAAAAGACCATCCCTTTAAGGATGGTCATTTGAACTTTGTATATTGTTAATAACTAGGTTATTTGCTTTTTTTTGCTCGTATCATTGCTTCGAGCATATCCCACATTTCTTCTGGCACTTGTTCTAATAAATTAAATTGCCCTGCACCTTTTAACCATTCTCCTCCATCAAGAGTTACTACTTCACCATTTACATAGGCAGAAAAATCAGAAACTAAATAGGCTGCTAGGTTGGCTAATTCCTGATGATCTCCCACACGAGCCAAAGGTACTTGTTTTTTCATGTCAAACTTTTCCTTTAATTCACCAGGTAGTAGGCGATCCCATGCTCCTTTTGTAGGGAAAGGGCCAGGTGCAATGGCGTTAAAACGCATTCCGTATTTAGCCCATTCTACCGCTAGTGATCTGGTCATGGCCAAAACGCCTGCCTTGGCAGTAGCACTAGGTACCACATAAGCAGATCCTGTCCATGCATAGGTGGTTACGATATTAAGAACCACTGTATTTTTATAATTTGTATCGATCCAATGTTTTCCAAAAGCGAGGGTACAGTTTTTGGTACCTTTAAGAACAATATCTATAATGGTATCAAATGCTCTATGTGACAAACGTTCTGTTGGTGAGATAAAATTTCCCGCAGCATTATTTAATAATACATCTACAGTACCAAATGCCTTGAGTACTTGATTTTTCATGGATTCTACCTGATCGTATTCTCTTACATCACATTGTAGAGGCAGACAGGTACCACCGGTTTCGGTTTCAAGCTCCTTGGCAGTATTTTGCAGTTTTTCCAAATTTCTGGAAGTAATAGCAACTTTGGCACCTAGTTCGAGAAAATATCGAGTCATGGATTTTCCCAGACCGCTACCTCCGCCAGTAACTACAATGTTTTTTCCTTGTAGGGCCCCGTCACGAAGCATTTTATCTGTATAGCTCATATAAATATGCGATTATCATTATTTTTTGTGAAAGGTACAATTTATAGTTCAAAAAAACTATGCGCGCATAATTTTATTGATAGGTTTCAATTAAAATATTTAAAATAGTAATAGCTGTATCACTTATTTTTGTGCCTGGTCCAAAAATAGCAACAGCTCCTGCATCAAAAAGATCTTCATAATCACCTGGTGGTATAACTCCACCTACAATAACCATAATATCTTCTCTTTCGTATTCTTTAAGTGCTGTTATGATTTGCGGAACCAGTGTTGTGTGCCCTCCAGCCAGGGATGATACTCCGATAACATGTACATCATTTTCTACAGCTTGTTTTGCCGCTTCACCTGGAGTTTGAAACAAGGGACCTATATCTACATCAAATCCTACATCTGCATAACTGGTAGCCACTACTTTTGCTCCACGGTCATGCCCATCCTGGCCCATTTTAGCAATCATTATTCTTGGTCTGCGACCTTCTAATTCTGCATATTGATTAGCTAATTCTTTGGCTTTGTTAAACGATTGATCGTTTTTTATTTCTTTTGCATACACTCCTGTAAACGATTTAATTTCTGCTTTATATCTTCCAAATTTTACTTCGAGAGCATCGCTGATTTCTCCTAAAGTAGCACGATGTCTTGCTGCCTCTACTGCTAAAGCTAGTAAATTTTGTTGATCATCAGAAGCCGTTCTTGTTAAATTATCCAAAGCCTTTTGTACAGCTTCCTGATTTCGTGTAGCTTTTACTTTTTTTAAGCTTTCTATTTGTTGTGTTCTAACTAATAGATTATCTACTTTTAGAGTGCTTATAAGATCTTCTTCTTTTAGTTTATATTTGTTTACACCAATGATAATATCTTGTTCGCTATCTATTCTTGCTTGTTTACGAGCTGCTGCTTCTTCGATTCTTATTTTAGGGATGCCAGCTTCAATAGCTTTTGTCATTCCGCCTAAATCCTCTATTTCTTTAATTAATTTCCATGCTTTAGTGGTAATCTCATGTGTTAAGGATTCTACATAATAGCTTCCTGCCCATGGATCTACTGTTTTGGTAATTTGTGTTTCTTGCTGTAAATAGATTTGTGTGTTTCTAGCGATTCTTGCAGAAAAATCTGTAGGTAAGGCAATTGCTTCATCCAATGCATTTGTATGTAAACTTTGCGTTCCTCCAAATGCGGCTGCACTAGCCTCAATGCAAGTACGAGTTACATTATTAAAAGGATCTTGTGCTGTAAGACTCCATCCACTAGTCTGACAATGCGTTCGAAGCATTAGAGATTTTGGGTTTTTTGGGTTAAAAACTTTTACCAATTTTGACCATAATATGCGGGCTGCTCTCATTTTGGCAATTTCCATAAAGTGATTCATACCAATAGCCCAGAAAAAAGATAATCGTGGTGCAAAAGAATCAATATCCATCCCTGCCTCAATACCCTTTTTGATATACTCGATACCATCTGCCAAGGTATATGCCAATTCTATATCACAGGTAGCACCTGCTTCCTGCATATGGTAGCCAGAAATACTTATAGGATTAAATTTGGGCATATTTTTAGAGCAGTACTTAAAAATATCTCCAATAATGCGCATCGATGGTGCAGGAGGGTATATATATGTATTACGAACCATAAACTCTTTTAAAATATCATTCTGTATGGTTCCTGTAAGTAATTTTTTATCAACACCTTGTTCTTCTGCCGCTACAATATAAAATGCCATGATAGGTAATACCGCACCGTTCATGGTCATAGAAACTGACATTTGATCCAACGGTATTTGATCAAAAAGAATTTTCATATCTTCTACAGTATCTATGGCAACTCCAGCCATTCCTACATCTCCAAGTACACGTTCATGATCACTATCGTATCCACGATGTGTTGCCAGATCAAAAGCTACAGAAAGCCCTTTTTGACCGGCAGCCAGGTTTCTGCGATAAAATGCATTACTTTCTTTTGCCGTAGAAAAACCTGCGTATTGTCTTATGGTCCATGGTCTACGAACATACATAGTAGAGTAGGGACCTCTAAGATAGGGAGGGATGCCTGCAGAGAAATTAAGATGTTCGTGATCTTTGGTATCATTAGAAGAATAAAATGATTTTACAGGAATTCCTTCTGCCACATCACGAATTATTTTTTTTTGAGATGAGTCGACCCCATTGTTTTTCGATATTTGAAGGTGCTGTACGTCTTTTCTATCCATATTCAAAACCCCAATTTATGGTATAATGGATATAAAAATAAGGTTTTAAAAATGGTTTATCTCAAAAAGTATCATAAGTTTTACAGTAACGATAAATACCATTATTTAAATGCTTTTTCGATTACCATCAAAATAGAGAAGTATATATCAAAGGCAATAAAATTCTTTATTTCTCTACTACATAAATATTTGTCGGGGATATAATAAATTTTTTGGGACACTAAAGAGGTACTAATATTTCCATCTTCTTCCAACGCATAAATAATTTCCTTAAAATCATCGCTATCACTATTGTTTTTCAAGCATTGGATAAACCCCCCTCTATAATTGAAAATAAGCAATTCCTGATCATTATCTTTTGATGTTGAAGGAGAAGCTTTTTTTTGAGCTTCCTGGTTCTCATATTCACTAAGCTTAATCCAGAGAGAATTTTTGTTATCAGCGATTTGTTTAAATTCTCTAACTAGTCGAATGGAGTTTTCTGAAGGTAACTTTTTTAAGTTAATGGATAAACTGGCTACCTCTGCAAGAAATGTACGGTATGTTTTGGTAGAATCTGTGCCAAATCTATAATAACTAAACAAATCCTCTTCAAAAGATCTAAATGCTTTTTTGATAATACCTGTATCATCTACAGACAAGCAGTTAATACCTGATTGCGCGCGTGTTACTTTTAAGCAAACTAATATCGCTATTAGCATGCAATATCTAATCTTAAGGGGCATTGATTTAGATTTAGTAATGTTAATGTATAGGCTTAAATTTATAATTCGACAGTGAAGTTAGTGAATTGTTTGTTAAAATTAACATTTTATTATTACTATTTTTAATAAAAGTTATTTATATGGCGATAATTTGTAATGATAACTGTCTTTTTATAAATAATTTCTCAATAATTGAAGTAGAGCTACTTATGGATTTATAAGAAGCAAGAAACCTTTTTAAACAGAATTTTATTTGAGAATATAAACTAAAATGTATGCGTTCTTTTATACATGTAAAAATATAGATATTAAGATTGTCATAGATAGAACGTTTAATTACCTAAAGGCCTTTTCTATAACTAATAAGATAGAATAATAAATATCAAAAGCAATAAAGCTTTTAACCTCGGGAGTATTAAACTCTGCTGTAGGTAGGTCGTGTAACCTTTGCGCTATTAAAGAAGGGCTTACATTACCATCGTATTCTAGTGCTTCGATAATATCTTTAAAAGCCTCACTTTCATTTGTGTTTTTAAGGCATTGTATAAATCCGCCTCTGTAATTAAAAGTAAGCGTTTTTTCATCAGTATTATCTGTTTTGATAGAGCTTTCACCTCCAGAAGCTACCAGTTCTTCATCATATTCACTTAAAAGTACCCAGAGCGAATTTCTATCGGTTGCTTGTTTCTTAAAAACTCGGGCTAACTCTAAAGAAGTACTAGAAGGCAGTTTTCTTAAGTTTATAGATAGACTATATACTTCGGTAAGAAAAGTTTTATATGTTTTTATAGTATCGTTTTCAAAAGAATAATGATTAAATAAGTCTTTTTCGAAAGAATCGAAAGACCTTTTTAGCACCCCGAGATTATCAATCTGGAGGCAATCAAAATTTTGTTCGTTGGTTTGTGTATTACCAATAGTACTTATAAAAAGAACTAAAAACAATAACACAACCGTATGATTAATCCTTTGGGGCATAAGATTAAAATTTAGTTATTATTTCCTGTAATATACGAAAAATTAATGAGTTATGCTATTTGTTTACGGTTTTATGCTCGATTTTGTACGGTAATCTACTAGTTGTTATGGGTTGAATAAGTGTTTTTCGCGCCTTTTTTTGGGGGAAAATTGGTTTTTCAAAATTAGGAATTACCTCTTTTGAGTTTTCGAAAGCATTAACACCGGTTAAGACAATTTTTTCATCATCAAAAAGTGCTTGTTCTTTTAGAGCACTTTCTTTTATTTTTTTCTGAATAACACCTGACTTAAGTTGTTGTAAGAAGCCACCCCCTTTTTCAATGTTTTTGAACAGCTCTAATACTTTTTCTGAAATTTGAGATGTTAAGCTTTCTATGTAATAAGATCCAGATGCTGGATTGGCGACCAAATCAAAATAACTTTCGTTTTTAAGAATCAACAATTGATTTAGTGCTATTCTACTAGCAAATCCATTTTCTAGATGGTAGATGGTATCGTATGGTAGATTCTGAATTGTATCTGCACCCCCAAGTATTGCACTCATGCATTCTGTTGTGGTGCGTAGCATATTAACATTGTAATCTAAAAAAGTTTTATTTCTAAGCGATGGATATGCAAGGATGTGGCATTTGGGATGAACATCATATGCTTCTGCTAATGTGCTCCATAAAACCCTAAGTGCTCTTAATTTAGCGATTTCAAAAAAATAATTACCTCCTAAGGCTACTTTAAAAATGATAGGTGTCTTTTTAAAAAAAGAAATTGAGGTGTTGTTAAAGTGATTTAAATATTCATTGGCATGAGCCAAACCATATGCTAATTGTTGTACCATGGTAGCACCAGCATTTTGGTATAATCCCAGATCGACACTAATGATGCCTTTTAGATTATTATTAGAAACTACTTTTTCTAATTCTTGATGATCACTTTTTAAATTAGCATACCAATTTCCTGTTTGTGCAAGGTTACCAATAATATCGGTAAAAATGAATATGTCTAAATTATTCTTTAAAGCTATTTCATTTACCTTTTGTGTAAAAGAGTTTGAAATAAATTTATTCTCTATGTAAACAGTTATTTTAGAGGGGATGTTATTTAATAATTTTTCAGGATCTGTTTGGGTATTGGTAATTGTAAAATGAATATTCTCTGCACCTTTTGCAATAGCTTCTATAGCTTTTTGTTGTCCATCAATAGTATCGTTAACCTCAATTTTTATTGAATTTTTCCAGGCAGTAGGAGTAGGAACTGAGATGTTGTTGTCGATAAGATCTTCTTGATGGTAAAAAGGCTTGATATCTATACCTTCAAGCGATTTATAAATCAAAGCTTCATTATAATCTGCGCCTTTAAGATCAAATTGAATTTTTTGTTTCCATTGTTTTGCAGAAACTTCATTAAAATCATCAAATAGCGGTTTATTCATTACAATGGTGTTATTTATGGTATACTGTCCTCGTACTCTATAATATAAATCTCTTCATCATCACGCTTCATAAAATATTCTTCTCGAGCAAATTTTTCTAGTTCGTTACTATCTTTTAATATTTTGGTGTCTTTTTGATCTTTTACAATCTCTTTTATATAATATTCTTTATTATTCTTTAGTTCTTGTATTTCTTGATTTAATTCTCTGTGAATCAACCACGAGTTGGTGTCAAAAAATAACATCCAAACCACAAATAATAAAACAATAAGTACATATTTGTTTAAAAATATAGCAAATATTGGTATTAATGCAGGTTTGTTTTTTAATTTCTGAAAATATTGTTTTAGCTTCAATTTAGTTAAGAATAATATAAGATGGTAAAGGTACAAAAAGTTAATTCAAACGTTCTTTTATGATCGTTCTAAGAATATCAATAGCTACATTATTATAGTTGTTGTTGGGTATAATTAAGTCTGCAAATTCTTTTGTGGGATCAATAAATTGTTGGTGCATAGGTTTTAAAGTGTTTTGGTAACGATCTAAAACTTCATTCATATCTCTACCTCTTTCAATAATATCTCTTTTTAAACGTCTAATTAATCGTTCATCACTATCGGTTTGTACATATATTTTAATATCAAACAAATCGCGAATTTCGGGTCGGGTTAGAATCAATATTCCTTCGACGATAAGCACTTTTCCTGGTTTGGTAGTAACTGTTTTATTGGTTCGGTTATGATCAACAAATGAATAGACTGGTTGTTCTATTGATTTTCCTGTTTTAAGGATTTTTAAATGTTCTCCTAATAAATCAAAATCTATGGATTGAGGATGATCAAAGTTGATAGCTGCTCTTTGATCTGGAGTAAGATGACTGGTGTCATTATAGTATGAGTCTTGAGAAATAACGCTTACTTCATTTTCAGGAAGTTCGTTCACAATTTGATTAACAACAGTGGTTTTACCACAACCTGTTCCACCAGCGATACCGATAATTAGCATTTGTTTTTTTTGCAAATTTAAAGATTTATTATGTTTTATTTATGAAGAGCAAATTATGAAGGAATAAAGATTACTCCCGAAGAAGAGTCAATTTTTGCGCCTGTAACCGATTTTAAGCAATTTGTTTCATTTCTATCCTTTAGTATCCCCATAAAAGCAAAAATTAAAGCTTCTTTAAAATCAATAATTTCTTCTGAAGGAATTATGATTTCGGCATGGTTTACCTGCTTTTGTCGTAATGTTTGAATAAGAAAGTCATTTTTTGCACCACCTCCAGTAATTAATAGTTTGGTTTTATCGGATTCTATTTTTTTTACAGAAAAACTTATTTGATCACAGATATGATGCACAGCGGTATGTAAAAGGTTTTCTGTCGTATCTTCTGTAGTATCGATAATTGGTATTACTTTTTCTGCAAACCACTCGTATCCTAATGATTTTGGGAAAGGAAGTTGGTAGTATTCCAGAGCGTTTAATGTGTTTAGTAGATTTTTGTTGAGACTGCCTGATTGAGCAATTGCTCCACCTTTATCATAAGCTTTTCCAATTTTGGCGCACAGATAGTTAAGAAGCATATTGACGGGAGAGATATCATAGGCGATCCTATTATTATGTTCTTCAAAAGAAATATTGCTAATACCACCCAGATTTAAACAAGCGTCATATTCGCTAAACAACAATCGATCTCCTATAGGAACAAGAGGTGCTCCTTGTCCACCCAACGCAACATCATTTGTTCTAAAATCACAGATTACTTTTTGACCAGAAGCGTTGGCCAAATGTTGTCCAGAGCCTATTTGATAGGTTAACCCAATTTCTGGTTGATGAAAAACGGTATGACCATGACTAGCTATAAAGTCGATTGTGAGTTTATTTTTATCGATGACCCTTTTTACTTCTTTTCCTAACCATGTTCCGAACTCATTGTGAAAATGAAGTAGATCAGTAGCATTTAGATGTACGGTATTTTTTAATTTCTTTTTAAAAGAAGCATCATATTCAATACTCTCTTTGCAAACAATAACAAACTCCCATTTGCCATTTTTATGGGTAAAATTAGCACAAACAATGTCTAATCCATCTAATGAGGTTCCTGACATTAATCCTATAACAGTATACTGATTCATATTTCTTATTTGGCGCTATTTTTTTAAGATTATTGGGAGTTTACCGATAGCTGTATGTTGCTCAAGAAAATGAGCAGAAGCAATTTCTTGAAAAGCGTCAAAATTCTGATAAACAATCGTGATGTTCTCAATATATTCGGTGTGTAGTGTTCTCAAGACATACGGATTACCAAACAGGTATAGGCTTATATTTTTTGATTTACTTATTTTATTAATTTTTTTTAGTATTTCTTCGTCCAAGCCAAAATTATTGGCAGGCTTTATAGAAGGCGGGAACAAGGCTATAAGAATATTTTTATGACCCAGCATATTAAGGTTGGTTGTATGACAAGGTATGTGTTTTTCAATGTTTGCGATAAATGAACAAGTATCGACATTACCTATCATGATGGTTTCAAAACCTTCTGTTTTAAAATTGTTTAGGTTTTCTTTATTAGACTTATATGCTGTTAGGGATCCTTTTGCAAGTTTTAGATTAAGAGCCCTTGTTGCTTCAAGATTAAAGTTTTGTTTTACGCTTTGCCCTTTAAACATTTTTTCTTTTAAGGTCAGAATTCGCAAAAAACTTTCTTCAATTTGCTCACTAGTAGCATTTTTTTCTATGGTTTTCATACCTTCTTCGACGTTTTCTGCAAAACATAGCAGGTCATTACCTGCATCAAAAGCCTTCCATTCTAATGCACCTTTTTCTGGATATAATTTTGAAACACTATGCATATTCAGCGCATCAGATATCACCACTCCTTCAAAATTTAATTCGTTTCTTAAAATTCCTTTTATGATTTCTTTTGATAGTGTGGCAGATATACTTTTTCCGTTAGTTAATGATGGAATAGCAAGATGTCCTATAAGAATACTATCGATTCCAGCTTCAATAGCTTTAATAAAAGGATACAGTTCCTGATTATACATCTCTTCTTTAGATTTTGAGATAATCGGTAATCCAATATGTGAATCTACTGCGGTATCTCCATGCCCAGGAAAATGTTTAAAACATCCCAGAATATTAGCATCCTTTTGCCCTTTATAAAAAGTCAATGCTTTTTGAATCACTTTTTCTTTGTTTTCACCAAAAGAGCGATAACCAATAACGGGATTATTTGGATTGGTGTTGATGTCTACAACTGGTGCCAGATTAAGATGAATACCTATTTGTTTAAGATCGTTGCCAATATGTTTTCCAACCTCATAAATAAGTTCTTGTTCTTCATCGGGTAATGCACCTAGAGTAATTGCATAAGGATATTGCGGTGTGTTTTCTACGCGCATTGCCAATCCCCATTCTGCATCGATGCTTATTAATAAGGGATAAGGAGCTATGCTTTGATAGTGAGTGATGAGTTCTGATAACCGGTCAATACTATGATCATTTTTTACAACCGTTTTTTTTCCTTCAAAATTGGTAGCTGTACTGGCTCTGCTATGAAAAAAAGTGAGCCCACCAATTTTATACTCCTTAATAAGACGTTCTAATTGTTGTATGCCTTCATCTGTATCGCTTATGTAGGCAGCCGGAGAGAAAAACTGTCCAATTTTTTCTACTTTAGAAATGGCTGGATTTAGTATTTTCTTAATATCATGTGTCATAGTACTTGCTAGCTTTTATCTTTTTTTCCGTAGGTAGCAGGATATTGAATATACCTGGTAAGAATAACTCCGGGAATTGCAGCAATTGCCACCCAGATAAAGAAACCTGTATATCCTATATACTCCTGTATATAGCCACTAATCATACCTGGCAACATCATTCCTAGTGCCATAAACCCAGTGGCAATGGCATAATGAGAAGTTTTTGATACTCCCTCGGCAATATATATTAGAAACATCAGGTAGGCTGCAAATCCAAATCCATATCCAAATTGTTCTATAATTACGACCAATGTTGTAAATACAACAGAAGAAGGTTTTAAAAAAGCAAGAAAAACATAGAGAATATTGGGTAAGTTAAGTGCTAAAATCATGGGTAGCATCCATTTTTTTAATCCGTGAGTAGAAATGACGATTCCGCCCAGTATCCCACCAATAGTAAGGGCAACAACGCCAAAAGTACCATAAATAGTTCCTACCTCTGTAGTAGATAACGCTAATCCACCTGCCTCCGGTTTATCTAATAAAAAGGGAGAGGCCATTTTTACCAATTGCGATTCTCCAAGTCGATATACTAATATAAATGCCAGTGCAATACCGATCTGTTTTTTCTGGAAGAAAGTTTTAAAAACTTCAAAAAAGCCAACTGTTTTTTCTTTGTCGATAGTGATGGAGTCTTCTGCTTTGGGAGTAGTAAAAAGATTTAATGCTGTAAGTACAATCATCATTATAGAAACAAGGATCATCGTATAGGACCATGCCCTTTGATTATCACCATAATATTCTTCTAAAAAACCTGCAAGCACTACAATCAACCCTTGCCCGGTAACCATGGCTAATCGATAGAAAGTACTTCTTACTCCCAAGAAAAAGGACTGCTTTTTTTCTGATAAAGCAAGTAAATAATAACCATCAGAAGCAATGTCATTGGTTGCAGATGCAAAAGCTGCTATCCAAAAAAAGGAAAGACTTACTACAAAAAAATTGTTGGTAGGTGTGGTAAGTCCAACACCCAAAAAAGCGATTGCAATCAATAGTTGCATGCTTAAAAACCAATTTCGTTTGGTACTTTTTATATCTACTAATGGACTCCATAGAGGTTTAACCACCCAAGGTAGGTATAACCAACTTGTGTATAGACCAATATCGGCATTACTAATTCCTAGTTTTTTATACATGATTACGGACACTGTAATGATGATAATATATGGTAACCCTTCTGTAAAATATAAGGAAGGTACCCAAGCCCAGGCATTTTTGTCTTTGTTAGATGATGTCATGAATTAGTGGTATGAGAGTAGTATACTGATCAAAGTATCGTAGCGTATAGTTTATATTTTATCCTTAGGGTCAAGCTCAAAGGTGTCTAAATGTATATGAGGAACTGATTTTTTATAGAAAAAATCAATGATTTGGTTTTCAAGGTATGAATTAATTCCTTTAGTTTTTTGTTCTGTTACCATTTTATAAATATTCATCGCTTCTACCGTTTTAAACTCTTGAATTATTTTATCAGGTTTCTTAACAGCATTCATTCCTCTATATGTTTCAATTCTTTTCTTCATCCATCGATGACTCATCAATTTTAATTTGCTGTCGCGTAAATCTTCACGTAGAATATCAATTCTATCGGTATTATTTACGGCTTCATTAGTGGCTCGATCCAAAACTCTTTTTGCATGAGTGTATTCTCTTTCAAATTTAAAATCAAGTCGACGCATATCTTGCTTTAAATGCATAATTACCTCATACAACGCTTGGTCATATATAAGTAAGAATTCTTCATAAGAGTATAAGGTATCCAGAAAAACAATAGCATGTTTTCGATATAATTTCGGAATAGGTTGATTAGTTACGTTTTTAAATAAACCATTTAGCACTACCTGTCCTTCTTCTGGGATGTTTACAAATAAAGAATTATTTTTTAGTTCCCTTAATTGTTTGGTAATGGTGTACCTAGTGCCTTTAAATACAATTGATTTGTATCTAAACCTATATGTATTAGGGTTAAGACTTTCGTTGTGTTGTGCTACGCCCTGATACATGAACATAAATATCATTATGAATAGTAAGAGTCTCATATATCACATTTGAGTAAACTCAAAGTTTTTTAAGGAATACAATATACGGCTTATTGTTTGAATTTATGATTTGCGAGGAATTAAGTGTACGGTTTATGTACTTCTTTATTGTAAAAGAGGTAATCTTTTCTAAATTTTTTATTGAAGAATTTTACTAATAGAGCAAGTCACGTTTAAAATAAAAACATCGTTATGGAGTGGTCCGATTTAACTTAATATTTACAGGTTAATAGCCGCTATAAGTAAAGGGAGAATAGTATGTTCTGTTGTTGAAAGAAGTTTGTTATTAGATGTTTATGAATCTTTGTAAGGTTTGTTAGAATGTGGATTTCCATCATAAAATTTGACTTTTTTTGAGTAACTTGATAGAGGTAAAAAAAATACTGTGTAAAAAAAATGTGACCTTTTTAAAACAATGGTGTCTAAATTATGGGAGTTTACGAGAAACGATAAAATAGATTGAAAGAAATAGGGAAGGATACTTATTTAGAAGATAAAGAATTGGTCTTTAGAATTGCCAAAAGCAACGATACCAAATTGTATGCAATTCTTTATGATAGATATGCTACAATGGTATATGCTAAATGTTTAAGTTTTGTGAAAACAAAAGAAGAGGCGCAGGACCTAACACATGATATTTTTGTATTACTATTTGCTAAACTAAAAACCTTTAAAGGAACTTCTAAGTTTTCTACCTGGCTTTACTCTTTTACCTATAACTTTTGTATTAATTATGTGCAGCGAGATCGAAAAAAGAAGAACGAAAAAATTATTGTTTCAGATACTTTGGTAGAATATACAACAGAAGATGACGATGATAGTTTGGATGAAGAAATAATGAAATTAAAATCGGAAAAATTAGTTCTGGCATTACAACAAATAGAACCTAATGATAAAGTTATTTTGATGATGAAGTATCAGGATGATTTATCGATCAAAGAGATTAAAGAAAACCTAAATATTGGAGATAGTGCCGTAAAAATGAGGTTAAGTCGCGCTAAGTCGCGATTAATAAAAGCTTATAATACCCTATAGCGATGAAGAACCCTTTTAAAAAAATAATTCAAAATGAAGAACTGCCCGATACGATAAAGAAAAAAGTATTCGAAGATGTAGAGATGGTTAAGCTTTCGCTTGAATTGGCAGATCTCTTTACGGTCAAATATCCTGGTTCTGTCGAAGAACTTCTAAAATTAACCAACAAACCTGATAAAAACTAAAAGATATATGGACGACTTTTTTAATATTAAACTACTAGAAAACGTATTTAATGAATTGTACGAGATTGTGCCAAACATTTTGGGCGCTATTTTATTCTTTTTTGTAGGTTGGTTGATCATCAAGGTTATCTTGTTTGTAGTTAGAAAAACCTTGAAATATACCAAAATAGATACATTGGCAACCAAGATTAGTGAAAATGGTATGCTACTTAATTCTTCGATAAAAATTCAGCCTACTCAAATTCTACTTGTTTTTTTAAAGTGGTTTTTAATTTTGATTTTGATCATTATTGGTTCGGATGTGTTTGGGCTTACGATTGTATCTAATGAAGCGAGTCGACTTGTGGATTATTTACCAAAAATATTTAGTGCTATTGTAATTTTTGGTTTTGGTTTATACTTAGCAACATTGATAAGGAAATCGGTATATACCATGCTCAAATCTTTTGATTTAAGCGGTTCTAAGATTATTAGCTCGATACTATTCTTTATAGTTTTTGTGATCGTGTCTATAACGGCACTTAATCAAGCAGGGATCAATACAGACATCATTACTAATAACTTATCATTGATCTTAGGAGCCTTTTTGGTAGCATTTACTCTGGCTTTGGGGTTAGGGTCCAGAGATATTATTTATAGATTATTGTTAGGGTTTTATTCTCGTAAGAGCCTGGAAACAGGGCAGAAAATTAAAATAGATGAGGTAATAGGAACGATTGTAGCCATCGATAATATTAGTATGATTGTAGAAAGTATCGACGGAAACAAAATTGTATATCCTATAAAAATGATTGCTAACAAGAAAATAGAGATTATTAGTTGATTTTATATGTTTAAGAAAAGCCGTTTTCATATGAAAACATAAAAAAGCAAAAAAAGAAGTGACTTTTGATAAGAACAAGGGTCTAATTAAATAGAATGGAGATGAAATGGGGATTTTGTCTTGTATAAAAAGTAAAAAAAAGAAGGGATGATTGTGCTAATTATAGTTCAGATTGTGATTGTTGTGATTTTATTAATTTTTATGCTTAACAATTGGTATGAGTATATAAAAGATAAAAGAAAAATAAGGGAATATAACAGAGACAAGCGCGAGAATTCATAGAACTACCTACTTTTTTTGATAATGATATTTTAAGAATAAAGTATACACTACTCATAATGTGATTAAAGGGTGTTTTTATTTTGTAGGCTACTGTACTAGTTTTGGGGGCATAACGTTTACAGTAGAGCGGGTTTATAGCAAAATAGTAAAAACGCCCTTTTTAATCGAATTACTTTTAGATAAAACATTGATGTCAAGATTCGTTTCTAACGAATTTATGATTGAAAATAAGCTCTTACTTCAAAAGAGATTTGACATATTTTATAGAAAGCTACCCTTTGTTTTAATGAACGGTCTAAAATGTACTACGCAAATGGTTAACTAGGTTGCCAGGATCGTTCGATAAATTCTTAAAAGCACTAATTGGGTTACAACTTTTGGGTATAATTTCTTCAGTACCTAAGAACATAACAAAAACTTAATAATTTAATTTGCCAGTCAAACACTGTTTTGAAAAGTCTGGCAGTAATGTGCCTCAAATGATCAGTAAAGTTAATTTTGTAGCACGTCTGGTTTTTTCAATAGTTATTGTGATTTGATGCAATACACTAAGGTTTGAAAAAAAGGATACGTTGGTATGGGATCAATTTTTGTAGTTTCATGCTTTTATTTTATGTTTGTGACCCCCTACATAATAAAGAATCATACTTTTGAGAAGTAAATTATGATCTCTATATTCACACTTCGTCTGCTCAATTATAATCAAAATATGAAAAAAGTAATAGTATTTGTTACGTTAATGACGTCTTTAATTTTTTATGGACAAGAAAAATTAGAGTTTATTGATTATAATGATATCCTAGAAAAAATAGATGTATTAAGTGAAAAAGAAGAGTATGCTAAAATTATAGAGCATCTGGAGAAAATTAATATCAATGACTCATTATATGAATCTTCTTTGGTTACTAAATCATATTATCTCCTAAAAAAAGATGCGTATCAAGAAGCTATAAAAGTATCTGATATAGGTCTTAAAATAAATAATGGAACAAACAGGTATTCATTTTTACTAAATAAAGGAGTAGCGTTTTTAAGGTCAGAACGTTATCAAGAAGCTTTGACAGTTTGTAATGATGCGATACGTGAATATCCCAAAAATTACGTGCTTTTTTATAATCGAGGTATTATTCACGAAAGATTAGAAATGTTTGATAAGGCCATAAAAGATTATATAGAAGCGATCAAATTAAATCCTTTTTATGCCAATGCTCACTTACAATTAGGAAAAATATGCTTAAAAGAAGGTAGAACGGGCCAAGCCATGATGGCTATTAATATGTACTTGCTGTTAAATCCAGACGGGAGTGATTCTTTTAGTATTTTAAACTCAATTAATGTTGCAGTTTCAAAAAAAAGTGAAATAAAACCCAAAGGAATTAGAATCTCGCCAGATGATGATGCTTTTGAGGATATGGATTTGATATTAAATAACAGAATCGCATTAAACCCAAGCTATAAGATCGATAATAAGATAAATATTGCGCTTACAAAACAGAATCATGCTCTTTTTGAACAATTAGATGATTTTGATGGTAATAATGGTTTTTGGGATAGAAAATATGTGCCGTTCTACAAATGGGTTTTTAAAAGCGGTTACTTTGATGATTTTACATATACCATAGCATATACCATAGAGAATAAGGATTTTAAAAAAATAGTTGGTAAGAATGTTGATAAAATAAAAGCATTTATTAACCTGTTTTATGATAAATGGGCAGCTATTATGAGTACCAGAAACCAACAATTGTTAGAAGGGAAAAAACAAGAGGTTTCTTATGTTTATGATGATTACACTTTGCGTGCATTTGGAAAAACCAAAGATGGTAAAAGAATAGGGAATTGGTTAATATTTAATCATCAGGGAAAATTAAAAGGGAGCGGAAAGTTTAACGAAAAAGGAGAAAGAGTAGACAAGTGGATATGGTATGATGATTACGGTAATAAATCGATTATAGAACAATATGTTGGAGGAAAACTAGAGGGAGAGTTTCTTTCCTTTCATGATAATAAAAACCCTAAAGTGGTATGTAATTATAAAGCAGGAAAATTAAATGGGTTGTACAAAAAATATAACAAGAAAGGTGCTTTAATTGAAGAAAAATCTTTTTCTGAAGATCAGTTGGATGGTTCTTATAAATCATACTATGCTCTAGGAGCATCTGCCCAAGAATATGTTCTTAAATATAAAAAAGGGAATCCAGAAGGAGAGTTGTTACAATATCACCCTAACGGGAAATTATACAAGAAAAGAAATTATAGGAATGGAGTTCTTGAGGGAAAAGAACAAAAATTCTATAAAAATGAGATATTACAGTCAGAATTTGATTATTCAAAAGGAGTTATTAATGGCCCTTATACTACATATCATAAAAATGGCACAAAATATGAGGTTGGAACATCTATAGAAGGTAAATATAATGGCAATGTAAAATTGTTTTATAATGATGGTACAATTTTGAATGATTATACATATACCAAAGGAAAGCTAAATGGACTTTATAAAGAATATGATGTTGACGGAAAATTATACTATGAGTTTGTTTATCGAAATGATGAATTTATAGAATATCGATACTTTGATAAAGAAGGTAACAGTATTATAGATGGTAAAAAGAAAAAAGGAGAATTTTATTATAGAGGCTATTCATCTTTAGGAGATTTGGAAACAGAGGGAATGTATGATGTAAAGGGAGGGAAAAAAGATGTTTGGAAATATTACGAAAACGGTGTTTTGATTAGTAAAGGGATTTATACAGATAATAAATTGAACGGAAAATATCATGAGTTTTACAAATCTGGTCAGAAAGAATCAATTATAGAATATAAAAATGATTCTTTGACCGGCTATTATGTTGCCTACCATAAAAATGGTAACATATCTAACCAAGGTTGGCATAAAGATAATGCCAACCACGGTACCTGGGTATCTTATTATGATGATGGTCGTATAAAACAAAAGAATTTTTATCATAAAGGACTAGAGCATGGAAAACAAGAGTTCTTTGGTGTTGAGGGAAAGTTGTTTTATGAATCTTATTATGAATTTGGAGATTTGATAGCCGAAAAATATTATACATCATCAGGAGAAATCCTAGAGAAAATAGAACATGACCCAAATAAAAAAGAGTATACCGTTTCCTTAAAACAATATAATGGTAACACTTACTCTACTACAGAGTATTTACATACAATAAAGCATGGTAAGTATATTAGATATAATGCAAGTGGCAAAAAAAATCTTGAGGGATCATATTTTAATGGCAAGTATCATGGCGAATGGATATGGTATCATGATAATGGACAGGTGAGTACGAAAGGAACGTATTTTCATGGAGACTATATAGGAAAATGGAAAACATATTTTAAGAACGGGAAAGTAAAGGAAACATATTCCTATCAATCGGGAGAACTAAACGGACCTAATAAAAAGTATAGTGAAGAAGGAGTTTTGACAGCTGTAGTTCCTTATAAAAATAATAAACTGCATGGGCAAAGAATATTTTATAGCCCAGAAGGTAAATTACAATTAGTTAGATTTTATCATAATGATAAAATTATAGGGTATAGTTACAACGATAAAAATGGAACACTGAAACCGATGATACCCTTAAAAAATTATACAGGTATGGTACATGGTTTTTTTGATAATGGAAAACCTTCGATACAAATGGAATATAAGAATGGTTTTTTTGTTAACGAGTATAAAGCATATTATTATTCAGGACAACTAGAGCGACATACTGTATATAAAGACGGTGATACTCATGGAAAATATACATTTTACTATCCGAGCGGAAAAGTTAAAAAAGAAATGAATTATCGTCATGATGCTTTGCACGGTTTATATAAAGAATACTATCCTAATGGTGCTAGCAAAGAAGAAATAAATTATCAACATGATAGTCGTAGTGGGGTAGCAAAGTATTATGATGAAAACGGAAAACTTATAAAAGAACAATCATATTTTAATGATTTATTAGAAAAATAGACATATGAGGAAGAGAAAATTTTTGATTTTTAAAGGGTTTGTATTGCTTCTGTCCTTTAATTTGATAGGGCAAAAATCACCTGTATTCGAAAAATATAAAGCGGCGTATCCCAATGCCCATTCGGTAAGATTAATGGAGGAAACAAAAGTAGATATTAGTCTTAAAGATAATGAGATTCATATTACTCAAGAAGTTTTTGAAGAAGATTTATACTTAGGAGCTGCTGCTACTTATGGATCCAAACGATCTATAAATTATTCTTCTTTTTTTGAAATAGAATCGGTAGAAGCTACTTCATTATTATATCAAAATGGTAAATACAATAAAATTGAAGTAAAAGACTTTATTGAAAAAGATGAAATGGATCAGAGTTTCTATGATGATACCAAATCCATTAATTTCATCTATCCTAATTTAGAACCAGGATCAAAATCTACACTCAAATACAAAGAAGTAATTAAGAACCCTAGGTTTTTAAATTCATTTTATTTTGCTGATTTCAAGCCTATTATAAAAAACAAGGTAACTATTAGTGTAGACAAAGAAATAGATTTAAGGTTTAAAGAGTTTAATACCAAAGGTGTACCAATTAGTTTTTCAGAATCAGAGAAAAAAGGAAAGCGTATTTATAGTTGGGAGGCAGAAAATGTAAAAGAATATGATCTGGATGCGAATGCTCCAAACTATAGAAATTCCTTTCCTCATGTTATTCCTATCATTACATCGTATACTTATAAAGATAAACAGGTAAAAATACAAGAAGATGTTTCTGATTTATATAAATGGTATTATTCTTTGGTCAAGGATATAAATACTGATGACGCCAACGAAGAATTAAAAAAAATAGTTCACATTCTCACAAAAGATAAACAAACAGATTTTGAAAAAGTTAAGGAGATCTATTATTGGGTACAAGAAAACATCAAATATATAGCTTTCGAATATGCTCTAGGTGGATTTATTCCTAGAGAAGCAAATGATGTATTCAATAAAAAATATGGGGATTGTAAAGATAATTCTAGTATACTTTACAAAATGTTAGAGGTAGCAAACCTAAAAGGAAACCTAACCTGGATTGGTACCAGAAGTATCCCTTATAAGTATAATGAAGTGCCAACGCCTGTAGTTGATAATCACATGATTCTAACATATATAGACGGTGATAAAACCTATTTTCTGGATGCTACAGGTAGATATATTCCTATCGATATGCCATCTCCGTTCATACAAGGAAAAGAAGCTTTAATATCCAAAGGAGAAAAAGACTTTGTAATTAAAGAGGTTCCGGTAATGGAAGCTAAGAGAAACACACTTATAGACTCTACAATTATCAAAATCGAAGATAAAACAGTATTAGGTACTGGTCATTTAACCTTAAGCGGATATACCAAAATAGATTTCTTTAATACGTTCGAAGAGAAGAAAAAAGAAGCTAATCTTAAAGAAGCGTATACGTATGAGCTTAGAAAGGGTAATAATAAGTTTTTGATAGATGATTTTAATGAAATTAATAAGTACGACTACGACAATGATTTTGAAGTAACATATAGTTTTAATATTAACGATTATGTAAATAGTTTGGATGATGAAACCTATATTAACCTAAACCTAAACAGAGAAGAATTAAGTAGTATAAAATCAAAAGAAGATAGAAAAACAGCTAGAGAGTATAGATATAAGTCGAATGTGAAATACATTACAACTCTCGAAATTCCTGATAATAAGATAGTAGATTATGTGCCAGAAGAGTTTAAAGTCTCTAACGATTTCTTTTCTTGCAGTATATCTTACACAAAAAAAAATAGCGCTGTTGTTTATGAATTACTTATTAATTATGATTTCATTCTTCTTACCTTAGAGCAGCAGAAAGAATTAAATAAACTCATAAAAAAAGTAGAAAAAAACTTTAAAGAAGTAATCATTTTAAAAGATAAAAAATAAGACTGTCCAAAAGCGTCTTAGTAATATAATAATAAAGAGAATGAAAATATATAAATCACTTGTATATACCCTAATTTTTAACTTGTTTGTAATAAGTGCCTTTGCACAAAGCAAACCTTTTTATGAAGAATATGATTGGGATAAGAATCCTATAGAAAATATTAATGTAGAAAAATTTAAGGATAAAGATATTGTAGCTTTTAAAGATAAAAGAGTAAATGAATTCTTTTTTATAGAAGATAATGCATTAGTAGAATATTCACTAATTCATAAATTATATTGGTTAAATGCTAATGATAAAATAGAAGAGTATAATAAAGTATACCTTCCGTACAGTGCGGGATCCGAAATTGTGAAGAATAAGGCTAGAGTAATCACTAAAGAAGGAAAAATACTAGAGTTGGATGATTCAAAAATACTATCATCTACAGATAATGAAACACAAAGAACCTATAAGTATTATGCTCTAGAGGGGGTAGAAAAAGGCGGATATATAGAATATTATTATGTAGTCAAAAAATACCCTACATATACAGGTAATAGAGTGATTTTACAATCAGATTTTGATAAGTTAAATATCGAATTTGATCTTTTTGCCCCTTCAAACCTTATTTTCGAATCTAAAAGTTATAATGGTTTAGCACAATTAACAGAAGATACGTTAATCAAAGATAAAAATCATTGGAAACTAAAGATCGATAAATTAGAAGGAATTGAAAATGAAGAATTGGCTCCTTATAAGGCAATGCATAAATATATAGTTTATAAGCTAAAGGCTAATTCTATTAACCCTTCAAAAGATTTGGTATCTTATAGTTTGGCGTCACAGAATATCTATAATTCGTTATATCCTGAAGCCGATAAAAAAATAGAAAGTAAGTTAGAAGCATTGCTTAAATCGATACAAGATCTAAAAAATGAAGACCTTACCACCAGAATTAGAACTATAGAAAATTACATAAAATCTAATGTATATATAGGAGATGTTAAGCGAGATGATCTCGAAGACCTATCTAGTATTATTGATAATAAAGTAGCTAATGAACAAGGGATAATGAAATTGTATGCAGCAATTTTTAACGCCCTAGACATCAAACATCAAATTGTATTAACTAGTGATAGAACAGAGATGAAGTTTGATAAAAGCTTTGAGGCTTATAATTTCTTGCAGGAATATCTTATATATTTTCCAGAGAATAAGTTGTATATGGCTCCTACAAAACTTGAATCCAGATTAGGTTATCCACCGGGTAATTTTACCGACAATTATGGGTTATTTATAAAAAAAGTGTCTTTAGGTGGTTTTACATCTGGTGTTGGAAGCATCAAATATATTAAGCCTGTAAATTATGATAAAACCAATTATAATTTGGTAATGAATGTAAGTTTTGATGAAGAAGACCTTACCATCACCAAATTAAAAATGAACCGAACCATGGATGGTTATTATGCTATTTATATTCAGCCATTTATGGATATTGCCAAAGAAGAAGATAAAAGTGGTATGATTGATCAGGTGATTCGATCTGTAAATGAGAACCTGGAGATAATAGACAAGAAAGTTTATAATGATGCAACAAAAGATTTTGGTAGTAAACCTTTACAAATTATAGCAAACTTAAAATCAGAAGATTTTGTAGACAAAGCAGGAAATAAGTACCTATTTAAGGTGGGAGAAGTATTGGGGCCACAGCAAGAAATGTATCAGGAAAAAGCACGCAAACTACCGGTAGAAAATGAATTCGAAAGAGCTTATGATAGAAAGATTATTGTAGATGTGCCAGAAGGATATCAATTTAAAAATTTAGACAATATAAATATAGATGAATCATATTCTCAAGATGGAGTAGAGTTGTTTATGTTTAAATCTACATATACGTTAGAAAACAACCAATTAACAATTTTTATTAAAGAATATTATAATAAGAATATTGTACCAGTTCCTATTTATGAAGAATACAGAACAGTAATTAATAGCGCTGCTAATTTTAATAAAGTTACACTGGTATTAGAGAAAATATAAGTAATTGTTTTTTTAGAATTTTTAATAAAATTCGAATGAACAAAAAATGGTTTTGAGAATGTTATCGTATAGTAGCATTCTCAAAACCATTTTATTTAAAATTGTACTGGTTGTAAGTTAATCCAGGTAACAAAAAAATGATTTTAACGATAGGTTATTTTATGTTTCTTATACGACAATTAGATTAATGGTAACGGTAAATACCTTTGTTGATCCGGTTGAACACCATCATGATTCCCATGATCCCCTCCTAAAGTATATCGTAATTGATCGTTGGTTAAAAGAATAAAATGGTTTGATTCTTTTTCTTTCTTAATTTTCTTCATATTTAAATTGGTGTTTTTTTGCTTTAATACAACGAAAAAATGTTAGTGTAAATTATTTTTTAAAAAGTATTGGAACAGTAAACTAATTGTGTTTTTTGTTTAATTGATAGATCATTTTAATTGTATAGAAAGTTTTTGTTCTCCTGATACATTTATAATTTCCCTAAAATTTTATCCATAACCCAGCTAGTATGCAAAGCAGATTCTCCTGTCGAAGGATGTAAATAGTTTTCTTCGAGTAATTGCTTTTTTATGTTTTTTACATGATACATCTGTATGTTTAATGGATTTTCAATATAAATTTCTTGCTTATGATCACCTTGTTTTAATACCAATGGCTCTTCCTTAAAAACAGAAAACTCGATTTTTCCTTTGCTCCCTATTATTTCGACATGATCCTCTCTTCGGTCACTACCAAAGTTCCAGTTTCCTGTCCCAGTAATACCATTTTCATGAAGCCAACATGCTACAACTGCATCTTTTGCTGCATATAACCCTTGTTGATTATGAGCAATACCAGATACAGTTTTGATCTCTCCTAGTAAAAAAGTAAATAGATCTAGTCCATGACTTGCCAAATCGTCAAAATAACCTCCTGTAGCTATTTTTGGATCGGTACGCCAATTATATGCTCCAGATAAATCAACATCATTAGGTGGCTTACAGAAATGCCAATTGATATGACGTATCTCACCAATTTCATTACTTTTTATCCAGGTATTTACTTGTTCAAACCTGGGTAATGATCGTCTATAATATGCTACAAATAATGGGATACCTTTATTAGCGAAAGAATCATAAATTGTTAAGCTATCTTCATAGCATGGGGCCAAAGGTTTTTCTATACAACAAGGTTTTCCTGCTTCGGCAACTTTAAGTGCATAATATTTGTGAGTATCAGGAGGTGTCGCTATGTATATAGCATCTATATCAGTATCATTGATTAGGTGTTCTGCACTAGTATAATATTTTTCTACCCCATGTCTGGTGGCATAATCAATTAGTTTTTCTTGATCTCGCCTCATTACAGCCGCTAATCGAAACCCTTTTGTTTGTTGATAAGCAGGACCACTTTTTACTTCAGTTACATTTCCGCAGCCAATAATTCCCCAACGAATTAATTTTAAATCACTATAAGTACTCACTGTTTAGTTTTATTAAAAATATTATTTCAACAACCAAAGTAATAAATCATTTATGATCTTAAATATTTATGACGATTAGATTTTACATTAAAAATGATTGATAATTGGTCTATTAAGATTTTGATTACTTTGAATTTACGATTTATATATATTTTAGGATCAATAATGCAGATATTGTAAAAATGAATCGTTTTTTTTGAGATATTCATTTTAATAGCTTTATAAAGTAATCTTGATAAAAAGTTTTTGCTATTGACAAAAACTTTTTTATAAATTTGCAGTAATGAATAAATTAATAGCATACAATCCATTACCCGAAATTCACCTTCCCGGTGTGCGCCGCCGCCGCGTGCGCTAATCCCCGCTCTCGAATTTCATTGATTGTTTTTTAATTTATTTTTTTTCTTTCTTGCAACATTTCATAAACATAGTACTTCAAAACTCAGTTATTTTTTACAATAACTACCCCGCTGTACGCTTTTTTGCACCCCGCCGCCGCCCGTAAGGGTATGCTTCTATTTTGGGAACCTAGGTGAGTCCGGTTCTTTATTTCAAAATTCAAATCACAACATTTTTTTTAATTATTTAAAGTCAGAACAATGAAGATTGTTATTGCTGATCAATCACATGTTATTTATGCAGAAATAATTTGCGAAACCATAGCTAAGGCTGCACAGATTAGAGGAACAGGAATCGCAAAGCGTAAACCAGAATATATTACTGCTAAGATAAAAAAGGGTAATGCTGTAATTGCCTTGGATGGTAAGAAATTTGCAGGGTTTTGTTATATCGAAACCTGGAGTCATGGAAAATTTGTTGCCAATTCGGGCTTGATAGTTCATCCAAATTACAGAGGAAAAGGACTTGCCAAAAAAATCAAGAAAAAAGTTTTTGAGCACTCGAGAAAAAAATTTCCAAAAGCTAAAATATTTAGTATCACTACTGGATTGGCTGTTATGAAACTAAATAGTGACCTGGGTTATAAACCTGTTACTTTTTCAGAACTCACCAAAGATCAAAGTTTTTGGAATGGCTGTCAAACCTGTAAGAATTATGACGTGTTACAACGAACCAAGCAAAGTATGTGTTTGTGTACAGGTATGCTATATGATCCCAATTCGATTGCTTCGAGCAAGAAAATCAAACCCAATGTTTTTGAAAGATTAAAAGAAATGAAACAATCCAAATTTTTAAAAAAAGTTAAAAAATGAAAAAGTTAGTATTGGCATATAGTGGAGGATTGGATACTTCGTATTGTGCAGTAAGTTTGAGCAAAGCAGGGTATGATGTACATGCAGTATCTGTAAATACAGGAGGATTTACAAAAAAGGAGATCGATGAAATAGAAATGAACGCTTATAAAATGGGAGTTTCTACTTATAAAAATATAGATGCGGTATCCAATTTTTATAATAAAGTAATAAAGTATTTGATATATGGTAATGTGTTAAAAAACAACACCTACCCACTATCAGTAAGTGCAGAGCGTATCGTACAAGCTATAGAAATTATTAAATATGCCAAAAGTGTTGGGGCACAGTATATAGCGCACGGTAGTACAGGTGCAGGAAATGATCAGGTAAGATTTGATATGATTTTTCAGACCATAGCTCCAGAGATTAAAATTATTACTCCTATTAGAGACCATAAATTATCCAGACAAGAAGAAATTGATTATCTAAAAGAAAACAACATTAATATACCTTGGGAGAAAGCAAAATATTCTATTAATAAAGGTCTTTGGGGAACAAGTGTTGGAGGAGATGAAACATTAACTTCAGAAAAACCCTTACCAGAAAACGCATATCCTTCTCAAATCGAAAAAGTAACAACAGAAAGTATCAAACTTACTTTTGAAAAAGGAGAAATAAAAGGGATAAATGATATCCCAAAAGATCCTGTTTCTGCAATCGAGACATTGCATGCGATTGCCTCAAAATTTGGTATTGGAAGAGATATTCATGTAGGAGATACAATTGTAGGTATCAAAGGAAGAGTTGGGTTTGAAGCCGCCGCCGCTTTAATTATTATTAAAGCACACCATTTACTAGAAAAACATACACTTACCAAATGGCAATTACAACATAAAGAATACCTGTCTAGTTTTTATGGAATGCATTTGCATGAGGGGCAATATTTGGATCCGGTAATGAGAAATGTCGAAGCATTTTTAGAAAGTAGTCAGACACAGGTTACAGGAGATGTTTTCGTAAGCTTAAAGCCGTATCATTTTATGTTAGAAGGGGTGTCTTCTCCAAATGACCTTATGAGTGCCAAGTTTGGTAGTTATGGCGAAGTTAATAAAGATTGGACGGCAGAAGAAGCAAAGGGCTTTATAAAAATCCTGGGGAATCAAAATAGAATATATCAACAAGTAAAAAGCAAAATATGATCAAGGTAGGAATTGTTGGTGGAGCGGGTTATACTGCGGGAGAATTAATTAGACTATTAATTCATCACTCTAAAACAGAAATTCATTTTGTATATAGTACATCAAACGCCGGAAACAAAATAAGCGATGTACATCAGGATTTGGTAGGAAGTTTAGATTTAGAATTTACAGCCACTATTACCAAAGAAATAGATGTATTGTTTCTTTGTTTAGGTCATGGTAATTCAAAAGTTTTTTTAGAAAATAATACATTTTCAGAAACTACAAAAATCATTGACTTAAGTAATGATTTTAGATTAGATATAGATAATAAATATCTGGGTAAAGAATTTGTTTATGGTTTGCCAGAATTACAAAAAGAGAAGGTTAAAAAAGCAACATTTATTGCTAACCCAGGTTGCTTTGCTACAGCTATTCAGCTAGCGTTACTTCCATTAGGAGCATCCAATCAATTGAAGAGCGATGTGCATATTAATGCGGTTACGGGTGCTACCGGCGCGGGTACCTCTTTATCAAAAACTACCCATTATACCTGGAGAGACAATAACTTTTCATATTACAAACCGTTTGCGCATCAGCATTTAGGAGAAATTTATCAAACCATAGATAGTATACAAGAAGACTTTGAGGCAGAAATTCATTTTCTTCCTAACAGAGGAAATTTTTCTCGAGGAATATTTGTTACTGCATATACCAATTTTGAAGGCAGTCTAGAAGAAGCCATTACACTATATAAAGACTATTATAAAGATGCGGCTTTCACATTTATATCCTCTCAGGAGCTTCATTTAAAACAGGTGGTTAATACCAATAAGTGTTTAATTCATTTACATAAGCATTCGGGTAAACTTTTGATCACTAGTGTTATTGATAACCTTTTGAAAGGAGCTTCAGGACAGGCTATTCAAAATATGAATCTAATGTTTGGTTTTAAAGAAACAGAAGGACTTCAACTTAAAGCAAGCTTTTTTTGATAGGAGTTTTGTTAAATGATGAATTGATTAATTAAAATTATAAAAATAGATATGAAATTGTTTGATGTATATCCTTTGTTTGATATCACTCCTTCCAAGGGAAAAGATGTATTCGTATATGACGAAAGCGATATAAAGTATTTAGATTTGTATGGGGGACATGCTGTAATTTCTATAGGGCATTCGCACCCAAAATATGTAGATGCCATTTCGAATCAGGTGGCAACACTTGGGTTTTATAGCAATGCTATTCAAAATAAATTGCAAAAACAACTTGCAACCAAGTTGGGTAAAGTTTCTGGTTGTGATAAGTATGAACTTTTTTTGTGTAACTCGGGGGCAGAAGCCAATGAAAATGCATTAAAACTAGCTTCGTTTCATACTCAAAAAAAGAAGGTAATTGCTTTTAAAAATGGTTTTCATGGCAGAACATCTGCTGCGGTAGCTGCTACAGATAATGCTAAAATTATAGCACCAATAAATGCACAACAAGAGGTTACTTTTTTTGAGTTTGGAGACCTCGAAGCAATTGAAAATGAATTGTATAAAAATGAAACCTGTGCAGTAATTATAGAAGTAATTCAAGGTGTAGGAGGGTTGGATGAAGCAAGTTCTTTGTTTTTTAAAGACTTAGAAAAACTATGTAAAAAGTATCAGACCCTTTTAATAGCAGATGAGATTCAATGTGGATTTGGGAGAACAGGAGATTTTTTTGCATTTCAAAAACATGGTATACAGCCAGATGTTATTTCGATGGCCAAAGGAATGGGGAATGGGTTTCCGATAGGAGGAATCCTAATTCATCCTACTATAAAAGCATCTCATGGTTTATTAGGGACAACCTTTGGAGGTAATCATCTAGCCTGCAGTGCTGCTTTGGCAGTTTTAGAAGTCATAGAAAAAGAAAACCTAATGGAGAATACCAAACAGATTGCCACGTATTTCAAAAATAAAGCAATGTCTGTTAAGAAAGTAAAAGAGATAAAAGGAAGGGGACTTATGTTAGGGTTAGAGTTTGATTTTCCTGTGGCAGAGCTAAGGAAAGCACTTATTTATAAACATCACATTTTTACAGGAAGTGCAAAGAATCCCAATTTGCTGAGGATTCTACCTTCATTAACAGTTCAAAAAGAACATATCGATACGCTTTTTGAAGCACTACAAGAAGAATTATGAAATGAGTCATACAATATCATGGATTCTAGCCAAAATGAGTATTGGTGAATTCTATCTGACCATTGAGAAAGATTAAAAAGAAACAGATGAAAAAGTACACAACAATACACGATGTAAAAGATATCCCCAATATTATTAAAGAGGCGATACAATTAAAGAAAGATCCATTTCAGTTTCCTGAATTAGGAAAACATAAGACCTTGGTCATGCTTTTCTTTAATGCCAGTCTAAGAACAAGACTAAGTACAGAAAAGGCTGCAAAAAACCTGGGAATGAACGTGATGGTTCTAAATGTTACAGATTCATGGAATCTCGAATTTGAGGATGGAGTAATTATGAATCTAGATACATCAGAACATATTAAAGAAGCTGCTCAGGTAATCTCTCAATATGCAGATATCATTGCGGTGCGGGCTTTTGCAACCTTAAAAGATAAAGAACGAGATCTATCAGAATTGGTGCTAAACAGTTTTGTTAAGTATGCTACGGTTCCCGTTGTTAATATGGAGAGTGCCATGTCACACCCTTTACAAGCTCTGGCAGATGCAATCACTATTGAAGAATTAAAAACCAAACCAAACCCTAAGGTAGTATTGTCATGGGCACCACACCCCAGAGCACTGCCGCAAGCAGTTGCCAATTCTTTTATAAAAATGATGCAGGAGTTAGAGGTGGATTTAACGATCGTACATCCAAAGGGATATGAACTTGATAAAGAAATTACAGGGCAAACTCACGTTATGTATGATCAGGATCAAGCATTGCAAAATGCAGATTTTGTGTATGTAAAAAACTGGAGCTCTTTTACCGATTATGGTAAAATAATAAGTCAGGACAAGAATTGGATGATAACACCAGAAAAGCTTGGAGATGCCAAGTTTATGCACTGTCTGCCAGTAAGAAGGAATGTTGTGGTGGCAGAAGAGGTCATGGATTCTAAAAGTGCTTTATGTATTGAGCAGTCAAACAACAGAACATTTGCGGCCCAGGTAGTATTAAAAAACATACTTGAAAACATAAAGTAATGGAGACGTTAAAAATCATAAAAATAGGAGGAAACATTATCGATAATGAAATCATGTTGTACGATTTCTTAAAAAACTTTTCACTGCTTACCTCCCCAAAAATATTAGTGCATGGAGGCGGAAAAATTGCAACAAAGCTTGCCCAAAAAATAGGTCTAGATGTGCAAATGGTTAATGGTAGACGTGTTACTGATCAATCTACCTTAGAGATCATTACTATGACATATGCAGGAGAGATAAATAAAAACATAGTTGCCAAATTACAATCAAATCATTGTAACGCAATAGGTTTTTCTGGTGCAGATGGTAATACTATTATCTCTAAAAAAAGACCAGCAAAAGAAATTGATTTTGGCTTTGTTGGTGATATAGAAAAAGTAAATACTAAGACTGTGTCAATATTGTTAGGACATATGATCACTCCTGTTTTTTGTGCAATAACCCATGATGAAAATGGACAATTGTTAAACACCAATGCAGATACGATTGCATCAGAATTGGCAATTGCTTTTGCAAAGGATTTTAAAACAGAGCTTTATTATTGTTTTGAAAAACAAGGAGTTTTAGAAGATATAAATGATGAAGAATCGGTTATAGAGAATATCAATATGCAGAACTATCAAAAATTAGTTGCAGACAAGGTAATTACAGAGGGAATGTTACCAAAACTAGATAACTGCATGAATGCTATACAGAACAAAGTAGAAAAAGTCTGTATTGGTTTACCCGAAATGTTATATGACCCATCATCAAAACACACCACAATTAATACCTAATCAAACCAACACGTTTAAAAGGTTCTACCTGACCTCTAAAACAATAAATATAAACAGATGAAACAGCAACAATTAACCAACGAAGCCATCAAATTACTAAAAAAGCTGATTGAAACACCTTCATTTTCTTCAGAAGAAAATGATACAGCAGTTCATATCGAATATTGGTTTAAAAAAAATCAAATTCCATATAAACGAAATAATAATAATGTTTGGGCAACTAATAAGTATTTTGATGAATCCAAACCAACGATGCTTTTAAACTCTCATCATGATACAGTAAAACCTAATAAAGGATATACAAAAGATCCGTTTAAGGCTATCGAAGAAGAGGGTAAGCTATACGGACTAGGGAGTAATGATGCAGGAGGATGTTTGGTGTCATTACTGGCGACTTTTGCTTATTTCTATACCCAAGAAAACTTACAATACAATCTGGTTATCGTAGCTTCTGCCGAAGAGGAGAGTAGTGGTAAAAATGGCTTAAATAGTATGTTAAGTGTTATTCCAAAAATAGACGTTGCAATTGTAGGAGAACCTACCCAGATGAATCTGGCAATTGCAGAAAAAGGTTTGGTTGTTTTTGACGCTATTGTAAAAGGAATACCTAGTCATGCGGCACATCCCAATGAGAATAATGCAATCTATAATGTTATAAAAACATTAGAGTGGTTTAAGCAATATCGGTTCGAAAAAAACTCACCTGTATTGGGAGATGTAAAAATGACAGTGACCCAAATTAATGCAGGAAAACAGCACAATGCGATTCCGGCAGAAGTATGCCTTGTGATCGATGTTCGTGTAAATGATAAATATTCTAATCAAGAAATTGTTGAAATTTTACAAAGAGAAGCTCCGTGTGATCAAATAATACCAAGAGGTGTAAACCTAAACTCATCATCGATTCCGGTTTCACATGAGCTTGTTCAAAAAGGAATACAACTGGGTAGAAAACCATATGGCTCACCAACATTATCAGATCAAGCAGTATTGAGCTGTCCTTCGCTAAAATTAGGCCCAGGGGATAGTACACGATCTCACTCTGCAGACGAGTTTATTTACCTAAACGAAATAGAAGAGGGAATAACAATCTATATAGCATTATTGAGCGGTGTAATTCTTCAGTCACATACTAAAAAGAATGAAGTAAAAGGTGTATTAATAAATAACAATAGAGGTTAAAATATATTTTAAAAGTCAACTAAATAACTTCTAAACAATAAAACATAAACAGATGAAACTTTGGGATAAAGGATTTTTAATCGATAAAATAATAGAACAGTTTACCATTGGTAATGATAGAAAAATAGATATTCATATTGCAAAATATGACATCCAAGCTTCGTTGGCACATGCAAAGATGTTGTGTGAAATAGAGTTATTATCTAATGAAGAGTTTTATGATATAAAAAAAGAGTTACTAATTCTTGAAAAGGAAATAATGAATGGAACATTCGTTATTGAAGAGCAATTTGAAGATGTACATTCTAAGATAGAGTATGAACTCACAAAAAGAATTGGTGATGCCGGAAAGAAAATACATACTGCACGATCTAGGAATGATCAGGTTTTAGTTGCACTACACCTCTTTTACAAAGAAAACTTACAGCAGATTACTGGTAGTGTAGAAACTTTGTTCGAAACGTTATTACAATTGGCAGAAACTCATAAAGACAAAGTGTTACCCGGTTATACCCATTTGCAAGTGGCAATGCCATCTTCTTTCGGACTTTGGTTTTCTGCATATGCAGAGATTTTATTAGATGATGTGTTGCTACTATCCGCAGCAACAAAAACCGTTGATCAAAACCCATTAGGTTCTGCAGCGGGTTACGGAAGTTCGTTTCCTATAGATAGAGATTTCACAACTCGAGAATTAGGATTTTCTACCTTAAAATTTAATGTTGTGGCTGCCCAAATGAGTAGAGGAAAAAGTGAAAGAACCATTGCAATGGCTTTAGGCAGCCTATGTAATACCCTGTCTAGGTTTGCAATGGATATTTGTTTATATATGAGTCAAAATTTTGGTTTTATTTCTTTTCCAGATGAGTTAACAACTGGCAGTAGTATTATGCCTCATAAAAAAAACCCGGATGTATTCGAATTATTACGAGCCAAGTGCAATAAAATTCAAGCATTACATTCAGAAATGATATTGATCACCAATAATTTACCAAGTGGATATCATAGAGATTTTCAACTCTTAAAAGAAAATATGATTCAGGCTTTTATTGATGTAATGGATATATTAGATGTTTTTAATTATGCGATACAACAAATTAATGTCAAAGAGATCGACCTTGCCGACGAAAAATATCAATATTTAAGTACAGTTGATACTATCAATACTTTGATCGAGGAAGGAATGAGTTTTAGAAAAGCATATCAAAAAATAGGAAATCAAGTTCAAAACGGAACATATATCTCTGATGAACCCAAAAAACATACACATGTTGGGAGTATGGGTAATCTGTGTTTGGATAGAATTAGAGAAAAAGCTAGTGTTGTTATTTCTGGTTAAGAGAATATATAAATTGTTTTATAGAAGAAGACACTGCTACTATATCTATTGTAAATATTAGAGTGAATCCGTTTGGCACCAAATTTGAGCATCAGAAAAAAGTACTTTAAAACCTTAATTTCTAATGAAAAAAATAGTAACACTTTTATTCCTGTTTGGTGCCATTACATTATCTGCTCAATCTACCACATATGAGGGAATATATGAGCTGAAATTTAAAACAGAAAAAAATGAACTGCTCGAGTATACCCTAACTCTAAACAAGAATGGTGATTTTTTATTTCATTTTTATAGAGACTTGCAAACAGTTCCTGAAGAAAACCGGTATGGAAAAGGAAAATGAAGTTCAAAAGATAACTACATTTACTTCCATGCAGATCAAAATGATGTAAATGAGGAGTATACTTTAGACTTTAATAAAGCGAAAGCAAGATTTAGCAGTAAGCACCCTAGAGATACATCTTCTAGGGTTATAAAGCCTACGTTGATATTTTATGAGGCTACAATTTTTTGGGTAAAAGGATTGAAACTACCAAAAATAGAATAAATAGATCAGAACAGTAGAAGTCTTTAAGAGTATAACAAATAATTTATTTTTTTAAAAAACGCTAGATGAATAGCTAAATCTGCATCGTTTATAATTGTTGTATTATCTAATAAACAGGATATAAAAGATGAGATGTTTAGTCTTACTACTTATGATAACTTTGTTATCATATGGGCAGGAAACTCAAAAAGAACCCACAATCGAGCCATGGAAAGATCCAGCTATTGTTAATTTGAATAAGGAAAAACCAAGGTCACATTTTATTCCATATCAAGATATCGAATCGGCGTTAACCGCCGATCGCTCATTATCCAATAGATTTAAATTATTGAATGGTAAGTGGAAATTTAACTATGTAACATCTCCTGATAAAGCAACTATTGATATCGCTAAGATCAAACCAGAAACCTGGAAAGATATCAAGGTACCTGGTAATTGGGAGTTACAAGGGTATGGCTATCCGATATATGTAAATATCAAATACCCTTTTTTGCCAGTAGCTCCACCACATATTCCAGAAGCAAACCCGATAGGAATTTATTATAGAAAATTTGAGATAAATCCCGATTGGTACGATAAAAGTATTTTTATAGGATTAGGTGGTGTTAAGTCAGCTTTTGACTTATGGATTAATGGTATGTATGTGGGATATAGCGAAGACAGTAAAACTACTACCGAATTTAATATTTCAGATTTTATCACAAAAGGTACAAATAGCATAACTATCAAAGTATATAGATGGAGCGATGCTTCCTATCTCGAGGATCAGGATATGTGGGATATAAGTGGTATCGAAAGAGATGTTTATCTTACTGTGCGTCCAAAAGTATTTATTCGGGATATAGACGTTTTATCAGACTTGGATGCAACGTATTCAAATGGATTATTAGATGTAAAGTTAAAAATTGATCATGCCGGAAATTCAATTCTAAAAAAGGCAAAAATCAACGTAAAACTATATGATCAATCCTCAAAAATGATATTTGAAGAGGACAAGTTCGTCACTTTCAAAAGAAATAATGAGTCTAGTTTTAGTTTTAAAAAAACCATTAAAAATATTAAAAAGTGGACAGCAGAGACACCTAATTTGTATAAGCTTATAGTAACACTATATGATGAAAAGGAACAGTTATTAGAAGCGATTCCTGTCTCGGTTGGATTTAGAAAAATAGAAATCAAAAACAGCCAGTTACTAGTCAATGGGGTTGCTGTAATTATAAGAGGAGTAAACAGACATGATCATGACCCGCTAACAGGTAAATATATTACTCGTGATAGAATGATTCGTGATATCGAACTTCTAAAACAATTTAATATCAATGCGGTTAGAACCGCACATTACCCAAACGACCCTTTATGGTACGAACTCTGTGATAAATATGGAATCTATCTTGTTTGTGAAGCAAATATAGAATCACACGGTATGGGATATGGAGAAAAGAGTCTGGCAAAGGATATACGTTGGTTAGCACCGCATATGGATCGCACAAGAAATATGTATGAGATTTATAAAAATTTTCCGTCAATTATTACATGGTCATTGGGTAATGAAGCAGGAGCAGGGGTAAATTTTAATTACACCTTTGATTGGTTAAAAGGAAAGGATTCTTCTCGCCCTGTGCAGTATGAAAGAGTTACAAAATACTTAGATACTACATTTGGTTTAAAAGATTACACTACAGATATTATGTGCCCTATGTATCCTTATCTGGAAGAAATAATAGGATATTGTGAAAACAAACCTGAAATGCCATTAATACTTTGCGAATATGTACATGCCATGGGAAATAGTGTAGGCGAATTGGTGGATCATTGGGATTTGGTAGAAAAATATGATGTGTTTCAAGGAGGTTTTATCTGGGATTGGGTAGATCAGGGATTAATAAAAAAAGATGCGAATGGTACAGCCTATTATGCTTATGGAGGTGATTTTGGTCCAAAAGATGTATTAAGCGATAAGAATTTTTTAATTAATGGATTGGTTGATCCAGCACAAAATCCACATCCGCATTTGCAAGAAGTAAAAAAAATATACCAACAAATAGAGGTTAAAGATGTAGATGTTGCTAATGGTAAAATAGAAATAATAAACAAGTACGATTTTATAAACCTAAGTAAATTTGTAGGCAAGTACCGAATACTAAGTAATGGAGAAGAGGTCTTTACAGGAGTCATATCTGATCTTGATATAAAAGCTCGATCTGCTGATATAACACAAATAGAAATGCCTGATCTGAAAAAATATAAACATTCAGAACTCATCTTGGATA
Source organism: uncultured Aquimarina sp. (assembly GCA_947498705.1). Lineage (GTDB taxonomy): Bacteria > Bacteroidota > Bacteroidia > Flavobacteriales > Flavobacteriaceae > Aquimarina. The sequence goes on from CANMLW010000008.1 coordinate 160,428, forward strand.
TCTCATTTATTACCAAAAAGAAAAGTGACATAGTACCACAAGGACATGAGCTTGCGTGGACACAGATTTTGATGAATACCGATGAGGTAATTAATAAACCACCAAGATTAAAAAGAACAACTGGATTTATCTTTTCTAAAACAGCAAGCGCCGTAGAAGTATCAACTCAGCAGTCATCAATAATTTTTAATAATAAAACAGGCTTAATCGATAGTTATTCTTATTTAGGTAAACCAGTTTTGGATAGTGTATGTCCCAATTTTTGGAGGGCGCCAACAGATAATGACAAAGTAAGTCCAAATGGGAATGTTGTATGGGAAAAAGCAGGACTATCTGCTTTGGATTACAAGGCAATAAAAATTGAGACAACAGATTCTTTAATTACATCACATACCATAGCCTCCAGATCAGACGGAATTAAAATTTTTGATATTAATATTTCGTATCGAATTTTTGAAAATGGGGCATTAGATATAAGAACAAAAGTAACGCCGACAGACTCTATAAGTAGTATGGCAAAAGTAGGTTTGCAGATGCGTTTGCCTAAATCTTATAAGGTAGTTAGTTGGTATGGAAACGGACCACATGAAACGTATATTGATAGAAAAGAATCAGGTAGAGTAGGTGTATATAATACTACGGTCGATGCTATGTTCGAACAATATATAAGACCACAAGATTATGGCAATCGAACTGATATTCGTTGGGTAGAAATAGCTAATGGTAAATCTGGAATTAAATTTTCGGGAACATCAACATTAATGAATTTTAGTGCACACCATTTTTCGGACAAAGAAATTGATAGGGCGCAACACACAAATGAATTGAAGAGATCAAACGCTACGATATTTAATTTTGATTACTTGGTAAATGGAGTAGGCACTGCTGCATGTGGCCCACCTAATATGGAGAAATATGTAGTTAAGGCAACACCATATGATTTTACCATACAAATCAATCCATTCTTAATAAAGGATTAGATTTTTTAAACTTATTATTATTCTATTTACATTGACTTTTGAGAGGTAGGGCATGTAAAATCTGTGGTTTTGATATCAGTTTCTTTAACTCCCGCAAAACCACCTTTTACGTCAATTAAATTATGAATACCGCGACTTTTTAAGATAGATGCAGCAATTACCGATCTATATCCACCAGCACAGTGCACATAGAATGTTTTGTCTTTAGGAAAAGCTTGCATATGATCGTTTATAAAGTCTAACGGAGTATTAAACGCATTGTCAATGTGTTCTGCATTATATTCATTACTTTTTCTAACATCAAAAACAGAAGAGGTATCAGTGTTAAGAATTTTTTCTAATGCTACTGCAGATATCGAATCAACGATATCATATTCTTTACCTGCTTTTTTCCAGGTTTCAAAACCTTTATCAAGATATCCCAGAGTATTATCAAAACCTACACGTGATAACCGTATAATGGTTTCTTCTTCTCTTCCTATAGGTGTTACCAATAATATAGGTTGTTTTACATCAGCAATTAATGTACCTGCCCATGGAGCAAAAGTACCGTCTAAACCAATAAAAATGGATCTGGGAATATGACCATTACTAAAATCATTTTGATGACGAACATCAAGGATAATAGCCCCCGTTTCATTAGCTAAATTTTCAAATTCTTCGGGCGTAAATGGACGAATACCTCTTTCTAAAACACTATCAATATCTTCATATCCTTCTTTATTTAATCGAACATTTAACGGGAAATATAAAGGTGGAGGTAGCAAACCATCGGTTACTTCTTTAATAAACTCTTCTTTGGTCATATCACTTCGCAACGCATAGTTGACTTGTTTTTGATTGCCTAGCGTATCTACCGTTTCTTTCATCATGTTTTTTCCGCAAGCAGAACCGGCGCCATGAGCGGGATATACAATTACATCATCTGCTAGTGGCATAATCTTGTTTCGTAAACTATCATATAATGTTCCTGCCAAATCTTCCTGCGTCATATGTGTCGCCTTTTGTGCTAAATCAGGACGTCCTACATCGCCAAGAAAGAGAGTATCCCCACTAAAAATTGCGTGGTCTTTTCCATTTTCGTCTCTTAGCAAATAGGTAGTACTTTCCATAGTATGACCCGGGGTATGCAGCGCAATGATTGTAATCTTTCCTACCTTAAATACTTGATTGTCCTTGGCGATGATTACATCAAAAGATGGATTAGCATTTGGCCCAAAAACTATAGAAGCTCCGGTTTCTTTGGCAAGAGTAATATGGCCGCTTACAAAGTCGGCGTGAAAATGGGTTTCGAATATATATCTTATGGTAGCATTGTTAGCTTGTGCTCTTTTTAAATAAGGGTCAACTTCTCGCAATGGATCAATGATGGCTACTTCACCATTACTTTCGATATAATAAGCCCCTTGGGCTAGACAACCAGTATATATTTGCTCTATTTTCATAATTTCCTCTCGTGCCTTTTATCGTTAAATTTGTTGGTTTTAAGTAATGCTATATTCTATTTTTAAAAGAGTAGAATGTATTTGTTAATAATACTAAATTACTGTATAAATACCAAGATCTTTTGCCTTGATACCTGGTTATTAGCAAAGTTGATTAATAGTGCTCGGAAAATTAGTTAATTTGATTTTTTTTAGATTTTTTTTGGCTTTTTTTTAACTGTTTTGTAATTTGTAAGCAAAACCCCTACGAGAAATTACTAATAAACCTATATTTTATTTCTTTAATGGGATTAATACTATCAGCAAGTACCCTTGTGCTAATGGCAACAGTCTATATGCATCATGTTCAGAAAAGACTGCGCAATAATGATGTATGTTTTATCTGTTCTATTAATTTAATTGTAATTTCTGTTTTGCTTTTTGTGCTTTGGGAGCGCAATTTTCATTGCCCAATCTGTTGGGGGGCATTATTATTAATAGTGATTTCTTTTGTTTTAAGAATGCTCTTAGGGAAACATCGAGTCAAAAGGCAAGAAAAAATTTCAATAGTCTTTATTGTTTCTTACCTACTTTTAGGATTGCGTTATATTTTTTTGATATAACACTAACTATTTGGTATTTGAACTAAAAATAGAAAAATAATAAATCGAAAACTTGAATAAGTTGATGCTATAGTAAAGCTATAAATTGCTAAATCATGATAGTATGACACTTTGGATAAGATATTATAATGAAAAAAGCCTTCATTATTTGGTAATAATGAAGGCTTTAACTTAGTCGGGGTGGCAGGATTCGAACCTGCGACCTCCGCGTCCCAAACGCGGCGCGATAACCGGGCTACGCTACACCCCGAAAATTGGCTATCTTTAAGCGGGTGCAAATATATATAAATCATTTGATTTATTGCAAGAAATGATAAAATTAACATGATTTGTTTTTTTGTTTGATAGTTAAGATGTTGATTAATAATCTTGTAAGAAGCCTTGTTTATAGCTGTTATTATGTATATATATATAAAACATCCCTTTACTCATAGCAGAGTAAAGGGATTATAAAGATGTTGATAAAATGTATTATGCGTGATAATAACGTTCTCTGTAGATTTTTCCATCTTTCCATTCTGTAACAACCGCTTGTTCAGAAAGCATGGTACTACCATCTTTTAATTTTAATTCCATCACAGCATCATAGAAAGAATGATTACCATTGACCGAATAATTATTGATATCATATCTAACAAATTCTTCAAGTTGATTATTAATAAAATCCTGTTCAAATTTTACATTAAATGCTTTCCCTTTTTTAGGTACTTCGTTTGCTTCTCGTAATTCTACATCATCATGAAGATAGGTTTTCATGGCTTCAATAAACTCTCCTTTTGCCAATAATTCATGAATATGTAAAAGGTTATTCTCTATAGTGCTTTCGATTGGGTTAGAAACGGTATTTTCCATATGGTTTAAATTTTAAATTAGTATTTGGTAAAAAATATTCTTGTATAAATTGATGAGGTAAAGATATTTTAACAACTACCTATTTATAATGGACTTTTTTCCTTATTCCTTGTCGATTATTCCTTTATTAATTATTAGGTAGGTTATAGTAGGTGAGCAAGAATGGTATACCAAAAAATAATGCATTATATTCTATGATATTACTTCATAAAACCAACTGGTAGTTGTATTTTTGTACACGTAATTCGGAAGCCAATTTCTTATCTAAATTCTATCTATGGAAAACCTTGATGCAGCAAGACTTCAAATGGCATTTACACTAATATTTCATATTGTTTTTGCTTGTATTGGTATGGTGATGCCTTTTTTTATGGTCGTATCACATTATAAATGGTTAAAAACACGTAACCAAGTATATCTAACGTTAACCAAGGCGTGGCAAAAAGGAGTAGCTATATTTTTTGTTACAGGTGCGGTTTCTGGAACTGCGTTATCTTTTGAACTAGGATTATTATGGCCAGAATTTATGAAGCATGCAGGTCCAATTATTGGTATGCCTTTTTCGTTAGAAGGAGCTGCATTTTTTGTAGAAGCTATCGCACTGGGATTTTATTTATATGGATGGAACAAATTGCCAGAAAAATTTCATTGGGTTACCGGGATTATTATAGGCCTTTCTGGAGTAGCATCTGGGATTTTGGTAGTGGCTGCGAATGGTTGGATGAACGCGCCTACTGGGTTTGATTATATAGACGGTAAATTTACGAATATAGATCCGGTACAAGCAATGCTAAACCCAGCTTGGTTTACACAGGCATTGCATATGACTCTTGCTGCCTTTACCGCTACAGGGTTTGCAGTAGCTGGGATTCATGCGTATCAGGTATATAAGAAACGAAAAATAGAGTTGCATACCAAAGCCTTTAAAATAGCCTTAACTTTTGCCGCAGTTGCTGCTATATTGCAACCCATTAGTGGAGATATTTCTGCAAAAGATATAGCAGAACGACAACCTGTTAAATTAGCCGCTATGGAGGCGCATTACCATACCGAAAAAGGAGCACCATTGTATGTTGGAGGTATTGTAAATGAAGAAACGCAAGAAGTAAGCTATAAAATCGCTTTACCAGGAATGCTCTCTTTTCTTGCTTTTGGAGATTTTGATGCAGAGGTAAAAGGACTAAATGATTTTCCAGAAGATGAGCGCCCAAACGTGCCTATGGTACATTATGCATTTCAAATCATGGTGGGAATAGGTTCCCTATTATTTCTTGTGGGGATTCTATATTTTGTATCATTAAAAAAGAAAAAATGGTTAAACAATAATAAGTATTGGTTGTTATTTGTATTGGTGGCTCCTTTAGGTTTTATCGCTCTCGAAGCCGGGTGGATTGTTACCGAAGTAGGAAGACAACCCTGGATTATCCATAAGATCATGAGAACCAAAGATGCCGTAACACCCATGCCAGGGATAGTAGTGAGCTTTTATACCTATATAGTAGTATACTTAACATTATCGGTTGCGGTAACCTGGCTAATGCTTCGACAGATAAAAGTACTAAACCATTCAAATCACTAGATATGTTATACGTTGTATTGTTTTTTTTAGCTTTTTCTCTTTATCTATATGTGGTATTAGGAGGAGCTGATTATGGAGCGGGAATAGTAGAACTATTCTCGTCTGAAGAAAATCAAAAAATTACAAAAAAAACGATTTATAGAGTGATGGGGCCTGTTTGGGAGGCCAATCATATCTGGGTGATAATTTTGATTGTGATCCTATGGATTGCATTTCCCGAGTATTATAATATAATGGTAATTAGTTTGCATATCCCGCTTACTATAGTGTTGTTAGGAGTAACTTTAAGAGGAGTTGCTTTTGTATTTAGACACTATGATGCGGTAATAGATAAGTCTCAAAAGCTATATGATCAAATGTTTAAAGTATCAAGTCTTATTACTCCGATCTTTTTGGGAATTGTTTTTGGTGCATTAATTAGCGGAAACATCAAAATAACTGATGATATCAGCACATTGACTTTTTATGATGCTTTTATAGCGCCTTGGTTTAATGCGTTTAGTATACTAGTAGGATTGTTTTTTGCGGCACTTTGTGCTTTCTTATCTTCTGTCTTATTAATCGGAGAATCAGAATCTGGAAAAGAGAATATCTATATTAGAAAGTCTGCGATAGCCGCTATTGTAGTTTTTGTAGTTGGTTTTGTGACATTAGGGTATGGGTATCTAATCGATAACGTATTTATTAATGGTTTTGTTAGCAATCCTTTTGCATTGATTTGTGTAACCTTATCTGCAGTATTATTAATCCCTTTATGGAAAATGATTAGAAAAGGAAATAAGGTTTGGAGTAGATCCTTTGCTGGCTTACAGGTGTTCTTTATTCTTTTAGCAGCATTGGGAGCTCATTTTCCTGATATTATTATCACTACAAATGGTAGTATTAATTTATTAGAAAATAGTGCTCCAGAAAGTGTTATTAAAGTACTTGGGATTTCTCTTATTATAGGAGGAGCAGTGATTTTACCGGGACTTTTTCATTTACTGAAATCATTTAAAATGATTAAAATTCTGGATCGTGATAATAATCCTTTAATTTAATCGTAAGATTACTATATTTGCAATCTTAAATTTTTCGGGTAGTAGCTTAGTCCGGTTAAAGTGCTGGTCTGGGGGACCAGAGATCGGAGGTTCGAATCCTCTCTACCCGACAAAAAGAGGCCTTGAAAAGGCCTCTTTTTTTATACTAATATTTTGATTAGATTTAGTGTTGTTAGTAATACCTTAAGAAAAAAGTTTCTGAACATAAGTAATGATATTAAATCAAATACAAAACATTCCAGAAGAATATTCAGAAGTACAATACAATCATAAGAAATATAGTATTGTAAAAGAAACTTTTAATAACGGGCAATCATATAAAATATATGCAGAAGAATTGGGAGGAAAAGATTTTATAAGCTTAAATTATTATAGAATGTCTCATGAAAATGTGTTGAAACCTTGTGAAATGCCAAAAGAAAAAGTAATTCATTTTTTAAATAACTACCAACCGATATTATAATGTTTTTAGGATTAGGAACAGCCGCTCTGGGGCGGCCACAATATATTAATATTCGACAAGAAAACGTTTCGAATCAAAACCTAGAAGATTTTAAACAAAACGGTTTTCGAGTATTAGAAGAAGCTTATAAAATTGGAATACGATATTTTGATACCGCGCCGGGGTATGGACTTGCAGAAAATTTATTGTTAGAGTGGGTAAAGACAAAAAATGATCCCACTATTCATATAGCAACAAAATGGGGCTATACCTATGTAGCCAATTTTGATGCCAATGCTAAAATTCATGAAGTAAAAGAGCATAGTTTAACAAAGTTGAATGAGCAATGGGAAGTTTCAAAATCGTTTTTGCCGTATATAAAAGTGTACCAAATTCATTCTGCAACATTAGAGACCATGGTGCTCGAGAATTCAGTTATTTTAGAAAGGTTAGCTTTTTTGAAAGAAACATATAATCTAAAAATTGGAATAACAACTACTGGCGCCAATCAAGTCGAAGTTATTAAAAAAGCGTTAGGTGTTTCGGTAAATGGTAATCAATTATTTGATACTTATCAGGTTACATACAATATCCTTGATCAGAGTATAAGAGAGGTTTCAGAAGTTTTAGATAACCAAAAAAAACAGCTAGTTATAAAAGAAGCAATGGCCAACGGACGATTGTTCGAAAATAGTACTTATAAGTACTATGATAAGTTATATAAGGTGTTGGAAATGTTGGCAAAAAAATATGAAGTAGGGATAGATGCAATAGCTCTTAATTTTTGTAAATGTACACTGCCAAATGCTAAAATACTTAGTGGTGCTGCCTCTATAGCACATATAAAACAAAATGCACAAGCAACCACTTTTAGGTTAACAACCGATGAAATATTACTGCTAAGCACTTTTGAAGTAGATCCTACCCTATATTGGCAAGAAAGAAAGCAATTAGCCTGGAACTAACTGTAATAAAAAAATCAACCCCACTTTGTATACTAATTTAGTTAATTAACTTTTTTTGAGTTAATCAAGAAACCTCGATATATACCTCATACATGTTAAAAAGTATGAGGTATAATTACCCAGTATGCCTATATCAAGATAATTTATTTAGTTATATGAAGTAGGGTTGAACGCATTTAATATATAATTGGCTTTAAGAGTTCTTTTCTAATATTTCTGGAGGACAGGTGCTAATATCTGTTCCGTAATGGCGATAATGATCACAAGTATTAATTTCTGGAGCTTTTCCTTCCTGAAATAGTAGTATGATATCTGACCCGCCAAATAAGAAATACCCAAACTCATCTCCTTTTTCTACAGTTGCATTTTCTCCTGCTTGCGCTGTCATATTAACAGAGGATACCTGACACATTCCTACCGGAATGACCGCAACAATCCCCATATCTCCATAAGGTGATTGAGAGGTGTCTATAGTTACAATTCCTCTTGCTTGTGTAAATTCATACCCTCCTTCAGAATTATCAGGAGCATCGAATTGCCTATCTTTTAAATTGACTTCCAGATACGTTAATCCTTGTACAGCATAGCATTCTTTTAAAATTCCTGCTACTGGTGTATGAAACCTATGATAAGAATATGGACCTAAAAAATAATGTACAAAAGTACCATTAGCAAAGGCATTTGCATATTGACTGTCTTTTAGTAATTCTGGAATACTTGCAAACTTATGAGTCTTTTTCATCGTAATCTCCGGAATTGTAGAGTTTTCATCAATTTGATACATCATTCTATAGGTACAATCTGCCGGAGAAGTTATTGTGGTATTATCCTTAGGATTGGCAATAGGCCGTAACCCAGGATTTAATTCACGAGAGAAAAATTGATTAAAAGTTTGCCAACCGCCAGGTCTGTTTGGTTTGCCATCGATCATCGAATCTTGTATTCGGTATTTTGGCGAGTATTTTATAAAGGATTCTAAAATTTCATCATTAAAAGAATCTGTAGTATTTAGAAAACTTCCCCATAAATTAGCATAACCAACCAACCATTTACTAAACCAGTCTATGTTTTGTACAATGGTACTTTCATTAGGTCCTACTTCTTGATCTATTAAATAATAAAAATGGCAAAGCCTGTCATACACCTCTTGAGAATTACCTGTTTTTGGATCTTTCCAGGCAGGATTATTACTTTGTTGAGGAATCCATGATGCGAATTCTTTTAAATAGGCACTATATTCATAAATATCAAGAGGCCATGATAAAATATTGTATAGTTGAGTGTCCAGATTTGATTGTGCCGCTGACTTTGCCTTGCGTAAAGATGCCATTAGTAATTCAATAAAATTGCGGTCATAATTTGCTTTCTCATTAATAAAATCGATCGCGTGTTGAGATGTTTGTAACTCTTGTGTTTTCATGACTATACTGTTTTTTTTATGCTATAATTTCTAATAGGTTGTTAATTAGAAAATATACGTTGTTGTTAATTTGATTTTAGGATTATTTAAAGTCATTAAGCGCAGCGTTTGCCGACCATAAAAAATCAAGTTGGAGCGTATCTTTACCATAGTTTTGATTAAAAGCTACGTACCTATCTCCATTATAAAAGTTATTTACTTTTTTACTATTAAGAGGCCATCTTGCCTGGATATGACAGCTCATACAATTCGTTTGGATTCCATAATTATTTTGTACAAGTTTTCCTTGATAGTACCCATCTTCATTTTCACCGAGCAATACCGGGCTGTCAGATCCGGCAGGTCCAAAACCTGCTTCCAGATAGGGATTATATGCATATAAAGATTCGCCTTCGTTTTTTCCGTTTATATATGGTTGTGTTGGCATTTTTGTAGAGTAGGCAGCTGTCATCGCATAGTGTGCCGAAGCTTGATCTAATGATACCTTACTTCGAAAAGATGCATGTAACTTAGAACTAGGAAACTTAGGATCATCTGGATATTGACTCCACCAGAAAGATTGCCATGTCCATCGGGTTGTTTCTTTGGTCATTACGTGCATTCCTACTAGAACAGCATAATCTCCGTGTTTAAAATCTCCAAAAGGTTCTGTAAAAGCTTTATCTACCTTAAAATGTATAAAATCAGAAATGACGAATTTACTTTTTCCATCTGCTTCTTCATTTTTTTCAACAATAGTAATTGAAGAATTTGGCCATGAAGATTGCCCCCAGGTTCTAATAGTATCTTTAGGAGGCCCTTGCCATACATGAATAGTATTTTTATTACTGCCTTTTGATAAATTAACAGGTAAGAATACCGGTTTTATCATAATAGATCTTGATGGAAAACCAAGAATCTGACTGGCACCACTTTGGATTAGTGATTTTGCTACTTTTTGACTAAACAATCCTTGCTCAACAACATGTTTTTCTGCGGCAGGACTATATTTTACAAAACCAGCAAGTTGTTTTTGGTTATTAGCACTACCATGACCTAGTTGATGAGGAAGAGTCAAGGGAAACAGATTGGTGTCACTAATAAGTTCTTCTGATTTTATCTGTTGAGGTGTTCTCCATGATTCGAAGATTCTTATTTTATGACCATTGGTGGTTTCTAATTTGGTTTTTGTAGTAAGACCTGCCCATATTTGCCATGCATGGGTGTAGATCCCCTCTATGTTTTTTGGATTCGAATAATCTTGTGTATAGGCAATCAAGGTTGCTTCTGGAATAGGAAACCCATAGGTGGTAGGAAATGGTTGAGGCTCTATTTTACTATAGGGCTGAAGCTCGGTTTCGTCTTTTTTCTCATCACAGCTCGTAATCACTAAAAGAAAAATAGAGGTAATGGTTAATAATGCTACCAGAATTGTTTTTTGCTCATCTTTCATAAATAGATGTATTTAATTGTTTAATGCTTTATAAATATCCAAAGAAGTTTTGGTGAAACATATTTCATCATATTTCACGAGTATATAATTAAGAGGTTTAAAAAGGTATTCTTTAGAGAAAAATATGCTTACTTTTAGATAGGTAAGATTGTTTTTTGCGACAGTACAGGTGAAGAATAAAGATATTATTAGGTAAAGGTTTTTGTTTTGAGAAAAGACTACAGTAAAATAGCATTTGGAGGAGGGTGCCATTGGTGTACAGAGGCAGTGTTTCTATCATTAAAAGGAGTTGATAGAGTAGAACAAGGGTATGTTGCTTCTATAGGCGACCATCATGATTTTTCTGAAGCAGTAATTGTTCACTTTAATGCAACTAAAATTACCATAGAAACCTTACTAAAAGTTCATTTGTATACCCATAAAAGTACAAGTGATCATTCTATGCGAAGTAAATATAGATCTGCTGTTTATGTATATGATGAAACACAACAATTAGAAGCCTTAAAAAATATAAAAGCGTTACAAAAAGAATTTAATAATCAGTTAATTACCAAGGTGCTTCCTTTTGGGAGCTTTAAATTATCTAGAGAAGAAATTCAAAACTACTACTATAAAGATCCCAAAAAGCCTTTTTGTGAGAATTTTATTAATCCAAAACTTAAAATATTATTAAGGCAGTTTTCTAAACAAGTCGATTTAGAGAAATTAAAAAGTATTTCTTTATAGATGAATAATATGATAAATTTAATCTTATACTAGGATCACTATATTTAAGTGTTTAATCGATTAAAGAAAATATTTATTGATGAAGGTTTTTGAGACAAAAAGATTAATAGTCGGTGTGTTGAAAGAAAGTGACCAAGAGATTTTTGTTGAGTTACTTTCGGATCCCAGAATTATCGACCCAGCACCACATCAAAAGGTGGATATGGAGGAAGTTATAACGAAATTTGAGTTAAACTTAAAAGCCAGTAATATTCCAATAACAAATCAAGATAATATTTGGAGTGTATATGAAAAGAGAAGTTCAGAGATGATCGGTATAGGCGCTATATTAACAAATGATAAAGGAGATTGGGAACTGGGGTATAGATTTAGAGTGAAATATTGGGGACATGGATTCGGATCTGAATTGGCTAATGGAATGATTAAGTATTGTTTTGAGAAACTAAATTTTGAAAAAATAACTGCAGACGTCGATGTTAAAAATATAGCATCGGTTAAAATTCTCGAAAAAATTATGACTCCTGTATTAGAATTTAATAATGAAGAAGACAGGTGTATTGATAGACGTTATGAAATAAAAAGAGAAAACTGGTTGCAACGTCTTATCTAGTCCATTACTTCATTAGAGTACAAAATGTGAATTTTGCAGGTCAAAGCATTCCTCAAGATGAGTTGACTATATAGATATTTTGCTAGCATAAATAATCTATAAGATAATTTTATAATGAAATGATACGTAACTTAACTTAACACAAAATGCTTTAGATAATGTCGTTGGTCTTTATAAATATGTTGTTCAGGAGATAAGTTTAAAATCAAAAAAAATGTTCTTTATTTTCAAACCTTACACAAGTTTTAGTAAGGGAGTATATACAATCAATGTACCTTTTTTTTAGTAAGATAAAAACAATTGTTTAGTTGAATAAATTCATGTCGGAAATAGTATTCTAATCCCTTATCTTTAGACCTGTTGAATACGAATAAAAACCCCTAATTTTTAAATAAGCATGCACAAAATATATAGTCAGATACTATTGCTATTAGTTTTTTTTAGTTGTTCGAAACAACAAAAAGAAGAAACAGTGACTGTAGCACCACCAAAGAGCACATTGTTTCAGGAAATATCGGCTTCACAAAGTCATGTCGAGTTTCATAATAAGGTAGAAGAGACGTTATATTTTAACTTTTTAAATTATTCTTATATCTATAACGGTGGAGGAGTTGCTATTGGTGATATTAATAATGATGGATTAGAAGATGTTTATTTTAGTTCTAATCAAGGCAGTAATGCACTGTATCTTAATAAGGGAAATTTTGTTTTCGAAGATATTACCTCAAATTCGGGCGTTGCTGATGAATTAGGTTGGTCAACAGGGGTGTCTATTGTCGATATTAATGTAGACGGTTGGATGGATATTTATGTATGTAAGGCAGGGGCTTTAAAGGATAGTGAACAACGTAAGAATAAACTGTATATCAATCAAAAAGATGGGACTTTTATAGAGCAAGCTGATCAATATGGTATTGCTTCAAAAGCATTTTCTACTCAAGCTTATTACTTAGATTATGATAAAGACGGTGATATCGATATCTATTTGGTAAATCATCGCCCCGATTTTAAAAACAACGTGGTCATAGACCCAAGAATTCAAAGTGATTATCGACCAGAAAGTACGGATCAACTTTTCGAAAATGTCGAGGGTAAGTTTATTGATGTCACTCAAAAATCAGGAATTCTTAATAAAGCATGGGGTTTAAGTGCTTCTATTGGAGATTTTAATGGTGACCAATGGCCAGATATCTATGTAGCCAATGACTTTTTAGAACCTGATTTCCTTTATATAAATAATCAGGATGGAACATTTACAGATAAAATCCTGGATACTTTTGATCATATAACTGCGAATAGCATGGGATCTGATTATGCAGATATTAATAATGACCTTAAACCTGATTTGATAGTATTGGATATGATGTCTGATGACCACATTCGAAGTAAAGAGAATATGGCGGCCATGAGTACCGAGAATTTTAATGCCGTGGTAAAGGCTGGATATCATCATCAATATATGTCTAATATGTTACAACTTAATTTAGGCGATGGTGTTTATAGTGAAATAGGACAACTTGTAGGAGTTGCAAAAACAGATTGGAGTTGGGCACCCGTTTTGGCAGATTTTAATAATGACGGATATAACGATCTTTTCGTTACCAATGGTATTCTTCATGATCTTTCTAATCAGGATTTTAGAAATAAGATGCGTACCAATATTATGAATAGAAAGAAAGTGACTCTAGAAGAAGCCATTGCCATGATGCCATCTACCAAATTGAGCAATAAAATGTTCCAAAATAAAGGAGGACTTTCTTTTGTGTCTACTACCCAGGAGTGGGGATTAAGCAAAAAAATGAATTCTAATGGGGTAGCGTATGCAGATCTTGATAATGACGGAGACCTGGATCTTGTTTTAAACAATCAACAGGAAAAAGCAACTATTTATAAAAATAATCAGAAACATAATTTTATTAGTATTGAGCTAAAAGGAAAACAAACAAATCCAAATGGTATAGGAAGTACAGTGTATGTATATACCAAAGATCAACAACAGTCAAAAGTGGTATACCCTGTTAGAGGATTTCAATCTAGTGTAGGTACATTGTTACATTTTGGGATTGGAACCATTTCTCATATCGATAGTATTAAAGTAAGATGGTCCCGAGATGAGATTCAGATACTTAAAAATGTAAAAAGTAATCAAAGGCTTACTATAGTAAATAAGAATACAAGTAAAGAGAAGGTAGTAAACGATCCAACAAATACGATATCAATTATGGATGCATCCAAGTTTGGTATTCAGTATAAAAATGTAGAACGTAGTTTTGATGATTATCGTCTTCAGTTACTATTGCCGCAAAAGCAAAGTGAAAAAGGTAGAGCTCTTATCGTTGCAGATGTTAATAATGATGGCAGGGATGATTTTTTTGTAGGTAATGGTAAAGGAGCTTCTGCAGCATTATATCTTCAACAAGAAAATCAAAAGTTTAGGTCGTCAAGTAGTTCGGTTTTTCAAAAAGATAGCGATTATGAAGATACCGAAGCTTTATTTTTTGATATGGATAATGATGGTGATCAGGATTTGTACGTAACCAGCGGAAGTTATGAAAATCAAAAAAATAGTACTTTTTTACAGGATCGAATCTATGAAAATGATGGAAAAGGCAATTTTACCAAAAGTAATGTTTTGCCCGATATAAAAGCAATTTCTTCGACAGTCGCAGCATCTGATATTGATAATGATGGAGATTTGGACCTCTTTATCGGAGGAGGTGTAATACCTGGTGAGTATCCATTGTCTTCACCATCTTATTTCTTAATTAACGATTCTGGAAAATTTGTACGAGAAGAGCAAAACAGGATTGATGCTATAGAAAAAATTAGCATGGTGAATAAAGCAGTATTTTCTGATGTCGATAACGATAATGATCAAGACTTAATATTGGTAGGAGAGTGGATGCCGGTCATGATTTTTGAGAATAATAATGGGACATTTAAAAATAAAGAAATCACAGCACTTAAGAATCTTTCTGGGTGGTATTTTTCTATAGAACCTGCAGATATTGATAAGGATGGGGATATGGACTATTTGGTGGGTAATATTGGTGGTAATACCAAGTTTCAGCCCCAAAAAGATAAGCCGTTACACATTTATGCAAAAGATTTTGATCAAAATGGGAGTTTAGATATTATCCTAAGTAAGGCTTCTAAAACGGGATTGTTACTTCCTATTAGAGGAAAACAATGTTCTTCAGAACAAGTCCCGATGTTGAATACCAAATTTAAAACCTACGGTGCTTTTGCTAATGCTTCGCTACCAGATATTTATGGAGATAAAAATCTTAAGGAAGCTACACATTATACCGCAGCCGAGTTTAGTACATTACTTTTGGTTAATAATGGAAAAGGAGATTTTGAAACCCGTAAATTACCTGTTCAGGCTCAGTTTGGTCCTACCACAGATTTTGTAGTAGATGACTTTAATAAAGATGGTACTATGGATGTTTTTGGAGTTGGATCGATATATGAAGCAGAAGTAGAAACCATACGTTATGATGCAAATAAGGGGTATTTTCTTTTCGGAAATTTGCAAAAACCAACAGATTTTGATACTTCGTTGCCTGCATTGCATAAATTGCAAACGATCGCTGCAGAACAATTAACAATAGGTGATAAGAAATTTCTTCTTGTTTTATCTAAAAATGAAGGATTGAAACTGTTACGATTAGCTCAATAAATGATATGCAATGTTCTGAAATATAGGCAGTCCGACCTTAGGGGGATTGGCTATATTCCTTGTTGTGGTGTCATTTTTATCAATACTTATTCTGCTTCTAAAATCAATCTGTTTTTTCTAGATTCTTTTTATATTTTTTAGAATTTGACTGAATAAGTAAATATGGTATTCCAAGAATCATTGAAGTCCAAAAAGCATAATTTTGAAAACTTGGGTTTTCAGTTAATTTAGCAATCAGATATCCAGAAATAATAATCAAAGCCATTCCGAACATTACATTTCTAAATAAATTTGCTATTCCTAAAATATTATATTTTTTCTTTTCTTTTTTCGGCATTGTATTATAGCCCGCAATCAACCAATACATTTTGCCATATTTTATTAAAATTCCGAGAACGATAAAAAGAATTGCTACTCCAATCATAGTTTATGTTTTAAAATTAAATTAGTCTATTTTATTCTCTTTGTTCGTTAAGATACATAGTTTACTATATGTGTTGTAGCAAAGCAAAATGTTACAATGTTTTTTGATTTTTCTATGTATTGGTTGCTAACTTTTACTTTTTGCAAGCATTGCACCTTATCAAAAGTAGAACAACCTTTCGATTAATTACTTAGTTGCTATGACCTTAATAACATATATAGTGTTGTGATTTCGTTTTTTATTTAAACAGACGTTGGAAAAAGTTCTTTTTTGGTTCTGGATAGATATTTTCATTCCGTTCAACAAATCCGTATACTTCGTCCGTCAATTTTATTTTCAACTCGTCAATTTCCATTAGCATTCCCTTCATAAGTTCTTTACTATACAGTCCAGATTTAATCATGAATAGGTTATTCGAAATAGTATCTATTATGTGAAAGTCATTACCTATTCCCTTATAAACATCTTTAGGTTTTCCTATTCTAAAGTCATCTTCCCATTCCGCTTGTCCATTATATTTACAATCCAGTTTATAAGTTTGTAGATCAATTTTATTCATCTTGATAAGTTTCTATAATGAATCATAACGTCTCTTGTATGGTGCGTTTGCTTCACTATACAAATTGTTGTGTAGCGTTTTTATCCTATTTTCAACTTTATAAAAACGAATAATATTATGATATTCAAAGGAAGTAACCACCAAACCCATTTTGTGTTATTATTTCCAAAAATAGAGTCGGAAATGAACCCATCCATTTTATTATAAAGTTTAGCACTTGCCTCAACTTTATTACCTTGTAAAATCTCTTGTTTTAAATCAATTAACATTCCCACAAACGGAATCTTGTTTAAAATCAAAATAATTCCTTTTCTCAAAAATTTAGGTGTTTTTTGGTATTTAGAATTTATCATTTTTCCAAAATCTAGTGCTTTGGTTAATTGATTGTCGGTTAGGTCAACTTTGCCTTGAAATAAATTCTCTACTTTGTCGATTATTAGTTCACTTATCTTATGAAAAAATGTCGATAAGTTTTCATAAATCACCCTCATAGTATCAATAACTACATACTGATATGTTCTGTATGCAGAGTAGATTGTTACTCCTAATCCAATGATTAGTACAAGTAAAACAAACAGGATTTTAATAAATTCAAAATTAGTTGAGAGTAATCGACTTATAGAAAAGAAAAACAATATTGTATTTGAAAGTGCAAATAAAAATAACACGGTAGTAAAACGTTTAACTCCATTTACACCTAATTTCCCTCCTTCTTTTATTAGTCGCCAAGGGTGATTAAGTAACTCCAGCAGTTTATTATTGTTTTCCTCATTTTCAGGAAGATTGTTATATTCTATTTCAAATTCTTTTTCTTCATTACCATTTACTTGGTAAACTCCTTCTATTGTATACTTTTTTTTCATCTTTTGTTTTTATGCTACACAACGTTTTATATATATGTTGTAGCAAAGCAAAATGTTACCCTGTTTTTTGATTTTTCTGCGTATTGGTTGCTAACTTTTACTTTTTGTAAGCATTGCGCCTTACCAAAAGTAGAACAACCTTTCGATTTATCAATTAGTAGCTATGACATCATATATCTTGTTGGTGTTAGTTTTTATTTTGTGAGTAATTTATTCAGGTTTGGAAATTCAATTTCAATTTTCTTATCAGGTTCATATCCATATTCCAATCCAGCGTATAATAACCCTTTTAAAGATTGTTTTTGGTTATATTTCAATTCTGTTACGAGTGTTATAAACTCTGATTCTCCCATTTTATAAACTATTTGAGATGTAATTATTCCTAAGTCATAACATCCAGCTCCACCGCCACACCAGAATTCAGTCAATTCGGAAAGCGCAGTTGAGTCTTTATTCAGGGTTCGAGTAATTAATCTAGTCAGTTTTTTATTCTGTTCGAGTGATTGTCCGGCATATAAATCTTGTCCGATTTTAATTCTGTCAACTTCATTTTGTTTACAACACAAGAGTGTGAATATTAGTAAAAAATATATTGTGAAATTCTTCATTCTCAAATTAACGAAACGATTCGTATAAGAAACGTAGGGACGTTTATAAATACTATCATTTCGGTTTATATTTAGCGGACTTAGTTAATATTTACAGACTTTTCTGTTTAGTACAAAGGCCCTATGTTTTTTATACTTTTTTAGCTGTAGTTTTTATTCTTTTTATTCCTGTTATCAGATTATAAATGAATAAAATAATTAGAGCAATTAAAAAAATGAAATCAATAGTTTCTAATTCAATTTTAGTACCGAAATAAAAAATAAAGTAGCCGTTTATCGACAAATAAAAAACCAAAATTAAAGGTAGCTTTAATTCGATTTTCTTCAATTCCGTATCCTTAATAACAAAAGTATTTGATAGATTATCGTGTATAGCCCTTTCATTATCACTAACTCCTGAGAGTATGCTAATAAATCGGCTTAAATTTCTTATAATTAATTGAAAGAGGGTTGGCTTTTTTCCAATTTGATTTAAAGTTTTAGTTTGTGTTTGGTATTTTCCGGGTGTTCTACCAAATAAAGATTCAAACAAGAAGTAGTAAATAAATCTGGTAAATAAATAAAATATAAAGGCAAGGGTAAAGTTTTGAAAAGTCAGAAAAGCAATAACGAGTCCTAAAACCGAAGAGATAACAAAGTCTATGATTAGATTTTCTCCACGTTCTTCTTCGTTGGCTAAAGTCAAGTTTTTATATTTTTTGTTGTTTATTTTCATCAAGTGTAGACGTTCGTGAAATTTTCGAAGGTGATAATTTTTCGTTTTCAGTAATTTTTTTCTTAAGCTTAAAATAGATTTGCGTGATTACAGTTAACGTTTAGCATATGTGTGTTGTAGCAAGTTTTTAATTTCTTTCTACAACTATAGTTTTACCAATGATATCTCCTAAACGTTGATGTTTCTTACTGTACTTTATTGTTAGTATACCAACTAAACCTAGAGGCCACATATCAATCATGTCTAAACAATGTCGTAAAAGGGATTGCCAAAATTTTATTTTTTCACCATTTTCATTAACTACTTTTAATTTAAGTAATAGATTCCCAATAGTACTTTGGAATAACGTTTCAGTAACAATCATTGTAATTACCCAAATTCCAATAAAAAATAGCCAATCATAATCAAATTTATAGGTCCTTTCACCAATTTTCTCTCCTAATAAGACCAAAGAAGACCAGAATAATACAAACCATATTACATAGTCCATCAAGCAAGCTATTATTCTTTTAATTAAAAAATATTTTGGCATATTATATTCTCTTATATCGATTGTCAAATTTGCTACAACGTCTCGACTATGATTTCGTTGTGGAATTTTCCGCAGGAAATATTCCCTTATTAAATTGACTAAATTTATGGATTAAATATTCTTTTTACTTGCTGCCACAGTGAATTATAGCCCTTGTAGTGAGCAGTTTTACTTTTCCTTCTATTAGAGTTATAAATTCGTACTGGATATTTAGCTCCAATAAATTCTGTGGTAGTAGGCTCTTTGTCAACCTCGGGATCAAATTTTTTCTCAATATTATTTAATTCCGCTCTACTAAATTTGTTTAGTCCGATTGCAATTCTTTCCTCTGTGATCGATTTCTCGATTACTTTTCTATCCGATAATCTAATAATTAAATCAATATTAGCATACAAAGGTCCATTTTTTGTTTCAATCATTACTTCTTCGTTGGTTGAAATTTCACCAAATTTGACCTGACCTTGAAAGCTAAAACATCTATTCCAAATATAAAAGGCATCATCAGATATAAACTCAAATTTTTTCATTCAGTATTCTAATTACTCACTATGGTTAATATATATGTCACAGCTGTGCAAAATGTTACCCTGTTTTTTGATTTTTCTGCGTATTGGTTGCTAACTTTTACTTTTTACAAGCATTGCGTCTTACCAAAAGTAGAACAACCTTTCGATTAATTACTTAGTTGCTATGACCTTAATAACATATATAGTGTTGTGATTTCGTTTTTTATTTAAACAGGCGTTGGAAAAAGTTCTTTTTTGGTTCTGGATAGATATTTTCATTCCGTTCAACAAATCCGTATACTTCGTCCGTCAATTTTATTTTCAACTCGTCAATTTCCATTAGCATTCCCTTCATAAGTTCTTTACTATACAGTCCAGATTTAATCATGAATAGGTTATTCGAAATAGTATCTATTATGTGAAAGTCATTACCTATTCCCTTATAAACATCTTTAGGTTTTCCTATTGTCCATTATATTTACAATACAGTTTATAAGTTTGTAGATCAATTTTATCCATTTTGATAAGCTTATATAATGTTCGTTAAGATACATAGTTTACACAAGTTAAAGATTAGGTGTTTACACTAAATTAGTTTCTAATCTTGTTGCTTGTTGTTTTTTTCGAGTTGTTTTATTCCAATCATTATCATTCAACTTAGTCTTAATTCCATAATATGCGGAGTACAAATCAAAATATTGCGAGATTGAATTGTCAAATTGAAATCCTTTTAACTCATTTATATCTCCGGATTCAATAAGTTTTATGTATAAATTTATTAGGGACTCAATTTCGTTTGTTGACCTAGAAATAAAACGCTCAAATAAAACACCTTTTAGAAAATCCCCTTTCAAGACTGTTAGGTTAAATGCTCCGTTTCTATCGCTTAAATAATCTCCGTTAAACCCCAAATCGATAGTATAATCTTTGAAATACATTTGAGTAATATCATTTATAAAGTACGTCCAAACTTCATCTAAAGGGTATTCATTATCAGGCTCAATATCATAAAATTCATTTTTATGTATTTTCCACTCCTTTGAGATATTTATTTTTTTTAGTTTTACTTCCATTAGGATTTGCTATAACGTTTAATATATGTGTTATAGCTGTGCAAAATGTTACCTAGTTATCGATATTATTTGCGATTGGTTGCTAACTTTATCTTTAAGCATTGCGTCCCCATAAATGTAAAACAATCATCTGATTGATTACTTAGCTGTTATAATCACGTACATGCTGTTGCAAAAAGTTTTTTATAGTATTTGACTTAAGAATTTTATTAAAAAACCAACAGGATATATGATTAAACTTATATAAAAAATATATTTTCCGTGCTTTCTATCCTTTGGATAATAAGAATAAACTTTTTGACCATTTGGAAGAGTCTTTTTTGACGTCCATAGAAAATATCCTATTATTAACCCTAAAAAACCACCTAATATAGCAAAAATATAACCCGCAATTATCCAAGAATTTTGATTTCCTTCAGGTTTTGCTAGTTCTTTAAGCCTTTTTAATTTTAGAGATTTTAGTAATTCATCATCAATAGATTTACCTCTTTCTTTTAAAAGTTTTTTAGATAAACTATAATCGAATTCACTCCATTCGTCAGATTTAAGTAATATATCATATAACTCATCATCTGTAAAACTTAACAAATAGTAATCATCATCAATAGTATTGATTAAATTTTCAACTTGAGATTCCAATATTTTTGAAGCTTTATCAAAATCGGATTGCTTAATTCTAATTTCGATTTCATTATTTAATGGATTTGCGCCAAAATTAGAGTCTACCGAAGGAACATTATCAGCTATAATTGTATCTATATTATTATCTCGTAATAACTGTTCTACATCTTTCGCCTGTTCTAAAACTGAAAATTTCTTGAAAATTGAATAATTTTCACTCATATTTTATTAGTATAGTTTGAATGTGTTACAACGTCTCATATAAGAAATGTAGTAGGTGATAAACGATACGTTTCGGGTTTGTACTAAACCAAATATAAATATTTTGCTTTCATCTTTTTTTTCATAGACCCCAAATTTTGTATTTGATGATCTTGCAAACAATCACAGACCTTTTATTAAGTCTAAAAGCCTTATGTATTCTTATACATTATTAACAAATTTTCTATTTTTTTACAATTTTTAACCCAAGCAATAAAGGGTACACTACTGTTATGGATCTACCATCTTTTTTACCAGGAATCATTTTTATAGAGTTCAATATACTTTTTATTTGCCAATTATCAGGGGATATTTTTATCTCAGCAAGATCTCCTTCTTTATCGACATAAAAATGTAGCGCCATTTGTGGGTCAGGTAAGAAAACTCTTTCTTCAACAAACATTTCGTTAGAATTAAGCCTATAGTTGGCTTTTATTAGCTGTGTAATTTTTTTTCTGTTACATTCTAATTGTTGTTTTTTGTCATTAGAATTCGAACAACTTTCAAAATGAGGTATATCATCAATAAAATGAATAGGTTGAATATCCTCCTCGTAATCAACTTCTTTTAGAGGTCTTTCTAATATTTCAATTTTATCATCGATAGAAAGGTTTTTACTAATATCTTTAGAAGATTTACAACTAAATACGATGATTAAAAATAAAGCTAAATAGACTGTTTTTTGCATAAGTATGTTTTTTGTTAACGTTTAATATATGTGTCGTAGCAGACAAAATGTTACCTTGCATTTCGATTTTTTTGCACAGCGATTACTAACTTTTCTTTAAAGCAAGCATTGCACCTTCCCAAAAATACAACAACCATTCGGTTCATCATTTAGAGTGCTGTGTACAGTTTTTATATTTCCCGTAATATTTTTCCGTTTTCGAATTCAAATTCCAGAATAATTTTTTGACCATTTGATTCTGGCAATCTTTTTATAGATTTCGCATCGTCAATTCGAAAAAACTCATTATTTATTTCAAAGCTAAAATCAGTTTTGCCTATTTCACGTTCAAATATCCAGTAATTCTTTAATACGGATATATATGGCATCGCGATTACACTTTTTGAAGTTTCTCGAATATGGATTTCGTTATCTATTTTTATTGAATCTTGACTAACAATTGCAAACCCAATTGTAGTTAGAAAAGGCACCATCATTGGCAATAAACTCAGACCAATCATTATAATTAAAATTCCACCATAAATTTTAGCCCACTTTCTTCTAATGTACTTAAAAACAATATAAAACGTACTAATGAACCAAAACCATAATATAATTCGATCTATCAAATTTCCTATAAAAGAAATTTCAAAAGTCAGATAAAGAATTAAATCTATCAACAGCAAAGAGGTTATACTGATATATATTTTAATTTCTTTATTCACTTTTCGATTTATTCAAGAATATTGTACACAACAATGGTATATAAGCATGTTCCAAATACAAACGCTTATAGTCGTTTGTATAGATAGAGTATACGATTACTATTCGGGTTTTAAGAACTAAAGTATATGTTATTAATCTTCTTATCTTAACTCATTGCCTTAAAACAAGAAGTACTATAGTTACCTAAGCAGTAAACTAAAAATTATGATGTAAACTAAGCTGTAACTGGTTTTTACTCCAGTTATTAGTTTTTTGATTCATATATCCTAGTTGTACTTTGATTCCTTTTTTAAAGATATATCCTAATGCAAAATAGGCCCTGTTTCTATCAAAATATTCAACAGATCTTCCGTCTCCTATATCTTGCTGTCCGTTGATAAACAACTCATTGTATAAAGCCAGATACAATGTTTTTTCTTTTAGTTCTGCACTGCTTAGAGGAACGGTTACAAAAAGATTATAGCGATATCGTGTACGAAAATCTTGATCTTCTACAAAACGTTGTTCATATCGAAACCTGTGGTTTAGGTGAAAAAGCTTGCCAATTTTACCAGGAAATAGCGCTTCTTGATAAATTCTGCTCTCTACTGTGGTAGCATTATCAGAACCAAATGCACCCGTAGTAATATGACCGTATCCAGCAGTAAATTTGATGTTAGCATTTTTTGGAGTATACGTTAATCCTCCTCTAAGTAGTAATTGTTCAAGATCACCACCCAAATCCCAGTTTCTGTACTGTACATCTCCTTGAACTCCCCAGGCACTTTCTTTAAAACTGGTATTAAAGAAATACATATACCATGCCCCTAGTTGAGAATTGTCTATTTGACTTGTACCCATTTTTGGTGCCAAGATCATCACTAATATTATTATAAATAGGCCTTTTTTCATCTTTATAAATTGACTTTAAATTATGTTGAAGTGTTAAAAAAACATCAAATATATTTGATTCTTCAGGAAATGGAAAGGAGAGTTGTCTTAAAAATTATATAAAGATTAAATCATTACCATTCTCAAGCTAGACATTTATGTAATTTATGTCAGTAGGTATGAAATTGCAGTGTTGGTTATTTCTGAGTTTGTTCCTTTTGGAGTTGCCAATAGTACATTAGTACATAAATTTTTGTTTGGGATGTCTAAAAAAGTAAGTTCGGGATAATCGTGACTTTTAGAAATACTAGAGGGAACAATAGAAACTCCTAAACCATTTCGTATTAATTGAATGATCGAATTTATATTGTTGGATTGATGAACAATGTTGGGTATAAAACCATAATTACTGCAAATCTCTATAAGTGAGTTATAGTAAACAGGAGCATAGTCTTTATTAAAAAAAACAAATGTTTCATTTTTTAGAGATTCAATATTTTTTGCAGTGTCTAAGGACACAAAATTTTTATTAAACACCAAAGAGTAGTGATCTTTATACCATAATCGAGACTCAATTTTTGTAGAAACTACAGGAGCTCGTAGAATTCCTAAATCAAGCTTTTCTTGTTCTAATGCATTAATTTGTTTTGAAGAAGAGACCTCGTAGAGTTTAATATTTAAATAAGGATATTTTACCGTCAGATATTGTACCAATTTAGAAATAGTAACAGAAAATGTAGAACTGATATAGGCTATCCTGAAATCCCCATTAGTGTTTTCTGAAATTTTTTTTGTTTTTAGTGATATGGCTTCCAGCGTTTGTAAAAGACTATTTACTTCTTTTTCAAAATATTTTCCTGCCTCGGTAAGTACTACTTTTCTATTATTTCGCTCAAATAACTTTGCTCCCAATTCATTTTCAAGCTCTTTTATTTGTCTACTTAACGGCGGTTGCGATATGAATAGTTTTTTAGAAGCCTTTGTAAAGTTCAATTCCTTGGCGACAGCAATAAAATATTTTAAATGTCTTAATTCCATATGATACCTATTAGGTATTATTATATGATAAAATAAGTCTTTTTAAATCATATTTCAAAGAAATACTTTTGAAACGAAAAAATGAGTATTAATAACAAACAATTATCAAAATGCTAAAATCAACTTTAAAAGAAATTAAAGAACGATTTGATAATGATGTAGAGCGGTTTTCTAACTTAAAAACAGGTCAGGTGTCTACCATAGATGCAGAAATTTCGTTAGAACTTATTACCGAATCTTCAAAAAGAATTGTGCCAAACGCAAAAAACCTATTAGATATAGGGTGTGGAGCCGGAAATTATACGTTAAAAATGCTTTTAAAAGTTGAAGACTTAAATTGCACCTTGGTCGATTTAAGTAAACCTATGTTAGATAAAGCTTTTGAAAGAGTTACGGGGCAATGTAATAGTGTTGTAGAGGTCATACAAGGTGATATAAGAGAAGTGATTTTAAAAGAAAATCATTTTGATATTATCCTTGCGGGTGCTGTATTACATCATTTAAGAGATGACAATGATTGGGAACAAACTTTTGATAAGTTATATAGACTATTAAAACCAGGCGGATGTTTAATGATTTCTGACTTGGTTACTCAGGAGTCAGAAAGTATTAACGAATATATATGGCAGCGATATGGAGACTATCTGGAGAGGGTAGGGGGCGCTAACTATAGGGATAAAGTTTTTGAATATGTTGCAAAAGAGGATTCACCTAGATCTGTAAACTATCAATTAGATTTGATGAAAAAGGTTGGTTTTAAAAAAACAGAGATTCTTCATAAGAATATGTGTTTTGCAGCTTTTGGAGGGATAAAATAAAAGGTATTATGTAAACTAAAAAGTGCTATAACCTTGATGAAATAGCTATAGCACTTTAGTAAATTTTATAAAACTAGATTGATTATTTGATCTAAAAGTCCTCTGCGTTGCTAATAGCTTGCGATTCTGATGTACCACCAAGTACCTGGCTCGCTATATTAAGATATCCATAAGCAGATTTACCACCACTACTTAGTAACATTTGCCATATCATGATACCATCATTAGAGTTACTGGTACCTATGTGGGCAGACAACTCTGCTACATTATCATAGGTATATTCGTAATAAGGTCCCCAGGGTTCATTAGGAAAATGCACGCCAGCGGCAATATCAAATCCATATTGATCTGCATAATGTTTATAAGCATCATACATGATTTTACGATTACTGGCAGCCCCTGTATTGTATCCTTGATAGGCTACTAAGTCTATTTTATCTCCTACAGCTTTCATAACAGGGATCATATGTCCCGTAGCTGAAAAACCAAATAGGCTAATTGCTTGATTAGGTACAGTAGATTGAAATAAATTAGTATCATCTTCACCAGTTACTGTGTTTCTTTTACTATGGGCATAAGGAGAAGGTGGGTCATCATTAAGTTGCCCTCCCAAAGCACCAACTCCCGCAGGAGCACAGGCCAATACATATTGCCCTTTTGGCATAATTGCTCTAGAATTTGTAAAGAAATCTTTAAAGTGTTGTACATTTTCTGCGGTACCAATGTTTGCAAAACTTCCATTGGGCTCATAGTCCCAATCAATTCCTTCGAATCCCATATCATCAACCAAATCTTTGATTTGTTGGTAGTTGATGTTATAGGCATCGCTAGAACCCCAATACGTTTCTCCTCCAATAGATAAAATCACCTTAATACCTTTTGTTTTAAGTACAGCAACAGATTCTTGTAAAGTGGTACCGCCATAAGGGGTTTGGATCCCGGTAGTTGAAATATCCATAGAACCTTTTGTATATGTTAGGTTTGGTTTTGCAAATGCCAAGAATACATGGGTTACATGTCTTGGGATGTCTCTTAATTTAGAACTATTTTCGGGTTGTCCTGCTGCAACCCAATTTTCTGACCAGGAAGGGAAATATCCAAGTATAATAGGTTCTGTAGGGTTAGGGTTAGTTGTGTCTGGATCGTCGTCTTCCTCTTCTTCTTCTTCTTCTTCTTCTGTGTCAGGATCCTCATCTTCGGTATCAGAATCGTCTTCTTCCTCTTCTTCATCAGTAGTATCAGAATCAGGATCAACTTCTTCTGTTTCTGGATCGGGTAGGTTAGTAACAATGTCTTCAGAACATGAAAACAAACATAATTGGAGTAATAATAGCAGGGTAATTTTTTTTAATACATTCATAGCAATGTAGTGAGTGAGTTAGTAATAATTAGTTGTATAGCAAATCAACTTTAAAGCGTAGTTTTGCTTTTCGTCCACTACTAACGACCTTCCTTACTTTTTGTTGTTCTTTCTTTGCTAAATTTTGGCAAAAAAAATCCCCTTTAGCCAAATTAATATGCTAAAGGGGATTTACTATTGTTATTTTTTCGAATTAGTTACAAGAACCAACAGTTTTCCACCAGTGCTCACCACTTCCTGGAGTCACCCATAATGGACCTGTTTGTGCTTCGTATATCGTATTTTGGTACACAATTTTGTCTCCTTGGTTATAGACCTTTGGAAAAGCCTCCCAAGCTGCAATACCGTTACAATCACCTCCTGTATTATCTCCAGAAGTCACACTTACAGAAACTGCAGAAGAAGTAGTCGAACCATTTTTATCATCGGTGGCCTTAGCCGTGATACTATACGTTCCTACCGATGCATTTGCCCAATTATAAGTGTATGGACTTGTCGTATCTTCACCTAATTTGGTAGTACCTTGATAAAATTCTACTTTGCTAATAGTACCATCACTATCAGAAGCATTTGCTGTGATAGAAACCGTATCTCCTTGTGTGAATGATGTACCATTAGATGGAGCTGTAATAGTTACTGTTGGTAATTGATTATCTCCTCCGGTATCACCACCACAATCCTGTATATACTCCCAAGGTTGTCCTCCTCCTGTACTAGTAGATGGGTCGTTTCCTTGTGTCCACCATTTTGCTTTATATAATTTACTGTTATGTACAACTTCTTGCCCACCGTTATAAACAGCAGAAGCATTCCAGGCTGCAGAGTTACATCCTGATCCACCTGGATCTGGATCTGTAGTATCTCCGCCAGTATAAGGAGACTCTGGGTAATCTTCTGCGGTAGCAATAGCTTGAGAAGTAGAAACTCCGTTAAGTACCTGACTAGCTACGTGCATATATCCATAAGCAGAAGTAGAAGAGTTACCTAATAATAATTGCCATATCATTATACCATCATTAGAATTATTTGCAGCGATATGAGCAGATAATTCTGCAACGTTTTGGTAGGTATATTCGTAATATGGTCCCCATGGTTCATTTGGATAGTGAACCCCTGCAGCGATATCAAATCCATATTGGTTTGCATAATGTTTGTATGCATCATACATAATTTTTCTATTACTTGCTGCTCCTGTATTATATCCTTGATAGGCTACTAAGTCAATTTTATCACCAACAGCTTTCATAACTGGTATCATATGGCCGGTAGCTCCAAATCCAAACAAACTAATGGCTTGGTTAGGAGAAGTCGCATTATGTAAGTTCGCATCAGACTCCCCACTGGCAGTATTTCTGTTTGCATAGGAAAAAGGAGAAGAAGGATCGTCATTATTAAGACCTCCTAGGGCACCAACTCCTGCTGGAGCACAGGCTAACAAATATTCTCCTTTTGGCATAATTGCTCTAGAGTTATTAAAGAAATCGATAAAATGTTGAACATTTTCGGCACTACCGATAGTTGCAAAACTTCCGTTTGGTTCATAATCCCAATCAATACCTTCGAATCCCATATCATCTACCAAATCTTTGATTTGTTGATATTCAATATTGTATGCATCACTGGTTCCCCAATATGTTTCACCACCAATAGACAAAATTACGTTAATTCCTTTTGTCTTTAATGCAGCGACAGATTCTTTTAAAGTATCACCTCCGTAAGGAGTTTGAATCCCGGTATCAGAAATATCCAAAGAACCTTTAACATATCTCAAATTAGGTTTTGCAAATGCCAGAAACACATGTGTAATATGTTCTGGGATATCTCTTAATTTGGAACCTTGCCCTGGGGCAGCCCAACTTTCTGACCAGGAAGGAAAATACCCTAGCACAATAGGCTCTGTTAATGCAGATTTAGACGTGATCGCTGCTTCTTCTGCACCCGATACATCATCTTCTAAAAAATTCTCATTTGTACAGGAAAAGAAAAATACCTGTATCAATAAAACTAGTGTTAATTTTTGTAAAGTTTTCATAATCATTCTACTGAGTTTGTGGTTGCTATTTATAGTTATTAAATGTATTTACATGTGTTTAATGAAATATCATATGTTCATCTACGTTTTTGTACTCTGTTTCAGAAGCCTTTCTGTATTTTAATTCTACCGTATTCCAATCTGTTGCCCAACCTTTAACAACATTATTTAGGTACATTATTTTAAGTTTATGCTTCCCTTTTTGCAATGCTATAGAGCTTTCTTCGGCATGTTTTTTTATAGGTTCTGGGTGTTCGATAAGTAGTTTGTCTCCTATCCATATCTGATCCTGGGTACTTGAAAAATAATACACGCCATCTTCTGGAATATCGATATACCCATTTAAGAAAACAGCCCTTAGATTATCATCATTAATCTTATGTCCCCAATCATAGGTTTTATTCGCATCTTCAATATTTTTGATGATAGATGATCTTGAGGTTGTGTTTTTTTCAACTTCTTTTATATTTTTAAAATGACCTTTGACTTCTTCCATAACCAGTCCTTTAGATACTTTTTTCATATCCAAAGCAGTAGTTAACGGTTCTTTGGATACAAGTAGTTTTCTAATAGGACTCATTTTACCGTTATCTAATACAGAAGCAATTCTTATTTCTGTAGTAGTTGTAAAATCGAGTGGTTGAGTATATTCTGTACTGTTAATCGTTGGATCCGTTCCGTCCAAAGTATATACCATTTTTATAGGGCGCGTTGTTGTAAAAGGCACTTGTACGCTGTCGATAAACGTAATTTTATCGGCTGTAGGACCTTCTGGAAGTGGGAAATGATAATTTATACCATAATGATCCAAAAGCTCATAAGTGTTATTTAGTCTTCTGGAAAAGTCAACAAAGTTTTTGTTTTCTTTTTGTGTCCAGTTGGTTTCTGCAAGTGCAATAATACGAGGGTAGAGGAGGTACTCTTTTGTTTTGTCTTCTTTTGCGTATTCTGTCCAAAGATTTCCTTGCGAACCTAAGATATGTTTCTTTTTATCTTCTTTAATTGCTACGGGAAGAGGGTCATAATTATATGCTTTTTCTAAGGGAATGTATCCGCCAAAAGCAAAAGGTTCTACCTTGTGATCTCCTTGATAAAAATTGAGATACACATATTTTGAAGGAGTCATAATTACATCATGACCTTCGTTTGCGGCTTTAATTCCTCCTTCTTCTCCAAGCCATGACATGATATTGGTAGTTGGGGTGATTCCTCCTTCAAGAATTTCATCCCAACCAATCATTTTTTTATTGTATTTTGTCAAAATATTTTCTACACGCGCCATGAAATAACTTTGTATTTCTTTTTCGTCTTTTATACTTTCTTGCTTCTTTAATTTTTGACAACAAGGAGCATGTTTCCATTGATCTTTAGGAACTTCGTCACCTCCCATATGGTAGTACTCATATGGAAAAAGTTCGGCCATTTCTTTGACAACATCCTCTATAAAAGTGTAGGTTGTTTCTTTTGATGCACAGAATATGCTAGATTCTACACCCCACAAATTTCTAACATCATAATGATCTGGACTTTTATCACATGCAAGTTCTGGGTAACCAGAAAGAACGGCTATGGCATGTCCAGGAGTGTCAAATTCTGGAACGACATCTATAAAGCGTTCTTTTGCATATTGGACCACTTCTTTGATCTCTTCTTGAGTATAATACCCTTCGTGATAAGATCCATCTGCATTTTTTCTTTTAGATCCTATAGAAGTAAGTTTTGGATATTTTTTAATTTCTATTCTCCATCCCTGATCATCGGTTAAGTGCCAATGAAATTTATTTATCTTAAAAATAGAAAGTACATCCAGTTGTTTCTTTATAAAATCTACAGATGAGAAATGTCTAGAAACATCAAGATGAACACCACGCCAGCTAAAACGTGGTTTGTCTTTAATATCCACGGCCTGAATTTTAATAGGAAAAAAGGGTTTGTTTTTGTTTTCTTCTTTATACAACGGTAGAAGTTGCATAAAAGTGTGCATTCCATAAAATAATCCTTGGTCTGTTTTTGCTTTTATAACTACATCGTTTTCGGAAACATCTAAATGATATTCTTCTTTTTCATAATCCAAAGTATCATCTTTTAAGAGTTTGATACTGTTATTGTGATCACGATCTTTGGTAATATTTAACAAGTGCCCTGTATTATTTTCTATTTTATGAATGAAAAAGTTAGCAATATCATCTACTGATTTTTCATTAGCATAAAGAGTAGTGTTTTGGGTAAGTATAAAATTTTCTTTCTTTTTTGTTATGGCCAGGGGTTTGGGGGTAATTTCTGAAGACCTGTCTATACTAACAGAAGGATTTTCAGGGCTTTTACATGCCAAAAAGGTTAGTAAAAAAAATGATATGATTCGTAAATTCATTATTGACTTATTTTATGAGAAATTCTCTGTGTGATTACCTGATTTACTAAGTGATCGATTGGTTTTTTTATAAAGCTTTTTACTTGATACCCTTTTTCTTCTACCATTTTTTTTAGGACATCTTGTGAGTAATAGGCAATAGACCCTACAAAGTGTAAAGGGTGTTTATATAATTCTTCTTTGTATTGGAAAAGATAGGTGTCTATAAATTTTGAAATTCCTTGATGCAATATCTTTTCGATATAGGCATCACCTCGGTTATTAAAAATAAATTGAGCAAACGATGCTAAAAACGAATTAGGATATTTGGCATTGTATAATTTGTCCATCAATTGATCTAATTCTGAAGCATAGCTGTTTTTAAAAAGAACTCTCAAATTTCCAGGCATTCTACCTAAGGTATAATCCTTTAATAATTTTTTTCCTAAATAATTTCCGCTTCCTTCATCTGCTAACAGGTATCCTAAAGCAGGTGATTTTTGAATGACTTTTTTTCCATCATAGTAACAACAATTTGCTCCGGTTCCCAGAATACAAACTACACTTGGATTTTGAGTTGTGGATTTTACAGCTCCTATGATATCCTCTTCAATCACAATAAATGAAGCATTTTTAAAAATTGACTGAAGAATACGACGTATTCTTTTTCTTGAGTCTGTTTCACAACAACCGGCTCCATAAAAATAAATTTCCTGTACCATATCTCTATGTTCGGTTAAAACATCTGCCTTATGAACGATTGTCGATATAGCTTCATTAGAGAGTATAAGTGGATTAATGCCAATAGTCTTGGTTTTACATATAGGAAGACCATTCTCTTTAACCATAACCCAATCACATTTGGTAGAACCACTATCAGCAAATAAAATCATCTCTGAATGTATTTATACCATTTCCAACTTGAATTTACCCAATAAAACGGCATCTTTTTACCTAATCCTTCAAAATAAAAATTAACCATAGCTTTGGCTATGCTGAACTTTTCTTTTTTGTCCAAGGAAAAAATATATTGTTTTCTTATGAGTAAATTCAAATCAGAACTGGTATTTAGTTGTGAAACATAATTTTAAGACTTCAAAGTTGAAATGAGTTTTTAAAAATAACCCTCCCCTCAAGAACTGAGGGAGGGATATTTTTTGAGTTTACACTCATTCAACAAACAAAACACAATATTAAAAATTGTACCTTTTAAACGCTTCTATGGCTTCGTAATCTGCCATTCCGAGTTTATCATATAATTTTGCAGTATTTCTATTTCTTTCTCTAGCTCTAAGCCAAAATTCCCGAGAATCTTCACCTTGAAACATTACCCTGTCTTTTTGCGACTGGTGATATAAAATAGCATTGGTTTTTTTAGATACTTCCATTGGACTTAATGGTACAGCCATTTCTATTTCAGAAACATCCCATTCCTGCCATGCACCTCTGTATAACCATACCCAGCAATCATCCATAAAAGATTCGCTTTTAATGTTCTGAATAGCACTAAAAATTGCATCCAAACATACTTTATGCGTACCATGAGGATCGGCTAAATCACCTGCTGCATATATTTGATGAGGTTTTATTTTTTTGATAAGATCTTCGGTAATTTTTACATCCTCTTTTCCTAAAGGGTTTTTCATAATTTTACCCGTTTCGTAAAAAGGAAGATCCATAAAGGATACATTTTCATCAGGTAGTCCAAAATAACGTATAGCACCTAATGATTCCATTCTTCTAATAAGCCCTTTAATTTTACGAACTTCAAGAATATCAATGTCTCCTTGATTTTTTGTTTTTAGAAAAGAAATAACTTTAGCGTATATATCTTCTCCTTTACCTGCCTGAAAACTATTGGCTACTTCTGCAAACTTAAGAGCTTCTTCATCTGTTACAGCAATATTACCCGAGGTTTGATAGGCTACATGAACCTCATGTCCTTGATCTATAAGTCTAAGGAAAGTACCCCCCATAGAAATCACATCATCATCAGGATGCGGACTAAAAATCAATACTCTTTTTTTATCTGGAGTAGCTCTTTCTGGTCGATTGGTATCGTCTGCATTAGGCTTACCTCCCGGCCATCCTGTAATAGAATGCTGAAGTTTATTAAAGATTTTGATGTTAAGATCATAAGAAGAACCTTCGACTGCTAATAAGCTCGACATGCCGTTGTCGTTATAATCTTTATCAGTAAGTTTTAAAACGGGTTTGTTTACTTGTTGGCTCAGCCAGGTAACCGCTTTAAATTTTAAGGGTTCTGTCCATATACATTGATCTACCAACCAAGGTGTTTTGATACGAGTAAGTTCTGAAGCTGCTTCTTCATCAAGAATGATGGTAATATTTTTATGCTGTTGTAAGAAAGAAGCAGGGATATTAGGCGTTACTTCACCTTCTATAGATTGTTGTATAACAGAAGCTTTTTTATGTCCCCAAGCCAAAAGCAATACTCTTCTTGATTTCATAATGGTACTAATACCCATAGTAACAGCTTTTTTGGGTACATTTTCTAAACCATTAAAATCAGAAGATGCATCTGTTCTTGTAATGTGATCTAATGTAATAATTCGAGTACCCGAATTTGGGTGAGATCCTGGTTCGTTAAAACCAATATGTCCTGTTCGACCAATCCCTAAGAGCTGAAAGTCTAAACCTCCGTATTGTTTAATTTTCATTTCATAATCAATACAGTACTGGTCCATTTCTGAAATAGGTATCGTACCGTCAGGAATATGTATGTTTTCTGGGTTGATATCTACATGGTCAAAGAGATGCTGATGCATAAAGTGGTAATAACTTTGTTGATGTGATGTATCCATAGGATAATACTCATCCAAATTAAAAGTGACCACATTATGAAAGCTTAACTCCCCAGAACGGTGTAGGCGTACTAACTCTTCATATACTTTTATCGGGGAAGAACCTGTGGCTAGACCTAGCACACAAGGATTTCCTTCATGTTGTTTTTGTTTGATTAGTGTTGCAATTTCATTGGCAACTAATTTCGAAGCTATCGAAGAATCTGGAAATATTTCACCATGAATCTTCTCAAACTTTGTTTTTTCAAACTGTCCTACTTGTTTATACTCAATTTCCTGAATCATTTTCTCAAGAGTTCATTGTTTAATACTACTATTTATTTTAAGGCTTTGGTAAAAGAGATGGAATCCAAAATGAATCTTCATCCATCTCTTTTTAAATTTATGTATGGCTAACTCAAATTAGAAATTAGGTCCATCTACGTCCCACCATAATCGGGTACCACCGTTATCTGCACCTCCTAACAAAGTTGTAGCTTGCGCAACTCCAGATGGATTTGTATTTCTTTCACTCGCTGGGAATGGTAACCTTCTAACTTGTATATTAGTATCAATGGTACCTCCACTATTATTGGCTACAGGAGGGAATATTTTTGGATATCCCGTTCTTCTAAATTCACTCCAAGCTTCTTGACCGTCAGGGAACATAGCAATCCATTTTTGGGTAATAATTTTTTCTAGTTTTATTTCATTATCAGCTCCAGCATCCCATGCCACCGTAACACTAGTTAATGCATTGATATTGTTAGATGCATTCACAGGATCCACATAATCATTTGGCGTAGAGGTATTATCTGCAATATAAGCGGCGGCAGCGGCAGATACTTCATGTTGAGCAAAAGAAGTTGAGATTCCCGTTTCATAATTGGTTTGAGCATCTCCAGCTCCAGTCCAACCTCTTAAGGCTGCTTCAGCTTTTAGAAAATATACCTCAGCAGCCGTCATTAATTGTATATCTGTAGTTGCTTCAGGTTCTCCAGCGATGTAAGCGTTTCCTAATCTAGAAAAACCAGTATACGCATCTTTTTGTTCGATCTCACCATCATATACGTCATTAAATAAAGGCATTCCACCTCTTAAACCTTTTAAAGTACTAGGTGTAACTTCTGATGCTTCAAATAGAACATCTCCTCTGGCATCGTCATATCCTACTAAGATAGATTCCATAGAAGCATTCATTCTCACATCATTCCATGAAGAGTTAAATACAGTTAAAGGATGAGTTGCTCCACCTTTAATAACAAAGTTTTCCTCATTACTTTCTAGAAGCCCACCACTATTTGCTAACGATTTTTCTCCTTCTGTTTGAGCTTTGGTAGCATCTACTTTGGCAATTCTTATAGCAAGACGTAGTCTAAGGCTATTTGCAAATTTTATCCATTGGCTATACTCACCTCCATATACCAAATCGAAATCTGCAAATTGCTCGTTGTCAACATCA
This sequence comes from uncultured Aquimarina sp., assembly GCA_947498705.1. Taxonomy (GTDB): domain Bacteria; phylum Bacteroidota; class Bacteroidia; order Flavobacteriales; family Flavobacteriaceae; genus Aquimarina. Next base: position 196,492 of record CANMLW010000008.1, read on the forward strand.
GAAGATAAGGTGGTTATTGCTTCATCAAGTTCTGTAAAGAATTGATTATATACTTCTTGTTGAGAATCGTACTCTACAAATGAAGCAGTTGGAGCTCCAAATTTTGAATAAATAATTGGTCCATAAACATCGGTTACTCGATGCATAGCTTCTACTCTTAATATTTTGGCAACGGCGTAGATTAAAGGGAAGCTTTCTTCTCCTCTTTCTTTTACCAAAGCAGCATTTTGCATCACCCCTGTTTCCGAATACGGTACGTCCCAAGGGAATTGATCCCAAAAATCAACAAACGCATAGTTCGTTGTATTTTGACCACCTACAAAAGGCCTGGGTGGCGCCATATAACCACAGAAAGTATCTGCATTCAAATTATGTTGTAATTGGGTATGCCAGGCAGGGTCATATCTATAGATGTTTAAAAATATAGGGTTGAATGGTCCTCCTACATTAAGAAAATCGGCTTCACTTTGAGCATCTGTGAGACCGTTTGGATCTGTATTTAGCGCTTCGAAGTCATCTGTACATGATAGTACAAATAGAGTAGAAAAAGCGATGATGATTGTTTTTATATATATACTTTTCATTTGTTTTATTTCTTTTTAATTAAAACGATAACCCAACATTTAACCCGATACTACGTGAAGATGGTGAACCAAAAATATCAACACCTTGCAAACCGTTACCAGTACTTAAAGAAACATTGGGATCGTATGGAGCATCTTTGTAAAAGAAAAATAGGTTTCTTCCAATGATTGAGGTGTTTATAGAGCTAAAAAAGCTGTCTTCAGGAAGATCAAAGCTGTATCCTAGAGATAGCTCGGCCAAACGGATATTGGTTGCATCATAAATGTACTCACTGGTAAACCCGTTTCTCCCTCCTATGGAACTATAATATTCTGCAGCAGGCATAGTGGTTACTGCATTAGCGGCTTCATCAAATACACTCACAGTTCCTGTTCTGTTAGAAGTACGGTTTAGATCAGCTTCTGCTTCAGTAATACTCATCACTTCTCCTCCAAACTTACCATCAACCAAGAAGTTTAATGTCCAGTTTTTATAAGAAAATGAGTTATTCCATCCTAAGGTGAAATCTGGATTGGCATTTCCTAATTTTTCGAAACCACCTCTTGTACTTTCACTTGGATCTTGTCTAACGAAGGATTGAGAATTATCTTCAGGATTTGTTCTTAGTACTGGTAGCCCATCTTGTTTAAGAATTTGTGCTCCCCAAATATCACCAAAAGAACCTCCTTCTTGAATTAATAAGGCATAGGAGTTAACACTAAAAGGAGTTAACTCTATAAAGTCACTATCCAATCTGTCGTCTAATTCTTTAATGGTATTTTTGTTACTTGCCAGGTTTACAGAAGTATTCCAGGTAAAGTTATCATTTTGGATGGGAGTTGCCGTTATAGAAGCTTCAATTCCTGAGTTCTGAAAATCACCACCATTAATAGTCCAAAACGGTGCTATTTGTCCTAAAAAGTTAGGTTGACCTGTTTCAGCATTAATTCTTATAAATTGGTCTAGTGTATTTGTTTTATAATACCCAAAATTAAACCCTAATCGATTATCAAGAAATTGCCATTCTGTACCAATTTCAAAAGATTTTTGAGTTTCAGGCTTCAACTCTGATAACGGAACAGTATTGGGTGGATTTAATATCGCCTGACCTGTTCCTACAGAATTGATAGGGTTGTTAGCAAAACTTTGTACATCGTTACCTACTTCTGCATAAGAGGTTCTTACTTTGGCAAAAGATACTAATTCTGGCATTTCGAACATTTCTGTTAATATACCTGTAATACCAAAAGATGGGTAAAAGAAAGATTTTGATACGGTAGATGACCAGTCATTTCTGGCTGTCAAATCCAGGTATAGCATTTCTTTGTACCCTAGTGTTGCACTGGCAAATAAAGATTGAACTTCTTTTTGCTCTGCAATACTGCTTCTTAATACAGGGTTTAAACCTTCTGTACCTACTACGAAATTTGATAGTGTAAAAATGTTTGCGATTTTTAAATCACCCGCAACACCAGAGTCTAATAAAGTAGCGTCACCCAAATCAGACTGTCTGATACTGGTACCAATATTTGCGGTTAGGTTAATGTCCTCTGTCAATGGTGTATTGATGGTAGCAATAAGATCCCCGTATACCTGAGTGTCTTCTACATCATTGTAAAGGTACCTACCATTTTCTGCAGATAATGTTCTATCTGTTGTTGCAAAGATTCTTCTTTCAAACTTATAAAAGTTCTTATCATAACTACCTCTTGTTTGGATAGTTAACCAATCGTTAAACTTGTAGCTTAAAGAAACTGAAGCAAGTACTTTTTGGTTGGTATCATCACTGGCATTTCTATTTAAAATCCAATACGGGTTTTGTTCAATATCAGAAGTATCTCGAAACCAATTTTGAGCCATCAGATTTCGATCAGCATTAAATACTTCAAAAGTTTTATAATTACTTAATTGATCTGTATCAGAGTTAAAGTTATAAGCACCAACTAATGGGTTATAATAAAAACCTGAAATCGGTTTGTTATGAATTGACTGAGTGGTAAGAAGTATATTCGCATCTACAGTTAATTTATTGTCGAAAAGTTTAGCAGTTTCTCTAAAGTTAAGTGTATGCTTTTTTACATTATGTGTGGGAATAATACCGGTAGCTTGGGTATTAGCATACGAAAAATAAGTCTGAGCTGTCTCGGTTCCTCCAGAAACAGATAGCGAATTGATCGCAGTAGTTCCTGTTTGTAAGAAATCATCAACATTATCCTGTGCTCTATCATTGAAGTCAATTAAATAAGCAGCATTATCAACAGTAAAATTAGAAGATACGCTGGCTTTAAATTTACCTGATTTACCTTTTTTAGTAGTAATTAATATTACCCCGTTAGAACCTTGACTTCCGTATAATGCAGATGCAGATGCACCTTTTAATACACTAATACTTTCGATGTCATCCGGATTGATTAAGGATAAAGCATCTCCACCATCTCTATTTCCTGCATTAGCAATGTCTCCAAAAGAACTATTAGGCTGGATTGCAGAGTTGTTTAATAAAGGTATACCATCTACTACATAAAGTGGTTGGTTGTTTCTGGTAGACGTGTTACCCCTTAGCGTTACTTTTACAGATCCACCTACACCAGAGGCACTTCTGTTTACCACCACACCAGATACTTTACCTGATAAACTGTTAATTGGGTTTGCATCTTTGATTTTTGTTAATTCATCTGCGGCGACATCTTGTGCAGCATACGTCAAAGATTTTCTAGTCTTTTTAATACCCAGAGCGGTAACGACAACGTCTTCTAATTGCTCTGCGTCTTCTTGTAAGTTTACGTTAATTTCAGTTTCACTACCAACAGTTACTTCCTGATCGGTCATTCCCAAGTATGAAAATACTAATACATCTCCTGGGTTTGCCGTGATGGTGTATTTACCATCAAAATCTGTTTGTGCTCCGTTTGTAGTTCCTTTTACAATAATGTTCACCCCTGGTAAGGCAACGCCATCTGAGGCTGCCTTTACCGTTCCTGTTATTTGGGTTCCCTGCCCAAAACTCAAGAAAGAAATAAACAGTAAAGCTGTTAGTGTTAAGATCTTTTGTTTCATATTATATAATGTTGTTTATTTTGAAAGGTCTCAAATTAATATTTTAATCCTAAGAGATTTTTTTTTTTAGACGAACGACATTGTTTCTGTAACAATCGACATCCTATGTCATATATTGGTTTTTTCATTTTTTTTGATTCTTTGTTTTTTTTGTTTTTGTCTTTAAATAACCTTACATTTTTCAAAATTTTATGTTAAATGAGATTGTTCCGTGCAATTATTTAATAGTTTTTTGGGATTTGTTTCGCTTATTTTTTTTGTGGAAATTCAATAACTTCGGGTTTTTTTAAGCCATAAAATTTTTACGGTAGTCATGTAGAAATGACATAAAATAATTATGAATCGCATAAGTAGTGTTATGCAAAGTGATGTGGAAAAAAGAACTCGCATTATACGATAAAGGTCAGCAAAGTGGATAGAACTATAAAAAGACGATACCATCTGTATTTTTGGATTATATATTTTTTATTTAATGTGATTAGATGGGGGAGTTACTTTAATGATTATTGGTATTCGGTAAAATCTAATTTGGTAGAGTTCCCTTTGCATATCATTTTGGTGTATTTCAATATTTATTATTTAGTACCTAAATTTTTATACAAGAAGAAGTATGTGCATTATGTGATTTTTTTATGTCTTTCATTAGGAGTTCATTACTTACTTCGATCGGGTCTTAATTTGTTATTAGTGACAGAAGATATTTGGCCAGAAGTAGAAGGTAGACTAGACCCATTTGGATTTAATCATATTGTAGCAGTAGTAGTAGGAGAATTATATGTAATTGGCTTAACATCGGCTATAAAATTTACTATCGATTTTTTAATAGTGCAAAACAAGAACAGGCACTTAAGTGAGTTACAATATAAAACAGAGCTTAAATATTTAAAAGCACAAATACAACCACACTTTTTTTTTAATACCCTTAATAGCTTATATTCACATACTATAAAAAAATCAGATCTCGCACCGGTAATGGTTGTAAAACTATCTAACTTTATGCGGTATGTGATTTATGATACAAGTGAGAAGAAATTACCCTTGTTACAAGAAATTAATCACATAGATAATTATATAGAGTTAGAAAAGATGCGGTATGGTGACCGAGTAGTGTCAGAAGTAGATATACACGGTAATATAGATGATGTAGAAGTAGTGCCGATGCTGTTTCTTCCTTTTGTCGAGAATGCTTTTAAGCATGGATTAAAAGAAAATGATGAAATGGAATTAGTCATTTCATTTGAAAAAAAACAAAATGAATTAATATTTACATCTAAAAACAATTATAATGACCAATATAAACCAACAGAACCCCATGGAATCGGGATAAAAAATGTGAAAAGAAGATTAGAAATCTTATATCAAAAGAAATTTACACTAGACATATCCCAAAAGAATAATGAATATTCGATTTTACTTAAAATCCCTATATAATGATTATTAAATGTATCATAATTGATGATGAGCCTCTGGCAATAGAAGTTATTGAGTCCTTTTTAAAAGAATTCAAAAACATAGAAATTGTGGATACCTTTAAAAATCCAATAGAGGCATTACCCATTTTAGAACAAGACGAGATAGATGCTGTTTTTTTAGATATTAATATGCCAAGAATGAACGGCCTTGAGTTTTTAAAAAGTTTGCAAGTATATCCTCAAGTAATTATTACAACAGCCTATAAAGAATATGCTTTAGAAAGTTACGAGTTAGAAGTGTTGGATTATTTGGTGAAGCCCATTTCGTTTAACCGGTTTTTAAAGTCCATGAATAAATTGACAGCAAGACTTATTGCTATCAAGAAACAAGAACCATCGATGGATTTGGTTCAACCCGCACATATTTTCTTAAAAGTAGATAAGAAGTTGGTTAAAATTTTATTGACAGATATCCTTTTTATAGAAAGTTTAAAAGATTACATACGAGTAAGTACACTCACAGACACATTTTTATCACATAAATCCTTGACGAGTATAAGCGAAGAACTACCTTCAGAAAATTTCATACGAATTCATAAATCATATACTATTGCTATAGATAAGGTAAAGTCTATAGAGGGCAATTTGGTAGAAATAGGAGATAAAAGAATCCCTATTGGTAGAAACTATACTGCACATGCCAAACAACGAATACTTAAAAATAAATCAAACTTGTTAAAATAAAATAATGGAACTTAGTACTTTAGACTATTCAATCATCGTATTTTTCTTTTTAACGACGCTCTTAATTGGTGTCGTAGTAGCAAAAAAATCGGGAAAGAATGCATCAGAATATTTTTTATCAGGACGAAATATGCCTTGGTGGTTACTGGGTTTCTCTATGGTTGCAACTACCTTTTCTACCGATACTCCTAATCTTGTTACAGATATTGTACGACAAGATGGGGTAGCTGGTAACTGGGTTTGGTGGGCCTTTTTGCTAACAGGTTTGCTAACGGTTTTCATCTATGCAAGACTATGGCGTAGATCTAATGTAAATACCGATATGGAGTTCTATGAATTACGATACTCTGGTAAGCCTGCTCGATTTTTAAGAATATTTCGTTCTGTTTATTTAGGGGTAGTTTTTAATATTCTTGCCATGTCGGGGGTTACCCTGGCCGCAATAAAAATTGGTCAGGTAATGTTGGGCTTATCGGCTATAGAAACCGTTGGTTATGCTGCGGTGGTAACAGTCGTTTTTAGTGCTTTAGGAGGATTTAAAGGGGTTGTGTATTCTGACTTTTTACTATTCTTTGTAGCTATGGTTGGTGCAGTAGGAGCAGCCTACTATTGTGTTAATTTACCAGAAGTAAATGGATTGGATAATTTGGTTTCTCACCCAAATGTAAAAGATAAACTATCGATGGTTCCTGATTTTAGTGATACAGATGCTATGATTGCTTTGTTAATTATTCCGTTAGCCATACAATGGTGGAGTTCTTGGTATCCGGGGGCAGAGCCAGGTGGTGGTGGTTATATTGCACAAAGAATGCTGGCTTCTAAAAGTGAAAGCCATGCCGTAGGAGCTACTTTCTTTTTTAATATTATGCATTACGCAATCAGACCTTGGCCATGGATCATTGTAGCTTTAACTTCGTTGGTTATTTTTCCGGATCTGGCAAGTATACAAGAAGCATTTCCTGATGTTACCCAGGATAAACTTGGGCATGACTTGGCGTATCCAGCTATGTTAACAAAATTACCAAGTGGATTGTTAGGAATTGTGGTAGCATCATTGATAGCGGCCTATATGTCTACTATATCTACACATTTAAACTGGGGAGCCTCTTATATTGTTAATGATGTATATAAGCAGTTTGTAAATAAAGATGCTTCAGAAAAGGCACAGGTAAATATGGGACGATTGGCTACGGTAGTATTAATGATTTTAAGTACATTATTGGCCTTGGCACTTACCAATGCAGTGCAAATATTTAAGTATATATTAATGTTTGGAGCCGGTACAGGTTTAATTTTTATTCTGCGATGGTTTTGGTGGAGGATTAATGCATGGAGCGAGATTTCTGCGATGTTTTCTTCAGGGATTATATCCATTGTTATAAGTATTTCTTCTGTAAATGCAGCTCTTTTTGGAGCAGAGGGTGTTGATGGGATCTTTCCATCCTGGTTTCAGTTTCCATTAGTGGTTTTGTTAACAACTATTATTTGGATAACCGTTACTTTTTTAACCAAACCAGATGATGATGATGTACTTTTTAAATTTTATACAAAAATTCAGCCAGGTGGGCCAGGGTGGACCAGAGTACTGCAAAAAGCAAAAGAAGAAGGAGTTGAGGTACTAAAGACTCAGGAGAAATGGATGGTTCCGTCGGGAATATTAGCTATGGTACTTGGATGTTTGCTGGTTTATGGCGTTTTGTTTTCTATGGGTAACTGGATTTATGGTAATGTCTTAAATGCATCTATATTGACTGTTTTATCTGTTTTGGCAGGCTTTTTATTAATCAAAGTCTGGAAACGAATCGGTAAGAGTCTAGTCTCTTAGTCATGAGACAAAGAGTACAATCTGTTGATTTTTTAAGGGGTGCTACCATTATGCTTATGATATTGGTCAACACCCCTGGCGATTGGTCGCATGTCTATCCTATATTATTACATGCACCCTGGGATGGATTAACATTGGCGGATTTTGTTTTCCCTTTTTTCTTATTCATTGTAGGAGTGTCTATTGCTTTTGTATATCATAACAAGCAAATTTCCATAGCGATGATAAAAAAGATTGGGATGCGAAGTTTGAAACTGATACTGCTAGGGCTTTTTCTTAACTTTTTTCTTCCGTATTTTCCGTTTTTTACTGAAATAGCTTCGGTTAGAATACCTGGCGTATTGCAGCGTATCGGGATTGTGTTTTTTATCGTCTCTTTATTATATGTGTTGCTAAAACCCGGGCAACTATTAATTACTGCAATTTTGATCCTTATAGGATACTGGATTTGGATGGTATATATACCCATTCCAGGTTTGGGAACACCTACATTAGAACGAGCTCCTCACAATTGGGCAGCTTTTATAGATTATCAATTCCTAAAGGGGCATATCTGGCAACCTGATTATGATCCAGAGGGTGTGTTAAGTACACTTCCGGCATGTGTCACCACCATTATTGGAGCTTTTATAGGAAGAATGATAAAAAACACTATATCAAAAAAGCATATTATACTTCTTGTTACTGGAAGTATTTTGGTGTTGTTAGGCTATTTATGGAGTATCTTTTTTCCTGTCAACAAAGCATTATGGAGCAGTAGCTTTGTATTAGTAACTGCTGGTTATGCTACGTTACTATTAGCAGGATTATATTATTTGATGGATCATAAAAAGCGTTCTTTCGGGGCTGTAGTATCGTATGTCGGTGCCAATGGTTTGATCATTTATTTTTTATCTAGTCTGGTGGCAAAATCATTTTATTTAATAACCCTAAACTCTGGTCATTCGATACATCACTATTTGTTCAATACATTTTTTACTTATTCTTTTATAACGCTTAAGTTCTCATCTTTTGTATATGCGTGTGTTGTGGTTGGGTTGTATACCTTATTAGGATATATTTTACATAAGAAAGGGGTTTTTGTAAAGGTGTAAACCTAATATTGAATGTTCGAAATGAATAATAACTCATCATTGTCAACTTGTTTTAGGTTCTTGTTATAAATTAGTACATATGGAGGTATTAAATCTCAAATCCCGCTGAAAAAGCGGGATTAGTTCAACTATCTATTTTGAAGGCATTGCTACGCAACTTTTCAAAACAGAGTTTCACTAATAAATTCGGAATGACATTGAAAATATCATTAGTACACAAAACGGATAATCATAAACCTGATAAACATCAAAACAACCTGTGTCATTTTACTTTTTTTCTACACCGATACTGCTAGTCTATGACTAGTGGCGTTTCTGATTTACCAATCCAAACCAATATCCATCACTATCTATTTTTAATACTGTATGGTCGTTTTGATAATTTCTAGCACTACTATATTTCCAATCTACAGGATCTGTTACAAAACCGCATACTATAGGATTTTTATGAATATAGTCTATCTTTTTGCTGAATTATCTTATCTGTCCATAATTCTATAGGTTTGTTATGTTGTTGCCAAAACTGCATTTTACTTACAGTAGCATTCTTTTTACCAGCTTTTTCCATCATCCATAATAACCATTCTTTACGACTTTCTTATGGGTTCTCTTCTATTGCATTAACTATTTTTTTAGAAGTGTGTTTTTTAAAATCACGTATTAATCCAGATGGATCTTGATTACTACAACGAAATACCAAATGCACGTGACTAGGCATAAAATAATAAGCATATATCTCCAGACCCTTATGTTTTCTACAATAATTAATACTTTCTATTAAAATATTTAAATACACTTCTCTAGTAAATACCATCAATCCAATATACGGTAGCAAAGCTTATAAAGTAAACCCCTTCTTTGTTATAAACTTATATTTTCTACTCATTTTGCTAACCTACAAAATGGTAGTTTTATTTTTTGATATTTATGACCCTAGTGTCAAATATAAAAACAGTTGTAAACTTAAGTTTGCAACTGTTTCTATCTATGATGTTTGTTCTTGTCTTTGACGGCACGAGCGAGACCCTTAAATCCGTATGTCTATTATAAAAAATAACCGCAAACTATTTGTTTACAAAGGTTTGCGGTTTTATGTGTTTT
>CANMLW010000009.1 GCA_947498705.1 uncultured Aquimarina sp.
GATACTGATGATGATGGTACTCCCGATGTAACCGATACCGATGATGATAATGATGGAAACCCAGATACTACAGATCCTAACCCACAAATTCCAGTAGCTAATGATGATGTTCAAATTGTGACGGCTGGGATATTAGGAACTATAGATGTATTGACCAACGATGATTTCCTGCCGGGAATAAATACATCACTAACGAATACAGGATTAGGTACAGCTACAGGAGTTATAAGTTTTGATCCATTAACAGGCGATTTAAGTTATACCGCTACAGCAGCAGAAAGTGGAACTGTTGTAACTGTGGTATATCAGGTATGTAATACGGCAGTGACTCCAAATGTTTGTGAGAATGCTACAGTAAATATAACAGTAATAGGGGATGATTCGGATAATGATGGCATTCCTGACCCTATAGATCTAGACGATGATAATGATGGTATTCCTGATACTGTAGAACAAGGAGGTAATCCAACGTTAGATACAGATGGAGATGGGATTATAGATAGTTTAGATCTTGATTCTGATGGAGATGGAGTGTTAGATGTTATAGAATCAGGAGGTAATGGATTAGATGTCAATAATGATGGACAAGTTGATGGCCCTTATGGTACAGACGGAATTGCTGATAGTATTCAAAATACGCCTGATGATGGTATGATTAATTATACCTTAATGGATAGTGATGAAGATGGTACTAGCGATTTTCAAGATATTGATGATGATGGTGATGGAGTGTATACCATCAATGAGGATGTTAATATTGATGGTAGCCCTGTTGGAGATGATAGCGATGAAGATGGTATCCCCAATTATTTAGATACCGATGATGATGGAGATGGAATATCAACAGAAGAAGAAAATCCCAACAATGATGCAGATGGCGATCCCCTTACTGGTGACACTCAAGATACTGATGGTGATGGAATTGCAGATTATCTGGATATTGATGATGATGGAGACGGTGTAAACACAATTGAAGAAGATGTAAATGATGACAACAACCCATTAAATGATGATACCGATGCAGATGGAGTTCCAGATTATTTAGATACCGATGATGATGGAGATGGAATATTGACAATAGATGAAACACCAGACCCTAATGGAGATGGTAATCCAGATGATGCTTTTGATAGTGATGGAGATGGAACACCAGATTACTTAGAGCCAAATGATTTTGATACAAATTCTGAAGATGATCTTGAAGTTTTCAATGTAGTTACTCCAAACGGTGATGGAGATCATGACATTTTTATAATTAGAAATATCGAAAATTTCCCAGCCAATGAGCTAAAAATATTTAACAGATGGGGTGTTTTAGTATATGAAGCACTAGGATATGGACGTAATGGAGAATATTTCAGCGGAGAGTCTAATGGAAGAGCAACGATCAATAAGGATCGACTATTACCAGTAGGGACTTATTTTTATGTCTTAACCTACAAAACAAGTTCAGGAGAGACTAAAAAACGCTCAGATTATTTATATATCAACAGGTAAACTTAAAACTTAAAATTGGGGAGTACGATCGTACTCCTCAATAAAACAAAATAACCCCTTCGAAATGAAAAAAAATTATATACTAACCATACTATTAATTATTTTGACCAATGTAAGCTTTGGTCAACAAGATGCTCAGTACACACAATATATGTACAATACTATAAGTATTAACCCTGCTTATGCCGGATCCAGAGACGCAATTAGTATAACGGGACTGTACCGAAACCAATGGGTTGGAATAGGAGGAGCGCCAGTTACTCAAACTCTTAATGTACACTCTCCAATTGGAGCAAGTAATAAAGTAGGTTTAGGAGTATCGATTGTAAATGATAAAATTGGTCCGACACAGGAAACCTTTTTAGATGTTGATTTTTCATATACGATTAATACCTCTGTAGAAGGACAACTAGCTTTTGGAGTAAAAGCTGGGGGGCATTTACTAGATGTAAATTTTAATGATCTTAATCAATACACCAATTCAGATGTATTGTTAGATACAAATATTGATAATAAATTCTCGCCTAATATAGGAATTGGTTCATATTATCATACAGATAAATTTTATGTGGGATTTTCAGCGCCAAATTTACTTCAAACTCAGCATTTTGATGAGTCATCTACCAATAATATAGCTTCATCCTTTTTGGCAAAAGAACGAATCAATTATTATTTGATAGGTGGGTATGTTTTTAATATTAATGAGAACTTAAAATTAAAACCCGCTACATTGATAAAAGGTGTAGGTGGAGCACCACTTCAGGTAGATGTTTCGGCTAACGTATTGTTTAAAGAAAAATTGACCCTAGGATTGGCATATAGATGGAGTGCTGCAGCAAGTTTTCTTGCAGGTTTTCAAGTTTCAGACACTATAATGCTGGGATTTGCTTATGATTGGGAGACTACAGAATTAGGAAATACCGAATTTAATGCGGGGTCCTATGAATTTGTCCTTAGATATGAGATTTTCAAAAAACAAGAAAAAGTTCTTTACCCTAGATTCTTTTAATGTAAACCAACTATTGTCATGAAAAATTTAACGATACATATATTTTTATTATGCTTTTTTAGTGTAAGCTATCTTCTTTCACAGGATAATAAATTTAAAAAGGCAAATGATTATTACGATAGCTATGCTTATTCTGAGGCTATAAAAGAGTATAATCAAATAATTAACTCAGGAAATGCAACGCTCGAAGTATATCAAAGATTAGGAGATTGTTATTTCTTTAACTCTGATCTTAAAACCGCAGCAAAGTGGTATGAAGAAATGTTTAAAGAAAGAGCATTAACAACAAAAGAAAAATTAAATAAAGAAATAGGAGTAGAATACTATTTTAGAGCTTCTCAATGTCTAAAACATCTAAAAGAGTACAAAAAGGCAGATAGCCTATTGGTAGAGGTAGCAACATTGAAGAATAGTGATTCGAGAGCTAAAAGATTACTAGAAAATCCAACATATCTGGAAGATATTCGTTTGCAATCTGGAAGATATACTATTAAAAACTTACCTAGAAACTCTGCTTACGTCGATTTTGCCCCGGTTGTTTATAAGAATAAGTTAGTATTTTCTTCTGCAAGAGGAACCATTAAATCTACTGCCAAGAAAAATAGATGGACGCAGCAACCTTATTTAGATTTGTTCAGTCTTACCTTAAAAGAATCAGGTGATTTTGAGTATCCAGAAAGCTTTTCAAAGGATTTAAATTCTAGACTACATGAGTCTACCTGCGCTTTTTCGAAAAAAGGAGATGTAATTTATTTTACAAGAAACAACTTATTAAATTCGAAATTTGGAAAAGATTCTACGGGAGTAAATCGATTGAAAATTTATAAAGCTCAATTAAATGATAAATCAAGATGGGATTCTGTTGAAGATTTATCATTTAATAATGATGAATATTCTGTAGCGCATCCTGCTCTTAGTCCCGATGGAACCAAGTTGTATTTTGCTTCAGATATGCCCGGAGGTTATGGGATGTCTGATTTATACGTAGTTAAAATTAATCAGGATGGCTCGTTTAGTACTCCGCAAAATTTAGGACCTACTATAAATACAGAAGGTAGAGATACATTTCCCTTTATAAGCGAATCGGGAGTCTTGTATTTTTCTTCTGATGGGCACCTTGGATTAGGAGGATTAGATATTTTTGCAGTAAAAATTGATGGAGATGACACTTCGGTTTACAACATAGGTGAGCCAATAAATAGTGTTGCAGATGATATAACTTTTGTTTTTGATGAAAGTTCGAAGAAAGGTTTTTTTGCATCTAATCGGTCGGGAGGAAAAGGAAACGATGATATTTATAGTTTTGTTGAAACGACTCCACTAATTACTAAATGCGAAGGTAGTCTTAAAGTTATTGTTGTTAATGAAAAGTCAGGCGAAGTTCTTGATAATGCAGAAGTAGAAATTAAAAATAAAGACAATAATGATACTGTATATATAGGAAAAACCAATGAAAAAGGAGAAGTGCATGTGAATTTGGATTGTGGGGATAAGTTTTATGAAGTTTTTGTAAAAAAGGCGGATTATGACCCTGCTGAGACTCTTATTGAGGTAAAAAGAGATAATCCATACCCTTTTCAAACTGTGAATTTAAAAAGTAATGTACCAGAAAAAGGTATTGACCTAGCCAAACTTTTAAATCTTAAGCCCATATATTTTGCCTCTAACAAAGCGTTAATTTTAGATAAATCGGCAAAAGAGCTAGATAAGGTTATCAAGTATATGAAAGAGTATCCGTCAATTAAAATAGAGATAGGTTCTCATACAGATAGTAAAGGAAGTGATTATTATAATATGAAACTTTCTAAAAGGCGTGCTACATCTACAGCAAATTATGTAATTAGTAAAGGAGTTGATCCTTCAAGGGTAAAAAGTAGAGGATATGGAGAAACCGTTTTAATAAACAAATGTGGTAACGGGGTTAAGTGTAGCAAGGATGAACATGCTCAAAACAGAAGAAGTGAGTTTATAGTGATTGATAACTAAAGAGTAGATCAAAAAGTATCAAAATAGAGATGAATGTCACTTATAATATAAGTGTGCAGTTTGTTGAGAAACATTTAATGGTATTATGGATTGTTTTTTGAGTACTTTTTTTTAAAAATAAGATTAACCAGTTATTTAGGAATATGTTTTTCTCTCATAACTCAAAGGTCAATGATTGGAGCCCTGTTCCTGATACTAGTAAAGGCTTCAGTTTTTCTGAAGCCTTTTTATTCGGTTTGTTTTGTACAACTAACTTTTATAATTATTGTAGAAGATTAAATAGTGTAGGAAAAGGAAATACGCTCATTAAAATGTGTTATCGAAACAGTGAAGGGACAAGATTCATTAAGAAAAGTAAAAGTTGAAATAATACTTAAGTATAATCAACCTGACTTTTTGAAGATCATTATGTTAAAAGCTTTTATTTTTTAGTAAGTATTTTATTTATTTTTTTCTCTAAAACGGGTAATACCTCATCAGCAAACCATGAGTTTTTTGCTTGCCATATATTATTTCTTGGAGATGGATGTGGTAACACAAAATACTTTGGTAAATAATCTTTGTAATTTTTAACGGTTTCGGTCAATGTCTTCTTAGATAAATCACCCAAATAATAATCCTGCGCATATTTACCTATTAATAAGATAAGTTCTGGTTTTTCAATAGCGGCAAATAAGGTATTATACCATTTAGGAGCACATTCTTTTGTTGGTGGATTATCTCCAGATTTACCTCGTCCGGGATAACAAAATCCCATTGGGATTAACCCAATCTGCTTACTATCATAAAAAACAGTATTATCAATACCCATCCACTTTCTTAAGTTATCGCCACTTTTGTCATCCCATGGCACTCCTGTTTTGTGAACTACAGAACCAGGTGCTTGGCCAATAATTAATATTTTACTCTTAGGATGTGCTGCAACAATGGGTCTTGGTCCTAGAGGCAAAACTTTTTTACATAGCGTGCAGTTTTTTATTTCGGATAACAATTCATTCATATATATTTGAATTTTAGAAAACAATTAATCTACAATGATGACTAATAGTTTATTATCATAATTAGTTTGTATTACCTTAAGAATGAAATAAAGCGTTTCATTACATTCAATGTATTCTCCATTTTTGGGTAGCGTTCTTAACATAAGTTCACCTATTTGTTCTTTACTGTTATTCTCGATTAAAATCACCTTCATAATTTTTTAATTTGTAAACTGAACTCTACCGTGTTTTAAACATCGAGCGAGGTGTAGTTTTTAAAACAAAATTTCTTATCCCGGTAAAATATTTTAAATGCCCATTTTACCCATTAACCGTGATTGCTTTACTATTAAATTGACCTTTTTAACCCTTTTCTTTTGGAAAACTTTAAAAATATCTGGTGTTTGTTCGTTTCTAATTGCATTTGCTAAGAAATAAGCATCTTTTATTGCCTGAGCACCTCCTTGGCCTATATTTGGAGTTACATGAGCAACATCACCTAATAAACATACGCTACTCAGCTTTTCAAAAGCTAGTACCGTGGTGAATCCACAAATACCCCCTCCAATAATGCTATACACCATAGTTTTAATATTAGTATCAAATGCACCTAATAGTTATCCGTTCAGTACACTTTAGTAATAACCTTTATAGTAATTAGATAGTGGCTTATGTTGTATGTAAACTAGTTTTTATCATACATTTTATAAAATGTTACAGGATCATAAAAAAGTGCAAGACACTAGTAGTTTGCACTTTTTTACATTCTTGAACAGTATAACAATACTCCTAGTTATATGTTTTGCTTAGCTTTTTCCAGTTTTTATCTGCAACACTTTTTAATTTACTATGGTTGTCTTCTGCTAGCCATAATTGCTTTGCGTCTAATTCTGTATCATTTAAGTATAAATAGTACTTTCCATCTTTTACAATAAACTTAGTTGGATCTACTCTAAATTTAGCTCCCGCATAGGTACCAAAAGCACAGTAACCGCCATATTGTGGTAAATATTTTTCTGGGTTCTTATCAAAAGTTGTTTTTTGCTCTGCAGAGGTAAAGTAATATGCTATTTTTTTATATTCAGATTTATAGGCCTTGTTTCCTCTTTGGGCTAACCCAAGATCTAAGTATGACACAGGGCTATAACCAGATAAAGCAATGTTACTATTGTCAATGTTATTTGCCATTTTATCTTGTGCAAATACAGATGTACTTACTACTAGTATGAGGCCTAAGATTGTTGTTTTTATTAAATTTTTCATCTTTTAATTATTTTATTTTTTATTCTAATTATTCTGCGTTGAAATACTCTTCTTGAATTACTTTCCCTTCATCATTCCATATTCTACGAATGATTTCATGCCAATAAATTTTACTACCATCTTTCATATCGAAATCGAATGTGAATTCTGAAGCAGATACATTTCCTTCAACTATCGAGTGGTGTAATGTAATTCCATTAACAGCGGCGATAGCTCCAGTAAATCCTTCCATTTTTGCTACCATTTCTGCTTTACCTGTAGTAGTTCCACCTTGGCCGTGGTCAGAGGTACTTGCATCATCTGCAAAAAATTGTTTTACCGCGTCTACTACAGCTCCTGTTAAAACTACAGAGTCCATTTTTGTTACTTGGTCTTTAATATCCATTTTTTTATCTTTTTAGTGAATTATTATACTGCAAAGATGGAGCATAAACGAGCAAAAGGGGCTACAAAAAAAACGCTATAAATTGTACTTTATAAATTTAAAGAGAGTCGAAATACCTCTTCTATACTGTGTATAGAACCTTAAAAAATGATTGACTTTTTGTAAGCTTGTTTTTTGAGAAAGATGTAATTAATAGTTTGACGGTAGATACTCCAAAAGTCTTTTAGTAAATGTATTAAAGAGTATAAAAAAGTTAGATGAGAAAGTGGTAGAGTCTCAATATTTTTTAACTATTCAACTAATTATTTTACTTCGCTGGTAGGCGTAGGTATATCAATATCCTTACTCCATTCGCATAATTGGTTTAAAATAGGAATTAGCTTTTCTCCTTTTTTCGTTAAAGAATACTCAACTCTTGGGGGTGTTTCAGAATATGCTTGTCTTAAAATAATACCATTGTATTCTAGTTCTTTTAATTGCTCGGTAAGGACTTTTCGACTTATTTTATCAATTCTAACTGCAATTTCTCCAAATCGTAATGTTCTTTCAAAAAGTACGTATACGATAATAGGAATCCATTTGTTCCCGATAATATTCGTAGCATGGGTAATAGGGCATCCTTCTGGATTATCGATATATCGTTTGCTCATAATAGTTACTTTTTGGTTACCACATTCATAAAAACAAAAGTACATAAATATTTTTTGGAAACTATTATTAGTTACTTTTGGTAACTAATAAAGAAAATTAAACAATATGAAAGCATTTGAATCATACTTATTAGGGTCTGTAAAATTAAATAACCGAATTGTTATGGCGCCTTTAACTAGAAGTCGTGCCATTGATAACATACCTAACGAATTAATGAAAACCTATTATTCGCAACGCGCTACGGCTGGATTAATAATTACTGAAGGTACATCTCCTTCTATAAATGGACTAGGGTACGCTAGAATTCCGGGAGCGTATACTGATTCGCAAATAGAAGGATGGAAAAACATTGCAGAGGGAGTACATGAAAAAGGAGGAAAAATATTTGTGCAATTAATGCATACCGGAAGAGTATCTTCCTCTTTCAATATACCAAAGGGAGGTAAAATCTTAGCTCCTTCGGCAGTGCAACTTACAACTAATGAGATGTATACAGATCAAAAGGGATTTCAGCCACATGATACTCCCAATCCAATGACATTAGAAGAAATTAAAACGACACAGAATGAGTTTGTGATGGCATCAAAAAAATTAATTGATTCTGGGATCGATGGTATAGAATTACATGCCGCTAATGGGTATTTATTAAATCAGTTTCTAAATCCTAAAACAAATCTTAGAAAAGATGATTATGGAGGGAATTATAAGAACAGAGCTCGTTTCGTATTAGAATTGGCGCGTAGTGTTGCAAATGAAATTGGAGCAGATAAGGTAGGAATTAGATTTTCTCCTTATGGAGTATTTAATGATATGCTTGGGGATTATGAAGAATTGGTAGAGGCTTATACATATCTGGCGAATGAATTAAGAAAGTTAGGAATTGCTTATATACATCTTGTTGATCAAATAGATGCTATGGGAGCTCCTGAGTTTGCTACTGATATTCAGAAAACAATTAAAGATGCTTTTCAAGGAAGCATTATCGTTGGAGGAGGAGTAAATACTATAGAGCAAGCAGAAGATTTGTTGAATAAAGGATATGATTTGGTATATATAGGACGCCCATATATATCCAATCCGAATATGGTAGAGAAACTAAAAACAAAATCTCCGCTTACTATTCCAAATCCAGATACTTTCTATACTCCTGGAGAAGTAGGATATACCGATTATGTTTAGTTAAAAAAGTCCTCGAAATGTAAATTGTGAGGACTTTTTTTATTTCAGGTAAAACATATTAAATATACTATTGCGGGTATATGCATTGAGGTTTAGAGAAAAGATAAATTAGGAATTGTTAAGATGTAAGAATCATTTTTTTAGAATAAAAAGTATTGACCTTCTGAAACAATACGATTAGAAGTAAAAATAGCCAACTCAAAATGGGTTGGCTATTTTTAGATGTATACTATTTTGACATAATCATGGCATAATTTTTTAGGATTTCGATATCTTGATGATTAGGTTATAAACCAAATAAAGTCAGCCCAATCCACAATTGTTTTGTTTTTTACCTCAAGAAATAATCATTATCTTGAAAATAATGTATTGCAATCCAAACTTTTTAAACAACCTAGGGTCTAATTAAATAATTAAATCAAACTCAAGCGTATAAATTGAACCAATCAGATATAGAAATATTAACTAGGCTTCGTGACGAGAAAACCAGAGAGGATTCTTTTGCAGAGCTAATCGATCTATATCAAGAACGTTTGTATTGGCATATTAGAAAAATTGTAATCACCCATGACAATGCCAGGGATGTATTACAAAATACTTTTATTCGAATATACCGAGGTGTTCATACTTTTAAAGGTAACAGTAGTTTATATACCTGGATGTTTAGAATTGCTTATAATGAATCGATTCGTTTTATAGAAAAAAACAAAAAAGAGATGTATCATTCTATTGATGATGTAAATACAAATTACTTAAGAACACTAAAGCAAGATACGTACTTTGATGGCAACGAAGTGCAAATGAGGCTTCATCGTATTTTATCAGGAGTTACAGAAAAACAACGCCAAGTATTTCAGATGAAATACTACGATGATTTAAGTTTTAAGCAGATTTCAGAAATAACCAACATTGCAGAAAGCACGTTGAAATCATCTTATTATACGGTTGTAAAAATTATTGAAAAAAAGATAACACTAGAATTATGAAAACAGATCCTAACTTACATAAAAAACACAAAAGTGATTTGGGTTATGACATCCCCGATGGCTTTTTTAAGGATACGAAGGCTACAATTTTAGAAACTATAAAAGAGGAAAAAACTGTAGAGAAGAAAATTTTCTTTTTGAAAAAACCTGTGTATCAAATTGCTGCTTCGGTTATAGTATTGTTCGGTATGATGTTTCTTTATAAAATAATAGAAACTAATAACAGTACTGTAGAAATAGAACAAAAAATAGTTAACCAGGTAGAAGAGGTACCTAATACTATGGAAGACCTTTATATAGAGTCTTTGATGTCAGAAGAAGGATTGGATGGCTTAGTAGACAACTATATTATTACCAATATTTTGGAGGAAACCAAAGTAAATGTAGAGGACTATGAGGATATGATTATTGATTCTTTTTTATCAGAAGATAGTGAAGTTGATGAACAAATAAACCAGTTTATTATGTCAGAAATAGTCTTATAAAGTTAAAAATTTTGAAAAAAAATTAAACTAATCCAAACTATTTCAAAAAATGAGGTTCTAAGGTAGTATACAGTAATAATTTAAATCTTTAGAATTATGAAAACATTAAAAGTTAAATTAAACAAGTCACTTCACCTCACTATTATTTGGTTGCTTTTTGCTCTGTTAACCGTTTCCATAACTTCTGCCCAAACGGCAGATACCAAAAATACAAATGCGGTATCAGATAGTCATTCTGATCTTATCTCAGATGTTACAAAAGGAGGAACAGATCCTATTCATATTACTGATTTGGTAAATGATAAAAAGAAAGACAAGATTAAAGATCATATAAAAGATGAATCTCACCCGGTAGATCCCGTTCCGGTTACAGATCATATAAAAGACAAACCTTCTAAGCATATAACAGATAAAAAACGAGATAAAGTTACTGATCATAAACCTCATCGAAGAATTGTAAAGCATAGACTTAAGAATCAAGAAGATAAGGTGAGAGATCATCAACCTAACCGAAGAATTGTAAAACATAGGCTTAAGAATCAAGAGGATAAGGTGAGAAATCATAAGCCTAACCGAAGAATTGTAAAGCATAGGCTTAAGAATCAAAAAGATAAGGTAAGAGATAGAAAAATCACTGATCGCAAGCCTCATAGAAGAGATATAAAGCACAGAATTAATGACCGAAGAGATCAGGTAAGAGATAGAGTTATAGATCGTCATAGAGATAGACAGATAGATAGGATTCGAGATCGAATCTCAGATAAGAGAGGTTTTATAAAAGATTAAAACCATAGTATAAAGTTCAGTTTTCTTTTTAGAAGACTGAACTTAATTAAAACTTTAAATATATAGCAAATGAAACCAGAACTGAAGAACATCATTCAATACATAATTGTTTTTTCATGTATCCTTTTTTTGGGAATTTCAAACTTAAATGCTCAAAATAGTTATAAGGTAATCGAAGATATGCTTACCGAGGAACAAAAGCAGTTACTCAAAAAGGAAAAAGAAACAATAAAAGAAAATCGAGAAAAATTTAAACAAGGGTTGACCAAAGAACAAATAGCAATTTTAAAAGATAAAACACTGTCTAAAGACGAAATCAGAAAAAAACTAAAATCATTGTTCTCTAAAGAGCAAAAAGAGATCATTATTAGCCAGGAAAAACGTTTAAGTAGAATACGTGACGATTTTAGACGTACACTCACCAATGATCAGGTCAGACAACTTCGAGAACATTCTGACAAGGTACAAAAAACAAGAGATAGAGGAGAATTAAGAGATAGTGATAGAAGAGAAAGTGATAGAAGAGAAACAGATCAACAGTAAATAATATATAATACCTATGAAAAGTTTAACCCCAAAAGCTTATCAATTATTAATATTTTTATGCATCATCGGTAATTATCATTGGTCGATTGCACAAGAAATGGAAAATGAAGAAGAGATTGATAACCTACTTGATGAATTGTATTTTGATGAAAGCGAATTTGTAAAAGATATTTTAGAACCTTTAAAAAGTAAACACTTTGTATATACCAATATAGCCTATAATAGTAACACTTTTTTTTCTGGAAGATCCCTGGCAGAAGACCAATATAATATAACCCCTCAAATTTCATTCTTTCATAAAAAAGGATTTAGCATCAGCACCTCTGGTATTTATTATGAAAAATTGGATCCGAATTGGGATGTTACTAATGTTTCAGTAGGGTATAGCAATACCATCGGAAAAAATAAGTTGATTCATTATAATTCTGGATATACCCGTTATTTCTATAGTGATGGATGGGATATTTTTGTGAACTCAGTTGATGCAGGCATTGGTATTCGAAATAAAAAACGCTCATTAGGTTTCAAAACAGCGATCAATTATTTATTCGGAAAGGATAACTCTTTGCAATGGATTTCTAAAATTTATTCAAACATTGATCTTTTTAGGAATAAAGATTATGTATTTAGTTTTCGTCCGCAAATTACTCTTATCGCTGCAGAACAAACCATTGAGTTAAGACAGCAGAGTAGAGACAGTGATTTGTTTCAAACTACATTTCAAGATTATTTCGGGTTATTAAATACACAATTTAAATTGCCCTTGCAATTGGCAACCAATGCTATTGATTTGGAGGTTGCATATACTTTAAATACACCTAATGCTGTTCCACAAGAATCTTCACTAGATACAACAGGGTTTTTTAGTTTTTCGTTAGGGTATTTGTTAGATTTTTAAAATAACTTCCCAGCTTTCTTATTTAAGGAATGGTGATTTTAAACACCAATAACCAACCTATTTTAGATTGGTTATTTGGTATAGGCATACTGTTATTTGTTACTACCTATTTCAAAATCAGTATACTATCTCCAGTAGTTATTTGCTACAGAGATAGTCTGAAAATTAACTGCAATTACGTGAGAGGCAGCGGTGAGCCTAGAGGCATCATTTGCATAATCCGGGCGTAATTTTTTTAACACTTCGATATCGGGTTGTGTAGATTTAACTCCCATACGAGATAGTTTTATAGCTAATTCAAAACCTTCTTGTGGTGTTTTGGTAATGAGACTGGGTAGCCAAGTTTCTTTTTGTTCCATAATGTATAATTATTTTGATCTTTGATTTGCTCTTTTTCTTTCCTGAAGCCTTCTTACAAAAGTAGTGGCATAGGTAGGGGATCTAAACTTTAAAATAGGGTCGTTAGAAGGAAGAAATCCTGCTTGTAGCACCAATGGATCAAAGTTTTTGGTATCGCAAGTCCCTTCTTTTATAATGTTTGTTATGGTCAGGGTGGCAGCAACAATTTGCTGATGCTTACCCGTCCACATCGTAGCAGCATCATTTATAGCATCATTTTCGTTGGCGATGGTAATCACCATATCCCAACGAAGTGTTGGCTGTTTTTTTAGAAGACTACTCATGTCTTCGTAAAAATCTACTTTTTTGGAAGTATCAATCGCTATGATTTCGTTTTTAGGAATAAAAGACCATCTTACCGCAGTGCGTTTCCCATTTTTATCTTCAAGTAAAAAAGTATTGATGCTATTAAATTGATGATTTGCATAATTTTTAAGCTCTTCTTTCGCTTTATTTTTATAATGAGATTTGTAGTTTTTAAATTCGGGATGTTCTTGCTTTAATTTGTCAAAATCTTCAACCTTACCACTTACTTTAGCTTGCATTAATTTCAAAAAACCTTCTGGAGTACTCACAGGAAAAAAATCTAAAGTATTCATGCTAAAATTTTGAATAGTACCGTTTGGTAATGCAACCTCAAAGGCCATTCCGTATTCTCCCGCTTTACTCTCATCTTTTTTTACTCCTCCCTTATGAGAAAAACGACCTACGACTTTTAATGGTTCCTTGTTAAATAATTCACTTTTACTATAGTTTTGGATTGCCGGATCGTTTATAGTGATATGTCCATCAAAACAAAATCCAGTGATATGATTACGCCTTTTACCCTCGTGAACCCCAAACTTTTTTTCGAAAACATCTGCCATTTTTGGAGCCAGTGTAGGGTCTGCTTTAGAATGATCTGGCGATAAGGCCTCAACAACAAAACCAAGGTTAACGGTATCATATATAAATTTATCTTTTATCTGATCACTTACAGAAGCCTCTTTGCTATAGTTAATATTATAATCGGTTCTATCAATATTAAATTTGGCACTCATTTTCACTTTTGTGGTAAACTTTTCCATTCTTACAGGAAATGAGATCTTGTTCGTTACTCCACGAAGCGTTAATTCACCGTGTAGTATATGAGTTGGGTTTACAATGATATGTTGCGTATTAGACAGTGGCTTAAAATCTGATTCAAATTCTTCTCTATTTTCACGAGTCCAAGAAGCGTCAAAGTCGGTTACCGAATGTATAATAAATTGACCTGTAGGATGATTTTCTATATCCAAAAAATCTCTGGATTTTAAATGATTTAAAAGAATGTCTTTACCATGAGCTTCTTCTTGGTCGTCAAGATCATCTACAGTAATTGTACCCATGTCCAGGGTAACAGTACCCCCAACAATACGATCTTCTTTTATGTTAAAATAGCCTTCTTTAATAAAGACTTTTCCATGATGTTTACCCGTTGGTTTACGGCCAATATAGGTGGTGATACTGCTGGTAGGATCTATAGTAAAACGAGTTACATCTTTTGCAAGTTCATTTTTATGACTAGAGTTGTTGGAAGTGGTAACTGCATCTTCCTTTTTAATGTTAGTACACGCCGTAAATAAAACTACTAGAAGCGTGGTTAATAAACCGATTTGTTTCATAACTAAATGATTTTGAGTTTGAAACAAATCTACGCCAGGAATCACCTTATATTTAAGGAGAATAAAATCAATATATGGACAATTAGATCAATCGGTTATTTTTTAGTTGCTTTCTGAAATCGTTGGGAGAAACTCCAGCGTATTTTTTAAAAACCCGTGTAAAATACAAAGGGTCATTATAACCTAACTCATAAGCGATATCCTTAATAGGATAATTGGTGAGAAATAATTGGTTCTTTGCAGCCGCTATTTTTTTCAAATTTACAATGGTTATAAAACTATTTTGAAAATACTTTTTACATAAACGATTAAAAGTTGCCAAAGAAACATCTAATTGATCCGCATAGAATTCTGGAGATAATTGTTTTTTAAAATTCTCCTCGATCAACTTTTCTATTTGATACTGAATTGTATCTTTTTTTACCATCGATTCATCAAGCTGACTTCTCTTTACTCTAACTGCTTTAATCAAAAATATTTTTAACTGACTAGAAACCATATCCAATTGCCCAATACTTTTTTGCTGCAGCTCATTCGCAATAGTAAAGCAATTTTCTAATAATTTATTAAATTCTGTTTCTGAACACCTCAACAATGTGTCATTAAAAAAATTATTAAACAAAACCCCTTGACAACCGATATCTTTTGCGTGAATGTCTATGCAAAAAAAGTCAGGATGAAACTGTATAAAAGTGCCTTTTAGCGTGCCCTTCAAATTAATTTTCTGATATGGGTAGTAAAATAAAATATTGTGAGTTGTAATAGGTATTTCCTGTTGATCAATAATAATGCAGCCTGCTGCTTTTTCAAAGAAAAAAACACCATAAAAATTGGGGTGTTCGAAAACAGATGAAATAGTCTCCTCATCAATTGACCTGATGGTTAATATTCGTTCATTTTTTTTATTGAAAAGAGAATGTTGCATTCTTGATGGTGTAATTTGTCAGAGACCAAAACGATCAATTAAATATAAACTTATTTATCAAATTTTTGCAATACCATATATCAATTGTTTGAGAAGAAAATAGTGACTATTTTCTCGCTTCGAGGGGTGGCAATCCAGAAGCTGTTTTGGTTGCAAAAAATGGGTTAAAAAATGTAAACTCCTGTTAAACAAAATCCTTATTTGTTAAAATTCCATACCTTTGTATCAAGTATGAAAAAGGTATTTCATAAAATAGCGTCCGTTTTATTAGCGACATTAGTGTTGTTTTCTACATTGTCATTTACTGTAGATATGCATTATTGTGGATCAAGATTGGTAGATGTGGCTTTGTTTAAAGAAGCTAAATCTTGTGGGATGGAGCAAATGCAAAAGCTCCTTTCTTGTGGAGATACCGTAAAAAAGAAATCTTGCTGCAAGGACAAGCAAGTTGTAATTGAAGGTCAAGACGATTTAAAAGATACAGTTACCAAGCTTACCTTGGATCAAGAGGTTTTTGCCACAAGTTATATATATACTTACCAAAATATTGCACCCGATGTAATTTCTTCGATAACTTCATTTATTGGGCATTCACCGCCCATACCCGATAAAGACTTTCAGGTACTCTACGAGACTTTTCTTATTTGATTTTTTAAATAGTACAAATACCCAACAGCTTGCTGTCATGGGAAAGGTATGTTATACTCAATTTGAGTATCAACTATTGTAATTATTTAATAATCAGATCAAAGTGATAAATAGAGTAATAAAATTTCTGATAGAAAATAAGTTGGTAGCAATGCTACTACTTATGCTTTTTGTAGTATGGGGGACCATTCATGCACCATTTAATTGGAAAATAAGAGGATTGCCCAGAAACCCGGTTGCTGTAGATGCTATTCCTGATATTGGTGAGAACCAACAAATTGTTTTTACAAAATGGGAAGGACGTAGCCCACAGGATATCGAGGATCAAATTACATACCCACTTACAACTTCTTTATTAGGTATTTCGGGAGTTCGTACCATTCGAAGTTCTTCGATGTTTGGCTTTTCTAGTATTTACATCATTTTTGAAGAAGGGGTAGAATTCTACTGGTCAAGAAGCCGAATTTTAGAAAAGTTAAATTCTCTTCCGACAGGGTTACTTCCGCAGGGAGTAAACCCATCACTTGGACCCGATGCGACAGGGCTGGGACAAATATTTTGGTATACATTAGAAGGACGTGATGAAAATGGTAACGTTACCGGGGGGTGGGACTTACACGAACTAAGAAGTATACAAGATTACTACGTAAAGTATACACTTTCTTCGGCCTCTGGTGTTTCAGAAGTGGCCTCTATTGGAGGTTATGTACAAGAATATCAAATTGATGTCGATCCAGAACTAATGCGACAATACAATATCGGTTTACGCGATATTGTAACAGCTGTAAAGCAATCCAATCAGGACATAGGAGCACAGACCTTAGAAATCAATCAGGCAGAATACCTGGTAAGAGGGCTGGGGTATATAAAATCTATTGCTGATATAGAAAACGCAGTGGTCAGGGCAGAAGAGTATACCGCTATTCGAATCAAAGACGTTGCTCGTGTGCGTCTGGGACCCGCTACACGTCGTGGTATACTGGATAAAGAAGGGGCAGAAGTAGTAGGAGGAGTGGTAGTAGCCAGATATGGAGCAAATCCTTTAGAAGTTATCAATAATGTTAAAGACCAGATAACAGCACTTTCATCTGGCCTGCCTACAAAACAACTGGCAGATGGTCGCATTTCGAAAGTTACTATTGTGCCTTTTTATGATAGAACAGAGCTGATACAAGAAACCTTAGGGACACTTAACGAAGCGCTAACACTCGAAATATTGATCACCATATTGGTTATTATTGTCATGTTATTCAATCTACGAGCATCAATATTGATTTCTGGATTATTGCCTGTAGCAGTATTAATGGTATTTATTGCTATGAAATTATTTGGTGTCGATGCTAATATTGTTGCACTATCAGGTATTGCCATTGCTATTGGTACCATGGTAGACGTGGGAGTAATCTTGTCAGAGAACATCATTAGGCATTTAGACGAAAACAAAAAGCAACTACCCATTAATACAGTAGTGTATCACGCTACTACCGAAGTTTCTGGAGCGATACTAACAGCGGTACTTACTACGATTATTAGTTTTATACCTGTTTTTACAATGATAGGTGCCGAAGGAAAATTATTTCGTCCGTTGGCATTTACCAAAACAATGGCGCTAACCGCTTCGATAATTGTAGCCTTGTTTTTGATACCTCCTTTCGCTGCATTTATCTTTAAAAAACAAAATATAAAGAAACTATATAAGTATGTGATAAACCTAGCCTTGATTGCCTTAGGTATTTTGGCGGTAATAGGGGGATATGGGTTAGGACTGTTACTAGTTGGTTTTAGTATTTTGGCACTACTTTTAGTAAAAAAACAACTTTCACAGAAGCAATATAATCTAGGAGCCATCATAATGTCTACCGTTTCTATTGTCTTTCTTCTTGCCATATATTGGAGACCTCTAGGTTTTGATCGTAGTATTGTGATGAACCTTCTTTTTGTAGGGGTTATCTGCTTTGGACTTTTAGGTACTTTTTGGGGATTTAGAATGTACTATACTCGGATTTTACGATGGGCATTACAAAACAAGATGCTATTTCTCTCGATTCCTACCATTATTATTTTTTGCGGTATACTTATTTTACGCAATACGGGTAAAGAGTTTATGCCTTCTCTTAATGAAGGTTCCTTTCTTTTAATGCCGACATCGATGCCTCATGCTGGGGTAGAAGAAAACAAACGTGTATTGCAACAATTGGACATGGCCGTGGCCAGTATCCCAGAAGTTGAAACAGTAGTGGGAAAAGCTGGAAGAACCGAATCGGCATTGGACCCGGCACCATTATCGATGTATGAAAATGTGATACAATACAGATCAGAATACCAGTTGGGAGTTAGCGGTAAACCTCAACGTTTTCGTATCAATGACGATGGTTTTTTCGAATTGAAAAACGGAAAAGTGGTTGCTAATCCCAATGTTGGTTTTAAGAATGAAAACAACTATGATGGGAAACGTGCTTTTGATCCATATCGGGTAGACAGAAATCAGTTAATAGAAGATGAAGATGGAGCTTATTTTAGAAATTGGCGCCCCGAGATACAATCAGCAGATGATATTTGGAACGAAATTGTAAGCGCTACCAAGTTACCAGGAGTAACATCTGCACCAAAATTACAACCCATAGAAACTCGTCTTGTGATGTTGCAAACAGGAATGCGCGCTCCAATGGGTATAAAAGTAAAGGGGCAAAATCTTCAGGAAATAGAAGCATTTGGTAAGCAACTAGAAAATGTTTTAAAAACTGTAGAAGGTGTAAAAGAGCAAGCTGTTTTTGCAGATCGTATTGTAGGGAAACCATATTTGTTAATCGATATCGATCGAGCAAAACTAGCACGTTACGGAATTACGATTAAAGATGTGCAGCAGGTCATTGCTATTGCCGTGGGCGGAATGCCATTAACCCAAACAATAGAAGGTCGTGAGCGATATGCAGTTAGAGTGCGCTACCCAAGAGAACTTAGGAACAATCCAGATGATTTAAAAAACATGTATATACCTGTATCCAAAGGAAACCAGGTACCACTTAGTGAATTGGTGAATATTCGCTATGAACAAGGCCCACAAGTCATTAAAAGTGAAGACACTTTTCTGGTAGGATATGTATTGTTTGACAAGTTAGATGGTTTTGCAGAAGTAGATGTGGTAGAAAATGCACAGGCGGTCATTGAAGCTAAGATGCATAGTGGCGAACTGGTAGTTCCCAAAGGGGTTAATTATACCTTTACCGGAACTTATGAAAATCAATTACGAGCAGAAAAAACATTATCTATAGTAGTTCCCCTGGCGCTTACTATTATCTTTTTGATTCTATATTTTCAGTTTAGAAGTGTGACTACCTCGCTTATGGTATTTACAGGAATAGCTGTGGCTTTTGCAGGAGGTTTTATCATGATTTGGTTGTACGGGCAAGATTGGTTTTTGAATTTCAATTTTTTTGGCGAAAACCTAAGAGACTTGTTCCAAATGCATACGATCAATTTGAGTGTGGCGGTTTGGGTTGGTTTTATAGCCCTGTTTGGGATTGCTACAGACGATGGTGTGGTAATGGCAACCTACCTAAATCAGGCTTTTGATAGAAATAAACCGTCAGATTTAAAAGCAATTCGTGAAGCTGTGATTCAGGCAGGAGAAAAACGTATTCGCCCTTGTTTGATGACCACAGCAACCACAATTTTGGCGTTGTTGCCAATTTTGACTGCTACAGGTCGGGGTAGTGATATTATGATCCCGATGGCCATCCCAAGTTTTGGAGGAATGCTTGTCGCACTGATTACCTTATTTGTAGTACCGGTGTTGTTTGCGTGGCAAAAAGAAGTGCAACTTAAAAAAGTAAGCCAATGAGACGAATATTGAGAAGTTTTGAAAGCGTGAAAAATACAAAAATCATCATTGGATTTTTGTTGGTTTCTGTTTTTGCAAAAGCACAACAGTTGCAGTCATATATCCAGGAAGCCCAGTCAAATAATCCAAAGATTAAGGCATATGAATTGCGTTATAATATTGCTCAGGAAAAGGTGAACGAAGCCAATTGGATAGCTAATACAGAGTTTGGTGTAGGATATTTTGTAAGCGAACCTGAAACCAGAACAGGAGCTCAGATAGCGCGTTTTTCGGTAAAGCAAATGTTGCCCTGGTTCGGAACCGTTTCTGCAAGACAAAAATATGCTACAACAATGGCTCAAACCGATTATGTAGATTATGTTATTGCCAAACGAAAAGTTGGCCTTGCAGTGGCACAATCTTATTACAAGTTATACAGTTTACAAGAACAACAAAATACCATAGATAAGAATATTCAACTGCTTAGAACCTACGAAAAACTGGCATTAGCATCTATAGAAGTGGCCAAAGCAAGTGCGATAGATGTATTGCGATTGCAAATACGTCAAAATGAATTACAACAACAAAAAGAAGTACTGCAAGAACAGTTTATCGCAGAGCAAGCTAGTTTTAATAATTTATTGAATAGGAGTACCGATTTGAGCATACCTAAAATACCAAAAATGGAGCTGCCTAATGTAGATTTTATTACTAGAGATAGCCTTCAGCTTAATCCAGAGCTACTTCGTTTTGATAAAATGTATGCCTCGGTGATGCAGGCAGAATTGCTTAATCAAAAAGAGAGTGCACCAGTATTTGGTGTCGGGGTAGATTATGTACCTGTCCAAAAAAGACCTAATATGAGTTTTAACGATAATGGTCAGGACATAATAATGCCGATGGTCTCACTTTCTATACCTCTTTTTAATAAACGATACAATTCTCGAACCAAACAAAATGAACTTCGTAAGCAAGAAATAAACCTACGAAAACAAGAGCGATTAAATGTATTAGAATCATCTCTAGCAAAAGCAGTATCACAGCGCAACAAGGCTCGCATTATTTTTAATACTCAAACAAAAAACCTAAAACAGGCAAAAGATGCCGAACAAATTTTAATTAAAAATTATGAAACAGGTACGATCGATTTTAATGATGTACTGGACATTCAGGAATTACAATTAAAATTTGAACTCAATCAAATTCAATCAGCACAGATGTATTACATGCAATCTGCGATGATTAATTATATTATCAACAAATAAATTTTTTAAAATGAACGCAAAAATCAAAACTTTAGTAGCAACAGCTTTTATAACTACGTTATTATTTATGACGTCTTGTAAAGACAAACCACAACATAACCATGAGAATACTAACGAACAGACAGAATCGGTTAAAAAACAAGGAAAAGAGTATACTTCTACCTATGTATGTCCCATGCACTGTAAAGGCAGTGGGAGTGAACATGAAGGAACTTGTCCAAAGTGTAATATGACATATGTAATGAATGAAAATCATAAAAAGAAAGAACATGAACACTAAGAACATTCTGTTCGGGTATTATTAGGAAAAATAGTGTTGTAGCTAAATTTAAGGAGATGAAACATACATATCATATTCAAGGAATGACCTGTAATGGCTGTAGAGGCCATGTAGAGGATACATTGTCAAAACTAAGCAATGTGAAGCGTATTTCTGTAGATTTATCAAAAGAAGAAGCGATCATCGAAATGGAAAAACATATTCCTGTAATGACATTGCAAGAAGCTTTACCAGATAAATATAGAATCACAGAAAAAAGACAATACGAAAAGGTAAAATCAAAGACTCAAAAATCAAAATTACAACAGCTTAAACCCTTGTTGTTGATTTTGTTTTATATCACTGTTGCCAGCATTTTATTACACAAGGATGATCTGGATATATCAGAAATAATGCTGGATTTTATGGGGTTATTCTATATTGTTTTTAGCTTTTTTAAGCTACTGGATTTAAAGGGGTTTCCAAAGAGTTTTAGCATGTACGACCCTGTTGCGGGGGTAGTTCCTGTATATGGATGGATATATCCTTTTATAGAAGTAGGACTAGGATTGATGTTTTTGATGCGATTTAAAATTCAGGTCGCATTGGTAGTTACCCTCTTTATATTAGGAGCGACTACTTTTGGGGTGGTAAGAGTATTATTAGATAAAAAATCAATACAGTGTGCCTGTTTAGGAACCGCGTTAAAACTACCTATGACAGAAGCTACATTTATAGAAAATGCAATTATGATAGTAATGGCTATCGTAATGTTTCTAAACTTTTAAAAAATAGAAAATGGTAAACAGACATACAGCAAAATGGATTAGAAAATCACATCGGTATTTAGGAGTATTTCTAGGAATTCAATTTGTAATGTGGACCGTTAGCGGATTATATTTTAGTTGGACAGATATTGATGAAATTCATGGAGATCATTTCAAAAAAACAGAAGTGTCTATGGCAAAATTCTCTAACCTTTTGGGTACAGACAGTCTTATGTTACAAGAACCGATATCATCTTTACAATTGTTAGAGATTGCTACGCAACCTTATTATTGGATAAATGATACCGAGTTGTTTAATGCTAAAACAGGAAAAAGAAAACCGGGTATTTCTAAAGAAGAAGCTTTGGGGGTGGCCGCTCGTTATATGTTGCCAGAACTTAAGGTAGAACATATAAAGCAGATTGATAGTGTAGGAGATCATCATGAGTATAGAGGCAGACCCTTACCCGCCTATGAGATAAGTTATACAACCAACGAAAATGTAAAGGCTTATGTGGCTATAGCAAACGGAGCTTTTCAAACCGTACGACATCGCAATTGGCGTTGGTTTGATTTTTTATGGATGACTCATACCATGGATTATAATACTCGTGATGATTTTAATACCACGATTTTAAGAGCCTTTTCACTTCTTGGTTTGATAACCGTGTTAAGTGGTTTTGTGTTGTGGTATATCTCTTCTCCTTCTATGATAAAAATGAAGAAACGATTCGGGAAGAAAAATATTAAAAATTCAAACAGATGAAAAAAAATAGCATTTATACCGTTGTTGCGGCTCTGGGAGGGCTCTTAATAGGATATTTGATCTTTGGGCAAAATACTAATCATACAGATGGAGCAGTAACTCATGAGCATTCTCGAGATGTGGAGAATGAAAAATGGACTTGTTCAATGCATCCGCAGATTATGCAATCTGAATCTGGAGATTGTCCTATTTGTGGTATGGATCTAATTCCTGCCGAAACCATAACAGAAGGGGTATCTCCAAAACAGTTCAAAATGACAGAAAATGCTATGGCATTGGCAAATATCCAAACTACCGTGGTAGGTACTATGGGTAAAGATTTAGAAAATAAGATTTCTCTTTCAGGTAAAATTACAGCCAATCAAGAAGCAATGACAGTACAAGCCAGTTATTTTGAAGGACGTATAGAACGCTTAAATGTAAATTATCAGGGGCAAGAAATACAAAAAGGACAATTAATAGCAACGATCTATTCACCAGAATTGGTAGCCGCGCAACAAGAATTACTAACTGCTGCATCCTTAAAAACATCACAACCACAATTGTATCAAGCCGTACGTACCAAATTAAAACTTTGGAAACTATCTGAAAAACAAATAAGTGCGATAGAAAACTCAGGAAAAATTACAGAAAATTTTCCGGTGTATGCAACAGTTTCGGGAACCGTTTCTGAAGTAATGACTGCCGAAGGCAATTATGTAAAAAAAGGACAACCCATTGCAAAACTAAGTAATTTAAAAACGGTTTGGGCTGTGTTTGATGCCTACGAAAATCAATTGTCTCAGTTTAAAAAAGGACAAAAACTAAGCATTACTACCAATGCCTATCCCAATAAAACGTTTCCATCGGTTATTTCATTTATTAACCCAGTTCTTAATGATACCAAACGTATTGTAGAAATACGCGCTACATTAAACAATCAACAAAACCTTTTTAAACCAGGGATGTTTGTTGCCGCAAAAATAGATGTTGACCAAAAGATAATGACACAAGAACAATTAGTTGTTCCAGAAAGTGCAGTATTATGGACCGGTAAGCGTTCTTTGGTATATGTCAAAATAAATGCTTCGGCACCCATTTTTGAAATGCGTGAAGTGGTATTAGGTGATAGGAAAGGTAAAATGATTGGTATTCATTCTGGATTGAATCCGGGAGAAGAAATAGTAACAAATGGTACTTTTACGGTTGATGCTGCAGCACAATTACAGGGAAAAAAGAGTATGATGAGTATGTCAGACACAATGACAAGAAAGGATGATGAGAATAGTATGAAAATGCAACATACTCAAAGCACTGCGATATTAGAGTATGAGAAGAACTCTACACTAACTACCGTTTTTAAGAACGATTTCGAAAAAATGTTACTAACCTATTATGATATGAAAGATGCCTTTGTTGCGGGAGCATCGGTATTAGTTGCTCAAAAAGCAAAAAATATAGTAAACCAACTCAAAGAAATGGATCATACCGGTTTGGGTACAATAGAAGTAGATTATATTACAAAATCCATTACGCTGCTAGAAAATATATCAAATACCAGTGATATTGCACAACAACGTGAACAATTTGTACTATTTAATCAAAATATAGTGGCTATTGTATCTAATATAAGATCATTAAAAAGTAAAATTTACATTCAGCAATGCCCGATGGCAAATAATAATAAAGGAGCGGTTTGGTTAAGTACAAAAAAAGAAATACGTAACCCCTATTATGGAGATGCCATGCTGAGGTGTGGAAGCATTATACAAACCCTTGAATAAGGTCTTATAGCATAGTTTTTAGTCAAAACTGACCATATTATTCAGACTAAATCTATTTAATAACGAATTTGATCATTTTTTTAGGAAATGATAACTAAAATTAGTAATATTTGTAGAGAAAATGAAACCCAATAGTATACATATCACCCCAGCACAACTGTTTGGTCTGTGCGATTATAGATGGATTACTGAATTAGTAATGCATAAAAGGGCGCTGTGTGACTATTTTGATCATTTTTTGAAATGATAAAATTAGAAACAAAGATATAAAGCGAGCGTCCAAGAAATTGGACGCTTTTTTTTGGTCATTACTTATATAAGTATAAAAAATGAATCGAAAAAGTGTAATGGTAATACCATTTATATTTTGAATTTACTGGAAAAGAAAATTAAGATTTTTTTGTTTCAGTGAAGAAGAAAAATCAAGCATAGCAGGGCTACGGTTTATTTTTATTATGAAACTGAGGTAAAAAAAGAACATTTTATTCCGGTAGATTTAAAGTGTAAATGGTATAAATCATTAATTGTTATAAAAAGCATCAAAATTGAAAAGGTATAATCAGTTAATCTGAAAAAAAAATAAAATTTTTTAATCAAATGAGTAGAAGTTAAAAATACATAAAATGGTAGAGTTTGAAAGCTAAGTATATGAGCAATAGTTGATTGCCAAAATGCCCAAAATCCGTAGTAAAACGGACAGGGATTCCTATGCTTAATTTTTAACTTAACTATTTGATTATCAATAAATTATTGTTAAAAAATACTTGCGTAATTCAGAAAAAATTCGCATATTTGTACCATAATTAACAATCAAAAAAAACTAACAATGAAGTACTATAATTTATATAACAAGGAGCAGGAGACCAAAGGGGATCTGCTAGCCGATTTATTCGGAAGCATCCTTGGTATGGGATTATACACTTCTGTTGTTAACCCTCTCCCAAAAATGATAACGAATACTATAAGCCGTAAGAAGCTTGAACCGATGGTTCGTTTCATTTTTAAAAAGCCCACTGATGTTGTAATTAAATTCGATCACACTGTTCATAAGTCTTGCATGTCGTAAGCTTTAGAAGAGTGATCGTAAAGGATCAAGGTTTGGCTCTTGGGCTAGATCTGTAAAATAGCAAGGTACTATACTGTATTCTTGGGGCATACGTAAATTCTAATTTGTAATACTACAAATCAGAGAAACACCAAAGAATATACGATAGACTACGCTATCTAACAATCCTTTATGATATCGTAAACGATTACGGTCATCTCTAGTTCATATTTTCTATATCGATAGCTGCCTTTTTGGTAACTACCTGGTTTTCAAGAGTGTTTTTTCTTGAAATCTAGGAAGTCTATAGGTCAACAATCCGGATACGTTCGTGCCAATTACTAGTGTTGGTACTGACCTGACTTCGCGTAGAAAATATTGAAACAGATTCCATATATCCAAACAACAGTTTGCCACTACCCCAAAGGGGAAAGTAAGGTAGTACAAACTGTATAGGATAACACTTTCCCAAAAACTGAAGGACCATTTCCCGTAGGTACTTGGTATGTAGATACATACTGATCTGGGGTTAGATACCTATGGGCATACCCCAAATAAGGAAAACAAAAAAATCAATTCAACAATGAAAAACTTAAAATTTATATTCGCACTAGTTCTACTCTTATCTGTCAATTTCACGGCTTGTACTCCCGATGATATCACCGATGCTGATCCTCCTACTACCGAAGTTCACGCTGGTAAAGGGAAAAATGATGGAGTAGGTGGAGATGATGATTAAAAAAAATAATTTAATTTAGTACTTTTGAGGGATGAAACGACGTGCGTTTACATCCCTCTTCTTTTTCTTAGTATTATTTATATCTATATCTTGCGATACAACAGAACATGCTGATCAAGATACCTCTTTGATAAATCAAAAGCACGTTGATTCTTTAAATACTTATTATGATATTGCTTCTAATAAATCGAATGGTAAAGAAGAAAAACTAAAAGCCATTTCCAAATTTGTAAAAGGTGCTAAAGAGTTGGGTTTTGATTCATTGCAATACAAAGGATTGATATTACAAACCAAACTTCTAAATAAATACAGAGATACAGAAAAAGCAATAGAACAATCTCACAAGCTATTAAAACTTGCTACAAAAAATAAAGACAGTATTGTTATAGGAAGAGCGTTTTATAAGTTGGGGATTTACAGCGAAAAACTAGATAGGTATCTGGAAGCATTTGATTTTTTAAACCAATCTTTTAAGATTCGTAGAAATACAAAAGATAGTATCAATGCGGGTAAATCCTTGATGGTGATGTCGAATTTACAGAGGATTTTAGGCGATTATAACGCCAGTAAAACGACCGCTACCGATGGATTAACCTATATAGAAAAATCAACAGAGTATAGAACCATGTCTGGGTTATATCAAAACATTTCTATAGCATTTTATCAACTAAAAAATTATAAAGAAGCATTGGTATGGAATGATAAAATCATGAACTTACTAACCGATTCTATTGCTAGAAATAATATTAGAGTTAGCGCCATCCCTACGTTTAAAAATACCAGAGCCAATATTTTGGCAGAGCAAAAAAAATATCAGGAGAGTATTACTATTTTAGAGTCTGTATTAAACAAAAAAGACTTTCCGAAAAATACACGACGGTATGCAATGTTACTAAGCAATTTGGCTTATATCAAGTTTCTGGAAAATCCTGATAATCCAGAAAGCGAACCCATGTTTTTAGAAGCAATAAATATACGGGAGCAAGAAGAAGATGAATTTGGGTTGTATGCTAGTAATTTAGATTTATCTAGATATTATAAAGACAAGGATATCGATAAGGCACGCTACCATGCCTATGAAGCGTATGAACAGGTAAAAGAATTTAATGATTATGAGGCGTTGATCGAGATATTGACCCATATCACTACACTGGACCCAGAATCTCTAGAGCATCACCAATGTTTTAAAGACGCCAGTCTTAAACTCATACAGCTTAGAGAAAAAACCCGTGAGATTTATGCACCCACCCGTTTCGAGAATGAAAACCTGCTTAAAGAAAACGAAGAAAAAAACAGGAAAATAGCCAAAGTACGTAACCAAAATACCATTTTTTTATTAGGGATACTCCTCTTGCTTATTAGTATTGGCTTTGCGGTGTACTTTTTTAGACAACGTACCAAATATTTGAGTCAGCAAAATAAAATAGTACAGTTTCAGGCCAGTTATGAAACAGAAACCCGTATCTCTAAACGTTTGCACGATGAATTAGGGAATGACATTTTTCAGGTAATGCTGCAGTACCAAAATGATCCTCATGATCCAAATATTAAGGAAAAACTAAATAGTACCTATAACAAAGCACGAGACATTTCTCGAGAAAATAATGAGTTTGATACCGAAGAAACTTATGCAGAAGAACTGCATAATATGCTAGAAAATTATGCGAAAAATGGGATTCGATTAATCGTAATTGGATTTAAGAATATACCATGGAGCCATTTTGATAAAACAGTAAAAATTACAGTGTATCGGGTATTGCAAGAATTAATGACCAATATGCAGAAACACAGCAAGGCTAGCTTGGTAAAATTGGTGTTTTCGAATGCAGTAGACACCTTAAAAATAACCTATTCTGATAATGGGGTAGGAATGGTCAAGGAGCATAAAACATCAAAAAATGGACTACGCAATACAGAAAAGCGTATTCAGGCAATAGAAGGAACCCTTATCTTTGACGCAGAAAAAGACAAAGGTTTTAAAGCCGAGATACAAATTCCTAATTAAAAAATTAGTAAAATGTTTACGAAAGTATTGGTGGCAGAAGATTATGAAATTGCCAATCAAGGTATTATCAGAATATTAAACGACGAGATAGGTATAGCTACCATTCATGAAGCAAAATATTGTGACGATGCTTACTTAAAATTTAGAAAAGCATATAATGAGCAACAGCCATTTCAATTATTAATAACAGATCTTTCTTTTAGAGAAGATCACAAAGTGCAAACCAGAACTTCGGGTATCGAATTGATAGAGGATGTTAGAAAAACACAAACCGATATCAAGGTAATTGTATATTCTCAAGAGAACCGCCCCGATAAAATTAATATGTTGTTTGATAAACATAAAATAGATGGGTATGTCTGTAAAGGTCAGAATGCGGTTAAAGAATTAATAGCTTGTGTAGAAGGGGTATATAATAACAATACTGTTTTTCCGCCAGAATTAACCAATACCTCGGCAGATAATTTGATGGTCCATTTAGACGATCTGGATATAATCTTGTTAGAAGAACTGGCGCAAGGGTATACCAAAAAAGAAATTCGCATCAAGCTTAAAAAGCAAAAAATAACTCCTAATAGCGAGAGTTCTATCGATAAAAGAGTAAGTAGACTTTTTGATGATTTTAAAGCAAAAAATACAACACATCTGGTAGCGATTGTAAAAGATTTAGGGATATTGTGATGTAAAAGCGCAAAATCAATCCATATGTTAAGCTTTAACTACTCTAAGTCCTAATTACTTTTTTTATAATTACACCCTGTAATATCAAGTAAAAAGAAGGGGTTTAACATTTTTTTTCAAAAAAAAGTAACCACATTACAGAAATCTGTAAGGACATATGTTTTAGTCAGTATATGTTTGTACCGAAAAATTAAACGAACAGGGTACAAACTAACTAGCGAGCTAAGATGATACATGACGATCAAACAATCATAACTGGAATCATTGACGGAGACGAAAGAATACTAACCTGTTTTTACAGGGAAAACATACGTTATATACAGGGGTATATTCTTCGTAATTATGGAAATTCAGAAGATGTAGAAGACATTTTTCAAGATGCTTTGGTGGTATTGTATCAAAAACTAAGAGCTGGTATTTTAGAGCTAAGAGTACCGATAAGGACGTATTTTTATGGGATTTGTAAAAATCTTTGGAGAAATCGATTAAGAAAAAAGAAAAATTTGTTGTTAGATGATAAAGAACATCGTTTTGAAGAAGAGGCCAATGATTCTGTTATCAATACGATCGAAAATCAGGAACGAGAGCACTTATACCGAAAGTATTTTCTGAAACTTAGTGCCAATAATAGAAGAATATTAGGTCTTTTTTTTGAAGGAAGGTCGATGAGAGAAATTTCAGAAATCACAGGGTATTCTGAAGACTATGCAAGAAAAAAGAAGTATGAAGCCAAAAGGCAATTACTGAGTATGATCGAAAAAGACCCAATGTACGACGAACTAAAAGTTGTTTGCTAAAATAGTAGCAACTGTTTTTTTGATAGCTATCTTCTAGAATATCTATTCCTAGATCAAAATCTCATAATTATTTATAAGGTCTTGTTTATATGATTTACTGATATTGACATGTTTGTTGTTTTCTAATAAAATAAGATTGTCAGATAGAAAGACGCGTTGTATTTTTTTAAGATTTACAATATGATTTCTGTGTACTCTTATGAAGTTAGCAGATGAAATCTTTGTCATCATTTGTTTTAAAGACAGCTGTACTGTAAAATTTTCGTTTTGGATATGAATATTACAATACCTTCCTTCTACCGTTATATAGAATATATCACTTTCTTCAACTTTAACAAGTACATTGTTTTTTTTGATAAAGAAGCTTTTATTATAGTGAATAAAAGGATACTCATCTTTTACAAAAGTATTTACTTCGCCAGCAAATTTTTCTATAGCTAACTCTAAGGCGTATTTTAGCTCTAGCTCATTATATGGTTTTAACAGATAGCTGTATGGATTTGTAATTTTTGCATTCTCAAAAATAATTCTTGAGGTCGAACTGGTAAGAAAAAGAAAAGGCCTAAGCGTTGTTTTATTCTTTACAATCGTTTCTGCGAATACAATCCCATCGGGAACATTATTCAAAAAAATATCAATGATTACTATATCTATATTTTGTGAATAATAGATCCCTAAAGCTTCTTTTAGGGTCTGCGCAATCGCAGTTACTTCAAAGTTGTTTGTTTCCAAACACGTTTTTATTTTTTGAGCCTCGTTGTGATTATCTTCTATAACTAAAACTTGAATTTTTGACATATTAATTGGTGTATATAGGTAAGTGAATTTTTATGATTGTTCCTTGATTTTTTTTACTTTCTATAGTTAGTTGAGCATTGTTTTTGACTAGTAGCTTTTTACAAAGCTGTAATCCTAATCCGGTACTGTTTTTTTTGTTTTGTGTTCCTTTTACGACTTTATCGCTATTTAAAATTGTCTGTATGGTTTCTTGATCCATACCCACTCCATGATCTTTTATCGTTAGTTCGCAAGTGTTGGATGTTTTGTTTATTAAAGCTGCAATATCTATTGTTCCCATAGTATGAGAGTATTTTATACCGTTGTCTATTAGATTGTGAAAGATTATTTTAAGCGTATTTAAGTCGGCTTTTACAAAAATTTCTTTGGGTATAGTATTGATAAGAGTAAGGTTTTTAAATCGTGTTGCAGCATCAAAATTGTAGGTTACCTGGTCAATAATAGATTTTAAATGAATGCTTTCTAAAGTATAAAAAAACTGATCATTTTGCGCCAATGCCCAATGCAGTAAATTATTAACAAAATGATAGGTGTTACTAGTAATTGAAAGACCGCCTGTAAGTTGGTTTTGCAATTTTTGTAAATACCCCTTAGAGAATGTTTCGATGAGTTCTTCATGTAAGGTTTTAAGAGTATACATAGGAGTTCTAAGGTCGTGAGCAACGATGGCCAGCAATTCATTTTTGGTATGATTCGATTGCAGTAGGTGTTTGTTTTTTTTGGTTAGTGTTTTATTTTTTTTTAACAAGTTGAGTAGATAAATTAAGTTTACTATGGTTATGAAAGAGAAAAATATGATGGTGAATACTAGTGTATTCGAGCACCCTAATTTTTCTATAAATGAGAGCTTTAAAATGTGAAAAATGCATATACCAAACAATCTCACATTTTAAATTTATATGGAATATGACTAAGAACTATTGTCCGGGGTCACTTCCGTTTATGTTCTTGTTTTCTTTTGGTTTTTCTACTAGTAGATCTTTTACTACTCATTTTATAAGTCGAGTTTTATTTTCATGGTTATTTAATTTATCTGCAATGATTATATGATAGTTACAAAAATTTGTAGAATGATTAATCAATAATGCATTCTATCCTTCTTGCCATAAGTGTGTTATACTTTTTTAGAGTATTGCTCTAAACAAAGTATAAGTATTTAAATACAAGGCAAGTAACAAATACCAGCAGGAAGTTTAATCTTTATATGATTTCAGGAAAGTTGTTCAATAGTGTTAATTATTAGTCGTGTTTTACGTTTTTTTAAGTTGGTTTTGATCGTAGTACGAGTACTTCTTACTCAAAAATAGGAAAATAATTACGGGAATTCATGCGTATAATTCCCCGTTTGTAATTATTTAACATTATGTATTTGGTTATGTTTATTATTGAAAATATAATGGTTTAGATAAAAAACAAGGATTCTTTTATTTTTTCATAACTGTCATTTTTTGACACGTCGGAAACTTGAATTATTAATTTTTGAGAACCATTAATGGATTTTGTCAATTCTTTATGACCTCAAAATAACGCCTTATGACATCAATAAGGCTTCTTATGTCATTTCTATCAATTTTCGTGTATACCCTAGCCTACATTTGGATCAACAAACCAAGTAAATAAAGGCTATAAATGAAATTTACATTACAACAGATACGAGACGTTTTAGCAAAAAAAGAATACCAGTATTTGGATGATGATAGGGCTGTAAACATAATTGGTATCCGAAGCACTAACGAAATTGCTAATTCTTTTGATGATTGGTTATACCTAATCTATAAGGATGAAAATCAAAATACCGAGGTTCATGAATTTCCTATTACTACAGATCCAGGCGCCTACTGGCTAAAAAACCCATCAAATATTAATGGTACTGCAATATTGGTACCAGGACAATATAAGGATGCATATCGAATAGGATTGCACCGGGGTAAGTATGAGGCTTTAAAACAGCACAAACCGGTAAAAGTATGGAGAGATAACACAAGGGATACCATATTGGATAAGGAAGGAAAGGTATACGAGGGAATTTTTGGAATTAATATTCATCGTAGTAATGCCCGTACAGAGTCATCAATAGTAGAAAAGTGGTCGGCAGGTTGCCAGGTATTTAAAAGGGTATCAGATTTTAGTTTTCTAATGCTTATCTGTAAAAGATCGGGCTACAAAAATTTTACCTACACCCTATTAGAAGAAACAGATTTTACAGATAACAATGTTAATGATTTCAAAAACAGGTAGTTGTTCGGTTTTTGTTAGCCCCCTGAATATGAGGTAGTGTATTTAATAAATCAACTTAATAAGATTACAAATGCTTATAAAAAAAGAAAAAATTAAAATGAGTAAGAAAACTACTCTCAAAAAGTTTGAGCCGCATTGGGTTATCCAACGGGTACCAGAAATGATATATGAAATTGTAATTAGTAAAGAGGATATTCTTAAAGCTGTAATTACTCCTGGAGTTACCATTGGAGTGTCTGGATATTGTTTTGCGATCAATAAAAACTCAATAAGCCTGTGTAACATAAAAGATAAGAGTATCAACAGTACATTGACCTATGAATTTGCTGCTTTAAAAAGACTAGATGGTACACATAGTTCTGTAATCACGGTCAAAAATAGCATACTGCCACCTTATACCAAAAATGGACTAGGTAATCTTCTCATGGATGCTTTTATCCTGATGGTACAAAACACAAAAATTGATCATATCCTATTATCATCTGCAAACCCTGATACCGATAATGTTTTTTGGTTAGAGTACGGATTAAAAAGAGGCCAATTAACTAATGTATCGGCAATAGCATTGCAACCTGATGATCGAAAAATATTACAATTAGTAAAAGAATAATAAGCATATGAAGATTAAAAGTAGCATTCTAAAAATAGTTAGTGATTCCAGAGCCAAACTAAAAAGATGGTTAGGAAAAACGGATAGTAAAGGTTTGCCAAGAGAACTTAGGTTAAGCATAGAAAAGCTTTCGGGAATGTCCATGCACGATGTAACGGTACATTATAATTCTGATAAACCGGCTTTGATTCAGGCTCATGCCTATGCACAAGGTACAGAAATATATCTGGCACCGGGGCAAGAAAGATACCTTCCTCATGAAGCCTGGCATATTGTACAACAGAAGCAAGGAAGGGTAGCTCCGTTGTTTATTCTTAACGGAAAGTTTCATATAAATGATGATATTGAATTGGAAGCTGAAGCTGATATGATGGGGGCAAAAGCTCAGCAATTAATGGAATGCTACAAAAAGCATAAAAAGAAATTTCCGCTCTTTCCTGGTAACAAAAGACTTCACTAATTGAAAAAACAACAGCTATCAAATGTTGATAGTGATTTTATAAAAAAAACTGCTAAAAGGTTTAGCAGCTGGTGATAAACAATATAAACATGTTTGTCATAATTAGTAACCATTTTAAACTAAGAACTATGTGGTGTAGAGTAACAATTACATATGGAGCAATCAACTGGTCAAAGAGGTACAAGCGTCAATATTCAGCTCATGATCATGGTGTTTCCCAGCAATTTAATCAGGATGCCTTGGCACGATCATTAGAGTATATCAATAATAGCTTGCCACAAAACTATGAGGGGCCAACGCCTGTAACACAAAACTTATTAGGCATGAGCAATCAAGCTGATCAGTTATCAAATGACCCTGGACCAGGATACTCAGAAATTTAATAAAGATGAGTAATGCGTGATGAATGACGTTACTATATCAAGTTGTCATGGGTTGGGTATAGTAACAAAGACCACCAGGAGGGTAGGCCTGGTGGTCTAGTATTAATTGATTGAACAAGTAATAAAAGAAGATAATCTAATATACTTAAAGAAGAAGAATAGGGCAGTAGGACAATGAACCACAGCAAACAAATGTGTGTTTTTATAAGAATTTGGTAACAGGTCAAAATATTATAACCTGCAACCATAGCGATATAGATGATGTATGTTATACCTGTGTAGAAAATTGTTCGGATGTCCAAACACTATACGATACAAAATGCTCCATATCCAGAAGAGAGGATTGGGC
This sequence comes from uncultured Aquimarina sp., assembly GCA_947498705.1. Lineage (GTDB taxonomy): Bacteria > Bacteroidota > Bacteroidia > Flavobacteriales > Flavobacteriaceae > Aquimarina. Next base: position 35,012 of record CANMLW010000009.1, read on the forward strand.
GGGTAATGTTGCGATGCAATAGAAATTTGGTGTATAAGTAGTACGTAAAGAAACAAGAGTGTTAGACTTATATGTTTGATTTGTAGTTGGATATTAAAAAAAAATATTATGGTTAATGATAATTTCAAACAGACAAAAGAAGGAATAAAAAATAATTTTGAAAACCTTAAAAATCTCTTTAAACAAATAACTAATAAATCATCTTATTTGACATAACAATAACCCAAATAATTTGGGATTGAAATTAACAACAAAAAGTATGAAACTAAAACTAATAACCATAAGCCTGCTTGTAGTAACAAGTTGTGCTACGATTCCTACAGAATTTTTAATAGCCATAGAAAAAGAGAAAGAGGGAATTGATTTTTTACATAAAAGACATCAACGCAGTGTTAATGAGTTGGTAAGCAACTGGCACGCAGAGCGATTAGAAAAGTTAACCTATATCAAAGAGATCGAAATAAATAAGGCAGCTAGAACACTCACTAATTCGAAGGATACAATACAAGTGCTAAAAAAAGAAGATTTTATTCGTATCGAAACACAATTTGATAGCGCTATAAAAATAATAGACAAAATTCGAGTATCCCTAATTGATCGTTATAGCGATACCAAAAATTGGAACAAACTAAAGGAGCTAAGCGCCACTAATTATAATATGAGTAAATCATTATTAGAACTTAATCAAGCTCAAAAAAGGTTATATAGAGAAGTATTAAAAACTAATGCCTTAATTCCTGTAAAAAAAGCTTCACCTAAGAATATAATTGCCAAAAAAGGTAATACAACAAATAAACTGTAATTGTATTATGAATGATAAAACACCACAGCAAAAATATATAGAAGCTTTTATGCAACTGCTTAGAGCAGCAAAAGAGCTTAATGATGACATTTCGAACCCATTTAATTTGGAGATGCCAAAACACATGGGATTACCAGAAGAAACCTTTATATCAGACTCAGAGTTGAACGATTTAACGCAAACCTTAGAAAAAGCTGCTCAAGATAATATGCAATTTGCAAAGCTATGGGATTTAGGAACTGATATCGTGGCGATGGCCAAGTCTTTACATAGGTGATACAATAGTGCACTTAAAACCTATAACAAAAGATTATCAATTATCATAATTCTTTAGAAGACGAACCTAAGCCAACAACTTTCTTTTGAGAATCATTTTACCCATTTCGAGGTAACCAAATTTCAATAAGTAAATATCAATTTGTGGATAGATTAGATACCTAATAAGGTATTTGGTCATGGACACGTATTGTTTTCTTTTAAATAAAAATGAATCCTTGATTTATAATAGAGACTTAACCCTACAGAGGTTTTCTGTGCTAATCTGATCTCTCTTTATTAACAAAGGAATCATTCTAAGGCGGAATCTGAAAAGCCTGAAACAGAGTAAGAAAAATATAAACATTATTTAAAAAGCAAATTAAATATGACAACCGATGTAAAATTAAACTTTGTAAACGAATCCAATGATCAGAATAACTCTGAGGTGGTGTTTTTTCAAAAGAATGTGGGAACCAATTTTGATGAATTGTCTGTGGCTTGGAAAGTGATAAAAAACTGTGCCACAGGTTGGCATCATGAATTCACGTTACCTATGCAAATGCAATTAAGTGCTAGCGATTCATGGGGAAATGAAATTATTAACCCATTAGATGCCAGTAATGGTCAACTATATCATGTAACCAAAGGCCCTTCTGGAGATGAGTTGGCCTATATGTCTCCTGGTACCAGCAGAACAGAAGTGCAGTTACGTAATGATTTGTTGTCGGGATCTATAGATGCGAAAATCTATAAATCAGGAAAACTTCTAGCCTTAAAGACAGGTGTATCACCAAGTCAAAAAGCAGTTTTTCAGATCAAGCCAACGCTTTGGGTAGGAGTGGTTTCTCAAATAGAAGAAGGAGAAATTATGAATTCTGCAATAATGTCTGATGTAAATACAGAGTTAGGGCTTTTAGGAGTGGCCTCTGCTGATATTGTAATGACAGGTGGTGGAATAGGAACTTCTGCATCCAAATTTCAATTTCACTTAGACAATATTGTATATGTATAAGAGGGATAAACTTGCTGATCGATGGTCGTAAAATAACATAGCGATATCAGGTTTCTAATCTGAAATTGTGTTGATCAGATATAGAACGATTCATAATTCGGTAAGTGTATTTATCCTTAGTATGGCGAAAACCGAAAAGCCTTTAATAGAGTAGGAAAACATTAAATAAATAAAAGATTATGTCGAGCATAAAATTAAATTTCATCAATGAATCGAATGATTTGAACAACTCTGAAGTTGTATTTTTTCAAAAAAATGTAGGTACCAATTTTGATGAGTTATCAGTAGCCTGGAAAGTAATTAAAAATTGTGCTACAGGTTGGCATCATCCGTTCGAATATCCTATGGAAATGAAGGTGTCGGCTAGTGATTCATGGGGTAACGAAATTAGCAAACCAATTGTTGCCAATAATGGTCAATTATTTCATGTGTATGAAGATCAATCTGGAAATCAATTATCGTATGATTCTCCAGGGACTAGTAGAAAAGAAGTACAACTTAGAAACGATTTGATAAAAGGTTCGATCGATGCCAAAATTTACAAATCAGGTAAATTATTAGCAGTAAAAACAGGAGTGTCTCCAAGTCAGAAAGCTGTTTTTCAATTTAAGCCTACACTGTGGGTTGGTGTAGTTTCTCAGGTAGAAGAAGGAGAGATCATGAATTCTGCGGTAATGTCTGATATTAATACCGAATTAGGATTATTAGGCCTTAAATCGGCAGATATCGTAATGACAGGAGGAGGTACAGGAGTAAATGCTACCAAATTTCAGTTTTCGTTAGAAAATGTTGTTTACGAATAGAATATGATGTGTGAACTCATTAAAGGTTTTTAGTGGCAAAGCCCCTGATTTTCTTTCCCCTTTTGATGCTGTCAACCATAGATACAGTGCATAAAAAGGTAACTTAATTTAGAGGAATAAGGAAGCGGTTGACTTCCTTATTCTAATGATTATCAAGTAGCAGAATTATTAACAAAACAACCAAGAATAATGAAAAAAGAAAAAAGAGTATTGTACCTCACAGCATCTGGAATAGCAGATGAGAAAAAACATTTATTTGCACTCGAGTTTACCATTGTTGACCAAAAAGATATTAGTTGCATTGTTGTAGTAAATTCGGAAACAGGTGAATCGGATAAAGAAAGCCCTGTGTATCCCTTTAATGAAGAAAAATGCACCATAGAATTTCTTCATAGTTCAGGAAGTTTTGTAGAAGGAACTATTTCTTTGAGAAATATTAGTGCTACAGAAGGTGTTTTTACTGCCGAACATAATACATTTTTGTTTGCCCTTCAGTATGGAACGAATCGAGAAAGAACCCATAGCTTATTAGGAATATTTTACTTAAAAACATTAGAAGTAGAAGAGGTTCCTGAGGAAATATCTAAACCAATAGAGAAAGCGGATTCTAAAGAAGAAAAAGAAAGGACTCAGGTAGAAACTTCAGAAGTAGTGGAAACAGAGAAACCTAGTGAAGAAGTCTCCCAAGAACAAAACCAGAAGCCGGATGCAGAAGAGAACGCAAAAATAGAATCTCTGGAAAAAGAAGAAGAACCAAATAAAGATGTTTTGACAGAAGAAAACGAGGATGCTCAGCAAGAAACATTGGAAGGCACGCAAGAAGAGGATCAAGAAAAGACTCCAGAACAATAAGCCAAAGATTAGCAAATATGATTATGACAATGATATGGGTGACTTTAATTTGTTTGATAATTCTGGTAGAAGAGTACCAATTGTAACTAAACAAGTTTTATAGGTTGTCTATACTTTATAAGATAAACAGACTGTAAGATTTATCAATATTGAGGTAGTTATGCAAGAAGAAATTAATAAACATGAGCATCGGGATATTCATGATAAGGGATCTGCCGGAGTAAATGATAGAAATGAAAGAAGAACATTTAGGAATTATAAGGTATGGTTTGTTGTCATGATTGTATATACTATGGTATTTAGTTATATCGGTTATATTGCTTTTTGGCCTATGGCTTTTAATGACCCTGAACAAACGGTAGAAAAATATTTTAAAATAATTGACAAATATGGGAATAGAGTTGATGTTGTATTGTACGAAGACATTCTTAGAGCTACGATTAATGATTTGATTAATGAGGCAGAGGCCGAAGCAGATGAGATGCAACGACTGGCATCTCAATCATTTAATATTGTTCTTGGTGCATTCTTGGCTTTTTTATCTGCTACTGTGACTACTATTTTTCAGCGTAACAAAGATTGATGTCAATGTTAATTATTTGTGAAACAAAATTTTAAGTGTCCCTCTTTAGAAAACATACATTTGATTAAGCTCGCGGTGCTAAGCCTGTTTATAGAAATTGGTCATGACCATTAAATACTTTCTTAAACTAATTTATGATGTAATTAGAGCTACTTAGGACTGTATAACTCTCTAACTTCAATATATTCGAAGAGGGTTGACCAAATTCTGAATATAAATGTAATGATGAATCAGAAAGAGTTTCTAAAGAGGGATTTGTATACTGATGATGAGGTTATAATCAGAAACTAAACGTTTTCTAATTCTTCCTGATCGATGTCAATTTCTTTTGCAAGCCATTTTGCCCAGGCAATAGCATCTTCTAGGTTATCAAAACTCTGAAAATTATCTTTAAAAAAGAGTTTTTCAACCAAAGACGTAAGAAGTCCTTTTTGAGAGTAGCTAACAATAGAATACCCTTTGAGTTTGTAATTGTTTTTAAAAAACTTAATCCAATCCAGAGGTTTTACAGAATAAGAATTTACGCGGTTAGAGATGTACATAATATTTTCGCCATTATAATCGTACAAATGCGATATTTCTTCTACGATTTCCTTAGCGTGATCATCCCAAGAATACACTACTCCTTCGTTAATCTCTCCTATGACAAAAGATTCGAATAGATAAAAATTACCACACGGATAGTTTAATTCATGTATTGCGTCTTTGTAAAAAGAAGAATCCTTTATATATCCCATAGTACGTATATCTATATGGTATTTTATCCCTTAATAAAATGACCACTAATTCATAGTTCAGATAAAGTGGCCAAAAGTAATAAAATATTTATGAATCAGATGTTTGTACCTAGTGATAAATAAATGTTAAATACTTCTAATAATACTTGTAATATAGTAAAAGAAGAACTATTGAGTAAATAGGTAATGTTTTATTTTTAAATAGGTTATGAGTTGTGGTTTATCTGTTAAGAGTGGTTTTTTTTGAAAAAAATAACACTTTTTAAGCTATCAAAAATCTTAAAACGATTTCTCATAAACAGGTTTTTTACAATTAGAAAAGGAGGTCTTTTTTGATAGATTGTTAAACTTTGAAAAGTAGACCATGATCGTACTCATGTTTCTTTGAATTCATCAAATGTATGGTGAAAACCTTTTCAAGAATTGTTAACTCAAAAAGTGTCTTTATCTTTACTGTCAAATTACCTAATTAGATTATATTTTGCATCCAAATAATACTCATAATACTCCTTACAATTTTGAAGCTTTAAGTAGTGCCCATCCAGAATTGGCAATGTATGTTACAGAGAACTCTATTGGTAGGAAAAGTATTGATTTTGCAAATGCAGATGCGGTATTACAATTAAATAAGGCAATTTTAAAGTATCATTATAAATTGGAAGATTGGAATATTCCGAAAGGGTACTTATGTCCTCCAATTCCGGGTCGGGCAGATTATATCCATCATATTGCCGATTTAATTAATAGTAAAGATATTTCCCATATACGAGGTATGGACATTGGGGTAGGTGCCAATTGTATCTATCCAATCCTGGGGGCTCAAATTTATGGTTGGGATATGGTTGGAGCAGATATCAATAACACTGCTATTACTTCTGCACGAGCAAATGTAAAAGCCACAAAGAGTTTACAAACTAAGATAGAGATTCGAGAGCAAAAGAATAATGCCAATATTTTTGAAGGTATCATTACTCCTCAAGAATACTATCATTTTACCATGTGTAATCCACCGTTTCATGCTTCAAAAGAAATCGCTTCTAAAGGAACTATACGTAAACTTAAAAACCTTCAACTTTCAGAATCATTAACCCTTAACTTTGGTGGCCAAGCCAATGAATTATGGTGTAATGGGGGAGAAGCATTATTCATTAAACGAATGATTAAGCAAAGTGTGGCTTTTAGGAGTCAGGTCGATTGGTTTACCACATTGGTATCTAAAAAAGAAAACCTTGCCAAAATCTATAAACAATTAGATAAGTTAAAAGCGATACATAAAACTATTGAAATGGCGCAGGGTAATAAACAAAGTAGATTTGTTGCTTGGCGATTTGATTAATACTGTGGCTTACTTAATTGTTTTTTATGTTTAATAGCTTCCCATTGTTCTGATGACATCACTCCTCTGAAACCAACATGATCTTGACTAGTATCCTGGCTGCAATGCATTCTGGCACTTGCTCGATAGCTACTACAGTAACTATTGTTGCACAAAAAAGAACCTCCACGTTGTATACGTTGGGGTGTATATGGTTGTTGTGGGTCGTAAGGTTGTGAGGCTCCTTTGGGATTTGATATGATCCCTTGATTTGCACTTTCTTGATAATATTTTACATTATACCAATCTGCAGTCCACTCCCAAACGTTTCCAGCCATATCATACAGTCCATACCCGTTAGGTTTGTAACTACCTACAGGAGCGGTAGTAAAATAACCATCTTCCAGACTATTGTATAAAGGAAAGGTTCCTTGCCAGGTATTTCCATATGCAGTAATATTAGCATCATTCCCCCAGGGATATAGCTTGTTTTTTAAGCCTCCTCTGGCTGCTAGCTCCCATTCGGCATCTGTAGGGAGTCGCTTTCCGGCCCACTTTAGATAGGCTTGTGTATCATCCCAAGAGATCTGTACTACTGGATGTGTGTTTTTTTCGTTAATCGAGCTTTCAGGCCCTTGCGGGTGTTTCCAGTTGGCTCCTTCTACCCATGACCACCATTGCGACCAATCAAATAAATTTTTAGTATCTACAGGAGTAAAAACCATAGATGCTGCGACCAACAAAGAATCATGAGGTTTTGGAGTTCCGGGAGGGAGTTGCTTTTTAAGCTCTTCCCAATCAGGTTTTCTTTCTGCAGTGGTTATATAACCTGTAGCTTCTACAAATTTTCTAAAATCAGCATTGGTTACTTCTGTAGCATCCATCCAGAATCCAGATACTTTTACTTCATGAGCTGGTTTTTCATCAACTCTGGCATAAGGATCATTGGCCAATGCCCCCATGGTAAATTGACTTTCAGGAATCCATACCATACCCGGAGGAGTGTCATTCGATGATGAGGTCTCAGAAGATGTTGTTTCTGTATTTTTTGATTCTTGCTTTTTTTGACTGCAAGAAAAGCATATCAAAAGAACACCAATACTATATAAAAATCTGAAATGCATCATATTATAACCAGTCTAAAACGATAAGATTTAAGTTCAGAATTAAATATAAATAGTATTCGTTATTAAAAGCAAAGTTTTGTGTCAGTTTTTATTGATAAAGATGTTTTATTTTACTTCTGTCTAGGTTTACTTATTTTAAAAGTTAGAAACATAACCAATTATTAGGAGACGAATAAAATAGAAACGAATACATATTTGTATATTGTGCAAGTTCTCTTTAAGGAATGTGGTTAGCGTACAAAAGTTTCGAATAAGTATTTTGGAAGCTAATCAAAAATTACAATTCAATTCAAAAAAATACTATAATATATAGTCTAAAATGTCCTTATCAAATCAGCTCGTTTTCTTTTTTAGTGCATTAGGTGCGTTTAATGGGTTTATACTGGCATTGTATTTTGCTTTAATGGCTAAAAAGAAAAATTTTTCAAACTATTTTTTAGCATTATTGCTTCTAATGCTTAGTATTCGAATAATCAAATCAGTGTTTTTCTATTTTAATCCAAAGCTGGCTAATGTTTTTATACAAATTGGACTTTCTGCCTGTATTCTGATTGGGCCATTTTTGTTTTTATACCTAAAATCGTATTCGAATAGTAAAAAATCAAATTGGGCAATTCATATCATTCCGTATATAACAGCGATAACTATTGTGGGGATCATTTATCCTTATGTAGAATATCGTAAAGTATGGCAATTATGGATAGTTACCGGGATACATTTTCAATGGTTATTCTATATTATTTTTTCTGTAAAATACCTGAAGCCAATTGTTAGAAAATTGAAAGGGAAAGAAAAGCTAAAGAATATAGACATTTGGTTACTTAGTATCTATTTTGGAGTGTTTATCATTTGGTTGGGATATTTAATCGGTTCGTACACCTCGTATATTGTGGGGGCCTTGTCCTTTTCTTTTGTTTTTTACCTGATGATTTTGCTGTTTGTTTTCAAAACTGCTAAGAAATCTACATTCTTTCAGGAAAAAGAGAAGTACAAAAATAAGGAATTGGATCATGAAACAATAGAGCACATCAAAAAGACACTTTCTGTACTAGTTAAAAAAGAACTATTTCTTAATCCCAACCTCACACTCGATGAAACCGCAAAAGAATTAAAAGTGTCAAAACATGCTTTATCGCAGTATCTGAACGAGCAATTATTCAAGTCGTTCTCAAGTTTTATAAACGAGTATAGAATCGAAAAGGCTAAAGAATTACTGCAAACAAAAAGTAATTATACTATAGAAAGTTTAGGGTATGATAGTGGCTTTAATTCTAAATCTACCTTTTTTACCAATTTTAAAAAAATCACCGGACAAACACCTACAGAATATCAAAAAAACCTGTGATAGTAAGTACGGTTTTATAGATTCGAACTACCGATTTATAGATCAAAATCTTTACAACGAAGAGGTTACGCATATTTGAAGAAAAATAATTTTTTTTAATATGCAGATATTCATTCTCAATCTTAGAACAGTTATAAAGGTAATTGTACTTTTATCGATATGTCTTTTCCAAACAAATGGTATAGCACAACAAAATATACTATTTGTAACATCCAATCAACATTTTTATGGGAACACTCAGATTGGTGCTGCCAATCATTTTGAAGAGATTATTGTTCCTTATGACTTACTTACAAAAGCTGGATTTACAGTAGACTTTATGAGCCCAAAAGGGGGTGCTATTCCAATCGGGTATATAAACGCTTCTGATAGTATCCAAAAGAAATATCTGTATGACAATCATTTTATGGATAAGCTGAAACATACGATGAAACCTACAGCGATTGATGCAAAAAAATATGCAGCTATTTATTATAGCGGCGGTGGTGCAGCCATGTATGGTGTTGCAGAAAATACAGCTATTCAAAACATAGCAAGAGCTATCTATAAAAACAAAGGAATTGTTTCGGCAATTTGTCATGGCACAGCCGGATTGGCTTATCTAAAAGACGAAAATGGAAAATCATTATATGCCGGGAAAAAAATAACGGGGTATCCTGATAAATTTGAGAATAGAGAAAGAGCATATTACAAGGCTTTTCCATTTATAATGGATCAGGCAATAAAAAGTAATGAAGGTAATTTTGTGTACTCTGATAAAGGATGGGATAGTTTTTATGTTGTTGATGGTAGGTTTGTAACGGGCCAAGATCCTACTTCTGCTACAAAAATGGCGTATAAGGTTATAGATAAATTACGAGAAAAAGGACCGAATATCAGTAAAGAAACTATTAGCAATTTAAATAAGATATTCGCTAATTGGAAAAACGATACCCATAAACCTGGAGTTGCCGCAGGTCTGTTAAAAGATGGACAAGTTGTTTATTTAAATGGTTTCGGGAGTGCAGACGTAACCCATAAATTACCTATAACGGTAGATACCAAGTTTCAAATAGGTGCTATGTCCAAGGAGTTTACTGCCTTTACCATTTTGCTGTTAGAAGAACAAGGAAGTTTATCTCTATCAGATGATATTCGAAAATACATTCCGCAGTTACCAGATTTCGGACATCAAATTACCATAAAACATTTACTAAGTCAATCAAGCGGGTTGCATGATTTTTGGGCGTTGAAAGAGATTGCCGGTTGGCGGGATAAAGATGTGTTTACTCAAAAAGATGCTTTAACTTTAATTTTTCAGCAAAAGGAATTGGATTATATTCCCGGCACAAAATTTTCTTCTACTTCTTCAGGGATGATTTTGTTGGCAGAAGTTGTTAAGAAAGTAACTGGTCAAAGCCTCGCAGCTTTTACAAAGGAGCATATTTTTCAGCCTTTAGGAATGACCAATACATTGTTTTGTGAGGACCCCGAAAAGATCATACCTAATGTGGCAGTTTCTTATCAAGTCACAGAAAAAGAGGTTAAGAACAATTTTATTAACTATGCTATAGTGGGGCCCACCAATCTATATACTTCTGTAAAAGATTTAAGCCGTTGGTACCTTAATTTTCATGATCCCAAAGTGGGCAGTTCACAGTTGATTAAAAAATTAAGATCCCCTGTTACTTTAAATGATGAGATAACAACATATAATGGGTTATCCGGAAAGCTGTTGTATTGCCAACAATTTGAACATTTAGAACGTGGTATCCCAAAGTTTTGGGCATATGGTTTAGAAGGCGGTTATGGTAGTAATATTTTTGTGTTTCCAGAACAAAACCTTACTGCTTTTGTCCTTGGTAACAACAATAATTATAACGGCGGTTTAGCCATGCCCATGGCTTTTGAAGTATTGGGTGATATTTTTCCTGAACCACCCAGTATTGATTTTAGCAAAATCAAAACAATTAAAGTAACTTCTCAAAAATTAGAAACCTATAGTGGTAATTACTGGGATAAAGATGGTGCCATTGCTCGAAGAGTTTATATGAAAAATGATACCCTGAGATACCAGAGACACGAGAGTAATAGGGAAAGCTCTTTAGTGCCGATCGCAGAGGATGTTTTTCAAATGGTTGTGGGAAGCGATGATGTGGTTATAATTAAATTTTCTAAGGAAGACAGAAAAAGAAAAATGATGGTAACTGTGGGAGAGAGTGATGAATTTGTGTATGAAGCCTATCAGCCAGTTACATATGCTGTAAAATCCTTAAGCGAGTTTTCGGGTACTTATTATTGTGATGCTCTAAAGGCAAGTTATACTTTACATGTAAATGAAAAGGGTTTGTATACGAGTAACAAAAGTCAACCCTTAATAACTTTTACTTCAATTCAAACAGATGTATTCCTAAGTAGTTCCTGGTATTTTGGTGGAATTCAATTTAAACGAGATAGACAGCAAAATATTACTGGATTTCAGTTGAATTCTGACCGGATTAAAAATTTGATTTTTAAAAAAATCAAATGAGACTTCCCTAGACTACGACTACAGATAACTTTTTAATAAGAATTAATCAAAAACATAAATATAACATGACAAAATCTATCAAGATTAGACTTATCGGACTTTTACTATTGTTTGTATGCAATATATATGCTCAAAAAAGTGATTCGGAATCAGAAATAGAACAAATTACCGAAACCATAATGCACTACATAGAAGGAACAGCAAATGGTGAGCCAGATAGGTTAAGAAAGGTTTTTCATCCTGATTTTAATCTTTACACCATAGCAAATGATACCTTATGGATACGGTCTGGTAAGCAATATATTTCTAGAGTAAAAAAAGGAAAAAAAACAAACCGAATAGGCCGTATTATTTCGATTGATTTTGAAAAAGATGCGGCTATTGCAAAAGCAGAAATTGTAATTCCCAATTATAAAGTTTTTACCGATTACTTTTTGTTACTAAAATATGAAGGAACTTGGAAAATTGTACATAAAAGCTACACTGGGAGAGCAATATCAAAACCTTAACAAATTAAAAAGGAAGTATTCATTAGTTTAGTACTTGGTGACCGTTGTACAGTAGTTATAAATTCTATGCGCGGTCACCATTTCATATGTTGTAGACGTATTGCATTTAGGATTGCCAGTAAAGCAACACCTACATCTGCAAATACGGCTTCCCACATAGAAGCCAATCCTCCTGCTCCTAGGATCATGACTGCTAATTTTATTCCAAAAGCTAGAATAATATTTTGCCAAACAATTTTTCGAGTAGAGCGACTTATTTTAATGGCTTTAACAATTTTTGAGGGTTGATCTGTTTGTATCACAATGTCTGCAGTTTCTATAGCGACATCACTACCCAAACCACCCATAGCAATACCTACATCGCTTGTAGCTAAAACAGGAGCATCATTAATGCCATCACCAATAAAGGCAATTTTGCCAGTGGCATTAACTTTTAATTTTTCTACTTCATTTAGTTTGTCTTCGGGGAGTAGTTCTCCTTTTGCTTTTTTAATGCCAAGATCAGATGCTACTTTTTGAGTGATCGAATCTTTATCTCCAGAGAGCATCATTACCTGCCGTATGCCTTCTTTATGCAATTGCGAAATGGTATCTTTTGCGTCTTCTTTTAATTCATCTGCAATAACTACATATCCAGCAAATTGATTTTCGATAGCAATAAGTACTACAGATGTTACAATACCTTCGGTTTCTTTGGGTATTTCGATACCATGGCTTGTCATTAATATTTTATTTCCCGCAAGAACCGTTTTGTTATTTACAATTCCTTGTAACCCTTTTCCAGCTATTTCTGTTACCTGTGTTGCCGTATAGGTAGCATTGATTTCGTATTGCATTATTGCTTGCGCTATGGGGTGTGTAGATTGTGCCTCTATAGCAAGTAGATATTGCATTAATTCTTGTTCTGACCATCCATAAGATTTGATTTCTACGATTTTAAATACACCTTTGGTAACAGTTCCTGTTTTATCCATCACCAATGTGTTTATTTTGGTCATCGCATCTAGAAAAGAAGCCCCTTTAAACAGGATACCATTTTTTGAAGCAGCTCCCAATCCACCAAAATAACCTAACGGAATAGAAATAACCAGAGCACAGGGACAAGATATTACCAAAAAGATTAAAGCTCTATATAACCAGTCTCTAAAAATATAATCATCAATAAAAAAGTAGGGGAGTATCGTGATTCCTATAGCTAGAAATACAACAATTGGCGTGTAAACTCTAGCAAATTTTCGAATAAATAATTCTGTTTTAGATTTACGGGCGGTTGCATTTTGAACCAGATCGAGTATACGGGCAATAGAACTGTCTTTAAATACCTTGGTAACCTCGATTTCTATAACATTTTCTAAATTAATACTGCTTGCAAATACTTCTGATCCTTTTGTTAAGGTATCGGGTTTACTTTCTCCTGTTAACGCAGCGGTGTTCAAAGATGCTTTTGCAGAGATTAATGTTCCGTCTAAAGGTATTTTTTCTCCTACCCGTACCCGAATTTTTTCTCCGATTGCTACCGTTTCGGGAGACACCGTTACGATATCGCCATTGCGAAACACATTAGCCTCTTTGGGTCTCACGTCTAACAAAGCTTTGATATTTCCTTTGGCTTTATTTACCGCAGCGCTTTGAAACAATTCTCCCACAGCATAAAATAACATAACAGCAACACCTTCTGGATATTCCCCTATTGCAAATGCACCAGCAGTAGCAATAGACATCAATAAGAATTCTGTAAAAAAATCTCCTCTTAATATACTTTTCCACCCTTCTTTAAGTACAGGGTAACCAACAGGTATATAGGCAATACTGTACCATAGTATACGTATCCACCCTTCGAACAAAGGAAGTATATTAAAGTAATCTACAGTAATTCCTATAATAAGCATTATAAAGCTTACAATAGCGGGTAAATATACTTTTAGGCCGGTAACCTCATGATCGTGATTGCAGCTACATCCAATAGCTGGATTATTTACTGTCGGAGAACTTATATCTGCATTTAGTTTCATTTTAGCGGCTTCTAATTTGATAATTCAAAGATGCTATTAAAAACAATGCAACAGAAGTGCATTGTTATACCAGTACGTTTAATCTATATAGAATAAAGTACTTTCTTCGTATATAACGATAAAAGTAATGTAATTGTATTTTGAAACCAAACCATAAATCTTACTACTATAAATACTTACTATGAACTACATTTATTACAAACTCCTTTTACCACCAAATTTACATCTTCGGCAACAAAACCCTTTGGCACTTTAACCTGTGGTATTTTATGATCGGTTAAACAAACAGTTTCGTTACATAAATTACAATGAAAATGCAGATGTAAATCATTATTTATTTCACAATTACAATCGCCTTCACATAAAGCGTATTTTGTAACACCCGTACCATCATCTATTTGATGAACAATGCACTTTTCTTCAAAAGTCTTTATGGTTCTGTACAAGGTAGTTCTATCTGCCTTTTCGAATGCCTTTTCTATATCACTTAGCGTAACCGCAACTTGCTTATCCGCCAGAAATCTATAGATCAAAAGCCGCATTGCGGTTACTCTGATATTTTTAGTTGCAAAAAATTGTTCTATGGTATTCATGGTTCTTAATGGCTATGTGCTGCTTCTCCTTTTTTCATTTCGGCGATAAGGTAGTATGCATTGTTTAATGCAAATTTTGTATTGGGTGCTACTTCATTCATAAACCGGATCGAGGTCCAATTTCCATCAGATACTCCAGGAATTATTTCTAAAGGTTTAAAACTCCAGTCTTCATTTTCTTTTTCTACAGAAAACACATAAAATTTATCACCTTCTTTAATAATAGCATTTTTTGGTAATGCACTTGTATTTGTGCTATCCACCTGGATTTTACCTTGTATATACATACCAGGGATTAAATTACCTTTTTTATTTTCAATTTCGGCATGTACGTGTAGTGCTTTTGGGTTTTCTTCAAAAGTTTTGCTCACCGAGTAAATCTCGGCAGAGAGTTCTTTACCCGGGATAGATTGTACACTAAAACTTACTTTTTGTCCCTGTTTTACTTTATATACGTCTTTTTCGAATACCATCAAATCGGCATGTATATGATGCGTGTTTACAATTTCGAAAAGTTCTGTTTGCGGTTCTACATATTGTCCAGTCTTTACTTCAACTTTTTGTACAAAACCTTCGATGGGACTGCGAAGACCGATACGTTGATATATAGTGCCTTTGCGAACACCAGAAGGGTTGATGTTCAAAATTTTTAATTGCGCTTCGAGCCCCTTTACTACTGCTTTGGAAGCGTTATATTCGGCTTCAGCTTTTTGAAAGTTTAACCCTGATCCTACTCCGGCATCATATAGCTTTTTTTGTCTCTGATAATCCTTCTGTAAAAAAATGCTATGATTGTATGCGTTTAGATAATCGGTTTGTATCTTAATAATATTAGGGTGTGATAAATAGGCTACAATCTGATTTTTAGAAACTTTGTCTCCTTCTATGACTTCTATAGAAGCTATGTTAGTCCCTACAACGGTAGTGATAGAAGCTTCGTTTTGAGGAGGTACTTCGAGCGTACCATTGGCTTCTACAAAACCAATCATATTACGTTGGGTTATTCTGTCGATTTTCATTTGAAGCGATTCAAATTGTTGAGCAGTTAACATTACTTCTTCACCATGCCCTTTATGGTGTTCTTCATCGTGTTTGTCTTTTTCATCATCATGTGTTTCTGTTTTATTTTGTTGTTTGTTAGCACATGAAGTTACTACTAATGTTAGTAGTATAAATATAGTATATATGATCTTTTGCATCGGTAATTTATTGTTTAAAATATTGTAATTGAAATAAGCTATAAAAATAGTTTTCGAGTGCTTTTAGAGCATCCAATTCTGTTTGTATGGTATCTTTCATGATTTGACTGAAGCCTACAAATGTTATTGCCCCTTCTTTATAGGCTAATAAAGCGCCTTGTCGTTGTTCTTTTGCAAGAGGAAGTACCTTAGTATTGTAAAAATCCCAAGAAGTCTCCCATTTTTTATAGTGTTCTTTGGCTTGACTGTATCTGGATTGTATTTCTTGCTGTTGGTACTCAATATTTGATACTGCTATTTCTTTATTTATTCTTGCTGTTTTAATTTTTGCTCTATTGTCACCTGATAAAAAGGGAAGAGAAATTCCTGCCTGATACGTATAGAAACCAGTAGTACCATTTACTTTCTGTAAACCACCCTGTAGATTGAATTTAGGTAAATTAGTTGCTTTGGCGGCTTTATAATTTGCTTCGGCTTCTTCTACTAGATTTTGAGTCAGAGTAAATTCGGGGTGTGTTTCGATAGTGGTATCTTCAATAGTGATAAGAGTTACTTGATCATCATTTGAAACAGTATAAAATACATCTGATAACAGCCAAAGATTTAATTGCTCTAATGCAATAGTATAATCACTATGTACCTGTTCTTTGGCGTTTCTTATCTGTAATGCTTGATTTTTGGAAGCTGCATATTCTAATCTAGAAATAGCTTCTACTTCGTATTGTAATGTCACTGCTTTTTCAAAATTGGTATAGATAGTATCCAATTCTTTATAAAGTTGATATTTCTTTTGGTATTGGTATGCATTTGCCCAAGCTTGTTTTACTTGCATTTCTAAGTGTCGTTCAGAAATTTGATATGCTTTTTTGGCTAATTCGATACGCTGTTTTTGTAACCGTTTTTTTTGCACTATACCAAATAAGTCGATATTAGACTGACCAATTCCTATTGTCGTGTATACCCCTCGTTCATCATTTATTTCTTCTCCACTGGTAAAAATCTTTGTGGTTCCCAGATCTAATGCGGTACTTTTTAGCAATTGCTGTTTTGTGAGTTCTAATTGCCTCTGTTTTAAGAGGGGATAATTTTCCTTAGCAATAGCAATAGCTTCCTGAATATCTATTTGGGGGTACTTACCATTTATTTCTTGTGCATTGCTAGTTACAGAAAATGTAAACAACAGGATTATTGTAGTAACAGAAGTGGTTAGTTTTTTATTGAATTTGAAACTAAAGACTCCTTTTTCTACCCAATGATAGATTATAGGTAATATGAATAAGGTTAACAAAGTTGAAGTAAATAAACCACCAATAACCACGGTTGCCAAAGGGCGTTGTACTTCTGCCCCTGCAGACAAAGAAATAGCCATGGGTAAAAATCCTAATACATCTGTAAAAGCGGTAAGCATAATGGGCCGTATACGTCTTTTGGTACCTTCTAGGATTCGATCTTTCAAATTAGTAATACCTTCTTCTTTAAGTTCATTTAAACCACTAATCATAACCAATCCATTTAATACAGCTACCCCAAATAAAACGATAAATCCAACACCTGCAGAAATACTAAAAGGTAAATCTCGTAACCAAAGAGCAAACACCCCACCGATGGTCGCCATAGGAATGGCGATATAAATTAGTAAGGTTTGAGGCAGTGATTGTAATGCAAAATAAATAAGAACAAATATGAGTAGTAATGCAATAGGAACCACAGTTCGAAGACGATTACTGGCACGCTCTAAGTTTTCGAATGCACCACCGTATCGTATGTAATACCCAGGCGGTAAGTTGAGGTTTTTATCTAAAACTGCCTGAATATCATCTACCACAGATTTAACATCCCTATCTCGAATGTTTATCCCTACATAAGTTCTTCTATTGGTATTATCTCTACTAATTTGCATGGGTCCCGGTTGATAACTGATATCTGCCAATTCTCGAAGTGGAATTTGAGCACCAGAGGGGACATTGATAAATAAGTTTTGAATATCAGAAATGTCTGATCTATTGGATTTATCTAATCTTACAACCAAATCAAATCGCTTTTCACCTTCAAAGATGACTCCTGCATTACCCCCAGAAAAAGCAGTTTGTACAGTATTGTTTAGGGTATTAATCTGCAACCCATATTGTGCCAATTTGTTTCGGTTATAATGAATAGAAATTTGCGGCTGTCCGGTAGTAGCTTCTACTTTCATATCTGCAACTCCAGGGATATTTGCAATTAACTTTCCAATTTCGTTTGCTTTTACCGCCAAAACCTGCAAATCTTCACCAAATAATTTTATCGCAACATCTTCTCGTACTCCTGTAAGTAACTCGTTAAAACGCATTTCTATAGGTTGCGTAAATTCAAAATTAACTCCGGGAACTATACTTATAGCCTCTTTCATCTTATCGACTAGTTCGTCTTTTGAAGAGGCAGAAACCCATTCTCTATGGGGTTTTAACAGTACAATCACATCTGCCAGATCCATAGGCATAGGATCTGTGGGTACATCTGCCACTCCAATTCGACTTACTACCGTTTCTACCTCTGGAAATTTTGCCTTTACAATACGTTCAATTTTGGTAGTGGTTTCTATCGTTTCGGTGAGCGAACTGCCAGGCTTTAGAATGGCATGAAATGCAATATCACCTTCATCAAGTTGCGGGATGAATTCTCCCCCCATTTGAGTAAAAATGTATATTGTAATTCCGAAAAGAAGGATACTAGCACCAACAATTAGTTTCCCTTTTTTTAATGCTTTTACCAATAATGACTGGTATTTCTTTTCTATCCAATGTACAAATTGATCCCCATAAGATGGTTTATACGTATTAGGAATTTTTAAAAACAAGGAAGATACCATAGGTACATAAGTCAAACACAAAATCATAGCACCTATCATGGCAAAAATAAAGGTCAATGCCATGGGTTGAAACATTTTGCCTTCGACACCTTCTAAGGCTAATATGGGGATGAATACGATTAAAATGATCAACTGACCAAAAAAAGCTGCATTCATCATTTTTTTAGAAGCATTAGCAGTGATAGTATTTCGTTGCTTGGATGATAGTTCTTTCTTTTTTGTGGTTTGAGACATTAACAAGAACACCGTACTTTCTACTATAATCACAGCACCGTCTACAATAATTCCAAAATCGATGGCTCCAAGACTCATTAGGTTTGCCCATACATCAAAAACATTCATTAGGATAAAAGCAAATAATAGGGATAAAGGAATGGTAGATGCCACAATAAGCCCACCTCTCCAGTTTCCTAGTAATACTACCAATACAAAAATTACGATCAATCCACCTTCTAATAAATTAGTGGTTACCGTTCCGGTTGTTTTGGCTATTAATTCACTTCGATCTAGAAAAGGTTGTATGGTAACACCTTTGGGTAATGATTTTTGTATTTGCGCTATACGCTCTTTTACATGATCAATAACATTATTAGAATTCGCTCCTTTTAGCATTAAAATCATACCGCCTACAGCTTCCCCTTTTCCATCTTTTGTTAATGCACCATACCGAACAGCATTACCAATGGTAACAGTAGCAATGTCTTTAATTTTTATGGGAATGTTATTACTGTTTTTTACAACAATGTTTTCAATATCAGCAATACTTCTTGCTAACCCTTCACCTCTAATAAAGTTGGCCTGGTGGTTTTTTTCGATATAGGCGCCTCCTGTATTTTGATTGTTGTTTTCTAAGGCTTTAAAAACATCAGAAATAGTAATGTTAATAGCTCTTAATTCATTTGGTTTTACAGCAACTTCATACTGTTTCTTTTTACCACCAAAAGCGTTGACCTCGATGACACCGGGCACCATTGCCATTTGTCGACGCACGATCCAATCCTGGATGGTACGTAGTTCTGTTGCATCAAAAGAGTTTTTATGAGGCTCATCAACTTCTAAGGTATATTGATAAATTTCACCTAAGCCAGTAGAAATAGGTCCCATTGTGGGTTTACCAAAACCAATAGGAATTTGTTCTTGAATTTCGGGTAGTTTCTCAGAAACTAATTGTCTGGGCAGATAGGTGCCCATGGCATCATCAAAAACAATGGTTACTACTGATAAACCGAACCTGGAAACAGAACGAATCTCTTTTACATCAGGAAGGTTGCTCATCGCCAACTCTACCGGATAGGTAATAAACTGTTCGATTTCTTCTGTGCCTAGATTGGGCGCTTGTGTGATTACCTGTACCTGATTATTAGTAATGTCGGGCACGGCGTCTATGGGAACTTTGGTAATGCTCCATATACCTGCTACAATTATGGCAAGGGTAAACAAGCCAATAATAAATTTATTATGGATTGAAAAATCAATGATTTTATTGATCATAAGAAAAGAATTACTACAATTAAAAATATCGATATCATTTGACGAAACATCAAATCATTCGAAACAAAATGACCTTAAAAATAGGTCAGGACGGGATATAGGTATCCCATAAAAAGCACAAATTATGTCCTGGGAGGTTGTAGTAAGGTTGTTGTGAAATCGTTACCTAAACTGTCAAAATGTGAAAAAACTTCTGTCGATATTTCCAGAGATGCTATTAGAGTGTTGGATGGGGTATTATACGTTGCATGCATATGGCAGCACTGACATTCACAAAAAGGAGAACATAAGTCTACATGAGCATGCTCTGTATCATGAATATCGATCTCTTCTAAACAAACTTTTTCATCTACAGCGCAATTATCATCTTCACAAGGCACAAAGTTAAGTGCCAAAATATAAATAGCTAATATGAAGGATAATGCTCTCATCATAGCAAATATACAAATTATAAGATGCAATGATTGTGCAAAGATTTGATTGAGTTTTATAATAAATATAATAAACAACAGAAACAATGTTGATATAGAGCGCTTTGCCATGAAATTTGAAGAGTCAGAATCGTAACACGTCTTTTTTTATCCATAATACGTCATCTGTTTGTTTGCTTTCGAGTATAAATTTGCATCGCTTATTTAGATTAAATAAAAATAATATGCTCCTAGACACACAAACTAGTTTAGTTACCGACTTAAAAATTGATCAATTTTTTGATCCTCAATCAAAATACAGATACCAGGAATACATTCAAAAAGCCACTCAATATATAGCAGATTTTCTAGATAATGAGAATTTTTATAGTGGCGAATCCCCTGATAACCTTAGAACCAGAAAACATCAGATTTCCGCAAATCCAGCAATGGCTTTATCCATTGATGATGCTTTACAAGAAATTAAAGAACTATACCTTGACCATACAATTGGCTTTCATCATAAAAATTATGTGGCACATCTTAATTGCCCCGTTTTACTGCCCGCAATCGTAGGTGATTTGATGGCTTCTTCTATTAATACAGCGGTAGAAACCTGGGATCAAAGTACTTCTGCTACGCTGATAGAACAAGAAATGATTCGATGGATTTGTGATCAGATACAGCTACCATCGTTATCAGACGGGGTTTTTACCAGTGGTGGTACTCAATCTAATTTTATGGCACTTTTAATGGCACGAGATCATTATGCGTTTAAATATTATGGATTAAACCTTAAAGAAAATGGATGGTCTGATGTAGTTAGTAAATTTCGTTTTTTCTGCTCAGAGAAGGCACATTTCAGTATAAAGAAAAATGCGGCACTGCTAGGAATGGGATATGATGCAGTTATTCCTGTAGCTACAGACGATAAAATGAAAATGAAGCCAGAAGCTTTGGTACAAGCAATCGAAAAGGAAAAACAGACTGGTCATATCCCAATTGCCATTGTTGCAACAGCAGGTACTACCGACTTCGGAAGTTTTGATCCGATTGCTACTCTGTCTAAAATTGCAAAAGAGTATGATATTTGGTTTCATGTTGATGGAGCATATGGTGGCTGTTACGTACTTACCGATACGCATAAACATTTATTAAATGGAATCGAAGAAGCAGACTCTGTAACCATTGATTTTCATAAGACCTTATTTCAACCAGTTTGTTCTAGTGTTTTTTTAACTAGAAATGCAGATAATTTTAAATATGTATCACACTATGCAGATTATCTAAACCCCAAAGAACATCGCGATGATGAGTGCCCTAATCTGATAGAAAAATCGATTCAGACCACTCGAAGGTTTGATGCATTAAAACTTTGGTTTACACTTAAGATGACAGGAGAAAAGAACATTGGGCTTTTCCTTGAAAAAGTACACTATCTGGCATTAGACCTATACCATAGTATTAAGGATGATGTTAATTTTGAGATTGCTCACAAACCCGAATTAAGTACGTTGGTATTTCGATATAAGGTAGAAGGAATAGAGAATAATACCATGCATGATACGATCAACCTTTATGTAAAAAACACCCTTTTTAAATCTGGGCAGGCATCTGTGGCAAGTACAAAATTAGAAGGTAAAACCTACTTGAAATTTACCCTATTAAACCCAAAAAGTACAGTAGATGACCTACTACATATTATTCAATTGATTAAACAAACGGCAAAAACTTATACAACTAACAATTAATTCATGATGATGCATACGAACGAAGATAAAATAGTAGATTTTTTAGCCATAGGAGTAGGGCCTTTTAATTTGGGATTGGCTTGCCTAACAGAAACGTTGGATAGCGTTAATGGAATTTTTTTGGATAAAAGTGAAAAATTTGACTGGCATCCAGGAATGATGCTTCAGGATACCACCTTACAAATTCCTTTTATGGCTGATTTGGTTACTTTGGCAGATCCAACAAATCCATTTAGTTTTTTAAACTATATAAAAGAACAAGGAAGGATTTATTCTTTTTATATAAGAGAAAACTTTCTTTTGCTTAGAAGAGAATACAATCAATACTGCCAATGGGCGATTAGAAAACTGTCTAATGTTCATTTTCAGACCGAAGTTTTAGCAGTGCAATACAATGATATAGAGCAGTGCTATGTGGTATTTGCAAAATGTGTAAAAACCAGTCAAAGAAAAGTTTATAAAACTAGAAAGTTGGTGTTAGGTACGGGTACGCAACCGTATATTCCTAAGTGCTGTGAGACACTAAAAGAAAGTATAATTCACTCGTCACAATATCTATATCAAAAAGAAAAACTACAATCCAAAAAATCAATTACAGTTTTAGGAAGTGGTCAGAGTGCAGCAGAAATATTCTATGATTTGTTGCAGGATATCGATCAAAAGGATTATGAGTTGAATTGGATCACAAGATCACCTAGGTTCTTCCCTTTAGAATATTCGAAGCTTACTTTAGAAATGACATCACCAGAGTATGTAGACTATTTCTATAACCTCTCTACTTCAAAAAGAGAGGATTTGATCAATAATCAAAAACATCTCTATAAAGGTATCAACCAAGATTTGATAGCAGATATATTTGATTTAATGTACACTAAACAATTAACTCAGAAACTAAAAGTAAATCTTAGAACCAATTCTGCTTTACAAAAGGCAGTCTATGATGAGGCACTGGAAAAATTCTATCTAGAAATACACCAGGAAGAGCAGTGTAAACATTACAGTCATGAGACAGAAGGGTTGATTTTGTCTACAGGGTATACTTATAGGCAACCAGAATTTATTGAAGGAATAAAAGATAGAATCTGTTGGGATGAAAAAGGCAGATATGATGTACATCGCAATTATGCCATAGATACAAAAGGTCAGGATATTTTTGTTCAAAATGCAGAGTTGCACACCCATGGTTTTGTAACCCCAGATTTGGGGATGGCTTGTTATAGAAACTCATACATCATCAAAGAGTTAACGGGTGTTGATTATTATCCCATAGAAAAACGTATTGCATTTCAGCAATTTGAAGTTACTAAGGAAGAAGAAATCACAGTTGAAGAAGTAGTCAGATGAAGAATTTTCTAATTATAATGACTTTGGTAGCTGTAATTAGTGATTATCTTTTACACCCTTTTTATCCACAGTTTTTTGAAGCTCGTTTTGGGGTTACAGACCCTAAGTATGTAGGGTATTATTTTGCTGCTATTTGTTTTATGGTAATGATTGCATTTCCGTTTTGGGCGTATATCTCTAAAAAAGTAGCCGAATTGAATATCCTGGTATATACGCAATGCATTGCGGGTATTTTGGCATTATATTGCTATTGGACTACCTCTTATGTTAATTTCTGGATCATTTCTTTGGTAATGATTTTATTTAAAGGAAGTTATTTGTTAGTCTATCCTTACATTCTAAAAATCATCACCAAGAAAGAACACCCTGGTACTATTGGTCTATTGTCAGTAGTAGTACATTTAGGTGGGATTTTGGGAGCCGTTATTGGTGGATTAACCGTAGACCTAATTGATGCGAGTTATATCTTTTTAATTATGGCACTAGGAGATTTTATCCAGATGGGAATGAGCGCATATTTATTGAAGAGTGCTCATTATAGTACTTCGAAAGTAATAGAGGATACGGGTAGTCATGAAACAGAAAAAAGACTTATTCCTAAAGGATTTATTCTTAAAATAGGGTTGATCACAATGATCTTATACTTTAGTGATTTTCTGATTCGGCCTTTTTTTGCAAGCTATTGGGAGCATATTTCTCAATACGATTCCAAATTAATCTCGGGTACAATCTATGCCATCCCTGGGTTTGTAGCATTATTAGCACTTTGGATAAATTCGAAACAAAAATCAGAAAATAGTCATCTTAAAGGAATCATTTCTGCATTATCAATAGGGACGGTTGGATTGTTATTGCAAGGGGTACCTCTAGAAGCCGTCATTATTACGGGTAGAATAATTTATGGATGGGCAATTTTTCAAGGGGTAGTAAAATTTGATGTTTTACTATTCGAATTGAGTACTCCAGATTCGTATGCAATTGATTACAGTAAAGTGCATTTTTTTCAAAACTTTGGAGTGTTGTTATCCTCTTTTTCGGTAGGAATCTTAGTAGAGAATCAAGGATTACAGGTTCCATTTTTTGTCGCTCTGACAGGCTTTGCGATCACTTTACTACTATACTATTTTATTTTCAGGATAGAAATAAAAATCCCCAATTCAAAAGTTAATAAAAACATACCTATTTCTGAATGAATACGAACAATCAATATATAAATAGTAATTACTTGTTTTCTAGATCTTTTGAAGAAATTGGAGAAATCAGTATACGTCCTTATAGAATATCACAGGACAGCCAAGTATTGCACGAATGGGTGAATCAAGACTATGCGGTTTTTTGGGGAATGCAAGGGACCACAATACAAGAGGTCGAGCAAGAATATGCACGTTTACAAAAACCAGATCATTATGATGTTTTTGTAGGAGTATATCAAGAACAACCTGTTTTTGTACTAGAACGATATCACCCTCAAAAAGATGATGTCGGAACCTTGTATTTTGCAAAAAATGATGATTGTGGGATTCATATCATCGTAGCGCCACCCACAGTCAAAATTCCAAACTTCACCTGGTATTTGTTCAATACAATCATGGAATTCATTTTTCAAGATAAAGAAGTAAATAGGATTCTTGTTGAACCCGATATAAGAAACAAAAAAATGTTCGCTTTGTGTCAACGAATTGGGTTCACCTTGGATAAGATAGTAGAATTACCTCATAAAACAGCGCAATTAACTTTTTTAGAAAGACATATATACCAACAACTTAAATTTTTACCAAATATTAATAAGAGAAGTGCCATGAATACATTAGATCACGCCGTTTCGCCCCAACAATCGATTGCTCATTTACAACCAGAAGTATGGGTAAAAATAAATACATTATTCATCACCAAAGCAATTTGTGAATTTAATCATGAACTACTTATTAAACCTGATATAATAGAAGAATTAGAAGGAGGATGGAATCATTATGTTGCAAAATCTGATGACCCAAAGATAACGTATCAGTTTCTTGCAAAGCCATTGGCATTAAATCACCTGCAGATAGATACAGCTTCTATCAAGAAGTTTGCTGAAAGTGAGACTGTTGTGTTAGATGGGGTTCTTTTTATTAAAGAATTTAGAAAACAACTGGGTATAAGTGACTCACAGATGCCTGTATACTTAGAAGAGGTTATTAGTACGCTGTACGGAAGTGCTTTTAAGTTCTTAAAAGGAAATCCTACCGCAGAAGAATTGGTTACTGCAGATTTTCAAACCATCGAGCAATCTATGACCGAGGGACATCCTGGGTTTTTGGCAAATAATGGGCGTATAGGGTTTGATAGTAGTGATTATAGAGCATATGCTCCCGAGGCAGGGAATTCTTTTTCACTATTGTGGTTGGCGGGCCATAAAAGTAGGGCTGTATATGCTGCCATAGAAGAGTTACCTTATGAGAAAATCATTCAACAAGAATTGGATGAAGAGACTATTACTTCTTTTAATAAGATGATTATTAGCAAAGGATTTGATCCGGACGATTATTTCTTTATTCCTATGCATCCTTGGCAATGGTTTAATAAATTAGCGAATATATTCTCACCCGAAATTGCCACAGGAAACCTAATCTGTCTGGGATATGGTCCGGATCAATATTTTGCGCAACAATCTATTAGAACACTTTTTAATAGTACCAACCCTCATAAATTTTATACAAAAACTGCCTTGTCAATTCTAAACATGGGATTTATGAGAGGTTTGCCTTTATATTATTTAGGGACCGCTCCCAAAATGGCACTATGGTTAGAAGAGCTTTTATATAATGATGCGTATATACAAGAAACCGGGTTTAGTATGCTGGGAGAAATAGCATCGGTGAGTTATGTAAACCCATATTTCGAAGAATTTGGTCCTCATAACGATTATAATAAAATGTTAGCTTCTCTATGGAGAGAAAGTCCGATATCTGTTGTGACCAAAGAACAACAACCTATGACGATGGCAGCATTTTTACATATTGATCATCACGGTAACGCATTATTACCAAAAATCATAAAAGCTTCTGGTTTGTCTATAGAACATTGGTTAGAAAAATACCTAAAAGCGTATTTGAGCCCATTGTTACATTGTTTTTATCATTTTGATCTGGTATTTATGCCACATGGTGAAAACATCATTATGGTGTTAGAAGATCATATTCCGGTAAAGGCGTTGCTGAAAGATATTACCGAAGAAGCGTGTATCCTGAGCTCAGATGTAGTATTGCCAGAGCATCTAAAACGTATGTATGCTCCCGTACCTGAAGACGTAAAGTTGTTATCCATTTTTACAGATGTTTTTGATGGTTTCTTTAGGTTCATGGGGCATATTTTAGAAGAGCATGCCAGTTTTTCTGAAGCAAAATTCTGGAAAGTTGTGGCCTCTAACACTCAGGAGTATCAGGAACGTTATCCACAACACCAAACCAAGTTTAAGCAATATGATTTGTTTGCTTCCGATTTTCAGTTGTCGTGCCTTAATAGATTGCAATTAAACAATCACAAACAAATGATTGATCTGGATGACCCTGTTGCTTTATTACAGTTTGCAGGAAGGTTGAAGAACCCAATAGCAGCTTATAAAAAAGAGATTCTTGAAACAGTTTCTTGAAGATTAAATAAATTATGAATCAAAGCATTGAAATACCAAACAGTCTGTTTTCAAGAACGATCGAGGGTTTTGGAACTATAAATTTGCGCCCTTTTAATCTTGAGCAGGATATAGACATTATTTATGATTGGGTTACAAGACCGTATGCTACGTATTGGGGAATGACCACCAAAACTAGAGAAGAGGTGATACAGGAATATAGAACCTTATCTTCTTTACCGCATTACGAGGTTTTGATTGGGATGTATAAAGGTAAACCAGCTTTTTTGATGGAGAAGTATAAAGCTTCAGAAGACCGTATCGCATCTTATTATCAGGTAAAAGAAGGAGATTTTGGAATGCACATTTTGGTAGGACCACCAGATCATAAAATAGCTGGTTTCACATGGAATGTGTTTACCACAATACAAGCATACTTTTTTGCTCAACCTCATGTAGCTCGAATGGTTGTTGAGCCTGATGTACGCAATGAAAAAATTCATGCACTTAATAAAAAAGCAGGATTTTGGTATCAAAAAGAAATTGAGTTACCAGAGAAGAGGGCAGCCTTAGCTTTTTGTGAGCGGGCTGATTATGAAATGAGCCGTAACAATTAGATTGCTACCAACCAAAATAGTGTTGGATGAATTCTATCTGATCTATAATAAACAATAAATATAATCAGATAAAAAAGCCCAAAGACTTTCACAAAAAAATAAAAAATGACTACTAATAAAATATCTCATCAAGATAAATCCGCAGTGAACTACCTTACCACAGATGCATGGAGGCGAGTAAATCAAGCACTAGTTAGAAAAGCAATAAGTGAATTTGCTCATGAGTTAGTCTTTGAGCCGACATTAATAAAAAGAAATGACAAATATAATACCTATTTATTGGTTTCTGATATTCCAGGAATAGCCTATAAATTTAATGCTGTTATAAGAGCTCTAGACCATTGGGATATCGATGAAAAAACCATTGTAAAGTGGCACAATGATAAATCTGATACTATTGATGCTTTACTTTTTATTACCGAGTTTAAAGAAACATTGGGCATCCCATCGCATTTACTGACTACCTATATGGAAGAAATTTCAAGTACACTTGCCAGCGCGACCTACAAATATACTCATCAACAATTTTCGTCTGGTGAGCTGGTAAAAAACTCATTTCAAGCCATAGAACATGCAATGACAGAAGGTCACCCTTGTTTTGTGGCCAATAATGGAAGGATTGGTTTTACTGGTGAAGATTACTTAAAATATGCTCCAGAGACTAATCAACCCTTTAAGATATTATGGCTGGCTGGTCATAAAGATAAAACCACGTATACGGGCTGTAAACAATACGAATATAACCTAGTCATGCGCAAAGAACTTGGTGTTGGTACTATTGCAAAGTTTAACTCAAAATTAGAAGCTCTCGGATTAAACTTAGCATCTTATTTTTTTATTCCGGTACATCCCTGGCAATGGAATCATAAAATACAACAAGTTTTTGCTGCTGATATTGCAAATCAAAAATTGGTGTTTTTGGGAGAAGGCGAGGATCAGTATAGTGCACAACAATCAATTCGAACACTCTACAATATAAGTAATCCTAAAAAGATGTATACCAAAACGGCATTGTCTATTTTAAATATGGGATTTATGCGAGGACTATCTCCGTATTATATGCAAAGTACTCCAGGAATAACACGATGGATTACAGAATTGCTAGAAGAGGATGCCTATCTGCAACAAACTGGTTTTACCATGTTAGGCGAAGTGGCGACAATTGGATATCAAAATACATATTATGAAATATTAGGTAAGACCAATGCACATAATAAAATGCTTTCTGCTTTATGGCGAGAAAGCCCGCATAATAAAATAAAAGACAATCAACAGTTGATGACCATGGCTGCTTTTTTGCACCAGGATAACAGAGGGGATGCCCTGTTGGTAGAATTGATTAAAACTTCGCCTTATAGTACAGAATCGTGGTTACGTAGATATTTCACGGCTTACCTTAACCCGCTATTGCACTGTTTTTATAAGTATGAATTAGTTTTTATGCCACATGGCGAAAATATAATCATGGTGATGGAAAATAATACTCCCGCGCATATTCTAATGAAGGATATTACCGAAGAGGTTATTGTTTTTGATCCGATACTAGCCAAATCAGAAGATGCAAAACGTTTGTATACAGAAACATCTGATGATATGAAGGTATTGAGCATATTTACAGATGTTTTTGATTGCTTTTTTAGATTTATGTCTGCCATTTTAGAAAAACATTTGGCATACTCAGAAAATAGCTTTTGGGAGTTGGTGGCAGAAAGTATTTATTCGTATCAGGATGCGCACCCAGAGCTACAATCAAAGTTTGAAAAATACGATCTTTTTGTACCAGAGTTTGATAGATGTTGCCTTAATCGATTGCAACTCAAAAACACGCAGCAGATGCTTAATCTTTCTGATCCTATAGAGAGCCTCATTCTAGAAGGAACACTAGAAAATCCATTGGCAAGATTTCGAAGCAAAAAATATAAAGAGATGAAAATCAATCATCTTTCATTGTCAAATTAACTAATACCATTTTACCTTTGGAATTACTCAAAAAATAAACAGGGATTTTTGATTTAGACAAGAAAGAAAATCGAAGCATAGCCTTAGCTACGGTTCTATTTTATTTCGCAGTATACATTAAAAAGAACTATTAGTTATGGGAAATTTCAAAGGTAAAATGGTATAACTACTACTATTTTATTATAACAAAAATGGAAACAATAAAATCAAAAAGAATTTTAGCCATTGATCTGGCAAGAGGTCTAAGTGTATTAATGGTGATTGTTGTGCATACACTTTGGATGTACGGAGATATTAAAACCCAAACTGAAACTTGGTTAGGATCCACTGTCCATTTTATAGGAAAAGGAACAGGAATGTTTCTAATCGCCATGGGAGTATCATTTACGCTATCTCGCAATCAAAGTATTGTACTTTCTATAAAGCGAGCATTTTATATTCTGGCGGTAGGGTATTTGATGAATTTCTTAAAGTTCATAGTGCCTGTTGTTATAGGAACTGTACCTGATAATTTTATAGCTGCCTATGGGTGGACAAGCCCTGTTACCTTAGATAATATGATCTATATGTTAGGAACTGGAGACATTTTACAATTAGCTGGGGTCTCATTATTGTTTATGGGAATCATAAATAGATTTTCTAAAAATAAATATATACCTCTTTTAATAGCCTTGTGTATTGCATTGTTAACCAAAGAAGTGCATGGGGTTAGAGTTGGTATTACAGGTTTCGATTATTTGTTGGACCTCTTGTGGGGAGCAGAATGGAATGTATATTTTGCAGTATTTCCATGGTTTTCTTTTATACTTATTGGTATGTTCTTTGGTATGTGGTATAAAGAAAAAGAAAAAAGTAACTCATATCTTTTTGGAAGAATGTTAATTGCGGGTATCGTATTAATGTGTTTAGGAGGGGGGCTATGTTATTATAACTATGAATATCATTTTGGAGATTATTTTCACTTAGGACCAGGAGGAACACTGTATTTAGCAGGCTTTAATCTAGTGATCATGTGGATTGCAAACATATTGGTTACTTATATAAGAGAGAATAAAGTTTTTAACTTTTTGTATTACTGTAGCAAACGAGTAACTACCATTTATGTAATCCAATGGGTAATCATTTGTTGGGGAATGGGTGTTTTAGGATATCAGCAATTTGGGGTTAGTGGAGTTTTACTTTTAATACCTGTTTATATCTTATTGACATTAGGAATACAAAAATTTGTGCTCGATAGAGCCCTTTCTTCTAAGAAAGCTAAAAAACAATCGGTAACCAATACCAGAAGAAAACAAGTAACAGTATAAAATACAATGATATGCGACAGTTTGATTGTATTACAGTAGAGTATTTTAGAGAAGAAGAACTTTTAATCTGGAGAATAAAAGATACCGGAATGCCTAATTTTTGCTTAAAGGGACTTCATGAGTTTCGTGAATTTGGTATTTGGGTAAAGCAGTATTTTGAACATCCAGATAGACCTTTAAAATTTATAATTTCTG
Organism: uncultured Aquimarina sp.; assembly: GCA_947498705.1. GTDB lineage: Bacteria > Bacteroidota > Bacteroidia > Flavobacteriales > Flavobacteriaceae > Aquimarina. The sequence continues at coordinate 66,200 of CANMLW010000009.1, forward strand.
GATCAGAGCATAACGGAATCTATAATATGGGAGGTGACTTGCCATTTTTTTTGGAATGTATACATACCAAAAATGTAGAAAAACTAAAAACGTATGCTCATTTATGTATTGAAGCTATTTATAATATTTATACTTCTTTTGGTTTGCCTGCAATTAGTATAGCTTTGGTAGAAGGCAATGCATATGGAGGAGGGTTCGAATGTGCTTTGGCACATGATTTTATTATTGCAGAAGAAGGAGTGCAATTTTGTTTACCCGAAAATAAGTTTAATCTGTTTCCAGGTATGGGAGCCCATAGCCTTTTAACCAGAAAAACCAATGTATTAGATGCGGATATGCTTATACGAAGTAGTCGAATTTATAAATCCAGATATTTACAATCCTTGGGATTGGTAGAAAAGATAGTAGAAAGAGAAAAAGGGTGGTTAGAGCTAATTGGGTTTGTACATACGATCAAAGAGCAGTTTAATTTTGAGTATCATCATATTCAGTGCAAAAAAATGATAAACCCTTTGTCAAAACAAGAATTGTTAGATATTACCAATCTGTGGGTAAAAGCGTGCTTGCAAATAGAAGCATTTGACCTTCGTAAAATGGAAATATTGGCACAAGCGCAATTACGAAGAACCAAAATCGAAGTGTAAAAAGCGGTATAAATAAAGTAAAGATACTGTCTTTAAAGAACAGTATCTTTTTTTGTTGAATTGCTTTTGATTTTATCTTTAGGGATGAGTCAAAATGTTACCTTCAAGAGTTATAATCAAGATCAATTAAGCCTTTTGCTCCCTAGTTATGATAACTTAGTTCCCAAGCATCACCCCATACGCATTGTTAATATGATTATTGATCATTTAAATATTGATAAGCTAACCAAGACTTATAAGGAGGTACATCGAGTTATCTTCCCCGTATACTGTCAAGACTATTGTATATACGTATTTGCATAATCTATATTTTTTCTGTAAGATATAATAAGCGTTACAAGAGAATGTCCACTTTATGGGTCTTAGAGGTTGTAGTGTCCTTGATCATAATGTGAATAACGTTTTATGGGGAAGTGTTTGAAAGATCATTAAAAAAAGACTACCATAATACTTTTTAGGCAGTCTCTTTTCTCTAGTCAAAAAAATTACACACCATAGTTTTTGTTTTCAAATTATCAAAACCCTACCAACACCAACTAGTTTTATAATTCAATTAGCAAGACAGAAAATTAATTTGCTTTTAGTTTTACCATTTTTACTAATAATACGATAGTAGTAGTTTAGTTTTTTTTACTCAATAATTAGGTGAAAAAATCTCATAAAATTAAACTAGTAGGGTCTAGTCGATGTAGTGTTGATGTTTTTATAATTTAGTACCTTAATCACATTCGCAACGAAACACAAATACATTAATTATGAAAATAAAAAACTACTCTTTTACCTTAATTATGCTATTTATGCTATCCAGTATATATGGACAAGAAATAGGAAATGGTTGTGGAGTAAATTTCTCGGCAAAAGACCAAAAAGCTTATAAAGAAGCGATATCAAAAGTAAAAAAAAGTAAAGCCTTTCAAAGAATTCTTTCACGAACTTCACAAAGTAGAGGAGTTGGTGCATTAAGTAAATCCCCAATAACCTATAAGATACCTGTTGTATTTCATATATTACATAATGGAGAGGGAGATGGACCAAACAATAAGAATGAGATTAGTAAAGAAATTATGGCTTGTAAGATTGCGGATGCTGTAGATGTTGCTAATAAAGATTTTAGAGGAGAATATCCAGAGTTTAATACTACCGACCCTAGGTTTGATAGTACTAAAGATAAACTTGATAATATTGAGTTTATACTAGCTAAAGAAGACCCCAACGGAAATTTACTAGAAGCACCTGGAATGAACTGGCAAGCAGATGGTGATTTGATTTCGTGGGGATATGATAAAAGAATAACCGATGATCCATGGTGGTGGGGTAAGAACGGAAAGTACTATTTACAAGTATTTATAGTTCATTATCCTAATCAAAATGGTAAGTGGAATCAATCAGGGCATGCTTTTTTACCAAATGCTCCATATGAAAATGAGTTTCCACGTATCGTTTATAATTGGAGATATATTGGTACAAAATCTTCTTGTGGAGATAAAGGGATTTATGGGGGACCTAATTTTGAAAAAATATTTTCTCATGAAATTGGACATTACTTTGGGTTAAGCCATGTTTTTGGTCCTAAAGTAGATGGAGAGCCCGTTTGTGCTGATGGCGATGGACTTGAAGATACTCCTGATACACTTGGTTCTGAAGGGTGTACTAGAGATGTAGAAAATGTATGTGGGACATATCCAAATCTAGAGAATCATATGGATTATAACACTGCCTGTCAAAATATGTTTACCAAACAACAGGTTGCACTAATGAAATACTGGTTGGATGATACAAGCGAAGTAAAACACCCTAGAGGCTTATTGTGGCAACCAGATAATTTAAAAGCAACAGGTGTGGTTCCAGACATTCCTGAAGCTAAATTTAAAAGTGACTTAACTTCGTTATGTAGCAATCAATCGGTTAAATTTAAAGATGTTTCTAATGGATTACCAACGTCTAGAGTTTGGACTTTTGAAGGAGGAACACCGGCAACCTCAAAAGAAGTTAATCCAACAGTAGCATATACTACAGCAGGTACATATAAAGTAACCTTAAAAGTTACCAATAGTTTAGGAGAAGATACCACTCAAGTAATGAATTATATTGATGTTGATCAACGCTCAAATGTAGCTGTTTCTCAAAATTTTGAAGGAGTTTTTCCTCCTAAAGGATGGGATGTATTTAACCCAGATAATGAACTAACTTGGAGTAAGAGAAGTGATGCTGGGCATGGAGATAACTCAAGTATGGTAATGGATAATTCTAATAATAATATTGTAGGAGCTATCGACAATATTAGATTGCCATATCTTGATTTTGCTTCTGCTAGCAAGAGTCAAATGTATTTTGATGTTGCGTATACAAAGTTTGACAATAATAGCCCTGATGTTTTAAAAGTTCAGGTATCTACAGATTGTGGTGCTACATGGAATGATGCATACTCTAAAACACATACAGATCTAGAGACAACAGAAGTTGCTACAGGTAATTCTAATAGTTGGATTCCTAGTAAAGATGAACATTGGAGAAAAGAAATTGTAGATCTTAGTGCGTATGATGGAAATTGTAATGTATCGATTAGGTTTTCTAATACTTCAGGGTATGGAACAAGAATATGGATAGACAACGTAAATATTGTTCTTGACAATAATAATGCCCCTACATCTGATTTCTATTCTAAAGAAAGAAATACGATTTGCAATAGCCTAGATGTAACTTTTAAGGATGTGTCAACAGGAAACCCTACATCTTGGTTATGGACTTTTGAAGGTGGTATTCCTGCAACATCAACTAGCCAGAATCCTCCCAAAATAAGCTATACAGAGAAAGGTTCTCATAAAGTGATATTAACAACTAGTAATGCTAGCGGAAGTAATACAGTAACTAAGAGTGATTATATTACCATTGTTGTTCCCGATAATAATTCATTTTCTGAAGATTTCTCTGGAGCATTCCCTCCAGAAGGTTGGGATGTAAACAATCCTGATGACTTTTTAGGTTGGGAAAAAAGATCTGATATTGGTCGAGGAGATAGTTCATGTATGATAATGAACAATGCCGATAATGAAAATCTTGGAGAAATAGATGAAATTACACTACAACCAATGGATTTATCAATTGGAAATACTGATTTTTCATTTGATGTAGCATACACCAAATTTGACAATGATAGCCCAGATGTTCTTAAAGTTTTAGTTTCTAAAGATTGTGGAGAGAGCTGGAAAGAGGTGTATTCTAAAACACATATAGAATTAGAAACTTTCGAACTAGTGGCCAAACCTAATGATTGGGTACCTACAGAGGATTCTCATTGGCGCACAGAAAGAATTTTATTAGATGAATTTAAAGGAGAATCAAATGTTTTACTTAAGTTTCATAATATTTCGGGTTACGGAACCAGAATATGGATTGATAACGTAAAACTCAATTTTAACAGTCAAGAGGCACCGGTATCAGATTTCTCTGTAAGTGATAATATATGTAATAATGTTCCTGTAACTTTTACTGATCTTTCTACAGGAAGCCCAACATCTTGGCTATGGACATTCGAAGGGGGGACACCAGCTACATCAACGGATCAAAATCCTAAGGTTACTTATACTACACCTGGAATATATGATGTAACATTAGTTGCAAAAAATACCTTTGGGACAGGTACAACAACCGTAAAAAGTGATTTTATTATGATTGGTAGCACAGCAACTCTTCCACTAATAGAGAATTTTGAAGGAACTTTTCCTGTAGAAGGCTGGAAAATTATTAATATAGATAAAGATGAGATTTTATGGAAAAAAAGATCAGATGTAGGAAATGGTGATAGCTCATGTCTTGTGATTAACAATGCGGATAACCCTGAAGATATGGTAGATGAGTTGATAATTACTCCCCTTGATTTTGAATCTATTGAACCAGAGTTTCTTAAGTTTGATATTGCATATACAAAATATGATAATGCAGAGGTTGACGGAGTCGAAGAAAGTGCAGATCGTTTAGAGATATTAATTTCTACAGATTGTGGAGTTACTTGGACAAGTGTTTATGATAAGACGCATACAGATTTAGAAACTGTTGAAGTATTAGACGACCCTACAACAATTGGTGTGAATGAAACAAATGATTGGATTCCTTTAGAAAGATCTCATTGGAGAGAAGAAATCATTGAATTAAGTAGTTTTGCTAATCAACCAAGTGTATTGGTTAAGTTCAAAAATACATCTGGATATGGTACCAGAATCTGGATTGATAATCTTAATATTACAGGTAAAGCTACTGTTAGGCCAGATTATTGCGAAGCAAATGGCCAGAACGGAGTAGAGGCTATTACAAATGTTAGTTTTGCAAATATCAACAATGCATCTGGTAGAAATGTTTCTGGATATGAAAGCTTTATTGATCAAGTGGCAGATGTTGAAAAAGGCACCAGTTACAATCTTTCTGTAGATATCGATGGATATAAAGGAGGTACTCCAGATGAAATATATGCCTGGTTCGATTGGAATAGAGATGGAGATTATGATGATGCCGACGAATATGTGGTATTAGTAAAAACGTCTCCTTTAAAAGGAGAAGTAAGTGTAACGGTTCCTCAAGATGCAGTATCCGGTAATACAGGAATGCGTATTAGAGTTGCTTATTACTCAAATTCTAATGTAGCTTGTGGTTCGGTTAAATATGGAGAAGTAGAAGATTATACACTTAATATTGCTTCTCTAAAAGAGAATGAGGATAATAAAATATCTAATATTTTTAAGGGACTTTCTGTCTCACCAAATCCAAGCTCTGGAAATGGGTTTAATGTAAACTTTAATTCATCCGAAACGGGATTAGCAAAAATGCAATTATACAATTCTATGGGAGTTAAGGTATTTGAATTAAGTGAAAACAAAGGTTCAGAATTAACTAAACATGTTAAGATGAATCAAAAATTAGCTTCAGGTTTATATATCTTAAAAGTGGAAATGAAGTCAATATCCAAAACTTTAAGAATAGTTATAGAGTAACAATATAACTGTTTTTATTAATTGTTTATGGAAAAAGAGGCTGTCTGAAAAGACAGCCTCTTTTTTGTCGAGCTGTTTTTGATTTTTACTTTGGGTATGAAGTAAAACGTTGTCTTCGAGAGTTATGGTCAGGACCAATTAAGTCTTTTACCTCCTAATTATGATTTAGTTCCCAAGCATCATTCTTTGCGTATTGTTAATACGATTTTGATCATTTAAGTATTGATTGGCTCACCAAAACTGATAAAGGGGTTGAGACACATCTAGTTATCACCCCGTATGCTATTATAGAGTATTGTATATGTATATTTGACTAATCCTTATTCTTCTCGTAAGATAAAGCAAGCCTTGTAAGAGAATATCCACTTTATGTGGCTGAGTGGTTGTAATGCCCTTTATCATACCAAAAAGATTTCGACCAAAAATAAAACAAAAAGAGACTGTCATAATACCTTTCAGACAGCCTCTTTAATAAAGGGGACCTTAAAAAGGATTTTTGCAAGAATTCTTATACCGTTACTTTATTATCATTTAGATAAGGAGCTAACTCTAATTTTAATTGGGAAATCCATTTCTCTAGACGTTCATCGGTGAGTTGGGATTCGTTATCATGATCTATTGCTAGACCATAAAAATAGCCTTCTTTGTCTTCGATTACTGCTACAGAGTCTGTAAAACGATACCCTTTATAAGGCCAGTGTCCAATAACTTTGCCTCCGTTTTCAATAACTACTTTTGCCAGAATTCCAACCCCATCTATGAAGTATTCACCATATCCAATTTGGTCGCCTAATCCATAAATGGCTACAATTTTATCTGTGAAATCTATTTCCTGAAAATCATCAAAAAAAGCTTCCCAATCACTTTGTAAATCACCGTCATACCATGTTGATAAACCAAATATAAATATATCAAAATCGTTGAAATCTTCTTTGCAGACATCACCAATCTCCCTAACATCTAATTCCTCACTTCCCCAAAGCGATGTAAAATCTTTTGTTATGTCATCCGTAACACCCGTATCAGACCCATAAAACAAAGCTATTTTTTTCATAAGAGTATAAATTATTAATCTTCTACAAAAATATGTTATTTTTAATTATTCTAAATAAAAATAATACAATAAATTTGAATTTTAAAACATAGAACATGTACAATTTAGATCTATTATATACAAATACAGTAGGAAGTGCTTTTACAATTAAAAACCAATTTGATGAAGAAGTACAATCAAAAATTCAATTTCTTATAGGGGATATAGCCGTACTTATGGATGTGCCAGAAATAAAGTCTTTTTTATCGGTTATTCGCTTAGCGCAAAAAGGATGTCAATGTAAAGATTGCAATCAAAAGAGTGCATATAAAACTATTAAATGCAATACCCCACAAGCTGAGATAAATTTTAAAGTTTCTCCAAAAATTTTGGTGGGTTTTGAAGAGTTGGTGATGGGCGTTTTATTCCATTTAGAATATAATGATGTTTTGTCTTTTAATGAAATAAACTAAAATTATATAATTAATTAAGTTGTTTTACCTTATCAGTAGGTTACAAATATTTTTTAGTTTCTGAAACGTTGGTTTGGTGTTTTGCATCGATCAAAAACTTCATAAAAACGTATAAACTTAAAACATGCGTTAGGTTGATTAAAATGGTAAAAACCCTATTGTAATAGAATAGCTCATTAATAGGTACAAGCGCTACAATAAAAATGCACAAGCCTGCTACGATCATAATTTTTACTTTATCCTTATATTTTACGGCATGATACACCAGGTATGAGGTAATAGTAAATGTTACTGAACCAACCAAACTAATTATCACAAATGGAAGTGCTTTTAATACATGTGGAAGAAGTAATTCTGAAATTGCGTAAATAAGATAAATAATTAAGGCAGTGCCAATAAGAAATGGTAAAGAAACTAATGTTCCTCGATGAAATTTATCCAATACAACAAATTTTTTGAGAACTAGAGAGCTCAACAGAAAAAAAACACCAATTAAGGCACAAATGATAGAAAAATAACTCTTAAAATCCATGTAAATAAGAATATCCGTTATCAACATTAAAAAAAGACTTAATAGATACCAGTAGTTAACTTTAATTGTAGAGTTTAGGTACAATAATCCAACACAAATTATGGTAAATGGTAAGGCAAATACTAGGAGCTTTTTATCAAAAAATATAGCAATGACCATTACAATTATAAAAGATAAATAAAATAAGTATTCGAGTCCTATGTTTTTAGAAAATCTCAAGTGATAGTATTCTTAGTTTTGTTGCATAACATTAAAGATAAGAAATCCCTTCTAGTTACATTTTTTTAATTGACATTAAGTTATTTTTTCCCCAAGAAAAATATAATTTTAGGTATGAGTCTACTTTTTTACAGAGGTTCTTAACCTTCTACTACTTTTGTTATTGAATTGCGGTATTTTTTTGGAGTGATACCTTCAATTTTTTTAAAAGCTGCGGTAAAGTGAGTAGAGTTTTTGTAACCGATTAATTCTGAGATTTCGTAGATAGGTTTTTTGCTATGTAATAATAGCTGTTTTGCTTTTTCCATTCTTAATTCTGAAGCATATTCAAAAATGGTTTTTCCAAAAACTCTTTTAAATTCTTTTTTTAACACAAAATCATTCAACCCTGTTTGTCGGGCTAATTGCTGTATAGAATATTGTACAGAAAGGTCAGAAGCAATTAGATGTTGGGTTTGATATAGTTTTTTAACCACATTATCTACTGGGTTTACAATTTCTAACCTATCGGTTGACTGTGAATCTAACATCAAAGCAATCAATTCTAAGGTTTTTGATTCTAAAAACAAACGTTTTAACAACCCTTTTCTTGTATCAATTAATATTTCTGCTATAATTTCTTGTGTTTTGCTGCATAAAGGTTGAGTAAAATCACTTTTTAACTTCTTGAAAGAATATATGTCAAGTATGTCGTATTCTTCATTAAGCCTGTGTTTTTGGATAAATGAAATATCCATTCTGATTTTTACTTGCTTGAGTCGTTTACGTTTATAATATACAATTGAGCCATAGATTTCTGACAAAAATACAAGGTATGATTCTTGACTTTCGTATACCAAATCTGTTTCTACACCTTCAATTTTAATAATTTGCTCTCCTTCTATAAGAAAAGAAAGTTCTAAAATGTCTTCAGAAAGTTGCCCTTCTAAAGTGATATCTTCTTTAAATAGTACATCATAAATTCCAATAGACAATCCGTCAAAACGATAAAAATTATAATATCCATTACCATATTCTTCTAAAAACGTAAAATTTTTAGAAACAACACCACATTGTTCGTTGGTAGCTGTGGGCTGAATAATTGAATATAAAGCACACGTGTTTTTCTTGCTTCCTCTTTCTGTTTTAGATGAGTTCTTTTCGCGTCTTTTTTTATCCATGATACGTCATTTTTATCGTTCTCTAGCCCTTAATTTTGCATCTAAATTTATTTAGATCAAATATAAATAAGGATGTAAAACTAACTAAATAGTTTTAAAAAAATTGTAATCATCAGTGGAAAATTTTCGAAAAAAAGGAATCTTTTTTTTAATGTTTTGGTATGCCATAATGTGTAATGCACAAAGCAAAATTACAGGAGTTGTTTTAGATCAAAAAACAAATCCTGTTTCAGAAGCTTCGGTAAGGATTCTGGAATTGAATAATAGTGGAACAGTAAGTGATTTTGACGGTAGATTTACTTTAACCGTACCTTCTGGTAATTATACGATCGAAACGACCTTTGTAGGTTTAAAAAAGAATAGAACTACCATAGCTGTAGGAAAATCCAAGACCATAAAACTTACTATTGTTCTAGAAGAGGATATAGAAGAATTAAATGATGTTATTGTAAAAGGCAGAACGCAAAACGAACAAAAAAGAAATACTGGGTATGCAGTCAATGTATTAGAAACCAAAGCACTTAAAAATGTAACCACCGATATCAATCAGGTGATTAAGAGTATACCAGGAGTAAACTTAAGAGAAGTAGGCGGGTTAGGATCTAATTTTAAGTTGGCTTTAAACGGGTTAGTAGGAAATCAAATACGATATTTTATAGATGGAGTTCCCATGGAAAACTTTGGATCGACATTAACACTTAACAATTTCCCAATAAACCTTGTTAAATCTATCGAGGTGTATAAAGGTGTGGTGCCTATTTCTTTAGGTTCAGATGCCTTAGGAGGAGCTATTAATATAATTACAAGTAATAAGAAAAAGAATTATCTGGATGCCAGCTATAGCATAGGTTCTTTTAATACACATCGTACAGCTGTAAATACGCAATTCGTAAATAAGAATAATTATTATTTAAAATTGATTTCTTTTTACAATTATTCTGACAATGATTATGAAATGAAAGATGTTCCTGTTTTTGATCTCGAGTTAGGTAATTTTTTAGGAAATGTTGATGTCAAAAGATTTAATGACGAATATACTTCGACAATGGTATCACCAGAATTTGGAGTTTTTGATAAATCATTCGCAGATCAATGGTACTTTAGAGTAACCGGAGCTTATAATAAGAACAATTATCAACATCCTGATAATAACATATTACGAGTTTTAGGACAGTTTAATACCGAGGGAAAGACGTTGTTGTTATCGACATCTTACCGCAAAAAAATACATAAATTAGAAATAAAAGCATCAGGTCTTTTGGGTTGGGTCAAAGAAACCAATGATGACACCAGTACACGTAAATATAACTGGACAGGAGCTTTTATAGAACGTAATCCTTTGGATCAGTTGGGAGAATTGGGATCAGTAAGATCCTTATTTAAACTTACAGATCGTGTTGCCAGCAGTCAGGTAAATGCAAAGTACTCACTAAAAAGAAATCACCTCATAGAAGCTAATTATGCGTTTAATTACTTAAAACGTAAGGGCGAAGACGAGGTAAATCCACTGAATGCTGCTTTTAGAGCTCCTGCAGTATTATCAAAAAATATAGCTGGATTGGCCTACACCTTAAAAGGTCTGAATGACTTTTTTAATCTAACTTTTTTCGGGAAACAATATTTGTTTTCTGCCCATCAAGAAAACATTACAGGAGAGAAAATAGAGGATGTAGATTTTTCTGGTACTGGTTACGGAGCGTCTTTGTCGGTGAGTCCTATAAAAGAATTATCTGTAAAAGCTTCCTATGAAAAAGCATATAGAATTCCTGAAAGTTATGAGCTGCTAGGAAATGGATTATTTATAAGACCTAATTTTAATTTACAACCAGAAGAAAGCGATAACATCAATCTGGGGACTCGTTTAAATACTTCATTTTCCTGGTTTAAACTAACTTTTGATGCTAATTTCTTCTATCGTAAATCAATCGATTTTATTAGACTAAAAAGACCCGAAGGTGTCTTTAGTGAGTTTGATAACATTACCAATGTATCTTCTACCGGCATAGAATCGGGGATTAAAACTGTGTTTAAGGATAAAATCGAAGCTCAGTTTAATATCACTTATCAGGATATTATCGATAAAGACAGGCTAGACGAAGGCATCGAAAACGCGGCTTATAATAGTAGAGTACCTAATATCCCTTATTTCTTCTTTAACACTAGGGTGGGAGCTAAATTCTTAAAAAATAAGCTGTCGGTATATTGGAATTATTCGTTTACAGAATCCTACTTTTTAAAAACCGAAAACAATGGTAACCCTCTTGATAAAAATGATATCCCTGCTCAAAATGTACATGGGCTAGATATAGATTATAGTTGGAAAGAAGGAAGGTATAATCTTTCTGGATCCATAACCAACTTAACAGATGCTTTGGTGTTTGACAATTTCAGAATTCAAAAACCAGGAAGAGCATTTTACTTAAAACTTAGATACTTTTTACAATAGATGAATTTCACTTTTTAAATTAAATACAATCATGAAACATTTACAAATAAATATTTTAATACTAGCGGCAATGCTACTTGGGTTGGTAGCATGTAGTAGCGATGATGATGCTCCTGTTCCCGTTTCTAATCCCGATCCTGATCCCGATCCAGAAGTTGTAGAACCCGAAGTAACCGGTCAATCTTCAAATGGTTTTGTTATGGCCTTAAGAACAACAGGAGATAATGAAACAGATTATATCGTAAGCAAAGAAGATATAATGACAGGAGAAATCTCTGCAGCAGGTACGGGGATAGAGCTTACTAGTTGGAGGTTTTTCTATCCTGTAGGTAAAACGCTTTTTACCACTGGTTATAGTGAAGATAATCAGGGAGCAGCCTATGCAGATAATGGTAAAGGACTGATAGCAAAAAAGGGAGGTTTTATTTTTGAAAATGCACTCGAAATGTTTGGTGCAGGAGATGACAAAACACTTTTGGCAATGGAAATCGCAAGAAATTTACCTACCAGAAGATTACATATCATCGATGCCGAAACGGGACTTGTAAAACAAATTTCAGATATTAATATTTTTGTGGAGCCGGCTAAAGATCCAAGAGAAACTAAAATTTCTTGGCCTACAGCTTTACAGGTAAGAGGGGATAAGCTATTTATTCCTTTTCAGAAAATAAAAAATGAGTTTGATGATAAAGGAGCTGCTGTTGATCTTGGTACTACAGATCCAGATGAGGCGTATATTGCAGTGTTTTCATATCCAAATATTGGAACCGATCCAGAAAAAATTATTAGCGATAACAGAACTAGTAATATTGGGGTAAACGGAGCTACAACAGGTTTGATCGAAGCAGATAATGGAGATTTATATTCGTTTTCTTGCGGAGCAGTTATGGCAGGTTTCTCACAGGCTTCAACAAAGCCATCGGGTATCCTTAGGATTAAAAATAATGAAACCGAGTTTGATGACAGCTACTTCTTTAATGTAGAAGAGGCTACCAACGGAGGTAAGTTATTTTCATTGGACTATGCAGGAGGTAATAAAGCAATTGCCCGTATTCTTACCAATGACACAGGTAATAAGTGGGAAGCCTTTGGTAGAACTGTATTTAACCAAAAATTAGTAATCATCGATCTGGAAGCAAAAACAGTAACAGATGTTGCTAATATTCCATTGCATGCAAAACGTTATACATCACCTATTTTGATAGAAAATGGTAAAGCTTATGTGAGTATAGAAACCGCAACAGATGCGTATGTGTATCAGGTAGATATTGCAACAGCGACAGGTACCAAAGGGGCTAAGATTGTTGGTAAAACCATAAAAGGGTTCTTTAGGCTAAAATAATTCAATCTGGATTAAATATTCCTTGGGTGTTTTATAGACTCAAAAATTATAGCACTTAATACTAATGTTTGAGTTTAGACAGTACTTCATTCAGTATAGAAGAAATGTCAAAAGTATAACTAACTAATCTATATTTTGAGAAGGAAACACTCTCGGGTACTGATATACTCGGGGGTGTTTTTGTTTGTTTTTTTAAAAAGAGAAATATGTCATCAGTAAAAAAGAAAAATACACGTAAAACCATTTTACAATTGCATAAAATACTGGGCCTGATTACAGGTGTGGTTCTTTTTGTAGTATCGATTACAGGATGTTTATGGGTTTTTAAAGAAGAGATAGAGAGTTTTTATGATGACTATAAATATGTAACTCCTCGGCAACAAGATTTTATTGCAGCTTCTAAGGTCAAGTCTTTAGCAGAGCAGGTAATACCTAATAAAACCATACATGGGGTGATCTACGGTAAACCGAATGAAGCTATCGAAGTTGTTTTTTACCAGACAGCACCAGAACTGTTTTATCAAAGTGTTTTTATAGATCCATATACAGGCGACTTTATAAAAAGAATAGATAACAACGCCGGTTTTTTCGCATTTGTATTAAAAGGACATATTCGTTTATGGTTACCAGAAGCCATTGGTTCGAGGATTATATCCTATTCGGTTTTATTGTTTTTGATAATTTTAATTAGTGGGTTATTTCTTTGGTGGCCTAGAAATAATAAAAACTGGCGTCAACGACTAAAGTTTGATTGGAATAGTAAAACCCGTTGGAAAAGAAAAAACTTTGATTTGCATACTGTTACAGGCTTCTATATATCTTCTCTAGGGTTAGTATTTGCATTTACAGGATGCGTTATGGCTTTTAATTGGTTTTACTTTATAGCTTATGTAGCAACAGGAGGAGATAAAGCACCACAGTTTATTATGCCCAATAATGAGAGCGAAATAGTGATCAATACAACGAATACTCCTGTTTATGACCAACTAATTCCCAGGTTGTATAAAACCCATAAGGATGCACATAGTTTCGAACTTCATTATCCAGAAAATGATTCGACCGCTGTGTTGGTTGAAGTAAGTAATTCTAAAGGACTCTATTATAACATGGATTACCTTTTTTTTGATCAAAATACCCTAAAAGAGATCGAAACCACCAGTATCTACGGAAAATATAAAGATGCTCATTTTGCAGATAAAGTAATACGAATGAATTATGACATTCATATCGGATCAATAGGTGGTTTAGCCGGTAAAATCATCGCGTTTTTGGCGAGCTTGATTTGCGCAACACTACCCGTTAGCGGAATCTTATTGTGGTATGGCAAAAAATACAAAAAGAAGAAAAAACCTGTGGTAAAACCAAAACTAGTGGTTAAAACAGCTTAAAAAGTAAGTAAGGGATTTTTATTAGAAAAAACTGATATCATTTTTTATTTGATATTTTATTTAAGTTAGAAGCAATTTCTTGTCATTTGTCAATAAAAGAAAGTTTGAAACATTATAGATTTGAGTTATAAATGATATTTATAGGCTTCTAATCTAGTATAAACCAAATGAAAACAGGAACTTGTGCTTTATGATAAACGAAAAGCAGGATCTCATAGCATTTATAAAAAAGGTTATTCCTGATAATGCTGTTGTTCCTATACAGACTATCACCGATTTTTTTCTTTATAAAAAGATCAAAAAAGGAGATTTATTGGTAGTAAAAGGATGTTTTAGTGATGATTATTTCTTTTTGAGTAGCGGATTGATGCGTACGTATTTGTATGACGTAAATGCCAATGAAATTACCACCGATTTTCATACAGAAAAGAACATTGTTTTTGAACCAACTTCATTTTTTAAAAGAACACAATCACAAGTGTATATTCAAGCAGTAGTAGACTGCGAAGGGTATTATTTACCTTATAAGCAATTAAACAAACTGTTTCATGAAATGCCCACATTCAGGGATTTCGGAAGAGCTATTTTGGTAAAAGAGTTTATTGCATCCAAAGAAAGAACCATTTCGATGATCAATCAAACAGCAGAACAACGATATAGCTCTTTGATACAATCCAGTCCAGAGATCATAGGTAAAGCTCCGTTAAAACAAATAGCTTCCTATTTGGGGATCACCGATAGTACATTAAGTCGTATTCGTAGAGATTTTTCTAAAGCATGATTTCTTGATAAATGGCAAGAAGATTCTCTGGATAAATGACCAAATTTGAATCAACTTTTATTCAAATACTATGATATCTATATTTGATAGTACAGCAATTTTGTTCATTATTCTTACGCTTATAACAGTTTTTATTTTTTATCGCACTGCTTCAAAAAACAAATGGGTTTTATGGCTATGTACTGGTATGGGTTTATTACAAGCTATATTGGGATTAACAGGGTTTTATCAGGTAACGTCTACAATACCTCCCAGGTTTCCATTATTATTACTACCTAGCGTTATTCTAATTGTAGTAGTATTCCTTTCGAAAAAAGGAAGAATGTTTGTCGACTCTTTGAATATCAAATGGATGACATTATTACATATTATACGCATTCCCGTTGAGTTACTATTGTATTTCATTTTTTTGAAAGGTTTAATTCCGGTAGAAATGACTTTTGAGGGATATAACTTTGATATTCTTTCTGGACTATCTGCGCCGTTTGTTTATTATATGGTTTTTTATAAAAGATGGGCAACCAAAAGCTTTCTTCTTTTCTGGAATTTTATTGGATTGGGACTTTTAATAACTATAGTAACTATTGCTATTTTGGCTTTTGAGTCTCCTTTTCAACAATTAGCATTTGATCAACCTAATATTGGAGTTACTCTTTTTCCGCTTGTTTGGTTACCATCTATTGTTGTACCAATAGTTTTGTTATCGCATTTGGCAAGTATTAAACAACTTATAGAATAAATATACTATTGTGGTTGTTTAATCGTATTTAATTGTATATTAAAATATGAGGGAAGAAGAAGCTTTTTTGTACAAACTTGATCATTTTGATAATATGGAGTTGTTGTCAGCGACCTATATCGATCAAAAGTTTCCGATGCATTGTCACGATACATTTTGTATAGGAATTTTGGAAGAAGGTTCAGAAATAGTATCCATATCTAATAATGATCTTATAATTCCTGCTAATTCTGTGATCATTATTAATCCAGAAGAAGCACATGCAAATTATGCGTTAGATGACTATGGGTGGAAATATAAAATGATGTATATAAATCCTGATGTTTTAAAATTTGCTTCTTCGTTGATTGGAAAATGGACTACTCAGATACTATTTAAAGAATATAGCATACAAGATGAGGTAGCATTTAATTATGTGAAATCATTTTTTGATGGATTAGAGCATAAATCTTCTTCAGAGATGGAAATTCAATTAAGAAATTTGGTATCCTATCTCATAACAAATTATAGTATCAAAAATCTCGAAATTAGCAAGAATGATCGATATACAGATCGTAGTGAAGATGTTAAGTTTTTTCTTGATGAAAAATTCGATACCAAATTAAACCTGGATGATATTGCTGACAGCATGCACACAAATAAATTTAAATTAATAAGAGAATTTAAAAAATCCACAGGGTTGACCCCAATGGCATATGTACTACATAAACGAGTACAAAAATCAAAACAACTCATTGGTAAAAATATACCTTTAGTTCAAGTTGCTCTCGAAGCTGGTTTTTATGACCAGAGTCATTTTACAAAATACTTTAAAAGTTACGTAGGAGTTACTCCTTTATCATATGTGCGCAGTTGCAATATTTTACAAGACTTCAATAAATATTAAAATTAATTTTGGCTTTTATTTTAATAAAATGTAGTTATGAAAAAACTCGGAATTATAGGAGAATACGATTCAACATTTCCTCCGCACATTGCAACAAATAAAGCTATAGAATATTCTAGCACCTTCGTAGGTATAACGATCAAGTATGAATGGATTTCTACTGATGAAATTACAAAAAACATGGATCAGATCGTAAAACAATGTGGTGGGTTTTGGATCGCTCCTGGTAGTCCTTACAAGAACATGGAGGCAGCTTTACGAATAATAAAATATGCCAGAGTAAATAATATCCCTGTTTTAGGCACCTGTGGTGGGTTTCAACACATAGTAATCGAATATGCTAGAAATGTATTACATATAAAGGATGCAGAGCATGCAGAATACGACCCTTATGCTTCAGAATTGGTAGTAAACCATTTAACCTGCACATTAGCAGGTCAGGAGCTAAAAATTAGTATATCGGACCAAAGATCTAAAACTTTTTCTTTATATCAATCGATAGAAGCAAGCGAGCAGTATTATTGTAATTTTGGCCTTAATCCAAAGTATCAACAACAATTACATGAATCAGGATTAAAAGTGGTAGGGACAGATGATACCAACGAGGCAAGGATACTAGAGTTATCAGATCACATATTTTTTATCGCAACATTGTTTGTACCGCAAAATTCTTCTACCAAAGAAAAACCTCATCCTATTATTACTGGATTTATAAATGCTCTTAAATAAAACTGAAGTTACTAAGAAAATAATTGAGAAAAGAAAAAGAAGATTCTTGATTTGTTTCGAATAGATTATGATTCGGTTAGCTATGACTATCGTATATATTTACTTTGGGGAAAAGCTTTACTAAAAATAATTGATATTCATTTTCGATAACAAAATTGGTAAGAACCTTCTTTTTAATTCAATTTTGACATTAGCGTGATATTTTTATCGACAATGTTGTTTTTTATGGGGAGTTTTATGAGTACACTTCAAATATAAATGGAATCGTTTCTTTTTTTCTTTAAGTTTCGATCAGTAGGATATTGCTGTCGACGAATGGTTTTTATCTAAAGTTTAGTGTTTTAAAAAAAGAAAAAGAAAGCTTTTGCGATTGTTTGAAAACTAGAGATTTCTAGTATAGTTGGTAATAACTCATTCTATATAATCTTTGGGGAAAAGTGTTATAAATATAGCTTTGGTTATTTTTTATAAAGCTTTCTTTTTCAGTTTCATTTTGACATTAGCGTGATATTTTTAAAGAACAATGTGTCTACGCAGTTGTATTATTGTAATCCTTGGGGTAATCAAGTTTATTATGCAGCAAACGCAGGGGTTGTTGTTCCAAAAACTTCTATGATAGGATCCTGAATAATAGTTTTGTTAGTATAGTTTAAATTTTGAAGTATGTTATAATTAAACCAGATAGATACTAATCTGTAAGGAATTTCTAAAGAATCTTTTAGTCCTAATTTAGAATCTTCCATATGTACCCATCTTTTTAAAGGCTGTTCGTAGATTTTATTCATGATGGTTGCTTTTCCAAAATGTCTTTTCATTTTAATAAACATTTCTACATCGAATAACCATCTGCTAAAAAAGTTTTTATTAAAAATTACAGGTACAAGTTCTGCTTTAAAGACTTTAGCACCGCACTGTGTATCTTGAATAGATAGTCCCAGTATAAATACGATTAGGATATTGATTAGTTTAGAGATCATTGCTCTTACTCCATTTTTTTTAATAGTTTCAGAAGCATTTTTGGCTCTGGATCCAAATACAAAACTTAATTCTTTATTTGTTTTTAATGTTTTTAAAAGTCCATCAAAGTCTTCAAAATCTGTAGATAAATCAGCATCGATGAATCCAATAAATTTAATATCACTTCTACTGTGCAGGTATCTGGCACCTGCTCTTACTGCTGCTGCTTTTCCAGAGTTCTTTTTGATATCGATAACACTTACTTTATTAGTGTCTATAGATTGTATCTTCATTAATACATCTATAGTGTTGTCTTTACTTCCATCATTTACGAAACATAAATGATACTCATTTTCTTCTTTTATAAAATTTATAAATGCGGTTACATTTAATCTGTTTTCTTCGTTATAGCAAGGGATGATAATTCCGGTTTTCATAATTGATTATTTTAGGATTACATTTCAAAAGTAGGCACGATTTAAGCTTTTACTAGGGAGATTTCGGCGAGTAGGTTGTTGCTTTCGGTGAATGGTTTTTATCGAAAGACATGCCATTCGTCTAAACCAAACTTTATTGTATATTTAATATCGAAAACTTATGGCGAGCTTTTATGGATAAAACCACGAACAGGTATTTAATCAGTGCATTACTCATGGGAGTGGTTTTTCATGGCACTTCTATTTTCTTCACCTTAGAGTCTACCTACGATGCACTTATTCATTTATTTTTTGGAAACCACTATGCCAATAATTGGTTCGAAACCTGGAACTATAGTTGGTATACTGGGTTTACCGTTATGGGGTATCCACCACTAGTACATCAAAGTATAGGGTTGCTTTCGTATATAGGAGGACTTAAATTTGGTCTGTTTACCGTTGCTATTATTGCTATTGTTCTTTTTATAACGGGTATCTATCGTTTTGCCCTATTACTTAGTTCAAATAGGAAGGTAGCAGGATATACCGCAGTTCTAGCGGTATTTTCTTCTGCATTTATAGAGACACTTCATATTTTTGGGCAATTACCTAGTATCATAGGACTGTCTGTGTTATTGCATGCATTGCCAGAGATTTATCTCTGGTTAAAAATAGGTAGGTATGTTTATTTAATAAATGCATTAAGTCTTATTGCGGTAACCGTAACCTCTCATCATGTAACTCCAATTTTTGGAATGATATTTTTTATTTTTCCATTAATAGGGATGGTACTCATGGATGTATCTAAAGAAAGGGTAAGCACTTATCGCGAAATTAGGTTCGTAATATTTATACAAAGTTTTTTATCTCTGTTTAAAAGGATTGTAGGATTTGGTTTTGGAGCACTGGTGTTAATTATTGTTTGTATTCTTCCGTATTGGATCAACACCAAAAACAACCCGATTACACAAGTGCCTATCCCACATGGGTCTCGAGACAACTTTTTAGAGGTAACCTCTTCCGGTTTGGTGTTTTTTTTAATACCATGGGGTATTTTGTTACTTTTTATACCTTATATATGGTATCGTTTTTTTAGCAAACGCTATTTGTTTTTTGGATTGTCAATCACCTTGTTAACTATTTTAGGAACTGGAGGTACTACTCCAATACCCAGGATGATTTTGGGAGATAATGCATTTGATATTCTTACGTTAGATCGATTTACATTATGGGCGTCGATTATGGCATTACCTATGTTCGGGGAATTTACTTATCGCTTTATAGAAGGTGATATTAAAGAAAAAGTAGAAAAAAACTATGGTAGTATCTATTATAAAATAGTGGCGGGAGTATGCGCTACTATGTTATTAGCTGTTACACTACTTACCATGAGTTTAGGATACTTTAGACCACTGCAACCCCAAAAAATCAAGATGCTTCCTATTCAGAATTTTTTGAGCCAGGATCAGCATGATAAGTGGCGATATTTAACTTTGGGATTTGGAGATCAAATGGCTTGGTTATCGGCACAAACCAATGCAATGACAGTAGATGGTAATTATCATTCTGCCCGAAGACTTCCAGAATTAACCACCAGAGCTGTAGAACGTCTCGAAAATTCAAAATTTAGAGGCGTAGAAGGGATAGGGTCCTTACAGCAGTTTCTAACTGTACCCGAGAAATACAACCTTAAATATGTGTTTTCTAATGATAAATTCTACGATCCTATTTTATACTTCTGTGGGTGGCAACGATTGCGACAGTTAGAGAATGGGATTATGGTTTGGGAAAAATTAAATGTTCCTCCTTTATCCAATATATTACCCAAAGAAGAGGTAGCTACTTTTCAGAGAATAATGTGGGGACTAATTCCTGTAAGTACAGTTGTATTGGCATTTATGATCAATATACGGTGGATATGGATTCATGCCCTCAAAACAAAAAGCAAACGCTTTCCGGTATACTTTAAATATGGTATTCTCTATGGGGACTTTAAAAAATATCTTTTAAAAATATCTTATATATGGGGCATATTGATCCTTGCCATAGCAGGAAATGGTCTGTATTTGATCTATATAAAGTCTGTGAAACAGATAAGTCCAATACATGTTACAGAAGCGTATTATGATGCATTGGACATTAAAGAATATAAAAGAGCGTATTCATATCTGGATCCTCAATGCCATAAGACTATAGACCAATACATGCTCGAAATAGCGGTTAATGATGGTCTACTAAGTTCGTATGCTAAAATGGATAATATTAAGGTGTCTGTTACTGCAAAAACCGATAGTACCACCAAGGTAAAAGCTGTTACGCATTGGGTAACCCCACTAGAAAAAATCGACAAAGTGTATCATCATGAATTGGTAAAATACGGCAAAAAATGGTTTGTCAAGCCATTATCATATGATTTGGATATTCCACCAGATCAATTATATACCAGAAATACTACTACCTATTATAATCATGGGCGTCGCAGAGTAAGTTCTGAGCAAACCTACCACGAAGATGTACTTAAGCAACCTGTGTTAGAAGTATTGTCGGCAAAGATTGTCGAACACAAAGACCAATATATGATTATAGGTGAGTTACAAAATATAGACAATGTACCAGCAGATGTTGTGGTAACAGGCACACTTTATAATGATAAAAGTGAAAAATTAGCAAAATACAATGTCAAACATCAAATGAAACATAAGCTATTGCCTAAAGAGATCACAAGTTTTAGAATAAATTTTGAAGGGATTGCCTGGATGAATATAGAAGAAAGTAAACCAGATACCTTCGACCCCAATCAGTTTACATCATTAGATTTTAAAGAAGTTCCTACCCGTTTTAATCTACAATGTGCAGGAAATGTAGCCACGGTAGACTTATATAAGGAAGTAGCAATTAACGACCTTTCTATAACCGATAATCATATCGAAGGAGTACTTTTTAATTCTGGATTAGAAGAAGTTACTATTCCCATGCTTTTAATCTCATATTATGATCAAAATCACCAATTGGTATGGATAGATCATCAATACCTAAGAGAAGGAATTCGTCCACAACGCAAACAGTATTTTAAGTATACATTACTAGATGTGTCCTGCGTAAATTATTTTGATACCGATATGAAGAATGTTTTTGTAAATGGATTAGAGAATACATTAATTACTGATAAAGTGGTTCCTGAAAGAAAGGAAGAGCATAAATCCATTCAGTTTTTACCAATAAACGGTAAAGGATTTAGCTATATTAAATTAGAAGTTAATACATATATAGGAGCGCCCAATTAATGAGATTATTTAGAAAAAATATTATTTTCTTAGGAAGTGTCATCTTTATTTGTGCAACAAGTATCGCCTTTACGACCTTTTATACAAAGCCAAAAGAAGTATCAGCAAAATTGGTGAGCACCCAAAAAGTATTTGAAGCTGGAGAGACTATATCTCTGGACTTTGAGCTAAACACTCCCGTAAAAACCACGCTTTTTTTACATGCCTCTTTTGGAAGCGCCAACATTGATCCTGTAGAACCTACCACCACTCGATTTGTTATTCCAAGCTTTATTGCTCGTAAAAAAGGAAAAATATCGTACAAACTAATTTATGAATCAGAGGTTTTGGTAAAGGGAGTGGTCGATGTAATCGCCAATACCAGAACAGAAGTAAGTTTAGAATCGTATATAGGTCCTCCTAGTATTGTTGCAGGAGGTAAAGATTATACCATGCATGTGGTGATCCCAACAGATGCCTATGATAATCCTTTTCCAGACAGTACCGTGGTAGCTATCAAACATCAGTTCATGAAAGTAGAGAATGAAAATACCCTATACAGTAAAGATATGATAGCTTGGAAAAATATATTTTCTTATAAACAATCAGGAAGATTACTTCTATTTTCTAAAGTGGGGGAGACTGCCTCTAAAGAGTTTTCTGTAGAAATGTATTCAGCACTACCCGAGGATTTTGTGATTAGTAGCGATCGAAAACATGTATATGCAGATGGTAATCAAATTACAGAACTAAGCACATCAATTATAAAAGATATGTATGGTAATGTAGTGAGCGACGGTACCCTGGTTCAATTTGTTATAAAAGATGCTAGTGGCGCTATTTTACAAACACAAGGGAGTACCCTATATGGCAAAGCCGTTGCCAGAGTACTACATCCTGACCACAAGGATACCTGGCAGATAAAAGCCTATGTATATGGTATGGCAGAGAGTAATGAACTTACACTGTCTTACCAGCCCATTATAGATGACTTTGAAGTAAAATTTGCAAAAGAAAATCGTGAAATTGTAGTGGGACCACTGGTAAGTTTTATGCAGCAGTTGATTCCAGACGGTGCTACTGTAAAGCTTATGATTTTTAAAGAACAAAAAAAGATAGATACCAAAATTAGTACCTCGTCCAATGGTAAGGTTAGGTTTTTACTAAAGGATGGATTTTATGAGGCAGGAATTTATGATATTCATATATCGGCACTAGGAGTACAAAAAAAATATAAGAAAGTATTATTGCAATGATACATAAGAACAGAACTATATACAGATCACTTATCATAGGTTCCTTTATAGGAGTTCTTATGATACTCATTTTTGGTATCAGTCAAATATTATCTTACCTAAATACGGGGGCAGATCGAAGCACGATGTTACATCAAAGCTTACAAAAAGAAAAAGTATATTTTCCTAAGCTGGTATGGAAAGATACCCTAAACCCTGGGAGACCTATAGAAAAACAAACCCTGTTAGATATCGAACAGGATTATCTGAATGCCTGGTATATACGTAATGTGGCTTACCAAACAAATACCATAGATGGAGTCGAAGATTATTATACCAAAAATGCAAGACAG
Source organism: uncultured Aquimarina sp. (assembly GCA_947498705.1). Lineage (GTDB taxonomy): Bacteria > Bacteroidota > Bacteroidia > Flavobacteriales > Flavobacteriaceae > Aquimarina. Next base: position 89,781 of record CANMLW010000009.1, read on the forward strand.
CATATTTATAATTTGGTTGCTTATAATCGGGATCGCGATATTGAGATACATAGCACCACACTAGACCATAGTATTTCATTAGATTTCTATAGTGCAGATGGTCAGTTGGCGGTCATAAGCGATAACCAAGTACAAGAATACCAGCGAGTATACCAAAAGCAACAATTACAGCTAGAAGAAAAATTACAATCTAATTATCAAATGCTCTTACTGCTCGAAGATGGCTTTTGGCGAATTCGGCATATGGTCAAAAAAAGTGTAGATGACAGAAAATTGATAAATAGGACTCAAGAGAATGGCTTTGCCAATATCATTGACGGTAAAATATATCTAAACGATAAACAATATAAGATAAAGGGAATCAATTACTACCCCCAGGAAACTCCTTGGAATATGTTTGGAGACCATTTTGATAGCAAGGTCATCGCCAAAGATTTTGATATAATCAAAAAGGCAGGTCTTAATACCATTCGAATTTTTGTGCCATATAAAATTTTTGGTAAAGGAAAAGTACGTCCAGAGATGTTAGATCAATTCGGACAGGTATTGGATAGTGCAGCTTCTAAAAACCTGCAAGTTATCGTTACTCTCTTTGATTTTTATGGAGATTATTCTGTATTAGATTGGACACTCACCCATCGACATGCAGAGCAAATAGTAAGTTCTTTTAAAGATCATAAAGCTATTTTGGCTTGGGATATCAAGAACGAGCCTAATCTGGACTTTGCATCCAGAAAAAAAGAAAATGTAGTGGCTTGGTTAAGTGAGATGATCGATCAAATAAGACAATACGATTCTAATCATTTAATAACCATAGGTTGGTCTGATATGACGTCTGCAACTATATTACAAAATAAAGTAGATATGGTATCCTTTCATTATTATAAAAATATAGATGATTTTGAAACCAACTATCAGCAATTGGTTTCAAAAATTGATAAGCCACTGGTACTACAAGAATTTGGATTGTCATCGAGTAGAGGGTTATGGAGTCCTTTTGGTGCTTCAGAAAAAACACAAGCTCATTATTATGAGCAGTTTCAGAAAATCAACCAGCAAAATGACATACACTATCTTTCCTGGACATTGTATGATTTTAAAGAAGTACCAAGTAGTGTAGTCGGTAAATTACCCTGGCGAAAACATAAACAAAAACACTTTGGGTTTATAGATAGTAACGGAAAGAAGAAACCTGCTTTTGAGTTTATAAGGGAATAATACTATTTTTAGAATAAAATTATCTACTAAACTTATCACTTATAATGGGTAAGTGCTAGGCGAACCATATAAATATAAAGCTTACCAAGCACTTACTTTTAACGTGAATATCGATATAACTTAAATGCTAACATTAGCATAATTGTTTAATAATAATTTTGTTATGTTTCCTCTCTCTCGGGGAGAGGATTAAGGTGAGTGAAAACTATTGTAGAAAACCCTCATCCTTACCTTCTCCCTCAGAGAGAAGGAACTAATTAATATAATACTCAGTCAGTTTTAAGCCAAATTCACGTTACGTTTAGTAACTCAGAAAAGTATACTTAAAAATAACATTCTAATGCCTGGGAGAGCATACTCGTTCACCAGTACAGGTATTTCTACGACATACCCTAAATGCGCTTATAGAAACAATTTTCCATTCACATTCTGATCCTCCTTGTATGGTTAATTGTGCTTGTTTAGAGATTTCTTTTACTCCGTTAATTTTGATCAAAGTTTTCATAATATTAGGTTTTAAGATTTCTTAAAACTACTACTTATCTAGCTTCTTATTTTTTGTTTTGTATGTACTGTAGCTCATAATGTACAAGAGGTAGGTTTCAATGTATAAATGGTAATATGGGATATAATATTCTCCTAACTTCTCATGTTAGTGTGTCTTACTCTTGTTACAATAAAGGTTTGGTTCGCAAAGAAAAAGTGTTCAAAAAACGGTTTTCAAAATAAAAAAACACTCTTTACATATAGAAAAGAGTGTTTTACAATAATGACGAATTAGCCTGGTTCTGGGGTGTCCTACCCACATGGGGAGTAAAAGGTTTATATCGAAGCTCCTTTATATATTTTTTTGGCTTCTGATTTTTGCTGTATAATGCTGTTAAATTGTTCGAGGTACATGGCTGTAATTTTACTCATAGGTAAGGCCGTAGCCGCTTTGTAGTTTGCGCTTCCTAACTCGATACGATAATTGGGATCGAGTACAATTTTTTCTATGGCATGAGCAAGACTATCTACATTGGTAGAGTCAAAGAATTCACCACGGTACCCTTCTTCTTTTACCAATAAACTAAGGTCTCCTAGATCTGGCATCACAACAGCTTTGCCATAGCTCCCAGCCTGGTGTAATACTCCAGAGCTACCCGTTGTAGAGGTGTAAGGAAAAACTACCATGGCACTTTCTTTAAAGATACGTGGTACATCAGCCTCTTCTACATAACCGGTAAATCGAAGTTGAGGTACATTGGCATATTTTTCTTTCATAGACTGTAAATACCCTATAGCATTAGGGTTATCGGTACCCGCAATTACAATTTCTAATGTTTTTGAGGTTCTTGCACGTATTTTTTCTACTGCTTCGATTAGAATTTCAACTTTTTTATACGTACCAAATTTCCCAAAAGTCATAATTTGTAAAGGCCCTGTGGGTAGGGTATAATTCGGCTCTTCTGGTAACTCGAAAGTACCATGCGGGATTTGTACAATGTTAGAGACTTTATATTTCTTTTTTAATATATGTGCATATTTATCAATGGTAACGGCAACCATATCGGCAGATAGGATAAATCGAGTTAATAAGGTGCCTATACCGTTATATATTTTTTGCAAGATTTTGTTTTTTGTAAACCCAGAACTTTCCAGATCTACCTGCTCCATGATATTATGTAACAATACAATGGTAGGAATATTAAACAATACGCATAGTTTGGGTAATAATAGTCCTAAAGCAGCGGCTATTTTTCGATCTCCAAACTTCATGAATTGTAAATTAAACAGGATGGCATCAGGTCGTGTTTCTCTAACTGCTTTCATCACTGTAAATAGGTTGGTATAGCGATTAAACTTCCAACATTGTTTAACGGTGACCTTACACCCATTTTGATCAAGGTTGGTATTCGCTTTGGCAGGCAAAACATCGGTAAGTAAGACAAGTTCAGAAACCTCTGTCTGTTGTCTAAAATGCTTTATCAGGTGGTAGGCATATTCGTTTAAAGTTACCTGGCTAGGTGGGTAGGCGGTTACAATGGCTAATTTCATCTGTATAATGTTTTTTGGGTTTTATTTTCTTAAAAACAGACAGAGACGAATTAAAATCGGGAAGAAATCTTATTGGTTAACAGGTTTCAAGATTTTAAGGACGAATGGGGTACGTCATTTTTGATTAATTTACTTTACTTAAATTTAACATATATTGGTAAAATAAACAACTTATATGTAAGAATTTAGTAAAATATTTGTACGAATAGTTAAAAATGTCTGTTATGAATCATTTGGGTTTAATAATCTTCTCTAAAAATGTGGTTCACCTTGTTTTTTCTAAAGGCTTGAGCAATTATAGTATTATCCTTACCCAATACAAATAGTATTTTACTTCTTCTGTTTGCTTTTGCATAAATGTTTTTTAATACTTTTACTGCTTTTTGATCGATTTGTTTTACTTTTTTTAAAGACATCACCACTTCTTCATAGTGATCCAGTAAATAATTAAAGTGCTTTTCTACTTGTTCTGTGTTTTCTAAAGTAAAATTTCCTATTACTTCGAATGTTCCTGCTGTATTTATTATTTGTAGTTTCATCATTATTTTATTTTGAGGGTGGATATTTTTATACCAGTTCTGATTTGAATTTGCTCATAAGAAAACAATGCCGTTTTATTGGGTAAATTCAAGTTAGAAATGGTATTACACAAAATCGCTTTTAAGTAGGTAGCTTACCTTACCAAATGCAGTGTTTATTTTTTTATTTTCTTTACCAATCACATAAAAAATCTTATTGTTTTTCATCGCGTTTTTAAAAAGCTTGGTCAATGTTAAAACACCAGAAGCATCAATCTTTTTTACTTTATCAATACACACGATGATCTTATCTGTTTTGGTTAATAGTTTTTCGAAATGATGTTGTAAAGAGGTAGCATTCTCTGCCACAATATTTCCTTTAATTTCGAAAATTCCTTGGTTTTTTATAATTTGAATCGCCATAACTTGTTTATTTATAAGTTGTTATTGATTCAAAGATGCTTCGTTTTTCTTATTTAAATCGGTCAAATAAGGTAGATGGTAAATTACTATCGACGAATGGAAAGAATACTTCGTTTAGCTTTTTTTGGTAAGTTTTTGATACCCGAAAAAATAGCAAATCTGAAATATCAAAAGAATGGCCATCGCAATGATTTGCATGATAACAACATCTGATAAAGTATTGTGAAACAGAACAATGAGTACTACTTGCGAAATTCCTAGCAATGCAGATAAGACGACAGGTATGTATTGGTCTATGGATAGAAAGTAATATGCAAAAATATTGGAGATGGCAAACAAAGAAGTGGCAACAGCATATTTCCACAATAAAGGAGCAATGCTAATATACGCTTTACCGAACATAAGTTGGATGACCAATTCTGGAAACAAGTAACACCCTATTACTATACCAGTAGAAAGTAGTGTAATATATCCAACATACTTAAACAATATTGGATAATGGGGTTCTTTGTTTTTTTGTTTTTCTACTACCTTGGGCAATAAAAGCATCACAAACATCCATGCAACAAAATATACTACACGTCCTATGAGTGCTAACGAGGCATACAAGCCAGCTTCATAGGTGTCAAAATAATGTTTAACGATTAAGATGTCACTATTGTTAATAATGATTTGAGTAAGCTCATAAAAGGCAGTAAGTAAAAAAAACTTCAGAATGTATTTTGATTCTGAAACAGGTAAAGTGTACTTCCCTTTAATTTTTAAATCTTTACGGCGAAAAGGTAAAAGTCCGAATAAAAAAGAAATGGTAATTCCTATAGCTACCAAAATAGAAGAAGGCAAACTTAACGCATATAAAAGCACCAAGGTAAGAATAAGCCTGCTTAGCATTTCTCCCTGATAGGTAATGGCAAGGCGATCAAATTTTTTCTTTCCCTGAAATACTCCCCGATTAACACTCATAATAAAATAAATAGGTACACCAATACCAAAAACAAAAAACATCGTTGATGATTGTGTATTAAAAAGGAGTTGTAGTTTTTTTGAGAACAGAATCAATAACAAACCTAATAGTACCCCTATGCTAATAGAATACCGATACGTAATGGCAATAAAACTCTTAAATAAATTGTGTTCTAATAGAACAGAGAATTTTGCAGTAGCCAACTGAAAAGTCATTGCTACAAATGATAAAACTAACAGAAAAGTAATTAACAAGGCCGCATCTGCAAATTGTTCTGGCCCAAGAATTCGTCCTAAAATTAAATTATATAAATAATTACCTCCATTAACTACAATAACACTAATCATGAACTTTTGCTCTGCAGTTAGTTTCTTGAAAACGGTATTTATAATCATATTGAAAAAGGTACTCTTTTTTAAAAAACTACTATACCAAAGGGTAGTTAGTTTATTAGTTTAATGGTATAGTAGTAGATCGGTGTAAATAGAGTATTGAGTTGGTTATTTATATGTATAAACTTTTCTTTATAGCGCTACATGTATTTCCTGGGGTATTTATGGACGCCGACACATAAGACAAGTTTATTTTTTGTAATAGTTTATATGATCACGTTGGCATAAAAATAGCATCTGTTTGGTAAAGTTGGTTACGGTTATCTCTCAATATTTTTACGGAGACCTTAAAATAGTAGGCTGTAACTCAAATAATTTCTAATCTTAATCGTGTTTATAACCAAAAAAAATAACTACGTTAATGATTTTTAGAAATCTTATTCGATTTTTGATCCCTCTTTTTTAAGATATGCTTACCTTAACAATAGTTAACCAACCTAGTACACAAAAGCATGCGATCAAAGTTACTTTTTTCTTTCTGGTTATGTCTGTTTGTATCTTATGTCAACGTTGCTCAAAATATGCAAGAAGGGTTTGACTATTTGGAAACAGGAGATTATGCCAGAGCAAAATCTTTTTTCACTAACATTCTAAAACAATACCCAGATAACAAAACAGCTCGTTTATGTTATGGAAGATCTTTGGGATTGTTAGGAGATACTAAACAAGCAATTTTGGTTTTTACAGCTCTAAAGAGAATATACCCTAAAGACTTTGAGATAAAACTGAATTATGCAGAATCATTACTTTGGGATCAACAATATGATGAAGCTCAAGCCTTGTATCAAATACTAATCGAAGAAAACCCAACAAGCTTTTCTGCGGTGTTAGGATATGCCAATACCTTATCTAATCTAAAGAAGTATAAAAGTGCTTTAGAATGGGTAAATAAAGCATTAGATATTCAAAACAAAAACCCAAACGCATTGTTATCTAGAAAATACATACGTCTTGGATATGCAGATCAATTAGCAAAAAATAGGGAATATGATCGGGCACTGGACTTATTAGATTTAAATCTAATAGATTTTAAAAATGATAGAGATACTCAAAACAATAAAGCGGCTATTTTTTTTGCTTCTAATGAATTAAAAAAAGCAGCAACAATTTATAATGAAATTGCAACAACACCAAAAGATAGTATTCGTGCATTATTGGGATTGTCATTGGTCAGGCATAAGCAGTATAAAAATAAAAAAGCGCTATATCTGGCGGCGTCGGCAAACCAAAAAGTAATAACGTATAAAAACGATACTTCTCTTTATTTATCGACACGAGAACGGTACCTACAAGCCTTGTTATGGAATAGGAAATTTAACACCGCTAAAAGAGAACTACAGCAATTGCAATCCGGATATTCAAACAACACTAGAGTATTGGCTTTACAGGCTACCTACGGAATGTATACCAGCCGTTTTACAACAAGTATTGCAAAATATCAGGATATTTTAAGAAAGGATACGACCTCTTTTGATGGCAATCTGGGTATTGCAAATGCCTATAGAGCTACAGGGCAAGCTAGGCAAGCATTCACGTATGCTTTTAAGACGCTCGCCATTTATCCTAAACAAAAAGATGCCGAAACGTTTATCAAAACACTAAAAAAGTCTCACACTCCTTTTGCAGAAATAAAGACTGCTTTTACATTTGATAATGGAGATAATGAGGCAATTACTACTACTTTGCGATCAGAGATTCCTTTATCTGTAAAATTTACACCTTTGGTTCAGTATGATTATAGGACAACCAAAAATACCATAACCAGTAGCGAAGCTTTTTCTCATGATTTTTCACTTGGTTTTTTGTATAAGGTTACTTCTGGGGTTTCGTTACAATCCAGATTAGGCGTTACCAATGGTAATGGGTTTACCAATAGCTTTACAACGTTGATTGCAGAAACAGTTCTGAAAACAATACCCTTTAGGCTTCAAAATCTGGATGTTGGTTATAAGAGAGAATTACAAAACTTTAATGCTGATTTAATAAATAGAGAAATTTTAATGAATCACTATTTTCTCAATTATAATATAGCAACTAATATTAACCTGGGTTGGTATACACAATATATGTACACCTCTCAAACCGATGCAAATACCAGAAATCTCTTGTTTACGTCATTGTATTATAACATTTTGCAAAGACCATCATTAAAAGTAGGAGTTAACTATCAGTACCTTACCTTCAAAAACCAGGTTCCCTCTCTTTATTTTAGTCCTTCAAAATTTAATTTGGGGGAAATATTTGCAGAGGTAACCAGTGATTCTCAAAAGCAATGGATCTATAGTGCTAATATTGCTTTTGGCCAACAATTTGTAGAAGAAGATCCCAGATCTTCGACTTTTAGAGCTACAGGAAAGCTGGGATATCGATTTTCTGATCGATTTGCAGCAAACGCTTATGGGTTGTATAGTAATATAGCTTCTGCAACAGCCGCAGGTTTTGAGTATATCGAATTAGGGTTTAGATTGAAATGGTATTTCTTACGTAAGCCTGTTTTCGATAAAAAAATAATGAAGCTAAAAAAATAACGAGGATAGTTATGTCACTATCCTCGTTACGACCCAAATCCTGAACTTAACTAATGCCTTTATTGTTGTATTAAAAATTTACCTTTATATTTTTGATTAACATTTCCTCTAATGACGTACTGATATACTCCCTGAATAAGATTTTTGGTAGAAAAGGTTACGGTATTATTATTTATACTCATACGTTCTTGACGTACAATTCTACCAATTATATCGACCACCGTAATTTCTACATTTTTATGAGCACCCGGTATTTGTATTATCGTTTGTGTTGTAAATGGATTAGGATAGTTTTTAAGAGTGACAGTTTTGGTTTGTTCTATCCCTTCTGTCGCTAACGTTTCGTCGATATTTTCTTCATCGTTTTGTGCTATTTCTTCATTTTCATTTACCAAGGTCGAATCTGTTGTCTCTACATCAGTATTTGTCTCTTTTACAAAAGCTACATTCGCTACTTCTAAGAAAAATGGAGTGAAATTTTGATAATCACCTTGTACAGAAAATACAATACTTTTTAAATTTTCTATTGTTTCTGGCATGTTACTTCCGTTTTTAAAATCTGATAATGAAATTGTATGACTTTTCTTTTCAGTATTTTTAAGAGTATATCTAAGTCGATTATTCCAATCGGTCAATCCTTCTGTTACCAAAATGATCTCGATATCTCTATCAGCATGTAGTTCTAGTTGTAAGGATGTATAGTCCAATACATCCAAAGAAAGCTCTCCTGCTAATATGTTTCTAAAAAGATTCATAGTTTCTTTTACTTCACCTTTTACTGTTGCATTACGCTCGATTAGGTATGCTTCTTTACTTTCTAATGTAGTACTATGTTCTTTGATCTCGAATGTTTCTATCACAACTCCTTGCTCTAGATAATCAATACCCCAGGGACCATCTGCTAAGTACAAAGCGTCTAATTGTAGAGACCCTTCTCCTGCCACAGAAAACCCTATGTCAAATAGATAACCCGTATCGATCACTACCTTTTCTTTATATGCACCAGTAAGTGTAATTGTTTTGGTTGTTTTTTGTTCTTTGGATTGTTCTGTAGTTCTGGTATTTCCTGTAAATGTCATTTGTTTTGCTCCTGTTTTATTGATAATGTTTAACGTTATCTTACCATTTGCGTAAGTACCATGTTGTACAAATACAGAAGGCACTCGTTTAGACATTCTGTGACTTCTTAAAGGTTTATTTATGGTAAACGAGCTAAGAATATGATTGGCTATATTAGCGACTTGAGAAACAGACCCTCCCCATACCTGGAAATTGGTATAGTCACCTTCTGGATAATCTTCAATATTCCATAAACTATATATTTCATTTTCTGAGGCTTCTTTTTTGATAGAAAAAGTTAACGCATATTCGATTTCGCCAGTTGCTCTCTCTATTTTTGTGCTTACAATAGTATGATTTTTAATGTCTACTGTTCGTACATCTAGCAATTTAGAACCGTTTAATCGATCACAAATGGTTTTAGAATGATCATAAATCGATCCTTCTGTCGAAGTTGCTAACGCTGCAGCAATTCTTTTATCACCATCATAATAATCTACAGAAAAAACTGCTTTTGCATTAGTTATCCCCAATAAATCATCTGGACTTGAAACATAGGTAGATTCGGTTCCTAATATTCCAGTTTCGGGAAAATGAATGCTAAGATCTTCGTTATTTGCAGATCGATAGGATTTTGATCCAGGTCTAAAACTTTTTTGAGATTTTTTAGTATTAAAAGCGGTGTTCCTTTTGGTTCTGATAAAGTTACGTTTTGCAATAAGGCTGGCAAGATCTCCATTACTTTCCAGGCCTCCGTCATTGGCAGAAGTAACATCTGTCGCAGTATCAATATCTACAAAGTTAGTAGTTTTGATAGCTGTGTACGGGTTGGCAGTAATATAAAATAAGGCATCGTTAAAATCTTGATCGCAAGATGCATAATCTCTTCTGATATCTTCAAAACCAAGTATGATTCGTTCATTATCGGGATCAGATAATAATACGTTATGATATCTTAATGAAGCATCACTCTCTGGGTTATAATCGGGGTTAGAGTGTAATTGCCAGTTTCCTGTTCCTACGCACCCATTTGACCAAGCATCTGCTAATAAGACCCATCCAATTCCTGTATTGGGAGGAAAACTACCTATTTTTACTTTATCACCTACTTCTAACTCTCCACCACTGCCTACCGCAGACACATTAGGAAAGATAATAGTAATATCTTCTGGTACAGGCATTGATGGTGCCGGATTGTTAATGTCATAGGTATAGAACCCTAATGTATTTTTATATCCTGCTCCCTCTGCCACAAACGTAACCCAGATATCTACATTTTCTTGAGTAATCACATCGGTATCATATCCAGAAGATATATAATGTGGGTTGAAATCAGGTACTGGGTACCCTTCTGGTAATGCATTGTTTACCATATCTATGGTTTCTTGTGTTACCACATCTTGTCCATCAAGATAGAGTGGTTTACCCTCGGAAGAAAAACTACCTAGATAATTATACCGATCACATATTTCTGGGATAGGAAAACTATCAGGTGTTTGTCCTCCATTCTCTGGGGCAAAACTACTTTTTCTTAGATCAAAGCTGTCATCTAACCCATCATTATCATTGTCTATTCCAGAAGCAGTTGTTTCTGGAGTGCCATCTCCATCACTATCATAAGCTTCTGTGTTATCAGAGATACCGTTGTTATCAGAATCAAGATCCAGATGATCATAAGAACCATCACCGTCGGTATCAACATATCCATTAGTGGTATTTCCAAAATCAGCATCAAAAGCATCATCTAATCCATCTTTATCTTCATCAACATTTGATAGACTTACAAACGAAGTACTGATTTGTCCCTCTATGATATCTACGATTCCATCATTATCAGAATCAATATCGTAACAATTGTAAATGCCATCACCATCCGTATCTAACAATATCAGGTTGGTACCTGTTTGGTCGGGATCAAAGGCATCAGCCAGCCCATCATTATCACTGTCTTGATAAACCAGGTCTAATGCATTACAGATTCCATCATTGTTAGTGTCTTTATCACCTTGTCCAGCTTCTACGATATCGTAAATTCCATCATTATCAGCATCGATATCCAAAAAGTCAGGGTTACCGTCTCCATCTCTGTCAAAGGCATCTTGTACCACATTGTCACCATTACCACTAATATCACCATCCAAATAATTATATAGATCATCTCCGTCATCGTCTCCATAAGGATCCATACCATTACATTCTATGATGTTCGAGATTCCGTCTCCATCACAATCTGCATCCATAGAATCCAAAACTCCATCATTATCCCTGTCTAAGGGTGAAACACCTCCAACACATTTAAATCCATCATTAGAGTTTGTGGTTTCCGTAAGATTCAAAAGAGTTGCAGTTGGAGTAGCACTTTCATAATCGTTGATTAAATATAGACCTCCATTGTTATCAGATAAGTATAGCCTATTACTAGAGTCACCATAGGCAGCTCCAAAGTTACTACTGGGTAATCCAGCAACAGATTTACTGGAGAAAACAGGCGTCCCCGTTGATAGGTCCCATTTGTAAAGTTTTCCTCTACTACCACCATAAAAAGAACCATTTATATAAGCAATATCTGCGCATGTACTTGGTGATGCCTGATCTGCTGTGACTACTTCAAAAACAGGAGAAGAAGTCCCGTTATAATCTTTTAGGTTAGTGATCTTATGAAATGTAATTTTTGTATTATTTTGAAAGACCCATAAGTTTCCTTCGTTATCTACATCAGCTGCATATCCCCCGCCAAAAGCAGTCGTTCCTGCGGGTGTTACTGCACCCAAATCGATAACCATGTCCTTGGCAATACGTAAAAGGTGTTTGTCACTTTTCTTGATGGCATAAAGAAAATTATCAACCACATTATATCCTCCTGCATTGTACGTATCATATGTGTGTAGAGATTCTGAATATGTACCTGTTATAGGATTGTATGTTTTGAGAGCACCAGATATCACCTGGTAAAAATTTCCGTCATTGCAATCAAAAGCTTGTTGAGCATAACCTAATATTGTTAGGAGTAAAGCTATAAGAGTAGTAGTTTTTTTCATAATGGCTATAGTATCTTGGTTTTATTTGTTTAAAATTAAGCGATACAAATAGTTTATAAAGTGATTATTCGGTGAGTAGAAGTTTACTGTGGTCGAACGGAGAGAAGAAGCGGTCTTATATCGTTTCTTATAACAAATTGTTGGATAGTTTAGACCAGTTAACTATAAAATGACAAATTCAAACTCGTTTATTTTTTCGTTCTATTTTCTTGTTTTTATTTTCGGTGTCAAAGGCTATGTAAATCAATGACAGGGGGTATAGAAAAAAAAAGTAACTTCGTTTTCTATATGACATTTCAAAATAACTATGAAGAAGTAGACCAAAAAGCATTTCTGTTTTTAAAGAGTCTACTTATAGATTTTTAATATGTATCTCGTGGGGTAATTTTAAAAGGGAATTATATAGTTGTTAATAAAGGTATATAAGATGATCCTTAACTATGTCGAAGTAGCTTATAAGAAATAATTATAGACATCTTTATTATAGTAAATTGAGTCGTTTCATTAATTCGGGTCTATTAGAACGACTTACAGGTATTACATCTTTTTCGATTAGAACACTATTATCTTCAATATCGATAATTTTCTTAAAATTAATGATATAAGATCTGTGCACTTTTAAGAAAATATCGGCAGGAAGTTTTTCTTCTATTTTTTTAAGTGTAGAATGTACTGTGTAATTTTGTTTGTCTGTTTTAATCAAAATATAATCACCTTTTGCTTCTATTACACTTATAGTTGGTACATCTATTTTAATCAATCTTCGATCAATATTAATATACAGATCATTTTCTTCTGAAGTATTTTCTGAAGAAGAACTAGTTTCAGCGTCAACTTTTTCGACCGAATCAGAGGTGAAACTTTCTGCTTTTTGAATGGCTTTAAGAAAACGTGGTAGAGTTATAGGTTTTACCAAATAATCTACAATACAGTCATACTCAAAAGCTTCTAATGCAAAGTTTTTGTCAGACGTAGTAAGTACAATTTTTGGAGGATTTTTTAATGTTTGAATAAAATCAAAGCCTGTAAAATCCGGCATATGAATATCTAAAAAAATCAGATCTACCTCTTCCTTATTTAAGAATTTCATTGCTTGTATTGCATTAGAAAAATCTTCAATAAGATTGAGTTCCTCTACCTGAGCGCAAAGATGTTGTATAATAGATCTGGCAGTTTCTTCATCATCAACGATAATACAATTCATCAATTTTGGTTTTAAATGGTTTTAAGAAAATATTCGATGGTATCTAAAATTACTATAAATTTTGGATATAACGAGGGATTATTCTCTTTTAATCCCTGCTCAAAATCTGCGGTTGTTTGATAGCCTGTCTCCATACCAAACATTCCTATTTTATGTTTTAGTTTGTGAACGTTCTCTGCTGCTTGGCCAAAAATTTTGTTATCATAATTTTGCAAAAACTCTTTTTTTTCTTCCAAGAACTCACGTTTTGCAATGTCTATAATTTTTTGCTCAAAAGATTGAGAACCATCGGCTAGCTCTTTTATGTACGTTAAATTGGGGGTTTCTGACATGGTTATTGTTTTTTTAATGTAAAATAAAATGTTGTTCCAATGTTCTCTTCAGACTCAACCCATATTTTACCATTATACAAGTCAACTATCTTTTTTACAATCGATAATCCTATTCCTGTAGACTCGATGGTTTGATCTAAAGTCTGAAAAATCTGAAAAATTTTCTCATGGTATTTTTTGGGGATTCCGGGTCCATTATCCTCTATAGAAAACAACCAAAATTGCTGATCATCTTCACAAGAAATTTTCACAATCCCTTTTTCCTTATCATTATATTTTACTGCGTTACTAATTAAATTTTGAAATAATTGTTGCAATCTAAACTTATCACCTTTGATTGTAGGTAATGAAGAGGTTATGTTTACTTTAATGTGATTAGGTATGTGTATTACATCTATTATGTCGGTAACAACTTCTTGAAGCGTTATTGTGTTTTTTGATTCTTCGGTTTGCCCAATGCTAGAATATTTTAGAATCCCTGCGATAAGGTGATCCATTTTATCAACTTTTTTAAGTAGCATATTTAAAGAATCATTAGCGTTTTCATCAAGTACATCTGCATAATCTTCTTTTAGCCATGTAATCAAAGCATTCATACTGCGCAAAGGAGATTTTAAATCGTGAGAAACGATATGCGCATAATCATTAAGTTCTTTATTACTTTTTTCGAGATTTTTTACCAAAATATCTCGTTGCTTTTCAGATTCTAATTGCTCTGTTATATCTTCGATCAATGCCACTTGATAATTGATGTTTCCATCTGTGTTTCTTACTGCAGCGACATTGGTTTTGGCCCAAAAAAAGCCGCCATCTTTCTTTAAATATCTTTTATTAACACTAAACTTATTGACCTGTCCTACATTTAATTTTTCCAAAAAATCTGCTGATTTTGCATACTCTTCTTTTAAAGAGATGTCCTTTACTTCCAGATTAAGTAATTCTTCTTTGTTATACCCTAATAGATTTTGAAAAGCTTTATTGGTTTGGATTATTTTTCCGAATTGTGTTAACACGATTCCAAGCGACGAGTTTTCTACAATTACAGAAAGTTGTGCTTTTTGCTCTTCAAAAATTTGTTGTTGTTTTAATTGTTCTGTGATATCTCTAACAATACCTTGAGCCCCAATAATTTTTTCATTTTTATCTTTAATAATACTCGCATTGATATGAACCGAACGTATTCCGTTATGTTTGGTATAAACACGAGCCTTATAATCTGTAAAAGAGCCTTTGGTGATTAGTTGCTGAAAAGAAACCATAGCATATTGGTAATCCTCTTTATAAATTAGTTTTACGACATTTAGTTTTTCTTCAGAAATGTTATAACCAAATAATGCTACAGCTGCATGATTCATTTCTATTACATTACCGGCAATATCCATCAAAACATAGGCATCTACAAGGTTATCAAAAACTCCTTGAAGCTCTGTTTTTTTTACATCGACTAAGTCCTTAAGCTTTTGATTGGCAGTTTTTAGTTCTTGAGTGATATCATATAATTCTTTTGATTTTTCTTCAAGAATTTTTTCTGCTTGTTTACGGGCGTTTTTTTGTCGCTGTAATGCTCTTTTTAATATTTCAATATTTTCATTATTCATTGGTTTTGACAATGCTGAATTTTACTTCGGTTCCGTCTGCGGCTAATTTTTCATAAGAAATACTAGCTGTCGTATCAAAATACTCAAACGTTTTACGCATTAACCCTAGTCCAAAGCTATACATGGCTCGACTGGATTTATAAATCATGACTAGTTTTTGGTCAGATTTTTCGATGATTTCGAAGGTAGGTAACTCGGCTTCTGGATATATTTTTTGTACTTCTACATGGATATGATTTTCTATAGAAGATAATAACTCAATAGGATCTTTGTATTTTTCGATTAGACCAGGGTAACTGCCAGCCAGCACACTAAAAAAATGCTCTGCATAAGTCAAAAGCAAATCATCTATACTTAATCCGCTATGTTGGCTAAGATGTTTTAATAAACTTAACATTTCCGAAAAGTCATAGGTTCCGATAGAGGTATAAACACCATTAGAAGGTAGGTTGGATTGTTCGATAATGGTATCTACCATTTCGAGTCCAAATTTGTCTTCGACCAATTCCAAAAATTCTGTAAATACAATACCTTTCATATATAATTAGGGTTGGTTAATTACTTAACTATAAGTTCGTTAACGCTCCAGTAATCGATCAGGCATTTAACTTTATGCGCATAATCTTCATACTTTAAGGGTTTTACGATATACCCAGCAATCCCTGTTTCATAACATTCTTTAAGATCGTTATGATTATTCGATGTACTAAGTATAATTGCAGGGGTATATTTTAATCTAGGATCTGATTTTAAAATTCTCAAAAACTCAATTCCATTCATTTTGGGCATATTGAGGTCTAAAAAAATTACATCAGGACATTCTTCCTTACATTCTAAAATGTGTAACGCTTCTTCGCCATTTTCGGCTTTGATTAATTTATGTGGGTATTTATTCTTTTGTAAAACCCGCTCAAATTTTAATCTTTCAATTTCATCGTCTTCGATTAATAAAAAAGTTAGTGTCATAGCTATTTTCAAGTTTTAAGTTAAAATATTTTTTTGAATCATGCTAAAGATGCCTCTTTTAATTGTCGAATTAAGGTGTTTTTCGTCTAAAATGACTTTTAGTGTAGTTGAATGGTAGTTTTATATCGATGAGTGGAACCTTAAAAAAAGAGTGTTTTTAAGGTAGTAAATAAGCTGCCAAAAAGCGAAAAGAGTTTATCGTTTGTGTAATTAAAATTGATATGTATATTAATGTATTTATAGGTGGCGGCGACAGATGTTATCCTCATTTATTTTGTTTTGCTGAGTAAGGATAAAAGCTACTCATACAGTAAAACTTACATTTTATACAATCAGACCTACCATTTATACATTGTAAGAAATTAAAAGCATGTATCATCTGTATCTTTACATGAAATTTAAGATGAAATTAATGAGATGTAGTTAGACTATTTAATCGGGCATCAAGTGGTTTAGTTGTTATTGATCAAAAATTTGGCTGCATCTCTACTTTTGTTTATTTGATGATATAGTAAGGGATTGATGGTGTTTAGTTAGTGAGACACTAAAAAAAGAGGCTTTCTTATGTGCTAAGAAGCCTCTTTTTATTTAGAATACTATTTTATGTAATTTCTTAAAAATATAAAGAACCAATATTACAAGAGAATGGATTTATTTCAAATCACCTTAAGCAAATAGTCTATATCGGTTTTATCGGTGGAGTCTATCCAAAATTTCCATTACTTCGTTCTTTTTTCTCACCGATACAGGAATATTTTCCCCATTTTTTAGCATTAAATAGCCTCCATCTGTTTTAATAAATGCGCTAATGCACTGTAGGTTAACCAAGTGACTTTGGTGCACTCTTAAAAACTGATAGTTTTTAAGCATATCGGCAAAATACTTTAATGTTTTGGTTACAAAAATTTTTTGTCCATCTTTAAGATGAAATGCGGTATTGTTATTATCAGATTCGCAACGAATAATATCATCCAAATTCACAATGATGATTTTGTCTAAAGTATGTAATGATATTTTATCGGGCTTTTGTTCTGGGGCAGACAAAGTTTCCTTTAAGATTGTTAAACGTTCTTTGTTGGGTTGTATTTGTTCTTTTGCTTTTGCCACTGCCTGAGCTAGCTCTTCATTAGAATAAGGTTTGAGAACATAATCTATTGCGGCAAACTTGAAAGCTCTAATAGCATATTCATCGCTGGCTGTTACAAAAATTATTTTTGACTTTAAATCAGGAAATATTTCGAGAATGTCGAATCCCGTACCGTCTCCCAACATAATATCAAGAAAAAGAATATCGGGCTGTGTAGTTCGTAATGCTTTTGCTGCTTCGACAACACTTTGGGCAGTATCGACTACTTTTATTTCTGGATGATTGGTCGTTAGAGTGCTTTTTAGAAGATGCAATGCATCTGGCATGTCTTCTACAATAATTGCTGTTAACATAATTTTTCTAATAGTCGGTTTCTAATGGTATTTTGAATGCGATTTCTGTTCCTGCAATAGAATTTCCATCTACAATTTCTTTAATATCTAATGAGTCTTTTCCAGAAATGGATTCAAGACGTTCTCTGGTAACGGTTAGGGCCATAGATTGGTGATCAGTTTTTACTTTATTCTTTTGAGATTGAAAAATACCCAATCCGTTGTCTAAAATAGTACAATGTAAAAACTCTTCGGTAGTATGAAACTGTATTTTTAATTCTCCTTGGCGACTTCCTTTCAAAATACCATGCCTTACAGCATTTTCTACAAATGGCTGAATAAGCATTGGCGGAATCAAAATCTCTTCGGGATCCAGATCAGAATCTATAGAAATGGCATAGGTAAAAGATTTACTAGCCATTAACTGTTCTATTTCTACATAATGTTTTAGGGCTTGTATTTCCTGATCTAGGGTAATGGTATCTTTTCTAGAGTTATATAAGGTTTCTCGTAATAATGTTGCAAATGTATTGATGGTAGAATTCATACGATTAGGGTTATGAGTTCCCATTGCCTTAATGCCATTAAGTACGTTAAAAATAAAATGAGGATTCATTTGTAGACGTAACGCCTTTTGTTCTAAAGAAAGCAAATGGTTTTGCATTTGTAAACGTTCTCGCTCTTCTTTGTTTTTTTGCTTTACTCTTCTAATGTAAGATAATCCATATCCTGCAATGATGAGAACAGTTAACACCAATATAGCAATTTGAAACCAAGCCTTTTTATAGATAGGGCTATCTATAAAAAAATGAAAAGTGATGGGGTCACTTTCTTCCCATCGATAATTTCTGGATTGAGCAGAAAAAGAATGATTCCCGTAGGCTAATCCTGCCAGATTTTGTTTGTCATCAGACGACCATGGACTCCATTCAGAATTATTCAACTTCCAACGATATGCAACATCATTAGGGTGGTCTAAATCAATTGTTTTGTAACTAAATGATAATTCGGTTTGATCGGGTTCGAGTTTTAAAACTTCATTATAGTTTTTACCAACATTTAGATTTATAGAATCGACACTTTGGTAGGCGACTTCTATATCTTCAAAATATAAACTCGGTTTTATGGTTGTTTTGGTGGTTTCTGTAGGCTCATATTTAGTAAGACCATAGATAGCTCCAAACCATAAATTACCTATAGCATCTTTTGTGACTGCGTTGAGGTAGGTTTCAATTCCTAAAAAACCATCATTTCGGCCAAAATGAAAAACATCTACGATTTCTTGCGTTTGGTTTAGTTCGATTCTGTCTACTCCTCGTTCACTACCTATCCATAAATTATTTTTATCATCAAATATCATTTGGTAGATATTATCAGAATACGGACGTTTACGGCCTTTTAGTTTTTTAAAAGAAATATCACTATCTAGAGAAGACCACCACACACCTCGACCTGCAGTACCAATGTAAAGGATGTCTTTATGAAAAAGTAATGAACTTATCGCGGTTTTTTGTTTCAATATATTCCCCAAATGGGTTACTTTATTTTTATGAATATACCCTATATGACCGTTCTGGGTGACATACCAAACTTTACCTTTAGGACCTTGCTTCATATCCCTGATCTGTAGGTCGGTAAGCCCATTTTTTAGTGTAAACTTTTTTAATGCTTTAATACGTTTTCTTTTAGTGTCGTAGGTAAACCTACATATACCTGCAGAGTAGGAAGCTACCCAAATAGTGTTATTAATCACTTTTATAGATCTGATCCAATCAGAAGGGAGCCCCTTGTCGTTATTTATAATATAATTTTTATAAACTGTTTTTGTAATGGTATCGATAGGAATCAATTCAATGCGCTTTTTCTTCGTATAATTGGTATCCATTATGATACTATCTACCTGTCTTCTTTCTTTAAGAAGTATTCCTTTTCCATCTGTACCTGCCCAGATGTTGCCATGATCATCACTGGTAATAGTTTTGATTTTTACTTCAGGTAAACTTTCTTCCTGAGCAATATGGTGAACAGCTCCTAGAGAATCTATTTTAACAAGTCCTGCATCAGAGTTAGATGCCCAGATGTCATTGTTTGAAGAGTGCACAGCATAAACACGATTGTTTTTTAAACCCGTATTTTGATCGTAATGGATAAAATTATTCTGAAAATATTTGTAAAAACCACCTCCAGAAGTAGCGATCCATATATTCGATTGTCTATCCAAAATACTTTTTCTAATATGAGAAATGGCCAAGCCATTTTTTCTGTTGATTCTCTTTTTTAGGGTTTCTTTTTTGGTATCTATAATAATAACTCCATCATTATCTGTGGCCACCCATAACTCATTGTCATTATGAATGGACATGTTTGTGGTTCTAATCGATTTTTGAACCCAGTTATTTCCATAGGTTTTAGCCTTTGTAGTCAAAACCAATATACCTCTGTTAAAAGCGGCTGCAAACACTTTGTTATTATAAAAAACTGCTGCCGAATAGTTATAAGGACTATGTCTTGTGATAATACTTGCATCTTGGGAAATATCATTTAATTTCCACAATCCTCTGTTGGTTGCAATCCAATACAATCTGCCATCAAAAACGATATCATTAATGATACTTGTGTTGATTTTTGTATTTAGGTTAATTTTAACGAGTCCTTTATTCTTTTGATATTTATAGATACCGATATTGGTAGCCAGGTATATTTTATCAGCGATACGACATATTTTATTGATACGTGGTCCATCCAGATTTGTGAATTTTTCTTTTACCTTAATACTAAGTCCACTTTTGGTTCCTATAAAAAGACTGTCATTTACAAAAGCAAGCGAATGGATGTAATTTGATTGTAAGCCATCATTTTCATTCCATATTTTAAACATGTCACCATTAAACCGGCACAATCCACCTCCTTGAGTACCTAACCATAAATACCCAATTTTATCCTGTATTATGTCATATACTTGAGATTGAGGAAGTCCATCCTCCAGAGTGTACGCTCTTAGTTGTTTGTTTTGTGCTAGTAAGGTTTCGACAAATGTCAATAACAAAAATATAGCAACATAAATTCTATAGTTTGGATTCACAAAAGAAAGATCTGGTTAAAGACAAATATAATCAAAACTGATTTTTTTGTCGGTTAATATTCTTTTTAAAGTAAAAAAACCGACTCTGCCGGTTAAAGCAGGTCGGTATAATAAACAAAAACTTCCCCCTTTTGTTTATTAATTGAGTTAGAGTTAGTCTGTTATTGAGTGTATTTGTATAGTTGAATTAGTGTTATGATTAGTACCCCGCTGTAATGGCAGTTGTTTTTTTAGACTCTTCTATAGAGCCATTGTTCCATGCAAAACTTTGTTTTAGGTTTACATATTTTACAGCAGTAGTAGTTGTTTGATAAAATGTTTGTGTTTCGAGAATATTGTCATCAATACCGTATTCTTGATTTGGAAATATATATTGATAATCTGCATCAGAATTTTCGCAATAAACATTACTGATTTCTGGAAGCGTGGTAACAGAATTGTCATCTTTTACCATATAATAATAGGCATCTACATGAGCACAGCAACCAAGGTACTCTACCTCCATCTTGATCACCTTAGAGATCCCTTCTAATCCAGGGTTCTCTAAGGTGGTTATGAAGATGTCCTCAAAAAGTTCGATGTCTGTAATAGTTAAGGTTGCGATTTTATCATTGGTTTTTTCTTCAGCACGAATCAGGTTAACAACATATGAGGGGCGTTCTTTTCCCTGATTCATAATTTCTTTGGTATACGTATACTCTTGGGACTCAGAAAAAATCTGTTGAGCATTGATACTCTGAAAGCTTTGAAATAAAATGATAATGATAACTATATTTTTCATAACAGCCTGTTTTGAGGTTAGCTATTTGATGTAAAAGTAGGTTCTTATCGTTTTCTGTGACGGGAGCTTTTAGTATTCGTGTTGATCAAAATAGAATTCGTTTTTATTGATTGATTAAGTATATGAGGTATACTTTCTGCCCCTAGTGAAAGGTTAATTTTGTATCTTCACCATAATGATCTACACTTTGTTGATTATTAGGTGTGTTACCTGTTTTTGGGGATGTTTAAGGATTTTTTGCCGCTATTAACATATTTTTTTACTAGCAACCAGCGTAAAAAATAATGGTCATTACTTATATGAATATAGAAAGTAATAAAGAAAATATTAAATCATGAAAGTTATTCGTTATCGATCAAGAGGGCGTGATGTGCATTATCTTGAAGAAATATTAACCAAGTTAGGATACCAGGTGTATGTTTCTAATTTTTTTGGAAAAGATACTCATAGAGCTGTAATAGATTTTCAGAAGAAAAATGATTTGGTTGTTGATGGTATTGTAGGGCTTAAAACCTGGTCAAAACTTATCGAGGCAAAAAAGGACCTGACCATATATAATGATAAATTATTATCAGAACAGGATGTTAAAGATTTTGCTAATGAGTTGGGGCTAGAGTTAGCTATGGTCAAAGCAGTAAATGAGATAGAAAGTAGTGGCCGAGGTTTTTTGGTTTGCGGTCGACCAAGAATATTGTTCGAAGGACATGTGTTTTGGAAACAACTGAAAAAAAGAGGAGTATCACCAGAGCAGTTTGTTTCAGAACATAATAAGGATGTTTTATATAAAAAATGGACTAAAATTCATTATAAGGGTGGTCCAAGAGAATATGATCGTCTTGAAAAAGCCGATGGTATTTCTACAGATCCGGCTTTTCACGATGCCGCCTATAGCTCTGCTTCATGGGGGTCTTTTCAAATAATGGGATATCATTATGCTTCATTAGGCTATGACTCTATTGATCATTTTGTTTCAAAAATGAATAGTCATGAACGAGAGCATCTAAAAGCTTTTGGGAAGTTTGTTTCAGTTACTTCTTTCAAAGGGAAAAAACTACTCGATTGGATAAAAGAAAAAAATTGGGCAAAATTTGCAGAAGGTTATAATGGCCCTGGATATAAAAAGAATAAGTATGATACTAAGTTAAAAAAAGCATATGATAGGTATCGTATAGACGATTAATTAAGAAATTAAACGGATATTGTAAACACATAAAAAACTTTATATAGTGTTTTTTATGTGTTTACCTTATGTATGTATATGAGCTATTTTATTGTTTTACCAATGAATAAAATGCTTTAGAGTCTCCGTTAAAAAGATCATAATCTACATCACCATTTACTCCTTTTAGTTTTTTAAGATCTGTTCGTTGCCAAAATGTCCAACCTGTTTTTTTCCATGTGTAAGGAAGGTAAAGTGTTTTTTGAGTATATTCTGCTATCCATAGTTTATACTTGGCAAATTTTGGATTGTTTAAGTATTCATTGCCAAAATTAGCGCTACAATATATAATAGGAGTAACCCCTAGTTTTTTTTCTACATAATGCAACCAATGTAATGTGTTTTTTTGATATCGTTCTTTGGTAATAGTTGTTTTTATACCTCCTTGCTCAAGATCCAATACAGGAGGTAAATCACCGATTTCAATTTGTTTAACAGCAGATACAAAATTTTGTGCTTGTGTTATTGGGTTAATTCCTGTTTCGTAAAAATGATAAGCTCCCCGATAAACACCATGTTTTTTTGCTAATGATCTATTTGTAGTAAATCTTGGGTCTTTAAAAGTATTTCCTTCAGAAGCTTTGATGTATACATAGCTTATTCCATTTTCCTTAATCTCATCCCAATTAATAGTTCCTTGAAAATGTGAAATATCAATACCTTGAATCGGAGATTTTAAGGGTGGCCTATTGATTGATTTTGAACTAGAAATAGTATCTGATTTTGTAGTAATCGCAGTTATAGAATCTGTTTTAGGATGGATGGTGTTTTCTGAAGTTTTTCTGTCTGCTTTACACGAAAAAAGAAAGGTCGAAAGTAAAACAAAGTAGAGTATTATTTTTTTCATGATAATGATTTAAAAAAGTTGTTTTAATGCTTTGGGTAATCGAATTTATGAAATTTTGTATCGAATAAATATTACAGCATATTACAGTCATGTAAAATATGATGTTCTGATATAAGAAACTTTGAATAAGTTTATAAATGCATGAATTGAGATCTTTATAAGGTTACTACACAAAAGGTAATTAAAACCCTTTCCTTTTCCTTTAAGAAAGTCGAGTTCTTAACCTTAATTTTACAATTAATCAAGACTATCGTAAGTATTTCTTAAACTTTAGTTATTTACAAATAGTAAAAAATAAAAGACTTTTGCTTCAAAAAGTTTACTAATTGTAATTATCTAATACAAAAATGAAAAATCAAATACTTTGGTTGTTTTTTTTACTGATGCTTGTTACATCGGTCATTACAGCACAGAATAATATCATAAACGGAAAAGTGGTTGATGGGGATTTTCCACTTCCGGGAGCAACAGTGGCATTGTCAGAAAATAAAATAGGTACGATTACTGATTTTGATGGTAATTTTATTCTTAGTAATATTTCATCAGGAAATTACAACCTTGTAATAAGTTATATAGGATACGAATCTTATACCACACAAGTATCTATTAAAGAAGGAGAAACAATTGCCTTAGGAAATTTAAGTTTAAAGCCTAGCTCGACCAGCTTAGAAGAAGTAGTTCTTCAATCATCACCAAGAAGACTAAGTGAGGCAAAAGCTTTAAATATCCAAAAAAACTCATTAAAAATTATGAATGTAATTGCTGCAGACGGTATTGGTAAATTACCAGATCGAAATGCAGCCGAAGCTGTACAACGTATTCCTGGTGTTTCTATAGAAAGGGATCAGTCAGAAGGTCGTTTTGTGGCGGTTAGAGGATTGCCGAGTGAATGGAATTCTACAACCATTAATGGTAACAGAATCCCAACAGCAGAAGAGGAAACCTCGAGTAGAGCTGTGGCTTTTGACTTTTTTCCTACAGAAATGATCGGTTATGTGCAGGTAGCTAAGGCGTTGACACCAGATCAGGAAGGAGATGCGATAGGAGGTAGCGTTAATTTTATTACCAAAACGGCTCCTACCAAATTTACACTTGATGGTACATTGGCAATGGGATATAATGAAAAATCTGATAAAGGAGTATATAGTGGTTCTGTAACCTTTGGAGATAAATCTAAAAGTGGGAAAACAGGATTTCTTATTAATTTTTCACAATGGAACAGAAACTGGGCAACAGACAATTTTGAAGCCCGAAGAAAAGGAGATGAAGGAGTATTTCGATTAGAATTAAGAGATTATACAGGAGAACGACAAACAACAGGTCTTAACGGAGCTTTTGAATTTAATCCTTCAGAAAAAGATAGGTTATACATTAAGGGAAATTACGGGACATTATCAGATACTGAGCTGCACTACAAGCATCGTGTTAGGTTTGATAAGTATAAAGGATTTGATGATGTTACTAACAGAACAGGTCGCGTTGAGTTACAAAATATATATAATGAGTTGATTACCGAGTTTATCGGAGTAGAACTAGGAGGTAAGCATACAAGTTCTAAAGGAAATTTGGATTGGAGCGTTACTTCATACCGTAATGAATTTAAATATGGTAACATCCCTAACCAAAAGGATAAGAGTTATTTTTTAATCAAGTTTAAACAAGATGGAATCGGTTTTAATCCATCATATCTGGAAGATAGAGGAAATGGTCCTCGTGTATATTGGAACTCTGATGGAGGAAATTTAAACGCTTCTGATCCAAACAACTTATTTGGATTCTTTACAGACCCTAATTTTCAGGTAGATCCTTCTCAGCTGTCATTTAGTGACCTTGAATTGTATAAAATTAGTATTGTCGAAAGAGATAATATAGTAGCATCACTTAACTACGAGTATGATGTTAATACTGATTTCTCTCTAAAAGTAGGAGGTAAGTTTAGAGACAAAGATAGAAGAGCAATTTTTTCTGATGAATTCTATGGTTGGAATGGAAGTGGTGCTGCTCCTGTACTAGGAGATTTGACTGGTCAAACCATTGAGCAACCAGGAAGAACAGAGTTTTTAAGCGAATTAGATACTAATATAGGAAATAGTTTTAGCAGTCAGGTGCTTTCTCCAGAGGGAATGGTTTCATTTTATAACACTCATTTTGATAATAACCTTACCTTATTAGAAGGAGACTCTGAAATTGTTGCAAATGGAGGGGGATTAGGAAGAAATTTTGATGTTGATGAAACACATGCTTCTGGATATGCAATGGGAACGTATAAAATCTCTGATCAGGTTACTGTATTAGGAGGGGTAAGAGCAACCAACACGAATACTGTGGTAAATGGATATCGTTTTGATATTACAGAACAAAATCCTGATGGGGTGTTAAGCGAGGTAGAAGAAAAAAAGAATTATTGGTCTATTCTACCTATGTTTCACCTTAAATATACCCCAAATGATAGAACAAACGTTCGATTTGCAGCTACCAGAACATTTACCAGACCCGATTTTGGACATCTGGCACCAGGAGGAACCTTTTTAGAATTTGATAACGAGTATAAAGGAGGTAACTCTCAAGTTGACCCAACCTATGCTATCAACTTAGATGTTTTAGGAGAATATTACTTTGATAACGTGGGGATTATTTCTGGAGGTGTATTTTATAAAAGTATAACCGATCCTATCTTTAAAAGTACCAATCAAGGTGAGATTAATGGGATTTCTGGAGTAGAAATATCAATACCAAGAAATGGAGATAACGCATGGTTGTTAGGAGCAGAAATAGGTGGAAACAAAAAATTTGATTTCCTACCAGGTTTCTTAAGCGGATTTGGAGTTCAGGCAAACTACACCTATACAAAGTCAGAGTTTACTATCCCAGGTAGAGATGAGAAAACGCGCTTACCAAGACAAGCAGATCATTTGATTAATGCACAGTTGTATTATGAAAAAGCTGGTTTCAATATCAGAGCTGCCTACAACTTCAAGGGCGAGTATATAACAGATTATGGGTCTACAGGTCTTGATAGAGATGATATTTACTACGGAGATTATTCGACATTAGATGCAAATGCCTCATTTAAGATTAATAAACACTTTACCATTTTTGCAGAAGTGAACAATTTGCTTAACGAGTCGCTTGAGTACTATTATGGAGATAAAACCCGTCCAAAGCAAGTAGAGTATTACGGAGTGAGAGGACAAGCAGGGATTAGATGGAGCCTATAATGTGCTCAAGAACCTTATGAGAATGAACACTACGATTGTAGCTAAATAAAAACCAAAAAAATCGGGTTGGTGTTATACGATACCAACCTGATGTTGTTTACCAATTATGCCAGTTAATACCTCTAAATTACTCTTTTTATTACATGCTTCTATAGCTTCTTTCGGAGCCTATTTTTGTATGTATGCTTTTAGAAAACCTTTTACTGTAGCTACTTTCGAGGAACTTCAGGTTTTAGGTGTTGACTATAAAATCCTTTTGATTATTTCGCAGGTATTGGGGTACGTATTATCCAAGTTTATAGGGATCAAAGTAATTTCAGAATTAAAAACTGATAAACGTACATTGTACTTATTATTACTTATACTATTGTCTGAAGCAGCATTAATTATGTTTGCGATCATACCACAGCCTTATAATGTGATTTTTATGTTCCTAAATGGGTTACCCTTGGGTATGATTTGGGGAATAGTATTTTCTTATCTGGAAGGAAGAAAACTAACAGAAATATTAGGAGTAATACTATGTGCAAGTTTTATTGTTTCTAGCGGAATGGTAAAATCTGTAGGTCTCTTTGTAATGGATTTTTGGAATGTTTCTCAGTTTTGGATGCCTGCAGTAACAGGGGCGTTGTTTATTTTGCCATTGTGTTTTTGTACTTGGCTATTAGAGAAAATACCATTGCCAACAGATGAAGATAAGTTACTTAGAACAGAAAGAGTACCAATGTCAAAAGCAGATAGGAAGCAATTGTTACAAACCTTTTTGTTCCCTATTTCGACTATTGTAGTGTTTTATATGATACTATCTGCTTTTAGAGATTTTAGAGATAATTTTGCTAGAGAACTGTGGGATGCTGTAGGGTATCAAGGGGATATATCTGTGTATACCACCTCTGAAACCATTATTGCTATTGTAGTTCTTTTGGTTTTAGGAGGTACCTTTTACATTAAAGATAATGCCAAAGCATTGTTGACCTATCATATTTTAATCATTATAGGGGTTTTAAGTATTGGGATATCAACACTTTTGTTTCAATTACAAATCTTGGGACCTTTTTTATGGATGGTCGTTTGTGGATTTGGACTGTATATGTGTTATGTGCCCTTCAATTGCTTGTTTTTTGATCGGTTTATAGCAATGTTTAAAATTAGAGGAAACGCTGGTTTCCTAATTTATGTTGCAGATGCTTTTGGGTATCTGGGTAGCATTACTGCTCTATTATATAAAAACTTTGGTCAGGCAAATTTAACATGGTTAGACTTTTTTGTATACGGAGCATACTTTATAACACTCATAGGAGTATTAATAATTTTGGGGTCTTTGTTTTATTTTAAAAAAGCAAATAACAGAACTCAACAAAAAATAATAGAAACAGAATTGCATTATGAAAAAATATGATCTTATTGTTATTGGTGGGGGAGTATTAGGTACATTTCATGCATATCATGGCTTGAAAAACGGATTAAAGGTAGCTTTGCTCGAAAAAAATAAAATGCCTCAGGGAGCAACCACACAAAACTTTGGGCAAGTGGTACCATCTGGCATGAATACAAAATGGCAAGCATATGGCCGGGAGAGTTTAAAAATATATAAAGAGATACAGGAACAATTTGATATAACTGCGCGTCAGAATGGATCTGTATATCTTGCTTCTAATCAAGAAGAAGTACAATTGATAGAAGAATTACATGAAATCAATACTAAAAATGAGTACGCTTCTAGATTATTGACCAAAAATGAGTGCCTAAATAAATATCCTGGATTAAGGCCAGAATATATATCAGCAGGGTTGTTTTTTCCAGAAGAAATCACTGTAGAGGCAATACAAATGATCCATAGGTTACAAAGTTATATGGTATCGCAAATGGGATTAAGTTATTTCACAAACCAACATATATTATCCTGTGAAGAGACAACCAATGGTGTAAAGGCACAATCTGCAAGCGGAAAAATTTTTGAAGCAAATAAAATAATTGTATGTAATGGTAGTGAGTTTAAAAGTTTATTTCCAGAACTTTTTAAAGCAAGTGACTTAGAGGTTACCAAACTTCAAATGTTACAGACAAAATCACAACATAATTATGAGCTTCTAGGAAATATATTGACAGGGTGGTCTATTAGACGATATGAAGCTTTTTCAGAATGCCCTTCTTTCTTAGAAATCAAAGCCAAAGAAGAAAGAGATTCTCTTCAGAAAAAATGGGGAGTACATATATTATTTAAGCAATCACCAGACGGATCTGTTATCATAGGAGATTCTCATGAATATGCCGATGTGCAAAATATAGAAGACTTAGGATATCGATTAAATATGGACATTGATAATTTTATGATTCATGAAGCACAAAAAATTATTAATCTGCCTACTTATGATATCCAAAATAGATGGTTTGGAATGTATTCGCAGTGTAAGACGAGTGATATATTTCAAGAAAATATAAGCCCTAACATCCATGTTGTAACGGGTATTGGAGGTAAAGGAATGACAGGAAGTGCAGGATTTGCAAAAGAAAATATGACAAGAATTTTTAATTATGAGTATAAATAAAAGAATAGAACTTGCCGTTTTTGATATGGCAGGCACCACGGTAAACGAAGATAATGTAGTCTATAAAACCGTGAGACAAGTGATAAATGAAGAAGGGTTTAACGTAACCCTTGATGAGGTTCTTGAATATGGAGCAGGTAAGGAAAAATACCAGGCTATAATTGATATTTTAACCCATGTCACAGATTGTAAAAACCCAGAAGAGATTGCAAAAAAAGCGTTTGTAAATTTCAAGCCGATGTTAGAAAGGGTATATGAAGAACAAAATATAGCTCCTTTTGATCATGTACATGATGTGTTTAGGCAATTAAGAAAGAATAAAGTGTATGTAGTGCTTAATACAGGGTATGATTCGAATATTGCAAACCAATTAATCTCGAAATTAAAATGGGAGAAAGGCGTGGATTATGATGCCCTACTAACCGCTGATGATGTAATAAAGGGTAGGCCTCATAAAGAGATGATTTGCAAAGCAATGCAAATGTTTGATGTAGAAGATGCCTCAAAAGTTATGAAAATAGGGGATTCTGCCATCGATATAGAAGAAGGGAAGAATGCAAGTTGTGGCCTCACTATTGGTGTGCTAACAGGTGCGCAAACCAGAGAACAAATCGAGAAACAAAATCCGGATTATATTCTGGATGATTTGTCTATGCTCACGCAGATTGTTTTTTAATTTTTAATTGTTTTTATAAATCTCGTGAAACCCATCAAGGCTTTTTCTTGATGGGTTTCTAGTTTTAAACTAAGTGTTGTTGTAATCTAATGTATTTTGAAATTGCGCATAGTTTGTTAATTCATTGTGTTTTTAATTTTAAAGAGTGGTATTGGTAATTGTTTGTTTATCATGTGGTTGTGAGTTAATCGGTTTGGTAAGTAGTAAAAATAGATAATTAGATGAGGTTGTCTTTTTTTAACTCTATCAAAAATTGGCAAAAGTTTAAGAAAAATACTGGGGAATTTTCCCTCGAATAAGTAAGCCTTAATTGTATCTTAGTTCGAATATTTTTAAAACCTATAATTTAATTTTTTATGAAAAAATTACTATTACCAATTTTAGTGCTATCAATTGTCCTAAGTACTTTTGCACAAAGTGACCCAAATAATTCTTGTAATACTCATGGAGGGTTACTTGATGGAAAATTTTATGTAAGTGGCTTTTCTACAGGAAAAGGGCGTTTTGTTTATAAAGATGTCAGAGATAAAGACTTTAAAAATAATGATGTTTCGGGAGTAATTGCCGGCGATGATGAAGAAAATGTATATTACGTTTCTCCATCAGGTACCATTAACAAAATTGTGTGGAATAACAACATTCGTGAGTGGGTGGATCAAGGAAATATCTTTCCTGATATTGCTAAAGATGTGATCGGTAATTTAATACCAATTGAAAATGGAAAGAAGATTGTCTATATCAAACAAATCAATAAAACCAATGGTGAAACTAGATTAGTGTGGTGGGATCAGGATTATGATGTTCATTGGAATGTAAGTGCTTGGGTGTCATATGCTGTCTATACAAAAAGTAATGAACAACTTTATTATGCTAAACCTGCCGGTGAATATTTTGAGATTTATAGATGGGATAGAATGATTGCGCCGGTGACGTTAAAAATAAAGAGTTCTAATTTTCAGGTTCATGATAAAGTACTTTACGTGTTAACCGAAGGAGATAACGATGAGACAAATTTTAAGGCTTATGATATTAGTAAGGCTTTTAATCCTACCTGGCCATGGATAATAAATCCAAATGATGAATTATGGAAATACCCTAACCCTGTTGATTTAGATAGTAAAGTAGATGTTAGTGATGATGGAGCCGTATTTTTTCGATCACAATCTGGATTTTTAAAGGTTGTTCAATATGACGGAAATAACAGTTTTGTTCACGGGCAAGTAGGAAATATACCATGTAACGGAGCTTATGCTGTAGATAAGTATGTGGGAACTGTTTATTTTGCATCAGGTGGTTCTACAGGAGGACAATTACATATATCTGCAAGAGAAAATCACGATTTTATTACAGGTAATGAATATCAACTAGATTATAGACCAGTAACACATTCTAATCACAAGTTTAAAGAAGAAATAATCTTCCATAACCCTAATTTGTTTTTCCTACGACAGGATCCCGGTAATCCAAATAAAGATCTTGAGCTAGGTATAATGACTAGGTATGCTTCTGTATGCAATACTACTTCAAAATCAATGGAAATATCTAACAGTAAATCATCTTTAAAGAATACTGTGTATCCAAATCCCACAAATGATATTATAAATTTCCCAGCAAGTACTACTGTAGAGTTGTATAACAATGTTGGTGTTTTAGTAGTTAGCAAACAAAATAATAGAGGGATTTCGAGTTTGGATATGAAATCATATAGTTTAAGGCCTGGTATTTATATCATGAATCTTACTGCTGTAGATGGAGTTGCTTCTCAACATAAGATCGTTGTAGAATAATTTATAATAAATAATTGATCAGATTTAGATATTCAGTTAAATAGCAGACTTGTCTTAAAATTGACAACAATTTTTATTAAAGACATCTAAAACCAGTGAAGTTAGCTTCACTGGTTTTTTTATTGTTAATAAGTTAACTAATAGTAAAAAATGTATTATTGTTGTATTTGGCTGGTGTTATGTTGTTTAAGTTATTATGAATAATGTTTCCAAGTGTTTTTAATGGTTTTTTATAGTGTATTTTGGTGTAATAATATTACAAATAATCAAAATTTATTACATCATGAAAAACTTATTCTATTATTATTTTATTCTTTTAGGGTGTCTTTTCTTTTTTAATTCTTGCGAAACAGACATACCAGAAGTAACTGCAACCTCGGGACAATCCTTAAATGCTAAAAGTACTGCGCAAAAAAAGCGCGTCCTTTTGGTAGGTATTGATGGGCTTCAATTTGAAAGAATAGCTTCATTAAATACTCCTAATTTAGATAAGCTACATATTTCTAAAGCATATACAGGAGGAATACAGGGATACAATAGTCATCAAACCACAAGCAGTGGTCCAGGGTGGACAACAATACTTACTGGTGTATGGAAAGACAAACACGGGGTTCCTAACAACGATGCCGGGACCTATAAATCAAGGGTAAAAAGCATCTATAGATTAATAAAAGAAAATAAAAATGATGCTTCTATAGCAAGCATTGCAACCTGGAGCCCAATTCATCAGTTTCTAGAAAATGATATGTCTTTGGTAAACTATAAAAGTAAAGGAGGTAACGATTCTAATGCTACTAATTTGGGTGTAAATCAAATTAAGAATAACGATCATGATCTCATCTTTATTCATTTAGATCATGTAGATGTTGTGGGGCATAGTCTTGGTTTTAGTACTGGTTATGATAATGCGATTAAAACAGCCGATACCCAATTGGGGCAATTAATGAATGCTATAGAAGAACGTGAAGCAATAACAAATGAAGATTGGTTAATTGTTGTAACAACAGATCATGGTAGAAGCCCTATTGGAGGGTATAGCCATGGTGGGGATTCTGAATCTGAGAAAACTATTTTTATTGGAATGAATAAAGAAGGAAATCAAGAATTTAAAACTAAGGCTACTAATATTCCTAATACAAATTATAATGGATTATATGGATATCCTGCTCAAACCTCTATTGTCCCCACTGTATTAAGGCATTTAGGAATCGAAATTCGCAACGAATGGCAGTTAAGCTCACCTCCATTAATAGGAGAAGATGGTCCTCGCAAAGTTATGGTGACAAATTCTGTTGGAAATGAAATTTCGTGGGTGTCAAGTAGTACAGGCAATGCAGAGATTTATAGAGATAATTTATTAATAGCCACGGTACCAGCAAACCAAGAAAGATATACCGATACTAACGCTCCTAACGGAAGAATTAATTATACGATTAGAATAAATAACTCTATCGGAAGTGTTAATGTACAAAATTGCCTTGCGATAAATGCGGTGTTAGATTGGTATGATGCGGCAAATAACAGAACGTATTTTTTTAGAGGAGATAATAAGTATGTCAGGTATAGTAAAGTAGAAAATACTTCTGATCCAGGATATCCCGTAGCGATTACCAACAATAACTGGCCGGGACTAGGGAATTATAAAGACAAAATTTCGGCAGCTTTTAAAACAAATTATGACAAAGGGTATTTCTTTCTTTCTGATGGAAGGTATTTGCGTTATAATATGGTAGATGATAAGGTAGATGCCGGATATCCTAAACCAGTTAACTTTGTTACATGGCCTGGATTAGGATTGTATGGTAAAAAAATAATAGGAGCCGTTAATTGGCATACCAATAAGGCAATGTTTTTCCTTTCTGATGGAAGATATATACGATACGATTTGGTTAAAGATAAAGCAGATGCAGGATACCCGGTAGAAATAAATAATAGTACTTGGCCAGGTATGGAGCATTATAAAACTAAAATTACAGCGGTAGCAGATTGGGATACTCGGTATATGTTCTTTTTTCTAAATGATAATACATTTATTAAGTATGATAAGTCACTAGATAGGGCAGTACAGGGGTATCCAGAACCTATAAACAATACTACCTGGCCAGGACTCTTGGACAGATAACAGCTTTTAAAAATGTATAAATAGAAATATGAGTTGGTATAAGACTAGATACCAACTCATATACTTTAATTTTTACTGCTCTGGCGGAAGGAAAAAATACACTACCAGCATTTTTGCAGGTTTTGAGGACCTATTTATAGGAGCATGCGGTACTCTTCCATCAAAAAATAAGGTGTCACCTTCCTTAAGAAGTTTTTCCTCATCTCCTATTGCGTAGTAGCATTCACCAGATAAAATATATTTTAACTCATAAGCATCTGTTTCAACTTTACCACGCACTGATCCCGGTTGAACCTCTAAAAGAACAGTCTCGAAACCAATTGAATTAAGTTGTTTCCCAAAAATATATTTGTAACTAAAGCCAATTGCTTCGTCTTCTTTTTCTATTGTTGTATATTCAGAAGCTCTTGTGATCAAATATTTAAAGTCTGTTTCTAAAGAAATTCCATTAAAAAACTTTGGGACTTCGATTTCCAGAGCACCAATGATGTTTAATAATACAGGTAGAGATGGGATAGTTCTACCATTTTCAATTCGAGAAATAAGTCCGTTACTTACTCCTGCAATAGAAGCAATCTGACTGATCGTTTTCTTATCTCCTTTTCGAATTTCTTTTAAACGTTTACCAATACCAATTAAATAGTCTTGCATCTTTTATGTGAAATGTGTATTACAAAGATTATCAAAAAAGATAGAAACAGAAAAGTATTTGATATTTAATAATTACGAATTTTTAAAGAATAAGTTACGGATTGTTATGTAAATAAATATAAAAGATAGAAAATGTTAGGATTGAAGTTGTTTTTGTTTCTGAATTAGTTTGTAAGCTTAGGTTTCAATCCTAATTTTCCAAAAGTAATATATTATTCTAAAGTTGATTTTTAAACAAGTCTACTTTTTCTGTTGATTCTCTCTTTAGAAAAAAAGCCTACGGTAAACCCAACTGTTTCATAGTATACAAAGCTTTGTATCCCATTGTCATATTCTAAAGGAGCTTTTAATGCTCTCATAGTATGAAGAGTTCTGTATAATTTGGCTTTAGAAATCCCTAATTTATGGGCTAATTGTAATGGAGTTCCTGTTGCTTGTAATCGAATTAATTGATCGATTCTATCAATAAGTTCTATGTGTTTTAAGGTGCTATTCATAAAGCTATAAAGAAGATTGAATTATTAATTAATTTAACCCAGTGGTGCATTAGAATTAGATAAGGTTTAAAGAACCACCACTGGGTTGAAAATGAGTTTATTTTCCTAACATTAATATTTCATTGCAAACAATTTCTGTGATATAGCGTTTGTTTCCTTCATTATCTTCATAATTGCGAGAAGTTAGTTTTCCTTCGATAGCAATTTCTTGTCCTTTATTTACATATTTTTCGATAATGTCAGCTACTTTTCCCCAGGCAATAATATTATGCCATTGCGTATCGGTAATTTTATCTCCTTGTTTATTGTAATAATAATCATTGGTAGCAATAGAGAATTTTGCAAGCTTTTTTCCAGATTCTAAGTTTAGAATTTCTGGTTCTTGTCCTAAGTTTCCAATCAACTGTACTTTGTTTTTTAGCGTGTTCATAGTTTTTATTTTTTCGTGTTAAACAGTTAATACATTTCTTTCTATACGTTTAGAAAGATGTTGTTGTTCAAAAAAGATAAAGATTTGATTAAAACAACACTGCAAACATAGAGTTGGAGGTAAGAAAGATTCGGTTAGGAAGCGTTTAGTTTCGTTTGTAATCGTGTGTAAATGTTTGTAAGCGTTTGCAATTGAATATAGTTTGTAAAAAAGTATAATTTAGATGCAGTATGATTCGAAAAATAAACCATAAGAAAGAATTCATTGCAATGAAAATATTTGATCTATTTCAAGCCTCGTATAAGATAGAAGCAGAAATATTAGAAGTAGATAACTTTCCCCCTTTACAAAGAACAATACAACAATTTGTAAAGAGTGTAACAGAGTTTTATGCATTTTATAAGGATAAGGAGATCGTTGCATTAATTGAAGTTAGTGGCGATGATAGATGTATTGATATAGAAAGTTTGGTCGTGGATCCAGCTTATTTTCGTAACGGTATAGGCGCACAGTTAATGAGGTACATATTTAGTCTAAAAAAAACTGAAATGTTTGTTGTAGAAACAGGATTGCAAAATAGACCCGCTATTTTATTGTATGAGAAATTAGGGTTTCAAGAGGTGAAACAATGGGATACATCTTTTGGAGTAAGAAAAATAAGATTAAAAAAACTAAGTAAGATCTAAAGAAAAAGATATTCTTGTACTTATTTTCAAAATAGTAACAAAAAAATGAAGCCAATCTCAATTTTAGTAGACAAATTGAATAGCAAAAATTTATGGGATAAGAGCATAGTGTTACCCAGAAACGAATACTTAAAGGTAAAAGGTACTATCGATACAAACCTTTATTTGGTGGTTTCGGGTAGTTTGAGAATATACCTGGTGGATGAGTTT
Source organism: uncultured Aquimarina sp. (assembly GCA_947498705.1). GTDB lineage: Bacteria > Bacteroidota > Bacteroidia > Flavobacteriales > Flavobacteriaceae > Aquimarina. Next base: position 126,232 of record CANMLW010000009.1, read on the forward strand.
GAAGAGCATACTATTCGTTTTGGATATAGAGATAACCTAATAGCAGCTTTGGATTCTTTTATACATGAAAGGCCGTCAGATTTTTATATTCAGGCGCTAAAAAAAACTACCTTAAAAACCTTGGATAAACCTACTTTCATGAGTTTTATAAAATCTTCTTCAGAAAATACAGAACTTTGGTATAAAATTCTTGAAAGCTTTGTTTTGCAACAAATAGAAAGAGAAACTGATATTTTAATTACTTCCCCTATAGAAAGGTATCATCGAGTTTTAAAACGTAGTCCTCGGCTTTTTCAGGAAATACCAGATAAATATATTGCTTCTTACCTAAGAATGACACCAGAAACATTTTCGAGAATTAAAAAATCTTAATCTCAATCAATGTTTTACCGTATTAAATTAAAGAGTTTTGTTAAAAAAAACATATGAGAGTATCATCAAAAGATTTGATTAATGATTTGGTATTAAGAACCCAAAAAAGCATAAACGAAGCAGAGCAGTTTTATCAATTATCCTTAGAACAGCTTAATTATAGAGATGCTACAGATAGTTGGAGCATATTAGAATGTCTGGAACATTTAAATTTGTATGGAGATTTCTATCTTCCCGAGATAGAAAGCAAAATGAAAAACTCAACATCAAATGCCTCAAAAACCTTTAATTCTGGATGGTTAGGTAACTATTTTGCAAAGAGTATGTTACCTAGAGAAAAGTTGAATAAAATGAAAACATTTAAGGATAAAAATCCGATAGGTACTATGCTTGATAAAAAATGTATCGACCGATTTATAGATCAACAAAAGGTAATACTAGGTTTACTGGATATGGCTGTTGACAAGGATTTAAATAAAATAAAAACTACTATAAGTATATCTAGATGGATTAAACTACGATTGGGGGATACATTTAGAGTATTGATTTATCATAATGAAAGACATATTCTGCAGGCAAACAAAATACAGGTAACCTAGTTTGTGGTACTGCAGTTATTTTATAGACTGGCACAAAATTAAAATTTGTAACTTAAAACAAACTTCTTTGATATGTCTTATCTCATAGGGTTAATTCTAATTTAAAAAATATGGATACTTCAAAAAATCGATCTAAGAACGCTGTATTGCAAAGTTCGAAAACGGTTATTAGAACCAAAAACTTTACTGCTTCTGTAGATTTTTATACCCAACTTCTAAAATTGACTCTTATAGAAAACTATAACGATGGAGATGGTTCACAAGGTGCCATACTTAGATTAGGACCAGAAGATAGTAATGCTTTTATAGAAATTTCTGAGATTGATAAAACACATTCATACTATCAGGAACCTTTTGGTGAAGAATTGCAAAATGATAAAATTGATATTCAATTAAAAACAAATGATGTAACCTATTGGGAGAATCGGTTAGAAGGAAAATGTAAAATGAGAGGTCCGGTATTACGTCCATGGGGGTCTTATTACTTGTATATAAGAGATCCGGACGGATTACAAATAATTATCTATCAAGAAAAATCTAAGTAATATGTTCTTTTGGTAACTATTTTTTTTCTTTTGAATAATGTCTCACGAAAAGTCCTTGAAAAAGGACTTTTTTTATTTTGGGAAGAATTGATAAGCACTCGGGAAATATCATCATTCTGTTTCTTTGGATAACTACGCATCTTTGCATTGTTAATTTAAAACAAGGATACTATGAGAGTTCAACATACATCAATATTCAATTTAATTGAAATTTTCAGAAGAGGAACAAAAAAAATAGTTAATAAAATTAATCATAAATCACATTGCGAACAAAAAAGCATACACGATTACTATTGTGATGCCGAATAGCTATTGAAGTCAGAAACAATAATGTTGTAAAAAAAAACTCGGGAAAAATTGATAAACACTCGGGAAAAACAATCATCGAGTTTCTGGCAATTTTGTAACAACTTTGAATAAAATTTTTAAACCAAAATATAATAACAAATCTCAAACTTTTGAGATATAAAATTAAAATCATGAGTGTATTTAATGTACCAACAAAAGAAGAAGTAAGTGCTAATAATCAAGCAATTTTTGATAATCTAAACAATGCATTAGGTTTTGTGCCAAATTTATATGCAACGTATGCCCATAGTGATACGGCGTTAGAGAATTACTTAAATTTTGCAAATTCAAAAACATCACTATCTGCAAAAGAAAAAGAAGTTGTAAATCTTGCGGTAAGTCAGGTAAATGAATGCCTATATTGTTTGTCTGCTCACACTGCGATCGGAAAAATGAATGGCTTTACAGATGAGCAAATCCTTGAGCTTAGAGCAGGAAAGGCTTCTTTTGATCCTAAATTAGATGCTTTAGCAAAATTGGCAAGAAACATTACAGAAAATAGAGGGAAAGCAGATTCTAATGTAATAGAAAACTTTCTTTCTAATGGTTATAACAAAGGAAGCTTAATCGATACCATAGTACTGGTAGGAGATAAAACAGTTTCTAACTATGTACATGGAGCAACTCAAGTGCCAATAGATTTTCCTGTTGCAGCACCTTTAGAATCAACTACTATTTAATATAAAAACATTGCTAATAAATTAAAAAAAAGAAAAATGAAAAAATTAATTGCTTTATCAACATTTATTTTGGTCTTTACATTTAGTGCTTTTGCACAAGATACTAAAACAGTAACACTAGAACAGACCAAGGGTGAGTTTACTCAAAAAGAAATAAAAATTTCTGAAGGATCATATGTGTTCGAAATAAAAAACTCTGGTGTAGATCATGAAGTGGGATTTGTCCTAGCTCCAAAATCAAACCCCAAAGCGCATATCAAAACAGCCTATGTTACTAAAGCGGTTGCAACTGGAAAAACAGAAAAAACAAAAGTTACAAAGCTTGAAAAAGGTGAATATGTATATTTCTGTCCATTAAACCCAACCCCCCAGTATACACTAGTGGTAGAATAAATAGATGATTATAGTTTGATAGTGTGAAACCTTGTTGACTGTGCGTTAACAAGGTTTTGCTTTTTTATTTTTAGACAAGATTATATTTTTTGTTTAAAAAAATATTTGACAAATAAGTATCAGGAATCCTGTTGTACATTCGATAAAATAGCTTTGATATATAAGAATAAGTTCGTGAATTTGAGGTTATATGATAATACTTAGGATTTTTTGTGAGCAATTGCCAGTTAATACGTCTAAGGAATTAGAAATTGGTTGTGAACCCAATAATAATGCAAAATATATTTTAACAAAAAGATCAGATATAGATCTTTTTAGATTGATATTTCAATAATAGTTCAACTTGAAAAAAAGTAGTTCACTAGCTAATTTTGAGATTTTTGACATATAACAAATCAATACCTTTACTTCTCAATTTGAGCTATAAATTTGATTTATATACTTTGTGAAGTAGGAAGGAAACCTGTTGAAATGAATGCTGTTGTTGCGAAAAACGCTTAAAGAAAATGAATAATTTGGTGTTAATGTTAGTACTATATAAAACTAATTAAGTAGAACGGTTTTATAATATTTACTTTACCTCCATTGGTTATTAAAAAGATATACTAATTCGAATGAAATACGCCGGAAAAAACGAAGAGTCTCTCGAGGTCATTGAAATAAACAGTGAGAATTGTGATGTTTTAAAAGTGTCACAAAAAAGTAAACTTATTTTACTTTGGTTTACATCTGATAACAATCGTTTAAAAATAGATGCAATCGACTACACCTTTAATAGAAACGATATGGTGAGTCTAACAGAGTTTCATAAAGTTCAGGTAAAAGAGTTGCACGAGGTAAAACTATTGCGTTGGAACCGATCATTTTATTGTATTCTTGATCATGATAGTGAAGTAAGCTGTAAAGGAATATTGTATTATGGGGCTTCCAATCTTCCTGTCATAAAACCACAGCCAGATGATGTTGAGGTATTAAAAACGGTATGGAAAATGTTATTGATTGAAATGCAGTCCAAAGATAATTTGCAATTAGAAATGTTGCAAATGATGTTAAAAAGGTTGTTGATATTATGTACTCGAATTTATAAAATACAAAATAACTATAACACACATAAATCAAATTCTGTAGACATTATTAGAGAGTATAACTTTTTGGTAGAAAAGCATTTTAGAGAAAAGCACAGTGTTACAGCATATGCTACACTTTTAAATAAATCTCCTAAGACATTATCTAATCTTTTTAAAAAAATAGGTAGTAGTACTCCTTTGCAATTTATTCAAAATAGAATAATGTTAGAGGCCCGTCGGTTGTTGCAGTATACAGATAAGACTATATCCGAGATAGGGTATGAACTAGGGTTTAGTGATGTACAGGTTTTTAGTCGTTTTTTTAAAAATTTGGAAGGGGTTTCTCCTTCAGAATATAAAGAAAAACAAGTTAAGGGAAGTATTGCTAATTCACTAGGAAAGAGTGTCTAACATCAAGACAGTATAGCTAATACATTTGTACTATTCTTAAATTATTAACCATTTAAATAGTACACTATGGAAACAACAACAAAATTCCAAATCCCAGGAAGAGAAGAGGTGTCTTCAAACAATCAAGCAATTTTTGATGATCTTAAAAAAAATATAGGTTTTGTGCCTAATTTGTATGCATACTATGCAAAACATGAAACGGCTTTAGGGGATTATTTAACTTTTCAAAATAGAAAATCTACATTAAAAACAAAAGAAAAAGAAGCTGTTAATATAGTAGTAAGTCAATACAATGGTTGCAGGTACTGCCAATCTGCACATACTGCCATTGGTAAAATGAATGGATTTACAGAAGAACAAATACTAGAGTTACGAAAAGGATCTGCTTCGTTTGATAATAAATTAGATGCTATAGTAAAATTTGCTTTAGCTACAGTAGCTAATAATGGCAAAGCAACAGAAGAGAGTAAAAATGCTTTTTTTGCGGCGGGTTATACAGAAGTAAATATGATCGATGTTGTTATGGTTATTGGAGAAAAAATCATCAGTAATTACATTCATAATTTAACAGGTTTCGAAATTGATTTCCCTATAGCTCAAGAACTGTAATTCTTTTAGTTATTAAGCAGCACATTGATTAGTTAAAAACTAGCAATAATTCATGTGAATTAATTGATTTTTATGCCTACATACGCTATTGTGTGTAGGCTTTAAAATATAAAATAATGGCAGCAGAAATAAAAGTAAAAAACCTCCCCTCTGGCTACCAATCTATAATTACAAATGGTAAACATACTATTATTGGTGATGAACCCATAAAAAATAAAGGAACAGATCTTGGATTAGCTCCGGCAGAGTTGATCCTTGGTGGACTCGCGATGTGCAAAGCCGCCACTATAAGATATGTAGCAAGAATTAAAGGTTGGGATATTCGTGACGTTAATGTAGAATTGAAACAGGAGATAGAGAGAGGAAAGAATAGAGTAATATATAACCATATAAAAATTAATATAGAAATAGAAGGAGATATTACCAGTATACAAAGAAAAGAACTCTTAAAGCAAACTGATAAATGTTATGTGCATAAAATGTTAGAAGGAGATTGGGATATTGCACCTTCAAAAGATCTTACCAAAATGATAAGATAGATGAGGTGAAATTATATAACAACTATTGTAATACCGATATGTAATCAATTTTAAAATCAAGAAGCTGATAAGCTTACCAGCTTCTTGATTTTTTACCATTTTTTGTAGGGCATAGGTTTAGTTATGGATTTTATTGTATGTATACGCAATAGCGAGTGGATTGATTGGTGCAATGCAATCCCTCTATATTTACTCGCATGTTTTTCTCACCCTCGGGAGGAAAACCCATATAGGTAAGTAGGTTTTCGACATTTGACAAATCATTTGCATATTTATAATTGAACGAGATGAGCGAATAGTCTTTATGGATAAATACGTTAGAGATATTCTTGAGCTGCAGTATTTTGTTTTTCAGTACCATTGCACAGTTAATACATTTTAGGTTCTGTATAGGAATGGTGTTTCTAAACATAATAAGCGCGATATAATTAAAATACTCTCGATAAATTAAATCCAAAGAAAAAGTCACCATCTCCCCAATCACCACTACCTTGGCTTAATACACCATAGGTATTCATAGGTTGTGCATTGGTAAAATGCATCTGAAATACGTGCCCTCCGGTTTCTAGATCAAAGCCTATAGAGAGAGGGTTCTTAAAAGGAGAGTCACTAGATCTATTCATATGATAGGCATAATCAACGTTTATAGACCACCTTTTGGTTAGTTTATGTCTACCACCAACCCCTAAGGCATATTGCGTGTTTTCTTGATCGTCAACTACCGTTAAATTTTCGTGCAATAGTGTTGGCATAACTTGTAAAGAAAAATTCTTGTTAAATTTTCTTGAAAGCAGCATTTGCCATACATAGGCTAATCGATGCTTAAATTCTAAACCAGGTAAGTTATTATTTTCTTTGTCAATTTGTGTATTTATAGTAACACTATTGTAGCCAACCAATGTGAAAGGTAGCCCTCCTTTTTTTTGACGTAACAATCGATATTTTAGTGAGGTTTCGTATGTTTTTTGAAACGAACTACGAGAAACCCCAATATTAACACCGTCCATAATGCCATAAATAAAATTTAATCTGGTAACCGCGCCGTCCAACCCAAAAAAGTCATCAATTCCATTTTTTACAGTTCCAAACCTATGAGAAACTACCATGTAAAATAGTTTCTTGTCTGCAATTTTTGTGGATTCAAAATTTACTATTTTTAACCCTTTGAAAGCAGCACTTGCATATTGGTTATCATCGTTAGTGTCAATTTCACTTAATAAATCGTCTTGCGAAAATGATAGAAAAGGTATTATAAGTAGTAGGAGTAATATTCTCATTAAATTAGGTGTTTATTTGATTGTAAATGTAGCTTGGTCGATTTTGAGTTGTTCTAAAAGGTCGTCATAACCAACATATCTTCCTTTAATTGTAATTTTATTGTTATTGCTTAGGGTGGTAGCATCTTGATCTTTGAGTGTGACTACGATATTTTCATCCAGAATAACACTATTGTCTTCTATAGCTGTAACGATACCACTTAGCTCTACGACTTTGTCCAGATATTGACCATCAAACTCTTTCTGGTTTGCGGTAAACGAAGAAAAAAATGCTGTAGAAGTCGTGTGTACATCGCTTTTTTCTGCACTAATGTCTCGATGATCTTTATTTATGTAATTAAAAACAAATGCTGTTAAAGCAATGGCGATTATTAGCGAAAAGACGAGTATGTTTTTCTTTTTCATTTTGCTTTTAGTTTAAAATCAATAAATACTTGAATGTTTTTAGCAATTTTATTTCTAACAATTTTAGGGATAGAAATGTCAAAATCTTGAGGAGTAACTATAAATTTTCCTTTTAAAAATAACTGATCCCCCACTTTAGAAATAAGTACTGGGGTGTCGATTTTTTTTTCTTTGCCATGTAATGTAAGACTTCCAGAAACCTTGAACTCTTTTTCTTTTTCTGACAGTTGCTGTAAATCAAAAGCTGCAATTTTACCTTTAAAAATTGCTTTTGGATAGGTGTCAGACTCGATATAGTTTTCATTAAAATGCTCTTCCATAAGAGCGTTTCTAAATCTAAACTCTTTCATCAGCGCTAATGAGGCGATTTCTCCTGTAGTAGTATTTATGATGACTGTTACAGATTCATTCTTTGCCTTAACGGGTTCAAAAGCTTTTTCTGAAGCCTCAAAAGTAAGTATGCCTTTTTTGCCTATATATTTTTCTTGAGCAAAAGAAATACTAATACATAGTAAGCTTATAAAAAGGAATGATTTTATTATTCTAGTTTTCCGTCTTTTATCCATTGGTCTATAGTGTTAATATCTGTTTGAGTTAAAGGTTCGCCAACAGGAGGCATTATTCCAGTTTCTCCTGCAGGTATTGATATTCTGGTTAATATGGCACTTGCTTTATCGTCAACCTGTGCAAAAGTGAGCAGGGGAAAAGGAGCATTATTCATAAGAGGGCTTCCATGACACCCAATACATCTGCCGTCAATTATTGATTTAACATCATCAGTATAAGTTAGTTTGTTAGTAGGATCCGGTTCTGGATCTGTAACAGGTGCTACATCTTCATTACTGTCACTAGAACAGCTGTATACGATCGCAAGAGCAGTTAAGATCAAAATTTTACAAAAAAATGATTTCATAATTTACTTATTAGGGTTTTTAATTTTGGGTTAGAAATAAGCGACGATCTACCAAAATAATTAAAATGATTACAATTATAAAACGTCCTATTTATTTCTTACCCTACTTATGAATGTGGTTTAATTTAAGAATTAACATACATCTTGTTGTAAATAAATGAATTATGTTAAAAATATAAATTTAGCACGGTATATCTTATTTTTAGATGATAAATTTTACATAAGGTTACAAAAAAAATGTATGAATCGAGTAAAACGAGATATGTGATACTAATATTTATTGTAGAAAAGTAATTCTTTCTAAAACGAATTTTTAAGTCAGATTGATGGTAATATTCTGATTATTAGATTCGTGTGGGTTTTTGTATGGTGATAGAATTTTATAGCCGAAAAAAACATCAAAAAAAGACATAAAAAAAGTAGGGTAAACCCATATTTTATCGTCTTACTAGTGTAGATAAATTTGCAGGCCAAAAAAACGTTTATTAAACATGCGAATTTTATAATTCTATAATTTTTTGTGTAAATCAATAAAGGAAAGAGGACGCTCTTTCCTTTTTTTGTTAGATAAGGCCTTTGTGTACTTAAAAATTATACGTTTTTAGTTTTGATAACAACTTTGCCAAAAATTAATTTTGTATCAACTTATTTAGATCTAGTGTGTTTTTTATAGGACTTTCTTTGTGTTTCAGTGTCCAACCCAAAGAATTGGTTAAGATATATAAATTTTGTAGTTCACTTATCAATCGATTTTGAGCATTAGAGATCAATACAGATTTTTTTACTTTTTTATTTATTTCTTTTAATACAGTTTTGCGAATGGTGTTGTGATCATTAGGGCTAAATTTGTTAATTAGGCCTTCTTTTATGTCATGATATGTTATTTCGGGAGTGATGGTCGTTTCAGGTTTGGGGATTGATGTAATCGTAATCGTTTTATTTTCTGTGTCAATTTCATGTTTTATTTTTCTTAGATCATAAGAAACTTGAACTTTTGCATTTACTAAAACAATTATTTTTTTCTTTGATGAGAGTACTTTAAAGTACTTTTTATTGTTTTTGTAGGTGATAATGTCAGAAAAATGCCCTTCAGTAACTACTAATTTACCGACATTTTTGATTTGCTCTAAAATAAGTCCCGAAGATACAATCTCGGTTTTTTCGTTATTAGATCGATTAACAAAATAGTAAACAGTAAAAGCAAAGAGTGCCATTATTGCTGCTCCAAGTATAAAATTACGCATATTTTTTGTTGTCAAGTTTTTTATAAATGTACACAAAAAAATAGCCTATCCATATAGAAAGGCTATTTTGGTTTTATTAGCGACACTCTGTATTTGAAAAGTTGCGTAGCAATGCATTCAAAATAGATAGTTGAACTAATCACATTGAAAAAGCGAGATTTTTGGGTTTACTACCTCGAAACTTGCTTCGAAATTTTAGAAATTATTTCCCAATAAACGTCTCGTGGGCTTGATGCGAGGGTCATTAATCGTTTAAAGAAAAGAAATGATGTTAATTTGCCTGAGGAGGATATTTTGCTAATATGGCTCCTACAATTTCATTCATTTTTTCTTGTTTTCTATCTACATTATGTGTTAGTGCAGAGGTGCCCATTCCCTGCCAGATTAATTCTTTTTTGCTGGCATCGATAAGATCGATATATAGTGTGCCCTGGGTGGTGGTGGTTACATTGTTATAACCTGATCCCCAAAACCATGGGCTCCATCCCCATCCATAACCCCAACCCCAGCCCCAGCCAAAGTTATTTTGATATACGTTTACGTTTTCTTTTGTTTTGGTGAAAATACTTATCAAGACATCTGGTTCGGATGATTTGGTAAATCCTTTAGCAATCAAATCAGCTTCAATAGCTCTTAGAATACGTTTCTTGTCTAAATCACTAATTTCAGCTTTGTCAATACCCGGTTTATAAAAGGCGAAGCTTTTATACGTGTTAAAATCTGCTTGCTTATCATAATCAGATGCAACACGTACGGTAGAACATGAACTAAACGTTATGATAAGGATTAGTGATAGAAGTGAAAAAAGTTTCATAATCCCTGTGTTTTAATTGTTTAACAATAGCTTTTTTATAAAAATAAGCACAATAATCATACCATGAAAGGATGTAATGCTTTATTTCTTAGGATAACTATTGGTTTTTTTATCATATCCATAAGGGCAGTGTTTGCAACCACTTTCGCAACAATATCCACGTCTAAGGTGGTATTGTTCTGTAAAGCATCGATATCCTTCTGGAGTTAGATAATAATCTCCTTCTTTTGGAGTTAATATTTTTTTAGAGTTGTTCATTAGAACAAAAATAGTATCTTGCAATAACATTATGCCCATTGTCGTTAATAAATATTTGATAGGTCGCCATTTTGTGGGAATTGCTTTATGGCCATTTATTGTTATTAAGAATTCGTTTCTTAAAGACGATGAAGCTTTTATTAATCATGAGAAAATACATCTAAGACAACAGGCAGAACTATTAGTGCTCCCTTTTTATATTCTTTATTTGATAGAATATATTATAAGATTACTTCAGTACAGAAATTCCCAACTTGCATATCAAAATATCTCTTTTGAGCGTGAAGCATATTTTAATGAAGAAGACTTAGATTATCTAAGTTCTAGAAAACCATGGAGTTTTATTAAATATTGGTAAATGCATATTTTTTCTTCGGAAACCAAACATTCAGAAAATCATTCGATAGGCCATGATATTTTAGAAAAAGCCCAGGTCTATCTGGATATTAAACGCGAAGATCAAATTCACGAGCACGTTTCAGGTAACAAGTTTAGAAAGTTAAAATATAATCTGTTGTATGCCCAAGAACAAGGATATAAAACGGTACTAACCTATGGGGGTGCCTATAGTAATCATATTGCTGCGACCGCTGCAGCTGCAAAAATGCTTGGATTGCAATCTATTGGAGTTATACGAGGCGAAGAATTAGGTCATGACCTTGAAAAAACCTTATCAGAGAATACTACGTTGCAATTTGCAGCAACTCAAGGGATGAATTTTACTTTTGTAACAAGAGAAGCATATAGAAACAAAACATCCTTAGAGTATACAAAACAGTTGCAAGAGATGTTTGGAGCATGTTATCATATTCCAGAAGGAGGAACAAATAATTTAGCTATTAAGGGGTGTGAAGAAATACTGGCACCAGAAGATCGCGAGTATGATATAATTTGCTGTGCAGTGGGAACAGGAGGAACCATAGCCGGTATTGTTAATAGTACTCATTCACATCAAAAAGTATTAGGGTTTCCTGCGCTAAAAGGAGATTTCCTTAAGAAGGAGATTGAAAAATTTACAGTCAAAAAAAATTGGGAACTGGTAAATGATTATCATTTTGGGGGTTATGGAAAAATAAACCAAGAAGGGATTGAGTTTATGAATAGATTTTATGAACAGCAATCGGTGTTGCTAGACCCATTATATACGGCCAAGATGATTTTTGGTATTTTTGATAGAGTTCAAAAAGGTGTTTTTAAGAAAAATACTCGTATTTTAGCCGTTCATACCGGTGGTTTACAAGGAATAGCTGGAATGAATCAAAAATTAAGAAAAAAGAAACTGCCCCTTATTAGAATTTAAAACTAAAATGAGGAAAATTATCTTACTGTTAAGTGTTACAGCCTTTATGATTTCCTGCGGAAGCAGTAAAAAGGGAATTTCAACGACTACAACCAGAAGGCCTGTGCCAAAACGTACAACATCCAAAACCACCAAAAAAGTAGAAAAGGAAACTAAAGTTATCATTGGAGAAACCAAAACTACAACAGAAGAAAAGAAACCAGTGCCTGTATTACCCTATAAAGATAGAGTACGAAGATATATTCATGAGTTTTCTGGGATTGCAAAAAAAGAAATGAAAACCTATGGTATCCCCGCTAGTATTACTCTAGCACAGGGGATTCTTGAGTCTGGAGCGGGACATGGTGAGCTAACGCAAAAGGCAAAAAACCATTTTGGTATTAAGTGTCATGACTGGAAAGGTGATCGTGTTTATCATGATGATGATCGATCTCAGGAGTGTTTTAGAAAATATAATCGTGCTAGTGAATCCTTTAGAGATCATTCGTTGTTCTTAAAGAATAGAAAACGCTATTCAAAATTATTTACCTATAAACAGAAAGATTATAAATCCTGGGCTCGAGGTCTAAAGGCAGCTGGATATGCTACAGATAAGAAATATCCGCAAAAGCTAATCTCTATTATAGAACGCTATAGGCTTTATGAATTTGATAATGATGTTTTGGGGATAAAAAATAGCAAGATCGATACCCGTCAGGATCACACTGCACCAGTACGTACAAATGTTGTTGTAGCAGATGGAAATCATATTGTAGAAAAAGGAGATACGTTGTATTCTATCGCAAGACGGTACAAAATTTCTGTGCCAGCGCTTAAATCAATTAATAAATTAGGAGATAATACTATTAAAATCGGACAAGTTCTAAAAGTAGCGTTGTCCAAAGTGGTAGAGGAAGAAGAAGATTTTAATTAAGCAGTAAAAGGTGTTGTATGCATTGTCGGTAACACTTTTCTGGCATTCTACATCATTCATAAAATAATATGTAATTATAATTACTAGAGTTACTGGTAATTTGGATATAAAAAATAAGATTTGATCTATAAAAGAAGCAGTGCATTATTTGCAGAAGCACAAAAAGTGATTCCGGGAGGAGTAAATTCACCAGTTAGAGCGTTTAAAGCGGTAGGAGGTGACCCCATATTTGTTAAAGAAGCCAAAGGAGCTTATTTATATGATGAAGATGGTAACCGTTTGATAGATTATATTAATTCATGGGGGCCAATGATTTTGGGACATGCGCATGCTCCTGTGGTAGATGCTGTGATCGATAAAACCAAAAAAGGTACAAGTTTTGGAATGCCAACAGAGATAGAAACAGAGATTGCTTCTCTGGCGATTAGTATGGTGCCCAATATCGATAAAATAAGATTTGTAAACTCGGGAACAGAGGCATGTATGAGTGCAGTTCGTTTGGCAAGAGGATATACAGGAAAAGATAAAATTATAAAGTTTGCCGGTTGCTACCATGGCCACAGTGATTCATTTTTGATTCAGGCAGGTAGTGGTGCGGTTACCTTTGGTAGCCCCAATAGTCCGGGAGTAACAAAAGGAACAGCTCAAGATACCTTATTAGCAACCTATAATGACCTTGATCATGTAGCTAGTATTATCGATTCTAATAAAGGAGAGATTGCATGTATTATTATAGAGCCTGTAGCAGGAAATATGGGATGCATACCGCCTGCAAAAGGATTTTTAGAAGGACTTAGGTCTTTATGTGATACTCATGATATCTTACTGATTTTTGATGAGGTAATGACCGGTTTTAGACTGGCAAAAGGAGGCGCACAAGAACTTTTAGGGGTGAATGCCGATATTGTTACCTTCGGTAAAGTAATAGGAGGTGGATTACCCGTAGGTGCGTTTGCGGCGCGTTCAGAAATTATGAATCACTTAGCGCCTTTAGGACCTGTGTATCAGGCAGGAACATTAAGCGGTAATCCTTTGGCAATGGCGGCGGGATTAGCTATGCTTACCGAATTGAATGAAAAGAAAGAGATTTTTAAAAGCCTGGCCGATAAAACCGAATACCTGCATAAAGGTATCGCCCGAGTATTAAACGAAGAAAATATTACCCATACGATAAATAGAGTAGGGTCTATGATTTCGGTACATTTTAGTGCAGATCCTGTAATCGATTTTGCATCGGCAGCAACAGGAAACAATGACACGTTTAAGAAATTCTTTCACGGGATGTTAGAAAACGGGATTTACATCGCTCCCAGTGCGTTTGAAACCTGGTTTATTACAGAAGCGCTTACCTATGAAGATTTAGATGAAACTATTGAAGCTGTGCAAAAGGTAGCTAAAACATTGTGATATTTGGTGTACTTGCGGATATCTTTCCTTTTTGTGTATTAATATAAAAACTTGTTTACTCAATCAAAAGTATGGTTTACTCAATTTGATTATTTGGATTAACAAAACCATTTTATTTTTGAGAAATAAATAAAGTTTGTTAAATGAGAAAATATATAATTTTAATTCTAGTATTGATACCTTTTATTGGGTTTTCACAAGAAATGGATTTTTCTAAAATTCCACAGATTCAAACGAAGGCTACCTATACCACAGAGGTTACACCGGATAAAATAACACTGTCTATTATACTAACCGAAAGTAATACAAAAGGTAAGGTTTCAGTAGAGGAGTTAGAAAAGAGATTAGAGGCCGTCTTAAAATCTAATAATGTGGATATAAAAAATCAACTCAAACTTGTGACTCTCTCAAGTAATTTTAGAGATTTTTTCTTAAAGAAGACAGATGTTTATAAGACAAAGAGTTTCGAGCTGGAAATAAATGAAGCAAAACTTTCAGGAAAGATATTAAGAGATTTGGAATCACAAAAAATATCGAATGTAAATCTTTTAAAGACAGAATATACAAAGTTGGAGGAATTGAAAATTGAACTCAAATCAAAAGCGGTCTTAAAAGCAAAAAAACAAGCAGAACAAATGGCGAAAGCTTTAGATCAAAGCTTAGGAAAAGCAATGTTTGTGTCAGACTTAGAGACAAACATTACGGGACTTCTGCATGGTCGAGTTGCAGGTTTGAATATTAGAGGTTTAAATTCGGTGAAAAAAGCTGCATATGAATTAAGAGAAAAAGACTTAGAGGTTGAATTTAATAATATAAAGGTTGATGCATCTGTCACCGTATATTTTAGACTAGAATAAGGTAGCATATAACAACAATTTACCTGTAATATGTATGTGTTATTTAAAATAACATAACATATGGCAAGGTCAAAACCTCTCTGGAGATGAGTCTTTTAGAAACAGATGTATGATTTTGTGGTGATTATGACCCAAGCCATTCCCCTAATTCAATGATCTCACCATTTGGGAATATCACATCGTACTGGTCCATTTCTGCTTCTCGTTTCTGTATATAAGGATATTTTTGCAGGTATTCTGAGCCTCCATAATCGGTGTAGTCTTCTCGTATTGGCAAAATAGCGATGTCATTTAAATCCTTTTGTGTTTTGGCATATCTCACTGCCCATTTACACTCTTTTGAGGTAATCCCATTTTCGGTAGCTAGAAAAATAAATTTTTTATGCTCTTTTATTTTATTCTCAATTTGTTGCCGAGACTGACTTGTGTTAATCGTGGTAATGTCTTCTGGATTGCTTTGATCCAGCCAGTAGTCGGCATAAATCAGTACCCCAAAACTTTTTAAAAAATTAACGGCACTATCTAGTTCTTCTAATTCACCTTGTTTGTGAGCAATAAAAACCGAAGTTTTTAGAAATTTGGTCTCTTCTTGAAAGAGTACAAGGCTTTCTGTAACGGGTTTGCTATAGATTCTTGCAGCATTTCTATACTGCAGTAACCCATATTTAGGAAGTATGTTCATTTGTGTGTAATGTGTTATAATACAGTGTTATAACGTAAATTACAAAAGATTTGTTGTATTACAAAATGTTAAATATATTTCCAGAAAACAAAGAAATGGTTGATATTGTTTACCAGCCTCCGCTAGCACCACCGCCACCGAAACCGCCGCCGCCAAATCCACCACCGAAACCACCGCCGCCAAATCCACCGCTACTAGAACCACCACCAAATCCGCCACGCCCCATATTACTAAGGATGATAACATCTAGTAAACTTCCGGCTCCAGATCGATGACCTCCGTTTCCACGTCCGTTGTTTCTGCCATTATTTCGAGATAAGGATTTAATAATAATGATAAACAGGATAATCAAAAATATAATTTGGCCTATGGGCATACCTTTAGAGTTTTGTTTGCGTGATCCTCTAAAGGTGCCATTAAGCACTTGTATAATGGTTGTAGTGCCTTTGTCTAGACCCGTATAAAAATCTCCCCTTTTAAATTGTGGAGTAATAATCTGGTCAATAATTGTTTTTGAAGTAAAATCGGTCAGTTTTTCTTCTACACCATACCCTGTGGCAATCGATATTTTACGATCGTTTTTTGCAACCAAAATAAAGACTCCATTATCTTCTTTTTTTTGTCCAATAC
This sequence comes from uncultured Aquimarina sp., assembly GCA_947498705.1. Taxonomy (GTDB): domain Bacteria; phylum Bacteroidota; class Bacteroidia; order Flavobacteriales; family Flavobacteriaceae; genus Aquimarina. Next base: position 142,495 of record CANMLW010000009.1, read on the forward strand.
CCCATTCATGTGCCCATTCTGCTGCATGCAACGTAATGTTTTCGCCTTCCAGAGAATTAATAGTAGCTACTACAATCTGGGTAGAGGTAGTATCTGCATATCGAATCAATTTTTGTTCGAGGCGTTTTGCTTGCGAATCAGAAAGCATTGATGCTTCGTCGTATACTGCAGTTTGTTTAGTTGGTTTTTTAGGGATTGTATGCTGCGCATATAAGGTGTTTGTGGAAGCAAAAAACAACCCAAAAATTATAAATAGGGATACGATAAGAGGTTTTAGATGCTTCATTTATCCTTTAGAGATTTCGTCGCTAAGTTCATTGGTGTCGTTATGATCCCAAGGAAAAAAGTGCTGTAATTGTTTTCCGGTAAGTAGAACACCATCAATTAATCCTTGTGTAAAATTACCTTCCTTAAAATGCGTTAAGATTACATCTTTGGTTGCTTCCCAAAAATGAGCATCGACAGCTTGGTCAATTCCTTTATCACCATAAATTGCAAATCGACGATCGTTTACGGCCACATAGATTAGTACGCCATTACGTTGTATAGTGTTGTCCATTTTTAGCATATGAAACACCTCTGCTGCTCTTTCTAAAATATCCTTTTCGGTATGTTTTTCTAGATGAACCCTAATTTCTCCAGAGGTTGTTTTTTCTGCACGGCGTATGGCTGCAACTATTTGCTGTTCTTGATCTGCTGTTAGGAAATCTTCAACTTGTGATTGCCCCATCATTAAAAATTAAAATCTACGTCAGGTGCTTTTTCTGTTCCTTCTTCTGCTTCGAATCTTGTCATTTCATTAAAACTGCCAAAAAGACCCAGAACAATGTTGTTAGGAAATTTCTTGATAAACTTATTAAATTCTCCTACAGCCGTATTGTACCTGTTTCGCTCTACATTAATTCTATTTTCGGTTCCTTCAAGTTGCGTTTGTAGGTTTAAAAAGTTTTGATTGGCTTTTAGGTCTGGATATCGTTCTACAGTAACTAATAATCGGGATAGGGCAGAGCTTAATCCACTCTGTGCTTGCTGAAATTGAGCCATTTGAGCGGGTGTAATGTTGCTAGGGTCTATATTTACCGAGGTTGCTTTAGAACGAGCTTCAATTACTTCCTTAAGTGTGGTGCGTTCAAAATCTGCAGCTCCTTGTACCGTTTTTACCAGATTTCCGATAAGATCACTACGTCTTTGGTAGGCACTTTCTACATTAGACCATGCAGTTTTGGCATCTTCCTGGAGCGTGATTGCTGTGTTATAACTTCCTGCAAATACCGAATATAAGATACCTGCAATTACTATAATAACTATGATTGGGATTAAAAGTTTTTTCATGACTTGGTGATATGGTATGGTTAATTTAAAGCTGTTCTTTAATTTTTAATAATTGCCCCTTGATCGCTTCCAGTTTTCTGATAATATCAAAGCTGTCTAAAGTGGCTTGTTTTTGTTCTTTGAGGTGTGTTTTTGCGCCTTCTAGTGTAAACCCTCGTTCTTTTACCAAATAATATATTAATTCGAGGTTTTTAATATCCTCTGGAGTAAATTTTCGATTTCCTTTTGCATTTTTTTTGGGTTTAATGATGTCGAATTCTTTTTCCCAAAAACGAATCAACGAAGCGTTTACATTAAATGCTTCGGCTACTTCGCCAATGCTGTAATACATTTTTTTTGGTAAGTTTACATACATACTTATTTTTTTTGTTGAATAAAACTTCCGTCATCATCAAAAATAAGTCTACTCTCAGGAAAATCTTGCGCTGTTAATTGCTTGATTTCCTTTAAAGCTCCTTTGTTGTCATCTATAAAGGGGTATACTTCGTCAATTTGTTTGGCAGAATGAAGTTTGCCCTTTATGAAATTACCAGTAAGGTCAATCTCTATTTCTGCAATGGGTGCATATCCCTTAATCCCATTTAGATTAAATCTGGAATATGTACAAAAATTACCTAAACTATAGGCAATGAACTTATTTTTGTATACTTCAAAAGCTCTTGAAACATGAGGGCCATGACCTAAAATAATATCGGCACCAGCATCGATCATGGTATGTGCAAAACGATATACATCTCCTCGGTCTTCGCCATAAAAACGTTCGGTTTTTCTAGGTACATGTGTGTGTTCATGACCTTCTGCTCCTCCGTGAAAAGATACTATTACAATATCTACTTTTTGTTTCAGCTCGGTTACAATCTTTTTTGCATTCGATAAGTTATGAATTTTTAAGCAATCTTTATTAGGAGCAAAAGCACAAAAACCATATTTAATTCCGTTTCTTTCAAAAGTATCAAAGGGTTTGGCAAATACTCCGGCATAAGCGATATTGTGTTTTTCTAATGTTTTAGAGGTGTTTTCAATTCCTATTTTTCCAAAATCCCCAATATGGTTATTGGCAATACTCATTACATCAAAACCAGCCGCAGCAAGGTAGTCTCCGTAACGTTCTGGAGATCTAAATGAATAGCATTTTGATGGGTCAGAGCATCTTTTTGCATTCTCTCCTGTATCTGTTAGTGTACCTTCTAGATTTCCAAAAAGGATATCAGCTTTTAGTAAGACTTCTTGGATATCGTCAAAAGGTCCTTTTCCTTCTGGTGGCAGATAACTGTCTTTTGGAAAATTGGTGCCCATCATGATATCACCAACGGCCATTATTTTTATAAATTTAGGTGCAGCAAGTTTTTCTTTGGTGGTTACCGCGAGGGTAAACATAGAATCCAGTACTTCTTTTGAATATTTTTGAGCGTGGATAGAAGAACAAAAACTAACAAAAAGGATAAAAAGAAGTAATTTTCGCATGTATATTTAATCTAAGGTTTCGTTTACAAGGTTTGAAGCTTTAAGCATTTCATTAAATTCTTCAGAGGTCAAACTTCCATAATAAAAATTACGAGGGTTGATGCGTTCTCCATCTTTAAAGATTTCGTAGTGTAAATGAGGAGCAACCGATCGTCCTGTACTTCCTACATATCCTATAACATCTCCACGTTTTACCTTGTCCCCTTTCTTTACTTTGTAATTACTTAAGTGTGCATAAAGGCTTACATAATTAAAGCCGTGATCTATTCGAATATGTTTTCCGTAACCAGAAGAATTCGCATCGGCTCTGGTAACTACTCCATTTCCAGAGGCATAAATAGGTGTGCCGGTAGCAGCAGAAAAATCCATGCCATAATGAAATTTTCTAGCCTTGGTAAATGGATCACTTCTCCAACCATAGCCAGAAGCCATACGTTTTAAATCAGAATTTTGTATAGGTTGTATTGCAGGAATAGTTGCTAATAACTCTTCTTTTTGCTCTGCTAACTTGGCGATCTCATCCAAGGATTTAGATTGCACGACAATTTGTTTTGTTAACTTATCAATACGTTTGCTGCTTTCTACAATGATATCAGAGTTGTCAAAACCTTCTAAGTTTTTGTATCTGTTTACACCTCCAAAACCCGCTTTTCTTAATTCTTCGGGAATTGGGTTTGCACCAAAATAAAGTCTATAAATATTATCGTCTCTTTCTGCAATTTCTTTTAAGATGTTTTCGTCTCGTTTCAGTCGTTGATTCATTAAGTCAAACTGAAGCTGCATATTCTCGAGTTCTCTTTTATAAGCCTTTTCTTTTGGAGTCTCTAATTGTGGTATATTAAGATAGATAAGTAATAATAAAAATCCTGATAATAAAGAACTAACAACTGCCAAAGCGGCAATACCAAATTTACGCCCTTTCTTTTGCTCTATTCTTCGGTAAGAAAGAGTCTCGCTATCATAGTAATATTTAACCTTTGACATAATCTAAAATATGCTATTTTTGCAGGATATTATATAAGTAATGTCTTAATTAATAAGTAAGACATCGCAACAAATATAACAAAATGTTATAAGTCGAGAAAAAACTGACAGGAATCAGTTGCTCGTTCTCATGAATTCTGGAGTTATATAGTTGAATTCTATTATCTTGTCGGTTTTTTATAAATGATAAAAAAACTAGCAGTTTACAGAGTTAAAAATAATTAAGAGGCCTTTTTTATTTAGAAGCCTTAGAAAATAATGAATACTATAATCTATTAAAATATAAACACGTGAAATCCCAGGAAATAAGAAATCAGTTTTTAGAGTTTTTTAAATCAAAAGAACATGGTATCGTACCTTCTGCCCCTATGGTAATAAAGGATGATCCTACTTTGATGTTTACCAATGCCGGGATGAACCAATTTAAAGAGTTTTTTTTAGGAAATGGTGTTCCTAAAAATAATAGATTAACCGATACCCAGAAATGTTTAAGAGTAAGTGGTAAGCATAATGACCTGGAAGAAGTAGGAATGGATACGTATCACCATACTATGTTTGAAATGTTGGGGAACTGGAGTTTTGGTGATTATTTTAAAAAAGAAGCTATACAGTGGGCATGGGAGCTGCTTACAGAAGTTTACGGTATTGATAAAGATATCTTGTATGTTTCTGTTTTTGAAGGAGCGAAAGATGATGGTTTAGAAATGGATCAAGAGGCTTATGATTTATGGACAGAGATTGTTCCCGAGGATCGAATTATTATGGGTAATAAAAATGATAATTTCTGGGAGATGGGAGATCAGGGGCCCTGTGGGCCTTGTTCAGAAATACATGTGGATATTCGCTCTGAGGAGGAGAAAGCCAAAATCCCAGGTCGTGATTTGGTAAATGCAGATCATCCACAGGTTGTAGAGATCTGGAACCTTGTTTTTATGCAGTTTAATAGAAAAGCAGATAGTTCGTTAGAAAAACTACCCGCTCAACATGTAGACACGGGTATGGGATTTGAACGCTTGTGTATGGTGTTACAAGGAGTAAAATCGAACTATGATACCGATGTGTTTACGCCTTTAATTAGAGAAATTGAGACCATTACCAACTCAAAATATGATAAAAATAGCTCACCCACTGAGGAAAATGGAAAAGTGAGTGTAGCGATTAGAGTAATAGCAGATCATGTAAGGGCTGTTGCTTTTTCGATAGCAGATGGTCAGTTGCCAAGTAATACAGGTGCAGGATATGTAATTAGAAGAATCTTACGTAGAGCAATTCGATATGGTTTTACATTTTTAAATACCAAAGAACCCTTTATTTACAAACTGGTAGAAACCTTAAGTAAGCAAATGGGAACTGCTTTTCCAGAACTTAAAACACAAAAGAACCTAATTGTGAATGTTATCAAAGAAGAAGAACATTCTTTCTTAAAAACATTGGATCAGGGATTAGTATTATTAGAAAATGTGATAAAAAACACCAAAGGTGATGTGATTTCTGGCGAGAAAGCTTTTGAGTTATATGATACCTATGGATTCCCTATAGATTTAACTGCTTTAATTTTAAATGAACAAGGGTATAAACTGGATGAAGCTGGTTTTGATAAGGAATTGCAAAAACAAAAAGATAGATCTAGAGCAGCCTCTCAGGTATCTGCAGGAGATTGGGAAATACTTTCTAACGAAATCACCGAAGGCTTTATAGGATATGATCAACTTACTGCCGAAGTAAAAGTGGTACGTTATAGAAAGGTAAATAGTAAAAAAGAAGGAGAACTGTATCAGTTAGTCTTTAATAGAACACCTTTTTACCCCGAAGGAGGAGGACAAGTAGGAGATAAAGGGTATCTCGAAGTTTCTAATGGAGATGTTGCGTATATTATCGATACTAAAAAAGAGAATAACTTAATTATTCACTTGACCAAAAACCTACCTAAGCATATTGATGAAACATTAAAAGCTGTGGTAGATAGTAAACAGCGATCCAGATCGGCGTCCAATCATTCTGCAACACATTTGTTACATCAGGCATTACGCACGATTTTAGGGACACATGTAGAACAAAAAGGATCAATGGTTCATAGCGGTTACTTACGTTTTGATTTTTCTCATTTTGCTAAGGTTTCTAAAGAAGAACTTAGACAAGTCGAGAATTTTGTAAACGCAAGAATAAGAGAACAGTTACCTTTAGAAGAACAACGTAATATTACATATGATCAAGCTATTGCCGAAGGAGCTATTGCTTTGTTTGGTGAAAAATATGGAGATAAAGTACGAGCTATTCGATTTGGAGAGTCTATGGAACTTTGTGGAGGTACACATGTACAAAACACTAGTGACATATGGCATTTTAAAATTACCTCAGAAAGCGCAATTGCAGCTGGTGTTCGACGAATAGAAGCAATAACTTGTGATGCGGCAAAAGAATATTTTACCTCACAATCAGAGTCGTATAATGAAGTAAAAGCTGTGTTAAAAAATGCAAAAGAGCCTGTAAAAGCTATAGTTTCATTACAAGAAGAGAATACGAATCTTAAGAAACAAATAGAGGTATTGCTTAAGGATAAAGCAAAAAACCTTAAAGGAGATCTTAAATCAGAGTTTACAGAAATAAACGGAGTTAACTTCTTGGCAAAAAAAGTAGATCTGGATGCTCAAGGTATAAAAGATTTATCTTTCGAATTAGGTGGGGAGTTGCAAAATGTAATGATATTATTTGGATCTGATCAAAATGAAAAAGCGTTGTTGTCATGTTATATTTCTAAGAATCTGGTAGAAGAGAAAAAGATAAATGCAGGGCAAATTGTGCGCGAGCTAGGTAAATATATCCAAGGAGGTGGCGGTGGACAACCATTTTTTGCAACGGCAGGAGGAAAGAAACCAGAAGGAATCGAAGAAGCATTAGATAATGCAAAAGCATATTTAAATTAAAATGACCTGTAAAGTTTCTGTATTTTTTCTAAAGAATAATGAAGAATAAACAATGAATCTGCAAACCAAAATACCATTACAGCCAAAAGAGCCTCAGATAGATTATACATCGGGGATTTTGTCATTGGGATCTTGTTTTGCAGAAAATATTGGAGAGAAACTGTCACAATATAAATTTAGAAATGATATCAATCCTTTTGGGATTTTATTTCACCCAAAAGCGATAGAGACGTTTTTGTGGATGGCGACACAAGACGAAAAATATACAGAAACAGATCTGTTTTTTATGAATGAACGATGGCATTGTTTTGATGCACATTCTTCATTAAGTAGTACAGATAAGAATACGTTACTAAACCATTTAAACGAAAAATTGGCTGTTACCAAAGCTAAAATTCAGACTTCTTCTCACGTGATTATCACGTTGGGAACAGCATGGGTTTATCGATTAAAAGCGTTGGATATGATTGTGGCCAATTGTCATAAAATACCACAAAAAGAGTTTCAGAAAGAGCTCTTGTCTGTTAATGAAGTGGTGCAATGTCTTCAGAATTGTATTCATTTGGTGCGAGCAATTAACCCTTCTGTACAGTTTATATTTACGGTATCTCCAGTGAGACATAGTAAAGATGGCTTTGTAGAGAATACACGAAGTAAATCTCACTTATTTACCGCAATACATCATGTGATAGATAAAATAAAAGGAGCATCCTATTTTCCGGCTTATGAAATAATGATGGATGAGCTTAGAGATTATCGTTTCTATAATGAGGATATGATTCATCCCAGTAAACTTGCAATACAGTATATTTGGGAGTGTTTTATAGAAGTATGGATTTCTAAAGAAGCAACACAGGTTATGAATAAAGTAGAGGAAATTGTTAAAGGGATTTCTCATAAACCCTTTAATCCGCAAAGTGTAGCGTACCAGAAGTTTCTTAAGAAGTTAGAATTAAAAAAAGAACAACTCACAAGAGAGCATCCGCATATGAGCTGGGATCAATAATAATTTTAATAAAATAAGGTAGCCTAAAAATAGCTACCTTATTTTTTACAAGTTTATTTTTCTGGTATTCATTAATAAATACTAATTGTTTGGTATAAATAATGGCGATAAAGTAACCGTAGCGTTTCCTCTAGCTCCTCTATGATTGGTATACGTTTTGTTTTTCTCGATAGTATAAAAAGAATCGACATAATCATCATTGTTGATGTACCACTCATCTGGCATAGCCTGTAAAATAGCACCAGCAATTTGACCTAGTGTATTTACCCATGATTGTCCTGTAACGGTTCCTACAATTTTAAAAATTCCGTCAATAATAATTCTTACTAATTCTTTAAAATTGTAATTATCATCTTTTTCAAACAATTGTATATTGGCAGCTTGATATTTGTAATCCTCCCAAAAAAGCATAATTTGATTTGGATAGTAAGTGGTGCCTTCATGATCAAGGTAATACATTGGTATAATCTTTACTTCTGCTTCATTGTTATTGTTTTTTATACCAGAAGTAATGGCGTAGATTTCTGCTGCGCCACTAATCCAAGGTTCTTCATCATTGTCTAATTTTATTCGATCCAGCTTTGTTGTTTCCAACCCACTATTAGATTTTGAAGAAGGACTTAAGTCCATTTGAGAAGATAAGAAACGGCTATTTTGTAGCCCATTAATTTGTAGTTGGTGATTCATATAATCGACTTCCGCCTTTAAAGCTTCAAAACCTTTGGTTTCGATAACGATTACAGGTACATCGGGTGTTTTTTTGCTATCTAGATAAACAACTTCTCCATCAAGATTGAAAGCTTCAATTTTTGACCATGATTTCTCGTCTCCTTCTGGGGCAAATGATACCAATAATTTTGTATAATCGACAGTTCTGTTATTAGGTTTTTGCATCCATAGTTCAGGAATTTCCATTCGCACTGGGATTTTACAGGATTTAAGCCGATTATCTACTTCGTTTACTATCTTTTTTAAAGACTTGTATGAGTTATGGCCAGATACTTGATTATTTTTTTCTAATAAATAAGATAATTTAATGCCAGGAGTATGGTTTGAAGATAATTCTTTGATAATATTGGTTTTAAACTCTTTGTCGGCAAGTAAATTAATTAGATTTGAGGCGATTTCCTTTTTGTTTAAACCAGTATCGTTATTGATTTCTTTGATCTCGATATTAGAAGATTCTTCGGGGTCGCAATTAATGAAAAATACAGATAGAAAAGTTAGGCTAATGAGTAGTAGTGATTTTTTCATAATTAAGTATTATAGGTTAGATTAGTTTAGTACTTAAAATTAGAAAAAATGTCAGTTATTTGACTGGTTAATAGTGTTTTAAACTCTCAAAAAGTCTGAGGTAATACCATAAATAATGCGGCTGTTTTTTTTGCTTTTAACGATTTTATTATGCATGCATACAAACACTATTGTGTTTAAAGTATCTGATTTTCATTTAATTGTGTTTTTTTTGGAATGGTTGAACGCGATTTTTTATAAAAAGTACTTTTTCTAACCGTCAAAAAGAAATTCTTGACACTTACTATTTTTTGTATTCAACTATATCATATAGTAGTTATCTACGCATGGGTTTTAGAATTGCTCAAAATATCAAGTCCACCTGTTATTAAGTGTTCAATTTTTGGTCTTTTAGATTTTATGCTATTTAAATGCTCAAGAACCTGGGCGGCAAACTTTTCATCCCGATCATAAACTAACTCATATATCTCTAATGGTAGTAACCAGTCATCAGAGTGATGATTTTTGGTGAGCTCAAAAGCGGCTTCTAAGGAAAAAGATGTATTTTTTCCTTCTCGTATGTTTTTTACAGAATCGTAAAGTGTATGTAATTCCAGTTCTTTTTTAGAATATTCTTTTTTAATGGTGGTAGTAGAAGATTTATGCGTAATCAAATCAAAAGAATTATCATCGGCAGGGCCTGAGAATGCTGAGACAATTTCTTTACCAATGGCTAAGTCAAATGCTCCCCATTCTGGTTTAAAAAGAAATTCACCTTCATAAGTAACAGAACATTCACTAAACTGAATCAAAATTAATTCTCCTTTAATATTTCTTGTTCCGGTAATAATATTTCCTGCTACCTTAATCCCACTTTCGAATTCGAATTCTATATGTTCTCCTTCATGAAAGTTATAGGCTTTCAAATCTCTTGGAGACATATTTTCTATAGCCAGATTACTACCTTTTAACTTACCTATTGGTGATCCAAATCCACTACTATGTGTATCAATACCGTGTCCTATTAATTCTTTTTCTCTAAACGAAAGAGCAGAGGGGCCTTCGGTTTTAAAATAGATTACTTCATTGTCTTTATTCTTAATCATTCTGGTAAATACACCAGAGATTTGAATACCTGTGTTTAACTCTATTGTGCCCAAGTTTTGAGATCCTATTAATTTTTCTAAGCCTCGATGCCCACCTTTCCTCAATGCCATGGTATCAGCAAATTCTTCGAGGACTTGGCACAAGTATGCAAAATCGGGTGTTACAAAAAGCTGTGGCTGAGGTTTTGTAATGTCAAAATCCTGAAAAGCAGCTTCTGGAGAATAAGGTAGTTTTGCTACATTATCAGTCATGCACCATTCGCTTTCTCCTATAGAAGATAATAAACCTGCACCATATATTTTAGGGTTCTCTACAGTTCCAATTAACCCGTACTCAACCGTCCACCAATGTAAATTTCTAATCAAAGCCATTTCAGATGGTGTTTCCTTTAGATTTTGCAATTCTTCGACCTTTTTCTCGGCAGCATCAATTGCTTCGGGACTTGTATTGTGTGCTTCTTTCAAAATAGATAATGAACGCACAGCTTCATACATATCATGATCTTTTTTAGAAGAAATAGCTTTGCATCCAATTTTTCCAAAACGTCTTAAGTATTCTGCATAATCTGGATTTGCAATGATAGGAGCATGACCTGCAGCTTCATGAATAATATCTGGTGCGGGAGTATATTCTATGTTTTCGAGTTGTCGTATGTCTGAAGCAATAACCAAAATGTTATAGGCCTGAAATTCCATAAAAGCATTTGGAGGAATAAAACCATCTACAGCAACCGCTGCCCATCCAATTTCTTTTAAAATTCGATTCATCCCATACATGTTTGGGATTTGATTTATAGATATTCCTGTTTGTTCAAGTCCTTTTATATAAGAGTTATGAGCTATTTTGTTAAGTGAAATAATGTTTTTTCGCATTACATAGCGCCATACGGCTTGATCCATAGCTGTATATTCCTCATAGTTTTGAGGCTTTATAAATTGCTTTAAATGACTTGGTAGTCTTTCAATCAAGGGGTTAGATGCTATTGCAGAATCCATTTTAGACAACTTTTAGTGAAAAAACATTTTAAATGTAAAATTAAGTGGTTTATTTTGATTTATAAACGTTATATATATGTAATTTAACAGTTGATATAAATTTTAGATATGCGATCAAAGTTTTTGTTTATTGGATTTCTGTTAGTTTGTACAGCAATTTACGCACAAATTACCAATAAAGGATATCCCAAAAGTTGGGAAATAAAAAGCTCTGCTAAAGGGAAGGTCACATCCGAAATAATGAAGACTTTTGATTTGGAAGAGCTACAAAAGGAAGATGCGATTAATGATCTTAATAAATCGGGAGCCTGGCGTTTTGGATATGAGTTAGAAGTAAATTTAGGATTGCAAAATTCTGGTGTTTGGGACAATTTACCTGATGGAGAAGGAAGAATATGGCGAATCAATATTGTTTCTAAAGGAGCACAAACATTAAATTTTGTTTTTGATTCATATGAGCTGCCAAAGGGAGCAACGATATATATTTATAATGAAGATCGATCAGAACTTTTAGGAGCCTATACAGATGTTTTTAACAATGCTAACGGGGTATTAGGTACCTGGATGGTTACAGGAGAGAATGTATGGATCGAGTATTTCGAACCTAGAGAAGTAATAGGTAAAGGAAAGCTGAATATCGCCAAAGTAGTACATGGATATCGCTCGGTGAAGAGTTCTGATATGAAAAAAGATTTAGAGGCATCCCAAGATTGTAACTATGATGTAAAATGTGCGCTGGGTGATGATATAGACCCAATCAAAGATAGATTAAAACATGCTGTTGTTAGAATAATACAAGGAGGGCGTTACTGTACAGGGACATTGATTAATAATACCAGAAACGATGCATCGTTATATGTGCTAACTGCAAATCATTGTAATGATGCTGATGAATCAACCTGGGTATTTAGGTTTAATTGGATAAGTCCTACACCTTCGTGTGCATCTGAAACCAGTAGTGTAGATACTGAAGAAAAACAGACGACAAGTATAAGCACTTTGTTGGCTTCCAATGTAGCGTCTGATTTTAAACTAATAGAATTAGATGGAGGAGTAAGTGACTCTTGGGAACTCGAATGGGCAGGTTGGAACAACGGGATAGCCAATCCTGAATTTACTTTCGGAATTCATCATCCGAAAGGAGATATTATGAAAGCCTGTCGATCAAAAAAACTTCCAATACTACCTAGAAATTTTTTGGTTGGAGATATTCCTGACCCCATCGATTTATGGGTAGTACAGCAATGGGAATTGGGAGTGACAGAAAAAGGTTCTTCAGGTTCTGCTCTTTTTGATCCTAATGGTAGAATTATAGGAGCATTATCAGGAGGAGGAGCCGATTGTACAGGTTTGATCTATAATGGAAGCCCTGATTATTATGGTAGATTCGATATTTCATGGGACTTTGGGAATACAGACAATTCGAGATTATCTAATTGGTTGGACCCTATAGATAGTGGGAGAGAAACATTGGATATGATTTCTATAGAGAAACCATCAGGAGTTCCACCAATTCCAAAGCAGAATGTGGATATATACTACCAATTGACCAATAATACTCTTAATATTACTAATGATTCAAATAAAAGATTGAGATATGCTATTTATAATATGTTAGGACAACAATTAAAACAGGGAATGTTGTCCTCGCGTAGTTCAAAAAAAATTTCGTTAAATACAGTATCTAATGGTATGTATTTTGTGCATATAACAAAAATGAATGACGGAAGTTCTTTTACAAAAAAAATAATGATCTCTAAATAGAAACGTTATAGTAGTATAAGAGTTTGCATCTCAGCATCGAAATGCGATCAGACTTTTTATTAACCCAAAATAATCTGATCTAAAATCTAGGTTAATTTATCATCTAAGAAACGATAAATTAGAGTCTTTTAGTTTTTAAAAAGCATCTCTAATTTTTAATAATTTAGGAGTAAAATTCTGTTAATGAATATGTTTTAAAATTATTTTTTGGTTAAAAAATTTTTAAATGGTAAATTAATAGTTTTATTTTGATAGTTAAATAATATTAAAAGATTGATTTTTACTAAAAAAAATATGGTTGCGAGAATTGGCTTGTTAGCATTTGCCCTTATAAGTATGACTATGGGGAATGCTCAGGTAAAAGGTGGGGATACTCCAAATAGTTGGAAAGAAAATACTTTTAGTAAAAGAAGTATAACTCCGGTTGTTTTAAAGGAATTTGATTTAGTAAAACTTAAAGAAGAAGATGTAATTAACGATTTGGACAAATCAATTCCATGGCGATTTGGACATGAGTTAGAAGTAAATTATGGATTGCAAAATTCTGGTGTTTGGGATGAATTACCAAATGGTAAAGGTAGGATTTGGCGAATTAATATTGTATCCAAAGGCGCAAGGACCTTAAACTTTATTTTTGATTCATATTACTTGCCTAAAGGGGCTACGCTTTATATATATAATGATGATAGATCTGATTTGCTGGGAGCCTATACAGATGTGTTTAATAATCCCGATGAAGCCTTAGGAACTTGGACTGTAGAAGGTGAAAGTATTTGGATGGAACTTTTCGAACCAAGTAAAGAAAGAGGAAAAGGAAAATTAAATATATCAAAAGTAGTACATGGATATCGTAGTATAACGGATGCTGAAATAAGACAGAAGTTAATTGGTTTTGGAGATTCGGGACCATGTAATTATGATGTAAATTGTGCTACAGGAAGTGATTTTGATCCTATAAAAGATAAACTTAAACATGCAGTTGCCAGAGTGATAACAGGAGGTAGTGTATGTTCGGGGACATTAGTAAATAATACCGCCAATGATGCATCCTTATATTTTCTCACTGCAAATCATTGTAGAGGAGCAGATGAATCTTTATGGGCTTTTCGATTTAATTGGATAAGTCGTGTTACTTCTTGTGGTACACTAGATGAAAGCGAAGATACCGAAGAGAATCAAACTACTAGTAGAGCAATATTATTGGCTTCTAATGTAGAAAGTGATTTTAAATTGCTAAAATTGGATGGCGGAGTAGATCCATCTTGGGATTTGGAATGGGCAGGTTGGGATCGAAGAGAAGTAGATCCATCATATACAATTGGTATTCATCATCCGGTAGGAGATATAATGAAGGTATGTAGATCAAACTCTGCTCTGGGTACCTATAGAGGCTTAATAGGTTCTGATATTCCAGACCCTATAAATTGTTGGGTAGTACAACAATGGGATTTTGGTGTTACAGAAGGTGGTTCTTCTGGTTCTGGATTATTCGACCCATCGGGTAGAATAGTAGGACAGCTATCAGGAGGAGGAGCCCAGTGCGCAGGAACAGTAAATAATGGTGCTTCTGATTTTTATGGAAGATTTGATACATCATGGGATTTTGGTACTACAGATGATTCGAGACTCTCGAATTGGCTCGATCCACTTAATACAGGGCGAGAAACATTAGATATGCTATCTATAGAAAAACCAGACGGAACCCCATTACCTCCCAAAGATGAAGTTATTGTATTCTTTAAATCCTCTAATTCGACGCTTAACATTGTTAATGATTCTGATAAAACCCTAAGATTTATTATTTACGATATGTTGGGGCAGCAATTAAATGCTGGACAACTGTCAAAGGAAACACAAGAAATCGAGATGGGTAATGCTTCTAGCGGAATGTATTTTGTACATATCAAAAATGTAAACAGCAATGCTTCCTTTACCAAAAAGGTAATGGTGGGTAATACAATGTGATAGTTATTTCTTTTCCTTTTTACTTACTACTACTATCTCAATATTAAGATAGTCGCCAAACTACATATGAGTAATATTGCTTATTCGTTGTATTTATGTGCAAAAGATAACAACATGTGTAAAATCATATAAATGTAATCGTTACTAATATCTAATAAAGACTAACGTATCAATGAAAAATGCCCAACAATTCTTTTAGGGTTATTATTATCTAGATATTCTAGCGTAAACCAGTACTCTGAGGAAGGCATTTGTTTACCACTATAAAATCCATCCCAACCACTTTGATTAGGGATTAATTGTGTTAAAAGTTTTCCGTATCGATCAAAAATATAAAGCCTGGATTCTACTGTTAATAATGTATTTGTGGTGTCTGTTATATGCCAGGTATCGTGAAACCCATCTCCGTTAGGAGTGAAATACTCTGGGATAATAAGTTGATCATTAGGTGTGTTTGGGTTATTTGGATTATTAGGGTCATCCTCCTTATCAGGAGAAACCTCTATACTTGAGATACAACCATTACGTTTTATAAAAATAGTATGTGTTTCGGGTGTTACATTACCAAATCGAGTGCTATTTTGATAAACCCCATCAATATCATCTAGAGCATATTCGATGTTTCCTTCGGTATCTGCGGGAGTAACGACAATATCGTTGCCTTGAAACGCTGCACGATCATCAAAGGAATCAGGGTCTTGGTCAAAAATTATAGTTTCTGTCAATACAGATGTTATCATCTCTTTGGTATCGGGATTGGTTTGTGTTATAGTTGCTTGAATGGTATAGTTACCTGCCATTGTAAAATCATAATTACCGAAAATATCTGTAGATGAAAAAAGTATGCTACTATTTGTATCTAAAATTTCCCAGGCAACGGTATCGACACTTAAACTTAAACCAAAACCCGTTGTTTCATCCAAACAAGCTTGATCAATAATTATCTCTGGTGTTTCTACACAACAACCACCCACCATAGAATATGCATTGATTCTAAGGCTACCGTCACCGGCGTTTGGTTTAACAAAAATAGGTTCATTAGAAAAGTGTTGTTTTACAGTTCTTAACAGAGCAAGCCAATCATATCGATAACTAATAGTCGTAGATGAAGAAGAAGGAGCTTTTCCTTTTAAAATATCAAAAGCATCTTCTAATGTAGTCATTATTTCTTGCTTTCTTGTAGTATTATTGGTATGAAAATGTTTGAACAAACCTCCTTTTCCTTGTATGGTAACCGTACCACCTTCTCCCATAAAAAAACGCTCTATGGTGTTCCAATCAATTTGATGATCCCAAAGAGGAATCGAAGTGTTGGTCATTGCTTCTTGTGATCGAGCTACTATAGATTCTATGACCTCTGTTATATGTTTTCTGTAGAAACTATTTCCTTGAGGGAGTAAATCCCTGGCAGTAGGATTTGTATGTGTTGCTTCATAATTATCTTTATTCATAGTTTCTGCAATAGGATCTGCAGAAAATACACCTAGGTTATAAGTAACTGTCATTGCAGCCAATGTATAGTACCTATCCGCTGGGTTGTCAATTACTTTATGCCAACATAAATCTTTGGCATAACTAAACCAGTTATATACATTAAAAAAATTACCAACCGACATGATATATCCATTCACAACTGTGGCTTTGTCTAATGTGACGGGATCTACCGGATCTAAACCAATATAATCATTCATAAAATCCAAAGGGGTAATTCCAGAAGTAGCAATATCTTGAGCATTTTCTAATAGTGTCTGATATTCTGGATAAAAAGTAGGGTAAGATATTGCCCGATCTACTCCTGTAAACAGTTCTACTTCAAAAGGTCCGTAGGCTCCTTCTGCATTTGTATTAAAAGGAGGACCTGCCAAAGGCGTTCCACTAAAAGTTTCTTTGGCACCTACTCCCATCATCCATTGCATATCAGCATTCATATATTCTTGTCCCATGGCCAGAGTCATCCAATACAAAGCATTTGTACTGTTGGCAGCAATTGTAGTATTGGTGAGATTTACGGTAATGGGCACCCCATTATATGGGAACATAATTTGTGTTTCTCCTAACCAGGTATCTATAAAACCTGCAGAATATCTTCCACCTCTATATCCAAGGTCATCTATGTATCGATGATTAGAGTTGTAAAAATCTGGAGTTGTGATCAAATCAGATAGTTGTTGTAGCGTGATAGCAGGCTCGTCTACAGGCTTTTCTGATGTATTACATAATTCTCCTTGGGCACTAAGGTTATAAAAAGATAAAAATATGCCTATGGCATAGATAGTGAATCTAATCTGCATGTTGTAAGTTGATAAATTTAGTTAGGTAGTAAGAACGAACGATGAAGTATATTAGTATACAATGAAGATGGAATATGAAGAGTTTTTTGGAAGGAGAAATTTTATAAAATGAAATCAAAGCAACGAGAATTTCGATTTTTTTTAATTTTAAAAAGTTAAATAGTTAAGAAAAAGGGGAAAATACCCCATGTAAATTTTACGGATAAAGTTTATTTTTATTATGGCTTATACGTAATCACGAGTTAAATATGTGTTAAACATATTTTTTTAATATCTGTTTATTAGGTGTTTAAGTTGTTTTTGTGGTTTTGGATATTTTAATTTAAGATTATTTATTACTTGCAATTAGTACATTTATCAAACTCGTATATGACCAAAATTGTCTTACCAAAATTAATAGGCTAAATACGAGTATTCAAAACACATAACAAGCTATTGCTTTTGTTAGTGATTATTTAATTTTTTCAAGCAGAGAACATGTGGTTGGAATCGGCGAAGCCATGCTTTACAACGTAAAACTCATTTTTTTTAAGTCAAGAATCTCGATCAATGAAATATTGTTACTTATTGGTATTATTACCTGTGCTATCTTTTTCTCAAATTCAAATTACCGGAACCGTAAAAAATGATATCGACAAATCAATAATAGAGTTCGCAAATGTATTACTTATGAATTCAGAAGAGGAGTATGTTACAGGTGGAATCACTGATGAAAATGGAAACTTTGAAATTGCAGTAGATAAAGGAAATTATATAATTCAAGTAAGTTTTTTGGGATATGCCGATTGGAGTAAGAATATTACAGTAGGAAAAGATATGGATTTGGGCTTAATTTCATTGACAAGAAAAGAGGATGAATTAGAACAGGTTACTATTACCGCCAAGAAAAAGATTTTTGAGAAAAAAGTAGATCGTTTGGTTTTCAACGTGGCAGAATCTCCTTCCTTAACAGGAGGAAATGCAATGGATGCTTTACAGATTGCCCCTAGAGTTAGAATAGAAGGAGATAAAATATCGATGATAGGAAAAGATAATATGAGAGTAATGATAGATGGTAAAATCCTTCAGATTACAGGAGATAACCTAAGTACATATCTTAATTCTATTGCTACCGATGACATCAAGAAAATAGAGATCATTACGACGCCTCCTGCGATGTATAGCGCAGAGGGAAATAGTGGTTTGATTAATATCGTTTATAAAAAAGGAAGAAAGAATTCCTGGAACAGTACCGTAAGAGGAGTATATAGACAGTATACATTTCCAATGGGAGGGTTAGGGTTTAATTTTAACTATAATAAAAATAAATTATCGATAGCAAATAATTTGTCTTTTACGCATGGCTCTAAAGTAATAACAGATGCGAGTACTGTTTTTTATGAAAATCAAACATGGGCTAGTAATGCTCCCAGAAGAGTATTTTACAAGCCAGTATTAAGCGGTAAAATTTCTTTAGATTACCAATTGAGTAAGTCAGTATCTATAGGAACGCAATATCTAGGAGAGTACAATAAACTTAGAATAACAGAAAGAGATGATACAAGAATCATTAATACTGCCAGTCAAGCTATAGATTCGTTAGTGAAGACAACAGCAAATTCTTTAGACGAGTCACCATCACATTCGTTTAATACCTATGCAGAATTTAGACTGGATTCATTAAGCAAAACAATCAAACTCAATTTTGATTATTTTACCTATCAAAATGATAAAGAAAGGAATTATACATCAGGAAATTATACGGCATCTAATAATTTATTAGCAGATAGTTTTAATGCAGGTCATAATTTTGGGAATCAAAAAATTCAAAATTATTCAGGAAAAATAGATGTGGTTTTACCCTTAAAAAAAGTAGATCTTAATTTTGGTAGTAGAGTCTCACTAACAAAAACAGATAATGATATTAGATTTTATAATTTAACTTCGGGCGTGGCTATTTTGGATTCGAATCAGAGCAACCAATTCGATTTTGAAGAAAATACCCAAGCGATCTATTTTTCGGCAAGTAAGAGTTTTGGAGAACAATGGGAAGCACAAGTTGGGTTGCGTTATGAGAATACACAAACGACAGGGATATCTGTACAATTAAATCAGAAAAATGAGAATGACTATGATAGAATATTTCCTACCGTATATGTCTCATATACCCCCAACGATAAAAATAATGTATCACTAAGTTATAGTAGTAGGATAAGAAGACCATCTTTCGAGTTTTTAAACCCTTTTAGAATTATAGAAAACCAATATATGTTTGTAGAAGGTAATCCTTTTTTAGAACCATCTTTTTCTGATAATGTAGAGTTGTCACATACCTATGCTGGTAAATGGGTAAATGGGGTGTATTACTCTAAAACAACTAATGGGTTTAGCCAGGTTTTACTGTCTGATCCGAATACAAACATTCAACAAATTATACCTCTTAATTACTATGATTCACATTCATATGGATTTATGGATTCTTATTCTTTTTCTCCATTTTCGTGGTGGGACAGCTATACATCTCTAGATGTGTTTTACTCTAATAGTTCTTCTCGTTTAGCTAATGTAGGTATTAATGAATGGGAATTGGGAGCATATTTTTCGACGAACAATACTTGGACACTGAATAAAAATAAGACAGTTTTTCTAAGCACAAACTTTGCATTGCTTTTCCCCACGTCAGGACAATTGTTTTCTACAAAACAGAATAATAGTTTGGATATCGCATTGAAGTTTTCGCTAATGGATAAAAAACTACAAATAGCTCTGTCCGGAAATGATGTTTTTAGTAGTTATAGACCTCAATACAAAGAGGTAACCAATGGCATAAATATAGAATACAATAACTACTATGATAATAGAAATTTTAGATTTTCTATGTCTTATAAATTTGGGAACTCTAAAATAAGAACCAAGAGAAGAAAATTTGGTAATCAAGCAGAGAAAAGAAGGGTGTCCAATTGATACTGCCAGTATTATAAACGTTTTTAAAATGAATGCCTCTCAAATATAGGGTTTAATACTGGTTACTTTTTTCTTATACAATAAATATTCAATTAGCACATAGTATAATTTACTATCAATAATAAATTACGATTTAATAAACTCTAAGAACTGTTTCACAACATTTTTGATAGTTGTTGTTTAATTCAAACAGTCTATATCTATTCTTTTTCTATTAAGAACACTAATAGAGGAAAATCTTTTATATCTAATCATCCATGCTTTTTCATTTCTGATAATAAGAAACGGGAGTAGCAAACACACCGTGTACCCAAAATTTAAAAAATAGTACAGGTTTATTCGCCATTTCAGAATATAACCAAATCATATTCAGAATAATACTAAAGAGACTTGCAAGTGGGTCCTATTAAGAGTTTTATGACCATAAACTATAACTCAATCATTAATCATTTTAACATTTTAAAAATGAAAAAAATCAAATTAAAAAAAGGGTTGGCCTTTAACAAAGAAGCCATTAGTAAACTAAATGATGATCAATTGTCACAGGTAAAAGGTGGTGGAATTTTTGGAGGAGGAAGCTCTAAAGGAGATTCTTGTTCTTGTTGCCATCACTCATGCAACACAAAAATTGCAGATGCAGGGAACCCATAATTTAATAATCTTAAACTTTTAAAATCATGAAAAAAATCAAATTAAAAAAAGGGCTAGCCTTTAACAAAGAGGCGATTAGCAAGCTAAATGATGATCAGTTATCTCTAGTAAAAGGAGGAGGAGCCCTTGGATTAGGAGGAGCTAGCTCTAAAGGGGATTCTTGTTCTTGTTGTCACCACTCATGCAATTCAAAAATTGCAGACGTAGGGAACGCATAAATTAATAATCTTAAACTCTTAAAATCATGAAAAAAATCAAATTAAATAAAGGATTGGCTTTTAATAAAGAAGCCATTAGCAAACTAAATGATGATCAACTATCACAAGTAAAAGGTGGTGGAATATTTGGAGGAGGAAGCTCTAAAGGAGATTCTTGCTCTTGTTGCCACCGCTCTTGTAATAGTAAGGTCTAAGAATAACCTTAGTTAATAATTTAGATCATTTAAAAATGAAAAAAATTCAATTAAAAAAAGGTTTAGACTTTAATAAAGAAGCCATTAGTAAATTAAACAAAGATCAACTGTCACATTTAAAGGGTGGAGGTGATCTTGGTACAAGTACTAGAGGTGATTCTTGCTCCTGTCTTCATCATACGTGTGGTGGAACCAGGATTACAGAGATTGGTCAAGCCTAATTACTAAATCTAAAATTTTTAAAAGATGAAAAAAATCAAGTTAAATAAAGGATTGGCTTTTAATAAAGAAGCCATTAGTAAATTAAATGATGATCAATTGTCACAAGTAAAAGGTGGTGGAATATTTGGAGGAGGAAGCTCTAGAGGAGATTCTTGTTCTTGTTGCCATCAATCTTGTAACAAGAAAATATGATAATTGATTTATCAATCATTTAATTATGAAAAAAATCAAATAAAGGGTTATCCTTTACTAAAGAGATTATTAGCAAATTAAATGAAGATCAATTGTCTTATTTAAAAGGAGGTGGCGCCAAAGGATGTACAGGTAGTTCTTCGAAAACCGATAACTGCTCTTGTCGTCATCATTCTTGTGTAGAAACCATTAATTAATCAATTAATTGATAATTAAAGTTTTTTGATAAGAACAAGAGAGGGACATCTTCTCTTGTTCTTTTACCCTTCTTTTTATGAATAAAGTTTCATGACGCAATAATAAAAAATAGAGGCAATTAATACATATATAACAATGCCCTCATTTTTACCATAAAGCATAAATTTTAAAATATAATGTAACCGTATAAAAGCATGCGTAAGACACAAATTTCAGCTATAGAACAAGCATTAGTTCAAAATCAAAACTTTTTGAATGTCAAAGGTGTAAATCTAGGCGTTACTGGTGGGACCTTAGGTCTTTCCTTATTCTATTATTACTACTACCTATATACAAATGAAGAAAAGTATATCGATAAAATTATGTTTCACCTCAATAAAGCTTTTGAGGGCATAAATTCTGATTATCAAGGGTATTTTATTGCTTTGGATATGATAGAAATTGTACAGTTTCTATATTTTATTAAAGACAAAGAGTTGATTGATGATGATATTAATGAATATTGCCAAGGTTTTGATGAGTGGATCTATAAATTTCTCGATATAAAAGTAAAAGAGAAAGAATTAGACCCTTACGGAGGTATCATCAAAGTAGGCACTTATTTCTTAGAAAGGAGTAAAGATATAGAAGTAACCCATATTATAGACAATATTTTAACTCTTATAGAAGAGTGGGCAACTACAGATGGATTAAAAAAAGAGGAAATTAGTTTTAACTATAATTTTCTAGATAAAAAATGTAAAGAAGTAGGTAAAGGGCATGGTGTTGCTGGGATAGTTTTTTTCTTGCTTCAAGTACATGAAAAAGGTTTTTTTAAAGACCGGTGTAAAAAAATAATAACCCCTGCCATTCAGTTTTTATTGAATCGAAAACTTACCAAAGGCACCAATCTATTTCCTTATAACTCGGATAGTACCATGACTTACGAATATAGCAATTTAAGCTATGGAGATATGGGGATAGGATATACATTATATCACGCCGGAAGAATACTTAACAATGAAACATATAGCACTCAGGGAATAGAAACAATGCTCAATTTGTCAACATTTAGAGATGACAAAGAAGAAAAAATTTACGATGCAAATTTGATTTATGGTGCAGCAGGTATTTACTCTTTATTTCGATTATTTGAAGAATATCATCCCAATAAAGCGTTTACGCAAGCAAGCGAATATTGGTTAGACAGAGTCATGGCATTTGGAACTAAGAACACAAAATGGGCAGGTTATAAAACCTTTTATAACGGAGAACAAAATGAATTACAACTGTGTTTTGATCAGGGGATATGTGGGATAGGCATCACCTTGATTTGTAAAGAGCTTAATATACTACCCGATTATCTAAATTTTGTGAATTACAATTTTATTTAAAATGGAACTAAAAATTAAAGAAATTACAGAAACGTTTTCATTTAACATTGAACCAAAAATCAAAGAAATTACAGAAACGTTTAACACCAAGCTGTTTAATAAAGATTTTACCAAAGAAGACGTTAGAGATGGACTTTTCGAAGGACAATTAGGGATTTTATACTATTTGTTTAATCTCTATAAAATAGAGCAAACTGATATTGTCGCAGATAAAATATCAGAAATTTTAAATGATGTTTTCTCCAGAGTATCAGAAGGGAATTACCTAATATCTGTTTCAACTGCATTTTCTTATGGGTTAAGTGGATTTGGATATATCACCAGCGAATTGGTGAAAAATGGTATTCTTGAAGAAGATGTTTTGTCCTTTTTTGATGATATAAATGATTATATCTATGAAGCTGCTCTAAAAGACTTTGAAAAAGGAAACTTTGATTTTATGGAAGGTTTTCCTGGGGCATTACATTACTTACAAAGTATTGATCATACACATTGCGCTTCTTTAATAGATAAAATGCATGATGCGTTAGGACAGACTAAATACCCTTTCTATAATCACATTACAGAATTGTACAATAAAGGGATCAATTTTGGCATAGCTCATGGGATATTAGGGATACTAACAGTCATGTTAGAGATCTTTGAAAAAGATAAAACTAATCCCAAAGTAAAAGATATTATTACCCATTGTCTTACTGTGATTTTTGAATCTAAGAAAGAAGCAAAAGCGTATGGTATAACAACATACTATCCTTATAACCTTTTTTATGATGGTGATGAGCTGGTATCGCACCCAACAAATAGATTAGCTTGGTGCAGCGGAGATCTTGCGGTTGCTTTAGTGCTATACAAAGCTGGAATTTTGTTGAATAGAGAAGACTGTATTTCTCTATCAAATATGTTAGGAAAAACGAGTATAGAAAGAAAAACAATAGAAGAAACAGGGATACATATGTCTATGTTTTGCCATGGTACTTCTGGAGCTGCCTGTATGTATAAAAAATTATATGAATTAAGTAACAACGATATATATCGACAGGCATATCAATACTGGCTTACAGAGACCGTAAGCTATTTGGAAAAAGAAGTGAATGATAGTAATGACAACTACTATAATATGCTCTTAGGGTATCCAGGAGCAATATTGACAATTAATAACCATAGTGATGCCATTATGGGGTGGGATAAAATATTTTTAATATAAGACAGATCATGAAACAAGCCAAAACAAAATTTTGATACATATCGAAAATGATTATTTGGCGAGTTCTGTCTGACATCCAAAACAATAGTATAAACAGATGAAAATAGGTATATTAGAACAAGGCAAGCGCTCTAGAAATGAGAATAGCCTAACAACTATAGAAGATATTATAGAATATGCATTAAAAGCAGATGAATTGGGCTTTTCTCGCTTTTGGTTAACAGAGCATCATTATTCCTTTGTGTCGCATTCATATTCTAATCCAGACATATTGATTTCAATAATTGCGGGAATGACAGAAAATATAAGTGTTGGTTCTGCAGGAGTGCTTGTGAACTTATATCCCCCACTTTCGGTAATTAGCAATTATAAATTAATGAACAATCTGTTCCATGACAGAATTGATCTGGGGCTTGCAAATTCTTTAACCGATATACCTTATGTCAATAAGATGTGCAACCAAGAGACAAAGGATGTACATTTTAGTGAAATTTTTAAAAAAAATGTGACAGAAATGTCCGCACTTATTCATAACGAAGAAAAGTATTTTCGTGATGAAGGCGTTGTGATTCCTCCTTTTAAAGGAGTAAAACCCAACTTATGGTATCTGGCGACATCTTATAAAAGCTCAGAGTTTGTTATCAAAAACAAGCTTAATCTTTGCCGAAGTATTTTTCATAATCGAGGCCAAAAGCTTCATAATGTAAATTATGATAAAGATCAACTCATAAAATTTAAACACGATTTTAAAGAAAGAAATGGATTTAATCCTAAGATATCTTTGTCACTTGCCTTTTATATGTCAGAGTCACTTTCGCAGTCCAGAAATGTTGTCGATAATATGAGTGTAACAGAAGCGGGTATTAATCAATCTCCTTATGTCGTTATTCCTACCACACCAACACATTTTTATGATTTACTATACGATTATAAAGATAAGTTCGGAATAGAAGAGTTTATTCTATATGATTTGGGTAGAGATAATCAAAAAAAGATAGAAAACCTGCAAATCACCTCAGAAATGTTTAACCTTAAAAGTGTGGTGATGTCATGAAAAATATTAAACATATCAATGAGGCTATATTGCGTGAGCCGTCTTATGACTATAGTAAATATGTAGAGATTCCCAACTCTGATAAAGAAGTGGCTATTTTTGTAAAATCCTTGTTCGAAGATAATTTTTTTAAACAAGCATTATTTTTGGCTTCTCCACAATTATATCAACAGTGGAAAAAATCTATTTTAGAAGATAACTGGTCCGATGATAAAAAAAGTAGTATTAATAGAAGTATTATCAAATACTATATTAGAATTTCTACGAGATGTACTCCTTTTGGATTGTTCTCAAACTATACAAATATACCTCCAAAAGAAAGAATACAAGAGATTGATCAACAAGAAGGTGTTCAAAAATATGCTAGTATTGATTTACTGTTTTTATATGCTGTTGTAAATGCCTTAAACAAAAACCATGTACTTAGAAGTGTTCTAAAGTATACCCCTAATAATTCGATGTATAAAATAGGAGAGAATTATCGATATGTTGAGGTGTCTTATAAGCATACCAAACGTTTTCATGGATTAACCTCATTAGAATCTGATGAGATTATAGAATTAATATTTTCAGAAATCCAGAATAAACCTATAACAATTAAAGAACTAGGTACCCTATTATTTGATGCCATTGAAGGAGTTACCTATGAAGATGTGGTATCCTATATACATTCGTTGATAGATGCTCAAATAATAACCAGTGATTTAGATATCGGGCTTAATGAAAGTTCACCCATTGTACAACTTGTATCTTTTCTAGAAAGACATCTGTCGACTATTAATGAAGATAATTACCTGCAAAAAGTATATAACACCCTAAAGGCACTAAATGAAAAGATTGATATTATCAATAAGGGTAAAACAACTTTGTCAATAGACTTTTATAAGGATATATTTAAAATTGCGGATGCATTAGAGATCTCTTATGAAAAGCAATTTTTGATTAATATTAATCTAAGGAAAAATCATGTTAATGAAACACAAAAATCATTAACACCTCATGATTACAAGTTATTGCATAAAGCAATAGAAACGTTATCCTTGTTTAGTGCTCCGGTTGCCAGTGAAGATTCTAAATTAAGTAATTTTAAGAAGGCATTTTACGAAAAATATGAAGAAGCAGAGGTACCCTTAACAACTGCCTTAGACAATGAGTTAGGAGTAGATTATAAAGGTAATGATGAACATTTTAATGCTTTTTCTACATTGATAGATGATATTATTTGGGAAGGAGGAAATGTCAATCAGGAAGAAATAAAGTTTAATCGTAAACAGCATACATTCTGGAATACTCTTTTTCATAAATCATATATCGAAGGAAAGAAAGCAATAGATCTGTCAAAAGAAGATCTGAGTGCTTTCGAACCTTTGGTAGATGAACTCCCTACTACATTTAGTGCCATGGTAAGTAAAGTGAATAATAAACTCTTAATGCATTCTGTAGGAGATAATGCATTAAATATGATAGGTAGGTTTACCAATTTAGATGAGCGGTTGACTCCAATGGTTACTAACATAATAGAAAAAGAGAAAAAATTTAATCCAAATAGTATTCAGGCAGAATTCATACACCTCCCAAATGATAGAGATGCCAATATTTTGGCTAGGAAAATTAATCGAGATATAGAAATTCCGTTTTTATCAAAACAATCTAATGAAACAAATAGTATACTCCTTAGTGATTTATACATTAGCCTCTATAACAATCGTTTTATTTTAAGAAGTAAGACTCACAATAAGATAGTGAATGTGTACAACTCTAATGCACATAACTATAAGTATGATTCGTTACCAGTTTATGAGTTTTTATGCGATTTACAGTTCGATTCGAAAATAAGAGGGTTAGGACTTAATATTGGAGGAGTTAATGTGAATTGTTTTAAGTTTTTTCCTCGAGTTACTTATGGAGAAGAAGTTATTTTATCACCTGCAACCTGGAAACTTAATCTTACAGATCTAGAGGGAGTAGAAAACAAAAAAACAGGCAAGTTCTCTTTTGTAAAGTTTGAAGAGTTTAAAAAGAAGTATGATATACCAAGATATGTGTATCTAGCAGAAGGAGATAATCAGTTACTCATCGATACTAAAAACGAATTTTTAACGCAATACATTTTTGAAGTTTTAAAGAAAAATGAAAGAATTGTACTGATAGAAGTTTTTGATGATTTAAGCAAACCAAAGAATCTATATGCCAATGAATATATAGTGCCTTTTGTAAATGAAAAAGAAAGAGAACACCTTGTTTTTGATAAAAAAGTAGAAAAAGATAAAGTTCAAAGAAAATTTATCCCTGGGGATGAATGGCTGTATTATAAAATTTATTGCGGTATTAAGTCTGCAGATATCATTTTAAGTGACATTATTGCTCCATTAATAGAAGAATTAAAAAAAGAACAATTAATAGAAAAATGGTTTTTTATTAGGTTTAATGACCCTGATTTTCATTTAAGGATTCGATTTAAATACAACAAAAATATAGCAGGAAGTATCGATAAAATAGCGACATGTTTTAAGCATTATATGAAAAGCTATGTAGATAATCATTTTATAAACAAAATAGAATTATCAACTTATATAAGGGAGCTAGAAAGATACGGAGGTGATTTAATCGATGAAGCCGAAACTATTTTTCATTATGACAGTGATATGGTAATGTATCTGGTAAGTAAGCTTCGAGAAAATCGGCAAGAAAAAGAGCGATGGGTACTTTCTTTAAAAGCTATTGATGGGTATCTCAGAATGTTTAAGCTATCGAGTAAAGAAAAACTAACAATTGCTCAAGGACTTTATAGCTCTTTTCAGAAAGAGTTTAGTGCTTCAAAAAACATGAGGAAGCAGATCGATAAAAAGTTTCGATTGTATAAAGATGATATAATCGAAAGCATGAAGGCAGAAGAAAATGAATATGCATACATCATAAATGCAAGGAATAGAAACATAAGTGATCATATAGAAAAATTGCTAAATGTAGAAAAGAGACAGTTAGTATATTTCCTGAATAGTTTTATTCATATGACTATTAATAGAATTGCTATTTCTAATCCCAGAATGCATGAACTAGTACTTTATGGGCTGCTAGAAAAATTCTATAGGGTAGAAGTTTATCAAAAAAATAAGCCAGAAATTATTTATTAGAAAAAGCTAAACCATGAAATTTATACCACAAAAAGACCAAATGGACTGCGGACCTGCATGTTTGGTTATGGTCGCTAGTATTTACGGAAAAAAATACCCATTAGATTACATTAGAGATTTATCATATATCACCAGAGAAGGGGTTTCGTTATTAGGAATAAAAGAGGCAGCTACCAGAATTGGTTTTGACGCGTTTGCAGCAAAACTAACCTCACAGGATTTGATAGAAAAAAGATATAAGTCGCTCATAATACACTGGAATCAGAATCATTTCGTGGTGCTATGTGGCGTGAAGAAAAATCTTTTCAAAGGGGAGTATATGTTTAAAATAGCCGATCCAACCCATGGCGTTATATCATTAACCCAAGAAGAGTTCGAAAAAGGATGGTTGCCAGATGAACAAGAAGGAATAGTGTTGTTCTTAGAGCCAACAGAAGAATTTTATAAGTTAGCGCCTCAGAAGCAAAATAAAACCTCTATAAAATACCTTTTAAACTATCTTACTGCTTATAAAAAACAACTGGTGCAAATGTTTGCATTGTTGTTGGTAGGAAGTGGTATCACATTGATCTTTCCTTTTCTTACACAACATCTTATAGATAAGGGGGTTAATGCCAAAGATTTAAATATTATAGGATTAGTATTGGTAGCGCAATTGGTATTGTTTTTGGGGTCGATTACAATAGAGATTGTAAGAAACTGGTTGGTTTTGTATGTGGGAACCAAAATGAGTATCAGTATCATATCAGATTTTTTAAAGAAAATTTTACAGCTTCCTATTAAGTTTTTTGATACCAAAATGATGGGAGATTTTCAACAGAGAATTCAGGATAATGAACGCATAGAAAAATTCTTAACCTCAGAAAGTTTGATCACTTTTTTCTCTATGATCACATTTTTAGTATTCTTTGGGGTGTTATTATACTATGATTATAAAATCTTATTGGTGTATATAACCTTAACCGCGGTAGCAATTCTGTGGTCATTGTTTTGGTTAAAGAAGCGAAAATACTTGGATTACTTTCGTTTTCAACAGCGTAGCGATAACCAGGATTCTATATATGAAATACTAAATGGAGTAACCGAAATGAAACTAAATCAGTTCGAAAGTTTCAAAAGAAAAAAATGGGAAGAAATTCAGAAAAAACTTTTCAAGGTTAATATTCGTATTTTAAAATTAGATCAATTACAGCTTTCGGGGTTTCAGTTTTTAAATCAGGTTAAAAACATTATAGTTACGTTTATGGCAGCCAATTATGTGGTGCACGGGCAGATGACTATCGGTGAGCTCTTAAGTGTGTCCTATATTATTGGAGAAATGAATTCTCCTATCTATCAATTGGTTAATTTTTTTAGATCATTACAGGATGCAAAGCTAAGTATAGAAAGGTTAAATGAAGTACAAAACCATCCTAAAGAAGAGGTGACAGATTTACTAAAGATATCAGATATAGATAATATTCTTATAAATAATGCAAAAAAAGACATTGTTTTATGGAATGTAGATTTTCAATACGAAGGGCCTAAATCTCCTTTTGTATTACAAGATATTAATTTTTCAATATTAAATGGAAAAACTACCGCAATTGTAGGAGCAAGTGGGAGTGGGAAAACTACCTTAATGAAGTTGTTATTAAAGTTTTATGAACCCATTCGGGGCGATATACAAATTCATAACACCAATTTATCTGATGTTTCTGCCAATAGCTGGAGAGGAAATTGTGGGGTGGTAATGCAGGATGGGTATATTTTTTCTGAAACTTTAGAAAGAAATATAGCTATGGGAGATGAAGAAATCGATAGTGAAAAACTAGCGCATGCAATTAGAGTTGCCAATATAGGCGACTTTGTGGAATCCTTACCTCTTAAGTTAAAAACTAAGATTGGTGCAGCCGGTAATGGAATTTCTGGAGGTCAAAAACAAAGAATTTTGATAGCACGAGCTGTTTACAAGAACCCTAGTTATATTTTCTTTGATGAAGCGACCAGTGCTCTTGATGCCGAAAATGAGAAAATTATACATGACAACCTTCAATCCTTTTTTAAGGGAAAAACCGTTTTGATTATTGCGCATAGATTAAGTACGGTGAAAAACGCAGATCAAATAATAGTGTTGCGAAACGGGAGAATAGTAGAACAAGGAAATCACCAACAATTGGTAGAAAACCAATCTGATTACTTTAGTCTGGTAAAAAACCAATTAGAGTTAGGAGTGTGATAAAAATCTAAACCTATTAACTCGATAAGAAGATTATTTCTTTCTAAAATAAACAGATACGGGTACCCCGTTAAAATCAAACTCTTTACGCAATTGGTTTTCTATAAAGCGTTTATAAGGATCTCTTATATATTGAGGTAAATTACAAAAGAATGCAAACTGTGGTTGTGGTGTTGGCAATTGTGTAATGTACTTGATTTTCACATATTTTCCTTTATAGGCAGGAGGTGGATTACGTTCTATGATTGGTAAAAGCGTATCATTTAACTCACTTGTTTTAATTTTTTTAGACCTGTTTTTATACACATCGACAGCTGTCTCAATAGCTTTAAAAATTCGTTGTTTTGTCAATGCCGAAATAAATACAATAGGTACATCGGTAAACGGTTCTATTTGTTTACGAATATATTTCTCAAAATCTTTTAGGGTATTACTTTCTTTATTTTCGACAAGATCCCATTTGTTGACTAGGATAACGATCCCTTTACGATTTCGTTCTGCTAACCAAAAAATGTTTTGTACTTGTCCATCAAAACCTCTGGTTGCATCTAATAAAAGCAAGCAGACGTCACTGTGTTCTATGGCTCGAACAGATCTCATTACAGAATAAAACTCTAAATCTTCTTTTACCTTCGATTTACGTCGAATACCCGCAGTATCTACAAGGTTAAAATCAAACCCAAAACGATTGTATTTGGTATCTATGGCATCTCTGGTAGTTCCTGCAATATCGGTTACAATATATCTTTCTTCACCTATTAGCGCGTTGATAAAAGATGATTTTCCTGCATTCGGTCTACCTACCACAGCAAATCTTGGTAGATCATCACGATCGTCTTCTACCTTTTCTGGTAACGTTTTTACTAGTTCATCCAAAAGCTCACCTGTTCCACTTCCGTTAATACTAGCTATAGTATAGTAGTCTCCTAATCCTAGATTATAAAACTCGACCGCATTTGCAACTCTCATTGCATTATCAACTTTGTTAACTACCAAAAAAACAGGTTTTTCGACACTACGTAGTAGTTTAGCAACGTCTTCATCCATACCAGTGATTCCTGCTTCGACATCTACCATAAAGATAATGGCATCGGCCTCATCAATGGCAAGTTCTACTTGTTTGTCAATTTCAGCTTCAAATATATCGTCACTACCTAGAACGTATCCACCGGTATCAATTAGAGAAAATTCCACACCGTTCCAGTCACTTTTTCCATAATGACGGTCACGAGTAACACCACTTACAGCATCTACGATAGCCTCTCTTCTTTGAATTAATCGATTAAAGAAAGTTGATTTTCCTACATTAGGTCGCCCTACAATTGCCACTATACCACTCATTGAGATCTATTCTAAAATTTTGTGCAAAATTAGCCTTTTTATTTTAGAACTTAAGGAGTTTCTGGTTTATAATATTGGATCCTAAAAATATAGGAAACAAATTCTTAAATATTCGTTTTAAAAAATGGTAAAATAGAAAAGAAGGCAGCTTTTTTAGAAGGTGAAAAAATGTAAAAAATAAAAAGCCCAAAGACCATTTGGTAGGTCTATGAGCTTTTCATAATTGATAGTCAGTCAGTGAAATAATTACTTACTTCAAAGATACCAAGTATTATAGATAAGTTGGTTACTGTAAAACAACAAACTTTTTATGGAGGAGTTACTTTACCTCATAAATAGCAACAGTATTAGATACTTCGTTGGTTATTATCACAAGATTATTACCCGTTGGACTATGCTTTTTCTTAACTGTAATTAAGCCTTCAGGCGAGATGTCTTCTACATCACGAAGCCACTCTATAAATTTAGGATTAGAAGGGTGAGAGATGTCATATACAAGTACCCCTCCAGTTCTTTCAAGACCAACAAAAAGTAAAGTTTTGTTTTTGATTTTTAGAGTGGCTACAGCTTCTGGTTCCGCTCCTTTATCATCAGATCTTCCGTCTGTTTTACTACCTTCATTACTGTTAAATGCATTTGGATCAAGATCAAAAATAGTTTTACCAATTTGATCACCACTATCGTATATAACAGCTCCAGAGGTAGACCATATGGTAAAAGATCTTGCTCCATAGGCATAAATCTCATCAAAATCACCATCGTTATCGATATCTCCATTTGCGGTAGTTGTTTTTAGCCTACCAAGGTTTTCATTTAATTGTAGTGTGGCAGCGTCAGGAAAAATGGTTGGGTCCAAAGTAAGGTCTTTTACTCTTACCTCTTCAGAATATCCATCATAGTCTCTAGCATCTCCTTCGTTAGCAGTAATTAAATACCTTCCCCCTCTAATTTTAGCATATGTAATAGCATCTGGGTGGTAAAAACCTAAAACAGGCCAGTTTTTGAAATTACCAACAATGTTATCTTTATCACTGGCATCTATTTGATTACTTGATAAAGAATAATCTTTTACACCTAACCCAACAATATCTGTAATTGTTTTTGTTTGTAAATTTACGATGGCGATTCCATTATTCTCTTGTAAAGTAACATAAGCGGTTTTAGAATCATGAGAAACTGCTATGTATTCTGGCTCCACATCCTGAGCCAAAGTTGCATTTGGTCCAAAAACTCTAAATCCATTACCTATTGTTTGACCATTGAAAGCAGAAAACCCTAAGGATGAAATTTGCCCTGTAGCAACTTCAATGATAGTTATCGAACCTTCTGGATCATTGGTGTATTCATCATTTGGCTCTCCTTCGTTTGCAACAACAATATATTGACCATTTGGACTAAATGTTACCATGTCGGGTAATGCTCCAGCGGGATATGTGTTAAGTAATGCTTGTGAATCAGAATTATATACAGCAATAGCACCATTGGCTTGTTTATTAGATGCATTTTCTAGAGCAACAGCTACTAATCCGTTATGAACCGAAACACTGTTAGGAATACCTGTTAGTGCTATATCAGTTCCTTGTATTGGCGAACCAGGATTGGATATATTCCATACGGAAAGTTCAGAATCGTTTGGGTTGACCACAAAAAGTTTTCCTGTAGATGTATCAAAAGCAGAGATTTCTGCAAATCCTTCGTCTCCTGTCCCGTTAGTAAATCCTCCTATTTTGATAAATGTAAGAGAATTGTTGTTTCCTCCTCCTGTGTAATCGTCAAGATCACATGCTGTGAATAATGATAATACTGTAGCCGAAAAAAGGATGGTTTTGTTAAAGAAATTCATTATTGAAGATGTTTTACGTGATTAAAACCTCAAATATTAATAACAAGTGTATCCCCAATGTTAAGTAAAGGGTAAATTAAAAATATTATTCGTTGTGGATTGTCTCTTTTGAGAAGGCCTAAATCACGAAACAATTTTACTTCTCTATCTTCATATATTCTTAAACTATAAAAATAAGTTCAATTAACAATTGATTTTAAGGAGGAAATAAGGTTAATTGTTGTATCCAAATCGTTTTAATTGACGTTCGTTATTACGCCAGTTTTTATTGATTTTTACATATAATTCGATATGGATTTTTTTGCCAAAAAAGTGCTCAAGGTCCTTACGAGCTTCAGTACCTACTTTTTTTAGAGCAGCTCCCTTATGACCAATAATAATTCCTTTTTGAGATTCGCGTTCTACCATAATAACAGAACGAATTCTGATGATATCTTCATCTTCTATAAACTCTTCAGTTTCTACCTCGACAGAATAAGGAATTTCTTTTTTATAGTGCAGTAATATTTTTTCGCGAATGGCTTCATTTACAAAAAAGCGTTCAGGCTTATCGGTAAGTTGATCTTTCGGGTAAAAAGGCGGTGACTCTGGTAAAAGTTCAACGATTCGATCAAAAACTTCTTTGACGTTAAATTTTTCAAGTGCAGATATGGGATACATTTCTGCATTAGGTACTTTTTGTGTCCAAAATTGAACTTGCTCTTCTAGTTGTTCCTGGTTAGACTGATCAATCTTATTAATTAGTAAAAGTACAGGGATTTTTGCGTTGGTGATTTTTGTAAAAAAAGCTTCGTCCTTAAGCTCTTTTTCTCCAATTTCTATCATATAAATAAGTACATCGGCATCTTCGAAAGCAGATTTAACAAACCCCATCATAGATTCTTGCAACTCATAAGCAGGTTTGATAACACCAGGGGTGTCTGATAAAATAACCTGAAAATCATCACTGTTTACGATGCCTAGGATACGATGTCTGGTCGTTTGAGCTTTTGACGTAATTATGGATAATTTCTCTCCTATAAATGCATTCATCAATGTGGACTTACCTACATTAGGATTACCTATAATATTTACAAAACCAGCTTTATGCCCCATATACTTATAATTTGATGCAAAGGTAGATGAATTTATTTATAAATTATGATAATAATATAATATTGGCAAAGTCTATATCAATGCGCATAAAGTGTAAATAATCCTTAAAATGAAGACGAAATCCACTTTTTAATTAATTTTTCTTAAATTTATCTTAAGTTACGTTTTCAAAACCCCGTGAAAACAAGTTTTTAAACCATAAATCTTGGGATCATTTGGAATATAATTTTTTCTTCTTCACACATTTCTTAAACAAAAAAAATCTTCTTTTTTTTTGTATTTCAATAATGGTGTGTTTCTCTGTTTTTTCTCAAGATCATGATAAACGTATCGCTAAAGCAGATGAAAACTTTGAATCATTTGCCTATATAGATGCAAGAGCAATTTATGAAGAGGTGATAAAACAAGGGTATTCTTCTCCTGATTTGTATGCTAAACTTGCAGATTCTTATTACTTTACCAGTAACTTGGAGGATGCAGTAGGATGGTATGAAAAGTTAATAGAAGTTAGTGGTAATAGTTTAAATCCAGAATATTTATTTAGATATTCTCAAAGCCTTAAAAGTGTAGAACGTTATCAAGAGGCCGATGACACAATGGAAGAGTTCTATAAGCTTACCGATAATGATAAAAGAGCAAAATATTTTATTGAAAAAAAGGACTACCTAGATTTTATAGAACTGCAATCTGGAAAATTTGAAATGTTTTCTTTAAACATTAATACCAAAAACTCTGAATATGCACCAAGTTTTGATGCTAATGGTAAAATCGTTTTTGCGTCCTCTAGAGAAAAAATTAATAATCCTGCCAAGTTACACAAGTGGGATAAAATGCCTTTTTTAGATATTTTTTCTTCAGAAGTAAAACCGGATAGTATAGGTTTAAAAGAACCGGTAAAATTAAAAGGCAAAATAAACACCAAGTTTCACGAATCATCCACAAGTTTTAGTCGGGATGGTAGTACAGTTTATTTTTCTAGAAATAATTACACCAATAATAAATTGGGAACCAGTAAAAAAGGAGTAGTTCTTTTAAAATTATATAAAGCAACGCTGGTAGATGATAAATGGACAGATATCACCGAGCTACCGTTTTGCAGTGATAATTATTCGGTATCTCACCCCTCATTAAGTGCCGATGGGAAAAAATTATATTTTGCAAGTGATATGCCCGGTACCTATGGTAAATCAGATTTGTATGTGGTAGATGTGTTGGGAGGAGGAAAGTTTGGTAAACCCAAAAACCTTGGTGAAACTATTAATACCGAAGGAAGAGAAACTTTTCCGTATTTAAGTGATAGTGGCAGACTATTTTTTGCTAGTGATGGTCATGTAGGTTTAGGAGGATTAGATGTTTTTGTGGCAGAACCAGAAGAGTCAGGTTTTTCTGATGCATATAATGTTGGTAAGCCAATAAATAGTCCTAAAGATGATTTTACTTTTGTTCTCAATGAAAATACGAAAATAGGATATTTTGCCAGTAATAGAAGAGGAGGTAAGGGTAATGACGATATCTATAGTTTTAAACAAAAAGAAGAATTAATCACTTCTTGCAGACAGTATATTGAAGGTGTTATTGTAGATAGTGAAACAAATACACCGCTTTCTAGTGCAGATTTATCATTATGGGATGAAAATAGAGAGATGATTAGTAGAATGATATCTGATACGAACGGAAAATTTAGAATTACTGTGGATTGCGAAAAACAATTCGCTATTCAGGTAGGCTTAAATTCGTATGCTCCAGAAAATATAACTATTAAAACTACAGATGTTCTAGAATATACGCATTCTATAGTTATTCCTCTGCAGGCTATAAAAGCAGATGTACTATCTCCAGAAGCATTAGTAAATATTGGAGATGACTTAGGGAAAACATTGCTGCTAGAGCCTATTTATTTTGGGCTTGATGATTCAACGATTACTCCAGAAACCGAAATAGAATTGCAAAAGATAATTGCAGTCATGAAAAAGTATCCCGATTTAAAAATAGAAGTTCGCTCGCATACCGATAGTAGATCTAGTTATTGGTATAATAAAAAGCTAAGTGTAAAAAGAATGAGAGCTACGGTAAGGTATATCATAAGAAAGGGAGGAATTCTTTGGAAAAGAATTCATGGTAAAGCTTATGGAGAAAGAAGATTGATTAATGAATGTGGGAATAATGTGCCTTGTTCTGAAGAAAAACATCAAGAAAACAGACGAAGCGAATTTATAGTAAGGAAATAAAGGTGTTGGTTTCTCAATTCTTAGTTAATATTTTGAGACTTTATGTTTTTAAAGTAACCTTTGGCCATTTTGTTTACTTTTGGAGCCAATACCAATCCAGAAACTATAGTAGGAATAGCCATAAGCGCAAAAGCACTATCAATAAGATTAATAGCAAATTCTATTTTTACTACTGCAGCTACAATAATAGATAGAATATAGATATAATTATAATAAACACCATACTTTGGCTTTGTTAAAAAACCTAAACAAGTAGTGCCATAATAAGAATAAGAAAATAAGGTAGATAGTGCGAATACCAATACCATGATAATAACCACAATATCCCCCAAACCATAGGGTAGTACAGCATTAAAAGCTTCTAGTGTGAGAGAAATTCCATTATCATTTGTTGTTTGCCATACTCCTGTAGAAAGAATCGCAAGCGCTGTTAATGTACAAACCAATAGAGTGTCTATTGCAGGACCAATCATAGCGACCAATCCTTCTCGTATGGGTTCATTCGTTTTTGCCATACCGTGCATCATAGGAGCTGTACCAATACCTGCCTCATTAGAAAAAGCAGCCCTTTTTACTCCTGTTTTAATAAGATATCCTAAAGCCCCACCAGCAGCCGCTTTTCCCGAAAATGCATCTGATAAAATAAGTAGAAACATTTCGGGTATTTTTTCGATTTGCAATATTAATATCGTTATTACGGTAATAAAATATAGGCCAACCATAAAAGGAACTAATTTACTGGCAACAAAACCTATTCTTTTAATACCGCCTAATATGACTAATGAGGCAATACCTGCTAGCACTATTCCAATATGCCATTTATAAGTTTCTTCCCAATCAAATACATCTATTATAGTTTGTGTTAGTTGATTTGCTGTAAAGGCAGGTAAAGTGCCAATTAAACCAGCTAGAGCAAATATGATGGCGAGAGGTTTCCACCTATTTCCCATTCCGTTAATGATCACATACATGGGACCACTTAATAAAGCACCATTGGTGTCTTTTGATCGATACATTACTGCAAGCGAGCAAGTATAGAATTTGGTGGCCATCCCAATCAAAGCACTAATCCACATCCAGAATACGGCTCCGGGGCCACCCATTACAATTGCTACAGCAACTCCACTAATATTACCCATACCAACAGTTGCTGCCAAAGCAGAAGATAATGCCTGAAAATGACTAAGGTCTCCTATGTCATTTTTTTTATCATACTTTCCTCTTAGGACATCGATTGCATGTTTAAAATAGAGAAAAGGAGTAAATCTTGAATAGATAAGAAAAAACAAACCACCTCCTATAAGAAGAATCAATAAAGGCCAATCCCATATCCAAGGGCTAAAGGCCGCAAAAAAACGTTCTACGGTTTTAAACATAAACTAAAGATAAGGCGATTCTTACTATAAATTACGAATCTCTTATAAATCTAGGTTTATCAATACCTCTGTCATACATTATAATACTTCCGGCAACAGCTACATTGATACTTAATTCGGATTTGAATTTTATTAAAAACTTTGATTTTTCGATTGCTTTTTTTGATAATCCATGATCCTCTGCCCCTAATAAATAAACACACCGTTTAGGATGTTTGAACGTTTCTAGTGATTCGGCATTTTCATCAAGTTCAACACCAACCAACATTGCCCCTTTAGGAAGGTGTTTATAAAAATCTTCGAAAGTATCATAATGAAAATAGGGCATTGATTTTACCGCATTGTGAGTGTCACAAGCTTGTTTTGCATATCGGTTCCCAATGGTGAAGATAAAACTAGCACCCATATTTTGAGCAGAACGCCATAAGACACCTAGATTTTCGGGTGTTTTTCCATTCTGAATACCGATTCCAAAAAACTCATTCTCAAAATTGTCTATCATAATCGCAAAAATAGCAACTCTACAGGATTATACAACTACCAACTTTACCCATTTGTTATGAGACTATCTTTAATAACTTTTGTTACCCATTCATTAGGGATCATATCAATGGTTAGGTTAATCCTTTCTGTGGCTCCCAAATTATCTATTTTATGTGGATCAGTAAGTTTTAAATACCAACATTCTCCCGGTTGTAGAGGCACCTCGGTACCATTCAAATAGAATGTTACTTGGTTATTCGTATAAATAGGAATTGTAAGTCTTATTAGAGATTTATCTATTTCTAATCCCAAAGTTGGATCGGTATGTTCTTTTACGATAGCGCCTGGTGCTAAACGAAGTAATCTAACCAATGTTACCTTGGTGTGTTTGCGAAAACTATCTACCACACTTTTAAGATACGGAGATGATTTGAGTGCTTTTGTGTCTAGCCATTCTGTCCATGAGCCATCTGCATAGTCTCCAGAAGGAGGAGGTATTGGAAGTGATGTATCTACAATATGAGAAGGTGCTCGTAATTGTATCACACTATAATATTCAAAATGTAATAACTCTAAAGCTCTGCATTCATCTAACATTTTTACTGGGTCAAAAGTAAAAGAAAGTTTAATTCTGTCTTTGTTTTTAATATTGATTTCTTTGATAGGTATCATATATTATTATTTCTATTAATATAATTTGTGAATTCCTCTTAAATAGGAAAAGAGGTAAGTTGGTAACATCACTTTTATTAAAAAAGAGAATCACTAAGATACTTATAAATCGTTAGAGTTAATATATTTATGTCTTCTATAAATACTATAATTATTGTTGTTTTCTTACCCCCATAACCAAAAGCCATAGGCATAATGAAAATTCTCCTAAGTTGGCAGGAAGAGTAGCGTATTGTAAGATTATAGAAGGATGATCGGGAAAAAGAAAATACCTAAAGAAATCAACAAAGTCACCAATACATCCTAACATTAGAAGAATACCTATTGTTTTGGGAAACATATTTGATTTATAAACAAGATATCCTAATGGGAATAGGTATAAGCCATAGAATATTTGAGCAATGAAATACCCTTTGGTATGCAAATTCATAAAGAGGAGTACCAGTGCTTGTCGTTGTTCTAATGTAAAAGCATTTAGATAATCTACGTCTTCGGTTATTAATAGAACTGCGAGTTGATTAAGCATATTTACACATAAAATAGCAACCGAAATTATTACCGATAACACCATTATTCTAGCATAGTTTTTTTGTATCTGTTTAAGTATAGGATACAGCATCATTACAAACAAAAAATAGGCGGTAGACATTAATAAATCACTTATTGCTCCCAGGCTAAACAACATTTTTGAAGACAAGATATTATCCCAGGTTGTTTCGGGGGTATTATAGATGATCAATTTTTGACGAACAAACATCTCTGCAAACATGCCACAGCATACTACGATTAGAAAAAATAGGCCTGCTATTCGTGCATTTTTTTTGATACTATTCATGTGAATTCAGTTTTAAGAATTTATGTACTAGTAATAGACCAGCAATTTTTACGCTTATTTGAAGGGCGATTTTTTCATGTTCATGAATTATAAATGTCTTCATAAGGATGATTTGAAACTTCAATAAAATTAGGTTCGAGTAATGATTTACCTTAAAAGACGCAGAAGTTTTAAGAAAGGTTGTCTAATAAAATTAAAAGTAGAATTAAACCTTTTTGTAATCGGAGAGTCTAAAACATAAGAACCCAAAATACTAAGGACATGAAAAATATAATTAGAATAATTTTACCAGTTTTATTAGTTGGATGTTTGACCACTTCTTGTGCAACTACAATACAAGCGGCACCAACCCAAGATGTGGTTATTACCAAAGTGCATCGACCCAAAGTAATTGTACATAAAAATGTGCGCTACTATAGAAGTAAAGGGAAGTGGTATGTTAAAAAAGGAAAAGTATATAGAAGAGTGAAAGCACCTATAGGAGCTAGAATGGTGACTTTACCTCGAGGGTACAAGGTGATAAAAATAAGAGGGGTAAAGTATTATACTTATAACGGAGTATATTATAAAAGATCAGGAAAGAAATATATTATTGTTACTGTTTAGTTTTTTTTAGTTGAAATGATTAGTGGGTAGATGATCGGTTACTACCCACTATCTATTTTTTAAAGCATTTAAAATTTATAGTCAAAAAATACTACCACGCTTCTTCGATTTTTATACGATTACCATTTTGATAGGATGCAATAAAGGCATTTCTAAAACCTAAACTAACCAACTCTCTTCGGAAACGTTTAGCCTCGTTAAGTGTTTCAAAATTTCCTAATGCATATTTATTGAAATTTCCACTTTTTATTTCTTTAAAATTTACAAAGTTTTCAGAATACATAGACAAATCTTTGTCCTCGAAAGCACCAATCTGCACGGCATAAATGAGCTTATCTTCTAAAGAACCTGCAGAACCCGATTGATTTTCTTGATTGTCAATTTCCTGATTCATGGCCATGTTTTTGATAGTTTCTTCAAGCTCAACTATTTTATCATCCCGAGTCTTAACCTCTGCATTGTATTTTTTTTGTGTAATAGCATTTTTTGGAGTGCTAAAATTCATAAGATAGACGGTACCCGCTACTCCCAAAAGCGCAATAATGCCTAGTATGATAGCGGCGATTTTAAATTTCTGAGAGTTCTCTCGCTCATCTTTTACTGCTTTATTACGAGCATAATCTATAGCACGTTTTGATTCTTCGGCTTTTTCTATTTGATCTTTGTAACCTTGTAATTCTTCGTCTGTTATAAATGGCATCTGATTAGTCTTTTTAGATACTCAAATATAAAGGATTCTTTGTAAACTCCAAGGCTTTGTGGTATTTAGCATTCTGGAACAGTATAAGAAAGGATGTGTTAAAACAATGAAAGTAAGTGAATGCCATAATTCGAATTAAGATTTATTTAATTGTTGGCTAATATTTAAGTTGAATACAGAGAATACTTTTGACTTATAAAATTTAAAATGACAAAATACTTAGAAGAGATATAATACTCTTTTAATGAAAATTTTGAAGAAGTTATTTTATGTGAAATAACTTCTTTAAGTTAGGGTTAATTAAAGTAGAAAACGCGGCTGTTGAGCCGCGTTTTTGTTTTGTAAGGTGTTGAAATAATGAACTTTAAAGTAAAGTGTGTTATTACTCTGCAACTTCTACGATAAGACTATCTTCTGTTTTTGTTACTTTGGTTAGTCCAAGTTTAGAAAGACCTTTCATTCCTTTGTCCCATCCTTTATTACTAAGTCCTGCGGCATTTTTAAGTTCATTTAAGGACATACTCTTCTCTTTTTTAAGAATATCAAAAATTGCTTTTTCATTATCGTTTAGCGTTACTTGCTTCTTCTCGGGTCTCATTTGTGGGAAAAACAACACTTCTTGTATCGACTGATTGTTGGTAAGGTACATAATCAAACGATCCATACCAATTCCTAATCCAGAAGTAGGAGGCATC
This sequence comes from uncultured Aquimarina sp., assembly GCA_947498705.1. GTDB lineage: Bacteria > Bacteroidota > Bacteroidia > Flavobacteriales > Flavobacteriaceae > Aquimarina. The sequence continues at coordinate 185,035 of CANMLW010000009.1, forward strand.
CCATATTCTAAAGACCTAATAAAATCTTGATCGATAAACATTGCCTCATCATCACCCTTTTCACTTAGTTTTAATTGTTCTTCAAAACGTTCACGTTGATCGATAGGATCATTAAGTTCTGAGTAGGCATTCGCAATTTCTTTACCACATACCATCAATTCAAAACGCTCTGTAAGTTCTGGATTATCTCTATGTTCTTTACATAAAGGACTCATTTCTTTTGGGTAATCGGTAATAAAAGTAGGCTGGATATATTGCCCCTCACACTTTTCTCCAAAAATCTCATCGATTAATTTTCCTTTACCCATAGTCTCATCAACTTCGATCCCCATTCCTTTTGCAGCCTCTCTGATTTCATCTTCAGATTTACCAGTAATATCAAAACCTGTAAAGTGTTTGATAGAGTCTGCCATGGTTATCCTTGCATACGGAGCTTTAAAATCAATTTTATGCGCTCCAAAGGTGGCTTCTGTGGTTCCGTTAACAGCAATGGCGCAATGCTCCAGTAATTTTTCGGTAAAATCCATCATCCAGTTATAATCCTTATAGGCAACATAAATTTCCATAGCCGTAAATTCAGGATTATGAGTACGATCCATTCCTTCATTTCTAAAGTTTTTAGAAAACTCATAGACTCCGTCAAAACCACCAACAATTAATCGCTTTAAGTATAATTCATTTGCAATCCTAAGGTATAGAGGGATGTCAAGTGCATTATGGTGCGAGATAAAAGGGCGTGCAGAAGCACCCCCAGGTATTGGTTGTAAAATAGGAGTTTCAACTTCAAAATATCCACGGTCATTAAAGAAATTTCGCATAGCATTAAAAAGCTTTGTCCTCTTTACAAAAACCTCTTTTACATGTGGGTTTACAATTAGATCAACATAGCGTTGACGATATCTCAATTCTGGATCAGAAAAAGCATCATATACTTTCCCATCAGCATCGGTTCTGGGTTGAGGTAGTGGCTTAAGAGTTTTACTTAACAAAGAAAAATCCTTAACCAATACTGTTTTTTCTCCAACCTGAGTAGTAAAAAGTTCTCCTTCAATTCCTATAAAATCACCTATGTCTAATAGTTTTTTATAGATTTCATTGTATTTGGTTTTATCTTCATCAGGGCATATTTCGTCTCTGTTAAAATAAACTTGTATACGTCCATTGGCATCCTGTAGTTCTGCAAAAGATGCTTTACCCTGTATTCTTCTCGACATTAGTCTACCCGCGATTACTACCTTTTTACCTTCTTCGAATTTATCCTTTATCTGTTTAGAAGTATAATCCACCGGGTATAACGATGCCGGATAAGGATTGATGCCTAAATCGCGTAATGCGCTTAACTTCTCTCTTCTTACAAGTTCTTGTTCTGATAATTGCATAAATTCTATGTTTTAAAGGCACAAAAATAGCCTATTTGAAGAATTTAAAGAAAAGTCTGCATAAAAACTTTTAGTATCTAAACTTTGTTTTTAGAAGGCATGCCCGAATAGGTTCAAAATCTACCAAAAAAAGGGAGTAATTATTAAACATATCGTTCACCTATTAACATCATTTTTTAGATAATTTTACCCAAATTAATATACCCAAAAGGTTTATGTAAACCTTTTGGGTATTGTTTAATGATTGATGTTACGATCACATTAAATAATTAATGGAATAGCAAATTATTCTCTTTTCGATCTTGAAGATTACGACAAAAAACCATAGAGAATAAAACCTATTAATAAATCTGTAAAATTATTTATGGGCCGATTTTTGATTTGATGTTGTTGCTTTTGGAGTAACCATTGCTTTAATTGTAAGTATTTCTTTACCTTTTTCTGTATTTGCAGTAATGGTTACTTGTTTGCTTTGTAAGTTTGGTTTACCATTCGAATTAAAAGATACCAGTAATTCACCTTTGGCTCCGGGAGCAATAGGTTCTTTTGGCCATTCTGAAACGGTACAACCGCAACTACCTTTGGCATTGATGATAACCAATGGTACTTTTCCTGTATTGGTAAAGGTAAATATGTGTTTTACAATTTCACCTTCTTTAATTGTTCCAAAATCATGATTGGATTTTGCAAAAGACATTATAGGATAGCTTGCAACTTTAGCTTGTAAAGAAGAGACAGTTTCTTGATGTTCTGTAGTTTTTTGAGAAATGTCATTTTTACAAGATACCATAGTAAATAAGGTAACACCAGCTAAAATTAAAATTGTTTTTTTCATGAGTATTGATTTTTAAATTAGTGTTTCAAAAATCAAAATAAACGAGAGGTAAACCAACAAAATGGTGTTTGAAAAGAGGACTAGAACCCCGGTTGATTTTTTGTTACTTGTTGCTGTATAGTGACTTAACTTCTTCTCTCGAGTGAACATTAAGCTTCTTGTATAAGTTATTAATATGTGTTTTTATAGTACTTATACTCACAAACATTGTGGTTGCAATTTCTTTGTTTGTCTTATCAAGTAAAATAAGATCCAGAACCTTTTGTTCCTGTTTGGTTAATTTCTTTTCTACACCTCCCAAATTGTTCTTTTTCTTTTTATAGCTTAAATACTGTAGTACATTAAGAAATACCGAAAAAAGTAATACAAATAGTACAACTAATAACCATGGACTGGTAGAGGAAAAAGTAGAAGGATTGATAAGAAACTTATCTGCAGCCAATTCTTTTTGGTATTGAATGGTATAGGGACTGTTTGGATACTTTTCTTGAAGTCGACTTAGTAATTCGTCGTAATAAGTATGGTTTTTTAAATCATTTAAATAATATGAATGTAAGTCGTTAGTTTTATTAGAAAGAAAACTATATACATATAACTCTGCCAGAGGTTCATTCTGGGTGCTTACATAGTTTTGTAAAGTTGACAACCATTTTTTAGCATTCAATTTACGATTGGCCTCACTTCTATAAGAGGCAAAGGCAAAACGCATTTCATCTATGATAGAATCTACTTTGATAAAAGAATTACTCTTTTCTGAAGTAGAAACGATTGTACAGAACATTTCATAATCGAATGAAAAAGGAAAGGTAATTGAATCCTTATTGTTGGCAATAAATAGAATTTCTTTACTTTCTGGGCAGACACCATTAAAATGTATAGGTTTATGTGTTTCTTTTGTGCAGTTCTCTATATGGATTCTGTACATGCGATTTTGTATAGGGAGGTTGTCACCAGAAAAACTGAAGTATCCTGTAGAATCGCTAACGGTTTTTTTTATAATTTGCTCATGATAGATACCAGATAACTGCCTGTAATCTTCTATAAGGGATAAGTAGATGTCTCCAGACCAGTTTTCTGTATTTGCAAATCCAGAGAATTTGTATTGTGCAGCTATTTCTTTAGAGCAAAGAAAAAGAATACAAAATAAAAAGAACCGAGATATCTTCATCTAAGGTTGATTTTTGTTTAAAAAGTAAAATGGAAATAGTTTATATCATTTCATCGCCTTAAAAGTATAGAAATAAATTTATACTGAGATGTAACATTTTTTAATTCTATGCTACATATAAGTATACAATTTAATTATTTCTATAGTACATATTATGAGCATTTGGAGAGTTTTACTGGCGATTTTTTTTCCACCCCTATCGATATTGGATAAAGGTTGTGGGTCTGTCTTAATAGTTTTGTTATTGACTATCTGTGGATGGGTTCCTGGAGTAATCGCAGCATTAGTAATATTAAATAATCCAAAATAGTTATAGATTACTATAGAACGATAGAAGTATTTTATTCCTCTTTTCCTAATTTATTCTTGGTATAGGTTATCTTTGCGTATTCTTTATATGGTAATTAAAGCTGAGAGCCTTAGTATGATCAAACCGTATAAGAGCAATTGAAAAGCAGATGAATAAAAAAATTCAGTTTCAGGATTTAGGACGTAAGGATTATAAGGAAACCTGGGAATATCAAGAGGGTGTTTTTAAACAAATTCTGGATATTAAGGTGAAAAATAGAAGAGAAGATGCAGGGCTTACTACACCTAATCACTTTCTTTTTGTAGAACATCCTCATGTATATACGTTGGGTAAAAGTGGTAAAATAGATCACCTGTTATTGTCAGAAAAAGAACTTGCAGATAAAGAAGCAACGTTTTATAAGATTAATAGAGGAGGAGATATTACATATCATGGCCCGGGTCAGATAGTAGGGTATCCTATACTAGATTTGGATAATTTTTTTACAGATATACATAAATACCTTCGTTTTCTAGAAGAAATGGTCATACTTACCCTAAAGGAGTATGGTGTTAATGCAACCAGAAGTAAGGGAGAAACAGGAGTATGGATCGACGTAGGAACTCCGTTTGCACGCAAGATTTGCGCAATGGGTGTACGTGCCAGTCGTTGGGTTACTATGCATGGTTTTGCATTAAATGTAAATGCCGATTTGGGATATTTTGATCATATCGTTCCTTGCGGTATACAAGATAAAGCCGTGACGTCACTTCATGTCGAAATAGGTAAAGAGAAGGTAGATATAGAAGAAGTAAAAGAGAAATTATTAAAACACTTTACAGTTCTTTTTGAAGCAGAAATTATAAAAGAAACCACCAAAACCTAAGTCATGGTGGTTATTTGAAATGATGGTCTTTGGTGATAAAAATAAAATCTGTTACCTCTTATTTTGATATCATTTTTAGTACCAAAGACGCTGCATAAAATTGTTTCTAAATGCTACTTTTTAATATCAACAACAAATAATTCCGAAGCTTTGTAGTAGAGCTTCTACATCATCAATAAGTTGGCTGGTTTTAATTTCGAAATCAAAAAATACAAAGCGTCTGCCATTTATAGTTTGTTGTCGTATCCCTTTATGATTTACGTAAACTTTTGAAATAAAATCATAAGAAAAATCAAGATCAACGTCGACTTTGATCTTAACAAACTTATTGATTAATAGTTTTATGATTAGTGTTTTGATAGGAGATATAATTGATAGTATTCCGCCTCCAATACTAATTTTAGAGATTTTAATAGTAGAAACTTCGATAGTGTGTGTACTCGTATTAAAGTATAAAGGTATATCAACATTGGCAGAGCCTCTTTTGTCTAATATCTTTCTCCATTTTCCAAAAATCTTAACGTATTTTCTATAACGAGCATTTCCTCTCACATCAAATTTGATGGTTTGACCACTAATGGATACATTATGTAATGAAAAACCATATAAGTCTATTTTACGTTTATTAGTATGATCTTTCAAAGCCGGGAATTTGGACACTGCAAGGCGTATTAACTCTGTATTGAGTCCAAGGTTAAAATCAGGAAGGTCATTTGGAAAATCGGTCTGAAAGTATTTGGCCGGATCTGTTTGGATTTCGTACAACATATATCCGATCGCACCTGCTAATTCTGCTCTGTTAAAATCAAACCCCTTTGCGGCTGTAGATTTTGTTAAACCGTTAGATAAGGCCTCTTGACTTAATCTAGATTCGAGCTCTTGTTCATAGTTTTTATCATCTTCTGCAATAGACCGAAGTAATTCTTCTTTGGTCATACCAGTTTCTTCTAGATAGGTTTGGTTAATCCCATCCACAAATACATCATCACTATAATCATTACTATCAATAGTATTATCTGTAGTTACATTTTCGACGTTAGGGGAGATTTCATCCGTATCATTTGTTGTACATCCATTGCAAAGTAATAAGACAAATAACAATAGGATTGGGTAATTAAAATTTTTCATTGGTTTAGGTTTTAATGAGTTTTAATTTAAATCAATTTTTGTGTAATAAAGAGGCAACGGTTTATGTAGTAAAGTTACTATAAATCAATACTTTGAAATAAACAATTAACGTATCTTTAATTTATTTCAAGTAATTGATTATCAGTATTTTTACCTGTTTTTTTTTGGGGGAAATTTACGTTTTTAAATAATGTTGTAAGATAATACTAACAAAAAGAGAACTGTTAGTATGTTAAAGGATTCTTATAAGCAAAATACTATAGAATCATTGTACTTATAAGAATCTTCATGTTAGTAGGGATCTTCAGATATTGCTACAATTTATAGGACGAATTTTAATTGATTTGATAAAGTAGAATACCATTATCTTCACCTTTTACAACAAATTCGATATTAGGATCTTTATCCATATTTCCTATACTTAAAACCGAATTACCATAGACTGGGAAATTAGGAAATAACTCGGCATTACTATCATATAAGTATACTTTTTTAGATTGCAAATCGGTAATAGTAATATATATTTTATCATTTACAACATAGAGCTTGGGTGTTGTATATACCCCAAAATCTAATTCGATTGTTTTTCCTTTAATAGCAAGTTTGTTTTCAGAAAATGTCACTAATGTCTTATTAGTAGCTACTACATGATTGTCATGCTCTAACCCCATATTTTGTTGTACAGCATTACCATCTTTTTGAATCTGAATTAGGTTTCCTCCTTTGGTAGTAGAAGTAAACTTATCGAGATATTGATACCATTCGTTTTTAGAGAAATCAATTTTTTCTTTTACGCTTACCCTTGTTTTTCCTAATCGATCCAAAATAGTTAATTTCCCATTTTGTTCTGATAAGAGGATGTAATCTTTGCCTTTGATACGTATATGCTTAGGAGGCAAAATCAAGTCGGTCTCTGTATTTTTAAATGTAAAACCACTTACAATATCTGATTTTGCATCTAACATAGTAACCTTATTTCCTTGAGTAATAAGAACGCGATAGCGTTTGTTTTTGTCATAATCAAACAGAGCGAGAGGTTGTGTGATGGTTTTTTCAAACTTTTTGGGGTAAGGTGCAACATCTTTACCGTCACGGTCTACCAAATATAGAGTATGAGCTGTATTGAATAGCAACTGATATCTACCATTTTTATAGATGTCTATTTGTTTAATGTCCCCTAGTATTTCGCCATCGATTTGTTTTTTCCAAAATATAGCCCCCTTATCAGAGATGAGATATAAGGTGTTTTCAATGTCTTGTACCGCAACGTCCATTCCTTTTGTTCGATGGTTTTTTACCAAAATAGGGTTGTTCAATACTTTGTTCTCTAGTGTAGTGGATGCAACCTGACTAACAGAAGCTACAGCTCCTTTGGTACTGCTTTTTTGTAAAACACTATGTACATGAGCAAAGTCGTTTTCTTTTGTTATTTGTACAACTCCCATTTCGTAACCTTTATTCTTAATGTTACCCCATTGCGAAACATAGGTGTCCTTACAGTTTTCTGAAATGTAATCTTTTAAATAATTAATGCGAGTCGCGATTAAAATAGAAGACTCATCAGACAACCCACCGATAGAACTTTTGTAATATCCTTGATCATCAAGTAATGTTTGGTTTAAAACATTGGCAATAATATCTTTTAGTGGCCCTATTGAATTGCCAAAAACGATAAACTTGTCTTTAACAAAAAAATATTTAGCCTCAAAATCGCTGATTAGAGGGGTAAGTATTTGAGAAAAAGATGCGGGACTATTATAAGAGTAAATAGGGATATTTCGATAAGTTTCGATTCTGTTATCTCCTAAATATTCTTTGGCACTATCAATTTCTAACGAGTTAACAATGAGTACTTTTTCTTTTTCAAGAAAAACCATTCCAATTTCTGAAGCATTTGATAACAATTCGTCCAACTCATCAGGGATATCTTCAAATTCTCTGTCCTGAGCTAATGAGAGATTCTTTTTTAAAATAGTATAATCGTCATAGGTATAGGATATAAATCCATTTGCCGTAATTGGAGTGATTTGAGAAATTTTGTTTTCTTGCGCAATCGTATTGTCAAAAATTCCGATAGTACTCGATAGTGAATCTTTTTCTATTGCGATACCATCAAGATACATTGCATTTTGTTCTATTGTGGCATCTAATGAAATCCATCCACTAAAATTCTGTAAGGTTGGTTGATCAGTATTAGGCAATAAAATATTATGAATACTTTGTAGTTTTTTTCCATTTGCCAAAATAGATAGTGGACTTTCTGTACCAGATACTTCATACACCTTTTGTAAATCTTCATTAATCGATACAGGTACTTCTTTTGTTCGTATAGCGTTTTCAATCAGTAACTGAGAAGAAGATGCAATAAGTACACTATCTCTTCTTGTTGCAAAAAATGATTGCTCTTTTGATGATATTTTATAAATCTGCTCCTTATTGTACTCTATAATTTCAATATTCTTTGTGTCTAAAGAATCGTTTTTAAGTACAGCAGGGTCAAACCTTGAAATATAGGTGTAATCAAAGTCATTTTTACCTTTAGGAGAAAAACATAACAATCCTGATGGTGTTTTAGTTTCATGAATGACTGGTAGTTTTTTGAAATATTTAAAAAAAGCAAGCTGATTATTGTTTTTTATAAAATGGTTATCCCTTAGTTTACTTGCAGCTTCTTCTGTATCATTTATTTTTATAATGATCTGCGTGTCTTTAGGGATATGATCGATTAAAGAATTTGATGATTTTGGTTTGTTTTCACAAGAAATAGCGATTAAGAGAAAAAGAATTGCAGCTATTTTTTTCATGAGGTGATTGTGTTTTGTATTCCTAATTTTGGTACTTCCTTTGTATAATGAACGATAAATAATTTTGGTTATTTTTTTATGGATATAAAACAACTATGAAATTATTGCTTTTTTTCCTTTTCTTGGAAGAAATAGGAAAACTATTAAATAAATAGGTCATTTCAATAAAAGAATTTACTCTTTCTACTGGTGATAATTGCAAGAACTTGGTTCTTTGGATCGAATTACTCTCTTCTTTTGATCTAAAATTAATTTCCATAGTATTTGGTACGCTTTACTTTTGAAAAGTATCTTCTATGTAGTTTCAAAGATATCAATTATTTAAGATCTAAAGTAAGTTGTTCTGGTAATAACCTAAAACTCTTTCTATGATACTTTGTGATACCATACTTGCGAATAGCATCCCGATGTTCTGTAGTGGGGTATCCTTTATTTTTTTTCCAATTATACATAGGAAACTCTTCATGTATTTTTTCCATATACTCATCACGATAGGTTTTGGCTAGTACCGATGCCGCAGCGATGTTTAAATATTTTCCATCTCCTTTAATAACGCATGTATGGGGTATAGTATGATAGGGCTTGAATTTATTTCCATCAACAATGATATGCTGAGGTTGTGGAGTAAGTTGTTTAATTGATCGTTGCATGGCAAGAATAGATGCATTTAAAATGTTGATTTGATCTATTTCTTCCATAAAAACATGTGTCACACCATAGCTAATAGCACAGTCTTCTAATAAAGGGCGTAGTTGATTTCTTTTGATTTCACTAAGCTGTTTTGAGTCATTAAGTATTTTGTTATCGAAATCTTTGGGTAATAGTATTGCAGCAGCTGTAACGGGGCCGGCAAGGCATCCTCGCCCAGCTTCATCTGTACCACATTCTAAGATATCTGGATGTAATTGTAATGTAAGCATAACACGAATATACTCTATGAATAGAACATCAAAAAACTATTTTTTGATTTTGATACCAAAGTAGATAAAAAGTATCGTAATGCTTTATGATACCTAAAGGGTGTTAATTTTAAAAAAAGAGGATTGTTTTTGTAAACCATCATATTTGTGAAAGGATTAAATTATTGAAATTAAAATGTCAAATTTGCAGGCAAAATAAAAAGTCAAGATGCGTTCTTCATTAAAAAAAGTATACTTTTGCCAAAGTTCTATAGGCTAATGAGAAAAAACATAATATTCATAGTTGTATTACTATCGGTTACTGCCCTATGGGCACAGGATAGAAAACCTTCAAATAATAATCAAAAGACGTCTGGTAGAAGTAATACTGGTGATTCAGAAGGTTCCTACAAATCGTTACGAGATAGAGGGGATAAAAGAGAAAAACCACCAATAACAGAGTATAGAATTATTTCTATAGAGAATGATACCACTTATGTAGATACATCATTAACGATCCAAAAGGATTATAATTTTAACTACTTACGTAGAGATGATTTTGGATTATTGCCAATTCATAATGTGGGACAAACCTATACAAGTCTGGAAAAAAGAGATGAGGGAGATCATTTGTTACCTCTTTTTGGGGCTAGGGCAAGACACTTTAATTATATAGAAGCAAGAGATATTAGATATTACCATGTGCCAACACCGTTTACCGAGTTGTATTTTAAAACAACGTTTGAACAAGGGCAACAATTAGATGCTTTCTTTACCGTAAATACATCTCCGCGACTTAATTTATCTATAGCATATAAAGGAGTACGCTCCTTAGGGAAGTATCAACAAGCGCTGACCAGCACAGGTAATTTTAGAGCAACTGCGAGTTATAAAACAAAAAATGAACGATATAGTGTTCATACACATTTTGTATCACAAGATTTGTCTAATGAAGAAAACGGAGGGTTGTCTGAAAGAGGAGTAAATCAATATTTGGCACAAGGAGAATTTGTAGGAGAGGAAGATGAATTTACAGATAGAGGAGCTATATCGGTTAATTTTACAGATGCAGAGAATATTCTTTTAGGTAAACGATTTTATATCAATCATCGATATGCTTTGATCAAGAAAACAGATAGCACAGATAGTAGCATGTCTATTGGACATATTTTAGATCTTACAGATAAAAGGTTCCGTTTTACTCAGGCAGCAATAGCTCCTGATGGGCTTTTAGGAGAATCGTATGTGTCTGAATCACTTGCTGATGATGTAGCACTCGAAGATTTTAGTAATCGTCTTTTTGTAGAGTTTACCAATAACTGGTTAGGAAATCTTCGTTTGTCTGGCGGTACGTCTAATTATAATTATGGATATAATTCATTGTTAAGTCAAGTAGATGAATCGGGTAGTCAAATTAATATTACCAATAGATTGAAAGGAGAAGTATATTCTATAGGAGGTAACTATACAAACGAATATAACGGGTTTCAGTTATTTGCAGATGGTAGAGCGATAGTCTCTGGAGATCTAACGGGTAATTATTTTAATGCCGGTGCGGGATATGTTCTTGATGAAAAATATGAGATAAAAGGTGAAATAGGAGCTAATTCTGTAGCACCTAATTATAATTTTCTTTTATATCAAAGTGATTATATAAATTATAATTGGCAAAATAATTTTGACAATATAAATACGAAAACGGCGCAGCTAACCGTAAAAGCAAAAGATATTGCAGAAGTACAAGCTGGTTTTACAACGATAAGTAATCATACTTATTTTGTAAAAAATGCAAACCAGGCGATAACTCCAATGCAAGTTTCAGAAGATATAGAAGTGCTAAAAGTAAAGCTACAACAAGGCTTAAAATATTGGAGACTTGGTTTGGATAATACCGTCCTATATCAGAATGTAGGGGGAGGTAATCAAATTTATAATGTACCTCGTATTACAACTAGAAATAGTTTGTATTACCATGATCATTGGTTTAAAAAAGCGATGTATATGCAAACAGGGGTAACGCTTAAGTATTTTACAAGTTATACTGCAGACGGTTATGATCCTGTTCTTTCAGAGTTTTATACTCAAAATACTCAAGAAATAGGTGGTTTCCCGCAGTTTGATATTTTCTTTAATGCCAAGGTGCGACAAACACGTATTTATTTTAAGTTCGAAAACATAGGAGAAGCATTTAGGCAAAACAATGAGTTTTCGGCACCAGGATATGCAACACGTGACGCAGTACTTCGTTTTGGTTTGGTTTGGAATTTCTTTATGTAAAAAGGTGTATTCTCTTTATTAAGAATGGTTTAAGTAAGACTGTTTGGTAATTACTAAAAAATAATTTTAACGCTGGCTTTAATCGGAATCGGTTTTGGAAGTAATGCACAAGATAATAAAATTGAATCTACAGGTAATGTGGGGATTGGTACTACAAATCCCAAATATAAATTGAGTGTTGCTAATGGAGTGTTTAATGTAGAAAAAAATGGAGACCAATCCGTCTATATATGTATCTTTGACAAAGCATGTAAATCATATTCAGTAACCAACTTTTACTACAATGACAACAGATACACAAATCACTACTATAAAAAGTCTCCCTACTCCAAAAGGACATATGCTTCTAGGGCATTTACCTCAATTTCAAACACCCAATAAACATCAGGTTTTAGAACGTTGGGTAGAGGAGTGTGGAGAGTTATTTAGGATTAATTTTGTTGGTAAAGAATTGTTAGTTTCGGCAAATGCAGCTGTTAATAGTAAAATATTAAAAGAAAGACCCGATACATTTAAAAGACTATCAAAAATGAATGAAATTTTGGTAGAAATGGGAATCGATGGGGTGTTTAATGCAGAAGGAGATTCCTGGAGACGTCATAGAAAACCTGTGGCAGAAGCCTTAAATGCGCAAAAAATAAAAGGATTTCATCATGTTTTAGTAAATAAAACTCAGAGTTTGCTTCAGAAATTCGAAGAATATGCCACTACAAAAAAGGTGGTTGATATAAGGAAAGACTTTATGTGCTTTACAATAGATATCACTACTGCAATTGCTTTTGGATATGAGATCGATACCATACATACTAATGAAAGTGACTTTCAGAAACATCTAGAGGTTATTTTCCCAATGATTAATGAGCGCATAACTGCTCCAATCCCATTATGGCGTTATATAAAACAAAAAAAAGATAAAAAGTTAGAAGAGGCAATTCAGTCTATAGAAACCATCATTCATAGATTTATAAATGAGACCAGACAAAAACTTGAAGAAAATCCTTTGTTAAAAAAACAACCGTCCAACTTTTTAGAAGCTTTGTTGACAGAAGAAGGTGGGGCTCAATTTAGTGATGAGGAAATTTATGGAAATATTTTTACCATGTTATTGGCAGGTGAAGATACTACATCCAATACGATTTCATGGATTATATATTATCTGTCACAAAACTCTGAAATGGTTAATACAATAAGACAGGAGGCTATAGAGGTATATGGAGAAAATGAAGTTTCAAAAACCACTCAGGAATTAGTAAAACTTACCTATACCAATGCAGTGGTGCAAGAAGCAATTCGATTAAAACCTACTACACCACAGCTATACCTCGAGGCCAACGAAGAGGTAGTAGTAGAAGGATTACTAATCCCAAAAGGGACAAAAATTATTATTCAAAATAAAGTAGCGCAGACTCAGGAAAAATATTTTACAGATGCTGATCAATTTATGCCAGAAAGATGGATAAAGTCAAAATGCCCTATGCATCAACAACATTCTCCAGAAGTGGTCAAAGCTTTTGGAGGAGGAGCTCGTTTTTGTCCGGGTAAATATTTAGCTATAAATGAGATGTTGATTTTGGTTTCGGCAATTTGCAAGAATTTTAATATTACCTTGGCGGTAGCCCCAAAAGAAGTAACAGAACAATTCGAATTTACAATGTACCCCGATAACCTAAAGGTGCAGTTTACAAAGAGAAACTAATGATTAGACTTAAATCTTTTTGGCAGAAGTATGTGGACTAAAGAAGTCTCCCTTTGAAGAGAGATTTAGAGGGGTGTTTCTACATGTTTTGGATAAAAAATATAGATTATAACAACAAAAGCGTTCTAAGTTAGAACGCTTTTGTTGTTTGGGGGAAATTTCGTACTCTCTTTAGTTTTGTTCGATTTGGGGTCTTTTAACTAATGTCCTCACACTCAATTTATCCCTGATTTAATTCTAAACTATTATTTTAATCTATATCGTCATACAACTTAAAATAATAGTTTTATAAATTATATCAATTGTTGTTTTTTTAAGACACCATAAATATAATACATAAAAACCGTAACGACAAAATAAATAACGTTAAAAAGCATTATAAATCGACGAAATACACAAAATTTTATGATTTAGACCTTTTTTACTAATAAAGTTAAAGGTTTTAAAGTAAGGTTTTAGTTGAATAATTCCCTTAAAAGGTTATAAATGAATCTATTTATAAACTCAAAAATGAAATTAGAAACCCAAAGGATAAGTGTATCTTTGGATAATACCAGTTCTGATTTGAATTTACTCATAAGAAAACAAGATGTTTTTGTCTAAGGTAAAAAGATGCCGTTTTAATGGGTAAATTCAAATCAGGAATGGTACAATAGTACCTTTCTTATTAGAATTTGTTAAGAAAAGAATTTTTCAATTTTATGAGTACCATCAAAAAAAGAGATATCTCTATACTTGGCCCTGATACTTTTACAGGAATAAGATTAAAAACACCCGCCCAATATGCTGCTGGATTACCGGCTGTAAAAATTGCACTTCAGCATGCGTTTAAAGAAATAGGGGTAGTCAAATCATTTCATGCATTATCACAAATGAATCAAAGAGAAGGGTTTGATTGTCCTGGTTGTGCATGGCCAGACCCCGAGAAGCCATCTAAAATAGGAGAGTATTGTGAAAATGGTGTAAAAGCAATTGCAGAAGAGGCAACTAATAAAAGGGTAGATAGAGATTTTTTTGCAAAATACTCGATAGAAGAACTGTCACGATGGTCAGATTATCAAATAGGAAAGAGTGGGCGCTTAACAGAACCTATGGTATTAAGACCTGATAGTATTTATTATGAGCCGATAACCTGGGAAAAAGCATACCAGTTAATAGCAAAAGAATTAAAAGTACTTAATTCTCCAGACGAAGGAGTGTTTTATACATCGGGGAGATCCAGTAACGAAGCAGCCTTTTTATATGGTTTGTTTGTAAGAGCATTCGGAACCAATAATATGCCCGATTGCTCAAATATGTGTCATGAATCTAGTGGTGTGGCTTTAAATGAGACATTGGGAATTGGAAAAGGATCTGTGAAGTTGGATGATTTTGACAAAGCAGAGGTAGTCATTGTAATTGGGCAAAATCCAGGAACTAATCACCCCAGAATGCTATCGGCCTTACAAAAGTGTAAAGAAAATGGAGGAAAAGTAATTAGTATTAATCCTTTAGAAGAAGCGGGGCTCATTAGATTTAAAAACCCTCAAGAAGTAAAAGGAGTTTTATCTTCAGGTACTGCCTTAACTGATATTCATCTTCAGGTAAAAATCAATCAAGATATAGCATTACTTAAATTGATCATTAAAAAGCTAGCTGTACTAGATAAAGAAGGTGAAAACGTTTTTGATCATCGGTTTATAGAAACGTATACCGATGGATATGAAATATTGATGCAGGATTTAGAAAAATACTCAGAAGAAGAATTATTAGTTCATTGTGGTGTACAGTTAGAAAGAGTAAATGAAACCGTTCATTTATTAGCAGAGAAAAATAAGATTATCATATGTTGGGCAATGGGGTTGACACAACATAAAAATGGTGTAGATAATATAAAAGAGTGTGTAAATCTCTTATTACTTAAAGGAAGTTTAGGAAAACCAGGAGCAGGAACATGCCCAGTTAGAGGACATAGTAATGTACAAGGAGATCGTAGTGTTGGTATTATGCATCATGTTTCCAAAGAATTAAATGAGACCATACAAAAAACATTTAACTTTACCCCTCCAGATAAAGAAGGTTTGGATACAGTACATGCTATAAAGGCAATGCATGATGGCAATGCAAAAGTATTTATAGCATTAGGAGGTAATTTTTTATCAGCAGCATCCGATACATTATATACAGCAGAGGCACTTCAGCGATGTAACCTTACAGTAAATATAAGTACCAAGCTTAATAGAACACATCTTGTACCTGGCAAAACAGCTTTGATTTTACCAACCTTAGGAAGATCAGAAGTAGATATGGTTGATGGAAAACCAAGATATGTAACTGTAGAAAATAGTATGGGTAAAGTTCATCAATCCAAAGGAATTCTAAAACCGGTTTCAGGAAATCTAAAAAGTGAACCCGAAATAATAGGAAATATAGCTCATACATACTTTAGTAAAGGACATTCTGTAGATTGGAAAAATCTATGTATTAATTATGAGTTGATAAGAGATAAGATGGCACTAGTTATAAAAGGATTTGATAATGTAAATGCCAAATCCAAAGGAACCGGCTATTATCTTCCAAATAATGTAAGAGAATTAGATTTTAGTAAGCTGCCAGAAAATAAAGCAAAGTTTAGCACATGTAGTTTGCCAGACCATTCATTAGCTATCGATGAGTTTTTGTTAATGACCATTCGTTCCCATGATCAGTTCAATACAACAATTTATGGATTAGATGATCGCTATAGAGGGGTGTATAATGAAAGGAGAGTTGTTTTTATGAACCCAAAAGATATGCAGAGACATAAGCTGCAAAAGCTAGATGTAGTTGATTTGGTTAGTAATTATGACGCAAAAGAAAGAAGAGCTTCTCAGTTTTTAGTTATTCCATATAATATTCCAGAAGGTAATTTGGCTTCTTATTTTCCAGAAACCAATGTATTGGTTCCTTATAATCATTATGCAGACAAGAGTCATACACCAATAAGTAAGTCCATCGTAGTACGGTTAGATCTATTGCAATAGTACGAGTGTTTTGTTTTTATAGCGTTTCCCTTGGCTCTGCTTCGGGTCGGGCTCTACGTTGCAACTCCTCACACGCTTTTGGCGTATTGCGGGGTTTTCGCTTCGATCCCTAACGCGTTTTTCTAGAATAATGGGAGTTTTAAAATGATGTGTTGATTTTTTTAAAAAAAGTTTAGTTTGTAACGTGTGAGTATTCAGTTAGTTGTTAATTTAATGTAAAAAAAATGCAAATTTATAGTTGTGAAAGCAGAAAACAGTTGTATGTTTGCACCCGCAAAACGGCTATAAGTTTTGTTGTTCATTGAGGCATTAATTTTGAGATTTATTTTTTAATTATTTTTTTAAAAAAAGTCTTGTCAGAATAAAAAAAGGTTGTAGGTTTGCAGCCGCAAAACGGGAGATTGTTTTGTAAGTTCATAGATAGGATTTGGTTTTAAGAAAGGGTTAAAAAACTTTTAAAAAAAGATCAAAAAAATTGTGATTAGAAATAAAAAAGGTTGTAGGTTTGCAGCCGCAAAACGGAGGATTGTTTTGCAGGAGTTCTGATTGTTTTTTGAGATTATTTAGGGATTAAAAAATTTCAAAAAAAAGTTTAAAAAAAGCTTTGTAGAATAAAAAAGGGTTGTATATTTGCACCCGCTTTAAGAAACAGAGCGAAGTTCATAAAAAGATTGTACTGGAGTAAGATGTTTTAAAAGGCATTTATAGGGTTCGATTCCTTATTGATTAACGAGTATTTACTGGCGAAGAAGATTGCTTCAGTAATTATAAAAAGTTCATAGACATATTGATTGACAGCGCGTATTTAACT
>CANMLW010000010.1 GCA_947498705.1 uncultured Aquimarina sp.
AGTACGTTTTTTCCGTTGTTCTTCTAAATGTTTCATAAATAAGTCGATTTTGTGTCAACTTATTTCAGGACAAGACATACAAACAAAAAAAAGCCAGACGATTTGTCTGGCTTTTCTAATATTTTTTTGCTCCATTTGTACTACCTAATTACTTCTAACTTGATTCTAATTGCATCAGGATCATAAAAATCTCTATCCCCAGCATATCCTGTAGAGCCACCTCCTTGCGACAACCACGGAGTATATTTTGCTATGCCTCTATGTGAATTACTCGTCCCGTGATCGGTTAATTGTACCCCAAATCGAACATCTTCTACTGTAAATCCAGAATAAGGTCTAGTTTCTATTTTAAATCGTACTCCATCAAAATCATAGGCATCAGCATCTGTAGCCCATATAGACCAACCGCCTCCCTGACTTGCCCAAGGTGTATACCTAACCGTTCCTGCACCATTACCAAACCCTCCATCATCAGATAATTGAATTGCGATTCTAAAATCTAGATTCTTTAAGTTTTTTGTTGTTCTAGTTAATAATTCTAGTACAATCCAATCAGGATCATAGTTATCAGCATCTCCTCCCCATTCTGACCACTGATTTTGCTTATCTGCAACCCATCCCGGAGTCTCGACATTACCAATATCATTACCCTGACCTCTATCACCTAAGTAAAATTTAAGCTTGATATCCCTATTAGCTCCTGTAGCACTTTTTTCTGATACTTCTTGTTCTTCGTACAATTTACTGTCTGTATCTTGCTCCGGAATTTCATCATTCAAATTTGATTGACAGGAAGCGAAAATTACCAAACTCACCATGGCAAGTTTAACTAAAGTTTTAAACTGTTTTTTCTTGTTCGTTTTTTTCATAATAGCTTTGATTAAATGTGAAAAAATTGGTTAATATTTCTACACAAAGCTATCTATATCGAAATGGATTCTGTTACGGATTCACCACAATTAACACACTAAAATTTCCCCAAAAAAATATTCAAAACAAAACTTATTGAACTTCAAATATCTGCAATATAAATTTCACTAAACATTAACAAAAACAGTATGTTAAAATAAAAAAGCATTGTTTTAGACAATGCTAAAACAATGCTTTTAAAACACTTCTAATTTGACAAAAATCATCAAACAATTTTGTTATCACTGGCTAACCATTACTTCTTGCTCTTCTTAATGCTACACCAACTCTTCTTACTCTTCTTCTTGCCTCTCCTTTTATAGATCGAAGCTCCTTTTTATCCAATTTTTTAATGTTTACTATTTTCATGAGTATTATATTTTAAAAATATTCGTTTACTACTTGTTACAATTTCTGATACCCATAGGTTACTTCGTCTTCTTCGTAGTCCAAAGTCAATACATCACCAACAATACTAAAAGTGGCAACATCCTTAAACGTTTCTCCTTCGAATGTATAATCTTGTGTTAGTGTAGCTCCTTCTTCTTTCCAGGTTCCTGAAATCTCGAAATCGATCTGCAATCTGTATTTACTGGTGCATACCCTATCTCTTTGTATGAATTTTGGGTAAACTCGATTGTAGATCTTTTTTCACAATCGGTAACAACCATCAAGTCTTCTCCCTGGACAAATGAAACCTGCCCCCACTTACCTATTAATTTAGAATTCGATTGTTGATTTTCACTTTCTGTATTATCATCGTCCTTATTACAAGAAACGAATACCAACCCTATGAGTATTAAAAAAACTGTACACCTATTTTTCATAACCATACAAAATTTTAATAATCATACTCATCTTCATAACCATTGCTATCCTGGTCTGCAAACCCACTACTTCGTCGTCGTCTTAACGCTACTCCAGCTCTTTTTACTCTTCTTCTGGATCCACCCAATACAGCTATAGATTCTTTTGTACTTAACACTTTAATTCCTAACTTCTTCATGTCTAAATATGTTTAAAATTAATGAAGCCAAAAGACATTAATTTCTTACAAAAAATTAGCAAACGGGTGTTATAATGGGGTTGAATGTATACATTCGAACACATTACATCAAGTAATATCAACCCTCAAAAAATAGTTAACACACAATGAGTAATAAGAAATCAAGTGAATAGAGATAAGTATTATTGCTTTCTATCTTTGTTTAGCAATTCGTCTGTAAAATGTTTTTTTTCCTTGGGTTGCGAGAACTTCTCTTTGTTATAGTTATCCGAATTTCCTTTGGGAATAGATAACGAATTCCAACCCATATTAGATAGCATTTTTCCCAAAAAAACAATCTGACCTACATGATACGAATAGTGAGCCAATTGTCTGTTAATAGCTTCGGTTACGGTATGTCCCTGATTTCTAATATAAATTATACGTTCAAGGTCTGATACAGTAAGTTGATCAATAGTATCAAATAAACAACTCCATCCTTCATTCCATTTTTCGAGTAATTCTTGACGATCTCGAATATCATTTTCAAACTCTGCATCTCTATTTCTCCATTCTTTCTCTCCATCAGAGGTTAAAAAATCGGTCCATCGAGAAAGCATATTTCCCCACAGGTGCTTTACCAATATTGCTATACTATTACTATCATCATTATAGATAAAAAAAAGCTGATCATCTGTTACTTGACTAAAGGTTTTATCTCCTAGTGATTTATAATACTCAAACTGTTTTTTTATCCCTTCTAGGTAACTATTATTCATGTCTTTTTTTTTGAATATCAACGTGTACTCTAAAGCTGTACATCACATCATTTTGATAACAACTTTTCCTTTATGTTTACCTTCTCTAAAGTACTGAATTAATTCTG
Source organism: uncultured Aquimarina sp. (assembly GCA_947498705.1). Lineage (GTDB taxonomy): Bacteria > Bacteroidota > Bacteroidia > Flavobacteriales > Flavobacteriaceae > Aquimarina. Next base: position 2,781 of record CANMLW010000010.1, read on the forward strand.
GAATCTTTTCAAAATGATAAGGGCCGTCGATTTTACACTTAATTTTGTTTTCTTCAAACAAATTTTCTATTTCTTTTAACCCTTTATTAGGTTTCAAACCTAATATACATAGTTTTTTTGATGTAAAAAGTTTAATAAGTTTTCCTAATAAGAATACACTTATTAAACTTCCTGGTTGGCCTCCTATAGTCACATATCTACCCTTATGTTTCAAAGCTTTTAAATATGAACCAATTGATTTATTCGTTTTACAATCCAGAATTATGTCGTACTGTTTTTTATTTTTTGTAAAATCTTCTTTTTTATAGTCAATCACAAAGTCATATCCCATTGATTTCATCATATCCAATTTTTCTTCGGCATCTACTCCTGTTACTTCACAATTATAAAGCTTGGCATATTGAACTCCAATGGTACCAACTCCTCCCCCACCTCCATTAATCAATATTTTTTGACCTTGCTTAATATTTCCTAGATTCTTAAGGCCCTGTACTGCCAATAAAGACGCATGCGGGATAGCGGTAGCTTCTTCAAAACTTAAGCTTTTTGGTTTATTAACAATTGCGTTTTCATGAATACATATATATTCTGCAAACGTACCAAATCCATAATCAGAAATATCGCCATATACCTCATTCCCTACTCTAATACCGGTAACCTTTGCACCAATATCTTCTACAATCCCAGCTAGTTCCATACCAAATATATTATGCTTTGGTTTAAAAACACCAAATAACAATCGATACAAATAGGGTTTACCCAAAACAAAACTCAAATCATAATCATTGATACTCGTCGTTTTTACTTTTATCAACACTTCATTTTCGGCAGGAATAGGTTTATCGATTTCTTTAAAGCTAAGAACCGTTTGAGGTAATCCATATTTTTCTACAAAAATTGCTCTCATAAATAGGCAATACTACTCTTTTGAAGTTTTAATGATCTAAGGTATTATAAGTATTACATAATACTATCTCTCTTTTTTTGTCTTTTACAAACCTAAAAGTGGTAATTGTTTAATTTTATGATACGTTAAGCCTGCTATTAAACATTTTTTAAGTTCATCTTTTGGTAATGGATCATTTAGCTGAAAAACTATAGCTCGATTTCCTTCAAACTCGAAGGTATCTCTATATACTATCCTAAAAGTTTCTACCAATCTGCTAGAACAACTAAAATAGATTGCATATTGATCTGGCTTCTTTTTTTTCCAATCTATACGTATGGTGCTACCTTTTTTTGCTAGATAACTGGGTTCGCCCCATTTTAAGGTTTCTTCTAAAGAAGTTATTCCATCAATAGCACTTGCAGTGTCTACAATTAAGTTTCGAAGATGGGTCATTTTATCACGAACATGATCGGGATAGTTATCAAAAACCGGTGCCACATCAGGGCTTATTTTTACTTTTAAATCACTCATTTACATCACAATAAATAACCAACAACGAAGAATATTTACCATATTCCTATCTCTAAAGATAGGTGAAATTTTATGAATCTCTTATCTAATTAGAATCAAACACAATTAGGAGATAGAAAAGGGTTCAAAAAATAAATCCCGCAATTTGCGGGATTTATAATTATTTACTTAAGTACATTTTTCGTCTCGAATAGAGATCATAAAACTGATCATCTTTGAGATCATCTATAAACAAAATGCTCTCTCCTGTACTCTTCATTTCTGGTCCTAACTTTTTATTTACGCTAGGGAATTTATTAAACGAGAATACTGGTTGTTTTATAGCATATCCTTCTAAGTGTGGTTTGAAATCAAAATCTGTAACTTTTTTCTCTCCCAACATTACTTTGGTTGCAAAATTTACATAAGGTTCTCCGTATGCTTTAGCAATAAAAGGAACGGTTCTTGATGCTCTCGGATTGGCTTCTATAATATATACTTTATCGTCTTTGATCGCAAACTGTATATTGATAAGACCCACCGTATTTAATGCTAATGCTATTTTATGCGTATGGTCCTTAATTTGTTGCATTACAAATTCTCCCAGGTTAAATGGTGGTAAAGTAGAATTAGAATCTCCAGAGTGAATTCCGCAAGGCTCTATATGCTCCATAATACCAATAATGTATACATTCTCTCCGTCACATATTGCATCGGCCTCTGCTTCGATAGCACCATCCAGATAGTGATCTAATAGTAACTTATTATTAGGGATTTTACGAAGTAAATCAACAACATGCTCTTCTAGCTCCTTTTTGTTGATTACAATTTTCATTCCCTGCCCTCCTAAAACGTATGAAGGTCTTACCAAAATTGGGAAATCCAATTTATCTGCTACTTTTAATGCTTCGTCTGCTGTTTCAGCCGTATCAAACTCTGGGTAAGGAATATTATTTTCTTGTAGAAGAGTAGAGAAACTACCTCTATCTTCTGCCAAATCAAGTGATTGATAACTGGTTCCAATAATTTTGATCCCGTAACGGTCTAGTTTTTCTGCAAGTTTCAAGGCAGTTTGACCTCCTAATTGCACGATAACCCCTTCTGGTTTTTCATGTCTGATAATATCATAAATATGCTCCCAGAAAACTGGTTCGAAATATAATTTATCTGCTACATCAAAATCTGTAGAAACTGTTTCTGGGTTACAATTAATCATCACCGTTTCATACCCACATTCTGAAGAAGCTAATACCCCATGTACACAACAGTAATCAAACTCGATTCCTTGTCCAATTCTATTAGGTCCAGAACCCAAAACAACAATTTTCTTTTTATCAGAAACCTCACTTTCATTAGAAATATAAACCTCTCCTTCTGGTGTTTCTACTTCGGCTTCAAAAGTAGAGTAATAGTATGGTGTTTGTGCTTTAAATTCTGCGGCACAAGTATCTACCAATTTATAGACTCTTTTTATACCTAATTCTTCTCTCTTCTTATATACTTCGCTTTCATAGCACTCTACCATATGTGCAATTTGTCTATCTGCAAAACCTTTTTGTTTGGCTTCCAGAATCAAATCCTTGGTAAGTGATTGTATAGAATAGGTAGAAATTTCTTTTTCTAATTTATATAGTTCTTCATATTGTTTTAAGAACCACATATCGATTTTTGTAATTTCATGAATTCTACTTAATGGTATCCCCATTTGTATTGCATCATAAATTACAAATACTCTATCCCAACTTGCATAGGTAAGTTTTTCTATAACTTGATCATAATCTTTATATCCTTTACCATCTGCACCAAGTCCGTTTCGCTTAATCTCTAACGATTGCGTGGCTTTATGTAACGCTTCTTGGAAAGATCTACCAATTGCCATCACTTCACCAACAGATTTCATTTGTAATCCCAATGTACGATCAGAACCTTCAAATTTATCGAAATTCCATCTTGGTATTTTTACAATTACATAATCTAATGTTGGTTCGAATAAAGCTGACGTCGATTTGGTTATTTGATTATCAAGCTCATCAAGGTTGTAACCAATTGCTAATTTGGCAGCAATCTTAGCAATCGGATATCCTGTTGCTTTTGATGCCAACGCAGAAGAACGAGAAACCCTTGGGTTAATCTCGATAGCTATAATATCTTCATTTTCATCAGGGCTCACTGCAAACTGTACATTACATCCTCCTGCAAAGTCCCCAATACTACGCATCATATGGATCGCCATATCTCGCATGCGCTGAAATGTTTTATCACTTAAGGTCATTGCGGGAGCAACTGTGATAGAATCTCCTGTATGAATTCCCATTGGATCCATATTTTCTATCGTACAGATGATAACAACATTATCATTATTATCACGCAATAGCTCTAATTCGTACTCTTTCCAGCCGATAAGAGCTTTATCGATCATTACTTCGTGTATAGGTGATACTTCTAATCCACGTGTTAGTAATTCATCAAAATCTTCTTCTTTATATACAAAAGAAGCTCCTGCTCCTCCTAATGTATAGGAAGCTCGTATTACCAATGGAAAACCAAATTCCTGTGCAATTTCTTTTCCTTTCAAATAAGAATTTGCTGTTGCTTGTGGAGCCATCGGTATTCCGATTTTGAGCATCAGTTCTCTAAACTGCTCTCTATCTTCTGTGATATTGATAGCATCAATATCAACACCAATAATTTCGACATCAAAATCTTCCCAGATACCTTTTTCGTCTGCTTCTATACACAAATTCAAAGCTGTTTGCCCACCCATAGTTGGTAAAACTGCATCAATCTCTGGATGTGCTTTTAAAATTTCAATTATTGACTTTGTGTTAAGCGGCTTAAGATAAACATGATCGGCCATAGAAGGATCGGTCATGATGGTAGCTGGATTCGAATTAATAAGAATCGTTTTAATACCATCTTCTCTCAAGGAACGTAATGCTTGTGTTCCTGAATAATCAAATTCGCATGCTTGACCAATAATAATCGGCCCAGACCCAATAAGAAGTATACTCTTTAGTTTTTCGTTTTTAGGCATGTAATTACAGTTACTTTTGTACTAAAAATATGCGTTTATCACGCTATTTTCTTAGCACTACTTAAAAATTATGAAATTAGATATAAAAAAAGGCGCTACTGGTAAAGTAACACCTTTAATATTTTTATCGCACAATAGCATTAGTGCTTGTGTCTTAATTCTGAAGAAACAGATAGCTTCTTTCTTCCTTTAGCTCTTCTACGAGCTAATACCTTTCTACCATTTGCAGAAGCCATACGCTCTCTGAAACCGTGTTTGTTTTTTCTCTTTCTCTTCGATGGTTGAAACGTTCTTTTCATTGCTATCTATCTTTATAAATCTTCTTGAAATATCTAAATTTAATATTTTGAGGATCTGTTCTCAAAACTGCGTGCAAATATACGAAGAGTTTTTACTTTGACAAATGTAAATATCAAAATATTTTTATTTGTTTTTATTACCTTTGCCCCTATTTAAATAATTTTTAAAGATTTTCAATGTACAATAAGAATATAAAATTAGTAATTGCAGCGATTATAATTGGTATTGCGGTATGGCAAATAATAGAAGGATATGTAGGTAATGGGATCATGCTTATTTTATTGTCTGCGATTTTTGTCTTTTTATATTTCAAAAATGAACTTATTCTTCTTGCATTTTTAAGATTGCGTAAGCAAGATTTTGAGGGAGCAAAAAAATGGTTAAACAAAATTAAAAACCCAGAAAGTTCATTAACTACCAAGCAACAAGGGTATTACAATTACCTTTTTGGCATCATGTTATCTCAAACCAATATTACACAAGCAGAAAAGCATCTTAAAAAAGCTATTAAGCTAGGGTTATCCATGAATCAAGATCTGGCAGTAGCGAAACTTAATTTGGCAGGTATTGCTATGACCAAACGTCGTAAAAGAGAAGCGCAAACTTTACTGACTGAAGCGAAGAAATTAGATAAACATAACATGCTTAAGGATCAAATAACTATGATGAAACAGCAAATGAAGAAAATTTAGGCATACTAATTGCTTATAATATCACGTTTACTATATATCTGATACTATATATTCGTAAACTACCATCAAAAACTATATGAACATATATTCATATCATTATATAGTTTTAAGGGGAATGATGGAAAGTTTTATATTTAAAAAATGTTTTTTTGATGGCATTATATTACATTAGCTACCGTAATTTATTTATAATGAAGAAATTATTAGTTTTCATAACACTATCTTTCTGTTTTATTAATTCTTATGCTCAGATAGATAGAAAAATACCTTTCTCGGTTGCTATATCTGCACATATTGTAAAATACAATCTGAAAATTGACGCTGCCTATAAAGATAAAGATATTGAGCGTGCCAGTTTCTTATTTGATTCTCTGGTAAAAAATCATCTCAGCGGAACGTATATGGATAATTTTAACGTTTATCCACTAAAAGGTGATCCTATATCATTAGAAGAAGATTACGAAAAACCTCTTTTCCTTATCACCTATGCATCTTGGTGTGTACCAGGAATTGGAGAAATACCTGCCTTGAATGATCTAGCAGATAGGTTTCATGATCAAATCGATTTTGTTGTTCTTTTCTGGGATAATAAAGAAAAACTCAAAGAAAAGTCTAGAGAATATTCTCAAAATATACAATTGGTTCATATTGACGAAAAAACGAATCAGGATTCGCATATCATAAATAAATTGAAACATGCTCTTGGGTTTCCCATGATGTATTTTATGGATAGCGACAAGAAGATTCTCGATATCAGAAAAATTGCGGCTCATCACTCTAGTGAAACGTTAAATAATTCATATACTATTCATTTTAATTCTTTATCCAAAGGTGTTTCTCTTCTTGTTACAGATTTAGACATTAAATCTATCAAAGCTGAAGCTGAAGAAGCTAAACGGATTGAAGATGAAAGAACAGATGAAGAACGAAATATAGATGAAGAGTACGAAAAGTATAGAAGAGAACAAGATTCTCTAAAAAATAATTAAGGCAACGATGGTAATTAATTTATTAGTTTTTTTTATCTAAAACTTAATATATAATTACTTACCGAGGATCATTTTTATAGCAACAAGCAATAAAACACCTCCAAATATTTTTTTTAATAACGCCTGATTTATTGAAATCGCCAATTTACTACCCAAATATCCTCCTATAATAAAGGTTACAGCAATAATTATTGCATATTTCCAGTTTACATATCCTTCTTGATAATAATTATAAGCTGCTAATAACGTTACGGGTACAGCCAAAACAGCCAAGCTTGTTCCTTGCGCTTCGTGCTGCGAAAAATTAACCCATAAAATCAATAGAGGTATCATTATAACACTACCTCCTATCCCCAAGGTACCGCTAAAAAAACCTGCCAATAAGCCAATCAGAATTAAAGAAATAAGTATGGATGTATTCATTATATATTACAATTAAACAGACATCTCTTTAAAAGAGATAGAAATTAGAATTATAGCCAAAACCTACACTCAACAAACCTCCATTCTTTTTTTAGATAACCGTTGTTATTTTCTTCACAAAGCTATTATTAGTTTTACAAAGCACAAAAAAAGAGGTATTATAAAAACACCTCTTATCTATATTTTATAAACATTATTTATTTATTGACCCATGCTTGTTTTATAATATCCTTCTTTTGGTATCTTAATAAGATATTCCTTTCCTGATGTATTATTTAAATGTGCTTCTCTAAGCCAGGGGTTGTGTAACTTTAATATTTTGTAATTGATACTATACTGTTTGGCAAAAGCATTAAAATCAGTAATTGGTTCATCTACTAATACGTTAAAGGTCGGGATATGAGTATATAAATCTTCTTCGCTAAAATTAAATCCATAGCGTTTTGGGTTGCTTAAAATCTCTTTTACAGCAACAATTCGAAAAACATATCTTCCTGTTTCTTCTCCTAATAAAAGATCGTAATAAGTGGCCACATCTTGTTTCTTTAATCTTCTACTAATACCAGCTCTTCCAGCATTATATGCAGATGCTGCCAGTGTCCATGACCCTAAAAGTTTTTTTGCACTTTTTAAATATTTACAAGCTACTAATGTCGATTTTTCTATATGATATCTTTCATCAACATTTTGATTCACTTCTAAACCATATTCTTTCCCTGTACCTTTTAATATTTGCCAAAACCCTGTTGCTCTTGCAGGAGAAACGGCCTGCGTCAAACTACTTTCTATAACAGCCAGGTACTTAAAGTCATCTGGAACACCTTGCTCCTTGAGAATAGGCTCTATAATAGGAAAAAACTTATTCGCTCTTTTGAATAGTAATAAACCATTAGATTGCCAATATGTGTTTACCAGCAACTCTCGATCCATTCGTTCTCTTATATCAGGATTTTCTATAGGAACCAATTCGCCTGCAAAATTAAGATTATCAGGCATTGGTATAGCATAAACATTATAATCATTAACCAGCTTTGCTTCAAGGTTTTCTTGGGCTATTGGTTTTTGAGGCTCATTTTGCGTTGCATTTACTAAAATTCCAAAAGTAAATAACACGCCTAAAAAAACTAAAACTTTTTTTATCATTTTCATCTCTTAAGTAGGTTTTGATTTTATTGGGGAATAAAATTATAGGTTACAATATAACGTAAAAAGTTATATCATTGCAAGTTATCTTCAATAATTTCGGGTAATTTTTCATTAAACCACCTTGCTCGATTAATTATCATTACGTGAGTTCCTCCTTCCACAAGGATACAATTATCTATATTTTTTATAGGAAAAACAATATCCTTATTACCATGAATATGAATCAATTTGCTACTCACTTCTTTTGGTTCCCACTGTATAATTTTTTCTATTGCCCAATCAAGGTATCCCCTATCCTTTACCGACAAATATTTTTGATACATTACTGCTCGTTTCTTCGCAAAGTTACCAATTGCAAGCTTCTCCCAGTCCCCTATTTGAGAAATAATCCTAGTAGGAAACAACCTGTAAACTCCCGTCTTTCTTGCAAACTCCATACGTTTTGGTAATTCCTTTCTACTTTTCACACTCGAAACAATAATAACCAGTTTAGCATCTACATACTTACTCATCTCCTGAACCATAATCCCACCAAATGACACCCCAATTAAAATGCAATTAGTATGAGTTATCTCCTCACACATACGCTTTGCATATGCTTCTAATGTTTCTTTTTTTGTAGGAATTTTCCAGGGCAAGGTTTTTGTGACAAATTTATCCTTTGGGAGTTTGATATATTCAAAAATTGAAACATCTGCTGCTAACCCCGGAACAAAATAAACATACTTAACCTCCTGCCTCATAGGTATTTTAACAATGAAAATTACTTTTAAAGCGCTAATTTTCTTATCTTTGCACCTCAAAATTAGAGTTTTCTCTTTTTAGAAAAAAGAAAACATTCGATTATTTTTTATTTAAGGAGAACTTTAAAGCTAATTAATTTAGATTAAAAAAACGATTAAAAGAAATTTAATTTTAAAAAGTCGTATGCTTTTTAAACTAGATTTTTAACATTTAAACGCAGGTCTAAGTGTTATAATTAACAGGGTTTATTAACCCTTGTCAAATATTTTTATTAAATACCTCTTAATTTTAAAAATATGGAGAACATAAGTGCAATTGAATTAGAAATTAATGATAACGAATTTCTAAGGCAATTCGAAACAACCATTGATGGCCAAAAAGCTAAAATAGAATACGCCTTACAGGAAAGAAAAATTTTTCTCACCAAACTTATTATGAACGAAGATCACCTTGAAAAAGGTTATGCAGAAGATTTTATTGTTGCTGTATTTAACATTATAGAAGAACGCAATATTAGATTGGTTCCTACAAGTCCTATTATAGCTAAGTTTATGCGTAAAAACAAAAGAAAATACAAGAACCTGTTGCCTGTAGGTATTAATATATAATGATTCTTATATTTTTAGATAAAACAAAAAAATCTGCACATTGCAGATTTTTTTTATTGATTTAATTTAATTTTTCAACTCAAATCGTACAGTACCATCATCGTCTATTGTGGTAAGTTCTACTTTACGTAACGTGTTTACAAAAGATGGATTCCATGGCATTTTAACCTTCACATAATTTTCTGTAAAACCATATATATATCCTTCTTTATTTTCTGATTCGAATAATACGGTTCTTTCTGTTCCAATTTGACTTTCATAAAAAGCCCTTCTTTTTTTAACAGACAATCCTCTTAACATTTTACTTCTTTTCTTTCTAACTGCTTGCGAAACTACACCATCTAATGTAGCTGCTACTGTATTATCTCTTTCAGAATATGTAAATACATGCAAATAAGAGATATCCAATTGAGATAAGAAGTTATAAGTATCTAAAAAATGGTCATCTGTTTCTCCAGGAAAACCTACAATAACATCAACGCCAATACATGCATTCGGCATTACTTCTTTAATTTTACGGATTCTATCCACATATAAATCAGTAAGATACCTGCGTCTCATCAACTTTAAAATCTCATCATTACCAGACTGTAAAGGGATGTGAAAATGAGGTACAAACGTTCTTGATTGCGAAACAAAATCGATGGTTTCATTTTTAAGCAAATTTGGCTCTATCGAAGATATCCTTAATCGTTCTATCCCTTCTACAGTATCTAATGCTTTGACCAATTCGAAAAAAGTATGCTCATGTTTTTTATTACCAAATTCTCCTTTACCATAATCCCCTATATTTACACCCGTAAGCACAATCTCTTTTATTCCTTTTTCAGAAATCTCTTTTGCATTTTTTAAAACATTCTCTAAGGTATCACTTCGTGAAATTCCTCTTGCTAATGGAATGGTACAGTAGGTACATTTATAATCACAACCATCCTGTACTTTTAAAAAAGCTCTAGTACGATCTCCTATAGAATAACTCCCCACATAGAAATCGGCTTCTTCAATTTCGCAAGAATGAACTTCTCCGAATTCATTTTTTGATAGGTCATTAATATAATCAGTGATTTTAAACTTCTCTGTTGCTCCCAAAACCAAATCAACACCATCTACTGCTGCTAATTCCTCTGGTTTTAATTGTGCATAACACCCAACTGCCGCCACAAACGCATCCGGATTGATTTTTTGAGCCTGTTTTACAATAGTTTTAAATCGTTTATCTGCATTTTCTGTAACAGAACAAGTGTTTACCACATAGATATCTGCTTTTTCAGAAAAATCAACACGATCAAAGCCTTCATCTGTAAAATTTCTGGCAATAGTAGATGTTTCTGAAAAATTCAGTTTACATCCCAACGTATAAAAAGCTACCTTTTTTTTCATAAAATACAAGTGTCATTTCCGCAAAGGCAGAAAACTCTTTATATTTACCCTTATTGAAACTCAAAAATATTGAGTCACTTTAGAATATTTTTTTAGGGTGCAAATATACCAACAATAATTCGTTTACTAAAATTGAAGTTTACTCACTATTTTCACTTAATAAACTACGTTGCAATAGCTTATCTTTTATTGACTATTACATCATGTAACGACAACATATCAAAGGATAATGATCATCTCGTATTTAGATACAATGAGTATTCTAATATCAAATCACTCGATCCTGCTTTTGCTAGAAACCCTTCTATTATTTGGCCTACAAACCAATTATTTAATGGATTGGTTCAATTTGATGATGCGCTAAACGTACAACCCGATATTGCTAAAAAATGGTTGATTTCTGAAGATGGAATCACATACACATTTACCTTAAGAAATGATGTTTTTTATCATAAACACCCACAATTTAAATCCAAAAATAATACACGAGCCGTAATCGCTTCAGATTTTACGTATAGTTTTAACAGATTAACCGATCCAAAAATTGCTTCGCCAGGTAATTGGGTATTAAAAAATGTAGCTACTTACAAAGCTGTTAATGATACTATTTTCGAAATCAAGTTAAAAAAACCGTTTCCAGCATTTATAGGACTCATGAGTATGCGTTATTGTTCTGTTGTTCCCAAAGAAATAGTTGAGTATTACGGTAACGATTTTAGATCCAATCCTGTTGGTACAGGTCCCTTTAAATTTAAATTATGGGAAGAAAACGTAAAACTTGTCCTTCGAAAAAACGAATTGTATTTTGAAAAAGATAAAAAAGGAAAACAACTCCCTTATTTAGAATCCATCGCCATTACTTTTTTACCAGAAAAACAAAGTGAATTTTTACAATTTGCAAAGGGTAAGTTAGATTTACTAAATAGCCTGGATGCCTCGTACAAAGATGAATTATTAACTCCGACAGGAAAATTAAGGGCACAATATGCCGATCGTATACAGCTCCTAAAGGGTCCATACTTAAACTCTGAATATCTTGGGTTTTATCTCGAAGGTAACTCTAATGAAGTACAATCTTCATTAATTAGAAAGGCCGTGAATTACGGGTTCGACAGAAAAAAAATGATTACCTATCTAAAAAACGGGATAGGAACTCCTGCAACTCATGGATTTATCCCCAAGGGTTTACCTGGATTTGCAGGGCTTAAAGGATATACATATAACCCACAAAAGGCCCGTGAATTAATACAACAATACAGTAAAAAAACAGGAAATTCTAACCCAACCATTAGATTAACCACCGATAGTAATTATTTAAGTATCTGCGAATTCATACAACGTGAATTAGAAAAAACGGGGCTCAATATAATTATAGATGTACTCCCTCCCTCTACTATTAGAGAGCAAAAATGGAGTGGAAAACTCGATGTTTTTAGAGCGAGTTGGATTGCCGACTACCCTGATGCAGAAAATTTCTTATCTCCATATTACAGTAAAAACTTCACTCCAAATGGCCCTAATTATACTCATTTTAAAAATGACACATTTGATCGTTTATACGAAGAAAGTTTCTCTATTACCGATATAGAATTGCGTAAACAACACTATTCGAAAATGGATTCTATTTTGATCAACAATGCTCCTATTGTACCCTTATACTATGACCAAGTCACTCGGTTTACTCAGAAAAATGTAAAAGGAATGACTACTAATCCTCAAAACTTTTTGGTCCTAAAGCGTGTTTGGAAGGAGAAGAAATGATATCGAATTATATTTTCGATTTATCATACTTTATAAATTTTAAAATTTCTTCGAACAACATAATTTAAATTATTATATCTACGAGTATACTTAATAAACAACTTCAAACAAAACGCTGAAAAGACAGAAATTAATAGTTGGTTATTCCACAACAAGCATCTTCTAAAACTATTTTTGTGTAAATTATTAACCTTTTAAATAAATTTAAACATGAAAAAAACATTATTAATTCTATTTTTTCTTGGCACTATCACAGCAATACATGCTCAAAGAGTAAAAATGGAAATAATTGACGAAAAATTTGAATCTAATGGAGTCTGTAAAAAAAGTTTTAGAATCCGCATAACTAATAACTATAATAGAACAGCTACAATCCGGCTTTCAGCAAAAACACCAGGTGCCCCCTCAATCGGTAATAGCCCTGGCACTGTATATTATGACACTTTTGATTTAAGAAGAGGCCAAACTAAAACCACCCCACTCATACAAATATCTAATCTAAACTACTATAACATCCGCGCCAGTGCCAAAAGAAAAACTTCTACTATTTGGAGAAGTGAATTGAAACTACTTAGATGTAACTTAAACGGTTTTAAGCAATATATACTGGAACCACGAGGTGAAACTGAAAACAGCGCGATAGACAATCAATGTAAAAATTCTCAGCCTCTTGAAACAAATATTAACTTAAAATTACCAATAACATTAAAAAAAGAAAGAGTATACAGATTAAACATAAGAGGATTTGGCTCATACTATTGGAATGTAAAGCAAGTTAGTGGTGACGCTAACACATCTATAAGATATGCAGAAGGAAATTCTGAGTTATATGGACCAATTGGAATAGATTGTAATGTAGGAGATCCCGATCCAAACCCTGTTGACACGAGTAATTACAACTTAGATCTAGTTGAATCTAACGTTTATATTTATAGTGCCTGTGTAACATGCCCTTCTCAACTAAATATTCTTAATCCAAACTTTCTTGGTGGTACATTTCCTATTAACAAACATATAATGACAATTGAAGGTAATACTGTACAAACCCAATTTATAATAAAAAACATAGGTAAAACTTCTTCTAAATCAACAAAAGTCAATTTTTACTTATCTGATGATTATAATAGTACATTTGGTGTAAGAGCAAATGAAAAAACAATCAACCTACCAAGCTTAAAACCTGATGAAGAATTTTTTGCTGATAGAACTTTTACTATTTCAGATTTTGGTCGAAAACCTGGTAAATATTACTTAGTCATTGATGTTGAACCAAATACTAATGACTCTGATAATCAGAATAATCTTGTAAACATACCTATTGAAGTAAAATCAGGAGTTAATCGAGGCTTAAGAAGGCTTAATGAAATTCAAGAAAAACCATACCAAATAAATATATTTACACTGGGAGGTTTATTAAAATCTACTCATTTTGTACAAAACACATATGAAGAAAAAGAAATTGTAAATAAATTACCTAAAGGTATATTCATAATTAAAAATGGGGTTAAAACTTATAAAGTAAGCTCCAAGTAACCTTTCTAATGTTTGAATTCAAATAACATTTTATAGTAAAAAAGCCGCTAAATTAGCGGCTTTTTATTTATTTCTCATATCCTTTACGCCATTGCCTAGTCTCTTCAAAAATATGTGTCAATATCTTTTCATCTTCTTCGGTAAAATCAACTTTACGTCTGGCCATAACAATTTTAGCCACTTCAAAAGCTTTTTTAGTTAAATAGGTTGTAAATCCTGATCCACCACCCCAACTATAACTTGGTACAAAATTTCTAGGAAATCCTGTTCCAAAAATATTTGCATTCACACCAATCACGGTACCAGTATTAAACATTGTATTAATTCCGCATTTAGAATGATCTCCCATCATCAAACCACAAAACTGTAAGCCTGTTTTTGCAAAACTTTCATTTTCATAACTCCATAAGCGCACTTCTGCATAATTATTTTTGAGGTTAGACACATTGGTGTCAGCTCCTATATTACACCACTCACCCAAAACACTATTGCCAAGATATCCTTCATGCCCTTTGTTCGAATACCCAAATACAACAGAATTATTTACTTCGCCGCCAATTTTTGAGTAAGGCCCAACTGTAGTTGCTCCATAAATCTTTGCTCCCATTTTCACAATAGAATAATCTCCTAATGCAAAAGGCCCTCTTATCAAACTACCTTCCATAATTTGAGTATTCTTACCCAAATAGATAGGTCCTTTACTTGCATTAAGGGTTGCAAACTCTATACTAACTCCTTCTTCAAGAAAAACATTTTCTGGAGCTATTACATTATTACTCTCTGGAATAGGCATACTTACCCTATCACGGGTTAACAATTCAAAATCTAGTTTGATCGCCTGATCATTTTTAGAAAATATATCCCAGGTATTCTGAATAGAAATCATTTCTTTATCATAAGAAACAATTTCAAATGTACTGAAATCAACCTCTTGCCCCTCTTCTATATAAAAAGCAACAGGCTCTTCTTCATAAAAAACAGCTTGATTTGATGTAAGGCTTTTGATCAATTCTACTAATTCATTTGAAGGTAAATAAGAAGAATTAATCATCACATTTTCTTCTAATTCTACCATGGGGTATTTACCACTAAGGTAATCCTCTGTCACGGTCGAAGTAGTACTTTCAAGGTGTTTTTCCCATTTTTCGCGAATGGTAAGTATCCCAACTCTAATATCTGCAACAGGCTTGGTATAGGTAAAAGGTAATAATGCGTTTCTAGAAGGCCCGTCAAAAAGAATATAATTCATTCCTATAAGTATCTAATGATTAAATTGATAGTAAAAGATAATTAAATAGTATATAAACAAAGTAAACTTAACAAAAAAAGCCCTTCAAAAAGAAAGGCTTTACATAATTCTGTTTGACCAAATTATTTCTTGAATTTGGCATATTTATTTTTAAACTTGTCAATACGTCCAGCAGTATCGATAAGTTTTGACTTTCCTGTATAAAATGGGTGAGAAGTTCTAGAAATTTCTAGTTTCACCAAAGGGTACTCTACTCCATCAACTTCAAGTGTCTCTTTAGTATTTGCCGTAGACTTTGTAATGAACACTTCATCATTAGACATGTCTTTAAACGCTACTAATCTATAATTTTCTGGGTGAATATCTTTTCTCATTATTTTGTTCTTATCAATTTTCGAGGTGCAAATTTAAGCATTCTGTTTTAATCTACAACAACAAACTATTTTTTTTCTTGAATTTATTTTATAAAAACACTTTTTCTATACCTTGATGTAACATTTTAGTACATTTGTGCACTTATAGTTGGTAAAACACCAAAACTAAATTAATTTATGGAAACGGACAGAGCTTCTTCTAAGAAAATTATAATTAACTACGGAATTTTATTAGGTATTGTCTCGACGGCACTTGGTATTGTACTTTATACATCAGGTACCTATACTGATCCTCATTGGATATTTTCTGTACTTGGCTTTTTAATCCTAATTGGTATTATTGGTTATGGAATTAAAACATTTAAAACGCAAAACAACGGTTATCTTATACTTACAGATGCTCTTAAGATTGGAATCGGAATAGCTCTTATAGGAGGAATCATTGGGGCTTTATGGTCTGTTGTTTTGACCACCGTTATAGAACCTGATTATACACAACAAGTTTTAGAAACACAGAGAATAAAAATGATTGAAACATATCCTGATTTCTCTAAAGAACAAATTGACCAAAGTATGTCAATTGTTGAAAAGTTCAGTAGTCCTTTTGTTAGTGTTGCTATTTCAATTATCGGAAATTTATTTTTCGGTTTTATAATTTCTATGATTGTTGGTTTAATCATGCAAAAGAAAGAAGAGTTACATTAATATATGGATATATCTGTAGTTATACCATTGCTAAATGAGCAAGAGTCTTTAACCGAATTATACGATTGGATTGCAAGTGTTATGCAATCCAATTCTTTTTCTTATGAAATTATCTTTATTGATGATGGTAGTACCGATGGTTCTTGGGGTACCATTCAAAAATTATCTAAAAAAGATACCAACGTAAAAGGAATTCGTTTCATTAAAAATTTTGGAAAATCACAAGCTTTACATGCTGGATTTAATGCAGCCCAGGCAAATGTGGTTATTACTATGGATGCCGATTTGCAAGATAATCCAGAAGAAATCCCAGAACTGTATCGTATGATCATTCAAGAAGATTATGACCTGGTATCTGGTTGGAAAAAGAAACGATACGATTCTGTCATAGCAAAAAACTTACCTTCTAAGTTATTTAACGCAGCTGCTAGGAAAACATCGGGAGTTAAACTACATGATTTTAACTGTGGATTGAAAGCTTATAAGAAAATTGTTGTTAAAAACATCGATGTACATGGCGAAATGCATCGTTATATTCCAGTACTTGCTAAAAATGCAGGATTTGGAAAAATAGGAGAAAAAGTTGTATTACATCAAGCAAGAAAATATGGTACTACCAAGTTTGGCATGAGTCGTTTTATTAATGGTTTTCTAGACTTAGTAACTATTTGGTTTGTATCTCGTTTTGGCAAAAGACCCATGCATTTTTTTGGTCTAATAGGCACTTTACTTTTTATTATAGGTTTTTGTTTTTCACTTTATTTGGGAATCGATAAACTTTTTATAGAAAAAAAAGGGAGATTAATTGCACAGCGTCCAGAATTTTATCTTGCTCTAACGTCGATGATATTAGGAACACAGTTTTTTTTGGCAGGATTTCTTGGAGAGATCATTTTAACCAACAAACGAAATAAAGAACGTTATAATATCGCTGGTCGAATACATTTATAATTCATATTGTTTGTGGATCACTTCTATAAAAAGTGAACTCGAAACAATAACTTATACAAATAGTAATAACTTCTAATAACAATACTTAAATTATAGTATTTTTGCACCAAAATTCATAAGCATGCAAATCACCGATTCAGTAATAAATTCGAGAATAGAGGAATGGTCAAGTTCTGTTTTTGATGCTGCAACTCAAAAACAAATTAAAAATCTACAAGAAACAAATCCAGAAGAACTAAAGGAGAGTTTTTACAAAGATTTGGAGTTCGGAACGGGCGGCATGCGAGGAATTATGGGAGTAGGAACCAACAGAATTAATAAGTATACTCTAGGAAAAAGTACACAAGGATTAAGTAATTTCCTGGTTAAACAGTTTCCTGCAGAACAACCAAAAGCAGTAATTGCATATGATTGTAGAAATAATAGTGATACGCTAGCGCAAATTGTTGCTGATGTTTTTACATCTAATGGCGTTAAAGTATATTTATTTTCAGATTTAAGACCCACACCAGAACTATCATTTGCAGTAAAAGAGTTAGGTTGTCATTGTGGCATTGTATTAACTGCAAGTCATAACCCACCAGAGTATAATGGATATAAGGTATATTGGCAAGACGGAGGGCAATTAGTTCCACCTCAAGACAAAGAAATTATTGCCGAAATAAATAGCTTAAAATACGTAGATATTAAGTTTGATGCAAACCCTACTCTATTAGAAAAAATAGACCATCAAATTGATTCTGCATTTATTAGTAATAGTGTAAAGAATGGAAGTTTTGTTGCCTCACAACAGGCAAAAGACAATACAACCATCGTTTTTACTTCATTACACGGTACTTCTATTACTGCTGTACCCGAAACACTGCAAAAAGCAGGATATAAAAATGTACATATTGTAAAAGAACAAGCAGAACCAGATGGAAATTTCCCTACTGTCATATCCCCTAATCCCGAAGAACCAGAGGCACTGTCTATGGCAATGCAACTTGCCAATGAGGTAAATGCAGATATAGTTATTGGCACAGATCCAGATTGTGACCGTTTAGGAATTGCAGTACGAGACACTCAAGGTCAGCTACAATTATTGAATGGTAATCAAACCATGATTGTAATGACTTGGTTTTTATTAGAGAATTATAAAAAACAAAAAGGGTTTAATGGAAACGAGTTTATCGCCTCAACAATTGTTTCTACTCCTATGATGAAAAACCTGGCACAGGCATACAATGTCGAATACAAAGAAGTACTAACTGGGTTTAAATGGATAGCCAAATTGATTAAAGATTTTCCTAATCAAAGTTTTATAGGAGGAGGAGAAGAAAGTTTTGGTTTTATGGTTGGTGATTTTGTTCGAGACAAAGATGCGGTTACCTCTACCCTACTAGCCTGCGAGATTGTGGCGCATACCAAAGCCAACGGCAGCTCATTTTACAACAAACTATTAGAACTGTACACAGTTCATGGGTTTTATAAAGAAAACCTGGTTTCTTTGGTCAAAAAAGGAATCGAAGGTGCTGCGGCCATTAAACAAACTATGGTCGATTTAAGAGAAAATCCACCTCAGTTTTTTAATAATGAAAGAATAGTCTTAATAGAAGATTATCAAACCAGTATTGCAAAAAACATTCAAGATCAGACAACCTTATCCATTGATATCCCAAAATCAAATGTTTTGGTATTTTACACAGAATCTGGTAGTAAAATAGCTGCGAGACCTAGTGGAACCGAACCTAAAATAAAATTTTACATTAGTGTTCAAGAACCTCTTAACACGCTTTCAGATTTTGAAATTGTACAACAACAATTAGATGACAAGATTAAGGCCATTAAGAAAGATTTGAAATTAACATAATAATTAGCATACCATTTAATGAATTACTTTAAACATATTATTCGATTTGCTGTACCCTACAAATCCTACGCATTCCTTAACATAGCATCGAACATTTTTTATGCCTTATTCGGAACACTAGCCATGGTATCGTTACTTCCTATGCTTAATGTTCTTTTTGGAAAAACGGAAAGGCTAAGAATTAAACCAGAATGGAAAGGTATTTCTAAAATACGTGAATTTGGAGAAAATTATCTTAATTATTTTGTTACTCTAAAATCTGATGAAGGTAGCGATGATGTTTTGATTTTTATGGTTGTCCTTGTAGTTACCATGTTCTTATTAAAAAACTTTTTTGGATATATGGCTATGTATTTTATTACATTTTTACGAAATGGTGTTTTAAAAGATGTTCGAAATGAGCTATATGAAAAAACAGTAGCATTACCCCTTTCTTATTTTTCAGAAAAAAGAAAAGGAGATACTATTTCAAGAATTACAGCCGATGTATTGGAGATACAACATTCATTTTTATCTATCTTAGAATTGATTGTAAAAGAACCTTTAATGATTATTTTTACAATAATCACTATGGTATTAATAAGTGTTAAATTAACACTATTTGTATTTATTTTTATTCCAATATCAGGTTTTTTAATATCATTGATAGGGAAAAAGCTAAAAAAGCATTCTACAAAAGTACAGCAAGAACAAGGTTTTTTCTTATCTATCATTGAAGAAACTTTAGGGGGGTTAAAAGTCATTAAAGGTTTTAATGCAGAAAAGATATTTAGTAATAGGTTTCAGAAATCGACCTCTCGTTTTTATAATTATTCAAATAAGTTAGCCAATAGACAAAATCTTGCATCTCCTACTAGTGAATTTCTGGGGATTATGACCATTTCAATCTTATTGTGGTATGGTGGGCAAATGGTACTTGTTGAGAAATCCTTGGATCCAGGATCATTTATAGTATATATGGGGCTAGCTTACAATATTTTAACTCCAGCCAAAGCCATTTCTAAGGCTAGTTATGCTGTTAAAAGAGGAAATGCAGCTGCGGAACGTGTTTTAGAGATTCTTAACACTCGTTCTCCATTAGAAGACAAACCTGATGCACAGGACAAAGAGCATTTCACTTCTGATATATCTTTGAACAAAGTATTTTTTAAATATGAAGATGAATATGTGCTTAAAGATTTTTCATTAACAGTACCAAAAGGAAGCTCGGTTGCCTTGGTAGGACAATCGGGAAGTGGTAAATCTACTATAGCAAACTTGGTGACTCGTTTTTATGATATTGATAAAGGTGCTATAAAAATTGATGGAGTAAATATCAAAGACTTAAAAAAGTCTTCTTTAAGGAATTTATTGGGCTTAGTAACACAGGACTCTATCCTTTTTAACGATTCTATAAAAAACAATTTATTAGTAGGTGATCCAAACGCTACTAATGATGAAATCATTGAAGCTTTAAAAGTAGCCAATGCCTGGGAATTTGTAAAGGATCTACCCAATGGTATTGAGACTAATATTGGTGATAGTGGAAATAAGCTTAGTGGTGGGCAAAAACAACGCCTGTCTATTGCGAGAGCGGTCTTAAAAAACCCTCCTATAATGATACTTGACGAAGCAACTTCTGCCCTTGACACAGAAAGTGAACGATTGGTGCAATCGGCTCTAGAAAACATGATGAAAAACAGAACCAGCATTGTGATTGCTCATCGATTATCGACCATTCAAAATTCTGATTTGATTGTTGTAATGAATAAAGGAGAAATTGCAGAACAAGGCACCCACGATGAGCTTATTAATAAAGACGGAATCTATAAAAAGCTTGTAACGATGCAATCTTTGGGTTAAATGCTGTTGCTACAAAAGATAGGTTAGTAAATAGAAAGTTAGATCATTTTTGTTAGTATTTCTTTCATCATTTTGGCAGCCAAAAAGGCGGTCATATTTTGAAAATCCTTTTTGGGATTGTATTCTACAATATCTGCTCCTATTATTTCGGTATTGATACTTTGTATTAGATCAATAACTTGTCGAGAAGTTAACCCTCCTGGTTCATGATGTGATACTCCAGGAGCAAATGCAGGATCAAAAGCATCCATGTCTAAAGAAATATATAAAGGGTTTTTAAACGGACTTATCGTTGATAAATCTAGGTTTTTCATTTCATGAATTTCTACATTATACTTCTTGGCTTGTTGTCGTTGATGCTCATTTAAGGTTCTTATACCTACTTGAACCAATCTATCAGCAAGTTTATTTTCCATAATTCTTGCAAATGGACACGCATGCGAATGTTTATCATCATCAAAAGAATCATACAAATCGGCATGTGCATCAATATGCAGAATATCAAATTTGGTATACTTTGAATGATATGCATTAACTAAAGGAAAAGTAATCGAATGATCTCCTCCTAGTGTAAATACTTTACAGTTTTTATCCAGATGTGATTTAGTTATTTGTTGAATATCAAAATAATCTTCAATATCAAAATCACCATTATCCCTTATTGATGGGTCTTCTATTGATTTTCCATTCTCGGCATACAAATTTGAAGAACCACAATATAGCACTTCTCTAATCACGTTAGGAGCAAGTTTAGCCCCTTTTTGGTACGATGATTTTTCATCATATCTTATTCCTTGGATAATCACTTTACTCATAAGTGTTAAATTTTATTTTATCTATGCACTGGTGTAAACTTTTTTGATTCATGATAAAAATGATGATGTATTTGTCAATTGAAAAAACTTAAACCATGTTCTATAAATAAATATAGCAAACAAATTAATCAAGGTCTAATTAACCACTATAGAATAATTGTTATTATTAAATAAACATTACAAAAAAATAAAAACACGTGCATTCAAGAAAATAATTCTTAAGGTTTAAGCAAACTTAATGGCATTAGATTACTAACGCATCTGATATATGAAGTAAGTTAAGAAATCAACTATCAAGAGTATGTTATTTTCTAATTTTTCAAAATAGTGTTTGACTAAGAAAAGAAGCTTTATATATTATAAAATAAAAAAGAGTGCTTTCGCACTCTTTCTCTTCACACAAATCATCTTAATTTAGGGCTTATTCTAAAATTAAAACTCACTTTTTTATAAAAACTTTCATCTTGGGGGAAATGAAAACTCAAATCATTAACACGTTGTAAAGATACAACTATTTTTTACTTTTCCAAACATTTTGTGTACTTTATCTTGAAAAAAGTACTTTTTAACTCAAATAAACAGGCAAACATTTCATTTTGTAATATAAATCCTACAAATAATAAAATATATTGTAAAATAAAAAAGAGCGCTTTCGCACTCTTTCTCTTCACACAAATCATCTTAATTTAGGGGCTTATTCTAAAATTAAAACTCACTTTTTTATAAAAATTTTCATCTTGGGGAAAATGAAAACTCAAATCATTAACACGTTGTAAAGATACGAATTGTTTTTACTTTTCCAAACATTTTGTGCTTTTTATCGAATAAAATAGCAATTTTAACATTTTTAAGTATCAAAAACAATAAGAATGTAGTATTTTACTTACAAACAATAAAGTATTCTATAAAATAAAAAAGAGTGCTTTCGCACTCTTTCTCTTCACACAAATCATCTTAATTTAAGGGCTTACTCTAAAATTAAAACTCACTTTTTTATAAAAACTTTCATCTTGGGGGAAATGAAAGGTTTGATCAATTTTACTCTGTAAATATAGTAAATAATTCTAAATTAACAAATTAAAAATGCTTTTAACCTAAAATAAATAACTAATAAACCTCATTATAATTAAATTTTAATTTATACGTAGGAATAATATTACAAATAGATATATTCATCCTTTTCACCTATTTACAATAAAAAAGAGTGCTTTCGCACTCTTTCTCTTCACACAAATCATCTTAATTTAAGGGCTTACTCTAAAATTAAAACTCACTTTTTTATAAAAACTTTCATCTTGGGGGAAATGAAAACTTATTATCATTAACACATGGTAAAGATACAAATTGTTTTTAATTTTCCAAATAAAAATGCATTTAATCTATTAAAAAAGTTATTTATCTATATTTTTTAACTTTTATTCCTACAATATTCCTACAAAAAAATTCAATTAACACATTAAACCTTTTTTATGTACCTTAGTCATATAAGTGTTAATTACAATTATATTAAATTCAAGACCCATAGCCTTTGGACACAAAAGAAGAACAGGATTTACTAAGAGCACTTCAATCTAATAGCGAAATAAATACCGCTTTTGCTAAACTGGTGAGCCTATATAAAGAGCGTCTTTATTGGCATGTAAGAAACATGGTTAAAAATCATAATGATACTGATGATATTTTGCAAAATGTATTTATAAAAGTTTATAAGAACATTTCAAAATTTAAAGGTGAAAGTAAATTGTATTCATGGATATACAGAATAGCTACCAATGAAACCATCACTTTTTTGAATCAAAAAGCAAAAAAATATAATTTTAGTAATGAAGAGCTATCACAACATCTTATAGAAAACCTTAAAGCAGATATTTATTTTGAAGGTGACGAAATACAGCTAAAATTACAAAAAGCTATTTCAAAATTACCTCAAAAACAACAACAAGTATTTAACATGAAATATTTTCAGGAATTAAAATACAAGGAAATATCAGAGATACTAGAAACCAGTGAAGGTGCGTTAAAAGCATCCTATCACCATGCTTCAAAAAAAATAGAAGAATATTTAAAACAAAATTAAACCTTTATATAAAAAAATAGTCTAATAAGTATTGTGAAAAGAGATAATACACATAAACCAAAAACAGGATTTAAAACTCCCAAAAGTTATTTTGATGATTTTGAAAACAAATTATTAAACAACATTACCGCATCTCAAAAGGAAAAAAGTATTTTGGATTCTCAACTATCATCTGGTTTTAAAACTCCAAATAGGTACTTTACCTCCTTAGAAGATGATCTTCTAAATAAAATAAACCCGTCGCAACAGTCAAAAGGAAAAGTTATTTCAATTTTTACGAAAAGAAATCTACTTTTTGCCTCTGGTATTGCTGCGATGATCACAATCATTTTTTCATTGTCCATAAACACTAGAAAGGAATTGGATTTTGAAGATATTAATATTACTGATGTACAAACTTATTTTGAAGAAGGAAATTTTGAGTTAAATAGTACCGAAATTGCCTCTTTATTTGATGATGACACCTACTACTTAGAAACATTTGACGAAGAATTAATTGACAACGAGACTATATATGATTATTTATCTGAAGAAGATTTAACAGATGAAATTATATTTGTAAAATAATTATGATCATGAAAAAACCTACAATTTTTGTTTGCCTATTCTTTTTATCTATAGGAATCACAGCTCAACAAAGTCCTAGAGAAAGAATAAAAGCATTTAAAATCGCATATATAACAGAAGAATTAAATTTATCTAGTACAGAAGCTCAACAGTTCTGGCCTATTTATAACAGTCATGAAGAAAAGATAGAAAAACTTCGCAAACAAGAACGTAAAATGATTAGAACGATTAGAGAGACAATGCAAAACTCTAATGGTATAAACGATCAAACTGCAGGAGAATATATTGATACTCACTTAACCATAAAAGATCGCAAAAATAAAGCGCATAATGAGCTAATTTTTACTTTAAAAAAAGTGCTCTCGAATAAAAAAATATTAAAACTAATAAAAGCAGAAGCCGAATTCAAAAAACGTATGCTAGAAAGAATGAAGCATAGAAGGAAAAAAGGGCATTAATTTATTAGGCTAAAAGAAAGCTTACTATTCGCTCTCTTATTGAAAAGTTACTTTTGCTATTCTTTTACTTCCTGCCGCTATTGCTGTCGTATCATTTAAAAAGCGTATCGTATAAAATTTTTCCTTACTAATCTCCTTCCATGTTTGTCCATAATCATTACTAATCGAAATACCCGTAAACCCCGCAGCAACAATTTGTCTACCATTACTATTAGGTATATACTGTACACAACTTTTATATCCAGGTTCTGTAGTATCAGCTATTAATTGCCAGGTTTTTCCACCATCTTTTGTCATTGCTTTATTAGATCTATTACCATCTGGGCTTAAATAATCCCCCCCAAAAATAGTTCCATCATTTTCTGTTCTAAAAGCAATAGAATATATTCCAGTTGTTTCCTGACCTTCTACGATCGGTGTGGTAAATACTTTCCAGGTTTTTCCTCTATCTGCAGTATAAAACACTCTTGATTTTGCTCCACCAGAAACCACCCAAGCTTTATCTCCTTTTACTGCAATGTTAGTATTACTGGCTGCAAAAGCAGCTTCTTTTTCAATAGTTTTGGGTAAAACATCGCAAGAAAGTTTCTTCCATGTATCTCCCCCATCTCTTGTAATAAGGATTGACATACATCCATCTACAGGATCTCCCATGGCAATTCCTTCATTACTATCCCAAAATGCCAATGCATTATAAAAAATTTTTTCATGGGTCTCTGTATAAACTATTCTTTCTTCTCTGCTTTTTAGATCAATACTTCTAAGTCGAGCAGGAGAACCTATTCCCAAGCAAAGAAATGAGTTCTCTGTAAAAGCTACCGCTCTATATTCTGTTGCCCAATTCTTTCTATCCTTAATCGTATCACTCATGGCAAAATCTATCATTACATTTTTATGAGTCTTCAGATTCATAAAACCATATCCTCTATTAAAACCATATCCCAATAAGGTATCTTTATAGATAGCAATGGCTCTAACTTGTATAGAATCCTGCAATAACGTTTCCACTTTTACCTTAGAAAAATTTCGAATTATTTCTTTTTCTTTACGAGTACAAAAAGTAAAAAGAACAGCCACTAGTATAATTGTAATAGATCTCATAGTTATTTATTGTACTCAAATATAACAGTATTTGATTACAAAGGTATACCTTTGCAAACCAAAAAAAGAAAACCATGCGTTTACATAGAAATCTTGTCTTTGCAGTTATTGACGGACTACATGAAATTTTTAATGAAGGAGCATATGCAGACAAAGTTGTACAAAAATTATTAAAGCGTGATAAAAGATGGGGTGCACGGGATCGTGGATTTGTAGCAGAAACACTCTATGAGATTGTACGCTGGAAACGTTTATATGCCGAGATTGCCGAAGTAAAAGAACCTTTTTCTAGAGAAAACCTGTGGCGCATTTTTGCAGTGTGGGCAACATTAAGAGGAATTACATTACCTGACTGGAAGCAAATTGCCCCTACTCCTACCAGACGTATTAAAGGTCGTTTTGATGAACTTAGCAAAATAAGAAAATACCGTGAGTCTATTCCTGATTGGATCGATGAACTAGGACAACAAGAGTTAGGAAATTTATGGGATAAAGAAATCACAGCTTTAAATGAAATGGCTCCCGTTGTTTTACGTGCAAATACATTAAAAACTACACGGGACAAACTAAGAGGTATTCTCGAAGATGAAAATATCGATACCGAGTTCATTAAAGGATATCCTGATGCGTTAAAACTTTCTGAAAGAACCAACGTTTTTAGTACACAGGCTTTTAAGGATGGCCTATTCGAAGTACAAGATGCTTCTTCTCAACTTGTAGCCAGGTTACTTGATGTTCAACCAGGACAAAGGGTTGTTGACACTTGCGCAGGCGCAGGAGGAAAAAGTCTTCACTTAGCAGCCCTGATGCAGAATAAAGGGCAAGTAATATCTATGGATATTTACGGAAACAAACTTAAAGAATTAAAAAGAAGGGCTAGACGAAATGGAGCCCATAATATAGAGACAAGGGTAATAGAAAATAATAAGGACATTAAAAAATTGCATGGCAAAGCAGATCGTGTTCTTATCGATGCACCTTGTAGTGGTTTAGGAGTTTTAAGACGAAACCCTGATTCTAAATGGAAATTACAACCCGAATTTTTAGACAAAATAAGAACAACACAAGCTGAAATAATAAATAATTATGCCAAAATGGTAAAACCCGATGGTAAACTTGTTTATGCTACATGTTCTGTTTTACCGTCAGAAAATGAGAAACAGGTTAAACACTTTCTTACCACAGAAACTGGAAAAAACTTTACTCTTATAAAAGACAAAAAAATATTATCTCATCAATCGGGTTATGATGGATTTTATATGGCATTGTTAGAAAGAAATTCATAATTAGACGAGTACAGCAAATAGAAAGCATAAAATAAATGCTATTTCTATTAATACATTTTATTAGGGTTTGCAGAGTTTTTAGGTATTTGTTGTATAGCATCCCAATGCTCACATATCTTTCCGTTTTCATCAAAACGAAAAAAATCCATAGTTACATACTCATCGTTTCCCGGCCAAATTTGATGCGTATGTAACGCTACCAACTCTCCTTCTGCAATACATCTAACAAACTCAATAGATTTGTCTGGATATTCTTTTTGCATTCTTTCAAAATAATCTATAAATCCTTGTGTACCATCCGCAACATCAGGGTTATGTTGTATATACTCTTTACCAATATATAACTCGACTGCTTTTTTTGGATTACCTTCATATGCCATTTTATAAAAAGCGATTGCATTCTCTTTATTTTTTTCTAACAACATCTTAAAACATTAAGGATTTAAAGTTTATTTTTTTATGATAACTAAAGTAGTAAAAAAACCAAATAAAGATATCGAAATATCTCGATTTAAAGTTTTATATTCGTATTATGAATATTTTAGAAATAAGTAAAGTATTATCAAATCAAGTACGAATTGATATACTTGATTGGTTAAAAACTCCAGAAAACAATTTCCCAAAGCAAACGAATGTGCCGGATTTTAGCGATGGTGTTTGTGTTTGTCACATCCAGGAAAAAACGGGTTTATCACAATCAACGGTTTCTCATTATCTCGGCTTAATGCATAGAGTCAATTTGGTTATTCCAACCAGACATGGGAAATGGACCTATTATAAAAGAAATGAAGAAATGATACAGCATTATATTAATACTCTAAAAAAAGAATTGTAAATTTTTGATTAATTATATCGATAAATCTCGATATAACAATATAATATACACACAAAAATGAATACAACAACTTATCACCTTGCACAGTTTAATATCATTAAACTCAAAGACAAGCTCGACTCTCCTATGATAAAAGAGTTTAAAAGCTTCTTAGCTCCTGTAAATTTATTAGCAGAAGAAAGTCCCGGTTTTATTTGGAGGCTTAAAGATACTGATGGACAAAGTGCCACCAATATAGAAACTCCCTATAAAGATGATTTGATTTTTATCAACTTATCTGTTTGGGACAATCTGCAGAACCTTGAAAGTTATATCTATCATACGGTTCATAGTTATTTCTTAAAAAACAGAAATAAATGGGGAGTTAATATGAAAGAAAATCAATCGGTTCTATGGTGGATTCCAAAAGGCGAAAAACCCACAGCTTTTCAAGGAAAGGAAAGACTTGATTTATTAAACAAAATAGGACCATCTGCTAATGCTTTTAGTTTTCGAGAAAAATATGATCACAAAGGTTTCAAAGAATAAAGTTAATTACTACTCATCTAATTTAATGTGTTTTATAAAATACTTATCAAAAATGAGTATATTTAGTTACCAAACTAATAATCAATTTTATTATGAAAAAAACACTATTAATAATGGCAGCAATTTTCTGCTTTTTAGTTGCGTGTGTCGACAAAAAAGCTGAGGAAGAAAAAAAGAAAGCAGCCGAGTTAAATCAGCAAATTGAAACGTTAGACCAAGAGATTAATCAAGAAGTTAATCAAGGTTTAGAATCTTTAGAAAAAGAAGCTCAGGAAATAGATAACAGTTTAAACGAATTAGATAACTTATAAAAAATTGTATCAATGAAACTTACAAAATATTTATTAATTATACTATTAGTAGGATCTGTTGGTATTACCAACGCACAAAAATCTGAAGAGGCCGTCAAAGAACGAAAAGAAAAGGTTAAACAGAAGAAGGAAGAAATGAAAGCTCATCGTAAAGAGATGAAGGAAAAACGAGGTGAGCTAAAAGCTAAAAAAGAAGATCTAAAAGAGGCTAAAAAGGAACTAAAAGAAGGTCGAAAAGCTATTTTGGGAGAACATCATGAAAAAATGAAAGGCATGACTCCAGATGAAAAGAAAGCCTACCTAGAAGCAAACCCTGAACTAAAAGAAAAACTCACTACCTATAAAGAAGCTACCAAAGAGAAAAGAAAAGAGTTAAAGGCCAAAAGGATAGAGTTTAAAAATGAAAAAGCAAATTTGGTTCAAAACAATATCGAAGGTAAAAAAGATAGGCTTGCTTTTTTTGAAGAGCGAAGTAGTAAAGGCACAGATAAAATTCAAAAAACTAGAGATAGATTAGCCGCGCAGAAAGAGGCTGGAGAAATAACCGAGGAGCAATACAATGAAAAAATGGCCAAAGTTGCCACAGTAGAAGGAAGGTTGAAAAAACATCAGGAAAAGGTGAACAAAATCAAAACCAACCTTGAAAAAAGTGAAGAAAGATTGCAAAAGATCAATTCTAGTCTAGAAGAAAAAAAATCAGACAAAGAATAGTTCAAACTTTAATAAGGACAAGTATACCTTATCAAATCTTTACAAATGTAACAAATCGTAGCACTCCCTACGATTTGTTTATTTTATAAAACTTATATAGTTATAATAATTCATTTTTAGACAGATTCTTAATTCATATTTTTCCAAAAACCATCTATACACTTCGCAAAGGTAGTTGCAGATTTTGAGTTAAATCTAAAATATAAGCTAGGTTCAATTAATTCAACTTCCATCAAAGCAAAAGAATTATTTAACGTTCTTACCAGATCTACTCTTGCGTAAAACGGTTTTTCAAACAATGAATGTATTACTTTATCTGCCGATGACACCAACATTTTTTCTGGTGTCTCTATCGTTGTGACACCACCTCCATGTTCTTCTTGCACTCTATAATCTCCGGCTCCAACGGTCTTTAAAATAGTATGAGACAACTCTCCGTTAAAATATATTAAGGAGTATTCGCCTTCCTCTACAACATTCTGCATAAATGGCTGTATCATGCATTCTCTATCCTCAAAAACCGACAGCAACTTTTCAAAACTGTTAAAATCACCTTTTACAATTCTAAACGTATCATCTGCATTAGCACTTATCGTAGGTTTAATAATTAACTCATTATTATTAAATTTATCAAAGGCATTCTCTATATCAGATTTTTCCAAGTAAGGTTTTATAATAGTCTGCACCAATTCAATTCCATTATTTTCTATCTCAAACAAGTAATTTTTATTAATATTCCACATTACAAGTTCGATATTATTAAGAAGAATTGCCTTAGAATCATTTATCTCTTTTAAAACTTCTGAGAATTGTTCTAAATTACTTTGATAATCCCAGGTGCTTCTAATGATAACAAGATCATAGGTATTCCAATCTGTCTCTATGTTCCATGGAACGTTAAAAACTTCCCAACCTAGTTTCTTCAATGGCTCATGAACCAAATTGTCATCTATAAACCATCCTTCAGTATTTGTAATTGATAGAAAAGCACATCTTGGCATCACACAGTTTTTTAATAATTCGACATAAAACACTCAAAACCTATTGATTAATAGGTTTATCTAAAATAAATATAACGAAATTAAAATATAATAGTATGTCTAAGTACAAATAGAAAACAAGTAATAAATAACGATGTTTTAAAAGAATTTCTTATTTGCTAAAAATAATATTCTTTGAAAGTTCTAATATCTATCCAGCCTTGTTTTTTATGTTTCCTAATTTTATAAAATGAAGTAGTTTTCTGTTCAAAAACCTCAAAAGAGGTTGTTGGATGTTTTGGATAAATTCCAATCATACCATCTTTGTATAAATACACTAAACCATTATTAG
The DNA here is from genome assembly GCA_947498705.1 of uncultured Aquimarina sp. Classification (GTDB taxonomy): domain Bacteria; phylum Bacteroidota; class Bacteroidia; order Flavobacteriales; family Flavobacteriaceae; genus Aquimarina. Next base: position 33,784 of record CANMLW010000010.1, read on the forward strand.
AGTTCATTTGGATTCTATCATAGATTATCGGAAATACTTCTTGGATTCTCACCATTCCTTTTTTCACAAACGATAATGGCTCTATTTCTATCGGTTCATAAATCGTATCGCCTAATACTTCATCGATAAAATATTCTGGTTTGACTTCTTCTTTTTTTTCTGGATATATACTTTCTTTTATATTATATGAGTAGATACCGTTTTTTCCTTCTTTTTCGATATTAAGAAGTGACGGAAACCTTTTATAATCACTATTAACACTTTCTGAAATATAATCGGTTTCATCCAAAAAAGTAACTTTTTCTATGTTATTTGGTACCCCTACTAACTCTAAATCAGTCTCACTCCTTTCGGTACCAAAATGACCTTCTGATAAAAAAACGCTATATCTTTTTGTGTCTTTATGCTGCTTAATCGAATATTGCTTAGAATATACTGTTCCGCATTTAAAAAAATCTAATAACGGAAAATTATCAATTTTAGACATGGAATTATCATAATATTGAGCTCCCTTATAACTCAAAACTTCTAATCCATCTTGTATAAAATAGGCCTGTTGAATACCTTTAATTTTTATACTTTTAAGATTTTGGCATCTATAAAGAAATACAGAATCTTGATATACTCCCTTTATAAAATAGGCATTCTTAATAATGGTATCGAATGATCTTTGCAATACATTTCTTCCTTCAGGATCAACAAGTATATAGGATTCTTCATTTTCTTGAATTTTATAATAATACTCGCAATAATAATCTTTGTGACTACCTTGATTTGCCTTAAATGATAAAGGATATAATCTGTTTTGAGAATAGCTATTGATAGTACCGAACACAACTAAAATTAATTGCAGTCTAAAAAATATGTTACTCAATTTCAATTTCATCTATTGCATGTTATTTATTATAAATATGTTTCAAGACAATCTAATAACAAAATTATTATCATATCAATTGAAGCAAGATCTTTCTTTTTCTATATTTTTCAAAATTCATACCAGAAATCAAGATCAGAAACTCTTTTTTTGAAAACTACAGAATAGTATCAAAAAAACATTCTTGATCCAAGATTACTCCTATAAAAGAGAACAAACCTATATTTATTCATTCTCTCAAGATGTTATTGTTTAAAATTTGGTGAATAACTATCCAATTCAATACTATTTTTATGCTAAAAATTGGTTATAAAACTGTAAATTTGCAGCTTAATAAAAATCAAACAATCGAAGTATGATCCACTTCTTCGGAAACCAAAACGAGAAAGTATTTGCCGTTCAGACAAACAGCGAAATTTCACCTGAAAACATTAAAAAACTGATCTGGTTATTTGGCAACCAACCTCAACTATCTGCAGCGTCTATTGACGCTTTTTTTGTTGGTCCAAGAGCCGCAATGATTACCCCATGGAGTACCAATGCTGTAGAAATCACGCAAAACATGGGAATAGAAGGGATTATTAGAATAGAAGAGTTTACTGTTGTATCCAGAGACTTTACCGATTTCGATCCAATGCTTTCGCAAAAGTATGATCAATTAGATCAAGACATATATACCATCAATATAGAGCCCGAACCAATTGTAGAGATAGATGATATCGATGCATATAATACTGCAGAAGGATTAGCTCTTAGTAAAGAGGAAGTTATCTACCTCGAAGGAGTTAGTAAAAAAATAGGCCGACCGCTTACAGATTCTGAAGTATTTGGATTCTCTCAGGTAAATTCTGAGCATTGCCGTCATAAAATATTTAATGGTACTTTTATAATTGATGGAGAGGAAAAGCCTTCCTCACTTTTTAAATTAATAAAAAAGACTTCAGAAACACATCCAAATGATATTGTTTCTGCATACAAGGACAATGTAGCATTTATTAAAGGGCCAAGAGTAACTCAATTTGCTCCTCAAACTGCAGATAAACCAGATTTTTATACAAAAACAGAATATAATAGTGTGATTTCTTTGAAAGCAGAAACGCATAACTTTCCAACAACGGTAGAGCCTTTTAATGGGGCAGCAACTGGTTCTGGAGGAGAAATAAGAGATCGACTTGCAGGAGGAAAAGGTTCTTTACCACTAGCAGGGACTGCAGTATACATGACTTCATATTCGAGATTAGAAAACAACAGACCATGGGAGAAAGCGATGTCAGAAAGAGATTGGTTATACCAAACTCCTATGGATATATTGATCAAAGCTTCTAACGGCGCTTCTGACTTTGGTAATAAGTTTGGACAACCATTAATTACAGGATCTGTACTTACTTTTGAGCACGAAGAAAACGAAAGAAAATTAGGTTTTGACAAAGTAATCATGCAAGCTGGCGGAATTGGTTATGGTAAAGCAGAACAAGCGATTAAAGCTACTCCAGAACAAGGTGATAAAATTGTCATTCTAGGAGGAGAAAACTATCGAATAGGTATGGGAGGTGCAGCTGTATCCTCTGCAGATACTGGTGAGTTTAGTAGCGGTATTGAGTTAAATGCAATACAACGTTCTAACCCAGAAATGCAAAAGCGTGCGGCAAATGCAATTCGTGGTATGGTAGAGAGTACAGATAACACAATTGTATCTATTCACGATCACGGTGCAGGAGGACATCTTAACTGTTTATCTGAGCTTGTAGAGGAAACAGGAGGGAAAATCGATTTGGATAAATTACCTGTTGGAGACCCTACCCTATCTGCCAAAGAGATAATCGGAAATGAATCTCAGGAACGTATGGGATTGGTAATTGGTCAAAAACATATTGATACACTACAGCGAATTGCAGACCGAGAACGTTCTCCTATGTATAAAGTTGGTGACGTTAGCGGTGATCATCGATTTACATTCGAATCTAATACCAAAGGAGATAAACCTATGGATTTGGCATTAGAAGATATGTTTGGAAGCTCTCCAAAAACAATAATGACCGATAAAACTATAGATCGCTCTTATAATGAGCCTTCATATGACATTCTTAACTTTAAAACTTATTTAGATCAGGTTTTACAACTAGAAGCGGTTGCTTGTAAGGACTGGTTAACAAACAAAGTAGATCGTTGCGTAGGTGGTTTAGTAGCTAAACAACAATGTGTTGGACCTCTACAACTTCCACTTAATAACTGTGGAGTAATGGCACTAGACTATAATGGTAAAGAAGGAATTGCTACTAGTATTGGGCACTCCCCTATTTCTGGTCTGATAGACCCTGAAGCAGGGAGTAAAAATTCGATTGCAGAAGCATTAACTAATATCATCTGGGCTCCTCTTAAGGATGGGTTATCTTCGGTTTCTTTATCTGCCAACTGGATGTGGCCTTGTAAAAATGAAGGAGAAGATGCACGTTTATATAAAGCTGTAAAAGCTATTTCGGACTTTGCTATCGAACTTGGAATTAATGTTCCTACAGGTAAAGATTCTTTATCTATGAAACAAAAATATCCAAATGAAGAAGTAATCGCTCCAGGTACAGTAGTTATTTCTGCAGCTGCAAACTGTAATGACATTAATAAGATTGTAGAGCCTGTCTTACAACCAAATGAAGGTTCTATCTATTACATTAACCTTTCTGATGATTCTCATAAATTAGGAGGCTCTTCTTTTTCTCAAATTTTAAACAAAATTGGATCAGAAGCTCCTAGTATCAAAGACTCTAAGAAATTTAAAACTATATTTGACACCCTACAAGACCTTATAAAACAAGGTAAAATTGTTGGAGGTCATGATATTGCTTCAGGTGGATTCATTACTTCATTATTAGAACTGTGTTTTGCTGACAATAATCTTGGGGCAACTCTTGATTTATCATCTATTGGCGAAAATGATACTACCAAATTGTTATTCTCAGAAAACGCGGGAATTATATTTCAGGAGGCAAAGAATGCAGACATAGCTTCTATTCTTTCAGAAAATGATATTGAATTTTTTACTATCGGAAATGTAGTTGAAAAAGCCACTTTATCAATTACTAATGGAAACGATACATTAAGTTTTGATATCGAAGAACTAAGAGATACTTGGTATAAAACCTCTTATCTATTGGATCAGAAACAAACTGCAAATGGATTGGCAAAAGATCGATTCGAAAACTATAAAAATCAACCATTGCAATACACTTTTCCATCACATTTTACAGGTAATAAACCTGTAATAGATAGTAGTAAGCCAAGACCAAAAGCTGCCATTATTCGTGAGAAAGGAAGTAATTCTGAGCGCGAAATGGCCAATGCAATGTATTTGGCAGGATTTGATGTAAAAGACGTGCATATGACCGACCTTATTTCGGGTCGTGAAACTTTAGAAGATATTCAATTTATTGGCGCTGTAGGAGGTTTTTCTAATAGCGACGTGCTGGGCTCTGCAAAAGGATGGGCAGGAGCGTTTTTATATAATGAAAAAGCAAACAACGCATTAAAGAATTTCTTTAAAAGAACAGATACATTATCTGTTGGTATATGTAATGGTTGCCAATTGTTTATGGAGTTAGAAGTGATCAATCCAGAACATAAAGTACATGGCAAATTAGTTCACAACAATTCTAACAAACATGAAAGCGCTTTTACATCTGTAAAAATTCAGGAAAACAATTCTGTAATGTTATCTACTTTAGCAGGTAGCACCTTAGGAGTATGGATCTCTAACGGTGAAGGAAAATTTAATTTACCACTTTCTGAAGACCAGTATAATATTGTTGCTAAGTACGGATATGAAGGATATCCTGCCAACCCAAATGGGTCTGACTATAATACCGCAATGATAACCGACAAAACTGGACGTCATTTGGTAACCATGCCCCATATAGAGCGATCAACTTTTCAATGGAATTGGGCAAATTATCCTACTAACAGACAAGATGAAGTGTCTCCCTGGATAGAAGCTTTTGAAAATGCCAGAAAATGGATCGAAGATAATAAATAACTAATCGTATTTATAAAGTAAAATACTCTACAGTAAAAGAGTACCAAAATATATTTTTATCTAAACCTTACAGTCAAATTCGATTTTTAACAAACATTTGATAACCAAGGTTAAACAAATACAAAAAAGCCATATGTGTTAGCTAGCTAACACATATGGCTTTTTTCATGAAGTAATTTTAAGTCCAACTTAAATATAACGTCATGAAAAAAAGATTAATTTTCCCTATTGCGATAGGACTTAGTTTAGCATGGGTAATAGTACTTTCTATTATTCTTTGTAACGAAAACACATCAAAAAAAACAATTGAACAAGATGAAATTAGTAGCTTAAGGAGTCAACACATGGCCTACTTAAACAACAGTCCTTTTAAAGACATAAAGCATCTTACAAAAAAAGAACGAAGAAAATTACGCCTACCTCCCGATCGCTATTACGACCAAATGTGGGAACTAAGCATGAATCCTACTACCGGAAGACCAGAGCCCGAAAAAGTTACTGCTATAAGACAACAACTTAGAAATAAAAGAGCCCAAAGAGCACCTGGGGATAGCCCAAACAACCCATGGATAGAGAGAGGCCCGAATAATGTAGGAGGCAGAACCCGTGCTCTGTTATTTGACCCTAACGATGTTACTAACAGACGTGTGTATTCTGGTGGTGTAAGTGGAGGATTATGGGTAAATAACGACATTACTTCTGCTAATTCACAATGGTCAAGAGTAGAAAACGTACCCGGAAACCTAAATGTAACCTCTATAACAGTAGACCCCAGAAACTCTAACAACTGGTATTTAGGAACAGGAGAACAACATTCCTTTGATGATGTGGTAGGAAACGGCATCTACAGATCTACCGATGGTGGCACCACCTGGCAAGCATTAAATATTCCTGCCGCAGGAGGAGGTAATTTCAATCAAAATAACAATCTATTCTTAGCCGGAATATATTATGTAACTGAAATAGTAGTATGGAATAATAGACAACAAAATAGAACAGAATTATTTGTAGGAGTAGGAAGTCACCAACATAATGACTCTGAAAATCCATCTGACTTTCTAGGACCACAATCGGCGGGATTATACAGATCTATAGATAATGGTGCTACCTGGAACCGCATAGAATCTGCCAATTTTAGATTTACGAATAACAATCGTACGTTCTACTACATCCCTAATGATTTTGAAATTGGTGCTGATAACCGATTATGGATGTCTACCGTTGGGCATTTTGTTTTTGGCAATGAAGGTGGAGGACGTATTTATAGTACAACAGATGGTAATACCTGGACAGAAGCAAGTATATCTCCTATTGCAGACACCGATAGAGTAGAAATTGAGGCTTCTGTAACCAATCCTGATAAATTATATGTATTGGCCGAAGGAACAACAGCAACCACACCAGTAGCCATTTTTAAAACTACTGATAAATTTGCCACTGCTGCTAATTTCACAAGACTTGGTTTGCCTAACGATGCTGACACAGGTATTAACGCCAATGATTTTACGAGAGAACAAGCCTTTTATGATCTAATGATAGAAGTTGACCCTACTAACGACGGAATTCTTTATGTAGGAGGTATAGATCTCTTTAAATCTGTGAATGACGGGGTCAATTGGACTCAGATATCCAGATGGACAAACACTATTAACCTAAATGTTTCTCTGGTACATGCAGATCATCATGCCATGACATTTAGACCTAATAATAGCAATCAGGCAATCTTTGGTACCGATGGCGGAGTGTATTTTGCTAATAATCTTGCCAACACTCCTAACAGTGAAAATGCAATTCAGGCAAGAAACACAGGGTATAATGTAACACAATTTGTAAAAGCGGCTATTGGGCCTGAAAGTGAGGGAAGTCAAAACGTCATTTTTACAGCAGGGGCCCAGGATAACGGGACTCAAATATTTAGAAATGCTACTGCCGGAATAAATAGTTCTGAAGAAATAGGTTTTGGAGATGGTTTCTTTAACTTTATAGACAGAGATGGACAATTTATCATTACTACAAATTTTAGAAATAACGCTACAAGATTTGATTTACCCTGGGACGGAAACGGGCAAGCAGAAAATGGAGGAACCTTAATACTCAACTTTGAAGGAGGCGATTTTGTAAATCAAATGGGATATGATAGTGATGCCAACCTTTTATTGACCAATGCATCTAATGATTCAGGTTTTCTTGGGATTTTTACCGTTGACGTCACAAATGATACAGGAGCTACGGGTCAAGATATTATTCAAAATCCTTTATTAACAGTCAAACCAACTGCCTTCACCCCCTCTCCTTTTGCTGTAAATACATGGCTCGTAGGATTAGCAAATGGTAACCTACTTCAACTAACTGATGTGGGAGTACAAACTGCTAACTGGGCTGCTATTAATACCCCTTTTGTAGGATCGATCTCATCTATTAGATATGGTGCCAATGTAAATGATATTATGGTCACCATACACAACTATGGAGTGACTAGTATATGGTCTACATCAGATGGTGGAGTAAATTGGGTAAGTAAAGAAGGTAATTTACCTGATATGCCGGTACGAGACATTTTACAAAATCCATTAGACCGAAGAGAAGCGATTGTTGCTACACAGTTAGGAGTTTGGGGGACTACTAATTTTAATGCCGCCAACCCTAATTGGACACGATTTCAAAACGGTATGAGCGATGTGAGTGTAACTTCTTTTGACTATTGGGCAATTAATGGAGATGATAACGATAACAGAGTAATTGCTTCTACCTATGGAAGAGGAGTGTTTACCGGATCTTTTGACCTTAATCCCGGAGTTGTTTTCACCCCAATCCCTAGAGATTTGGTAGCTTCAAACATTACTGATGCTAGTATTGATTTATCATGGACTGCTCCCCAAAATAACGGAACCCCCTTTACTTATGAACTTCTTCAGGATGGTGTTGTTATTCAGGAAAATTTAAATGTAACGAATTTTCAAGTTCAGGGGCTTAATATAGGTACTTCATATACATTCATCGTCAGAGCGAAAGACTCAAGAGGAAATACTTCGGGAAATGGTCGAAGAATCACGGTATCCACACTACCTGACTATTGCGATTCTGATGGAAATACAGATGAGGAATTTATTAGTAATGTCACTTTGGGTAGTATTAATAATTCATCCATGGGCTCAAATACAGGATATTCAGATTTTACAGGAATAAGTACCAATCTAAACAAAGGAGTTGAATCCTCTATAAGTATTACCCCAACATTTGTTGTAGATGTATTGGATGAAAATTTTGGAGTTTGGATAGATTATAATCAGGACAATGACTTTAATGATGCGGAAGAACGTATAGTAACACTTACTGATACAACAACCGTTACACAAAGATTTATTGTTCCGAACGATGCCATAAATGGAGCTACCAGAATGCGCATTAGCATGAATGGAGTATCAAATCCGACTCCCTGTGAAGAGGATTTTCTATTCGGTGAAGTAGAAGATTACACTGTAATTATACAAGATGCTCCTAATAATGTAAACGCAGCTGCTAACGGCACAAAATCTGACACCAAAAACACTGATGTTTTACTATACCCTAATCCAGTAAGTCATTCTCAAAAATTAACAATAGACCTTTCTAAATTTACAACAGATACTTTTTATAGTATTTCCACAATCACAGGAGCAAAGGTTCAAAATGGAAAACTTAGTACGAAGGCCCAATCTATAGAAATTAATGAGTTAAAAAGTGGTATTTACTTTATGACAGTCAGAAACAAACAAACCACCAATATTAAAAGGTTCATGGTTAAATAAAAATTGATCACATAAAACCCCATTTAATTAATTTATGAAAAGATAAAAAGAAGCTATTAAATCCAAAATAGCTTCTTTTTTATTTTGCACAATTATACAGTAATGAATATGAGAATAATGGTAATTGTATTCCTATAAAAACCAAAGAATCTTCAGTTATAATTCCATTTTTTCATATCTTACGGTTGTATTTTACAATATTTTTTATAATTTGCGAAACTATGCTTGCATAATAGTTTAAATGAAGCTCGGTTTCAAAATGCAATTTATTAAAACCTAGAACCAACTAGAGCGACTAAAAACTACAGAAAATTATTCTAAACAGCTTATGACAACAATTACCAGATTATTTGACTTTCCTCATTACCAATTAAAAGAACATAATTTAGATGCAGCATTAGTAACCAAATATGAGGGCAAATGGGTTGCCACTTCATCCAAAGAATATGTAGAAAAAGCAAATCAGATAAGTAGAGGTTTACTACGATTAGGAGTTGCACCAAATGATAAAATTGCCATTATCTCTTCAAATAATAGAACAGAATGGAATATTACCGATATTGGTGTTTTACAAATCGGAGCTCAAAATGTACCTATTTACCCTACGATATCTCAAGAGGATTATGAATATGTTTTAAATCATTCTGAAGCCTCGTACTGTTTTGTATCTGATGATGAGGTGTATGAAAAAGTAAAAAACATACAAAAAAACGTACCCTCTTTAAAAGAGGTATATTCATATGACAGCATATCAGGTTGCAAAAGCTGGAATCAAGTATTAGAACTCGGTAAAGATGATAGTAATCAAGGAGATGTAGAAAAGTTAATGGCTTCTGTAAAAGAAGATGATTTGGCAACACTCATATACACATCTGGAACAACGGGACGCCCTAAGGGTGTAATGTTAAGTCATAAAAATGTTGTGAGTAATGCACTAAACAGTTCTACATGTTTTCCTATTGTAGATGGAGAAACAAAAGCTCTTAGCTTCTTACCTGTTTGTCATATTTATGAGCGAATGCTTATGTACCTTTATCAATATAGAGGTGTAGGGATTTATTTTGCAGAATCATTAGAAACCATTAGCGATAATTTAAAAGAAATTAAACCAGACGTAATGACCGCTGTACCCAGGTTATTAGAAAAGGTATACGATAAAATCATAGCAAAAGGTGCCGACCTTACAGGTATCAAAAAGAAGTTATTCTTTTGGGCGGTAGAATTAGGTTTAAAGTATGAACCATATGGAGCGAATGGATGGTGGTATGAAAAAAAATTAGGGCTTGCCCGAAAACTTATTTTTAGTAAATGGCAAGAAGCTTTAGGAGGCAATCTAAAGGTAATAGCATCAGGTAGTGCAGCACTACAACCAAGACTAGCTAGAATATTTAATGCAGCTGGCATGGCTGTAATGGAAGGATACGGTCTTACCGAAACATCTCCTGTTGTATCCGTAAATGACGAAAGAAACGGAGGCTTTAAAATAGGCACTGTTGGTCGAATGATACCAAATACAGAAGTAAAAATAGCCGAAGATGGTGAGATTTTGGTAAAAGGCCCCCAGGTAATGATTGGCTATTATAAAGATGAAGAAAAAACCAATGAAGTTTTAAAAAATGGATATTTCCATACTGGAGATATAGGAGAAGTAGATGCTGATGGCTTTTTACGTATTACAGATCGTAAGAAAGAAATGTTTAAAACCTCTGGTGGTAAATATGTTGCGCCTCAATTAATTGAAAATGCAATGAAACAATCTCGTTTTATCGAGCAAATAATGGTCGTGGGAGAAGGAGAGAAAATGCCAGCAGCTATTATACAACCTAATTTTGAGTTTTTAAAAGAATGGGCAGAACGCAAAGGCATAGCCGCAGGTAGTTCTATACAAGAAATTATTAATAATGAAAAGGTGGTAGAACGATATCAAGAAGAAGTTGATGAATACAATGAAAGATTCGGGAAATGGGAACGTATAAAACGTTTTGAACTTACTCCGGACGAATGGAGTATAGATGCAGGGCACCTTACGCCTACAATGAAATTAAAACGTAAGGTAATAAAAGAAAAATATAACGATTTATACACAAAGATTTATGGCTAATTCAAGTAACTGATTACAACATCTATACTGAAACGTATATCAGTCGACTCCTCATTACATTATATGAGGAGTTTTTTTATTTCAATTACTTATTTAACATTTTCTTTATATAACTCTCATAAAATCTTGCCATTAACAAGTATAATTCAATAGAAAAACGTAAATTACTGCAAAAGATCAAAAAAATTACAAAATTTATTATGCACGCATAACAAATTTTCTTATCTTTACATTCATAACACTTATTCTGAATGAGAGAAAAGACCATAGATTACGCCCTCAGAGCCACTTGGATGGCTGTTGCCAAAATGTATAATGAAGAAGCTGGAAAAAAAGGTAGCACCATGGCTACTGGATTTACCCTAATTAGCATTGATCCCGAAAACGGAACCCCCTCTACTTCTTTGGGACCCAAAATGGGAATGGAAGCTACTAGTTTGTCACGTACTTTAAAAACTATGGAGGAAAAAGGCTTGATTACCCGAAAGAAAAACCCTCAAGATGGACGTGGAGTTTTAATACATTTAACTCCTTTTGGTATAGAAATGAGAGAATTTTCTAAAGGAGTAGTCTTTGCATTTGATAATGCCGTAAAAGAACATATATCTCAAGAAAAGTTAGATGTTTTTTTCGAAGTATTTCAAACCATAAATGACCTTATAGCGTCAAAGAAAATCTATCCAAAACAAGAATCATTAAAACCTTAACAACCCAAAGTTAAAAAATGAAAAGAATCATTAAAAAAATTGCAGTCATCGGCTCAGGAATAATGGGATCTGGTATTGCATGCCATTTCGCCAATATTGGTGTCGAAGTTCTACTATTAGACATAGTACCAAGAGAGCTTAATGATAAAGAAAAGCAAAAAGGGCTTACCTTAGAAAACAAAACAGTACGTAATCGATTAGTAAACGACTCTCTTACTGCTGCTCTTAAATCAAAACCATCTCCTATTTATCATCAAAAATTTTCTAATCGCATTACAACAGGTAATCTTGAAGATGATGTTGCCAAAATTGCAGATGTAGATTGGATTATAGAAGTGGTTGTAGAAAGGTTGGATATTAAGAAACAGGTTTTCGAAAACCTTGAAAAACACAGAACTCCAGGAACATTAATTACTTCTAATACTTCTGGTATTCCTATAAAATTTATGAGCGAGGGAAGAAGCGAAGATTTCCAGAAACATTTCTGTGGAACACACTTCTTTAATCCAGCGCGTTACCTTAAGTTATTTGAAATTATTCCTGGGCCAAATACTTCTCAAGAAGTTTTGGATTTTCTTAATGGATATGGAGAACAATACCTTGGTAAAACTTCTGTCGTCGCCAAGGATACTCCCGCATTTATTGGTAACAGGATAGGTATATTTAGTATCATGAGCTTGTTTCACATGGTAAAAGATATGGGATTAACTATAGAAGAAGTTGATAAGCTAACAGGTCCCGTAATTGGACGCCCAAAATCGGCGACCTTTCGTACCGTAGATGTCGTAGGTTTAGACACATTAGTTCATGTTGCAAATGGTATTGCAGAAAATTGCCCAGATGATGAACGCCACGAGTTGTTTAAACTTCCTGATTTTATAGATAAAATGATGGCCAATAAATGGTTGGGAAGTAAAACAAAACAAGGTTTTTATAAAAAAGAAGTCACATCAGACGGGAAACGAAACATTCTTTCTTTAGACTTAGATTCACTAGAATATCGAGAAAAGAAAAGAGCTTCTTTCCCTACTTTAGAAATGACAAAAACTATTGATAAGGTAATTGATCGTTTTAAAGTTCTGGTAGCTGGTAAAGATAAAGCCGGCGAGTTCTATCGTAAAAACTTATCTGCATTATTTGCATATGTATCCAACCGTATTCCTGAAATCACAGAGGATCTTTATAAAATTGATGATGCTATGAAAGCAGGTTTTGGTTGGGAACATGGTCCTTTTCAAATTTGGGATGCCGTAGGTGTAGAAAAAGGAATTGAAATAATGAAAGCAGAAGGGTATGAACCGGCAGCTTGGGTAAACGACATGATAGCTTCAGGAAGTACTTCTTTCTATACTATAAAAGAAGGCGCTACTTATTTTTATGATATCCCTAAAAAAGAACAGCTAAAAGTACCAGGACAAGATGCATTTATCATCCTAGACAATATTCGAAAATCTAATGAAGTATTCAAAAATAGTGGTGTTGTAGTCGAAGATCTTGGTGATGGAATTCTAAATCTAGAGTTTCAGAGTAAAATGAATACAATTGGGGGAGACGTACTAGCCGGCTTGAACAAAGCCATCGATATTGCCGAAAAAGATTTTCAAGGGTTGGTTGTGGGTAATCAAGCAGCAAACTTTTCTGTTGGAGCAAATATTGGTATGATATTTATGATGGCCGTAGAACAAGAATATGACGAACTTAATATGGCGATTAAGTACTTTCAGGATTCTATGATGCGCATGCGTTACTCATCTATTCCCACAATTGCAGCTCCTCATGGAATGACTCTTGGTGGTGGTTGTGAACTTTCTATGCATGCCGATAAGGTTGTTGCCGCTGCAGAAACCTATATTGGACTAGTAGAGTTTGGAGTAGGTGTAATACCCGGTGGCGGTGGATCCAAAGAAATGGCATTGCGTGCCTCTGATACATTCAAAAAGAATGATGTAGAACTTAATGTTTTACAAGAACATTTCTTAACCATAGGTATGGCAAAAGTATCCACTTCTGCATACGAAGCATACGATACAAACATCCTTCAAAAAGGAAAAGATATTGTCGTAGTTAATAAAGATCGTCAGATAGCAACAGCAAAAGCACATGCAAAATTACTGGCAGAACAAGGATATACACAACCGATCAAACGAAAGGATGTAAAAGTGTTAGGTAAACAAGCGCTAGGGATGTTTTTGGTAGGAACCGACTCTATGGAAGCTGGTAAATATATTTCTGAGCACGATCATAAAATAGCGAATAAACTGGGTTATGTAATGGCCGGTGGAGATTTATCAGAACCAACTCTAGTTACCGAACAATATCTATTAGATCTTGAACGCGAGGCATTCTTATCCCTATGTACAGAACGCAAAACTCTTGAACGTATAGAACATATGTTGAAGAAAGGTAAACCTTTACGTAATTAGTATCGAGAATTTAGTATTGAGTAGTTAGATTATAAGTAATGCATAAAGTTGAACAATTAAAAATATGGAAAAAGTCAATACAATTGGCTAAATCTGTATACCAACTTACAAGTGAACTTCCTTCTGACGAAAAATATGGATTAACCTCTCAAATAAAACGAAGTGTGATTTCAATTTCTTCAAATATCGCTGAAGGTGCTGGAAGAAATTCAAATAAAGAGTTTAAACATTTTTTGAGTATTGCCAATGGTTCTGCTTATGAACTTCAAACGCAATTATTATTAACTATTGAACTTCATCTATTGTCTAAAGAAAAAGTTCAACCATGTATAGAATTGACAATTGAAATTCAGAAAATGAATTATTCATTTCAACAAAGTATCCAGAACAAAATCTCAATACTCAATACTAACATCTAAAATCTATTAAAAAAAATGAAAACAGCATATATAGTAAAAGCATATAGAACAGCCGTTGGGAAAGCCCCTCGTGGAGTGTTCAGATTTAAAAGAACAGACGAGCTAGCTGCCGAAACCATACAACACATGATGAAAGAATTGCCTGGACTCGATAAGTCACGTATTGATGATGTTATTGTGGGTAATGCAATGCCCGAAGGTTCTCAAGGACTTAATATGGCACGATTAATTTCGCTTATGGGATTAAACTCTATTGATGTACCAGGTGTTACTGTAAACAGGTTTTGTTCATCTGGAATAGAAACCATAGGAATTGCAACTGCAAAAATACAAGCTGGTATGGCAGATTGTATCATTGCCGGTGGAGCAGAAAGTATGAGTTCGGTTCCTATGACGGGGTATAAGACCGAACTTAATTATGACTTGGCTAAATCTGGGCATGAAGACTACTACTGGGGAATGGGAAATACCGCTGAAGCAGTTGCTAACCAGTTTAAGGTATCAAGAGAAGATCAAGACGAATTTGCATATCATTCGCATATGAAAGCATTAAAAGCACAAGCAGAAAATCGTTTTCAAGATCAGATTGTTCCCATACATGTAGAACAAACATATGTTGATGAAAATGGAAAAAAGGCAACAAAGTCCTATACCGTATCCAAAGATGAAGGCCCTAGAGCAGGTACCAGTCAAGAAGTATTAGCAAAATTAAGACCTGTTTTTGCACAAGGAGGAAGTGTTACCGCAGGTAATTCATCACAAATGAGTGATGGAGCTGCTTTTGTCATGGTAATGAGCGAAGAATTAGTAAAAGAATTAAAGCTGGAACCCATAGCACGACTTGTAAATTATGCCGCTGCCGGTGTAGAGCCTAGAATTATGGGTATTGGACCTGTTAAGGCCATTCCAAAAGCATTAAAACAAGCTGGCCTTAAGCAAAATGACATCGAATTAATAGAACTTAACGAAGCATTTGCATCACAATCACTGGCAGTAATAAGAGAACTAAACCTTAATTCTGATATCGTAAACGTAAATGGCGGTGCTATTGCATTAGGACATCCACTAGGATGTACAGGAGCAAAGTTATCTGTTCAGTTATTTGATGAAATGCGTAAACGTGACATGAAAGGTAAATATGGTATGGTTACCATGTGTGTTGGTACCGGACAAGGTGCTGCGGGAATTTTTGAATTTTTAAATTAATTAGCATTGAGAACAGAACATGAAAAAATAATTTTTCTAAATCCATTCCTTAATGCTAACTTCTAAAATCTAAAAAAAATGAGTACAGAAACAACAAATAAAGATATCCTAAGAGGAGGACAATTCCTCGTTAAAGAAACGAACTGTGAAGATGTATTTACTCCAGAAGACTTTTCTGAAGAGCAACGTATGATGCGTGATAGCGCAAAAGAATTTGTAGATCGTGAGTTATGGGCACATTGGGAACGATTTGAAAATAAAGATTATGCCTTTACAGAACAATGTATGCGTAAAGCCGGAGAGCTAGGCCTTCTAGGTGTAGCTGTACCAGAAGCTTATGATGGTCTTGGAATGGGATTCGTATCTACAATGCTGGTTTGTGATTATATATCTGGGGCAACAGGTTCTTTTAGCACAGCTTTTGGAGCCCATACAGGAATCGGTACGATGCCTATTACATTATATGGTAATGAAGAGCAAAAGAAAAAATATGTACCTAAACTTGCCACAGGAGAATGGTTTGGGGCTTACTGTTTAACAGAGCCTGGTGCAGGATCTGATGCCAACTCGGGTAAAACTAAAGCTGTTTTAACAGACGATGGAAAACATTACTTGATCTCTGGTCAAAAAATGTGGATCTCTAATGCTGGATTCTGTAATATTTTTATTGTTTTTGCACGTATTGAAGATGACAAAAATATAACAGGGTTTATTGTAGAAAACGATCCTTCAAATGGTATTTCTCTGGGGGATGAAGAAAAGAAATTAGGAATTCACTCCTCCTCTACTCGACAGGTATTTTTTAGCAATACCAAGGTACCTGTAGAGAATATGCTATCAGAGCGAGGAAATGGATTTAAGATTGCTATGAATGCTCTTAACGTTGGTCGTATCAAATTGGCAGCTGCATGTCTTGATGCACAAAGACGAATCATTGGCGAATCTACCAAATATGCAAACGAGCGTATACAGTTTAAAACACCTATTATGAACTTTGGGGCTATCAAAGCAAAAATAGCAGAGATGGCAACCAATGTATACGCAGATGAATCTGCCTGTTATAGAGCAGCAAAGAATATAGAAGATAGAATTGCTATCAGACAAGCACAAGGAAATTCTCACCAAGAAGCAGAATTAAAAGGTGTTGAAGAATACGCAATCGAATGTTCTATTCTAAAAGTAGCCGTTTCTGAAGATGTACAAAATACTACTGATGAAGGTATCCAAATTTTTGGTGGTATGGGATTCTCTGCAGATACACCTATGGAATCTGCGTGGAGAGATGCTCGTATTTCACGTATTTATGAAGGAACCAATGAAATTAATCGTATGTTGGCAGTAGGAATGCTTGTTAAAAAAGCAATGAAAGGACATGTAAACCTTCTAGGACCTGCTATGAAAGTTGCAGACGAGCTTACAGGAATTCCTTCTTTCGATACTCCAGATTATTCTGTATTATTTTCTGAAGAAAAAGAAATCATCGCAAAGCTTAAAAAAGTATTCTTGATGGTTGCAGGTGCAGCTGTTCAAAAATTCGGACCGCAACTAGAAGAACACCAACAGTTGTTATTAGCAGCATCTGATATATTAATAGAAATATATATGGCTGAATCTACAATTTTGCGAACCGAAAAAAACGCAAAACGTTTTGGAGAAGAAGCTCAGGAAACACAAATAGCCATGGCTCAATTATACTTATATAATGCCGTAGATATTATCATTAGAAAAGGAAAAGAAGGTATTGTTTCTTTTGCTGAAGGTGATGAACAAAGAATGATGTTAATGGGCCTTAAGCGATTTACAAAATACGCCAATCAGCCAAACGTTGTAGCTTTAAAAACCAAAATAGCTGATAAAATAGCTAAAGAAAATGGATATTTTATCGAATAAAATAATTAATAAGTTAAGTTATTTAAAAGCCACTTTTACTATCAAAAGTGGCTTTCTTTGTTATTCTACTATGATATTTTTTATTACAGAAATCGGAACACCTTTTTTGGTAAAACCTTCTAGTGATATTTCATATTCACCAGGAACATCTGACGTAAAAAACTCTACGTCAATATCATTCCCTGTCAAACTCAAATTAGGCTCCCAAAATAACTGGTACCTATAATCTGGAATACGATCATAGTCAATTCCTAAATTATTATATGTCTGTTTGTAGTAGTTTTTACTTAATTTAAAATTAGATAAATTAACAGAAGAAACGTAGTCTTTTTGGGCTGTTTTCATATAATCCCTTTCCTTAGATTCTATAATAACCAAACCATCAAAAGTAGATGAACCTATATAATAACGATCTTTGGTATAACTTATTGATTTAAAAATATTAGCGTTCGAATAAATAATTTCATCATGATCCTGTACTATAGCGCCATCTACAATAAGTAATGGTGAAAATCTATTTTCTTTAACAATTCCGTAATATCTGTTCACTTCAAACATTAGTTTTCCATCTTTAGTCTTTTCTGTCCAAACCCCATCAACCACCTCTATTAATGTTTCCTTAATCGTCTCGAACCTGGTATAATCATCAAGAATGTATGTTTTAAGATTATTATCATAGAAAGGAACCTTGTTTGCAGGTTCTTTAATAGTATCAGGTTTTACTTCGTAATAATTATTGCTAATCTGATTATAAATGCTTCTTTTTATGACGGTTTCCTTTAGCCTTGGAGAAACCTTAAATTTATAAAATTCCATACCAGCATATACTAGTCTGGGGCTTTCTTCGAGCATTATCATAAAATTCTCTTTATCATCTCCTAAAACCTGAATTAACAATGTATCATCCTTGTTCCTATTATTTACACTAAATATAAAATGTCCACTCTCATCTGTTTTAGATACTTTTATATCGCTCGTATCTTCTGAGGTTGATAGTACCACATCTTGATTTGAAACTGACATCAAACCATCCTTTGGAATTATTTTTCCGTAAATTAATTCTCCTCTTATTTCTGGCAAAAAAATCGAAGCCCCTACATAAGCCTTTTTACGAGGAAGATTTCTATTATTCTTTTCATAAAAAGCTTTGGCAGAAAGTAATGATGACTTAGTAAAACCATCTTTTTTTCTTACTGATATAGAATAATTTCCATTATTTTTTTTAGGTAATAAATTCTTTATTGTACAAGTTACCTTAGCCCTCTTTTTATAGATTTTGGCATCGGTGAAAATTTTGAGCCTATTATCTGAAGTATTCGAATTACTATCTTTTATTCTTGAGTTTTTTGATATCCCAATTGCAGTAGAAGATACTACTGAATCCTTTACCACCTCTTCAAAAACAATTCCATCTTGATTACCTTGGTATGGATTTAAAACACTAATATCTTCCTGAAAAAAATGCTCTTTCACATTCAGCATCCACTGCGTATACCCTACTAATTTATAATTTCCTGATGATACTGATACGGGCACAAAAAAGTCACCATAGCCTATTCCATTTTTTAAAGAAATTTTGTGCTCGAAAACGTATTCTCCATTTTCTCCAACCAAAGCGACATAAGCAATTTTACTAATACTACTTAACTCCTTACTCTTTTGATTGATACAATAAAAAGTATAATACAAATACTCTCCTGCAAACAGTAATGAAGTATTAGCGTGAATAAAAGCTCTTTCTTGAGGAACATTAGTATATCCCAAAACATCATGCTGTGTTTTTAATACAGATTGTCGTTGTGCATTTAAATTTAAAACCGAAAACAACAAAGTATATATAATTACTTTAATTTTCACTGAAATTATTTTTTATTAGACATTTTTCTTTTATGAACCTTATTTCATTCAGACTTAATCCTTCCAGAAATCAGGAGGTGCACTTTTTCCATATTCTGTACAATCCCCGCAGCTTTTAGGGACGAAATTAAACTCTGGTTTATCGAAATCTAACAACAAACTATGATATGAAAGACTATTTCCTACAACAACTATCCTAACTCTTTCCAAAAAATCTGTAAGAGTTTCACGCATACTTTCTTTCATAGTAATAACTTCACACGGTTCTACATATCCAGGGTCTCCTTCTTCTAAGACATCTTCTCTATTAAAAAAAATTCGGTTTTCGGTAATAGAAGATACCTCAAAAATACCTACAACCGGTTCATTTTTATTACTTTCAGAAACTATATTCCCTGTAATAAACCCTGGCTGTACCTGAGAAAACAAACTTTCGGATTCTGAAAAAGTTTTGAGCTGTTCATAAAAGGCATGTGTTTCTAAGTTTTGAACAAATTGTCTTACCAAAATACTATATCTATCTTCCAGTCTTATATCATCTGCTTTTATAAAGTTTAATAAAAAAGAAACTACCTTTCCCTCTTCAAGATTATTTGTATTATTGATAAGAATCGAATTTGAGAAACTTGTAACATAACATGTCTTTAACTCTTCTGATCTTTCCACTAAGTCAAAGCCATAATTAATAAAAGGGTCTGGAACAATTTCTCCATTAACCTCAATATCATATTGACGCCAAAAAGGAGCATTATACCTGTAAGTTTCTTCATATTCATAACGGTAATAATTTGAATTGCCATTAGCACCAAAAGTGTTTACTATAATTGCAACACCTATTTCATTGTCATCATTTACAATTCTCCTTGTACTCACTTCTTGAATAGGTACTTCATCTGGTAAGTTCTCCTTTTCAGAAATATAAGATTTACCATTTGCAGTTTTGATGGATAACTGGTATTCTCTACCAGCAACAATAGCAAATTCTTGCACAGATTGATATAATCCTGGAGATGTTTCCTCAAAAAGATATTCTACAGAACCATTTTCTATAACTTTTACCGCAGCATTTTCTTCCTTTACTGGTCCATCTTCTTCAAATTTAAATGTTCTTGACAACAAAACCTGATGATGTTTAACTTCATTAGTTACCGTACTATTCACAACCAAATAATTCTCAAAATCCTCTAATTCTGCTTCGAATGGTTCTACACATCTTGAGAATATTATACAAATCATAGATAAAACCAACACCTTGATTAATAAATCAACTTTTCTATAAGCAACTCTAGTATTCAAATCTACAATCATCATTAAAACTTAAAATTATATGTAATCGATGGCACGGGTACAGAAAACACAGAACTTTTTAATCCTTTTACTTCTCCATCTTCGGTCACAAAAAACACTGACAAAGGGTTATTTCTTCCTAAAACATTATAAATAGAAATGGTCCAAAAGCTATGCCCCACTTTTTTACGTTTATGGCTACCTTCTATATTAAACCCAACATCCAATCGATAGTAATCTGGTATTCTAAATTTATTTCGTTCACTATAAACCGTAAAATCTGCTCCATTAAATGTAAAATTACCTACCGGAAATGTAACAGGCCTCCCTGTTTGATAAACTATGTTACTAGACAGACTAAATCGTTTTGTAAATTTATAATTTAATACAGCACTAATATCATGAGGTTTATCGAAGTTTGACGGAAAAAATTCTCCTCCGTTTACTCGCTCTTCGGAGAACTGACTATCTAATTGAATTAATGATCGTGAATAAGTATACCCCAACCATCCATAAAGTTTTCCTTTCTGTTTTTTAAGTAGCAACTCTATTCCATAAGATTTACCTTTACCTTGTAAAACTTCGTTCTCGATATTTTCATTTAACAGGGTTTTTGCTCCTGTTTTAAAATCTAAAATATTTTTTGAGCGTTTATAAAAACTTTCTAAACTCACTTCATAAGTCGCTTCATTAAAATTCTTATAAAGTCCTAAAGAGTATTGTTGAGAACTTTGTGGTTTTATATTAAGGTCCGATAATTTCCATGTATCTATTGGAGAAACAGTTGTATTATTAGATAAAGTATGGATAAACTGGTATGTTTTATTATAGGCCGCTTTGATAGAAAAATCTTCTCCTAAAAGATATCTTCCTGCAACTCTTAACTCAGGTCCTCCATAGGTTTTAATAACTTCATTTTTACTAAAAGATATAGTATTTACTATTGTATTTTCACTTTTAGGAACTCCTTCTCTAAAAACACTTTGTGTACTCTCACCCAATGCGTTAAACACAGAATAGCGTAAACCAGCCTCCATAGTAAATTTTTTAGTGATATCAACCTTTGTTGTTAAGAAAGCTGCTGATTCTAAAGCTTGTTCCTGATCAATAGAAAAAGGAGAAACAATTGATTGTGTACCTATCGGTTTAATACTTCCTGGCTTTACAACATAATACTTGCTCGCAACTCCATAATCGAATTTTAGTTGGTCATTATACAAATATTTAAAATGAAACTTTAATTCTGTTTCGTCTATACTATATCCTTGTTCGAAGCTGTCATTTGTTTCTCCTTCATATTCAATATTGAATTTATATTGACTATTTGACAAAGCAAGTTTTCCTGTATTTTTTTCGTTAAACCTGTAATTCCATCGTAAAGACAATGCTCTATTTTTATAAACGTACAAAGAATCGGATGTGATACTAAAATCATCTCTACTCATATATGCAGTTGCTTCTATTTTAGAATTTTCTGTAATTTGATGATTATATTTTGCTACAATATCATAAAATGAAGCTCCGCTATCTTTAAGTGACTCTTCATCCAAATTGTTTAAAACCCAATTTGCATATGCTCCTCTACCTCCTATCAAAACACCTGCCTTTTCTTTTAGTACCGGAGCTTCAACAAGTACATTTCCTGTAACTGGACCTATAGAAACTTCTCCTTTAAACTTATCTGTACCTGCATCTTTGGTAGTTAAATCAAAAACCGAAGAAAGTCTTCCCCCGTATTCTGCAGGTATTCCATTTTTATAAATGTTTACATCTCCCAAAACAAAAGGGTTAAGCGCAGAAAATATCCCAAAAAAATGCTGTGGATTGTAAATAACTGCATCATCTAACAAAATTAGGTTTTGATCTGATTTACCTCCTCTAACATTGTATCCAGAAGAACCTTCTCCAGCCGTTGTAATACCGGGTAATGTGGTCGCTACTTTTAATACATCTCTCTCCCCAAGTGCCAATGGAATATTTTTTGACTCTTCCACATCTATTTTAGTTCTCGTTGTTGTTTCTTCGACATTCTTATTCACTTCTGTTTGTAACACAACCTCCCCCAATTGCTCTATCTTTTCGAATAAAGAAATATTATAACTTCCATCATTGTATAGAAGTATTCTTTTAGTTTCGTGCTCCATCCCTATAGCATTATAGCCAATAACATTTTCTCCTTTAGGTAACTCTAACTCATAAAACCCATTACTATTAGACTGAATTCCAATATCATAACCATTTACAACTATAATTACTCCTGATATTATTTTTCCTGTAACTGCATTAGTTATCGTTCCAGATAACCTATACTCTTGATTGGATGTACTTGTTGTTGCTTTTCCAATTCTGATAGTTTCAATAGATTTTTTTCTAGATATCCTTTTTTCTGTCGTAAAAATTGGGGCAATAACTTTATTTTCTTCTTTTGTGATCGAATTTCCATCTCCATACTTTCCAAAAAAAGTATCTGGAAGAACATCATATACAATAGCATTTTGGGTTAAAACAATTTTCTGTTTATCAACAAAATAATAATTAATAATTGTCTCTTTTAAAACCTCTTTCAAAACTTCTGATACTGGTGTATTCTTATAGTTTCCTGACAAGCCCTTATAATCCTCTAACCATGAATCAACAAAATAAAAACGATATTGTGTTTGAGATTCAATTTGATTAAGTACTGATTTCAAATCAGAGTTTTCAAATGAAAGTGATATTAAAGATGATTTTTGCTGCGAACGCACTCCCAAAGTACATAATAGAACAATTAAAAAATAGTAATATTTATAATTCATTTTCTAACACTGAAGGTTGAATAATTGTATCGAATAGTTTTTTCATAAAAGCATCTGGATTTTCATTTTGTAAAATCCTATATTCTTTATAAAATGTTTTAATTTCTTTCTTTAGGTGAGGGTAAACTTTACTTATATCTGTTTTAGATTTTATATTCTGAAAACCTTCTTTAGCATTTAACACATACCAATTTTTTTTCCTAAACTTTACCAACAGTTTATCTTTTCCTGTCACATTTTCTATTCTGTTAACACGTGTAGCTTTATATTTTTTTAAAAGTTGAAAAGACTCTTTTTCCAGCAACAGCTCATAAAACCCATTTATTTTTCCATCTTCAATTTGTCTATCAACCCTAATAAATTTATTTTCATCAATTGTAAACTTTTCAATCTTAGAACTTACCAATTGTAAAACCGAAAGAGAAGTGCCTTTTACTTCTATCAGTAATTTATCCGTCTCTAAATTGTATTTCATATGAAAATCATAGTATACCTGGCCATCGTAATAAATAGTTCCTAATAGAGATTTATCAGATTTAAAAAAAGCATGCTCTCCTTTATAAACTCTACCTGCCTCTCTATCTATATATTGAGTCCCATAATGCAATGCTAAATGATCATGGCCAATTACTTGATCAAACCATTTATAATAGTCTTTCTCTTCCTGCCCGAAAAAAACAAATGGAAGTAGAAAAAAAATAAGTAGTTTGCTTTTAATAAATCCCTTCATAATTAAAATAAATATTGAATTCATTTTGCTTTACATCGATTGTTACTATATCATTAAACTTTATCGTTAATAATACTACAGATACAAAGTCATAAAACTTTGTTCACTATCCTTCATTATATTTATGAAATATTACTGTCAAAGAAGCATTAATGAAATATTAAAATTACATCTTTTTAACACTTCAATTACAACATCTTCAATTATGAGAGGGGGGATTTACGCAAAAACCGTATTTTATAAGGTTTTAACCACATAAATATAACTTTTATTTAACAGTATACAATAGATTATAGGAATTTATATCTCCAAAAATTAGAGTAACTAATAAAATCTAAATAATATATCTCATAAAATAGTACTACAAGCCTATAAAAGGTACTATAGATATCTTCTTCAAGTGTTTTATAAAAACTTCAGGCTTTCAAATATTCAATTATGTCAATGAATACGAATACAATAGGAAAATTATTTAAATCAAGAAAAAACAGCTATTATTTAAATTTACTAGTTACCTTTAAGTTTTGTTTACTACTTTTATTGTAACTACATGACTCGGTTGTACATGAAAAAAATACTTTTCCTTTGTTTATTATTCTCTATTTTAGGCTCTATACATAGTATTTGGGGACGTCTCTTTTTAACAAACACTAAACCGATCAAAACAGATCATCATATTATTGAAATAAAAAGAGCTGTTATTGTACCTAAAATAGATGGAAAAATGAACGACCCGATATGGAAAAAGGTGATTTGGCATGGGTTTGATCAAAAATGGCAGGGCTCTCAGTACACGTTTAATGATTTTTTTGGAAGATATAAGCTTGCCTGGACTCCAGAGGCTTTATATGTACTCGTAGAAATTAAAGATGATATTTTTTATGACGCCAACAAAGATCCATTACAGTTCTGGTGGAATGATGATAGTATTGAAATATTTATAGATGCTGATAATTCTGGAGGTAACCATCTAGATTCTAATACGGCTTTTGTATATAACATTGATTTTTATGGAAACGTTGTTTCTAACGATCTCAACAAAAAACCAATATTTTTTAATAACCACATTACAACAAAACGTACAACTCAAAAAGATGTTACCGTATGGGAGTTTGAAATCTTACTTTATGACGACACCTATATAGAAGGGAATGTAAACGATCCAATACTATTAACAGCAGGTCAAAAAGCAGGGTTTGCAATTGCTTATAATGATAACGATAATAGTCTACAAAGAGAAAACTTTATAGGCTCGGTTTTTATACCTGGTCAAGAAAAAAATACAAAACTCCAAAACGCTGATAATTTTGGCACTATTATTTTAAAAGAATAATTTATTGAAAACAAAATTCTACATACTTCCGGTTATTATTATTTCTCAATTTTTTTGCACTTCGTTATGGTTTGCGGGCAATGCAGTAATTGATGAATTAGCTATTCATTTTAATGCCGGTTTTAACATTCTTGGATACTTAATTTCCTTTGTTCAATTTGGTTTTATTGTAGGTACACTAACCTTTGCATTAATTACACTGGCAGATCGTTTTTCTCCTTCAAAAATTTTTCTAATTAGTGCAATACTTGGGGGTCTCTGTAACCTATCTATTTTGATACCAAATATTACAGTCTTCAACTTACTTACGGCTAGATTTGCTACTGGCTTTTTTCTGGCAGGAATTTATCCTATAGGTATGAAAATAGCTTCTGATTATTATAAGGGAAACCTCGGAAAAGCGCTAGGTTATCTCGTAGGAGCTTTAGTACTCGGGACTGCTATTCCTCATTTAATTAATCAATTTTCATGGAGTAATGACTATAATGCTGTTATTATTAGCACCTCTATCTTATCCTTTATAGGTGGATTAGCCATGTGGAAATTTGTTCCTGATGGGCCTTATCGAAAATTGGTTTCTAAATTTCAACTAGGAATGGCCATTCAACTTTTTTCTATTCCTAATTTTAGAAAAGCCGCCTTAGGATATTTTGGCCATATGTGGGAACTATATGCTTTTTGGGGGTTCATTCCTGTCATCCTAAAAACATACATACGCTCGCAATCTATACATATTGAGGTTTCTTTTTGGTCGTTTTTGATAATTGCTATTGGTGTTTTTTCTTGTATTCTAGGTGGTTTTATATCTTTAAAATCTGGAAGTAAAAAAGTAGCTTCTTTTTCCCTACTGATCTCAGGGATATTTTGTCTTATTTCTCCACTTTTATTTTTACTTCCGCCAAAATTGTTTTTAGCGGCACTCTGTGTATGGGGGATGGTCGTTATTTCTGATTCTCCTCAATTTTCAACAATGATTGCATTAGCTGCTCCACCAGACCTTAAAGGAACGGCATTAACTATTGCAAATTGCTTAGGCTTTGCTGTAACCATTGTTAGTATACAACTACTCTCCTATCTAGCAGAAGAAATAGACAATAGTTTATTATATATCTTTTTAGGTATTGGTCCTTTCCTAGGTCTATATGCTATACGTAAATAATAAAGAAAAGAACAACAAACAATTAAGCTTTATCTTCAAAAATTGCCTCTCTAATTCGTGACATTGCCTTTGAGATATGGATTTCTACCGTTTTCACAGAAATATCCAAATACTCGGCTACTTCTTTATATTTAAGCCCTCGTAATTTGTTCAAAATAAAAGCTTCTTTACATTTTTTAGGTAGCTTTTCGATTTCTGACTTTACCCTAATCAAACGACTATTAATGATATCTGTGTCTTCTTCAACAATAAAATCTAAGGCGTTTTTTCTAGTCAACTCTATATAATTAAGCTCTTTTTTATTTTTTTTATAACTATCGATTAATTCATTATAACACGACTTATAAAGATAGTTTCTAATAGAAGAATTGATTTTCAGGTTTTCTTTGTTTTTCCAAATTTTAAGCATTACATTTTGAACAATGTCCTCTGACTGTTGTTTATTATTT
Organism: uncultured Aquimarina sp.; assembly: GCA_947498705.1. GTDB lineage: Bacteria > Bacteroidota > Bacteroidia > Flavobacteriales > Flavobacteriaceae > Aquimarina. The sequence goes on from CANMLW010000010.1 coordinate 60,826, forward strand.
GACATGCTATAGATATAAGAGCAAAGTTCGTTATAATGCATTTCATACAAACGCCTATAAACAAATTCATTTCCTCTTTTTAGCTCTTCTATTTGAGTATCTCTATTAATATCTATCGTATTTATTTCCTGCAAAAATAATTAACAAAAGCATTACATTATATTAAAAAAAAAAAAAATCAAAAAAATAGGGGTTTTATATTTTTAAAAAGTCATTAGTATATACATTTTTACAAGCTTCATGAAAAAACACGAAGATTTAGAAATAAATCGAATACATAAGTACCTAAATAATGAGATGTCTGATCAGGAAGTATCAGAATTTGAAACATTACTAAAAGATAAAAATTATTTAGAAAAATTTAAAGAGTATGTAATTACCAATCATTATATCCAAATGGGTAATAATGATTTTGATAATGAACAAGCTTTTTCCAAATTTCAAGTTCAGATCAAAAAAAATACTCGGTCTACCAAAGTTAGAAAAAATAAAACCTCTAGTTTTTTAAAGTATGCTGCAATTTTTGTTGGATTATTGGTAGCGGGAACGTCAACATATGTTTACCTAAATAGTAAAGACCCCAATCAAAACAACAATCAAATTACTCTACAACTAGATGATGAAGACCCAGAAATTCTTAAAGAAAACGAAGTTTTTAAAGAAATAAAAAGTAAAGAAGGTATCATCTTGGGCATTCAAGAAAATAACAAATTGGTCTATGATGTGAATGATGTTTCTAAGACACCTCCAAAAATTAATACTTTGACAGTTCCTTACGGAAAGAAGTTTAAACTAGTATTAGCAGATGGAACAATTGTTAATGTTAATTCTGGAACCACCCTCAAATTTCCTTCACATTTTGTACCCGGCCAGCTTCGTGAGGTAGAATTATCTGGGGAAGCTTATTTTGAAGTTACGCGTAATGAAAAAGATGCTTTTATTGTATCAACCAATGGTATCAAGACCGAAGTTTTCGGAACAAAATTCAATGTTTCTTCTTATGCAAATGATATCTTCTCTGAAGTTGTTTTGGTAGAGGGTAGTGTCGGAGTTTTTAAAGAAAAATCAAGATTTGATCCCACCACAGATCAAAAACTTAAACCACAACAAAAAGCTAGTCTTTCTAAATCTAAAAAAGAAGTACAGGTTTCGAATGTAGATTCCCAAAACTATATTGCCTGGGTTGATGGTGTATTACTTTTCAAAAATGAAAAGTTTGAAAGTATTATGAAAAAATTGGAACGTTTTTATGACAAAAAAATAACTATTAATTATCATAAGATTAAAGACGAAAAATTTACAGGTCAGTTTGATATAGAAAATATTGAAGATGTCCTAAATACTTTTAAAAGCAATACTTTTTTTAACGTAAATATAAAAGGAAATGAAATAATTATAAACCCCTAAAATCTACAAAACCTATGCTCTAAGAACCACCCCCCCAAACAAAAAATCGAGAAACGCTGCAACATTTCTCGATTTAAAATACATGTAATTTAACAACAGTTCAATCATTAAATCATATTCAAAATATGAAAAAAATTAAAACGGACCGTATAAATGGTGCGATAAAAACAAATTTTAATTTAAAAATGAGGCTAACAACACTACTTATTGTTTTATCTCTGTTTAGAATTAATGCAAGTACGTACTCCCAAAACACAAAAATTTCGTTAGATATTAAAAACTACACTATCGAAAAAGTTTTTGGGATTATACAGCAAAAAACAGAATTCAAAGTGTTTTTTAAGGACTCTGAAGTCAATACTAAACGAAAAATATCACTCAAGGTTTCTAATAAAAAAATCGAATATATCTTAGATAGAATCTTTAAAGGTACTTCTATCACCTACAAAATTGTTGACAAACAAATCGTTTTAGTTAAAAAACGTAATGTTTCTAAAACAAAGCCTCAAAAACCAAAATCGGTTGTAACCACTCCTACTCTTCAACAAGGTCATGAAATTAGTGGGCAAATTGTTGATAAAAACGGACTCCCCATTCCCGGAACAACAGTTTCTATTGCAGGAACTACTACAGGAGTGGTTACAGATTTTGATGGAAATTTTAAAATACGTGTTTCTGTAGGAGATGTTATAAAAATTGAAAGTTTGGGATTTCAAACACAAACTATTACTATTTCTAACAAAAATAAGATTACCTACAATGTAGAAATGATCGAATCTGTAGAGGCACTAGACGAGGTTATTATAACCGATGGTTATAAAACAGTGGATCGTCGTCTATTTGCAGGGGTTGCTACAAAACTTAACCTAGATGATATTAAAATTGATGGAGTATCTGATGCTTCTCGATTATTAGAAGGAAGAGATGCAGGAGTAGTTGTAGATAACCTATCGGGTACTTTTGGAGCTTCTCCAAGGATAAGAATTCGAGGAAATACTTCACTTAATGGTAATAATAACCCAATTTGGGTAGTTGATGGTGTAATTCTAGAAGATAATGTCGAACTAAGTCAAGGAGATTTAGCTTCTGGAGATATAAACTCGCTTATTGGATCTTCTATCGCGGGATTAAACCCAGATGATATTAAAAGTTTTTCGATTCTTAAAGATGCTTCGGCAACCGCTCTTTATGGTGCTCGTGCCAAAAATGGAGTTATTGTAATTACCACCAAAAAAGGAAAAAAGGGTGGTTTAAGTGTCAACTACAGCAATAATTTTTCTTTTCGATTAAGACCAAGATATACTAATTTTAATGTTTTAAACTCGCAACAAGAATTAACCATTTATGCAGAGTTAGTAAACAAAGGTTTAATTGATTTAACCACAGCTCAAGTTGCAGAATCTTATGGTGTTTTAGGACAGTATTATGATTTGAGAAGAACGAATGATGTAGAAATCGGAGCTAATGGACAATTGTCTGATAGTTTTTTTAACCGTTATCAAGCAGCCAATACCGACTGGTTTAAAACACTATTTACTGATTTATCATTACAACAAAGTCATTCGCTAAGTGTTTCTGGAGGTACTGATGATGCTACTTATTATTTTTCTGCAAGTTATTTAAACGATGAAGGGCAAACCATTGGTGATAACGCACAACGTTATACCACCAAATTAAACACTAAGTTTAATCTAAGTGATCAATTTTCTATTAGTACTGCTTTGACAGGAAGTTTTAGAGATCAGGTTACACCTGGTACAAATGACAGAAGTTTAAACTTAATTACCGGAGAGTTTGAACGTGAATTTGAAATTAACCCATTTAATTTTTCATTAACCAATAGTAGAAGTGTTACTCCTTATGATGAAAATGGGAATTTAGAATTTTTTAGAAAAAATTATGCCCCTTTTAATATCATTCATGAACTAAAGAATAATTTTATAAATATAGATGTTACTGACATCACTTTTCAAACAGATGTAGATTATAAAATAACTGATAACCTTAAAGCGACCTCTACCTTCAATTATCGTAAAGCCATTACACAACGTGAGCACATAATAAGCGACAATTCTAATCAGGCAGAAGCTTTTAGAGCGGATGAAGGAATTTTGGCCAACATAAATCCATTTTTATATCAGGACCCAGAAAATCCATTGAGACCTAGATATTCTATCCTGCCAGAAGGAGGTTTTAACATTTATAACGAAGACATTTTAGATTATTTGTATTGGAGAAATTCTGTCTCCTGGAACCCAAGCGTTGGAGATAGCCACGATTTCACTTTCCTTTTAGGTCAGGAAATTAAATCAACCAACAGACAACAAAGAGAATATAATGGGATAGGAATTAGCTATGAAAACGGATTCTTAATAAACACAGACCCAGATGCTATTGATCAATTAAGTGACCAAAATGATCAATATTTTAACATCAGTAATTTTAAAGATCGTTTTGTTGGGGTTTTCTTGAACGCTGGGTATACATTTGATCGTAAATATACCATTAATGGTACTTTGAGATATGATGGATCTAATTTACAAGGATCCAGTCCGCGATCCAGATACCTTACCAACTATAACATAAGTGGTGCTTGGAATATTGATAAAGAAAACTTCTTTAATGTAGATTGGGTAAACATATTAAAATTAAAAGCAACGTATGGTTTATCTGGAGGTCGAGGACCATTAACCAGTGCAACATTAGATTTAAGAGGAGGTGTTACTATACGCCCAGATGACGTAGAAAATATCATCTTTATAAATTCTTTAGAAAATCAGGATTTAACTTTCGAAAAATTAAAAGAATTTAGTGTTGGCTTAGAATACTCATTATTTACCAATCGAGTTTCAGGAGAATTAGGATATTACAGACGTAATTCTTTCGATCTTATAGGAACTGTAAAAAACAGTGGTGTTGGCGGTGAAGCTTTTAAAACAGGTAACTATGCAGACTTAGATGTTGAAGGTTATGAATTTTCATTGTCTACAGTGAACATAAAAACCAGAAACTTTGAGTGGTCTACTAATCTAAATGTAGGATATAACACAGAAGAAGTTCAGGAACTTCAATTTAACCCTCGTTTATTAGACTTACTAACTCCTTCTGGAGCTCCTAATTCTGGCAGAGAAATTTCTGCTCTGTATTCTGTTCGATTTGCAGGGTTAAATGAATTTGGAATTCCAACCTTTTTTGATGCAGATAATAATATTGTAACCAACATCAACCTTCAGAGTAGAGAAGATATTGATAAGATTTTAAAGTACGAAGGCCCAACGCAACCAAGAGGTGCAGGTGGTTTTAGTAATACTTTTAAATTTAACAATTTCACACTATCAGCAAACGTTTCTTTTAAGTTTGACTACAAAATACGACTTAACAGTAACTTCTCTAATCGCTATACCGATTTTAACTCACTACCAGGAGAGTTAATTAATCGTTGGAGACTTCCGGGAGATGAAAATGTTACCAATATTCCTGCCATCTTAGAAAGAGATGCTGCTATCAATGAATTAGGAGGTGACAATGCGTATCAACTATACAACAGAAGTGATTTACGTGTGGTAGATGGAACCTATGCACGAATGAGATCTATTGCACTTGGTTATACAATACCTTCTTCTTATACCAAGAGGCTAGGTTTGACCTCTGCAAGACTTCGTTTACAAGGTGAAAACTTATTCCTTTTATATTCTGACAAAGGTTTAAATGGGCAAGATCCTGAGTTTTTTAATGCTGGAGGTTCAGCATTGCCTGTTGCAAAAACAGTTACTTTTTCACTTAATGTTGGATTTTAAAAAGATAAATTATGAAGAGCTACAAAATAAATAAATATATACTATTACTTCTTCTAGTTACTTTTGCTTTTAGCTGTGAAGAATATTTAGAAGAATCACCAGATGACCGATTAGAGCTTAATTCTATAGAAAAAGCAGCAAAAATTGTTGCCAATTCATATTCTTCTGGCTCATATGCATTTACTGATGGTTTAACAGATCTAGTTGGCCCAACGGGAAACCCTGATGCAAATGGTATTTCACAAAACGCCGGAGGTAATACAATTCGTCAAATAGATTTACAAATTTACGGATGGGAAGATATTACAGAGGTAGGTACCGATTCTCCTACGTTTTTCTGGGATCGATCTTATGCCGGTATTGCACATGCAAATCAGGTACTAAAAGTTCTTGATCAGTTAGAAGGTGATCAAAAACTAAAAAACGCAGTTAGAGGTGAAGCTTTATTATCAAGAGCATATAGCCATTTTATGCTTGTAAACATGTTTGGCTTACATTATGATGATAACGCATCTTCTAATTTAGGAGTACCCTATATTACAGAACCCGAAACAGAATTTTTACCTGACTATACAAGAAATACAGTAGCAGAAGTATATGATTTGGTTGAAAAAGATTTATTAGAAGGGCTATCATTAATAAATGATGAAATTTTCTCTGGAACCAAAAAATATCATTTTACAAAGAAAGCTGCACAAGCATTTGCATCTAGGTATTATTTATGGAAAAGAGATTATACTAACTGTATAAAATACAGTGATTTATTCCTTGGTGGAAATCCTAGTCAATATATAAAAAGCTACGATGATTTTAACATAGCAGGATATACAGCAAGAGCAGACATCTATGGAGACCCTAATGACGAAAGTAATTTATTGTTGATGAGAAAGGCTAGTATATTTCAAAGAGTAACGCTAGGGTTTCAATCAAATGTTCCTCAGATCGAAGAATTATTAAAAAACCCTTTCGATATAAGTGATGAAAGGAGAGATCAAGGTAATTTCTGGACTTTTGGAACAGATGCTGCAAAACTTGTAAGACCAAGAGAATATGTAGAAAGAGAAAATCCAACATCTACAGTTGTATTTCCTTATCATATAGCCATAGAATTAAAAGGAGAAGAGGTATTACTCAACAGAGCTGAAGCCCAGCTAGAGCTAAATAATAACACCGCTGCACTTGCTGACATTAATATTTTAGCAAAAGAACGTTATTATGATCGAGAATTTGATAATATGACCTCGTTGATGAATTTTTATAATACCACCGACGAAAAAAGTACGCTATTTGAATTGCTAATGCATGAACGCAAAAAGGAATTTAAAGGTCATGGTTTACGATGGTTTGATATTAAAAGACATAATTTATCTGTTACTCATACTTTCCCGGTTAGTCTAGGAGGTAGTACAATTACCTTGTCAGAAAATGATCTCAGAAAAGCGATTCAACTTCCTAATGATGCGATCGCATTTGGACTAACCCCTAACCCAAGATAAACTACTTATTATGAAAACAAAGATTTTTTTAAACTCCGCATTATTGTTTCTCTTCGTAGGTTTAATTATCATTTCTGTAACTGGATGTGATCGAGAAGAAACGATTGAAGTAAAACCAATATTTGAAACCGAAGAAGAATCTACAAACGAATTGGACGAATATCTAAAAAGTAGTTTTAGAGATCCATATGGCACTAATATCATCTATAAATTTGTAGATAAATTTGTAGATTCTAGATTTAAGGTGACTCCGCCAAAGTTAGAGGTTGTAAAACCTACTTTAGAATTGGTAAAAAAACTTTGGATTGCCCCTTATAATGTGGCTTCTGATCAGGGAGAAGATTTTTTACAGACTTATTTTCCTGCAGAAATTGTTTTGTTAGGAGCACCAATTGTTAATGCAGATGGTTCTCAAACATTAGGTATTGCAGAAGGAGGAGTACGAGTAACCTTAACCAATATCAATAACTATGATCCAAATGATGAAGAATGGATTATTAAAACACTAAGATTCGCTCATCACGAATTTGCTCACATGATTGATCAAAACTTCAATTTTGATGTTGAAGCTTTTTTCAACATCTCTAAAGAAGGATATACATCTCCTAATTCATGGATAGAATTAACACAGGATGAAGCAATTGCCAGAGGAATGGTTACCAATTATGGGACTTCTGCAGTGACAGAAGATTTTGCCGAGTTGGTTTCTATGATCATCGTGACAGATCCAGATGAATTTAACACCAAATTTTTAGCTCAGGAAGATTGTACAGGGCAAGGTCAAGATTGTCTTGATAAAAATGAAGGTAGAAAAATTATTCAACAAAAATATGATGCAGTTGTAAAGTACCTTGATGAAGATGTAGGAATAGATCTCTTAAAGGTAAGAGATGAGTTTTTAAAGAATAAGAATTAAAACACTATTTGTTATGTTAAAACAACTAAAAATATACATACTTGTAATCGCAATGAGCTTTGTAGCTTGTAATGACGATAATGAAGTAACACCTTTATTTGAGGAAGAATCAAATACCCGAGTAATTTCGCAATTAGAGAAGTATGAAACCATTTTAAAAAGTTCACAAAACGGTTGGAAAGCCGCATATCAACCAGATGAAGATCAAGCTATTTTTGATATTCATTTTATCTTTAATGAAGATAATACAGTAGCTATCACCTCTGATTACAACAATGGGGAAGATGATTTACCAAGTACCTACAGAGTTGATATAGGTCAATTACCAGAACTAATATTTGAAAACTATTCTTTACTACATAAATTATTTGAAGTTGAAAGTTTTGCATTAGGAGCAGAATATGAGTTTGTTATTGATGAGATCTCTGAAGAAAAGATAGTTCTTAAAAGTGAATCAGATAATGGCGATCAATCCCAAGTCACATTGGTCCCGGCCTCAACTACTGATAAAGATCAGATTCAGGCAAATCAAGTGCAGGAAGAAAGGTTAAAAGATGATTTTGACAATAAAGAATTTAGAACACTTATTATTACTGACAATACAGATACAGAAGTATTCAAATCAAATTTCTCTTTTAATCCCGTTTTAAGAAAAGCTAATATTACAGGAAAAAATACAATTACCTGTGCTATTACATCAGAAGTCGTTCCCTTAAAAATTACAGAAACAGGATTTGATTTTATCAAACCTGTAACTATTGATGGTACAGAATTTGCATCTTTTATGTTCGATGAAAACTCAAATTCTTTTACATCTACTGTAGGTAATTTAACAGCAACTTTAAGTGGTAGGGATACTCCTGGTCTATACAATGAAGATGTTCTTTTAATAGAAAATGGTAAACGTTCTACATATGGATATGATATTATCAAACACGGAACAACTACTTCACAATCTCAAAGTTTTTGGAACATCGTAACCGCAATAGATGCGAATCTTCTTGCTCTTGGAGATGGAGATAAAATGGGGTTCTATGTATTAACAGTAGAGCCTACTAATAAAAAGGCTTATCTAAAATTTGGAAGTGCAAAAATAGATGGAAGTAATAATTCATTTAATGCCTCCTATGAATATGATTTAGAAATTTCTTGCGATAATATATTTAAATTAACCTACGTCGGATTATATGATACTGGTAATGGTACAGGATTAGCAAATTACTGGAAAAATAGTGTACAACCTTTGTTAGACTTTTGGGCATCTTCTGATGGCTTTCTATATGAAGAAGCAGGAAATTTTAAAACCGATTTAGTAGATTTCAGTAACCCTGCTGGAAAATTCATAAAAGTCAATAACAATACAGATAATTTTTATGGAATTTGGTGGGATTACTCTAATTAAAATATTTCTAAATAAATACTCCCCAATGTTTGTTTAGAAACATCGAACTATTGTTCCTTTTTTCAATAGCCTTCAAACTCAACTCTAAGACCCAGAACAATTTTGTTCTGGGTCTTTTATTTGACCCTTTGCCACTCTCTTCTAATCATATAAGTTTGTTAATTCTTAATGCTACAAAATTGGTTTTATTTATATTGAGTCTGTAAACATAACTCAATGAAAATCTATACTACCTTCTTATTCTTGTTCTTTTCAACATTTTTAATTTCTCAGACCGATACAAAAATCTATGATATTATTAATGCCGTTTCCAAAGAACGTATTAAAAACGATATTACCACGCTAGCAAATTTTGGCACTCGCCATACGTTAAGTGATACTACATCTAACACCCGGGGTATTGGAGCAGCAAGAAGATGGATCAAATCTCAGTTCGAAAGTATTTCGAAAAACTGTAACAACTGTCTTGAGGTATTCTATCAAAAGGATTTGGTAAAAAAAGGTGCTAATAAGCGAATTACCAGTAATGTTTGGGTTGTAAATGTGGTTGCCATCCAAAAAGGAACAAAATATCCAAACCGTTTTATAATCATGAGTGGAGATATTGATTCTCGCGTAAGTGATCCAAATGATTTCTCCTCTGATTCTCCAGGTGCAAATGATAATGCAAGTGGTATGGCCGGTACTCTCGAAGCGGCCAGAGTATTATCTAACTATTCTTTTGAAAACAGTATTATTTATACTGGTCTGTCTGGAGAAGAGCAGGGACTTTTTGGAGGAAAGGGTTTGGCAGCCTATGCCAAAGAAAAAGAATGGGATATCATCGGGGTCATCAATAATGATATGATTGGCAATATCAAAGGTGTAGATGGCGTAATTGACAACAGAACGTTTAGAATATTTTCTGAACCTACACCTCCTACCGAAACCGAAAAACAAAGAAAATCAAGACGCTTTTATGGTGGAGAAGTAGATGGTATCTCCAGACAACTTGCTCGCTATATCCATAAAACTGTAAAAACATATATGCCAGAAATGAACCCTATGATGATCTATCGACTGGATCGATTTGGACGCGGTGGTCATCATAGACCTTTTAATGATGCGGGTTATGCAGGTGTTCGTATTATGGAAGCACATGAAAACTACACACAGCAACATCAAGATATTCGAGAAGAAAACAACATAAAATATGGAGATATTGTAGAGCACGTTAATTTTGAGTATGCCACAAAGTTAACAGCTGTCAATGCCATTAACCTGGCAAGTATAGCATGGGCGCCCCCTGCTCCCACCAAAGTTCAAATTGGTGGAATCGTAGAACCTTCTGTAAAATTAAAATGGACCAAAACAAACGATCCTAGCATACTAGGGTATAATATCTATTGGAGAGATACAACTTCCCCTACTTGGGATCATCATCGTTTTGTTGGAAATGTCAACAATTTTATCCTTAATGGTATTGTCATAGATAATTTCTTTTTTGGCGTTACAGCAATAAGTAAAAATGGTTTCGAAAGCCCCGTAGTTTTTCCTTCTGAAATCTTACGAGAATAAAACAAAAAATACTTACTTAAAGCATCTATTTAAAGAACAAAAAGGCATCTTACATCTACCCGCATAGTATTACAATGAAACGGTCGTATATTTGTATTGTTTATCAGTTCTAATAAAATTGTGCCTTTCCAATACAATAATGAAGAAATTACTTATTTTATTTTTATATCTCTTGACAATTCAAAATAACAATGCGCAAGAGCAAAGGTTTACCAGACAAGACACTTTAAGAGGTTCAATAACCAAAGAACGTGCATGGTGGGATGTTACCTATTACCATCTTGACATTGCAGTTAATCCAGAAAAAAAATCTATTTCAGGGAAGAACACCATTTTTTATAAAGTAATAAAGGAACACAACACAATGCAAATTGATTTGCAACCGCCTTTAAAAATAGAAAAAGTAGTTCAGAACTCTTTGCAACTTAAAGTAACTTCTGAAGGCAATGCACATTTTGTTTCTTTAGTTACACCACAAAAAGAAAATCAGCTTAACTCTATAGAGGTTTATTATAGTGGTAAACCAAGAGAAGCTGTTAATGCACCCTGGGATGGTGGAATTTCATGGAAAAAAGATCAAAATGGGCAACATTTCATTGCTTCTTCTTGTCAAGGAATAGGAGCAAGCATATGGTGGCCCAATAAAGATCATATGTATGATGAAGTGGATAGTCTTCTAATTAGTGTAAATGTGCCTAAAGATCTAATGAACGTTTCTAATGGACAATTACGAAATATAGAAGAACATGATAACGCAACCAAAACATATCATTGGTTTGTAAACAACCCTATTAATAACTATGGCGTTAATATCAATATAGGGGATTATATCGAGTTTACAGAAAACTACAAGGGTGAAAAAGGAAACTTACCCATGAATTATTATGTTTTGAGAGACAATTTACACAAGGCCAAAAAACAATTTAAAGATGCTCCTAAAATGATGAAAGCATTTGAACATTGGTTTGGACCGTACCCATTTTATAAAGACGGCTATAAATTGGTCGAAGTACCTTATTTGGGTATGGAGCATCAAAGTTCTGTAACCTATGGTAATAAGTTCTTGAATGGGTACCTCGGTACAGATCTCTCTGGTTCTGGATGGGGATTAAAATTTGATTTTATTATCATTCACGAATCCGGTCATGAATGGTTCGCAAATAACATCACCAATAAAGATATAGCTGATATGTGGATTCACGAAGGATTTACAGCTTATTCAGAAAGTTTATTCCTGGACTATTATTATGGTAAAAAAGCTGCTTCAGAATATGTAATTGGAACTAGACAAAGAATTGCTAATGACAGACCGGTTATAGGTATATATGGAGTTAATAAAGAAGGATCCAGTGACATGTACTTTAAAGGCTCAAATATGTTACATACATTGCGTCAACTTGTGGATAATGATAAAAAATGGAGGTCGATATTAAGAGGACTAAATACTACTTTTTATCATCAAACAGTAACCACCCAACAAATAGAAAATTACATTTCTAAAGCTACAGATATGGATCTTACTTATTTTTTTGATCAATATCTTAGAAATATAAAAATACCCACCTTAGAGTATACTTATAAAAACAATAATTTAAAATATAGATATACTAATATCGTGAAAGGTTTTGCTATACCTTTAAGAATTCTTATTGACAACAAACCTCATTGGATACACCCAACATCTAACTGGCAAGAACAAAAAGTAGACGGTAACGTTCTAAAAGTGGATCCTAATTTCTATGTTGACTCTAAATCATTATAATAAAACAGGTCGTAACAAAGTTTTTTTTGATATTTATCAAATAATGATAGTTTAGTGTGTTATACATTTGTATAGAGTACGGCCGAAGTATGACATTAAAAATAATAATCTAAACAAATGAGAATAAAAGAAGTTAATTTTCCAAAAAACTCTATGCTATCAAACTCTAAATATGATTACTCTGATAGTTTTTCCGGAGCTCTAATCAATACAACAGCTCCTGACATAAAAGATATTGGAAATGCTTTTTTTCTATCATCGCCACAGTGGGTTGATCATCTATTTAAGGTAAGAAATAAAATTGTGGCACTATTTGGTTTAAAAACAGGAACCACAGGCGTTGTTCAAAAAAAAGACTTTTTAGTCAACACTTTTGATTTTGAAAAAGGAAAACGTATCGGGATTTTTAAAATTTATAACCATAATGATCATGAGTTAATCCTTGGAGAAAATGACAAACATCTAGATTTTAAAGTATCTCTTTTAGCAAGTGCAGAATCACAATCAAAAAAGAAGTTGACGATCTCTACTATTGTGAAATATCATAATTTTTGGGGGAAACTATATTTTTTTCCGGTAAAACCTTTTCATAAAATAATTGTAAAAAGCATGCTCAAAAAAACCATTGAACAAATAGAAAACAGCTCGACACTAGCCTAAAAAGCTACCACCACACAATAAAAAAGCGTTGATATTTAGTTTTTGATATTTTCATCCATACCAACGGAGATCTTTTTTTAGAAAGTACTATTTCTATTTGTTGTCTTGCTTTTTTATAAGTTAACCAATCATTACAGTTTTTTGGATTCACAATCCAATCTTTCTTTATCGGTATAAAGAACTGGAAAGCTCCATATACCTCTTTGACAAAAGATTCACTCTTTAACCAAAAACCAACAATACAGTTATTATTAAGATATGGTACTTTTAGATTTTGCATTGATAAAGGAACAAATAGACATCCCATAAAAGCTATTTTTTGTTGTATACTATCCCTTCGTATTCCTAAGTTATCAAGAATTTCTCGTGTTTCATCTTTATATAACAAAGGAAACTGCTTATTTTTAAGTTTTTCTATTTTATTAATAAGTGTATCATTCATATTTGGCCCTACCCACCTATTCAACTCATTTTTTACCAGACAGTTATATAAATAAAACTTATATACAAATTCTACATGTAATACGCTATTCTCTTTTTGATCAAATAGAATAAAATCGAGCTCACCAATGGTAACTGTATTGTCAAATACCTGTTTGTTTTTTACTAGAGTACGGTATCTTTCTGACTTTTTTATATAGAAGTCAAAAAAACTTTCTATACGTTTACCCAGTACTTCATTTTCATGTAGCCCAAATTTTTCTTCATCTAATTGTGGAGGTATCGTAGATATACCTTCAAAATCAAATAATGGTATCTCAAATAAGGATTCTTCTTCCCATAACGGAAAACTACTTAAAAATCCCAAATATTCATTTCTCATTGACATTTCGGGAACAACTAACTCTGAAAAAACTGAAAGTATTTATTAAGCATTGGCTTTAATATTTTTCTATCTACTGGTTTTGACACGAAATCGTCACAGCCGGCATTTAATGCCTTTTTGATATCTTCTTCTGTAGAATACGCAGTTTGCGCTATAATAGGTATGTTAGGTCTTATTTTTTTTATTTTTCTTGTAGCAGTATACCCATCCATTATTGGCATTCGTATATCCATTAAGATTAAGTCTATATGTTCATTGTTACTACAAAGTTCTACCGCTTCCTTTCCATTTTCTGCACGATGTATAACAAATTTATAATTATTCATTTTTAACAATATTGTCTTTAGAAACAAAAAATTAACATCACCATCTTCGACAATTAAGATAACTTGTTTTAAGGGTACATCTGACATATTTTCTGAGGGGGTATTTTTATTGTGTTTTGAGGGGTTTATGATTGGTAAATATGGTAACGATAAAACAAATGTAGAACCTTCATTAAACCTCGAAGTAAAATCAATGGTTCCTCCTATCAATTTTGCATTTTTCTGTGCTATAGATAAACCAAGCCCTAAACCATCATAACTTTTGGTAACCTCTTTTTCTGATTGGGAAAAATTTCTAAATATTAAATCCTGATCCTCATTTTTAATACCTATGCCCGTATCTTTAACACTAATTACCAACAACTTATCTTTTACTTCACACAAAATCTCAACAACGCCATTACTGGTAAATTTTATAGCATTATCGATAAGGTTAAATAAGATTTTATTAATTTTCAATCTATCAATTAAAACAATACTTTGATCTTCTGACAAAGTACTATTAAAACGGATAGCAATATTTTTACTTATTGCTTTATTTTGAAAATCCAGAAATAGCGTCTGTAACACTTTATTAATATCGGTTTCTTCCTGTTTTACTATTACTTGATTTGTTTCTAATTTCGAAATTTCTATAATATCATCAATAATGTTTATTAACTGATTACTGCTATCCATAATAATTTTAGAATATTCTTTTTGAACATTGGGTGTGATCTCCGGATCATTTAGTAATTCTGAAAAACCAATAATCCCATTCATAGGTGTTCTTATCTCATGTGATATATTATGAATAAATGCAGTCTTAAGCTTGTTACTTTCTTCTGCACGTACTTTTGCAATATTTAATTCCTTTGTTTTCTGAAGAATTAAGTATTTAAGGTATCTGTTAAGTAAAAGAATTGCCATTAAAATTAGAAGAATCGCAGCTGTAAGTGTTATCCAAAATCTTGTTTTCTTATAAAAAGGAACTACTGCTTGATATAGCCAGTTATCAAAAATAACTTCTTTCTCATTATTGGTTATTCCTGCAATAACTTTTGCAAATATTTGATTAAGAATTACATTATCTTTTTGAACACCAATACTAGCAGAATACTTGTATCTGGTTTCTGCAACTACTTTAAGGTTATCAAGGTTTTCTGTTTTAATTAAATAATTGGTGATTGCTTTTATTCCTATAAAAGCATCGTACTCTCCCGAACTAACTTTTTTTAAACTGGCTAGATCATCGATTTCATTAACAATACTCAAGTCCTTTTCATCCTCTTTCAAGGTTTCTATAATTGCATATCCTTTCGGGATAGTAATTAATTTATCACTAAAATCATTGATTTCGGTACCATGATCTTCATTTTTTCTAGTTACAATTACATAATTGGATTCAAAAAATTGTCCATAAAAATTCAGGTATTTTTCTCGTAAAGGTGTTTGTTGTATTTCTAAAACAATATCAACTTTATTGTTTTTTGCATCATCTATGACAGATTTCCAATCTTTATATAACTCGCGTTTAAACTTATAATTGATTTTATCTTCGATAAGCAATAGGTAATCCACCAAAATACCATCTATTTGCTTTTTTTCATTAATAAATTGATATGGTGCATAATACGGAAATAATGCAATAGAAATACTATCATTATTTTTTAACCAATCCTTCTCTTCTTTGGTAAGTATATTCGTAGAGTTAGAACAAGAAAAAACTAGGGCCAACACGATTGTTGAAAAGAAAGTATATAGTAATTTTTTGAACATAATTTTACTAATTGGTTCTTTACCTTTCTTCCCTTTTTTAATAAAGATACTATTTAATACTAACACTTTCAAAAAAACGATGGGCTTATTTACAAGTACTATGTATCTACATTATCTATTGTTAACTTATTACAAGTCTTAATAAGTAATTTATCTTCTTTATTTTCGACAAAATACTTTTCTAAGATACTTTTAGGGGTAAATATTTGTTAATTATTCTTTTAAGTGATTTTAGGTTTACTGGTTTTGAGATAAAATCATCACAACCTGCTTTATAGGCATTTTTAACATCCGTTTTACTAGTGTAGGCTGTTTGCGCAATTACAGGAAGATTAGGGTACATCTCTTTTATTTTTTTAGTTGCTTCATACCCATTCATGATAGGCATTTTTATATCCATCAAAATCAAGTCTACACTATTTTCTTCACAAAATGATACAGCTTCTTTTCCATTCTTTGCTCTTTGAATAGTAAAATTATACTCCTCCATTTTCACCAAAATTGTTTTAAGTACTAAAAAATTGACATCACCATCTTCTGTGATTAAAATCATATAATGTTTGTCGATAATACTTTTGGTATCAGGTTTTGAATTATCTGTAACCTTTCTTTTGACTGGTTGATAAGGTAGTTCTAGCCTAAAAGTAGAGCCTTTATCCAAAATAGATGAAAACGACAAATTACCTCCCATCATTTTCGTATTTTCTAAAGCAATGGTTAGCCCTAAACCTAAACCCTGATATACTTTTGATATTTGATCTTCGGCTTTAGAAAAACTCTTAAATATATTTTTATGCTCTTTTGGATCTATACCAATACCCGAATCTCGAACACTAATCATTGCTGAATTATTTTTTATCATAACAGTAATCATAACAGCTCCCTGATTAGTAAACGTAATGGCATTTTCTATCAATGCATTAATGGTTTTGGTAAACTTAGCCTCATCTATCATCATAACTCCTTGATCCTCTTCAATTGTGTTATGAACAATTAATTCGATGCCCTTTTTCTTTGCGATAATTCTATATGTAGAAAATATAGTATCGAGTAATTTTAAAATATCTACTGCAGCTAGGTATAGTTTTACTTGTTTGGTTTGTAGTTTTGAAATTTCAAGGGTATTATCCATATTATCAATAAGTCTTTTACAACTGTTAATGATAATCTCTGTATAGGTTATTTTTTCATTAGTTGTAATCTTTTCTTTTTTAAGATGTTTAGAAAAAAGAAGGATATTATTTATAGGAGTTTTGATTTCGTTTGATATATTCTTTATAAATGCTGTTTTTAAACGATTATCATTTTCTGCCAAATCTATTGCTTGCTTCAATGCATTAGTTTTTTGCATAACAATATGTCCCAAATAAAAATTTACATCGACTATAATTATTAGTAATAACAGAAAGAATATAACAATCGGTATAAAAAAATTAACTTTTCTGTACAATGGCACTGTTTTTACATATAGCCAATTCTCTACAACATCTTGTTTTTCTGCATTAGAAATATTTTTTAAAGCTTTTTTTATAATTTTATTTAAAATTTTGGCTTCCTTATTTACTGCAATACCGGGAGCATACGAATAGCGGGATTCTCCCACAACATTCAAATTGGGCAAGTTTTTAGAATTAATCAAATAATTAGCAACAGTTCTGGGGCCGATATAAGCATACTCTTCCCCTTTCTGGACTTGTTCTATCGATTCAATTTCATTAACATACGTCTGAATTTTTATTTTCGGATATTTTTCACGTAAAAAATCATCTGGCGGATACCCCAGAGGAATCGCAACGGTTTTATTAGTTAAATCTTCTAACTTTAACCCAAAGGGGGTTTTGTCAGAAGAGACTATTACATAAGGTGTATCGAATAAAGGATCGTGAAAACTTAGATATTTACTACGAGTTAAGGTATACTGAGCTTCCAGAATCATATCTGTTTTTTTTGTTTTGAGATCGCTCAATACTTTAGACCAGTCCGAGTAGTGTTTTCTTGCAAATCTATGATCTATTTTTTCTTCTATGAGATCCAGATAGTCTATAAAAATTCCTTCAATCTCATCATTTTTATTTATGAATTGATAAGGAGGATAATAAGGGAATAAAGCAATACTAATAGAATCGTTTTCTTTAAGCCATTTTATCTCTGTCTCTGACAAAATTTTTTCATTATTACAAGAAAAAGATAGTAATATACAAGGTATATATACTAGGGGTATAAGTAGAGATTTGATTTTAATCATTTAAACAGAATATTCTAAAAAGATGACAATGATCTAGTTAAAGATAATATAATGTTAAAATTTTTAAGCAAAAAAAGAAAATAATTTACAATTTATTAAAAACCAAAAGCGTTATTTATTTATTTCTGTACCATCTGGAAACAGGGCAAATCTACCTTTTTCGGGAGCATGTACATGGTCATGACTACTCCATGGCCAACCTCCAAATTCTGTTTGTTGATACTCCTGAATTGCTTCTCTAATTTCTATTTGACTATTCATAACAAAAGGACCATGCTTTACCACCGGTTCATTAATGGGTTTTCCTTGTAACATTAAAAAATGAGATTCTATATTACCATTTTCGAGAACAAACTCTTGATCTGCTTGTAATATTATTTCATGAGAAACAGGAATTGTGTATCCTTCTGCAGTTATTTCTCCTCCTTTAAAGAAATAAATCGATCTATTAATTCCTTTAGAAGCCTTAGGAAAAGTAAAAGTTGCATTTGCATCTATCTTAATTGTCCAAATCGCAATTTCATTATCAGGATCTGCCGCCCAAGAATCTGGGGCCGGTTCTGGTGCAATTGTATCTTCATCTATTTTACCGGCTACCAATGTAATCTCAGCTCCATCTCCATTATTAATTATTGGCACATCTTCGTTCCACAGCATTTTAAAATGTGGCGGAACCATTTTTTTATCTCTGGGTAGGTTGAGCCAAATCTGAAAAAGCAAAAATGGATTTTCCTTTTGAGTCTCTAATAACGGAAACATTTCTGAATGTTGAACACCTTTACCTGCAGTCATCCATTGCACATCACCATTACCAAAACGCCCAGCTGCTCCTAGCGAATCTGAATGATCTACCAATCCCTTCTGAACAATAGTAACGGTTTCAAAACCACGATGTGGGTGTGCAGGAAAACCAGGCACACTACTGCCATGGTACATTCGCCATCCATCTTTTAAGGTAAAATCCTGACCAATATTACGCCCTTCTAAAGAGGCATCTGGTCCTAGTTTACCATTACCCTTTGGGTAATTATCTTCATGATACGCACAAAATAAAAAGGGATCTTGTGTTTCCCATGGGAAACCTAATGGTTTAATTTTAAGAATAGCAGACATAATTTATGTATTAATAATAATGACCTTATTTACATTACAAATTTAAATGATTTATTCGTTATAATTTTACAAGCATTTCTAAAGGAAGAGTTAAGTTCATTTTATTGATCTATTCTTGTTAAATACCATTTTTAACTTCTTCTTTTTGCTTAGTCGATATGACCTGTGAACCTTACCATTAATACTACAACGTTATAAATTGATGTATTTTAAGTCTATAAACATCCTGTTAATCTACAATTCTTAACCATTCAGCTAATTTGTTTTTATACCCTCCTACTTATATCTATCTTTTACTTTTTATTAATTCTTACACTATTATAAAACTCAATTTTTTTTAATAAAAACCAATACAAATGAAACACAAACTATTACTAGTGTGCTTACTCTTTAACCTTTTAATGTCCGCACAAACATTTACTCGTGACTACAGTAATGCTTCAACTACTTATCAACTAAAGATGAATTTTCAGGAACAGTCCTGGGGAGATGTTTATCTTGACGTCGAGGTAATTAACAAAGGAACAAGTAGTATTAACGTACGAAATGCCAAGGTTATATTTTCATCAGATGCAACTCCAAGTTTGGTGAACTTTTTTCCAAATGGTAAGATTTCGTATCCAACTGTTAGCTTTACCCAGGCACCAGATGGTAATCAAATTTTAAATACACTTACTATAGGATTACCCGATGGATCATGGGTAGATGATATGTTAGGTCCCGATGAAAGTTTTAAGTTTAGAGCAGATCTAAAAACTGTGACTTCATCAGTTAGCGACATTGCCGATACTGTTAGATTTTATCTTGAAAACGAAGAGCCTTCTTTATTTACAGATGTTACTACAACGATTTCGGGTAATGACGCAACTGCGGTTACTATAAATTATAAAAATACTGTTTCTAATACTACTGTTACCAAAACTACTTCATCTTCGGTTACAGCTTCTCTTAGAGTAGATCAACAACACCAGGTATGGGCAAATGATTTTGTGATTGGAACAACCAGATATGCAAGTAAGTACCCAGAATCTTCTCCACTATCTTTTACTCCTTCGAGTACCAATAATACTATTGCAATACCATTTATAAAGTCTGTTATTTCTACAGAAAATGTAACCGTAAATGTAACCGGTTTGCCAGGTGGAGCTTCTACTTCTATTACGCTACAGCATAATGACATTAGCGGTTCTGATAAAAATGCACAAATCAGTAATGGTGCTACTACAATTTCACAAGTATTAGTAGGTACCTACTCTATCTCTGTGGGTTCTTATACTGACAATGCTAACAATTTGGTATACACGCCACAATTTAATAACAGTATTAATGTTACTACAGGAGGTACCAACACTATTTCTGTTTCTTATACATCTGCTTCTGTTCATGAGTTTGCTGTTAAAGGTTTTCCTAAATACCTTTCTCATGGTACAATTACCAATGCGGCGGCTGCTTTTGATGATAGTTTTAA
Source organism: uncultured Aquimarina sp. (assembly GCA_947498705.1). Taxonomy (GTDB): domain Bacteria; phylum Bacteroidota; class Bacteroidia; order Flavobacteriales; family Flavobacteriaceae; genus Aquimarina. The sequence goes on from CANMLW010000010.1 coordinate 81,559, forward strand.
AAACTCTCCTTTAAGTTCAATTTTTAAATATTCTGGTTTAGACGGTGCCGGAGACAGAGGGAAAATTCCTGATATGACTCCTACCAAAAATACGATAGAACAAGCCAGAAGATTAGAAGCTAATCAAAATGGACAAGTAATTCTTCCGGTAATGGTTCATTATACGGCCAATGCCAGTGGTGGTGGTTCTCTAGAAGCAATAAAAGATTTGGATGAAAATCAAAACCTTTATTATCACTACAGAAACCTTATTCAGGAAATTAAAGTAATGCTATCTTATGAAGATGCAGCGCATCCAAATCCTGGAGCATTTGTAATTAGTCCTGATCTTATAGGTGCTATTCAACAAGATGTTGTTTTTGGTAATGATCACAATATCAGAACCATGAATATCAAAGTTAATGAAGAAATGCAAAGAGCTTTTCAAGATGAAAATCTTAGTACTAGTGGGCTTCCTACTTTTGCAAGTAACTTAAAAGGATATTTTCAATCTGTAAACTTCTTGATTCACCATGTAGGAGAATGTAAAATTCCGTTTGGATATCAACAAAATGTTTGGGCAGCAGGTTCTGCTCGTTGGGTGTTTGAAGGTGCTGGCGAATTTAATGACCCTGTAAGTGAGGCTATTGAAGTAGCTGACTTCATGAACGATCTTGAACTATATACTGGGGACTGGAAACCTGATTTTATTGCATTTGACCGTTATGAAAGAGATTGTTTTGGTCCTGCAGCTGTTCAAAACTATGCCTGGACTGCAAAACATTGGGACAAATACTTAGTATTTTGTAAAGAAATTGCAGAACGCATTGGTAATGCACCAATTATGTTATGGCAAATTCCTGGAGGTCATATGGCTACAACAGACGAAGTACTTACAAATTATAGTGTTAGCTTACATTCTTCTGCCTCTGCTCCATTCTTTTTAGGGGATAGCAGAATAGGAACCAATCTAAATACAATTAGACAGGATATAAAAAACATATCTCTATTACCTCACTACCAAGCAAATAATGTTGGAGAGCTTTTAGCCGACGATAATGGTTATGATTGGGGTACATCTAATTTACAACGATTGGCCAATATGAACGTTTTCTCTATCCTATGGGGAGGTGGTTCTACAACAGGTGTTGGTCCCATAGGAACCAATGGTGATGATGATGGGTGGCTAGCTCAAAAAATCACAGATTACTATAACGGCCCATTGGTTTACAAAACTATTGCTGTACCTCCTTATCAAGATGCTGCATTTTGCCAGAACGGAGCTACTTCTACAACCAAAAATGGTGAAGATCCATTTGACTTTAAAATGTTTCCTATTCCTGCAAATCGTTATTTATCTATAAAAAGCAAAGCTTTAGGTTCTGATTTTTATGTGTCAATTTATGATATGTATGGCAAAAAAGTAAAACAATCAAAAACTTTAAAAGGAAATACAATTAATGTATCTTCTTTAGCCAAAGGTGCATATATTATTCGAGTGCACCCAAAAAATGACACGAGAAAAATTGTTACAAAAATGTTCTATAAAAATTAGAACCGTTTAATACTAAACGATAAATTTTGATTTATAAATAGTAGAAACAACGCTGCAAAAAAGACTATTGCCTTTGGATTGGATGCAGACATAAAAAAACCTTTGATTGTTAAGAAGAAAACTATCATAATCACAAAGACCATCTAGAAACATAGATGGTCTTTTGTTTGAAAAAAGGGTTTCTATAAGGAGACCTTTTCTGATTTAAAACCCAAATTAATTTTGATTTATCTTATAAGCCAAAATTATACCCTATTGTAATACCGATGGGCCATGCTTTTGTAAATTCTGATATTCTAGGATCGTTTTCGACTTGTCTCTCGTCATCCTTATAAGATGATGAACGTATAGGAAGTAATAATCCAACATCCCAAAAGTTCCCTTCTTTTCGTTTAGAATTTATCTTAATTCCTAATCCAAACGTTGCTCCTGTATATACTTTGTCATATTCGCTTAACCCCTCTATTTTAATAGCTGCATTGGTTCCGTACATACCTGTCAAATAAAATTGCGTTGCAGTCTTGCTTTTGAAATCTTTTAGTAAACCAAAGTTATAACCAACACCAGAAAGTTGATACCCTACTCCACCAAAAATGGTTAAATGATCTATTACATTCACTCCAAAACGAGCTCCTATAGCACCATACGGAAAACCTACACCAACTCCTAACGTACTTTTCCCTTTCTCTGAGCTTTTATGAATTTCCTGAGCGTGACTATAATTAAATACAGCCAACAGAGAAATTACTAAAAGAATTACTTTTAATGTTTTCATAGTTCTAAAATGTCCAGTTTGTATTTAAAGTTTTTACCTCGGATTTTATTTTATTATATCGCTCCATACTGTTTTTTATAAAAAACGACATATCTTTTTCTTTTCCTTTTAAAACTGAAGGTTTTCTTTTCAGTAATACCTTTTTTATCTTTTTTAAGACTTTTTCATTATCAGGTGAAACTTGATTTAATCTCACAGCGGCTTTAAAGGCTCCCATTTTTGGTTTTACCTCAATAATATATGTTTCATTGGCTTGCAAAGTAGCTTTTATAAAATCTCTATTTTCTGAAGCTGCCCAAAACAAATGATCTCCTGGTTCACATTCATATATAAAATAATTCGCCCCTTTTGCTTTCCCCAAGTATTTTTCTCCATCAAAGTATTTAAAATTAATTAGAGATCCCGTACCCGAATAGCGCACAAAATACACTAATGATTTTCCCTCTGTAGGCTTTTTGATTTCTTGCCCAAAGGTCATTATGGTCATTAAGAGTATTGATAATGTTAAAATTTTTGTTTTCATATTCCAATATGTTTATTAAAGTATTATTTATTCTGGTTTCAAACATATTTCCTTTTTCTCTTATAAAATATTTTTAACATAAAATTTTCAAAAATAGCTATCGAAATTCCGGAATTTTGATAGCTAAGATACCTAGACATATTAATGCTGTTACAACTAATTATGAGAACTATAGCTAAGAAAAAACATGCATTTTCAAATTTCGTGGAAAAAATAAGGATTTGCTTATGTTTTTATATCAGTCTAGACTACGTATGCAATCAAATCGATATAAAGCTAAAAGAGCAAAGTATCCAAATCTATGTAAAATCGAGTTTCAAGAAGACTTATTTTCCTAATAAACACACAGCAAAAGCTTATTTGTAAAGAATAACAAAGATTTTTTCACTGTTTTGAAAAACTTTCGGATGCTTGTGCATCTAATTTTAATAATTTACACCTACAATTCACTAATACCTTAGACTATAGTTAAATAAACAACCATTTATTTTTTAACAGCTCTGATACACATAAAAGCAGGAAAATCATTTAATTCTTTAAAATGTTTAGGATCTAGCTTTTCGAACTCTTTTGTGGGTTTAGGTTCAATTAGCTTATCAATGTAAAAACCATTGTTTGTTAATGGTAATATACATTCACTTAACGGTCTTCTATAACTATTAACCTCTATAGGTTTACCAAACCCATTCCAGGTACATTTTACATTTTCTATTTCAAAGTAGTTGGTTGATTCAAAAAAATTGAATTCAAAAAAAGGATGTTCTACTGATATCACAAGAGCTCCATTAGGTTTAAGTACTCTACAAAACTCTTTAATCGTTAAGGTCCAATCTTCTATGTAATGAAGTGCTAAAGCACATATCACGACATCAAAAGAATCTTTTTCAAACATATGTAAAGGTGTCGATAAATCATGAACAAAAAAATTTGAAGATAAATTATTTCTTTCCTTAGCTAATTGTATCATTTTCTCACTGATATCAACTCCTATAACCTTAGCGCCTTTAGAAACTAAAATTTCGGCATATTTTCCAGGGCCACATGCCGCATCCAATATTGATTTGTTTTTAATTTCTGGAACCATACTCAGGGTATTTGGTCTATCATAATATGCGTTGTGAGGCTTATGATCAATTAATTCATTATATTTTTCTGCCATTTCTTCATAAGCGGCAATTATTTTTTCTTTTACCATACTACACTTTTAGCTATAATAATGTAAACCCTATAAACTCTACAATTCAAAATTGAATATAAAAATTATAAATCTAATATATATAGCTAGTCTGCTAATACGAATTTAGAATTGATCAAAAATCACTTAAAGATTAGGCTTTAAGAAGTTTTTTTTACTTTATACGACCTAATTTTTACAAATCTTCTTTCTTCTTATACACCCCTACTTTCCAGTAACGTAATTCTTCGTTTGTTCTTACTGTAGAAAAGTCAAGTTCTTGTAAAGATTCATTTTCCTTAAAGTACTCCCAACAACCAATACCTTCTCTATAGATAGAACTTATCAATAAACCATTGGGGTTTAATGCATCAAGCATACGAGCCATCACGGTATTCTTTTCTTTTTCATGTATGTAATAAAAAGCTTCATTAAATACAATAATATCAAATTTTTGTTTCGGAAGATAATTTATAGCATCAGCTACCTCGAAATCACTATTTTTATAGTTTAGTTTCTTTGCTTTGTCTATAGATACCTTAGAAAAATCTATTCCGCAGAAATAAGAATATGGAGTATTCTGCATATACATTGTTAGTACGCCATAACCGCATCCAATATCAAGTATACTTGGGTTCGATGCCCCATAGTTATCAATAAACTCAATTATTTTTTTATAACGTTTAAGTTCTTTTTCACTTTCTAAACTATCCCAACGACCACTTTTGTACTGCTTATTCCAACGTATTTTTCTACGCCAATGATGAAATTTTTCAATGATACTCATGCTCATAGGGCTAACTTATTTATATAGTGTTTAAAAAGAAGGTTTATATATTTTTGATAATTTTTTGGATAAGACTGTTGTAAACTACGTCTATATTTTTAGCTTTTATCTTCGGCCATTAAAAAGTAATTAATCGGTAAGCATACTCAATTTATTTACATGGTAAACATATAAAACTTTTTTATTACTTAGTTATTTTTATCTAATTATTGTTAATAATAGTATCGTAAATATTATTTCAACAATACCACAACACACTTGGTATTTATTTGTTTTTAAGATAGTTATAAACCACTTATGTAACTTCCGTACAAATCTTTAAAACTAAAGCCTTCTGAAAGCCTATACTTACTCAATTTTTTAAATTCTACCAATCCCCACAAGGTAAATTCCATCATGAAGTATCTATCTTCTTTAGAAATATCTGGGTGAAATTTTTTAATTAAATCTTTTAAAGGCTTAATACTATCAAGCTTGTCTTTATATTCTTTGTCAGATATCTCGTCAAGCAGCTCAAAACCACTTTGTTCAAAAAACCATGCTACCAGTTCCTGGTATGGGCTTTCATAATCTTCTTTTTCTAATTTTTCTATTTTAGGGAAATATTCAACAAAAAGGGTTTTAATGGCTTCTCCTATTAAAGAGTTTGCAACAGAAGATGCTCCCTCTTGTTCGCCTTCATAGACCAATTCTACTTTACCTGTTATTGCTGGTATAATGCCTATAAAATCACTTAAACGTAAAGAAGTACGATCAACTCCTAATTGTAATGCTCTATATTCTGCTGTGCTCAACAAATTTTCATAGGCCGTAATACTCATTCTGGCACTAATACCACTTTTATGATCTATAAATTCGCTTTCTCTAGCTTCAAAGCTAATCTGTTCTAACAAGTCCTTTGCTATGGCAGGTACATACACCAAATCAGTCTGCCTTTTATCTAATTGAGCTTCTTGTTGGGTAATTGTTCTGGCAATCTCGATGGTTTCTGGGTAATGCGTAAGTATTTGAGACCCTATTCTATCTTTTAAAGGAGTAACAATACTTCCTCTATTTGTATAATCTTCTGGATTTGCGGTGAACACAAACTGAATATCTAATGGTAACCTAAGCTTAAATCCTCTGATTTGTATGTCACCTTCTTGTAAGATATTAAATAGTGCTACTTGTATGCGTGCTTGTAAATCCGGAAGTTCATTAATAACAAAAATACTACGATTTGCCCTGGGGATCATCCCAAAATGAATAACTCTATCATCGGCATAACTGAGCTTTAGATTGGCGGCTTTTATAGGATCTACATCTCCTATAATATCTGCTACTGTAACATCTGGAGTTGCTAATTTTTCTACAAAACGCTCTGATCGATGTAACCATGAAATGGGAGTATCATCGCCTTTACTTTTTATAGTTTCGGTTGCAAATCTCGAAATTGGGTTAAACGGATCATCATTTATCTCTGAGCCAGTTACCACAGGTATCCACTCATCTAACAAATGAATCATTTGACGTGCCAAACGTGTTTTTGCCTGGCCCCGTAATCCTAATAAGTTAATATTGTGCTGTGAAAGAATGGCTCTTTCTAACTCTGGGATCACAGTATGTTCATATCCATGAATTCCTGTAAATGTATTTTCTCTATTGCTAATTTTAATTCTTAGGTTTTTTCTTAGCTCTTCTTTTATGGATATACTTTGATATCCAGCACTTTTTAACTGACCTAAAGTCTTTATGGTTTCAACTTTCATATCTTTTATAACAGAACACCTTAATAAGTATTATTTAATTTTCTTTTTTCTATTAGTTTCGTAATCTTCGAATATCATTTCTCCAAGCCCTTTAAGTCCTGTATAAAAAGCTTTGCCTTGATTTGCATAGGTAAATTCTCTAACGAACTGCATCAGATAAGGGTCTTGTGCTATCATAAAGGTTGTGATTGGAATATGTAATTTTCTAGCTTGTTGTGCCATCATATAGCATTTATTTACAATATGTGGATCTAGGCCATTACTGTTTTTATAATAATTACCATCTGACATTCGTAAACAACTTGGTTTACCGTCGGTAATCATAAAAATCTGTTTATTGGTATTTCGCTTTCTACGAAGCATATCCATTGCTAATTGAAGGCCGGCCACTGTATTAGTATGATAGGGGCCTACTTGTAGATATGGTAAATCTTTTATGTTTATTGGCCAGGCATCATTACCAAAAACAAGTATATCCAGAGTATCTTTAGGATATTTTGTAGTAATCAATTCTGCCAACGCCATGGCTACTTTTTTTGCCGGCGTAATGCGATCTTCTCCATAAAGAATCATACTATGACTAATATCAATCATTAATACCGTACTCATTTGAGCCTTGAACTGAGCTTCTTCTACTACTAGATCGTCCTCTGTAAAATGCAAATCATCAATCCCATTATTTATCTGAGCATTTTTGAGACTTTCTGTCATTGATATTCGTTCTAAAGAGTCTCCGTATTGATAATTACGAAACTCACCAGAAGGCTCATCTCCTTTTCCCAAATAATTTGTTCTATGATTTCCTTTTTTACTTCTTTTTAACTTGCCAAAAATCTGATCCAAAGCTCTTTTTCGAATGGCCTGTTCTGTTTTGGTAGTAATCGACATCCCTCCTTTTCCATCAGGCTCTATATCTTCTCGTAAATATCCTTTCTTTATTAAGTCTTGTACAAAATCATCAAGCGTATACTCTTCATCTGTTAACTGGTATTCTCTATCCAACTCCTTCATCCATTCCAAAGCTTCTTCTAAATCTCCTGAAGTATGTATTATGATTTCCTGAAAAATATCGAATAATTTATCGAATATAGATTGCTCTGGGGCTTCGAATGCCTGAAAAGTAAATCCTTTTTTAAAAACTTTATTTTCTCTCATCATAAGATAAAATTAAAACATTTAATGAATATTGAGTATCTATCTATAAAGTATCTAATAAGAATTAACATAAGTTTTAATTACATTAAAACATTAAAGCAAGAGCAAAATCATTACTTATTTATAAAAATTATCATTTTTTTAACATACATCACCGTCATATAGAGGGTTTATGTAGTAATTTTACAATACCCCTATTTTTTAGATAATTGTTAAAGCACTATATCAAATACATATGATGAAACGTATTAAGTCAATGTAATTGCATACTTGTGTATAGTATGTAATTTTTAAATTATTAGATTATGAAAAATTATTTACTATTATTCCTTTTTATGCTACCTGCGTTTGCGGTAAATGCCAATTATTCTCTTAAAACTTCACCAGTATCATTTATTGAAAGTAGCGTTCAAAACCCAAGTGATCGTAAACTTTCTACAGAAGAGGTAAAACAAAGAGGTCTGGATCTTTTGGCAAATCAAATTGTTGCAAACCTTGATGATATAGATTTACGAAAAATGGCCAGATCAGCAATTTTTGAAACCTCTTATGGCTTTAGATGGAAAATGGTTAATTTACATAATGGGCAAAAAATAATTATCAAGGTTGATAAAGATTTTAACCTTATTTCTGCAAGGAGTAGTGATAATTCGAAAATTATGACTCCATAACTTCAGAATCTCTTAACGTATCAAAAACAACGTAATTACTTTCTATTTTCTTATCAAAGTTAAATGAGTTGATTTCTTACAATTAGCTCGCACTACATTAGTATGTTCTTTTTTGAGCATATCATGGATCGTTAAATAGCCCCGGTATTCTAATCTATATCCTGATTTAAGGTTACATATAAATTCTTTTCAATACTTTTACTACAATTATTTATTTACATGTGGTCTTGACCCAATATGGATTAACTTTATGAATCTAAATCTTAAAAAGACAGGAGCTATTTGCGGCCCTCTCGTTTTCTTTCTTGTTTTATTTTTTTTTCATCCAGAAGGTCTTACCAAAGAAGCTAATGCAATACTTGCAAGCACTTTATGGGTTGCTATTTGGTGGATCACAGAACCTGTACCAATAGCTGTAACCTCATTATTACCGATTATATTGTTTCCATTATCAGGAGGAATGGATATAAAGACTACCACAGCTGCTTTCGGAAATCATACAATTTTCTTATACACAGGAGGGTTTATACTAGCCATTGCCATACAAAAATGGAATTTGCACAAACGTATTGCTCTTACCATTATTCACATTATAGGTACAAACGTAAAAACCATGATTCTTGGTTTCATGATTGCCACTGCTTTTTTATCCATGTGGATTTCTAATACTGCGACTTCTGTTATGATGTTACCCATAGGTATTGCTATTATATCACAACTTACAGACAATCCAAATACTATCGAAAATGAGAACAAGATTTTTGGAAAAGCATTAATGCTTAGTATTGCATATAGTGCTTCCATTGGTGGGATTGCAACTCTTATAGGTACTCCTACTAACCTTATTCTTGCTGGTATTGTTAAAGAAGTTTACAATTTTGAAATTACTTTTACCAATTGGGTTATCATAGGATTACCAATAGCCATACTTATGCTGTTTATTAGCTGGTATTATTTAACACATATTGCTTTTCCTTTTAAACAAAAGACATTTCCTGGAGGTAAGGACGAAATAAAAAAACAGCTTGATGCACTTGGTAAATTATCTTTTGAAGAAAAAATGGTGCTCGTGGTTTTTGTATGTACAGCCTTTTCCTGGATAACAAGATCCTTTCTACTAAAGCATATTATCCCTCCTATTAATGATACTATCATTGCTATGATCGCTGCAATTTCTTTATTTATATTACCTAGTAAAGAAAAAGGGAAACCAATAATGGATTGGTCCTCGGCAGTAAAGCTTCCTTGGGGAATATTATTGCTTTTTGGAGGTGGTTTGGCCCTTGCTTCTGGATTTAAAGAGTCTGGATTAGCTTTATGGATAGGTACTCAAATGACATTATTACAAGGAGTTTCTTTGATCGTTCTTTTGGCTTTTATTGTTACCGCTGTAAACTTTTTAACAGAAATAACATCAAATGTCGCTACTACCTCGATGTTATTACCTGTGCTTGCTTCGATGGCATTATCGTTAGAAGTACATCCCTTTATTCTTATGATTGGTGCAACTATTGCTGCTTCATGCGCATTTATGCTTCCGGTAGCTACTCCTCCTAACGCTGTGGTTTTTGGTTCTGGATATCTAAGTATCCCCGATATGATGAAAAAAGGGTTTTGGTTAAATTTAATATCTATTTTTCTAATTATCGTAATAACGTACTACCTGCTACCTTCTTTATGGAATTTTGATCCATCTACCTTTCCGCAAGATTTTAATAGGGATTTATAAAAAACACCCTTCAATCTTAAAACTATCGATATTCATGAATAGCCAGTTGGAATTCATGAAAAACGACTACAACCCCTTGTTTTACAAACCATTATCACACTAATTTTGACTTATAAATTTTAATCAATTATAAATCATAAAACTTTTAAAACAATGAAAACACACAAATTTTTATTTTCGTTTTTTACCATAGCTATTATGGGATTGGTATTTACTTCTTGTGAAAAAGAAGAAATACAGGAAACGGATACTACTGGAGAAGATCTTGATGAAATTAAAGCTTTGGAGGAAATCAAAGTAAATAATGATATATCGGTAAAGTCAACCTTATCATACACGAATGCACTTCGATATTATTCTGGAGGAAGAAATACTGTTCATACATATAAAGTTGCAAATTCTGGAGCAGCGATTGGAACATATGAAGGGATTGCGTTTAGAACCCCTATTGTTGCCTCTTCTAATGGAGTTGACAGAAATGAATATAATTTTTTGTATTTTTTATTACACCCAAGAAATGAAGATTTTATGATGACTACAAGTGCTCGTGAATATTGGAGTTTAAGAAGAAGCGGGTGGAATAACCTAACACATAATTATGTATTAATTCACAAAAATCAGAAAACCGGTTTAAAAAGATTATATCGTTTTTATGGTCATAACAATTCTGATCATTTATTCACCACCAATTACTCTGAAGGCACCAGAGCCGGTTATAGATATGAAGGTGTTGTTGGTTGGGTAAAATAATAGGCCTCAGAAACTAAATCAAACAATTCATTTAGTATTAGTAGAAGTCAATAAAACTTTAAAACAATAAAACGCTAGAGATGTATAAAAGAGGTTTTTTTATAATTACTAAAAAACCTCTTTTTTGGCACATAACAAGCTTACAAGTTCTACCTACAAAAAATCTTGTATACAAGTTTCTTCAAGAATAAAAGCAATTTTCCTCAACATTACTTTAGCATATTTTTTACGGTATCATAACTCTCTTCATACTCCCAATATACAATTCTATCAAAAGCATATTTAATCAAGATAAATTGATTACTTACAGATAATATTCTATCGATCGCCACCATTTTTTTTGATGCTTTTTCTAATTTTACTTCTTCTGTTATTTCTTGGTTTCTTGCATCAAAACCATGTACAATGATATGATCTTTAAGTGTTAGTTCAATATATTTCATTTTGGCTTTCTATATTTTGAAAAACAAATGTAAGCATTGTTACCTTAACCAATCATTAATATTTTGGTTGATGGTTTTTGGTTATTTTAGAATTCTTTAAATTTTATCACATAACTCTTGCAAGCTCTCTCATCAAAAAACGACTCTTGCTATAAACCATTCTAAAGATGAATCTATCTAAAGTAACTTTTATCAATTCTGAAGGACAAACATTGTCTGGTCGTATAGAACTTCCTGTTGATCAACATCCTCATAACTTTGTATTGTTTGCACATTGTTTTACTTGTAATAAAAATCTGGGTGCAGTAAGAAATATTAGTAAAAGTCTTACAACCCGTGGATTTGGAGTATTACGATTTGATTTTACAGGCCTTGGAGAAAGTGAGGGAGACTTCGAAAACACCAATTTTTCTGGTAATGTAAATGACCTTATTGCGGCCTCTGATTTTCTTGCAAATGAATATATGGCTCCATCGTTGTTAATCGGTCATTCTTTGGGCGGTGCTGCCTCCATTTTTGCAGCTTCAAAAATTGATTCTATCAAAGCAGTTGCCACTATTGGAGCACCTTCTAACCCCGTTCATGTACAACACTTACTAAAAAGCGGAATTAAAGAAATAGAAACTCAAGGCAAAGCTACTATCAATCTAAGCGGCAGAGATTTTACAATTAAAAAGCAATTTTTGGATGATCTAAAAAACAAGTCGTTACCAGATGTTGCTAAAAATCTAGGCAAAGCACTATTAATAATGCATTCTCCTCAAGATACAACCGTTCATATTCATAATGCTGAAGAAATTTATTTAGCAGCAAAACACCCGAAAAGTTTTGTGACTTTGGATGGTGCGGATCATTTATTGATGAGAAAAGAAGACTCTTTATATGCAGGAAAAGTTATTTCAGAATGGTCGTCCAGGTATATTAAAAAACCCGAAACCCCAGCATTAAAAAGCACGTATCAAGTTGTTGCTAGCTTAAGAGACACAGATGGTTTTACAACACAAATGAAAGTAGGTAGTCATTATATGCTTGCAGATGAACCTGAGAGCGTGGGAGGCAATAATTTTGGCCCTACTCCCTATGAATATGTATCTGCTGGTTTGTCTGCATGTACAGCTATGACCATAAAAATGTATGTTGCTAGAAAAGGATGGGATTTAAAACATATAGAAGTGCATACCGACTATAGTAAATCCTATAATGTTGATTGCGAAAATGCTGAAAACCCGGATGCTAAGATCGATACCTTTAAAAGAGAAATAAAACTAGAAGGAGCGTTAGATGAAAAACAGATTGCCAGAATATTACAAATTGCAGATAAATGCCCTGTTCATAAAACATTGCATAGTAAAGCTCAAATAATCACCACACTGCTTTAATAGCGATCTAACAAGTATTACAATAGTAATATTTGTAGCATTTTTTTTGTCATAAACTAAAACTGCATTATATTACCACTACAAACAAAATACAAGCCAAAAGATCATGAAAAATTTAAAATTGGTAGTACTTACTGTATTATCTATAACCATATTTGGTTGTAAAGGAGAAAAAAAGGACACCACAGACCAAAATAATACTCCTGAAGAACAAGAAACTGTTACTACTAAAAAAGTAGAAAAAAACGAAACTAAAACAATAGAATTCAATCTAGAACCTAAAAACGACAGTAATGTTGCTGGTAAAATTATCTTTACAGAATCAGAAGGAATGGTAAATATGATTGCAGAGCTAACGGGTCTCGAAGAAGGTGAACACGCTATTCATATTCATGAAAAAGCAGATTGTAGTTCTGCAGATGGTAAATCTACAGGTGGACATTGGAATCCAACTATGGAACCACACGGAAAATGGGGCGCAAAAGAAGGGTACCATAAAGGTGATATAGGAAACTTTAAGGCCGATGAGAATGGTAATGGTGCTTTGACATTTGCTACTAACGAATGGTGTATAGGATGTGAGGATAAAAGAAAAAATATCTTGGGTAAAGCCATTATAGTACATCAAGGAGTTGATGATTTCACCTCACAACCATCTGGAGCTGCTGGTAGCAGAATAAGCTGTGGCGGTATTATACAGTAAAGATAATAGAACGATAAAATATACGTTTCAAAAGAGGTTACTTGTGTAACCTCTTTTTTATTGATTGATATTTATAGTATATATAAAACATATAGCCCATAAATTGATTACATTTTTATAACTTTTTAAAATTTCGTTTTATCAAAATAAAACTAACTTTGTAACAAACCTAATTCAATGAATCCTTCAACTTCTGGTTGGATAGAAAAGTTTCTACGAGATCAAGACAATGATCTACACTTATTGCAATGGTCACTTGATAAACTATATCTTGATTTAAGAAATGTAGGATTTATCTATGGTAACTCTATAGATATAATTGTAAATAACATTTCTGATATTGTATATTCTGAAGAAGAAAAAACAAAAATCAACCTTTTCTCTGCACTGGTTGTTACGTATTATGAAACTATAGAAAATGCAGATAAAGAAGATTGTATTAATGCGTTGCTTCAGTTTTATAGTTTTTTAGACACTAAAAAATCTTTTTTTTCATTAACCAACATACTGACATCGAACATTTATGAAAAATTAGAAAAAGTTCTACATACCCGCATACAAACAAATGAGTCTATTTTCAAAAAGAACTTTAGTCACCTGCTAACAAATGCGCTCCTATTTATTGATGTATTGGCTTTTGATTATTTTTTAATCCATGATAAAAACCCTTTGGATTATGCGACAAAGCTAGAAGAGTCTTTAATAAATACTGTTTTTCTTGCGTTAAATTCTAAAACAGAAAAAGATCAATATGATCAACTTTTGGTTAAACTTTTTTCTTCATCAGTTAGGTATACACATATATCTACAGAAGAGGAAGCTAGTTTTGATCATTTAGAGCTAGATTCGTATACCGACGAAATTGAAAAAAAATACATTTTAGATCTTACCTCGTTAGCTGTTTGGAATGATGAGAAATTAGATCAACATGAACACAATTTTATGACGGCATTGGGAGCAGAACTAGGGCTTTCTGACGACTACACAAAAGATTCTCTTAACCTTGTGAGAGCTTTTATAAATACACATAGAAGAAACATTACTTTTTTCAACTATTCTAATCCTGCCTTGCACTTTTACCAACAAACCTCTCGTACGGTAAGTATCCTGATATTAAGAAATAAAAAACGGTTAATTAAAGAAATATCAGAAAGTAAAGAGTTAATGATTTTACTAGGCCAATCGACACTAAGAGATTTGTCTACCGAAGAAAAGCAACAAGTAAAAAAACAGTTACTTGATATTTGTAAAACAATTCCTTCTTTAGCTATTTTTATACTTCCCGGAGGGAGTCTGTTATTACCTCTTTTGGTAAAATTTATCCCTCAATTATTACCATCTGCTTTCAATGAAAACAAATAATTAAAGTGCTATATATTTTTACAAAAGGCACATAAAATACCTATACTTCAAGTTTTTCAAGTTCCTTATAGTTCTTTTTTAACTTACGCGTTAGTATACCATATATGAGTCTATAAAACAACGCAATTAACCCAACAAAAATTAGAACAACCATGAGTGTACTTACCAATACAACCCATAATGGCGGTTCTCCTTGGATCGTGCTGTTTTGAAATTGATCTGTAAAGGAAAAAATATAAATTATTGTTGAGATAAGCACGATTGCAAACAGGCTTATACTCACAAAAATATATTGCCGAACCGTTCTTCGCGTTTTTAAAATATTCTCCATTAGCACTTTGGTAGAATCTGTAGTTTTAATTTTTCTATAGTTTTGATAAAATCTAACCATAAAATACACTAAAACGCTATAGGATAGAATAGAGGAAAATATAGAAAACAATCCCATATCCACATTTTCTATCTTGGTATGCATTCCATTTAACCTAAATACAATATCTAGAGATGTCCATAAAACAAATTCTAAAATACTAATGATAAAAATCCATCTTACAATAGAAGAAGATTTTTTTAATATCATTTGATATATTTCGTTATATGATAACTTGGGAAACACATTCTTCTGTTTCTGCCAGTCTTTTTTTAATAATTCTAATTCATCCATGATGGGGTTACGGATTTAATATTTTTTTTAATTTTGTTTTTACCCGGTTCATTTTTACCCTGGCATTTACTTCGCTTATACCCATTGTTTGGGCAATTTCATGGTATGGTCTATCTTCGAGATATAAAAAAACAAGTGCTTTTTCAATATCATTAAGTTTCTTTACAGCTTCATACATTAATCGTAACTGTTGTTCTATCTCATCATCATACTCCTCTACCTTAATTCTGTAATCAAACGTTTCAATATTTGTAGTATTAATACTTCTTTTAGATTTTCTGTACAAAGTAATTGCAGTGTTTAGTGCAACACGATACATCCAGGTACTAAACTTCGAATCTCCTCTAAATTTTGGATAAGCTTTCCAAAGCTGTATAGTTATTTCCTGAAACAAATCATTATGCGAATCTGGATCACTTGTATAAATCCTACAAATCTTGTGAACAATATTTTGATTTTGTTCAAGATTGGATACAAAACTATGTTCTAATTCTTTATTCACTGTGGCTAGTTACATCCTATAAGTAGTACAATATACTTTTATGTTACACTAAACTTTAAAAAAATTATAAAACCTTGTTCAAAAACCATAAATAACAAAATAGTGTCTATTTTAAATGACAGTTAAAAGTATTTATATCGCTTTTTTTCTTATTTTTAGATAAATTTAACAAGACTAAAAAATACTATCAAACAGGATTACCCCTAATATTATTCAATAGACCTTTATAATCTGCGATAGTAATTACTCCTTTTTTAGTGTTCCATATACCTAAACACATTCTTGTCTTATTCCTTGATTAATAGGAAATGTATTTTAAATAATATTAAAATCTAACAAAGAATGAAGTGTTTTCTTATTGGGGATAACAATGATTTACTAGAAGGAATAGAAGCATATTTACAAGCTAACTTCTTTTATATACGAGTTTGTGAAAAACTAAATTCATATGTACAGTCTGAAAAAATGCTTCATAAAACAACACCCGATTTAATCCTAATCGATGTAAATATTGATATAGAAATTCCTACTAGTTTTTTAAGAAAAGTAAGAAAAGCTACTATTGATGTTTTGGCTATCATTCCTAATGAGTCTAATATTATTAATTTACTAGAAAAACATAATATAGAGTATATTACAAAACCTGTAGACTTTACAGAGTTGAGGATTAGTATTAACAAATCTTACATAGGTATTTCTAAGGAAAAAGAGCTTGAACAAATTTTAACAAGAATTAAATCCACTACTCCCAAAAAAAGAATAGCCATACCACAAGAAAAACAAATACAAATGATCTCTGTACAGGATATTATGTATATAGAAGCAGATATCAATTATTGTCAAATATACATACAAGATCAAAAATCCATTTGCGTATCAAAAACTTTAAAAACTTTTGAACAACAGCTAATTAACAACGTTGAGTTTTATAGAATCCATCAATCGTATTTGATTAATATTAATTACATAACCAAAATACTTAAAGCAAAGCTACCCCAAGTAGTCATGGAAAATGGAGATATCCTTACCATATCCAGATCCAAAAAAACCGATTTTCTTAAATCAATTCTGGTATAAGGCCCAACCAATCAAAATCCAACTAAACGCAATCAATTCTATTTGAAAACTAAGCTCATTGGCTATTTATTCTGTCAAAAATATCTTGAAGCAAACTTGGAGATAATAGATCTCCCCCCCCCTTTAAAGTATCTTAAAATAAATCGATATTGAATAAGGTTAGCCCAATATTGTCTTTTGAAAATAGTATCATTTAACTTTCAAAACAAAACTTTATTCATAAAAAGAGAAACCACTGTCATGAATAGACAGTGGTTTTTCAACCTAACCGAACTTGAAACTAGAAATCACTTTTTCTTTGAGATCATAGATCACATTAACCATAGGTGTTAATTGATCCGTCTAATGTTTTTATTTTGCAATCTTCCTTACTTTTTATGCAAAATCATGTAGTGGCACATTTCGAAGTAATGTTGTTTACCTATGTGATTCTATTGCATTTTTATACAATCTATGTAAAATGCTTTTAGATAACACCTAATAGGAGACAGAACAAACTACTAATAGTGACACAAAAACGAGTAGCATAACATATACATCCATTTTTTTCATAACTATTAATTTATAATTAGTTTTTTAAAATAAGGCTGGTGTATACTGCATACCCCAGCCTTAAAGGGTAAAAAATCTACCTAACCGTCTTTTCTTTTTTTAAATTTTAGAATAATACAATGATTTTTACTTTTTAATTATTCATAGAATAATACTTTTAAGCATGAATTCATGTATTTTTTAAAAACTCTAGATTTAAAAATTTTGACTATTTAAGAAATTTTGAGATCAGAATTCTCTTGAATATCTTGTTGTTCTATAGGGGTTGTATCATTTTGAGATGTGGCTTCGTTAGCTAATACAGAATTTGCTACTAAAGCAGAGAAGATAATAAATACAAGGATTAAAATGTAACTTTTTTTCATAACATACTATTTTGGGTTAATAAACTTTTCAGACTTGGTATCTTACATTTTGACGTTTATACTACTTACTTAGTATGGGGTGGGATTATGAAATTTACGTTATGTTTTTGTTTGATGCTAAATTGATCATTTATATCATTTTAACAAAAAGTTAATTATTATTATGCTCTTTTTACTTATTATTTGGGAGCTTGTATTGATTATAACGTTAATTTCTGGCAAACACAACCCGATCAAAACACTAGTAACCAACAATTTACACTTACCAAGGCTACGGTTAAGCCGTAAATACATTGACGGTTATATTGTACCTCAAAAGATTTTTGCAGTACTCCTATATAAAATTCACTTACTTTTTCCTACTAATAAAACTTAAAATTTTGTTATTTTTTTAAAAAATATCCTAATAACTACTCAAAAAACCTACTCATAATTCTCATAAAAGGTGTTACATTTGTGGTATAATTAGCATATATCTTATGAATGTTCCTTATACTAACTTGCCAAGAGTTGTAATTATTGGCGGTGGTTTTGCTGGAGTTGCACTAGCAAGAAAAATGGTTAAAGAAGACGTACAACTCGTATTGTTAGATAGACAAAATTACCATACATTTCAACCCCTTTTATATCAAGTATCTACTTCTTCTCTAGAGCCAGATTCTATTGCTTATCCACTTAGGAAAATTGTAAAAAGAGGAAAAAACACATTTTTTAGAATGGCCGAAGTATCTTCTATAGATACCGAATCTCAAAATGTAAATACCAATATTGGAAGTATCACATACGATTATCTAATTATAGCAACAGGGGCAAGAACCAATTTTTTTGGAAATAAAACTATCGAAAATAATGCTATGCGAATGAAAAACCTTCCGCAAGCGTTAAATCTGCGTAGTCTAATGCTCGAAAATCTTGAACAAGCTGTTATTACCTCTGACCCTGAACAAAGAAAAGAACTGTTGCGTTTTGTACTGGCGGGTGCAGGCCCAACAGGTGTAGAATTAGCTGGTGGTATTGCAGAATTAAAACAAAACGTTCTGCCCAGGGATTATCCAGATATGAATTTTGATGAAATGGAGATTCATCTTATAGAAGGAGCACCTCGTATCCTGCCTCCTATGAGCGAACATGCCTCAAAAAAAGCTACCAAATTCTTAAAACAACTGGGCGTACATATTCACACCAGTACACAAGTGAGTCAATATGAAGATAATCTAGTTTCAACCAATACCGATCTTTCTCTAAAAGCAGCTACATTTATTTGGTCTGCTGGTGTTACAGGCGCCCCTGTATCCGGAATCAAGGCAGACTCTCTGATACAAAGAGCAAATCGTTATAAAGTAAACCAATATAATCAAATAGAAGGATACTCTAATATATATGCATTAGGAGATATTGCCGTTATGGAAACAAAAGCGTACCCCCAAGGGCACCCTATGGTGGCGCAACCTGCAATACAACAAGGAGAACACCTTGCCAAAAACTTAAAACGCCATTTGCGTCAAAAACCTATGATTCCATTCAAATATTTTGACAAAGGATCTATGGCTACCATTGGGCGTAATAAAGCTGTGGTAGATCTTGGTAAATTTAGATTTGGAGGTTTCTTTGCATGGTTTATCTGGATGTTTATCCATTTATGGTTTTTGATTGGTTTTAGAAATCGATTTGTCACTCTTTTTAATTGGTCATATAATTATATAAATTATGATAAAGCCGCTAGGCTAATTGTACGACCATTTAAAAACAAAGAAGAAGGTATAGAAAGGGTTTAACAATATTTAGTTTTTATTAAACTCCATCATGCCAATATTTTCAAATTCTTCTCTAGTCATTTTCTCTCCCTCACTAGGAGGTGAAACAACAAAATCATCAATATCATAAATAATTTTATCGGCTACAATATTAAGTCCACTATCATATATTATTTCCAAAACAAGTCCAGGTAACCCCCAATATCGTTCTGGACCATCATGTACAGGAATATCTTCTGCATACCACGCAACGCATTCTGATTTTTTTGAAAACATATTATCAAATTCGGTAAGTGTCGCTTTTTTACACAGAAATCCATTAATTTCCTTAGTTTCATTGGTCAGCATCCAATCAAATTTTATAAGTTTTTCAGAAATCAAGATATCTTTTGGTTCACCAACAACAAAAGTATGATTCAAACTAACTTTAGATTTTTCAGCAACATCTTTATAAATAATTGAATAAGGATGGTTATTGATACTTTCATATGAAATTTTTCTTTTGTCTGTTATATATTCATTAACTATCTTATCATTATTAATCTCTTTCAATGGGTAATAAATAGAATGCTTCCCATCAATTCTTAAAACATACTGATGATCTAACTCTATTTTATTATTAGTATTAACATCTCCTGTTTGAAAATAGTCATCAACATTATTATAAATTGGGAAATGCATTTTTTTTGTATATATTACAGTCATCTCCTGAGCCATTCCCCCAATAGAAAAAATTACGATAATTAGTGGTATTATTTTTCTCATAATCAAATAATTATTTTTTTTCTGCAAATCAATAGATTTAAGCAATACTCATTCCTCTTCTATTGATATACTCATGTTTTTTTGTCAAACACCAAGTACACAAACAAAAAACGAGGTTAGTAGCTTTATTCTTTTCAAGTTAACAATACATATATTAATTAACATATCAAAATTATTCTTTTTATAAATCATATAAACCAAAATACACACGAATAGTTTAACTATACCCAAAAAATAAAGAAAGAAGGTATAGAAAGAGTATAATAGTATCAATTTTCATTAATAATATTCCTTATAGAATATCTTTATCTGCTCTATCAATTTTTCTGCCCCCTGTGAGGTGGCATTATTTTAAAACCATCCAATTTTCGTATTATTCTATCTACAGTTATAGTGCCTCTATTTTATACTTAGTTGAATAATTATTTTATAAAAACACAACTGATCCTCTTATTTCAACAATTCAGAATCATTCAATTTTTCAAACCTCATATAAATATGATTTTTGGTTCATCAATCAACAAAAAGCTATTTAAATGAAATTATCAGCTACTTTATTACTACTTCTAGTATTTAATACTATATCTGGACAAACTACCATTACTGGTATTGTAACCGACACCAAAGGAATTGCAATCCCTGGCGCCAATATTTATCTAGATGGTACATATGACGGTAGTTCTTCTGATGAGAAAGGAAATTTCTCTTTTACGTCTTCTGAAAACGGAGTACATACGCTGGTGGTATCTTTTCTTTCCTACGAAAATTTTTCATTACAAAAAGATATATCCCAAATGAAAGATCTAACGATTCGGTTAAAAGAAGATGTCAATTCTTTGGGTAGTGTTGTATTAAATGCAGGAACTTTTTCTGCAGGTGATAATAGTAAAACAGCCGTACTTTCGCCTATGGATATTGTGACTACAGCTGGAGCTGCAGGAGATTATATAGGAGCATTTCAGACATTACCAGGTACTTCTACCGTAGAAGAAGATGGTCGTCTTTTTGTAAGAGGGGGTGATGCCGATGAAGCAAACATCTATATCGATGGGTTAAAAGTGTTTCAGCCTTATACGGCAACTACAAATAATATACCTACCAGAGGACGCTTCTCTCCTTTCCTATTTAAAGGTACCAATTTTTCTACTGGTGGATATTCTGCAGAATATGGAGATGCGCTATCCAGTGTCTTATTATTAAACACCATTAATGAACCTGATCAAGAAAAAACCGATCTCTCATTTATAAATGTGGGTATGGGAGTGGGCAATACACAAATCTGGAAAAAAAATTCCTTAAGTATCAACGCTTTTTATCTCAACTTAAAGCCTTATCAAGAAATTATTTCTCAACGGGTTGATTGGATAAAACCCTACGAATCATTATCTGGAGAAGCTGTTTATCGTCATACTATGAAAAAAGGACTTCTAAAAGTTTATGCAGGGGTAAACCAAACTCATTTTAACTTAATACAAGAAGACATAAATACTCCAGAAGGAATCAATTTCAAACTTAAAAACCGAAATACTTATTTAAACACCTCTTACAAAGGTACATTGGGAAATGACTGGAGCATTACTACTGGTACTAGTTTTGCAAATGATGATAATGACATCAACATTGACAATACCGATGTTAATAATGAAGAAAATAGCCTTCATCTTAAAGTAAAACTAAAAAAGAGATTCAGTAACCGCTTTAAACTCTATATGGGTGCCGAGCAGTTTATAAGTACTTTTTCTGAAAAAGCTCAAGCTGATACTTTTGGTCTATTTAGAACTAAATTTGATAATAATAGCACAGCCGCTTTTGCAGAAGCTAATATATTCTTTAACAAAAAACTTGCCATGCAAGTAGGTGTTAGAGCCACCAATAATACATTATTAAAATACACCAAACTATCACCAAGAGCATCTTTTGCATACAAAACCACTTCAAAATCTCAAATTTCATTGGCTTATGGTGATTTTTATCAAAACCCAGGACAGAACGTCCTTAAATATGCAACCCAACTGGAACCAAAAAAATCCTCTCACTATATTTTAAATTATTTATACCAACACAATAGAAAAACGTTACGTATAGAAGGGTACTATAAAACATACAATAATCTTATTAAATATGATACCGAACGTCCAGAGTTTTCTAGCGTATATAGCAATAGTGGAAGTGGATATGCCACAGGTCTAGATATTTTCTGGAGAGATAACAACTCCATAAAAAATCTGGAATACTGGGCAAGTTACTCCTATCTGGATACTCAAAGAGATTATAACAACTATCCCAATAGAGCAACTCCTAATTTTGCAGCAAAGCACAATTTATCGTTAGTTACAAAATACTGGATTAAGGACTGGAAATCACTGGTGAGTACCACTTATAATTTTGCCTCAGGTAGACCCTATAATGATCCTAATCAATCCATATTTCAAAACAGAAAAACCAAAACCTACAATAGCATTAATCTTAGTTGGGCTTACTTGCTTAGCCAACAAAAAATACTGTATTTCTCTGTTTCTAATGTATTGGGGTTTGACAATATTTTTAACTATCAATATGCAAATACACCTAATAGCAATGGTGATTTTGCCAGACGTGCCATACGCCCCAACGCAGATAGGTTTTTTATTATTGGTTTTTTCTGGACGATAAGTGATAACAAAACAGACAATCAATTAGATAATTTATAGACTTAACATAACAAGATATTAGGTATATATCCTTTATAACTTGCCTTAAGGTATCTGCTTTACATTTCATCTTTAAAAAACTACACTTCAGTATTTTTTAATTCTTATAGGATAAAAATCGAAGGATATTTACATCACAATACTAAAACAATCAACATTATGAAAACAGTAATTACCGCATTAGTCTTTTTTACAGTCACTGTGATTAACACTATTTCTGCTCAATCTTCTTATGAAAAAGGAATGATCAAGGCATTTGAATTATGGAAAACCAAAACTCCGGATGAGGCTATTAATCTTTTCGAACGTATTGCAAAAGCAGAAAAAGAAAACTGGATCCCCTATTATTATGCAGCACAAGTACATATCACCACTACTTTTGGCACAAAAAACGCCGAAGAAATCGAATCCAGATTAACAAAAGCTAAGAGTTACCTTAATGAGGCCAAAACACTGTCAAAAGAAAATGCCGAAATACTTATTATGGAAGCGTTACTTAACACAGCTTATGTAGCCTATAACCCATCTGTCTATGGCATGACACTTTCTGCCAAAGTAGAAGAATTATATCAAAAGGCTAAAGTACTTGAACCAGAAAACCCAAGAGCAATACTATACCATGCAGAATGGAAAATGGGTAGTGCAAAATTCTTTGGGCAAGATGTGAAAGCTTTTTGTCCCGAAGTAGAAAAGGCTATCTTGTACTTTGAAAAAGAAGCTAACAATATTCCTTTCTACCCTAAGTGGGGGAAAAATCAAATAGGTCGTGTACAGCAAAACTGTAAAAGCTAAACAATAACATTGTTAGTAAATAAATCAATCATCAAAAATTAATATTTTAGTTAAAACAAACTGATCCCATTGTATGAAAGACCTAAAAAAAATAAGCATTATTTCTTTACTAGTATCTATAATAGTTGCAATAGTTATGTTGCTTACCAATGTTTTTAGTTTTGAAAGAATTATTACTATACAATGGTGGTTGATTAATTTCTCATATGCCTTTTTTCTTACCTATATCAATACGGTATATTTCAAATTCATTAATCATAAATTTGAATGGAAAGATAAAGGATTGCTTAGAGTGCTTATAGGAGCTGGTGGTTCTGTCATAGTTACTATTTTGGGATATGCGCTTTGCGAATTTGTAGTAAGTGTCATCATTTTCGAGAAACAAACCGTAGAAGAATTTTGGGTCGATCAAACTTTTAAGAATTATCTGTTTCCTTTATTGCTGACCATTATCATTTCTCTGTTTTTTCACACTGTATATTTTTATAAAGCATTACAGGAAAAAAAAGTTACAGAACAAAAAATTATAGCAGGAACAGTCTCTGCAAAATTTGCTGCCTTAAAAAACCAGTTAGATCCGCATTTTTTATTTAACAGTTTAAATGTATTGACTTCTTTGATTGAAGAGAACCCAAAAATGGCTCAAAAGTTTACGACTTCTCTATCCAAAGTATATCGATATGTTTTAGAGCAAAAAGATAAAGATTTGGTTACCGTAGATGAAGAGTTAAAATTTGCTAAAACTTATATGACGCTGGTACAACTTCGTTTTGAAGATAGTATTACAACAGAAATACCTCTTCAATCTTCTAACCCAGAAGCTAGGGTTGTACCACTATCATTACAAATATTGCTAGAAAACACGATAAAGCACAATGTAGTAATGCCACAAAGGCCATTGCATATCAAAATTTATGAAAAAGATGGTTTTCTCATCGTAGAAAACAACCTTCAACCTAAAGAGGTAATTAAACAAAGTAGCGGTGTTGGGCTAGGAAACATACAACAACGATATGCCCTTTTGACGAAAAGAAAGTTCTCTGTATTCAAAACAGAAAAAGCTTTTATCGCAGAATTACCCATCTTAACTAAACAAATTAAAGCAGTAGACATGACTATTTCATCAAACATAAATTTTCACGAAAGTGATGACTTCAAATATCAAATGGCTCAAGAACGGGTCAAGAAGATCAAGGAATTTTATGGCAACCTAACAGCTTATATTATTATTATTCCATTTTTAGCTTTTATCAATTATAGAACAACCGGTTTTGGTATCCCTTGGATTATTTTTCCTGTCATTGGTTGGGGTATCGGAGTTGCTTTTCATGCCAGTGAAGCTTTTGGGTACCACCCGATTTTAGGAAAAAATTGGGAGGAGAAAAAAATAAGACAGTATATGAACGAATCAAGAAGAAAGCATCATGAATAAATACGACGAAAAAAAGGCCTATGAAAGAGCCAAAAAGAAATTAGAAGCAGAAAAAGGATTCTATTCTCATGCCGTTGTTTATGTCCTCATTAATATTGCTATCTACTTTTTTGTAACACAGATTTTTGAGTATGCAGGAGTTGGCCCCAAAAACTCTGGTGTACAATATTGGATGCAATGGCAACGGTTTTTAACTCCTGCACTATGGGGTATAGGATTACTCATCCATGGTTTATGTGTTTTTGGCGACAGAACTATTTTTAAAAAATATTTTAAAAACTCTATTTATAGTAAAGATTGGGAAGAGCGTAAAATCAAAGAGCTCATGAATAATGATAAATTTTAACGAGTATATAGTAATGTAAATCAAACCGTTATGAAAGATTTTGATGAGGTAAAAAAGTATCAACGCGCAAGAGAGCGTGTCGAAGAATTAAAAAAGTTCTACAATAACCTTTCTTCATATATTATAGTTATAGCCCTTTTGGCTGGTTTAAACTATTATCAAAATGAATGGCGATATGCCTGGTTTTTATGGCCTGCTTTTGGCTGGGGAATTGGATTGATATTTCATGCTATAAAAGCTTTTAAATTCAACCCTATGTTTGATAAAGATTGGGAGGAACGCAAAATCAGAAAATTTATGGAAGAAGAGCAAGATAAAGACAAACAACTATGGGAATAAGAGTTCTTCGTTTGTAACATTAATAGTCTCCTATTTTCAATGCTTTTGCATAACCAAAAAACCAAGTAACCGAAATCACATACCTAAAAACAAACAAAACAATGACCACCATTATTATCGAAGATGAAAAACCAGCCGCCCGAAGATTAAGTAGAATGCTAGGAGATCTCGACATAAAAGTAGATATCATGTTACATTCTGTACAAGAATCCATCGCATGGTTTACAGCCAATGAGCATCCTGACCTTATTTTTTTAGATATTCAGCTTAGTGATGGGTTATCGTTCGAGATATTTGATGTCATAAAAATAAAAAGCTCAATCATATTTACAACAGCTTATGACGAATATGCGTTGAAAGCTTTTAAATTAAATAGTATTGATTATTTACTAAAACCCATAGATGACGATGAACTAAAAACGGCAGTCGATAAATATCAGGAAAGAATTCCTAAACAACAGCAACTACAAGTTGATTTTGAGGATATCAAAAAGTTATTGGTAAACCCCATGGATCGTGTCTATAAAAAACGATTCACGGCAAAAGTTGGTCAACATCTTAAAATATTTTCTGTAGAGGAAATAGAATGTTTTTATTCTGAAAACAAAGGAACTTATCTTCATACTACAGATAATAGAAACTATTTAATCGATACTACGTTAGAAGCTTTAGAAAAAGAACTTAACCCTCTACAATTTTTCAGAACCGGAAGAAAATTTTATATCAATATAAACGCTATAAAAGATATTATTTCCTACACCAATTCACGGTTACAGGTAAAGTTACATCATTTTGATGAACAGGAAATTATCGTTGCCCGTGAACGTGTGAAAGATTTTAAAGAGTGGTTGGAGTAATTTTTTTAATACTCCCACTGTCTTTTTTTATTTAGCGCTTCTTCTGCTTCGAGTTCTGCTTGTGGGATTACTTTAAGAAAAGAAGGATGTTGTTCGATTGCGTATTCTAATTTACCTACTATATCCTCTATAGAATCATTTTCATAATCGATTTCGAGAGGTTTCTTAATTACCATCGATTGCAAAATTCCTTTCTTTTTGATACGAACTCCTTTCTTATCAAAAGACCTTCGAAAACCATCGATAACAATAGGGATTACAACCGGTTTATATTTTCTTATGATATGAGCTGTTCCCTTTCGAATAGGTTTAAAGGGTTTGGTGGTTCCTTGCGGAAACGTAATTACCCATCCATCTTCGAGTGCTCTTGAGATATTGGTAATATCACTCATTTTTACCTGACGATTTACCTCTTTTCCTTTCTCTCTCCAGGTTCGCTCTACAGTAATAGCCCCAGCATATGCCAAAACTCTAGCCAATAAACCGGCCTTCATCGTTTCTTTTGCAGCTACATAATATAGATTCATTTTAGGTTGCCATAAGTAGCCAACATTTTTTATAGAATCTGTACGACCGCTTAAACTGGCATTAAATACATGAAACATTGCCACTACATCAGCAAAATAGGTCTGATGATTCGATACAAATAACACATTATTATCTGGTAAATCTTTAAAAACTTCACTTCCTTCTATCTGTAGTTCATTAAAACCGCGATAACGTCTATGTGTTAAGCCCCCCATAATACGGATAAGCCATTTTTTTAAGAATAATATGTGACCAAATGGATTTCTTTTAAATAATCCCATAAGTATATAATCGGTTGTCCTTTAAAACCGCAAATATACAAAATCATAATTCCAAAGAGGTCTTAAAAAGTGTTTTAAGCTCGCTAAGCATCATAGCTGTTGCTCCCCAAACCGTATAACCTTTTAAATCAAAGGATGGTACCTCAATATTTTTTGCATAGGAAGTTGATAATATTTTAGAAGCAACATTGTTTTCATCAAGTAATTCTTGTATCGGTACTTCGATCACTTTGGCCACTTCTTCTTCCTGAATAACAAAATCGGGTCGATCTTCGGTATATCCCAAAAACGGGTGCACCCAAAAATTAGAAGGTGGTATATATACTTTTGTTAGTGGTTTTAATACTTTAACCTTACTTATTTCTACCCCAACTTCTTCTTCTGTTTCTCGCAGTGCCGTCATGGTATAATCTTCATCATATTTTTCGACCTTCCCTCCTGGTAATGCTACTTGTCCAGAATGTACTCCTTTATATATCGGTCGCAAAATAAGTACAAAATGGGTACTACTTTTTACTGGGTAAAAAAGCATCATTACCGCAGCATTTCTAGGTTTTTTTTCTTCCAGATTAAGTCGGTCCAGTTCCATTTTTCTGACTTCTGGAGCCATAATGTAGTGCGAAGATTCTCCAGGTACTGACATTTTTTCTATTTTTGGAATTAAATTTTTAAACGTATCAAATGTCATTTACCCGGTCAATTTTATGTTTCTGTACTATTATTACCTTATTCTCTAATTGTGAAGATACACAATCTAAAAAAAATAAGCAGAATATTGAAAGGGTTAATATTACAGATAGTCTAAAAATAAAAGATAATACTCTTGACACTTTAAATAAGGAAGGGGATAAAAAAGAAGAGCATCTAAATCAGGAACCTTTTAAACTTACCAATAAGAATCTTAGAGAATTTATGGAAGCTTATGGAAAGGAAAATCCTGAAACACTGGTTAGACTGAAAACAACTTATGGTAATATACATATCCGTCTTTATAAACAAACTCCTCTTCATAGGGCAAATTTCATCTACCTGGTTAAACAAAAATATTTTGATGAAACTTTTTTCTATCGAGTAGCAAAAGGGTTTGTTATACAAGGAGGCAATAGTGATCGCCAGGAAATGGCGGCAAAACGTTTTCAAATAGGAGAATATACAGTTCCTCAAGAACAAGTAAAAGGCCTGAGACACACCAGAGGTTCTGTCGCTTTATCAAAACAATGGGAACACAACCCTTCTAACCGTTCTACACCGTTTGAGTTTTTTATTGTGGTTGCCAAAAAAGGTGCGTTTCATCTTGATGGAGAACATACTATTTTTGGTAAAGTCATAAAAGGGATGAACGTAGTCGATAAAATTTCGAATGTACCTGTTGATAGTAGTGAATGGCCTAAAGAAAATATATTTATTACAGCAGAAATAATACGATAACCCCTAATAACCTTTTTATACTTCGACCAATAATAACTCACATACTTTGAACTATAATTTTTGTGTATAATAATTATAGTCGGCCAGTACCCTATCTACAAAATGCAGTGGTTTTTCGTTTGGTGTGACATCCATCAAAGAACTTACTTTCTTAGAGAGTTCTAAGATAACACTATGATTTCCTTCTCGCTTTGCATCTGTATAAATGGTTTTTATTTTACGTATTTCCTCATCACTAAAAACAGTAACCTGAGAATATACAGGTACATAATCTTCGGGAATATCTACCAAAATGGTTTGGCTTAGTTTAACATGTTGTTTCTCACTAATAACTGTTGTTCCGGCTGCCATATCTCCTAAACGCTGCCCTCTTCCGTTCATCAAAATAGTCACAACAGCTACCCCTCCAAAAGCCAAAGATATATCCAATAGCCTAAGCAACCATCTTATCAAATAATTTGAAAACGCTGGTCTAGAACCATCTAATCTAACCACTTTGATCTTCATGGTTGCCTTTCCCGGCGTCTTACCATCCCAAAAAGTTTCCCACAATAAAAAATACAAAAACGGGGGTAACCCCAATATAAGCATAATAGCCCATTGATCTTTTAACTCTACGGCAATAGCTTCAAGTATAAATATCATCATTATGAAATAAGCAATAATGATCACAATATCTATTAGATACGCCAAAATGCGCTCTCCTATTCCTGCAGCGTTTTGTTGAATACTAACATTTTGAGCGGTTTCTATTTGAAAATTATCCATTAATTATGTTTCTTTGATCTTCTTAATTTTTGGTACATGCGTGAAGCGGCTTTTGTTAGGCAAAATAAAGATAAATGGTTAAAATTCGAAAGTGTTCTGATCAATAATGCACAAATCACTCCTGATGAACTTTCTGATTTATATATAGAAATCACAGATCATCTAAGTTATGCACAAACATTTTATCCAAATAGCCAAACTTTAAACTACCTAAATGGTCTGGCCTCTAACGCCCACCAAAAAATTTATAAAACAAAAAAAGAGAAAAAAAATAAAATATATTCTTTCTGGGTAAAAGAATTTCCATTAGAATTCTACTATTATCAAAAAGAACTATTAATCGCTTTTCTAATAGCTGTGCTTTTTACAGCTATTGGAGCATACTCTTCTGCCACAGACGGTGCTTTTGTAAGATCTATATTAGGGGATGCCTACGTAAATATGACCTTAGAAAATATAGAAAAGAAAGATCCTATGGCAGTTTACAAACAAATGGAAGAAACCAATATGTTTTTGGGCATCACTATCAACAATATTAGAGTAGCACTAAATTGCTTTATTTTAGGAGTTCTATTTGGTCTGGGTACTGTTTATATGCTTATGCAAAACTTTATCATGTTGGGCTCATTTCAGTATTTCTTTTATGACAAAGGACTTTTGTGGGAGAGTGCAAGGACAATTTGGATTCATGGAACCATCGAAATTTCTGTAATTATAATTGCAGGATGTGCAGGTTTGGTGGTTGGCAAATCAATTTTGTTTCCCGAAACCTATACCCGACTCACTTCTTTTGTAAAAGGAGTAAAATCAGGATTAAAAATTGTGATTAGCACCATTCCTTTTTTTATTCTGGCAGGCTTTTTAGAGGGATTTGTTACCAGACATACCGAAATGCCCGATATATTAGCCATTACAATCATATCTATTTCATTAGGGTTAATCCTTTTTTATTATGTAATTTACCCTAGACAACTATACAATAAACTAAACAATGAACAATAATTATATAGAGTTTAAGAAAAAAAGAGAACTTGGTGAGATCTTATCAGACACTTTTGCTTTTCTAAGACAAAATGGTAAATCTTTATTATCTGTTTTACTAAAAACATCAGGAATTCCTTTTGTTCTGTTATTACTTGCTTCAGCATATTACACTTATTCTACTGGTAATATGTTTGATCCTGTATCCATTCAAAACGGTAATGTATTTAACTCTGGAGGTCTTTTTATTTCTCTTTTAGCAATGCTCATAACATTGCTTATCTTTTATGGATTACTTTTTGGTACCGTTTTGCATTATATCAAAGCCTATATAGAAAATAAAGGAACTATTAATACCGAAGCTGTTACACAAGGAGTCAAGAAGGATTTTGGTAATATCATAGGTTTAGGAATACTTTCTGGTATGATTACCTTTTTTGGATTCATATTTTGTTTGATACCTGGTATTTATTTATATGTGCCTATGAGTTTAGTTTTTTCGATACTAGTATTTAGAAATATGAGCATTTCTGATACGATAAGTGAAAGTTTTGCTCTTGTAAAAAATGAATGGTGGATCACTTTTGCCACATTTTTTGTTATAGGAATTATAATATGGCTGATAAGTACTGTGTTTTCTATTCCAGCTCTTATTTATATGTTTACAAAATCTTTTACTGCCGCAACAGAAAGTACAATGAGTGACTCTTCTGCAGTGTTCGATTGGGTTTTTATTGCTTTAAATACATTGGCCTCTGCAGCGCAGTATATTTTATATATCATATCTGCGGTTTCTACTGCATTCGTTTATTACAATCTAAATGAGAAAAAACATGCTACTGGGGCTTTTGAGCAAATTGATTCATTAGGTAAATCAGAATAAGTTGAAGGTAATTTATTGCTTATTATTTATTGTACCTTTTTCTGTGTCTTCTATGATACAGGACACCCTTTGCAATACACATAATAAAGAGGTATTGTTTGATTTGGTTTCTGAACAAAAACCATTTCAATTTGACGATGCAAAAATAGAAGACTTTCGCTCACAAGATGATTTTAATTATACAGAATATGTAGCACCTGATAACTGGTGGACACATTTTAAGAATTGGATTAGTCAATTATGGTCCAAATTTATATCATGGGTTTTTGGAATAGATGAAGTAAGTGGTTTTTGGTTAGTGTTTTTTAAACTACTCCCCTACCTTTTGGTTATTGCAGTGTTGTTTTTATTAGGTTGGTTATTTATGAAAGTAAATCCAAGTGATATGCTATTCGAAAAACAAGCTCCACCTCAAGTCGCACTTACAGAAGATGAAGACATTATTCAAAATGAAAATATTAATCAATTAATCGATCATGCATTGGTACAAAAAAATTATCGATTAGCAATTCGATATTATTATCTATTAGTGCTCAAAAAATTATCTGATTCTGAATTGATCCAATGGGAATCACAAAAAACAAACACCGATTATATTAGTGAACTTACCGATACAACAGTTCAAAAACAGTTTACATCTATTACAAGGCTTTATAACTTTATATGGTATGGAAGTTTTGAAATTAATGAAAAAGCCTATTTGGAAGCTGCAAAAGAGTTTTCTGCATTAACCCATAGTATTCAAGATTAAAAGATGACTGGAAAAACAAAAATACTTATCATTTTTTTAATCGGTATTATCGGTTTATTTGTTTACCTCGAGGCTAATGAACCAACACCTATAAATTGGTTTCCGAGTTATGCCAAAACCGACAAAATTCCTTTAGGCACCTATGTATTGCATGATCTTATAAAATCATCTTCTAGCCTTTCTGATTTTAAAGATATTAACCAACCTCCTTACGAATATATCTCTGAAAATGATTCTATTCAAGGAACCTATATCTTTGTTAATGGGTCGGTAAACTTTGGAAATGAAGAACTCGACAAATTACTTAGTTGGGTAGAAAAAGGCAATACTCTTTTTATTTCGGCAAAAAATATCGAAAATAAATTATTAGACACTCTTAAAGTAACGGTTGATAACTTGGTGTTAATTCAAGAAACCTCTACAAAACCATTGGTAAATTTAACCAATGCTAATTTGAAACAAGAAGTTCCTTTTTTATATGATAGGGATATTTATAATCCCTATTTTGATAAGATTGATACGTTAAAAACACAAGTTTTAGGAATCACCCAGCTATATAGAGATACGCTACAAATAAATAATCCAAAAGTAAACTATATTCAAAACTCTTTTGGAAAAGGTAAAATTTTGTTACATACCTTCCCCGAGGCTTTTGGAAACTATTTTTTGCTAACCGATACCAATTATACATATACCCAAAACGTATTGGCATATATAAATCCTGCACGACGTATTCTTTGGGACAATTATTATAAATCTGGAAAAACCTTTTACAGTTCTCCCCTTTTTCTTCTTTTAAGCAATCGCTACCTAAAATGGGCCTATTATTTTATACTTATTGGCGTGGTACTCTTTGTTATTTTTGAAGGGAAACGAAAACAACGAAGTATCCCTATTATCAATCCATTAAAAAATCAAAGCATCGCTTTTACAAGAACTATAAGTGGTATGTACTTCGAAAAACAAAAGCATAAAGAAATTGCTACAAAGCAAAACTTATTATTTTTGGAATATGTACGTAATGTTCTAAGAATACCAACCAATAAGCTTACTGAAAAAACAATTCAAGATATTGCGACCAGAAGTAACAATACTATAGAAGACACCAAAGCACTATTTAGGTATTTTGATGAAATCAGTAAAAAACAAACCATCGAAAAAGCAGAGTTAATGAGAATGTATGAATTAATTAATGCTTTCAAAAACAGATCATAAAAAGTAGTCATATATAAACAAAGGATTCATGGAAAACGAAGAAACTACCAACGCTGCAAACTCAGAACAAGAGATACAACAAGAAGCATCAGCATCTAGTTTAGGATTTCAGGATAGAATCAATCTTGCCGAGTTGCAACAAGCTGTCGAAAAGTTAAAACAAGAGTTAGCAAAAGTAATTATTGGGCAACATGATTTTATAGAGTTACTCATTGTTTCTCTTTTATCCAATGGCCATGTACTCATAGAAGGAGTACCCGGAATTGCTAAGACAATTACTGCAAAACTATTTGCAAAAGCATTTAAAACCGATTTTAGCAGAATCCAATTCACTCCAGATTTAATGCCAAGTGATGTTTTAGGTACCTCTGTTCTAAATATGAAAACCAGCGAATTCGAATTTAAAAAAGGGCCCATTTTTTCAAACATGGTTCTTATCGATGAGATTAACCGAGCTCCGGCAAAAACACAAGCCGCATTGTTCGAAGTTATGGAAGAAAAACAGGTTACAATCGATGGAATTATGTACCCCATGGCGCCTCCCTTTATGGTACTGGCAACCCAAAATCCGGTTGAACAAGAAGGAACCTACGCCTTACCTGAAGCACAATTAGACCGTTTTTTATTTAAAATTAAAGTTGATTACCCTACATTCGAAGAAGAGGTTACAATTCTTAAGACTCACCACGACCGCAAAATGGCAAAACCAATGGAAGTGGTAACTCCGGTATTAACTCCAGAGCAACTGTTAGATTTTAAATCAAAAACACAAGAGGTTATTATAGAAGATAAGATTTTGAGTTATATTGCAGAAATAGTTACCAAAACCAGAACACACCCTCATTTATATTTAGGAGGATCACCAAGAGCATCTCTTGCAATTATGAATGCTTCTAAAGCTTTTGCAGCAATTAGTGGTAGAGATTTTGTAACTCCAGAGGATATTAAAAAATCTTTGTTTCCCGTTTTAAGACATCGTATTATTTTATCCCCAGAACGTGAAATGGAAGGTATGACAACAGAAAACGTAATAGAAATGATCCTACAATCTGTAGAAATACCTCGTTAGTTTTGATCCAATTTATAAAATCTCTCTATATTAACTCAAGGGTATTCTATATCCTTTCACTACTATCGGTATTTTTTCTAATATCCTATTGGTTTCATGCTTTGTACCCTATAACGTGGATACTAGTATGGGGAGTACTTATTACTTTTCTATTTGATATTGTAACATTATACAATACAAAAAACGGAATTGAAGCCAACAGAATTTTACCAGAAAAATTTTCTAATAGTGATGTTAACGCAGTACCCATTCGAATTCAAAACAAATATAGGTTCACTACTTATATAGAGGTTATTGATGAAATACCTATACAGTTTCAAAAACGTGATTTTATTAAATCTATACATATATCATCAAAGTCATATCATGATTTTGAATATTCGTTGCGACCTGTAAAAAGAGGTGAATATGTTTTTGGCAGATTACTTATCTATACAATGACAAGGATAGGACTGGTAAAAAGACGTTATAGTTTTGATGCATCGGCTATGGTCAAAGTGTATCCTTCGTTTATACAAATGAAAAAATATGATTTCTTAGCAATCGATAACAAATTAACCCAAATAGGACTCAAAAAAATACGTCGTATAGGGCATACTATGGAGTTTGAACAAATAAAAGAGTATGTTGCAGGTGATGATGTTCGCACTATTAACTGGAAAGCCACAGCAAAACATGGTAACCTGATGATTAATCAGTTTCAGGATGAGAAATCCCAACCTATTTATTCTATTATTGATGCTAGCAGAGTCATGAAAATGCCTTTTAAAGAACTAAGCTTGCTGGATTATGCTATAAATAGTACCCTCGCTTTTTCTAATATTGCTTTAAAAAAACATGACAAAGTAGGTATGTTAAGTTTTTCTAATGGGATTAGCGATTTTTTACCGGCAAGCGGAAAGAAAACCTACCTTAATACTATTTCTGAAACATTGTACAATAGTAAGACTCAATTTTTGGATGCAGATTTCGGAATGCTTTACACCCATATCAAACGACAAATAAACCATAGAAGCTTATTATTACTTTATACAAATTTTGAGCACATTTCATCTTTAAAACGACAACTACCCTATTTACAAGCATTGGCAAAAAAACATTTATTGGTAGTCATCTTTTTTGAAAACACAGAACTTACCTCACTAGTAAAAAAAACAGCCGAAAACCTACAAGCTGTATATGACCAAACGATTGCACAGCAATTTATTTATGACAAAAAAGTAATGGTTAAAGAGTTACAAAAACATGGAATTCAGACGGTGTTAACCCCTCCAGAAAGTTTAACGGTAAATACCATTAACAAATACCTTGAGATAAAGGCAAGAGGTTTACTATAAAAACTATTACTGTTTTAATCCAATGAGATTGCCACAAAACCTATTTCGTTACGATATGCTTTATAACCTGATTTTATAAGTACATCTGCTGCTGCTTGAGTATATCCTTCTTGATCTAACTGAGTATATATTGTCACTTTTCTTTTTTCTTTTTCCTGAGGTGTAAGCACTGTATCTTTACTTACCAGATACTCTTCGTTATCTCTAATAAACAACTCTTTTTCTTTTAATAATTGATCCAATCTATCATCATATTTTTTAATAAATTTTTTGTTAGATCGTAAAATACTTATTAAATCTACAAGGGTATTGGTTTCAAAATCGTCATCATAGAATGCAGCCCATGCAACACTACCTAGTGGTCTTATATTATCAACACTAAACGCAAACTCTTTGGGTTTGATCTTTTCATTTTCTTTTTGATATATCGTATATCTACAACGTGTCGTATGATCTCCATTTATACCACAAATAAAAAGTCCTTTTTCTTTTAAAATCCTTGACATCCAATGCAATGTTTTTTTTCTAAACTCATTATCAAAATAAAACAATACATTAAAACAACGTGCTACACTTACTTGTTCTATTTCAAAATTACCTATACTACTTTTGAAAAAAGAAAGATTTGTGTTTTCGTATTGAAGAATTGGGTTTTTAATCAAAGTACCTTCTTCTTTTTTTACAATGACGCACCCTGTATGAGACGGCTCAATCATTTGAACTAATGTGTCAAATAATTGCCTAAAATATAGTTTGGTTTCTTTTGGTGTACTCCAAACATCCAACGATTTCCCCGGAGCACCCTGAAAATATTGTATCTTCTTCTGTTCATCGAAAGTAGCATAGTTCCCTACGCTATCTCTAACCAGATACATTGGTAAACTAGGGTCTATCCCTATTACCTTCCAGTTTAAAAATGAAGCTGTTTCTACGGTCGTATGCGGTGGAAAACCACAACCTATGTCCAAAAATTTCTCTTCGTTTCCTACCTTAAAATACGGTACTTTTAAAATATACTCGTCAATTTTTTTATGACGACCTTCTAATGTAAATGGTAAAATAACTCCTTCCCAAACATCTTCTACCAATTTTGTGATTAGTTTTATCTGCTGGGCTTGCTCATCTGTAAAATCAGTTGCTTTTATACCGGCTTTTTTCATATACCTGAACATTCTCTCTAGAAAAAAATGAGCCTTTTTGTCTATTTTATCCAAATCCAGTTCTTTTAAATGTTCTACTACTTTTTCTGATAGGTTACCTTCAAAATAGGTTTTACTCCATTCTATTACATTAGTATACATAGCTATATCCAAAGAAAGATCTTGTTTCTGTTTTTATAATTCGTTAGTTACCATTGTTTTTTGAGTATTTTTACTGCTTCTTGGGTTTTTATAATACCGTGTTGTTAATTTTAACTCCTTGGCATGCATAATCATAATATATCCATATAGCAATTGTATTATACTTGTATATATCTTTTCCCATTGATCTCGTACCTTTAAAAAGGTCATAAGAATTGTTTTCTTCGTTTTTGAAAATTTATAATCTCTAGATGTTATAATGCATGCACCTCGATTAGGAAGTGACCTTGTATGCTCTACAGAAGAGAAAAATTCGAATTTATCGATTCCAAAACGCAACATTTCTTTCATCATTATTACAGACATATGACTAGCTGGACAAGGTCTGTTAGCACCAACTCCAAAAGGCACATAATTTGAGGTTCCCTTGGATATGGTTTCCCATCTTTCTGGAATAAACATAGTAGGTTTATCATATCCCGTTTTGTGATATTCGGGATAATTAAAACATAATACTGTTCCTTTTGGTATCGTTTTGTTAGCTTCCGTTTGTATAGTATCTGTGGTTATTCGGTGAGCAATTCCAAATAATGGGTACAGTCTTAGTGTTTCTGAAATTACGTGATCATAATAATGCTTATCATTTTTATTGTTGTATAACTTTTTTTGAACCTCATTATGCCGTGCTACTGTAAGAAAACAATGTGTCAATGCATCAGACATTTGTACAACTGCAGTGGTAAAAAACACGCCTTGTAGGTATAGTGCTTTATCTTCTATAGAATATCCCTCTGGGAAATAATGCTTAAAAGTTCCTGCTTTCAGTTTTTCGATTAATAATTCTGTTACCTGGTTTCTTTTAGGCATATTTCTAAGTGCACAGCATTTTAAAGCGCTTACGACATTATTCGAATGTTTTAAAATCGTTTTTTTATCATGATTAGAACAAGTTTCTTCAAAAACCAGTTCATAAAAAAAACCAATACATATTGGCATAACAAAATCTCTAAGCCTTACTATTTTCCATGAAGAAATTATATCAGTAGAGAACGCTTTGCCAGCATACTTATATAACAATGATGCTACCTCTTGATTAGAGACAGAAAGTATGTTTTTGGTTACAGAGGCTACTTCTTTATAATGATCCCAATTTTCGATATGTTCCTGATGCATTTCTGGCCCTGGTGCAAGCCAGTACCAAAACAAATTAGACAAATTAGCGCCTTTACTTCTTCCGTCTACAGATTTGTTAGCATATATTTTTTTGAACTCTGAGGCTTTGATATGTTTTCCAGGAATCTGAATTCCTTCATCTCCATTCATTTTGGTAAAAATAAATGTACGTAACCTAATTACCAGTATGGGTAACCAGTATGGTAAGCTTGCTAAAAACAACAGCGTAGTTACCACAAATAATACAGTTATTGTTGTCATTTCTTAAGTAATTTGATTAATGATTGATTATTTTAAATTCTTGACAAGGATCTAAAAAGTCTGAACTTGATTATCAAAAAGTGGTTTTAGTATATATCAAACTTTTATTAATCTCTTTTATCGATGAGCATCCACATAGTGCCATAGATAGGTCTAATTCATCTTTTAGATTATGTAACACCTGTAATACTCCCGATTCTCCGTCATAGGCAAGCCCCCATAAAATAGGCCTACCTATTGCAACGGCATTTGCTCCTAATGCCAATGCTTTAAGAACATCGGTTCCTCTTCGAATTCCTCCATCAATAATAACCGGAATTCTTCCTTTTACCATGGCCACTATATCTGGTAACAACTCTATTGTTGCCGGAATGGTATCCAATTGCCTTCCTCCGTGATTAGATACTATAATTCCATCAACACCATGTTGAATAGCAAGTTCGGCATCTTCTGGACGTACAACTCCTTTTATAAATACGGGTAATGTTGTTATTGCCTTTAGTTTGTCTATATCACTCCATGTAAGTGCCGCATTCAGTATTAGTGTTGGTTTATCCTTAGCAAATTTGAGGAGCTTAGGGTCGTCAAAGTTTTTTAAAGAAAGTCCTTCAGGCAACATATGAAACCCATTTCTAATGTCTCGTTCTCTTTTTCCGAATACTGGCGAATCTACCGTCACGACCAAGGCACTATACCCGGCATCTTCTGCTCTTTTCACAAACAATTTCGTGATTTCTATATCTGGCTGTATATAAAGTTGAAACCAAAGTTCTGGTGCCTTATTGATCTTAGGGTTTTTCGCTGCATTTGCTATTCTTTCTAAAGAAACAGTTGATGCCATACTAACGATCATAATAGTATTTGCCATTGCCGCGGCTTTGACGGTGGCTAATTCTCCTTCTTCATTCGCTAAACAATGAAAAGCTGTTGGAGCAATGAATATAGGCATTGCTATTTTTTTACCCATCATTTGAATAGAAACATCTCTTTTTTCTACACTCTTAAGAACTCTAGGGTATAATTTTATTTTACTGTAAGCTTCATGATTTTCATGTACCGTAATTTCATCATTTGCACCACCAGATAAATAATCATAGATATCTTTGGGTAACTCTCTTCTTGCTATATTTTCAAACTCCTTAAGGTTTACCAGTTTTTTTTTGGAAGGCTCATCCATTAATCACAGAGTTAATTTGCGTTACCTGCTCTACCCCGATCATTTCGCTAAAAAATTCTTTTAAAGGTTCCTTATGAACTTTGTGAAACCATTCATTTTCCAGATTTTCTACTATATGATGTTCTTTTACAAACTCTTTATTTTTATAATAACGTACAACAGGATGCAAATAATGACTATCATTTGTGTTTTCTGTAGCAGATTGTTTTATTCGTACCACATCAACATCAAAAGGATCCATTTGATCATGATTAGGTCCATACTCTAGGGTAAGTACAAAAAAGCTATCACATTTTTTTACAAGATCACTTGATGATATATAATCAACGGGGACCTCTTTATAATATCTAGCCTCCTGATCTTCATCGCAAATGGTTATTAGATCTCCCAAAAAACCAAACTGCTGCCATAACGCCGATGTAATATTGACCCTCTGAATAACCATCTGCATTAAATGTTCTGGTACCATTTTTAAAACATCACAAGGCCAAGGTGTCTGATGGTTTTTAAACTCTAAAATGCGATGCAGTGCTTTGACATTGTATCTAAATCCATGTATAAAACCACTTGTAGATTTCTTAAAATCTCGCATATGCATCAAAACACCAGCAAAATACATGTTACTTATATTTGTAGATTCCCATTCATTACTTTGCTCTGGAAATCTATTATTAATGGTTAGCACAGGTTTACACGTTTCGTCAAACATTTGGTCTTCAAACCTAAAACCCGTACAAGTAATCACCCTATCATACATTACATCTTTTTTGGCTTCATCTGCTCTAACAAATCGATAGGATACATGAAACTTATCATCCTTCTTTTCGATCTTATCTATATGTACATCTAATACCGCATTTAATGATTTAAGCTGGTAGGTATCCAATAAATTGTTGTTCACCGCTCGTAAGTGCCCCACATAATGTGTTTTCCAGGCCATTTTTATAGATTTTGGCCCTGCAACATGAATTATAGAAGTAGTATCCATAAGGCCATCTGCAACTTCGAATCCAGAGTTACCTTTACCAATAATCAACACTTTTTGATTAAAAAAATCATTGGGATCTACAGAGACGTTAGCGTAATTTTCGGTAAGCTCTATCCCCTCAATTTTGGGTAAATAAGGTTTAGACACTCCCGTTGCTATAATAAGGTACTTACACGAATATATTTCTCCTTTATCACTAGTAAGTGTAAAACCATTATCCTTTTGAACTTTTATTATGGTGGTATTATAGGTTATTTTGAGTTTAAGGTGTTCTGCATAATCTTTTAAATACGTAACAAAATCATCGGCATCAGGAAAAAAACGCTTACTATAATTCTTAAGTAACAAATCTTCATTATCAGAAAGCAATGAGTTCCAATCAAATCGCATATTAAACTCTGGATCTTCACTTCCTGTGTTATATTTATTAATAGATATTAATTGCCTGTGACGGGGGAAGCTTTTAAAAAATGTCCCCGCGTGTTCACCAGATTCAAGA
Organism: uncultured Aquimarina sp.; assembly: GCA_947498705.1. Classification (GTDB taxonomy): domain Bacteria; phylum Bacteroidota; class Bacteroidia; order Flavobacteriales; family Flavobacteriaceae; genus Aquimarina. The sequence continues at coordinate 123,067 of CANMLW010000010.1, forward strand.
ATAAGATAATCTCTCTTAGATTGCTCTAGGTGATGTCCCATTTGTAAACCAGAGGGACCCGCTCCTAAAATTATATATTCAATAAATTTATTTGAACTAATCTTTTCAACGAAATTAGTAGACATAATTAAGTAATGGGTTTTAAGAGTTAAACAATTGAATTAAATTTTATAGCAATTAAATTTGACTGACGCTACTCTTTTGAAACATGCTATTAAGGCAAAAAATCTGATTTAGATTCTTAAAAAATATTTCTTACATACAGAATGTTGGTGATACTGTATTCTCTATAAGAAGTACTATTTTACTATCAAAATAATTTCGTGATCTACCAGAATAGAGGTAAATATAGGTGTACATTTCTTACCTCATAAGTTCTTCAAAATCAAAGAAATTATTAAGTAAAATAATCAAAAGTTAAGCCTACTATAAATATACTACTGTAAAAATCAGGAACTTTACATAAATGTATAAATGGTAGATATGAATGTATAAACTAACTATTTCACTACATAAAATGCATTTATAGAACTTATAAAAAGGGGAAGTATCACCTTTTTGCTTTGACAACAATAGATAAAACAAATTTTTTAGCATTAATTAATAAATATTACCAATACCTTTCCTATTTTTGTTACTCAAACCACGAACGATGACTATAACACAGTTAAAATATGTTTTAGCCGTAGCTGAGCATAAAAATTTTACAAAAGCAGCAGAGAAAACTTTTGTAACTCAACCGACTTTAAGTATGCAAATTCAAAAGCTTGAAGAGGAATTGGATATTTTAATTTTTGATCGTAGCAAAAAGCCTATTGAGTTGACCGAGGTTGGAACTAAATTGGTACAACAAGCTAAAAATATAGTAAATGAAAGTGAGCGTATACAAGATATTGTAGATCAGCAAAAAGGATATATTGGAGGTGAATTTAAATTGGGAGTTATTCCTACGGTAATGCCAACTTTACTCCCCATGTTTCTAAATAATTTTATTAAGAAATGCCCTAAAGTTAAACTTAAAATAGAAGAATTACATACAGAAGCCATTATAGAACGTCTACAAGATGGACATTTGGATGCAGCTATTGCTGCTACTCCTTTACAAAATGAAAATATAAAAGAACGCGTTTTATATTATGAACCATTTGTAGGTTATATACCTTCTTCACATCGATTAAACCAAAAGAAAAACATAGAAACTACAGATCTAGATATAGATGATATGCTTTTATTAGAGGATGGTCATTGTTTTAGAGATGGAGTTATCAATCTTTGTAAAACTACGAAAAGTTATGATGAAGATCATTTTCAATTGGCAAGTGGTAGTTTCGAAACACTTATAAAGTTAGCTAATGAGGGCTTGGGCATGACACTGCTCCCCTATTTACATACTTTAGATATTAAAGAAAGTGAAAAGGTTAACCTACATTACTTTAATGAACCATCTCCTGCCAGAGAAGTCAGTTTAATTTACAATAAAAGTGAATTAAAAATGCAAATAATAGAAGCTTTACATGCAACAATTGCGGGAGTTGTGAGAGGTGCTATTACCTTTCAAAATGTAGAAATCATTAGCCCGTTAGCAAAAATAAAGAGCGACTAAAAGTCGCTCTTTTTATTATGTTTTTAAATAGATTAGACAAGATTCTAATTCTGGTTGTTTCACGGTCAACGATTGAATCCAAATTTTTAATTCTTCGATCTCATGCGGAAGTAACCTGTTTAGTGCTTTTAGGACTTCCTTTGTAAAAAGATTAACATCAAAACTTACTTTTTTTAAAACAGTTTTAGTGTAATCAAACATTGCTCTAGCCATAAATTAATAGGGGGTTAAAATGTTAGGTTTAAAACAAATAGCTGTAGGAAAAATCTTATAATTTAATATGTTACTATAGCTAATATATGTAAATTAAATAAAAAAATAGCTCTATAACGTTTATTTAACATTGTTAAAAATTATTATCGCCATCTAGAAGATCTCCTAAACCTCCTAAAATACTCCCCTCTCCTTTACTTTTACCGCCTCCTCTTGGAGCCAATGCTAATACCCTATTCGCTAATCTACTAAATGGTAGCGATTGTATATAAACTACTCCGGGTCCAGTTAATGTCGCAAAAAACAATCCTTCGCCTCCAAAAATGGTATTTTTAATACCTCCAACAAACTCTATATCGTAGTTAATATTCTTAGAAAATCCAATGATACATCCAGTATCTACCTTTAGCTTCTCACCTGCTTGTAATTCTTTTCTACTAGTAGTTCCTCCTGCATGTACAAATGCCATACCGTCACCTTCTAGCTTTTGCATAATAAAACCTTCGCCTCCAAACAATCCTCTACCTAATTTTCTTGAAAATTCTATTCCAACAGAAACGCCTTTTGCTGCACATAAAAAAGCATCTTTTTGACAAATAAACTTTCCGCCATACTTATTTAAATCAATTGGAATAATTTTTCCTGGGTAGGGAGAAGCAAAACTTACTCTTTTTTTACCTCCTACCTGATTGTAAAAAGCCGTCATAAAAAGGCTTTCTCCTGTTAATAATCGTTTACCAGCTCCAAATATCTTTCCTAATACCCCACTGTCTTTTCCCGAACCGTCCCCAAAAATGGTATCCATTTTAATACCATCATCCATCATCATAAAACTACCTGCTTCAGCAATTACTCCCTCCTGGGGATCTAATTCTATTTCTACATATTGCATTTCTTCTCCTACAATCTCATAATCTATTTCGTGTGCTGTCATAATTTAATTTTAATACGTTTTGATTAATGAATAACTCGTTCTATAAGTAGAATAGTACCACAAAGTGTTACAGTTTTTCTAAACAACTCTATATTAAGATTTCACTTTTATAGTCCATTCAAAATTAAAAGTAGATACTTCGATTCCTTCTGCATTGGTTCCTACAGATTTCATCCATACTGTTTGTCCTTCTTTTGTTTCTATTGCTTTATTAATAGCTTCTTTGACCAATGCTCCATCATTGCATACAAAAGTAATTCTACCAGTAGCCTTCTTGGTAAAAGTCGCATTATTATTAGCGACCAACATAGAAATCTTTTTTCCACTATCTTGTATGTGTCCAATAACCAAGGCTCCCGTGGCTAATTCTGCAGCCATACCCTGTACTGCCCAAAACATGGACTTAAAAGGGTTCTGATTGATCCAACGATGTTTTACACTCACGCTACAAACACTATCATTAATTGTTTTTACTCTTACTCCACAAAACCATGCAGAAGGTAATTTAAATAATGTAAATGTGTTAAGCTTTCTTGTAGTCAATTTCATAAGCCATTTTTTTAATTATCACAATATAGGTAAAAGAATATTGTAATAAAATGATGTGAAATCCTAAAAATATGTTAAAAACAGGTACTATGTTTTGCATAATACCTTTTTTTAACCATATATTTGCATAAGAAACTATTATATCATTCATCAATGTCAATCAAAAATCACAAAAATATCGCAATGTTTATGCACTTAGGTGCATTTTCTAAGTACTTTATCCCCTTCGGGAATTACATTATTCCTATTCTATTATGGTCGACCAATAAGGACAAGTCAGATTTTATAGATAATCATGGGAAAGAAGCTATCAATTTTCAATTAAGCATTCTATTATACACCGTAATATTAGCTATGTTTTCTTTTCCGTTTTTTATTTTCAACATATTTGGAGATGCATCTATTTTTGACCTGCTTCATTTTGACGACTTCTCTTTTAATTTTTCTCAAGCCTCTGGTTTTAGAACTCTTATAGGAGCTTCATTTGTAGGAGTTATCGCTTTAATTGGATTTTTTTTAGAAATCATTTTTGTAATTACTGCCGCGTTAAAAGCTAATAATGGGGAAACATATAAATACCCTTTATCAATAAGATTTATAAAATAACTATATCATTAAAAATTTAAAAAACTATATGTTATGATTAAAAATTTAACCTCATCAATTACTATTTTTAGTCTTAGTTTTTTCGAAAGATCAACTTTCATAAATTTTTAAAATAACCATCAAAATCAATCAAAAAATGAACAGTTTAATAATTAAAAATTAGTTTTATGAAGATCGAAAACACAAAAGCGCAAATGCGCAAAGGTGTTCTGGAATATTGCATACTTTCTATCCTTAAAGATGATGACGCTTATGTTGCAGAAATTTTAGAAACTCTAAAAGATGCAAAGATGCTCGTGGTAGAAGGTACAATATATCCATTGCTGACCAGACTTAAAAACGCCGGATTATTAAGTTATCGCTGGGAAGAGTCTACATCGGGACCACCACGCAAATATTATGGACTTACTGAAACAGGAAAGTTATTCCTAAACGAATTAAATACAACCTGGAACGAATTACAAAATGCCGTAAACCTGGTGACTAAACAAAAAAAGAAGTAAAATGAACAAGACAGTTAATATAAATTTAGCAGGCATATTTTTTCATATAGACGAAGACGCTTATCTGAAATTACAGCGATATCTTGATGCTATAAAACGTTCATTTACCGACTCGCAAGGTAGAGACGAAATCATTGCCGACATAGAAGCGCGTATCGCAGAATTGTTTAGTGAAAAAATCAAAGATGAACGACAAGTAATTGGTATCAACGAAGTAGAAGAAGTAATTACTGTAATGGGGCAACCCGAAGATTATAGGATAGATGAAGAAATCTTTGAAGATGAACCACAAGCAGACCACCAACGATCTAAAACATCAAAACAATTGTTTAGAGATCCAACCAACTCTTATGTAGGAGGTGTTAGTTCTGGTTTAGGACATTATCTTGGGATAGAATCTATCTGGGTTAGATTAGCATGGATCTTGTTTACTATTTTTTCTAGTGGTGCATTTATCTTAATTTATATCGCCTTTTGGATTTTTGTTGAAGAAGCCAAAACCACAGCAGATTTTTTGGCCATGAAAGGAGAGGCTGTGAATATTAGTAATATTGAAAAAAAAATTAAAGAAGGATTTGACGGTGTAGCCAGTTCTGTAAAAAACGTTGATTATCAAAAATACGGAAGTAAAGTAAAAAGTAGTTCTGCCACTTTTTTTGACGCACTAGGCGATGTGTTACTTTTCCTTCTAAAGTTTTTTGTAAAACTTGTAGGAGTACTTTTCATCATCATCGCAGGAGCTACTCTAATTGGTCTGTTTGTTGGATTGTTTACCATAGGAACCTTTGGTTTTATGGATACACCCTGGGTAGAATATATGGAAGTAGGTAGCCATCCTGATGTTCCTATGTGGTTAATCTCCATTTTAGTATTCTTTGCAGTAGGTATTCCTTTCTTTTTTCTATTTATTGTTGGGCTAAAAATTCTTATAAAAAACTTAAAATCAATTGGCTCTGTTGCTAAGTTTGGATTATTAGGAGTTTGGATATTATCATTAATAGGAATCACCATATTAGGAATAAGACAAGCTACTCTAGAAGCCTATGATGCAGAAGTTATAAGTGAGCAAAACACAGTGCTTCCTATCACTCAAAATGATACTTTAAAGATTAAAATGAAAGGAGATTCCAGGTATGTAAAAAGTCTTCGCCATCATAATGATTACAACATTAAAAGAGCCCCTAATGGAGGCCGTGTTATTGTAATTCAGGATATCGAAGTTTATCTAAAAGCTTCAGAAAAAGATAGTACGGTAGCAATTACCATCGAAAAGAAAGCAGAAGGAAGATCTTATGACGAAGCAGAAAAAAGAGCTAAAAACCTTAAATATGCATATACCGTTGAAGATAAATCGGTTATTCTGGATGGTTATGCCATTGCAGATTATGCAAGCAAGTATAGGGATCAAGAAGTAAGAGTTATACTTACGCTTCCAGAAGGAATAACTGTTTTTGCAGATGATAATACAGCCAATTTCAATAACTCATGGAAATACGATGATTATATTACAATTGAAGGTATGGAAGAGAAATATGTTACATTAATCAACGGAGAATTAAAATGTGACGAATGTAAGGACAATGAGGACGATTGGGACACTAACGAAGAGAATGAAGATGATCACGACATTCAGATCAAAAAGGAGTTTAATTTAAAAATAGACGAAGAAGGTGTCGAACTAAACAATGAACCTGTAAAAGTAAAAATAGACGAAAACGGAATAGAAATTAAAACCGAGAATTAATTAATCAATCAAAAAGCGGCTTCACTCCTCTCTACCAAATACTAGTAGAGAGGAGATCGAAGTAAACAGTTAAACACATAAAACAATCAATCATGACAACACTAGTTAAAATTTTAGTAAGTATACTTTTATCAATTTTTTGTTGCTCTTGTAACGTGGCTTTTAATGGTATAAAAGGCCAGGGAGAAGTCTTGAAAAAGGAAAAAACAATTCATCAAAATTTTAATGCTGTAAAAGCAAGTAGAGGTTTGGATGTGATCCTGACCAATAACTCTGATAAAAAGGTTATTATTGAGGCTAATCAAAATTTACATGAGCATATTAAAGTATATGTAGAAGACAATACTTTATATATCACTGCAGACGAGAATATTTACTTTGCAGACAAAAAGAATGTAATTGTATCTTATGACAAATTACAAAAAGTTCATGTAAATAGTGGTGCCAGTATATCCTCTAATGAAGCGATCATACAACAAGATCTTGACATTACCGCAACCAGCGGTGCTGATTTGGATCTAAAAATTAAAGCAGAAACTGTAAATACTGCAGTGACCAGCGGTGCAATGATCAACCTAGAAGGAAAGGTAACCAACCATAAAGCAAAGGCAACCAGCGGAGCTAACCTAAGAGCAAAAGATTTGGTAAGCTTAGTTACCGAAGCAAAAGCAACAAGTGGTGCTTCTATAAAAATTTATGCCCAAAACGAATTTACAGGAAAAGCAACCAGTGGTGGCGATATTATATATTTTGGCAATCCTAAAAAAGTTTCTGAAGCAGATAATTCTGGTGGAGACGTTAGAAGATACTAACTATTTAAATTTAATAACAAAAACACTATCTAATCATAGGTAATGATTAGATAGTGTTTTTGTTGTTTAATGAGTCAAGTCTTCGATTTTGTCACTAACGGTACCTCGTTCTCCTAATCTAATAATCATTAACACTATATTGGCTATTAATCCCGGATTTGTTATAATCTTGGCATTTTCTGTAACCTTACCATCTCTTTCCTTAATTAAATTTTCCATTTTATCTTCTGGAGTCATAGCAACTTTTTGAGCAAATCTCCAGGCCCCGTCTCTTGCCAGCTCCATGCTAAAGTCTATCAAAAAATTATCTACTTTTCGAGTAAACTTTAGAATTTTCTTTAGGGTAGGCCATATTTCTGCCAAATCGTTTTCAACATCTGTCACCAGAGATGATAAAATTTCATTAATCTTATCAAAATCTCCTTTAAGATCTTCTATGTCCTTTCCTTTTGAAACCTGTGCTGCTGCAATGCCCAAATCCAAATTAATATGTGCATTTATACCTATCAGAAGATGTTGCAATACTATAGGCCAATACGATTTTGATAGTAAAAATGCTTTTTCCCAACAAGTACTTATTACTTTATTCTCTTTATACCCGTAGTAAGCATCGAGATATCTGGTTGCAAAAATAACGTCCAATTTTTCCATTCTAGGTCCATCATCAAAAAAGCCCTGTTCGATACCTTCTTTGACCTTGACTGTTACCTTTCTATATAAAGTTGCAAAATACCCTAAAGGGCTATTATCAGTTTTTGATTGTGCTATAATCGTATCTAAAACTTGTATAACATCATCAATGGTATGTATTGGTTTCAAAATATTTGTCTGGTTTTAAGTTTTAAAAATAAATATACACTCTTGAATTTAATAATTGTAAAAAAAAGCATTCAATCATACTCTTTAGTATTACATAGATTTCCTTTTGTAATATATGCTGCAACTCTTATCAACTAATATCTGTCTTTAAACTAGAGTAACTAATTTTTACACTTTATAAATACTTAAAAACAAAAAAAACTGTTTATAATCTTATAAATTTTATGCGATTATGAGAACATTTCTATTATTAATTACGGTTTTTACTCTTGGAAACGTATTTGGGCAAAAAGAAAGAATTAAAGGAAATAAGATTTTAAGCACAGAAACCCAAGAGCTTGAAGCATTTCATACCATAGAGATCTATGAGAATTTTGAGGTTACACTAGATGAGAGCAATGATCCTTATGTCAAAATTGAAACTGATAGTAATGTACATGAATACATCAAAGTAGAAGTATTAGATAGTGTACTTACCATATCATCAGAAAAGGACTTAAGACGCACCAAGGCGTTGCATCTAGATATTTTTTATGCTTCTGATATACAAAAAATCATATTACATGACAAAGTAACTATAAAATCGCTTTCACCTATTGCAACTCCTAAGCTTACTATCGAGACCCATGGTAATACAGAAGCTTTTATAACGGCAGATGTGGGTCAGATAGAATGTATAACTAATGATAAATCTAATGTAGTTTTACATGTTACAGGACAGGAAGCATCGTATCAAATAAATGAAAATTCTAAATTAGAAGGAATTATTACCGCAGATACACTAAAGGTAGATGCCTATCAGAAAGGAAACGTTACATTAGAGGGTGAACTAAAAAAGTTATTGGTGAGAGTAGATAACAATACCAATTTTTATGGTGAAAAGTTGAAATGCGACATGGTATCGATATCTGCTGAAGGCACTAGTGATAGCTATATTTTATCTAATCAAGCAACGACTATTGAAGCTCGTGATAAAGCTGAGATTTTTCTATTGGGAGAATCTAAGATATCTATCAATACTTTTACCAACGAAGTCATTTTATACAAAAAGAATATCGATTATACACCTAATAAGTTTAAGCTATAACAAAAAAGGCTTCTGCGTTCTCAGAAGCCTTTTTATCACTATCATATCTGTAAATTAGGCAGAAACTTCTTCTCCAGATTCTACAGTTGCTAAGTATCTTTCTGCATCTAACGCAGCCATACATCCTGTTCCTGCAGCTGTAACTGCTTGTCTATATTCTTTATCTTGCACATCTCCAGAGGCAAATACTCCTGGAATATTAGTTTTAGTAGACTTTCCTTCTGTAATCAAATATCCCGTATCATCCATATCAATCTGCCCTTTAAAGATATCTGTGTTTGGTTTATGACCAATTGCTATAAATAGTCCGGTAATTTCTATTTCGGTCTTTTCTTTAGTTTGATTATTAACCATTCGCAATCCTTCTACAACTTGCTCTCCTAATACCTCATCAACCTCTGTATTATACAATACTTTAAGGTTTGATGTACTATTTACACGATGTTGCATTGCTTTAGAAGCTCTCATATAATCTTTACGAACTAACATGGTAACATTAGAACATATATTAGCCAAATAGGTAGCTTCTTCTGCAGCAGTATCTCCTGCTCCAACAATCGCTACATCCTGCCCTTTGTAAAAGAACCCATCACAAACGGCACAAGCAGAAACTCCTCCTCCTCGTAGTCGTTGCTCACTAGGTAGTCCCAAGTATTTTGCAGTAGCACCAGTAGAAATAATAACGGTCTCTGCTTCAATTTCTGTTGTATTATCTACAGTTACCTTATGTATTCCTCCTACTTCTTTACTAAAATTAACCGCAGTAACCATCCCGATACGTACCTCTGTACCAAAACGTTCTGCTTGTTGTTGCAATTGCACCATCATGGTAGGTCCGTCAATTCCTTCTGGATACCCAGGAAAATTATCTACTTCTGTCGTAGTTGTTAATTGTCCTCCAGGCTCCATACCTGTATACATCACAGGTTTTAAATCTGCTCTTGATGCATAAATTGCTGCAGTATATCCCGCTGGCCCCGAACCTATAATAAGGCATTTTATTCTTTCTATTTTTTCAGACATATTTGCTACTTTTTATATGCTGTAAAAGTAGCAATTTGGATATAAACCTTACAGTAAAGTTATTAAGAATTGTTATATACTTATAGAAATATTATATCTACCTGATCCTAAACATTCAAAATTCACGAAGGAATATTTTAAAAAAAAAGGGAAGAAACAACAAAATCTAATTACCTAACCATCAGAAAATTCTAAATACAGAATTAAAAACTCAAAAATATTTATTACAAAAAAACATATGATATTATTTTTTTATTAAATTTGGAGCAATACTAATGCGTTTAACTAGATAGACGCATTGCCTATACAAAATGGAATCTTTTTTCAGATTCGGGCTTAGGAGGATAAAGAAGTCTACTCCAAAAGCTGCCTTAGGGATAAGGAACCGAATTCTCAGGCTGACTTCTAAAAAATATACTATTGCACTTCAGTTTTTAGAACGGGTAAAATTCGTTCCCTATACTATTTCTATCATTCGGATATGAGAATAGATTGATGTACATGGCTTGACCATTTCTCATTCTAAATTATAATTTTTCAAATCTCGCGTTATGGAATGATCCATAGGATGTTCAGGCTCTATAGGCCTTTATTTCTGGTGGTGAATTTCATCTACAAAACAAACCCCGAATAGATGAAAACTAAATATATAGATCTTATCGATCAGACTTTTTATTTTCCACAAGAAGAATTTAATCTGGAAAATAACCAGTTGCAATTTCATGGTATCAACCTCATGGCATTGATTGCCCAATACGGAGCACCTTTAAAATTTACCTATCTGCCCAAAATATCAGAAAATATTAACAGAGCCAAAGGTTGGTTTAACAATGCAATAGAAATCAGTAATTATGCAGGTAATTATCACTATTGTTATTGCACCAAAAGCTCTCATTTTCAGCATGTATTAAATGAAGCTTTAAAAAATGATATTCATATAGAAACCTCTTCGGCTTTTGATATTGATATTGTCGAAAACCTAAAATCTCAAGGCAAAATCAATGATAGTACCTATGTCATTTGCAATGGTTTTAAAAGAGATCAATATATCAAAAACATTATCAGGTTAATTAATAGCGGGCATCAAAATTGTATCCCGATTATTGATAATTATGAAGAGTTATCTTTATTAAGTAATGGAATCGAAGGTAAATTTCAGGTAGGAATCCGTATCGCTTCTGAAGAAGAACCAAAGTTCGAGTTTTATACTTCACGTCTGGGGATAGGATACCGAAATATTGTACCGTTCTATAAAGATCAGATTAAAGGAAACCCTAAGGTCGAACTAAAGATGTTACATTTCTTTATTAATACAGGAATTCGTGATACCGCTTATTACTGGAATGAACTCTTAAAATGTTTAAAGGTATATATAAGTCTTAAGAAAATATGCCCTACCCTCGATAGCTTAAATATTGGAGGAGGTTTCCCTATCAAAAGTTCATTGGCATTTAATTATGACTATCAATATATGGTTAATGAGATTGTAAATCAGATTCAAATTGCTTGTGAAGAAGCCCGGGTCGATGTTCCTAATATATTTACAGAATTTGGAAGTTTTACTGTAGGAGAAAGTGGCGGAGCCATTTATGAAGTATTGTATCAGAAACAACAAAATGACCGTGAAAAATGGAATATGATCAATTCTTCATTCATCACTACCCTACCCGATACTTGGGCCATTAACAAACGGTTTGTTATGCTAGCGGTGAATAGATGGGATGACGAATATGAACGGGTCTTGCTTGGTGGCTTAACTTGTGATAGTGATGATTATTACAATTCTGAGCAACATATGAATGCTATTTATTTACCCAAGTATAAAAAAGAGAAACCATTATACATAGGTTTTTTTAATACAGGAGCCTATCAAGAAACTATTGGTGGCTATGGCGGCCTACAACATTGCCTGATCCCACAGCCAAAACACATTATTATTGACCGGGATATAGAAGGTAATGTGATTACCTCCATTTTTTCAGAACAACAAACTTCTGAACAACTATTATCTATTTTAGGATATCAAAAAAATAATCAGAAAGCCACTAAATCTTATACTGAAAATCAAGAGGAATTGACAACCATTTTTTAAATCATACTTAACTTAATTTTTTCAAAATGAAAAACAGAACCTATGCAGGCATACCCGAAGAATATGCAAAATTGGAAACCGCTAAGGTTGTTTTAATACCCGTCCCCTATGATGGAACCAGTACATGGCAAAAAGGTGCTGATAAAGGACCCGAAGCATTTCTGGATGCTTCAGAGAATATGGAGTTGTATGATATAGAAACCGATTCTGAAGTATATAAGAATGGGATATATCTTGCAGACCCCGTTTCTGTAAATGCAACTCCAGAAGCAATGGTAGACGCCGTGCATCAGGAAACCAAAAAATTTATAAAAAAGAAAAAGTTCGTAACCATTCTAGGAGGTGAGCATTCTATTTCTATTGGTACCATTAGAGCTTTTAATGAAGCCTTTGATAATCTTACCGTATTGCATATAGATGCTCATGCCGATTTAAGAAAATCCTATGAAGGTAGCAGCTGTAATCATGCTTGTGCAGTTTATGAAGCTAGTCAAAATACCAATCTAATTCAAGTAGGTATTCGCTCTATGGATGTACAGGAAAAATCTGTAATGGATTATGACAAAACCTATTTTGCGCACGAAATGGCAATAGATAATACCTGGATGGACTCTGTTATAGAACAAATGACAGACAATGTATTTATCACCTTTGATTTGGATGCTTTTGATCCATCGATATTACCCAGTACAGGAACACCAGAGCCAGGAGGTTTGTTTTGGTACGAAACTTTAGATTTTCTAAAATTAGTGTTTAATGAAAAAAATGTAGTGGGATTTGATATTGTAGAATTATGTCCCAATGAAAATGATAAATCATCAGACTTTCTTGCTGCCAAATTATATTACAAGATGCTAAGCTATAAGTTTGAAAGTGATAAAGAAATTCTGGAAGACAAGTATGGCTTCTCAGAAAATGAAGCTTTAAAAAAATTCAAATCAAATCAAGAAGAATACGATGAAAGGTAAAGGCGAAGTAACCAAATTTATAGAAAAATACTTTTTACACTTTAATGCAGCCACAGTGGTAGATGCAGCAAAAGCGTACCAATTACAATTGGCTAACGAAGGAAAGATGCTTGTTTCTCTTGCCGGAGCAATGAGTACAGCAGAGCTGGGAAAAATCTTTGCAGAAATGATCCGACAAGATAAAGTGCATATTATTTCTTGTACAGGAGCCAATTTAGAAGAAGATATTATGAACCTAGTGGCTCACAGTCACTATAAAAGAGTCCCTAACTATCGTGATCTAACACCACAGCAAGAATGGGAACTGTTAGAAAAAGGACTTAACCGTGTTACCGATACCTGTATCCCAGAAGAAGAAGCTTTTAGAAGGTTACAAAAACATATTTTTAACATCTGGAAAGATGCCGAAGCTAATGGAGAACGATATTTTCCTCATGAATTTATGTATAAACTATTACTCTCTGGGGTACTTGAACAATACTATGAAATCGATATTAAAGATTCATGGATGTATGCTGCCGCCAAAGCTAATCTGCCAATGGTAGTACCCGGTTGGGAAGATAGTACGATGGGAAACATCTTTGCTAGTTATGTAATGAAAGGTGAACTAAAGGCCAGTACTATGAAGTCGGGTATCGAATATATGGCTTTCCTGGCAGACTGGTATACCGAGAATGCTGAGAACGGTATCGGGTTCTTTCAAATTGGAGGCGGTATTGCCGGTGATTTCCCTATTTGTGTAGTGCCTATGCTCTATCAGGATTTAGAGAGAACCGATACTCCTTTCTGGAATTATTTCTGCCAGATTAGTGATTCTACAACCAGTTATGGGTCTTATTCTGGAGCCGTCCCTAATGAAAAAATTACCTGGGGAAAATTGGATATTGACACCCCAAAGTTTGTTATAGAAAGTGATGCTACCATTGTGGCTCCATTATTATTTGGATATGTATTAAACATGTAATTATGAAAAAACGAACCAATACAAATTTGAAAAAGGTTATTGTAGATTATAAAAAATTGAATAATAACATTCTTGACCTTCTAGTTAACAAGTACCCTGATGGTTATGACAACGAAGATATCATCACTTTCAAAAACGCTAATAATGAGATTGTAGAATGCGTAGAAGTAGCGACTGAAGAGACATTATATTTGGTAAAAGTGGGCAAACGGTTGGTTACTGCTATGAAAGATTTTGACGAATCTGATACTCTAGATACCAAAAGTGGAACAGGTAGTTCTGATGATTTTAATACCGAAGAAGAATAAATACATCACATCATGAAAAAAGCTGAATTTCATCTGGCACTTCCTTGTCGGGATCTTGAAAAAACAAAAAGTTTTTATATCCACGAAATAGGTGCAGAACCAGGAAGGTATACCGACCAATGGGTTGATGTCAATTTATATGGTAATCAAATCACTTTTACCAAAGTTGGCGATTTTAACTTTGACTTTCAAAATTATCGCTTGGGAGAACAAATAATACCGTCTTTTCACTTTGGAGTAATTACAGATGTAGAAACCTGGGGAAAATTATATTCTAAATTATTTACTATGAACCAAACAGTAAGTACTCAAGCTACATTTTTCGAAAAAAAAGCAGGAGAACACCTTTCTTTTTTTATAGAAGATCCCAATGGGTATATGGTAGAATTTAAAAGTTTTAAAAATCATGATGAGATATTTACCTCATGGTAAAAACAGTAGTGAAAATATATGAAACATGAATTACTAGTGCCTTTTTTAATGGTCAATTAAGAAAATTAGGGCGTAATAATTGATTTAAAAACAATTTATAGGTGCTTCTAACCTCTTTAGAGCTAAACAAAACCAAGAATAATTAAGGTATTGAGATAAACAAAATTATAAATGTTACTAAACTCAAAAACTTAGGAGTTAATGAAAACCAACAAGAATAAAGAAAAATCCAGATTAATCGTTTATCAGGGAGATGAGCTTATGGTTTTACAAAAACGCACCCACAAACTTAAGTACGGATTGGTAGGAGGATTCTTAAAAGAAAAAGAATCTCCAGAAATTGCCCTTATAAGAGAAACCTATGAAGAAACATTGGTCGAACTTTCTAGAAAAGATTTAAACTATCAATGTTCTATTATGATTAGGTCAAAGAATAAACATAAGTTCTCTAAGCATTATTTTACTTGCTATGAACATAATAAACCTTATGTAATAGCAGAACCCCATAAATTTAGAAAAATTGAGTGGGTTAACTGGAAAGATGCCATAGCGTTTTTAAGTAAATCTGATAGCGCAGTAGTAACATCCTTATTCAAGCCTTGTAAACTAATTTATTAAAACAATAACCATTATGAAAGGAACTATGATTAACCAAAATGTAGAGTATGGTGTTTTTAAGAAGTACTATGATGGGTATTACCAGTTTGTTATGGATAACGAAGAAACCATCATTTTTGAAGAAGTATCTCATGTAGTTAGCCAGGAGTTTGACCTTAGGTCAAATATTCATATTAACAAGCGGTTTGAAATTACATATACAGAGTATGTAGAAGATGATGATGAAGATTTTATTTCTTTCAAAATTGAAAAATTAGAGCTGGCATAAAACAAATTTAAAGCTTATAATCAATAAGTGGTCTTACAAATTAAAAAACCACAAACCAAAAAAGTAATCTATCGATCACTTGTAAGTATCTAAGAGGTATTTTACTAAAAGCACCAGACTTGAGGTGATAACCATCTGGATTTTTGAAATAAAAATTAAATCTTACTTATTAATGAAAAGCATAAAACACATATTTTTTTTAATAATTGCGTTATTAATATGCAATAGTGCTATTCATGCACAAAATTCTCACAAACCAGAAGGAGATGCCATAACTGGAACATTTGATGATTATGATGGTGTATTTTACACGTTTAATTACATTAATGATGATATGAAGAAAGATGTCATTTCATTTGCCAAAATCCATTGTGAATTACGTGAAAGAATTGACCTCACTAACGAAAAATATATAGGAAGAACATTTAATATCTCTTATGAGCTTAAAACTGAAACCGAAATTGACGAAGATGGTAGTGAAGAAATTTTAACAACCAGGACCATTGTAAATCTTGAGTTGTTAGATTAATTAGAGCAAAAAAGCGAGACTTATACAGGTTTCGCTTTTTTAAGATTAATATTTTTTTACTAACCCGAGATTAATCTGAAATGCGTCAGTTTGAGTGAAATTCTGTTAAGAATTTGTACTTCGACACAGCTCAGCAGAACTATCGAAAACAAGCATTTCAGTACCAAAAAGCTATTCTCGATACAGTTTTTCTCCATTTTATTACGAAAAATCACTCGAATCGACGCTTTTTATGGAATACTTGATATTAATCGAAACTCAGGTTACTATTTAATTCACTACCTGATCGGTTTCTTCAGAAGTGTTTCTTTTTCGGTTTGAAATGATTTGATGATATCGATCTGTCAATGTAATCAGTTCATTATGTATAGACTCATATTTCTTTTCTTCATCCAACACCACATAGGCATTTATTCTATTGATCAAATTGGTATACACTGTCATCGCTTCAGGTCGTATAGCACTAAATGACGTTTTATTTTTCTTGCTTTCTTCTGTAATCCTTTCGGTATATAGTGTTCTAAATTTTTGATTGGCTATTTTAAGGCGATCAACCCAGTTTTGTAATCCTACACGTTGCAAAGCAGCTTTTAAATTTTCTTCTGTCTCGAAATCATTAATCAGATTAATGATTGCAGCACTCTCTGATTCATAGTTCATACGGGCAATACTACTTCCATAACTATCGACACGATCTAACAGGATTTGTGCTGCCTCTTTTATTTTGGGATGTTGGTGATAGGTATTCATAACAAAACCAAATCGCAGGCCTGTAATTGCTTCATCCCTGTCGCTGTCCAATGCTTCTAATTCTTTGGTAAATTCATTTTCACGCTCATAAACAAGTGTATCATCTAATTGATCTACAATACTTCTTAAAGCGTTTACCTGAGTATTTAAATTTAATGCGTTGGCATCATTTTGAAGGCAAATATCCAAGGTGCTTCTTAACAATTCTGTCATTTCTTCTTTACGAAGCATCGTGAGGTTTGTTGGTGTAAACATATATTTAAATTTTTATTATTATTTACTGTATATGTTACTATCCTATAAAATGTTACTTCTATGTCATGCTTTTTTTTATTCTTCCTGTTTTTATCAAAATTTGAAATAATTATAAAAGATATAACTTCTGCAAGCTACGAGAGATTAATATTAAAAAATATAAAACTCCTGCAAGCTACGAGAGATCAATATTAAAAAATGTAAAGCTCCTGCACGCTGCAGGAGATCAATATTAAAAAATGTAAAGCTCCTGCACGCTGCAGGAGATCGATATTAAAAAATATAATGCTCCTGCACACTGCGAGAGATCAATATTAAAAAATATAATGCTCCTGCCAAGCGTGGGAGATCAACATCAAAAAATATAAAGCTCTCGCCAAGCGCGGGAGCTTAACATTTAAAACCAAAAGCTCTTAATCCCCACTATAACTACATCAGGGATATAGTGTTATATCCCTTTTTAATAGTATGATAACCCATCCTGGTGTAACTTCTGTATAAGAATTGTATTTTAGTGTTTGCTAATCATTACCTATATTTTGTATAATCAAAGAATATAGGTACTATGGTAATTATATAACTTTGTTAGCAACAATTAAAAAAACAGAATAATATGGGATATGATATAAGCTACCATCCGATTTCCGAAACACAAATACAACAATGGTATTTTGATGTATTGGAAAACAGTAATTTGATAAATAAGTTAAAAGTAAGAGTGCCGAGTAATCAGCTTGAAGATGAATCTCAAAGAGATGATCTTGAGGAATTTTATTTAAACAAATACAAAGAGACTATTGAATATTCCAAAACTATGGAAGGTAGTTTTAGTAAAACACACGCCTATATTATAGCGATAACACAGGGGTTTTTTGAAGAGTTTTTCTACACAAGAGGAGCTGCTTTATCTTTTATAGAAAATGATGACTTTTTTGACAAATACACAACATCTTGGAAAGAAATTGCCCCAGCAAAATATTTAGAAAATTTTGATTTTGATCGATTAGATGAGAATTATAGTGGAGGGGTGTATTTGTCTTCCACACAAGTAGAAAAATTTTTAATAGATTATAAAAATGACGAAAAACTAAAAAGCACTATTGATGAACTGTTTTCACACGATAGAATAAATGTTTTTCTAAGGGCTCTTAACTTTGCAAAAGGAAAAAAATTAGGATTATTAGAGGCTACAGAAGTTGTAGAACCTCATCCAAACTTCAATGAAGAGCCTTCTTGTTATTGTAATCTCTTTAATTGCGACCCGCAAGGAATCACATTGTTTCAAATGACAGCTATGGAACAAATAAAAGAAGCTATGAAACAGGCTGAACAGCAAAAAGAAAAAAAAGGATTTTGGAAAAAACTCTTTGGAAAATAAAAACTATTGCTAACAAAGGCTAAAATGTCAATAGCGGCTATAAGCTGCTACTGCATTTAGCCAGGCCGTTATCGGCACAAGCCAAAAAAAAATAAAAAAAATGTCCAATTGAATAGATTTCAATCGTCAGGTATGTAATAATTCTTTATGTTAACAATAAAAAGATCAAAAATGAAAGATTTTATGATGCTATTTCATAGCGAACCTAACCCTGATTTTAACCCAACCCCAGAACAAATTCAAGCTGAAGTAAAAGCATGGCAAGATTGGATGGAATCCATTGATGCACAAGGAAAACTCAAAAACCCTGGAGAAGCATTAGGCTTCGAAGGAAAGATAATGCACTCTGATGGGTCAATCACAGATGGACCTTATGCAGAAGTTAAAGAAATTGTTGGAGGCTTTATTATCGTATGTGCTGAAACTATACAAGATGCAATTAAACTTGCAAAAGGTTGTCCTGCCGTAGAAAATGGCGGAAAAGTAGAAGTAAGAGATATTATGAATTTTGATGGCATGTAATGTTATAAGAAAGGTATAATGAACTGGTTTAAAATTTTATAATTTGCTATAAAAATGTTTTTTTGCACCCATATTTCGCAATTTTCTAGTTCCGTAGCCCTGCTATGCAAAGATAAAATTACTTTATCTAGATGCAAAACCACTATTTTTCGCTTAAACCATAAAAGTTTAAACCAGTTCAATGATAGACAATACTCGGCTAGTAGAAATTTTTAAGACAGAGTACAGCAAACTAATTGCTGTACTTTGTCATTATTATGGAGTAACTGAAGTGCAATTAGCTGAAGACATTGTATCAGAAACATTTTTAAAAGCAATGAAAGTGTGGGCTCATAAAGGAGTTCCTGATAAGCCTGCTGCCTGGTTAAGAAAAGTGGCTGTTAATAACTTAAAAGATTACTATAAAAGGAATAAAATCTATAGAGAGAAAATCCTCTTCAATTTAGAATCAAAAACAGGTTCTTTCCAGCCTGAAGAAATTTCTGATGACATAGTTGAAGATAGCCAGCTTAAAATGATTTTCGTCGTTTGTAATCTAAGAATAAGTGACAAAGCAAAAATATGTTTGGCATTAAGAATCTTATGTGGATTTAATAGTAATGAAATTGCAAAAGCACTTTTATCAAATGATGAAGCAATTAATAAGATTCTATATAGAGCAAAAAAGAAAATTAACGAAGATGGAATTCTAAATACAACTCTCAAATTAAAAAACTACAATCAAGGATACGATACTGTTTTACGAATCATTTATCTTCTGTTTAATGAGGGGTATTATAGCAGTATAAAAGAACATAACGTGCGTGAAGAAATTTGTTGGGAAGCACTACGATTGGCCTTGCTTTTGTCAAAAATACAAATCGAACAACAAACTGCTGCCTATGCATTAGTGGCATTGATATCCTTTCATTCTTCAAGAATTCATGCAAGAATGAACAACTCGAACGAAGATTTGCTTTTCAATGACCAAGATCGATCTAAATGGAATATACCTTTAATTGAGAAAGGTAAAAAATATTTGAACTTAGCATCCCGCAGAAGAGTTATATCCAAGTATCATTTAGAAGCGGCAATAGCGTTTTGGCATACAACGGATAATCAAAAAAAATGGGACAACATTCTTCAACTTTACAATAAATTGTTAGCTATTGAATATTCGCCAATTGTTGCATTAAATAGAACTTATGTTTTATCTAAGACGAACTCTGTAAATGAAGCTATTAAGGAAGCAAATAAATTAGAGTTAGATGGAAACAACCATTATTACTGTTTATTGGCAGAATTACATAAAATCAATGGTAATAATCAAATGGAAATAAAGTATTTACGTGAAGCCTTAAAGTTTACTACTAAAAAAAGTGAACTGCATCTTATTAATAAAAAATTGGAAATAGCCAGTCGATAACCATAGGTGATGACAGTATATCTATTCTTTCCTCACAGAGAAACTGCTTACCCATCACCGTGTTAACGAACACACTCAATGTTTCTGGAAATATCATTTATTTTAATTCATATTCGATTAAAAAATAAAAATCAAGATGAGTTTTTTTAAAAAGATACGGTAGGCATTTATTTCTAATATATTATTAAAAATTTACACTACCGTATCCTTACCTATGATAAACCAATTTCGAATAGGTTAACTTAAAACTTATTTTCTCTTCTATCTATTTTGCAATTATTTCGATTACATCGATTACATTTACATATACTGTATCAAATACTGTATGTGTTCCATCGGTTACTCTAACTCCAATAGAATGACTGGTATCTGTTTCATAATCTAGATTCTTTCCTGGAGCAAGACTTAGTTTTCCGTCATTACTAATTTCAAAAAGACCATTGGGGTTTGTTGATAATCCAAAACTTGGTGTTTCCTCTTCCTGGTCTCTTATTCTTACTGTTCCTATGATAATTTCATCACCAATATCTTCTCGTACACTAAATCCTGGTTGATCTACAAAAACAGGAGCTTCATTTACATCGGTTACTTCTATAATGATATCGGTTGTAGAGGTTAAATTTTCATCAGACACTTCGATAGTAAGAGTATAACTTGTTTGAGTTTCATAATCTAACACACTACCTGTACTTAAACTTATTACTCCCGTATTAGAGATTTCGAAAAGATTAGTATTCTCTGGTACTGTAGTTGTTATCAAATAAGAAAGAGTATCATTATCAGGATCTATAGCTACAACGGTACCTACTTCTTCTGAAGTCTGAATATTCTCTGCAACTATAAACGTCTGTGCATCTATTAAAGGAGTTTCATTTTTATCTATCACGTTGATCATAATTTGTGTAGATGCATTAAGATTTCCATCTGTAACGGTGACTGTAATAGTATATGATTTTTTTGTTTCGAAATCCAGAGTTTTTCCACTTGCGAGATAAAGGTTACCATCCTCTGTAATTTCAAACAAGCCATCACTATTTGTTTGTATAGTATACGTTATTTTATCTCCATCGATATCGGTGGCCTTAACTTCTCCTATATTACCTGTTTCATTTATATCTTCTAAAACACTAAAAGTTTGTGCGCTAATTTGAGGGGCTGTATTAACAACATCATTATCATCACTTTTACAAGAAAACATAGAAAATACAAGGAGTAACAATACGGTAATTTTTAAATTATAATTTTTCATCATGTAAAGGGGGTATTATTTTTTAATTAAACATATTTACAGAGACGAGTCTAAAACATAAAAAAGGTTACCCAAGAAAATTACTTTTTTTTCAAAAAACGCTTTAACTGGCGATTTTACAATAGAAACAGAGTTCTCTTCTTTTCTACCTCTAATCATAAAAGTCAAGTACTTTTCAAAGAAAAAATAATAGCTTATTTTTACACCAAAAAAAAAGTAACATGACCGTCTTTACCACTTTGGATATTCTGGGAACTGTTGCCTTCGTAATATCGGGGTCATTAAGTGCTATGAACAGAAAACTAGATCTGTTTGGTATTTTTATTATTGCCTTTGTTACATCTATAGGAGGAGGAACTATTCGAGATATTTTGATTGGTAATACACCGGTATCCTGGATGCAAAATACGACCACCATGTATTTAATTAGTGGAGTTACCGTTTTCTCTATTATCTTTAGAAATAAACTGGATTATCTTAAGGGTTCTCTTTTTTTATTCGATACAATTGGTTTAGGTGTTTTTACTATTATTGGCGTCGAATCAGGCATCAATGCTGGATTAGAACCAATTATATGTGTTGGCTTGGGAGCTACCACCGGATGTTTTGGAGGTGTTATTAGAGATATCCTTTGTAATGAAATTCCGGTACTTTTTAGAAAAGAAATCTATGCTACTATCTCTATTGCTGGCGGAGTCTGCTTTATGATATTATATGCTTTTAAGGTTGATCAAACTATTACCAATATTTCTACCGCCCTGTTTATTATCATTATCAGATTATTGGTTGTAAAATACAAGGTTTCTCTTCCTCTTTTTACAATAAAAAATCACGACTCAAGTGATTAACAGAGTATATGTATATATTTTATAAAAACCTTAGTAGTAAGTCTTATTGATAATATTTATATTTCAATCTGATTATATAAAAATCGGACATGAAAATATATCTTATAGGCGTATTGTTATTTGTTAATTTAGGTTTTGTTAATAGTCAGGAAAAAGAAAAAGTCCAATCGGTACTATCCGAAATTATTACCCAATTTCCTACGGTAAGAGACTTTACCATATCCCCTACTTTGAACGAAATATACTTTACAGCCCAAGGGTATTCTGGAGAGCTTTCTACTATTATAAAGATTACAAAAAAGAAAGATACATGGTCGTCTCCAGAAGTTGCTCCTTTCTCGGGTAAGTTTAAAGATTTAGAAGCTATGTTTTCTCCAGATGGATTAAAATTATTTTTTGTTTCTAACAGACCATTGAGTCCTACCCAAACAGCCCAAAAAGATTATGATATTTGGTATATCGAAAGGTCTGGCAAAACAACAGCATGGTCAGCTCCAAAAAATATTGGTAGTCCAATTAATACAAAAGGCGATGAATTCTACCCTTCAATAGCTTCTAATGGTAATTTATACTTTACAAGTACCGGTCCTACTTCAAAAGGCAAAGATGATATTTTTGTTAGTATTTGGAAAGATAATCAATATTCGACGCCCACGTCTTTAAGCAAAGCTATTAACACTGAAGGTTATGAATATAATTCATTTATCGCTCCAGACGAATCATTTTTGATTTTTGGAGGGTATAAACGAGAAGATGGTCTGGGTAGTGGAGATATGTATATTTCGTATAAAAGTAGTGAAGGAAATTGGGCAGATGCCAAAAATCTTGGTGACAAGGTAAATTCTGGTAAAATGGATTATTGTCCTTTTTATGATATCAAAACACAAACACTATACTTTACCAGTAAAAGAAGTAAGATTAAAGAAAATAGCCTATCTACCTCAGACCTAAAAAAGCTTTTGAAAATAATGACTTCTTATCAAAATGGTTTAAGTAGAATATACAGTACCAGTATTAAATTATAACCATTAATTATCCTACCTCATTTTAATTATGAGTATCCGTTTTGTGTACTAATGATATTTTAATGTCATTCCGAATTTATTTCAGAATCTTATCCCTCTCATGAGTACTAATTTATGACAAGAACCTGAAACAAGTTCAGGTTAACAATGATGAATTATTATACATTCCGGATATTCAAATTTTAATTTCATTTTATAAATAAAAAAATGTTTCAAATTCATACTTTTGCACGAAATTTTTATATCCCTCGATGAGAATAGTATTCTCGATATTATTATTTGCTTCTTTTGCCATACGCCCTGCTATAGAGGTTAGCACCGTGCTGTATTATCAGCTTAATATGGATACTATTATCAAAAAATACTGTATAAACAAAGAAAGACCAAGATTACAATGTAATGGTAAATGTTATTTAATGAATCAAATGAAGACTAAAACACAGTCTTCATCAGAAGAAAAACAAAACATTGTAATTTCAGAATCTTTTATTCCTCTTTTTTATCAAGATCCTGCGGTTCTTATAAAAAGCAATCATTTGATTATAGAAGAGCCTTCCAAAAATTGGAAATTAAAACACCTGAAGTCTAAAATTATTCTTTTAGACATTGACCCACCTCCACGGCATAGATTGTCGTAAACACATTTATATACATTATATAATCTACCGTTACTTAAAGCTTATAATTTTTATACAATCCTACTATATATGTAATAGGATCGAAAAGTTGATGTATAAGAAGATAGCTTAAAAAATCTCACCTATTTAGGTAAAGAGGTCCTTGATATATTCATAAAACATATGTTCATATCATTACTTATTATCTATATGTGTGCATGATTTTAATATTTAACTGTGATATCCTTAAAACTATTTTTTAATCCGTTTACGTTTTTAACAAATGGGACGTTATCCATATCAACACAAACTAACTCAACGTATATACAAAATGAAAAACACATTCATATTGACTATATTCCTATGCCTTGGAATATTTAGTTATTCGCAACAATCTTATCAGGGCAAAATAACCGATAATTACAACACCCCCTTATCAGGAGCTTCTATTGTAGAGGTTAATGCAACAAATACTAGCACAGTAAGTAATACCGATGGAGAATTCTCTATCACTCTTACCGACACCAATAAAGTAGAAATTCGCTTCTTAGGTTTTATTAGTAAAGTAGTAACTCTAAATAAAGGTTTTAATACTATCGTATTAGCTCAGGAAAATGAACTATTAGAAGAGGTTTTAGTTACTTCTGCGAGTAGAGAAATTCAAAAAAGATCAGAAGTACCAGGTTCTATTGTCACTATAAATGCACAGGCAATTGCAGAAACTAAAGCTTTTGGTATCGATCAATTAGTCAACCAGGTACCAGGAGTATACATGTCTACTTCGAGAGCCGCTAGTAACGAACAACACTTTATGGCGGTTCGTTCCCCTATTTCGACAAAGGCATTATTTCTATACTTAGAAGACGGACTACAGATACGCCCTACTTCTGTATTTAATCATAATGCATTATTAGAAATGAACGATCTTGCTTTTGGTCGTGTCGAAGTATTAAAAGGGCCTGCATCCAGTATTTATGGAAGCGAAGCTATTGGAGGTAGTTTTAATTTCATTACCAAAAACCCATCAGAAAAATTGAGTGGTAGTCTTGGTTTTCAGATCAATGATATAGGACTTACACAATACGAAGCAGAAGTATCAGATCAAGCCTCAGAAAACTTTGGATTCTATATTGCCGGTAAACATGCTAAACGTGAAGATGGCCCTATAGAACATAGTGATTATGAAAAAACAGCAATTACTTTTAAAACAGTATATGACATTAATGATACTACCAAATGGATTTCTGTTTTAGACGTGGTAGACTACAGATCGGATATGAGTGGTTCTTTAAGTGAAAGTGATTATACTGAAGGTAATTACGAAAGCGACCAAACTTTTACTGAAAGAAAGGCAATTGCATTTAGAGCTAGAACTACCCTTGATAAATCTTGGAACTCAAACAACAAAACCTCGTTTAACTTTGTAGTTAGAAACAATAGAATGGATCAAAACCCTTCTTACAGAGTAAGACAATTTAGAGATCAAGGACAATTGACTGGTTTTGGTTATGGAGAATTAAATTCTAACAAGTTTCAAAGTTATGTTGGTCTTATTCAACATAAAATAAACTTTGCCTATGCAAACTCTTCGTTAATAGCTGGGGTAACTACCGATTATTCCCCACAGCGTTATGTAGCAGAAACAACCAGTGTTATTGTAGATCCAGAAACCGGTAGAAATATCGATTACACACTTAATTCTGGAGATTTCATACTTAATTATGAAGCTGATATTTTTAATTATGCAGGATATCTTCAATATGAAATATCACCATTAGAAGCATTAAAAGTTACTGCTGCTCTACGTTATGATGGTTTTGAATATGATTATGACAATTTATCAGACGGAGTAACGGGTGTAGATGATGCTGTCGATAATTTTAATAACCTAACTCCAAAATTGGGAATCAACTATAATTTTGATGCTACCAAAGGAGTATATGCAAATTATTCACAAGGATTTACGCCTCCGCAAGTTTCTACTTTATACCGCAATCGTAATGAATTAAGGGGGATCAAGCCTAGTCGTTATCATAACTATGAAATAGGAGGATATTATACTATTCCTTCTAAGTTAAAACTAGATGCCGCGATATACCTTCTGGAAGGAAAAAATACGTTGATCACGTTACGAGACGAAAATGATAATTTCTTTAATACCAATGCAGGAATTACCAGATCTTATGGACTTGAATACGGTATTAGCTGGATTCCTTTAGAAGGACTATCGATAACCCATAACGGAAGTTACGCCAAACATCGCTATATAGATTTTTTTGACGGCGGTGTAGATTATTCTGATACAGATAGAGAAACTGCTCCTAAACTAATGGGAACTTCTCTAGTTACCTATAGAAAAGATCTAAACGACAATCTTGGTTTTAGTGCAACTGCAGAACATGAACTTGTAGGCAAATACAATACTAGTTTTGAAGGGCAAGTAGAAAATGAAGATGGTACTACTGCTACAGAGACCTATGACGGACATTCTGTTTTTAATTTTAGAACAACTTTACATTACAAAAATGTTGAGATATGGGGACATGCTCTTAATATTTTTGACGAGTTGTATGCTGCAAGAGCCTCTTTTAACCGATTTAGAGGAGAGAATAGTTATACTATAGGTAACCCCAGAGCTTTTCATCTTGGGATTCGTTATAATTTTTAAAGAATATTACCAGCAAGATGAACTCAATCTTGCTGGTATAAAAATTCTAAACCATGAAAAAAAATAAATCTCTTAATCAATGGCTATGGAAATGGCATTTTATAGCTGGGCTTATTTCACTTCCTTTTATAGTGATACTGGCTATAACAGGTGGTATCTATTTGTTTAAAGCCGATTATGAAGCACCTAGACAAAAACATATTAAAGAAGTTGCCATAAAAGAAAATACAATATCTTTTGAAGCACAACGACAAATTGCTACCGCGAATGCTACAAAAAAGCCTAATGCAATGGTTATACCGAATGCTCTTAATCAGGCAACAGAATTTACTTCGGGTCGTTTTAGCCATAAAAAGAGTATTTATATTAATCCATACTCGGGCGCAGTTACAGGAAAAATTATTCCAAAACATACAGATATGTATTTGGTACGTAAATTACATGGTGAATTGCTATTGGGTAAATTTGGTACCAAAATCGTGGAACTAATAGCAAGTTGGATGATCATTTTAATTCTAACAGGACTCTATGTTTGGTGGCCCAATAAAGGTTGGAATCTAAGAGGATATTTTATACCCAGAACAAAAGAAGGAAAAAGAACATTTTATAGAGATTTGCACGCTATTAGTGGGTTTTGGTTTTCTGCTTTATTCCTACTTATTCTTGCAGGTGGATTGCCCTGGACCGATGTTTTTGGTTCAAATTTTAAGCAATTACAAACGATAACCAATACAGGGTTTCCTGCTTCATGGGGTGGACATCATCTTAAATCAGAATCAAAAGGTAAAATGTTAACTTTAGATGAAATTGTTACCAAAGCAAAAACATATAATTTATCGGGTACTGTTTCTATTAATTTTCCCAAAGGACCAAAAGGTATCTATAGTATTTCTAATCAAAACCCTTCTGATTTGAGTTCTCAAAAAAAGATTCATATCGATGCATATTCGGGTAAAGAAATTTTATCGAATGACTGGAAAGACGTCGGGGTATTGATGAGAGCTAGAATGTGGGTAATGGCATTTCATCAAGGAGAATTTGGTCTCTGGAACTGGTGGCTCATGCTTATAATTGCAATAGGGTTAACCATGATGAGTCTTTCTGCTTTAATTTCGTATGTCTTAAGAAAACGAAAAGGAAGTTGGGGAACCCCAAAAGTCCCCTTACAATTTAAAGTTGGATACGGTATCATGACCATAATAGGAATCCTTGGTTTAGTATTTCCTTTATTTGGAATAAGTCTTCTTATAATCATCAGTTTTGAATTACTAAGTAAAAAATCAAAAACTTCATAAATAACAAAAACAATGTTCGTCTATATTCTAATTGCAGCAATTTCATTTTGTTTTTTTTATATCATAAGAGAACAATACAAAATGAATAAGGTAGGTCTTCAATACAAAAGATCGAAACCACAATTAAACGTAAAAAAATAATATCTTTGAAATGATTTATTGAAAATGATTTTCCCCCTTTAATTCATTCATTTTCTAACCATTCTAAACAAAAACAACATGAAAAAAACTTTTTTATACCCTCTGCTAACTATTCTTTTGGTTTCAATTTCTTGTAATCAACTATCTAAAGAAGAACAAGAGTTTGATGCATTAATGCAAAAAGTAATTGATGTGCATGATGAGGTGATGCCAAAAATGGGAGAAATGAGTACCTTGATCAAAGACCTTGAGGTTAAAATTGATACAACTGCTCAAGGACAAACCTATGCAAAAGCACAACAAGGAGTAAAAGATGCTTATGATTTTATGATGACCTGGATGAGTGATTTTAGTACCAAGTTTCCACATGAAGAAGGAGGCAATAAGATCAATCCCGAAAAGTTAGCAATACAAATGAAATTACTTAAGGAAGAAAAAGTAAAAGTAGATCAATTAAAGGAGCAAATTAATTCGAGTATAAAAATTGCAAAAGAGGCATTAAAGAAACCTTAATCCTTGTATTTGCTATATACTTCAATATAAAATGATCTTGATCTTTTGATGTTACTCAAAAAATCAAGATCATTTTGTTTATAAAAAAATGTTTTATTTTAGCAAATGCAACAAATCATATAAAAATCAATGAAAAAATTTATTTTAGGTAGTTGTGTACTGTTAATGTCTATAGGGGCGATACATGCACAAAAAAAGAAAGATCTTATCGATGAGGTTAATAAACTAAGACAAGAGCTAAAAACAACAAAGGAAGAATTAAACGATTCTCGCAAGAAAGAGAAAGCTACACAAACGCAGGTTGCAACAATAGAAGCACAAGTTAAAGACCTTAAAGAAACCAATGCGTCTCTTTTAAACAATATGAGCAGTTTCACAGAATTATCAAACCAAAAGGCCAAAAATTTAGAAACCTCTCTTAAAAGTCTTCAGGAAAAAGATAAACAGATCAAAACTATTAACGATGCTATTAGTAAAAACGACTCTGTAAAATTAGCAACCTTAACAGTTTTTAAAAATGCGTTAGGTGGTGAAGGGAATATTGGCGTTAAGAATGGAGCGGTACTTATAGTATTATCAAATACTACCATATTTGGTGATAATGATAAAAGTTATACTGTGCAAGATAAAGCAAAAGGTATTTTAGGAAAAATAGCTACAGCTCTTAAAGCAAAACCTAATTTGAAGATTACGGTAGAAGGTAATAGTAATGCCCTAAATTTTAAAGACAAGAGCATTGCCGATAATTGGGATTTAAGTGCAAAACAAGCTGCATCTATAGTAAGAATATTGCAAAAAGATTTTGAAGTAGACCCAAAAAGAGTCGAAGTTCTTGCCAAAAGCGAATATGGGTCTGATAGTATCGAAACAAGTACCAGAATTATTATTGATCCTAAATTTGATGAGTTTTATGGTTTGGTAAAAGAACAGATGAAAAACGCTACTAAAGAATAAAACACTTTTCTAATACAAATTTTCTAAGGTGATTCATAATGAATCACCTTAGTTATTTATACCCCTTATTTTCTTCAAAAGCCCTTTAAATATAGGCTACTTCTCCTTCTACCCTTCTTTACTGGTAACATTATTCACAAATTTCAAACTAAAACATTAGTTCGAACTAATAAAATAGTTTATATTAGCAACGTGAAACTAAAAATTTAGTTTGAAAAATTAATGATTTATGAAACAACTTACCAAGGCAGAAGAAGATATTATGAAAATCCTATGGGATTTGAATGAAGGCAGCGTGCTATCTATTCTAGAACAATTTCAGGAACCAAAACCTGCTTACAACACCGTTTCTACAATTGTAAGAATATTAGAAGATAAAGGTTTTGTAAACTATCGTAAAGAAGGTAGAATACATATTTATTTTCCTCTTGTACATAAAAACGATTATAGCAATCAAAGCATTACAAAACTAATAGACGGCTATTTTCAAGGCTCTTTTAAAAGTATGGTTTCCTTTTTTATAAAGAAAAATGATATCAATATCGAAGAGATGGAAAAGGTAATGAAAGAAATTAATAAAGAAGAAGAATAAAATGATTCATTATATATTACAAATACTAGCTTTTCAACTACTGTTTCTAGCGATTTATGATTTATTCCTTAAAAAAGAAACCTTTTTTAATTGGAACAGGGTATACCTTATTCTTACTCCATTATTAAGTTTTATACTTCCGTTGGTTAAAATTAATGCAATCAAACAAAATGTCCCACCAGAATATATTATACAATTACCTGATGTATTAATAAGCTATAATACCACCAAAGAAATTGTTTTACCAGAAGTCGTTATTCATGGTTCTGATACCTTTACAAATTACTTTTTATTAATCTCTATTTTCAGATATCTATGGTATTTCGGCATGGTGATTAGTACTCTTTTATTAGCTTTCAAAATATACAAGATCATTAAAATAAGACAACGAGGGGTTAAAAGTAAAGTAAATGGTTTTACTCTTATTTCTGTACCCAATACGACCATTGCTTTTTCTTTTTTAAATACAATTTATCTGGGATCTGCACTTGCAGAATCAAAAAAAGCCAATATCGTATTACATGAAAAAATTCATGTTAAGGAATATCACTCTATGGATCTTATTTTTTTTGAGGTCCTAAGAATTCTACTATGGTTCAATCCATTAATCTATATCTATCAAAATAGAATTGCCACACTTCAGGAATATATTGCTGATGCAAAAGCCATAGCAAAAACCAATAAAAAAGAATATTATCAGGGGCTATTGTCCCAGATTTTTCAAACCGAAAGAATATCATTCATCAATACATTTTTCAATCATTCATTAATTAAAAATCGGATAGTTATGTTACAAAAATCCAAGTCAAAGAAAATTTTCCAGCTTAAATACTTATTACTAATCCCAGTAGTGTGTGGTATGCTTATTTATACTTCATGCACACAAGATACAATAGCACAAAGTAAAACAAACTCGCAAAGTACCTTACTAGAAAAAATTGAAGCTGTAAAACACCAAATAGAAATACAGGGGAATGTAAGTAAGGAAGAAGAAAAAGCATTAAAAGTTCTGACTGCACTGGTTAGTGATGATTTTTCGAACCCTATACACAAAGAGGCACATGAACATGTTGAAATTCCTTTTGGTAGTATAGAAAAAATACCCGTATTTCCAGGTTGTGAAGGTCTTTCTAAAGAAGAAGCTAAAAAATGTTTTAGTACAAAAATTGCTCAATTTGTAGGAACTGAGTTTAATACTAAAATAGGTAAAGATTTAAAACTTTCTGGACGTCAAAAAATATTTGTCAAATTTAAGATTGACAAAAGGGGTTACATTACTGACATTCATGCAAGAGGCCCTTTACCTGAATTAGAGACTGAAGCATTTCGCGTCATTAATAAACTACCAAAAATGGAACCAGGAACACAAGAAGGTATTAATGTTGCGGTAAACTATTCGCTACCAATTATTTTCGAAATTAAGTAGTAAATAGTCATGTTTTATAGATAAAAAAAGGGGCATTTTGCCCCTTTTCTACTAATCCATTCTATTAAAGGAACTACTCTATAACGAGTTTACCTTTCGTAGTAATTCCTTCATCAGGTATCGATACTTTATAAAAGTAAATACCGGTTCTAAGGTTATTAAGAGTAAAGTTTTTACTGTTATTTCCTTGACGTATTGTGTTATCTTTAAAGTCTAACACCCTCATACCGCTCATATTATAAATTTCCATACGATAGGATAAGTTGGGTTTAGACGAATTGAGATGTACACTTATGGTTTCTCGTGCCGGATTAGGCGAAATCGAAAAGTTATCAATGGTTTTGACTGAAGCAGATTTGCTTGCTATTCCATCCAGATACGCTCTATGACTACTTGAGAACTGAGAATTATTTGCCAAATCCCAATTGATAGACCAGGTCATTAATCCTCTAAAATTTGGATAAGTAGCGTCTGTTGTATAGCTTCTACCAGGATATGAAACTCCTTTAATCAGATAATCTAATGCTTGTTGTACAACTGCTTCTGAAGTATATCCACTACCTGCAGCTCTTTGCTCTGCTGGTAAACCTATAGCAACCTGATCGGCTCTTAAACCTGGGAAATTTAATCCCGTTTGAGCAACTTTAAAGCCTGTAATCAACATTTCTGCCATTGCCACATGAAAATCTGCAGTAGCTGGTTGATATACTACTCCATCTCTACCAAACATTGACCCTGTATTATAATGTTGTACATGAATATAATCCATCTCATTTCTTAGGTTATGTATTACAGGTAGGTATGCTCCAAAAATACCCGTATAATTCGAATACCCTCCTTGAACAAAAGCGGTCTCTGGTGCCATACTTAATGTAAAACGGTCGGGTCCAATATTATTTCTAATAGTCTTTGTTGCATTGATCAAGTTTATGATTTTAGGAGTTGTTGGATTTCTAAAATCGTTATCTCCACTACTTAATGAAACCGAACTTCCTTCAAGGTCAATATCTAGGCCATCAAAACCATAAGTATTTATAATATCGGTCATAGAAGTGATAAATTCATCTCTTTCGGTCGTATTGGTTAGCTCTACTCTCGCATTTGCTCCTCCAATAGAAATCAAAACCTTTTGGCCTCTACTTTGTAATACAGCTACGTCATCAATAAATTCCTGTGTATTTCCTCCATATATACTATATGGGCTAAACAGCATATCAGAACCACTACCTGCTCTTGGCTCTGCAAATGCTATACAGATTACATCCCAATCTCTTGAAACATCTCTTAATTTGGGAGTGGTCGATCCATTATCAAAGTTATGCCAGTACCCAACCAGAATTTTTCCAGAAATTGGAGTTACAACTCCATCTGTAATTACAACAGCACTAGAAGTGGTCGAATTGCCTTGATCATCTGTGGCTATAGCTGTTAAGGTATATTTACCTGATCTAGCATTAGTGATGGTAAAAGAATATGGATTAGAAGTATCTTCTCCTAATTTGGTTGTACCATCAAAAAACTCAACCTTAGTTACTGCTCCATCATCTGATGCCGTGGCATTAATAGTTATACTACCACCCGGTGTATACGTAGACCCGTTGGCTGGTGATGTGATACTTACACTTGGTGGAGTGCCAATGTCTCCATTACAATCTCCAGTTTTTGTCCATGCACTTTGCCAGTGAGCCCCAGTACCAGGTGCGTATGCCCAAGCTGCACTAGAAGAACACCATCCTGGGATATTACACTTAAATTTTTGATTGTCATTCTGCACTTCTTGGTTCTGAGCATATGATGTACCGGCAACATATTGCACTATACCATCACAACCACCTCCTGGATTATCTCCAACGACGGTCACTGCAACAGAAGAAGAAGTAGTCATTGCACCTTCATTATCTGTTGCCTTAGCTGTAAGGGTATAACTTCCTACCGCAGCATTACTTATTGTATAATTATATGGGCTACTTGTATCTTCTCCTAATTTGGTTGAACCATTAAAAAACTCTACTCTAGTAACTGTACCATCACTATCTGCTGCATTTGCAGCAATTGCAATAGCAGTTCCTTCATTAAAAGAAGTTCCGTTGGTTGGTGATGTAATACTAACGGTTGGTGAAACGTTACCTCCCCCGGTATCAGTACATGGACCTATTCTTTCCCAAGGTAACCCATCCCCTATATTATTTTCGGGAATATTATTACGTGTCCACCATTTGGCCCGATAGTGCACATTATTATATTTAACATTATCTCCTGCAACATAAGTAGCAGAAGCCGACCACGTCGAAAAATTTGCACAGTTATCCACCTGTATCATCGCTGTTGTCTCATAGGCCGATACATTATTTATACATAGTATACATACCAAGAAAACAAATATTATTTTTTTCATATCAATTATCTTTACGTTTTATTTAGTTCATTTACATATACATAAGCACGAATTATTGGCAACCAAAAGCCATGAAGACTTTGCTTAATGTATAATATGAAATGAATGATTAAAAAATTTAGACTACAGAAGAAGCCTGAAATAGCCTCTTTTTAATTCCTTATTAAATGCCTCTCATATCTTAATGACAGAGGTGCTCTTTAATAAGTAGGTTTCTGAATTTTAAACATTTCAGAAAAGGAAAACTGTATAGAATAATTACTTGTGGGGGCTATCACATAACAGCATACTATTTGCTATTTAAATACTATGCTATTCCATCTTTATATGAGAAGTAATGGTACTAGACCAGCCAGATAAGTTATAAACTTAAAAAAATAACTATAGAAAGAGGAAAACCTCTTTCTATAGTTATATAAGTTGATTTAGTTATTTACAACCAGTTTACCTTGTACGTTTTCGTTTCCTAAAGAAACGGTATACATATAAAGGCCTGATTTTAAATTGCTGATATCAAATGTCTTTCTAAAACTTCCATTTAGTTGACTATCTTTAAAATCTAATACTTTAGCTCCGCTAATAGTATATACCTGAAGTCTAAAATTCGTATTAGCTGCATTAACACTAACATTTATCTCACTGGTAGCAGGGTTAGGGAATACTCTTACTGCATCTGCTAATGAGCTCTTAGCTGCCGAACAATCTCCTGTTTTAGACCAAGCTGTTTGCCAATGTGCTCCTGTACCAGGCGCATATGCCCAAGCTGCAGTAGAAGAACACCATCCTGGGATATTACAAGTATATTTTCCTCCTGCATTTTGTACTTCCTGATTTAGACTATAAGAAGTACCTGCAACATACTGTACAATTCCGTCACAACCACCACCAGTTGTATCACCTGTAACCGTAACCGTTACACTAGCAGAAGTAGTACTTGCATTTTTATCATCGGTTGCTTTTGCTGTAAGCGTATAACTTCCGGCAGCAGCATTTGCTATTGTATAGTTATAAGGACTTGTAGTGTCTTCTCCTAACTTTGTAGAACCATTAAAAAACTCTACTTTGGTTACTGTACCATCTGAATCAGAAGCACTTGCTGCGATTGCAATTGAAGTTCCTTCATTAACAGATGTCCCATTACTTGGAGATGTAATACTTACTGTTGGCGCAGTATTACCACCTCCGGTACCACCACAATCAGCTATTTTTTCCCATGGCTGACCATCACCGGTATGCGTATTAGGCGTTTGATTAAGTGTCCACCACTTTGCTCTATAGTGTACACCACTATACTGTACATTATCTCCTCCAAAATAAGTTGTTGAAGCAGACCATGCTGCAATACCATTACATTCACCTCCTGTTGTATCACCATTTACAGTAACAGATACTGCAGTAGAAACTGTATTAGCTCCTTTATCATCGGTTGCAGTTGCTGTTAAACTGTATGTTCCTGCAGCTGCACTAGAGATTGTAAAACTATATGGGCTTGTCGTATCTTCTCCTAACTTGGTAGTACCATTAAAGAACTCTACTTTTGCTACTGTTCCATCACTATCAGATGCATTAGCATTTATAACAATAGAAGCTCCCTCATCAAAAGTAGCATTATTTGCAGGAGAAGTAATACTCACTGTCGGAGCAACATTATTATTATCTACTTCCACAGTAATCGAAACTGCTACAGAAGTTGTTGATTTTCCACCATTATCAGTAGCTTTTGCAGTAAGAGAATGGCTTCCGCTAGCTGCATTTTGGAATACATATTCATAAGGAGCTGTAGTATCTTCTCCTAACTTTGTGCTTCCATCATAAAATTCTACTTTAGTTACAGAACCATCAGGATCTGATGCATTTGCAGTAATAGTAATAGCATCTCCTTGTGCAAATGTAGAATTATTTGCAGGTGAAGTAATGCTTACTACAGGAGCTACATTTCCTCCTGTTCCTCCTTCAGCAAAAACTTCATTCATTTTATTTATTAAAGGAGACTTTACGTTAGACCATCTTTTAAGCTTTGTTCCAAAAGAAGTTGCTGTACCACTAAATTCTAAATCACCAAAAACGGTCCAGATAATAGTACCTCCCAATTGATTATCGTTAATAAACTGTGCTTTGATACCTATAGACTCTTCATCATCATAACTCAAGAAAAAGTTGTCCTTTACCAAATAAGGAACTTTTGCTTCATCATCCCATTTTCTGGTCCATCCATTACTCATTTGTTGCTTAATAAAGAAATGGTTAGGAGTACCATCGTACACTTCTTTTTTCCAATTTGTGTAATCTGCAGCGGTTTGGATTGGCCCATCTGGTTGGATATTTTCTGCTCTTTTTACAGTAGCTACATTAAGATCTGCAGTACCATCTGTAATAACACCTCTACCATAGAAAGGTGCTCCAAAACATATTTTGCTTTTAGGAACATTTAATTCTACTAACTTATCCAAAGTAGACTGCCAGCTAAAAAAAGAAACCTCTGCATCTGTATAAGGATATACGGGTGCATTATGGCTTGCTTTGTTAGACCATCCACCATTATAGTCATAAGTCATCATATTAAAATAATCCATGTTTTGAGATAAGCTAGACCAGTCATGTCCTTCTAATTTTCTAGGATCTGCAGACATTGCCGAAGTAATTAGTTTATCAGGACCGATTGCATTTCTAATATCTTGTACCAGTGTTGCAAAATTTGCAAAATCTGCATTAGAACCTGTGAAGTTCATTCCGGCATATGGACCAGGGTATTCCCAATCTAAATCAATACCATCAAATCCTACGGCTATTAATTTTTTACAATCTTCTAAGAATCTTGCTTTTTTTACGGGATCTGCAGCCATTTCAGGGAAATGCTTACACATACTCCATCCTCCTAAAGATGCCATTACTTTTACTCCTTTTTGGTGTGCTAGCTCTAGTAAACCAGGAGCTCCGCCTTCTTTATGTAGTGGTATTGGCAGTGGGCCACTTAATCCCCATGTAGGATGTGTCCAGGTATTTGCATTTAATTCTACCTGAAATCCTTGAGCCTCTGCCCTAGCTTTAGCATCTTCATTTACATGTTGTATAGGATCGATCTCTCCAAAAAGAATATGCATATCCCAACTACTATATATATCTGTAAAGAAAATATCATTTGGTTCTTGTACAGATCCTTGTGCATAGATTTGCTTGTTTCTATGATCGCCACTATGCAATGAACCATCTTTTGCTACTCCAAAAAATGAATAGTTTAAAATTGTATATTTAGAATAATCAATATTAAGATGTGTTAATGCTCCCTGGCCAGGTACTCCGGCACTCGTTGTTTTCCATGCGTCCCAATTGGTAATATAACCAATTACTTGTTTTTGATGGCTAGAGGTTGTCGCACTTCCACCTGTGTTTACCTGTGCATACCCAATAGCGGTTACACACATTAAAATTAAAAGCGAGAATGTTTTCAAAGATGATTTTCGAAAACACCAAGCCTTAATAGTTTTGTTAAAATTTTTCATAGTTCTTTACCTAAATTAAAGCGTTTGTGTATTAATATTTATCGAAAACGTTATAGTTTCAATGGAAAAGTATGAATTACTTGGGGTGCTATGAAACTAATTAGCTGAATGACTTAAAAATGTAGATTTTCGGAGTATAAAATGCAATAATATGCAATTCTTGACATGAACTTACTCTATCATATTTGTAGGAAAATTGTTAATTTTTTTAAAATTACCGGTATTTGCTAACCTTTTCATTAAAAAGTGTTTAAGAAATTAAGTGTTATAAAAAACTTAAAAAAACAATAAAAGCCAATAAAACCGGTTTCTTATAGTACTTCCCAAAACATTAAAACATGAACTCAAAACACAACTTTGCTAATGAAAACAAAATGCGTAATACTTGACGATGATCCTCTATCTGTTCAAGTATTAAGAAAAAACTTGGAGTACTTTGATAATTTTGAAATAATTTATAGCTGTAATAATGCGGTCGATGCTTTTGAATTTGTTCACCAAAATCAAGTCGATCTTATTTTTGTTGATATTAATATGCCAATGGTTAATGGCATTGATTTTATCAAAAGTTTACATACTCCTCCTTTAATTATAATCACTTCTTCTGATAATAGCTATGCGGTAGAAGGATTTGAATTAGATGTTGTTGATTACATTCTCAAGCCTGTTTCTTTACAACGGTTAATGAAAGCTTTGAACAAAGTATCCAGGATATTGCAACTCTCTAGTAAATTATCTGATAATCTCTCATTAGAGTTTGACGATCACATATTTGTCAAAGTAGACAAAAAAATGGTTAAAATTCCTTTTGATGACATTCTATTTATAGAGAGTTTAAAAGATTATGTAATTATCAAAACACCTTATAAAGATTATGTTACACATTACAATTTAACGGCAATCACCAAATTGCTTCCTGATTATCAATTTATAAGAATCCACCGATCCTACACCATTGCCTTAAACAAAATCAGGGCAATTGATAAAAACAGCTTAGAAATTAACGGTAAACTAATTCCAATGGGAAGAAACTACATTAAAAAAGTAAAGCATCAAATTTTAAATGGTGTCATAGATTAAAATCAATAAGTTTTGCACAATTCCTCTGGTTAAATATCAACCATAGGAATTGTGTAATTTTTCTTAACATATCTATTGTACACCTTATTTAATGGTATGTTAACCATTTATTCTGCATTAACATCACTTTAAGATAGTTTATGCAATAAATGAGTATTTTGAGTTTTTTGTAAATTACTCATTATGCATACACATACTTTTACCACCTTGGTTGTTGGTTTTTTTATTCTTTTTAACACCTATGCTCAAAAAGAAAAAAACGAAAAATGGGATGTTTCTAATCCTACAGGAGCATTTAATTATCAAAATCATTCTTTTACTACTAACGAGGGCACCTGGATGAGCTTAGATGTTAGTCCAGATGGTAAGACAATTGTTTTTGATCTCTTAGGGGATATCTACAGTATTCCTATTGAGGGAGGGAAAGCAAACGTGCTTCGAACGGGAATACCATACGAAATCCAACCACGTTTTAGTCCTGATGGAACGAAAATATCATTTACAAGTGATGCAGGAGGTGGTGATAATATTTGGACTATGAATGCAGATGGTAGTAATCCACAACAAATCACCAAAGAAAAATTTAGATTACTTAATAATGCTATATGGATGCCAACTGGAGAGTACCTGATTGCTCGAAAACATTTTACTTCTAGGCGTTCTTTGGGAGCAGGAGAAATATGGCAATATCATATTACAGGTGGCTCTGGATTACAGCTTACCAAAAGAAAAAACGATCAACAAGATGTTAATGAACCTACCATTTCCCCTGATGGAAGATATTTGTATTATAGTGAAGATATATATCCTGGCGGGTATTTTAAATATAATAAAGACCCAAATAAACAAATCTATGTAATAAAGAGATATGATTTTAAAACGGGTAAAACTATTACCATTACAGGTGGACCGGGAGGTGCTGCAAGACCACAGGTATCCAGAGACGGTAAAAAATTAGCATTTGTAAAAAGAGTTCGTACCAAAACGGTTTTATATATTCATGACCTAGAAACGGGAGAAGAATGGCCAATATACGATCAGTTAAATAAGGATCAACAAGAAGCATGGGCAATTTTCGGTATCTACCCTAATTATAGTTGGATGCCTAATCACTCAGAAATTGTGTTTTGGTCATCTGGTAAAATTCATAAAATTAACATTCATAACCAAAAAGTAACTAATATCCCTTTTACTGTTGAAGCAACAGTAAAAATTGCCGAAATTGTTCATTTTGACACGCCTGTTGCCCCAAAAGATTTTACAGCAAAAGTAATTCGACATGCAGTTACTTCTCCTGATAAAAAAACACTCGTTTTTAGTGCTTTGGGGTATTTATGGAGAAAAAAACTACCTAATGGAAAACCTCAACGACTCACCTCACAATCTTCTAATTTTGAGTCTGAGCCCAGTTTTTCTTCTGATGGTAAATCTATTGTTTATGTTACATGGAATGATGAAAATCTAGGTGCTATCTATAAAATACCAATTACAGGAGGAACTCCTATAAAACTTACTTCAGAAAAAGGAATATACAGAACACCTTCTTACAATCCTTCAAATAGTTTGATTACCTATAAAAAGGAGAGAGGGAATAGTAATTTCGGAAGAAGTTTTGGTAAAAACCCTGGAATCTATACTATGACTCTAACCGGAACTGATGTAAAATTGATTTCTGAAGAAGGAGCATACCCAATGTTTACAGCAGATGGTAGACGTATTTTCTATCAAACAGGAGGTACTTATTTTGGTAATTTAACCAAAACCTTAAAATCTGTAAATCTTAATGGTAATGATGTTAAAACACACATCAAATCAAAATACGCAAATCGTTTGATTCCTAGTCCCGATAATAAATGGATTGCCTTTACCAACCTTCATAAAGTGTATATAGCGCCTTTAACGCTGCCTGGTAAAGAAATAAACCTTGATAATAATTCCAAACATGTACCTGTAGTTCAAATTACCAAAGATGCTGGTATTAATCTTCATTGGTCAAAAGATAGTAAGGAAATATTTTGGACATTGGGCGATGAGTATTTCTCTAACAAGATTAAAGATAAATACACGTTTCTTCCTGAATCCACAAAGAATACAACTGAAATAACTACCCAAGGAAATAAAATTGGTTTGAGTGTTGCCACAGACACTCCCTCTGGTAAAATTGCCTTTACCAATGCAAGAATCATCACTATGGAAGGAGATGAAATCATTCAAAACGGTACCATTATCATTAATAAAAACATCAT
Organism: uncultured Aquimarina sp.; assembly: GCA_947498705.1. GTDB lineage: Bacteria > Bacteroidota > Bacteroidia > Flavobacteriales > Flavobacteriaceae > Aquimarina. Next base: position 163,998 of record CANMLW010000010.1, read on the forward strand.
CGAAAAAATTGGTAAATCTTCAGAAATAAAAATACCAACAGATACCAAAGTTATTGACGCCAGTCAGAAAACTATTATGCCCGGTATTGTAGATGCACATGCTCATATCGGTGCACAGGGGTACAAATTAACTACCCAAAAACATTGGCAATTGTATGCAAATCTTGCATTTGGTGTGACCACAATTCTTGACCCTTCTGCCAACACCGAAACTATCTTCACTATGTCAGAGTTAATTAAAAGTGGCGAAATGGTTGGGCCTCGTGTTTACTCTACTGGTTTTATATTATATGGTGGAGATTCGGATTTTAAGGCCGTAATTAACAATCTTGAAGATGCCAGGTCAGCGATACGAAGAACAAAGGCTTTTGGTGCTACCTCGGTAAAAAGCTACAATCAACCTCGAAGAGATCAGCGACAGCAGATCATGCAGGCAGCTAGAGAATTAGGTATTAATGTGGTTCCAGAAGGAGGTTCTACCTTTCATCATAATATGTCGATGATTATGGATGGACATACAGGTATCGAACACAATATTCCTGTTGCTCCTGTTTATAAAGATGTTCATGAACTATGGAAAACAAGTAAAACTGGTTATACTCCAACACTTATTGTAAATTTTGGAGGATTAAATGGAGAGTATTACTTCTATCAAAAAGAGAACGTGTGGGAAAATGAAAAGCTACTTAAGTATACTCCCAGATCTATTTTGGATGCACGCTCTAGACATAGAACCATGGCACCCGATGAAGAATATGAAAATGGACATATTCTTGTTTCTAAAACAGTGACTTCATTGGCCAATGCTGGAGTTAAAGTAAATCTTGGTGCTCACGGGCAATTAAATGGTTTAGGTGCTCATTGGGAATTATGGTTACTTCATCAAGGTGGTATGACCAACTTACAGGCATTACAGGCCGCAACTATTAATTCGGCCAAATATATAGGTGCAGGAAATGATATCGGTTCCTTGAAAGAAGGAAAGCTGGCAGATTTAATCATTCTGGATAAAAATCCATTAGAAAACATTCGAAATACAAAAACTGTCAAATATGTAATGGTTAATGGCCGATTATATGATACAGATACTATGGATGAAATCGGGAACAAGTCTAAAAAAAGAACCAAATTCTGGTGGAAAAATAACAAATCAAATCATGCATTTCCATGGCATGAAGCATCTCAAGGTTTTATGCATGCAGGATGCGGTTGCCATGTTGGGCATGGACGTAATTAAAATAAAAAGGGCTGTCAAGATTTTGACAGCCCTTTTTTAATATATCTATTTATTAATATAAATTATTTTACAAAAAACTTTTGAGTAAATGCATCTTTTCCTGTTGCAACATGAATAAAATAAACACCTGTCGACAGATTGTTTAATCGTATCGTTTGGTTTACTTTAGTTATTCCATTAGGAACGGTTAATGTCATAGTCTCCAAAGTTCTTCCATTCATATCCTTAATACTAATTTGAGAAGATGAAGTTTGAACGTTGTTTATCGCTAACGTGATAATATCTTGTGCAGGGTTAGGATAAACAATAAAGTTTAACTTCTCAGCATCTCCTGCTTTACTTGCCACACATGATCCAATATTTTTCCATGCATCCCATGGGCCCGAAAATTGCTCTGGATTTTTCCCTCTACTCCACCATTTGGCTTCGTATTTTACTCCATTATATTCAACTTGATTACTAATAACATAAGCCGTATTTGATGACCATGCATCTAAGCCATCGCAGCCTCCGCCACCAGTGTCATTACAATTGCCTGTAGAGTTGTAGGTGTTCTGATCACAAGTTATCGTAAAACTACTTACTTGCTCACCAGAAGCCTCACGAACTGACCATTGGCTTCCTACTGTAGTACTTGAAGTATAAAAACTTCCCGCATCAGCCGATCCTTGTAAAGCATTATTCTGATAATACTGTAAACTACAATTAGTAGAATTCGTAAAAGTAACACTTACTGTATCACCTGTTGTACAATCTCCTCCTCCATTACAAGCTCCTGTAGAAGTATAAACGGTTTGATCACAAGCAATAGTAAAAGTTCCTACCTGACTTCCAGAATTATCTCTAGTTTCCCACTGGCTTCCTATTGTAGTATTTACAGCATAGGTAGCACCAGAATTGGCAGACCCTTGTAACGCATTGTTTTGATAATATTGTAAGGCACAATCTGTATTATTGGCAAAAGTAACACCTACAACATCACCGGTAGTACAGTCACCACCACCGTTACCTTCAACCATTATATCACTTACCGAATAAAATGCCTCATGGCTATGTCTGTAATCTCTTTGCCATACACTTACCAAAGCAGCTCTTTTACCAGCATAAGAATCTGGAATAAAAGATCTAATAGTAGCAGATGACTCTGCAGGTCCTTGCCCTTTGTGACCAATCTCTATCAACTCATTCCATCGTAATGGTTTTGTAGGGTCCCAGTTTAGCGGAGTGAGGTATACTTTATAATATTCTGTAGTATGAGGAGCTGTATTTTTCCATTTCACATCAATATACCCATGATTTACCTTTGTTGTTGGCCAATCGGTGGTTAAAGCATCAAGACAGCTAAAATCTACTGCACTACCGTTACCACCACTGGCTATTTGACCATCTGGAACGAAAGTTTGATGGTTTCCATAATTAGTATCGGGCTGTAACACCCCCATCCAGTTATAAATTGCTTCGCCACAAGGGTCACAAACAGCTGTAGAATTGGTATAACAATTATAAATTCTACTTGGAGGGTAAATAACAGTACCATGTGAGAATACTGGTGGAGCCGTACTCAATAAGAGAAGAAAAGCTCCCAATAATTTAATAATTTGTTTCATAATATAGTAGTTTTTGTGTTAAACATATTTAGTGTACTCTTCATATAAAATATATGAGAACTCATAGTTGCATTTACTAATTTTATTTAACCAAATCATCGACATATAAGCTGTAATCTTACAATCTATGAATAAACCTAGGGGTAGTTTATTTTGACATGCCAAAAAGAGGTAATTACTTCCCTGAACTAGCGTTGAGTTTGTGTATTTAACAGATAATTATTCAGATGTTACATAAAAACCTCAATTTGGCTGTTTACGTTGACATTTAACCCCTCTACAACTATTTAGTTATAGAGGGATTAAAAACATTATTTAATTTCTAATGATTTTTTGACTAAACCTGTCCTGACCTATACTTATAGTATAAATATAAATACCTGATCTTAAATGTGATAAATCTCTGGTATATGCCTTAGTTCCATTGTTATCTAATATAGATTCTGAACTAAGCAACTTACCTGATAAATCATATAGTTTTACATTTACTAGTTCATTATTAACAGAAGTAATCTGATAGGTAATAATGTTTTCTACATACGTAGAAAAAGAAACACCGTTAGAAGATAATCCTCCTTTTTGTGCACAGTCAGAAACAACTTGCCATACATTATTAGTATCTGGAGTATTATTTTGAGTCCACCATTGTGCTCTATAAATTTTTTGGTTATAGTACACTTGATCTCCTCCGTTATATGCAATTGCAGCTACCCATTCTGCAAATCCACAGAAATCATTTCCTGATCCATCACAGTTAGCATCAAACCTCCATACAGAACTAGTTCCTGGCGTATCTCCTTGTGTCCACCATTCATTGATATATACTTTACCATTATAACTTACCTTAACTCCTTTAGTAGGATATATTTTGCTTGCATCCCATGCTTCTACTCCATTACAATCACCTCCAGTTACTTTTTCTTTTACTGTAAAGGTTACTGTAGTATCTGAAGACTCATTTTCATTATCGGTTGCCATTACTTTAAAAGTAACTGATCCAAAAGCAGTTGGTGTCCAACTTGCTGTATATTGGTTTCCGTTCTGAGATGCAGTAACCGTAGTATTATTTACCATAAAAGTTACTGAACTCACAGCATTATCATCGGTTACAGTTGCACTTAGCGCTATAGCAGACAAAGATGTTTGTTCTACTGTAGCTCCATTTTGTGGCGTTACTCCACTAATTTCAGGTGGTGTATTTCCTCCTACCACTTTTTCTTTTACAGTAAATGTTACAGAACTATCTGATGATGCATTTTCATTATCTGTTGCTGTCACCTTAAAAGTAACAGCCCCAAAAGCAGTTGGTGTCCAATTTGCAGTATATTGATTTCCATTTTTAGAAGCTGTAACAGCAGTATTATTAACCATAAAAGTTACTGTACTTACTTCTTTATCATCGGTAACAGTAGCATTTAAGGCTATGGCAGACAACGATGTTTGTTCTATTGTACTCCCGTTTTGAGGGGCTATACTGCTAATTACAGGTGGTGTATTTACCACAACTGTCTTTTCTCTAACTGTAAACTTAATTGTTTTTTGAGAAGTCGCTCCTTTATTATCTGCAGCAGATGCAACGATGGTATATTCTCCAAATGCCGAAGGAGTAAAGCTCGCAGTATAAGTACTACCATTATTGGTAGCATTAATAGTTGTATTATTATGTTTAAAAGAAAATGACTGAATAGATCCATCAGCATCTATTGCAGTTGCCTGCAGAGTGACAGCAGAAAGTGTTTCTTGCTCTATTACTTGATTATTTGATGGGGAAGTCCACGTTACAACTGGCGCAGTATTAATTGGAGTTGTATTTCCTGCTGCCTCGTTAATAGCTTTTAATATACTCGCTGGGTTGTTATAATTGGTATCTTGAGTCAGCTCCCAAACAATAACTCCTTGGTGTCCATTATCTCTAGAATAATTTAGTTTTGCTCCTGCTTGTTTAGGAGTATCATAATATAATTTTTTTCCGTCTTCACCTATATATCCATTTAATTGTCTAGAATCAAGAGGATCATAACTAGTAGCCGCATTTGGGTATTCTTCTATAATCTTTCTATAAGGTACAAATTCGAAACCATTTCCGTTATTAGGCTTTCTTTTGGCAAAGTTATATCCATATACAGGTACTCCAAAAGTCAATTTGGACTTAGGAACGTTAAAACCTCCATCGTGATTCCATTCTGGAGTAGCAATTCCCATCCAATATTCTAAAGCATCCTGTACCGAGTAAATTGGACTATTAGCCGATTGCCCTGGATACGTATTTAAAGGTGTTTTATATAAAGATGAGTGTGGTCCTGTTGGAGACTGGTTCCATGATCCTGTAAAATCATAAGACATAAGTCCAATCCAATCCCAGTATAGTGCAATACCATCATCATAATTATTACCAAACCAAGAGGTACCGAATACTGCTCCCGATAATAATTTGTCTGGCATTTTTTCTTTTAATTTTTTACTTAAAAGCTTTAAACCAACAGCAGCTGGGTGAGGTCCTACATCCTGTCCACCCCATTTATCACCACGAACACGACCTGCTTGTTCTGTAGTTCCTTCGATTGCTGGGTCGGCCCACCAACATTCCATATCCAAATCGACACCATCTAAATTGTTTGTCTGAACATAATTTGTAATCAATGTTGCTATTTCATCTAGCTTAGCATCATTATTATGATACTTTGTCATTAACCATAAAAATGCATAATCTATAGCTCCACCAAGAGCTACAGAAACTTTTACATTTTTGGCTTTTGCCTTTTGTAACACTCCTAAATCATTCATAATAGAATCCACATCTCTACGAGTTGTTTCATCAAAATCTATCGATGCAAAATTAGCACTGTTATAGTTGTTATTATTTTGCTTAAACTGTAGAAAAGCAATATTTAAGTTGGTTACTATTTCTGGATTAAAATTATTCTTGATATCATAATCTTTTACCCAAGTTGGTAAGTAACCTATAATTCTTTGATTTCCGGTATAATTACCGCCTAATCCTCCATCTCCGCAAGCAGAAACTAACTCCCATCCATCTGAAGGAGGAGGGGTATTGGTGTTATACTTACATCTATAGTTTCGGCTATTTACTGATACTTCTTCCCCTTTATCATAAGGTATTTGACTTTGATCCCAAGGACCAAAACAGTCAGGAAAGGTATACTGTGCCTGCATCATGAACGTACAGAATAGCATCACTAAAAAAGCATATAAATTTCTCATGGTTTGTGTATATTACGTGTTTTAATTTTAGTTTTTTATCATCTCACCTATTTTGATGAGGTGATAATTGAGTATTTAGAGTTATTGTTTTATTATTTTATCGATATATTGTTTTCTGTCAACTATAATTTTGAAGATATATACTCCTTGTTTAAGGTTGGATATATCGTATCTTCTTAAAGAAGAATTCCCTTTTTGATTTCTTTTATAGGATTTAGAGCTCACCTGTTTACCAGCAAAATCATATAAAAACACTTGAATTTCTGAAGTTGTATTACTATGAATTTTAAAATTCACATAATTACGAGCCACTGTAGGAAATAGTGTATAAGCTTTTGTTGATTTACTACTTAGATCTGAAGTACAGTCTGAGACAAAATCCCATACATTAGAAGTCCCTGGTGTATTATTTTGTGTCCACCACTTGGCTTTGTATATTTTTTGTTCATAATATACCTGATCTCCTCCATCATATGCGATTGCCGAAGCCCAAGGAGTAAATCCACAAAAATCTGTAGATACGTTTCCATCGCAATTTGATACAAATTTCCATACAGAACTGGTACCTGGAATATCACCTTGTGTCCACCATTCGTTTGCATATATTTTTCCGTTATAGCTTACCTTAGTTCCTTTGGTGGTATATATTTGATCTGCACTCCATCCATTAATACCATCACAATTTCCGCCTGTCACTTTTTCTTTTATAGTAAAGGTTACAGAAGTTTCTGAAGAAGCATTTTCATTATCGGTTGCCATTACTTTAAAAGTGACATCACCGAATGCTGTAGGAGTCCAATTAGCCGAATATTGATTTCCGTTTTTAGAAGTTGTAACAGTAGTATTATTAACCGTAAAAGTTACATTATCTACACTTTTATCGTCTGTTACTATTGCTGATAACACAATAGCTGTTAAGTTTTCTTGTTCTATAGTAGCTGTATTTTGTGGATCAATACCACTAATAGTTGGTGGTGTATTTGTTACTATTACTTTTTCTTTTACTGTAAAGGTGACTGTAGTATCTGAAGACTCATTTTCATTATCGGTCGCCATTACTTTAAAAGTAACAGATCCAAAAGCAGTTGGTGTCCAATTTGCTGTATATTGGTTTCCATTTTTAGAAGTAGAAATTGTACTATTGTTCACCGTGAATGTTACCGAGTTTACCGCTTTATCATCTGTAACAATTGCTTTTAAAGTTATAGGTGTAAGGGTTGTTTGCTCGATAGTACTTGCATTTTGAGGATCGATATCACTTATAGATGGTGGTGTATTTACCACTACTGTTTTCTCTTTAACAATAAAAGTAATCGTTCTCTCTGTAGTAGCTCCTTTATCATCTGTTGCTGCGGCAATGAGCGAATACGTTCCAAATGAAGAAGGTGTGAAATTAGCAGTATATGTACTCCCGTTTGCTACAGCATTAATATTTTCATTATTATGCTTAAACACAAAAGATTGAACGTTTCCATCTGTATCGGTAGCCCTGGCGCGAAGTGTTATTGCAGAAAGCTGTGTCTGTTCGATGGTTTGTCCTGCAGACGGAGCCTCCCAACTTACTGTTGGGGCAATATTAGAATCTGTACCACAATCTGCTACAAATGTCCATACTTCATCATTTCCAGGAATATTACTACTATCTGCATACCATCTATTTTTATATACTTTATTATTGTATTTTACATAACTGTCTTTATCTCTATAAATGACTGTAGCACTCCATTCCTGAACCAATCCGCAGTTAAGTACTCCTCCATCCCATATTAATACTGTAATAGTAGATGATGCTGTAGTCCCGTTTGCAAAAGATGCATTGGTAGTTAACTCATGCGTTCCATACCTGATAGGTGTCCAAGTAAACGATTCGCCAGTAAAATTCTGTCCCTCAATCGTTGTAGTAATACTTGATAATTCAGTATTTTTTTTGTCTACAGACAAACTAACTTGTACGGCAGAAAACGTAGTTTGTTCTATTATTTGATTATTTCTTGGACTAGCAAAAGTAACCTTAGGTTTATTGGCACAAGGCTCATCTGTAAGATCCGTTGCATCTCCTCCATAAGGTGTCATATCTTTACATCCACAATCAGAAAGATCATGAACTCCATCCATATCGGTTCCTATACCATAAATACCCGCAAATCTTTCATAATATCCTATTCGATCTACTACTTGTGGCTTTTCTGTTCCTGTACCACATTCTACTCCTCCATTAATAATATTTACCGTCATCCCCAAGCCTTGCAGTCTATTCTTTGCAAGATCTCGTTCTCTTGGAGTCCAATTACGAACCATAACATCATGAGCAGAAGGCTTAGGATATTGTGGTGTCATCCAAAACCATATGGCTGTTTGAAATGCCAATGCTGCATCTTCTATAACCTTTTCGGGATTATCTAATAGTATTTTTTTATCTCCAAATATAAATTCGCTAGCTGGCCCATAATTATAATTATACGATAATTGCATAGGACCTCTTCCTTTATAAGATTTTCCTGGTGTTGGAGGGTAGTTTGGATCTGGAGAAGCATACAGCGATGTTGTTGGTTCTTCTCTGAAATGTAATCCCCAAGAAAATCTTCCTCCTGGTGCGGTTGCCCACCCTCCTGTTGTTTCATGCGAAATATTCGCAAAAAATGCAGCAATCTCTCTTTTTCTGGTTTCGAGGTCGCCTTCTTCTAAAAAAGAACCATAATCTACTACCTCTGAAACAATTTCTTTATCAGTATTTCTTGGCGCATCAAAATCTGCATCGGTACGAATTATTTTAGATACACCAGTAATTTCGTCTGTTCGAGTAACTCTATAAGCATTGGTACCACATCTTCTTTCGAAAGTTGCTGTTATTGTACTCATTCTATTTATCGCTTCTACAAAAGAAGTAAACGTATAAAAATCGTCTTTTGGATCTAACACCCATACGCCCCCGCCAGTATCTTTTGCACCAAATCTATATGGAAATAAGGTATTCCACGTTTCTTCATTGATCAAATCGTTAACATTTAATCTAGCACTATCCTCTTCTATTTTTACATAATTGGTTGTAGTACCGGGATCAGAAGCATCTTCAATATTGGTTTTTGAGAAAGAGGATTGAATTCCTAAAAGGAATAAGGTCATAAATAGATAACATGACCTTTCTATAAAAAGCCAGGAGCCTTTTATGGCAGTGAGTTTGTGTAGCATCATTATTAATGATTTGAGTTATGCTTTTAGTTAAAAAACAGTCTAAAATACTGTATTAACGTACATTTTAGAAAAAAAATATACGAATGACATAATTTAACACACAAAAACCATCATATTGGCTTCCAAACGAAAATTATTGTGTAGGAAATACTTCTCTTATCCTATCTCATTTTATCTATTCTTCTACATATTCTCATTAACTTATCGGTTAATTTTATCCTAACAACCCAATCTATAAACAGTAAACTTTAGTCATAAATATTATCATAATTGTAATTACAAAAAATAAAAATACCCTAAACAAATATGTTTAGGGTATTTTCTGTTTTCATTGAATTCAACACTTTTTATTCAATGAAATTTAATAGTTATCATTTCTGTTTGAACATTTATTAGAACAACCACCCATATACTCTTTGAGAAGGAGTTTGTGCACTCGTAAAGGTTCCCGAAGTATTAGAAAAAGATGTGGATGAAGTTTGAAAAGAACCTTTGGTTTCAAAATAAAGCCCTTCTGTACTAGCACAAAAATCTAGTATCGGCTGAAATTGACCTTCTAGAAAAGTACCATTTGGATTCCCTGGTCCTACATATGTCAAAAACATTTTCTCTTCTCTTATTTCTTGCTCAAAAATGAATACAGCTCTAAAACTATCAGTACCATCAAAAACATCTATAAAAACCTGAATCTGATTACTAGCGTCTGGACTTAAAAAGATCACCAAAAGTTGAACAGTTAATCCAAATCCAGAAAGATTATTATCCACATCTGCTACCATAGCGTCAAATCCAGCAGAGGTCAATACATTTACTCCTTCTGAAATACGATAAACAAAACCATCAAAACCATTTCCTAAATCCAAATAATCATCGGTAATAAAAGCTGGTTCTTCATTAAATCCAATACTTGCTTCATGGTCTCCTACTTTCGATATAAAAACATTTTGGGTTGCATCATATATAAATATCTCATAAGTAACCCCATCTAGTTCTATTGGTGGATTAGCTATTAATCCTTCTGGAGTATATGCTATTCCAAAATTAATTTCGGACACTTCACCATCTACAGTCTGATTTCTTGGGCCTGCAAAATAACGTAAACCATCATAATTTAAATTATAATTCTGTTGTCCCGAAGGGGTTTTTACGATAAACTGCTGAAAAACTGAAGTTGTTGCTGTTGGAACTAAGTTTTGTCTCATCGCCAATGATTCATCTACCTGCATCCAATCATCTTGATTAGTAACAGGCTCAAAAACCAAAATAGCATCATGTCTGGGTTCTTTAAAGGTTATTTTTCCATTTTCATTACTGATGTATTGAAAATTAGAGTTTCCTTCATACCCAGTCCCAATTAGTCCAGGGATATTACTATCAGAAAGTTTATGAATTTGGTTACGTGTAGAAAATATAAGCTCTACGGCACTCCCTAAATCAACTTCATACGAACCTGTTGTAACTCCAGTTTCTGAATCAACATCAGATCTCATTTCTACAGTTCCGTCTGAATTAAACTTCATAAAAAATGTAAAACCACCATACTTTGTGTTATTCGGAAAATATACCGTCTTAAACCCTTCTGGTGATCCCAATAACAATTCTCTTAATTCAGAAATTCTTGAGTCGATTCTCTTACTTGGAGTTTCATCAAAAATAGTTTCATCATCGTCATTAGTACATGATACTACCATAAGTATCAAAAACAAGTAAAATGATATTTTTGTTAATATATTGATATTCATAATATTTTAGTATTAGTTAACAATGTCTAATGTGTTCTGATTTACTATTTCCTGAAGTTCATATAGATCAATTCCAAATTCGGTACTAAAATAACTTACCACTATTTGTTCTTTTTGTCTTATAGTCTCCTGAGCTTCAGTACTGGTTATCCCATTCACAATAGCGTCAAATTCTGCTTTAGAATTGGTTAGCATAGTTGCAATCATCTCTGCAAAATCTTCAGATTCACTACTAGAGGCATAATCTGTTATATAACCTAGTTCTCTAGCTTGCGCAACAGACCTATTAAACCATTGTGCTGTATAATTTTCTGGATTAATTTCACCATAAGCAGGATCATAAGGCTTTGTTTGATTTAAAATGTGTGCATATTCATGCTGAATCGTTTGAAAATACCTTTTAGTTAATGTCAGATCTGTAAGATCTAACTGATCTACATTAAAAAGAGTTATTTTGGTTCCTGCTTCTGCGAGCCCAAGTGTTATTGTACCAGATGGATTAAAATTAAAACCTCCTACCAATGTAAATTGTCTGGGTGCAATTGTTTTAATAAAATCTTCACCACCCAATTGTGTATAGGGTTCTACCCAAACAGCAAGCACTACCTCTAATAAAGGTTTTACATTCTCTTCTGTTGGAGGATACAAATACCTATTTAGATCAACCTCATTTTCATCCCATTTATACTGTATCTCTATATTATAAGGTTCTACAAAGTTTTTTCTTAGCCAAACATCTAACTCTGATAATTGAGGTGTATCTGTATTGATTTGGCTTGGACCAACACCTTCATCACTATTACATGATAGTACCACTATCAAAAAACAGCTAAGTATGGTAATTAAATAATTTATTTTTTTCATGTGTATATACTATTGTTTTAGACATTACATAGAAATCACTCACAAATGATTTGAGTGTACATCAAACAACTATAACAGTTTGTTTCATTGTAACATCTTTTAGTTATGTAATTATCTGGCATTTGGTTGTAATCCAAAAGAAATAGCATCTGGCGGCAATTGCAACTGTTTTCTATTATCTTCTTTCTCTAATACCATTTTATTACCTACAAAGTCTTCATGTGTAACTTCTAGGTTAAACCTTCTAATATCAAACCAACGTAATCCTTCATTGTAGAATTCTCTTTTTCTAAATTCTGTTACACAATGTATTAAAGGTAACTGGTCTGCACTTATTTCATAAAAAGGAGTATATATTCCTGAATCTACTTGGTAAAATGTAGTAATATCTGTCAAGGTACGAACATCTCTACTTGCATCATATTCCTGTGTTTTTACAGATAAAAAAGAATTGATATCTTCCATTGCTTTATCGGTTTGATTAAGCATTACATATGCCTCTGCTCTATTGAGCAACACTTCATCTGTAGAAAACAACACATAAGTTACAAAAGCAAATCCAATATTTGCAGTGGCATTAGTAACTCTAAAATATTCATCATGCTTGGGTAGATTGAGTACCAAATCGTTTCCAAAAACTCTATAGCCCCAACTTCCTACACTAGTATTTGGGAGTGTTGGAATTGGATTAGAATTTGCAGTAAAAAGCTCATTACTTATATCAGATGTTAACTGATATCTAGCAGATGCATAAAACCTACCAAACAATGAGTTTCCTGATACCAATAATAAGTTTGCAGGATCATCTGTAGAGGTATGTCTAGCTAGATTTTCATCATAAGTCAACGTTTGATAAAACCCTGTATAATCTCTAAGTAAAGTAGCAGGATCAGCATCCAATACTTCAGAACTATAATCAATTACCTTTTGCCACTCACCTTTAAAGGTATAAAACCTTGAAGCAAATGCATTGGCTGCTTTTACATTAAAATGAAACTTAGGAACATTGTATTCATTCGTTATTAAGGGTAATCCCTCTAAAAGATCAGTCTCTATTCTATCATACACCTCTTTCACCGTATTTCTTTTATACTCCTTAATTACTACATTTTCTGGTTCATCTACGTAGGGAATCCCAAGATCAGATCCGGCAGTAGCAGGGTCATAGGTCTTTGCCCAAATATTTACAAGCATAAAATGCGCATAGGCTCTGGCCAACAGGGCTTCTCCTTTTAGATGACTAAACTCACTACCTCCTCCCAACTCTTCGATCGCTTGTAATGCATGATTTGCCTGAGCAATTGCTTCATATGTTTCGTTCCAGTAATTTACAGGAAAATCTGCATTGGTATCATCTACATCTCTCCAGAAAAACATTTCTGTATTGTATCTGTTCTCTGATGCAGAACCACCTTTATCTCCCGCATTATCGGTTCTGGGCTCTATAAATGGAGCGTATCCAGCCTCTGGATAAGCTTTTGTTATTAATTCTCCTATTTTTTCTGCATTATCAATTTGTGTTCTATCATCTGGGACTTCATCCAAAAAGTTATCACAAGAAAATAGCAGAGTGCTTATTACTAATAAGCTTAGTATGTTCTTTTTTATACTATTCATAATCTTATTTTTTAAAATCCTACATTAAGTGAAAGCGTATATTGCTTAGAAATAGGGTATGCAACCCCACCGGTTCTAAAAAACTCAGGATCCTGTCCTTTTAATTTTTTATCAGAATAAATTAAGAATGGATTTGTCGACTGGAATGTTAGTCTTACACTAGAAAGTTTTATCGACTCTAACATCTCTTTATTGAAAGAATATGACAACGAAATATTTTTCATTCTTACAAAACTTCCATCTGCAATTCTTTCTGATGAATAATTATAGGCATTATATGCTCTTGCTATCTGATTCGTTCCAACTTCATTAATAAGTCTTCTTGAAGGAATAACTGGCACATTGGTTCTATTTTCATCACCAGGAGAGATCCATCTGTCTGTAAATTCTTTAGGAAATACCGAAAGATCACTGTAAGTAGAGGAATAATATGGATGTAATCGTATTTTATTACCTGCCGAGAAAGTAGCAAAAAAGCTAAGTCCCCAATTTTTATATGTAAAATTATTAGAAATACCTCCTGTGTAATTAGGTTCTACAGAACCTTCATACTTCAAATATTCCAGAATATTTTCTATTTCCTGAAAATCAACACCTGAAATAGGGTCTCTATCATCATTAAACACAAAAGTTGGCAATCCTCTCTCATCTAATTTATCAAATTGAAAAGAAAAAAGAGATCCTCTGGGAAAACCTATTGCGTTTCCTCCTGTTTGAGATACTAAATCAAAAACATTAGGTCTTTGCTCTAGTTCGGTAATTTCCTGATCAAAGTAAGAGAAATTCACTGTAGTACTCCATTTAAAGTTTGGAGTAACAACATTATTCGTGTTCAACTGAAGTTCAATACCATTGGTAGTCATATTAGCATTATTGGCTAATTTAATATCTTGTCCACCAATTCCTGAGGTTCTTACTTCATCTATCAGATCTTTACCTTTTCTGAAATATACATCAGCAACAAACGAAATTCTATTATCTAAGAATCCAGCTTCTAATCCAAGGTTTAATTCTAGTGTTTTTTCCCAGGTAAGCTCTGTATTCTGAAGATCATCAATATTAATTGCATTCTCTCTGGTAATAGGGTTAAATCTATCGGTCAATACATTTCTAAATACTGCCAGATTATTACTTGCATTATCAGCGAGTAACCCTACTAACCCATAACTAGGGCGAAATGCTAATTTTGATATCCAACTTATATCTTGAACAAATGGCTCCTGATCAATATTCCATTTGGCACCTATATTATAGGTAGGTAACCATCGTGTACTAGAAGATTGCCCTGCTCTATTAGATCCTTCATAGTTTCCTGTAACATTAAGGATATATTTTTTATCAAATGCATAGGTTGCTGTAGTAAAGAAAGTCATTCCTCTTTCTCTGCTTTGTGTCAACCCATAATAATTTCCACCATCTAAAATAAGTTTATTGATGATATCTGGATCGGTAAACGGTACACCACCCTTAGAAAACTGGTACCCAAAACCTCTATTAAAGCTTTGCTCTCTGTTAACAAACCTAAACTCTTGTCCAAGGTATACCCTAAAGTCACTTTTATCGCCTATTTCTTTTGTAAAATCTAATGTGTTTCTAAAATTATAGGTAATAATCCTGTTTTCTCTTCGCGTGTAAATACCTCCTGATGGCAATACTACTTGTGGCCTGGAGTTGGGATTCTCGGGATCTGTAAACAAAAATATATTAGCTTCTTCGACTATGGTAGTTTCATTAGATCTATATGCACCAGCAACATTCGAATCTTCCCTTACCTTATGCTCATTAGTTGAGTTTGCATAGCGTGCTGTTCCAAGAAAATTATATTTTAAATTTTCAGTTAACTTGGTTTCGAATTCACCTTGAAACTTAAGATCCAGAACCGACAACTCTGTTGTATTGGTTTCTAGTTCATTTAAAATATTAAATGGCGCCCAATTATATCTAGTATATTCAAGATTACCTTGATTATCTCGAGGGCGAATAGCACGGCTTGTATTTAAAGCATAACTAAAAGGGTTGATATCAAAATCTCTGTTGAAACTTCCATTAACGACATCTGTTTGCCTGTCAAAAGAACCTGGTGCATTTTGATCTCTATAAGATCCTTGTATAAGGACCGTAGCTTTATGTTTGTCACCTATAAAATAGGTGTTTCTTAAATTACCTGTAAGTCGTCTAACTCTATCAGCAATAGTCCATCCCGGATCTGCAAAATATCCTATTGAGGCATATTGCGCAGAATTTTCTCCACCACCAGAAAAACTTAACGAATGAGTTTGTGTTGGTGTAGGACGAAAAAGCGTTTTAAACCAATCTGTATTAGCCAATTCGTACTGTTGTAAAAATCGAGCTTTTGCTTCTGGTGTATTGGCTAGCAAAAAAGAATTAGTTGCTGGGTCAAACGTATTTATTCTGTTATACATTAAGTTATAAATCCCTCCAAATCTTCCTTGTAAACTATTGGGAAGACTAAGAAAACCTTTACTTTCTAATTCTCTATAAATCGAAACAGTTTCCTGAGAGTTTAATAAATTAAACTGATTATATCTGGGAATAGCACGTACTGCATATTCTGATGAATAGTTTATCGTTGTCTTTTCATTTCTTTCTCCAGATTTGGTAGTAATTACTACTACTCCATTTAGTGCTCTTGCTCCATAAAGGGCAGTTGCCGATGCATCTTTTAATATTTCGATACTTTCTATATCTGCTGCGTTTAGGCCAGCTACTGCAGAGCTTAAGAGTGTATTGGTGTCTCCAGATACCAAATCATTAAGAGAAAGGTTAATAATTTCTTCTTGAATTGCCCCATCGATAATCCAAATCGGTTTTGTATCTCCCAAAATAGATGAAGATCCTCGAATTGTAATCTTGGGGGTAGCTCCAAAAGTTCCTGTAACATTTTGAATGGATACTCCTGCCGCTCTTCCCTCTAAAGATCGTGATACATCAGGAACTCCTTCTAGCTTTATATCTGCAGCTTTTAAGGACTGAGATGCTCCTGTAAAAAATACTTTCTTAATATTCTGATATCCCGTAATAACAACTTCTTCTAATCCTTCAACATCATCTTCTAAAGTAACATCTATTACGGTACTATCTCCTACAGGTATTTTTTTCTCTTTCATTCCTATATAACTAAAAACCAGCACCTGGCCTTTGTTTGCAGGAATCTTATAGTTACCATCAAAATCACTTGTAACTCCTTTATTTTCTCCTTCTATAAGAATTGTAACCCCAAGAAGAGGTGTACCCTTGTTATCAGTAATTTTTCCAGAAACAATTTGTTGCGTTATTTTAGGCTTCTCTTCTTTGGTGATAATAATTTGCCTATCAATAATTTTAAAAGCCAGATTATTATTACTTAATACTCTTTTTAGTATTGATGTTATGGATTCTCTATTGGTCTTCAAGGATACTTTCTTGAGTTCATCAACTACATCATCATTGTAAAAGAAAATAAAATTGCTTTTTTTCTGAATTTCTTCAAAAAATCGTTCAATACTTACCTCATTTACATCTATATCAATTTTCTTCTGCCCATATGCATTTTTAGCATAAATACTACTTAAACCAAAACACAAGCATAAAACATAAGTTTTAATCATACTCCATATGAGTTTTTCAAGTCCTTTTTTTGAAATTAAAGGAACCCTCGTATTTTTTTTATTCATATTTTTGTTGTCTGTTTATAAATGTTGTTTACTACAATGTTTACTTTATTACAAGTCAGGAGATGTTGCCGCATCTTCTGGCTTTTTTGTTTTCCGCTATTTATTACTCATTCATGAATTTTTATTAATTAATAATTATTTGATTGTCTATTTTTTGATAATTAAACTTTGATGTCTCTTTCAGAAGCTCCATAACCTCTTCGATAGTATCACGTAGATCTAAAGATCCAGAGAACTTAAGTTCTTTTAATGCAGTCTCATTAACTGTTATTTTAACATTATAATATCTAGAAACTTTTCTTAAAATGTTTGTTAAGCTCTCACTATGAAATATAAAGAAGCCATCTCTCCAGGACATATACTCATCTACATTCACAGTTTTCTTATGAATCTCTTTTGTGCTTCTATTATAAGAAGCCATTGTCCCAGGAGTAATTCTGGTAGTAGAAGTACCAAATAGTGAGTTTGACGCATATTTAATTTCGACACTCCCACTTTTTAAAGTGGTTTCTGTAAAGTCATCATCACTATAATTACTTACATTAAATACAGTACCTAATACTTCTACCCGATTATCTTTGGTTACTACATAAAAAGGTCTTTCTTTATTATGTGTTACTTCAAAAATTGCTTCTCCTTCTAAATAAACTTCTCGTTTATCCTCTTTAAAATTTGCTAAATAAGTAAGTTTACTACCAGAATTCATCCATACTTTTGATCCATCTGATAATGTAATGAAGGATCGTTTACCATAAGGTACAATAATAGAATTAAAAACCTCTTTTTTAGAAATTGTGTCTTTATGCGCAATATCTTCGTTATTAACTCGTATGGTTTCTCCGTTGTTAGTATATACTATAGAGGGAGCCTCTTCTTTTAAATTGATAATTTTTTGATTATTTAATACTATTTTCACCTCTCCATTATGTATTGGAGCTGTCGTTTGGTTTACCTCCACATATTGTTCAATATAACTTCTGGATTCCTTCATTTCATAAAAAAATGAAATTCCAAAAATAAAAAGAACCGAAGCCGCCACAGAAAAATAAATACTTCTCTTTTTTCTTTTCCGTTTGCTTTCTATAGCATGTTTCTTGATAGAATGATGAATTCGATTTCTTAATCGAGTTTTTTCATCCTCATTTATTCTATGAATTTTTTTAATATTCATTTACGGTATTCTTTGTTTTTTAATTAAATTTTATTTCGGTTCTCATTATACTAAAGGCGAGAAAAGAGAAAACATAGACACTTTTTTTAATATTTTTTTTGTTTTCTTGTTAAAAACTTACAAATATGATTTATTTAAGGTAAGCTACACCTATAATAATCTTATCACAAAAACCTATATATCAACACTATACATATACAATATCTATATTTTCTCTTAGAATCATGTTCTTACAAAAAATAACAATGTAATATATGATTACTCCTATTATTTGTGTATTTTAAATAAGTTTTTATCTTTAAGCATTGTACTTTTTACTAAGTTCTTAGAACACAGATTAACTTTATGCAAAACAATACAGAGAAGGGGATTCTTTTATGGCAGCAAATAAGAAAAGATGATCTGGTTGCTTTAAGCGAATTATATAACCTATATATAAACTCTCTTTATTCATACGGAATGAAATATACTCGAGATTCTGACCGTGTAAAAGATTGTATCCACGATTTGTTTTTAGACATTTATAAATACAGAAAAACACTTTCTGATGTTACCAATGTCGAATACTATTTGTACAGATCACTTAAAAGAAAGGTAAGTAAACCTCATTTTGGAAAATTAAAAATAATATCTTCTGAGGTATCCACCATGAATATCCCACAAAAAGAGGACTCTGTAGAACAAGTAATCATAAAAGAAGAAATCATTTCTGAGTATTCATCTAGACTAGAAAATGCACTGTATGATCTTCCTGTAAAACAGCGAGAAGTTATTTTTTTCAGGTATCATATGGAAAAAAGCTATGAAGAAATTGCTTTATTAACAGACAATACTATCGAGACTGTTAGAACTATAGTTTATCGAGCCATTAAAAGGCTTCGAGCTAATTTGCAAAAAGGTGTTTAAACGCTTCCTTAAATCTTATGTCTGTTTAATTTTTTATCAAAAACTTCTCATTATTCCCCCTCACTCCGACCCTCTACCAAATGAAGAAGTTGCTTCCAACTTCAGACAAGGTCATCCCATCAACTGTCAACTATAAGCAAACAACTAATATACCATACCAGGGTTCGAGTAACCTCACCCTTCTCATATGTAACGTGGACTGAGGTGCCATGCTGAGCTTGCCGAAGTGTTCTCGAAGTTCAAACCATCAACCAAAAATCAACCATTCATAATTCTAAATTCCGAATTCTGAATTTGCTTCTTCCGTCTTCGAGCTTCGGATTTCTGACTTAAAACAAAAAAACAATCAATAAGGGTAACATCTCAATAAGTTGTGACATAAATACCTAAGATGAGATAAGATTATTTTAAAAAAAAAATCAGAGTATCAGAATTTGATACTGTCTTTTTGTAATCTTGTCTCAGGAAAACAAGAAAAACATTAAAAGCGCTACGTTTTGAGTTGTTTATCTATGATTTAACACTTATGAACAAAAGGATGTTTATCTATTGTTTTAATGATGTTTTGCCGTAATATTTGACATATATTTGTGGCCCGAAAATTTAATATTAGTTAATTAAAAGTTGTTTTTTTATGAGAATATCTATTATGTATCTGTTCCTATTATATACAGGAATAACGTTTGGACAAGATTTACCTCAATTAATACCGGTATCCCCAAATGCAGCTGGTTTATCAAAATATGGTTCCTATCCTGTTGATTTAAATTCGGGGGTCCCTCAAATTTCAATCCCTATTTATACAATAGAACAAGGAACTTTAAAAGTTCCCATAAATATAAGTTATCACGCTTCAGGAATAAAAGTAAATGAAATGGCATCTATGGTTGGTCTGGGATGGAGTTTAAATGCCGGAGGAATAATTACAAGACAAGTTAAAGGTATTCCAGATGAGTATACCAGTTCACCATTAATAGATGCTGATAATGCTGCTCAAGATTTAGATACTTATTTGGATTTTAAGGATATATATTATAAACGAAAAGATAGTTCACCTGATATTTACATTTTTAATTTTAATGGTGTTACAGGGCGGTTTTATATAGAAAATGGAGAAATTATTAGTGAATCTTCAAGTTCAATGAAAATTGAAAGAATAGGACGAGAGTTATTTGTAATTACAATGCCCGATGGAACTACGTATCGTTTTGGAACTAGTCTTGATGGAGAGTCTGCCTATGAATTTACAGATAAAAGAACAGGTGTTACTTATACATTTATGGACGATATGATTACCTCGTGGTATTTAACTGAAATAATTTCAGCCAATAAAAAAGATACTATATATTTTAAATATAAGGATAACACCTATACTAAGGATAGAGAGCTTGTTGGCTCAACTATTAGATTGAGTTCTTTACGCTATGGATTTCTCGGGTTTGGTTGTAACTGGAGGTTTGCTACTCCACAATCATCCATTATTGGCCCTTACTCTAACGATCCAACGGAAGTTAATAGTTATTCGGATGACTATTATATTTCGGCAAAAATAATAGATACGATTGTTTTTAAGAATGGAAAAATAAAATTGAACACTACTACTGGCCCATGGTTTGACAATTCTGTAAAATTAAACTCACTTGAGGTAATCAATAATAATCAAACCGTCCATTTAAAAGCAAGTTTTCAACACGATGGCGCTAATCAAGATAGAATGAAACTTAATAGTCTATCCGTTTCAGGAAGAAATAACGTTGATGAAAAAAAATATGAATTTGTATATAATAATTTAAGCTTACCAAATAGAAATTCTAAAAAACAAGACTATTGGGGATATGCAAATAACAATACAGGAGGTTATGTCGAAGAACAGGAAGTTGAGTTCCTAGGAAACCATTATAAATTGGGTAATGGAGATAAATCTACGGATGAAATTAATATGAAAGCAGGGATCCTAGAAAAGATAATTTACCCTACTGGAGGTTATACAGAATTTGAGTTTGAAGCTAATAAAATTCATCCAGGTGTAAAGGAAATTATTACTACTGATGGTGAGGTTTTAAATGCATATGGTTATGGGGCTCCTGGATCCGGATCATCTTCATCGTGGTGTGCGGATACTGCACATGAAAAAGAACTAGCTATAGTTATTCCTGAAAATGGATTTGTAAAAATCAATGCAGGTTTTACTCCTGCACAACAAAACGGTGGTAATCCTCAGGTACAATTAAGAAACTCAAGTGGCGTAGCTATAAAAACTTATCAAAGACCGGCACCGGACGGTGCTGATCATTTCCCGGGGCGAACCGTTAATGAAGAGATATGGTTACCAAGTGGTAATTATTCATTATATGTTAGAGAAACCGCTATCGGTGGAATGGGGGCACAAGATTGCCCATTAGCCTGGATAAGAGTTGATTGGAACATTACAACAATTGATATTAATCCTCCATTAAAAGATGTAGGTGGGTTAAGAATAAAAACAATAAAAAGTTATGACGGAACATCTACAACTCCTTCAACCATAAAAGATTACGAGTATTCTGATGGTATTTTAAAAACGCATTTTAATAAAGAGCATTTTACAAAATACGCTATTAACTATTCTCCGATTCCTATTGGCAATGATAATATAAATACATCATTAGAATTATTACTTACTGCCAGTTCTAGTCCTTTGTACGAAATAGAAAGTAATGGTATTACGCATATAGAATATCAAAAGGTTACCGAGTATTTAATGGACTCAAATTCTAATAAAAATGGAAAGACAATTTATTATTTTGACACAACCCCTTCTTTAAAACTTAACGTTTTACAACCTTTTTTTAATCCCGGAAATATAACCTTTGCCCAACCATACATGACATGGTTTAATTATCTAAGTCGTAACAGACCACCTTATTATTTAACTAAACCTTGGAGTGGAGGGCAATTAAAGAAAAAAGAAATTTATTCTTTAAGTAGTACCGGACAGGATAAGTTAATTTCTACCTTAGAAAATGAATATGAAAACGTTAATGAAAAATTATTAAAACCGTTATTGTTATATAACCTTATTACTCCATTAGAACAAAACTGTTCATCGCCTACATATTATTATTCGTATTTGTTTGGAAATGGATTTATTTCAACGGGAAAAAAACTTTTAACTTCAAGTACCGAAACTCAATATGATTTAAATGGAGAAAACCCGATAGTAACCGAAAAGAGCTACACCTATAACCATCCTAATTATTTCTTAACAGAAAGTTCGGTTAAAGACAGTAAAAAAGGAACTCTAAAGACAAAAAACTATTATCCCAATTCTAGAAATAGCTTAACAGACCTTAGTACTACTGATAAAAACATGTATGGGGTGTTAGAAGATGAATATCGTATTAACACTCCAATTCAAACAGAAAACTATCGTAATAACATCCTATTATCTACACAGCGTATTTTGTACAAGCAAGGGGGGCATAGTGCACAGGTAAAAAGTATACAAACTACTAAAGGTACTATTAGCACTACCAATCCCTTAGAAGACCGTGTACACTACCATCGTTATAACACATCAGGGAAACCTGTAGAGGTTTCCAGAGCAGATGGTACAAGAATTGTCTATATCTGGGGGTATCAAGAAGAATTACCCATTGCCAAGATTGAAAATGTTACTTATAGTGAGGTTTCTGGATATATCAATGATCTACAAACCAAATCTAATGCCGATACAGATCATTGCAGAACATCAAGTTGTAAAGAACAAATCCTTAGAAATGCATTACAAACACTAAGAGAGGCATTACCAAATGCCATGGTATCAACATATACTTATGACCCATTAGTAGGAGTAACCAGTATGACCGATCCAAAAGGTTATACCATGTATTATGAATATGACGGATTTAATCGATTACAATTTGTAAAAGATGCCGATGGAAACCTGATATCAGAAAACAAGTACCAGTACAAAAACAACTAGAAAAGTAATGAAAAACACAAAAATTAACATACAAAATAGATATAGGTTCTTGTTGTATATCATAACAGCCCTTATCTTTTTGATAACAGAAAGTGCAACCGCACAAGGCATTAGCCTCTATGGTCCCCAAAATGTAGAACAATACGCTACCTATAATTATAATGTGGCAGGTGATGCTGATTTTGTTTCATGGAAAGTTGTTGGAGGTACTATTACTACTCCCGTTGGTTCTACCACTACCTCCATAATTGTTAAGTGGACTGCACTTGGTAGCGGAAGCGTAGAAGTTACCATCTTTGGTTCGAGTGGAGGGCAAAACAAAAAACTTCCAGTTACTATACATGCCTCAGGATCTAGTACTCCTCCCACGCCAAAAATTAGTCAAACAGGTTGCGGTTGGGCCAGGCTTTATTATACGGGTAATCCACCAAGTGGGACGAAATGGTTTTGGCAAGGAAAAGACAGTAACGGTAAGAGCATCACCAAAGGTAGTGGGAGTACTTTTAATGCCAACGAGGGAAGTGGCAGATACTATCTTAGGGGCAGGGATAGTCAAGGAAGGTGGAGCAGTTCAACTTCCGTATATGTAGGGATCATTAGTGTGCCTAGGACACCACTTGCCCCGACAAGTATCGTTACCACTTGTGACAAAACTATGCTTACCAAGGGCACACCCCCTCCTATGTTTGGTAATGTAACCTGGTACTGGCAAGACGCACCTATAGCAACTGAGATAACTCCAGCAAATGCAGCTGCAACGATCACCAGAACAGGTGAGGGTGTAATATTCCTAAGGGCTATGGACAACCGTACAAGATGTTGGAGCTCAGCAAGAGCGATAACCTATAAACCAATAGGAATTCCTGAAAAACCTGATCAACCTAACATAACTAACCAATGCGGAGAGACTATAATTACCCGAAGTGCCCCTCTTGCTGGCAGTAATGTTACCCTATATTGGCAAGATGAAGCTTCTGGCATTAATACTTCAGTAGTGAATGCTGCTGCAACTATAACCAAAACCAGTGGTAATATGGTCTATCTAAGAGCTAAACATAACACCACAGGATGCTGGAGCCTTGCCAGAGAAATTCCTTATAGTATTCATATAACCACCTGGTATAAAGATGCCGACAGTGATGGTTTTGGAGATCCTAATGATACAAAACAATCGTGTGTACAACCCACAGGATATGTGGCAAACAATACGGATCAATGCCCTAATGAAAATGGAAGAATTTCAGGATGTGAATCCGGTGTCTATGAATTAGACCTATCTACAAACAACAACTATGTTTTTACCAGAGTCTATCAAAAAGCTATGACTTCTTCTGGTCAAATCAAGTTTAATAACGATGTGATCGAAAGCATCACCTATTTTGATGGTTTAGGAAGACCTATACAACAAACAGGGATCAAAGCGTCGCCTAACGAAAAAGATATAGTGACTCCTGTGGTATATGACAATTATGGCCGACAAACCAAAAACTATCTTCCTTATGAATCTAGTACAACACCAGGGAGTTATAAAACGGTAAATATAAATAACGATATTAATACTTATTATAAAAACACCTATCCTGATGATTTTATAGGGGTAAGTACTGCAGCCGTAAATGCCTACTCAGAAAGTGAATATGAAACTTCACCTCTTAACCGAGTATTGAAACAAGCAGCACCTGGTAAAGATTGGAAACTAGGTAGTGGTCATGAAATCGAGTTTGACTATACCGGTAATATTGCAAACGAAGTACGACAATTTGAAATAAGTTTTACCGATGGGGATACAGAAAACCCAGCCCTTGCAGGTGGTACAGGCTTTTATGATACGGGGCAACTCTATAAAACCATTACTTATGACGAAAACCATACCAATGGTAAAGATCACAGTACCGAAGAGTTTAAAAATAAACAAGGACAGGTTATTTTAAAACGTACCTATGCTTCGACAAGCTCAGCAACATCAGTACCTCATGATACGTATTATGTATATGATGATCATGGTAATCTTACTTTTGTCATCCCACCAAAGGTCAATACTAGTGATGGCGTGAGTCAGGTCGAATTATCAGAACTATGCTATCAATACAAATACGATCAAAGAAACCGTTTGGTCGAAAAGAAAATCCCGGGTAAAGGATGGGAATATATTGTATACAATAAACTGGATCAACCAGTGCTTACTCAAGATGCTTTGCTAAAACAAGCGAGCCAATGGCTCTTTACCAAATATGATGCTTTAGGCAGGGTGGCATATACTGGTAAAATGTCTATTCTAAACAAAACCCGTTTGCAATTACAACAAGAAGTCAATGATTTTACAGAAAACTTATGGGTAACCAAAAGTAATGCTACTACCATTGGTGGGGTATCTATGTATTATACTGATGGAGGTTATCCCAAAGTAACTGTAGCAGAAGTGTTAACGATCAATTATTATGATAACTATGATTTTTTAGGAACTACCCCAGCTGAGTTAGCAAATCCAAATACCGTGTATGGAGAACCTATCTCTGATCGTACCCAATCTCTGGCCACAGGTTCTCAAATAAAAGTATTGGAAACTAATGATTGGATTACGACCGTTACTTATTACGATAAAAAAGCAAGACCGATATATAGAGGTATAAAAAATGAGTATCTAGGTACCAAAGATATTATAGAGAGTCAACTTGATTTTACGGGTAGAGTACTAGAAACCAAAACTTCACATACCAAAGATAGTAATGCAGCGATAGTAACCATCGACAAATTTACCTATGATCATATGGGCAGGCTACTTAACCAAATTCAATCTATTAACGCAAGTGATGAAGAATTGATCGCATCAAACACCTATGATGAATTAGGACAATTACAAAGTAAAAAAGTAGGTGGTACTGTCACTCTAGGTTTAGCTCAGGAATTGCAAACTGTAGATTTTGATTATAATGTTAGAGGATGGTTGACTAAAATTAATGAAGGAGCTACGATTAATGGAGACTTGTTTGGCCTTGAGATTGATTATAATAATGGCATAAACGCTTTGTATAATGGGAATATCGCCAAAACATCATGGCAAACTGCTAATGATAATGTGACCAGAAGTTATGATTACACCTATGATGCGCTAAACCGAATTACCGAGGCAATCAGCAACGATGGTAACTATAACCTAAGCAATGTCACCTATGACAAGGCAGGAAATATCCTGTCATTAGACAGAAAAGGACATCTTAATAATGCTGCCAGTGCCTTTGGGGATATGGACAAACTGGTGTATAACTATAGTCATAATGAGGTTAGTAATAAACTCCGAACAGTAACCGATCATACCACTAATACTTTTGGTTTTAAGGATGGTACGAATACAGGCGATGACTTTGAGTATGATGCCAATGGAAACTTAACCATCGACCGTAACAAGGCCATTACCAGTATCTTATACAACCATTTAAACTTACCTAAAACAGTTACTATCAATAATACTCAGGGAACTGGAAATATTAACTATATTTACGATGCCAATGGTGCGAAACTTAAAAAAATCGTAACAGAAGGAAGTTCTTTAACAACAACAGAATATACAGGTAATTACGTCTATAAGAATGGGGATTTAGAGTTTTTTAGCACTCCCGAAGGGTATGTGACTACTGAAAATGGTTCATACAAATATGTATACCAGTTTAAAGACCACTTAGGAAACGTTAGACTCTCATACGCAGACCGCGATGGTGATGGTAAAATCGATATTGTACGAAATGATGTAGATGTCGATGGAGATGGAGACAATGCGCACGAGATTAAAGAAGTAAAGGATTATTACCCTTTTGGAATGCAGATCAACTACGGATCGAATAGTCCAAATTCTCTTATTATAGGTCGTAGACACAATTATGGATATATAGGGAAAGAGGAAAATAATGAACTTGGATTGCAATGGTTAGACTTTGGAGCAAGGAATTACAATGCTGCTCTAGGTCGATGGATGAATATTGATCCTCTTGCAGAAGTTACTTATTCTCATAATCCATATCATTTTGCTTTTAATAACCCTATCTACTTTATAGATCCAGATGGATTATCAGCTTTTAGTTCTCAAATGGTCTCTCAAGCATTTATGGGTTACTATGATGATGGTGCGGGTAATATAGTTTATGATCCTAATGTAAATAATCAAGATGATGTTGATGCGCTTGGACTAGATGGAGCTTCATATGTTGGTGATGACTACTATGATGAAAGCACAAATACTTATTACGATGAAAATGGTGTTGCTCACGAAAATTACGAAAGAAATCCTCTTTACCCTTCAAAATTTAGATGGAGTTTTGCTTTATGGCTTCAAAATTTAAATTCAGAAGGGAATACTATTGAGAGTATAGGCTCTGGTTTTGTAATTGTAGGAAAAGGACAAACCACTAGAAGTAATAATCGATCCGAAAATCCAGCAGATGATGTTTACATTCCTCAAGAAGTTATTTCTGCATTATCTTCATTTGCAAAAACTGGTAAAAATAGAAAAACTGGAGACAGAAGAACTAATGCAACTACCAAAAAAAGTAATACAGCATCTAATATAAATAAAAAGGTTAAAGAATTTAAAAAAGGTATGTCTCATGCTAAGAAAGCTAAAAAGTATGGAACTGCATTAGGCTCTATCAGTGTATCTAATAGTGATTCTGTTGTTTTTATAATCCAATATTGGAAAGATGGTGTGCCTCACGGAGGTCCTTCTTCTAACCCTGTAGGAGAAGAAGCTGCAAGTGAAGCGGTAAGAGATGGTATGTCAACCTTTCCAGAATTAGATTCAATACAAAAAATTCGCAAAAATTAGTAAGATGAAATACTTATTGTCGTTAATAATTTTAATCATTCTGTTTTCTTGTAATAATGCAAAAAGAGAAAATGAATATTACGCTAATGGAAATTTGAAATATGAAGTAATCATTGTTGATGATAAATACAATGGCTTATATAAGGAGTATTATGAAGATGGAACTTTAAAGATTGAAGGTAATTTTGAAGAAGGTTTAAAACAAGGACAATTTGTTCAATATTACAAACCTGTAGATAAACTTTTAAAGTCAGAAACCTCTTGGAAAAATGACACTTTGTATTATCAAAAAGATATCGGTAAAAATGATTATATAGTGAGTGAGGGGAAATTAGATAATGGACTGAAAATAGGAAAATGGAAGTATTATGACAGCAACGAAGGCTATCTTAAAGAAATACAAGAGTTTTTTGTTATAAAAGATAGTACTTACTTAAATCAAAATTGGCTATTCAATAAAAATCGAGACACACTAGCTAAGGGTAATCACTATAAACTGATGTCTAAAGACACTTTAAAATATAGTCAACAGAGAGTATATTTTTTTCTTAAACAGCCTTATTTTTCATACGATAGTGATTTTGTTGTTTGTCTTCCAAAAGATGACAATAAACTCAAAGACGACTTTTCGAATGAAAATATGATTGAATGGGATACAATCGATAATCTTGCAAACAGATTTAGAAACCAAGGAAAGTATAGCGACAGAAATCACGATGTTGTATTTGACTTGGACTATCAATCTTCTGGAAAAAAAAGACTAAGAGGGGTATTAGTAGAAAAACAGACTCTAAAAAATGGAGACACCTCTAAGTATGATTTTGCAACAAGAAAAATTTACTTTGACAAAGAACTATTTATAGAAGACAAGGAAAATTAGTCGAAATCAAAATCATCAAAATCAGATGTAGAATCATTAATTTTTTCTTTTCTTTTATACTTTACATATAGTAAAATAACAAAGAATAGAATAGGCAGAATTATAGGTAAATATTTTTGTATCATAATAAAGCTAAATACCACTCTTAACGGAGTGGTATTTTTATGCGATAGATTTAAGTTTTACATTTTTGATCAGTGCATCAAGAGTGTATAGGATATATTTTTGATCTTCTTCTCCAAACTCAGAAATATCCTGAAACCTTTTGAGCATATCAGGGTTTTTAAAGAGTTCTGCATTATCGTTCTCACCGAGCAGATAACCCACAGATGTATTAAGGAGTTGCGCCAATTTTTTGGCAGTATCAACAGATGGTGTCATCTCATCACGTTCATAACGGGAAATCACACTAACAGATGTGTTAAGCTGTTTAGCTAGTTCTGTCTGTGATAGTTTTAACTCTTTCCTTAACGAAGCAATACGCTTACCAAATGACAACATAAAATTACTCTTAAACGGTTATAAATACACGTGAATTACTGTGTTAAACAAATATACAGACCTTAATCGATTAAAAAAAACTGTATGAGACTTGGTTAATTTACTTAATAAGATTAATTTTGACCCCCGCTAGCGCGAGCGTCTCCCTTAAATCCGCATGTTTCATTGTTTTGATTTTACTTATACGTTTTTATCTTATATTATCTGTTTTTTAAGATTTAATCACCTTACGTTTTTCAAGGTTTGATACTGAGCATGGTCAATATCATAGTTGTAGCAGGTATTACTACAAACATTTTAACCCCAACTCTGTTGGGGTTTGTTTTTTTGAATAACTTACTAAGGTTTGATACTTTTCTTTATTACGTTTTAAAGTGTATATTACCGTATATTCTTAGCTTATATTGTCTAGCCGTTTTTATCCATTTGGCAGGAATAGATATAAATCTAAAGAT
>CANMLW010000011.1 GCA_947498705.1 uncultured Aquimarina sp.
TCCCATTATTCTAGAAAAACGCGTTAGGGATCGAAGCGAAAACCCCGCAATACGCCAAAAGCGTGTGAGGAGTTGCAGCGTAGAGCCCGACCCGAAGCAGAGCGAAGGGAAACGCTATCATCAATATCTCTATAATTATTATAGTATACGACCATAACTGGTTTGCCTCATATACCCCCTCCTCTCTTTTCCTTCTATATATTGTATCGACACTATCAAAACAATACGTTAAAAACACAGAAATATCTATTAAATAAATTAAATATACATTATAGTATTGTGTGAGTTTTATTATCGTACTATCTTTGCTGCTTTAATTTCAAGAAAATGATCAAGATTACATTACCCGACAATTCGGTGAGAGAGTACAGCAACAGCATTACAGCTATGGATGTTGCAAAAGATATTAGCGAAGGTTTTGCCAGAAACGTTATTTCTGCCAAGTTTAATGATACTACTATCGAAACAAGTACCGAATTAACCACCGATGGGAATCTGGTTTTATTTACTTGGAAAGATAAAGAAGGTAAAGAAGCTTTTAGACACTCTTCATCACATGTATTAGCTCAGGCATTAGAAGAACTTTACCCAGGAGTTAAACTTTCTATTGGTCCTGCTATCGATAATGGATTTTATTATGATGTAGACCTAGGTGATCAAACTATTTCTGAGAAAGATTTTAAGAAAATTGAAGATAAAATGCTTGAAATCGCAAGAGGAAAGCACGATTTCAAAATGAGATCTGTTTCTAAAACAGAGGCTTTATCTAAATACAAATCAGAAAATAACGAATATAAAACAGAGCTAATAGAAAATCTTGAAGATGGTACCATCACATTTTGTGATCATTCTGACTTTACAGATTTATGCCGTGGAGGACACATTCCTAACACTGGTCTTATTAAAGCTGTAAAAATAATGAGTGTTGCTGGTGCCTATTGGAGAGGTGACGAAAACAACAAACAATTAACTCGAGTTTATGGAACCTCATTTCCGAAACAAAAAGAATTAAAAGAATATCTAGAATTATTAGAGGAAGCGAAAAAACGTGATCACAGAAAATTAGGTAAAGAATTAGAGCTTTTCACTTTTTCTCAAAAAGTTGGCCAAGGACTACCATTATGGCTTCCTAAAGGTACTGCATTGAGAGATCGTTTGGAGCAATTTTTGAAAAAAGCACAAAAGAAAGCTGGATACCAAATGGTAGCTACTCCACATATAGGTCAAAAAGAACTCTATGTAACCTCTGGGCATTATGCAAAGTATGGAGAAGATAGCTTCCAACCTATCCACACTCCCAATGAAGGAGAGGAGTTTCTTTTAAAACCAATGAATTGCCCTCATCACTGTGAAATATACAATAGCAGCCCCTGGTCATATAGAGATCTACCTATACGATATGCCGAATTTGGCACTGTATATAGATACGAACAAAGTGGTGAACTTCATGGATTGACTCGTGTAAGAGGGTTTACACAAGATGATGCTCATATTTTCTGTACTCCGGATCAGCTTGATGAAGAATTTAAAAAAGTAATCGATCTCGTTCTATACGTATTTGGGTCATTAGGATTTGAAAATTTCACAGCACAGGTATCGGTAAGAGATCTTAGCAACCCTGATAAGTATATAGGAGATGTAGAAAATTGGGAAAAAGCAGAAAACGCAATTATTAACGCTGCAAAAGACAAAGGGCTAAATTATGTTATAGAAAGTGGCGAAGCTGCATTTTATGGACCAAAACTAGATTTCATGGTAAAAGATGCACTAGGAAGAAGTTGGCAATTAGGTACCATACAAGTAGATTACAACTTACCAGAGCGTTTTGACCTTACTTATAAAGGAAGTGACAATGAATTACACAGACCTATAATGATTCACCGAGCTCCTTTTGGAAGTATGGAAAGATTTATTGCTATATTGCTAGAGCATACAGGGGGTAATTTCCCGCTTTGGTTGATGCCAGAGCAGGCTATTATACTCTCTATCAGTGAGAAATACGAAAAATACGCGGAAAAAGTTTTAAATTTGTTAGAAAATGACGAAATTCGCGCCCTTGCAGATCATAGAAATGAAACTATAGGAAAGAAGATTCGTGAAGCAGAAATGAATAAATTTCCTTATATTATCATTGTTGGTGAGCAAGAAGAAAAAGATAATACGGTATCTGTTCGTAAACATGGAGGAGAGGATTTAGGAGCTATATCGATAGAAGAGTTTTCTAAAATAATAACAGAAGAAATAAAAAGCACTTTAAAACCGTTTAACGGTTAATACTAAAAAAACTAAGTTTAATTTAAAATTTTTAAGTCATAGCAATAAGAAGAAGAAGGTCTCAAAAGCCACTAAGAGTAATCAAAGAAGATGCGCACAGAATCAATCACAAAATTCGTGTTGATGAAGTACGCCTTGTAGGTGACAATATAGAAGTTGGCGTTTATCCCATTAAAAAAGCGATACAACTTGCAGAAGAGCAAGAACTTGACCTTGTAGAAATTTCACCTAAAGCCGTACCACCTGTTTGTAAAATAATGGATTATAAAAAATTCCTTTATGAACAGAAAAAGAGAGACAAGGCCTTAAAATCTAAGGCAACCAAGGTTGTTATAAAAGAAATTAGATTTGGACCTAATACAGATGAACACGATTATGAATTTAAGAAAAAGCACGCAATCAAGTTCTTGAGTGAAGGTGCTAAGCTAAAAGCATACGTTTTCTTTAAAGGTCGTTCTATCATTTATAAAGATCAGGGTCAGATTTTATTACTTAGATTGGCTCAGGAACTTGAAGAATATGGTAAGGTAGAACAAATGCCAAAACTAGAGGGTAAACGTATGATCATGTTTATCGCTCCTAAGAAATAATAAATAGTTCTTTTATCTATTAATATTAGAGAACTGAAAGATAATAAGTGAGATTATTAAAACAAGGATACAATGCCTAAAATGAAAACAAAATCCAGTGCTAAAAAGCGTTTTAAGCTTACCGGTACTGGTAAAATCAAAAGAAAGCACGCTTTTAAGAGTCACATATTGACTAAAAAATCTAAAAAGCGTAAGCTTGCTTTAACGCACTCTACATTAGTGCACAAAAGCGATGAACAAAGTATTAAAGAACAATTACGTTTAAAGTAATTTTTTTTTAATCCGGTTAGAATTATTATAAACCCAGGAGTTAGGCCCAATAAAAGAGTTCAAAATTTAGAATCTAAAATTCATAATTATTGAATCGCCTACTACTAAAAAATTTAAATTATGCCTAGATCAGTAAATTCTGTTGCAAAAAGAGCTAGAAGAAAAAAAGTTCTTAAACAAGCAAAAGGTTATTTCGGACGTCGTAAAAACGTTTGGACAGTAGCAAAAAACGCGGTTGACAAAGCGATGCAATACTCGTATAGAGACCGTAGAAATAAAAAGAGAACTTTCCGTGCTTTATGGATCACCCGTATCAATGCAGGTGCCCGTTTGTATGGTATGTCTTATTCACAATTTATGGGAAAAGTAAAAGCTAATAATATTGAGCTAAACCGTAAGGTTCTTGCCGACTTAGCAATGAACAACCCAGAGGCTTTTAAAGCGATTGTAGAAAAAGTAAAATAATTCTCTTAGTATTATAAATATCAATCTCACTTATAAAAAAATCCCGCCTAACAGCGGGATTTTTTGTTACCACCAATTTCAACTTCTTTTTTCAATATAATCTTTTCTCAATCTCTTGTTGCTTTAAGGTAATCATAACTCGCAGCCAAAAAACTTCACTCCATATTTTCCGTAACGTTTAACCTAGTAATATTGCATTTCATCAATAAAATCAGTATTTTATCTATCTAAAAAAAGAAGCCAAAATACTTTTTTTTCATTACTTTTAACAAAATCAGACAGATATGAAAATAATTACTTTTTTTCTTACAAAAATACCTCTTTTTGTAGCTCAAAAACTACCCAATCAAGATCACAATACACATACCTCTTCAGAGAGTTTAAATACCGAGCAAGTTTTTGGATTGTTAGAAATGCCTTTTTTAGCAATTGCACTTGTTTTTAGTTTTCTTACGGCTACAAGACTAAAAGGGGGAAAATTTGGCTCGGGTATGACTTTATTGGCATGGGGATTTGTTGTTATGGCATTAGGTCATCTTCATATGCAAATTAATCATATTTTTCATTACAATCTTTTTCAAGATCTATTTGGCAATCAACTTGGAAATTATATATGGTATATCGCATTAATACTTACGTGGGGTCTGTCTGCCTTAGGTTTCTACAAGATATACAAGGCCAGTAAAATATAATATGAATGCTTAAAAGTTGGTTTAACAAAATACTATCTTCTAAAAAAATCATTGCTCCAAAAAGCCATGAAGATCAGGAGTTTATTGATTTAATCGATTTTTTATGGAATAAAATCGAAAGAAATACGAACGCCTATAATTTAAAGGCAAAACTGACAATTTTTAAAGAATCTTCTACAGAAAAAAAAATTGAACTATTACCAGAATTATATCTATTACTAGAGAATAACATACTAGAGAATACGAAATCAACCAAACAAAAGTTTAGAAGTAAAATTGCTCAAGAGCACGCTTCGTTATTACAGTATAAAAATTTCAAATTAATTTTTGATCCACACGATGAGCAAGAATTGATATTGTGCAAGGTTTTCCTTTTGAGGGTATTAGAAAAATCAACAGAATTATTAGGTAGTTATAATGATCAGAAAATTACTGAGATAAAAAAGTATTTAAATACTAATTACGATTTTGGTAAAATTGACCTTATTATAGAACGAAAAAATTTATTAGAATTTTCTAATCAGATTTATCTGAGAATTAAAAACAGTTTAGGTATTAATGCCATTACAAACATTTATGTTCTTATTTACAAAAACCATTTTCAATCGTATCATTTATTAGATTCCTTTACTGCTACTCTAAACGTAATTCCTGAAGAAATCTTAGCCAAAGACTTTATTGATTTACCCAGTAAGCAACAAATGCATAAAATGCTACAAAAGCAATTGCTTAGTCTGGAGGAGATAAATGAAAAACTTACACGCGAAATTATAGAACGAAAAAAAGTAGAAGAAGAATTAAAGTATAGCGAACACCTAAAGACAACTATTCTTGAAACTGCAATGGACGGAATTATTCTGGTTAATAGCAGTGGAACTGTATTAAATTGGAACAAACAATCAGAGCACATACTTGGTCTAAAAAAGGAAGAAACTCTTGGTACCAGCATTTATAAATTGGTCCCATACAAGCTGAGGCAGCAATTAAAAAGTAGTTTTGACGATTATATCACAAAAGGACATGGAGAGCTTATTAACAAACGAGTTGAAACTTCTGTTACCCGTAGAAATCACTCTATTGCTCATATAGAATTAACTATTATAGCAATCAAAACAAAAGACGATTACCTATTTAATGCGTTTTTTAGAGATATCACGAATCGAAAAAATATCGACAACGAAATACGAGAAGCCAAAGTAATTGCCGAAAAATCTGCAAAAGCCAAATCTGTATTCTTGTCTAACATGAGTCATGAGATAAGAACACCGTTAAACGTGATTCTTGGTCTTACAGGAATATTGCAAAAAAGCAATTTTAGTAAACCCCAAATCGACAGAAAAAATCTGGACGGGATTAGGTTCTCTGCTGAAAATCTCTTAATTCTAATTAACGACATTTTAGATTTTTCAAAAATTGAAGCTGGAAAATTAACACTTCATAATACCGATTTTGATTTACATGGATTAATCACAAATATATCTCGAGGTTTTAAAATAAAAGCCGATGAAAAAGGACTACAATATACAATGCATATCGGTGCATCTGTTCCTAAATTTATTATCGGTGATCAATTAAGGCTTAATCAAATTCTGGTCAATTTACTTGGTAATGCAATAAAATTCACCCAATCTGGTAAAATATCAATTCGTGTTGAAGTTCAAAAATCTAACGACAAGGATACAACCATCTCTTTTTCTGTTCAGGATACCGGTGTAGGTATAGCCAAAGACAAACTAAAAAATATTTTTGAAAGCTTTTATCAAGTTCATAAACCTGGTAAAAATAAAATTGAAGGAACAGGACTAGGGCTTTCTATTTCTAAACAATTAATTGAACTTCAAGGAGGTAAATTAAATGCCGAAAGCCAACCTGGAATAGGGTCTACCTTTTGCTTTTCTATAGCTTATGAAAAAAGTAATTTTAAATCTTCAAAATCAGGTAAAAAATCCACCTTTATAAATGACAATATTCATAGTTTATCGAATCTAAAAGCATTGATTGTTGAAGATAACAAAATGAATCAGTTTTTTATAAAACAAGTTTTCTCGAATTGGGGTATTACTTCAGACATTGCTGATAACGGAAAAATAGCTTTAGAAAAACTTGAGGATCAATTGTACGATCTTATATTAATGGATATGCATATGCCAGTAATGGATGGTCCAGAAGCTGCCAAAAATATACGTAATTCTAAAAACAATCGAATTAATAAAATTCCGATCATTGCTTGTTCGGCAGATGTTTTTCCAGAGTCAAAAAAAAGAGCGCTTGAATCTGGCATGAATTACTATCTTACCAAACCGTTAAACGAACAAACACTAGAAGAAGTTCTTTTAAACATTGTATCGGTTACTGCTAACAAAAGTAGTTCAACGAACAATGCTTCAAAAAATAATACCTCATCAAACACTAAAATTTCAGAGGAACTTTGTGATTTATCATTCTTAAAAAAAACTTTTGACAACGATACAGAGATCATCAAAGGGATTCTTCAGATATTTATAGAAGAAACTCCAAAAGACTATAAAAATCTAACTTTGGCTATTAAAGAAAAAAAAGAAGGTGAAATAAAACAAATGGCACATAAACTTAAATCAAGTTTTAAAACAATTGGATTGCAAAATGAAGCTGTTATTTTAGAAAAAATAGAGAAACTATCTCTAGAGTCTTCAAAATTTAATGTGTTAGAAGTACTTTTTTCAGATTTATCAAAGTTATACCCAAAGATTATTAAAGAAATTAAGCAATCTATCTTAGCGTTAGAATCATAAAATCATCAAAAAAAGAAATTAGTTTATCTTCCCTATTACTATCTTTACCCCCATGCAAAATCAAATAACCAGTGTCCAGAACGACCGAATAAAATTTCTAAACCAACTTAAAGAAAAGTCCAGGGTTCGAAAAAAAGAAAAACGTTTTATCGTTGAGGGCAAACGTGAAATTTCTTTAGCGATACAGGGAGGATATGACATCACACAACTTTATTACTGTACCTCTATCATAAGCTATGAAGAGGTTGTTGCAATTACCGCTTTATATCAAAAAACAATACATTTATTTGAAATTACACAAAATATTTATGAAAAGCTCGCATATAGAACCACTACAGAAGGTGTGTTAGCACTCGCTGTTGCCAAAGAAACAGATATTCATAACTTTGTTTTACCCTCAAAAAACTCTTTAATTCTCGTTGCAGAGGCACCAGAAAAGCCCGGTAATATAGGTGCGTTACTACGTACCGCTGATGCTGCCCAACTAGATGCAGTTTTTATTGCAAACCCAAAAACGGATATCTATAATCCTAATATTATTAGATCTAGTGTCGGTTGTTTGTTTACAAATACCATTGCAACAGGATCCACTCAAGATATTGTAAACTTTTTAAAAGCAAACGACATTCATATTTATGGAGCTGCATTACAAGCATCTGTAAATTATCACACACAAGATTATACTAAACCCACTGCTATAGTCGTTGGTACAGAGGCTACCGGTTTGAGCGAACATTTTTTGACAAACACTACTCAAAACATTAAAATACCAATGAACGGGGTAATCGATTCTATGAATGTTTCGGTAGCAGCCGGAATACTTATTTTTGAGGCAAAACGACAACGTGACTTTAAAAACTAAGAGATAATAACATAATTACAATTAAATTCATTAACTTACTATTCCCTACTACGCTCCAAATGTTTGACTACTAATGCTATAAACCAATGACCCCTTATTCCCTATTTTATTTTCTGATACTCATTATTATTATTGTTTTTTTGGTTGATTCTTTATTAAGTATCCTAAATGCGAGACATTATACCAAAGAAATCCCAGAAGAACTGGTTGATGTATATCCTGATGAAGAATATCAAAAATCTATTGATTATAAAAAAGCCAATTTTAAATTTAAACTGGTTTCTTCTACTATTTCACTTATCATAATGCTTTTGTTTTTTTTTCTTGACGGCTTTTCTTTGGTAGATAGTATCTCCAGAAGTGTTTCTAACAACCCCGTCATTATAGGGCTTGTCTTTTTTGGAATCATTATGATTGGTGGAGATCTACTTTCTACTCCTGCTGTTTACTATAAAATTTTTGTAATCGAAGAAAAGTTTGGGTTTAATAAAACGACCATTGCTACATTTTTTACTGATAAAATAAAAGGTATTTTGATGATGATTATTGTAGGAGGTGGATTGCTTGCCTTGGTAATGTGGTTTTATCAACTCACAGGCCCCTATTTTTGGATTTATGCCTGGATATTGTTTTCTATTTTTACTCTTGCGATGAATATGTTCTATGCAAAACTTATTGTACCTATATTCAATAAACAGATTCCGCTAGAAACCGGAGAATTAAGAGATACCATAGAAGCCTATGCAAAAAGAGTTGGGTTTCAATTAAAAGATATTTTTATCATTGATGGTTCTAAAAGAAGTACCAAAGCTAATGCTTATTTCTCTGGTTTTGGTAGTGAAAAAAGAATTACACTTTATGATACACTTATTAAGGACCTTACCAAGGAAGAAGTAGTAGCGGTATTGGCACATGAGGTAGGGCATTATAAAAAAAAGCATGTAATTGTTAATTTATTTTTATCTATCGCACTTACAGGTCTTACTTTATGGTTTTTATCATTACTAATAGCAAATCCCATTCTTTCTGAAGCCCTTGGCGTAGAAAAAGCTTCATTTCATATTGGTCTTATCGCCTTTGGAATATTGTACAGTCCCATTTCAGAAATTACGGGGTTATTAATGAATATTGTTTCCAGAGTATTTGAATATCAAGCAGATGATTATGCCAAAAACACCTATAATGCAGAAGCTTTGATAAGCAGCTTAAAGAAGCTTTCAAAAAACAACCTTAGTAATTTGACTCCACATCCTGCAATGGTATTTATACATTACTCCCACCCTACCTTGTTACAACGAATAAAAAATTTAAAAAAATAGTTTTATTACCCTAACAAGTACTTGGTGGTTACGTTTCTTAATTGTACTTTTAATTATTATTGTCAAAATTATACACTCATAATTCACACAAAGTATGATTTTGATCCATCAATAATATATAGGGAAACGATACACATTATTATAAAATAGGGCTTTATAAAAAAACGTTATGTTATGACCGAAGCTGCTATAGAAGAAGAAAACAAACAGATTGCAAAGCAATACAAAGAATTGCTTCGTATTAGTTATAGGGATCTAAGCAAAAAAGATAAATCACTTATAAGACAGGCTTTTGATATAGCCGTAGATGCTCATAAAGATCAAAGACGCAAAAGTGGAGAGGCATATATCTTTCATCCTATTGCGGTTGCAAAAATTGTCGCGAGTGAAATTGGATTGGACGCGACCTCTATTGCAGCTGCCTTACTACATGATGTTGTAGAAGATACCGATTATACCCTTGTAGATATCGAACAAATGTTTGGCGAAACTGTCGCCAGAATTGTCGATGGCCTTACCAAAATATCTTCCCTAAAGAAAGATAAAGACATATCTCTGCAAGCAGAAAATTTCAGAAAAATGTTACTTACTCTTAATGATGATGTAAGAGTAATTATTATAAAGATTGCCGATCGATTGCACAACATGCAAACGATGGATTCTATGCGACCTGACAAACAGGTAAAAATAGCTTCTGAAACATTGTATATCTATGCACCACTAGCACATCGTATCGGATTATATAACATCAAAACCGAATTAGAGGATCTAGGACTAAAATATACCGAACCTGAAGTTTATAAGGATATCCTCGAAAAAATAAAGGAAAGTAAAGAAGAACAAGACGAGTATATCGAAAAGTTTTCTGATCAGATCAAAGAAGGACTGGATAGAGAAGGCTTAAATTATGAAATTAAAGGAAGACCAAAATCCATTTTTTCTATTCGACGAAAGATGGTTAAACAAAATATATCTTTTGAAGAGGTCTATGATAAATTTGCCGTTAGAATCATTTATAAATCTGATATAGAAAACGAAAAATTTATTGCCTGGAAAATCTACACTGTTGTTACAGACTATTACAGACCCAACCCTATAAGACTTAGAGATTGGATTTCTCAACCAAAATCTACTGGTTATGAGGCGTTACATATTACTGTTATTGGTCCCGATAGTAAGTGGGTAGAAGTACAAATTAGAAGTGAGCGTATGCACGAAATAGCAGAAAAAGGGTATGCCGCTCATTATAAATACAAAAATAATGAAGAAAAACAAGATCAAGGGCTAGACGGGTGGCTAAACAGATTACAAGAAGCTCTCGAAAATTCTGAAGCGAATGCAGTAGATTTTGTTGAAGAATTTAAACTTAATTTATACGCAAAAGAGATTTTTGTTTTCACCCCAGAAGGAGATCTAAAATCGTTACCTAAGGGAGCAACGGCACTAGATTTTGGTTTTAGTGTACATACTGAAGTAGGGTTGAAAACAAGAGGAACCAGAGTTAATGGTAAACTGGTTCCGCTAAGTCATCAACTTAAAAATGGAGATCAGGTAGAAATCATCACTTCAAATAAGTCTAAACCTTCTTCTAGCTGGTTGGATTATGCTACCACCGCCAGAGCCAGAGCTAAAATAAAATCTGCCTTAAGAGATGAGAAAAAGCAAATTGCAGAAGATGGCAAGGTAATCCTTAAACGAAAGCTTCGCTCTCAGAAAATAACAATGAGTGAAAAAGTGATCAATGAACTTGTACTCTACTTTAAACTAAAAACCAGTCTTGATTTATTTTACAGAGTGGGTATTGGCACCATTGATAATCAAAAAATTAAAGAGTTTGCAACGACACGTAGCAATGTCTTTATGAACTTTATAAAGAATAGGATTCGACGAGGTAATGTAAAAGACATTTCTAAAGATGAGATAACCTCTAAGTATGACTTGCTTGTTTTTGGTAAAGACTCTGAAAAATTAGAATATAAGTTATCTAATTGTTGTAATCCAATTCCTGGGGATGATGTATTTGGTTTTATTACGGTTAATGAAGGAATTAAAGTTCATAAAAACGATTGCCCAAATGCATTACAATTACAAAGCAATTATGCCTATAGAATTATCCTTTCAAAATGGATCGATTCTAGCCAGGAAGAGTTTAAGGCAGTTATTAGGCTTAATGGTATTGATAACATTGGTGTTGTAAACGATGTAACACAAATAATTTCTAACAACATGCATCTGGCCATCTATAACATGAACTTTGATACTAATGACGGTGTCTTTACGGGAAAGATTACTGTGGGTGTTAAAAACAAAAATACTTTAAAAACGGTCATTAAAAACTTATCTAAGATAAATGGTATTGATAAAGTGGTAAGAGAATAAATTTTAATAAACACTGTAAAAATCGATACTTTATGCACTTATCACTGTTACTGAAAACAAACTTATTTTAATTCCTTCTTTTGGGTTAGGGAGCTAATAAAAAATAATGTAACTTTGCTTTTTTATACGTATGAGTACTAAAGCAACTACACAAAACGACCAGGTTATCGTTAAAAATGTGTTTACCGGCTTCTTAGAAGAAAAAGGTCATAGGAAAACACCCGAAAGATACGCTATACTTCAGGAGATATATGAAAGCGATGATCATTTTGATATAGAATCTCTATACATCAAAATGAAAAATAAAAACTACCGAGTTAGCAGAGCCACTTTATATAACACTATAGAACTATTGTTAGAATGTAAGTTGGTTAGGAAACATCAATTTGGGCAAAATCAGGCTCAGTATGAAAAATCTTATTTCGATAGACAGCACGACCATCTAATTCTTACAGATACGGGTGATGTTCTCGAATTTTGTGATCCAAGGATCCAATCTATTAAAAAAACAATCGAAGAAATTTTTAATGTAGATATTACAAATCACTCTTTATATTTCTACGGAACAAAAAAAAAATCAACAAATCAAGATAAATAATGGCGGTAAACTTATTGCTAGGTCTTCAATGGGGAGACGAAGGTAAAGGAAAAATAGTAGACGTTCTTACAAAAGATTATGATATTATTGCCCGTTTTCAGGGAGGTCCAAATGCAGGACACACCCTAGAATTTGACGGAATAAAACATGTATTACATACAATCCCTAGTGGTATTTTTCATGACAAAGCCATCAACCTTATCGGAAATGGTGTTGTGATTGACCCTGTGATTTTTAAAGAAGAATTAGATAAGTTAGACAATAAATTTAATTTAGATTACAAACCAAAACTGCTTATTTCAAGAAAAGCACATTTAATACTTCCTACTCATAAAATTCTAGATCAAGCTTCTGAAGTTTCTAAAGGAAAAGCTAAAATAGGCTCTACCTTAAAAGGAATTGGCCCTACCTATATGGATAAAACGGGTAGAAATGGTATTCGAATCGGAGACTTAGAACTTGACGACTGGAAAAAACGTTATCGCTCTCTTGCTAATAAACATGAAGCCATGATCGATTTCTACGATGCAAAAATCGAATATGATCTAGATGAAATGGAAGAGAAATTTTTTGAAGCAATAGAAGTACTAAAAACACTTACTTTTATAGATAGTGAAGAGTACTTACATCAAGCTCAAAAAGAAGGAAAAACTATTTTGGCAGAAGGTGCACAAGGATCTTTGTTAGATATTGACTTTGGAACCTACCCTTTTGTAACTTCATCTAACACTACTGCAGCAGGTGCCTGTACAGGTTTGGGAATTGCCCCAAATAAAATCAAAGATGTTTTCGGGATTTTTAAAGCGTATACCACTCGTGTGGGTAGCGGACCTTTTCCTACAGAATTGTTTGACAAAGATGGCGAAATCATGGCTAGTGTAGGTAATGAATTTGGAGCTACTACAGGGCGAGCAAGACGATGTGGTTGGTTAGATCTTGTTGCTCTTAAATATGCTGTACAAGTAAATGGAGTAACAAAACTAATGATGATGAAAGGTGATGTTTTAAGTGGATTCCAAACATTAAAAGTGTGTACTGCATACTCTTATAAAGGAGAAACGATAACACACTTACCTTATAATATAGAGCCAGAAAATGTAACTCCTATCTATACAGAAATGCAAGGTTGGTCTGAAAATCTAACTGGCATGACTAACGCTTCTGAGTTACCAAAAGAATTGAATGAGTACATTTCATTTTTGGAAAAAGAACTAGAAACACCTATTACAATTGTTTCTGTAGGACCTGATAGAAAACAAACAATCCACAGATAAACATATCGTTACTACATAACACCAAAAATCCCCAAATAGTAAAAACTACTTGGGGATTTTTTATTCACAAAACTCAACTTCTAATTTGACCTAAAGTCATAATCATTTTTACGATTTTGACGAACAAATTATTCTTTCCAACTCCAGGCCAACCAAATAATTAATAACATAGCGGCGATCTCAACACTAGCAAAAAGCAAATAATAAGCAGAGCTCCATCCGCCTAGGATTACAGCCAAAATATTAATAATTGCTATACTAATATTTGCCAGACGATTTGTTTTATATTTTAACACTCTAGATAGTAAAATCATAATAATCACAGTTTCCATAAGAAGCGCTGCCCCTACCAAAAATGCAGGAGGCACCTCTATTTTATCCATAAGTAATATATGGATAGGTGCATTATGATCTAGCAAAGAAATCATATCTGCATACAACATATTAAGCAACACAAATATCCATAGTGTAGAGAGTACCACTCTAATATCTGTATTTGGGCCAATTATACTTTTAGCTATCATTACATTCTTCTTTAATAAATTATAGAATCTTCTTTACTTAAACCTATTTTATGCATTAGAAAACCTATTACACCATATAGCTACTACAAATACAGACGCTTTGCTTTGCTTCGTTTCTTGATTTAATACATTTTCAAACTTCATTATAAAGTTCTACTACATAAAGTGGGTTAAAAACAACGGGGTACCTAAATAGACGTTCTTATTTTGTATATGGTTGCCCAAGATCATAAAAATCCTATTATCAATTATTTATATTATGACATCTATTAGTATTTCAGTTGATCGACAGAATATATTTGTTTCGTCGAAAGCTATTTAACTTTGATCTATGGTTCACTATAGAAATGTCATATAGCATGTACTTTTACAACATAGTTACTATAACAATGTATTGTAATATGAAACATAAAGTAAGTAAGCAATGGCTTG
The DNA here is from genome assembly GCA_947498705.1 of uncultured Aquimarina sp. GTDB lineage: Bacteria > Bacteroidota > Bacteroidia > Flavobacteriales > Flavobacteriaceae > Aquimarina. Next base: position 14,451 of record CANMLW010000011.1, read on the forward strand.
CCTCTAAAAAGAAACATACTACTATTACTTTTTCATAACATCATAACAAATCTAAAAGCTAAAAGGTGCTGGCGGTATTTATACGGGTAATTTTCAGCTAAAGATTAACAATAAAAAGCCTGATAAACTTCTAGAATTTACCAGGCTTGATTAAAATTTGGTTAGTTGATTTACTTAAAACAGTTTAAAGTGGTTAATGGTCTTTTAATACAATTTATTATATATTATTAAAATCAAATTATTGTTTAATTAACTTACCATTGATTTTCTCTTTACCATACGATACGGTATAAAAATACATTCCTCCTTTTAAAGCACTTATATCAAAGCTTTTTTGGTTTCTTCCTTTTTGTATGTTATTATTTTTAAAGTCCAAAACTTTGGCTCCACTGGTACTAAATACTTGCAATCTAAAATCAGTATCTGATATTTCATTTTCTATGCTAACATTTATTTGATTTCCTATAATTGGGTTAGGAAAAATTCTAATCTTGTTATCACTCTTAGTTATTGTTTTGGCACTGGCGGTAGCACCATCCAATCCATCTAGATAGGCTCTTACCGCATCAGAGAAAATCAATCCATCAAACTCATCCCAATTAATAGACCAGCTCATTACACCTCTAAGATCTGGGTAGGTTTGTGTTAATGAATACTGTCCTCCGAATGAGGTCCCTTTTATAAGATAATCTAATGCAGTTATTACACCTTCTGATCCTGTATGTCCTCCTCCTGCATTAAATGCAGCGGGAACCCCAATCAATATCTGATCGGGACGAAGTGCCGGGAAGAATTTACTTTGATCTTTGGTGATAGGAAAACCTTTTAACAACATATCTACCAGAGACACATAAAAATCAGAATTTCCCATATTGTAAGCTCTATCATCTAATGCCGTAATTTGCCCAGAGTTATAATACTGTACTTGTAAAAACGTAAGTTTATCACGTAAGGCATGAATTATCGGTAAATAAGCACCTGCTCTTCTATCGGCTCCTTGGGATATTCCTCCATAAAACGAATATCCTAATTGTACAAAGAAGGTTTCTGGTGCCATGGTAAGTATAAAATCATTTCCAAAATGGTCGCAAATACTCTGAATACCATTTATCGTATTAACAATAACTGGAGTGGTCGGATTTGCAAAATCAGTATCTCCAAAATCAAAAGATAACGACTGCCCTTCAAAATCAATATCTATACCATCAAAATCATATTCTTCTACGATTGCAATCATAGAATTAATAAACTTATCGCGAGCTGATATCGTATTTAATCGAACTTGTCCTTCTGCTCCTCCAATAGAAATAATCACTTTTTTATTCTGACTTTTCAATAGTTGAATATCTGCCTTAAAATCATTTACATCATAATTTATAGTACTAAACTCTGGAGCCAATTCGAACCCAATTTCTCCATCGGTAGGTGATACCTTAGCTACCGCAAAAGATACATTGATAATATCCCAATTAGGCGAAACGTCTTTTAATGCGATAATCCCTGTTCCGTTATCAAAATTATGCCAATACCCGTTTAAGATTCTTGCCGGAAGAGGCCCTCCTCCTCCTCCCGGAGTAGTTACACGAATATTTACTACACTAGATGTAGTTGAAATATTATCATTATCTGTAGCCACGGCGGTAAGTGCATAATTACCCAAAGTAAGGTTACTCCAAGTAAAGCTATATGGGCTTGAAGTATCTTCTCCTAATTTGGTTCCATTACTAAAAAATTCTACCTTGGAGATTGTACCATTGCCATCTGTAGCATCGGCATTAATCGTAATACTAGTACCTTCTATAAATGATTGTAAATTAGAGGGTGAAGTAATGGCTACATTTGGATTCTCTCCCCCACCGGTACATTCTCCGACCAACTCCCATGCATCTGCCCAATCGGTACCAGTACCAGGAGCATAGGCTGCAGCACTACCATTACACCATCCGGTAAATGGCCATGGCTTACACTCATATAGATTCCCGTCATTTTGCACCTGACTCCCTTCAACATATCCTCCGCCTTCTGTATACTGTGGTGCATCACAATTTCCTCCGCCACCATCATTTTCTACCGTAACACTTATAGCAGATGAAGTTGTTGTAGCCCCATCATTATCGGTAGCTATAGCGGTAAGACTATGAACACCTTCGGTAGCAATCCAATCAATAGTATAGGGTGCATTTGTATCTTCACCTATTAAACTAGCATCTACATAAAAAGCTACTTTTGTTACAGTACCATTGGCATCACTAGCAATTGCAGTTATCGATATACTTTGCCCAGTTATATGAGTAGACCCATTTGTTGGGCTGATGATTGATACAGTAGGTGGTGGTGGACCATCTGTCTCTACAAGAATTGATATTTGAGAAGAAAGCGTTTCTGCATTGCCATTATCGGTAGCACGAGCCGTAATCGTACGATCTCCTATTTCTGCTACCCAATTTATTGCATATGGTGCCGTAGTATCTTCTCCTATTACAGTACCATCTATAAGAAACTCTACTTTGGTAACCGTGCCGTCAATATCAGATGCATCTGCAGTAATAGTTACCGTATCTCCAATCAAAAAGGTAGTTCCTGAAATAGGGGAAGTAACTGCTACTGTAGGCGCTTCATTAGGCCCACTACATGACCCAATTACCAACCATGGCCCCCACTGAGAATTATTGCTTTCTGGATTTTGATTCTGAGTCCAATGATAAGCTTCATATTCGATATTTTGGTAAGATACTCTGTCTCCTTGAGTATAGATTTGTGCTGCATCCCATGGCGGAGATACACAGGCCGTAGCTTGCTCGACGAATAAATTCTTTGTGTCTAAGGCAATAAGATGTGAAGAGTACATCATACAACAGAGTACTGTGAGGAGTATTCGAACCCCTATTTTTTGATTTTTGATGAAATGTGTGTTAAAAATTTTCATAGTGTTGGTATTTAAAAATGTAGTATTTGATTTTTACATGCTATTTTAGAATACGTTGCTTCGTTAACTTATTCAATCACGAAGAAAGAATAGTTGTAATCATCTGACTATAAGAGATAAATCAACGCATGAATTTCAGACAATTCAGAATCTCATGCTATTTATACAAAAGGGGGAAGTTATTACATCAAATGTTACTTCTAATAAAAAAGCGCTATACCGAAAAAAAGCACTTTGGACGTTTACGAGTTTTTAAAGTGAATTTTAGATTTTTCATAGCTGTGATACGTTATAAATGAGTTTATGTATTTTAAGAGAAAGAGCATCAAAACGCTTTCTTTTTTAAGATATCAATAAGTATCGCTCTTGAAAAATTAATTAGATGAACGACTATAATTTAAAGCTTTTCAGAAGGTTAACCTCAACAAAGTGAGTTTACAGGTAAGTAGTATACACTTCAAATTCATTTTAAAAATGTATGAATAACGCTTTCAATCACAAAATTATATTGTTCATAAAATAAATAGTAGGGTTACTTTTATTTTTAGTTTCTATGATTCAAGATTAACATTTCCATTCGTCGACAGAATGTATATGATTCGTCTACAGATATACAACTTTGAACTGATCAATTCGATAGAATTAGTCTAATAGATATACTTTTATAACATAGTTTTTACAACACAGTATTTTTAATATGAAACATAAAGTAAGTAAGTGGTACTTACCTCTAAAAAGAAACATATAGACAATACTTTTTCATAAAATAGTTCTTTAATTTCATATTTACGACAATCCGATAACTGAAGAACACTGGCGGCATTAAGGGTGGGCTTCAGTTTAAGGATTACTATCAAGGTAGACCCTAACATAACACAAGGATTTATATATTGTATTTATTCAAAAAGTAAAAAACACTACAGTATAACAACTAAATAAACGGTTACCCTTATAGTTCAAACAACGTTTAACTTCTAGATAAGTTATGTAACAAAAGGCTACAACTACCTGTCTTATCATCCAGATATCCCAAATCAAAAACTGTTTGCATTATATATAACAACATGTAAAAGAAGTAGAGTTTACTACAATACATACAGAATCGCAACAATTTACAAATACACTCGTATTTAATATATCTGTATGATCTTTGATTTCATCTTTATTTACCTAATCATTAGCAACAATTTTCGTTATTTTGCATTCAAATTCAAATCTCTTGAAAAAGAAATTCTTTTACATACTAGTTTCGCTTTTATTTTCGGCGACATTACAGGCCCAGGAAGGAAAACAAATTAAAGTACAATCAGATCGTACTATTAAAGATCAAAATAGATTTCCTGGCGCAACCATACTTGCCAAAGTAGACAAACAGGTTTACATGCAACATGAAGGTATCGAAATATGGTGTGATCAGGCCATTCATTATGGTGAAGACAGATTTGTCAAAGCCCTGGGAAATGTTATTATAAAACAAGGGGACACACTTACTATGACGAGTAAATACGCAGAGTATAATGGTGTTACTCAATTTGCATATGCCAGTGATAATGTATATATGGAAACTCCTTCTAACACCTTAAGATCAGACACTTTATTCTTTGATCGGTTGCGACAACAAGCCTATTATCGTAGTGGTGGAACTGTAAAAGATTCATCTAATACGCTTACAAGTAAGATCGGGCGTTATTTTATGGATAGAAAACAGTATTCTTTTAACACCAATGTTAAAATTGTAAATCCCGAAAACACTGTAGATTCTGATAGACTCGATTATTATACAGAAAATGGTCATGCCTATTTATACGGACCTTCTACAGTAAAAGGAAAAGAAAGTACATTGTATTGCGAACGTGGATTCTATGACACCAAAGTCAAAACTGGTTATGCTATAAAAAATGCGCGTATCGATTATGATAAACGTACTGTTTTTGGAGATAGTATTTTTTACAATAGCGCTATTCAATTTGCATCTGCGACCAATAATATTAAAGTATTAGACACTGCTAACAACTCTATAATAACAGGTCACTATGCAGAGGTTTTTAAGGCCAAAGATTCTTTATTTATAACCAAAAGAGCTCTTGCTGCTACTCTACAAGAAAAAGATTCTATATTTATTCATAGCGATACATTAATGGTTACTGGGAAACCTAATCGCAGAATCATGAATGGTTTTTATGATGTAAGAATTTATAAGAGTAATATGAGTGGCAAAAGTGATTCTATAAACGTTGATCAAACCACAGGATATACCAAGATGATTGGCAGACCCATTTTATGGGCTCAAAGAAATCAAATGACAGGAGATACCATAAAAATCATTTCTAATACAAAGACAGAAAAATTAGACTCTCTTGTTGTATATCAAAATGCTTTTCTTGTCCAGGAAGATACATTAAAAGCTGGTTACAACCAGGTAAAAGGGCAAATTCTATACGGGCTGTTTAAAGATAATGAAATCCATCAGGTCGATATCGACAAAAACACAGAAACTATTTTTTTTCAAAGAGAAAGTGAAGGAGAACTAAAATTAATAGGAATCAATAAAGTACTTTCCAGTTCTATACGAATGCTCCTAAATGATAGAGAAATTGAAGATGTATACTATTATCAAAACATAGATGGTACGCTATATCGTGAAATTGATCTACCAGAAAATGCGAGGGAGTTATCAGGTCTTAATTGGCGTGGTGATGAACGTATTAATACCAAGGCAGATCTTTTTAGAGGAGAAACTCCACCAAAACTCATAAAAATAAAAGGGATTCCTTTACCAAAGGACGAAGCTGATTTCTTTGATGAAGAAACCATCAAACGTCTTGAAGAAAATAAATCCGAAGGCTCTCGATTACTCGAACAAGAACTTAAAGATGCTGAACTTAAAGAAACTGAGCAATCATTAGACTCTATTCCAGCAAATAAGGAAATCAAAGAAGATCTCGATAAGCAAATAAAGAAGAAAGAAAAAAAAACCTCTGATATAGACTCTTATCTAAGTCTTACTCCTAAACAAAGAGATAGCGTTACTGTAACCACTTTACAATATCCCGAAAAAAAATCTAAGGATAGTATAGAATAACAGGTCATCAATAAAGCTGGACAATAAAAACACCCTCAACAACACGATGAATTAAAAACATACTAGCGTTGAAAGAAGATTTTTTTAAATATCAGGCACAAACGTCTCCACATCCATTGGCTATGGAGATTTCGCATGCCAAAGGATCTTATATATACACAACAGATGGTAAAGAACACCTTGATTTTGTTGCAGGTGTTTCTGCATGTAGTTTAGGTCATCAACATCCTAGAGTAGTTGACGCTATCAAAAATCAGTTAGACAAATACCTACACGTAATGGTATATGGCGAATATATACAACAACCCGCCGTATCTCTCGCAAAAATGCTGGCAACACATTTACCTGCACCTCTTGAAAAAACGTACTTAACTAATTCTGGAACCGAAGCTATAGAAGGAGCTATTAAATTAGCAAAAAGAGCTACCAAAAGAAGTCAAATTATTGCTGCAAAATGTGCATATCATGGGAATACCATGGGAGCCATGAGTGTAATGGGATATGAAGAGCGTAAACAAGCTTTCAGACCTCTTATACCAGATGTTTTTTATATTGAGTTTAATAACGAAAAAGAGCTGATACATATCACCGATAAAACAGCAGCAGTTATATTAGAAACTATACAAGGTGGGGCTGGGTTTATTGTTCCGAAAAACGAGTATCTACAAAGAGTCAAAAAGAGATGTGAAGAAGTTGGTGCATTGGTAATACTTGACGAAATACAACCCGGTTTTGGAAGAACAGGAAAATTGTTTGGTTTTGAGAACTACAACATGACACCCGATATTGTTGTAATGGGTAAAGGCATGGGGGGTGGTATGCCGATTGGAGCATTTACTACCTCATCTTCTCTTATGGATTTGCTTCAGGAAGAACCTAAATTAGGTCATATTACAACTTTTGGAGGGCATCCTGTAATCGCATCTGCCGCTTTGGCAACTTTGCAAGAGATCACTCAGAGTGACGTTATGGCAGAAACTCTTCTAAAAGAAAAACTATTTAGATCACTATTAGTACATCCTTTAATAAAAGAAATACGAGGATTGGGATTAATGTTAGCTTTTATTACACCCTCACCAGAAATTGCCAATCAAGTAATTCTAAAATGCAAAGACAAAGGTTTAGTTTTATTCTGGTTGCTCTTCGAGCCAACTGCAGTGCGGGTTACACCACCTCTTACAATTTCAATATCAGAAATAAAAAAGGGGTGTAAAATTATTCTAGAGGCTCTAAACGAAATACAAAACACCAAATTTTAAGAAATAAAATTAGGAGATGATGAGGAAAACCCGTAAATTTAAGATACAATCACCTCTTTACACTTATCCAAATTTCTTAATTTAGGCTTTAAAAATTAATACCATAAACCATTGCAAGTTACAATGGTACGTGTTTTGTTAATTAGTTTGTTAAAAACAATTGATTTTTAAAGTATAATCGTTCAATTTCATTTGTAATTTTAATACTGAGAAAATCAATATAATGCAAAAATAGATTAAGAATTAAATATAGTAACCAAGTGTTGGGGAAAACAACAAGAGCTACTATTTAACTATTCTTGATTTATTGAACATCTTTAATCAACGTGTATGAAATTTAACCACGAAGAAGAAGAAAATAGTAATTTCTCAATCACTCGATACGAGTCTATGCTGAGATCTAATGATGTTAAATTTTTTGATTCAGACGAATTTGAATCTATTATTCATCATTATTTGGAAAACGGAAAAATTGCAAAAGCAAAGAAAGCAATATCATTAGGGCTTTCTCAACACCCATCCTCTGTTAACCTTAAACTCTTGCAAGTCGAAGTACTTGTTTTTGAAAATCGATTTGATAAAGCAGATCAACTATTAGCTCAATTACATGCTATAGAGCCTGAAAATGAAGAGATTTATATTCAAAAAGCAAATATTTTATCTAAACAAAATAATCACACCAAAGCGATAGAACTATTATCTATGGCTCTTGAGTATGCCAGTGATATTGCAGATATCTATTCTCTTATTGGTATGGAATATCTCTTTATGGATGACTTCGATAATGCCAAGATTAATTTTATGAGATGTCTTGAAGCCGATGATCAAGATTACTCGGCTTTGTACAATATCATTTATTGCTTTGATTTTTTAGAGCAGCATGAAGAAGCCATAGAATATCTAAACATGTTTTTAGATAAAAATCCATACTGTGAAGTAGCATGGCATCAGATTGGCAAACAATACTATGACCTAAATGATTATAATAAAGCTCTTGCCGCCTTTGATTTTGCTATTATTAGTGATGAATACTTTATTGGTGCTTATCTCGAAAAAGGAAAAGTTCTTGAAAAGTTAAAAAGATATAATGAAGCCATAGAAAACTACAGAATTACACTAGAATTAGATGACCCTACTTCTTTTGCATTATTGAGAATTGGTAAATGTCATGAAAAACTAGGCAATAGTGATTTAGCAATTCAACATTATTCCAAAACAGTACATGAAGATCCTTTACTCGACAAAGGTTGGATAGCAATTACTGATTATTATATACGTAAGCGTGACTTTCAAAAAGCATTGTATTATACCAACAAAGCAATCAATATAGATAGTGAAAATGTCTTATACTGGAAACGCTATGCAAGAATAAATAATAAATTAGAGTTTTTTGAAGAAGCAGAACGAGGGTATCAAAAAGCAATCGAACTAGGTAATTATGAGTTAGAGACCTGGCTATCACGTACAGATATCTTACGTTATCTTGGAGAAGCTGATGCTGCAATGCAAAACCTATATCAAGCAATCGAGTTTTATCCAGAAAACCCTGAAATCCACTTTAGATTGGCGGGAATGTATTATGAGAAACAAGATTATGAAAACGGAGAGATACAGCTTAGAAAAGCTTTAGAATTGGATTATGAGTTCATCATTATATTAGAAGAACTTTTTGAAAACGTCTACAATCTATCACTCATAAAAAACATTATATCCCAGTATAAAAAAAATTAATAAAGACTGTTTTTTTTATAACAAAATACAGTACAAAATCCATACATTTGTTTTGATTACAAATATCAAAAACAAATAAGAATGCAAAGAAATCTTAGAGATTATCTTGTTATCTCTATTAAAGGTTTAGCCATGGGAGCTGCAGATGTAGTTCCTGGAGTCTCAGGAGGAACAATTGCCTTTATATCTGGTATTTACGAAGAGCTTATAGACACCATCAATACTCTCGATGTTGGTTTTTTCAAAATCTGGAAAAAAGAAGGACTTAAAGTTTCCTGGAAGAAATACAACCTCTCTTTTCTTGTTGCTCTTTTTTCTGGAATTGTAATTAGTATACTCTCACTTTCCAAACTTATAAAATGGCTCCTTCACAATGAACCACTATTATTATGGTCATTTTTCTTTGGACTTGTGCTTGCCAGCATATTTTACATCGGAAAACAAATCACAAAATGGAATTCCAAAATTATTCTTGGTGTAATTCTAACAACCGTTTTATCATATAGTATAACTATTGCAGAACCACTTGCATCACCAGATAGCAATTGGTATCTTTTGTTTTGTGGATTTGTAGCAATCATTGCGATGATACTACCGGGGGTATCAGGAGCTTTCATATTATTGATTCTAGGTGCATATCAAACTTTTATCGACATCTTAAACCAACTACGAGAAGGTTTGATAACAATGGATTTCAACATTTTATGGCAGGCCATTTCAAAAATTTCAATTATTGCAATTGGAGCGATCGCAGGTTTAAAACTATTCTCTAAAGTATTAAACTGGATGTTTAAAAAACATAAAAACCTGACTTTGGCAATACTTACGGGATTTATGATCGGCTCCTTAAATAAACTTTGGCCCTGGAAAAAAGTCTTGTCCTGGAGAACCAACTCAGAAAGCATTCAGGTACCTTTTATAGAAAAAAGTATTCTTCCGAATCAATTTGAAGGGGACCCTAGAATCCTTTGGGTATTATTTTTTATATTAATAGGGTTTTTATTAATTCTCATTTTAGAACGTATTTCTTCAAAAAAAGCAAACTAATTCATGCAACAAAGCACCCGAACCTTTAGTGATAAATTTTTCCTTGTTATCAAAGGTCTTGCCATGGGAGCTGCTAATAAAGTTCCTGGAGTATCTGGTGGTGTTGTAGCATTTGTTGCGGGTTTTTATGAAGAGTTTATTTATTCTCTTCAAAAAATAAATCTTAAAGCATTTAAATTATTTATAAACTTTAGATTTAAAAGTTTCTGGCGATATATCAATGCTCGTTTTTTGGGGTTGTTAATTTCGGGAATGCTTATTAGCTATTTTAGTGTTTCAAAAATATTGGACTACTTTATTGTTCATTATGAATTGTATGTTTGGGCCGCATTTTTTGGAATGATCATAGGATCTATTTATTATATCGTAAAAGATTTTGACGATTGGAGCAGAAGAAATATTATATTTATTTTACTCGGAATCATTGTTGGAGTAAGCATCAGTCTTTTAAGCCCAGCCAAAGAGAATGACAACCTATTGTTTGTTTTCATTTGCGGAATCATTGGTGTATCTGGCATGACATTACCTGGACTGTCAGGATCTTTCATTCTAATACTACTTGGCAATTATGTATTGTTACTTGTAGATTCTGTAAATGCACTATATGATACAATGGCAGATATCATACAGTGGGATTTTTCTTTTATAGACAACCCACGCAGAATTAGATTACTACAGGTACTCATTGTTTTTAGCATTGGGTCTTTGACTGGATTAATCACCTTATCTCATTTTTTAGGATACGTATTAAAGCGCTATAAGAGCACAACTTTTGCAGTCATCATTGGTTTTATCACAGGTTCCTTAGGTGTTGTATGGCCATGGAAACATAAGATATACAAAACCGACACATCAGGAAACATACAATTAGATGCTCTCAAAAGCCCTATTCTTGATAATTATGATCGTTATTTTCCAGATCCAACTATACTACAAACATACATCGCACTTTTTTACATCCTTTTAGGGATTGCTTTGGTCTTATGGTTAGAATGGTATGGTAAACGAACTATAAAAACTTCAAAATGAAAAAAGCATATGGCCTGTTAGGCAGAAATATCGGGTATTCTTTTTCTAAAGGTTATTTTACTGATAAATTCGAAAAAGAAAAATTAAACTGCGAGTACGACAACTTTGATCTAGAACATATTGACAATATAAAAGAGGTTATTAAGGATCAACAAGTACTTGGGCTTAATGTTACGATACCTTATAAAGAAGAAATAATTGCACATTTGGATGAGCTAGATCCTATTGCCAAAGAAATAGGTGCCGTTAATGTTATCAAAATAGATCATACTCAAAAGTTAACCGGTTACAATAGTGATTATTTTGGTTTTACCGAATCCCTTAAACCACTTTTAAATAAAAGCATCAAAAAAGCATTAATTTTAGGTACAGGAGGAGCATCAAAAGCTATTGCATATGCTTTACAACAATTACAAATCGAATCTGTTTTTGTATCCAGAAATCCCGATTTTAACGAGCTTAGTTATAATGATCTTGATGAGGATATTATGCATTCATACCCATTATTGATCAATTGCACTCCTCTGGGAACTCACCCTAATATTCATAATTATCCAAACATACCATATGAATATATTTCAAAAAATCATGTTTTGTATGATTTAATATACAATCCTTCTGAAACCACTTTTATGAAAAAAGGGAAAGAAAATGGAGCTATCGTTTCTAACGGATTACAAATGCTAACACTACAAGCAGAAAAGGCTTGGGAAATATGGAATAGCTAATTAACAACTATTAAACATTCTACAAAATAACACCTAATTCTTTAAAGAAGAGGCTAAAACTTTCTAATAACTTTGAGTTTTTCTAATATGTTAGTATCTTAGTCAAAGAATAATACTAATTGTATTTTTAAATAAGGCTATAATGACTTGAGTTATTTTTTGTTCTAATTCATAACAAAATATTACTATAACAGGTATTATAATTATTTTTTTAAAGTAAGATATTAGGCTTATATGCCTCTATTTTGAGATTCGACTGGTAAATGTAAGACACTAACAAAAAGCTCACACAATGTCAACACATGATAACCTGCCAAAGGCAGATGGAAACAAAGAGAATAAGACAGAAACTTTGGATGTAAATTCGGAGGTAGAAAACATAAACGCAAGTGTATCAAACATTATTCCAGATACAATTGATCAAACCTCTTCTGAAACCAATTCTACATCAACTCCCGAGGATCTCAAAGAAGAAGCTGTAGATATTGTCAATCCGCAAATTACCGATGCCGTTGAAGAACAGCAGGAAGTAACGAAAAAATCAGAAGAACCTTCAACCGAAGAAATCTCAAATTCTGAAAGTGTTTCAGAACAAAAGGATGACACTAGAGATCAGGCTAATGAAGAAACAACTACTGTTAATCCTCAGGTAACAGATGCTGTGTCTCATCAAAAAGAAAGCGAAGAAGAATCTCAAGTACCTACGACAGAAACGGAAACTTCAGAAAAAAATGATCAAATACAGGATCAGATGGATGAAGCCGTTGCAGAGCATAGTGAAGACGAAACTACCATCGAAAGCCATAGCATCGAGAAAAAAGACTATCATGCAATGAGCAAAGAAGAGTTAGTTAAAGAATTGCAAACTTTGGTAAAAAATGAAAAGGTTCAGGCAATTCGAGAACATATAGATGAGATCAAAACAGAATTTAACCAAAAATTTAACGAAGAAGAAGAGCAAAAAAAGGAAGAATTTTTGGCAGATGGAGGAGACTTGATTGATTTCTATTATTCTACTCCCTTGAAAAAAGAATTTAATTCGGCATATTTTGATTATAAAGAAAAGAGAAATGCTTATTATCAAAATCTAAAAAAAGATCTTCAGGCAAATTTGAACAGAAGACTTGAATTGATAGAAGAATTAAAAGGTTTACTAAATGTAGACGAAAATATTAACACTACATACAATCACTTTAAAAGCATACAAGAGAGATGGCGCAATGCTGGTGCAATCCCAAGAGACAAATACAATACAGTCTGGAACACCTATCATCATCATTCTGAAAACTTTTATGATTTTTTACATTTAAATAGAGAGTTTAGAGATCTTGATTTTAAACATAATCTTGAGCAAAAACTTAAAATTATTGAGCGTGCTACAGAATTAGCACAAGAAACTGATGTAAACAGAGCATTTAGAGAGTTACAGCAGCTTCATAAAATGTGGAAAGAAGATTTAGGCCCTGTAGAGAAAGAATATCGAGAACCTATTTGGCAAAAGTTTAGTGTTCTTACCAAGCAAATTCACGAAAATCGCCAGAATTATTTTAAAGACCTGGATAAGGTTTACGAGAAAAATCTGGAAGTAAAAAGAGAAATTATTTCTAAAATAATTACTGTTAGTGAGGATCGACCAAAGAATCACAGTGGATGGCAACAGAAAATAAAAGAGATTGAAGCATTGCGAGAAGACTTTTTTAAAGCAGGAAAAGTACCATCAAATATTAATGAACATATATGGGGTGAGTTTAAAACTGCCGTTAGAAGTTTTAATCACAATAAAAACGATTTCTACAAAAGCCTTAAAAAAGATCAGTTTGAAAATCTAAACAAAAAGATGGAGCTGATACAAATTGCAGAAAACAATAAGGACAGTGATGATTTTAATGTGGTAACACCTCTAATGAAAAAAATCCAATCTGATTGGAAAAAGATTGGGCACGTTCCTAGAAAAGACAGCGATAAGATCTGGAAAAGATTTAAGGAAGCCTGTAATTTTTATTTTGACAGATTACATGCAGAAAGAAATGAAACTAATAAAGAAGAATTAGTTTCTTTAGAAAAGAAACAGGCACATTTAGAAGAACTTAAAGAAGTTAAACTTTCAGGAAACCCTGAAACAGATCTTAAAACAATAAAAGAGAATATTGCTTTATGGAAAACTCTTGGACGAGTACCTTATAAAAGTAAGGGCATTGACAATGATTACAATAAAGCTCTAGATGGTCTATTCCAACAGCTTAACTTAAGCCGTAAAGAAACTGAACTTATTAAGTATGAAAATAAGCTAAGTTCATTATCCAATCAAACCGATGATCGCGCTTTAAGAAATGAACAAAATTTCATTAGGAAAAAAATTGAAGAAGTGAATGGTGAAATTCGTCAATTAGAAAATAACCTTCAATTCTTTAAACATGCAAAAGATGACAACCCGATGGTTCTTGATGTTCAAAAAAATATAGCAAAACATCGAGAAAATTTAGAAGTTTGGAAAGAAAAACTTAAAAAGATCAAACAACTTTAGTAATGTTATGTCTTCTGTGTAATTCAGAAACTATATTGTGTTCTGAAATACAGGAGAAAACATATTATAAATGCACAAAATGTGAAGGTATCATGCTAGATCCTTCACATTTTCTTTCTCAAGGAAAAGAGAAAGAACACTATGACTTGCATCAAAACGACATTAATGATCATGCTTATCAAAATTTCGTATCCCCTATCGTTAATGGTGTTTTAGAAACATATTCTTCTACTCATAAAGGATTGGATTTTGGTGCGGGAAGCGGCCCTGTAATTACTCATTTACTAGTTAATAATGAGTATGATATTGTTGCATATGACCCCTATTTTTGTTCAGACAAAAAACTTCTTGAAAAAAGATATGATTATATTGTTTGCTGCGAGGTTATGGAACATTTTTATAATCCCGCCAAAGAATTTGGTTTATTAAAATCTCTACTCTTACCAAACGGAACATTATATTGTAAAACCAAATTATACAACCCAACAATCAATTTTACTACCTGGTGGTATAAAAATGACCCTACTCATGTATTCTTTTATTCTAACAACACGCTACTATGGATAAAAAATCAATATAAGTTTGAATCTGTTACTATCAACGATGCTATTATAACTTTCAAAAACACATAAAAGCAAACACCTACCAATAAATATCAGTAGGTGTTTACAGGTATGATGGCTAATCATCTAATACCCGGGGTTTTGTTGGTTGGCCACCGTTGGATTTGCATTAATCTCATCTACAGGTATAGGAAATTGAAATCTAAAATTACCAGCTTCAAGAATTGGAGTCTCTGGTGCTGTACCACTGCCGTCAATAATATCACCATTGGTAGCATTACGCATGATACTCTCTCCTCTTCTTTTTATATCAAAGAACCTGTGTCCTTCACATGCCAATTCGACTCTCCTTTCAAACTGTATAGCATCTTCTAATGCCTGTCCGGTTTCTGCACCAGCCACAAAAGGAGAATATCTTTCTGCTCTTAATTGATTCAATGTTGTTAAAGCATCTCCTTCTAAGCTTAATTCATATTGCGCTTCAGCCTTATTTAGTAAAACTTCTGCGGTACGCAATATTTTTACATCTACCAAGCCATTTACCTGCCCCGTTTCTCCTAAAAATTTCTTGATAGCATTATAATCATTGCCTTGATTGCTTCCTACAAACTGTAGAACATCTCTCCTTACATCATCTGTAGCAATGCTATTAAAAAAATCAAAATCAAGTACATATTCTGAAACCGTATTTCCTCCAGAAGATTGGCTGTAAAGTACCCCTACATTATTACCATCTGACTCTGAGGTAGTATTAATTGAAAGTTCAATAATGACACCGGCATTATTCGAATCGGTATATACATCTGGTAACTCGGTTGTGGTAGCTAATGCAGCGGTTACATTATTAGCTGCATCTATAGCTTTTTGATACTCTCCGTTATAAAGATATACTCTAGAGAGTAATGCATTGATCCCATTTTTATTCAATCTTCCTTCTCCATTATCATCTCCGATCAATGTACTTGCCCGTTCCAGATCTTCAATAATTTCTGTATAATTAGAAGCGATTGTTTCTCTACCGGGTTGTTGAGCAAAAGGGTCTCCTCCTGTATCTCCATCTTCAACTTTAAGATATGTGACTCCAAATGCACTATTAGCATCGTTATTTTGCGTTGGAATCGGCCCAAAAATTCTAGCCAAATCAAAATGAGCCCATGCTCTTACTCCCAGTGCTTGCCCCAAAATATTATCTTGAGCAGGATCGCCATCTAAATTTGCTATTTGCCCTATTACCAAATTTGCTCCATTAATTGCCTCATAAGCTTCGCTATAAAATAAAGGAATTGCTCCTAAAGTGCTTGGAACATAGCGTAAGTCATGATAATCATCATTAGACCTTCTACCTGTTTGTGCCTGAATTACATTGTCTGAAATAATATCAGGAATTCCTTGAAGTCCCGAGCCTGGATCAGAATAGTATAGCCACAACTGTCTATAAGCACCATCAACTCCTATCTGAAAAGTTTCTGGGGTATTAAAAAATGTATTAGGGTTACCTTCGGTAAAAGGTTCTAAATCGTTTAATTCATCGTCACAAGCAAAAAAGCCAAG
Organism: uncultured Aquimarina sp.; assembly: GCA_947498705.1. GTDB lineage: Bacteria > Bacteroidota > Bacteroidia > Flavobacteriales > Flavobacteriaceae > Aquimarina. The sequence goes on from CANMLW010000011.1 coordinate 30,891, forward strand.
CGAAAGAAACAAAATAGCTAGTATATAAATTTTATTATTCATCTCGTGTTGTTTTAATTAAAATCCTACTTCAATTCCGAAAGTATAAGATCTGGTTTGTGGATAACTAAATAAACTAAACTCCCCCGGAACAAAACCTTGATCTCCTGGTTCTCCATTCTCTGCAGAACCCAAACCAATTTCGGGGTCTCCTTCATAGTCTGTTATTGTTAAAAGATTTTGTCCTGTAACAAAAAATCTCATGGAATCTAGTTTGATGACCTCCAAAAATTTTCTAGGCATATTGTAATCTAATGTCAGGGTTCTCAACCTTATAAAGTCTCCTTTTTCTAAAAATCTCGTAGTCCCAGATTGATCTGCCGTACCTTGAAATAATGGACTTGGTAATACTCCCGTATCTCCTGGTTGTTTCCAATAATTAAAAGCACTGGTACGTAAATTCGAATCAATATTTCCTATAAATTCTCCTTGTGCTCTTTGAAAATTTAAGATGTAATTACCTCCTCTGTATACAAAGTCACTTCGTAAACCAAATCCTTTATATTTTACAGAAGCAAAGAAGCCTCCTTCCAGATTTGCAATAGGCGATTTTCCTTCTTGTAACTTTTGAAAACTATCACTATAGGTTTCTGTAATATTACCATCCAGATCAACATATTGCGGAGCACCATTTGCCGGGTTTACTCCCGCATACTCTACCAGGTAATAGGAATTAATCTCCTGTCCCTCTCGAAGAATTATATTACCAAATGTTCCTGTAACAATATCTTGACTATTGATTAGTTTTTTAACTTCTGTATCCAAAAAGGTAACATTTCCCCCAACAGACAATTTGAAATCTTCTTTTCTAATTATATCTGCGTTCAAACTAATTTCTAGTCCACTATTTTCTACCTCACCCACATTTTGGAAAATACTGTTATTCTCATCTCCAACCGTAAAAGAAATTGGTCTATCTAAAAGAAGATCTTTAGAATTCTTCTTAAAATAATCAATAACACCGTTTATCCTATTATCTAAAAAAGCAAATTCTACACCGATATCTAATATCGCTTGTGACTCCCACTGAATAGATGGATTAGGAGTGTTTATTGGTGAGGCTGTTGTGTTTCCATTATAGGTATTATTAAAAGTCAATAAGTCTACAAATTGAAAATCAGGAATGTTTTGATTACCTGATGTTCCGTAGGAAGCTCTAATTTTTAAATCATTGAAGAAGGAATCTTCCATAAAGCTTTCTTTAGCAATATTCCAAGCTAAACTTCCACTCATAAAAACACCATATTTATTTTCAGGACCAAACTTTGATGAGCCATCTCTTCTTATCGAAGCCGATGCTATGTATTTACCATCAAAATCGTAATCCATAAATAAAGCTTGAGAGAACAAAACTCTTCTATCTTCATCAGATCCCGCAGCCGTAGCTTCTGCAGCCACATCTAAATAAGGAATATCTGCCGAAGGAAACCCCCTTGCTGTAGCAAATAAATCTGTTCTTATATTTTCATTATACTCTAGTAAAAAGCTAGCCGATATATTATGAACTTCATTAAAAGTATCATTATAACTAAATAAATTGGATACATTATATTCAAAGTCCAATGCATAGTTTTCTGTTTGAGTTCCTGGAAAATTACTATCTCCAATAAATCCCTGTAAAACACCTCCTTGTAATGATCTATTAGTTCTATTAAAACGATTACTAACAAGACCAACTGCAAAACGATCTGAAAACTTATCGGATAATTGTAGATTAGCAGCAATATTACCTATTACCAAAAGGTTACGGTTATCTTCTGGCTCTGTTTGCAATGCTCTTGCTATAGGAAAAAACGTAGTTGTTGGGTTATAAACTGGATTTCCTTGTGCATCTAATAAAATATTACCGTTAGCATCTCTAGAAAAAAGAGGGTCATAAGGGTTATAATCATACATTGCCCGAAATGGATTTTGAACATTGTTTCTATCCCTAGGTAGATCTGTTGTGCTTCTTGCATATGACACATTAGCATCTATACCCAACCAATCTTTTGCCTGATATGATGTATTTAAACGAGCCGTTATTCTTTCAAAACCATCGATACGATCAATTACCCCTGTATTTTTATCATAACCCAAAGACAAAAAGTAAGACAATCGTTCTTCTGCTCCAGATATCGACAAGTTGTTAGATTGTACAATTGATTTTCTTAAAAGCTCCTCTTCCCAATCTGTATCCAGAGCAATAAGAGATTGTAATTGCGATGGAGTAGAGGTCGCTCCAGGAAGACTTGCTGCCGCTCCTACTCCCAAATCAGCATATTGTTTTTCTATATCAAGCTTTTGTGCTGCATTCATTAAATCAAAAGGATCAGGTATTCGCTGTCCAAAACCATAAGAAGATGTAAACCTGATCTTTGCCTCCCCTTTTTTTCCTTTCTTAGTTGTTATTAGCACTACTCCATTTGCTCCTCTAGATCCATATTTGGATGCAGATGCAGCATCTTTAAGTATCGATATTGATTCAATATCATTAGGGTTAAGGTTTCCCAAAGGGTTGAAGTTATTATTTAATGTATTATCTGTTATTGGTATGGGCACGCCATCTATAACATAAAGTGGTGTGGTACTTGCATTGATAGATCCAACCCCTCGAATTTGAACAAAAGCTGTATTCCCAGGTCTACCATTTGCAGCTGTTATTTGTACCCCCGATGCTTGACCTTGAAGAATATTGTCAATACTTGTCGAAGGAACAAAATCCTCTAGGTCTTGTGAACCAACTACTGAAATTGCCGATGTTACATTTGACCTTTTAGAAACACCATATGCTGTAATTACCACTTCTTCTAACTCACTAGAAGAGGCCTCCATTTGAATGTTAATCGTTGTATTATCATCAACAACAATACTTTTGGTTGCTAACCCTACGTAACTAAAAGTGACAACATCTCCTTTATTTACCGATAGCGAATACTTGCCATCAAAATCTGTTTGTGTTCCTTTATTTGAGTTTTTTACGAGAACATTTACCCCTGGCAGTGGTAATTCATTCATATCTGTAACAATACCCGATACGTCAATTTCTTGCGCAAGTACTAAATTACTCACAAAAAATAATAGCATCATAAACTTGTAATGATGTACCTTCATAAATTAAAATTTTCAAAATTATACTTAACGAAAGCGTTAACCTTAAAAGGAAGGTGGATAAAATCTTTATGGCTAATTCAATTTTTCAAAAACTTAACCCGCTTTATGAAAACATTAGGTAATACACCCCCCTTTAAGTATTATACGCATTAAAATGACTACGCATAAAGAACCTCAGTTTATTAAAACTTCTAATCATTATTATTCAAATAAGAGTTTGTGAATTACAATGCTAATTTTAGTAAATGTGAAATCTAATTTATTGTCTAAAGCCCTAATTATTTGACAATTCTATATGTTTAATCCAAGTTTAAAGAAACATCGAATTGGTTTAAAAAAAGGTAACCCCCATAAGGGTTTACCTCCTTCCCGAAGAAAGTTTACTTTACTTTTTTGCAGTATTCAAAAGTTATGACTTAACATATTCTGATGGAGTAATTTTATTATATTTTTTAAAAGATTTGTTAAAAGTAACTTTATTATTAAAGCCTACTTCGTAGGCCACTTGTATAATATTTACTTTTTTATGCCTATCATTTTTTAAAAGCATTTTGGCTTCCTCAATTCTATACTTATTGATTAATTCAAAAAAATTAAGATCAAATTGTTCATTAATGATTTGAGATGTATTATGTCTAGTGGTACCTAATAGTTCTGATAATTCTCGAAGGTTGATGTCATTTTTTCTATATATTTTTTCTTCATTCAACAAATGCAACAACTTAGCCTTAAGTTCTAAAGAAAGTGCCTGAGTAAGACCTGACTTTTTATATTTGCTTGACGAATAATCAAACCTCTTTGGTTTCGGTATATTTACTAAACCAAATATAGAAGGATACACAAATGCTGTATAGCTTATGTATAATATTATAAATGCTATAGATACTATTAAGAAATGAATAGGTATATCTTGTATAAAACGTCTAATAGAAAAAATATCATATACTAAATAACAAATCGTATATATAGAATATGATACAATTATATTTCTATACCAACGAAAATGTTTTTGAGAAACCAATACTTCTCTATTTATCAATTTATTATAAACTTTAACAAGTAGAAGCATATATACTATTAGAGAAACTAGTTTTGCATCAGACAAAAATGTGATGTATGGTCTTTTATCGTTTAACATAATCCAAAGCTTCTCTTCTGCAGATAAATTATAGATAGGAAACAACACAATGATTAATATTATAGTAGGAACCAGATGCAACATATCTACAGCAGAAAACACATGTTTAAAAAGTACTTTTTTTAGATAGAAATAAAGCAACGGGCCATACATAAATGACGTTATTGTTGAAAAATATAACGAATTAGGAAAGTAAAATTCGTAATTGGTTGGTAATAGACTGATATTAATAATGAAAATAGAATGTTGCAATAAAAAGGCACTTATCAAAAAATTTCCAATCCTATCTGCACGTCTTCTAAGATTTAGAATTATCGCTACAAAAACCCCAATAAATCCAACATATAGAAAAAACATCCACCATATATCAAGCTGTTTTTTATATTTTTTTGACAATCGCATATAACTACTGGTGTTTCTAATAGAATCAAAATGATTGTCTTCTATAAAAGATATATCAAGACTGGTCTTAATATATTTTTCTATATAATTACATGCTAATTGAGCTTCTTTCTTTTCTGCGTATAAAAATGCTGATTTTTTAAAAAATAATATTGAATCTTTTTTTTGATTGGCTTTTGCTAATGATTCAAACATTAAATCATAAAACACTATCTTATTAGTAATATTAGGTTGCCAGTCATCAGTTTCATTCACTTCTTCTAATATTTTCATTTCTATGCTACCATATATTTTTGGCGGAATTATGATTCCAAAAACAAAGAGTATTAATAAATAAGAAAATATTTTTATTTTGTGTATAAGCCCCATCATATCTATATAAACATTATTATTTGCCATAGTTTATTTAAATCTATAGCAAGCAATATCTACTATAACTTAGTATTAAAAAGTTATTAATTATATTGATCAAAAAGGCTTAGGATTTTTTTGTTTTATCCACTTTTGTAATCATATATAACTTGATTGTAATTGCTTTTTTTATTTCAGAAATAGAAAAAACATAACAAACAGCATATACTTACATTCTTATATAGAATGTACTGATTTCATCTTTTGAGTAATGAATTTTATAAAAACAGCTGGATAGCTAATAGAAGGATTTATAGACACTCACAAATCCATCTATAATAAAGGTTTTATGAATGCAAGAACATAAAATCAATGCAAACAAAACCAATAGGGGGAATTAATAATAATATGTGGATTCAACTTTTCTAATAATCTATTTAGGAAAGATAACTACGAAAATATCGGTATCTTATATTTTGCAAACCTCTTTATCAATCATCAATTCTTTTATAACATACTCCAAAATACGGCTTTTTTTTGCTATTCATGCATAAATCTTATTTTTTAAGTTTTTTTTAAAACTATCAATAAAGGTAAAACTACATTAAGCATGTTAAACGTAGTATTCTAGATTAGCCATAGAAGTTCACCGACTTGAAGCTACTTTATTAAAGTAGAGATTCTAGTTATGAGTCTTTAAATTGTTGTTATTTTGCGAAGTAACTTCTCTTACTTTCTATCAGCACAAATGATTTATTAAAACTAATGCGCTTTAAGGTTCTAATACAAAAACCTTTTAAGATAAATCTGTTTATTTATTTGACAAGTGCATTATTGACCTTATATATTCTTCGCTTCCTCCCAAAAAACATCCATTTCGGCAAGTGTCATATCATTCAAAGATTTATTCTTTTCTTTTGCTTTAGACTCGAGGTATTGAAAGCGTTTTACAAATTTTTTGTTAGTACGCTCTAATGCATCTTCGGGATTTACTTTTAAAAAGCGAGCATAGTTAATCATCGAAAAAAGAACATCGCCAAATTCGGCTTCTATTTTATCTTGATGCCGTTCTTTAACCTCATGCTGTAATTCTTCAAGTTCTTCTTTTAGTTTTTCGAATACTTGATAGGGCTCTTCCCAGTCAAAACCCACCCCTGCAACTTTATCTTGTATTCTACTAGCTTTTACCATTGCCGGTAACGATGTAGGCACTCCTTCAAGGACACTTTTTTTACCTTCTTTTAGTTTTAGGTTTTCCCAGTTACGTTTTACATCTTCTTCATTTTCTACCTCTACGTCTCCATAAATATGAGGGTGCCTGTGAATTAGTTTCTCACAAATCTCATTGGCAACATCTGCGATATCAAACTCTTTCGTTTCGCTACCAATTTTTGCATAAAAAACAATATGAAGTAATAAATCGCCAAGTTCTTTTTTAACTTCGGTTAAATTATTATCAAGAATTGCATCACCAAGCTCATATGTCTCTTCTATAGTTAAATGTCTTAAAGATTGTAATGTTTGTTTTTTGTCCCATGGGCATTGTTCTCTAAGCTCATCCATAATGGTTAATAACCTGTCGAAAGCTTTCAGTTGGTCCTTTCTTGAATTCATTCCTTTGTGATTATAAAGATATTTGTTTCATATTATCTTTGGTTTCGTTAAATTCTAAAATCATATCCTCTATAATTTTTTTAGCAGGCTTAATATCATTAATTAAACCAGAAACCTGTCCTATTTCTAATTCTCCTTCGATTAGATCTCCTTCAAACATTCCTCTTTTTGCTCTTGCTCTTCCCAACAACACTTTTAGTTCGTCTACAGAGGCCCCTTTTTTATAAAGCTTCTGCACATCTTCATAAAACTTATTTTTTAGCAATCGTACCGGTGCCAGTTCTTTAAGAGTAAGATGTGTATCCCCTTCTTTTGCATTTACTACCATTTTTTTAAAGTCTACATGAGAGGATGCCTCATTACTAGCCACAAAACGACTTCCGACCTGTACCCCGTCTGCACCCAATGCCATGACTGCATACATTGCGTTACCTGTAGCAATACCTCCTGCAGCAATCAATGGTATTTGAACTTTTTCTCTTACCATAGGAATCAATGTAAGGGTAGTTGTTTCATCTCTACCGTTATGCCCGCCGGCTTCAAAACCTTCTACAACCACAGCATCAACTCCTGCTTCTTGGGCTTTCAAAGCAAACTTAACACTACTTACCACATGCACCACAGTAATTCCTTTTTCTTTAAGAAAAGAAGTATACGTTTTAGGATTACCCGCAGAGGTAAAAACAATAGTAACTTTTTCCTCAATAATAATATCTATTATCTCATCGAGATTGGGATATAACATTGGAATATTAACTCCAAAAGGTTTTTGGGTAGCATTTTTACATTTTATAATATGCTCTCTTAACACATCGGGGTACATAGAACCTGATCCAATAAGCCCCAGTCCTCCTGCATTACTTACTGCACTAGCCAATTTCCAGCCACTTGCCCAAACCATACCTCCTTGAATGATTGGATATTGAATATTAAATAAGGTAGTTATTTTGTTCATTAATAAAAGCCTATTTTACGAAATCACCCCAGAGCCGATCAATTCTTCATCGATATACCAGGCAACAAATTGCCCTTCGGTAATGGCACTTTGATTATTTTCAAAAACTATATACATACCTGCATCAACTTGATAAATCATTGCCTTTTCTAATGGCTGTCTATATCTTATACGTGCCGTTACTTGCATCACTTGATCCACCTCAAGTGCAAGATCTTTTCTGATCCAATGTACTTCATCTTTTGCAATAAATAAAGCACGTCTATATAAACCTGGATGTTTTTTTCCTTGTCCTGTATAAATGGTATTGGTTTCTACATCGGTTTCTATTACAAAAAGCGGTTCTGGAGTTCCTCCAACCGCTAATCCCTTGCGCTGACCTTTGGTATAATAATGCGCTCCTTGATGAGTACCTACTATTTTACCTTCAGTATTATTGTATTTGTACTTGGCAGATAAAAACTCTAACTCTTCAATTTTTGAAGTAAATTGTGGTATGGTCTGATGATATTTTTCTTCTGAAGAAGGAATTTCAATAATATTTCCTTCTTTTGGTTGTAATTTTTGTTGAAGAAATTCTGGCAAACGTACTTTACCAATAAAACACAATCCTTGCGAATCTTTTTTATCTGCGGTGATTAAATCTTGATTTTTTGCAATTTCTCTAACTTCTGGTTTCAACAGTTCTCCCACAGGAAAAAGCGTTTTAGCCAATTGTTCTTGTGACAATTGACAAAGAAAATAAGATTGATCTTTATTAGGATCTTTACCTTCTAATAGACGGTACACTTCTTTTCCATCTTTTATGATAGTATCTTTTCTACAGTAATGACCGGTTGCTACATAATCTGCTCCTAATGATAATGCTATTTTAAGAAAAACGTCAAATTTAATTTCTCGATTACATAATACATCTGGGTTTGGCGTACGTCCTTTTTCATATTCATTAAACATATAGTCAACGATACGTTCTTTATACTGTTCACTAAGATCTACTGTTTGAAACGGGATACCTAACTTTTCTGCTACTAGTAACGCATCATTACTATCATCTAGCCAAGGGCATTCATCAGAAATTGTAACCGAATCATCATGCCAGTTTTTCATAAATAATCCAATTACCTCATACCCTTGCTCTTTCAGTAAATAAGCTGCTACACTAGAATCAACTCCTCCTGACAAACCAACAATTACTCTCTTCATCAAAAATATTTATACTATTTCTTAATCTTTATGCAAAAATACTAAATAATAAAAGCAATGCCAGAGCATTGCTTTATACTTTTATCTATGGTTGTATACTTATATTTTATGGTATTTTTTAATACCCTCTTTTTTGAACAGGAAATAGTTTTTGTTCAGACAATTTCCCATTTTTATAGTAGTTCCAAATACCATCTTTACGGTCTTTTTTATAGTTTCCTTCAATTATTAAAGTACCGTTGGTGTCATAATACTTGGTGATTCCATTTAATTTATCATTTTCATAAGTAAACTCTTTTAGCGCTACTCCTGTATCAGAATATATAGTTCGCTTACCATTGCGCTTACCATTAACATAGGAAACTTTTTCTGTTAGCTGACCGTTTTCAAAATAAGTTAGTTGTTCTCCATATAATTTTCCAGATACATATTGTTCGGTCATCATAATTTTGTCTGATTTATTATGATAATAAGTCCAAATACCTTCACGATTCTTACCGATCATAGCTCCTTGACTTATTACTTTACCTCTTTGCGTAAAATACCTCACTTTTACAGAATCATTGTCCTTTAAGAAAGTTTTGATAGCAGTCGGAGATGTGCCACCCATTGGCTTGTAAAATTTAAACTCCCCTATCTCTTTTCCATGATCAAATGTTCCTTCATATCTTAATTGATCGGTATTATCATACTTTTTTTGCCATTTACCATGTCGTTTTCCATTTGCATCATACGCGTTATACTCCTGTCCAAAAACAGAGGTAACAATACTTACAAAAACACAACATAAAAATGTACTTCGCATAATTTTAATTTAATTTGATGTTTTTATATCATTCAAATATAAAAATTCATTTGGTTTCAAGTCTTTTTATTCAACGAATGTAGCTTTCAAAAATTATACCAATAGTATTAAATGAATTTCAAATAATTTCAAAATAGCTTGATGCAACCTTTACTATAAAAGATATACTTTCTGTTTTGCATTGAATAGGTTTTAGCAACTAAGCTATAATAACAAATGTACCTTAAAAAGACAAAAGCCTCTTAAAAGAGGCTTTCGTTATATAGTTTGAGTAGTAATTACTACTATTTTTTTTGTTTTTGTTGCTGTTCTGCTTGTTCCATCAACTCTTTCATTTTTTTCTGAAACTTACCTTGCTTTTTAGGTTTCTTTTTATTCTCCTGAATTTTAGAATGGATTTTATCTTCGTCAATAATTACATTTTTAATAACTAACATGATTCCGATAGTAATCAGGTTAGAAATAAAGTAATACAATGATAAACCACTCGCATAGTTATTAAAGAAAAATAACATCATCAACGGTGACAAATACATGATAAACTTCATATTTGGCATTCCTGGCTGTTGTGTTTGCATTGTTTGCCCTGTAGTCATCATCATATAGATAAATATTGCAACAGACGCCAAGATCGGAAATAAACTTACGTGATCTCCATAGAATGGAATCTCAAATGGTAATTGCGCTATGTTATCATAACTTGATAAATCATCTGCCCACAAAAAGCTTTTTTGTCGTAACTGAAATGCGCTAGGAAAGAAATTAAACAACGCATAAAAAACAGGTATTTGCATTAATGCTGGTAAACAACCACTCATTGGGTTGACACCTGCCTTACCATAAAGAGCCATTGTTTCTTGCTGTCTCTTCATTGCATTGTCCTTGAACTTTTCATTGATTTCTGTAATCTCGGGACGTAAAACCTTCATTTTTGCTTGCGACAAATATGACTTATACGTTACAGGAGACAATATAATTCTAACGATGATTGTCATTACAATGATAGATATCCCATAAGGAAGAAAACCACTTAAAAACCCAAAAAACGGGATAAAAAGATATCTATTAATAAACCCAAATATCCCCCACCCTAAAGGCACAATTTCATCTAGGTTGCGATCGTATTTACTTAAAATTTTATAATCTGTTGGACCATAATACCAATCCATCGAATAGTTTAATTCTCCTCCTTGCAATTCTAATGGCATGGATGCGGTAAACTCTTTAGTAACTTTTATATCCTTATCATCTAAATCACTGGAGTTAGCTACATTTTTTGAAGTAAATGCCGCTTTCTTAAAAGAAGTGTCTGTCAAAAGTACAGAAGTAAAGAAATGTTGCTTAAATGCTATCCAACTTACATCTTCTTCTTCATCATCTGCAAATTCACCTTGCCCAAGATAATCATCCTTATCTCCATCATACTCATATAAAACTTCTGTATATCTATTTTCATAAGATGCACTCTTAGCATGCCTTATTCCTTGAAGTTTCCAATCTAAATTTATATTTTGACTACTATTGATAACTTTTTGCAATCCTTGAGATCGTATAGTAAAATCAACCATATAATCATTTGGTTTTAACTCGTATCGATATTCTAAGAACTGAGACTCAGAAACTTTAAGTTTCATAGAAAGAATTGTATGCTCTCCATTTTTTGTAACCGAAGGTGTAAAAAACAAATCTTTGGTGTTTAAGATTCTATTATCGGTAGTACCAAAATTGATATTAAAGGATGCATTTTTGCCATCTTTTATAAGATATACAGGAACCGAATCATAGGTTTTAAAGTTTTTTAACAATGCATCAGAAATGTACCCCCCTCTATTATTAATTTTTAGGCTTAATACTTCATTTTCGATTTTTGTAAAATCATCTTTTGCAGAAGGCAAACTTGCCGAATATGCAAATGCTCCTAATTGACCTTTTGCTTGTACTAACCCTAATGAATCTGAAGGATTAACTGTAATAGCAGTTTCATTTCTTACAAATTCTGTGGCGGTTGTCTTTGTATCTTCAGTATTTTTATCGGCTTCTACTTGTTCTTGCTTCGCTTTTTCAGCTTCAATTTCTTCTGGAGTAGGTTGATTTAAATAGAACATCCAGACGATGATTCCGAAAATAAGTGCAAATCCAATGATCGAATTAAGATCAAATTTCTTTTCTTCCATGTATTGATGTATAAAAAGCCTTTATCTGATGGCTCAGAAAGGCTTTTGAAATTATATTTAATTATTCTGTAATGTCAATTATCCCGCCAATTACTATCCTTGTGACACTTTGGCACTTTTATCTTTTTTTGAATACACAACAGCCGCTTTTATAAATGCTATAAACAACGGATGTGGAGTAGCTACAGTACTTTTATATTCTGGATGATACTGTACTCCAACAAACCATGGGTGGTCAGGAATTTCTATGATTTCTACCAATCCAGTTTTTGGGTTTATTCCGGTTGTTTTAAGTCCAGATTTTTCTAACTGCTCTTTGTATGCGTTGTTATATTCATAACGATGTCTATGTCGCTCTGATATTAGTGTTTTGTCATAAGCTTCAAAAACCTTACTACCTTCTATTAGCTCACAGTCCCAAGCTCCCAGACGCATTGTTCCTCCCATATCAGTAATGCTTTTTTGCTCTTCCATTAAGTTAATAACTGGATTTTGGGTATTCTTATCTACTTCTACCGAGCATGCATCTTTTAATCCTAATACATTACGAGAGTACTCAATTACTGCCATTTGCATTCCTAAACAAATTCCAAAAAATGGCAAATTATTTTCTCTTGCATATTGTACTGCTTGTATTTTACCTTCTATACCTCTTTCACCAAATCCAGGGGCTACTAAAATACCATCTAAATGTGCTATTTTTTCCTTAATTGTTTTTTCGTCAATATACTCTGAATGTATACTTTCTACATTTACTTTGACTTCATTTTCTGCCCCTGCATGGATAAAAGCTTCTAATATAGATTTATACGAATCTTGTAATTCGACGTATTTACCAATAAGTCCTATCGTAACTTCGCATTTTGGGTTTTTGTGTCTCTTTAAAAAATTATTCCAATTCTCTAAGTTAGGCAAATCATCATCTTGAAGTACCAATTGTCTTAGCACAACCCTATCTAATCCCTCTTCTAACATCAGATTAGGCACATCATAAATAGTAGATGCATCGATAGACTGTATAACAGCTTCCTTTTTCACATTACAAAACAATGCCAATTTCTTTCTTAAATCATCTGACAATTCATGTTCTGTACGACAAACAAGAATATCTGCCTTAATACCACTTTCCATCAATGTTTTTACACTATGCTGAGTTGGTTTTGTTTTTAATTCTCCTGCTGCAGAAAGGTATGGGATTAATGTTAAATGTATTACCAAAGCATTGGTATCACCCAATTCCCATTTTAATTGTCGAACAGCCTCTATATATGGTAAGGATTCAATATCACCTACTGTCCCTCCAATTTCTGTAATAACGATATCATAGGCACCGCTTTTTCCAAGAATCTGTATTCGCTCTTTTATTTCATTGGTAATATGCGGAACTACCTGAACTGTTTTTCCTAAAAACTCTCCACGACGTTCTTTTTCTATAACACTTTGATAAATTCTACCCGTTGTTACATTATTTGCTTGAGAGGTTGGGGTATTTAAAAAACGTTCATAGTGCCCTAAATCTAAATCGGTTTCTGCTCCATCATCCGTTACATAGCATTCACCATGTTCATAAGGGTTCAACGTTCCCGGATCCACATTTATATATGGATCTAGTTTTTGTATTGTAACCCTGTATCCTCTTGCTTGTAAAAGTTTTGCCAGAGAAGCTGCTATAATTCCTTTTCCTAATGAGGAAGACACACCTCCGGTTACAAAAACATATTTGGTATTAGCCATGTACACTAAAAATTAGTAAAGTTGTATTTCAATTTTGCGCAAAAGTACAAAGAAGTGACGAGATCAAGTGTCGAAAAATGAATCAATATTGCACAACTTATTCATATTCCTTCTTCTACTAGTATTAAGAATTAATCAATAAAAATCTTAAAAAAACAAAATCCCGTCTTGTGACAGGATTTTAAACACTAAATATTTTTTTCTATTCCTCTTCTTGCAAGGCCTTATCTGTCTCTGGCTCAGAAAAATCTGTCATCCCTTTGGACTGTAAAATATTATACCATTGGATTACTTTTTTCATATCGCTAGCATACACTCTATCTTCATCATAATCAGGTAAGATCTCACTAAAATAAGATTCTAACTTATTTTTAGACTCTTTATGATTAATTGCTTGTCCTCCTTCTTCTTTATCATAAATCTTTTGAAATATCTCTCGAAGAGGTACTTCTTCTGCAAACGTATATATAGCAATTTCACTAAGTATACTTACATTATGACGTATACTTACAGATAATCTTTTTCCGTCTATTAAAGATTCTGCTAAAAATCCACTTCGGGTTTGTGTTTTTAACTCATATAAACCCGGTTTTCCTGAAATTGCTAATATTTTATCTAAACTCATAATTTTTTATTCAAAGCTGGCAAATATCTATAGTTCGATTTAAAAAATCAAACATTCAACCATAATAAATACTTAAAAGTAATATGTTCTTACAAAATTATCTTCCTTTTTTCATTAGAGGAAAACGCATTCTATATTCGGACTTTACTTTTCCTTTGGAAATATTGGTTAATTTCCCCTTGATTAATCTTTTCTTAAGATTTGACAGTTTATCTGTAAACAGAATTCCTTCTACATGATCATATTCATGCTGAATAACTCGAGCCGCCAATCCATCATATGTCTCTACATGTTCTTTAAAGTTTTCATCAAAGTAGGATATTTTAATCGTATCATGACGAAATACATCTTCTCTAACATCTGGGATACTCAAACAACCTTCAGAAAAAGCCCATTCATCACCAGTTTCTTCTATAATAGTTGGGTTTATAAATACTTTTTTAAAATCTTTTAGTTGATTCGCTTGTTCTTCAGAAAGTTCTTCATCTTCAGAAAAAGGAGATGCATCCACCACAAAAATCCGTATTGAAAGTCCTATTTGAGGTGCTGCCAATCCCACTCCATAAGCATTATACATGGTTTCAAACATGTTTTCGATAAGCTCGGAAAGATTTGGATAGTCTTTTTCTATCTCTTTTGCTTTTCTTTTTAATACCGGATCTCCGTATGCTACTATTGGAAATATCATCTAAATTATATATTTTTTAATGGATAATTAATAATCCAAAATCATTAATTTTAATACTACTATATATTTTTCGAAGCCGTAATTCTGCTTGAAATAAAAATAGCAGTCAGTTCTTTCGCTTCTTTTAAAACATCATTTACTTGAGTACCGTTTTTTAAATTTTCTTCTTTTAAGAATTCAATCCAAAAAATACTTTCATCTGCTTCTTCAATTACAATACTAAGCTTTGATATAAATCCTTTTTTAGTTTGCGCCAGACAAGCTGCTCTATAATTTGCTGCTACAGAAGTTGCACTTCTAATCAACTGTAATTCTATATGGCTACCTAATTTCGTATTAGGAAGTTCTGTTGCTAGCTTTACACATGAATGAGCAAACTTTTTTGAACGTATTTTTAAATCCATTCCTACAGCTACTTCTTAAGTTATACATTTTTCATTATTCATTTCAAATTATATAAATAATCTTGTAATATAATGGTTGCGCTAATTTGATCTACCAATGCCTTATCTCTTCTTTTCTTTTTAGATATACCACTAGCGATCATCGTATTAAATGCAATTTTAGAAGTAAAACGCTCATCGATCCTTTTTACAGGAATATCGGGAAGCAGCTTATTTAGTTTTTCTAAAAATGGCTGAATTAACTTTTCACTTTCAGAAGCTTCTCCATGTAATCGCTTAGGCTCACCAACTATAAAAAGTTCTACTTCTTCTTTAGATACATACTCCTTTAACCAACCTAACAACTCTTTGGTCGCTACAGTAGTTAATCCAGAAGCAATGATCTGTGACTCATCGGTTACCGCAATACCACATCGCTTACCTCCATAATCTATTGCCAAAATGCGAGCCATACTTTTTTTGTGCAAAAGTATAATATTATTACAAAAACACCCTATTGATCTCTTTTGAACTTTTATTTTACCGATAAATTCTAAATATTTTGCATCTACACCTACTTTAATCACAAGCATTTCTACTTTTTTAGATTATTATGTTTTCAATTTTTAATAAAAAACTAAGTGAGTATTACTTACAAAATATACAAATGAGTTTAATAATTAACGGTTTCTCAAAATACTAGAATATCCTTATTTCTTTTTAAACGGAAGCTATTATATTTACCAAAAATTTTCATTCGATGAATCAGTTAAAAGAAATCATAGAACAAGCCTGGGAAAACAGGGAGCTATTAAAAGAATCAAAAACACAAGATGCCATTAGAGAAGTTGTTAATCTATTGGATGCGGGAGAACTAAGAGTAGCAGAACCTATTGAAGGGGGTTGGCAAGTAAATGAATGGGTAAAAAAAGGAGTAGTCTTATATTTTCCTATTCAAAAAATGGAAACTCTGGAAGCAGGGATTTTTGAATATCATGACAAAATTCCTTTAAAAAGAGGTTATGAAGCTAAAGGAATACGTGTTGTTCCTAATGCGGTTGCACGTCATGGTGCCTATATATCACCTGGAACAATTTTGATGCCTAGTTATGTAAATATTGGTGCCTATGTAGATGAAGGTACAATGGTAGATACTTGGGCTACTGTGGGCAGTTGTGCACAAATAGGAAAAAACGTTCACCTAAGTGGTGGTGTTGGTATTGGTGGAGTATTAGAACCATTACAAGCAGCTCCAGTTGTAATCGAAGATAATGCTTTTATTGGATCTAGATGTATTGTTGTAGAAGGTGTACGTGTAGAAAGAGAAGCAGTATTAGGTGCAAATGTAGTTTTAACTGCATCGACCAAAATTATTGATGTTACCGGAGACACACCTGTAGAAAGAAAAGGTTTAGTTCCTGCTGGATCTGTGGTGATACCAGGTAGTTATACCAAAAAATTTGCTGCCGGAGAATACAATGTTCCTTGTGCCTTGATTATAGGAAAACGTAAAGAAAGTACAGACAAAAAGACTTCTCTTAATGATGCTCTTCGTGAATATGACGTAGCTGTATAAAAAAATCTAAATATAAGCTTAAGCTTAGATGATATAAATGTCATCTAAGCTTTTCTTTTTCTCCTTCTTATCTTTTTACTATTTATTTTTTTCTGAAATTTTCTACTGTGATACATCATTCGCTGATAAATCTCATCATATGACTTTTGATTTAACTCAGCATATCTTTTTGATATAATTTTTATCATGGTTTTAGACAACCACAATCTTCTGAAATTATGCATACGCTTCTCGAAACTCATAGTTTCAAAACGCATTCTATTTAAATCTATCAGAAAAAAATCATAAATACCTTTATCCTTTTTTACAATTAATGTATTGCCAGGTGAATGATCCAGAAAATTTACATTACACTCATGTAACTTATAAGTAAAATCGGCAAACTGTTTAAGAATTTCTGTCCTTTCCGGAAATTTTGGTTGATGAATCAAAACACGAAAGTCAAAATCATAATCTAAATGCTTACTCACATAATAACTCTCTCTAAGTCCTACAGAAAAAAATTCACAATATGCGACTGGAAGTGGCGTATTAATTTCATTAGAAACCAGTTTTTTTGCGTATTCAAAAGATCGCTTTGCCTTTGACTTGCGTAAATATCGATAAACCAGAGACTGTAACAAACCTGGAGTTTTGAACTTTTTAATGTTATAGACCTCATTATTAACCGTGACCTTTTTTATCACATTACGCTTACCCTCAACTACATAAACACCTTCTGAAGCAAAGTGTTCAAAGATTTTTTCTAATTGTGGTCTCGCCGTTTCGAAACCAGAAAATACTTCTAAATTTTTTCGCATTATACTA
Source organism: uncultured Aquimarina sp. (assembly GCA_947498705.1). Classification (GTDB taxonomy): domain Bacteria; phylum Bacteroidota; class Bacteroidia; order Flavobacteriales; family Flavobacteriaceae; genus Aquimarina. The sequence goes on from CANMLW010000011.1 coordinate 48,478, forward strand.
TTAATAGTTTCAAAAAAAAGAATATTTTGCGAAGGTAATCTTTATGAAGAAAATACTCGTAATACAAAACAAAAGAATTGGCGATGTACTAATTAGTTCTGTCATTGCTAATAACATAAAAAAGGTCTTTCCTACTAGTTCGGTAACTTATTTTGTCTATGATTATACTGTTGGGGTTTTAAAAAACAACCCAAATATTGATCATGTCATACAAGTCAATGATAAAGAGTTAAAAAAGGTCCCTAACCTCATAAAAGTAATCAGAAAGATACGTAAGGATAAGTACGATATTATCTTTGATCCTTATGCCAAGTTTCAAAGCAGAATGATCTGTTTATTTTCTGGAGCAAATTATCGTATTGGTTTAAAACGAAAGCACAAAAAATTAAAGCTACCGTTTTACACTCACCCGATTGATTTACTTGATCATAAAACTCAAAATTGTGGAAAAGCAATTGAAGATAGAATCAATATGATCTCATCTGTATTCCCAGAATTACAGCATCCTGATTATGAACCTAAAATATCACTGACATCTACCGAAAAAGACTATGATACAATTAAAGAATTAAAAAGACCTGTTGTGATGATAGGCGTTTTGGGCAGTACGGCAAAAAAATCTATGCCCTATGAATATATCGCAAAAGTGGTAGATTTCATGACCCATAATTATGATGCAACTATCCTATTTAATTATGCTCCACATCAAAAAAGTGAAGCCGAAAAAATATACCAACTTTGCAAACATAAAGAGCTGATAGACCTTAGCATCTATGAAGATTCTATTAGGGGGTTTATTACATTAATGGCACAATGCGACCTTTTAATCGCCAATGAAGGAGGTAGTGTACATATTACAAAGGCATTACACAAACCGACTTTCACTATTTATTCTCCTTATATAAATAAGGAACATTGGTGTAGTTTTGAGGACGGAAAAACTCATGAATCTATCCATCTTCTAGAAGAAAAGCCTGATTTGTTTAATAGTTTTACTTTTGAAGAACGTAAAAAAATTGAAGAAAATCCAGATATTTTGTATCAAAAACTTACACCAGAGATGATTCTTGGCAAATTAAAACCTTTTTTAAATCATCATCTTACTACCAAAAGTAATATCGAACTAGAGTAGTATTTAGAATTAAAGTTTTTTGGTTGTATCAACCTCTTTTACAATCCCATTCTTTGTCCAAACCAATTTATTCTTTTTGGTATTCTTTCTTATTGCCTTGTTTTTGGTAATCATTTCTTCTGTAACATAGCCTCTTGCATGATCCAAATGTATTGTAATAGCACTATAGCGTATTTGTAATGGTTTTATTCCATAATTAACTAATCGTTCTCCTAATTCGCGGTCTTCACCTCCATACTGCATACATTCATTAAACCCATTTACTGCCATGATATCTTTTCTCCATCCAGAAGCATTATTACCATCCCAAGTCGCGCTTGTTGGGGTAAAACGATTTAATAATTTTTCTTTAACCCCATGAGAGGTCAGTTTATTATTCTTGAATGTTTTTTTCAAACCTCTTTTCATCAACCATTGCACATCAAAACAATGTTGATTTATAATATCTTCTTGAGTTATTGCTTTTGAAATATTCATAGGCAACTTAAAATATCCTGCCGATAAAAAACACCCTTCTTTTCTATGCTTTAAATGTTTTTCGACAAAATCTTTTCTTGGAATACAATCGCCATCTGTAAGAATAAGATATTCTCCTTTAGAAAAAACAATGGCTTTATTAAGTATTTTTGTTTTCTGAAAACCATGATCTTCTTGCCATACATGATGTATTTGCAAAAGTGATTTTTCCTGAAAGCTTTCAATCAATTTTTTTGTTTCTTCTGTAGAGCCATCATCAGCAATGATAATCTCAAAATCTGTTTGGGTTTGTTGTTCATAACCCCAAAGTACTTTCTGAAGCCACTCTGGCTGATTGTAGGTACTAATAATAATAGAAACTGAAGGCATAGATTAATTTTTTTTAACTATTCCGTAGGGGGTCCATGCTTTTTTATGTTCTCTTGTTTCCTTTCGAATCGCTTTATTCTTGTCTATTGAATCTTGATTTTTATACCCTCTTGGGTGATCTAAATGGATACAAATGGCATTATAACGAATCTGTTTGCTTTTTATTCCTAAGTTAAACAATCTTTCTCCTAATTCTCTATCTTGCCCACCGTACTGCATACGTTCATCAAATCCATTTACCTCTACAATATCCTTCTTCCATCCTGATGCGTTATGGCCGTTCCAACTTGCATTAGTGGGTGTTATTGCGTTTAGAAAAGTTGCCTTTAAAGTATCAGCTGTAAGCTTATTATTCTTAAAAGAAGATTTCAAACCATTCCTTTTAAGCCATTTAATATCAAAGCAGTTTTCTGTATAGATATCCTCTTTAGAAATTTTTAACGATATATCCATCGGCAACATAAAATATCCTCCAGATAAAAAATATCCTTCTTCTCTGTACTTAACATGTTGTTCTACAAAATCTTTTCTAGGAATACAATCCCCATCGCTCATAATAATATATGGAGTTGTACATTGCTCAACAGCTTTATTTAATATTTGCGATTTTTGAAAACCATTATCTTCATGCCACACATGAATAATAGGATAAAAGACTTCTTCTTTAACTTTATTTATTAGCGATGCTGTTTCTTCTGTGGAGCCATCATCGGCTATAACTACTTCAAACATTCTATATGTTTGATTATTATAACCATATAGTACTTTTTCTAACCAATCTGTAGCGTTATAAGTACTTATTACTATAGAAACATCAATTGCTGTCATGCCCGCAAAGATAAAATTATTTTCATAATTTTGCCGTCATGCCAACACTTTCGGTCATTATACCTACCTACAACGAGGCTTCTTATATCAAAGACGCATTGCTATCTGTTTCGTTTGCCAACGAAATCATCGTTATTGACTCTTTTAGTACCGACAACACTGTTGATATTGCAGAACCTTATGCTTCAAAAATACTTAAACGAAGTTTTGATAATTTCTCTAATCAAAAAAATCATGCGCTAGAGCACGCAACGGGAGATTGGGTTCTTTTTGTAGATGCAGACGAACGTGTTACCAATTCTTTAAGGGCAGAAATTGTTACTACTATTAATCAACCCAAACATACAGGATACAAAATCAATTTCCCTCATTTTTACATGAATCGATTTCTATATCATCATAGTAACGATGTACTTAGATTGGTAAAACGTGACGGAGCAAAATTCACAGGTTCGGTTCATGAAAAACTACACTGCGCAGGTAGTGTAAGTAAACTTAAAAACCATATGCTACACTACACGTATAAGGGACTACATCCATATATACAAAAAAAAGAGTCCTATGCATGGTTTCAGGCAGATCAATTATTAAAAAAGAACAAAAAAGTCACCTGGTTTCATTTATTTTTTAAGCCTTCATATAGGTTTTTTAGTTCGCTCATAATAAAAGGAGGTTATAGAGATGGGATCCCTGGTCTTACTGTAGCCGCTGTTAATGCATATGGTGTATTTTCAAGATACGCAAAGTTACTACTGCTTCAAAAAGGGATTAAATAGCTCAAAGATTCTAAATACAATTAACCAAAAAGTTTTCCGAATCTTAATTTTCGTTTGAATGTTCTCAAAGAATAATTTCCTTTTACATCGATTCTCTGAATTTCAAAAGGGTTTTTAAAAGGATATGTATTTAGCCTATTACCAATACGCAAGCCATATACAAAACCATGCTTTTGTAATTGTTTAAAAAAAGTTATTTTTCTATCCTTATCTCTTGGGTATTTACCGTAAGGATAAGCCACAACTGGTGACATTTCCAAGCTGTTTTCAGACACAAATTTCTTACACAACCTCGTGTCTTCTTCAATATCTTCAAAAGTAAGTTCGTGATACTTTTTATGGTAAAACGAATGAAATCCTAACTCTATGATTGATGAATCCATAGAGCGCAACTGTGCTACCGTCATAATCTCTAATGTAGCAGTATTCCAATTATCTTTTTTACCAATAAAAGATAAGGGTGCAAAAAAAGTAGCTTTTAATCCATATTTCTTCAATAAAGGATAGGCTAATTCTAATTGACTTACATATACATCGTCAAATGTAATGACTACATTTTTTTTTGATTTGAGTTTTTTTCTGTTATATAAATCTTTTAGGTGATGTGTCTTATACCCATGAGATGCCAAATGCGCTAACTGTTGTTCTAAGCATTCTGCAGAAATAGTTAGCCCTTCACTCTTATCGGCACTAATATGGTGATACATTAAAACAGCTAATTTTGACATCTATATTCTTATTACAAATCAGATGTAAAATTATTACTTTTGTGCAAATTATCACCGGGATTGGAAAATACTTTACACATCAGCGTTCTCATTACTACTTTAAATGCAGCTAATACTATAGAACGTGTTATTGAAAGTCTCAAGTTTGCAAAAGAAATAATTATTACAGATTCTTTTAGCAGCGATGACACCATAAAACTGTTGTCTAAATATGATAATGTGACAACTTACCAAAAGGAGTTCACTAGTTTTACATCACAACAACAATATGCTATCTCTAAAGCTTCATGTGATTGGATTCTTTTTTTAAATCAAAATGAAGAATTTCCAGAAAACGTATCTCAAGAAATTTTAGAAACCAAGTATATTTCTGATGATATTATTTTTGTCATAAAAAAGGACTCTTGTTTTATGGGGCGAAAAATGAAAGGAAATTTACCCTATGAAAACAATAATGCCCTGTTATTTAATAAAAACAAATACAACAGTATAAAAAATGCTTTAGATTTTATTGATGATTCAAAACATACAATTATCTTAAATAATTTACTTCCTTTTTACACCACATTAGATGACTACACGGGTAAAATGCATCATCAAAGTACGCTAGAAGCAAAAACATTGTATTACAAAAAAAAGAAACCATCTTTTATTCATTTTTTTGCGCTTCCTTTTTTTGAATTTTGGAAACAGTATCTTTTTCGTTTGCTACTTTTGGATGGAAAAGAAGGCTTTATCTTATCGTATATAACTGCTTTTACTGTATTCAAAAAACATATTAATCTGTGGCTCATGTATCGTAAAATAAGGTAGCTTTAAACCAAGATTAAAAACAATATATTTCTTTCTTCAACTAATCAATTACTTCAAAAATTAGCTATTTTTGGCAAAAACAAATTATACTAATGGTAAAACTCTCTGGGGTCATTATAACCTATAATGAAGAAAAAAAAATTGAACGATGCTTACAATCTCTTATAAATGTAACAGATGAAATCGTAGTAGTTGATTCTTTTTCTACCGACAAAACAGAAGAGATTTGCAAAAAATATAATGTAAAGTTCGTTTCGCAAAAATTTCTTGGTTACGTAGAACAAAAGAATTTTGCAATTACGCAAGCTAGTCATGATTATATTGTTTCTTTAGATGGTGACGAAGCGTTATCTCCAGAATTACAAAAATCATTACTAAAGTTAAAATCCAATTGGACTCTTGATGGTTATTCTGCAAATCGTTTCAATAATTTTTGCGGTCAATGGATCAAACATTCTGACTGGTATCCAGACAGAAAAATGCGTTTTTTCAAAAAGGGAAAAGGCGAATGGAAAGGCATTAATCCTCATGATTCATTCAAATTATACAATCCAAAATCTTCTGCAAAACTAAAAGGAGATATTTTACACTGGAATTATGCTACCTATCAAGAATTTAATTTAAAAACTGATAAGTTTTCTTCAATTTCTGCTCAATCTTATTATGAACTTGGTAAAAAAGCTCCTGTCTGGAAAATTCTTTTAAACCCTACCTGGGCATTTTTAAAATCATACATTATAAGACTAGGTTTTCTTGATGGTTTAAATGGATTCGTAATTTGTGTACAAACTGCCAATATTACTTTTTTGAAATATACTAAACTTAGGGAAATAATTCTCAAACACAAGACCTCTTAAAACTATCGTTTTCTCCAAAAAAGTATTCTTTTTTTTAAGCGATCTTTTCTATAATATCTGTTCTGAAACTCTTGAGTATACTTCCACATGAGGTTTGAAATATCATCTTCATCCTCTCCTGTACATTTTGCATATTCATTACTCATAGTTTCGACCATTGATTTATGAATAGTTAGTTTGGCAAAATTTTTTATTCGGGTTTCAAAATCCATATCTTCAAATTTCATTCTGTTAAGATCTACCAAATAAAAATCATAACCATCTTTTTTTCTTTTTATCAATGTATTCCCTGGTGAGTGATCCAAAAAATTCACCTTGTTTTTATGTAAAAGATACGTGAATCTGGTAAATGCTCTTAAAATTTCCTCATAATCAGGAATATCAAAATCAAATGTCAAATCTCTGTAGGTAAGATCACAATTTACTAGTTCACTCACATAAAAGCTCTTTTTAAATAAAAAAAAGGTAGTTTCTATTTTGTAAGCAATAGGTACAGGAGTTTTAATTTTTAAAGCCAATAATTTATTAGCATACATATAAGAACGTTCTGCTTTTGATTTTCTAACAAAACGATAAGCTATTTGATTTATAAGGTTAGGGATTTTAAAAGATTTAATTGTATAAAAACGATCATTTAGAGATACTATTTTTATCACATTACGCTCTGCATCTCCTAAAATTTTTGGATGATTTTTAAAATTGTCTATCACATCATCAACATCTTCCTTCATAGACAAATAATCCTGACGTATTACAGTTTTTCTCTGCATCTTGTTAAAATAATTGAGTGGTAAAGGTAACTATTTGTAATGGGTAAAATCAAGTCTTTCCAAATATTTCATATACCCAATTACCTAAAAAGAAATCAGAATATCATGTCATAGCTTTTGCATCTTTAAAACCCATTATAGAAAAACCATTTCTATCATAAAAAAACAATTTTTCTTCTTAAAAATTAGCCAAAAATTTGTCTTTTCAATAATGCCACAAATAAAATATATATTAGCGCAATTTTATTTACTTTGCAAAAAAGAACTTCATGTATAAAGTATTTTTAGAAACACATAATATTGGTAAAATGCATACAGGTTTTGGCCAATTCAATTATCACTTATTAAAAGGTTTAAAAGAAGTTAACGATCCAGAATTAAAATACACCGTTCATGTAAGACCCGCCAACCTTTTAAAACCAGATTTTGGAAATTTCTTTAAATACAAGCAATACTTTGGTGCCCGCAGATACAAATTAACTAGTGTTCGAAAAAAATATGATGTATGGCACTCCTTAAACCAAAATACAAAAATAGAACCTTATTCTGACTTACCTTATGTATTGACTGTACATGATGTTAATTTCATTCAGGAGATTTCTGATGACTTAACTCATGAAAGAAACCTAAGGTTTATAGAAAAACTGAAAAGGGCTGATGCGATTACTTATATTTCAGAATATGCCAAACAATCAACTCATCAATACTTTGAAGTTCCTAACGTACCAGAATATGTAATTTATAACGGTAACCCATTGATTAGTTTTGAAAACCTAGAAGGTTTTTCTACATCTGTTGATATCCAAAAAAAATACATTTATGCGATTGGTGATTTTTTAGAACGTAAGAATTTTCATGTCCTTGTAGCAATGATGCAACATTTACCTAATTACAACTTAATCATTTCTGGGAACAACACACATGATTATGGCGAAAAGGTTGCTAATACTATAACATCATTGGGTTTAGAAAATCAGGTAACCTTAACAGGACGTGTATCTGAAAAAGAAAAGCAATATTACATAAAAAACTGTAGTGCTTTTGCACTGCCCTCTGTTCGTGAAGGTTTTGGACTACCTGCTATAGAAGCTATGAGGTTTGGAGTACCTATATTCTTGGCAAATACAACCTCACTTCCAGAAATAGGAGGAGAACATGCTTTTTATTGGGATGATTTCAATCCTAAAAACATGGCCGATATTCTTCAAAAAAAACTAATTCTTTTTAAAGAGAATGAAAAAGAATACAGCGATAAGCTTAAAGAAAGAGCTGATTCGTTTTCTTGGAAAAAGGCCGCGCAACAGTATATCGATGTCTATAAAAATGTTATTAAAAATAAATAAAACACTCGCACATTTAATCATATCAAAATGACACTACAAATTATTATTGCCTTAATCGTTTTAATTGCAATCATTATTCTTGCAAAAAAACTATCAAAACATAAATCGTTGTTTCCTCTTATGCCATTTAAGTACAACTTTAATCTAAGGCGAGATACTTTTAAAGAGACTTTACAACTTCTTGAAAAAAGAAATGGTAAAATGATTTTAGAAACAGGCACATCTAGAGACGGGCTTAAAAATACTGCAGGCGATGGTGCAGCAACCATTGTTTTTGGAAAATGGGCGAAAATACATAAAGGAGAAGTTATCTCTGTTGATATTAGTAATGACTCTATAAAAGGGGCACAACAAGGACTTCATGAAGAGAATCTAAATGATGTGGTAACATTACACTTATCTGATTCTGTCGCTTTTTTAGAAAAGTTTAATAGACCTATTGACTTACTCTATTTAGATAGTTATGACTATTCTTTACACGACACAGAAATTCAGGCAAAAAGCCAAGAGCACCATTTAAAAGAATTTGTAGCGGTAGAAAAAAACCTTCATAAAAACTCTATTATTCTTATCGATGATTGTGATTTACCTGGTGGGGGTAAAGGGAAAATTGTGGTTGACCACCTGCTAAAAAAGGATTGGGTCATTGTAACCAATGCCTATCAAATTTTATTAGTAAAAAAGGAAAGTATCTCATAAACATTATCTCTCCTTTCTTTTCAATTTAATTAAAAAAACCTATTCAAACGTTAGTTAAAATTGACTTTCAATTTATAAAAAACCCCGATACTATCAATAAATAGTATCGGGGTTTGTAAAAATATTATTGTTTTTATTTTTCAGTTTCAGTTTCAGAAGCTTTTTCTTGATCTTCTTTGATCATTTGTTGATCTTCTTTTGTAACGCGTTCGTGTTCTGCAGAGATACGTTGATGCTCATTCTTCATATTATCATGCTCAGTTTTCATCGATTCGTGTTCTGCTGTCATTTGCTCAAGTGAAATTTCTCCAGAACCATGCTTTGTTTCCAACTCTGCATGTTTTTCGATCATCTCTTTATGTGCTTCAATAAGCTCGCTATGTTTGGCCAATAATGACAAGTGATTTTTTTCTGTCACTAAATGCAAAGAGTCATTTTCAATATCTTTATGAGAATCGACCATTTGTTGATGATCATCTTTCATATCACTATGCTCTTTGGACATAGCTTTATGATCTGCTTCCATTTCCTGATGTTTTGCTACCATTGCCTTATGCTCAGGGGTTTCTGCTGGGTTTTGCTTGCAAGAAACAAAAATTGATACTACTGCTAAAAATAATAATTTACTAAGTGTTTTCATAATTTCAATATGTCAGTTAATAACTCAAATGTAGCTAAAATTTGTTTTTCACAGTACTTTCTCTTCAAAATTATAACACACAAAATAGAATATGTCTTTTTGAATTCTATTATGAATTGCTTTGTTAAAAAGGTGAATTACCTGTAAAATTTCAAAATTCCCTAAACATTATCTTTTACTTAATAAATAGTTATCTACTAAAACATAAGATTACAGCTTCTTTTGTATTTTTGCCTTTAATAAATTAACCATTCTCAATGCCAGATCAATACATAGAATTAGAAAAAGCGGTTACAACTTTAAAAAAAGGCGGAATCATCCTTTACCCAACAGATACAATTTTGGGAATCGGCTGTGATGCTACCAATGCAGAAGCAATTGACAAAATATACGCCTTAAAAAAAAGAGAAGAAAGCAAATCAATGATTTGCCTGGTTAGTGACTTTAAAATGTTGCAACAATATGTTGAGGAAGTACCAGAAGTTGCTTATGACATTTTAAAATATGCCACAAAAGCAACTACTATAATTTATGATCGTCCTTTGCGAGTTGCAGAAAATGTAATCGCAAAAGATAATACATTAGGTATCCGAGTAGTTCGGGACCCTTTTTGTAGTAAGTTGATTCGAAAACTAAAAAGACCCATCATATCCACTTCTGCAAATATTAGTGGGGCTCCTTCGCCAAAAAACTTAAAAGAAATTTCTAATGCTATTTTGGAAGGCGTAGACTATGTTGTAAATTTGCCATTGCAAAATAAAGGTGTTAAACCTTCTTCTATTATCAAAATTGGAGGGGATAGTACTGTAAAAATTATCAGGAAGTAAATTGATTCATGTCGGAAGCCAAAAATTATAAAGAAGCCTTACAACACCCTATCTTTAAGACAATCAATAAAGCGGCTGCCAATTTAAAGCTTGAAAGCTACGTGATTGGTGGATTTGTAAGAGATCATTTGTTACAAAGAGGAACTGCAAAAGATATTGACATTGTTACAGTTGGGAGTGGGATTACGTTAGCAAAAGAGGTTTCTAAGCTTTTACCAAACCGTCCTAAAGTGCAGATATTTAAAACCTATGGCACCGCAATGCTAAGGGCAAACGATATTGAAATTGAATTTGTAGGTGCTCGTAAAGAATCGTATACAGAAAATAGCCGTAATCCTACGGTAGAAAATGGAACGCTTGAAGACGACCAAAACAGAAGGGATTTCACGATTAATGCGCTGGCATTATCACTTGCTACTTCAACTTTTGGAAACATATCAGATCCATTTAATGGGTTGACAGATTTAGAATCCAAAATTATTCGTACACCGCTAGATCCGGATATCACCTATTCTGATGATCCACTTCGTATGATGAGAGCTATTCGGTTTGCAACACAACTTAATTTTGTGATTGAACCCGAATCTCTAAAAGCAATTACAAGAAATAAAGATCGAATAAAGATTATTACCAAAGAGCGTATTGTTGATGAATTACATAAAATTCTATTAAGCGACAAACCATCGATTGGGTTTATCTTATTAGAAAAAACTGGGTTATTACCCTATATTTTACCTGAGCTGACAGCTTTAAAAGGTATTGATGAAGTCGAAGGCCAAAAACATAAAGATAATTTTTATCACACCTTGGAAGTCGTTGATAACATTTCTGAGAATACAGATAATCTTTGGTTACGATGGGCTGCGTTATTGCATGATATAGGAAAAGCACCAACTAAAAGGTTTAACAAAAAAATAGGATGGACATTTCACGGTCATGAATTTGTAGGATCTAAAATGGTTTTCAAGCTTTTTAAACGCTTAAAAATGCCATTAAATGATAAGATGAAATTTGTTCAAAAAATGGTATTAATGAGCTCGAGACCTATCGTTATTGCTTCTGAAGTAACCGACTCGGCGGTAAGAAGGTTAATTTTTGATGCAGGAGAGTATATTGAAGAGTTAATGACATTATGTGAAGCCGATATTACTACCAAAAATCCTAAACGTTTCAAAAAATATCATAACAACTTTAAAATTGTTAGACAAAAAATGGTCGAAGTAGAAGAACGTGATCATATTCGTAATTTTCAACCTCCTGTTACAGGAGAAAAAATTATGGAAACGTTTAATATAAAACCATCCAGAGAAATCGGAATCATCAAAGAAGCAATCAAAGAGGCCATTCTCGAGGGTGAAATACCCAATGATTATGACGCAGCTTATGAATTTATGATCAAAAAAGGTGAAGAATTAGGATTGACAAGTTGTTAAGAATTTAAGGTGTATAAGGTGTATAAACATGAAAAAGGACAATAAAAAAGTTATCTACTGGTTACTTACCGGATGTATTTTAATCTTTATAATGGTTATTGTTGGCGGGATTACAAGACTCACTCACTCTGGGTTATCTATCTCTAATTATAAATTAATTTCTGGTACCATCCCTCCTACCAATGAAGCAGAGTGGACAGCTGCATTTGATCTTTATAAACAATATCCAGAATATCAAAAAATCAATCATCAATTCACCCTTCAAGATTTTAAAGACATTTATTTTTGGGAGTGGCTACATAGAGTTATAGGCCGATTTATAGGAGTGGTTTTTATACTTCCTTTTATTTATTTTCTTATCAGAAAACAACTATCAAAACCCACTATAAAAAAATCTTTGGTGCTTATGTTTTTAGGTGGGTTTCAAGGATTTTTGGGCTGGTTTATGGTAAAAAGCGGTCTTATAGACAGACCCGATGTAAGTCATTATCGACTTGCTATGCATCTTACAGCTGCTTTTATAACTTTTGCTTATACTTTTTGGGTGGCCTTGGATCTTATATATCCTAAAAAGAAAAAAATAGATCCTAAATTTAGAAACCTCATCCGATGGGGATTAGGATTACTGCTACTTCAAATCGTATATGGCGCATTTGTAGCAGGACTCGATGCAGGGTTCCTACATAACCATTGGCCACTCATGAATGATGGGCAATTGATTCATGAATCGGTTTATATCGAGCAATCGCCTGTTATTTATAATTTTATAGAAGGAAAAAGTGGCGTTCAGTTTGTGCATCGGTATTTAGCATATATTGTTGTAAGCCTAATCGTCCTAATATGGTATCGTGGTAAAAAAATTCAAAAAGACAACATACAGCATATGTCGTTAAACATTATACTGGCACTGGTCTTTCTTCAGTTTCTTTTAGGTGTTTTCACCCTGCTTTTTAGAGTTCCTATTACATTGGGTATTTTACATCAAATTGTTGCTTTTATACTACTTGGGGCAATGACTTTTTCATTACATCGTTTTAGTAAATAACAATGTAATTATAGTATCTTTGCATTTTTCAAATTTTAGTTATAATGATTTACCGTTTCAGAATTATTCTTGATACAGAAGAAGATGTTTTTAGAGACATTGAAATAGAACAAGACGCAACACTAGAGCAATTTCATAATGTGATCACGCAATCTTTTGGATTTGACGGAACAGAAATGGCTTCTTTTTATAGTAGCGATGATCAATGGAACCAAGGAGAAGAAATATCATTATTTGACATGAGCGATGGTTCTCAACCTGTTAAATTAATGAATGAAACCCTTTTGGAAGATGTTGCTACAGAAGCTTCTCCTAAATTAATATATGTCTACGATTTCTTAAATATGTGGACTTTTTTGGTTGAATTGGCCGAAATTGCAGAATATGAAAACGGAAGAACATACCCTAATGTGATGTATACACATGGGCAGCTACCTGACGAAGCTCCTGATAAGGAATTTAAGGCTGATGATCTTAATGATTTCGACGAAGGTCAAAACGAAGGACATATGGATCTTGATGAATACGAAGATCTAGGGTTCGATGAAAACTGGAACTAAAACAAAGTAGCAAGGCAGCAGGGTAAGAAATCCAAATAATAAGCTTGGCAACTTAAAGATGATGCAACTTTTAAATTAAAAAATTATGATTAATCTGTACAGCACTCAAATTGAATCATTATCAGTTCATAGAATTGGTAACAAAAGTAGAAACGAAAACATTTTTTTATCTGATTCGCCGTACAATCTTAATGACGAATTGACTTCGATTCTAAAGGAATATTTTTTCAAACCCTTTAGAGAAAAAGAAGAGAATTATTTCCAATTTACTAATGAAGTAGATGTAGAGTTTAATCCATTATTTAAAATTGTTACAGAAATTTTTGAAAGCCCTTCATCGGCTCATGAAAAATCAAAAAGAATAGCTTCTTTATTATATGAACAATCTCAACACCCTCATATTAAAAGCGGTGAATTATATGTCACCTACTTGGACAACGTAACAATTGACAACGAAAAAGTAAGTGCTTTAGGAATATTTAAATCAGAATTAAAACATGATTTTCTTCAGTTTGAAGAGAGTAATGCTAATATAGAATTGCTAATCCAACAAGGTGTAAATCTTAATAAATTAGACAAAGGGTGTCTAATTTTTAACCATAAAAAAGAAGAGGGATATAAAATACTTTCTATCGACTCTAATAGATATGACACCAAATATTGGCTTGAGCATTTCTTGGGCGTACAGGCATTTGCAGATGAAAATTTCTACACTAAGAAATACATGAAATTCTGTCAAGACTTTGCTAAAGAGGTTGTACTGCCAGCAGAAGACAAAAAAGAAGAAGTCATGTTTATGAATCGAGCAGTTAATCATTTTGCAAAAAATGATGAGTTTGAAGAATCTGCTTTTTTAGATGAAGTTATCGACAATCCTGATCTGATTCCAGAATTTAAACATTACAAGGTAGAAAAAGCTCCAAAATATCAAATTGAGGACCTTACCTCTTTTCCTATTGCCAATAATGCAGTTACGGCAGCTAGAAAGAAAATGAAAAACGTTATTGATCTTGACACTAATGTACAGATCAAAATGGATTTTATCAATCCAGAGTCGGCAGAAAAATTTGTAGAAAAAGGGTGGGATGAAGAAAAGCAAATGTATTACTATCTGGTGTATTTTAACAAAGAACAGAAAAGCTAGAAAACAATTCTAAATCATTTTTTATAAGTGCTAAAAACTAAAATAGGCACATGATATGATATAAATTTTAAACAGAACAGAAGGTTATATTTATGGAGTATATTCTGGTTGGTATCGTAGCTTTGCTTGGATCTGGATTAACCTTTTTTTCTGGCTTTGGATTAGGCACATTATTACTACCTGTATTTGCATTGTTTTTTCCTATAGATATAGCAATAGCACTTACTGCCATTGTACACCTTCTCAATAACGTATTCAAATTTACATTAGTTGGCAAAAAAACCGATGTAAAAACAGTAGTTCGTTTTGGGTTACCAGCAATTATTTTTGCTTTTGCCGGCGCTTATATTTTAGGATTACTAACAGATGTCGCTCCTATATACAGTTATCATATTGCCAGCAAAACATATCAAATTACTATTGTAAAAATATGTATTGCTTCATTGCTTATTTTCTTTTCTCTTTTTGATTTAATTCCTAAACTAAAACGTTTAGAGTTTGACACGAAATACCTTCCTGTCGGAGGCGCTTTAAGTGGTTTTTTTGGTGGATTGTCAGGGCATCAAGGGGCTTTAAGAACTGCCTTTTTAATACGGGCAGGGCTTAACAAAGAAGCTTTTATCGCCACCGGCGTAGTAATTGCCTGTTTTATAGATATCTCTCGAATAACGGTATATACAAAAGATATGCTACAGCTAGGTGATCGACTAGATTACTCAATGCTAATAACAGCAACTATGATGGCATTTGCAGGGGCCTATATAGGTCGTAAGTTTCTTACCAAAATCACCATTAGCACTATACAATTAGTGGTTGGAATTTTATTAATCGTTTTTGCTCTTTTATTGGGAGTTGGTATTTTGTAAAAAAGGTTATTACTTATAAAACAATTTTGTAAGAATAAACAAACATTAATCTCCATCTAACAAACGTTTCATATTTATATTTTCATAATTACGTCTTACAAACTCCATGGCCGTTTTTAGAATCTCACCCATCGACTGGCTACGTCGAAATTTTAAGTCTAACGTAAAATTATACAGATGCTCCCGAAGTTCATTTAAATTCTCTTGTGTAGTAATTCGATCTTCGCACATGCAAGCCACAAGATTTTCATATCGTGATCTAGTTGTCATTATACGCTTGGCTAATATTGAGCGTTCTTCTTTCTTATATTGTTCTATAGAACTTGGTTGCAATCTATCGGTAACCACTTTAACCATCTTATAATTTTCCTTAAAAAATTGCGGTTGATACACTTTTAATTTTCCTTCAAAACATTGTTGATCAAAATCGATAGGCCGTATCTTATACTCTACATGATCAAAATCATGAATTGGGATAATCACATAATTATAAGATCGCATATCCCCTAATAAACGCATCTGACATCGTTCATTAAATTTCACAAATTCTTTAGCGATTTGCGCCTTGGCCTGATCACTTAAATCAGGTAAAAAATCCTTGATAAATACATCCCCGGGGATTCCTGCAATATGCTCTTCTATTAGGGTGTTTTTATACACCAAAAAATTAATTCTATTGGGTGAAAACAAATGTTCTAACTCTAATCCATAAATTCGAGATGCATCTGCTTTTTTTACATAGATATAAGTATAATTGTCATTAAGAATATTTCTAATCTTTATCCTAAATGGTTTAGAATTACCAAAAGTACAATAATCAATGGCATCAATATTAAGAAATTCTATTGCATCAAAATTTCCATCAGAGTGAAGTATAATGTACACTTTTTTAAGACTTGACTCTATTTCTGGGCGCTCATGTTCTTCATAATACACTCGAACCCATAAAGTATCCTGATCATTATTATCATAAACTACCACAGAGCCAGCAAATCTTAAGAGGTCATCATAAAATACCGGAATCTTAATTTTACGGTTACATTCTTTCAAATACTTATCCAACATATCTCCAATAGGGTACGTAGGTTTTTTTTTCGACATTAACTTTTCGTCCATAGCAACTTCAGGTAAAAAAGGCAATTTACAAATTTCAAAAATGCGAGGATTAGGATTATCGTAGAATTCGCTTGTATTCGAGCCTAAACTAGTTTTTTGCTAGAAAATCTACCCAAAAAATACGATTTAAATCCAACAATAGTTTAAAATAGGATGTAACAAAAAACCGGGTTTATCGTCTCTTAACTATATAACCTCCAAAAACAAACGAATTGGAAAATATTCTTACCTTAAACAACTTGTCTAAAAAATTTGGAGCACTCACTGCAGTTAGCAATCTATCTTTTACTATAAAAAAAGGAAATGTTTATGGTATTTTGGGTCCTAACGGAAGTGGTAAATCTACCACTTTAGGAATTGTGCTTAACGTAGTCAATAAAACATCAGGAGAGTTCACATGGTTTGATGGTAATATCTCCACCCACGAAGCTCTTAAAAAAGTAGGAGCAATTATAGAACGTCCTAATTTTTATTCCTATATGACCGCAGTACAAAACTTAAAACTTGTGTGTCAAATCAAAGAAGTTTCAACCTCTAAAATAGAAGAAAAGCTTGAAATCGTGGGGTTATTAGATAGAAAAGATAGTAAGTTTAATACCTTCTCTTTAGGAATGAAGCAGCGATTAGCTATCGCATCAGCTTTACTCAATGACCCAGAAATACTCATCTTGGATGAACCCACCAATGGTCTTGACCCACAGGGAATTCATCAAATTAGAGAAATCATCAAAAAAATTGCCAAACAAGGTACCACTATCTTACTTGCTTCTCACCTACTAGATGAAGTAGAAAAAGTATGTAGTCATGTGGTGATTCTTAGAAAAGGAGCCAAACTTTACTCGGGAAGAGTTGATGAAATGAATGCAAGTCATGGTTTTTTTGAATTGAATAGTAATGAAAATACGATTCTAAAAGAATGGATTTCTAAACATGATAAGTTTGATCGATTTAAAGAAGAAGACGGGAAAATCATTGCTTTTTTAGCACATGAACTGGATGCAGAAAGCCTTAATAAACAATTAAGTAAAGACGGAATTACGCTAACCCATTTGGTAAAACGAAAAGAAAGTCTGGAAGAACAATTCTTACAACTAACTAACAACTTAAACTAATAGAATGTTAAGATTACTAAATATAGAATTTCAAAAATTAAGACACAACAAAGCTTCTAAAGTAATTATTATCACCTATTTTGTTCTAATTACGTTTATTGCACTGATTGCTTCTATAGAATTCAATTTTGCAGGAATTCATTTTAGAATTGCTGATCAGGGAATTTTTAATTTTCCATATATATGGCACTTCAATTCTTATATCGCTGCCTGGGCAAAGTTATTTTTGGCAATTATCATTGTCTCAATGATGGCCAATGAGTATAGTCATAGAACCTTAAAACAAAACCTTATTGATGGTCTAAGCAAAAAGGAATTTATAGCATCAAAATTTCTTACTGTAGTTGCTTTTTCATTAATATCTACGTTGTTTTTACTACTGGTATCGTTGATTTTGGGATTAACTTTTTCTGATTACAGTGAGTTTTCGATCATAATTACTGATCTCGAATATGTTATCGCTTATTTCACCAAACTTCTTGGTTTTTTCTCTTTCTGTATATTTCTTGGAATATTGGTAAAACGATCAGCTTTTGCACTAGGATTTTTATTTATCTGGTGGGTGCTGGAAAACATTACATATGCTGTACTAAAGTTTAAAATTTTTAAAGGAACGAAGGTAGCTGATACTATTGTTCAGTTCTTTCCTCTAGAATCCATGTCTAACTTAATTGGCGAGCCTTTTAGCAGATTAAATTTCATTAAATCTGCTGCCAGCCAGCTAGGAGAATCTTTTCAAAAAGACTACACAGTACATTGGTATGAAATTTTAACAGTTCTTATCTGGACAGCTATTTTCATCTTTCTATCCTACAAAATCCTAAAAAAGAGAGACTTGTAACACATTTAGGTTTTAAGTTTCAAAAGCATTCGATCGTAGTATCTGATGCTTTCTTTTTTATCAATGATCGTTATGGTAAATTTATAAGAACAAGGATAACACATATATTGTCACAGATAAGGTGTATAAAGTAGTTTTCTATTTAATTATTTATTATTTAATATCTTGCCGGCAAAAAATGCCTCAAATGAAAAGAAAAATACTTTTAATTTTATTTATTTTTTCCATATTTTTTGTCAGTTATTCTCAAAATGAGCCTACAGACTGTGTTAACTCTATTATTGTTTGTGGAAATACTAATCTAGAATTAAACTCTAATGGTATAGGAGCTAATGATTTTGCTCCAACAGGTAGTAATTCACCTGCATGTTTTGTTACCCCAGAAAGTCAAAGTTTATGGCTGCGAGTTACTATTGTACAATCAGGAACTCTTGCTTTTACTATAACCCCAGAATCCTCGAGCCCTGACGAAGATTATGATTTTGCTGTATATGGTCCTAATGTTACATGTACTACATTAGGAAATTCTATTAGATGTTCTTCAACACATCCACCCTCTGCACAAGTACCAACTTTAACAGGTCTTAGGGATTCAGAAACAGATCTATCCGAAGGTCCAGGAATTCTAGGAAACGGTTTTGTTCGATCTATAGATGCTCTTGCCGGAGAAGAATATATTATTTTGGTAGACAATTTTTCGCAGAACGGAGGCTTTGATATCGAATTTACCGGGACAGCATTACTACCCGATAGTCCAATAAATACAGCTGGCACAACCACAAACCTAGATCTTACAGAATGTGATATTGTAGGAGATTCTAATGATGGAGTAACGAATTTTAATTTAGACAGTAATACCGCTGCTATCTTAGGAACTCAAACCAATACTGTAATATCATACCATAATACAGAGGAAGATGCTAGTATTGATAATGCACCTCTTACAAGTCCGTATTTGAGTACTCAAAATAATGAAACCATTCATGTACGTATAGAAAATACAATTACCGGTTGTTTTGTGACAGATACCTTTACCTTAATAACCATTCCAGGACCACCAATAACTACTCCAACCCCATTTAGTATTTGTGATAATGCCAATGACGGTGATGACAGCAATGGGTTTGTTTCTTTTTTACTTAGGGATAAAGACAACGAAATTCTTAATGGATTAAGTCCTACAAATCATATATTAACTTATCATACTTCATTACCAGATGCAAATACTGGTGCTAATGCCATAGATAAAAATACTCCCTTCACAAATACGACAAATCCTCAGACTATTTTTGTTAGAGCGCAATATGCTCCTTCGCAACCCTGTGTCAATACTATAAGTATTGCTCAATTTAATCTAGAAGTAGATCCTTTGCCAACAGCAAATGTAGTTTCATTAGTACAATGTGATGAATATATGGATCCAACAGATGGAATCACCCTTTTTAATCTTAACCAAGCGAATGATCAGATCACGGGAGGCACAACTAACAGAACAGTATTGTTTTTTGAAGATATGGCATCTGCAAATGCAGGAACGCCCTCAATCTCAAATCCAATTAATTATCAAAATAATATGGTAAATCAACAAATATTTGTTCGTGTTATCAATGACACTAGCGGATGTTTTAGAATTTCTACCTTAGATCTGGAAGTTAGTGTTACATCTGCAAATGATGCTATTCTAACATTATGTGATGATGATGGTATAGAGGATGGATTTCGACAATTTGATCTTTCATTAGCTGACCCTCAGATACTAAATGGTATACCCACTCCTAATTTGATAGTAACCTATTATCAATCTATAGAAGATGCTTTAAGCGAATCTAACCCTATAGCTACCATTACCAACACTTCTGCTTTAACACAAGGGCAAGATATCGTATTTGCAAGGGTAGAAAACCTAAATCAGTGTTTTGGTATAAATCAAGTACAATTGTTTCTTAATCCTTTACCCGAAATTGAAGCAGAAGCCGAATCTTTTTTATGTCAAAATGAAACCAATATCCAAATAGATAGTGGTTTACAATCTAGCAGCAATGCAAATGATTTTACTTTTCTATGGTCTACAAATGAAATTAATCAAACCATTTTTGTTGATCAATCAGGAACCTATACCGTTGCAGTAACCGATATACAAACCGGATGCTCTAAGACCAGAACAGTAAATGTTATTGATTCGGGTAGTGCGACAATTACCTCAACAGTTATCAAAGATGCTCGTGATAACAATACTGTAACTATTATGGCCGATGGATTGGGTAATTACGAATATGCCATAGCCATAGATGGTGTTATTGGTTCATATCAAGATGACCCTACCTTAACCAATGTACCTCCAGGGTTTCATACCATTTATGTTCGAGATAAAAACGGTTGTTTACCCGTTACAACAAAAGAAATTTCGGTGATAGGTTTCCCAAAATATTTTACTCCTAACGGTGATGGTTTTCATGATTCGTGGAACATCATAGGGGTATCAAATGAAATAATGCCAAGTTCGATCCTTTATATTTTTGATCGCTACGGAAAACTGCTTGTTCAGCTAAAAGTAGGAGATTCCGGATGGGATGGCACCTATAACGGGCAAATTTTACCGGCAAACCAATACTGGTTTCGTTCTGAATTAGAAGATGGTAGAATCCTTACCGGAAGTTTCTCTCTTATTCGCTAATTCTATTCGCGGTATTTGGTATCTTTATTGTGAAAAAGAAGAGTATTATGAAATTCGTACTGGAATCCGAATTTAAACCCACCGGGGATCAACCTGGAGCTATCAAACAACTTGTTAATGGAATAGCATCTGACGAAAAATACCAAACCTTGCTGGGCGTAACTGGTTCTGGAAAAACGTTTACAGTGGCTAATGTTGTTGAGAAAACTCAACGACCTACGATCGTATTAGCACATAACAAAACACTTGCAGCACAGTTATATTCTGAGTTTAAACAGTTTTTTCCTAACAATGCGATAGAGTACTTTGTTTCTTATTATGATTACTATCAGCCAGAAGCTTACATACCAACTTCGGGTACCTACATAGAGAAAGATTTATCTATTAATGACGAAATTGAAAAGCTTAGATTAAGTGCTACTTCATCACTTCTGTCAGGAAGAAGAGATGTTTTGGTAGTTGCCTCTGTATCTTGCCTATATGGTATCGGAAACCCTATCGAGTTTCAAAAAAATGTGATTTCAATCCAAGCGGGAGAAGAGGTGTCAAGAACTTCGTTATTGCATCGTCTAGTTCAAAGTTTATACTCAAGAACAGAAGCAGAATTTAAACATGGTAATTTTAGAATAAAAGGAGATACAGTCGATATTTTTCCGAGTTATGCTGATGATGCTTTTAGAATTCATTTTTTTGGTGATGAAATCGAAGAAATAGAAGCTTTTGATGTACAAACCAATCAAGTAATAGAGAAATACGATAGGTTAACCATCTATCCCGCAAATATGTTTGTAACCTCACCAGAAGTATTAAATACTGCAATTGATCAAATAGCACTGGATTTAGGAAAACAAGTTGAGTATTTTAAGGAAATAGGGAAACCTCTGGAAGCAAAACGTCTGGAAGAACGTACAAATTTTGATTTAGAAATGATTAAAGAGCTGGGGTACTGCTCTGGAATCGAAAATTATTCACGATATCTTGATGGAAGAAACCCAGGTACCAGACCTTTCTGTTTACTAGACTACTTCCCTGACGATTATCTAATGATTATTGATGAAAGTCATGTTACCGTACCGCAAACACATGCGATGTATGGAGGAGACCGATCCAGAAAAGAAAATCTGGTCGAATATGGTTTTCGACTTCCTGCTGCAATGGATAACAGACCTTTAAAATTTGAAGAACTTGAAGCTTTGCAAAATCAAGTGATCTACATTAGTGCTACTCCTGCTGATTACGAATTACAAAAAAGTGAAGGCATATTTGTAGAGCAAATTATTCGCCCCACTGGTTTACTGGACCCCATCATAGAAGTACGCCCAAGTTTAAATCAAATTGATGATTTGATTGAAGAAATACAACAACGAATCGAAGTAGATGAACGTATTTTGGTGACAACATTAACCAAAAGAATGGCAGAAGAACTCACCAAATATTTGACGAGAATTGATATCAGATGTCGTTATATACATAGTGATGTAGATACTTTAGAAAGAGTAGAAATAATGCAAGATTTAAGAAAAGGGCTTTTTGATGTATTGATAGGTGTAAATCTATTACGTGAAGGTTTGGATCTCCCAGAAGTATCGTTAGTTGCAATTTTGGACGCAGATAAAGAAGGATTTTTAAGAAACCAAAGGTCATTGGTACAAACGGTAGGGAGAGCTGCTAGAAATGTAAACGGAAAAGCAATAATGTATGCCGATAAAATTACCGATAGTATGCAAAAAACAATTGACGCTACAGAATATCGTCGAGAAAAACAAATAGCATATAACACAAAACATGGTATTACTCCAACTGCTATCAAAAAATCTTTAGATAGTGCTCTTTCTGGTAAAAAGACAGAATCTTATGCTTTTGAAGTAGCTCCTACGTTACAAGCTGCAGAGGAAGAAACTGCATATTTTACCAAGGAGCAATTAGAAGCACGTGTACGTAATGTTCGCAAAGAAATGGAAAAAGCTGCCAAAGAGCTCGACTTTATGACTGCTGCCCGTTTACGTGATGAAATAAAAATGCTTCAAGACAAAATACATGCCCAAAAGCAGTAATATACGGTCGAATAAAAAAATAATAGTACCTTTAACAGCACCATAAAAACATATTGTTTAAGCCCCCTACTGAATAATTAAAGAAGTTTTTAGTTACACACCAATTACCTACATAAAAGGCAAAATATACTGCTAATGCTATCACGTAAAAAAAAAGAACAATTTTCAGTTTTATATGACAGACATTATCGAAGGCTTTATAATTATGCATATAAAGTTCTTAGAGAAAAAGAAATAGCAGAAGAGCTAGTACAGGAATCTTTTATAAAATTATGGCAAAAAATCGATTCGATTAGCAAGGTAGAGAGATCTATAGAATCTTATCTTATAACTGTTTTAAAGAATAAAATAATAGATCATCATCGTAAAAACAACACGAAAAACAAGCATCTAAATTTATACGCACTCAATCGAGATTCTCAACAAGAAATGAATCATGAGTGGGAATTGTCTGAACAAATTCAAAGCATCTATGCGTCCATGAATCAAAAGACACTTGAAATATTTAGATTATCAAGAGAACAAGGACTAAGCTATAAAGAGATCGCCTCTCAGAAAAATATTTCAATAAAAACGGTAGAACTGCACATATCAAAGGCATTGTCTATTTTTCGAGAGCAATTAAAAAATTATTTATAATATAGGGTACACCCAATGATATTCGTCATATATACAAAATAGTGGTAATGAAAAATAGTCAAATAACAGAAACCGATATTTGGGCATATGTTTCTAAACAGTCCGATCATGATGTTATAGAAAGAGTTGAGGAATGGATGCAATCAGACCATTATGATGATTCCCTTTTTAAGCAAATAGAAAGCACGTATCTTATTACCGGTAAAAACCCATACCAAAAACAAGAGCCTGTAGATACAAATCTGGCTAAACAGCGATTTTTTGACGCATTAGAAGATCACGGGAATACTTCTTCTCAAAACAACAATTGGAAATCAATTCTTAAATACGCAGCTATATTTGCATTACTTTTTGTTTCTGCCACCTATATTTTCTACCTTAATAATGATACTGTCACCATACAAACTGCATATGGAGAACACAAACAAATAGATTTACCTGATGGATCTACTATATGGTTAAACTCTTCAAGTAAGTTAACTTATGACAAAGATACCCCAAGAACTCTGTATCTGGAAGGAGAAGGTTTTTTTGAAGTCGCTAAAAATAAAGAAGTACCTTTTACAGTAGATACACCAGATCATATTAGAGTAATGGCATTGGGTACAAGTTTTAATATAAAAGCATATCAAAAAAATAAATATACAGAAACAGTTCTATTAACCGGAAAAGTAGAAGTATCGTCAGATACACATTTCAACAACAAGGTGACCATGATTCCTAACGATAAAGTTACCTTTTCTCAAAAAGACAAAAAAGTAGTTAAGGAAAAAGTAGATTTTATAGAAAATGTCGTAGGTTGGAAATCAGGTAAAATACAATTTAGAAATAAGTCTTTTACCGAGATTGCTGCAGATCTCTCTAACCAATATAACGTAACAATACACTTTGAAAATGAAAAAGTATCAAACTATAAGTTTACAGGTACTTTTGATAAAGGTACTCCTATTTCTGAAATTTTAGAAGTACTTCAATTAACCAAATCCTTTACATACAAGACACCATCAAATAATGAGTTTATAATTCAATAAAAAATGTGGAGAAACTGCCATTTCTCCACATGGGTGCCTAATTAATACCAGATCAACAAAATCAGTACTAATTTTTTGAACTCTAAAAATATAAAATTATACCATTTTTTAGCATAGACATGTCTAGAAAATGACAAAAAACTGGTTTTCTTAATGAGGTTATCTCAAAAACATTATTATCATGTCGTATTGATAATATTCATAACAATTCCTGCTTTATCTCAAAGTACAATATCATTAAATGTAGATAATGCTCCTTTATATACAATAATAAGAGATATTGAAGCACAAACATCTTACAACTTTATCTACAATAATGATGAGATTGATGAATATCAAAATTATAGTATTGCTGTTTCTGAAGCAGAAATCGCTATAGTACTGTCCAATTTGTTTGATGACACTACTATTCGCTATCAATTAAAAAACAAACGTATTGTTTTATCTAATAAAAATCGCTCTGCCCCTTCAACAGGAAACATAAAGCATTCTATTAATGGTATCATAAAAAATGCAATTACAGGAGAAACACTTATTGGCGCTAGTATTTTGGTAAAGGGTAAAAATTCGGGAGCGGTTTCTAATGAATATGGATACTATTCATTAACACTCCCGCAAAAAAAATATGTTTTACAGTTTTCGCATATTGGATTTGATTTACTAGAAATAGAAATCGACTTAACAGAAGCTCTTACTTTGGATATAGAACTCTATCCAGAAGTAAATACATTAGATGAAATTGTAATTATTTCTTCTAAAAACAATGAACAAAAAAATCAAAACTTTCTTGGAGTAACCAACTTAAAACGTGAAGCTATTAAAAAATTACCATCTTTATTGGGAGAAGCAGATGTGACCAGAGTTTTTTTGACACAACCAGGGCTAAATACTGTTGGCGAAGGAGCCTCTGGATTTAATGTAAGAGGTGGAAATATTGATCAAAACTTAATATTACTAGACGAGGCTCCCATCTATAATTCATCACATATATTTGGTTTTTTTTCAATTTTTAATACCGATGCTATTAAAGACATAAAGCTATATAAGGAAGGAATTCCATCACGATATGGAGGAAGAGCTTCTTCTGTAGTGGATGTTAGGCTTAGAGAAGGAAGCACAAAAGTCTGGCAGGTTGAAGGAGGAATAGGAATGTTATTTTCTAGACTAACCATAGAAGGTCCTTTAAAAAAAGACAAAATAAGTTTTCTTGCTTCTGGAAGAAAATCATATTTCGGACTCTTATTACCTCTATTAAGTAACGAAGATTTTAAAAATTCGAAGCTAGATTTTGATGATTTAAGTGTTAAACTAAACTGGTCTATTAATAATAAAAATAAAATTTATGTTTCTGGTTACTTTGGATCTGACATAATGGAATTAAATTATGAAACTTTTTTTGACCCTCTCGACCCAACAAATCAAGAGGAAGAAGAAAGAGTTGGTCTAAAATGGAGAAATACAACTGGTACCATACGATGGAATAACATCATATCAAATAACTTGTTTATGAATATTTCAGGTATATATAGTAAATATAACTATGAACTTTCATCTCAAAATATCCTGGGAGGTAGCTTTTTAAATTCCCTAGGATCTAATTATGATTGGAAATCTTCTATAGAAAACTGGATTATAAAACCTGATTTTACCTGGTACCAAAATACCAATACCACAATTAGGTTTGGAGCACATAACACCTATCATAAATTTACACCAGGAAATGTAGAGGTTCACGAAGAAGGAAAAAATAACTTTAGTTTGAATATTGAAAGAGGACTCGAAATTGCTCCGTATTTCGAATATGAAAAAAAATGGAAACACCTTTTGTTAAACGCCGGGCTTCGATACTCCTGGTTTGCAAATTTAGGTCCAAATAGTGTTCCTAATTATGCTTCGGATCTCCCAAAAACCGAAAACTCTATCACAGAAACCATAACGTATGCAAAGGGAAAAGTAATAAAAAATTATGCAGGTTTAGAACCTAGAGTATCCTTAAAATATGATTTTACTAAAAGACACACTTTAAAAATTGGGTATAACAGATTGTTACAATATTTGCATTTAATTTCTAACACTACTGCTACACTACCTTATGATATCTGGAGACCATCTGGAAAACATATAGAACCCCTTATCGTCAACCAATTTTCCACAGGCTATAAGTTTACAACTAACAACAAAGCTTTTGATTTCTTAATAGAAAGCTATTACAAAACATTTAACAACCTACTAGAATATAAAAACGGAGCAGATTTATTTGTAAATAACAACTTGGAAACTCAACTATTACCAGCAAAAGGTTTTGCATATGGTACCGAATTTAGTATCTATAAAAATCAAGGAAAACTAACAGGAAATATTAACTACACCTATTCTGTTGCCAAAAGAAAAACAACCAGCCCTTTTAGCTCTGAAAACCTTAATAATAGCACCTACTACCCTTCTAATTATGACAAACCACACATTATTAATACCACAACAAGTTACAAACTAGGAAAAAAATGGGATGTCACCCTCTTTTTCACCTATCAAACAGGTAGACCAATTACTGTTCCCACAGGAAAAATATTTGTAGGCAATATTCCATTTCTCACCTATTCTAACAGAAACCAACACAGGCTTCCAGAAACTCACAGAATGGATCTTTCATTTTCTTACACTCCCAATAGAAAAGACAAAAAATGGCAAAACAGCTGGTCTTTTGGTATTTATAATATTTATGGCAGGAAAAACACATTTTCACAATACAACAGTTTTAACGATGGGGAGTTTAAAACATTTAGGTTTTCTACAATTGGAGCACCGATTCCATTTTTTACCTATAATTTCAAATTTTAGTTATGAAAAAAATATTTTTTTTAAATACATTTCTGCTACTGTGCTCTGGTTTACTTATGAACTGTACCAGAGAAGTTACTTCTGAGGTTGAGTTTGTACCCCAGATATTTATTACAGGAGGCGTAAATGCCGTAGAAAAGAAGGCAACACTTCGTATCCAGAGATCCGTTCCTATAGATAGTAACACACCTGATTTCGTTACCAACGCCAAAGTAACTTTATACACAAAAGATAAAAATGGAAATACTTCTGTAGTAACTAATAATTTTAGTGAATCAAATGGAGCATACGAGAGTATTGATATAATTGATCCAATTGTAGGAAATCAATATTGGATAGAGGTTTCTATCCCTAACGAAGATTCTTTTAAATCTATACCAGAAACACTTAAAGAAATAGTCCCTATCAAAAGTATAGAAATCGTTAATAACATTCCTCGTGTTATCTTTGATGATGTAGAAAATGAACGTAATTTTTATTACCTAAGTATCGTCTATTTTATAGATTTCAACCCTATCGATAGTGACGAAATTGTAATAAATGATATTCTTTTTGACGGAAACAAAGATACATTTCTAGAACCCGAAACAAATAAAGCTTTTGACATTTTATTGGTACAACTTACCCATGTAAATGCCAACACCTATCAATACCTAACCAATGTAGATACATTACGAGAGTTTAGAAATGTAAATATTGAAGGAGAAAATCCTGGTGAATTATTTTCTACTCCTCCTGTTAACGTAACTGGCAATATGATAAACGCCACCAAAAGCCAAACTGCCCTTGGTAATTTTGCTGCTATCAACTATGATACTTCGATTTTCACAATTGAAATTGCTGCTAATAAAATCATGGTATTATCAAAAAAACAAGCCCCCTAAGAATCACCATTAGAGAGCTTATCAAACTTCAAAATAAATCAAAAAACAGTGGTTACCTAAAACTGAAATCGATATCCAAAATCAGGAAAGAATCCTATTTGATCTACCTGATCGATTTGGTTTGTTAAACGGTTATATCGACGGGTAAAAACATTCTCGTTATTTGTTAAATTCTGAAGGTCTATGTAAAATTGATGTGAGTGTTTTTTTGTCTTACTATTAATTTTATATCCAACTTTTACATCCCATCTAAAATAATCATCCTGTTGTTCACTAAAAGCGATATCCTCTCTTAAAACTTCGAATCCAGCCGCCTGAGATGCTTCAAGATTAATAGGAGTAAAATATTTGCCGCCAGACACTGTTAGCTTGGTATCAAAAAACAACACATCTTTCTTTGACTTTCCGATAGTAAATTCTTTTCCTGCTAACATATTTACTACATATCCATTATTAAATGGGGTATTACGCTCTATCCCGTCACTTCCCTCATATTTACTCTCGAATAATGAGGTGGTTAGCAATCCATAATATCCATCGCTAAAAAACTTCTCCAACGTTAACTCAATTCCCTGGTTAAATCCCGTTCCTTCATTAACCAATGACACTCGATCATTTCCGAATCCAAAATCTGCTCCTTCTGTCAGAGAAGAATAACTGGAAGAAAACGACTCTACAGCTGCATTATCAATATCCTGGTAATACACTTCTACCTTTCCTCTCCAACCTTTACTTATTCTTACATCATACCCTAAAACGTAGTGATTACTTCTCACAAAATCCAAATCTCTATTAGTCTGAACGGACTCTCCGTTAATTTCTTCATTCAAAAACAATAATGGTAAAGAAATAGGCTGATGGTGCAATCCATATCCAAAACTAAAACGGTGTGCATTACCTACTTTATATGTAAGTCCCGCTCTGGGTTCTAGCACAAACTGCTCATTCAAAGAACTATATTGACCGTGTACCCCTGCATTTAGTGTTAATTTTTCTGTTAGTCTAAACTGCCCTTGTATATAAGGTTGTACAATGTTTAAACTTTCATCTATATCGATAAAAGTATAAAGATCAGGATCTCCGTCACCATCATTATCAGATTGTTCATCCCTATCTCTTAGTACAGATTCTACGTTAAATCTTTCTACCAAAACTCCTGTTCGTATAGTACTTTTGCTACTTAATTTAGAATTAAAAAGTGTCGAAAATGTTAAACGGTCTTCTACATTATCTATTTCTGTATAATTAAGCATACGTTCCTGGGGGGTATCCTTATCGATAAAACGATCTGTTTTAAATTCATTACCCGTAAACGATCCCGTAACAATTGTTCTAAGAAAAGAAGAAGAACCGATATTAATTTGATGTTTCAGCCCAAGAACTCCAAAACCAGAATCGGCATACGAGTTTTCATCTTCTGCAGCAAACAAATCATCTTCGTCTATATCATCTCCTAAGAATTCTATATCAGAAGAACCATTGATTCCAAATAAAGAAAAACTACCCAGTTTACCCTTTCCAAAATCTATATTATACGAGATATCATAGTAATTAGGAGTAGCCGATGTACCTCCTGCACCTGATCCCAATAAACCAATTAATGAATATCTTCCTGCCACCAGAAAAGAGCCTTTATTTTTTCCAAGTGGCCCTTCTGCCATTGCTTCTACACCACTAAATGTGCCTACTTGTGCAGAAAATTCATAATCATCCTTGTTTCCTTTTCTAAACCCTAAATCAAACACCCCTCCAAGTGCATTACCATATTCTGACGGGAATGCAGAGGTTATAAAATCAGAATTTTTTAACAGATTTGGATTCAGTGCTGACACCGGGCTTCCTGTGGTTCCGGCGGTAGAGAAATGATTTGGACTAGGAATAGGAACCCCTTCTAGTCTCCATAATAACCCTACAGGAGAATTACCTCGTACCACAATATCATTTCTACTATCATCAGGTGCCGAAACTCCGGCAAAATTTGCTGCCAAACGGCCAACATCACTTCTTCCTCCCGAAAATCGAGTTACTTCTTCTACCCCAAATTGCCTTGCTGATACAGAAGTAAGTTTATTAATTGCCTCTGCTTTACTAGTTTTTGAAGTAATAATTATTTCATCCAGTTGACCAAAGGATTCGATAAGCGCAACATTAACAACAGCATCTTTACCAGAGGTAACCACAATATTGGGTAATGTTATCGACTCAAACCCAATAAAACTTACTCGTATAGCACGACGCCCTACTGGTACATTGCTTAATGTAAAATAACCATCGATATCGGTAATTACTCCTTTTGCCTGTTCTGTTTCTAACAATTCTATAGTTGCGCCTACAAGAGGAGTTTCTGATTGCTTATCTATTACCAATCCTTTAATTACTCCATTTTGGGCATTTATTACAAAGCCAAATAAAAGCGTAAATATTAATGCTACATTTTTCATAATACGATTATTGATTTTCATCAAATCTGTAATTTATTTTCGCATATGAAAAAAGAAAATTCATGAATTGGTATTTAAACCTTTAAAGTGTCAAAAAACCACTTAAATAACATAAAATTATATTAACTATATCATTTACAAGCCAACGAATATTTATTGCAATTCAGCTTCTAATTTGACAATTGAAAAGTATCCTAAGTCATATTTGCACAAGAGTTACGTATATTTACTCATATTGCTTACAACAGCATTATTATATACTATATATGATATCAAAAGCTACTATAAAAAAAATTGTATTTTGTTTTCTTATCACTAACGTGGTTTACTTTCTTGTGAAATCTACGATTCATGAAACTGAAAGCATATTTGAATTTGATGGTGAAAGTACATTCTACTACATTACAGCCTTCTTTCTTTTTATAACAGCTTTAGAAACTAACAATTGGTTGATTAAAAAAGAAACTAAGTCTAATCCTGGTAAAAGTTTGGATCTGAATAATGGACTTAAAATCATTGCTATTAATATGGCTATTTTAATTCCTATAACGGCATTCACTTATTATTTAGGAATTTTTCTTGACGAAGAACCTTCTTGGTTGTCATTTCGTGTAGATTTTCTACGAGCAATGTTATTAGGGTTTGCTGTTATTGTTTTTAATCTTTTTTATTATTCTTTACAACAGAAAAAAGAAATGGACAATGCTATGGATAGACTTAAAAAAGAAGTAATGACTTCTAAATACAAGTCTTTAAAGAATCAAATCAGCCCACATTTTCTATTTAACAGTTTAAATACACTTACCTCTCTCATGTATGAGGATCGTGATTTAGCTTCGGATTTTGTTTCTCGACTTGCAACATGTTACAGATATATTCTAGATAATCGTGAAGAAGATCTGGTAAGTCTTGAAAAAGAATTAAACTTTTTGGATTCGTTTATATTTATGATGAATATTAGACATGAAGGAGCTTTGAGCATTACTACACATATTTCTATTGACCCAAAAGAATACTTAATCCCAACATTATCCTTACAAATGCTTGTAGAAAACGCACTTAAGCACAATTATTATTCTAAAGAAAAACCATTAGAAATTAGTGTCATTTCTATTGAAGAAAAAAGTATTACCATTCAAAACAATCTAAGAATAAGAGAACAGAAAGAAGAATCAACCAAATTAGGACTTAAAAATATTAGAAACAGGTATTCCTTTTATACAAATCAAGAAATTAATGTGGAAACAAAAAATGAGCATTTTAAAGTTACCATCCCTTTATTACCTAAAAACATAAAAGAAGTTAGTATAATAAAAGTTTCGTAAAAATGACCGCTGTAATTGTTGAAGATGAAAGTATAGCCTCTAGGCGTTTAGCTAATCTCATAGAAGAACTGGCTCCCGAAATAGAAATAACCGCTCAGATTACCTCTGTAGAAAGCGGAGTGAGCTGGTTTAAAAACAACCCGCAACCTGATTTAATATTTCTAGACATTCAATTAAATGATGGATATGGATTCGATATCATAGATTCATTAGAAGATCACCCTCCTATTATTTTTACCACTGCCTACAATGAATATGCTATACGAGGTTTTAAATACAATGGATTAGATTATTTACTAAAACCAATCGATAAAAAAGATTTAGAAAATGCATTGACCAAATATCGAAAAAACAACATTAATAGTAGCAAATCATTAAATGAAGATAAATTTGAGCATATTAAAGGCCTGTTTACAAAAGAATACAAAAGACGGTTTATGATAAAAATCGGTAATCAGTTTAACACGTTTGATGTAGATAGTATTGCCTATTTTAAATCTCATGAAGGTAGTATTTTTCTGCACTCACATTCTGGCAAACATTATCCAATAGAATATACCATAGATCAATTAGAAGATATTCTTAACCCAGTTCATTTTTTTAGGATTAACAGAAAGTTTATGGTTTCGGTACATGCTGTAACAGAAATCCATAGTTATTTTAATAGCAGGCTATTGCTAAAATTAAAACCAATGGATGACGAACAAATTATTGTTTCAAGAGAACGTACTTCTAATTTTAAAAAATGGTTGGACCTATAATTATAAAATGACAAAAAGGATACTATTTATTGTGGTAGCTTTCTTAAGCTTTCTAATAGGGTTATACCCTCTTATCTATCTTTTTATTGATCGAACATTTGGTTTATTAGGGTCTAAAGATCGTGAATTGTTAAGTGATTTTATCTGGAATATCGCTTTTTACTCTCATATATTTCTTGGGGGAGTTGCTTTATTAATCGGTTGGGTTCAATTTCATAAAAAAATAAGAGCTACTCGACCAAAATTACATAGAACAACAGGAAAGGTTTATATAATTGCTGTTCTTATAAGTGGGGTTTCTGGGATATATATTGGTTGTTTTGCTACTGGTGGTATCATCTCATCTCTTGGGTTTATTTCTCTGGGCATACTCTGGATTTACACCACGCTAAATGCCTTTTTATATGTAAAAAAAGGTTTGATAATACAGCATCAAATAGCTATGCATTACAGCTATGCCGCTTGTTTTTCTGCCGTTACTCTTAGAATATGGCTGCCCTTACTCATACTTTTTCTTGAAGATTTCACTATTGCTTATAGACTGGTAGCCTGGCTAGCTTGGATACCTAATATACTACTAGTTTACTATTTTACTGAAAGAATAAAAAGAAAATTAATGATTACCCCTCTATAAAAAAGAAAGAAGTCATCTATAAATTTTTATAAACAACCTCTTTCACATTAACTAACTAAATATCAAATCAAACTATACTATATCTATCAATCTTTTAGGTTGTATTTTTGCTTCTTCTTTTTTAGGAAGGTTTATAGTTAATATTCCGTTCTCGTATGATGCACTTATATCATTCCCATTTACAGTTTCTGGTACTGCAAAAGTTCTTTTGAAGGAACCGTAACTAAATTCTTTTCTAGTATATTTACGATTCTCTTTATCTTCATTTACAGAAGAGGTTTCTGACGATATAACCAATACATCATTATCTAACTCTAAATCGAACTTATCTTTAGAAAGCCCCGGTGCTGCCAGTTCTAGAACAAAACCTTCATCGGTTTCTTCTATATTAACAGCAGGAATATTGGTGTTAATTTTATTAGTTTCTGTAATTCCTCCTAACCAATCGGTAGTTAAAAAATCATCAAAAAGAAAGGGTAATCTGTTGGTTCTTTTTACTAAACTCATTGTATTATGTTTTTGTAATTAATTTAATTTTCAAATTCAATGAGTATATAGCAATTAGAGTTCCAATGCATTTTTCAAGACTTTTTGTCACCAAACCATACTAAAAACATGTCATAATGGCATTTTTACTATATTTTACCAGCCATTACTGCATAAAAAAAGTTTAAAAAGTAACTCTAGCAAGCCACTCTTTAAACTTTATAATAATAACAATTTGTCCTAAAAGATCGTTAATCATCTTCGAATTGCACGTCCACAAGCCGAAGGAAGCTCTCTCACAAATTGTTTTAAAGCTTTAATGTCAATAACAAAAATCTTGTAAAAAGGATTCATAAATAGGTTTTAAGGTTAAACAACAACAAGTAATCATTACTATTTGACTTCTTAAAACTGACTTCTTAACAATCTTACAATAAAGATAATCGATTATAACCAACTTTTAATCAAATGCTTAAAACAAAAAAATAAAAAATCGATCAAAAACAATTATCTTCGGCAACTATCTATTTCTAGCACTAAATCATCTTTTCATATTTCATCATGCATACTATGCAACCTCATAACCCTTACCTTTTACAAACCAATAAATTAATTGTAAAAGCGAGAAAAAATAGAAATAAGTTCTTTGGGAGGGATCACTTTATTTGGGTATTTATGCATCTCGCTTAAAACAGTATTGATTGCCTCTGGTCGTAACCCCATTTGAAGACCTAAATCTTTGATCGCATCAACCTCTAGAGGAGATACCTCTTGATCAATATTCATCAACAAAACCAATCTATGAAACTGAAGAATTCGCTGTGACTCGGGCTGTAAGTTCTTTTTCTCTACTTCTGTATCAACCAATGCATTTACCTCTGTTTCGGTAATATTTAACTGTGATGCTACCGCCAAAATAAAACCATACTCTTGATCTTTAAGTTTATTATCTACCTTGGCAAACTGTATCATCTCTGACAACAAACTCAATTTTTCCTCTTTACTATACATATTCTTTATTTACTTTTGGCCGAAAATAGTAAATTTCAACCAAACAAATACTCTAAATCTTGGGTTCTGCTTTACCTATTATATCTTTATAAAAACATACATTTGCAACATGGGTTTAACAAACAATGATATTTTCAAAAAACTAAGAGTCGCTCATAAACTACGTGATGACGATATTGTAAAAATTTGTGCTTTAGTTGATTTTAAAGTCACCAAAAGTGAATTAGGAGCTATTTTTAGAAATGAAAACCATCCAAAATACATGGTCTGTGGAGATCAAATTCTCCGTAATTTTTTAAACGGGTTGATCATACACCTAAGAGGCCCTTTACCTCCAAAAAATGACACTCCCAATAAACCAAAGAATACGAATTAACACTTTTAACTTCAAACATAAATGCTTAATTTGGTTATACTGTACTTATAGACATATAACCAAACCATTCTTTTATGTTAACCAACTCTGAGAAACAAGTATTTAGGAAAGAGATTTTTTGTCACCTTGATGGTATTGCTGTTGCGCCAATAGCCTATTCTTTATTCAAAAACAAGGTCACAGAGTACTTACTAGATAACCGTGATGAATTATCAATTTCTACTATTGCATCTAATTTAAAAGCCAATGAAGGATATTTAAATGTTGCGTTAAGAGTTATAAGTGCACAAGGTTGGTTAGACTACCATACACAAGATGGTAATGTAATCATAAAAACAAATTCTCTTTCAAAACCTGCTTTCGAACATTTTAAATTGTACAAAGATGTTGTTGATCTATTAGAATATTCTGGAAAATTTCACCCTCGAAAATTTGCACTAGAGCCTTTTCATAAACTAGAAAAACTTTTCAAAAAATATCAGAATAAGTTTGATATTGTTTTTGATAAAGATACATCCATAAAAAAAATTCAACACCAAATCCTTAAACATATTGAAGGAATATTGGTTGGCCCTACGACTGTGCATTTGGGTATGGGAGGCATGTTTCATAAATATTTTATGGAAGCTTCTTTTAGTGCAGATGAATATCATAAACATCCAGAAAGTTTTGACACGATTCTAACATTTCTAAGTTCTCTCGGATGGTTTAGCAAATCAAAAAGCAACTATACTTTTACCAACAAAGGGTTATTTTTTGCCAAGAGAGCGTCTGCTTATGGCGTAACGGTTTCCTACATACCTATGTTTAGACAAATAGATGAATTACTTTTTGGTAATCCAAAGGTTTTATGGGAGTCTAACCTAGATAAAGAAATACATGTTGACAGAGAAATGAATGTTTGGGGAAGTGGTGGTGCACACGCAACCTATTTCAAAAAAATTGACGAAATCATTATTAACCTATTTAACAAACCCATTGATGAACAACCTAAAGGAATTTTGGATATGGGATGTGGTAATGGTGCTTTTCTAATTCACCTTTTTGAAGTGATCGCATCAAAAACTTTAAGAGGCAAGCATCTGGATGACCACCCTTTATTTTTGGTAGGTGCCGATTTTAACAAAGCCGCTTTGAAAGTTACTAGAGCAAACCTAATACAAGCTGATATCTGGGCAAAAGTAATTTGGGGAGATATTAGCGATCCCGATTTATTACAAAAAGATTTAAAAGAGAATTATGCCATAGAATTAAGTGATTTATTATCGGTGAGAACATTTCTTGATCACAATAGAGTATGGAGCAACCCAACTTCTCTAATTGATTCTCCTAGTCTTTCTTCTGGCGCATTCGCGTATAGAGGCAAAAGATTATCGAATGATGATGTAGAACGTAATTTAAAAGATCATTTTAAAAAGTGGAAACCGTATATCATTAAATTTGGCTTAATTGTTATAGAGCTTCATACCATTTCTCCAGAATTGACCTCGCAAAATATCGGCAAGACGGCAGCTACAGCCTATGATGCTACACATGGTTTTTCTGATCAATATATTCTTGAAATAGCATCTTTTATAAAAATCCTTAAAGAAGTGGGACTTCAGAGCGATCCAAATTATTTCTCTAAATTCCCAAGCTCTGATCTGGCAACTGTAAGCATTAATTATATTATCGGTAAATAAAAAAAGCCCCGGCTGATGACTTCCGAAGCTTTTTATACATTCATATGTTTTACAATTTTATTCTTCTACGATACGCACAGGCATCCTAAATACTTTAGCTTCAAAGTCATATTGTGCTCCTACTTTTTTATAATTTAATCGACTCTTAATAAAAGTATCTAGGGTTTCACTTTTAGAATCAACAGATAACACTACAATTTCACCTTTACTATTTAAAGTAAATGTTACATAAGCAATTAATTCTTTTTCAATTTTAAAAGATGGTTTCTTTAATAATGTTTTAATCTCTTTATTGAGAGCATTTTCTATTTTTGTTGGATTAGTACCCGCACTTGCGATACTACTTACTGCAAAGGCAACTGCCAAAAGTAATACATTCAATTTTTTCATGATCTATTCGTTTTTATTGATTTATACTTATAAGACCATTGATTATTCTAATTTGTTACACTAAAAAGGAATATTTAACACAGATTAACAAACTAACTAAATGTAATTAATACAGAAATCTCTTAAAAAAAGCCGCCCTCAGCTCTTATGTTAATTTCTTGTAAACTTGGTAATTACATCTTTATGTTTTGGAAATTGTTGAATTAAGTCTTTTCTTTCTGCTAGTTCGAAATCAGCAAAATCAAAACCGGGAGCCACCGTACACCCTACTAATGCGTATCCATTTTGTTTTGACAAACCAGATGCAAACCAAGCACCTGCAGGTACTACTAATTGTGGAAATTCACCATTATCAATATCCATCCCTACGACATGTTTTTCATATACCCCGTGTACATCTATCACATGGATATCTATAGCATTTCCTTCATAAAAATGCCATATTTCGTCTTGCTTAATTCTATGAAATGCAGAAAAATTATCAGCGGTAAGTAAAAAATAAATAGCTGTACAAAAGTTACGCTGTGCTCCAAATTCATCGCTTAGTGCTTCTTTAGGAACAACACCCTTGCTTCTATAAGTTTCTTTAAAAAAACCACCTTCAGGATGTGGTTTCATATCTAATTTTTGAACTATTTTTTCGATTCTTCTTTCCATCCAATTATCTCTAAAAAAAGAAGCGATCTTTTTCAAGATCGCTTCTAAAATATATTATTTAGATTGAATACAAAACTATGCTAACACGTTTTGTACTTTATCTGCTGCCTCTTGAAATTCTACAGCACTTTGCACATCCAGACCACTATTATCGATCAATTCTTTTGCAATATCTGCATTTGTTCCTTGTAGACGAACAATAATTGGTACGTTAATAGCATCTCCCATATTCTTATAAGCATCTACCACACCTTGTGCAACTCTATCACAACGAACAATACCTCCAAAGATATTTATCAAAATCGCTTTTACATTAGGATCTTTCAAAATAATTCTAAAAGCTGTTTCTACACGTTTTGCATCTGCAGTACCACCAACGTCAAGGAAGTTTGCTGGCTCTCCTCCTGCTTGCTTAATCAAATCCATTGTAGCCATTGCAAGACCTGCTCCATTTACCATACACCCAACGTTTCCGTCTAGATCAACATAGTTCAGTCCTACTTCTTTTGCTTCAACTTCTATTTCATTTTCTTCTCGAATATCACGCATATCAACATAATTCTTATGACGATATAATGCATTTTCATCTAAGGTTACCTTAGCATCTACTGCCATGATTTTATCATCACTTGTCTTAAGAACAGGGTTGATTTCAAATAAAGATGCATCAGACTTCACATAAGCTGTATATAAAGCCATTACAAATTTTGTCATTTCTTTAAATGCACCCCCGCTTAAACCAAGATTAAATGCGACTCTTCTAGCTTGAAAAGGAAGTAAACCTACTGAAGGATCTACTTCTTCTGTAAAAATTAAATGAGGTGTTTCTTCTGCAACAGTTTCAATATCCATTCCTCCTTCTGTAGAATACATGATCATATTACGACCAGAAGCACGGTTTAACAATACAGACATATAAAATTCATCTGGTTCACTATCACCAGGATAATACACATCCTCTGCCACCAATACCTGATGAACTTTCTTTCCTTCTGCAGATGTCTGAGGAGTAATTAAGTTCATTCCTATGATATTTCCTGCAATCTCTTCAACTTCCTGAAGGTTTTTAGCCAGCTTAACACCTCCACCTTTTCCTCGTCCACCAGCATGAACTTGTGCTTTAATCACATGCCATCCTGTACCGGTTTCTGCTGTAAGTTGTTTTGCTGCAGCTACAGCTTCGTTTGCATTTTGTGCAACAATACCACGCTGAATACGTACGCCAAAGCTGCTTAATATTTCTTTACCCTGATACTCGTGTAAATTCATAATGTTCTTTTATTTTACCTTTTTTAATAGGAGTTCCAAAAATATAAAAAGTGAAGTTACTGTGCCAATCTTTTTTAGTAAAAAACAATACCTCTATTAATGCCTGATAATTCTACAAGAAAACAGCTTTTTATAACACTTTTACATCTGAAAATCTTTGTAATCCAGTGGGTCAAAATTCCTAAAATGACCATTCATCTTAATCATTTTTTTTGCTCTATTCATTTCTCTTACCACAGGAATGGTAATCTTAATGTGTTCTATTAAATACTTTAAACGCTCTAGCTCATTTCGAAGTTTTAGCAAATGGTACTCCTGGCGTAATGTGAGTGCCACCTTATGTGCCACCTGATAACTTATAAAAGGTATTTTAAAAACAGGAGGAGAATCAATCGTTAATTCTACATACAAAACAGCAATCTTAGTAAGTAATTCTTCTTGCAAACCAACCGTACCATCGCTTTCATTTTCTATAAATTCGACATCTGCACCTGCATAAAGCTTACCCGGAAATTGCTTATAAAAGTTTTTAATTTTGAAAACTCGTAACCCTTCGCATACGACATCACTCTCTCCATTAGGGTATTGCTTAGCAACTTTAATAAGTTTTACCTCTGTACCATATTCTAATTTTTTGTCAATTACCGTAGGAATCCCAAAAGTACCCCCTCCTTGACTATCTTGTATTAATTCCTGATATCTTTTTTCAAAAATATGCAAGGGCAATTGTTCTCCTGGATAAACTACTGTTTGTAAAGGAAAAAGAGGAATCATATTTTTTTTATTAAAAATACTAATTCATGAAATTTATCCTCTTAAACGCACGTTAAAAAAACAAAATATCATTCTTATCTTTTTTTTCTCACGAACCTATTAATATTTCTAATTTTATTGATAATTTCGTACGCTTAAATTTATACCAAAATGGAAAATGAAAATTTATTAGCAATTGCAAGAGAATTTGGGAGTCCGGTATATGTATACGACTCTTCAAAAATTAGTTCACAATACAATCGTCTTACAAATGCTTTTAAACAGGTAAAACGGTTAAAGTTAAATTATGCAGTTAAGGCATTATCAAATCTTGCTATTTTAAAGTTAATAAATTCATTTGGTGCTGGTCTTGACACAGTTTCTATACAAGAGGTAAAACTAGGGATTAAAGCAGGAGTTAAACCTTCTGATATTGTATTTACTCCTAATGGGGTTTCTTTAGAAGAAATCGAAGAAGTTTCTGCACTAGGAGTACAAATCAATATAGACAACCTTTCTATCTTAGAACAATTTGGCACCAAGCATCCAAAAGTACCTGTATGTATCCGTATCAATCCACACGTAATGGCAGGAGGAAATCGTAAAATTTCTGTGGGGCACATTGACAGTAAGTTTGGGATATCCATACACCAGATACCGCATATTTTAAGAATTGTCGAAAATACCGGTATGCATATTAATGGTGTTCACATGCATACAGGAAGTGATATTCTTGATGTTGAAGTATTCTTACATGCCAGCGAAATACTTTTTGAGACTGCCAAGAATTTTAAAAATCTTGATTTTATAGATTTTGGAAGTGGCTTTAAAGTACCTTATAAAGCAGGTGACATAGAAACCAATATTGAAGAATTTGGAGAAAAGCTAACAAAGCGTTTTAATAGCTTTTGTAAAGAATACGGTAAAGAACTTACACTTGGTTTTGAACCTGGTAAATTTTTGGTAAGTGAAGCAGGGTATTTTCTTGCTAATGTGAATGTAGTAAAGCAAACTACATCTATGGTATTTGCAGGAATCGATACTGGTTTTAACCACCTAATACGCCCTATGTTCTACAACTCGCACCATGATATTATAAACATTTCCAACCCTAAAGGAAAAGAACGTTTTTACTCTGTGGTAGGATATATTTGTGAAACTGATACATTTGCCACTAATAGAAGAATTTCTGAAATCAATGAAGGTGACATTGTTGCTTTTAAAAATGCCGGAGCTTATTGTTTTTCTATGGCCAGCAATTACAATTCACGTTATCGCCCAGCAGAAGTGCTTTGGCATAACGGAGAAGCTCACTTAATTCGCAAAAGAGAAACATTCGAGGATCTTACAAAAAATCAGGTAGATATAGATTTAACTGCAAAACCAAAAAAAGTAAAAGCATAAAATCAAACCATTTACCTACGTGGTAATAGACAAATAAATATCAAAAAAAACCGTTCAAATATGAACGGTTTTTTTTATTGAAAGACTAGAGGGATATACCTCAATCTTACATATTTCTTATATTTTTGACCAAATACTCTAGGCCATTTATTTTTAATTCGTAAATAGTTTGAAGTTGATCACCTAGTTTTCCCTTAGGAAAACCTTTATTATGATACCAAACCACATAAGGCTCAGGTAAATCTATAAGATACCTATCCTTATATTTACCATAAGGCATTTTTGCATGTGCTAATTTGATTAGAAAATCTTTGTTGGGTAATATTTGCATGTGACAAGAAGGCTAAGAAGAAGGCTTATTAGCGTAGTCGCGATAATACCACATCAACGTCTCTACTTTTTTCTCCCACTTTTTTTGTGCTTCTTTGTTTCTGGAGTGATCGGTTTCTTCATCATAACGTTCTTGCATATTTACTCGCATTCTTTCTACCAGCTTATACATTTTATTAAGATCTCTACGAATGTTTTTTCCAGCTACATAATCTTTTAATCTTTTTCTCATGATCCTAGCATGTAACTCTGAGATATCAAAATGTAATTGCTCATGAGAAAGTAATTCATCCGACATTTGTCCCTTTTTCACCCAAGATAGTGACGGGTAGCAAAAGCTATCTACCTGATAATTTAATTCAATAGTTCCTTTATCCTTACCATACGACCACTGATAGGTTATCCCGGTATTTACACTAGCATCAAAGTTACTTTTCACATTAGGTCTTCCCCTAAAATCAGACCATTCCAATTCACTTCTCTCTGTATAAGAGAATTTACCTACATAACCATTATTGCCAGCAAAAAATAAAAATAAAATAATAGTAAAAAACTTACTCATAATTGCAAACAATTATGCCCAATAAAAGTTGTATTAACCTATTTTTGAGGCGCCAAGGAGACAATATGGGGCAAATATTGTGCGTGCTCTTTAAAAATAGTCTTGCTTTAATTATTTAATAAAATTACATCCATTAAAATATACATTTTTTTGAATATAACCTAATCAAATTTATGTTTGTTTTCCTCGTATTTTCTCTACTTCAATTATAATGCCAAGAAAAAATATCAACTTATAAAAGATGAGAAAAATATTACAAATCCAAATATATACAAATTTTATCTTTTTTAATTGATTGATATCTATAATATTTACATCTTTTTGAAAAAAACTATAAAAATCACTTTAAATTTTAAAAAAATAGTCTTACCTAATTACAAAACCATCATTAACAGTGTCAAAAAACTTTAATCATCGATTACTGTTAATTTTAAATCGTCTTCAAATTTTATCAAATAAGTTGCTTTATTATAATAACCCCCAAGCTCTTTTTTCGAATAATTGAATTTGTTTTCTACATACTCGGTGGTCCTTTCGAATGAAGAAGCATGATATATATCATCTGCAGCTCCTAATCGCATTAGTATATCATAGGCAATATCAAAACCTCTAACAGCCCAATTATTAGGATCTATTCCATATTCCTTTTTATATTTCTTAACAAACGAACTTGTCTCCTCTTCTACTACAACGCCATCCTTCTTATCTTCCTTTGTCTGGTAACTATCAAACTCTTTATCGACAGATGGATAATGCATATGTAATTTTGATAAGTGATTATTTTTAATATTATCATCATCAAATGCATCATTTTTATCTGTAGTAAATAAGGTAATTTTGTGGCTCTCGGCTTTTGCATTTAGTAACGGAATTACATTAGCAATCATTGCTACATCATCAGACTCAAGAAAAACCCAATTTGGCTTACTCTTATCTAACACCTTGTTCAACCTCACTTCGTATACATAATTACCTTCTTCTATTTTGGCTATTTTAGCTTCTGGAAATTTAGCAATCAATTTTTCTTTAATTTTTTCATGCTTCTTTCCTTGCTGTACAATCAATACAATATTTTTATCGGTAGAATCTTTTTCTACAAAGGATATTATCTTTTCCTGAAGCATTTCACTTGACGGCCTAGTCTGAAAGAAATTATCATACATATTAATCTCTCTCTTTGACGCTGGCGAAAATACTGCCGTATTATATTTTTTTAATTCTGCCGCAACTACTTCAGCATTGGCCTGATACAGTGGACCTATTACAACATCAGTCTCGTCAAAATTGTTTTCGTTTATCAATTTTGTTATATACTCTTTATTATTACTCTTTTGCGTATCATAGACAGCAAGATCTGTTGTAATCCCTCTTGTCTTTGCCGAATCTACTGCTATTAAAATACCACTATATAAATCTAAAGCAATCCTAAGACTTTGTTTACTTTTTAGATACTCTCCCGTTTCTTCAACCGAATCTACTTTTAAGGTATCTAAGCAAAAAGGCAGCATGACGGCTATTTTCTTGGGAGAAAAATTATACAGATTACTTCCTAAGTCAACCAGTCCGCCCTTTTCTAACCCAACATTTGTTGTTAAAGTATCTTTGGGAATAGTGATTACCATTCCCGCTTTTAAACCATCTCTTAAATAAGGATTCATTTTAAACAATGAATCTGATGAGATACCTGTACGGCTTAGAATACGAAAAATAGTTTCTTTGGGTTTAACCTCATATAATTCGAACCCAGGCTTAATAGCTTCTTCGAACGAAACAAAAACAGTGGTTGGAACAACAATCTCACTACCTATAGGAAAATTAGGATCCATATTAGGATTGAGTTGCTCTAACTCTGTAGTGGTAATACCGTGTCTTCTGGCAATACCATATTTGGTGTCTTTGGGTTTTATAATATACTTGGTAGTGGTTGATAATCTCGAATCCACGCTATCTTTTACAACAGTAACAGTTTCTATAGGTTCATCGGCATACACTGGTATCCTAATAATATCCTTCTTTTTAATCT
This sequence comes from uncultured Aquimarina sp., assembly GCA_947498705.1. Classification (GTDB taxonomy): domain Bacteria; phylum Bacteroidota; class Bacteroidia; order Flavobacteriales; family Flavobacteriaceae; genus Aquimarina. The sequence continues at coordinate 93,078 of CANMLW010000011.1, forward strand.
GCTCTGAGTACAATCTCTTATTATTTCTTTTGATATCCTCTACCGTAATTTTATAAAGCTTTGATATCCCATACAATGTTTCCTTTCTTTTTACCTTATGAGAAATAAAACGAATAATCTTAGGTTCTTTAGGTACTACTTTTAAATCTTCAAGCACCTTATCCTTTCCAGCATCAGTAGTTTCATCAATAGCAACTTGATCTTTTTGCTTTATTTTCCCAACATTAAGAACTTGACCTATGTTAAGTCCTTTTTCTGCCTCAGGATTAAGAAGGTAAATTGTCTCTGTAGTAACATTATATTTCTTTGAAAGACTATAAACTGTATCTCCTTTTTCTACCACATGGGTATTATACTCCTGATTATTTACTACAGGTATTGCTAATATTTCTCCTTCAGAAACACCATCCTTTGCTGTAGGATTAATTTTATATATAGCTTCTACGGTAGTATTATACCGTTTAGCAATTCTATATACATTTTCACCTTTCACCACCTTATGACTTTTATACTGTTGAGCAAAAGTCACACTTGCAGTGAAGAATATCAGAAAGATTAACAATAACTTTTTCATTTACTTCTTTGGTTTATTTTTTACTACCTATCTACAAAAAATAAGTGTTTTAATTTATTCCCATTCTATTGTTGCAGGAGGCTTAGAACTAATATCATATACTACTCTATTAACGCCTTTTACCCTATTTATTATTGCATTCGAGGTTTTTTGTAGAAACTCATAAGGGAGATTTACCCAATCTGCGGTCATTCCGTCAGTACTTTCTACTGCTCTAAGTGCCACACAATTTTCATAAGTACGTTCATCGCCCATTACACCAACACTTTGTACTGGCAACAGGATTGCCCCTGCTTGCCACACCTTGTTATAAAGTCCAGCTTCTTTTAACCCATTAATAAATATAGCATCTACTTCCTGCAAAATAGCTACTTTCTCACGAGTAATATCCCCTAAAATTCTAATAGCTAGTCCTGGTCCAGGAAAAGGATGTCTTCCTAATAATTCTGGATCAATTCCCATAGAAGCTCCTACTCTACGCACCTCATCTTTAAACAACATTCGTAATGGTTCTACTACTTCTAATTTCATAAAATCCGGCAACCCTCCAACATTGTGATGTGACTTAATAGTTACAGAAGGCCCGTTTACAGATATAGATTCTATCACATCTGGATAAATTGTACCTTGTCCTAACCATTTTACGCCTTCAATTTTATTAGCTTCATCATCAAATACCTCGATAAATATTTTTCCAATAATTTTTCGTTTTCCTTCTGGATCACTTTCTCCTGCAAGAGCGTCCAAAAAGCGTGCCGAAGCATCTACTCCCTTAACATTAAGCCCCATGCCCTCATATTGTTTTAGCACAGAAGAAAACTCATCTTTACGAAGTAATCCATTGTTTACAAAAATACAGTACAAATTCTTCCCGATAGCCTTATGAAGTAATATAGCAGCCACAGTAGAGTCAACTCCTCCACTTAGTCCTAATACTACTTTATCATCTCCTAGCTTTCCTTTAAGATCTGCTACAGTTGCATCTACAAAAGAATCTGGAGTCCAATCTGGTTGAATTCCTGCAATTTTAATTAGAAAATTTTCTAATAATTTCTTTCCGTCCGTAGAGTGATATACTTCTGGATGAAATTGAATTGCATAAGTCTCTTCATTTTCTATTTTATATGCAGCATTTTCAACATCACCCGTACTTGCCAATCTAATGGCACCTGTTGGTAATTTCTTAATTGTATCACTATGACTCATCCATACTTGTGAGTCTTTTGATATCGTATCAAAAAACAGCTCTCCTTCTTTTACAAAGGATAAATTTGCACGACCATATTCTCTCGTATTCGATGGAGCTACTTCTCCCCCACTAAAATGTGCCAGATATTGTGCTCCATAACAAACTGCCAAAAGTGGCTTTTTACCTCTTATCTCTGACAAATCAGGATGCGGTGCATCTTCTGCTCTTACAGAAAATGGAGACCCCGAAAGGATAACAGCTTTAAAATCTGATATGTTTTCTGGTAATTTATTATACGGGTGTATTTCGCAATAGGTATTTAGCTCTCTAACTCTTCTTGCAATAAGCTGGGTATACTGTGACCCAAAATCTAAAATAAGTACGTTGTTTTGCATAGGCAAAAATAAAATTAAATTGATAACCCTGAAATCTAAAAAGAGATAATTTTTACTTATTTATTTACATCCTATTTATAATTAAAAAGCTTTACTTCTTTTTCTAAAATATCAATCGAGTGATTTTCATTTTAATCTCTTCTATAGCAAACTTTTCTAATTGCTTATTCCCAAAAACACAAAACACTCTATCTTAAGCAATTAACAACTAATCGATACTTTTTTGCGTTTCGTCGACAAAAATCCTTCTTACCAATACAATCACTGTAATTTTACACCATAAACCTCTTAAAACCAACATATCATGAAAAATTCTATTCTAAAAACCGTACTCGTTATAGCCCTTATTTCTAACATACAATGTTTTGCAAGTAATACAGAATACAAAATTCAACCTGTGAGAATACACTTAGCCGATACAACACAAAAAAAACCTCTGCATATTTTTCTTCAAGACTCTACCGATACCTCCTTAATAAAAAAGGAAGAAGGGTTAACAATATCTATTATCGATTTTATTAAGAACCATACCGATCCTTACAAAAGAAAATATGAAGCTAAAGGAAGCTGGATAAAAAGCACCAAATGGATTAAAGATCCGAATTGGATAAAAAAAGAATTGGTATAAGTAAAAATATTTAGGCTACATTCATATTTAAAACCGATGTTCGTGTTATGTTTTCAATATTAGAAACATTCCTTTCAATGGGTCAAGACACTCTAATAATGTCGGTATTAAGTTTTCTCCGTATTCTAAATAAAATTCTGAAAAATTCTTATTTCGCTCTTGTAAACTGTAATTTGGAAATAATTCATTTTGAATAGTAGTTACTCGCTGTACATGATCTTTTAGTTTTCGTTTTTGAGCTTTTAGTAGTCGTTTTTCTAAATTACCAAGCCCTTTAAGCTGTTTAACCTCTTGAGCCTTTACCGCATTAAAAAATGTTTCATCGGTTTGTTTTGCCAACTCATACATTGCCTCAAATTGCTCTTTAAGATGTTTTTTTTGTATACCAAAATCAATATTAATATTCGAGATCTTACGTACTTTTCTATTAATTAGCTCATGCTGTTTTAAAAACAACTCTTTATTGGTAATATTCAGTTTTTTTATTTTTTCGGCTTGTTTCTGAGTCTGAATCAATACCGAGTTACGCAATAACAACATTGGAAAAGGCACTTCTACCTCCTCAAAATATTTTTTTAACTCTAACCAATATGCCAGTTCTCCTCCACCTCCTATATAACACAAGTTTGGCAATATCACTTCTTGATACAAAGGACGCATCATTACATTAGGGCTAAATCTTTCTGGAGCTTCTGCCAAATGCGACATGATTTCATTTTGACTCCATACTATTTCTGTATTATTAACAAAATAACTTCCTTCTTTTTCTATAATCCGTTCTCGTACACCCTCTGTTATATAAAACAAATTTATTTCTCTTGGATTTACCTGAACCTTATATCCAGCTTCCTCTATTTGTTTAGAAGTTTTTATTACTTGATTATACGATACTTTCTCTCGCAATTCCTTTTCTACGAAAGGAATAAATAGCTTTTTTAACATAGGATCATCCCCATCAACAATCACCAAACCATATTCTCCAAATAATTTATTAGCAAGTCTTCTGGTCGCAGAGGCCAAATTTGCGCTTTCAATATAGCATTCTCTAAACAGTTGTTTCAGTTGGTCTGCATTTTTTCCATTCCCAATTTCAGATGCAAACGCTTCAAATACTTTATCAAGACCATTGGTATCAAATTTTCCAACAGCACCACCGTCAATACGATTCCACTGTACTTTTTTGCCATAAAGATTAAAATAATTAATCTCATCAAAATCATGATCTTCTGTTGCCATCCAATAAACAGGAACAAAATTATATTCGGGATATTTTTCTTTTAAAGTCTTTGTAAGATTGATCGTCGATATAATTTTATATAAAAAATATAAGGGTCCTGTAAAAAGGTTTAACTGATGCCCTGTAATGATCGTAAATGTATTCTCATCTTTTAAAAGTTCGATATGAGTACCTGTAGCTTCAGAAAGTGCACAATCATTATATTGATCTATTAATGCTTCAAAAAGTATGTTTCTATGTTCTTTTGAAAATGATGCTTTTTTTTCTTCGATTTGATCAAAAAAGTTCTCTAACGTCGGAAATCGGTTATAAAAAGATTGTAGTTCATTCTTTTGATCTAAATAATCACAGATAAGAGGTGAAAAGTAATTTGTATCTCTAAACTGAATACAGTCAGTAGGCATATAGTATCTTTTTTTGATCGATAAATATACGGCAGATTGCAATTCAAAATCCTAAATTTTAGTTAATACAGATAATATCCTAAATTTAACTCGGTATTTTACGTCTGCTCATTTTCAAAATATATAAAAATGAGTCGTTATTAAATTTCAATCCTTGCTTCATTCTATGAAAAAACATTTATCGTTACTTTTTTTAATTACCACGTTTTTAAGCTTTTCTCAAAATAAACTTCGCTCACCTTCAGAATTTTTAGGATATGATATTGGAGAGCAATATACAAGGCATGCCGATGTGGTACAGTACTTTAATCATGTAGCTAAAAATTCTAACATGGTTACTTATCAAACGTATGGAAAAACAAATGAACGAAGACCCCTGACCTATGCTATTGTATCTTCTGAAGATAATATAAAAAATATTGAAACCATACGGTTAAACAATTTAAAAAACATCGGGATAGAAGAAGGTATTGCTTCTCCCGAAACTGCTATTGTATGGCTAAGCTATAATGTACATGGTAATGAAGCTTCTAATACAGAGGCTGCCATGCAAACAATTTATGAGTTAATAACTCAAAAAAAAGAGTGGCTTACTAATACTATTGTGATTATTGATCCTTGTATGAATCCAGATGGTAGGGATCGGTATGCAAATTGGTACAACCAAGTTAAGGCAACTCCTTTTCAAATTGTTCCATCTGCAACAGAGCATCACGAACCATGGCCAGGAGGAAGGCCTAATCATTATTTATTTGACCTAAATCGCGATTGGGCATGGGCAACCCAGGTCGAATCTAGAGAACGTATTAAAATTTATAATCACTGGATGCCTCATATCCATGTTGATTTTCATGAACAAGGCATTAATGAACCTTATTATTTTGCTCCTGCAGCAGAACCATTTCATGAAATTATCACTTCGTGGCAACGAGAATTTCAAACACAAATAGGCAAAAATCATGCTCGTTATTTTGATAAAGAAGGATGGTTGTTTTTTACCAGAGAACGCTTTGATCTACTATACCCAAGTTATGGAGATACATACCCTACATTTATGGGAGCTATCGGAATGACTTATGAGCAAGCGGGACATGGCAGAGCCGGACTAGGTATCAAAACTAATGAAGGTTTTGTATTAACCTTAAAAGATCGTGTTTTACATCATACCACCACAGGCCTTTCTACGGTCGAAATATCTTCAAAAAATGCTAAGAAATTAAATTCAGAATTTAAAAAGTTCTTTATCAACCCAAATCTAAAATATAAAAGTTATGTTCTTAATGGGGAAGCCGACAAAATTAATGCGCTAGCTAACCTATTAGATCTACATGGTATAGAATATGGTTTTACAAAAACTCAAAAAATTTCAGGTTTTAATTTTAAAACAAATAAACAGGGGAGTATTAATTCATACGGTGCACTTGTTGTAAACACCAACCAACCCAAAGGCAATATGGTAAAAGTTCTTTTTGAACCCAACACCAAATTAACCGATCCCCTTACTTATGATATTACCGCTTGGGGAATTCCACATGCTTATGGTTTAGACGCTATTGCATCAACTTCATTGGTTCCAAATGACTATAAAAAAGAGGCTGTTTTATTAGAAAATGCTACTAATCCAGAAGGAGCAGGATATATTGCCAAATGGACTAGTATAAATGATGCAGCCTTTATGGCTGACCTCTTGAAACACAAAATCAAAGTTCGATATAGTGAAAAGGATTTTAGCAACAATTCTAAGCTTTTTAAAAAAGGTAGCTTAATCATTACCAAAAGTGATAATCGAAAAAACCCTAGTTACAACAAAACAGTTGTGGATATTGCCAATAAACATCATAGAAAATTGCATATCGCTACTACAAGTTTTTCTAACAACGGAATCGATTTTGGATCTCCAGAAGTAAAATTGATACAAAATAAGAGAATTGCTGTACTAAAAGGTAACTATACATCTTCATTAAGTTATGGTGAAATATGGCACTTTTTTGAACAACAACTTAAATTTCCAATTGTATCCATAGACACTGACTACTTTAAAAGAACCGATCTTACTAATTTTGATGTACTTATCCTTCCTAATGGAAATTACACAAACTACTTTGATGAAGAAACTTTAAAATCATTACAAAAATGGATTCGTAATGGAGGAAAAATAATTGCTATTTCGAATGCTGTTAATACTTTTCTTGATAAAAAAGGATTCGATCTTAGTAAAAACACTGTTGAAACGAAGGAAAATGATTCTATTGGCAACCTTATTCCTTATGATCAAAGGGAACGCGAAAGCGTAAAAGATCTTATAACCGGAAGTATATTTAAAACCAAAATTGATGCTTCTCATCCTATGGCCTTTGGCTATAAGGATACTTATTTTAGTCTAAAACTAGGAAATGATTCTTTTAAATTTTTGACACATGGGTACAATATAGCATACATCGAGAAACAACAGAATATATCCGGTTTTGCTGGAAAAAATGCATTAAAAGGCTTAAACAACTCACTCGTATTTGGTGAAGTAACTATGGGGAATGGAAGTGTAATTTATATGGTAGACAATCCGCTTTTTAGGTCCTTCTGGGAGAATGGAAAACTATTCTTTGTAAACGCTATATTTCTAACAAACAATAATATTTAGAAATTAAAAAATAAATGATCATGATTCACTCACAACCAAAACTAATTTTTAAAGTGATAACTTTATCTGTTGTTCTACTTTATATTAGTTGTAATCAAAAAAAAGAAATCGTGAAAACCAATACAGAACCACTCAAGACCTCTAATATTTTATTATCAGAATGGACGGGGCCTTATGGTGGTATTCCTGCTTTTGATAAAATGAGTATTTCTGATGTAAAACCCGCATTAGAAAAAGGAATGAAACTCAAACTTGCTGAAATAGATGAAATTACAAACAACTCGGCATCTCCTACTTTTGAAAACACAATCGTTGCACTAGAAAAATCAGGAAAAGATTTAAATAGAGTTTTTGCTTACTACGGGATTCTAAGCAGTAATATGTCCTCACCAGAGTTTAGAGAAATTCAAAAAGAAATGGCTCCTAAAATATCAGAGTTTACTTCTAAAATATCTCAAAACGAACAACTTTTTCAACGTATAAAAACAGTATACAACAACTCATTGACAACTCCTCTAGCACCAGATCAACAACGTGTTACCCTATTAACATATGAATCTTTTGCTATGAATGGTGCAGAACTAAACTCTGAGAAAAAGAAACGTTACGCCAAAATAAATAAAGAATTATCAGAACTTTATACTCGTTTCTCTAACAATGTTTTGGCAGATGAAGAAGGATACGTCACTTACCTTACCAAGGAGCAATTAAGCGGTTTATCAGAATCATTAATAAAAGCATATGCCACAGCTGCAAAAGAAAGAGGGCAAGAAGGAAAATATGCCATCACTAACACAAGATCTTCAATGAATCCTTTTTTAACTTATTCTGATGAACGAGAATTGCGTAAAAAAGTATGGACTACCTATTATTCAAGAGGTGATAACGGAGATGATAAGGATAATAATCAAATTATTATAGAAATTTTAAAATTAAGAAAAGAACGTGTCTCGTTGCTAGGGTATGATAATTTTGCTGATTGGCGTTTGCAAAATCGTATGGCCAAAAACCCAGAAAACGCTCTAAAGTTAATGAATGCGGTATGGCCTGCTGCTATTGCACGCGTGAAAGAAGAGGTAACAGACATGCAAAATATTGCAAACACCAATGGAGATAACCTAACCATTGAACCATGGGATTATCGATACTATGCAGAAAAAGTACGAAAACAAAAATACGATTTGGACTCTGACGAAGTTAAAAACTACTTACAATTAGACAAGTTGAGAGAAGCTATGTTCTTTGTTGCTGGAGAATTATTTGATTATACTTTTACTCCAATCAAACAAGGTACTGTACCTGTATTTCACGAAGATGTAAAAGTTTGGGAAGTAACACACAAAACTACTGGCGAGCATATTGGCTTGTGGTATCTGGATCCATTTTCCAGAACAGGAAAACGATCAGGAGCTTGGGCAAACACCTATAGAGGTCACACAACATTTGATGGTAAAAAAACGGTGTTGGCATCGAACAATTCTAATTTTGTAAAACCAGCTCCAGGAGAAGCAACTCTTATTTCATGGGATGACGCTACCACATTTTTTCATGAATTTGGCCATGCGTTACATTTCCTTTCTTCAGAAGTAAGATACCCTACTCTTAATGGCGGTGTACGTGATTATACCGAATTTCAATCACAACTATTAGAACGTTGGCTCTCTACAGACAGGGTTATCAACAACTATTTGGTTCATTATAAAACAGGAAAACCGATACCAAAGGAACTTGTCGAAAAAATAAAAAAAGCTGCTACTTTTAATCAAGGATTTGCTACTACAGAATACCTTGCTTCGGCATTAATAGATATGAAACTACACCTGGCAGATCCAGCAAACATCAATATGGATACTTTTGAAAAAGAAACGCTTGATTCTTTAAAAATGCCTAGAGAATTAGTAATGAGGCATCGTACACCTCATTTTGGACACGTGTTCTCTGGCGAAGGTTATGCTACAGCATATTATGGATATATGTGGGCAGATGTGCTTACTTCTGACGCTGCCGAAGCATTTGCAGAAGCGCCTGACGGATTTTATGATAAAGATGTATCTGCAAAATTAGCAAAATACCTCTTTGCGCCACGTAACGCTATGGATCCTGCAGAAGCCTATCAAAAATTTAGAGGGCGTGATGCCAAAATTGAAGCTCTAATGAAAGATAAAGGATTTCCTGTTAACTAAACTTAATAAAATTAGTTGAAAATTGTTTTAAAAAACTCGTGAACACTATCTGAAGAGCAAAATTGATCGTACGATTTTCACGAGTTTAAATCATTTACCAATCATAATGAGTAATGCTTATTCATTCAAGCACAAAACCTTTTTTTAATCCAGTTAATTATCAAAAACAACAAATTTAACATCAATTCTACTCTACATATACTCTTTGCATTAATTTCTGTAAGCAAAACTAAAAACTACGACTAAGGTTAAAGTAAATTACATCCCCCACTCATGTTAGAATGAGTTATACACTCAAATATGTATTGGTTAACGCCACTTGTCATAATGTACTTTTCAAATTTTCGAACAAACTGTTTTCTAATTTATCAAATTACAACCTTTAAAACTTGCATAAATTATGAAAAAAATCATCTTTGCTTTAACCCTATCCTTCCTCACACTTTACTCATGTTCTAGTGATGATGATACCACCGACACTAACACTGACAATCCAGAAGTCAATTTACCTGATAAAGATTCTGATGGAGTAGCAGATCAAACAGATAATTGCCCTGATATAGCCAATACAAATCAACAGGACATTGACAACGATGGTATTGGTGATGTATGTGATACCGATATGGATGGTGATTCCATCCTAAATAATGATGACAATTGCCCAAACAACGGCAATACAGATCAAAAAGATTTTGATAATAACGACATAGGTGACCTCTGTGATTCACATTTATTTAATACACTTGCCAATCCAGAATCCCTAGTAAGATACAATGATTATTATTTAGTTTCAAATTTGGGGCAACAACTGTTACCAGACACTGCCGATGGTGATGGTTTTATTTCAGTAGTAAACTTAGACGGTACTGGGCTAATAGAAAGTTATATTACTGGGTTAGATTCGCCAAAAGGATTAAAAATAATCAATGATCAATTATATGTATGTGACCTTTCTATGATTAAAGTCTATAATATTGAAACCAGACAAATGGTAAAATCATTTTCTTTTACAGATGAAAACGTTACTCTTCTTAATGATATTACCGACCTGTATACCGATAATGAAACCGTTTTTGTAACCGCAACAAGAACAAATAGAATTTTTAAACTTAATATAAATACAGGAGCAAAGGAAGAATTAATGGTAAGTGGCGTTAATCTTTTACAAACAAATGGTTTAGCACTTGACACTGAAAACAATCTTCTTTACATGGTCGAATTTGGAACAAATACAGGAAGCGGAGCACGAATTATCAAAATTGACTTAACAGATAATAGTGGAACCATATTGGGAGGAAATACTACTGGGTTTCTATACGATGGTGTCGCATTGGTAGGCAGCACCTTATATGTTTCTGACTGGAGTCATCGCCTTTTTAGTCTAGATCTAAGTAATGCCAGTGGTACTCCACTGCAATTACAGACCAATTTAAATGGTCCCGCAGATATCTTGTACGACCCCAACACAAACAATATTGTAATTCCCAACATGACCGCTCACACGCTATCATTTTATTCTATTCCATAACAATAAAAGATCAACCCGTTACATAATTAGTAGTTATACATCTAAATTGTATGTGACGGGTTAAAATATTTATAATACACATTAAGTTTAATTTCGGATATTAAATTTTACTATATATCAATTTTTATTAGGTACTAAAACACTTATAAATAGATGAATTTCAGTTCCCATTTCGCTAATTTTTAACCCTATAGCCCTTTTCTCAACAGTTATCTTCCATTACTACACCTTAACATAATTCTATAAAATACCAAAATACCGGATTAAACACATTTTACCTTTCCTTTCATCGATTATTTTATTAGGGTTTTGTTAAAACAAATTTCTTTAACTTTTTTTTAAAAGTCAATCATAATTATTTGAATTACTTTTTCAATGATTATTTAACTGATAATCAATTTTTAACACAAACTCAATAATTATGAAAAACAATTATGCAAACCCAATCTTAGGATTGGGTAGATTGCTATGCAATCCAAACAAATCCAACACTCTTTCTCTTTTCACCCTTTTATTTCTCACTCTCAGTCTTTCAGCCCAAACACCTGTTCAAAAAGCCAAAATCATACAACAAAGTAATTATTCTAAGCTCGTTACATTACAAAAAAGCACTCAACAAAAAGAAATTCTTCAAAAAAAGGAAGCTATTGAAGCTGCTCAGAAAAATGGATGGGAGATCAAAAGAACCTTTCCTGATGGGAGCTATGCAGAACTACAAAGGCTTGGACCTAACCTTGAGCCTATTTATTACCAAACCTACAATACCGCAGCGGCTAGATCTACCAGAACAAATCATCTTAACTCTGGAGGATCATTAGGCCTTAATCTTGATGGTCAAAATATGACTGCTCATGTTTGGGATGGAGGACATGCCAGAGTTACACATCAAGAATACGACGGCCCAGGAGGCAACAACAGAGTGAGCGTAGAAGATGCTGCTTCTGAGGGAGGTGTGCAAGTAAATTTTCACGCAGCTCATGTAACAGGAACCGTTGTAGCATCTGGAGTACAGGCCAATGCAAAAGGAATGGCTCCACAAGCTAAAGTAAAAGGTTATATGTGGAACAATGATGCATCTGAAGCAACTACAGAAGCATCTAACGGAATGATTATTTCTAATCATTCTTATGGTTTTCGAGCGAATCTAATACCCGACCAATGGTTTGGAGCCTATATTGACGAATCCAGAAAATGGGATGAAATTATGTTTAATGCACCTTTTTATCTTATGGTAGTTGCCGCAGGTAACGATGGAAATCAGGACACTTTTAATGCACAACCATTGGATGGAAATTCATCTTATGACAAACTTAGTGGACACAGCACTTCTAAAAACAATCTTGTTGTGGCAAACGCACAAGATGCGAACATAAGCAACAATGGTACTTTAAATAGTGTTACAATTAATAGTGGTAGTAGCGAAGGACCAACAGATGATTATCGTATTAAACCTGATATTACAGGTAATGGTACCAGTTTGCGATCTACCTATTACAGAAATGACACCGATTACGAAAACCTAACAGGTACTTCTATGGCATCTCCAAATGTTGCAGGAACCCTATTACTATTACAACAACACTACAACAATATCAACAATAATTTAATGAGAGCAGCAACCTTAAAAGGAATTGCGTTACATACAGCAGATGATATAGGTCCATCTGGCCCAGATGCCGTTCATGGATGGGGACTTCTAAACGGTAAAGCTGCTGCCGAAACCATCACTAATAATGGTAGTAATTCTAAAATAGAAGAACTTACTTTAAGTAATGGACAAACCTATTCTGTTACCGTACAGTCTGATGGGACCTCTCCTCTATTAGCATCTATATCCTGGACAGATAGACCTGGAGCAATTGTAAGTGCTACTAATTCTAAAAACGCTGTATTGATCAATGATCTTGATATTAGAGTTACCAAAGGATCATCAACATTTAGTCCATATAAATTAACGAGCATTACTACTAATAGCACAGGTGACAATACTGTAGATCCTTATGAAAGAGTAGACATCTCAAATGCTTCTGGCACCTATACCATTACGGTTACACACAAAGGCTCTCTAACAGGAAACAGTCAAAATTTTTCTTTGGTCGTTACCGGAGTTACCAACACCACTACGGTTTGTACTGCAACTGTACCCACTGGGGTAACCTCTTCTGGTGTAAGTACGAGCTCTGCCAATGTTGGCTGGGATAGTGTATCTGGTGCTACCTATGATCTGCGCTATCGTCAAACAGGAACCAATAACTGGACAACTATTGCTGCAAACAATACATCAAGTACAATCACAGGATTAACAACTGCTACAACCTATGAGGCACAAGTAAGAAGTAAATGTTCTGACGGCAGTACTTCTAACTATAGTAGCTCTATCAACTTTACCACCACAACCACTCAATTAAACTATTGCGCAGCTCAAGGTAACGACGCATCTGAAGAGTATATTGGCAGGGTTCAATTAGGGTCAATAAATAATTCTTCTGCAGTTGGAAGTGGCTATACCGACCATACCTCTATCTCTACCAGCTTATCTAAAGGGGTATCCAATACTATTACCGTTACTCCAACCTGGACCGGTTCAACGTTCAACGAAGCATATGGTGCATGGATAGATTACAATCAGGATGGTGATTTTGAAGATGCCGGAGAACAAGTATGGACACAGTCTCGTACTCAAAACGCATCGGTAAGCGGATCATTTACAGTCCCCAATACAGCAACTAATGGAGCTACCAGAATGAGAGTCATTATGCGTTACAATACAGCACCATCTCCTTGTGGATCATTCAATTTTGGAGAGGTAGAAGATTATACGGTAACCATACAAGCGGGTGGCACAGGAACAAATGATATTTGTGAAGGTATAGCAGCATGGAGTTCTTCACAAACGTATCAAACTGGCGACAAAGTAACCTATCAAGGAAATCTATATGAAAGAACTGCTACCGGTTGGACGAATCTAGGCGCGTGTGGTACCAACTCAAGAAATTCTCTTTTTGCAACACAAAGTGAAAAACAACTTCCTGGAGAAAATCGCTTGATCATACATCCAAACCCAGTTACCAATGGTTATCTAAACATACAAACAAACACACTAGAAATCAAAAGATATACAATTATTAACACGCTTGGACAAACTATTCAGCAAGGAACATTTACTAACCAAATTGATCTTAAAAATTTGGAATCAGGTATATATACCTTACAAACCAAAAATCATAGTAAACGTTTCATAATTCAATAAAACTCTTAAATTTCAAAAAAAGCTCCAAAATCAAACTTGATTTTGGAGCTTTTGTTATTTAAACCCACCTTACGGCTTTTTATAATTAGTTTCAACTAAATATCCTAAAGTGTTTTTATGACTCTCTTATCTGGTTAATCTTGTTTCAACTTATAATCTATTTGTCGTAACCCTCTATCTACATAAAAATTACCTTCTAAAAATGAACCAAAATATCCTAATCCCCCTCCTACAGGGTTAAAAATATCTTTATCTTTAAAAATAAGGCTTGAAGGTATCGAATACTTCTCATCTTTAAAAGTTTCTGGTAACTCTTCATATTTCAGCATACTGGTTTGTTCTATTTCTTGCTTTCCATTTACCATATCTGTGATTACAACAGTGAAATCCCGTTTAAACTCGATTGTCATTGGCTCTATTCCTTCCCAGGCTTTTTCGACATTCTCATCAAATATAGGTGTCGCACTCACAAATTCATAGACCCCAGGCATCATTGTATATATTTTTTCAAACATACCAACTTCTACATACAATCCTGGTAATTCATTTATGGTGGTTCTATTTTGAGGATCTTCAAAATACGCTGGTAACTCTACATTATCAGGAGACCAATTCGTAAACCTTCCATCCTGGCTCTCCAATTCTATAAAATATCTTTTTTCTCCATCAATAACACCAGCTGGTATCTTTACATTCTCTCCAAACTTAATTGTTTTACTAAACAGTACATTTTTTTTACTTTGCCAATCTTCTTTAGACTTATAAAGATCTAATTTATAAGCTAATGCTTCTTCAACAAAACCAGAACTCGAAAGATTAAGGTTCATACCATCAGTAAAAGGGTCTGGATTCTTTATTTCATCTTCTTTACTACAAGAAATACAAGTAATAGCTACAATTATTAGCAAAAGCACTTTTTTCATGACTATATTATTTTAGGGTGTGTTTTATAGGAAATATCTTAATGTAACATACTAGATACTAACCTAAAATTACTTACTTTTTTCTGTAGCAAATGTAAACCAAGTATTCCTAAAAAAACAAATGAATTAGCTTTCGATTCTAAAAACTTGTTCGAATACATTAATCTTTAACAATAAAGCATCTAAAAGAAGTGCCTAGATGTTTTTTACAAAAAAAGAAAAACTTAAAAATTCTGTGATTATTTTTAAGAACAATAATTCAACTGTCCACCAATTGAGTAAAAAATTGCTAAATCACTTCACCATACAAATCAAAATCTTCTGCCTCATAAATCTTTACGGTTGCAAAATCTCCTGTTTTTAGATAATATTTAGAAGCATCTATTAGAACTTCATTATCTACATCTGGAGAATCAAACTCTGTACGGCCAATAAAATAATTTCCTTCTTTACGGTCTACAACAATTCTAAATTCTTGCCCTATTTTTTGCTGATTTAACTCCCATGAAATTTGTGATTGAATTTCCATAATCTTATTAGCGCGTTCCATCTTTACTTCTTCAGGAACATCGTCTTCCAGGCTAAAGGCATGTGTATTTTCTTCATGAGAATATGTAAAGCACCCTAAACGTTCGAAGCGCATTTCTTTGACCCAATCTCTTAAAGTCTCAAAATCTTCTTGTGTTTCTCCTGGGTATCCTACTATTAAGGTTGTTCTAATGGCCATTTCGGGAACCGCCTCTCTAAACTCTTTTAAAAGCTTTGTAGTTTTTGCTTTGGTAGTTCCCCGACGCATCGATTTTAATACAGGGTCTGCAATATGTTGTAATGGGATATCAATATAATTACATACTTTAGGCTCTTCTTTCATTACCTTAAGCACTTCCATAGGAAAACCAGTAGGAAACGCGTAGTGTAATCGAATCCATTCTATTCCTTCTACTTTAACCAATTCCTTAAGCAAATCGGCAAGTTTTCTTTCTTTATAGAGGTCTAAGCCATAATAGGTAAGATCTTGTGCTATCAAAACCAGCTCTTTAACTCCATCTGCTGCTAATTTTTCTGCTTCGACGACTAATTCTTCTATCGGGGTAGACTTATGTTTTCCCCTCATTAAAGGTATTGCACAAAAGGAACATGGCCGATCACATCCTTCGGCTATTTTAAGATATGCATAATTTTTGGGAGTGGTTGTTAATCTTTCTCCTATCAATTCATGCTTATAATCTGCTCCCAACGCTTTTAAAAGACCTGGCAACTCGGTCGTTCCGAAATACTGATCCACATCAGGAATTTCTTCTTCCAAATCAGGCTTGTATCGTTCTGATAAGCAACCGGTAACAAAAACCTTATCTACTTCTCCTTCTTCTTTCTTATGCACATACTCTAAGATAGTATTTACAGATTCTTCTTTAGCATTAGCAATAAAACCACATGTATTTATAACAACGATGTTCCCTTCTTCTTCATGAACTACCTCTTTGTTATTAGCACGTAATTGTCCCATGAGGACTTCACTATCATATACATTTTTGCTACAACCTAATGTAACAACATTGATTTTATTCTTCTTTAATGTCTTTGTTCTCATATCTTTTGGATAAGGGTGTGCAAAGATACAAGGATTAACCTAAGTATAGATATAATACTCTTCTATTTATAAGAAAAGTTAAAAAATAACTCTAGAATAAACTTTGAAAGATATTTAACAAACAATAATAATAAGTTCAGTAATGACTTTTGGTCCTTACTGGTATCTTATTTAAAGAAGGAATCTACAAACTCGTATTTATTAAATACTTGTAAATCCTCTATTCCTTCTCCTACACCTATATATTTTACAGGAATCTTAAATTGATCACTAATTCCGATAACCACACCGCCTTTTGCAGTACCATCTAACTTTGTAACTGCCAAAGAGGTAACCTCTGTTGCAGCGGTAAATTGCTTAGCTTGTTCAAAAGCATTTTGGCCCGTAGAACCATCCAAAACTAACAATACATCATGAGGAGCATCAGGAATTACTTTTTGCATAACCCGCTTTACTTTAGTCAATTCGTTCATCAAATTAACTTTATTATGCAACCTACCTGCCGTATCAATAATAATAACATCGGCATCCTGATTAACTCCAGATTGCAAAGTATCGAATGCTACAGAAGCTGGGTCACTTCCCATATCCTGTTTTACAATAGGAACATCTACTCTATCCGCCCAAACCTGTAATTGATCAATCGCTGCAGCTCTAAAAGTATCAGCAGCTCCCAATACTACTTTTAATCCTTTATTCTTAAATTGATGAGCTAATTTACCTATGGTAGTGGTCTTACCAACCCCATTCACTCCTACTACCATCAAAACATACGGTTTTTTGCTTGAAGGCACCTCAAAGTCTGTAGCTTCACCCGTATTTGTTTCTGAAAGTAATCCTGCTATTTCTTCTCGTAAGATTTGATTTAGCTCATCTGTACCAAGATATTTGTCTTTTGCTACTCGATTTTCAATTCGCTCTATAATTCGAATTGTTGTTTTCACTCCAACATCACTGGTAACCAATATTTCTTCCAGGTCATCAAGTACATTGTCATCTACTTTAGACTTACCGGCTACTGCTTTACTTAATTTTGTAAAGAAACTTGCCTTAGACTTCTCTAACCCTTTATCAAGTGTTTCTTTTTTCTCTGAAGAAAATATTTTTTTAAAAATCCCCATCTGTATTATTCGATATACTAAAAAATTAAAAAACTTACAACAGAAATTGTATTGGTTAAATATAAAAAGAAAGAGCCATTCCAATAGAATTGAAACGGCTACTTTTTAAATTTTATATAAGAAAAACTACTTTTTCTTTAAAAAGTCGTTTACTGCTTCTGGTGCCATAATAGATTCAACAAAAGTATATGCTCCTGTTTTTGGAGATTTAACCATTTTGATGGCTTTTGTTAATCTTTTTGATCCTGTCTGTAACGATGCTACTGATTTCTTTGCCATGTCTAATTATTTTATTTCTTTATGAACAGTCATCTTCTTAAGAATAGGATTAAATTTCTTAATCTCTATTCTATCTGGAGTATTCTTTTTGTTCTTTGTTGTAATATATCTTGATGTACCCGGTTTACCAGAAGCTTTATGCTCTGTACATTCTAATATTACCTGTACTCTGTTGCCTTTCTTTGCCATTATTATGTATCTTTTAAAAGGAGATTATTTACTTAAAAAACCTTTTGCTCTTGCTTCTTTTAAAACAGCAGAGATTCCGTTTTTATTTATATTTTTTAACGCAGATGTAGACACTTTAAGTGTTACCCAACGATCTTCTTCTGGAATATAAAAACGTTTTTTAATTAAATTCGCATTGAATTTACGTTTTGTTTTATTCATTGCATGAGAAACATTATTCCCCACCATTGCTTTTTTACCTGTAAGCTCGCAAACTCTTGACATCTCTTCTTAATTTTGGTGTTATTTCAAAACAGGGTGCAAATTAACGAATTATTTACCTAACAACCAATAATAATTGTGTTATTTTTTATTATTTTTTTTATCCTCGATAAAAATTTCAAAACAAGGGTTTTTACGTATTTGACAAAGATAGTGATACATTTAATTTTACTCCCAGTTAGTCTTTCTAACTACTTAATTTGGGGTGATTAAGTTGTCAACGAAGCGGGAAATGGGAATATTCCCGCTTTTTTTTAACTATACTACAAAAGGACAAAATAGTAACCCTCTCTTAATCAACGATAACTAAGTAAATCAGATAAAAATTATGCTTAGACAACTACAATAAAAAACATTCGCAAACACTTTTATAAGAATCTTCTTACCTAAGATACATTTTCTATAAAAAAACACTTACAAAACTTGTTTTTGCCTGATAATAAGATGAAAAACAATTCGTTTCTTTTTAATTTAGTATACAAAATTGTACCTTAACTATATTTTTATCAATGGTATATCGTAAAATCAATAAAAAACTCATCAAAAAATTTGAGATAGACATCGGTGTTGTCTATTTCTACAAAAACTATGTGATTACAGAAATTAATGAAGGGGTTGTTTTAAATTTTGAAAAAGCCGCTAAGCTTCTTCAGCTTGGGATTGAGTATTACGGAACAAAAGTACCTTTTGTTTACATATCTAATAGGATTAACTCTTATTCTTTCGAACCAACATCACATTTCAAATCAACTGAAATGTTCCCAAACTTAAAGGGGTTCGGCGTGGTAATCTATGATCAGTTAAATAGTGATGTCGCAAAGATAGAGCAAACATTCATCAACAAACCAACAAATATTTTCTACAGTCTCGAAGAAGCAATTGCATGGGCAGAAGAACTAATTATAATAGATTAGTTACAACAACTCATTGTATAGCATTTCAAACGATTTATTTACAGCCCTACTTACCGTACGTTCTCTATGATTTCCAAATTCATATCTTTTGGAAAAAACCTGTTTTGGGGTTGCTATTGCTATAAAAACCGTCCCCACTTCTACATCACCATCTCCTTTTGTAGGACCTGCATTTCCCGAAGTGGCAATTGCATAATCAGCATTAAATTTCTCTTTTACCTTGATAGCCATCTCTTCTACTACTTGTATACTGGTTACCGTATGATTTTTGATAACCTTAGGATCTACTCCTAAAACATCAATTTTTGATTGAGTCGCATAGGTCACCGCTCCTCCTACAAAATAACTAGAAGCTCCTGCATTGGCTGTAAATGCCTGAGCAATTTTTCCCCCTGTACAACTCTCTGCAACCGCCAATGTATTTCCTTGTATTGTTAATAGGTTTCCAATACTAACTTCTATCGTTTCATCATCTTCATAACCAGAGATAGACGCTCCAATAATCCTTTTTAGCGCCTCTATTTTTATAGCTATAGTATCCTCTAATTCTTTTTTATCTCTCCCTCTTGCAGACAATCTAAGTCTTACCTTTCCTAAATTTGGTAAATAGGCTAGTTTAATAAAAGATGGTAAACCATCTTCCCAATCTTCAATTTTTTCTGCCAAAGCACTTTCTCCCACCCCAAAGGTGTGAATCGTCTTATGAATGATATAGGGTCTATCAAATTTTTCTTGTAACCTAGGCAGCACTTCATTCTTCATCAAACCTTTCATCTCAAAAGGAACTCCGGGCATCGAGATAAAAACAGTATTATCTTTTTCTAACCACATTCCTGGGGCTGTACCATAGAGATTCATTAATACTGTCGAAGTACTCGGTACTAACGCCTGCATTCTATTTACTTCTGAAATTGGTGTTGCTATATACTTTTTAAATAAATTTTCGACATGAGCTAACACTTCCTTGTTTTGCACCAAGGTATCATCAAAATATTCACAAATCGTATGTTTGGTTATATCATCTTTGGTAGGTCCTAGACCACCTGTAATCAATACTACATCAACCTTTTTTTTTGCAGCGTCAAGTGCATCAAGAATATGCTGTTTTTCATCTTTAATAGATGTTATTTGATATACATCTATTCCTATTTTATTGAGTTCTTTTCCTATAAAGGCAGAATTAGAATCAACAATTTGTCCAATTAAAATTTCATCACCAATAGTAATAACTTCTGCTAACATCCTAGTTAAAATCTGCTTTCAATTCTTCTAAAGCTCCATTTACGATATCAACTATATGATTTAACACCGGTAAAATCTGTTCTTTGGTTTTACTGGATTTGGACCACGCTTCAATTTTTTTTATTTGTGTCAAAAGATCTATATCAAACAACTGCAGATTTGGTTTCATTTTATGCGCATATTGATAAGCCATTTGTGGGTTGTCAGAATTCACAGCCTGAACCATACTATCTAGATCTGGTGGTATCTCTTCTAGAAAGGTTTGCACAAGTACCGCAATAAACTCGGTATCTCCGCCTGATAATTCATTTACATTTTTTAAACTATATCTTTTACTCATTTATTTTACTTTTATTGAAAAAAATTGTTGATCCTCTATATATCCAGTTAAAATATCATCTGACTTAACCACCCCTACGCCGGCAGGTGTACCTGTAAATATAACATCTCCAATCTTTAAAGTAAAATATTTTGACACATATTCTATTATTTCGTCAATCTTCCATAACATATATCTGGTATTTCCCTTCTGAACGATGTCTCCATTTTTCTCTAAACGAAAGTCAATTTGATTAACATCATCAAGGGTATCCTTAGCGATCCACTTACCTATGACAGCAGAACCATCAAACCCTTTTGCTTTCTCCCATGGCAATCCTTTTTCCTTAAGTTTACTTTGCAAATCACGAGCGGTAAAATCAATCCCCAGACCAATTTCATTATAATATTTATGGGCAAATTTCTTATCGATATATTTACCTACCTTATTAATCTTGATCAATATTTCAACTTCGTGATGGATATCGTTTGAAAAATCTGGAATAAAAAAAGGTTGCTTTTTTAACAATATTGAAGTGTCAGGTTTTATAAAAACCACGGGGTCCAAGGGCCTTTCATTTTGTAATTCTTCAATATGATCGGTATAATTACGCCCTATACAAATAAGCTTCATACAATTTTATAAAGGATTACAGCTTAAGACTATTATTCAATTTACGAAGTCTTACTGCGGTAAGAACTTTTTTAGTGTACAAAGGAAAATCAGCATTTTGTATCCATCCAAAATATCCTGGTTCTTCTTCTAAAACTTTTTCTACCAACTTACCTTTATGTTTTCCAAACGTAAAAACTTCTCTTCTCTTATCATCAAAAGCAATAAAACCAGCAAAATCAGCAAATTGTTTTCTAGAACTAAATTCTGACAAAAATTTAGCATCATTTTCCAACTCTGGATATCTATCTAATTGCGCTTTTAACACTTCATAAGTTGCCATCGTATCGGCTTCTGCAGAATGCGCATCTGTCAAGTCTTTATCACAATAAAATTTATATGCAGCAGATAAGGTTCTCTTTTCCATTTTATGGAATATCGTTTGTACATCGATAGAAACTGTGCTTTTCATATCAAAATCATATCCTGTTCTTAGTAACTCTTCTGCTAATAACGGAATATCAAAACGATTAGAATTAAACCCTCCCAGGTCACAACCTTTTATCATTTCACTTATCTTGGAAGCTAACTCTTTAAAAGTAGGCTCATTAGCCACTTTTGCATCATCAATACCATGCACCAGTGTAGTTTCTGGTGGAATTGGCATTTCTGGATTCACCAACCAGGTTTTACTTTCCTGAGTTCCGTTTGGGAAAATTTTTAATATAGAAATTTCTACAATTCGATCTTTAGAAATATTTATACCGGTAGTTTCAAGATCAAAAAAACATATCGGCTTCTTTAAATTAAGTTCCATAAATAAGATGTGTGATATTCAAAGATAACAGCTATTAATTAAGATTCTTATAGTCTAACCCTATTTTAACATTTACAAAATCTATACATCCTTCTTTACAAACACATTATCAGCAAATTTTCTGCTCACAGTTTCTATTGTATCGTCAAACTGAATACGTATAGACTTATCAAATTCTCTTACTTCTAAAACCTTAATTTCACTACTTAATGCCAACCCTATTGCTGAAACATATTTTAAGAAATTAACAGAACCATCATTAACAGCTACTAATTTACATACATCGCCTTCTTCTAAAGAAGATAAAGTAATTTTTGGAATGATCGTATATTCACCATTAGCATCAGGGATTACCTCTCCATGAGGATCCGTTTTTGGAAAATCCATAAATCTATCCAATTCGTCAATGAGTTTATATGATTTGATATGTTCTAACTGCTCTGCCACTTCATGAACCTCATCCCAAGTAAAATTAAGATAATTGCATAAAAAAGTTTCCCAAAGACGATGTTTTCGAATCAGCCGTACTGCAATTGACCTTCCCTCTTCGGTTAAGTCTAATTTACCGTACTTTTCACTTACCATATAAGACTTAGCCTTTAACTTTTTTACCATGTTGTTTACCGAGGCAGGAGATACTTTTAAATAATCTGCTAACTGATTATTCCCAACCTTGGTCGAATCACCCTCTATAAGTAGCTGAAAAAGAGCTTTTAAGTAATCTTCTTCACTTTTTGTTAAATTATACACATTTAATTTGTTAGTCATAACTAACTTTTTTAGTTTTGCCGAATTAATTTTTACAAATATATGACTTTAACTAATACTAATAGTAGTAGCTTATTTTATATCTTAGCCTTCTATTTATTCGCTATGAATTCGGCATTTGCTCAAACAGGTTCTTTAAAAGGGATTATTTCTGATCAAAATGGTCCTTTACCATATGCAAACATTTTTATAGAGTCTACCTCTTTAGGAACATCGACGGCAGATGATGGAACGTTTATCATTTCTAATATCCCAGTAGGAGTTTATAGGGTTGTTATATCATTTACAGGTTATAATACAGTTAAGAAAAAAATTACTATTAAAGAAGGAGAAACAAGAATCAAAACATTTCTTACTCAAGGAGCTTCTCTAGACGAAATTGTGATATCAGGAACAATGAAACCAGTGGTTAGATCTGAAAGTCCCGTACCTGTAGAAATATTTAAACCTACATTTTTCAAGAAAAACCCTACTCCTAGTTTGTTTGAGGCTTTGCAAAATATTAACGGTGTTAGACCCCAGTTAAATTGTAGTATTTGTAATACAGGAGATATCCATATTAACGGACTAGAAGGACCATATACCCTGGTTATGATTGATGGAATGCCTATAGTAAGTGGGTTATCCACCGTATATGGTTTATCAGGCATACCAAATTCTTTGGTAGATAGAATTGAAGTTGTAAAAGGCCCTGCTTCTTCCTTATATGGTAGTGAAGCCGTTGGTGGATTAATCAATATAATAACAAAAAACCCCGGCGATGCCCCAAGGTTTAGCACTGATGTTTTTGCCACAGGATGGGGAGAGACCAATGTAGATCTTGGTTTTAAAGCTAAGTTAGGAACCGCAACTACCTTATTAGGGGCAAACTATTTCTTTTATGACAACCCTATAGATAATAATGACGACGGATTTACAGATCTTACATTACAAGATCGTATATCTATATTTAACAAATGGAATTTTAAACGAAAAAGTGGAAAAAACTTTACTTTGGCAGGAAGGTTATACTATGAAGATCGCTGGGGAGGAGAAAATGAATGGAATAGTTCATTTAGAGGAAGTGATGAAATCTATGGCGAAAGTATTTACACCAATCGTTATGAACTTTTAGGAAGTTATGAACTGCCCGTAAAGGAAACGATGAATCTTTCGTTTTCATACACCAACCACGATCAAAACTCTTTTTATGGAGATCTATCATATCAAGCAGAACAGAGAATCGGATTCACTCAATTAACATGGGATAAGACGCTAAAAAACCATGATTTACTTACAGGAGTTGCTTTTCGCTACCAATATTATGACGACAATACTCCTGCAACAGCATTAGAAAACTCGAATGACCCGGAAGTGAAAAATGTACCGGGAATATTTGTACAAGATGAAATTACTTTAGCAGCAAAACATAAACTATTATTGGGATCCCGATTAGATTATGATGATAGTCACGGAACCATTTTTACTCCTAGATTAGCCTATAAATGGAGTATTAATGACACTAATATTTTTAGGCTTAATGCTGGAACAGGTTTTAGAGTCGTTAATTTATTTACAGAAGATCACGCAGCTCTTACAGGTTCTCGAGAAGTTATCATTGAAGAAGATCTGGACCCAGAAGAATCTTATAATGTTAATCTAAATTATATCAAAAAAATATTCCTAAATAACGGAAGTTTTATTGGACTAGACGCTTCTGCTTGGTACACCCATTTTACAAATGCTATTTTACCAGATTATGAGGCCAACCCCTTAGAAATAAGGTATGGTAATTTAGATGGGTATGCAGTTTCTAAGGGAGTAAGTCTAAATACCGAAGTTAACTTTTCTAATGGAGTAAAACTTATGGCTGGCGCAAGCTTGTTAGATGTTTCAAATAAAGAAAACGGAGTTCGATCAAGACAAGTATTAACAGAAAGTTTTACAGGAACATGGGGAATAACCTATAAAATACAACCTCTTAATCTTACTATAGATTATACAGGAAATTTATATGGCCCCATGAAATTACCCGTTTTAGGACCTAATGATCCTAGAAAAAAAGATTCTCCTTGGTGGAGTATCCAAAACATTCAATTTACTTATAAAAACAAGAACAATATCGAAGTCTATGGAGGGATAAAAAATTTACTTGACTGGACACCCAATAAAGGAAATCCTTTTCTGATTTCGAGAGCAGAAGATCCATTTGATAAGAATGTACAATTCGATCAAAATGGAGAGGTACTAATTACTCCAGATAATCCATATGGATTATCTTTTGACTCTACCTATATCTATGGGCCTAATCAAGGAATAAGAGGGTTTTTAGGGATTCGGTATACTATTTTTTAAAACTATGAAAGCAATACATATTTTTATCACTTTACTATTGTTTATTGCTACTCAAAACGCAGTATCTCAATTACAAATTAACTCTTTTACAACAATAGAAGAGAAAATGAAAACAATCGCTAAACCCATAGTAGTTTTTATTCATACAGATTGGTGCGTATATTGCAAAAATATGAAGAATACGACTTTCAATGATCCAGAGGTTATTGAAAAACTTAACAACGATTTTTATTTTATCTCATTCAATGCAGAATCTCGTGAGAGCATAGATTTTTTAAATCATACTTTTCATTTCGAGTCCAATGGCCATCGTACAGGTGTTCATTCATTAGCAAAAGAACTTGCAACCGTTAATAACAAAATAGCATATCCTACCACAACAATATTAAATCAGGATTATGAAGTTATTCTTCAATACCAATCCTTTTTAAGTGCAAAAGACCTCAACATAATTTTAGAAAAAATATCACAAAACAATGAAAAACACACTACTAATTTGCATTCTACTTTTTAGTTTTTTCTCTTGTAAAAAAGAAGTAAAAACTAAAAACCAAAAACTTAATGTAGTTACTACCACCTCTATGATTACTGATCTGGTTAAAAATATTGGTAGAGACGCCATCGAAATCCAGGGATTAATGGGTAGTGGTGTTGATCCACATTTATATAAGGCCAGTGAGGGAGATGTTTCTAAATTGGTAAATGCAGATGTCATTTTTTACAATGGTTTACATCTGGAAGGAAAATTAGTAGAGATTTTTGAAAAAATGCAGCACAGTAAAACCATAGCAATTGGAGAAAGTCTGGATAAAAATATCTTGATTGGATCTGATTATTTTGCATCCAACTACGATCCTCACATTTGGTTTGATATTAGGAACTGGAAAACTGTTACTCAATTTGTAATTCAAAAATTAAAAGAACTAGATCCAAAAAATAGTACTGTATTTGAAACCAATGGAAAAGCTTACTTAGAACAGCTAACCACTTTAGAATCTAAACTTAATCAAACAGTAGCTACTTTACCTACAGAAAAGCGAATTTTGGTTACCGCCCATGATGCATTTAGTTACTTTGGTGAAGCTTACGATTTTAATGTAGTTGGACTACAAGGTTTATCTACTGCAACCGAAGCAGGAGTGCAAGACGTACAAAAATTAGCTAATTTTATTATAGAGAAAAAGGTAAAAGCTATTTTTGTAGAAAGTTCTGTCCCTAAAAGAACCATAGAAGCCTTACAAGCTGCAGTAAAATCTAAAGGGCATGAAGTAACTATTGGAGGAACCTTATTTTCTGATGCCTTGGGGAATACAGGAACCAGTGAAGGAACGTACATAGGGATGTTTGAATATAATGTAAACACCATCATAAATGCTTTGAAATAGTTCTTAGCTAGTAGTAATTAGTTATTAGAACTAATATAAACCATTAAATATGGAAGAAGTAAAATTTAATTTTGAAAATCTGATAGTATACCAAAAATCTTTGGATTTTATTGACCTAGTTTATTATACTCGTGAGAAATTTCCAAAAATGGAAACTTACATTCTATCATCCCAATATATAAGAGCTGCTAATTCAATTGCTTTAAACATTTCTGAAGGTGCTGGTAATACAAATGCTCAATTTAATAGATACCTACAAATTGCTTTAGATTCAACCAGAGAATGTGTCGTTTGTTCTACAATAGCACTTATAAGAAAATATATATCATCAGAACAAAACAAGCTTGTAAGAAGTCAACTAGCCGAACTCTCAAGAATGATTACGAGTTTACAAAAGCATCTTAAAAATAAGCCTTCTAACTACTAAAAGCTACTTTCTAATGACTATAGAAAATAAAATCGCAGTCCAAATAGATGACCTTACTGTAGCATATAACTACAAGCCTGTATTATGGGATATTGATCTGGCAATACCAGAAGGGGTACTTATGGCAATTGTTGGCCCTAACGGAGCTGGTAAATCTACATTAATCAAATCGATTCTGGATATCATTAATCCTATCGCTGGTAGTGTTCAGATTTATGGCAAACCTTACAAAAAACAACGATCTCTTGTAGCCTATGTACCTCAAAAAGGAAGTGTAGACTGGGATTTTCCTACTACCGCACTAGATGTAGTTATGATGGGCACTTATGGTAGTCTTGGCTGGATCAAGAGACCTGGCCAAAAAGAAAAAAAAGCTTCATTAGAAGCATTAGAAAAAGTAGGAATGCTCGCTTTCAAGAACAGACAGATTAGTCAACTTTCAGGAGGGCAACAACAACGTATTTTTCTTGCTAGAGCATTGGTACAGAATGCATCTATCTATTTTATGGATGAACCCTTTCAAGGAGTTGATGCCACTACAGAGAAGGCAATTATAAATATATTAAAAGAACTTAGAAAAGCAGGAAAAACACTTATTGTAGTACACCACGACTTGCAAACCGTACCAGAATATTTTGACTGGGTAACCTTTCTTAATGTAAAAAAAATTGCTACGGGACCTGTAAAAGATATTTTTAATGATAATAACTTAACCAAAACCTACGGAATCAATTACAAAGTAAGTGTACAGGAATAGATAATAGTATATAGTAAACAATTTATGAACCTAAATGAATACATAGAGCTCGTCTTTACAGACTATACCCTTAGAACAATAACGTTAGGTACCGCTATTCTTGGTGCTATATGTGGTATGTTAGGTAGCTTTGCAGTATTACGAAAACAGAGTTTATTGGGTGATGCTATTTCTCATGCTGCTTTACCCGGGATTGCTATTGCCTTTTTAATAATTGGCACAAAAAACAGCTCAATCTTTTTATTGGGCGCATTAGTTAGTGGCCTTATCGGCACTTTTTGGATTCGAGGAATAACACGTAAAACACATCTAAAATCGGATACCGCTTTAGGGTTGATCTTATCATTATTCTTTGGTTTTGGCATGTTGTTATTAACCTATATTCAGAAAATGCCTAATGCCAATCAAGCGGGACTAGAAAGTTATCTTTTTGGACAAGCGGCTACACTTCTGGAGAGTGATGTATGGCTGATGGTAATCGTTACATCAATTAGTCTTATCATATTATTATTATTCTGGAAAGAACTGAAACTGTTATTGTTTGATGCAGATTATACCAAAACGCTAGGTTTTAATACCAGATCTTTAGACATTCTTATTACTACATTTATTGTGATTGCTATTGTTTTGGGACTACAAACCGTAGGAGTAGTTCTTATGAGTGCTATGCTTCTTGCTCCTGCGGCAGCAGCAAGGCAATGGACAAACAACTTGGCAGTAATGGTTATTCTGGCAGCAATATTTGGTGCTTTTTCTGGGGTAATAGGAACCGCCATTAGTGCTAGTCATAACAATTTATCTACTGGCCCGGTCATCGTATTGGTAGCCGGAGTATTTGTATTGATTTCTTTTATTTTTTCTCCTGGACGCGGATTATTATTTAGAGAAATACGTTTTAGAAAAAACCGAAACGATCTTCAGCTACACAAGACATTATCATTTATGTATAATATCGCTAGTACTCATGATGATATTTCACATCCGCATGCCATTAAAATATTAAATAACTTTCAGGGTTTTACCAGAAAGTCTCTTCAAAAACTAGAAGATAAAGAATATATAAAGGTGCAAGGCAATATGTGGCATATGACACCATCTGGATACAATACCGCTGCCAACCTTTACAACCAACTTATTAAAGAAGAAGAATGAACGGTGCGCAAATAGAAATACAATTAATTGCAAGTATGGTGGCTATCGCTTGTGCGATACCGGGCACTTTTCTTGTATTACGTAAAATGGCCTTGATCACAGATGCAATTAGTCACTCGATTTTACCTGGTATTGTGATTGGTTTTTTTATTACTCATGATATATCTTCTCCTTTACTTATTATTCTTGCTGCCGCTAGTGGTGTATTAACAGTTGTACTCGTAGAATTTATTCAAAAAACAGGACTCGTAAAAGAAGATACTGCCATAGGCCTTGTTTTTCCTGCATTATTTAGTATTGGTATTATTATGATTTCCAGAAATGCCAATGATGTACATTTGGATGTAGACGCAGTTTTGTTGGGTGAGCTTGCTTTTGCTCCTTTTGACAGGCTAATTATATCTGATATGGATTTGGGACCAAAATCATTATGGATTATAGGCACGATTACCATCCTTACCTTAAGTTTACTATTTGCGTTTTTTAAAGAGTTAAAGGTGAGCACTTTTGATGCTGGATTGGCCTCTGCACTTGGGTTGTCACCAGTTGTTATGCATTATGGATTAATGACTATTTCCTCTATTACAACAGTAGGAGCTTTTGACGCGGTAGGAGCAATTCTAGTCATAGCCTTAATGATCGCACCTGCTGCAACTGCCTATTTACTAACAAGTGACCTAAAAAAAATGTTGCTGCTTTCTGTTTTATTTGGTGTTAGTAGTGCAATTATCGGGTATTGGGTAGCTCATGCACTCGATACTTCTATTTCTGGATCAATGACAACTGTTTTAGGAATCATATTTTTACTGGTGTATTTGTTTGCCCCTAGGAAAGGGTTGTTTTCTGTTTTATATAGACAACGACAGCAACGTATCGAAGTTTCTCTACTTACTTTTCTTTTACACTTAGGGAACCATCGTGATCAAAAAGAAGAGCGTCATGTAAAACATCTTAATGAGCATATCAATTGGCAAAAAGTACAATCCAGATCTGTTCTTGATTTGGCACTTAAAAATAATATGATCACTATTGACGATGATATTGTTTCGCTTACCAAAAAAGGAGATAAATTCACCAAAGAAGCAATCGATTATATTATTACTAATAAAAATTCTGAAATTGAAAATATGAAAGATCGATTTTTCTTGTTTAGAGGGTAATTGTAATTTTCTATTTGATATTCTAAATCACCTTAAGCAACAAGAAAGTTTTCTTTTACATCCTAATAACAATCTATTTTAATTTGTTTTCGATTTTCAAAATAATCCAATGGCTTACCTAACGTATCTTTTGAAATCTTTTCTAATACTGCCAGTACAGATCGCTGCATCGCCAAAGAGCCACAAATCATTATTATACCACCCAAGTCAAGTTCTCTAGCTATTAAGTCTGCTTTTTTGAAAATAGCATCTTGTACATATTCTTTTCTTTCTTCTCTAGAATACGTAATTGTAAAACTTGATAATTGTTTTCCTGAAAACAAATCTTCTACAATATCCTTATACAACTCAAACGAGGATCTTTTACGTCCACCCCAAAATAAATGAGTAGGAATATGTTTTTTATTTTGATTCAACATTCCTAAAAAAGGGGCGATACCTGTACCATTAGCAATAAGAATAACTGATTTTTTAGTGGATCGGCTATAAAAAGTTGAATCATTAGGAAAGTAAAATTTGGGATTTTTTTTGATAGTAGCTTTAATAGTATCTCCTTCACTCAATTGATTCAAATACGAAGAGCACACACCTAATTCATGTTTTTTAACACTCAATAAAACATCATTTTTAATTCTTGCTATAGAATATAAACGTTGTGCCTCATCCTCTTCGGGTTGTATAGATAGTAAATCTCCTGATTGGAATTCTACCTTTCTTTTTGGTTTAAATCGAATTAAAAAAGTTTCATCTGCATTTAATCTCGAACGCTCCTTTACTTTAAATGATGCTATTTTCGAAACCTCTTCTCTTTTTGATATAGGTTTTAAAATAAGTGAGATTCCAACTTGATCACTCCACCGCAATACCCATTCCTGAAACACTTCGAAAGATTGATTATCAATTTTACACAAGGGTAATACAGGTCTAAAAAAAGGACGACTATGAAGTAATGCATCTACTTTTATTGCAAAATGACAGAATTTGGGGTATTGAGATGAACCAAAACCAACTACAGAAAACAGCAATTTTCTATTTGGGTTTATTAACATGCTTAATTGTTCAAATTTTCTTGCATTGGTAGTAGGTTCGCCATCTCCATAAGTCGCCGTAAACACTACAATATGTTTTGCGTTTTTAAAATTTTCATACGCATTTAAGTCGGTTATAAACACTCGTTGTTTTGCCTTAATAAGTGCATTATAAAACAATCTAGCAAAATCAAATGTACTACCCGTTTCAGAACCTACCAAAATAATGTATTCACATTCATCTTTGGTATAACTTACAGAAGGAACCTTTACCCTATTACCAAGTCGCTTAAAGGTCATAACAAACCCAGAGTATATAAAAAACAAAATAGAACCACTAGCAATCAATAAAATAATCGACCACAGTATACTACCCTGTCCAGTATGCAACATAAAGCTTAATCTGTTGGTTAAGAGAACAAATGGGTAACTTACCTCACTAATAACAGCTCCAGTAAACTGATTTACAAGCAATTCTTTTTCTTTTAATTCTATTTGATAATAATCTTCCTCATCATCAGAAAAAGGAAAAGAGATTTTGTTGACATCGGCGAGTGAAATAGTTTCAAAAACAGAAGGTTCATTTTGTATTGACAAAACCTTATCTTTTTTTTCTGAAGTTACCTTATGTTTGATCCTTGTCGATGGTAATAACGAAAACTTCTCTGCAGAAAGATACACTCCTGTAACCGCAACTATTAAAATTGGTAGAAGTAACCATCTTCCTAAAATAACATGATATCGTTGTGCAAAATACTCCTTATGAACTTTTGAAAAAAAACGCTGTATACCCCCTTGTCTTTTTACTATCAAAAAAACACCAGTTACTACAATAAAACATAGTAAAAAAGAGATCAATCCAACCAAAAAACGCCCGGTACTTTTCAAAAAAAGTGAACGATGTAGGCTTCTTGCAAACTCAAATATTACAGGTTTATTTTTGGGCACCCCTAACTTTACCCCGGTTATAGGATCAACATAAATACGTTCACTATTTCCACCTTTGGTTATCACTGATGCCAATACAAAGTTATTAGCATCAATTTCTAAGCTTATTACCTCTTCATATTCATTTCGTAATGCCACTATAGATTGTGATACAGAAGTATCTTCAAGACCTTTTATGTTATAAGGTTGAATCGCTTGTGAAATTGGCTCTACTGCAAGGATAACTCCGGTAATCGATGCTATCATTAAAAAAACAGAAGAAGATATAGCCAATAATAAATGGCTATATCTCCATATTGAAATACTCATTACGTGTTTGGTGTTATTGAGGCATCATTCGTACATATCGAATAAAACCTTTTCCCTCTTTCTTACTATTAACAGTTTCTGAAGTAAGTTCGAACTGAACATCATCTTTATAATACTCCTGGTCTTCTACAGCGGTTTCAAAACGAATACTGTAACCTGTATTTATTTTATCCTTAGGAATCTTTAGAATGCGAATGGTGCGTTCTCCTCCTTTAACGGTTTCTCCTGAAATTGCATCGATGTTGGGCCTAGTTTTTCCGTAGAAACTCCACCATTCTGGGATATCATGATACCACTCTTCATCTTGCCCTTGAACATATAATGTTGACTCGTACGTCCCTTCGGCATTTATCAAAGAAACAATAACATAAGCACCTTCTCCTTTATAATTGGTTAGTTGTATCATACACTTATACGTGTTCACTTCTGCTGGTTTTATAAAACCAGTGGTTACAAATACCAAAAAAGTGAATGCTACAACTATTTTTATGGTTGTTTTCATAATCATTTCAGAAAATTAAGGGTGATATTAGGCTTTTGTAATTGTTCATTTTCAATTGCTAAATCATAAACCGATTCTTTAAAGTCTGTTTTTATTGCTGTATCGGCCCCTAATGTTATTAAGTATTTCAAAATATGGTCATTTTCGGCTTTCATTGCGGCAATATGCAATGCTGTATTACCCTCTTTATTCTTCGCATTGATTGGAATAGCTTTATTTCTAATCTTTTTTAACAATGCCAAATCGTTTTTTTTGACCGCAAGATGATACAATGTATTACCATCATCTTGTTTTATTAAAGGATCAAAACCATTTTTGGTAAGTATTTCTAGTTTTTGATCAAAAACTTCTGTTTTTTTTGGATTAAAAACTTTTATAAGATAGTAAGCCAGGTTATTTCCGTTTTTGTCCTTAACAAAAAGATCTGCATCATTTTCAACTAAAAATTCGACTATTTCTACCGAGTTTCTTGCAATGGCATTTGTTATAGCTGACTTTCCATTAATATCCTGTTGATTTATATCAACTCCTTTAGAGATAAAATACTCCAAAACAGTAATATCTTTTGTTTTAGAAGCCAATTCATGCAATGGTGTTACTCCATTTTGATTCGTGACATTTGGATTGATTCCTAACTTTTCTAAATATTGATAGGTTGATAATGGGTTTGAATATCCTCTAGTACCTTGACTTGCAAACAGCATTGCATTACCACCTTCCTTATTCAAGCCTTTATAATCGACTCCTTTTTTTATCAGCATATCTAATAAATCAACATTTCCTCTCTTGGCTGCGTAATTAAAAATACCATTTCCGTAAGTATCTTTACTAGTAAGATCAATTCCTTTAGAAGTAAAGTAATCTATGAATTGATATTCCTTTACAAAAGGTGCTACCAATAACAAAGCATTGGCTCCATTCTGATTTTTTTCTTTGGTTACATCAGCTCCATTTGTGATGCAGAAATCATACAAAGCGACATCAAGTTGTCCTGTTACTGCTGCAAAGTTTAGCAACGAATAACCATGACTATCCACAATATCTGTCTTTGCACCTTTATCTGCCAAAAATTGCATCATTTCTATATTGCCTCGATAAGCAGCCCAAAAAATATAAGTTCTACCATCATGAGTCAATTTATTAACATCATTCTCTTTTTTGCTAAGTAAATGCTTGATAGTTTTATTATCTACCTTTTCTATAAATGCCCAAGAAACCGCATCAAATAAAAACTCATTTAACGCTGATATGTCATGTCCTTCCTTAATTTTTTGCTCTACATCTTCTATGGAAGGATTCGTTTTCCAATATGCTCTTTCTAAAAAAGCATTTGACTTTTGAGAAAACAGAAAACTTGCAAACAAAAATATACTGAAGCAAAATATGTTTTGTAAATGTTTCATTTTTTATTTTTTTACAAAAGACTCTATTACTTTAGATATATCATTTTCCTGAGAATAATCTTCCGAAAATAGATGTTTATACAATGGTTTGTTATCTACTTTAGATTCTAATGACAATGTTGTATTTCTACCGTATATCTCTTCCCATTTATCACGAACCAAGGCCCATTTATCACCATGTTGTTTCCACCAATCGCTTGCTACTTTACATCTTTCATCAGCCACCTTTTCATAGGTATTATACCCTTTTTCTTTCGCCAAAAGAACATCTTCTTTTCCTTCTTTTCTAATTACCTTACTATTATCTTGATCGTGTATCCACCCTTCTTTTGTAATTTCATGTCTATTACCTCGAATAGTTACATTATAGTCATTTCTTTTAGTATACTCTCGTCTTGGTAAGGGTGCATCTGTTGTATTTTCCCAAAAACTCTTGCCGTCTACATGAACCCAGGTTGCAGATCCTTCGTAACGAGGGCTATCATCTACCTGAAATACTTTTTGAGTCCACTGACCTTTTACATCGTCTTGAGATTTTTGTGTAAAGTTCCAGACATTATCTCCATTAAACATATAAAAATCTGTATTTTCATAAATCCAGTCTTGTCTCCAGTGTTTTACAATATTTGGTTCTGCTGGATTCCCAACTTGTAATAAATGTTGAATAGAAATTTTATCGTCTTTATCAACTACCAATTGAGCCCATTCTAATCCAGAGGCAATTTTGGTCTTTGAAGGTTTGTAAAGAGAATCTTTACTGTACTGAAATGTTTCTACGAAATTAAAAGTTACTTCATAACAGCCGCACATTTTTTTTATTGCATCACTGTCTTGTTTTTGTTTGTTTTTGATTTGCGCATCTGCCGTTAACACTACAAAAAATGCTATTAGCGTATAAAAAGTTGTTTTCATTAGATCACTTATTGATTAAAATTTTGATGCAAAAATAATTATTTTTATTTATTCTAAATAAGAATTATGTATATATTTGCGCACTATTAAGAATCATTTTAAATAAAATAATGAATTACAAGTTTCTGAATATTACTATTTTATTTTTTTTAACTACGGTATTCGCGCATTCTCAAGATGCCGAAAACATTGAAAAACCCCTAGTTACAGAGATAGAAGAAATAGTTATATCTGCCACTAGAACTAAAAGACAACTTTCTTCTTTACCCTTACCCGTTACTTTAGTATCCCAAAAAAAAATTGCGCAATCTGGGTCGGTAAGGTTAAATGAAATTCTTAGTGAACAAACGGGGATTATAACCGTTGCAGATAGAAGTGGTTTTGAAGGGATACAGATCCAAGGAATGGAATCGGATTATGTTCTCATCTTAATAGATGGTGTTCCTTTAATTGGTAGAAGTTCTGGTAACTTTAATTTGGAAAGACTCACCGTAGGAAATATTAAGCAAATAGAAGTTGTAAAAGGTCCTTCTAGTAGTTTATATGGTTCTGAAGCCATGGGAGGTGTAGTTAACATTATTACTGAAAAACCAGAAACCAAAAAACTTTCTGGAAATTCTTCGTATCGAATTGGTAGTTTTACAGAACAAGACCTCAACCTTGGGATAGAGCAAAGCTTCAAAAAACTACGTTACGCTTTCTTTGCCAACAGATTTTCTAGTGAAGGGTATGATCTGAATTCTGATACCCAAGGAAATACCGTAGATCCATTTGAAAATTATACAGTAAACGGTAGAATCTATTATGATTTTAATGACAAAATATCACTGTTCTCTTCTACAAGGTTTTATCATCAATTACAAAATAGCGAACTCATTACAGAAGAATCAATATATAGAGGTGATAATGAAGAAAATGATTTAAACACTCAGCTTAAATTAGATCACTTATGGAATGAAAAATTTAACGCTACTTATGAGTTTTATTACACCAATTACAAAGCTTCAGAAAAATTGACATCGGTAAACGCTCCTACCGACATTCTAAATGATTCCTTTTTTGACCAAAAGCTATTGCGCCCAGAAATTAGAGCTACTTATACTTTTAACAACAATAGTAAACTAACTTCTGGAGTAGGGTTTCAATATGATTTATTGGATCGCACCTATTTTGATGACAAAGTAGATTTTAGTTCTCAATATGTCTATTCACAATATGATTTTAACGTACTTGACCGAATCAATATAATTGCTGGAGCTCGTTTTGATAATCACTCAGAATACAGCAATCAATTTAGCCCCAAACTAGCATTTAGATTTAAAATCACCAATGAGTTTGCATTCAAAACATCTATTGGATATGGGTATAAAGCTCCAGATTTTAGACAACTGTATTTTGATTTTACAAATTCTACCGTTGGTTATACTGTGTTGGGTTATAATGTTGCAGTAGATAAATTAAAAGAGCTAGAAACTCAAGGGCAAATCCAAAATATAACTGTTGAAGAAAGTGAGTTACAAGATCCTTTACAAGCAGAAAGCTCTATTGGTTATAATGCAGGGTTCACTTTCAAAAGAGGAAAATGGAATACCGAAATTAACCTCTTTAGAAATGATCGAAAAAACTTTATTGACACTCGGGTAATTGCAAGAAAAGCAAACGGTCAAAATGTTTTTAGCTATGTTAATGTTGATGAGAGTTACACCACTGGAATAGAGTTCAATTCTTCTTTTAGGGTTTTAAAAAATATTAATATTAGTGGTGGGTACCAGCTTTTATATGCCTATGACAAAACAAGAGAAGAAGAAGTCGAAAACGGAGAAGTATTTGTTCGTAATCCAGAAACTTTAGAAACCGTAGCGCTAGAATCATCAGATTATTTTGGTTTACCAAATCGTTCAAGGCATAATGCAAATTTTAAAGTATTCTACGATATCCCTTCAATAAAAGGAAATATTAATCTTCGACTGTTATATCGCAGTAAATATGGTCAATTTGACACCAATGGAAACAATATTATAGATAACTATGACACCAGTTTTGTTGATGGTTTTGTAACTACCAATATCGCCGCTAGTAAAACTTTTTATGATGATTTTACACTTCAGGCCGGAGCCAACAATCTTTTTGATCATACCGATGCCAATATTCCTGCACTACCAGGAATACAAGCTTTTATAAAACTTAATTATCAATTTTAAATACTAATACTAAATAAAGTCAAAATGAAAAAAGTAAAATTTATATTCTTAATGCTAAGCATACTTCTAGCTTCTTGTAGTAGTGATGATGATGCAGTTATGATAGAAACAGCAGAGTTTGCCGTTCAGGAACTATCTGCAGAACAAGGTGTTTTAGGATCTGAAATCACTATAAACGGAACAGGGTTTCCTAGTTCGACCGCTGAACTAAGTGTTACTTTTAATGGCACTACAGCAACCATTAAAAGTGTTACTAGCACGGCTATCGTAGTAACCATCCCAGAAGATGCAACATCGGGAGACATTATTGTAAAATACGGTACTAAAACTCTTAATGCAGGTACTTTTGCAGTTCTAAAACCATTAGTAGAAAACAAAGTAGAAAATCTAAGTGCTCCTCAAACAGGAGGACAAGGACAACCTGTAGGGGGAGATTTTACAAAATTTGATTTTGAAACTGGTGAAATAACTACTAGCGATACCGATTGGGATATTGCTTTTAGAGGAACTACTATTGCTGTTAATGGAGGTGCTACTACAGGAACAGCTGATGAACCCGCACGTAACGGAGAAGTAAGTGTGGCCATTGCAGAAGGTATTTTTAGCAATATCACAACGGCAGACGGGCTTAGCTTTTCTCAAGATACCGATCAGGGATTTGCTATCCCAACAGGGAGTGACAATGGGTGGTACAACTATTCGGGAGCACCTAATCATTTGATCACACCGATCCCAGGAAAAATTCTTGTTTTTAAAACCAGCAACGGAAATTATGCAAAAGTAGAGATTTTAAGCTATTATAAAGATGCTCCTGCTAATCCAAATGTAATGACAAACGAAGGTCGTTACTACACCTTCAAGTATGTGTATAACCCAAATGTAGGAGTAACATCTTTTGAATAACCCTAAATGTATCGATTAAATAATCTAGTGAGTATTCCTTCTTTTTGTCATTTAATTAGCCACTAACTAAACTTTGAATACTCTCACAGTTATTTAAACGATCGTATTGAAACTATTATCATTATAAACTGAGTGTGTGTTACTTTATAATTTTTAAAGTTTCAATATTACCCCCTGAAAAAAAATGTTTCAGGGGGTTCTCTTTTACATCACCAATGATCGCATATATTAAAAAATAGATTTTAGTTCTGTTTTGGCATTTTTAAAAGAAACCGTATCTTTTAAAAAAAAGAAATATGATCTGTTTTCTGAAACGAATTTTATGGGTTTTATTCCTTATTCCTATAAGTATTTACTCTCAGGTTAAGAACGTTTATTTAGTAGAGGAAAAGCAAAAAAAACGAACAATTATCTATATTCAAAATGACAGTTCTACAGATAAAAGCGTTTTTTTAAAGATCAATCCAACCGGATACCGAAGAAGTGCCCATAGGCCCATTATAAAAAATATTCCTGCTAATAGCAAAGTACAAATGTCAATCCTCATCCCTTTAGCAGACACAGAATCCTCCTATACATATAATCTGATTGTCAACAATGAACTAGAAACAATTGATGTAGAGAGAGGTAAAACTCCCCAAAAAGAAGCCCCTTTATCCTCTATTATGGAGTCAGAGATCATCATATTTACCCGAGAAACTTGCAATAAATGTGAAACCTTAATATCCCAGCTTAATAAAAATCACATCAAATATAGAGAGGTGAACATAGACACTAGAACGCGGTAT
Source organism: uncultured Aquimarina sp. (assembly GCA_947498705.1). Lineage (GTDB taxonomy): Bacteria > Bacteroidota > Bacteroidia > Flavobacteriales > Flavobacteriaceae > Aquimarina. Next base: position 132,349 of record CANMLW010000011.1, read on the forward strand.
CGCGAATTTTTATGGGAGCTATTACATAAAGAAGGGTATGATAAAAAAAATGTTGCAGTGCCACTAGGTATTGTAAAAGGCATCATAAATCTTCCTATTGATGATATTGATCTATTTGTTCAAAAACTACAACTCTGATCCTTTTTGTGTTCGATAAAAAAAACATCACCAATCCGAACTCTTTATTCAAAATAAATACAGCCTATATTTCCAGGCAACTTTTAAAGTATAAGAAACATCTATATAAAAGCAAAACACTTATGTCTTAAAAAAAGATCGGTAACCTCGCAGGGTTTTTGTTTTTAGCTGCTTTAACCCTATATGTCATCAGCCATATAATACTTATAGATCAATTACTTTATGCAGAAAATTATCTTCTTGTTAGAGCTTTTTGTATGTGACGATGGGGCGCTACCTTTATAAAAATCTTCTATTTTTCTTGAAAAGAAAAGGTTAGTGATCAATTTCCTTCTCTAAAGATATTCTATAATTTCTGTAGCATATTTTTTAACTATAAAACTTTCTCTACTACTATATTTTCAATAGTTTCTTTTTCGAAATGAGAAAATACGGTTAAACGAGTATCTCCTTCGCTAAGTCCATAAGGATAATAATCCTTCCATTTCAAACTATTATCCGATACAACATCATTTAAATCCATCTTTGTTATAAAGGATTGTATATGATAAGTCGTTTTTCTATATCTACCCTGCTCTTCGGTTCTTTCTATAACACGAAGAAAACGTTTTTCTGACCTAACATAATAAGCATACACTAGTATTAAACACAATACAACAAATCCAAATACACATACAGTTATAACCGGATTTACCAACAATAGCACAAAAAAAGTTGCCAGTATAGGTAATAGAAAAACACTAATAAATAAAGTCTCCTCTTTTTTTGATATGTTATTTTTCTCTCTAAACTTACCATAAACCTTATTAGGTTTATGTACAGATTTCATCACATCAGACAACACTTGCTCTCCTACTTCTTTTTTAATCGTTTTCTGATCAAAAAATTGTGCTGCTTCTTCTTTACCTGAATTGGAATAAAATGTTTCACAATCTTTCCATTTTACACCTTCTTCAACGAATGGCTTTCCATTTTTTTTTGCCAGTATACTGGATTGAACAACATAAAATATATTTTCTTTATGTCCTCTTTTTTCTATTCTTTTTATAAGCCGAAAATAACGATCAAAATTGTTGTTATACCATTTAAATATAATAACAACTAATACTACAAACAACCCCAATGCATATAAAAACCAAGGATTATAAAGTAATCCTAGTACAATAGCAACGGTAACAGGAAGATTCGTCGATACTAATAATTCTATATTATTAATATGATCTCCATTAGTTCTATCATACCAATAAGGCTTATGTAATGATTTTCTTATCTGAGCTGTTTTTTTCATATATCTAAAAGGACTATTATTTTCAAATGGTAATTACTTAAAACTTAGAACCGATACCAAATGAATTTAAAAATGAATCTAAAGAATTTAGATTATATCGTGATCAGATAAACAAGAAAATCCAAGCATAGCATTAGCTACGATTTTATTTTATTATGAAATATGAGTGCGATAAAAGCAAATTACAAGGCTTGTTTTTATGTTTACTTGATATATTTATCCAAAGAACATTCTTTTTGTTCTTGCATAAAGATAAGTAATGTCTGGAATTTTATTATTTACAATAACACCAAAATAAATAAACCATGACAAAACTGCCATGGTTTATTATTATAAATATTTTTTGTTATGCTTTTTAAAATTCTCTATTTACATCCCAAGCTTCTAGGTAATCTTTTACTCGTTGTACAAATTGCCCTCCTAAAGCACCATTAACAACACGATGATCATAAGAATGTGATAAGAACATTCTATATCGAATACCAATAAAATCACCTTCTGGTGTTTCTATTACCGCAGGAACCTTTCTTATAGCCCCCAAAGCTAATATCCCTACCTGAGGTTGATTAATAATAGGAGTCCCCATAATACTTCCAAAAGTACCCACATTCGTTACGGTATAAGTACCATCTTGTATATCATCTGGTTTTAATGCATTGTTACGAGCTCTATTTGCAAGATCATTCACGGCTTTGGTCATACCTACCAAATTTAACTGGTCTGCATTTTTGATCACAGGTACTATTAAATTACCATCGGATAAAGCAGCTGCCATACCAAGATTAATATGTTTCTTTTTAATAATAGTATCTCCCGAAACCGAAATATTCATCATAGGAAAATCCTTAAGAGCTTTTGCCACAGCCTCCATAAATATAGGAGTAAATGTCAGTTTTTCTCCTTCCCTCTCCATAAAACCTACTTTGGCCTTCTTTCTCCAGTTCCAGATATTTGTAACATCTGCCTCTATAAAAGACTGAACATGAGCAGAAGTTTGAACCGAGTTTACCATATGGTTTGCTACCAGTTTACCCATTCTAGTCATCTCTATAATCTCATCTTCTCCTGAAGCAATAACTGGAGCCGCCTTAGAGCTACTCTTTTCCTTTTCTGAAGCTATTGTTTTTTCTTGTAATTGATTTGTAGCAACCGGTTCTTTTACTTTACCACTTTTACGATCTTCTACAAATTGAAGTATATCTTTTTTAGTAACACGACTATCTTTCCCTGTCCCTTCGATAGATTCTAGTTCACTAAGAGAAACTCCCTCTGTCGCTGCAATATTCTTTACTAGTGGAGAATAAAATTTTGTACTGCCATCAAAATCAACACTTGTATTGGCAGTAACCACTTCTGTAACCTCTGCTATTTGAGTTTCTATGACATTCGCTTCTTCTGGAACTTCCTGGTTATTCGTTGATTCTACAAAAGAATCAGACGCTACCTCTACAGCACCATTAGACTCTGTTTCAATTACAGCAATCACCTGCCCCACCTGTATAACATCATCAACTTCAAACAGCTTTTCTATCAAAACTCCCTCTACTTCGCTAGGCACTTCACTATCGACTTTATCTGTTGCAATCTCTACAATCGCATCGTCTAACTCTATAGTATCCCCAACTTCTTTTAACCAAGTTGTTATTGTTGCCTCTGCAACACTCTCACCCATCTTTGGAAGTTTTAGCTCAAATTTTGCCATATCCTTAATCAAAAGTGTTTATTTGTTTACGTTTTTGCGAATTTAATAAAAATAAGGCTAAAAAATTAATTTTTCCTTATATATTTTTCTACAACCAAATTACTTCTCCTTTTCCATCATTAAAATCGCTACCTACGATATAATCGCTACCTTGTGGTCGTATTTTATATGTTATTCTATTATTTTTATTCTTTTGCATACAATCAATAATATCATCAAAAGCTATAAAATTGTTATCAAAGATAATCTCGATATTTTGATCTCCCAAATTTGTTAACCTTTCTCTTGAAATCTTTTTGATTTTTTGAGATAGAATCGCCTTTAATTTCTGTTTTAAACGTGCATCTTCTGAAATCAAATAATATTGATTTATACTATTGCTTTTTTTAATACGTTTCTGTAATCTCAAAATCGAAGCTACCATTTGTATGGCAATAGAAATCAGCACATCAAACAACCAATTGCTTTGAAAATGCTTTTTATAAAAGATTCTCATTGCATTATAAAATTGCTTTACATAAACCTCATTACGCCCAATACTTTCTGCTCTATAATGAATTGCTACAGTATCTCCTATATAATAATTCTGAAATCCTTTTTTTTTCATTCTATAGCACAAATCTATATCCTCGCAACATAAAAAGAAATCTTCATCAAAACCATTTATCAAATCGAACGCTTTTTTCTTTATTAATAAAAAAGAACCCGACAACACATCGACATAACCATTTTTTTCTGAAGGTATATGCTTGGCATAATAATTCTTTACACTACCAAAATTAACCCCTAAAAGTCTTTGTAATGAGGTTAACGGTGACGGAATATTACGTTTACTATCATTAAGAAACCTACCCTTACCATCTATGAGTCTTGGGCCCAAAATCCCTAAATTCGGTAATCGCTTAGCTCTATCTAATAAACTAGAAAATGTTCTTGATCCCACTACTATATCTGGATTAAGAAAACAAACATATTCTCCTTTTGCCTGATTAGCTCCTTGATTATTAGCTCTCGACAAGCCTATATTTTGTTCATTTTCAATAAGCCGCACCCAAGCAAATCGATCTTTTATCATTTTACAACTCTGATCTTTAGAACCATTATCAACTACAATAACCTCTGCCTTACTATCTCGCAATGCTTCTTTAACACTTATCAAGCATAGCTCAAGAAAATGACGAACATTGTAATTTACAATAACAACAGATAGTTTCAGGGTGTAAAAATTTAAGTTTTGCTTCTTTAACTTTTCAAAGCATTTTCAAAAGGTATCCTATTACGTATACTTCTTCCTAACGTAAGCTCATCTGCATATTCTAATTCATCATTTACTCCTATTCCTCTCGCAATGGTAGATGTTTTTATAGATAACCCTTCTAATTGCTTATAAATATAAAAATTTGTAGTATCTCCTTCCATCGTAGCACTCAAAGCAAAAATTAATTCTTTTACTTCTCCTTTTTTTACTTTTTCTACCAAAGGAGCAATAGTTAATTCATGAGGGCCGATGCCTTCTAATGGATTTATTTTTCCGCCTAAGACATGATATAGCCCTCTATATTGACCCGTGTTTTCAATTGCCATAACATCTCGTATATCCTCTACTATACAAATCAGTTCTCTATTTCTATTTGGGTTATTGCAAATTTCGCATATAGTGACATCACTTATGTTATGACATGATTTACAAAATTTCACATCTGACCTTAAGGCCCCCAAAGCCTTCACCAAATGCTCTGTTTGTGTTTCTGGCTGTCTTAGTAAATGTAATACCAATCTTAATGCTGTACGCTTACCTACCCCAGGTAACTGGGACATCTCATAGACAGCATTCTCTAATAATTTTGAAGAAAATTCCATAGCACTACAAATGTACAGTTTTTTTAATGTTTGTAGTCGTTGGTTTGACATCATAATAACGCCGTTCACTAAAACTACAATACATCAAAGATCAAACAAGCCGTGTATATTTTGTTTTACTACACTTCAGAACACAAAAAAAATAGTATTGATCGTGTAGCTACTCTGTATTTTATTACTTTTACTTAAAAACATCAAGATAGTAGCTATGCTTTCAGAACAAACACAGCTTATTTTAACAGTATTAGCAATTGCTGTTTTATTTGTGATCGTTTCCTGGAACACAAAACGAAACAAAAACAAGCTATATAACCGTGATAAACGTAATTTCAGAAAGAATTACGAAAAAAAGAAAAAATAACTCTCTATGAAAATATACACAAAAACAGGTGACAAAGGGACCACAGCATTGTTTGGAGGAACCAGAGTCCCTAAACATCATATTCGTATCGACAGTTACGGCACTGTAGATGAGTTAAACTCTTATATAGGACTTATTAGAGATCAAGAAATTGATAACTCTTCCAAAAAAACACTTATCGACATACAAGATAAACTTTTTACAGTTGGAGCGGTGTTAGCGACCGATCCCGAAAAAGCGATTTTAAAGAGTGGTCAAAAAAGACTTAACATTCCAACTATTTCTTCTGAAGATATTAAGTTTTTAGAAAAAGAAATTGATGCTATGAATGAATCACTAGCGCCTATGACACATTTTGTATTACCAGGAGGTCACCAAACTGTGTCATTCTGTCATGTAGCCCGTTGTGTATGTCGCAGAGCAGAACGTTTGGCTAGTGCTCTCTATGAAATCGAGCCTTTTGAAGAGAAAAACTTACAGTATTTAAACCGACTATCTGACTACCTTTTTGTACTGGCACGAAAGTTGTCATTCGATCTAAGAGCAGAAGAAATTAAATGGATTCCTGAAAAAAATCCTAACAACAAAACCACTGCAAAATAATTAATGGGAAAGCCCAGAAAATCACGTTCTTATAATTATTGTTTAAATAATTAATTTTTTACTTGACTTTTTAAACTAAAAAATTATTTTTGCAAAAAAAATTAAACCAGTAAACATATGTATTGGACTTTAGAATTAGCATCCTATTTAAGTGATGCGCCTTGGCCAGCTACAAAAGACGAATTAATCGATTACGCAATTCGTACTGGAGCACCTCTAGAGGTTGTAGAAAACCTACAAGCAATTGAAGATGAAGGAGACTCATATGACTCTATAGAAGAGATATGGCCTGATTATCCGACTGACGAAGATTATCTTTGGAATGAGGATGAATATTAAATGAATTAAAATAGTATTAAAAGTCTCGAAAGAGGCTTTTTTTTTGCGTAAATTACGCCGCTTTTAACCTTAATTCTATTATTAGAATCGGTTACATGTGCTAAAAAATTGTGAAATATATAAACATCATATTTCACAACAACCTTAGCACTGTATTCGTTTTTATAAAATAGAATTTGGATTAAAATGTTATTTACGGCATAAAAGTATTGTATAACAGGCCATCATTTGGTCTTGAGATAGGATAAATCTCGATATTTAAGAGATCAAGCCTTATTGTTACCTCTTTGCAAGAGGTAAATCAGTTAGTTTCAAAATTGAAACTAAAATCTCATTAAACACATAATCATATATTATGGGAATTTTAGATTCTGTATTAAAAGTATTTGTAGGAGATAAATCCAAAAAAGATATAAAAGAGGTTCAACCAAAAGTTGAGCTCATTAAAAAAGCCGGAAAAGCATTAGAAAACATTTCTCATGACGAATTACGTGCCAAAACTGTTGAGTTTAAAAAACGAATAGATGATGCCAGAGCAGCCATTAATTCTAAAATCGACTCACTTAAAGAAGAAGCCAATACTACAGAAGACATAGACAAAAAAGAAGATATCTATGGCGAGATTGATAAACTAAAAGAAGAAGCTTATCAAACTACCGAAAAAGCCTTAAACGATATTCTACCAGAAGCTTTTGCTGTAATAAAAGAAACTGCAAAACGATTTGCAAACAACGATACTGTTACGGTAACCGCCTCTGCATATGACAGAGAGTTATCGGGAACCAGAACCCATATCACCCTTGACAATGACCAAGCCATTTGGTCAACAAGTTGGGATGCTGCAGGAAAAGAAGTTAAATGGGACATGATCCATTATGATGTGCAGTTAATTGGTGGAATTACACTACACCAAGGGAAAGTAGCCGAAATGCAAACAGGAGAAGGAAAGACATTAGTAGCCACACTTCCTGTTTATCTTAATGCTTTATCTGGTAATGGTGTTCACCTTGTAACCGTAAACGATTATCTTGCTCGTCGTGATAGTGAATGGATGGCGCCTATTTTTCAATTTCATGGTCTTACTGTAGACTGTATCGACAACCATAAGCCCAACTCTGCAGAACGTAGAGCAGCATATAATGCTGATATCACTTACGGAACCAATAACGAATTTGGTTTTGACTACTTAAGAGATAATATGTCTCACGCTCCAGAAGATTTGGTACAACGACCTCATAATTACGCGATCATAGATGAGGTAGATTCAGTGTTGATCGATGATGCACGTACACCATTAATCATTTCTGGTCCTATTCCAAAAGGAGATGTTCACGAATTTGATGAACTAAAACCAAAAATATCAGACATTGTCTCTGTACAGCAAAAATACCTTACAACCGTCTTAGCAGAAGCCAAAAAGCTAATTAAAGAAGGGGATACTAAAGAAGGTGGTTTTAAACTACTTCAGGTATATAGGGGAATTCCTAAAAATAAAGCATTAATCAAGTTTTTAAGTGAAGAAGGTGTAAAACAATTACTTCAAAAAACTGAAAACTTCTATATGCAGGACAACAATCGTGAAATGCATAAAATCGATGCAGATTTGTACTATGTTATAGAAGAAAAAAATAATCAGATTGACCTTACCGATAAAGGAGTAGATTACCTTTCTGGCAAAGAAGATCCCGATTTCTTTGTCTTACCTCAAATCGGTATGGAGATTGCAAAAATCGAGAAGCTAGAACTATCTAAAGAAGATGAAGCCGAAAAGAAAGAAGAACTTTTTAGAGATTATAGCGTAAAAAGTGAAAGAATACACACGTTAAGACAACTTCTAAAAGCATATTCATTATTCGAAAAAGACGTAGAATATGTAGTAATGGACAATAAAGTAAAAATTGTCGATGAACAAACCGGTCGTATTATGGACGGTAGAAGATATAGTGATGGATTACACCAAGCAATAGAAGCCAAAGAAAATGTAAAGATTGAAGATGCAACGCAAACTTTTGCTACTGTAACATTACAGAATTATTTTAGAATGTACGGTAAACTATCAGGTATGACAGGTACCGCCGTTACAGAAGCAGGTGAACTTTGGGAAATTTACAAATTAGATGTAGTAGAAATACCAACCAATCGTCCTATTGCGAGACATGATAGAGAAGATTTGGTATACAAAACTAAGCGCGAAAAATACAACGCAGTAATAGATCAAGTTACCGAACTATCAAAAGCAGGGAGACCTGTACTTATTGGTACAACCTCTGTAGAAATATCTGAGTTGTTAGGAAGGATGCTTACGATTCGTAAAGTACCTCATAATGTATTAAATGCCAAATTGCATAAAAAAGAGGCCGATATTGTTGCCGAAGCAGGTAATACAGGTATGGTAACTATTGCAACCAATATGGCAGGTCGTGGTACAGATATTAAACTATCTGACGAAGTAAAAGCTGCGGGAGGTCTTGCAATTGTAGGTACAGAGCGTCATGATTCTCGACGTGTAGACAGACAGTTAAGAGGTCGTGCAGGTCGACAAGGAGATCCAGGAAGCTCTCAATTCTATGTATCGTTAGAAGATAATCTTATGCGATTATTTGGTTCTGAAAGAATTGCAAAGATGATGGACCGAATGGGCTTAAAAGAAGGAGAGGTTATTCAACATTCTATGATTTCTAAATCCATAGAAAGAGCGCAGAAAAAAGTCGAAGAAAATAACTTTGGTGTCCGTAAACGACTATTAGAATATGATGATGTAATGAATGCACAGCGTGAAGTAGTTTACAAACGTCGTTATCATGCATTATTTGGAGAGCGTTTAAGAGTCGATATTGCAAATATGATCTATGACACAGTAGAAGTTATCACCGACGGAAATAAAGACGCTCAGGACTTTAAAAATTTCGAATTTGAGCTAATTCGCTATTTCTCTATGAGCAGTCCGGTATCTGAAGCTGAATTTGAAAAGATGGATACTCAAAAAATTGCAGGAGAAGTTTACAAAACTGCATATGAGCATTATCAAGATAAGATGAAACGTAATGCAGAAACTGCATACCCAGTAATCAAGCAAGTATTCGAAGACCCTTCTAGCAACTACGAAAGAATCTTAGTACCGTTTACAGATGGTATAAAAAGTATCAATGTTGCTACAGATTTACAAAAAGCATACGAATCTGAAGGAAAACAATTAATCACCGATTTTGAAAAAAATATCACATTAGCTATTATCGATGATGCATGGAAAACGCATCTTCGAAAAATGGATGAATTAAAACAAAGTGTTCAGCTAGCAGTACACGAACAAAAAGATCCTTTACTAATCTATAAGTTCGAAGCTTTTGAATTGTTTAAAGCTATGATCGAGGAAGTAAATAAAGATGTAATTTCTTTCTTGTTTAAAGGAGAGTTGCCGACAGGTAATACTCAGGACATTTCTGAAGCACGTCAAGTTAGAAAGAAAGAGAAGTTAGAAACTTCTAAAGAGGAAATCCCTAACATGGATGAACGAGCGGCTCAAAACCGAGCTGCCGGACAAACACAAGGGCAACCTCAGGTTACAGAAACTATTGTTAGAGAACAACCAAAAATTGGTCGTAACGACAGGGTAACCATCAAACACGTTATGAGTGGTGAAAATAAAACTGTAAAATACAAACAAGCTATCCCTTTAATAGAAAAAGGTGAATGGGTAATTATTGATAATTAGCAACACACATTCACTAAACAAACCAAAAAAAGCCAAAACAAAAAATGTTTTGGCTTTTTTATATTTAAACTGGCTCTTTATCAAACCATGGATTTAATCAATATGAAATTCCATTATTTTTACTACTTCGTTTTCTCCTTTTTCATGCCCCCAGGCCTTAGCTTCGATAACCCAATCAGAATTACTAGAGAATCCATTTTCTTCAGATAACTTTACATCATCATGTAATTCATATTTCCCTTCCTTTTCATGAACATGAGCTTCTTCTGGCTTTTCATAAACAACAGTTGTATTATCAGCTTTATTATAAATTCTCACTTTAACATGATGAACTGTTTGTTTGGTTTTGCTTTCCCAAACCGCATGTATATGAATTTCTTCATCCAATTGTTTGTTTTCTGTATCAGGAGACATAATCGTCGCAGAATAATCTACGCTCGCGTCAGGATCATGATCATGTGTTTCTTCATCATCACTTTTACAAGCTGTAAACAGCGATGACACAACGAGTAAGCATAATAAATAATTTTTCATTTGTGTGTTGAGTTTTGTATTTATATAGGTATTTATAAAAACGTAACGTTCTCTTAATTTTAATATTATACAAAAACAAAATATTAAACTGATACCACACTCATTTCACAAAAATTTACGACAAATTCTCTAAGAGAAGTCTTTATCTATTTTTCTTTTTAGCATAGTTACCTGAACAAAAAAGAGAAAACACAAAAGCAAGATTCCATAAATGGTAGATTTATGAAGTGTATATCCCAAAAAAGGGGCTTCAAAATTTCTCATGGATATATTCAAAAAATTGAGCTTATCAAAAAAAGAGTTTTCGCCACTTTCAAACGACAACAACAAAAATATCACTAGACTTATCACAAAAATAATCCCACCCCATCCTTTACGAGAAATAAGAGGCTTATAAGATACTGGGTCTTGCACCGAAGAAACTTCTACCTTATTCATTACATTACTCAAAAAATCTGACGAAGGACACTCTAAGCCTGCTTCCTTTACCAAATCACGAATATCTTTATATTGCTCTTCCATTTTTATTACATATTTCTGGGGAAACGTGATGCTTTAATATCGAATATAGTTTTTTTCTACTTCGATACAACTTAATTTTCACATTATCCGCTGTTAAACCAGTAATCTGTACAATTTCTTTTACAGATTTTTCTTCAAAATAATACAATGTTATAATAGCAGCCTCATCTTCAGAAAGACTCGCGATACTGGCGGACACCACCTTCCTTCTATCTTTATCCTCCAAATACCCCAAAGCATCCCCTATTGTACCAATATCACCCTCACTAACTTCTTCAATAAGTGCTGTAGTTACCTTTTTTTTATTCCTTTTTATTGCGTCTAAGCTTTTTCTGTACACAATGGTGTATAACCAAGTCGAAAACTTAGCATCACCTCTATACATACTCAATGAATTAAAAGCTTTTACAAAACTATCCTGAGCTACTTCTTCTGCCAACTCTTTATTCTTCACCATTCGAAATGCAACGGTGTATACCAGGTTTTGATATCGCTCTACCAAAGTCGAAAATGCATTTACATGCCCTTCGAGTACTTTGGATATATAATATTGATCTGATTGATGGTTCATTTCTTCATAAGACGACAGAACATTCATATCGGTTACAACTCAAAATATAAAATACAAAATATTTTTACCGTTTTTGTAACCGGCTAAAAAAAACAGGCGTCTTAATAGAAAACGAACAGTATATCAATCAATAAAATTTTAGGAATTATGACATTTTTAGAAGCTTTAATCCCACTATCTGTATTTGGGTGTATTTTTGGAATTTTTTATTTATTTGTTTCTGCAAGAAACAGAGAACGAATGGCCCTTATAGAAAAAGGTGCAGACGCCTCTATTTTTTATAGTAGTAAAGAAAAAAGAGTAACCCCTGTATGGAAAGTCCTTGTTTTAAACTTTTCATTGTTATTAATGGGAATTGGAATTGGAATTTTTATTGCAGGAATTTTACATTTTTCTTTACATGTTAATGAGGATATTGCTTATCCCGGTACTATATTCCTAATGGCAGGTTTAGGTTTATTTGTCGGGTTTAACATGACAAAAAATTTAGACAAACAATAACTTTAGTCGTTTTTGTTAATAATAAGCATAGACAATCTTATAAACAAGATTGTCTTTTTTTATGAAACAAACCATTTAGAAAAAAAAGTTATGCGATTTATGGATGAGAATTGCCTAAAACAATTGCAATAATTTTTTGCTAGACTAATGAATCAACTTAAAGAATAACCATAGCTATTGTTTCATTTTATGAAGAACTTGCAGGGGAAAAATAACGTGATCAGATGCTAAATTTTTATTCATAAATCGCATTATTTCCCATATACTGCCCAAAGTTATACCAGTTCTGATTTGAATTTGCTCATAAGAAAACAATATATTTTTGCATTGGACAAAAAAGAAAAGTTCAGCATAGCCATAGCTACGGTTAATTTTTATTTTGAAGAATCATGTAAAAGGATGCCGTTTTATTGGGTAAATTCAAATCAGAAATGGTATTACTCTTGCATTAGAACCAATCGTTTGAGTAAATAATTAAATCAACAAAGACATTTTACAACTACCTCTTTCAAAACACTATTACATAATACACCGATCTAATAAGTAAACAGATCTAAAACATAGAAGAATATAAAGCATAAATTCATAAAAAAACCCTGATGAAAAATCATCAAGGTTTATCTATTGTTGTAAGTAATTATTTTACTATTCCATATCTGCAACTTGATCATTATCTAAGAACTTTTCTAACACCACAGATTCTCCTTTGTTATTTTCAAGAAAATAAATCCCTGCTGGCAATTGACTAAGGTCAACTACATTAATAGTTTTAGATAATATATGTACTGTATTTTTTACTTCAAATAACTTTATAACATCTCCTTCTTCAAAATCTACCACAGTTATAACATCTCCTTCTCTTTCTATAGCCAAAAGATCTCTTTGTGTATTTTCGTAATAATTAATAAACTCATCCTCTTCATTAACCTTAGAAGGCATATCAGCTCTTACTGAATCTCTTTCCAAAACAAAATCACTATTTGCTGTTTCTAAAACTCCTTCTATTTGTATTTCCTCTTCAAAACGTTCTATCATTACAGACTGACCATGCGTATTCTCTAACAAGTACATACCTATAGGTAATTGGCTAAGATCAATATCTCCATGTGTTTTAGACAAAATGTGGTCACCACTTTCTACATCAAAAAGTTTGATCTTATCTCCTTCTTCAAAATTCACCACAGACACAACAAGACCTTCTTTTTCAACTTCAAGAGACTGATCTGTGTCATTTGCACAAATATTACCAACAAAAAAGATACTAATTAAAAAAAATACTATTGATTTCATTCTGTATACTTTACAGCAAAGCTTCAATACTTTACTACGGTTTTACCTTACAATAATATCATTAAATTGCCGTTACGCAAACTAAAAACCTTACTTTTAGATCAAGTGGTTTTGTTTTTCGACAAATTACACAAAAAGTGTTAAAATCACTCTCCAAAAACAATAAAGAACTGATAATCAATTCTTTAAAAATTAAAAAACACAAAAAAACAGACAAAGAACCATTTTAACCAGATGAAAAGACACATATTTTTACGAATTGATGTTTTATTTTTGTTAAATTTATGTTATAAAAAAATGCCTCACTATATAATTAGCAAGGCATTTTTATAATTAACACTACAACTATAATATTCTATATATCAGAAGTTTTATTCATCATTTAGCACAATTTTGCTATACTTTGCATTAATTGTAATCATCTTATTTGTACTTCTTGTTTTTTGGAAACCGTTAACAAAAACATTCCCAAAATTTTTCCTTGTATTTATCTCTAAGGTTTTTGGTAAAGAGATAATACTTTGTGCTCCGCTATAGGACAAGTTAAAAGCCGTTCGAGGTAAATTTAACTTGAAATCGCATTTCTCTACTGCCAAGTCTAATGTAGAGAAAGATTCCCCTAGACTCATTATGTTTATTGCTCCAAAGCTTCCAGAAATAGCCCCATTTTCTTCTAAGTTTTGAATAAAAATGTTACTAGAATCTGCATTAACCAATAGGTTCTTTGCTTTTTGTATTCTACAGTTTTTAACATAATTCACAACCAATCTTCCACTATTCCACTCTCGAATGGAAACGGGTGAGTATGAAGATTTTATAAAAGTTTGATTTCCATCTATAACATTAGCAGATAATTTGGTATGAGATAAAGACGCCCTTACATTAATCGCTCTTTCTGCCAATTTTACGTCTCCGTGACGAGCATTAATCCTTAATCGAACTCCTTTAGGCACATTTACTTTTATAGTTTTATTTACCACATTAGAAGGAGCTGAACTATTATAATTATATTGATATACCGTGATATTTGCTCCTCCTCTATTTTGGCTTTCTATATCTCTTGTTAATTGCGTCGCCCACGCATTCATTTGTTTTCCGTATTGCTCTCCCCATGTTTCCAAGCGAATTTCCATTTGAATAGGTTTTCCATTAATAGCATTTTCATCAAGTCGTTTTACCCATTCTAATTTTCCATTATCCACATCATCTTTAAATTTCTCACGAATCTGACTCTCCCATTGCTGAATGTATTTTTCATCATTACCATTATTAGATCTGTTTGTGTCATAACTCACATTGGCCTGATTTTGCGAAAGAGTACTTGGCATAGGGTTTCTAGCTATGTTTTCCATCAAAGGTCCTAGCATATCAGAAATCATAGGACTTAGCTTTCTTAACTCCTGAATATTTTTATCCAGTTCTGCACTAGAAACCGCTCTATTATTTCTACTCCAAAAATTACCTGCAGTAGAACTTATCATTACCTCATTTTCATTTCCAATAACATTTACTTGCCAGCTCTCTAATATTCTCTTTGCATCTTCATCAGAAAGATCCCCTTCTATATAAGCTTCTACTCCTACCGAATTTCTATTCCAGGTCTCAAAAACGACACTTGTATGGCTTGAATTAAGGGTAACAACAACATCGCTATTAGTTGTTATCTTTTCGCTTAATTTATTTTGTCTGCTTTGCGAGAAACCTTCAGCACAAACACACAAAGCACTAATAACAAAAAAACTAAGCTTGTATTTCATTGTAATTTTCATTTTCAATTCGCTCTAATTCTTTTAATTTATCTTTTAGTCTTGTTAATAGTGATAGTCTAATAGTCAAGTTCTCCATCATTGCCTCAACACTCTGAACGTTTGGTCCTACCTCTAGTAATTCTTTATTTAATCTTTGATATTCTTTATCGAGATCATTTAACTTAGATTTAAAACTTTCAACCAATTCTCTATTTTTATCATCAATTTCTATATTTGATAGTTGAAATCGTATACTCGTAAGGATATTATTCTCTACTTCTTCATACTCTGGGGATATTTTTGCCAAAGGAGATGTTTGTTTTGCCAACACTACTGAAGAGTTTTTGATCACTGCATTATCAATATCTACTACTTGACCATCTCCCTGATTTTTACTCCCAAACTGATTATAAGTAAGGACCGACACAGAAATGATAACCACAATACTTGCAGCAATATTAAGCCAGCTATAAGCTCGGGATTTTGCCTTTTTAACCGGAAGCTCTGCTTCTAACCTAGCCATAAATCTTACATCATGGCCATCTCTTAGTCTTTCAGAAGGAATTTGTTTGTCCTGCCTAAGCAGCTCTCTAATATCCTGTGCCATCTTTTAAATGTTTTAATTGTTCTTGCAATTGTTTTTTTCCTCTATGCACCAATGTTCTCGAAGAAACAGGAGTAATATCCAATATCTCACTAATTTCATTATGATCATAGCCCTCTATCAAAAACAACATCACTGCATATTTATATTTTTCTGGTAATTTTTCAATAGCTCTCTTAACCTCATCTACAGTAACAGAATCTGATACAGACCAATCATTTTGTTCTTCTACCGTACCCATTACTTGTTCATTTATCGCCACCATATTTAACTTCTTTGCCTTAAGCATATCAATGCTTTTATTTATAACAATTCTTTTCAACCAGGCACCAAACGTCACGTCTCCCGTAAACTGATGAAGTCTAGCAAATGCCTTAATAAAAGATTCTTGCATTGCTTCTTCTGCTTCAAACGGATCTTTAAGAAAACGTAATGCTACATAATACATACCATCACAGTATTTATTATAGAGTTTCATTTGCGCTCTACGATCATTGGCCCTACATTGCTCTATTAATTCGCTCTGTAACAAACTTCTTTTACTTTTGGTTAGTGACTACTTATCTAAAACTGCTTTAAATAGCTCTCTTTATAAAAGACGAAAACACATCTCTCTTGTTGCAAAATTATATATAAAAAAACCATAATTACAACAAAACCCTAGCTTTCAAACAAATAAAGACTTATTCTAGATACTATTATTTAAAAAATGTGTTGTTTTTTTACAATTACTTTTATCAACAATAAACCAAAATTGTAATGGCAAAGAGTTATATTTAGGATCAAAATTACATCAGGATGCCAAAGCTTTTAAAACAAACATTATTTATAATCCTAGGGTTAGTTATTATTAGTTTTTTAGCTATGTATTTAATGAAAAAAAACACAAAAAAACATAGCCCCGAAGAAACGATAACACACACAGCAAAAGATGTAACCTTTACTGTGTTTTATAACAGACCGTTTAAAAAAGGGCGTAAAATTTTTGGAAATCTTGTACCATTTGATCAAGTCTGGAGAACAGGTGCCAATGAAGCAACAACCTTTACTACTTCTAAGGATATTATGGTAGATGGTTCTATACTAAAAAAAGGCACATATACGCTTTGGACTGTTCCTAACGCAAAATCTTGGAAAGTAATTTTTAATAAAAAAGAATATAGCTGGGGAGTAGACATGAATGGCACTCCTAAACGAAATGAAACCTATGATGCTCTTACCGTAGAAGTACCTGTGCACCCATTATTAAATGTTGTAGAGCAATTTTCTATTTACTTTGAAAACGCTAAAGATTTTACCATACTTTATTTGGCTTGGGACAGAACTGCCATTGCTGTTCCTATCACCCTATAAAAGAATCGTGCTTATTATATAATTCTACTAGGAATTTATACTTTTGTTATAAATCCATACAGTGTCAAAAGATTCTCATAAACATATTCAAAAATCTGAAACATCTTCTGTTAACACCAACAGCAAGGCTATTGATAGATTTAAAAAATTACAACAAAAAGAGGTTGTCGTAGACGCCATATTTAATGACATAGTAAAAGGAAAATCTGCTGCATTAAGCAAAGGAATTACTTTGATCGAAAGCACCAAAAAGAAAGATATAGAAAAAGCCCAACAGCTTTTGGAAATGTGTCTCCCACATGCTAACAACTCTGTTCGAATAGGTATAACGGGAGTTCCTGGTGTTGGAAAAAGTACTTTCATAGAAGCTCTAGGAAAACTAGGACTAAAAAAAGGAAAAAAGATTGCGATACTTGCTATAGACCCAAGCAGTAGCTTATCTAGCGGAAGTATTTTGGGTGACAAAACCAGAATGGAATCTCTGGTTCAATCATCAAAAGTATTTATTCGCCCTTCTCCTTCTGGTAAGTCTCTTGGAGGTGTAGCTCAAAAAACAAGAGAATCAATTATTCTTTGTGAAACAGCAGGATATGATACGATCCTAATAGAAACAGTTGGTGTAGGACAAAGCGAAACAGCGGTCCATAGTATGGTAGATTTTTTTCTATTGCTTAAACTAGCAGGAGCTGGTGATGAACTTCAAGGAATTAAACGTGGAATTATTGAAATGGCAGATGCCATCGTTATAAATAAAGCAGATAAAGACAATGTCCTAAATGCTCGAAAAGCAAAAAATCAATTCGCAAAAGCATTACACCTTTACCCTATTGCTCAAAACGAATGGTCTCCAAAAGTACTTACCTGCAGCGCTATTGAAGAAATCGGTATTGAAGCGATATGGGATATGATTACAAGTTATGTGAAGCTAACAACCGAAAATGGTTTTTTTGATAAAAACAGAATAGAACAGAATTCATCCTGGTTATTACAAACAATTGATGAACAATTAAAAAAATCGTTCTATACTAATGCAAAAATAAAGAAAGAATTACCTATCAAACTCGAAGCAGTTCGACAACACAAAACAACTCCTTTTGCAGCAGCAAACTATCTTTTAAAAATCCTAAAAAAAGATACTACTGATTTATAAATCAATTAAAACATCTACCGTATAAACAACAAACAACTCCTGAACGAAGTTGTTTGTTGATAATCATATTTTTTGGCGCTTCATAAGCAACTCACATATAACGCATTATTGTAAGTTTTCTAAACTAAGCCTAAGTGTTGCTATTTTGGCTTCGGCATCAGCCTGTTTCTTTTTTTCATTGGCAATCACCTGTTCTGGTGCATTACTTACAAAACGCTCGTTTTGCAGTTTTTTCTGAACAGATTTCAGAAAACCTTCTGTATAGGAAAGTTCTTCGGTTAACTTTTTAATCTCCTCTTCTACATTAATATTTCCTGAAATTGGAATAAAATACTCGGTAGACTTCACTCTAAAAGAAAGCGCACCATCTATTTTGGCAGCTACATAATTTAAGGAAGATACATTTCCTAGTTTAGATATTACCGCATCAAAAAAAGTGTTGTTTTCTTCTTTAGAAAGAACTGAAAGCTCTATTGTTTCTTTAAAAGAAATATTTTTCTCTTTCCGCACGGTACGAATTCCTGAAACTACTTCTGCAGCAATCTCAAATCCCTCGATTACCTCATTATTTACGTTTTGAGCCTCTGGCCAACTTGCAACAATCAAGGCTTCTTCTGTAGATCTTTCTGTAATTTGTTGCCAAATTTCTTCAGAAATAAAAGGTACAAAAGGATGTAAAACCTTTAGATTATTTTCTAGAATAGCAATCACCTGTTCATAAGTCTTTGCATCTATTGGACTTCCATAAGCCGGTTTTATCATCTCTAATAACCAGCTACAGAAATCATCCCAAACCAGTTTATAGGTTGTCATCAAAGCGTCACTTATTCTGTATTTAGAATAATGATCTTCTAGCTCTATGAGTGCCTTTTGAAATTTAGACGTATACCATTCTATTGCTATTGCTGATGCTTCTGGCTGCTCAATAGTATTATCTATTTCCCAACCTTTGATCAACCTAAAGGCATTCCATATTTTGTTTACAAACGAACTTCCCTGCTTACATAAGTCTTCATCAAACATTAGGTCGTTTCCGGCAGGTGAACTTAATAACATTCCCACACGAATCCCATCTGCTCCATATTTACCGATTAACTCTAAAGGATCAGGAGAATTACCCAATGATTTGGACATTTTACGGCGTTGTTTATCTCGTACGATTCCTGTTAAGTAAACATTGGTAAAGGGCTTCTCTTTTTTATATTCATATCCCGCAATAATCATTCTAGCGACCCAGAAAAATAAAATTTCTGGAGCTGTCACCAAATCGTTAGTTGGGTAATAGTAATTTATCTCTTTATTATCGGGTTCTAAGATACCATTAAACACACTCATAGGCCATAACCATGATGAGAACCAAGTATCAAGTGCATCTGGATCCTGAGTTAAATCGGCAATAGTCAAATCAGTATTGCCAGTTTTATCTTTGGCAAGTTGCAAGGCTTCTTCTTTGCTTTCTGCAACTACAAAATCTTCTTTTCCGTCTGCATAAAAATATGCAGGTATCTGATGCCCCCACCATAATTGTCGTGAAATATTCCAATCTCGAACGTTTTCCATCCAATAACGGTAGGTATTGATAAACTTTTCGGGAACCAAATTCACTTCCTTATCTAACACCGCATCTAAAGCCGGTTGGGCCAGGTCTTTCATTTTTAAAAACCACTGGTCACTTAACCTTGGCTCAATTACTGCCTTAGTACGCTCACTTGTTCCCACTTTATTAAGATGAGTTTCTACTTTCTCAAGAACTCCAATTTCCTTAAGCTCTTTAACAATCTCCTTACGAACTACAAAACGATCTTTACCTTCATATTGTAATCCATAAGAATTTAGAGTAGCGTCTTCATTAAAAATATCAATTATTTCTAAATTGTGTTTATCACCCAATACCTTATCGTTAGGGTCATGTGCTGGAGTAACTTTTAAACATCCAGTACCAAACTCTATATCGACATACTCATCTTCTATAATAGGGATTACTCTATTGGCAATCGGCACAATTGCCTTTTTACCTTTTAAATGAGTAAAGCGCTCATCATTAGGGTTAATACAGATTGCTGTATCTCCCATAATTGTCTCTGGACGCGTAGTTGCAATGGTAAGAGTATCTTCGGTTCCTTCTATCTTATACTTTAGATAATACAGGTTTCCTTGTTTCTCTTCATAAATCACCTCTTCATCTGACAAAGTTGTTTTTGCTTCAGGATCCCAATTAACCATCCTATAACCTCTATAAATAAGGCCTTTGTTATACAGGTCTACAAAAACCTTTATTACCGATGCTGATAGATTAGGATCCATTGTAAATGAGGTACGTTCCCAATCACATGAGGCTCCTAATTTTTTTAATTGTTCTAAAATAATCCCACCATGTTTGTGAGTCCAATCCCATGCATGTTCTAAAAACTCTTCTCTTGTAAGGTCTTTTTTATCTACTCCTTCTTCTTTTAACTTTGCAACCACTTTGGCCTCTGTTGCAATAGATGCATGATCTGTTCCTGGTACCCAACAAGCGTTATACCCTTTTAAACGAGCTCTTCGTATTAACACATCTTGAATTGTGTTATTAAGCATATGCCCCATATGTAAAACCCCTGTTACGTTTGGAGGTGGAATAACAATTGTATACGCTTCTCTTTCGTCGACTTCTGAATGAAAATAATTATTTTCCATCCAATAGGAATACCATTTTTCTTCTATCGATTTTGCATCATATTTTCCTGCTAAAGCCATACTTTGGTCTGGTTTTTGATTTTTGAAATGCAAAAATACTTATTAAAGTATGAAGAATAAAACCAGAAATATGAATTTTTTTAAAAATTAAACAAGAAAACAGTATAAAACATCACTAAGAACATTAAATAGTTACACTTGATTTGTTATAAATTTATTCTAATTAATAGTGTACATTTAAGGTATGATTTTGCAATTGAATAAAAAGTAATTACTTTTACATTCAACAAAAACCTACGTTATGAAAAAAATATTAATCATTTTATGTATTGGTTTTCTAGCCACAACCCTTCAAGCGCAGGATGGCCAAGCACGTATACAATTTAAAAATGAAGTTGTAGATTATGGTGAAATAGCCAAAGGAAGTGACGGTGTGAGAAAATTTGAATTTACAAATACAGGAAACGCCCCTTTAATTATTTCAAAAGTATACTCTAGTTGTGGATGTACAATTCCTAAAAAACCAGAAAAGCCAATTCCTCCTGGAGAAACTGGCGTTATCGAGGTTAAATATGACACAAAAAGAGTTGGACCTATTCGTAAAACAATAACAGTATATTCTAACGCCGAAGAGGCCACTAAGGCCATAAAAATTAAAGGAACGGTATTAGACAAAAGTGTTTTAGAAAACTAATAAGCAACTTATTATACAACATGCAAAAAAAGGATATCAATAAGATATCCTTTTTTTATACTTTATTTTCAAAAAGATCATCTATACTTCTCTACATTAAATTACTTTCTTAAGAAAAAACTGGAACTTTATTTTTACTCCCAATCTTTCTATTTGCATTTTAATACTTTTTCCTTCTTCAGAATAAAATAAGTCATTCAAATCAGAGAGTTTATAGCGATATGCTAACCTTCCATTTACTGATAATATAACATCTCCTTTTCTTAATCCTGCTAAATAAGCAGGGGAATCGGGTCTTACATCAGAGATTTCATACTTTGGCTGAAGCACAAAATTTGTAGAAAACTGCAACGTTTTTTGATTAACAAGTTTATTAATCCCTAAATAAACCCTATCATTCTCTACATAATTTTTTGCAATCGAGAAACCAGTATGTTGCAATGTAATACCGCTCATATTATAATAAAAAGGTTTATTAAAAAGGCTATTTTTCTTAAATGAAATTTTCTTGTGCGGGTAGTCCACAATAAGATTAAACCTTTTTAAAATATCTCCACCCAACGAACCTTGTCTCCTATTTAATGATATCCCTTGTATATATAGAGAGTCTGGAAAAGAAGCTTTAACATCTCTTAATTTAAAATCCCCAATTCTAAGTTCTTTAATTTTGGTTTTTTGCCCATATATCTCTCCACTAAAACCTTTTCCCAAGAAATCTCTGAAAGAATTAGAGTTGATTTTAATTCCTTTTTCTTTATTCTCAAACAGCCACAAAGATGATCCAGAACCCGAATCCAATAAAAGGTTAACATCTATCAATCCATTTTCCGATTTATACTTTGCTGTTATAAGGGGTTTTTTATTCTTATCTCTAAAAACAAGACCCGTTTGATAGCACTTTTTGCATTTCTTATAATCAAAAGCATTTGGAGAATAAACCTTTATATATTCTTTTGCATAATTAATATCTAAAATAAAATCCTTAAAAAAATCATACCCTATAATCCCGTGAATAGGAAATCCCATTCTTGGCGAAAAGTTAATCGATTCATCCAAAACCAAAAAAACAGTCTGATCTACACTAAATGATTTACCTATCCTGAGTTCATTATTAGAAGACTTTATGGCTTCTACAGGTTCCTCATTCCCTAATCCTCTTAAATAAATCTTTGATGCATTTTTAAGTTCTAGTGTACTCGTATTATCTACACTAAAGATTATGGTAGAAGTAACGCCAGAATCTAAGATAAAAGACATTTGAACATCATTAATGACAACGGGTAAAACAATGAGGTTGTTTGCCAATTCAAACTTTATCTTATCATGTTTCACCCCTTTTGGTAACTTAAAATTATTTTGAGAGAAGAGTCCCATTGTTACCAATAGGAAAAATACTAAAACCCTATTTTTAAACAAATAATAAAAACTTCGTGATGTAATTTCCATTAAATAAATATAAAAAAAATAGCCTCTATCATACAGTTATTTCTTAAAATATTTAAGAAATTTGTTCCTATTTATTTATTTTAAAGAATACCGAATGCCTATAGTATCACATAAGGGTAATGCCATGCCAGAATCTCCTATTCGAAAATTGGCTCCTTTTGCAGAAAAAGCTGTAAGAGAAGGTAAACATATTTATCATTTAAATATTGGACAGCCTGATATTAAAACTCCTATTGAGGCCATGAATGCAATTCGCAATCATAAATTAGACATTCTGGCCTATAGTCATTCTGCGGGATTCGAAAGTTTTAGAAATAAACTGGCAGCCTATTATGCTAAGCATGATATCACCATTTCTTCTGACGATATTCTAGTTACTACAGGTGGTAGTGAAGCTTTGATTTTTACCATGGGGAGCATTACCGATCCCGGTGATGAAATTATTGTTCCAGAACCTTTTTATGCTAACTATTACAGTTTTTCTACTCAATCTACGGTAAAAGTCGTTCCTGTAATCTCTACTATAGAAACAGGGTTTGCTTTACCAAAAATTTCAGAGTTCGAAAAACTTATCACCTCCAAAACCAAGGCTATACTTATATGCAACCCAGGAAACCCAACAGGTTATCTATATAGTAAAGACGAAATAAAACAGTTATCAGAACTCGCTATTAAACATGATTTGTTTTTGATCTCTGACGAAGTATACCGTGAATTTATCTATGATGACTCAGAACATTACTCTATCCTTCAAGAACGAGGAATTGATGAACACGCAATAATAGTAGATTCTGTTTCTAAAAGATATAGCATGTGCGGAGCCAGAATTGGGTGTATCGTTAGTAAAAATAAAAGTGTAATGCAGACAGCTATGAAATTTGCTCAAGCAAGATTAAGCCCTCCTACCTTTGCACAAATAGCCAGCGAAGCTGCATTAGAAGCTCCAGAATCTTACTATACAGAAACAATCGCAAAATATAAACAGCGAAGAGACACTCTGGTAAGCGGACTTAAAGAAATTCCTGGTGTAAAAGTTGCGGTTCCAAAAGGGGCTTTTTACTGTATTGCAGAATTACCTATCGAAGATGCCGATCATTTTACAAAATGGCTTCTAGATGAATTTGATCTAAATAAGCAAACTGTTATGCTTGCTCCGGCATCAGGATTTTATTCTAGTCCTGAAAAAGGTAAAAACCAAGTAAGAATTGCTTATGTACTAAATCGAAGAGATTTAAAAAAAGCGATTGAAATCCTAAAAGTAGCCTTAGAACAATATCATGAAAATTGAACAAAATAAATCTTTAAAACCCTATAACACGTTCGGAATTAATGTTTTTGCAAAAGAATTTATTACCATAACTTCTGAAGATGAGCTTAAGAACGTCCTTACTACCTATCCTGACAAAGAATTATTTGTACTAAGTGGAGGCAGCAATATGCTCTTGACTAAAAATGTAGAGTCTTTGGTTTTACATATTGCATTAAAAGGTATCGATACTATCGAGGAATCTAACGAAACTGTATTAATAACTGCCAAAGCGGGCGAAAACTGGCATGATTTTGTCCAATATTGTATTAAGCATAATTACGGAGGATTAGAAAACTTATCGCTGATACCAGGTTATGTTGGTAGTGCTCCCATCCAAAACATTGGAGCTTACGGAGTAGAATTAAAAGATACTATGGTTAGCTGTGAAGCAATTCATATTGACACAAGGAGAAAACGTACTTTCACAAATCATGAATGTAAGTTTGATTATCGAAATTCTATTTTTAAAGAAAGTGTCAAAGGACAATACATTATTACACAGGTTACTTTTAGACTAACCAAAAAAAATCATATACTTACAACCGGGTATGGAGCGATCGAAAGTGCTTTAACAAACCAAAGCATTACGAATCCCACCATACAAGATGTTGCAGAAGCAGTAATCCAAATTAGAAGAAGTAAGCTTCCTGATCCCAAACAAATAGGAAACAGTGGGAGTTTCTTTAAAAATCCTATCATTTCTAAAGAACACTTTATCGAATTACAAAAAACACATCCCGAAATCCCTTCATATCAAATAGACCAGCAACATATAAAAGTTCCTGCTGGATGGCTAATCGAATATTCTGGATATAAAGGAAAAAGGTGGGGTGATGCTGGTGTTCACAAAAAACAGGCACTTGTTTTGGTTAACTATAATAATGCTACAGGAAAAGAAATATTAGACGTTTCAAAAAAAATACAAGCCACAATTAAAGAGAAATTCAATATTGTATTAGAAACAGAAGTTAATATTATATAACAAGGATTTCTCTATACATTTTGCACCAAGAAAGATGTGCAAACATGTATTATATTTCATTAACATAGAAAAAATGCACATTCTTTGTATCTTTGCTAAAAATTTTGATTTTATATTGTTATGATGTTATTTCTTCTTACAATTGGTTTAATGCTATTAGCATTTGGTGGTATTGCAATTAAATTATGGGCAAAGAAAGATGGTAAATTTGCTGGAACATGCGCAAGTCAAAGTCCATTTCTTAATAAAAGTGGAGAATCGTGTTCGCTTTGTGGCAAGACACCTGATCAATATGCTAGTTGTAATGAAGAACAACACAATAAATAGTTTTTATTTCACTATTTATAGTTTTCAAAAATAATTCCTTGAAAAAAGAAAAACCAACTCTTTTAGAAGAACATATTAAAAAGGCAAAAGAAGGAAAACAAACTTCTTTTAATTATTTATTAGACACCTTTTGGAATGATATTTATAGTTTTCAGCTAAAAAGGACTCGAGATGAGTATGAAGCAGAAGACATTACAATTCAAAGTTTTTCAAGAGCGTTTGACAAAATTCACACTTTTAATGAAACCTACAATTTTAGAAGTTGGTTAACACAAATTTCTAAAAATATTCATATTGATTTATTACGGAAAAAAAATGCTTCTATACAATCAAAAACAACTACAGAGGTAGATGACAGAGTTTATAAAATAGCAGATGACAATCCTACACCAGAAGATAAATTAATTAGAGAGCAAAATTTAGCTCAACTATTAAGGTATATCAAACAACTAAAACCTAACTATCAAGAAGTAATTAATTTACGGTATTTTCAGGAGTTAAGCTATAAAGAAATTGCAGAGTCTCTGGACGAGCCTATCAACAACGTAAAAGTAAAATTACTTCGCGCAAAGAAATTACTTTCAGAAATTATTGCTGGCACTAAAAAATAATACTAACCATACAATTTTGATATATTAATATATTTCTTCAACCATAAACCTACATCCTATCAAATTACAACCAAGATAGGCAACAAACCTATCTTAATGTAAATGTTGTAAATTGTTTGATCACACTATATAAAGGATCAATCCATTTATCATTGATTTTCTTATTGTATTTTATATATTTTTGAACTAAACCTTTTGGAGCAGAAATTTCCTTTTCTATAGCAGTAATATTGATATACTTTTGATTGTTACGCAGCCATTTTTCTACGCGCTTACGATTATTTTTCGTTTTTTTGTCGTTTAATACTAATTCTTCGGACATCTTGAGGTAATTTTTTGTCTTTATTCTTATACAATAACACCCCGAATTCTTGCAAATTAAATAATAAACACAATTTGGGTTCTGTTTTAAACAAAATCCAAATAAAAAAAGGGGGTTACGTTATATAACTCATAAATTCAAAAAAAATTTTATATTAACTAAAATTTAACCTGATGTTAAAACTTTGTGTAATTAAGGTTTTACTGTAAAAACATATTGTTTTTATCTGACACACATTATTTTAAACTTACCTCATAACTTTTATAAGAACATTGTATTAATCTAAGCTTTCTTTGTATTTTTGCCAAAAATATTGCTTATCATGAATAATGATGTTACTAGTATAGCCCCTCCCAAAGGCAAACCAAAATGGTTACGGGTAAAATTACCTACCGGAAAAAAATACACCGAACTTCGAGGATTGGTAGATAAATATGATTTACACACCATTTGTACCTCTGGAAGCTGTCCAAACATGGGAGAATGTTGGAGTGAAGGTACTGCTACTTTTATGATATTAGGTAATATCTGCACTCGTTCCTGTGGTTTTTGTGGTGTTAAAACGGGAAGGCCAGAAACCGTAGATTGGGCAGAACCCGAAAAAGTAGCACGTTCTATAAAGCTTATGAACATAAAACATGCTGTCGTAACTTCTGTAGACAGAGATGATCTTTTGGATGGTGGCTCCATTATATGGGCAGAAACTATACAAGCCATTCGTAGAATGAATCCGGAAACTACGCTAGAAACACTTATTCCTGATTTTCAAGGAAAAACCAAAAATATTGATCGGATTATTGCGGTGAAACCAGAAGTTGTTTCCCATAACATGGAAACTGTTAAAAGATTAACTCGAGAAGTTAGAATTCAGGCAAAATACGAGCAGAGTCTTTCTGTACTAAAATACCTTAAGGATAATGGTATTAATAGAACTAAAAGTGGAATCATGCTTGGCCTTGGAGAAAAAGAAGACGAAGTCATCCAAACATTAAAAGATCTTAGAGCTGTAAATTTAGACATTGTAACTATAGGACAATATCTACAACCTAGCAAAAAGCATCTTCCGGTAAAACAATTCATAACTCCTGATCAATTCAAAAAATATGAAGAAATAGGGTTAGAAATGGGATTTAGACATGTTGAAAGTGGTGCATTGGTTAGATCTTCTTATAAAGCACAAAAGCATTTAACATAGTCAAAAAAGCATTTAGGGCGTTATGAATACACCAATTAAAATTGCTATAAATGGTTTTGGAAGAATTGGCCGAAATTTGTTTAGGTTATTGATCAACCACCCTACTATCAAAGTAGTTGCCATAAACGATCTTGCCGATGCAAGAACGCTAAGCCATTTGTTAAAATATGATAGCATTCATGGGGTATTACCCGATCAGATATCGTATGATGAAAACCATATCATAGTCAACACATTATCAATACCGCTTTTAAATCAAAAAAAACCAGAAAACTGTAACTGGAAATTACATGATGTTGATATTGTTATAGAATCTACAGGTAAGTTTAAAACCATAGAAGATGCAGAAGCACATCTTAAAGCGGGTGCTAGTAAAGTAATTCTATCTGCCCCTCCTATCGAAGACAGCATCAAAACTATTGTGCTAGGAGTTAATGATCATATCATTGAGCAATCAGACAGTATACTCTCCAATGCCTCCTGTACTACCAATAACGCCGCACCAATGATTAAGGTTATTAATGATTTATGTGGTATTGAACAAGCATACATTACCACGGTGCACAGCTACACAACAGATCAAAGTTTACATGATCAGCCTCATCGTGATTTAAGAAGAGCCAGAGCAGCTAACCAATCTATTGTTCCTACTACCACAGGAGCTGCAAAAGCATTAACCAAAGTATTTCCAGAACTCAATAGTGTCATTGGTGGTTGCGGTATAAGAGTACCCGTGCCTAACGGATCTTTGACAGATATTACATTTAATGTTAAAAAACAAGTTTCTATTTTAGAAATAAATAACGCTTTTAAAAAAGCATCAGAAACATATCTTAAGGGAATTTTGGCATATACAGAAGACCCAATTGTGTCTATAGATATTATGGGAAATCCACATTCTTGTGTGTTTGATTCCTTAATGACTTCTTCTATCGGAAAAATGGTAAAAATCATCGGTTGGTATGATAATGAAATCGGATATAGCAACAGAATTATCGATTTAATTATCAACATTTGTAAGAAATAACTATCTTAGTTGAGATATTTTAAAGAACAAATGCCGACCCAAATCAAATTTTTAACCGTAAAACTTTTACTTCTTTGTTGCTTTCTTAGTGCTTCTCAGACAAATGAACACTTAGAAATTAGCCAAGCTAACAATCCTATAGACAAACACTTAGATAACGCTTCTGTCGCTATCACCCAAGCCAAGCTAGAATCTGCATTGGTAAGTATTATAAAAGCGAAAGAACTAGCCATACAAGAGAAGGATAAAACCTACATTGCCAAAACAAATATGGTACTTGCCAGGCTCTATAGAGAACTAAGAGATCTCAAAAAAGCTGAGAAACAAATTCATCAAGCCATAAATATATTAAGAAACAAAGATGATTATGCCTCATTAACTTGTTCCTATGCAATATATGGATCTATAGCCATACAGCTTAAAGAACATGAAATAGCAACCAAAGCATTAAACGAAGCGCTTTTGATTGCAAAAAAACATGATATCAAAGACAAGATCGGTATTATAAAATTAAATCTAGGGTTTTTGGCCCTCTCTAAAAATCAGCCAGAACTAGCTATTCAATATTTTAACAGTGGTTTACCGGTTATAAACTCGTTTAACCAAAACTACTCTAAAGCTAAACTCTACATCAATAAAGCCAGGGCTCAATTAGCATTAGATCATCCCGATAAAGCAAAAGAAACAAATGATCTGGCAATGCAAATTGTAAACGAGAAAGGATATACCGAAATTCGATCAGAGTGTTATGAGCTATATAGTCAGATATATGAAAAAAAAGGAGAGTATCTAGTCTCCTTATCCAACCTTAAAGCCCACGAGAAAATAAAAGACTCGCTCTTTAACACGAAAAAAGAAATCATAGCTCAGGAAGCCAGTGCTAAGTTAAACCTAAACGAGAATAATGTTTTAATAGAAGAGCTAACCGAAGAAAATATTCAGCAGCAAAAATCTTTAAAATTAGGACGTTTAACAACCATCTTAAGTATTGCATTAATCACTATTTTATCTCTTCTAACTCTTTCGCTGTACAAGAACAATAATTTAAGAGCAAGAGCTAATGAGCTGCTACAAAATAAAAACACAGAACTCATTTTAGCCAAAGAGAATGCAGAAAGAGCCAGTGAAGCCAAAGCACAGTTCCTATCCACAATCACTCATGAATTAAGAACTCCTCTTTATGCAGTTACAGGATTAACTCATCTTTTATTAGAAGAAAGTCCCACTCCAAACCAAAAAGAACATCTAAATTCTCTTAAATTTTCTGGAGAATACCTTTTATCACTTATAAACAACATATTAGATCTTAACCGATTAGAAGCAAACAAAGTAGAACTCGAAAACACTTCTTTTAATCTAAAAAAACGCATTAACGATGTATTGATTGCTTTAGGAAAATCTGCAAAGGACAGAAATAATAAATTACATTATGAATTTAATGAGAAGATTCCTCCCAAATTAAAAGGCGATCCATTAAAAATTTCTCAAATCCTAATAAATCTTATTGGTAACTCTATAAAATTTACTCAAAACGGTAACATTTGGATTCGCGTTAACTTATTGAGCAAAACAAAAAATAAGGTACACCTTACTTTTGAAATTGAAGATAATGGTGTTGGTATTTCTGAAAAAAAGCAATTAAGTATTTTTGAAAACTTCACACAAGGCTCTGTGCAGATAAACAGAAAGTTTGGAGGTACTGGATTAGGTCTATCTATTGTCAAGAACTTATTATCATTAATGAATAGTGAAATTAGACTTGAAAGTGAACTAGGAAAAGGTTCAAAGTTTTTATTTGATCTAGAGTTCGAAGTATATGAAGATCTTAAAACGGATTATACAGAAGAAGCCAAAAAAATTGACTATGACGTAATGGCTAACAAGCACATATTAGTTGTAGAAGACAATAAAATCAATCAACTCATCACACGAAAAATACTTGAAAAAAATAATATTACATGTGATGTTGCTGACAATGGAGACATAGCAATCAACAAGGTCAAAGAAAATTCATTCGATTTGATTTTAATGGATATCCACATGCCGGGAATTAGTGGAATCGAAGCCACCAAACAAATTAGAACCTTCAATCTTAACATCCCTATAATAGCATTAACAGCCGTTACATTAGATGATAATCTAGATGAATTTTACAATAATGGTTTTAATGATATTATCCCCAAACCATATAAGACAGAAGAATTTTTCTCTAAGCTTCACAAAGCACTCATCAAAAAACAAGTAATAGAATAATATTAGCACAATACTTGGTTATAAATAGATAACAAAACTTTTTTAAAGAGTTTTTATTCGAGTTAACTAAAAGCAATAAAAAAAATGAGATTGATATCAATCTCATTTTTTTATATAATCAATTATAAGGTTCTTAAAAAGATCTGATTCAATTACAAATTTAACTTCGATAGGCTGATACCATAAGTTAATGTCAGGCGCGTCTGTGATTAATCTCACATAGTCTTTTTCTGTAGTGACAATAAAAGGAAGTTTTCTTAGCTTCTCCAACTCTGTATTTGTAAAATTATGATGATCAGGAAAACTTATATGATCAAATTGTAACCCTAATGACTTATAATAATTTAACAAAGGTGTTGGATTTGCAATACCAGTAACCAAAGTAAAAAAAACACCTCTTAAAGCATCGATTGGTTTTTCTCCAGATTTACTTATAATTTGTTTTTTATAATCAATAGAAGTAAAAAATAAATATTGTCTCTGCTGCAAATTTAAACTCTCTTTAATTCGCTTTCTTTCCTCTTCAGAAATCTCTATTGGAGATTTGGTTACTATAACAATATCTGCTCTTTTTGCTCCATTTCTAGGCTCTCTTAATCCTCCGGTAGGCAATACAATATCGTTGACATAAAGATCACTATAAGTAGTGAGTAATATATAGATTCCCGCCTTTACTTTACGGTGTTGAAATGCATCATCCATTAATATAACCTCTGGTTGTGGGACCAATTCTCTTAATTTGGCAATACCATTACGTCGATCTGCATCCACAGCGACAGTTACATCAGAAAACTTTTTTTTGAACTGCAAAGGCTCATCCCCTACTTCTATTGCTTTAGAAAGCATCGTAACTTCATGAAAACCTTTAGTACTTCTTTTATATCCTCTACTCAATGTTGCAAGGTTCACACGATCCTTCAATACTTCTATCAAATATTCGATCATTGGTGATTTTCCAGTTCCACCCACGCTTAAGTTTCCAACAGCAATTATTGGAAAATCATATGCTACAGATTTCTTAAGTCCCAAATCATATAGTTTGTTTCGCACCCATACAATTATGTAATACAGAGGCACAATGGGCAAAAGAAGTTTTCGTAGTATATTTATCATTGATATTGATTTTTAGGCTTTCGATAGATACAGCAAAAGTATAAAAACGAAACTTTGATTATTGATAAAAGTTTTTTTACATTCAATTTGTACTATTTCCAAAATAATTGCCATTATTTTGTCGAAGTAGTTTATATCTTAATTCAATCATAGAAACCATATATACAATGCAAATAAAAGAAGTTATTAATTATCTTGAGGAAATGGCCCCAAAAGCATACGCAGAAGATTTTGATAATGTTGGGCTTTTGGTAGGAAATACTGAAACCACCGTAACGGGAGTTTTGGTAACATTAGACACCTTAGAAAACATTGTAGAAGAAGCTATTGAGAATAATTGTAACCTAATTGTAAGCTTTCACCCAATTATCTTTAAAGGGATTAAAAAATTTAACGGAAGCACTTATGTCGAAAGAGTCATTATGAAAGCAATTAAAAATGACATTGCGATTTTTGCTATTCATACAGCACTGGACAATGCTTACAATGGCGTTAACGATATGATTTGTGAACAATTAGCACTAAAAAATCGTAAAATACTTATTCCTCAAAAAGGAACTATTAAAAAGCTGAAGACTTTTGCCCCTACAAATACTGCCAACCAGGTACTTAATGCTTTATTCGAAGCTGGAGCTGGTACTATAGGTAATTATAGTAATTGTAGTTTTTCATCTGACGGAACAGGTACTTTTAAAGCTTCAGAGGATGCCGATCCCGTAATAGGTAACATTGGAGAGATACATCAAGAAAAAGAAACTCAACTACAGGTAACTTTTCCCAAGCATTTAGAAAAGAATATTCTTGATGCACTTCTCAAGCAACATCCTTATGAAGAAGTTGCCTACGAAATCACAACATTAGAAAATAAAAACCAACATATAGGAATGGGTATGATTGGTGAATTAGAAACACCAATGAATGAACTAGATTTTTTAAAACACTTAAAAAAAGTTTTTAATGTTGGCTGTATAAGACACTCTGCTTTACTAGAAAAACCCATTAAAAAAGTTGCCGTTTTAGGAGGAAGCGGAAGCTTTGCTATAAAAAATGCTATCCAAGCTAAAGCTGATATTTTCATTACTGCTGATTTAAAATATCATCAATTTTTTGAAGCCGAAAAAAAATTGATTCTTGCCGATATTGGACATTATGAAAGTGAACAATACACAAAAAACCTAATTGTTAGGTATCTTAGAAAAAAAATCAGTAATTTTGCAATCATTTTATCGGATAAAACCACCAATCCAATTCAATACATATAAAATATGGCAAAGAAAGAAGTTACTGTTGAGCAAAAATTAAGAGCATTGTATGATTTGCAATTAATTGACTCTAGAGTTGATGAGATTAGAAACGTAAGAGGAGAATTACCTTTAGAGGTGGAAGATCTTGAAGATGAAGTAGCCGGATTAAATAAAAGATTAGAAAAGCTTACCACGGATCTTGACACCATAGCAGATGGTATAAAGTCTAAGAAAAATCTTATTGAAGAAGCTAAAAATCTAATCAAAAAATACGGAGAACAACAGAAAAACGTTCGTAACAATCGCGAGTATAACTCTTTAAGTAAGGAAATTGAATTTCAAGAATTAGAGATTCAATTAGCAGAAAAGCACATCAAAGAGCATAAAGCACAGATTACTCAAAAGAATGAGATCATAGAGCAAACTAAACAAAAGCTTTCTGAGCGCAATCAGCACTTATCTCATAAAAAAGGGGAGCTGGATGCTATTCTTGCTGAAACGGAAAAAGAAGAACAGTCATTGATAGCAAAATCAGAAGACTTTCAACAAGAAATTGAAGAGCGTCTCATCGCTGCATACAAAAGGATAAGACAGAATGTAAAAAATGGATTAGCCGTTGTACCTATAGAGCGTGGTGCATCAGGAGGATCTTTCTTTACCATTCCACCTCAAGTACAAATGGAGATAGCTTCTCGTAAAAAGATCATTACAGACGAACATAGCGGACGTATACTAGTTGACCAGGAACTAGCAAGAGAAGAAAAAGAAAAAATGCAAGCTCTTTTTTCTAAGTTATAATTAGAGCATATACACATACAAAGCCTCAGTTTTACTGAGGCTTTTTTGATTAGACCAACTAACCATGAACCACATTCTTATTATAGGTTTCGTTTGGCCAGAGCCCAATTCTACAGCCGCAGGGCAAAGAATGTTACATCTCATACAATTATTTTTATCCCAGAACTGGAAAGTTAGTTTTACAAGTGCCGCATCCTATAGTGACAAATCAATCGATTTAAACACATTTGGTGTTACCACATTTTCAACAGAAATTAACAACAATGTTTTTGACAATCAAATCAAAGAACTCAATCCAGATATTGTTGTATTTGATCGCTACATTACAGAAGAACAATTTGGATGGAAAGTATCTAAGCATTGCCCTAACGCCTTAAAAATACTTAATACAGAAGATTTACATTGCCTTAGAAAAGTACGACAAGAAGCATTTAAAAACAACTCTATTTTCGATGTCAAAAGACTATTTCAAAGCGATATTGCAAAAAGGGAAATTGCAAGTATTTATCGATGCGACCTTTCTTTGATGATTTCTGATTATGAATTATCTCTACTTCAAGAACATTTTAAAATAGACGATAGCTTACTTTTTTATTTACCGTTCCTATTCGACCCTATAAAAGAAGAAAACAAACAAAATTGGCCAAATTATGAAAATAGGCAGCATTTTGTAACAATCGGAAATTTTAAACACGAACCTAACTGGAATAGCGTACAATATCTAAAAGAAACCATATGGCCTTTGATAAAAAAAGAACTTCCAAAAGCGGAACTTCATATATATGGAGCATACCCACCTACCAAAGCTAACATGTTACATGCCCCCAAAGAAGGGTTTCTTGTAAAAGGCTGGGCAAAAAGTGCCTCCGCTATAATGTCTCAAGCACGGGTTTGTCTTGCCCCACTACGTTTTGGCGCAGGAATCAAAGGAAAATTGGCTGAAGCCATGCTTAATGGCACCCCAAGTGTAACGACTAACTTAGGTGCTGAAGGAATGTTAGGATCAGAATCAGACTGGAATGGTTTCATCACAGATGATCCAGATTCATTTGCAAAAGCCTCTATACACCTCTACAACAACAAAGAGGTCTGGAAGCAGTCTCAACAAAATGGCATCGAAATCATTAACACACGTTTTCAAAAAGAACAATTCTACACAAGCTTTATAAGCACCATTTTAGCCCTTCAAAATAATCAAACCGAACACCGTGATAACAATTTTATCGGCAGCATGTTGCAACATCATTTTTTAAGAAGTACCGAGTTTATGTCACGATGGATCGAAGAAAAGAACAACAAGACGCAAATCTAAGCCTTCTATTTTTTTATTAAACAAAAGGATTTCTTGTAGTTTTGAATCTTTAACACTCGATCTTTGATACACTAGTTAAGAAATTTCACCCTTAAACAAAATAAAGAACAAGGTGTTCCCTACTTAATCAAAGCTATTCGTACATCAAATCACATATGTGTACGAAAAATCATACATAAAAATTTTGCGATTAAAACTGCTTTTTTACGAAGTTCATAAATAGTTTTCGACAACATACATATTTTTATTTGGTCAGTTTTTAAATAAAAACGCTAAAACACTTCTTGTAACTAAATCTCTGTCGAAGCATTAATTATCAATGTTTTAACTTTCAAAAATAGCCAAAATCATCCTCACGCTAGTATTACAAGCGACTCACAGCAATATTGCCTAAACTATCATTTCTCAAAAAAAATTTATATCAAATTAATTGCTGAAATTTTTAACATTTATTTTGCATTTCACAGATAAAAATCATACTTTCATCCGACAATTTTCACACTTAAACGATTATTCAATATCTCAAACCTATGTAAACCCATCAAAACCTACCCCTAAACATGAAAAAAGTACTACTAACCCTACCCCTAATTATCTTATCCATATGTATTCATGCTCAAGAACAAATGAAGCACACAAAAAAGAGCTATATCAATGAAAAAGGCGAATACCATGTACAAGTAGATCTACCAATTTACCTATTTATTTCTACCAATCCAGATCTTAAAGACGGACACAAACTAACAAGTGCAAAAACCCCCCAATTTGCAAATCCAATGTACCTTGACGGACATGGAACGCATTTTGTCAAACACACCGATAACGTAAAACCCATACCCGAACACGATGTCACTTTCGAAGTACACGCAGATGGTATTGCCCCAGTTTCAAAGTTAAATTTTCTAAACACGAATAGGTATCAGACCGGTTCACAAACATTCTACGGCCCTGGTTTAAATGTTGAAATGACTTTTTCAGATGAAATGTCAGGTATTCAGGAAAAGTACATCTCTATAGATAAAAACAATTTCAAACAATATACACAACCCGAAAACATAACTACCGAAGGAAAACACAACATTCAAGCTTATGCCGTAGACAATGTTGGAAATGTTGAAGAAACAAAGACCATAGATTTCACTTTAGACATCAGCGCACCTAAGACCACGATTACCTATAAAGGATCTAAAGTAATGGTTAACGGAGAACAAATAATAAGCCCAAAAGGAAAGTTCTCCTTAGAATCAAAGGATAATCTTTCAGGAATCAGCAAAACTTATTACTCCTATGACGGAATTGAAAAGAAAATTCGATACAACGGAGATCCTTTATACATAAAATCATTTAATGAAGGAAGTCACTCTATTGAGTACCACTCTGTCGACAATGTAAAAAATGAAGAAGGTAAAAAAACAGAAAAATTCTTTCTTGATAAAACCGCACCTGAAGTTAACTTTACTATAAAATCAGATAAACACATTACAAAACAAACAACTTTCGTTTCAGACAGAACCAGATTGGTATTAACCGCACAAGACAATAAAGCTGGTTTAGAGGAGATATATTATGCATCAGAAGGAAATGAATACGTCAAATATACTTCAGAAATTAAGATTACAAAAAACACCAGTGTATATGCATATGCTCTAGATAAAGTAGGAAACAAAGGAAAAGCACTAAGTAGCCAAACTTTCTACCATTTAGACAATACTGCTCCTAATATTTCTCATAGGTACGAAGGACCAAAATTCTTCACAAGAGACACTATGTTTATTAGAAAAATCACTAAAGTAAAACTATCAGGAACTGATCAGGAATCTAGATTAAAACAAATTGACTATACTATTGACAATGCAAGCAGTAAAGCATATTCTTCTCCGTTCACTGTTGATAAAAATGGATTTCACAAAATTAATTACTCAGGAACCGATAATGTAAACAACAAAACATTAGATGACTTCTTTTTTGTGGTAGATAATGAGGGTCCCAAGGTTCATATTCATTTTGGAAGTGAACCTCTAGGGTTTAAAAAAATAAGAGATAAAGAAATTAAAATCTATTCGAGACACAGCAAGCTATATCTTGCAGGAACAGATAACGCCGTAGGTACCGACAAAATATACTACAGCATTAATGGTGGACCAGAATTTGTTTATACAAACCCACTAAAAAACTTTACTACAGGCAAAAATTACACCATAGAAGTAAGAGCTATAGATTTCTTAGGAAACGACGACACTTCTATTATAGAGTTTTCTGTAGAAGAATAAGAAGTACCTCTTCATCTTTCTCACATTTAAAAAGAAGAAAGATTAAAGTTCTAAAAAAACTATTTAAACAAAACTTTTAGCATATAAGAAAAGCCTTCCTAAATATTAGGAAGGCTTATATATTTTCAATACTAACGTACTTTCTTATAAAGAAGCTACGTGTTTTGCTAATTGCGATTTTAAGTTAGCTGCTTTATTACTGTGAATAATATTATTTTTTGCCAACTTATCTAACATAGAAACAACAGTAGGAAACAAAGCTTCTGCTTCTTTCTTATCTGACTCTCGCAACTTTTTAATCGCATTACGAGTAGTTTTATGTTGGTATCTGTTTCTAAGACGTTTTGTCTCGTTACTTCTAATTCTCTTTAATGCTGACTTATGATTTGCCATCTTTCTTTCTATTAATTTCTTAACTATAAAATTGTAGCCCGTAGGGGAATCGAACCCCTCTTACCAGGATGAAAACCTGGCGTCCTAGCCGATAGACGAACGGGCCATGCTTCTTTTTTTAAGATTGCAAATGTATAACTTTCACTTTACATTTACAATAAAAAAAAATTTAATCTTCGTAGCCCGTAGGGGAATCGAACCCCTCTTACCAGGATGAAAACCTGGCGTCCTAGCCGATAGACGAACGGGCCTTGTTTGCCTAATTGCGGATGCAAAAATACAACTATTTTTCAATCACGCAAGTGTTATTTTATTTTTTTTTAAAGCTTAATATGCCTTTGCAAATAACACCCTGATATTAGATGGTTTACCACTATACACACAAACACCTTTTTCTTCTTTTTGATCAAAAGGAATACAACGAATTGTAGCTTTTGTCAATTCTTTGATTTTCTCTTCTGTTTCTATAGTGCCATCCCAATGCGCAGCTATAAAGCCTCCTTTATTTTCTAAAACTTCCTTAAATTCATCAAAAGTATCTACTCTGGTAATATGCTCATCTCTATAAGCCGTTGCTTTGTTATGCAAATTGGTTTGCATTTCTTCTAATAAAGAATCTACAGTAGTTACCACATCGTCTTTAGACACAAATTGCTTTGATAATGTATCGCGTCTCGCTAGCTCTACTGTTCCTTTTTCCAAATCTTTTGGACCTATCGCAATTCTAAGAGGAACTCCTTGTAACTCATACTGTGCAAATTTTGCTCCAGGTCTATAGGTATCACGATTATCATATTTCACAGAAATCCCTTTAGCTCTTAAATCGCCCACCAAGCTATTAGCAACTTCAGAAATTTGCAGCAATTGCTCTTCTCCTTTATAAATAGGCACTATCACCACTTGAATTGGAGCTAATTTTGGAGGTAGAACCAAACCGTTATCATCACTATGCGTCATTATCAATGCTCCCATTAGACGTGTAGAGACCCCCCATGAGGTAGCCCATACATAATCTTGCTTTCCTTCTTTAGAAGTAAATTTAACATCAAAAGCTTTTGCAAAATTCTGTCCTAAAAAGTGAGAAGTTCCAGCTTGCAAAGCTTTTCCATCTTGCATCAAGGCTTCGATACAATAGGTGTCTTCTGCACCTGCAAAACGCTCACTTTCTGTTTTTCTTCCTTTTACAACAGGAATTGCCATAAACTGCTCAACAAAATCAGCATATATGGTATTCATTTGTTCGGTTTCTGCAATAGCTTCTGCTCTTGTCTCGTGAGCCGTATGCCCTTCTTGCCACAAAAACTCTGCTGTTCGAAGAAATAAACGGGTACGCATTTCCCATCTCACTACATTTGCCCATTGATTTACCAAAATTGGTAAATCCCTATATGATTGTATCCATCCTTTATAAGTATTCCAGATAATTGCCTCAGAAGTAGGGCGAACAATTAATTCTTCTTCTAGCTTTGCATTAGGATCCACAATTAATTTAGATGAATCATCGGGGTCTGTTTTTAATCTATAATGTGTTACAACTGCGCATTCTTTTGCAAAACCCTCTGCATTTTTTTCCTCTGCCTCAAACAAGCTTTTGGGCACAAATAATGGAAAATAAGCATTTTGGTGCCCCGTTTCTTTAAACTTTTTATCTAATTCGGCTTGCATTTTCTCCCAAATAGCATAACCGTATGGTTTAATTACCATACATCCTCTTACCGCCGAATTTTCGGCCAAATCAGCCTTAACGACCAATTCATTATACCATTTTGAATAATCTTCACTACGTTTTGTTAAGTTCTTGCTCATAATCTGCTATTTGGCACAAATATTGCTGCTTTGTTAAATATAATTTAATTAGCGCAAAACTAACTAAATTTGTAATGTCCAACAATAAAATAAAAAGATATGCAACTTAAAAATTATTTTCAGAGAAGTAGAGTGCTAGGAATCTTCCTGGTAACCTCTATGTTTATGTTGATGTCTTGTGGTTCGTATGAATATGTACCCTACAACGACGGTATCTATTCTAACGAAGTAAATCAAAGCATACCAGAAAAACAAGCAAATACTACAGAAGAAAAATCAGGTTATTACTCTAGTTATTTTTCTGAAAAATCAGCTCAAATAGATAACGCTCTTCAGGACGATGAAGTTTTTACAGATATAGATTCTTATACTGGCGGTGATTATGATGTCGAAAACGCTCCTGTTGAAGGACTAAATTATGAAGTTGGACAGCCTTCCTGGGGTAGTAACCCGACCCAGGTAAGCGTAAATTATTATAATACAGGATGGAATAACTGGTATGGCCCAAGGTGGGGCTGGAACAACTGGTATGGCCCAAGATGGGGTTGGAACAACTGGTACGGCCCAAGATGGGGCTGGAATGTTGGTTGGGGCGGATTTTATGGTCCCAACTGGGGCTTTAACTGGGGAAATCCTTATTGGAATAATGGCTTTTATTGCCCTCCATTTTATGGTAATAGGTTCTATGGAAGAGGTGGATATTTAGCCTACAACAGAGGATCTCGTTACGGATATTCTACAAGAAGTAGAAATTACTATTCGAGATCAAGAGGCACTTACAGTAGAAGCAGACAGGGTTACTCAAGAAACTCACGAACGAGAGCTACTAGAAGTAGATCATCTAGCCCTTATTATAATCGCTCATCTAACACAAGAACAAGATCCAGAAGCAATTCTTCTTCGACCAGAAGTAGAACATATACTCCTTCAAGATCCAGAAGCAATAACTCATCATCTAGAAGCAGAACGTACACTCCTTCAAGATCTAGAAGTAATAATAACTCTGGATACTCTAGAAGTAGAAGCGGTTCATCTAGAAGCAGTGGTTCTTATAGATCTGGAAGTAGTAGAGGTAGTTCTAGAAGCAGCGGTACAAGAAGTAGAGGCCGTGGAGGAAGAAACTAATTACTTTTTTACCAAATTAATAAGTCTAACTCCTAATACTCAAAATACTATTTTGGGCGATCAGTAATTCAAAACATCTAACGAATGAAAAAACTATTTACACTTATAATAGCAGCATTTGCTATGCCCTTTTTAAACGCTCAGGACATTACTGATGCATTGCGATACTCCCAGCAAGATATATTGGGTACAGCACGATATAGAGGAATGAGCGGTGCCTTTGGAGCGCTAGGAGGAGATTTGTCTGCCTTACAGATCAATCCGGCAGGATCTGCAGTCTTCTTAAACTCATATGGTTCTGTTACCTTATCTACAAGTCGAATTGATAACGATGCATTATATTTTAGCACTTTTAGGAATCGTACTTCCAGAAACTTGAATTTTGGTCAATTAGGAGCAGTTTTTATTTTTGACAATACCGATCCCGAAGCTTCTGGTGTGAATAAAATATCACTAGGAGTTGCTTATGACCAGACCACAGATAATGCAGATAAGCTATTTACAGCAGGACGTAGTTCTAATTCTATTGATAGTTTTTTTATCAATGAAGCTCAGGGTCTTCCATTAGGGTTAATTTCAAGAACATCAGGAGAATCAATTGATGGACATTATAGCTTTTTAGGAGAAACAGAAGGTTACCGTGCTCAGCAAGCATTTTTGGGGTATGAATCTTTTATTGTAGAACCTACAGATGATTCAGATCTTAATGGCACCACCTATACATCTAATATAGGTGCAGGTGTTTATGATCAAGAATATTCTTATGAAAGCACCGGAATAAATGGAAAATTAACCATCAACGCGGGAGCGCAGATAAATAAAGATTTTTATGTAGGAGCTAATCTTAGCTCGCATTTTATCAATTATGATAAAGTATCAGAGTTTTTTGAAGGCAACAACAACGCAACCAGTAACATAAACGAAGTACTCTTTACCAACCGACTATCTACCATAGGAGGAGGGTTTTCTGCTCAAATAGGAGGTATTGCCAAAGTTTCTAAAATGGTACGATTAGGTGCTTCTTTTGAGTCACCCACATGGTATTATATCAGAGAAGAAACTTCTCAACGATTAGAAACTTTTAGTGATGCCGATGGCAGGACAATTGTTAATCCAGATGTTATTAATATATTTCCAGAATATCGATTACGAACTCCGGGAAAAGCAACTGGTAGCATCGCTTTTCTGTTCGAGAAACAAGGACTTATTAGTATTGATTATTCTTATAAGGACTACACGACTACTAAATTAAGTTCTGACGAAGGTGCCGATTTTTCTGCACTAAACACAGAAATAGACACCAATTTACAAGGTGCTTCTACCATTCGCATAGGAACTGAATGGAGAAATGGAAACTGGAGTTTTAGAGGAGGATATAGTTTTGAAGAAAGTCCCTATAAAAATACTGCAATTCTTGATGATAAAACAGGGTATTCTATTGGGGGAGGTTATAATTTTGGCAAATACAAATTCGATGTCACATATAACCAAACATCACAACAAAGATCAGAAACATTCTACCCAAACTCTGGTTTTGGCAATACGGCATTAATAGATACAGAAACACATAGCTTAACATTTACATTAGGAATGAATTTTTAAACAATCCTAAATTGTTATCGTATTAAGGAAAAACTGCCCGCAAAGACCCTTCTTCTCATATTAGGGTCTCTGGGTTCGTTAAATTCTACCCTAAACCAGTATTCTGAAGAGGGCATATTCACTCCGTTATAGGTACCATCCCAACCTTCGCCTCCCGGTATTAACTGTTTTAATAGCTTACCGTGTCGATCAAAAATATAAATCAAAGCTGTCGGCTGATCCTGTATATTAATAA
Source organism: uncultured Aquimarina sp. (assembly GCA_947498705.1). Lineage (GTDB taxonomy): Bacteria > Bacteroidota > Bacteroidia > Flavobacteriales > Flavobacteriaceae > Aquimarina. Next base: position 175,365 of record CANMLW010000011.1, read on the forward strand.
GACTCCAACTATCATGAAAACCATCTCCGTTAGGCGTAAAATATTTTGGGTACCCTAGAATAGAGATAACCATTGTTCTTACCTCACTAGCAGGACAATCTCTATATCTCGCCATAATAAAATAATCCCCTGGCGGAACATCTGAAAACACAGGTGACGACTGAAACGGTCTATATTCTATAAAACCATTTCCAAAATTTCTATCCAATCGATATTCAAAATCATCAAATCCTGCGGCTGTTATTTCTGGTGTGGCTGTTACTTCTGCTGTAAGCGTATAACCACCCGCAAAAGATTCTTCTGCAATACTATAATCTACAGAAACTATGGCATCAGACACATCCAAAACAACTAAAGAATCTGGAGAGTCTGGCACTTCTCCACTCCCATCAAAACCACTAAGTTGATACACCCCCTCTGTAGTTACATCTAAAAAAGGTACCGTAGCCCCTGCAATAGGCACAAAATTGGTTGTTCCCACATCTGCCCTATCCCACTGATATGTTAAAGCTCCAGGAAACCTTCCTTCTATGGTGACAGGAAATTCACCACAAGTAGCCACGTCTGCCCCCACTCCAGGCTCCAGAATACTACAGTCTGTAGTACCTGCATTAGCATCATTAAGATTGGTTTGTTCTAATTGAATTACCCCTTCTTCATTTGCAAAATTGGTAATTAGTATCATATAATACTCCCCAGATAATGCATTATTAAGAGTAAAAGTTTCTGTAAATATACCGTCATCTGGTGTTCTGGCATAACTACAATCTACAATATTTGTATTATCTAACCCCAGAGGGCCAGTAGTATAAAAATCAGGATCATCTACATTATTCACACATTCTGCAGGGCGAATATTTTCGCCATCTCCATTAAGATCACACCCTGTAGATAAATCATCTTCACAATTAATATAAGAAGTTGGTAAAGGTCCCCACGCTATAAAATCTACATCTAGTTCTCTTTCTCCATTATCCAAATTACTATTAGAATTACCATCCACCCATTGATGAATATCAAATATTAAATTACCCGGTTGATCAATACGAATAAAATACCACACGGGATTAGGAGTTGTATTTAAACACCCTATCTCACCCAGACCATCCAGATCTTCTATAGTATTAGGAAAGGTTAATTCCATCGAGGCATCAGAACAAAAAGGTTGAGCAGTTCTACAAGCCACATCAAAATCCTGCGCGAATAATGAAAAATGACATAGGCATACAAAAAGTAAATAAACGGAAATTCTAGGGGGTAATTTCTCCATCTTCATAAGTATTATAACTATATTTTTTGTTATACACTGAGTCAACAAACTTCTTACAATCAATTTAATTATGTTTTATTTTAAACAAAACACCTTAAAGCTTTATGAACCAGTGGTTATCATTCAATTTGGGAATTAAATATACGTAATCCCTTTTAAAACGTAAAATCAACATAATTCAAAAACCTCGTAAAGCCAATTTAAACTTAAACCCTCATAGGTCAAATAACAAAAATGAATGTAAAAAAATAGGGTAGGATCTTAATTAATCGTCCTTTAAAATAGAATGATTCATAAATATCAAAAAAAATGAAAAAAATGAAAAATAAATTTTTAACCAATTATTATTACGCAGTTATACTAATATTTGCATCCTTCTATTTTCAATCATGCACAAATGATGATGGCGATGATAACCTTACAGATAGCAATGGATATACAAAAACGGTAATACCATCAAACATCAAAGATCTTTACCAAGCAATTGGCCCTGAAACTAGTGAAACTATAATAGTATACTCACACGGTGGCCCTTCTGAGAAACTTGAAACAGAAGATATTGAAGAAACTCAATTCAATAACTATTACAGAGTTTATGTAAAACAAGCACAACACATAAACCCAACCATAAATGCTAATGAAATCACTTTTGATCAAGCAATTGAAGAAGGTACTATTTCTTCAGAGATTTTTTATAAAGTGCTTCAGCATTTTAAAACTGAAGGAAAAACGGTCATTGCAATGTCACATTCTTTAGGTTCTTTTATTATTCCGAATGTATTAGCTACAAAACCAAATATAGCAGACAAAGTAGTCCTAATGGCTGGTAGATTAGACATTCCTGACATCGTGTGGAAAGGGTTTAGAGATGGTAATCTATATAGTTTTTCTAATGGTATTACACCAATAAAAAATGACATGCCTTCCCTAACTGGAAGTGAGTTATCCTTTACAAGGTTACAAGCAGGTCTTGGAAAAAATAGATATACTCAATTATTAGACAAAAAAGACTTAAAAAATGTGATTTATATCTATGGAGAAAAAGATGAAGCTGTAGGAGCATTAACAAATCAAGAAATCGAATTTCTTAAAAATAAAGGCGCAACCTCCATCCTAATAGAAGAAGGTGATCATGGCTCAATGTTTCAACCAAACAACCTAGACAATATTCTTACAGAAATACATAAATAACCTCGATTTTATAACGCCTAAACTATTCATACGCCTGAAGAACCCCATAAAATGTGTCTTTTATTTACAACTATAAAACACGGGGTTCTCAGGCTATTTTTTCAATCCGACTTTAAGATATCAGATAGTTGTAACACCTTTTAATATAAACTCAACAATTATAGAAATAAAACAAATTTTATAGTTTTTTTAAAACCATAAGGAAGGTATCGGGATGATAGCGTTGATCACAATATCTCTTTCTTTTAGTAACTGATTACAAGAATAAAAAAAGGTGAAACTATAGAGTAAGTTATTCACGAGTTACAACAATAAATCAATTCTAATACGCTTTATGATTAAAAAATCTATTACATCTTCAAGCTACGACAAACACTGATGTCTTTCTTAGTTTTTAATCAACCATAGCGATACCATCCTAAAATCAGGAAAGCTTAAGTATTTATGGTATCTCAAAACTTCATAACAAAGTTCCAATTCTTACGACAGGTTTAACTTATATTTTAATCTACAGGAATTGTTTAACATAGCTTTGACCAACTAAAACAACAAAATTGTATCTTTGCAGCTTATTATGTTGATCGATAAAAAAAACATTGACCAATAACATTAAAAAAGTATGAAGTTATATTGTATCCGATAGTTATGGTTACATTATACTTCTTTTCTTTTTGTAAAAAACTGTAATGAATATTTAAATTTTGAAGTGTGAAAATTGACAAGGATCTTGAAGCAATCGAAGCATTAGGTGATAATCATGTAGCAACAAGTGCTACTACTCCCCTTAGAGAAGATGCTTTTAAACTTAGTGATAGTGAAAAAATTGCTTTGATTAGAGAAGATGTAAAACATATTATGGAGACTTTGGGGCTTGATTTAACAGATGACAGTCTAAAAGGAACCCCGCAACGTGTTGCAAAAATGTTTGTGAACGAAATTTTTTCAGGATTACATCCCGAACGAAAACCAGATGCCTCAACTTTTAACAATAACTACAACTATGGTGAAATGTTAGTAGAGAAAAACATCACTGTATACTCTACCTGCGAGCACCATTTACTCCCTATCGTAGGGCGTGCTCATGTAGCCTATATTTCTAATGGAACCGTAGTTGGACTATCCAAAATGAATCGTATTGTAGATTATTATGCGAAAAGACCTCAGGTACAAGAACGTATGACCATGCAAATTGTTCAGGATCTTCAAGTTGTTCTGGGGACAAAAGATGTGGCTTGCGTTATCGATGCAAAGCACTTATGTGTTAACTCTCGAGGAATTCGCGATATCGAAAGCAGTACTATTACCAGTGAGTTTGGTGGTAAATTTAAAGAAGACTCTGTACGACGAGAATTTTTGGATTACATCAAGTTAGACACCTCTTTTTAATTTCGTTTTTAATTATCAATCATTAGCATTATCATAGATTATGGCAGCAAATTCGTTGTACAAAACACAAGAATTAAAAATTTACAATTCTATATCAGGGCAGAAAGAAGTATTTATTCCCATTACAGAGGGTAATATAGGTATGTATGTATGCGGCCCAACGGTATATAGTAATGTACATTTAGGAAACTGCCGTACATTTATTTCTTTTGACCTTATATACAGATACTTAAAACATCTTGACTATAAAGTTCGTTACGTACGAAATATTACTGATGCTGGTCATCTTGAAAACGATGCTGATGAAGGCGAAGATAAGGTTGCAAAAAAAGCGCGACTTGAACAACTAGAACCGATGGAAATCGTACAACGATATACCTTAGATTTTCATCAGGTAATGGATAAATTCAACACATTTCCGCCTAGTATAGAACCAACAGCAACCGGACACATTATTGAACAAATAGAAATTATAAAATCTATTATCGATAATGGTTTTGCCTATGAATCTAATGGTTCTATTTATTTTGATGTACAAAAATTTAATGAAACAAATCATTACGGAAAGTTAAGCGGTCGTAACATTGAAGATATGATTGCAAACACCAGAGAGTTATCTGCACAAAGCGACAAGAAAAACCCTCAGGATTTTGCTCTATGGAAAAAAGCAGACCCACAACATATTATGAGATGGCCATCCCCCTGGAGTGATGGATTTCCTGGTTGGCATCTTGAATGTACCGCTATGAGTACAAAATACCTTGGAGAAAGATTTGATATTCATGGAGGCGGAATGGACTTAAAATTCCCTCATCATGAGTGTGAAATAGCACAAGGCGAAGCTGCATGTGGGCAAACCCCAGTAAATTACTGGTTGCATGCCAATATGCTTACGCTTAATGGCAAAAAAATGTCTAAGTCTACAGGTAATACAATATCTCCTGACGAATTATTTTCTGGAAACAACGATATTCTTAACAAAGCTTTTGATCCAACTATTGTAAGGTTCTTTATGCTACAAGCGCATTACCGAAGTATTTTAGATTTTTCGAATGATGCATTAGAAGCTTCTGAAAAAGGATACTACAAGTTAATGGATGCGATACAAACATGTAATTCACTTCCTACTGGTAATAACACAGAAGGTTTTGATGTGCAAGTCTGGAGACAAGAGTGCTACAACGCGATGAACGATGACTTTAATAGCCCTATATTAATCGCTAAGCTATTTGATGCAGTCAAATTTATCAATACCGTTAAAGAACAAAAAGCAACAATATCTATAACCGATCTTGAAGTATTAAGAAAAACTATTTCAGATTTTTCTTTTGACATTTTAGGTTTGACAGATTCTAACTCTACATCATCTGATATTGGGGATAAACTTTCTGGTACCGTAGAATTACTGATTAACCTTAGAGCAGAAGCAAGAATCAATAAAGACTTTGCCACTAGTGACAAAATTAGAGATAAGCTTCTTGAAATCGGAATTCAGCTTAAAGATGGTCGAGAAGGCACCACTTTTTCTTTAAATTAAAGTTATTTGGGAACCAAAGTTACCATAAAGCAAATTATCACTCTTCCATTTATTGGATTGGTACGAATATACCAGCGTGTAATTTCTCCTTTAACGCCAGCAACATGCAGATATCAGCCTACATGCTCTCACTATACCGTAGAGGCATTGCAAAAGCATGGTTTGCTTAAGGGAGGTATGCTCTCGATAAAACGAATATTTAGCTGTCACCCTTGGGGAGGAAGCGGTTATGACCCTGTTCCTGAAAAAAAAGAAAAAGAGCCCTAATTTTTTATTGCAATAAGATATTTTTTAAAAGGACATTTTTATTTTAGTTAATATTTCTTAACTCAACGATTATAGTTTAAATACCTATATTTACTTCCACAAAAAAACAATCGCACACATGATCTTATCAAAAATTATCTGGAACCCTGCAGAAGGAATAGATCTCGGTTTCTTTGTCATACGATTTTACAGTCTAATGTTTGTAGTGGCATTTTCATTAGGCTGGTATTTGATGAAAAAAATATATATCAGAGAAAATGTTTCTATAGAAAAACTAGATTCTATTTTTATATATGCTGTTGTAGCCACGCTACTAGGAGCACGTCTAGGTCATGTTTTCTTTTATGATTGGGATTATTATAAAAACAACCTACTAGAGATTATTTTACCTTTTAGATTTAAACCAACATTCGAGTTTATTGGATTTCAAGGATTAGCAAGCCATGGTGCCGCAATTGGTATAATCATTGCCATGTACTATTACGCTAAAAATGTAATTCACAAACATTTTTTATGGGTACTAGACAGAGTTGCTATTCCAGCTTCTTTTGGCGGAATATTTGTGCGTTTAGGAAACTTCTTTAACTCTGAGATTATTGGTAATGAATCTGGGGATTCTGTATTTGGTGTTAAATTTATACGGGATGGATTAAGCAAAAGTGAAGTGGTTAGAGAAACAGGAATCAAAAACATAAACAAGGCCTATACTGCAATTGTTGAAAACTCGCAATTTTCTGCTATAGTAGACGCTGTCCCTTATCGTCACCCTGCGCAATTGTATGAAGCATTTGGATATGTTTTTGTATCTATAATTCTATGGTTTACTTACTGGAAAACTGATAAGCGAAATCATCAAGGTTTTCTTTTTGGATTGTACTTAATTCTTATCTGGATTGTACGATTTACGGTAGAATTTGTAAAAAAGAGTCAAGGCGGATTTGAAGATTCATTGGGACATGTTTTATCTACTGGACAATGGTTAAGTATTCCATTTATTATAGCTGGTTTTTATTTTATTATACGATCAAGAAAGAAAACAATCGTTTAATAGTTTTTTTAGCTAAATAAAATAAAACACTTTATTTTAAAAAAGATATACTAACCTCAATTGCAAAAGGGTTGATATGGTATCTTATAAATTCATTGCTTCGCAATGTTATAAATCTCTCTATCATACTTATTGATTGACAAAACAATAAATCATCAATATTTATGTTAAAAAAGATGTAACAATCAAGAAGTATTTGGACACATCTCTTCATTTACAAAAACCAACTCAGATTTGCTAGAAAATAACCTATTACCAAAAAAAACGCAAATAACCAGAAAATCTATTATTTCTATTGTTTTGATTTGGTTATTTATTACTGCACTAATCGTATTTATTTTATTTGGATATGAAAGCTGGTTTCTAAACTCATTAATAATCATCCAGTTGATTTCTATTGGACTAATTTTATGGAACTCTACCATTCCTAAAAAGCTACTATTTCTAGGGCTATTAATTCCTTTTTTCTTAGGATTCATTGTAGAATATATCGGCGTAAATTATGGGGTTATTTTTGGTGAGTATGAATATGGAGAAAGTATGGGGATTAAATTTTTAGGGGTACCAATTATTGTTGGCGTAAATTGGGCAACCATTACATATTGTACAGCGGCTATTGCAGAAAAAATCAGTACTAATAAAATTATTACCTCTATTTTAGGTGCGCTACTATTTGTTGCTCTGGATATCGTTGTAGAAGCAACCGCTCAGAGATTTGATCTTTGGGAACCTTTAAACTTTATACCTCCTATAAATGAATATATTGGATGGATTATAGCATCATTTCTGGTACATTTTTTATTTATGAAAGTAGTCAAAGTATTTAACTACACCATAGCGTTTCATCTTTTTACCTCAATTTTTGTTTTACAAATTGTTCTTATCTACTTCACCAATACTATTCTTTAACCCTTCTTCAATTTAATAAAGGACAATTGAGTTAACAATTTCAAAGATTACACCACAGTAGCACCTACTTATTTCTTTAAAAAGAAAATAAGTATATTTTTGTCATATCAGTTAACATCTTAACAAAACCATTTGAGCATTAATTCTGAAATGAAATTATTTTACAAAATATTGAGATACATAGGATACATTCTAATTCTACCTGTTTCATATCTGGTAATATCCATCATCCTTTCATTCATTACAGTTAACGACAAAGCAACTAATACTCAAAAAAACCACACCATCTATTTAAGTTCTAACGGTGTTCATCTAGAAATAATTATTCAAAAACAGGATTTAATACCAGCTATCCTAGAAGGCCAAATATATAATGATAAAGCTCAATACTTTTCTTTTGGATGGGGAGACAAAAATTTTTATGTAGAAACACCCACTTGGGGAGATTTCACACTCCTAAATGGGCTTGAAGCACTTTTTTTTGTAAGCCCATCATTATTACATGTTACTAGACACTCAAAAACAAAAAAGCATTGGGTAGCTATCAAAGTTAACAAAGAACAGCTTATCAAAATCAACCGATATATCAATAATACTTTTAAGCTAGATCAACGTAATCAAAAAATATTACTCGCTGGACTTGGGTACAAAAAAAATGATGATTTTTATGAAGCTATGGGAAGCTACACATGTTTCAACACTTGTAATAGTTGGGTTAATTCTGCATTAAAACAGAGTTCTATCAAAAGTTGTTTATGGACGCCTTATGACTTTGGGCTTCTATACATTCACAACTAAAAAAGCCTATAATGTAGACTATAAAGAACACTTATTACCATTTTTTCATTTTTTAGGCATCATGACTGCATCGATCGTATGAATTACACCATTGGACGCGGCCACATCGGTAGTGATCAAAACACCGCCATTTCCATTTTTATCAATAAGAAATACTCTATTTCCTTTTAAAGTAGCAGTGATCAATTCTCCATCCAATGTTTTTAGCTTCACACTTCCTCCTTGCTTCTTAACAGTATACACAATATCTTCTTTTTTAATAATCTTTGGAATAATATGACACTTTACTATTGCTGTAAGTTTTTCTTTGTTCTCTGGCAACAACCATTTTTCGACAGTCTCTTTAGAAAATCTATCAAAAGCAAGATTTGCCGGAGCAAAAATTGTATAAGCCCCTTCATCATCAAGCATCTTAGAAACTCCCGTAGCTTTTATCGCAGAAGTGAAGATCGAAAATCCTTTATCTACAGAGGTAAACTCTGTTATTGTCGGAATTTTAACAACCTTTTTTGTTTGAGAAAAATTTTGAGCAAGAAGCTTCTCATCTTTATTTTGATTATCACTCTCTCCACATCCTGTGATTAATAAAAATCCTGATAAAGCAAAAACGGATACTACATCTTTAATCTTCATAGCATTGTTGGTTTACATTAGTATATCTATAACTCTTGTCTAGTAGCGTTTTTGAAAACTCTAAAAACATTACTAATCAGGTTATCCTAATGAAACGATCCGGGTCTATTTTACTTCGATAAATTTCAGTTAAACAAATGTTAAACAAGTATTAATACGATTTATATTATAAATTTCACCAACCTCAGCCCTATAAACAAATAAGCAGGTTTCTTTGAAGAAACCTGCTTATTAAAATTATTAAATCGTGTATCATCTATTTCTTAAGAATCTTTTTTATCATCACTTCTGTATCTGTCCAGAGTTTAAGAAAATAAACTCCCTTAGGAAATTTCTTTGTATCAAATATTAATTCATTTCCTTCTTCCTGGGTATTCACTTTAAACATTTTACCTGCGATCGAATAAAAAGAATACTCTTTTATACTTTTTCCTCTAACCATTGGCAATTGTAAGCTGATCTTTAAAAGGAACTGGGTAAACTCTTAATGGTTCAAGAATAAATACATTTGTTATCTTCTTCAGTTTCCTCCTCTTCTACCTTATCCAAAACCTCTTCTGGGCGATTTACTATGGTTGTACGAACAGTATTTGTTATAATTGGCGGTTAAAATCAAAAAAATTACTTTAAACAGTAAGCATTTGCCAAAGCTTGTCTTTTAGTTCTTGCAAACCTTGTTGAGCAACCGATGAAATAAATAAATACGGAACTGTAAGCTGCTGATCAAGCTCTGTTTTTAGCTCTTCTTTTAACTCATCATCCAACATATCACATTTCGAAATCGCAACAAGTCTTTCTTTATCTAATAAGTCAGGATTATAACGACGTAGCTCATCTAATAAAATTTCATACTGTTCTTTAATATCCGGAGCATCAGCAGGGATTAAAAACAACAAGGTAGAGTTACGCTCAATATGCCTTAAAAAACGATGTCCTATACCTTTTCCTTCTGCAGCTCCCTCTATAATACCAGGGATATCTGCCATTACAAATGTTTGAAAATCTCTATACTCTACGATTCCCAAATTTGGTTTTAAGGTAGTAAACTCATAATCTGCAATTTTGGGTTTGGCTGAAGTAATTACAGATAACAAGGTAGATTTTCCTGCATTTGGAAACCCGACCAAACCAACATCGGCCAACACTTTAAGCTCTAAAGTGATATCAGACTCTTGTCCTTCTACTCCTGGCTGTGCATATCTTGGCGTTTGGTTTGTAGGGCTTTTAAAATGCCAATTCCCTCTTCCTCCCATACCACCTTCTACGACGATATACTCTTGGTTAGGCTCGGTTATTTCTTTTATAATCTCTTGAGTTTCGGTATCACGTATAACAGTTCCTAATGGAACATCTACATAAACATCAGAGCCATCGGCTCCTGTACTTCTACTCTTACTTCCATTACCTCCATGCTCTGCTCTAAAATGGCGTTTAAACTTTAGATGGAATAAGGTCCACATATTAGGATTCGCCCTTATAATTACGTGACCACCACGGCCTCCATCTCCTCCATCGGGACCGCCCTTGGTAATATATTTTTCTCTATGCAAATGCACTGATCCTTTACCTCCGTTACCAGAGGATACATGCAATTTTACATAATCTACAAAATTCCCTTCTGTCATAAGTTCTCTTTACTCATTTATTGGCTAAGCACTCCTACCCGTTAAAAAACGGTATTCTTTATACATTCTAATTCCAAACTCTAACGAACTTAGAATTACAAATTATCTATTACGCTACTTAATCGTTCTGTAATTTCATTAATTGCTCCAACACCGTCTACTCCAAAGTATTTATCTTCTTTTTGATAGTAGTTCTTTAAAATTGCGGTTTCGTTATAATATACTTTTATACGATTACGTATTACCGATTCGTCTGCATCATCTGCCCGACCCGATGTTTTCCCTCTTTCTAATAATCTCTGAACCAATACTTCATCATCAACTTCTAAAGCCACCATTGCACTTACATCAACTCCTTTTGAGCCTAACAATTCTGACAAAGAATCTGCTTGCGCTTCGGTTCTTGGAAAACCATCAAAAATAAAACCTTTTGCTTCTGGGTTTTTATCTACTTCTGCATTTAGCATATTTATGGTAACCTCATCAGGTACTAATTGCCCTTTATCAATGTAGGATTTTGCAAGAGTTCCTAAGGTAGTTTCATTTTTTATATTATACCTAAACACATCTCCTGTAGATATATGTACTAGGTCATATTTTTGTTTTAAAACTTCTGCTTGTGTTCCTTTTCCGGCTCCTGGAGGTCCAAATAACACTAAATTTGTCATCTTTTTTGTTTTTAGTTGATAAACTCTTGTAAGATTACGTCCTAATCCGTTATAATCAAGTCCATATCCTACAATAAATCTATTTGGGATTTCTATCCCTATATAATCAATATTAATTTTCTTTTTATATGCTTCAGGCTTATAAAACAAAGTGGCTACTTTTACTTCTGCACATCCTTCTTCAATCAATAAATCAACAATTGTTTCGATCGTATTACCTGTGTCTATTATATCTTCTAAAACTACTACTGTTCTACCAGACACATCTTCATTTAGTCCAATCAGCTTCTTTACTTCAGATGTAGACTGGGTTCCTTCATAAGAAGCTAATTTTATAAAACTAACTTCACATGCATAATCAAACTTTTTGACAACCTCAGAAGCAAACATAAATGCTCCATTTAAGACTCCAATAAACAATGGTTTTTTATCCCCCAAGTCCTGATTTAACATCACTCCAATCTTATCTATAGCCGTATCAATCGTATCTTCGTCTATAAAAGAAATAAACTCTAAATCATGCAGCTTTATCATTTGATGTTTCTTAGGTTTTCTTTAATTTAAAAATTAAAGGCGCAAAGATAGTGATTAGTAATGAGCATAACTAATAGCATTTTATCTCCTGTTTATATTATAATTTCTACTAATAAACCCATAAAACACGATTTATAATGCTTACTAAAAGCATTTACCTCACATTATTATGGTTATTCCTTCTGAAAAAATTATTTTTGCCTTTTTATAATAAATTGGAAACCCCAGAAATGACAAATTTTTTTTCATCAAGTTTTACATTAGGAATATTAGGAGGTGGTCAGTTAGGCAAAATGATGCTTTATGAAACCCGAAAGTATGATATTCAAACCCGTGTTTTAGACCCTAGTGCAGATGCTCCTGGTAAGATTGCATGTGACTTTTTTGAGCAAGGTGATTTAATGGACTATGACACCGTATATAATTTTGGCAAAAAAGCTGATATCATTACTTTTGAAATAGAATCGGTAAACCTCAAAGCTTTAAAGCAACTAGAAAAGGATGGAAAAAAGGTATACCCTAGCTCAAATACGTTAGAGAAAATACAAAATAAAGGTCGACAAAAACTTTTCTATAAGGAACATAAAATTCCTACAGCGGCTTTTAAACGTTTTTCTAATAAAGCCCATCTTGCAGAAGGTATTACCAGCAATGTTGTTAAACTACCTTTTGTATGGAAAAGTACTCAGGGAGGATATGATGGAAACGGTGTTTCTATTATTAAATCTGGTTCTGACCTTGCCAAATTACCAGATACAGAATGTATTGCAGAAGAATTAGTTGATTTTAAAAACGAGATCGCTGTAATTGTGGTTCGTACCCCAAGTGGAGCCATACAGACATACCCTGTAGTAGAAATGGAGTTTCATCCTGAAGCTAATCAGGTAGAATATGTAATTTGTCCTGCAAGAATTGATGACGATGTTGCAAAAAAAGCAGTGGCCATCGCTCAAAAAGTCTCAAAAGCTTTTGAGCATGTTGGTATTCTTGCAGTAGAGATGTTTTTAACACAAGATGACCAGATATTGGTAAACGAAGTTGCTCCAAGGCCTCACAATAGTGGACATTATAGTATTGAAGCAAGCTACACTAATCAATTTGATCAACACATAAGAGCTATTCTAGATTTACCATTAGGAGCGACAGAAAGTAAAGTCGGGGGTATCATGGTTAATCTTGTAGGAGCAGAAGGTCATACAGGAAATGTGGTCTACAAAAACATCGATAAAATCATGAAAATGAAAGGGGTGACACCACATATCTATGGAAAAAAACAAACACGCCCTTTCAGAAAAATGGGGCATGTTACCATTATACATGAAGATATAAATGAAGCAAGAAAAATTGCCGAAGACGTTAAAAACACCATACAGGTAATTAGTAAGTAGATACACTATCTATGATAACATCATTTTTGATGGTAATTCTAAAATTAACACTATATAGGGTTTATAATATACTAACAAAAAACATAATACAATGAGTAAGGTAGGAATAATAATGGGGAGCACTAGTGATATGCCAATCATGGAAAAAGCTATCGAAATATTACAAAGTTTTGATATCGAAACAGAAGTTGATATCGTATCGGCACATCGCACTCCCGAAAAATTATTTGATTATGCCCAAAATGCACATACCAGAGGGATTTCTGTAATTATTGCTGGTGCTGGTGGTGCTGCTCACTTACCAGGAATGGTAGCTTCTTTATCTCCATTACCAGTTATAGGAGTACCTGTAAAATCAAGAAATTCTATAGATGGTTGGGATTCTGTTTTATCTATTTTACAAATGCCAGGAGGAGTTCCTGTAGCTACTGTGGCATTGGATGGTGCTCTAAATGCAGGTATTTTAGCTGCTCAGATCATTGGATCAAACGACACTTCGGTTTTGAATAAAGTAATTGCTTATAAAGAGGGGCTTAAAGAAAAAGTAATAGAAGGTGCTAAAAAGATTAAGAACAACTAATAGTAACACCTATATAACAAAAAAAAGACCGCTCAAAAAGGCGGTCTTTTTATTTATATTTATGTCTTGTCCTGAAATAAGTTGACACAAAATCGACTTATTTATGAAACATTCAGAAGAACAACGGAAAAAACGTACTCAATGCGATTACAATTTAGGCTTTAAATTGTCAGTAGTTGCTCAAGTAGAAA
>CANMLW010000012.1 GCA_947498705.1 uncultured Aquimarina sp.
TGTTGTGGGTTTTTTCAAATTTTGCATAGCAAAATTTGAAAAAACAGATGTTTAAGAGATTGTCTCGTCATAAAAAAAGTGTACCCATTTAAGGATAAGACACCCCACAATACAGATTAAAAATACAATCGAAATACCATATTGGGCATGATACCCAAAGATTCTTGTTGTAACCGGTCTAATTGGATTTCTCCTGTTGCTGTATCGTCTAGTCGATACCCAATAGATAAAGGTACTTGTCGATTATATATATTTAGTATCGAAGCACCCAATTGCCCTCTCCAATTTCCTTTTTGGTTGATTTTAAAACGGTAAATAGCAGAAACATCTAATCGATGGTAGGCCGGTAATCGTTTGGCATTGGTGGCACCAAACTCGATAGTGTCATCTACAAGGTCTGCATCGGTAAATGGAGCCCCAGATCGCCATAACCAACCTAATGAAAACTCCCAATGCTCATTTTCATAGGTATTCGAAATTCGAAAATTATGTCGAATATCGTTATTACCCGAGAAAGACGTTTCCTGTATTTCTGTAAAGGTATAATCAATATCATTAAAGGTATATCCCATCCAGGATCTAAAATTTTTAAACTTTTTTTTCAGTAAGATATCTACCCAGCTCTGCGAAGTTTACAACTTCGTAGCGGTATGAGTAAGCCATAAAAGATAAGCCCACAGCAGTAATGTTGTGGGTTTTTTCAAATTTTGCATAGCAAAATTTGAAAAAACAGATGTTTAAGAGATTGTCTCGTCATAAAAAAGTGTACCCATTTAAGGATAAGACACCCCACAATACAGATTAAAAATACAATCGAAATACCATATTGGGCATGATACCCAAAGATTCTTGTTGTAACCGGTCTAATTGGATTTCTCCTGTTGCTGTATCGTCTAGTCGATACCCAATAGATAAAGGTACTTGTCGATTATATATATTTAGTATCGAAGCACCCAATTGCCCTCTCCAATTTCCTTTTTGGTTGATTTTAAAACGGTAAATAGCAGATACATCTAATCGATGGTAGGCCGGTAATCGTTTGGCATTGGTGGCACCAAACTCGATAGTGTCATCTACAAGGTCTGCATCGGTAAATGGAGCCCCAGATCGCCATAACCAACCTAATGAAAACTCCCAATGCTCATTTTCATAGGTATTCGAAATTCGAAAATTATGCCGAATATCGTTATTACCCGGAAAAGACGCTTCCTGTATTTCTGTAAAGGTATAATCAATATCATTAAAGGTATAACCCATCCAAGATCTAAAATTTTTAAACTTTTTTTTCAGTAAGATATCTACTCCAAAAATAGAGCTTTTACCGGTAGACAACTCATCCTCTGTGGTATTAAAGCCATTGGTAAGCGAGGTTAGACCCGTGATATTTTTATAATACGTATCGATCTCAAAATTCCATCCTCGCTCAGAAAACAAGAACCCACCAGAAAACTGAGTACTTTTTAATACGGGTACCTCATCATCACTATGTAACCAAATCTTATTTTCTAAACGTAGCTGGGTATCCTCAAATTCTATTAGTTGACTTATGGGTTGGTACCGCTGTTCTCCTGTTGCTTTTATTCGTAATTGTCGGGTTAAAGGATACTCTACATTTGCTCTGGGCTCTATAAAAAATTTATCTACTACAGAGTAGTGAGATACACGCGCACCAAGATTTACAAAACCTTTGTTTACGGGTAAAAATTTATAGTTCGCGTATAATGTATTAACGTTATTATCAACTTTATTCGATTCGTTTATGGTAGTTTCGAACTCACTCTCTCGGGTAACGGCATAAAAAACTTCATTATTCGAAAACTGATACCCCATTTGCACTACATTTTTTGAATCTAGTGTATACGCAAGCTCAAGATCCAGACCTCTATCCTTTACCACATTTTTTCTAACAGACTGCTCTTCTATCACCGTTTCTTGTTTTTCGGTAAACAGATAATCAGAGTCAAATTTTGAGTAATATCCTTTTATGCTATGTGTAAGATGTTTTAATTTGGTTCCTTCCCAGGAGAAACTAACTCCTTTGTTTTGTACATTCAGTTCATCTGTGATCAAATCTTCTTCATCACTTATCTCAAAAACCAGATCATTACGGGTATAAATACCACTTGCTAGAATTTTATCTGTTTCAGAAACATCGATAATCAGTTTTGCGCTTAGATCATAAAAGAAAAAATTGTTATTTGTTATTCGTTCTACCAATTCCTCTTCCTCCTCCTCATCTTCTTCCTCTTCATCTATTGGTATAGTGTTAACTTGATTAGCGGTTTCTACAATTTTTGTGTTCTGAAATACTTTTTCGGAAAGCGCATTATAAGTAGGCGTTTCGATATAATCGGTATAAGATCGTCTTGCCGAAACGACCAACCCCACGGTATTGGCTACAGGAATTTTGAGAAACGCATCTGCATGGGTACCATTTACACCCACTCCACCTTCAAATGATTTAGGTACCTCTTTATCGCTTGATATATCGATAATCCCCGATACACGATCTCCATATTTGGGGTCTGCTCCTCCTTTAAAAACTTTTGCACTTTTTATTACGTTTGGATTAAAGGCAGAGATCATCCCAAAAAAATGACCTGTATTGTACATTTTTATTTGGTCCCAAAGAATCAGGTTTTGATCTGGAGACCCTCCTCTAATTTCGATCCCGGCAGCCGATTCATCCAGACTATTGATCCCAGGAATCAATTGTATACTTTGTAAAACATCGGCTTCGGTTTGTCCCGGAAGAATCCCGAGTTCTTTATTAGATATCCCAATAGATCCATCTATATTTTTGTCGATTCCGGTGGTAATATATTCTGTAATAAGCACCTCATCGAGAGATGTAGTACTAAGAAGTAAAGGAATTCTAGGGCAATCAGAATTTTTAAAAAAAGAACCAGGCACTTTTTTATCATGATACCCAACAAAACGTATTGTGATGAAAGAATTTTCTTCGACAAGACCTAACTGAAAAAAACCATCATCATTAGCAATGGTTCCTGTTTGATCACTTTCTACTAATACCGACGCATAAGAAAGTGGTTCATTGGTGATTTGATCGTATAAATACCCACAGACTTCTACTTTGGTACTGGGAATACTAACAATAACCTGTCGGTCAGATATTTTCTTGAATGTAAGGTTTGTTAATTTTCCTAAAGTAACCAATACCTCATCTAATGGTGTATTTTGAATTACTAATGAAATAACTTTGTTTTTTACCGTATCATCACTAAAAGAAAAAATAAGGTCATATGATTGTGCAAGTTCATCAAGAACCTGTTGCAATGAAGTATTCTTATAATTTTTGGACACCTGTCCTTGAACTGTAGATAGACAAAAAAATATCAACAATAAAAAATACCTCATAGTGGTTGTAACATATTTATTCATAACCTAGACCTGATAGGTTATTAGAAAACAAGACTCAATTAGAACTGACAAGTAACTCATTTGTAACAGAAATGGTTTCTTATTGGGATGTAGAAAGTATAACTACTTTTCCATTAATAACATATTCTATCCCCATAGGAACCAAAACAGCTTCTAAAGCAATTTGTAAATCATCATAATTAAACCCACCTGTATAAAGCATTTCCTGATCAATAGTTGAACGCCTAAAAGTGATTTTATATTGTCGTTCTAATTCGTCTAATACGTTTCTAAGTGGTGCGCTATTAAACAAACTTTCTCGATTTTTCCAGAGGGGTTCTGTACCCGTAATCGTTTCTTTTACAAGGTTGTTATTTTTTAAAGATACACCTTCTCCTCTTTCTAGTACTTCTTGTTGTTGGGTATGGGTAGCTACTTGTACTTTGCCTTCATAACATCCTACAGTAAATTCGTTTGTTCTGCTTTTTACATTAAATTGAGTTCCTAGTACAGCTACTTCTCCATAGGTGGTCACTACCGTAAATTTTTTGCCAGGGTTTACCTTAAAATACGCCTCTCCATCCAGAGTTATTTCTTTATTACTAGTCCAAAAAAAGCGATTATGACTTAGGCTAGAAGCTGCATTAAGCTCTACAGAGCTTTCATCGGGTAATTGGATTACCAAGCGCTCTCCCGGTTGTGCGGTATACGTTATTTTACTAAAGAAGACACCTATAAGTAATGCAATAGAGGCTGCCGCAGAAAGGGTATATATAATAGGTCGTAACCTAATTACTTTTTTGCTTTTGGGTTCAAAAATTTTTCCTAAGGTAGTTGCCAATGAGGATTGCACCTCAAAAGACGGAGGAGTAAAATACTCTAATCCTTCTACAATCTTTTTGTAATCCTCATACTCTGGAAGTTCCTTTAGCGCTTCCAACTCTTTGGGATCGAGGTCGTCATTTAACCACTTAGCCAAATATGGATTTTCTTTTTCGTTCAACATATTTTCTTCCTTATATCAGAATTATAACAGGTGAGTTTCAAAATTCCCTACCTTCTTATATATTTTTTACTAGTTTTCTAAGTTGCTTAAGCGCATTGTGCATTCTTTTTTCTACCGCCTTAACAGAAATATCCAGCATTTCGGCAATTTCATTATAAGTTTTTTTATCGATTCGGTTTAACAAAAAAACCTCTCGTTGTGCCTCAGAAAGTTCGGCAATGGCTGCTTGTAGTTTATCCATAAACTCTTTTTCTTCCATTATAAAATCGGGAGATTCTATATTACTATTGCGATGAGGTAGCTTGGTGTATTCTAACCGAACTTTTTTACGAGCTACCTGATTTAAGAACAAATTATTAGCCACAGTACACAAAAATCCTTTTGACTTTTCAAAAATTACTTTTTTACAGTTGTCCCACAATTTTATAAAAGCTTCCTGCATCACATCCTCTGCCTGTTGCTTATCGCCACATTTATAATAAATAAAATTTCTAACAGATTCTGCATGGGACTCAAACAATTTGGTAAAGACAATTTGATCACATACAGATTTTGAGGATTGCTCCATAATTTTTTTTTGCTTCGAGGTAGGGTGAAATGGTTTCCACCTGTTATAATCCAAAAATAGCTGATTATGACTTTGAAAACAAATCTAAAAACTGCATTATTCTTATTAACAATTCTTGCAATAATCTCGATCGGGTTTAAAATTCCTCCGGTATTTCAGAACTATGATAATTTTAATTCTGCTCGGGTTTATCAAGTTAACTATCGGTTTTTTTTCAAATCAACAGATACTACAAATATCTCATTAAAAACCTATGTTCCTAAAAGTAACAGCAGACAAAGAATCTCTAAAGAACAGATCATAAATGACAACGATTTATCTTTTCTAAAAAGAGTAGAACAAAAAGAAAATACAAGAGCTATCTGGAGTATCAAAGATAAAAATGCTTATCATTCTATTGATTACTCATTTACTTTTGAAGGGAAAGAAAAGTGGTTTGTTGTCCCCAAAACCTTTAGCAAACCAACTCATGTTTCTAAGGAGTATTTAAGTCCTACAGCTAATATTCAATCTGATAACACACTGGTCGACAATCTTGCAAAAGAACTTGTAAAAGGCGCAAAAAACGACAAAGAGGTTATCCAAAATATATATGACTATATCTATGCAATCCCATCGGCTCCTATCATTACCCTTACCGATGCGGTAACTACTATTCTTCAGAAAAAAGCTTCTTGTAATGGTAAAAGTAGACTATTCGTAGCCTTATGCCGAAACCTGGGATATCCTGCCAGAATAAAAGGAGGTATTATTTTAGAAACAATTACTAAGAGAACATCACATGCCTGGGTAGAGCTATTGATCAATGATACATGGGTCCCCTTTGATGGGCTTAACAACCACTTTGCATACCTACCTGCCAATTATTTAGAAATTTACCAGGGAGATCAATCTCTAATAACACATACGGCAGGTATTCAGTTTGATTATATCTATGAGATGAACAAACTACATCATGTTTCTTTTCTAAAAATGAGTTCTCAAGAACTTCATAACTTACCTGGGTTTTCTCTTTGGAATCTGGTTGATAAAGACATTATATCCCTTTCATCATTATATCTATTATTATTGCTACCCATTGGCGGACTATTAGTGGCTTTACTAAGAAATATTATTGGTTTAAAAACCTTTGGCGTATTTCTGCCTGTACTTATCGCTTTTTCTTTATCGCATACAGGTTTTGTATCGGGAATGGTAATATTTGTATCCCTTATCGTACTTATAGGACTTATATCTTATCCCTTTGATAAAATGGGATTACTATATACTCCCAAGCTCGTCATCTCATTAACAATTATGGTATGTGTAATATTGATTGCTACCCATTTAGGAATTCAAAACAATATTCAATGGCTTACCAAACTAACTTTTTTTCCTATCATCATTCTTACCATATCAGCAGAGCGCTTTTCTCGTGCAACGGTAGAAGATGGATATCTAAGAGCGATCGATAAATTGTTTCAAACTCTTATCGCTACCACTATTTCTTACCTAATACTATCCTGGTCGTGGCTGCCTTCTATTTTGATTCTGTTTCCAGAACTTATCTTATTGGTCATCGTATTTGCAGCTTTCTTAGGGCGATATATTGGTATACGATGGGTAGAACTTTTTAGGTTCAAACCTTTATTGCTCTCTGAGCGTAATATATAGCCTCTGCCAAAAACTAATAAATAATCTTAAAAATCATAGTTCTATGTTTTCTATACTATTTACTAAAAAACCAAATACCTATTCGAAGGTGATTGGGCTAAACGAAAGAAATATTAATCTGATTTATCCTAATAATCCAAAAAAACACTATGCCCTTGCAGACGATAAAGTATTGACCAAAGAAGTGTTACATCAAAACAATATTGCCTGTGCAAAAACATATGCTGTGATCGAATACAACAGTGACATAAAAAAAGCATGGGACCTATGCAAACAGCACCCTGCAATGGCCATAAAACCAGCCAACGGATGTGGTGGCGGAGGTATCAAAATACTTAAAAAAAATGCACATGGTAATTGGGAATCCAGCGGAAAAACAATCTCTGAAAGAGAAATATTTCAGCATATGGCATCGATCATTATGGGATTTTTCTCTTTGGGTTCTCATGATCGGGTTCTTGTAGAAGAGTGTATAGAACCTCATCCTTTCTTTCATGAAATATACCCAGTGGGAGTTCCTGATTTTAGAGTTATCACTTTACATCATAGGCCTTTGATGGGCATGCTACGAATGCCTACTAATAAATCTGACGGTAAAGCCAATCTTCATCAAAATGGCGTAGGCATCGGCGTAGATATGAAAGAAGGAAGGTTATTAGAAGTTTATGACGGGAGACGATACATGAACCATCATCCTGATAGCGATTTTTTGGTGTATGGTGCCCCCATACCCTATTGGAAAGAGATTCTCGAAATATCGGTGGCTACCGCAAAGGCTTTTCCGCTCAATTATCTGGGAATTGATATTGTCATCGATGCCAATAAGGGGCCGCAAATTATGGAAATAAATGTACGACCAGGCCTGGGAATACAACTGGTAAACAAAATGGGATTAAAAGAAGTAATAGCACAAGCTATATAACAAAATTTAAAAAAGAAAAAATTGTAATGAGAATAACAACTTTAATATGGATCGCACTATTAGTGTGTACAATCAGTTTTTCGCAAAGTAAAAATACGTTTACTATAGAAACGCAAGGAGGGTACGAGTACAATTACTTTAAAAGTCCTAACGAAATACGAGTGAATGATACTATACTGACCAAAGAAGACCTAATATCCAGTAGTTTTTATCAGGATGCTGCCATTACCTACAGATTTAGGTATAAAAAAGGAAAAAACAAACTGAAACTATTTGTAAATCCTTTTTATAGGGTATTTTATGAAAATATAGACGATAGCTACTGGAGTCTAAATGCCAGAGCTCGATATGAATACCGTTTTACTAAAAAAGTGACCTTTTTGTCTGAAGCTAGATTTAAAAGAATGAATAGAGAAGGTTTGGGCGGAGATCAAGATGTATTGATTAATCCTTTGGGGTATACCAATTACGGAGCAACAACAGGAATTGAGTTGGTACCTTTTAAAAAACACGAAATTTCGATAGAAGGATTCTACAATTTTAAAGACTTTGATGCATTTGGAGTTAGGGATTTACAGTTTGATGAATTTGGAGCGCAACTATCCAGCGTACAATCTTTTGAAATAAGCAGACTTGAACATAAAGTAGGCATCAGTTTTTTAGCTAAAAAACGACTGTACGATACTTTTAATGCCAGTGATACTTTTACAGAAGGAGAACGAGACTGGGATTATTTAAAAGGAAATTTGTTTTATGAACTCCCCATAAGTGAGCAATTTAAAATAAGACCAAAGTTTACCTACTACGCCAGAATAGATAACTCTACCAATCGTTCTGGGTTTGACCAAACGGCACCAGAAATTGGACTATTCTATAAAAACAAAACCACCAAAATAAGCAGCTCATTCGCTTTTGTAACCAGAAATTACAAAGAGATTGAAGCAAGAGATACAGAAGCCCGTATCGGAGAAAAGCTTAGATATCAATACACCAATTTTACATTAAACGCTTCGCATCGAATTAGTGATGGGTTATTTATAACCGCAACACTCTATTCGAGAGTTCGAAGCACTAACTATACAGACATAGATGCTCGTTCTTTTAGAAATTATAGAAATCAATATGCCGGAATAGGCATACTATGGAAACTTTAAGATTACCCCCCACCCCCCATGTTGATTTTAGTTATTTGTAACTAAAAGAAGCCGTATAAAACATGTTTTATACGGCTTTACTTTAACCTTCTTATGCAATAGAAAATTAAAAGTATACTAGTTCATATAAGAACTGGTATTATAAGTCAAACTTGATCCCTTGTGCCAATGGCAATTCGGTAGTATAGTTAATCGTATTGGTCTGTCTTCTCATATACACTTTCCAAGCATCAGATCCAGACTCACGACCTCCTCCTGTTTCTTTTTCTCCTCCAAAAGCACCACCAATTTCTGCTCCAGAAGTACCAATATTTACATTGGCAATACCACAGTCTGATCCGGCATGCGAAAGAAACCTTTCTGCTTCTCTTAGGTTATTGGTCATAATAGCCGATGACAATCCTTGCGCTACACCGTTCTGGATTTGAATGGCGTCCTCTATCTCTCCTTTATATTTTAATAAGTATAAAACCGGTGCAAAGGTTTCGTGTTGTACAATATCAAACGTATTATCTGCTTCTGCAATAGCCGGTTTTACATAACAACCACTCTCATAACCTTCGCCAGAGAGCACTCCTCCTTCTACCACAATGGTACCTCCTTCTTTCACTACACTTTCTAGAGCATTTTGATATCCTTTTACTGCATCTTTATCAATCAAAGGCCCTACATGATTGTTTTCATCTAGTGGATTACCAATTCTTAACTGGCCATATGCATCTACTACTGCATTTTTTACTTTATCATAGATTGATTCATGAATAATCAATCGACGGGTCGATGTACAACGTTGTCCTGCTGTTCCTACAGCTCCAAACACAGCTCCTATTACGGTCATTTTGATATCAGCATCTGGGGTTACAATAATTGCATTGTTGCCTCCTAATTCTAAGAGTGATTTTCCTAAACGCTGTCCTACGGTAGATGCCACTATTTTTCCCATACGAGTAGAACCTGTAGCAGAAATTAATGGTATTCTTTTATCAGTAGTCATCATTTCACCTACTTTATAATCACCATTAATCAAACACGAAATTCCTTCTGGCAGGTTATTATTTTTTAATACTTTGGCAATTATATTTTGACAAGCTACCCCACAAAGAGGTGTTTTTTCGCTAGGTTTCCAAATACAAACATCTCCACAAATCCAAGCCAGGGCGGTATTCCAGGCCCATACAGCAACCGGAAAATTAAATGCAGAAATAATCCCCACAATCCCTAATGGATGGTATTGTTCATACATTCTATGCCCAGGACGTTCAGAATGCATCGTAAGCCCATGCAATTGTCTAGATAATCCTACTGCAAAATCACAGATGTCGATCATCTCTTGTACTTCTCCCAACCCCTCTTGATAGGATTTCCCCATTTCGTAAGAAACTAGTTTACCTAGTGGTTCTTTTAAAACGCGTAATTCTTCTCCAAACTGCCTTACGATTTCTCCTCTCTGGGGAGCTGGCAACACTCTCCAACTTTTAAAAGCTTCTACAGCTGTTTGTACCACTTTTTCATAATCTGATGTTGAAGTCGTCGCTACTGTACCAATTAATGCTCCATCAACTGGTGAATATGATGAAATTACATTTTCAGACGAGAACCAATCTGTTCCCGTTGACGTTCCTTTATTATTTTCAGAAACACCTAATTGTTGCAATGCTTCCTGGATTCCGAAATCTACTATTGCTGTTGCCATACGATACTATTGCTTTTTGAAAGGAGTAAAGATACTTCCTTTTAGAAATAAATTAAATTTTGATTGTATTTTGAGTCAATTTTAAATAATTTTCAATCATAATACATTACAAACAATCAATATTTACAATAAATTATGAATTCATAATCAAATTGACTTTCAATTTATTGGTATTATACAACAACTCAATTCCATTTTTATGGATAACAGCTGTCTTTTATAAAAATACGGAATTGGGCCTAAAACTGTATAAAAAAAGTGCTTTTAGATTAAAAAAGCACTTTATCAAAGTTTCTACTATAAAAAGTAATGCACTTAATTTAGAGGTTTTATCTTTTTACCCAATCAAACCCCAAATGTTATCCTCATATATAATTAGAAGTTAAAAGTGCTTATTTTCTTGAAATTTTCAATATCCTCATTATTCAATTCGTATTGTTCTATACTATACGCTGAAATAATAAAGGCATGATTATCCCTAATAATAATGTCTATAGCATTTTTGGTAGGGATCTCTTTTATAAACTTTGAATCATTTGGATCAGAAACATCAAATATTTTGACAGTGTCATCGCAAACCAAAAGATAATTGGTGCCAAATAAACTTAGCCCTTTTGGCTCTTTTAGATTTCTTGTGTTTAATAAAATTGGTGCTTCAACATCTTCTATGTTATAGGTTCTAAGCTCATTTACTAACCCATCACAAAACGAATTAGTATGCAAAGTTACATAGGCATTGGTATCATTTGCCACTACGGGATCACAAGACCTAAAATGATCAGATCGAGACATTAGTTTTGGTAATTCTGCATTGGTGATATCATAAATAAACATAGCATCACTCGAACCGATAAACAAAAAGTCCTGGTAATTAAATAATGTTTCGATATTAAAACCTACGTTAATTGAATTTACCTCAACTGGGTTTTTAGCTTCTTTTATATTAAAAACAGTGAGGTCAAATGAATCGACGGTATATAAATAATCATTCTTTAGTATAAATGTTGCCAAAGAACCTCCTTGCCCATCTGAGGTAGACTCTGCAGCCGAACTATCACTATCTGTGCTACAACCAACAAACAAGCTTATAATAATAAAACTTATTAGTAGTAAAATATGTTTTGTATTCATTATACTATTGTTTTTATTTTTCTAACCAATTTACAACCACACTATCTTCATTTGCATGCTCTATATAGCCGTCTGGAGAAGCTACTTTAGGAAATACGTTTTCAACCCGTTTAACAATCTCGAAACTAAAATCATTTAGGTCAAAAGTAAGTACTACCAAATCTGTTGCTTGATTGATATAAAAAGTACTATTTCTAATAGCAATATCGGTGCAGCCTGGTACTTTTAAAAAGCTCTTTTTTACAGGATTTACAGGATCTGAATTATCAAAAATGTGAAAACCTCTTCGCTTGTCATTAATAAAAATATAATCCTCGACAACATAAATTTTTGCTGGTTCGACAGTGGCTTGTTTTTCTTGTAGAACAATAGAACTGTTCAATTCACTTCTTTTTAGTATTACAGCTTCATAAGGAGGTTCATAAGGAGGAGATGTGGTATCATCATCATTTGGATGATACCAACAACTCGATAAACATAAGCATAGTATTATGCAAAATAGTTTTTTCATAATTTGTTTGATTAAATAGTCTTACTTTTTCTAATAGATGCAGGATATCGCAAAGAGTTGCTTAATTATTTTTATTTAGTTTAAATAATTATTAAGTTGATCTGTGCTACCTATCAAAAAAGAAATCGCTCAAACAAGATTTCTCTTGTAGAGCGATTCCCAACTAAATAACCAACCAAAAAGTTAACTATCTTTAAGCTACCAACTAGCTATATTTTATTTTGTAAGCTTCATAAAATCAGCTTTTTTAATTCTTTTTCTATCGTTTTGAGAGATCGATTTTTTAAACACAATATTACCTCTACCCGCAAATCGATATACAGTTTCTGACGATGGGTGAAATAATTCTATCGTACTGTCATTGATAACGGACAACTCGAAGAATTCATTGTCTAGATAACCGTAATCAAGTGTTAAAGTTTTCTTATCAAAAATGTTAAGAATATCTTTAATTTCGTAATGTCCTACATAATCATAGATAATATCGTCGAGAGATATCCCCACTTGATCCCTAGAACTCTCAAAATTATCTCCTGCTCCAAAGTATGCGAATTTCAAATAGTTCTCATTATCAAATTCATTTAGCACACCCATTTCACTGGTATATATTTTCTCCCAAACTTCATATTCCTGTAAGAAATAATGAATGTTATCATAAAAGACGGCATCATAGTCAAAGTTGTTGCGTTGATGACCAATTAAATAATAACTGGTTCCAGAAACAATGTCACGTAGTTCTATTTCGTTATTAGAAAGCTGGTTAACTCTAAACGTATAGGTTCCATCAATATCATGGGTAATATCTACTTCTATTCTAAATGGATCATATTCTCCAACATCCAACCCAAAACCATTACCATTACTCCCCATACCTACAAGGTTATTATTAGCATAAAAAATTCCATTCTTAAAAGAAATCGTGAATGCTTTTTGTAAAAAAGGAATTTCTACATTACCGTTTGTACGTTCGATATCAACATACCATATCTCATAAGAATTCAATAATGCATTTAGGCTAATTCCTGTATTCGAATTTACAAACGGTTGTGGTTCAATGTATACATCTTCTTCTACAACAACCTCTGCTACACAAGAAGTAAGTATAATAGATCCTAAAAAAATAATCGAAAGTAATTTTAGCGTTTTCATAAGCTCTGTGTTTTCAATTTCAAAATGTAACTTCCAAAAGACGTGCCAAAATCACAACTAATTGATTGTTAGATTTTTAATATGACTTCTATTTTCCTTATTTTTGACCCCAGAAAATATTTTATGGAAAATAGTCCAAAATTTGCAGTGCTAGGAGGTGGTAGTTGGGCAACTGCCATTGTAAAAATGCTTACCGAAAACCTTAATGAAGTTGGATGGTATATGCGAAGTACCTATGCCCTTGAACATCTTAAAAAGCAACAACACAATCCTAACTATCTAAGTTCTGTAGAATTTAGAATAGATCAGCTTAAACTTACCAATGATATAAATGAGGCTGTGGCCTATGCAGATTATCTGATTTTTGCGATTCCGTCGGCCTTTCTTCATAGTGAATTAGAAAAGTTAAAAACTTCTATCCAAGATAAAATTATATTTTCTGCTATTAAGGGTATTGTACCCGAAACAGGGCTTATTGTTGGAGAACATTTTCATGATGAATATACTATTCCTTTTGATAATATAGGGGTAATTACCGGGCCATGTCATGCAGAAGAAGTTGCTCTAGAACGATTATCTTATCTTACGATTGCATCACGAGACAAAGAGAAAGCCACTATTATGGCAAATCATCTAAGTAGCGAATATATCAAATGTAAAATAAGTGATGATATTATAGGTACCGAATATGCGGCAGTGCTTAAAAACATATACTCTTTGGCAGCAGGAATTGCTCATGGACTTGGGTATGGTGATAATTTTCAGAGTGTATTAATGAGTAATGCCATTAGAGAAATGAAGCGTTTTATTAAGAAAATACATAAAATGAAACGTAATATTAATAATTCTGCCTATTTAGGAGATTTATTAGTGACGGGGTATTCTACTTTTTCTCGTAACCGTATGTTTGGCAATATGATTGGTAAGGGGTATACGGTAAAAAGCGCTCAAATGGAAATGAATATGGTCGCAGAGGGATATTATGCTGCTAAAACAGCCTATGAACTGGATACTACCAAAAAGACACGAACCCCTATCATAGATGCCGTACATGCAGTTCTATACGAAGATAAAAATCCTAAAAAAGTATTTAAGAAACTGGCCGATAAACTCGATTAATTATTCTTATCTTCATCATCCTTATTTTAATGCGTAGATGTTATGGAGAAACTTATAGAAACCTTTTATACCGCATTTAATAATCGTGATGCAGATACAATGATAGCCTGTTATCATGAAGATATTATTTTTGAAGATCCTGCTTTTGGAAAACTACAAGGAGAGCATGCAAAAAGTATGTGGCGAATGCTATGCAAAAACGCAAAGAATCTTCAGATAGAATTTTCTGACATTAAGATACATAAGCACACTGGTAGTGCACATTGGGAAGCTTGGTATTTGTTTAGTAAAACTGGTAGAAGTGTTCATAATAAAATAGATGCACAATTCGTGTTTAAAGACGGTAAGATTATAAAACATACCGATAATTTTGATTTACATAAATGGGCATCGCAGGCCATGGGTTGGAAAGGAAAAATTTTGGGCGGCACTCGTTTTTTTAAGAAAAAACTGCAGCAACAAACCCATCATATGTTACACAAATTTATGACCTCTTGATAACCTATCTTTAACACATGAATACATTACAAATCACACAACCACTCGTTTCTGTTCAATGGCTTGCAGAACACTTAGATCATCCTGATTTGGTAATTCTTGATGCTACGATCAAAAAAGTTACTACTACAAATGATTCTAGTGTTTCGAATTTAAAAATTATAGGAAGTCGTTTTTTTGATATTAAAAAAACATTTTCTGATCTGAATACTGACCTCCCTAATATGTTACCTTCTCCAGCATCTTTTTCTGAAGCTTGCAAACAATTAGGTATTGATACGCATCATACCGTTGTAGTATACGATAAGTTAGGCATTTATTCAAGTCCCAGAGTATGGTGGATGTTTAAAATTATGGGGCATAAAAACGTGGCAGTGTTAGATGGTGGGCTTCCTATATGGCAAAAGGAAAAACTACCTTGTCAACCCGAAAATAAAGAAGAAGAATTATATCCCAGGGGTAACTTTGAAGCTAATTTTAACCCCAAACTAGTTAGTGATGCTAAAAACGTTTTAGCCGCTATAACTCTAAAAGATACCTTAATCCTAGATGCTCGTTCTTCTGGTAGATTTAACGCCACAGAACCAGAGCCCAGAACAGATTTAAAAGGGGGCCATATACCAAATTCGAAGAACCTGCCTTATAAAACTCTCATAGAAAATACCCAAATGAAGTCTACTAAAGAATTAAGTAAAATTCTAAAAGACTTTTCAATAGAAAATAAAAAACTGATCTTTACCTGTGGATCAGGAATCACGGCATGTATTCTTATGCTTGCAGCCGATTTATCTGGATATCAAAATATGTCTGTATACGACGGTTCCTGGAGCGAATGGGGACAATTGGATCATGTACCCATCGAAAAATAAAAATGATATAAACCTTTATTTATGCAAAAATTTTCAATTAGTATTTTTATTATATTCTTTTGCTCGTTTGGGGTAAACGCTCAGTCTCCAAAATTTAGCCTTCAAGACTTTTATTCCTATAATTCTGAATTAGAATATACTGTTGATTCTATTTACAATACATTATCTGATCGTCAAAAGGTGGCACAAATGATTATTACGTCTGGCGGTGAGATTGGGAAACCACATACAACAATAAAAAAATTAGTTACTCAAAATGCTGTTGGTGGGGTTGTATTTTTAAAAGGCAGTAAAAAACAACATACAGAAGATATTATAGCTCTTAACAAACTTTCTATTGCCAACAAAAGCTTGCCTTTGTTGTATAGCAT
Source organism: uncultured Aquimarina sp. (assembly GCA_947498705.1). Lineage (GTDB taxonomy): Bacteria > Bacteroidota > Bacteroidia > Flavobacteriales > Flavobacteriaceae > Aquimarina. The sequence goes on from CANMLW010000012.1 coordinate 16,026, forward strand.
GGATGCAGAACCCAGTCTATTTGCAAGTAGAATTAAAGGTGCTCGTGATGTGGGTAAAACAATAGATATCAAAACAGAACAAAGATCTGATGAGGTTGTTACTGCAATAAATCAAGAACTTAGAGAAATAGGCGTACATCATAATTATGCGCCTGTATTGGATATTAGTCCAAATAATGAGGCGATCAAATCCAGAAGTTATGGTAATACTAAAGAAACTGTAGTTCGATTGGCTAATCACTTTATAAAATGTACTCAGCAAGGGGGTATTATTGCTACTGCAAAACACTTTCCTGGCCATGGCCTTGTTAAAGGGGATACACATAAACAAAGTGTTTATATTGACGGCCCTATGCAAGAAGTCGACAATTATAAAAAAATAATTGAAGACGGTGTGCTCTCTATAATGGTGGCTCATATTACAATAAAAAATAACAAAGAATACGATACTAATGGGATACCTTCTAGTTGTTCGAGAAAAATTGTAACCAGTTTGTTAAAAGAAAAAATGGGTTTTAAAGGGGTTATTATTTCTGATGCACTTAATATCATGAAAGCGGTTACAATTTTGGATAATGCTCCTCTCCTAGCCTCTAAAGCTGGTTGTGACCTGATCTTGATGCCACAAGATGAAGTAAAAACAATAAATACCATTCTTGCAGAAATGAAAACCAATGCTTCTTATAAAAGGCAAGTAATACAGTCTATAAAGAAAGTTTTACGATTAAAAGTGTGCTCGGGGGTGATTTGATGCTTAATACGTAAACACTGTAAGGAAAAATAAATCATACTGTAAAAAGGTAAATCAATAAACGACCACTGGTTTATTGCGATTTATGAAATTTTATAAACCTGTATTACATTGGTTAGAATATATGGGTTAATTAACAAATATGCCTTATTAGCATCTTTCATAATTCACATCTATATGTTAACAAGATCGTATTGTATTTTGTTAATTTTTACTCTCTTCTTCAATATGTAATCGTACTCTAAGGGCCACATAAAAATCAAAAGCTACGGACCTTATCACTACACTATCACCAAATTTCACTCTGGCAATATAGGTTTTTAAAATAGCATGATACCATTCCCATAATTTATCATTTTTATGTTTAAAGCCCATAAGTGATAAAATTGCTTCACCTAATTCTATACCTCCAAAAGAAGTATCAATGCCTACGGTATTTAATTGATTCATAAACTTGGTTCCCAATAATTCATTCTTGATCAAAAACAAAATAAAGTCTTGATTAGGTAATAGTTCGAATTTTGGAAAGTTCTGAGTTTTCAGCTCTATTTTCATTTGTTATAATTTTAAACTATCGTACATCAACGTAGTTCCCGGCCTTTGCTAAAGCAAGTATTGTAGAAAGTCTCCAAATACTATACCAAGTGCTAACTTCTATTATGAAGCGGGTCTATAATACCATTAAAATTGTTCTAATTTTTAACAGTAAATGAATAGCTCTCTATAAAATCGATGTAAGAGTTTTATAAACCTGTTAGTCGTCAAATGGTGTAATTTGTCCTTGCCTATTATCAAAATAAATACACAATTTTTTCTAGCCATAAAATATGCTAAACGAACACCATTCTCTTACATCCAATCTTAATTCTTTATGATATTGATTGTAAACTCATTCGAACTTTTCTAAATCTTTGTATAGTTCGAAATAAGATCACAATAAAATTGCAGGGTAGGAAATGCAATTTTATTTTTTAAATTTTCTTCTATATTCGGCTTTTTCTTCTGCTACCTTAAGTAACTCTGTCGAACAATCCATTTCATAGATTTGTTTTGCCAATTGATCACTAACATATTCCTCTTTTAACTTCTGGATATCTAAATCAAAAACTTTGGCCAGTTTTGAGAGTCGTTTGACATCAAACTCCCTTCTTCCATTTTCAATTTTACTTAGGTTAGCCGCATCCAAATCTAATTGTGCTGCCAACTGAGTTAATGTAAATCCTCTTTTTGTTCTCAAAAGTCTAATGTACTCTCCAAAAGTTTCTTTCATATGACTTGTCAAATCCTGACAAATGTAGTGTATTTTTTTGTTCAAAAAGCATTAAATCTATTTTTTTAAGTAAAAAACCAAAAATAGTGAGGTAACACTTTGTTGTATTTGGGCACATACTAATTGTATACAAAACCTTAAATCATACTAAACATGAAATCAAATTTTTTAAATCTAATACTTTTCTTTTCAATTTCTTTTATGTATTCTACAGAGATTGTTTTACCAGGAGGTAATCAACAAACCATATTAAACGCTATTAACTCCTTGAACGAAGAAGGGGGTACAATAATAATTAACGGTGATATCAATATAGATAACGACATTACTATCCCAAAAAACATATCTTTAAAATTTATTCAGCCACATAAACTCATTATTAAAGGTAGAGTTATTCTTACCATTAATGGATTTATTGATTCTGCTCCATACCAAATATTTGAATTAAAGAATAATGGGACAATTGATGACTGTCCTTTTGATAGGTTTGATCTTACATTAGATGATGGTAAAGTAACCGGCAAACCACTCAATGAATATGTAACTCCACAATGGTGGGGTGTAAACAATAAAGGTGAAGTCCCAGTTGGAGAGATCTTTCAAAAGGCAATAGAATCTTTTCCTAACGTTGGTAAATTTGTAGCAAATGGTACTTTTCTACTTGATCTAACTTTACATTTGAATCAAGATAACACATACTATGATTTTAGCGGAGCTACTTTTATTGGTGTCAATCAACCAAGAACGGTTTGTAAAAAATTAGAAAATGTATACCTTCAATATTATACACAACAGGAAATAGATAATTTTCAAAAACCATGGCCAGCAACAGATATAGGAGGGCTTATTAATATTGGTAAAAAAAGAGATTTAACTGAAACATCTCCTTATTCTGTCCAAAACATTACGCTGTATGGCGGGAATTATATTCCTAAAAACAAGTACGATAATGCACTAGGAATTTTAAATGCAAAAAATATAAAAATCCTAAATGTAAATATAGATTGTACAAATGGGTTTAGAGGTATTGCTATTCAACATCCAAAATTTTGGAATTTAGAGTCAGTAACAGAAAATGTTATTATAAAAGATGTAATTCAAAATGGCGGGGTTAATGTATTTAATATAGATATGGCAACTGGTCGCCCACATAGTACAAAAAACGTAATTATAGATAATGTAATTGGTAACAATATTCGAAATATCAATCCAAAAACAAATAAATATGAAGCAGCTTTTAGGCTTAGTTCACAAATGCAACCAATTGATATGAATCAAAAAATATTTAATATATCTATCACCAATGTTATACTAAACGATATTTACAAAGGTTTTGAGATTACTGGAATTGATGGAATACTATCTGGCTTACAAATCATTGGTTCTCAAACAAATTGGATTGACACTAAGTATTCTAGAGATTTTACAATTACCAATAGTAGGATTAAATAAAAAGATCATATTTTAAAAACTTGTTTAAACTTTTTTCGACTCTAACAAAAAAGTTTAAACAGGTTTTATAATTCAATGCTGCATTCAAATACAATTGGGCAGCTGACTATGTATGCATAACTCGATTTTTGTTCTTAAAATCCTAATAATTAAACCAAATACACCAGTTGATTTTCATGATTTTTCATAGTCGCAATACTAGTTACCTCTATTGCACTTTCTACTTTATTTTTCAATACAACCAACACCTCTTCTTCAGTGTATTTGGTAATGGCCTTAAAAAGCATTCTTCCTATGTTATTATTATGTAAATCCATAGCATTTTCTATAGGAGCATTAGGTGCAATTTTTTCATATAAATCGGTAATCGTTTTTGCCCATTTTATCGCTTTTTCTTTATTTTTTGTGCGTATAAAAACCTGATAACACAATAGCATATTCCACAATGCATGTCGATATGCATTGGCGACCCCGTTACCATGGTGTTCCTTGCCATAATTTTTATTACAAATAAGCATGGTGCGTTGTGTTGCACGAAGTGTTGGTAAAATACATATAGGATTAAGGAACATGACCCAGGATAAACGACCTATTTGTTGGTAACTTAATCCTATGATCACCCTGTATAGATTCATACTATCCCTGATACTCTTTTACTGCGTCTACAAAAGCTCTAGCATTTTCTACCGGAATGTTTGGTAAAATACCATGTCCTAAATTAGCTACATATCGATCCTTACCAAACTCATCAATCATCTGTTTTACCATTTTTTTAATCTCGGCAGGGGGTGATAACAACCTTGATGGATCAAAATTACCTTGCAACGTAATATTTCCTCCGCTTAGGTAACGTGCATTACGTGCAGAACAAGTCCAATCAACTCCTAATGCTGCAGCTCCCGATTTTGCCATTTCCTGTAGTGCAAACCAGCACCCTTTTCCAAAAACGATTACCTGAGTTTCGTCTTTTAATGCATCTACTATTTGCTGAATATATTTCCATGAGAACTCTTGATAATCTACAGGAGAAAGCATTCCTCCCCAACTATCAAATACCTGTACAGCATTTACACCCGTAGCCACTTTTGCTTTTAAGTAGGCAATAGTGGTATCTGTAATCTTTTGTAGTAATTGATGTGCAGCTTCTGGTTGTGTAAAGCACAGTTCTTTGGCTTTATCAAAATTTTTAGACCCTTGTCCCTGCACAGCATAACATAAAATGGTCCAAGGCGATCCTGCAAAACCAATAAGAGGAACACGATTATCCAAACGTTCTTTGGTTAGTTTGATCGCATCCATCACATATCCTAATTCTTCATAAACATCGGGTACAACTACTTGTTCAACATCTTTAAGAGATCGAATAGGGTTGGGCAACCAGGGGCCAATTCCGTCCTTCATTTCGACTTCGATATTCATTGCCTGCGGAATCACCAAAATATCGCTAAACAAAATCGCAGCATCCGGCCCAATGATATCTATAGGTTGTACTGTAATTTCTGATGCTAGTTCTGGAGTCCTACATCTTGTAAAGAAATCATACTTTTCTTTTAACGCCATAAACTCTGGCAAGTATCTACCTGCCTGACGCATCATCCAAACTGGAGGTCGCTCCACAGTTTCTCCCTTTAAAGCCTTTAAGAATAAGTCGTTTTTAAGTTGTGTCATATAATTACAGCCCTATCGGGTCTTTTATTAAGGGTAGTGTCATGAAGTTTTTATGCACCTGTCAACATCTACCTTTTATTTTTTAAAATATTTTATAGCCTGTATAATAACATTTTCTACAGTAGGTTTGTTCGCTACTCGAACGGTATCTGTATAATTAATCGCTTCTGAAGCGGTGGTATTACCTATACAGAAAGTAATACTGTCTCCAATTCTATTTTTTGCAACATAGCTTTGTATACCAGACGGGCTAAAAAACAAAATCCCATCAAAAACACGATCAAATATACGCGAGTTCATATGAGTATTATATACTATTTGTTCTTTTAATTTTACACTGTGTTGTTTCAAAATATCGGGTAATTCGTTTCTTCTTAAGTTTCCACAAAAAAATTGAAACGAAGTGTTTTTATAGTTTTCTACAATAATTTTGGCCAAATCAGAAGCATTTTGAGCAGTTTCTATCACATTTTGCCCATGATCTACTAATAGCTTTTTAGTATTGTCTCCTACACAATAACAGTTTTTAATATTCAATTGTGATGTCGTATTTAAAACTGCTTTTACAGCATTCTTGCTCGTAAAAATTGCATGGCGCACCTCATCATTCATTTCAACTTCAAGCAATTCAATCTTTATAGCATCATATTCTACAAAACCAAGGCCACTATTCAATATCAGTTCCTTTTGCGCAACTGATAATTTTTTGGTAGATAATATGGTATAACCTTCTTCTTTATTATCCTCATTATCCTTAATAAGATGTTTCTTTGCAATTCCCTCACCCCGACCCTCTCCCTGAGGTAGAGGGAGAAATTCTTCAACACTCTTTTTTATACTTTGCAAAATCAGTTTATGATTATCAAAAACTACATCATTTTTAAATCTTAGTACTTTATATCCCAAAGTTTCCAAATGCAAATCTCTTAATTGATCTTTTTCTTTCTGGATATCACTATTATGATATTTTCCGTCAAGCTCAATAACGATTTGGTATTCAATATTTATAAAATCAACAACATACTCTTTTATTGGATGTTGTCTCCTAAATTTCAAATTATCAAAATTTCTATTACGAAGAAGTTTCCACAATGCTGCCTCAGCTGTTGTTGGCTCTTTTTGAAGTAATCTTGATATTTGAGTTTTTTTATTCATCAATCACAATTCCCTCTCCTTTGGGAGAGGGTTAGGGTGAGGGTATTTAAGTTTATTTTATCGCTGCTTTTATCCTCTTCATAAGTGCTTTCCCACCATTATTTAATACTTCTTGTGCACAGTTTTTACCAAAATCTTCTTTTTCTGAAATCTTAACTGTTTTTGTCACCGATATCATATCTTTTCCATCCAAACCATGCAATACTCCTGTAAAATGAATTTGATCGGCATCTATTTTCGCCAATGCTCCAATAGGTGCAGTACAACCTCCTTCTAACTCTCTTAAAAACTCACGTTCTATATGAACGCAAATTTGTGAGGCCTCATCATTAAGACTTGCCAAAGCCTCTCTACAAAAAGTATCTTCTTCTTTTGCAACAACCAGCATAGCACCTTGAGCAGGAGCTGGAATCATCCAATCTAAATCAATATAATTCTCTGGCTTTAGGTTAATTCGTTCTAAACCTGCAGCTGCAAATATAGCACCTTGCCAATCATTATCGGTTAGCTTTTGCATTCTTGTGTTTACATTACCGCGTAAATCTACAACTGTATGCGATGGATATTTATGTAACCACTGAGCTTTTCTACGTAAACTTCCTGTAGCGATCACTCCCTCTGTCTCTAAAAAATCTAATCCCTTATGTACTAAAATATCTTTAACATCTGCTCTTTTCAAAACCGCAGCCTCCACAATTCCACTTGGTAAAGCCGTGGGTACATCTTTCATAGAGTGAACCGCAATATCTATATCGCCATTTAACATGGCAATATCGAGTGTTTTCGTAAAAATGCCGGTTATTCCTAATTCGTATAGAGGTTTATCGAGAACAAGATCTCCTGTAGATTTTACAGGGACCAAATTCGTGTCGTATCCTAAATCATTTAATTGTTTTTGTACAGTATTGGCCTGCCAAAGTGCTAATTCACTATCTCTGGTACCTATACGAATTGTCTTTGTCAATGTTACTTATTTTGTAATTGAAAAACTTTCTGAATTAATTCTAAACTCTCATTTGCCGAAGTAGTATCATCTTTAAGATGATTGGCAAAATGATTGGTAATTTTCTGAATGATACGACTACTTATAATATCGGCCTGTTCCTCATCAAAATCTGCATACTTTTTTCGTTGTAAGTTAATCTCCATATCCTTCATAGTAATTAACTTATTCTTAAGCGCTTTGATTGTTGGAGCAAATTTTCTTGTCTCAAGCCAATCATTAAATTCAGTTTTTACTTCTTCTATGATTGCTTCGGCCTGTGGTACATACTGCTTTCTTTTCTGTAAAGTATCATCTGTCATTTTGGACAAGTGATCCAAATGAACCAATGTTACATTAGGCAATTCTGTAACGTTTGTTGCTACATTTTTAGGAATCGACAGATCCAAAATTAGCAAAGGTTTGTCAGAATGGATTAATTGTTTAGAAATAGTAGGATTCTGGGCACCTGTAGCGACAATCAAAATGTCTGTATTCTTAATTTCAGATTGAATATTAGCATACTCCTTTACCACAAGATTAAACTTACCGGCCACCTTTTCTGCTTTATCTTTGGTACGATTAATTAAAGTAATATGATCATTTTTGGTATGCTTAATTAAATTTTCGCAAGTATTACGACCTATTTTTCCTGTACCAAAAAGTAATATATTCTTATCAGAGATATTTTCTACGTTCTTAAGAATATATTGTACCGATGCAAATGACACCGAAGTGGCACCAGAAGATATTTCGGTTTCATTTTTGATTCGCTTACTTGCCTGGATTACAGCATTGATCAATCGTTCTAGAAAAGGGTTTGTTATTCCTACCTTTTTTGACGTTTTAAAACTCAGTTTTAATTGACTAATAATCTCAAAATCTCCTAGTATTTGACTATCCAATCCCGTACCCACTTTAAACAGATGGGCTACGGCTTTACTGTTTTTATGAACGTAGGCAACCTTTTCAAACTCTTCTACAGTACCATGTGTGTGTTCACATAACAACTTGATTAACTGAAATGGGTGTTGGGCAAAACCATGCAACTCTGTTCTGTTACAAGTTGATGTAACCAATAACGCTTCTATACCTTCAGTTTTTGCCTGTTGCAATATGCTTTCTTTGGCATGATCACTAACACTAAAGCGTCCTCTAATCTCTGCGTCAGCTTTTTTATAGCTAAGTCCTATGGTATAAAAATTTGTTCCTTTCGCTCTTAAATGGGGCTCCATGCAGTTATGATCTATTTTCCTTGGGACAAAAATATTTTAGATAGTTTTAAAAAAATAACGCTAGAAGAGTTTTTAGTATCGAAAAACGTTATTTGCGGCATTATTTTATCATAAATCCTTAAAAAGGGCTATTTTTGTAATGTTACGGGTTGTTCTTGCAACGACAGTTTAGACTTATTCTAAATAACTAATAGATTGTATTATGGAAATTGAATTGAAAAACAACGCTCCAGGAATTCTAGAAGAAACTCAAATTGAAACCGGTTTTCACATTCTTAAATTTCAAAATGAAACAAATGAAAATCAATGCGTTGTGCGCGATATTGATAGTAGTTATATTCAATTTCATTTTTGTATAAAAGGCGCTGTAACCTTTAACTTTAATAACGGAAGTTATTCGATTAACCTTTCTGAAGAAAATTCGTTACTATTATACAACCCGCAACGAGATTTACCGATGAATCTCGAAATGCAAACAGATGCCTGGCTTATCACAGTTCTTATATCTATAAAAAAATTTCATGCTTTGTTTTCTAAAGAAGCAGATTATATACCTTTTCTAGGTGAAGGCAATAGAGATAAAAAATATTATACAGATGCAGACATATCTCCATCTATGGCAGTTGTTCTAAATCAAATCATGAGTTATAGCCTCCATCCTTCTGTAAAATTGTTATACCTTAAGGCTAAATGCTATGAATTACTAAGCTTGTACTTTAACAGGCCAGAAGATGCTAACATAGAACAATGCCCATTTTTGGTAGATGAAGAAAATGTTCTAAAAATAAGAAAAGCCAAAGAAATAATCATCGCCAGAATGTCAGAACCACCTACATTACAGGAATTATCCAAAGAAATAGGGTTACCTTTAAAAAAACTCAAAGACGGATTTAAGCAAATCTATGGTGAACCTGTATATGCTTTTTTATTCGATTACAAAATGGAAGTGGCTAGGCAACTACTTGCATCTGGTGGACACAATGTAAATGAAGTAGGATTAAAGGTAGGGTATAGTACTGCAAGCCATTTTATTGCAGCATTTAAAAAGAAATTCGGTACTACTCCAAAAAAGTACGTGACAGGTTTATCATAACCTATGTAATTATTCGTTTCTAGGGATTCCAACTCCTTTTTGTAAGGATACAATAGAATCATACATTCCTTTATCTTCCTCGGTGGCATCGCCAATAATCGATACAAATTCGAATTGCTCTAATAACTCAATTACAAAAGGTAATTTCTCTTTTTCGACATCTAAAATTATTCGTTTCATGTGTTTTTAAATTAAATAGGTATCATCACATGTAACCATAAGTTCATTATAATAAGATTATAAAATTAATTTTATAATCCCTATAAACGAACACGGTTCATCGTTGCTTTTAATCGTCTACAAAATACTAAAATAAAACTATTTTGCATTTTAGTTTATCATTATTTAACGTATTTTAACCCTGATATTACCATATCAGAATACACTTTTACTTTGGTTGATTTTGAATTAATCGTCTCTTGCACTTATTAAATTTTAGCAGAATACCTTTCTGTAAAAGCAAAAAATACTGTTGTTTACATATCTTAAGCCTTATACTATACCGTTTCAGTTTAAAGCATATCATGCGCTCATCAATACCATCATCAAAAAGTCTTATCGTTTTTAAGCTCATAACATTTGATAGTTTGTATTTTTGCGCTACAAAAATACAAACCATGAGTAAAGGAGTTCTTCTTGTTAATTTAGGATCACCAGACAGCACCGATCCAAAAGATGTAAAAAAATATCTTGGTGAATTTTTAATGGACCCTCGAGTGATCGATGTTCCTTTATGGGCTCGTACATTAATCGTTAAAGGAATTATTCTAAATACAAGACCAAAAAAATCTGCAGCTGCCTATCAAAAAATCTGGTGGAAAGAAGGATCGCCTCTTATCGTATTATCAGAACGCTTACAAAAAAAAGTTTCAGATCGTACGGCTATCCCTATCGGACTTGCAATGCGATATGGATCTATGAGCATAAAAAAAGGGTTACAGGAGTTGCATGATCAAGGAGTGAGAGAAGTAATGATTGTCCCTCTTTATCCTCAGTTTGCAATGGCGACTACAGAAACCATTTTGGTATTAGCAGAAGAATTGAGAGCAGCTCACTTTCCTGAAATGAAACTAACGAATGTACCCGCATTTTATAAAGATACAAGGTACATTGATATCTTATCTCAAAGTATTGGAGAAAAGTTAGAAAGTTTGGATTATGAACATCTTTTGTTTTCGTATCATGGTGTACCCGAACGACATATCAGAAAAAGCGATGTTACTCAATCACATTGTAAGATAGATGGTAGTTGTTGCAATACACCATCCTCTGCGCATGAATTCTGCTATCGTCATCAGTGCTATACAACCACCAAAATGGTTGCAGAAAAACTAAGTTTACCAGAAGGAACCTATTCAACTTCATTTCAATCACGATTAGGATTTGATCCTTGGTTACAACCCTATACCGATCGTACTATAGAACGAATGGGAAAAGAAGGAATCAAGAAAATGGCTATTGTTACTCCTGCTTTTGTTGCTGACTGTTTAGAAACGCTGGAAGAAATCGCTATGGAAGGAGAAGAAATTTTTCATGAAGTTGGCGGAAAAGAGTTTACTACCATTCCTTGTCTAAATGATCGTGATGATTGGGCTGATCTTATTGCCAATTGGGTAAATAAGTGGGCACCTGTTAAAACGCAATCAGTATAATGGCCAAAGTAACCTCTGAAGCACTTGGTACAGAAACAATAGGAAAACTACTTATTAAGCAAGCGGTTCCTGCTTCTATAGGAATATTGGTGATGTCACTTAATGTCCTCATCGATTCTATTTTTGTTGGTAATTGGATCGGACCTATTGCCATTGCTGCTATTAATGTAGTATTACCTGTGTCTTTTTTTATTGCAGCATTAGGAATGGCAATTGGTATTGGAGGCTCTAGCATTATATCGAGAGCATTAGGGGCTGGTAATAAAGAAAAGGCATTACAAACTTTTGGAAACCAAATCATCTTAACCCTACTATGCACAGTTTCATTAGTAATTTTGGGGCTTCTATTTGTAGATACTATTATCCCAAGGTTTGGAGGAAAAGGAGGCATTTTCGATCCCGCTAAAATATATTATATTATCGTTTTGTACGGGGTTCCCATCCTTGGTTTTGCCATGATGGGAAATACAGTAATACGAGCAGAAGGAAAGCCAAAATTTGCAATGACGGCCATGATCATACCAACGGTCGGAAACTTGTTAATGGATTATGTTTTCATTAAACTATTGGACATGGGCATGCATGGTGCTGCATGGGCAACTACGGGATCTTATCTTGCATGTTTTTTATACATTGCATGGTTCTTTTCTTCTAAAAACTCTGAACTAAAAGTAAGATTTAGACATTTCGTACTGCAAAAAAAAATAGTTTCAGAAATTGCCTCACTTGGTGGGGTTACATTGGCCAGACAAGCGGTTGTTAGTATTACTTATTTATTGATGAATAATATTTTATTCGATCTGGGACAAGAAGGTTTGGTAGCTGTATACGCAATCATAGGGCGTATGCTTATGTTTGCATTGTTTCCTGTTTTTGGTGTTACGCAAGGATTTTTACCCATTGCTGGTTACAACTATGGTGCAAAACACTATAACAGAGTTCGAGAATCTATCAATACGGCCATCAAATATGCTGCTTTGGTAGCCACTCTTGTGTTTGTAGGTTTAATGATTTTTCCCTCAGAAATCTCTGCATTGTTTCTAAGTGACAACCCTAATCTTACTGCAAAAGAATTGGCATTAAACCAATTTGTACTTTCTCATACAGCAACACCAATGCGTTTGGTATTTGCAGCCACACCAATAATTGCGCTTCAGTTAATAGGGGGTGCTTATTTTCAGGCCGTTGGAAAAGCAATCCCTGCATTGCTTCTCACTTTGTCACGCCAGGGATTCTTTTTTATTCCTTTAATTTTGGTTTTACCAAAATTTATGGGAGAATTAGGGGTTTGGATCTCATTTCCTATTGCCGATGTATTAGCTACTATTGTTACCGGGTATTTTCTTAATAGAGAAATCAGAACAAAGCTTTTAAAGGCAAAGACCAGTTGACACCTTAGACCAAATAAACCATAAGATGTGACGTTGCTTTATGGTTTTTTAGTCTTAGAATCTCATTATATTACTAATTACATTTTTTCTTTTCGTTTTTATATCAAAACGTTCCTCTAACGCTTCTTTAATACGCTCCAGGCCTTCTAAAATATATTGCTTACGTTCTCCTATTCCAATTCTAAAATGATAATCCATCCCGTAACAATCGCCTGCCAGAATAAAAACACTTTTTTCTGTTCGCAACCATTCTGCTAATTTGGTAGAGTTAATATCTAGATTGTATTTTACAAATAACATTCCACCTCCTTTGGGAGCGACATACTCGAATAAATCCCCATATTGATCTAACCACTCTTTTACTGCCACCAGGTTTTCATTCAACATGGTCCTATTTCTTCTCAATATCTGTTGTCGTCTTTCTGGTCGTAATGCAATTTCTGCAATATGATGACTCATAACCCCTGCCGTTATAGAAGTATAATCATGATATGCCCAGGTATCTGCAATAACATCTTCTGGTCCAACCAACCAACCAAGACGCAATCCGGGTAAAGCATATGCTTTGGATAACCCCCCATTTACCATTACTTTATCATATACCCCTACAAAACTATCGATGGTTTGACCATTTAGTTCTGCTCCCATATAGACCTCATCACAATAAATCCAAGCATCAACGCTCTTTGCTATATCAACAATTTCTAACATTTCATCACCACTAAGTGTATACCCCGTTGGGTTGTTAGGGTTGCAAAGTGCTATCATCTTGGTTTTTGATGTCACCAAAGACCTTAACTCTTCTAAATCAGGTCTCCAATGGTCATCTTCTTTAAGGTGAAATGCTTTTGTAATACAACCCATTTCTTTTGCAATCCCCCATATTTGCATATAGTTTGGAACCATCATCACTACTTCATCTCCTTTTTCTAATAAGGTATGACAAGCAATAAAATTAGCTTCTGAAGAACCATTGGTTACCAGTATATTCTCCTCATCTGCTCCACTATAAAGTGCGCTTATTCTTTTACGAAGTGGTATAGAACCATTTGTTTGTCCATATCCTAATACCAAATTTGTTAAGTCTTTTATTTCATCATTGGTCAACAATTCTTGTAAGGTATAAGGATGAAAACCACTTTCTGTTAAATTATAATCTACAGTATTTTCGAATAATGACTGTACTCGCTCTAGCTCAAAAATTGGAATATTCATACTTCATCTTTTTTAATTATTCATATATTTTTTATACACTGCTTTTGCAATCATAATATCTTGTACCGCAACACCTGTTAAATCGGCAACGGTGATCTGTGTATCGTTTTTACGTTGTAAAGAGGGAGTCTGGATTGCTATTCCCAACTCGACGACATTGGCTTGTGTTATAAAACCATCTTTTAACGCTCTAAATACCTCTCCTCTTGTTTTACTTTGACTAATACTATCTACCACCACAATATCTGCTTTCTGTAGCAATGCACTTTCTAGCTCTTGTTTGTTTTCTGTATCAGCACCTACCGCAGTAATATGTGTACCTTCCAAAATATCTTCTTCTTTAAGCAAAGGAATTTCTGATGGGGTTGTGGTTACAATCAAGTTACAATTTTGTGCAACCTGGGTAGTAGATGACGCTATTTTTATTTCACACTCCCCTAATTGATTTTTAAATTTTTTCGTATTCTCAGCATCTCTTCCCCATACCCAAACCGAAATATTCGGATAAAATCTCTGAAGATATTGTAATTGCAATTTTGCCTGAATACCGGTACCTATAATGCCAATTCCTTTTATTTTTTTGGGAGCAAAATATTGTGAGACCATGGCACCTGCTGCCGCAGTACGAATATCTGTAAGTAATCCTTCATCTAACAATATCCCTCTAGGCTCACCTGTTTTTTGACTAAAAAGAAGCATCATTCCCTGGCTAGTCGAAATCCCAAACTTAACATTACCATAGAAACCAGAAGCCACCTTAATCACAAAATAATCATCCTCTTTTATGTATCCATATTTGATATGGGTTTCTCCTTTAGGGTTATTAAAAAGTAATTCTCCTACTGGCGGAACCATCGTATTCTGGTTACTATATTGTACAAAACCCTCTTTCATTGCTGCAACAACATCGATATCCTTAACAATAGATTTGATTTGCTTTTGATTAATAATTGTGGTCATACTCTATTAATATTTCGGTTAGTAATGTTGTGTTTATTTTTTTTCCGGTAAGTACCAAAACCACATTTTTTCCTTGGTATTTTTTATGTTCGAACAGCGCTGCAACCGGAAGTGCTGATGCAGGCTCTATTAATGTATGGTGGTTATTGACTATAAATGCTATTGCCTTTTTGATGGTGTTTTCTTGTATAAGTTCGAAACTAGAGAGGTGTTTTTTACATATATCAAAGGTGATTGCTTTGTCTTCGATTCCTCCTGCCGTAGCATCAGAAATAGTATTTTGTATACTTGGTTTCACTATTCTATTATTCTGCACAGATTCATACATCTCTGCTGCATTTTTAGGCTGGCATCCAACAACTTCTGTTTCAAACTCCTTAAAATATGAAGCTATGCCTGCAACAAGTCCACCCCCACCAACAGGTGTAAGCACAACATCTACATTTGGTAATTGTTTCTTTATTTCTAAACCTATGGTCCCCTGCCCTTTAATAATTTCTAAATCGTTATAAGGATGAATCATAATTCCTTGTATTTCTTTGGCATACGCAACTGCTTTTTGTTCGGCTTCCATACTATTTTTTCCATAAAAATGGATTGTCAAATCATATGACTGTAACGCTTTTACTTTTACCTTACTGGTTGTATGCGGAAGGAATAAAACGCCTCTAAAACCAAAAACCTTTGAAGCATATCCAAAAGCTGCTGCGTGATTTCCTGTTGAAGCGGCAACAAACGTCTTTTCGAAGTCTTCTTTGTCAACACTATATAACTTACTTAATAATCCTCGTATTTTAAAAGAACCTGTATGCTGTAAATGCTCCATTTTTAGATATACATTCGCTCCTGATATAGCACTCAATGCTGATGAATAAATCAGTGGTGTCTCATAAATATCATTTTTAATAAGTTGATACGTATTTGTTATATCAGACATTGAAATCATTCCCCTACTTTTTTCTTTAACTCAATTTATCCATAAAAAAACCTCCGTACACCAAAATCCTATTTAAATGGATAAGGTATACGGAGGTTTCCGCAAAAAATTCACTTATTCTCCCAGTTTCTTCCTTATGACAGAGAATAGGTGTGTAGCAACCGCTACATAATTTTTTCTATAACAAATATAGAAAAAATATTACAATAATTCATTGATAAACAATATGCTACTTTCAAAAATATACTTATCAGGATTATTATTTATTAGTCAAAACAAATTGAAGTTGCTTAAAAAAGCAACTTATATAATCAGAACACATTCGAGATTTTCAGTTATCTTCGCCCAAGAATCAAAACGTTCTTTCTTCTATCATTGATTTATTATTTATATGAGCGAATATTACAATTACATAAAGTCATTACACCTCATCTTTGTTATTACCTGGTTTGCAGGGTTATTTTATATCCCCAGATTATTTGTTTATCAAATAGAAGCTTCTCAAAAGCCACTCCCTGATAAAGAAATATTAGGTAAACAACTTAAATTAATGGCCAAAAGACTTTGGTTTATTATTACCTGGCCATCGGCCATACTAGCTACCTTATTTGCTGTATGGTTGTTGATCATTGTCCCAGAATGGTTACAAGAACCCTGGATGCATGTTAAACTTGGTTTTGTAGTATTGTTATTTGCATATCACTTAAAATGCCATCATATTTACAATCAACTTCAGAATGATATAATTAAATGGTCTTCTGGTAAAATGCGTATCTGGAACGAAGGTTCTACAATAATTTTGTTTTCGGTTATTTTCCTTGTAATACTAAAAGATGCAGTAAATTGGGTATTTGGCGTTATTGGTATCATATCTCTATCAGTACTACTAATGCTAGGAATCAGACTATACAAAAAGATAAGAGATAAAAACCCAGAAGCCTAAACGACCTAAACATTTACCTTGTATTATCCTGTAAATTATCCTTACTGCTCTTACCTCACTACTTTTCATTATCTTCGTGTAATTTTTAGTACAATTCTATGATCAAATCGATGACGGGCTTTGGGAAATCTATCCTTCAGTTACCCACAAAAAAAATAACTATTGAAGTAAAATCACTTAATAGTAAAAACCTAGATCTCAATGCCAGAATCCCTTCTCAATATAGAGAGAAGGAGCTTGAAATGCGAAACACTATAGCCAAAAAACTAGCACGAGGTAAGGTAGATTTTGGGCTTTATGTAGAAATAACAGCAGAAGAGACGTCGAACAAAGTGAATGAAGGAGTTGTAAAAGAATATATGAAGCAACTCTCTGTTATACACCCCGGAGATGCTACAGAACTTTTAAAAATGGCTATTCGCATGCCCGACGCATTAAAAACAGAACGAGAAGAAATTGATGAAAAAGAGTTTAATGCGATCAAGGAAGCTTTAGATAAAGCATTATCTGAAATTGAAAGTTATCGTGTTGATGAAGGAAAAGCTCTAGAAAAAGATTTTAATATTCGTATCAAAAATATAAGTGCTTTACTTGACAAGGTGATGGAAATGGATCCTGAGCGTATGGAAGGTGTTAGAGAACGACTGAATAAAGCTGTTGCCGAACTAAAAGAAGAAGCCGATCAAAATCGTTTTGAACAAGAATTAATCTATTACTTGGAAAAATTCGATATTACAGAAGAAAAAGTGCGATTATCAAATCATCTCGAATATTTTGCAACTACTTTGGACTCTGCAGATTCTAACGGTAAAAAATTAGGTTTTATCACACAAGAGTTGGGTCGCGAAATCAACACTATTGGTAGTAAATCTAATTATGCTCCCATGCAGCAGTTGGTGGTGCAGATGAAAGATGAACTCGAAAAAATCAAAGAACAATTACTAAACGTATTATAGCTAAATGAACCAAGGTAAACTTATTGTGCTTTCTGCTCCTTCAGGAAGCGGAAAAACTACTTTAGTTAAATATTTACTGAATCAAGAAGAACTTAATCTTGGCTTTTCTATTTCTGCTGCATCTCGTGAGCCACGAGGAGGAGAAATTCATGGAAAAGATTATTATTTTTTATCCTTAAGAGATTTTAAAGATAAAATTAAAGCCGACGAATTTCTAGAGTGGGAAGAGGTATATCGTGATAACTTTTATGGTACTCTAAAAACCGAGGTACAACGCTTATGGGATCAGGGAAAACATGTAATATTTGATATTGACGTAGTAGGTGGGTTAGATATTAAAAGAATTTACCCCGATAGAACGCTTGCGGTTTTTATCAAACCTCCTAGTATTGAAGAATTAAAAATTCGTTTAAAAAAGCGTAAAACAGAATCTGAAGATAAAATCAATATGAGGGTCTCTAAAGCATCGACAGAAATGGCCACGGCACCTCAATTCGACGCTATCGTAACTAACGATAATCTGGAAAACGCAAAAAGCGAAGTACTGCAACTAGTGAAAAAATTTCTTTCTAAATAAGCTTTCTAGATACTAGATGGTAACGTATCTACAAGAAAAAGATTCTTTCTGATGAAAAAAATTGGACTCTACTTTGGCACTTTTAACCCAATACATATTGGGCATCTTGCTATTGCAAATCATATGGCAGAATATTCTGATCTGGACGAATTATGGATGGTAGTTACTCCTCATAACCCTCATAAAAAAAAGAGTTCCTTATTAGATAATCATCATCGCTATGAAATGGTGTATCGAGCTACACAATCTTACCCAAAGTTACATCCTAGCGATATAGAGTTTAAATTACCACAACCAAACTATACGGTAAATACATTGATTTATTTACAAGAAAAATATCCTGAAGATGAATTTCATTTGATCATGGGCGAGGATAATTTAAAAAGCTTTCATAAATGGAAAAATTATGAGGTGATCTTAGAAAAACATCACATTTATGTATATCCTCGTATTGCAGAAGGTGTGGTAGAAAATCAGTTTACCGATCACCCAAAAATCCATAGAATAGATGCTCCTATAATGGAGATTTCTTCGACTTTTATAAGGAAGGCTATCCCCTTAGATAAAAATATTAGGCCATTATTGCCAGAACCCGTTTGGGAGTATATTGATGAAATGAATTTTTACAAATAAGAGTGTTTTACTTTGTTTGGAACGATTGTTTTATTTAACCTAAATTTCCCTGTAAATCAATAAAATACAAACAAAAAAAATAGCATTAGCAATCTATATTAAATTGCCTCAAACAATTTGCCAGGTAAAGGTTTAATCACTCCTTTTAGCTCCATTGTAAGCAAAACTGCAGCTACTTTATAAGTAGGTATTTGGCATTGCAGGGCAATGACATCTAATAATTCTTTTCCGTTTTTATTTAAAAAAGTATAGATCTTCTTTTCTTGCGCGTCCAACTCTACAAATAATTTCTTTTGTACTGGTTTTTTCTTTTTTTCTTCATCAAGACTCCAATTTAACATATAAATCAGATCCGATGCATTGGTAAGCATGTGTGCCTGCTGTGTTTTAATAAGCATATTGCAACCTTCACTAAAGGGATCATCTGCACGACCAGGGACTGCAAAAACATCTCTGTTATAAGAATTGGCAATATCTGCTGTAACCAAAGAACCTCCTTTACCTGCGCTTTCGATCACTACAGTGGCTTCACTAAGTCCCGCAATAATTCTGTTACGTCCCAGAAAATTTTTACGATCAAAAGTATCGGTACTCCAGAAATCTGTAAAAAAACCTCCGTTTTCTTCTACTTGTGCAACATATTTTTTGTGTACTTTGGGGTATATCTGATCAAAACCATGCGCTAGGCAACCAATTGTTTGTAAATTATGCTTGATCGCACCCAAATGTGCAGTAATATCAACACCATAGGCAAAACCAGAAACAATTACGGGGTCTAAAGGAGCTAGGGTTTCTATGAGTTCCTGACAAAATCGTTGTCCATAACTTGTAATTTGTCGAGTCCCTACAATACTGATTATCTTCTTATTTCTAAGATCTATATTTCCTTTACTAAATAACACTACTGGGCTATCCAAGCAATGTTTTAATTTTTCTGGATATCCTTTTTCATCAAACACATCATATTTGATATTATTTTGCTCTATAAATAACAGTTCTTTTTCTGCTGCTTTGAAATGTTCTGGATTATGAATATCCTTCACTTTTGCTGCACCAATCCCATCAATTTTTAATAGATTACTCTTTTTTTCGTTTAAGACAGCTTCTGCACTTCCAACAACTCCTATTAGTTTTTTAATAGAACTGTCCCCCAGGTGCACTACTTTTTTAAGTGCTAATAGTGCCAAAAAATTTTTGATCGTCATGTAATAATTTGTAAGTCAGTGCAAGAAACAAAAAAAATAGAAACTGTTAATAAAATCAAAAGTCAAGTTTAAAAAACCCTTGGATTTTTTCATACCTTTGATTATCCAAACAAATCATCTGTTAATTACCGATATTTTTTAGTTAAAACACTATTTTACAGGTAACTAACCAAATAATTATAAAGGGGAAAAATGAACAATACCGCCAAATATATATGTGAATTATTATATCGTTATGAATGTGTGATACTACCAGGGTTTGGAGCATTTTTAACAAGGCGTCAACCAGCTACCATCCAAGAAAGTAGCGCTACATTTTACCCTCCTAAAAAGTTAATTTCTTTTAACAAACAGCTTCAGAATAACGACGGTCTTTTGGCAAATTACATTGCTTCTGCAGAAAATATTTCGTACACAGACGCTTTGGCCAAAATACAACGTTTTGTATTATCTCTTAACGAGAAAATATCTTCTGGGCAACGTATTGAATTAGATAAGATCGGTATTTTTTATACTTCGGTAGAAAATACACTGCAGTTTGAGCCTTTACAAGACGAAAATTATCTTACAGAAGCGTTTGGCTTAAGTTCTTTTTCTTCTCCTGTGATTACAAGAGAAGTTCTTAAGGAAGAAGTCGAAGCACTTGAGGAGTCTACTCCACTTACATTTACACCAGAAAAACGTAACGCTAAGCCTTATTTACAATATGCAGCTGCAGCCGCTATTGTTTTTGGAATGTTTGGATATTTAGGACTTCAAAAAGTAAGTAACAATACCATTTCTTATAACAATAGCGAATTAAAAAAGGCGAATGAAGAGATCGAAAGTAAAATTCAGGAAGCTACTTTCGAAATTTCTAATCCACTTCCTGCTATTGACCTTACACTTACCAAAGAGGAGGACATAACTAGTAACACCCAAACAACCCTTGAAGAAGGAAAGTTTTTTATTGTAGCAGGAGCTTATAGAATTGCCGATAACGCAAATAAAAAAGTACAAAAGCTAAAGGCCGCTGGATTTACCAATGCACATGTTATTGGAGTGAATAAATATGGGCTTCATCAAGTTGCTTATGAGAACTATCAAGACCGATTAGAGGCAAGACAAGCATTGGCAAAAATCAAAAATGAACAAAATGGTTCTGCCTGGCTATTGATTCGTAATTAAACCTACTTCATCCTAAAGTATTTTTTATAGTATTTGTATTGTATTCTTTTCAGTTTTGTTAACAACAAGCAAAAAAAACGGAAATGAAGTTAGTTATTAAACATGACTTAAGTTCTAAATCTTCAAAAAGAATATAAAATGTTTTGGAGATCTTTTTTCAGAAATAGAAAGGTGATTAAATCGACTACTTACTAAAAGTCTGATAAGCAATGATTCACATAACACAATTAATCTATATAAAGGATGGAAAGGAAGAAGTATTTCATGAATTTGAAGAAATAGCAATTCCCACTATTCTTAAATACAATGGGCGTCTAACTTTACGGGTTAGACCTAATAAAACTTCTATTATCGAAAATAACATCGAAGTTCCTTACGAAATTCATTTAGTTGAATTTGATACTCAAGAAGATTTTGACAACTTTAAATTAGATGAAGAACGCAAAAAGTTTCTTCATCTTAAAGAAGAATCGATCGAATCGGCTATTATGATTCAAGGAACGATATTAAAGTAGAAATGTAGTCCGCAACAATACATGCAACGTATATTCAATAGTGTCAAGATATTATCTGCATAGAACCTATTGGTAACCTACAAAATTTCTAAGTATTTTATTTTGATTAAATCTAAATAAAAGGTATTTTCGTGCCCTTAATTATGGAATTAGTTTTTTCTTCAAAATATTACACCTCCTATCAATCCTCTGTAGAACGTTGTTTTTACATTGATTTTGGACACAAAAGCGTTAAGGTTTCCTTTTGCCAGTTGCTTAGTTTACGATATAAAGCCAAGCAAATGTCTTCTTATGAGTACCTAGATCAATTGTTAAATCATAACGACACAGTACTATTATCTTTATGCGATAAACAGCATATGATCCTGCTGGATACACTAATGGTTTTGGACTTTATAGATCTTATGAAAGGTACCTTTGCTATGTTAGAACTAAACGCTGTACTTACCTCCTAACAACTGCCATAGAATTAGACTTAGTATAAATTGAGGACCGATCAGGTTTTAACGTGAGATTTTCCATATTTTTATTAAAAATACCCGGGCATGGAAAATCTGACAAGACAAGAAATAAGCATTAATCTAGAGGTAATGGATATGCTTAATCAGCAAATTGAAAAGGAACAAAAGGCGTCATCCTTATATTTGGCAATGGCATCTTGGTGTGATCAAAGAACATTAGTAAATAGCGCAACTTTTTTTTATAAACAAGCAGAAGAAGAAAGAGAACATATGATGAAAATTTTTAAATTCATCAATGATACTGGAGGATCAGCATATTCTCCTAATGTTTCTGACATCACACATGAGTTTTCTTCCTTAAGAGAAATTTATGAAACTGCACTACAACATGAAATAGCTATCACACAGTCTATCTATAAAATTGTTGCAAAATGTAGATCGGTAAATGACTTTGGTTCTGAAAACTTCTTAATGTGGTTTGTAGAAGAACAACTTGAAGAAGAAGAGACGATCAAAGATATTTTGGACATGTTTGATTTATCAGGAGATATGCCACTTCAATACATCGATGAAAGAATACCAACTGATAAGTAAAACAATCAACTTCTCACATTGAAAAAAGTTTAAACCAGTTCTTAAAAGACAACTTATATCAAAGATATAAGCGAAGAAAAACTCAGCTACTTTGTTGATAAATAAAGAACAAAGTAGCTGTTTTCTATTTAAATTTTCAAATAACTCCATCATTCGTTACCATAATCATACACTAAGACTTAAAAACAAATAGTCATTATTGTATTTTTATAGTATATCCTATCTTTGCCAAAATTTGAATTGTATGGAAGCTAAATCACCTTCTGCATCGGTTGCTATTCTTACCGACCTTGTTTTACCAAGCGAAACAAACCCACTAAACAATCTTTTTGGAGGAGAATTACTCGCTAGAATGGATCGAGCAGCAAGTATATCTGCAGGCAGACATTCTAGAAGAATTGTTGTAACCGCATCGGTAAATCACGTAGCTTTTAACAGAGCTATTCCTTTAGGAAGTGTTGTAACGGTCGAAGCAAAGGTTTCTAGAGCTTTTAAGACCTCTATGGAGGTTGTTCTGGATGTTTGGGTAGAAGATCGACAAAGTGGTGATAGAAGCAAAGCAAATGAAGCCATATACACCTTTGTTGCAGTAAATGAAAGTGGAATTCCTGTATCGATTCCTCCTATCGTACCCGAAACAGAAGAAGAAAAACAACGATATGATGCTGCATTAAGACGCAAGCAATTAAGCTTAGTCCTGGCCGGAAAAATGAAACCAAGCGAAGCCACAGAGCTTAAGGCTTTATTCATATAACACTTATAATCAATCTACTAAGAACATTATATTATTGGATATTTTTTAATTGAAACGATTGTTTTAATTAATTATGTATTTAAAAGCTCAATATTGTTTTGCAATAAGAGTAAGACCTATGCAGAATATGAGCCGTAGCATAAGTAGATAAAAAAAACCATGAATTCTCAACAATCAGAATTCATGGTTTTTTGGTAGAATCAACACTTAAAATTATTTACTTTCTAATCAACCTTTGCGTATACAAAGGATTATCGTTTTGATCATTGATGGATAAGAAATAGATCCCAGAATGTTTAACTTCAGGGCGTATTGTTAATACCTTATCTTTTATAGCAACTATATTTTTACTAAACACAACCGTTCCATTAACATTATACATTACCACTGTATAACCTTCTCCTTCTCTAAGCCACGAGGTATCGATTGTTACATCTCTTGTAAAAGGATTTGGAAATACTACCAATTGCTGGTTTTTGATAGTTGAAATTCTTTCGGACTTACTGGACGATGTTACATATTCTACAATCAACTTGGCAGCTTTACTCGCTCCTCCTTCATAAGAATCTGCCACCCTTTTTGCAGAAGTACTTGTCAAACTATTTCCTGTTCCTCTAATTATAAATCCAGCATTGTTTCCCGATGACCAGCTACCCAGATTCACCAAACTTTGCACCATTGCTTTAAGATCTGGTGTACGCTGTGCACTACCGTTTTGGTTGCTAGACCAGGCCCCAGGACTCCAGATAACTTTATTAGAAAAAGTAGTTCTACTGGACACATTATTAGTACCAGAAAACGCTGGCGAATTTGAATCGTTATGTAATGATATCTCCAAAGATGCACTTGCACTGTTACTTTCATCTGCATTAAACTGGATATAGGCATTTGTGATCGTTGCATTTTTGGGTATTGTAACCGATCTAAAACGCAATCCTATTGTTTGATACCCATTACTATTATAACTATCATATACCATTTCAAGATCACTACTATTAGCATAGATCGTACCATTTTGACTTTCTTCAACATCGTCACTCCCGCTGGTAATGGCTACTTCTACTCTTCCTGTTTGTCCTCCTGTTATCTCACTAAAATTAGCA
This sequence comes from uncultured Aquimarina sp., assembly GCA_947498705.1. Taxonomy (GTDB): domain Bacteria; phylum Bacteroidota; class Bacteroidia; order Flavobacteriales; family Flavobacteriaceae; genus Aquimarina. Next base: position 40,695 of record CANMLW010000012.1, read on the forward strand.
GTAACACTCTTATTAGCGTTCATGACAATGGTATTTGGACTGGTTGTTCCAGAAAGTGATCCGCTCCAACTATCAAATTTCCAACCCGATGCTGGAGATGCCGTAACCGTAGCGGCACTACCACTATTATAAGTACCTCCACCACTTACAGAACCTTGCCCTGTAGTATTGGTGGTTAGGGTATATGTTGTAGAAGTTGTAGATCTTGTATAATTAGCATAAATAGAATACCTATAATTGCTTTGTGAACCTGAACCATAACTTGATGGCATATTGTTACCACTACTTGACCAACTGGATCCAGTGGCTTGATATCTACCTGGACTACCACTTACATAAGCAATACCAGGATTATTAGAAAATATCCATGCTAACCATACTTGGGCTCCATTTGCAACAGTCACCGGACTTTGCAAAGAAATTGTTTGCCAACCTCTTGTAGATCTTATAGCGGTGATCGGTGTTTGACCTAATCTGTTACCAGGCACCCCATTATTATCTGCATATACTCCCAATTGCACACTTCCAGAACCTTCTTCAATATGCACAGCAAGACTTTGTAAAGTACCATTTTCGTTAATAGTATAAGGCATTGCTCTTCTTGTAGAGTGTGTAGCATTACTTGTGCCAACAGAGGTAATACCCAAGGTATATAACTGGGAAGAACCATCTAATGTAGTTGCAGAAGCAGTATTACCATATCCCGAAGTGTTTCCGGCAGCATCCTTTGCTCTTACTTTAAAAGAATAAGATGTATTAGGACTTAAACCAGTTGCTGTATATGAGGTTCCTGTTACACTTGCAATAATACTATTGGTATTTACCTGATGAATATCATAACCAGTTACGCCTATATTATCAGAAGAAGCACTCCAATTTAAAGAAATTGTACTAGCAGTTGGATTGGATGCTACTAAATTTGCAGGAATAGTCGGAGCTTGATTATCTACAACATTAGTATTATTAATAGTGACTACACTACCATTAGAAGGATTCCAGATATCTATACCAGAAGGGATTTGAAAAACATTATTATTTGATACCGCACTTACTTGTGATGCATTATCAACTTTTATAGTTCTTATTTCAATTTTATTTTCATCTACAAATATCCATTTAAACTGATTAAATCTACCAGAGTTACGAGTCCAGTTCTTACTATCATTATTACTTCGTAACGGTGCTCCCCAACATCCTTCTCCTGCATATACAGTTCCGTTTTGATCGTCTCTGACAAATCCTTCATCACTGCCAGATCCAGTAGAAGGTCGCACGGGCCATGTAGTTTTTACAGTATGAGAATCACATTCCATAACGAACTTAACACCTTTATCATAAAATAACTGTGCCCAATTACTATATTCACTATTTCCTTCGGATTTTGAAGAAACGTGAGGTCTCATAGGTTTATGATATTGTGCCATTTTCCAGATAACTCCACTATTTGCATTCAAATCACTTTGCAGCCAGTTTGTTTGGCTTCCAGAAATAGATATTTCACTATTTAAGGTATAGGCTCTTATTAGATTATTTCCAAAAGTCAATGCATAGTAAACACTCGAAGAAGGAGTATCAAATAAATTGTAAATACTATTATTACTATCCTCATGGTTTCCACGAGCAGCCACTATAGGAAACATTCTATTATCAGAAGCAATCGTTAGCTGCCAATCGTTAAACCAATCTTGCCACTCTCCGCTAGAATCACCATTGGTCATATCTCCTCCAAATAAAATTGCATGAGGCTTTAACTTGGCAACCAGACGATTCGCATTTTGCCTTGGTGTACGATTGTTTCTAGAATCTCCCCCAGCAATAAAAGATAAGCGGCTATTATTAGCGGGTGCTGTTTTAAACCAAAAACGTTGACTTGTTCCTTGGCTATCCCTAATCACAAAATAATACGCAGTGTCAGGTTGTAAACCTGTTAATCTTGCAAAGGTATTGGTCATTCCCTTATAAGAAACGGTACGATCTGGTGTTTTTGAATTGGGATAACTTGTATAATTGGTTCCAAAATCTGTAGTTCCGTAATAAACGGTAGGGTTACTCCCAGAAATTTGATTCCACCCTACTACTATAGAGGTTGACGGATTTCCTCTTAAGGTAAGGCGATATTTGTCATTTGAAGAATACGCATGTAACCCCATTAGGATTACAATCAATATTATGAGTTTTTTCATTGAGGTAGGTTTGATTAATATGTGTTAGTTACAATTATTTCAAAGACATCTATTCATACAAATCTACTATCATGTGGTGTTAAAACAATCCCAACATTTTTTTTTTAACGAACATTTAATCTTCTTAACCCAAGCATCTTACAGATATATCTTTTAATTTCCGTTTTCTTAACATTAAAACCAGATCTTTACTTTTATGAAACAATTAAATCTAAAAGTTTTATTAAAAATATCAGTTTGCTTGATATTTATTGGCCGTGCATGGCAGCATCTTTTTTGGGATGCTCCTTATCGATCTTTTTTTTGGGATGAAGCCTTATTAAAACCTATTATTGAAGGACTTTTTAATACCACATGGTATGAATATGTAACCAGCGAACGTACAGATTGGTATATACAAAGTAGTATTAGAATAAATGGTTTTATCTATCTTATTGCAGCAATTGCCACCCTATTTATACATCAAAAAAACAGAAAATGGGTACAATACCCTATATTTCTGGGAGGACTTAGCTTAATTATCCTTTCGTTATTAATGACCAAAGAAAAGTTCTATCATATCGCTCAATTTTTTGAGCATAGCATTCAGTTTGGACTTCCTTTTGTTTTACTCTATAGTTTTAAGAAAAAAGCAACTTACAAAACTATAGTAACCACTTTAAAAGTTCTGATTGCCGTTACCTTTGTCTCTCACGGATTATATGCCTTCGGGTTTTATCCAGTACCCGGAAAATTCATCGATATGGTTATTCATATTTTTGGATGTTCTGAAACTACCGCCATATCGTTTCTATACATCGCGGGCATTTTAGATTTTATAATAGCTGTTCTGATTTTTATTCCTAAAGTCTCAAAATTTGCATTGTGGTATGCAATTGTCTGGGGATTACTAACCGCATTTGCCAGAATTGTTGCCAATTTTTATATTGATTTCCCATGGCAATCTATTCATCAAAACTTGTATGGAGTACTGTATAGGTTACCTCATGGTTTGGTTCCATTTATCACATTGTTATTGATACTTCCAACTTTCAATTTGTTCAAAAAAGAAGTACAATAACCTTATCGGGTATTGTTGTTTTCTAATTTTTAGCTCAAATAAAGAGGTCTTTAAAAAATATAGTATCCTAAAAACTAAAAATTACTGCTTAAACTTAACATTTCAAATACTATTGAAAGCTTTGTTATTGAAAAAAACATAGCTTTCTAAAAGAAGAGTTTTGTTGGCTATTATTACATTTTATAGATCCAACTTTGCGGATTAAGTCTTTTGGCATTCTGATAAATCAAGAATTTCATAACCGCTCTTCCTGTAGTAGGATTGGTTCGTACCTCTCCTATTGCCTGCTTAGTCCCTACCTTCTCGCCTTCTTTGACAGATATATTCTCGATATTATAGTAGGTAGTAATATAATTACCATGTCGTATTTGTACCAAACGACTCGCACCTTTTAATTTTTGAATCGCAATTACTTCTCCCTCAAAAATTGCCCTTGCCCGTTCACCTACTCGGGTTTCTATTTCTACTCCACTACTATTAATTTGGATATTAGGTAAGGTTGGATGGGGTTGCCTTCCAAATTTTTTGGTCACCTTACCCGTACCAACAGGCCAAGGTAATCGTCCTTTATTTGATGTAAAATTATCTGCTAATTTTTTTGCTTCTGCTGTTAAAGCAAAAGTGGTAGCAGATCCTTTTTTGGTTACTTTTTTACCAGCTTTTTTATTTGCTTTGGCAATTGCCTCACGAATCAATTTTTCTATCGCTTTATCGATAGCACTTGCTTGTTGTTCCTTTTTCTTAATCTGTTTGGTATACACTCCTCGTTTCTTTCGAATCGAAGCCATCAACACCTGTTGTTCTTTTTTTTCTTTTTTGAGGTTTTCTTGCGCCTCTCGGTTTTCATCGATTAACTTCTGCTTATCCTCTTTTTGTCCACTAAGCTTTGTATTAAGTGCCTGAAGTTCTTTTGTACTCCCTTCTATTTTTATAGCTTGCTCTTTACGATGCTCGTTATACTGTTTCATATATTGAAGGCGCTTATAGGCCTGCGCAAAATCTGAAGAAGAAAGCAAAAACATAATTTTACTTTGATGTGATTTACTTTTATACGATTTGGAAATCATTTTTGCGTAATCTTCTTTTAATAAAGAAAGTTCCTTGCGATAAGTATCAATCTTCTTAAAATTAGTATTGATCTCCCGAGTTAATAAATTAGCTTGTTGATTGGTTACCTTTATAAGATTTTGCCTTGTATTAATCTGCGAACTAAGAGTCTCTACTTCATCCAACACAGAACGTTCTTTAAGTTTATTATCGGCTCGCAATTGCTTCATTTGCTCGATCTCTTGCCGAAGACGTTGTCGCTCTTCTTCTAATTGCTGTTGCTTAGCACTCTGAGAAAAAGAAGGTATACTTACCCATAAAAAAGCTATAAAATATATAATCTGTGTACATCTCATTGAATAGTAACTTGCTTATATCCTGATGGTATTTTAAACGGAAAACTTACTCTTGGATTATAATCCACTGCTTTATAATCGATTTGTAGTACAGTTTTTTCTTCTTCCTCATGCGCTTCGATACGTATTTCTTTAGGGAAGTCCTGATTTTCTACTTTTTGATAGCTTTGATAATCAATCACAATCCCTTTCTTTTCTTTGGGTTGCATCAATCGTTGCGAAGCCATTTTATAACTATCGGGGTGTATAAAAAACAATCTACTAAATAATTCTAATTGTGTTTTTGGTTCTAATTGATACTTTTTTTCTACAACAGCCGACCTGTACTTATCTTTTCTTAGGTCAAAAAGGGATTGTCCTAATAACATTTGCTGTACTTTTTCAAAATCTAACTCAGTACCCAACCAATCACTTAATAGCTTAAAATCGCCTTCAAAATAAGTGTTATCTATTTTTTCATAATAACTCACTTTTTGCGGAGTTATTAACGCCTTAGCCAAGGTAATACCCAGCATTTTTACACTTACCCATATGGTCTTGTCTTTTTCGATTCTTAGAGATGCACTAGGACTGAAAGATTGTTTACCATCATCATATTTTACTTTGATGCGTGCATTAATAGTTTTGAACTTAAATGACTGATCATAATGATGAGAGATTACTTTCTCTGCATTAAGTTTTTTTACCCTAGACTCGCTTATTGTTTTGGTTCCTTTACATGATGTAAGCATTATGCTCAAAAAACATACAAAATAAAGTACTTTATTCACCACTTATGATTTTTTCTGAAGTTGTTCTACTTTTTGCTGATACTTAGAGGCATTCTCTGTATCTCCTAACTGCTGATAGGCCTGGCTTATCTGTTTGTAAAAATCTGATTCCATTTTTATATCATCTATGACATAGTCTATCCCAATTGTTAGAATTTCTATGGCTTGTTGAGCTTTCTCAAGATGAATTAGTGAAAAACCATTTACCCAATAAAAAATTGGCTGTGCAGGGTATAGCTCTAATGCCAGTTCACTACCTGCCTCTGCCTTATCAAATCGTTTTAAATCTATTTGCAAAAGCAATATTTTTTTTAGAAGAGTAAAATCGTTTACATTGCTTTGTATTCCTCGTTCATAATAATTAAGAGCCTGTTCTTTATAGTTTTTTTTGTAATAATAATGTCCTAGCTCTGTAAATACCTTTACATTATTTTGCTCGCTCGATAATAGACTCACAATTTCTTTTAGTCTTTCTTCGAACTGAGGATTTTTCTCTGTAAAGTTTAAGAAATCAGTAATTACTTTATATTTGGATTCGGCATCTATTTTTCTACTCTTAAGGGTAATTTTCATTGAGGTGATCGCTTCATCTATTTTATTATCATCAAGATAAAACTTATACAAAGCCATATGAACCAATTCTGATTTTGGCTTTTCTTTCAAGAGCGCCTGGGCTGTTTGATAGGCCTTTTGTTTTCTGTTATCCTTACTATAATGATAAATCAGGTTAAGATAATGCTGTTCTACTTTGGGATGTTTTTTTATTTTATCCTCTAGGCTCTTAATTTGATTGTTTGGATTGATGATTTTTGCCGAAATCGTTTTGCGTAAACGATTCCTATACGCATCTGTCCCAAATTCATTATCCAATTCGTCCAGAGCTGTTAATGCTTCATCATATCGTTTTTGATGATAGTACAAATTGGCCAGTTGTTCTTTGAACATTGGATTAAAAGTTACCAACTTTTCTACTACCTCAATAGACTCATCTAACTTATTCTGTTTAAAATAACATTCAAACAATAGTTCGAGTACGTATCTATCGTTTGGGTTATTGGTTAAAACCTTTTTAAAGTTATCTTCTGCCTGTTGATAAAGTTTAAGTTCCAGATAGTTTTTTGCCAATTCTGAATATAAAAAATTAGCTTCTGGATCGATTTCAACGCACTTATTAAGAGCCACTATTGCTTTGTCATAATTAGTAATTGCCTTTTGTTTTAGAGCTTCAAAAAAAAACTCCTGAAACTTATCAGAAACATCCCCCAGGTCATCGATATTTACCTCTTGTTTAGGTTCAATTTCCTGAGCAATCACAAGACTCTGTCCCATTCCTAAAAACAGACAAAATACATAGATATGTTTCCAAAAACAATTCATAAATTATTCTAAAACCGAATAGTCTCCAATGCTTATTGTAGTAAAGTTTCCATCATACACGGCATTGTTTCCTATCATAGCGTTGTCTAAGTTAGCATTTTTTATGATAGTTTTCGTCTGTACTAAGCTATTTTTAATGGTGGTGTTTTCTACTACGCTTCCATTTCCGATAGATACATTTGGTCCAACAGTTGCATTCTTAAGTACTACACCTTCTCCCAGGTAACAAGGTTCTATTACCGTAGAATTTTCTTGTGTTATAGAATCGCTAATCAAATGTTCTCCATCATTTCTTAAAAAACCAAGCATTCTTGTGTTGGTTTCTACAGTAACATTTTTATTTCCGCAATCCATCCACTCTTCTACTTGCCCTGTTACAAACACTTTTCCGTTACTCATCATCCTCTTGATACCATCATTAATTTGGTATTCGCCTCCATGTATAATATTATTATCCAGGACATATTGAAGTTCATTTTTAAGAACGGCTACATCCTTAAAATAGTATATCCCTATTACTGCCAGATCAGATACAAACTCCTTTGGTTTCTCTACCAACTCGACTATTTCTTTTTTCTCATTTAATTTTACAACTCCATAGGCCTCTGGTTGATCAACCTGCTTTACCCAAATGACCGAATCTGCTTCTTTATCCAAATTGAAATCTGCTCGTATCAATGTATCTGCATAGGCAATTACTGCAGGCCCAGAAAGTGATTCTTTGGCACACATAATAGCATGACCGGTACCCAACGGCTGGTCTTGTCTGTAAATCGAAGCTTTGGCTCCTAAACCTTCTGCAAGCTCTGTTAAACTCGCCACTACATCATCCCCAAAAAAGGCCGGATCTCCTAATACAAAAGCTATCTCTTCGATGGGTTCTCCTAAAACCTTGGCAATATCAGATACTAGTCGGTGTACAATTGGTTTTCCTGCTACAGGAATTAATGGTTTTGGAACAGTAAGTGTATGAGGCCTTAATCTAGAACCCCTTCCTGCCATTGGTACAATAATTTTCATGTGTTTTTTGTTTGATTGTTGTTTGTTGTTTTCCCTATAAACCCAATTCACATATAACCGAATTGGTGTATCAAATTATTTTACTCCTGTACTTCCAAATCCTCCTTCTCCTCTTGAAGTTTCAGAAAGCTCTTTAACCTCAACCCATGTTGCTCGTTCATGTTTTGCGATGACCAATTGCGCTACTCTTTCTCCATTTTCTACCACAAAGTCTTCATTAGAAAGATTTACTAATATCACCCCTATCTCACCTCTGTAATCTGCATCTATAGTTCCTGGTGCATTAAGTACAGTAACTCCTTTTTTTGCTGCTAATCCACTACGTGGTCTCACTTGCGCTTCATACCCAACAGGTAATTCTATAAACAACCCTGTTTTCACAATGGCACGTTCCAAAGGTTTTAGAGTTATCGGCGACTCAATATTAGCTCTCAAATCCATCCCTGCCGATGCAACTGTTTCATAATTTGGCAACTCATGAGATGATCGGTTAATTATTTTAATATCCATATACGCTGTGATAAAGAGTATTTATTTTTTTAAAATTTGTTTTAATTCTTTTCTTTCGAAAGCGTACAAAATTACTAAAAACCCACATAACAATGGGATCGAAATCATATAATTACTCTCAAAAACGTAAAATGACAGGACAGAAAAAATGATAGACACCACCAGATATGCTCCTATTTTTTTTAAGTCGTAAGGTATTGGATAGTATTTACGCCCAAAATACCAAGATAGGATCATCATGGACCCATAGGCTCCCAAAGTTGCTATAGCAGATCCCAAATAGGTATACTTTGGGATTAATAAAAAGTTTAAAATCAAGGTAATTATAGCCCCTACGACAGAAATATACGCTCCAAACCTGGTTCTATCGGTAATCTTATACCAAACCGACAAATTATGATAAATCCCTAGACAAAGATTAGCTAGTAGTATCATTGGCACAATCTTTATAGCCACCCAATAGGATTCATCTCGTATAATTAATTGTTTTAAAGGATGCACAAGGACAATTACCGCCAACAAAATAAACGTACCAAAAGCCACAAAGTACTTTGTAATTCTTGCATAGGTTTCGGGAGCATTTTTATTATTAGAATAGTTGAAAAAAAACGGCTCTATCCCCAATCTAAATCCAGTTGCAAAAAGTGTCATAAATAACGCTATTTTATAACAAGCCGAGTATACACCTACCATATGTTCTGCTACATCTTCTGGCAATAAGTGGCTTAATAAAATCCTATCAAAAGTTTCGTTAATCGAATAGGCAACTCCCGCAATAAGAACAGGAAAAGCATACTTCATCATTTTTTTCCATAGTTCTTTGTCAAAACGATACGTAATTTTTGTGTAAAATGGTACAAGCAATAACAAAGTAAATCCACTGGCTACCAGATTCGAAATAAAAATATAATTGATCTCGAAATCATCGATATAAAGAATATCTAGAATAGTAATGGTGTCTGTAAGTTTTACCAGATACACCAATAGAAAAACATTTAGCCCTAAATTAATAGCAACATTACTAATTTTAATAATGGAGTATCGAATGGGCCGTTCATTTGCTCGTAGCCATGCAAAAGGAATAATTACCAACGCATCCAACAGTAATATCCAAATAACTAGTACAATATAATCTACTCGAATATCTATTAATGCAGCTATTTGATCTCTACATAGTAGTGCCCCAATAAAAAAGACCACTGATGATAATAGCAAGGAAATCGTCGAGGTACTTACTACCGTATCTTTATTAGACTCTTTATTATAAAATCTAAAAAAGGCGGTCTCCATCCCATAAGCCAATATCACATTAAAAAGAACGAAATACGAAAATATAATAGACACTTTACCGTACTCATCTGTTGGTAAAAGATTCGTATATAAAGGAACCAATAAAAAAGACAACATTCGCGGCAGTACAGTCGCTAGTCCATAAATAAAAGTTTGCTTAAAAAGTTTCTGAAAAATGCCCAATTGATCTATTGCTTAAAGCTATAAAAATACATTTTTTTATGACCTATACCACGTTTGTCAGAATTACCTTGTTTTATTAGGTATGTCTACAATTTTGAAATGCCCTTTTTTTCCACTTTTTGTGTATCCAACCACACCTTCATTTTCTTTAATTTCGAAAGGAATTTTTTCTTTTACTGCAGGTAATTGGTTTTTAAACTCTTCTTTAGGATCATCGCTCATTATCAAATCAGGTTTATCTGAAAAAACATGCTTGGCAACATACATTGTATTCTTATCATCATATTGTAAAGCAACTTTTTTTCCTTTAAAATAGATATATTCTAATTCTACATCTGGTTTTTTATCTACGGGTATATACACCGTAAATCCTTTTGATTTGGTTCCGCCTTCATAACGCATCAGGTAGTACACATTCTCTGTGGTTATTGGAGCTTCTTTATCCATTACTTGTTCTTTTGGGAGATTACCTTCTTTATTTTGAGCAGAAGCACACTGTGTAAATATTGCAAAAAGTGCTACCACACTTAGTGCAACACCTAGTCTTTTTAAATATATCATTTTCATTGTTTAAACGTATTAAAAACAAAATTGATACCAAAGATACTATATTGGTTTTGTTTTTTTGATATAGAAAAATAGCCTGACATAAACCTATATGGTTCCTTATATGAAACCAATTGTTTTTCAAGCATAACAGTAGCAACAAAAAAACCCTCATAAGAAAACTCTTATGAGGGTTTATATTATAAAATAACTATCTCTAGTTATTCAATGCTTCTGCTCCACCAACGATCTCTAAGATCTCATTGGTAATAGAAGCTTGTCTTGCTTTGTTATAAGATAATTTAAGCGCATCTCTAAGCTCTGTAGCATTATCGGTCGCTTTATGCATTGCTGTCATACGTGCTCCATGTTCTGAAGCAAATGAGTCTCTAATGGCTTTATACAACTGCGTCTTAAGTGACTTTGGGATTAACTCCTCTACAATTTCCTCTTTAGAAGGTTCGAAGATATAATCTAAGTTTGCACTAGCAGTTTCATTAGCTACAGGAACTATTGGCAAAAACTGCTCTGTAGTCACCACTTGCGTAGCAGCATTCTTAAACTTATTATATACTACAACAATCTTATCATAAGAACCGTCGGTAAACAACTGCATCAACTCCTCTGCAATTACAGCAACGTTAGCAAAAGTAAGATCATCAAAAACTTCGCTCTTATTCGCTATCACTGTATGCGTTTTTGACACCACATCATTTACTTTCTTACCAATAGTAACAAAGTCTACTTGTTTACCCGCATATACGTTCTCATACAATTCTCTTGCACCCTTAATGATATTGGTATTAAAAGCCCCAGCCAAACCACGGTTAGAAGCAATTGCAACCACCAATACCTTATTTATGTCACGTTGTTCTGCATAAGTACTCGCGCTATCTCCTTCTAGAGAAGCACTTAGACTTTGCAATAACTCTGTTAATTTATCTGCATAAGGACGCATTGCTGTAATAGCCATCTGTGCCTTATTCAACTTTGCTGCAGATACCATTTTCATAGCACTGGTAATTTGCATCGTTGAAGATACAGAGGTTATTCTACTACGTAATTCTTTTAAGTTTGCCATTTTGTTTAGTATTGAAAATTGATAACTAAGTAGCAAAAAACCTACTTACATCAACACTTTTGTAATATGAATCTTTTGAGGCGCAAAGCAGTGATATATCACATATCACCGCTTTGCGCTCAATACTAATTATATTTTGCCGAAATCTCTTTCGAAGCAGAAGTCAATACATCGATCACCTCGTCTGTAAGTTTTCCTGCTTTTAATGTATCTAGTGTATCTCTATGCTTAGCATTAAGATATTCTATAAAATCTCCTTCAAATTCTTTTACCTTATTTACAGGAACATCTCTTAATAAGTTCTTAGAACCTGCATAGATAATTGCAATCTGATCTTCTACTGTATAAGGATCGTTTTGAGCTTGCTTTAAGATCTCTACGTTTCTCTTTCCTTTCTCAATTACATTTAAAGTAGCTGCATCAAGGTCAGAACCAAATTTAGCAAACGCTTCTAATTCACGGAACTGAGCCTGATCAAGTTTTAAGGTACCTGCTACCTTTTTCATTGACTTAATCTGTGCCGATCCACCTACACGTGATACAGAAATACCTACGTTAATTGCAGGACGAACACCAGAGTTAAATAAGTCTGAAGTTAAGAATATCTGACCATCTGTAATCGAAATTACGTTGGTTGGGATATATGCAGATACATCACCTGCTTGTGTTTCAATAATCGGAAGTGCTGTTAATGATCCGCCTCCTTTTACCTTAGATTTTAAAGAATCAGGAAGGTCATTCATATCTTTTGCAATCGTATCATCTGCAATTACTTTTGCAGAACGCTCTAATAATCTAGAGTGAAGATAGAAAACGTCTCCAGGATACGCCTCACGACCTGGTGGACGACGTAATAATAAAGATACCTCACGGTATGCCACTGCTTGCTTAGATAAATCATCATAAATGATTAAAGCAGGACGACCTGTATCTCTAAAATATTCTCCGATCGCAGCACCTGCAAATGGAGCATATACCTGCATAGGAGCAGGATCAGAAGCATTAGCCGCTACAATTGTAGTATATGCTAAAGCACCTTTATCTTCTAATACTTTTGCGATACCTGCAACTGTAGATGCTTTTTGCCCGATAGCAACATAAATACAGTATACTGGCTCTCCAGCATCATAAAATTCTTTTTGATTAAGAATGGTATCGATACAAACTGTTGTTTTTCCAGTTTGACGGTCACCAATTACCAATTCACGTTGTCCTCTTCCGATTGGTACCATCGCATCGATAGATTTGATACCTGTTTGAAGTGGCTCGTTTACTGGCTGACGAAAAACTACACCTGGAGCTTTACGTTCTAATGGCATTTCGAAAGTTTCACCTTCTATTGCTCCTTTACCATCGATTGGGTTACCTAGTGTGTCAACAACACGACCTACGATACCCTCACCAACGTTGATAGATGCAATACGCTGTGTACGCTTTACCGTTGCTCCTTCTTTAATTTCTGTTGAAGAACCTAAAAGTACTACCCCAACATTATCTTCTTCAAGGTTAAGTACGATACCTTCTAACCCAGATTCGAACTGCACTAACTCTCCGTATTGAGCATTAGACAATCCGTATACACGAGCGATACCATCACCTACTTGTAGTACGGTACCTACTTCCTCTAATGAAGCCGACGCTTCAAATCCAGATAACTGTTGTTTTAATATTGCTGATACTTCAGCAGGATTCACTTCTGCCATTTTATAATAGTTTAAAAGAATAAGCAAAACACTTATCCTATTATTATTAAATTAATATTTTAAAGTGCAATTACTTTATTAATTGCTTAATTCTCTTTTTAAAGTTGTAAGCTTATTTGCAATGCTAGCGTTATACTGTAAATCACCTACTCTTAATATAAATCCACCGATAATACTCTCATCGACCACATTCTCTAGAGTTGCATCATTACCTGTTAACTCTTTTACTTTTGCCAACACTACCTTGGTCAATGCTTCATTTAAAGGCACTGCAGTTGTCACTTTTGCTGCTTGAATGTTGTTTAGTTGATCAAACAAAACAATATATTGCTTTGCAACATCTGCCAACAAATCTACTCTTTTGTTTTCTATCAACACATCAAAAAGCTTTTGTGTTACCTCACCAGAACTTTTAAAGATTTCTTTTAAAGAAGCTAGCTTAACCTCATTTTTAATTAATGGGCTATTTAGTACCATTCTAAGCTCTGCACTACCATCAACAGTTTTGATGATGTCTTGCATATCTGCCTGAACATCTTGTGTAGCGTTTTTATCCTGAGCTAAGCTCAAAACTGCTTTTGCATAACGTATTGCTGCTCTACTCATCTAGTTTTTAGTTTAAAGTAACATCTTCTAGCATTGACTCAACCAATTCTAATTGTTTGTCATTGCCAGATAATTCTTTCTTAAGCATTTTTTCTGCTATCTCTACAGATAATCCTGCTACTTGATTTTTTAAGTCTGCAATTGCTGCTTTCTTCTCACTAGCAATTGTAGCTTGTGCCTGAGCAACTATCTTATCAGCTTCTGTTTGCGCTTCTGTCTTTGCATCTGCAATCATATTCTCTTTAAGCTGTCTAGCCTCCTTAAGCATCCCATCGCGCTCTGCTCTTGCCTCATTTAAGATACGCTCGTTATCTGCCTGAAGGTTTTGCATCTCTTTCTTTGCCTCTTCTGCAGACTCTAATGCATTTTTAATACCTTCTTCACGATTATTAACCGCATCCAAAATAGGTTTCCATGCAAACTTTCTAAGCAATAATAGTAATCCTACAAAAATTAAAATTTGCCAGAAAAACAGACCGAACGAAAAATCATTAATTAACTTCTCCATGATTAATTATGTTATGTTTTTTAATGTTTAATTTTAAAATTAGAACAATAGCTATAACCAACCGTTATAGCTATTGTTTGTAAATTAAGCTGCAAATAAGGCAGCAAATCCAATACCTTCGATAAGTGCTGCTGCAATAAGCATAGCAGTTTGAATTTTACCAGAAGCTTCTGGCTGACGAGCGATAGCTTCCATCGCTTGACCACCGATTCTACCGATACCTAAACCAGCACCGATAACGATTAAACCTGCTCCTACAATGTTTGGAATTGTCATAACTATTATAATTAAAAATTAAACTTTCAAATCTTAATGATGTGCCTCTTCATTTGCCATACCAAAATACAGCGCAGACAACATCGTAAATATATATGCTTGTAATGCCGCCACTAATAACTCTAGTATTGACAGTGCAAATGCTAATCCAAATGATAGTGGGCTTCCAATCCAACTCTTAAATAAGAAAATCATTCCTATAATACTCATTAATACCACGTGACCAGCAGTCATGTTGGCATACAAACGTATCATTAATGAAAATGGCTTGATAAACACCCCTAATAATTCGATAGGCGCTAACACAACCTTCATAAAAGTTGGCACACCAGGCATCCAGAAAATATGTCCCCAGTAGTTCTTATTAGCAGTAAGGTTTGTAATCAGAAAAGTTAATAACGCCAAGGCAAAAGTCACAGCAATATTACCTGTAACATTTACTCCTAGTGGAGTCATTCCTAAAAGATTTAAAAACCAGATAAAAAAGAACACGGTAAGCAAAAAGCTCATGTACTTTTTATATTTCTTTTCTCCAATATTAGGGATTGCTATTTCATCTCTTACAAATAACACTAAAGGCTCTAAGAAACGACCCACTCCCGTAGGAATACTATTATTCTTTTTGTACGACTTTGCAAGACCTCTAAACATAAAAAACATAAGAAGACCAATCAACAACATACTTACTACATTTTTTGTAATAGAAAAGTCTAATGGTTTTGCATTGGTTGCATGATGCTCTTCATCATATGTAATAGTACCCGCTGCATCTGTCTTATAAATTTTACTATGGTATAGCTTGTAGAAATTACCATCTACTTCTGCCACTGTTTCACCGTGATGAAACTTTGAAGAAGAAAAAACTTTTAATCCGTTATCCCAAAGAATTACTGGTAACGGAAATCCAACATGCGAATTTGCTTCTTTATCAGAAAACAATGTAAAATCATGTGAGTCCTGAAGGTGATGGTTTATAAACTCTTTGATCTCTGACTTCAAATCTCCTTTCCCTTCCTTTTCGGTTTCTTTTGCGAACAAATTCGAAGAGGTAAAAATCAGTATAAAAATCAATAAAATCTTAACTACAGTACTTTTTTGCATCACGCGTAAAATTTCGGTTCCTAAATTTCGGTGCAAATGTACATAATTATGTTAGATTCTTAAACTATTTTGACTAAATAAGTTGAATTATCTTTGATTTACATTAAAATTCTGAAAATCAATTATTTGTAATTATTCAGGATTTTAGAAATACAGATCACCTCAAAGATCAAGCAGATAACATAAGCAATAAAGAAATCTACAAAGGTGTTTTTATTAACCTCTATATCTCCTATTTTACAGATAGCCATAAAGATACCGATCTTTATCAAACTACCTGCCATAAAAACAAAGCCCAATTGATCATTATATTTTTTGCTTAAAAGAGTCATTGCAATAATAAATAGAATAGCAAACAAACTATTAAAAATATAGGACAACTGAATAAGCGGTATATCCCTATCAAGAAAGAAAGCATTAATAATTCCTATTTGAATCAAATAACTACTTATAACTACTACAACAAAAAGAATTAAAAGGCGGTATAGGTTTTTACCCATAGATTGAGAAGATTATTTACAAAAAACAACCGATTAATCATTTGTTTGGTCTATTAATTCTATCGAGTTGTTTTATTACCATGTAAAGTGAGACAACAACTCCCAAAATAACAAAAACCATAGTAAACCATTGTTTTTCATATTGATAGTGAGCATCTAACTTTTTACCAGCATAGGCTGCCAGAAAAATGGTAGCCCCCATCTGAAATGCTATTCCTGTGAGGGCAATATATTTATTTAAGGATTTTTTGTCGCGATTTTTATCTTTCAAAACGTTTTTCTTTAGTTAAGAATCTACATCAAGATATCTTCAGTATCAAGAAATTGAATAGCCAACAAAAACAACGATATACTAACGTCAGGCTTTGTAACTATCTTATTTCTTAGAACATCTAAAAATAACCTGATTTTTACTTTTAAAACATTAACCAAATAATCATGGGATAATGCAATCCTTTATGAAATATTATAATGCCATTGTTCTAAAGCTCTTTCACTAAAGATACGTAAAAAAAGTTATTTCTGACTATGCAGATTTTCCTTGACCCGCTCCTGCAGGTTCAGGTTTTTGTGCACCAGAAGAAGGCTTACTTAACGACTTAACACCGCCTTTCATAGAACATGATGCATTAAAGTTAGCTCCTGGCTCTACTGCCAATTTACCTACAGATACTTCACCTTCTATTTGCGCAGTCGGTTTTAATGATAACGTATTTGAAACAATTAGGTTACCCGAAAACTTACCTTCAAAATCGGCATCAGAACACTCTAAGGTACCCTGAATAAACCCTGATTTACCTACCACAACTTTACCTGTGGTTTTAAATGTACCTTCGATAATACCTTCTATTCTAAAACCTCCTTCAGAAATAATATCGCCAACGATTTTAGTTCCTTCAGAAATTTTATTTTGATTGCGTGAGAAATCGGTCATGCTGCCCTGGTCTCTTCCTTTTTTATTGTCTGAAAACATAGTATAAAGGGGGATTTAAAATGATTATTCTGTTTCTTCTTCTTCTATTTTGGGACCTTCTTGATTATAATTCTCTAGATTCTTATGAATCTGAAGCACTCGATAGTTAGGTGATGAAATAGTAAAATAAGTTGCCTCTACCTTAGCAAAATACTTCTTTTTTCTATTCCATTTGGTAAGATCGACTCCTCTGGTATCCTCTATCTTTCCTAAAGATAGTAATTCTCCTAATCCTTCTGCTGCCAATCTGTTACTTCTAGTATGTATAACTACAAATTGTTGGTCTTTAGTATACGCATCTAAAGAAACCTTCATTTTATCATATTTAAGCTCTTTGACAATGGTTTCTACAAGCTCTTTAAGGTCCTCTGCTTGGTTCTCTCCATAAATCGAAAACGTATACATTAATTTATGATTTTCCTGATCATCAGTATTCTCTAAAAACACTTTACTTTCTATCTGCGGAATGGTATTTCTATATACCATTTGCGCTTTTTTACCCTCTGGGCTTTGAGGATAATTAAGTGCCACATAATTGAGCGCTTCTTTGTAGGCTTCAAACCCTCTATAACGACCAATCGCCTGTGCTTTTAACAATTCAAACTTCGGTAAAAAATCATCATCATCTCCAAACTTAGTAATTAATTCATCACTTTCTTTTATAACAGAAGCATACTTTTGATTCTGAAAATCACTATATAATCTATTATATCTCGATTTTGGACTATTACTATCATCCTGTAACTCTTCATCCGGATTCTGAAGAATTTTTGCATAACGAGATTCAGGATGGTTATTAATAATATCCCTCATATACTCATTAGCCTTTGGAGCATTTCCTTGAGCCTGATATATTTTATGTAAATTATATTTTGAAGGAACTATCAATCGTTCTTCTGGGTCATTTTGTAATACCCCCTCTAACTTACCAATTGCTAAATCGTATTCCTGAAACTTCTCTTTATAAATAACCCCCAACTGATAGTACGCAAAATTACGGACAGTTTTTAAGCTATCCAGTATTGCTGGATCTGTTGGCAATTGTGTTATATATGTCTGAGGATCAAAAGCCGGATCTGTGTCTATCGAATACTCTTCTCTTTCTGGAGCGTCTTCTTTTTCTACAAAGTCTTTGGGGCTCGAAACACTAGATACTCTCCAGTTATCTTGTAACTCTCTGTTACCGTATGTTCTCTTAAAAGCAGTTTTACCATAGGCCACAGTGGTTTGATTATAAAAATAAAACGTACCTCCTTCTTTATCACCCGTTGTTGGCCTTACTCCTCCTACTTTTGGCTGATTAAATCTTTTCTCTGCAGGAAGTGCTCCTTTCATTCGCTCTATCTCTGCGGCTTTCTCTCTTTGTATTGCTTCTTCTTTTAGCGCATTGGTATACTCTAGATAATACGCCAACCTTTCTTGTGGCGACATAGCTGCCACATTAAGAATACTATCATTTACTTTAGAAATACCCTCATATAAAATCACATCATCAAGGTTGTCTCTTTTTTTCTTTAGTACTCTATATCTTTTAGAGTCTACAATCATTTTTTCTAATGTACTATCGTAGTAAGCACCAGAAATGGTATACTCTTTTCTATCAAAACTAATATCTCCCAGAGTATAGTAATTAAGTGATTGCAGATAGGTGTCTTCAGAGTCTGTTCTAAGTGACTTTTTATAATAAGCTACTGCCAGATCAATAGAGTCCAGAGTTTTGAAATACTCTGCTTTTTGATTGTATATTTTATCTAAAAAGGGTCTGTTTTCTCTATTCTCTTCAAGGTCTGTTAATAATTCCAGAAACTCTTCCTTATTATCGGTTTCATAATCAAAGTTTCTGGCTTTGGCCATATAGGCATTCATCATATACCTTCTTGGAGCTCTTCTGTTTAAATCGATCACCTGATCAAAAACATAATTAGCACTATCTTTAAGACCAAGCTCATTTAGCAATTGCCCCTTTATATAAAGATACCTTCCTTTTTCTTCGTTTTTTCTGGTATGAATAGCCGCTCTTGAGATATAACTAATTGCCGAATCTTTTTGTTTTAGATTAACATAAGCTTGTGCAATCATTGCAGAAGCATCTGCATAATCCTGCGGGTCCATATACTCTTGCACAATCATGCGGTTAAGATCAGCTATTGCCTTTTCATTATAATCGAGACGCATATTGGTTTTGGCTTTCCAAACCTTGGCATGATTAATTGTATTACTAGTAGGATATTTGTAAAGTATATAGTTAAAAGCTTCTAAAGCGGGAATAAAACGTTGCTCAAAATATCTTGCTTTACCCAATAACAAAAAGGCTTCATCAATTTTTGGATTGCGCTCTCTACCATCGATTAGCATAGTATGTTTTTGAATAGCTTTTATCGCTTTTTCTTCTGCTTTATCAAAATTAGCATTAAGTACTTCATTAGGAAGTCTAACATCTTCACTTACAATCATTCTTTCTATTGGCAGCAATTCCCAAAAATTGTCCTTGTAGTTTTGAACAATATCTTCTTTACCTAAATCAAAAGCTAATCTACCATTGTAAAGTGTATTGTTTTTTGTGGTAATATCATGCCATGCACGATTTACAAACTTGTCTTTTTTACGTGAACAAGCAAACCCTACAACAATCAAAAGTAGCACCAAGGCGATTTGTGATATTTTTTTCCCCAAATCAGATAAAATTTATAAGTGTGATAACTAAAAAACTTGCGTTTTAGTGTGTTAATCAAGTACAAAAATATAATGTACGTGGTAAAAATACATTTCTTTCATTAAAAAAGAGGCGGTTACTCTACTTTTCTCTTTAAGAATACACTTTTTAAGAAATATTCTTATGTATCTCAAGTAAATTTATGATCCTTTCATAAGTAAGAATATATTTTACCGCATAACTATTTATAAAAAGCTAAATTTTTATAATTCACTAACAGAGCTGGTTACTTAACCAATCAATTTTTTCATAAAAAAACCACACCCATTTCTTCTAGCTAAAATGCTCTTCAAGTTCTTTTAATGTTTCTTCTGAAGTTGATAAGTCTTTAACGACTTCTCCTTTATCCAATACCACTATTCGATCGCAAACTTCTGTAACATGCATCAAATCATGACTGGATACCAAGATGGTAACTTCAGAGTTTGCCGATAATTCTTTAATTATGTTTTTTAAACGAATCTGTGTTGTGGGGTCCAAATTCGCAAAAGGTTCGTCGAGAATAATAACCTCTGGATTACCAATAAGTGCAGCTACTATTCCTACCTTTTTTTGGTTTCCTTTTGAAAGATCTCTAAGGTATTTTTTCTTACCCAGAATTTCACCATGAAAAAAATCTTCGAAATTTAAAATCAAAGCATCTACTTCTTCTTTACTTTGTCCTCTAAGATCTCCTATAAAATAAAAATACTCTTCTGCTGTTAAATATCCAATCAAAAAACTCTCATCGATAAAAGCAGAAGTAATAGATTTCCATTCTTCGCTTTCATCTACTCTAATACCACTATTTTCTATATATCCTGTGGTGGGCTGGATAAGGTCTAATAATGCGCTAAATAGGGTTGTTTTTCCTGCTCCGTTATTGCCTACCAACCCAAAGCTAGTCCCTTTTTCAATCTCCAGGTGATCAATAGAAAGCACCTTACTTGCTGCATACGTTTTGGAAAGATTTTGTATTCTAATCATAGTCCTACTTTTTTTGTTTATAAGCATGAATCGTTTTGTACTTTTCTGCTTTATAAATTTTTTCAATTTTATCAAAAACAATGTTCTTAAACATAAAACCAGAGATACCCGCTATGGTCACCAAAGCATATCCCGCATACATATTATAGGCATAATGTCCAATTGCATACAAGATCATCGGTAATGCCATTTTGGGGAGCGCCAACATCATGGTTTTTATATTAAAAGCTTGTTTGTCGCCAAATGCATTTTTATTACTGGTAAGATCAATCGGGCTTTTTACATAAGCACCTGCCCATAATACGATATGTGAGTTCACACCAATATTATATACTGCTGATACAAGTATAGCGAGATATACATCCCAACCAAAATACAAATATCCAGACGCCAGTATAGTAGAAATTAAAGTTGCCACCACCATAAGCCACCATTTTGAAGACAAATATTCTTTATATCGTATATTCTGGCTCATCATTAAGGGATAATAAGAACTATCCCAGCTTGGTACAAACTGACCAAAACTTAGCAAAAAACCACCAGTAACAAAAATAGCGGCAAAAATCCTCCAAACGGGTCCTTCATATGCCTCTACTGTGCCTGTAAAAAATAATAATCCATAAAACAGAAATAGACAACTTACCAGAACCGTAGACCTTGGCCTTTTATTTCTCTTAATAAGTTTGATATCATTCTTTAGGAATGCTGCACGTTTCCCAAATCTATCCAGCCATTCCAGATTTTCTGTGGTGATGTTTTTGGTCTTAACACTTAATCCTGCATCCAAATATAAATCCCCAACAAAAGATCGAAAAGCCCACAAAATCAAAATCAGAGTTATTGCGATTGGTATTATAATTAAAACAGGTGTATCATACATTCCTTTGAAGAAAGGTGCTGTATATACCGTGATGTCATAATATCCAAAATAGTGTAATCCTCCTAAAACAAGTACAATACCTGCAATGATAAAAATAAGGTTGTCCTTTTTATTTAAAAGAATGTTTAAAAAGTTATTGCCATATACAAGAGCAATCAAACCAATATGCCATACTATTACATTAGCCGGCAAATAGCCATTACTAATCAACACTATAGAAAAAGGAATAAAAAAGAAAGCATGTATAATATTAAAAAATGAAAATAATGTTTTGCCAAAAGCAAAAAAGACGATTTTACTTTTATTAAAAGGGAGTGTAAGCAGTGGCTTAATATTGATAACTGGCATTTTTTGTAATGCATATCTAAATACCAAATCTGCCACCCACCAATAGATCAAAAGTTTATTAATCATCACAAAAGGATCCAGGCACAATTTATCTTTGATAAAAAAGAATGAACCTACTCCTGCAAAAGCAGTCATTGTAACAAACCATACTACCCAAAAACCCATAAACAGCTTCATAAACAAGCTTGAGGTTAAAGCGGCCGATCGCCAAAATGATTTCCATTGTAATGTTAGAAAGTGCTTAAACATCATATCAAAAAGAATGTTAGTACTTTATTTAGTACCTAAAACATCTTTTTTGTTACAAATTATTCCCTTTTGCATCACCAGATTTTCATGGTTAAACAAAACCCCCAAACTTAATCGCTTGAGGGATTGGTTTTTTTAATAACCTGGATTGCATTATAGGATACACTTACTAGATATCCTCTTCTGGGATATGTGTATCCAAAAATTGCATAGAAATCACATTCCAGGCAAGGACAATAGAACCTCTAAGATCGTTTAATTTTTTTTGAGTTTTGTTATAATTTTTACTCGCTTTATTAATCTCCTTCACTGCCTTATTATACTGATCGACCATTTTCTGGGTCAGTTTATTTTTTGGGGTCTCTTTCATTTGTTTTTCTGATACCGCAAACTTTTCTTTGGCCTCATAATAGTTTACCAATACAGGGATATGTTCTTCTGCTTCCTTCTGATAAGAATCGAAAATACCTTGAACCGTTTTGATCAATTGATCATCGTTTTCATAACTCTTACGGTTGGATAGTTTCTTTTTACCACTAGCAATTGCGTTCTTTAATTTTTTATTGTTTTGTTGGATCAAACTGGCATCCTCATGTTTTAGGGATGCTATTAAGTTTATCTCTGCAATGTAGCTTTCAAAAAAATCAAGGTGTAGTTGATCTCTATACCCGATCACTGCTACAGATTTTTTAATTTTTTGGGCTAGCTCTGTATGATAGTCTATAAGTGTAATCCCATGTTGATTGGCAAAAGTCTCATGTGCACTATTAAAATCATCAAAATAACTATCCATTTTTTGATTGGCCAGGTCTTGTAGTTCCAGGTAATTTTCTAATGCATTATAAGAAGTGAGCGTCACTTCTTTTAGATCGATCATTTCTTTATATTCTTTTTTAAATACCATTAGCGTACTCTCAAAATAATCTGTAGTAGCATCCCGGTAGTTGGTATCCCCTCCAAAATCAGGCATCGATTTGATTTTATCCAAACTTTTTTCTACCCCTCTGATCAGCTCTTTTTGGGCTTTGGTAATTTTGTCTATATCAAAACTATGAGCCGCCGTATGCATATAGTTCCAACTTTTTTGCATAAGGTATTGCTGTTGATCTGTAATTGCCTGCATATACCCTATGGCGGTGGTCATATCCTGTGCATAGGTGTTTATAGTGGTAACAAGGCACAAAAGTGCCCCAAAAATATAGGTTGTGATTTTCATTTTTTTATTGTGTATTGTTATAAACCAACCCCATGATAATGAGGTTGGATTTGTGTTATTGTAGTTTATTAAAATTAACTGTACTAACCCCTGAATCTTTCCGCGAAGTCAGGAGACTTTGCGGAGCGGGTTCATATACAATTCAATACTTATAGGTTTTTAATATTCGATAATCATTGAATCATCAGAACCAAGAGAATTAACTAGCATGAAGTTTAGCCATTTATAAGCCTCTTCGTCACTATTTTCATCTAAAACTTGATTCGCAGATTTATGAACTAAATCTAAAGGGCTTTCTAGTTTTTTATCCAGAATACTCCTAACTATTTGTTCCCAGTATTCTGAGTAAGATGATTTACTATTTAATGAGTTTCGTAACTCTTTAACTCCTTGAGAATAATACTTGTCTCTAAAAAACTCAGACAAAATACTTTTTAGTTTTGTTTCTATTTCATTCATAATTAATTCTAATTAAAAAAAGGATATGCACTATCTAAAATATATCCATCAGTATTTGTTGCATCACGCTTTAAGGCAATTATAATTTTATTACTTTCAACAGGAGAAGAAATAGGATTATTTCTTGTACCAGTGTTCGTAAAACCGGAACCTACTTTACTACCATAGTCATATTCTAATGTTAAATAATCATCACTAGATTTAAAATGGGACTCAATAGTAGATTTATGTTGCTGAAAAGCTTTATTAACTGCATCTTGATGAATTACATCAGAATCAAATTTTAATGCCGATCTTGATTGAGAAAAATCAGGATGGTTACCTAAAACCCTTTGTTCCATATCAGCATCCGTCAAATGAGAACCGTGTCTTGCTTTAGAATGGCCTCCTAATGCCTCTTCAATATCTAAATCAATTTTATTTTTTCTTCCATTTGCGATATAATCTGTAACAAAATCGGGGTTTTCTTTAAATTTTGTTTTAAACTTTGAATTAGTGTTAATTTCATTAACTATCTTATTTAAAGGGCATTGCCCAAAACTTACCTGTGCAATTAAAAACAGGCTTATATATATGATTATATTTTTCATTATTTTTTGTTTTAAGAAGATTAAAGATTAATTACAGTCTACTTTTTGCAGAGCTTTAACAACATTGGGATCATTACGAAGAGCTGCATCCAATCCTAGATCATCGAGTTTAGAACTGGTCTTTACATAGGCTTTCACGGCTTCTTCCCCACTAGCAATAACTTGATTGTCTGGTCCTGGTCCTGGTGTAGTTCTTTTCTTTTTTAAGGTTAAGACTCCACTTTCATATGCTGTTGAAAAACCATCTTTCTTAAGAACTTTGCCCAAAGATACTAAACCATCCCCAACTGCACGTACTACTTTAAAACCTTTGTACGCTGCTTTGGTAAATTTGGCAGCTACCTTAATTAAGGTCCCTCCTGCTAAGTCTACTGCAAGCCCTGCCAAAGCAATAGTAACCATGACATAGTCGTTGTCGGCAATTCCCTTAACCACATCAATAATATCTGCACCGGGTATCACAGATAACCCTGCTTCCAGCAATATCGGTGCCATAACTTGCCCTAAAGCTGCCCACTCCTCTGCATTTTTAGGCCATAGGTCTCCTACCAAAGATTTTACTTGTGGTAATAAGGCTGCAGAAGCTACAGAGTTACTTACAATGCGAATGTTTTCTTTATTGTAAATATTAGATTCTGCAACAGCATACATAGTATTGTACTGTTTCGCTATAAACTGTAAATCCTCTACACTAAGAGCATCGGGGTTTATGCTTTTATCATCAAGTGCTAAATCAATAGATGACGTTGCTCCCGTAATTTCATTAAATACTCCTCTATGTTGTTCATTTGCTCTTTTTAACCTATTAGTTACAATGGATAAGAAAAGTTTTAACTCCCTTTTGTTAGTTAGTGCAGTATGGTCTTTAGCCCCAGACAACACCTCTATTACTGTTTTGGCAACTCTTATAGCATCTGGATGTGGATTAGTTTCATGAGGAAGTTTGTTGTCATCTAAAAAAAAACGTACGTGTCCTACTTCGGCGTTATTTTCAAAATTTGTCATCCATTCAGCTTCTTTGCTTCTTGGGTGAAAACCTAACATATTTATTAATTCTGCAGGATTGACATTAATAGGTGTTGTTACAACACTAGTACCACCACCGCCTTGCTGATTTGTTGTAGAGGAACTTCCATTACTACCGCCACCTGTGCTACCACCTTCATTACCCTTTGGTCCGGGATGCTGGTAACCTCCAATCGTTATACAATTTTTATAAGTATATCCATCGCATGCGCTTTCCATTGGTCTAGTACAGTCACCCGGAACATCTATCGTTACACAAACAACAAGTGCTTTGTTTTGTATCTTGTTTAAATCTACGGGTATCGCATACCTCTCACCAGAAAAAGGAACGTCGGTACCTTGCCACCAGGACTCTATATAAAAATCATCTGGTAGATACTTAACTAATACTGCTTCTGGCTCCTGTCCTTTTTTGGTGGTAATGACCAAATTCTCGAAAGCATGATCTGGTAAAGGAGTTTTTCTGTAAATACGCATCGTATAGTCATCACCAATATCTGTGGTGATTTTCCTTACTTTACTAGGATCAATATAAAAGTCATATAATGAGTTGTATCCGTTAGTTTTGGTTTTGATACCGCTAATTTTATTGGTTACGGCTTTTTCATAAAGCCCTGCTAATTCAGGAAAATCGCTAAATGTTTTAAAGGGGTTTTCTTCGTATACCTGCTCATCTTGAAAATCATCCTTTTCACAATCACTAAAAAAGGGAATGGCTAACATAAGGAATAGCACACGAAATAATCGTTTACAATTACTTTTCATTTTCTTTCTTTTTGAGTTTAAAATTTTTGTTGTTTATGTATTGAGTTGTTTTAATTTTTCTAATCACAACTATAAGTTGCACTTACCCATAAAATGTCCTGACGTCATTGCAATTTTTTGTTCAAAAACACTAAATCATCGGTAAACGGCTAAAAATGTGATACTTTTAATGATATTCTTTGTTTTCTGAGGCAAAAGTATAACAGAGGAGTTTCAATTTTTGAAACTCTGTTTTTTATTTGATAATCTTTGACTAAAAAATTCTAAAAAACAATCACAGCTATAAAATTGGATTTACAGGTATTTAGGATTCGGTTAAATAAATAAACAGTATCATAGATCAAATTATGACCCGTGTCTGAAGATAACGCTAAGAAACCAAAACATTATTTCACTAAAAGATCATTACTTATTTATGGATGGGTCGATGTTCTATAATCATGCTCATATTTTTCAACTGCTGCAAATACTACCACTTCAATTCATTATTCCACAATTTTTCAAAACAAAGTTTCAACAATAAAATAGTACTGCTTTACATTCATTTCTTACTTTTGCAAAAATTTTAAATGAGTTTTGACCAAATATCAAAATTCGCATAACATCTAATGTCCTATTTTAGAAATAGTACAGATCAGAATTTATTATAATTGTAATGTCAGATTTTAATACCCTAGCTATAAAAAATATAATTCGTGAAACTCCTAAAGCGGTTTCTATAGAATTCAACGTTCCTTCAGAATTAAAAAACGTGTATTCATTTATTCCGGGACAGTATATAACTATAAAAACAACTGTTTCTGGAAAAGAGATTCGAAGAGCATATTCTATTTGTAGTACTCCTAAAAGCGACATTCTTAAAGTAGCTGTAAAAGAAGTCGAAAATGGTACTTTTTCTGTTATGGCAAACACTTCTTTAAAAATAGGTGATACACTTGCTGTACATACGCCAGAAGGTAATTTTATACTGCCTCCAAATGTCGATGCAAATAACACTTATGCTGCATTTGTTGCGGGTAGTGGTATTACACCTGTATTAAGCATGGTTAGAACTGTTTTAGAAGAAGAGCCAAATAGCCGTTTTGTATTGGTTTATGGTAACAAAACTCCACAGGAAACTATTTTTCATGAAGAATTAGTAGCATTACAAGCAAATCATAAAGATCGTTTGTTTATTGAGTTTGTTTATAGCAGAAGCCAGGAAGACAATGCATTGTTTGGTAGAATTGAAAAATCGACAGTCAACTATGTTCTAAAGAACAAGTTTAAAGACACTAACTTTAAAGCATTTTATCTGTGTGGTCCAGAAGAAATGATCACTACAGTTACAGATAATTTGGTAGAAAATGGCATCCAAAAAGATACCATTCATTTTGAGTTATTTACCAGTAGTGCAGCCGAGGCAGACATTGATGAAGCTCTGGACGGAAAATCAAACATCACAGTTCTTGTTGATGATGAAGAGTTTACATTTGTAATGGATCAGAAAAAAACAATACTGGATGCTGCCCTAGAAGAGGATATCGATGCTCCATATTCATGCCAGGGAGGGGTTTGTAGTTCATGTATATGCAAAGTAACAGAAGGAAGTGCTGTAATGGAAAAAAACAGCATCCTAACCGATGGTGAAATTGCAGAAGGATTAGTATTGGCTTGTCAGGCACATCCCACTTCTGGTGTTATTAAAATCGATTTTGATGACGTGTAATACAGATAAGTAAAAACACAACTATCTTATTCATCTTTTAATGCATCTATCACCATATCTGGAGAAATGCTATGCATTACTTTTTCATATCCAAGCGGAACCTTGTTTCCGTAGATCGATGTCGGAATCTGATCATATTTAGCCAAATTTGGTAGAATGGCGCGTTCTATAGGTTGTCCAAATGGCATAAAACCGGCAAAAGGGTGTGTAACCCCCCAAATCGTTATTGTAGTTACACCATACATTGCTGCTATATGGGCATTACCACTATCCATCGATAACATTTTATCGAGATTTCCTATTAATCTAAGCTCTTCCTCAAAAGATAACTTACCAACAACATTGGTAACATTATCGTATTTGCCAGCTATATTATTAAGAATATCTTTTTCTTTTTTACCACCCCCAAACAAGAAAATTTCATAAGCATTACTGCTACTAAGGTTTTCGATTACCGAAACCATAAGCTCTAACGGATATGTTTTGCTCTCATATTGGGCAAAAGGTGCTATTCCCAACCATTTTTTGGTAGAGTTTTGTGTAATTGAAATAATATCGGGAGTTAACGATTTTTTTTTAGGAAAAACATGGGTAGCAAGGTCAATAGGAAACCCAAGTTTTGAAAAGACATTAGCATATCTTTGATGCGTAGTTGTTAACTGTTTAAACTCTTTATTCTTTGCTCTGGTTAGTGCTTTTTTCTCTGCTCTTCCTTTATCGATTTGAATTACCGGAATCCCTTTCAAAAAAAAGAATGTTTTAAGGACATTAGACCTTAAAACATTATGTAAATCTGCTACAGCAGTAATCTTTAATGCAACAAGTTCTTTGGCCAACTTGTTAAGGCCAAAAACACCTTTATGTACCCCGTTTACATCTGCATGATGTACATTCAGATTCGCAATATCAGAAAATAAGGGTTCGAAAAATTTACGGGTAAGCACCGTTAATTTTACATCGGGATATCTCGCTCTAAAAACTCGCAAAACAGGAACTGTCATTGCGACATCTCCCATTGCAGAAAGTCTAATAACAAGAATATGTGCTTTTTCTATCTTAGAGAAATCATTACTTTTCACCACGCAATACCGGGTTTAACTCTTCATCGTTGTACATTTTCATCTGCTTATAGACTTTCATATACTTATCTCCTTTTTCTATATCTGTTAACAACGTGTCTATAGCTGTCGATAAATCTACTCGCTGTTCTAACAATACATCTAATTTTTTCTGACAAGCAGCTCTATGTGTATCTGTAGCATCTTTTCTTGTTGCTTCTTCATGCATATGATATACTTTTAACGCCAAAATAGATAATCTATCTACTCCCCATGCAGGACTTTCTGTATTAATTGTAGCATCAGATTTTGTAGAAATACCTTTATACTGTTCTAAAAAGTAACTATCGATATACTCTACCATATCTGTTCGATCTTGATTAGAAGCATCGATTTGTCTTTTTAGCTTTAGCGCTGCAACAGGTTCAATTTCTGGATCTCGAATAATATCTTCATAATGCCATTGTACCGTGTCAATCCAACATTTTCGATATAACAGATGTTCTATTGTTTGTGCTGCGCTATCATAAGGATTAGAAAATTCTTGATCAACAGTATTGATCACATGATATTTTTCTATTACTTCTTTAAAAATGGAATTTGCTTTATCGGTAAACATCTATTGAATTATTTTTCTAAATGTGAATTATTTTTTTGATGCTCTTATTTTTGAAATAGTACTTAAATCAAAAAGAATATGCCTCATTTTTCTGATAAATGCAAAGGTATTATATTTTATCATAGTATAAACATCCTATGCATCGATAATACAGATTACAGTAATACAAGGGTAAACGGAATAAGCACACACACCCACATATTAATTTCTTTGGCCAATGAACTAAATTTTAGTTCGAAGTAGGTAGTACCTATCAATGCTAGTGGTATTGTTATAAAAAATAATTCTGAGGTATTTTTAAAAGGAGCTATCACCGCTACGATAATGGTGACCATTAAATAAGCCAGAATAATACGTAATAAGGGTTTGGTATTTGCTGCTTTACGCCTAAAAGTGATTAGATAAACAGAAAGAAAAAAGAATAAACATATACAAAGGATTCCTACAGAAAAAAGTTGATCCTTTACCAAATAGCTCTTAAAAGAGAATGAAACTGGATCTATATACTCTGAAAAACTAAAAAATGTATCCTTTACATACAGCGTAAAACAGGTTGCAAATAGAAATACCACTCCCAATCCCAATATCGGTATTAACCAATTTCTATAATCTTTAGGAGTAAAATACAATACTCCTATATACACCATGATGATAAAAGAAATGCTCCAAAAATAGGCTAATGAAGCAATGGCTACACACATAGATGCATTAAAAATTTTGGCTTTTATTTGCCTCTCATTGCGTAGGTGTAGCACATTTTGAATCGCCAATAAAACAAATACATTCGATAGTAAAATAGGAAAATTGACAAGCGAATTAGGCAAAACTGCAGTAATAAAAGCAAACAAGAATACTGTAAAAGACCCTTTATTGGTCAATTCATTTTTTTTTGCAAAAAAATTGATGCCTAACATCAACAAAACATACAATAAGACCCCTATTAGCGCATAAAAAAAATAGTTGAGACTCATGTCAAAACCCTTATTAAAATGGGCGATACTATATAACAGTGTCATATACAATGCAACTATTATGTAATTAATAGGTTTTGATTTACTAAAAAAGCTTGATAACACTACTATTTTTTATATTTTTGCACCAGATTGTATGATTGATACTCTCTGATAGATCATTAAACTAATTTATAAAAAGTTTTTAGTTTACGCTTTAAACTTTGTACAAAAAAGATAAAATACGTTATGAAAGAATTTTGGGAAGCTATAGCAAGCCTTTTTGTTGATTTATTATTTCTTCCTCTAGATAAGCTTAGAGCTTTAGAGCTAGAAAATTGGACTGCTGCCAATGTAATTAACTGGTTATTTATGCTAATTGGTTTTGTTGCTTTTTTATATTGGATGAAAGAGTTGAAAAAGTTTAATGATAACGATGAAGAAAATAGAGATCCAAAAGCACATTCATTTTTGAATTAACAGGTCTTTCTAATATAGTATAATAAAGGAGCCCCGATGTTGTGAACATCGGGGCTCCTTTTTATATCTTAGACGACACTTATTATTGAAGATATACTCCTTGTTGATTCATAACAGGTATATCTTTAAAAGCATTTTCTGTTATGGTATGTTTTTCGAATATATACTTCTTATCATACAATTTGTTATCTGCAAAAAAGGTTACAGAAAATTCATTATTCATCGCCAATAATTCTTCTTGTAACATTTCTATCTTGGCAAAAGATTTGGCCTCTATTTTTCCTATTCCATGGCGTAATAACGATGTTTTTCTTTCTTCGTCATACCCTTTTGTTACCACCAAAACCATTTCTATGGCAGTATCTAGATCATTGATGATATAAGAATTCCAATCCTGCGCCAAAAACTCTTCATTCCACTCTTTAACAACAGCCACATATACCCCTTTTACTTCAGGTATTTCAATATCTTCTTTCATCTAAACTTATTTATTGTCTTATACTAGTTATACCATTTTCTGATTTGAACTTATCTTATGAACAAATTGAAATCAGAACTGGTGTTAGACAGGGTTCATCGTCATACCTTCGGGTTACTTACAACCTAACTATGACAATTGTATATTTTCAAATTTACAAGGCAGACTTAAACTGCTCTAAGAAACGCACATCATTTTCACTTAGCATTCTAATATCAGAAATCCCATATAATAAAAGAGCAATACGGTCGATACCCATCCCAAAAGCAAAACCGCTGTACTCCTCTGGGTCGATATTACAATTTTTCAGAACATTTGGATCAACCATTCCACAACCCATAATTTCTAACCAACCGGTTCCTTTGGTCATTTTATAATCGGTTTCTGTTTCTAATCCCCAATAAACATCTACTTCTGCACTTGGCTCTGTAAAAGGAAAGTACGAAGGTCGTAGTCGAATCTTTGACTTACCAAACATTTCTTTGGTAAAATATTGTAGTGTTTGTTTTAAATCTGCAAAAGATACATCTTTATCAATATACAAACCTTCTACCTGATGGAAAAAGCAGTGAGATCTTGCTGAAATAGCCTCATTACGATATACTCGTCCCGGAGAAATTGTTCTAATAGGGGGCTTATTGTTTTCCATATACCTAACCTGCACAGAAGAAGTATGTGTGCGTAGTAATATATCCGGATCTGTTTGAATAAAAAAAGTATCCTGCATATCTCTTGCAGGATGATACTCTGGTAAATTTAACGCCGTAAAGTTATGCCAGTCATCTTCGATTTCGGGTCCTTCGCTAACGTTAAATCCAATACGTGAAAAAATATCAATAATTTGATTCTTTACCAAAGAAATAGGGTGCCTTGATCCCAATGCGATTGGTTCTGACGGTCTTGTTAAATCCCCAAAACTTCCTTTCTCTTCATCCTTAGTTTCAAATTCGTCCTTCAAGGACTTTACTTTGTCTTCTGCTGCTATTTTAAGGGCATTTATTGCTTGGCCAAACTCTTTTTTCTGATCATTGGCGATATTTCTGAATTCTGCAAAAAACTCATTAATAAGCCCTTTTTTGCCAGAAAACTTAATTCGAAATGCTTCAACGTCTTCTTTGGTTTTTGCAGTAAATGCATCTACCTCTTCTATATACTCTTTTATCTTGTCAATCATCGCTGTTTTCTTGATAGAACGGCAAATTTACGTAATTTCGACAAATCGTGTTATAGATTCTGAGCTAGTTTTTACAATTTTGGTTAAACCCTTAATATACCTTAGAATTCTATTTCATCCTTGGTCTACTGCAAATACAAAATTATTGTATTTATGGTACCTCAAGCCTCATTATAAAATTTCATTGTATACTTGAGGTTAACTCTCATTTGGTCGACCCTGAGAGTTAATTACAGAAAGTTTTTAATAGGTACCATGCGTACCTATATCTATTTGTTATATAATTTTTATGTCAATTACAGTATGTATTGACTTATAAGAAAATAATTAACAATGGCTTCTTTCATCAAAACAGATTGTTCACCTGGTTTTAAACTGGGTAGTTGCTCTTTTACCTGATAATGTGGCCACCCATCATCATCATAATAATCAAACTCATAATATCCATAAGGCTCTAAAAGTCTACAAATAGCGATATGCATCAAATCTAACTTTTCATCTTTTTTAAACGTACGATGCAATTGACCAAGTTCCTGAACACCAATTAAATAAATAATTCCGTCCAGATCCAAATCTTCTCCCTCTGCAAACTGGTCTGATAATTTTGAAACCAGGGTCTCCCAGCGTTCTTTTAGTTTTTCATCTCTGGCCATGAATATATACTACTATTATTGTTTGGTCTTCTTGAAGAATAAAATTCTAAAAATTTCATCTTCATTTTTAATTAAGAGGACAAAAAAGGGTTATTTAATTTCTTCTATAAGTGTTATCAGCTCTTTAGCACTTAACTCTTCAGATTTTTTAGCTACCAAAGCACCTTCAGAATCAAACAACCAAGTTGTTGGTTTTACATGAACTCCATATGCAGAAAGCTCTTTTTCACTTTTTACATAACTAAATGTAAAAGGGCGACTACTGGCGAATGAACCTATTAGTACTCTATCTTCATCAGAAATCATCACAAAAATAACTTCGTCTTTGTAATGTTGCTTTACTTTCTCAAATTCTGGAAATCCTATTATACACGGTGCACATCCTGTTTCCCAAAAGTTTACTACTACAGGTTTACCTAAATGACTAGTTAGGCTAATTCTGTCTCCATTAAAGCTCTGCACTTTTAAGTCGTCTAATGAAGGGCCTGACATCTGAGTACAGCCACTAAAAGTAAAAAGAATTACAAGTAGCAACAGAATACCTACCGCTATATAACCTTTCTTTAAAAATGATATATCCATTGTGTGTCTTTAAAGTACATTTTCTAAACAAAATCCCTGTAATGGATTAGGAAATCAAATCAAATCCTAAATCTTTTCGATAGTACATCTTATCAAAATGAAGTTTTTCTACATTTTGATAGGACTTTTTAAGAGCTTTGGTAAAATCTTCGTCAAAAGAGGTAATTGCAATTACTCTACCCCCACTAGTAACTACTTTATCTCCGTCTAGTTTTGTACCAGCATGAAAGACAATCGAATCTTCTATCTGATCTAAACCTGTAATCTCTTTTTCTTTTTCATAAGCTTCTGGATATCCTCCAGAAACGGTCATTACAGTTGTAGCTGTCCTTTCATCTAGTTCAAGGTCTATAGTGTTTAGAGATTGATTTCCTACACTTTGAAACAATTGTACCAAATCAGTTTTTACTCTTGGCAATACTACCTCTGTCTCTGGATCACCCATGCGCACATTATATTCGATAACCTTTGGGTCGTCTCCTACCTTGATCAATCCTATAAAAATAAAACCTTTATAATCTATTTTTTCTTTTGCCAAACCATCTACTGTTGGTTTGATAATTTGATTCTCGATCTTGCTCATTAAGGCATCATCTACAAATGGAACTGGTGAGATGGCACCCATTCCTCCTGTATTAAGACCTGTATCTCCTTCTCCTATTCTTTTATAGTCTTTTGCGGTTGGTAGCGTTACATAATTTCTACCATCTGTAAGCACAAATACGCTTAGCTCTATACCATCCAGAAATTCTTCGATCACTACTTTTTCACTAGCTGTACCAAACTTCTTGTTGGTCAACATATTTTCGAGTTCTGATTTTGCTTCTTCTATATCCTGAAGAATCAACACCCCTTTTCCTGCAGCAAGTCCATCTGCTTTAAGTACATAAGGAGGGTTTAATGTTTCCAGAAATTGTTTTCCTTCTTCTACTGTAGTAGCAGTAAAACTTTGATATGCTGCCGTAGGGATGTTATGTCTTATCAAAAACTCTTTGGCATATTCTTTACTTCCTTCCAGTTTAGCACCTTCTTTAGACGGGCCAATAACAATAATATCCTGTAGGTCTTTATCTTCAGAAAAATAGTCACTAATTCCTCTTACCAATGGATCTTCTGGCCCAACCACTACCATACCAATATCTTCTTTTAGCACTAATTTTTTAATTGCATCAAAGTCGGTAACCGAAATAGAAACGTTGGTTGCTATTGCTGCTGTACCTGCATTTCCTGGTGCAACAAAAAGTGTCTCACAAAGTGGACTTTGAACGATTTTATACGCAAAAGTATGTTCTCTACCTCCTGATCCGAGTACTAAAATATTCATGATTTTATTTGGCTTGAATTTTATGGGGTCAAAAATAGTCTATTCCCCGTTTTATTGCTAATTCTTTACAAGAAAAACACATCGTAGCAAAACATATCGGATGTCTTTGTACTCTTAAAAAATTAGTTTCTAATAATTCTACTACTTAAAATGCTTCTTCTTTTTAGTAATAACGGTGTTATTATAGAGAAAAAAACAATTCCGTTAAAACGAACAAGCATCGATTCGAACAAGAGTGATACAAAAAGAATCAAAAAGACAGAAAACTCATTCCTACTTCGTTTTAGTCTCATTGCCAGCACTATAAAAATACTTATCAAAATTGCGAAGCCAATAAACCCTGTTTGCAAATACGATTGTAAATATTGATTGTGTGCATTATACCTATGCTTTAGATTATGAACATATCCCAATTCTTCATATTTCTTAAATAATACATCATTGGCATCTCCCGAGCCATAACCAAATAATGGGGCATCTTTGATAAGTAAGGTACTTGCATTCCATGACAATAATCTGGATTTTTCTGAAGAGGCACCACCTCGTTCTAAAATAGTGCTATAGTTCTTCATTTGACGATAAAAAGTAGCTACTCTGGGATTGTGTAAAAACAATAATACTCCCATGGCAAAGATTATGATCAACAGGTACTTTTTACTCTTATCTGTTACATTAAAGATCAAAAGTACTGACATCATGGCCAAAATGATATAGGCCCCGATAGAGGCTAATAAAAATAGGTATAGAAACAAAACACCTACAACGACAAACTGTATTCTGGATTCTAGTTCATTCTTAAGATAATACCCAAGAACAAGCAATATATAGATTGAAATATAATTAGCATTAACAGATCCCGAAAACGAAGATCCAATGAAAAAGTAACTCCAATCCCGAGTGACAACTTCTAAAAAAGAAAAAATATCATTGATCTCTTCATTTTTGCATACATGTGTAATTAATGACTGTGAAGCCATTACAACATTCGCAAGAAATGAAACGATCAGTCCAATTAATAAGAAATCAAACAGCCTACGTACTGTTGCTGCATCTTCTTTCACAAACATAAAAATAACAGGAAACAGCAGCAATGATATTGATCGCTGTACTAAATCCAGCCCTCCAGAGAGGTTTTCTGAATACAATAACCCAAACGCAAGCATCACAAAATACATTGGAAAAAGAAGTGCCGATTTTTCTAAAACAAATTTTTTACGAAACTTAAACATCATTATCAGTCCAAAAATCATAGAGGCTATAAAAAATGGAGAAGGCAAATTAATACCCAGTGGTAGCAGAAAAAAGGCTATAAAAAGACTGTTCCAAAAGGTCATGACGATCCAATCATCTTCCTTATAAAACATGTTATTAATCTTTACTATAATTTCTTCTAATTGCACCTAATAAATTCTATGGTATGGGATTGTTAACGTTTTTTACTGAAGTATAGTGTATTTATATGGTTTATAGCTCTATACAGAAAATTGTTACGAAAAATCTCTATGCTCGCTCTTTTGTAATTCTTCTTCAGAAAAACCTTTAAAATAATCTAATGTTAATTTCATTCCTTCTGACCTATCAAATCTAGGTTCCCAATCTAAAATCTCTTTTGCCCTGGAAATATCTGGCTGACGTTGCAGAGGGTCATCTGTAGGTAATGGTTTATATATAACTTTTTGATGTGTTCCTGTTAGTTTTACAATTTCCTCTGCAAAATCTTTAATGGTAATTTCATCTGGGTTACCAATATTTACGGGGTATATATAATCGCTAAATAATAGCCTATAAATTCCTTCTACCTGGTCGTCTACATAACAAAAAGAACGAGTCTGTAATCCATCACCAAATATTGTCAAATCCTCACCTCTTAATGCCTGACCAATAAAAGCAGGCACTACACGCCCATCGTTTAACCTCATTCTAGGGCCATAGGTATTAAAAATACGCACAATTCTGGTTTCTACCCCATGATAGGTATGATACGCCATGGTGATAGATTCCTGAAAACGCTTTGCCTCATCATATACCCCTCTAGGGCCAATGGTATTTACATTACCATAATACTCTTCATTTTGCGGGTGTACTAAAGGGTCACCATATACCTCGCTGGTGGACGCAATCAAAATCCTGGCTTTTTTTTCTTTTGCTAATCCCAAAAGGTTATGTGTTCCTAAGGATCCCACCTTTAATGTCTGAATAGGAATCTTTAAATAATCTATTGGGCTCGCAGGTGAAGCAAAATGAAGTATATAATCTAATTTACCTGGAACATGGACGAATTTGGTAACATCATGATGGTAAAACTCAAAATTTTCGAGCTTAAAAAGATGCTCGATATTTTTTAGGTCTCCGGTAATAAGATTATCCATCGCTATTACATGAAAACCTTCTTTAACAAATCGATCGCAAAGGTGTGATCCTAAAAAACCTGCCGCTCCTGTAATTAGTATTTTCTTCAAAAGATATTTTTTTCAAAAATAACAATTACTAGAGACAAGCAGCCATTATAAAAACAAAAAACCACTTGATTTTTACTTCAAATTTAAAAACGAAATAACCCTAGTATATTAGTTAGTAAACATTAAATCTTTTCTACCAATAGAGAAATAAGATATTTCTTCT
Organism: uncultured Aquimarina sp.; assembly: GCA_947498705.1. Lineage (GTDB taxonomy): Bacteria > Bacteroidota > Bacteroidia > Flavobacteriales > Flavobacteriaceae > Aquimarina. The sequence continues at coordinate 78,645 of CANMLW010000012.1, forward strand.
TTTTGTATGTCAGCTATATCATACAAATTACGTCCATCAAAAATAACATGCTGCTTGAGCAAGTCTTTAATTTTTGTGAAATTGGGAGTTCTAAAGATACTCCACTCGGTACAGATAATAAGGGCATCTGCTTCATTTAGAGTGTCGTACATTCCTTTAGAAAACTCTATTTTATCGCCATACTTTCTTGCAACATTGTTCATTGCCTCTGGGTCAAAAGCTTTTATCTTTGCTCCTGCGTTCAAAAGTTCATCGATTAAATATAGTGAAGGAGCTTCTCTTATATCATCTGTCTCTGGCTTAAATGCCAAGCCCCAAATGGCAAAAGTCTTATCTTTTATATCTCTTTTAAAATAGTTTTCAATTTTTGGCAATAGGGCAATTTTCTGTTTTCTATTGACCTCTATTACTGCATCTAGAATTTTAAAATCATAGGCAACTTCTTTTCCTGATTTATGAAGTGCTTTTACATCTTTTGGAAAACATGAACCACCATATCCTATGCCAGGAAATAAAAATCGTTTTCCTATTCTAGAGTCTGTACCCATTCCTCTTCTTACCTGATCTACATCTGCTCCCACTTTTTCACAATAGTTAGCAATCTCGTTCATAAACGTGATTTTGGCTGCCAAAAAAGAATTTGCGGCATATTTTGTGAGTTCTGCAGATTTTTCATCCATCACAATAATTGGATTACCAGATCGTACAAAAGGCTTATATAAAGATTGCATCATTGCTGTTGCTCTTTCTGAACTAGATCCTACAACTATTCGTTCTGGCTTTAAAAAATCATCGACTGCAAAACCTTCTCTAAGAAACTCTGGATTCGAGACTACATCAAACTCGCACTTTGCATTTTTTGCAATAGCATCATACACCTTTTTTGCAGTGCCTACAGGTACCGTACTTTTATCTACTATGACTTTATAATCGGTGATTAGGTGTCCTATTTGTTCTGCCACTCCTAATACATAAGAAAGGTCTGCAGAACCATCTTCATCTTCTGGTGTTGGTAATGCCAAAAACACAATATCACCATGTGTTAACCCTTCTTGCAAGGAAGTAGAAAATGATAATCTCCCTGCTTTGATATTTCTGTCAAAAAGTACGTCTAAGTGTGGCTCATATATAGGAACTTCTCCATTACGCATTTTCTGAACTTTGTCCTCATTGATATCTACACATACCACTTCATTACCGGTTTCTGCCAGGCAGGTTCCTGTAACCAAACCTACATAACCCGTTCCAATTACTGATATTTTCATGTATCCTTTGCTTTATTCTTTTTTGATTTTGGTTTCAAGTTATCTTTGATATTCTTAACCTTTCTTTTAAACAGTATCTTTTGTTTTAATGTTGTAAAATTATAGTTAAACCTGAAAAAAATAAAACTTAAAACTATAACACTGACTAATAAGACAACAAATAACAACAAATTTTTTGTAGTACTTCCCAAAACGATAAACAATACCACAAAAATCAAATTGAATCCACCAATTAAATAACTAGCTTGTTTATGAGATAAGCCCCAATAATCTATTAATACATGATGTGTATGATTTCTGTCTGGCGAAAAAGGGCTTTTTTTATTGGCTATTCTAATCGTAAAAACTCTCGCTGTATCAAATAAGGGAACAATTAAAATACTAATTGCGATTAACGGAATGTTTTCAAGAAAAAAGGGTAATTCATTTGATGAAGAAGGCTTTAAAGCCAGAAATTTTAACGTCATTACACTAATAATGAATCCAACAATTAAAGAACCTGTATCACCCATAAAAATTTTCTTATTCGAGGATACGTTATATCCAAAAAAAGCTAATAAACATGCATTTAAACTTATCGTTATAAGCGCATAAAAATATTCTTTGGTTAGATAAAAAATCGTTGTATATATAATCAGGATAACAATTCCAACAATCGAAGCTAATCCATCAATACCATCAATAAGATTATACGAATTTATGATGGTAACCATTATAAATACGGCGATAATGAAGTAAATATAGTAAGGTATTTCTTGTATATTAAAAAATCCATTTAAAGAATGTATTGTAAAACCACTATTAGCCACTACAAAAGCTACCGCTGCAAATTGGGCTATTAGTTTAGATCCAGGTGATAAAACCACCAAATCATCTTTAAGACCAATAATAAATAAGATCGTCAACCCAGGGATGATGTGAATTATTTCTCCATTGGTGTCCCAACTATTAATAAAAAACAAGCCTATGATTAAGGTATAATAAAAAGCTACACCTCCTAAGCTTGGGGTCTGTATTTTATGAGAGCTTCTCTCGTTGGGTGCATCCATCAATCTTTTATACGAAACAACACCTATAATTTTAGGTATCGTTAGGTATGTCAATAAAAATGACCCTATAAAGATTAATACTGCTGTTTCTAAAAAATTCAATTGAATATAATTTTTGAAATATCGTAAAAGTAGAGAAAGTTTTTAGATTAAAATTTAATCTTTAACAAACATCATCATTTTTTTAGCTAAATTCTTTCTATCAAAATCATGAACCAATCGATCATAATTATATTTGTTCATGTCTTGTTGCACCATAATGTCCACTTTTTCAAGAAAATCTTTTTCATTTTCGGGCTCAAAGGCTTCTCCTATACCATACTCTTCGATTAATTTTTTACTCTCTCCTTCTACCCCTAGTAAAATAGGTTTATGCATTGCGCATAATTCAAAAATCTTCGAAGGAATCACATGTTTAAACGTATCAGACTTTTTTAGGTTCACCAGCGCGATATCAAGAATTGAAATATACTTTACCACTTCTTGTTTGTTTACCGAAGGTAGCATACTAACATTATCCAAGTTTAATGAATCCTTGAGTTGCAACAATTCTTCTTTTTTTGCACCATCTCCTAAAAAAAGAAAATGTACTTGCTTATTCTGTATTTTTTTTGCTGATTTTATAACAAAATCCAGAGCATGAGCCATACCATGTGTACCGATATAGCCAATTACTATTTTATTCTCCAAATTTAATTTCTTTAATAAATCAGCATTCTTATCTATGGGTGAAAACAACGCTGTATTTGCACCGTTTTTAATCACTTCTATTTTATTTCTCGAAATCGAATGGTTTTTTACAAGAATTTCTTTAAAAGAATCGGTTACAACTACTATTTTTGAGGCACTTTTGTACATTTTTTTTTCTAAAAACTCAAAAAAACGTATTGCTGGATTTGTATCCATAGCTCCTACTGCTTTTATAGATTCTGGCCATAAATCTCTTACTTCCATAATCCATTTTTTTCGTTTCCAAAAAGATAGCCATCTACCCGAGATTGCAGTAAAAAACTGTGGTGATGTAGCAATGATACTATCTGTTTTTATAAAAAGTCCAATAATAAAGGAACTCATCATAAAACTCATATAATCCAAAATCCTTTTTGCAAACCCTTTATTTGCCGAAATATAAGTCCAAACACGTATTACTTTAATACCATCAACATCTTCTGTCTGATACAATTTATTTTTATACCCTTCAAAAACTTTTCCTTTAGGAAAATTTGGAGCACAGGTGATCACAGTAACCTCTATACCGTCCTTTACCCATTCTTTACAATGTTCATAGGTTCTAGTTGCTGGAGCATTTACCTCTGGCGGAAAGTTATCTGTTAGAAATAGTACCTTCATTTTTTACACATTTATTGTAGTAATTAAAGCTTTCTTAAAGTAAACCGCAAGCTTTTTTGCACTTTCTCTTTTATTAAATCCAATGGCGTAATTGTAATTTTCCTCCTCAATTTTAAGAATTCCTTTCTCAAAATTTATATCAACATTTTGGTTAGGCAAATATACTGATGTGTTCGAAATTTGAATATCTTTTACATCGGGATGAAAGTGAAAAAAAGCTACTTGTTCTTTTTCTATTACTTTAGAGATTATATCATGAATTGTGATCCTTGCATCCTCAACAGAGAAGCTTCTGGTATGCAGTACTCCTTGTGTTTTATATCCATTATGAGTTGCTTCCAGATGGTTATCACTTTCTTCAAGAGAAATAACTTTAGCCCTTCTTGCCACTCTAAAACCATCCCAAACCTCTGTTTGTTCGATATTACCAATTTTTACTGTATTATGACTTGCCGTTTGTCTTTCTTGCAAGCGAAGTTCATTTTTTTCGTAGGTTGATGTACCTACATCTACAATAATTGGTTGTTGTTTTACATACAACTCAAAGTTAAATGTATCAGAATGTGCATGCCCTGGTTGATAACTAGGTCCTACTTGCCCCACATCTGTAAAAAGTTCGAATGCTTTATTGCTAAACATTCTGTAACCAGAATCGGATAGGATGCTCTTTGGATACTCAATTTTCAAAAAACTTGCATATTCGAATAGTTCCTGAGATGAAAGTGCAATATTATACGCACTATCATTCACCATAGGGATATTACCATTTTGATAGGTTATCTGCTGAAGCCATGATAGCATTTTTTTGGCTTTCTCTTTCATAAAAAGATGCAAATCATCATTTTTCCAACTGTTTGATTCTACCAAATTAATGCAATCTAACAATCGATGTAACAAGATCTGATGATACATAGGAGAAAGCTCAAAATGACCTCCGTCATATACTATTTGTTCTTTTAGCTCTCGTTGCAAAATATGCTTTGCCCTTTTATAAATCCGATCATCTTTAAAATAGTAGGCCCCAAATAATAGTGAATACCCATTTTCTAACAAGTGATTGCCCAACAAATGATACTCTAAGTTATGAAGTAATGTTTCGTAATGATTATAGAGCGCTTGATTAATATTACTATCTGTAATAGTGTTTCGTGATAAAAACTTAATCCAATTGATTCCTCTTAATGAAATTGGGTAGGGCTCTTTACCATCTCTTAATACTGCATCATTTAACACATAATTTTCTATTAGTGCCAAACCTTCATCAACACTAATATGCTCTTGATGTAAAAAATCAAAATAATTTAGATTATACGTCCACAGCTTACCATACTTTGGATAGTTCCAATCTATTTTATCCTCAAATTGATGAGTAATATTTAGAAAAGAGAATCTGTGTGTTTTAGAATAGCTATTTTGATACGAAATAGTATCCTCCCATTGCAAAGGACTTATGTCTTTTGATAAAAGTTTATGATATTCTTTCTTAAAAAATTTATTTCTTATCAAATAGTATACCTGATAATATAACTGTTTAATTTTAAGATGCTTTACTGTTCGTAAAACAAGTGTTAATTTACCACTATCCATTTTCCTTGTTTAAGAGATTCGATTGCTGCAAAAGATGCTTGTGTAGTATTTACAATCTCATCAAAAGGAATAATAGGCTCTCCTCCTTTTTGCTGTTGTTCTATCAACTCTTTAAATTGATTATAATGGCCTTTATCTTGTTTTGAAGAGGTATTTCCTCCTTTAAAACCAAACGTTTTTAATTTTCTCCAGTTATCCATAATCAAAGTACGCTCCTGCGAATATACCTCAACTCTCTCTTTTGAATATGCTTTACTACCGTTTGCAAAGTAATTGATAACAGCATTGGTGCCATTCTCATATTTTAATAGAATACTTGCATTGTCTGTATTTTCTTCTGGATTTGTTCCCATAGCATTCATACATACAGCTTTGACTCTACTTCCTGCAAAATAGGTACATAAATCTATATAATGGCAAGCCTCACCTATAATTCTTCCTCCTCCAACTTCCATATCATGTACCCAAACATCTGCTGGAATAAACCCTGCATTCATAGTAGCAACAATATTCATAGGAGTATTATCATTACCTAAAAGTTTCTTCATTTTTTTTGCCAAAGGAGCAAAACGTCTATTAAACCCAACAGATACGTTTACGTTTTGAACATTGTATTCTGAAACAATAGCTTCTAGTTCTTCACTTGTTAATGCTAAAGGTTTCTCTACAAAAACACTTTTCTCTGCCTTAATGCATTCTAGTACCATCGCAGCATGCATATTATGCTGTGTGGTGATAAAAACCAGATCTACGTTGTTATCATTTAGTATTTCTTTGTAATCAGAAGTCGAATTAGCAATCCCATGACGTTTGGCCATAATGGTAGATGACAATCCACCAGAGCTTGCAATATACTTTACATCAGCATTTAGTTTTTTAAGTTTTGGCAGTATAGTAGAACTTGTAAAGTTTCCTGCTCCTACCACTCCTATAACTCCTTTTTTACCTTCAAAAGATTTTTGGGAAATAGCAACGGTTGATGTTATTTCTTGGGTATTATTATATTCAAGGATCGAGGCTATCGATCTCGAATTTTTCATATCTCCATAAATATTTTGGTAATCTTCTAAGGGTATTCTTTCTGTAATCAAAGGTTTTACATCCAGTGTTCCTTTCGAAATCGCATTTAATATCGCCTCAAAATTTCTTTTCTCTGTCCAACGAACATATCCAATCGGGTAATCATTCCCTTTTTGTTCATATTCTTCATCATATCTTCCAGGGCCATAAGAACAAGATACTTGAAAAGAAATCTCTTTTTCATAAAAATCGGCTCTACTAATATCTAAACCGATCACTCCTACCAATACCACTCTACCTCTTTTTCTGCACATATTGGCAGACTGCGATATAATCTCATTACTCTTATTAGATGCGGTAATAATTACTCCATCTGCACCCACACCATTGGTATAGGATTCTACAAATTTTACCTGATCTGTACCCTCTGCAGGATTAATTGCTATAATCCCTTTTTCTTTTGCTATTCTAACTTTTTCTGGATCAAAATCAAAGCCTATTACATTACATCCATTCGCTAACAACAGCTCTGCAGTAACTAAGCCTATTAGTCCCAATCCCACAACTACAATAGTTTCTCCAAAAGTTGGGTTTAACAGTCTTATTCCTTGTAAACCTATTGAACCAATTACAGTAAAAGCTGCCTCTTGATCTGTTACATTATCAGGAATTTTTGCAACCAAGTTTTTTGGGATATTTACATATTCTGCATGGTTACCATTTGATGCAACTCTATCACCAACCTTAAACTCTATCACTCCTCTACCCACTGCTACTACTTCTCCTACATTACAATATCCTAAAGGAAGTGGTTGATTCAACTTATTAAAAACAGCATCCATTGTTGGTTTTAAACCGTCTGTTTTTACTTTATCCAAAACCATCTTTACTTTATCTGGTTGCTGACGTGCTTTTTGAATAAAATTTGCTTTACCAAATTCTACCAACATTCGTTCTGTCCCTAACGAAACCAATGTCTTGGTGGTTTTGATAAGTACATGTCCCGATTTTACTCTAGGTACTGGTACTTCTTCTAATATGGTTTCTCCGTTTTTAAGGTCTTGTATGATTTGTTTCATTTATTATTTAATTTCTCTTTTTAGAACTCAGATATAATTTTGAGGAGTTTTATTAGAGTGTATATTTTAAAACTGGTAAAAAACTTTTCTAAGTAGTACAAATTTGCAAAATTATAGTTCTAATTGCACCTAACTTCTACATATCAATGAATATTTATGAGATCCTGAATAAATAATATATTCGCTGATTATATCTTTTTATATTTAATACATTTTTTTAATCCGATTCGAAAATTTTGACGGCTAAGAACTTCTTCGTTATAGGTATATCCTATTAAAAAACAAGTAATTATTACCTAAACTGATCTCTATCTCTTTTTAATAATTTTAGAAGGCACACCTCCAACCACTGTAAACGGGGGTACATCCTTGGTTACGACGCTTCCTGCAGCCACAACTGCTCCCTCGCCTATAGTAACGCCAGCTACAATAATACAATTTGCTCCAATCCAAACATCATTTTTGATAGTTATCTTTTTTACAGTATGACCTGATTCAAAAATTTTTCCTTTATTCGGCGGTATTACGTGATTAGCAGACAAAATTTGAGTTCTATATCCAATTAAGGTTCTTTCTCCTATTTCAACTCCTCCTTTTGTTGTTATAATAACACCCCATGCTAAATCAACGTGATCAGCAATTTTAATATTCATTGAAGGGTTAATTCTAATACCTGGGTAAAATGTTACTTGTTTTCCTACCTGAGCTCCCTGAAGTCTTAAATAATTACTTTTTATAAAATTAAATATTTTATGTCTTGGCAAACTAAAAACAAGAAACATTAAAGTCTCGTAACTGCAAACTGCAAAATTTTTGAGTGTTTTACGCATCTAAAACTTCTTTTAAATAATTAACTTGAGACTCTACCTTTCCAAATGGAGTAGGATATTTTTTAATAATCTTTGATGCATTTGACATAATCGTTTCTTGAAATCTTACATCTTTTCTATAGTCCATTATTTTACCAGCGATATCCATACTTTCTAAGCGATTTACATAGATTGCGGCATCTTTGCAAATTGCTCTTGACCATAATTCATCAGATATAAATAAGGGTTTATCAAAATACCAGGCTTCAATAATATTGTTACTAAAACTTTCTAATTTACTAAATAAAGAAACTGCATTTATTTGTTCAAAAAGAATCCTTACCTCATTAGGTTCTACAGAATCAAAACATACAATATTATTTTGCACCCCAAGTTTAGTAGCTTTTTCTATAAGTTTTATTGTATCTGGATGACTTGCTGCCACAGTTATAACAAAACTCACATCCTCAATTCCTTTTTTCTTTAAGTTATATAATATGTCAGGAACTATTTCTATATTTTTATTCTTATGCCAACCGGTAAGCATTAGAAGATTAAAATTAGTATTATTTATTTTTTCTAATCTTAGCTTAAATTCGAGACTTGTTTCTTGTAAAGAATATTCTGTAATTGAAGGTAGTATTAATTTGGTCTGTTCTAATGGATAATTAAACAAAGAGTTAACTTTTTGCTGCATGGCTTCATTTTCAAAAATAATTGCATCAGACTTTAAAGTTGAACTTAATCTATAGTTATCAATAAGTTTTAATATTCCTTTTTTTATTGGGGCATGGCCTTCCCAAAAATCAATTTCAGGAAAAAACAAATTTGAATAAGCGCACCCTGTTACACTTTTTATTCCTTTACAATGTAGCCCGGGTCCAAACATTGTATATACAATATCAATCGAATTCTTTTTTACAATTCCATTCAATCTAAAGCTCTGGAAAAAAAAACGAGAAATAAGTTTATTTTCAACTACAAAAACCGATTTGGCTTCTAACTCTAGTAATTTTTTATGTATATACGTGTTTTTTGTAACCAAAAAAAATGGTGTGATCTCTTTAAATTTTAATAACTGTACTACAAAATTTGACGCTACCTGCTGACCTCCTCCCTTTTTAATGGGAATTAGGTTAATTAATACTTTCATTGTTTTTAAATAATAATTTTTACTCTACACCTATTCCATACAACATTCTTAAAACAAATTCTATACACCTAGTTTTTAAAACTTTATTAAGATTTTCGTAAAAAAAATTGTGAATTCTTAATATTAAATATTATACAAAATTAACTCTTTTTTTTGTTGGACTGGCACCTGACTCTTTATTTTTAATTCTATTTTCATTAGTCATTTGAGAAAAAAATGTTATGAATAATGCAGTTAAAATAATACCATCCTGTCGGCTTAAAAAAGACTCGGTAAAGCAATTAAAAAAAATCACCAATATAACGCCCATTATAAAATAATTTCGATTCTTAAAACCATTTATAAAAGGAAATAAGAACATTGCAATCAAAACAAAAACCCCAATAATTCCAGATGAAATCCAAGTCCATAAAATTTGACTATGGGGTCCATAGTTAAGATGAGCTATACTTAAAAATTCGTTTTTATAATTCTGTTGCTTTACAACATCTTTTACATCACCCAAACCATAACCAACAATAGGAGCTTCTTTTATTAATTGATAAGATGATTTGTATAACATATACCTAACTTCAGTACTTCCAGGCCTTAAAACTTTCGCGTATTGTTTTTCGCTATCATTCCCTGGAGAAATTATATTTTCAACTTCATTAATCATCGGTTTGACACGATTATAAATTACATTTCTCGATAGAAAAAAAATTACCAACAAAGTTGATATCGCTAAAAAAAATGATTTATAACTTTTATTACTTTTTGTTATTAAAATAAAAATACTTATTAGAATCAATGATAAAAGCCCTGCTTTTGATTGCAGAAATATTAATCCTAATACAAGAATAATCAGGCTAGCAAAACCAAACCATTTTGATTTAATTTTTACAAGCTTGTTATAATCCCTAAAGTTGTAGGCTATAAATAAAATAGAGATCAATAGATACACTGAAAAATAAGTGCGATGAACACCAACAATTAAGAAATGTGAACTTAAATACTCGTACATAGTTCCCGGTCTATTTCCTTCTATTTTTTCACCTAAAATTATATATTCGCTTTCTGTCAAACTAACATAAGCAAAGTCAATTAAGGACGCAATTACTATTAATAGGCACGCTAAAACAAAAGATCTGAACACCAATAAAACCTGTTTGCTATTTAGGAAATATAGCGGTATTACTAAAGGAAATATCAAAAACGATGATCGTTGAACAAGTTGGTTCATTGCGCTAGAAAAGCTATCGGACAAAAACAAACCTGCACTCAAAACTAAAAAATAAACCAAAGATGGAAATAAATAAGGTTTACCCCTCTTAAACCTGCTAAGCCATCCTTCCTTTTTAGTGCAAAATAAAGACCATGCAATTAGCAACAAAACACCGATTGAAGCAAGTTTACCTCCAAAAGGAATCAAAAAAAATAAAACTTGTAACATATACACAGGCGTCTTAAAAAACGCAGTATTTGTTTTAATTGTCATTCTTCTAACTTTAAAATATACTATTAAAAACTCTTCAAAATTCTATTGCTAATTTTCTCAATACTATGAGATTCTCTAATATTAATTGATGCCTTCATAAACCTCTCTCTCAGTTCCTCATTTCTAATTAATTCTAGTAATTTGGCCTTGTATTCTTCATTATTTCTTTTTTCGACAAGAAATCCATTTACTTGATCTTTTATAATATCCCGGGGTCCTGCATCACAATCAAAACTTATACAAGGTAAGGGAAAGGCCATTGCTTCACAGAGCGCATTTGGATATCCCTCGGATATAGAAGAAAACGCAAATATTTTTGACTGTGAAAGATAAGGACTTAAATCCTTTTGGGAACCCAACAGCTTTATTCTACTATGCAAACCATATTCTTCTATTAGTTTTTCGAGTTTATTCCTTAATGGGCCATCTCCAACAATATGTAATTCCCAATCTTTCAGATCCATTTCGTAAAAAATATTAATCAAATTGCTTTGATCCTTTTCAGGAACCAAACGCCCAACATTTAAAATAATATTCTTTTTTTGCACACTAATTTGGGGGATAATTTTAATAGGGTTTGGAATAACCTTAATATTCTTATGTTTTAATTTCTCGTAAATTACTTTTTTTGCCAATGACGTCTGAACAAAAACTCCATCAGCAATGGGATACAAGATTTTTTCGAATATTTTTAAAATAAATGGTAGCTCCTTAAACGGACTACTTCTATTAGCTACATATATTTTCTTTCTGGTACCTAAAGTGCTAAGAATTACAAATAAATTATATCCTTCTCCAAAGCTTAAAACTACATCTGGGTTTAAGTTTTTGTATTTTCTTCTTAAATAAAACAGGAGCTTTACTTTGTAAAAGAGCTTTGATATAACATTCTTTTTATAGCCAAATGAAGGCATCGAAACAGAGTTTAATTTATCATTTATCAAATAAAATGGTTCGTGCTTAACCAAAAAAATTAAGTCTACATGTACCTCTTCATCACCCCAATGATTTGCCAATTCGCTCATCACTCTTTCCATTCCACCTGATAAAAAGGTGGGTATTACCAATGCAATTTTCATTTTGATTTTTTCTACTATTAAAATTTTGGTTTAAGACTACATTTATTTCCTTATTACTACCAATAAAAAATAAGTTCTACTTTTTTAATGAGAATTCCCACTAATGTCAAAAAGTTCCAGTTTGACAAACTTTCAATAAAATAGTCTCGGTAAATAATCAGGTTGACAATAAAACTGGGTATCAAAAAAATAAAAAATAGTTTTATAAAAAATTTGTTGTTTTTATATTCATATTCATAAAACAAAAGGTAAATAAACATTATTTCTATCAAATACGTTAACCTTAACTGAATATCAGGTGTGACACTAAAAATGTTTAGCAAACTCATCAAAAGAATCACCAAATTTCTAAAGTCAGATTTTCTACTATATGTTAGTAGCAGGTATCCATGTGCAAAATATATCCAAGAAACTCTGATTTTATAGGAAATTAAAGCCGATAATGATGCCTGATTCCCTCTTTCGATAAAATCTAAGCCTTGCAAATATCCTCTTATTTTATAGTCAAATGATTCGGGTAAAGGAAGGTTTATTGCAATAAGGTACAAATATTCTTTTGTGAAAAGAAGAAAAACAAAAGACACCAGATAAGTAACTAAAATCGATTTTTGTGTCAATTTTCTAAAAATTCCAAAAAAGTAAATTGGAAAAAACAACAATATTCCAAAATGTGTAAATGATGCCAATACTAGCAATAAAAAACCTTTAAGTTTTCTATCTTCAAATATTCCAAAAAAGAAGCCATATCCTGCGATGGCAACGGCCAATAAGTTTCTAATTCCTGAATATAAACCTAAAAGTTCTATCGAAATAAAAATGCTTATTATTCCTATAAAATAATATGTATTTGATATTTCTATGTTTTTAGTTAATTTATCATAGACCTTATAAATCAAATAAAGCGTTACAAAAGTACAAATAGAAAAAAACAATTGACCTGTAATACCCAGTCTTGCAAAAAGATAAACACCAAAATAAACAACAAAGTCTGGTTTTTTTTGATATTTTAGTAACTCTAATAATTCACCAAACCCAAGATCTTTTACATCTCTATAAAATCGATAAAACTTATATAAATCATCTGTATCAGAAGGGATTAATTGATATGTAATTAACGAAGCAAAAATTAGCAGTAATATAAAGCTAAATCTATTTCTATTGTATACACCAATAAAAATAGATGGTAAAGCAATTAAAGGGCTTAGAAGGAACAAAACACCATTTATAAAGCTTTCATTTTTTACCTTTATACTTTTTACTTGTTTCATCTACGATAAATAAAGCTTACAAATTTTGTCATTTTTTGTTTTAATCGTGAATACTATACCTAAACACTAATAGTTATTCAATATAGGTTTCTGAAAAAATTTTTATGCTTGTATATTCTATATTACTTTACAATTTTTACTTCAGTACTATTATATTTTCTTTTGTCTTAATTTTTTAACACTCCACAGAAATCCAATATTATTTTTTCTGATGCTATTTTTACTTTTTTAAACTCATCATGAGCAACTAAAAATGCTACAATATCAGCTTTTTCGACAGCTTCATTATAATCTGTTAGTTTAAAAACATTGTGTTCAGAAATATTAGGTTCAACTATATAGTGACGATCATTATTAGCATCCTGTAATACTTTTTGGGCTATATATTTTGCAGGAGATTCTCTAAGATCATCAATATTTGGCTTAAATGCCAATCCCATTAGAGCAACACTAGGTTTTCTACCGTTCTTTAGTTCGAATTCGAGCTTCGCAGTTTTAATTTTCTCTGCACACCAAAAGGATTTATAATTATTAATCTCACGTGCTTTGCCAATTATTTGAGATTCCATAGGATAGTCTGCTACGATAAAATAAGGGTCTACAGCAATACAATGACCTCCTACTCCACAACCCGGTTGTAAAATATTTACTCTTGGATGTTTGTTTGCCAAATCAATAAGTTCCCAAACATTAATATCTGCTTTATCACATATTAGTGATAATTCATTTGCAAATGCGATTTGAACATCTCTAGATGAATTTTCTACCAATTTACACATCTCTGCTGTTCTGGCATTTGTTTTGTGCAAGTTTCCTTTTATAAATTGCGCATAAAAACCTACGGCTTTATTGGTAGATTTCTCATCAATACCCCCTATTACTCTATCGTTATGAACTAATTCATACATCACGTTGCCAGGCAATACTCGTTCTGGGCAATACGCTATACTTAATTTCCCTTTAAGATCCGGTCGTTCTACATAAATTAAATCCATCATTTTTTCTGTAGTTCCTACAGGTGAGGTAGATTCTATTATATATAAATCACCTTCTTTTAATAAGGGAATAATCTCTTTTGTAGCAGCTTCTACAAAAGAAATATCGGGTTCATTTTTACCTTTAAAAGGAGTAGGGACTACAATTAAGTATGTATCAGCTTCTACAGGGGTTGTAGCCGCTTTTAAATATCCTTCTTTTACTGCTTTTTCTACAGCTTTGTCCAATTCGGGTTCTACAATATGGATTTTACCCTTATTTATAACTTCTACAACATTAGGGTTAATATCAACACCGTGAACATATGTATTATTTTGTGCTATTAAGGCAGCAGTTGGAAGTCCGATATACCCTAAACCAACCATTACTACGCTAGGCTTTCTATTCATTTTTAATTTCTTGAAATATGTTCTACAATTCGTTCGCAAGCTTTCCCATCACCATATGGGTTATGTAGCTTACTCATGCTTTCATACGATTTTTCATTTTTTAAAAGCTTCTCTGCTTCCAAAACAATCTTGTTTTTATCTGTTCCTACCAAAATGACAGTACCTGCATCCACAGCTTCTGGCCTTTCTGTAGTGTTTCTCATTACCAACACAGGTTTTCCTAAACTTGGGGCTTCTTCTTGTACCCCTCCACTATCTGTAATGATTAGATAAGATTGATTCATTAACCAAACAAACGCCGGATAGGAAAGTGGATGAATTAAATGAATGTTATCAACTTTATCCAATAATTCATACACCGGTTTTTGAACATTCGGATTTAGGTGTACAGGGTAAATAATTTGAATGTCTTTGTTATTTGACGCTATCTCTTTGAGCGCTTCGCAAATACTAATAAAACCTTTACCGTGATTTTCTCTTCTATGTCCTGTTACTAAAATTAATTTTTTATTTTTTTGTAAAGTACCCTTTAATCTTTCTATTTCTACATCCTTATATTGTGATGCATCTACTTTATTGACACTAAACTTTAGTGCATCAATCACTGTATTTCCAGTAATAAGAATCGTATCAGGGTTTTTATTTTCATTAATTAAGTTTTGTTTTGAAGTTTCTGTTGGAGAAAAGTGTATGTCCGAGACAACTCCTGTTACACTTCGATTCATTTCTTCAGGAAAAGGAGATTTCATATTGAAGGTTCTCAATCCAGCTTCAACATGACAAACCTTAGCACCTGCATAAAACGCAGCAATGCTAGAAGCCATAGTAGTCGTAGTATCTCCATGTACATAAACGAAATCGGGTTGAAATTCCTCAAGTATTGGTTTTAGTCCAGAAATAATATCAGCAGTTAACGTATATAAATTTTGATTGGGTTTCATTAAATCTAAATCAAAATCCGGAGTTATTTCAAAAAAAGATAATACCTGATCTAACATTTCTCGATGTTGTGCTGTTATGCATACTTTTGTTTCAAAAGTATTAGAATGCTTTTGAAATTCTTTCACCAAGGGTGCCATTTTTATAGCTTCAGGCCTGGTTCCAAAAACAATAAGATTTTTTTTCATTGAATAATTGAGTATAAATTTCTCATAAGAATCTAATGCAACTAAAATAAATCCATTTTTATTGACAGTCTCATAAAACTTATCTAAAATATAATAAAAGGACTCATTTAATAGTAACCATACGCTTATAAGATTATTTTTTTAACTACTTATTTCTTTTTTTATAATAGACCATAGAATGAATTAACTATCCGAGTTCAAAATATTTTCAATCATAAAGTTTTGCGGTACAAAAGGTCCCTCGTGCCAGTTCAATTCAGCATCCCAAAAACCTTTACATGGATCATAAACCCGAACCGTAAACCCATAGCTAATCTCGACTATTAATGGATCATTTTTATCATAAATAAAATCAAAAGACACACATTGGCTATTTAATTTTTTTGCAATTTCAAAAGCCATTTTTAAACATCTTTTATCTATCGTTTTATCATCTAAATATTTAACCATTCCACTTCCTGAAGCTCTAAAGTCACCTTTTCTTATTAATCGTTCTATAGAAAAAGCTTTATCACCAATAACAATAATTCTTATATCAGAAGCATTGTTGGGAATAAATTCTTGAAAATAGGCATACCCTTTTTCTCTTCCATATACTCTCTCCAAATCTGTCTTTAAAAATAATCTGGCAAATCCTCTAAAAATACCAATTACTGATTTTAAATCTCTATTTTTTTTAAAATGCCATATCCTATCTTTAAAAAGTTCTTTTCTTCCGCTACTTCCAAAACCTTTAGAAAAAGCACGTCGTATTAATTTTTTGGCAGAGCGCTCATTCTTAACCAGTCTTACATTTATAGATCCAGCTCCTCCTCTAAGTTTGAATACTTTCGGAAAACTGGTGTTTTTAACCCAGTTTAAGGCCTCATCTTTTGAATAAAAAACATAAGAAGGTACTATTTTAGCTCCAATGCCTTCTAACAAATACTTTTGACCAATTTTATCATCAAAATGCCATACCGAGGAAGAACTAGGAAATACTTTTTTTCCCATAGTCTCCAGAGCCAAAGTAAGCTGTCGTGCAAATAATTTCGCCTTGGGATTCTCGTGACTCCAATGCCACATTAATACATCATAATTAGATAATTGTTCAATGATATCCGACTCATAACAGTTTACAATTTTATATTCAATATTATTTGTTTCAAAATATTGAATCCAACGTTCACTAAACGAGTTTTTAAAATGATGTATCGCGATTTTCATTTTGTTTTTTATATTAAAATGTGATAATATACAAATGGTTTAATTTAAATTATCCTGAGTGTTTTAATTATTCATTATTAGTTTACTTTCTAGGATAACTTTTTATCGTTAAACTCTGCATAAGTATTGTCTGAATATAAAATAACTGAAATATAACCTATATAAATAACATTAAAAACTACTCCTACTATGGAGTAAATCTTAATCATAGTTAAAGCATCATTTAAAAACACTCCCAAATAAATTGCACCCAATCTGAAAACAAATAGTATTGCTTCGTAAATTAATTGATCTTTTTGTCTATTTAAGATAAAATACAGTACCGATGAAGGAGGGTTTATGAACCCTAAACTCAACCATAAAAACATCCAGCTAGCATATTCACCAGCAACAGCCCATTCTTGCCCAAAAGCCCAAGAGAACAATCCTTCTCCAAAGAAGAAAATAATCGCAGTAGGGATACTAATTAGCATAGTTAAAGACAAGGTTACTTTGGAATATTTTTTTCTAAGGGTTTTTATGTTACTTCTAACATCTGCAGCCTCTTTATAAAAAACTTGTCTTATTGCAACACCAATTAAAGCAGATGGTAATTGTAATATTCTCATTGAGAAAAAATATGCTCCAACTTCATTTTCTCCAAAATAACGCCCCAGTGTTAAAATAGGTAAACTTTGAGAAATCGCATTTAATAAATTTTGAGGAGTAGTGTAAACCACAAATCGGTAATATTTTAATGCTGTTACCTTTAATTTACCTAAATCAATTTTAATCTTTCTAATTTCCGGAATCAATGGGTATAGCAATACAATTAAACCCACAATTCCGCCAAAAATATTGCCATAAACCAGGCCAACTCCAGAAGTTAAAACTAATGCCCAAAGTAATTGAAAAAGAACAGTACTTAATCTTCCTAATACCGCTTTTTTAGATAATATGTAATAGGCCTTCCTTTTATTTTGCCATTGTATTAAAACATTTCCAGCTCCCACAGCAATGCTAAGAAAAGCTGTCAAATAAATAATAGGGGCACTTGAAGACGAAATATTTAAGTATCCTATTAAATCTGGGAAAATTGTATTAAAAACAAAAAATACTACTACAATTACTGTTAAAGAAAATATTGATAATATTACTAATTCTTGCGCTTCCTCTTCAGAATCAGATTGAACTATTCCCATTTCATACTTTAATGTTCCTGAAGTCGATAAAATCCCTGCTAATGTCACCACACTACCCAAAATTCCAAAATCTGCAGGGCTAAAATATCTTGACAAAACTGGGGTTAGTAAAATTCCAATTAGTTGAGCAATGGCTGTACCAGAAACTAAATAAGAAGTGTTCCTAAAAAAAGGAGTTTCCCATAATTTAATTAGCAGTTTTTTCAAATTCTATTTATTTTATTTTAAATACAAATACCAGTATTTATGACTAATTTCTACTGAATTGTATCTATAAGTACAGCATATTTTTTACCAAACTTGGTACTTATTTTATTCAAACATATAACCCTTAAGCTAGTTTTAAAAAATACCATAAAAATCTAAAATAAGTTCTGATCCTAAAAAACAATACAGCTTTTTCATTGAAAAACTGAGTATAGACTCTTTAGAGAATTTTTCCAGTCTGGCACACTTAAATCAAAAGTCGATTTTACTTTTACTTTTTCTAAAACACTATATCTTGGTCTTCGTGCAAAAGTAATGTAATTATCGGTTTTTTTAAGCAGTACAGAATCATGTTTACTGAAAACACGTAAAATTTCTTTAGCAAAATCATACCAAGTAGTTTCTCCCAAGTTACTGTAGTGATAAATACCATATTTTTTGCTCTGGTTTTTTATTATGAATATAATAAAGTTAACAAGATCATTTGCATTTGTTGGTGTTCCTTTTTCAGAGGTAATAATAGACAATTGTTGCTCTGATTCTGATTTCCTTAAAATTGTTTTAAAAAAATTATGACCATATTCTGAGTACAGCCAGGAAGTTCGAATTATAAAATATTTTTTCAGGATTTTTTCAATATATTTTTCTCCTTCTCTTTTTGATTTACCATATACATTAATAGGGTTGGTAACATCATTTTCTGTATATGGAGTTTGTTTTTCTCCATCAAATACATAATCGGTAGAAATATGAATAAGTGTACTGTTATTTTTTTTACAAACTTCTGCCAGATTTTTAACTCCTTCTGCATTAACTAAAAAAGCTTTTTCAGGTTCTTTTTCAGCCTTATCAACATTTGTATAGGCTGCACAGTTAATTACGAAATCAAACTGTTTACCTTTAAAAAAATGTTGTACCTGGCTTTCCTGACTTATGTTAAGCTCTTTAGAGTCAATAAAACAAAAGTTTAAAAAAGGGTAATCTTTTTCAATTTTTTGAAAGCACTTTCCCAATTGACCATTTGATCCGGTCACCAAAACGTTTATTAACTTAAAATTTTCCTTCACAAAATTATATCTCAATCTTCTTATGATCGTAATTTACTATAAACTTATTTAATTCAATCAATGCTAAAACAAAAAATAAAAACACAATGAATACTAAGGGTACCAATATGATTTTTTTCCTTAAGAAATCGTTGGCAAGCGCTCCTTTAAAAGGAAACTCTGAAATAATATTTATGGTGTTTTTTGTATTTGCCTTTTCATTATTAATTTCTACTCTTTCATCTTTAAGTTTTCTTGCCTGTTTTAGCAATTCTATTTCTACTTGGTTTTCTATCTGGTTTTCTGCTAAATTAATATTTGTTACACCTTCTGGCTTTTGTGCTTCTAAGATTTTAATTTTTTTGTAAAACTCCTGTAGTTTTAGAATTTCTTTTTGCTGTTGTGTAACTACAGAATCTTTCACCGCTATGTTACGGTCATTTATTTCTTTTTGTAGTGTAAAATACTCGTTATTTTCTATAGATTTTACAATTGCTTTTTGGCATTTCTTTGCTATTTCTGGTAATGCCGCTTCTATTTCTATTTTATGAAATTTTGCATTTATATCATTAAAGTTTTCTAAGTAATCCTTATAATCTACTTGTTTTTGAGAAATTGAGTCTAATTCACTTATAAATTCACTAAACTGCTTGATTCGCTGTGTTTTATCAGAAAATGATTCAATTTTTATACCATTAATATGTTTAGCATCTTCTTCACTAATCTTAAAAGCTTCTGCCAAAGCTATGTTTTCTTTCTGCCTGGCTAACTGATTATAAAACTCTATGTTATTATACAATTGTTGAACGCTATTAAAATTTGGCTCTATGATCATAGAAGATCTATACACAGGAGATGTCTTACTATCCAAATATGATCCTAGTATAACACCTATGACCATAGTAACAATAAATTTCACAAAATGTACTCTTATAAACTTAAGAAACAGCATTATTACATGAAAAATACGTTTAAAAATGTTTTCGATAAACCGATAAACCTTTTGCACAACCCCTCCTAACAGTACAAATAACTCCCTTAGATCAATTTCTTGTGATGTGTTCTGTTTTGTTTCCATAAACCAATTTTAATGTACAAGAGCAAGATGCCCCTTTAATCAATAAACTTATTACAATGATTTAAACATGTCAAAATCAAACAAACAACACAATAGCACGAATATGCTTTATGAGCTTTTTGAATTTGATGTTGAAATACAAATTGGTCTAAGGGTAGGATACACCAATCGTTACATACCTATATAGTATTTCTAAAATGGGTAGAATGTTTCTTTTCAGAAACGGAAGCAAACTTATCAAAAAAAGTTAAGTCTGCAAATTTTATAATTTTAATTTTTTCAGAAAAGGTAATTCTTTATCCTTTGAGGATAGTTGGATTTCAGAAACATCTAATTTCCAATCAATAGAAAGATCAGGATCATCATACCTGATACCAGATTCTGATTCTTTATGATAATAATTATCACATTTATATGCAAAGATTGCGTTTTTGCTTAATGTAATATATCCATGTGCAAATCCTCTTGGAACAAATAATTGGGTGTTGTTTTTATCATTTAACACAATAGAAAAATGCTTTCTAAACGTTTTGGAACCAGGTCTTAGATCTACTACTACATCCAGTACTTCTCCCTGAATAACTCTAACTAATTTAGCCTGAGCATATTCTCCTGTTTGAAAATGAAGACCTCTAAGCACTCCTCGTCGTGATGCTGATTGATTATCCTGTACAAAATGAATTTTTAACCCAGAAACTTCTTCAAAAACTTTCTTAGTAAAGCTTTCAAAAAATGCTCCTCTATCGTCTCTAAATATTCTAGGTTCTATACTAAAACAATCCTGTAATGGGGTCTGTGTAATTTTCAATTTGTGTGTGATTTATTTTAGGGGCTTACTTTTCTTAACGTATATAAAAATAGCTCGATTTAGTCTAAACGGAGTAAATACTCTCCGTACCCACTCTTTAGCAATGGTTTTGCCAACTCTTGAAGTTGTTTTTTATCAATAAACGCTTTTTTATAAGCTATTTCTTCTATAGCACCTATTTTCAGTCCTTGTCTTTCCTCTATAACCTGTACAAACTGCCCTGCTTGCATTAATGAATTAAAGGTTCCTGTGTCTAACCAAGCTGTTCCTTTGTCTAGAATACTTACTTTTAGTTTTCCTTGTTTAAGGTACGCATTGTTGACGTCTGTAATTTCTAATTCGCCGCGTTTACTTGGCTTAATAGATTTTGCAATTCCTACTACTTCATTGTCATAAAAATAAATCCCAGGTACGGCATAATTTGATTTTGGCACAGTGGGCTTTTCTTCAATAGAAATTGCTTTTCCGTCGGCATCAAATTCTACTACTCCATATCGTTCGGGATCCTGGACATGATAGGCATATATAATCCCTCCTTCGGGGTCATTATTTCCTTCTAAAAGGCCTTCTAACCCAGATCCATAAAATATATTATCTCCCAAGATCAAAGCTACCTTATCATTTCCTATAAATTCTTCTCCAATAATAAAAGCTTCAGCCAATCCATTGGGTTGATCCTGTACTGCATATTCAAACCGACAACCGTATTTTATACCATTGCCTAAAAGCTTTTCAAATAAAGGTAAATCTTGTGGAGTTGAGATAATTAGTATTTCATTAATTCCTGCAGATATTAATGTAGAAAGTGGGTAATAAATCATGGGTTTATCATACACTGGCATCAATTGCTTACTAATAGCCAATGTAAGTGGGTGCAATCTTGTGCCCGATCCTCCTGCTAATATGATTCCTTTCATCTCTTAATTTTTGTCTGAGGTCAGATATGTTTAATTAGTATTTTTAAGCATATTTCTTATAGACTAAGACTTTGATCTTATAACCTAAATCTTTGGACTTATTGAATATTTTTTCAAATACCATTCGATGGTTTTCTTAATTCCTGTTTCAAAATTTTCTTCTGCATTCCACCCAAGTTTGTTTTCTATTTTTGAAGCGTCGATTGCATATCTAAAATCGTGACCTGGTCTATCTGTAACAAAAGTAATAAGATCCTGATACGATTCATTATTTTCTCTGGGAACTAATGTATCCAGAATTTTACAGATAGTAATGGCTATATATATATTTTCTCTTTCGTTTTTTCCTCCAATATTATAGGTTTCTCCTAATTTCCCTGTCTGAAGTGCCAATTCTATTCCTTTGCAATGATCTAACACATATAACCAGTCACGTATATTTTTTCCATCTCCATATATAGGTATATTCTCTTGAGCCAATGCTTTTCTTATTATTGTCGGAATCAACTTTTCTTCATGTTGTCTGGGACCATAATTATTCGAGCAATTTGTAGTCACAACTGGTAATCCATACGTATGAAAATAACTTCTTACCAGCATATCTGAAGAAGCTTTTGAGGCGCTATAAGGACTGTTAGGCGCATAAGGAGTTGACTCTGTAAACAAACCATTTTTACCCAATGTGCCATATACCTCATCGGTAGAAATATGTAAAAAACGTGCTTGTTCGAACCCAGCATTTATTTGATTTGGAGCACTCATCCAGGTTTGATAAGCTGTTTGAAGCAAATTAAAAGTTCCTGAGATATTGGTGTCAATAAAAGCTTTTGGACCTGTAATAGAATTGTCTACATGAGATTCTGCTGCAAAATGAACAACTGTATCAATCTTTTGTTCTAAAAATATTTTTTTGAGTAAATCACGATCACAGATATCTCCTTTAATAAAGGTATAGTTCCCACTATCAACAACATCAATATTAGCTAGGTCACCGGCATACGTTAGTTTATCCAAATTAGTAATTTGATAACCAGAGTTATCTGAAATATAGTTTATAAAATTAGATCCTATAAATCCCGCTCCTCCAGTTATTAATATTTTTTTTTGCATTACTATTTGATATAGACTTCTAAAAATTGCACCCCCTCTGTATCACCGACAATCGTGATATTATTAATTTTTGCAGGAATCAAAACGGTTTCACCAAATGCAACTTCGAGAGAAAAATCATTATTGATTATTGTACCTTCTCCCTGGATACACATCAAAATTTTAAATGAGTCTAGATGGCTATAGTCTCTTTCCAGAGATGCCGTGACTTCTAAAAATCCTGTAGTAAAGTAAGGTGATGATATAATATTGTTAATCTGATTTTCTCTTCTGTCATAGCTCAATCTAAACGACTTATCTGCATTATAATCCAAAGCATCCAAAGCTTGTTCTGTATGTAATTCTCGTTGATTGCCCTGATTATCTTTTCTGTCCCAATCATATACTCTATAAGTAATATCAGAAGTTTGCTGAATTTCTGCAATAAGAGATCCTGCTCCTATAGCGTGGATTGTTCCTGCTTTTATAAAATAACTATCTCCTTTTGATATATTTTCAAAATTTAGCAATTCTGTTATCTTACCTCTTTTTAGATAAGATTCATACTCTTCTTTGTTGGTTTCGTTGTTAAATCCAACAATCAGTTTTGCATCTTCATCGGCTTGTACAACATACCACATTTCTGTCTTACCAAAAGAATTATGTCTACTTTTTGCCAGGTCATCATTTGGATGTAACTGAACCGATAAATCTTGTTTTGCATCAATGAATTTAATCAATAAAGGAAACTGATCTCCAAATTGTTGATATACCTTTTCTCCTACTATTTCGGCCTGATATTCTTCTATAAGAGTATCTAGTTTTTTTCCTTTAAGATTTCCGTTAGAAATTATAGATATATCACTACCAACAGTTGATATTTCCCAACTCTCACCAATACTATCTCCCGATGTAGGCTTATTAAGTACAGTTTCTAATTTATTTCCTCCCCAAATTTTTTCTTTTAAAATGGGTTGGAATTTTAAAGGGTATAACATTTCTTTTATTTATTAAATCTTTAAAAGTAGTAAACTATTGTTCTTCGTTTACAAAATTAAGCACCTCTCTTGACACGTATCTAACCAAAAACACCAACAAAGCAAGCCCAACAAGTACAATTGGTAGTATCACTATAAATCTATAAATAAGTCTTTTTTTAACCGAAATACTTTCGCCATAATCTACGATTGATATAATTTCATTATCCAATTCAATAGCTCTTTCTCGTTTATTGATTGATTCGATTAATGTTTTTTTCTGTTGTAATAAAGAAGCTACAGCAGTAGGTATTTCATCCTTAGTATTCCTATATATAATAACTTCATTTTTTTCTCTGATAGGGTTTTTACTCAAATTATCTAAGTACTCATTTACAAAGTTTAATGTTCTCTTTTCCCTTTCTAAATTTTCTTGATTCTGCGTAATTACAAGGTTAATTTTCTTTTTGTAATAAGCATTAGACTTTAGAAACTCTAATGTATAATCTATAATTTTAGAAGTTTCTTTACTAGCATTTCCAAAAACAAATACTAGTTTGTGATGTTTATAAAAATCTTTAAACTTATTATCCTCTAGTTTTCCTTCTTCATAAGCTTCCATTGCATCCTCAAAAAACTCCTTTTGGTCATAATGTCTTTCTACATATTCCAAAACATCATTTCCTTTAATCAATGGTTCTATGCGAACCCCTACAAGATTGTTGATCACACTTTGATCTATTCCTGCTTTTTTAAAGAAAAACCCCTCTTTAAAGTTTTCATCGAGATCTTCTACAAAATCATATATATACTTTACACTTCTGTATTTAGGTTCAATAATAACCTCATGCATATAACCATCTGTTGTTCCTTTGTTCTTATCAATAAAATATCCCGAAACAGCTCCTACAACAACTAAAATAATCAATAAAATTGCTTTTTTTATGAAAAAGGAAACAAGAGAGACTACTCCTTTTAAGAGTTTTCTAAATGCATTTTTAACCAAACCAAAAACTTGCATTAAATCTATTTCCTCGTTTGAATTTTCTTTATTCATAAATTTAGTGTCTTTCTTTAAATATTTGTTCTATTATTTTTTCTGTGATCAGGTAAGTTGGTTTTACGCCAGTAGTACCTAATCCTCCAGAAGCCAGAGTGCTTCCTGTTTCTAATGGATTATCAGATGCATAATATGCGTATCTTACTTTTACATCTGGGCTTATACTTCCTCTTAGTTTAGAGGCAGATTGTATTGCTTTTTGATAATGCGCACCTTCCATTTCTAAACCAATGACATTCCAGGTAGAATCATGAAAGAACTTTAATATATCTCTGTTTTGTAATGACGTTCCTAGAACAGTGATCATAGCACCATCATAAATATCAATACCATTACCTTCTAATTCTTCTTTTATAAGTTGATTGTCAAATGGGTAATTATCTGCTGTTCCTTCAAAAACATGTGCAGACGGTATCATGATGTCACCTTTTCCTCCTTCTAATATACCAGCTTTACCCATTATAGAAATGGATTTTACATTGATATGGGTTTTAACACCTACGGTATTCATATAAGGTTTTAAAAGCTCATCCATCGTTTCATAAGCCTGCTCTCCAAACGCATAATCCATTACAATGATCACCGGTTTATCTCGCTCATCTACGTCTGCAATCTGATCGCTATAAATATTATCTACGTATTTTGCTGTATCGAATAGTTGTACATTGATATTAGCGCCACTTTCGTCTTCGATATAGGTCATGCCATACTTTTGTGCTGTTTTTCGCACTTTTGCTCTTAGACGTTCATTTTTATCCTCGCTAAGTAACTCATAGATCTCAAAAACACTTTTATTTTTAAGTTCTGTTTTTAGGGCCGTTGGTACATATAGTGTATTCATTACACTATGCATATTAGCACTAATAATATGAATTGGGCGATCGAGTAATTTGAGTTCTTCAAGTTTACTTTTTACCGTATTGGCCCATATTTCTCCATGAATATGATGCCCTAGTCTTTCTCTTAACACCGGACTAAAAGAGACAAGCCTCTTATTGTCATGGACAGATTCATCGATTGCTAATTTACCCAACCAATAAATAATATCTAAAAACCGTTCCTTATTTTCTGGACAAGAAAAATCATTGTATACCGATGAAACTTCTTTAAAAGTTCTTCCTAGAATATTGGCTGTATGTGTTAGCGCAACTTCTCTTTCTGCTTTAGTAAGTTCTTCTTTAGAGGTAACTGCTTTTTCTAATTTTTCCCAGTCTCTTGTTACACTACCTTGTTCATTAATTAAAACACGATTCATGATTTTGTGGGACTCTATGAATAAGAAGGTAAGATGAGTAAGAATATCATATATTTCTGATCGACCTCTAGTAATCTCGATATTCATCTGTTCCTCATCAATACGGTAGCAGTTTCTACGCCTTTTTGGAGGAACAATTGCCTTGAAATGAGAATCTTTATAACCTTCTTCACTTGTAAGATTGATATATCTACATTCTTCTATACCAAATGGTAAACGATCGATTACATATAATAAACCATTCAGTTCTACTTTTTCTTCTGCTACAGATCCATAAATTTCTGGACAAAGAATTAACAATGCTTCCCGCAATGTGTCTCCAGAAACCCCCATGGGTTTATAAAAGCCTCTATTAAACAAATGTCGCATGGTAATATACATGCGCTCTATCGCACTAGAACTTTCTTGTGCTCTGGTTCTTCCTTGTCGTATTTGATTTGCCATAAATTTCTGTAACAAATATAAGTTATTTGTCTATCATAGTGGTGAGGGCATCGGCAATATTTCTATCATTAGAAAGTCTGGGTAATTTATTTTGTCCACCCAATTTTCCTATAGACTTCATATAATTTTTAAACCCGTCTTTAGGCACTCTGGTTATTTTTAATGTTTTCAAGATATTACCTTCTATCAAATCGTCATAATACGAATTTTGTTTCCTAAGTGAATTATCTATTTCCTTTATTAATTGCTCGAGGTTATCTGGAGATTCTTTAAATTCTATAAACCATTCATGATATGGCAGTTCTCCATCATCTGGATTTACCTGTGGTGCAACAGTAAAATCATTAATCAATATTCCTGTAGCTTCTGATGCCTCTTTTAATGCCTGATCTACTTCTTTACCTATCACATGTTCTCCAAAGGCCGAAATAAAATGTTTTATTCTTCCTGATACTATAATTCTATAAGGATCGGTGCTTGTAAACATAACGGTATCTCCAACATTATAAGCCCAAAGCCCTGCATTGGTAGAAATTAGCATTACATAATTAATTCCTTTTTCTATTTCACCTACCGTTAATCTTTTTGGGTTTTCTTCAAAAAATTCATCTGCCTTTACAAATTCATAGAAAATACCTGCATCTAATTGCAGTAACATTCCTTTTTCATTTTGTTGGTCTTGAAATGCAAAAAAACCTTCAGAAGCCGGGTATAATTCTATTCCTGCTACTTTTCTGCCTATTAATTTCTCGAATGTTTTTTTATAAGGTTCAAAATTCACTCCACCATAGATAAACAACTCGAACCCTTTAAAAAGCTCTCCTATAGTTTTATTGGTTTTGTGTTGCAATTTTTCGAAATACATCTGCACCCAAGGAGGTATCCCACTAATTACCGTCATATTTTGATTGACAGTTTCTTCTACAATAGCATCTACTTTTTGTTCCCAATCCTCTATACAGTTAGTTTCCCAACTTGGCATTCTATTTTTTTGAAGATACTTAGGTACATAATGCGCTACAATACCCGATAACCGACCTAATAGAATTCCGTTTTTTTGATCCATCTCAGGACTTCCCTGTAGAAATATCATTTTACCATCTACAAAATCTGTTTTTCCTGTCTCTTCGATATAACACAAGATTGCATTTCGTGCTGCTCTTATATGAAATGGCATAGATTCCTTAGTAAGTGGTATGTACTTTGCCCCGCTTGTGGTTCCAGAAGTTTTTGCAAAGTATAGTGGTTTTCCTGGCCAAAGTATATCCTTTTCGCCTGCTACCGCTCTAGTAACATATTCTTTTAACGCTTCGTAATCTCGAATAGGTACTCGCTCAGAAAAATCAGAAAATGTTTTAATAGCTCTAAAATCGTGATCTTCACCAAAT
Source organism: uncultured Aquimarina sp. (assembly GCA_947498705.1). Lineage (GTDB taxonomy): Bacteria > Bacteroidota > Bacteroidia > Flavobacteriales > Flavobacteriaceae > Aquimarina. Next base: position 106,949 of record CANMLW010000012.1, read on the forward strand.
ACTGTATTTTGAGCCGTTTTAATCAAATTCTTAAAAACTTGTTCCTGAGTTTTTACTGGATTTGAAGCCCATTTATTAATTTTTTTACGAATGCGTTTGGCAAATACTTTTGCACCTAATGTTTTTAGAGACATCTATTTAATTTCTGGTTTAATCAAGATCGTATTCGAAGTTTTTTTGGTATCCAAACTAGAGAAAATTTGTGTCAATTTCCTATTAACACATTACAATATATTATTCAAAATCAATAAAATTTGTTGGGTCTGTAGGATATCCATCTCTCCACAATTCAAAATGTAAATGAGGCCCCGTAGACAACTCGCCTGTAGAACCTGCCGTTGCAATTACCTGCCCCGCTCTTACCTGTTCTCCTTGTTGTTTGGTTAAAGAAGCATTATGCTTATATACAGTAAGCAAATTATTTCTGTGCTTTAGAATAATTACATGACCTGTCTCTGCTGTCCATTCAGAAAAAATTACAGTGCCAGAAGAGGCTGCTTTTACAGGGGTGTCTTTAGGAACCGCAATATCGATCCCATAATGCTTTTCATTAATATTATATTCAGAAGTTATATTTCCTTTTACCGGCGGAAATAAGGAAAAATCAGAATTTAGTTTTTCACTTTCAAATAAGTTATATTTATCTTCTTTAGATACTTCTTCCCGAAGCTGAATATCTTCTTCAGAAGGTTTAAGATCTATCTCTTCTGGGTTTAATTTTTGAGATTGTACTGCAGAATCTACATCAAACTCAACCGTTTTTACATCTCCTTTAAGGACTTTGCTAATAGAAGCATAGTATTGTTGATTTATGTGAATTACCGATTCTAAAGAATCTGTAGTAGTCACCAATCTCGTTGCCTTAAGATTTAATGAAGTAGAAGAATATCCTGGTATATATTCTCTAAGAGGTGTAAACGCAATTAAAAAAATGGTTCCAGAAATTAATACTATCGAAGTTATGGTAACCATTACAAATACATTAAGTCGATTCAATTTGAACGAAATTCGTTCTTCAAAAGTATCTTCGTTAAGAATTACCAAACGATACTTATTAAGTAATTTTCTGGTTATTTTCTTTTGTTCTTTTTTCTTTTTTGCCATAGTCTACAGCTACACTATTTTGCCTTTGTAAGCCTTTTAATAAGAACCCTTGATGCCTAAAGCGGGTTAAAAAGCAAATATACGTATTCTAACGATATGTAAACAGAACGTTTTTAACGGTCAAATGTTTGATCAAACGTTATTTTAACTCCTAAAATCATGGTGTTTCGTCATTTCTTGCTAACTTTGCACTCTAATTATAAAGATCATGATGTTATCCAGTATATTTTTAGGAATGATTGGCCCTTGGCAAATTGCTCTAATTGTAGTGATTGTATTACTTTTATTTGGAGGAAAAAAAATTCCAGAATTAATGAGAGGCCTTGGTAGCGGTATCAAAGAATTTAAAGACGCTTCTAAAGAAGATGAAGATCCAAAAATTGACGAAAAAAAATAATTTTTGATTCAAAACATATAAAAAACCCAGTTCGTACGAACTGGGTTTTTTTATACTTCTTCAAATCATCTTTATTATAGATACTATCCCAAACAATTAATCTATAAGGGATAACTGAATTCGTTTTCTTGCAATATCTACCTCGATCACAGTCACCATCAAATGTTGGTGCAATTGTACTACTGCATTTACATCGCTAATATATTCGTTGGCTAGTTTTGAGATATGCACCAAACCACTTTCTTTGATTCCTATATCCACAAAACAGCCAAAATTGGTAATGTTGTTTACAATACCTGGTAATTTCATTCCGGTTTTGATATCATCGATGGTCTTTACATTGGGATCAAACTCAAAAACCGTTACTTTTTTTCTAGGATCTACTCCTGGCTTTTCTAACTCTTTTACAATATCTGTTAAAGTAGGTAGTCCCACCTCATCGGTAATATATTGTTGCAACTTGATTTTTGAGATCGCTTCTTTGTTTCCTATCAGCTCACTAACAGGTACACCTGCTTCTTTTGCCATTTTAGAAACCAAACGATACCTTTCTGGATGTACCGCAGAATTATCCAAAGGGTTTTTAGGGCTTGTAATCCTTAAAAAGGCTGCAGCTTGTTCAAAAGCTTTTCCTCCTAATCGTGGTACTTTTTTTAATTCTTCTCGGGATTCTAACCCTCCTTTTTCTGATCGATATGCTACAATATTTTCTGCCAGTTTCTCTCCAATCCCAGAAACATAACTCAATAAAGGAACACTTGCAGTATTTACATTAATCCCAACACTGTTTACACAGCTCATCACTACAGTATCCAATTCATTTTTTAGTTTACCTTGATCTACATCGTGTTGGTATTGCCCTACTCCAATTGCTTTTGGATCAATTTTTACCAACTCTGCCAAAGGATCTGCCAATCTTCTACCTATCGATACCGCCCCTCGAACTGTAACATCATAACTGGGAAACTCTGCCCTTGCTATTTTGGAGGCAGAATAGACAGAAGCTCCGCTTTCGTTCACCATAAATACCTGAACGGCATTATCAAATGGAATCTTTTTTATAAAAGCCTCTGTTTCTCTGGCTGCAGTGCCGTTACCAATTGCAATTGCTTCTATTTTATAAGCATTTGCAAGCGATCTAATTTTTTTGATCGCTTCTGTGGTTTGTCGTTGTGGTGGATGAGGATATATATTTTCATTATGCAATAAATCTCCTTGCTGATCTAGACAAACTACTTTGCAACCCGATTTAAATCCAGGATCAAGTGCCAATATCCTTTTTTGCCCCAGCGGAGAAGCTAATAGTAGTTGCTTCAAATTTTGAGCAAATACTGTGATCGCTTTATCATCTGCTTTTTCTTTGGCAAGATTAAGCACCTCTGTAGATAAAGCAGGGGTTAATAATCGCTTATAAGCATCAGAAATAGCCAAAAACATATGATCTGTGCAAGCTTCGATATTGGTTTTGATCATTACATCATCGATAATATCAAGGGCATCATTTTCTGGTACAGAAATTTTTACCCGCACCACTTTTTCATTTTCGGCTCTTAAAATAGCCAGCAACCTGTGCGAAGGGCATTTATGCAATGGTTCGTCCCAATCAAAATACTGTAGATATTTTTGTGACTCTTCTTCGTCTTTTTTAGTTTTAATTACTGTAGAAGTAATCGCTGCTTTGCGTTGATACAGTCTTCTTAGTCTATTTCTAATTTTTTCGTCTTCGTTGATCCATTCTGCAATGATATCTCTTGCCCCTTGCAATGCCAATTCTTCTGTGGTAATCGTATCGTTTAGATATTTTGAAGCTACAAAAAGAATTTCTTCTTCTCTTTGTTGCATAATAGTTTTTGCCAACGGCTCTAAGCCTTGCTCTTTGGCGGCACTTGCTCTAGTCTTTCTCTTTTTCTTATAAGGTAGGTATAAATCTTCTACAAGAGTAAGAGTCTCTGCTCCTCGAATTTTATTTGTCAATTCTGGAGTAAGGGCTCCTTGCTCTTCGATACTAGCTAATACACTCTCTTTTCTTTTTTGCAAAACTTCAAAAGCAGTTTTATACTTTACAATCTCACCAATAGCCACCTCATCAAGATCACCAGTAGCTTCTTTACGGTACCTCGAGATAAACGGTATCGTGGCTCCGTCTTCTAGAAGAGCTACCGTTTTTGTGATTTGTTTTTCTGAAACAGGTATTTGCTTTGCTATAAAAGAAACAACATTCATATTCGTATAATTTTAGAATCGCTAAATATACTACCAAAATTAAAAGTTTATTTTATAAATCTTTTTAATTGTCAACAAACCAAAAAACTCCCATCTAATTGGGATCAGATAGGAGTTGATATTCTTGTTTTATATAATTGCTGCTTTTTTATTTTGCCATCATCACCTTTTTTATTTCTATATGCCCTCCATTTCGTTCAATTTTTAAAAGATAAAATCCTTGGGTCATATCAACTACATCAAAAAACAACTGGTGTGTTCCTTTGGCAAGAAATGTATGGGTTAACTTTTTAGACAATCTACCATCGATAGAATACATGGTAATCTTAACCATCCCATTTGATTTTTGTGGTAATAATATCTCCATAGTATTGGTAATCGAATTAAGCCCCACCTTGGTACTTTCTAATCCCTCGAGCGCATCAATTTTTGCGGTAGCGCAAGGTGCTATAAACTCCCATGGGCCCCAGGGCCCACCTGTACCTGGTTCGTTATTTTGAGTCCACCACTTGTTTTCGTATATGTTTTCTTTATGTAAAACCTTTACACCACCTGATGAAGGGTAAATAGTAGCAGCATCCCAAGCCAAAATACCATTACAATCTCCTACTACCACTGGTTTTTCTATAGAAATGCTAATTTCTGCACTGGCACTGGCATTCTTATCATCGGTAGCGGTTACTTTGATGATATAATTTCCATAATCAGAAGGTAACCAATTTATATTATTTCCTACTGCCAATGAAGTACCATTCACCTCGAATTGAATACTTGCAATGCTACCATCTGGATCAGAAGCATTGGCAGACAATGTTATTGCTGATAATGTTTCTTGCTCAAACTGTTGTCCATCTGTGGGTTGTGCAATGACAACAACTGGAGGTTGATTATCTGTTATTTGTTTGATGCTGATGCTAATTTGATCTGTTGCAGTAGCTCCTTTATCATCGGTAACGGTTACTTTTATCGTCTGGTTTCCGAAAGATGTCGGTGTCCAATCAAGATTATTTCCTTGAGTCAAAGCAATTCCATTTACCTCAAACTGAATACTTGCAATGGTACCATCTGAGTCTGCTGCATTTGCCGATAGCATAATGGCTACAAGAGTTTCCTGATTAAATACCTGCCCATTAGTTGGTGAGCCAATCGTTACCGTAGGAGGGATATTACCCGAACCATTACAGGGATACAATTTTTTCCAGGCACTACTCACTCCTGGTTCTTGGTTTTGTGTCCAGTGCTTGTTCTCATAAATATGATTGTTATGAGCAACCAAGCTTCCTTCTACCCAAAAACTTGTGCTTGGATATACCTTATTGGGATCCCAGGGATCAAAATCACTACAAACAGGAGCCCCAGTAGTAAAAGTAACTATAGATGAATAATTAGAGTAAACATCACCATATATGGCTCTCATTCTTACCTCATAAAGGGTTGCATCGGTAAGATACCTAAGCTTCCCAACATTATTTTCTCGAGGCAATAGTATTGTCCATGCTGATTCTTCAGACTTCCTATAGCTAATTTCATATCCAGATGCATTTTCTATAGTATTCCAATTTACTGTAGCGTTGTTTCTTCTTTTTTCGGAAATATGAATATTTGAAGGTATTTGTGGATTGTTAAGATCACTCCAAAATACTTTACGCTCAGAGTAGAGTGAGATTCCTGACGCATCCTTTGATTGCACCTGAAAAATATATTCTGTACCCTTGGTTAACCCTTTTACATTATAAACGTTTGTAGTAATATCTGAAACTGTTATCCAATTGGGGCTTCCCGCCTTCTTGTATCGTATTTGATAACTATCTGCAGTCGTAATTTCATTCCATTTTACTTGAATACTGGTTTCAGTTCTGGTATCAAGGATAACATTTACCGGTATGTTTTCGAATTTGGCTGATAAGGATGCCCATGCATTTACCCTACCAGCACCCAACTTATCGACATAGCCAGGATTAAGATGATCTATGGGATCTGCACTACCCTGAAGTAATGCTTTGACCTGGTCTGCTGTTAGTTTACCATAACGATGTGATACCAATAACGCGGCTACCCCAGATACATGAGGTGCTGCCATCGATGTACCAGTAAGATATCCATAAGCATTGTTATGTATTGTACTTAATATTCTAGTTTCTTTGGGGTCTCCTAATTTTCCTGCACCCCCAGGAGCAAATAACTCTCCCCAGGTACCATAATTAGAAAAACTGGATTTTTCATCTTTATGATTTGTAGCTCCTACATGAAAAACAGCATCATAGGAGTCTGGATAAGAATCATTGTGCTCAAAACCATCATTTCCCATAGCAAAAACTACCAATCCTCCTGTCATGGCTTGATCGGGTCCCCCGGCATTAGCAATAAAATAATCTATCCCGGCTTTTGTAGCGGTAATATCGGCTTGACCAGTACTGGGGCCTAACGCCCAACTATTTTGCGAAATAACGGCCCCTTGATCTGCTGCATACACATAAGATTCTTCGATTCCTCCTCTTGGGCTCAATATCCCGCAAGTCATAATACGAACTCCATCACCATTACCAGTACCCCCGGCAACTCCTGCTACGCCTATGCCATTATTGGTTTCTGCAGCAACTACACCTGCAACATGGGTACCATGTTCTTTACCTACAATGTTTCCTGTATCTACAGAAAAATTATATCCATGAATATCATCTATATATCCATTGTTATCATCATCAATCCCATTACCTGGTATTTCATTTTCATTTACCCACATATTCTTTTTTAAATCCGGGTGATCTACCTGTACTGGTTCATCCATAATAGCAACGATCACTCGAGGATCTCCTTTCTCGATCTCCCATGCTTTTTCTAATTGAATATCGCTACCAGGTGTGCCACCATTTTCTCCAATATTATTATAATGCCATTGTTTTGGATATTCCGGATCATTTGGGCTATTGGTAAAATCAGAAGAACGTTCACTTTTGGGTAGCAATCTATTTTCTGAAATCGATATTGCTTTTGATCGATTTGTATAACCATCGGCATACTCAATTTTATAGCGGGCATGGGCAACTTCTATAGGATACGATTTTTGATACAACTCGATCGCTTTATCGACGGTTATCGAAGCATCATAGATAATCTCATACCATAGGTGTAATCCAAATTTACGGTGTTTTTCTTCGAACTTACCCGCGGGACGAAACACTCGTTTCATAGTACTTACTCTAAGTTTTTTATTGCATTTATCTACTGTAGTCATTCCGGTTTTATAGTAACCTTCTTGTTTAGAAAAATACATCCCTTCTTTTTTGAAACCGTTTTTATGGGCCTTGTCCAAAATAGAGGTTTGTGAAGACGCAAATTTTACAATAACGACCCCCTTACGCTGCCCCTTGGCATTTATTTGTTCTTGTGCTATTAATGTTCCTAAAGAAAAAAGCAATAAGATGATGAGTGAAATTTTAAGTTGGTTTTTCATGCATTGTTGGTTTTTGTCGACAAATCGACGGTTAGGTTTTAAAAATTCTACAAGTTTATATTGGTAGTATTAGTTATCCAGGTTGGGGGGACTACCTGACTGTAATTCATAAAAATAAACTTTTAACTTATTTAATATTTTTTGCCCTACCGGTTTTTAGAACAAAATCGTTTTTTTGCAGGCTTTTATTAAAAATTTCCATTCATCGGAAGAATCTGTTTAATTCATCCATAGAAATATTGCATTAAGCTAATTTCTATCACATTATACTCTTAATTGCTCTACTTTTATATCAAAGTTTTTGTAACATAGTTTTGTAGGGTGTATGATAGATTTGTCATACACCCTTTGGGTATTTCAGAAAGTAGATTAGGTTTTAGTTACGTTACAAGCTACTTAGAAGTGGTTCATGAATATTTTCTATTTTATTTCACTTATGTGTAAACCTAAAACAGGGTAAGATAATTGATGATGTTCTAATTTTTAAGTGGGGTATTTAACCAATACTTAGAAAGGTCCTTAAAAGGGGCAATGGGTTGGCCTTTAAAAATAGGATTGTATTTGTTCATAAACAGAGTGTCCAAAGGCTTTCTTGATATTGCTTTAAGTTCTTGAACAAAAAACTCTCTAAATTGATAATAATCTTCAACCTCTTCTTTATCAATTATGTTTCCATCGATATCTCTTATATTCTTTACTTTTAGACTTATATCATTGATAATCCCCTGATCTGACAATGCGTTTTTAGAATCTAAAGTCAATTTTTTATTAACATACAATACAGCTTTCTTTTCCTTAACTTCAATTCTATCTATTTTTAATTTTGTGTTTTTATACTTTAATTTATAATTGGCCTTTTTTAGAGCATCTTCTATGATAAAATTGTTGTTAAACATAAGTTCAAAACGCTCAAAAGTAATATTGTTTACGTTTTTCACAAATTTGATTTTGGCATCTGCCAGAGAAAATTTTGAAGGACGTCTAACGTTAAACGAATTACTTAAAGAAATATAATTGGGATACATTTTTCCTTTAATAAATTGATATTCTAACAAAATGTCATACAATAATCTACCAATTTTTTTTCCATCCATTACGGATTTTTCACTTAACTCTTTTACTCTTATTTTATCATAAACTTGATATTGTAATTTATAAATCCTAAAGTTATCTTTGCTAACAAGTATTTTACCAATCACCCTAAAACCTTGAATTGTTTTATAAATTCCTATAGTGTAGAGAGGGGTATTATCAATATAAGTATCTGATAGCAAACTTAATTCATGATTTTTGACAAAATCTACATTAAACTGATTTACAAAATCATAACTATTTACTATATAATTTCGAATAGCGTCATGTACCCTAAGAATAGTATACTCATTACCTCCTCTTGCAGTTAGGGTAGCACCTGAAATTACTTTTCTTTTTTTATCATAGGGCTTAGCGGCGATCGTATCTACAGTAAAATCTGTATTTTTTTTATACTTATATATTCTTGTTTGTGTTCCTTGCATGTCCAAAGTACCGAATCCAGGATCAAAAACTTCTAACAATGCTTCATTTAGGTTTAGATACTTTTCTTCTTTCTTTTGATAATCTCTATAATAACCAACATAAGAAAATGGTCTGAAAGGGTAATTTTCTGGAATTTTTTCTATCGCTGATCTAATAATTTCTGCTGCACTTTTTCGTTCCCTTTTTTTCTTTGTAACGATCAATACCTGATCCAATTCTTCGGTTTTTTCTTCTAAAGCAATTTGGTTAATTAAATTTTTATTTAATTCTGATACCAATACCACTTTTGTCATAAAACCTATGGATGATATTTCCAGTTTCGTGTCTGAATTTTGAAGCTCTTGTGGTATTTTAAAGCTTCCATCATCATTTGAAATTAAACCTATATTCGTATCCTTGATACGAATAGTTGCGAAAGGAATTGCTTTATTATCGTTAGAGCTAACTACTTTACCTTGTATAAATTCATTTTCCTGGCCTACAATTATATTAACTTGAATAATAAAAGTTAGAAATAAAAATACTTTTAGAAATAGTTTCATTTTAAGTAGTAATTTTTATACCGATGTTGCTTTGGTAAGTTATAAAAAAAATAAACTCTGGTTTAAATGTTCTTCATGTTACAACAATACTATCTTTATTTTAAAACTAATCTAACAAAAACCCCAAAGGTTTAAAACCTTTGGGGCTATATGCTTGTTTGATCTTTACTTAGAAATAAGTAATGCTAATTTTTATCAAACTTTATACTTTTAATAATCGCTTCTAGTTCGAACATATTATCCCTCTTATTTGCCGAAGGGGCAAATACAAAACCTTCTAAGACCAATAAACGGTTGTTGTCTACATCTTCTATAGCATAGTTTACAAAAGGCCCGGCCATAAAGCGATCTTTGATCTCCCAGGTACCTTTGGTCTCGAACGTAAACTTATTGTCCAGTTTGGTTTCATAGAGATAAGGTGCGTACGCTTCTTCTGTAATAAATTTGCCTACTGCAGAGGTTGGTATTTTTACCTTACCTATAGAATCTCTCATTTTTACAATGCTAGAAATGGTATTCGAATCTTTGGAGATAGTACCAAGAGGTAACTCATAAATCATAAGGTTCATACTACCGTTTTGAATGTCTTTACGAATCCAAAAAAAGGCATCTTCTTCTTTAGCTATGCGATAGGCTGTAGGAATAGTTACTTTTATTCCTAGTTTTTTCTGAAGTTGTGGTATTTTTTCTAAAGACTTTTTTATTCGTGTCTGTTTCTCTTTAGTTTCTATGGATTTAAAGTACGAAACGATTGTTTCATTATGTTTTTTAAGTAGTGCTACAATTTCTTCATCATTAGCCCCGGTAATAACTGCTCCGACCTGGGGAGTTGCAAACTTATTTGTAAGTTTACTATAACCACTTTTTGCTGTTTTATCTTTTTTGATCCAAAGAAAAGTACGGTTTTTTCTGGCCATACCATAAAAAGCAGCTTCTGGCATTTGCCTCATAGAGAACAGCGGTTCTTCTTGTGGTAATCCTGGTACTTCTGCTCCAAAATATTCTCTAACAACATCGCCCACATTGCTTTTCCAGAGATTGTTTTCTACCACTACAGAAAGTTCATTTATTTTGCCCACAGAATGCGCCATTGCACCTTGTGGTTTTTTGTTTTTTTCTTTTTTAGCTTCTGTACAGCTAATCATGCAAAGCAGACAGCTTATGACGAGTATTAATTTTTTCATCTGTTCTTTTTTAATGTCTTTTTAATTGTCAGATGGAATTTGCTTATACACTATTAATTATCAATAACTTAAAGTGTTGTAGCCCATTACATACAATGATATTATTTTGCGTTATGATTTTGAAAGTTTTAATTTCATACCTGGTTTTATACCGGTACCGCTAATATCATTCCAATTTTTAAGATTCTCGACAGATATCCCGTTAAATTTTTTAGAAATACTCCATAAGGTATCACCAGATTTTACTGTATACACTTCTGAAGGCTTAGTTGTTTTCAAAGTTTTGTTAACGACTTTTGCAGTTGTTTTGCGTGCAGGATTGGTAATTGCTCTTCGAGAATGAATCGTTAATCTTTGCCCAACCCTTAGGTTATTACTTCGCAATCTATTCCATTTTTTGATTTGACTCACTCTTACACCATATCTTCTGGCTATTTTACCTAAATAATCTCCTTTACGTACTCTATATCTAATTCTATCGTTTGCCTCGTAGAATTTTGGTAATGGTTTTTCTCGTTTATCCAATTCTGCTTTGGCTAATTCATAGATCTTATCTTCATTAGCTACAAAAGGACCTATTTTATCCAGTGGCAATCTTAGTACGTAATCTTCATCTTTAACAAATGGTATTATATCTAATTTATAAGAAGGGTTTAAGAACTGTAGTTCTTTGATATCCATATTCATATATTTAGACACCTGATCTAATGCGATCATTTGTTTTACTCGTACGGTATCGGTTTCAAAATATACAAATTCTGGTTTTCTTGGTGCAAACCCATGCTTATCTGCATATTCAAAAATATACATAGTTGCCAAAAATGCTGGAACATATCCTGCCGTTTCTCTAGGTAGGTTATGTCTTATATTCCAATAATTCGTTTTTCCTCCACTGCGTCTAATAGCTTTGTTCACATTTCCTGGTCCTGAGTTATAGGAAGCTAATGCTAGATCCCAGTCTCCAAACATCTTATGTAATTTTCCTAAGTAGGTACATGCTGCCTTGGTAGCCATAATAGGATCCATACGCTCATCTACATATGAACTTACTTCTAATCCAAACATTTTTCCTGTTCCAAACATAAACTGCCATAATCCTGTGGCCCCTACTCTCGACTTTGCTCTTGGTTTTAATGCAGACTCTACAATAGCCAAGTATTTCATCTCTAAAGGAATGTTATGATTGTCTAATTCTTGTTCGAACATTGGGAAATAGAACTCGCTTAGCGCCATTAAACGATTTAATTGTTCATGACGGTTTTTTAGATATCTTTTTATGACACTCTCTAGCGATGGGTTGTATTCTACATTAAAAGGTGTACGTGCATTTAATGCAGCCAATCGTGCTTTTAAAGTATCTGTTGGTAAGTCTACATATTCTACCGGCTCATAGGTAAGATTGGTAACCGATTTATAAATAGTGTCATAAAGGTCAGAGTTATACAACTCTTGTTTCCATAACGCATCTAATTGGGCTATTTTTGGATGGTCTTTTGCTACATAAACCAATGTATCTTTTACCTTGGTATTGGTAAGCGTAGTGGTTTGTAGTTCTGTGCCTGTACTTATAATTTTGGTCGTATCTGCTACCTGAACCAATTCTTTTTGAATACCTGGTGCATCGCTTTCTAGAGTTTTCTTAGTATTTGATTGTTTTTGAGTATCAGTTTCTTGTGCGCTTAGAGTAACTGAAACCAATAAAATTAAAAGAAAAAATGTGCGATAGGTATTCATCTTATAAATATGTTTACTTTTTAATAACTAAATTAATTCTTTGATATTGTTTTTAACATGTTATCAACAATACAGCAGCGAAAATCGTGTTTTTTTTTCTAATATCCAAATAATCAATGCGTTAAAAACGCAAAAAAACCAGTTAAAATGACTGGTTTTATATTTTTTTCCTACAAAAAATAAAATTCCTACAAATTATTGTGCAATTTTTTGGTCTTCAATCGCAGCTATTCCAGGTAATGTTTTACCTTCTAAACTTTCTAGCATTGCCCCACCTCCTGTAGATACATAACTCACTTTATCGCCAAAACCAAATTGTTTTACTGCTGCTACAGAGTCTCCTCCTCCTACAAGTGAAAAAGCACCTTCTTTTGTTGCTTCTTCAATAGCATGTCCCAGACCGATCGTTCCTTTGGCAAAGTTTTCTAATTCGAAAACCCCTAAAGGTCCATTCCATAAAATGGTTTTTGATTGTAGCACAACTTCAGAAAAATTCTTTATGGTTCCGGGTCCAACATCTAGGCCCTGCCATCCGTCGGGTATTGCATTTACAGATACCACCTGGGTATTGGCGTTATTATCAAAAGCATCTGCCGCCAACACATCCACCGGCAAATGTACTTGCACTCCTTTTTCTGTTGCTTTTTTAAGAATTTCTAAAGCTAATTCTTGCTTATCATCCTCGCAGATAGAGTTTCCTATGTTTCCGCCTTGTGCTTTGATAAAAGTAAATGTCATTCCGCCACCAATAATTAGGTGATCTATAGCATCTAATATGTTTTCTATAATCGTTATTTTTGAAGAGACTTTTGATCCACCCAAAATAGCGGTTACTGGTTTTTCTCCACTCTTTAGTACTTTATCGATACTCTCGATTTCTTTTGCCAACAGATTTCCGAAGCATTTATTTTCTGCAAAAAACTGTGCAACTATAGTTGTTGAGGCATGTGCTCTATGCGCTGTACCAAAAGCATCATTAATGTAGACATCTCCTAATTTTGATAATTGTTCTGCAAAAATCGCATCACCACTAGTTTCTTCTGGGTGAAATCTTAGGTTTTCTAGTAACAATACTTCTCCCGGATTTAAAGCCGCTACTGTATCTTCTGCTTCCTGCCCTACACAATTTGCTACATGCTTTACCTGTACACCTAGAACATCAGAAACTTTATCGATAATATGTCGTAAAGAGAATTCGTCCTGAACCCCTTTGGGTCTCCCTAAGTGAGACATAAGTACAGCGCTTCCACCATCTTCTAATACTTTTATGATAGTAGGTTTTGCTGCTTGTATTCTGGTATCGTCTGTTACTTCAAATTTTTCATTTAAGGGAACATTAAAATCTACTCGAATTAATGCTTTTTTATCTTCAAAATTAAAATCGTTAAGTGTCTTCATGTTGCAATATTGATTTTCGTTACGAAAATAATTCTATTTCCTCAAAAACATTGTATTCTAAGGGAAAAATTAGTCCAATTATTTCTATAATTTTTAGTTTTATCAAATTCATAGAAAAAAGGATCTCTGGTTATTTATACTACAATTCGATTTAATCTTTATTTCTTTAATTCTGCTATCACCGAAGCCGCATTTTTGTTGTTAGGATTTAATGCCAACGATTGCTCATATGCCTGTATACCTTCTTTATAATATTTCTTACCTAATTTTATGAAACATTCGCCCAGGCTATCATACACATTGGCACTTTCTGGATATAGTTCAACATTTAATTTAAAAACACTAAGCGCTTCTTGTATTTTCTCTTTTTCTAATAGTTTATATCCAAACTGATTGATTTCATCTTCCCAAAAACCATCTACCCTATATGCTGTATTAGGATCTTGACATAATGAAAGGATTTCTGTAACACTCTTTCCTTCATTGTACAATTCTATCATTTTTTTTGGAGCATCTTTCCCATATACTATATTTCTTATTGCCTTAGCTGGGCTTTTTTCTACGTCATAATGATTTTGTAATACAATAATTGTTTTATCGGTAGTTATGTGTCTTTCGATTTCTGTTATATATCCAGGCCATCCCCCACTATGTCGCACAAACTTACCTGCCAGTATGTTTTCTTTGATACTCCACCCATATCCATAACTTTTCAATATTTTATCATTATTGTATGAGGGGGTAAACATTTCATTGATACTTTTTTGAGATACCAACGTATTTGTATATAAGGCTCTATCCCATTTTAATAAATCTAGTACTGTAGCATGAATCGCACCATCTCCTACTACATTTACCCAACCAAACATTTTTCTAGCCCGTTCTATCTTATTGGGTAACACATATTTTTTATGATTTCTATCATAAAGATACCCGTATGCATAATTATCTATTTTTTCTAGTTCTGATAGAGAAGGGTTTACAAATGTTCTGGTCATTTGTAATGGTTTGAAGATCATTTTATCTAGAAACTCACAATAGGTGCTACCAGAAATCTGCTCGATAATACTTGCCAAAAATGCGTATCCCGTATTACTATATTTATATTTTGTACCAGGCTCAAAATACAAAGGAAACTGATGTTTACTATATAATTTAATGATATCCTTATTAGTTATTTTCTTTGTTCTATCTACAATTGGTTGTAGTTTTCGTAGGTAGTCTGGTAAGCCACTTGTATGATGTAGCAAATTTTTGACAGTAATCTCTGGATAACATGACAACTCTGGGAGGTAATGGGCAATCTTATCTTCTAATGCAAGTTTATCTTGCTCCTTTAAGATCATAATCCCCATTGCTGTAAATTGCTTCGAAACTGATGCCAGATCAAAAACGGAATGTTCATCTAATTCTTCCTTGGTAGTCTCATTGGCAAAGCCTATACTTTTTAGGTAGCTTATTTTTCCTTGCTCGGCTACCAAAATGTTGCCATTAAATTTTCCTTCTGAGGCCAAACCCCTAATCAAGCTGTCTATTCTTTGAGCACTATCCTGTGCAAAGTTTACTTGTGTTAGTAGTAAAAAAAATACTGTTGTTAATAGTTTCATAAATATTGATTTTTGATTGAAATTGATTTACTTTCTGAGGAGTTTTTTGACATACCTATGGCTGTGCTAAACAGAAAAAAGTCTCTGATAACATTATAAAAAGCCTTAATATTGATTGGTATTTTATCTAACTATCCTGTGTATACTCTAAGATATCTCCCGGTTGGCATTCTAAAATTTTACAAATATGTTCTAATGTTTCGAACCTGATCCCTTTGGCCTTTCCTGTTTTAAGCACAGAAAGATTGGCTTGGGTGATTCCTATTTTTTCGGCTAGCTCTTTACTTCTCATTTTACGTTTGGCCAGCATAATATCTATGTTTACTATAATTGCCATAATTAAATGATTAAGTCCTGGTTTTCTTGAAGTGTAAGCCCCTTTTTAAATATTGCTGCCAAAAAGAAGATAAAAACGCCTAATAACATATGTAAAAATACAATCATTGTATCTCCTTTGTCTACAGAAAATAAAAAATGAAACAGTACTAATAATACTATAGGAGCACATAAATTAATGATATAAAACCTCCTTAATCTTTGATATGCTTTTTGTGTAAACAATTTTTCTTTGGTAAAAACATCAAATACTCTGCTTAGCAACCAAAAAAATGCGCCATAACAAATCATAACCAAAAAGAATCGTACCAAGATGTATAAAGCGTTATAAAAACCTAATAAAAATGGTTGTTTGGTAAATGGGAAAAAAATCTGGAACCTTTCTCCATTATCTATAATACTTAATGCACTATTCTTAAAACCTAAAACAAAAGCTGCATATACTACAATCAAGATGTAAAACCCTGTAAGTATCTGGGTAATCCAGTAACCTAGTTTAGAAATTATATATACTTTTTTCATTGTACCTTAATTAATTATTTGTACAAATCTACAAATTAATTATCGTAAAACGATAATTAATTTCTTTTTTAGGATAATAAAATAAAAATGAATTTTGTGAAAAAGTATGCTATACCGGCTACTAAAAACCTAAAATTCAGCTACAAATACCAAAAAAAATCCAAGATAAAAACATATATCTTGGATTAGTTATATCTATTTTACTCTAAAAAAACAGCTTATTTTCGACGCATTCGTATGGATTTGTCAAATTTGAATTTTGTAGCTTCAGTGATTTTTATTCTTCAAAAAATTCATCCGCAGTTTTTTCATAAATCAATTTAAATGTCAAGGTTTGATCTCCATCTTGAATTGATTCAAAAAGAGTTAGTTTATCACCTTCAAAAGAAATAGTTTGAGGTTCATTTTCACCTTTTGCATCTTCAATAAAACTTGGGACATTCAAATCCTCTGGTATGGCTACTACCTCTTCGGTAATTGTTGTCAATACATCAGATTCGATAGTATACGTTCCAGAAATACCAAAACCATCATAAATGCACAAACTACTATCCATTTCATCATCTATTACGGCTATATCTGTAAAGGTATTATCTTCTCTAAATTCTACAATTGATTTTTGCTCGCACTCGTTTGCGGTAAAAGATTCTTCATTTTCAAAATATTCTACTAGCTTCCACCTTCCTACTATTTCGTTTTTGTCTTCAGTAATTTTAGTTTCAATTTTTCCTTTATAAGACCCTTCAAAAGTTCCTTTGTCATACACCAATTTGAAATCAACTATATATTCATCAACAGATTTTTCTATCGTAATCGTTCCCGAAATGATATTTTCAAAATAATTGGATGATATATCTGCCTCTCCGTTGGTCATTTGTAAACCGACTCCTGCCTCGCTATCAAAAAAATGAAGTGTTGGGTCATAATCGGCATCAGTATCCATTTTAAAACTAAAAGTACCCTCTGGTAAAGCTTTTCTATTATCAAACAGAACACCTACAAAATCTAATTCTCCCGTATAATCCTCACCCGAAAAATCAACATTTGCCAATGTTAATTGAATATGATTGTCTAAATTCTTTATTACAGCATAGTTAATGTCGTATGACTCATCATTAAACGTAAAATTGTTACTGGTTTGATTCATTTGATCTGTCTGATCTATTTGATCATCGTCCTTTTTACAGGATGTAACCAATGTAATAGCCAATAATAAAGTCCATATTACTCTAATGTTTTCCATAATCTTGTTTCTGATTAAAATTTTTCCAAGGCAAATTAACGGTTTAATTAACAAAAGAAGAATATATACTATTTACTATTCGATATAATACTTGTTTCTAGGATAGTCGATCACTTCCTGATTGATGAGATTCGATAAAAATTCTGAAAATTAAATTTCATAATGTAGATTAAATTGGTGATTCATACTTTTTGGCTAATTCTTCTTTTTATATTTGTCCATGCTTTTTTCAGAAATATTAGGATTAACACATCTCAAAAGCTATTTGACCACCAGCGCAGATCGCAATAGGATACCACACGCACAGCTTTTTGCAGGGCCTAACGGAAGTGGTACGCTACCCATGGCTATTGCCTATGCACAATACATATTATGTCATAATCAAAATGGTGAAAACACAGCAGGTGAGGCTTCTTGTAACATTAAGTTTGATCATCTGGCACATCCCGATTTACATTTTGTATATCCCGTCGCAGTCAATGACAAAGTAAAAAAACACCCAACCTCTGATCAATTTGCAGAAGAATGGAGAAGTTTTGTAAAAGAAAATCCCTACGGAAGTATTTTTGATTGGTATCTGTCTGTTGGAATTGAAAAAAAACAAGGGCAAATAGGAGTAGATGAGGCTCTGGAAATTGTTAAAAAACTTTCTCTAAAAAGCTATGAAGGAGGGCATAAAGTAATGCTCATTTGGATGGCTGATAAAATGAACATTGCTGCTTCGAACAAGTTACTTAAACTTATTGAAGAGCCACCAGAAAAAACCATTTTCATTCTTATAACCGAAAATGAGGAACAAATTATACAAACCATTCGTTCTCGTTGTCAGGTATTGCATTTTCCTCCCTTGGGAGAGCAAGTGATCAAAGAAGCATTACAAAAGAATGAAGAAACACCTGTAAACGAAGCTACCAAAATAGCGCATCGGGCAAATGGGGATTATAACAAAGCTTTACGACTATTACACCAAGATGGTGGCGATGATCAATTTGAAGAATGGTTTATACAGTGGGTACGCACGGCTTTTAGGGCTAAAGGGAACAAGGCAGCTGTACGTGACCTCATCTCATGGAGCGAGTCTATAGCAGGAACCGGAAGAGAGACTCAAAAGAAATTTTTGAATTACTGTTTAGATTTTTTCAGGCAAGCTTTGCTCCTTAACTATGGGGCCAAAGATCTAGTGTTTCTTGAACCTACGAATCCTGGTTTTAAATTAGAAAATTTTGCTCCTTTTATACACGGAGGTAATATTCTGGACATTTCTAAAGAACTACAGGACGCTGCATATCATATCGAACGTAACGGTAATGCAAAAATCATTCTTACAGATTTATCGATAAAACTAACTCGTTTACTACATAAAAAAAGTAGTTAACCAGAACCATTAAACAAATCACACTAACTATAAAATTACATTATGGAACACTTTATGAACAACCTAGTTGCCATCACTATTTTACTATTTCTTTTAATTACTTTTTTACAATCGGGACTGGATAAAACATTGGACTGGAAAGGAAATCTTGCCTGGCTAAAAGAGCATTTTTCTAAAACGTTTATGGGAGGCATGGTTCCTTTACTATTAGCAATCGTTCTTGTACTAGAAATAATCACCTCTGTATATTGTATACTTGCGATTTATAGTATTCTGGCAGATAATCAACTAGAGAATGCCGTTATTGCTATATTTTTGGGTTGTATTACCTTATTACTCCTCTTATTTGGACAAAGAGTTGCAAAAGACTACGCAGGAGCCCTGACTATTACTTGTTATTTTATTGTAGCTATTTTTGGGTTGTATGTGGTTGCTCGATAAAATCATGCCCACTACAAAATACCACATTTAAAAAACACAAAATTCCAGAGCACTGCACGCTCTGGATTTTTTTTCTATTTAATCATATTTCTTGTTTTAATTTTAACCTCTTTAATTTTGTTTTACTCTATAGGTAATCTTTCGATTGGTAATCACCTTACAAGAAACAAGGGTTACTATAATTTCGGTGCGACTATTACTAATACAACCAGAAATTGTATTTCTAGCTTCTGCAAAATAACTGCCAGCACCAGAAGGTGTATAACTGGTATTGCCACTTAGCAATAAAGTACCTCCTGTAGAGGCATCATACCAATCAACCGTTTCATTGGCATTAACCGTTGCACTTAGGGTCGGAATTGTAGCTCCGCTACACCCAGATTGATTACCGTTGCTTACTGGTTCATTGGGTAAACTATTTACTATTACCTCTACAAAATTTGTATTGGTTACAGATCCACTTGTTGCCTGTACGGTATACGTATATGTACCAGCTACAAGACCAGTGACTGTAGGGTCTGACAGCGTAGAGCTAAAGGTATATCCACCTGGCCCTGTGGCAGACCAATTAAAAGTAGCACTACCACTACCTGTTCCTGAAACATTAGAGAAAAGGCTTAACATCTCACCTACACAAATAGGCCCATTAGAGGTTGGAGTAACGCTAAGACTACCTCCACCATTATTTAAATCTTCGAAAGAATAGTCTGCTCCTGCTCCTCCATTACAGGTAGAATAGATAATTGATCCTATAGCGATTCGTTTAGCAGCGCTACACGGTCTGGAGGTATCTAAACTACCCCCTGGCTCGATAATAATTGCTGCTCCTGCAGGAAGAGACAAGGTTACATTGGCAGTCCAGGAAGCATATCCGCCGTTGGCAATAGTAACCAATAATGTATTAAAACTAGAGTTTGCAGCAACTATCAAAGTATCGGTTGCGCCTGTACCATCTCCTATGGTAAGTGAATTAAAACTGTTGGTTATATTAGACGAAATGGTAACCGAGTCTCCTCCTTCTATAGATACATCATTAGTACCTGCTACCTGACCAGGATATGTGGTCGCCGCAACCCACGAAGTACCATTGTATACTTCCCAGATAGACACGTTAGTCCAATTACCCGACACAATAGATCTATAATCATTGGTGGTTTGTCCATACAAAGTCGTAAAAGAATAACATAGAAATATCCCTAAAGCATACACATTTAATTTCGCATACATTTGACATAAATTTTAATCTAAAACAATTACAAAATGATTTGAATAAAAAGTAAAGTGTTTTAAGAATTGGTTTTAAGAGTTTCTTGTAAAGAACAACGGGGTAGGTTTATTAATATCAAATATAAGCATATATAACGTTTTTAACAAAAAATTAAGTATATTTAAAACAGTATTTATAAAAAATATAGGCCTATGATCATTTTTGGTTCGCGAGCAAGTAATTTAGGATCGGTTACCATTACTAATACTCAATGCTCATACTGTGAAAATACAGGTACGCAAAACATCGTTCAATACGGCAGATACTTTCATGTCTTTTGGATTCCTGTATTTCCTATTGGCAGGAAAACATTTAGTGAATGTACTCACTGTAAAAGAACCATTTCCAAAAAAGATTTTGGAGTTGAACTGATGCATGTTTTTAATGAAAAAAAAGATAAAATAAAACGGCCTTTATGGCATTGGATTGGGTTACTTCTTTTTGGATTACTTGTCATTTGGATCGCAGTAGTTTCCAAAATTAGTTAGGCAAAAGTTATATTTCTTTAATAAAATATGTCACAAAAAAAACCGGAAAGCTCTACAGCTCTCCAGTTTTCGTTCTATCTAACTCTGCTATAAGTCAAATACCCTGTTTTTATTTCATAATTTTTTGTTTTTAATCATCCTGTAATGGGCAATCTGCGGGATTTTCTTCACATACCTTATTGACCCACTCTTCGAACCCTGATGGGTTAAAAAGCTTATTATAATAGGCTATTATTTTATTGAAATCGATATCCTTAAACATTTCTTTAGAATTGAGTCCAGAATTATCATACAATGCTGTATTCAAAAACTCTACCTCAGAACCTTGCTCAAATTCTATCACCAATTTTACAGGGCTATCGATTGATTGTAGTCCGTTTTTGGTAAAAGGGAAAGGAAATTTCCAATACACCTGAGGCTTATCACAAGCTCCTATAGGTCCTGTAAACTGAATTCCTCCCAAATAGGCTTCGTTTCCGAAAAGAGATACTATAGATTCGTCTTCGGGTACATAATTAAATACATTATCAAGATTATCCACTCCCAAGGCATTGTTTTGTTGATCCAACCATATAAACCTTGATCCTTTTCTTATTTTGAAACCGCAGAAGTTATTAGGAAAAATTATGGTCTCTCCTGATTGAGGCATTACAGGTAAATACAATCTCGGAATTGTGATTTGAGGTTTCCCATCTATACTAGTGGTAAAATCAACCATCATTCTGTGATTGCCATAACCCGCTTGTAAATTAATATAACTAGGTACTTTTGGTAAATCCTCTAACTGAATGTTTCCATCGTTATTACCACCTCCTCCATTCTGCGGTGCTTTGTCCATCATAAAATCAAACTGATCTTTGGCCATAGCATTTTTTACACGTAGTCTAAAAGACGTTTTCTGAGAAGTGTTCCAAGCATAAGTATACACTTTTGTCTTATTTGCAGGAACCTCAAAACCAGAAAGGATACCACTTCTGTTGTTTTTCATAGATTTCCATACTCCATTTGACTTATATTCGAAATATAGTTCTGGGCCTTTATAGCTATCGCATGGAGGTTCTGCACAAAACCCACCAATAGGTAAATAATGATTGTTACTGCGACTTTGCACTGCCTTGCTACATATTTTACCTCTCCATTTTTTAATATTGCTATATTGAGCTATGTAACGATATCTCGCGCCATTCTCGCAGTAAGATGCAGGAACATTATTACAATCATTCTTAAACGCACTATAGTTGCCTGGTGTTTTGTCTAATCTTATAAAATCAGGCTCTCCTAAAAAGCCACCTGCAATCGAGCTTGTAAAATTATTATTATTACATGCAACGGTAGGTTGCGCTACAAAAATTGGGCTAATTGTTCTTTGCGTTGTTGTTCTTGCCCACCCTTGTGGTTGTGAAAAGCGACTTTCTGTACTTTTCTGCTTTGTGGGTGTGTCTAAAAAATTGGGAATAGCTGCACCTGGCTCTGATAGCGCCCAAAAGATTTCTCTTTCAGAAAGATCGCCTCCAAACTCTTGAGTAAGTGCATTAAGTGTCCCGCACGACTCACAATCACTCTCTTCCATGATAAAGGTTCCTGTAAGGTGCTCGTCATTTATTTCCTGAAAATATATCGAATTTCCGTTATCTAATGTAATCTTGGCAACGTCTTCTGATACCTCCTGAGTATCTAACGGCTCTGTTGCATCCAAATCTGTTTTTTGACATGATATCAATACCGATACCATTGCAAAAATCAAGACCTTAATTTTTGTGTTTTTCATAATTTTTTGAGTTTTACTAAATACTTATTTAATGCATTTTAAAAATGCCAAACTTTGAACCGATTCCTACTCCCGTTCCAAGTTTGTGTATTTTGTTACCCTTAAAAAATGAAAATCTTAAAAAAATATTTTAAAATAAGCAAACCCCAAAGGTTTTATAAAACCTTTGGGGTTTGCTTTGTAATAAAGAATACTTATTCTCGTAAATTAATTATTTTTTTACCAGTTTAACAACTTTCTCTTCACCCTTCGTAGTTGCTACTCGTGCAAAATAAACACCTGATTCAAGTTCTATGATTGTAAACTTATTTTTTGTGGTTTCAAGTACCAATTTACCAACTGCATTGAATATTTTCACACTTTTCACCTCATCATTGATCGTAATTACCTCTCTTCCTGGATTAGGAAATAATACTCCCTCATCATTAGAAGCTGGTAAATTATTAATAACCTTATAATAATAGATGTTGGTACTACTGTTTTGGCTCTTACTAGCAAAAGTTACGATAACACGATACCTTCCGTCATCAACTACAGTGAAGTTTTTATCGGTAGAAACATCAAACCAATCAGAACTACAATTAGAACCAGTGGTTGGGCAATTGTATTGTAATTCTATATCGCAATCGACTTCATTTAGTTTTTGCCAAACAACAGACTCGATATTAGCAAAAGGAATATTTAATTCTTCTCCTTCTCTACCTCGAATTTCAATTACAGGATAACTTTGATTGGTATTTGTACAAAGTAAAATTTCATCTGCGTATTCTATAAGTGGGTTTTCGATTGCTCCCTCGATATCAACCGATATTTTTTCTAAAGTACAATTAGCTATATCATACACCTTTAATTCATGGTTTCCTATACTTACATTATTAAACTCATGAGTATAGTGAGCATTTTCTATCGTTATGTCATTATCTAGTACTATCGTATAGGATCCGTTATCCTCTAGTATTTTTACTATTATCGTTCCATCATCTTCAGAGTTTATAGGATTAATAGTTGTAATATCAACGTTTAACGTAGAAGAAGTATTTGAAGACACCTCAAACTCTTCTGTCAATGACATACAACTTCCATCGGTACTTTCTTTTACCACAACGTATGTACCCTGTTGTGGATTAAGCACATTCATAAAATTAGTAGTAGTGACAATAGGATCAACAATACTAGGTCCCGACCAGGTATACATATCAAACCCTGTACCTGCTACAAGCGTTAAACTATCACCACATAAAGTAACATCACTACTACAAACGGGTATGTTTGTTAAAATATTGGTAGTACTTTCACCGATATCATTTCCGCAGGCACCTATACCTGTACTACTATAACTTACCCTTGTTTTTCCTGTAGTGCCTCCTACATAATTCGCTATTGCATTGCTTTTCAATATATTAGAACAAACATCTGTCAACTCTTCACAATTACTTGCTACCATAACATTATAGCGAATAGATATTGAAGTATCATTTACCTCTACAATATTAGAAGGAATATTGAAATTGATTATGTTTTCTGAAACCATAGTATACACAATCCCTGCTGGTAATGTTGCATCATCTACGGCAACAAGATTGGTATTTGCCGGCAATACTGCAGACACATTGATCATACCATCCACTAGATCCTCATTCCCAATATTTTCTATTTCTATTTCATACCATAATGTGTCTCCTGCTGAAACATTTGCGCCATTAATATCGGTAATCCCATCTGCGTCTAATACCTTTTGTACAATTCTTAATTCTGGTTTTACAATTTCTGTCACAAAAGCATTTAGAAATACTCTATATGAATCTGCATCTGTCGAAAACCTAAAGGTAGCACTGGTCTGATCATTACCAATTAGACTGTTATTAGGATTCGAAATATCAAACAAATCAATATCTAATCCCAGTGTATTTTCTGAAGCTGGGTAACGATTCGTTATATATTGATGATTAAGTGTAATAGAGCTATTAAAAAAGTTAATTGTCGGATTTATATCATTATTTTCTGCGGGAGTTAAATTATCTTCTCCTAGTGCAATGAAAGCAGGAGGGTTGGCTGTATTTTGCAGAAGCAATTGATCTCCGTTAGGCCCTAAATCTGTAGCTCCTATTCCTCGATCTCCTTCTAATGCTGCCACGCCATATTTTACATTTACAGGAGATGGAGCAGAAACCGTTGTAAATCCAGAAAAGGTAAAATCAATATCAGGTCCACTATTATTTGCCTGAACGAATCCATCACTGGTACTAATAAACTTTACACTTTCTAGAGGGTCCTCATAAATCACAACCAACGTCCAACCACCACCAGCACCAGATGCTCCAGATGTTCGCCCTATTGTTGCGTTCATATTTGCTACAGTATAAGTACCATCAATATTATTTTGATCGATTAGGCCCGTTACATCTGCATAACATACATATGGTACATCGTCTGATGCAACATTAGAAGGATTGGTCGGCGTGTTGCGATACCCATCATAAATAATATTCTGAGCAGTTACTTCACTATATTGACCACCAGGCACTCTTAACTTAATTTTTCTAAAATCTGCAGCTCCTATTTTTCTAGCATCCACAAGTGGTAAATCTGATAATTGCTCATCTCCATCATGGCATACTCGTTCGAGATAATAAGTGGCTCCCCAATATAAACCTGCATAAACAATAGTAGAACAATAAGGGCTTGGTATGCTAATATTGGCACTGCTAGAGCTAAAGGTACTTGGGTCACCATCTATATCTATATACGCTGATATGCTATTTCCATTATTTAGCATTCCATCATATGAGGCATTAGGGTTATAGCTAATATTATCCTCATCGCTATCCACTAATCCTACAATAGCATTTCCAGTCATGATTAAATTACCATGAATATTGTTCTTTGTTTCTCGGGACGAAAATGGTACTATTTCCTGTGCTATCAAATTTGCCATGCCGGCAAAAGTTAAGCACAACATTAAAAGTTGTAATTGTTTTTTCACGGTTTTAAGATTTAAGGTTTTAAAAATTAATTTATTAAGTATGATATTGGTTATCTAAAATTCTACTAATTAGTAGATCGTAGGAGTGCAAACATACTTCAATAAGTGCCTAAATTACAACTGTTTAGATATGATATTCGCGAATTTATAGTCTTAATTCGCGAATTTCGTGTATTCGCATCATTTTAAAAATGGATATCTCACAAAAAACACTCTAATACCGATTGTTATTGAACATTAAGAAGGATGCTATACATTATATATTCGTGCTTATACTTATCTAAAGATCTTGTGAAATATTAGAATTTATGATAAGTACTATGTACCAGATCTATAGATGCAGTGCAAATTTTGTTTTTAATCTATAACCTACTTTATGAAATGTATAACTTAAGGTAATTTTAATACCAATAAAAAAACCATTCTTTTATCAAGAGTGGCTTCATATTCTCTAAATTATTTAGAACAAAGAATTCTTTTTTGTTACAGTTTTTTTAAAAATAAAAACACCGTAAAAATGATCAACATTTACGGTGTTTTATATAATTAAACGTTTGCTTTATTTTTTTACCAGTTTAACAACCTTCTCTTCATCATTAGCCGTTACCACTCGCGCAAAATATACACCAGCTTCGAGTTCTATGATATTAAACTTGTTTTTATTGGTTTCAAGAACCAACTTACCAATCGTATTAAATAGCTTTATATTTTTTACCTCATCATTGATCGTTACGATCTCTCTTCCTGGATTAGGAAATACAACCAACTCATCATTGATCGATTCTAAGTTATTAATAACTCTGTAGTAATAGACTTTTGTATTGTTTTCATTCTTATTGGCAAAAGTTACTATCACACGATACCTTCCATCATCAACTACTGTAAAATTTTTGTCGGTAGAAACATCGAACCAATCAGAACTACAATTAGAGCTTGTAGTAGGACAATTGTATAGTAACTCTATATCACAATCAATTTCATTTAGTTTTTGCCAAACAACAGACTTGATATTAGCGAAAGGAATATTTAATTCTTCTCCATTTCTGTCCTGAATTTCAATTACTGGGTAACTTTGATTGGTAAGTGTACAAAGTAGAATTTCATCTGCGTATTGTATAATTGGATTTTTATCTACCACTTGTATCTCTACTGTTAATGTCTCTGAAGCACAACCAGCCATATCATATACTTTTACCTCGTGATTTCCTATAACTACATCATTAAATACATATGACCCTGCAATGTTATCTACTGTTATCTCATCATCCAGAGTAAGCATATAAGGTCCAACTCCCTGATCGATTTTTACAATAATTTCACCCGTATCACCTGGATTGGTTGGGTTAATACCTATTATAGAAACGGCTAGAGGAGTAGTGTGTTCTTGTATTGTTATTTCTCCTATAGATTTCTCACAATTCCCAGACTCGATACTTCCTTTATATTCTCCTGGTTGTACGATAAATGTACCTGTTAGATTTTGGCTTGCATCTGGATTTGGTGTTCCATTAATTCCTTGTAATGTATAAATTAACCCAGTCAGTGGATTTTGATTATTTGCAACAAAATCAACATAGTATAGCGTATCTTTTATAATCTCTCCTGTTACGGGGTCAATAGTAGCACACTCTGTTCGAGAAATTAAGGAAGCATCCAAATCGATTCCGTAAGGAATGTTTACTTCTATTTCTATCCTACAACCATTGGCATCCCTTACGTTGATTACAGAAGTACCACTAGGAAGGTTATTATAGGTAAGCTTATCGACAACAAAATCGGCATCATTATTTGTAATGTTCGTTTCATAAGGTGGTGTGCCTCCATCAATAGCAATCGTTACAGCACCCAGGTTATCACTATGGCAGCTTTCTGGAGTTATTTCTGTTACCGATACTTGTAAAGCTTGTGGTTCTAACATGGTATAATCAAACGTCACATCACAACCATTAGCATCTTGTATTAACACCGTATAAACTCCTGGTTCTAAATCTTCAAAAAGATGTTGATTCTGAACTCCGTCTGCAGCATCATTAAAAAATATTCCTGGCATAGAACTAATAGCATACGAATATGGTGGTGTACCAATACTTTCAAGATCATTTGGATCTACTGTAATTAGAATAGTACCATCATTGTCTCCATGACAGGTTATATTTGTTGCTGTAAATACAGGATTAAGTAATGATGGTTCTGTTATTGTAATACTGCCTTGTATAGGACAGAAAGGAGCCTCTAAGGCATCAATAATCACAGTATAAGACCCCGCTGAAAAACCATCTATAGAAACTGGGTTTGTAGATGTATTTCCTATTCCTCCAACAAAATCTGCATTGTTATCATTAGAAAAATGATACGCATATTCTCCTGCATAACCTGTAATGGTTAGTTCTACTATTCCGGTTTTATCTCCATAACACCCTACAACATTCTTAATAGTTCTAAGGGACATATCTATAGTATCAAAAGGTGCAACTTCATGCGTAATCTCTCTGGTGCATCCTGTAGCAGTATCTGTTATTCTAAAAAAATATATCCCCTCTGTAGGTAATTCGAACACTGTTGCGGCTCCAGTTCCCTCTCCAACAATACCTAACTGTGCAGGTACTTGTTCTGACAATTCTTCAAAATTAAAAGGTCCTATTCCCCCTGTTACTGTTATAGTGATACTTTCTGGATTAAAACATGTGATCATTTCATCTGTTGAAATCACCACATCATCAAACTCAGATTGATCAATTACTACAGAACTCGAATCACTAGCACAACCATCCCCATCTACAACAATAACTTCATATACTCCAGGAATCAATTCTGTAAAAATAGGACTAACTTGTAGTGGTGTCGTTATAGGCCCTTGTACAATTTGATAGGTATAAGGAGGATTCCCGTCTGTAGCCGGATCGATTATAACCGTAATGGTACCAACATCACCTGTACAATCAGAATCTGTTGAACTAAGGATTATATTTGTCTCTGTATATTCGTTTACCGTTACTATATTAGACATAGCAGAACAATTCGTGGTAATATCGGTAGCCTGTATAGCATAGGTTCCTGCATTAACAATTGTAAAAGGAGATGTAATATTGGTATATGCCACTATATTAGTACTCGTAAAAACTAAATCATAGATAAAATTTTCTCCTCCTTCTGCAGTAAAAGCAATTGTTGCTTCTGTACAATCTAAATCCTTTACTAGCTGAGCTTCTACTATAAGATTAGCTTCTGGATCGATTGTAACCGGAAATGATGTAATACAATTACCCGTTTCTTGATTACGAATGTATATGTTATAATTGCCCTTAGTAGGAATTTCTATAGTAAAAGGTGTTGTTGTAATATTGGTATACCCCTGGGTATCTTCAAAACTCCACTCATAAGCGCCAGAACCTCCTGCTATATTAGAAATACTAATAATGGCATCTTCTAATCCTGGCGTGCAGCTTAATGCTCGTTCTACATTTATTGAGGCTGTTATTGAGTCAGGAGAAGTCATTGCAAAATCTACTCCTTCTACGGCACAAACTGGCTCCCCATCCGATATCAATATATCATTATGTAATACCCGTATTCTATAAGAAGTCAAATCTGCAATATTTGCAAAAGTAACTATAGTCTCTGTTGTTATTATTTGATCAACCACCGTATAAACCGGATTAACCGGATCTAGATCGGTTGTATCCAATAATTGATAGGTATATATTCTACCCGCAACTACTGGTGAAACCTGTACCTCGACTTGTCCCCCATCACCAAAACAGGTAGGCTGTACAATATTTACATTATCCAACACGGTAGGTTCATAATCTGCGAGACCACTTATATCGGCATTAATTATACAGGCAGATGTGCCTATAGGTAAATTGTTATCAGCTACAAAAAATGAATAGGTTTTTGCAGGATCTGGCGCAACAATTTCAAAAACATTATTTGTCTGAAAATTACCCGAACCATCATCATATAGATAGTTACCTGATCCGGCCAACACATTAACTTGTACCAACGCTCCAGAATCACATGTTGCTGGGGATACTAATGTTACATATGCTTCAAAAGGTGGTGCAGGGTTAATCGTTACCGCCGAATAATCAAGACAATTAGTCGTACCAGAATTAGGAACATTAACTAATACCTCTACATCATAGGTATCAGGTACTAAATTATCGAACGTAAAATTAGGATCGTTACTATTAGATACTGTAATATTTACCGGAGGAACCAACGTGGTGCTAGAAATAGTGTAGCTATAAATAGGTGATCCATCGGTTACTTCTATATGAATACTCCCGGTTCCAGTTCCTGTATCGTCATTGATGCAGGTAGGGTCTGTGGTAGTCACATTTATAAAAGTATTCCTCTCTACTACATTAATCGTAGCCGTATACTCACAAGTAGGTAATGTTGTATCAATACTATATACCGTTACATCTCCTCCTGATCCAGCAGGTATAGGAAAAGTAATTGTAGGGCTGTAAGGTCCACCTTGTGTTAAACTAAATTCATATCCAACTGGTGCATTAGTAACCGTTACACTACCGTCGTTACCACACTCAATATCTGTTGCAGTTAATGTTGGCTGGTAATCTGTTTTAAATACACTAAAATAAAATGGTATCGAACATCCACCTTCAAACTCAGTCCAAATCCTGTAATCACCTTCTTTAAAAACACTAAAATCAGGACCATTCCCAAAAGATTCTTCTACCCAATTTGCATTAGTACAATCCTCTGACAAAAAAGAGCAAGGATCTTCATTATCCAACACACAAGCATTACTAGGAACTAATCGTTGCCATGAAATACTTGTTAAGTTGGCAGGATCAAAATTAGTTTGTAAATAAAAGTCCTGATTACCACATAATAAAATTTGTGGTACTTCCAGACCTCTACAATTAGTGGAAATTACATTGGTACCATTTATATAACTAAGAATAGGATTAACAATATCTCTAATTCCATCTACCACAAATTCTTCTGTTAATGACATGCAATCCTCTGCAGTATCTTCTTTTATTACCTTATATGTACCATGTTGTGGATTAGGTACATTTAAAATATTAGTATTGGTCACAATAGGGGTAGCAATACCAGGACCCGACCAGGTATATTGACCGTACCCTGTACCTGCAATAAGTTCTAAACTATCACCACAGAAAGAAATATCACTACTACACGCAGGAATATTTACTAAAAAATTAGTGATCTCTGCCCCAAACGTATTATTTCTTGCGATATTAGAAACAGCACCAGTATAAGTAATTGTGCCTATACCTTTAATTTCGTTTGAACAAGCATCTCTCAATCCCTCACAGCTACTTACTGTTGCTACCCTATAGCGTATAGCGATAGGTGCATCTGTAGTCTCAACAATCGTTGCAGGAATATTAAAGACCAATGTATTTGGTAGTGTTATGCTATAAGTAACTCCTGATGGTAAAGTAGTATCTACCACACTTATAATATTCAGGTTATCTGATATTTGTTCTGTAATTGTAATCGATCCATCTACGAGGTTTTCTGTACCTACATTTTCAATCTTTAAATCATAAAAGAGCTCATCCCCCAATTCTATATTCTCATTGGCAACATCTGTAACGCCGTCTTCTGCATATACTTGCTTTGTTACTTTTAATTCTGCCTTTACTGGTGTTGCTACTTCTATCGCAAAGGCATTTAAAAATACTCTATAGGTATCTGCATCTGTAGAAAGTCTAAATGAAGCATTATCTTGGTTATTTGCTACCAAAGTATTACCCGTATTGGGTAAGTCAAATAGATCAATATCTAATCCTAACGTATTTTCTGAAGCTGGATTACGAGTGGTAACATATTGGTGGTTAAACGTAATGGAGCTATTAAAAAAATTAACCGTTGGATTGATATCAAAATTATCTGGCGTATTAAAATTATTTTCACCTAACGGGATAAAAGCCGGTGGGGTTGCTGCGTTTTGTATTAAAACTTGATCCCCGTTAGGTCTAAACGCAGTAGCTCCCAAACCTCGATCTCCTTCTAAAGCAGCTATCCCATATCTGACATTTACCGGTAATGGAGCGGGCGGTGTCATAAACCCAGTATACATAAAATTAACATCGGGGTCACTATTTTGGATCTGTACAAATCCATCATTGGTACTAATAAACTTGACACTTTCTAGGGGATTTTCATAAATCACGACCAGGGTCCAACCTCCTGCGGCACCTGATGCTCCAGAAGTTCTACCTATAGTTGCGTTCATGTCGGCGACGATATAGGTACCATTAATACTGTGTTGATCTATTAAATTTGTTACCTCTGCATAACATACATACGGTACATCATCTGATGCCACATTTGAAGGGTTCGTAGGCGTATCTCGATACCCATCATAAATAATATTTTGTGCAGTAACCTGATTATATGAACCTCCTGGTACTTTAAATTTTATCTTTCTAAAATCTGCATCTCCAACTTTTCTGGCATCCAATAGTGGTAAATCAGAAAGTTGTTCATCGCCATCTGAGCTATTTTTAGTCATTAATGTAACATTTACTATGGCCGTTTCCATTTGAGCAATAATAGCGTCTCCATTGGTTTTATTTATGGATACTGCCGGAATTGTAATACTTACATCTTCACCACTCATAGATAAAGTATCATCAGAAGTATTTACAACTATTACAGCGATTGCTCCAGCATTCTGAGCGTTGATTACTTTGGCAGTAAATGAACAAGAACCTCTACGAATTACCGCTATATTTCCATCAAGTTCTGTAGTATTTGTAACAGCCGTACAACCATCTTCTGTAGTGTCTAATCCATCATTTACTAAAACCAAATTTGCCGTTATACCAGATCCATCCGGAATTGCAATACTACCTTGCGTAAAAATATTGTTATTAACTTCATAATCCCCCGCAAGAGATGTATTATTTATCTTTAAAGAAGGAGTCTCTTTACTAATCCGTTCTATGTAATAGGTGGCTCCCCAATACAAACCTGCATATACAATTTTTGATTGATCTGGGCTTGGTACATTAACATCGGCACTACTAGAACTAAAAGTACTATCGTCATTATCAATATCTATATATGTCGTAACACTAGC
Source organism: uncultured Aquimarina sp. (assembly GCA_947498705.1). Lineage (GTDB taxonomy): Bacteria > Bacteroidota > Bacteroidia > Flavobacteriales > Flavobacteriaceae > Aquimarina. The sequence goes on from CANMLW010000012.1 coordinate 139,620, forward strand.
GCCATTACTTAAATTACCATTATAAGCCACATTGGGATTGTAATCAATATTATCTTCATCAGAATCAACTAACCCTACAATCGAGTTACCTGTCATGATTAAATTACCATGAATATTGTTCTTTGTTTGGCGTGATGAAAGCGGTACTATTTCTTGTGCAATCAAATTAACTATTGAACTTAAAAAAATTCCAATAATTAAAAACAATCGTAATTTCTTATTCATATTGACCCTCAATTTTAATTAACAGTTTTGTTTTCTAATACTATCTCAAATAATAAAACCGGCAAAGGTATACTATTCCCCACTGATTGTTAATATTTTAGATTAAGTATTTATTAAATAATCTTACAATAATTTTCTTTGTATTAGTAAGTGTCATATGTAATCTATTTGTTACCCCAATTTCAAACCAAAATCAAAAAAATAAACTGTACACTTAACTTTATATACCTATGATATTGACCTAATAGAAGAATTGGCGCCTATTACAAAGATTTTTAAGCACTTACTTAATCCCGTAAAGCTCCCGAAAATTAAATAACAAAAGTCCTGAATCTTCAACTTTATAAAGATTCAGGACTTATTTTATCACTTCTTTTATGTTTCTTTATTTATAAACAAAATGAGTCAAAACAATTTCTTTTACAGAACCATAAACAATTAATTCTGCTCATGGTAAATTCATCTAAAAAACGGGTATAAATACATTACCAGAATTTTTCATAAGGAATCGTAAAACAAAAAAATCATTCAGTATATATGAATGATTTTTTTAACTTGTTTAAATCTTTTTTATTGAAGTATATCTTATACGTTTTAATAAGTACAACCACATTTACTTTGTCTACATCCAAAGTCAAATCCTAAGGTAATCATATGCGATCCGGCGGCTGTAGTAGGTTGTAATACCTCATTGACATTGATTTGATATCCATAAGCCACATAAAAATTTGCTTTTTTAATCCCTAGCATAGGAGATACCGACAACGGTTTAAAATCCTGATCTACCAGAGATCTTACACTTATTCCCGCCCAGTAATAGTCTGTTTTATGCATTTTACGCACTTTTAGATTAAGATCGGCAGTAGAACGGCCATCGGCAGCAAAACTTTGATATAGCACAGAAGGCTCTACCTCTATATCACTAAATCGATGATAAAACGTATATCCAGTATATAAATAATAGTTCTGTATTTGTGATGGTTCTGTTGGGTTAAAATCATCTATCTGCTTCTGTAATAAATTCACCGCATTGGCACTTAAAAAGAAACGACCTAATCGATATAGCATCGCAATATCAAAGTTTGAATCATTTACACTAATATCTGCAAGTCCCGGGTTAAAAGGATTATCGGGATCTCCATTACTAAACTCTGAAGTATCAATACCAAACTGAGTGAATTTATAACTAATACCAAAAGATAAGTATTGGTTATTATATTCACTTAGCGTTAGGTGATGCGCAAAGGATAACTGTACTCCTTTTTGCGTAGTAAATCCATTTTGATCATTAAATAAAACGGCTCCAACTCCCGAGCGGTCCGATATACGCCCATCAATAGATAAAGATTGGGTGCCTGGCGAATCTTCTATATTTACCCATTGCTCAAAACCGGATCCTCTGATCTGCCAGCAATCTCCGATACCTGCATAGGCAGAGGAAATTAGATATGGGTTATCTGCAATATATTGATTTTGTACAGGTGCTAAAAACTCCTGCGCCAACGCACAATAACTTACAAATAGACTTATTATTACAATATATTTCTTCATCTAAAATTAAAAATTAGGGCTCATTAATTTTCTTTTCCTACGCATTTTGACAATACTGGTATGCGTTAAATAACCCACTTACACTAGATATTATCTATATAGTGTAAAGTGGCCTGTAAACTCTCTATTGTCAACATCATTTAATATGATGGTATACCAATAGTCTCCAGAAGGAAGTTGTTTACCTTTATAGGTACCATCCCATCCTTGCTGATTTCCTTTAAATTCTGCCAACAATCGACCATATCTATCAAATACCATAACTTCCATATTTTCGAAATAGAATGGATCATCGATGGTAGGATCATCAATTTGCTGTGGATACCAGAATTGTTGCTCGGTTGTGCTATTAGGATTATCTGGTGTAAAATAGTTCGGTATTCTAATATTAATATAGGTTAAGCTCTGAACTATCATTACTTCACATCCCGCAGCATCTACTACTCTAATTACATAATCACCGGTTTCTCTTATCGTGAATATATTTCCGCTTAGCTCTGTAAAGAAGCTGTCGTCTAATCGATCGATTGTTAATCCTTCTGGCAACAATGTAAATGAATATACATAATTAGGTTCATTATCAAATTGTCTACCACCAGAAACGATGATTTCATACTCATTAGGATCTTCAGGATTATTAGTCATCTGCGCTACTGGTATTGCAAGCGGAGTATACTCTAAAACAGTTATAGTTCCCACTGTTCTACCCGGGCTAGAACAAGTTCCTGATTCCATAATTCCTTCATACTCTCCAGGTGCTACTTCAAATATACCTGTAGTATTTGTATTATTTGCAGGATTTGGTGTTCCGTTAATACCATTTAATGTATAAATGATACTCAACCCTTCAGATTCTGTAATAATATCAAAATCTACAAAATATCGCTCTTCTTGTGTCATTACAGGATTAAAAGGATCTGTATAATCAAATATCGGACACTCTACTCTATCGGTTAAGATAGCACCTAAGTTTGGTCCCGCGGGAACCGGAATTTCTATATCAATTCTACAACCATTCGCATCCCTAATATAGATGATGGTCGTTCCTCCTGGCAGGCCAGTATAGGTTAACAAGTTAGCTACAAAATCAGCATCATTATTGGTAATATTGGTTTCGTACGGTGGCGTACCTCCCGATATGATAATAGTAACCGCACCATCACTATCTCCAAAACATGTTTCTGGAGTTACCGCACCATCGATACTCGCCATTAACGAATTTGGCTCATCAACCGTATAATCAAATGTTACATCACAACCATTAGCATCTTGTGCCAATACGGTATACATACCTGGTCCAAGATCCTCAAATATATGGCTATTTGGTGTCTCATCAGAAGCATCATTGAAGAATACTCCTGGCATCGAACTAATTGCAAACGAATATGGTGGTGTACCAATAACGTTAGGATCTGTGGCGTCGATTGTAATTGTAATCATACCATCATCCTCTCCTGCACAAGTAATATCTGTACCTACAAATTGAGGATCGAATACCGGTGGTTCCTGTATGGTATGAGTTCGAACCGCTGCACAGCTAATATCTGTCACTGATCTTGCTAAATAAGTATAAGTTCCTGGTGCTAAACCTGTAAATTCTGTAGTAGCCTGAGGCCCTGCCACAATACCTGGTGGTACTGCTCCTACTGGTAACGCTACAGTACCACTAAGCAAGTAGAACTCATACGCACCAATACCTCCTAATAAATTCATAATATTAATAATACCTGTAGTATGACCATTACAATTTACCTCATTTGTAGTTGCAACAGGATCAATATCAAACGATACTGGTTCTATTGGCAATACCGCAACCGGGCTAGAATCTTGCGATCTACATCCATTAGGGCTGTCTTCTACATAGAATACATATTGTCCTTGTGGAATATTTGTAAATATACCCGTTGCATTCGAGGTTTCTACAGGGCTATTAGGATCGGTTACATTTATCATCACAAATCTTGTAATTCCTCCTGCTGCGCTGGTTGTTCCTGTAACCGTTACATCTACCGTATCATTACCACAACTAACTGGTCTTGTTATTACTGCACTTACTGTAACTTCTGGTACATCGCCTACTACCAATCCTGTAACCTGATCAGTACAACCTAATTGATCATATACCGTAATGGTATAAGTACCTGGTCCAAGGTTTTCGAACGTATTCACTGTTTGTAGCACACTTTCGGTACCTGCCACAGGTGCTGTTTGAGTAATCGAGTATCTAAGTGGTACATCTGTTCCTGTAGCAGTAACGGTAATAGTACCATCTGTTGCCTCAAAACAAGTAATATCGGTCGCAACGGCATTTGCATTTACATCATCTGCCGGTGGTGTCACTACAATAAAATTCGTAGCCGAACAAATTACTGAACCATCACCATTTACATCATCCTCTACAGTAACCGTAAATCCAAAATCACCAGCATTTCCAGACAATGCAGATACATCTACAGCTTGAGCAAATGCAAGATTTGCAAATAATCCTGTAGTATTAGTAGTTCCAGTTTGATCCAAGGTATATGTAATGTTTGTACTTCTAGCACCACTTACACTTGTCAAGAAAGAGATATTACTTGCCGGATCACAAAACTCCTGATCATTAATTGGTAGCAAAGTAATCTCAAATGGTATTGACGGACCATCTACAGTAAATATATTTGACTGCGCTGTACAGAATGGTGCATTGATCTCTACGATATCCACTCTATAGTTACCTACTGGTAATGTTTCTGGCAATGTAAACACATCTGCTGTATTAAGATCTAAATCGGTTGTAAGGTTCACTACACTTGTATGTACAATAGCTTCTGGAGTAACTCCTACATCAACTACTGTATAACTAAAGTCTCCTATATATTGTAATACTGAAATCTCGATACCACCATCTGCATTACCAAAACAAGTTTCTGGTGTCGGTGAAGTGGCAGTTACCACTACATTATCAAACGGATCGATCGTATGGTTTACGTCGATAAAACACATTGTCGTTGTATCGGTAATTCTAAAGGTATAGAATCCTACATCTGGTAATATAAAATTAGCAGCTCCTACTACACCCGGTTGCGGTGCCACAGGATTAGGACTGGTAATTACTGTATAGTCATACGTTCCTGTACCACCAGTAACCGCTACAGTAACCTCTTCATCTCCTGTAATAGGAGGGTTAGGACAGCTTATTGGTGTCACTACAGTTACTGTTGGATTAGTCATGATATCAAACGCAGGTACAGGTACCACCAATGGATTCATGATTGCTGTATTCGGAGAACAACTTTCATTATCCGTTACTGTAATGTCATAATTACCCGAAGCCGGAGCTGTAAATACATACTGTACCCCATTCGCTGGGTTACCATCGGCATCTGTAATATTGGTATCTGTTCCTGTTGATGACGGACCTACATAAGTAATATTATAAGGTGGCGTACCTCCATCTATAGTCACAGTAATTACTGGGAAAATTTCATCACTATCAGCTGGATTACATCCATATGCCGTTTGTGTTGCCGAAACCGTTATATCGGCAGGTTCTCCCACGGTTTCTTGTATTGTTATCGAGCAACCTTTATCTGAAGTTATCTCTATATCATAGGTTCCTTGCGATAATCCTGTAAATAAAGGATTAGTTTGAACTAGTCCAGCTACTGGTGCTGTAATCTGATACGAATATGGTGTATCTACATTACCTGGTGCAATCATAGTTACCAAAATCGTTCCATCACCACCACCGTTACAAGAAACATCTTCTACCGTAGTAGTAGCAGTTGGATCCAAGAATGTTGGTACAGTAATATTAAATGTTGCTGTACAACCTCCTGGTGCTGGTGGATTAGGCCCAATAGCGCTATCATTTACCGATACTATATAGTCTCCTGGAGGAACATTGCCAAAAGTAACATCATTTGCTGTAGGAACTCCTGGTGCTATTGTTACTCCAACCAAGGTAACTCCTGTGCCAACATCTATTAGATCAAATGTCCAATTAGCAGGTATAGCAGATCCTCCACTTACCGTTCCTATGATAGTACCATCTGCAGCACGACACGTTGGGTCGGTAAAGGTTGCCGTAACTAATAACTCTGGATATACTGTAATTGTTTCTGGCGTAGACGGACATCCATTTTCATCAAATACTCTAACACTGTATATACCTGCCGTAGTAACTACAAACTGGTGCGATGTCGTTGTTTGGTTTCCTGGCACCGGTGCATCCACTGCTCCAGAAGGATGTGTTAATTCAAACGTTAATCCTCCTGTACCTGGTACTACATTGGTAGTCCCTGTAACGATAAACTCATATAAGCTATCAAAAGTACATGAATCATCAACAAAAGTATCAATGGTATCTATCGTTGGTGCAGGTGTTACTGGTGGTATTGCAATTTGTACCGGAGTTACACAACCGTTGGCATCCTGTACAAAAATCACCCAATCTAAACTCACAGCCGGATCTAAATCGAAGGTAGCTGATTCTGGATAAACACCTGGATCTGCAGGTACCTGTGGTGGTCCAACAGTAAGCGTTCCTGCTATAAAAGCAAAGTTATAAGGGCCAACACCACCTCCTGCTGTCATAGTTACCGTTGATAACAAGGCATTACAATGTGGAGTCGTTGCACTATCCAATACAAGTGTTAATAGATCTGGTTCTGAAATCGTTACATCATTAGTAGTACCACTACAATTTGGTAACGCAGTTTCTCGAACATCAATTCTAAATGTACCCGCTGGTAATGTGCTTATTGTTATAGGATTTACAAATGGAGCTGTAACCGGTACTGCAGTTCTTATCGGAAGACCTGTCCCGGTATCAATTACATCATATTCGAAGTCTCCTGTATAACCATTTACTGTTAATTCTATCTCTCCTATAGGTTCTGCATTACAATCTAAATTAGCTGCCAGTACTGCAGAAACATCAAGAAAATCAAAGTCTGGCACCTGATATGTGGTGGTAATCTCACAATTTAATCCCATACCATTTATATCACCTTGATCCGTAACTTGGATTGTATACAACTCTAAATTTGGTAAAAATAAAGAGCCAGAGGTATTACTACCAACGGTAGTATCAGAATCTACCAGAGTATTTGTATTATCAAACACTTCAAAAAGGAAGTTTCCTGATCCACCGGTCACAGTAACGGTAATTTCTTCATCACCAGCATTAACAGGTGGTGGTGTTAAACAAGATTTTGGATTTATTTGTGTTACTACAGGATTAGACATTGGCGTATATGCTGCAATATTAACATTCAATACTGCTGAAACACAATCATTATCATCAAAAATCTGAACGGTATAGGCACCTGCTTCTGAAACTTCGAAAGAAGTCGTTGGAGGCGTAATTGCAATATCAGCAAAGACAACTCCATCAGAAACTCTGGTAATATCGGCTGTATATCCTGTACCACTTCCTCCTACTACACCTGTTATTTCGATCGTAGCATTTGGATTACCATCACAATCAAAATGATCTCCCTGTGCAACTACGCCGTCTACAACTGCAGGTTCTGTAATAGAGAAGTCCTCATCATCAAAACACACTACATCTTGTGCTGAAGCACCTGAACCATTGGTTAAGGTAGCCCAAACTCTTACCGTATAGGTGTCTACGCCTAAATTATTAAATACATTACTTGATTGTCTTCCTCTTACATCTCCTGTACCAGGAGCAGCAGTAATTTCATACTCATAGGTTACCGCAGGATCTAATGCTCCCGTTAAAGAAACTGTTATACTACCTGTACCTGGTACATCACCGTTACACGTCATATTAGTGATCCCTACCGTACCATCTATTGTAGGCTGCGGTGGTGCCTGTATACTTACTGGTGTTGTAAATGAACAACCAGCAGCTGCACGACCAGCATCGGTTACACGTACCGTATAGGTACCTGGTGCAATACCTGGAGGAGGCGTAAAAGTAAAAGGACTTACTCCTACAATTCCAGGAATAACTGTAACTACTCCTGCAGCATCTAATAACTCAAAAGTTAAAGCACCTGCCGGAGTACCTGTAACAGTTACAGTAACCTCACCATCAGCTGCTGTACACGTTGGTGGTGTAGAAAATACCGCTGAAATCGTTAATGGATCATATACTGTAATTGTTCTTGTATCTGTACAGCCATTTACATCTCTAACAAAATAATTGTAAACACCTGGTCCAAAAACAGTAAACGTAAACGTACCATCACTTGGGATATCGGCGACAAAAGTAGGTACATCTGCAGTACCAGTATCACCGTCATCGATACCATATTCCAAATCACTTGCGCCTGTTGCGGTTACAGTAAAGGTATAATTGTTATCATAGGTACAAGGATCATCTACAAATACAGGTGCAACCCCTGTAAACGTAGGATCTGCAGTCACAGTAGCCATTAAAAGTTCTGGCCCTAATACACAATTATTAGCATCTGTAATATAAAGATCCCAATTTAAAGTAACTGTTTGATCTAATGTCACCACATTACTTGCATTGTATGTACCTGGATTTGGATCTCCCTGTGGTACTACCAAGAATCCATAAGGTCCTGTACCACCAGAAACAGATACAATCCCTTGCGAACTTGCATTACAGTTACCATCGGTAATAGTAGTTCCATTATATACCAATGGTGTTGCAGATTCAGTAATCGTAAACTCAATAGCTGTATTACATGGATCCAACACTGTAGGATCTGTTTCTTCTACTCTAATTATATAAGTACCAGGCCCAAACGCAGATACGTTTCCAGTTCCTATACCGGCTGCAACTACGGTTTGTGGGTTTGCATTACTATATATCAATCCTAGAATCGGATTTACCAAGTCATTAGATCTAAAAACTGTATATGTAAGCTCAGTACCTTGATAATTGGTAACTGTATAATCAATAGATCCGTCTGCACTACCAACACATGTTACTGGGTTTTCTATTACTGCTATGTCAATTGAACCTGGGTTTACAGGAGGCGTAAGTGTACGAATATCAGTACAGTTTGTGGCAGTATCAATAACTTCAAAAGTAAAAGGTGTATCGAATGGTAAGTTTGTAAAAACGTGTGTATTTGGCCCTGCTCCCAAATTGATTGGAACATAAAGTTCGGTACCTAAAACTGTATATTCTCTTATTTCAAAAGGTCCCGTACCACCAGTTATATTAATAGTAGCGGTTACACCTGCAGAACAAGTGCCTCCTACTGAAGAAGTAATATTAAAAATAGGAGTGGTAGAGATAGTTCCTGTAAAATCATAAGTACAATTATTACTATCTATTACTCTAAGAATATAATTTCCAAAACTTAGTCCTCCAAAAGATACATTAGCCCCAGCAAGTACACCAATAACTGGATTACTAGGCGCCGTTGTAGTAGCCAAACTCAAATCAGCAGCATTCAAAAGACTTAAATTATACGGTGGCACACCTCCAGTAATCCCATTAAAGTCTATTTGCCCAAGTGTTAATCCAGCACCACTACAAACAATATCTGTAATAACAGTATTATCAATAATTACCGGTGGAGCACTTAAGGTAACAGAAGCATTTACTGTACATCCTTTTGCATCTCTTACTATATAATTATAGGTTGCTTCTCCCAAACCTCCATAAGTAGTTTGGTTACTAAACCCTGCTCCATCAAAATTAACTTCATATGGCCCTGTACCCACAGAGGTATCAATATTAATAACCACTGCTCCATCTGTATCTCCATTACATGTTGGATTTGTAATCGTAGGTGCATTTACTACTGGGTTTGGTGCAGGATTTACGGTAATGATTGCCGAATCTGCAGAACATGTTGCAGCATCTATAACTCTAAATTGATAAGTCCCTGCAGTAGTTGTGGTAAATGGAATAGCTCCTAAATAAGGATTAAACCCTCCTCCGTTTATATTTATTTCTAAAGAAGTTGCTCCATTTCCTCCAGTAGTAACTACATTAATTTGAGCGTCTGGAGAGACAGAACAATCTAAATCTTTTAGTAAAGAAGCAGTAATGGTAACCTGAGGTGCAATTACTTGCGTAGCTTGATCTGTACAACCCACACTATCTGTAATGGTTACCACATAGGTTCCTGCTTGTGTTAAGTTAGGAGTGGTAAAGCTAGTTATCCCTACTCCTAACGGTGTAAGTGTCACTATGGGTATCCCATCTCTTGTAATATCATACGAGAAATCTGCAGTACCTCCTGTAATATCAATATCTAAAGTTGCAATATTATCGTCTAAACATAACTCGCTACCAGTAATAGTTGCTGTAACCGTAGGTAATGCATTAATATCAAATGTAACCCTTGCAGAGTCACATCCCTGACTATCTCTCACAATAATGTAGTATCCTGTACCGTTTGGCACTCCTGTATACGTACCAGTTATTGGAATTGCTGGCCCTTGAGATACATCTGCATTATCAAATAATTCATATTCATATACCGGACCATTCCCTCCTGCAACTGTATTTACAGAAACTGTATTATCACTACAAGTTTGATCAACTACATGATTAAATGTAATAGCTGTAGTAGGCTCTGTAATAGTAACTGTAGTACTTGCTGTACAATTGGTAGAAGGCGCCGTTAATGCCGTATCGGTAACAATAATCTCATATGTTCCTGCAACCAATGGAGTTGTCGGGCTTTGTATGGTTACTGGACTTGTTACCCCAGTACCCGAAGCAATTACCGTATTTGTGGCATCTTCGATATCATAATCAAAAGTAGTAGCGTTTGCTACTGTAAAACTAAATGCTCCGTCATTACCACCAATACATGTTACTGGTTGCGTTTGTGCAGCATTGGTAATTTGAATTACATCAATTAATGGTTGATTAAAATCTACCGTATTGGTACATTGGCTATCAGTTCTTCTGGCTTCTACGGTATAAGTAACTCCGTTTGCAAATGTATAATTAGTCGTAGTACTAAATGCTGTTGGTCCACCTGTACCCGCTGCGCCACTAGCTGGGTCTGGTGTAATACTAAACTCATATTGTATCGGTAATGTTAACGCCGGTAATGCAGATAGTACCACATCAACTTCCTGGCTTGTACAATCTATAGCGCCCGGTGTAACCACAACACTATCTACTTCAAGAACAGGAGCAATCGTAATAGGAAATTGTTGTACACAATCATCGGTTGTTTGATTTCTTATATACAAAGTAAACGTACCATCTGTAGCAAAATCAACTGTAAACGGAATAGCAGTTACATCGGTAAAGGTTGTGTTATCTAAACTCCACTCATATGTTCCTGATCCACCTGTTATTGCAGTAACTTGTGCTTGTGCTGGTGCTGCAGTACAGCTTAACAATGTAAAGCTATCATCGATTGTAGCTGTAATATCTGTTGGTATGGTAAACGTTATATTAGGAATTGTTAAATCACAATTTAAATTATCACGAACAACTACTTCATGTGTTACGGTGGGATCTACACCACTAAAAATATGTTGTATATTGGCTGTTGGCCCAAAAGTTACCTGACCTGGAGTTCCTTGATTTAAGATATAGGTATAAGGAGTTTCTCCCGCAGTAGTAATATCTACGGTAATGCTTCCATTATCTGCAGAACAAGCCGGATCTGTTGGTGTAGCAGTCGCAACCAATGCATCATAAGGGTTTACAATAATATCTGTAGAAGTAGCGGTACACCCTTCCCCATCGGTAACTTGTATTTGATACGTCCCGTCTGCAGCAATATTTGTAAGCGGTGAGGTTACTCCAGTTTGTGGAGCTGGTCCCAGTAAATCAAATGTATAAGTACCATCACCTCCTGTTGCACTAAAAGTGATCGTAGCACCCGTATTACAGTCTATCTCTTTAGTTAATCCAGCGGTAACTACCAATTCTGGGTTGATGGTAAAATTCACCGTATTCGAAGTACATACACTTGCTGTATTGGTCACCGTAACACTATGTGCTCCTGGTGTAAGTCCATTAATCTGGAATGTATTAGCTGGCATACCTGCCGGGGTAGTAAAATCTACCGTTTGCGCAGCACCACCGTCCAGACTATATGTAAATGGTCCTACTGGAGCAGGAACTCCCAATGTAATGGTAATTCTTTGTGTTGCTGTGGTTGGATCTGTTGGGTCATAACATGGATCACCACTAGTATCCAAAGCAATAGTAGGTGCTGTTGTTCCTAACACAACTACTTGCTCATCATATTCACAAGATATTGCCAAATTACTGGCACTATCCCTTATAAATACGGTATAGGTACCAGGCGCTTGACCACTAAATGTATTACTGGTTTGATAGGGTACAAGCGCAGGTAGTGTTCCTGCAGCATTTCTTAATTCATATTCATAACCTCCTCTACCGCCTGTAGCAGTTACTGTTATTACTCCCGTATTATTTCCACAATCGGCAGCATCTGTAGTCGCTGATAGATCTAATGCGGTCGTTGGTTCGGTAATAGTAACTGTTTCAGAGTCTCTACAATTTGCAGAAGGTGGTGTAAGACTGTTATCTATAATATTAATTGTATAATCATCAGCTGGTAATGTTCCTACTACAACAGTTATCGGATCTACGCCTGCTGCTGTACCATTAGCCACTACGGTACCCCCACTATCTTCAATTTCCCAATCAAACCCCGTACTATTGGCAACGGTAAAAGAGAACTCTCCATTCATCTCACCAACACAACGTACAGGTTGAGTTTCTATAGCACTAGTAATTCCAATCACTGGTAATGATGCTTCAGAATATTGTTCGGTATAAGTACAACCATTGGTAGGGTGAACTGCTGTAATATCGTAAACTATTCCTCTTCTTAATCTTAAATCTATAGAACCATCGGGATTAGGGTTAGAAGATTGAGGAGCCGGTGTTATATTATATGTATAAGCAGGTCCAGTGGGTTGTGCCGCTGCGGTTACATTATATGTTTGTGAGACACAATTTGTTGCTCCTGGTATTGTAAATGTAATATCTGTTATATCTTCTAAAGTTGCAACATTCGTACTAAACGGAATTGCACAATCGTTAGTTCCCTGATTACGAATATACACTGTAAAACCACCCGAAGTACTTACCGAAATATCTACAGAAGTACCTACAACAGGAGTATATCCGGTAGTAGCATTAAAACTCCATTCATAAGTACCAGAACCTCCTGCTATATTCTCGACGCGAATAGTAGCATCTGTAGGAGCAGAACAGGTTAATTCTTTAGGAACACTAATGTTTCCAGTTATCGCACCTGGCGTATTAATTGCAAAATCAACCCCATCCACAGGACATATTGGTGCGCCCGGTGGTGTTGCTGTATCATTATGAAATACTCTAATTCTATAATGTGTTAAATCTGCAATATTTGTAAAAGTAACAGTAGTTGCTGTAGTTACTATTTGGTCTACCACGGTATACACAGGTGCCACCGGATCCTGATCGGTAGTATCTAATAATTGATAGGTATAGGTTCTACCTGCTACTACTGGAGAAACGGTTACCTCTACCAAGCCACCATCACCTGGACACGGAGGTTGTGTTATCGTTACATTGTCTAAAACAATAGGTTCATAAGCTTCTATACCCGTAATATCTAAACTAAGGATACAAGCAGGTGTTCCTGCCGGTAAGCTATTGTCACTTACAAAGAAAGTATACGTAGTAGCTGGATTTGGATTGGTAATTTCAAACAGATTATTGGGTCCAAATGTACCAGAACCATCATCATATAAATAGTTACCTGATCCTGCAGTAACATTAACTCTTACAATAGGTCCAGAATCACATGTTGCTGGAGATACTAATTCTAAATTTGCCTCAAAAGGTGGTGCCGGATTAATGGTTATTGATGGGTTAGCAACACAATTGGTGGTACCCGAATTAGGTACATTGGCTAATACTTGTACATTATACGTATCTGGTAATAAATTATCTTGTGTGAAATTAGGAGTATTACTATTAGGAACGTTTATGTTCACTGGTGGTACCAATGTAGTACTTGAAATTATATAACTATAGATCGGAGATCCATCTGTGACTACAATCGAGATACTACCAGTACCGGTACCATTATCATCATTAACACAGGTAGGGTCTGTATTGGTTACAGCAATAGATGTAATTCTTTCTATTACATTAATAGTTGCTGTATATTCACATCCTGTAAAATTAGTATCGATACCATATACTGTTACATCTCCTCCTGATCCAGATGGGATAGGGAATACTGTAGTTGCGCTGTAAGGTCCTCCTTGCGTTAAACTAAACTCAAAACCTGCAGGTGCATTGGTAACCGTTACACTACCATCATTACCACACTCGATATCGGTTGCCGACAAGGTTGGTTGATAATCATTTTTAAAGACACTAAAATAAAACGGGATCGTACATCCACCTGTAAATTCGGCAAATATTCTATAATCTCCTGCTGTACTTACTGTAAAACTAGATCCATTACCACCTGGCTCCTCTGTCCAGTTAGCATCGGTACAATCACCAGATAATAATGAACATGGATCATTAGAGTCCAATACACAATTATTAGGTGCAGGTAAAGGTGTTAAACGTTGCCAAGATATGCTTACTAAACTTGCTGGATCAAAATTAGTATTTAAATCGAATGTCTGATTACCACATAACAAGATTTGGGGTAATTCTAAACCACTACAATTAGTAGAAACCACATTGGTATTAGTAGGTACATAACTTAGTATTGGATTTACAATATCTCTAAATCCTTCTACCACAAATTCTTCTGTAAGTGTCATACACGCTCCAGAAGTATCTACTTTTACCACAGAATACGTACCTGATTGTGGATTAGGTACATTAAAGAAGTTGGTAGAGGTTACCACAGGTGGCGATATTCCTGGGCCCGACCATGTATATTGATCATACCCGGTACCTGCAACCAACTGTAGGTCGTTAGTACAAAAAGTAACATCACTGCTACACGCTGGTACATTTACCAAAAAGTTAGTAGCCTCACCATCGGTATTACCACAAGGACCAATTATCGCACTACTATTATTCGTTCCTGCTGTTCCTGAAATAACTCCTACAAAATCCGCTCTTGCAGAGTTTTGAATAGTACTAGAACATGCATCTCGTAATTCTTCACAAGAGTTTACCAACGCCACTCTAAATCTTATATTAATAGGAGGGTCATTTTCTTTTACCAATCCACCAGGAATATCAAATACAATGGTGCTTGGGGGAGTAATGGTATACGTTACTCCTGGAGGCAAAGTAGAATCTTGTACACTTACCAAATTTACATTATCTGGTAAAATATCTGTGATAGTGACTGTCCCATCGACTAAATCTTCATTTCCAACATTTTCTATCTCGAGGTTATAAAACATTTCATCACCTAGTTGTACATTACCATTTGTAATATCAGTAATACCATCGGTATCAATTACTCTTTTGATTATGTTTAACTCGGGTTCTATGATTTCAATAGCAAATGTATTTAAAAATACACGATAGGTATCTGCATCAGTCGACAACCTAAAAGTAGCATCAGTCTGATTGTTACCTACCAAAACATTTCCTGTGTTGGGTAAATCAAAAATATCAATATCAAATCCCAAGGTATTTTCAGAGTCTGGATTACGACCTGTTTGGTATTGGTGATTAAACGTAATCGAACTATTAAAAAAGTTAATAGTAGGGTTAATATCAAAGTTATCTGCCGGTGCAGAATTATCTTCTCCCAGTGGTACAAAAGCAGAGGGAGTAGCTGTGTTTTCTATCAACAACTGATCTCCATTAGGTCTAGAGTTTGTAGCACCTAAACCTCGATCTCCTTCTAATGCTGCCACACCATAGCGTACTTCTACTGGTAGTGGTGCTGGTAACGACGTAAATCCTGTATAGGTAAAATCAACATCGGCAGAACTATTTCTAATCTGCACAAATCCATCATTGGTACTAATAAATTTACTACTTTCTAGTGGATCTTCATAAATAACTACCAATACCCAACCTCCTGAGGCTCCTGAGGCTCCTGATGTTCTTCCTATGGTAGCATTCATATTTGCTACTGTATATGTACCATTGGTATTATTTTGATCAATTAGACTGGTCACATTGGCATAACAAACATAAGGTACGTCATCGGTAGCACTGTCTGATGGGTTGGTAGGTGTATTTCTATATCCATCATAAATGATGTTATCTGGTGTTACATCTACATAAGCTCCTCCTGGTACTCTAAATTTAATTTGTCTAAAATCTGCTGCTCCGACCTTTCTGGCATCTGCCAGTGGTAATCCCGTTAATAATTCATCTCCTGTAGGGTTTGCAGTGGTTATACTCGATAAACTAGCATTTACCGTACTACTACCCATTTGTGTAATAATGTTCTCTCCATCAAATTGATTAATCATCACAGCAGGAATGGTTATCGCTGCGTTACCACCTCCCATTGCAAAGGTGCCTCCTGGGTTATTATTTACAATAATTACTGCAATTGCACCCGCGTTTTGTGCATTAATAACTTTGCCCGTAAATCCACAAGCCCCCCTTCTAATAACCGCTATATTACCATTTACTGCTGCTCCATTTACTAAACCTGAACATGCATTAGTATCATCTGGGATATTATCATCTACCAATACCAGGTTTGCCGTAAGACCTGGAGCTGGTGGAATGGCAACACTCCCCGGAGAAAATGCATTATTTTGGATTGTATAATCACCAGCAATAGCTGTATTATTAATAGTAAAAGAAGGAGTTACGGTTGGGATTCTTTCTATATAATATGTAGCAGACCAGTATAAACCTGCATATACAATTTCTGTACATGTTGGTCTAGGTGTTGCAATATCCGCACTACTCGAACTAAAAGTTGTTGGATCCCCATCGATATCTATATAATCAGAAGTACTATTACCATTACTAAAGTTACCATCATAAGGTGCATTAGGATCATAGGTTACATTATCATCATCACTATCTACCAATCCTACAATGGAATTACCGTTCATGACCAAATTACCATTGATCCTACTCCTTGTTTCTCTAGGTGCTAGTGGTATTATTTCCTGCGCATAGATTGTGCTTATGTTACTGGTAACAAATAGGAGTACCAATACCATTTTCATCAACATCTTGGTTTTCATAAGCTTCGTATTTTGGGTCGAGTTTGGGGTAATTGTCATCATAACTTACGGCATATGGGTTATTGTACTTTTAATATATAAAGATCACCATCATATGAATTATTTACATTAGAGAATAAGCTTTGCTTTGCCTCATCAATAGTATCAAATCGTTTTAGGTATACATAAATATAGTTATCTTTTGGGTTCCTGAAATATTGAGGCTCCAATCCTTGTGATCGTAACTTCTCCATTCCTCTATCGAAATAATTTTCTCTCTTAAATATGTTCGTAATCAAATAATATCCATTTTCGATATTATGTCCTCCAATATAGGATAGGTTTTCTGATAATACGGTATCATCTTTAACGGTATCTTTTATCAATCGGGTTTCTTGTAATAATCTCTTAAATGACTCTACTTTACTTTTAGCAATATGTAATATCCACATATCTCCAAAGTATCTGTTATCGATATTATTTAAATACTTTTCTGCAGCTTCATCTTTGTTTGTATAGCTCTCTATGGCTACATATTGGAACTGATTTTCTGGATTCACGATAATCTGGGCATCGTCAAACCCGATATCTCTAAGTTTTTCTGAGAATCTATCTGCATAAACTCCTCCTTTAAACACGTTTCCAATCAGGTAATATCCTTCTGGGTATCCTGGTATATACTTGGTAGCAAACTGAGCTTCTGGTCTAGACGTCTCTGCAAATTTTATAAATCTATTTTTCGCAGTAAGTCTTTTTGAGCTTGCAGGATCTGACTCTTTTTTAGCCTCTTCTGCATCTTCATCCATATTTACTAAAGATTCTAATAGTTTACTAAACTCTCTTTTATCTACATTAAGACTAGTTGTTAGTAACGAATCTCTACGTGCAAATAATTTATCTGTAATACGACTACTATTATCCAATTCTTTCTGGATTTCTTCTATTCCTTCGTCTTTTTGTTGCGCTGCAGCTTCCTGAGCCAATCGTTGCTCTTCTGCTAATCTTGCAGCTTCTGCTTCCTCGGCTAATCGTTGCTCTTCTGCTAATCTTGCAGCCTCTGCAGCTTCCTGAGCTAAGCGTTGCTCTTCTGCTAATCTTGCAGCCTCTGCAGCTTCCTGAGCTAAGCGTTGCTCTTCTGCTAACCTTGCGGCTTCTGCAGCTTCCTGAGCTAATCGTTGCTCTTCTGCTAACCTTGCAGCTTCTGCAGCTTCCTGAGCTAAGCGTTG
>CANMLW010000013.1 GCA_947498705.1 uncultured Aquimarina sp.
TAAATCTTAAAAAACAGATAATATAAGATAAAAACGTATAAGTAAAATCAAAACAATGAAACATGCGGATTTAAGGGTCCCGCTCGCGCTAGCGAGGGGCGGGACGCTCGCGCTAGCGGGGTAAAAAAAGCTCGAGAAGTATACAAGCAACATAGACAATAATAGTATTTGTAAATACAATATTGAAATTAAAAAATATTCAAAGCATGACAAGTTCTGAATTTGTTGAAAGATTAAAAGCTCTTGCGCCAGATGAAAAAGATATATTTGAAATAGAACCTGATAAAGAGTTCGTTGAACAGTATTTAAGTAGTTATAGTTTGAAGAGAATTAATGACGATACTGTTTCAAACGATCCATTATTGGATTTAATTTATAAATATGATATAAGTCCTTTGGATATAAGTATGATTGGGTTTAATAATAAGGAAGATGTACTAGAAACAGATAAATACATTTTTTTTGGAAAAGAAGAAGCTAATGCTTTGGTAATAAATAAAATTACTAATGAAGTTATTCTTTTAAATTCAGAAGACCCTGATTATATTATATCTAAATGCTCAAAAGATACTGATAGTTTTTTGGAGGCTCTTTTATTAGTTGAAGAGTTTAACCAACAGATGTTTTTTGATGAAGACCTAGTTGAAGACCAGATTGCAATTATGGCCAAGGCTAAAGAAATTGCAGAAATTGCAGGAGGTGAAAAGTATTTAAATTTTCATCTTAATTCTTTAGGTTACGAAGGTCAGTAAGACCCGACCAGCTCTACACAGTTTACAACTTCGTAGCAGTATGAGTAAGTAATAAAAGATAAGCCCACAGCAGAAATGTAGCTGGTTTTTTTTTCAAATTTTGTTATACAAATTTGAAAAAAAGTAAATGTTTAAGAGACTAATAATCAGATGTTGTCCTCTCATCCTAAAAAAAGTTTACATAGTACACTTTAACAATCTACTCTGCAAATAACTTATACTAAGTTATTTTAGCAGCCATAATTTAACAACGATAGTAAAATAGAAACCCTGCAATAGTACTATTGCAGGGTTTCTATTTTACTATATTAAGCTATCAATCTATTACTTCACGCCATATTTATCAAAAAGATAGATCAGGCTGGTCATAGTAGCTGCTCCCAGCTCTAGCTCACGTCTATTAACCGCATCGAATGTATCATTTTTGGCATGGTGGTGATCAAAATATCGTTGCAAATCTGGTCGCAGACCGGCCAGTACAATCCCATCTTTTTTAAGCGGGCCAATATCGGCACCACTACCTCCTCTTTTGAAATAATGAATAAGATAGGGCTTAAAAACCTGAGTCCAACCCTCTACTTGTGCAAAGTTGGCATCATCACAATCAAAAGAAAATCCTCTTGGGGTAAATCCTCCTGCATCACTTTCTAAAGCAAAAACATGATTTTCTCCTTTATTCTTGGCCTCTTTTGCATATTTTTTACCTCCTCGTAATCCATTTTCCTCATTCATAAATAAGACTACGCGAATAGATCGTTTGGGTTTATACCCTATTTCTTTAAACAATCGCAGTACTTCCATCGACTGTACAATACCTGCTCCATCATCATGAGAACCATCTCCCAAATCCCAAGAGTCCAGGTGTCCTCCTACTACCATATATTCTTTAGGAAACTCACTTCCTGTCATCTCTCCTATCACATTATAGGACTGTACATCTTTCCAGGTTTTACAGTTCATATTGATATGAAACTTTATATTCGAGTTTAGTTTCAGCATAGAGCTTAACAAATTAGCCCCATTGGTACTAATGGCTGCAGCTGGGATTTTATCTGCATCTTTTAGGTCTCCATAACTCATAGCACCTGTATGCGGGTAATCGTCTTGTCTAAAATTCATCGACCGTACAATCACACCTACTGCTCCATATTTTGAAGCTTCTGCAGCTCCTTTATATCGTTGATCTACACATCCGCCATATGCCTCGAACGCATCTATAAGATTGGCTTGCATAGGACGGTTAAAGAATACTATTTTTCCTTTTATTTTTTCTTCGCCCAACTTCTCTATATCCTCTATACCTTTTACCTCTATAATAGGTGCTTTGATACCACCGATAGGAGTAGGTACCGATCCTCCTAGTGCACAAATAGGTACCGTAGTTGTTTTACCAGGTGTTGTTTCTATATATGCAAATTCTGTAACTCCTCTGGTCCACTTGGGCACCATAACAGGCTGTAACCATACCTTATCTATCCCTAATTGCTTTAATTCTTTTTCTCCCCACTCTACAGCATGTTGTGCATTTAGAGAACCGGAGAGTCTCGGACCTATTTGATTCGACAAATGATCTAACCACGCATAACTTTTTCCGTTCAACAAAGAAGTATCATAGATACGCTTTATCAAGGTCGAATCTTCTTTTGTTGTACTTTGTGCAAAACCATTTAGGGTTAGTAATGCAACAGTGATTAATATGGTATTCTTTAACATAATATGTGTTTTAAACTCGTTTTATTCATTTTTTAATTGTTCAATATACAAATCCAGATTTGCTTTTGTTTTTTCGTCTAACGCTGGTTCTTGTATATCGTCATATTCACTAAGGGTATCGTATAAAATTTTGGCTACTATATACCTGGCTACCGGTTTTTCGTCTGCAGGAATAACATACCAGGGAGCGTGTGGCAAAGAAGTTCTGTTAATCGCATCTTGATAGCACGCTTGATACTGATCCCAAAGTTTACGTTCTTTAAGGTCACCTGATGAGAATTTCCAGTTTTTTTCTTTCTTTTCTAATCTGCGTAACAACCTGTTTCTCTGTTCATCTTTGGATAAATGCAAATAAAACTTATAGATCAATGTTCCGTTTTGAGCAATGTGTTTTTCAAAGTTTTTGATCTGCTCAAAACGTTGATCCCAAAACTGATCGTTAATATCATCTACTGTTTTTATTTGAGGAAGATTTTCTCCCATGATATACTCGGGATGCACCCGGGTTACCAAAACATTTTCGTAATGTGTTCTATTAAATACGCTAAATTTACCACGTTGTGGCAACGCTATATAATGTCTCCAAAGATAATCATGGCCAAGCTCTAATGACGTCGGCACCTTAAAGCTATGTACCGTAACCCCGCGAACATTAAAATCTTTAAAAACCTCTCTGATCAGACTATCTTTACCTGCAGTATCCATACCTTGCAGGCATATCAACACAGCATACTTACCATGTGCGTATAAGGTATCTTGAAGTTTCCCTAGTTTTTCACGAACTTCTTCTAGTTCTTTTTCAACTTTCTTTTCGCTAGCTTCGAGATCAAAAGTGGTAGAGATGGCAGATAACTTTACGGTATTGGACACCTTAAAGTCATCCTGGTGAATCTTTTTCATAGTGTGATTTGTGTTACACCCCGAAAGATACTAAAGTTTTCGATTTGCAAAAAATCGTTACTGTATTCATTTGGTTTGCTGACACCACTTTTTTTCCTTTTTTATTTATCGAGCATTAAAGTCGTAGCTAAATCCCACCAAAAAC
This sequence comes from uncultured Aquimarina sp., assembly GCA_947498705.1. Lineage (GTDB taxonomy): Bacteria > Bacteroidota > Bacteroidia > Flavobacteriales > Flavobacteriaceae > Aquimarina. The sequence goes on from CANMLW010000013.1 coordinate 3,511, forward strand.
GTATCGTACCTTCTTCCTAAACTTTTTAGATTTATCTCTGCAAACACATGTATTGGTTTGCTTATATGATGCAATGCCCTTATTTTTATTTGTGCCCCATGATTAAAATTACCGGTTCTAAAAGCCAAAAAGGCTTTATCATCGATCGTTTCGAATATACCAGAGTCATTACCAATATACCCCATCCCTGCAGTAATAGTAGTGGGATACCAATTAAATGCAATAATATTTACCCCAAAAGCTAACTCATTATAAGCTTCATAGGTTTCACTGTCTGCGATAGTAAATGATCTATTATACTCTCCTATAAATGTTGTAAAGCAATTGTAGGCATATTCTATACGTGCTCCTGCAGTTACCTCATCTTCTAAACCAAAGTTTTTTCCTGCAACCAGACCGTAATTGGTAGCCCCAGGATCATATTGTCCATAAGACAAATAAGAACCCAGTATCAACATTATCGACAGATATTGTTTTAGAATTTGGGGCATAGGTATTATTAATTTATATACTGAATGCTACTTTGCTGCAAACAATTTTACATCTTCTTCGCTTATTTCATCACCACCCAAAATAATTAAACGCTCTATCACATTACGCAATTCTCTAATATTTCCTGTCCAATCATATTGCTGTAATTGTTTGATGGCTTTGGCAGAAAAATTCTTAATAGGTGATCCTTGTTCTTTAGATATTTTTTTTGAAAAATAAGTCACCAATAATGGGATATCTTCTCTTCTATCGTTTAGAGCAGGTACTTTTACCAAAATTACTGCCAATCTATGATACAAATCTTCTCTAAATTTATTTTCTGCAATTTCTTTTTTTAGGTCCTTGTTGGTAGCAGCAATTACTCTTACATCTACTTTTATATCCTTATCACTACCTACTCTCTGAATTCTATTTTCTTGCAAAGCTCTTAAAACTTTTGCTTGCGCAGACAGACTCATATCTCCAATTTCATCTAGAAAAATGGTTCCCCCGTTAGCAGCTTCAAATTTACCTGCACGATCTTTGTTTGCAGAGGTAAACGCTCCTTTTACGTGCCCAAAGAGTTCACTTTCTATTAATTCTCCTGGTATAGCTGCACAATTTACCTCGATCATCGCTCCCTTAGAACGATCACTCTTTTGATGAATCCAATGCGCTACCAACTCCTTACCGGTACCATTAGGCCCTGTAATCAATACTCTGGCATCTGTAGCTGCTACTTTTTCTATAATATTTTTGATATCAGAAATGGCTTTAGACTCCCCTATCATCTCATAATTTTTAGAGACTTTTTTCTTCAGCATCTTATTTTCTATAACCAGTTCTTTTCTATCTAAGGCATTGCGAACGGTATTAAGCAATCTATTTAGATCTGGCGGTTTAGAGATATAATCAAAAGCACCTAGTCGCATTGTATTCACGGCAGTATCCAAATCACCATGGCCAGAGATCATCACAATAGGAATTTCTGGTTTTATTTTTTTGATAGCTTCCAGCACTTCTACTCCATCCATCTTAGGCATTTTAATATCACAAAGCACAAGGTCATAATCTTCTCCTTTAATTTTTTCGATTCCTACGAGCCCATCTTCTGCCTCCAATACTTCATATTTGCTATTCTCTTCAGATAAAATTTTCACCAGTACTCTTCTGATTGCTGCTTCATCTTCTATTATTAATATTCTTGCCATTATATCTTAAATTTTATTCCGCCTCTAAAATAACCCGTATTTTCATCATTGATAAATAATATATCATTTTGATCGGCATTTCGTAAGCGAATTTCATTGCTTAATGTATATCCTGTATAAAGAAAGAACAATAAGTGTTCCGTAAAATAATGTTCATACCCCAATGCTCCCATTATATTTAACATCGAAATATTTTCTGCAACTTGAACTCCTTGTCCCTCTACTAAAATACTTCTGTTATTCTGCAAGTTAGCATAAAAGCGATCTAAGCCAACAAAGGCTTGTAAGGTGTGTTTTTTGTTGAAATAATATTTAATATTTGATTTGGGCGTCCCTACAGAAAATGACCAATTGGTATGAAACCTTTTAAAATAATTCAAAATGGGTAATGGAAAATTTATACTTGCAGGAGTAGTATACTTAACTCCCATTACCAGTCGGGCCATTTTTGGTTTTTCGTCATACTCATAACTTTTCACAAAGTAAATTGCTCCTGTATATCGTAAATCATCACTTTTGATTCCTGAGTCCTCGAAGTTCGAAGAAATTTTCATTCCTAATTTACTACCAAAACGCCAATTATTTTTCATTTTAAAAGTATACCCCAACTCCAAACCTGCCGTCTGAAAACTATCGAGTCCTTCAACATCTTCTAACATCATTTTATCTTCTAATACCAAACTATTGTATCTATAATCTGCAGAAACAATTAGATAAGACCCTTTTTCTTTTAAAGGTATCGGTAAATTGGTTTCGATCCTAAATCGACTGTACTCATTATCATTAGCTTGCGGAATATATGCATATTCTAAACGAGCTAAATTAACACCTTGCGACCAAATACAATGAAATGAACAGGAGCATATAAATAAACAAATCAGGTATTTTATTTTCATCATTTGGGGCTATTGTAAATAAACAGGTGTTTTTATTTTTTTATCATTGTAACTTCTCGCTGCGGGAAAGGAATATTAATATTATGTTCTCTAAACAAACGATCTATTTCAAACCTTATTTCACTTTTAGGAATTACTCCTTGAAAACTATCATTAATACTAAAGATCAATTGAAAGTTTAAAGAACTATCTGCAAAATCTGTAAACAGTACCAGTGGTGGTGGTTCTTTTAACACATGCGAATTAGACAATGCTGCTTTTATAAGTAGCTCTTTTACCAAAGCAGTATCGCTACCATAAGCTACCCCCACATTTACCGATTCTCTTGTTACACTACCATTTTGTGTCCAATTGTAAAGTGATGATACCATATACTTGTGATTGGGTATAATCAACACTTTATTATCGATGGTAACTGCTCTTGTTGTTCTAAGCCGTATTTCTTCTACACGTCCTACCTTGCCTTCTAATTCTATAATATCACCTACGTGCACTGTTTTATCCATAAAAATAAATATCCCTGATAATATATCCTGAATATAAGTTTGTAACGCCAGCCCTACACCTACTAACAATGCTGCAGAAGCGGCAAATATGGCAGTAATATTAAAACCAATACTATCTAAAGCAAAAATGATGACAATTACGTAAATGAAGTATTTTGAAAACGAGAAAACAGATTCGAATTTCAGTTTATCCTGTCTATTCATTTTGCGAGTTAACACTCTTTTGAACGTTTTTAAAACTAACGAAGTTGCCAAAAAAACTATAATCACAAAAAGTAACAACCCAACCGTTAATATAAATGGATGAGAATCGGGTCCGAAATGAAAAATTTCGTAACTTAAAAAATCATTTATTGTAGTCCAAATATCTTTTGGAATCGCATCTTTAACCTTTTCTGATATTTCTTCCTGCATCATTTTCTTAATATTTCATCCACTTTAGTAACTCCTTATAAGTAGGTTTTTTACCATACATTAATATCCCTACTCTATATATTCGTCCTGCCAGCCATATCAAAAATACAATACTACCTACTAATAGTACTATTGAGATGACTACTTCCCACCAGGGTACTCCAAAAGGGATTCTCATTAACATAACTATCGGTGATGTGAGTGGTATCATAGAAAATATGGTGGCGACTGTCCCATGTGGGTTTTCTATCACAGAAAAGAAACCTACATATATTGCCAATATCAACGGTAAAATAATTGGCAGCATAAATTGTTGTGAATCAGTTTCGTTATCTACAGCAGCTCCTATCGCTGCGTAGATCGAACTATATAGAAAATATCCTCCTATAAAATAGATAAAAAAAGATAATATTAAGGTCCCGATGGGAAGCTTAAATATATCTTGTAATGATTCTTGTAATAATAATTTTATCTCTTCTTGTCCTCCTTCTTCGAAAGTCAAGGTTTGATCTACCCCTGCTATTTGCGGTTGATCTAACCCCAGCACCATACTAACTACCGTTAGAAACACACCTCCTAGAATCACCCATAAAACAAATTGAAAAATACCAGCAAAAGAGGTTCCTAGAATTTTTCCCATCATCAATTGCATTGGTTTTACAGAAGAAATGATAATCTCTATAATACGGTTTGATTTTTCTTCGATAACAGAACGCATGACCATATTGCCATAAATAATAATAAGCATCATTAAAAAGTACCCTGCAGCTCCTCCAAAAATCATTTTAATGTAGCTAGACATTTTTGAGGTTTTTTCACCATAAAAATTCTCTATTTGGATATTTACATTGGCTTTGGCTTTTTCTATAACCTCTAGATCTAGTCCTTTTTCTTCAAAATTATGATGTGTTAATCTATCACTCATAATATTCTCCAGATCATTCAAAATAGAAATATTAGGAGCTTCATCTGCATAAAACTGAATGGCACCAGCCAATTCTTCATTGGTTTGCTTTTTAGGAATATAAAGTAATCCATATAATTCTTTGATGACGACAGAATCTTTGGCATCATTAAGAGGTAAATGACTATAATTGATATAATCTATAGCATCAGAATCCTCAAAATCTGATACAAAAAGTCCCGTTTCATCAAAAAAAGCAATTTTACGGGCTTCGTCATTATTTAAGGTAGCCAACCAAACTACCAACGATACCATGGCAACCACTATTAATGGGCTTAAAAATGTCATTACAACAAATGTTTTGTTACGAACACGTGCTATAAATTCTCTTTTAATAATCAACTTAAGATTACTCATGTTCTTCTATGCTTTTAATAAATATCTCATTGATTCCTGGGATCACTTCATTAAACCGAACCACCTGACCATTACCTGACAAATATTGCAGTAATTCATTAGATGACGTAGTACCATCTAAGGTTATTTTCATTTTAAGCTGATCATCTATAGCTTTAAAGTCTGCAGGTTCTACATTGAACTTATCTTGAATGGTGGCATACAATCTGGCCGTATCTTCGGCAAGAATTCCTACCTCGAAAGTATTTGACTTATATGCTCTTTTTATATCAGAAACTTTTCCTTCTAATATCTTTTTGGACTTATTTATTAACGCAATGCGATCACATAATTCCTCTACGCTTTCCATACGATGTGTTGAAAAAATTACCGTGGCACCTTCTTCTCGAAGTTGTAAAATTTCATCCTTAATAATATTCGCACTTATTGGATCAAAACCGCTAAATGGTTCATCAAAAATCAGTAATTTAGGTCTGTGAAGTACGGTTACAATAAATTGTACTTTTTGAGCCATCCCCTTGGATAATTCTTGTATTTTTTTATTCCACCAATGCGTAATTTCAAATTTATCGAACCAATATTTTAATCGCTCTTTGGCTTCTGTTTTACTTAACCCTTTTAATTGGGCCAGGTATAATGCCTGTTCTCCAACTTTCATCGTCTTATAAAGCCCTCTTTCTTCTGGTAAATACCCTATATCTTTTATATGATTGGGATTTAAAATATCATTATCCAAGAATACATCTCCCTGATCAGGCATCGTAATTTGATTAACAATCCTAATTAATGTCGTCTTTCCTGCACCATTGGGACCTAATAATCCAAAAATACTTCCTTTGGGCACACTTATAGATACATCCTGCAGGGCTGTAAAGGTTCCAAATTGTTTTGAGACTTGTTTTACCTCTAAAAGATTCGTCATAGCACTAAATATAACTACTTATCGTTTATATCGCATCATTTATCCTCTGATTTTTTTTAAGACAACTATTTTTTATCCAAATCCAGAATTTACTACAAATAAATAATCATACAACATTATGAAATAAGTCTGATAATTTCCCAAAAAGTTCATGAAAAATTAAAATTAAAGGGGCTTATTTTATCTTAAAAACGCATATATTTACTAGAAACCGGAAGTTCTTGGTTTAAAAAACAAAACCCACCCTAAATATTAATATTAAGGATGGGAAAAAAATTGCTATGAAAAAGAAAAATTATCATCATTTATATATGATGATGCTCAAATATACGAATTTTTCTTAATCAGACATTAGAGCCTTGCATGATTCTGATATTGAACCTATTTCATGAAACAAATATCAGATTCGTTTACGAAAACATATCTTTTACTTTTTCAAAGAATGATTTTTCTTCGCTATCTGGATTAGGAGCAAAGTGATCATCTTTAGACATTTTTTCAAAAAATTCTCGTTGTTCTTTATTTAATGTTTTCGGTGTCCATACGTTTACATGCACCAATAAATCTCCTTTACCATATCCATTAAGACTTGGTATTCCTTTTCCTCGTAGTCTTAAAATCTTACCACTTTGTACCCCATCTTCTATCTTAATTCTTACTTTTCCTGATACGGTATCGATTTCTCTAGATGTTCCTAATGCAGCTTCAGAAAAACTAATATACAGATCATAATGTAGGTTATTACCCTCTCTTTGTAATTCTGTATGTTCCTGTTCTTCTATAGCAACTATCAAATCTCCTGCTATTCCATTACCGGGTGCTTCATTACCTTTACCAGAAACTTTAAGCTGCATACCATCTTCTACACCTGCAGGTATTTTAATACTTACTGTTTCTTCTGATACTTTAAGTCCTTGTGCATCGGCATCAGAAGGTCTATAATCTATCATTTGTCCAGCGCCTCCACAAGTTGTACAAGGTGAAGCGGTTTGCATCCTACCCAGAATTGTATTTGTTATTCTGGTTACTTGTCCACTTCCGTTACAAGTACTACATGTTTTATAGGTAGTGCCAGGAGCCTGGATTTTACGTTTAACTTTTATCTTTTTCTCTACTCCGTTAGCGATTTCTTCTAGTGTAAGTCTAACTCTAATTCGCAGATTACTTCCTTTTGATCGACGTTGTCTTCCGCTACCGCCGCCAAAGCCGCCGAAACCACCAAAGCCGCCACCAAATATATCTCCAAACTGACTGAATATGTCATCCATATTCATACCGCCACCGCCAAAACCACCACCTTCAAATGCCTGGTGACCATATTGATCGTAACGTGCTTTTTTATCAGGATCGCTTAAGATTTCGTATGCTTCTGCCGCTTTTTTAAAATTTTCTTCAGCAACTGTATCACCTGGATTTTTATCGGGATGATACTCTATCGCTTTTTTACGATAGGCTTTTTTTATTTCTGCTGTCGAAGCATTTTTGCTGATCCCTAATATGTCGTAAAAATCTTCTTTCATAATCTTTTATTGACCGGTAACAACTTTAGGAAAACGGATAACCTTATCTCCTAATTTATACCCTTTTTCTATTACATCTACAATCTTACCTTTAAGATCCTCGCTAGGAGCAGGTATTTGTGTAATTGCCTCATGATCGTCTGCATTAAACACATCTCCTGCTGCTACCTCAACCTCTGACAGTCCTTTACTCTTTAAGGTTTCTTTTAATTTATTATAAATCAACTCCACCCCTTTAATAAGGTCCTTGTCTTCTGATTTTTCGATTTCTTTTAGTGCCCTATCAAAATCATCAATTACAGGTAGCATAGATTGAATCACATCCTGACTTGCTGTCTTAAATAATTCTAAACGCTCTCTTGATGTTCTCTTTTTATAGTTTTCAAACTCAGCAAAAAGTCTAAGAAATTTATCTTTTTCTTTACCCAACTCTTCCTTAAGCTGTTCTTCTACAGACACTTCTTCCTGGGTTTCTGTTTCTTCAACAGGTGTATCAAGTACTTCTTCTACTTGATCCTTTACATCTTCAGTATTTTTGTTTCTCTTACTCATGTAATTCGTACCGTTTATACGTTTTCATTTTGAAGTAGCAAAAGTACTGCCATTTTTGAATTAATGTCATAATGTCACAGATTTTTTTTAATATATATTTAAGAGTTTTCTTACCTTAAAAAAATAATTTTGAAATCGTTTTGAACCTTTAAAACTAAACATTTATGAAAACCACATTGTCACAATTATTTACCATTACAGCTATTATTGCTTTGACGTTTTCTTGTAAAAACGAAAAAAAGACTGAGACAGAAACCACAGCTAACGAGGCAACCCAGGAAGAAGCTCAACAAGAAACCAATAAAGTAAATGAAGAAGCTTTAACATATGTTGTAGACACCTCTAATAGTAAGATCGAATGGGTTGGAAAAAAACCTACAGAGAAACATACAGGAACCATCCAAATTGGCCGAGGAACTTTATCTGCTACCGAAAGTGGTATAAAAACCGGGGTTTTTGACATTGACATGACCTCTATTACGGTTACAGATCTTACTGGTAAAGAAAAAACTGGGCTTGAAGGGCATTTAAAAGGTGAAGGCGAAGGTAAAGAGGATCATTTCTTTAATGTAGCAAAGTTTCCAACGGCAACTTTTGACATTACAAGTATAAACGAAAAAGAGGGCAAAACTTTTATAGAAGGTGATCTTACTATAAAAGGAATCAAAAAAGCGATCTCGTTTCCTGCTACTACTTCAATTACTCCTAATTCATTAAAATTAACCAGTGATGTATTTACAATCAATCGCACAGAGTGGCGTGTAAATTATGGATCTAAATCTGTTTTTGAAAACCTTGGAGATAAGTTTATTAGTGACGATATAGAAATTAAAATTAGTATAGCAGCAAATCCTAACTCATAAATAACACTAAATACCAATCATATTTTAAACGTAATAAGCCGACTATCCAGTCGGCTTATTTATTATAACAAATCATCTGTTGCAGATGCTATATTGTCATGATTAAACACAAACCCTTTTTCTAATAGTTTATTACAACAGACACGTTGACTAGAAAATAAAAGGCTATGCATTTCTCCCAACATTAGTTTCATCACAAACCGTGGAATACTAGGCAATAAAATTCTTTTGTTTAAATGAGTAGCAATTGTATTTATTAGTTTTCTATTCGAGATAGGATTAGGAGCAACCGCATTGAAAACGCCTGTCATCTCTTCTTGCAGAACATATACGAACATTCTGGCCAGGTCTTCGACATGTATCCAACTTTGCCATTGTTTTCCGTTTCCAAAAAAAGCTCCAAAGCCGTACCTAATAGGTTTTACTATTTGCAAAAACGCTCCTCCTTTATTAGACAACACTAAACCTATACGCAGTATACTTACCTTAACCCCTAATTCTTCAAATTGCATTACTGTATCTTCCCAACTTGAAACTACTTGTCCTAAAAAACCCTGATCTCGTTCTCTGGCATCTTCCATATAATAATTCTGAAAAGAATCTGGATAAATCCCAATAGCACTGGCCGATATAAAGTGACGAACAGAGTTCGTTATACGCTTTAATGAATCAAAAATTAACGAAGTTGTATGCGTTCTACTTTCGAGTATTTTTCTTTTATAGGATGATGTCCACCGTTTGGCAACAGTAGCGCCAGCCAGATTGATAATCACTTCTACGTCTTTAAAACAATCTGTATCAATTTCTCCTATTTCTGGATCCCAATAGTAACCTTGGTATTTGGGATCAGACGTTATTTTATCTTTATTGGTAGTAAGATAATTCACGTCAATATCTAATTGATGACACAAACTTACTATTTCCTGACCAACTAATCCTGTTGCACCAGTAATTAAAATTTTCATCTATTAAATTTTATTGTTTTCCAAAAAATCGTACAAAGTACAAATCTTTTAACAATTTACACCTTCATATACTTTCCTATCAAAAGTATTGTATTTCATACTCCCTATTAAAATACTACAGTTTGATTATATGAGCAATACCTTTATTATAGCTTTAACAATCACTTATCAGATTGGGGCTTGGTAGCTCTTAACATTTCTCTTTTACCTGGGGGACCTGGTAATCTTTCTACTTCAAAACCTACTTCCTGCATTGCTCTTCTAACACTCCCTTTTGCGGCATATGTAACTAGAACACCTCCTAACCGAATTGCTTCATACATTTTTCTAAATATATCTACCGTCCATAAATCTGGCTGTACCCTGGCTCCAAAAGCATCAAAATAAATTAGGTCAAAACAATTCTGATCCGTAATATCTTCAAAAAGTTGTTTACGTTTTATAAGGACAAAGTCTTTTGCAATTTCTGTAGCGTGCTCCCATTCTGATTGATGTAACTTGTCAAACACAGCTTCTTTATCCATTGCATTAAGTGTTTGTGGGTAGTTCATCAATCTTGCCTCGTCCAAAGTAACGGGATACGCCTCTACCCCTGTATAGGCAATAGGTATTCCCATTTTTTCTGACTCTAGTAATGTTATAAATCCGTTTAACCCCGTTCCAAATCCAATCTCCAGAATGGTGAGCGATTTATGTTTATTTTTTGCCAGTATATGTTGTAATCCATAATCAATAAACACGTGTTTTGCTTCATTAATTGCACCATGTTTAGAGTGATACTGTTCATTTATATCAGGCAAATGAATTGTTTTTGAACCATCATTCGTAACAATAATTTCACGTCTTATTTTATCTTTCATGTATTTATATTATTGTTATAGAAATTGTCACCGAATTATTCTTGTACATTTCTTAAACACGTATGATAATTCATTATTTCTTTATTAAAACTGCATCAGCCAAAAAGGAGTACGTTTTTTGTGGGGTAGTAATTGCATTAATTTGTTCTTTACTTTTTTGTGCATCTAAGGCCAAATGTCGTTGTTCTTCTATCGAAAGTTCATTTACAAATGCTTTCCCTTTAATAATTACAGTATCGTTTTCTATATCCTTAGGAACAAAAAAGCCATAATCTTTAAACTTTATCATTACCTCATCGTCATCCCCTATATTTACTTTCATCCAACAACCTTTTGCTTTACAAACACTATTTACCACGCTTCTAAAAACAACATCAATCGTATCCCCTGCATTCATATCCTTATAAATATCTCTCATCACATTCGAATAATTAATATTTCCAAAAGTTATCTCATCACCAAAACTCAAATAATCTTCTTTAGATATGTCAGAAAGGTTAAAAAATTCTTTCTTTTTTACTGGTGTCCCACATCCTATAGATAATAGAAACACCACAAAACATATTATCATTTTTTTCATCTGTTCATTTTTTAATATCTTATAGAAACTTAAAGAATTATTTAGGATAACGACAACATAATTGTGATACACTATTTTTTAATCATAAATTATAAAAATGTTTGTAAAATTAAGCATTTTGATAATTCTTATTTTATAATAAAAAGGTATTTTTGTTTTAGAAAATGGTTCTTCTTATCATAAGCAGGCCAAAAAAAATTATGAACCTAAGTTGCCTGTTATTTCAAGCAGTCAGCTTTTAAACAATTTAGACGGATGAGAAATGCAGATCCTCAAACAGTTGAAATTACAAAAGTAAGTAACTCTAAAATTGATCAAGTAGATTTCAAAAACCTAACCTTTGGAGAAATCTTTACTGATCATATGTTTGTCTGCGATTATGTCAATGGTTCATGGCAAACACCATCGATCGTTCCATATGGCCCATTGTCTATGGATCCATCGGCACGTGTGTTTCATTATGGACAAGCTGTTTTTGAAGGAATGAAGGCCTATAAAGATGATCAAGGTGACACTTATCTATTTAGACCTGATGAAAACTTTAATCGTATCAATAAATCTGCAGCCCGCTTAGCAATGCCCGAGTTTCCTGAAGATTATTTTTACGAAGGTTTACACACACTTCTAAAGTTAGATAACGACTGGATCAAACAAGGATTTGGAAATTCGCTATATATCAGACCGTTTGTAATAGCAACTCAAGCCAGTGTTTCTGCTTCTGAAGCAAATGAATATAAGTTTCTTATTATCTGTTCTCCAGCACAATCTTATTATAGTGGGGATGTGAGTGTTTTGATTGCAGAAAAATACAGCCGTTCTGCCAATGGTGGTGTAGGTTTTGCTAAAGCTGCTGGTAATTATGCGGGACAATTCTATCCTACCAATTTGGCAAAAGAAAAAGGATATCAACAAATTATATGGACTGACGCTGATACACATCAATATATGGAGGAAGCAGGTACCATGAATCTATTCTTTAGAGTTAATGACACATTAATTACAGCACCTGTTAGTGATCGAATCCTTGATGGTGTAACTCGTAAGAGTTTAATTGCTTTGGCAGAAAAAGAAGGGTTTAAAGTAGAAGTAAGACCCGTTGAAGTAAATGAAATTGTTGAAGCTGCAAAAAATGGTAGTCTTAAAGAAGTATTTGGTGCAGGAACTGCAGCAGTGGTGAGTCCTGTAAAAGCTTTTGGCTATCAGGGTAATCATTATGAGATAGAAAAACAGGAAAATTCTTATGCTTCGCATTTTAAAAATGCCTTAATGAATATACAATACAATAAAGCTGAAGATCCTTTTGGATGGAGAGTTAAAGTATCTTAAAAAAATAACGCATATAGTAAAAAGCTCCTGATTTTCAGGAGCTTTTTTAATTAACTATTGTTCTAAGATCTCTTTAATATTGGGCTTAAAATAATTCGGCCCTTTTAGGACTTTACCATCTTCACGATAAATTGGTTTTCCGTCTTCTCCTAATTTACTCATATTACTACGTTGTATCTCGTTAAAAACTTCTTCTATTTTATGCTGTAAGCCATGTTCTATAATAGTACCGCATAAAATATAAAGCATATCCCCCAAAGCATCTGCTACTTCTACCAAATCATTATTTTGAGCAGCTTCTAAATACTCTTCATTTTCTTCTTTCATCAAGTTAAATCGCAATATATTTTTAGCTTCTCCCAAATCGGCAGCAGGTTCATTTTTGTATCCAATTTTGAATGCAGTATGAAATTCCTGAACTGCACTAATTTTATTTTTCATCAGTATATTTTATAGATTATCTTTGCGTAAAAATAACAAAATATGTTTAGTGAGGGGCAGTTAGTATTTACAGGTTTCTTTGTAGTTGGTTTTATTATTCTAATGGTATTTAGTTATCGTAAAGATCTTAAACTACATCGCAAATACTATAAAGGCAGTATTTTTATTTTGATAGGATTTATCATTTTTATTTTTCTTCTGTTTTTACTAAAAACATATTTACATCCTGAATAGGTCTCAACCCTAATTCATCTTTATTCCTTTTAAAACCTCGCCTTTTATCCTGTTAATAAAGAATTATATATAAAAGCCTTCTCCTAAAAAATTAGAAGAAGGCTCTATAACTATTCTTTTTGTACTTTTAATTTACTTCTGGCAAGAAATTATAACGTTTACTATAATCCAGCATTTGCGAGGCAAAATCCTCTGGTTGGGTAACATTAATTTTTGTTATCTCTCCATTTTCGTTCGTTTCTGGTACTAAAACAGGATTTACAAAACCACTGTATGGTGCGGTAGTAAACTGCTCATTACGTTTCAATATTTCTGCATGCAACGTTTGGTCCACTTTTACACCATATCCCTCTACCAAAGCCTCTGCTGCTTTATAATCTCCTTCTGATTTAATTCGTTGCGTTTCTCTTAGCAATCTTCCAAAAATCTCTCGTAATTTTTTATAATCATTAATATTGTAATAGGTTTTTCCGTCTTTGGTAACTTTTTCTATTACATTATCTTTTGCTCCTTGTTCAAAAGACCAGGCAGCTACCCACAATCTATTTCTCATATGAGCTTCTTCTACATCATCTCCTGGATTTATACGAATCAATTGTGTCATAAGTGCATTTCTAATGTAAGCATTATATGCTGCTTTGCCTAGTTTCTCCCAGTCATCAACCAATCCTAATTCTTGTATTTTTGGGTCCATCAAATAATACAACCCAACTAGGTCTGCACGACCTTCTTCCATGGTCGACGCATAATTTTTTAATGTTTCTTTGGTTTCTCCTACTCCAGGATTTAATTGCCCAGACGCATGTCCTATTACCTCATGTAATGCAGTAATTAGTTTACTATTTAACTCTCCATATTTAATATGTAATTCGATTTCTTCATCATCATGAGCAAATTCTTTTAAAACACCCGTACCACGAGCATTATTATAAGCATTAGAGATATTACCCAATGATACTGATTTTGATCCTACCTCGGCTCTAATCCAATTTGCATTTGGTAGATTTACCCCAACAGGAGTACTTGGAGTGGCATCTCCTGCTTCACCGGCAGTTGCAACTACTTTATAAGTTACTCCTACCACATTGGCTTTTTTATGTTCTTCCATCAATGGAGAATTATCCTCAAACCATTGTGCATTTTCAGACAAAACTGCCATTTTTTTTGACATATCAAAGTCCTTAATTTGTACAATCGTCTCATAAGAACCTCTATACCCAAGTGGGTCATTATACACTTCGATAAAACTATTAATATAATCTATGTTTCCTTCTGTAGCTTTTGTCCAAGCCACATTATAATCATCCCAAGTTTGTAAATCACCTGATTTATAATATTCTATTAATAATCCCAACGCATCGCCTTGCGCTTTGTTTTCGGCAACTTCTTTTGCTTTTTCAAGCCATTTTACAATTTCATCGATGGCAGATCCATATAAACCCCCTGATTTATATACTCTTTCTTTTACCACTCCGTTTTCTTTTACCAATTGAGAGTTTAGTCCAAATGATAATGGTTTATCTGGATTGGGAGATTTCATCTTACTATAAAATGATTCAACGTCTGCATTAGTAACGCCAGGTCCATAAAGATTAACCGCAGAAAGGGCTACATTATCAACCCCTTTTCCTTGATTTACTTTTTTAGTATCCTCATCATTAAAAATCAACTCGTATACTTCCTTATCTAACTCAGATCCCGTAGCTACCAAAAGTTTACTAAAATAATCCTTACTAAATTCTGGTTTGATCTTATCATTACTATAATGGTGGTGAATTCCGTTAGAAAACCAAACTCTTTTAACATATGTCTCAAAAGCTTTCCAGTCTGCACCGCTTTTATCTCCTTGATATGAAGTATAAATTTTTTCAAGAACCTTTCTTATAGTAAGGTTATATCGATAGTTTTGATCCCAAATAATATCTCTACCACTCAATCCTGCTTGAGTTAGATAATACACTAATTTTTGTTCTTTTAAGGTAAGATTTTCCCAACCCGGAATCTGATACCTTAATACTCTAAGATCAGCAAATTGCTCTACCACATAATCAAACTCCTCTTTTGCTTCTTCTTGTGCTAGTTTTTCTTCCTGTTGACTGATTTGATCCTTTACGCTAGGATCTTTTTTACACGCTATTAATAAAGTTACCATAGCGGCAAACAGTACTATTTTATTACCCTTCATTTATTATGATTTATCGTTTTCACAAATGTAACAAAATAAAAGCATCTTAAAATTGATTATATTAGCCAAACAAACAACCTAAACTAACTAAAATGAAGATCATAAAATATTTGTTTTTTTTATTGTTATTAGCACTGATCGGAGGTGCAGTATATGTTGCTACGATAAACGGTGAGTATCAAGTAGAAGAAAGCAGAGTAATTAACGCCCCAGATGAACTATTATTTAACACTATTAATGAATATAGAACCTGGGATAAATGGGGCCCCTGGATGGATGAATCTGATGATCTTATTATGGAATATCCAGAAAAAACCAGTGGCGAAGGAGCTTCTTATAGCTGGAAAAGTGAAACACAAGGAAACGGTCGTATGGAAACTGAAAAAGTAGCTCAGTTTAGTAGTATCGATCAAAACATTACCTTTATTACTCCTATGGGAGAGAGTAAGAGTGATGTATATTGGAAATTTGAAAAAACAGAAGACACCAAAACCAAGGTTACTTGGGGGATGAAAGGTAAACAATCTTTTATGGAAAAAGCTTTTTGGGCTACGCAGGATAGCACGATATCTCAGATGTTAAAACCTATGTATAGCCGAGGTTTAGAAAAACTAGATGTTTTTGTAAATGAAAAAATGAAAGAATACAATGTCAATGTTGACGGTATTACAGAGCATGGAGGTGGTTTTTATATGTACAATGCTACTGCTGCTTCTATTGCTACCATCCCAGAAAAAATGGCACAAATGTTACCATTGGTATTTAATTACATGAAAGAAAACAATTTACCACAAACCGGTAAACCTTTTACATTGTACAATGAGTATAACGAAGAACAAGGTACTGCCATATTCTCTTGCGCTATCCCGACAAGAGATAAAGTGGTAACACCAAAAGATAGTTCGGTGCTGTGTGACTTCTTACCAAGACAAAAAGTAGTTAAAACAACATTAAAAGGTAACTACACAAACTTAAAAGAAGCCTGGGAAACTGGTTATAAATACATCCAAGACAATAAGTTAGAACTAAACACACAAGCTGTACCTTTTGAAGTATATGTAACAGACCCAAGTCAGCAATCGAATCCCGCAGAGTGGATTACTGAAATTTATATTCCTATCCTATAAATAATTTTCTAAACTGGATTCTAAAAAAATAGAATCCAGTTTAGATTTATAATTCTATTACCTAGAATATATACAACCAAACAGGTTCTATTTCCTTCGGAAAGAAAAACCCAAGTTAAGACACTGCTATCTAATTCAAAATAAATGAAACAAATACTTTTGGTATTTATTGGTGGTGGCACCGGAAGTGTTACTAGATACCTTATAAGTAAATACCTTAATAATTCGTCTTCTTCTATTCCTTATGGAACGTTTACAGCAAATGTTATAGGATGCTTTTGTATTGGCATCATATTAGGGTTAGCTCTTAAAAGTAACATTATGTCTCAAAACACGGTTGCCCTTTTGGCTACTGGTTTTTGTGGTGGGTTAACTACTTTTTCGACTTTTGCTTATGAAAATCATACCCTTTTAAAATCGGGTGATTGGATAAATTTTATATTATATGCAATAGGTTCTTTTGCCGTTGGAATTTTTTTCGTCTTTGCAGGAATGTTTATTGTAAAATAGTAGCCGTCGAATCTTTTAATTATTTGCTAATTCTTTGCTATATTTTTTAACTCCAACAGGGATTCTTATGTTTAAATGATTCCCTTCTGGTGGTATTGGGCAAGAATAACGATCGTTATATGCACAAAATGGATTATAAGCTGTATTAAAATCTATAAGAATTGATTTACCTTTTGGTATTTTAAGATCAATAAACCTTCCTCCTCTATAACTTGATTCACCATTGGTTGCATCTGTAAAAGGTAAGAATAAGTAATCCTGATATTCTGGTTGTGTTTTAAGCCCTTGATTTTGGTAGATATCTAACTTCCACTTTTTTCCTTCAAGGACAAAATGGGCTTCTGCATATTTTACATATAAAGGCTCTCTACCTGTAGTAGTCTTCATCACAAAGGGAGTTTCATACGGAGTTCTAACAAACTTTGCAGATACACAAAATGAAGTATCTATCTCAAAAAAATCTAACGATGTAAAACGATCCAAATCTTCGGCTTGCAACGGAGATTCTTCTTCAGAAGCAAACTCTTTGTTTAATTGTTCTTGAAAAGACAATATTCGTTTAATCGCTATCGAATCCTGAGCAACTAAATTTCCTATAAAAAACAAAAATAAAAATGAAAGTCTAAACACCTACTCCTTAATTTTATGCAAAAATACAACTTACAATTTGTTAACTAATTAATTTTATTGAAATTATCTTAGAATTCTCTACAAAAAGCTATTTTTATAGGTTTATTTGATAGGTGGATATTTAATAAGTATCGCAATACACTTTGCAAATCATTTCTTTTTTGTTCATTCATACAACCTTATAACGTTTTCTTTTACAAGTTGCTATTGTTGTTATTGAATAAGTTATAGCCTCTAATAAGATTGTTTACACAACAGAAGCTTTATAATAAAAAACGATAAGAGGGAGTAATCATTTATTTGTTTCACTATAAACCATTTTACATTGATCAAAATTTTACTTCAGTATTTTAATTCATTTTCTGGGCTATCAAGAGAGGTTTGGTGGCTTGCGTTAATTACATTGATTAACCGAGCAGGTGCTATGGTTATTCCATTTTTATCTTTATATCTAACCGATGATTTAGATTTTTCTCTTCAACAGGTAGGTTGGATAATGACTAGTTATGGATTAGGTTCTTTTTTAGGAGGATGGCTTGGAGGTAAATTATGTGATACCATTGGATATTACAAAGTTATACTTGGTTCGCTTATTCTTACCGGATTTTCATTTATTGGTATTCAATATGTCACGGGATTCTGGAATATATGTATTGGCTTTTTTATTTTAATTTCTATTGCTGATGCCGCACGTCCAGCATTTTTTGTTGCATTAAGTGCATATAGTAAACCAGAAAACAAAACCAGATCCCTAACTTTTATAAGATTAGCAATAAATCTAGGTTTTTCTGCAGGACCAGCAGTGGGTGGTTTAATTATCGCAACTATTGGTTATTATGGTTTGTTTTGGGTAGATGGTATTACTTGTATTATTGCAGGATTTGTAATGATACAAACATTGCATCCTAAAAAAGCTAAAGTACTGGATAAAGAGGTAATGATTGATAATCCTGTAAAGGCTCATAAAGATGGTATTTATGTGTTGTTTTTGATTGCCTTGGCTCTATTTGGTTTTATATTTGTTCAGTATTTTTCTACCATACCGCTCTACTATAAAGAAATACATCACCTATCTGAGGAAAAAATTGGATTTCTATTAGCTCTTAATGGAGCATTGATATTTTTCTTTGAGATGCCGCTTATTGCCTATTTAGAAAAAACAAATATTTCTAAAATTGGAAATGTTATCAATGGCTTTATTTTGACAGGAATCAGTTTTGTACTTTTTCTGATTACTCCTTGGGCCGGAATCTTAGTCATCGGTATGATTATAGTAACTTTGGGAGAAATGATTTCTTTTCCTTTTGGAAATGCATTTGCCTTAGAACGATCTAAAAAAGGAAGACAAGGCGCCTATATGGGGCTATATAGTATGTCATTTTCTGCGGCCCATATTTTTGGTCATAATTCTGGGATGCAGTTAATAAACAAATATGGCTATGAAAACAGTTGGATTTTTATGGCGTGTGTGGCTGTATTAGGAATAGGATTACTATTTTATGTTAAGCATAAGCTTATCCAAAAAGAAGTATAGAATATGATTTAATTTATTCTAAAAGATATCTAAAGGAAGGGTTATTATGAAAAGTTGAATATATTTTAAATATCACGACAACAAAAACGTTCTGAAAAACAGAACGCTTTTGTTTTTGGGGTAAATCACGTACTCTCTTTAGCTTCAAGATTCAGGGTCTTTTGACTAATGTCCTCACACCTAATTCATCCCTAATGTATTCCAAACTAATATTTTAACTTGCATCGTCACGCCAATCAAAATGCTAATTATGATAAGACATCAATGTGTTATTAAGACATTGTAAATGTAGTGTAAAAAAATTATAAACGCAAAAAAATCAACGTTAAAAAGCATATTAATTCGATGAAATACACAAAATTTTATGATTTAGATTGAAAATTCAAAATAATTGTTAAAATATTAACTGCTATTAAATTGTTTTTTTCCTGTTTTATAAAGCGTATCATGTAATATATTTATCACTAATTCTCGCTTTCCTATATCATAACATATTGTTTTGTTGTTTGTTATCAAAAAGAAATAAAAAAAACGTCAGAACATGTTCTGACGTTTTTATCTTTCCCTTGCACTCTCTTTAGTTTCCCATACTAATGTCCTCACGCAAGATTAAGATGCCCCTTCATATTTATTTTATCAATTCTCATGCCAAAATAAAGCATTATCACATTGATTGATCCATTATTGGATTATTCTCTATAAGCTTAGAAAGTATAATATGTGTTTTAACCTCTCCATAAGTAATAAGTCTATCAATAAATTCTTGCAAATGTATTTGATCTCTTAATACTACCTCCATGATTATATTCTCATTACCTGTTATGCGATAGCAGTTTACCACTTCTTTAAAATCGGTTACTTTTATCAAAAAGGGTTGCAATCTTCCCATAAAAGCTCTTAGTGTAATCATAGCTTTTAACTGATAACCAGCTTTGACATAAGAAACTTCTGCGCTATAACCTTTTAACACTCCGTAATCCTCCATCTTTTTTACTCGCTCTGCTACTGCCGGAGAACTTAATCCTACCTTTCTTCCTATTTCTGCATTAGATAGTCTTGCATTTTTTTGCAAACATTCTAATATTTCCCAATTAATCGCATCCAACTTCATATAAAAATCCTATTAAATAATGTGATTTTACACATTTTATTGTTTATGATTCAAACTTTATTTTACTAAAAGTGCGTTTCTAATCTAAAAACCTTGTCTGTGTAAACCTTAACACAACAAGATGTTTACCTTACTAATTTTTATCAAAAACAAGCACTTCTGCTTCTCTTTCAATGCATTAACTTGGCAATAAACTCATTGAACAAAAGCTATATTCCTACCATATTACTATTTTTATGTCATTTTTAAATAAAAAAATGAAATTATAAATAATAATTAAGGCAAATTAACTAATTTACTTTAAATTATAAATCAAAAATATCACAAATAGCCTTAATTTTGATTATCAGGAAATTGCTAATGAGATTACAACCACGAAATAAAAGGCTACATAAGAAAGCTTTAGAGATATTTACGTTATCACGTAATATTTCTGACTATCTTGTGCATGATTTGGCTCCATTACAAAAAAATGGAAAAGAGAATCCTTATATTTATTTTACTGGTGATATTGTTAGGCAATCTGATTCTTTAGCCCTTAAAATCATTGCTGCCGAAAATCAATTTTTCAAGGATGATCGAATTAAACAAGCTACTTCTTTAATTCATATTACTAATAAACTCTATAAAAATTGCCAACGCCTAGAACAATCGCAAAGCAATGGTAAAGAGTTTTTAATTCTGCTTCGCAAAGAGCTAAGAAAATTTAGACATTTACAACGTAATTGGCTAATGAGTTTATAAACCTTCATTAATTTTATTTGAAATACATTTCTTGGGGTATACCTACGCCAAATCTCTATGAATTTATTTTTTAACCCCTAATCATTTAAGTAAGATTTAAAAAACTTACGTAAAACAAAAAACACCCAAGATAATATACCTTGAGTGTTTTTGACATGGTAAACCAAATCCTAAAATGAAATTGGATTTATGCTATTATCTACTAATAACAATTCTATGAGTTTTCTTTTCTAACTGATTTGTAATTAATTGAAATTCTAGAATGTAAACACCATTATTTAAACGTTCTGCATTAATCGGCCACACCGTATTACCAGCCACAAATTGTTTACTATCAGACAATACTGTTCTTCCGTCCATACTTGTAATTTTATAAGCAACCTGAGTTTTATTACTTAGGTTAAAACTTATATTAAAATTACCTTGAGAAGGATTTGGATATATAACCATATTTAACTCACCTGCTTTCTCAATTTCATCAATCTGGTTTGACTTAGCCTGTACATCTGTTTTTACAGTATTTCTATATTCTGTACTAATCTGATTTGCTGTTAAAGAACTCTTCCATATTTTTATATCATCAAGTAATCCTTTATAATAATTTCCTGCAGTATTTGTCCCATCATTTGGTGTTTTTCCTATCAGGGTGTTAAGATTATAACGACGACGAGCATTTTTCATATTTCTTTCGTTATCTGATCCTATGAATTGTCCGTCTACATATAAAGAAATAGTGTACCCGTCATTATTTTTTTCTACAACTCCTACCATATGATGCCACTGATTATCTCTTAAATTCTGACTGTTTGATTTTGATAATGCATATCTTCTACGATTTGCAGGAAAACCGCCATCATCTCCTAATACTGTAAAAGTCACGTTATCATTTGACGGAGTTAACACATAACTACTCGCCCATACAGGATATCCAATACTTCCACTAGTTACCTGATCATTGGTTTTAAACCAATACGATACTGTCATATTTCCATTATAATCGTCTGGATAAAAATCGAAATTAGTATTGATGTAATCATTGCTACCATCAAAACTAGCTACTTTTTCTCTTGCAGTGTCGGTTACATAGCTAAGTCCTCCGATAGCAGTCCCGTTACGATTGTTCCCAGAAAAATCATTGGCATTATCATCTAATTTATAATGTGCGATTAGATTTGATGATTCTACTGTAAATAGCTGTGGGGTCATTTTAAAATGAGACCGATGATCATTATTTAAATTTGCTGTTCCCGTACCAACCTGAACAATTGGTCCTGATACAGCTTCACTATGTAATAACTCTCCTTTTGATGTCGATAACGTAAAATACTCCTGATCAACATCTGTAAGTAACCAGCTAGTTCTTTTTCTTTTACTCCAGTCTAAATTGTTGTTACTATAATACAGATAATCTTTTGAAGAGTTATTCTGAATTACATATTGTAAGCAACCATTATAAATAAGTTTGTTTTCCTGTAAGGGATTATTATTACTTGCGGGTTTAAGTTGAGGGTATCCCGTTCTACTTATCGTCAGTAAATTATTACTAGAACGATTAACTAATGTATTTGGTTCATCAGTAAGTATCTCTGGTACCTTATCAATATTATCTAAATTCTGAATCATAAATTCAATCCCTCCTGAAAAACTATGACTTAATACTCCTGATCCACTTTTTTTAGAAAGAAAAGCTCCTTGATTTAAGTTCACCAGGTTTATTTTATTCCTTCCAACCGTTTGTATATGCCAGATTAAATCTTTATTAGCAGGATCCCAATCATAAAGGCCCAATTCTCCATTTACCATGCCTAATACTTTTCTTTCTCTTTTATGCATAATAGCATACAAACCATTTCCTTGATGCTCTATAAGCCATCTTGACAATACATTAGGGTTGGTTATACTTAATTTATTAGAACTGGCAGATGTATTATAATCAAGGTAATCCCCTCTATCGGTAATAAAGTAATATGCTCTTGGAATTATATTATTGGCAACCGCTTTGATTGTATTTACACTTCTAGATAATGTTCCATCTGTATAATATGTACTAACATTAAGAACATCTCCTGGCGTTACCAATACATTTTTAAGCAATAAATACCCATATCCTCCATCACTATTAAACTGAAGTTTGTCTTCATTAATAGATATTCTTTGCTCTTCTGATGGTATATCTTTATTGGTTATTCGTATTTGCTCTGTCTCCAATGTATTATTCATTGTATCACTATCATTGTAATGAGCGCTTATTTTACACTGATAATCCCCTGGGTTAGATACATAATCGTAAAAATCAATAATTACTTTTCGGTTATGTGTTAATCCTTCTAATTCTATATAATCGATTACCTTTTTATTACTGCTTTGAGAAGATGGCAAATCAAATCTTAAATGTGATTTTCCTTGATCAGGATTTGAAATAATACTATTAGAATACGTTGTTTTTCCTGAAGAATGTATTTCTGGAAAAGTATTTTCTCCTCCTCTTGGCTGATAATCATGTATTGCAAAAGAAAATAAATCTCTACGTCGAACTGCAGGAGTTTTTCCTTTTGTTTTAAAATGATAATCTTCAAAATGTGGTATACGAACAGAATTATGCGTTGCAAAATCTCCTTGGTACTCAAAGTTCGAATTACTTTCAGAAAAATCCCAGTTATCAGGAAATACGTTCACGTTTTTACGAGCTTTATGATCTCTAAGATTTAAAAATGTATCACTCGCCTTTATTACCATGCTAATACGAAGCGGCCCTTGACTTGTATATGAAGAAATATCATAATTCTTAATACGAACAACTATTTGATTTCCTGAATCTTCAATATGAATATTTTTTGCTGGTATTCTTTGCAAATATGTTACATGATCTCCCGGCAAACTTGTCACACGATCACCTCTTTTGGTTAACCAAAACTCTATATTATCCTGTTGGTGTATTGATTGGCTAAAACTACCTCTAACCCATCTTACCTGTTCTCCTGCAACTGGATTATGTTGGTAATAAGTTTCTCGTGGAAGATTGTGACTCCAGTTCTCTGTAAAACTATATTTCCATGAGTTTCCTGCTTTAGAAATAGAGATATCTGGTATAGTTCGGTCATATTCGTATGAATGGACAGGTCTATCAGACACTGTAGATGCAACAGAACCCTGAAATTTAGAAAATGCATAAGCTGTATGATTATTAAGTCTACTTGCAGCATATGTTTTATTGATATGCATTGCTAAGTCATTATCAGTAAGATAATTTCTAACATCATTACTTCCTATATTTTTCTTGAAAAACACTACATAAGACACTTCATCTTTTTTGCCGCTAAGGTCATTGGCAGAAATATCGAACGAAGGTACTAATGGCATTTTATAATTTCCTGCCCGTAATGCTGTTGCTAACGCATGGTCTTCTTCTTTTTGAGTAGCTTCTACCAATGTAAATGCCTCATATATAAGTGTCCCCAAAACTATTGCTCCTTGAATAATTTCTCCTACTCCTGGGATAGCATCTAGAAATGATGTAGCTAGTAACTCGGTGCCTATTTCTGTGCCTATTTCTGTTCCTACCTCAGTTCCCACCTCGGTTCCTACTTCTGTACCTATTTCCGTGCCTATTTCTGTTCCCATCATATCTGCTTCTTCAATAGCCATTTCTCCTCCTTCTTCTCCTATATCTGCAGAGAATTCTGTAGTATCTTCTGCAGCTCCTTCTGCTCCTTCACCTTCTACTCCTTCTTCTTCACATTCACACTCCTCACAAAATTGTTGTGCATGACTCACCGTTGTTACTCCTAATAAAAGCGTAAAAAACAGTATATATTTTAAAAATTGTACTTTCATTTTTCTTTATTATTTATTTTTTTAAAATGATGTTGTTGTATTTAATAGTGGTTCGGTTTCAGAACCATTGCAGGTAGATACTCTTGTTGATTTTTTTACCAATTTCGATGCATTTCTTATAAATCGACCCGCTTTTAACGATAAGGGCCTTCTAAAAACATACCCCAAAACTCCTGTTGTAATTAAAGCCCCTCCTCCTAGAGTCCCTCCGATAATTGTTTTATGGTCTGCAGAAGCAGATAACGGCTCCTTGGTATTTTCTGAAGAAGTGGTCGAACTACTAACTGGGATTAACCGATAAGGCATGACAATATCATATACACCTCCATCTTTATCCTGAAAGGCATAATATGTCTTTTCTTGACCCGATTCGGTAATTGTAAAACTGTATACTTTTAAAGAAGTCTCGGTTTTTGTTGTTCCAAAATCTCTAGATAATAGTGTTTTGCCATCAAAAATAGATTGCACATAATCGTTTTGATCATTCACAGTTAGATACTGTGTATTATTATCAAAAGAAAAGATATACTGGTTACCGTCATTAGCAAGAGTAGGTTTGATATATATCGGCGTAAGCGCTGCATAACTAGTAGTTGTACCATCGCTAGTAACCACCTCATTAACCGTTGTTTGTCCTTCAGAATTTGTTCCTAACTTTAAGCCCTTCTCTAATAAGCCTTCTAAATAATAATTACCTTCTTTTATAGGTACCTGAGATGGTGATAATGCTACTTGCTCTTCGTTGCTATTCTTAAGAACGATAACTACTGTATAATCTTCTACTTCTCCTATATCATATCTTCCCGATCCATTTGCAGGGGGAGCACTACCTTTACGAATCGCTATGCGAATTCTAGTGCCATTAGTAGCTTTATTAGGAGGAATAGTAAAGCTACCTGTTGCAGTGCCAGTTTCTGATATATTTAAAACATTTTCATCACTACTAGTAAATTGTCTGTCTTCATTATAATCAATCCAAACACTATAATGCATTACCTCATTTGTATTTGCCGGTTCAAAAGTTAGTTCTACCATTGATCCTTCTGGATCTTGAGTGGATCCGGATTGCATCACAGGAAACTCATGTTGCAATAAATTTACATATCCACCATTGTCTTCTGTTTTATGGGTTTCTGTCGAAGAAATGCTCCCTCTATCCTTTACTGTCACAACAACTGAATTTAGATAATCATCTTCGCTATTAAGTGCTCTACATTCTTTATAGTTTTTATTAGTATATAGTGTTCTAAATAGAGTTGGGTTAAACAGTTCTACCGCATTTCTATATCCCAATCCTGGTATTTTTACTGCTCTAACAGATGATGTTTTAACATTATTGGTCTTAAGTTCTATTAGAACAGGAACATTGTAGGTACTAGAATCTAACTTATTCTCATCTAAAGAAAGAGAAGATATAATTTGTCTGATTTCATTAATATTAATTTCATGTAATATTTTTTCTTCGAAATTTCCAGATAATGATTTTGACCCAGAACCATCTGCCATTGATTCATAAATTACTAAAGGACTATTATTTATATATGCAGTTATTGTAAGTTTTGCTTCCCCTTGTTTTAAATTTATGCCTCCATAATGAGCTTTAGAATTTACAGATGAAGCTATTTTATATAGTTCATTTAGGTTTAGTTTTATCATTTTTTGGGTATCCCCATTGGTAGCTATTTGAGGGGTTTTAAACGGCATTCCCGAGGGAATGGATAAATTAAAATGTCTATCCTCAATCTTCTCTAAACCATCTTCCAATCCATATCCTCCCGGAACCTGGCTAACATATGTTAATTCTGGGTCCAAAAACTTTTGTAAAAGAGGATTTTCTAAAAGAGACATCCAAGTATTACTAATATAATTTGCTGAACCTTCATTTTCATTTACTGGATTTCCTGTAGAAGTAATTGCTTGCCTATTTAAAATAGCCATTACTTGATTGTTTTTATTAAACATACCAGCACCACTATTTCCTTTCTCATGAGCCAACGGTTTAAAATTAACTCTTAAATCATTTTCACTATGAATAGATGAATCTTCCTCGATAGAATAACCAAATACGGGAAACACTTTTTTTACATCTTTTTGCGGGTGACCAACAGTATAAAAAGGAATATCTAAATCATGATTAGACCACCCATTGAAATATAGATTTGAAAAAAAATAATTATTTTGAATACTCTCTTTATCAATTTCAATTAGAGCAATATCTTGTAGCGAATCTGTATATACGAGCTTCCCTTTTAGAGGGTATGTTATACTCCAAAGTAACTCTGCGGTTCTTTGTGATGGTTGCTCTACTTCATAATCAAACGAATAATAAAATTCGAATTCATCACCTTCTTCTACTTTAGGGGTTAAGAAACAATGTTGAGCTGTTATAAAATAATACTTACCATTTTGGTTGACCGTATTTAAAAGTGTACCCGAACAAGTTGATTTTTGTTTGGTACTCATAACAAACACTCCTCTTTTAACATTCTGGTAATTCGTACCAGAGTAATCATTTATGTTTATTGAATTTGGCTTAGATTTACCACTTTCTAATATTACTTCCTGTCCTTTTACGGCAGACGTTATTAACAATAACAACAAGAAATAAAAAGTTGTCTGTAACCCATTCAACGGTTTAGGTTTTAATTTCATAGTATTTATCATTTTTTTAAAGTGAAGTTTCTAATAAAGGAACGCTTTCTACTGGCCCTTTACATGTAGATACTTTCGACGCTTTTCTTATTAATTTCGATGTTTGTCTAACAAATCTATCTGCTGCAACAGATAATGGTTTTCTATAGATATAGCCTAAAACACCTGTTGCTAATAAGGCTGCTCCTCCTACCACACCCCCTATAACATCTCCATGACTTGTAGAAGCCGATAAGGGTACTGAAGAAGTTTCTGTTCCTGAAGAAGTCGTAGAACTAGAAACTGGGATTAACCGATAAGGCATGACAATATCATAGAGATCTCCATCCTTATCCTGAAAGGCATAATATGTTTTTTCTATACCTGCTTCTGTAATTGTAAAACTATATACTTTTAAAGAAGTCTCGGTTTTTGTCGTTCCGAAATCTTTGGATATTAGCGTTCTGCCATCAAAAGTAGATTGTATATAATCACTTTTGTTATTTACAGTTAGGTACTGCTTATTATTATCAAAAGAAAAAATATACTGATTACCGTCATTTGCAGAAGTAGGTTTGATATGTATCGGTGTAAGAGTTGCGTAACTGGTCGTTGTACCATCACTTGTAACCACCTTGTTAACTGTTGTTTGTCCTTCTGAATTTGTTCCTAATTTTAAGCCTTTCTCTAATAAACCTTCCAAGTAATAATCACCTTCTTTTATAGGCACTTGAGATGGTGATGATGCAACTTGTTCTTCATTTTTATTACGAGGGATAATCACCACCGTATAATCTTCTACTTCTCCAGTATCATACATTCCTGATCCATTTGTAGGAGGAGCACTACCTTTACGCATTGCAATACGAATTCTAGTACCATTAGTAGTTTTATTGGGTGGAATGGTAAAACTTCCATCTACATTACCTGCTCCAGAAATATTTAATACATTCTCATCACCGCCTGTAAATTGTTTATCTTCATTATAATCAATCCAAACACTGTAGTGCATTATATCTGCCGTATTAACAGGCTTAAAGGTGAAGCTTACCTCAGAACCGGCAGGGTCTTGATTAGATCCCGATTGCATTGGGTAAAATTTGTGCTGTAATAAGTTTACATACCCACCATTATTTTCTGTTGTATAGGTTTTGGAGTTAGGTTTACTTGCTCCTGGGTCTGTAACTTTTACGGTAATTGCATTAAGGTAAGCTGTACTACTTAAAGCTCTGTTTTCTGGATAATTTTTGTTTTTAAATAAGTTTTTAAATTGCTCAGGAGTAAATAGTTCCACTGCATTACGATATCCTAATGCTGGGATTCTTAATGCTCTTACATTGGCTATATTATCTCCCGTATTACTAACCTCTATCTGTACTGATAAGGTATTGTTATACTTATAGTTCAATAAGTCAGTTGGTAAAATTGACCCCGTAATAGACGATCTGATTTGAGTTGCTTTTAGCCCTGTGCTAGCACTTAACTCAAAATCTCCTGACTTTCTACCATCTTTATCAAAATCAGATTCATAAATTACTATTGGAGTAACTACATTATTACTACTCTTATATGCGGTAATCTTTAGTTTGATACTACCTGTTTCTAAATACACCCCTCCTTCATCTAAAATGGGTAACGAATTGGGAGTTGCCATTATCGATTTGACCAGTTGATTAAGTTGATATAAATTAAGTTTAATCATACCCGACATATCTCCAGAGGCACCAATACCTGTTGTTTCATACTTCTGTCCTACTGGTATCTGTAAATTGAATTTGGACTCATCCGTGATGGCATGATGTCCACTTTCTATTCCGTATCCTCCTGGTATTTGACTGGCATAAGTTTTATCAGGATCTAGATAATCTTGTAAATTTCGTTCTCCTTCGAAACCAGTATACCATCCATTTTCAAATAAGGATGAAAAAACTTTATTTGGGTTGTTGGCAGGATGCACATAAGACGCTACCCCAATCACTTTTTTATCGTTATTAAACACTGGACCTCCACTACTACCTGTGTGGATATCACTATCCACAACATTATCAAATACCCAAACCGGGTAAGAAAAGTTTAAATTAGGTAGTTCGGGATCTATTTCTCTATCTAAAATAGTTGCCGTAGCGGGAGCACTTTTGGTTTTTTTGGCATCACCTTTAGGGTGGGATATAAGTGCAAAGGGATTGGTATTAATTTCTTGTGACCAACCATTAAAATACAAATTAGAAAATTCTGATGCTTTGTGACGTTTATCGGGCCCTTGTGGGGCTTCTTCTAGTTGTTTGGCATCGATTTCTATTAAAGCAATATCAACCTCGTCCATTTTCATGACAATTTTTCCAATAAATTTAGTTGCTAATTGCCTTACAAATAATCCACTTCTACTGGAAGCTTTCATTATTTCATGATCTACTGATAGATATAAGAGGACGTCAGATCCTTCTGCAGGTATTGTACAATGCGCTGCGGTTAACAGATAATAATTTCCGTTTTGATTTACGGTATTCACCAAAGTGGCCGTACAGTTCTGAAACTGACCTGTACTATTTTTGGTAGTTAGACTAAAAACACCCCTTTTGTTATTTTGATTCTCAGTTCCTGATGCGGCGTTTATATTTACAGTCCTTCTACTAGAAGTCCCTTCTTCCAAAATTATAAAATCTGTATCTTCTTGGGATTTCACATTGAAATTAACCATTAAAAGTAGTACCAATGATAACTGGCAAATTCTGGTTTTAAAATTATTTTTACTCATTTTTTATCATCATTAATTATTTTATTATCTGTACAGGTTTTTATTAAAAACGAGGCAAATAAAGAGAAACCCTACTTCACTTTTTAGCTTTTTAAAAGGCATTGTATAAAGTGTTTGTTTCACTACATGAATGGTATATTTTACTGGATTAATGACATCACTATTTTTTGCTTTTTATCATTGGATTATGACATTAATAGATCTTAAACAAAAAAAAGACTGCCTAAAAAGGCAGTCTTTTTTTATCTAGGATCATATGCTATACTATCTATGATTTATTTATAAAACCAAATACTATAATTTCTCTTTAATCTATTACATATTTAAATAGTTTATCAATCAATTTTATCGCAATACAGTAAAAACTACATATTCCTTCTATATTGTCCTCCTACTTCAAACAAAGCAGTGGTAATCTGGCCTAAAGAACATTTTTTACAAACTTCCATCAATACTTCAAAAATATTCTGATTATTAACAGCCTTTTTCTGTAACTCTTTTAGAAGCTCATCGGTTACATTTGCGTTACCTTTATGCAATTCTTCTAGCATGCTTATTTGGTATTGCTTTTCTTCTTCGGTAGCACGAATAACTTCTCTAGGAGTAATTGTTGGAGATCCTTTAGAACTTAAAAAGGTATTAACACCAATAATCGGGAAGCTTCCATTATGTTTTAATGTCTCATAATACAAACTTTCTTCCTGTATCTTACTTCTTTGATACATAGTTTCCATAGCTCCTAATACTCCCCCTCTTTCGGTGATTCTATCAAACTCTTCTAATACTGCTGTTTCTACTAAATCTGTCAACTCTTCAATAATAAAAGATCCTTGTACAGGGTTTTCGTTTTTGGCCAAACCGAGTTCTTTGTTAATAATCAATTGTATAGCCATTGCCCTTCTTACAGATTCTTCGGTTGGAGTTGTAATTGCTTCATCATAAGCGTTGGTGTGTAGCGAATTACAGTTATCATAGATTGCATACAGTGCTTGTAACGTAGTACGAATATCATTAAAATCAATCTCTTGAGCATGTAATGATCTCCCCGACGTTTGTATATGGTATTTTAACATCTGGGCTCTTGGATTTGCACCGTATTTATCTTTTAACGCTTTGGACCATATCTTTCTGGCTACTCTTCCTATAACAGCATATTCTGGGTCAATACCATTAGAAAAGAAAAAAGACAGGTTAGGTCCAAATTTATTAATATCCATTCCTCGGCTTAGATAATACTCGACATAGGTAAATCCATTTGCTAATGTAAGTGCTAATTGTGTAATCGGATTTGCACCTGCTTCTGCTATATGATATCCTGAAATCGAAACAGAATAAAAATTACGTACTTGCTGATCGATGAAATACTCCTGTACATCCCCCATTAGTCGTAAAGCAAACTCTGTAGAGAAAATACAGGTATTCTGTGCCTGATCTTCTTTTAAGATATCGGCCTGAATTGTTCCCCTAACAGTCTGTAATGTTTTTACCTTAATATCTTGGTAGATATCTTCTGGTAAAACCTCATCCCCAGTTACCCCTAAAAGTAATAACCCTAAGCCATCATTTCCTTCGGGAAGTTCTCCCTGATATTCTGGACGTTTTACTCCTTTTGAGGTATATATCTCTTTGATTTTGGCCTTCGTCTCTTCTTCTAATCCATTCTCCTTAATATACTTCTCACAATTTTGATCAATTGCTGCGTTCATAAAAAAGGCCAATAACATAGGGGCAGGACCATTAATAGTCATACTTACCGAAGTCATTGGATGTGTTAAATCATATCCAGAATATAATTTTTTTGCATCATCGAGACAACAAATGGATACTCCTGCATTTCCAATTTTCCCATATATATCAGGTCTTTTATCAGGATCACTACCATAAAGTGTCACCGAATCAAACGCAGTAGAAAGACGTTTGGCATCCATTCCTAAACTTACATAATGAAAACGACGATTGGTACGTTCTGGACCTCCTTCTCCTGCAAACATGCGGGTAGGATCTTCTCCTGTTCTTTTGAAAGGGTATAAACCAGAGGTATACGGAAATTCTCCTGGCACATTTTCTTGCAATGACCATTTTAAAATATCTCCCCATGCCTCATATTTTGGTAATGCGACCTTAGGTATTTGAGTATGAGACAATGACTCTGTA
The DNA here is from genome assembly GCA_947498705.1 of uncultured Aquimarina sp. Classification (GTDB taxonomy): domain Bacteria; phylum Bacteroidota; class Bacteroidia; order Flavobacteriales; family Flavobacteriaceae; genus Aquimarina. The sequence goes on from CANMLW010000013.1 coordinate 35,808, forward strand.
TGTGTTTCTATATTAATTTCTTTATCTCTAACCTTAAAAGTATATACCTTATCCTTATACCTTTGTATTTTTGTTTGCCAATTAAGTATTATCTCCCAATTATAAGGGTCTAAATTTAATTTTGTTTTATCAAATTGATCTAGTAAAAGATTTAGAAATACTTTATTTTCTTCAGATCGAACCTGATCCAAACTATTTTCGTCTACACCATTTTTTGACAGTATCAGTTTGGTATTTACAACACTACACATTGTGGTGTATATCCCAAATAGTTTTTGCGCTACCTCAGCCTGAATAGTTGCTTTTTGATCATATGCTCTATTATTTTCTGCAATCTCTGACAAATACCTAGTTCTACTAGGCGGAATTACAAAGATCTTTTCAGACATTTCTTTTGTTATTCGAAAGTCTGATTGTAATTCTGTTCCTGTCTTTTTTACAACTGCATCCATTATTGCTTTATACAGTGTATTCATACCAGGGTCATTAAACTGCGAAGCAATAGTACCATAAACAGGTAACTCGTCTTGCGGAGTTTCCCATAGGTTATGATTACGCATATATTGCTTTTTTACATCTCTTAATGCATCTAGTGAACCTCTTTTATCAAACTTGTTGATCGCTACCAAGTCTGCAAAGTCCAACATATCTATTTTTTCTAATTGGGTTGCTGCTCCAAACTCTGGCGTCATAACATATAAAGACACATCACTATGATCCAGTATTTCTGTATCAGACTGTCCTATACCCGAGGTCTCTAAAATAATTAAATCGTACTCGGCTGCTTTAAGTACTTCTACCGCTTCTGCTACGTGTTTTGATAGCGCCAAATTAGATTGACGTGTGGCCAAAGAACGCATATATACTCTAGAAGAATTAATAGCATTCATTCTAATTCGATCTCCTAATAATGCTCCCCCAGTCTTTCGTTTAGAAGGGTCTACAGAAATTAACCCAATTGTTTTATCAGGAAAATCCAGTAAAAAACGACGTACCAATTCATCTACCAAAGATGATTTTCCTGCACCTCCTGTTCCTGTAATTCCTAATACCGGAGTTATTGACTTTTCGTTTTTTGTATGTATTCTATCTAACGTATCTTTTGCTATATCAGGAAAGTTTTCTGCAGCAGAAATAATACGGGCAATAGCTCCTATATGCTTTTTTTGTAGATGTTGCTCCTCTCCATTAAGCTTATCTCCTATGGGAAAATCTGATTGTGCTACCAAGTCATTAATCATTCCTTGTAACCCTAATTTTCTACCATCATCTGGAGAGTAAATACGTGTAACTCCATATTCCATCAACTCTTTTATTTCTTCTGGAAGAATCACACCGCCACCGCCTCCAAATATTTTTATATGGGTAGCTCCCTTTTCTTTTAGAAGGTCATACATATATTTAAAATATTCGGTATGTCCTCCTTGATACGAAGTCATTGCAATCGCATTTGCATCTTCTTGAATCGCGCAATTCACTACCTCTTCTACACTTCGATCGTGTCCTAAATGAATAACTTCGACCCCTGTAGATTGAATAATACGTCTCATAATGTTAATAGCAGCATCATGGCCATCAAACAACGATGCAGCTGTTACAATTCGAACTTTATTTTTGGGTGTATAAGGAGGTATTTGTTCCATTGAAAATCTTAATTTAAAGGGACACAATTTAAGAAATACGTATCAAAAAAAAGCCCATTTTTAGAATTATATAACGGTAGTTATGACGATTTATAACGAACTATTTAAGTTTTGTCTTGTACATTTTAGAAATACCATTACGAAACCTTATTTAATGGATCTCATCAGATATTAAATTTTTAACTAGAGTGCTTTTGTGAATATATGAACTGGAATATATGTTTAAAAAACAAAATATGCTTGAGTACCGAAAAGTGAAACTCTAACAGTCTACTATTCTGCAACATTTATCTTATCGAACAAATAGTAAAACATTAATAACAAACTCTATTTGAGATATAAAGTAGTAAAAGTAAATGATGTTTTTTGAGAATAAGTATAGATTATTAGCGTATCGAATCAATTTGATTTTATAAAGTGATTACCCAACTACTAATAATTCTAGAATCAATTTGATTTTTAGAGAATCTTAGTTTATTACAACAAAGCTGTATTTTTATTTAAGATATTCTTACATTAGTCTCTGAAAATACTAAGTTTATTTTATACCATTAAAATCATGAAAAAATCAATCCTACTTTTATTTGTTATTCTTTTTGGAAGCTGTGCAGAATTACAACAAGTTGTCAATAACTTGCCACAAACTACTGGTGGTTTTGGGATCAGTAATATTGATATTTCTAATGGTCTTAGAGAAGCTTTGGACAATGGAATTGATAAGCAAGTAACAAAACTTACTCAAAAAGATGGCTTCTATAAAAATCAACTTGTTAAAATTCTATTACCTCAAGAATTGCAAAAAGTAGATAAAACCTTAAGGGATGTAGGACTGGGGAGCTTGGCAGACGAAGGATTAAAGGTACTTAATAGAGCTGCAGAAGATGCAGTAAAAGAAGCTACTCCTATTTTTGTTAGTGCTGTAAAACAAATGACATTTGCAGATGCCAAACAAATTTTATTAGGTAGTGACAATGCTGCTACGCAATATCTTACGAATAAAACTCAAAGTCAACTTTATCAAAAATTCAACCCTGTAATTAGTCGATCTTTTTCTAAAGTAGGTGCAGATAAAATTTGGACAAATATTATCACAAAGTATAATTCGATACCACTTACCAAAAACGTAAACCCTGATCTTACAGATTATGTTACAGGTCAAGCTCTTAAAGGAGTATATGCTATGATTGCAGTAGAAGAAAAAGACATAAGAACCAAATTAAGTTCTAGAACGACAGATTTGTTAAAAAAAGTATTTGCTCTTCAGGACTAATTAATATTACCTACACACAAAAAAAGGAATCAACCAAAAAGTAAGATAATTACTACAAATTTTTTATCACAACTTTAAGCGATGTTAACTCATCGTTAAGAACACTCATATCTTTTAAGTACTATCTTTGTACCAGAAAACAAAGTAAAAGTAAAATAAAGGAATGTTTAACTGGTTAAAAAATAAAACCGAATTACAAAAATTACAATACAATTATTGTAAATTAATGAAAAGTGCTTATAAATTAGCACTTACCAATAAAGAAAAAAGTGATCAACTTCACGAACAAGCTGATAAAATCTTAATTCAGATAAAAAAAATTGAAGGACATACTCCTTGTCGATAGATAATTAGCATACAATTTATCACTTATTATTACTTCTACCTCTTTTAACTTTCAAGTTATATGGTACTATATTTTAATTAGTGGTAAATTGTATTTTTCTTGTTACTTAATGAAGTATTATTAATATGAATTCGATATAAGAAAATTACGTCCATCAGAGTAATTTTAGATAGAGCATTGTATCGAAGACATGTAAATTTTCAAGCAAAAACCTTGTTATCTCGAGCCTAGTCGAGAGATCACTATGAAAAACCGGTCATTTTAACGGCTTTTTAAAACTAAAACCTTACGTCGAATTCACGCATTATTAATGAAGAGATCTAAAGTAGGTAAACGCTTCTACCATACGCGATCCATACCAAGAGAAGTATTCTCCATCCACCAAGATCACATCTGCATTAGGATAAAAACCTTTAACTTCTTCTATATGTTTTTCTGAAAAAGGGAACGGCTCTGAAGAAAGCATAATCACATCCAAATCATCCACCTTACTCATTTCATTTTTTTTGATTTCGGGATAACGAGTTTTATCCTCAAAAGCATTTATAAAACCATTTATTTTTAGCATCTCGTTTATAAATGTATGATTACCTACCGACATCCAGGGATCTTTCCAAATAAAATAAGCCACCTTTTTTGGTTTCTTTTTCGAAACAAATTTTTCAAATAATTCCTTTTCAATTTTTATTCTGGAAATTAGATCTAAAGCCTCTTCTTCTTTTGAAAAAATAGCTCCGTATTGCTTAATCATTTGCAAAGCATCTGATATCGAAGTAATATCAGAAACATGCACTGGAAAACCTTCCTCAAGAAGGGAAACAATTTCTTTTGTGTTTTCTTCCTTATTACAAAGAATGATATCGGGGTTTAATTTTTTAATCGTTTCATATCTAATCTTTTTTGTACCTCCTACGATTGTCTTTTGCTTTTTTATAGAAGTTGGATGTACACAAAATTTTGTAATCCCTACGATACGATCAATTAATCCTAAAGAAACTAGTAATTCGGTTTGAGAAGGTACCAAAGAAATGATACGTTCTGGTCGTTTTGGTAATTTTATTTTTCTATTTAACTGGTCAATGTACATCATTTCACGATGTATTGTTATTTAAGGTTGATGATTTCTTAAAATATTCATAAATAGCTAATTAACAGCTTTTTACATTATGATTTTAGGGAATATTTCCTTATATTCAGAATATTATTAATCCTTAAAACCAGACTATGGGGGCAACTTTACTTAACTTCGTCATTTTTGGCATCATGGCATTTTTTATTTTCTTTATTGTATATGGACTATTAGGATATGCAAAAGAAGTATTTAGAGCCAATAGACGATAATTGATGTTTACAAAGGAACAAAAATAGCCAAAGTATTTTTGTTCCTTTTTTTTTGTTTTTACAATTGATATCTTTTTAAGATATACTATAGTTTTTTATCCAAAATCACTTGCATTTGTTGCTGAAGTTCTAATGCTTTATTGGATGCGGCCGAGGCATAATCGGCACCATTAGATGCATATATAATTCCTCGTGAGGAGTTAATTAACAACCCTATCTGTTCATTCAATCCGTATTTACACACTTCTTCTAAATTTCCTCCCTGTGCTCCTACTCCAGGGACAAGCAAGAAACTATCTGGGACGATTTTTCGAATTTCAGAAAAATAATCAGCTTTGGTAGCTCCTACAACATACATTAGGTTTTCTGAATTACGATAAGATTTAGATACTGTTAATACTTCTTTATATAATGAGGTATCCTCTATATTTTTGGTCTGAAAATCAAAAGCTCCCTCATTAGAGGTTAGTGCTAATAGTATGGTATGTTTATTTTCAAATGCAAGAAACGGTTCTACAGAATCTTTACCCATATAAGGAGCTACGGTAACCGAATCGAATTTCATATCTTCAAAAAAAGCTTTGGCATACATTGTACTGGTATTACCAATATCTCCTCTTTTGGCATCTGCAATTGTAAAAACTTCTGGATACTTGCTATTTAAGTAGGTAATTGTCTTTTCTAGTGATTTCCAACCTTTAATACCATACGCTTCATAAAATGCAGTGTTGGGTTTATAGGCTACTGCCAAGTGATGTGTTGCATCGATAATGGCTTTATTAAATTCAAAAATCGGATCATCACTATCCAACAATTGTTTTGGTATTTTATTTATATCGACATCTAAACCGATACATAAAAATGATTTTTTCTTGTGTATTTGTGCAACAAGCTCTTGAGTTGTCATATTGTATTTATCGAATTGCTATACTATTATTCTTTACCATCTACATAATCCTGAAGATATGCAAACCTTGGTGTTAATTTACCGTTTTTTGTCATTCTTGCTCTTTCTAAAACACCGCTTTTGTCACTATCAAAAAATGCTGGAATGACATGTTCTAAAAACATATCTCCAAATCCATTGGTGGCATCTTTTGGCAATTCACAAGGTAAATTATCTACAGCCATCACCACGATAGCATCTGGATCTTTAAAATCGATTTCTGTTTCTGTTGTTGGATGATACCCATAAACAGGATTTGCAATCGTCGAGGACCTAATAGTAGTTGCTACCGGCCCATCGATATCACATGATATATCTGCCACCAGCTTAATATTAAAATCTTCTGATTTTGCGTCTTCTCTTGTAAAAATATAGGGAGCTCCATCTCCATAAAAATGACCAGAAATATACATATCACTAACCTTTGCAAACCTCATAAAATCTCCTTCATATTCTGTTGGGTTATTAAAAAAGTCAAATTGATCCAATGTCTGTCCATCTTTCCTTTTATTATAATCCAAAACATCGATTTGCACATAAACAGGTTCATCAAAAGTTTTATTCAAATAATCTGCTACAGAAACTTCTTTGATTTTCATAGCATCGAGGATTTCTTTGGCTCCATTACCAACTTTTCCTGTACCGGTAAGTACAATCTTCATATTGGGTAATGGGCACTTTGATAATTCTAATTCCAACGCTTTTTGATCCTCTAATGTTTCGGCCATAGGAAGGGAAAATGTCTCATGTTTAAGTCCCCATGCTCTAAATCCATTATATGCCCCAACAATTCCGGCATATTTACCAAAACCAATAAGTCTAAACCCTTTGTCATTAACAATGGTTTCATGATCATAAAATTCTATGTTCTTTTCTAACATAGCCTTAAGCAACTTTCTATTATACGGTTGTTTTTTGATGGTATGAGAAAAGAAGAAATATTTTTTATTGGGAATCAGTGCTTCAAGAGGCACTTCTTTAACTCCAAGTAAAACATCACAATCAGACATGTCATCAGAAACCGTAAATCCAGCTTCACTATATGCCTTATCCTTAAAGGCTCTAATATCAGAGCTTTCTACTGTAAATGAAGCATTAGGAAATTTTGATAGTACCGTTTTAAGTCCTTTTGGAGAAAACACTGCACGACGATCTGGCGGGTTTTTTCGCTCTTTGATGACACCGAATTTAGTCATAAGAATTGGTATATTTTTTGTTTAATTAAAATAGCGGGTAAAGATATGACAATTATAGTTATATTTGCCGACCTTATATTTTTTAATCAATTTATAAAAAGCAACTCATGATTCTTTATAATTGATAATCAAATTAAGGAAAATAATATGGGGGTCGACTGGTTTTGACAGCGAGATTAATAGAGTGGTAAGCACGTCGAGCGCTGGGATATAGCTCGTAAATATCATATTTCAACTTTTTTAAACGGCGAGAATAACTACGCCCTAGCTGCATAATCCGAATCGTAGTAGGATAGTGCCTCGGTTCGCAAGGCGAACAAGCAGGATACCTCTCAAGAGCCTTGGTTTACGGCGATTGGTTATGAGGTATCGTAAAAGTAAACCTAGAGATTATAGGATCTTGATATAATTTCGAAATTTAATCGAGAATAAGCGATACGTTGGCGGTTTTTGGTCTTTCATATCGACGAAAATTAAACAAAAACTAAACGTGTAGAAAGCTGTTGTATTACTTGTTTGGACGAGGGTTCGAATCCCTCCGACTCCACTTCAATCCCACCAATATGGTGGGATTTTGCGTATCCGGGGGATTCGCCAATGCGCCAACTGGCTCCTGCGCTAGATTGCCGCATAGGGCAATCCTTAACGCTACGGCCCTCTCCGACTCCACTTCAATCCCACCAATATGGTGGGATTTTGCGTATCCGGGGGATTCGCCAATGCGCCAACTGGCTCCTGCGCTAGATTGCCGCATAGGGCAATCCTTAACGCTACGGCCCTCTCCGACTCCACTTCAATCCCACCAATATGGTGGGATTTTGCGTATTTGGGGATTCGCCATTACATCAAAAATGATTTTTCAGCTTATAAAAAAATTACCTCACTAAATTCATGGTAAGCTCATTTTGCGCCCTTTTTCCGTGACTCCAACTTCTAATAGCATCAAAAGTTGCCTTGGCAATGTTCGTCAAGGCTTCATTGGTAGCAAAGGCCTGATGAGGAGTAATCAAAGTATTAGGAAGACTAATAAGCTTTTGTAATATGTTATCTTTCAGCTTATCTTTTGAATGATTATAAAAGAAAATACCATTTTCATTTTCATATACATCTGCCCCATAAGCCGCAATGCTTTTTAGTTCTAAGGCTTTGATGATATCTTTTGTATGTACCACCCTACCTCTGGCCACATTTATCAATATTGCACTTCGCTTCATATATCCTATGATTTTTGCGTCGATCAAGTGATGAGTTTGGGATGTTAATGGTACGCATAAAAACACAACATCTGATTGTTTCGCCAATTGTGCTAAATCACTATATATAACCTGATAATTATATATTAAATTTTTATCTTCATAAAGATCATTGGCAATAATATTACATCCAAAACCGCTGGCAATCTTTGCTATTACTTTCCCTATTCTTCCGGTGCCTATAATTCCTACTGTTTTATTGTTTAAATCAAACCCTACCAGATTACTTAGCGAAAAATTATAATTCTGTACTTGCTCATGTGCTTTTAAAATTTTGCGATTAAGTGTCAGCAATAAAGTAAAAGCATGTTCTGCAATGGCATAAGGAGAGTATCCGGCGGCATTAGCAACTTTTAACCCTAGTTTATTGGCTTTATATAGATTTACATTATCATAACCTGTAGATCTAAGCGTGATATACTTAACTCCGAAACTTTTAAGTTGTTCCAGAACTTTTGAGGATCCATCATCTGCCGAAAAAATTGACACAACATCAAAACCCAGCGCCAATTGAACGGTATCGGCACTAAGCCGATCTGGTATATACTTTATTTGAAATTGATCATTATTCTCTTTTTCTAAAAAAGGAATCTCAAAGTCTTTAGCGCTATATATTAGGATTTTCATCTATATTAGATTCGATTATTAATAATTGTTGTTCTTTTAAGGCCCATATCAAAATTTTAACATAATCATTAACCGCCTTTTTTATATTTTCTGGCTCGGTAACATCTATGGATCCTCTCCAGATAATTTCTTTTTCTTTATCAGGACATATGCAGTATAAAGAAGATTGTGCATGAAAAATCTGGTATTCATTGTAGTAATCTTCTTGAAAATAAATATCCTGATTTTCGTAATAATCATTTCTAAAACTCTTAAATGTCTTATCAAGATTTCTAGTTGTTGATAATACCGTTACTTTATCTTCGACACCTATTACCTTTGACAATAGTATTGCATCAAAACCTTCTTGAAGCAATTCTGTTTCTAACTTCATCAACCCTTCTTCTGTTATAGGAGAATCCGCATAAAATCTTTCAAAAAAATCCAGACTCCTAAACGCATTAACATTATTTTCTCTTAATTCTGAAGTTAGTTTTTGCTCAAAAACCTTTCTATTGTCCAAATTAGGTGTAATACCAATCACAAAAACTTTCTTAGCTTCGAAAGTAGAAATATCAGGGTTTTTCCAGTTTTCTATTAATTCGCTAGAGGAGCATCCGATCAGTAAAATAATACTAATCATATATACATATGACTTATTTATATTTTTTAAGTTCATTTTTATTATATTTTAATATTATTTTATCCAATCTGCTTGTTACCATTTTTAAGGGTATTTTTAATTTCACTAATCTAATCGAGTAATTCCCTTTGATCTGAATGAGCAGATAAACTTTCTATATGAAGTGTTTTGGCTTCAATGAGATAATATTTGTCATATACCCTTATTTCATTAGCCCCTTCCTACAACTCCCTACCTCTATCCCTTCTTGCCTAATATCTTACTAATAAAGGTTGGATGTAATAGTTTCATCAAGTTGTTTTTTAGATATTATAATACCATTATAAATGATACATCTATTTCATTTTTTCAATGATATTTAAAGTATTGTTAATATCTATTTTTCATTTTTTATGCTTTACATATAAGGTTTCATTTCCCCTTTTCTCTTTTTGAGCTGTTTTTCTATATCATTAAGTGTTTCTTTAAAAGCCAATTCATAGTTTTTTGCGTTGGATGTTGCATATATTTTTGGTCCTGGTAAACTTAGTTCCAAATCACAAATTTTTCCTTCCCCTTTGGGGTCATTCTCTTTTTTAAAAAACACGTTAGATTTAATTACCCAATCATATTTTTTATATATCTTATTTAGTTTTTCTCGTACATACGCTTCCAGAGTTTCACTTACTGGTATTTGTACAAATTGAATATTAATTTTCATAGTACTTTATTATTTTAACGATTCATGATTTTTTCTTTATTGTGTATCTGTTTTTCAAAAACTAAAACTCACTAGCAAACGAAACATACCATTTGTTTTTTAGTACTTGTTGATGGACAACAATATTTAGTAAGGCACTAATTCGTATGCTCTATTTAATAAGAATACTCCTGCCAAAAACAGTAGCACATACAATATCTGAACAAGTTTTATATTGATAAATTTTAGCCACTTTATGGTTGCTATAGGAAAAACAAACAACAATAGGCCTAAACCTAAAGCTATCCATCCGATCGAAGTAATGATGAATTTCCAATTTGACTCCCATATATTATGTAGTAATATGTTAATCAACCCAATAACAATAGCTATAAAAGAGGTAATAATTAAAAACTTCTGATCTTTAAGGTTTTCAAAAACTTCTTTAATTCTAGATGGATTAAAACTAAGAACGAAGAAAAAAACGATAAGATACCAGCCCCAAAATTTAGCTAAAAAAACAGATACATCCATTGAAAAATATTTGATTATTACCCCAAAAGTAATAGCCTATGAGTTTTTAAAAAATGACATCAATCAGTAACGATCCTGATATTTATCATAGGATTCGGTATTTTGTTCTTCTACTTTGTCAACATCTTAATTTTATACATATAAACACATGAAAACTACAGTTGCTATACAGAATCTAAAATGTGGCGGATGTGAAAGTACTATTGCAAGAAAAATTCATAAACTACCTGGTATTAAAGACATTTCTATAAATGTAGCTACTCGCACCATATCTTTTAGTTATGAAACTCATGATGGGCTTGAAACCGTTCAAAAGGAATTAACTAAATTGAAATATCCTACAAAAGGCGATTACAACCCAATAGTAGCAAAAGCAAAGTCTTACATGAATTGCTCTATAGGTAAAGTGAATATGTAATATGCAATACACCATGAAAGAACAAATACAAAAGAAAACATCATCTAATACCATATATGGATTAGGGTTTATAGGAGCGGCCGTTTATTTTATCGGTACTGCTACTAGTTTCTGGGCAGGAGTTTTAGGATTATTTAAAGCTCTTGTTTGGCCTGCAATTATAATCTATGAAGTACTTAAATTTATGAATGCCTGAAATATCTACAGATCAGTTCATTGTTTTACATCAATACAACTTGTAGAAATTGTTTATGAATAGTCTAAAATCTTGTAACAAAAAACTTGAACTCTTTTGCTTCAAGCACATATTAAAACAACAAAAACCCCTTTTTCAAGGGGTTTTTGTTGTTTTGTAAGGTATTAATGTATTAATCCATCGTCGTAGGTTTTCCTTTAAACTTCCATTCAGAAATTCCTCCATCCAGATCATATATTTTGGTAAATCCTGCTTTTTTCATAAATGCAGAACACTTATTACTTCTTTTACCTCTACCGCAGTAAATTGCCACAGGTTTGGTTTTATCTATTGTAGAAATCAAATCTGTAAAATTTGAGGCCCAAAAATCTATATTGGTAGCGCCTTCTATATGACCTTCGGCATATTCTGAAGAAGTCCTAATGTCTATAAGTTGTATTTTTTCCATTTTTAACAAAGAATCCATTTCTTTTACAGAAATTAATTCTACTATAGAAGTATCTTCTTTTGTTTGTTTACAACTAGCAAACAAAAATGAAGAGAACAACAATAAAAAAAGGAAACTCTTGCTCATGGATATAACTTATTCTACTACTTCACCATCCCAATTCATAAAACCTCCTACAAGGTTATAGGTAGTATCAAATCCCATTTGTTCCATCAACGCACATGCTTGGGCACTACGTGCTCCAGAACGACAATAAACATAATAATTTTTAGATTTATCAAGCTTTTCTACTTCATCCAAAAATTCTTGTCCTAAACGAATATCTATATTACGCATTTTTGGGATATAACCATCTTCTACTTCTTCTTCTGTTCTTACATCCAAAATTACCGCATTTTCATCGGTAGCGATTTGTTCTTGCCATTCTTCTTGTGTGATATCTTCTGCCATTTAAAAAAATATATTAATTAAAACTTCATTACTACAACACTATATTGTAGTTATTACAAAGATAGTGAGTCTTAAAGAAATTATATACTGTTGCTTTAACTTAATCAAAAAACAGACCAGTCTTATGCCTTAATACTGCATCCAATTGCCTTGGTTACTTCTATGGGTACTTTTTTCCCTTCTAGAAGTGCATTGACCGCATCTTGTACATATTTTGCTGTGGCAGCATCAGGATCTTTGTAGTTATTATCTATGGCCCCAATATACCTTACCACATTACCCTCTGCGGTATTTTCAAGAACATAGACATGAGGTGTTTTGGTAGCGCCGTATAGCGGATATATTTTTTGACCATCATCAAATAAATAAGGAAAAGTAAACCCTTTTTCTTTAGATCTTTTTTTCATATTGTCAAAACTATCACCGGGATATGCTTTTGGATTATTAGGGTTAATAGCGATAACTGGATACCCTTTGGCTTTAAACTCTTTATCCAATGCTATTATTCTATCCTCGTATGCAACAGAATATGGACAATGATTGCATGTAAAAATCAAAATAAATCCTTTTGCTTCTTCATAATTTGCCAAAGACACAAAAGAGTCATCAACATTTTTAAGGTTAAAATCGGTGGCAACATCTCCTATCGAATATCCTTTACTCATTTTAGGATTCGATACTTTATCCAATGCAAAAGCACTTACTGCAATTACAAAAGTTACGATAACTAAAATTTTTAATGTTTTCATTTTTTCTAAAGCTTTAGTTATTTACTATAATACTTTTTTTAATTCTTTTTCTAGTTCATTATAGGTAAAAGACTGTTCATAAAAACGGCGTACACCTCCTTTATAAATAATTGTTGCAGGTATAGAGCCGGTCCAGTTAAGATTCACTTTTGGGATCCAGGAATTGGCATCTGGGTCATCTAACAAAACTACTTTGCTCTGTATCTTTTGCTTCTTTAAAAAAGGAATTAATTTGGATTCTACCTGATTGGGTACATCCAGACTTACCAGGATTACTTCTACCTTATCATCAGGATATCTACTATTTACTAATTCGAAATATGGCAATTCTGCCACACAAGGCTTGCACCAGGTAGCCCAAAAATTAATTATTCTCGTTTTCCCATCATTTCTATGGAGTAAAGGTGTAATTCCTTCAAAATCGTAGACAGGAATTTCTAATCCGTCACCGTTAAAACTATCTGTACAAGTAAGCGCAGCGGTTTTTTCTCCTTTACAACCGGTAAAAAAGATGATCAAAATCATATATAAAAAACACTTGTACATACTACTAATTTATCAAAACCATTAATTAAGCAAAAGGAAATTAACAGAGTTTCTGAATTTTATCTAAATTTTATCTAAAATATTTTTGGTCTATACTTTTAAAACCAACATTCATTAAACCAAACAACAATTATACTATGCAATCCACGATTAAATTCAATTTTAACAAAGAATTAATACAACCTTATCTTTTTTCAAACAAAAACCAACATACATTTGTATGTACAAATTTTGTATAAACAATTGAGCATAGAAAAAATCATAAAAACAGAAGTCAAACTACCAGTTAACAGGAAGGTTATTATTAATCTTCTGTATACAGAAAACTGGATGATGGATAAAATTAACCTGGAGTTAAAACCATTTGATGTTTCGATACAACAGTTTAACGTACTTCGAATTTTAAAAGGTCAAAAAGGGAAACCTGCTAACCTTTCTACTATTCAAGAAAGAATGGTTACAAAAATGAGTAACACAACTCGTTTGGTAGACAAGCTAATCACCAAGAAATTCGTTTCCAGAATTACTTGTCCTTCTAATCGAAGAAAAGTTGAAATTACCATTACTCAACAGGGAGAGGATTTTTTAAAAAAAGTAAACCCCGTTATGGAAAAATTCGAGAACAACATCACGTCTTCTCTTTCTCAAGAAGATTTAATCTTATTGGATCAATTGCTAAATAAATTAAGAAATACTAATTACTAATATATATAACCCTATTTAATTTTAAAATCATGAAAAACAAGCTAAAATTAATAATCGCACTTATCGTTGTTGCTTCTACAACCACTTTTGCTCAAAAAAAAGAAATTAAAACTTCTGAAAGCACTATTAATTGGACCGGAAAAAAAGTTACAGGATCTCATGCAGGAACTTTAAGTTTCTCTAGTGGATATCTAACTTTTGAAGGAGATCAAATTAGTGGTGGAGAATTTACTGTTGATATGACTTCTCTTACGGTTACAGATTTAAAAGCTGGAGCTGGAAAAGAAAAACTAGAAGGACACCTTAATTCTGATGATTTTTTTGGAGTTGCTAATCACAAAACTGCTAAGTTAACAATTAAAAAAGCAACCAAAGGAAAAGAAGGATATAGTATAGAGGGTAGTCTTACTATAAAAGGAAAAACAAACCCAATAACTTTTGATCTTGCAATCAAAGAAAACGCTGCTACCACCACATTAAAAGTAGATAGAACCAAGTATGACATCAAGTACGGATCAGGTAGTTTCTTTGACAATTTAGGAGACAAAACCATTAGTGATGAATTTGAGTTAGCTGTAAACTTAAAAATGTAATTATTTTATCTTCCTAATTGTAAAATAATTTATATATTTGGCTCAATATTTAAAAAAATGAAAGTAATCTTAACAAATAATTGGTGGTGGTCTTCTCTAAGCGAAAATGTCGTGAGATAGATCCTATTGTTATAAGTTAAGTTAACATATCAAAGGCTTGTCAAATCACGACAAGCCTTTTTTTATTGCTTTTTTAAAGAAAAGCAAAACAAATAATATTATTTCTAAATGTTGCACAATAAAATAGTAACATGGCACATTAGAAAAATGATAAACAAACATGTAAAATGAGCTATACTCTAACCACACATTTCAAACAAGTTCTAGCAGATACTTTCACTCCTGTAAGTGTATATCTAAAGATTAGAGATCGTTTTCCCAACAGTTTACTTCTAGAAAACAATGATTATCGAGGTAGTGAAAACAGTTTTTCATATATCTGCTGTAATCCTATTGCTACCATTAAAATTGAAAACGAAACGATTTATCAATCTTTTCCTGACAAAAGTATCCAGAAAACACCGATAACAGAAAAGACCAACATTCCGCAGGTAATTGAACAATTTGGAAATCAATTTAAAACCACTCAAAGCGATTTTAAATTTATAAACAATGGCTTATTTGGATATATTTCCTATGATGCTGTTAGGTATTTTGAAGATATCAACATCTCAAAAAAAGAAAGCTCTCTAGACATACCCGATATGCAATACACGGTATATCAAAATATCATTGCTATCAGTAATTTTACAAATGAAGCCTATATTTTTGCTCATTGCTACAACTCAGAAAGTAACATCCCAGAAATAGAATCGCTGCTTAAAGTCAAGAATTTTGCTTCTTATAATTTTACTACTGTGGGTGATACCACATCAAACCTAAATGACGAACAATATAAAGAGCATGTCGCTCTTGCCAAAAAGCACTGTCATAGAGGAGATGTATTTCAATTGGTATTATCTAAGCGTTTCTCTCAGAAATTTAAAGGAGACGAGTTTAATGTGTATAGAGCTTTAAGAAGTGTTAACCCATCACCTTATCTTTTTTATTTTGACTATGGTGATTTTAAAATATTCGGAAGCTCTCCTGAAGCACAACTTGTTGTAAAGGACAATATTGCCGAAATCCACCCTATAGCAGGAACATTTAAGCGTACCGGAAATGATGAACAAGATGCAGAACTTGCTAAAAAATTATCGGTCGATGAAAAAGAAAATGCAGAACATGTAATGTTAGTAGACCTTGCTCGCAATGACTTGAGCAGAAACGGAAGTAATGTTACTGTCGAAAACTATAGAGAAGTTCAGTTTTATTCGCATGTAATACATCTGGTAAGTAAAGTAACCGGAAAAAAGCATGACCACACTACTACCATGCAAGTGGTTGCCGATACTTTTCCTGCAGGAACATTAAGCGGAGCTCCAAAACACATGGCTATGCAATTAATAGAAAAGTATGAAACAGTAAATAGAGATTTCTACGGAGGTGCCATTGGGTTTATGGATTTCTCTGGCAACTTTAATCATGCCATTATGATACGTACATTTTTAAGTAAAAATCATCAACTGCATTGGCAAGCAGGTGCAGGATTGGTTAATAACTCTAAAGAAGAAAGCGAACTTCAGGAAGTATATAACAAATTAGGTGCACTCACAAAAGCATTAGAATTAGCAGAAGAAATATAAAAATATATCCAAAAGTTTGGAGGAAACTCTAAAACTAAAATAAAGAATAATGAGTAAAAAAATATTGGTAATAGATAATTACGATTCTTTCGTTTATAATCTGGTTCATTACCTAGAAGATTTGGGTTGTGAAGTGGTAGTAAAACGTAATGATCAACTACGATTAGAAGATGTAGCTCCTTTCGAAAAAATTCTACTTTCACCAGGTCCGGGAATCCCAGACGAAGCTGGATTATTGAAAGATATCATTAATACCTATGCTGATAGCAAAAGTATTTTTGGAGTTTGCTTAGGACAACAAGCTATAGGAGAAGTATTTGGAGCAGGCCTAATCAATCTTAATGACGTATATCACGGTGTAGCTACCAATGTGACGTTATCGGTTACAGATGAGCCTCTTTTCAAAGGTCTTGAAAACTCGTTTGATGTGGGAAGATATCATTCGTGGGTAGTATCAGAAACCAATTTACCCGATTGCTTGCAAGTAACTTCATATGATCAAAATGGACAGATTATGTCGTTACGACACAAAGAGTTTGATGTAAGAGGAGTGCAATTTCACCCAGAATCGGTATTAACACCAGACGGAAAAAAAATGTTAGAAAACTGGATCAATAATTGATCTTTGGTATACAACAAATGATAACTAAGTATTAATTAAAAACAATCCCATACAAAAGTCTTTTTACAAAAAGGCTTAGGGTCCTGGTTATGAAAAATTTACTTAACAGATTAATCAATCATGAGACCATCTCTAAAGAAGAGGCAAAAGGTGTTTTGGTAGACATCTCTAAAGGAGAGTTTAATCAAAGTCAAATTGCATCTTTTCTTACGGTATATATGATGCGTAGCATTACTATAGAAGAACTCGAAGGTTTTAGAGATGCTTTATTAGAGCTCTGTATTGCGGTAGATCTAAAAGAGTATAATCCTATCGACCTTTGCGGTACAGGAGGTGATGGTAAAGACACGTTTAATATCTCTACCCTATCTTCTTTTGTGTCTGCAGGAGCCGGAATCAAGGTTACAAAACATGGTAACTACGGTGTTTCTTCAAAATGCGGTAGTTCGAATGTGATGGAACATCTAGGGATAAAGTTTAGTAATGACAAGGATTTTCTAAGACGTAGTATTGAAGAAGCTGGAATCTGTGTATTACACGCCCCATTATTTCATCCTGCTATGAAAAATGTTGCTCCTATACGAAGAGAATTAGGAGTAAAAACATTCTTTAATATGTTGGGGCCGATGGTAAATCCTGCTTTTCCAAAAAATCAAATGGTGGGTGTTTTTAATCTCGAACTAGCAAGGATGTATGGTTATCTTTATCAAAATACAGATAAAAACTTTACCATTGTTCATGCATTAGATGGGTACGACGAAATATCACTAACGGGAAGCACAAAAACAATTTCAAATCATACAGAAGGTATCTTAACTCCGCGAGATTTTGGAGTAGCTGCATTAAAGCAAAGTGAAATTTCTGGTGGTGACTCTATAGAGACATCGGCAAAAATATTTATGGATATTTTAAGTGGTAATGGAACCGAAGCTCAAAACAATGTGGTTTGTGCAAATGCAGGTATAGCTATTGCTACGGTAGAAGGTCTGCAACCTAAGCAAGGATTTGAAAAAGCAAAAGAATCTTTGCTATCAGGCAAAGGGTTAGCTGCCTTAAAGAAAGTACAAGAATTAAGTAAGAATTAATTGCTCACAATACACTCATAATGAAAGTTGAAACCTATAAAATTTTCGGGTATAAAGAAAAAGAAACTGGATTGTTGATTGCAGAAAATGAAGACTGGGTTTTGGTAAAACATATCCCTGTAGATTATGTAGTAGATGGATTTAAACTTTATAGGAAAAATGCAATTAAAAAACGAAAGTCTAAAAAGAAAGAAGATAAAATAGCACGTGTACTGGCATTAAAAAACATAGATACAAATATACCCGATGGTTTTACATTTACATCGGTTATAGAAACATTACAATGGTGTGAGAACACATACGGTTTATTCGAATTTCAGGATAGTGATGCAACATTATTTTATGGAAAATTAAATCAATCAGAAGGCACAGACTTTTGTATAGACACCATAGACGCAGATGGAGTTATCGAAAAAGAATACGATTATGAATTTTCTGAAGAAGAAATCGAGATAATCACTTTTGAAACTGACTATTTCGAATCTGTAAGACTATTAATGAACGACCAATTAAAAAAACAAGGGCAACTTACAAAAGTAGTATAAACCCCTATATACAACCACTAGTAACCAAACATGAACATACTTGATAAAATAGTAGCTGACAAACACAAAGAAGTCGAATTAAAAAAGAGCATCATCCCTGTTAAACAACTGGAAAGCTCTGTGTTGTTTGACCGTGCAAAAAACTCGCTGGCAGAGGCCTTGCGAAATAGTACTACGGGCATTATCGCAGAACATAAGCGCAGATCACCCTCTAAGGCCCTGATTAACCAAAAAACCACAGTTACTGAGGTAGCACAAGGATATCAGACCGCTGGAGTATGCGGAATGTCGGTATTAACAGACGGAAAATATTTTGGAGGTTCTCTAGATGATCTATTACTTGCTCGTGCAACGGTGCAAACCCCCTTGTTGCGTAAAGAGTTTATCATAGACGAATATCAATTATTAGAAGCAAAAGCTTATGGAGCCGATGTCATCCTCTTGATTGCAGCCATACTCACCAGAGACCAGATAAAATCGCTTTCAGAATTTGCTAAAAGCTTATCTCTTGATGTATTGTTAGAAGTTCATAATCAAGAAGAATTACAAAAATCCATTATGCCATCATTAGATATGCTGGGAGTAAACAACAGGAATCTAAAAACATTTGAGGTTAGTACAGAAATAAGTAAATCGCTTAGCTCTCAAATTCCTGACGATTTTGTAAAAGTATCAGAAAGCGGTATCAGCAATATCGAAGCTATTAAAGACTTACAACCTTATGGTTATCAAGGATTTCTTATCGGAGAAAACTTTATGAAAACAGAAAACCCCGGTGCTAGCGCTTTAGATTTCATTAAAAACCTTAACGCCTAAATCCTGATATCATGAAATTGAAAGTGTGCGGAATGAAATATCAAGAAAATATATCGGCTGTAGCGGCACTACAACCCGATTATCTTGGATTTATCTTTTATGAGAAATCACCTCGTAATTTTGAAGGAGATATCCCAAACATTCCCGACCACATCAAGAAAACAGGTGTATTTGTAAATGCAACTTTAGATTTCATTTTAGACAATGTAAAAAAATACGATTTTAAAGCGGTACAATTACATGGCAATGAGTCTGCAGCATATTGTCATGAACTAAAATCTGCTTTAGAACAGTCTGATAAAGCATCATCGATAGAACTATGGAAAGTATTTTCTATCAAAGATGAATTTGATTTTTCGAGACTGACACCTTACGAATCTATCGTAAACTGTTTTCTCTTTGATACCAAAGGGAAAGAAAAAGGAGGAAACGGATATACCTTTGATTGGCGTGTTTTAAATAACTACCCCTCTACTACTCCATTTATTTTAAGCGGTGGTATAGGGCTAGATGAAATCGAATCCATTTTATCATTTCTTGACAAACCTGTTTCTAAATATCTATACGCCATCGATGTGAATAGTAAATTTGAAACAGCACCAGGATTAAAAAACATACAACAACTAAAAGAATTTAAAAAACAGCTATTTACAGATTCATCTATCAATGATCAAATAGCAACCAATAACGAATAACTATGAAGTATCAAGTAGACGAAAAAGGGTATTACGGAGACTTTGGAGGAGCTTACATTCCTGAAATGCTATACCCAAATGTAGAAGAACTTAGAACAAAGTATCTGGAGGTAATGAATGAGCCTTCTTTCAAAGAAGAATTCAAACAGTTATTAAAAGATTATGTTGGGCGCCCTTCTCCGCTATACTTTGCGAAACGCCTTTCTGAAAAACACAACACCAAAGTATACCTAAAACGTGAAGACCTAAACCATACAGGAGCGCACAAAGTAAATAATACGATCGGTCAGATTTTGGTAGCTAAAAAACTGGGCAAAAACCGAATTATTGCAGAAACAGGTGCCGGACAGCATGGTGTTGCTACTGCTACAGTTTGCGCATTGATGGGGATCGAATGTATCGTCTACATGGGCGAAATCGATATTCAGCGTCAAGCTCCTAATGTTGCGAGAATGAAAATGCTTGGAGCAACTGTAGTACCAGCAACTTCTGGCAGTAAAACCCTAAAAGACGCGACCAACGAGGCGATTAGAGACTGGATTAACAACCCAGTAGATACGCATTATATTATTGGATCTGCCATAGGCCCTCACCCCTACCCAGATATGGTCACTCGATTTCAGTCGATCATATCAGAAGAAATCAAATGGCAGTTAAAAGAAAAGGAAGGTCGCGAAAACCCTGACTATGTGGTAGCCTGTATAGGAGGCGGTAGTAATGCTGCCGGGACGTATTATCATTTTCTAGATAATCCGGATGTAGGGATCATAGCTGTAGAAGCTGCAGGAAAAGGAATTCATAGTGGCGAAAGTGCTGCCACCTCTCAATTGGGTAAAGAAGGAATCATTCATGGTTGTAAAACCTTGCTGATGCAAACCGATGACGGACAGATCACAGAACCCTACTCGATCTCTGCAGGATTAGATTACCCTGGTGTAGGACCGATACATTCACATTTGTACCGTACCGGTCGTGGTGAGTTCTTTTCTGTAACCGATGATGATGCCATGACCGCTGGATTAGAGTTATGCCAATTAGAAGGAATCATTCCTGCTATAGAATCCTCACATGCTCTGGCTATCTTTAATGATAAAAAGTTTAAACCAGACGATGTGGTAGTCATTAGCCTTTCGGGACGTGGTGATAAAGATTTAGAAACATATATCAATCATTTTAAACTGTAACGGTCCCATAAAAAACATGGTCGTTTTACACCGTGTCAATCGATACGATAACATTTGATAAACATCTTATAAAATATTTCCATCATGACGGAAAAGTTACTACAAATGAAAAATAGAATAAACGAAGCATTACAGCAAGACAAAAAATTGCTGTCTATATATTTTACTGCAGGATACCCCGCTTTGCATGATACGGTAAAAGTGATACAGAATCTTGAAAAAAGCGGAGTAGATATGATCGAAATCGGATTACCATTTAGTGATCCGTTAGCAGATGGCCCTACCATACAGGATAGCTCTACCGTTGCGCTTAAAAACGGAATGACTACCAAACTGTTGTTCGAGCAATTAAAAGACATCAGATCCTCTGTAGAAATCCCTTTGATCATCATGGGATATTTTAACCCTATGATGCAGTATGGTATCGAAGCTTTTTGTGCCAAGTGCCAGGAAATTGGTATCGACGGATTGATTATTCCTGATCTTCCTGTAGCCGAGTATCATGAGCATTACCAGGAAACTTTCGAAAAATATGGGTTAATCAACGTGTTTTTAATCACTCCGCAAACCTCAGATGAGCGTATTCGTTTTATCGATAGTGTATCTAACGGGTTTATCTACATGGTGAGTTCTGCCAGTACTACAGGAGCTAAAAATACTTTTGGAGATGTGCAGCAGCAATATTTTGATCGAATCGAAGCTTTAGACCTTAAAAACCCACAGATCGTAGGTTTTGGGATTAGTAATCATGAAACGTTTACCCAGGCTACACAAACTGCCAAAGGAGCCATTATAGGGTCTGCTTTTATCAAGCATCTTACCCAAAATGGGGTGGATACTATTGATGAGTTTGTAAAAGGAATACGGTAGATATAACAGATAGTAAAAAACTATAAAGTATCAGTCTTTTACCCGTGAGTGACTTATAAACGTTTATACTTATTTATAAATAAGTACAAACGAGAATATTGGGACATATATCTTATGTAATGTTGTTAGCTGTCATATGGAAATGAACGAAAACGAAAAACAAAAATTAATAAATCACATTGCTGGACAAACTATTGTTCATAAGAATCCATTTGATCATCTTGAAACTCCAAAAAACCATAAACAAATTGATCAAAATTTTCGTAATAAATTTATAATTCCGATTTATATGAATCTTTTGGGAATAAGCCAATATGAAGAAAAACTAAAAACGGAAACGGAAAAAATAATTCATAAAGTTGATAAGAATGTTGTTTCTCAAATGTTAGGAGACTTTAATTGGAGAACAAGAAGTACAGGTGCTTTCTTTTCAGCGATCAAAGATTATGTGGATTTTCAAGACTCGATTGGAATTTTACTTTTAAAAAGTGAAGTTACTTATGCAGGAGAATCATATTGTCTGGCTATGGCGGAATTTAACAATACAAAATCGATCAAATTATTAAATGAATATTTAGATTATTACTTGACAAAACCTGAGCTTTGGTTTGATCAAGATCAAGCAATTGGAGCTATAGCTTATTTGGACAAAGTGAATAAAACAAATGAATTGGAAAAGCACAAATCTAAATGGACTGAATTTGTTGTTAATAAACCAAATTGGGATTTGAATAAAAGTATTGAGTGGTTTGAAAAAAATCTCAATTGTTTAAAAGAAATTAAAAAATACGTCAGCTAATCGAGTAGACGGCTCTCCCCATGATTGAGGAGAGTGCGCCTCTCACACCACCCAGCGTACGGGTCTCGTACTGGGCGGTTCGTACTATCAGAATTTCACTTGTTGATAATACTCTAACATTGAGATATACCCTCTTTTCCGTAAACGTTTCTCAGTAATAGTTGTTCGTAAAATGGGACTTTGAGCCACTGCCCAACCTCCCACTCTAGCGCGACACCAAGTATAGGCTTGTCCTTACTTAACCCCTAAACGAATCAGGTTCTTACGCTTATGCTCTAGAAGTCAATATGGAAGGCTATTCATAATAAAAAACTAATTATTATTGCTACTCACAACCGCCATACACCAAACGGAATTGAACAACGATTAAATTTCTAAACGCAAAATCACCAAGAATACTAGAAAAATACGGTAGCTAACATGGTGTATAGAACATAGCGAATAAATACTAACTTGTGAAGTTAGCTCCTATTTACTAAAACTGCTAATTTTTTAAATTTGGCCTCTTAATAATTTAAAAATACCTTTAATCTGTCCTAAAGATTGAGAGTGTCATACAAAGTAACAAAACCAAGAAGTAAAAAAAATTGATTTCGGCAAATATTTACGAATAAAGTAAAGAAGGTAAATCAAAGTGATACCAGTGTAGGTCGAATGGTATCAAACGTGATTACAGTCGAAAAATGAACTATAAAGAAAGTAAATACAAACTAAAAAGATAATAGATGAAAAGAACACTGAAAATATTATTATTGATCTTTGTGATTAGCTCATGTGATAAAGGGTTACAGAGTAGTGATTTTACAAAACAAGGGAGTTTCACAGAAGGTATAGAAGGCCCCGCAACAGATCATTTAGGAAATATTTATGCTGTAAATTTTGGAGAACAAGGAACTATTGGAAAAATAACCGCAAAAGGAGAAAGTTCATTATTCGTAAAACTCCCAAATGGTAGCATCGGAAATGGTATACGATTTGGAGATAAAAATCAGATGTTTATCGCTGATTACACAAACCACAACATACTAGAAATCAATTTAAAAAGTAAAAAAATTGAGGTCTATGCAAATGAATTAGAAGCAAATCAACCAAATGACATAGCAATATCACCTGATAAAACACTTTATGCAAGTGATCCAAATTGGTCAAATAATACTGGAAAATTATGGAAAGTTACTAAAGAAAAGGGATTTGAATTATTAGAAAAAGAAATGGGGACAACAAATGGAATTGAGGTAAGTAATGATGGCAAAAAGTTATATGTGAATGAATCGGTCCAACGAAAAATATGGGTTTATGATATAAGTAAAAATGGAATGATAAAAAACAAACAAGAATTTATATCATTTGAAGATTATGGCTTAGATGGCATGCGAAGCGATGCGAATGGAAATTTATATGTATGTAGGTATGGAAAAGGAACAGTTGCAGTAATATCACCAGAAGGAAAATTATTAAAAGAAATCAAATTAAAAGGCAGAAACCCAACAAATATTACATTTAGTAATGATTACAAAAAATGCTATATCACAATTGCCGATAGAGGATGTATAGAACTAGTTGAACTGTAAGCATAACGGTAGTAGCTGTTGCACAACGCTTTTTTTTAAATAAAAATGATTGATTATAGACTTTTCTAAGTGACTTTTTCTGAGACTTACTATTTTAAGGCTGGTTAAAAAGATAAGCGAATTGAAAAATTAATGAAGATGAACGAAACTGAACTAAGAAATTGGGTTGTTGAAAAACTAAAATAAACCTTGCCGAACAATGTGTTCTTGTTTATGGTTACTTTTTTGTTCAACTCCTCCTCTGTAAATCTTTGTATATTTCGTTAGCATGATTCTTAAAGATCATTCTATTTCGAAGTCATGTGGAGACCTGTAGGTATAAGTAAAGAAATGAGTAGAAAAAATAGTGATGAAAGAAAAATTAATAAGTTAATTGGAAAACCAATTTCTGTGGATTTTAAAAGTCCAGAAACAATTGGTGGACCAATAGTTTTTCTTAAATCATTCACTAATAAACAGGATAACTCAGATTTAGTTAGAATAAACTCAAAATGCAATTTTGAAAAAAGACCTGATGGACTTTTATTGCATACAAGCTTTTCTAATAAAAGGGTTGTAATACCTATTCCTAAAACGGACATTTTGGAAATAAAAATTATCCTTGGGAAAGAGAAAATCGACCCTATTTTTCTATCGCCCATGTGGATTTTGTTGAAACTTGGCGTTTCAATACTTTATGCAAGGTATTTTGGCTTTCGATTTCACGAATATTCGATTGATCCGATGGAATTGAATGTTAAAACGACCGAATACGAAATGAACTTCATAGCAAATGGATACTTATTTGAGAGACAATTGAAATTCTTGAAAAGCTTACGTTATGGAGAAAAACTTAAAATAGAAAGAAAACCCGGCGCATAAAATTATTTATGACATCAGAGTAGTTTAGTATCAGCTCGAATGGGTATTACATTTCTTTCATACTTACTAGGTAAAGAAAAAACGAAATTATCGTAACAATTTGCTGTATTCCGACCCCTATAATAAACAACGTGCATCATTGCATCGAATTTGAAAACAATGAATAACTCTGACAAAAAAATATTAATAAAATCATTAGAGCTAATATCTCAATTTAACGGAAACGTAGATCTAATATCTAATGGAAAAGAGTTTATCAAAATTCACGAAAGAAATATCTTGACTCTTAAAAAAGTTGCAGAGGATCGGAACTCAAAGTTTATCATAAATTTAATTCATAAATACCCATCTATATTAGAAAATGAAATCGATCATTTCATATCCAAAGAAAAAAAAGAAAGAAGTCTTGTAAGTTTTGCAGCAGGTAAATTAATAGGAGGAATAGTTGATTTGATTAAAAATAGAGGAGTCTCAACTGGAATGATAAAAAGTAAGCTAAATGAAATAAAATCTTTAAACGAAAAACTAAGCAAAATTGCCGAAGATTCTATTTATGAAGAATTATATCAAAAAACCATGGAATAAAAAATAAACGATGTACAACACCAAGTATATGGCCATAACAGGTTAAAGAATAAATCAAGAGAGGTCTTGTATATTTGCTAAGACACAAAGGTTTTATGATGAGAAAGTTATAAAATCAGCGCAGAAAATATCAATGGTTTGGTTACATTTTGCCTTGTTATGACACATATATTAAACATTGGCATTGAACTAAGATTTTTTATCCGATTTATTGTCTCTTGGCTTTTGTTTACTTGGTAATCTTTTCGCTTCTTTAAGACTTTTACTTAGTATCCATTCTATCTGACCATTAACACTACGAAACTCATCATCTGCCCATTTTTCTATCTGTTTAAAAGTTTCTGGATCAATTCGTAGCACAAAGGATTTTCTTTTACTCACATTTAAGAATTTAGAGTTCCTGTATTCACTACCGGGACAGCTTCTTTATCACCACATAAAACAACCATTAAATTACTCACCATAGAAGCCTTTTTATCATCATCAAAATCAATAATATCATCTGTAGCCAGCTTATTCAATGCATCCTCAACCATACCAACAGCACCTTCTACTATTTTTTTTCTAGCAGCTACTATGGCAACCGCTTGTTGCCTTTTTAACATAGAACTAGCAATTTCTGGAGCATATGCCAAATATCCAATTCTTGCTTCCATAACTTTAATACCAGCAATAGCCAAACGCTCTGTAATTTCATTTTCTAAAGCTTCATTTACTTCATCCATCCCCGATCTTAAAGTAAACTTGGCTTGTTCATCATCAAAATTATCATACGGGTACGACCCTGCAAGTTTCCTCACTGCCGCATCGGTTTGCACTTTTACAAACTCCTCATAATTATCAACGTCAAAAGCCGATTTATAGGTGTCTGCAACTTGCCAAACTAAGATTACATTAATCATAATAGGGTTTCCAATTTTATCATTCACCTTCACGCGCTCGCTATCAAAATTTCTAGCTCTTAATGAAATTTTTTGCCGTGTAAAAAAAGGGTTCGCCCAGAAAAAACCATTTTCGCGAACAGTACCCTTATAAGCACCAAATAAGACCAGTACTTTGGAACTATTCGGGTTAACTATAAAAAAACCTTTGATCACTGCTATTATAAAGATCCCAAGGATAAAGAAAATTGGATTTTTAGCTACCAATAAACCTACTACCATACTAATAACTACAACTAGTAATACTAGGAGCATTAAATAGCCATTAGTTGCTTTTATTTGAGTTTCTTTTTTCATAATGATATTATTTTGATATTACAATAATACTAAAAAAAGTTCAATTTTAAAAATTAGAATCATATTTCTGAATGAAATAAACGACCAACAATTTGTACTTTGCATGTGCAATATGTTAGGGCATGTAACCCATTACAAAACCAAACCCTGAAAAATAAGATCAAATGAAAACAGCAATTATAATTGGAGCCACTTCTGGAATTGGAAGAGGGCTTGCCGAAAAGTTAATCAAGAATGATTGGACTGTTGCAATAACAGGTAGAAGAACAGAGCTTCTTGAAGAAATAAAGCTGAAATCAAACAATCAAATAACTACTCTTGTACATGATGTTACCGAAATAGAAAACTCTGATAAAAAATTAGAATCTCTTTTCGTAAAGCTAAAAAAGGTAGATTTGGTTGTGGTTTCTTCTGGTGTATCAGAACTAAATCAGAAGATGGACTGGGAAATTGAAAACAAGATCATCCAGACTAATATAAACGGTATTGCAAAAGTTTATGAATTCGTATTTTCAAAATTTCGACAACAAGGATACGGTCATATGGTTGGCATAACGTCTATTGCATCTATCAGAGGGAACCGTTATTGCCCATCGTATAGTGCCTCAAAAGCATTTCAGGCAAACTATCTTGAGGCTTTAAGATGTATCTCCAAAAATGAAAAATTATCTATAAAAATAACAGATATACAACCAGGTTTTGTAGATACTCCAATGGCCAAAGGAGACGGGTTATTTTGGGTAGCTCCTGTTCCTAAAGCTGTAAGTCAAATTTATGCAGCAATTTTAAAAAAAAGAAGGAAGGCATATATCACAAAAAGATGGAGGTTAATTGTATGGGTTATGAAACTTGCTCCAGGTTGGGTTTTAGAAAAAATGTAGATTCACAACCAATTATAACTATCTATATCCTTATAACTCCAAATGAACAATTGAAGTACTCTTGTTAAAGCATAATAACGGCAATCAGAAATTAGCCTATCCAAAGGCATAAAAATTGAAAAGCGACGTAACATTTCATCTTGTTATAACACCTACTATAAAAACGTTGTTTATAATTCTAAGAATCATATGGCGTCATCTAATACTAAAATTTTAGATACAATTTTAGTATGGAAAAAGAACAATCAAAATATATAATCGAAAAAATTGGAGGCTAGATAAAATTTGATTTGCTCCATAAAAATTCAATAACAATAAATTATCAGTTAGTTGAAGCCCCAAATAACAAGCACTCGAAATATTTAGAATATATTGCTACAGAAATAAATAACCTATAATCCTGTGTATTAAATTATAGTTACATACCCCAGACTACATTTATTGTACTAAAACCCTAATAATCAACAAAAAAAATGCAACAAAAAAAAGATTGGTTTGTCGAAAAAGCAAATGACTATGACACCAAAAAACATAGAACGCAAAATGTTAAGAATATTGCTAAAGGAATTTTAAACGAAGTATCATTTTCTAAGCACATGAACATTATGGACTTTGGTTCTGGCACAGGTTTATTATTATCAGAAATTGCTCCTCATGTAGGTAAAATAACGGCTGTTGATATCTCTCCTTCTATGAATGCTATTCTCAAAGCAAAAAGTGTGGAGTGCGAAGTTGAACTACTAGAAATGGACTTGACCACAGAAAAATTAGATCAAAAATTTGATGCTATTATATCTTCTATGACACTTCATCATATACAGGATGTCCAAGGGTTATTTAAAAAATTCTATGATTTATTAAATGATGACGGTATTATAGCAATCGCAGATCTTGATACCGAGGATGGTTCATTTCATACAACAGACACAGGAGTATTTCACTATGGTTTCGATAGAGAAGAATTTAAGAGTATGGCTAAAAATGTAGGGTGTAGAAATATAAAAATTCAATCCATTAGTTTAATAGAGAAGCCTACAGGTAATTATCCGGTCTTTTTACTAACTGCTGAAAAGTAATCATCCTTACTCAAACTTAATAATGGTAATATACTTGTGATTTAACATGACAAAAAAGCAAATCCAAAAGGTTATTCTATCCAAAAAAATTCCCAGTGATGAATTGGACCAAGGTAAGTATTGGGGATATACAATTCCAATAACCATAATTATTGCGTTTGGAACTCCTTTACTACCTTTTGTATCGAATACTATTCCTTTATCAGTAAAATTGAGTGGATTCATTCTAGGAATGTTACTATTGATATGCATGTATTCTTCTTTTAAAAATGAGAAAAATCTTAAATTGATCATCACCAATCAAGATAAAGCGTCAAATCAAAAAATTATCGAAGAATATTTTAAGAAAAGGGGTATTTCTTTTACAAATTATAAAAACTATTCTTTTGCTCTTTTACCTACATTATGTTATAAAAAAGGGTTAAAAGCTATATTACTTGTAGAAGACCAAAAAGTTTATATTAATATTAGAACCATCGGGTTTGCTTTCGAAGGTGGAAGAATCCCATTTTCTATTGGCAAAATATTAGAAGAAAAGAAACTAAATTGGTATTTTAAAAAAATAAAAGCATTGTAACATTTTGTGTTACCTAGATACCTATATTAGGCATTAAGTAGTATTAAACAGTAGTTATGATTGTAAAGAGTGACCATACCAGAGACTTTGATACCATTTACGAGATTATTAATGATGCTTCTATCGCTTATAAAGGGATAATACCAAAAGATAGATGGAAAGAACCTTATATGCCTAAAGCCGAATTAGAAACTCAGATAGCAGAAGGTGTAGAATTTTGGAGTTATCGGGAAAATAATGAAATTCTTGGGATTATGGGAATCCAATTTAAACAAGATGTCACTCTGATTAGGCATGCCTATGTACGAACTACAGCAAGACAAAAAGGTATCGGAGGAAAACTACTGAATCACTTGACAGAAATGACACAAAAGCCCGTTTTAATAGGTACCTGGGTAGATGCCAGCTGGGCCATATCATTTTATGAAAAACACGGTTTTAGAACCTTATCAAGAAAAGAAACCAATCAATTATTAAAAACTTATTGGTCTATCCCGCAAAGACAGGTAGAAACTTCGATTGTTTTGGCAAATAACACATGGAAAAGTAACTAAATAGATTTCATATAAACCAAAGTATGTCGCATCTAATATAGAATAATATAAAATGAATGTAGTAATCAGGAAATATAACCCCTCAAAAGATTATAGTCAGCTACTGCAAATCATTATATCAGAAGGTGATGAATGGAAAGAGTACTTACACCCAAAATATAAAATACCCCTAGAACAATCCATTACTTATGTAGCCTACTACAACGAAGAGTTGTGTGGATACTCCCGTTCTATAAACGATGGTGATTTTTTTATCTGGATTATGGATCTATTAGTAGACAAGAAATATAGAGGTCATGGTATAGGAAAAAAATTAATGGAACATCACATTCTGGAATTTCCTAACCTGGATGTTTTTGTATTATCTGATGTCGATGCATATTATCAGAAACTAGGGTACAAAAAAGAAGGCTCTCTATTTAAGGTTAGATCATGACAAAACAAAAGAATTAGATCTAATAGTTATTCTTTAAATTTGATTTAATTCCTGAGTATGAAAAATATTTTTTCATATAAGTAGGAGCTATTTCATAAACCATTAAGCTAGTCATGATGAAACCATTTTTAGTTCTTAGTATTCTTTTTTTTATAACCTCAGGTTGTATCCAAAAAGATGACAAACAACATAAGGGTAATGAAAAATTTACTCAGGAACTTTTAGAGTTAAAAGAGTATTTTCAAATTCCGGGACTTGCTATTTTGGTTGAACAAAACGGAACTACGGTTTACAAAGATTATCTGGGTGTATCTGATATAGACCAACAAATTAAATTAGATGCTAACAGTTTATTTCCGATTGCATCGATAACAAAAGTATTTTCGGGAGTAGTAATAATGCGCCTTATAGAACAGAAAAAGCTCTCTCTGGATGATCCTATCAATAAATACCTTACAAAACCTATACTCGAAGATTCGGTACTGGTAAAACATGTACTATCACATACCTCTCAAGGAAAAATCGGAAAAGAATTTTACTATAGTTCTAGATTTGGTCTTTTGACACAAGTCATCGAAAAAGCGACAGGTAATTCTTTTGCAAAAGTGATGAACAAAGAGATTTTTAACCCTTTACAACTTAAAAACACCTTTTTGCTCAAAGATTCGACTCAAATTATTCAAAAAAACAGAAGTATAGTGAAACCCTATATGTTGGATAATGGAATTAAAAAAGGTTTTATTGATTTTGGATATTCAACCTCTGCAGGAATTGTCTCAAATCTTGATGATTTATTGGTTTTTAACAAAGCACTAGATAACAACTTATTGATTTCAGAAAAATCAAAAAATATAATGTTTACTCCTTTTGCTTCTAATTTGCCTTATGGGTATGGTATTTTTAATCAAAAATTTAAGAATCTAGATATGGTATGGGGATATGGCCAATATGATTGCTATTCTAGTCTCATACTAAAAATACCGTCCAAAGACATTTCTTTAATATTACTTGCCAACAATAGTCTTTTAAGTGATCCCGCTCGACTCATTTATGGAGATATTACCTCTTCTCTTTTTGCTTTAAGCTTCTTAAAAAACTTTGTTTTCAAACTGGACACGATAGATTTATTTGAAAAAGAAGATTCTTCACTTATAATGAACACTTCAAGTAAAGAATTTTATAGAAAAAAATTATTAGCCCAAGCTTTGGCAGAATCATATATGGCACGATTCGAACCTAATAAAATACAGACAAGCACAAAACTGCTCAATAAAGTTTTTTCTTTGTCTCCCAATTACCTAGAATATGCAAATTTAAGTCTACTTCACAATCTTGTCTTTTTAAAAGATGTTACCTTTTATATGGATCTGGGAGAATTCAATGAATTTGATACTCAAATAGTAGCCATTGGCAAAAAACTATTAAACGAAGAACCTCAAAACCCCTATGTTAATTCTTATATGGCAACCTACTATGTTAGAAAAGGAAATACGGAAAAAGCGAAGTACTTCTTCGAAAATATTGTAAACGCAAAGAATTTTTCAAAAAACTGGTATACCCATGAAGCAGAAATCTGGCTAAAAGATCATAAATAGTAATCCGTAACCACTAATTTAAAATCATTAAATCAAAACACCATACGTCAAAATGTATATCATAAATATAACTTACAAAGTTCCTTTAGAAACTATAGAAAAATATTTAGAGTCACATATCCAATTTTTAAACAAACAGTATCAACTTGGTAATTTTTATGCTTCGGGGAAAAAAGTTCCCAGAAAAGGAGGAATCATATTATCAAAAGGGCTAAACAAAGAAGAATTACTAAAAATACTTGATCAAGATCCATTTAAAGCAAATGACTTAGCAGTATACGAGTTAACAGAATTTATACCCAGTAAAACTTGTAAAGAGCTTAATTTTTTAAAAGAATAATCAATCTTCTGCATTGTATTTAAAAATATTGAAACTAGATCAATCCTTCCTTAATCTAGTTTCAATACTTATCTCTAAGGGTTCCAACCTAAAAAACTCACTACAAAGATTACTTATACGAATTTGTCTAGAATAGGGTACGCTCTTATCTGAAGATAAAATATCGTTATATATCCAATAACAATAATTAAGTAAAATCCAATCGAGCCCAAGAAGCAATCCAACAATAAACGTTTAAATTGGTTTCTACAGGCTCGATTTAGCAATTGATAAACTGAGGTTGCTATTCTAATATAATTTTCTTTCTCATTTCCTGCCCATCTTGCAATACCTCAACTACATAGATACCCGCAGCAAAGCTGGTAAGATCTATCTGTTTGTCGACTACTGTGGTTGACAATAATTTTCTTCCTGTTAATGAATAAATATTAACAGCGGCTTCTCTATTATTAAAGACATTGATGTTTATTTTACCTTTTGTTGGATTAGGATATACATCAAAATTTGGTGTAATGGTAACTGCATCATCAAAACTTTGTGCAACTTCTTTTTCATCAGAGTTTTCAGCTACTAGCTGTGATTTTGCAGCAATATTAGTACCATATCTTTCGATATCGATTAATTCATATCCATTATTACTATAACTGGTATGATTATCCATTATACTACAATAGCTATGATTTCTGTTTAAATACTCTCCCTGGTTACTTTTTTCCCAAATACCTGCCCAACGCTGGTTTCCTGAAATTTCATAGGTTTCTATATCAATAAGCCTATATCCGTTTTGTCTATGTTGTTGCCATATTGTTTTAAAACCATCAGTGGTATAGTTCCTATTTAATAAACCGTCTTGTCCCGCTATCCATACTCCAGACCATTTTTGTTGCCCACCAGAAGTATACACTTCAATATCTATTAGTTTCATTCCTTTTGATGCAAACTCGGCTCTTTTCTGAGCAAAACCGGATGTGCTATAGTTTCTGATTAATGCATATGGCCCACTTCCTGGTCTAAACAATCCAGCCCACTTTCGTTGTCCATTAATTACATAGGTTTCGAGATCTATTAAACGGTATCCCTTTTCAGACATTTCTTTCCATTTGGCATTAAATCCAGCCAGATCATATCCTCTCCACATAGGGTTACCACCCGGGCCTTTTTTAAATACACCATCCCATACTAATTCTCCGCTTTTGAAAGAAGGTTCAAAATCATCACAATAGTAGCCTTTGCCTCTTAATTTTTGCCATTCTTTTGCAAAACTTGAATGACTGTACCCTCTTCTAACAATTACATCTTTATTTGTTTTTCGCCATACTCCTGCAAACTTACCTTCACAACTTTTCATTCTTGATGTACAAGCATCCTTTGGAGTTTCATCACTTGCCCAATCAAGGCCAATAGCTGTATAAACTCGTTTTCTTATTCGGGATGCATCCCCATAGTTAACCGGGATCATGACCACTACCCCAATTCCTTTATTAGGGTAAAAATGCATATCGGTTCGTACGTTATCATGTGCTCCGTTATGAGATAGTCTAAAAAATTCGCTCGCTTCATCTCCGTTATGTCCAATCCCATATCCATAACTACCATTTCCTGGTACATCGGTCCAAAGCACACTGGTATCGTTCAGTAATGTTTCATTCATGATCCCTACAGCAAATTTGGCAAGATCTCGTACATTAGATTGCCACCCTCCGCTAGGCAATTTCCATTCTACATTACCGATCGTTTTATTATTCATTACCCCATCACATGCTTTTTGAACTCCGGTAAAAGATCCCGTCCCTATTTTAAGGCTCGACATTCCTAATTTATCAGCGATATGCTTTTTGACCCAGGCTGGATATCCATTTGGAGATACCTCATCAATAACCGCTCCTAACAGATTAAAGCCATAAGACGAGTACAAATATTTGGTCCCTGGGTAAAAATCTAGATTTGGTCCTTTAAAAATGTTCACAGCAGATTCTGCATTAAAATCATCTGCATCACTCACATAAGTATTCGAGCTTTTATTATTGTATTTTATAATGACATTACCATTTTCATCTTTTTCTGTTCCACCCCCATAGTGATTAATACCGCTTCGATTAGATAATAAATGACGAATACGAATTTTACTTTTCCAGTTGATGTTAGATGCTGTCCAATAGTCTATATGTTCTGTTACTTTATCATTGATATCAAAACTATTGTATGTTTCTGCTAATTTAAGTGTTGCAACTGCGGTTAAAGGCTTTGATATAGACGCCCAACGCATAGAGGTAAACGAAGATACTGCAACCTGTTTATCTTTATCTTTGTATCCATACCCTCTGGCATAATATAACTTTCCGTCCTTGATAACACCAATGGCTACCCCTGGTATATCTTGCTTAATAATTTCATCTTCTACGGCAGCATTAATTGCTGCGACCTGCCCATAAAACAAAATTGGACATATAAGAAAGAGAAGGTTTAAAATGTATGATTTAATTTTCATGGTTTCTTTTTTAGTTTTCAATAGGCTCTTACCGCTGTTTTGTGCTCATTGTTAACAAGAGAAGAGATGATCTGTACTGCATCAATAAATCTATCTTACAACTTTTGTAGTAATTAACATACAAAGAGGTATATCATAAGAACTATACAAAACGCTCTCTTCTCTTTCGAGTTAACAATGAAATCCTAATGGGTAAAAAACAACTACTTTTTATTTTTTGTTTATTTAATATACTGCTTGATTTATTTATCCATCATAAAATCGAATTGATCTTTACCCATTGCATTTCTAACTCTAAGGCGAAAAGATGTATTCGAATTTGTTCTCCACGAATATGTATATGATTTTACAGTATTTGCTGGTACTTCAAAACCTGGTGGGAAATTTTTCTTCATCGATCTCCATACTCCATTTGATAGATACTCAAAATACAATTCTGGCCCTACATAAGTAGTACAAAGTACAGGTTGATCACAGAAATATTTGGTCATATGATTATTGGTTGAATTTTGTACAGCTCTACTACAAATTTTCCCTTTCCATCGGTTAATCCCAGAAAATGTTGCTGTGTATCTGTATTTTTGTCCATTATCGCACCCAACAGGTCCCAAATTGGCACAATCATTAACAAAAGGAGCATAGTTGTTTGGCGTTTTATCTAATCTAATAAACTCTGGATTGCCAATAAATCCATAAGCAATAGAACTTGTAAACGAATTATTATTACAGGCGATAGTTGCCATTTTTTGTTCTGTATCAGAAAGTTTATTAATAGCATTCCTGCCCCACCCTTGTGGCTTTATCATGGCACTTTTAGTATTGTTTATTTCCTTTAGAAACTCTGGCACAATAGTACCGGGGTTAGATAATGCCCAGAACATTTCTTGTTCTGTTAGTTCTTTTTTGGCAAGTATCGAAACAGCATTAACGGCAGAACAATCTCCACAATCGGCCTCTTCCAATAAAAATACACCTTTCATGTTGCCATCATCGATCTTATAAAAAGACACCTGAGTGCCGTTATCGAAGGTTATTTTTTCTACTTCACTCGAAGCGTTTAGAACTTCTGTCGATATTGATGGTTCTGCTGATATTACATCTTCTTTTTCACAAGAGATGAAAAATAACGTCATTGCAAAAACCAACAAGTTGATTTTTAAGTTTTTCATAATTTTTTAGTTTTAAAAGTTTTTGTTTTTTTTATTCTAAATATTACATTTCCCCAATTTGTTACAAAGTTTGTAGAAGTATTAAAAGACCTAGACAAGTTCTTTTTAGTAATCAAAGTTTTTATATAACTATGGGCTTAGATCTTTTTTGTTACTTCGTATTGAGCCTTTTGCTGTTTACTCTATTTTCTTTTATTAGGTTTTGTGGTATCAGGTAGTAACACTTTAAAAAATCTTTCATCTACCACATTACTTCTTCCAGAAGTAGATTTTGTTTTGATGAAGTGTTTAGAGCTTTTATTATTTATTTCAATGCTTGCTTTTGGGTTATCCATAAGTTCTGATTCTATATCAGTTTTTTCGCATGATGAAAAAGATAAGAGCCCTATAAATATTCCTGTATAAAATATAATTTTCATTATTCTAAAGTTTTAAAAATATTCGTAATTACATATCATAGCTACTGTAGGCAAATATCCTTGGCTTACCTAGGTGTATTCTTGATTTCCCCACTTGTATTCCTTGTGCCTGATAAGGCCATGGCTTTACCTACAGTAATAAGGTAATATTGATTAACAATTATTTCCTATACAGATGCTAAAGGTATCTGGTTTACAGGTTGCTGTAGAAGCACAATACATATCATCATAATCTGTAGTTAACCATAAGTCCATTCCAAATCCTTTTGACATGGTTACTATAATGGTTCTAAATCTATTTGGGTATGCTTTTCTAAGCGCTTCATAAGAATAGGTTTGTAACCCTTTTCTATTAAACTTCATGCTTTTTGTTATTACTTCGAACATGCGTTCATCTGCAAAAACCGAATTCAATATTGGCTCTGTTTTCACAAATCGTTTAAAATCATCTACACTTCTTACAATATTAGCTTTTGGATTATCCATAATTCTTGCTAATTCTTCTGGGGTAGAAGCCAGTTTATAATTATAATCCCACCCATAAGATTTCAAAGTAGCATCTAAAGCAGTGGTTGGTGTATTGTCGATATCATTGGATTCTTCTTTTTCACATGAAGTAAAAATTAATAATCCGATTAGTATGGTGAAAAATGATATAGTTTTCATAATGATAAGGTTTTAAAATCTTGCCCTACTCTGTTAAAGGCTTTTCGGGTTCCGCCATGTATTCCTATTGTTTTTGAATCGATTCATACCCCCGTTCCATAGTATTAAGAATTGTTACCCAAAAAAGTTGAAAAAATTTCTGGGACTTCTAAACACTATAAACAAAATGGGGTTTTAGAACATTTACTTCAAGCTATAGGGAATCAACATTTTTGAA
This sequence comes from uncultured Aquimarina sp., assembly GCA_947498705.1. Lineage (GTDB taxonomy): Bacteria > Bacteroidota > Bacteroidia > Flavobacteriales > Flavobacteriaceae > Aquimarina. The sequence continues at coordinate 73,344 of CANMLW010000013.1, forward strand.
TACAAAAAAATCAGTTTATAATGTCATCCCAAACTTGATTTGGGATCTCACTGTTCTAGACTGTACAACTTTAACTAAGATGCTGAATCAAGTTCAGCATGACAAATAATATGGATTTAACTATAGATAACCCCTGCCAACCATGGGAGATCAATATCTTTTGATATATAGTTCCTGCCAACCGTGGGAGATCAATATCTTTTGATATATTGCTCCTGTCAACCGTGGGAGATTAATATTATTTGATATATAGCTCCTGCAGACTGCGAGAGATCAATATTATTTGATATATAGCTTCTGTCAGCCGCGGGAGATCAATATTATTTGATATATAGCTTCTGTCAGCCGTGGAAGATTGTTGTATTAGTTCTATTAAAACTTCTGCTGAAATTGTAGGAAATTTGCTAGTGTGCAAAAACTAAAAAAGGCTGTTTTTTCAAACAGCCTTTCTTTATTTTACGATTTACTAAAATTGTTAATTAATAATCACTTGTTTGTAAAAAGTACCTTTTTCTGATGCGATCATTACTATGTAAACTCCATGCAATCCATTTACATTAACTTTTTCTAGATTACCTGATGATTTTTGAGTTATTACTCTTTTTCCGGTAAGATCGATCAATGTAATTGTAGACTTGTCTACATCACTTTGAATGGTTAATTCTCCGTGAGATACCGGATTTGGGTATACTTTAATTTCACTATCTTTTATAGAGGCCTTAGAAACCAAAAGGTTTACCGTATAATCTTCTACTTCACCATCTCCAAATGCAGATCCACTGGCACAAACATCTGGAGCAGACCTATATTTCATACTTACTCGCATACGAGTAGTACCGCTTATTGCAGTGGTGGGTATTGTAATAGTACCCGTAACTGCTGTTCGTTGTGCAGACCCTGCATCGAATACCAACTCACCTGAATCATTAAAATCACAATCTCCATTTAAATCTATCCATATTTTGAAATACTCGTCATAAGACGATCCCGGCCATCCTGGTGTTAATGTAATACTGGTAGTTTCTCCTTTATTAATAGTAATGGTTTTATTGGTAAAATCAGAATATTTCTGGGCATCAGAAACATTTGTAAAAGAACCTATTTGTATTTCCTTTATATATTCATATCGTACAGTATTACCAGCAGATGCACAATAATTACAACTTATAGGGTTTACCGTAATATATCCTGCCTTCGTTTCAGTGTCGTTTCCATGTTCATTTGTTGCGGTTAGAGAAACCTGAAATGTTCCCGGTGTATCGTAAGTAACAGTTGGATTTTGAGAACTACTAGAGGATGGAGTTCCTCCTGCAAATGACCATGACCATGATATTGGCTCATTGATAGATTGATCTGTAAATGTTACCGATTGCCCTGCTATTATACTGGTAGTACTAGCAGTAAATTGAGATTCGGGAGCTATACCGGTATCATCTCCTAATTTTTTAACTCGTATGGTCACTGTAAAAGATCCATCTGCATTTTTAATCACATTGCTAAATTTTACTTCATCATTTTCATAGGTCATACCAGGTTTTAATACTACATCACGAACATCGTAATACTTTCCCCATCCAAATGCTACATTGGGAGAAGGGCTCATATCAAGTAATAGGTTCTTTAGACCGCTGTTTTTATATACGAACAACCCTTCTTCGTTTCCTTTTATTTCTGGTATACTATGTAAAGGATCAAAGGTCGAATTTGCCCTTACTTCTAAGGTATACCCATCATTTTGGTAAATTCCTGGCCATTGCGTTGGAAAATCAGGATGATAAACAGCAATTAATCTTTTTCCCGAAAAATGATTAATGGGGTGTACTGTCACTGTTTGAGTGGTATACTTATCTAAAACATGTAACATACTATCATCCATCAAATTAAGCACTCTTCTAAAATATCCATTTAAAGTCGAAGCATATCCGCCTGCTTTTCCCATAATATCATACATATTACCATATTCATTCTCCCAATTAGAACCATTATCAGGATCCTGCGGTTCATAATCATGTTTACCATTATTTGTACGCGAATTTGCATGTGCTCCAATACCCATCGTGTGAATGACCTCATGTATATATGTCGATTCGAAAGACGAAAGAGGGTAAGGTTGTTCGGGTTCATAAGATTTAGGTGGATTAGTCGAAGAAACTACCAATGTATGTGATTTTTGTGTAATAGAGCTACGAATTGGGTAATTTGAATCTCTATTATAACGGCCTAGTCTAAAAAAGGTAGTTACCCCTCTCTTTTTATAGGTTGCCCCATTAATTTTTAAATCAAAAGAGCCTGCTCTAGATCCCCCCAGAGCGGCATCATGACCTATTAATACAATTATTCGATCATAATTATCTGGGTTAAAACCAGAAGGTGCATTTATATCTACGTTTTTGAGTATTTCACTAGATTCTTTGATAGTAGTTCCTGGTGTCCATGGCTTATAATTCGCTACCGTATAATCAAATATATCACCTGTAAAATTTAGTTTATTATAGGATATCACATCAAAATACTCTTGTATTTTACTAGTGTTGCCAAAAAGTAATTCGTTAAATTCTGATGTAGTTGGAAATTGATTTCTAAATTCTAAAGGAACGTCTGTAAAAGTTACCGGAAACACAGCCACCTTAAAGCTGTTGTTCTGTATCTGTGCATTGCTATGCAATATGCATAACAAAAAAACGATTAATAAATAGTTCAGTTTTTTCATGAGTTTGAAGTTGAGTTTGTATTGAATAAGTTATAGTTATCATACGCATACACTATGATTTTCAAATAATTACAATTTCAAAAAGAATATAATTCCTTTTTAATCAGATAATTAACAAATAAATTCTATCGAATTACATGCTTTAGGGGGAAGAAATACTATTTTGAAAATTATGTAAAACGCATGTTTGGCTCTGTTAACGTAGATCAGCACCAATTATTATAAAAAACTCTAAAGAAGTTATGATTTAAGTTTGTATTCTAAAATTATGAAACCTTTCTTACCTTATTTTTGTACTTCCATAAGATAAACGCGAACAGCAAAACAAATACTACAATACCAATTAAATACCAAGACACATCACTTTTGATGGTAACCGTATCGGTATTACCAATCAAAATCGGTGCTGCCCAATAATAGGGTGATGCCTCTACCCCACTATGAGTTTGTAAATAGGTTCGTTTGGCTTTTTGTATAGCTTCTGTTTTTGTACTTCCTTCTTTTAAGTACCTATAAAAATCAGACATAATAATGTGAGTAGATTTTTCATTAGCACTCCATAAGGTAGAAATCACACTTCTGGTACCAGTACCAAAAAAACCACGTGCCAAACTCATCACTCCTTCACCAGTTTTGAGTTCTCCCAGCGATGTATTACATGCGCTAAGCACTACTAAATCTGCCTGATTTTTGGTAGCGTATAGTTCGTCCAAACTTAATTTATCATCATAAAATGCAATCCAGGGATCGGTTTTTTCACTTACATCAGCATGGGTAGACAAGTGTACAATATTGTAATTTGACACTGTTGTCATAAAATTATCTTTCGAGGCATTTTTATGATCATATACCTCACCAGAAAACAAAGATGCAACTTCCTCTATTTCTGCTTTACTTCTGGATAAATCTACCAATGTAGTATCTTTAAATTGTACTGGGGCAAATCCAATAAAATCTTTTGTTGGGGTACGAATAACTTTCTCATTGAGTTGTAAAAAAGAGAGCGAATATGCATAACTAATATTACATTGATTTATTAAATAACTAGTATTATCTGATGAAGATGTCATGAGTACCTCGAACGGAATTTGCTGTAAATGATGATCCGGAACCAGAATTATATTTTTATCTCTAAATAGACCGGGATCAATATTAGGGAATAAGGTATTATATATAGTATTGGATAATTCCTGAAACGAAAGAAATTCTTCTTTGGTGTAAAAAGGATGTCCTAGTTTCTTTCGTAAAGCCACAATATGATGATGAAGTTCTTTGACCTCTTTTATTTTAAAAAAATACTCCTTGTTTTCAGAAATAAACAAACCATACCCCTCTGTATCGTTAAGAATATAATATAGGGTTATAGGGCTGCTTTCATCTTGTTTTCCTTTTAAAGTTCCATAAGAAGCAATTTGTAATTTTTGTTTATATCGGTAATAACTTGGATATCCTGTTTCTAAAGAATCGATAAAATTTTCGTATTCCTTTTTACGAGTATGCACTATATCTCTTAAAGAGTCCAATCTCATTGATGTTGCCATATCGGCTTCTTTTAGTTGTTCCTCTGCCAAATAAATTGACCTTCTTAGGTCAAATTCTCTATCCGACAATCGATCTGGTAATTGGGCATTTTCCTTTGCTTTTTCTTGCGTAAGGTCTTCGAGTAATAAGAGTGCTTTATTTTTTTCCATAAAATAGAAAGCATTCTTTGGCCTGTTTAACTCATAACAAACTTGTACCGCTTTCATATATAGATCTGCACTACGTGCTCTCCAAAACAATTTAGACTGAAACTCTGTACTCTCAAAACGAATCACATCTACTAACTGATCGGCAATTTTGAAAGCTTCTAATGCTTTCTGCAAGTATTCTTTTTGATTATCATGATTATAATAAGCAATCCACCCATTGGCATAATCGGTGATATAGCTTAGTAAATCTAATTTATAAGGAGATATTTTTAATTGTTCTATATCTGGTAATACTATATGGCTTACTGGCTCTTTTTTAAACAATGTATAGTGTATCGCTTTATAATAATGTAGTAACGCTTCTTTAAATTGAAATTGTGCAGTATAATAATCTCCTAAATTATTATACACTGGCGCTTTGATCTGTGCATCACTGCCAGAATATTGTAATGCCCTTTCATAATTTACCTTTGCATTTATAAAGTCATTTAATTTCTTATATGAAACACCAATATTACTATAGTTCATAGAAATATATGAAGAATCTTCTATTGTCTGGCTAATCTCTAACGATTTTTCGTGATGCCTAATTGCACTATTGTATTTCTTCTGTTCATCATAAAGGTTGCCTAAAATTTGATTCAATCTAATACGATTTAAATAACTAACCTCAATATGATTCATTAAAGAGTCTGCTCGCTCTGCATGATATTGAATCTCATTAGCATTGGACCAGCTCATCTTTGCATATACCTTAGAAAAATCTATGTGATTTTGAAAGAGGGATGTATAGTTATTATTCTGTTTGAAATATTGTTCGGCCATATTCAAATGTATTTTTGCCTTATCAAAATCCCCAACTTTGGTATACATAACTCCAATTCGATTATGTGTTTTTGCAGTTAAATTATCTGTCCTATTAAATTCTAATAATTGAATATATATACGTATTGATTTAAAATAATTGCCCTCCAGATTGTAATAATACCCTAATGCATATAATGACTTGGAAGTTGCGCTTGTGTCCTGATATTTAGATCGTATCGCTATTGCTTGTTTAGCATATGTAATTGCTTTATCAATAGCAGTACGATATATTTTTTTAGAATATTCATGGTAACATAGTGCTAATTGTGGTTGATCCGAATGATCTTTATTTTTTAAAAAAAAATTGGTTACTAATTTGCCTCTATCGTTTGAATCCAATGCAATAATACTGTCGTATTGTGACTTTAAATGGTTGTCTATTTGTGCAACTACAAGACCACTTGCAAAACAGAAAAAGAAAAGACATTGTCTTAGATACATAAAAAAAAGCTGTAATTATGTTACTAATGTACAGCTTTCTTGTTTATTATTTTTTGTGATTTTACTCTAGATCAGGGTCTCCGCTTGCCATTTGCTTTTTTTCTCCCATTACTTCACCTAACTCTTCCCGTGTAATGAGTGACTCTTCATCGATCTCAGAAAAGTTGGATACTTCAAATTGTTCTGGTACTTCATTGGTAGCTTCATCTTTGGTACAACTCATAAAAATTGCACAACACAACACAACTAATTACTTTCTTCATAATTTTAATTTTTAGATTATTGAACTTTATGTTCTATAGATTTATGTCATAACTTCTAAGAATGTTACTTTAGTAACTACACTTGTTAGTAAGTAAGTTGACTTCCTTCTCCCTCTGGGAGAGGATTGAGGTGAGGATGATTATCACACAAAACCCTCATCCTAACCTTCTCCCAAAGGGAGAAGGAACTAAGTAAACCTATAACGCTTGACCTTAATTAGAGTTTTCTTTAACATCTATCCTTTTCCGTCACACCATCTCACCTGTTGCTTACATGACATTGTCCACAAACTGAACACCCATCCTTTTTCCAGCATATCATCTCAGCTGTCGCTTTCACGCCATTGTTCACAAAGGAAGGAAACCCCTCTAAATCTCCCCTTGAGGACGATGGCGCATTAGCGACAGGCGGGTTGTAGCGATGGACTTAGAGAGGTGTTTAATCCAATAAGACACGTCAATAATATTATTAACTAATGTAATTCAATACAATTTACATTTAACATTACAATAGATACTTGTTGATAAGCAAGCTATACTTCCTATCCCTCTGGGAGAGGATTGAGGTGAGGGTAATCACCTTGAAAAACCCTCATCCTAACCTTCTCCCAGAGGGAGAAGGAACTAAGTAAACCTATAAAGCCTGACGTTAATTAGAATTTTCTTTAACATCCATCCTTTTCCTTACATCATCTCACCTGTCGTTATCACGCCATTGTCTTCAAAGGAACATCCATCCCCAACCCTTTCCGAAAAGGAAGGGGAGAGCAAAAAAAATCTCCCTTTGAGGGGGAGATTTAGAAAGGTGTTCTGCTTTTTATCAACTATTATTTTTTGATATATGCTTGATGTTTTATGTCTTTGGTACTATTAAAAGGTTTTGCTTCTCCTTTAATTTTAGTTTCTATCAATTTCATAGGAGTTCCTTTGGCATAAAACCAAGCCGCATTAGCGGTAGCAAACGCTGTTGCAAACGAAGTACCTGACACTTTTTCTGCTCCTTTACCAAAATCGAACACTATATTTTCTCCGTTGGCAGCAAAGTCTACACTATGTTTTCCATAATTAGAAAAAGATGCCAAATCTGTAAAAGGAGTATTCATAGCGGCAATACTCAACACATTAGTATTGGTATAAGATGATGGGTAATGAGATAATACGTCATTATCAGAGTTTTCATTACCCGCAGAACTTACTATCATAATTTTACCTTTATCTTCTGTTTTTTGTATAAACTCTTTAAGTAAACTATGTGGCTCTCCGCACCATCCAAAACTCATGTTTATGATATCCATATTGGGTTTCTTTTCTGCAAAACGATACCCGCATAACAAATCAAAATAGGTTCCTTTACCTTCTTTATTAAATATTTTTACAGGTAATATACTATAGGATACTTTCTGTTTCTTAAGAGTACTAGCAATGATAGAAGTTACTATCGTACCATGACCATTATCATCATTTGCTTCAAAATCATTATTTACAAAATCCCAACCCGATATTTCTGTACTTATCCCATTACTACAAGCGGTGCCGTTTGTCATACTATTGTATAACACTAGCGAACTAAACTCTGGACGATCAAATTGTATCCCGGTATCTAAAACTGCGATATTTACAGCGGCCTTATCTTCTAATTTTATAGCAGTATTAAAAGTACCTGAAAATGGTGTCCCTCCATCGTAAAAACTTTGGGTACCAGTAGTTACTGCTACAAAGTTATGATCGACTCCCTCCAGACCTGGATCACCATCAGCAACTTGTTTTTTTTCTTCGATATCCAAAGGGACTCCATTTTCTTCATCTGCAAACGTCCATAACTCCAGTGTTTTATCAGCACATTCACATCGCTTTACTTTGATTACATTATATTTTGCTCTTATTTCTCGCTTTCTGCGTAACCAATCTCTTTTGTACTTTACTACCAATTGATTTCCAACTGGTTTAGTTTTACAACCCTCTTCTTTTTGTTCTATTTCTTGTGAAACATTGTCAAGAGATGATTCTTCTAATGATACGATGTCCTCTTCTTGTGTACACCCCACACACATTAATAGAAAGCATCCTAATACGAATAATACGTTACTTTTTTTCATTGTTAATTCTTTTAAGTGGTTATTAATTGTTTCCCTCAATTAATTATAGTTATAATACTAACTTTTAATACGCTATAATTATTGTTTACATACCTGCGTTCCACTTTTTTAAAAATGTTACCCCTAATTTATATTTTTTTTTAGAATTGATTATTTTTACGCAAACACACAAGTCCTATGCCCACAAAAAAAGATGACTATCTTTTACAGAGCCTACTTCAAGGCGATGAAAAAGGGATTGCAGAAATTTATAAACAGGTTTTTCCTAAAGTCGTTTCCTTTATTCTTAAAAACAAGGGACAATATGAAGATGCCGAAGATATTTTTCATAAAGTATTGATACAATTAACTACGCGAACTAAGGTTCAGGATTTTAAATTAACCACTTCTTTTGACGGTTATATCTTTGGTGCTTGCAAAAATTTATGGCGTCGAGAATTAAATAAAAAGAAAAAAAGGGTAACAAAAGAAGGTATTGTAGAACGTGTTGATGAAGATGAAGATCTTGCCACGGCAATATTAGATCAGGAACGATGGGAATTATATAAAGAATGCTTCGGAAAATTATCTGAAAATTGTAAAGAAATCCTAGGCTATTTCTTTAACAAATTATCATATAAAGAAATCGTTGCAAAAACTTCCTATACTTCTGAAACCGTAGTAAGACAAAGAGTTTTTAAATGTAAATCGAAACTTTCTGAACATATTAAAACAGATCGACGATTTAAATCCCTAACAGAATTATGAGTTTTAACGAACAGACATACGAAACAATAGAAGCATATCTTGATCAAGTCCTATCAGATACCGAACGAATAGCTTTTGAAGAACGTATAAAAAATGACCCTGATCTTGCCAATGAAGTAACTATTAATCGCGAAATGCGAATACAATATGGTAATTCAAATACTTTTACTACTTCGAAATACGCCCCTGAGATTGTAACTAATTTGAAGAGTCATATACAAAGTAAAGAAACAGAAGAATTATCCCGACAAATTAAAGAAGGAAAGAAACTGTATGATAAAAACTTAGCTCGTAAAAAGACAATTATTAGATATATGTATGCAACGGTAGCCGCGGTTGCACTCATCTTTTTGATAAGTACTTTCTTTATTAATCAGGATCTTTCTACAGAAGAGTTATATGCACAAAACAGTAACTGGGAAAACCTACCCTCTTTAACAGTAAAAGGAGAAAACCAGCAGAATCTTGCTAAGGGAGAAGCATTGTTTAATGCAAAAAAATATACAGAAGCAATTTCTTATTTTGAAGGTAATGAATCTAATAATCCTCATGTATTAATCTATTTAGGAATATCTCATCTAGAATCTAACAATTATCAAAAAGCACTTGCAACTTTTAATCAGTTAAAAACTAATAATACATTAGGCAGTCATAAAGCCTATTGGTATATATCGCTTACCTATTTAAAACAAGGACAAAAAGAACGGGCTATAGCGGCTTTACAATTACTACGACAAAATCAAAATAATTACCAATATGATAAGGCTGGAGAGTTATTATCTAAACTTAAAGACTAAAGTTTACTCAAAAAATTAACATTGTTTACATATACCTTATAATAGGGTAACATCGGTTTCATCATACGCTAACATTGGTTTTGTTTCTTGCAAGAAACCTAAACATAAGCATAAATGAAACCACTTAAATTCATGATGCTATCTATGATAGCACTTTTTACTATTACATCTTGTGATTTAATAGATGATCATATTGGAAATCCAAATCCAGATGAACCCAAAAAACCATTAATCATTGCACATAGAGGTGCACAATCTATTCTTCCCGAACATACTATAGAAGCTTATAAGAAATCCATAGAAATGGGAGCTGACTATATAGAACCTGATTTGGTACTAACCAAAGATGGGTATTTGGTAGTGAGACACGAACCCATGCTATCTGGAACAACTAATGTTGCAGATTTACCAGAATTTGCTCATTTAAAAACAACTAAAGAATTAGATGGAAAAATGGTAACTGATTGGTTTGCTATCGACTTTACTCTGGTACAAATAAAAAAACTAAAAGCAAGACAAGCCTATAACGGAAGATCAAAAGAGTTTGATGATAAATTCGATATCCCGACATTTACAGAAGTAATACGACTTGCAAAAAGAGCATCTTTAACAGGAGATAAAATAATTGGAATCTATCCAGAAATCAAACACCCTTTATTTCACAATGAATTTTTTGGAGCTCACAAAATGGAAGACAAGCTTCTTTATGATCTTAAAAAAGGAAGAATGAATCACAAAAATGCTCCTGTATTTGTACAGTGTTTTGAAGTAGCTCCTTTACAATACATTAATACAAAATCCTCTGTAAAATTGGTACAATTAATTTCTACCTATGATATCAAAAAAGATGGTTCCCTAGAGTATAATGTTCCAGATGGAGACTTTATTTCTTATGGTTCTCCTTTCGACTTTTATGCCAATGGAGATTCAAGAACATATGAGTTTTTCACTACAGAAGAAGGGATGAAATTCACAGCTTCTTATGCCGATGGTATTGGCCCCTGGAAACCGTTTATCATTTCTTATAAAACCGATGATTCTGGTAAACGAACTTTGTTACCTGCGACCAACTTTATTGAATTGGCTCATAAAAATAATCTACTGGTACACCCCTACACTTTTCGTAATGAAAATACACAATGGAGTGGCGGTAATCCAGAAAGCGAATACCATTTATTCTTTGATGCCGGTGTAGATGGTTTATTTACAGATTATACAGATGAGGCTGTAAACGCTCTATATACCTGGAAAAAATAATATCAGAATATTTAAAACTGTATAAAAGACCACCTTTTTTGGTGGTCTTTTTTTAATTTTATCAAAAGCTTTCCCAATTTCACTAAAAAAACGCTTTGTATTGCATCACCCTAAAATCCAACGTATTAAAATTTGGGTTTTTATTCTTCAACGATTTATACAAAGGTAAACTACCTATAGCCCTATTGGCTGCTCCAGAAGGCGCGGTAAGTGATACTGTCTTAACAGTTCTATTTTCTAGTGTAAATTGATGTATTCGAGGGATTTCATCTGACACTACTTCTAGTTTTTTCTGATAAGTCTTAAGGTGTTTTCTAAAAAAATATTCGGGGCCATTTTTACTATTTCCTCCGGTAAATAACAAGGTATCGATCTTAGGGTATTTATGTAGATAACCAATGATATCTCTAAGCTTGCTATTCTGCATTCCCAAATCAGAAGCATCTACTTTTTCACGTTCACAACTTTGTACAATATCGCAAACACCAATACCACGAGAAGTTAAAAATCGTATTCGCTGCTCTCTAGCTTCTTGAGTCGTTTCAAATTTTAGATTCAGTTTAAAAATTCTATCTAGCACCGGCCAAAGTAATCCATTACTACTACCGTAACAAAAATCTACATCTCTTTCATTTAGCTCACGCGTTGTAAACCGTGGGGGAGGTAACGTACCTACAATCAGCTTTGTAGCTCCATCAGGAAAAAAAGGTTCATACGGATGAATGTGTTGAAACATATTACTATATAAAATTAAAAGCCTTAAAAAACTACAACAATTTAGAACTGAAAATAAATAAATGGCTGAAAATCTGCGGCATAAGTTTGATAACAAATAATAGCCACTACTATCACAACCAACGCCTTGACTACTATATTACTTTTAATAAATATTCCCTCTATCCAATCCTTTGTTTTGTAAGGCAACCAATGAGTAATATAACCTAGGAGCATCACAATAAATACCAATCGATATTCCCAAAGTACTAACAATGCATTTTGCCAGTCCATATTGGTTACTACCTGCTGATAGAAGCGATCGATATGATCCATACTATTCCCTCTAAAATAAATACGTGTAAACGTTATAAAAACAAAGGTAAATGCGATTCGCCATGCTAAAACATACCATGCATTCGAATTTTCATAAGGGCTTATTTTTCGCCAATACTTATAAGCAACTACTCCCATCCCGTTAAGACCTCCCCATATCACAAATTTCCAGGAAGCTCCATGCCATAATCCACCTATCAACATCGTAATCATGATATTGACATTTCTATTAAAATGCCATGCAAGTCGCGGAGAAAATAATGTAATGATAAGTAATAGCCCTACTCCCGATGCTGCTAATAATGCAATCGCATAATCTGAAACGGCAAAAACACCTAAAAACGTAAATATGAGTATAAAGGTATAAGAAAAAATACTACCGTTACGGTTACCTCCTATCGGAATATATAAATAATCCTTTAACCAACTCGATAACGAGATATGCCAACGTCTCCAAAAATCACCACAATGAATCGCTTTATAAGGTGAATTAAAATTAACCGGTAACTTATACCCCATTAATAATGCTAACCCTATTGCAATGTCTGTATACCCAGAAAAATCACCATAAATCTGCAGCGAATACCCAAACATGGCCATTATATTGGTGAACCCAGAAAACATTTCGGGAACATCAAATACCCTATCCATAAAATTGGCGGCAATATAATCTGCAAATAACATTTTTTTGATCAATCCTTTTAGAATCATAAAAGATGCGCGCCCAAACTCTTCTTTAGTAATATTGATCTCTTTACGAATCTGAGGTACAAAATCAGATGCTCTAACAATAGGTCCTGCAACCAGTTGAGGAAAGAAACTTACAAAAAAGCCAAAATCAATGATCGATTTTAATGGCTTGATTTGTTTTCTATAAATATCAACACTATAACTAATCGTTTGAAAAGTGTAAAAGGAAATCCCTACCGGAAGTATAATTTTATCTACAGTAAAATAATCTGTTGCCCCCCAAGTATTTGCCCATTGAGCTAAATAGTTAACTACTTCATAATTGGTCTGAAAAAGATAATTATAGGAATCTGTAAAGAAATAAGCGTATTTAAAATAACATAAAGTACTTAGGTTAATAATAACGCTCAAAGCAACCAACGTTTTCTGAACCAAAACAGATTTACTTTTATAAATTGCCCTTCCCAAAAAGAAATCATTAATAGTACTAAACAGTAAAATACCAATAAAAAGGCCACTTGTCTTATAGTAAAACAAAAGACTGATTGCAAATAAATAGGCACTACGCAGGTCTTTTTTACTATAAAGAATAGCATAGATAAAATATATCACTGAAAAAAATATCCAGAAATTCGCTTGTGTAAAAATCAAAGGAAAATCTTCTGAAAAAGAAAATATGTCTGTAAGTCTATTCATTAATTATTTGATTCAAAATAGAATTGGAAGTCAACTGTAAGGTGTTTTCCCATGAATGTACCAAGGCTTGTAATAAAAGATCTGCCTTAATTCTATATCCCGTTACTGTAAAATGAATTCTATCTTTGGGCATTAATTTATGTTGATACCAATCCTTCGAGGAATTAAATCCTCCCATGATTTCGTAGAAATCCCATACTGCCATTTTTTGCTCTTTTGCCACTTCATAAATCACTTTTCTGGCAATCCTTGTTCTTGGATTAGGAAACTGCTTTTTATAATACGAATCATTTGGAACTGTGAGTAACATTGCACAGTCCGGATTGATTTTTTGTATTGTTTTAATAAGATTGGTATAATGTTCTTTATACGAAACGGGGTTAAAATCGGGATGATAAGCATCATTAGTTCCTATAGATACAATAAATAAATCGGGGGTATATAATGCTAATTGTTCATTAAAAAACTTACATCGTTCATAATATGAGAAACTACCTCCATTTACTCCTATAGAAGTATATTCAATTCCTTTATTATCGTTCATGAGTTCGATACCCATCATCAAAAACTCTGCATTTTCACAATCCTTTGTTTTACGTATACAAAACTCGATCTCATCTACTGTTTTGTTAAGTGTAAACTCTATAAAATGTGCTTTTTCATTTTCTTTAATTGCGGTAACCAAAGAATCTTCTTTAAAAACGATTTCATAATCTTTGCTCCAATTATCATAGAAAATTCTAACTTTATTAAAATCGTACATTTTCTTATGATAATTATTTCCGTTCGCGCTTATCTTTATATGAGAAATAGAGTCTTTGAAAACAGCAGTTATCCCAGACAAGCCCCAGGCAACGCTATCTTTTCTAACAGAGCATCGATACCCACTCCAATCACCATCATATTTTACCCGGTAATTACCGGGATTATTGGTTTTTGCCATTTTAAAAGGATATATAAAACCTCGTTGCCCTTTGGCTGTTGGACTCATCATTTGCAAATACGATCGTAAACGATTTGAATAAATATCTGCTTGAATGTGTGAGCCCCCTATATGAAAAATATGTAAATCTTCTTCTCCTCCTTTGGCAATAGTATCCAGTTTGCAAAACAATTGTTTGAAAGCCGGTGAATCTTCTGCCATTTTAATCACATTGGCTTTCCAATTAATAAAAGGATATTCTTTTTGGATCGTATCTAGTACATATGTTTGTGCACTAATAGTAATGGGTAAGGTAAATATGAGCAAACAAAAGAGTAGTTTTTTATGCATCGTCGTTGGTATTGTCAGGTTCTTTGAGGTCTAAGTATAGAGAAGTAAAAAATAATTCAGAGATAATTTTGGTTCCTTTCCAAGTAAAGTGCATATAATCTTTTGCAGTAAGCTTTTCGTTTACCCACAACTCCATCGCTCCTTTACCTCCCATCGCATCATACATACTCCAATAAGCAACATTATTATCCAAACAGGTTTTCATTAATTGTTGATTAAGGTAGGGTAATAGTGGGTACGTTTCCATTTTCCCATTTACAGGAAGACACATATCTGTAGGTCCTATAAAAATAAAGTTTGTATTTTCCGTTCTTCGGCGTATCCAATTTATCTGGCTTTTGATTCGCTTAGTATAGTTAGTAACATCTGTAGAGTCTTTTAAATAAGGCATGGTATTTCCTCCATACTGTAAAATGACTATTTTAGGACGTAACTGCCTTACCATTCTGGTATAAGTAGTTGCATTAGAATTTGCAAATATGGTTCCAGAAGCCCCGCGCATAGCGACATTATCTATTTGCACACCAGCACCACTATCCAAGGTCAATCCATAAAAATCTGCACTTATCTTTCCTTCTAATTCAATCCTTAGATTTTTGGGAGTAACCGAGGTTCGTATTTTATAGTGATGATATTTCCCATCGGCCAATAAAGTATCTTGTTGAACCAGAATTTCGTCATTATACACCGATATTTTTATAGGAAAATTAGCATTACCATAGTGCAAACCAATCCTATTAAAGCGTCTAAATTTTTGATAAGTATCTTTAGATTTACCAATAGTTACAGAAGCTTTAACAATAGGTAGTGTATCTATACCTATGCTATCGGGTTGTTTTTTTTGATAAGGTGTAAACCTAGAAACCGATAAATAGGTTCCGTATTTTTTATGAGAAAATTTCTTTTTGGTAGGATCAAAAAATGCATATCGTTGCCAGTTATCACTTGGTTCTATTATTGCACTAATTTGACGATACACCGGTAGTATTGGTAAAAATCCTGGCCCATTACCACCATACATATGTTGTAATCGATTACGTAAGTATGCAGTAATTCGATCTCCTTCTATCTGAGAATCGCCATAATGAATAATTCTACAAGAGCGCGAAGATAGTTTTTCTCTTAGTTCATTGGCAAAATTAGGATTACTTTCTGGATATCGAATCCTTACTATCTTGGTGGTATCTATTTTAGAAAAATCTGGTAATTGTTTGATTTTTTTATCTTCTTCCGTTTTCTTGATATCGGTCTCAGGAGTCGTTTCGATATCTACCGGAGTAACAATTTGGGTAACCTCTAACACATCTTCTCGAGTAAGTACCGAATCTTTCTCTAATTCTAAAAAAGTATGATACGTAGGGTATTTTATTGACAAACCCTCATACGAAAATCCATCGTCTTGAACTTGTTCTTTCTGAACACCTCCTTTTTCACTTAGAAACATGAGTCCAAACAATCCTCCTAATACAAAAAGGATAAATAATGCTATTTGAATAGGTTTAATTTTCAATATATTGGGGAGTGTGTTTTACTTTTTAGTAAAAATAACAAGATTTTAGAAACTACAAAGTGCTTTAAGTAATAGTTCCTTTAAGAAAACCAGCTATTACCTACAAAAAAGTCTACCAAAACTAAAAAAAGCGCAGATATGATTATAAACTTGTAAAAACTCTATCAACAAAAAAACGAAACCTTAATCGTTTTTCTTTTTTGTATACATTGTTATGATTTAGTAGAATACACATCCCCAGATTCTACAATTTCCTGCATCATAAAAATCACCTCTTGGTCCTCCCGTAGGTTGACAACAATGATTTTCTCTCTGATAACAAGCACTGCTGTGAGAAGATCCATTTATATGGGTCTGTTCTTTATTTGTAATTGGTTTTACTCCTGTTAGGTTTAAAATAGTTTTCATAGACCACAAATTGGTTTATGATTTCTCTTAAAACAAAACATCATCATAAAAAACACCTACAGAAACTTCACACACATTAGATAAGGAGAAGCATATTAAACACCTTTTCAATGTTAACAAAAATTTAACAAATATTAACACTCAAATTACAAGAATCATTGAGTTTTAACCGTTTCCATTAGCACAAACAAACACAAACGATACTAATTTTAAAGCTTTAATTATGAAAAACAGAGCGATTACTGTTATCAGCTTTCTATGTATATCATGTATACTTCTTGTAAGCTGTACTAGTGATACCGACAATGATACAAACAATAACACTCCAACAGACGACGCAATAACGTCTAAACAATATGAACAAATTGAATCTGCTAGTCGTGAAATACATACCGTTATAGAACGATTTTTTAATACAGAGTCTGGTATTTTTGGAATTTCGGGTTTACAAAACAAAAATATTAATTGCCCAAAATTAACTACCGAAAACGATGGTACAAATATGACTATCACTATTGATTATGGTGACGGTTGTGAAACACCAGATGGTAATAGAACCTCTGGGAAAATTATTCTTGTTTTCAATGTCGAACCAAGTGGAGATAATAATGATACAACAGAAATAAGCTATACAGTAGAGAATATTGTTTATGATGATATTACTATTAATGGTAATGCCAGAAGATCGTTTACTTATAATATTGAAACTGGAAATGCCAAATATGATGCTACTTCTAGTTTTAAATTTGAATGGGGTGATGGTGTTACTGCAACTTCTGAATCAAATCGTATCAAAGAAATTTTTAGAGAAGAGAATCAAGGAATTGTAGAAGAAGACCCTTACGGATATGGATTTGATTTTTATGCTATCACCACTGGTAATAGTTCTACGTCCTTTAATAATGAGGATACTTATTCATCAGAAATTACAACACCCCTACGATATGAGAGCATATGTGGTTATACGGTAAAAGGAGTAATATCAACTATTCAAAACAGTAAAATGGTTACTTTGGACTATGGCGATGGCACTTGCGATAACGAAGCGGTACAAACAGATTCTGACGGAAATGAAACTACCATAGAACTTAGCTGGTAAAAACCAGCAAAATACTATGCTAATTGACCGTTTTAAGTTTTTTCTTAAAACGGTTTTTTTATAAATAAATCGCAAACAAGCTCGCGTAAACTTTAACAAAGGGTTAATATCACTCAGTGATTCGATTAATTAAGTTTGTATTGTAAAATACCCCAACGAAAAATATTTATAAACTTTTTATTTTTAATTATTGTATTATGAAAAACAAAATTATTGTTTTCATGAGTGCTCTTATTGCAGTATCTCTTTTTTCTAGTTGCGGTAACGACGATAACAATGTAGATGAAACACCTGCATCATCTACTAATAATGTTACATCTGCCAATTATAAAGATGTAAAACTAGCTACTCGCGAAATTAATAGTGTAGTACAAAGTGCTATGTCAGGATCATCTGGTAATAAAAAAAAGACATCCAATGAGTGTACTACTATTACCTCAGAATTCAATGAAACGAGCGCTACGGTAACTATAGACTATGGAACTAATTGTACCATAAATGAAAAAGCAATTTCTGGTAAAATTATAGTTAACTATAGCATTAAAGAAGGAACACCAGAACTAGCCTTTAACATGTCATATACATTAGAGAATTTCTCCTATAATGATATAACAGTTAGTGGCACTTCTACCGGGACATTTAAATTAGACAATTTAACCATGGGAGATGGTACAAGATTTGAAACAAAAACCGACTTTGTGTTTACCTGGAAAGATGGACTTACAGCAACCAGTAAAGGAAATACTTCTATAACAGGTGTTATCAATATGGAACAACCTAAGGAATCTTATTCATTTATTATTTTAGATAATGAAATATCATTTAGTACAGGAGAATATATAACTTCTAAATCCTCTCCTTTACGAATCGAAAATGGATGTTCGTATATTGTAAGTGGTACAGTCGTAACAACAGAAAACAAAATACATACGACATTAGACTATGGTGATGGCGCTTGTGATAATATTGCAATTCTTAAAGATAAAGAAGGTAACGAAACGACCATAGATTTGGACGTAGAGGTAGCAGATAATTATTCATTGTAGCAATCCCACTTTTACAAAAAATAGTAGTCAGAATTGAATAAAAACATCAGGGAAAGCATACGGAATGTTCAACCGACTTTTTGTTTTCAAACTGTTTATGTTTTACGAATGAGACAAACTTTCGATTGTTAAGTTTATACAAAAAAACAAAAATCACCTTTGAGTGTTTTCAAAGGTGATTTTTTATTGCAGTAGTTTCAGGAAATACTAGTAATTTTTAACAAATAGTTAATATGCTTCAGCTTTTTCATTGGTTAATTTTGCCTCTCAATACCCCGCGATAAATCATTTATAAACCTTTATTTTTATTTTTTTAAGTATGAAAAACAGACTTATTGTTTTTATGAGTATTCTTATGGCTACAACTCTTCTACTAAGTTGTAGTAATGATGATAATGACACAAGTAATGTGACCGATACGCCATCATCAAACGACATAGTCGTTGCAGATAAGTATCAAGATGTAAAATCTGCAAATCGTGAAATTAATATTGCAGTAAAAAACGCAATGTCAAACTCATCAAATGCGGGGCGTAATGCAAAAAACATATCTAATGATTGCGTTGTATTGACCTCAGAAATGACCGATACGGGAGCTACGGCCACTATTGATTATGGTGATGGATGTACATCTCCAGATGGAAAGGCCGTTTCTGGTAAAATTTTGATCACCTACAAAATCAAAGAAGGTTCTCAAGATTTAGCTCTTGATATTACTTATACTCTAGAGAACTTTTCTTTTAATGATATAACGGTAAGCGGAAGTTCTGTTGCAACTTTTACATTAGGTGACTTTACGACAGGAGATGGACAGAATTTTATTACAAATTCGAACTATGAATTTACATGGGATGACGGACTGAAAGTTACCAGTACCAATAAAACCTCTATCGAAAACGTAATTGACCAACAAAACACAAATACGTTTTACTCTCTCGTAACAATTAATTCTGAAGCTAATTTTAGTACTGGAGATGTTCTTATATCAAAAACTACAAGCCCTTTAAGAGTAGAATCAGATTGTAAATACGTGGTTAGCGGTGTTATTGTAACTAGCGAAAATGGTACGACTTCTAATACGTTGGATTATGGAGATGGTACTTGTGATGCTATAGCTACACAAACCGATGGTGACGATAAAACTACCACAATAGATCTTGATGTACAATTAGAAGAAAACTTTACAATTTAAAAGAAGATTTATTCTATCTCGCATACATCAGTCATAATTAAATAAAAAAGCCGTTTTTAAGTGTTTCTTAAAAACGGTTTCTTTTTACATAAAAAGTATTCTTATTCTTGTATCTTGTTATAGTACGCTTTTTCGGTTACTTTTGACCAATTACCAGTTTTCTTCTGAAAATTAGAATAACTTTCATACACTTCTTTTGCAAAAGGATCGTCTCCTATCATCTCTTGTATAGCTTCATGTGTATATACTCTTAAAGCGTCTAATGTTTCTTTAGAAAATTCTCGTACCTCAACATTTTCTTCATTAATTAACTTTTCAAGATAAATACCATTTTGTTTATCAAACTCTGATAGCACCCATACTTGTGCTCTTTTTGAAGCAGCTTCCAAAATAGATTGTAAATGCAAAGGCATACGATCATATAGGTTTTTATTCACAAAAAACTCTAACTGAGTTCCTAATTCATGCCATCCTGGAGTATAGTAATATTTTGCAATTTTATGGAATCCCATTTTATAATCATGAAATGGTCCTACCCATTCTGTGGCATCAATTACTCCTCGTTCTAAACTTGTATAAATTTCACTTCCTGCAACCAAAACAGCTGCTCCGCCTGCTTTTTCAAGCACTTTTCCTCCGATACCTGGCAAACGCATTTTTAGCCCTTTAAAATCTTCGATGGTATTAATCTCTTTGTTAAACCAACCTCCCATTTGCACACCGGTATTTCCTCCCATAAAAGGAACTAAGTTATATGTTGCATAGGCTTTTTTCCAAAGTTCATACCCTCCTCCTGTTTCCATCCAAGACGTTAGTTGTTGGCTATTCATCCCAAAAGGAACTGCAGCAAAAAACTGAGCTGCAGAGGTTTTTCCTGCCCAATAATATGCTGCTCCACATCCCATCTCTATGGTACCTTGTGATACAGCATCAAATGCTTCTAGCGGAGGTACCAATTCGCCCCCACCATAGACTTTTATTTTTATTTGTCCATTAGACATCTCTTCTACCCATTGAGCATATTTTTCTGCCACTTCGCCTAATACAGGAAAACCAGGTGGCCAGGTTGTTGTCATTTTCCAATGAAATACCTGATCGGGCTTCTTTGCACTATATGGTGTAGTACTCATACTTGCAGGAGGTTCTCCCAGACACGAACATACCAATAAAAAAGTGGTCATTATCAGAAATGACCTTACCGCTTTACTTTTTATAATATATGCTAACTTCATATTTTATTATTTTCTATTTTGATAAAAACACGATTTCAGGAAAAAACACTACGACACCTACAATGATTAACTGAATAATAATAAATGGAATAATGCCTCTATAAATTTGACTTGTTTTTACACTTTCTGGTGCTACTCCTTTAAGATAAAACAACGCAAATCCAAAAGGAGGTGTTAAAAAGGAAGTTTGTAAATTAAGTGCAATAAGCACTCCTACCCATAACATATTCATATCAAAAGCATTGAATATTGGTGTTACCACTGGCACGATAATAAATACTATTTCTATAAAATCTATAAAGAAACCTGCAATGAAAATTACGACCATTACCAATAACAAAAACATAAGCGGTGTTAATTGTGATGATACAATCAATTCCTGTAAATAAGAATCTCCTCCTAATGCTCTAAAAACTAAAGTAAATGTTGTTGCCCCTAGCAGTATAAAAAACACCATCGAGGTTAGTTTCATAGTTTCTTGTGCTACTTCTTTTAAAATATCATAAGTAAACTTTTTCTGAAATATGGTAAGGATAGTAGCACCAATCGCTCCTATAGCAGAAGCCTCTGTAGGAGAGGCAATACCCGTAAAAATAGATCCTAAAACAAGTATAATAAGCGCCAAGGGTAAAAACAATACTTTTATGACGTTGGCCTTAAAGTTATTTCCTCTAAATTCTGCAATCTCCTCTGGGGGTATCCCAGGAGCATCTTCTTTATGAATAAAAGATTTAATTAAAATATAAATAATATATAAACCTACCAATACTAAACCAGGAAACAATGCAGCAGAGAATAAAGCTCCAACATCTACAGAAGCCGTTCCTTTAGAAGAATTATTAATTGTATCTGCTAACAATACTAAAACAATTGATGGAGGAATAATTTGACCTAATGTACCAGAAGACGCAATTACACCGGTAGCCAATTCTGTTTTGTACCCTCTCTTGAGCATCGTAGGTAGACTTATCAACCCCATTGTCACTACTGTGGCACCTACTATACCAGTAGATGCTGCTAATAAGGCTCCCACAATAACAACAGAAATTGCCAAGCCACCCCGTATTCTGCCAAACGCCATAGCCATAGTTTCTAATAATCCTTGTGCCAATCCTGATTTTTCTAACATAATACCCATAAAAATAAACAATGGGACTGCCATAAGTACATAGTTATTTACAACCCCCATTATTCTGGAAGGAAGTAAATAAAAAGTAGACATTTGAAACTGTTCTGGTGCAAAAATGTAAACACCAAATGCAAAAGCTATAGAAATTCCGCCAAGAGTAAATGCAACAGGATACCCTCTTAAAATAAAAATAAATATTAATACAAATAGGATAATTGCCAGGTATTCCATTATTTTTTGGTAAAAATGATTTGAATTGATTTTAAAATATGTGAAACTCCCTGAAGTAATAAAAGGGTAAATCCTAATGTAATACAGAACTTAAGAATATACAATGCCGGTAATCCACCTGGTTGAGGCGATTTTTCACCAATTATAAAAGATGACAGCGCATAGTACCATGAAGAAACAATAACCACATAGCACCAAGGTATTAATAATCCAACACCACCCAAAAGATCAATCCAGGCTTTTCTCTTTTCTGAAAGTTTGGCATAAAACACATCTACTCGTACGTGATTATCGTATTTAAAAGTATACCCCGAAGCAAGCAAAAATAACATTCCAAAAAGATAGATTTCTACCTCGATCATCCAGACATAGGTAAACTTAAATAAGTATCGAATAATTACATCTACTCCTATTACCAAAGCCAGTACAACAGCAGTCCAGCGAACCACTATTCCTGTTTTTTCACCAATCCAATCAAGAATATCGATAACTTTTTGCATCTAAGAATTGCGAATTTGTGTGATTAATTAATAAGTGAAGATACTAAAATCTATGGCATATGAAAATGAAAAAAATATCAAAATAAAATAAGAACATCTTGCTATTTCTGATATAGTTTAAGCACAACAATTACAACTACCTAAAAACATATCTATTATCATCAATCTTCAAAAAACATTTTATAAAGAATAACAAATACTTACCATGGTAAATATTTATTTTCTATATTTACCCAAATTAGTTTTGAATGACCCGTATAGATGATGCTATGAAAACAAAATTTGCAAACGACAAACATCGTTTTGCGGCTAATGTAGTATACACCAGTAATTGGATCAAAAATCAATTTTATGAATTTATTAAACCATTTGGTTTATCATCACAACAATTTAATATCCTTCGAATTTTAAGAGGAGCTAACGACTGGGTTAGTATGAATGATATAAAAAACCGAATGGTTGAAAAATCTCCTAACGCCACCAGGCTTTGTGATAAGTTGATAGAAAAAAAATTAATTGAAAGAAAACGAAACAGCAGAGACAGGAGATTAGTCTTTCTCAAAATATCTAAACAAGGGCTACAACTTTTGAAAGAAATCGATGAACATGATGATGGCTCACACATGAGTTTTTTTAACAATATAAGTGACGAAGAAGCCAAAATAGTATCTCAAATTCTGGATAAAATAAGGAGTTAAAAAAATTTAATCAAATGTTTACCATGGTGAATAATACCATGGTAATTAGAATAATTATTAATCAAAATCAATTACAGACATGAAAAAAACAGATGTATGGATTTATCGAATTGTCACCATATTATTCACCCTGCTAATATCTTTTGGTGCCATCATGTATTTCGTTCAATACGAAATGGTTAGCGAAACAATTTTAAAACTAGGGTTTCCAACCTTTATTATTTATCCGTTAGCGATTCTTAAGATCCTAGGTCTTATCGCAATTTGGACAAATAAGTCTCTAATGTTAAAAGAATGGGCATATGCAGGCTTTGTATTCGAACTATTATTAGCTATTGGTGCCCATATTACTATTAAGGATGGTGAGTACTTTGGTGCCTTGATAGCACTAACTTTAGTAATTGTATCGTATATATATAACAGAAAACTATCTAAAAATATGCCTATAAATAGATAGCACTCAAGTACTTTATATAAACTACTTACTCAACCTGTTATAGATTTCACTAGTTTATGACAGGTTGAGTACATTATTTAGGGGTAGCTTATCTTACAAATACCAATTCGTTGGGTTTAGTAGTATACTCTTCACTAAACCCATACCCTTCATAGTTAAATCCTTTTAAATCTTCTATAGTTTCTGCTCCTGTGTCTATAATATATCGCACCATCATACCTCTTGCTTTTTTGGCAAAGAAACTAATCATCTTAAGCTTGTCTCCTTTCCAATCCTTAAATTGCGGAGTAATCACAGGTACTTTAAGTGCTTTTACATCTATAGCACTAAAATACTCATTACTAGCCAGGTTCACGAATAACTCATCTTCTAAAAGCTCATCGTTTAAATGTGCTGTAATGCTTTTTTTCCAAAACTCATATAGGTTATTTTTTCGACCTATTTTGAGTTTAGTTCCCATCTCAAGGCGATAAGGCTGTATAAGATCCAAAGGCTTTAAAATACCGTATAAACCAGACAATATTCTTAATTGATTTTGAAGTGCACTTAATTTTTCTTCAGGAATTGTATACGCATCTAATCCAATATATACGTCTCCCTTAAATGCGTACACCGCCTGACGCGCATTTTCTTGAGTAAACGGAAGGTTAAAATCCTGATTACGTTGCCAGTTAAGTTGTGCTAACTTATCACTAATACTCATAAGCTCGGTAAGCTTTTTAGGCGATTTTTTCTGAAGAATCGCATTTAACTTTTCTGCTTCAGACGAAAAAGAAAGTTCTGTATGTTGTTTAGTTGGCAGTGTTGTTTCAAAATCTAATGATTTGGCTGGAGATATTACGATTTTCATGTAAAGTTTCTTTTTATACCTCAAAAATACAATTGTGCACCGAAAATTAAAATCTATAGAGGTATTTCTTCTTTATGTAGCTATTGATAAAAGTTATTTAATTGAATATAAAATAAAATCATAAAAAAAGCCTGTCATACGACAGGCTTGTGCTTTAAAAAAGTCAAAAATGTATATTATAATACTTTCACGTTTACCGCGTTCATTCCTTTTTTACCTTCTTTAAGGTCAAACTCTACTTCGTCACCTTCACGAACTTCATCGATTAATCCTGAGATGTGTACAAAATGATCTTTGTTTGATCCTTCTTCTGTTATGAATCCAAATCCTTTGGAGTCATTAAAAAATTTTACTGTTCCTTTATTCATTATAAATTATTAAAACGCTAAGGTACCAATATTTAGTTAGTAATCCCTATTTATTTCAAAATAAAGTTTTTAGTAACCATTATTTAACACTAGATATACAACCTAATAACAATACTTCTATTTCTATTAAATTGACCTACTGTAAATTGTTTAGTTGGTCTTTATTAAACCATTCGTCAATATTATTCTGATAACTGGTTTTTTGCATAGTTTTTCCATCGCTCTATACATAATTTCATGTCATCTGGAATTTCAGTTTCAAAATGCATAGACTTACCCGTAACTGGATGTTCAAAACCAAGTGTTCTTGCGTGTAACGCTTGCCTAGGTAATATTTTAAAACAGTTATCTACAAATTGTTTATACTTAGTAAAGGTTGTGCCTTTTAATATTTTTTCTCCTCCATAACGTTCATCATTAAATAAGGTATGACCTATATATTTCATATGTACTCTAATTTGATGAGTCCTTCCGGTTTCTAACCTACATGAAACCAAGGTTACATATCCTAAACGTTCTAAAACTTTATAATGAGTAACAGCTGGCTTCCCTTTATCGGCCTCATCATCTACAAAAACGGTATTTTGCAACCTGTTTTTAGGATGACGTCCTATATTACCCTCTATAGTGCCTTCATCATCTTTTATATTACCCCAAACAATAGCTACATACTCTCGTTGACTTGTTTTATCAAAAAACTGCTTTGCAAGATGAGTCATAGCTTCTTCTGTCTTCGCAATTACCAATAAACCACTAGTATCTTTATCTATACGATGTACTAACCCTGGTCTATTACTGCTATTATTAGGCAGATTATCAAAATGATATATTAATGCATTTATAAGAGTTCCCGAATAATTACCATGACCAGGATGCACTACCATACCTGCTGGTTTATTAACAACCAAAAGTACATCATCTTCATAAACAATGTCTAGCGGAATATTCTCGGGAGTTAATAGGTTTTCATAAGGAGGGTGAGAAAATAAAACACGAACCACATCATTTGGTTTTACTTTATGATTCGATTTTACAGGTACGTCGTTTACATAAACACTTCCTTCTTTTGCTGCTTGTTGTATCTTATTTCTTGTCGCATTTTCGACAAAATTCATTAAAAACTTATCCACTCTTAGTGGTACTTGGCCTGCGCCTGCTACAAAACGATAATGTTCATATAAATCATCTTCGTTTGCATCAAAATCTCCTATATTTTCTGGTCCTATCACAGTTAATTAGAAAGGTTTACTTTATTACCTTCTCCATCACCCAAAACAAGATCAATGGTAGAAGTTTTCATTAATTTAGTTCCTGGCTTTAAACGCTTACCTTTGTATCTTAATTCTAAAACAACGTCTTTACCTATATTTGGTTGATAAGTTATAGCTCCTATCTTAAAACCTAGTGCAATTAATTTTGGTTGTGCCTGTCTTTGCGTTTTCTGAATCACATCGGGAACTTCAACTTTTCGATACCCTGAAGGGTTTAGAGTAACATAAATCTTACGATTTTGTTTTACTTCACTTCCTGCAATTGGGTTTTGTTCTGTTACCGAATATCGAGGGAAATCAGGATTAAAGCTTGTAGAATCCTGCACCTCATATCGTAGATCTTTAACTTCTAGTACCTTTGCCACTTCATCCAGCGTTTTTTTGCTTAAATCTGGCACTACAATATGTTGATTATGATTGGTCGTACTTTCTAACCACTCTAAAACAAGATAAGATACGATGGCCAACATTGCTATCGCAACAACTACTTGAATCAAAAATATTTTACTGTATATAAACTTAAAAAGGTTTCTGAAGAAATCCATAATCACATATATAATTTGGACAAATATATAAAAAACAGCATGCAATATCTTTTTAAAAGCACTTGAACTTTACGGTTTATACTACATAAGTATCATAAAAAAAGTTATATATTCTTTTTATACTAAGAAGGGAAACTCTTTATTGGATTTCCCTTCTCTTATAATTCTAGATGAATTTAAACAAATGTTTGAAACAACTTTATTTCTTAACCATGATTTTATGTGAATAGCTTTCGCCATTTTTGAATCTCACCATAAGAAGATAGATCCCAGATTTAGAATCATTTACCTGAATCTGTGCTCTTTTTTGTTCACCGATCTTGCCCGAAATGTCCTTATGTTGTACTATTACACGACCACTTAAGTCTATAATAGTCAAAGTAATTTCGCCCCTATCCTTTGTGGTGTATGATACATTAAACTCTCCTCCACTTGGATTAGGGAATACTTTTATTTTCTTTTTCTCTTTTACGATATCATATACTTCTTCATCTACCGTTTTGGCCACTGCTACGGGGATACTATTGCAATAAGTACGCATATTTGTAGCATATGAAGATTCTATATCAGAAATAATGTATTTATTACCCCATGGTTGGATATCTGCAGTTCTAATATTTAATGTACTTGTGATGTTTTCTAGATTTCGCTCATTAGATAGCCCATTGTTCCACGAAGCTCCGTTTAATGGGTTCTTATAGATTATTTCGGTATCAGTATCAAACGATTGTCTTACAGAACTTCCTAGATAAGTTCCATCTGGATTTTTACCAAAAAAGTCATACGCTTCTATTTCTAACTCTATCTTGATTCCAGAATCTCTTAGGTAATTTTGGATATTATTAATTTTGGCAGAGGTACTTGATGAACTATCTTGATTATATCTTGTGCGTATTGTACTCCAGATTTCTGGTGCAATTAATTCACTTATATCCAATTGATCAGGCATGTTATACCTTCTATCCCTATTGTATGTAAAGGAATACGCTTTTGTTCCTTTAGGAACATCAATAACATTTCCTGCAC
The DNA here is from genome assembly GCA_947498705.1 of uncultured Aquimarina sp. GTDB lineage: Bacteria > Bacteroidota > Bacteroidia > Flavobacteriales > Flavobacteriaceae > Aquimarina. The sequence continues at coordinate 101,484 of CANMLW010000013.1, forward strand.
TATCATAGTTGGTGACAATTGCTCTCACTCTATATACTCCAACATTATGTCCTAAAACTCGATTCATATTACTTGCCAAATAAGGGCGTTTTTTGAAAACTAATCTGGCTCCTCTTGTTGAAGAAAGCGAGGAAGGATTATAGGAAGTAGCCAGTACCAAAGTAATTTCTGGTTTATATAGCATATTAAACAACCCTGGTCTTTCATTATAAACAGGATAGGCTCCTTTACTTCCATTTCTGTATTCTGATGGTGCTTGATCAGAATTTTTAGAACCAGGAGTCGTAATGATTACATCATCAAAGAGTTTGGTTGAAATAGAAATCGTACCGTTTAAAGCCAATTCAGAGAAAACCACGCTAGGTTGTGGTTCTGGAAACGTAACTGGTATGGTCCTATCTGGTGTATCTTTAAGGTTTTGCCATCTTAATTTTAGAGCATGAGCTTTTGCAATTCGGGCTCCTCCTTTAATTCCGGCAGCAGCAGCTTCCATATATTCTCCAGCAGCCTCTAGTGCTTTACCTGGTTTTACAAAAGGAGGCTCTACAATTCCTGCCACTTTTCCAGATCCTTTAAGGATTTTTCCTCCCATATTCAAAAACTCTGCAGATGCCATAGAAGCTTCTGCCTGATATTGTAATCTAGCTGCATCTCGTTCCCATTGTTGTATTTTTTTACCGGGTTGTACAAAACTTGCCTCGTTTCTCCATTCTCTCCCTCCCCATTGTGTAAAATTTCTAAAGGAGACATCTCCCAATGTTCGTTGTTGAGATCCATAAGGTGTATCCAAAACTCCAGTAAGGTAATCATCACTATTACTCAACCAATCGTTGATACTTGGACTTCCTGCGGGTACAGAACCTCCTAATGTACGTCCAACAATTTTAAGCGTTCCCGAAGTTACTTTATGTACTTCTACCTGCAAATTGGATTCGAAAAACTGGATACAGGGATCATAAGTAAGTGTAAAATCAGCATATACAAAGGCTCCAGATGATGATGAATTTAACTCCACAGTTTTGTTATATGGATCTACCGATAAGGCATTATCATTCAACGCCTTTCCCTGTAAAAAACCTCCCCATAACTTTGCTGGTCGGTATTGACTAATCGCATTATTGGGTCCATCTTTAATAGAAACTCTTAGGTTATTCGCTATAGATGTATTATTGAGATATAAAAATACACGAAGTTTTCCCGAGGTTCGATTATATAATATCATATAAGGTTCATTTCTCAAATTCTGAACAGGTTTGGCACCATTGTTATCATATCCAAAATCTGCTTTAATTAGTTCCCAACCAGTCCCAGGATCAAAATCAGCACCTCCCATAAATTCTCCCCTAGGTGAATATTTATTAGCAACCCCGCTAAAACGAGGAGTATTAGAATAAAAAGGACTTTGCACAACTTCATTTCTTGCACTCCCTCCACTTTTATATCTTAAATTATAAGTAGGAGCAGTCCAATCAAAACCATATCCTTTGTTTACATTATAATTACCAAATTTAGGATCCGTAGAAACATAAGGGTTACTATTATCCATTTCTCCATTATTTGCTTCTAAAAACAGTATGGACTTTAAACTATAGGATATCTTTATGTTTCCTCTTTTCACAATACATAAAAGTCGTGATCTGGCATCTGCACTTTTATTAAGAAGTAATGGGGTTGGTACACCGGTTAATTGTTCGCTTCGTGATCCCTGAAAAGCGTTTAATTTACCAGAAGTATACCCAAAATAAATGGTCTGGTTTACATTAAAAGAAGTTAACTTATCCGCTTGCCCAGTGCTAAATAAATATACCTTTCCATTTTTAATTTTTATACCACTCGTAGGTTTTCGATTACCATTATTACTTCGATAATAACCTACTTTATAATACGTGTTTTTATAATCTATCAACCCTATTTCTATATCAGAATTTTGGTCATCGATATCTACTTTAAACATTCTGGCATCAAACTTATTACTTAATGGCATTGCTTGATATGAGACCACGACTGCCTTATTATCGCTTATAGTAGAATTGGCTCTAACCTGTGTATAGTCGCCAGGAATATTTATAGAATGATTCGAAGAACCATAAAAAGGAACTGCTACATATGAATTATCAAAAGGAAACTCTAATCTAAAATTTGTATTCCATGCATTCGTATCTACATTAGAATCATCTACAAAACCTAATGCTATTCGTTGATTAAAAAGTCTGTCTTTTGTAGTAGCCCATCTTCTGTAAATACCAGAGTTTGTTCCTTTAAACGTTACCGTGGGATTTCTTGATGAATTATGTGCTCTTACCACTTCTTCATAAGTAAGACTACAATCAAAAAGGTACTCGCCTCTTATATTATTGTTACCAGTAAAAGCAGAGCCTATTGCTGAAAAAATCCCTATACCTTCACGATTAACTAACCATTGTTTTCTTGAAGGGTTATAAATAAGAACCTTTTTAGGGTCACTTTCTTCCAGTCCAAAAATTATCCACCAATATTGAAGAGTATTGTAAAAATCTAATGTATCTCCTGGTACAAAACTAGGAAAAGGTTGCGCCGGTTCTAAACCTCCTCTAAAATAATTTCCAAATTCGGCTTCGCTTATTCTAACCAAAATAGCTTTTCCTCCTGACAACCCTCTTAAATCTGGTGGTTGAATATCACTTAATTGTGCTAATGCTGCATTAGAAATAATAAAGCATAGAATAAAATATAAAACTTTCTTCATTTTTTTGTGTAATTAGGTTAAATTAGTTTTACTACTTAAGATTTTAAAAGCGACACTTTTAAGGATTATTGAGTTGATTAACTGAGGGGGGAAGGATTAAAAAATCAAACTAATTTATTGTGAGGTGTTATAACATTTTGGCCATAGTGTTATGGTTACAAAACTAAGTTATCAAGTCTATAAAAAGCAATATGACAGTCTTAATTAATGGTTACAAAAACATTAGCTATACCTTATCTAGATACAGTTATTATTAATCTAATATTAAACTCTTAAACAACTATTCTCAAAAACAGAAACTTACCAATTTCATCGGTTTAAGAAAATATTAAAAAGAGTTTCCTTCTTATTCTATAAATGATATTTTTGTAACAAAACAGTCATTCAATGCAAAAGAACATTGCTATTCTTATGGGAGGGTACTCCAGCGAGTTTGATATTTCAATTCAAAGTGGAAATGTAGTATACAAACATCTAGATAGAGATCTATATCATCCATATAGGATACATATCACAAAAAATGGTTGGTATTATGTCGATGATCATGATCAAAAGTTTAGTATCGACAAAAATGATTTTTCATTGACATTAAATGGTTCTAAAATAAGGTTTGATGCTGCATTTAACATAGTTCATGGCACTCCTGGTGAAGACGGATTACTACAAGCTTATTTTGATTTGATAGAAATACCGCAAACTGCTTGCGATTTTTATCAAGCTGCATTAACTTTTAACAAACGAGATTGCATTAGTACATTACAGCCATACGGAATACCAACCGCTACCAATTATTTCCTAAACAAAGGAGATGTTATAGATAGCAAGGCAATTATCAATACTGTTGGTTTACCATGTTTTGTTAAAGCCAACAAAGCTGGTAGTAGTTATGGAGTTTCAAAGGTTAAAACAGAACAAGAGCTTATTCCTGCTATAGAAGTTGCCTATAAAGAAGATGATGAAATTATTATAGAATCTTTTTTAAGTGGCACCGAAGTTTCTATAGGAGTCATTCGATACAAAGGAGAAGACATAGTACTACCAGTAACAGAGATTGTGACAGAAAACGAGTTTTTTGATTATGAAGCTAAGTACTTAGGAAAATCTGAAGAAATTACACCAGCACGCTTATCTGAAGAAGACACAAAAAAAGTACAAGAATTGGCTTTAAAAGTCTACAAAATATTAAAAATGAAAGGTTTTTCTAGAAGTGAGTTTATTTTTCATGAAGGAGAACCTTATTTTGTTGAGATGAATACAAATCCAGGGCTTAGTGAAGCAAGTATTTTACCCCAACAAGCTATTATTGCCGGTATCAGTCTAAAAGAATTATTTTCTAATGCCATAGAAACCTGTTTAAAAAAATAAAAAGATATTACTTTGATATAAAATGCCTCAATCACTACGTATAGATTATTTTAAATTATAATTTCATATATATTTGTAACCTATATATCAATCAATAATCACATATGAGAAGAGCCGTTTTTCCAGGATCTTTTGATCCAATTACCTTAGGTCACTATGACATTATAGAACGAGGACTTACCCTATTTGATGAAATAATCCTTGCCATCGGTGTTAATTCTGAGAAAAAATATATGTTTTCTTTAGAGGAGAGAAAACAGTTCATGGAAGAAGCTTTTAAAAACGAGCCTAAAATTAAAGTAATTACCTACAAAGGGTTAACAGTCGAGTTTTGTAAAAAACAAAATGCAAATTTTATTCTGAGAGGGCTTCGTAATCCTGGTGATTTTGAATTTGAAAAAGCAATTGCACATACCAATAGAAAAATGTCTGATATAGAAACGGTATTCTTACTTACTTCTTCTGGTAAAAGCTTTATCTCTTCTTCGATTGTAAGAGATGTTATTAGAAATGGAGGCGATGTTTCTGGACTTGTACCCGACACGGTTATTATAAAATAATCATTTTATAGATTATAGACATAAAACTTTCAAATTTTTCTAATTTGAAATATCCTCCTGACATACCTTTGTCAATGCACGCAGTTAGTTTTGTTTTAAATTAATTTAATCTAATAACATTATGATCAAAACAAAATTAGAACCTTTTTGGATTGTTGGAATAGATAAACGAACTACAAACAAAAACGAACAAGCTGCAAAAGATATCCCAGAGCTTTGGGACACTTTTATGTCGCATGGTACCATGCAAAAAATCCCAAACAAAGTAGATGACACAATCTATGCTGTGTATACTAATTATGAGAGTGACCACACAGAAGAGTACTCTACTATTATTGGATGTAAAGTTGCTAACCTAAATAATATCCCAGAAGAAATGACCTGTATAAAAATTGATCAAAGTTCTTATACTAGATTTACTGCCAAGGGAGATTTAACAAAAGGGGTTATATATAATGAATGGATCAAGATATGGAACACCAACTTAGATCGAAAATATACTACCGATTTTGAAGTATATGGAGCTGAAGCAAAAAACCCTAAAGATGCAGAAGTAGATATTTATGTTGCGATAAATTAAACGAATCAATATACACAAACATACTTGTTAGCAAAAACCAGTTAACAGTATGTTTGTATACCTGTTGCAGTATATCAGGACCTAAATTAAAACCCAGACATTAACGCTCCACATATCCCCAACCCAACCACTAGGTAAACCCCAGAAAGTATAAAAAAAACCTTTGCTACTTTTTTCTTTTTCTTTCTATAAAGTATTCCACCTATTAACGCTAACAAAAGAGGAGGACCAAACATGATCGCAATTATCATATATGCAATTATCTCATACCCGCCTCCTGATGTAGATTCTAAAAAAATACTATTTACAATCATATTATTTCTTTTCTTAATTTTTCAAGATAATCCTGTTTATCATCTCTATAAAACAAGTTCATTGTTTCAAAAGGGATAATTTTATAATCTTTATTTACTATGTGTACGCATGATTTTTTAATTGATCTTACATCAAAATTATAGGCATCTATAAATTGCATGATAATAATCCTGAATAAACTGTCGTACCCTAAATCTGGGGCATCTATTTCTGGTAAACAACACATTATAGATTTTAAGTTTTCTGAAGCAGTTTCTACAGAGTTTCCTGTACTAAACAATTCTAAAACCTTACCATGTAGTTCTTCATCTTGCTCATAAACGATCGTATTCTTTCCATTATCTAATAGATCTGCCGGGTTTATATACCTTGTAAGTGGTAATATCCCTTCTTTATTTTTTAACGCATACCCCATCACCAAAGCATCTGGGTTACAGGGCACGGGAATTAGATCATCAGATTCAAAAACGGGAAATTGTTCTAAAATTTTCCTTCGCACTTCGGTCAAAGTAATGCGATCTGTCTTGGTATCAAAATCTTCTAAACGCCCTGCAATTTGAGTGGGTTGAAATGTAACACCTCTTACACATTTTTGCTGCGTTGCGAATGTTAGCACCTCTCCTATTTTATGATCATTTAATCCTTTTGCCAACGTTACAACTAATGTAGTAGACAAATTAACAATGTTTAAATGCGTTATTGCCTGCTTTCTTACTTCTGTTAAATCCTCACCTCTTAATTTTGTCAATACCTCGGCATCCAAAGCATCAAATTGTAAATAGATCTCAAAATCGGGCATATAACTAGCCAAGCGCTCTGTAAACTTCAAATCCTTTGCAATTCTCACTCCATTTGTATTTACCATGAGGTGGCGAATCGGTAATGTTTTTGCATAATCCAAAATTTCAAAAAATTGAGGATGTATTGTTGGTTCTCCTCCACTAATCTGAACTACATCTGGTTCTTTTTCGTTTATTACAATCGTATCTAACATCTTTTTGATCTCATCTAGTGATCGGTGTCTACCATAATGAGGAGATGATGAAGCATAACATGTTGGACAAGTAAGATTGCAACGATCTGTCACTTCAATAATTGTTAAACAAGAATGTTGCTCATGGTCAGGGCACAAACCGCAATCATAAGGACATCCATAATCTGTTTCCATATTAAACTTATGCGGAAACTCTGATGGTTTGTTATAATTTCTAATATTTTTATAATAGTCGACATCATCTGCAATCAAAACTTTTGAGCGTCCATGCTCTGGGCAACGCTTTAGCATAAACACCTTATCATCTTCAAAAACTATTTTGGCATCTATTCTTTTAAGACATGTTGGACATAGACTTAATGTAAAATCATAATAGGTGTATGGTCTTGTAGGCATATATTATTTGTCTTCGAATGGTTCTTTGATAATAAACAAAGCATAAGATACATAAATACTGAATACTACTAAGCTCCAGTATAAAAAATGTATTAGGTTTTAGAAATTCTATACAAAACCGGAACATAAAATAAGAGATCATAAAGTATTTAAACAAATAACCATCTATCCGTTTTAGTTTGATATGAATATATTTTAGAACGTACCATAATATAATTAAAAACAGTACTTCGAATAATGCAAGTGGATATCGCATTATACCATCTCCCAGGTCCATCCCTAAAAAAGAATTAGTTTCTTTTCCATAAGTAAAATCATTTACACCAGACAAAAAACAACCGATTCTACCAATAATAATCCCTAAAATAATAGGAAAAGTAAACAAATCACCCGAAGATCGTTTTTCACCTATAAGCTTCTTTGCCAATTCTACTCCCAATAAACCACCAAAAAGTCCTCCCATTATGGTTTTTGTAGTAAACAAATTGATAATTTGATCTGGGGTAAAAGATATGAATTGTGGTTGTTCTAAAAATCCAAAAACTCGAGATCCTAAAAAAGCTCCAAAAACAGCACCAATTATTATACTTAATCTATTGGTTGTTGAAATAAGATCCTTTGTATTTCTTCTTAAATACATATAATATCTAAATCCCGCAAAAAAAGCAACATATTCCAAAACCAAGTGAATATTGATTTCATATCCAAAAATGACAGGTTCGAAAGGAATATTCATATAATGTTATTCTGTTCATCAACGAAATATACATCTAAAATTGTGTCAAAAAACGCTTATGTTGAAAAAAAAAATAATTTTTATTCACTTTAAACAATATCCCTAAAGGGGAAATTTCTCTACTTTAACAGTATTTTATGCTTTTCGTCAATAATCCATTTTTAAAGCTGTAGGAAGAATCCCATACCTCTTATTTTCAAGGAGATACACTTAACAATTTAAACTATTTTGTATTCCTTTTTTTAGTAGATTTGCCTTCACAATTAACAAAATCAGTTATTATGAAAAACCGTTACTCATTGAAAACAAATTACTTTTTAACGTATTCACTTATTGCATTATTTTTGGTTTTTACTTCTTGTTCTAAAGAGGAAAACGAAATTATCAACGAAACAGAATCAACAGAAGTTGAAGCTATTGAAGAAGGAGAAGAAGCAACTCCAGAAGAATTAAACTTTTTTGAGAATGGTGGTTCACCTGGATTAACTGCTGAAGAAAAAGATATCATTGAAGATAAAGCTCCAGAAGAAGGTATTGCATCTAAAAGTGCAAGATATCATTGTAATTACACCTTGCTTAAGCCAGCAGATGTAGACTCAACTACTGTTTGCGGTACTACTACAACTATGCCTTTATTAGTTGGTTCTATCAAGAAAGAAGTTGGTGAAGTAACTATTGCAAATGATGAAGAAAATTTATACTTAACTTTTAAAGCTGCACAGAATAAGTATATGAAAAAAGTATACTTATACATCGGTGAGAAAGGAAGTATTCCTTTTTACTCAAACGGTTTTCCAAACCTTCGTAAATTTAACTACAAAGCATTCCCTTACTACTATGGCGGTATGAGAGAGGCAACTTATGTTATTCCTTTATCTTCTATCAACTTAGATTGTTTCGAAATTGTAGCTTATGCAAAAGTATACGACGCATATAGCAACTGTTTCTACTCTGCATTTGCTTATGACAAAGAAAGAACACAGGAGTATTATTACTCTTACTACACAGGATGCTATTACTTTGGAGATTGGGTAAGATCTTTTGAGTACTGCAAGCAAACTTGCGAGGTTCCTTGTGTACAAGCTCATGGTTACCACGACAAATGTGCTTTCTGTGAAAATGATGTATTAGGTACTTTCCTTGCATATGTATTTATCGATAGAAATGGACCAGAAGGATTCAACGTAGAATTGATTACTAATCCGAACGGATGTGATGTTTCTAATAGTCCAATAATTGGTCATGTAAACATTGCTTCTATAGAAAACACAAACAAGCTAAAAGTAGAATACCATGTAAACGAAGGATATTCTCTTTGTAACGTTGACTTTAGCTACGGAACTAGTACTTCTAATGTAAATACTAGCGAAAATGTTTCTGCATCATTCGAAAATCCTGTATCTACTTACAGTTTCGAATTCGAAAAGCTTTCTGGTGCGAATATCTACATGGATATCCAAGCAGAAGTTTCTGAGAACAACTAAACAAAACTTATAGAATATAAGTATATATTCTAAAAACATTGTCAATATATGTGCGGGGCTAAGATGATATCTTAGCCCCGTTTTTATTTAATCAAACTTCGTCAAAATATGATATTGAAATAAATAATCAAACACCCTATTATTTAGTAAATTTCTCTGTTAACCTTTTTCTCATACCTATTCATTGTATACCACCTACAGGTAAAACATTATTAATCATATTAGCTAGCAAACAGTACCAAAAACATATTAAATCATCTAGGACGCAAAGTCTCGTCAGATGAATCGCTAATTAATCAATTTGGGTATTATTTTATAGATGATGATCTTCAAAAAGCTCATGCTATTATGTTTGATTTCAACCTTAAGAATAACCCAAAAGTGCCAACGTATATGATTCCATGGTAGATTACTATGAAGCCCAATCAAACACTAGTAAAGCTATTGAATATTTTAAAAAAGCATATGAAATTGAGAAGAAGCCTCAAACAAAAGAAAAGCTAAGGAAATTAATGACTAATAAAAACTAATACAAAGGGTATTTTATATAAAAAACGAAACCTATAGTTCTTGTTGTTGTAATTATAACAAGAGCTATAGGTTTTATTTTAAGTTATAAGAAAAATTCTACTTCATCGCCTTAGCCATCACGTGATACCTTGGATCATCAATATCGTGCTCTATAACACTAGCTAATCTTGGAGAAGCTTTGATCATTAATGCCTGACACTCTTCGCTTAGGTGTTTAACTTTTACTTTTTTACCCGCTTCTTCGTATTTTCCAACCAAATTAAACACGGCTTCGAGTGCAGAATGGTCACTTACTCGAGATTCTATAAAATCAATCTCTACATTTTCTGGATCATTAGCCACATCAAACTTACTATTAAATGCTTGTATGCTTCCAAAGAAAAGTGGTCCCCATATCTCATACACCTTGGTTCCATCTTCTTTTATATGTTTTCTAGCTCTAATCTTTTTTGCATTCTCCCAGGCAAAAGCCAATGCAGACATAATTACTCCGGCAATTACCGCTACAGCCAAATCAAAAAATACTGTAAGTGAAGAAACAGCTATTAACACAATAGCATCAGTAAGTGGTATTTTATTCAGTATTCTAAAACTAGACCAAGCAAAAGTACCAATAACTACCATAAACATGACTCCTACAAGAGCCGCAATAGGTACTTGCTCTATTAATCCAGATGCAAATAAAATAAACATAAGTAAAGTTACAGCTGCCACGATACCCGAAAGTCTTGTTCGCCCTCCTCCTTTTATATTTATAATCGATTGCCCAATCATGGCACATCCTCCCATACCTCCAAAAAGTCCTGTAACAATATTAGCACCGCCCTGTGCAAGACATTCTCTGTTAGAATTACCTCGGGTTTCTGTTAATTCGTCTATTAGATTTAAAGTCATCAAAGATTCTATTAATCCTATGGCAGCAAGTATCAATGCGTAAGGGCCAATAAATCTAAAAGTTTCCCAGGTCATAGGCACTTTATTAAAAATATCAAACTGAAATTTAGGGAGACCTCCTTTAAGTCCTTCTCCTCCTCCATCTCGAATAAAACTACCTACCGTGGCTACATCTAGTTTTCCTAAAATTACAATTGCAGAAACCACGACGATTCCTATCAATGCTTCTGGTAATTTTGAGGTAACTTTTAATTTTGGGAGCCCCCACATAATTAACATCGTAAGTAAAACTAACCCCAACATGAGTAATAACTGCTCAACGGGTATCCAGGAAGTAACTTTTCCTTTCTTTTTGATACTATAGATGATATTATCTTTAATATTATATGTTACTTCTTTTGTTTCCAAATCAAATACTTGTCCATCATGCACCATGTACTTCCCTTCATTAGTAACAAGATCTTCTAACCGATTACCGCTATATGCAAATAACGTTTGCTGTGATACTAGGTCATAAACAATCCCGTCTTCTCTAATTTCGAATTTTTTATCTAGAGATTCTGTTTTATAGGTATCATTTCCAAAAATATCTTTTTTGGTTTCTTTAAACATTCCTAGTTGCGAAAGAAAAATTACAATTGCCAAACCGTTTACAAATCCCATCATCACAGGATGCGGAATCAAACGTACGAATTTACCTAGTTTAAACACTCCTGCCAGCATTTGGATTATCCCCATCAGAATCACTGTAACAAACAAATAGTAAAGTCCTAATTCTTCTCCAGGTTTTCCCATTGCGTTTCCTTCTGCTACCAAACTCACCATTACAACCGCCAATGCTCCTGTTGCTCCTGATATCATCCCCGGTCTACCTCCAAAAACAGAGGTAATCAATCCTATCATAAATGCAGCATATAATCCCACCAAAGGGTCAACGCCTGCAACAAATGCAAAAGCTACTGCTTCTGGGACCAAAGCCAATGCCACTGTTAATCCAGATAAAATATCATTTTTGGCATTAGCAACTCTTTTACGTACAAACTCTGTCATAATTAAGGTATTTTGAAGCTGCAAAAATAAGCTTATTTTATGGTGCAGCAAATAAACTTTATCCCTTCTTATGAAATTAAAAACCTAAAATAGAATTGTCAAAATCTTAGTACCTTTAAGCTCACATATTTCATCTATGCAAAAAATCATTTTATTATTAGCGCTTTTAACACTTTTATCTTGTAACACATCTACAAAACAAACAGGTATAAAATATGATTTTACAACACAATTTGAAAAAAGTAATCAAACAGAAACACCACCGTACACAGAGGTAATAGATTTTTATAAAAACCTTGCAGAAGTCTATCCATCAATTATCATTAAAGAGATAGGAGAGACCGATAGCGATCACCCTCTACATATAGTCACTTTTAACCCTGATCAAATATTTGATTTTGCATCTGTTCGACAAACCAAAAGAATCTTGTTGATTAATAATGGTATTCACCCAGGAGAAAGTGATGGTATTGACGCTACCATGTTACTTTTTAGAGACATTGCTCAAGGTAAAATTAAAGCACCTCAAAACACCGTTCTTGTCACAATTCCTATCTATAATATTGGGGGAGCACTACAAAGAAACACTACTACTCGAGCCAATCAGAATGGCCCCAAAGTTTATGGATTTAGAGGAAATTCTAGAAATTATGACTTAAATCGTGATTTTATAAAAGGGGATACTAAAAACTCACAAACCTTTGCTAAAATTTTTCATACCGTACAACCCGATGTATTTATTGACAATCATGTAAGTAATGGTGCAGATTACCAATATGTACTTACCCATTTATTTACACAGCATAATAAATTAAATGGAGAATTAGGAACTTATTTACTCGAAGAATTGCAACCACAGTTAGAAAAATCTTTAGAATCTAAAAAATGGGATATCACTCCCTATGTAAATGTATGGGGAACAACTCCTGATAAAGGCTGGTCACAATTTATGGATTCTCCGAGATATTCAACTGGGTATACAACACTTTGGAATACTCTGGGAATGATGGTAGAAACCCATATGTTAAAACCCTACGGATCGCGAGTAGAAGGAACCTACGAACTTATGAAGTCTATGATAGATATTACAGAAAAAGATGGTTTTAAAATTCGGTCTTTGCGAGAAAAAGCTTTTGCTATGCAAAAAAAGCAATCAACATATCCAGTACGTTGGAAAAAAGATACCTCTAGAGTTACTAAATTTAATTTTAAAGGATTTGAAGGAAACTTTATTGACAGTAAAATTACAGGTGCCAAGCGATTAAAATACGATCAAAACAAGCCTTATACCAAAGAGGTAAACTATCATAACTTTTTTGTCCCTTCTAAAGAAATAAAGATCCCCGAAGCATATATTATACCTGCAGGGTGGTGGAATATCGTTGATCTACTAAAGTTAAATCAAATCGAATTATTTCCTTTAAAAAAAGACTCTACTATCACTGTTGAAACTTATCATATCAAAGATTACAAAAGTCGTAAAACTCCTTTTGAAGGTCATTATCTTCACTATGAAACTTCGGTAAGAAAAAGTATCAGTTCTATTAGATTTAAAAAAGGAGATTTTATCGTCCCCGTCCATCAATATGGGTTTCGTTATATTATAGAGACCTTAGAGCCTGAAGCAACCGATTCTTTTTTTAACTGGAATTTCTTCGACACTATACTACAGCAAAAAGAAGGGTTTTCTCCTTATGTATGGGAAGACAAGGCCTCTGAACTGTTAGCTAAAAATGATCAGCTAAAAACAGAATTTGAGGAGAAGAAAAAAGATACTGCTTTTTCTAATAATTGGTATGCCCAATTAGATTGGTTATATAAACGATCAGAACATTATGAAGAATCGCATATGAGATATCCAGTTTATCGAATTTTAAAATAAATTTTACTTTACTTCACCAAACTTATCCGCCAGTAACTCCCATAACTCAGAATGTCCATGATCATATCCTAATGCCCAAATTCCTATACCAGCCAATTTTTTTTTCTTTACCCAATCATATTTGTGAGATAATGAGAGGCTATCATCAAACCATACTTGTTTAAATATTCCTTTATTTTGGCTACTAATATATCGGGTAGTGCTTATACTATCAAACCTCAAGTTATGAGTCTTACCAATTTGTTCCTGTATTTTGCTATACGAATCATGTGCTAAAAACTTTTTCACATTACCAGGTATTGACGCATTTTCGGTTTGCCATTTATCTCCATAATATGGTAAACCAACAATTAATTTATCTTCTGTAACACCCTCTTTCAAATAATAATCAACAGAATGTTCTATACTATACACCCCCCATTTCTCACTACTATACAGCGGAGAAACTGGCCCTGCATTTTTGCTAAAACTACCATAGTAATCATACCCCATCAACGTATAAAAATCTATAAAAGGATCAATCGCGCTTATATCAAATACTTTATGATAATCTACCGCATACAAAGCCAGAGAAATCATATAATCAGGATTCTGTTTACGTAATCTTTTTGATAGTAAAATGACAAAATCACTAAACTCGGTTCTATTTTTTGAAGAAACTCCCTCAAAATCCAGATTTATACCATCTGCTTTTCTATACTGTAACAATGAACTTAAACTATCTGCCAATACCTTTTGTGCTTTGGGGTTTTTCAAAAAAATTCCATTTCTCTTTGCTCCAAAATTCGAAACCGTAAGAAACACTTTACAGTTCTTTGCTTTGGCGCTATCCACTAGTGCCGTGGTTTTCCATTGATGAATATTATCATAACTTCCTGTTTCTGCATTCACCAAATATGAAAAATAAGCTACCCCCCAAAGAAGCGAAAAATTATAGCTTTTATATGCAGATCCCTTAGAATACAAATGCCAACCAAAAGTTTTATAGTCCTGACTCACCTTATGCTTCAAAGCTGGTATGCTATGAGCACTGATTTTATTTAGGCTATCCCATTCTTTTTCTGAACTAAATTTGTAGTGTTCAAATAACTTATGATGTTCATAATTAGGCCCTGTATAATTAGGAATGGTGGGTATCTCTTTTTGTTTTGTAGCACTCTTTTTCTTTGTATTACTACATGATACCATAAGCACAACAATAATCGGTAAGGTCAAAAAGTAATTAATCTTCATAGAAAAGTTGGTTTTAAAGAGTATAAAAATCAAATAGTTGGTTATCTGATTGGTATCTTATGATAAATAATCATGAGAAAACAATTGTTTTATGTTGGCATAAGAATCTTGCAATGCCTTTTTCACTTTTTTCTTGTCTTTCCACTTTACTTTGGTAATTCCTTCATCTGTTTGAGGTATTAGCTCTCCATCATATTCGGTTTTCATTTCAAACCAATAGGTAACTTTCAAACGAAATTCTCGATTTCTTTTAAAGACATGATAACTTCTATATAAAAACTTGGTGATTTTTAAACCTGTTACTCCTGTTTCTTCCTCAACCTCTCTTATCGCAGCAGTCTCCATATCTTCTTTTTTTTCTGCTTTTCCTTTCGGAAGATCCCATTTTCCATTTCGTCGTATAAATAGAATCTCATTTTTAGGATTATAAACCTTCCCTCCTCCTGCGATAACCACCGGTAACTTTGAATATAACAACTTCATTAATCGATCTTCACTCTTATGATACAAATGATATTTTGCTTCCTCTCCAGCCTCCTCTTTGCTCAAAATATCTCTTATAACATTTGGAAAATCAACATCTTTTATAAAAATGGTTTCATACCCTTCTATCGTCTTTTTTGTCGATAGAATAATAGGTGTATTATTCACAAAAACTTTATACATTTGCAACTATGATTTTTGATAAAAATACGGCAAAAAAAACCGCTGAGTTATTGTTGCAAATTAATGCAATTAAATTACAACCACAAGAACCTTTTACATGGGCTTCTGGATGGAAATCTCCTATCTATTGTGATAACCGAATTACCCTTTCTTATCCAGAAACCAGAAAATATTTAAGCAGTAATCTTGCAAAATTTATTGTTGAAAAATACGGTAAGCCTGATGTCATTGCAGGAGTAGCTACAGGTGCAATTGGTATAGGAATGTTGGTTGCAGAAGAACTTGATCTACCCTTTATATATGTTAGGCCAGAAGCAAAAAAACATGGGCGAAAGAATCAAATAGAAGGAATCGTTCCTACTCATAAAAATGTATTGGTTGTCGAGGACTTAATTAGTACAGGAAAAAGTAGTCTTAATGCTGTAAAAGCTTTACAAGAAGATCATGCCAATGTACTTGGGATGGTGGCAATATTTAATTATGGCTTTGCAGTGGCAACAGAAAACTTTGAAAAGGCAGCATTACCTTTACATACTTTAAGCAATTATGACAATTTGTTGGAGCAAGCTTCTGACACCAATTATATCTCAAAAGATCAACAACAAACACTACAAAGCTGGAGAGTAAATCCTGCAGAGTGGAATCAATAAAACAATTACCATGAACTTAGAAAGTCCTACTGTTATCGTAAATAAAACATCTCAGGAAGTTTTTGATTTCTTAACTAAGGTTGAGAATTTTGAACAACTTATGCCAGACAGCAAACAAAAATTTGAAAAAATAAGTGATTCTCGTTTCTTATTTCAGTTAAAAGGAATGCCAGAGCTTGTATTAGATCAAAAAGAAAGCACCAGTCCTCGTCAAGTTGTACTAGGAGCTGCGAGCGATAAACTTCCTTTCACACTTACTGCAGATATTGTTGATACAGAAGATGGAAAAAGTACTACCAAACTAACTTTTGAAGGACAGTTTAATGCAATGATGTCTATGATGATCAAAAGTCCTATTCAAAATTTCATAAATACGCTTTCAGAAAACATAGGTAAACTATAACTAATAAAGCAACTTAATTTCTTTTAATCCAAAGGTTTTTACAACTTCATCTTCTAATAATAACTGAAGTTTTCCTTCTGGATTAACTCCTTTAATAATACCAACAAAAGATTCACCTTCTATACCCTCAAAAGTAGAAGGTTTATCTTTTCTAAATAAAATAGACTCATATTCATTCTTTATTAGTTGATAGTTAGCAGCTCTTAATTCAGAAAACCGTTTCTCTATTTTCTTTAATAATATATCCAAGACCTCATTTACATCAATATTTTTGCCTAATATCTTTTTTAATGACCCCGCCATAGGAAGTTGATCAAATTCAGTTTGGTTAACGTTCAATCCAATTCCTATTATAACTCCCACCAAACTGCCATTTTTAACAATATTTTCTATTAAAATACCACATATTTTTTGTCTATCTGACAGAATGTCGTTTGGCCATTTTACAGATACCTTACTAGCCATAAAATCTTTTAGCACATCAAAAACAGCTAAAGAAGTTACCATAGAAATATAAAATTGATCAGAAAGAAGAACACCATCAACCCTCATAAACACACTACACGTAAGGTTTTTACCTGGATCACTCTGCCAAACCGTACCCATTTGTCCTTTTCCTCTTAACTGCTCATGTGCAATTACACAAACTGGCTTAACAAGTTTTTGTACTCGATTCAGATCTTTTAAAAACCTATTTGTTGAGTCAATGGCATCAACTTTGATTATACGCATATATATAAGGTGTAAAAGTTTTACAATTGTCTGACGAATTCAGACATAAAATCATAAAAAGTAATAACTTTACACAAATTAAAAAAATGCATGACTAAAAAAGAAATCGGTAACGATCAATTAATCACTCAAATATTAAAAGGTATTGAAGAGGTAAAAGGAAATGATATTAACATTCTTGATCTTCGTGACATCGACAATACAGTCTGTAACTATTTTGTAATTTGTAACGGAACTTCTAATACACAGGTAAACGCAATCGTCAACTCTATCCAAAAAACGGTAAGTAAAGAACTTAAAGACAAGCCTTGGCATGTAGAAGGTAGCGAAAACGCAGAATGGGTATTAATTGATTATGTGCACGTTGTAGTGCATGTTTTTCAAAAACACATACGTGAATTCTATGATATAGAAGGACTATGGGGAGATGCTAAAACAACAGTTATCGAAACAAATTATTAATAAAGAATACCGTAAATGGCCAAAGAAAATAAAAAAACAGAACCGAATAAAAAACCAAAGTTTAGTGCATATTGGATTTATGCCATTATAATTATTGGTTTTTTTGCTTTAAATATGATAGGTGGAAATGGGTTTGGGTCTGCTCCAACTACTTCTCCTTCAGAATTTCAAACTTTTCTGAAAAATGGTGAAGTAGAAAAAGTAGTGATCATTAACCGCAGAAAAGCCAAAGTTTTTCTAACCCCAGAAGCTAAAGCATCTGACAAGCATAGAAAAAATAAAAACAAATCAATATTACCCACTAGCCCCAGCGATCCTGACTATCAATTTGAATTCGGAGACTTACAAAACTTTGAAAATCAAATAAATACAATCAAAGGAGAGAACGGCATTACTGCAAAAGTTAGTTATGATACAGAAAGTAATGTATGGGGTGAAATACTAGTTACCCTACTTCCTTTTGCCTTGATAATAGGGATATGGATCTTTATTATGAGAAGAATGAGTGGTGGTGCCGGTGGAGGTGCCGGAGGTCAAATCTTTAACATAGGAAAATCAAAAGCCAAACTTTTTGATCAAAACACCGAAGTAAAAGTTTCTTTTGAAAATGTAGCTGGTTTAGAAGGAGCAAAAGAAGAAGTTCAGGAAATTGTTGATTTTCTTAAAAACCCAGAAAAATATACTTCTCTAGGAGGTAAAATACCTAAAGGAGCACTATTAGTAGGACCTCCTGGTACAGGAAAAACCTTGTTAGCCAAGGCCGTTGCTGGTGAGGCAAAAGTTCCTTTCTTTTCACTATCTGGATCTGATTTTGTTGAAATGTTTGTAGGAGTTGGTGCCTCTAGAGTAAGAGATTTATTTAAACAAGCTAAAGAAAAATCACCTGCCATTATCTTTATAGATGAGATTGATGCAGTAGGTAGAGCAAGAGGAAAAAGTAATTTTTCTGGCTCTAATGACGAAAGAGAAAATACTTTAAACCAATTATTAACAGAAATGGATGGTTTTGGCACCAATACAAACGTAATTGTAATTGCCGCTACAAACCGTGCCGATGTTCTTGATAAAGCATTACTACGTGCCGGTCGTTTCGATCGTCAAATCTATGTGGATTTACCAGATATTAGAGAGCGTAAAGAAATTTTCGACGTTCATTTAAAACCGTTAAAAAAGGTAGAAAACGAATTAGATACCGAGTTTATGGCAAAACAAACTCCTGGGTTTTCTGGAGCAGATATTGCCAATGTATGTAATGAAGCTGCATTAATTGCTGCAAGAAAAGGAAATAAAGCAGTAGGAAAACAAGATTTTCTAGATGCTGTGGATCGAATCGTAGGAGGGTTAGAGAAAAAGAATAAAATTATTACACCAGAAGAAAAAAGAGCTATTGCTTTTCATGAGGCTGGTCATGCTACAGTAAGTTGGATGTTAGAGCATGCTGCTCCATTGGTTAAAGTTACTATTGTACCTAGAGGACAATCTCTGGGTGCTGCTTGGTACTTACCAGAAGAGCGATTAATTGTACGTCCTAACCAGATGCTCGACGAGATGTGTGCTGCTTTGGGTGGTCGAGCTGCAGAAAAAGTTATTTTTGATGAAATATCAACTGGAGCATTAAGTGATCTTGAAAAGGTAACAAAACAAGCAAGAGCAATGGTTACCATCTATGGATTAAATGACAAGGTTGGAAACCTAACTTATTATGATTCTTCTGGCCAAAGTGAATACAATTTCTCAAAGCCATATAGCGAACAAACTAGTGAACTAATTGACAAAGAAATTTCTAATATTATAGAAACACAATATCAAAGAGCAGTTGATCTGCTAGAACAACATAAAGATAAACTTACAGAATTAGCAGAAGTACTTTTAGAAAAAGAAGTTATTTTTAAAGATAATCTGGAAAAAATATTTGGACAAAGGCCTTTTGGCAAAAAAGAAGAAGAAATCATTATTGATCCTTCTTAAATCCTATATTTTTTTCTAACAAATTGAAAAATCTTAACCTAACCCAACATTAGGTTAAGATTTTTTTTATCTTTGAAGTTAATGAAAAATTGTAATCCCCAATCATAATCTAAAAAATGAGTCTATTTAGAAGAATCTTTTCCTCAAAATCTAAATCAGACCAAAAGAGTAAGGAACGCGCAGACGACGATCGCAGTAAATATATGCCTGAAATTGATCTACCTATTGACGAAAGTTTTATGATCAATTTTAAAAGAAACGGAGGCAAATTTTTATACTGTGATACAGAAAATGAAGTTTTAGATTCTTTTGATAAAATCCTTATGGAAAATGATTGGTATGAAAGGGATGTATATTGCTTTGACGATACTCTTGAAACCAAATTTTCAGGTTTTAATTTAAATTATGTCAGAAGTTCATCTGCTTCATTTTTTTTCGGAACTTGTGAATACCTAATTGCCGACAGTGGTGCCATACTGGTATCCTCTAATCAGCTTAAAGAAAAAAAACTTACAGAATTACCAGACAACTTCATTATTATCGCCGCAACAAGTCAGTTAGTCAAAAGTATTGGAGAAGGCCTAAAAGGCATTAAAAGTAAAAACAAAAATGCAATTCCTTCTAACATCACTACTATTAAAAACTTTGAACCACAAAAAGAAAAGGATTTCTTAAGCTACGGAAGTAGTTCAAAAAATCTATATTTGCTGCTGCTCGAAGATTTATAATATGAAGGAATTACTCACAAGATCTCTATCGGGATTTTTATACGTTTTAATATTGTTGTTATCTATATTTGTTTCCAGATATACATATATAGGAGTATTCTTAATTTTTGGGTTATTATCTATTTATGAGTTTCAAAAATTGATTCACCTTAAAAACAAAAGGCTTTACATAATTTTTATTATTCTGCTAGCCTTACTATGTTTTTATCAAAAGGCATTATATTTTTATGTAATTCTACCTATTTTACTCCTTACCATAGTTACAGAACTATTTCTTATTAAAGATTTAATTACTATCCGTATTATTCCCATGTTCGAAAAACGGAAATACTTTACCAGTATTTTTTATTTGATCACTTCTATTATATTTTTGATTTTAATTCCGAATTATTCTGGTGTTTATCAACCTTACATAATTGCAGGAGCATTTTTGATCACTTGGGTAAATGACAGTTTTGCTTATTTGGTGGGCAAAAACTTTGGAAAACACAAATTACTAGAGCGAATATCACCCAAAAAAACAATCGAAGGTTTTGTAGGTGGTTTTATATTCTCATTACTTGCAGGATACCTAATTGCTATCTTTTCTAATACATTATCTATTAACATTTGGTTGATTATAAGTATTATTATGAGTATTTTTGGTACACTTGGCGATCTTATACAATCTAAGTTCAAAAGACAAGCAGGAGTAAAGGATAGCGGCACTATTATGCCAGGTCATGGAGGGATATATGACAGACTTGACAGTGTGATATTCGCCAGTCCATTTTTATACGCATTTTTACAAATATTAAAGCATGTTTCATAAAGAAGGTTATAAAATAATATCTATAGCATTTGTACTATTTCTAGGCATCAATGTAGCCTCGTATGTAGCGATTCAAAATAATGAGTGGCAAATTGCCATTCTATCGCTCACTCTGGTACTTCTTATTCTAATATTACAGTTTTTTAGAAATCCCAAAAGACATACCGAATTAAACGATAAAACTATTGTAGCTCCTGTTGATGGTAAAGTGGTCGTAATAGAAGAGGTTTATGAAAAAGAGTACTTTAAAGATAAAAGATTACAGGTTTCTGTTTTTATGTCTCCTATCAATGTACATGTAACACGCCATCCTATTAACGGAAAAGTTGCTTTTAGTAAATATCACCCTGGTAAATATCTGGTAGCATGGCACCCAAAAGCATCCGAAGAGAACGAAAGAACAACTGTTGTTGTTAAAAATAACAATACAGAGATATTATATCGCCAAATAGCTGGAGCACTTGCAAAAAGAATTGTAAATTATGCAGAAGAAGGGCAAGAAGTGATTCAGGGTTCTGATAGCGGTTTTATAAAGTTTGGTTCAAGAGTAGATGTATACCTACCATTAGGAACCAAAATAGATGTTGCCTTAGATCAAAAAGTTAAAGGAGGAGAAAGTATTATTGCGTTGCTTTAAACAATCTCAATAAAATCCTATTGCTATAATATGTTTTATGTTAATCAAAGAATTACTCTATCAATCCTTTAGAAAACTCTAAACAATTGATTTATAAAAAGAGTAAACCTACTGAACATGACCGAAGAAGAATTAAATATTGCCTTTGATAACGCCTATGAGCGTGCATGCAATACAAAAATACAATTGCCACCTGATCTTATGCTTCATTTTTATGCCTATTATAAGCAAGCGACTCATATAGAAGGTTTCTACACTCCATCTGGCAATAGCCAACTTAGAAATGCCTTTAAGCTTAATGCACTTTTTCAAGTCAAAAATTTAAGTCGTAAAGAAGCAAAATTGAAATATATAGAATTAGTAGAAAAGTATATTACGGATATATAACACAATCATTTTAAGAATTACTCTTTCCTCCCTAATCTATACATAATTGACCAAACAATAATAACTTGTTTCTCTGTTGTATCTAAACCAGAGAACTTGATATACATGTTCCTATTATTGCTTTGAGTGCTACAGACACCTCAGAAACCATTGCTACGATTCTAAAGCCTAATTCTGGTTTTAATGACTTTATGATAAAGCCCTATAAAAACGAGGAGTTCTTTACTAAAGTAGAAACATATCAGAGAAAATATCATCGCTAAGGCTTCTTAAAAAGCCTGTAGAACACTTTTAAAGGAGTTATAGTAAATCAATTACACAAAATGCGACGTATTCAAACTCGTTCATTTTCTTATTCATAGTTTCTCTGTATAGTAAGTTACGTAATCTTAAGAAAACATAAACAAGCGTTAAAGAAATTTACGCATATAGATTAGAAGGTAATTTAAACCATAAGAAGTC
>CANMLW010000014.1 GCA_947498705.1 uncultured Aquimarina sp.
AAAAACCATTGAAGCTAGCTTCAATGGTTTAAATTAAATTATTTAAAAACTGTCAACCTATTTTAGGACGACTCAGAGCTTTGACAAATGGTATTGTATATATGCTTTAAATTTGCGCCACCAATACTTAGTAAATATACTTTTTCGTTTATAAATGGTGATCATCATTGGTAAACGAAAAAGTACATTTACACTATTGTTGGTAAACATTAAAATGAATCAAAAAGAAATTACATATTTAGAATTTTATGAATTAGTTTTTGAAAGTCTACCCGATTTTCGAAAAATGAAGGTTTTTGACCTATACAAATACCAAATAAATGAAAGTTCTCCTTCGATCGTCATACTACCTGAATTGGTTAGAAAAATGATGAAAGAAACCGAGAATGGAAATGACAAAGTAGCTGACAAATTACTTGGAGTTGTTGAGAAGGTATTAGCAAATTTCACCAACTCTGGAATTGCTGCATCGATAGGAACTGATTTCATCATGAGTATTTTGGAATATCAAACGGAAAAGGAATTGAAAATGAGTGTTTTGAAAAAAATGGGAAAAGAAACACTAAGGGGGTACCTAAATTTCCAAAAATGGATATAGCGAAGTATGTAAATAAAAAACGATTTACCAACAATATAGATGTCATAGCAACTAAATGATAAAACAAAAGGCTTTTGCATTTCTAGCAAGCCCCAATACCCACAAAAAGAAAAAGTAAGCAACCCTAATACAGAAAAATCTAAATAACAGGGTAACAATTTGCCTTGTTATGACACTATAGTACACATTAGTAAACACTTTGAACATCATCTATAAACAAAATCAAGTATGAAAAAAATTACCTTCATCATTTTATTAGTAACGGCTTTTATAAGCAACGCACAAGACGTCTCTATAATAAAAAGCGAAATATTTAAAGACTCTAAAAAGGCTAGTTCTTTACGATATTCGTTAGACGATGGTAACGGAGGCCTAGTGACCATTAGAGCGTTTTATGGCGGGTGGGGACAAAACCTTAAAGGATATTACATACAGCACTTTGATACACAACTAAAACTGCTTAACGAGACAGAATATGAAGCAGACCATAACACCGCCATAAGAAATGCATTTATCAAGGATAATCAATTACATCTTATCGTATACCATATAGACAGAAAAGAAAATGTAATTTCCTTTAATGCAGAGTCTGCCGATTTAGACAAACTCAAATTTAGTACAAAAAAAATTCTGTCGTTTTCTAAAGAAAATGACAAAAAGCACGTTCAGATCATTGCGTTCTCTTTTGTTATTAGTAATTTTCATCAATACGACAGTAATCATTTGGGAGAAGTTGTAATGTCTGACAACAACAACTATTTTGTGATCAACTTTGATGTCGACGACAAGGATAAAGAAACCCATAAAATATTTGTATTTAATAGTAACTTCGAAAAAACCTATGAGCAGGTAATTCAAAAAGACATCAAAGACAAGTATTTTGAATATGAAAGCATCGATATAGATGATAATGATGGTACCGTATATTTTTTAGGAAAGACCTTTGAAAATAATTCCAGAAAATCTAAGAAAAAAGGTATCACTAATTATCATTTCGAAATCTATAAAGTAAACGCAGATGGGCAACATCATGCAAGTTTCAAAAATGATGATAAACTTATTTCTTCTTTAGAATTAGTGAAATTTAAAAATAGATTAGCCTGTATCGGTTTTTACGGAAAAAAAGACGAAGCAAAAATAAATGGGGTGAGTCTTTTTAATTTAGATCCAAACACGCTCAAAATACAAAAGCAAAAGTTTACCCCTTTTACCCAACAGTTTTTAACCGATAAGTACGGAAACAATAATAGTAAGAAAAAAAGAAAACAGAAAAGAGGGATAAAAAACATCGACTTTAAAAATATTGATGCGATGGATAATGGTGATATTGTTTTAAATGCAGAAGAGTTTTATATTACTACACATACCTCAACAGATGCCGATGGAGGTACGAGAACCTATACAGTACACCACTTTGATGATATTATGAGTCTTAGGATGGATAAAGATGGAGATTTAAAATGGGCTAGAAATATCAATAAACGACAGAAAGGGTATGGTAATAGCTCATATACGTCTATAACCGTTGGAGAAGATTCTTATTTTTTTATTAATTGCTCTGACAGAATAAAAAAATTAAGTGCCGATAGAATTGCATTTAAGCAAACAAAAGATAAAAAATCTAACCTCTATGCCATTCGAATTAATAATACTGGTGATATTGATTTTAAAAAATTAATCGACGATAAAGAGTCTAAAGTCTACTATAGCGTAAATAATGGAAATGTAGACCTAGATCATCAAACCGTTATTTTAACCGGAAAAAAAAGGAAGAACGTTAGAATTTTAAAGCTAAAAATTTAAACCAAAGTTGGTTTTGTATTTACTATAATAGTTAAGAATAAAATTGCATATAATTTGCATTGATATTTGTGAATTGTTCTTAAAAATCGAAAAAAATTGAACCACATGACGCTATAAACAAATATCGGGCAAACCCCGCTTCTATAGAAGATTAATTTGACATTTATTGAGATAATTCATAACCTCCAATCATCATACCAATTACAACAGTACTTAACCAAAAAACAGTAACTTTAGTCCTGTAACTCACGGTGACACCGGTTCGTTAGCCATATTTTAAGAAACAGGAGAAAAAATGAAAAGACTAGTTATCGTTTTAATTTTAATAGGCCTAACTTCTTGTACCCAAGAAGACACCAAACTAATCCCCTTACCTTTTGAAAAAGACCTTATCCCAGAAGGAATAGCAATTGATCCAGCATCCAAAACGGTTTTTATAAATAGTCTTAGAAAAAACAAGATAGTAACATGTAAACTAGACGGCAGTAGTCCAACCCAATTTATAGAGAGTAATCAATACGGATATTTATCAGGTTTTGGCATGACCATCAAGGGGGATACCCTATTTGCACTTGGCAATAGCTTACCCCAAAAAAACAATACATCAATTTTATTGCTTCTAAATGTTAAAACCGGTGATTTCATCAATTCTTTTACTATTAAAGACTCCTCTTTTATTTATTTAAATGATTTGGCAGTCAGTTCGAAGAATGATATGTATATGACCGATTCTGAAAGTAATAAGATATATACCATTCAACATACCAAGCAAAAATTAGAGGTTTTTATGGAAAACGATAAGATCGCTCATTCTAATGGAATCAGCATTTCTGATGATGACAAGTACCTTTACCTGGCTTCGTACACTACAGGAATACGTATCATCGACCTAAAATCGAAACGCATCCTAAATGAACCCAATATAGAGAATAGAGGTATTGACGGAATGAAATATTATAAAAACAGCTTGATTAGTATCGTAAATGGGCAAAGAGATACCAGTAAACAAGGAGTTTTTCGGTATTACCTGGATGAAACCAAAGAAAGAATAATCAGAAAAGAAAAAATGGTTCCATATGGAAAGCATTTTGTACTGCCAACAACCTTTGCTATCCATAACGAACATATTTTTTATGTCACCAACTCTCAATTAGATAATTTTAATCAGGAATCTAATGAAATCAAGGATCTTATTAAATTAGAGTCGTATGTATTGATGCGAAAGAAACTGGAGTAAATCAAGGATGTAACCAGGAATAGAGTGATTTGGGTGGTAAAACGAAAATAAAAAAATAAAAAAATATCATGAATACCCCTTTAGAAATATTCACTAAAAAATTCGAAACAGCAATAAAAACCACATTAGATGCAATCGATCTGGACGCAATAGACGATATTTTGGATGCTCGAGACACCGATGCTTTTTCAGAGTTATGGATGAAAGCGTGGAAAAAAGTTGAACATAAACAAATCAATATAGACGCACAAAGAGAAGAATTCTTTAAATTGATTTTTTCAAAAACCCAATCCTCAGATTTAGCAGCGTATCTTATCGAAGATTTCGAATTAATTGCAAAACATCTTAACGAAGAAGACAACAACTGGGTCACCAGTCTTTGTGCTACCTACTTTGAGCATGAAATACCCCACGGTGAACTCAAAACAAAAAAAATAAAGTTGATTGAGTTAATCACCCAATAAAGAAAGTGCAATACCTTGCAGAAATGACAACCACCCAAAATTGGATTCTTTAAAGAAATTCTTGAAATATTTTTAGGACAATTCTCAGAACTTTCTGAGAAGGAAAAACAAGAACTGGGTTCAGAGCTTAACGTCCAAAAGTTTAATAAAAAACAAATTCTACAAGAAGAAGGTAAAACTGCTGTTAATTGTTTTTTTGTTCCCAAAGGTCTCGTAAGAGAGTATAAAATAATTGATGGAACAAAGAGAACTGTTGAATTCTATACTGAATCTCATCCTGTAATACCCTCTGAACATTTCATCAAAAATTTGCGTGCAGATACATATCTTGAATGTGCAGAAGACTGCTTTAGAGCAACTTGAAATGTTAAGGGAATTATACAAAAATGGAAAATACCAAACAGTTATTGATAAGATTTATCCATTCGATCAAATTGTAGAAGCGCATAAACATATAGATTCTGGCAGAAAAAAAGGCAATACTGTAATTGAGATGAAATGAATTACATTACAAGACATTATATATAATTAATTGCCTAGTCTCAAGCTTACTTACAAAAACCTAAGCAGATTTTCTTCTGGTTAGGTTTCTTTTGCTAATTTAGTTCTTACCTAGACAACCATACGCAAACACCTTGTACGAAATTGAAAACAAACCATAATTAATGAAAATACCTTTTAAGTTACTCCTATTGCTCTTCCTTGCTATTTTCAGTAAAAACTCTTTTTCACAGAAAACAGTTGAAGATTATGAACCTTTAAAAAATGATAGCTTAAGAATTGGCATAGGAGAAAATGACTTTTTACCTTTTATTCAAAGTGGATATACGCTAATGCTTCCAGAAAATAAAACAGTAAAAGGTGTACTCATTCTTCTTGAGGATTCGGGTTATGACAAAAAAACAAAAATTCTAAGCAAATTTATACTCAAGCTTCCGAAAAAGGCTTTGCGGTATTATCAGTTTCAACCGAGATTCCTTTTGACTTTTATTTTTCAGAGTCATCTATGCTTTCTACGAATAAACTAATACAGCAAGCCTTTGCCAAACATAATTTACCTAATGAAAATATTTTCTTTTTAGGAGCGAGTTTAGTAGACCATAGAGCAATGAGATATATCAAATTTATGAAGGAGAATAATTATGAATTTCAACTCAACATAAAAGGTATTGTCATTTGTAATTTCACTTTGGATTGGACAAGAAAATGGTATCAACACAAACGTGAAATAAGAATTAAGCGAAATAACTTATGGGAGCCAACATTTATAAATTATATGTTAGAAACCCACTTGAATGGAACGCCCAAAACTACACCAGAGAGTTATCACAACTTCTCGCCGTATAGCTACTTTGATGAAAAGAATAAAAATATTAAGATTTATAAGAACTATAGTATAAGAGCCTATATAGAACCTGCTATAAAATATAGGCTAACAAAACACCTTAAGACTTTGTATGAGAACAATTCGACAGACATTGTTGGTTTTTTAGCCGAATTAGAACTTACAGGAAATAAAAACACAGAATTAATGGTCATACATCCAGAGGATAATCCATCACAAAAAAAGAATACACAAGCAACTTGGAATGCAATAAATAAAGATGAACTAATGAATTGGATTGAGAAGCAAACAGAAAAATAAATTATTTACAACAAAGGATATGACACCTACTATACAGGGCACTCGCCATTCACAAACCATTGAATATAATTCATAAAAATTATAATTTCGAAGTAACATATAAAATAGATGAAATCATATATTGAGAAATGGATATGGATTGCCGAAAATGATTCGGCTTTAGAATTTGTATATTTTTTGGAAAGCTTAGGTACACAAGTTTCCTTTAATGAAGTCTACAAACACTGCGATCTACAAGAAAAATTAAAAATTAGGAATTCGATAATAGCATCTGAAACATGCGAACAATTAGCAATAAATTATTCCTGGAAAAACGGTAAAATTAAGGATAGCTCCTTATTTGCTGATGCAATTTTAACTTTATCTTTAATAATAATCGATTGCCATAACAATAGAGGTTCGTCTGACTTGACTATATTTACTGGAGCTGAGAAAACAATCTCGTTCGAATATGACAAAAATAATATTGAAATTCTGATTGATAGCTTACGCCTTTTAAATGCATATCTTATAAAATTCTTTGGATTTAGTTTCTATGAAGAAGAGGATAATGAAACAAAAGAAGCTAAAGCTGCAATTATCGAAATTATAGAAGAATTAGAAAACATATTAAATTAAACTATGTATACTAATAAATCATAGCTACGTTTTTTACACGAGACGTTAGTATTTAGTAATTAAAAATGATCACCAAAGCAATAAATCAATATCTACCATGAAGCATCTTCTGTCTTTGCTAACATTTTGTTGTTTAGCAACTCTGGCTTATTCACAACCCGTAGACACTACCTATGTTCGTAAACATTATACCAAAGCTACTTATCGTATTCCTATGCGAGATGGTGCCAAGCTATATACTATTGTATACATCCCCAAAGATCAATCTACCCAACACCCTATACTACTAAATCGTACCTGTTACAACGCCTCGAGGAGTGATGACTTTAAAGCCATTGGGCAACCCTCTGGTTATTTGGTAAGAGATAAATACATATTGGTGTATCAAGATGTTCGTGGTAGATATATGTCTGAAGGCAAGTTTACTACTATGACTCCTAATATCCCTGGCAACCAACCAAAAAACAAAAAAGATATCGATGAAAGCTCTGATACCTGGGATACTATTGATTGGCTCATTAAAAACATTAAAAACAACAATGGTAAAGTAGGGATGTATGGTATTTCCTATCCCGGTTTTTATACTGCTGCTGCTATACCCGATGCGCATCCTGCGTTAAAAGCCTCTTCGCCACAAGCTCCTATCTCAGATTTTTTCTTTGATGATTTTTACCACCAGGGTGCATTTTTACAAAGTTACACCGCTGCTTTTGCTGTTTTTGGATATCAGAAAGATACGCTTACCAAGCAACCCTGGTATACCGAAGAATTAATGCGTTTATACAAAAACCCTCCAAAGGATGGGTACGCATTTCATCTAAAACAGGGACCACTAAAAAACATTACAAAAAAATACCACCATGACAACTTTTTCTGGAAAGAGGTTACCGAACATACCAAGTATGACGAATTCTGGAAAAAAAGGAGCATTTTGCCTCACCTCAAAAATGTAAATCACGCTGTGATGACCGTAGGAGGTTGGTTTGATGCAGAGGACTTATATGGCCCGCTTAATATTTATAAAACCATAGAAAAGACAAGCCCAACGGCACAAAACAGTATTGTCATGGGCCCCTGGGATCATGGAGGTTGGGCTAGAGATAAGGGTAAAACTACACATAATCATATCTACTTTGGAGATAGTATTTCTACCTTTTATCAACGAGAAATAGAGCGTAATTTTTTTGCACATCACCTTAAAGAAACTAAGATCAAAAAATTACCCGAAGCGTATATGTTTGATACGGGGGCTAAAACCTGGAAGACATTTGACGTTTGGCCTCCTAAGGACATTCCGAAAGTAACACTACATTTGGGTGAAAACAATACTTTGGGTGTGAACACTCCCCTAAATGAAAAAGCAGTATTCGAATACGTAAGTGACCCTTTGAAACCGGTGCCTTACACTTCACAAACCGAAGGACTAACGTTTACCCCCAGAAAATTTATGTCTGATGATCAACGTCATGCCTCGAGAAGGCCCGATGTGATCACTTTTGTTTCAAACGAACTCGATGACGATATCCTATTGGCAGGTGAGATTATCGCGAAATTAAAAGTTTCGATGACTGGGACCGATGCAGATTTTGTTGTAAAACTAATCGATGAATACCCTCAAGATCACCCCAACTATGATCATAATCCTCCTAATATCAT
Source organism: uncultured Aquimarina sp. (assembly GCA_947498705.1). GTDB lineage: Bacteria > Bacteroidota > Bacteroidia > Flavobacteriales > Flavobacteriaceae > Aquimarina. Next base: position 8,022 of record CANMLW010000014.1, read on the forward strand.
CATGGGAGGTTATCAGCAATTAGTACGCTCAGAAGTAATTCGTGGTAGATTTAGAAACAGTTTTGAAAAACCAGAACCATTTGAACCTAATAAAATTACCGATGTAAATATGGTACTGCAAGATGTGCTTCACACCTTTAAAAAAGGGCATCGAATAGCAATCCAAATACAGAGTACCTGGTTTCCTTATATAGATAGAAATCCTCAGAAATACGTAGACAATATTTTTGAAGCTACCGAAAAAGATTTTATAAAATCTACGATTCGTGTTTATGGAACCTCTGTCATCGAAATAGGAAATACTAAATAATAAACTAACACTTATATACGACAATGATAATATAGCTATCAAGATAGAAATTTAGGGATCATAGTGGCTCAAAAATTGGACTATTCTTATAACAATCATAGCGGGTAATGGCATCAAAATTGTAACAATTTTAGAATACTATTATCTTTATTAGAAAAATGTTTTAAGTATGACCAGAGAAGAATTTATTAAGATGTGCGGAATTCTTGGAGTAGGGCTTCCTCTTAAGTTTTCATTGATGTCTTGTTCATCAGACGATAAGATAAATGAACCTTTTAAGGGCAAGGTAGTCATCATTGGTGCTGGAGCCGGTGGACTATCTGCAGGATACTTGCTAAACCAACAAGGAGTAGATTTCGAAATTCTTGAGGCCTCGCCTGTGTATGGGGGCAGAATGAAGATTAATACGAGCTTTACAGATTTTCCGATTCCGCTGGGTGCCGAGTGGTTAGAAACCAGCACAAGTATTTTCGAGGAAATCGTAAATGATGCTAATACACCAATCAACATCGAAACCGTTAAAGATGCTCCAGACCGAAAATTTGTAAATTCTTCTTGGTATAACTTTTTCGAGCAATATATTGTTACTTCTATTGCCAACAAAATTGCTTACAACACTATTGTCAATGCTATTGACTATTCTGGTGACAAAATTGTGATTACTACTCAAAATGGACAACATACAGCCGATAAAGTAATTGTAGCAGTCCCGCTCAAAATTCTTCAAGATGGAGACATTAAATTTACGCCAACGCTTCCTCAAGACAAATTAAATGCAATAAACGATGCTCCTATTTGGGATGGATTTAAAGCATTTTTTGAATTTTCTAGCAATTTTTATGGGGACGGTTTCGAGTTTAACATCACACCTGCAAGCGATGGGCAAAAGCTGTATTACGATGCGTCTTTGGGGCAAAATACATCAAAACATATTCTAGGGTTATTTGTTGTAGGCAAACCCGTTCTCGACTATAGTTCTCTTTCTAAAGATGATTTGAAAAATTTTATTTTGAATGAACTTGATAATATCTATTCAAATCAGGCAACACCCAATTATGTAAATCACATTTCTCAAAACTGGAATAATGAGCCCTTTATCAAATCAGGATATCTAAGTGACGAAGCAGACTGGAGAACCGTAAGAGAACTTGGAAAACCTGTGGCTAATAAAATCCACTTTGCAGGGGGAGCATATACCGATGGTAATGATTGGGTTTCTGTTCACACAGCAGCACAATCAGCAAAAAAAGCTGTCGAAGAGTTGAGTAACTAATATCCTCTAGAAAGTGAAGTAGTTGATCTTCCTAATTTATGGCAATATGCAATAGTTACTAAAAAAAGCTAAAGACAGATACACAGAAAAATCGAAAAGTAACGTAACATTTTGCTGCGCTGTTACACTAATAAGAAATTCAGTATCCAATTAAAAAGATCAACTAAAAAAGCTATGACATTAAAATCCCTGATAGAAAAAAAGTGGTTTTATATCGTACTATTTGGTGCACAATTAGTATTCTTACCGATAGCCACAAAAAACTTCGAATTTTCAGAAATTCGCAATATACTAGGAAAAACAATTTCGAATTCGATTATGGGAAGTTTGAAATCTTATTATCCTTATTTTCAAATTCCGTCATTACTTATTCTAATAGCATTAGTAGTTCTAAAAAACAAAATGAAAACGCTTTTTACTATTTATGTTATCGTGAGTTATGTACTTTTTAGCTTTCTTCAAAACATCGCAATAACAAAAGAATATGGTCTTAGTATAGCAAGTCTTAATGTAGTATTGTTTCTGTTTGTGGCCTATGCATGGTTTCACGAATTATTACATTCGAAAAATGAATATTCATTTAACAACTTAAACTGGAAAACCAGCTGGTTAATTCCCATATCCATTCTTTGTTTTTGGTGGCCCCTAAATTGGAGTACGCTCGAATTTACTGCAGATATATCGCTATTTCTAAGCTGTGGATCATCATTAGCATTCTGTGCGATGACTCCCATTTTCCTATCTATTCTGACGTTTAATTTACCTAATGTAAATAGTACGACATATAGAATAACTGCTTTGGTTGGCTTTATCGTTGGTTGTTATAACATGATGAATTTTGCAAATCCCAAAACCACCAACATTGCCATAATGCATTTGCCTTTACTTATCGTATCGATATACACGCTAATTATTGGTTATAAAAAGAATACGATAAAGTATAAAAGGTAAGTTTTACGATGGGTTAACTATGATCACTACAAGAGATATGATTTATAACTTTTAAAAACATAAAATGAATAAAGCATGGAAATTTTCTGAATCAAAATCAGATAAACTAATTTTGATCAAAAATCAAACTATTTACAAAGGAAATCTTGAACGGGAAAAAATAAATCGATTCTCTTTGGATACAGAAACTTCTTCTAATAATGAAATCGAAAAGGAATTGTTCAGTATTCCCTATCAATACATTAAGAAAATAATTAATCAAAAAGGAATCAAACATATAAAAATATTTTTTGGAAATGACTCTGAAGAAGAACTCAATATAAAGAATGAAAAAACCAAAAACGAAATCTTTGATTTTTTAAAAAACGATATTAAAGATTTAAAATATAAATCAGAAGTACCTGGTTTTTTTAGTTACAGCAAAACTCAATTTTTTGCTATACTTATTTTAACTGGAATTTTTGTTTGGAGTATGTATTATGCCATTGAAATTGATAAGGGAACTGTTTTTGAGCTACGAGGAGGGTCTAGAGGGCCAGGAATAGGAGGACTTGTATTTATCCTAGCAAATTTTGGAAAGACAAAACTAATACTTGGATATTTTGTATTTATGGGACTAAGTCTTTTGTCCTTGTTTCGTAAATTAAAATCCAGAACAGAAAGAGAAGTTCTTTACCGATAAATAATTACACCATATAATTAAGATCATCATAACTAGGTCATCATTCAATTGTTTATTATATTTTTAATAAGGCACAATACTTGTGGTCAGAAAAAGTTAGCAACCAATGCATAAAAAGTCAAGTACAATTTACCATTCTATGACACACATAATACTCGTTGGGCACATATAAAAACAATAATGTATGATAAAAAAATTATTACTTATAGTATTTCTACTAGTAGTTGGAAGGGTTGAGGCACAATCCCAATATAGTTATATAGATCAAAATGCCAAATCAGTTCCTGATCATCTTAAAACATATCAGGAAATTGCGAATCACTTAACAAAAAACCTGGTAACGCCAGAGCAGAAAGTACGAGCATTATATGTATGGATCGCGCATAATGTTCAATATGACATACATAAATTAAACATAAAAAAAATACGTAATACTTCTGACGAAATTATACAATATGTATTAAGAAATAGAAAAGGGCTTTGCCAACATTATTCAGAATTGTTTTCGGCAATGAGTACATCAATCGGGGTGAAAAATTATTTGATTAGGGGATACACGAGATTTCCAAATGGTAATATTCCAGACAATGGTCATTCCTGGAATGCTGTTAAAATTGGCACTAATTATTATTTAATAGATATCACCTGGTCGGCAGGTTATGCAATAAATGACAAGTGGAATCATGAGTTTAGAGATGATTACTTTTTAATTCCTCCCAAAGAATTTATAAAATCTCATATGCCATTTGATCATACCTGGCAATTTATTGATAACCCAATAAGTGATAGAGAATTTGCTTATGAAGATTTTCGAAAACTTAATAAAAAAGGACAGTTTAATATTACTGATTCAATAGCAACATATGAAAAACTAGCGAAACTGAAGCAGTTACAAAACACCTATGAACGAATTATTACTTCAACAACAAAGAATAGATTTTCACACAATAGTATTGAAGAAATGAAATACAATTTGGCCGTAGAATCATTAAATTATGGTATTAAAAAATATAATGAGTATGTCCACCATAAGAATCATAAATATCGAAAACCAAAAATTGAAGATGCCGTGATTAAAGACTTAATAGACAAGGCATTATCTGGAATCCATCAGGCAAAAAGGATTTTGAATGAATTCTCTCCTAATGATAATGAATTAACTGAAATGAAATTAGAGGTACTCGAAGAAATACCGAAATATATTTCAGTTTTAGAAAGAGAATAAGCGTATTTATTTTAAAAAACTATATCCAAAATTCGAGACGAGATATACATCTCGCCTCGAAATCTTATGTGCACCTATTTTGGGATACTTCCATCCAGCAACCAAAAAAGAGTAGCATTCTGTACTTATTTTTTTACTCGCACAAGTTCACCATTCTGAAGCATAAATTCGTTCCCTTCATAGTCAATAAGTTTTCCTCCGTTTTTTGGATATGCTTTCTCATCTTGAAATTTAGCAATTGCACCATTTAAAATATCAATTACCTGCTTATTAGCAGTAATAAAAGGGTTACGACTTGTATGAAAAATCACTCCATTAGCCTTTTCTTCAGCAACACCATCTTCTCCTGTATTGGTAATTGTATAATCGTCTGCACTAAATACAGTTTCTCTTCCAATATTCGTTACAAAATAATGATCTTGAGTAATGTGGCCATATTCCTTACCTTTTTTAAAATAAACTGTTGGGTTACTTCCCAGTTTTCCAGTATAACCTATAATGTTATCTTTTGTATAAAAATCATCTCGATATCCCATAATTTGAATAATTTATATGAACACTATTAGCTTGTTGATAGCAATTCATTGTTTGACACTCCTACTCTATCCAGTTTTCGGATTTCCTGTTATTACTATGCTAACTGATCCAACGCCACTTCAGCTTTTCAGATTCAGCCCTTAATTATTAAAAGAAAAGATAGTAGCTACTCAATCGAATATTGTTCTTTTAATTAGGTTTCTAAATTTGTCTACTTAGCTTTTTGACACTTCAAAGTTGAAGAATAAACAAAAGAAGATTTCAAAAAATGATACAAGAAGCCAAATGGATGCTACAAGTGATTAATTGAAGGGTATAAGAAGAAAATTAAAACTCCCACTTAGTGAGGTAAACACTATAATACTCATACAAAAGATAAACTATGCTATAGTAAACAACAAAATACAACATGCTAAAAAACACCTAATAAATATCCCGGAAAACAGGGTAAAACAAATACGGTAAAAGAGTTAATTTAGCAAAAATAGTAAACCACCAAATGACAGAACGTATTAAAAAAGAGCTTTTAGAATCATTCGAACTTTATGCAAATCCTGAATATACCGGCTACAACCCTGTGCGTCCAGTTGCAAAAATTGTTTTTGCCGCACAAGGAGAAATAACATCTCCACCCGATTTAGAATTTATGGGTTATGGGGCTGGTACAGAGGGAGAAGCCTTTAGTGAGTGCGGAGGAATTAATTTAGAATCCTTTTTTCCGTTAGATGCCAATGGAGAATATTTTGAGAAAGACGATGAAGAGTTTATCGAAGAATGCATTCAAAAAGCTGGTGTAGCAGTTTTAAATAGCCTCGAATCTATTGCTAATAGTGAAGAGTTTCAAAAAATACCAAAAGAAGGGCCGATCGTATTTGTGCTAAATTTAATCGATCAAATAAGCAAAGTCATTTGTAGAATTCATCCAAATGGCGAAATAGAATTGCCACCCAATAAACAATAATTACAATACTATATTTTAAAATTTGTATTTTGAATGTTTAGGCAATCCGAAGTAGAAAAATCAAAAGCAAGGTAACAATTTGAAATGTTACGATTTATATATTGAGCATGATAGCCAAGAAAAATTGGGGAATCAGTTGAACTATTTAAACTTGTTAATGACAAAGAAATACCTTTTACTAAAATAGAAGAGAAAGCATATATTTTCAGACCCGTAACATTAGAAAATGCCCCAACCAAATTCGAATAGAATATGTAATCATATTCAATGCTAATGTATATCCATTTTAAGTCAATATTTATAATGTTTGTATCGCCAATTATTGAGTACACTCTAAGTAAAAGAAGAGATGACAAAACTGAAACAATTAAACAGTTTAAGACGATTCTAATAATCCTAATGGGGTTTCAGTTTGGCCCATAATTCCAAAGTTAATTGCTAAACTCTAATTATTACTTATAATCGAGACCTCTATCTACTATAAAAACGGGAGCTCATAGAACTCCCGTTACTATAAAACTATTCTGTTTCATGATGATGAAATATTTCCTCAATGGGTAACTCAAACAATTTCGATATTTTGAATGCTAATGGTAAACTTGGATCGAACTTGCCTTTCTCTATGGCATTAATTGTTTGACGCGAAACCGCTAATGAATCGGCGAGATCTGCCTGCGTCATATCTCTTTCTGCACGAAGTACTTTTAATTTATTTTTCATGAGTAACGCTTTTTTCCAACAAGTAATGCTATCATATAAGTGATACTGATTAATATCACCAGAAACCCAATTTCTGCATCACTCGAAATGACATTCGCTATATCTGTTACCGAATAGCTCAATCCCCCTACAATTCCAACACCCAAAGCAATGCCCATGGCATCTAATTGAATTTTCTTTTGCAGTTCATCCAATACATTCAGGTGTTTGATGTTTGCCCAAATCATTCCTGCACCAAAAGCTGTATTAATTACAATCGCAAGAATGCTCCAGGTGGTGTTTTCATTCCAAAGAAACTTTGGTCCAAAGGTTGCTAATGCCAAAGAGACAACCCACAATAGGGTCCACAGTGCCAAAATCTTTGTGACTTTTTCGATTTGTTTATTCTTTTTTTCGTTTTTCATTTGTCAATTACATTTGATTATTTGTAAAGCTTATTTGACACAAATATATAAAACTTCAATCAATATGACAAATAAACTTTACTTTTTGTCGTGTAGACCATTCTTTTAGATCGAATCAACCATAAAAACAATAAAAGTAACTTCCAAGTCAATGAGCAGTAAAATTGAGAAATTTTGGATAGAGAATCAGTATTAAAAAGTGCATAACAACTGTATACAACTAATAAAGTATTTAGTGACTTTTGAGAATTCTGCGTTATTTAGCAACATCCTAAATATAGAATTTGACTTTTACATATGAGAAATATAAAATCAAAACACTTATATTTGACTAAGAGCTAACCTGAAAGTTTATTACTTTCTGCAGCCCTACTTCCCAAACCATATACAAACATTAATAACTCTTAAAATTTCAAAAGCATCCTTATGAAAAAATTGATTTTCGTTTTAATTATTTTTCTAATTGGAAAATGTTTTGGTCAGGATCAAGTTAGTTTTTATGAAAATGGTCAAACAAAAAGTATTAGTAGCTTTAAAAATGGTATTGAGGAACGTAAAGATTATTACCAAAATGGCCAATTAAAAAGACAGTCTTTGAAGAACAAAGAAGGCCTAAACATCGGTAAAACAATTCGTTATCACAAAAACGGACAGCTCTGTTATGAGCTTCACCATAAACAGGGAAAGAAAGATGGTGAATGGACTTTCTATAATGAAGATGGAAGCATAAATGGTATAGAAAATTATTCTGATGGAAAAAAAACAGGAATCTGGAAAGGGTACTATAACGGCCATTTACTATTTATGCTCGAATACGACAATGAAGGTAATTTGATAAAAGATGTTGGTTATCGCGAAAATGGATCAATGACTAAGGTTTATAGATACAATGCTGAAGGAAAAATCATTTCTAAAGATTATTTTGATGAAAATGGGAAAAAGATAGAATTAACCGTTAAAACCATTCTTAAGGATCCTGAATTCTAATTTATATTGGGACTTCCCAAAGATCTTTGATAGTAAATCCATAGGAATCAACCATTTAAAAACCTTTTATTAAAAAAGCTATCTCCTATATTTTAGTTCTCCGAAAAAATAACTTTTCGGCAGAGATTGTGTTTTCATATATAAAAACTGTATTTTAATTGTTTAATACATCTCAACAAAAGCTGTAAGTGTTTATAAGCCATGCCTATAGAATACAGTTTTTGACTATAACTTCAACAAACAATTACATGAAAAGGCTTCATCAAATTTTTATTATTTGTTGTTTTATTACAATGCTAGCTTGCAAGAATAATAGCAATACTCGTAGAAAATCAATCTCGAATGACACTAATAAATCAGGTAGTATTATTATTGATGGTTCTGTCCTAAATTATTCTATTAAAGGAAAAGGGACTCCTCTTCTATTAATTGGATCAGATCCAGAATACTTTTCAAAAAGCTTTTTAGATAATTTTCGATTATATACAATAGAAATGAGGTTTAATGCACAAAAGTACCAGCCCATTGACCTTTCAAAATACAATATAGATCATCTATTTAAAGATATAGATACCATGCGGTCTGTTCTGGGGATTAAAAAATTTATAATCGCTGGACATTCTGTTTTGGGAGCAGTTGCTCATAAATATGCAAAAGAACATCCAGAATATGTTTCTCATGTCGTAATGATGGCAACTCCCAGAACCTGGGGAACAACTACCTACAACGAGGCCGTTAATGTGTATTGGGAAAGTGCGTCTGAAAAAAGAAGAGCATTGTATCATAAAAATCAAAAACAGTTAGAAAAAGAAAAAAATGACAGCCTAAATCGTCGTGAAGTTTTTATCAAAAGTCTTGTGGCTTCTGGACCCAAAAGATGGCATGATGAGAATTTGGATGCCACACAATTCTTTGAAAGAGTAAATTATAATTTAGACTTTTTATTCCACCTGTTTGGCAAAGTAATGCCAGAATACGATCTATGCTCTCCTGAAGAGAAATTAGATATTCCCGTTTTTGCTGCTGTTGGAAAAAGTGATTACATCGCTCCTATGTCCCTTTGGAATACAAAATGTAAAGAGTCAACCAACCTAACAATTTCTTTGTTTGAAGAAAGTGGACATACCCCTCAATACGAACAAAGTGAACTGTTTACTAAAAGATTAGTCGATTGGATTCATAAAAATTAAAAAACGCCCCTATAGCAGCTAAAAAATGAAGTTATCGTCATCTAGTTTTAGCTTTTTTATGATTTTGTAATGCCTTATTTTCAAACCAGGATTGTATTTTAGTATGCCAAACAATTATTTATAGTTGTAATTACAAAGATGTATATACCATCATATATTATACCTACTTATTATACACTTTACAAAAAAAACAAAATGGAAGGAATAGGAAATACCCCCCTTATCAAGCTAAGACATCTCACCGATTCTAACAGTGCAGACGTTTATGTCAAATATGAAGGGGCAAATCCCACGGGTAGTATGAAGGATAGGATGGCACTTTCAATGATCGAAGGCGCAGAAAGAAGAGGAGTCTTAAAAACAGGTGGAACCGTCGTCGATTATACAGGTGGTAGCACTGGTAGCTCATTAGCAATGATATGCTCATCAAAAGGTTATAAAGCTCATTTTGTCTCATCTGACGCTTTTGCCAAAGAAAAATTGCAGACTATGAGAGCTTTTGGAGCAAAGCTGGATCTAATACCAAGTGAAAATGGAAAAATAACCGCAAAAGTTATAGATGATGCTCTTAAAAAAGTCAGAGAGTTAGCACAGCAGCCCAATACGTTTTATACCGATCAATTTAAAAACGTTGACAACCGCAATGCATATCATAAAATGGCACATGAAATCATAACTATTTTAGGCACAAACATAGACGAATTTATTGCGGGTGTTGGAACGGGTGGTTGTTTTTCTGGAAATACAGAAATTTTTAAAAAAGAAATACCCAAAATTAGATGCATCCCAATAGAACCTTATAATGTTCGAACTTTATCTGATGGAGATACAACAGGAACTCATAGGCTTGAAGGAATGGGAGCTGGATTTATACCAGAAATATGTAGATTAGACTTGGCAGATAAAATAATAGCCGTAAAAGATGAAGATGCTTATGAAACGGCCAGAAAGCTAGCACGAATAGAAGGAATTTTTGGTGGAATCACATCGGGGGCTAATGTTTGGGCCGCTATACATAGAGCAAAAATAATCGGAAAAGGAAAAACAATTGTAACAGTTATCTGTGATTCTGGGTTAAAGTATCTAAATGGAGATTTATATAAATAAAAACAAAAACATGATGAGTAATAAATTTGATCTGGGGTTTTTCCCTACTCCATTACAAGAATTAAAAAGACTCTCAAAAAAATATCCCGATTATACCATTTTTATCAAAAGAGATGATCAAACTGGATTGGCTTCTGGCGGAAACAAAACCAGAAAATTAGAATACCTAATCAAACAAGCACTTAATGAAAATTGTGATACTGTTATTACGGCAGGGGCGCAACAATCTAATCATTGTCGACAAACCGCTGCTGCTTGTGCTATTGCCGGACTAAACTGCCACTTACTATTAGGAGGTGAAAAACCTGACATATATGACGGAAACTTATTGCTTTCGTCTATACTAGGAGCTGACATACATTTTACAGGCAACAATAGAAAAGGAGAAGACCTGGAAACTCTACAAAATACTCTCGAGCATAAAGGAAATAAATGTTTTGTAATTCCGTATGGGGGTTCTAATTTTACAGGCGCTATGGGATTTGTGAATGCAGCCAAAGAGCTAAAACAACAATGTAACGAGCAAAATTTAAAAATCGATTATATCTTTTTTGCATCAAGCTCTGGTGGGATGCAAGCGGGATTAACACTAGGGAAAGAAATCTATCAATTACCTGCCAAATTAATTCCGATCAGTATCGATAAAGATGAAACAAATGGGCTTTCTCTAGAAAACGTAGTCCTAAATATCATCAAGGAAGGAAGTAAAAAACTTAAAATTAAGAATAACATACAACTTGCCGACATTTACCTAAACAGAGATTATGATAAAGATGGCTATGGTGTTGTTACCACCAATGAAACTGAAGCCATCAATGCCTTAGCTACCAATGAAGGCATTTTATTAGATCCTGTGTATACGGGAAGAGCCTTTTACGGAATGTTAGATTTCTTAAAGAAAAAAAGAATCCCTACCAATGCTAATGTCCTATTTTGGCATACCGGTGGTTTACCTGCTATTTTCAAATACGCGAATGAGTTAAGATAAAAAATGGAAGAAAAAGAAAAACCAAGACTTTCGAGATTAACCGCAATCCTAACACAACTACAATCCAAACGAATTGTTACTGCTAAACAATTAGCAGAACGACACAATGTGAGTATTCGCACCATTTATCGCGACATTCGAACACTAGAAAAATCAGGAATACCTGTTGTTACCGAAGAAGGTAAAGGATACTCTATTATGGAAGGGTACCACCTACCTCCTGTCGTATTTACCGAGGAAGAAGCCAACGCCCTTATTACAGTAGAACAATTAGTCATTAAAAACAAAGACCAGTCTCTGGTTCAAAATGTATCTAGTGCTATAGAAAAAATAAAATCAATCTTACGATATTCACAAAAGGGTAGCGCAGATTTACTAGCAGACAGAATATATTTTGGAGGTAATAATAAGCAGGAAAAAACGAGTAACAACTTAATGCAGATTCAATCTGCCATTATTCATTATCGTCTCCTTAAAATGGAATATCAATCTTTAGAGAACAAACAAACAACCCGCAATATCGAGCCATTTGCCATTTATAGTATTAACGGAGACTTTCTACTCATTGCCTTTTGTCGATTGCGAAATGATTTTAGACATTTCAGAATAGATCTTATTGAAAAACTTACTACAGAAAATGAAACATTTAATCCGCACAATATGACCATAAAAGAGTATTTTGAAAAAAATGTAAAGCGCCAATAGTACCTCTGACACACCTTTGTCACCACTCCATTTTATGTTTGCATCATAAATAATCTAAAAAACAATAAAATGGAAATTATCAATACCGTTATCCTTTCTTTATCAGGTCTTATGTTACTTTTTGTAGGCACCATGAGAATAAGTGCCCCCATAAAAAACTATCTGAAGAATTCTGGAATACAACTAGAAAATGATGTTAACTTGTTAAACGAAATAAGAGGTGTAAGTGCTGTAATGCTTTTTGCCGGAATCATTATTTTACTAGGAACCATCGTTCCTAAACTGACGCTTACATCATTTGTTGTAGCAATTTTGATTTTTGTTGGGTTTGTAACAGGTAGATTATTAAGCATGGTAGTTGACGGGAAACCCAACAAACAAATTACCCAAGGGGTTATCTTCGAACTTGTTCTGGGTGCAGCCAATATATTTGCATTAATTTGTACCTTAACTTAAAATTAAATAATGTAACGATGACTGAGGTTCAACCCTAAATAAAATTATAGAATGAGAACAATACTCTTTTTACTCATAGTATCTATGATATCTTGTAAAAATAATCCAACAATCAAAAAAGAAATTTTGCAAAAGACCATACCCATTACGACATCTTCAGAAAAAGCAAAAGAGCATTTCGAAAAAGCACGGTACTTAGTTCAAAATGGAATAGACGGCAACCCAATAGCACACTATAAAAAAGCTATTGAGCTAGACCCCAATTTCGTAAGGATGCACAATTTTATCTCTATCTATTCACCAGATGACACTGTTAAAAAACAGCATCACGAACTTGCAAAAAAGTATAAGCATTTGGTCTCTAAAGAAGAACAAATGCTTGTTGATGCCACAGAATATAGATTACAAAATCCCGATGATATCTACGAAAAGAAATTGTTCGAATTAGCGAACATATGTAATTCAGATAAATACCTGTACCACACCATCTGTTTTTTATTGTTTAGAAAAAATCCTGAGTTGGCCATCAAGGCAGGAGAATTCTCTGTAAACCTGGACAATAATTACGGCTCTGGATACAATATTTTGGGATATGCATATATCAACAATAATGAATTGGATAAGGCCAGAAAAGCATTTGACAATTTTATAAGATGCGAACCAAAAAATGGAAACGCTTATGATTCGAAAGCAGATCTCCTGTTGCAATTAGGAAAATATGAAGAGGCTTTAAAATTGAAACAAAAAGCATATCAGTTAGACCCTTCATTCGATTGGATTCCTGAAGAAATAATCAATATCAAAGCAAAAATTGATTCATTGAAAAATGAATCAATATAGGCACGAATAGATCATTAATGTACAAAAGGTTTTATCTCTACATCACCTAATTATATCTATAAAAAAGGCAATACAAATCTTGTGTAAAGAAAAGCTACTAACTTCTTCAATTTTACCTTTTTTTATAAATAAATAAGGTGTAATTGTTATGCAGAGATCGTATTTTAGTACCATATATTATTTATTATACTTAAATGAAATATTCAATAATTGGTGCAGGAATTGGTGGATTAACCACTGGGTTAGCTTTCGAAAAAAAAGGAATTGACTATCAAATATTTGAAAGATTTTCTGAATTAAATAATCTGGGAGCAGGTATCTGGTTATCTCCAAATGCATTACAAGTATTAGAATATTTAGACGTGTTGGATGAGATAAAAGAAAAAGGAAATTTAATCAAGAGAATCACTATCAGTAAACCCGATCTCTCCCCCATTTCAGATAGTCCACAGGATGCTATTATAGAAAAATTTGGATACGCTTCTATAGCCATTCATAGAGCAGAACTTCAAAAATTATTATTAGATAAAATTCCGACAGAAAAAATATACCTTGGAAAAGGTTTTGACTCTTATAAGCATTTGAATAATGGTAGAATAAGCGTTCATTTTGGTGATGGCTCAGCAACCGAAACTGATTATTTGATTGGTGCAGATGGGATCAACTCAAAAGTTAGAAAACAACTTTTTCCTAATAGCCAACTGCGATATTCTGGACAAACCTGTTGGCGTGGTGTGGCGCACATCGAACTGGATAAAAGTTTCGATCATAGGGTCTATGAGCTTTGGGGCAACCAAATAAGGTTTGGCTTTTCCAAAATCTCGAAAGGTAAGTTCTATTGGTTTGCTGTTGTCTTAGATACTCCTAACAAAAAGGATCGTAAAGGAGAGATTCAGCAAAAGCTACTTACTATGTTTAGTGACTTTCATTCGGTAGTCAAAGAATTGATACAGGCAACACCAGAAGATAAAATTATTAGAAATGATATTAATGATTTAAAAACATTATCCAAGTGGCACAAAAATAATATTTGCCTGATCGGGGATGCAGGACATGCTACCACCCCTAATATGGGTCAAGGTGGGGCTCAAGCCATCGAAGATGCGTATTATTTAAGTCATTTGCATCAGGGCGTAACCCATCAAAACTCTTTCGAATCATTTCAGAAAAAAAGACAACCCAAAGTCAATTCGATCGTAAAGCAATCCTGGGTTACAGGAAAAATGGCACATTGGAAATACGGAGCTGGTTTAAGAAATCAACTATTAAAAAGTGTTCCTAAAAAAATAGTTTTAAAAAAAATGATTGAAATGTACCAAATAGACAAATATGGTGGGTAACAATACTCTCATCATAGAGATTACAAGCATTTTTACTTTACCTATCAAAAAGCATACTTTACTACTTAAAAAGATGCGTTCCCTCATTCTATATTTTGTAGCAACTTTTTGATAGCTATGTTTACTTCGTAATCTAAAAACAGGTATTATGAATAATCAATTAAGTGTAAAGATCAACGCACCATGTACAGAAAACTTTGATAATTTTTCTCCTACTCAACAAGGAGGTTTTTGTGGTTCATGTCAAAAAGAAGTAATTGACTTTACGAATATGAATGCTCAGGAAATTGCATACTATTTTCAAAACAGAGCTACGCAAAACACATGTGGAAGGTTTAAAAAGGAACAATTAAAAACCTATCATAAGCCTATTCGAAAGACCCATAAAATTAGTTTTATTGGTGGACTGGGATTAGCTTTTATTGCATTTTTCTCCTTTGGCAAGGTACAAGGGCAAGACATAAAAAATCAACCCGAAGATTTAGATCAAAATGCTTCAAAAATTCAAGATACCTCCCAGCAGAAAAACATCACAGTAAAAGGCAAGGTAACCGATAATGGAACTCCTTTACCAGGTGCCGTTGTTATCTTAGAAGGGACAACCGTTGGAGTGTATACTGATTATGATGGCAATTTCGAATTTCCAGAAAAATTAAAAAATGGAGATGTCTTGGTTATGAGTTTTATAGGATTTACTTCTAAAAAAGTAACTATCCAAAACAAAAATTCTTCTCAAAATGCATCTATAGAGGTAAACCTAACCGAAGACACATGCGTTTTAATGGGAAAAGTAGCTGTAAACAAAGTATACAAATCAAAAAAAGATTAACTCATGCGCATCTTTGTACAAATTGGTTTGTATATAACATTAACTCTATGCCTCAATAATTGCTTATATGCTCAGGTTACTGATTTCGAAAACATCGACTTTACAAAAGCAGATCATATCGCCCGGTTGCATAAAGGGGCATCATTAGATAATTTACCTTTATTAACGTATCAGCTTACTCATACATTACCTACTCCGGTAGAAAAATTTAGAGCTATCTATCGTTGGGTATGCACGAACATTAAAGGTGACCACGCACAACATAATACAATACTTCACAAACGTAAAAAGTTTAAAAATGACAGTGTTGCTTTTATGAATTGGAATAAAGAATACAAAAAAAAGGTTTTTAAAAAATTGCTAAAACATAAAAAGACCATGTGCACTGGATATGCATATTTAATTAAAGAGCTTTGCTATTTGGCAAATATAGAATCACTAATTATAGATGGTTACGGAAGATCTGTAAATAGTAATATCAAGAAACTCGAAATGGCTAATCATTCATGGAATGCTGTAAAATTGAATAACAAATGGTATTTATGTGATGCTACCTGGTCTAGTGGCTATACCGATGAGAACAACATATTTATACAAGAGTATAATAATGGGTACTTTTTAACACCCCCTATTCTATTTGGAAAAAATCACTTCCCATTAGAGCAAAAATGGGTACTTCATAAAAAAGTAACAACAGAAACATTTGTAAATGCACCCTTATTGTATGGAAAAGCCTTTAAATACAAAATAGAACCTCTTAATCCACAAAAATTAGAGACCACAATTTATAAGAATGATGAAGTAACTTTTAGTTTTAAAATGGTTAAAAAAACTACGAACAACAATATTAGGCTTGTGTGCTTTACCAACAATAAAGAACAAATATTAAACATTGATACCATCCAAAATGAAAATGGTAGTATTTCATTTAAGTATCAATTTAAGCAAAAGGGTATTTACGACACCCATTTAAAAATCAATAATGAAATAGTAGCTACCTATACATTTAAAGTCATTAAAAATAAAAATACATCTCGACCTTAAGGACTACATCTTACATCATATCCAGTTTTAGTTATTTTTATGATTTCTAATGATTTCACTTTTAACTAAGTGTTGTAATTTCGCTTGTAACAAATTTGTAATTATTATGATAACACCAGATTTTGATAATATTTTGTTCTTTTTGGCGGCTGCCTCACTGTTAATTCTTATTCCAGGACCAGCAGTTTTATATATCATGGCAAAAAGTATAGAACAAGGTTACAAAGCAGGCATTGTTTCTGTTCTTGGGATAGGTGTTGGAAGTTTGGTTCATATCACTTTTGCAGCTATTGGCATTTCGTCTATATTATTAGCTTCTGCCACAGCTTTTTCTATCGTAAAATATTTAGGAGCTCTTTACCTGATCTATTTGGGAGTTAAAAAACTATTAGAAAAACCACTTCATAAAAGTCCACTAGCGAATATTAAAAAACAACCATTCAAAAACATTTTCTATGAAGGTATTCTTGTAAATATCTTTAACCCAAAAACAGCTATCTTTTTCTTTTCCTTTTTGCCACAGTTTATTAGTGTAGAACGAGGAGGAAATGCAAGTCAGATTCTGTTTCTCGGAATTTTGTTTACAGTTTTTGCCGTGCTAAGTGATATGATGTATGTCCTTCTTTCTGTAAAACTATCAACATGGTTCTCTAATTCTAAAAAGTACATAAAAAGACAAAAGAACCTGACCGGTTGTATCTACATAACTCTTGGTTTAATAACGTTAACTATAAATCAGCCAATTGAAAACACCTCCAAAGCAAATTAATGACACTCTTTTTTATTTATATAATTTAAAGCTTAGATAGAACAAGTTTAGAGAAGCAATTACCATCCAAAAAAAATTATAAATTGCTATAAAACATAAGATTTCATACTTTAGTATGAGTGCTTTTTTGATCACCAGTACTACTTTTGGTTCACAATCTTTAGCTAAGCAATCATGAAAAACACGATTAAAAAATTTGGATTTTATGCGTTTGTTACTAGTGCAATCGTATTTTTTTTAATGCTTTATTTAGGTAAAAATCTTGATTTCGGAATTCAGGAAGTATTAGGGTATATCAGTATTTTTGTATCCTTATCTTTTGTCTTTCTTGGGATTAAATATTTTAGAGATAAAGAAAATAATGGAACGGTAAGTTTAGGAAAAGCGTTAATCATAGGAATTATTATATCTTTATTTGCCGCCATGGCTTTTGGGATCGTAGATACTCTTTATCTAATCCATATCAACCCTGATTTTCCTCAGCAATATATGGAGTATGCACTTTCTAACATGAAAGAAACCTTACCTGCCAATGAGTTTGAAATTGAAAAAGAAAAGCTAATCAATAATATGAAAAATTACAACAATCCATATTTTGGTGGCTTGATCATGTTTATCACCGTTTTTATGATTGGGGTTGTTGTTTCTATTATTTCATCGGTCATCTTACAACGAAAATCAATATCATCTTAAAAAAATCAATCAAAAAACGAACAGTTATACTATGCAATACGATGTTAAAACACCCGATGAGTATATCGATGCCATCCCAGAAGAAAGAAAAGAAGTGATGAGTCGTCTTAGAAAGGTAATCAAAGACAATTTACCCAAAGGTTTTGAAGAAGTTATCAGCTACAAAATGATTGGGTATGTAGTACCCCATGAGATATATCCTTCGGGATACCACTGCGACCCAACATTACCCTTGCCATTTATGAACATTGCTTCTCAAAAAAATTTTATAGCAGTATACCATAGTGGAATCTATGCCAGTGAGGCATTGATGCAATGGTTTACCGCAGAATACCCAAAGCATGTTACCACAAAATTGGATATGGGTAAAAGCTGTATTCGGTTTAAAAAGCCTGATCAAATCCCCATGCAACTTATTGGTGAACTGGCCTCTAAAATGACTACAGAGCAATGGATCGAATTGTACGAAACGAATGTAAAAAAGAAATAAAAGCACTACGAATAACATGAAAAAACGAGTAACCGGTATCGGTGGTATCTTTTTTAAATCTACCAACCCTAATAAAACGAAAGAATGGTACCGTAACCACTTGGGATTAAATACGGATCAATATGGTTGTACATTTTGGTGGAAAGATAAAGAAGGAAATGATTGCTCTACCCAATGGAGCCCTTTTAAAGATGATACTACCTATTTTGAACCCAGCAAAAAAGGGTTTATGATGAATTTTAGGGTAGAAAACCTGGTAGAACTTATAGAAACACTCAAAAAAGAAGGAGTAACCGTAATTGATAAAATCGAGGAGTATGACTACGGTAAGTTTGGTTGGATCGTTGACCCCGAAGGAAACAAAATAGAACTCTGGGAGCCTGTAGATAAAGCTTTTTTATAATTAGTCTAAGTTTAAACTTTTTTTTGTACTTTTCTACAAACTAATCAATTATCTACAAAGTATGAGCGAAGAAAAAAACAATTTGGGAGACGATATCAAAAAAGGTGCTGAAGAAGCAGCAGAAACAGCCAAAGAATTTGCCAATGATGCAAAAGAAGCTGTAAGTGATTTTGCAGACGAGGCCAAAGAAGTTTTCGATTCTAAAGAGAATAAGAAAATGTTGGCAGGTATACTGGGAATAATCCTGGGAAGCCTTGGTATTCACAAATTTATTTTAGGATATAACAAAGAAGGTATTATTATGCTTATTTTAGGTATCCTGGGGATTTTTACCTGTGGTATTACTTCTTCTATTTCATGGATCGTTGGACTGATAGAAGGTATTATGTACCTAACAAAATCAGATGATGAATTTTATCAAACATATCAAGTAGGTAAAAAGCCTTGGTTTTAATACCGAATTTGAACGAATAGCATTAAAAAGCCAGAAAATTATTCGCTGGCTTTTTTTATTTTGATTTATTATCGTAATATTGCGATATATAAATATTAAAATGGGCATTACCAAAACGCAAATATTTGATCAGCAACAAAATGAGTTAGCACAGTTTTTTAAAATTCTGGGGCATCCTGCGCGCATTGCAATCCTGCAATATATAAGTAAACAAAATACTTGTATATGCAACGATCTGGTCGAGGAAATAGGATTGGCACAAGCTACCATATCACAACACCTTAAAGAATTAAAAAGCATAGGGCTTCTAAAAGGAGAAATCGAAGGAAAAAGTATGTGCTATTGTATCAATGTTGATCGGTGGACTGCGTTACAAAAAACGTTGAATACCTTTTTTAATACTACCAAAATGAATTGTTGTTAAACAAAAAATAAATTATGACTACATCAGATTTCATCACTTTGTTAAATGAACATCAAAACACCTCATTATTGTTCGAGTATGCGCCTGGTATGCTTGTTGGTACTAATTATCATATTACCGAGGTAAAACATACTACTATAGACTCTGTAGATTGTGGTGCAGGAACCGATTCCTGGAAAGAAACCGTTATACAGCTTTGGGAGAGTCCGAGCGAATTGGGAAAATCAGAATACATGAGCACCTACAAAGCACTGGGTATCTTAAAAAAAGTAGGGGAAATGAAGCCATATGAGTTAGATGCTGTAGTAAAAATCGAATATGGCAATACGATGTTTCATGCCACTCAATTACACATCAACGGATTTGATGTTAAGGAAAATCAATTAATTATTAAATTAGCAGTACACCCTACCGATTGTAAAGCCAAAGATGCTTGCGGAGTGCCAGAAACTACTACAGAAGCAACTTCTTGTGCGCCTGGAAGTGGTTGTTGCTAATATTAAATATTGCAAAAATTCACCATGTCCACACCAGTAGAAATACAATCCTTTACTAAGGTAGATTGGCCTGCTATAGCTGCTATCTATCAGGAAGGTATTGATACAGGAATTGCTACGTTCGAAACCAAAGTACCTAGTTGGGAGAATTGGGATGCTACTCATATACAATCTTGTAGAATTGCAGCCCTGTATGAGGATAAAATTGTAGGTTGGGCTGCCCTATCTCCTGTTTCGAAAAGAGAAGTCTATAAAGGAGTAGCAGAAGTTAGCATTTATATAACCTCAAAATTTAGAGGTAAAGGCATTGGTCGATTACTTTTGTCTACATTAATAGATCAAAGCGAAAAAACCGGTTTTTGGACCCTGCAGGCAGGAATATTTAAAGAAAATAGTAGCAGTATAAAGTTACATACCGATCTAGGGTTTAGAAAAATTGGATATCGCGAAAAAATTGGAAGATTAAACCAGGTTTGGTACGATAATATCATTTTAGAAAAACGAAGTAAAAAATAACCACAAAAACATCACACACTAATGAACATTTTAGTACTATGTACAGGAAACTCGTGCCGAAGTCAAATGGCAGAAGGGTATTTAAAAGAATTTGCAAAAGATGCTGCCACCATCTATAGTGCAGGAGTAGAAACACACGGTGTTAACCCTAGAGCAATCGCAATTATGAAAGAAGATGGGCTAGACATCTCTAATCATACTTCTAACAACCTAGATGAATATCTGGATATCACATTTGATTATATTCTAACGGTTTGCGACAATGCAAAAGAAAGATGTCCTTTCTTTCCCGGTAAAGCAGAACGATTACACTACAATTTCTTTGATCCATCAAAGGTTGAGGGTAACGAAGAAGAGATTCATGCTGCTTTTACAAAAACCAGAAATGAGATCAAAACCTACTGTAAAGCATTTGTCGAAAAGAGTGTACTAAAAACGGTTTCAGAATAAGTTAATGCTATTTTAACGATCTGTATCTTATAAACAAGAAAAGTCATAATATTATGACTTTTCTTGTTTATACATACTTAATATTTAATTTTAATACACTATAAGTTTTTATTGATTGGCAAAAAAAGCGATAGGTAAATTATACGTTATATTTTGTTTTCCTGCATTCGGTTGAGGATTTATGATTTTCAACTTTGGTAGCAACTTTACCACTCTAGCTGCCTCTTTTTCTAACCTAGGATGAGGTCCTCTTGCTTTTATATCGATTATATTTCCACATTGGGTAACTTTATAATTAACATAAATCCTGGTAATACCCGATAAACCTAATTCAGTCCCTAATCTGGTATCAAAGTTTTCACTTACAAATTTTCTAATTTTATAACTCGAACATTTCTTGTCTTTTTCCTTTTCACCTGTTTCTAAACAATCTGGGTGAAGCGCATACGGATACTTAGACGTATCTACTACTTCGATATCTCCAAGATCTTCTCTAATAAAAAATAAGTTTTTATCCTCTAAATCAGCATCATCTCGTTCACGCGGTATTAACTTTATTTTTAACGAGTACAGAACCGAAACATTACTTCCTTTATTCTTACCTGGTAGTATTTTTGAGTTTGTTGCTATTGCCTGTTTAATATATTTGTTAAGAACTTCATCCTCTCCTTTTATTTCGATTTTCTCAAAAGCCCCCGTATCACTTATTTCGAATGTTAATGCTACCCTTAAAGTTCTAACAACTTCTTTATTTTCTTTGGCAAATCCGTTTCTTATATGTTTCTTAATTCTTTCAAGAATCGATCTTTCAAAACAATTACGTATCTCACAGATTTCTTCCCAACGGTCACATTCTGAAAAAGTAGGTGGTACCTCAACATCTTTAAAGAATATAACATTATTAGAAACCGAAGTTATAGTATCTGTCTTTTCCTGACCATAGATATTACTCAAACAAAAGAAATTAAGTATAACCGTCATTATAACCCAACGACGGTATTCTTTAATCAAATTATTCCTTGCTATTTTATTTATGTTAAAATTTAGTTTTCTTTCAAAGTACATTGACTACTGATTAAGTGTTACTTTATTCTCAAATGTTACTATTTGCTCTTTAATTTTTCGGAAAAGTAAAATATTGGATCATATTTTGGCATTACCATCAATTTCTTAAAGAAATGATACTATAAAAATTGAAAATCTACCTTAAACCTTATAAGAATCCTGTTTATCGCCGTTTTTAAAATATTTTTGTTCCAATTCTGCCTGAAATTCTTCCATAACAGGCTTAACAGTGCTATCTGGTAAATCTGCAATACGAATATACATCAAACCATCTACGGCATTATTAAATAGTGGGTCTACATTAAAAGCAACTACTTTTGCATTTTGTTTAATGTATTTTTTGATCAGAACAGGAATTCGTAAACTCCCTGGTTCTACCTCATCAATAATTTTATCAAACTTGTTTAGGTCGCTTTTACTTTCATCAAAAACAAAGTCCTTATCTGCGTCCTTAAGCTTTACTTTAAACTCTTTCTTAGGACGTACATATTGCGCTACATAAGGATCGTAGTAATGAGATTTCATAAACTCGATCATCAATGATTTAGAAAAACTACTAAACTTATTACTAATACTCACCCCTCCTATCAAATATTTATGTTCTGGGAAACGTAGGGTACAATGTACAATCCCTTTCCAAAGCAAAAACAAAGGCATAGGTCGTTGTTGGTATTCTTTAATGATAAACGCTCTTCCCATTTCTATAGACTCACTCATCATCTTATGAAGCTCTGGTTCGAACCTAAACAAATCCTGAAGATAGAATCCATCAATCCCAAAATCTTCAAAAATCTTAGATCCCATCCCCATACGATAGGCTCCAACCAATCGTTTGGCATCATTATCCCATAAAAACATATGATGATAGTAATCATCAAAAGGATCCAAATCAATAGAATTATTGGTCCCTTCTCCTATTGCTCTAAATGTAATTTCTCGCAACCTACCTATTTCATGTACAACATTGGGTACATCACATTTTTCTGCCAGAAAAACCTCGTAATTTTTACTTTTTAGCAATCGTTTGTCGCTATTTCTACAAAATTCTAATTCTGCTTCTATAGCACCCAAACTACCTCCTACCGCTATTTCCTTAGGAGACTTAGGTATTTTTAAGTTTTGCGGAATTGATTCTATTAAAGTTTTCTTCTCGAATGGATTTGCCAGCATATAGGTTTTCTTTCTTAAGAAGCTGGTAAAATCTTCGAGATTGGTATGTTCTTCCTGATCTTTTACAGAAACAGGGTTTCCGATTCTTACTTTGATAACTCTGTTTTCTTGTGAAAACAATTCACTAGGCAACTTAGCGGTTCGTAAAGTATCACTAATAGCTGCCATTCGATAAAATAATCGACTGTTTCTTGCATGAAAATATATTGGGATTACCGGCACTTTTGCCTTTTGCACCAATCGCATAGCACTTGGTTCCCATGCTTTGTCTACATAGTTCTTTCCTTCTTTATGAGTAGAAACCTCTCCTGCAGGAAAAATTCCTAACGGCTTTCCTTCTTTAAGATGTAAAATTGCTTCTTTAATTCCTTTCAAACTCGACTTCGTGCCTTTTCTGTTTTCAAAGGGATTGACAGGCATTAAATAAGGTTGCAAGGGTTTAAAATTATTCAAAAGAAAATTAGCGATCACTTTATAGTCTGATCTGTTTTCTAACATTATTTTGAGTAATAACCCTCCATCTATACCTCCTAGTGGGTGATTAGAAATTGTGATAAACGCTCCTTCTTTAGGAAGCCTTTTTAAATCTTCGGCAGGGATTTCGAAGGTAACTCCGTATTGATTTAGAGTCGTATTAATATACTCTAAACCCTCTAAATGGCTTAATTTATCATACTGTCGATTTATTTTCGAGATCCTTGTAATCTTAAGGAGCATCCAACCAATAAAAACACCGACAAAACCAAGTTTATCTAATTTGAGCCCTGTGGCTACTTCTCTTGCGTTTACTATGGGCATTAATTATAATTTGTGCTAGCCTACAAATATAGCAAAATCATTGAATTGAGTTTTCTTATTATTGAGAAACCATCTGATAAGTCTCTCTTGTGATCTGCTTTAACAAAATATTCTTGTCTTTTTCTAAAAATGTAATAGCTTCATTAGTAAAATGTCGTATAGTATACAAAGATACCCCAGTGTTATATGTAACCCTAAATTTTTCTTTAAGTTTTTTTAGTAATTGATCAAAATGATCAAATTTATCATCTAAACAAACCGAAAAACTTATCGCAGAGTTTTGAATAAGATCAACTTTTATATGGTTTTGATAAAAAAGGTTAAAAATTTCACTAATTGTATTTTCTACAATAAATGAAAAATCTAATGAAGAAAGGGATACTAGGATTTGATTTTTCTTTACTATATAACAAGGAAGATGAGGATCCAACGGTTGTCCTTTTTTTACAGACGTGCCTGTTGCAGAAGGGTTTTTGAATGATTTTACATATAACGGAATCTCTTTGCGTTGTAAAGGCTGTATTGTTTTGGGATGGATTACAGATGCCCCATAAAAAGCCAGTTCGATGGCTTCTTCATAAGAAATATGATGTAGCAACTCGGTCTTATCAAAAACTCTGGGGTCTGCATTAAGCACTCCCGGTACATCTTTCCAGATACTAACACCTTCTGCATTCAAACAATATGCAAAAATACCTGCTGTATAATCACTTCCTTCTCTTCCCAGGGTAGTGGTAAAACCATTAATAGTAGATCCTATAAACCCTTGCGTAATGCTTAGCCCTTTTCGATCTACACTTTCAGTAATATTTTTTTGAGTGGTTTCCCAATCTACCTTTGCATCTCTATAAGCATTATCTGTTTTAATAAAATCGCGAGCGTCTATCCACTTATTGGGGGATCCCACATGAATCAAATATTCACTTACGATTGTGGTCGAAATTAATTCTCCAAAACACACAATCTGATCATACACATAATCGTACTGTGCAGACTTATTACGTTTTATTGTCGTTTTTAAATCCAGTATCAACTCCTTGATCCTATCAAAAACAGGAAGATCCTGATTATCAAAAAGTTCTTTCAAAATTTGAAGATGGTAATCTTCGAGGTTTCGCAATAGGGAAAGAAGTTCTGGATCATCATCGAGATATGTTTTTACGATTTTCTCTAAAGCATTGGTTGTTTTACCCATTGCAGAAATAACAATAACCAAATTCTTATCTCCTACTTCTCTTAATACTTTAAGAACATTTTTAACTCCATCTGCATCTTTTACAGAGGCACCCCCAAATTTAAAAACCTTCATTATTCTAATTTATTAATTTTGTTGTTACTAAATTTTATAAGCTGGCTACATATCTGTTAAGCCCGTCCTGATCCATCTGAACCAAATACCAGTCTTTTAAAAATCTAGCTCCACTTTTTTCATAAAAATCAATAGCATTTTTATTCCAATCCAATACCACCCACTCGACTCTTTTTACGCCTTTTGATTGTGCATATTTTAAGACTTTGCCATATAACCCTTTACCGATTCCCATGCCTTGCATCGAATTTTTCACCACCAAATCCTCTAGGTGAATAGAACGTCCTTTCCAGGTAGAAAACCGATAATAAAACAATGCTATTCCTGCAATTTCACCATCTACCTCTGCTACAAAACAGTTAAACAACGGTTGTGCCCCAAAACCCTCTCGAATAAGTTCTTCTTCTGTTATTTCTACGGCATCCGGTTCTTTTTCAAAAACAGCCAATTCTTGTATCAACCCCAATACCTGGGTCATATCTTCTTTTTTGGCTTCTCTAATCAAATATTTCATCTGTTACTATTTATTCTTCTTCAACGGTCAGATATAATTCATCAATAACAATTTAGGCCGATATCAACTTAATTGTTATACTCGTTTCACAAAGTAAAAAGTTTCTCAAAGCTATAAAAATGCATTTAGTATCAGATCATTTTAAGGCACTATCTTCAAACGTTTAGAATAATATAACTTTAGGTATAGGTTTCTCTAACTTTGCAATCCTATAAAAAAATAAAGAATTGATGTTACGAAAACGTTATAGTCAATTAAAAAATAATATTTTTGCACCAAATAAAATTTATCATAAATGACAAGAAAGAATCAAACCTTAGGAGAATTTATTATTGAAAACCAAAACGATTTTCCATACGCAAGCGGAGAACTTTCTCGTTTGATTAATTCTATTCGACTAGCTGCCAAGATGGTTAATCACGAAGTGAACAAAGCAGGTTTGGTAGATATTACAGGAGCAATTGGTGAGACTAACATACAGGGTGAGGATCAACAAAAATTAGATGTACTGGCCAATGAAACATTTATCAACACCCTTACAAACAGAGAAATTGTTTGTGGTATTGCCTCTGAAGAAAATGATGATTTTATCACAATAAAAGGTCAAAAAAATGATCATAGAAACAATTATGTAGTATTAATGGACCCACTGGATGGTAGTTCTAATATAGATGTTAATGTATCTGTAGGTACCATTTTCTCTATTTACCGTAGAGTTACCCCAACAGGAACACCTGTTACTATAGAAGATTTTTTACAACCCGGAAACTTACAGGTTGCAGCTGGGTATATTATCTACGGAACCTCGACTATGCTGGTATACACTACAGGTCATGGGGTAAATGGTTTTACTCTTAACCCTGCATTGGGAACCTATTATTTATCGCATCCAAATATGAGATTTCCAGAAGATGGAAATATCTATTCTGTAAATGAAGGAAACTATATTCACTTCCCGCAAGGAATCAAAGATTATATAAAATACTGCCAGGAAGAAAAAGAAGATCGTCCTTATACCTCTAGGTATATTGGATCACTTGTAAGTGATATTCATCGTAATATGATTAAAGGAGGAGTATATATGTACCCTAGTACTTCTAAGTCTCCAAACGGAAAACTTCGTTTGCTTTATGAATGTAATCCAATGGCATTTATAGCAGAACAAGCAGGTGGTAAAGCAAGTGACGGTTTTCAACGTATATTGGATGTAAAACCTACAGAATTACACCAGAGAATTCCTTTTATTTGTGGAAGCAAGAATATGGTTGAGAAAGTAGAGTCATTTATGAAATAAATGATTCTACTATAAATAATCATACTTTCTTCTTTTTAATATACCGAATAATTGTATTTTTATAAAACTCGTTATACGCTTCCCCCAGCGATTTAAAAAAGAAATGAGTCAAAATGGTATAGAAATTGTAATATTTCTACTTAAAAGAGTAACATTACAATCAATATTAATGTTTTTTTAACGTTTTATGTTAATTTTACATTAGATTCAAAACAAAATCTAATAACCAATTAAAATGGCTAAAGAAAGTACTGCTGTTGAAGAAAAAGTCAACAATGACCCTTCTTCAAAAATTGAAGCAATTAAAAACCTGATCTTTGGAGAAAATATTGAAGCTTACAATTCTGAATTTGAAAGTGTAAAAAAAGATATTGCATCAAAAAAGAAAGAACTCGAAGATTTTATAGAAGAAACTCGTAAAGAATTAAATCAGGCAATAGATAATCTTAGTACAGATATCAATATCAGAATCACAGAATTAGAGGATTCCTTGGCAGAAAAAGCAGACACTTTGGACGCTAAAAAAGTTGATAAAAAAACCCTGGGTGACCTTCTAATTAATCTGGGCGAAAAAATCAATCAAAAATAATCCTACCTATCCAAAATTATGGAAGAGCAGGATAAACTTAAAATTCTAAAAGAACTTCTTCTTACAGAAGAAAAAGAATTTGCTGATTCTATTGCTCAAAAAGTAGAAGAATTAACCAAAATTGTTCATCAAAAAAAAGAGCTTTCGCATAAGGTTGATCCTATTATTGATGACAAACTGGAAGAATTTGTACAAGAAATTCCTAAAACGCTAGGACCTACTATTACCGAAGCTTTAAAAGAAGAAATAAAAAATTCTCAGGATGCTGTGGTAGAAGCCTTATTTCCTATCATCGGTAAGATGATTAAGAAATATATAGCTCAGGAAATGCGGTTACTAAGTGAGAACATAAGTAGAAGTACTAAAAGAGCTTTTTCTTTTAAAAGATGGTTTAAGAATACCAAAGCTAGAGCATCTGGAGTAACAGAAGGAGATATCGCTATTAGTGATTATGCTAAGCCGAGGCTTATCCAAATGTTTGTTATAGAAAAAAACTCTGGAATCCTGATCTCTGATTTTAGTCCATTGGCAGAGGACACCGTAGATAAAGATATGATAGCTGGTATGCTTACCGCTATAAAAGGTTTTGTAGAAGATGCGTTTAAAGGAGGAGATCAAAACCTTGAACTTATAGAATACGAACTATATACTATACATATCCAGAATTTTTACTCGTATTATGTAGCAGCCGTTATTTCGGGAGCGTACACCATGATGTTTAAAGAAGTTCTGGAAGATCAAATTTTAGATTTTGCAAGAAATCATATTTCTAACAAAGAATTAGAAAACAATACACTTTTTACTAAAAAATTAAAAAAACACTTTGCAGATGAAATTGTCTAAAAAAGTAGTGCTTTTGGGGCATTTCGGTGTCGGAAAAACGTCGCTGTTCAGACGTTTTATGGATAACGAATTTTCTGAAGAATATAAAGTAACCCTCGGGGTTCAAATAAAAAAGAAAGTGATACAATTACCCGACGACAGAGAACTATCGATGGTTGTTTGGGATATAGAAGGACACTCAGACAGTGTTAAAGATACTCGTAAATCATATCTTTTGGGGTCACATGCCTTTATTTATGTATATGATCTTACCAGAGAAGAAACCTATATAAACTTAAATAAAGACATCGAATACCTTACAGAAAACTATACCAAAACACCTATTAAGGTACTAGGGAATAAACTTGATTTGGTGAATGAAAAAGAAATAAAAAACCACCTTACCGAGCAAAACATTCCTTACAATTGCCTTACCAGTGCAAAAACCAATAAGAACGTTCAGGATTTCTTTTCTGACCTGGCCAAAGAAATAACCGAGTAAGCATGGCAACGCATCAAAACGATCAAGTATCATTTAATCCTCAGGTACAAATTATGCACCTGTCTATTGATGATATTATTCTAGAAACAGACAATAACCTTTTTAACTGGCAAAAAAACACTTCTATTTTTGATGCACATCCATTTTTCGAGTTATTAAAAGGGTTTAAAGATATTACCAAGGATCAAGAAATCATCAACTTTCCTTGTATTCATCTTGAAGATGCTAGTAATTCGAAAATCTGCGATGTCACTTTCACACTAAAAAAAGATGAAACACGTGTAGTTATTTTTGACTATACTCAAAAATACAAAGAACTAAACCAGATAGCTCAAAAAAAGAATGAGTCTATATTACTTGCCAAAGAGTTAGAACTAAGAAATAAATACCTATTAGAAAAAGAAGAGTTTAAAAATAGTTTCATCACAAACCTTAACCATGAGGTAAGAACTCCTCTAACCAGCATTCTAGGTTTTATTGAAGTATTAGAAAAGACAAAACTTACTTTCGAACAGGAAGAATTAGCAAGAATTATCAAAAGAGAAAGTCATTATCTTAATGCGATTATCGATGATATGATTGATTTATCCAAAATAGAATCTGGTAAATTAAAAATTGTAGATGAACGTTTCTCCTTTAACAAACTCATAGAAGGTTTTAACGAATCATATACACAAGTTGCCAAAGAAAAGCAATTGGTATTCGAAACAGATGTTGAGCCCGGTATACAAGAGTTTTTAATTGGCGACAGGACAAGGGTTTATCAAATCCTAAACAATATTTTAACCAATGCTTTTAAGTTTACAGAAGAAGGAAATGTGAAGCTTTCTGTTTCTAAAAACTATCAACGAACCAATAAAGTAAGTTTAAATTTTAAAATTGAAGATACCGGTATTGGTATTCTAGAAGAAAACATACCTTATGTTTTCGAAAGATTCACTCGTTTTAATCGAGATCAACAAGTCCCCGGCACAGGATTAGGATTGGCTATCGCAAAGAACCTGGTAGAACTTCTACACGGAGAAATAAAGGTAACCAGCACGCCAGAGAAAGGCACTACATTTAATATAAAACTACCTTTTAAATTTGAAGTAGTTAAAGCCGCTCCAAAACGAAAAAAGAAAAAGTATAAACTTCCAGAGCGAAAGAATAAGTTTAGAATTCTTGTAGTTGAAGACAAAGAGGTCACCCAATATCTTATTATGAAGATATTAATATCACATGGAAGCTTTTTTGTAGACGTCGCATTCAATAGTGAAGAGGCTATCAAATGTATAGAACGTCGTCAATACGATTTAATTCTAATGGATCTTACGTTGTCTAAGGTGGATGGATTTCAAACCACTCGTATGATTCGAAATAATTATGGTGATAAGTTTATTTCTGACATCCCTATTATTGGTTTTTCTGGAAAAATCAATGATTCGTTAAGAGATAAATGCATAAGATCTGGTATGGATGACTTTATTGCCAAGCCTTTTGAGCAAGAAGATCTAATTTATAAGATTACCAAAGAGATATCAAAAAAAGAGGCTGCCCATTAGGCAGCCTTTATTATTTTAAAACAGTATAGATAAATTATCTATTCATATTTTTAACTTCTTCTGCAAATGTATCACTATCAACACCTTGATCAATAAGAGTTAATGCTTTATCGACTACATATTTTGCATTTTCCGATCTAAATCCTAAACCAATACTCAGTTTTCTTAATAAAACCACTTGGTCATCCCCCTTTATATTGTCTGCAAATACCATTCTTGCTAAATCATATAAACGCTCAAGTCGTCTATCATAACTCGAAGGTGGATTAATTGGATGTGAATTATAATTCTTAGAAATTTCTTTATAATCGTTTTCAGAAATATCAAGTCTTGTAGCTAATCTATCCAAAAAAGCCCTTTCTTCATCGGTAATTACCCCATCGCTCATGGCCACTTTTACAATTGCTGCAAAATGATCCTGGTTTCTTTTCTGAAATCCGCTATCAAATAAATCAGATATTGACATTGTTTATTTTTTTTAATTTGCCGCAAATATAATTAAACTATATCCCTTTTAAAATATTAAACCCTCCTTTTTTACATAAACCTTTTTATCTAGGTTCTATTACGTAAAATATGTATCCTATAAACCGAATAAAAAGAGCATCCAATTCTTAAAAAAATAGTACCATTTTTAATAACAGCAACATAAAACCCTCCTGTGCCCATTCACAGGAGGGAACAAAATTGTGTAGAAAATCTTATATAACTAAAAGGTAAACCACCTTTATATATTCAAAACTTTATCTTGACCTAGCTCCTACCCTAATCAAAACTAAAATATTTGAACTGCTTTTCTACATTTGCAATACTAAAACAAGAGAGTATCATTTTTTGACACTCTGTAAAAAAATATGTTTTTTTTGAAAATTTTAACAAGCGACTCTTTTACAGTAGAGGTTGTAAAACAAACCACATCAAAAAAGGAATGATTTGTAACTCTTTGGCAATCTGTATTGCCTGAGTGCGTCGTTTTGCATCTAGTTTTAGCAATACTTTTGAGACATGTGTCTTGATCGTATTTTCAGACACAAAAAGTTTTATCGCTATTTCTTTGTTAGAGAGTCCTTCTGCAATCTGACAAAGTACTTCGTATTCCCTTTTACTTAACCCAATGTCCTTGATTTTTTGATGGTTTATTTCTGTAGATGTCGTAAGTGACTCTTTTGTACTGTTGTTCAATATTTTTTTATTGATGAGTATCCCAATTATAAAAAACACTATAGCAATACCAGAAATCACCATTTCTATAGATGTATAACCGGTAATCATACTATACTTGCTAAACTTAAAAAGTACTAACAGGGCTATGATCAGTAGCGTAAAAATAAAAATCGTTTTCTTCACAAGATAAATATAGTAAAACGAACATTCTATTTTGAAAGTAAACCTATTTCTCTCTTCAGGTTTTCTCTTGCTTTTGTTTCAAATTGATTAAAAAAATAATGGGTTTTATAAATCTTTGGCATCGCCAAAAAATGATTCAACATGCTAAGTCTTCCTTTTTTATACATGAAATCAGGATAAAATCGATATTCTTTTCTTACGTTTTCGGCATAGGCTTTATACAATTTCCACTCACCTCCTAATATCGATAAATCTGCATCAGTAAAATGGTTTATATCATTATTTACAGAGATGCTATGCCCTTTGGTTTCGTTAATCATCTCAACACACAATGCGATGCGCTTTTTATCAAAAGACAATTTAGTTAAAATACTTGCAGCCTTTTTTGCGCTTTGTTTTTCGTTGTCTTTCCTATGTATATTATACACAAAATCGTGATAAAAGATAGCAAATAATACTAGGTCCCAATCTTGGATTTCTTTCTTAACCAAAACCAAACATCGATACAAATAATCGAGGTGAGTGAGGTTATGGTAATATCTGCCTTTTTGTTGATGTGCTTTTTCTATTTCATGCCAGGATGATTCGATAAAATCAATATCTTCCGAATAGATAGATAATAGGGTATAAAAAGCTTCTTTTAACAAAACGTTGCTTTAATTTTATCTACAATGGTTTGTGCCAATTTTTCTTTAGATTCTATTGTCCAACCTGCTACATGAGGACTTAGTATCACATTATTCATCGAGAGTAACTCTTCTAACGGTTCGGGCATTTCACTTTTTGAAGTAAATAAGTTTTCGAAAGAGGATTTTTCATATTCTAATACATCCAAACCTGCTCCCAATATTTTGCCATCTTTTATGGCTTGTACCAAATCCTTGGTTATAACACTCTTTCCTCGGGCAGTATTAATGAGCCAAAAAGGTTTTTTAAACTTATTGATCAAAACTTCATTAATCATCCCTATGGTTTCTGGAGTCTCTGGAGTATGAAGGCTTAGAACATCTGTTTTTTCGAGGAATTCTTCCAGCTCTACCTGCGTAGCATCACTATTCTCTACATCTTCTTTAATGTCATAGCAGATCACCTCTACATTAAATCCTCTAAGCTTATAGGCAAATGCTCTTCCCATATTACCGTATCCAATAATCCCTACTGTTTTTCCGTCTAATTCTATTCCTCTATGCTCCTCTCTAAGCCATTGACCATTTCGAACGCTTCGATCTCCTTGATTCAGCTTATTAAATAAGGATAAAATCATACCTAAAGCATGTTCTCCCACTGCATTCCTATTTCCCTCTGGTGCGTTAAACAATTTTACTCCTAATTGTTCGGCATAAGCAGTATCAATATTTTCTAATCCAGCTCCT
Source organism: uncultured Aquimarina sp. (assembly GCA_947498705.1). Classification (GTDB taxonomy): domain Bacteria; phylum Bacteroidota; class Bacteroidia; order Flavobacteriales; family Flavobacteriaceae; genus Aquimarina. Next base: position 41,594 of record CANMLW010000014.1, read on the forward strand.
ACCCGACCAATAAACTTCAAATTAGTTGCTTTATCCAAAAAGGTTTTATCGATAGCAAATCGACTTCTAATAATGATTCCATCATAAGTATGAATTTTAGATTCGATTTCTTCTTTAGAAGATGTATAATCTTCTTCATTAGTAAAACCTGCTTGCTGTAATTGTTTGATGAGTATGGAGTGATTGGTGTCTAAATGAAGTATTGTCATATAAATGGGTTTATTAATCGACAAAAATAATTAATAAAAACATAGATTTACTATCCTCGAAAGGTATACCTTTATATTTTAAGACTATTTAACTTGAAAGTTAAACATATCCATACATCTTTTCAGTATTGTCCTATTTTTCTTATAAAATTGACACTATTTTGATGTCACATGCTATTAACAATATACTTTTATATACTCTACAAGACTCAAAACCTTAGAAAACCGGAATTAGTTTTATACTTAAAAAATAACTCACAACTGTACCCCGAAACTGGAGAATATAGTAATCAAAATACACTATACATCACATTTACCACTTTTTGTCACCGTGAAAATTTTCTTAAACAAAACCTGATTCTTAATATTGTTTTCAACAAATTTAATGAATAATAAATTTCAACATAAAAACCATACAATCAGATGTTTAATATAAATTTCATCATTAAAAAATGATCGCTTATTTTATTTAAACATCTTTTGAATTTAACTGTATTTTAACATATATTTGCAATACCTCTAAATACTTATTTTTGATTTATACCCTACTTATGATTCTTTTAGTTTTACCTAGTTATTTCCAGTTTTCAGAGACATCTAAACAATTTTGTCAATACATTAATTTTTGAGTGCACTACCCCTTTAGATTATAATTATAAATTTCATTTTGCCAAAATATTCTTGTATGATTAAAAAATTACTTGATCTTATAAAAAAATCACGCTCTTTAAATGTATTTGTAAGTACTATAATACTTCTTTTCTCTGGACATTCCGTTTTTTCCCAATGCGCTCCTGATATTACACCTCCAACAGCTTTGTGTCAGAATATAACGGTAAATCTGGAAGCTTCGGGAAGTATTAGCATTACCCCATCAGATTTAGACAATGGAAGTACCGATAATTGCGGAACGATAACATTTACCGCCGATAAGACTGGATTTACTTGCAACGATATAGGGTCAAATACAGTAACTCTTACGGTTACCGATGCCGCAGGTAATACTGCTACTTGTACTGCAAATGTAACAGTGGTAGACCTTATAGCTCCAACAATAACATGTCCTTTACCCATCACTGTAGATCAAGATGCAGGTACTTGTGGAGCAATTGTCAATTTTACAACTCCGGTTGATGGCAGTTTACGCATCAATACTAGTGGAACATTAAATCCAGGACCAAGCCTAGCAGCTAGTGGTGGAACAACCAACTGGTCATCTGTAGCTTATAACCCAGATCTTGATTTATATTACGCTTTTAGAGCAGGAAATACCGGGATGCCTTTTAGAACCTATGATGGCACTGGAGCTACTTTAGCTACTAATACCACCGGATTTGATTTTAGAGGACTATGGTGGAACCCGAATACCAAAGAATTACAAGGAAATGGAGTGGGAACTTCTGGGTATAGAACCGTTACTCTGGATGCCAGTGGTTATGCTACTAATGGAGGAACCAACTTTGTAACAGGAATAAATCAACCCAATAACCAATCAAATGGTGCTTATGATTACAACAATAATGAGATTATTTTTTATCATAATGCACGATTATATACCTATGATTTAGATGGGAACCAACTTACAGATAACGCTATAGTAAACTTTCCTGAAGCTAGTAATGGTGATATTACTACTCGCTCTGTAGGATACACAGGAATCCCGGGTAAAGAAATAATTATTTATAGTGAACTTAACGCCAGAGTATATTTTATTGATAAGGCTACAGCCACTTATAATGGGGATTTTTTAGATATGCCAGCGGGAGCACCTACCCCAAACAACTATGGGTTTTCATATGCCAACGGATATGTATTTCTTAGAGAAGATTCCTCTGCAGATCCTTGGGTATCTTATCAAATTGTAATTGATGACCGATTAGATAATTGTGATAACACTACGATTACTCAGACATCAGGATTGGTTAGTGGATCTACGTTCCCAGTAGGAACTTCTACCGTAGAATTTACTGCAGAAGATGCGTCGGGTAATACAACTATCTGTACTTTTGATATTACTGTAAATGATATAACACCTCCAACACCAGTATGCCAAGATATAACAATCCAACTCGATGCTTCTGGAAACGCAACGATTACATCTGCTCAAATTGATAACGGATCATCCGATGAATGCGGTATAGATACACTTATCTTAGATCTTGATACTTTTGACTGTACCCATATAGGAACTAACAATGTTGTATTAACGGTTACAGACAATAATAGTAATAGTGATACCTGTAATGCAGTAGTAACTGTGCAAGACAACATACCACCTACTGTGGTATGCCAAAATATTACCGTACAACTCGATGCTACCGGTAATGTAACCATCACCCCAGCACAAATTGATAACGGAAGTACAGATGCCTGTGGAATTGCAACAACGGTCTTAGATAACACCACTTTTGATTGTACTAACATAGGAACAAACAATGTGGTACTCACCGTTACAGACAATAATGGGAATAGTAACACTTGTACCGCCGTGGTAACTGTACAAGATAATGTACAACCCAATGTGATATGCCAAGACATTACCGTACAATTGAATACTACAGGAAATGTAACCATAACAGCAACAGATGTGGATAATGGTAGTACCGATGCCTGTGGAATAGCATCCTATATCCTAGACATCTATAATTTTAACTGTTCACATGTTGGAACCAACTCGGTGACGCTTACAGTTACCGATATACATGGCAATAGTGCAAATTGCGCGGCAATTGTTACTGTAGAAGACAATCTTCTTCCTGTTGCAAATAATCCTGTATTACTACCCGTATACGAAGCTTGTAGTTTGGATACTATTACACCGCCAACAGCAACAGATAATTGTGCGAATACTATAACAGGAACCACTACGACTGCATTCCCTGTGCTAGTTTCTACAACTATTACCTGGAGTTTTGATGATAGTAATGGCAATGTAATTACACAAGATCAAGAGGTGACTATAGAAGATACTTTTGCTCCAATACCAGACAACACATCTCTCGAAGAGGTAAATGTCACATGTATTTTAAACAACTTACCAGCCCCAACCGGAAGCGATGAATGTGCAGGTATCGTAACAGCAACTACCAACACTCTATTTCCAATTACACAATCAACTTTGGTAGAATGGACCTTTACCGATGGAGCGAATAGTACTACTCAAAATCAACAGGTAACTATCCATGATAGCACTCCTACAAATCACACGGCAAATGCGGTTACCAATGGTACAGGAGACAAAGCAACTATTACTGTAAATCTTACAGGTTCTGAGTACGCAAATTATGAAGTACAGTTAGGTAACGACCCATGGATACCTGCAGAAAGAGATGGTAATACCTTTATTGTCACTTTTTCTGATGTTTTTATACCTATTTCTGGATTACAGATTATAAATTTAAGAAGTACAGATGGATGCTGGCATGATAGCATAGAAATCCCGTTGGTAGGATATAGAGGTTCATTCACTCCTAACGCAGATGGTATACATGATACCTGGAATATGATTGGACTAACCAATTCTAACCCTAACGCAAGCATCACAATTTTTAATAGATTAGGAAAATTGCTTGCCCAAATCACACCCTCTGGTGCAGGTTGGGATGGCACCTATAATGGTGTTCCTGTACCTAGTAGTGAATATTGGTTTAAGGTTAGTTATACCGAAGTAGATAGTGATGGGAATCAAGTTCCAAGAAATATATCTGGACATTTTTCTTTAATAAGATAATCATAATCCAAATTATAGAAATAGCATAATTTAAAAAGCTCAATAGATAAAGTTTTATAGTTAATTTTATTGGTAAGTTTGCTATATATGAACTTTTATAAGCTTGTACTATTTTGTTTTCTTCTGACACATGTCTTTTCACAAGAAAATGACACTACATTGATACGTCTTAAAACTACGTTAAACAAAGTCACAACAGACACAACCAAAGTAGAAGCAATGCTCGAGCTTGGAGAATACCAACTTGATCGTGATTTTAATAAAGCAGAAGCCTATTTTACTGAAGGCCTAGAACTTATCAAAAACAAAAAAAAAGGTATTTACAAAAATTATAAAGCCGCATTACATGTGCAATTAGGAGTAGTAAACCGTAGAAAAGCAGATTATCCCAGAGCTTTAAGATATTATATAGACGCATTAAAGTATTATATTAAAATTAATGATACTACAAAAATCGCAGATGTATACCATAATATGGGATTGGTATATCGATATCAAAAGGAACATCGCAAGGCCATCGAACACTATCAAAAAGCTATTGCCTTAAAAACCTTAGCAAAAGATACATTTGGATTAGGAGCTGGATATAACATGTTGGGTGTATCTTATCGTCAAAACAAACAGTTAGACTCTGCATTAATTTGTTACAGAGAGGCAAAAAAATACTTTAACGCTATAGAAAGTGAAGAGGATTTATATCGAGTTAAAGGCAATATGGCTCAATTATACCTAGCTAAAAAAAACTACAAGAAATCGATTGAATTAAATCTTAACAATCTGTCCTACTACACCAAAATCAATAATAGATTATCAATGTGTGTAACCAACTATAACCTTTCTGATGTATATAAAAAAACAAAAGAATGGAAGAAATCGCTAAAATACATAAACGCAAGTATCAAAATAGCAGAAGTAGAAGGTTTTAATGAACGTATATCTGTGGGATACCGTAGAAAAAGTTTCCTTAATTCTAAAATGGGTGATTTTGAGGACGCCTATCAAAACTATCGAAAATTCAATCGAAAATCTGATGAGTTATTTAATCTTGAAAACGAGAAAAAAATACAAGCTTTAGAATTAAATTATGAATTTGAAAAACAAAAACAAACTGATAGTCTTCGATACGAGCAAGAAAAACGAGAAGTAGCCTTAATCGCAGCATCTGCAACTTCTAAAAAGAGATTGTATTTTATACTATTATTAATCACATCACTTGGAGGGGTAATTATCGCATTCTTAATTAAACGTAATTATCAACAACGTACTTTGATGCAAACAGAATCTTACGAAAATGAAAAAAAGATACTGAATCAAGAAATTAAGAGTAAAGAAGAAGATGTAAAGCGTTTGATTGCCGATAATAGTATGCGCCAGGCTTTTAAAGAAAACCTGCTGGAAACAATAAAAAAAGAGGTCATTCATGAAGATCCTAAAAAAATCAAAGAATCTTTAAACTCCTTGCTTACTAAACTTAGATTACAAATCAACACTGAAAACAAACTATCTGGTTTACAAGAAAAAATAGATGCTGCCAACAAAGTTTTTGACGCAAATCTTCAAAATCAATTTCCGGCATTGACCAAAGGTGAAAGAGAAGTATGTGCCTTGGTACGTCTTAATCTTTCAATAAAAGAGATTATGACCATTCGTAATGTTTCTTCTGATTCGGTAAAATCAATGCGTCGTCGAATTCGTAAAAAGATGAACATTCCTCAAGATATCGAGTTAGAAAAATTTATTCAGGATTTGGTATAAAAATCAGCCCTCAAGCTACTGATCTTGGGAAATGACACCTTTTGACACCATCAAAATCTTATAAAGCTATACATTTAATAGTATTATTGCAGTTACATTTTATAAGCCCTATATTATGATAAAAAAACTACCCCTAGTATTACTTTGTCATCTCTTTTTTGGCATTTGTTACATTTCTAATGCCCAGTACACTACTATCCTCGATAACAATTTTGAAGCTGCTTTGGCCGTCTATGACGACATTTCTAATGACAATCAGGTACCCACCGCTAACATTTCTTCACTAACCACTCTAAATATATCTAACAGTAATATTTCTGATCTTACCGGGATCGAAGATTTTATAGCACTGGAGTCATTGGAAATAAATGACAATAACCTTGCTACAGTAAATCTAAGTAATTTGACAAACCTCATTACGCTACGAGTTACAAGAAATCAACTTACCACTTTAGACCTAAGCAATCAACCAGCTTTGCAAACCCTTATTGCAGACAATAACAATATCGAAAGTCTTGAAATAAACTCTACAGTGCTAAGATATCTTCAATTGTTCGCAAATGAGTTCAACGAAATTGACCTAACTACCTTCCCTTTGTTAGAACAAGTATTTTTGGGCCAAAACAATTTGACAAACCTAAACGTAAGTATGAATCCCTCATTGTTTAGAGTCGAATTTCAACATAATGATATCCAACTTATTGATGTTTCGGCACTAACAGGGTTGCGATTTTTGATAGGAAGAAACAATGAATTGGAATTTGCGAATGTGAAAAATGGTAATAATACGGCAATAGAGGATCTTCAACTGCAGAACAATGCTAATTTAAGTTGTATTGAGGTAGACAATGCCACCGCTGCCAATACAGGAGCTGGCAATTATGCAGCCTGGCAAATTGATGCTGCAACTTCGGCATATGCAGATCAATGTCTGACCAATGTACCGGATGACAATTTTGAACAAGCCTTGATAGATGCAGGATACGATTCGGGAGCTTTAGATAATTTTGTACCTACAGCCAACATTGCAGTAATAGAAAGAATGGATGCCGGTACAGGAGGTTTATTATATAATAAAGGAATCACCGACCTTACCGGAATAGAGGATTTTACTTCGTTAATACAATTATGGAGTGAAGGAAACCCTATAGAAAGTATAGATGTAAGTAAAAACATTAACATAGAAATTCTAACATTTATTAATTCAGAATTAGGCAGTTTAGACCTTACTGCAAATACAAAATTAAAAAATGTAGCCATTGGTAATAGTCCATTAGCAACTATAAACGTTACTAACAATACAATGATGACACGTATTATCATCTGGAACACCATAGTATCAAGTATAGATCTTAGTGCAAATACCGCAATGACCAACTTATCCATTTCAGACAGTCCTTTAGGTACTATTGATCTTAGTACAAATGTTGCATTAGAGAGATTATCATTTGATAATACACAATTAACCAGCTTGGATATAGGTAATAATACATTACTAACAGATTTAGAGCTGGATACTAACCCTATTACTAGTTTAGACTTAACTACAAATACAGCATTAACTTCTCTATCTATTGAGAATAATCAATTCACAAGAATAGATCTAAGCACCAACATTTTGTTAACAGACCTAGAGTGTAGTAATAGTCAATTAACCAATTTAGATCTTAGTACTAATACAGAACTAGTAGAATTATATTGTAATAACAATGCATTAACAAGTTTAGACCTAAGTGCCAACACTTTATTAGAAGAATTGGAAGCCAATAACAATCAGCTCGCTCTTCTAAATGTAAAAAACGGAACGAATCAGAGTAATCTTTCGTATCTATCAGCCATCGATAATTCTAACCTAAGTTGTATTGAAGTTGATGATGCCACTGCCGCTGCTGCAGAAACTGGAAATTATTCGAATTGGGATAAAGATGCTACCTCTTCCTATTCAGAATTATGTCGAACTTGTGAAATCGATGATGATTTTACCATACTGACTTATAGCGAAACATGTACTGATAAAAATAATGGAAAAATTAGTATTAATGCTAATGAAAATACAACCTATATTGCTACCATTAATAATGAATCTCAGACCTTTACTACTACTACAGAAATTACCAACTTGGAGCCAGGCACTCATAATTTATGTATCGCGATAGATGGTTTTGAAGATTGTAAACAATGTTATGATGTAGTCATACCAGAAGCCACTATTGTTGCTGGAAAAACTACCATTCAGAAAAATAGGGAACAGGTTTTGGTGACGCTAGAATCTGGTACACCTCCTTATAAAGTAAGTATCAATAATAAGCAAGTTTCAACATATGACATCAATACTTTCTTGGTAGCGGTTCATCCTGGAGATGTTATTGATATCTCTTCAAGTATTGCCTGTGAGGGCAAATTAACTTCAAAAGTTGCTATAGAAAATATTGGTAAAGCATACCCTAACCCCACTCAAAGTGATATTGAGATCATTCTGTCCAATCCCCAGAGCACTATCAATGTTGATATGTACAATGCATTAGGGATAATGGTATCTTCAAATGTCTATACAATTTCAGGTAACCGACTAGTTATTCCTATGAAACATCTGCCCAACGGAATTTATTTTTTATATCTTGACAAAGCGTTCTCATCCCCATTTAAAATTGTAAAACAATGATAAGATCAATCTATATATTTTTATTCGGAATCTTGTTTTTACTTTCATGTAAGAGAGATGATGATGGAGGAGCTACAACAAATCAGACTCCTGCAATACCTAATTTAGTATTTCCAACTCAAAACCTGGTTTGTACCAATTTCGAACTGGAATTTAGTTGGGGTATTGCGACCGATGCTGATGGAGATGCTATAAGTTATGTAATCGATATTGCCACAGACAACAACTTCTCAACTGTTATATTTACTGCCACTACGGCCAATACTTCTAATAGCTTTACGTTAGAAAAAGGTACTACGTATTTTTGGAGAGTAAAAGCCAAAGATAGTGCTGGTAATGAAAGTGAATATTCTGACACCTATTCTTTTTATACAGAACCAGATGCAGGTACCCATACGTTGCCTAATCCCCCTAGCATTGTAAGTCCAACCCTGGGACAGAATGATATCACAGCTGGAACGGTAACCCTAAACTGGGATACCAATGATAACAATATCCAATCTTATGACGTCTATTTTGGAGAGACAAACCCTCCTGCCCTATTTGCAGAAAATGTTTCATCATCTACTATCGATGTAACCGCATCGGCCGATAAAGTTTATTATTGGAGAGTAGTTGTAAAAGATAGTCATCAAAATGCCGTAATAGGACAAGTATGGAATTTTAGAACAGAGTAAATTTAGCCTGTGCACCTATTAGAAAATAGATTACTACTCTTTCTTTTCTTTGTATAAAGAAATGATAAACTTTTCTAGTGACTCATCAGGGTTAATATTCATTTTTTTTCGAAAGCGATACATACTCTTTTTTACAGCATCAAAAGTGGTGTTTCTAAGCAAGGCTATTTCTTTTCTTGTAAGTCCTAATAATACAAAAGAAGCCAACTCTATATCTCCTTTTGTAAGAGCAGGATAAACAGCTTTTAACGTTGCTGTATAATTCGAATGTAACGCATTGATATCTTTCTTTAGGATTTCTAATTTCTTATCTTCAATCTTATCTGCTTGCAAACTTGCTAACACCTCTTTTATTGTTGCTCCATCCTCTTGTTTATGCACTTTTTTAAGCTCCTCTGTAACCTGCTGTTTCGATTTTATATATTTTAAGGTTTCTACTGTTAAGGATGAGATTTTATCATTTTTTCTAACTATTTCTTGTTCTTTTAACGTAACTTTTTCCCTTAGTTGAACTCGCTGCTTCTTTAATTGTTTGTATCGATCAGCCAAGGCCGAAGAAAGTATAAATACTTCTACAACTGATCCTATTAAATACCCATTCATAGTAATAGTATTGGCTGGTATAATGGCTAGTGATGCCAAAGAATAGAGAATAATTGCTGCAAAATAAAATGCCCATCCGAAAATAAGAAAACGTGCCGATTTATTACCATTATAATACACCACAATTCCTGAATAAATAGCTACCATACAAAAGAGCATCGCAGAGTGCCCCAAAAGGCGGCTGTCTGTATATATGCCAAACACTTCAAAACTTATCAATGGATACAAAATAACTCCTACATTAAGTATAATCACTCCTTTTAAGACCCAATCAGCTGATTTACTATATACTTTGGTATTAAGGAAACGAATACAAAAATAACTAGAGAAAATAGCCGCTGAACAAAAAATAAAGGTAGGTGCCCATTCTTGTATAAATGGAGCTTCGTCTATAATAAAAAGTTTTAAAAAACCTCGAAACAATAACTGTACTGCTAATGCAAAAAAGACAGCAGCACAATAATAATCATACACATGATCTTTTAAACTTCGAGCTAAAAAGAAGTTGTAAAATACAATGGTCATTAAAATACCGATAAGAAGGCTAACGATAATCAATTCTTTCTGTTCACTTTTATAATAAGCTCGTTCATCATGCAATTTTACAGCAAATGACTTTCCGTATTTACTTACGGTTCTAATATAAAATGTGTCTGTATGTGCTTTTTTGAGGGTGATTGGAAAAGATATAGAGAAACCCGATAACTTTTTTTCTCTTTCAGAAATCATTTGCCCAGATTGAAGGGTTTTCCATTGTCCTTTATTCTTATAGAAAAATTGTACGGTATCCTGTAATGCTTTTTGGATACTTACCACCCTTTTGACAAGCGTATCAGAAGTCATTTGAGGTTACCGTATGGGTTTCTTCATATACATTAGTACCAGTAGCGCTTCCTTGCAATAGGATAATTTCTACTCCTATAGATTGATTGGTTAACACATTTCCAGAGGCATCTCTAATGACCGCCTGATAATTAAACGATTGTTGAGCATAACTTTGTTGTGATAAGACAACTATTATTAGATATAAAATCCATCTTAGATATTTTAGTCGTCCTTTATTTACTAAAGTAGGGTAATTTTGAACCATAATAGGGCTGCTTAATTATTTATATTTTACTATTCTGATACGTTGTTTATACATTGCATCATATCATATAGAGTTAAGTTTTTGGATACCCTATTTTATTTATAAAAAAAATCCTCTTTCATATACACATGAAAGAGGATGATATAAACTCGCTATAATTATATTATACCATTTATATTTTGAATTTACTGGAAAAGAAAATTAAGATTTTTTTGTTTCAGTTAAGAAGAAAAATCAAGCATAGCAGGGCTACGGTTTATTTTTATTATGAAACTGAGGTAAAAAAAGAACATTTTATTCCGGTAGATTTAAAGTGTAAATGGTATTAGTAAACAAACGTTATTATTTTCCTACAATAATTCTTGCCGCTTGATACCCACTATAAAATGAAGTGTGAGTACGCTTAAATCTTTTCATTACTTTATCTACTTTGGTAGCTAACAGAGTAGAGGTTTGGTCAAAAAGCTCTGAAATACTTTTGGTGGCCTGTTTTTCTGCAATACGATATTGTCTAGGTTGCCCATTGAGTACCAAAAAGCGATCAAAACTATTTTTTAAATCTGTGATTTGATCGGCTGTTACGCCGTAATCCTGAAGATCGTTAAGATGTTCTTCTAGCAAAAGGATGGTTTCATTAACAATAATTATAAAATCTTGATTGCGCAATCTGTATAAATCTGAAAAACTTTTTGCTGCTTTTTGCTCTAGTTCTACTTTATCTTCTACTGCAGCATATGCTTCTAAGGCATCATTTAGTATATCTGCTTTTTCTGAAACAAATCGTTTTTGTGTTGTTTTATTTGTTCCTAAGTAGGTTTTAGCAGCTTCCTGACTGTCTTGATTTTCTCTTATTTTTATCAATTGCTCGTCAAATTGATTTTTGAACGTAACCAATACAGGAACTCCATTCCAAATATCGGTATGGGTATCCATAAAACTTTGTACTGCCTGATACATCTCTAATCTGTTAATTTGTCTTTGATCCATAAATGTGTGATTTAAAAAATTAATTTGTAATTGCGTAATTTGGCATTGCAGGCTTGCAAATAAAGATTGTATCTATGTAAATGCATATTGCAATGTTGTACTTACATATTGTTGTTATGTAACTACTCATTGTATTAATGTCACCACATATTGTTTTGTTACCGGTAGGTATTGTAATAATGTAAATCTATATTGTTGTTAAGTAACTTCGACTTGTAATAAAGTGATTAGATATTGTATTGATGTAATACTAAGCTATACCAATTATGACTTAAATTTATCGATTATGATGTCGAACATAAATGGTACAATACCAAATGAAGCTGTCTAAAAAGACAGCTTCAAGTTATCATAGATTATGCCCCGTATATTCATAACTCTATGTATTGCTTATTTTATCTCCCTTTTATCATAATCTGCTCATATCTTGAGTCTTTAGACAAGAAATACCCTTTTACCCAATACATACCGGGTGGATATTGATCTACAGGGATACGCTGCCCTACAAACTCTTTAGGATAACTTTGTATTTTTCTGCCAGCCATATCATAGATTTCAAAGAAATACATATCCTTTGATCCTATGATTAAGAAATGATCTATTGCCGGATTAGGGTAAATTTCAAAAACAAACTCATCTCGCTCTTCTACAATTACTCTTCTTGTTACTTCGGCTCTATTTCCAGAAGGATCGGTAGCACTATATCGAATGATGTATTCTCCTAATTCACTCTGATATGCTGAGGTATCTATACTAACCGAAGATCCATCGTCTGTGGTAGCTCCTAATTCTGTATAAGGGTCTCCCAAAGAAATAATTTGAGGATCATCTCCTACTAATGTAATGACTGGTGGAGTTACATCTACTACAGTAATTATAGTGGTGCAACTACTGGTATTTCCTCCATGATCAGTGACAGTCAATGTTATCATTTGTTCACCCAGGTCATCGAGTGTGAATAGTTGTCGATCTATTTGCAAACTTGCCAGATTACATTCATCCAAAGATCCCAAATTGATATCCTGAGGAGAAAGTACAGCTGTACCCGTAGCATCCAGAGGTACTGTAAAAGGTGCTACACAATTTGCTACGGGTGCAATCGTATCTACGATTGTCACGGTAGTCGAACAAGTATTTATATTTCCTGAAATATCGGTAACGGTAAGAGTTACTATATTGCCTCCAATATTAGTACAATCAAACGTAGTTTTATCTATACTCGTTGAAGCCACACCACAATTATCAGTACTACCCGCATCGACATCAGAAATAGTAATAACAGCATTGCCAGTAGCATCTAATGGTAACGTAAATGGTGCTACACAATTCACCATAGGAGCAACATTATCTTCAACGGTTACCATAGCAGTATTAGTATCTGAATTGCCATTAACATCCGTTACCGTTAAGCTTACTGTATTCAATCCTATTTTTGTACAATCAAAACTAGTGATATCTAAACTTACAGATTGAATTCCACAGTTATCAGAAGAACCATTATCGATTTGAGCAGCCGTAATACTTGCGTTTCCTGAACCGTCTAATTGAACCGTGATATCTTGAGTAATCACAGTTGGGGCAATTTTATCTTCTACCGTTACCGTAGCGGTTTTACTATCTGAATTTCCATTTACATCTGTTACCGTTAGGCTTACTGTATTCGCTCCTATTTTTGTACAATCAAAACTAGTGATATCTAAACTTACAGATTGCACTCCACAATTATCAGAAGAACCATTGTCGATTTGAGCAGCCGTAATGCTTACGTTTCCTGAACCGTCTAATTGAACCGTGATATCTTGAGTAATCACAGTTGGAGCAATTTTATCTTCTACCGTTACCGTAGCAGTATTCGTCTCAGAATTACCATTCACATCGATTACAGTTAATGTTATTGTGTTCGTTCCAATCTTAGTACAATCAAATGACGTTACATCTAAACTCATCGATTGCACTCCACAATTATCTGTAGAACCATTATCGATTTGAGCAGCCGTAATGCTTACGTTTCCTGAACCGTCTAATTGAACCGTGATATCTTGAGTAATCACAGTTGGAGCAATTTTATCTTCTACCGTTACCGTAGCAGTTTTACTATCTGAATTTCCGTTTACATCCGTTACCGTTAGGCTTACTGTATTCGCTCCTATTTTTGTACAATCAAAACTACTTGTATCTAAACTTATTGATTGGATTCCACAGTTATCAGAAGAACCATTATCGATTTGAGCAGCCGTAATACTTGCATTTCCTGAGCCGTCTAATTGAACCGTGATATCTTGAGTAATCACAGTTGGAGCAATTTTATCTTCTACCGTTACCGTAGCAGTTTTACTATCTGAATTTCCATTTACATCTGTTACCGTTAGGCTTACTGTATTCGCTCCTATTTTTGTACAATCAAAACTAGTTGTATCTAAACTTACAGATTGCACTCCACAGTTATCAGAAGAACCATTATCGATTTGAGCAGCCGTAATACTTACGTTTCCTGAACCGTCTAATTGAACCGTGATATCTTGAGTAATCACAGTTGGGGCAATTTTATCTTCTACCGTTACCGTAGCAGTTTTACTATCTGAATTTCCATTTACATCCGTTACCGTTAGGCTTACTGTATTCGCTCCTATTTTTGTACAATCAAAACTACTTGTATCTAAACTTACAGATTGCACTCCACAATTATCAGAAGAACCATTGTCGATTTGAGCAGCCGTAATGCTTATGTTTCCTGAACCGTCTAATTGAACCATGATATCTTGAGTAATTACAGTTGGAGCAATTTTATCTTCTACAATAACATTAAAAGAGAATGTAGCAGTATCTCCATTAGTATCCATAGCAGTTAAGGTTACAGTATTAGTACCAAAATTAATATTAGTTCCAGCAACTGGCGTTTGTGTTATGGTAGCTGAACTTATGGTAGGTACATTTGTATAGTCTGCTAATGTAGCTCCACAAAAATTGGCATTGGTACCCACTGTTTGGTCTTCTATAAATAATAAGGAATTAATAGTAGTTTCATAAGCTCCAATATCAATAGTGCCATCAGACACTCTGGCATTACCAGCTATATCATTTGTTGATGAATTAAAGGTGTTATTACCTGCATTAACCAATGGACTTATTGATGCGGGAATTAACCCATCATCAGCAGTTCCTAAAATATTATCAGCTCCATCAGTATCTGCTGAGTTTACAAAAGGGTCTGCGGTTAGGGTAACGGTTATATTAGGTGCATTTGTTCCATCACTAGCATTGTTATTTCCTGAAGCACTACCAAAGTTATTGAAAATATCATTAATACCATTGCTATCAATGTTATTGTAAAATACCGTGTTGTTTATAGTTGGAGAAGATGAATTAATATTAGAGATCCCTCCTCCAGTATCATTTGCAGTATTGTTGTAAAAAGTAACATTATTTAATACTGGAGATGAAGATGAGATGTTTAGCATCCCTCCTCCAAAATTATTTGAAACATTGTTATAAAAATTAACATTATTTAATATAGGAGACGAAGAAGAACCGTTAAGCATTCCTCCTCCAGCGTACTCTGCGGTGTTGTTATAAACGTGTATATTATTTAAAATTGGAGATGAAGTCCAATTGAATATTCCACCCCCTTCAAGATTTGCGATATTGCTAGTAATGGTTATATTAACTAAATTTGGAGAAGAATTATAGTTAGATATACCACCTCCAGAAAATCTAAAGCAGCTTCTCCCGCTAAAACTTATACTACTTGTACCATTAGCATTTCCTTCAGTTATTGTAAATCCATCAATAATGGTAGTAGTGTCTAAATTCGCTGTAACTAAAACGTGATATGTATTGTCGCTATTGTTGCCTGCAGTACCTAAATCACCACTTAAAATGGTTGGATGTCCTATGGTTCTTTCATTAAGGTTAGTTTCAGTACCTATAAAACCACCATATATTTTTAAATTTTTGTCTAAATGGAAAGCATAATCTCTGGTGTTAGCACTACCGTTGGGTGCGTTTGTTGGTAAATAGGTTCCTTCGGCTACCCAAATCTCACCATCTTCTGCAATAGCATCAATTGCGTCTTGTAAATTGGTATAAGCATCTGTCCAACTCGTTCCATCGTTATTTCCTGTAGCGTCTATATCTACATAAAGAAAAGTAGGAGGAGCAAACTCGTAAGCTCCAATATCTATAGTAGTTTGAGATATTCTAGCATTACCAGCTATATCAGTTGTTGTCGAATTGTAGGTATTGTTACCTGCATTAATCAAAGGACTAGTTGACGCAGGAGCTAACCCGTCATCAGGAGTACCTAAAATATCATCAGCACCATCAATATCTGCTGAGTTGACAAAAGGGTCTGCAGTTAAAGTAACAGTTACACCAGGTGCATTTGTGCCATCACTGGCATTGTTGTTTCCTGAAGCGGTATTTGTATTAATAACATCGCTAATACCCTTATTGTTAGTGTTGTTATAGAAAACAGTATTATTTAAAGTAACAGTAGAAGAATAATTACTTATTCCACCTACTCCACGACTATTTGCAGTGTTGTTATAAAAAGTAACATTATTTAATATTGGAGACGAAGAAGAATTGTTTAGCATTCCTGCTCCTCCACCATATGTAATATTATTATAAAAGGTAACATTATTTAATATTGGTGATGAAGATAGAAAGTTAGCCATTCCTCCACCTCCCCATACATCTGCAAAAGAAAATGCGGTGTTATTTGTAATGGTTACATTATTTAAAATTGGAGAAGAGGAACCTCTATTATAGATAGCTCCTCCTCCCTTAACTACAGTATTATTGGAAAAAGTTATATTTTGTATTGTTGGAGAAGAACTTATATTATACATTCCACCACCGAAAAACCCGAAATAAGTGTTACCACTGTAAGTAATGTTATTTCCGTCAGCAAATGCTCCAGTTATCGTAAATCCATCAATAATTGTAGAGGTGTCCAAATTAGCTGTAATTAATACATGGTATGCATTATCGGTAGTATCATTTACAGTACCTAAATCACCACTTAAAATAGTTGGATGTCCTGAGGTCCTCTCGCTTAAGTTAGTTTCAGTACCTGTAAAACCACCATATATTTTTAAATTTTTATCTAAATGAAAAGAAAAGTTTCTGGTATTAGCACTACCATTGGGAGAGTTTGTTGGTAGATAGGTCCCTTCGGCTACCCAAATTTCGCCATCCTCAGCAACTGCATCTAAAGCGTCTTGTATATTATTGTAAGCATTTGTCCAACTCGTTCCATCGTTATTACCTGTAGCGTCTATATCTACATAGGTTTGTGAATATGATAGCTTTGAGAATAGTAAAAAACAAAAAAAAGTAAATAGTAATTTATGTTTCATAAGGGGTGAATTGAATAGGTGTAGAAATAGTAATTAAATTTTTTATCATCAAGACAAGATTTTTAGTAAAACTAGTAGAGCTAATTACAATAAAAACTTTAAAATATGTAGTTAACTATAACCTCTAATGACGAAGTGCAAAGTTAAAGAGAAGCCTAAAGCAAGGCTAAAATAAGTAGGGTACAAGTCAGGGTACATTTACAAAAAAACCTCATGTAAAAGCAATAATTATTTGAAAATCAGTATTTATGTATAGTTGATTAGCTAGAGACGGAAGGTTTTGTTTGTTTTATAAGTATAACCTTAAAAACTTTCTAAGAAATCCTCTAGACTATCCATAGCTGATAAATTTAATTTCTTTTTTAAACGAGATTTTGCAGATTTTACAGCATGGATCGTTGTTCCTCTTAGTTCAGCGATTTCTTTTCTGGTAAGTTTTAGTTTAGAAAAACTTGCAATTTCAATATCTGTTTTAGATAGTTCTGGAAACTTTGAGGAGAGTTGAGTAACAAAATTACTATTGTAATTCGCTATTTTTTGTTTAAAAATTAATGCTTTTTTATCTTCTATTTTGCTAGATCTAATATCAGCCAAAATTGAATTTACATTTACATCAGTATCGTTGTTAACTATTTGTTCTAAACTTTGAGCAATCTTTAATTTAGAACGTAGTTGTTTTACACTTTCCATTTGTAAAGCCATAACTTCTTTACTTTTTAACGAAATATCTTTCTTCACAGAAAGAAGTTGAGCCACTAAATTAAATTTTTCTTTTTCTAAAGTATTGTAACGATCTGCGACAGCCAATGATAATAAAATAGCTTCTAAAATAGAACCAATCATATAAGCATTAAGTGTAAAAAAGTTTTCAGGTAAAATCACAAACACAGTCAAGGTATAAATAATTACACTGGTACAATAAGTCGCCCAAGCAATAACTAGGTATTTGGCAAAAGAATTACCTCCAATATAAGTTTTAATACCAGCATAAAGCGCCAAAAAGCTACATAACAATAATCCCATAGCAACAGGACTGTTATTAGGAGGGTGTCCAAAAAACTTTTGTCGTATCATTACGTAAGCTAGCGCCAAAAGTTCATAATAAAAAATGGCATTGAGTAGCCAATGTGCAGACCTACTATACTTTTTTGTTTCAAGAAAATGAATACAAAACTGTGCTGTTATTACCGTACCAAAAGTTAAAAAAATAGGTGTACACCATTCTTGGAGAAAAGGCATTTCATCCAATAAAAACTTTTTCATAAACCCTCTAACCGTAATTTGTACCAATAACCCACCTAAAATAGTTCCTGCATACAAAAAATACACATTATCACGTAAGCCTATACCTAACAATATATTATAAAATACAATGATTACCAATGCGCCAATAATTAAGGCCATTGCTAATAATTCGTTTTGCTCGTTGTTCAAATAGTCTTCTTCATTAATTATAGATACAGCATATGATTTTCCGTATTGACTATAGGTTTTAATATAATAGGTTTGGGTTTGTTCTGGTGTTAAATCTAAAGGAAAATGTAATGAAGTACCTCTAATAGGTTTGTCAGCTTCATTAACCATAACTCCTGTATGGTAAACTTTCCATTCTTTATGTTCTTTATAATACAAACTAACAGAATCCAATAGTGGTTTTTGGATTCTTAGTAATTTGCTAAAGTGTTCTGGAGTATTGTTTTTTATTTTAAATTTTAACCAAACATTGGTGTTTGTAAAACCAAGATTGATCCTTTCCTTTTCAGATTTTTTATAGTCTAGGTTTACGGCCTCTTCAATTCCCATTTGTAAAGTAGCATCTTCAGCCACATACAAATAGTTGCCTAACATATTTTTAGAAGTAATTGAGTCAGTAAAAATGGTTTCATTTATATCCTCATTTGAAATTTCTTGTGCGAAAGATGCAATAGATAATAATACATAAAAAAATAATACTGATAAATGAAAGTAAATAGTTTTCAAAAGCCTATTGTTGATTCAAAAAATAATTGGTACTCCTTACAAAACTATAAAACTGAAGTCAAATAGCTGGTTAAGGAGGGTACAAATTAGGGTACAAATCGCGTAACTACAATAAAACTAAGCTGCAAGCTACGAAATGATTTACAGGAGATTTATTTTTGCAATTCAATTAATACCCCAATCCAAAATGAAAAAAAACTACTTTTTGTTATTTCTAAACCTTTTGTGTTTAGGAATTGTACATGCCCAAAACGAATTTATTACTACTTGGGAAACAACAACCACAAATGAAAGCATTACCATCCCTACAACTGGATCTGGATATAATTATACAGTGGATTGGGGAGATGGAACAATAGAAACCGGTTTTATAGGAGATGCTAGTCACCCTTATGTTGATACAGGAATACATACGGTTACCATCACTGGGGATTTCCCAAGAATTTACTTTGCTAATTCAGGAGATAAAGACAAAATTCTAACAGTTGAGCAATGGGGAACTATTGCATGGACAAATTTCCTCGATGCATTTTCGGGATGTACAAACTTAGATGTTACAGCTTCAGATGCTCCTGACTTAAGTAATGTTATATATCTTGTAAGGGTATTCAATGGCTGTACTAGTTTAGGGACCTCTGAATCTTTAGATTTTTCAAAATGGGATACTAGCGGCATTGTAGCTTTAGGAGGTGCTTTTCAAAATGCTATTGCATTCAATAGTGAAACCATAAAAAATTGGGATTTGGGTAAATGTAATGGCTTTGTGCAAATGTTTTCAGGAGCAACTTCCTTTAATCAAGATATTAGTAATTGGAATATTGGAGAAAATAGTAATGGTACCAGAAACATGTCATTGATGTTTAATAACGCTACCAATTTCAATCAATCATTAGGCAATTGGGATATCAGTAAAGTAACTAACATGAGTAATATGTTAAATAACTCAGGGTTATCGCAACAAAATTATGATGCAACATTATTGGGTTGGGCGACAGATGCTAGTGGAGATTTGAGCGACGGAATTGATGATATACCAACAGGAATTGATTTGGGAGCAAGTGGATTAAAATATTGTTTAGGAGAATCAGCAAGAACTACATTAACAGATCCTACTGGATTAAATTGGAACATTACTGATGATGGTGCTGCTTGTGATGTAACAGAAGCTTTTATTACTACCTGGAGAATTAATACTAATAATGAAGAAATAGCACTCCCTATCCCAGATACCGGACTTGATTTTACGGTAGATTGGGGTGATGGGATCATTACTAATGAAACAGAAGAAGCCTATCATACTTATATTAATGCTGGTACGTACACCATTCGTGTTTTGGGAAGCTTTAATCGTATGCGTTTTAATGGAAATGCAGACCGTAGA
This sequence comes from uncultured Aquimarina sp., assembly GCA_947498705.1. Taxonomy (GTDB): domain Bacteria; phylum Bacteroidota; class Bacteroidia; order Flavobacteriales; family Flavobacteriaceae; genus Aquimarina. The sequence goes on from CANMLW010000014.1 coordinate 62,028, forward strand.
AAAATACGAACTATCGAACAATGGGGAAGTAATAAATGGACTTCTATGGAAAGTGCTTTTAAAGGGTGTTCTTCGTTAGTTATAAACGCAACTGATGCTCCTGACCTAAGTAATGCTACTTCTATGGTAAGTATGTTCGAGAACGGAGATTGTATTGATAATGGTGGAAATTTAGCAAATTGGAATACAAGTACTATCTTACTAATGGATAGTATGTTCAGAAATGCTGAAATGAATGAAAATATTAATACTTGGGATGTGAGTAATGTAAAAAGTATTAACAATATGTTTCAGGCATGCGAAAACTTTAATTATCCTTTAGATCAATGGAATACCGGTAATCTAGAATCTGCTGCAGCTGTTTTTGTAGATGCGAAGGCATTTAATCAAAGTTTAGGAGATTGGAACCTTAGTAGCATACTTGATTTAACAGATATTTTTGGTGGTGTAAATAGTTTATCTGATGAAAACTATGATAAAACCCTTATAGGTTGGGCTACTTTAGAAAGTGGAGAATCACTTTCTTCGAATGTTACTTTAGGAGCTGGAGATGCACAATATTGTTTTGCTGAAGATGCAAGAAGTACACTAACCTTAGCACCTAATAATTGGATCATCACTGATGGAGGAGCAAAGTGCACCTCTACAGATTTTTTTATTACCACCTGGGAAACTACAACAGCTAACGAAAGTATTACCATTCCAACATCAGGGGGTGGGTTCAACTATACAGTAGACTGGGGTGATGGTACTATTGAAACAGGATTTACGGGAGATGCGATACATAGTTATGCAGATGCAGATACGCATACTGTAAAAATAACAGGTGATTTCCCACAGTTTAGATCCATCAAAGACCTTGATAATGCTAGAAAGCTCAGAACCATAGAACAATGGGGAACTATTAAATGGAGAACTATGGGACAAGCCTTTGCAAGATGTCCTAATCTAAATGTAACAGCAACGGATGCTCCAGACTTATCAAATGTTACTTCAATGAGCGAAATGTTTCGAGCTTGTATGAATTTACAATCACCAGATTTTTCAAATTGGGATACCTCTAATGTCACTATTATGTCATTGATGTTTGCCAGTTCTGAAAATTTTAATGGAAATATCACTACTTGGGATGTAGGTAAGGTTACTGACTTCAATTCAATGCTGGGAGGAGTTACAAATTTTAATCAAAATCTCAGCGGTTGGAATATAGGAGAACATGTTGTTGGAACTATTAACATGAATAGTATGTTAACAAGTGCCCATAATTTTGATCAAAATTTAGGAGCTTGGAATCTGGAAAAAGTAACAGATATTTCGGGTATTTTAAGTAATACGGGACTTTCTACCGCTAATTATGACGCTACCTTAATTGGCTGGGCAGAGAACAGTAATACACCAAGTGGATTACATTTAGGAGCGTCTAATCTCACCTATTGTTTAGGTGAAGCTGCTAGAAATATATTAGCTGATAACAGTGGGTTAAATTGGAGAATCACGGATGGAGGATTAGGTTGTGCTGATACGGATTTTTTTATTACCACTTGGGAAACTAATGTGAATAATCAGAGTATTACTATTCCAACTACAGGAAATGGATATGATTATTCGGTAGATTGGGGAGATGGTATTATAGAAACTGGAATTACAGGTAATGCATCACATATGTACAGCTCAGCAGGAGTGTATAAGGTAAAAATAACTGGAGATTTTCCAAGGATATATATTAATGGAAATTCTGCAGCCAGAGATAAAATTATCTCTGTAGATCAATGGGGGACACAACAGTGGACTTCTATGGAAAGTGCATTCAGGCGTTGTTCGCTATTGGTTATTAATGCTACAGATACCCCAGATTTAAGCTTGGTAAAAAGTATGAAAAAAATGTTTGAAATGACTTCTTCTTTGGTGGATCATGGAGGTAATATCGGAAATTGGGATGTGAGTACCATTGAAAATATGGAAGAGGTATTTGATAGTTCAAATTTTAATGAAAATATAAGTACCTGGAATGTATCTGCGGTAAAGGATTTTTCCTCTATGTTTTTTAGGAATACATCCTTTAACCAAAATCTTGATTCTTGGAATACGAGTGCCGGTGAAGTGTTTAGCAATATGTTTAGAGATGCCACAGCATTTAATGGAGCGATTGGCAGTTGGAATACTGAAAAAGCCAGAAGTTTATCAAACATGTTTAATGGTGCTACTGCATTCAATCAAAACATTAGTGCCTGGGATGTCAAAAATGTGGGGAATATAAACAATGCTTTTGATGGCGCTACGGCTTTTGATCAAGACTTAGGAAGTTGGGATATCAGTTCACTTGTGGAAAATACGAATTCTATACAGCATATGTTTAGTAACTCAGGCATGTCTACAACAAATTATGACAATACCTTAATCGGTTGGGCACGACTAGATGCTGGAGAAACCAAAATCCCTGTAGGAGTTAGTTTTGACGCAGAAAACGTTAATTATTGTTTAGGAGAAGCTGCTCGAACTATATTAACCAATGCGCCCTATAATTGGATCATCACCGATGGAGGAAAGGTTTGTCCAGAAGATGCCTTTATCACTTCGTGGTTATTAGAAGATAATGATAGAATTACGATTAGAACCACTAGTGGATATAATTATAACTATACTATTGATTGGGGAGATGGTACCAAGGATACCAATGTAACCACAGGTATTTCACATGATTATACCACAGCAGGAACGTACGAGGTGTCAATTACAGGTGAGTTCCCAAGATTTACGTTGTTTTTTAGACTTGGTCGGACATTAAGAACTAAAATTCAAACCATTGAACAATGGGGAAATATACAATGGCGTAGTTTTAGAGATTCCTTCAATGATTGTGAAAATTTAAAACTAAACGCAGATGATACCCCAGATTTATCTCAAGTTACCGAGTTATCCAGGATGTTTGAGAACTGTACTAACTTTGAAGATTTGAAGGATAGGATGGGATCTTGGGATGTGTCTACAATAGAAAGTATCGATAGTATGTTTTCTGGCTGTAGTATTTTTAATGAAGATATCGGTGCATGGACATTTACCAATTTGTTAACCACAGAGGCTGCTTTTCAAGAAGCAGTAACATTTAATCAGAATATTTCTAGCTGGAATATGGCAACAGTAATTGATATAGAAGATTTATTTTCAGGAGCATCTTCGTTTGACCAAGACTTATCTAGTTGGGATATTTCGAGCGTGACAAGCATGACTGGGTTATTTACAGGCACAGCCTTGTCTCAAGAAAATTATGATAACACCTTGATTGGTTGGGCCACTTTAGATGATGATGAAACTAAAATACCTACTAATTTAACTCTAAATGCAGATGCTACCTATTGTTTAGGAGAATCAGCAAGAAATACGTTGACAAGTCCAACTTATAATTGGGAAATAAATGATGGCGGTAGAAATTGCCCAGGAGATGCTTTTATTACTACCTGGTTAGTAGCTAATGGAGATGAAGTAATAATACCTATTTTCGGTTCATACACGTATAATTACACTATAGATTGGGGAGATGGAACTGTTGAGTATGGACTTACAGCTCAAGCATCACATATCTACACAACAGGAGATACTTATGAGGTTAAAATTACAGGAGAATTTCCTGCATTATTTTTTTTCGAAAGTGGTTCAAGTTCAAAATTACAAACTATTGAGCAATGGGGAACACAACAATGGCGAAGGCTAATCAATAGCTTTTCAAACTGTGTGAATTTAAAGTTAAATGCCGATGACGTACCAGATTTATCTTTAATAGACTCTACTAGCTCAATGTTTCAAGGTTGTACCAATTTTGAAGATTTAAAAGATCAAATCGGGAATTGGGATATGTCTAACATTTCTATAATTTCAAGTATGTTTAATGAATGTACGATTTTTAATGAAAATATTTCAGATTGGACATTTACAAAACTTACTAGAGCAGTTTATACCTTTAGAAATGCTACTAGTTTTAATCAAGATATTTCTAATTGGGACATGTCTAAAGTAGATGATATGGAAGGTATGTTTTTACGTGCAAAAGCTTTTAATCAACCTATTGGTAATTGGACATTAAATGAAGTTGGATATATGACAAGCTTTCTTGAAGAAGCAAGTTCATTTAATCAAGATTTGAGCAATTGGAATATGAGTGATGTTTATGATATTAGATATATGTTTTACGGAGCTTCATCATTCAACCAAGATTTATCAAGTTGGGATATTAGTAATGTAGAAGGTTTCGATGATTTCTTTACAGGCTCAGGAATGACCCAAGAAAACTATGACAAAACATTAATTGGTTGGGCAACTTTAGAAGCAGGTGAAACTGCAATTCCTGCAGATATGACATTAAATGCCGATGCTTCATATTGTTTGGCCGAAGCGGCAAGAAATACTTTGACAAGCTCAACTTATAACTGGACCATTAATGACGGAGGACACAACTGCCCTACGCCTGTAATTACTTTATTGGGTGATAATCCTCAAATAATAGAGCAAGGAGATATTTATGTCGAACTAGGAGCCACCGTTACTTATGGTGCTACTCTGGTGATTGATGCATCTACTGTACATACGAATCAATTGGGTACTTATACAGTTACTTATACTGCGACCACACCTTCTGGTGGTGTTGCAACCCCGGTAATTAGAACTGTTAATATAGAAGAACCCTGCCCTCTCTTAAGTTTATCTGCAAATAATTTTACAATAACTACCGCTAGTGAAACCTGCATTGACACCAATAATGGAATGATTACTGTCAATGCCGCTACTGCTTTGGATTATACAACTACTATTAATGGAGTAAATTATGACTTTACGTCTACCTTAACAGTTGATAATTTGGCACCGGGCACTTATTCGGTTTGTATAGGAGTAAATGGATTTACCAATTGCGAGCAATGTTTTGAAGCAGTGATTGAACCTGCTATAAGTTTAGAAGGAAAAACCGAACTAATTACTCAGACAGGAAACCCAAATGTAAACATTGCAATAGCTAGGGGTACTGCTCCATATACAGTAATGATTAATAATGAAGAAAAAGGAATATTTGATATTGCTACTTTTGATATAGATGTACAACATGGAGATACTGTAGAAGTATTATCAAGTATAGCATGTGAAGGAAAGCTTACCACCAATGTCAACTTGATTAATGAATTTGTAATTGCTCCTAACCCTGCTCATGATCATGTTATTATTTCGGTTCCAAATACAGGACTAAATAGTCTACAAGTATCTCTATACAATGCAATTGGTGTTCATATTTCTTCGGGAGTATATACCTTAAATACTAGCAAGGTTACTTTACCAATGAGTTCATTGCCACAAGGTGTCTATTTTATCACTATAGATGGGAGAAACACTTTTAAAGTTGTAAAAGAATAAATAAAACAGTACTAAAAAATAAGATGACCTTAACCAGAATTGAAACATTTTCAGTTCTGGTTAAGGTCATTTAATTTTAATGAACACAATAATTGATAAAAGTATCTTATTTCAACCTATACCATTACTCCTTTCCTTATACGTTAATTTGAAAAAGTTTATACATCACCTCTTGTGTTAATCGATTACATCTAGTTGCATAAAACTCGAAAAGTTCATTTTTCTCTACATAAACACTCATCTTGTTCTTGAGCATTGCCTTTGCTCTAAACAATCTAACCTTCACATTAAAAACAGATAATGATAATAAATCTGCAGTCTCTTTGGTAGAAAGTTCTTTAATTTCTCTAAAAACATATACCGACTTATATTTTTCGGGAAGCGTCACAATTGCATTTTCAAGAACTAATCTAATCTCTTCATTCAACACTTTTTTAAGAGGAAGATCTTCATTCGCAAACTGATCTATAGTAACGTTTTCTTTCATTTTCATTTTCTCTTTTTTTCGTAGTATCATCAAACATTCATTGATCATAATTCTTGTAATCCAGGTAGAAAACTGTGCTTCAGCCTTAAAAGTATCAAGTTTCTCATAAACTTTCATATAGGTATTTTGCATAGCATCTTCAACATCATGTGTATCTTTTAGATAGGATATTCCCACTCTAAATATGGGAGTATTATATTTTCTTATGAGGGTCTCAAAATAAGAGGAGTCTCCTTTACGTATATGATCAATAATTTGAGAGTCTTGCATTAGATATCATTTAGGCCTGTAGTATAGTTAACTACCTATACAAACGTTCACAAGGCATCCGGTGAGAAACAATTTTAACATTCGAGATAAGCTCAGGAGAATTAAACTCTACAATGTGGATTAAATATCAATAAATTTAGATACTGTTCTTTCGCTTTGTATTGTTCCTGTATGCTGTGTACTTTGCTTTTCAAAAAGTAATACATGCACCTCTTCATTATCTTTGGTAGATGGACAATGTTCTACTCCTTTGGGTATCACAATTAATTCTCCAGCTTTTACAACCACGGTTTTATCTCTAAACTTCATATACAAAGTTCCTTTTACTACCTGAAATAACTCATCTTCATCCTCATGTTTATGCCAGATAAAATCACCGCATAATTTGGCTAGATATACCTGATTATCATCAACCATGGCAATACGATGAGGATGCCATTGTTTATCAAACTTAGACAGTTTTTCATTGATATTGATTGCTTTCATAGTACCATATTTCAAATTAAGAAAACAAAGTACTTATTTCGGTATTGATTCTAACAGGTCTTAACGTTTCTTTATGCAACAAACACCAAGTTGTTCTGGCAGAAACTACTATTTTTTGTGTAGTAGTATTGATCATTTTGGTGTGTCGTTCACTTTTAGCTCCTTTATAACTTTCTATCCAGGTTTCTATTCGTATTTCATCATTTTCTATGGCGGGATGATGATATTCGATATAATGATTAAGTGCTACCCATACATACTTGTTTCTTATTTCTTCATTGGTTTTGCTCTCCCAATGCTCTTGAGCAACATCCTGCACCCATTGTAAGTATACCACATTATTAACATGATCCATATGATCAATGGCTGATTTTGGAACGATAAATTGCTTTGAAAAGATTGAGGAACTCACAGGAATCATCAGGAAAAGATATTAAACAAAAAGTTAAAAGCGTTTTTTACTAGTATAATTTACTCTAGTTTTATTTTTATAAATCTAAAACTATATTACATGAAAACCAATTTTTTAAACATTAGCGGAGTTAAAGTACTTTCTAAAAGTAGTCAACAAAAAATCAAGGGTCAAGCCAAAGTAGATCTTTCTTTATGTGGGTGCTCATGCAGTGGTGCCGTTACCGGTCCTAAGTATTGTAGAATTTACTTTGCCTGCTTACAGGTATACACTTGTGAGGAAGTAATGTAAAAAAACTTATTCTTGTATTACCTCCTATATTTCTACTTAGATATGGGAGGTTTTTTTATGAAATTATCACTACTAGAATCCCAACATCATTTTTGCAATAATAAAAAACAAAAAGATTCCAAAAATATCATTACTGGTAGTAATAAATGGGCCGGTGGCAATTGCAGGGTCAATACCTCTTTTATCAAGGATTATAGGAACAAAAGTACCTATCAAGGCTGCTACGATAATAACACTCATCAATGCGATGGCAATGGTAAGACTAAATGAAATATCATATCCCATAAAAAATCCAAAGATCACCACGAGTAAAGCCAATGCAGAGCCATTTATTAGGCTTAGTCCCACTTCTTTTAACAATCTATTTAGCAAACTTCCCTTTACTACATTATTAGCCAACCCTTGTACAATTATCGCCGAGGATTGTACTCCAACATTGCCTGCCATTGCAGCAATCAAAGGAGTATAGAAAAACAAACTTCTATACGCTGGATTCATCATGATATCTTCAAAACCTTCCATAATAAACACACTTCCTAAACCACCAAATAATCCCAACACCAACCATGGTAATCGCGCTCTGGTCAACTCCCAAACATTATCATCTGCCTCGACATCCTGTGAAATACCTGCTGCTAGCTGATAATCTTTTTCGGCTTCATCTTTTATAAAATCTACAATATCATCGATGGTAACTCTACCCACCAATACACCTTCTGGATCTATTACGGGAATCGCCTCAAGGTCATATTTTTGCATAATACGAGCCACTTCCTCTCCTTCTGTATTTACATCTACATAATCTACCTTACGAATATAGACATCACTAATATGTGCTTTGGCAGGTGCCGTAAGCAAGTCTTTTAAGGATAATCTTCCTTTTAGCTTTTCATCTTTATCAACCACATAGATCGAATGGACTCTCGTTACATTTTCTGCTTGTCGTCTCATCTCACGTACACAACCGGCAACAGTCCACCTCTCATTTACCTTAACCAACTCTTTGGCCATTAATCCTCCGGCGGTATCCTCATCATAAGTAAGTAACTCTTTGATATCCTTTGCCCGCTTTTCATCCTCTATTTGCGCAATAACCTGCTCTACCCGTTCATATGGAAGCTCTGCAATGACATCTGCCGCATCATCACTATCCATCTCCTCCAGCTCTTCTGCTATTTCTTTTGCCGATAAATTCTCGAGGATACGCTCTCTAAAATCTTCTTCAAGCTCCATAAGTGCCTCAGAAGTTTTTTCACTATCCAAAAGTTTTATAAGGTAAGTAGCTTCAGATAAATGTAACGCACCTATGATCTCTGCGATATCTGCAAAATGAATTTCGCTAAGCATTTCTCGAAGACGGGTATCACCAGCCGTTTCGACAAGGTGTTTTACCTGTTCTATTATTTCATTTGAAACTTCAAATTGCATAGCCTTGATCTTTTATATTCCCTGCGCAGACGCCCACAAAGATAACCAAAGAATTTAATTGCACTTTATGTCGATGTTAAACCTCATCGATTATTCAAAAGTTGGTAAAATTAATCCGTAAAAACCAGGTTTTTTATTGGTTTTGCAGCAGCAATGTTAATTCTAGAAATTGAGTTACTGATAGTTGTTCTGGACGTTTATTTAAGAGTTCTAACGCTTTGATTTCTTCATTTAACTGAAAAACTTTAAGGCTATTCCTTAAGGTTTTTCTACGTTGTCCAAAAGCTGTTTTTACCACATTAAAGAATAATTTTTCGTCACACGGCAATTCATAGTTCTCTTTACGAATTAATCGTAATACTCCACTATCTACTTTGGGAGGTGGATTAAACACATCTGGAGGGACTGTGAATAAATATTCTGCATCATAAAATGCCTGTGCCAGTACCGAAAGAATTCCATATGCTTTGCTTCCTTCGCGTTCACAAATACGCTGTGCTACTTCTTTCTGAAACATACCGGTAAACTCTGGTATACGATCTCTGTTTTCTAATGTTTTAAAAACGATTTGTGTTGAGATATTGTAAGGAAAATTACCTGTTATAGCAAATTGCTCCTGGCCAAAAATGGTACTCAAATCAAACTTAAGAAAATCTGCTTCAAGCACTTTAAATTTGGTATTTCTACTTAAAACATCGTGATGTTCTAACTGAAAACTAGTATTTAAATATTCTATAGATTCGCTATCCAAATCCATAGCAACAACATCTACTTCCTTCTGAAGAATATATTTGGTAAGTACGCCCATACCCGGGCCAATTTCAATTACATTTTTATAGCCTTGTAAAGTTAGTGTATCTCCTATTTTTCTGGCAATATTTTCATCTTTCAAAAAATGTTGTCCTAAGTGCTTTTTTGCTCGAACCGCCGTTTTTTCTGTCGGGCTTTTTTTATAATCAGAAACGTACTTTTTTTTTCCTTTTGACTTAGCCATTCTGCTCATTTACAATTGCTAGCTCGGTTCTAAACGCTACAAATTTACCAGCAAAACGATTCGATTTTGCTCTTAATTCCTCTGCATTTTCGTCATAATATCGCTGTAGCATTTCTTTACTACTAGTGGTATATTGAACGGAATAGGTAATCCCTCCCATTTCTTCTTCTACCAATACTTTAGACAAAAGTGCCTTACTAAATTTACCTGTAGCAAGCATTTCTGGGATATGTTCTTGTTGCATCCATTCTAACCACTGGTCATGAACAGTCTCTTCTATATTGATGGTAACGTTGTATATATACATTTTTAAAAGTATTCTTTAAAAGGTAGTTTATTTAAGTGTTCATGATTCTTACACCTCTCCTTCTACATTTTCCTTGGTATTGGTATTAATTTCTGATTGAATATATTCTTTGGATTTCCCTTTTGGTATTGACGGAGAATCCCATTTCTGGTTTAATATCATTTTACCTATATAGGCTATTTGCCCGATATGATATGGGTAATGTGCTATTTGTCTTGTGATACTTTCAATCAATTTATGCTTTTTATTTCTAATATAGATTGGGGTATCAAAATTAGTTTCACTGATCATATCGAGGGCAGAAAATAAACAACTCCACCCATCTTCCCATTTTGTAATAAGCTCTTGATAAGTTAAGTCTTGTTTTAGAAATTCATTATCTCTATTTCTCCATTCTTTTTCTCCATCACTTGTAAAAAAATCCGTCCATCTAGATGTCATATTTTCCGATACATGAACAATGATACAAGCTATATCATTACTCTCTTCATTGTATTTCCAATAAAGATCTTCTTCATTTAGTTGTGAGATGGTTTTATCTGCAACTTCTTTGTAGGATTTAAACTGTTTTTTGATATTTTTTAAATATTCCTCAACCATTTTTCTGATTTAACTTTATACTCTAATAACAGAAGAGAACAAAGTTACAAAGAAGAGTAGCTAAATGGATGGTTATTACAAAATAAACTTAGTAGCTTTACTGAAGTGATTTGAACTTATTATAGATCACTAGTTAATTGCATCACCTCGTAAGGTTCGATACTTTTTTCGGGCATCTACAAAGTAGATACTATCAGCATGATTAAAAATAATCTTTTCGTACAGTTCTTTTGCTTTTTCCGGCTGCCCTAATCGACTGGTATACAATGCTGCCAACCAATAATAGGCATCATCGATTAAGATATCATCTTTATAAAACTCGATAATTTTTAAGTAGTTTACCTTTGCTTTTTCGAATTGTTCTTCTTTTTCGAATAATTTGGCTTGTCTTAAAAAAGTTTCGTCCTCAATTTTTTCGCCTTTATGCTCTGTCAATATCTTTTCATACATCGCAATCGCTTCTTTATTTTTATTCTGAAAAGCCAGCAGATCTGCTTTTGCAAAAATCTTTAAAGCCGTTTGTGTAGAATCTTCTAAAGAATTATCACTAATGATAAGACTTAACTCCATTGCATCATTAGCTATCAATTGTGAAGTAGATGATTTTAAAACATCTAATTGAGTCTGTGCCCAGGCAAAATCTCCTTTATAATAACTTGTCTTGGCAACCTTAAAGCGAGCATCCTGAGCAAGAAAATTATTTTTTAGAGCATTCTGTACCTGTGTATAATAAATCAATGCCTGATTAAACTTCTGATCTAGCACCAAAATATCTGCAATCTTCATTTTTATTCTAGATTTCTGAAACCTTGACAACCTACCTCTTCCTAACATTTCTTTTAAGAAAGTAATAGACTCTTTTTTTTGATCCATCTTAAAAGCCAAAAAATGAGCATAATCTACTTGCAACCCTATTGTCTGCTGTGTTTTCCCATACTCTTCAAAAACTTCGTTATATTGATCTACTACCCCTTTATATTCTTTTTCTGAAGCACTATCTACCTTAGATTTCAGGATGATCTTATGAGCGGTAAGTTTCATATCTTTTGATGCCGGAGTTTCTAATATATAGTTTAAAATTTCTGTAGCCGATTTGATATCCTTTTCAGAAATAGCAATTCTCGCCAGATCAATTATACTAACCGGTCCTCTACCATCTTCTTTACGTTTATAAATTGCTTTTTGTTGAATAAATGCCTTTTTAAACTCCTTTTGTTGTACAAACAACCAACTTAACATTTCGTTGTATAAGATATTAGGCTCTTGCTGTAATTTTTTTACTAATAGTTTTCTAAAAATAACATTCGCTTCGTTAGCAGAGTCTTCTGTTATATACTCTCCAAAATTACGTTGTACAATATTAATATAGCTTGGTTGCGTTTGTAAAAGTGACAGATAGCTATCGAACATTTTAGGTAATTTACCCTGTTCGCCATAAATCTTAGCCAGCTGTACATTAAAATTGGCACCAGGGTTATCCCTCATTCCTTTTTCATAGATGATCGCAGCTTCATCCAACAAGCTGTACTTTTCAAACGTTTGGGCCAACGAATACGCATGATTGATATTACTTTTTGTATATGCATCTATTGCTTTATCATAATACGTACGTGCTTTTTCTGAATTTCCCTGCACATCATAATGATGCCCAAGCTCTACCAGAATCTGTGCATTATTAGGGGTGTTCTTTAACCTATTCGTTAATATTTCTTCTGCTTTATCAAACTGTTCTAATTGCTGGTATGCCTCTACCAGACCCAATGCATACCCCATACGATTTGGGTTTCTGTCATAAAGTTTTTTATAAACCGATATCGCTTTTTCATATTGCCCCTGTTGTATATAATTTTTGGCCAACTGCTCTGACTGAGCCATCGTCGAAAAAGTAACCAACAAAGTAATATATAATAAGATCAAGCGCATTTTTAGCAAGTTTTTTTTGTAAAGATAACTTTAATGTAGCAAAGTTACAAAGAGGTTAATAGGCTGATTTCGAATATTAAACACTTTTCTTTTGACAAGCTACAAGTAATTCTATTTTTTCTGTCTCCTCGAACGCCGTCGAGAGGTATTTTTTTAGTCTAATTAGTAGGTCTCGACTGCGCTCGACCTGACCATGAGTTGTAATTGATTGATTATTACAAGAATAACTATTAAACTTAGATAAATAGTATCTACGCTAATAACATTAACCAAATTCAGAAAAACTTCTTTTTACAAACAAAAAAAGGGATCTGTACAGATCCCTTTTTTACTATAACTAATATTCTTTTTTTTAATCAATATACTCGAACCCACAATAAGGCACCAATACTTCTGGTATTTTAATTCCTTGGGGGGTTTGGCAATTTTCTAAGATACCAGCAAGTACTCTTGGCAATGCCAGAGAACTTCCGTTTAGTGTATGTGCCAATTGATTTTTACCATTATTATCTTTAAAACGTAGTTTTAAACGATTGGCTTGAAAAGATTCAAAATTAGAAACCGAGCTAATCTCTAACCAACGATCCTGAGCTGTAGAAAACACTTCAAAATCATAGGTAAGTGCTGATGTAAACCCAATATCTCCACCACAAAGGCGTAAGATACGATATGGTAAATTCAGTTCTTTTAAAATTTCTTTTACATGCGCCACCATACCATCCAGAGCTTCATACGAATTCTCAGGTTTTTCGATACGTACAATTTCTACCTTATCAAACTGGTGTAAACGATTTAACCCACGTACATGTGCCCCATAAGATCCTGCTTCACGTCTAAAACACGGTGTATATCCTGTGCAAGTTATGGGCAAATCGCTTTCTTGTAGCAACTCATCTCTAAACATATTGGTTACAGGAACTTCTGCTGTTGGGATCAAGTATAAATCATCACCTGTCACATGATACATTTGCCCTTCTTTATCTGGTAGCTGTCCTGTACCATATCCAGAAGCTTCATTTACCAAATGCGGTACCTGAAACTCTTTATATCCTGCATCTGTATTTTTATCTAAAAAATAACTAATTAATGCACGTTGTAATCGAGCACCTTTACCTTTATAAACAGGGAACCCAGCGCCAGTAATTTTTACACCCAACTCAAAATCAATAATATCGTATTTTTTGGCAAGCTCCCAATGTGGCAACGCTCCTTCTTCCAACACAGGAATATCTCCTTCTTGATATATTTCTTCATTATCGGCATCACTTTGCCCATCTGGCACAGAATCATGTGGTATATTCGGTATCGTATATAATATCTCAACCAATTTTTCTTGTATAGTAGTTAGCTCTACTGACAACTCTTTGGAGCTTTCTTTAAGTTGTGCCGTTTTCTCTTTTAGCAAATTCGCTTTTTGCTGTTCTCCATTTTTAAACAAGAGTCCTATCTCTTTAGAAAACTTATTAGAGTCGGCCAGAGTGTTGTCTAATTTAGCCTGTGTAGCTCGACGATTTTCGTCTAATTTGATCACCTCTTCTAATACGGGAGCGGCATCAAAATTTCGTTTTTTCAAAGCATTTATATACGCTTCTTTGTTTGCTACGATGTTTTGTACTACTAACATGGTTTATTTTTTGGGCGATTCCCGGGGTTATTCGTTATATCTTTTTTTGTCACCCTGAGCCTTTCGACAAGCTCTGTGGAAGGGTCTCGTTCACAAAAAAAGGATGCCACTACTATCCCTATCGCAATGAGGGAGCTAATTTAAAGAAAAGCTTTGGTTTTTAAGGTTTATTTTTTTGAGTTATTTTGATCATTTAGGCTGTCACAAATCAAATCATTTTGGCTCACCCAATTATATCAAAAAACACTTTTTCTTATCCATAAAAAAACAGTCATACTTTATTGGTATGACTGTTTAGAATATTGTTCTAATGTTATGATCTGTGGCTACAAACTAACAGAACTGTGCCCATAAGCAAACTTCTCTTCCAAAATATTCATGGTAGCAACAAGCCATACCTCCTCCACAATCAGAGTCCGTAACACAACTTTTGGGTCCGCCGCCCTGAATACTTCTTTGTTGTACTTTGCTCAATGGTTTTCCTAGGTTTAAAAGTGTTTTTTTCATGTTTAGAATAATTTAAATGTTAATAAATAAGAGTTCTCAAAACTATGTGGATTTAGAACTTACTCAATATTAACCATTTACACCCAGTTAATCAATATGATGTTGTCGAAATTCTGGAATCCAGATACATAGAGCTCATACAAAAACCAGCTCTTTACACTGACAATCAGAATAGGGTATTAAAAACAATTTACGCACAAAATTGACCCCAAGTACAAATTCTTCTTGCAAAATAGGGTATATGACAACACACCATATTTCCTCCGCAATCCGAGTCGGTAAGACAATCTTCTGGAGCCCCCCCTTGAATACTTTTTTGTTGCGTTTTGCTAATTGGTTTTCCTAGGTTTAAAAGTGTTTTTTTCATGTTTAGAATAATTTAATGATTAATAAATAAGAGTCTCAAAACTCAGAAACCCAAATAACTACCTTAATATTAATCATTTGCAACCTATACTCCAATAATAAGCTCTCGAAATTCTGGAATCCCGATATATATAGTTTATACAAAAAATGGCCCTACTTAATAAGCATGATAGCATATACGAATACTCCAAAAACAAAAAGCATTATTATCGAGAGGTACTATTTTACATAGAGATATCTATAAATAACTTTAACACATCAGAAATAAATGTTATATATCTTATTTTTGCATCAATTTTAAACTATACAGAGTGGCAACCACCTCACAAAATATCTTTCTTACCAAAAAAGAAAAGCTTCGATGTATGAAGTGTGGCAAACATATACCCAAGGGAAAATCTTTTGTAGCAGAAAGCGAGAACCACCGAGGCACTTGTTTTAGTTGTTCCCCTTTTGTAGGTTATGTAATGCTTCCTCCTGGTGATGCTGCAATGACCAGACGATCCAAAAAACACTCTACTCTTTGTGGAGTGGTCTTAGGTTGGAATCAGCGTAGAAAACGTTACGAACGTCAGGGGCAATTGGTAGAAGAAATTGCTATAGAAAAAGCTAAAATCGAATGCCAAAAAGATCAGGCTATACGAGATCAAAAAAACAAAAAAGCAGCATTGGTACGCGAGGTAAAAGATCGGGAATATAAAATTGCTTTTGCACATGCGATTCGAAAAAGATACCCGCATTGTCCTACCAACAGAGAATTTCATATCGCCGAACATGCTTGCGAAAAATATAGCGGTAGAGTAGGTCGTACGGCCGATGCCAAGCAATTTGATTCTAAAATGATCGATTTGGCAGTAGAAGCTCATATACGACATACTGAAACGAATTATGATACTCAATTCGGAAAAGGTAAAAGTAAAAAAGAGATCAGATCCGAAGTGCGATATGATATTAATTATCTATTGAAACAATGGAGAGGGTAGTCTCTTTTTAGCCCTTTATCTAATCACAAATAGTAAACTTATGTCTAAAAAAGGAAAAGAAAAAAATACAGTGAATAAGGCCAAGCATGCCAAATTGATGAATCGTAAAAAGAATAAATTAAGAAAAGAAAAAGAGGCAAGAACAGAACGCTTAAAAGCAATCATAAAAAAAGCCAATGAACAACAACAAAAGTTACCATGAGTACCTGCTACTGCGGAAATAAAAAATCATATAACGACTGCTGTGCCAAAGCACATCAAGATATCAACCTTGCAACAACAGCCGAAGCATTGATGCGTTCTCGATATAGTGCCTATGTTTTGGCAAAAGGAGATTATCTAATGAAAAGTCATCATACGTCTACTAGACCTCTTAAAGAAAAAAAAGCGATCATCAAGTGGGCAAAAGTAGTACAGTGGATAAAATTAGAGGTCATATCGACCACTAAAGGAGCTATAAGTGATAGTGAAGGAACGGTAGAGTTTAAAGCATTTTATTATGATGAGCAAGGTTTACAAATGATTCATGAAAACTCAAAATTTATACGAGAAAACGGTCATTGGGTATATCTGGGTGAGGCTTAAAAATCAATCTATTTTTTAAGATTGTATCTTTAACACCATGATTACAAGTACTACCAAACGTTTTTTAGCCTCTCTTTTAATTCTTATAGGTTCATTATATCGCAATAAAAACACCCGAAAATATACATTGTTGCCTATCGTTGGTATTGGCCTAGGTTTTTTGTTACCTCAACAAATGATTATTCCTGTAAAAGGAGCCACAACCTCTGATTGGGATGATCACTCTTTTTGGGCCTACCCCTGGGGAAGTTCTATAACACATAAAGGTATTGATATATTCAAAGAAAAGGGAACCGATGTGATCGCCGCTACTTATGGCATTGTATTGTATACCTACGAAGGCGGAAAAGGAGGCAAAACTTTGATGGTATTAGGCCCTAAATGGCGGTTTCACTATTATGCCCATCTAGACGAAGTTAATGCTTTTCCTTTTCAGCCCGTAACAATCGGAACCAAATTAGGAACAGTAGGTACTACCGGAAATGCTATTGGTAAACCTCCACACTTACATTACTCGATTACAACGCCCTTTCCTTATTGGTGGTTACGTGATCCTGATGCAGTACAAGGTAATCGTAAAATGTTTTATTTGGATCCTGATACCTGGTTACGAGAATGACTCTAATTTTCCTTTTTCTCTTCTTCGGTATATTTTATGACCCAGGGATTGGTGGTAAAATGATTCCAGGGCACACTTGTCAAATCAACTTTAGGGTCTATAAGCTGTTTGTAAGGCTTACCATTAACAGACACTCTACTATCTACATACACAGCAATATCAGTACCCCTGGCAGCGTATTCTTTCTTTAGGTATTGCGCAAACTGCCATATTCCGTCTGGTCGAGCCGACACCATACGTAATTGTTTTTTGGTTAGATAATCACTTTTCTTAATATAGGATCTACGCGCATCGGGATCATCTTTATTCACCACATAAAAATTGGTGCTTCCAGATCGCCCTCTTAACATCATTCTCCAACTTAGTTTATGCCCTTCTTCTGTCCATAAAACATCTCCTGGTATAAACCAATGACGCACTGGTAATGCTATTTGTATTACAAACCATATGATAGCTATAGGAATTGCTATTTTTTTATAATCAGAAACAATTATTTCTTTCTTATCATAGAACTCCTTCTTTTTCATAAATAGGCGATGAATGGTTTCTTTTGAAAAGAAAAACACACTAAATGCCAAAGACATATAAGGGAATATTCCTATTTGAAAAACTGCCGAATTAAATAAATGAAAAAAAATGCTCACTCCAAAAGCAAATAATCGAGTTCGTTTCCACAATAAAAGAGGAACAATAAGCAAATCGAATAAAATTCCAAAATAAGCAATACTTACATGCGCCCAATGCTCTTGAAGCAACCCTCCTATTATAGGTAAATCTGCTTTTCCGCTCATTAGGTTTTTAGCAACCGTAAAGTCCAACCAATCAGGATATAATTTGGCTACAGAAGCATAGGTATATACAATCCATAACTGTGCAATAATAATCAACAGACACCACCTGGGCATTGCTATCCTTTTAAGTGCTGGATTTTTTTTTACATCAATAGAAAAATAATTACCGGCAGGTAAAATCGACATTATAATACATAGAAGTAATAACAAATAATAGTGATTGTTATACGATGATTTTTGCATAAAATACACTCCTGCCCACATCAAGGTATACCCTAACATACTCCATCGGTATTTATAGCCAACCATTACCAATAGTCCCAAGGATCCCATAATAGCAAAGTAAAAATACATCCCATTACCTGGCAGTGGTTGTAAAAAATCTAAACCAATAAAATTGAAGGTAAACTTTGGTTCGACAAGGGTACGCCCTACCCATCCTGTAAGAATAGCACCTATACCTTCTGTTGCAATCAAAAAGCCAAAAAAAACTCTAAAAATAATCAGAGCACTATTATCTATTTGAGTAAACAACCAACGATTGATCATAATAAAGAGTTTATAAATTCTCTAGAGAATTCTTCATCTTGTTGCATGGCATTTTGTAACTGCTCCAGAGATTCAAACTTTTTTTCATCACGAATACGTTTTAACATTTTAATCTGTATTTTTTTATCATACAGATTAAACGAAGTATCAAAAAAATGAGTTTCTATCGATTGCTGAGTACCATTTACGGTTGGGTTTGTACCTATATTCATCATCCCATAATAGGTTTTGGTATCTATAAGAGATTTTACGATGTACACCCCGTTCTTCGGAATAAGCTTATAGGATTCTTCTATATACAAATTGGCGGTAGGGTAACTTAACTTACGTCCTAATTTTTTTCCTTGCACCACGGTACCGGTTAGCATAAACTCATACCCAAGATATGTATTGGCTTTATCTATATTTCCATCAAAAAGTGCTTCTCTTATTTTTGTAGAGCTTACTGCCACATCATCGATGTCCTGCTTAGAAATTTCTTCTACTGTAAAATTATGTCGTTGACCAAACAGGGCCAAGCTTGTAATATCAGAATTACGGTTACGGCCAAAACGATGATCATACCCTATAATCACATGTCTGGTATTAAGATTGTCCACCAACATTTCCTGAATATAATCTTCTGCCGTCAATCTCGAAAATTCTTTGGTAAATGGATGAATCACTAAACTCGACAAACCGGTTTCTTCTAATATTTGTATTCGTTCATCCAACGTAGTGATTAGTTTAATATCAGAATCTTGTTGCAATACAATCCTTGGATGTGGAAAAAAAGTAAGAATAACCGATTCCAGATCATTTCTTTTTGCATTTTCTACAAGTCTTTCTATTATTTTTTTATGTCCGATATGCACGCCATCAAAAGTACCAATAGTAACTACCGATGGAATCTGGTTATCGTATGTTTTGGCATCTGTATAACGTTTCATCTGCTGCAACTTGGTTTATATTCAATCATCAGACAAGGTTCTTTCGCATGGATTATGGTGAACGTTCTAGTGGGTATGTTGGTTGGTATCAATTTAATTGGTCTCGCTTAATTATAGAAGTATGCTTTAAGGTATGTGTAAAAATAAAAAAATTGTTTGGATACTTTCTTTATTTTCCGTTAAAGGTATTCATAGTATTCGCTAATCCAGCAGTGGCAAAGGATTTGATCAGAGAAATTCCCTTCTCTAAGCGTTCTTGCATGATGCTTTCTTCTTCAAGGGTCCATTCTCCCAAAACATAATCTACTTGTCTGCCTTTTCCAAAATCTGCCCCTACTCCAAACCGAAATCTATTATATTTAGACGTATGCAATTGCGCTTCGATATCCTTAAGACCATTATGTCCTCCTGCACTGCCTTTCGCTTTTAGTCTTATAGATCCGTATGGTAGATTGATATCATCTGTAACGACTAATAAATTTTCTAAAGGCACCTTTTCTTTCTCTAACCAGTATCGTACTGCTTTTCCGCTTAAATTCATATAAGTACTGGGTTTAAGTAATAAAATCGTTCTTCCTTTATGTTTATAGGTTGCCATATCACCCAATTTCTTAGTTTCGAAACTAAAATCTTCTTCTTTTGCAAGCGCGTCTAATATCTTAAAACCTATATTATGTCGTGTATTATGATATTTGGGGCCAATGTTACCCAGACCAACAACCAAAAATTTTTTCATTAAATCTTCTTTTGATTCTTCTTCTTTTGAAAATAATTTTCTAAAAACAGAAAGCATATAATTCCTAATATTTTGCAATGAGAATAAACCTCATACCATTTTTCAAATAAAATTACTTACTATAATTGTTTCTTTTTATTCAATTCAGTTTACCGTAATTTCATATAAGAATTGGTATCACATCACACCTATAATGCCTGTAAAAATAAAAAAAGCATTCCGAATAAGAACGGAATGCTTTTGTATTCTATAAAAACTTCAAAATTAAGCTTCTGCTGCCGGAGCTTCTGCTCCTTCTGCTGCTGCAGTTTCTTCTTCTTCATCCTCGTCATCATCTGCAACCGCAGTACGAGATGTTTTAACCATACAGATTACAGTGTTATCTGGATGTAGAATAGTGAAATCATCACTTGCTACATTGGTAACATATAATTTATTACCGATTTTAAGGTTGGTAATATCTCCTTCGATCACATCTGGTAATTTTGATGCTAAACCTTTTACTTTGATACGTCTTAAGTTAAAACGTAACACACCACCATTACGAACACCACGAGAGTTTCCTGTTGTTTTGAAAGGAATTTCCATGGTGATTGGCTTGTCATCAAAGATTTCAACAAAATCAATATGTAAAATTCTATCTGTTACAGGGTGAAATTGAATATCCTGTAGAATAACATTGATATTTTTACCATTATCCAACGCGATTACCACGGTATGAACGTCTGGAGTATACACTAAGTTTTTAAAAGCAATTTCTGGCGCTGCAAAGTGTACAATAGTGTCTCCACCGTAAATAACACAAGGTACCTGTCCAGCATTACGTAAGGCTTTTGTTGCTTTCTTGCCTACGCTTTCTCTTTGAGATGCATTGATTGTTAATGATTTCATTTTAAATATATTAAATTAGTAATTTACATAACGAATTTAGAACTGATAGATTGATTTTGATGAACGCTTTTCATAACGTCTGCAAATAAATTTGCACAACTTACCACTCTAATTTTTTCGCTTTTTTGTTTTAGCGGAATCGAATCGGTCACGATCAATTCTTCTAATTTTGAATTTTCTAGTCTTTCATAAGCAGTACCCGATAAGATTGGATGCGTACAAATAGCTCTTACACTCTTAGCTCCTCTTTCCATCATCAAGTCTGCTGCTTTGGTCAATGTCCCTGCAGTATCTACCATATCATCTACCAATACTACATTTTTACCAGTTACATCTCCTATAAGTTCCATATGAGAAATCACATTGGCCTTAGCTCTTTGTTTATAACAAATCACAACGTCACTACTTAACGCTTTAGAATAAGCATAAGCTCTTTTAGAACCTCCCATATCTGGTGAAGCAATCGTAAGATTATCCAGATTTAATGATTGCAAGTAGGGTAAAAATATTGTAGATGCAAACAAGTGATCTACAGGTTTCTCGAAGAATCCCTGTATCTGATCTGCATGAAGGTCCATGGTTATAATTCTGGTTGCTCCTGCAGTTTCCAACATTTTAGCAATTAATTTTGCCGCAATAGGAACTCTTGGTTTATCTTTTCTATCTTGTCTTGCCCAACCGTAATATGGTAATACTGCTGTAATATGTCTTGCAGAAGCTCTTTTGGCAGCATCTAACATCAACAACATTTCCATAAGGTGATCAGAGTTTGGATGTGTTGAGCCAATAATAAATACTCTTGATCCTCTTACCGACTCTTCGAAAGAAGGCTGAAACTCACCATCGCTATAGGTCGATGTAATTACATTACCCAATTTAGCACCATAGGCTGATACTATTTTTTCTGCTAGTTCGGTACTTTGTGTGCATGCAAAAAATTTTGCTTCTGTAACTACATTTGGCATAGGGTAAAATGTTGTTTTATAATGAGTTAAATATAATTTCTTAAAAACAAGGTGCAAATTTATAAATTTATTTCAACTCTCCCCCTTATTTTATTACTTATTTGCTGGTTCTAATCAAATATTTTTTTAATTTTGCCGTCCTGTTATGCTCGAGTGGCGGAATTGGTAGACGCGCCGGATTCAAAATCCGGTTCTTTCGGGAGTGTGGGTTCGATTCCCACCTCGAGTACAAAGCCTTAATAAGATTTCTTATTAAGGCTTTTTTAATTTCTTTTATAGACCATGATTATAGGGATCAAAAGCAAAGTATTAACAACGGATTTTTCCTTTAAAAAAACACAAAACTGCATTAATAATTTTAGAATATCTTTGTATTCGAAAAAGATCGTATGCTTTCTCCTACCCAATTACACATCTTTTCACGATAATTTATCAGAAAAAGCCCTTGATTTTCGTAATCAAGAGCTCTTTTTACAAACTTAGAATAGGTAGTCATTATAGTGCTACTTCTAATTCTTTATATCTAAACAGAAAACCAATTAGGTAAGTGCTGGTTTAAATTTATTGTTCAAAAATTCAACCAATTGCCTGGCATCAGCATCCTGAGAGATTTCATCTTTTAAGAAATACTTTAAAATTTCTAACTGATCATCTTCTGGGTGATTTTCGATATGCTTACAAAGTCCTTCTAATTGCTCTAAATGCACAAAATTCCAGGTAATAGAAATACTATCAGTATCGCAGGTTACATCATGAAACCATCCTGAAGGGAAGAAAATAATTTCTCCCTTAGACAATACATCTTCGTAGTCTGGAGTAATATTAGCAAAATCAGGAAACTTAGCATGGTCTGGTTTTTTAACATCTACAAAGCTACCGTCGCTATGCATCACGCTACTTTCTTTTTCTGGGCTGTATAAAAAGATCTTTTTCTCACCATAAAACTGGCATAAAACCGCATTACTGGTAAATGGATCTTTGTGTAATCTTGTTCTGGATCCTTTTCCTGAAATGAACAACCCTTTGTATGGGTAATGATACTGATTTACATTTCGTTGATCTGCCTCGTTATTGCTTGGTATTACCAAAGAAGTACAAGGCACAAAATAAGGTTGGCTCCAGGAAGGGGTTAGTCCCTCAAACACTTTATCAGACCAGTAGAAATCTACTTCTTTTAGTTTGGTATACCATCTCATGTATTGATCAGACAATCCTTCTTTTTCGGTTCTATAAAAATTGTTGTCGATATACTCTTCTAGTGGTTGAACGGTTTGTAAGTCAAATAATTCGTTATATACCTGTACGAACTCATCTCCATATTCTTTTTTTAAGTAGTCTGGAGAGAATTTTTCTAAATCCCATTTCTCCATCGCATCGGTTACAATAACAGGTTTACATCCTATGATATACTCTTTTATAAACTGTTCTTCGCTAATGTTGCTTACTCTAGGTACTTTCATTTTTGTTAAATTCTTTGGTTAAACTTTATTTTGAATTAATAATGATTGTGTAAATTATTTTTGTTGAATGTTGTACTGCATACTAATACGCCAATACTTGGTTTGCTGCTTCTTTTAGGGCATTAAGATGTTGTAGATTTTCTAAAACTCGTTCTGATCGTGGTCCAAAATCTAATAGACATGCGATCTCATTTACGCCTGCAGCTTCTGTATCTCTTACCATTTGTATACAGGTTTCTTTGGTACCGATCAACCCTTTTGTGGTGGCAAATCGATCGTATAAAAAGCTAAAGAAATCATCTAATTCATCTTCTGGAAGGTTATCTAGTGTATTGCTTCTGCCTCTGTTATGAGATAATCCTTCAAAAATTTTCTTATTCTGTTTTAAGAAATTACAATACGGCGCTCTGGCTTCTTCTTTGATCGCATGATCATCTTCTCCTACAAAGGTGTGTAACATAAGAGATACCTTACCTGTTGCTGGATCAAAACCATTGTCACTTCGCGCCTGTCTGTATATTTTTATTTTTTCTGCCAACTCTTCTAAGGTTTGATCTAATAATGAGGTAAGAATATTAGTTCCCAACTTACCTGCATTTTTATACCCTTCTGGATTACCACTTATGGTACTATACAAGGGGATGGGTTTTTGCACTGGCGATGGAAATATTTTTATCGAGGTCATTTTACCGTTTCCGCTTAATCGCTCAATAGACTCTCCCGCCCATAGTTTTTTTACGGTGGCAATTCCTTCGTACATCACCTGGTGTTTTTTGGCATAATTTTCTGGAAAAAATGCAAAATCATCGGGATTCCATCCAGAAGCAAAAGACAATCCTATTCTACCATTTGATAAATTATCTACCATTGCCCATTCTTCTGCAACACGAATAGGATCATGTAATGCCATGACGACACTACCACTATTTAATCGTATTCTTTTGGTTACGCTCGAAATCGCAGCATGTAATACCGCAGGATTGTTATACACTCCTCCAAACTCTGTGAAGTGTCGTTCTGGGATCCATATCGAAGTAAAGTCATTTTCATCTCCATAAATTGCACATTGCTTTACCAGGTCATAGATATTACCTGATAAAGAATCCTGGCTGCTGGCAAAAAACATTAATCCAAATTCCATAATATTATCAATTTTAATTTGTGTGTTATTTTATAATCGTACCCTAGCTATTTCATAGCCGGGGTCTACCTCATTTCTTAATTTGGTATTACACTACTTCTTCATATTCTTCTATCACTTCTGTTTTTGACGTATCTATTACATTTTGATCATTATCAATAGCATCCTCTTTCTTTTCGGTTTCATCGATATCATCTTTTGCCAATTCTGTACGATACAATTGATCCAATTGTTTAACCGCATTACTCCCTCTAAAAAAGAGAGAGATTGCCATAATCAATACACCCGACACGGCAAAAATGATCACAATGGCCGTCGTTACACTTGTACCTGGTAAATGAGATAAAAAGGAAATAGGGTTTTTCTCTACAAAACCTTTTAAAAAGTCTACCATGGCTCCAGAAGTAATAAAAGCCAAAGGAGCAGCTCCTCCTAACATCAACCCAACAAAACCAGTAATTCTTCCTTGTATTTCCATAGGAACGATGGTTAATATAAAAGCATCATCAATGATTCCTTCCATGGCAAAAAGAAATACGATTAACATCCCAATAATAGCAACGGTATATGCATTTACTTCTATAAATAGGCACGAGTATACGATCCCTGCCAAAAAATAAATCGTGGTCATTGAGCGAACAGGTCTCTTAAACGTTCTGTCTTCACTCATTACCATTCCTCCTAGCAAAGTACCTAGTGCTACCACAGACAACACAATCCCTAATGTATACTCATCAGAAAAATCTAAAATAAGCGGGGTAAACAATACCTCTACGGCACCGTATAAAAAACTAAAAATAAAAGAAAACACCATCAGACTAATGACTCCCTTCCTTTCTTTTATAAAGTTAATTGCTAGTTTAAAATCGCTAGAGATACTGAATTTTTCGTCTGACTGTGGGACCTTCACAAATTTTAATACCAGAAAAGCTACCAAAGGCACCAAAAAGGTTACAAAATCTATTAAAAATATATTTCCGATCCCCAATAACTTATAGAGTACCGGAGCTAGAATAGGGATTCCCATTCCTATAAAAGAAAATATAATGGCTGCAATCCCTTGTGCCTTTATCAATTCCTTTTTAGATACAAAAGCTCTACAGGACACAAAAAATGCAGTATAAATAAAAGTGGTGGCAATAGAACCAATCCCTACTATTATCATAATGTGCCAGGGTAGTAACATATCTAAATGGTACAAAGTCATGAGGATAATACTACCAATTCCTGCTACAACCTGACCATAAACAATGATCATTTTCTTGTTCCACCTATCTACAAAACTACCTATAAAAACTGCTAGAAGTACTCCCGGAATAGCTTCAAAAAACCATATCATCGAAAATGAAGACACGCTTTGTTCGGGTTGGTCTAATACCCATACACTTAATGCAAAATCGGTCAAATTTGTTCCCATCAAAGAAACCATGAGGATGGATAAATACATAAGGTATTTTTTTATCCCTCCTTTACCTCGGGGTTCTTCGGTATTTGACACTATCTGATCGTTATTCATTTTATTTATTTTAAACTTTTATAATTATTTTATTGAACTCATCTTGAATAGTACTTTGGCCTACAAAATTTACATTTTGCACTCTAATTTTGTTAATTTTTGTAACCGTAGCTATGGCTATGCTGAAAAAAATAAACTTCATTATAGTACAAAAGCCAAACTTTTCGGCTTAAAACCACTACCCAATATGAGTTCATTGAACTATTGCTGCCTCTTTACTAGAATCTTTACTGTTCAAAAACTTTTTTAATTCATCTTCGATGTACTCTACGTTAGGACTTTGTAATACCGTTTCATGAATTCCTGGAATTTCATGAACCTTTACCTTTCTATTGGTCAATTTTTGCCATCCATAATCCTCTTGAGTGTATAGCGTGCTCTTAAGTTTTTGTTGCTCACTAAGTGTCACTTCTTTTGTTCTAAAGAGTAGTATATCAGTGTTTAACTCACTATCTATTTTTGGTAAATACACACAAGTATCATTGGCAACCGAAACCTCGATAAGTCCTTTTAATTCTGATTGAGAAATACTCATATCTGATTTTTTAATCGACTCATATAAGAATTGCAATTGGGTCTCTTTTGGTTTATGGATCAAGTCAGTATCTTCGATACGAATATTGGCTCCAAACTCATCGTTTAGTACATCGATTATTTCATATAAATACTCTCCTAGCGAATCATTTGGTGCTGGTTCATTATTCTCTGCCATTGGCATAGCATCGAATATTAATAGTTTTGAAACTTCGAAGCCTTTACGTTGTAATTGCAACGCCATTTCTAAAGCTATCATCCCTCCAAACGAATATCCTCCTATGGCATAAGGACCCTGAGGATCAATTTTTTGCATTTCCTCTATAAAAACCGTTGCTTGTTCTTCTACTGTAGTTAAAATAGATGAAACTCCATCTATACCAGGAGATTGAAATGCATAAAAAGGTTGTTCTTCTCCTAATAATCGTGCTAAATCTGCGTAGCAATTAACCGTTCCACCACCTGGAGGCGCACAAAACATGGGCTGCTTATCTCCTTGACTATTTAGAGTAATGAGTATTTTATTGTCGTCTTTTGAATTTGAAGCAACTTTTCCTGCCAATAACTCGATTGTTGAATACTGAAAGAGATCTGCAATGGTCAACTTTTCTTCAAAGGCTTTATTGATTTTACTCATCATTTTTATGGCCAATAATGAATGTCCTCCTAATTCGAAGAAATCATCATATACTCCAACTCTCTCTACGCCTAACAAATCCTGCCAGATCGATACCAACTTCTCCTCGGTAACATTTCTTGCGGCTACATAACCCTTACTCGATTGCTCTGACATATCGGGATCGGGTAAACTCTTGCGGTCAATCTTACCATTAGCGGTTAA
>CANMLW010000015.1 GCA_947498705.1 uncultured Aquimarina sp.
GCTCCTGTAGCTCCTGTAGCTCCTGTAGCTCCTGTAGCTCCTGTAGCTCCTGTAGCTCCTGTAGCTCCTGTAGCACCAACAGTACCTATAGTAACAGTAGAACCATCTTCTGCGGTATATTCAAACATACCACCGCCTATATCTATAAGAGTAGAAACCGTTTCTGTAATACTTCCTCCACCATTAGATAAGGATATTGTATTTCCGGTTTTACTTAAAATTTGAATTTCATTTGTTGGGTCTGGATCTGGATCATTTATTAAAGAAGTTAAATCTACAGATCCTCCGTTTTGAAGAGTAAGTATATTTGTAGCAGGGTTAAAGCTTAAAGCCTGATTGTCATTTCCTGAACATAGACTACTCCAACTATTATTATTGTATTGATAAATGCAATTATCATCTAGGTTGTATATCAATGCTCCATTTAAAGGAGTAATTGCATTCATTTGAGATGTAGTTACTCTTGTTAAAACAAAAGCCTTGTCTATACTTTCTAATTCTAAAACAGAAGAATTATTAATTTGGTTAGGGTTATCACCAATCTTTACTTGCGCCTTTATATTGGACAAAGTAAAAAGTATGAATATAAGTAGGAGTATTTTTATCTTCATATTTATTGGGGTTTCTAATATATAATGATGATAGCTTTTTTTGCTTTACGGTATTAGCGTAAGTCGTTTATTTTAAAAGCATTTGATTCTGTTAAATATACATTATCAGCTAATATATTAATATTTTGTTAACTACAAAAATATATTTTTTTATCGACAAAACACAATTTTTACCGATAAAACGTATTTTGGTTACTGTGTTGCAATTGTTTTTTCTAATAAAAATGAATAACTAAAAATGTGATAATCCCCATTTTTTTTAAAAAAAGATTCTATTTAATTTTTCTTTTTAAAGAAATCTAATACATTTGTCGGAGAAAATGCGGGAGTAGCTCAGTTGGTAGAGCGTCAGCCTTCCAAGCTGAATGTCGCCGGTTCGAACCCGGTCTCCCGCTCAAAGCTCTTTCATAAATTGACAGAGCTTTTTTTATGCCCATGTTTTTATGATCTAATGGATATAATTATATTCTTGTTCTTCGAAAACAAGAAGTATGTTTTTTGACGATACTTTTTTGATAAATAATTTACCTTAAGAAAAACTATAAATACTAGTTTTTTATTATGAAGAAGGAAATTTTTTAAACTTGTTTTACTAATTGTTTAAATAAGCGCTTTTGAAAAGACTCGGTTTTTTACTAAAATTTATTGGTTTTGGCCTTCTCTTTTTTTTGATTTATAAAATAGGGTGGAGGGAAACAATTGATTCTATAAAAAAAATTTCTGCAGGTCATTTTTTGATAGCTCTATTAATTTTATGGGTAGCTTTTTATTTAAAAAGTGTAAGATGGAGAATCATTTCTATTTCTTATAAGATACAATTGAAAAGCTTTCAGGCCTTTAAAGTTTTTTTTATAGGTCTTTTTTTGGCAAATATTACTCCGGGGCGATTGGGTGATTTTGGGAGACTCTTATATATTAAAGATGATTTGCCAAGCCAAAAAGTTGGTTGGTCAAGTCTTATTATGGATCGTATTTTTGACCTTGTGTGTTTGTTGCTTTTTAGTTTTGTTGCTTTACTATATTTCCAAGTGAATTTTGAAATAATACAATTCTCTAAAGATGATTCTGCGTTTTTACTATGGTTAATTGGACCAGTGTTAATACTGATTATTGTTTTTGTATTTAAAACTAAATTAAAAAGTTTACTGAGTCCCTGGTGGAAAGCTTTTACCTCTCATGATTTGGGTTTTGTTAAAAGTATTCAAAGTTTTTTGTTGACTTGTTTAAGCATGGTTTTAATATACGGTGTTTTTAACTATATCGCTTTTGTGATGAAAATAGAAATTGATCACTTAGGATTGTTTTTAGGAACTTTTGTTTTAGGAATGCTAACGCTTCTACCAATTACCGTACTGGGAATTGGAGTGCGAGAAACTTCTTTGGTATTGATTTTTCAATTATATGAGTTGCCAGCACAGGATGCTATTGCTTTATCACTGATTATATTTTTAATACAATTAATATCATTTCTACCTGGAGCTATTTGGTTTTATTTTTCTCCTATTCAACTAAAAGATCTAAAATCTAAAAAAGAGATTATTTAGATAATCTTTCATTATCCTGAATGTCCATCCACATGGCAAACAATAGTGATTGAAAACCAGAAATGGTTAGAAAAATAAATATGATTAAATAATCTGTTGGTGTTTTTGTATTTGGATCAAAGAAGTTGGCAATTAATTGATAAATAAAGTAGCTGTTTATAATCCCAATAATAAAGGCTGACCAATACAATAAATACAGAGGATGAAAACTTCTATATAAATATTTTGTTTGTAGCCTCGTGAAAAAAGAACGTATTAA
Organism: uncultured Aquimarina sp.; assembly: GCA_947498705.1. GTDB lineage: Bacteria > Bacteroidota > Bacteroidia > Flavobacteriales > Flavobacteriaceae > Aquimarina. The sequence continues at coordinate 2,415 of CANMLW010000015.1, forward strand.
TAAGAGTAGTATTGGGATTGAAACCTTAATAATGTTCAATTTTGATTTTTCACCAACACCATAGATTGGCTTTATTTTTACTTCACGTATAGTGCAAAAGGCTATATTAAGTTTTACCAATAAATCATTTGGCATCCCATATCTTTTATAAATGTCATATAGAGGAACAGAGTTTAAGGCATTGTTAGAAATAGCTGTATAGCCACTTTGAGTGTCTGATATACCCCAATACCCAGATGCGATTTTGGTAAGTATACTTAGTATTGAATTTCCTAAAAACCGAACCCTTGGGATAATGACCCAAGCACTCTTGTGAATTAGCCTATTTCCTTTTACATAGTCTATACCTTCATCTACAACAGGTCTGCAAATTGATTCTAACTCATCTGGATCCATTTGTCCATCACCGGCCATTACCGCTGTACAATCAATTTCGTGATCTTTACACCACTTATAACCCGTTGCAATTGCAGCACCGACACCTCCATTTTCAAGATGTTTAATCACAATAATTTTTTCTTCTTGAGGGTTGGTGTTAAGTATTTCTGAAGGAGTGAATTTTCGGATTTCATCAATGCTTTTTTGTCTAACTTCGATATCTGCTCTGTTGTAAATATTTGGAGTTATTTTACTTTGAAGTACAGACTGAAGTTTTAATGAAGAAGCGTTATTTTCTAACAGCTTCATTACTGTTCCCGAAGTGTCATCTTTGGAAGCATCATCTACAACAATGATTCTGTCTACATAGCTTGGCATACTATCCAAGACCATTTTTATTTGTTTGGATTCGTTGTAACAAGGAACGACAACTGCTATGGTTTTGTTATTAAGCATTATATGGGGGTTAGTGAGGTTTTTTAATTATTAATATTATCGGTTGCCCATTTTAGATTGTTTTTTGCTAATTGATAATCAGGGCTTATTTCTAGTGATTTTCTACAAGCTTCTTCTGCAAGTTTCCATTTTTTTAATTGATTATATGCTGCACACATATTGTTATAAGCTTCTGCATTTTTTGAGTCAATTTTTAATAGCTCCTGACAAGTACTTATTGACATTTGATAGTTTCCTAATTGGTAATACTTAAGACTGAGTTGTAAGTATAAATCGACATCGCGGTTTGCATTAATCTTATGAACTAGGGTTTTGATTTCTTCTTCTGGTGTTTTAATGCTTTTTGTTATTTGAGCTAGAAGTTCTTTAGGTTTTGTACTGTTTGGACTTTTTTGAATAGCTTTTTTTATGTAGAGTAAAGCTTCATCATATCTTTTTTGTTGTGCCAAGTATCTTCCGTAAAAGAATTCTGGTTCTGAAGAAAAGGAGCTTAAGTTAATCGCAAACTTAAAATGCTCTTCAGCTTTTTGATGATGATTAGTTACACCGTATAAAATTCCTAAATTAATATGTAGCGAGTAATATTCTGGTTCTATTTCAAGTGCTTTGTTATAATATTTAAGAGCTGTTTTGTAATTTCCTTTTTCCATTTGAGTAAGGCCATAATTCATTAGACCCCTTTCATTTTTTGGGCTTTTTTCTGTTACGTCCAACCATAATGATTCTCTCGAATTCCATATCTTGTTTCTATGTGTCGTTCCGTACGCATGTCCAATAAAAAGTAAGACCATTACGATGAGAATTTTTGTTTGATTTTGTTGAACTATTTTATACTTGTTTACAGCAAGTATTATCCCACTAATAGCTGCAATGAAAAGCCCAATAAACGGGAAGAACATTCTATGGTCATTTGCTATTTGAAACAATGGGTTTAAGGTAGTTGGTAATAAAGCAATGAAAAACCAAGCGATACCAAATGCTATAGGAATTGATTCTTTTTTTAAGGCGGTTTTTATCATTATAAATAACATGCTTAAAATTACGAGTAAACCAAAAAGTAATTTTATGTTATACCAGGGTTTTATAATTTTTATATCGGGATCAGCACTTAGGTTGACAGGAAGAATAAAGTTTCCTATATAGTGTACAATAACATACCATTGCGTACTAATATATTCGAATCTTGTAACTAAATGATTCGTAGAACTTGTGGAGTCGGGGGTTAGGTAATATTGATTAAAAATAAAAAGAAAAGAAGCAAGTATACCTGCTGGCGCTACTTTTTTTATAATGCTAATTATTTTATGATTTGTGTTGTTTTTAAAATCGGTAATTAGTGTGTGTTCTTCAAAAAGTAAAATGTATACCAAAAGTATTGGGAAAAACATAACGCCTGTTTGTTTAGTCCATATGCCAATAATCATAGTAATTAGGTATAAATACCATTTTCTTCCCAACGGATGTATGTAAAGAATTAAAGAAGCAATTATACATAACGTAGAAAAGGAATCAGATCTAGCGCAGATATAGTTAATTGTTTCTGCATTGGCAGTATGCAAAGCAAACCATGTGGCAGTGCATAAAGCAGCAATTTGAACCCATGGGTATTCAGGAAAAGCAAGTGTATAAATATGTTTTGATAGTATATAAACCAGAACAATTAATACTAAAAACCAAAAAAAGATGTGATAATGGTAGTAACTAGAATTTAATCCACCAGCCACAGAATAATCGATAGCATTCATTAGTGTGATCATAGGTCGATAAGCTCGATTCGAAGGAAGTGAGCTAAATGTATCTGCATTGGAGAAAAAAGTAGTCCAATTACTAAGATCTTGAATAGATTTATTTTCAGTAATTGTATGTACATCATCAAAAAAGAAAGGGTTATCAAAATGATTGAAGTACACCAAAAAAGTTACAACCAGTAACACCGATAATGATCCAATTTCAAATTTTTTAGAACTAAAATATTTGAGCATATATCTGTTTGATTTTTAATATGTTCAGCTTCAGTCTTTATGTTTTTATTCTGTGAAATTATCCTGAGAGGAGACCGAATTGGGACTAATATACTATAATTTAAGTTGTTTTTGATACTAATGAAAATGATTATTTATGTTCGTAAGTACTTTGTAATCTTTACTTGATTTATGAAGTTGAAATAAAATGGAATATTATATATTTTATTATCTTAAACGAAAATTAACTAAATATCATAAAAAAACCACAAACAATACTTGGTGAAAAAAGCAGCAATATCCCAATCAAATTATATTCCCTGGAAAGGATACTTTGATATGATAAATATGGTTGATGTATTTGTAATTTATGATGAAGTTCAATACACAAAAAATGACTGGCGAAATCGAAATATTATTAAAACTAAGCAAGGTTTAGAATGGATCACAATTCCTGTAAAACAAAACAATCTTAATCAACGTATTGATGAAACAGAGGTCTTTCTGCCAAAATGGAATGTTAAACATTGGAAAACCATTAAATCAGTTTATGGCAAAGCGCCTTTTTTTAAAAAATACAGCGAAAGATTTGAAGAGTTGTATTTGAACATAGGGTTCAAAAATCTAAGTGAAATTAACAAGAAATTTATTGATGAAATATGTAATATTTTAGATATAAAAACTCCAATCCTTAATAGTAGAGAACTTTCTCTTAAGGGGGATGCAAATGAAAGACTGATTGATGCATGCAAAAAGTTAGAAGTTGAAACTTATGTTTCTGGGCCTTCTGCAAAATCTTATATAAAAAAATCACTTTTTGAACAGAATAATTTGACTATTGAATGGATAGATTACTCTGGTTATCAAGAGTATGAGCAAATGTCAGGTTCTTTTGAACATGGTGTAAGTGTTTTGGATTTGATTTTTAATAAAGGAGATGACGCTAATAAATTTTTAAAAAGCTTCAATCAATGAAAATATCTGTTGTAACTACATTGTATAAATCAGAACGGTTTGTTAGGGAGTTTTATAAGCGAGTTTATAACGTGATATTAGAATTTACAGATGATTATGAAATTATTTTTGTAAATGATGGATCTCCTGATTCTTCTGATGAAGAAATTTTATCTCTTAGAAAAGAAAACTCCAAAGTAAAGTTAATTCAATTATCCAGAAATTTTGGTCATCATAAAGCTGTAATGACTGGGTTGCGTTATGCTTCTGGAGATTATATTTATCTTTTGGATATTGACTTAGAAGAACCTCCAGAATTGTTAAGAGAATTTTATACAATCTTAATGCATAACAATGCTGATGTAGTGTATGGCGTTCAGAAAAAAAGGAAAGGAAAATTTTTTGAAAAAATTACTGGAAAATTTTTCTACAAAGTATTTAATTTAATGTCAGAAATACCTATTAAAGAAAATATTTTGATGGCAAGATTAATGAATAAGGCATACGTAAATGCCTTGAAACAATATCATGAAAAAGAGTTGTTTTTAGGAGGGGTGTTTGCCATGGTTGGATATCATCAAGTTTCTATAGAGGTTGATAAAGGGTCACGACCAGATACTACTTATACTTTTAGAAAAAAAATGAGTCTTTTGGTAAATGCAATTACTGCAACTTCGAATCGACTTTTAATTTATGTCTTTTATTTAGGGTTAATTATAAGCTTTACATCTTTTGTAGGACTTGTTTATTTTATTATCCGCGCAATTTTTTATAAAGATTACCTTGAAGGTTGGCCATCACTTATAGTTTCTATATGGTTTTTGAGCGGTTTGATAATTATTAGTGTAGGTATTTTGGGTATTTATTTGTCCAAAATTTTTAATGAGGTTAAGCAAAGACCTTTAGTTGTTATATCAAAAGTGTATGAATAGTTTTTTGAAAAAACCAAGATTAAAAACTTTAAACCAAAGTATTAATGAAATGTATTGTAATAGTTGGAACAGGAAATTTAGCAGAAATAGCAATACAATATCTAAAAAGAGATTTAGATAATCAAATAGTCGCTTTTTCAGTAGAAAAAGAGTATAAAAAAACAAGTAATTTTTGCGGTTTACCTGTAATAGACTTTGAAGAATTGTCAAAGTTGTTTCCTCCAGAAACAACAGATTTATTAATTGCTATTGGACCCAATAGAGTAAATATGGTAAGACAACGTTTATATCAGGAGGCTAAAAATATGGGGTATAGTTTTATAACATACATAAGTCCTAGGGCAAATGTGTGGAATCCAGATAAGATTGGAGAGAATAGCTTTATTTTTGATGGATGTATTGTTGAGCCTGAAGCCGAAATTGGAGTGAATACCATTATGTGGTCAGGTAGTCTTGTTGCACATCATTCTATTGTAGGAGATCACTGTTTTTTGGCTCCCTCCTCTGTAATATCAGGAAAAACAATTGTTAAGAATAATTGTTTTATTGGTATTAATGCCACTATTAGGGATCATATTGTAATTGAAGAAAACTGTATTATTGGTTGTGGGGCGGTTATAAAAAAGAATACAAAAAAACATGGTGTTTATTCTACTAAGGAAACGAAGTTATATCATGAAAATAGCTTAGAAACAAAGGTTTGATTCGTGTAAAATTAATTAAATATGGTAGAAAATTTTTTTTTAAAAAAAATATCGGCAAAAGGATTAGCTGTTTTTAGAATTGCTTACTGTGTTAATTTTTTATTTGAAATTGTCAGGATTTTTAATTATCGACAACTTTATTTTGATACGATACCTTACTTAAATACACATATTCTGGATGTTAAATTACTATTATTATTATGGATGATGGTAATTTTTTTAATTATAATAGGGTTTTATACAAGGGTTGCTGCTATTATTAACTATGTGTTTACGTTAGTCTTTATTTCTAGCATGACTACCTATGAATACCATATGATATATACATATATAGGGATAAATTTCTTATTGATGTTTTTACCAATAAGTAAGGTGTCATCAATAGATTATTTGCGAAAAAAAACCGAGTATTTGAATCGAGGTTTTATATATATAAATGAAAAAGTGTCAAAAATAAATTATTTATTACCAGTTTTTGTTGGTATTGCAATTGTTTATTTTGATGCTGCATTAATGCATAAGATGCAATCACAACTGTGGTTAAAAGGCTTAGGGATATGGCTTCCTTCCTCTCTTCCTCAAGTTACAATAACAGATTTACAATGGATACTTAATCATGAAGTTGTGGTTAAAACCTTATCTCACCTGACAATGATTTTTGAATTTATGTTTATTTTTTTGTTTTGGAATAAAAAATTCAGAATTATTCTTTTAATTATTGGAGTGAGTCTACACTTTGGTATACTTATGATGTATCCAATACCTTATTTTGCAATGGGTTATATTGCTATATATGTTCTTCTTATACCTGTTGCGGTATGGGGGAAAATTAAAGATAAATTGAACTCCAAAGCAAAAAAAATGACTTTATATTATAATGATGAAATTATATTTTCTAATAAGTTTGTTGCTTACGTGGAGTTTTTTGACGTTGTAAAAAACATTGAAATTTTACCGAAGTCAAATTTTTTAAATAAAGATAAGTATGATGATGAATTTTATAAAGAAGATCTGTTTGCAATAGATGAGAAGGGTGAGTATTATACTAAAGTTTTGATGCTAAAAAGAATTGGTGAGGTTTCTTTTGTTTGTTATGTTTTATATATTCTTTTTAGATTTTCATATTTTAAAAACGATGTTTCTAAAGATTTTTTACCTAATTCTAAAAGAGAAAAAAAGAAATTTATGCTTGTTGAAAATGAAGCTTCGAAGAATAAAAATAAATACAAAAGGATTGCTTTAATCTCATTTGTAATTAGCGTGTCGATATTCCAAATACAAGTAAATCATAGTTTTTTTAAAGAAAATCATAAACTTACTAACTCTATTAATCATTCATTGTTTACATATTTAGGTATTCATCAGCATGGTGTTTTTGTAGATTCTCATTTTAAAGGGTATAACAATGTTTATAGTTTAAGATATAGAGGTGAACTTCTTCCAATAATGAATGAAGAAGGGTTATTAGATAAGTATATATCTAGTGGGTCTTATACTAATTGGATATGGAGGGTAAACGGGCCTTATGTCTCAGCAAAATCAAATAGATTAAGAAAGGGGTTTATTGATTACTCTTCTTTTTGGGCTCATAGAAATAAGGTAAATCTTTATGAGAAACAAGAGTTTGATATAGTTAGAAAAAAAATTAGAGTTTCATTTGAATGGGAGCAAGATTTGCTACATAATAATATGGATTCTCCATGGGGAAAAGTAGGTGTTCTAACTTGGCAAAATAATACTCCTAAAATTATTTGGGACTAACGGTTTTAATATTTATAAAATGATACCATTTAATAAACCTTATATGACTGGTGATGAGTTGTATTATATTAAAGATGCAGTTAATCGAGGTAAAATCTCTGGCAATGGATATTATACTCAGAGATGTCATGAGTATTTCAAACAAAAAATGGGTTTTAGAAATTGTTTATTAACTTCTTCTTGTACAGATGCTTTAGAAATGGCTGCTATTTTAATTAATATTCAACCTGGAGATGAAGTTATAATACCATCCTATACATTTGTTTCTACTGCCAATGCTTTTGTTTTGCAAGGTGCAAAAATCAAATTTGCAGATAGTTATTCTAATAATCCTAATATTGATGTAAACGCTATTGAAGAGTTAATAACACCTAAAACCAAGGCTGTTATTGTAGTACATTATGCAGGAGTTGCCTGTGATATGGATACTGTAATGGAGTTAGCTAGCAAATATAATTTTTTTATTATAGAGGATGCTGCACAGGCAATTGATTCTTATTACAAGGATAGAAGGCTTGGAAGTATAGGGCATTTGGCAACATTTTCATTTCATGAAACTAAAAATATCATCTCTGGAGAAGGAGGGATGTTGGTTATTAATGATGAGCGGTTTGATGAAAGGGCTGAAATAATTTGGGAAAAAGGAACCAATCGTTCTGCATTTTTTAGAGGAGAAATTGATAAATATTCTTGGGTAGATATAGGGTCTTCATTTTTACCTTCTGATGTTACAGCTGCATTTTTATATGCACAACTTGAAAATTTGGAAAAAATACAATCAAGAAGGAAAATGTTATGGAATAATTATTATCAGGGACTTTTAGAATTGAAGGAAAAAGAATATTTAAGATTGCCAGAAATTCCTGATTATGCAAGTTTGAATGGGCATTTGTTTTATATAGTTTGTAAAGATCTAAAAGAGCGAAGTGAACTTATTTCCTTTTTATCGGGTTATAAAATTCATTCTGTTTTTCATTATCAATCCCTGCACAAAAGCCCATTTTATGAAAGTAAAAATGGAGAGTTAGAATGTAGAAATTGTGATGTTTTTGAAAGCCGTTTGTTAAGACTTCCCTTATATTATGAGTTGGACTTACAAGATCAACAAAGAGTGATAAAACATGTAAAAGAATTTTTTAATAAAGAACTTTATGAAATTTAATAATTTATTTAGAGACCCTTATTGTAAGGTGTTTGTTATAATTTCTTTGTTAATAGGATTTAGTATGGCTTTTTTAAGTCAAAGTTATGGCCCTCTAGAAGATAATCGAATTCATCAAGAACATGGAGTAAGAATTTTAAATTACTACAAAGGGATAGATGATAAAGCAAAACTTAGTCCCTTTGATGACAATGGAAACTATATTGATATTGCAATTAGTCAAGATCATGAGGATAGAGGGATGAATGGCTTTGGAGGCTTTTTTGATTTATTAACTAATTTCTTACATCAGTTTTTTGGTTCTATTGAAACGTATAAGTTTAAAAGTTTAATTAATTCGCTTTTTGGTTTTTTGCTGTTTTTATTTTGTGGTTTATTAGGGAAAGAACTAGGGGGATGGAAAGCAGGTTTACTGGCTTTGATCTTTGCAGTACTTTGTCCTGTTTTTTTTGGGTATTCTATGAATAATCCCAAAGATATTCCTGCGGCAGCGTTTTACATGTTTTCTCTATATCATATTATAAAGTTGTTAAAAGAGCTTCCTGTAATAACTATAAAAAGAGCTTTTTTTATAATTCTTAATATCTCTTTATTAATCAATATTCGTGTAATTGGTTTAATCTTTATTGGTTATGTTCTTTTAGCTGTTTTTTTATGGTGGGTACTCGAAAATTATAAAACAAAATTTAAACAAGTTGTTGTTAAAGATACTTTGTTGTTGGGAAGTAAAATTATCATTATTTGTATTGCATCATATTTAGCAGCATCGATTTTTTGGCCTTATGCCAGTACAAATCCTTTTAAGGCTCCGGTAGAACTTTTGTTTAAACTGAAAGATTTTAGAGGGTTTGAAAATTTACAATTGTTTGAGGGAGTTTGGAAAAGTAGTTTTGATATGCCTTGGTATTATGCAATAAAAAACTTGTTGATAATCATGATGCCCTTACATGTTTTTATTGGGTTTTTCTTAATTCCATTACTTTTTTATAAGAAACCTATAAAGGATTTACTTCTTTTATTTATGGTCTTATTTGTGACAATTTTTCCTTTGTTCATACTTGCAATAGGAAAACCAAATAGTCATGATGGTTCAAGACAATTTATATTTTTGGTAATGCCAATAGTGGTTGTTAGTACATTGGGATGGTTGAAGATGTTTGAACTAATATCGTCAAAAGCTATCGCCAAACCTGTTTATGTTGTCTTAGGCTTATTGTTATTACAACCTTTGGTGTTTATGATTCGATACCACCCAATGCAAGCTCTGTATTTTAGTCCTATAATAGGAGGAGTTTCTGGAGCTTATGGGAATTATGAAATAGATTATTACGGAGTTGCCATTAAACCAGCTTTGGATTGGTTAGAAAAAAATTTAGGTGATGAAAATGATCCACCAAAAATTCGAATGTATTATGGCAGTCAAACTAAAGTAACATATTTTCTAAACCATACTAAAAAATTAGATTATGCTTTGACAAGAAGAGAGTCGCCAAATTGGGATTATTCAATTATAATGCTAGCCGAGGGAAAATATAAGAAAGACCATATTAATGTTAATTGGTCACCAGAAAATACTGTTCATGAAATTACTTTAGATGGAGTTGCCATTTGTTATATTGTGAAAAATGATTACCAAATTGATAATCATATTGAAAAACTTAAAGAAAGGTTGATAGCATCTCCTTTTGTACAAGGATATATTGAACTTAGTTTATTATATTATAGAAAACAGCTATATATAGAAAGTATAGAAGCTTCGAATAAAGTAATAACGTTAGCACCAAATAACCATATCGCTTATAATAATATATGCTCTGCCTATAACAAATTAGGTATGTATGATAAAGGAAAAGAAGCATGTGAAAAATCTTTGTCAATTAACTCAAAATCACCTTTGGCAAAAAATAATCTTCAGGTATCTCTTAAAGGGTTGGATACTGTAAAAAATAGAGAACTGTCTATAGAAGAATATAGTAATTTGAGCTACTATTATTATAAGCTTGGTTTTTATAATCGTTGTATAGAAGTAAGTAAAGAATTGCTAAAAATTGATCCAAAAAATATTAATGCATATAACAATATATGTGCATCTTATAATCAACTAAAAGAATGGGAACTAGGAGCAGGTGCTTGTCGTAAAGCACTAAATATTAATCCTGATTTTGAAAGGGCAAAGAATAATTTAAATTGGGCCATACAAGCGTTAAAAGAACAATAGATTTATAAAATAGATGGTAAACAATTACTATGTATTTTACTGGTTATTTTGATTTCATCTTTTTTATCATTTGCAAATTGTTTTTAGCTAATTGAAACTTAGGATCTAATTTTATAGCCTTAGTACAGTGTTTTATCCCTTCATCAAATTGCCCTAATTTGCCATAGGCATATCCTAAATTGTTATGAGCAAATTTATTGTTTGGGTTTATTTCTAAAACGCTTAAGTTAGTTTCAATACTTTTTGCATATTTTTTTTGATTGATATAGTTGACACCTAAATTAATCAATTCATTTTCTTGATGTATACTTTGACTGCTTACCGTAGTATTTGTTTGGCTTTTAGAATTTTCAAGCTTTTTTTGTTTTTAGAAGTTATAACGAAAAATACAATAAGAGGAATAATTAGGAAAAATAAAATCTCTAGGATGTTGTTAACTTGTTTTTTTGTCATAATATCATACTTTGTTTAAATAAGGTTATGTTATTTAAAAATATTATAATTTGTTGGTTTTAGCAAAAACTAAAAAATCGACAACCCAGTCAAAGTAGTTAACCTTTCTAATGCATACATTCCTAGTTCAGAGTTTCCTTTTGGGTTAAGAGGGGGGCTCCAAACAGATACTGCATAGTGCCCTGGGTGTATGGCGACGATGCCGCCTCCAACACCACTTTTACCAGGTAATCCAACTCTGTAACTAAACTCTCCTGCTTCATCATAAAAACCACAGGTTTGCATAATAGCATTGATACGCTTAACACCTCTGGGTTGTAATATTTGTTTACCATTAGTTAGTTTTCCGCTATTGGCATATATCATAAATGCAGTAGAGAGTTCTTTACATGACATTTCTATAGCACATTGGTAAGTATAAAAATCAAGGACCGTTTCGATATCATTTTTGATGTTTCCAAAAGATTTCATAAGATTTAACAACGCAGCGTTGCGATAGCTATGTTTTTTTTCTGAAGCAAAAACATTAGTGTTTACAGCAATATCATCTGCGCCTGTAATTTGATGAATAAAATCTATAAAATCTTTTTTAGGGTTTTCTAATAGCGATATCAGGATGTCACAAATTACCAAAGCACCAGCATTGATAAAGGGGTTTCGGGGGATGCCGTTTTCATATTCTAACTGCACTAACGAATTAAAAGGATCACCCGATGGTTCTACATCAACCCGTTTAAAAAGTTCATCTCCCATCAGAGACATGGCCCTTGTTAGTGCAAAAACTTTAGAAATACTTTGTATAGAAAACCGTTCCTCGCTATTTCCAAAATTATAATGCCCAGAATTACTGCAATAGAGATTCATTCCAAATTTATTGGGATCAATTTTGGCTAATTCAGGGATGTAAGAAGCTACTTTTCCAGAGAATAGCTTGGTAGAAATTTCATTTTTAATGATATTCAATATTTCTTGATATTCCATAAAGAAAAATTAATTTAATTCAGACAAAGCACTATTTGTTTCTATTTCATATGGAGTTTTATTTTGCTCAAAAATACGAGCACTAAGATTCCCTTTTAGGGTGATTTCGCTATCCTTAACTCTAAGCCAACTACCTTCTCTAAGACCAATAACAGGAGGAGAGTTAAACCTATGAAATTCTTTAATTCTGGTTTCACGAGTTTCTCCTTTGTGAGTAGAATCTGGATCTGGATCAAGATAGTGAGGATTAATATTAAAAGGAACAATCCCGAGTGTTTTAAAACTTGGAGGATAGACGATAGGCATGTCATTGGTAGTTTGCATGGTAAGTCCGCAAATATTGCTTCCTGCACTAGTGCCAAGGTATGGAGTTCCTTGCTGTATTTTTGATTTTAAAGGTTCTAAAATTTTGTTTTGATACAGTTGATCGACTAATAAAAAAGTATTTCCACCTCCTGTATAAATTCCTTTTGCATTTTTAATAGCTTCTATTGGATCAGAAAACATATGAACACTAACAATTCTTTTGTGTATTTTTTTAAAGATGTTATTAATTCCTATGGTATATTCATCATGGGAAATCCCCCCGGGACGGGCATAGGGTACAAATAGTATTTCATCAACTCCATCGTATAATTCTATAAGCGCTTCTTGTAAATATGACAGAGGTGAGCTTCCATGAATAGTAGATGTACTGGCAATTATGCAATTTTTCATTACTTTTTTATAAAAGTTATTTAATGATTCCTTGTTTCTAAAACTTTGCGGAAGATAAAAAAAATGTAGTATCTTAATAAGGAAAATTAATATCATTCATAATGAAAATAAAATTATTTATTCTTTTGGCATGCTTTACACTAAGTACAACTATAGCTCAGATTACATCTCGTGTTATGATTTCGGGAACTATAAACGCCCCAATAGGTGATGATGTAGAGGGAGTTGTTGTGTATAATCGAAGTACTAATAAAGGTACTATTACAAACCAAGAAGGCCGTTTTAAGATTAGTGCAGGAATTAACGATAGGATAGAGGTGGTAGCGATGCAATACCAACACTTTGTTGTATTAGTTGATAAAGGAAGTGTAAATAGTAAACGATTAAATATCTTTCTTAAAGAGACCGTTAATAAATTAGAAGAGGTAGTTGTGACACCTTATGATTTATCAGGAAATGTAACGGTCGATGTAAATAAAGTAGCTAGCAGGCAAAACAAAATGAGTAATCTGACAACAAATTCTTTTCCTGATCCTAATGATCCTAAAATAGATTTTAGACCAGATGAACTTTCTTTGGTGAAAAATAATGCTGTAGAGGATAAAAGATTAATCAATGGGTTAAATTTTGTGAACTTGTTTAAATTGGTTTATGATGCAGGAAGTACTAATAAGAAAATACGTACGAATGATATTGATGTGAAAGTAAGGAATATGTATAATGATCAATTTTTTAAAGATTACCTGGCATTAGAAATTGATCAAATAAATAGTTTTATTGTTTTTGCAGAGAATAATGGTTTAGATGAAGGTTATTTTAAATCAGGAAAAGAATTGGATCTTTTACAATTTCTGGCGTACCAGAGTAAACAATATAAAAACCAGAAGTAATGTATAAGTAAGGTGGCTGCTGCAACATTGATCAGCTCTTTTTGTCTTTACAGTAAATGTTTAAGACTATTTTTATGCAAAAAAAATACTTGCTGGTCCTCTTTTCTTTATTTTTTTTAAATGTTCTGTTTTGTCAAAGAAAAGAGATAAAGGGTACTGTCTTGAATAAAGATTCTGAAGGGATTCATGTTATTAATAAAACAGCAAACTTATTTACAATTACAGATAGTAAAGGTGTGTTTTTTATTAATGCTGCTATAGGGGATGTTATAGTGATGTCTTCTGTGCAATACGATCTCAAAATTATTAAGGTAGATAATGATATTTATCTGAAAGGAGAACTTCACACTACTTTAAAAGAAAATCTTACCGAATTAGAGGATGTTATTGTTGGAGTGCAGTTATCGGGTAATTTAAATAAAGATCTAAAAAAAATTGAAGTAAAAGAACTTTTCTCGCCCGAAGATGTTGGGATCCCAGAATATCATGGAGTACGAGAGGAAAAAATAGTTCCTATGCATCGAGCCATTAAATTCTATGGTGTTGCTTTTGCCGTTGATATAGATGCGGTTTATAAAAACCTTTCTGGATATTATAAAACTTTAAAAGCAACTAGAAAGATGGACCGAGAGAATACTGCTTTGGAAGAAATCCAGAATTTTTATGGTAAAGGATTTTTGACCACAGTTTACAAACTCCCTAAAGAAAAATTGCATGAATTTTTATTATTTTGTATTGAAACCAGTACTATTCAAAGCGAATTTGCAAATGAAAATCATAATTTGGTTTTGAAAATATTCTCTGACAAACGAAAAGCGTATGTTCTTGCAAAAGAGTAACTGTTTTATGATTATATGTGCAAGGTGAATAGTAGTTTATTGTATTTTTGAAATTTTATTGATTTCAGAAACCATTTATAGAATTTAATTTGTGATGAACAAAGTCAAATTATTATTGTTTATAGGAGTACTTTTCGTAGGAAGTTCTTATGCCGTGATCCATAAATTTTATGTAAGCGTTACACAGGTAGAATACAATCCATCTCAACAATCTTTACAGATTGTTTCAAGAGTATTTGTAGATGACTTAGAGGATTTATTGAGAGAAAGATATGATCCTTCGATAAGTTTAAACAAGGACAATACAAAAACTGAAACAGATCGTTATATCGCTACATACTTTGCCAAAAAAATAACTTTTGAAGTTAACGAAAAACCAGTCACTTTTAATTTTATAGGTACAGAATATGAAGATGATCTTATAGTTTGCTATCTTGAGGTAGAAAACATAGCAGCCATAGAAACTATTAAGATTAAAAATCAATTGTTGCTAGATCTTTTTAAAGAACAGCAAAATATAATTCACGTAAAGAAAGAAAATCAAAGAAAAAGCCTGATTCTGGAGGAAGAAAGAGATACAGGCATGTTAAAATTTAGTAAATAAATTATTAAGTTTTTAAAAAACAATTATTTTGCGAGAATATATATAGTTAATTCAAAATGATTACGATGAGAAAGGTACTTTGGGTATTTTTAATTACTTTTTTGGTTTCAGGTATTTCATACGCCCAAAACAAGGAAAAGAATGACAATAAAAGAGAATTAGGGCATACCAATCAGAATAAATTTAAGCAACTCTATGATGAGTTTGCAACACCCAATATGTACCGAACCGGTTCTGGAGCTCCGGGTGCTGCTTATTATCAACAGCAAGCTGATTATAAAATGGATATCGAGCTGGATGATAAAAATAAAAAGCTTTCCGGTAAAGAAACCATAACTTATACCAATAATTCACCAGATAACTTAGAGTTTTTATGGGTGCAATTAGATCAAAATATGCGAGCCAGAGATTCTAAAACCCCGTTAATAAGCCCTAACGGTATTAATCCTGCAGAAACGCAGAGTAGCTTTGTAAGTAAGTATCTTACCGATAGTTTTGATGGCGGTTTTAATATTACTTCTGTAAAAGATAGTAATGGAGCTCCTCTAGAGTATACTATTAATAGAACAATGATGAGAATAGAACTTCCTAAGGATTTACAATCTGGAGAAAAGTTTGTGTTTTCTATAGAATGGTGGTACAACATCAATAATCATGTGAACGGAGGAGGAAGATCGGGTTATGAAGAGTTTGAAGATGGTAATAGGTCTTATGTAATTGCCCAATTTTATCCTCGAATGGCAGTATATAATGATGTCGAAGGATGGCAGAACCATCAATTTTGGGGTAGAGGAGAGTTTGCTTTGCCTTTTGGTGATTTTGAGGTAAATATTACAGTTCCTGCTGATCATATTTTGGATGGAACAGGAGTATTGGTGAATAGAAAAGAAATGTATACCAAAGAGATGTTAGAAAGATACGAGGCTGCAAAAAAATCATATGATAAACCTGTAGTTATTGTAAATCAAGAGGAAGCTATTGCAAAGGAAAAAAAGTTCTCTAATAAAAAGAAAACCTGGAAATTAAAAGCAGAGAATGTACGTGATTTTGGGTTTGCTACTTCAAGAAGATTTATTTGGGACATGATGGCAGTTAAGATTGGAGATAGAGATGTAATGGCAGTATCGATGTATCCAAAAGAAGGGAATCCACTTTGGGAAGATTGGTCAACAAAGGTAGTGGCCAGTACCTTAAAATCTTATAGTCGAATGACTTTTGATTACCCTTACCATAAAGCAATATCGGTTCATGCCAAAAACCAAGGAATGGAGTATCCTATGATTTGTTGGAACTATGGTAGACCGCAACCAGACGGATCTTATAGTGATCGAGTTAAGTATGGTATGATGAGTGTAATCGTACATGAGGTGGGACATAACTTTTTTCCGATGATTATTAATAGTGATGAACGCCAATGGACCTGGATGGACGAAGGTATTAATACCTTTGTACAATACGTTGCAGAACAGGATTTTGGAGAAAAATACCCAGAAGCGCTTGGAAATAAAAAGAAGTATCCTTCTAAGCGAGGACCAGCACAAAAGATAATACCTTATATGAGTGGTGATCAAAGTTTTTTGGCACCTATAATGACCCAATCTAATAATATCCATCAATTTGCAGCAAATGCATATGGAAAACCTGCGACAGCTCTAAATATATTAAGAGAGACGGTTATGGGTAGGGATTTATTCGATTATTCTTTTAGAACATATGCTCAACGTTGGATGTTTAAACATCCAACTCCCGAAGATTTTTTTAGAACTATGGAAGACGCTTCTGCAGTAGACCTTGACTGGTTTTGGAGAGGGTGGTTCTATACAACAGATTATACAGATATTGGTATTTCTGGGGTTAAAAAATATGTAGTGTCAAAAGTACCAACCCTAGAAGCACAAAGGTATGCAGCTCGAAGTAGGAGCTTGAGAGGAGCCAATTTTTCTGATCTGGTTTTTCTTATTGAAGAAGGTAGCGATAACTACAATAGAATAAAAGCAAATGGAGGTGTGATAGAAGATCCAGTTTCTTTAAAAGAATATATGATGGATAATTTTTCTATAGAAGAACGTAAAAACATAAAAGAGCCTAAGTTTTTCTACGAAGTTACTTTCGAAAAACCAGGAGGACTGGTAATGCCTTTAATTGTAGAATATATCTATGAAGATGGAACAAAAGAAACAGTTACTTATCCTGCAGAGATTTGGAGAAAAAATGATGTGGTTAAGAGAGCTATTGCATCAGAGAAGGCGATCTCGAAGATTATGGTAGATCCTAACAGAGAAACCGCAGATATTGATACTTCTAATAACTATTGGCCTAAAAAGAATGTAACAAGCAAATTTCAACAATTTAAGAATAAAGTAAAAGGAGAATAATATAATTTTCTTCTTATCAGAAAGAATGCTAACGTAATAAGAAAAGCCATTTTGAATAATTTCAGAATGGCTTTTTCTATACAATATTGATTATATTTGCAAAGTTATGACAATAGTACCATTATTTATAAGCGGAGCCGAAATAGCCTTTATAGTATTTATTCTGGTTATGGTATTTGGGGCAGATAAAATTCCTGAGATTGCACGTGGCCTTGGTAAAGGAATGCGAGTGGTTAAAGATGCTACCAATGATATAAAAACAGAAATTACTAAAAGTGCAGAAGAGCATGGTATCGATACCGATATAACATCCTCAATCTCTACCGATATAAAAAAGGAAATTGACCAGGTCAAAGATGATATTGACCAAATTACAGGGCCAGTAAAAAGGCAATTTTAGTAAGGTTGTATATCGATTTTATGATTTATGGCTTGATTCTGTTCCAGATATCAAGATACATCTTCCATTCATTGTTTATTTTTTTCCAGACGATTACATACTTTCCCTGATAAGAAGTTTCTGTTCCATCATCATTTTTGTTTTTACCCTTAAATAGTCCATAATCATGTGCGGTGTATCCTAAAACCACAATTTCTTCAGGAAAAATTTCATGTTCTACAGGGGTATAACCACTAGATCCGGTCCATCTTTTTTTGATAGCTTCATATCCTTTAATAATTGGGGTATTGTTAGGGAATATTTTAGCATTTGTCGAGTAAGATTTGGCTATGGCTTCATAATCCTGCTTTAAATAGGCTTTAGAAAATGCTTTTGCAACAGCGCGTATCTGTTCTTTATCAGTGAGTTTTTGAGCTTTTTTTCTTCTAATGCATTCGATTTTCCATGTGGGATAAGAAAAGGATTCATCGAGATTTACCCATTCTCCTTTCCATTTGTAACCGGTACTATTAATATCATAAAAACTTAGTTTGTAATACCCATCTGTTCCGTTGGGTGCTTTTCGTTTACGATACAAAACAATTTTATCATCTTTTTTGTTTCCTTCCCAAACAGAAAGAACTTTTGATGGACTTGCAGATGAATAGTAATGCACATACCATTTACTACTATCCTGATGAAACTGTCGAATACTACCCGAGTGTTTACCATCTGATTTTAGAGTTTGATCCTGTACGCCCATTCCATTCATGATATACTTAAACTCCCAGGACATCTTGATTGGTTCTGCCCATGACTGATCTTTATTTCTGGTTCTTGAAGTACAATCACAAATTCCTATTAAAGAAGCAAAATCTTGTATTTCTTTAGGAGCATTGGGATTAGGTCTTCCAAATGGAAATGCTTCTGACGGTTCATATTCGTTTTGTCCCCAGCCAAATGTAGTGATCAATAATGATAGAAGAAATATTGAACGTATCATATGATAATAAAATTGATTAGTAAGGGTAATTTACTTAATTACCAAAGTTGATACACCTAAAAGAATGAAGATTAAGATATAATTAACGAATACTATAAAATGCATTTCGCATAGTATTAGGCCTTTGTTTTATATTCTTTTACGATTTCATCATCCCATACTTGTGCTTCTATGTATTTATCATATTTTAACCTTTCTTCGGTTCGAGACTTTTCTTCAGATGGCAGCCCATATTCATTAATCAGGTTACTTAATTCACTCAATAAGAAAACTTGTCCGTTGCAATTCTTTCTGTATATCTCAAGTTTGGGTTCATCATAAAACTGATATGATACCATACTGTCAGGATAGGTAAAACTTATTTGGTCAGTTTTAAAATCTGTTAATGGGATTTTTATAACTCCAGGGTTTACATACCAAGACTTGGCCCATTCACATGCTCCTAATGTAAAGTAGAAAGGGTCATTTCTGTTAGGTTTTCCACCTTTTAGGATAAACTGTTTCCTAATCCTTTTTTCTAAAGAAATCCTTAAATCAATGTAATTATTTGGTCTTCTGCTATTCCACCCTTCAGAGATTTTACCTTGAATACTTTTGGCTTTTTCATAACCATATTCGGTAATATTTCTAAATGGTCCGTTGTCAAGTTCGTAGTAATGAAATAAGAATTTGGGTAGGTTCATTAGGTTTAAAGTTAATAAAACATGTTCCTGATAAAGTTATGTTTTTGTAACAAAGGAAGAAATATGAGCTTAATCTATTGTTGTAACACGTTGTTTTTTCATTAAGAAGACATTCTTTTTAAATTAATTAAATCAATTTCTAACCATTCAAAAATTAAATAATTTAATTCCTTATCTTCTAATTGAAATTCTGCGGACAATAATTTTTTTAATTTTTGGTATGACTCTGGCAAATCAATTAAAAATGTGTGATCGCAATTGTAAATACTATTTAAAGGTTTTCCCCATTCTTCTTCAATATCTAGGTTGTATTCAATTATTTGCTTCAAAATAAAATCAAAGTCATTTTCCAGATAATTAAGAAGTTCACTAAACATGGTTCGATTCTCCACTATTTTCTCATTGATAAGAGGCTTAAATTTTATAGGAATTTTTTCTTTCAATTTTCAGGAAGTTGTTATAACAACAAAACGATAAGAATTAATTTTTTCGATCTCTACGTTTTCTTGTCCTTGAGTTTTTGTTGTTTTTAGATTCGAAGCTTCTTTTTTCTGAAGTGTTACTTCTGGAGTTTTTATTATGATGAGTTTTTTTAATCCGTTCTTCATCTAATACTGATGCTTCTTCTGTTTTACTAGAATCACCAACATCTACATTAAGAACTTCTAATTCTTTTTCGGTTAAGTAACGCCATTTTCCAACAGGAACATCTAATGGAACATTCATGATCCTTACCCTTTTTAATTTCACAACTTCATATCCAAGATATTCACACATTCTCCTAATTTGGCGATTTAATCCTTGTGTTAATACAATTCTAAAGTCGTATTTATTGATTTGTTCTACTTCACATTTTCTGGTAACCGTGTCCAAAATAGGTATTCCGTTACGCATTCTCTTTATAAACAGTGGACTGATCAATTTATTTACAGTCACTACATATTCTTTTTCGTGATTATTTCGGGCTCTTAGAATTTTATTGACAATATCACCATCACTTGTCAAAAAGATAAGTCCTTCACTAGGTTTATCTAATCGACCGATAGGAAAAATCCTTTTGGGATAATTGATATAATCAATGATATTGTCCTTTTCGTTTTGAGCCGTGGTACAAACAATTCCGACTGGTTTGTGAAATGCCAGATAGACATGTTTTTCTTTGGGTTTGCTGATTAATTCACCATCTACCCTAACGGTATCCTGAGGGGTAACCTTAACGCCCATTTCAGGAACTTCTCCGTTAATTGTTACTCTGCCTTGATCAATAAGTTTATCTGCCTCACGACGGGAGCAATATCCAACTTCGCTTAGGTATTTGTTTAATCTGGTAAGTTTAGAGTTTTCCACAGCACAAAGGTAATTATAATATTGAATTAGGCGGTAAAGAATCTATAAGGTAAAGGTCAGAGTTTTGAGAGATAAATAAACTACAAGAAATTATTGGTTTAAGAACTCAATAATCCAATGATCTACCTGATCATAAAACAAAGAATGTCCAAGGTTTTCGGTTTTTATAAACTGAACTTCTTTCCAGTTTTTATAAATATTTTCTGCTTCAGAGAAAGGAGCAATGGGGTCGTAAATATCATGAATTAATAATCCTTTTTTATGCAAATTTTTTGCAAAACTTGCCATAGAAAACTCCTCAAAATAATATCCGTGTTTGTTTTTAAAGAATTGATTTAGGGCATCCATGAACTTTGCAGAAAGCTTTAAGGTGTTTTGATAGCCGTCCATGATCCTTGCTAATTCAGAAGGAGGTGCCAACACTATCAATTTGTCTATTTCATCATTGGGTTGAGTGTATTGATGAAAAATTGTAGCCATTCCTCCTACAGAATGTCCTAGCAAATAGTTGGGTCTGTATAAGTCAATTATTTTCTGAAGACATTGGGTGTATAAAGGAACATTTAATATTTTACCCGAAGAATTACCATGCGCAGGAGCATCAAATGCTACTACGTTATATCCTTGTTGATGTAATTTCTCAATCAAATTTTTCCATCGATGAGTGTTGCTTTCCCATCCATGTACCAATAATATAGTTTCACCTAAACTTGGCCACCTATAGGTTTGTAGATGTAAATTATCTACTGTTATAATTTCGTCCTCAGCATTTTCCAAAAAAACTTCTTGTTCTGGTAATACTTTGCCTTTTCTGGGAGTGCAAAATAGTAAGTAAGCCTTATTTAATGCCTTTTTTTGATTGAAAATAAATAGTGCTTGGATATATTTTCCTAGAATAAGAGGCAGGTACTTTTTATATTTTTTCTTCATTAATTTTCACGATGTACAGTTTCCAAAGAAAATGCAGGAATACAAATGGCAAGGTACTCACATTCTTCATCAAAAGGGTTAGCATATTGGATTTTTGTGTTTTTTTTTATTTTAATAGACTCTCCCGCTTTTATAATTATTTTTTCACCTTCTATAATACATTGTTTTTTTCCTCTAATAATATAAGTAAATTCATCAAATTCGGGAGTTTGAAAAGGTTCACTCCAATGCGGAGGAGCTACCATGTGAGCAATGCTAATTTGAGTGTTTTGATCTGTTGCCATTCCAAAATGTTCTTCAATCAATTTGCCATCGGTTGTTGGTACTACAAAAGGTGATCGTTGGATAATATATCGTTTTTCCATGAAATTTGTGTTTGAATATTGTTACACTTAATGCTTTTTTGTCAAAACACAATAAGTCTTTATACGTTACAGAAAGAATGCTTATTTATGCGTGCTCCAGTCGATCCAAAAATGCTTGATTTTTGCCGAATTTGGTATGTCCTTAGTTGTGATTTTAATATCTGTCGAATGTTGAAACTCTTGAGATAATTCCTTTTTGTCAATTGCAAAATATGCTTGTATACTATCTACAAATACTACTGCTGTACTTAGTGTATTATTAATTTTTGAAACTGTATAGTGATCTGTGATATCTTTAAATAAGCTTTCTGTAGATAAGCCCAAATCTGTTTTATATCGAGGGTCAATTATTTGGATAGAAGCGATTTTAGAATTAGGGTCAGTTTCATCATAAGCCTCTAAAATAAGAAGCTTAGCCCCTCCTTTTTCGTAAACTTCAATTTCTTTGATGTTCTTTAAAAACTGATCCCCAGTTCTGGTTTTCGAAATAGAATCATTTGCAAATAAAGAATCTAATTGGCGAACTTTTATTTCGTTTGTAAGTGCTCCAATTCGATTGGTACTAATTTTAAAAGGATCTTGTTTCTCTTCTTTTTGACAGCTTGTTAATACGAGTAGCACAAATAGTACTACTTTAAAAAATACTTTTTTCATAGTGAGTTGAGTAAATAGTGTTCATATCGGTGTTTGCTAAACATTTTTTAGAATGCATCGAGTAAAAACTTTCAGTATTCAGGATATAAAAAAAAGGGGGAAACATTATTGATTATATTATATAGAACATTTACTTTAATAATTTATTGAGAACACCCAAAGCACCTCTGATAAAAGTTGCGCTTGTCAAAACTTTAATAATTGCTTTTTCGGTGGTACTGGTTCTTCTTCTTGATGAAGATGAAGATTTTCGATTTAATTTTTCTCGTTCTTTTTTGGCTACTGCTTTTGCTTCTTGTGCTTCTGCCTTTTCAATTTTTTCGTTTAAAAGTTCGTACGCACTTTCTCTGTCTATTTCTTCATTATATTTGGGAATAAGAGCAGATTTTTTTAATAAAGTTTTTAGTTCTCCATCGGTTAAGATATCCATTCGACTCATGGGAGCTCTTAGCATTGTTGCTGCTAATGGGGTAGGGCGCCCTTTTTCGTCCAGTGCAGATACCAATGCTTCTCCTATTCCTAGCGATGTGAGTATTTCTTTAGTGTCATAATACTCAGAAATTGGATAGTTTTCTGCAGTAAGTTTGATTGCTTTTCTGTCTTTTGCGGTAAAAGCTCTAAGAGCATGCTGTACTTTTAATCCCAACTGGCCCAAAACACCATCAGGTACATCTGTTGGGTTTTGCGTAACAAAATAAAGTCCTACACCTTTAGATCTAATTAATTTTACAATACTTTCAATTTGCCCCATTAAGGCATTAGATGCTTCTTTGAAGATGAGATGTGCTTCGTCCAAAAATATGACCAATTCGGGTCTTCCACTATCTCCTTGTTCTGGAAATGTACCATATATCTCGGCAAGAAGACTAAGCATGAATGTAGAAAATAGTTTTGGCTTGTCCTGTATATCCGTTAATCTAATAATATTGATAACCCCTCTGCCGTTTTCATCAATTCTGCATAAATCTTGTACTTCAAAGGATTTTTCTCCAAAGAAAATATCTGCCCCTTGTTGCTCTAGTTCTACAATTTTTCGCAAAATGGCTCCCGTAGAAGCAGTAGAGATACGGCCATAGTCTTTTTCAAGTTCTTTTTTGCCTTCTTGTGTAGCAAATTGTAATACCTTTTTTAGATCTTTTAAGTCTAATAGTGGTAGTTTATTATCATCACAATATTTAAAAATAACAGAAATGATTCCTGCTTGCGTTGTAGTAACATCTAGGATTCTAGATAATAATACAGGTCCAAACTCACTAACGGTAGCTCTAAGTCGAACTCCATCTTGATCAGAAAGAGACAAGATTTCTACCGGAAAATCTTTGGCTTCAAACGGAATGCCGATTTTCTCATGTCGCTCATCTATTTTTGGATGACCAGGGCTTGCAGCAGCAATACCACTTAGATCTCCTTTGATATCCATAAGCAAAACCGGAATACCCTGTTCGCTTAAGTTTTCTGCTAAAACTTGTAATGTCTTGGTTTTTCCGGTACCAGTTGCTCCGGCAATTAGGCCATGACGATTTAAGGTTTTTAAAGGTATTTTTACATGGGCATCGGTAATCGTTTCGCCATTTAGCATAGCAGCTCCCAATGTTAAGAAATCTCCTTTGGTTTTGTATCCTTCATTAATATGATCAAAGAATGCTTGATTGTCACTCATAACGTATGATGTAATTTTGTATAAAAATAGGAATCTTAAGTTTTGTATCGAAATTATATATTATTTTTAATGGAAAGTATGCTCAATTTTTCATTAGCATATAATGCT
Source organism: uncultured Aquimarina sp. (assembly GCA_947498705.1). Lineage (GTDB taxonomy): Bacteria > Bacteroidota > Bacteroidia > Flavobacteriales > Flavobacteriaceae > Aquimarina. The sequence continues at coordinate 26,929 of CANMLW010000015.1, forward strand.
AAGTAATAGAAAAATTCAAGATGAGTTGAATAATAGAATTATAAAAAAATAACAATGAAAATAATAGTTGTTTTCTCCTTTTTTTTGTTTTTGGTCGGATGTAAAACCGAAACAACCACTACCAAAAATCCAGTTGTTTTTCATAAAACCCATGAGCCCAAAAAATCTGATGCACCTTTTTCTGATGCGGTTCAGGTTGGAGATTTATTCTTTTTGTCGGGTCAAATAGGAATGGATCATAGTGTAAGAAAATTGGTTGATGGAGGAATAGTGCCAGAAACAAAGCAGACCCTAGAAAATATTAAATCCGTTTTAGAACAACACGATTTACAATTAAAGGATGTAGTAAAATGTACGGTGATTTTGGCTGATATTGAAGATTTTTCGGCTTTTAATAAGGTATATAAGACTTACTTTCCGCAGAAACCTGCACGTACTACTTTTGCGGCAAAAGGTTTGGCTGTTGGTGCTAAGATAGAAATCGAGTGTATTGCTGTGCGTAATTAGCATTTATTTTGATGAGGTCCATTAATACTTGCTAACCAATGTTTAACAGATCACTATTATTAATTACCTTTGCATCCTTATGCAAGAAAGTATACAAAAATTGGTTAATGATGGAAAAATGCTTCCTCTGATGGAAGAATTTTATACCATTCAGGGAGAAGGATATCATAAAGGCACTGCTGCGTATTTTGTTAGAATTGGTGGTTGTGATGTTGGTTGTCATTGGTGCGATGTTAAAGAAAGTTGGAATTCAGAACTGCATCCCCCTACAAATACAGATTATATAGTAGAGAATGCTGTGAAATATAGTAATGTGGTTGTGGTTACTGGGGGAGAACCTCTTACTTGGGATATGTCAAGGTTAACGCAAGGACTTAAGGAAAAAGGTGCACAGACGCATATAGAAACTTCTGGAGCGTATCCTTTATCAGGCAGTTGGGATTGGATTTGTCTTTCACCTAAAAAAGTGAAACTACCTAAGGAAGAAGTATACCAAAAGGCCAATGAATTAAAATGTATAGTGTATAATAAAAGCGATTTTGAATTTGCAGAAGAGCAAGCAGCCAAAGTCTCTGATCAATGCATTCTATATTTACAGCCCGAATGGAGTGTACGAGAAAAAATGATCCCTTCTATTGTAAACTATGTAATGGAAAATCCAAAATGGAAAGTATCTCTTCAAACACATAAATACCTAAATATTCCATAATAAAGATACTTATTGATGTTTTTTGAGTTTTAGATAGGCATTATGTAGAATACTATATAAAATCGATAGGGTATAAAAGGGGAAAAAACCCCTGTAAATGACGTTTTTAAGTAGGAAAATTCTATATCTATAAAATTGTTTTAAGTAAGTTTTTTGCACTATGTCGATTATAAGTGTTTTATGTCTAAAAAATGATTTAGAAGATGTTAATTATTTTAGGATTGCCGTTTTGGGTGTTATCTTTGTATAACAAATTATAAATCAAAAAGTTATGAGGCTATTTTACGGTATTTTGATTATTGATTTTAAAGCGTTGCGAAATTTTTTAAAACAATTACCATCGGCTTGTAGTAATGCAATCCACAGATAACAGAAATTAAGGAGAAGGTGTAGCTTAATTTAATTGAGTAATTTATCGATAAAATTTGAAATTACATCTAAATCCGAAAAAAATCATTGTTACACTATTCTTTGAGTAGTATCTTTGAAATATAATTAATTATAAAAACAACATATGGGGCTATTTTACACAAAATTTAAGTTAACTTTTAGAGTAGTAATGGATTTTCTAAAAGAATTACCTGGTGCATCGGGACATGCAATTCATAGGTAATTAAAGAGCTATTTTACCAAGTTAATTGGGGAAAAATTACTTAATAAAACAACATTGGTTGCTATACCAATGTTGTTTTTGTATATAGGATACTCTTGAAATTAATAAGATCTTAGTAGTAGTTTATTAATAAACTACTTAATTAATCTGTGATTTTTCTATTAGATAACAAAAGGGACTTCAACTCTTGTGGTGTCCCATCCAAGAACCATGTGATATCCTTTATCAGCTTTTTTGAAAGCGATAGAGAAAACTTCTAATTCTTTTCCTGCAGCTACAGGAACCTTGATTCTTGCAACATCTTTATCTTTATTGTAGGTGTAAGCACCCCAAATATCAAGATCAGAATTGATAATAACAGTCCATTCTTTTTCTCCAGGAATAGTGAATAAAGAATAGGTTCCTGCTTTAACAGTTTGTTCGCCTATTTTGGTATCTTGATAAAACTTAATTTCTGTTGCTTCATCTGCTCCCGTTCTCCATACGGCATCAAACCCTACAAGGTTACCAAAAATTTTACGCCCTTTTTTTTGAGGTCTACTATAAATAACTTTTATTTCGGGTGCAGAATTTCTATCCTTTTTTGCATAAGAAATATCGGTAGGACTCTTTTGTAATCCAGCAAACTTTTGGGCATTTGAAGTGAAAACAACTCCTAAAAAGGCAAGCATTACTAATAACAGCGATTTTTTCATAGTTCCAAATTTTATTTTGATTATATCTACAAATATATTGGTCAGTATAGACCCATCACACAATTGTCAATATAATATTCTGTTAAATCTACTTGATAACACTTTAATCTCTTTTTGTGTTTTATTCTATATTAAAGTTTCATTTTTTATTTAAAATTTATTTTATAGTTATAAATTGAAATCAATAACAATCATATTGTTTTTGTTTTGTAACTATATGATCATATTTGCCTTTTAAAATTATATAAAGTAAAGATATGTGTGGAATTGTTTGCGCTTTTGATTTAAAGCAAGAGTCAGAAATATTAAGGCCTCAATTATTAGAAATGTCTAAAAAGATTCGTCATAGAGGTCCAGATTGGAGTGGGATATATTCTAATAACAAAGCAATTCTTGCTCATGAAAGATTGGCTATTGTGGATCCAATTTCTGGTAAACAGCCTCTTTTTAGTGAAGATGAAAAATTAATTCTCGCTGCAAATGGTGAGATTTATAATCATACAAAGTTACGTGAACAAGTTGATCAAAATTACAATTTTCAAACTGCTTCAGATTGTGAGGTTATTTTGGCTTTGTATAAAGAAAGGGGAGTTGATTTTCTGGATGATTTAAATGGTATTTTTGCCTTCGCATTATATGATGTAGAAAAGGATTCGTATTTGATTGCAAGAGATCATATGGGGATTATTCCTTTGTATATGGGGTGGGATCAAAATGGAACCTTTTATGTCGCTTCAGAATTAAAAGCATTGGAAGGTGTGTGTACTAAGATCGAATTGTTTCCGCCGGGACATTACCTGTATAGTAAAGAAGGAGAAATTAAAAGATGGTATACTAGAGACTGGTCAGATTTCAGTAGTGTAAAAGAAAATCAAACTAGTATCGATGAGGTTAGAGAGGCTTTAGAGGCTGCCGTTCACAGACAATTAATGTCTGATGTACCCTATGGTGTTTTACTTTCTGGTGGTTTGGACTCGTCTGTTACTTCTGCTATTGCAAAAAAATACTCTGAAAAGAGAATAGAATCTGGTGATACAAAAGACGCATGGTGGCCAAAACTACATTCTTTTTCTGTAGGATTAGAAGGATCTCCTGATTTGGCAGCAGCACAAAAGGTTGCAGACCATATAGGTACAGTACATCATGAGATTAAATTTACTATACAAGAAGGGTTAGATGCAATAAAAGATGTGATATATAACCTTGAAACCTATGATATAACTACAATTAGAGCTTCTACGCCTATGTACTTAATGGCTAGAGTTATTAAATCCATGGGAGTGAAAATGGTATTGTCTGGTGAGGGAGCCGATGAGCTTTTTGGAGGGTACTTGTATTTTCATAAAGCACCAAACTCTAGAGAATTTCATGAAGAAACCGTTCGTAAACTGGATAAATTGCATATGTATGATTGCTTGAGAGCAAATAAATCACTTGCTGCATGGGGTATAGAGGGTAGAGTACCATTTTTAGATAAAGAGTTTATGGATGTTGCTATGCGTATTAACCCGCAGGATAAAATGATAAATGGAGAGAGAATGGAAAAATGGGTGATTCGTAAAGCGTTCGAATCTTATTTGCCAGAGAGTGTAGCATGGAGACAAAAAGAGCAGTTTTCTGATGGAGTGGGATATAGCTGGATCGACACATTAAAAGAGGTTGTCGAGACAGAAGTTAGTGATGAACAAATGGCAAATGCACATTTTAGATTCCCAATACAAACTCCACAAAATAAAGAAGAGTTTTACTACCGCTCAATTTTTGAAGGTCATTTTCCTAGCGATGCGGCAGCATTAAGTGTACCACAAGAGCCATCGGTAGCTTGTAGTACCAAAATAGCTTTAGAATGGGATGAAGCTTTCAAAAACATGAATGATCCAAGTGGAAGAGCAGTGGCTAATGTGCATGATGAGGCATATTAGTTAATGGATTAGCTGTGCATAAACTTGTATTGAAAATGAAGAGGCTGCCAAAAAAGGCAGCTTCTTTTTTTTAAAGGCTGCCTAAATCTTTTTAGACAGCCTTTTTATATATCTAAAAAATTAATTTCGGCTATTTAACTACCACAAGCACCATCATTTCTCCATCTGTTTTCATTGGTTAATGTGTAAAGTGTATTGTTGTAGACAACTTTATCTCCTGGGCTGTATCTGGTATTACTATTATATGCACTTACTCCTTGACATTTATCAACTGGTTGTGGATCTGAAGTTCCGCATTTTCCAAGGCGATTCCAGGCAGAAAAATCCAATTCATATAAGTAGTCATTATAAACAACTTTATCTCCGACATTATATCGGGTGTTTCTGTTGTATTCTGCAATTCCTGCACATATATCAGAAGGATTAGGATTGGTTGAACGGTAAACACTGTTCGTTCCTTGTATATCTAATGCAGAAATACTTTGTTGTGCTCCTGTATACGCTTGATTGGTTCTTACGTCTACAATAGTTGGTTTGCTTCTGTCTATAGCAAATGCGTATGGGTGATACATCATAATAGATTTTATATCAAAATCTTTAGTGGTAAGAAGTGCAGATGAACTTTTCTGAAAGTTACCTTCGAACCCTGCTTTAATATTGCTAAATATAATTCTTACGTGGTTGTCACGATCAGGACGCGTTTGTTCATGTAAAAAGCCTAAGGTATGTCCAATCTCATGAGCAATTAAGCTTGCGCCTGCGTTTCTTCCTAGTAGTAGTGTTCCAGAGTTTCCTCTGGCACCAATAGTCGCCCGACCACAACCAGAACATACATCGGTTGATTCTGATATCGTTACATAGGTAGATTCATTGGTTCGCTCTTTAAAACGAACATTGGTTTTTGTAGACCATTCAGAAATTGCTTTTTGCAACTCTGAGCGTAGATTACTGTTTAGGTTACTTATTCTATAAATAACCGTATTGTTAGCCCATTTATTAGCATAACTTGCTAACGATAATTTTGCTTGTATTTCTTCGTCAGGAACTCGATCTTGTGCAGAAGGTAATGGGACGTCTGATAACTGATCGTTGTCAAATTCCATATCATCTGCCAACCATTTTCCGTTTTCACTTTTCGATACATAAACAGATACATCTCCAAAGTATTTTTGAACCACTTCTGATTGATCTGTGTCATTTGCGGCCTCGAAACTTTCATCACTACATGAAGCATTAAAAAGAATTAGTGATACTAATGCCAATTTGGCAAACTGAATTAAATTGTTTGTTTTCATAGAGTTTGTGTTAATTAAAATTCTAGTCAGAATATTCTTATTAACTGCTAAATCTCTGTTTTATTGCGAATTAGGTGGCTAATGCAAGGTTTTGTTGAAAATTTAGAAGACTTTGAGGTGTTTTGTTGTGAACTTTTTTAAGAGTTCACGGTAATAGATGTTTTTTATGAAATATTGTTATGAAACATATGGTTGATATAGGTATATTGACGATAAAAGAAGGTGAAATATCTAGAAAAAAATAAGCTTTTTTAAAAAACTCTCTGATAATTTAATTTTTATAATATTTTTACGTGCATAGCGCTGTTTTAATGCACGATTTTGATAAAATAGAAAATGGCGTAAAAATGTTTTTCTGCTTGTTTTGCGTTTAAGGCTGTTTTTAGCGTTTTTAAGGAGCTTTTTTCTTTTCCGGCTGTATTCTTAACTAATTGTTAATAACTCTTTAAATCATCTTTAGTAAAATACTTTTATCCTTTGTGTGATTTTTTATCTTTGTTCGTTGACCAAAATTATATATAAAAAATAAAGCTGGTTTATGAGCGAGGAAACAAATAAGAAAAAGTATTCTGCCGATAGTATTCAGGCATTAGAAGGAATGGAGCATGTACGTATGCGTCCATCGATGTATATTGGAGATGTTGGAGTAAGAGGATTGCATCATTTGGTGTATGAAGTCGTGGATAACTCTATTGATGAGGCTCTTGCCGGCCATTGTGATACTATAGAGGTTACAATAAATGAAGATAATTCTATTACAACACAGGATAATGGTAGAGGGATCCCTGTAGAGATACATAAAAAGGAGGGAGTTTCTGCATTAGAGGTTGTAATGACCAAAATTGGTGCCGGAGGTAAATTCGATAAGGATTCATATAAAGTTTCTGGAGGTTTACATGGTGTTGGTGTATCGTGTGTAAATGCATTATCAGATCACCTACATGCCTATGTACATAGAGATGGTAAAATATGGGAGCAGGAGTATGAAAGAGGAAAACCATTATATCCAGTTAAATCTACGGGATCAACCGATTTTAGAGGTACTATCGTTACTTTTAGACCAGATACATCCATATTTCAGCAAACTACAGAGTATAGTTATGATACTCTTGCTAGTCGTATGAGAGAATTGGCGTACCTAAATAAAGGAATTAGGATAACGCTTACCGATAAACGTAATAAGGATGACAAAGGAGAGTTTATTTCAGAAGTATTTCATTCTGAAGAAGGACTTAAAGAGTTTGTAAGATTTCTAGATGCAAGCCGTAATCCTATTATTGGTCATGTAATTTCTATGGAAGGTGAAAAAAATGACATCCCTGTAGAAGTGGCTATGATTTATAATGATTCTTATGCAGAGAATTTACATTCTTATGTGAATAATATTAATACGCATGAAGGAGGAACCCATCTTTCTGGTTTTAGAAGAGGGTTGACATCCACGCTTAAGAAGTATGCAGATGCTTCTGGAATGTTGGATAAACTTAAGTTCGAGATAGCAGGAGATGACTTTAGAGAAGGATTAACCGCTATTGTTTCGGTAAAAGTTGCAGAACCTCAATTTGAGGGTCAGACAAAAACCAAGTTAGGTAACAGAGAGGTGACTTCTGCGGTTTCTCAGGCAGTTTCAGAAATGCTTGAGAACTATTTAGAAGAAAACCCGAGTGATGCTAAAACAATAGTAGAAAAAGTAATACTAGCTGCACAGGCACGTCACGCTGCAAAAAAAGCGCGTGAAATGGTGCAACGTAAATCGGTAATGAGTATCGGAGGTTTGCCAGGTAAACTTTCTGACTGTTCTGAGCAAGATCCGGCATTGTGCGAAGTCTTTCTTGTCGAGGGAGATTCGGCAGGTGGTACAGCAAAACAAGGTCGTGACCGAATGTTTCAGGCAATTCTGCCACTACGTGGTAAAATTCTGAATGTAGAAAAAGCAATGCATCATAAAGTTTTTGAAAATGAAGAAATCAAGAATATTTTCACTGCTTTAGGAGTTACAATAGGTACAGAAGAGGATAGTAAAGCGTTGAATCTATCAAAATTACGTTATCATAAAATTGTAATTATGTGTGATGCCGACGTTGATGGTAGTCACATATCTACTTTGATTCTTACGTTCTTTTTCAGATATATGAAAGAACTAATAGAGGCAGGGCATATTTATATTGCTGCACCACCATTGTATTTGGTGAAAAAAGGTGCTAAAAAGCAATATGCATGGAATGATGATCAACGAGATAAAATTGTTAGAGAGTTTGGTGAAAATTCTAAGATACAACGATATAAGGGTCTTGGAGAGATGAATGCAGAGCAATTATGGGATACTACGATGAATCCAGAATATAGAACAATGCGTCAGGTAACTATCGATAATTTGGTAGAAGCAGATAGGATTTTCTCTATGTTAATGGGTGACGAAGTACCACCTCGTAGAGAGTTTATAGAAAAGAACGCAGTATATGCTAATATTGATGCATAATATATATTTATAAAATACGCTTAAATCTGCTATGCCTTATGGTGTAGCAGATTTTTTTTATATTGCAATTCCCATTAAGCCCAAATCTTATGAAAAAATGCATCTTACTATTTGCTTTATTTTTTGGATATTTAGCAGTTTCACAAACAGATATAGATCGTATTCTGGATATAGGTATTGATAATGCTCATACGTTTAGTCAAGCTTATTTTGAGCCAGCAGGAGAATCGCTGGTGAACATCATGTCTAATGGTTGGTATACTTCAGGAAAGACTAAAAAACTATGGCATTTTGAAGTAGGAATTGTTGGGAATCTTTCATTCATAAGAAAAGATAAAAGGTCCTTTATATTAGATACTAGAGAGTATACAGACGTAACTTTTCAGGATGGACAAACGAGGCGGGAGGTAGCCAATGCCGTAGGAGTTAACTCAGAAGATGTTGTTGTGGTAATTAATCAAGGGCAAGTCTCTCAATTAGAAGTTGTTTTGCCTAATGGAATTGGAGATTCTGAGGTGAAATCACTACCCAGTGGATTTATTCAGGCATCTGTAGGTTTGATAAAAAGTACCGAGATAAAAGTACGTTTTTTGCCAAAAATCAGTGCGGTAAAAGGTTCTAAAATACGATTGTATGGAGTGGCATTTCAGCATGAATTTACAGATTGGGTATTCCCTTTAAAAAGATGGCCGGTAAGACTTTCTGGTTTACTAGGATATACCAATGTAAAAGGATTTTATGATATTGATGCAAATGCAAATCAAGAAGTTACTGTAAATACAAATTCTTGGTTGTTGTCTGGGGTTGTTTCTACAAAATTACCGGTGTTGAATTTTTATGGCGGGTTGGGTTATTATTTTGGATCTAGCAGAGCAAAAGTGTTAGGAGTATACCAAGCTCAAAATTTGAGTGGGATCGAAGAAACCATAGTAGATCCTATTAATGTGAAAAATAAAGGTAGAGGTATTAAGGCAACATTTGGTACCGAAGTAAAGTTTGGTGTATTTAAAGCCAATATGGACTATTCTTTTCAAAACTATAGAAATCTTTCCTTAGGACTTAAATTTGGCTGGTAATTAACGTGTTATTTGTTAATTAATTCACTAAAGAATTTGTATTTTCGCGCAAGTATTGAAATCATTTCAGTACAGGGCTAAATATTAATTAAAATAAGACATAAATAATGAAAGTTACAGTAGTAGGTGCTGGTGCAGTAGGTGCAAGTTGTGCCGAATACATAGCAATAAAAGATTTTGCTTCAGAAGTAGTGCTGTTGGATATTAAGGAAGGATATGCAGAAGGTAAAGCAATGGACCTTATGCAGACAGCTTCTTTAAATGGATTTGATACTAAAATTACTGGTACGACAGGAGATTATTCTAAAACTGCGGGTAGTGATGTTGTTGTAATTACGTCTGGTATTCCTCGTAAGCCTGGTATGACTCGTGAAGAGCTGATAGGTATTAATGCAGGTATTGTTAAATCAGTATCTTCAAGTTTGATAGAACACTCTCCAAATGCAATTATTATTGTGGTAAGTAATCCTATGGATACTATGACTTACTTAGTACATAAGACTACAGATCTTCCTAAAAATAGAATTATTGGGATGGGTGGAGCTTTAGACAGTGCTCGTTTTAAATATAGATTGGCAGAAGCATTAGAAGCTCCGATTTCTGATGTTGATGGAATGGTAATAGGAGGGCATAGTGATAAAGGAATGGTGCCTTTAACAAGATTGGCGACAAGAAATAGTGTTCCAGTTTCAGAGTTTATAACAAACGAACGTTTAGAGCAAGTTGCAGCAGATACTAAAGTAGGAGGAGCTACCTTGACAGGATTGTTAGGAACCTCTGCTTGGTATGCACCAGGTGCAGCTGTTTCTGGATTGGTACAAGCGATTGCTTGTGATCAGAAAAAAATATTCCCTTGTTCTACATTATTAGAAGGAGAATATGGATTAAATGATCTATGTATTGGTGTACCTGTCGTATTAGGAAGAAATGGTATAGAAAAAATTGTAGATATAGAACTTAGCGAAGCAGAAAAAGCAAAACTTGCAGAAAGTGCAGAAGGAGTTAAGAAGACAAATGGATTGTTAGAGCTTAGTAAAGTCTCTTAAGTCTGTTATGATATTGATATAAAAGCCGCTTTATTGCGGCTTTTGTTGTTTTAATACAATATAGGCTCTGTTTTTAAGTTCTTTGAATTGATAATTACGATTGGAAAAGAGAATTAGATATTTATCTAGAGACATCGTAAATGCAATTTTAATTTTTCTATATTTGCGAGATGACTAAAAAATGGTACTTCGGGACTTTAATTGCTGTACTTGCATTGTTAGTAGCAATGCAACAGGAAACCGTTGTGCCTAATCAAGAGATTGTATTAGAATTTGCTAATACCAAAATAACTTCTCCAGAAGCTCAAAATGCAATTTCAATTGTAAAAAAGCAATTGCATACTATAGGGGTTAAAAATGTTAGAATCTCTAAAGAGTTAAAAGATGGTACGTTAAAAATTACGTATTATAGTGATGCTGATGTAGCAAGTATCAAAAAAATACTTTCTAAAAAACAAAACAGCGCACTAGAGCACCTTGTTTTAGATCAAAACCAAAAGAAGGATAAACTTCCTCCTGTAAATAATGATTTTGAAGCCTATAATCTTGATGTTCATGAACTTCAAAAAAATACAGGTTTTGATACTGGTTTTACAGGACAATATCCTCTCGAAATAAAACAAAAACAACAGCGTTCTACTGGTTTTTCACATAGTTTCATTTCAAGAATTGATACTGATGAGTTGAATGAACTTATTCGGGTAGCGCAAAGAATTCATACAAATATTGCAATAGCAATAGATAATACTTCTCATAATATTCCAGAAGTGAGAGCTGGACCTATTTCCTAAGTAGGACATCTAACTATACAGATTCCTATAATTTTCTCGTCTTTGTTAAAAGTAAAAATAGCTGGTATTCTTAAAAAGCTATTTTACTTTTGCAAAAATGCCCTTGATGGTTTAATTCAGGAGCATTCATAAATCATATTTAATAATTAACAAATAATTGTCAAGTCAGAATAAAATCTGGGCTTGACCTAAAACAATTAACAATGCAAAATAAAGGACTTGTAAGAGTATTTGCAGTATTGTTTGGATTGGTGTGTATTTATCAATTATCATACACCTATTTAACCAATACAAAAGAAAAAGAAGCAGAAGTTTATGCACAACAGAAATATCCAGAAACTGTAAAAGACTATTCTAAATTACGAGAGCTGGCAGAAGGTGCTTATTTAGATTCTATCGGTAATGAAGAAATCTTTGCTGGGATTACTTATAAAGAAGCAAAAGAGAAAGAGCTTAATAAAGGGCTTGACCTTAAAGGAGGAATTAATGTTATTCTTCAGATTTCTGTAAAAGATATTTTGAGTAAACTGGCAAACGATTCTAAGGACCCTTCATTTAATCAGGCGTTATTAGCAACCGATGAGGTTCAAAAAGATAGCCAAAATGATTATATCGATGATTTCTTTACTGAGTTCGAAAAAATACCAGATGCAAAACTGGCTTCACCAGATATTTTTGCAAACAAAAACTTAAGCGATGATATCACGTATGATATGACTAATGATCAGGTTCGTCCTATTTTAAAAAGAAAAATAGATGAGTCGGTTGTTTCTGCTGTAGAGGTATTACGTAAGCGTATTGATAAGTTTGGAGTAACACAGCCAAATATTCAAAGATTAGGAGAGTCAGGAAGAGTGTTGGTAGAGCTTCCAGGAGCCAAAGATATTGACAGGGTAAGAAACTTGGTAACAAGTACTGCGCAGTTAGAATTTTGGGACGTTTATAAAATGGAAGAAGTTTTCGGACACCTTGTAGCTGCTAATAATTTACTGAAAGAAAACTTAGAAAGTGCTAAAAAACAAGAAGAGAAAGTAGAAGAAACTGCTGAGGAAGCTACAGAAGAAAAAGAAGCTGTTGAGGGTGAAGAAAAAGAGGCTATTACAGATAGTACTCAGGTAGATTCAACAAATTTACAAGAAGATGCCTCAATAGATGATTTATTAGAAAACGCAGAAGATTCTACAGCAGTAGAAGCACAGGTAAATCCATTATTTGATCTTATTGCAGGACAAGGAAGACAAGGAGGGCCGGTAATTGCAACTGTAGAGAGAAAAAATGCAGAGCAATTTATGACGTACCTTAATGATCCTAAGGTAAGAGCGTTATTGCCAGCAGAACAACGTTTTGTTAAGTTTGCCTGGGGAAAAGCGGTTAAAGACTCTGAGTTTTTAGATTTATATGCGATTAAAGGAAATCGTAGTAATGAAGCCGAATTAAGTGGAGGTGTAATTACAGATGCTAGACAAGAATATAACCAGTTAGGGGTTGTAACAGTAACGATGCAAATGGATGGTAAAGGTGCTAAGAAATGGGAAGAAATGACCGGAAGAGCATTTAACCAAAGAAGTCAAATAGCAGTAGTCTTAGATGATATTGTATACTCTGCTCCAGGAGTTACAACAGGTGCGATTAGCGGAGGAAGAAGTGAAATAACTGGTGATTTTTCTATCGAAGAAGGTCAGGATTTAGCAAATGTATTAAGAGCTGGTAAATTACCTGCATCTGCAGATATTATTCAGGCAGAGGTAGTAGGACCATCATTAGGACAAGAAGCTATCGATAGTGGTATCATGTCTTTTATTATAGCATTGGTACTGATCCTAATCTGGATGATATTCTATTACGGTAAGGCGGGTGCTTTTGCAGATGTTGCATTGATTGTTAATATCCTATTTATTTTTGGAGTATTAGCAGGTTTAAAAGCAGTATTAACACTTCCTGGTATCGCAGGTATTGTATTAACGATTGGTATGTCTGTTGATGCGAATGTACTTATCTTCGAAAGAATTAGAGAAGAGCTTGCAAAAGGGAAATCACAGGTAGATGCTATCAAAGATGGTTTTAATAATGCATTGTCATCTATTCTTGATGCGAATATTACTACCGGTTTAACAGGTCTTATTTTACTTGTTATTGGTACTGGACCTATTAAAGGTTTTGCGACTACTTTATTAATCGGTATTTTAACTTCTTTATTTACTGCAATTTTTGTAACACGTCTGTTTATCGACGGATATGGTAAAAATGGTAAAGAACTTGCGTTTTCTACCGGAGCTACCAAAAACTTGTTTAAAAACATCAATATTGATTTCTTAAAGAAGCGTAAAGTTGCTTATGCAATTTCTGGGGTATTAATCCTGGCAGGATTATCATCATTGTTTACACAAGGACTGGATTATGGAGTAGATTTTGTAGGAGGTAGAACCTATACAGTTCGTTTTGCAAAAGATGTAGTTCCTACAACAGTAGAGAAAGACCTTGTAGCAGTATTCGAAAGTGCACAAGCAAAAACGTACGGAGCCAAAAATCAATTAAAGATAACTACGAAATATAAGATCGATGAAACGGGAGAAGAGGTAGATGCAGAAATTTCGAACAAATTATATAATGCATTAACAACCTATTTACCAGAAGGTTTAACTTATGATCAGTTTGCTTATGGCGATGATAATAAGCAGGTAGGAGTGATGTCTTCTATGAAGGTAGGTCCTACTATTGCCGATGATATTAAGCAAGCGGCATTTTGGTCTGTTTTAGGTTCGCTTATAGTAGTGTTCTTGTATATCTTACTAAGATTTAGAAAATGGCAGTTTAGTTTAGGTGCTGTGGCTGCAGTATTCCATGATGTTTTGGTTGTATTAGGTGTGTTTTCATTAACCTATAAGTTTATGCCATTTAACATGGAAATTGACCAGGCTTTTATAGCAGCAATTCTTACTGTGATTGGATATTCATTAAATGATACGGTGGTAGTATTTGATAGGATTAGAGAGTTCTTTAGAGAGCATACTGGTTGGTCATTGGGTGATAATGTAAACGGAGCTCTAAACAGTACATTAAGCCGTACTTTAAACACCTCATTAACTACCTTATTAGTACTTATTGCAATTTTCATATTTGCAGTACCATTAAGAGGCTTTATGTTCTCTTTGATTATTGGGGTATTGGTAGGTACTTACTCGTCGCTATTTATTGCAACACCAATAATGCATGATACGATTAGTAAAGTAGGTTTAAAAGAAGAAAAGAAAAAAGAAAAAGAAGAAAAGGAAGAAGTTCTTGCTTAATTCTTTGATAAGAAAACCTTAAAAAAGGAGTGTCTAAATAGTTAGACGCTCCTTTTTTGTTTATTACAGAGTTTTGATAATGAGAATCTATAAATTCAAATATGAATAGGTATAAAAAAGGACGTCCGATTTTTCAGACGTCCTTTTTACTTTGTTTCTAACCAGTATTTTTATAAGTGTTACTATTGTACAGCTTTTAAAGCGTCAATATTTCCGTAGCCGTAATCTTCATCACGATTTGGATAAAACTCTGCAGCTCTTTTTAACTTATCAAGAACCTGTGCTCTAGTCATAGATGGATTACGCGCCCATACCAAAGCGGCAATACCTGCAGTGGTAGCAGTTGCTACAGAAGATCCACCCACATATGTTCTGGATCCTGTATTAAAGCCTAAGGCAGGTACCGTTCTGTTTCCATCATTGGCACGTTGCATAACGATGGTAAAATCTATTTCTTCACCGTCATGGCAAATATCACATTGCTTGTATCCATTATCTTTTATTCCGGTAACAGCAATGGTTTCTGACATACTAGCCGGGAAAATAACTCCAACCCAATTGGTGAATGAAGTAGAAGTACCTCCCGCTGCAAAAATCATTTTTCCTTTAGAATATGCATACTTTACAGCATCTTTTACATTACCAATAGACCATGGATACCCTATCGACATAGAAATAATTTTTACTTCACTTCTGTTTCCAAGAGCTTTTAGTGCATTACTTACTCCCTTGCGTTCGTGATAATCATCAAGAATTACATCTGCAGTACTGCGATATGCAATCAAATTACAATTGTAGGCTACTCCTACGGGCATATAATCATTGTTACGCGGTGAAGCAATCACAGAAGCCATTTGTGTACCATGACCACACTTGTCATTAGGACCGTCTACATTATTAGACCAGGGCCATATAGAGTCGATATAGTTACCATATCTTTGAACGGTTCTACCACTAGAAGCTCCATCGTTAAAACCATTTCCTAAAAGGTTTTGGCTTGCAGAGATTCCTGTGTCAATTAATCCTACAGTAATGCCAGCTCCTGTACTGTAATTCCAGGCCTGTGATATTTTGTGGATATTGTAGTTCCAGGGTAAGTGTGCATTTGGAGATATTACAGAGTAATCTGCACTATTAATGTTCTCGCCACTTTTGCTACAGCCGGCAGATTTTTGATGAGTAGAATTGTCACGCTCTAAATAAAAACCATAGCCAATGGGATCTAAATATCTAATTTGATCAGCATTTTGTAACGCTTTTATGGTTTCTAATTTGGTAACTTTTACATCCACTACATTAAGTATTTCATCTGCATAAGTTGTTGTACTTGATTTATCAGTCCTTTCAATAGACTGAACAATGTTGTAAATGTTTTCTTGTGCATTTTTAAGACGTGGAGACTTTTGAATAGAAAAACTTTCTCCTTTTTCTCCATATCCAACACTCAGGATTTCTCCTCCATGCACAACGGCACTCCATAATACATTAGAAGGTGCTTTAGCCCAGTTTACATCACGATGTTGTTTTAGTTCACCAGCAATATATTTATTGATTTCTGCGATAGAAAGTAGTTTTTCTGATTCGTAAAGATTGGTGGTTGGTTCTGTAGTTTCATTTAGATTTTCTTTACTACAGGAAAATACCATAAATAGAATGGCAATAAGAGTGACTTTTTTCATTTTGGTTTTGGTTTTAAGAATATATAAAAAATTAATAATACTTACAGCGATTGCTTAAATGGGTTAGAACATTTATCTAATTGCTGCAATAAATTATTTATTTGTCAAAATCACGTGGTCATTAAAAAACTGTGCAAATATACAAATATATGTAGTAGGGTGCATATTTGAGACTGGTATATTATAGGTATAAGTTAAATTTGAATTACTAGTAAGATGTGGTAATCGAGGTTCGAGAATTACATAGGGTGTAGCATGGCCATAAAAAAATTATAAGGCCTATTTTAGTAATATTATTCTATGTTTAGCGTTTTTAACCAGAATGATAGGTGTTTGAAGTACTTTGCGTAGAATTTCTGGATGATTTACTGAAAATTCTTCATATATTCTCCCCCTAAAAAAAATACTTAAGAAAAATGGATTTTACCAACCCTTTGGTCTATGGCGTACCTTGCTTTTTGGGACTGATATTATTAGAGCTAACATACAGCAAAACTCATGATCATAAAAGTTTATATAATTGGAAAGATCTATCAGCAAGTTTAACGATGGGAGTTGGGTCTGCATTGTTAGGACCGTTAATTAAAACTGTTTTTTCGATTGTACTTTTTCATTTTGTTTATGAGCTTTTTAACCCAGAAATTGATGGCGTTCGAACAAATATTATGGGGTGGACTTCTTTTGGGTATGCTTGGTATGTTTGGCTTTTATGTCAATTAGCTGATGATTTTACCTATTATTGGTTTCATCGAGAAAATCACATGGTTCGAATTTTGTGGGCAGCTCATATTGTGCATCACTCTTCTGATAATTTTAATTTAGGAACCGCCGTGCGCAACGGGTGGTTTACACTTTTGTACAAACCATTATTTTATATGTGGATGCCAGCTATTGGATTTCCTCCAGAAATGGTAGTAGTGTGCTTAGGTATTGAAGCTTTATGGCAATTTCAGCTTCATTCGGTATACATTCCCAAACTTGGGATCCTTGAAAAAATATTTAATACGCATACAATGCATCAGGTACACCATGCCAAGAATGTGGAGTATATGGACAAGAATCATGGTGGGTTTTTGAATGTTTTTGATAAAATATTTGGTACCTGGAAACCATTAGATGAAAATATAGATATACAATACGGGGTAACGCATGCCCCTAACTCCTATAATCCATGGGTAATTCTAACTCATGAATACAGGGATATCTGGAATGATACAAAGAAATCAAGAAATTGGTATCATAAGTTTATGTATATTTTTGGTCCTCCTGGTTGGAGTCATGACGGAAGCACATTGACTGTGAAACAAATGCAGAAAGAATTGCAACTAAAAAGTTAAATGAATCATATTATCTATTAAGAATTAGCCTGAAAATCGTATATTTTTTCAGGCTATTTTTTTAGTACGCATCATATTTTTTGATGCAATTTAGTAAGATGATGATTTTAATGAAAATTAGTGAGGTAAAATATGGTACTAACTATGGATTATAATAAGGTAATAGAGCAACAGCGAGTTTTTTTTGATACGCATGCAACCAAGGATGTTAATTTTCGAATAAAAGAATTAAAACGCCTCAAAAACGTTTTAAAAAAGAACGAAAATATTCTTTTTGAAGCAATTTATAAAGATTTCAAAAAGTCTTCATACGAAACCTATGCGACCGAATTATCAGTAATTTATAGTGAAATAGATACCGCAATTAAGAATGTTAAGAAATGGGCAAAAGTAAAGAAGAAAGTTGCAGGGTTATTAAATTTACCTGGTTTAAGTTATAGTATTCCAGAACCGTATGGAACCGTTTTGGTGATAGGCGCCTGGAACTACCCTTACCAATTATCGCTGGCTCCTGTGGTTGCTGCTATTGCAGCTGGATGTACTGTAATTCTTAAACCCAGCGAAGTGTCACATCATACTTCTGCTATGATGACGCAATTAATTAATCAGAATTTTGACCCATCTTTTTTTAAAGTTATAGAAGGTGGAGTAGAAGAAACAACAGCATTGTTAGAGGTCAAGTTTGATAAAATATTTTTTACAGGAAGTGTCTCGGTAGGAAAAATTATTTACCAGGCAGCTGCAAAATATCTTACTCCAGTGACATTAGAGCTTGGAGGAAAAAGTCCGGCAATTATTACCAAAGACGTAAATATAGATATGACAGCAAAAAGATTGGTATGGGCAAAGTTTCTTAATGCGGGGCAAACGTGTATAGCGCCAGATTATGTTATGGTAGAGTCAAGTATACAAGACAGACTCTTAGAAGCAATGAAAAAGCATATTAATAGTGCTGATTATAAGATTGATAATGATAATTATACACAAATTATAAATGAAAAAAACTTTGATAGATTGTGTGATCTGATCGATGTGAATAAGATCTATTTTGGCGGAAGTACTAATAAAGAAGAACGTATGATAGCTCCAACTATTTTAACCGATGTTGCTTTTGAGGATATGGTAATGCAAGAAGAAATTTTTGGACCTATTTTGCCAATCATAACGTTCGATGTTGTTACAGAAGCGATAGATGAAATCAAAAAGTTACCAAAACCTCTTTCATGTTATGTTTTTACGAAGAACAAAACGGTTAAAAAAGAAATTTTGAAGAAGATTTCTTTTGGAGGAGGAGCTATAAATGATGCGATGATGCACTTTACAGAAAAATCACTTCCCTTTGGAGGTGTTGGAGATAGTGGGATAGGAAGTTATCATGGTAAATATGGATTTGATACTTTTTCACACTATAAAAGTATTGTTCAAAAACCATTTTGGATAGAGTTAAATTTGAAATACTCTCCTTACTCTTCTGGTAAAATGAAATGGCTTAAGCGAATTTTAGAATAGTCACAACAAAAGTTAGGTGCTATTTAGAAAAAAATATTGATTATAGTGTAGCTTTAATAGCAAAAACCAATGGATACAACTTGTCTTTGGTGACAAACATTCCATTTTTGTCTTTAAGCAACCCAGGAAAAATTTCATAAGGAGATGCATCAAATTCGTTTAGATAGCTAATAGAAAGCCCTGCATTGGTAAGTGCAGAAATTACTTCTCCTAGTCCGTGGTTCCAGGCATATTCTTTACTGGTGATATTTGCCTTAGGATCAGCATATGTCCCTTGATATTCTTCATAAATAACTTCTTCTTGTTGATAGCCATAAGTTAACTCTGGTGTTTCTTTCAGGTAATCAAACATCCAAACAATAGGATGAAACTCTACCATGTAGAAAATTCCTCCAGGCTTTAGTCGTTCTGAAATCATTTTTCCCCAAGGTGCCAGATCAGGTAGCCATCCAATAACTCCGTAGCTGGTAAAAACAATATCAAATTTCTCTTTAATATATTGCGAAGTATCAAGCACATTGCAGCAAGTAAATTTTGCGTCTAGGTTTAATTCCTGATTTAAATTAGTGGCTAATTTAATCGCTTCTTCAGATAAATCAACACCAGTACATTTTGCTCCCATTCGACTCCAACTAAGTGTGTCTTGCCCAAAATGGCACTGCAAGTGTAGTAACGATTTGTTAGTAACATCGCCTAAGGCATCTAATTCATATGAGTTTAATGAGGTTTCTCCCGACTTAAACCGATCCATACTATAAAAATCACTCGATGCATGGATGTTTACTTTTTTATTCCAAGTGTCTTTATTGGTTTTAAAATATTCATTAAAATCGGTAGTCATTACTTTTTATAATTATGTTGGTTCGTAAATATAATAAATAGGTTTGGTAGATTCTTTTACTTCTCATAAACTACTTGTCAAACGTAAACCTTCTGAATACGAACATGGTATTTCTGTTTATAGGTCTATGATGCTGAAGGAGAAATAATTGTTTCGAATATTTCATGTCCAGAACTATATTCAAATCCTTTGTATAAGTTTTTTTCAGAAACACTGGCGGGATAAAATGTGATAGGTTCTATACAAGCCATGTTAGAGGATGGACTCCATAGCATTAGGTGTTTAAATCCTGGTGATTTTATATTTACATTTACCTTACCGTTATTTGATAAGGTTAGGTCATCACAATCTTGGACAGGAAACGCGGTTGATCCTGTTTCTAAAACATCAGTTAAAGGAATTTTTTTGTCCTTAAATTCGAACAAGGGGTTGCTGGTGTAAATTTTTAATGCAGGATGAAACCCGATCATAAAAGGCATCCCTTCTTCTGAATGAATTTCAAAAGTGACCCGTAGGGATGTATTAGTTAATTTAAAGGTTTTGGTAAATTCAAAATTATAAGGCCAGCTTAAAGATGCTAAAGTCGATTTTTCTGGAAATTTAGGATTTGCTACTAAAGTATCAGCAGTATATGCTTTGTAGAAGCTAACACTATTTGGGGTGGCTGTGTTTTTTAAAGAATAGTTCATTGCTCTTAAAATACCATGTTGATCCAGTTTTGCTTCTTTTTTTGGAGTTGCAACAGAAAAATTATTTCCTTTTGTGGCACCGATAATAGGAAACATTTCAATTTCGGTGTTACTCCAGCCGGGATCTCCTTGTTGATGCATGATTTCGGTTTCTAAAAATTGATAATTGCATAATTGCCCGTCACGTATTAAGACTTTGGAGTGATTATCTTCACTTTTTAGTTCAATTTCTAAACTCATATAAGGAGAGGGTATTTAGTGATTATATGATTGTTTTTCTATTCTAAACTTGTGTTTGATAACATACAAAAGTTATTCTGGTAAAAGCTTAAAATTTATGTAAACAACTTTGTTTCAACGAAGTTAAGATAAAATGGGGGTTTAATGAGTTTTTACAATATATTACTAGTAAAAAATTGTATTTCTCTTAAAGAAACTATACATTTATTGATGAAAAGGGAAAATTGGATGCTTTTTTGTAAGTATTTGTAACACAATCGTCATAATTTAAAAACTAATTAATTACTTAGTATGAAAAGGATTTTACCTCAGTTGCTATGTGTAATCGTAGCAGTGATCTTGATTCAGACACTTAGATTTAAGTTTACGGCCCATCCGGACAGTGTGTATATATTCACAAAAGTTGGAATGGAACCTTATGGTCGAATAGGAACAGGAATTGTTGAACTAATAGCAGGAATTTTATTAATAATTCCTAAAACAGCTTGGATAGGCGCGATGATTACCTTGGGCACTATCGGAGGAGCTATCATGATGCATTTAACCAAACTCGGCATAGAAGTCAATAATGATGGGGGAACCTTGTTTGTTGTTGCTATTGTAACCTTTGTGTTAAGTACAATAATTCTTTGGATTAAAAGAAAAGAAGTCAAATTCTTTTAAAACGAAATTTTATTCAAAATGATATTTATGTTGCATTTGAGACAAGTTTAATATAACGTTAAATACTTGTTTCGAATGCTTTTTTGCTTTAAATTAGTAAAACACTGTTTCAATTATTAAAACATTAAAGAATGCCACTTGCATTTAAAACTGGTTTAGCGTTTGCTAAAGAATTAGATAAAAAAGATACTATTTCTGATTATCGTGATCAATTTCATATTCCAAAAGATGTTAATGGAAAAGATTGGATATATATGTGCGGTAATTCGCTAGGATTACAACCCAAAAAAACAGAACAATACATCAATCAGGAGTTAAAAGATTGGGCAAATTTGGGGGTAGAAGGGCATTTTGAAGCAAAAAACCCATGGATGCCTTATCACGAATTTTTAACCGGTGCAATGGCTAGGGTAGTTGGTGCTAAACCTATAGAGGTGGTGATCATGAATACGCTGACTACCAATTTACATTTGTTAATGGTGTCTTTTTATCGACCAACTCGTACAAAATATAAAATATTAATAGAGAGTGATGCCTTTCCGTCTGATCGATATGCTGTAGAATCGCAGTTGCATTTTCATGGGTTTGACCCTAAAGAAGGTATTGTCGAATGGAAACCACCTAAAGGAAAAGAACTATTAGAAATAGAAGATTTACAGGCTATTCTAGAAGAGCAAGGAGATGAAATTGCCATGCTGCTTATAGGAGGAGTAAATTATTATACGGGTCAATATCTCAACCTAAAAAAAATTAGTGATTTAGGGCATGCGCATCAATGTATGGTGGGTATTGATTTGGCACATGGAGTCGGAAATATACAACCAGAGTTGCATAAATCGGGAGTAGATTTTGCAGCTTGGTGTACCTATAAATACCTAAACTCTGGTCCGGGTAGTCTGGGAGGATTGTTTGTTCATGAAAAACATGCACATAACAAAGAATTAAAGCGCTTTTCGGGTTGGTGGAGCCATAATAAAAAAACTCGCTTCAATATGAGACAAGAGTTTGATCTAATGCCAGGCGCAGAAGGATATCAGTTAAGTAATCCGCCTATTTTGTCTATGGCAGCGATCAAAGCATCTTTAGATATTTTTGATGAGATAGGAATGGATGTATTACGAGAAAAATCCAGAAAGCTAACCGGATATTTAGAGTTTTTGATTAAGGAGATAGATACGGATCGAATAAAGATCATTACGCCGTCTCATCCCGATGAAAGAGGGTGCCAATTATCTATCCAGGTGCAAAATGCCGATAAGAGTTTACATCAATATCTTACAGAACATCATATTATTACCGATTGGCGAGAACCAGATGTAATTCGTTTTGCACCTGTACCGCTCTATACCAGTTTTGAAGATGTATTTAACATGGTCGAGATCTTTAAAAAAGCATTGTAATGTCTAAAAAAGAAAATATACTCATTATAGGAGCCGGCCTTTGCGGTTCTCTTTTGGCACTTAGATTGGCTCAAAGGGGATATAAAGTAACGGTGTATGAAAAACGACCCGATGTAAGAACTGTAGCCATTTCTTCTGGGAGATCTATTAATCTGGCTTTGTCAGATAGAGGATTAAAAGCAATGAAAATGGTCGGAATTGCAGATAAAGTAACTTCTTTATGCATTCCTATGCATGGTCGATTAATACATGATCTTGAAGGTAATACCTTTGCTTCAGACTATTCTGGTAGAAAAGGCGAATACATTAATTCGGTGTCCAGAGGAGGGTTAAATGGATTGCTACTTTCCGAAGCAGAAAAGCATGAAAATGTTACCATACATTTTAATAAAAAATGTATCGATGTGGATATTGATGCCACTACAGCAATGTTTAAATGCTATACCACCAAAAAAGAGATAACAGTAGATGCAGATATTATCTTTGGAGCTGATGGAGCAGGGTCAGCACTTCGAAAAAGTTATTATCTAAAGAAAAAATTCTTATTTAGCTATTCTCAAAATTACTTGACACACGGATATAAAGAATTAGAGATTCCTGCGAATAAGGACAGAAGCCATAGAATAAGTAAGGACCATCTACATATATGGCCCAGAGGAGAATATATGCTTATTGCACTTCCAAACCTAGATGGTAGTTTTACAGTAACCCTGTTTTTATCCTATAGTGATGGAGTATATAATTTTGATAACCTTACGACACCAGATCAAGTAACAGAATTTTTTAAAAAACAATTTCCAGATGCATTGCAACTCATTCCAGATATTCATGACGAGTTTTTTAATAACCCAACAGGAGCTTTAGGTACCATAAAATGTTCTCCCTGGCATTATAAAGGAAAAACATTGTTAATCGGGGATGCAGCACATGCAATTGTACCGTTTTATGGTCAGGGGATGAATGCTTCTTTTGAAGATGTGGTTGTGTTTGATGAAATTCTTGAACAAAATAAAGGAGATTGGACGGCTACATTCAAAGCATATGAGAAAGTAAGAAAAGAAGATACTGATGCAATAGCAGATCTTGCTATTGATAATTATTATGAAATGCGTGATCACGTATCTAATCCTATTTTTAAACAAAAAAGAAAATTAGAAATGGATCTTGAAAAAGTGTTTCCAGATGAGTATTTTTCAAAATATTCTATGGTTACATTCAATGAAGATATAAACTATGCCAAGGCTATGCAAATAGGAAGAGCACAGGACAAGGCCTTGTTAAACCTTATAGCAGATGAACAAATCAATACTGATAAAGATCTGAAAGAAGTGCTAAAACAGGTACAAAAAGAAACCAATGAAATTTTGCAAGAAGATAAGGTTGCAGGATTAAAATAAAGTGTTTAATAGATATAGATATAGTAATAGTTGAAATCATGAATAAAGGAAAACTAATAGAAGGAAAAGCAATTCCTAGAGGTAAATTTCCTCATGTAAAACGGGTAGGTGATTTTATATATGTTTCAGGAACGAGTTCGAGACGACCAGACAACACTTTCGAAGGGGTAGCTGTAGATGAATTTGGAACTACTAATCTGGATATCAAAGCACAAACAAAAGCGGTTTTAGAAAATATCAATGATATTTTAAAGGAGGAAGGAGCAAGTTTGAAAGATGTAGTAGATATTACTTCTTTTCTGGTAAATATGAATGATTTTGGGGGGTATAATGAAGTATATGCAACGTATTTTGATTATGATGGGCCAACGAGAACTACTGTTGCCGTACACCAGTTACCACACCCACATTTATTAATAGAAATTAAAGCAATAGCGTACAAAAAAGTAGATTAACGTCTTTATAGAATAATGATACAATGAGTAGCACTACAAATAAAAAAATTCTAAATACCTCTGTAGAAAAAGCATTCAAGATTTTGAATTGTTTTTCTACAGAAAAAATAGAGTTGGGTGTTACAGAAATAGCGCATAAAATCGGTACTAATAAAAGTGCGGTATATCGAATGTTGGCTACTATGGAAGCTTTGAATGTGATTCAGCAAAATCCCGAAAACGAAAAATATAGGTTAGGCCTTAAGTTATTCGAGTTGGGACAAAAAGTAAGCATCCATAAAAATTTTATTTCCAAAGCCAGACCTTTTATGGAAGACTTAGTCAAACGAGCGGGAGAAACGGCACATTTGGCAATCTATAAAGATAAGAAAGTGTATTTTTTGGATAAAGTGGTAGGTAGACATGATTTACAAATAAATTCGCAAATAGGAAGCGAAAAGCCACTGCATTGTACAGGTTTGGGTAAAGTGATGCTCGCTTTTGCAGAACCCGAGTATCGATCAGTAATTGATAGCAGTACTCTCGAAGCCGTTACCAAAAATACCATAACAAATAAAGCGCAATTAAAAGAAGAAATAGAACGCATCAAGAATATAGGTTTTGCATTAGATCTTGAAGAAAATGAAATTGGCTTGGTGTGTGTTGCAGTTCCTGTATTTGATGCCAGAGGGAAATGTATAGCGGCTATAAGTACTTCTGGCCCTTCGGCCAGATTTAATAAAAATGAAATACAAACCTATACAGGTGATTTAAAATATACAGCAAATCAGTTAAAACACATTTTTGAGTAAATGATAAATATAGGTGCCATAGAAAAGATTGAAAATTATATTGACGGACAATATATACCACCGCAAGAAAACCAGTGGTTGGATAATTATAATCCTGCAAAAGGAGAGGTGTATAGTCAGACACCAGACTCTTCTTCAAAAGATGTAGCATTGGCTTATGAAGCTGCATCCAAAGCCTTTATAGGTTGGTCAGAAACCTCTTTACAGCAACGCAGTGCTATCTTGCTTAAAATTGCAAACCTGATAGAAGAACATCTCGAAGAACTGGCAATGGCAGAAGCAATAGATAATGGGAAACCATTGACCTTAGCTCGCAGTGTAGATATCCCCAGAGCGTCAGATAATTTTAGATTTTTTGCCAATGCGATCACACAATTTGCAAGTGAGGCTCATGAAAGCCAGGGGTTTGATGCTATTAATTTTACATTAAGACAACCTATAGGGGTTGTGGGATGCATTTCACCATGGAATTTACCATTATATTTATTTACCTGGAAAATAGCTCCGGCATTGGCTGCTGGTAATACTGTAATTGCAAAACCTAGTGAGGTTACACCTATGACTGCGTATTTGCTAGGAGAGATATGTACCAAGGCAGGTTTGCCAAAGGGGGTGTTAAATATTGTACATGGATTAGGTACTTCTGTTGGTCAGGCAATAGTAGCGCATCCGCGTATCAAAGCAATCTCATTTACAGGAGGAACGGTTACAGGAGCTCATATAGCAAAAATAGCGGCACCTATGTTTAAGAAATTGTCGTTAGAACTAGGCGGTAAAAACCCAAATCTCATATTTGCCGATTGCGAGTATGATCGTATGCTCGAAACAACATTAAAATCCTCGTTTTCTAATCAGGGACAAATATGCCTTTGTGGTTCTCGTATTTTGATAGAAAGAAGTATTTATGAAAGGTTTAAAACAGATTTTGTTGCAAAAACCAAGACATTAAAAGTAGGGCAACCTATGGATAAGGATACCAATATTGGGGCTTTAGTGTCCAAAACTCATTTAGAAAAAGTAAAAAGTTATATTGATAGTGCAACTGCAGAAGGCGGTAAGATTCTTTGTGGAGGCGAATATGTAACGATAGCGGGTTATGAAAAAGGATATTATCTGCAGCCTACTATTATCGAAGTAAATGATCCCCAATGCAAATTGGTACAAGAAGAAATTTTTGGCCCCGTGGTAACGATTATGCCGTTTGATACCGATCATGAAGCTTTGGCGTTGGCAAACAATGTGCGTTATGGATTGTCATGTACCATTTGGACCGATAGCTTGACTAGAAGTATGCAAATGGCCAAACAAATAGAAGCAGGTATTGTATGGGTAAATACTTGGATGATGCGTGATCTTCGTACTCCTTTTGGAGGAGTAAAGGATTCTGGAGTTGGCAGAGAAGGAGGCTTCGAAGCTTTACGGTTTTTTACAGAACCCAAAAATGTATGTATACAATTTTAGAATAAACAACAATAAAATAGTGCACTTGTCTTAGAAGGTGTAGCTATAACATAAAAACATAAGGCAAAATGAATTTAAATCTTACTAACAAAAATGCATTGGTATGTGGCAGCACAAAAGGGATAGGGAAAGCCTCTGCTAAAGAGCTAGCTTTATTGGGGGCTACTGTTGTTTTGATGGCCAGAAATGAAGAAAAGTTAAAGCAGGTTGTGGATGAACTAGCTACAAATCATGGGCAGTCACATAGCTACATTGTGGCCGATTTTAAAAATCCTGAAGAGGTAAAAAATAAGATTGTAGAAGAGGAAAGAATTTTTCATATTTTAATAAATAATACAGGTGGTCCGGCAGGAGGCCCTGTGTTTAATGCTACTTTAGGTGAGTTTGAAAGTGCCTTTACGCAACATTTAAAATGTAATCATGTTTTGGTACAAGCATTAGTACCCGGAATGAAAAAAGAAGGTTATGGTAGGATTATCAATGTGATTTCTACCTCTGTAAAACAACCATTAGGAGGATTAGGAGTTTCTAATACCATTAGAGGAGCAGTAGCGAATTGGTCAAAAACCTTAGCAAATGAACTAGGAGCATTTGGAATCACGGTAAATAATGTATTACCAGGATCAACTGCGACAGAACGATTAAATGAAATAATTAATAATAAAGCAGAAAAGACGGGCAAACCCAGAGAAGAGGTGGTAAAAGCTATGGAAAATGAAGTACCCGCAAAAAGATTTGGTCGCCCAGAAGAAATAGCTAACGCTATTGCTTTTTTGGCTACCGAAGCAGCTTCTTATATCAACGGAATTAATGTTCCTGTAGATGGAGGTAGAACCAAATCATTATAGTTAACGATTTCTTATCGCTAAATACCGATCAAAAGCGTTAAATTTATATAATAAGATAAAGTAGATCAGAGAATATCTTTTTTAGATTAATAAAAGTAAGCATATGAGTAATTTAGTTTCACCATTAAACTTTAAAGCCTGGATAGAAGAACATCGTCATTTATTAAAACCCCCGGTGGGTAATAAATGTGTTTGGGAAGATGGCGATTTTATTGTGATGGTAGTAGGTGGTCCTAATAATAGAAAGGATTACCATTATAACGAAACCCCAGAATTTTTCTATCAGGTAGAAGGAGATATTGTATTAAAAATTATAGACAAAGGAGTACCAAAAGATGTACATATAAGAGAAGGAGAAATCTATTTGTTACCTCCCAAGGTTCCTCATTCTCCACAAAGAGGGAAAGATACCGTGGGCTTAGTAATCGAGTACCCTAGAGCAGAAAAAATGATGGATGCCTTAGAGTGGTATTGCGAAAAGTGTAATACACAATTGTATAGAGAAGAATTTGCTCTTGATAATATAGAAACCGATATGCCTATCATTTTTGATACATATTATAGTGATAAAGAAAAATGTACATGTGCTAATTGCGGTGCTGTAATGGAAGCACCTAAAAAGAAAAAATAATATTTAATAAGTTGAATTAGCATAAAATAGGTTGTTATGAAATAAAACCAACACCCCTTACAGGTTTTTATGAGCCTAAAATGAACATGTCATCCAACGATGTAAAACCAAAAATATAAAGAGATGAAAAGAAAACTTCGTATCAACGGTCACTCACATTTACTTCCTTACCCCGAAGAAATTCCTCAATTCATGAAGGAAAAAGAGATTTTTTGGGTCGATGATGAACGCAAGTATATGCTGCAAAAAGGTTGGAAACGCCCGGTAACTCATTCTAGCTTCTTTTTGGACGATAAACTAGAATGGATGGAACACTTTAAGATTGATCATGCTGTGGTATTAAATCTATCTCAATTATATGGTAATGGATTACGTCTAGAAGAAATGAAGCATGCACTAAGGTTTCAGAATGATTTTAATGCACGTATACAGCACGAAAATCCGGATAAGTTTACTTGCGGTTTTGTAGTGCATCCAGGGTTTATTAATGGTGCATTATGGGAAATGGAGCGTTGTGTCGAAGAACTAGGAATGAAAGTACTCTGCTTACCTACACATTTTATGGATTCTATAGGGCAATGGCGCTGTATTTTTGACGAAGAGAATGACCCTATTTTTGAACTAGCCAACAAGTACAAATTGGCAATAGAAGTACACCCTTATGATGGAGATAAAATGATTAAACTAGAAAATGTAGCGTGGCGTTTTCATTTGGTTTGGATGTTGGCACAATGTGGCGATGCGTATCATTTTTATACCCTTAACGGTATGCAAGAAAGATACCCTAATATCAGAACTTGTTTTGCACATGGAGGGCAATTAGCCCAAATGAATTTAGGTAGACGTATACAAGGATTTGATGGCAGACCAGACTTGTTTAAAGGAAAACAGCATCCAAGAAAAGCGGTAGGTCATCCTAATATATATTTTGATACGCTGGTACATGATACCGATTCCTTAAAACTGACCGTAGAGCGACAAGGAAGTAAACAAGTCATTATGGGGTTAGATGATCCATATCCTTTAGGAGAAATGGAAAGTGAACCACAATCTTCTTATCCTGGTAAAATACTGGATCTGGCTATAGAAAGAGATATTATCAATAAAACAGAATATGACGAGATTTGGGATGATAATGTGTTACGATGGTTGTTTGGTGATGATCAACAAGCCAAAGAAGATCTTTCTAACAAGATTTTAGGTACAGAAATGAAGGTTTAGTGCGTAAAAAGAATTGAATAAAAACTACTATACATTATTAGAGTTTATTCAATAATTCAATGGCTTCCTTATATTTATAATTGTTTTGCAGTTGGGTAATGATTTCTAAAGTTTCTATGACTTTTTCTTTTTTGCCCTGTTTTAGGTAGACCATAGCTTTATACCAATATCCTTTAGAATGATCTATAGCGTCAGATGCAATTATTTTGTCAAAATACCCAATAGCCTCTGTGTAATTCTTTAATTCTAAAGCAGTGGCTCCTGCATAAATTAATACATTAATAGGTAATTCCTTTTCGGTGGTAACAATTGATTCAAAAATAGTATTTGCTTGTTGATAGTTACCTTCTTCAAATAAAACCTGTCCTTTAGATAGAGAGTTCGTATTCGTATTTCCTCTACTTGTTAATGAAGGCAAATCTTGCCAATCATTGTATTGTGCATATAATTCTTCTGTAGTGTCTTTTGATAAAAGTGTAGTAAAAACGAATAGTAACGCTACAGATGCCGCTGCCAATAACACGACTATTTTTTTGGTAGAGAGGAAACGGGTTTGACTTTTGTTTTTGTAATTCTCTTCAGCTTTTTCGATTACTTCTTTAAAGGCATTTGCTTCTTCGCTTCTAAAATAAGCCTCCGCATTTTTGAAATCTATGTTTTTACCCTCAAATTGATGTCCTACCCAGTCGGTATCATCAAATTGTGCATACAATTCTTTGTGCAGAGATAATTCTTTACGTAACCCAGTATTTTCTTGTAGTAGTTTTTCAAATACTGCTTTTTCTTCATTGGTAAGCGCACCTCTTAGATAAGCATCTATTTGATTATAATATTTTTCAGCATTGGTACTCATCTTTAATTTATTGTAAGTTTTTGAATCGCTTATCAGCTTTAATGTTACTAATTAATTTTGCTTTACATTTAAAAACGCGTTGGCGTACAACGACTTCAGAAGAATAAGATAACTGTTTTACAATTTCAGAATACGATACTTTTTTAAAGAATAATCCAAGTATTTTTTTACAATTATCTGATAATTCATCTAACTTTTCTCTAAGTAACTCCCATCGTTCCTGTTCTAATAAAGCATAAGCCATATCAGACTCTTCACTTACCAGTTCCTTAACTTCAAGATTTGTTACCCTGTTCTTCTTTTTATTTAATTCTCTTCTCCATAAATTTTTACAAGCGGTAAAGATATAGGCTTCAAAAGTAGAGTGAATCACTTCTAATTTTTTAAGCTTTATTCTCGCCGAAATTTGTAATAAAGCTTTTTGAAAAACATCTTCGGCATCTTCACGTTGTCCTTTATTTTCACAAACAAACTTTAAAACTTTGGGAAAAAAGTTCTTATAGATTTGGGTAATCACGGTTTCATCAGAGTGAAGAATTCCTTGAATATAGTAATTACTGTCTTGCATTATGAAGCTAGGGTAAAAGGGATTGAGCGCAAAACTAATCATTTTGAAATTCTTAATAAAATTCATGTTTCAATCAAATGAATAAATTTTATTGTAAAAAATGGGTAACAAAATTTGATGGGCTGAACTAGTTAATGTAAACTTAAAAAAGTAAGGTTTTACAATTGAATTATTATGGTAATTTTGCAAACAATTAATGAAACAAAAATTATGAAACAACTA
The DNA here is from genome assembly GCA_947498705.1 of uncultured Aquimarina sp. GTDB lineage: Bacteria > Bacteroidota > Bacteroidia > Flavobacteriales > Flavobacteriaceae > Aquimarina. The sequence continues at coordinate 58,154 of CANMLW010000015.1, forward strand.
TTTATCTACTTGTCTTTGGTTATTTTATTTACTGCATGTTCTGTTGAGGACGATCATCAAGAACTTAAGCTTGAAAACAGTACAGAAGAAATTGTTTTCTCGAACCTCAAATTGGTCTCTAAAAAGGGAGTTACCAAAGAAAAAGGAATCAATAAAGGAAAAGAATTCGAAAAATATATAGATGCAATAGTAACTATAAAGTTTAAAAGTAATGTTTCAGATGAAACTAAAGAACAGATTAGAGCGGCTAATTATGATTTTGAAGTTCTAAGTGTCGAGGAAACAGATTGTGGTGAGGTAGAACATTGGACGATTAGATATGTTGAAGGAGATGATGCTGATATTACTATTCTTAGGGACACTCATAAAGGTAAAGCAGCTGGTGATCACGAAACCAAAGCAATAGGTGTTATAGAACCAAGTAGGGCGGTTCTTAAGCTAATGAATTATGTTGAGCGAATTGAAGTGGATTATGTAACCACAGAGTTCGACTGTACATTGTTTTAAAAATAGACAATATGGTAAAGGTAAAAGGAGGGCAATTTGTCCTCCTTTTGTATTTTTGCTGCGATGGTTTATAAAAGTAGCTTTTTCCTTTTATTAGTATTGACGCAATGTGTCGTTGCACAAACAAATAGTAAGTCATTGGATTCTATCCTAAGGTTGCCCATAGATTTTCAGTCTAAAAAAGAATCGATTAGTGCATTGCTAGAAGATAGAGAGCAATCTAATTTTTCTGACATGTTATTAAAGACTTCTGTCTTTTTTTTTAAACATGAAAAATATGCAGATGCTATTGATTATGGTCGGGGTTTTCTTGAAGCAACTTTAGAACAAAGGCCTATAGACTCTTTAAAATGTAGAAGAGCTTTATGTAATTTGGGACTGTTTTATTATTTTGATAATAAAGTTGATATTGCTCAGTCGTATTATTTACAAGTGATTAATCAATCCAATATCGATCTATATAGAGGAAGAGCTTTTTATAAGTTAGGTGCTATTAAAAATGACATTGGAGATTACTATGCAGCACTAGAGTATTATAAAAATGCGATTAAAGTGTATGAAGAGGTCGATTATCATAGAGGTATGATATCAACTTCGGTATTTATGGCTCAGGCTTATGAAGAAATTTCAGGGGCTAAAAATATTATAAAAGCAAGAAAAATACTTAATGACTTACTTGAGAAACAAGCTTACTTAAGTTTTACAGGTAAAAACATGCAGGATGTGCATCACGTTTTAGGGAACTTATATAATCTAGATGTAGAGAGTGATTTACAAAAGTCTTTGTATCATTATCTTAAAGCACTAAAAATAGCAAACCAAAGAGGAGATAAATATGCTATTTCTTCGATTCATAATAACATAGGTAGTGTTTATTTTGAACAGGATATTGATAAAGCCTTGCTGTACTATAAGAAAGGATTAGAAAAATCTGAAGATTCGTATAACCAGGGGCTTTTTACTCATAATATAGGAAATTGTTTTTTTAAAAAAGGAAACTATGAATTGGCGAGGCAGTTTTTAAGCAAATCAATTATTCTTTATGCCAATTATAAAGGGCAGTCAGATGTTTTAAAGGTCCCGGTAACCATTTATGAATCTTCTGTAAATAAAAATTTGATTCTAGATAGTTTTATTGATCTGATCAAATACCAAAACCATATTTCGCAGTCGGAAAAAGAATTAACGATAACTTTTAATCATATCGAGGTTGCAGAAAAATTACTGGCACACATTCGTTTTGAAAGTAATGATCAACAATCTAAGTTGTATTGGCAAGAACAAGCTTCTAAGTTATATCAAAATGCGGTAAAAACAGCATATTTATCGGGTAACGTAGAAAAAGCCTTTTATTTTATGGAAAAAAATAAAGCGCTATTGCTACTAAAAGATGTTACCGATAAAGCGTTGAAAAAAAATGCAAACTTACCTTCAGAAATAGTTCTTAGAGAAGAACGTATAAAAAGGAACTTGCTCCAATTACAGGATGCGCTTGCAGTACATACAGGAGAAAAGAAAGACTCTTTGATAGATGTGATATCTACTACAAAAATCGAATACCAACATTTTATAGATTCTTTAAAAGTCGATTATCCAGAATATTATAACTTTAGAAAACCATCGAACGTACTATCTCTTCAACAAGTTCAGAGAAGATTGCAAGAAAATGAGATATGTGTCGAGTATATTCTGAATGAAGAGGAGGGATATGCTATCCTTGTTAAAAAGGAGGGAGCCAATTTTTCTGAATTAAAAGATGTAAAGCAACTCAATGAAAATATTACATTGTTTAAAACAAAAATTGCATCACCGTTGGTGAAAAAAGAAGATTTTGAGGCTTATCATAGTTTGGGACAACTATTGTTTAAAGAGCTATTCCCATTTAAAGACAGGGAACAACTTGCTCATAAAAAAATTACCATTGTTCCTGATTATACCTTGCAAAATTTTCCTTTTGAGGCATTACAGTCAGATACTAACTTAAAAGAAACTTACCAATCTTATCTCATCACCACAGCCGAAATAGGCTATGCGTATTCGTTATCGTTTTTAGAAGAAAATCGACAGATCTCCAGAGAACATACTATTGATTTTACAGGTTTTGCTCCGATCAATTTTGAGTATGACGGGCTTTCGGTTTTAAAAAGGAGCCGATTAGAAGTTAAAGAAGCCCGGCATCAGTATTCTGGTAAGCTGTTTCTTGATGAAGAGGCAACCAAAGATAGTTTTATCAACAATACCAGAGGTTCAAAAATTATTCATTTATCAACGCACGCTGATGCAACCGATTCGATTACTCCCTGGATTGCTTTTAAATATAAAAAACTAACGTTGAATGAATTATATACAACGAATAACACAGCAGAATTGGTAGTGTTAAGTGCTTGTAATTCATCTCTTGGAAAGGTACGATCGGGAGAAGGGGTAATGAGTTTGGCCAGAGGTTTTTTCTATACCGGTGCTAATAGTGTGATTTCATCTTTGTGGAATGTTGATGATAAATCAGGTTATTATATCATGACTAGCTTCTATAAACATTTAAAAGAAGGAAAAACCAAATCTGAAGCACTTCGTCTGGCAAAACTAGACTATATCCAGAATCATTCACTTAGTGAAACTTCACCCTATTATTGGTCTTCGTTGGTATTAATTGGCGATTCAAGAGGGATTCAGTCTTCATCTTTACCTTGGTTGTATTGGGCACTTATCGTTGTGCTTTTATTGTTGTTATTTGTTATTTGGTTTCTGAAAAACCGAAGAAATAAAAATTAGAAAACCGTATAATTTCTTTCCTGTTTTAAAATTTCAAAAAAAATAGCTCTTTTTTGGGTAACAGAAAATAAGCGTTGGAACTATTGAATATAAATCACAATTCATATTCAAAAACTAACGTAAACAATGAACAAAGTTACTATTCTGCTATCCACTATAGCAATTGCATTTTCAATATTTTCTTTTATCAATTTTAAAAATTCTTCTGCGCAGGTATATGTAGATGTAAACCAACTTATCGACGGGTATACTCGTACCAAGGTAGAGCGAGAAGCTTTTCAGAAAAAAGCGAATACACTTAAGGCCAATGTAGATAGTTTGATCACCAATTGGCAATCAGAATTAAAAGTCTACGAAAAAGAACGTAGTTCGTTATCTAAAAAAGAAGTAGCATTTAAGAAAGAGTTATTGGCTAATAAACAACAACAAATCAATAACTACCAACAGGCTATTCAAAAACAAATTCAGGAAGAGGATCAGAAAATGACTCAAACCGTTGTTAATGATATCAACGATTATATCAAAGAATATGGTAAAGAAAATGGTTATAAAATCATTTTGGGCGCCAGTGGATCTGGTAACATTATGTTTGCCGATGAGACGGCAGATCTGACAACAGAAGTATTAGATGGTCTAAATACCGAGTATGAAAGCAACTAGTATACTACTGCTTTTGGGATGGATCTTTTTGTTAACTTCTTGTACTACTGTCAAAGAATTTGATTCTAAAGAAGAATTACTAACTTTTTTAACGGATAAAGAAAATGGATATTCACAGACCAAATCGGTTAATGGAGTAGATTTTTCTATGATGTATCGTCCTACAGATTTAATGGTCAGTCAGGAATTATCATCGACTTATGATCAACAAGAATTGACTCGCTTAAGAGATCGATATAATAAGAACCTATACTTTACCATAACGCTGTCAAAAAACAACCAGGAAGTTCTAAATAGTTTAGCCAGAAATAGGCGAAGTTTTGGTGCTATGGTACAGCAATTATCCTTTGATATGGGAGAAAAAGTACACTTGTTCAACTCTAAAAAAGATACCATACCATTAGCAGATTACAATTATCCCAGAATGTATGGGATGAGTAATAGTACGAGTCTTTTGTTCGTATTTCCCAGAGATGAACGGTTGCTAAACGATACAACAATTAATCTCACGATAGAGGATTTAGGACTTGCCACGGGCGAAGTAAAATTTAAAATTCCTGTTGATAAACTACAACATCAACCAGAAATAGCATTTCAAAACAACTAATAAACACTTTTTTAATCACTAAACAATGACAAAAACTAAGACTTCACACAGAGTGTGGGCAATGGTATTTTTGCTCACCATGTTACCTGGTATTTTACCGGTAAATTATGTCTTTGCGTCTAATAATGGTCCAAAATCACCCGAAGCGGCGAGTTTTGAACCGGTAGATGCAACAGATATGGTCAATCTGGCCACAGGGGATATGAGTTATGTATTACCCTTATTAAATGTCCCTTCTCCAGAAGGAGGATATCCCCTATCACTGGCATATCACGCGGGGATTGCCATGGATCAAGAAGCTTCTTGGGTAGGGTTAGGATGGAACCTAAACCCGGGAGCTATTAACAGATCGGTAAATGGGTATCCTGATGATTATAAATTATCAGAACTATCAGAGTTTTTTTATGATGAGGGAGGAGAAGAAACTATACATTCTGCCTCTTTAGGAGTTGGCCTTTATACAGGAGGTTCTGTAGCATTAGGACTTTCTTGGGGGAGTAACCGAAGCCTTGGTGGATATGTAAGCATAGGATATGGATGGACAGTTGGAGAAGGAGAAATTGGAGGGAGTCTTCGTATCGGAACTAGTGGAGTCGGAGTTGGAGTAGGGTATACCTCGGCTTCTGGATTAAGCCTTGGAGTTAAAGCGAGTACAAATGGTACGATTGGAGGAAGTATCGGTTTTGATAGTAACGGTGCTGGGTTTAGCGTTGGAGCATCTTCTGATGGATCTACATCTATTAGTGTCAGTGGAGAAAGTAAAAAGGGGAACAAATATTCTCTAAATTTTTCAATGTCATCCAGAGGAGCGGGTATCAATGGTGGAATAAAAAATAAAACCGGAAATGAAGTAACTAGTGTTGCTGGCGTAGGACTGCAAACACAGTTCCAAAATACTATAAGTATGGGGGACTATACAGTGAAGAACTCAGGGTTTAGTATTCCGATTTTTATACCAACACCTTTTGGTTTTTATATTAGCGGATCTTACGGAAAAACATCTTACAGGTATTACCTAGGTAAAAAAGAATATAACTACGTTAATGGACCAATATATTATGCCGATGGAACTCAAAATAAAGGGCGTTGGAAAGTAAGTTGCTGTAGTGAAGATTATTATGATAATTGGGGGAATTGCACAAGTGATACTTTTGATTCTGAACAAGAAGCTAGGGCATTTGCCGCAGAAGTAGAGAATTCGAATAGAGATGAACGGTGTGATGTAATACAACTGGATTTGCATGAGTCTTTTATGGATTCGTACGAGGTGTCTTTAACAAATCAGAATTTATCAGATGTTTCAATAGCAGAACAAAATAATGCAACATTTCCTAGTTATGACAAATACAATGTACAGGCACAAGGTTTATCAGGAGGAATGTCGTCTAGGCTATATGAGAATGGGGCTTTATTTGGACTGTCAAATAAAGAGAGTAACAAAAAGTTTAAAGTCCAGTATGATATTAATGGGGCATCTAACCATATACCAGATCATGCTAAGTTCGATACAAAACCGTACTTTTACTTTGATAATGAGATTAGCTCTTTTATAGATGTAAAAGAAGCTAGTTTTGATTCGGGGAATTATTCTGGAGGGGTAGAATTGGCCGCAAAACCTAGAAATAGAAATGCATCTTTTATAGAGTACTTTACCAATGACGAAATTATCAATTCATACGATGAAATTAAATCAAAAGGATATCTAAAACCTATTGGTTCTGGTTTTGATCGAAACAAGGCACCAACAAACGGGATAGGTGGTTTTAAAATAACATCGGTGGATGGTAAAACGTATCATTATACCTTACCTGTATACAATCATGAAATTGTAACCAGAACTCATGGAATCTTAAAATCAAGCAACTCTCCCAAACTTGAAAAAGATTCTTATTTCGAAAAAAGGCAGTTAGAAGCATATGCAACACATTGGTTATTAACAGCAGTAACAGGTCCCGATTTTTATGACAAAAATAGTAACGGAATTGCTGATAAAGATGATCATGGGTATTGGGTAAACTTTGAGTACGGAAAATGGTCTGAAGCATTTGTTTGGAAAGCTCCTTTTGGAAAAGAATATATAGAAAGCACCTCAGAAGAGGGAGCAAAAACATCGGTTCGAGGTAGAAAGGATGTATATTATTTGGATAAGGTGGCTACCAGAACACATACTGCGATTATGATAAAGAGTGAACGTTCTGACTCTAAATCAATCCCATGGCATTATAAAGCAGTAAACCATAGAAATAATTTAAATCAAAATTCGAGTTCTTATATTTCTAGATTTAATATTCCAAGTCAAAATACTTTACGACTGGATCGTATTGTATTAGTAAAAGAATCAGATGATAATGTGGTGAACTCTTTTGGAACGTCTAACGCGTCTTCTGTTACCATAAGCTATACAGATTCTGGTAAAACTGAAGAAGCAAAGTATAACCTAAAAGATAATGTAATTGATATATCAGATAATGTTTCTGATATTCTATCCAAAGCTATTAAGGTAGTAGATCTTAGATATGATTATCATCTGGCGAAACGAGCGCCAAATACTCAAGACCCAACACAAGGGAGATTATCCTTAAAAGCAGTTGATTTTAAAGGGAAATCAGGAATACAATTAATACCTCCATATCAATTTGGATATATTAATCCTCCATACTCATTTGACATCGAGGATAAAGATGCTTTTGGATATAAAAGGAATCAAAATGAGATATGGTCATTAGATGAAATTACAACCCCACAGGGAGGTAAAATAAAAGTTGCTTACGAAAATCATTCGTTTAAACCTGTTGCAAAGTCAGACATCACCTTTACACAGGGCTACCATAATAATGAGTATTCAATTTCTAAAATTGATGATTTAACGTATAGAATAAAGTCTTCTAAAAATATAGGGATTGGGATTGGTGATGTTTTAGCATTCGAATATGATTTTCAGTGCTATGCAGAAGATAGAGGGAATTGCGATAGATTTTGTGATCCTATTAAGGTGAATTGCAATCTTGATAGAACCGCTACCGTAATATCTCAAGAAGATGCTGAGACTTTTATAATTAAAATTGAAGACTTGTTCTGTATGGAATTACAAGAGATAGCAGAAGGAAGTTTAGCATGTCGTTCTGGAAGATCAGAAGTTTTTACAGCAAAATACACTACTACAAGTGCTATCAAAGACTTTGGAGGTATTAGAGCTTCTGCTGTGACCATAACAGATGGTATTAATGAATATACTTCAAAATATCACTATGGAGAAAACGGAAATGGTATAGGGTGTATAAGTTATATCCCTTTTGCACCAGAATTGGATAAAGAGCTACCTTATAGTCAGGAACTTCCAGCTCCAAAGGTGATGTATGAATATGTAGCCATGGAAAATATAAATAATAATATTTCTGGAGGAAAGGTTGTATACAAATTTAATGTCTTAAAAGAAAAGGATCCGGATAAAATAAAATTTGGAAACTTGTATGAGGTAGTCGAGAATACTTCTTCATTTGTCAATACAACTTCTAACAAAAAAGTTACAATGACAAATCATACGATCAAGGATAACTTTGCCTCAATAGGGCAATTGCTAGAAGTATCTTCTTTTAATAAACACGGACAATTATTAAGTAAAATTGAGAATGAATATTATCAACCAGAAGAGACTCCTGATAGGGTTGGTGTAACAAAAGAATCATACCAAAGTTATAAGTCTGTGAATTATGATAATGCGTCATCGCAAGATCAGATTTTCCTTAACTCTTCTTCAAGAGTTCGTTATCCTAATTTATTGAAAAGCTCTACAGAGTATAAGAGTAATCATACCTATTCGACAGAATTTGGACAATTAGATAATATTACGGGTATTGCCTTAGAGACACTTTCAAAGTCTAGTAAAGGGGATGAGTTAAAATCACGTACTGTTCCTGCATATCATAGATATCCATCAATGGGAACTAAAGTAGATAATCCTTCAAATAAAAATATGCTTACTCAAGAAGCAGTAAGTTATAACTATTTATTGAATGAACAACGTCATTGGGAACCTATAGGAGTAGGGATTTCTACCTGGAGTAACGATTGGACATATCTAAATGCAGATGGAAGCGAGCAACCTCCTATTGCTGAAGCAGGAAAAATATGGCGTAAAAAAGCAACTTATCGTTGGGAAGGAGAACGTACCACTGATGGAATATTGGTAGGATATGATGAAAACAATGACGATCAATTTAACTGGATTCCGGGAGAAGTACAAACGAATCCAAAATGGAGTAAAACTTCAGAAATTACATTATATGATCAGTATAGTGTACCGTTAGAAATTCAGGATATTAATGGAAACAAAGCAACTACCAAAAAAGGTGATGATGCAAGTAAAGTTATAGCCGTGGGAAATGCAGGATATCATGAGTTGTTTTATAGTGGAGCAGAATACCTGCATAAAAGCGATAGCAATTATTTTGATGGAGAAATTCGATCTACCGGTAGATCTGCAGACGAAGCACATACTGGTAAATATTCGGTAAAAACTACTTCAGGCCTACAGGCTTTTAGAACTGAATTAAAAGCTAATGAACATCGTAGTGGTCGATATAAGGTGTCGGTATGGGCAGATAAGGCAAATTATACCAATGCCAGAATTCATGCAGGAAATGGATCAGTACCTTTTAATGGAGAAATAGCCCCCGCAGGAGATTGGGTACAGTTAAATCATTACTTTGAGGTATCTACGAATGCTAAAACTGTGTTTATTACCTCAAATGCAGGTACTATATATTTTGATGATTATAGAATGAGCCCGATGGCTTCTTCTATGAAAAGTTATGTGTATAATGATTGTAATCAATTAATCCATGTACTTGGATCAAACAATCTGGCTACCCAATTTGAATACGATACCAATGGAAGGCTGGTTAGAACCTATCAGGAGATTGCTGATAATGGAGATGTGATAGGAGGGTTCAAAAAGTTTAGTGAGAATATTTATAACTATAAAAAAATGGTCGAACTAGATACCAATGAGAATGGTGTCATTGATCCTATAGAAATTTATGATCCAATGTTTGCATCTGTACTCATTAGTGATCCTAATGCATTTTATGTAACAGCTACAATGAGTGTTCATGGAGGTAGTGGTAATTATCAATACCGTTGGGCACATGGGTTAAATGCTAACTCTTTATCATATAGCAGTTGGGGAGATTCGAATACTGTATCCTTTCATTCTAGATGCCCTAATGGTAGAGTGTATTACAAATGTGAAGTAAAAGATATCACTACTGGTGTTATCATCGAAAGAACTGGTGATCACCTGCGTAATTGTGATAATGGCGGAGGAAGAGATGAAATACTACCTGGTCTAGGAGACCAATAATCAATAAGAAATCATACAATGAATACATATAATCAGAAAATTAATCAAATAGTACTATTAGCTATTGTACTATGGTTAGGAGGGTTATTGTCTATCGAAGCCCAAACCAGAAGTAGAATATTAATCCCAGATGATCGAGATGGAGGAGGAAAGGATTGTGATTTTCCTCAACGATATTATAGAGATGCAGATGGTGACGGGTATGGGAACCCTTTTTTCTACAGAATGTCGTGTCAACCCATAGATGGATTTGTGTTAAAAGCACCAGATTGCGATGATAATAATCCAACAGTGACCATTGCCAAGCAGTGGTATCTGGATGCAGACAATGATGGTCATGGGCAATTTCAAGCTGTTGGACCAGCAACTTGTTACCCTCCTAATGATGGTAATACCTATGTGACCAATAATCGGGATTGTGATGATACCAACCCGCAAATACATAGTGACTTGATCTGGTATAGAGATGCCGATGGAGATGGATTTGGAGTATCTTATCTAACCAAAAGGCAATGTCTACAACCTACAGGATATGTAAATGTTGCCGGGGATTGTAATGATGCCGATGCCAGTGTTCAACAATATACCTGGTATAAAGATCAGGATCAGGATGGATTAGGCGACCCCAATGAAACCAAAGAAGGTTGTACACAACCCTTTGGAGATTGGGTGCAAAATGCAGATGATCAATGTCCTGATAGTGCTGGAGAATTAATGAATAATGGCTGCCCAGACATTGGAGAATATGTTGTAGAACCCTGGAATACAATTACTAAAATTACCTACGGTGTTGATGGTAGTACGACCTCGCTTAGTAAAGCGTATTATGATGAGTTAAGCAATAATGTGCAGACTCAATTTCTGGATATAAAAACAAAAAAAACCTGGGCTTCAGAATCAAAATATGACAGTGAGGGTAGGCCAGCTATACAAACCTTGTCTGCACCCGTTACTAATGATGGGTACCTTTTATATAAATTTGATTTTATGCAAAAAATCAGTGGTAAAAACTACGTGAGATCTGATTTTGAGACAGACCCAGAGAATCCTACAGTGGTAGGAAACCAGGAAAATTCATTGGGATGGTATTATAGTGAAGATAATACCAGTGAACCCTATCAGGACGTTACCGAGTATCCTTTTACACGAGTTATTTATAGTACCTTAAATCCTGGGGCAGTACTAAAGACGATCGGCGGGAATAAAATAAATACAGGAAATGGATCTGAATGGATTAACGGGTTTTTATATACGGTACCTGCAGCCCAGGAAGTATTTTATTTATTTGGAAGACGCCATTTTGGAGTACCTTATGTAAACGGACTTCAAATCGATAATACACAATTTTTTAAAACGGTTTCGGCAGATGTACATGGTCAAGAAACCGTTGTCATTACCGATGGAGAAGGTAATATACTGGCAGCAGGAAGATCAGGCGGAACTCAAAAATATGAAGTGGTATCTCTTATTAAAGAACAAGGATTTGTTGATGTACATATTCCAAACGGGATTACCAATGCAGATATTCAATTATTAGGAAATGATAACTATACAATTTATGATTTAAGGACAGAGCAAGAGGTATCGCCATCAGAAATGAATGGAGGGCATTTCTATCGGATATCTCTTGACTCGCAACCCAAAAAACTGATTACAATTGCCTCATCAGGTGTAATATCGACAGGTGTAGATGCCAAAGGAATACGCTATATGGTAAACTATACGGATTTCAGTTTAAACTACTACGACAAAACAGGTAGGTTGACCGCTACAGTACAACCTCTCGGTTTTGATGAAGCTGTATTGAGCTCGATGGTAGAAAATGCCAACCACAGAATGAAAACAGCGGTTGTGTATAATGATTTAGGGAAGGTAAAAGAAACTACAAGTCCTGATGAAGGAACAACTAGTTTTGTCTATAGAAAGGACGGGAAAATACGCTTTTCTCAAAATACTCTACAATCTGAAAATAATGAGCTTTCTTATACGAATTATGATACTTCAGGAAGATCTATAGAGAGTGGAGTATATACTAATGCTTCGACTTTTCCCATTCCGATAAATATTGTCTTAGATCCTAGTCATTGTAAAGAACGTAATTTTACGTTGTTTGATGAACCAGATACTGTAGAGTTGCATCAAGCGTTGCAAGCATCAGGAATAGAAATCACTCATTATCGTGCTCAGCATTTTGTATCAGGAAATGTCTCCAAAACGTGGACCTCAAACCCTGCTACCACCACAACCTGGTATAGTTATGATATTTATGGTCGTGTGACTTGGGTGGTTCAAAAAATTGAAGGCTTGGGAACAAAAACAATTGACTATGAATATGATCCGTTGACAGGAAATGTAACCAAAGTACTATACCAAAAGCATATTCCTAACGAGCTTTTTGTACATCAATATACTTACAATAATGCAAATCAGTTGGTAAAAGTAGAAACTTCTCAAGATGGAAATACATTTACAGAGCAGGCTCGTTATGAGTATTATGAAATGGGGAAATTAAAAAGAACCGTTTTGGCAGAAGGATTGCAAGGAATCGATTATATCTATAATCTAACTGGGGAATTGAAACAAATTAATCACCCGTCTAGAGAAGCTATTAATGATCCAGGCGGTGATACTAATGATGCTTTTGGGTTAGCACTTGATTACTTTACAGGGGATTATAGTAGAGCTAATACACCGACATCGGTTACAAGTTCTACTAGTGGGGTTAATCAATATAACGGAAATATCAAAGCTACCCGTTGGTCGACCAAAGGAATCAATACTCCCGGTTCTCAAAGCGGACAGGTATACCAATATGATCATCGTAATTATTTAAATCAGGCTACTTTTGGTAGTGCATCCAACAATGGGGTAATTGATACTGGACAAGAATATTTGGTAAGCAATTTAACCTATGATCAGAATGGAAATTTATTGTCTTTAGATAGAAATAGTGCAGCTAATTTAGGAGGTGCTATGGATCAACTATCCTACAATTATAAGTCAGGAACTAATCAATTAACCCATATTGATGATACGGTGATTGGTAACGTTGATACTGATGATATTAAAGATCAACAGGCAGGTAATTATGAGTATAATAGTATAGGACAATTGATTAAAAATAATGACGATCAAATTAGATATACATATAATGCTTATGGGTTAGTTACTTCGGTAAGAGCATTAGATGATTCATCAATCATTAAGTTTTATTATAATGATAGAGGGCATCGTATTCGTAAAGAAGTATTAGAAACTGTTGCTGGAGGAGTGACTACTAACATCACATTTTATGTACGAGATGTTTCTGGAAATATATTAGCAACATATGTACATTTTATACCAGTTGGAGGTGGATCTTCTAATCAGTCGGTAGACTTAATAGAACACTTAATATATGGAAATGGCCGTATTGGATTACGTTATAAAGGAAGTGGCAAAGAAGTATATCAACTAAAAGATCACTTAGGAAATATACGTGCGGTAGTAACACGTGGTTCTAATGAGGTGACCGATGCAGCTGATTATTATCCCGGTGGAATGCGTATGCCAGGGAGAAATTTGGTTGGAGATTATCGTTATGACTACCAGGGGCAAGAGTTTGACAAAGAAACGGGCAAAGTAGCTTTCGAAGCAAGGTTGTACGACCCAAGAATTAATCGTTGGTTAACTACAGACCCAGCAAAAGAATTCTTTTCTCCTTATTTGGCTATGGGAAATAACTGGATGAATGTTACAGATCCTGATGGTCGTTGTACAGATTGCCCTGATAATCCTAAAGTAGGAGATACTTATGATCATGAAGTGTATGGGACCATAAAGTATAGTGAAAGTGGTTGGTATAGTGATGGACATGGATTAATTTTAGAAGGAGAAGTTACAATAACAGCTGATTTTGACTTTATGCATATATATAGATATAAACAAAACGATTTTGCAACTATTGGTACATTTACCTTTGGAGACGTAACTGGATATATTTTAGAACCAGCAGGACCTGATACAACGGATACTGATCAGGATAGAAGAATCCCAGAAGGTACGTATAAAGCGGTTTGGCATAATGGAAAAAAATTTCAAGGCGTAATTAAATTATTTAATGATCAGGTTCCGTTAGGAAGAGCAATTCTTATTCATAACGGAAACTATCCTATGAATACCTCGGGTTGTTTACTTCCAGGATGCACTTATGATGGCGATACTACAGTAAATAATAGTAATACTAAGAGGGTTGAGTTAACAAATGCTATTGAGGCAATTGATATAGAAAATTTACGAATAGTTATTCATAATGATTTTTAATATCCTGATACTATAAAAAGTAGAAAAAACTTATAAAAAATATTTGATAAGAAAATTTAAAGTAAGTAATAAAACCAACAGCCACATGACCCGTCATGTGGCTGTTGGTTTTAAATACATATCCAGATTATTTATGACCAATATAATTGAGAAGTATATCCACTTTCAAAAATAGATGGTAACAAATGCACAATTGAAGAACTCAGGTTAATATATAATTAGATCATTATATCCTGTCATCCCAAACTGGATTTGGGATTTCTTTTTATTATACATCTCCAATATTCAAAAAAAACTAAAACTATCCGTAGTTGTTGTCTCTTTAGAAGCAGTGAGACCTCAAATAATTACTTTTTGATTTGTTTTGCCTTTTACAAACAAAGTAGGGTAAAGTAGATGATAGTCAAATCGTTTCTTGGTATGACTGATACATTTGGAAAACAAAAAAAACTAAAACCAATACGAATATATGTTCATAAGCAACGAATATAACTTCTGTGTTTCAGGCAATCGCTTTAGCATATACTTTTGAGGTCATCATTAAGAAAGTATCTAAGTGACCGGATAGCCGGTATCAGTAAACAAGATAGCTCAAGTTTGTAATCCGAACAAGTAACTCATAACACCAACTTTATAATTTAGTATGGAAAGGGGGATAACTAAAAAAATAAAATTGGGTAACAAATTTGCAATTGATGAACTAGTAATAGAAAAAACAAAAAAAGTAAAATATGGTACGAAAATTAAAAGCTGAATACAATTCGTTAGAGCGTATACAAAAATTTCTATCGACCAAGACAGATATGGAATGTTCTATTCGTCCAGACGAATGGGTTACCGATGGTAAATTAATTTTAACTCCCGGTAAAAAATGCCTAGTAGTAAAAAAGAGTGGAGCTGCAGGTGCAAAAGTCGAGTTTAAAGAATCTACTATTGTCGCGATTTATCCTATTGCTCCCAGCAGTTTTATCAATTCGGCTACCCAAAAAGGGATCGTTGCATTAATTGTACATGCGATAATATCAGGAGGGCAAAAAGCCGTTGCAGAAGAAGTAGAAAATTATTTATGTGAAATTCAAGAGAGTTAAAATGAATCAACAAATATTTACGTATAGACATACATTCTCATATTGGGTTTTTCTTTTTCCGACGCTTTGTCTAGGCCTCGCTAGCTATTGCTATATGTATAATGTAGCAATCGCTTATCGAAGCCATCGCTTTCTCGAAGCACCTTATAGTTATTATGTAACAGGAGGATTAGGGATTTTATCATTACTCTATGTGGGGTATTCATTTTTTAAAGTACAAAATGCCAATAGAAATACGGCAAATATCATTGTAGATGATACCATGTTGTCATTTCCCAAAGGAGGAGATGAGGTAGTACGTGTAAACTTTTTAGAGATCAATGAACTTTGGATCAAAGACGATTCTGATGATGGGGAGTCGGTGATTATCTATACCAAACCCAATAATGATCGACACGAGTTTTTTGCTGTCAATTTTCAATCGATCTCTACTTATATAGATTTTAAACGCCTTATGGAGAGAAGGTGTATTTATATTACCAATCATGAATAAAGATATTTTTTAAATATCATCAGAAAGAAAAGCTACAAGGTGAGACAAGCCCAAACAGACACCCAAAAAAACTGAAAGTAGGCAAAAATACAATTCAATTAAAACTATGTTTATCTTAAAAAGTAAAAGAAAATTAAAAAACACAATTGTAGTAACTATGTTATTTACTGCTTCGTTAGCAGTTGACATGACGCTACCTGCTCCAACACACAATTTACAGGAAGCAAGATTTTTGGGAATAGGAAAAAAAGTTACAAAAATGCCTTGTATTCTAGGAGTAAGAAATGTAATTACAAAAGTAACGGTATTTGGAATTACGATTAGTAAAACTACTAAAGCCGAGAGTTGCGTATAAAATTTTAATTACAAGGGAGGTAAAGCTACTCGAAAGAGTAGCTTTTTTTTGATACATAACATGACTATCAATACTTTCAATGTCTATGGAGAAATGAATTTTTAATAGGTTAATTAAAGAGGAAATAGTATTAGAATTTATCGCAGAAGTTAAGTGCAAGTGCATATAATTAAAGAGGAGTTCTTAATTTACATGATTCCCCTTAAATATTATCCAAAATACCTAGCTTTGCAAAAAAGTTAGGATATGCATTTTTTACCAGAAGCACTCGATACATACGTTGTACAACATACCGAAAAAGAACCCGAATTGTTACAACAACTTAGCAGAGAAACCTATCAAAAAATACTACAACCTAGAATGTTGAGTGGGCCTTATCAAGGGCGTGTGCTAAGTATGTTATCCAAACTAATTGGGCCCAAAAATATTTTAGAAATTGGTACTTATACAGGATATTCGGCTTTATGTCTGGCAGAAGGTATGCAAAAATCTGGGGCATTGCATACCATCGATATTAATGAAGAATTAGAAGATTTTCAGAGAAAATACTTTGATTTATCTCCTTATGGAAAGCAAATTCACCAGCATATTGGTGATGCGACTCAAATTATCCCTAATCTTGAGGAAAAATTTGATTTGGTATTTATAGATGCAGATAAACCTAATTATTCTACCTATTTCGAATTGGTTATCGACAAAATGAATCCGGGTGGTATCATATTGTCAGACAATGTTTTATGGAGTGGTAAGGTGATAGAAAAAGTGAATGAAGAAGATATTTCTACCAAAGCACTACTAGCCTATAACCAACTTTTGATAGAGGATACCAGAGTCGAAACGGTTTTGTTACCTATCAGAGATGGGTTAACGATTAGTAGAGTCGTATAGCTTTACTAATTTTTTGTAAAAGAAATTGAATCTCCGGCTTTAAGACTCCACGAGTCGGTTAGTTGGGCATTGACTTCTAATACATATTGAGCGGGACCTTCTGATGGTAACGAAGATTCGTCATAAGGTTTGGCATTCTTTTGTATGCTAACTACTTTATTGTTTTTATCGATATAAATGATATCTAGCGCAAATTCTGTGTTTTTCATATAAAATGAGCGTGGGGCTTCTTCAGGAAATATAAATAGCATCCCTTGATTTGGTAGCATAGACTTACGATACATCAAACCGGTTTGTACCTGATACTCATCATCTGCTATCTCAATATCTATTTGAGTGATCTGTTTGGCAATCGAATCATTTACACTGTGTAAAATAAGTTCACCTTCTTTGGTAAACGTAACTTCTTTGGTAAGATTTTTGGTGTTTTTAGAATCTGTTTTACACGAAAATAAAACGGTGGTCATTAGTACAGCTAATAGAAGTCTCATCAATTTAATTTTAAAGGCCTAAAAGTAGTTAAAAAAGCCATACCGTAAAAGTGAGTTCAATACAAGTATGGCTTTTGATGAATTTTTAGTTACTTTTTATGGTATCTTCTGTAGCATAAAACCCGATAGTAAACCCTACCGATTTTTTATACACAAAGCTTTGTGCCGTTGTATTGTAGGTTACAGGCGCATTCAATTGTTTCATAAGATCAATAATACGATAAAGCTTTGCTTTGGATATCCCTAAACGCAATGCCAATGATTTAGGGGTTCCGGTTGCTTGCAAACGAATAAGTTGATCAATACGGCTTATGGTTTCAACAGTTTTAATCATTTTTCCAGTCTATTTTTCTTGAAACCATCATAATAGTTCCCAGGATTAAGAATAAACCGATACTTCCTACTAATAAGGCATAATTTTCTAACTGAATGATCACAAATATAAAAGTGTATAATGCAGCTAGCGATACAGCGATAAAGCTCATAAACTTATAACTTTTAAGGATAGCTTTAGAATAAATCGATATCAGGGTAACTACTGCAAAGCCTGAAATAAGATAGGCTTTTAAGAAACTAGAATGTTCAGAAATTGATACCAGTAGTGTGTAAAACATGGTTAGTGCCAAACCAATCATTAGATACTGAAAAGGATGAATATGTACCTTACTAATGGTTTGTATAAGGAAAAACACTAAAAAAGTAAGTGCAATTACCAAATATCCATACTTGGCGGCACGTTCACTTTTTTGATATTCATCTACAGGAATTAATAATTTTACACCAAAAGCAGCCGCATTAATATGAGGTAACTCTCCAAAAAACTCCTGTTCGAATTCTCTGTTAATTTGCAGTACTTTCCAATTGGCTTTAAAACCATTTTCAGAAATCTCCTTGGTTTTGGTATCTGGCAAATAATTGCCATCAAAACTTGGCGAAGCCCAATTAGAAGTCATTGCTACGTTGGTTTCTCTTCCTACAGGGATAAAACGTAGCTGTTCGCTTCCGTTAATTTTAAGATGTAAGCTAAAATCAATTGAATTTTCTTTTGGCAGCGACCCTTCTTTTAAGAATTTTGTTTCCAACGTATTGGTATATGAATTTTGAGTATACCTAGATTGCAATGGATATGTATCTGTACCTAATGATAATTCTAAATTGCTTCGTATTCCTTTAAGGTTGGTAGAGTTAATAATTACCGTTGCTTTATTCCATAAAATATCTTTCGCTTTGACATCCTGTGTTTCGAAATTAGGTTGGATAAAAGATCCTTTGATATCCATATCGGCTGTATATACTACAGATTCGTAGATACTTCTTCCCAGAGTTTCTGAAGCTATATTGGCTTTGATATCAAGTGTGTTAGGAAAGAAAAAAGCATGCCTTACTGTAGTAATATTTTCTTTGATATAAGATTTGGTCTTGTCATCCCATGTTTTCTTTTGACTATGAGTTTGATAAGGTACTTTAAGTACTGGTCCATACAGCAACACCTCATTACCCCATTTTTGATTTATTTCTTTTACAACTTCTTCCTGTCTATACGCTCTTTCTTGTATGAGGCTTTTGATGTAGGATAATGGGATAAGCAGAACGAGAATGAGTATTCCGACCATTAACATTCTTACGGTAATCGATGTGGCTAACCACTGCGTAAAAGATTTTTTTTGTTTTTCCATGGTATAAAATTTAGTATTTGTTTTTCTTTTTTTGTTTTCGATACATCGGTTAGATGCTTTTTTTAAGAGCGTATAATCTTTGATACGTGAGGATTAAAAATATCCCAAAGCCAAGAGTAAATACCCAGGTCTCTATATGTTGTGTGGGAAAAAGTATTCGTTTGGCAATATCTGATAACAGCCCAATAGGGTCTTGCAGAATATCCCAGCTATTCCATCTAAGGACTCTACCCAGATAAATCCCAAAACCGCATAATAACAGAACGATATAGATCATGTAGTTGGTTACTTTTTTAGAAAACCGTTCATTCATCATCGATTGCATAATGTGTAGTGATGAGAAACCAATTAGAAGTCCGTTAATCGCAAAGGATAAGATCAATAAAACATCGAACCATATCGAAGATATGGTGCTTGTTCTGATATGCTGAAAATCGGTTAGGATATAAGGTGAGTTTGGTAAAAAAAGCAACCAAATAATAAAGCATGACCAGAAAATAAAGCGATTTCCTTTTTTGAAAGTGGCAATAATACTTATGAGATAGGGGATACATGCCAGAAAAAGATTCCAGACAAGAAACAAATAGAAAAATGAATCCGTTTTTAGGTATCGTATAAGTAATAGCGCAAAGCTAAATGCAATAGCAATGCTATGCTCTTTGATAAAATAATGGGGCTTGTTTGCAGTATTCATAATTATAGGTAGTGTTGAAAACGATTAGTTATTAATAAAAAGGTATGTAGTAGCATTAGAAGAAGGTTGATACCTATTAATGCTATGGTTCCTAAGTTTTTTTGAAAGTTGTTCGGTTCCTGAATAAAATCTGAGACGATATCGATACCTGTGATACCGTTTAAGGCTAGTACAACAACAATATAGATAAGTTCAAGGTTTGTCGAGGTGTTTTTACTAAAAATAAAGAAGCTTACGAGCACTAGTATTCCTAGTAAAATACTACCTGTAAGTAAGGTTTTGGGAGAAAAAGTCTGTATTGATTTCATGATATGCTGTGGTTTGAATATTTTATAAAGTACTTTGTTTTTCAAAGTTAATTGTCAAAAAAAATAGTGTTATTGTTTCAGTAATTTTTCAATAGCTTCTACATGCTTACTAAAGGCTTTTCTACCTTTTTGGGTAGCACTATAGCGCGTGTTAGGTTTTCTTCCTATAAATGATTTTTCTACGATGATATATTCTTCTTTTTCAAGGGCTTTGGTATGGCTTGCCAGATTACCATCGGTAGCCCCCAAAAGTTCTTTTAAAGTTTTAAAATCTGCATGCTCATTGACCATTAGAACAGACATAATTCCTAGTCTAATCCTATGATCAAATGCTTTATTGATATTACCTATTATATTCTTCATTGTCTTATTTTCGTTTATACGAAAACAGTTTATCGATCGTGTTTAAAATAAATTAAACTTCCGTATAAGATATGCATCACACCAAAACCAAGTACCCAAAACCAAAATCCATACCCAGGATAAACAGCACAAATCAAACCTAAAACAATTTCGATATAGCCCAGGTACTTAACATTACCAATAGTGTATTTTGATGCATTTACGAGTGCAAGACCATAAAAAATAAGCATTAGCGAACCTGTTAATCCATAGTGGTGACTTGATATTTTAATAAGTATATAAATACCACCAGTAACTAATGGAATCAAAAAAGCAGAAAGAAGTCTCTTGGATGTGCCGTTCCACAAAGTTTCATTGTTTTTTCTAGCTTTTCGAGTACTTAACAATATTGCCGTAATGATACTTAATAATGCTACAGAAAGTAAAATTAACAATACATAGGTAAATACTTTTCCGTCCAGAATTAGATAATCTCTGCCACTTGTACTTACTAAATAATAGGTGAATGCAGCACCTATAAGCGCATAGATTCCTGCCATTATTCCAGATAAACCACTAAGCGATAAAAAACGAGATGATTTACTCATCATATCTTTAATCTCAACAATGTCTTTTAAGTATTCCTCTTTACTCATGTTTAAAGTACTTTGAAATGCAAAGTAAGTATTAATAATTGAATTGAGCAAATTTATTTTGAAGATATTATGTTATACGTATGTGTTTTATTTCCAACGAATTTTGATATAGTTATTAATATCTGTTACTTCTTTTGGGAGTATATTTTTTATTTCTAACAGTAGGTTTTCAATTAATCTTTCTTTGGTAAAATTGTTATTTACAACCATACTTATTTCTCTAGAAGGTTTGGGTTCTTCAAAATGTTTTAGATGGTTTTTTTCTTCTTTTTCGCAAATTGATAGTTGAGGTACCAAAGTATATCCCAGACCTTTTTTGACCAGATTTTTAATGGTTTGAATAGAACCACTTTCGAATAAAAAAGTTTTGTTTTTCAAAGTTTTATTTTCCTTACATATGTTTAATACTTGATTTCTAAAACAGTGACCTTCTTCTAATAGGAGTAGTTCATCTGGAGTGAGATCATCTTGTTTTACAATTTCTGAAGAGCTAAATTCATTTTTGTCTTTACAATACACCAAAAATGGTTCTTGGTATAAATAAATTTCACGAATCATTTTGTCTTCTAGAGGGGTAGATACAATACCAATATCAAGTGTGCCATTATGTAGTGAATTGATAATATGCTTTGTTTGCATTTCTTTTATTACCAGTTTGGTTTTAGGATTGTTTTTTAGAAAATTTTCCAAAAAAAGTGGTAGTAAGTAAGGGGCTATTGTTGGTATAATACCTAAGGTATATTGTCCTGACAAGTTAGAAGCATTATTGCTGGCCAATTCTTCAAATTCTTCGGCTTCCCGAAGGATAACTTTGGCTTTGGCAATTAAAATTTCTCCAATAGGAGTAGGTGTTAGTGGTGTAATAGTACGATCAAATATAATGGTGTTGATCTCTTCTTCTAATTTTTTTACCTGTATGGTTAATGTAGGTTGTGTTACAAAACATTCTTCTGCTGCTTTTACATAGTGTCTTTTATGGTCTAATGCGACGATATATTTTAATTGCTGAAGGGTCATTATTAAATGTATAGGTTATTGATATTATAAATATAGTTATTTAGATTATTAATTTGATTAATATTCGCAACATTGCTTACTTTGTAATACCAACTTAAAATACACACACAAATGAAAAATGCACTATTATTTGTAGCAATTATAATGCTATGGCCAACCATGTATGGGCAAGAGATTATAACTACCAACGGCGGAGTTCCCATAGGAGATAATCAAAACTCAAAAACAGTAGGAGAGTATGGACCTGTGTTGCTAGAGGACATACATTTGATCGAAAAGTTAGCAGCGTTTGATAGAGAAAGAATACCAGAAAGAGTGGTACATGCCCGGGGGGCAGGCGCCTTTGGTTTTTTCGAAAGTACGGCAGATATGTCTGCCTATACCAAAGCTGGATTGTTTAAAGGAAATAATTCTAAAACTGATTTGGTAGTTCGTTTTTCGACAGTGATACACGGAAAAGGATCTCCAGAAACGGCGAGAGACCCAAGAGGGTTTGCGGTAAAATTCTATACTGAAAAAGGGAATTACGACATTGTAGGAAATAATTTGCCGATATTCTTTATAAGAGATGCTATTAAGTTTCCGGATATGGTACATTCATTAAAACCTTCTCCGGTTACTAATAAACAAGACCCTAATCGTTTTTTCGATTTCTTTTCTAATGTGCCAGAAGCTACTCATATGCTAACCAGATTGTATTCTGATTTAGGAATCCCTAAGGGATATCAATATATGAACGGTAGTAGTGTTCATGGTTTTAAATGGGTGAATCAAAAAGGAGAAGTCACTTATGTAAAATATAGCTGGGTGAGTAAACAAGGAGAACATAATTTTGATCTGGAACAGGCAGCAGAGCAGCAGGCTGTAGATTGGCAACATGCTACTGTTAGTTTGCGAGATGATATCAAATCAAAAAAATATCCGCAATGGGATTTGTACGTGCAAATGATCAAACCAGAAGATATGCACAGTTATGATTTTTGGCCATTAGATGCTACAAAAGATTGGCCTGCCGATAAAATCAAAAAAGTAAAGATTGGTACGATGACACTAAACAGAAACCCTGTTAATTACTTTCAAGAGGTAGAGTCGGTTGCAATGTCTCCCGGAAACTTAGTACCCGGTGTAGAACCCTCTGAGGATAAGTTATTACAAGGACGTTTGTTTTCGTATTTTGATACCCAACGACACCGATTAGGGGCTAATAACCAGCAGATTGAGGTAAATAGACCAAAAAGTAAAGTAGTTAATTATAATGCAGATAGTTATGCAAGTGCTTCTAACTCAAGATTTCCTGATGCAGACATTAATTATCAACCTAGTACCAAAGTAACACTAAAAGAAAATGAGAAATATAAACCATCGCAAACTCATTTTAAGAATATAAGTATTACGCAAAAGAAAATTTCTAAGACAAACGATTTTGCGCAAGCAGGAGAGTTTTACAGAAGTTTGTCTGAAAAGGATCGAACAAACTTAATAAAGAATCTAAAAGGAGATTTGGGACAGGTAAAAGATCGCAGTATTCAAAAAGTAATGATCACTTATTTTTATCGAGCAGATAAAGAATACGGTATGCGAATAGCAAAAGAATTAGGTTTTACTCAAAAAGATTTTATGTAATAAGAGCATAGATGTAATCGGTAGAACAGAGAAAAAAAATATAGTTTGGGGGACCCTGGATAATGAGCAATAGATTTTAGATATGTCTTATTTGTACTATCATAAATATAAATAGCTAAAGTTTCATTAATTTATATAATAGTGATTTATGATCATTAGAAAGAAATAAGAAAGATTCTAATCTCTATTGCTTTTTCCAGATTTATAACAGTTTTTAAATTGTTAATTCGAAATAATAACATCAACCTTTGATGTATATGCCTTATAAAGTTTCCCCTCTTATAGATACAAAATTATGTTTATTCTTCTTGAAATGATATTTGACAACTTACACCAGACTTCTAAAAATATAAAATAGACTAATGAAATATATAGTATATCTAAGTATCATTTTTTTTACAATGAACTTACAATCTCAAGAAGTTGTTTTTGATTATTTCAGAAATGGCGATATTAAAAGTGTACAAAGATTAATAGCACATCAGGATTTTGATATTAATAGTACAGATCACTATGGCTATAGCCCTTTAATGCTTGCCGTATATCATGGTCAGACAGACCTTGTTAGGTATTTATTGAAACAGCATGTAAATATCGATCAACAAGACAAGTCTGGTAATACGTCACTCATGGGAGCATGTTTTAAAGGCTATATGGATATCGTTGATTTATTAATTCAAAAAGGAGTAGATATCAATGCTAGAAATTACAATGGAGCAACAGCTCTAATTTATGCGGCCACATTTGGTCATAAAGACATTGTAACAACATTGCTAAACAATGGAGCTAGTATATCAATACAGGACAGTAGAGGTAATACAGCTTTGGATCATGCCCGCATACAAGGTAATCAAGAAATAATTGAACTGTTGTTTTGAACCTGCTTACAAGTAAAAGATATGCCTTTGTCAGCAAATTTAAGTCGGAAATGCTATAAATAATAGATATCTTGCGTTTGGTCTTAAAATTATATTGTGAATCCTGCAGAAGATTATATATTAAAACAGCACGAACCGTTTAAAACCATGTTACTTCATTTGCAAGTACTGGTAGAAACCACGATTCCAGAAGTTACATTGCTGTACAAATGGAAAATCCCTTTTTATTATGTCGATAAATACCCTATATGCTATTTTAATGTGGCCAAAAAAGGATATTTGGATGTAGGCTTTTGGTCGGCAAAATATTTTACTACTCATGCCGACAAAATGATTGCTGATAAAAGAAAATTTATAAAGTCACTTAGGTATACTACCTTAGATCAGATCGATGATCAGGTATTTATAGAAATTATCCAACAGGCATATACCTATAGAAAAGAAAAGGTTATAGACCGTTAATCGTTTGTCTTATAGCAACTAAGTTTGTTAAAAGCTTTTCTAAGTAATCCAGATGTAACATATTAGCTCCATCACTTTTTGCATTGGCGGGATCAAAGTGAGTTTCTAAGAACAATCCATCAACACCAGTCGCTATTCCTGCACGTGCAATAGTTTCTATCATATCGGGTCTACCTCCTGTAACGCCACTAGATTGGTTGGGCTGTTGTAATGAATGGGTAACATCAAGAACCGTAGTTCCATACTCTTTCATAGTAGGAATCCCTCTAAAATCTACGATCATATCCTGATAGCCAAACATGGTACCTCGATCAGTTATCATTACATTATCATTACCACTATCTTTTACTTTTTTTACAGCATGCTGCATGGCCTCTGGACTCATGAATTGCCCTTTTTTCAGGTTTACTGTTTTACCGGTTTGTGCCGCAGCCACGACAAGATCTGTTTGTCGTACAAGGAATGCTGGAATTTGAAGTATATCAACATAGGATGCCGCTAGTGCAGCATCTTCGTTTTCATGAATATCGGTTACCGTTGGTATATCAAAAGTTTCACCAACCTTTCGCAATATTTTTAATGCTTTCTCATTTCCAATTCCTGTAAAACTATCAATTCTACTACGGTTAGCCTTTTTGAAAGACCCTTTAAAAACATACGGTATCTTAAGTTTTGAAGTAATCGTTACTACTTTTTCTGCGATTTTTAATGCCATTTCTTCCCCTTCTATGGCGCAAGGCCCAGCTAAAAGAAAAAAGTTATTGGCTTCAAGATTCTTGAGATTTGGTATGTTTTCTAATCGCATAATTGTCCTTTTTAAGCGGCAAAGATAAGGGTTTTATGAATGAAAATCTATGGTATTTTTTAGTTTTAATAACCTCAGTTTTGTTGATGTAAAAACAGAAGTTTAATATTTGCAATAGGGCGTTGTATGGGTTTCTTTTTTAAAGACTTATGATTTGTTTTGTTGTTGTTTTTCAAAAGGTTAATCTTCTGGGAATATAAAATTTAACAGGTTTTTTAAATATCCAATAAATAATGTAAAACCTGTCAAAATAACTCTTACCTTTGCACCCTTAAAAATGAGGCGTTTATGACAGCTATAAAAAATATTGCGATAATTGCACACGTAGATCACGGCAAAACTACGTTGGTAGATAAGATCATGTACCATTGTCAATTATTTCGTGAAAATGAAAATACAGGAGATTTAATTCTGGATAATAATGATTTAGAGCGTGAAAGAGGAATTACAATTACCTCAAAAAATGTTTCGGTTACTTATAAAGGAACTAAGATTAATATCATTGATACTCCTGGTCACGCCGATTTTGGAGGAGAGGTAGAGCGTGTACTTAATATGGCTGATGGGGTTTTGTTATTGGTAGATGCTTTTGAAGGGCCAATGCCACAAACTCGTTTTGTACTGCAAAAAGCTATTGACTTGGGGTTAAAACCTTGTGTCGTAGTTAACAAAGTAGACAAAGAAAATTGTACTCCAGATGAGGTTCATGAAAAGGTATTTGATCTCATGTTCGAATTAGGTGCAGAAGAGTGGCAGTTAGATTTTCCTACGGTATATGGTTCTGCCAAGAATAATTGGATGAGTGATGATTGGAAAAAGGAAACAGATTCTATAGAACCATTACTAGATATGGTGATAGAACATATACCTTTTCCTAAGTTAGAAGAAGGAACACCACAGATGTTGATCACCTCATTAGACTTTTCATCATTTACAGGACGTATCGCGATAGGTCGTTTACAGAGAGGTACATTGACAGAAGGAATGCAAGTTTCTTTGGTAAAAAGAGATGGATCTATTAAAAAATCAAAAATAAAAGAGCTTCATACTTTTGAAGGATTAGGAAGAAGAAAGGTAGAAAAAGTAGAAGCAGGAGATATTTGTGCATTGGTTGGATTAGAAGGTTTTGAGATTGGAGATACTGTAGCAGATATAGAAAATCCAGAAGGACTTAAAACCATCGCAATCGATGAACCAACAATGAGTATGTTGTTTACCATTAATGACTCTCCTTTCTTTGGTAAAGACGGAAAATTTGTTACTTCTCGTCATATAAAGGAAAGATTAGAGAAAGAACTTGAAAAAAACTTAGCACTTAGAGTTAATGAAACGGATAGTGCAGATAAGTTTATGGTTTTTGGACGAGGAGTATTACACTTGTCGGTTCTTATCGAGACTATGAGACGTGAGGGGTATGAGATACAAATAGGACAACCACAGGTTATTATTAAAGAGATTGACGGAAAGAAGTGTGAACCAATCGAAGAGTTAACAATTGATTTGCCAGAAAGTGTATCTGGAAAAGCTGTAGAGATGGTTACCATGCGTAAAGGAGAAATGTTGAGCATGGAAGCCAAAGGAGATCGTATGGTGTGTGAATTTATAATTCCATCTCGCGGTATCATAGGTTTACGAAACCAATTATTAACTGCTACTGCAGGAGAGGCGATCATGGCGCATAGGTTTAAAGAATATCAACCCTTAAAAGGTGATATACCAGGCAGAATTAATGGATCATTGGTATCTATGGAAAAAGGAACAGCAATACCATACTCGATTGATAAATTACAGGATAGAGGAAAGTTCTTTATTGATCCGGGAGAAGATATTTACGAAGGTCAGGTGATCGGAGAAAATTCTAGAGGGGATGATATGACTGTAAATGTAACCAAGACCAAAAAATTATCTAACGTAAGATCTGCTGGAGCAGACGATAAGGCAAAGATTGTACCCGCTATCAAATTCTCGTTAGAAGAAGCCTTAGAATATATTCAAAAAGATGAATACGTAGAGGTTACACCTAATCATTTAAGATTACGTAAAATTTTCCTTACAGAAGTAGAACGTAAAAGAAATAAAATTGTTTAAATAATAGCATTTTTCTTATTGTAAAAAGGAAGGCTTAGTATACTAACCCCAAAGATTTTTAAAATCTTTGGGGTTATTTGTATTACTACAGTAGTATATATAACGAAAAAATCCCGAAGTAGGTTCGGGATTTTTTTTTCGACGTTTTGGGGGAACAATTTGGGGTAATTAGTACGGTGCATTTATTTTATATAGGGGGAAGCCTCCGTATGTTTCTTTCAATTTGTTTACAGTACAAATATAAGAGCTTTTTTAGAGATCAAACTTGTAAAAAACAACAAATTACCGGTAAAATACATTTTTTATCGATTAAAAACATATTTTTTGTTGTTTTGAAGAAATGTGTTAAAAAATGTAAAAGTTCGTAGTATAAGGGGATAAGTGTTAACGATTCATGTACTCTTGCCACGTAACCAGAAGATATTTTTCTTTTTGGTTGTCTTTTAAATTCAAAAATCCATATTCATAGCAGAATAGATATACCTGTCCCTTTTTGTTTTTCCAGTAATGTGTAAAGTAAGTAGGGTCAAAGCCTTCTGATAAAAGTTTTTCTTTACGTACGGTTGACATCCCAGACTTATTGTAAGCTTTTAAGAGTTTCCTGTTTGTTTTAAGTTGTTTATCAATTTTATAATAGAGAATTTCTTCAGATTTACGTTGTTGATATTGGTGTGCAGATTTACAATGTACAGAGCAATATTTCTTATCTGACCTACCTGTAATTTCGTTTTTGCAATAGGGGCAAACATTCATAATTTTAGTTTAATAAAATAGTATTCGAATATTATACGACTAATATACTATTATGATTTTTTAATACAGCATTTTTGTATCATGAATCTTACCAAACATATCACACTAAAGCATTTGTTAATCAACAATCAAAAAATGATTGGGTTACAGTTTTACCCTGATAAGGTGATTCAGGCTTTAATCAAGGAACTTCCCGAGCCAAAATGGAGTAGTCGCTATCAAATGGCCTATATTGTTAATTCGAAGGCTAATTTGGAGAGGATATTCAATACTTTTAAAGGGGTTGCTTGGATTCATGGGAATCATTTTTTTAAAGAAAAGAAAGATAGGAGTCACGATACTACCTCATTAAACAATTATAGAAGAAGAGTACCAAAAAATGGAGTTCGATATATTCCAGAAGTTTTTTTAGAAAAATTAGAATTAAAGTGTTATTCTGCAAATACATGTAGAGTATATATAACAATGTTTGAAAGGTTTATAAATGCTTTTCCCAACAAGTCTATTAATTATCTGACAGAAGAAGATATTAGAGATTATTTAAAAGGATTGGTACATCTCAAAAAGTCAGATAGTTACCTTAATCAATCCATTAACAGTATTAAATTTTATTATGAAGTTGTTTTGGGAATGCCTAATCGGTTTTATAGTATTGAAAGACCTCGTAAAAAGAGGAAGCTTCCAGTTATTTTATCTAAAGAAGAAATTGTAACAATGTTGCAGTGTACAACCAATGTCAAACATCGATCCATTTTGAGTTTACTGTACAGTTCTGGGCTAAGAAAGAGCGAGCTTTTGAGTTTAAAAGTAGCAGATATAGATAGCAAACGAATGGTGGTAGTTATTAAACAAGCCAAAGGTAATAAGGATCGACTTACTTTATTATCAGAGACTGCCTTAAAGGATTTACGAAATTATTATAAAGAATGGAGGCCAAAAACTTTTTTGTTCGAGGCTCCTAATGGTAAATCGTATAGTACGACAAGTGTGGATAAAATAGTCAAAAAGGCAGCACTATTGGCAGGGATTAAAAAAAGGGTTACCCCACATACTTTACGACATAGTTTTGCAACTCATTTATTGGAGAATGGAACTAATTTGCGACATATCCAGATATTATTAGGGCATAATTCTAGTAAAACCACCGAAATTTATACACATGTGGCAACAAATCATTTGCAAAGCGTTAAAAATCCATTAGATTTACAATAGAAATAACACACATACGTGTGTTATACAATTGTTATGGGGCATACTCTATGTCTGACAAGCGATACGTTCAACGGAATTTAGGACAGTTAATTTTTGGAAAAGTTTAT
>CANMLW010000016.1 GCA_947498705.1 uncultured Aquimarina sp.
AGATTTACGTCATTGTTTAGGTTATGATTCAAAGTTGCATCACTACAAATGGTATCTGTAGGAGGTGTTACTACAAAAGGTTCAGGATTAATAGTTACTACATAAATATAAGGGTCTCCTTGGCATCCATCGGCACTGGTAGGAATAATGGTATAGATTACAGTCTGCACTGTTCCAGAAATGTTGGTCAATGTATCTGTAATACTAGTGGCAGTGCTTGTAGTAGTAGTTTCTCCAGTTACATTAGGATTTTCTGCAGCTGCCCAGCTAAATGTTACTCCTGTCAGGTCTACATCATCGTTTAGGTTATGATTAAGCGTTGCATCACTACAAATGGTATCTGTAGGAGGTGTTACTACAAAAGGTTCTGGGTTAATAGTTACCACATAGGTATAGGAGTCTCCCTGACATCCATCAGCACTAGTAGGAGTGATGGTATAGGTTACAGTTTGTACTGTTCCTGAAATGTTGGTTAATGTATCTGTAATACTAGAGGCAGTACTTGTAGCCGTAGTTTCTCCGGTTACATTAGGATTTTCTACTGCTACCCAGCTAAATGTTACTCCGGTAAGATTTACGTCATTGTTTAGGTTATGATTCAGAGCTGCATCACTACAAATTGTATCTGTAGGAGGTGTTAACACAAAAGGTTCAGGGTTAATAGTTACTACATAAGTATAAGAGTCTCCTTCACACCCATCAGTACTAGTAGGAGTGATGGTATAAGTTACAGTTTGTACTGATCCTGAAATGTTGGTCAGTGTATCGGTAATACTACTAGCTGTACTTGTAGTGGTAGTTTCACCAGTTACATTAGGGTTTTCTGCCGCCGACCAGCTAAAACTTACTCCAGTAAGATCTACATCATCGTTTAAATCATGGTTTAATGCTACATCACTACAAATAGTATCTGTAGGTGGTGTTACTACAAAAGGTTCAGGGTTAATGGTGACCACATAGGTATAGGAGTCTCCTACACATCCATTAGCACTAGTAGGAGTAATGGTATAGGTTATAGTTTGTATAGTTCCTGAAGCATTGGTTAATGTGTCAGTAATACTAGTAGCGGTACTTGTTGAGGTAGTTTCACCAGTTACATTAGGATTTTCTGCAGCTGCCCAGCTAAATGTTACTCCTGTCAGGTCTACATCATCGTTTAGGTTATGATTAAGCGTTGCATCACTACAAATGGTATCTGTAGGTGGTGTTACTACAAATGGTTCTGGGTTAATAGTTACTACATAGGTATAGGAATCTCCTTGACATCCATCAGCACTAGTAGGAGTGATGGTATAGATTACAGTCTGCACTGTTCCCGAAATGTTGGTTAATGTATCTGTGACACTAGTGGCTGTACTAGTAACTGTAGTTTCTCCAGTTACATTAGGATTTTCTGCTGCCACCCAACTAAATGTTACTCCAGTAAGGTCTACATCATCGTTTAGGTTATGATTCAAAGTTGCATCACTACAAATGGTATCTATAGGTGGTGTTACTACAAATGGTTCTGGGTTAATCGTAACCACATAGGTATAGGAGTCTCCTTCACAACCATCAGCACTAGTAGGAGTGATGGTATATATTACAGTCTGCACGGTTCCTGAAATGTTGGTCAGTGTATCTGTGATACTAGAGGCTGTGCTGGTAGTTGTAGTTTCACCAGTTACATTAGGATTTTCTGCAGCTGCCCAGCTAAATGTTGCTCCTGTCAGGTCTACATCATCGTTTAGGTTATGATTAAGTGCTACGTCACTACAAATGGTGTCAGTTGGAGGTGTTATCACAAAGGGTTCGGGATTAATGGTGACCACATAGGTATAGGAGTCACCTTCACATCCATCAGCACTGGTGGGAATGATGGTATAGGTTACCGTCTGTACAGTTCCTGAAGTATTGGTTAATGTATCAGTAATACTGGTGTCCGTACTTGTTGCAGTGGTTTCTCCTGTTACGTCTGGATTTTCTACTGCCGACCAACTAAAGCTTACTCCGGTAAGATCTACATCGTTGTTTAGATCATGGCTAAGCGTTGCATCACTACAAATAGTATCTGTAGGAGATGTTACCACAAAGGGTTCTGGATTAATAGTTACCACATAGGTATAAGAATCTCCTTCACATCCATCAGCACTGGTAGGAATGATGGTATAGGTTATAGTTTGTACTGTTCCCGAGGTATTAGTTAATGTATCTGTGATGCTGGTCGCTGTACTTGTTGAGGTAGTTTCTCCTGTTACGTCTGGGTTTTCTGCTGCCGACCAGCTAAAGGTTCCTCCGGTAAGGTCTACATCATCATTTAGATTATGGTTAAGTGTTGCATCGCTACAGATGGTATCTGTAGGTGGCGTGATAACAACTGGTTTTGGATTCACTGTTACCTCATAGGTATAAGTGTCTCCTTCACATCCATCGGCAGTTGTTGGAGTAATCGTATAGATGACAACCTGAGGTGTTCCTGAAGTATTGGTTAATGTATCAGTAATACTGGTGTCTGTGCTGGGAGTAGTAGTCTCTCCTGTTACATCAGGGTTTTCTGCTGCCGACCAACTAAAAGTAGTTCCGGGAATATTTATATCGGCAATTAAATCATGATTTAACGTTGTTCCAGTACAAATAACATCAGTAGGAGGAGTATTTACAAACGCTTTAGGACTTACTCTTACAGTGTAAGAATATACAAATGGACTTCCAACACAACCACTAGCACTTACCGGAAGGACTGTATAAATTACATCCTGTACAACCCCCGAAGTATTGATTAATGTATCAGTAATATTTGAAGAGTTTGTAGTGGTTATTGTTTCTCCTGTAACATTAGGGTTGTCGATTGCCACCCATAAAAAAATTACACCAGTGAGGTTAACATCATTGCTTAAGTCATGGTTTAAAGCTTCATCACTACAAATTTCTTCTATAGGAGGAATAGTTACAAAAGGCTCTGGGTTAATAAAAAGAGTAAGGTTATAAGCATCTCCTTCGCATCCATCAGCACTAGTAGGAGTAATGGTGTAGATAACCATTTGAGTGGTGTCTGATGTATTACTTAGTGTATCTGTAATATTAGAATCAGTACTCGTTGTAGTTGTCTCACCGGTAATATTAGGATTGTCCGTTGCAAACCAACTAAAGGTTGTTCCAGGAAGGTTTACGTCTTCTGTAAGGTCATGATCCAAAGCTATATTACTACATGCAACATCAAAAGGAGGAGCAGCTACAAAAGGTTCTGGGTTAATGGTAACCACATAGGTATAAGAGTCTCCTTCACAACCATCGGCACTGGTAGGAGTGATGGTATAGGTTACAGTTTGTATTGTTCCTGAAATATTCGTTAATGTATCAGTAATATTGGTATCTGTACTAGTGGTTATGGTTTCACCGGTCACATCAGGGTTATCAGCAGCTAACCAACTAAAAGTTACACCAGTTAAATTTACATCATTGTTAAGATCATGATTTAATGAGATATCACTACAAACTGTATCCGTAGGAAGAGAAGAAACAGAAGGTTCTGGGTTAATAGTAACCACATAGGTATAGGAGTCTCCGTCACATCCATCAGCACTAGTAGGAGTGATAGTATAGGTTACAGTTTGTATTGTTCCCGAAGTATTGGTTAATGTATCAGTGATATCGATATCTGTACTTGTGATTATGGTTTCACCGGTCACATCTGGGTTATCTGCCGCCGACCAACTAAAACTTACCCCTGTAAGATCTATATCATTGTTTAGGCTATGATTTAATGTTTCATCATTACAGATAGTATCAGATGGGAGTGTTGCCACAAAAGGTTCTGGGTTAACAGTAACTACATAAGTATAGGAATCTCCTTCGCATCCATCTACACTGGTAGGAGTAATGGTATAGGTTACAATTTGTACTGTTCCCGAAATATTGGTTAAAGTATCTGTGATACTATTATCGGTGCTTGTAGCCGTAGTTTCTCCTGTTACATTAGAGTTATCTGCTGCCGACCAGCTAAAAGTTCCAGATGCAAGGTCAATATCATTATTTAAGTCATGATTTAAAGAAACATCACTACAAATGGTATCTGTAGGAGATGTTACCACAGAAGGTTTAGGATTAACCGTTATTGTAATGGTATAGATAGTGCCTATACAACCGGTTGTCGAATCAGAGGGTGTTATGGTATACACTACATCCTGAGGCGTTGTGGTAGTATTGATGAGGGTATCTGTGATATTAGCAGCCGTATTAGAAGTGGTAGTTTCTCCAGTAACGTTAGGATTGTCAGCAGCTAACCAGCTAAAAGTGACCCCATCATTGTAGTTGTCAATATCATTAATTAATTTTTCATTTAAAGATATTTCTGAACATGTGTTTTTTGTTTTATTAGTAGAACCTGTTACCGTTGGAATAGGCTGAACTGTTACTGTATATGTATATACATCTTGTATTACTCCTCCTGAATCAAAACCGGTGATTGTGTAAATAATATTTTGAGCAGAAGTAACCCCATTAACCAATGTGTCTGTAATTTCAGAAGAAGTGTTGGTAGTAGTGGTTTCTCCAAATAATAAAGGATTATCTGCTGCAGACCAGCTAAAGGATACAATAGATGGATCAACATCATTCGTTAAATCGTGTGATAAAGTAACCCCTCCGCAAATCGTTTCAATGGGATTTACAGTAACAATTTCTGCTACCACTGGATCTGTTATACTTCCTGTTTTAGGTGTTCCCGTTGCGGTTACGGTGTTGGTAATATCTACCTGATCTGTAATGTCAGCTGATGTAACAATATATGCCAATGTCCATGTTGCTATTTGACCGGGAGCTAAGCTGTCTACATCATTATCCAGAGTATCATCGGTTCCTGTAGTACTTTGTAAAGAAGGAGTATTTATAACTCCATTTCCAGAGTGAACATCATTTATAGTTACCTCATCTATGGTTACATTTCCAGTATTGGTCACCACATACGTATAGATAATGATTTGCCCTTCTGATACATTACTGTCATCATCGGCTGTTTTTGTAACGGTCATAGAAGGAGTTGAGGTCATCGCAACAATGGTTGGGTCTTCTGTTGTTGTCGTAGAGTCATTGGGGTCATCAGAAATATCGGTAATACTTCCTCCAAAGTATTGTGCTCCTGCTGTAGCGGTGTTTATTACTTCGCCTGTATCTAAGTCATCTTGAGTGATAAAATGTGTTGCTGTAAATGTAGCTGTTTCTAGGGGAGCTAGATTATCTACTATCAAATCTAACCCATCATCGGTTCCTGTGGTACTATCTAAAATAAGAGTATCTGCATTTGGATCTACTAGATTGATATCTGTGAGTGTAACCGTTCCTGTGTTGGTAGCCACAAGAGTGTAAGTGATTGTTTCACCAACAGTATCAAAATCTCCATCCGCAGGAGGACTGGCAGCCTTAGTAACTTCAATTCTTCCTATTTGAGGAATAGTGACTACTGTGGCATCATCTAAAACTATAGTGGTAGGGTCGTCAGAAGTATCTGTGATTAAAGTACCTTCTACTACTTCTGTACCCGATACTGTAGCTATATTTGTTACATTTCCAGCGGTAAAATCTGCTGAAACAATGGTATGTTGGGCAGTAAACACAGCAGATGCTCCAACAGGTAAATTGGTGATAAATGCAGGACTGATACTTCCTAGATCCGCATTAGAATCTGTGATAGTAATATTATTTAAGCTTACATTACCTGTATTGTAAACAGTAAGTTCGTAGGTGATTATTTCACCTAATTGATTATATAAACCATCTCCATCGCCACCGGTTGATGGTTGTGCAATTTTTTCTAATATCAGAGCACCTATTTGCTCAATCGGTGTAATAGTAGGATCATGAGTCGAAGTTGTAGGATCGTCAGGATCATCAGAAATATCAGAAATCACAAAACCATTGGATAATGTACCTTCGGCGGTGGCAGAGTTTATTACTTGTCCAGCTTCTATATCTTCTTGAGTAATGGTATGGGTTGCTGTAAAATTAGCAGAACCTCCTATGGCAAGATTAGAAACCGAAGCAGGTGACAAGCTTCCTGGATCGATTTTAGGATCAGAAATAGTAACAGAAGGTATGATTTGATCTCCAGTATTGGTTACAACAAAATCATAGGTAATTGTTTCATCAACTGTGTCATAGCTACCATCGGGTGCAGGCTGATCTGTTTTGGTTATAGCTAATTCATTATTTATGATAGTAACATCTTCTGTGGGGTCATCTGGCAAAAAGTTTCCTTCAACTTCTGTTTGTGTGTTACTAACCGTATTTGTAACTACTCCGGGTGTTGCAACTTCATTTACTATTGCCTCTATGGTAAGTGTATGAACCTCGCCACTAAACATATCTCCAATAGTCCAATTTGGAGCTGACCATGTTCCATAGCTGGGGGTTACCGTTCCAAAAGTGAGCTCTGGAGGTAAAAGGTCGTTGATAACCAGATTCGTAGCAGGATTTATTCCCAATTGCTCCACTTCTATAGTAAAAGTGACTGTATCTCCTTCAATAGCAGTAGTATTATCTACCGTTTTTGTTAATACAATTTCGGGATCACAATTAAAAACGGGTAAAATAGCAGAATCATAAGTACAGGGCCCTCTGGTTACTTTAACAAAGAAGTCACCAGGTTGGGTTGGACTATAAATGCTTGTCGTTTCTCCCGAAATGATTACATCATTTCGATACCATTGATAAGCATCAAAATTACCAGAAACTTCAAAGACATCAGACCCTGGCAAACATCCTCCTCCTGTAACATCAAGCTCTACCACAGGAACTGTATCAAAACCAGAATAATATCCCGCCAGCCCGGCATTACCGCTCGCGCCAAAAAATCCTACCGCTACAGGACCTGTTGACTGTACTTTAACATCACCTGTAAGGCCTAGTGCTGTAATTGTTTTCCAGTCAGAAGTACCTGTTACGGGTATAGAAGCTGGTAATGTTACTGTACCATTATCATCAGTGACGATAATATTTGCATCAGGCGTGCTTGTAGAAGCGGTAATGGTAACTCCCCCTGTAAAATTTGATCCAGCAACATTTCTTATATCTGGAAGATTATCAAAAAAATCAGGTAATAAACAATTGGCAGGAGCAATAAAGTTTAATCCTCCCGTTTGTATTGCACTAGAACCAGCAATATTTTGATATGCATATACTTCCTTACTAGCCGTGACATACATATTTGCACCCATTGACCCTGAAGAATAATTGGTTCCCGGAATCATAAAGTAATCTCCATCATTAATAGTAGCTATAGGAGTAGCAGCACCATTTACAAAAATATCTGTACCATTTTGCGTACCTATAATAATTGGTGTTTCATTCAAGTCTGTACCTCCCGCTCTTACAAATACATACTCTCTGCCTAATACGTTTTCTGGCACAGCCTGATCAATACCTGCATCTCTACTATTCGAAGTTGGAGAAGGAGCTCCATTTAGATTACCATTCGAAATAACTATATTTTTATTCGATTGTATCGAAGCCCCCAACCAGCAGTCAATATTTGCTGCTCCATTGTTTCTTGGGGCTTCTAATACATATGATTGACCAGCATTTAGTGTAATTGTTATATTATCTGCAGTTATACCCGCGGCACTATTACCATTTCTAAAAGTACAATCTGAGTCATAACCAAAAATATTTACAGTTGTATTGTCTTGTGTTGCCATAATACCTACTACGGCATTCAACGTATTATGACTATTCCCATAATTTGGTCGACCTCCCCATTTAAATGAGGTTCCAAATGCTTGCCTCCCCTTAGAAGTTAAGGAAGCTGCTTGAGCGTTTGATCTTCCTCGATAGTTTACATAAAACTCTTCACCTCCTGCAGATTCGAATCGTAATCCAGCATTACTAAGTACAATTCCGGTATTTGTTGTGCTAACAAGAGTTAAACCATTGTTTCCATTCGCTAGATTGTAAGTTTGAGAACTTGTATTAGATAAGCCTGTGATGGTTGCAATTGCAGTAGGGTTTGTCCCGTTGTAAATTTGTACATCAAAGGCTGTTGTTTCTGGAGTTGAAAGATAAATTCTTTGTTCATTGATAGAACCTGTTCCTCCATTCCCCTGTTTTAGAGGAGGTAAATAATGTATATTACTTAATTGTCCCCTAACATTAACACCACCTATAATTAATGCAATAATTAGAATATAAAGTTTAGCCATACGAAATAATTTCGATGTAAAATCAATGATTAATATTCAATATTTGTTTAGGGGTTTTTTTGACGGGATGACCTGGGTATGTCGTTAAAAAGCAATTAATGTCTTTAAAACGTGTTGAAATCGATCTTACTCAAATATAGCTAAAAGACACAGCATTTCGTATGTGGTATTACCACAAATCATTGATTGTAAATGAGTAAGATGGTGTTTTGATTCGGTTTTTAGGAACGTTTATAGCGATGATGTGTAAGGTTGTG
This sequence comes from uncultured Aquimarina sp., assembly GCA_947498705.1. Lineage (GTDB taxonomy): Bacteria > Bacteroidota > Bacteroidia > Flavobacteriales > Flavobacteriaceae > Aquimarina. The sequence continues at coordinate 8,429 of CANMLW010000016.1, forward strand.
ATTGTTTTTGTTAATTTTTTTTGTAGGATATTTTGTTTTTGATTACCTGTAGTTTGGAACTCTTATTCTGTATTAGATTTTCTAAAAGCACTGGTATGTTTTTTGTAGTTTTCTGTAAAAAGAACCTAGCTTTATTTATTGATTGATGATGAATTTTAGAAGGAAATAGGAGTGTTTATAGCATATCGTATAGTAAGAGAAGAATGTAAATAGTTGGATAATAAAAAAAACACCTTCTTAAGTATATACTTAAAAAAAGTGTTTTGTGATGAAGTTGTTTATTAGATAATTAATAGTTTAAAAAAAATCATTGTCATTTCTAGAGGTTTCAGGAATACTTTGTATTACGTCCCAATGTTCTACAGCTTTTCCCGAAGCATCTAAACGAAATATATCAATGATTCCTAATCCTTTGTTTTCTGGGTTTTTGTAGTGAGCAAAGGTGAGGACCAAATCACCTTGGGCAATGGTTTGTTTTATTTCAACATCTAATTTTCCAATACTATTCAAAAATCCTTTTAAGGCTTCGACTCCGTTAGGTACCATAGGGTTGTGTTGTGTATAAGTTTCTCCAAAAAGTTGAGGCATTATAGACTGGTTGCCATTACCTAATACTTCATTAATAATTCTAATCACGTTTTTCTTGTTTCTTGTAAAATCAGTAATTGGTATTTTTGCATTGGGATCACCTTTACCATCTATCATGCTGTTTCCATTTGCTGTTTCTGATTTAGGAACTTCGATTTGTTGGGTACCCCAATGCTCAACAATTTTGTTATTTTCAACACGAAAAATATCACCGGTGATTATTGATGTTACATTACCAGTATTTGAAGTTAATTTTACTCGAGAATGTACAAATACTCGATCATCTTCAGATACAATACGAGCAATATCTCTGGTTATGGTTGTGTTTTTTGAGATAAGGTCATTAATCGTATTTTGTAATCCTTTTTTTCCGCTTTCTGCATCGGGAACATGCTCGATATACCCTTCTTCATAAAAAGTGTCAATCATAGTTTTATCAAGCTTGTCGTGAACTTTTAAGAGTGCGTTGGTAACAAGCTCTTTGTTTTTTGTTTCGATAGATGATGTTGGGGTTTCATCGTCATTTACACATGACGCAAAAATTGTGGTAGTACATAAAAATAGTACAAGATTTTTTAGAGTTTTCATTTTTCATTTATTTATTATTAGAATACAAAATTGCTTCTATCTAGTTTCAAAAACATTGAACTAGTTCAATAAATAAAAAAATATGATTGCTAGAATGAATGAAGAAATCTTATTGTTTTTTGGAAACAAGTTTTTTTCTAATTTTACTTAGAAATTCATGTGAGATTCCCAAATAAGACGCTAATTGTCGATTGGTTAATTTATTTGCAATTTCGGGATATTGATTTAAAAAGTAACTATAGCGTTCATCTGCTGTTTGACTCTGTTTTCTTAACAAGCGACGTTGCATAGCAACAATTGTCTTTTGAGTCATAATTCGAAATAACTTCTCTACTTTTGGAAACTGCTCATATGATAAATCTTTGTCCACTTTATTAATTAGTAATACTTCACTGTCTTCTAATGCTTGTATGGATAAAAAAGAAGGAATTTGGTTTGTAAAACTATCAATATCTGTAATCCACCAATCTTGTATGGCAAAATATAAAACATGTTCATTGCCATCTCTGTCATGTGTAAGCACTCTAAAACAACCTTTGGTTACAAAACCTTCGAATTTACAAATAGCACCTTGTCTTAAGATGTAATCCTTTTTTGCAACTTTTTTAAGATGAAATAAGCGGCTATACTTTTCAAACTCGGTTTCAGAAAATTCTATATGATTAGCAATATTCTGTTTTAGAAGTTGATAGGGCAAATTGTTCATAGTTGGTATTAAATAAAGAGACTGCTTAAAAATACTATTTTCTAAGCAGCCTCTTCTTTACATCTAAGTAATTATTTTTTTTAAGTTATGATTATAATATAGTAATAGCAGATTAGCTTAATAACGTAACACTCCAAAAGGGTTTATGCCAGAATCATATTCTGATAATTTACTAAGAGTACCATTTCTCTTTACTTTGTAAAAAACAACTTTGGTCGCTGTTCCTCCAGAATGTGATAAAAATAAAATGTTTCCTCTTCTATTTACAGCTAAGTTGTGCGGTATGTTATATTCGGTATCGATTTCTGAAATAACTTTATTTCTATATCGATCTAGTACTCCTACTTTATTATCCGCTATTCCTGTAACAAAAACATGCCTACGACTATTAGTTATTCCGTGTGCAGATGCAAATGGTATTTCTTTTTGTGAATTAAGATTAAACCTACTTAATACTGTTATTGTGTTGTCATTTTGAGCAGGAACATATAATCTTCTACCTACGGGTAATAAATGTGCATCACCGCCCACAACTTCGTGCTTTATATATTCTAATGTTTGAGTGTTGTACATTACAACATAACTTTTGTCAGAACCATCCAATATAGTTACATAAGCAGCAAATCCAGAAGGAGAAATGACTACATCGTGTTGTACTGCGTTTTCTGTTAATTCAGGTATTTCCTCTGTTGGTAAAGAAATATTTTTTAATACTGTGTTTGTGTTAAGGTCAATTACAGAAGTTGTTTTTGATACAATGTTGTTAACCCATAATTGATTGGCATAATTATTAATCCACATATGAAATGCGCCTTCTTCGATCTCAATTTCTCCTTTAAACTCAAAAGAGGAGTCATCATAATAGACTACTTTTCTGTTAGAAAAATCTCCAACATACACCATTTTGTTTCTCCTGCTATGTGCTAAATAGGTTGGTTGTGCTCCTTCATCGGGTAGGGTGATTTCGTTTATAAAGTCGGTTGTTTTAGCATTAAAAATACTAACAGTTGAAGAGCCACGGTTGGCTACGAGAAAATACTCAGAATCATTATAATAATGTGCCTTATCTGTAATTTCTGGATTAGAATTTGATCGGTTTATCTCTTCTGTTTCACAAGAGTTACTAATTACAAGAGCAACTCCGAACATTAATAATAAAATGATTTTTTTCATTTGTGTAAGTTTTAATTAATTATTGATAATTGTGTGGTCTACTTTTTAATTTTTTAAATGATGTAACGATGTTTAATAAACATGTTGGTTATATGATACATGTGCCATATTTGACTTTATAACAAGCTTTTGATATGGAAACTCTATTATGTATACCTAGGTAATGTTGTTCTTAACGTTGGTTACACAGTAAGATATATTCTTGTTACTTAACCTTATACATACATGAGTATATGATTTTATGATATTAGGGGGGATAACCTATAATGTGTGGTTAGTTGTTGGAAATCAGATTATTAAATTAAATAATTTAATTCATTTTTCATAGAATTTACTATTGATATTTCAAAATTTACAGTAGCAGCATACTTGTTAATGATTTATTAAAAAAAGTTGTTTTTATAAAATTAAGCAGATAAATAGTATGGGAATGTATCGTAATTATTTGTTTTTCAATTTGTTATGATTATTTTTGCTTGTTGTCAATAGAGCTTTTCTAAAATGATATAGCGTGCCGTTCTAAAATATTTGGTAACTATAATCTGATATTTATAGCGAATTCATAAGATATTTAGTTCTAAAACGTTACATTTAATACCCTTAACCTACATTTTGTCTTTTTGAATCTTTATATAACAACTATACTATTATTAGAAGAAGCCCCCTCGAATTCGATACTTCAAACGGTATTAGGAGTTTTTGTTACTGTGGGTATTGTATCGATTTGTGTGTACTATGTATTGCGATATTTAGAATCGGTTTATGTAAAATATAAAGGAAAACCTTATTATGTACATTGCTATCCAATTCTTAAAAAATTACCATCACATTTGCAGTTGTTTTTAGATGAGAATGCTTTTTATAAAATTTTGGATAAAAAGCAAAAAAAATACTTTGCCCATAGAGCTGCAAAATTTATAGAACGTACAAGGTTTGTGGGTAGAGATGGACTTGTAATAGACGATTTTATGCGTATGCAGGTAACTATTATGGTTACGCAACTAACTTTTGGGATGAGACATTATCAGTTAGGATATCTATATACTATTATTTTATACCCGTCATCTTTTTATTCTATATTAAATAAAACGGAAAACCTAGGAGAGTTTAACCCCAGGTCAAAAGCATTGGCTTTATCTTGGAAACATTTTCAAAAAGGAAATTTGCATCAAGATAAAGGGAAAAGTCTTGGTATTCATGAAATTACTCATGCTATTCATTATAATTCAATTAAGAATAACGATATAAGCTCAGAGATTTTTTATGACACTTTTTTGTTGTTAGAAAAGCATTTGGGCTCTGTAGAACTTAGAAAAAAAATTGTAGATACCAAAATTTTAAGAGAATATGCATATACCGATAAATTCGAGTTTATAGCGGTTCTTGTTGAAGTTTTTATGGAATCACCAATGAAATTAAAAAACGAATTTCCTGACATCTATTATTATGTATCAAGAATGCTTAATTTTAGATACTTTGAAAGTAACTCCAATCAGTTAAATTAATTTTTTAAATTTTCGAATAGTTGTATTATTTATTAATTGAAACTACAGAAGATAATTTATAAGCAATATCAAAAAGTGATGTCACTTTAGTATATTTATTGCCGGAAACAATTTTAATTTATAAAGTTATATGGAAGAATTTCAGCAAGTAGCTCCTGTAAGTACACTTACGGACGAAAAAAGAGTTGCTTTTTATAAAAAGACCTATACACACCTAGCGATGGCTGTTCTACTTTTTGTTATTGTAGAGTGGATATTTTTTCAGATAGAGCCTATTGTAAATTTTGCTTTTTCTATGACGCAAGGTTGGAGATGGCTAATTATGTTAGGAGGTTTTATGCTGGCTACAAATTATGCAGAAAAGATGGCATTTAGAAACCATAATATCAATCAGCAATACTTAGGTTTATTATTGTATGTGGTTGCAGAAGCATTTATTTTTATTCCGCTTATAGGCATGGCCATGATGATTGCAGAAAGCGGAGGTGCAAACATACTTAATCAAGCTGCAATTTTAACCCTATCATTGTTTACTGGGTTATCGGCTATTGTTCTTTTGACAAAAAAGGACTTTTCATTTCTTAAATCTATTTTGGCAATTGGCTTTTTTATTGCAATTGGACTTATTGTAGCCGGAATGTTATTTGGATTTAATTTGGGATTATGGTTTAGTGTAGGTATGGTAGTATTGGCTTCAGGGTCTATATTATATCAAACTTCTAACATGGTTCATAAGTATTCAGAAGATCAATACGTAGGAGCCTCACTTGGATTATTTGCCTCTTTGATGCTGTTGTTTTGGTATATATTAAGTATTCTATCTAGAGAATAGGCTAGGCAGTATATGGTATAATTCCTTGTAGACAGGAATTTATAATAAAGACTCATTTAGAGATATTAGTATATCTAAATGAGTCTTTTTATGTTTATTGTTTTTTAAGAATAGATTTTAGGATTGTTGTAGCATGGATTCTAGAGTTTTCAATAAACCAGAGGTGCGTGTCCATTCCTCCGCAAATAACACCTGCTAGGTATAGATTTTCAATATTTGTTTCCATGGTATCCTCATTGTATTGTGGATAGAGTTTTTGATCCTCAGAAAGTTGGATTCCTATATTCTTTAAAAATTCAAAATTAGGTTTGTACCCTGTCAAGGCTAAAACATAGTCATTATCAATCGATATCTTTCTATCTGCTGTTTTAAAATTAATTTTATCGGGTAAGATTTCATCAATAGTTACATTGTAGAAAGCTTTAATGCTACCTTCATCAATTCGATTAAGAATATCAGGTCTTACCCAATATTTTACACGTTTCCCTATTTCTGGACCACGTACTAACATGGTAACTTCGGCACCTTTTCGATAGCACTCTAAGGCTGCATCTACAGCAGAGTTACTTGCTCCAATCACCGCTAACTTTTGCTTGGCAAAAAAATGTGGATCTTTGTAGTAATGAGATACTTTTTCCAAATTTTCACCAGGTACGTTTATAGTATTGGGCAAATCATAAAAGCCCGTAGCAACGATTAGGTAGGTAGCCGTATAGTTGTTTTTATTGGTTTCTATTTGAAATAGCTGACTATTTTTCTTAACGCTACTAACTTTTTCAAACAAATTAATATTTAAATCATTAGAGGTTACAATCCTTCGGTAATACTCTAATGCTTCATTACGTTTAGGTTTTGCTTCTTTACTAATAAACGGAATGTTATCTATTTCAAGTTTTTCTGAGGAAGAAAAGAATTGCATATTTATGGGGTAATTGTATAGAGAATTAACAATTGTCCCTTTTTCTATAATAAGATAGTTTAATCCTTTTTTTTTGGCTTCTAAACCACAAGCGATACCGATAGGTCCACCTCCTATTACAATTAAATCTATATGCTTCATTAGTAATCATGTGTTTCTGGTGTAAAGCTAATAATTTAATATATAGTTCGGTAAGCTGAGTAAATAAAAAAGCAAGTTTGTATAACAAACTTGCTTTTTTTAAAACCAATCAATTTTATTTAATGATTAGTTTTTTCATAACTGATTTTTCATTGATGAAGATGTATAGAAAATAGGTGCCGGCGGGAATATGTTTGGTGTTTACTACCAACTTTTGGTGATTATCAAAGTGTTTTTTGAAGATGAGCTTCCCTTTGTGATTTAAGAGTTTAATCCTAACTGGAGTAGTTGTTTTTAGATCAGTTACTTTTATCTTAACTTCTTTTTTTGTGGGGTTGGGGTAGATGATTACTTTTAATTTCTTTCTTTTTTTTATAATTGGTGAAATAGGATACTTTTTACCTTCTTTAATTGTATAAAATTTATTAACTCTTAATTTTTTGAAGGTAGAAACATTTCCAGAGGGCCAATAAATGATTAATTCATGTATTTTAGGGGCCTTATTAAGCCCAAAGTGTACTCTAAGGCTATTATGTCCCATAAATGTATTTGAAGCAGATACTTCTCTTGTCTGGGTAACTAGTTTTCCTTTTATTCTTGAAGTAAGTTTAATTCGGGCACCAAGAGCTGCTTTGTTAGAAGGGTTTCCTATCAATCTAATATTTACAAAATGATTTTTTCTTACCAGATCATTTCTAAACAATCCTTTTATTCCCTGACCTACTACAAAAAAATCCAGATCCCCATCATTATCATAATCACCGATTGTAGCACCTGTAGAGTTTCCTGAAGTGGCAGTATTTATAAGATTTGACTCACTTTCTGTAAAGGTTCCATCACCATTGTTAATAAAATAACCACTTCCTGTTGCGCTGGAGGCTGTAATAATAACATCTAAATCCCCATCATTATCAAAATCCCCCCATGCATTAGATAGATTTTGATCATTACTACTTGTAAAAGGAGTAGGTGTAGAAATGTATTTATCAGAACGATTGCGGTAAAACTTATTGTTGATACCTGAGTAATTTGTGAGTGCAATATCTAAATTGCCATCATTATCGACATCTATAGCATTATAACATTGCCCATCCTGAGGATCCTCTGCAAAAGATATTTCTGTTTTCGTTAGTTTTTTAAAACCTTCGTTTCCAGTTTCAACTTGTAAGTTTTTATAGATGAAATCGGGAGAAATCCCCGTGGGACCCGAAGCGGGACCACTTGCTATAAATAGATCTACATCTCCATCTTGATCATAATCTGTCCAGTTCGATACTGTATAAGGAGCTAACGTAGTAAGAAACTCGTAGGGTTCTGTAACTTCGGTAAAAGACCCATCTGCATTTCCTCTGTACAAGCGATTAGGAAAATGATTTTGTCCTAAAAACAGATCGGCAAAGGTCAAAATAAAATCGATGTTGCCATCATTGTTATAATCACACCATTGCGTACTCCAGGTGGCAGAATTAATGGTATTTAAAATCGTATTTGCTTCTGTAAATTGCCCAGACCCATTATTGGTGTATATTCTGGTTTGCAATGTGGATGGAGCAGAAAAACGGGAGTATATCAAGTCCAAATCCCCATCATTTTCATAATCGGCCCAGCTACATCCAACGAGTGCTGTGGCGGTAGGGATAGAATCACTACCAGGATCAATTTCGAATGTTCCTTTTCCCAGATTTTTAAATACCGTGCCTCCATAAAATAGGTCCAGTTTATTATCACCATCTACATCGGTCCAGGATGTGCCAAAATATGTGCCTCCTATTGCAGGACTATTTACAATGGGATTAATGGAGTCCTTAATTAATGTGAATTTTTGAGCAAACAATGTAATGCTACATAAACTAAAAAAAAGATAGACAAGAGTTCTCATAGGCTTAGAGTATTTTAGCGTTGTATGAGTAAAGCTCTATAATTTACATAGAGAAAAGGTTAAGAATTATAATTCTTAACCTTTTTAATGAAATTCTACCTTTGCGTTTTTTCTTTTATATTCAGAAGGAGTACAATTGTATTTATTTTTAAAAGCAGTATTAAATGTTGCTTTGTTGTTAAAACCAACATCAAAGTAAATTGTTTTGATGCTTACATTTGGATTTTCGAGAAGTAATTTTTTTGCCTCAATCAATCTATATTCATTAATAAATTGGTTAAAATTCATTTTTGCCTTTTCATTAATTAGCTTGGAAAGCAGGTGTGAAGGTATACCAACATTATCTGCCAAATGAACCATACGTAATTCATTATTAAGATATGGCTTTTTTGTTTCTATATAACCTAATAATTGGTTGTAAAATTCATTTTTGGTTACCTCTGTGAGCTCTGATTGTTTTTCTTTGTCCAAAAATAGATTTGCTAATAATTCACCATTAAAAATTGAAGGCTCTCTATATACCATATATCCTATACCATAGATAGAAATTGCCATAGAAAAAGAAATGGCATAATCCCAGTGTGCATTAAAAAAAGAGAACCTAACTAACGTATAATAACTAATATACGACACAATAAAAATTAGAAATAATATAAAAAGGAAATGAGTCCATTTTTTTCTTAGTAATTCATATTGTGATTTTTTTTCAGTTTTGAAAAGAGCAATAAAATCCTTGCTAATGATTAAATAGATTAGTAGCGATGTGGCGATTAACCAAGGTGATCTTAATGACCAAAGTAAGTGGAAAAAGAACTCACCTTTGTGTTCCTGCAGGTTCTGAAAACCATCGGATTTGATAAGATAATAACCGTTAATTACAAAAGAGAATATTGCAGGAAAAAAATGACCCCAACTTATTCGTATAGATTTACTGTAAAACTTTGTAATATAAGAGTAAAGAAGAGGACCAAAAGCCAAGTACCAACTAGAATCAAAGCAATATACATAGGGATATATAGATTCGTAATTGGTCCAGAAAAATACGTACTGAATTAGTATTAAAGAAAACCCTAGAATAAGCAATATAACAGGAAGGTTATTCTTCCTTCCTGTTTTATGTGAGCTTAAAATAAAACTTAAAAAGAACCCTAATGAACTTACGATAAGGAAAATTGATGTCCAGGTATCAAAAGAAGGAATAGGGGTTTGTTCCATTTTAAGGGTTATTCATTTACAATCTCTTTTAGTTCTTTGATGGTTTGAGTTGGGTTATCACTTTTAAAAACAAAACTACCAGCCACCAATACATCAGCTCCAGCTTCAACAAGTTGTTTTGCATTTTTACTCGTTACTCCTCCGTCAATTTCTATCAAAGTGCTGGCATTATTTCTAGAAATAATATCTCGAAGCTGCTGTACTTTTTTATAGGTGTTTTCTATAAATGATTGTCCTCCAAATCCTGGATTTACACTCATAATACATACCAAATCAATATCCTTAATAACATCTTCTAATAAACTAACGTTGGTATGGGGATTAATAGCAACACCAGCTTTCATGCCTTCTGCTTTAATAGCTTGTAATGTTCTATGAAGATGGGTGCAGGCCTCATAATGTACTGTCAAAATATTGCTCCCCAGATCAGCGAATGTTTTTATATACCTGTCAGGGTCTACAATCATTAAGTGTACATCGATAGTTTTATTTGCATGTTTTACAATATCCCTTAAAACTGGCATTCCAAACGAGATATTAGGAACAAATACACCATCCATAATATCTATATGAAACCAATCTGCATCACTTTGGTTAATCATTTCTACATCACGCTGTAAATTAGCAAAGTCTGCTGCCAGTACGGAAGGTGCTATACGTTTTAAAGCCATAAAATTGTGTTGTTTTCGGCAAAAATACTATTTAAGTTTTAAAATTAATAGGAAATAAACCAAAAGGATGCTAAAGATTTACCCGTGTAAACTCACTAGGTAACTTTCAATATTTTTTTAGCAAGGTAAGAAGTACTTTTAAAATGAGCAGGTTTGTTACCAGCTTCATTTTTTAAGAATCGCTGTATTTCACATTGATTATGATGATCTGATAAGACTGTATACGAAGAATGGTACTCAGAAAAAGGAGGTCCTTCTATCTCCTGATCTAACATTTTAATAATATTATGATGTCGAGTGTCTTTTTTGATTTTTTCAAACATCTCTTGGATAACACTTTTTGAACCTTCTAGAACCTGGAAAAAATTTCCGTCAGAATATATTAATATTCCTATAATACCTTTAGCATTGTTATAAGTATTAACATAATCCATAAGTTTGGTAATATCAGAATTTGATAGGGTAGGGTTTACTGTGCTTACATAACTAATGGCATATCTCATGATAACTCTATTAGAATGACTGACTATAAACATAAGTTACAAATAACTAGGTATTTATACTATTGTTTAGGCAGGAAGTATTTAATGAGAAAATGACTTTAACATTAAATTGAGTTATAATTATGATTTTCCGTAATTTTTGTTATGGTTTTCCGTAAAAAAAACCTCCGGTAATCAGCCGGAGGTCATTCATCAATCAAAAAACGAACAGTTATGTTATAAAACTGTTTGTAGCCGCAATTTAAGAATTTATCCTAAATAAGTTTTTAATATTTTACTTCTCGAAGTATGTTTTAATCTTCGAATTGCTTTTTCTTTAATTTGACGTACACGTTCTCTTGTTAGATCAAATGTTTCACCTATTTCTTCTAGTGTCATAGGATGCTGATCACCAAGGCCAAAATATAAGCGAATAACATCTGCTTCTCTTGGAGTTAACGTTTCTAAAGCACGTTCTATTTCTGTTCGAAGAGATTCGTGCAATAATGTTCTGTCTGGATTTGGTGATTCTCCCGAGTTTAATACATCGTATAGGTTAGAATCTTCTCCTTCTACAAGAGGAGCATCCATACTTACATGACGACCAGAATTTTTCATAGATTCTTTTACGTCATTAATTGTCATATCCAATTCTTTTGCAATTTCTTCTGCACTAGGTGGGCGCTCATGAGATTGCTCTAAGAAAGCATATGTTTTATTTATTTTATTAATCGAACCAATTTTGTTTAGTGGCAAACGTACAATACGAGATTGTTCTGCTAATGCCTGAAGAATAGATTGACGAATCCACCACACCGCATACGATATAAATTTAAAACCACGAGTTTCATCAAATCGCTTTGCAGCTTTAATAAGTCCCAAGTTTCCTTCATTAATTAAATCAGGAAGGGTAAGTCCTTGATTTTGGTATTGCTTTGCAACCGATACAACAAACCTTAAGTTGGCCTTTGTTAATTTTTCAAGGGCTCTCTCATCACCAGCTTTTATACGCTGTGCTAATTCTACTTCTTCATCCGCAGTAATAAGGTCTACCTTACCGATCTCTTGCAAATACTTATCTAGCGAGGCAGTTTCACGATTTGTTACTTGCTTCGTAATTTTAAGTTGTCTCATCTATTATTCTCCTTGAAATTTATTATGTGAATCTTTTAGGGCGTCTGTTTATTATATATACGTAATATGTTATCAAAATGTTACAAAAATGTTGTGCTTTTATTTTAAAAAAGTCATTTTGTTTCTTTTGTCGTAAACGGTTAGGCATTACTAACACTGGGTTTTGTTAAACTTTACTATTTTATTTTTTTGAAGTGCTTTTTATTTTAAAAAAACTCTTTTTTATCATATTATTCGTCCTGTATATGTCAAATAGAGTAGGAGGGAAAAAGAAATAATACGAGTGTTTTTACTTTTTATGTAGTAGGACGCATGAAAAATTAATTTTTAAAATTTATAAGAAAGCCCTGTTTGAATAGTAAAATATAAACTTTTATAGATTTCGGAATCTTTACTGGTATCATTGATTTGATAATTAATCAAAGGCTCTACATTCAAAAATATGTTTTTTGAAAGTTTGTATTGAAAATTTGACCCCACAATCATAATGAAACCTACTTTTTGTAGATTACTACTACCTTCAACCGTGAAACTGTTTGATGGAGCATTTATCTTAATACTGTTTTTTCCAGGGAAAATAAAATTTGTTCCACCTATTAATGAAGTGCTTATTTGCTTATCAGCAATTTGATATTGAATTCCAAATGAGATTTCATTATAAGTTACTTTTTGTATAAGATCTACTTCTTCCGAATTTCCAATTATTTGATCTCCAGATAACAATATTCCTGAATTGCTTAACGCAAATTTAAGTCGATCACCTCTAATATTTTTTACTGTGTGGTTTATTTTTAATCGATTATATCCTATTCTTATTGCTGCTTTTTTGGTATTAAATGTTTTGAATATTATACCATAGCCAAGGCTTAGCCTGTCTAGATCATTGTGTTTTGCGTTATTGCCGCTTTCTGTTAAAAGGTTACTGATCAAAGATATGTTAGAAGGAATTGTATATGTAGGAGTAATGTGTATTGCTATACTATATTTTTGAAAAAGTTCTTTTTGTTCTCTGTACATATAAATTAATGACTTCTTTTTACGGTTGGTGAGTGGCTCGTCTTTTTTTAGAGTCGATTGTGCTTTTATAGAATCTTCTTTATGTTCTAATTTATCTTTAGAAGCGGTTTGTGATAAAGATGCTTTTATATTTTGATTGGCAATAAGATTTGAGTTGTTTTTTACTTCATCGGTATGTTTTTTTGAAGTTTTTTCTACCAAAGAACCTTTGTTTTCTTCTATAGATATTGCTTTCTTAGTGTTAGATGTAGAAAATGTAACATCTGTATTCGAACTCTTTAATTTTGAACTAGTAGAATTACTGTTAGATTGTATTGTATTACTGCTAGATTGTATTGTATTACTAGTAGAATTTCTATGATATGATGATTGTTTATTTTTTATTGAGCTTGCAGCATCGATATTGGGTTTTGATGGTGTTGACAAAGAGGTTGTTTCTTTGGTATTTCCATTATATACTATAACCGTTCTATTATTTTTTTCTAAATCTATTTTTTCCTCTTCGCAATCATCTGTTATCGTTGTATTTTCTATAGTTGTAGGGTTAGATGTTTTTAAGGTCAAAGAATTTTTGTAGGCATTATATGTAGGAAAAATCAAAAGTAATAGTAATAAAGTTATACCAGTTACCTTTATCCAATACAAAAAGGGACGCCTTTCTTTAGGTAAATGAGGTTCTATATCTTCCCATGTTAATGAGCTAGGGGAACTATCAAAACCTTTTAGCTTATCTTTAAAAGCTTCTCCTATGTCTTTTTGATCAGCCATTACTTATTGCGCTTTTTTTAAATGTTTGTTGTTTAATACTATTCTCTTTTTCAAAAGGCTTTTTGCTCTGTGCAAGTTTGACTTAGAGGTTCCTTCAGAAATATGTAGCATTGCGGCTATTTCTTTATGCGAATACTCGTCTAGTTGGTATAAATTAAATACTAACCTATATCTGTCTGGTAATTCTTGTATATGCATTAATAGTTCATCTAATGAAATATTTAGTACTTCTGGATCAACTATGATATCTGCTATTTTCTCTTCGCTTATGTTGTCTTTTAGAAAAGTGGTTTTTTTGTATTTATCAATGGCTTCATTAATTGTTATTCTTTTCATCCACCCTTCAAAAGAACCTTTAAACTTGTATTGGTTGATTTTTTTAAAAATAGTAATAAAGGAGTCCTGTAAGTTATCTTCTGCTTCACTATAATTTCTGCAATATTTTAGACTCAAAGAAAAAAGTACATCTTTATATTGATGAAACAGTTCGCTCTGTGCTTTACGATTATTTTTTTGGCACTTCTTAATTAATTTATTTGTGTCCAATTGGTTTTATGCTTTGTAAAGACTAATTATTTATTGAATTTTCTGCTTTGTGATACTTAGGAATAACCTGTGTTATCATAAGTTCTATGTCCATCAGACTGTATTATTTAAAAAGGTTGCGTGATTTTTTTTAAAATAGTAATTTTTAACAAAGTTAAGAGATGAGATGTTTGTATGATAATTAAAGCAACCTTTCCTGAAAACAGGAAAGATTGCTAACAATAAAATTAGTTTTCATTATTATCTGTACAGGTTTCAGCAAATAAAATGATCCTAATTATTTGGGGTTCTTCAATATCTTCATTTTTTACACGAACATAAACTAATTGTGGATTTGAGGTGTTTAGATAGGGTGTGGTTACGTCTAGCATATTTGTTTCTTGTTTTGCATGTTCTAAGGTTTCATAAAATGATAATGTAGGATTGGTTACGTTCTCTTGAAGAGAAATTATACAATCTTTATAGTTGTCAAAAACAAATTCTGCTTTGTCATCAGAACCTCCTATAATACATTCTTTGAATTCTACATAATTACATGAATTTTCGACACCACATTGTTTTTTGATGGTGTATTTTTGATCGTCATTAGTTATTTCCATAACATTGTCATCTATAATTACTGCACTCCAGTCAAAATTCCAATCTTCTGTAACTTCAGAATCTCCTTCTAAGTGAATATTAACATGTAGTTCGTTTTCAATAAATAACGAAACCCAAGAGGTTCTATATGCATTACCATTATCATAAAATACACCAGTACCATCATTGTAAAAGTCTAGTAAAGAAGAATTGTATCTTTGGTTATCTGTTAATGAAGTTATTTGCCAGATACAGTTTTTTTCTTCTAAGATGTCTTCACAAATACCAATAATTTCTGTTTCGATACAAGCTTCGATAACAGATTTTAGTTCGGCATTATTGTGAATAATAAATTCATTGCCGTCTTCGAGAGTACTTGTAATAGGATAACTCAATCCAACACCTCCGTTATTACCTTCAGTATTGGCTAGAAGTTCTATAAATTCAAGGTTGTTATTAATTATTTTACTATCCACAATTTCTGCTTCACTATTAAATAGGTATATATTAAACGGGTAAACAAAAATGACACAAACAGGTTCGGTATCTTTGCTTTTATTTGTTGAAATATTTTTGATCGAATTGAATAGTTCCGAATCCTTATTAATTTCTTCGATATTGTCTGGGAATCGATCAAAAGAATCGTATTCACAAGATGATATGAATGTTAATAGGGCAATAAACAACAAGAAAGAAGTTAGTTTTTTCATGATCATTTTATTTAAGTTTATGTCTTATAGACTGATCACTTCTAAAAGGTTGCGTGATTGCCAAAAAGTTTTAAGTAAAGTGGTTGTTAAACAAAGTGTTAGGGTTTGAGAAATGAAAGATCACATTTGTCTTGTCAAATTTTAGCACTAGAATAAACGCACAAAAAAAATCTCAGATAAAACATACAAAATGTCTTATCTGAGATTTAACTATTTTTAATCCTATAAAAACTGTAACGTTTTTTTGGAACAGTCTTAAAAGAAAATTAATTTTCTTTTTTCTCTCTACGAGGAGGTCTTCTATCTCCCTTTGGTTTATCACCACCTTCTGGTCTAGGAGGTCTTGGTAGAAGTGCTTTTCTAGATACTTTTTCTTTACGTGTTCTGGAGTCGATACCAAAATATTTTACGTCAAAAACATCACCCATGTTAACAACATCGCTAACATTTTCTGTGCGTTCCCAGGCAAGTTCTGATACATGTAATAAAACTTCATTTCCTGGTGCTTCTAGGTATTCTACCACAGCTCCAAAATCCAGCATTTTAATTACTTTCACTTCATAAACACTACCTACTTGAGGTTTGAAAGTAATCGCATCTATTTTTGCAAGTACTGCGTCGATTCCTTCTTGATCAGTACCTAAAATTTCAACATTTCCTTCTTCTGTTACTGGGTCTTCGTTAATAACGATAGTAGTACCAGTTTCTTTTTGTAATTCCTGAATCACTTTTCCTCCTGGACCAATAAGAGCTCCTATGTAATCTCCAGGAATGGTTCTGGTAACCATTTTTGGAGCATGTGCTTTTACGTCTGCATTTGGATTGGCAATAGTATCTGTTAGCTTTTCTAAGATATGTAAACGACCATCTGCAGCTTGTTTTAGTGCATTTACCAAAATTTCGTAAGAAAGTCCTTTTACTTTAATATCCATTTGGCAAGCGGTAATTCCGTCTGCAGTACCTGTTACTTTAAAGTCCATATCTCCAAGGTGATCTTCATCTCCAAGAATATCAGATAAAACTGCATATTTTCCTGTTTCACCATCAGAGATTAATCCCATAGCAATACCAGAAACAGGTTTTTTAAGTTGTACCCCTGCATCCATCAACGCCATAGTACCAGAACATACGGTTGCCATAGATGACGATCCATTTGATTCTAATACTTCTGATACAACACGTACGGTGTATGGGCAATCAGAAGGAATCATACCTTTTAATGCTCTTTGCGCCAAATTACCATGTCCTACTTCTCTTCGTGAGGTACCTCTAATAGGTCTTGCTTCACCAGTAGAGAAAGGAGGGAAGTTGTAATGTAAGTAAAATGTTTCTTCTCCTTCATACGATGGCATATCGATCTGATTTGCTTCTCTAGAAGTTCCTAGGGTAACTGTTGCTAGTGCTTGAGTTTCTCCTCTTGTAAATATAGAAGAACCATGAGTAGATGGTAAATAATCAACTTCACACCATATAGGTCTTATTTCTGTCGTTTTTCTACCATCAAGTCTAAGACCTTCGTTTAATGTTAGATCACGCACAGCAGCCTTTTCTGCTTTTGCATAATACTTAGAAACTAAGTCACCAAAATCTTCAAGTTCTTCTTCAGAAAAAGTACCTTCGATTTCTTCTTTAATAGCAGCAAATGCAGCACCTCTTTCATGTTTAGATGAACCTGCTTTTGCAACGGCATATACTTTGTCATATGCCATTTCATGAATTTTAGCAGCTAATTCTTCATCAGCTCTTTCTGGATCATATTCACGAGTTTCTTTTTTTCCGAAAGCTTCAGCTAATTTAAGTTGGGCTGCACATTGCACTTTTATGGCTTCGTGCGCAAACTTAATAGCTTCTACCATTTCTTCTTCTGAAATTTCATCCATTTCACCTTCAACCATCATAACAGAATCTGCAGAAGCACCGATTACCATATCGATATCTGATTCGTCTAATTGGGTTCTGGTTGGATTGATGATAAATTCACCGTTTATCCTACCTACACGTACTTCTGATATAGCACACTCAAAAGGAAAATCTGATAATTGGATGGCAGCAGAAGCTGCTAATCCTGCCATGGCATCAGGCATCACATCTTCGTCATGAGACATTAATTGAATCATAACTTGTGTTTCGGCATGATAGTCTTTAGGGAAAAGAGGACGTAGTACACGATCCACTAGTCTCATTGTTAAAACCTCACCGTCACTAGGTCTAGCTTCTCTCTTGAAAAAACCTCCTGGATAACGACCTGCTGCAGCAAATTTTTCACGGTAATCTACCGTCAAGGGAAGAAAATCTACATCACTTTGTTTGTAGTTTGAAACAACCGTACATAATAACATACACTTGCCAGATTGAACAACAACAGAACCGTGTGCCTGTTTTGCTAATTTTCCGGTTTCGATAGAAATTTCTCTACCATCACCTAGGTCAATGACCTCTCTATAAACTTTTGGAATCATATTATTTTTTGATTCTAACCTATCTGCTTTATATAGTAAAGCGATACGTTTTATTAAACATTGGTTTCCGTCTTACTCGGGCGGACAAGGTTGTGTTGTTGTTGTGGTTGTTGTGCGACCAATGAAAAACTAAGGCATGCATTCTTATTTTATACAAATAAGAATGTTTTTATTTTAAAAATTAAGAGGTTACCTAAATTAAAAAGAGAGGCACAAAGCCTCTCTTTTTTGATTATTTTCTTAATCCTAATTCTTTTACAATTGCACGATATCTCAAAATATCTTTCTTTTTAAGATAATCTAGTAAATCTCTACGCTTACCTACTAATTTTACCAAAGAACGCTCTGTATTATAATCTTTACGATTCTTTTTTAAGTGTTCAGTAAGATGTGTAATTCTGTGCGTAAATAATGCAATTTGACCTTCTGCAGAACCACTGTCATTTTTTCCTTTACCGTGTTTTGCGAAGATTTCTTCTTTAATCTCTTTTGTTAAATACATTCCAATATTATTTAAATGATTTTTATGTACATGATATGCGCTTTGCTATCAGCCTGCAAATATACTGTTTTTTGATTAAGAATCACTTTTTATTAGAAAAATAAACTTTTTGGTTAAACCTTTTGAAAAAAAATGAATCCAAGTAAGATAACGTTAAAATTTAACACTATGAAAAACTACATTTTAAGAATTAGTACAACAATGTTTCTTATCCTTATTTTAATAGCTTGTAATAAGGATGAAACGAATGAAAGTTTGACAGATGCCATTGATCTGGATGAAGCTAATTTTACTGCAAAAGTAGATACTGCCACAGAAGTACTTAGTGATACGTTTTTGCAAGTTTATGAATCTGAGGAAAATCTTGCGAAAAGCCCTGTTCATCCTTACTTGCCAGATTGTGCAACAATAATTGTTGAGATTACTAATGCCTCTAAAGAAGTTACTATTGATTTTGGGTCAGAAGGATGTGATGTAAGAGGTCATTTAATCAAAGGGAAACTCAATATGTCATATGCAGCAAGCTTTGAAGCAGAGACCTTGGTTATAAATTATGATTTGGAAGATTTTTTTATTGATGATATTCAGTTTTCGGGATCTAAAACGGTGACACGTCAAAAAATGAATGATAACGGTAATCCACAATATACTATGGAGTTGGATTTGAACATAACCTTTGAAGATGGAACGGTGGCATCAAGAAAAGGAACTAAAACCCGCGAATGGATAGAAGGAGCCCTAAATGGTAATTGGGGGGATAATGTTTTTCTTATTTCAGGATCTTGGGAAACCAATTTTGTAAACGGAAATACGCATAGTACAACTATTATAACACCATTGCGCAGGGAAGCTAGTTGTAGATTCTTGGTGAGTGGAGTAGTAGATCTGGTAAGAACCAATTATACAGGGACATTAAATTATGGCGATGGAATGTGTGATAATATAGCATTGTTTATAAATGAAGAAGGGGAGGAAAGAGAAATTAAGTTGTAGTTCTTTGTTGAGTATTATTCAATAAAAAAAGCCTTTCTATTTAGAAAGGCTTTTTTGTTATATGATCGATTATTTAATTTGAAAGTGGTCTGTTTAAGATCAAATTCAAATACAAATTTATCTTTTGTTTCAACTCATGTCTTGGTGTGATGAAATCCAAAAAGCCATGTTCTTTTAGAAATTCTGCCGTTTGGAATCCTTCAGGTAGTTCTTTTCCTGTAGTGTCCCTAACTACTCTAGGACCTGCAAAACCAATTAAAGCACCTGGTTCTGCAATGTTAATATCTCCTAACATAGCAAATGAAGCGGTAGTACCCCCTGTAGTTGGGTCGGTACATAACGATACATAAGGAATTCCAGCATCTGCCAATTGCGCTAGTTTGGCAGAAGTTTTGGCAAGCTGCATTAATGATAATGCTGCTTCCATCATACGAGCACCTCCTGATTTAGAAATGATCATCAAAGGAACTTTGTGTTTTAGCGAATAATCTGCTGCTCTTGCAATTTTTTCACCTACAACGCTTCCCATAGAACCACCGATAAAAGAAAAATCCATACATGCCACTACCAAATCATTTCCATTTGATTTTCCTACTGCGGTACGAATTGCATCTTTTAGGTTTGTTTTTTCCTGAGCTTCCTTTAGTCTGTCAACATATTTCTTTTTATCCTCGAACTTAAGGGGATCCTTTGAGCTAAGGTTTTTGTCTAATTCCTTATACTTATTATCATCAAATAAGATTTCAAAATATTCTTTACTACCTATTCTAACATGATAACCATCCTCTGGACTTACATAGAAATTTTTTTCAAGCTGTTCTGCATCTACGATTTTTCCAGTTGGTGATTTGTACCAAAGGCCTTTTGGAACATCTTTTTTGTCCTCTGTTGGGGTTTGGATACCTTTTTGTGTTCTTTTAAACCAAGCCATATTGTTTGTATATTAAAATCTGGAATCTTATTTAAAGACTTCAGTTTTGGTTCTATAATGTGTTTACATTATTTAAATCTTCAAAAGCTTTTTTAAGTCGGGTCTTGAAAGTTACTTCCCCTTCTCTTAACCACTTTCTTGGGTCATAATATTTTTTGTTAGGTTCTTCAGAACCTTCTGGATTACCTATTTGTGTTTTTAGATACTCGATTTTGGTATTCATGTAATCACGAATCCCTTCATTAAATGCAAACTGAAGATCAGTGTCGATATTCATTTTGATAACTCCATATCCAATAGCTTCTCTAATTTCTTCTAGAGTAGATCCACTACCTCCATGAAAAACAAAGTCAATATGATTAGATTCTACATTGTATTTTTCTGAAATAAACTCCTGAGAATTTTTAAGGATTTTCGGAGTTAATTTTACATTTCCTGGCTTATATACCCCATGTACGTTCCCAAAAGCAGCAGCTACAGTAAACTTATCACTTACTTTACTTAGCTCTTCATAAGCATAAGCAACTTCTTCTGGTTGTGTATATAATTTAGAATCATCTACATCTGTATTGTCAACTCCATCCTCTTCACCACCTGTGATTCCTAGTTCTATTTCAAGTGTCATACCGATCTTACTCATGCGATCTAGGTATGATTTACAAATATCAATATTTTCTTCTATAGGCTCTTCTGATAAGTCAATCATATGCGAGCTATACAGAGGTTTTCCTGTCTCTTTAAAAAACTTTTCTCCTTCATCTAATAAGCCGTCAATCCAAGGTAATAGTTTTTTAGCACAGTGATCGGTGTGTAGTATTACAGGTACACCATATGCTTCTGCCATTAAGTGAATGTGCTTGGCACCTGCAACAGCACCAGCTATGGCTGCTTTTTGGTTTTCATTTGATAAGCCTTTTCCGGCATTAAATTGTGCTCCACCGTTTGAGAATTGAATAATTACAGGCGAGTTAATTTCTGCAGCTGTTTCTAAAACTGCATTAATCGAATTAGAACCGATTACATTAACTGCAGGTAAAGCAAAAGCTTTTTCTTTAGCATATTTAAATATAGCTTGCACTTCGTCTCCTGTAGCAACCCCTGGTTTGATGTTGTGACTCATAATTTAGTTTTGGTTTATAAGGCTACAAAAATAGTAAAATTATACTGAAACCTAAACCATAAAAAAATAGCTTTGTAACTTATATAGCTATGATAATTTATACCCTTTAATATTTAGAATTACGTGATAAAACATGCTTTTTTTTCAAAATATATAAATATGACTGCATGATTATCTTTACAAGAAAGTAGTTAAGTTGTTGATATATGGTTAAAAAGGATAGTTAATTCCAAAATTATAAACAGCTTCAGAGAAATTATACTTTTTGAACCACCTATTGTCTTCGTCACTAGCCGGGTTAAAAGTTTTAAATCCAATATCGAGGCGTAATACAAAGAAGTTGAAATCATAACGAAAACCGAAACCACTTCCTACAGTGATTTCTTGTAGATCGTCCAAGCCAGAGAAAACGGCATCTTCATCTTCGATGTTATCTAACACATTCCAGATGTTACCGGCATCAATAAACAATGCTCCATGAAGCGCTCCTAATACATTAAACCTGTATTCTCCATTTAATGCAATTTTCATATTGGCTTCATTAAACTGATCTTTACCTCCAGTACTTCCTGGGCCAAGGCCATAAACTACCCATGCACGATTGTCATTAGGACCTCCTCCAAAAAAACTTCGAGCAAACGGGATATTATTAGCGTTCCCAAAAGGAAGTGCAATTCCACCAAAGGCCCTGAAAGCAATAACACTTTTTCTTCCTAGATCCCAGTGTTTTATATAGTCTAATTCTGCTTTCACATATTGAGAAAATTCTACTCCAAAAATTTCAAAACGGTCATTTTCATTTTTCTTTAAGTTCGTCAAATTAGAAATAGTAGTTAATACATTACCTGCAAGTTCGATCTTTGCTTTAAATCTTGAATAGTCTTCGTCATAAAGATTTTCTCTATTATTTTTTGTAAAACTATAATTAGATGCAAAAATAAGATTGTCTTCGGTTAGCCTTACTTTTCTTTCATCAATATCTTTGATTTCCTGTATTTGATCCGGAGTTAAATTTGAGTTAGTTTCTGACCCTAATGTTTGTGCAATAAAACCATTTGCACCATCTGGAATACGTAAAGCAACATTGTTTATGTTTGGTTCTTCATTTGCAGGTTGCAAAAAGAACGAAGAACTGGGGTCAAGTACTTGCAGTGCAATGTCATTTAGTCTATTGTAGGATACATTATATATATTAAAGTAATTACTGGTGTTTAAATTCCTAACATATTGCGTATTGATAATATCTATTTGATGTGATAAGATGTTGCTTGGTTTCCATCTGTAATTAAAAACCCCTGTTGCATTTTGTTTATCCAAACCTATATTTTGCTGGATGTTTGTCCCGAAAATAAGGTTGGTTGTTGGAGACATGTGTTTGGGGATAAGCTTATTTACATTGAGAGGGAAAAGTATTTTAGGAAACGATAGTTTTACATCAGTACCTACCTCTGATATGTTAAAGAATTTTTCACCCCCGTCTACTGCATCACTAGATGATCCGATACTACCACGGGCAGATATTTCTAAAATTTCTGCACCTCTAAAAACATTCCTTATTAATAAAGAGCCACCAAAACCAATTCCGAATGCTTGGATACTAGAAGTAGAAACATCAAAATCTATGTTAGTGCTGTATTTTTTTTTGGGTGTAAGTAATATATTAGCAATAAGGCTCTTTCCTGTAGGGTCTTTTGGGTCGGTATTGTATCTAATATTGGGGTATTTAAAAGCTCTAAGATTATTAATCTGATTGTAAGTAAATGTTCGGTCTTTATCTTTAAATATTTCACCAGGAGTGATAAGTACCGCATTTGTGATGGCTTTTTTTGTGTAATTAATCTTATCAAATCCATAGATGGAATATCCTTTATAGAAAGCAGTATCTTTAGGAGTTTTATTTCGATTTTGAAATGTGTAATCTGTAAAAATATTAACCTTACTTACTTTGTGAACTTTAAAAGGGATTTTGGCTACAGAATCTCCAGATGTAACGGTTCTGTTTTTAATAAGTAAGTTTAGATTCACTTTGTGGTCTGTATTTACTGTATCGGCATCAAATTTTATAAATTCTTTTTCAAAATTATATAATCCAGAGTTTCTGTAAAGCGATGTTAATCGGTCTCGTTCTGTTTCAATATCTAGCGTTTTAAATTGCTTTCCTTTTATAATTAAAGATTTTTCTGAATTATATTTGTAAATAGAATCGGCAACACGAGATTCTATTTTGGTGCGTAACGAGTCAATTATATAAGGATCCCTTAGTGTAATATGATAATCTACAGAAGCCTTTTTATTGTTTTTTGTATTGATTTTATAGGCTGTTTCAACATTAAACCAACCATTATTCCAGAAATAAGCTTGCAGTTGTTTTGTAGAACGTTTTATTTTGGATTCATCTATGATAGAAGGAGACTCTCCTGTGCTTCTAATCCAATCATTGATTCCGGATAATCCAACCCCCAATCTGTCTACCTGTTTTTTAGAAAGTAAATTTGTGATTCTCTTTTTTCGATTCGGTTTTCGGTGTAACCAATCTTGGTATAAAGAATCTTGATCTACTGATGCAAGATTATAAAGATGAAGACGAATAGGAATACCTAATAATTTTGTGTTAGGTTTTAAGTGTAACAGATTGTATATTTTAGAATCCTTGCTTAGGGTACTATCAATAAAAACCTGATTCTTATCTAATAAATATTCCTGCTCAGGAACTCTTTTTACCGCATCACATGAAAATAAAAAAGTGGTGATTAAGGTAATTAATAATATTTTTGTCTGAAAATGTTTCAATCCTTACTTATTATTGATCCAAAAATACACTATTTGTATGGTTAGCAAAAACCAAAAGAAGTTAATAAAGAGTTTATATCAAAAAAAATACCGAAAACAACATGGGATGTTTGTTGCAGAGGGTAAAAAAGTAATTTGTGAGTTTATTTATGCTGGTTTAAAACTACATTCTCTTTTTACTATTGATAACGGTGCTTTTGAAGTAGAATCAAAACTAGAGTTTGAGGTTACTCAAAATGAATTAAAGCAACTAAGTTTTTTAGCAACTCCTCAGGTTGCTTTAGCTGTATTTTATATGCCTCTAAAAAACGTAATGTCTCAAGAAGGATTAATTCTTGCGTTAGATGATGTTAGAGACCCGGGTAATTTGGGTACTATCATACGTTTATGTGATTGGTTTGGTGTTAAAAACCTGGTTTGCTCTTTAAAAACAGTTGATTGTTATAATCCAAAAGTTGTACAGGCTACAATGGGTTCTCTCACAAGGGTTCATGTAGTTTATACAGATTTGGAAAAGTTTTTACAAGAAAAAAAATCAACTATAAATGTTTTCGGAACTTTTATGGAAGGAAATTCTCTTTATAAAGAATCATTACCAGAAAATGGAATTATTGTAATGGGTAATGAAGCAAACGGTATTTCTGATACCATAGAAAAATTTGTGGATACTAAAATAACAATCCCTCGATTTGGATTGGATCAGAAAACAGAAAGCCTTAATGTAGCTACAGCAACGGCTATTACACTAAGTGAGTTTAAAAGACGTGGGTAAAAAAGAGATGTTTTTACTGAAATGTAAAATTAATAAATATCCCTCTTGATGACATCTTATCTATGGTAGATGTATAAGGACTATTAGGGTCATTATCTCGTACCAATTCGTCAGACATTGCAAATACGCCACGTATTGAAGGAGTAAATTTAAAGTAGTATAGATAGAGATCAATCCCAAAACCTATTTCAAAATAATTGGCATTGGTTTTCATTCTAAATTGGCCTGCACTGTTATCTTCGGGGTTTTTTTCATTACTCGATAAATTAATAGATCTTGAGATCCCACCAACTATAAAAGGTTTGATATTATTAATTCTTTTTGTAGATACTTTTAGCAAAAGTGGAAGATGTACATAGGTAGATTTTACTTCTCTTAATGATTCAAATTCTGTGGTAAACTGTGGATCAGTAAATCGTAAATTTCTAGTGTTAAAAGTAACAACAGGTTCGAATCTAAGGTCTAAATAATCGTTTATTCTCATATTTCCTAAGAGACCTACGGTAAAACCCATTGATTCATTGTGATCGATGTCTACAGCAGAGGCATTAGCATCATAATCAAAATTAAAATCATAGAAGTTAAATCCTAAGATATATCCATAGCTAAATCTTGGTTTGTCAAAATTCTGAAGGTTTTGAACCTTTTCTTTAGAAAACAATTGTGCACACAAATTTTGAGTGCATAATACGATAACAATTAAGATAAGTAATCTTTTCATCTAAATTAAAATTAACCTTTGTTCGATTAACACCCTTCATTAAAGCAGTTCATATATGTACTACCCGAATAATTTGTGTTACTATATTATTTTGTGGCTGTATAAATTGTCGCAACACCAAAAGTCTGAGGGGTATCCCTGACATCTATAAACCCAATTTTTTTCAAAATATTGTTGAAAGCTTCTCCATAAGGAAATGCTGCAGCACTTTTACTTAGATACGAATATGCTGATTTATCCTTAGAAAATAACTTCCCTATAAGGGGTAAAATTTTTGTTGAATATACTTTGAATCCCTGTTTATAAGGGGTTTTTGTAGGTAAAGAAGTTTCTAAAACAACAAAAACACCTCCTGGTCTAAGGACTCTAAAAATTTCGGAAAGACCTTTTTCAAGATTTTCGAAATTTCTAACACCAAATGCTACTGTAATTGCGTCAAAATAATTATCCTGATAGGGTAGATTTTCACTATCTCCTTGCACCATTGTAATAACAGGGCTTAGGTTATTGGCAGCAATCTTTTGTTTTCCAATTTCTAACATTCCAGTAGAAATATCCAAACCAATAATTTCTTTAGCACCTGTTTTTGAAAGCGTAATAGCAAGATCTCCTGTTCCTGTAGCTACATCCAGAATTCTATTAGGTTTAGAGTTTCCTACAAACTTAACTACTTTTTTACGCCACTTCACATCAATACCAAACGAGATTACTCTATTTAGACCATCATAATCCCCAGAGATGGTATCAAACATCTGGGTTACCTGTTCTTTTTTGGACTTTGTCTTATCTGTATAAGGAGTTATGTTCTCTGACATTCAAAAAAATTTAGGCAAATATACATTTTTGAGTTTGATCCTCAGAATAGTTTTGAATTAAGTTAAAGGGAATCAAATTTTATCAGTTAATCAATTTACACTATCTTTGTACACTTTTATATTTTAAGGTCTTATTTATTACCCTTTTTACGATAAGTTTCTGGCCTTGATTTGATTTTATCTTTAGATGGAAAACAATATACAAAACCAATGAAAATCATTATTGCCGGCGCAGGTGAGGTTGGATTTCATTTGGCGAAATTACTGTCCTTTGAATCACAGGATATTACACTTATAGATACAGATAAGGAATGCCTTAATTATGCCGATACTCATTTAGATATACGTGTAATTAAAGGAGATTCGACTTCAATAGCAATACTTAAAGAAGCTAGAGTAGAAAATGTCGATATGGTTATAAGTGTAACCTCTAGTGAAACTACAAATATTACAATATGCGTATTGGCCAAACAATTAGGGGCAAAACGTACTATTGCCAGAATTTCTAATACAGAGTTTATAGAAAATAAGGAAGAAGTAGGGTTTATTAAGTTTGGTATCGATGAATTGATCTCTCCAGAAGCGCTTGCTGCTAGCGAAATAGAACTACTCCTTAATCAATCTGCATTTCATGATAGTTATGAGTTTGAAAATGGCGCGTTGACCATGGTAGGTACTACCTTGTTAAAAGAAGCATTGTTTGTAGGCAAGTCGGTTCGAGAAGCTGCAGAAGTTTTTCCAGAACTGCACTTTATGCCAATTGCAATTCAGCGTTTAGGAACCCAATACACACTTATACCTAGAGGAGACACGATTTTTAAAGAAGGTGATCAGGTATATTTTGTAACCTCTAAAGGAGGAGTTGAGGAGTTGTATAAACTTACTGGTAAGGTTAAAGAGGATATTAGAAATGTAATGATCCTTGGAGGAAGTAAAATTGGATATAAAACCTCTAGAGACCTTTGTGATCATAAGTTTAGAGTAAAACTTATAGAAAAAGATAAAGAGAAAGCTTTTGATTTGGCAGATGAACTACCGGCCGCATTAATAATTAATGGAGACGGAAGAGATGTAGAGCTTTTGCAAGAAGAAGGTATTGATGATATGGATGCGTTTATTGCAGTAACAGGTAATTCTGAAACGAACATCATGTCATGTCTGGTTGCAAAATCAAAAGGAATAAGAAAAACAATTGCACTGGTAGAGAATATGGATTATTTTCATTTATCTCATTCTATCGGTATTGATACATTAATTAATAAAAAACTCCTGGCAGCCAATAATATATTTCGTTTTATAAGAAAAGGAGAAGTGGTGGCAATGACCAAGCTTAATAATATGAATGCCGAACTTCTGGAATTTATTGTTAAGCCAGATTCAGAAGTAAGTGATAACTTTATTAAAGACCTGGATTTTCCTCGTTCTGCAATTATTGCAGGTGTAATACGAGACGGAGATGGGATGATCCCTTTAGGAGATTTTTATATTCAGGCAGGGGATCGGGTAGTAGTATGCTGTTTGCCAAAATCTATTAAAAAAATAGAAAAACTTTTCTTATAGTAATGCCAAAGTTAAATTATAAAATTATACAACACATTATGGGGCTTTTGTTGCTCTGTAATGGTGGTTTTATGTTATTGGCAACCGTTATTAGTTTTGCGTATAAAGATGGCGTGACCTTAGAGATTATGATGGCTTCTTTGGCAACAATGTTTGTCGGGATTGTACTGATGTTTTTAACCAGAGAGCATAAAAAAGAAGTTAATAAGCGTGAAGGTTATATTGTGGTAACCTTTGGTTGGATATTTATGTCTTTAAGTGGTACATTGCCGTATTTGTTTTCTGGGGCTATACCTTCTTTTACAAACGCATTTTTTGAAACAATGTCTGGGTATACCACTACAGGAGCTACGATTCTTAATGAAATAGAGATTATTCCTAAAGGTATTTTGTTTTGGCGTAGTTTGACACACTGGATAGGAGGTATGGGAATCATTGTACTTGCAATAGCTATCTTGCCTCTACTGGGGATAGGTGGTATGCAGTTGTTTGCTGCAGAAGCACCGGGTCCAAGTGCAGATAAATTGCATCCAAGGATTACAGATACTGCCAAACGATTATGGCTTATTTATTTTGGATATACAGCTGCAGAAACAATTCTTCTTAAGCTTGCAGGGATGAACTTTTTTGATGCAATTAATCATGCTTTAAGTACACTTTCTACTGGAGGTTTTTCTACAAAAAATGCAAGTGTGGCGTATTGGAATGATCAACCTATTATACAATATATTATTATATTGTTTATGTTTTTGGCAGGAATGAATTTTGTTCTTAGTTATTTTGGTTTTAAGGGTAAGGTTCAGAAAATTATCAAAGATGAAGAGTTTAAATTGTATTCTTTGTTTGTTCTTGTTTTTAGTATAATTGCAGCGTTTGTGATTTATTTTAAAACAGACCCTTCTCTTTCTTCTATTGATCATCCTATGGTATGGGGTAAGGCAGAAAGTGCCTTTCGTCATGCTTTGTTTCAGGTGTTGGCAGTGATTACTACAACTGGTTTTGTAAGTGCCGATTTTACTATGTGGACCTCTTTTTTAACAGTTTTTTTCTTTGGTATTATGTTTTTAGGAGGATCGGCAGGATCGACATCAGGAGGTATGAAAGTAGTTCGACATTTAATAACTATTCGAAATGGTATTTTAGAATTTAAACGAACTTTACACCCCAGAGCAGTATTACCAGTGCGATATAATACCAAAGCAGTTTCTAAAGAGATTGTGTTTAATATACTAGCATTTTTTGTACTGTATATGTTGTCTTTTATAATTGGTGCGGTAGTATTGGGAGCATTAGGTCTCGATTTTGAAACAGCTATAGGTGGAGCCGCTTCTTCTCTTGGGAATGTTGGGCCAGCTTTTGGAAAACTAAGTCCCGTTAATAACTTCGATATACTACCAGCTTTTGGAAAATGGTGGTGTTCCTTCCTAATGCTTATAGGTAGATTAGAACTTTTTACGGTTTTAATATTACTTACTCCTTTTTTCTGGAGAAATAGATAAATCTAAGTAGTATACAAGATATTGTTATTCAAAAGATGCAATTCTTAATAGTGCACTTACTATTAAGAAGATCTAATCTTTATTGCATTCTCCAATCCCAATTTGCAGAACAATAAGGAAGTGTGTCCCAAAGTTCTGTTACTTTTAAGATAGTATCTTTGACTCTTCCGGTAATGCTTTCAAAATATTGCTCTTCAAGTAAGAAAATATCTAAAATAGATTCGTAATATCCCACATAATTAGGATTGAATTCTTTTTCGGGAATAATGTTTAGAATTTCATCATCTGTTTGAGAAATATCAAAATTTTCTTTGAAAATATCTAAGACATTTTTTTTAACAATACGCTCTTTTTCGAGAGTGTTCATGACAATTGTTTTAAGTTGGTGTTAACGAGATACTTAGTTTTTTTAGGGTATTTCTAAGCATTTCGAAGGGTCTAATATAACATCATTTTTTATTTTTTAGTATTAAATAATCCTTTTAAATTTCTAAAATATGGTTAAAATTTTCAAACAAATGTATTACCGTAATTTGGTTACGTTTTATTTGTATTTTCTAGTGTTTACGGGGTGAAACGGAGTTTTAAGCTCTGCAAAATAAAAACCGATTGCATAAAATCTTATACAATCGGTTTTGGCTTTTTTTTTAAGAAAAAGTGGTTAGCTTAACTAACTGCTTTTTTTATTCTATCGATAGCTTCAATAATTTCTTTGGTACTTGCTGCATAAGAAATTCTTATACAATTACTATTACCAAATGCTATTCCTGTGACTGTAGCTACATTTGCTTCTTCTAAAATAAACATAGAAAAATCTGTAGCATTTTCTATAGTATGTCCTTGTAATGTTTTTCCAAAATAGTAAGAAATATCAGGAAAAACGTAAAAAGCACCTTCAGGCTCATTACACTCAAAGCCAGGAATGTCAGCTAATAAGCCTAATATCAATTTTCTACGCTCCTTAAACTCATCTATCATGTATTGAATCTTGCTTACTGGTGCTTCTAGTGCGGTAATTACTGCTCTTTGTGCAATACAATTTGCTCCGCTGGTAACCTGTCCTTGTATTTTGTTACATGCTCTTGCAATGGCTTCGGGAGCACCGATATATCCAATTCTCCATCCTGTCATTGCAAATGCTTTGGCAACACCATTAACCGTGACTGTTCTGTTGTACATGTCCTCGAATTGTGCCATAGATGCATGACTACCACTACCTTTATAGTTGATATGCTCGTATATCTCATCACTTACAACAATGATATCGGGATACTTTTGTAGTACATCTGCCAATGCTCTTAATTCTTCTTTGCTATAAATAGACCCACTTGGGTTGCAAGGAGAACTATACCATAACATTTTTGTTTTTGGTGTGATTGCTTTTTCTAGTTGCGATGCGGTCATTTTAAAATCTGTATCTATAGAAGTTGCTACTTCTACAGGAACCCCACCCGCTAGTTTTACGATATCGCTATAACTAACCCAGTAAGGACAAGGTAGAATTACTTCGTCGCCGGGATTAAGGTATACTTGAGCAACATTGTATAGAGATTGCTTGGCACCAGTAGATACGACAATTTGAGAGCGATCATAAATAAGATTATTGTCACGCTTAAATTTTGTAATTATTGCGTCTTTTAATTCAACATACCCATCTACAGGTGTATACGAGTTATAGTCGTCATTGATAGCTTGTATAGCAGCTTCTTTAATGAAATCAGGGGTGTTAAAATCAGGTTCTCCCAAGCTAAGACCAATAATGTCTTTACCTTCTGCTTTAAGCTCTCTGGACTTTGCTGCCATGGCTAAGGTAGCAGATGCTTTTAAGGCCTTAATTTTGTCTGATAACAGGATTCTGGTTTCTGATACTTTTGTACTCATTGTGGTGAAATAAAATAATTATGATTGTATTGCAGGCTTTATCCCCATTTCTTTAAGATGTTTGAAATGAGCAATAATAGCTTTGCGTGTGGTTTTATACTCGTGATAAGGTAAATTAAATTCTAAAGCAGTTTCTTTTACAATTTTAGAAATTTTGGTGTAATGTATATGGCTAATATGTGGAAAAATATGATGCTCTACCTGATGATTTAATCCGCCTGTAAACCAATTTACAAGTCTGTTTTTTGTAGAGAAATTTACAGTTGTAAATAATTGATGAATGGCCCATGAGTTTTTCATATTACCTTCATTATCTGGTAAGGGCATTTCTGTGTCTTCTACAATATGCGCCAACTGAAAAACAATACTCAAAATTAATCCAGCTATGTAATGCATAACAAAAAAACCAATTAATATTTTCCACCAGGCAATAGACATAATAATCATCGGAATAACAATCCAAATCAATATGTATATTATTTTGGTAACTACAACAGTACTCCATTGTTTTAGAGGGCTAGGCAGTTTTCCATATGAAAGTTTACGAGCTAGGTAATTTTTTGTCTGTTTAAAATCAGTCGTTAATGCCCAGTTAAAAGTTAATAGACCGTAAAGGAATATTGAATAGTAATGTTGAAACTTATGAAAACGTCTCCATTTGGCATGTTTGGTAAAACGAATCACTCTCCCCGCATCCATGTCTTCGTCATGGCCATGTATATTAGTGTAAGTGTGATGTAATACATTGTGCTGTACTTGCCAATTATAAACATTGCCAGCAAGTATATACATGCTGCTACCCATTAGTTTGTTGATCCATTTTTTTGAAGAATACGACCCATGATTGCCATCATGCATAACATTCATGCCGACACCTGCCATTCCTATTCCCATAACAATAGTAAGTAAAAGCATTAACCATTGATTAATATCAAGAGTTAACATTAAGAAATATGGAGTCAGAAAAAGGGAAAACATTACGATAGTTTTTAGATGTAGACGCCAGTTTCCGGTACGTTTAATATTATTTTCTTTAAAATATTGATTTACGCGCTTATTCAATGTTTTAAAGAACTTAGTAGAATCTGTTCTGCTAAAACGTATGTTTGTTGAAGCCATAGGTATTGAGGTTGATGACCAAATTTTATATGTCAAAATTATATTTGGTAAAGTTAGGTATTTAAATTTTTTTAAGTTCCTAAAAAGAAATGAAATATATCATCTTAACGTGTATTTTTGTGTTCAAATTTAAATTATTGATGGATATTCTATTAAAATATTTTCCAGACCTAAGCGAAGAACAAAGAAATCAGTTTACCAAACTTGAAAAGTTGTATAGAGATTGGAATGCAAAAATAAATGTGATTTCTCGTAAAGATATCGAATCTCTGTATGAACGACATGTTTTGCATTCTTTGGGAATTGCAAAAGTTATGAGTTTTAAATCAGGCACACATGTTATGGATGTCGGTACAGGTGGAGGTTTTCCGGGTATCCCTTTAGCAATCCTTTTTCCTGAAACCAAATTTTATTTAATAGATGTAATTGCCAAGAAGATAAAAGTTGTAAACGAGGTTGCAAAAGCATTGGGGTTAGAGAATGTTGTAGCAGAACAAAGAAGAGCGGGAACTTTTGAAGATAAGTTTGATTTTATAGTAAGCAGAGCGGTGACCAATATGCCGGATTTTGTGAAATGGATTCGAAAAAATACCAAAAAGAAGAATGAAAACGAACTGCAAAATGGTATTTTGTATCTTAAGGGAGGAGATCTAACAGAAGAATTATCGTTGTATCCAAAAGCATTGCAACACGATCTCTCAGACTTTTTTGAAGAATCATTTTTTGAAACTAAAAAAGTGGTGTATATGCCCTTGAAGTATAAGGTGTAATGGTTATTTTTTGTGTATAGATAGCTTTTTACTATTAAATTTTGCTCCTATAGGTAAGGATATTCCGTTTTTCATTTCTACAGTGTCATTATCATAGGAGCGTAAATAGCTGGTATTGATAATAAATGATTTTTGAATCCTAATGAAATTGTCACTTTCTAATTGTAGTAAGCATAGTTTTAAACTAGTGTATACCGTTATTTTTGAATTATCATTTAAATGATAATTTACATAATTACCTAAGCCTTCTATATAAATAATAGTATCGGTAGGGATAATATGAGTACGTCGGTTCGATTTTAATTCGATCGTTTTTGAATTAGTTTCTTCGTTTTTCTCTCTTTCTTTAAAGTATAGAAGTAATATGTAGATAGCAGAAATAAAAAAAACCGTACTGTTTATAAGAATAGACGACCTTACAATAGCCGATGGTTTAAAAATCTTACTAAAATCAAATTGTTCAAGATTTTCGAAGAAAAAATACATAAAAAAGCGTTGCGCCAAGCTTGCAAAAATCAATAAGACTAAATAATAAAAGATAAAATTCTTAAATCTTTTGTAAAGAAGGTATTTGGGTATGAGATAAAGTACACAAAAGTATACTGTCAAAATTCGTATCGGTAATAAAATAAATTCTAGGAAAAAGGAAGATTTGTAATCGTCATTTTTAACCCATATCAGACTAAATGCGATATAGTATAAAATCCAAAACAGGACCTGAAGAATAACCTTATTTTTTTTAGTAAGCTCTGTGATCATACTTTATTAACAGTCAAAAGGGATTATTTGAAATAAAAACTAAGGTACTTCATATAAATTAAAGCAAGTAGCCCCATAATCGTTATAATATTGTCTTTGTGTGAGTGAAAAAAATCTCTTTATATTTTTTTGATAGCACACTTTTAGTCAACAACTCACAAAGATAAAAACTAAGAAATGAAAAAAATACTTTTAATACTTGTAACTTTTTGTGGTTTTGTAATGCAGGTTTTTTCTCAGGATTTAGAAAGAAGAGCCTCTTTTGAAGCCCAAATTAAGGGACCTGGTAAAGAAACTCCGGGGGCAACAATACAGCATTTGGAAGAAAAATCTCCGCTGTTTGAAGCTGGCTTTAGGTCAGACGATGTTATTGTTCAAGTTAATGAAAGAAGAGTTGTGTATCCAGAGGATTGGAGTGCTATTGTTTATGGAATTCGGTCTGAAGAACAAACTAAGATAGTAGTAAAGAGAGGAGCAGAAAGAATAAGTAAAGAATTAGTTCTAAATCCATTATACAAAGAAACACATGAGAGTTTAGAAGTTTTTTATGAAAGTATAGTAAGTGAATATGGCTTGAAACAAAGAGTTATTGTTACAAAACCTAAAGGAAATGGACCTTTTCCAGCAATTTTCCTGATACAAGGCCTTAGCTGTTCTACTATAGAAAAATATTCGGGAAGAAGTAATAATTGGGTGCGATTAATAGAAGATATAGCCCAAAAATCAAATATGGTTTTACTTAGGGTAGATAAGCCAGGGGTAGGTGATAGTGAAGGAGATTGCGGAAAAATAGATTTTAAAACTGAAATTGCCGGTTACGAAGCCGCAATGCATTTACTGAAGTCAAAAAACTATGTTGATTCAAAAAGAATAGTGATTTATGGGAATAGTATGGGAAGCGCATTAGCACCGTATTTTGCTAATAAATTTGATGCAGTCGGAGTTATATCTGATGGGACTTTCTTTAAGTCCTGGTATGAGCATATGCTCGAGATAGAGCGTAGAATATTAGAAATAGAAGGAAAATCTCAAAAAGAAATATATGATTTAATGAATCAGGTGTATATACCCATATATTATGAAATGCTTATTAAAAAAAGAAGCTATGCAGATGTGTTAAAAGAAAACCCTTTGTATAAAAAACATCACAGACATTCGTTTCAACATATGTATGGGCGATCTATGAAATATTATCATCAGGTACAGGATTTTAATTTTGCTGCCGAGTGGCAAAAAATAAAGGTGCCCGTAAGAATTAGATGGGGAACAAATGATTGGATTATGACCGAAAATGATAACGATATGATTATTGATTTACTAGACAAAAAGGGACATAAAGATCATCTGTTATATAAATATGAGGGATTGGATCATTGGTCGACAATTCACCTAGATTATAATTCGAGCTTCAATTTTAAGCCAGGAAAGTGGGAAGATAAAATAAGTCAACAAATTATAGATTGGGCTCATGAATTTGTTAAGTAGATTTGTAGATGGAGAAATAGATTATCTTTTTTCTTTTAAGTTGTAACGCATTTCTACAATATGTCTTTCGAAACCTGCTTTTTCATAAGCGCGAATAGCTCTTGGATTTTTATCATATACTGTAAGCCTTATTTCTTCAATTCCTTTTGAGGTAAACCATTTGGATAACTCTTCGAGAATATTTTGGACAATTCCTTGTCCGCGATATTCTGGTGCTAAATATATAAAACCAATATATCCAAGTTGTTTTTGTATAAAGTACCCTTTTCGGTTCCTGATTTGGCCATACCCACTTGCAATTACTTTTCCTTCGTGCTCTGCAACAATAACTTCGGTATGATCTGCGGTAATGTAAGATTTGATATCGTAATAACTGATTTTTTCACGTTTTAATGTCACATCCATAGGTCGTTCTGTTTCTATAATTTTTTGTTCAAAATCTAGTAAAACAGGTAAATCCTTTAGAGTAGCCGTTCTAATAAGTATATTGGATTGTTGCATATTGTGTTTTTAATAATCAAATATAATCAATACCGCAGAATGGAAGTTCTTTGATTTCTTTAGAATAAAAAAAGCGCCGTAATGGCGCTTTTTAAAGTATTTTAGAATGTTACTACTCTCCTAAGAAAGGGTATCTGTAGTCTGCCGGAGAAACAAATGTTTCTTTTATCATACGAGGAGAAACCCAACGTAATAGGTTTAGGTATGATCCTGCTTTATCATTTGTACCAGAAGCTCTTGCTCCTCCAAATGGCTGTTGTCCAACAACTGCACCAGTACATTTGTCATTAATATAGAAGTTACCCGCACAATTTTCTAATGCTTTAGTAGCTTCTGCAGCAGCATAACGATCTGTAGAAAAGATAGCTCCTGTAAGTGCGTATTCACTAGTTCCATCAACAAGTTGTAATGTTTCTTCCCATGCTTCGTCTTCATAAACGAATATGGTAATTACTGGTCCAAAAAGCTCAGTACACATTGTTGTGTATTTAGGATCTTTAGTTACAATTACGGTAGGCTCTATAAAGTATCCTACAGATTTATCATAATTACCACCAGCTATAACAGTTACATCTTCATCCTTTTTAGCTTGATCAATATATTTTGCAAGTTTATCAAATGAACTTTCAGTAATAACAGCAGTAATAAAGTTGCTCATATCTTCTGGAGATCCCATTTTGAAAGAAGCAACATCTTCTTTGATATATTTTTCTACATCGGCCCATAAACTTTTTGGGATATATGCTCTAGATGCAGCACTACATTTTTGTCCTTGGTATTCGAATGCACCACGTGTGATTCCTGTAGCAACTTGCTTAGCATTTGCGCTTGGGTGTGCAATAATAAAATCCTTACCACCAGTTTCACCTACAATTCTTGGGTAGGTTTTGTAATTATGGATGTTGGTTCCTATTTTACCCCAAATATCATTAAATACTCCAGTACTTCCTGTGAAATGAATTCCAGCAAAATCAGGACTAGCTAATAAGGTTTCAGTAATCATAGAAGGACTACCGGCTACTAGATTGATTACTCCTGCAGGTACACCTGCTTCCTGAAATACATCCATAAGCACTTTTGCAGAATACATCTGTGTGCTACTAGGCTTCCATACCACTACATTCCCCATCAATGCTGCACTGGCAGGAAGGTTTCCAGCAATAGCAGTAAAGTTAAAAGGTGTAATAGCATAAA
This sequence comes from uncultured Aquimarina sp., assembly GCA_947498705.1. Lineage (GTDB taxonomy): Bacteria > Bacteroidota > Bacteroidia > Flavobacteriales > Flavobacteriaceae > Aquimarina. The sequence goes on from CANMLW010000016.1 coordinate 45,753, forward strand.
CAAAACCTTCTAGTGGTCTGTATTCTAATCTATTCCAAGCAGCAGAAGTAGATTCTGGTTGCTCATTATATATCTGAGTCATAAATTCTACATTAAAACGTAGGAAATCTATAAACTCGCAAGCAGCATCGATTTCTGCTTGATATATATTTTTAGATTGTGCTAACATGGTAGCAGCGTTAATTTTCGAACGGTAAGGGCCTGCAATAAGTTCTGCAGCTCTTAAGAAAACAGCAGCTCTTTGTTCCCAAGGTAAATTAGCCCATTTCTTTCGTGCTTCTAACGCAGTATCTATAGCTTGTTGAACATGCTTTTTCTCTGCTTTGTGATAAGTCCCTAATATATGTTTATGGTCATGAGGAGGAGACATAGTTCCTGTATCCCCAGTTCTTATTTCTTCGCCATTTATATATAAAGGAACATCAACAGATGAATTGTACATTGATTTGTATGTTGCCAAAACTTCTTCTCTTTCTGGTGTTCCAGGAGCATATGACTTAACGGGCTCGTTTAATGCGGTAGGAACTTGAAAAAAACCTTTTCCCATAACGTGTTGTATTAGTTTAAATTAGTAAAATGTTTTGCTGTCGCGAATTTATTATTTCGGAGGGCAAAGATAGAAAATTATAAAAGGTATATTTACTTTTGACTTTAATATATACTATTCAGAGTGTATTTTTTTTTGTAAGTTGTCAAAAAATTGGCCGACCTAGAATTTATGTGTACAGTAACATTAATCCCAACTCAAGAAAATAATTTTATTTTGACCTCAAATCGTGATGAGGCAATTAATAGAAAAACACTACAACCAGAGTTTTATTGCATTGGTTCGACAAGAATGTTATTTCCAAAAGATGCTTTGGCAGGAGGCACTTGGATTGGTGTAAGTGATAAGAATACGATGATTTGTTTGCTTAATGGTGGATTTGTAAAGCATCAGAGAAAGTCCTCTTATAGACAAAGTAGAGGAGTAGTAGTGAAAGACTTACTTGAAGCTAATGATTTAGAAAAAGCAATTAACCAATATAATTATAAAGGTATAGAGCCTTTTACAATAATAGCCGCAAACTGGCAATCAGAGTTGTTGTTTTTTGAATTAGTTTGGGATGGAGAGCAGGCACATATACGAAGGTTGAGTAAAGAAACGCATATTTGGTCATCCTCTACGTTGTATGATGATGAAATAAAAGCAGTTCGTAAAAAATGGTTTGAAACATTTGAAAACAAAAATGATTTGACCGTTGACTCTCTTTTAAACTTTCATAAAACAGCGGGTGTTGGAGATAAGAATAAAGATTTGCAAATAGATAGAGGTGCACTAAAAACAATTAGCATCACCCAAATAGTAAAAAATGAAGAGGAAATTTCGATGCGATATGAAAATCTTCAGGATAGTAAGGTTAATACTGTTGTTTTTGAAACAGTAACGGCTTAATGAGTGATCGATAAATTTTGAAATGTTGAAGTATACTGGTAAAATAATTTCGCTTGCTTTTCCTGATACATTTGTAAAATGTTCTGATGAGCGATTTGTAAAAGCTTTGATAGCAGTGGGTTTTGGAAAGAAAAACTACATCAAAGCCGGTCATGCGGCTTTTGTTCTTATAGAAAATCAAACCGGTAAAGCAGAATATTTTGATTTTGGAAGATATATTACCCCTAATGGATATGGTAGAGTAAGAAGTGCTATAACAGATGTCGAGTTAGAAATCCCTTTTAAGGCAACAATAACTAGAGGTAACAAACTTGATAATTTAGAAGAGTTTTTAGTGTGGTTAGAAGCAAATCCTGAAAAAACACATGGGAGTGGTAGATTGGTAGCTTCGGTCTGTGATTATATAGATTACCAACGTTCCAGAGATTTCGTGCTATCTATTCAAAAGCAGGGAAGTGTTAAGTACAAGGCCTTTGGTAAAATAGGAAGTAATTGCTCGCGTATTGTGACAGACACAATTTTGGCAGGAACAGATCATCCAAAAATAAGAAAGCCTTTGTTAAGAAATAAGTTGTTTACTCCTAGTCCCTTAGGTAATGTAGCTAAGGCTGGTTTAGAAAACCCAATTTATCAGGTAGAAAACGGAATAATGGATATATATCCGGGATCGATTTTTAAGGAAAACCTAACAAATTATTTTGATCAAAATATTCCAGAAAACAATACTCACAGTTTGGTAAATGGTGAGTTAAATGGTGAGAATGCCCACTTTCTTGAAGGTATTGGGAGCAGTGCTTATTTTACATTAGAAGAGTCTTGTGAGAAAAATGTTTTTGAGATTAAAAGGTATACAGAATGTGGTAAGGAAGATTTTAATGGCTTGTTTGAGGTAGTAGAGGGTAATTTTGATGCTTCCAAAACATACAGGTTTATTTATGACTCTAATTGTAAATACTGTCATTTAGAACAAAGTGGTAAAAAAATAAAACTAGAACGAGTTAGTAGAACAATTAATTCAGTGCAAAGGAAGCGAGCAGTTTGAAACTAGGAATCATCACCTGAAACTTTTGTGCTGACGTGAAATTAATCATGTTATAATGCCCTTTCATAGATCCAAAAGGTGAGTTAAGTAAACAGCCGCTATTATAAGTGTGAGATTCACCTGGTTTAAGAACGGGTTTTTTGCCAATCACGCCTTCTCCTTCAACAATTTCCGTATTATTTAGAGCGTCTTTAATTTCCCAGAAGCGAGAAGTAAGTTGTACAGGGTACTTGCTTTGGTTTTCTATGCTAATACGGTATCCAAAAGCAAAATGGACTTTATGATTTTTGTAGAACGTACCTTCAAAGTTAGTATCTACCGAAATTTTTATGCCGCTAGTGATCTGTTGAACCATAGGTGTGATATAATAATAGATTCTACAAATGTAAATATATAGAATCCGTTACCGCTAAGATAGAAAATAATCAATTTATAAACAGAAATTTAACAATTGTTTTACCTCAAATTTTTTATTTGTAAAATGTAAATAATACTTGTGATAACAAAGAAGGTGTTCTTTTTATAAACACCCTCTTTATCATTTTTGTTTTATTTTAAGATTAGCTTTTTTGTTTTTGATTTGTTCCCAGATGCTACTGTGATAAGGTATAAGCCAGAACTTAGATCATTTAGATGGATTTCTTCTGTAGTGATTTTACCCTTTTTGACCACTTGCCCAATTTGATTTTGTATATAATAAACCGTGTCGGTTAATAGGTTTGTTTTTATTAGAATAAAGTCATTTGTTGGGTTAGGAAAGATGTTAAAATTTAAAGTTTTTGAACCGGGTTTTTGATCGGTTTTTGATGTTGCATTTATAATAACATTGTAATCTTCCACTTCTCCATAACGAAAAGAAGCACAGGGGCCTGGAGTGCCGTTATATTGCAAAGCAACCCTCATGCGTGTAGGTCCGTTTTGTGCATTATCGGGTATTGTAAAGTTTCCATTTACTGGAGTTGCTCTTGTAGAGGTATTCCATACCTGTTCTCCTGGATCTGCAAAATCACCGTCTTGGTTATAGTCTATCCATACGGTATATATTTCATTGTAGGTGGTGGTTCTAGGCCATATAGGCGTTATAGAGATGTTATTACTAATTCCTTTTGATAATTCGGTAGATTCTGAAGTAAAGTCACTATACCCGTTGGTGCCAGCCATTGAGGTTTTATTAATTGTTCCAATGGTAACATTTCCAATATATTCATAAGAAGTATCATTCCCGTTTGATTCGCAATAATTGATTTGCTCATTTAGAGTGGTAAACAAAGTAGAATTACTGTAATTAGAAACAGTATTGTCGGGACATTTACTTCTTATTTGTGCTTCATATGAGGTGTTGGGCTTTAAGTTTTCTATGCTATAGATATTTTCTGCAGTTGAAATGGTAACCCAGTCATTGGTTGTTGTTTCACGATATCTTACATCATAGGTTGCAGATGTAACGATTTTCCAGGATAACTGCACGCTGGTAGTTTTGATATCTGAAGAAGTAATGTCTGATGGTATGACGGCGGTACAGGATGTATCTGTAGAATTTGTCCATATTGCCGTGTTATGAGCTGTAATAGCCCCCGCTTTAGAAAAATTACCTGTTGCAATTATTTTTTGGGTATCGTCTAAGGAGAATGTCATTGCGTTAACAATAATATCTACTCCTACACTAGTGTTTGTTCCCATTGCTTTCCAACCACCATTTTCACTCCATTGCGCTATGTTGTTTACGATATCATTGCTAGTATTATTTGATGCAATATCAAAAGCTCCTGCTGCATAAAGATGTGTGCCGTCATGTAATAAAGTGCGCACAATATTATTTACCCCGTTGCCAAGTTTAGACCAGCTTTTTGATTGGATATCCCATTTGGCAATTCGATTTACCGTAGTTCCTCCTGCGAGTGCAAAATTACCTCCTATAAATACACTTGATGGGGTAGTTGTAATGGCTTCTACAAAACCACTGGTTCCAATGCCCAGAGTCCCCCAGTTGGATCCGTTCCAGGTAGCAATTCTGTTGGCTGTATTTCCTCCTGCTTCATCAAAATTACCACCAGCATAAAGAATGCCATCGTTTCCGATAGCCAAAGATCTTATTTCATTATTGGTTCCCGATTGTTGATTGGTGCTATCGGTGAGAGCAGACCATTGGTTTGAATTCCATTGTGCAATGTTTCTTACCTCAGTTCCTCCGGCAGTTTTAAATACTCCACCAACAAAAACAGTATTGTTGTGGATTTCTATCGCTGCTACAGCTCCATCTACTCCCGATCCCAGGGCAGACCACTGTGTGCCGTTCCATACAGCAATATGATTGGCATTAATACCGCCAATTTTTGTAAATGATCCCCCTGCATATAAGTTACCATTTGTATCTGTTTTTAATGCATTTATACTTCCGTTAATCTCACCTCCCAGAGCAGACCAACCAGAATTTTGATTCCATACTGCAATGTTTTTTGCATTGACTGTACCAGCTTTGTTAAAAACACCTCCATGGTATACGTTGCCATTTGTATCGGTAGCTATGGCGTGCACAATACCATCTATACCTTCATTTAAAGCGCCCCATGAGCCTATGCCGTTTACTTGGGTTCCTGTAGGAGAGGTAGTTCCATCTACCAATTGGTATATTTTTCCATTTGTGCCATAACTTGAAAAGTAAAGTTCTCCCAGAGTATCTACTCCAAAAGAAGATACAAACAATCCATCGGTTTTAAAAAGTAATGTGCTGTCGGCATCTCCTGTTGAAGGGTTGTAGTTTAGTGCCCAGACTCTACCACTTACATAATCAGCAAAGATATACTTAGAGTTGATATCAGGGTTTAAGCTAGTTATTTCTGAGCCTCGATAAACATAGCCACCGGTAATAGAAACATCTCCCTGATTGTGGTTATAATTAAAAACAGGAGATGCAACAGGCCCAGAAATAACAACATTACTGTTTGCAACCGAATTGCCTTCAAATCTACTCCAACCATAATTCTTACCTTTTTCGATGTTATTGATCTCTTCAAAAGCGTTTTGTCCCACATCTGCACCCCAAAGTTTTCCTGAAACGGCATCAAACGAAAATTTCCACGTGTTGCGGATACCATAGGCGTAAATTTCGTCTAACCCATCAACGCCTACAAAAGGGTTGTCACTTGGTATTTCATAGTTATTATTAGGTAGAGCTGGATTGGTTTCTATAGGATTGCTGTCGTCAATATCGACATCAATGCGACAAATACTTCCAAATACCGTGTTTTTGTTTTGCCCGTTGCGTTGGGGATCGTTTCCGCCACCACCATCACCAAAGGATATGTATAAATATGAATCAGAACCAAAGGCTATCTTACCTCCGTTATGATTACTGTTGTTTTGATTTTTATCAAATTGAAAAATTACCAGTTCACTATTAGGGTCTGCCAGAGTAGGATCGTTTGCTTGGGCAGAAAATCGAGATAATACCATTCGGGTCGAAATTCCAGAAACCGGACTGTTCGTAGTATAATACACATAGAAGTATTTATTGTTTTTATAGTCTGGGTGAAAAGCAAGCCCCAAGAGTCCTAATTCCTGTCCGTTCGAAAACTGAACTCTATCCGTAATGTCTAAGAAGGTTTTTACCTGGGATGAGGTAGCTGTTGCTGTTTTTGGGAATACTTTTATTCTTCCTCTTTGCTCTACCACAAACATTTGTTCTGTCTCGTTATCAATACACTGTATTTCTACAGGAAATTCGAAATTTAGATTTGGAAAAGCTGATTGATAGGTGATTTGAGAAAATAATATGTTACAGAAACATAATAGAGTCGTTACGATAAGAAATTTATTGGTTAATGGTTTCATTTTCAGTTGGTTTTGAGTGTTTTACTCAAAACCAATCTAAAAACATATTTATTGTTTAAAGAGAAAATTTATTATAATATTTAACTAAAATTATAAGGAATTAACTATTATTTTGGATGTAACTTATTGATTTATTGTGCTTTTTGTGTTGAAGGTGAGTTGAGGTTGTTTTAAAAAATAAAAATAGACCCTACAAGGATTAGGACAGATCCAATCCCCGCAAGAATAATAAAGGATAGGTTAATGAAAATAAATTTAAAAAATGTTTTACCATTATTTTGTTGGTAAAACTTACGCATTGCAATAAATAGATAGATTAGAAAAGTAACTATCGCAATGTGAAAAGCAGTTTCATTACCTAGTATTTCATCTATTAGGTACGAGATTCCTATCAAAAAAAAGAACATGGTTTGGGTGTGAAAAGTAAATATTAGATGTTCCATGTAGGTAAATGACCTTCTGAAATAAAATATCCAAAGGACTATTGCAAAAAAAGGTAAGAAAAAGAAAATGATAAAAGGAAGTTTGTTAAAAACAAATTCGAACAAAGCAATAGGATTGTCACTTAGTTTATATGTTTTTAAACTTCTTTTATAAAGATATTTGTTGTACCAATTTTTTTCATGCCCCAGGTTGTCTAATGCGGTTTCAGGAGAAAGTTCATTCGTTTTTTTGTAATATCTGGTGTATGTTTTTAAGCGATTATTAAAATCTTCAAAACCGCTCATGGTATCTAGTTGACTTTCTGAATAATAAACAGAAGATGTGTTTTCTTTAGAAGTAAGATAAGGTGTGAAAATTGATTCTTCTGAGTTATTGATCTCATTATTGGATGTTGTTTTAATCTCTTTTTTTAATGTATTAGCTTCTTTAGTATTTAATTGATTTGACATGTAGTCAAAGTCTATAAACATACCATTTATGATAAAGAAAATAATAGATACACTAAGGTAGAACCTAAAGGGGTTAGAGTATTTTATTCTTTTTCCTTCGATATATTCTTTGGATATTTTTCCGGGCTTAAAAAGTAAGGCAACTACAGTATGTCGAAGCTTTGAGTCATATGAGAAAATACTTGCAAAAAACTCACTAAAAAAATCTTTAAAAGAAAGTCGTTTTGTGGTATTAGCTTGTCCACAATTATGACAATATTTGTCAATAATATCTAAAGGAACACCACAATTAAGGCATTCGTTTCCTCTGTATTTTTTTAAAAACCTTTCTTGGTCTTTCATGCCCATATATGCTGGTTTACTTTTTGTATTGTATTAAAAGAAGGTTTTTGATTAAGAATAGAGCTAAAAAGATATTTAATTAGTGATGTTGGCAGAGTTTCCGGTTCCTTTGCCAATGGCTCGATCATAACGTGAATTTGGAGCTCTGTAATAGGGGATAACGGTATATTCATTTTCGGTTTCGTCAAAATCACCGCTAATAAAACCATAATCAATGGTATTGTCTGGTTTTAAAAGTACGTATTTGTAATTGTAAAACCCTTGTTTAAATAATCTTTTGGTATAATATAAACCACTGTCTTCGTCATAAGAAAGTCTTGTAGAATCGTCTAAAGTAAAGTTGTTGAAATTTCCGTATAAGTGAATTTGACCATCGCCAATGGATTCATAACATTTTAAAACAAAATGCATCCAAACATAATCAGCTTCAGTAGTATTGTCTTCAGCATCTAGATTTCGAATAACAAAACTTCCATTTATATCTGGGTTATAGGTATATCTTCTATTTGACCGAACTATATTTGGGTATAAGTAATTATTGTACAGATCTTTTAATTCGATACTTTGAGTACTAACCGTAGAGGCTCTTACATCTTTACTATCAAATGATAAATATTCGTTTCCGCCTCCAAAAGAAGATTCTTGATCATATTTATATACTAATGTATTGGCTATAGTGAATTGAGGAACTAAATTGGTAATGGCGTTTTTTAAATCATTATTCTGTAATACTAATGTTTTTATATTCTGTCTGGGATTTCTTATAATGTCCTTAGAATCTATTTCAAATTGAACCGATTGTCTTGAGTCAATATATTTTAGATTTCGGGATCTTTTTACATATACCTTTACAGTTGTTAAAGGCTCGTAAATAATAAATTTTCTTGTGAGAACAACTTGATCATCATCGTCATAAATTTCTAACTTATAATTACCACTAACCTTAAAACCTCTTGTGTCTTCGTTTGGTAGGCTCAAGTTGTAATGGCTATAGAGTTTTAGGGTGTTGAAAGAATTTTCGTAGTTTATAATTCTAATTTCGTCAAAACCGTCTAGATATTCATTTTTGTATAAAACAGAGGGACTCCAGTCAAAGTTATGATGTGTTATTCTATAATAATAATCTGCTTCATCACCATTTATGTCATCAAATGAAATTCTTAAGGGTTCTCCCAGTTTTAAGAGAGGCATTCCTGCATACTTTTCACCTGTATGTATTTGTATGGTTTTGATATGTGCTGCAGTTATATTTTCAGAATGATCAGACTGTCCAAATGAATGAGCAGGAATTACGATACATAAAAAGAGTGCTATTTGTTTTAATCGTTTGAGCATTGTAAGATAATTATCGAGGGTAAATATAAGTAAAAAGCACTCATTAGGTTGAATAATGAGAACAGCTTATCTACATATTTTATTGTTGTTTGGATTTTTTTTGATTGAATAAGTCGACGTTGGTTTATTATTTAGAACGAATATAAATAAAAATCTTATAACAAAACCAGCTTTCACTTACGTGTTTTAATTAGTAAATTTGCACGATTTTTTTAGTTAATTAACATAGACTACAAATATGTCAAAAGACATTCGTATCAGAAAGGGCTTGGACATTAAGCTGGTAGGAGAGGCAGAAAAAGTTACTGCCGATGCTACAAGAAGTAATGTTTACGCAATTAAGCCTGACGATTTTCACGGTATTATCCCTAAAGTTGTTGCTAAACAAGGGACAGAAGTTAAAGCTGGTGAACCGCTTTTTCACTCAAAATCCAATGAAAATTTACTTTTCCCTTCTCCCGTTAGTGGAGAAATTGTAGAAATTATTCGCGGTGCAAAGAGAAAGATTTTGGCTTTCAAAATTCTTGCGGATAAGGAACAACAATATGCAGATTATGGAGTAAAGGACGTAAATGCAATGAACGGTGATGAGATAAAGACTCATTTACTGTCATCTGGTTGTTGGCCTTTTATAAAACAACGCCCTTATGATGTAGTTGCAAATCCTGATGTGGCACCAAAAGCAATTTTTGTTTCTGGGTACTCAACAGCTCCATTGGCAGCAGAAAGTGATTATGTATTGCAAGGAAAAGAGAAAGAGCTTCAGACTGCAATAACGGCATTAAGCAAGTTGACTCAGGGAGATGTACATGTTTCTGTTGGTAAAAATGGAAATTCTCCGTTAGCTGGGTTAGATAATAGTAAGGTGCATAAAGTATCAGGGCCTCACCCTGCAGGAAACGTTAGTGTGCAAATTGCTCAAATCAGTCCTATCAATAAAGGAGAGATTGTATGGGTAGTTAGTCCACAAGATCTTGTTATTATAGGAGAACTGTTATTGACAGGAAAATATAATGCAGAACGTATTATTGCATTGGTAGGCTCATCGGTAAAAACACCTAAATACTTTAGAACAAAAATAGGAGCCGAGGTAGCTTCTGTAGTGTATTCTTCTGGGGTAAATGATGAAGGTAATATTCGTGTGATTAGTGGTGATGTGCTTACCGGCGACAATGTAAAACCAGATGGTCATTTGGGGTATTATCATAATACCATATCTGTGATACCAGAAGGAGATGATTACGAATTATTTGGTTGGAATAAACCAGTTTTTGATAAAATATCTCCCTCAAGAGCATTTACTTTTTCATGGTTGTTCCCCAATAAAAAATATGATTTAAATACCAATACCAACGGAGAGCACAGAGCTTTTGTGGTTACAGGAAGCTATGAAAGTGTTTTTCCTTTTGATATTTATCCATTGCAATTGCTTAAGGCATGTGCTGTAAATGATTTGGATGCGATGGAGCAATTAGGAATGTATGAAATAGCGCCCGAAGATTTTGCGCTAACAGAATTTATATGTGTTTCTAAACAACCACATCAAAAAATTATAAGAGAAGGGTTGGACTTAATGTTAAAAGAAATAGGATAGTGCTATGGGATTAAAAGATAAATTACATAAACTAAAACTTAAGTATAAAGATACAAAGGTGTCTGCTGCATACAATGCAATTCATACCTTTTTGTATATGCCTAACGAAACAACTCATTCTGGAGCACATATTAGAGCTGTAGATGATTTGAAACGTACCATGAATACCGTTATTATGGCGTTGGTGCCATGTCTGATATTTGGAATGTTTAACGCAGGATATCAGCATCACCTAGCAGCTGGTGAAATCGAAGCAGTGAGTAATGGCTTTTTTAGCTCAGTATTCTGGTCTTTCGATAATTTGGTTGTTGGATTATGGAAAGTACTTCCGTTAGTCGTTGTTTCTTATGTAGTAGGACTTACAGTAGAAATTATTTTTGCAACTATCAAAAAACACGAAGTAGAAGAAGGTTACCTTGTTACAGGGATGTTAGTGCCTCTTATTGTACCTATTGATACGCCACTTTGGATGTTGGCAGTAGCGGTTGTTTTTGGAGTAGTAATTGGTAAAGAAGTATTTGGTGGTACAGGGATGAATATTCTTAACCCTGCACTGACTATACGTGCATTTTTATTCTTTGCTTATCCTACTTGGATGTCAGGAGATAAAGTATGGGTGCATGGAGCGGTAGAAAGAGCCAATGAAATAGCAGGAGGAGCACAATTAGATGCAATTTCTGGAGAAACAATTTTAGGAAGCCTTGCCCAAGGAGCAGAAGTTAAGTATAGTGTTTCAGATATGTTTTTAGGATTTATACCAGGTTCTGTAGGCGAAACTTCTACCATTTTAATTTTATTGGCAGGATTGTTCCTTGTTTTTGCAAAAATAGGAAGCTGGAGAATCATGCTTAGTGCTACTATTGGAGCCTTGGTAATGGGACTAATTTTTAATGGAGTAGTAAGCTCGGGATGGATAGGAGAAGGAAGCAAGTTCTTTGGATTAATGAGTACAGAATTCTGGCATCATCTACTTATTGGTGGATTTGCATTTGGAGTTGTCTTTATGGCAACAGACCCAGTAACTGCATCACAGACCAATAAAGGGAAATGGATTTATGGATTTCTTATAGGGTTTATATCAATCCTGATTCGAGTTTTCAATCCTGCATATCCAGAAGGAGTAATGCTTGCTATTCTTCTAATGAATGTGTTTGCACCAACTATCGACCATTATGTGGTACAAGGAAATATTAAGAAAAGAATGAAACGTTTAAAATTAAAAACGGCGTAATCATGGCAATTAATACAGATAAAAATTCATATACAATCATTTTTGCCGTAGCTATGGTGGTAGTGGTTGGTTCGTTGCTAGCTTTTACAGCATCTTCTCTTAAAGAGAAAATCGATGCGAATAAGCGTACAGAAAAACAACAAAACATACTTTTTGCTATGGGAGTGTCGGATGCAGAAGATCCTAATGAGTTTGTTCCTGCAGAAAAAGCACAAGAGTTGTTTGATCAATATGTAGGAGATCAACAATATATTATTGTTGGTAGCAAAGCAGAGAAAACTTCTAAAGCATTTGATATAGAAGTAAAGAAAGAGAATGATAAGATAAAGCAAGATGCAAATTATCAAAGAAAAATGCCTTTGTTTATAGGAAAGAAAGATGGAGAAGAGTTTTACGTCGTTCCTATGAGAGGAAATGGACTTTGGGATGCTATTTGGGGATATGTTTCTTTGGATAAAGAATTTAAAACTGTTAAAGGAGCATTTTTTGATCATAAAGGAGAAACTCCTGGATTAGGAGCTAATATAAAAGAGGCTTATTTTAGAGATGATTTTATAGGCGAAAGTATATTAGACGCATCAGGAACTTACAAAGGAATTACTGTAAAGAAAGGAAATGCTGATCCTAAGAATGAGGATAAAACAGATAATGAAGTAGATGCTATGGCAGGTGCAACAATTACTGGAGATGGTGTTACGGTAATGGTAAAGAAAGGCATCAAAATGTATCAACCTTATTTCGAAACTTTAAAAAAATAACAGATGGCTGAAGTAACAGAAGAAAAAGTGAAAGCTAAAGAACCTAAAGAGCCTTTGTTTTCTAAGAAAAACAAGAAATTGTTATCAGATCCTCTAGCAGATAATAATCCAATTACTATTCAAGTATTAGGGATATGTTCGGCTTTGGCGATTACAGCTCAATTGAAACCTTCAATTGTAATGGCTATTTCGGTAATTTTTGTATTAGGAATTGGGAACGTCGTTATTTCTTTAATGAGAAATATCATTCCATCTAAGATTAGAATTATTGTACAACTTGTTGTTGTAGCTGCATTAGTAATTATAGTGGATCAGGTACTAAAAGCATTTGCATATACATTAAGTAAAGAGCTTTCGGTATTTATTGGTTTGATTATTACTAACTGTATTATTATGGGACGTTTCGAGGCCTTTGCATTAGGTAATGGCCCTTGGAAATCATTCTTAGATGGTGTAGGAAATGCTGCTGGTTACGGAGTACTATTAATTATCGTGGCATTCTTTAGAGAATTACTTGGGTCGGGAACCTTATTCGGAATAAAAGTATTAGGAGATCCTATCGAGAAAACCGGGTTGTATGCTATCGGATACGAGAATAATGGTTTTATGGTATTAGCGCCGATGGCTTTAATTACTGTGGGAATCATTATTTGGATTCAAAGAAGTAGAAATAAAGCATTAATAGAAGATCACTAGAGAGTTCACAGTTGCTGGCTGATAGTTGTATAGTAAACTATCAACCGTCAACCTTCAACTAAAACTGATAAAAAAATGGAATATTTAGAATTATTTTTAAAATCAATCTTCATAGATAATATGGTATTCGCATTCTTTTTAGGAATGTGTTCATACCTGGCTGTATCAAAAAAGGTATCTACCGCCGTTGGTTTGGGGGCTGCCGTTATATTCGTATTGGCTATTACAGTACCACTTAACTTTTTATTAGATAAGTATATCCTTAGAGAAGGAGCATTGGTATGGTTGGGGCCAGAATATGCAGATTACGATTTAAGTTTTTTAACATTTATATTATTTATTGCTACCATAGCAACTATGGTACAATTAGTAGAGATTATAGTAGAAAAATTCTCACCTTCTTTATATAATTCGTTAGGGATATTTTTACCTCTAATTGCTGTAAACTGTGCAATATTAGGAGGATCATTATTTATGCAACAGAAAGAATTTGCTACCATTTCTCATGCAGCAGTCTATGGTATAGGATCTGGAATCGGATGGTTTTTAGCAATTCTTGCGATTGCTGCGATTCGTGAAAAAATCAGATACTCTAATGTGCCTGCACCACTTCGTGGATTAGGGATTACATTTATCCTTACTGGATTAATGGCCATTGGATTTATGAGTTTTGGTGGAATGTTAACAGGTGGAGAGGAAGAAGAGAAAAAAGAAACTAAGACTGTACAAACAGAGAAAGAAGAAAAGACTACAAAGAAAGTAGCCGAAAATACTAACGTTACAATACTTAAATAATATGATATTTTTAGCATCTACCGGTGGAACAATCGCGATAACCATAATTTCGTTTTTGGTGCTGATTCTTGTTTTAGTAGGGATTTTGTTATTTGCAAAAGATAAGTTACTTCCTTCGGGACCGGTAAAGATTAAGATTAATGGAGAAAAGGAAATAGAAGTAGCCTCTGGAGGCACACTTTTATCGACTTTAGGTAACGAAAAAATATTTTTACCATCAGCTTGTGGTGGTGGTGGAACCTGTATCCAGTGCGAATGTCACGTATTAGAGGGTGGAGGAGAAGCACTACCAACAGAAACACCTCACTTTTCTAGAAAAGAATTACAACATGGTGCTCGTTTGGCTTGTCAGGTAAAGGTAAAGCAGGATATGAATATCGAAATTCCTGAAGAAGTTTTTGGAATTAAAAAATGGGAAGCAGAAGTAGTACGAAATTATAATGTAGCTTCTTTTATTAAAGAATTCGTTGTACGTATCCCAGAAGATATGGGATATAAAGCAGGTGGATATATACAGATAGAAATACCACAGTGCGAGATTAAATATGCCGATATTGATATTACGGCACATCCAGAAGAGCACGAAACACCAGATAAATTTCAGGCAGAATGGGATAAATTTGGATTGTGGCCTTTGGTAATGAAAAATACAGAAACTGTAGAGCGTGCGTATTCTATGGCTTCTTACCCAGCAGAAGGAAGAGAAATAATGCTTAATGTACGTATTGCTACTCCGCCATGGGATAGAGCTAAAAATGGATGGATGGATGTAAACCCTGGAGTTGCTTCGTCTTATATTTTTGCTCAAAAACCAGGTGATAAAGTGGTTATTTCTGGGCCTTACGGAGAATTCTTTATTAACGAATCTGAAGCAGAAATGTTGTATGTAGGAGGAGGAGCAGGTATGGCACCAATGCGTTCTCACTTGTATCATCTGTTCAAAACTTTAGAAACAGGAAGAAAAGTAACTTATTGGTACGGAGGACGTTCTAAGCGCGAACTATTCTACCTAGACCATTTCTATGACCTAGAGAAGAATTTCCCTAATTTCAAGTTTTATTTGGCGCTTTCAGAACCATTGGAAGAAGACAACTGGAAAGTTAAAAAAGATATAGACGATACAGAAGGTGATGGATTTGTAGGATTTATCCATAACTGCGTTATTGATAATTACCTAAATCATCATGATGCTCCAGAAGATATAGAATTGTATTTCTGTGGGCCACCATTAATGAACAAGGCTGTTCAGAAAATGGGTGAAGATTTCGGGATCCCAGATGAGAATATAAGATTTGATGATTTTGGCGGGTAAACCAACGATAATGATCAATAAGATTTTAAAAACCGATGCATGTTTATGTGTTGGTTTTTTTAGTTTTGTTTAACATTTAAAAATTAAGAATACGTATGAAATCAATACACATAATAAGAACTTTATTTTTTAGTTTATTCATCTGCTTTTTTGTAAGTGGGCAAGATTTGAAAAAAAAGTTTATTCCAAAGTGGACAATCGGAGATCATAAGGTTTTTTTAAAAGAAAAAAAAGAAATCATACGAAAAAAAGATAGTGTACATAGTAAAGTTTCAAGTTCTAAGACAATTATAGATGTAAAAAGTGAGACAGATGAAGCCTATATCATTAATGTTAAATATAGAAATCCAAGTTATACATTAACATGGTATGCATATAAAAATATTACAAATGTATTGCCTGAGATAGAATATCTTAATTTTGAATTGGCATTCAATAAAAATGATTATTCATTAAAACTTTTAAATAGGAAAGCAGTAAGTAAGGAATATAAACAGTCGATAAGTAAAATTGAAAATTATTTTTTATCAGACATTAAGAATAAAGATGAAAAAATGGCTCCAGTTGGGAGGATTTTATATTCTGCTATCTTGAGACCTATTAATTTAATTAAAGAAAGTTTTAATACAAAAAATGGTATTGAGGAATTTATTGTTGATGAAATGAGCGTTTTTTTTAATTCTTATGGAGAGTTTTTTGTAATTAATAAAGAGGAAAAAAACGAAAAATATTTTCCGGCTAAAAACAATCCTAATAAATTGGAAAAAGTTGTAGAAAGTGTGAAAAAATCGGAAATTGATGATAAAAACAGATATTATTCACTTGTTGAAGCAGTTTATTTTGTAGTAGATAAAGATGATAAAGAAGAGAAGAATCCTACAAATGGATTTTATGTTAAAACTGTTGATATGAAACAATTTGACTTTGGTTCTTCCTGGATGATTAATTATGAATATAAAATGGAAAAAAATTATAAGGACAAATTAATTAATAGTGAAACCATTACAATATCGTTGAAAGAGTAGGTGTATAATACTTTAATAAAATGATAGTATTGTAATAGATATATAGAGTTATTTGGTATAAATTGAAATGGTTTCTTGGAGTGTTAGTTTCTGATACTGTATAAAATGATACTATTAAAACTATGAAAAAATATATTTTATCCCTGATAATTGCAATAACCATTGTAGTGTTATTAAAGAAAACAAGAACCGGTGCTGCAGTTGCTAATCAGGTAAAAGGAGTGGTGGTGAATGCAGTGGTTAAACCTGATTATATAAACACAAAAGGTGATTCTATTGTTACACGGGTGATGGTTCCAGAAGGGTATCAAAGAGTAGCTTATGATCGTGGTACTTTTGCAGAATATTTACGTAACTATAAACTAAAACCTTATGGTAGTAAAATCATTAACTATGACGATAGTGAATATTTTGCACAACATTGGCATGAGGCTATTCTAGAAGTGCCTGTGCCAGCAAATGGGCTTCAACAGTGCGCCGATGCGTTGATGAGAATACGATCAGAATACCTTTGGGATACTAATAGAAAAGATGAGATTGGATTTAAGTTTACATCTGGTCATTATTGTTCCTGGAAAAAATATGCAGAAGGGTATCGGCCAAAAGTAAAAGGAAATAAAGTAACCTTTCATAAAACTGCTACAGCCAATCACTCAAAACCTAATTTTTATAAATATCTAAATTTGATATATACTTATGCAGGGACATTGTCAATGTATAATGAGCTTCAAAAAGTAGCAATTAAAGATATTCGAATAGGTGATATGCTTGTTAAACCAGGAACTCCAGGTCATATAGAGATCATTGTTGATGAGATTATAAATGAAGAAGGAACAAAAATGTATTTGTTAGCACAGGGTAATACTCCTGCACAAAGTGTTTGTCTGCTGAAAAATTTCGAAAATACAGAGACTTCTCCATGGTATGTGTTTCATGAAAATAACCCTGTAGATACACCAAGTTATTATTTTGATAAGGCATTGTTTATACGATTTAAATAGTTTATAATTTACTTTTTAGATAGTATCTTTGCAGGCTATGACAAGAATACTTACCAAACAAGAACTGCATAACCTTGCAATGAATATTGTAGGGAAAGAATTAGAAGAAAAAGGGTATGAGTTTGTTGCTATCAACAGCACCCTAGGAAAACACCCTCAATTCGTTTGTATTGATAAAAGTAATCAGCGTTACTTCGTGTTGGTAAAGGCAATTTCGTATCCAGACAATCCTCATAATTATGATATGGTTTGGATGGAGTCTTTTAAGAAACACGCAAGAGAGCAAGAGGCAAAAGTGTTTTATGCAGGAGTAGGGTTACAAAACTCTCAAGACCCTAGAAAACCGATATTACTTAATGAAGAATATATCCTGGAATATGCAGGTCTTCAGGTTATAGAAACTCATTTAAATTAAATAAAAATGGTTAAGAATTTCGTTGTTATTGCTACTTTAATAGTGCTTGTTTCTTGTAAACAAGAAACAAAATTATACCTCAATTATGTGAAAGGAGAAGCTTTTGGAACTACTTTTTCTGCCCAATTTATAGCGAAGGAAGAAATAGACTTTAAGCTTTCTTATGATAGCATCATAGATGTTATAAATACCTCTATGTCTACATACATGCCTAATTCAGATATTTCCAGAATTAACAAAGGAGATACTACGGTTACAGTAGATGAGCATTTTAAAAATGTATTCAAAGCTTCTAAGAAGATACACGTGGCAACCAATGGGGCTTTTGATCCCACAATTGGTGTTTTGGTAAATGCATGGGATTTTGGCCCAGAAGGTAAAATAGCGTCATTAGATAGCTTAAAAATCGATAGTTTGATGCTTTCTGTCGGTTTGGATAAAGTTGCGTTAATAGAAAGTAAAATTGTCAAAAGTCATCCTGAAACTTATATCGATTTTAATGCGTTGGCAAAAGGATATGCGGTAGATGTTTTTGCTAGCTTTATAGAAGCAAAAGGCATTGAAAATTATTTGGTAGAAATAGGAGGAGAGATTCGTGGAAAAGGAAGTAATTTAACCAAGAAAAAACCTTGGAGAATAGGGGTAGAGGACCCTAATTTTGACGATACACAGTCCTATAGTAAAGTAATTTCTCTGCAGAATGAGGCTATGGCTACATCGGGTAGTTATCGTAAATATAAAGTAGATGACTTAGGTAATCGGTATGCTCATATTCTTGATGCCAAAACAGGATATCCTCATAAGTCCAAGCTATTAAGTGTGTCAATACTTGCAACCTCATGTATGGATGCCGATGCATACGCTACGGCGCTAATGTCAATGGGACTAGAGCAAGCAAAAATCTTTTTGAAATCGCATCCAGAGTTAAAAGCGTACCTTATTTATGAAGATGATCAAAAACAGTTACAAACGCTTGCTGTAAATGGATTTTCTAATGATTAGTAAATTTATAAATGACCTACCAACTTAATTTTTTCTCTGTTTACGATACCATAGCATTGCAAAAATCGATGTTATAAGTATCCCTAAGCCTATAACCCAATACAAGGTTAAATCTTTTTTAAAAGTTATAGGAGAAGGATCACCAACCAGATAAAATCCACCCCAGTAAAACGGAGAAGAAGTAAAGGTTTCTGCCGTAGTTAAATATTGTAGTTTTGCCTGTCGTAGTGCTTTAGCTTTAGACATCCCTTTTTTAAGGTTACTATAAAAGTGTTTCATGAGTTCTGGCGTGGTCTTATCAGATACTTCCCAGCTACTAAGAACCAAACTTTTGGTTCCTGCGTACTGAAATGCATTTCCTAAACTCATAATTCCTTCTCCTTTGGCTATTTTTCCGCTTCCTGTATTACAGGCACTTAATACAGTTAGTTCTGCAGGAATATCTAAAGCAAATAATTCATGACTATATAATAAGTTGTCTTCTAAAGAATCTTTACTTTTTGTAAAATAAAGCCTTGAGTTTTCTGGGTGTTTATTATCTACTTCACCATGCAATGCAAGGTGAAGAATGTTGTATTTATCTGCATTCTTTTTAAAATTTGTTTCTATGGCCTCTGATCCATAATAGTATTGACCATTAATGAGGTTTGAAATAGCCCTTATTTCTTTTCGTGTACCGGGTAAATCTTCCTTGGCATTTCTTAACATTGCCAGGCTCATTGATTTTGATGTCTTTAGATTTATAGAATCAGAAAAAGAGAAAGCAAGACATTCTTTTAATACTTTTGATTGACTTGATTCTTCATTAAAAGAAGAAAACAACAGGTTAGCAGAATTGGCGTAAGAAACAGCATAATCTTTTAAGAAATATGAAAACTCTTTAGGGTTTTCTGAAACATCATTTTGGGTTAGTAATAGCTCAAAATTAAGATGCCATAGAGGACCATCTGGTGCAATTATGAGTTGATCGCCTTTTAATTGATCTGCAATAGGCAGCAAGAGCTCTTTATATAAAGTATGAGCAGAATTTTTATATTCTTTTAAGTAGGATGTAGTTATGTACCTATGCAGCTTTTCTATTTTTTGGTTCAATTTTGAAATCTGTATTTCTTTAACGATAATATCATTTTTTGAAATAACAAAAGCATATATAGTATTATCGGTAGTGAAAAACTCTATAAATGTTGTATTTGAGTTTAGTTTTTTTTGAACGTCTGAAACTGTTATGATACCTTTTTTATGCGTAAGAAGATGATATTTGGGGTATTTTTTCTCTATGATTTGATTTAAAGAATCTTGTTGTCTTTCAACAGTAAATAATTTGTTTTCATAGGATATGATTTTTACAGAATCTGGTGTTTGGGTATTATGTTCATTAAGAATTTCTGAAGTGTATAATGAATGATTTGCTTTCAGATTTTGTTCTATTTCTAAAATTTTTGAAGGCAACCCTGCAAAGTTTTTTGCATTAGATGTATTTAGTAACTCATATAAAGTATTGGCTTTACTCTTTTCTGTGTAATAAAAAGCGCGTTCTAGAGAAGTTGTTTTTTGAGTGGTTTGATATGATGACAATTGTGTTTGTATAGCACCCGTATATATTTTCTTTGTTAGTTTGGTAAACGTTAGTTTATCTTGATAATTACGAATGGTTTCCCTTATGTTTTGGATCAGTGTATCGGCTTTTTTGTAAACCTCTATGCTCGCAACCAAATCAGAGACTTGATTGTTTTTTGTAAATTGTTTTTGATAGGATTGTGCCTGTCCGTATAAACTCTCCAGTAAAATATTAGGATCAAAATATTGATTTAGATTAGATTTGTTATCTGCTTTTGTTTTGTTAGGATTGGTATTGGCTGTAATTGCTTCTTTATAATAATATATAGCTTTTTCATATGTGTTGGTTATAAAATGCAAATCAGCAATAAGGTTATAGGATTTAGCTGTTCTAGGATGATGTTTTCCATCTGTCTTAAGTCTGATTTGTATACTTTTTTCGAAGTATTTTTTGGCCTCTATAAATTCCTTTTTTTTCAAGTGTAGTTTGGCAATCTTATCGTAAATATCACAAACATGATAGTGTTGTTCTCCAAAAATATTTTTCTGAATTGATAAGGCTTTTTGGTAATATAATAAAGCAGAATAATAGTCTTTTTTTAGTATTTGAAGATGGCCAAATTCAAGATAAAAATAAGGAATATCTATATGGTTTTCTCCCCAAGTTGAAATTGTCATTTTCAGGGCTTTTTTATAAAATAAATGAGCTAGATCATATTTTTCCAGAGTTTTGTATATATTAGCAATATTAAAGTAAGTTTTGGATCGTTTATCAATTAAATTTGCGTTTTTGTAATATTGTAGTGCTTTATCATATTCTCCTTTATACTTATAAATTACCCCAATATTGTTGTACCTACTACCTAGATAATGATTCTCTTTAGAGTATATTTTTTTTGCAACTACTAAAGAATTGATAAAGTATTTTAATGATTCATCGTATTGCCCTTTTTTTGCATAAATCATTCCTATAACATTATATAGATAGCATACCTTAAAATGTTTTTCACCAACTTTATTAATAAGAATAGATAATGCTTTTTTGTTGTATTGAAGAGCCAAATCGTATTTGTCTCTTCTTTGATATAGAATACCTATACTGGCATAGCAAAAGGAGATATTTGGATGTGATGTGTCGAATTTAGAACTAATTATTGATAATGCTTTTTTTTGATGTTTAAATGATTCATCAAATTGTTGAAGATAATTAAGAATATCTCCTATGTAATTATGACAAAAAGCTACTTCGGGGCTAAGCTCTCCAAAAATTAACTCCCTTATTTTTAACGCCTTTTTACAATAGTTTAACCCTTTTTTGTATTTTCCACTATAATAATAAGCAAGTCCTAAATCAATATAACTGTCTGCTACCTTTTGGTGTTCATTGCCAAAAATATTCTTACGAATTTTGAATCCTTTAGTATAGAGTTTTATTGCTTTATCGTATTCTGCAATAAGAAGGTTAATGGAGCCAATGTTATGATAATCATCTCCAATTTTGTAATTGCTATTTCCAAAGGTATTTATATTAATGGTCAATGCCCTTTGATAATATTCCATAGCGCTGGTGTAATTGTCTTGATCTTTAAAAATATGGCCAATACTATTGTATGAGTTGGCAATTTCTGAGTGTTTTGGATTAAAAATTTTGAGTCTTATAGAGAGTGCTTTTTTAGCGTGTACGAGTGCGTCATTCAAATCGTAGTTCTTTCTATAGACTTCTGCAATTTTATCATGAGTATCGGCAACTCGTTTTCTAAAATTGTTTTGTTCGTATAGTGATAAAGCTTTCTTAAAATGGATTAAAGTGCTATCTAATTTCCAATCATGTAATAAAACTTCTGCTTTTGAGAAATGCTGAAATGCAGTTATGGTATCGTTTGTAGGTTGGGTGTATCCCTTAGAGGAAATACTAAGATAAATAACTATTAGTACGATTCTGGTAAATAAGGACATACAATTAGAAGGCATAATAGAGCGTTTATTCTTAGTCGCAAAAAATATAAAAATGTCCTTATAAATATATACAAATTACCGGTTGCAACTAGATTGATTACTAATGCTTATAACAGACAGGTAATATTTCTCCAGGAGCCAGACAATATCTTTTCACTTCTTCGAGAGATAAAACAGTCGTATAGTCTACTTCATCTACTTTAAAACCAATAGTTCTTAACTTTTCAAAATAATCTCTACCATATACTCTTACATGATCATATTGACCAAAAATTTTAGCTCTCTCTTTAGGATCAGTAATCGTATCATCTTCAAAGGTAGTTTCTCGATCTAATTCTTGAGGGATTTGTAAAATTGCCATACCACCATGTTTTAATACCCTATAGAGTTCTTGCATGGCTTTGGTGTCGTCTGGGATGTGTTCTAATACATGATTACAAAAAATAATATCATAGGTATCATCTGCAAAAGGGAGGTTGCATATATCGGCCTTTACATCAGCTAATGGAGAGTTAAGATCTGTTGTAGTATAGTCTAGATGCGATAACTTTCTAAATCGTTTATAAAATGCTTGTTCTGGTGCAAAATGCAAAACCTTTGCAGGGGTGGTGAAAAAGTTTGTTTCTGCTTTAAGGTACAACCAAAGTAATCTATGACGTTCTAGCGAAAGCGTAGAGGGAGAAAGTACATTGGTTCTTTGCTTACCATACCCATAAGGCAGAAATCTTGAAAAACGTTTTCTATCTATAGGATCCATATAAGTATTTCCTTTTAGAAAAAAAGAAATTATTGGTCGTACCAAATAACTCAATCGAATTAAAAGAGGTCTTGGTACCGTATTTAATATAAATTTAAAGAGTTTTTTCATGATTAATTGTTAGAAAAACGAAGAAACCTTTAAGATTTACAGCGTACTACTTTGGTTATATTAGTGAAACTCTGTTTTGAAAAGCTGCGTAGCAAGGCATTCAAAATAGATAATTGAACTAATCCCACTTTTTAGCTAGATTTTAGTTTTAAATATCTCGAAGCTTACTTCGTAACTCTAAAAATCATTCTCTGTTAAATGCCTCTTGAGCTTACCTCAAGAATTATTTACACATACAAATTATAGTATTTGTTTGTAATTACTATATAGTCAACATTTCTTGTCTAAAAGCATCTTCTTCATCAGACTCAATACCTAGCGCTTGGTGTATGTACTTAAATGTAGATAAAATCTCGGGTTGTCCGTCAATAATAGCTACATCATGTTCGAAGTGTGCACTTGGTTGTCCATCTTTTGTCAAAATGGTCCATCCATCCTGTAATTGTTTGATGCGATGCGTTCCCATATTAATCATAGGTTCGATGGCTACCACCATGCCTTCTAAGAATTTTTTTCCTTTTCCTCGTCGACCATAATTTGGCATTTCGGGATCTTCATGCATTGTACGACCAAGACCATGTCCTACCAACTCTCTAACAACTCCATATCCGGCTTCTTCGGTAAATTTCTGAATCGCATATCCCACATCACCTACGCGATTTCCTAGTTTAAATTGAGCAATACCTACATATAAAGATTCTCTTGTAATACGCAATAAACGTTCTACCTCTGAAGAAATCTCGCCAACAGCAAAGGTATAGGCATGATCGCCATAAAACTCATTTTTAAGAGCACCACAATCAATAGAAATAATATCTCCTTCTTGCAACGGTGTATTGTTAGGGATACCATGAACCACTTGCGCATTAGGACTCATGCATAATGTGTTAGGGAAATCATACAATCCCAAAAAACCTGGGATCGCACCATGGTCTCTAATAAACTCTTCTGCTAGCTTATCCAACTGTAATGTGGTTACACCTGGTTTGATTTCTGACGCCAGCATTCCTAGGGTCTTGGATACGATCAATGCGCTTTCTCGCATTAATTCTATCTCTTCACGTGTTTTGGTAATGATCATATGCTAATAAACTGT
Organism: uncultured Aquimarina sp.; assembly: GCA_947498705.1. Taxonomy (GTDB): domain Bacteria; phylum Bacteroidota; class Bacteroidia; order Flavobacteriales; family Flavobacteriaceae; genus Aquimarina. The sequence continues at coordinate 69,937 of CANMLW010000016.1, forward strand.
TCAAAATTCGAGAAGGCAAATTTACAAAGAATAACCTTAATCTTGGTAGGAATGCTTATATGGTTTCTCAGATGTGATCGTTAGCATGTCTTTTTCAAGCGTTTCTCTGGCAAATTCTACATACCTTCCCAGTTCCTTGCCGTCTTTATAAAAAATAAAAGTAGGTACTCTAACAATGTCTAATCCCTTTTCGTACCCCTTTGGAGTATCTTTTGTACGAGTTACAGTAATTAACTCTAGATTGTTGTAGTCGTAATTTGCCTGATCTAGTATTTTATAAAAAGTAGGCGTTTCTCTTTTACTATCGCTACACCATGTTCCCATAAAAGCTTTTATAGTAATGCCTTTTAGATAAGGTTTTAGTTGTCCTACAGTCTTTGTGTCGACTTTGTATTCTTTGTAATTCGTGTTAAACCACTTGCTATAAGGCGCTTGCTCTAATGCTTTTCGATCTTGTTTTCCTACCAAAATCTTTGGTTGGGTTTGGACAGCAGAAATTGCAGAAGATGTTTTGTTAGTTGTCTTTTCGGTAGTTGTTTTAGTATTGTCATTAGTAACTATAGAGCTACTGGCGCAAGAAAAAAAATATATAGATAAAATAATAAAGGTTACATTTTTCATGGTATTCATAAAATTAGGTGTTTACGAATATACTATGAACTGGTTTAAACTTTTTTGATTCATACGAAAAATGAGGATTTTTTAATTAATTCAAGTGTTTTTTGTACTTCATAGTAGCGCTACGAATTGAGAAAAGATGAAAATTGAGTAAAATGTTTATTTTCTTTATCGAAGGGTATAGGTATTTGAACGATAGTAATAATTTGCACACCTAATTTTTTTAAATCCAACCTCTTTACTCTCGTAACTTTAAGTATATAATCCTAAAAATAGTAAGTCATGAAGTATTTATACCCCATTTTTAAGTTAAGTTTTGAGATGTTAATGTTTTTAAAAACCCTACCAAGTGCATCGCGATATGCATTACGTAGATAGAGTGTCAATTAGTTAATTATTAATCAATAATAAGTATTAATGTGTTAAGTATATCATTTAATTTGAGTGAGAACATAAAAAAGATGAGTATTATATAGAAGCAGGCTCATCTTTTTTATGATTCAATTTATTTTTAATTTGGCTAATTAACGAATTTTGTGTCATTGCAGCCGGTTTCTCCAGTTTCATAAGGTCTAGTATGGTTGGAGCAATATCTCCCAAAATACCATCATTTACAGGGATTTGATCTTTGTCAATTAAAATTATTGGTACAGGATTAGTAGTGTGGGCAGTATGAGGAGAACCATCAGGATTGACCATTGTCTCACAATTACCATGATCGGCAATTAGAATTGTGGTGTAATTGTTTTCTAACCCAACCGTAACAATGTCTTTTACACATTGATCTACAGCCTCACAAGCCTTGATAGCAGCTTCCATAACTCCTGTATGTCCTACCATGTCACCATTGGCAAAATTGAGACAAATAAAATCGGGATTACCTTGTTGTAACTCGGGTAATAAAGCATCTTTTAGCTCGTATGCACTCATTTCGGGTTTCAGGTCATAGGTAGCTACTTTTGGAGAATCTCTCAGAATCCTTGATTCGCCTTCAAAAGGAACTTCTTGTCCTCCTGAAAAAAAGAAAGTTACATGAGGATATTTTTCTGTTTCAGCTATTCTAATTTGCTTTTTTCCAGCTTTTGACAACACTTCTCCTAGAGTTTGAGTAATATTATCTTTATTATAAATGACGTTTACGTTTTTAAAATTTTCGTCATAGTTTGTCATAGTAACATAATGCAAAGGCATTTTTTGTGTACCATACTCGGGCATATTTTTTTGAGAAAGCATTTCTGTTAATTCTCGCCCACGATCAGTTCTGAAATTAAAAAATAGTACTACATCTTCTTCTTGTATGGTTGCTGCTTTTGTCTGATTTTCGTTTACAAAAATAGGTTTAATAAATTCGTCTGTAATACCTTTGTCATAATTAGCTTGTATGCTAGCCAGAGGGTCTGTACTTTTTTCTCCAATTCCATTCACCAATAAATCATAGGCTAATTTTACACGTTCCCATCTTTTATCTCTATCCATTGCATAATAACGCCCAATAATAGAAGCAAGTTTACCGGTGGTTTTTGACATATGTTGTTGTATGTCCTTAATATGACCTTTTCCTGATTTAGGGTCTACATCCCGTCCATCGGTAAAAGCATGTAAAAATACATCCTCTAAACCAAAAGAATGAGCAACATCTAGTAAACCTTTAATATGATTGATATGAGAGTGTACGCCTCCATCACTTACTAAACCTAATAAATGAACATTTTTTTTGTTACTTTTTGCATACTCTAAAGCTGCTGTTAGTACAGATTCGTCTTTTAAAGTATTATTTTCTATAGCCAGATTAATTTTTGCTAAATCTTGATATACAATTCTTCCTGCACCCAAATTCATATGACCCACCTCACTATTTCCCATTTGCCCATCAGGTAAACCAACGTGTAAACCATCTGTTCGAAGAGAAGCTGTAGGGTATTTTGTGTATAGGCTATCTATAAACGGAGTATTTGCATGGTCAATAGCAGATACTTTAGGATCTGGAGAAGTACCCCATCCATCGAGAATCATTAGAATTACTTTCTTATTCATATATCTTGTAATACTTGGCGTTATTTTTTAAGAATATTCTTAAAAGAAATATAGAAACGCCAAAGGTACAACATCGCTTATAAGCGCACAAAACTATTAGCTTATATGCGAGTAAATGGTCTTTTTTAAAATGTTGTGCAAAAAGATAATTTTTGTGAAATTATTAACGCAATCACGTTAATAAGGTTAAAATTAAGTTATTCTAAGGATTTGAGGCTTTTATGTGTGAATTATGCAATTTATTTGCGCCGTCAAAAAATGACTTACACAAATCATTAAAATTAAACGAAAGAAAAAAACAATGAAAAAATTATCAATCTTAGTAATGTGTATGGTAGTTAGTTTTAGTTTTGCTGGAGATCCAGTAGATGAAAAATTAACCACCTATAAGGTAACCAAAACCAAAATTACCAACGTTGAGCCATTTTGCATTTCTATAGTCGAAGGAAACTATGAAATGGTTAAAAAGATGATAGAGCTTGGCTCTAAAGTAAATGGATATTCTCATGGGATGACTCCTTTAATGTATGCCGCTAGACATAACAAGGTTGAAATAGCCAAACTTTTAATAGCTAATGGCGCAAGAATAAAATCCAGAAATGCTAGAGGGTATAATGCTATGAATTATGCAGAATTATCTCATGCAAATGATATCATTGTATTCTTAAAAGAGCTTAAGAAAAAATAAACCCCGAATGTACCATACTTAACCTATGGTCGCCCGCTTTCTATGTTTACTAATTAGAAAGCGGTTTTTTTTTATAATCATTTTAATTCGTTAATGTTTTATTTTTCTATAGGACTTCTTACTAAAAACTCTAAAAGTTAAAAATCTGTTATATAATCAAAAATAGTGTAACAGTTACTTACAGTTTGATGTCTTATAAGTATCAATCAAAATAATTTTAAAACGAATTCATTATGAAAAAAACTGTTTTTGCCATTTTAATGGCTATTTGTGTTACTTCTGTAAGTTTTGCATCAGAAGTAAATTTGAAGACTACTAGTTCATTAGATTATGAAGTGACTACTAAAACAACTCCTTTTTGTATGGCTATTATAAAAGGAGATTTGGATGCTGTAAAAAAAATGATCGAACTAGGAAATGACGTAAATGAAAAATCTCATGGTATGACACCATTAATGTATGCCGCACGTCATAATCGTATCGAAATTATTAAGCTACTTGTTAAAGAAGGAGCTAATGTTAAGACAAGAGATAGTAAAGGTTTTAATGCTATGAAATTTGCAAAACTTTCTAATGCAAAAGAAGCTATAGCACTTTTAGAAGAATTGTCTTAATAGAATAACTGTAGGATTAATTTAGTAATGTTTAGGACCCATCTGCCAATTTAAAATGGTAGGTGGGTTTTTATTTTGTGTTTTAACCATATATTTTATGCGTAATAACACTTAATACACTCAAAACGTACTTTTATGTACTAATATGCGCCGTTTATACAATTACCGATGTTTTTTTGAGAATAGCTTTGTACTTTTACAGAGTAACCTATAAATCCTTCAATGTTAATAATATAACATTTTGTCAAAATGAAAAAACCGTTAGAATATGTATTATGCTAATGGTTTTTTTTATTATAAAAGCTAGCGCAATTTTCTTTAGTTTTTACTATATTCTCTAATAGCTTCTCTAATCTTTTCTATTCTATTATCTGGGTCGGGATGGGTACTTTGAAACTCTGGAGTTCTATTGGGACCCGCTGCTGCCTTAAGGACTTTCATAACATCAATCATTTCTTCAGGGTTGTATCCAGCATTAATCATGAATAACACCCCTAATTTATCACTTTCTAATTCGTCGCCACGACCATTACCCAAAAGTACATTTTTTCCTATACCATTAACTAACCCTCCCATATCAGCTCCTACAGAAGCTCCCGTAGATATGGTTTTCCAAAATTCATGTTCAGCAATTCGTTCTGCAGAGTGTCTTCCTAATACATGACCAATTTCATGACCTAAAACACCTGCTACCTGATCTTCATTTTCTAGTTTGGATAGTAATGCATAGGTAATAAATATTTGACCACCAGGAAGTGCAAATGCATTAATTGTATTAGGATCTGCTAATAAATGAAATTCGTATCTATATGGTGTTTGCTTTGCCATACTAGAATTTACAAGTTTATTACCTATCATATCAATGTAACTTTGTAGCTTTTGATCAGGGTATAGTCCACCGTGTTGCTGTGCCATTTCGGGAGCACTTTGTAGACCTATTGCAATCTCTTGATCACTGGTCATATTTATGTTTTGTACCTTATTGGTGTAAGGGTTTAAGGTTTTATTATTGCATTTCTTAATAAAAGCAAATGCAACAATAACTATACCTATCAAAATTCTAATTTTTAAACCACCACGTCTCATCAATAAATTAATTTATGATTAAAAAGTCAAATATAAAGTTAGTAAATATAAAAGTTGCTTACTAATAAAATGTAAAAAACACTTTTTAGTAAGCAACTACTAGAGGCTTCCGTTTTGAATTACAAAACGGGCTTTTAGTGCTAACCACAGCATAGTTGAGTTAGCGCGGTAGGTTTATCGATAAAATAATTGTGTATAATAATAATTTCCATCATCATCTTTAATAGCGGCGATACCTATATGGGTATAATTACCTTCGAGGTTTTCTCTATGCCCATCACTTTCAATCCAGGCGTTAACAACACTGGCGGCATCTCGATAATGACTTGCTACATTTTCGGCAAAACCAGAAGCATTTACTTGCGCTCTTAACTCATCTCCTCTTTCAGAAAAACCATCATGACTAATTTTTTTTTGAGCAATCATATATAGTGTATGTTCTATTGCTAATTGATCGGCTATTTCATTTGATGCTAAGGCGGCTAATTTTTTTTCTGCTCTATATTCATTTACAAGTTTTAATATTTCACTGGTAATAAGAGCTTCTTCGGGAGAGGTGGTAACAGGGTTTTCATCTTCAGGGGTTGTATCATTATCCTTGGTACAGGATACAATACCACATATAAGTAGCATGATACATAGGTATTTAACCATAGAATTGTTCATAGAAAGGGGTTTTTTATTAAATAACTGAATTACAACCGTTTTAGTATATAAAACCTACGGGTTTTGTAATAATTTGGGATTAATGTCCAATATATTATCTTTAATATATTGTTTTATAAAGTTTTCTGTGATATGAGCATCCCCCAGTAGATTAGCTTTTTTTAACTCCAAGGCTATATCGAGTTTTAAATAATCTTTTAGCATAGGTATAGAGAGAGGAGCATAGGAGTAATGCCAAGGTTCGTATTTAAAACCTTTTCTGTCTATACGATCTGTATATACCAGATAAAAACCAAAATCGGCAGCGTGTCGATCTAACCATTCTTTAAATTTACAAAACGGGCCATTTTCTTCAAAATGTTTGGCTAATAGTAAGTTTTTGGGTTGCTTGGCACTCCCATCAACGATATCGATATCCGTCCCCCAGTGATGTCTGGATGTGCCAGGTATAGTAGAATATTCTATGATTTTTGAGATCGCTTTGGCAGGAGATAATCCTTGAGTGGTAAACCTTTTATATTTACCTTCCCATATTCGATTTTGATGCGCATAATTTCTATAACTAGAAACTACTTTGATATCAAATCCGCTTTTTAGTGCTTCAGTTTTCATTCTTAGAAAAGCATCATGTGCTTGCTTCCTAAGGCGATAACCGTCACCAAAAAGCGGAGGATTATTTTTTCCCATCAAATCTGCCGTAGAAAAATTAGATTGTTTCATTGCAAAGATTGGTAATGACATTCCAACCATTGCTAATGAACTTACACTAATAAAATCTTTTCTTCTCATACGACAATTTTATACAATAATATTTTCTGAAAATTATAAATAAGATTTATTCTGCAATTCCATCTACAATTCCGTATGCTAAAGATTCTTCTGCATCCATCCAATAATCACGATTGAAGTCTTTTAGAACTTTTTCAACGTCCTGACCACAGTTATCGGCTAAAATCTGAGCACTTAATTCTTTCGTTTTAACAATTTCTGTAGCTTGAATTTCAATATTAGAAGCTTGACCTCTGGCACCACCGCTAGGCTGATGAATCATTACTTTGGCATGAGGTTGTATAAACCTACGTCCTTTTTCTCCAACGCTTAAAAGAATAGACCCCATAGATGCTGCTAACCCGGTACATATTGTAGAAACGGGACTTTTTAAACTTTTTATCGTATCATACATAGCAAATCCCGAAGTTACATATCCGCCAGGACTATTGATGTATAATTTGATTTCATCATTACTTATCATATCCAGGTACATTAAACGGTCAATAACATGTTTGGCAGACTTATCGTCTACTTGACCCCAAAGAAATACACTGCGTTCTTCTATAAATTTTTTATCGATCAGATCTTGTATTTTTCCTGATTTTTCTTTCATTTTAGTGCTATTTGATTCTGTGTTTTATTTTAACTTAAATAGATGTAAAAATTAGTGGTTGCATATACATCTAAAAACATAAATGTATAATTATTTTTGCAGACTAGCATCATTAGAATTTGGCAATTAATAAAAAATCACAAATGCTATTTGTTATGTCCTAAAATCATTTTTTCGAAAAGAAGAAGATTTAAAAATCACTCACTGTAAAATACCAGTCCGCGTCATCTATAAATAACGTTGTATTACCGTTAAGTCTTACATATATTTGAACCGTAAAGGTAGTTGTTGTTTGATTCGTTACTTGTATCGAAGACTGAAAAACGCTTGGATCGTTAACAGTTAACTGAATAATGTAATTACTACTTGATCTTGCGGTTCCCAAAGTAACCGTGTAATTACCAACCCCATTTCTTACAGCAGAAGCCCCTTGAGTTTTTAAGTTGGTTCCATTACCTGCTATCTTTCCCAATGCAACTATTGGCGAAGTACCAGAACTACCTCCTCCGATATTATTTATTTGTTGCCAGTTTGTGCCATCACTTTTGATCCATAGAATAGTTTCAGAAGTAATAGTAGTTTGATTAGCATTGGTATGATCTCTGTATGTGCTAATGGTTCTATTGGCATTGGTACTATTTTTTATGACATACATTCGACCTTTACAAGTATTGGCAGCAGGAAGTGTGATGTTATGAGCTCCTGTAATATGAATGGTATGATGATCCTCGGTCAAGGTCAGGTTTCCTGTAGTGCTTAAAATTGATGTTGCAAAAGATCCTTCGAGCTGAAGCGTAGAATTGGCCATGGTAAACCCAGATGATGGATCATCATAATCACTATCAATAGGAACTTCTTGTGTATTTAGATTGATCCCAAAACGAGTGGTGGCATCTGCTGTATTATTACTTCCTTGTACTCTAAAAAATTCTCTATGAAATTGCCCGCGTCTATAATCATATCGTTTAAATACAATTTGCTCATCACCATCATCACCAACGGTAAACTCTAATCGACCATCATTGTTAGGGCCTGCAGACCCTATTTCAAAAATATCAGTTATTCCTGCACTACCTTTTAATCGAAAGCTTCCGTTGGGGGTTGTAAAGAACATCGGTTGATAGAAAGACCCTCCTGGTGCTCTAAACTGAAGTGCAGATGTAGTACCATTGCCATTGACATGAATCAAAGGTTGATCATTATCGGTATAATCTGGAAGTGCCGCAGTTAGACCCAAAGTTTGCCTGCGTCCAAATTGTAATAAGGGTAAATTGTTAGATCTAATTTCCATAGCAACATCATCAATATGCCCTAGGAAAGAAGTGGTTGGCAACCCAGTATTTCCATCAACTAACCAATTATCATTAGAAGTAGATACCCAATTGGTGCCATCAAAAACATAGATTTTACTATCTTCAAGATTGTATAGAATAGATCCTGTTGCCGCTCCTGTAATTCCATTCATTTCTACTATGGTAGCACTAGTTGGTAATCCCATGACCGAGAGCGCGTCTATTTGAGAGAAAACAAGTCCAGGTAAAATAAGTAGAATAAAGAGTAGTCTTCTAATCATAACAATGTTTTAATTATACCATCAATTTACTTAAAACTAGGCACAATAAGAAATTGTCATTAGATTATACCGTATGAACCAATATATTATCGATTAATATATAGGTATCCTGCACGATCTTTTTGTCCACTACCAAGTTTTAAAACATAATAATAAGTTCCTACAGGAAGCTCTTCTCCTTTAGCAATAGTAGTTCTTCCTTCAGAAATCCCTCCCCAAGAATTATCATATCCTTTTTTACGATATACTTCTACACCCCATCTATTAAAGATAGCTAATTCGTTATCAGGAAATTGTTCAATACCTTGGATGATAAATGTGTCATTATCACCATCTCCATTAGGTGATACTCCCGTAAATACCTGAAGGTCGCCATCTAATAAGATCTCTGAAGAACCGAAAGTAAGTATTTCATAGTTGTCTGGTATGATAAGGTCAGATGTTATTTCACCACTGTTAAGATCACCGGTAAAAGAAGTGTTTCCAAGGTTCACCCATCGATTTGAGGCTTTATCCCATCCAACAACTCTTAAATTTTCAAGATTGTCTACCAAAGTTGGGATATTACTGTTATCATCCCAGGTAAGTGTTACACGAGTTTCTGTAGTACCATCTAAATCCCAAAACTCAAAGTTACTTACACCATAAAGTAAATTATCAAAATTGTCTGTATCAAAGCTACCAGAGAAAAAATTTGGTGTATTAGGGTTTTCAAAATAATAAGCTCCTTTAGCGGTGTTTACAGCAGCATTTGTTTCAATACGCATAGGACGAAGTCTGAAATCATCCCCTATAGGAAAAGTAAAGTCTAGAACTCCTGTTATAGATGAATAACCATCTACATATCTGGTATCATTTTCGCCCATATATGGAGCGTCATTTATATAGTGTAAAGATATATCTTTTTGATCTCTTGGTGTTTGCACTCTACCGTTTACGAATTCCTGAAAATTAGCTACGCCCACATTTACGTTAAGAAATAAATCATCTATAACATTAACTTCCATATCATAAAAAATAGGTTGATTGCTTCCAGATATGGTTAAACTATTGGTTGTATTATAAAAACCTGCAAAACCTCTGTTTTGATCAAAAGTTCCATCATTAATCACATCGATATGGAACCCTACTTGCCCTTGGTCATGTATCTGTACATTGCCAAAATTGCGAAATGCTTCCTGTGCAAGGGAAATATTCGTCAACAAACAAACAGTTATAAAGGCTATTTTTTTCATAATTTTTAGGTTTCTGTACCGTTGTTACGGTATTACAGTAATTGATATGGGGTAAAAATACTAAAAAAAATGTTATAACCGTAAAATAACTACGATAAAAAGCGTAAAAGTATCGGTGAAATGTAGTTTTTGTAGGATAAAGGGGTTTTTTTAGTGTTTACCGTTAATTTTCTAAATTTATTATTGCCTCACTCTATAAGTGATTTTTCTATTTGTAATTATTGTTCCTGTTGTTAATGCCATAGAACCTCCAAATTCAGAAGTTGAATTGCCTGCTGTTGCGGTCGCTGTTATCATGTTACCTACTAGTGCTGGAGATGCTAATGTTATTGTGAAATTGAATCTATTTGTGTTGTCTGTATTGCCATCTGCATCATTGTATGTAGAAGTTGTTGCATCAGAATCTGATCCACTTCCTTCTGTAGCGGATCCTAAAAATATTTGCCCCTCTCCGTAGTCTTGGGATACACCACCAACTTGATTGTCTCCGGCAGTTGCGCTTCCTTGGCTAACATCAGTTAGGAAAAATTCGATAGTAGCACCAGGTCTTGACCAACCTACTACTGTCATGGTAGTTCCAGATATCGATGCAGATTCGAAAACCGGAAAATTAATACTTTCGTTGGGGCCCGTATCTATATCTCCATTATCATTTAGAGTTACTCCATCACCCACAGGGTTACCTGTTGTAGCTTGATCAATATCAATTCCTAGAGATGGATTTAATGTGCCATTTGCGTATATCGAATTTTGAGAAATCAAATTACCAGAAGTATTGCCTCCTGTGATAACAACTCCTGCACCACCGCTACTTGTAATAATATTAGATGTAATAGAAGAGTTATTTCCATACAATCTTATTCCACTGTTTTCGATTGATCCAGAACATAATCCACCGTTCAGACCAGAATTTGTAATGGTGTTTTCATTAATGGTGACACCTCCTGGGTATTGCCATCCTTCAATACCGATAGCAGCGGTATTGTTAATTAAATTGAACTGGACAGATACTCCTGTTCCAGAACCTAATTCAATAGCATCAGCACAAGAATTGGTTCCGTTGGATTCCATCGCATTAAATTGTATGATAGTAGAAGTACCCCCACTAATAGTAATACCGGTGCTACTGTTTTGCGAAATATAATTATTAGTAATTTGTGTGACTGCACTACCCGAGACTCTAATACCTCTGCTTAATCGATTACTTGTCGCACCATCGGCATTGATCCCAATTAAATTTTCGGTTACCACAAGAGGGTCAGCTACAGATCCAGCAGTATTCTGAATACCTACATTTCCACTAGAATAGATTGCCATATTTCTAAGAGTTACACCATTAGCTTGTACTGTAAACACATCACCCAGCGTAGAACCATCAATTTGAATTTCTGGTAAATTATAAGTGGGTAATGCGGTGACAGAGACTCCAACATTTGTTTGTGAAGGAGCAATTGTACCTGTATTAGTATCACCAGAGTATGCCGTTTGAGTTCTTCCGTCGATATGTGTGTTGTCACTAGTAATTGCAGATAGATTAACACCGTTTCCAATATCAATATTAAAATATCCACTGGTAAAATTTCCATCTGCTGTTCTTCCCAATGCATCGCCAGTAGGAGGGATCATAAAAATAGAAGTATCTTCTCCTGCGGCAGGATTAAAAATACTGTTCGCTTCTATATTCAAACCGGTTTCGTCTAAATTGTTAGAGTTTACTATAAATTGTTCTAATGACCCTTGTCCATTTTCGTTAGTATTTACAATGGTGTTGAAGTTGAATCCGAAGTCAAAATCGACAACTCCTTCACTTACAATTGAAGCTGTTGAAATAGTTTGTGCTCCTGTTAAAACACCAATACCAACATCAGCTCCAGAAGGATCCGCTCCTCCAATTTCATTGGTAATATCTGTATAAGTGCCTCCTGTAACATAATTTCTTCTAAATGTTTGTATGGGAATACATGTTGGGCAACTTGCACCACCCCCACGTGTCGAAGGAAGACCACCATTTACAACTCTAACACTATAGGAACCATTTGCCATCCCTCCAAAAGTATAATCTCCGCTGGCATTTGTCGTTGTGGTTTCTTGCAAAACACCTAGGTTATCATATAATTCTAAGGTTACTCCAGGGATACCCACGCCAGAAGAAGTAGCTAAATCTCTTCCAACACCCCCTGGGTAATTAATATCTTCAAAAACGGTACCGGTAATCAAGTTACTAGGTACTTTAAGCAATACAGAATTTAAAACAACAAGATCATTACCGGTTTGTATCTGTGTTGTTGCCGTTGTCTCTCCTTGTGCAATTAAAGAAGAGATGTCATACGTGTCTAAGTCAAAACCAAATAAAGAGGTGTCTTCAAATATAGGAACCGCTGTATCGTCGTACATAGTAGCATTAAATACGTTTTCAAGAACAGCAGAGTTGTCTCCATCACCAAGTAGGGTAGTGGTCCCTAAACCAGTGGTAACTGATATTACTTCATTTCCGGTTCTTGCAACGTCTCCTTCCCAGGATAACACTGAAGTTTTAGAACCAGTAGAACCAATAGCATAAAACCCACTTAATGTATAACTGGTTGTATTATTAGATTCGGCATCAAAACCATTGTACATGTTTATACTAACTGCAGGAAATGCTGGGTTTGTATAAAATATATATAATGCCCATCCCCCAAAAACGGTTGTATTATTACATCGAGTTTTGTTATCGATTACTAGATCTGTAAAATCATATGTATTAGAAGATGGATCAGGAATTGCCTGTACAATTGATGTCACGTCAGCGACCATCCCAAAGAATGAACCACCACCAGCTGAGTTAACAACACTTGCAGTTACAGATTGTCCTTCAAAGGTAACAACGTCATCTGCTGCGGTACTAGAATGTCCCCATAACAAATATGCATTTTCTATGGTAGATCCTGCAGGGATAGTAGTGGTAAGGACATTGGATGACGCGTCAGTAATAGCACAAGGGTCGCTAGATTCATCTTCTGTTCTTAGCGTACCTGCGGTTAATGCATAGTCAAAATATCCATTAAATTCATCAAAAAGAGTTAGCGGGACATCATCGTTTACGGTAGTATCTCCTACATCGTCGGTGATAGTTCCTGTACCAGTAATTAATCCTACTAATGGGTTGCTCACATTTTCTAAAACAACAAAAAAGTTTTCATTGTTTTCTGCAAATGTATTGTTGATAATAGGTACTGTTATTGTTTGAGCTTCACCATTAGTACCAGCAAAATTTAATGTTCCTGTTGTAGTTGTAAAATCAGAATCAGCAAATGCAGTTCCATCTTCTGTCCTAAAATCTACAGAAAAAGGAGTAGTGGCACCAGTAAGTGTTGCTGTAAAAGTAGCTGTTCCTGCAGCTTCATTTACAGTAATATCATTAACACTTAAGAATGATGTTGCACATGAAATATCAGCAGTCCATCCATCTCGTATAACACTACCATCTGAAGTAAAAACAAATGTCAAACATCCTGAAGGATCTGTAGAAACTATAGTAGTAGGAGGGTTGGTATCATCGTGTATGTCAATAAGCGTAGCTGTTGTAGTTCCATCATAGACTTGCAAAAAGTCAAAGTTGCCTTCCACACTAAAAGAGGTGAAGTTTAATACAAGTGAAGTACCAGGAGTGTCTGGACAAAGCGTATAGGTAATGTTTTCATTATTACTATATCTTGCATTAAAACTTCCAGAATCAACAAAAAAGCCGCTACATGTATTGTCTGTAACAAGGTCTGTAATTATAAATGGTACTTCGTCATCGATAATGGTACCTACACCTTGTGAATCGGTTATCGTAACTGCAGGACTACTTGGACTACTAAGGTTAACAAAAAAACTTTCATTTCCTTCTGTATCAGTATCATTAATAATGGTTACTGTAATATTCTGTGTTTCCCCACTGGTTCCCGAAAAACTAAGGAGTGGGGGGGAGCTGGTTGCAGTATAATCTCCTGGTGCAACTGCTGTATTGTCTGCTGTAGCAAAACTTATCGTAAACCCACCTGGGACATCGGCTCCAGAATGCGTTACTGTAAATGTTGCGGTTCCCGAAGCTTCTCCTATTGAAACCAAATCTCCTATGCTAATTCCTGCATCATTGTCTTGAATAGTTACTTCTCCTTGGTTATCTGCTACTGTTACAAGTGTATTACTTGGAGTGCCGAGATTTATAAAAAAGTTATGATTTCCCTCCAGATCACTATCATCAATAATAGGAACTGTTATTTGTTGTGTTTCCCCAATGTTCCCTACAAAATTAATTGGAGAAGCCGTGGCTCCTGCAGAGGTATAATCGGCTGGATCGGTTGCAGTACCATTTGCTAGAGTATAAGGAATTGAAAACCCTCCAGAAACATTGGCACCCGATAAGGTAATTGTTAGAGTAGCCGTACCAGCACTTTCGTTTACAGTAACATCGTTTATAGCAATCGATGCTAAATCGTTATCTATGATAGTACCTTCTCCTTGAGCATCTGTTATGATTACAACCGGATTACTGGGACTACTAAGGTTTACAAAAAAACTTTCGGTTGCTTCGGCTGTCGTATCATTGATAATGGGTACAACAATATTTTGGGTTTCTCCACTGGTTCCTGAAAAATTAAGGAGTGGGGGAGAGCTGGTAGTTGTATAATCTCCTGGTGCCGTGGCAGTATTATTTGCCGTTGTATAACTAATAGTAAATCCTCCAGAAACATTTGCTCCACTATGCGTTACTATAAAAGTTGCAGTCCCCGCAGCTTCATTAATAGATACTAAGTCGCCAATACTAATTCCAGCCTCATTATCTTGTATCGTTGCTTCACCTTGATTATCTGCAATAGTTACCAAAGGATTACTGGCAGCTCCCAGATTAACGAAAAAATTATGATCTCCTTCAAAAACAGTATCGTCGACTATAGGCACTGTTATTTGTTGTGTTTCTCCAATGTTCCCTGCAAAATTTATAGGCGAAGCGGTCGAACCCGCAGCAGTGTAATCTGCAGGATCTGTGGCAGAACCATCAGCAAAAGTAAAAGGGATAGAGAAACCACCCGATACATTGGCACCAGATAATGTTACTGTAAAAGTAGCAGTACCACTCCCTTCATTAACGGTAACATCGTTAATAGCAATAGAAGCGGTGTCATTATCATTGATTGTTCCTATACCTTGTGTGTCTGTTATACTTACAGACCCATCGCTGGGATTACTAATGTTTACAAAGAAGGTTTCAGTATTTTCTACAAAATTATCATCTATGATTGGTATAGAAATAGTTTGAGTACTTAATGTTGTTCCTGGAAACGTAATATTGGATGATGATGCAGTAAAATCTCCTGGTGCAACTGCTGTATTGTTGGCGGTTGCAAAATCAACTGTAAAACTTCCACTAGTTGTTCCTCCTGTATGAGAAACTGTAAAGTCTAAAGTTCCTGCATTTTCATTAACTGCAACATCGTCTATAGATATTTCTGGAGTCGTTGCAGTTCCAGTAATAAGGATATTATCAATAAAAATTCTTTCAAAACCTCCATCATAATTACCACTTCCGGATCGAAAACGAATCGCAGAAGCTGCAGAAATTTGATCAGCTGTAAACGTATGATTTAAAGTTGAAAAGAAAGCACCATTAAAAACCAATGTTGCTATAGTTTCATAAGTTCCTGTGTTATTATTAAACAATTGTACTTGTAAAGATTCATCATTTAGATCAAAAGAGTCGTAATTAAGAGTAAGCGTTGCTGAAGTATACGAAGATAAGTCTACAGACCTGGTGATAGTTCTGTTATTCCTCATGTTTCTAAACGTTAGCCAGTTGGCATTGTATCCTATTTGCGTGGTATTCACAAACATTCTTCCTCCGTTTGGATTGGTGGTTTCGCCCGCTTCTATCCAGTTGGTAGACCAGTTTAATGTTCCTGTATTTAGGTTATACGCAGCACTATTAAATTGATCACCATATGTTTGTCCAATTACATTAGTTAATGACAGAAGTGCCACAAAAAAAGTGAAATAAAAATATTTTATGCTTGAAGCTGGGGTCATAATGTTTACACGTATACGATTAGGTTACTTAATCACAAATACAACATTAATTATTGCATTGTTACTTGTTGGCTGACCAATTACACTATATGTCATCATCCCAAATTCATCAATTGAAATATTGTCAAATATAAAAGGGTCTGCATAAGTAACATAATAATAAAGCTCTGTATTTAGATAAACAGGTATTGTTGCGGGAGCACCTGTACTTATAGCCGTTTCTACTGCTGTTGCACCAATGGGGTCAGGAGATAATGAATATTGCTTTAAATATTGATCGTATAAATCTAATGTACGCCCAACGCCATTAGTAGAAACATCAATTTCTATAGAAGGAGGGAAAAATACACGTCCCGCTTTTGAAGTAATAGGAGCAATTGCCTGTACTACTTGTTCTACATTACTTTCTGTAACTATTGCAGGAGTAGTAGCAGTAGTTCCCGTTCCTGTAGAAGTATCATAATTAACATCCACATTAGTAACCAATGGTACTTCTGAAGCATCTTGATCATCAGATGAAACAAGTTGCCAGCCATTAGTAAGGCCGGTATATCGATAAAGTTCTTCGTCGGCTGAATTAAATACCACAGAACCAATTTGCGGATTTAAAATAGCATTTATTTCTGTTAAATCAGTGGCAACAGGAACTCCTAATAATGCATTGGCATCATTTGGGCCTATTTGAGAATAAGCATGATTCACTAGTATTATGAATAATAAATATAGGGGTATTTTCTTCATTGCGATAAACTATATTTTATACTTTTTTAAACTTTTAATTAATTATGATTTGGTATCCTAAAAATCAAATACGGTAATCATGAATTCTAAATCAATATCATCTTTTTCATTACTTCCATTATCACTATCTCCAATATTAACTCTAAATCCACTAGTAGTTTGATTGTAGTAAGTAATTCCAGGGTCATCGAATCTAGCATTTGTGTTACCTGGACAATTACCATCACAATCCACTACAGATAATTGAATTACATAATTAGCATCTGGCATTGCATTGGTAAATGTAATTTGATAATCCCCTTCATTAATTCTTGTTACACTTGCAATATTATGTTGTTTAGCAATAGCATGAGATGCATATGTAGAGGTTGCATCGGCATTATAGGTCATTGTTACTTTAGCAATTGCTTTTACTGGGCTAGCAAAGAATGCTCCTCCATCGCTTCCTGCCGAAACTTCATTTCCTGAATCTGTACTAACAACATTTGCTGTTTGTGCGGTACTATTTTCGTTGGTATATGTTATAACACCTGTAGATGTGTTTTGACTTAGGTTTGTTACGGTTTCTAAGCTAGAAGCATCTACCCAGTTTGTACCGGTTACAGTAGAAGTTAGTACTTGACTAGCTGTTCCTGCATCTCCGCTACTATCTATAAAACTTCCATCTACACGTAAGTCACTTAGAACTCTTGTACTGTGTTGAAGCTGTATTCCACCAACTCCAGATATTTGCAAAGTATTTCCAGTAGACCCTAGTTGCATCGCTTGGGTACTAAATATCTGCATTGTATTTGTTGAGAAAAGTTGTAAGTCATTTATTCCACTAAATGTTAGATTATTTCCTGCACCACTTACAGTTCTGTTTCCTGCTAAAGTGCCATTTGCACTATATAATGTTGTTGCGGTTGGTAAATTAACGCTATTTCCACCTGAAATAGATAATGTATTTCCAGAAATAGATAATGTTTGGTCATCTGTTGCAGGATCTCCTTGAGGTCCTGTAGCACCTGTAGCACCTGTAGCACCTGTAGCTCCTGTAGCTCCTGTTGCACCTGTTGCACCTGTTGCTCCTGTTGCTCCTGTTGCTCCTGTTGCACCTGTAGCTCCTGTTGCACCTGTAGCTCCTGTTGCACCTGTAGCTCCTGTACTACCCGTTGCACCTGTAGCTCCTGTAGCTCCTGTTGCACCTGTAGCACCTGTTGCTCCTGTTGCTCCTGTACTACCCGTTGCTCCTGTACTACCCGTTGCTCCTGTACTACCCGTTGCTCCTGTTGCACCTGTTGCACCTGTAGCACCTGTAGCTCCTGTAGCACCTGTAGCTCCTGTTGCTCCTGTTGCTCCTGTAGCACCTGTTGCACCTGTAGCTCCTGTAGCTCCTGTTGCTCCTGTTGCTCCTGTTGCACCTGTTGCACCTGTTGCACCTGTTGCACCTGTTGCACCTGTTGCACCTGTTGCACCTGTTGCACCTGTTGCACCTGT
>CANMLW010000017.1 GCA_947498705.1 uncultured Aquimarina sp.
CTATCTCCTGCTGGGATGATAACTGTTAAAGTTGGTTCTGTATAATCATCAGTCTCAACGGCAGTAGCATCATCAACAGTAAAAGTAACAGTGATCGCTTCTATACTAGGGTTTGATAAACTTACCGTAAATACAGCATTGTCTCCCTCATCAACCGTAACATCATTGATACTTACTTCTGAAATGATACAAATGTTGGCATTAGCATCTGTAACAGCCGAATTAGTTCCTGTAGTATAATCAATACCTGTCTCTGTCACTAATCCATTTCCATTTACAGTTGCAGGGTCGCTTACCCCAAATTGTCCTCCATCTGCTCCATCTGCATTCCAAACATTATAGGCTTCATTCGCGTCACTACATCCATCTCCGTCACTATCTAAATTAATATGATTAGAAATACCCGGTGTAGTTGCAGTTGGAGTTGAAATTCCTGCTCCCCCATTTGCACTAGAAGGAACACCATCTGTAGCAATATTATTTACATTATCATCATCATCATCATGAAGACCATCATTATTAACATCTGTTCCTCCCGCTTCTACTACATCATAAATTCCATCATTATCAGCATCCAGATCTAAATAATCTGCAATCCCATCATCATCGGTATCACAAACTAAATGCACTCCAAAAGCAATTGCTTGTCTGCCACTACCTCCATGTGCAACAGACACATCAAGAACAGTAGCATCAAAAGTACTATACACTCCGATACCCGAAGTTGAATTTGTTTCTACCAATGTTTGTGTATTTTCACCGGTATATACTCCTCCTGCTCCCGAAGTTTCAATCAATTTCCAATTCCCTCCATTTGTAGTATAGGTATTTGTTTCAAGGTTTCCTGTTGTTTCAGCATCAATTGCCAAAAGATCCATAGGTACTGTATTTCCATTTTTGGTAGCTGCAAAAGTTACTCTAAATGATACTGCTTCTCCTGATCCTCCATAAAAAGCTTCTGTAGTACCTGCAGTGTCATATAAATTTATCAATTGAGCTACAGGAACCACACTCATATCTGTTGGAACATAAGTCCCTCCATTAACCACATTAGAAAAGGTTGCTGTTATTTCTAAACCATCTGGTAAAGTAAATGTTTGAGCATCTCCATCTTGAATACCATTTGCAAAAACCGCATCTGTCCAGTTAAAAAGGTAAAATTGATCTTGAAAAGTACCAGTACCCGAAGTAGAGTTTGCTACCAAAGGTTGATCACAACGTAACTCAACACTATCCAAAATACCATCATTATCATTATCTAAATCACAAATTGCATTTACTCCATCTGCATCTGCATCGTTAGCAGTTACTAAACCAGGTGTTGCTCCATTTGTACATGGGGCAGATACCGATAAGCTTGCCTGTGCCTCTTCAAAGCAAATATTTGCTTCATTGGTAAAAATTACTTTATATAAATTTCCGTCATCACCAGAAACTAATGCTGGGGTTGTATAATTCACAGTACTTCCTGAAGTTACGGTTCCTGTTGCTCCTGCGATATTTGCAAAACCACTTCCAGAATCCAATTGCCATTGATAAATAACATCTGTACTAGCTGTTGTGGCTGGAATCGTTGTTACTACCGTAGTAGATGCAACAGCACTAAAAGTAGCTGTATTACCAACGGTTTCTGCCTGATTTGAAGGAGTTGTATCTATATTTAAAGTGATCCCTTGCTGAAAAGTATTGCCTGCAGTGACTGTGGCAGGAGTTGTAGTATATGCATCTCCAGTTCCATTTACTCCGGCTACAATCACCAAACCATTTGCATTTACGCCTCCATTACCTAGAGTTGGCGTATCAGGACCAAAGATACCAGTATCACCATCATCTGCATTTGCATTTGCATATGCCTCATTTGCATCTGTACAACCGTCATTATCGCTATCCAAGTCTAAATAGTCTGGTCTCCCATCATCATCAGTATCTACGTTTTTACAGGCAAATAATATAATTTCAATCCCATCACCAGTCCCTGTTGTTCCAGCTTGTACAAATTGTAATGTAAATGAAGATACATTTTGGTTTATTTGTAAAGATCCTGCTGCTGTTCCATTATCATCTAATGTACTTTCTATTATTCCTGTAGATGGTGTTTCTACCCCGCCATCTCTAACCGTTATATCTCTAGTACTAAAATCCTGAGTCCCCCCTAAAGGAGTCCACGTAAGTCCACCTTGCAATGTTATTTCTGCTGAATTTTGTTTTCCCAACGCGCCTCCTATTCTATCAAAATGAATAATTGGGTTATCAACAATTACAGGATTACCTGTACTATCTTCAAAATCTACGGTTAAAGTTGTTCCCCAATCATAAGCATTCTGAAGAGAAACGTCGCCTGGTAAATCTTCTGACCAAAAGCCAGTTCCTGCAGCGTTAAAACCTCCTAATACAAATGAACTAGTTTCTGTTGTAGATACTCTAGCAATAACTCCATCTCCATAATCAAAAGATGCTGTTGTTCCTAACGTACTCCATGTACCTGATTGTAAAGAAGTACATTTTCCTTCATCAATATCAGTTATACCATCATTATCATCATCAAGATCACAACCATCAGGCACCCCATCGTTATCATTATCCTGAGTATCATCAAAACCTGGGCATATATCTGAAGTATCTGGAACTCCGTCATTATCAGAATCTGTATCTGTACATGCAACTAATATAAATTCAAGCGTATCTGCTCCCAAACCTGCAGGTCCTACTAAATTAAATTGAACTGTAAAAGTAGACACCGTTGTATCTATTTGTAAAGAACCTGAAGCAGATCCATCAGCATCATTAAGCGTACTTTCTGTGACATATCCTGCTCCCTCTGGAGTACCAGCACCAGCATCTTTAACTGTAGTGGTGGTAACATCAAAATCATTTGTACCACCTGCTAGTGCCGTCCAAGTAAGCCCGCCGAGTAATGTAATTTCAGCTGAATTTTGATTTGCACCATCACTTCCTCCAATTCTATCAAAATGTATAATTGGATTATCTACATTTACTGGGTTACCCATACGATCTTCAAAGCTAACCGTCATTGTAGATCCCCAATCAAATCCATTCTCTAATGACAAATCGCCCTCTAACGTTTCTGACCAAAAACCAGTTCCTAATGTATTAAATCCGCCTGTTATAAAAGGGGTGCTAGTTGTTGTAGTTACCTTTGCTATTACACCATCGCCAAAATCATAACTAGCTGTAGTTCCCGAAATAGTCCAAAAACCAGATTGTTCTGGAGTACACATAAAAAAGGCCTCCTCTGCACAGTTATCATAATCTTCAGCCTGAATACTAGCACAATTAATTATTAATAAAATGAATAGTACAACTTTACTCAAAAAATTTTCTTGTCCAAACTTATATGCTTTTCCAAGTTTAGTATTCTTTTTCATACATTCTTTTTAGTACTTTGCTTTTTTAATAACAAAAAAATTAAACCATTGTTTAAATGCGGGAAAACCGTATTGAAGGGGGAATACAAATTTTGTTATATTTTTTAATTTTTTTGCAATAAATAC
This sequence comes from uncultured Aquimarina sp., assembly GCA_947498705.1. Lineage (GTDB taxonomy): Bacteria > Bacteroidota > Bacteroidia > Flavobacteriales > Flavobacteriaceae > Aquimarina. Next base: position 3,513 of record CANMLW010000017.1, read on the forward strand.
ATCGGTATTTTTACACTTTTCGACATAAAATGTATTTTACCGACAAACAGCACTTTTTTGAATAGAATGTAAGTGTTATATCAGGGAATTTTCAGGTCTAAAATGGTCATTTTTAAAATTATCCGGGAAATCACCCCCCGTATATACCCTTGTATTTCAACTAACAAAATCACGTATTACTACGTTTCTTAACAAGGATTAACTGACAAAAAACAACAATTTGATGTTAGGGTTCACTAAAAATCAACCCTTCGTTTTACAGTCGATAATAGATTATAATTGACATCAATTCTATATTTTTAACCTATATTTGCGTCCTTGCCAAATACTTGATAATTACGGTGTCATTTTGCATCCATAATTGGTATTAATCGGCTCTTATTTGACATTTAGAACCATACGTTTAAAGCAGATGAAATTTACAGACGAAATAGGTAGAAGAAGGACTTTTGGAATAATTTCCCACCCAGATGCGGGTAAAACAACTTTAACTGAAAAATTATTACTTTTTGGAGGTGCTATTCAGGAAGCAGGGGCCGTAAAATCCAATAAAATTAAAAAGGGTGCTACCAGTGATTTTATGGAGATTGAACGACAAAGAGGTATATCTGTTGCCACATCGGTTCTCGCTTTTGAATATAAAGACATTAAAATAAATATACTTGATACCCCAGGTCATAAAGATTTTGCAGAAGATACTTTTAGAACATTAACTGCTGTAGATAGTGTCATCGTTGTAATCGATGTTGCCAAAGGAGTCGAGGAACAAACAGAAAAGTTAGTATCTGTTTGTAGAATGAGGAACATCCCAATGATTGTCTTTATTAATAAATTAGACCGCGAGGGAAAAGATGCTTTTGAGCTTTTGGATGAGATTGAGCAAAAATTAGGGCTTACAATTACTCCTTTGAGTTTTCCTATTGGAATGGGATATGATTTTAAAGGTATCTATAATATATGGGAAAAAAACATAAACCTTTTTAGTGGAGATAACCGAAAGAATATAGAAGAAACTATAAAGATATCAGATTTATCCTCTCCAGACCTAAACAACCTTATAGGGGATGACCCAGCCGATACTTTACGTGAAGAGTTAGAGCTGGTAGATGGTATTTATCCAAAATTTAATCAAGATGATTATATAGCTGGTAATTTACAGCCTGTATTTTTTGGTTCTGCATTAAACAATTTTGGAGTACGAGAACTATTAGATTGTTTTGTTACGATTGCACCACCTCCAAGACCTAAAGAAAGTGACCTGAGAATCGTACACCCCGAAGAAAAAGATTTTACAGGATTTGTTTTTAAAATCCATGCCAATATGGATCCAAAGCATAGAGATCGATTGGCATTTATAAAAATTGTATCTGGTACTTTTGAAAGAAACGTTCCCTACCTTCATACAAGACAAAATAAAAAGCTTAAATTTTCAAGTCCAAATGCCTTCTTTGCAGAAAAGAAAGAAATTGTAGATATTTCCTTTCCAGGTGATATTGTTGGATTACATGACACCGGTAATTTTAAAATTGGAGATACCTTAACTAACGGAGAAAAACTTCATTACAAAGGCATCCCTAGTTTTTCTCCCGAACATTTTAGATATATTAACAATGCCGATCCAATGAAATCTAAACAGCTAGCCAAAGGCATTGATCAATTAATGGATGAAGGAGTTGCACAGCTTTTTACTTTAGAAATGAATGGAAGAAAAGTTATAGGAACAGTAGGGGCCTTACAGTACGAAGTAATTCAATACAGGCTTGAGCACGAATACGGTGCGAAATGTACGTATGAAAACTTAAATGTTCATAAGGCTTGTTGGGTAGACACAGAAGTTAAAAATGAGGAGGAGTTTAAAGAATTTAAACGAGTAAAAAGTAAATTTTTAGCCAAAGATAAACAAGGGCAATTGGTGTTTTTTGCAGATTCATCATTTAGTTTGCAAATGACGCAACAAAAATATCCTTCAATCCAATTTCATTTTACATCAGAATTTTAAACCGGAATATGCATTAGAAAATCTATTACAGCTTCCTATTGCTTCAAAAACTGACGCATTGCTGTATTTTTAATGTAACCATAGCCCTTCGTTACAAGCAAGCCGATAACTAAGTTAAATGAATAAAAAACTAGAAGAGTTAAATGTTGAGGAATGGGGAGAACTTTTCCCTATTGAAATGAAAAATTATAACTCGAATTGGAGTTCAATCTTTGAATTCGAAAAAAAGCTAATCGAAAATAAATTAGGAAATGAAACTGTTCATAGAATAGAGCATTTTGGGAGTACTTCTATACCCAATTTAAAAGCTAAGGATATTGTCGATATTCTAATTGAAATCCCAAATCATCTTCTTTTTGATGAAAGTATTATTAATAAAATGATGGATTTAGGGTATCAATTTTTTCGACAACCAGGATTTGGAATAGATTATATGATATTTGTAAAAGGATTTCATACAGACGGAAAGAAATCTCAAAAATTCTTTGCCCATATGACAATCGGAAATCACCCAGAATTATGGGATAGAATTTATTTCAGAGATTACCTTAAGCTAAACCCTACGGTTATTAGAAAATATGAAAAGTTAAAATGTAAACTTGCTAAAAAGTATTCTAAAAATCGAATTGAATATAGAATTGGAAAAACAGAATTTGTAAAAGAAATTACGGAGGTAGCAAAAAAAGCCCGCTTGTAACATTATATATGAAATCAGAGCAATTTAGTTCCAGATCAAAAGGTTACTTCATTTTTGTAAAGGCGCTAGATTTTTATAAATTAAACAAGAAATAAAAATGCGCAGATAGATCGATTGGTTTAGGCTTACTTGCCTTGCTCCGATTCATATATTTGGCGATAAACTCAGGATAAACTACTATACTGAAATTAAGAAAACACCAGTTTTTATTGCACTTGAAACCTTCATAATGAAGTTCTAATGCATAATCCTGGTTTTAAGTATTCTTTTTTCTAACAGAACTTATCTTTAAGGGTGGTTTTAGAAAAAGTCTATATATAACAAAAAAAGCAGTAATGTCTCGCAAGAGAGCATTACTGCTTTTTTCGTATAACAATGTTTGATTACGCTTCGCCTGTAGGCCCGTAATTCATAGGCATTGTCGGAGGTTGATCATAATCTTTTATTTCACCGTGAGCAGACTCAAATCTACTTACATTGTCTCCCAGAGCCTTTAAAAGTCGTTTTGCATGTTGCGGAGTTAAAATAATTCTACTCTTCACTTTACTTTTTGGGCGTCCAGGCATTATGTTTACAAAATCAACAACAAATTCGGAAACAGAATGATTTATAATGGCCAGGTTACTATAGGTACCATCTGCAGTAGCTTCATCTATTTCAATGTTTAATTGGTTTTGATTTTTATTCTCTGCCATATTACTTATATTTTTAAATCTCAAATAAAAAAGCCTGCCTAAACAGGCAGGCTTTTCTCTAATTAATATTAATTATAATTAACTTCTTTTCGTTGCTGCATTCGTTCTTCGAACTCTTCATTCGAACCAACAATAATACTTTCGTAATCTCTCATTCCTGTTCCTGCTGGTATTCTATGTCCAACAATAACATTCTCTTTAAGACCTTCTAAGGTATCAACTTTACCACTTACTGCGGCTTCATTTAATACTTTTGTGGTCTCCTGGAACGAGGCTGCAGAAATAAATGACTTAGTTTGTAGCGAAGCTCTTGTAATACCCTGAAGTATTGGTGTCGCAGTTGCAGGAGAAACATCTCTTGCCGTAACTAAGTTTTTATCATCTCTTCTCAACGAAGAATTCTCATCTCTAAGATCTCTTGGAGAAATAATTTGTCCTGGTTTTAGTTTCTCGCTATCTCCAGCATCTTCGACAACTTTCATTCCGAAGATTTCATCATTCTCTTCTATAAAGTCAGACTTATGTACTAACTGATTTTCTAAGAAAATAGTATCACCCGGATCTTCGATTCTAACCTTACGCATCATTTGACGTACCACTACTTCGAAGTGCTTATCATTAATCTTCACTCCTTGTAATCGATATACTTCTTGTACTTCATTTACCAAATACTGTTGAACAGCTGATGGTCCTTTGATCTTAAGAATATCTTCTGGCGTAGTCGAACCATCTGATAAAGGCATACCTGCACGTACATAATCATTTTCTTGTACTAGAATCTGATTAGATAACTTCACTAAGTACTTCTTAATCTCTCCAATTCTTGATTCTACTATAATCTCACGATTACCTCTCTTTATTTTTCCAAAAGAAACTACACCATCAATTTCACTAACTACAGCTGGGTTTGACGGGTTTCTTGCTTCGAATAATTCTGTTACACGTGGTAAACCTCCTGTAATATCCCCTGCTTTTGCAGATTTACGTGGAATTTTCACTAAAATTTTACCAACCTTAATCTTTTCATTATCATCAATCATAAGGTGTGCACCAACCGGAAGGTTGTAAGAACGTAATACTTCGTCTCCTTTACCTAATACATGAAGTGTAGGTATTTTTTTCTTATCTCTAGATTCTGATATTACTTTTTCCTGGAAACCAGTTTGTTCATCAATCTCTACCTGATAGGTAATTCCTTGTTCAATATTTTCATATTTAACTTTACCTGCAAATTCAGAAATAATCACTCCATTATATGGATCCCACTGACAGATAACCTGCTCTTTTGTAAGAGTATCTCCATCTTTGATAAACAACTGAGAACCATAAGGGATTAAGTTCGTACTTAAAACTATCTTAGTCTTTGGATCAATTATTTTAACTTCAGAAGTACGAGAAATTACTACATCAATTTCAGCTCCTTCTGCATCTTCTCCTTTTACTGTTTTAAGTTCTTCTATTTCCGCTTTACCAGCAAATTTAGATTTTAATTGATTTTCCTCAGAAATGTTACCTGCAATACCTCCTACGTGGAAAGTACGTAGTGTAAGCTGTGTACCTGGTTCTCCAATAGACTGAGCAGCAACAACACCTACAGCTTCTCCTCGTTGTACTGTTTTACCAGTTGCCAAGTTACGACCGTAACATTTTACACAAATTCCTTTCTTAGCTTCACAAGTAAGTGCAGAACGAACTTCTACTGTTTCAACTGGTGAATCCTCTATAGCTTTTGCAGTTATATCATCTATTTCTACTCCTGCCTCTACAATAACTTCTTGCGTCAAAGGATTAATAACATCTGTCAACGAAGTTCTACCAACAATTCTTGCTGCAAGTCCTTCTATAATCTCTTCATTCTTCTTTAGAGGAGCAACTTCTACACCTCTTAAAGTACCACAATCTTCAATATTAACAATTACATCTTGTGCTACATCTACTAAACGTCTTGTAAGGTATCCTGCATCGGCAGTTTTAAGAGCCGTATCTGCAAGTCCTTTACGAGCACCGTGAGTAGAAATAAAGTATTCTAGAATCGAAAGACCTTCCTTAAAGTTAGAAAGAATCGGGTTTTCAATAATTTCTCCACCGGCAGAACTAGCTTTCTTAGGTTTTGCCATTAATCCACGCATTCCTGTTAACTGACGAATCTGCTCTTTAGATCCCCTTGCTCCAGAATCAAGCATCATATACACAGAGTTAAACCCTTGCTGATCTTCTCTAATACGCTTCATAGACAATTCTGTCAATTGCGCATTAGTAGAAGTCCATATATCAATCACCTGATTATAACGCTCATTATTGGTAATTAATCCCATATTATAGTTCGCTACAATATCGTCTACCTTACTGTTTGCGGTTGCAATCATATCATGCTTCTCCTTAGGAATAATAATATCTCCTAAACTAAATGATAATCCTCCCTGGAATGCAAAATTATATCCTAAAGTTTTAATTTCATCTAAGAACGCAGCTGTTTCAGGTACACTAGTAACTTTCAAAATATCACCAATAATATCTCTTAAGGATTTTTTGGTCAATACTTCATTAATATACCCCGCCTGCTCTGGCACCTTCTCATTAAACAATACTCTACCTGTAGTAGTTTCAATGATTTTAGTTACTTGCTTACCATCTTCAACATCTTGCGTACGAACTTTGATATTAGCATTAATATCTAATCGTTTCTCATTGTAAGCTATAACTACTTCTTTTGGAGAATAAAAAGTTAAATCTTCTCCTTTTATCTCTAGTTCTGGTGTTGATCTACGTGACTTTGTCATATAATATAGACCAAGTACCATATCCTGAGATGGTACAGTTACAGGAGAACCATTAGCTGGGTTTAGAATGTTATGAGATGCAAGCATCAATAACTGCGCTTCTAAAATTGCTTCGGGTCCTAATGGTAAGTGCACTGCCATCTGATCTCCATCAAAATCGGCATTAAATGCAGTACATACCAATGGGTGTAACTGAATCGCTTTACCCTCTATAAGTTTAGGCTGAAATGCCTGTATACCTAAACGGTGAAGCGTTGGAGCACGGTTTAGTAATACTGGATGTCCTTTAAGCACATTCTCCAGAATATCCCAAACTACAGGCTCTTTTCTATCTATTATTTTCTTCGCTGATTTTACAGTTTTAACAATCCCTCTTTCTATCAATTTTCTGATGACAAAAGGTTTGTATAATTCTGCTGCCATATTCTTAGGAAGACCACACTCAAACAATTTTAGTTCTGGTCCTACAACAATTACAGAACGAGCAGAGTAATCCACACGTTTTCCTAGTAAGTTTTGACGGAAACGTCCTTGCTTACCTTTTAAAGAATCTGATAATGATTTTAACGGTCTGTTAGAATCAGTTTTTACAGCTGATGCTTTTCTTGTATTGTCAAATAATGAATCTACAGATTCTTGAAGCATACGCTTTTCGTTACGTAAAATAACCTCTGGCGCTTTGATTTCCATCAAACGTTTCAGACGATTATTTCTAATAATTACTCTACGATATAAATCATTTAAATCTGAAGTTGCAAAACGACCTCCATCTAATGGTACCAATGGACGTAATTCTGGTGGAATTACCGGAATTACCTTAAGTACCATCCACTCTGGATTGTTCTCTCTATTTTTATTAGCGTCACGTAACGACTCTACCACTTGTAATCTCTTAAGAGCTTCTGTTTTACGTTGTTTAGAGGTTTCGTTATTTGCTTTATGTCTTAATTCATAGGATAATTCATCAAGATCAATTCTTCTAAGGATCTCGATCAAACATTCTGCTCCCATTTTTGCGATGAACTTATTAGGGTCAGTATCATCTAAGTATAGGTTTTCTTGCGGAAGGCTATCTAGAATATTTAAGTATTCTTCTTCGGTAAGGAAATCCATTTTTTGCACTGGTTCTCCTTCTTCATTTTTAGCAATACCTGGTTGAATTACTACGTAACGTTCGTAGTAAATGATCATATCCAACTTTTTAGAAGGAAGACCTAACAAGTATCCTATTTTATTTGGTAAAGAACGGAAATACCAAATGTGTGCCACAGGAACTACTAAGTTAATGTGCCCTACACGGTCTCTACGTACTTTCTTTTCGGTAACTTCTACTCCACATCGATCACAAACAATACCTTTGTAACGAATTCTTTTATATTTACCACAAGCACATTCGAAGTCCTTTACAGGTCCAAAAATACGCTCACAGAACAAACCATCTCTTTCAGGTTTGTGAGTACGATAATTGATAGTTTCGGGTTTTAACACTTCTCCATTAGACGCCGCTAATATTGATTCTGGAGAAGCTAAACCTATAGAGATCTTGTTAAATCTCTTTACTGTATTCTTATCATTATTTCTTGCCATAATATATGGTTGCTTAAGAATTATTGTAATTTAAATTTGAATAATATATATAGACAACCAACAGTATCCTTTTTAACGTTAAAGGATATCTGTTGGCCATGTAGTATATTATTCTTCTAATCTGATATCCAGACCCAAACCTTTCAATTCGTGCATTAATACATTGAATGATTCTGGTAATCCTGGTTCTGGCATAGGTTCACCTTTTACAATACTCTCGTATGTTTTTGCTCTACCTATTACATCATCAGATTTTACGGTCAATATTTCACGAAGAGTACTTGAAGCTCCATATGCCTCTAGTGCCCAAACTTCCATTTCTCCAAAACGCTGACCTCCAAATTGTGCTTTACCACCTAATGGTTGTTGTGTAATCAACGAGTATGGACCAATAGAACGTGCGTGCATCTTATCATCTACCATGTGACCTAGTTTAAGCATATAAATCACACCTACAGTAGCTGGCTGATGGAAACGATCTCCTGTTCCACCATCATAAAGATACGTATGTCCAAATCGAGGAATTCCCGCTTCATCTGTCAGCTCATTTATCTGGTCTAAAGAGGCTCCGTCAAAAATTGGAGTAGCAAATTTTCTACCTAACTTTTGTCCTGCCCACCCAAGAACAGTTTCATAAATCTGACCAATATTCATACGAGAAGGTACCCCAAGTGGATTTAATACGATATCAACTGGTGTTCCGTCTTCTAAGAATGGCATATCTTCTTCTCTTACGATACGAGCAACAATACCTTTGTTACCGTGACGACCTGCCATTTTATCACCTACCTTAAGTTTACGTTTTTTAGCGATGTAAACTTTTGCAAGCTTTATAATTCCTGAAGGTAATTCATCTCCTACAGAGATTGTAAATTTCTCTCTTCGTAAGTTACCTTGTAAATCATTTTCTTTAATCTTATAGTTATGGATAAGATCTGCTACCATTCTATTAAGATCATCATCTGTAGTCCAAACTCCTTTGGTAAGGTGTGCATAATCATCAACACTATTAAGCATTTTTTGAGTATACTTTTTACCTTTAGGTAGTATTTCTTCTCCAAGATCATTCATTACCCCTTGAGAAGTTTTACCTCCAACAATAGTAAATAACTTATCTACTAATTCAGTTTTTAACAACTCGAATTTGGTATCGTACGATCTTTCCAACATCTCGATATCTTCTTTATCCTGAGATCTCTTTCTTTTATCTTTTATCGCACGAGCAAATAATTTTTTATCTATTACTACTCCATGTAAAGAAGGAGATGCTTTTAAAGATGCATCTTTTACATCACCTGCTTTATCGCCAAAGATCGCTCTTAATAATTTTTCTTCTGGAGTTGGATCACTTTCTCCTTTTGGAGTAATCTTACCGATAAGAATATCTCCCGGTTTGATCTCTGCTCCTACTCGAATCATTCCGTTCTCGTCAAGGTCTTTAGTAGCCTCTTCAGATACATTAGGAATATCATTTGTTAACTCTTCGTTACCAAGTTTGGTATCTCTTACTTCAAGAGAATACTCATCGATATGAATTGACGTAAAGATATCATCTCTTACCACTTTTTCAGAAATCACAATCGCATCCTCAAAGTTATACCCTTTCCAAGGCATAAAGGCTACTTTCATATTTCTACCAAGTGCTAATTCACCTTTTTCTGTAGCATACCCTTGACATAACACCTCTCCTTTTTTAACACGATCACCTACACTTACAATAGGTTTCAGGTTAATACTCGTACCCTGGTTAGTCTTACGGAATTTTATAAGTTCATACGTTTTAGAATCACCATCAAAGCTTACCATTCGCTCTTCATCGGTTCTATCGTACTTAATTGTAATCTTTTGTGCATCTACATATTCTACAACTCCGTCTCCTTCTGCATTTATCAATACTCTAGAATCTGATGCTACCTGACGTTCTAGTCCTGTACCTACAATTGGAGCATCCACTCTTAATAATGGTACTGCCTGACGCATCATGTTTGATCCCATCAATGCACGGTTTGCATCATCATGTTCTAAGAAAGGAATCAATGATGCAGAAATTGATGCAATTTGATTAGGAGCGACATCGGCATAATTTACATTTGTCGGGTCAATTACTGGGAAATCACCTTCCATTCTAGCAATAACCTTGTCTGAAGTAATATTACCCTCATCGGTCATTGGAATATTTGCCTGTGCAATAAGTTTTTCTTCCTCTTCTTCTGCACTCAAGTATCTAAACTCATTTACATCTACCTGACCATCGGTAACTTTGCGATATGGAGTCTCTAAGAACCCCATAGAATTCACCTTTGCAAAAACAGCCAATGAAGAAATTAATCCAATATTTGGTCCTTCAGGTGTTTCAATAGGACATAAACGTCCATAATGCGTATAGTGAACATCTCGTACCTCGAATCCAGCACGTTCACGGGATAGACCTCCAGGTCCTAATGCAGAAAGTCTTCGTTTATGTGTTATCTCTGCTAGTGGATTTGTTTGATCCATAAATTGAGACAACTGATTGGTACCGAAGAAAGAATTAATAACAGACGATAAGGTCTTAGCATTGATCAAATCAATAGGTGTAAATACCTCATTATCTCTTACATTCATACGTTCACGTATTGTACGTGCCATACGAGCTAATCCTACACCAAACTGCTGTGATAATTGTTCTCCAACAGTTCTAACACGACGATTAGAAAGGTGATCAATATCATCAATCTCTGCTTTTGAGTTAATTAACTCAATAAGATATTTGATAATAGTAATAATATCTTCTTTGGTAAGCACTTGCTTATCCATTTCGATATCCAATCCTAATTTCTTATTCATCCTGTAACGTCCTACTTCACCTAGGTTATAACGCTGATCAGAAAAGAATAACTTATCAATAATACCTCTTGCAGTTTCCTCATCTGGCGGTTCTGCATTACGTAATTGACGGTATATATGTTCTACCGCTTCTTTTTCAGAATTGGTAGGGTCTTTTTGAAGTGTATTATGAATAATAGCATAATCACCTTTTTGATTATCTTCTTTATGAAGTAAAATCGCTTTTGCACCAGACTCAATAATCTCTTCTAAATGATCTTTATCAAGAATGGTATCACGATCTAATACTATTTCATTACGTTCTATAGAAACTACTTCTCCTGTATCTTCATCTACAAAATCTTCATGCCACGTATTTAAAACACGCGCCGCTAGTTTACGTCCTAGAACTTTTTTCAATCCGGATTTAGAAACTTTTACTTCTTCTGCAAGGTCAAATATTTCTAAAATATCTTTATCACGTTCAAAACCAATTGCACGGAAAAGAGTTGTAACCGGTAATTTTTTCTTTCTATCGATATATGCGTACATTACGCTATTAATATCGGTAGCAAATTCTATCCAAGATCCTTTAAAAGGAATTACTCTTGCAGAATATAACTTTGTTCCATTTGCATGGAATGATTGTCCAAAGAATACTCCTGGAGAACGGTGTAACTGTGATACCACAACACGTTCTGCACCATTAATACAAAAGGTACCACTTGGTGTCATATAAGGTATTGTACCTAAATACACATCCTGAACAATTGTTTCAAAATCTTCGTGTTCTGGGTCTGTACAGAATAATTTTAATCGTGCTTTTAAAGGCACACTATAAGTAAGACCTCTTTCAATACACTCTTGAAGATCGTATCTAGGAGGGTCTACAAAATAGTCTAAAAATTCTAGTACAAATTGATTACGTGTGTCTGTAATCGGGAAGTTTTCCATGAAGGTATTATATAAACCTTCGTTTCCTCTTTCTTCAGATTTTGTTTCTAGTTGAAAGAAATCCTGAAATGACTTGATCTGTATATCTAGAAAATCAGGATAATCAGGTCGATTCTTTGCGGAAGAGAAATTCAATCTTTCAGTTTGCGTTGCTAACATCAATGGACGGAATTAAATTAAATTTTTAAAAAGGTCGCGCATTTTAACACTTAATGTTTATATACGCAAAATGGTTTAGACCTCACCACGCTTTTTGGGCGTAGTGGGTCTAAACCTTTATGTCAATCTATGGTAAGCTTATTTAAGCTCAACCTCTGCTCCAGCCTCTTCTAATTGAGCTTTAAGAGCTTCTGCTTCATCTTTAGCTACACCTTCTTTGATTGGGCTAGGAGCACCATCAACTAATCCTTTAGCGTCTTTAAGACCAAGACCAGTTAATTCTTTAACAAGTTTTACAACTGCTAACTTAGCTCCACCTGCAGCTTTAAGTATTACATCGAATTCTGATTTCTCTTCTGCAGCTTCTCCACCACCAGCAGCTCCACCAGCTACAGCAACTGCAGCAGCAGCAGGCTCGATACCATATTCTTCTTTTAATATATCAGCTAACTCATTAACTTCTTTTACTGTTAAGTTAACTAATTGTTCTGCGAAATCTTTTAAATCTGCCATTTTCTATCGTTTTAAATAATTTTTTAATTGAAATATAATTTGTTAAAAAGTGCGTACACTATCATTATTATCCTTCTTTTTCGGATAATGTTTTAAGGATACCTGCGATCTTACCTCCACCAGACTTTAATGCAGAAACTACATTCTTAGCTGGAGACTGTAATAGACCAATGATATCTCCGATAACTTCTTCCTTAGACTTAATATTAACTAATGCCTCAAGGTTTTCGTCACCTACAAATACTGCTTCTTCAACAAATGCTCCTTTTAATAAAGGCTTCTCTGATTTCTTACGAAATTCTTTAATAACCTTTGCAGGTGCATTACCTGTTTCAGAAAACATAATGGATGTATTACCTTTTAATGTTGTAGGTAAATCTCCAAAATCTTTATCAGACTTCTCCATTGCCTTAGCAAGGAGTGTATTTTTTACTACTTTTAATGATACATTAGCTTTGAAACAAGCTCTACGTAAGTTTGAAGTTGTTCCTGCATCCAAACCTGAAATATCTGCTAAATAGATATTAGCGTTTTCGGCCAACTGAGCAGTTAAGTCTTCAATTACTACTGATTTTTCTTCTCTTGTCATAATCGTATATCTTAATTACCCAGCAAAGTTTTTAGAATCAACTTCTACTCCAGGGCTCATTGTTGAAGACATATATATAGATTTAATATATATTCCTTTAGCCGCTTGTGGTTTTAGCTTTACTAATGTTGTTAATAATTCTTTAGCGTTACCTGCTATTTTTTCAGCATCAAAAGATGATTTACCTATTGCCGCATGAACGATACCGGTTTTATCAACTTTAAAATCGATTTTACCTGCTTTTACATCAGATACTGCTTTTGCAACATCCATTGTTACTGTTCCTGTTTTTGGGTTAGGCATTAATCCTCTAGGTCCTAATACTCTACCTAATGGTCCTAATTTACCCATAACACTTGGCATAGTGATAATTACATCAACATCAGTCCAACCACCTTTTATTTTATCTAAGTATTCATCAAGACCAACAAAATCAGCACCTGCTTCTTTAGCTTCTGCTTCTTTATCTGGTGTTACTAATGCTAATACTTTAACATCTTTTCCTGTTCCGTGAGGTAATGTTACCACACCACGTACCATTTGATTTGCTTTACGTGGATCTACGTTCAATCGAACAGCAAGATCTACAGATGCATCAAAATTTACGTTTGTTATTTCTTTTACTAAAGCAGAAGCCTCATCTAATGAATACGCCTTGTTCTTATCAACTTTAGCGTTTGCTTCTTTTTGCTTTTTAGTTACTTTTGCCATTTTGTAAACGTTTTTGGATTAAAAAGGAGCTTGTCCTTTTACAGTTACACCCATAGAACGAGCGGTACCAGCAATCATTTTCATTGCAGACTCTACAGTAAAGGCATTTAAATCAGCCATTTTATCCTCTGCTATTGCACGAACTTGATCCCAAGTAACACTAGCTACTTTTTTACGATTAGGCTCTCCAGAACCTTTTTTTGTCTTTGCTGCTTCCAATATTTGAACTGCTGCAGGTGGAGTTTTAATAACAAAATCAAAAGATTTGTCTTTATATACACTAATAACAACTGGTAATACTTTACCAGCTTTATCTTGTGTTCTACCATTGAATTGCTTACAGAATTCCATGATATTAACTCCGGCAGCACCTAAAGCAGGTCCAACTGGTGGCGACGGGTTAGCCGCTCCCCCACGTACTTGTAATTTTACAACCTTACTTAACTCTTTAGCCATTTTTCTAATTTTAAATTAGAACTGTTCTATAAGTGGAAGCAAAAGAACAATTCTGGGTCTTATAATTAATGTAACAATTATTATACTTTTTCAACTTGCATATAGCTTAACTCTAATGGTGTTTTTCTTCCGAAGATTTTCACCATTACTTCTAGCTTACGCTTTTCTTCATTTACATTTTCTACGGTACCATTAAATCCATTAAATGGTCCATCGATCACTTTTACTATTTCTCCAACTGTATATGGTATAGCAACATTATCTGTCTTGACAGCTAATTCATCTACTTTACCAAGCATTCTATTGATTTCGGCTTTTCTAAGAGGCACAGGATCTCCTCCTTTTACTTCACCTAAAAAACCGATAACTCCATTAATTGACCTTATGATATGCGGTACTTCTCCAGAAAGATTAGCTTCTATCATAACGTATCCAGGAAAGTAAACTCTTTCCTTATTTATTTTTTTTCCATTACGTATTTGTACCACTTTTTCGGTAGGTACTAATATTTGAGAAACAAAATCTTCGAGTCCCATATGAGCAATTTCGCGCTCTATATAGTCCTTTACTTTATTCTCTTGGCCGCTTACAGCTCTTACCACGTACCATTTCTTCGTATTATCTACTTCAGCCATTATTTTTTTTTAAGATTTAACCAAAGTAAAATAATACTCTATCAAATTACTAAATACTGTATCAACTCCCCAGATTGCTAAAGAGAATATAACAGAAAAAACAATTACAACAAGGGTTAACCTTTGCGCTTCTGCCAAGGGAGTCCATGTTACATGATTTTTCAACTCATTATATGATTCTGCAATGTAATTTGTTAATCCAGCCATTTTTTCATTTTTTTAAAGAGAACTTATACTCAAAATTAACTTTGAATATAAAATTCATCATTTTAATCAATTAAAAATTGATCTATATTATTGAGTGTTTCCCATCGTGTTATGCACAAAAGGAGTCTACTACTTTGGTATCTTCAATATTTCAACAAGTACGTCACTCTAAATAATCTTGACATACTTTCTAAGCACGGGTTGAGAGGCTCGAACTCCCGACACCTGGTTTTGGAGACCAGTGCTCTACCAACTGAGCTAAACCCGTAACATAAGTCAAGGTATTCACTGTAGCGAATACCTTAACTTTTATATACTATATTGTATTAGTCTAGGATTTCAGTTACCTGTCCTGCTCCTACTGTTCTACCACCTTCACGGATCGCAAAACGAAGACCTACATTCATTGCAATTGGTTGGATTAACTCTACTGTAATAGTTAAGTTATCTCCAGGCATTACCATCTCAACTCCATCAGGAAGCGCAATGTTTCCAGTTACGTCAGTTGTACGTACGTAGAACTGAGGACGGTAGTTATTATGGAATGGAGTGTGACGTCCACCTTCTTCTTTTTTAAGGATATAAACCTCTGCTTTGAAGTTTTTATGTGGAGTTACAGATCCTGGCTTAGTAATTACCATACCACGAGAAATCTGAGTTTTTTCAATACCTCTTAATAAGATACCTACGTTATCTCCAGCTTCACCTCTATCAAGAATCTTACGGAACATCTCAACCCCTGTAATAGTAGAAGTTAATTTTTCAGCTCCCATACCGATGATCTCAACAGGATCTCCAGTATTTGCAACACCAGTTTCAATACGTCCAGTTGCTACAGTACCACGACCAGTAATAGAGAATACATCTTCTATTGGCATTAAGAAATCTTTATCAACGTCACGCTTTGGTAACTCGATCCAAGTATCTACAGCTTCCATTAATTCCATAACAGTATCAACCCACTTTTTCTCTCCATTAAGAGCTCCAAGTGCAGAACCAGCAATTACAGGTCCGTTATCACCATCATACTCATAGAAAGAAAGAAGATCTCTTACTTCCATCTCAACAAGCTCTAATAATTCCTCATCATCAACCATATCCACTTTATTAAGGAATACAACTATTCTAGGAATACCTACCTGGCGTCCTAAAAGGATGTGCTCACGAGTTTGTGGCATAGGACCATCTGTAGCAGCAACCACTAAGATTGCACCATCCATTTGAGCCGCTCCAGTAACCATGTTCTTTACATAATCGGCGTGACCTGGACAATCAACGTGTGCATAGTGACGATTCTGTGTTTGGTACTCTACATGCGATGTATTAATTGTAATACCTCTTTCTTTCTCTTCTGGAGCGTTGTCGATAGTATCGAAATCTCTCGCTTCAGAAAGACCAGCTTCTGCCAATACTTTAGTAATCGCAGCAGTTAATGTTGTTTTACCGTGATCAACGTGTCCAATAGTACCAATATTTAAGTGCGGTTTGGAACGATCAAAAGTTTCCTTTGCCATAATTAATTTATTTAATCTTAGTTATATATTAGTGTTCAATTTAAATAATCTGAACTCAGAGCCAATGACGAGATTTGAACTCGTGACCTCTTCCTTACCAAGGAAACGCTCTACCCCTGAGCTACACCGGCTTTTTAATGAGCATAATGATAAATCAGAACACTTTCGTTACCTTCAGAAAGAAATCCGATAAATCATTATATCTATAGTTAAAAATCCCATGCTAAAAAAGATTAGCGTTGTATTTTTTGAGCGGGAGACCGGGTTCGAACCGGCGACATTCAGCTTGGAAGGCTGACGCTCTACCAACTGAGCTACTCCCGCTTTTTAAATCACGAATTTTTAAAAACAATTCGGATTTCTAATCAATATTTTACACATCAAAAATAATTAGCATTATTTTCTTATGCTTAAAACTTTAAAAAAATTATTTCAAAACAAACGTCTCAAAAACTTTTTTAAGTTTTTTTTGTGGGGAGAGCAGGATTCGAACCTGCGAAGGTAAAAACCAACAGATTTACAGTCTGTCCTCGTTGGCCGCTTGAGTATCTCCCCTCAATTATTTTTCAATATTCTTGTTTAAGAACTTATCGATTTTGAGTGCGCAAAATTAGTCATTTATTTTACATTTCAAAATACTTTTTAAAAAAGTTTTTTTTCTTTCGAAAAATCAACTTTTTTGAGCCGATGGAGGGACTCGAACCCACGACCTGCTGATTACAAATCAGCTGCTCTAGCCAGCTGAGCTACATCGGCTTTTCACCATGTTTTAGAACATAAAAAAGTCCGCTATTTCTAACGGACTGCAAATGTATAGAATTTATTCCTTTCACAAAACTATTTTTCAAAAAAAATAATCAAACATGAGCATTTAATTTTTCTTTTCGTCTTTTCAATTGCCTTTCTAAAGAACTAACACACTCATCCACACCTTCTTCAAAGGATCTATTTATTTTCTTTATCATAAACTCATCTCCAGGCACACTTACCAAAATTTCGGTAATTTTATTTTCTTTACCACTTGTATTCATAACTTTTAAGAATACATCTGCATGAATTATCCTGTTAAAATGGTTTTCTAGTTTATCTAATTTGGTTTGAATAAAATTGACTAACTTTTGATCTACATTAAAATTTACAGATTGCAAGTTCACTTTCATACTTTGTTAGTTTAATGGGTTGAACAACATTTTAAGCTACAAAAGAGCGAAGAATCTAACCTACACTTACTTTTTATTCCTTGGATGAGATTGTTTATATACTTTTGTTAACTGAGCCACACTATGATGAGTATATATCTGAGTAGCAGCTAAACTGGAATGACCAAGTAATTCTTTTACAGCATTTAAATTTGCTCCTTCATTGAGCAAATGAGTCGCAAAAGAATGTCTTAATATATGCGGACTTTTTTTTACTTTTGAAGAGGCCTTACTAAAATAGTTATTTATAACACGATATACAAGTGTTTCATAGATTTTAACTCCTTTTTTTGTCAAAAACAAAAATGACGTCTCTCGCTCTCCAAACAAATCAGATCGAACATCCAAATACCTCTTTAAAGTTTCTAACACCACCGGTAACAAAGGAACATATCGTTCTTTATTACGCTTCCCTAAGACCTTTATCACTCGTTTACCAACATCTATATCAGACAATTTGATATTCACCAATTCTACCCTACGAATACCAGTAGCATAAAAAATCTCAACAATAAGCTTATCCCTTACCCCCTCAAAGCTTTGATCATCATCCAATATCTTCAACACATCTTCTACCTCTTCTATAGAAAATGGCACCTGAAGCTTTTTAGCCACTTTTAAAGCCTTATGTTTTTGCAAAGGATTCTTATCTATCTGCTCTGTTTTTAACAAAAACTTGTAATATGTCTTAAGAGAAGAAACTTTTCTATTCACTGTTCTATTAGCAACTCCCGCTTCTACCAAAAGAACAATCCAAGAACGAATTTGAGCATAATTAGCTTTTGATATAGACTCACCATCATACTCATCTTCATAAAATCTAAGAAAAGACAATAGATCAGACTCATATGCCGTCACCGTATGTTTTGAATATTTTTTTTCTAATAATAAATATTCAATAAATTCAGAAATGAACATAAAAAAACCGTTAGAAAACAAAAGTATAAAACTTTTGACATCCCAACGGTTAAATTTTATATTAAAAAACGGAATCTTACTTCTTGTAAAAAGAAGCTATAAAGACCACGTTATTTGCTATTAAATTTCTTCTTGATCTCTTAAGTGCTGTATATACTGCGCTTTTTGGATTTGAGCTCTTCTCTCTACAGAAGGCTTTGTAAATTGTTGACGTTTACGAAGCTGACGCATCGTTCCTGTTCGATCAAATTTTCTTTTAAAACGCTTTAACGCTCTATCTATATTTTCTCCGTCTTTAACTGGTATAATTAACATAGTGGCACCTCCTTTCTTTAGAAATAATTAGGCTGCAAAGATAACACAAAACTATTATCTGCAAAGTTTTTTTAATTATTTATTTCAAAAAAAACCTCTTTAATTTTGACTCCTATTATAACAGGTGAAAAAACAGGTTATTTCTTCGGCTTAAAACCAAATAGCTTTTATGATTATTAAAGTATCCGGCAAATTTTATGTAACTGGTTTATATTCTTTTTTATCTATTATAATCTTAGCTATAATTTCTCTAAGGATTTCTGACGTACCGCCGCCTATAGGCCCCAATCGACTATCTCTAAGCAGTCTTGCTAAAGGATATTCTTCCATATATCCATATCCTCCTAAAAGCTGTAAACACTTATAAATAGCTTCGTCAGCCATCTTGGTAGAAATTAGTTTAGACATACTCGCTTCCTTTACAACATATTCTCCTTCATTAAGTCGCTTTGCAACAGAATAGTTAAACTCTTTACATACTTCTACCTCGCTAGCTATATCTGCTATTGTATGACGTAATGCCTGAAACTTATCTAAAGCTTTACCAAACGCTTCTCGTTCTGACATATATTGTAATACATACTCCAAAGCATATTCTGTACGAGCATGAGCATTTACTCCCATAATTAACCTCTCTAACGCAAAATGTTGCATAATATATGAGAATCCAGCATTTTCTTCACCCATTAAGTTTTGGGCAGGTATTCTAACATTATCAAAAGCTATCTCTCCTGTATCTGAAGCTTTCCAACCTAATTTTTCTAGTTTAGTAGCCGATACACCTTGCGTATCTCTATCAATAATAAAAATACTTATACCTTTATTTCCAAGTTCTGGATTTGTCTTAGCTGCTATCACCAAATAATCACTATACACTCCATTAGTAATAAATGTTTTCGATCCATTTATTACATATTCATCTCCTTCTTTAATCGCTGTTGTTCGCATTCCTGCAACATCGGATCCTCCAAAAGGTTCTGTGATCGCCAAACACCCTATTTTTTCACCTGTTATACTAGGGGTCAAATATGTTTCTTTAATCCTATGATCTCCTTCTTTATTAACATGAGTCATTGCCAGATATGCATGCGCCCATATTGCCGCCGCAAAGCCTCCTGAATTAATTTTCTGCAACTCCTCCAGAAGTATCACCGTATAAAAAAGATCCAAGCCTAATCCACCGTATTCTTCTGGATAAGCAATTCCGAAATATCCCATTTCTCCAAATTTCTTCCATATAAAACGATCAATATCTCCCGTTTTCTCCCATTGATCTATATAAGGTACTACTTCTTTTTTCAGAAATACCTTAAGACTTTCTCTAAACAATTCGTGTTCTTCTGTAAAATACCTGTTATTCATATAACAACTTTATCATTTTTACTAATCAAAACTCAAAAATTTCTAAACGTTTCTAAGCTGTATGTTTTACAACTTATCTTACCACAAATTTTACAAATAACACATCTATTCATAAAATCATGCTATTCATCAAAACTGTCTATTTATAAATATACAATTAAAATGAACTCTGTTTTACTTTTAATTCGGCAATCTTTTCTACGCTACAAATAAATTCAAATTCTATTCAAAAGAGAATAAAGAACTATTCTATAGAGACTTATCAAAAACTACCGTAGATTTTGTTTTGATTTTAATTTAACGTCAAATATAATGCTATTCTATCTATTTTTTCTAAAGAAAAACCTTCGATTTTTTCTAATTCATCAAAGCTAGATATTTGCCCATTATTTTTTATGAAATCTACAATTTCTATAGCTGTCTCAAAATCGAAATAAGGAACGTTCATTAACTCCTTTACCTTAGCATTGTTTAGATTTATTTTTTTTATTTCCTTAGGGGTCTTAACTGTATATAGCGATAGAAGTTTATTTTTCTGATTATCATACAATCCATAAATATCTTCTATTTGAAGATCACTTACAAAACCTCCTATTTTATTTCGGTATTTAATTATTCTCTCTGCAATAAAGTCTGGCATCCCAACGTGCTCTTGCAACTCAATTACCGTGGCAGTGTTTAAATCTTTTTTTTGAGCATAAGGTAAATTTGCATGATTTCTAACAGTATTTCTTGTACTTTTGGAAGTGTTCTTTGTCCAATCCGGAAATTTAAACAACGGAGAAATACGCTCTAGTAAGGAATCTGAAACCCTTGTTACCTTTTTAAATTCTGCGACAGAATTAATCCATTTCCCATTATCTCTATACGCAAACAGTCTATCTAGTTCTTCTGTAGAAAGTCCGAGTAAGTACCCTTTGTAATCTGAAATAAAATTAGGGTTAAATAATTTATGTTGTTGTTTTTTCTTTTTGCTTTGGCTAATTGTTTTAAGCGAATCTATTTCCTTTTGAAACCTCTTTAATTCGACAAAGTTATTTTTAGGTTTTTGTCTATTATTATAAAAATAATAGCTCGAAACAATTCCTAAAAGAAGGATTGATAAAAGAAAAATCCCATTTCGAAAACGTGTATGTAATTCGAAATGGGATTTTATTTTTGTCATAAAAGTTATGTTACTTATTCGAAGCCTTTATAGCAGTAAAATACCGTGCAAGTTGTTTTTTAACAACAGGGAATAAGAAAAATAATCCTACCATATTTGGAAATACCATTGCAAAGATCATTGCATCAGAGAATGCCCAAATAGAATTCATACTTGCAGCAGCACCGATAACAATAAAGCTTAAGAACAATAATTTATATACTAAATCTGCCACTTTACCTCTTCCGAATAAAAATTTCCAAGATTGTAATCCATAATATGACCATGATATCATAGTAGACACTGCAAATAGCACTACTGCAATGGTTAAGAAAATATTAGAATACGGTATATACTCTGCAAATGCCATAGAAGTAATACCAGCTCCTTCGTACGAAACTCCATCAATTAAAACAGCTCCACTACCATCGCCGCCATATGTAAAAGCACCTCCAAAATTAAATATAATAATCACCAATGCTGTCATTGTACAAATTACAACAGTATCTATAAATGGTTCTAATAAAGCAACCAATCCTTCTGAAGCAGAGTAATTTGTTTTTACCGCAGAATGCGCAATGGATGCAGAACCTGCTCCGGCTTCATTCGAAAAGGCGGCTCTTTGAAAACCAACCAACAAAACTCCAATTACACCTCCAACTCCTATAGCCTTAGGATTAAATGCCTCTGTAACGATTAATCCAATAGCGTCATCTACAAAAGAGAAATTACTAAAAATAATATACAAACAAGCTAATATGTACATCACTGCCATAAAAGGAACTACTTTTTCTGTTACCGAAGCAATTCGCTTTATTCCTCCTATGATAATAATCCCTACCAGAATTGCCAGAGTTATACCAATCCAAAAACCAGCACCAGTACTTTCTAATCCAAAAATTTCTTTAAGAACAATTGTTGCCTGATTGGATTGAGCTGCATTACCTCCACCAAAAGAACCTCCTATACAAAAAATTGCAAATAATACTGCTGCAATCTTACCAAACACTTTAAATCCTTTATCCTTAAGTCCTTTACTTAAATAATACATAGGTCCTCCGTATACCGTACCATCTTCTCCTACATCTCTATATTGTACACCCAAGGTGCATTCTACAAACTTAGTGGACATACCTAAAAAGCCACAAATAATCATCCAGAATGTTGCTCCAGGCCCTCCCAAAGCAATTGCCAATGCAACTCCAGCTATATTACCATTACCTACAGTACCAGAAACTGCTGTTGCCAACGCCTGAAAATGACTTACTTCTCCTTCTTTACTTTCATCTCTTATGGTGTCTTTAATATCTCCATCTACAGCAGCCGAAGGATCTCCTAAACTATGATCTTCTACATCATCATATTTACCTCTTACCACGTTAATGGCTTTCCCAAAATATCGAATATTAGGGAACCCAAAATAAATGGTAAAAAACAAAGCACTAAGAACTAATAGTATTAAAACAAAAGGAGTATCAAAAACTCTAAAGAAAATTACGGCTGAAAAAAAGTCAGAAATTGGTTTAAAACCTTCGTCTATTTTTTGATCCAAACCTTTTTCTACGGTTTCTTGTGCAAAGGTAATAATGGGTGTGAGAATGACTAAAAGTGAAAGAAGAGATCTCTTCATGATTATATAAGTTATATTGAATTTATTTTTCTAACAAAAGAGCAAGATGGTAAAAAAAACGGTTGATTACAATTTTTTACAAACTAAATGTTTTTACATAAACTAGATATTAAACTCTTTATTCAACAGATTAATTTGTTCTGGACGACCCAAAACCACTATTTTAGAACCTGGTCTCAATTCTGTATCCGCCTCTGGGTTAACTATATATTCTCCATCTGGAGATTTATAACCTATAATTGTACAACCTGTCTTAGATCGCATATCTATCTCACGAATCGTTTGCGTCTCGGATTTATCAAAAATATCTTCAAAAGATACTTCTTCTATGTTGATTGATTTCTTACCAATAATAGACAAGTTATCTAAGAATTCTATTAAATCAGGAACCACAACCAATGATGCCATATGATCTCCTCCTATACGATCAGGCATAATCACATTATCTGCTCCGGCCAATCTTATTTTTTTGTACGAGGCATCTTGAGAAGCTCTACTTATAATTTTTAGTTCTTTATTTATTTGTCGAGCCGAAAGTACTATAAATAAATTATCAGCATCCTCTGGTAAAGTACAAATTAAACAAGCCGCATTCTTAATTCCAGCTTCTAACAGAACCTCATCTTCTGTAGCATTTCCTTTTAGAAAAAATAAATTATCATTTTGATAACGCTCTATAACAGCTTCATCTTTTTCTATAATGACAAAAGGCTTATCATAGGCTAACAATTTTGCTGCAGCCTGCTTACCATTACGGCCATATCCAATAATAATGATATGGTTTTCTATTTGATGTATCATTTTTTGCATTTTTCTGTATTGCATTCTTTTTGGATCATTCTTACTCACTATATATTCTGTAATGACAGAAACGGTATAAGCAAATATTGCTACACTCGTAGAAATAAGAAATACAGTAAATAATTTTGCATTGTCATCAAGAGGAGCTACCTCTCCAAACCCAACGGTAGACATGGTTATCACAGTCATATACAAAGCATCTACCCATGAATAATCTGAAAAAAAACGAAAACCAAAAACTCCTACTATAATTACAACAACTAATAAAATTAAAGCTATATATAATTTAGGGCTTCCCCAATTATTAATTTTTATCATAAATCAAAAACTGAAGTTCGTTTGGTATATACCAAATCCTTTAATTTTAACCAGAATGCCATATTAAGGTAGATCACGAACCCCAAGCCTACAGTAGCAAAAGTTAAATAAATAAAAAACAATCGAACGTTTTTTGCTCGCATTCCTAACCTATCTGCTACACGGGAAGAAACATAAAATCCATTTCTTTCTAAAAAATGTCTAAGATTATAAAACATAACGCAAAATAATTATATTATCATTAATACAGAAGTGATCTTGACATTTTTAATCCCAGATTATATAAAATCTAGTATACCTTTAAATCATGATACAGACTCATATATTTGATTTATTAAGTAAAAAATTACCTATTTCACATCGCAAGCAAGCATTTTTATCGCAATAGATTGTTTTAAGCTGAATCATTGCCTGAGAATGCATTGCATTTTCTATAGGTATTTGTAATGCAGTAAAATTATCTATAATACTATTTTTCTCTGAAGAAATTTGAGTTATCATATCAAAAACTTCTTCATTAGACTCGTGTCCAATACTTCGTTGATAAACAAATTTTATTGGAATAATTGTATTGATCAATAATAGATCTATGAATGATTTTGAAATGTTCTTATTAACGGTCTTTGATTCTTTATTAAAAGTATAGTGGTTAGTCCAAAAATTGCTTACTCCTACTTTAAAAAGTTCATAAAATTTTTCTGGAGTTTGAAATCTTATGACATCCTGGAATAAATTTTTATTCTTAAAATACAACATTGCTAACTGCGCTAATCTTATTGTTGGAAAATTAGAAGGGCGAAGCCTAAAAAACTGAACAGGCAACACCCCTGTATTATTAAGCTTAAACTTATTTTTAATATACGCATACTCATTGTTAAGATGCATAGCATAAGCATCATTCATCTCGTAATCTAAAAGATCTGCTTGCCCAAAAAACAATGCTTCTATAAGATCAAGGCGGTTTATACATTTTCTGAGTATTGAAAAATTTATTGAATTGGCTAAGCTTAAAAAAGCTTCTCCATTTGTTTTCAGGCCAAAATTTTTGGCTAGCATTTTAAAAAGTACTACTTCCCAATCGTTGGCTGATTCTTTTAAAAGTTCAGAAATCAAAACTGTTTTACTCTCTAGTCTTTCTAGATATAATCTTTCTTGCCAACCCGAGAGGATAAAGTCTGGTATATCCTTTAATTCCTTTTTGCAAGCAATCTGATTTTTTTCTCCTTTATAAAAAAGTTCTTTATAGTTACTCAATATATCTTGAGAGACATACTGTTTCAGTTCTAATGTTGGTATAACTGTATTATCTTTTCTAAATATATCTACATCGTGTTCCCAAACCACATGAAGAATAACATTATCATAGGCAGGATCATTTTCATGATTATGCACATACCAATCACCAGAAGTAAGGTGTACCTCTATTGTACCTGCCCATTTTTGTCCTTCTATAATAAGTCTGGCATCAAAAAAATCAGGCCCAGAGTGTAGCTCATTATGCCAACCAGTATGTTGAAGAATTATACTTTCATTATTTGTTGTTTCAAGGTCTGAAAACTTAAATTTTTTAAATTTCCATAGGTATTGAAGAAAATCCTCGGTCATTTGTGTAATAATTTATAGTATGGTAAAAATCTTTTGTCATAACAGACAAAAATTTCTATTACACATCTTGGGTAGGATAAAAAATGATAATAGTTTTGTTAAAAAATCGGGAATGAAAATACTAAAATTAATTCTAAACCTGTAAGTTCATCATATCTTTATTGACTAAAACTGCCAAATGACTAACCCCTACAAAAAATGAATGCTACTCTGAAGTCTATTTTCATAGCTCTTTTCCCTGTTACTTCTCTTTATTTTCTGATCATGACCAGTATTCAAATCTATCATGATGGATTATCAATCAACAACATAGGGCAATTATTTATATTTACAACTATTGTAGCTTTCTTTGCTCTACTTTTTTTAAAACCCGTAGCCAGAACCAAGGCAGGTCTAACAATACATACTTTTTTTATTGCTATCGGTTTTCTAACAAGCATCATATCTTCTATAATCATAGAAAAAAACATAAATATTGCGCTACCTTCTATTGGCTTATTTATCGGTTGGATACTATACTTAAAATGGTACTCAGTTTTTGCAAATAGAGAAAAAAACACCATTATTAAAGTAGGGAATCAATTACCCAATTTGGAACTAGAAGATATCCATAAAAACAAGGTCAACACTTCAGGGTTTATTGGCAATCCGTCTATTTATTTATTCTACAGAGGAAATTGGTGTCCATTATGTATGGCGCAAATAAAGGAAATAGCATCACAATACAAAGAGCTTGAAAAAAGAAGTGTACATACCGTATTTATAAGCCCACAACCTCATAACCATACAAGTTCACTGGCAAAAAGATTTGGTTTACAGTTTAATTATCTAATTGACACAAATAATAAGGTAGCGAAGCAACTACAAATTTTCTCTAAAAATGGAATACCTATGGGGTTTCAAGTATTTGGTTATAATAGTAATACAGTAATGCCAACGGTAATAATTACTGATGCCAATGGTAAAATTATCTTTGCAGACTTAACCGATAATTATAGAGTACGTCCAGAACCGGCAACATTTTTAGAAATTTTAGATCGACATACAAATCTCTAAAACCTAAAATCTTGCCACGCCACATCTAACAAACAACACAAAAACAACACTTTATACAGTAAAAAACACCATTCATACAGTATATCATGTCGTACATACAATTGAAAAGGTATGTTTTGCAAAAAAAAATTAAATTTAGAACATCTTTAACTCAATAGCCTACATCCAGGCAACTTATTAAAAGATTGACACTCTTCGTCTACCTATAGACTAAAACAAACAATTTACAACCCACTCCCCTAGAACACCCCCAATTATGAAATCTCTTATAGTGATTTATTAAAGAGGTTTTTGAAAAACTGTTTAAACATCATTGGTAATCTGTATTACCACGATAGATGCTACTCTATATTTAGTATAGTTAAAATAAATCCAATATATAAACAACTCTTAATTAAACCTTAAACACAAACTCAATAATTATGAAAAGTTTTTTTAAAATCATTACCGTAGTAACAATCGTATGTTCTTTTCTTTATTCTTGTCAAAAGGATGAAATAGATACTCCAAAAGAAACTCTACCACAAGTTTCTAAAAAAGTGCTAAAAAAAATAGCTAAGTTAGGAGTAAACCCTAATGGGGTTATACCATATACACTTATCAGAGTCGATGGTACTAAAGAAAATGGGTATTTGGCTCATGATATATTCTTCTCTAAAAATGATCTTGCCACCATGGAAGATTTACCTCTTGCATCTGATATAGCGGCTCAAAAATTATATAGAACCAGAAATCTAGTAAATGTACCTAATAGTGGGTTTAGAGTAATCACTATAAGAGGTGTAAATCTAGACAGAAGTCTTGAAAATGGCCTTGTAGCAGCAGTCGAAAACTTTAATCGCCGTAGACTTAAGTTTTGGTTACGCCTATCTTTTGGCACTAGTGATAATGGAAGCGAAATTGTTGTAACACAAAACAACAGCTTTGATGCTGGAGCAATCGCCGGTTTTCCTAGAAATGGGAATCCCTTTAACAGTATTATTATTGATGGAGGTGCTTCATTTATTGGTAGACAATTAATTGAAGGGCTTATAACTCATGAAATCGGTCATTGTTTTGGCTTTAGGCATGCAGATTTTAGAACTCGTAGCTCATGTAACCGAGGTATTGTTGATGAAGAAACCCTACCTGGAGCTGCAGAAATTGGCGCAATCCATATTCCAGGAACTAGTACCGATGGAGATTTTCAAGACTCTGTAATGACCTCATGCTATGATCCCAATGCTCCAAAACCAAATTTTACTTTTGAAGATGTAAAAGCACTTAGAGCATTGTATCAGTAAATAATTATAAATATATATTGGATTATTTAAGTAAAGACTGTCCTTTTTGGGCAGTCTTTTTTTTCGCAATACATATAAAAACAAAAGAACAACTAGCTTCTTTTTTAGTCTACAATGCACTTTATATAAATATGCATACCATTCATACACTAAAACATACCATTCATACAATTGAACCAATCGTTACAAAAAGAAAACATAAATTTAATAAGATTTAAAATTATTTAACTTCTAACTATATAAAGCATTTGTTCATAGCAAATATTATGATCCAATTTATATATAACTTAATTCAAAAACACAAACACAATAATTATGAAATTTTATTTAAAGAGCATTGCTCTAATTACCCTAATATGTACTTTGACATACTCTTGTCAAAAAGACGAAGTAACCACTTCTAATCCTGAAATCGCTCAAGAAATATCAGAGCAAGTACTTCAAAAAATAGCCAAACTTGGTGTTAACCCAAGTAATGTTGTACGAGAAACCATCACCAAAAATGATGGCTCTAAAGAAAGCGGGTACTTGGCTCACGATATATATTTTTCTGAAAGTGATCTAAAAACAATGGAGGACTTACCATCTATTACAGATAAGGCTGCACAGAAATTATATCGAACAACAAATATGGTAAATGTTCCAAACAGAGGGTTTAGAACCATTACAATACGAGGGGTCAACCTTGATAGAAGTATTGAAAATGGGCTTCGTGATGCTGTTAGGAATTTTAACAATTTAAGGCTTCGTTTTTTTCTACGTTTATCTTTTGGTAGGTCAAGCAATGGCGAAGAGATTACTGTACGACAAGAACAATTATCTAACAACGGAGGAATAGGTACTTTTCCAAGCGGAGGAGACCCTGGTGATTTAATAAGAATTGACCCAGATAACGCTACTCAATCTAGACGAATTCTTGAAGCTCTTTTAACACATGAACTAGGACATAATTTTGGGCTTAGGCATTCGGATTACCAAACACAAAGTTCTTGTCGTACTTTTGGTGGCAATGAAGGTGCTGGTACAGTCGGAGCAGTACATATCCCGGGCACTAGTACAAGTGGAGATTTTCAAAACTCTATCATGAAAGTTTGCATCATATTTTTTGGTGAAAACGATCGTGGATTTTTATCCGAATTTACTGCAGAAGACAGAACAGGTCTTAGAGAACTTTACTAAATCTTATTAAATAAACTATAATTTTATAAATTGGATTATAATAATACAATTAGACTACCCAAATTGGGTGGTCTTTTTTTATGACACATTTAAATACCCATACAAAGCAATATCTCTATATTTTCAGTGAAAAAGACATGTTTTTTCTTTAAAAACACACTGACCCTACCTCATTTTCATTAAAATATAGTTAAAATAAGTTAAAATGTACTAATAGTAACGATTTATGGATTATTGGAATACCATAGTAAAATTACATTTCTTTACTTTGTATCATAAATTAGACGGGAAACTAATTCACCATATTAAAATATTTAATTTAAAACCCTAAGCTTAGTTGAGTTTGTGTTAGGTTATTGATGGTTGTCATTTATTGGCGACCATCTTTATTTTATAACACTTTTTCTCCCTACCTATTAATAGGCTTGATTTGATCTTATTAAATCTATTTTTTTTTTGAAAAATTATTTACGTTATCGCCTCTGGATGGATATTAAATTTTTCGAAGAAAGCTTTTTTAAATTTTGAAGAATTAGAATAATTAAGTTCATCCATAACATCTCTTATAGAACTACCTTCTCCTATAATCATAGTGTAAGAAGCTTCTAATCTTTTGTTATTAAAAAACTCTAATGGTGTTTGATTATGAATCTCTTTAAACATGTTAAAAAAATTTGTTCGACTCATATTAGCCATTGCTGCTAGTTGATCTACACCAACAAATGGTTCTTTAAGATGCCCCCTGAGGTAATCACTCACTTTATAAATATTACCTACCTGAGCACTATTTATACTAAACGGATTACAAGAAGTCCCCCATCTTAATACATCTTTCCAGAAGGTTTCTAAAAGTCTAATGCCTCTTGCTACATAAAACAAGTAGTTTTCGATCTTATCGGTATCTGGTTGTACAATTTGATCAAAAAGAACAGACTGCTTATAAGAGAGATAAAATTTATCCAGGTATTTATGAGAGTCCCGTATATAATTATCGACACGTTCTGCAATCTCACTACTTTTTTTAAAAAAGGGTTTGGCATAAGAGCTTTTTAAGACAAGAGTCGCAGATTTCACTTCTGCGCCTTTATGAATGTATGTGCGTTCACCTTGCCTTGCATCCATACATCTCATATTTCCTGGTGTATAATTGTCTGAATACCTACTAATAATCTGGTTTTTTTCTAATCCATGATCTAAGGCATATTTTCTAAAATGCAATAGAATATCTTTCTCTTTAACGGGCTCTCTTACACATTCGATATCGGTATTAGCCCGATAATTATTAATAATTAGAAAAACTTCATGAGAAATCCTATAATACAACAGATATCCATCTGCTATATGAGAAGGAAAATAGATACGATCCGAATTAGCGTCCGGTCTTAATCTAGATTCAAAGTAGCTTTTTAACTTATCTATATCCGAATAATCAAATAAAAATTCACACATACGTAACCAATTAACAAAACTGTTTCTTTTTAATATTTCAACAAAAAATTAAAATATTAAAAAAACAGTCAGCATAAAACAATCCTTACACGATAAATACAGCAGACAAGCTGGGGTAATAACATCACTTTAAAGATAAGAATTTATTTTATATGACTTATAACATCATATTTTGTTACAATATGATGCTCCCCATTTTCTAACAAAACTAAAACAGCAGGATTCCCTTTTTTTATAAGTTTCGATATAGTATCAAGAGAGGTTTTGGCCTCTACGATAGGAAAAGGTGGCTTCATAACATCTTTGATAGGAGTACTATACATATCTCTATCATTTAAAAAAGCTGCAAAAAGAGCAGATTCATCAACAGACCCCACAAACCCTTCTGTATCGACAACAGGAATTTGAGAAATTTTAAATTTACGCATTCGTTCAATTGCATGAGAAACTAATTCTTCGGTTTTAACAGTTACCAATGGTTTTTCTCTATGATCTTTGATTAAATCATCTGCGGTCGATACTTCTTCTTCAAGAAAGCCTCTTTCTCTCATCCAATCATCATTAAACATTTTACCTACATATCTACTACCGTGATCATGAAAAAGAACTACCACAACATCATTTTTTGTAAAATGTTCTTTTAATTGTAATAATCCCTTAATTGCAGCCCCTGCACTATTACCTAAAAACATTCCTTCCTCTTTGGCTAGCCTTTGAGTATATACGGCAGCATCTTTATCGGTAACTTTTGTAAACCCATCAATTACAGAAAAATCTACATTTTGAGGAAGAATATCCTCTCCTATTCCTTCTGTGATATATGAATAGATTTCATTTTCATCAAAAATCCCTGTTTCGTGATATTTTTTAAAAACAGATCCATAGGTATCAACTCCCCAAATTTTGATATTTGGATTTTTCTCTTTTAAGTATTTACCTACTCCAGAGATAGTCCCGCCGGTTCCAACTCCAACAATAAAATGTGTAACTTTTCCGTCTGTTTGTTTCCATATTTCTGGCCCTGTACTTTCGTAATGCGCTAATGTATTAGAAGGGTTATCATATTGATTTACATACCAAGAATTAGGAGTTTCCTCGGCAAGTCTTTTTGATACCGAATAGTAAGATCTTGGATCATCGGGTTCTACATTTGTTGGGCAGACCATAACTTTTGCTCCAACCGCCCTAAGGATGTCCATCTTTTCTTTAGATTGCTTATCGGCCATAACACAAATTAACTTATACCCCTTAATTATAGCCACCAGTGCAAGGCCCATACCTGTATTTCCAGAAGTTCCTTCTATAATAGTTCCACCTGGTTTTAGCCTACCATCTGCTTCAGCATCCTCAATCATTTTTAAGGCCATACGATCTTTTACAGAATTGCCTGGATTAAAAGTTTCATATTTAGCTAACACCAAAGCATCTATCTCTTTTACCAAAGCATTCATTTGCACCAATGGTGTATCACCAATTGTTTCTAGTATATTTTTTGCGTATTTCACTCCTTAAAATTTTAGTATTATATCCCCATAGATACTTAGAATCACAAAGATACAACCTTGGCTTGTCTATTAATCGTTTTAAAAACCAAAAAATATCTTAAAACATCTTTCGACCTTAAATTACTTTTTGGTTAAGTTGTTATTTTATTGAAAACGTATAGATTTTGTAGGTGTTATTTTGGTAATAATATAAGATGGTATCAACAGCATCAACACACATAGTATAATGGTTCCTACATTAAGTAAAACAATGTGCCCAAAATTTATATATACGGGGGCAGTACTCACATAATATGTTTCTGGATTAAGTTTAATAACTCCATAGTTTTCTTGTAGCAGTAATAACCCTATTCCAATGAGGTTACCCCAAAACAACCCTATTAAAATTAAATAGGCTGCATTATACAGAAACACTTTTCGTATACTCCAATTGGTAGTTCCTAAAGCTTTTAAAATTCCTACCATTGGCGTTCGTTCTAATATTAAAACCAATAGTGCCGTAATCATATTAATACCTGCTACCAAAATAATAATCCCGATGATACCTATAACATTTAAATCAAATAGTTTAAGCCATTCGAAAATAGTCGCATATTTTAAAGAAATGGTTTGACTATCCATTGTTGATGGAATGTTTTCATAAATTTCTTGTCCTTTTTGATCTATTTTATCAAAATCATCAATAAACACTTCGAAATTACCTATTTGATCCGAAGTCCATTTATTCATTTTTCTTACATGCCTGATATCTGCAAACAAGTACAACTCATCAAACTGTTGAAATCCCGAATTATAAATCCCAACTATTTTAAAAACTCTGATATAGGGTTTAGAATTAGAGGTCGAATTTTTTTTAAGAAAATATGTTATTGCTTTATCACCAATACCCAACCCCAAACGATTTGCTATATGAGATGACAGTAATATTTCTTCATTAAGTTTACCGGTAAAATCTGGTAATCTTCCTTCGATCAAATACTCTTTAAACGTATTCCAGTCATATTGATCATCAACTCCTTTCACCACTACCCCATCAAAATCGGTTTCAGTTCTGATAAGCCCCATTTTACTAGCAACCGCCTGTATATGAGTTATCTCTTCGACATCTGTAAATTCTGGATAGAAATCTTGATTTGATGATATTGGCATGAGTGACTCTACACTACTGTTGTTATCAAAACTAGAAATTATCACATGTCCATTAAACGCGGCAACTTTTTCTCGTATTTTTCGTTGTAGACCTATACCTGTAGCAACGGTAATCAGCATCATAATCATACCAATTGCAATCGCAAAAATTGCAATTTTTATGATAGGAGTAGAAATGCTACTTTTATGTTCCTTACCTTTGATAAGGCGTTTGGCAATAAAATATTCAAAATTCAAATTACCTATGGTTTTTGTTAGAACTGTATTCAAAAATACATTATTATTCCTTTTTATACTTTTTATTTCTTGTGTAAGTAAAATAAAAACAGATTTTCTTTCTACTTCATTAGAAAACGAAAACGCTATCTCTGATGCTTATATTTCAAAAGACA
This sequence comes from uncultured Aquimarina sp., assembly GCA_947498705.1. Classification (GTDB taxonomy): domain Bacteria; phylum Bacteroidota; class Bacteroidia; order Flavobacteriales; family Flavobacteriaceae; genus Aquimarina. Next base: position 37,119 of record CANMLW010000017.1, read on the forward strand.
CCCTTAAAAATCATCCTACCATTATTGTTGGAGCCAATCTTTTAGATACTTACATCCCTATTTTAGAAGGTAAAAAGGTAGCCATTATTGGTAATCAAACTTCTGTAATTTTTAAGGATAGTATCACGAATCATAACTATGTTCATCTCGTAGACTCATTATTATCAAAAAACATAGCTATTAAAAAAGTATTTGCTCCAGAACATGGTTTTAGAGGAAAGGCAGATGCAGGAGAATTGGTTGCAGATGGTAAAGACATTAAAACTGGGCTCCCAATAGTTTCTCTATATGGAAAAAACAAAAAACCATCCCCAGAATCTTTAACTGGTATCGACATTGTTGTTTTTGATATACAAGATGTAGGTGTTCGTTTCTACACCTATATTTCTACATTACATTATGTTATGCAGGCATGTGCAGAAAGTAATATTCCTGTATTGATATTGGATCGTCCTAATCCAAATGCTTTTTATATAGACGGCCCTACTCTAGAGCCTGCACATTCTAGTTTTGTAGGCGTGCACCCGATACCGTTGGTTCACGGAATGACTATAGGAGAATATGCGCAAATGATTAACGGAGAAGGTTGGCTTGGTCAAGATTTACAATGTAAAATTACCATTATTCCTATTAAAAATTACACACATACCTCATCATATAGTTTACCTATTCGTCCTTCACCCAACTTACCAAACGATGTAGCAATCAACCTATATCCTAGCCTTGGTTTTTTTGAAGGGACGACTATCAATGCAGGAAGAGGTACCGAAATGCAGTTTCAAATTTTTGGGTCTCCTGATTTGGCAGTAGATCGATATGATTTTGCTTATACGCCTCAGCCAAATTTTGGAGCCAAATATCCTAAACATAGAAGTGAAGTATGCTATGGTAAAGATTTGAGAAAAGTTAAACCATTAGACTCTATACATCTGGACTGGCTTATTAATGCCTACAAAAACTCAAATGCAAAAGATAAATTTTTCAACACCAAATCGTTTACCATTCATGCAGGGACAGAAAAATTACAACAACAAATAGAAGAAGGACTTACATCGCAACAAATTAAAGATTCCTGGCAGGATGATTTGGAAAACTTCAAAAAAATAAGAGATCAATATTTACTTTATAAATAAATTACATTATCGCTGGAAGTATAGCATTTATATGTAAAAAAATAAGATAACTCATAATTTTTCAAGAATATCCAAAACGATCAACACTAATATTTTTGTGGTATGAGTAATTTTTGATCTTTTTTTTATTAGTAAATATTGAAATTTTCGATAATGAAAGTCAATTCGCTGAAAAAAAGAACCTTAGTGTTAATTCTAAAATAGAAAAAGAAATTACCTTTATCTCCAAAATTCATTCTTAACTAGTTATAAAACTTAAGAGTAAAAATATCTACGTCTTGAAAATGCACAAAAAAAACACCTCATTTTATATTGCAATGACAAATAGTAAGATCGTCAAAGTCACATTGTTTTTTTTTACATTTTTATCTTTATGCATGTACGGCCAGGTAGATAATAAAAATAATATTTCTATTATTTACGATATTCAAGAAGAAGCTAAAATAATTAAAGAATTAAGTGATTTAACAAATAAAGCAATCGATGGACCAAATGTTAATGGGGTTTATGAAAAAGTTAGCAAACATTTGAAACCCAAAAAAAACAGGAGTACTCAATTTAAAGCTAATTTACATCTAATACTTGCTTCGTACTTCAACAAAATATCTCAATTTGACACTTCTATTTATCATGCACAAAGTGTTTTAGAATTAAAAACTTTCAGAAACGATTCTATAAAACATAATTTTTACGGATTAGCATACAATAGATTGGGAGTAGTCAATGGAAAAATGGGGCTGATAGAGAAAGCAAAAAAATGGCATCTAAAAGGTATTGAAGTAGCCCAAAAATATGACGATAAACGAATTTACTACATGAATAGTTTTGGGCTTGCCAATAGGCTTTCTAACTTATCTTCTAATTCGCCAGATTTGAATGCAGCTCTGGAGCTTTATAAAAAGTGTTCTGAATATAACGAACATAAAAAAATGGTCTTTGGATCTTTAATCAACATTGCCACAATATATGGAGCCCAAGGAGACCATATCGAAGCTGCTAAGTATCTGAAAAAAGCACTTGAAATTTGTAAAAAAAATAATGATTCTCGTTGTATAAGTAATATTTCATTCAATCTAGGAATAATTTATAAAAAACAAGATAACTTACCTCTTGCCCTAGAATCAATTAGCGAATCTATAAAAATTGCAAAAAATAATGGTTTTGATCGTATGCAAATCATGGGGTATTTGGAAAAAGGTCGGGTTTTATCCCTTTTAAAAAAATACGAAGAAGGCGAGGTTTTAATTTTTAAAGCACTCGATAAAGCAAAAGAACTAAACTTACTCGATAACCAGAAAGCAATCTATTTTAGATTAAAAGAAATTGCTATTTTGCAAAATGATTATAAAAAAGCTCTTGATTATAGTGAAAAATTCAATGAAGTCTCTGATTCTATCAAAACACTTGACAAGGATAATGAAATAAGTGAATTAGAAGTAAAGTACGAAACACTTAAAAAAGAAAAAGAAATAAAAGTCCTTCAGGTCGAAAACACTAACCGAAAATTAGAATTATCGAATCAAAAAGAAGCTTTCAAAAACCTAAAACTGCAACAAGAGGTCAAAGAAATAGAGAATAGAAATCAAATTTTGGCCATTCAAAATGCTTCTGAAAAAAAAGCTAATGAAATTAACCTCTTAAAAAAGGATCAGGAACTTCAGGAAGCTAGCTTGATTCGACAAAAAAGCATTAAAAATATCATTTTATACTCATTTTTAATTATTCTCATACCTATTGTTGGTCTGTTGTTTATTTATTATCAAAAACTGCAAACTCAAAGTCAGCTAAATCAAAAAGAAAAAGAAGTTAGTCAACAAAAAATAACGACTTTACTTAAAGATCAGGAATTGAAGGTGATCAAGGCTAGTATAGAAGGTCAGGATAGAGAAAGAAAACGAGTTGCACAAGAACTTCATGATAGCATTGGAGGTAATCTGGCAGCTATTAAACTTCAGCTTAACAATCCAAAAATAGACGAGCAACAATATATTAAAGCTGTTAACAACCAAATAGATGACACATATCAACAAGTAAGAAATTTATCTCATAACCTAATACCAAAAAAATTTAGTAAAAATAATTTCTGTGATGTACTAGAAGAGTATATCAACAATATTGGTAATGCCAGTAACATAAAAACATCTTTTGCTGTTTATCCAAGAAAAGATATCGATAAACTTGAAGAAGAACTACAATTCGAGGTTTTTAAGATTATTCAAGAATTAATCACCAACACTATTAAACATGCCCAAGCAAATGCTGTTGAGTTGCATCTTAATCTGGCAGACAATAATGTCTTAAATGTAATTTTTGAAGATAATGGTGTTGGATTTAACTCTAATAAACAAGCTCTTGGTATAGGATTGACCAATATACAAAGTAGATTAGAAAAAATTTATGGGTCTTTGATCATCGACTCGCGAAAAGGAAGAGGTACTATAATCAATATAGAAATCGCCAATACCAAACCTATTGCTTATTCCTCTTAATTCGAAAAATTACTAAATTTTAAAAAAACCTTAAAATCTGGATAGTAATCAAAGCCTTCTATTTTCTAAAATTTTCACTCATGCATGGGGTTACTAATTTCAAATAATCAATATATTTTCACAAAAGTTTTTCCTTCATTTTTTCTACAATCCTATACGCAGCAGGACAAATCTCGATATTCTTCATGGTAAGATTTGATATTTGGTGAAATTTTTTGCGATCTGTATGAGGGTATTCTCTACAGGCTTTTGGCCTTACCTCATAAATAGAACAATAGTTATCTACTCCTAAAAAAGTACATGGTGTTTGTTGCAACACCAAATCACCATCTTCATCAGTGCGCAAATATTTTTCTTCAAACTGCCAAGGTTTTAATCTAAAAAACTTAGCAATTCGTTCTACATCTTTAACCGTAAATAATGGCCCCGTGGTCTTACAACAATTTGCACATTCTAGACAATCTGTACGTTCAAATTCATCATCGTGCAATTCTTGCATCATATGATCCAACTTCTTGGGTGTCTTTTTTTTAAGTTTCGCAAAGAATTTTTTGTTTTCGTTATGCTTATCTTTGGCCAGCTTTGGTAATTGATTTATGAATTCTTGCATGCAACAAAAATACGTTTTTTAAACTTCTAACTATTATATAGTGTATACTATCGTTCTATATTCAAACCTTTGCTTTTAAATTTAGTAACAAATCATCTTACATCATGAGCAACGATATTTTTGGGTCAGCTATTAAGGACTATTATAACAAACAATATACAGAAGATATTATAGTACAAGCAAATGATTTTGATGATGATCACATACCTATCCCATACCTTTTTAGAACCTATTCTGAAATGCCTAAAATAGAACAAAAGGCATTGGACCTTGCTATCGGCAAAGTTCTTGATGTTGGTTGCGGAGCAGGAAGTCATAGTTTATATCTTCAAAACGACAGAAAACTAAATGTAAAAGCTATAGATATCTCTGAAGGTGCCATCGAAGTATGTAAAAATTTAGGAATACAACAAGCAGAAGTACAAAACATTTTTAACACCCCTTCTTCTTCCTATGACACTATACTTTTTTTAATGAATGGAAGCGGCATTATAGGCACACTTGCTTCTATCGACCTGTTTTTCAATAAACTAAAAACATTACTTAGCTCCAAAGGACAGGTATTAATCGATTCATCTGATATATCATATCTTTTTCAGGATGAAGATGGAGGGTTTTGGGTAGACGCTTCTGCAGGGTACTATGGTGAGATGCGTTACAGATTAGTTTATAAAAATCAATCATCTAATGAATTTGATTGGTTGTATATCGATTACAATACGTTACAAAATGCAGCCAATGCAAATGGATTTTTATGCGAATTAATTCTTGAAGGAGAACACAATGATTACTTAGCTAGGCTAACACTAGCTAACTTATAATAGTATAGACATGAGTTTAAGTTTATTTAATACTGATGATCAACCAATTCGGTTAGAAATGCAGAATGCAGACGTATTGTATTACCCAAACTTCTTTACTTTAGAAGAATCAAATAAACTTTTTAATACATTACTCAACACCATACAATGGCAACAAGATGACATTACTGTTTTTGGAAAAACATACCCGCAACCTCGTCTTACAGCTCTATACGCAAACAACAATATCCCTTATAAATATTCTAATATTACTATGCATCCAAAACCCTTTACGAAAGAGTTAATTTGGATAAAAGAAAAAATCGAAAATATAGCTTCATGCCAATTTACTGGTTGCCTGTTAAATTTATATCGTACAGGTAAGGATAGTAATGGTTGGCACTCGGATGATGAAAAAGAATTAGGAGAATTTCCTGTAATTGCCTCCTTAAGTTTGGGGCAAGCACGTTGGTTTCATTTTAAACATAAAAGCAATAAAAAGCTACAACAAAAAATATTACTTGAACCAGGTAGTTTACTTATTATGAAAGGAGAAACTCAAAAATACTGGCTGCATCAAATTCCGAAAACTTCAAAAAAAATTACTCCTAGAATAAACCTTACTTTTAGAGTGTTTTTTGCATCCTTGTAAAATATCACTTTGCTCCTTATCTCAAAAACGACAATACCTAAATACATGATTTACATTGATTAAAACGGGGAGATATTAGCTTATTAATTTAATTTTTGTAACTTTAAAAGTGTTAAAATGTAAGTTTGATGTAAATACTTAGTCAAAAAGAGCCTTAAAGCTGAGTGCTTCTTTTTATTTAGAAGTTAAGAAAAATTACCTCTCTTCAACTTTGTAAGCAAAGGTATGTTCTTAATTCACTAGATCACTTTAATTACACATACAACTACTTTATTTACAATAAAATAAGCTTTAGAGCATTATAAACTAAAGCAATTTGCTTACATCTAACTCATGCTAAAAAGAAATCTATGATTCGTTACTCCTTACATGAAACTTTTGTAGTAAATCAATACACACTGGATAAATGGGAAGCAAGGCCACACAATCAAAATTATTTTGAAATTATTTTCATCAAAAAAGGAAGTGGACACCACACTATCAATGACATAAGATTTCCTTATGAAGAAAATAATATCTTTTTACTTGCACCAGAAGACACACACCACTTTGAAATTATTGATCAAACTCATTTTACTTTTTTCAAATTTACAGAGCTCTTATTTTCGAATAAAGTAAATCTTCCAGATAGAAAATGCTGGTTACAGCGTATCGAACAACTTTTACATCAACCTAATATTATTCCGGGAGATGTTATTTCTCATGAGATAGACAGAAATGTAATCTGGAATATACATAACCTGGTGTTAGATGAATTTAAGAATGAAAAAGTGTACTACCAGGAAATAATTTCAAATGCGATCAGTACTATACTTAGTATCATTGTACGTAATATTTCTGAAAAATATGATACCAATCAAAAAGATATTCATGTAAACCATAGAAAAATTGATATGATATTAAGTCATATCAGACAAAATGCTTATGACAACGCTCTTACCAAAATTAGTTTTTTAGCAGAAAAATTCGGAATGTCACAAAGCTCTATTAGTAGTTATTTTAAAAGAAAAACAGGAGAATCTATTCATCAATATGTTACCAAATACAAAATGAAGTTAGTAGAATATCGTCTGTTGTACACAGAATTCACTATTGCCGAAATTGCTTATCAAATGGGATATACCGATGAAAGTCATCTCACCAAAACATTCAAAAAGCATTTTTCTATGTCACCAAGGCAATATCGAAAAGAGACTATTGAGAATAAATAGATATTACCCAAAAATTTCGTTAAGTATTTTTGCTAACCTGATACCTCCTTTTTGCAACTGCGAACGTACTATAGGAAAATAATTATACATATATCTATAACTTAATTTTTCTCCAACATTTGCAGAAGCATATACTTTTTTAGCTAAATGCTGTGAATCATACACCCAGTCAATGATAGATCCTTTTTGAATTTCTATGATTTGTGTTTTTGATAAAGCCGTTGTATTATCAGACAATTCTGTATAACTCATACCATAATAATCTATCATATCGCTATCCCATACTCTATGCAAGTTTGAGCCATCTTTAAACCACCTTACCTGAATATCATTCCCTCCTTTATCTTCTCCTCTACCTACATGCAAAGGTTGGTGCAAATCTCCAACAAAATGAATTAACATTTTTAAATAAAACACTTTATCTTTTCGAAGAGTCTTTTTATCCTTTAGTATTTTAACACAGGTCTCTATTGCCTGTATGAGATCTCCGTGTTCACTACGGGTTTCTTCTTTATATTCTTCATCAAAAGGAAAATTAACATAATGCCAGGAACCGTATTTCTTATAGCTATCATCACTTTTAATTTCATCGGCAAAAGTGGATACAAATGCCATACTTTGCCCATCAAGAAGTTTATGAATAGCTCGTTTAGTTTTTTTTGTTAAGTATTTATCTGCTATTTGACCTGTAGCCCTGTGTCCCGTTTTTCCCCAATCATATGAGTATGAAAACATCGGTTTTAATACCATAAGTAAAAATAGTATCCAAATATATTGAAGTTTCATTTGCTTAAATTTTGAGACAAAGATAAAAAAGGGTATGTTAGTGATTCGTTAAATTATGGTAGCTACAAAAAAATAAAATAAAACGGTACCATAAGGTGTTTATATAGTAGAGCATGCTTATCACTTTTACCGTTTCTTAATTTTTATTATTGATTATTTTTGATGGCATTCATATTAATTATATAGATATACCCCACGTCGTTTATGAAGAAGATACTATTTCTATGTGCAGTTATGATTACAACATTTAGCTTTTCTCAAAAAGATGAAAAGGAATTCAATTCTGCTGTTGTAAAAGTTAACAAATATATAGAAGGGTTATTAGTAACACCATATTCTGATGAAAAAGTGCCTTTGGTTATATTTGTAATGGATGCTGGAGCAATTAACAGGGATGGCAATGATAGGATGTCAAAAAATGATACTTTCAAGAAATTAACTTACGAATTGGCCAAACAGGGAATTGCTACCTATCGATATGACAAAAGGCTTTTTAAAATAGATGGTTTAGGGATTAAAGAAAATGAAATTTCTTTAGATCATTACATACAAGATGTTGTATCTATTCTAGATTATTTTAATAAGAACGGAAACTATAAAAAAATCGTAGTAGCTGGACATGGGCAAGGTTCGCTTGTAGGAATGGTTGCTGCAAAAGACAAAGCTAATGGCTTTATTTCTATTGCGGGTAATGCAGAGTCTGTAGATCAAGTTATTATAGAACAAATCGCCAAACAAGCTCCAGGATTAGATAAAAGTGCTTTTATAGCTTTTAAACAATTAAAGGAGCAAGGTAGAGCGACAGGTTATGATCCGGCATTAGAATCCATCTTTGCTTATCACTTACAACCTTTTATGAGATCATGGATTAAATACAATCCTACTGATGAAATCGTGAAACTAAAGATGCCTATTCTTATTATATTTGGTGGTAAAGATATCCAGGTAGATATAGGACAAGGTGAAAAATTAAAAGAAGTAGTACCTGAGGCACAGAGCATTTTTGTTAAAAACATGAATCATATATTAAAAGAAATAAAAGGAGATCGATTAGAAAATCACAAATCGTATAATGAACCGTTTAGAAAAATAATACCCGAAGTTATCACAGGTATTGCTAACTTTGTAAATCAATAATTTGACTACAACAATATTCACCAAATCCAAAAAAACAATGCCGCACCGTATCGTATTCTCTGATATTGACGGAACATTATTAAATGTACACAGAGAATTATCAGAACATACTATTTCAGAAATTAAGAGGATTAAAGATACTGTTCCTGTAGTTTTAATTTCATCTAGAATGCCTAGTGCAATGATTCATCTTCAAGATGAATTAAACATTAGAAACCAACCTATTATCTGTTACAACGGAGGGTTAATTTTGGTAGAAGGAAAACCGGTTCATTCAACTTTTATAGCACCAAATATTATAGCATCGATTGATACTTTTAACAGTAATCAACAATTTCATATGAGTTTATATCATAACGATGATTGGTTTGTACCAGAAATGGATTTTTGGGCTAATAGAGAGGCAACAAACACTAAAGTTTCTCCAGTTGTAAAACCAACAAAACATACCATTGATGATTGGGAGAATCAACAAAAAGGTGCTCATAAAATTATGTGCATGGGTGAAGAAGCACATATAAACGATCTGTTTATATACCTTAAAGATACTTTTGATGACGCATTACATTTGTACCGCTCTAAGCCAACTTATATAGAAATTGCTCATAAAAACATTTCAAAACTAACGGCGATAGATTTTTTATTAAAAACTCATTTTGAAATTCCTATTTCTGAGGCCGTTGCATTTGGTGATAATTATAATGATATTGCAATGCTTAAAGCTGTAGGAACTGGGGTCGCAGTAGCTAATGCCAAACCCGAAGTAAAAGACATAGCCGATGTTGTAACCCTATCTGGCAAAGAAGATGGAGTAGCTAATTATATTCACAAAAACATTTTATAACTGTGCAGAAAATAAACCGAATTATTACTATCCTACTAGTTGTATGCACCTTTATTAATTTGGTTACTGGCTGTAAGACCCTACAGTTAGGTGTACAAGGCGCCTCTTCTCCTGTTACCACACAAAAGACGGTAACAAATACTTCTCCAATACGAGCTTATTTAGATCTGATAAACGTTGTTGATGATAAGGTCAAAGTAGAAGTACAAGTTAAAATAGAAGGATCTGATACTATAAATTACTATATGCCCAAAATTGTACCGGGTACTTATCAAAATAATAACTTTGGAAATTTGATCGAAGATATTAAAGCATATGATCAGAATGGAGTAGCAATAGCAATTCAAAAACAAAGTAATAATCACTGGAAAATAACGAATGCCCGTAAACTACATAAAATTGTCTATTGGGTTAATGATACTTTTGACTCTGAAGATATTCATAAAGTTTTTTCTCCAACAGGCAGCAATATTTTAAAGGATAAGAACTTTGTATTAAACCTATACGCTTTTGTGGGATACTTTGATAATATGAAAGAAAATCACTATAAACTATTTATTAAATACCCTTCTCATCTCGAAGCATCAACATCTGCAAAAGAAATGTCTTTTGGTCAAAAACCCCCAGTAAGTACTTCAAAACACAATTCTGATTATTTTGCCTTTGATAGATACGCAGATATGATTGATCACCCCATTATGTATTCTATACCAAATAAGGCAACCTTTACTGTGAATGACATTGAAGTATTATTAAGTGTATATTCTAATAGTTCAAGACATAAAGCCTCGACTATCATGCGCCATTTGGAGAATGTAATAAGAGCTCAAAAAAATTTTCTGGGAGATATCAATTCTACCAAAAAATATAGCATTTTATTATATCTTGCATCAGCAAAGGCAGACGATGCCAAAGGTTTTGGTGCTTTAGAACATAATACATCTACAGTTGTAGTACTACCCGAATCACTTTCAACAAAAAAACTAAACCCCGCGTTGACCGATGTGGTCTCTCATGAGTTTTTTCATATCGTAACTCCACTAACCATTCATTCAAAAGAAATTCATAATTTCGACTATAATGAACCCAAAATGTCTCAACATCTTTGGTTATACGAAGGCACTACCGAATATTTCTCTATACTTTTCCAGATAACACAAGGGCTTATTTCTAAAAAGCAATTCCTAGAACGTATTATGGAAAAGATAGAAAATGCAGCTCTTTTTGACGATACCATGTCGTTTACAACAATGAGCAAAAATATACTTAAAGAACCTTATCAAAAAAACTATAGAAATGTTTATGAAAAAGGTGCATTAATATCAATGTGTATAGATATTCTAATGCGAGAAAAAAGCTCAGGACAATATGGTATTCTAGACTTGGTCAAAAAGTTATCAAAACAATTTGGTGCCGACAAACCTTTTGAAGACAGTGAATTCATAAAAATTGTTGAACAAGCTTCATACCCAGAAATAAGTGCTTTTTTACAAAAACATGTTGTTAATAACACTCCCATAGATTACGAATTTTATCTAAAAAAACTTGGGGTTCACTATACTGTTAAGAATATTCCTTCTTCTTATTTTATTTATCAACAAGAACCCTTTGTAAAAGGATCAGAAGCAACCAAAGAAGTGCTATTTACATCTGATATCCCTTTTAATAGTTTTCTTAAAAAATTAGGTGTAAGAAAAGGAGATGTGCTGTTAAGTATCAATCAAAAAAAATACAATCTAAAAAACATTTACGACCTATTTGGAGATTCTGATAAATGGAATATAGGAGATGATATCATTTTTAAAATTAAACGAGATGATTCTATTTTAGACCTAACCTCGAAAGTAGTTAAACCTACAGTAGAAAAAATTATTCTTCAGCAAGATATAAGCGCCCCGGCAGAGCAAAAAGCATTATTCAAAAAATGGATAGACGAATTATAAAATCCTATTTCTCGTTCCCTCACAATGAATTATAATAACAACATCAATTAAAAAATCACTAATGGAAAACATTCCTTTTTTTACAGAAGACACCATAGTTTTTGGTATTTTATTACTTTGTCTAGGGCTCGTGTTTTACACCTCGTCTATAAATAAAGGTTTTTGGAAAGCCTTTTACAAATATGTCCCTGCATTATTGTTATGTTATCTGTTACCTGCCATATTTAATTCTTTAGGAATTATTTCACCAGAATGGAAAGAATTAGACGCCGATGGAAACCTTGTTGAAAAATCATCTAAGGTATATTATATCGCTAGTAGGTTTTTACTACCGGCTTCATTAGTGCTTATGACCTTGAGTATAGACCTAAAAGCAATCTTTAATCTAGGTCCTAAGGCGATTATCATGTTTTTGACAGGTACTTTTGGAATTATTATTGGTGGTCCTATTGCTATCTTATTAATTTCACTTGTTTCTCCAGAGACTGTAGGAGGTGCTGGTTTTGATGCGGTCTGGAGAGGGTTATCTACACTTGCTGGCAGCTGGATTGGTGGAGGCGCTAACCAGGCAGCTATGCTAGAAATCTACGAATACAATCCAGAAAAATATGGAGGAATGGTGCTTGTTGATATTGTGGTGGCTAATATTTGGATGGCACTTTTATTAATAGGAATTGGTAAGAGCAATAAAATTGATCGTTGGTTAAAAGCAGATACCACCGCCATAGAGTCCTTGAAAGAAAAAGTATCGAATTATGCCCAGAGTATAACTAGAACACCAACACTTACCGATTATATAATTATGCTTTCGATTGCCTTTGTTACAGTAGGGCTTTCTCATTGGGGAGCCAATGGCATTTCTTCTTTTTTATCTGGTAATTTTGAGATTTTTAATGACAAGAGTTCTGCTTTATCTTCTTTTACATCCAAATTTTTCTGGATGATCACTCTTGCCACCACCATCGGAATTTTATTATCCTATACAAAGGCAAAACAGTATGAAGGAGCTGGTGCTAGTAAGTTAGGAAGTATTTTTATCTATATCCTTGTAGCTACTATTGGTATGAAAATGGATCTAAGTATGATTTTTGAAAATCCTGGGCTTATTGCTATTGGTTTGGTTTGGATGACTATTCATGCATTATTACTTGTTGGTGTCGCAAAATTAATCAAAGCCCCCTATTTCTTTCTAGCCGTTGGGAGTCAAGCAAATGTTGGTGGAGCAGCCTCTGCTCCTGTTGTAGCCGCTGCTTTTCACCCCTCACTAGCCACCGTGGGTGTACTACTCGCCGTTTTTGGATATGTAGTAGGAACCTATGGAGCTATATTATGCACTTATTTAATGCAAATTGCTTCAGTTGGGTAGCCTAAACAATCAAATACTTTTGGAGAACTTGCGTACATTCAAAACCCATAAAAAACATTAATCAAATAAAAAATAGCTGTTTTTTTTAAAATAAAACATGCATATTTGCGACCTTTATCACAACCAAAAAACATAAGATGAAGTATTTATCTATTTCTATTTTTTTAATGGCCTTTTTTACCAGTTGTAACACTCCTGTAAAAGAAGGAAACTTAATCATTACCGGGAATATCAAAGGTTTAAAAAAAGGAACTATATATTTACAAAAAGTTAAAGATACCACACTGGTAACTGTAGACTCTATGGTAGTTAAAGGAAATGCCGAATTTGCATTTACCTCTCAGATTCAAGAACCAGAAATTCATTACATATATCTTGATAAAGCAGATGGGAAACAATATAACGATCGTATTGATTTTTTTGCAGAACCTGGAGAAATTAGAATTACTACTAATGTAATGGACTTTGAAAGAGACATAAAAATAGTTGGAGGAAAAAATCAGATGCAATACGCAGTATATAAAAAAATGCTCCAGCGATTTAATGATAGAAATCTTAGGTTAATAAAAGAGAATTTTGAAGCGGATAAACAAAAAGATGAAGAGAAATTAATCGAAAACGATAAAGCATACAAAAACTTATTACGACAAAAATACCTGTACACAGTAAATTTTGCTCTTCTTAATAAAAAATTAGAAGTTGCCCCTTATGTTACACTTAATGAAATTTATGATGCTAACATCAAACTTTTGGACACAGTTGCTCAATCATTAAGCCCTAAGGTAAAAAAATCAACCTATGGAAAGCAATTAATTAACTATGTTAAAGATCTTAAAGCTAAAAAAGCCCAGAGTAAAGAAGAAAACGCTAAAGAACAGTAAATCGTTCTTTTCTCTGCTTAAAAACAAATAGCATGTATAAAAAAGTCCAGAGCATATGTTCTGGACTTTTTTACTTAGAGCCGTTAGAGGTGCTCGAACATTACTATAATTAATATTCTTTTTCATTAATGCTAAAGGTGTGTTGCTTTTAATGGAATTATTTTGCAACCTACAGAGTCAACATAGCCTATCCTTTCTACCACTGTTAAATATCCCCAAAAATTAATAGTGAACATTCTATTTCCAAGCTTTTTACATATTTAAATAATCATCCCGAAACAAACTTGACGGTTCGTTCTAAATAATATCTAACTGCTCACTACTATTTCACTGCAAACAAGTCAACACACACCCTGTCAATGATTTATATTTATATTGTAATTTGGAAACTACACAAAAAAAGATAAAAATATAATACTTGTTATCTTATGATGCATTGGTTTAGTATCACATGTTCTAATAAAGATTATGACAGCTCTATCGATGATACCTCTACAACCATTAGCGCAATAGATTTTGAAGTCACTATAGACAAAAACCCCACAAAAGAACAAGAATTAGGCGCTGTAGAAGCTATCTACCGACTAGGGAGAACTAATCTATAGTATTATTACAGAAACCCCAGTAGATGCTTTTGATGTAAATACCAAAACAGGAGTACTAACAATAACAAACACCACTCTTTTTGATTTTGAAACCAGAACATCGCTTACCGCAACAGTATTGATGAAAAATAGAAACAATGATATTTTAACAAGCGTATTTATTACTAATAATCCTCCTCTTTCTTATATACAAATAGATGACCCATCAACATCTGTTTTAATGAATTGATCAAAAGACAATACAGCCAGTTATTCTGATAATTGTACCCAATAATAAAATCACTACTTCAAGATTTTATTAAAGTAACTATTTTTCATAAAAAAAAGTCCTGAACATATATTCAGGACTTTTTTACTTAGAGCCGATGGAGGGACTCGAACCCACGACCTGCTGATTACAAATCAGCTGCTCTAGCCAGCTGAGCTACATCGGCAAAGCGGTTGCAAATATAATAGCTACAACCGTTTTTGCAAATATTTTTTAAAAAAAATTACAAAGAATTTACTTTTTCTATCAAAGACTCTGCTGTTTTCTGCAAATCTTCTCTTAAAGCCTTAAAATGTTGCTTGGCATTCTCTAATTTACGCTCATTTGCTCTTTCCATAAAACTATCAAAAGATGCTATAGCCTCGTCAATTATTGCTTCTCCTTTTTTACTATCCTTGTCTGGGTTTTCTAACCCTTTTAAATAAACTACTTCTATAATATCTCCAAGTACGTAGTTTATATCTTTCTTAAGGTCTCTCTTGTTTGCCATATCAAATTTATTTTCCGCAAAATTAATATTTTCTATTAACCAACACTATTATTCTTCACTTATTTCTTTTAGAGTCTTTAACGCCATTTTTATATGACTAGAAGCTTTTCTGTCGTTAAACTTTAAACGTACCGTTCCTTTCTTATCGATCACATAAGTTTCTCTACCTGGTAAGAGTCCAAATAATTCTGAGTGCACACCAAAAAGTCTCTGTAATTCTCCTTTATCATCTGATAAAAAACAAAAGGTAACTTATATCTTTTTTTAAACCTAGCATGAGAACGAACTTTATCACTACTGATTCCGATTACTTCTGCTCCATAAGAAGTAAACAATTCATAATCATCTCGAAAACCACAAGCTTCTTTAATACAACCAGGTGTGAAATTTTTAGGATAAAAGTAGATTACAACGGGAGTTACTCCAATAATGCTTGAGCTATGAAACAATTGCCCATTATCATCAATTGCCTTAAAAAAAGGAACAAAATCACCCACTTCTACCCCCATAATTTATTCTCCTTTATAAATCACAAAATTTCGAGGGGTTTCATATAAAGTGACTTCGATATCATATCGAATAGGTATTTTATCTCTTAACCTATTCCAGATAACAAAGGCAATATTTTCTACGGTCGGATTTAACTCTCTAAACTCTTCTACTTCTTCATTTAGATTTTTATGATCCATGTAATCCTCTACTTCTGTTTTTATATACTCTTTTAAAATTTTAAGATCTATTAAAAAACCTGTTTCCGGATCAACAGTTCCAACTACCCCCACAATTAACTCATAATTATGACCATGATATTTTGGATTACTGCATTTCCCAAATACCTCTTCATTCTTTTTATCACTCCACTCTTTTTTATACAATCGATGTGCTGCATTAAAATGAGCTTTTCTACATGCTTTAATCCTCATATGGCAATGTATGAATAAAATTTTTCAAAAATAATTTTAAACCACTCTGTATATATTTCGGGTTGTACCGCTATATCATTCTTAACCGCTTCTATAGACATCCATTTCCAATCGGCTACCTCTTCTGGATTGACAATAGGGTCTGACTCATAACTACCCAGCAATACATGATCATATTCATGCTCTGTTAGTCCATTATCAAAAGGAGCCTTATAAATAAATGAAATTGAATCTTTAAGCTCTGTAGTAAATCCCATTTCTTCTTGCAACCTGCGTTTTCCTGCCTCTATATTACTTTCTCCTTCTCTTTGATGACTACAACATGTGTTGGTCCATAACCCAGGTGAGTGATATTTATGATTTGCTCTTTTCTGTAGCATTATCTCCTTTTTATCATTCAGGATAAATACAGAAAAAGCTCTATGTAAAACGGCTTTTTGATGCGCCTCCAATTTAGGCATTAATCCAATCTGCTCATCTTTTTCATTTACTAGAATAACTTGTTCTTCTTTCATAAAATTAGTATTGCATCAAAACTACAAAATCATAAGTGTAAATCATAATGTACAAAAACCAATACGGTATAATTTTTGTTGTATCTAAATTCACATCTATAAAACTCAATGCTTACAATAAAAATTACTATCTTAAAAACCCCTTTATTTACTAACCTAAAAAATATATTCTGTGCATTTACTTAAAACTTTTGGTTTCCTGTTTATCTTTTCTTTTATTCTTGTTGGTTGTTCTGATGACGATTCTTCTACTGCAGTTAATGCCTCTCAACAAAGCAACAAGCAGCCTTTAGGTGAATCTGCCAACGACCTATTAAGTGCGAATAAATTTACCAGTTTACATATAGAAATTGTTTCTGTAGAAGGTTTTGAGCCAACAGAAGCTGCAGTTACCGGTTTACAGCAATTTTTACAAGACAGGTTATTCAAACCAGATGGTATTACCATTACTCGTCGTTCTATTGCTTCTTCAGGAAAAGCTCCTTTTTCTATTAAAGAAATTGCAGAAATTGAAAACAATAACAGAACTATTTTTAATGAAGAAAATGATATTGCAGTATATATTTATTTTGCAGATGGAAGCAACGAAGATGATACCGAGAATACTATAACATTAGGATCTGCCTATTTTAATACTTCTTTGGTTATCTATGAAGGCACCTTACGAAATCTAAGTAAACGTCCCGATTCTCCATCACTTAGTGCTATTGAAACCACAACACTTCATCACGAATTTGCTCATCTTATGGGGTTGGTAAATATAGGAACCCCAGATTTATCCAACCACGAAGACCAGGATGCTGAGAACCATTGTAACGTATCTGGCTGTTTGATGGAAGCTGCGATAAACTTCGGGTCTGGTATGATGGGGATGGGAAATGAAATCCCCGTTCTCGATCCCTTATGTCTAGCCGATTTAAGAGGTAATGGTGGAAAATAAATATAATTAATCATATAATCACAAAACAAAAAAGACGTAAGCTATAAATTTATAGCTTACGTCTTTTTTGTTTTCTTCTTACAGAGAACTCAATTGCAAAAATCAACTGTTAATTTTGTTTGGTTTTCGAAATCCAAGAATCAATTTTATTCTCTAATAAGGCAAGTGGTACACACCCAGTTTCTAACACCTGGTTATGAAACTTTCTAATATCAAATTTTTCTCCAAGTTCTTTTTGAGCTCGATCACGAAGTGCTCTTATTTTTAATTGCCCTATTTTATAAGATAATGCTTGCCCTGGATTGGCCATGTATCGTTCAATTTCTGAGGTAATACTAGCTTCTGATTCTGCTTCATTATCTAATGAGTATTGAATGGCTTGCTCACGGGTCCATCCTTTAGAATGCAATCCCGTATCGACTACCAATCGTATAGCTCTATGCATTTCTGCTCCTAACATTCCAAAGTATTGATAGGGGTCAGTATAAAGGCCAAGTTCTTTGCCCAATGATTCACTATACAAAGCCCATCCTTCTCCATATCCACTATACCACAATGTTTTTCTAAACTTAGGCAATTCTGTACTCTCTTGTGTTAATGATATTTGATAATGATGCCCTGGTATCGCCTCGTGTAAAAAAAGAGACTCATCACTATACATATTATACTTAGTTACATTGGGTATTGGTGTATAAAAAATACCAGGTCTTGTTCCATCCAAAGATCCTGGATTGTACTCTGCACTCGCAGATTTTTCCCTAAAAGCTTCGGTACGCTTTACTTCAAAAGCAGTTTTTGGTTTTACATCAAAAAGTCTTTCTATCTGAGGTTTCATACGCTCATGAATAGCGTTAAAGTTATCTATTACCTGTTGGGGCTCTGTGAATGGCATTAGTTCTTTTTTATTTCTCACATAATCAAAAAACGACTTAAGGTCTCCTTTATAACCTACTTGCTCTTTTATTTTTTCCATTTCAGCAGAAATTCTGGCTACTTCGGCAAGCCCCAATTCATGTATTTCATCTGCTGTCATTGTAGTGGTTGTATACAATTTGATTTGATATTGATACCACTCTTTTCCGTTAGGCACTTCTGCGATACCAGAACTAGTTCTCCCTGCTTCCATATAGGTAGTACTCATAAACTCATGAAGATCTTTGTAAGCAGGAATAATTCTACTTACAATCATTTCTTTGTAGGCCTCTTTTAATCGAGCCTTATCTTCTTCAGAAAGACCTTCAGGAAAATTCTTTACCGGGGTATAAAAAAGATGTTGATCAAGATCAGTAACTGTTAATGCTTCTAATTGTGGAAGTACTTTTTTTATTAATGATTTTGGTAATACATATCCTGCTTTTATCCCTTCCTGCATTTTTGTCTTGGCAGAATTCATCCATTCTACATATCCATTAAGGCGCTGTAGCCAATTAACATAATCTACTTGCGTCTTAAAAGGCTGTGCGCTACTACCACCTGCTAATTGGCCTACCATTAGATTTATGGACCACATTTGATCAATAGGAAAATATTCCTTTTTAAACATAAACCCTTCAAGATTCATATCGCATTCCCATTTTAAAATAGCCTTGGTCATCTTTTGACTATCAGAAAGTGTTGCATCATCAAACTCGTTTAATTGTTCTGTATAACGTTCGTAATATGCTTTTAGTTTTGCTACACTTTCATCTGCCAATGGATTAGGAAAATAGTCATTAAATCTGTTATCCCCAGCCATGGTAGCTTGTATAGGGTTAAGCTCTAATCCTTCTTCATAGTACTTATCAAGCATTTCATTAAATCTGGCACTTACATTTATTTCTTGTTGTGTTTCTTTAGAACTATTGGTGGTCGTTTCATTTTTACATGTAATAAAAACAATAGCTAAACCTGCCAGTATAAGCGTTTTCTTAATCATGATCGATGTGTTTTCTGTTTTGTGTAGGAAAGATAGGAAATTTTGTAATAACTCCTGAAGGGTAGATCTTATCCCAATTATAAGTTAAACGAACTTAATAGTCTTGTTCATTTCATTTTTTTAAACCCGTTTTATACCAAAGAGATATACTCAAAAAGGTTATTTTTTGAGTATATTATAAATTTGTAATAAACTAATACTCTTGTCTATATTTCTGCCTCTCGACAAGTGGTATTGCCGGTTTTCCTTTTTGAGTAAGAAATTTTGTTTTTAAAGTAACTCTTTTTTTAAGTCTCTGAAAAAATACTATAAAATGTAAGTGCGGTCCTGTTGCCCACCCCACATTGCCACTGTATCCTATAAATTGTCCTATCTTTATTCGATCTCCAACCTTCACTTCTGCTCCATTTTGTTTAATGTGTGTGTATTCTGCAAAAGTTCCGTCTGTATGGTAGATTAATATATAATTATTATGTTTTGAACACTCTGGCTCTGTACAACTTTTATTATATCCTTCTTCAATATCTACGACCACTCCACCACGCGCAGCATATACCTTGGTACCAATTGGCATTTTAAAATCTAGTGCATTTTCACCTTTATGCGATGTGGCTCCATCATACCCCTGTGACAACCAATACTCTGCTCCTTTTCCATACGGCAAATAATAGTTGAAATTTCTATCATATTTTTTTAGATGATGATTTCCATGATTATAAATAGATTCGAATCCCAGCCTGACTCTTTTTTTTCTATCAATAACTTTTAACTCTGTGATTATATGCCTTTTGGTGTTTGCAGGAACTACAAAAATAATTGCATCTTCATTAGTAGATTTCAGGTTTTCTAATCTAAAATCTATTTTTGCAGAAACAGGACTATATTCGTCGTTATCAGCAAGAATTACAAAACCATCTTTGGTATCTTCATAATACAATTTAAAGTTATCCTGCGCATGTCCAATAATAGAAAACAAGATTAAAAAAAAGAAGGTATAATTTTTCATCTGTTTATTTTTACTACAATTTAATCATAAAAAATTACTTTTAGATGTAATCCTTTCAATGATTAAAACAAGATAACAAAAATTATACCGTGTATCTTAACACTTTATATTACAACGCTCTAAAAACACAATTCTACCAATAAATCAGTAGTTAAACTTATAGGTAACACCTCCTAAAAACTGTATTCCCTGTACCGGAAAATTGGCCCAGCGCTGATAATTTTCTCCCATCAAATTGTTTCCTTTTACGAAGAAGGATAATTTATCGCTAAGGCGATATCCTAGATTAACATTTGCATCAAAGAAAGCATCCAACGTTATCGTAGGCTCTGGTTGATCAATTACCGCAACCGCTAGGTTGTCGATATCCTTTCGCTCTCCCTGATAAAACAATTGTGCCCCAGCAAACCAATTTGTATTAATCTGATAATCGATTGTTGCAGATGCTTTTAACTCTGGCAAATTCCAGGCTATAGCCTCTTTCTCTAATGTATATTGAAAATATTCTGCAGACATCCCTAACGTAAATTTCTTATTTACTTCAAATTTCAATTCTCCATACCCAGAAATGGTCTTTATATCATCATAACGATACGAAAATGAATTACCATAATCATATCCTTCTGGCTCTAACAAAGATGTATTTCTTCTATTACTAACAAATAGTGGCTTGCTATTTTCTGAAACGTAACTTCCTTTTATATTATAGCTCACCAAGTCACTAATTTTTCCTTTTAATCCAACGTAAGCGTCATATAACTTATTGGTAGGAGCAATCAAGAGTGTAGGAGACACAAAGGGGTTTTGCAATACAGCGTCTCTATAAGAATTTTGAAATAACCCTCCTTCTAAACCACCATATGCAGTTACAGATTCTTCTAACAGCCTATAAGAAGCGGTAACTTTGGGGTAAATAAAAAGGTCATTATCATCATTCCCTTCGTCTATTGAATAATAGATCGCTGCCCCCAAATTTATAGTAAGATTATCTCTTAGGATAACCAAACTTGGGTTGGCTCCAAAATTTAAATACGTATATCGATTTTCAGTTTCAAAGGCCAAATCACTCGATCGATCAAATGTTCCTTTCAAATAGTCTACTATAAAGTTTGTTGTAATCAAATTATCTCCCGCTTCAAACTCAAAAGTAGGTTGCGCTACTAAACGATTCTCTTTGGATTTCATGGCATCTGTAAAATAACGATATTGTACCGCTGCTTTCTTAAAATACAAATTATCGAATTGGAGTTTTCCTCCTAATTTTACTCCTATGTAGCTTTGCTCTGGATCGATTAAATTAATCTCTTCGGGAGTTAATGCTAGTTCTTCGGGTAGACCATACCAATTATATAGCTGGTGCTCCACACCTAACTCTATACCATGCGTATAATCTCTTGTTCTTGTTGTATAATTAAGATCTAAAGATGTATTATAAAACTTATCATCCAACTTTACTTCTTCAATCCCACCTTGCGATGAATTATGATGTAAATACAACCCAACATTATCAGACCTATTTAGCTGAAAATTACTATAAAACTCGGCTAAAACCGAAGTAAAGTTACCAAATCCCAATGTAGCATAATTGTCATAGATTTTTATTGGTTTTGGGCGATCAATATTTGCCGCTTTTCCTTTTACAGGTGTATAAGTAGAAGCCACAGGTACAGAAAAAATACTATATCGTATTTGTTTTTTTTGCTGCACGATCGAATCATTGATCTCTGGAGTAGATTTTATTTTAAAGGCATCACTTATGGTTGGTGTATATGCCTTAACAATCACAACACGCTCTGTGTCCAAAGTTTCCTCCTCTTTTTCCTGAGAAAATCCAATGACACTTACCAATAATACTCCTAAAAAAAGTACTTTTTCTGGTACTATCAGCGGTCTTGATTCTTGAAATAATTCTACTATAAAAAGTTTCGTTTTCTTAAAATATAAAAACATATACTTAGTGTGTTTTTTAATCTGGATAATTATTGGTCTGTTTGGATGGAAGAGTTAGTTTTTGCTTCTTTGTCTTTTATCTCCTTTAGTTCTATTTCGGCTTCATCTGTTACTTCTGGATAATCGGTAAAGTTTTTAATAACACTTTCTAAAATATACGTAGCTTGGTACGCATCTTTAAGTGCATAAAAGTTCTTGGCCATAAGCACCAATCCTTTGGCACCATATAAACGATAACCAGAAAAATCTTTTGCTAGTTTTTGAACTACTTCATTAGATTTTTTGTGTTGTCCCTCCTGGTTTTTAAAATATGCTTCATAATATAGTGCTTCTGCAGCCAGTTCTCCTGTAGCTATTTTTTGAACTTCGGCATAAGCTTTCTTTGCTCGTTCTGTATCTCTGGTTTGCATTGCAGCTCTTGCTGTAAAAATCTTGGCATCGCTTTTTACCTCATTTTGGATCTTAGGATTTGCCAATACTTTATCTGCATATTCGATTGTCTTTTGATAATTTAATAATTGGTAATACGACTTCATCAAATTAGATTGCGCAAAGATGATGTTCTGCGGAAAATCTGCATCACTTTCTAAACGTTCTAATATCGGAATTGCCTTTTTATACTTTCTCTTTTCAAGATATAATTGCGATAATCGGGCTAAAGCTTGCTCTGTATATTCGGTTCGATCATTTTGCAATACTTCTTCATAATGCGGGATGGCTGCTTCTTTATCACCTTTCTTAAAGTACAATTGCGCTAAATGAAAATGGCTTTTTAAAGCATGTAGTCCTTTAGGAAATTCATCAAGATATTTATTAAAACCACTAATAGCTGCACTATCATTATTTTCTATAAATTGCTTTTCTGCCGCTTCATAAGAAGTGTTATCCAAATCGGCATCACTCACATCTACAAAATCAAGACCTTTTACCCAAGTTGCATACTCATCGGTTCTTCCTAAATCAACGTATATCAATCTCGCTGTATTTACAGCTTGTATGGCTTCTTCAGACCCTGGATATTCTGCAACAACTCGTTTAAACTTTGTTAATGCTCTATCGCCTTTGTTTCCATTATAATATACTAATCCTTGTTTTAAGATCGCCTTGGGAACATATGAACTTCTTGGAATATCCTTTATCAATCGATCATAAGCTTCTATACCTCGTTGGATTTTATTTTCTGATATATATACATCACCCAATGCAAACATAGCATCATCTCTATAGGTAGATTTTTGGTAGGTTTTAAGAAACATTTCTAAATCACTTATCTTTTTACCAGGTTTATTTACAAAGCCATAACTAATCGCTTTTTGGTAATGAGCATAATCTGCATCAGAGCCATTACTTTTAATTGCTAGGTTATACGCTTCCATTGCCGGCCAATA
This sequence comes from uncultured Aquimarina sp., assembly GCA_947498705.1. GTDB lineage: Bacteria > Bacteroidota > Bacteroidia > Flavobacteriales > Flavobacteriaceae > Aquimarina. Next base: position 60,971 of record CANMLW010000017.1, read on the forward strand.
TTTTCTTGAAATAAAATGGCTATCTGCCAATCTCAAATAAGTATCTGCCCGTCTGGCTTCATCTACATCTTCATTTTTAGAAAATGCATCAAAATGATCTGCTGCCTGTGGATATTGTTTCAATTTAAAATAGGTATACCCCAAGTTATAATCTATAGAACGGTATTCTTTTGTGGTAGATGCACCTGTGCTTCCCTGAAACTGTTTAAAACCTATCAGCGCTTCATTAAAATTGGTTAGCAAATAATCACTCTCTGATTTCCAGTATATAGCTCTTGCTGTAAAACCAGCATCAACTTGCTCTTTTAAAGAAGTATCAAAATAAGAAATAGCTTCGGTATAATTACCTTCATTATATAATTCTACTCCTCTGTAAAAGGCTACTTTTTGATACACCTCTTTATCGGCATAATTTCTACTCCCCTCGAGAAGATCCATTGCTTCTTTATAATTTTTTGAAGTTATATATGAACTGATTAATAACTCCTTAATTTCTTCTTCTGACTCGGTATTGGGATACTCTTCTAAGTAAGATAGTAGTACTTTGGGAGCACTTTCGTAAGAGTTACCTATTTCATAACTTAACTTAGCATAATTATAGGTGGCATCTTCTTTTATTTTTGCTTCAAAATCCATTTCCGAAGCATTTTTAAACGCATTTAGCGCTTGTTGTTTCTGATCTGTTTTTAGATACGATTCTGCCAAATGATAATATGCATTTTGCGAAGTAGCATTATCCCCATCAACAATTTTATTAAATTCTGAAATTGCATTTGGATAATCTCCTTGCTTATAATAAGCATACCCTAAAAGATAATAATCGGTATTATTCCATTTCCCTTTTCGCCCTTTATATTCCTTAAGATATGGAATTGCTTTATCATACTTACCAAGGTTAAAATAACTCTCGCCTATAATCTTATTTAATTCTGATTTTTCTGAAGATTTTGCTCCCGGAAGTTGTTTTAATCCTTCATTAATAGCACCTTGAAAATTACCCGATTTAAAATTCATGTCACTCTGAAAATAGGACAAGTTTTTATTGTATTGATCCAAGTCCTTGACCTCATCAAATAATTTATCTGCTTCTTTATAATTATCTCCTTCATAGGCGATAAAACCTAAATAATATTTTGCTTTTGCACTATATTCTGGGCTATCTTCTACTCTATTCAAAAATTTCTTAGCTTCATTAAATCGTTGAATTTTAAAATAGGCATATCCATTATTAAAATTGTACTTTTCTCTTTCTTTTCTACCTAATCGGCTTTCATCAACTTTATCATACCATTTTCTGGCATATGCATATTTACCATTATCAAAATAATAGGTAGCTGCATCTAGGTAGGCTGCATTTCGTTTAACACTGGTTGGATATTGTACAACAAAGTCTTCTAAAAGTTGATCTGCATCTTTTTGATTTAACCAGACCGCACAATTCGCAATGTAATAAGTACAATCAGCATCGATACTTTCATCTTCTGACCGATCTTTTACCTGATCAAACAAATTTTGCGCTGCAAGAAATTGTCGGTTATTATACAATTCTAACGCTTGATTGTACAACACTAAATCATTGGTATAAATTGCTGACTGCTGTGCATTTAGAGTTGCACACAATCCTACAGCAAAAAGCATCGAGGTGATGTATTTCATAAAATTAACATATAAGTTATAAAACTATAATTACCAAATAACAAAGTAACATTGATATGATAAAACTATCAAATAACGCTTTGTATACATCCAGTATTCAAGTTCTATTTGTCTTGATTCCTAAAAAAAAAGTAAATATCGTTTCCCGTGAATAATTTTTATGTTAAAGATACCCTAATCTTCTTTTTAATAACGAAAGATTTTCAAGATAATTACATTCTAAATTTAGATTTAATAATTTGGCCACCTATTCCTTTTCTTTTTTTATGATTTTTTTCCCTCACCCAGCATCTCATTCTTTCTATATTTGCTTAAAATAAGATTATTCTTGTAATAAATAAAATATCTCATATGAACTTTAGTTCATTATACTACCAAAACATTCATCACTATCAAAAAACAGATCTAAAGAACATCAAACTATGAAAAGAACGCTGATTGTTACGCTACTTTTTACTTTTTTATTTGCTACAACAACCTTTGGGCAATCAAATACTAGTGTGCATTTAACCACCAAGGATACTATCAAAATACTTTTTATAGGAAACAGCTATACATATTACAACAGCCTCCCTCAACTAGTAAAAGAGATGGCAAAAGAAAAAGTACCTAATAAAAAAGTAATGATAAAAATGATATCCAAAGGTGGATCAACCTTACGATATCATTGGGAAACAGGAAAAGCTCTTGAAGCGATCAAAAAAGAATCGTGGGATTATGTCGTTCTCCAGGAACAAAGCAACTTAGGAAGTGGTATTGTTATTAATGAACAATGGTATTTTGATGAATCAAAAGCATTTTTTGAGCATGCCAGAAAGTTTCATACAGAGATTGAAAAAATTGGTGCTCGAACTGTTTTTTTTATGACCTGGGCTCGAAAAGGGACTCCTTCACAACAAAAATATTTAACGTTTGCGTACCATAAAATAGCTAAAGAATCAAACGGTTTATTGGCTCCAGTAGGATTTGTTTGGCACAAAAACAGACCTAAATGGAAATTTGACTTGTATGCTCCCGATGGTTCTCACCCTTCGAAATATGGGTCTTATCTCGCTGCCTTAACTATATTCAGTACTATTTTTGATACAAATCCCGTAGGCATCTCGGCAAAAATAGACGGCTATCCTTTATCTAATGTGGGCCAAGAGTCCAGCACGATAGATAATCTGGTTACCATTACACCTAAAGAAGCAAAAGCTATTCAATCTGGAGTAAAAAAAGCTCTTAAGCTTATCAAAAGAAATGATCGTCATATCAATATTCGTAAACCAGATCCAGAATATAAAATTCCTGTTTTGTCCCCAAATCAAGACATTACTTCAGAAAATATTTTAGGTAAATGGTATGGAACAACCACTCGTAGTCTTAATGCTATTGGAGTAACTCTTGATTTTAAACAACGTAATGATTCATTAATAGGAGATATCATATCCTATTGGCCCGATGAAGCGGATACTATAAAAATTAAACCTGTACTTTTAAAACCAGGAAAAAAAATAACCGTTGATTATATCAGTAGTGATTGGGGTGTAAAAACTTCATTAAACCTTGTTCTTACCAAGGAAAGACTGTTGGGAATCTCAAAAGCAGAAGACAACAATGTTACTTTTTATGATACCTGGAAGTTATCTAGAGATAAAACTCAAAATACAATCGATTTAGAAGCACATGCCAAACTGCTTGATGATCTCAAGAAAAATATTACCAAATTAGGATATACAGAAGCGCATTTACATCATTACAAGCAATACTCTCTATTAACCAAATCGACTTATCAACCTGCGGAAGGAAGTTTAAACGCGGATGGATATTTCTTTCTTCGCAACAAAAAAATAGATAAGGCATTAGAACTGTTTAAACTAGCCATTGCCTTATACCCAGAATCTGCAAATACCTATGATAGTTATGCCGAAGCCTTGGTCGCTGCAGAGCAAACAGAAAAAGCATTAGAAATGTACCAAAAAGCCTGTGATGTTGCAAAAAAAACTAAAGATCATAAATTGGCTCTTTTTGAGAAAAATAGAGACGCTTTAAAAAATCAAATTATGGCAAAGTAAACTTCTTCAAAATACACATACTAAGTGCTTTTAATTACAATAACAATTCTTATTTTTTTAAAAGAAAACTTTTACTTTTACCAAATACTATCAATCTAGAATCATAATTTATGTCTAATACAGTATTAAGCCTTAAGAATGCATCTATTTATCAAAGAGAAAATTTAATTTTATCTGATGTAAATGTCGAAGTAAACAAAGGTGATTTTGTATACCTTATTGGTAAAACGGGTACTGGTAAGAGTAGTTTTATGAAAACCCTCTATGGAGATATCCCCTTGGTTAAAGGAGAGGGAAGCATTGTTGATTTCGATTTACCAACACTACAAGAAAGTCAAATTCCTTTTTTAAGAAGAAAGCTTGGTATTGTTTTTCAGGATTTTAAATTACTTAATGACAGAACGGTTTCGGGTAATTTGTTATTTGTGCTTAAAGCTACTGGCTGGAATGACGAAAAAGGGATGCATAGTAAAATAGATGATGTCTTGGACAAAGTGGGTATGAAAGCAAAAGGGGATAAATATCCTTATCAACTTTCTGGAGGAGAACAACAACGTGTGGCAATTGCCAGGGCTTTATTGAACGATCCAGAATTAATTCTTGCAGATGAACCTACCGGAAACCTGGACCCCCAAACCTCTGTAGAAGTTATGGAAGTCTTACAGGATATCAACAAAAATGGCAATACAATTCTTATGGCAACTCATGATTATGCACTATTGCTTAAATACCCTTCTAAAACCCTAAAATGTGACGGAAACAAAGTCTTTGAGGTAGTGCAAAGAAAAAATTAGAATAGTACTTTTTTTAGTTTCTTAATTCAGAAATTGTCTCTTTAAACGATATGAAAGGCAATAACATCTTTCGTTATCACCTTTTACCATTTTTTTGTTAGTACGATTTTTATCTTAGAAAAGTAAGGTTCATAATATTCTGTCTTGACAATTTAAAACCTTGTACTTTTCCTTCTGAATTAAAAAGGAAATCAACTTTTCCAAAATAACTATTTTTTGCATACATGCATTTTTTAGAATAAATGTCTAATTCTATATTACTATGTATAGGATGCTTTGCTATTAATTTATTATCGATTACTACTAATTCGTAGATGCTATTGTGCTCTTTATTTGTGTAAATCCCAGCAAACCTATTTAAATCAAAATCCGAATCTTTTGATATGGGTGGGGCAACTTTTTTGGCACGGTATGTAAAATCTACCCATCTCAGATCAAAACCATCTTTTCGAAAAGTAATCTGGGAAAAAGGGAATATAAAATCAAAAACCTTTCTCTCTTTTCTTGTAAGAACGAATCTTTCTGTGGTTCTATACGTACCAAAATATAATGAATCTTTTTCTGCCCAAATATTATAGTAAGCACCAGGAGTTAATTCATAAACTCCTTCAAAAGAAGATAAGTTCTCATTATTAAAAGCTTGTTGTTTATCCTCAGACTCAAGTTCTAAAATCGCTTCTAATGAATTATATATAATTTCATACCCAGAAAAACCACCAGCATTCGATAAAAACACCAATGATAATTCATGTTCTGGAACGTGTAAAATATAAGATCGGTAACTTTCTGTACCGCCCCCATGAAATAGAATATCAACTCCTTTATAGTTTTCAAATTGAATACCCATACCATATGTTATCAATTTATTATTGTTTAGAATGGTTTCCTGTTGCATCAATTTTAGATATTGCTGATTTTTAGTACCCTTTTTAATGAATTTTTGAGCCCATACAATCAAGTCATTCAAGCTTGCATACACTCCAGAAGCTCCCATTGTACTAATCTTTACAGGATTATTCATCATTCCATTCTTTGTTTCTGAATATGAATAGGCTTTATTAGGAATTACTTGGTTATAATCCCCTACAGCATGACTATGGCGCATCCCAAGTTTGTCAAATACTTTTTCTTTTAATTGTTCTTGAAAAGGTTTTTCTCCAACACGTGTAATGATTTCAGAAAGCAAAACATATCCGGTGTTGTTATATTGATAATCATCACCCGGTTTAAAGTTGAACTGTTTACCATCAAATAACATGTTTAAAACTTCATCATGAGTCATCCTCTCAATTCCCTTTAATTTTGCTAATTCATCAACATTGGGTAAACCATGAGAATGATTCGTTAATTGTTTAATCGTAACTTTATAAGGAAGTCCCTTTAGCTCTGGCAAATAATTTCTAATATCATCATCGAATGATAATCTTCCTTCTTCTTCAAGAATAAATGCCAATAATGTGGTCATCTGTTTAGAATTTGAAGCAATGTTAAAAACGGTTGTATCTGATATAGGAATTTGATATTCTATATTTGCCAGACCAATTGTTTTCTTAAATACCTCCTCTCCTTGTTGGATAATGGCAAAACCACCACCAGGAGATTTAGAATTATAGTGAGAGGTAAAGATAGAGTCTACTTTCTTAATTTTTTCCTTACTTATGGTTTGTGCATTTATATCGATATATTGTAGCATCCACACTAAAACAACCAAAATTGTTTTTGATAAAATTTTCATTTGAATTGAATTTATATTTCAATACAAATTTGTAGTAATGAAATGATGAAATGGTCTTAGAAAAGAAAGTCGCACTTATTTTTTTGTATAAAAAGGTTCGATTTTTAGTCGAACTCTTTTAAGTGTTTGATTTTCTGTAATTAGAGGGAGTCGTTGATACATTTTTTTTGAACGCTGTATTGAATGAAGATTTTGAATTAAAACCAACTTTGTACATTATTTCCTGGATATTTAACTCTTTATCTTGTAAAAGAGTTTTTGCTTCCTGTATTCTATATGTATTAATGAAATCAAAAAAATGTTTCCCTACTACTTTATTAATTAAAAATGATAGCTGCTTTTCTGGTATTCCTATTTTTTGAGCCAGACTTTGCAACGTCAAAGTTTCTTCTAGATAAGGTTTCTGGGTTGTCATATATCTGGATATATGATCTATTTCTTCATGATATTTTTCTTTCTCTTCAATCGTTCCTTTCTCTAGAGGTTTAATATCCTTATCGATGCCAGTAAATAACTCTGGGTTATGCATGGTTTTTAGCATAAACCAACAAATTACACCGAGCCCAAATAAAGAGATACCTAAGTTTAATAACGCAAGCCCTTGGTAATCGTAAAACGTTTCATAAATAGTTCTAAAAAGAACAAAACAATTACCCACTAGAAACAAAATAGAGGTAGTCATTAACCATCGATATGTTTTATTTTGAAGCGAGTAGTTTTCGAGGTGTAATTTTTTATATCTCCTAAGTACATAAAACACACTAAAGATGTATCCATAATACTGTAGTTGAGCAACTACCAAATAGAATATATGATTTTCCTTTGTTAGAATTTGAAAAGAAAACAAGACTAAGAAAATAAAGAATAGAATGCTATGAACCCAATGGGTTGATCTAAACCTGAAATTATGATAACATATAGTTTTAATATAAAAATAAAATAGAGGCATTTGTAATAGTACCGATGACACTCTTATGGTATTAATATGAGGATACTTTATAAATATATTCTGCAAAAAAAGAGCCGAAATATCTAATGATGTTACCAAAAGAAATAAGGCAAAGAATATATTGGGCAATTTGTTTTTAGAGGGGGTTATCAACAAATAAAGAGAGAGAAACACTAATAGAAATACAGTAACCAGACCAATATCGTCAACTATGTTCATTATTAATTTATATTAATCTATGTTTATTTATTTGCTTGGTTTTCTTTTTGCTATTTGTTTTCTCATAAACCTAACCCAGAAATTCCATTTACTAGATTTTTGATTTTCAGAAAAAATGTTTTCGAGTTTGTCAAACCCATCTTCTATCAAGGCATTATGTAAAGAACGAATGGCCAAAACCCATATAAATGTTCCTTTTCCAGATGTATTCATATCGATGGTATGTTTGATTTCGGTTTTCTCATGAGTCAATTCATTGATTTCGAACTTATGAATCCCATTAAACCCATTAGGTTTTGAGAATCGAAACTGAATGATCTCGCTCGGTTCATACTTTTCTACAGCATATCTTATGGGTCCATGTCCGCCTTTTGCTCCAACTTTGATTCCATCCTTAAATTTCATTTTTGGCCATTTTTCTTTTGGCCAAATTCTATCATTCTCTGTCGATAGCGTTTTAAATAATTCTACCACCTTGTTTTTTGGCTGGTCTATTGTTCGTTTATGAATATTTAATACTTTCAATTTTCCCCGATTTTAATGTAGCTATATTTTTTTTCATCTATGCTACACAACACTACGTGTATGATAAATTACTCAAAAATACATCAGTACTTTTCATCGTTGTTAAAGATAATTAATCTAAGTTTTTCTTATATGCTGTCGGCAGTAGTTTTTTCTTCTATTCCCAGGTTTTTAATAATCTTGCTTATTTATTATATTGTTTTTGAAAAAACTATATTTTCATAACCTTTTCCATTTACTATAAAGTTTAATTCACCTACGTTTTTAAATTCATTTCTTTCATAAAATCTAATGGCTCTATTGTTTTCTATGTAAACGGTGAGCCACATCGTATCTAATTGCATTTTTTTTGCTTGCTTTTCGACAAAAGTTAGTAACCGCTGTCCTATTTTTAAGGGTATAAAATCATTTAGAATAAAAATTCGTTCTAATTGACAACTGTTTGGTGCCGTAATATTTTCATTTGATGTATCTAGCACTAATTTTGCATAACCGACAGGTAAATCATCTACATAAATAATATAGAAAATTTGCTTGGGATTGTTTACATTCTGTTTCGTTTTAAAAACTGAAAAATTCTCGTTAAGGTATTTTGATACATCATTTTTATCTTCGATATAATGCCCATGAGATTCAGCCCATGTTAGTCGACCTAGAAGTGCTAAAACTTCTATATCTGTTTTGGATGCTATTTTTATTTTAATCATTACTATTCTTATTTATTCGTAATCTTCTTATATGGTAACTATGAAGCAATACAGCAATTGTACAGCCTACAATTATTGGTGTAGCGCTAATTAATACACCATATAAAATATAACCAGTATTTGCGATTAGTGATATTAAACGTAGTTTATATTCGCCTTTTGCAGACATAGAATATAGATTGATAACAAGAGCTATATAACCAATACTATCTATTAAAAATGGGTTCATATTTTATCTTTTTCTGTTTGATTAATACAAATTAGAAATCAAACTGCCTAAACATTACTACACAAATATAGAATGTATTATCTTATTTTTACATTACAATCGAATTAATATATGTACATTTGAATTCGTTTCTATCGAATATTAACAAATAAAATTACGATTACAAATGGACACATTAGACAAAAAGATACTTGAAATGCTAAAAATTAATGCTAGAGAAAGCTTCGCTAATATTGGGAAAGAAGTAGGATTATCTGCACCTGCCATAGGTAAGCGTGTTAGACAATTGGAAGAAGAAGGTATAATCGAAGGCTATGCTCTAAAAGTAAATCATGAAAAATTGGGCATTGAGACTAAAGCCTATATAACATTGGTAATACATCGGGGATCAACAGGATCAAATGATGCCCAAAAACAAATACAAGCAATGGAAGAAGTGCAAAGTTGTGATAGAATTACCGGTGATGATTGCTTATGTATTTTAGGTTATTTTAGAAACAATAAGCATCTTATTTCTTTTCTTGAAAAAATCGCAGAATATGGTGCTTCTAAAACGAGTATTATTTTAGAAGTATAATTCATTTTCTTGAAAGATTAAACAGATTAATTCTGTTCTATCTCTACCTGGAAGACTAAATATTATTGTCAATCGTCAAGCTAAACTGCGTTTTAATGCAGTTTTGGTTTTATTTGTGGTAGTTTTTTTTCTCCTTTAGAAGGATTGGGTATTACTTTTCAATTTAGAATCACAATAAAAATATCGAATACCTTTTTCATCAGTAACTACTAAAATAAGATTAGCTTTAGCGGAGTTTATTGGTTTGATTTTTAGTTTAACTTTTTTAGTAGCTGTATCTCTTTTGATATTTATTTTTCTCTTAAAGCTCTTATTTTCATAGATAAAAACATCCATCTCTCTCCATCTTTTATTTGTTTTCAAGGTTATGTTTGAATTTGAAACTTTTTGTTTTAATAACTTTATAGGCTTGAAAAACCGAGAAGGAAAATCAACCTTAAGAGCTTGAGTCATTGTAAACAAATAAATATTGATTGAGTCTAAACTTATCTTTTCTTTTATTGGTACAGAATATTTTTTTATTGAAAACTGCTTCTCTCCAAAAGAGTCGAATTCAGAATGTGCAACAATTCTTTTGTCGTTTACTATTCTACCAAATGAAGATTTATCAATATCAAAAAGATTATTATCTGCGCTAAAAGCAATGAATGGATAACTTTCTAATGGAACAGTATTAAAAATCGTAAAGTGATAGACAAACCTGCTATTATTACCTAACTGTTCTATGCTATAGCCTAATACAATTGGTGAGATAGAATCGCTATTTACTTGAGCGATACATTTAATACTTGAATAAAGGACTAAAAAGTAAACTAAAATGTTTTTCATTATAAAACCTAATTATCTTCAACGTTCTGTGTATGGATAGCAGCAGGCTTCTACTCAAAAACCTTTTAGTTTCGCACTTACCCTTTGTTTTATATTTATATTTTCTTTCGTCATTTTAACCGATATTACTTATGCACCGTGATAGTATGAGTTTTTATTTGTTTTCGGTTATTATTAATTCAATAGCATCATCTCCATTTTTTACATCTTCGTAAAGGTATTTGTAAAAGTCTTTTGATTTTTCTGGGTAATTAAGCTCATAATCTGGTTTTATTCCTATTTCTTCATAGCTAATTCCATCTAATGATTCGTAAACCATATTCGATAATCCATATGTCCAGCCATTTGGAAGTTTTTTGTGTAAAATATCCGAAAACACTCCTTCGGTTGTCGAGCCAATTATTTTTGAGTTTGGAATTTCTTTACTACCCAAAACAAGCAACTCTGCTGCACTAGCGGTTTGGTGACTTGTTAAAATATATAGCTTCCCTTTAAATACTTGTTCTGATGGAACTAATTTCATTGTTTGTTTTTCAGTAAATCCATCATCTAATCTTACTTTTTTGGTGCAGATGCTTGTTTCATTATTTACAAAATGATTAAGAATTTCAATGGAAACATCATCAAAACCTCCTCCGTTAAATCTTAAATCAACAATACACGCTTTAGCATTTCTGATAGTTTTGACAATCGAGTCCATAATGAAACGTGTGCCTTTTGCAACGTCTCGATGATGATTGTCTGCTTGGTTGAGATTACTCCACCATTCTTTCCAAAACTGTTTTTTGGACAAGCTATCTGCAATTGGGTAATTTGCCCAACTAATCATATTTGATGTTTGAATATAAGCAACATCTTCATTTATCATTCCCCATTTTAATTCTCCCTGATTATAACTTTTAGCATTTTTTAAATGTTTTTCAATTATTAAGTTTTTAACTTGTTTATCTAAACCCTCTGGAATTTCTTCTTCCATTTCAGTAGAATTACTTGTCAGTTGATTTTCATAATCTTCTTCTAATTCGTCAGGCAAGTCTATAGAAATATGTCCATCATTTACTTCTTCAAGCATTTTTTCAAAAATTAAATATAATTCTAAAGGTCTAGTTTTTGAATTTACTTGAGGTTCATATTTTTGATAAATACTGTTCCAGTCGATGTTTCTTTCTTTGAAATAAACATATTGCTCATTGAATGTATTCCATAATACTTCAAAATTGTATTTAGGGTCGTTGGCTAATTCTGTGTTGATGTTTTTGTCAAAATCTTTATTGCTTCTGAAAAGTTTGAAAGTTTTAACGCCATCTTTTAGTAAAATCGTATCGTTTGATATTGTATCAGCTGTATAATATTTGAAATAACTACTTCTCGAATTATCAGAGGTTCTGACATTTCCGACTGAAGATATGTGATATCCTTTTACAATACTATCCTCAACACTTATTGCTTTTCCAAAACCGAGGTATTCCCAATTTCCATTCAGATTAATTTTCTGCTTGGTTGTATTTTTCTTTGTAACTATTTGGCATGAAATGGCCAAAAGAGCAATAAAGGAAAGGATTAATTTGTTTAAATTCATATCAATATAGTTTCTGTAAAGGCCTGGGGTTGCTATGGTTTTTAAATTGTTGTCAATGTTTACTATGTACCCTAGTAAAGTAAAATATCACCTAGTTTTTCGGTTTTTCTTACACATTGGTTGTTAACTTTTCTTTTCTAGAGATATTAGGACTCATCAAAAATACAATAACCATTCGATTCATCACTTAGCAACTATGATCAGATATATAGTGTTGTGGTGCGTTTTTTAACGCATTCCTTTTACTTTCAAATCCGTAAATACTTCTTGAGTTCCGTGAAATTCTTTTCCATATTTTATATCAATATTATATTCAATTCGATATATATTCAGTATTTCATCAATTTTATTTTTTTTACTTTTCGCAACATCATTTCTTTGTCTATAACTATTCAAAGTTCCAAAAGCCATTCCTAGTGGCCCAATTCCAATACCCATAATTATTATAGGTACAGTTGAAATCACTCCACTTTCTAAAGCATATTTACCAAATAAATATCCCCCAATAATTACTATAAGTCCAATGGTAATAAATATCCCAAAATTAATAAAAGTCAAGACTTTTGTCCGCTTAATTTTGTCGTATTCAATATTTACAGTTTTTAGTTTGTTCTCAAATTTTTCGTTCAACTCAATTTTAGTACAAGTTATATTAAATTCAGGTTTTCGGTCAGTTAACCCGCAAGTTGTTCCATCTTTTAAGCTTGTTTTCTGATTATCACATAATTCACAATGTTTTGCTAAATCCATTCAGTATTTTATTCAGTTTTCAGTTGATTTTCTATTGTACTATATATTTTAAAAATGCTACCAATTTCAGGTTTCACTTTCTGTTTTTTATTTTCAGGTATAAGTAAATACCAATAAATCCCATTTTTCCTTTTTTCTAATTCCTTTTGAATCGCAATTTCTCTGTCTTTTTTAGTTTTGTATTGGCTACTTATGTGTTGATATTCTGTTTCGCAGTCAAAATATGTTTCAGAATCGACAATCAAAAGAGTTCCAGATAAGACTCTTTTTTTTATAATCCAGCGTTCTTTTGTTTTTTCATTAATGATATGGGTGTTTGGAGGAATTCCATTTTCGTTATGCTGTAATTCCATTATAAGCCCTATTGCGGTTATATTAAAACATTCAATAATTTTTACGAAGCCTGATTCCATCCGTATAATCCATTAATTTTTGTTTAGAAGGGTAATCCATAACATTTAATATATGTGTCATAGCAAAACAAAATGTCACCTAGTTTTTCTATTTTTCTGCGCAAAAGACCTTTCGATCTAGTACAAAGCAACTATGAGCACATGTATAGTGTTATGCCCTTTTTCTAGTTTTTAATTTCGTTGATGAACCTACTGCTAACCCAACCAACAAGATGTGGTTTAAATTTATGACTTTCATAATTTATATATGTGTCTTCAAGTTCATATTCATTATCAATTAACACGTACCACCAAATTCTACCAGTCTTATCTTCATGTGCAGCATACGCTGTTCCCTTGTCCCCTTTTTTTAGAATTCCAATTGTATTTCCCGTGATTTCTAAAAACTCATTTGCTGTTTCATCGTCAATCCAAGGGTTAGCCCTGAGTTTATATTTTTGATTGGCTATTTCAAATTTTTTAGCAGTGAAGACATGTTTAGGTTTAGTTATAAATGATCTCAACTCTACAGATTTCCATATCAATTCGAAGGTTGGAACATTTTCATAATAAGAAACTTGATAAACTGAATTAGTCAAATTGGGATCAGCACAACATCCCCAATCTTTGATATATAATTTATCAAGATGTTCTCCTTTCCAGTCTACCTTTACGATCCCTTGTTGAGTAGTGAATACTTTTTGGAATCCAGATTCGTTTTGAATAAATATATGAATAATGGAACCTTCGCCCATGTATGGACCTTGATAAATGATATCAGCAAATTTGTCATTATTGAGATCAACAGCTCGAATTTCATACCTTAGCTGGGTGTCGTTCATTTTCAAAGCTTGTTTCTCTCCCTCAAGGAGTCCATTCAAATCTACGTATTTAACGAATTCAAGTTTGATTTCATAATCATTAGAGACCTCATATCCTTCCCATTTAAAATTATAAATGGGGTTATACCTGTCAAATTCGATTAAAAAATCTTGCCCAAAGGATAAATTTGAAATTAGGAATGAGATGAATATAATTTTTTTCATTCAATTTGGATGATTGTGTATAACGTTTAATATATATATGCCGTAGCCGGGCAAAATGTTACCCTATTTTCGACAGAAACTGTGCATTGATTGCTAACTTTAACATTGAGCAAGCATTACGCCTTACCAAAAATACAATAACCATTCGATTCATCACTTAGCAACTATGATCAGATATATAGTGTTGTCTGTAGTTTTTATATATTTCCTTCAACTATATCACTCCAAAAAATAATTTCTTTAGCAGATAATACTTTTCCGAATTTTTCAGGTATTTCAAAATTGAATTCTTTTGAGAAATATTCTGCTAAATCGTTGCCATAATATATAATATCCGATTGATGAACAGAGAAAACTGGATTTCCTACTTCGTTAGGTAGAGATGGTAAATAGCGATGAGAATATATCGGTATTAATTTCGGATATGATTTGAAAGCTTGTTCAACAATATTTCTTTGACTTTTAAAGTCGCTAGGTTTTGTTCCCCATTTATCAAACCAAAAATAACCTCCTTTAATACTGTGAAGAAGTCCTTCAAGAGGCCAGTTTAAACGATCAATAATTTCTTTTCTTCCTTTATCAGAGTTAAGTGTATACCGCCAATGAATGAAACCATTTGAAACTGGTAGTTTTGTTTTTAAGAATAATTTTAAATCCTTTGGGAAATTTATATCAAAAAGCTCTTCAATTCCAGAGAATTCCTTTTCAGAAAGTCCATTATCAACCGAAATTCCCTTCTTTTCAAGTTTAGATATTATTCTGTTTAATAATTTAGTTTCCATTTTAGAATTATAAACGACGGCTTATGTATGGCCACACGTTTTAGTTATCATTTATTCGCTTCATTATATAATCCAATTGACTATCTCTACCATTTATCAAGTCTTTTATTGTTTGAGTGATTTCAATATCAGGTAATATCCCACTTCCTTTTGGTATAGAATTGTCAAGAACATATTTATCTATTTTTACAAATGGTATTCGAACCATTATTTTTGAATTTGGAAGCTCATATAAGGCTAAAAATTGTCCTGTGTGAAAGTAGTATCCACCACCAGTTTCTTCACCAATAAGTGTTATATCCTTAGAATTCTTGGCACTTAAAGCAAAAGCACTGCTAGCAGAAAACGTATTACCGCCAATCAAAACATATACGTTTCCGTTAAATATTTTTTTATATGGAATCATTTCTGCTTGGGCATGGTCCTTTTCTAAAATCCATCGTCTATCATTTTTTTTGGCAGAAGCGAAATACATTTGAAAGAATCCAGTGTAATCAGACATTGTATGAATAACGTATTTTTTATGAGGAAGCACATTTGTAACAGCACTTTCTGATATTCTTTGCTTAAATGGTTCATTCGTTAAAAAAGAGTACAAGCTTATGGCATTGATTCTGTATCCACCAATGTTTTGTCTTATATCTATTATTAAATTTTCAGTTTTACTTTTCTTAATTTCTTTAAATAAATCAATCAGCTTAGATTTAAATTCTTGTGGAGGTAAACCAAATGAATTTACCGTCAATACCGCAGTATTTATGGAATCTAAATAATAAACAAATGGTCGTTTTTTTGCTATTCTATTTTTAAAATATTCTATGCGATTTACACTTTGGTGATATGATGCAAAATGAGAATTTCTATTTGGGTATCGATTACCTATGTTTTCAAATGATTTTGGAGCAATTTCAATCGTTTTAATTTTACCATTTCGCATCTTGTATTTTACCAAATATTTTTTTTTAGTTCCATATTCATAATAATGAAGTATACCAAACTCCTTTTCTATCTGGAGGTATTTTTTTGTACGGTTGAAACCGTCTGATGGAGCATACTTTAATATATCTTTTAGAATAGCTTGAGAAGAAACGTTATTAATAGACATTATTTCAGAACCTACAGGAATTCCAAAATCATCTGTATCGGTATAAAGTTTTTCTCCTATGAACTTTACAAGCACTGGAAACATGGTAGGTAAAGTGTCCATTTTTGGATGAAGAATGTTTAAGTGACCATCTTTTACATTTTCAGCTATGGAAGTAATAGATTTGAATAAGTCATTTGGTGTTTTAAGCTTATTAATTTCTTTTTGTTCAAACGAACTAAAAATACTATCCCAAACATTCTGTGAAGTGTATTCATATAAACTTGGATGTCCAATCGTCAAGATTTCTTTGAAAATTGTGTAGTCTTCCAAAATCTGTTCATTCGACAACTCCTTCTGACCTAAAACTGAAAGAGGAAGAAGTAAAATGATTGTTATGATAATGTATGCTTTCATAATCTGTGGTAACGGTTTCTGCATGAAACGTAACGTATAAAAACACCAAAGATTTCGATTTATTGCTGAGTCAAATCGCAGATTTGGCGGTGCTTGCAAATACAGACGAACTTTCTGTTTAGCAATTACTAGCTATGTTTTATACACTTTGTTGTGTGAAGTAGTTTTCTTATCCAGCGTTGAATTTAGCAAATCTATGTTGATTATAAAAAGTACCATTTTTAAAAACTTCACACTTTAAAACCACTTCTAATTCGTATCCGCACTTTTTTAAAGTCATCATTGAGGGTTTGTTATATTCAATTACGCAAGCTATTATTTTTTTTAGTTCGAAATTTTTAAATGCATATGCTGTCATAAGTTCAATAGATTTAGTTGCTATTCCTTTATTCCAATAAGGTTCGGCAATCCAAAATCCAATTTCTGCATTATGTCTATAAACATCATCTTTTAACCATATTCCTATGTCTCCACAAAACTCTCCTTCATAAAAAATTAAAAATCTGTCTGACAGTTTTTTATTAATGTTTTCTTTAAAAAGATCAATTGCATTTTCTACAGTAAATGGATTAGGTGTATTGTCAAAACCATTGATATAAATATTAGGGTTGGTTCTAAATTTAGCAAAATCCCTAGCGTATTCTAAATCATATTTCCTTAATTCTACCATTTAAATTCTATTGTTTTGTACATTTATTAATTGTTTAGCAGTTTTTTATCACACACAACGGATAATATATGTGTCGTAGCTGTGTAAATTGTTACCCAACTTTCGACATTTCTGCGCATTGGTTGCTAACTTTAACTTTTTGCAAGCATTGCGCCTTACCAAAAATACGAGAACCATTCGATTAATCAATTTGCTGCTATGATAACATATATGTTGTTGGCAAATCGTTTTATTTTTCGAGCTTCTTTTTCTCTTTTTTACTTTTATCGGTAGCCCATCTTTTTATTCTCTCATTTAAATCGGTAAATCCAATTCCTCCAAGTAACATTCCGATTGGCATTCCAATAATTGTTCTCCAAAATTCTTTAGGGTTTCTTCTGTAGTCAGGTAAATAAGCCCAATATAGAAATCCTCCGAATAGAATTATTAAGATGGAAATCACAAAATATATAGTCATAATATCAAGTATGTTTTAATTGATATTTGGCATTGTCAGGGATAATCCATAAAAATAAATAGTTCCTAAAATCAAAATTAACAATAAGCTCAATTTAAATTTTACATTTTTTAGGTCAATCAAAATAGATTTAAGTTTTTCTTTTTCGGCTTTAACTACCTTTGTGTTTGCGATAAAATCGCCAATTCTTCTTTTTGGATTTATATAGCCAACAATTACTTCTAATGGCCAAGCTACAGCAATTGTCAAATTCCGTATGAAACATTGTAATTCCGTCGCTGGATCTCCAGTATTTCGATTAATTATTTGATAACCTAAAATCCGTTTAGCGGGGCTTTTAGCATTAAAAAAATCTTTATTTACATAAATGAACATCATAAGAAAGAAAGTAGCTGATAAAATTCTATGATCAAATTGTAAAATATCATTAGCTAACAAAATCATCATAAGTATCATTGGAGGAACAATAACAATTGTCATAATTATGTGATCCAATAACATACTCGAAATTCGATGAAATCTTGAATTGATATTTGAAAGTTTAGTAACTTCTTTATGTAAAACTCCTTTGTATTCAGTTTCGTTCATTTTTAATGTTTGCCAACGTTTAATATATATGTCGGAGCAGATCAAAATGTTACCTTGCTTTTAGATTCATCACTTAGCTGCTATGATCACATATATGTTGTTGTGCTTAGTTTTTATTCAGTTCTGTTTCGCGTTTCGTTTTATCATTTAATTTTTTCAGTAACAATTCCGCGCCTTTTGTTGCATTCAATTTTCCACTTTGAAATTCCGACTCAATTGCGAATTTTGGCATAATTTCTATATCATTAGAAGGTTTTAGAAATGAGTCAATTTTCACTTTACTATTGAATTCCGTCAAAGTATTCAGTTTATTTTTTAAGTCATTTTTTTCGTATTCAAATCTTTCTACTAGACTTTTCTTTTCTATACCCTTTTCTCCAATTGACTTGAGTTTAATAACTAGTGAATCAACGACTCGATTATGTTTGATTGTAGAATAATAAATTAATGCAGAATTCTCTCCATCATATTTTTTTATTCGTCTAGAGTTAATTTCATTAAAATATATTTCAATCTTATTCTCTTCAATTTTATTCAGACTATCCAGTTTAATTCCTATTGTAGAAAACGAGTTTTCAACTTCTTTTGTGAGTTGATTACAGGAAATCAAAGTCAGAATTAAAAATGTCAGTAGTATGTTTTTCATAATTAAGCACAACGATTGATGTATGAAGCGTAATGTCCCGATAGGGCATTATGACTTTATACATTCGTGTTGTAACCAGTTTTATTATTTCCTATTCTATTTTTAATGGTTGTACCAATCTTGTAGGAAGAATAAAATTATTTTTTATAAAACCCCAATCATTGCCATTCCCAGTATAAATGCCATATCTCCCTCTTATATTTTGATTTGGAATAGATATTACATTGTTTGATACTACATTCTGTATATTATTACTATGTGCAGCTATGTGAATACCATCATAAAGTCCTGCTTCTACAGTAGCGTTACCATCATAGCGAATATCTGCACCTGATGACCTTACATTCCAATGCCTGTTAAAATCCATAATTGTGTTAGATTGAATTGAAGAGTTTTTTGAATGCTCAATATAAATACCATGAAAACGTTTATTAAAAATCTGATTGTTATGAATGGTGGTGAAATGCGCATAATCAACATGGATGCCATGTCCTGTAGGAAAACTTCTTCTGTCACTGAGAAGAGGCTCCAATGGATATAGTGCTAATGCATTTTGCGTAAATGACCCATCTATTATATTATTACTGATTACACCATAAGAACCTCCAAAGGCCTTTATGGCTGTATCCCCAGATGAAAAAATTGAATTATTACTAATTTTTGTTCTGTCTATATTACCTTCAAAAAAAGTCTTACAATCATCTGCATAATTATTTGTGACTTGATTATAATATCCCAAAGCATAAAATCCGTTTTTTCCATTTGAATCTAAAACCAAATTAGCATTGTTTTCTGTTGAAAATCTAATTTTTATACATGCTGATCCTGCAATAGAAGGAAAGACGTTGTCACTGTATCCACTCCCAATAGAATGAAACCTATTTCTATCTATTATAAATCCTCTAATTTCTTTATTACTATCTAGGATATTAGCTCCTTGTACATTTGTAATAGATATCCCAGTATGGCAAGCACCAAAAAAGTTATCTACTATTTTGAGGTTGATTCCTTCAACATAAACACAGTTTTTAAAGTCATTGAATCTACAATTAGTAACTTCAGAATCTATATTTTTATCAGGAATATCATCTTCAATACCACCGAGGGCAAGAAAACTTAAAGCATTTCCTTCAGAACAAATTCCTTTTGGTGCATTTACAGTGTTAGGGCAATCTGGCAGAAAATATTTCCCTTCAGGAAATGCTAAGCCATTCGTTGGGTCATTATCGTTGTCTAAGCTAATGGCTCTATATCCAACAAAATTTAAATCAACAAACTTTACTCCCCATTTCCTGATAAGAAAAATATCAGACAGACCAGATCTGCCTACTATGATATCGTTTGTTTCAATATCACCTGCAGAATATGAACCTCTTCCTTGTAATATCACAGATTTAGTGTTAATTATAATTGGTTCATAAATCAGGTACTCGGATCCGTTAAATCTTATTTTACCCCCAGGAAGTGATGTATTTATAGCTTTTTGAATAGTTTTATATTCATTTTCTTTTATGCTTTGATTGATAGAGTTTGAATGATCTTTATCTGTTTGGTGAAAAAACAACCCGAACCATTCTGGGTAAATGGGCTGATTATGTATTTTTATATTATGATTTATTTCATTAGTCTCAATAATTTGTGTAGGTGATGCTTTGATATTTCCTTTAATGTCTAATTTGACACCATTTTTTACTTCCAATTTATTTCCTTTGAAAAAAATGAGTTCAATTCCTTTTGGAATTTTAAAATCATCTGATATAGTTATATCTCCTTTTATAGTAATTGAACCAATATCGTTGAGACTTGCTATAGCATCAGATAGAACATTGTTGACATTAGGATTGTTATCTTGTATTCCTCCCGTAAGTACGCATTCCGTTTGGGAAAAGCAAAAAAAGGAGCTAGTATAGTGAATAGGGCAAATAGTATTTTTCTCATAATATTTTAAAGATTTCGTAATTGGCTACAACGTTTAATATATGGCAAGTTGGGCAGAAAATAAGCAATTACTTTGGGTTTAGCCACAAGCCAAATCTTTTGTATTTTGTTTTAATTTTTATCTTTTAATACCAAATCAAAAGATTTGGCGACTTTGCAAATGGACAACGACCTTTCGATTAAACACTAATCGCCCTATTTGCTATATATGGTGTTAACTACTTTTTTGCTTTTCAGTTTGTTATAAAATAAATCATATAGGAATTTATCTTTCCCATATGCTTCATCGTTTGTGTCTTTAGTTACAATAATTCTAAATCCATTTTGGTCAACTGTTCCAGAATTCCTTGTTCTTATTCCAGTCTCACTTACATTGGTTCCTCCACCAGTATAATAATGTTCAACTCTATTTAGACCGTCCATTCCAATTATAAAGTTTAGGCTGTCATTTTGATAAACTTCTTTAAAATAATAAATACTGTCGTTTAATTCCCATCTTAAATTATTGTTGTTAGTCAAAATAGAGTCATTGATAATCCATATTGGGAAAGTTTTCGATTTGCTAAATCTCCAGCTATTTTTTATGTCATGATATTTGATAAAGTAATTAGGAAGTTTTAATGCATATTTATGTCTAAGCATTTTGTTTTTTATCTTGTCACTCAAATCTATTCCTTGAGAATAAGATTTTAAGGAAATTGTATCATAGCTTTTTTCCAGTTCATTGAATTCAGAATGTAGATTCATTGGCGAATATTCATAATTAGGATACATTTTGTAATTCAAGAATATTGTTGAAATCACTAAAACGCCAAAAATGGAATATCTGAAAGTAATATTCTTAGATAAACGCGATAATAATAGAATAGATAGAACTATTATGAACAAAATAATACTCCCAATCGACAGAAACCCCATCGTTTTAGTTAATCCATCAGTTGAGAAATTATTTAACACAATCAATGCACTAAAGCTAGTTATTAGAAGAACTATTATTTGAAATATTTTTCGCATATGTGTGGTAACGTTATAAGTATGTGTCGTGGCAGAGCAAAATGTTACCTAGCCATCGACTAATCTGCGCTTATTTTATATCTTTTTTACATAAAATCTTTGCGCTATAGCAAATATAAAAGAACCTTTGGGTTATCACTTAACTGCTATGACATCATACTTTGTGTTACCAGCTGGTTCTTTTATACTTAGTCGTTCTTCTCATTTTTCCATTTCCAATGTCAAGATAAAAAATAACAGCTTTGTTTTTTATTTTACAATTCCAGGAAAGATCAGTCTTATTTCCGTTTCGATATTCCGTCAAAGTATAATATTCGCCACTTTTAGTTATTTTTCCCGAGGATTTTTCCGATTTCCATTTTTTATATTCTTTCCATCGCTTCTTATCTCCACATCCATAACTGTTTAATTCATACTCAGAGTTAGGTTTGATAATTAATTCAGTTACTTGATAGCAATAGGTTGGTCCGTTAGATACTCCTTTAACATAATAAGTCTTCTCCGTAGTTTGTCCAATTAAACTTATGCTTACTATATTCAATAATATTATTAAAGTGACTTTTTTCAAATTTCAGTAATACTTGCTGGTAACGTTCAGTATAAGAAACGTAGGGCAGGTGATAAGCACTTACGTTTCGATTTTATACATAGCTAAATATAAATATTTTGCTTTTATCTTTTTTGTTGAAAATGCCAAATTTTATATTTGGTGACTTTGTAAATAAACACAGACTTTTCGGAAAGCCTAAATCGCCCTATGTTTTTTATACCTTGTTAGCTTTAGTTTTCTTTTATTTCAAACTTAACATTGTCAACATAAAAACCCCATCTTGAGAATCCAAGAGAGTGGTTTCCTCCGAGGCTGATAGATATAGTTTCTCCTGCTATTTTTGCGTTAAATGCTGTAATTTTATCTCCAATTGGTGAATCATGATCAGTATGGTTTTCCCAATTTTTATTTTTTTCATTCCAGAACATAGCCCATTCTCTTTTAAGTTTTTCAAGAATTAATTTTCCATTCTCGTGTTTTACTCCGTCAATAATTAATTCGGCTATTTGAATTATTAATATTTCGTTAGATTTATATTCAATCCTGAATGTAGTATTCCATTCACTTTCTTGAAGTTTTAGATAATCAATACTCATTAAATACTTGTTATTAAGGGGCTAATTTTTGTTCTAGAAAATCAATTTATTATAATATGGCATTATCAATTCCTCTAATTTTTTCCGTTGCGATTTTGTCAAAGAATGTCCTTTCGGTGGATACGTTTTGGTTGGTCTAATAGCCAATTCAATTAATAACTCTTTTATTATTTCGTTTCGGTCAATTCCGCGTGATAATATTTTGAAGGTTGTGTTATTCTGAATAACTGGTCTGTCCCAATTCGAATTCTCAAACAATTGAGAAGAAATTGAAAAAATGTGAGCAACTCCAATCCAATCATCAGGAATAACTTCGATAATCGCTTTAACATCTTTTTTTGAGATGGAATGATTTGGTTCGCTATTTATTTTTTCGGTTACGATTTTCATTTTTCGGAACAATTAAAGCTAACGGTTAATATATGAATCGGAGCAAGGCAAGTATACTTGAACCAATTGATCTATCTGCGCATTTTTATTTCTTTTTAAACTTATAAAAATCTAGCGCCATTGCAAAGAGGAAATAACCTTTAGAATTAGTGCTAAACTTTGCTCTGATTTCATATATAATGTTAGCCTTTCGCCTTTTTATTCATTCAAATATCCGAAGCCCATTACGTGCCATTTTTTTCCAAATGACGATGTGACCTTTTCAAAATCTGATTTATTGTTAGATGCGTAATACACAGAATCTCCATTGATTCCTATTATATCATTTATACAAGTTTCATAGAAATTCATCTTAAGATTATAAATGTTTGCGATATCTAAATCAATAGGTTCAATTTTAATCTTACGAAAAAAACCATCATTTACTTTTCTTATGAATTCCTGTTCAGTATACTTTCCTTCAGCAGAAAACTTCAAAGAAAAACAAGATGTTACGTGAATTTCATGCAATAAGAAATCTTCTACTGAATACTCTACTTTTACCCATTTTTCTTTAAAAGGTTTGAAAAATAAGTTGTTATTTTCAGTTATATTAATTGCCCATTTATCACCAGTTTGGGCATCGGTATTGATTTCTAAATATCCATCATTATTGATATTTAAATCAATTAAAACCCATCGGAATATACTTGAATGTACACCTATTTTCCTGTAAAAATCGTACAAGATTTTAGGGAATTCAATCCCCAATTTTGTTTCTATTTTTTTAATATCTTCATCAAAACTAACAAAATCACTTTCTTTTATATTATGTAATTTTTTTATTTTTTTCAATTCCATCAACTTCTTTTTTCGGGTGAAGGCTAACGGTTAGTATAAGAGCAGTAGTGGATTAAAATGCACTATCTTTCCGTTTTGCAATTTACTAAATTAAAAGCAATA
>CANMLW010000018.1 GCA_947498705.1 uncultured Aquimarina sp.
GCCTGATATCTAGTTTCTGTTATAGTTGCAATTACTGTATTTCCTTGATATACATCATACCCCGTTACACCCACATTATCTGTAGATGCGGCCCATGTAAGAGCGATGGAGGTTTGTGTCTCGTTACCGGCCGTTAATCTAGTTGGAACTGTTGGGGCTTCAGTATCTTCGCCAGTGTCTGTTCCGGCAAGTGGAGCTTTCCATATACCTCTACCATACGTTCCAGCAATTACTACTTTATCTTGATAATTAATTTCTAAATCGCGAACTGCAACTGTGGGTAGGCTAGGAGAGTAGTCTACCCAAGCATTATCCCCATTTTTGTGATATACTCCTAAGTATGTACCTAGATAGATTGATTCAGTACCTTTTTCGTGTCTTACAATGAATTTACCTTCACCTGGCAGATTACCAGAAATATTTGTAAAATCAGAACCTTGATTACTAGACTTAAAAACTCCGCCATTAGAAGAGCCACTCGTAGTCACAAATAAAATATTACTGTTATCATTATGTACCTCTATTGAAGTTATATTTGTTGGAAAACTAGAAACCTGACTCCAATTTATACCTTTGTTTGTACTGCGGTATAAATTTTTAGCTCTTGATGCGTACATATTATTTTCATTAGAAGGGTCTATTTCTATAAAATCTAATCTGCCTCCAAAGTTAAAATTACCTTGTTTTACAAATCTATTGTTTACTAATTTATAGAAACTAGAATATCCAGCATATAAATCCCCATTACTATCAGATACTAATGGAGTTACCCAATTACCATCCTCAGGACCTTTTGCTACATAATTTTGATTAGCACCTCTATCTGTAGTTCTATATAAATGTGCACCCCCTTGTATAAACCCATAATATGTATTAGGGTTATTACCACTTACAGCACAATCCATACCATCAGCTCCAAAATAATTATACCAAGTAGAGTTTTTTAAACCATATCCTCCATTATCCTGCAGTCCACCTACTAGATTTGTGGAGCTAGCATTGGATGCTACAGAAATTCTATAGAATTGACCAATTTGTAACCCTTTGGTATAATCTGTAAAACTATTACCGTCATTATTAGAGATGTATACACCACCGTCACTACCACATAATAATCTTCCTTTATGATATCTTAAGAAATGAATATCAGCATGGGTATATGAAGCTTGTCTAGGAGCATCCCACTTGTTAATTCTTGAGAAATCATTACCGCCATCTGTAGATTTCCAAACATTAAGACATCCTACAAATAAAGTATTAGGATCCTTATCAGAAACAGCAAATGCAAGATCATACCAAGCTTGGGAGCTTTCTAATATATCAGATGTCTCTCTTGTTTTAGTAAAGCTAGCTGCACTGTTAGTTGATTTATATATTCCTTGGAAAGTGTAATTAGCGTTTCGAGTGTTAGCACTTAATACATATACGTATTGAGGGTTTGCAGGAGTAACATCAATTACTAATCTACCAGAACTAGACGGTAATCCATTTTGTACTCGCGAAAAATTGTTACCAGCATCTGTAGATTTATAAAAAGAAGAAGAAGTAACGGCATAAATAGTATTAGAATCACCAGGTTTTAATTTGATGTCTTTGATATTACCATTTAAAGTTCTTGTCCAACTAGCACCCGCATTAGTTGTTTTATATATGCCGACACTGGTAGCTATCCATAGTGTGTTAGAATTTTTAGGATCTATATAGATATCATTACTGGTAGTTGATGTATTGTTGAATTCTAAGCCGGTTTTAGCCCAAGTAGTACCTCCGTCAGTAGACTTAAGAACTCCTATACTATAACTATCACTGGCATCATCATCACCTGTTGATATGTATATAGTATTAGAATTTTTGGGATCTATTGCAATTCCAGAAACTCCAATTTGTGGTAAATCATCGATGAGTGGTATCCAGGTAGAACCACTATTGGTAGATTTCCAGATACCTCCGGCAGGAGCACCAATGTATATGATGTTATCATTATTAGGATCTATGGCCACCACATTTACTCTTCCTTGACCTGGAGACCAGGATTTTCCTTGATTATGGTCAAAAGGCCCCATTGGAGTCCAATTAAAATTGGCTTTATTTTTACTCGTAGAAGCCATTTTTTTCTTAGCAGCCCATTGATCCCACATGAATTGAGGCGTAGGGAGCGCTCCATCTGGCTGAACAGAATTTTTATAATAT
Organism: uncultured Aquimarina sp.; assembly: GCA_947498705.1. Classification (GTDB taxonomy): domain Bacteria; phylum Bacteroidota; class Bacteroidia; order Flavobacteriales; family Flavobacteriaceae; genus Aquimarina. The sequence goes on from CANMLW010000018.1 coordinate 2,191, forward strand.
TCATCCCATCTTTTGCCTGGCTTGTATCCACTTCCTTTGGCCTCATGATCATGGTTTTCCCAATATTTATTAAAAGCATCGTTAATTTCTTGGTATGTAAGAGGGGTGCTTTTAGCAGATTTACTTTTGGAATTTCTTAATTGCTCCATCCAAGGAGCTTGTCCTTGCTGCGCATGCATGGCATAGCAAGTCAATACGAATAGAATAATGCAAATTTTTTTCATTTTTTTAAATTTGAGTACAGTTAGTTTTCATGATAAATTGACATCATCATTTATATAAATATTTACTAGTAGTACTTAATACTTAGAATTACTGATAACAGCTTACCGGGAAGTTTTAAGGCATGTATCTGTTTTCTTGCAAGGGTGTTTTATATACAAGTTTGGGAAGAAATATATAACCCTTACAATTTTTGTAACTTTTAGTTAAAGCTTTGCTTTTACTTACTTCTGAGTTTATAATACGAAGTAATTACAGCTGGATTATATAAAGTTGATTTTTCATGAGAATTAGTGTATTTTGAGTTAGATGTTAGTTTAATTAGATACAAATATTAAAAAAAAAATGACATACTAGCTGTTTTTTCGACAAGCACCTGAAATATTCGTTTATATATTAATTTTGTATTTAGTATATCTCATAATTACACGAATCTAGTAAGTTATTGCTTGTTTCGATGTGGTATTAGTCTGACGGTTAGTATTTTTTGTAAGAAATTTATTCTGTACACTTTTCTAGAGGTCATGTTTTTAACGCTATGAAAACAAGTGATTTTGATGTCGAAAATTCACATCTAAGAAATATAGAACGAATAGAAAAACTGGTCCTCTGGTAATGATCGCATTTGTTTGGCGTTATAAAGTAGGTATATATCTTCTATTGCATAATCTGGGTTAAAACCTATTACCATCAAAAAGCAAAAAGAAAAGCTCTAGGGAAATATTCAAATATGGATTCGATTACATAGCTAGCGTATTGTTAAGTTCTATGAATCATTCGGATATAAACATGAGTCAATTTTTGCTATATACTTAGAAATTTTTGTTTATTTTTTTCTATTGGCAAGATATACTCCAAAAATTATAACAAGAGAAGCAATTGCCTGGTAAAAAGTAAATTTCTCGTTGTCTAGTAATCCCCAACATAGTGCCACTATTGGGATGGTGTAGGTTACCGAAGTTGCAAATACAGGAGTACTGATTTGTACCAATTTGTTAAATAAAACTTTGGCGATCCCGGTACCCACAATAGCAAGAATAGAAATGTATAGTAAACTTGTGTGTGTTTTTGATGACATTACAATTTCTTCTTTAAAAAAACCAGAAAAAAACAAAGTGAGTAAAGCGGGGACAAATAGTGCTAGGAAATTTCCGTTGGCAATAGCCATGGGCGAAATATGTTGCATATGCTTTTTTATAATGTTAACATTAAAAGCATAACAAACAGAAGCGCATAGTACCAATAATGCATACCAATAATTTTGATCTGGATGTATAGATGCGCCTTCAAGAATTAATGCAAGGCAGCCAATCAATCCTACAATTACTCCTATAAGTTGGTTTTTGTTAAAGGAAATAGAAAAAACTAATATCCCCAAAATTAAGGTTACTAGAGGGGTCATAGAATTTAGTACAGAAGTTATTCCGCTATCGATTTCTGTTTCGGCAAATGCAAATAAAAAAGCAGGAATAAAGGTTCCTAAAAAACCAGAAAGGATGACCCATTTCCAGTCAGATGCAGCAATGGTTTTAATACTTTTAAAACCGATTAGGAATAGAAATAATGCTGCAAAAATAGTTCTTAAAGAGCCTAATTGAATAGGGGTAAGCCCAATAAGTGATTTTTTGATAAGAATAAAAGAACTACCCCAAACCAGAGATAGGATTATAAGATAGAGCCATTTTGATTTTGTGTTTTGCATTTTACCTTGTATAAGGTGCAAATCTGACAAAATTCTGAATGTTTCGAGATAACTTTGGATAAAAATTAACTAAAAACTATTCTTTCCACTCAAGAGTTTCTATGAGATGCCTAATGTCATTACGTAAATAATTGGCAGCAGGAAGTATCGAGTCGTAATTAGGTTTGGTTTTAAAATAAATAGAGCCTATGACAAAGTTTTTAACACTATCTGTTGCATAAAATTGAGAAGGAGAAGCCGCATCACCAGATACTTTGTAAATCATCCCATATACATTCTTTTCAGAATTAATATACTCTTCGGGTTTGATAGCATCTGCTTTGATCACATGCTCTTGTGTAAGATTCTGAGCATCTCTTAACAAAGCGGTCAAGTTATTGTCTACCTGGTAATAGGATATATAGAGTGTTGCTTTTAGTGCTTTATATTCTAGGTTATACCAACATTTTTTGTTTCTTCTTGCTTTTTGAAGCTCAGAGAATTCGTTTTTCTCAAAAGAAAATGGACAAGGTAGAGAGGCTTTGGCATATTTTGGAGATGGATAACTTAATCGCAACATTCCTTTTTGTTTTGGAACTATTTCGCCTCCGCAGGAATAAAGCCCTGCTAAAAAAATGATGGATAAAAGTTTTATTATTTTAGTCTTCATTAATCATTGATAGTTAATTTCACCTGTTTTATCCTTTTTTTGTCCAACGACTCTACTTTAAAAGCATAATGTCTAATAAAGATAGTTTCTCCTCTTTTAGGGAAACTCCCTGATATTTCTAATAGCAGACCGGCTATAGTTTCTGCATCTCCTTTAATATCTTCAAAAATAGTATTGTTTTCGAGTTTTAGCACTTTGTAAAAATCTTTTAACGCAGTTCTTCCTTCAAAAACGTAGTTTCGATCGTCAAGTTTTGAGAACACAAGATCTTCGTCATCAAATTCGTCGCTAATATCGCCTACAATTTCTTCAATAATATCTTCTAAAGAAATTAATCCACTAGTTCCTCCATATTCATCAACAACAATAGCCAGATGATTTTTTTTATTCTTAAAATCGTTAAGCAAATCGTCTAATTTTTTGTTTTCAGGCACAAAATAAGGCTCTCTTAATAATGAAATCCAATCAAAAGACGATTGATTGATATAAGGAAGAAGATCTTTTACGTATAAAATCCCCACCACTTTGTCGATACTATCTTCATAAACAGGGATGCGAGAAAAACCATTTTCTATAATTTCTGAAAAAATTTCCTTGTAAGAAGCGTCCTTGTTTAAGGCAAAGATATCCATTCTGGGTCGCATAACCTGTTTGGTATCTGTATTGCCAAAAGATACGATACCTTCTAGTATTTTCTTTTCTTCATCAGTAGTGTCTTTATCAGATGTTAACTCTAAAGCCTGTGATAATTGATCGACACTTAGGTTGGATTTTTGTTTTCCTAATCTATTATGAATCGCCATAGTGACACTTCGCATCGGAATACTAATAGGATAGATGATCCAATCCAAAAAACGAAGAGGTCGAGCCATGAGCTTAGCAAATTTCACATTGTTTCTGCTGGCATATATCTTTGGTAAAATTTCTCCAAATAATAAAATAAGAAAAGCAACCACTCCAACCTCGACAACAAGTCGTATATTAATTAACCCAAGAAAGACATAATCAAGATGACTTAGATAAATCTCTCCCAAATTATCAAAAAGGAGTATGATGGCTATATTAATAAAGTTGTTAGCAACCAGTATTGTGGCCAATAGCTTTTTGGGATTATCCAATAATTTTGATACAATCCTTAAATTCTTTGACGGGTTTTCTTCTTCTTTGAGATCGGTTGGAGTTAAAGAGAATAGAGCAACCTCACTGCCAGAAATTAGGGCAGAGAATATAAGCAAGGCTATAAGTGCAACCAAATTAACGGTCTGCATAATATCAAAAGCAAATAGCGAGATTAGAAGCGGTATAGGATCAGGATCCAAAGTATCTTTGTTTAGTTATACAAATCAGAACGGAAGATCATCATCTTCTTCTTTTTCTGTTGGGTTAGGAGAAACTGCCTGTTGCTGATTGTTACTGGCAGGTGGAGTATTTGTCTGGGGCGAATTTTGAGGTACGGCTCCTGTAGACTGGTTTTCATTTTTTGGAGTAAGAAAGGTAAAGTCCGTGCATTGTATTTCTGTACTATACCTGTCTTTTCCTTGTTCGTCCTGCCATTTCCGGGTTTTTAGACGTCCTTCTATATATATCTTATCTCCTTTGTTAAGGTATTTCTCACAAATCTCTGCCGCTTTATTTCTTACCACTATATTGTGCCATTCTGTAGTGGTTACACGCTCTCCTGTACTTTTATTTACATAAGAGTCATTAGTAGCTAACGGAAATCGTCCAATACAGTTACCTCCTTCAAAATAATGCATCTTTATTTCATCTCCGGTATGTCCTATTAACATTACTTTATTTAGTGTTCCTGTCATTATTAGGGTAATTTATATAAGGTTTATTAGTTGCAAAGAAATAATAAAACTCATTTAATACTATCAAAGTATTATTATTTTATCAATTTAAATATATAATCTGCTTTAAGACGGTATACCTATATTAACACAGATATGTCTTTACATATGTATTAGTAAATGTAATAAAAAAAAAGAAAAGCATATATGGTAAAAAGTTTCTTAACGTATGTTTATAGTTGGGGATACAATTATAGTATATGTTTTTTGAAGAAAACTTAAAAAAAAGCATCTATAAAGTTGCTTACCAAAATAGGTACAGGGTAAGTGTCAATATCTTTGATTGCTATTACCTTGTTGGTAGAATTGATCTTTTTAGGTGTTTTCATTTTTATGATATAAAATTGAGTGTGTAAATGTTGATGTGATAGCTTATGTATGACTGGTTTATCTAGATATGGTGTTATCTCATATATATGATCTCCAACTATTTCTTTAAAAGTGGTATGTGATGAAACTTGGGTGATGTCAAAAGAATCACTTTCTATTAAAGGAAACTCATAAAGCCCTTTCCATATGCCGTCACCGCTTCTTTGTTTAATAACTGTCTTTTGTTCATCTAAATCAAAGACTAAATAATTAAAATGTCGGTGTTTAATTTTTAGTTTTTTTGTTTTTACAGGTAATACGGCAACTTTTTTGTGCTGTAGTGCTTCGCAACTATTGGATAAGATACAACTATTACAATCTGGGTTTTGAGGCTTGCATTGCAGGGCTCCAAATTCCATTATTGCTTGATTATATTCTGCAGGTTGATCATGATCCATTAATGCTATTGCCAATTTTTTGAATTCTTTTACTCCTGGAGTGCTATTTATAGGAGTGTCTATGTCAAAGAAACGCGATAACACTCTATATACGTTGCCGTCTACCACAGGAACAGGTTCTTTGTAGCAAATGGAAGCAATTGCACTAGCCGTATAGTCTCCGACACCTTTTAAAAGCAATAAGTCTTTGTAGGTGTTGGGAAAAACACCATTTAACTCATTAGCTACATATTTTGCTGTAGTATGTAGATTTCTGGCACGAGAGTAATATCCCAGTCCTTGCCATAGTTTTAGCACCTCTTCTTCTGTTGCTTTGGCTAGATCAAATACTGTTGGAAACGTGTTTGTAAAGGATATATAATAAGGTAAACCTTGCGCTACTCTTGTTTGCTGAAGTATAATTTCGCTCAACCAAATATGGTATGGATTTTTGGTTTCTCGCCATGGCATGTCTCTTTTGTTTTGTAAGTACCACGTAATGAGTTTTTTAGAAAATTTCATAGAAAAATAATAAGATTTGCAAAATTAAACGTTTAAAGATTAAAATATCATCTTAAGTATTGATATTTTGGATTTTAAATTCTTATATTTGCCCCCTTGAAAATTTAAAAAAACCCTTAATAGGTATTATAATGACTAAAGCAGATATTGTAGCAAAAATTTCAGAAAAATTAGGAATAGAAAAAGGTGATGTTCAAGCAACGGTTGAAACCTTTATGGAAGAAGTAAAAAGCTCACTAGAGAGTGGGGATAATGTATACCTAAGAGGATTTGGTAGCTTTATTATAAAAACGAGAGCAGAAAAAACAGGACGTAACATATCTAAAAATACGACAATTAAGATTCCTGCACATAATATACCAGCGTTTAAACCTGCAAAAGTATTTGTAGAAGGTGTAAAGACCAACGTAGAAGTAAAATAATTAATAATAAATAAAAAGTACACATATGCCAAGTGGTAAAAAACGTAAAAGACATAAGGTAGCTACGCATAAGCGTAAAAAAAGAAGAAGAGCAAATCGTCATAAGAAAAAGTAGTTTCTAACTACTTTTTTTGTTTGAAAAGCTAAGTTCTTTGAAATCGAAATAAAATGGCATACTAACTACCTGTATGTGTTTTATTTCAATGGAATTAAAAATTCCTGTGAAAAAATTGTTTAATCCATTCCGATAATTGTCGGAATAAAAATCTAATCAGAGTGAACAACGAATTGATCATTAGGTCAGGTTCCTCTACGGATTTTGCCTTACTAAAGGGTGGAAAACTAATTGAATTACATAAAGAAGAAGATGATAGTAACTTTGCGGTTGGTGATATTTTTATAGCCAAAATCCGCAAATCTGTCCCAGGTCTCAATGCTGCATTTGTTAATGTTGGCTATGAAAAAGATGGATTTTTACATTACCATGACCTTGGTCCTCAAGTTTCTTCTTTGCTTAAATTCATAAAACGTGTAAGCACAGGTAAATTAAAAAACTATTCTCTTAAGGATTTTCCTCAAGAGAACGATATTGATAAGCACGGAGTAATAACGAATGTGCTAAAATCAAATCAATCGCTATTAGTACAAATAGTAAAAGAGCCTATATCTACCAAAGGACCTAGAATTAGTTCAGAGCTTTCAATAGCTGGTCGATATATTGTTTTGGTGCCTTTTTCGAATAGAATTTCTATTTCACAAAAAATAGAGTCTTCAGAAGAAAAAGAGCGGTTAAAAAGGCTTGTAAAAAGTATAAAGCCAAAAGGCTTTGGAATTATTGTACGTACTGTAGCAGAAGGCAAAAAAGTAGCAGAACTAGACAAAGATTTGCAAAACCTAATCGCAAGATGGGAAGGCATGTGTAAAAAATTATATAAAGCACATCATCCATCAAAAGTATTAGGTGAAATGAATAGAGCTTCTTCTATCTTAAGGGACGTCTTTAATGATTCCTTTACTTCTATTGTAGTAGATGATGAAGATCTCTGTAACAGAATCAAAGAGTATCTGCAAGAAATTGCTCCAAAAAAAGAGTCGATCGTAAAACTGCATAACCCAAAGGTTCCTATTTTTGAAAAATATGGTATCGAACGCCAAATAAAAACAAGTTTTGGCAAAACGGTATCCATGAGTAAAGGAGCTTATTTGGTGATTGAGCATACAGAAGCGATGCACGTGATCGACGTAAATAGTGGGAATAGGTCTAATAAGGCTAAAAACCAAGAAGATACCGCATTAGAAGTTAATTTAATTAGTGCGGCAGAAGTAGCACGCCAACTACGTCTTAGAGATATGGGAGGTATTATCGTAGTCGATTTTATCGATATGAATAATGCTGATAACCGCAGAACACTCTTCAATCATTTAAGAGAAGAGATGAAAGATGATAGGGCAAAACACAAAATATTACCGCCAAGTAAATTTGGCTTAATACAAATCACGCGACAGCGTGTGCGACCAGAAATGAATATCAAAACCCGAGAGGAAGATCCTAGCGGAATAAATGGTGAAGTTGAGGCACCAATAGTTTTGGTAGAGAAAATTAAGGTTGAGTTAGAAAAATTAATAAAAAAAGACCACAAGAAGATAGTGTTAAGTGCACATCCTTTTATAGCGGCTTTTTTAACAAAAGGATTTCCATCCACCCGATCTAAATGGTTTTTAAATCATAAGAGATGGGTAAAAATTGTGCCTAGAGACGCTTACACGTATTTAGAATATCATTTTCACGACAAAAATGGTGAATTGATAAAATAAATTAAAACCCCGATTTTTTATAAAATCGGGGTTTTTTTATGCAATAAAGTTGCTTAAAAGCTAAAAAAGCCTCTAATGATAATCATTAGAGGCTTTTTTGGTGTTATATTGATGCTGCTACTAGTTAGCCATTTCAAAATCTTCCATAAATTTTGTAGTGTAATTTCCAGATACATAATCCGGATCATCCATTAGTTGTCTATGAAAAGGAACAGTAGTTTTTATTCCTTCGACTACAAACTCGTCTAAAGCTCTCTTCATTTTGTTAATAGCTTCTTCTCTGGTTTGTGCAGTGGTTATAAGCTTAGCGATCATAGAGTCATAATTTGGAGGAATAATATAACCGCTGTATACGTGTGTATCTACTCTAATACCATGACCTCCTGGAATATGAAGATTGGTAATTTTTCCTGGAGAAGGTCTAAAATCTTTATGAGGGTCTTCTGCGTTAATCCTGCATTCTATGGAGTGTAATTGAGGGAAATAATTTTTACCCGAAATAGGGACTCCTGCAGCAACTAATATTTGCTCTCTAATTAGATCATAATCAACTACTTGTTCTGTGATAGGGTGTTCTACCTGGATACGAGTGTTCATTTCCATAAAGTAGAAATTGCGGTGCTTGTCTACCAAAAATTCTACAGTTCCAGCGCCTTCATATTTGATGTATTCTGCAGCTTTTATTGCAGCTTCTCCCATCTTTTTACGAAGCTCATCGGTCATAAATGGAGATGGTGTTTCTTCTGTAAGTTTCTGATGTCTACGTTGTACAGAGCAATCTCTTTCTGATAAATGACATGCTCTGCCGTTGCTATCACCTACAACTTGTATTTCGATATGTCTTGGCTCTTCAATAAGTTTTTCCATGTACATATCGTCATTGCCAAAGGCGGCTTTACTTTCTTGTCTGGCAGATTCCCATGCGGCCTGCAGGTCTTCTTCTTTCCAAACGGCACGCATTCCTTTTCCACCACCACCAGCACTAGCTTTAAGCATTACAGGGTATCCAGTTTCTTTTGCTACTTTTATGCAGGTTTCAAAATCTGGAATTATGCCTTCGCTTCCTGGTACGCAAGGTACTCCGGCTTCAATCATGGTAGATTTTGCTGTTGCTTTATCTCCCATTTTTTCGATCATTTCTGCGCTGGCACCAATAAATTTTATTTCGTGCTCTTCACAGATTTTAGAAAATTTTGCGTTTTCAGAAAGGAAACCGTATCCAGGGTGTATAGCATCTGCATTTGTAATTTCTGCAGCAGCTATGATATTAGACATTTTTAGATAAGACTGATTACTAGGGGGAGGTCCTATGCATACTGCTTCGTCGGCAAAACGAACATGTAGGCTTTCTGCATCAGCAGTAGAATATACTGCTACTGTCTTTATGCCCATTTCTTTACAGGTTCTTATTACCCGTAAAGCAATCTCACCTCTATTTGCAATTAGGATTTTTTTAAACATAACTTTTTAAAATTTAAAAATCTCAAATTCCAAGTTTCAAATTTCTGGGCGAACCAGATTTTTGAGATTTGTTTATTGGAATTTTAAAATCGGGTTATGATGGGTCTACTAAGAATAGTGGTTGATCAAATTCTACAGGAGAAGCGTCATCAACTAATACTTTTACTACTTTGCCAGAAACTTCACTTTCGATTTCATTAAAGAGTTTCATGGCTTCAATAATACAAAGTACGTCACCTTCTTTTATAGTGTCTCCAACCTCAACAAATGTAGGTTTGTCTGGTGATGGTTTTCTGTATAATGTTCCTATAATAGGAGATTTGATAGTAATGTATTTAGAATCATCTTCTGCTGCAGCTTCTGTTGCTACAGGCGACGTTGCTGCAGGCGGTGTAACTGCTGCAACTGGGGCTACCGGATGTGATGGAACAGCACTGCCAACAGGTATTTGTTGTACTATAGTAGTTTCTTTGCTTTCGTCTGATGCAGTTTTGATAGTGATTTTAACATCATCCATCTCTAATTTTACTTCACTTGCCCCTGATTTGGCAACAAATTTAATTAAATTCTGAATTTCTTTTAAATCCATAATGTGTTGGTATTATGTGTTTTAGTTGTTTAGGAATTATAAGCCCATTTAAGATAAATAGAGCCCCATGTAAAGCCACCTCCAAAAGAGGCGAATATTAAAGTGTCTCCTTTTTTGAATTGTTTTTCGTAATCACTAAGCAATAATGGTAAAGTGGCAGAAGTCGTATTACCATATCGCTCAATATTCATAAGAACTTTACTTTGATCTAAGTTCATTCTGTTAGAAGTTGCGTCAATGATACGTTTGTTAGCTTGATGGGCGATCAGCCAATCTACGTCGTCACCTGTTAGGTTATTACGTTCCATGATCTTTGTGCTGGCATCTGCCATATTAGAAACTGCGTATTTAAATACAGTCTTTCCGTCTTGTCTAACAAAATGTAGTTTTTTGGCTAGGGTTTCTTCAGAAGTAGGGAGTATAGAACCTCCTGCTTCAATTCTTAAGAATTCTCTTCCGATACCATCAGATCGAAGATATTCATCTTGTAACCCAAGTCCTTCGTTGTTCGGTTCAAAAAGAGCAGCTCCGCCACCATCACCAAAAATGATGCATGTGGTGCGATCTTTATAATCAATTATAGAAGACATTTTATCTGCACCGATTAGCAATACTTTTTTGTATCTTCCAGATTCGATGTAGCTTGCTGCGGTAGACATTCCGTATAAAAATCCAGAGCAGGCAGCCTGTAAGTCATACGAAAAAGCATTTACTGCACCTATTTGAGAGGCAGTGTATGCAGCTGTAGAAGCTACCGGAAGATCTGGTGTTGCCGTGGCAAAAATTACCATATCAATCTCTTTGGGATCAACATTTTTTTTGGCAATCAAGTCTTCTGCAGCTTTGATACCTAAGAAAGAACTTCCTTTGTCTTTGTCTTTTAAAATTCGACGTTCTTTAATACCTGTACGAGAGGTTATCCATTCGTCGTTAGTGTCAACCATTGTTGCTAGTATATCATTAGTTAACACATAGTCTGGCACATATGCGCCTACAGCTGTGATAGCGGCTGTGATTTTACTCATATCTTAGTTTTAGTTTCACGAACTAGAGCGCAAAAATGCACAAAAAGTCGTTGAAATTACTAAATTATATACAAATATGGCGCAAAATAACGGGATTTTGACACATATTCAACTAAAAACAAAAAAACCCTCACAATTGTGAGAGCTCTCTTTAAAATTTTAACAATATTATTAAGCTACTTCTTCTTCAGTATTGTCAATAACGATTTGTCCACGGTAATATAACTTACCTTCATGCCAGTGAGCTCTGTGGTACAAATGTGCTTCTCCTGTAGTAGGATCAGTAGCTATTTGTGGTACAGAAGCTTTGTAATGCGTTCTTCTTTTATCTCTTCTCGTTTTCGATATTTTTCTCTTAGGATGTGCCATTGCTTAGCTATTATTTATCGTTTAATAAGTTTTTTAATTTATCCCAGCGAGGATCTGTATCCTCATTGTTATTTGTTGTTGTTTTTTCTTTTGGACTTAATTCTTCCAGTTTTTCTAGTATGTCTGATTTTAATGTACCATTTTCTACACCAGGATGAACTTTTTTGGCAGGTATAGCCAATATAATAAGCTCATAAATATACTGCTGAATATTTACTTCATACTCCCCATGAGGAAGTATTAAAAGCTCTTCGTTTTCATCGTTATATTCATTACCAAACTTAATTACCAAAAAAAATTGATTTTCGATTGGTAAATCAAAAGGCTCATTGGTGAGATCACAATTTACATTTATAGTTCCAGTTGCTTTAAATTGGAGTTCTAACATAGTTGTTTTTTTGTTGAACTCTAAATCAACTTTTACTGTAGATGCATTAAACTCATCATACTCAAAATGTGTAAAGAACGTGTTGTCAATTCTATACTCAAACTGGTGTAATCCTTGCTTTAACCCAACAAAAGGAATAGTGTACTCTTTTAGTTGTATCATTTCATCATCAGTTTCAGATGCCTATCTATTTGAGAAAGGCGGGTGCAAAGATAGTAAAAAAACATTATGAAAGTATTTTTGTAATCAAAAATATATCAGATTGTTAGTGATTTAACTTCTTGCTCTTTTGATAGTCTTGTAATTTATGTTTGCAATGCTTCTTTTATCAAAGAAATTTATTGCTCATTATTTGTCTATATACGCTTTTAAGCGGTTTGATTTTGTTTGTTTTGTGGTTTTCTAGGTTGTTTTTTTAAAGAGTTCTTCGTTAGCTCGGCATATTCTTTTCTATTTTTAAAAATAGTTAATGCAGAAAAAACAGCTTCTTTAAAAGAACTATTATCGGCCTGATTTTTACCTGCAATTTCGAAAGCTGTCCCATGATCAGGGGATGTTCGTACTTTGTTTAATCCGGCAGTATAGTTTACTCCTTTACCAAAAGATAATGTTTTAAAAGGGATAAGCCCTTGATCGTGATACGATGCAACCACAGCATCAAAAGCCTTATAATTATCAGAACCAAAAAAGCTATCTGCGGCATAAGGGCCATATACTAATTTACCGGATTCATTAATTTTGTGAATCGTAGGTTTTAATATATTTTCATCTTCTTTGCCAATTACTCCATTATCACCACTGTGCGGATTGATACCTAATACCGCAATTTTGGGTTTTGATATACCAAAATCCTGCTTAAGTGATTGATGAATAGTATTCACTTTTTGTTCGATTAATTCTGGAGTTATAGTTTCTGCAATATCCTTTATAGCTACATGATCAGTAAGCAATCCTACTTTTAAATCATCGGTAATCATAAACATAAGGCTATTTCCTTCTAATTCCTGATCTAGATAATCGGTATGACCGGGAAAATTAAAAGCTTCTGATTGGATGCTTCTTTTGTTAATAGGTGCTGTTACCAATACATCAATCTCATCATCTTTTAATGCATTAGTAGCTGCCTTAAGAGATTGAATTGCGTAACTTCCTATTTTTTCATCTTCTTTTCCAAAACTAATGCCTACATTTTCTTTCCAGACATTAAGCACGTTTATTTTACCATCTAATATTTGAGATGTTTTATCAATTCCGTGTAGTGAAGCTTGATTTTTATATTGTTTTTTTAAGTAAGAAAGAATTTTTACTGAAGCAAAAATTACCGGGGTGCAAAAATCCAACATTCGAGCATCTTCAAAAGTTTTAAGCACTACTTCGCTACCGATACCATTTAGGTCTCCTATAGAAATTCCTAATCTTATTTTTTCTTCTTTCTTCATTATGTAAAGTACTTTATCAGTATTTTTGAGGTCTGAAACTAAGTCCTCGTTGTTTGAGGTCACAAATTTAATTAAATAATTCGCATTTATGTTTACAGGAATCATCGAAGAGTTAGGAGAGGTTGTTTCTTTGCAAGTTAATAAAGAAAATCTGGACATTGTTATGAGAGCTAATTTTACTCATGAGTTAAAAATCGATCAGAGTGTATCTCATAATGGGGTTTGTCTTACTGTAGTGTCTATAGAAGAAAACCAATATACAGTTACTGCAATAAAAGAGACTTTGGACAAAACAAACCTTAATCAACTTGCTATTGGTGGTATAGTAAATTTAGAACGAGGAATGAAACTTGGAGATCGTTTAGATGGGCATATTGTACAGGGACATGTAGATCAAACGGCTGTTTGTACCTCGGTAAAGGAAGCAGATGGTAGCTGGTACTATACATTCGAATATGATCCTGGCTTAAGTAATATTACTATAGAGAAAGGGTCTATAACTGTTAATGGAGTGAGTTTGACAGTAGTAGGTTCTAAGAAAAATGAATTTAGTGTAGCTATTATTCCATATACATATGAGCATACAAATTTTAACACATTTGCTATAGGAGTAATTGTAAACCTGGAGTTTGATGTAATTGGTAAGTACGTGCAGCGAATTACAGCACTAAAAGAAGAAGTAGAATAGGTAGTTATACCAATTCTACTTCACTAAATTTAAAGAGTGAAACTCTGTTTCTTTCTGTTTTTAAGATTACTCCTCCCAAATCACTCAAAGTAGAGCAGGATTCGAAATCTAATACTTTTCCAAAATACTGGCTTTTTGTATCAATTACTTTGTACTGCATAATTTTACGATTTGATTTGTTTCCCGATTTATTAATATGATTGTTCTTTCCCCAAAGAACATACCACATATTATCAAATGTATAGGGTAAATGTAATAGACAAGGTTTGTTTTTGAAAATAAACTTATCAGGTTTTATTAACAATAATTTTACTTTATAGTGCTTAAGTTGTTGGTAATTAGTTAATTATTGCGTGTTTGGTTAGGGTTGGTTTACTGTGATTATAAGCTTGAAATATCAATCTGATAGGATGAACAGATACTTTATAAGTATAAAATCGGATTAGGAACCATTATATTTGTTATTGAAAAAGGTTTAAACCAGTTCATTAAATAATTTAGAATGAATTTTAGTTATTGGGAATATAAAACATGGTTATTCAATGTCGATTTTGTTATTATTGGTAGCGGAATTGTAGGACTTAATTGTGCGCTGCAATTAAGAAATAATTTTCCAAAAGCTAAAATTCTTATTCTGGAACGAGGAATATTGCCAAATGGAGCAAGTACAAAGAATGCGGGTTTTGCTTGTTTTGGTAGTGTTTCAGAAATTCTGGAAGATTTAACCACTCATAATGAAGATGAAGTATTACAGTTGATAAAAAAAAGATATGAAGGTCTTCAGATATTAAGAAAGCGTTTGGGAGATCAGGCTATTTCCTATTTACAATATGGGGGGTATGAACTTTTTTCTAAGAAGGATACTTCATTATTAGAAAAATGCCTCTTAAAAAGAGAAAAAATAAATACACTACTCAAGCCTGTTTTCAAAGAACAGGTATATCATGTCAGGGATAACCCTTTTGATTTTAAAAATATAACATCTCAATGTATTTATAACGCATTCGAAGGGCAAATAGATACGGGTAAAATGATGGAAGCTTTGATCGATAAAGTGCAGGCGTCTGGAATTAAGATTTTATATAATTGTAAGGTAGAAAACCTTAGTGATCATCATTCTTCTGTCGAAATAAAAACCAATCATTGTACGTTTTCTGCAAACAAAGTTTTGATTGCAACCAATGGTTTTGCATCGCAATTAGGAATTACTCAGGTAACACCAGCACGTGCCCAGGTGTTGATTACTCGCCCTATCGATAATTTGCATATCAAAGGAACCTTTCATTTGGATAAAGGGTACTATTATTTTAGAAATATAGACAATAGAATCCTGCTAGGTGGAGGTAGAAATCTGGATTTTAAGGCAGAAGAAACAACAGTATTAGGTCAAACCGAGTTAATCCAGCAAAAACTAGAAGAAATGTTACGTGAGGTTATCTTACCAACTACTCATTTTGAAATTAGCCATCGATGGAGTGGAATTATGGGAGTTGGGTCGCAAAAAAAATCCATTATTAAGCCGATATCCAATAATGTATTTTGTGGGGTGAGACTTGGTGGAATGGGAGTAGCGATTGGGAGTCAAGTAGGTACAGAATTGGCTGATTTGTTAAAGTAATAAGGATAAAATGAAGAGGATAATTCGTTTTCTGGCTAAAAGCTGCGTTGGCTTTGTTGTGTTAAGTGTATTATGGGTATTGCTGTATAAATGGGTAGCGGTTCCTATGACTCCGCTTATGATTATTCGACAACTTAGCAATCAGCAACATACTTCGATAAAACATGAATGGATTCCGATTTCAGAAATTTCTAAAAACCTTCAATTGGCAGTGATTTGTAGCGAAGATCAGCATTTTGTAACGCATAATGGTTTTGATAGAAAAGCAATAGAAAAGGCAATTGCCGATCATAAAATAGGTAAAAAGTTACGCGGAGCCAGTACCATCTCTCAGCAAACAGCCAAAAATGTATTTTTATGGCCGCAACGTAGCTGGATTCGAAAAGGACTAGAAAGCTATTTTACTTTTTTAATCGAGCTTTTCTGGAGTAAAAAACGTATCCTGGAGGTGTACTTGAACAGCATAGAAATGGGAAACCATATTTATGGAGCACAAGCTGCATCAAAATTCTGGTTTAATAAATCGGCAAAAAACCTTACCAGAGTAGAAGCCTCTGCTATTGCAGCTATATTGCCAAATCCCCAGAACTTTATGGCAAATCCAGCAACAAAATATATTCAAAAAAGAAAAGAATGGATTATCATGCAAATGAAGAATTATGGTACTTTAGTGTTTTTGGATAGGTGATGAATACTAATTACCCTACTTTAATAGATTGATATTAATGACAAATTTGCAAATTAAAGAAGCGTTATTACAACAATGTCAAGAGCATGTAAACCATCGGTTACAACGTATACAAGATACTATTTCAGGAATTCAGGAATCGTTGACTTCTGAAACCAAAAGTACTGCAGGGGATAAACATGAAACCGGAAGAGCAATGTTGCAATTGGAGCGTGAAAAAGCAGGAAAGCAACTAGCAGAGGTGCAAAAACTGCAAGAGGTATTGGGTAAAATTAATTTATCACATACCTCAGAATATATACATTTAGGTAGTTTGATAAAGACCTCACAAGCCAATTATTTTATTAGTATTTCGGTTGGAGAGTTGCAGGTGACTACTACTTCATATTTTGCAATTGCAGCCAATTCTCCTATCGGAAAGTTACTGTTAGGAAAGTCTGAAAAAGATATTTTTAGTTTTAATGGAAACGAAATTACTATTGAAAAAATCCATTAATCCTATTTAGTATCTTAAATCAATATACATTTTAAAGGAAATACAATTTACATCCCTCTAAACCTCGTTTCAAAGGGAGATTTGAAACTCCTTCCTTTGAAGGAAGGTTGGGATGGATGTTTTTTTTAGCTCTAAAATACAAAGCAGGGTTAAATTCTAATATGGTTTTAATTAGTTGATAACGTTTTATTTATGTTGTTTCTGTCAGATATTTCTTCAATAAAATTGATTTTATTTTGGAAAAATTCCATATTTTTGGAAAAATTCCAAAAAAGTAATGAAAAAAACCATCCTACATTTAGATCTGGATACTTTTTATGTGTCTGTCGAAAGATTGATCGATAGCCGGTTAAAAGATCGCCCGCTATTGGTAGGAGGTATTAGTGATCGAGGAGTAGTAGCTGCATGTAGTTATGAAACTCGTAGTTATGGGATACATTCGGGTATGCCTATGAAAATGGCCAAAGAATTATGTCCAGAAGCAGTAGTAATAAAAGGAAATGCGGGTACATATAGCAAATACTCAGATGATGTAACAGCAATTATTACAGAAAAAGTACCAGTTTTTGAAAAATCCAGTATCGATGAGTTTTATGCAGACTTAACAGGGATGGATCGTTTTTTTGGAAGCTATAAGTATGCGACCGAATTACGACAATCGATTGTAAAAGAAACAGGATTGCCTATTTCATTTGGGTTATCGGTCAATAAAGTAGTTTCTAAAATAGCTACAAACGAAGCCAAACCTAATAACCAACTTAAAATCGATTTTGGATTCGAAAAACCTTTTTTAGCACCTTTATCGATAAAAAAAATTCCGATGGTAGGAGATAAAACCTATCAAACCCTTCGCAATCTGGGGCTTAAAAGAATTAAAACACTACAGGAAATGCCTGTCGAAATGATGCAAAGTGTTTTGGGTCGTAATGGTATTGTAATCTGGAAACGAGCTAACGGTATTGATAATACTCCGGTAATTCCTTTTTCTGAGCGAAAATCTATTTCGACAGAAAGAACATTCGATAGAGATACCACCAATGTTATTAAACTACGAGGCATTCTGGTTGCGATGACAGAAAATCTTGCGTATCAATTGCGAAGAGGAGATAAACTTACAGCATGCATTGCTGTAAAAGTTCGTTATTCTGATTTTAATACCTATACCAAACAACTTAAAATTCCTTATACCAGTGCAGATCATTTGTTGATTCCCAAGATCCTGGATCTTTTTGATCGATTGTATAATAAACGATTGCTTATTAGACTTATAGGGATACGTTTTAGTCATTTGGTTACCGGTAATTATCAAATCAATCTGTTTGAAGATACAGAAGAGCAATTAGAATTATATAGCGCGTTGGATACGATAAGGAAACGTTATGGAGATCGTAGTGTAATTAGGGCGTCGGCTATGGGGTCTAAAACTATCGGGAGAATGCATAATCCATTTAGTGGTCAGCCGCCGGTAGTATTGGCACATCGTAAACAGTAATATCAACTAGACCATAAAACACCACTAATATGTTTGTTCATTTCTTCTCTTATTTCATTGTAAAAACTTCCGTAACTATTGCTATGCAAGAATTTTACAGCTTCATAAGAAAAGAAAGCAACTACGCATCTTATGTCGCATTTTATAATTTATTTGATATAAGTTATGTACATTAACTGTCATACATGGTATAGTCTACGATTTGGAACATTTTCTGAAATTGAATTATTAGAAATGGCAAAAGAACAGGGAGTGAAACAACTCGTTCTTACTGATATTAATAATACATCGGCTTGCCTAAATTTTATTAGAAAATCAAAAGACTATGCTATCAAACCAATCATTGGGATTGATTATAGAAATAATGTACGACAACTGTATGTGGGCATCGCTAAGAATAACCAAGGTTTTTATGAATTGAACACGTTTCTTTCAAAATATACACATGTAAACGATTCTTTTCCCGAAATAGCACCTTGTTTCAAAAATGCATATATCATATATTCTTTTGAGCAGGTGCTATTATTAGATAAAACAGATTTTGAGCCTCATGAGTTTATAGGAGTGTCCATCAAAGATTTGAGAAAACTGCCGTTTTCTATATATAGGGAGATGAAAGATAAGCTAGTTGTTTTGCAAACAGTAACCTTTAGAAACAAAAGAGATCACAATATACATCGATTACTTAGAGCTATAGATAATAATACGCTTTTAAGTAAGCTGCAAAAAGAAGAAGAGGCAGATCCTAATGAGGTAATGCTTTCTAAATCTGAAATAGTAAATGCTTTTTTAGGGTATGAACATATCATAGCAAATACAGAAACGCTGATGAATAGTTGTGCTATTTTGTTTGATTTCTCAGAAGAAAGAAAAACACTAAATAAGCAAACATATACAGAAGATAAACAGAAAGACCTCAGTTTAATTAGAGAGCTTTGCATAAAAGGGTTAGGGTACAGATACCCTAATGGTGGTGATTCTGTTTTAGAACGACTGGATAAAGAACTTTCTGTAATCGAAAAAATGGATTTTGTTTCTTATTTTTTGATTAACTGGGATATCGTTTCTTATGCTCGCAAACAAGGTTATTTTTATGTTGGTAGAGGGAGTGGTGCTAATAGTATTGTAGCCTATCTTTTGGGGATTACCGATGTAGATCCTTTGGATCTGGATTTATATTTTGAACGATTTATTAACCTTTATCGTACCAGTCCCCCTGATTTTGATATTGATTTTTCGTGGCGAGACCGAGAAGATATGACTCGGTATATTTTTGAACGTTTTGAACATACAGCACTTCTGGGAACCTATGTTACTTTTAAATACCGGGGTATTGTACGCGAATTAGGAAAGGTATTTGGCTTGCCAAAAGAAGAAATCGATAGGCTCTGTGAAGGGAGATATGCTCTTGATCAATTAGATACATTCTCTAGGCTAGTAGTAAGATATGCTAGTCTAATGCAAGGGATACCAAATTATTTAAGTATACATGCAGGAGGTATTCTAATAAGTGAACATCCTATTCACTATTTTACAGCAACTGACTTGCCGCCCAAAGGGTTTCCTACCACACAATTTGATATGGTAGTAGCCGAAGATGTGGGATTGTATAAATTTGATATTTTGGGGCAAAGAGGTCTAGCCAAAATTAAAGAAACGCTAGAGATTATTACCTATAATAGACCCAACGAGGCTGATTTTGATATTCATAATATCGATAAGTTTAAGAAGGATAAACGTATTAATGAGTTAATAAAAACAGCAGAGTGTATGGGGTGTTTTTATGTAGAATCCCCTGCAATGCGTATGTTGTTAAAAAAACTAGAAGTAGACAATTATCTTGGTTTGGTTGCGGCAAGTTCTATTATACGTCCTGGGGTAGCCAAAAGCGGAATGATGAGAGAATATATTTTACGTCATAGAGACCCCAATCGTAGAAAAAAAGCACATCCCGTTATGCAAAGTATTATGCCAGATACTTATGGAATTATGGTATACCAAGAGGACGTGATTAAAGTAGCACACTATTTTGCAGGGCTCACATTGTCTGAAGCTGATGTGCTAAGAAGAGGTATGAGTGGTAAATATCGATCTCGAGAAGAATTTAAAAATGTAGAAAATAAATTTATTGCAAACTGTAAAGAAAAAGGGTATGATACTACTCTGATTTATGAGATTTGGAATCAGATTTCTAGTTTTGCAGGTTATGCATTTGCCAAAGGGCATTCTGCATCGTATGCAGTAGAAAGCTACCAAAGTTTGTTTCTAAAAGCATATTTTCCTCTAGAATATATGGTTGCCACTTTAAATAATGGAGGAGGCTTTTATAGGCCAGAATTTTATATCTATGAAGCAGAAATGTTAGGAGCAACAATATACGCGCCTTGCATAAATAATAGTCATTATCATAATTGTATTATAGGAACGCATATCTATCTTGGGTTTGGTTTACTAAAAGAATTAGAGTCCCGTGTGATAGAACGCCTTGTAAAAGAGCGAAAAGAAAAAGGGGACTTTGTAAGCTTAGATGATTTTATTGATAGAGTTGCTATTAGTGTAGAGCAAATAAGTATTTTAATTAGAATTAATGCTTTCGGTTTTACAAATAAGGATAAATACGAGTTGTTATGGCAAGCACATTTTAAACTAGAAAAAACAAAAAACATTAATGATATACAAGCTAGATTATTTACTTCTAGTCAACAGAAGTATACAATTCCTGTATTAAAGACAACCTTATTAGAAGTAGCATTTGATCAATTAGAGTTGTTAGGGTTTTGTATAAATTCACCATTTAACCTTTTGGCAAAAAAAACAGTAACAAAATTTGGAGCAGTCGATATGAAATGCTTTATAGGGAAACATATCGATATATATGGGTATTTGGTTACTGTAAAAAATACTAAAACACATACAGGAAAAAGAATGAATTTTGCTACGTTTATAGATCAATATGGACAAGTATTTGATACTGTTTTATTTCCTTTGGTAGCAAAAAACAACTTTTTTAGAGGAAAAGGAATTTATCGCATTTACGGAAAAGTGGTAAACGAGTTTGGTTTTTTAAGTATTGAAACTGTAAAAATGGTGAAACAAGATTATATACTAGATCCCAGGTATGCAGATTCTTGACAAAATTAGTAGAAATTATAAAAGTCTGTACCTTTGTAACTATGTATAGAAACCCCAATGTGTCATATGTAACGGTAAGCGAGGCAATTGCAAAGATGGAGCATTACTGTGCATATCAGGAAAGATGTCATAATGATGTAGAGGATAAGCTAAAAACGATGAGGTTAATCCCCGAAGCCAAAGAAAAAATAATAGTACATCTTATAGAGCATAACTTTCTAAATGAAGAACGTTTTGCAAAAGCTTTTGCCAGAGGGAAATTTAAGATAAAAAAATGGGGAAAAAAGAGAATTGTACAAGAGCTTAAGTTTCGTAAAATTTCAGCATATAATATAAAAACTGCTCTTAAAGAAATTTCAGAAAAAGACTATATAACTACTTTTCATGAGTTGGCAGAAAAGAGATTTGATAGTATTAATGAAACCGATTCGAATAAAAAACGAAAAAAACTAACCAATTACCTCTTATATCGAGGCTGGGAGCCCCATTTGATTTATGAAAAAGTAAATGAACTTATCGGGTGATTTTAAAAAGCACCGATATTTACTCAAGCTATAAATACCGATGCTCTTTTATCGGGGAATTTTATTTGTTTAGTATCTCGATAGCTTTTTCTATTGCACTATCTTTTTCATTCATAAAATCATCATTAGAGAATAACGACACTTTATTCTCTTCGCTTGGGCCAACTCCAATAGCCTCAAACACTTTGCCATTAGCATCGCTATATACCTCATTAGATAGCCCTAGTAAAGCTCCGTTTGGTAATGCATGTGGTAAAATGTCAGAGAAAACCCCATTGGTATGATCACCGACTATAGTTACATACGATAAATCTTTCATGCAAAGTGTAAAAACCTCTGCTGCACTTGCTGTTAAAGGACTTGTTAATAACACTATATCTTCTTTAAACTGAAAATCACCTTTTGGAGAAACAGATACCGATGTGCTTTTTGTAAAGCCGCCTTTTAGTTTTGCTTTTTTAGAAAATGCGAGTCGATCATGGTCTAAAAATCGTGAAGCAATATTTACTGAAACCATATCATATCCTCCACCATTAAATCGAATATCGATTATTAACTTAGAAACCGCAGCATCTTTAAGGTCAGTCATTATTTTGTCTAACACAGCGTTTAGTGTTTCTATCTCGTTTTTTGCATTAGAGCTATAACCTTCCATTGCCAAAATATTAATATATGCAATATCACTGTCAATCATCCCCCATACAATTTTTCCATTTTCATCAACCTTAAATTCATTGGCTAAATACTTCGATGCTATGGTTTGTAATTTATGGCTGTAAAGTGTGTTGTAATCTTCTTCAGATTCGATCATTAAATCTCTGCTTAAACCCGAATTTAATCGAGTATATAGACTAGGTAGACCAGCATCGATACCAACATTATTAGCTTCATCGTCAATAGCTACATGGCCATCTTTCAAGAGAAAAACTAACTCTGCAAGGATATCATAAAAATTTTCTGAGGTTACTTGTTCTCGTAAATCCTTGTACTGTGACCAGTCTACGTTTCTTGTTTCAAAAAAAGCATAATAATCATTGAAAATATTCCAAAAATGATCAAAATTAATCTTTGGGTCTTTCGTTTTTGTAATCTGATCAGGGAGACAAAATTCGTTTTGTTCTACTAATCTTTTAAACTCAATATTTGATGCGCTAAGTTCTGGAACTCCTATCAATTCGTCGGGATCAACTAGGTTTAGTGGTACACCCCAAGCTTCTTCTGGTACAAAATTATCTTTTATGATAGTGCATCCAACCGAATTTACCCCATACAATACCTTTTTTTCATCAGTAATTTCTATGATGTACCCTTTATCCTCGGCTAACCAAAAACCATTCTTGGTTTTTTCTGGTTGAGGTATACGATCGTCATCAGACTTACAAGCCATAAATAAAATCAAGGATAAGAATAGAAAACATCTATTTATGTTTTTAATACTGTTTTGAGAATTCATTTTAATCTACATTTTTAAAAGTTACGTTTCATTGACAAATAAAAAACTTATCGGTTGCATTAAAAATGATCATAATGAAATGCTGTAAAACATTACTTGATGCAATTAATTCTGGTCAAAACTAGGTAGGGTTAATAATATCGATGTCTGATATTATTAAAATTTAAGAAATTGAAACTTTTTTGTTACTAGAAGAATTAACAGTTTTTGATATTTTGATGAGTTTTTCTAATAGCTGCTGCGTTTTTGTATGCGATCCATTTTTGTTTTCTCACTTTCCTCATAAAATTATCAAAATAGCGCATAAAAAATACATTATAGACTGCTTTAAGAAAGTTGATTTTGTTTCTTGTTACAGATCGAATACTCATAGAAAAACCGGCGGTTATATAGGTCATATGATGCCAATATCCTTCTGGCATATACATAGTATCTCCATGTTTGAGATTAGTAATATATCCTTTTGCTTGTTGTAGTGCAGGCCATTTTTCTATATCAGGATTTGTAAAATCAATATCTTGATGTGCTATTAAAGCATGTGGTAATTTGTATAAATACTTGGTTTCTGATGGAGGAAATAGTATGCATTGTTTTTCTCCGTGAAAATGAAAATGAAGAATATTAGCATAATCTATATCATGATGCATAAATACTTTGGATTCTTGTCCTCCAAAGAATAGCATGGGTAGTTTCTTCATGAATTTTAGTCCAATATCAGGGTAATAAAAATCTTGTTGAAGTGTGGGTACTTCTTTAAACAAATTATATAAAAAAATACGGTAGTTGGTGGGTTTGCTTTTAAGCAAATCAATATACTTACTCATACGCATTTGAGTATGAGGTTCATTAAATTTATATTTGGTAGTAATAGGAATGTCGTCAAAAAGAGGAACGTTTTTGTCTCCTGCTACCGAGTTTATATAATCCAGATTCCATTTTTGATAAGCGGGCCAATCTCTTGTTAATTGTTCAATTACAACGGGTTTTTGTAATAAAACATATTCTTTAAGAAATCGCTCTTTGGTGATTGTTTTTACTCGTGGTATTTGCTCTAAGTTTAATTTCAAGTGAGTTTGTCATAAAATTAAGTTAGGGTAATAACAAGAAAACAGATTCATTATTAATCCAAAATGCCAGTAAAATATTTTATTTATCTGCAGGAATCTCTTTGGCTTTTTGTTTAGCAGCTTCGTTTCTTTCGATTTTATGATCAGGTCTTGACCATTTAGGTTTTTCTCCTGCGGATTCAAATTTCGAATCTTCTGCTTCTACTGTTTCTGGTTGTGCTTTTTTAACAAATGGTTTTTGAGGAATTAAGCCTAATGTCTTAAACATTTCCATATCTTCATTTACATCTGGATTAGGAGTAGTAAGTAGTTTGTCTCCTGCAAAAATAGAATTTGCTCCAGCAAAGAAACACATTGCTTGTCCTTCTCTACTCATTTCTGTTCTTCCCGCAGATAATCGTACTTGTGTCATTGGCATTACAATACGAGTAGTTGCAACCATTCTTATCATATCCCAAATAGCAACTGGTTTTTCTTCTTCCATAGGAGTTCCTTCTACAGCTACTAGTGCGTTGATAGGGACTGATTCTGGTTGCGGATTTAATTTGGCCAGAGCTACTAGCATTCCTGCTCTATCTTCTTCAGCTTCTCCCATCCCGATAATACCACCACTACAAACGGTAACATTGGTTTTTCTAACGTTGTCGATTGTTTTTAAACGATCTTCATATCCTCGGGTAGAAATAACTTCTTTGTAATATTCTTCAGAAGTATCCAAATTATGGTTATAAGCATATAGTCCTGCTTCTGCCAGTCGTTGTGCTTGGTTTTCTGTAATCATCCCCAATGTACAGCAAACTTCCATGTCTAATTTGTTGATGGTGCGTACCATTTCAAGTACACTTTCAAACTCTGGTCCATCTTTTACATTACGCCACGCAGCTCCCATACAAACTCTAGAACTTCCTGAAGCTTTTGCACGAAGCGCCTGAGCTTTTACTTGCTGTACACCCATAAGGTCATTGCCTTCTATATCGGTATGATATCTGGCTGCTTGTGGGCAATATCCACAGTCTTCTGGGCATCCTCCTGTTTTTATAGATAATAAGGTAGATACCTGAACGGTATTTGGGTCATGATATTGACGATGAACGGCTGCTGCTTGGTACAGCAGATCCATTAACGGTGTGTTGTATATGTCAAGAATTTCTTGTTTTGTCCAATCGTGTCTAATACTGTTCATAGATAATGGTATGTGAAGGCTCAAAAGTAATTGTTTATAATCAAAAAACACAACGAAGAACCATCAAATTCGCGGTTTTTAAATATGAAATTGTTTTGTGAATCTTCTGCTAGATAGGTTTTTCTATTAAAATACTCACTGCATTGCCTCCAAAACCTACAGCATTTACAATGATTTTTTGTAGTTGTTTAGGAGTATTTTCATTGTTAACAAAGGGAATTGATATAAACTCTTGATGTTGTAACATTAAGATTGCCAATTCAAGACTTAAAATTCCACTAGCACCAAAAGTATGACCTATTTTCCATTTGTTGGTCGTTAATGCAGGCATGGTATTTTTAAAAACTGCTTTGATAGCATTGTATTCTGCTAAATCTCCTTTTACGGTGCCAGGCGCATGCATTACGATGGCGTCAACTTCATTAACAGGAGTGTCACCCAATGCCATTTTAATAGATTTTTGAAAACAATCTGCATGGGTAGAGATCGATATATTATGTTTTAAAACTTCGGTTGCATAACCAATGCCTTTGATAAGTGCTTGTGCATTTTTTTTGATTCCTTTTTCAAGACAAACGATACCAGCACCTTCTCCTAAAAACATAGAATTTCTACCTTTATTCAAATTCATAGCTTGACAAGGATAGCTAGATACTTGTGCAGAAGCATAAATTTTTAATGCTTTCATTTGAGCGATAGTAAACGAAGTAAGAGGTGCCTCGCTGCCACCTACCAAAAATTCGTTTGCCAATCCTGATTGTAGCCATGCAACCCCATTAAGCAATGCATGTAGCGCTGTAGAACATGTGATCGAATGACTTATTTCGGGTCCTTGAGTTTGTAGGTCATGAGCAATCCAAGATGAAATGTTCCCCAGAGTGGTTGTCGGAGAACTTAGTGTAGAGGATTTGCCTGTAGAAAGAAACTCTTGATGGTATTTTTCAAAAAGTTGTGTGGCTCCTCTGGATGATCCTATATTAATTCCAAAATTCTTGTTTGTGTCCCATGCTGCATTTTTTACGGCTTGTCGCGCAGCAAACAGACCAAAAAGGACAGAGTCATCTAGAGCTTCATATGCAGGATTTTCTTTTCGTAGCATTTCAATACGACGTTTCGAATCTAAAGAAAGTCGCGCTACAGGAGTTTGTTCTCCATCAAAATCAGTAAAAGAAATATGATGAGACGAGGTTTTATATGCTTCCCATATCTCTTTAGGAGAAATTCCCAGAGGTGATATCGAAGAAATACCAGTTATGGATATTGATTCTTGCAATTTTTAAATTTTGGCAAATGTAGGGGTTTGTTATGTTTTGTTCAATAATTATATGCAATTAGGTAACAAAAAATGTCTTTTAAGACTTATATTTATAGATATATATAAAGTGAAGAGTTACTATGAGTGATCATGTACCACAGAAGAGCTGGTTTTCTAGAAATTGGGGTTGGGCGGTTCCTTTGGGAGGCTGTCTTACTATTATTGTTTTGTTTTTTGTTTTTTTAGGTTCTCTTTTTTTTGGAGTAAGCGAATTGATAACACAATCTACTCCTAGTCAGGATGCAGTAGCCAGAGTAAATGAAGATGAATACGTTATAGGTATTCTTGGAGAACCTATAGAAACTAATGGTATTATGAATGGTAGTATATCGTATCAAAATAGTGTGGGCTCTGCTGATATATCAATACCTGTTAAAGGGCCTAATGGAGAAGCGCGACTCTATGTAGTAGGAACAAAACAAGATGAAGAATGGGTGTATACAGAAATGTATGTAATTATTGATGATACAGATGAACAAATAGACATTTTGGGATATGAGCAAAATGAAGATGATAACAAAAATCAATGGTAATATCTTAATTTTTGGAATACCATTACTGATAATTTTATCAATGGTATTGCTAGCCAAATCAAAAGTTTTTCAGGAAAATACAGAGGCTTTATCTGTAGGCATCACTGTTGATCTTCTTTTTACAGTACCTCTATTATATTTTCTATTGATCAAAAAAAGTAATATTCCCAAAACTACCGTGGTTCCTCTCTTTGTAATTGGAATGTTAATAGCAACTTATATTGTTCCAAAAGAACACCAAACCATATTGAATTGGAGTAAGACGTGGCTGTTTCCTATATTAGAATTGGGGGTGATAGTTTTTGTTGTTTATAAAGTACGACAAACCATAAAAAGATATAGGGCAAAAGCAATGGTGGTATCAGATTTTTTTTCTGCTCTTAAAGAAACATGTCGTGAAATTCTTCCTAAACGAGTAGCGATTTTTCTTGCTATGGAACTTGCGGTGTTCTATTATGGTTTTGTTTTTTGGAAGAAAAAGACAATAAAAGAAAATGAATTTACGTATCACAAAAATAGTGGAACGATCTCCTTATTGATGGGTTTTATACTCATAATAGGTGTCGAAACATATGTGCTTCATGTGTTGCTTTTAAAATGGAATATGATAGCGGCTTGGGTAGCTACTATAGCAAGTATATATTCGGGTATTCAAGTTTTTGGATTTGTAAAATCAATGATGAAAAGACCGATTGTTGTTGAAAATGGTCGATTGTATTTACGTTATGGTATTTTAAGCGAAACAACAATTAATATTAGTGCAATAAATACGATCCAAATTATAGACAAGGGTGTCGAATTTGATGATGAAATTATTAGATTATCTCCATTAGGAGAGTTGGAATCTTATAATTTAGTACTCTCTTTAAAAGAGGGAAATACGCTTAACGGATTCTATGGCGTTAAAAAAACATTCAAAAAAATTGTGTTGTTTATAGATGATAAACATAGGTTCAAAGCTTTGCTGGATGATAAGATTAATGACTAGTATTTTGCTTATTCGGTAAATAGTAAAAAGAATTTTGTTAGAGTTCCAATGTTAAATCTTTGCTGAAGTCAACTTTTGCGTGAAGAAAAGTTTTCTTAAGATTTAAAAAAAGATTAATTTTACGTTAACTAGTAAGACATTGTATCCATGCCCCAAAAAATTATAACCACAGATCTTTCGGAGGATTTCAAACAAGTTTTTGAATTATTAGAAAGTAACGGAATTGTACTTTTTGAAAAACCTATAGATGCATTCGAAAAATTCAAATCATCTTTTGATGCATACCAAAAGGAGATGTTCGAAAATGAATTAAAATATATCTCAGGTAGTTTTATGAAAGATGATACATTACTACAGTTTTACAGAAACCCAGAAAAACTATCTAATACGTACACAAAAAGATATTTAAAAACTCTGTAAATAGTTGATTTTTAGATCCTATATGGATTTAGAATTTTAATTATACGTTTCTAAATCGATTCCAATAAATCTATAATAGCATCATAAACTTTGTTAAGCTCTTGTTCTGAAATTACAAAAGGAGCTAAGATATAAATGGTGTTTCCTAGAGGTCGTAAAAAGATCCCTTGCTTCATAAAATGATCAAAAATGGCATAACGTTTTTTTCCGTAGCGGTTCATGTCAATGTTTAGGTCTAAGGCATAAATTACTCCGGTTAGCCTTGTAGTACTTACTTTTGGGTGGTTTTTGATTTTATGATCAAAGTTTTTGTGCGATGCTATAATACGCTTTATGTTATTTTGCATAGTCTCACTTTCTAAAAGCTCTATTGCTGCCAATGCTACCGAACATGCTATTGGATTAGCAGAATAGGTGTGTGCATGAAAAAAAGCTTTTCCAACAGAATCATCTAGAAATGCATCATAAATTTCTTGAGTACAACTGGTTACTGCCATAGGTACAAAGCCTGCTGTAAGCGATTTGGACATCGAGATAATATCGGGCTTTGTTTTTACGTATTCAGAAGCAAAAGTTTTTCCTGTTTTTCCAAAGCCAGTCATCACTTCATCTGCAATAGTAATAACTTGATTTTTTTTACAAATCTTTAGAACTTGATTGAGATATTCTGCCTCAAACATATGCATTGCATTAGCACCTTGTACCAGAGGTTCGTATATAAAAGCGGCAACTTTATGATTGTCAAGAATAGTTTGTAATAGTTCTATGACACGATCAATATTTTGAGAATTGGGAGTAGGAATACGTTGTACATCTATGAAAAAATCTTTAAAAGGTCCGTTGTACACAGATAGACCAGAGGCAGACATAGCGCCAAAAGTATCTCCATGAAATCCGTCTTCAAAAGCGACGATGGTATTTCTTTTTTCTCCCTTGTTAAAATGATATTGTAATGCCATTTTAATTCCAACTTCATTTGCAGTAGAGCCATTGTCAGAGAAAAATATTTTTTCCTGATTATCAGGTAGTATTCTGATTAATTCTTCAGATAACTTAATGGCAGGTTCGTGAGTAAACCCTGCAAATACAATTTGATCAAGTTGTTGCATTTGCTGTTGCACTTTTTTTAGAATAAAATCATTACAATGTCCATACATTGCTGTATACCAGGAGGCTATTCCGTCGATATATGTGTTGCCTTCTTCATCGTATAATAAGGCATCTTTTGCTTTTACAATGGGTAAGGCTTCAGGATGAATCTTGTGTTGAGTTAGAGGATGCCAAATATGTTTTTTATCTCTATTTTTTAATGTCATACGAAAGAAGGTATTTTTCGCAGATGCGAAAAGATGTTTAAATTATGAGTGAAGTGTTGTTTCTTTGTTTTTATAACGAATAGAAAATGTACTGAAAACTATAAAGCTTCTAACTTATCTCTAAACATTGCTACATATTCCTGAATAACATTATTGTCAAAATAGGGCTCGTTGTCAATTCGTCCAATCACATTAACCCCTGTCATTTCTTTTATAATAGCTTCTGTAGATTTGTTTTCCTCACCGTTAAAAATAACAGAAACCGTATGTCCTTGCTCTTGTAAGATCCAAAGGGTCATTAGCGTGTGGTTAATGCTGCCTAAATAATGCCTTGAAACTACAATAACATGATAACCAGGTTGTATCAAATCTAATATAGTATCTTCATTATTAATAGGGACTAATAGCCCTCCTGCGCCTTCGACTACTAAGTGGTTATCAGTAATCGGAAACTTAATAGCATCTGTATCAATTGAGACTCCATCTATTTGAGCTGCAGCATGTGGACTCATAGGAGTTTGTAGAGCAAAGCTATTAGGATAAAATTTGGATACCGAGTTAGAGACTAACTCTTTTACCTTGTGTGTATCAGAATACTCCAGGTCTCCTGCCTGGATGGGTTTAAAGTAATCTGCGCGTAAAGCTTCTACAACAATAGCCGAGGCTATTGTTTTTCCCACATCGGTACTAATACCAGTAACGAATATTTTTTTTGTCATCATAGAAAGTGTGTAATGTGTTCTCCCTTCTGTTTGTCTACAAAAGTAGCAAGTAGTTCTATAACTTCAGAGATTTCTGCTATAGAATTGTAAGAATGTAAGCAAAAACGTAAGCGTTCTTTTCCTTTGGGGACTGTTGGCGATAAGATGGGTTTGATGTCAAAGTTTTTTTGTTGGATTTTAGAAGCTATATTTTTAACATTTTCATTGCCCGATATTATACAACAATGTATAGCAGAGTTACTTTTTATAAACAGCTGTTTAAGGTGAGTCTCTTCTAGTTTTTGATTAAAAAACCGAATGTTGTTGCGTAGGCTTTCGATATTAGAGGTAATCTCAAGTTCTTCATAAACAGTTAGAATAGTAGCTAATGAGTGTGGAGGCAGCCCGGTAGTGTAAATAAAGCTTCTTGCGTAATTTACTAAATAGGTTTTTAGTGATGTTGATCCTAAAATTGCAGCTCCGTGACATCCCATTGCTTTGCCAAAGGTGATAATTCTGGCAAAAACCTGATTTTCGAGGCCTAATTGTTGTAATAACCCTACTCCTTTATCTCCAAATACACCAACAGCGTGTGCTTCATCAACGATAAAATAGCAATGATGTTTTTTGCAAAAATCAACAAAACTATGTAGATCAGGGGTGTCTCCATCCATAGAAAAAACCGATTCTGTAACAATGTATACATTGGTGGATTGAGTTTGATTTTCTTTGTTAGAAATTATTTGCCGATACCTTTTTTGTAAATCATCTATGCTATTGTGTTTAAACTTATAGGATTTGGCGTTGCTCATTTGTATGCCGTCCCTTATAGAGGCATGAATTAATTCGTCATAAAAAATGACATCTCCTTTTTGAGGGACAGCTGCAAAAAGACCAATATTAGCATCATACCCAGAATTGAATAATAAGGCTGCATCTGCATTATGAAATTTGGACAGTGATACTTCTGCTTTTGTATATAGGTTATGATTTCCGGTAAGTAAACGTGAGCCGGTAGCTCCATTATAATAGATTTCCTTTTTGTTTAAAAAAGAATGAGTGCGATCAAAAATTTTTTTGTCTGAAGCAAATCCCAAATAGTCATTAGAAGAAAAATCAATCAGCGTCTTATGATTAGAAAGACTACGTAATGAATTATTTTCTTCTCTATTCTGAAGTTTTTTTTGAAGTTTAGAAGGAAACTGCATAGTGATTTCAAAAATAAAACAAATAGTTTTGATAGGTTATATGTTGAGTATACTATTTAGGGTTATAGTTTGTATAAAAATGCTCTTTTAGAATGTACAGAGGTAAAATGTGCTATTTAGCAAATAAGAGGCTAATTTGCTAGAGCTTTTGTGTTATGGTAATGATATTTTTTATCTTTATTATTATTAAACAGAGTTAGGTAGGTTCAATGAAAAAAATAAATTATACAACAGCAACATCTGAAGAAGAGCTGGAACAAATCATAGTGCTTCAAGGTTATAACTTACCTGTTTCAATTTCTGAATCAGAAAAACAAAAAGAAGGTTTTCTTACTGTAAAACATGATCTTACTATTTTGGCAAAAATGAATAGTGTACAGCAGCATATTATCGCCAAAAATGAAGATAAAGTAATTGGATATGCGCTATGTATGACAAAAGAATTTAAAAACGATATCCCTGTTTTAGAGCCAATGTTTGTGCAAATCGATAATGTTATAGATGTATCAACATCGTATATAACCATGGGACAAATTTGTGTTGATAAAGAGTATAGACGACAAGGAGTTTTTAGAGGGTTATATCAAAAAATGAAAGAACAACTAAAAGGTAAGTACGATCTTTTGATTACAGAAGTAGATGCTGATAATCTACGTTCTTTACAGGCGCATTATGCTGTGGGGTTTGAAAAATTAACTACTTATGAAGCAAGTGGAGTAACGTGGCAAGTTGTGTGCTGGGATTGGGCTTAAAAGAAAAAAACACCTTCAAAATAGAAGGTGTTTTTGTATAAAATTTGTAAAATAATAAGTCTAGTCTGCTAGAATAATTATTTTATTGTCTTTCATTTCAATTACTCCAGAGTCGATAGAGACAAGTGTAGCACCATTATCTCCTTTAGAGAACTTGTTAGCAACTTCTTCTTCTGGGTTGATATCGCCATATACTTTGATACTTCCTTTTACAAGAGAAGAAAGAATAGGAGCGTGATTGTCTAACATCTGAAACTCTCCGTCTGCACCTGGTACAGCAACCGAAGTTACTTCACCGCTAAACAAGACAGCTTCTGGAGTTACTATTTCTAAATACATATATTATAGTTGTTTGTTATTTGTTGTTAGATGATGTTAAAATCAAAACTACAGCTATCAACAATTAACTAGTTTATGCTTCGGCTAACATTTTCTCTCCAGCTTCGATAGATTCTTCGATAGTACCTTTAAGGTTAAATGCTGCTTCTGGTAGGTGGTCTAATTCACCATCCATAATCATGTTAAATCCTTTGATAGTATCTTTGATATCTACTAAACAACCTGGGATACCTGTAAACTGTTCTGCTACATGGAATGGCTGAGATAAGAAACGTTGTACACGACGTGCACGTCCTACCGCTAGTTTATCTTCTTCAGATAATTCTTCCATACCAAGAATAGCAATAATATCTTGTAATTCTTTATAACGCTGTAATAACTCTTTTACTCGTTGTGCACAGTTATAGTGCTCATCTCCTAAGATATCAGCTGTAAGAATTCTAGAAGTAGAATCTAATGGGTCTACCGCTGGGTAGATACCAAGCTCTGCAATTTTACGAGATAATACTGTTGTTGCATCCAAGTGAGCAAACGTTGTTGCTGGTGCTGGATCTGTTAAATCATCTGCAGGTACATATACTGCCTGTACAGAAGTAATAGATCCTTTTTTAGTCGATGTAATACGTTCCTGCATCACACCCATCTCTGTTGCAAGTGTTGGTTGGTATCCTACTGCAGATGGCATACGCCCAAGAAGTGCAGATACCTCAGATCCTGCTTGTGTAAAACGGAAGATGTTATCTACGAAGAAAAGTACATCTTTTCCTTGTCCATCTCCAGCTCCGTCACGGAAATATTCTGCAATTGTAAGACCTGATAATGCTACACGAGCACGAGCACCTGGTGGCTCATTCATCTGTCCAAATACGAACGTAGCTTTAGATTCTTTCATTACATTTTTGTCTACTTTAGAAAGATCCCATCCTCCTTCTTCCATAGAGTGCATGAAGTCATCTCCATATTTAATAATTCCTGATTCAAGCATTTCACGTAAAAGGTCATTACCTTCACGTGTTCTCTCTCCTACACCGGCAAATACAGAAAGACCACCATGTCCTTTTGCAATATTGTTAATTAACTCCTGAATAAGTACTGTTTTACCTACACCGGCACCACCAAATAATCCAATTTTACCTCCTTTTGCATAAGGCTCAATAAGATCGATTACTTTAATACCTGTAAATAATACTTCTGTAGAAGTTGATAAATCTTCAAACTTAGGAGCTTGACGGTGAATTGGAAGTCCTTTTTCTCCTGCTTTAGGAAGGTCTCCTAATCCATCAATTGCATCTCCAATAACATTAAATAGACGCCCATATACATCACCTCCTATTGGCATTTGGATTGGAGCTCCAGTTGCAACAACTTCGATTCCTCTACTCAATCCATCACTAGAGTCCATGGCAATGGTACGTACAGTATCCTCACCAATGTGAGACTGAACCTCTAGCACTAGCTTGCTACCGTCTGTTTTGTTAATTTCTAACGAATCATAAATTTTTGGTAATTCAGCACCAGCTGCGAATTCTACATCGATAACCGGACCTACAATTTGAGATACTTTACCCGTAACTTTAGACATTATATAACTATTTAATGTTTAGTATTTAACTATGTTTAAAAAAATGAAGTACTCAATTATCCTGAATACTAGCTTTTTTCAGGCTGCAAATATAGTCTTTTAAAATGAAAAAAATAACTCATTTTATTTAGTTTTTTTTGAAGGTCGTTTTACTGCTTTTTTTTACATGTCTAATCCCCGTATTTTAGAGGTTTTGTGCTGCTTTTTAATTGTTTACAAATAATTCATTGGATCAATGATTCTTTTTAATATAGCCAGTAATGATGATCAATCATGACATGTTCTGCGTAACTTTAAACGTAACTTTACTACGTTGTAAGTTGTTTTTGTGCTAAAATACTTCTTAAGAGGTTGTAGTTTTGTATGAACCTATTTAAGAAAATAGTCTTACAGTTTTTTATTGAAACAGAATTTTTGAACCAGAAAAACAATATGTTTTGATAAAACTTCGGCACATTTATGCCTGTATATTGATTTTTCAAAATGGTTATCAACTGTAAAACTTCATTGTTAGCCGTCTGTAGATTTGTAATGAGTTGTTTTGTAGTTTTTTAAATATGTTTTTTCTGAGTTTTAAAAAGAGAATAATTTTTTTTGTAAAATCTAATGGTACTAATTTTTTTTTACCGATCTTAGAAACACCCTAGACACAGGGGGAAATTACCCTTTAACTTTTTTAAAATTATCAATCTATGAGGATCACAAAACTTGATGGGTTAAGAGGTATTTTTAGTTTAATGATTGTATTCTTACATTATAAAGAGCCCCTGTTGCCAGAATATATTTATAACTCTTTTTTGATTAGAGAATCGTATACCTTTGTCGATTTCTTTTTTGTACTAAGTGGTTTTGTTATTTCTTATAATTATCATTCACTTGGTACTACAGAAGATTTCTGGATATACCTAAAAAAAAGGTTTGCAAGGCTGTATCCATTATTGGTATTTACAGTTTTAATAAGTCTTACTTTTATTCTCTTTACTACCTATTTTTTTCCTCAGTTAAGAAACAATATAGAACCTCTTAGTGTACATATTTTAAAAACACTGGATTCGCTAACGTTTCTAAACTCGACTCCGTTGCTAGGAAGTTCTTCTGGTACAAATCCTGCCTCCTGGTCTATTTCTTCAGAAATGATTTCATATATCGTATTTGGATTGATGGCTGTTCTATTGGTTGGTCGAAAAATGAAAATAGGATTTTCGATAGTATTAATAGTCCTTTCTTGTGTGTTTTTGTATTACAGCGGAAAATTCTTTTCTAATGGCGAATACGGATTTTTAAGAGGACTTGTAGGTTTTTTTTCAGGATACCTGGTATGGAATTTAAGTAGACTGAAATTTAAATTAAATAATAATTTAGAATACTTAATACCTGTATTTTTGGCATTAATTCTTTATCGATTAAATGCTATAGAAAATACCAGTAATGAAGGATTGATTTTTAGTATGATTACCATACCGTTGTTTTTCAGCCTATCTATTCTTTGTTTATTAAAAACAGATGGCTTATTGTCAAAAATGTTGGATCTTAAACCAATTCAGTTTTTAGGCAAAATATCATATTCGGTATATTTAAATCACAGCATATTGATTCTTGTTTTTCCTAGATTGGTTTTTAAGGTTTTTAAGCTCCGGGAAACAGAGTTTAATCAGATCTTAGTTCTCATAATATCTATAGGCATTGTATTATTGTTTTCTAGTTTTACCTATATCTATGTTGAAAAAAAGGGAGGAAAGCTTTTAAGGAAATTTTTATTGCAAAAATCAACGATTAGTAGATTTTATGAGTTAAAAAGAGGTAAATAACCAGAAGATGAAAAAATATACTCTTCTAATATGGTTATTTCTTTCATTTCTTTTTGGAGTATCGACAGGTTATTATAATCATTTTCCCTTTAGTGTATTGTGGGATGTTAAATTGTTGCTTTCTAAAGAAGATTATGAGTCTAAACGAAATTATGATACCTCGATTCATAAAGAAACTGCTATAAAAATATCTGATAGTACAGGTGTGTATATTACGTACGGTCAATCTAATGCGGTAAGCAGTGGGCAAATTGGGTATGATGTTAAGAGTGAGGTGTATCAATTTTTTAAAAACAAAGTATACGTTTATAAAGATCCTTCTTTGGGATGTGCAAGCGGAGTAAAAGACGGCGGCTCTGTTTGGGGTATGGTAGGTGATAAATTAATAGAAAGAAGTGTTCATGATAAAGTTATTTTTTCTAATTGTGGATATACCGGAAGAAAATTGGAAGAGTTGAATAAAGGATATTTTTTTGATTATTTGTTGAGTGTATATAAAGAGTTATCAAAAGAATTTGGAAGAGTGGATGGGATCCTCTACCATCAAGGGGAGAGTAATAATGGTCAAAGTGAGAATTATTATGATGACTTTGTCGAGTTTATAGAAAAATTAAGAGAGAATAAGATTAGTGCCCCGGTATATCTATCCAGAGTTAGTTATTGCGGGTATCACTTGCCGAAAGATGAAAAGTTAATTAAGATTCAAAATAGACTTATTAAAGATTTAGAACAGGTTTTTGAAGGCCCCAATACCGATGTATTAGATAAAAAAGAATACCGCCTTCCTGATTACTGTCATTTTTCTTTATTAGGATTTGATGCATTTGCAGATATGTGGGTGGCATCTATAAAAAAAAACAGATAAAGTTCTTTGGATTAATTTAAAGAACTTTATCTGGAAATTATTATAATAAATAAGCTTTTTTACGGAAATGCAATAGGATAAAAAACAGAGTAATCTGCAGCTTTAACCAAAGGGATATTAGAACCATAGGTGTTATTAATTTCGTCGATTGCTTTGTTAGCAATAAATGCATACCCTCTTGCTGTAAGATGGATTCCGTCCAAAGAAAATGCACCTCCAAAAACAAGATCATCCTGTAATAAAAACTCATCAAATTGAGCGCCATTTTCAGAAGCTTCTTTCAGAATAGCGTTGGCATCAACAAAAGCTAATCCTGCTTCTTTTACAGCTGCATCTATAATAGTGTTAAAAGAAGTGGTGGCATTGGTGATTTCTTCTTGTTCAGAAGGGATCAATACCCATTTGTCTTCTAATGGATAGGTAACACCATTTACCGACAATAAGCCTGCTTCTTCTAGTGATAGTCCAAGCCCTGTTAACATGGTAATTGCATCGGGATTAACCTCTCCAATAATAGAAGAGCTTGGTAATACTAATAAATCATTTTCGTTAGCAGGTCGTGCTTGCCCATATAAAATCCCTGTGATAGTAGCTTGCCCCGGATCAACCCCAATATTGATAAGTGTTGTGGTTATATCACCTGATAAATCTGTTAGTGATTCATCCTTAATAACGACAGGACTTGCGGCATCAGTAGCAAATGTGATCGATCTCTCAGGAACATTTAACGCTGCAAAAACGAGATTTAATCCTGCAAAATTTTCGTTTAATGTAGGGATTTGTGAGCCAAAACTTGGATTGGTAGGGTCCAGAGGCGCATAGGGTACTGTAGTAAAATGCGGTATCGAGGTAACATCAGGAATATTAAAAGCTACTCCTTTGGCTCCTTCAGAAATTAAAGAAGCAACAATACTATTATAAGATAGTGTGAATGTTGCTTCATCGGTTATAGGATCTGTGTCATCTCCCCCCGTTGTAGCATATCCAAGTACATCATTATTACCAATCCATAAAGAGAAAAAAGTAGGATTTTGATTCGTGGCGTCACCAATTACAGAAGCAGTAGGTGATGAAGCCATACGAACAAAATAAGGATTCGCGAGCGGAGGCTCTACAGCTAAACCTGCGGCATTACCATATCCTTCTGCTAGTAAATGAAAGCTTTTGGCTCCTGGAACTCCCATGTTATTAAAGCTAGAGCCGATATTTATAGTAGCTTCAGTTCCTGGTAATTCTGGTGAGAAATCTAACATATCAGGAACAATACCTAGAGGATAGGGGCCAGAGTCAAAATCATCATCTGGGTTAGGATCACTATAAAAATATAATCTAGGTCCAAAACTACCATCATCCATTGGTATTCCTCCAAAAAGAAATCCTCCAGTATTATCACTCATCAAGGGTTGTGTAAACTCTCCTCCTCCGGCCAAAGCAAACTGTTTTGCTAAAATATTGGGTAAAGAGTTTTCTTGACCCGCAATAAATAACGCACCATCGGTAAACCCTGCGGTTAGAGAGTTTCCTACAGCAACATATTTAGAGAAATCAGCATTTCCAGAAGTAATTACAATTTCTTCTGAAGTATCGGTCGTATTATCATCAGATTCGCAGGCTATACATCCAAAAATTAAGAAGAGTAGTAGCCATTTATATTGAGTATTCATATCTAATTTCTTTACAATGATTAAAAGTTGTTACAGATTATTTAGTGATAGACCAATGTAGTATTGTGATCCTATAAAACCAGTACCAAATGCGGTAAAGTATTCATCACCTCCTATATTGGTGGCTCCTGCTTTTAGAATGGCTTTTAATTTTGGGATTTTGTAGCTAATCTGCGCGTCGATAACAGAGAAAGAAGGTACATCCCCGTTACCAAAAGTAGCTTCCCAGAAATAACTGTCACTCCATCTATAACTGGTATTAAATCCAAAGTTCTTAAATAAATTTTCATTTCCAAAAGAAGCTTTTACCTTGTGTTTTGGAGTGTTGAAATTAGTAAGGAAATCAGGGTCTTCATCTCTGTTGAAGTCTTGTTCTGCATAGGTATAATTAGCACCAATATCAAAATTACCTGGTAACCTTGTGTTTATTCCAATAGTAGCTCCCAGAGATTTTATAGTAGCTCCGGTATTGGTGTAAATTTGATACACTTTATAATCTTCGTTTTGTAATGCAGCCAGTGATGTGGTGTTATCTCCAACTTGGCCATAATAAGGAACAACGACACTTTCTGTAGAAATAAAATCTTTGTACTGGTTAAAATAACCACTAATATCAATAACAAAAAAATGAACTTTACCACGATACCCTACTTCAAAAGCAGTAATCTTTTCGGGTTTTACTATTTCTGCATTCGAACTTTCAGGATTTCCACTTTGTACAGAAGCTAATGAAAAAGAATTCTCATAAGCTTGTCTACCTACAATGGTTACTTCATCAGAACCTACGATACCTTCGCCAGAACCACTTAAATCATCAAATGTTCTAACATCTCTATCCAAATTGTCTCTGGCAGACCCAACAAGTATAGCACGCCCAACATCTAGTCCAATATACAGGTTTTGAGTAGTAGGGTTTCTAAACCCGGTTTGTACAGAAGCTCTAAGGTTGTGTTCTCTTTCGGCACCTAGCGTATATCCCACAGATAATCTGGGAGATAAATTACCATCAAATAGTTCTGCTTTGTCATAACGTACAGAAGCGGTTACTTTTGCTCTTTCATCAGCAAATTTCTTTACAATTTGTGAATAGATACCGTACTCAGAATATCGAATGGGGCCATCAAAATCGGTAAAGATGGTACCCGATGAATTTAGCTTATATTCTCTAAAAGATCCTCCTACCTGGATATCTGCAAAGTCACCAATCATATGGCTTAGGTTGTAATTTGCATCTGCATGTCTAAGTTGACTGGCGTCTTGAAATTTTGATCCTGTATCTAAATTGGGATCTGCTGTCACTTTATCAAAAGCCTGATTAAACTCTGGAGTACCAGGAAGTAATCTTCCGGTATCGGCTACTTGTCGGGCAGTGGCGTGTGCTTGCTCTGGTAGAGCTCCAGCAAGTGTTGCTTGTACAAATGTGCCTGCATATTCTCCAAACCAGGTTTCATTATCTTTCCAGCTTTGATTGATATTGATTGCAGTAAAACGAGTATCATAAGAGTCTCCAGCACTTTCATCGGTTAAATATCCTCGAACAAAAAAATTATCATTCTTAATTTCTAATTTGTGCTGTTGTAAAAAGAAGTTACGGATAGCATATCTGTTGGCTCCCTGATAAATAGTGGTTCCTTTTCCTATCTTACCATTGTAAATAATTTCTAGATCGTCTGCAAAAGGACGATAATGAAGTGAGGTGTCAAATTTGACACTTTCTGCTCTATAGGCGTTTAAATCCTGTTCGTCATATCCTGTTCTACTAACGTTTTGATCGGGTAAAAGGTTTTCTGCACCAGCAGGTAAGATGCCATTATCTACCAATATTTCTCCTACTCCTCTAATATTGGTACTTACCTCGTCACCATAGATATTGGCACCATCATAATTAGGATCAGATCGATCGGTTGCAGGGTTTAAAACATTTGTTGTATTGGTAGCAAACCAGTCGGTTCCGCGCAAATAAGAAAAGTTAGCTTTCGCAGCAAATTTGTCTGAAAATTTGTGAGCAACGCGTATGCCATAATCATAAAATTCATTGTCTCCTGCAGCTTCTTGCGAGGTGATCCCTCCTTTGAAATAAGCACTAATCCCATGATGATCAAAAGGATTTTTACTGGTCATAAACAGGATACCGTT
Source organism: uncultured Aquimarina sp. (assembly GCA_947498705.1). GTDB lineage: Bacteria > Bacteroidota > Bacteroidia > Flavobacteriales > Flavobacteriaceae > Aquimarina. The sequence continues at coordinate 43,361 of CANMLW010000018.1, forward strand.
AAAAGCGTTGGCCCCATATAGCGCAGAAGAAGCTCCTGGTAACAGTTCTATACTGTTAACATCAAGTTCTGTCATACCTAATAAGTTTCCTAATACAAAGTTTAATGCAGGTGCGGTATTATCCATACCATCTACCAGTTGTACAAATCGATTATTGGCAAAATCTGCAAAACCTCTTGTGTTTATAGATTTAAAGGTTAAACTGTTGGTGTTGATGTCTACTCCTTTTAAGTTTTCTAATCCGCCATAAAAATCTGCGGATGCCGTATTTTTGATTTCCTTGCTGTCATAACGTTCTATACTTACGGGGGATTCGAAGATACGTTCAGGAGTTCTGGATGCAGAGATAACAACTTCATCAAGTTCTGTTCCTGCTTTTAGAATGATGTTGATATCAGTATTTTGATCAGAAATATCGGTAGAAGAACTTTCGAATCCAATAGCACTTACAATAAGCGTAAGAGGTGGTGTTTCATCAACTGTTAAAGTGAATAGTCCATCAAAATCAGAGACCGTTCCTCCAGACAATCCTTTTAGGGTGATATTTGCCCCGGGAATTGGTTGATTACTGTCGTCCAAAACTTTTCCTTTAATAGTTGTTTGTGCGATAATACTGCTACTGATCAATAGTAGTAGTAATGTGATTTTTTTCATGCCCCAAATGTTTTTAAGAGTTATTAAGAACAAGGTACGTTTTTTTATTGGTTTTTGAAACGGTGTTTGATCTGTTTACAGTAGGTTTTATTGGTGTTGTTACTATAAGTATTGTAATAAGAAAATGTTGAAAGAAGATGTTATATAACTCTAATTTAATAGTTTTGTTGGTATTAGATAGATGAAATTAAATATTTATGATAGCTGTAGAAGAAGCATTGCGATTAATAGATAAAAACGTACAAAATACAGATAAGATAATCAGTTTGCCTATATCCAAGGCACAAGGTTGTATATTGGCAAAAGATGTTATGTCTATGATAGATATGCCTCCTTTTCGACAATCGGCTATGGATGGGTATGCTTTGGGGTCTATAGAAGAAAATTCTTTTGAACTTATTGGAGAAATACAGGCTGGGGATCATAAAAACCCTAAACTAGAGCGAGGTGTTGCAACAAGAATTTTTACAGGAGCTCCCGTACCTTCTACCGCTATGGCAGTTATCATGCAAGAAAAAACAAAGGTGCTCGATGGTAAGCTTGTTTTAGAAGAACAAGCAAAAGTAGATAGTAATATACGTCCCGTAGGAGAGCAAGTAAAAAAAGGTGATATAGCTCTTGCTGCCAAAACATTACTTACACCAGCAGGAATCGGTTACTTAGCTTCAATAGGAGTTACTCATATCGATGTGTTCCAAAAACCTTCAATTGCATTAATAACCACAGGAAATGAGTTAGTGCCTCCGGGTCAAAAATTAAAACATGGGCAAATTTATGAGAGTAATTCGGTGATGCTTTTGACTGCTCTTGAAGCATCTGGGTATCCGGATGTATCTTGTTTTAAAGTAGAAGACGATTATGATTTGACATATGATCTTTTACAAAATACAATTGAACACTATGATATGGTCTTGATTTCTGGTGGAATTTCTGTTGGAGATTATGACTTTGTAGGAAAAGCACTTAAGGCACTAGATGTTGATGAAATCTTTTATAAAGTAAAGCAAAAACCTGGAAAGCCACTTTTTTTTGCTAAAAAAGCTAAAGCAACCATATTTGCATTGCCAGGCAATCCAGCATCGTCCTTAAGCTGTTTTTATTTATACGCATTACCTACATTATTTAAGATGTCTGGAAACCCAGAATATCATCTGAAAAGAGAAGTTGCTATTGCTGATTTTTATTATAAAAAGAAAGGACAAAGAGCAGAATTTTTAAAAGCTATCGTAAAAGGAGGGAAAGTAACTCTATTAGATGGGCAGGCTTCATCGATGTTACGATCTTTTGCTTTGGCAAATGCATTGATCTATCTTTCTGAAGAAACAATTGAGGTGCAACCTCAAGATGAAGTACAAGTAATTCTTCTGCCTTTTTAATCAGTATATTGCTGGCGAATCTGTTAAAATGATGATAAATGTCATGATTTTATTAGAACACCCGTTGTATCTTTGAAAACCTAACGATTTATAAAATGAATTACCGTATAAAAAGTAGGATCTGGATAGAATCAGATGACGGAGTTTTTTTGGGAGAAGGAAGGGTTAAATTGTTAAAAGCTATTCAGAAAACAAATTCATTACGAAAGGCTGCAGAGGAAATAGAGATGTCTTATAAAAAGGCATGGAAACTTTTGGATAGTATGAATAAGACTGCTCAACAACCTATTGTGGTGACCTCGATAGGAGGAAAAGGAGGCGGAGGAGCACAAATAACAGCTTACGGAAAACAAATGATAGCAACTTTTGATTCTATCAATCAAAAATGTTGGAGTTTTCTGGATGATGAATTAAAACAAACTTCCTTTTAAATCTGCAGGTATATGAATATAAAAAAAGATATTACCGCTATAGTGCTGGCAGGAGGTAAAAGCAGCAGAATGGGAAGTGAAAAAGGATTGGTTTTATTAAAAGGGAAACCTTTTATAAATCATATTATAAATGCTGTAAAACCTTTAGTAAAAGAGATTGTTATAGTAAGTAGTAATACCTGTTATGATGACTATACAAGAAAACGAATAGAAGATAGTGTGCCAAATGCAGGGCCCGTAGCAGGACTTTTAACAGGGCTTCAGTATTCTGAAACAGAAAATAATATAGTGCTAAGTTGTGATGTTCCTATGGTTACAACAGACGTTTTGAAAAAATTGCTAGCATATAAGGATGAGGATTATGATGTGGTTCAATTTGAAGCTAAGGGAAAAACGATACCACTAATTGCGCTTTACAAAAAACGATGCGAAGCAAAGTGTGCAGCATTGCTTTCTGATAATGAAAGACGTTTGCGTAGATTAATTCTTAGCTTAAAAACAAAGACGATTAAGATTTCTGAAAAAGAGTCTTTTTACGTGTCTAATATTAATACGATGGGAGAGTTAAAAATAATTGAAAATGCAATTAACCATTAAATATTTTGGGATGTTGACTGAAGCAACAAAGCATACAGAAGAACGTATGCATACCAATACATGTTCTGTGTTAGAATTGGTAGAAAAACTAAAAAATCAATATCCCGAATTAAAAGACAAAGATTTTAAAGTAGCTGTAAACCATCAACTGGTTTCAGATGATTATTTGATTAACAATGAGGCAGAAATTGCACTTTTACCTCCTTTTGCAGGGGGGTAGTATATTAAAAATAAATAATGGATTCTTTTAATTTAAGATATCACAGACAAATTATTCTACCCGAAATAGGAGTAGCAGGACAAGAAAAAATAGCTGCAGCTAAAGTGTTGGTGATAGGAGCAGGAGGGTTAGGGTGCCCAATATTACAATATCTGGTTGCGGCAGGAATAGGTAAAATAGGAATTGTTGATTTTGATATCGTAGATATCTCTAATTTACATAGACAAATTCTATACGGCAAAAGCTCTGTAGGAGTTAATAAGGCTATAGCAGCAAAAAATAGGCTTACAGATCTCAATCCAGATATCGATATTGTAGCATATCCAGAAAAATTAACAACCAAAAATGCAATAGTTCTTTTTTCTGAATATGATATTATAGTAGACGGTACGGATAACTTTTCTACGCGCTATTTGGTAAACGATGCCTGCGTACTATCTCAAAAACCGTTAGTATATGGAGCTATTTTTAAGTATGAAGGACAAGTAGCTGTTTTTAATTATAAAAACGGACCTACCTATCGATGTTTATTTCCAGAACCACCAGAAGCGGGAAGCGTTCCTTCTTGTGCAGAAATCGGAGTTCTGGGAGTATTGCCTGGTATCATAGGTAGTATGCAGGCAAATGAGGTGTTGAAGATTGTTTTAGAACTAGGAGATGTTTTAAGTGGTAAATTGTTTACATATGATTGTCTAGCCAATCAATCCTTGGCTTTTGGCGTTCCGCGAGTAGAGTCACAAGTGACTAAAGTACTCGATATGGCAACAAGTTTTGAAACGACAGATTATGATCTTTTTTGTGGAATCAAAAAAGGAGTAGACATTACTGCCAAAGATGCGTTTTTGATCAAAAATGCATGTTTTATTGATGTACGAGAAGAGCATGAACAACCTAAAATCGACAATTTAAATCCAATATATATACCTCTGGGAGAACTTGAAGAAAAAATTGATACAATACCGAAGGATAAAGAACTTGTTGTTTTTTGCCAATCGGGGATTCGAAGTAAGAAAGCATTAGAGATTTTACTTCAACATGATTTTAAGAATGTAGCGCATATTAACGGTGGAGCAATAGCTTTATATAATAATAAACCAAATGTCACAGATCATAAAAGATAATACAGAAAAAAAGAAGTTAAAGAATGTTTTTGTAGAAGGTGCTATTTCTCCAGATTTTATCGGGACATCTATTGCAAAACATCAAATAAAAACAACAATAGGAGCTCATAATATTTTTTTGGGACAGGTTCGTGCAGATGATATAGATGGAAAACGAGTTGCTGCAATAGAATATACCGCCTATCAGGAAATGGCAAATCAAAAATTCTATGAAATAAGAGAACAAGCTTTTGAAAAGTTTGATCTTACCTGTATGCATATCTATCACAGTATAGGAAAAGTATATGCGGGAGAAGTGTGTCTGTTTGTATTTGTTTCTTCTAGTAGAAGAAAAGTGGTTTTCGAAGCATTAGAGTATATTGTAGAGGCTATTAAGGCAGATGTGCCAGTTTTTGGAAAAGAAATGTTTGAAGATGATTCTTATCAATGGAAAGAGAATAATTAGAAAAATAAAATAATATTGAATAAAGTCAGTGTGGAAATTGTATGCCCAAATTTCTGATTTTTAATTAAGCAGTATGGTAGATATCACTCATAAAGCAACTACGCTACGAGTAGCAGTAGCACAAGCAATTGTAAAAGTTAGTAAAACTGAAACAATAAGGGCTATAGAAAATGGTACAGTGCCCAAAGGAGATGTGTTTGCTATGAGTAAAGCCGCCGGATTATTGGGAGTAAAAAAAACACCAGAATTATTACCAGACTGCCACCCCTTACCTATAGAATATACGGGTATTGAGTATGAAATCCAGGGATTAGAAATCGTTGTAAAAGTAACCATAAAAACTATCTATAAAACAGGAGTCGAAGTAGAAGCAATGCATGGAGCAAGTATAGTGGCATTAAACATGTATGATATGCTGAAGCCTATTGATAAAGGAATAGAAATTTATCAAATAAAACTGTTAGAAAAAAAAGGAGGTAAGTCTGATTATAAAGATAAATTTAGAAATGATCTTAGAGCTGCAGTCATTGTTTGTTCTGATACTATTTCGCAAGGAAAAAAAGAAGATAGGGCGGGTAAAGCAATTGTGTCTAAATTAGAAAAATGTGAAGTGGATATTTTGGACTATATAATTATTCCTGATGAATCTAAAATCATACAAGAAAAAGCAATACATTATCAAAAAGAGGGCGTAGACCTTATTATTTATACAGGAGGTACAGGATTGTCCAGACGAGATGTAACTCCCGATGCATTATCACCTCTTTTAGACAGAACCATACCAGGTATTGAAGAAGCAATACGTAAATATGGGCAAGATCGTATGCCTTATGCAATGTTATCTCGCAGTATTGCAGGGACCATTAGTAATACATTGGTATTGGCATTACCTGGATCAACAAATGGAGCTAAAGAGTCGATGGATGCTATTTTTCCCGAAGTATTACATGTATTTAGAGTCCTAAAAGGAGCACGACATGACTAAACTAAAAACAAACTCGGTAAATTCTATAAAACCCGGCATAAGCGATGTGCTTAAAGATACCTTTGGTAGAGCACATAACTATTTGCGTATATCGCTTACTGAACGATGTAATTTAAGATGTACATATTGTATGCCGGCAGATGGGGTTCAGTTATCTTCCAAATCTCATATTATGACTTATGAAGAGATTTATAGTATTGCCAAAGAGTTTGTGAAACATGGTGTTACCAAAATTAGATTAACGGGGGGTGAGCCTTTGATTCGTAAAGATGTCTCGCTTATTTTAGAAAAACTAGCATCGTTGCCAGTGCAATTAACAATGACTACCAATGGTGTCATTGCAGATCAATTTATTAAAGACTTTAAAAAATACGGAGTCAAAACACTTAATGTAAGTTTGGATTCCTTGGATGCTACAAAAAATAAAGTAATTACGCGAAGATCCTATTTTGAGAAAGTCTATCAAAACATTATTTTATTGGTTAACGAAGGAGTTAATGTAAAGGTTAACTGTGTTTTGATGAAAGGAGTTAATGATGATGAAATCATAAGTTTTATCAAACTTAGTAAAGAGTTACCAATACAAGTTCGTTTTATTGAGTTTATGCCATTTGATGGTAATAAATGGAATATGAAAAAGTTGGTTTCTTTAGAAGAGGTTTTGTCAAAAGTAAATGAATATTATAAAGAATCTGATGTCATAAAGGAAGCAGATGCTTTTAATGATACTACCAAAAGCTATAGAATTAAAGGGTATAAAGGGACTTTTGCCATTATAAGCTCTGTAACTAATCCTTTTTGTGACGGATGTAATAGAATACGATTAACGGCTAACGGACGTATAAAAAACTGTTTGTTTTCATCAGAAGAATCAGACTTGTTAACTCCGTTAAGATCGGGTGAATCGATCACTGATATTATAAAAAAATCAATTCGATCAAAACGAAAAATACGCAACGGGATGGATACTCTTGAAGCATTTAATAAGCCTGATCAACATCTTAAAAATAGAAGTATGATTACCATTGGAGGATAAAAAATCTAATCTTATGATGTATACCGTTCATAAAATCAGAGCTTTTTGTTTTTAAGATTGGAGTAATGCAAAATTAGAAGAGTTTTGATTGATTTTTTTACTTTTTGGTAACAGTTATTTTTTGTATTTCGTCCTTGGGTGTGATTATTAAATAAACTATATTTCAAAATTGTAAACCAACTAATAAATTAATTAATGCCTACCCTATTTACTAAAATTATTAACGGAGAAATTCCGTCGTATAAAATTGCCGAAGATGAGAATTTTTATGCTTTTTTAGATATTAATCCTAATGCAAAAGGACATACATTGTGTGTGCCCAAAAAAGAAGAAAATAAAATTTTTGATCTGGATGAAGAAACTTACCTGGGGCTTATGCGTTTTTCTAGAAAAGTTGCTATAGCAATAGAAAAAACAGTGGACTGCGAACGAGTAGGTATTGCTGTTGTGGGACTAGAAGTACCCCATGTACATGTGCACCTGATTCCGTTAAATGAAATGAAAGAAATGACATTTCAGCACAAGGTTACAATGTCGAAGTCAGACTTTGAATCTCTTGCAGCGCAAATTCAATCCCATTTCTAATGTCAGACTCAGATTTTAAGTTGTCACTTCAGCTTAGGATAGATTGGAGCGAAATGGATACCTATCAGCATGTAAATAATGTAAATTTTATGAAATACATGCAAAGTGCCCGAGTTCAGTTTTGGGAAGTTACTGGCCTGGCAAAATTATATGAAGAGACCAAAAAAGGCCCCATGCTGGTGTCTACAAAATGTGATTTTAAAAACCCATTGTTTTTTCCTGGTAATGTGCTGATAAAAACCAAAGTCGAGTTTGTCAAAAATTCAAGTTTTGGTTTGTATCATCAATTATATAATGATGATGGAGTATTGTGTGCAGAAGGACACGATGTAGCTGTTTGTTTTGATTTTAACAAGAACCAAACTTTTCTTATTACAGAAGATCTTAGGCAAATAATGAAAAAATTCTAAGGGTTTATTTATTTAAAAATATATAAACTCCGGCAACAACTAGCAGAATAAAAAAAATCAGTATCCCATAGAATAGCGGGCTAAAACGTATCGAACTCGAAATACGTGTAATTGTTTTTTTATGATAGTTGTATACTCTTTCGATATCGGCAGTCCATTGCCCTGGAAAAATCTGACTTTCACATTTATTACAGTTAATACTTTCTATAATATTTGCTTTGGTTTTTGTAAGTAGTTTGGTTTTTACTCGTTGCTGTTTAAAGGATAATACCATTCCTTCTGTAGAGTAACATTCGGGGCAATTATTGGTCAGAACAGCTTCTTTTAAGACAATATATTCGGTTTTCACAGTATTGATATTTGGAGTATGATAAAATCATATAACGTTCTGAAGAAAATATTGTTATACTTTTTTTAGAATATCGAAAATTACAAAAATGAAATTTTCTTAAACTGGGTTGAATAATTTAGGGTTTTATAATAGATGTTATTCTAGTATAAAGTTGTTTAATAGTCGCTGAAGCATGTTTTCTAAAGGTTAAGGCAAAATTAATTTCAATGGGGTCCCTTCTTTTTCAGGAAAAAGGGCTTTTTTATTTTTCATTTCATCAGATAATACTTTCATCATAACCTTAAGTTGTTTTGGGTTTTTAACTGCCAGATTATTAGTTTCAAAAGGATCATCTTTAAGATTGAATAATTCATAAACAGGAGGGGCTTCTATTTGATAATGATAGATGACTTTCCAGTCTGATTTTACTAAGCTTGTAAAATAATTTGTGCGCTGTTTTCCATGTGGGAAATGATTTAGAAAAAGTTCATTACGGTTCGTGTTTTTATGGTCGTTTAACTGATCTTGAAGATTAAAACCATCTATAATGTGTTCGTTGGGAGGATGTATATTTGCTATTTTGCATATAGTGGGGAAAATGTCTATAACAGATCCTAGTTGTTGTTGCACAGCATTGCGAATAATAGGTGTGTGTTTTTGACAATTTTTTTTGGGGTTAGGTGAAATCCATGATGCAATAAATGGTACTCGCATACCTCCTTCCCAATGATTACTCTTTTTGCCTTTTAAAGGAGAAGAGCTACTATAGTTGTTTTTAGCAGGTAGAGGAGCGTCTGATCCATTATCACCCATAAACAGAATTAGTGTATTTTCTCCTATTCCCAGTTTTTTGACATGTAGTATAATATCTCCTAGTGATTTATCGATACCTTCTACCAGGGTAGCGTATGCCTGAGCTGGTTTTGGTTTTCCAGAGGTTTTGTAGTTATTTTCGAAACGAGGGTCAGAATGAAAAGGGTCATGTACAGCATAATGAGACATATAAAGAAAAAAGGGTTTTTCTTCTTCTTTGGCTTTTGATATTGCAATATTAGCTTCAAGGGTTAATGCTTCTGTGAGAAAAATATTCTGCCCGTGATATTTGTCTAAATTCAAAACAGCTCTTGATTTATTTCCGTTAATATGTCCAAAACCATCTGTACCATAGTAACTCCCAGGTTCTCCTATAGAACTACCAGCAATATTTACATCGAACCCCAGGTTAATTGGGTTTTCTCCCTCACTGTTAAATGGGCCAAAATGAGCTTTGCCTACATGAATAGTTTTATAACCTTTTTTCTGCAAAACTCGGGGTAGTGTTACTGTTTTTTTTGATAGCCCTTTCCAGTTCCAGTTTGATGGGCCAAACTCTGTTCGGTTATTGTTTTCTGATCGAATCCAATTAGTCACTCCATGACGTGCCGAGTTTTGGCCAGTAAGAATTGAGGCACGCGTTGGTGAACAGACCGAATGGGCATAAAAATTTGTAAACCGAATACCCTGTGCTGCTAGTTTTTCCATGTTGGGAGTTTTGTAATAATCATTTAATGGATAGTTGATTAAATTACCATTCATATCCACCAAAAAAGGAACAGAGGTATCCATTAACCCCATATCGTCTACCAGAAATACAATTATGTTAGGAAGATTATTTTCTTTTTTTATAGAAGTACAAGAGCTTTTACATAACAAGAATAGAAGTCCTATAATGAAAATAAATATTTTTAATCCAGCCAGGGATTTTATTTTCTTTTTTATAATATAAGACATCATATGCTTTTTGGTTTTGGTTATTAAATTAGCCATATTTTCTAAAATATAACACGGCGCATTTGCTATCAAAAGTCAGATTAGTTAGGACTTGCGAAGTGTGATCTGAAAAGTAGTTCCTTTACCAATTTCAGAAGAAAGAACTTTTATTTTACCCAAATGATATTCTTCTATGATTCTTTTTACAAGTGATAATCCTAATCCCCAACCTCTACTTTTTGAGGTATAACCGGGCTCAAAAATCTTGGTAAATTTACTTTTAGGAATTCCCTTACCTGTATCTATAACTCTTATGTATACCCGTTTAGAATCATCTATAAGATCAATGTTTAAATCACCTTTTCCTCGCATCGCGTCAATAGCATTTTTAACCAAATTCTCTATGGTCCAACTGTATAATTGAGGATTTAATGAGACATAAATAGGTTTGTCGGGGAGGTTAATCGAAAAATTAATGAGTTTAGAGCTCCTAGATTGTAAATATCGATAGGCATTCTTTGTTTCTACTACAATATCTACCTCTTCAAAATTAGGTACAGAACCAATTTTAGAAAAACGTTCGGTAATAACTTTTAGTCGTTGAATGTCTTTGTCTATTTCTGCGATATATTCTGGGTTAACATTTTCTACTTTTAGAATTTCATTCCATCCAACCAGAGAGGATAAAGGAGTTCCTATCTGATGCGCAGTTTCTTTTGCCATACCAGCCCATAATTTATTTTGTTTACTAACATTTGAAGTTGTAAAAAAGAAATAAATTACACCAATGAGTAAGAGTATGATAATAACTATTGCAATTGGGTAGTATTTTAATTTGTTTAAAATATCAGAGTTACCATAATAGATATATTGTACAGTGTTTTTTAAGTCTAACTCGATAGGTTCATTTTCAGACTTTAACTTGTTTAGAAAATCGATTAATTCAGACTCACTTAGATTTTGAGGTATATTTTGAATCCTTCCCTGTCTCATAATAGCTCCAAGAGAATCTCTAAAAAATTCTTTATTGGCATTTGTTATTACAATAGGGTTAGAGTTATTGGTTGCGCTAATAAGCTGTGATAAGTCTATATAATCGTCAAATTGTTCGCTGTCAAATGCTTTTTGTGCTTGTATCCAGATCTGAACTTTGGTACGTTCATCATCTTTAAGACGTCTCATGAATAAAGAGGTGTTCCATAAAACTAGGCCAGTGATTACCAAAACAGCTATAATAATAAAATAGCTGGAAAAATTACGCTCGTCAGAAAAATTCATATAGACCGGTTAATTAAACCTTAAATATAAACGTTTTATAACAATTTTATTGTTATTATATTAGATTACTAAAGCCATTAATAAGCAATTTAAAGACATAAGTTTGATTATCTTTGCTTTAAGATATTAATGATTATGATTAAAATAGATCCTAAAGAAGTAGCTGTAGGAAGATTACATGGTTTACTATTGGGTGCTATTGGTCCCAGACCGATAGCTTTTGCAAGTACTATAGATGAGAACGGTGAGGCAAACCTATCTCCATTTAGTTTTTTTAATGTATTTAGTGCAAATCCACCAATCTTAATTTTTTCACCGGCCAGAAGGGTAAGAAACAATACGACCAAACATACTTTGGATAATGCAAATGCAACCAAAGAAGTTGTGATCAATATTGTAAATTATGATATAGTACAACAGATGTCGTTATCTAGTACCGAATATCCTAAAGGCGTAAATGAATTTATAAAATCGGGTCTTACCATGGTGCCATCAGAAAAAGTGAGTCCATATCGAGTTGGTGAGTCTCCCGTTCAGTTCGAGTGTAAAGTAAATGAGATAGTAGCTTTAGGAAAAGAAGGAGGAGCCGGTAATTTAGTGATTTGTGAAGTGCTATTGATGCATATCAATGAAGAAGTTATGGACAGTAACGGAGGGATTGATCAGCATAAAATAGATCAGGTAGCACGCATGGGAGGAAATTGGTATACTCGTGCAAACCAAGCAATGTTTGAGGTGCCTAAGCCTTTAAGTACTATTGGAGTAGGAGTAGATTCGTTACCTGCCGAAATAAAGCAAAGTTCGATTTTTACAGGAAATGATTTGGGTAAGTTAGGTAATGTAAGTGTTATTCCAGAAAAAAGTGACGCGATAGAATTTGTTAATAACCATAGTGATATTAAGGATAAAATTCGAGAGGTTAACCAGATAGAAATTCATAAATTTGCAAAGCAGTATCTTGATCAAGATGATATAGATACAGCATGGAATATTTTAGCAGCAAAATAATAATACAATAGAATGGAAGTACAAGGTAAAGTTAAAATGATAGGTGAGACCCAAAGCTTTGGGAGCAACGGTTTTAGAAAGAGAGAAATTGTAGTTACAACCGAAGAGCAATACCCACAACAAATTATGGTTGAGTTTGTTCAGGACAAATGTGACTTGTTAAATGCTTTTCAAGTAGGACAGGATGTAAAAATCAGTATTAATTTAAGAGGTCGTGAATGGGTAAACCCTCAAGGTGAAACTAAATATTTTAACTCTATTCAGGGGTGGAGAATTGAGAGCTTACAGCCAGCAGGACAAAACCCATCGGTTCCTCCAACGCCACCAGCAGATGCATTTGAGCCAGCGACAGATTTCTCTAATGATGAGCAAGATGATTTGCCTTTCTAAAAAAGATGATATCATCTTTTTTTAAAGTAGAGAAATACTATAATGATACTAGGTCAATAAAATAATTATTGAAAATAAAAAAGTCCGATACAAAAATATCGGACTTTTCATTATAATTATAAAATGATCTTTTAACTGAATTCAAAAAAGCAATGATGAACAAAATATGTCTTAAAAGATCTTAACAAATATTGCGATTTTTTTGCTTAATTCAAACAACTACATAGTATTTAACGTTGTATAAGCATTTGTGTAGATGTATATTCTAACCGATATAATAAAGTTTCCTCCTGTATCTTATGCCAATGAAGATGGATTATTGGCCTTAGGGGGTGATCTTTCTGTAGAGAGATTATTAGAAGCATATCGTCAAGGTATTTTTCCTTGGTATAATGAAGATCAACCAATTTTATGGTATAGCCCAAACCCAAGAATGGTATTGTTTCCCTTAGAACTTAAGGTAAGTAAAAGCATGCGGCAATTAATTAAAAAAAATAAATTTGAAGTTACTTTTAATAAGAGTTTTAAAGAGGTGATTTTTAATTGTGCTACAATTCGGCGAGTGGATCAGGATGGTACTTGGATTACACAAGATTTACAGAAAGCTTTTATAAAACTAAATGAACAGGGGTATGCTATTTCTACAGAAGTCTGGTTAGGAGAAGAACTGGTAGGAGGGCTTTATGGGGTTTGGTTAGAAGATAAGAAAGTATTTTGTGGCGAAAGTATGTTTTCTAAAATGAGCAATGCTTCAAAATATGGTTTTATCATGCTAGTAAACATGCTTAAAGATAAAGGAGTTAAACTAATCGATTGTCAAGTGTATACAGAACACTTGGCAAGTTTAGGAGCTCGAGAAATAGAGAGAGATAATTTTTTAAGTTATTTATAACAATCACGATTTAACAATAACCTATGACTATTCATAATTTAGGAATAAACCAATCTGTTTTAAATCAGTTTATTGCCGAGCTTAGAGATGTGCATGTTCAAAAGGATGCAATGCGTTTTAGAAGAAATATAGAGCGAATAGGTGAAATCATAGGATATGAGTTAAGTAAAACTCTTGAGCATACTTCTAAAACCATCACAACCCCGTTAGGAACAAAAGAAATGCATGTGCCTATTAATAACCTTGTGATATGTGCGATTCTTAGAGCTGGATTACCTTTGCATCAAGGAGTATTGAATTATTTTGATACAGCAGAAAATGCATTTATTTCTGCGTATAGAGATCATTCGATTAGCGAAGAAGAATTCGAAATCGTTGTCAAATATTTGGCTTCTCCTTCTTTAGAGAATAAGGTTTTGATCTTGGCAGATCCGATGTTAGCAACAGGAAAAACGTTAGAAACTACATTTTCAGCTTTAAAAGAGTGTGGTATGCCCGAACAGATTCATATTATTTCTGTAATTGGTTCTGAGCAAGGAATTGAATATATTAAAGATATATTTCCAGAGAACACGCATTTATGGATAGCAGCGGTAGATGAAAAACTTAATGATAAGAGTTATATTGTTCCCGGGTTAGGAGATGCCGGAGATCTAGCCTTTGGTATAAAACTATAAATCTCCGCTCATCTATTTTATGTTCAGATTATCTATTGTGGTAAAATACTAAAGAAGATTTTTTGATAGTATTAAAATTTAAATAATAACCAACCAGGGCAGGACTGGCATCTTTATCAAGCTCAAGCTTTTCTGTTTTGAGGGCATGTATAGTAATAATATACTGATGTATACCATGTCCTTCTGGAGGACAAGGTCCACCATATCCATATGTGCCAAAGTCTGTTTTACTTTGAATACTTTCTTTTGAAAGTAAGTTTTTGGATACATTTCCAGCATCTGATGGTAGTTCTGTAATGGTGTTTGGGATATTAAAAACAATCCAATGCCACCACCCACTTCCTGTAGGTGCATCAGGATCATGAATAGTAATAGCAAAGCTTTTGGTTTCTTTAGGAGCATTTTCCCAGCTTAGCTGTGGCGATATATTTTTTCCAGTACAACCAAAGCCATTAAATAATTGATCAACGGTAGCTTGCCCACTTAGTTCGGTGCTCTTTAGGGTAAAGGTTTGAGAAAAACCGAAAGAGAAACATAGGCTAAACAGTAAAAAGGTTATTTTTTTCATGTCATAATTTGTTTTTATTGATAGTAACAAAAATAGGATTTGAAAATAATAAGAGTTGCTCTAAGAAGTTCAAAAAATGTTCTTAAAAGTTCAATTTTGAAGTATTTTGATATTGCTTAGGAGTAATACCAAATCGTTTTTTGAAAGCTTGTGTAAAACTAGATTGATTGCTAAAACCGTATTCTAAATAGATGTCTGATGGACGAATATTATCTATTTGTAGTTGTTGTTTGACCAGATCCAACCGTCTATTTTGTATCCAGTTAAAAGGGGTGTCATTATAGGTCTCATAAAACCTTCTCTTAAAAGATGATAAACTCATATTACATAAAAAAGCCAATTCTTGTAGCGAAATATCATTCATTAAGTTATTCTCAATAACGGTATTTATTGTTGTGTTTTGAGTGCTAGGATTAAAAAAATCTAATAGATGTATTCCTTGTTGTTCTATGAGATAAAGCATAAATTCTTCAAATTTGACTTGCCACATGGCTTTTGATTCGGATAAAAATCCTAACGAAGTGATAAAATTTGCAATAAACTCATCTTTTTTGATAGAAAGAAAAGAAGTTGGTGTTGCTCTGGTTTTTGAAGTAGAAGAGAGGTTAAATCTATTTTTAAAATTACTAATTGCCAAATCGTTAAAAAACAAAAGATAACTTAAATAGTTTCCATTGGATGATGTGGTTTCTGTCATTAAGCAATTTCCTGATCGTATGAGAATTATATGGTTATGACCTATTATGTCTTTTTTTTCTGGTGATACAATTCCTTTGGTTCCTTCGATAAGAAAATTAATCACATGATATCCAAAATTAACACTATGATTCAATTTAGTGCCTTTACTACTATAATTATAAAAGCAAACGTCGTGCAATTCGTCATTTATTAAATCATATGGAAGGGAAATCGTATTCATGTAGTATTTTACAGATGAGAAAGTTTGAAGAAAAGAGTTATACTTTTTTATATCTAAAACAATTTATTTCATGATCGTTTACCATGCCAATAGCCTGCATAAAAGCATATACAATTGTAGATCCTACAAATTTGAAACCCCGTTTTTTTAAGTCTTTGCTTATAGCGTCAGAAATAGCAGTGGTAGCAGGAGAATCTTTATAATGTTTCCACTCATTTTGGATAGGCTTGTTTTTAACAAAACTCCAGATATACGAATCAAAACTTCCAAACTCTTCCTGAATTTTAATAAAGTTTTGAGCATTTGTAATAGCAGATTTTACTTTTAGTTTATTTCGTATAATTCCAGGGTTTTGTAATAATGCTTCTTTTTTTTTATCGGTATAAGTAGCGATACGATGATAGTCAAAATTGTCAAACGCTTCTCTAAAATTTTCGCGTTTCCGTAAAATGGTAATCCAGCTTAGTCCTGCCTGAAAAGTTTCTAATATCAAAAATTCAAATAATAATTGCTCATCATGTAGTGGTACTCCCCATTCATTATCATGATAGGCTTCATATAAGGGGTCTCCAACACACCACCCACATCTGTGTTTTTCCATTTCCATTTTTTTAAGGATAAATATAGGGTATTATGTGAGCAATGATTTTAAATTAGTTATAAGAAAAATATAAGATTTTTTAGTTTTATTGTGATTTATAGAAGATGTATTGTAGTAACTTCGCGGCGAAAAAAGAGTATTACTATAAGTCATACTGTAAGTTTTATGAATAATAATCGTCTAGTGATTAGTAAAGGATAAATTATGAAATATACCACAGAAAATATAACACTAATGAGATTGATAGAAGAAGGGATAGCAGATTCTTATACTTATGAAGAGTATAGAAGTTTGGTGAGTGATTTATTATCTGAAGATAAGTCTACTGGACATACGCAAACAGAAGCATTGACAAATTATAGTATGCTTAATGATAGAAGAATGAAGCGATTGGATAAGACTATCAAAATTGATGAAGAGATAAAAGAGGCTGTTGCCAATAAATCCTTAAATGTTGGTTTGTTAGTCCTATCTGAAGGATGGTGTGGTGACGCAGCGCAATCCTTACCGATAATTAATAAAATAGCAGCATTAAATGATGGTATAGATTTGAAAATAGTTTTGCGAGATGACCATGATGATTTGATGAGTAATTTCTTAACAAATGGAGGTAAATCTATTCCCAAATTAATTATGTATGACCGCAATACCAAAGAGGTAATCGATACATGGGGTCCCAGACCTTCTATAGCTACTCAAATGGTTAATGATTACAAAGAGGAGCATGGTCAATTAGATGCCAAATTTAAGCAAGATTTGCAAGTATGGTACAATGCAGATAAAGGTAAAAATATAGCAGACGATATTGCTCAATTATTGAAATAAAAGACGCTAGTTACTATAATTAAAATAATAAGTAATGCTTCCTTCTTGTTTTTCGATATCAGAAGACGAGAATAAAGCTTTTCTAGCATATTCCATCGCATTGTCAAACAAACATTCGTTTCTGGTAGAAGATCGTTTTTTATCTACCTTGGTGTTGGTAACATAACCATTTTGGTTGACTTCAATTTTTACGACTACTCTACCACTTCCGTTACAAGTATAAACAGGATTAGGAAGGTCTACAGACTTTCTGTCTTTAAGATTGTATGTAAGAGAGCTGTTTCTATTATTAGTCTCTTCTTCTTCTGGAGCGGGTTTTTTTTCTTCCTCTAGGGGGATTTCACTTTCATCGGTTTCTTCTGAGGCTTCTTCTGGGGCCTGTTCTGTTTGATCTGCTTCTGTCAAAGACTTAATTCGCTGCTCAATCTCATCATGATCTTCAAAATCTTCATTATAAGCAGCATGTGTTCTGCTGGATGGATCCAGTTGCCTGTCTTCTTGTGCTATAAGCTCTTCTTCTGGTTCTGGTTCTTCTTCTACTAGAAATTCTTCGGGGATTTCCATAAGGATTTCAGATTGTTCTTTTTGCTTATTAAACATTGTAATATTATATAAGCTAAGAACAACAATACTCATTAGCATGGATGTGATAATCAGGGCTTTATGTTTTTCTATAAACTCCATAGGTATTTAATAACTACATTTCTACAACAATATTTTACGTGGTTTCAATTTTTGATTGTAACTGGCTTTCAAAAGATTCGATAGTGGTTGCATTTTCTACCAAAAACGAACCAATTTTTGTTCTTCTTAAAGCCGTTAGGTGCCCTCCATTATTTAGATGTTTTCCAAAATCGTGTGCCAATGAACGAATATAAGTTCCTTTTCCACAAACGACTCTAAAATCTACCTCTGGTAAATTTATTCTTGTAATCTCGAATTCGTTAATGGTGATTTTTCTTGAGTTGATAGTTACTTTTTCTCCTTCTCTTGCATATTCATACAATCGTTTTCCTTCTTTTTTTAATGCAGAGAAAATAGGGGGGTATTGTTCTATTTCTCCCAAAAAATGTGAGGTTGCATTTAGAATCATTTCATCAGAAATATGATCAATAGGAAAAGTTTTGTCAATTTCTGTTTCCAGATCATAGGATGGAGTGGTAGCTCCCAAGGTGATGGTCCCGGTATATTCTTTGGTCTGTCCTTGAAACTCTTGAATGCGTTTGGTAAATTTACCAGTACAGATTACGAGTAGTCCAGATGCAAGAGGGTCTAATGTTCCTGCATGGCCTACTTTTATTTTTTTGATGTTAAAACTCTTTCGAATTAACCAACGAAGTTTGTTTACAACCTGAAAAGAAGTCCATTGTAAGGGTTTGTCGATCAAAATAATTTGACCATCTTTATAATCTTGTTCGGTAATCATTATGAGGGGCTATTTGATAATACCAAAGCCAATGGCTAATAAGCCAACAACTACACAATATACGGCAAAATAAGTTAACTTACTCTTTTTTACTAGAGAAATCATCCAGGTGCATGCAAAAAGCCCAGAAATAAAGGCTGCAACAAACCCAAGTCCTATAGAAAGATTATTTTCTCCCGAAAAAGAAAGCTCTCCACTTACAATGTCTTTTGCAATTTTACCAAAGATGAGAGGGATTACCATCAAAAATGAAAAACGAGCAGCTTTGGTTTTATCATTACCAAGTAAGACAGAGGTAGATATGGTGGCTCCACTTCTCGAAATACCAGGTAACATTGCAATAGCCTGCGCAATACCAATAACAAATGCATTCGACGTACTAACAGGTTTGCGGGTGCTTTTTGCTTTGTCTGCAAACCAAAGCAAAACGGCTGTAATAAGAAGCATATATCCTACAAATAGAATATTGCCTCCAAAGAGTTTCTCTAGCTGCTCTTCAAAAAACAATCCTATAAATACTGCAGGAATCATAGATAGGAGTATTTTGAAAGAAAAGAGAGTTTCTTCGTTTTTTTTAAAAGCGAATAATCCTTTTATGATTTCTATAATATCTTTTCTAAAAACTACAATGGTACTAAGTGCTGTTGCAAAATGCAATACTACTGTAAAAAGTAAAGACTCTTCGGGAACACTCTGATCACCTAATATAGCTTTGCCAAGTTCTAAATGACCGCTAGAAGAGACAGGTAAAAACTCGGTAAGCCCTTGTATGACTCCCAAAATGATTGCATCGATAATTTCCATAAAAACACAGGATTTTCTTAATTCGATGCAAATATATAATTATACCTGCTATGGTTGGGATATGTGGTAAAAGAAAATAGCGAATTACTCTTTTTTCTTTTTATTAGGGTTAAGTAAAATCGCATAAACTTCAATTCCAAAACCAATCAAAACAATTGTTGGAGCCAATCTAATCCTTCTAAAATTATAAATATCTGGATTAAAAACATTAGGATCGTCACTTCCTCCTCCTGCCATTAGTATAAAACCAAGGGCAATCACTGCAATTCCTATAGCCATGACGATATAGTTTTTATTTCCAAAAACAAAATTGGATTTATTAGAAGTATTGTTTGTAGATTGTTTTTTCATGTATGTGTATCGTATTAAAATCTATTGTTTTTAGATTGCTAATTACTTATCTCATTAAACAGGACATCATTATTAAATACCAATTTGGATATATGACCCATATTTTTATCGCGAGTAAATATAGTCCATCTTTTTACAACATACAAAGTAACGGATTGGTTAAGTAGTTGTTCTTGCAATTGTTGTATAGTTAGGTTGTGTTGTAAACCACGATTTATATAATAATGATGGTCATCATCATTAAGACTGATAACAACATCAAAACCAGGACCTTCTTTAATATCTGTTACCAATCCATCAATCTTCATTACATCATCTGGTTGTACATTTCTAACAGGGCGAAATGTTTGAATCATTACTGCCATAAATGCAATAAAAAGGATCGAAGTACATAAAAGCCAGATTTTTCCTATTTTCCCCATTTTTGCAACAATATTAATAATATAACTCGTCAGTTCTTAGGTTTAAAAAACGCTGAGTAGCAAAAAATGTGCTAATCCAGGTAATCAAAACACCTATACCAAAAACTCCCACAAATAATATGATGAGTAATATTTTATCGTCTAGTAAGGCCAGTTCGGGAAAAGCTTTGTCTAGATAAAATAAAACAATACCCACGCCAATTAGAGCTACAATAGCTCCGATCATTCCTAATCGTACACTTTTCCATACAAAAGGTTGTCGAATAAACTTTTTTGTTGCACCCACCATTTGCATTGTTTTAATAATAAAACGTTTAGAGTAAACCGATAAGCGAATAGAACTATTGATCAGTAATACTGCAATAAAAGTGAAAATTCCGCTAATGAGTAATACCCAAAAACTAATACGTTTTATATTGTCGTTTAAAAGAGAAATGAGCGGTTGGTCATAAATAACTTCATCGACAAAATCTTTTTTTACAATAGTAGCAGTAATAGATTCTATTTTGGCTTGATCCACAAAATCAGCTTTGAGATATACATCGATCGAGTTTTGTAATGGGTTGTACCCCAGAAAATCCATAAAATTCTCTCCAATGTCTTTACTGTGAGCTTCTGCTGCAGCTTCTTTAGAGATATAGGTAGTAGATTTAGTATACTCTGCCAGAGCCAATGTTTTTTCCAGTCGTTTTATTTCAACCTCTTTGGCAGTGTCTTTAAGAAAGATAGTAAGCGCAATCTTTTCCTTAAAATGATCGGCAACCTTTTTTGTATTCAATACAAGCAAACCAAGTAACCCTAGTAAAAATAATACAAGAGAAATACTAATTACAACAGAGAAATAAGAAGAAATTAGTCGTCGTTTTTGATATTTTTCAAAAGATGAGCTCATAAATAAATTGATTTGCCTGTAAAAATAATAAAGTTAACTAACTTTGATATACAAATAACGTATTCTTGAGAAACACATTTTAGTATCATGTGGTTTTAAGTCTTTTTTATAGTAATATGCATACAGTAATCATAGGAGCAGGAGGAGTAGGAGGTTTTTTTGGAGGAAAAATCTCTAACTCTGGACAAAAAGTAACTTTTGTTGTAAGAGGAAAACATCTTGAAAACATACAGCAAAAAGGATTGCAAGTAAAAAGTATTGATGGCGATTTTGTGACACACCCATCTTTGGTTACAGATACAATTGCTCAGGTAGAAAAGGCAGATATCGTTTTAATATGCACAAAATCCTGGCAAGTAACAGAAACTGCAAAATCAGTTATACCAATTTTAAAAGAGGATACGGTGGTGATTCCGTTACAAAATGGAGCAGATAATGCAGAAAAAGTGCTTTCTGTAGTTGATAAAAAACATGTTTTAGGAGGATTATGTAAAATTTATAGTAAAATAGAATCTCCTGGAGTGATTTCACATTTTGGACATCCACCAGAAATTATTTTTGGAGAACTTGATAAAAGTAAAACAGAAAGATTGCTTAGTGTAAAACAGGTGTTTGATAAGGCAGGTTTTATAGGCACTATTTCTAATGATATCTCTATTGATATCTGGGGTAAATTTATGTTTATTGCTACAGTAAGTGGATTGGGAGCATTGACAAGAGCTACAATAGGAGAGCTTTATGAAAGTGCTACTACCCGAACTATTCTAGAGCAAACAGCTATCGAGATTTATAAAGTGGGCGTTGCCAAAGGAGTAGCATTGCCAGAAGTTATGGTAGATCGTATTATGGATTTTATTAGCAAACAACCCTATACATCTACAGCTTCTACACAAAGAGATATCATCGCAGGGCGTCCTTCAGAGCTTGAAAACTTTAATGGGTTTATAGTAAAAGAAGGAGAAAAATTAGGGGTGCCTACTCCAATAAATACCTTTATCCATAGTTGTTTATTGCCTATGGAAAAAAAAGCCAGAGGGCTTTCGCCATCTCAAGTTGCGCTCTAGTACTTTAAGAGTTCAAAAACCTTGAACGTGTGACATAAAATCGTAAATTTGCGGTCTTAAATTTAGATCGATGAGCTACGATTATAACGCTATAGAGAAAAAATGGCAAGCCTACTGGGCCAAAAATGAAACTTTCAAAGCTGATGGTAACAGCAAAAAAGAAAAGTATTATGTATTGGATATGTTTCCCTATCCTTCTGGAGCAGGTTTACACGTTGGGCACCCATTAGGGTATATTGCCAGTGATATCTATGCGCGATATAAACGTCATAAAGGATTTAATGTATTACATCCACAAGGGTATGATTCTTTTGGATTACCTGCCGAGCAATATGCGATCCAGACAGGGCAACACCCTGCTATTACTACCAAAGATAATATTGCACGATATCGTGAGCAATTAGATAAAATTGGATTTTCTTTTGATTGGAGTAAAGAAGTACGTACAAGTGATCCGGCATATTATAAATGGACACAGTGGATTTTTATCCAGTTGTTTAACTCATGGTATGATATCGATGCTGATAAAGCGAGAGATATTAAAGAGTTAGAAGCTATTTTTGCTTCAGAAGGAAACGCTACTATTAATGCGGTTTGCGATGAAGATGTAAAAGAATTCTCTGCAGCAGATTGGAATGGATTTTCATCAAAAGAACAACAACAAGAGTTGTTAAAGTATCGATTAACCTATTTGGCAGAAACCGAGGTTAATTGGTGTCCACAATTAGGAACCGTATTAGCCAACGATGAAATTGTAAACGGAGTTTCTGAACGAGGAGGATATCCTGTGATTCGAAAAAAAATGACCCAGTGGAGTATGCGAATCTCTGCCTATGCAGAACGCTTGCTACAAGGGTTAGAAACCATCGATTGGACAGATTCTTTAAAAGAATCACAACGCAATTGGATCGGTAAATCTGTAGGGGCCAGTGTAACCTTTGATATAAAGGGATATAATGATAAGATTGAAGTGTTCACTACCCGACCTGATACCATTTTTGGAGCTACCTTTATGACTCTGGCACCAGAACATGATTTGGTAGCCAAGATCACAACTGCCGAGCAAAAAGAAGCGGTAGATACCTATGTAGAAGCTACGGCAAAGCGAAGTGAACGTGAGCGTATGGCAGATGTAAAAACCATTAGTGGGGTATTTACAGGGGCATATGCCGAGCATCCATTTACCAAAGAGCCAGTCCCGATTTGGATTGGTGATTATGTGTTGGCAGGATATGGTACAGGAGCGGTAATGGCAGTACCATGCGGGGATCAACGTGACTATGACTTTGCAAAACATTTTGATATTCCTATCAAAAATATTTTTGAAGGGATCGATATTTCAGAAGAAGCTTTTGCCGATAAAGAGAAAACAGTCATTGCTAATTCTGATTTTTTAAATGGTTTAAACTATAAAAAAGCGACCAAAACCGCGATTTATGAGCTAGAAAAATTAGGTCAGGGACAAGGAAAAACAAACTATAGATTACGTGATGCGGTATTTAGCCGTCAGCGTTATTGGGGAGAACCTTTTCCGGTATATTATGTAGATGGGATGCCACAAATGATAGATGCAACCCATTTGCCAGTTGAGTTACCCGAAGTAGAAAAGTACCTACCTACAGAAACAGGAGAGCCACCTTTGGGACGTGCCGATGTTTGGGCCTGGGACGCTGTAAATAATAAAGTGGTCCCTAATGATAAGATTGATGATACAACCATTTTCCCGTTAGAACTAAATACCATGCCAGGATGGGCAGGAAGCTCTTGGTATTTATTTAGGTATATGGATGCAGGTAATGAAGAGGCTTTTGCTTCTGAAGAAGCATTGCAGTACTGGCAAAATGTAGACTTGTATATAGGAGGAAGCGAGCATGCAACAGGACATTTATTGTATGCTAGATTCTGGACCAAATTTTTACATGATAAAGGAAGCCTTCCGGTAGATGAACCTTTTAAAAAGTTGATCAACCAGGGAATGATCTTAGGTACCAGTGCCATTGTATACAGGGTTAGCGGAACCGATAATTATGTTTCAAAAGGTTTAAAAGATAGCTATGAAACAGAAGAACTTCGTGTAGATGTGAGCTTGATCAATAGTGCTGATGAGTTGGATATAGAAGGACTTAAAAAATGGCAACCACAGTTTAAAGATGCCAATTTTGAATTGGAGGACAGAAAATACATTGTAGGTAGAGAAGTAGAGAAGATGTCTAAACGTTGGTACAATGTAGTCAATCCAGATGATATCTGTAACGATTATGGGGCAGATACCTTGCGTTTGTATGAAATGTTCTTAGGCCCTCTAGAGCAAGCCAAGCCCTGGAACACTGCAGGAATTACAGGAGTACATTCTTTCCTTAAAAAAATGTGGAAATTGTATCATAATGAAGAGGTATTCGCAGTGACCGATACAGAACCCACAAAGGATAGTTTAAAAACATTACATAAAACCATAAAAAAGGTAGAAGAAGATATCGAAAACTTCTCGTTTAATACCTCGGTAAGTACGTTTATGATCGCTGTAAATGAGTTAACCGCTCAAAAATGTACAGCCAGAGCAATACTAGAACCGTTGGCAGTACTTATTTCGCCTTATGCACCACACATAGCAGAAGAGTTATGGCAAAAGTTAGGAAATAACGAATCTGTTGCAACTGCAGGTTTTCCGGTATTTGAAGAAAAACATTTGGTAGAAAGTACCAAGCAGTACCCTATTTCTTTTAATGGTAAAATGCGCTTTACTATGGAGTTGTCATTAGACCTAAGTAAAGATGAAATAGAAGCCGCTGTAATGGCACATGAAAAAACACAACAACAACTAGCAGGAAGAACTCCTAAAAAAGTGATTATCGTACCAGGTAAAATTGTGAATCTGGTAGGATAATGATTAGATTATGAACTCACCTTGAGTAGTGGTTTTAAGCCGAAAAGTTTGGCTTTTGTACTATAATGAAGTTTATTTTTTTTAGCGTAGTAATAGCTACGGTTACAAAAATTAACAAAATTAGGGTGCAAAATGCGAATTTTGCAGGCCAAAGGACTACTCAAGATGAGTTCTATCAATAAGATAGTGATGTATTTAGATGTTTTTAAAGATGTTTTTTATAATGTAGTTACGAAAACGTTATAGTACATCTTTTCAGAATTTTAATTAATCTTAATTTAGAGGGGGTAATTTTTTTAAATATATAATTTTTGACTCATTTTTAAGGCAAAAATTAAGAATAGCATAAAATTGCAAGAACCGCATTTTTAAGGACTTTTTATTGCTAAATTTGCCGAAAACTTATATTTTCGGCAAAAAAATTAACGATATGATAATAGGTGTTCCTAAGGAAATAAAAAATAACGAAAACCGAGTGGGATTAACTCCTGCTGGTACTATGGAGCTTGTTAAAAATGGACATACGGTATATGTTCAACATACAGCTGGTATTAATAGTGGATTTAGTGATGAAGATTACATCGGAGCAGGTGCAAAGATTTTACCTACTATAGAAGATGTGTATCAAACTGCAGAGATGATCATTAAGGTAAAAGAGCCTATCGAGCCAGAATACGCTTTGATCAAAAAAGATCAGTTGTTATTTACCTATTTTCATTTTGCATCTAGTGAGCCATTAACTAACGCTATGATCGCTAGTGGTTCTGTTTGTGTTTCTTATGAAACAGTAGAAGAAGCAGATAGAAGTTTACCTCTATTAACTCCTATGAGCGAAGTTGCAGGACGTATGTCTATACAACAAGGAGCTAAATATCTTGAAAAACCATTAAAAGGTATTGGTATTTTATTAGGAGGTGTACCAGGAGTAGCCCCTGCCAAAGTATTAGTACTTGGTGGAGGTGTTGTAGGAACTCAGGCAGCAAAAATGGCAGCAGGAATGGGAGCAGATGTGACGATTCTTGATATCAGCATGAAAAGATTACGTTACCTGGATGATGTAATGCCAGCGAATGTAAATACAGAATTTTCTAACGAATATAATATTCGTAAACATATAGGATCTACCGATTTAATTATTGGTGGGGTGTTAATACCAGGTGCAAAAGCTCCAAAGCTAATTACAAGAGATATGCTAAAGGATATGCGCCCAGGAACCGTATTGGTAGATGTTGCTGTAGATCAAGGTGGTTGTTTCGAAACGACAAAACCAACAACACATGAGGATCCTATCTATATAATTGATGATGTTGTACATTACTCTGTGGCTAATATGCCAGGAGCTGTACCTTATACATCTACTTTGGCATTAACCAATGTAACATTACCATATGCTATACAATTGGCAAACAAAGGGTGGAAAAGAGCTTGTGCAGAAAATGAGCCGCTTAAAAAAGGATTAAATGTAATTGGTGGAGATGTAGTATATCCTGCAATTTCAGAAGCATTCGATCTTCCATTAAAAGATGTTGAAGAATATTTAGGAGAGTTAGCTCAATAATATTGAAGCATACTTATAAAATAAAAACCTCGCTAGTATAGCGAGGTTTTTGCTTTTGATACTATTTCTCTCTTAGAATTCAACAGTATAGCCAAATTTATATATAATGTCATGCTGAACTTGATTCAGCATCTTATTAATTAATATGCATATAGCCTAGAAATATGAGATCCCAAATCTGGTTTGGGATGACATTATATATTAATTTAACCATAGAACACAGGTTTTTTTGGGATTTGTTGTTAAAGCCTTTGTTTATAAAGCTTACCATGGTCATTAACGTGAATTCGACTTAAAGTTTATCCATAACTATATTTTTAATAACTTAATTAGTTTCTTCTCCTTTTGGGAGAAGGCTAGGATAAGGGTTTTCTGTTAGAGCTATCCTCACCTTAATCCTCTTCCAAAAGGAGAGGAGATACAACATTTTTATTATTAGTTATTCAGTATAAGATTAGAGTCTGAGTCATATCAGATAATAATTTTAGAGATTATTTCTTTTTGCCTATCGAAAAATTTATACAAAACAGATGTTACAGTCAAGCTTTATTTTTGTAGATTGTCTTGTCCTGAAATAAGTTGACACAAAATCGACTTATTTATGAAACATTTAGAAGAACAACGGAAAAAACGT
>CANMLW010000019.1 GCA_947498705.1 uncultured Aquimarina sp.
GACGTGTATCAAGGAGATACCATGATTGCAACAGTTCCAGGAACAAGATATCAAGCTGCTGGATTAACTCCAGGTACTGAATATTCTTTTAGAGTAAAAGCAAAAGATGCGGCAGGTAATGAATCAGCTTTTAGTAACACTGCTACTGCCTCTACATTACCAGAGGATAATACCGATACCGAAGCACCTACAGCGCCTACAGAACTAATGGCTAGCAATGAGACTCAAACCACTATCGACCTTAGCTGGATGGCAGCTACTGATAATGTAGGGGTTACAGGATATGAAGTCTATCAAGATGATGTTATGATTGCAACCGTTGAAGAGACAAATTATCAAGCAATTAACTTAATAGCGGGTCTAGAATACTCATTTAAAGTATTAGCTCTGGATGCTGCAGGTAATAAGTCTAGGTTTAGTAATACAGTTACTGCATCTACATTACCAGAAGATATTTTTGATATAGAGCCTCCTACCGCTCCAACAGAATTAGCAGCTGCTAATATCCAACAAACCACATTAACACTTAGCTGGACAGCATCTACTGATAATGTAGGGGTAACAGGATATAATGTATATCAGGGTACTACAATGATTGGTACATCTGCTACAACCTCATTTAATGTATCAGGATTAACAGCAGCTACTACTTATCAGTTTACAGTAGTAGCGATAGATGCGGCAGGAAACATGTCTGAGGCTAGTAATGTAGCAACTGCCACCACCAAAGATGAAGATAGTACTAATATCTGTGAAGGTGTAGCACCATGGCAATGGGGAGTACCTTACCAACCAGGAGACAGAGTAGTATACAGAGGAAACCTTTTTGAGAAATTAGAAAGAGGATGGAAATGGATTGGTAGATGTGGTGCAAGTTCTTGTGAAGGAGTTGCTGATTGGAAATCAGGAACAAACTACTCTTCTGGAGATCAAGTAGTTTACAGAGGTAACCTATGGCAACGTACAGACAGAGGTTGGATATTTGTTTCATCTTGTGGAGCTAAGTCTAGTAAGATAGCACCACCACAAGAAAGATTTGCTGTTTATCCAAACCCAAGTAGTGGTACAATAAACACTACCTATACTCTGTCTGACCAGCGTACAACATATAGTATTTCTGATATGTTAGGTAGAATAGTGGCTAAAGGAGAGTACACATCGACAGCATATGATGTTTCTCAATTAAAAGCTGGAACCTATATTTTTATAATCACAACAAATAAAGCGTCTTATAAAACAGCTTTTGTAAAAGAGTAAATATATAAGTAAGCACATTAATCATTTTTTAGTAAAGTATAGTTTGAAAGAGGCTGCCTGCAATGGCAGCCTCTTTTATTATATACATATTACAATTCACTACCTCAAGACATTCATTTACAAATATTCAATTTAACCACCCCACAAGAGACCATATAACTCCTGAAAAGCTATTTTAAATTAGCAAAAATTCATCATAATTAGACAAAACCACACAAAAAATACGTAAAAACCATAAAATTAATTATTTTATTAAATTATTCTTAAAGAATCTACAAATAACTAACAATATCTATATTTTTACTAATACTAATCAAAACTCTAACTAATTATGAAAACACGATTATTGTTATTCGTAGGTTTGCTAATGCTTAATTTTGGCTTTTCCCAAACAGACATTTGGAAAAAATCAAGTTATCCCAAAGCACAACATCTTACGAGTATTTCTTCAAAAGTAAACACACAAAACAAAACAATTTACCACTTAAACATTAAGGCTCTAAAAAACGCTCTTTCTCATTCACAACTTAGATCTAAATCATCAGGCTTATCAAAAACAATTATCTCTTTTCCTAATGAATCAGGGCAAATGGAACAATACAGAGTAACAAAAATCTCTGTTCTTCATCCTGATTTATCAAAGAAGTTCCCTTCAATAAAATCTTATCTGGGAACTCATATAAACAACCCATCAAAATCTATACGCTTTAGTGTTGCAAATGATGGGTTTCATGCTATGATTCTAACTTCTGGCCTAGAATCAAAATTTATAGATCCTATTTCTATCGACAATAACCGCTACGTCGTATATACAAAAGGGGATATGACATCACAAGGAAATTTTAAATGTTTGGTTAGCGAAAGTGGCTTACAAAAAAGCATTCCAGATTTTAACAGTTTTCAAAGAAATGCGAATGATGGTAAGCTTAGAACATACCGTCTGGCAATCGCTTGTACAGGTGAATATTCACAATTTCACCTCAATAATCAAGGAGTATCCTCTGGAGCAACAGATGCAGTAAAAAAAGCAGCAGTACTTTCTGCAATGAATACCACAATGACACGTGTTAATGGTGTTTATGAAAAAGATTTGGGGGTTACCATGCAAATTGTTCCTGACAATGATAAAATCATATTTTTGGATGGGAACACAGACAATCTTTCTAATAATAGTGCTGGAGCACTTATTAATGAAAGTCAGGCAATTTGCGATAGTGAAATTGGTAGCGCCAATTATGATATCGGACATACATTTAGCACCGGTGGTGGTGGTTTGGCTGGTTTAGGCGTTGTATGTATCAACGGACAAAAAGCAAGAGGTATTACCGGTCAAGGAAATCCAATTTCTGACCCTTTTGATATTGATTATGTAGCTCATGAAATAGGACACCAATTTGGTGCCAACCACACTATGAATAACGCTTGTGGGGGTAATAGAAATAGTAGTACTGCCGTAGAACCAGGTAGTGCATCTACTATTATGGGATATGCTGGTATTTGTGCTCCAAACGTACAAAACAATAGTGATGATCATTTTCATGCAATCAGCATCCAAGAAATGTGGGCACATGTATCTAGCACTTCTTGTGCTACAGAAACTGTGACTGGCAATAATACACCTACTGCAAGTGCAGGTAGTAATTTTACCATTCCAAAATCTACTCCATTTGTATTAAGAGGATCAGGAACCGATGCAGATGCAGCAGATATATTAACCTATAACTGGGAACAGATGGATGTACAGATTGCTACCATGCCACCTGCTGCTACATCGACAGGAGGGCCTGCTTTTAGATCGATCTCCTCCTCTACCTCGCCAGATAGATATATGCCAGCATTGGCTACAGTAATAAGTGGTAATACAGCATCCACCTGGGAGGTAGTTCCATCTGTAGCAAGAACCATGAATTTTAGGCTTACAGTAAGAGATAATCATGCTGGTGGTGGTAATACAGCATCAGACGATACACAAATCACGGTTAGTGGTGCTGCAGGTCCATTTGTAGTTAACTCACCTAATACTGCTGTTAGCTGGGCTGCAAACTCTTCTCAAACTGTAACCTGGGATGTAGCTGGTACTACAGCGAATGGTGTAAATGCAGCAAATGTAGATATTTTGTTATCTACCGATGGAGGAAATACATATACGGTAACTATTGCAACTGGAGTACCAAATGATGGTTCTCACGATATTATAGTGCCTAATAACCAAGGAACTCAAAACAGAATTATGGTAAGAGGGTCGGGACATCTGTTCTATGACATTTCTAATGCCAATTTTACCATTACAGAAGCTATTATAGATACAGAAGCACCTTCTGATCCGACAAACTTAGCAGCTTCAAATATCACACAAACTACTATCGATCTATCATGGACTGCATCTACCGATAATATCGGAGTTGTTGGTTATGATGTATATCAGGGTAATACCATGATAGCAGTTGTTTCGGGTACCACGTATCAGGTTACCGGGCTAACGGCAGATACCGCATATTCGTTCAAAGTAAAAGCAAAAGATGCTGCTGATAATATGTCAGGTTTTAGTAATATAATTAATGAGTTTACTTTACCTGTAGATACAGAAGTACCCTCTGCTCCAACCAATTTAACAGCAACGAATCCAACAAGAAATACTGTTGATCTATCCTGGACGGCAGCTACAGATAACCTAGGGGTAACTGCTTATGATGTATATGAAGGTAATATTGTAATCGCAACGGTAGCAGGAACCACGCATCAAGCATCGGGATTAACTGCAGAAACGACTTACTCCTTTAGGGTCAAAGCCAAAGATGCAGCTGGAAATGAATCTGATTTTAGTAATGCTGCAGAAGCTACCACCTTGGCAAATGAAGGATGTGCCAATGGTATAACTACTTTTCCATATGCAGAAAGTCTTGAAAATGTTTTAGGAGACTGGTCACAAGATGCATCAGACGATATCGACTGGACGTTACAGCGCAATGGTACTCCTTCTAGAAATACAGGCCCATCCGGTGCTGCCGATGGTACTTACTATGCATATATAGAAGCTTCCAGAAATGGTATTGGATATCCTACAAAAAGAGCCATCTTAAATGGTCCTTGCTTTGATCTAGGCACAGAAACACAAGGAACTTTTTCTTTTCAATATCATATGTATGGTAGTAGCATTGGAACCTTAACGTTGGAAATCAGTGACGATAACGGCCTTAGCTGGTCATCGATCTGGACAGAAACAGGAGACCAGGGGAATTCATGGAAAACTGCAAGTATAGACCTTGCACCCTATGCAGGATCATCTGTTCAGTTACGATTTAACGGAGTTACTGGTACTTCCTGGGCAGGAGATATGGCCATAGATGATCTTAATTTATCTACAGGAGCTGTTGCTTGTACAGATGTAAACCTAACCATAACGTTGGATAACTATCCTGAAGAAACTAGTTGGCAAATTACAGATAACAATAATCAAGTGGTTGCATCAGGCGGTACTTACAACTCACAACCAGATGGCGCTACTGTTAATGCAACAGCATGTTTAGAGGATGGTACGTATACTTTTGTTATCAATGATAGTTTTGGAGATGGTATTTGCTGTCAATACGGAAATGGTTCTTATTCTCTAACCTCGGAAGGAACTACAATAGCTTCTGGGGGTTCTTTTGGTAATTCTGAATCAACAACATTTACAATAGGAGGTGCTGCAAAAGGAATTGTTGTTGAAGATCTTAAAACTACACAAGCTACCAAAATAACACTATCACCCAACCCTGTTAATGGCAATACTAGTACATTAACTATTTCTGGAGTAGGAAAACAAGTTGCTGTATCTATTTATGATATTGCTGGCAGAAGAGTTTATAAAAATACTAGCATTCGCAACGGGTTATTACGAACAGGTAAACTTCCTAATGGGTCTTATTTGGTAAAAATAACCTCAGATGGTAAGATATCAACACATAAATTAATAGCTGTCGATTAGTAATCTCGTTAAGACTTTATTTAAATAGTTCTAATACCTATAGGAACCCTTGTAAATGAATAATTTACAAGGGTTCCTTTTTTAACTACCCTAATAAAACACTTATAGGAACTCCAGAATTTTAGACAATGTAGGATTTCTATTGTCCGTTTTCCAAATAACCGAGAGCTCTGCCTTTTGCGATATTTTAGGGATTTGAAGAAACTTTACCTCCAAATCAAAACCAAATTGTAATGAAGTAGGTACAATGGCAACTCCTAAGCCGCTTTCTACCAATTTAAAAATGGTTTGCGCATGCACAGATTTATGAGTCACCTTAGGGGTAAAACCATTATTCTCACAAATACTCATAATCTTATTATAATATAGTGAACTATAATCTGAAGAGAATAAAATAAAATTTTCTTGAGCTACTTGTTTTATATTTTTAAAATTTTCTTTGTTTAAATGATGTGTTATGGGTAGTGCAAGAGAAAAGGTATCTGTATGTACAATTTTCTTCTGAATACCACCAGGAACCCTTGATAAACGTACAAAACCTAGATCTATTTGATCGCTTTCGATAGCATTTACCTGTAAATGATTCGACATTTCTTCTAAACTAAACCGAATATTAGGATATACTTCGTTGGTCTTAACCAATAAAGAATGTGCTACTGTTTGCATAGCAGATCCCAAAAATCCCATTCGTATTTCTCCATCACTTCCCTGATCAATCAGTCTTGTTTGCTTAATGGTAAAATCAATATGATTGAATATATAGTTCAATTCCTTTTTAAGGTATGCTCCGGCAGAAGTTAATTGTACTTTTCTTTTACTTCTTATAAAAAGATCAACTCCAACAATTTCTTCCATTTGTTTGATTTGCCGACTTAGACCTGGTTGTGATATAAATAACCGATCAGCTGCTTTTCTGAAATGTAATTCTTCTGCTACAGCCAAAAAATAGGTAAAATGACGAAGTTCTAATTGATGCCTCATAGTTATCAATAATTGACTAAATAAGTATTTATAATTATCAAAAATAAGTATTAATTTCGTAATACAAATTTATCCCAGTCAATTTTATTAGAATACGATATCTAGATAAGAAAATCATACATAAAGTAATGGCAACTAAATCTAACAATTTCTCATTCGGAGAGGACCACTTAACTTCAGGAATAGCACTTAAAATAGCTCGAGAGGAAATAACAGGTATTATTTCTGAAACTACTCGTGAAAAGATAAAAAAAAGTAAGCAAATAGTAGATAATATTGTAAATGAAGGTAAACCTGTATATGGTATAAATACTGGGTTTGGTCCTCTTTGCACCACAAAAATTTCTAAAGAAGAGACTAAAATATTGCAGCAAAACATTCTACAGAGTCATAGTGTAGGTGTAGGAAGCCCTATTAATTTTGAGACAGCAAAACTCATGTTGATTTTAAAAATGCAATCATTATCCAAAGGGTATTCTGGTATTGCAGAAAATACATTAGACAGAATTCTTTGGCACATTAATAGTAATGCAATTCCCGTTGTACCAAGTCAGGGTTCTGTAGGCGCATCTGGTGACCTGGCTCCGTTATCCCATCTTTTTTTACCATTAATCGGGTTAGGAAAAGTTAGGTATCAAAATCAAATTATCACCACTCAGAAACTTTTTGAAATAAACGGTTTGGAGCCAATAGAGCTAGGTCCAAAAGAAGGATTGGCTCTGATTAACGGTACTCAGTTTATCGCTGCGCATGCAGTCCAGATAGTCGAAAAATTGCATGCTTGTTTATCGCAAGCAGATATTATCGGTGCTATGATGATCGAAGGACTGCAAGGTTCTATAAAACCTTTTTACGACGAGTTACATCAATTAAGGCCATTTAAAGGAAATGTTCATGTAGCCTCCCGAATAAAATCTCTACTACAGGATTCTGAAATCATGAAAGAACATAGTAACTGTGAACGAGTTCAGGACCCCTACTCTCTTAGATGTATTCCTCAGGTACATGGGGCATCAAGAAACGCATGGTTACATTTAAAAGAACTTGTAGAGATAGAATTAAATGCAGTAACCGATAATCCTGTAATTATCAATAATGAATTAACTATCAGTGGCGGAAATTTTCATGGACAGCCATTAGCAATGGCTATTGATTATGCATGTCTTGCTGCTTCAGAAATTGGTAATATCTCTGATAGAAGAATTTATCTTGCGTTAGAAGGTACTGCTCCTGGTGTCCCAAAATTGCTCATGGAAAACACCGGAATCAATTCTGGTTTTATGATACTTCAATATACCACAGCCGCCTTAGCAAGTGAAAACAAAGGGTTATGTTTTCCGTCTAGTGCAGATAGTATACCAACTTCATTAGGGCAAGAAGATCATGTGAGTATGGGGTCTATTGCAGGTAGAAAAGCACTAAACGTTATTCACAACGTCGAAAAAATACTAGCGATAGAGCTTTTAACAGCCGCACAAGCCTTCGAATTTAGGAAACCATTACAGTCTGGAGTTATTTTGGATTTGATTCATAAAAAAATACGAGAACAAATACCTTTTGCCAAAGAAGATCGGGTATTTGCAGATGATATCGAAAAAGGAATTAAAATGATTCAAGAAAAAACTATTTTATCGTGTATTCGTACTTCATCTACTTCTAATAAACAATTCATAAATACACCATATTCTGATACATTTGAGGTATATTGATTATAAAAACATTGATTTGACAGTAGCAAAATGAATAATTATTAATACGTAAACAAAAATCTCTATGAAAGTTCGCAAATTGATTGGCCCAATTACCCAACTCGCCACTATGGAAAACCTAGAACTAAAAGGGGCCGTTAATGATGAAAATCTGATTATTCATAAAAATGCAGGAATTCTTATAGAAAATAACCTGATTAAAGAGATTGATAACTTTAAAGAACTAAAAAACAGAACAAGTCCTTTAGATACCATTGTAATCGAATTGCAGTCTGATTATGTTGGAACTCCGGGTTTTATAGATGCACACACGCATATCTGTTTTTCAGGATCAAGAGCTAATGATTATGCCATGCGTAACGCAGGAAAATCATATCTTGAAATTGCAAAAAGTGGTGGTGGAATCTGGGATACCGTTTTAAAAACACGACAAGCAAATTCGCAAGAACTTACATGTAATACTGTAAAAAGAGCAAATCTACTTTTAAAAAACGGTATTACTACTATCGAAGTAAAAAGCGGATATGGACTTTCTGTAGAAGAGGAATTAAAGATGTTACGGGCCATAAAAATTGCTAACCAAAATACCGATGCTGATTTGGTTGCTACCTGCCTTGCTGCACATATATTACCAAAGGATTTTGATGGAAATCACAACTCTTATTTAGATCACATAAGTAGCATTCTGTTTCCCACATTAAAAATGGAAAAACTTGCCGATCGAATTGATATTTTTGTAGAAGAAGGAGCCTTTTTACCCTCTGATGCTCATCCTTATCTCAAAAAAGCAAAGGATATGGGCTTTGACGTGACCATTCATGCTGATCAATTTAACCCAGGAGGAAGTGAACTGGCGGTTGCTATAGGTGCAATTAGTGCAGATCATTTAGAAGCCAGTACAGAAAAAGAAATAAAAGCCCTAGCTAGTAGTAATGTTATTTCTATAGCACTTCCCGGTGCTTCTATTGGACTTGGGTGTAGTTTTACTCCAGCAAGAAAAATTTTGAATGCAGGTGGTGCATTGGCAATAGCTAGTGACTGGAATCCAGGGTCTGCTCCTATGGGAGATTTACTAACACAAGCCTGCATTTTAGGAACTTTTGAAAAATTGAGTAACGCAGAGGTTTTAGCCGGTATTACATACAGAGCATCTGCCGCACTTGGACTTACAGATAGAGGAAAACTAGCTACAGGCTTATTAGCAGATTTCAATCTCTTTCAGACCAATAACCTTAACGAAATATTCTATCATCAAGGAAAATTAACACCCGCTCAGGTATGGAAACATGGTGAGATCGTGTATAAAAAATAAATTTTGAAGTCTAAAAGCAATACAATGAACTTTAAAGCGCAAATACTACAAGGAATACCCGACATACTACCCCCAAAAAAAATATTAAATGTAGAAATAAGTCGTGCTCCAAAACGAAAACAAATTCTTTCTGAAGAAGAAAAAAAATTGGCAATTCGTAATGCTCTAAGATATTTCCCAAAAGAATGGCATCAAGAACTTATCGTAGAGTTTTTAGAAGAATTGAATACCTATGGTCGTATATATATGTACCGATTCATCCCTGATTATGAAATGTTTGCCCGATCGATAGAAAAGTATCCTGCAAAGACAAAGCAAGCTGCCGGTATTATGCTTATGATCCAAAACAATCTGGATCCTCGTGTCGCGCAGCATCCCTATGAATTAATTACCTATGGAGGTAATGGTGCAGTTTTTCAGAACTGGGCCCAATATTTACTAACAATGCAGTATTTGGCCACCATGACCAAAAAACAAACCTTGCATATTTATTCTGGACACCCGATGGGTTTATTTCCTTCTTCCAAAAAGGCTCCCAGAGTTATTGTCACAAATGGAATGATGATTCCAAATTACTCAAAACCGGATGATTGGGAGAGATATAACGCATTAGGAGTAACCCAATATGGGCAAATGACCGCTGGTAGTTATATGTATATTGGACCACAAGGAATCGTACATGGAACCACTATTACCGTTATGAATGCGTTCAGAAAAACGTTAAAAACCAATGAAACTCCTGCTGGAAAAATATTTTTAACCTCTGGTTTAGGAGGAATGAGCGGTGCCCAACCCAAAGCAGGTAATATTGCAGGTTGTATTACTGTTTGTGCAGAAGTAAATGCAAAAGCGGCTCAAAAAAGATATGATCAGGGATGGGTGGATATGATCTTAGATAACTTAGATGATTTAGTTACCCAAACCAAAACTGCTATCACCAATAGAAGAGTTGTTTCAATAGCTTATCAAGGTAATATTGTAGATGTTTGGGAGCGTTTCTATGAAGAAAATCTCTATATTCATATTGGATCTGACCAAACTTCATTACACAACCCCTGGTCTGGAGGATATTACCCCGTAGGCCTTAGTTATGAAGCAGCCAATAGTATGATGAAGGATCAACCTGATAAGTTTAGGGAAAAAGTAAAAGAATCGTTACGTAGACATGCCGATGCCATTAACAAACATACCGACAAAGGAACCTACTTCTTTGATTACGGAAATGCTTTTCTATTGGAAGCTTCTCGTGCAGGAGCCAAGATATTAGCAAACAATGGTATTGATTTTAAATACCCTTCTTATGTTCAGGATATACTTGGTCCTATGTGTTTTGATTATGGTTTTGGTCCTTTTAGATGGGTCTGTACCTCTGGACAAACAGAAGATTTAGATAAAACCGATCAAATCGCATTAGAAATAATGCAATCGATCATGAAAGATGCTCCAATAGAAATACAACAACAAATGCAGGATAATATCACCTGGATTCGCGAAGCAAAACAAAACAAACTTGTTGTTGGTTCACAAGCCCGTATTTTATATGCCGATGCAGAAGGAAGAATTAAAATAGCAAAAGCTTTTAACGATGCTGTCAAAAATGGTACTATCAGTGCTCCTGTAGTGTTGGGTAGAGATCATCATGATGTAAGTGGTACCGATTCTCCTTATCGAGAAACCAGTAACATCTATGACGGAAGTAAATTTACAGCAGATATGGCGATCCATAATGTTATCGGAGATAGTTTTAGAGGAGCTACCTGGGTATCGATTCATAATGGCGGCGGTGTTGGTTGGGGTGAAGTAATAAATGGTGGTTTTGGGCTAATGCTTGATGGCTCTTCAACAGCTTCAAAAAATCTTACCAAAATGTTATTTTATGATGTAAATAATGGTATTGCACGACGAAGTTGGGCTCGAAATGAGGAGGCACTGTTCGCTATTAAACGAGAAATGAAAAAAACACCCGAGTTAAAGGTTACTTTACCAAATCTTGTAGAAGATTATTTACTAAATGAAGTTATGAATCCTACAAATTAGAGACAATTACAATGAATAACTATCAAAAACCTTCTAAAAACCATTGGACAGGCCGTGTATCTAACGACCAATTGTACTTACATGAAAAAATACAATGCCTGGATTTAGAAAATGATTCGTTTCCAAAATCATCAAAAAAAAGAGTTGCTTTGTTGGGGTATGCTTGCGACGAAGGTGTTAAAAGAAATTTTGGAAGAGTTGGGGCAGCAGAAGCTCCTAATATCGTTCGAAAAATGATAGCACCACTATCGAATCATTTTACGGGTGAAGAAGTATTTTTTGATGTTGGTAATATATTATGTCCATCTGGAAACCTTGAAGAAACTCAAAAAGACACTACCCATTGTATTGCATTTTTATTAGAAAACCACTGTTTTCCTGTCGTAATTGGTGGCGGGCATGATCTTGCATATGCACATTTTAAAGGAATACAAAAAAAAATTGGAGAAAAGAAAATAGGAATTATCAATTTTGATGCGCATTTTGATCTAAGAAAAGTTACCGATACTGCAAACTCTGGGACTCCCTTCTTTCAAATTGCGAAAGAAACCGATAATTTACAATACCTCTGTTTGGGCATTCAGAAGGAATCTAACAATCAAGAATTATATCGAACAGCACATCAATTAGGTGTTACCTATCTAGAAAACACAAATTTCAATACTAATAATAAAGAAGAAGTTGTTTCATTAGTAGAAAATTTCATAGCAGATATAGATTGTATTTACCTAACAATTGATTTGGATGGATTTGCATCTCATTATGCTCCTGGGGTAAGTGCTCCTTCTCCTTTCGGGTTTTCTATTGATATCGCATTAGAAATAATACGTCTTATTTGTAAATCAAACAAGTTAATAAGTGTTGATGTCGTAGAACTTAACCCTAAATATGACATTGATCAACGTACCGCAAGACTTGCCGCTAGAATCATTTATAATATCATCGATTGGAAAATAAACGCTGACTAGTTTAAATTATAACTAACTTGTGGCCACTATAGAAAATCAATCGTTTTATTTTAAAGTCACATTTATTGAAAATTGCAAATATAAAAGAGTTAAAAACCGAATTGCACGAACTTCCTCATCAAGATCTTGTCTCTGTATGCCTTCGATTGGCCCGATTTAAAAAAGAAAATAAAGAACTACTCACCTATCTACTGTTTTTATCTAATAACGAAGAGGAATATATAGAAGAGATAAAAAAAGAAATGGATTTACAATTTGAAATGATCAATATTTCATCCTATCATTTTATCAAGAAAAGTATTCGAAAAATCCTTCGTACTATCAAAAAACATATCAAATATTCGGGTAACATAGAGTCTGAAATAGAATTATTGTTGTATTTCTGCAAAAAACTATCTCTCTTTGATCCTCCTATCAAAAACAATAAAGTACTTCACAACATGTATCATCGGGAAATAAGCACGATTGTTAAAAAAATAAAACAAGTGCATGAAGATTTACAATATGATTACACCATAGAACTAAAGAAACTATCGTTGTGATACATACGTTTAGTATCAAAATTTATTTCTAAATTCCCTTTAAGGATGAATCCAAAATCTTAGTAACTTATTAATACTTTATAGCTACTTTTTTTAATAATAAACACGTAGATTTGTGTATAAGGTAAATTACTCTATGATGATCTTATACACATTTGGTATTATCTTTAAGGCTTATTAACTAATTTAAATTATTACAATGAACAAAGGAACAGTAAAATTTTTCAACGATGACAAAGGGTTTGGTTTCATCACAGAAGAAGATTCTAAAAAAGAGCATTTTGTACACATTTCTGGATTGATCGATGAAATTCGAGAAGGCGATGCAGTAGAATTTGATTTAAAAGAAGGTAAAAAAGGATTAAATGCTGTAAATGTGAAAGTTATATAATATAAACTTTTAATTCCTAGAATAACGCTTGTTGTAATGACAGGCGTTTTTTGTTAAAAAAATATTTGTATGCTTTCCTACACTACTTGTTTATAGTCCCATTATGAATCCTTCTCAAAAAGGATATGAAACAATCATTTCATATTTTTTTAGATTAGAAAAAACACAAATAACATACTTAAAATTAACATTATATTATGTATTTGTTAATTTTGATCATTGAAAATTATACAAATAAAAATTATATTTTTTTTACGGTTTTACGTAAAAAAAATATGTATTTTGTATGTAACTTGTAAGAAACAGTAGCAAAATAAATTGTTCTTAAACACAACGTTAAATGTGCTCTGAATAGTTCTACGTATTTTCTAAAGTAAATGTATCGTTTCTTTACCAAATTCGTATTTCTATAAAAATTACCTCATTATAAAATGGTAGTACGTTCTATGATGAAAATATCTTCATAAAGGCCAGTTCTTATTTTCATTTACTTACCCCTATGTACTGTTTTAAAAAACCCCTAATAGATAATTGACACACATTTAATAATAATATTAATTTACACAAAAACCTCTTAAAACAATTCCATTTTAACCCTGGGCTGTATGGATACAATTTACATTAACCAACTACTCATTTTTCTATTACAAGGATTTATTGTTGCCTTTCTTATTCTTTTATTATTTCGTTTACGAACAAAGATAGGATTAGGTTTATTATTTACTACGCTAGGTTTGTTTCAGTTCTTGCAAGTGTTTTTGGCAAGTACCCTTTATTTCAAAATAACAGATACCATTGTCTTTTCTCCTGGTTCTTCTATTTTGTTTTCGGCATCACTTTTTGTTATATTATTAATCTATATTAAAGAGGATGCCATTACTACAAGAAAACTAATTCACGCATTAGTAATTACCAATATTGTTTTGTGTTTTCTATTATTTGCGTTCAGGTTGAATGTAGATGGAACGAATATATACAACCCTTTTAGTATTTCTACAGAGTTTTTTCATACCAATATACTGGTTTTACTAATAGGTACATTTATTCTATTTTTAGATTCGTTATTGATTATTTTTTTATTCGAATACACTTCAAAGTATATTTCGAATCTCTTTCTTAGAATATTAATAACGATGTCTGTGGTTCTTAGTTTTGATGCTATCTTTTTTTCATTAGGCTCTTTTTGGTATTTTGAAGATTTTCAGGCTTTTTTAATATCGGGACTATTCTCTAAAATTTTTATGTCAGTTTTTTTCAGTATGTTATTTTCCTTTTACTTAAAAAACTTTGAAAAAAAAGGTGTTCATACCAGTTATGCAAACTTTAAAGATGTCTTTCATTCACTTACATATAAACAAAAATTCGAGGTAGCCGATAAGGCTATGAAACTGTCAAAAAACAGGTATCATGTGTTAACAAATTTGGTGCCGGTAGGGATTTTTATGACCGATGCGCAAGGTAAAACTACTTTTGTAAATCCTAAATGGTCTTCTATTACAGGAGTTCCTCAGGAAAATGTTATTAATGAAGGATGGTTAAATGCGGTACACCCTCTGGATAGACAAAAATTACAGGAAGAATGGTATATTGCCACTGGTAAAAAGAAAATCTCAAATACAGAATATCGATTTCTAAAACCCGATGGTTCTGTTACCTGGGTATTGGGGCAAGCAATTCCAGAATACAATGAAAAAAATGAAGTTATAGGTTATGTTGGGACTATAACAGATATTACTACTATTAAGCTCTATGAGCTTGAATTAAATCGCCTTAAAGATAAAGCAGAAGAAAGTGATCGGCTTAAATCTGCTTTTTTAACAAACATGAGTCACGAAATCAGAACACCGATGAATGGTATCCTTGGATTAGCAGAACTCTTAAATGAACCAAAACTTACAGGAAATGAACAACAGTTATATCTGGAACTTATAAAAGAAAGTGGATCCCGTATGTTAGATATTATTAATGATATCATTGATATATCAAGAATTGCTACAGATCAAGTGAAAGTATCTACTCAAAAAGTAGCTATCAACGAACAAATAGAACAACTATTTACATTGTTTAAACCACAAGCAGAAAACAAAAATATTGACATATCGATCTCTAATGGACTAACCGAAAAAGAAGCTATTATTACTACAGACAAGTCTAAGTTTAATGCAATTCTGGCCAATCTTGTTAAAAATGCAATTAAATATACCGACCAGGGCAAAATAGAATTTGGTTATAAAAAAGTACTTCAAACACTCGAATTTTATGTAAAAGATACGGGTATCGGTATTGAAAAAGACAGACAAGAAGCCATTTTTGATAGATTTGTTCAAGCCGATCTCGAAAACAGACATGCTATAGAAGGTGCCGGTATCGGGCTTTCTATTGCCAAAGCATATGTAGAAATGCTAAACGGTAGAATTTGGTTAGAAAGTGTAAAAGGTAAAGGGTCGATATTCTATTTTACCATTCCATATCACCCAATAATTTAGAAGTTACCTTGGGTTTTGAACAATGTAGATTTCCATAGCACCCAAGCCATACTTTTTATAATCTCCGTCAGAAATTCTTACATTATCATAACGTCCAAAAAGGTATTTCAACTATTCTTTTAAAACTCCTTGCCCAACACCATGGATAAATACTACTTTAGGAATACGTTTTCTAACAGTAAAATCTAATTGTGCCTTAAACATTTTAAATTTAACCTGTTTTTATGCATTGAAAAATCTATTTCCAATGCATAAAAACAGGTTAGAAAATTAATCCAAAACGTTTATTTTAATTCATTCATGTTTAGTGAACCTATAAGTGACTTGTACCCCAGCAGATTCTGGACAAGTTTCTGTTGCGTCTCCTGTAAAAGTAAGTTCAAAAACACTATCATTATCTACATCATATATAGCAGGGGTAGTTGCAGGTCCAAAATAACCGATATCACCACAACCACAATTACCATCTTGGACCGGGACCATAATTTCACCACAAATCAAATTAAACTTAAAAGCGATAATATCCGTACTGCACCAAAAAGGGAAAGTATATGTGTCGAAAGATCTTTCTTCTACACCATTAGCTGTAATTTCTACCACAGTACCATCAGTTAAGGTAGGCTGACCAAACAGAAAGGGGAAAGGAGCAGTTTGCTCCATATAATAATTACCAACAAATAGTGTTTCTGTTAAAACAGTTGTCATCTCTTCTTCAAAACTCACCAATGAGTTTCCTAAGTCATCCACAACATTTTCACTATTATAGACTTTATCTCCAGCTATAAAAACAAGCTCAAAATTAAACTTGTCTGTAATAGAAATATTACTTGAGCTTAACCCCATTATAAGCAATATATCTTCGGTCATTGTGTTCAAAGTAATCGTTGCGTTTCCCGCGATATTAGTTCCAAAATGAGTAGCATGTAACGTTTTTATTAACTTTGCTTCTGTTGTATAATCAACAGACCCCGAAGTAGTTTCATCAATAAATGTCGCAAATAATTCTACTCTTTCAATAGCATCAACAAGAGCACTGTCTCCTGTCAACTCTCCAGATATACTCCACGTCGACCATATGGATGTTAAATCACAAACATCAGGAAATTCATCCTTTTCTGTAACATTAAAACTAACTGGTTCTGGGGTATCTTCCTCTTCCTCTTCTTCCTCTTCTTCTTCCTCTTCCTCCTCTTCTATTGGTTGAGGATTAATGTCTTCATTTACGTCTTCAACTATTGTAGAAA
Organism: uncultured Aquimarina sp.; assembly: GCA_947498705.1. GTDB lineage: Bacteria > Bacteroidota > Bacteroidia > Flavobacteriales > Flavobacteriaceae > Aquimarina. The sequence goes on from CANMLW010000019.1 coordinate 16,895, forward strand.
CATCTTCATCTCCACAAGCAAACATTACTCCCAACAAGAGAGTAAGTAACATAAGGTTTTTAATCACTTTTTTCATTTAAATTCAGGTTTATAAAAAATAATTTATGAAAAATAACCTCGTCATAAAAAACTAAAACTTGATACATCAAACCACTTTTATATTAACATAAGCATTTGATTAACAAAATATACCTTTTATAACATTAAGCCACTTTAATTTAATTATACTTTTTTTGTTTTTCGATGCCAAAAATAATTTTTTTTTAAAGCAAAAAAACAAAAGTTCAATTTTTATCTTACTTTCCTACCTTATAGGTTTTTTCTTTAGAATTGAACATTATGAATTAGACAAAAAATTTAGACGGGTTTTAAAACCCGTCTAAATTCTGTCCACGCCATATATTGTATATCAGTGAAGTCTACCTAGGATTTTGAATGATATAAACTTCCATAGCACCCAAGCCATACTTTTTATAATCTCCGTCAGAAATTCTTACATTATCATAACGCCCAAAAAGGTATTTCAACTCTTCTTTTAAAACTCCTTGTCCAACACCATGGATAAATACTACTTTAGGAATACGTTTTCGAATCGCAAAATCTAATTGTCTTTTTGCCGTATCCAACTGTAAGGTAACCATGTCATGATTAGCCATTCCTTTGGTAGATTTTACAAGTTTATCAATATGAAGGTCAACCTCCATAGGAGGAGCTTCTTTTACTTTTGGTTTGGATATAGGGCGTTTGGGTCTCTTTTTAAAATTTTCTTTCTCCTGCAGATTTTTATGCACATCTTCATAAGATGGAACTATTAAATTTTCGGACTCTATCTTTACAACTTCATGCATAAAAAAAGTAAGATCAAATCCATCTTCGGTTTCTATGGTTACTTCTTCATTCGTTTTTGTTAATACTTTACCTGTTATAGGTTCGTCCAAAACTGAAACCGTATCACCAACATTAATCACACTCATTCTTCTTCTAGGTATTGATCTGTATCTACTTTTGTTTTAGATTTTATAGAGGTATTCACCAAAAATATCCCCAACATTAAAAGAACAATACCGATGCTTTGGATATAATAATTTTTGACAGAAGTAGCTATTTGACTAATTAATAATATTGCCCCTATACAGATAAGAAGTATACTACCAACCTTTTTTATTTTGAGGTAATTCATAAAATGAGTTTAAATAAAATCGATGGCAAAAATATAAAAATAGCTAAGAACCTTACTTATTATTAGATTTTTGTTGTTCTTTATCAATAGACTTCTCTATTGCATTTAATCGTTCTTCGGCTTTCGCTATTTTGGCTTTCCTTTTCGACTTTTCTCCTGCACTCATGGATTGATCTCCATTATTCTTTTTGGCCATGGCCAAACGTTTTCTTGCTTCTTCTACTTTGGATTTACTATTTTTTCTTCTTTCTATATTCTTTGCAGAACGCTTTCTTTTTGTTGCTTTACCAACCTTTGTTTTAGTTACATTTGTAGTAGACACTTTCTTCTCTTTTGCTGCCGAAGGTTTTTCTTGAGCTACTAATGTATAGTTGCCAAATGTAACTAATAAAACAGCTATCAATATTAATCTAATAAATTTCATGCAATCATATTTTTAGTTAAGAAATAGACTTAACCTTACAATTTTTAATCTCTTCTTTTCAATAAATATACCATTTTTATTTGAAGTGTGTGTATGTGATTGCCTTTACTCAATACAATTTCTTATTCTCTCTGTGGCTGTTTCTGCAGTAATATCACGTTGCGGCATCCCAAACATTTCATAACCTACCATAAATTTTTTAACAGTAGCACTTCTTAATAAAGGAGGATAAAAAGTCATATGCCAATGCCAATGTTCATTATCCTTACCGTTGGTAGGTGCTTGATGAATCCCGCTAGAGTATGGAAACGAGCAATTAAACAATCGATCATACGCTTTTGTGATCACAGAAATACTTTCTGCAAAATTTATTCTTTCTTCTTTTGATAATGCTGCTATCGATGCTTGTGATCTTTTTGGAAGTATCATTACTTCGAATGGCCAAACTGCCCAAAACGGAACAAGAGTCACAAAATCATCATTTTGATAGATGATACGCTCCTCATGTTTTAATTCTTGCTGTAAATAATCACTTAAAAGTGTTCTTTTATTTTTCTCAAAATAGATATACTGTTGCTGATCTTTTTTTACAACCTCATTGGGTAATGTAGACTGTGACCAGATTTGCCCATGAGGATGTGGATTGCTACATCCCATTACAGCACCTTTATTTTCAAATATTTGTACATAGTTAATCCCATCAAGGTTTCCTAAATCCACATACTCTTGTTGCCATAGATGTACTACTTTTTCTATGTTACTCACAGACATTTCTGCCAAACTCTTAGAGTGATCCGGACTAAAACAAATTACTTTACAAATTCCTGTTTCGCTCGCTGCTCTCAGGAGCCCGTCTTCAACTATAAAATCAGGACTTTCTTTTTGAAGTGCTGCAAAATCATTGGTAAAAGAAAAAGTATCAGTATACTCTGGATTTATTGCACCGTTGGCTCTAGTGTTACCTGCACATAGGTAGCAGTTTTTGTCATAAGCAGGTCTTTTTATATGTTCTATGTTTTCTTCTTGTCCCTGCCATGGTCTTTTTGCTCTGTGTGGTGATACTAACACCCATTCTCCCGTAAGTATATTGTATCTTCTGTGCGAGTATTGTTGTAATTCTGTTTTTAACATGAAGTATCTGCAATTATTTTCCAAGTACCATCTATCTTTTTAAAAATAATCATAAAAACTCCCTGGGCATTACCTACTGTACGAGTAAGATGATAGGACCCCATTACATAATAGGATTCATGACTAATTTTGGAGATGTTTTCGATAGTAAACTTTAGTATACCTGTATGTGCTTGGGTAGGATATCTTTTTTTATAATTAGCCAATGTTTTATCCCAACCAAAAGTTAATCCACTACTACCATAAAATTTTAAGGAATCAGATTGCCAATATCCTTTCATATATTCTTCTATATTATGAGCAGACCAAGCTTTTTCTTGCGCTTTTAAGACCTCAATTATTTCGTTCTTATCATTTGTGTTTATTTCTTGATTTTCGGCTTTACAAGCCCCTAAAATCAAAAATAAACATATTATATACCCTTTTAGTTTCATTCTTAACGTACTCTATAAGTTCCTTTGGACAATTTTACCGTATAAACACTACATGCGCTATTAAATTTTTCTTGATAAGCTTTTTGTATATCCCGAATATAAGCTTCTATTTCATTCTTCTTTGTTAGTTGTATAACACAACCACCAAATCCTCCTCCCATCATCCTGGCTCCTATTGTATGTGGGTTATTTTTTGCTTCAGTTACCAAATAATCTAATTCTTCACTGCTTACTTTGTATTGTTCTGACAATCCTTTATGAGAAGCATACAATAGTTTTCCTAAAGTATGAATATCTTCATTTCTAATTGCTTGCAAGGCATCTTTTACTCGAGTATTTTCCTGAACCACATACAATGCCTGTTGATAGGCTTCTTCTGGAACCTGATTTCTTACAGATTCTAAAATAGTTTCTGTAGCATCTCGTAAAGCGCTAATTTTAAGTAATTCTGCTACTCTTTCGCAAACCGATCTACGATCATTATAGGCGCTATTCGCCAAACTATGTTTTACATTGGTATTAATTAATAGAATACCATACTCCTTAAAATCTATGGTTATCGGTATGGCGCTAAGATCTCTGCAATCTAATTGTAAAGCCATATTTTCTTGTCCATACATACTGGCATATTGGTCCATAATACCGCATTTTACTCCTACAAACTGATGCTCTGCCTGCTGAGAAATAAAAATCATTTCTTCTTTGGATAGTCCTAATTCGAAAAGTTCATTTAAACCAAAAACAATACTATTTTCTAGAGCTGCAGAAGAAGATAATCCGGCTCCATCGGGTATATTACCTCCAAACACCAAATTAAAGTTATCAATATGTTTTCCTTTCTTCTGTATTCCTGCAACAACACCTAAAACATAATTTCTCCAACCACCATCTTCTAAGGGTTTGATGTTATCAATAGAAAATTCTATTTTTTCTTCAATATCAATAGCATATACGCTACAACAATCGGTTTTACTTTTTTGCACCGCTGCAACGATTCCTTTATCAATTGCTGCAGGAAACACAAACCCATCGTTATAATCTGTATGTTCTCCGATTAGGTTAATTCTACCAGGAGAAAATACAACAACAGGAGCTACATTAAATTTTTTCGTAAAACAAGATTCGACTCTGGTTATAAGCTCTAGATTTGTCATTGGGGTTATGCGTAATAAATGTAAATACTTAAAACAATTAGACAAATACCAATACCAACACTATTCATATAGCGCCATGGGGTAATATCTACTTTTTCTGTATATTCTAGCTGGAAAGCATCTTTTCTAGGTCGAAACTTACCAATAAGCAACATGATCAGAACATTTAGTACAAATAAAATTGCCATTACATGTAAGAAGTGAGGAAATTGCCCTACAAAAACAAATTCATCCAACAAAATATAAGCAATATAAAGAACAACTCCAGAAACAATGCCAATTTTGGCAGCAATGGCTGGTACATATTTGGTCAAATAACCGACTACTATAATAGTTAATATAGGAATGCTATAACATCCATTAACTTTTTGTAAGTATCCAAATAAACCATCTGATGCATTTGCAATCAAAGGAGCAATACACATGGCCAATATCGCCAATATAATTCCAAATCTTTTACCTGCTTGCACTATTTTTTTCTCTGAAGCATTCGGATTAAAATGTGATTGATAAATATCAACTCCGAATAAGGTTACCGAACTATTTAATGCAGAATTGAATGAACTTAATATGGCTCCAAATAAAACGGCCGCAAAAAAACCTACCCAAGCTGTTGGTAATACTTTTGACACTAACATTGGGTATGCTTCATCTGGATTTTCGAGAGAACCTTCGAACATATGATAAGCAATTAATCCAGGTAATACCACAATAAGAGGGCCTAATATTTTTATAAACGAAGCCAGAAGTAGTCCTTTTTGTCCTTCTTTAAGATCTTTTGCCCCCAATGCTCTTTGTATAATAGCTTGATTGGTGCCCCAATAAAACAACTGTACCAGCATCATTCCTGTAAATATAGTACCAAATGGAATTGAAGACTCTGGTCCACCTAGTGCTTTAAATTTTTCTGGGTGTGATTCTGTTAAAGCAGAAATACCTTCAAAAACGCTTCCTCCTCCTATTGCCATTAATCCAAAAATAGGGATTAGCATTCCTCCTATCAATAACCCTACTGCATTGATTGTATCCGATATTGCAACTGCTTTTAATCCTCCAAAAATAGCATAGATAGATCCTGTAATACCAATTGCCCATACCGTAATCCATAAAGCCGTTGTTTTAGAAACTCCCAATAGTTCAGGAACATTAAACATATTACTAATAGCCAATGCACCCGAATACAATACAATAGGTAACAAAACAACAACATAGCCACTCAAGAATATGGCAGAAGTTATTGTTTTGGTAGTTTTGTCATATCTATTTTCCAAAAACTGTGGTACTGTAGTTAATCCACTCTTCAAATATCTTGGCAATAAAAACATCGCGGTAATCACCATAGCTATTGCTGCCAACGTTTCCCATGCCATTACCAAAATACCATCTTTAAAAGCAGCTCCGTTTAGCCCTACAATTTGTTCTGTAGACAAATTGGTTAAAAGTAATGAACCTGCAATGACAACTCCTGTCAAACTCCTACCTCCTAAAAAATACCCATCAGAGGTAGTATCACTGGTCTTTCGGCTTTTAAAATAAGAAATGATGGCTACTAATAATGTAAACCCTATAAATGTTACAAATTGCATGTTACTATTGTTTAGTTGGTTGTATGATAAATGAATACTTATATTTTTTTGATGGTATAGTATATTCTTCATGAACTGGTCGTCCCCATGAGGTATCGCCTCCTACTCCCATTTGTAAATAATCTATATTAAACTGTATTGTTTCACCTATGGTAATATCTGCTCCATGTTTTTTGGTTACAGGCACCAATCCAGAAGCAGAAGCTGCTCCATCTTTATCATTATTAAAATCTAATTCTTGCATCGCAAATGGCCATACACTGGTATTAAGAAATGATGAAACTCCCTGTACATGAATTGATAATTTGTCTGAAGCAACTTTCATCCACCTTACATCGGTTTTATTACCTGTTTCCTGTGGTCTGGAATACACATGAAACTGATCAGAGACTTTACCAGCATATTCACTGGTCTTCACACCAGTTTTTCGATCCCAATAGCTCTCATGCGGTCCATTACCATACCAAGCTACCGATTCAAATTCATTTGATAATGTTATATACATTCCTAATCGAGGAATATTCGGCATCTCTCTTTTTGCTGGCATAAATTGATAATCAACCGTTAAAATTCCATCTGGTCGTAAATGATAAGCAACGTTAACTTTTGCCTGATTATCTGGTAGTGTATATACCACTTGATATCCAATACCCTTTGCATCTTTTTGAGGAGCTTTAAAAAGATTGGCTTTATAACCATAGGTGGCATTTTGCCAGATTTTTGCCCATTTTGGCATGCCATTTCCTAAATCATTATCTGTAGGAGGTCTCCAAAAATTGGGTCGAATAGGTTGATTCGTCACCGTATTCTCATCATGAATCCAATTTAAAATTTCTCCTGTATTACTGTCTAATTGTATAGAAACCAATCGATTCTTTATCTCTACTATTTCATCTCTCTTATTTATTTCCAAATCATTTGTATACGTTAATTTGGGTATCGCAGTAATTCCTTTTTGTATAACAAACTGATCCCAAGCAATTTCATAACCTTTTGAAAGAAGTGGTGTATCATTTTTTTGATGTAAACTTACTTGTAAGATACACTCTGCATCATCTCTATATTTTGAAGGAAACTCATCTAGCTGAAATGTAACTTTATGCTGTGCCCGTATTCCCAATGGAATATCTTCTTTTGTTTTAACTACTTTACCATTTTCTAATAATTTCCATGACATTGTTTTATCCGAAAAATCAGTAAAGAAATTTTTATTTTCGATTTTAATCATCCCATTACCTAAATAAGTAAACTGTACAGGCTCGTACACTTTTTTAACCTCTGACAGGTGTGGATGTGGATTTCTATATGGATCGACCATTCCATTATTTAGAAAATTACCATCTGTGGGTAAATCTGGGTGATAATCATGACCGTATGCCAAATAAGGCTTCCCGTTTTCATCTTTATACTCTAAACTTTGATCTACCCAATCCCATATATAACCTCCTTGCAGATTAGGATACTTTTCTATAATATCCCAATAATCCTGTAAATTACCTATAGAATTACCCATAGCATGTGCATATTCTATCATAATAGATGGCTTGTCTGACTCAGACTCACCATGATCTATAAGATATTTGGGCTTAGGGTACATTGGACAATATACATCTGTATAGTCTTCTTTACCTGCGGGTTCGTACTGCACAATCCTATTACTATCCTGATCTTTTAACCATTTGTAGGTAGCTCTAAAAATATCTCCCTCTCCTGCTTCATTACCCAAAGACCATGAATAAATAGAAGGATGATTTCTATCTCGATAATACATTCTTTGTACTCTTGCCATATGCGCAGGAAGCCAGCTCATCTCATTACCTATCTGTGTTTTTTCATCGATGGCCAAAGGATGACTTTCTATATTTGCTTCATCTACCACATAAAGACCATATTTATCGCATAAGTCTAACCAATACGGGTCATTGGGGTAATGTGCACTTCTAACTGCATTGATATTATGTTGTTTCATTAACTTGATATCTTTTTCCATAGAAGCTCTGGATACGACATGCCCTGTATAAGGATCGGTTTCATGACGATCTACCCCTTTTATATAAATTGCTTTTCCGTTAATCAATACCTGGCTATTTTTAATTTCTACACGTTTAAAACCAATCGGTCGGCTGATATATTGATTATTGTTAGTGTTATCAGGGTCTTCTAAAGATATTTTTAAAGTATACAAATTGGGAATTTCTGCAGACCAATGTTTTACAGTCTCTATTATTTTATTAAACTCTAATCGCTTTGTAGAGTTCGCTTCAACCTGAATATCTTGTGTTGCTTCGAATATTGTAATATCTTGATCAAGAATCTTGAGAGTTAGTTTTCTCTTATGTTTTTTTGATTTATGCTGATTGGTAACTAAGACTCCACCATTAAAAATTCCATTCGTATAAGAATCATCAAGATTGGTATCTACAAAATAATCTGACAAATGAACTTTGGGGCATGTATACAGGTATACCTCCCTCTCTATCCCACTCATTCTAAGCATATCCTGGCTTTCGAGATAGCTGGCATCACTCCACCTAAACATTTGTAATGCTATAAGATTGGTTCCTTTTTTTAGAAACTCTGTAATAGTAAACTCTGCAGGAGTTTTACTACCCTGAGAATACCCAACATATTGACCATTAATATATACATACATTGCAGATTTTGCGCCTGCAAAGTGCAGGATAATATCTTCTGCCAAAAACTCTTTGGTCAAGGTTATTTCTTTTCTATACGTTCCTACGGGGTTATAATCTTTGGGTGCATCTGGCCATGTTGTGGTAAAGGGGTATCGTTCATCCAAATAAATAGGGCGGCCATATCCTTCGACTTCCCAATTGGCTGGAACGGGTATTTCATTCCATTGCGAATCATCAAAATCAGCATGATGAAAAGTAGTTGGTCTTTGTTTGGGATCTTTTACCCAATTAAATTTCCAGTTACCGTTTAAGCTCAAAAAACGTCTTGATGCTTCTTTATTGGATATTATAGAAGAGTCGAATCCAAAGAAAGTAGCTCTGGGAGATAATTTATGATCTTCAAACTTTTGGTGATCATAATGAAACGTTTGTTCTGCAACTGGTGTTAGCGTCTTTTTTTTACAACCAATTACCGCGAACAATACAAGTATTGCCGTTAACCTTATTTTCATGATGTTTATGTGTGAGAGATTGCTTTGCTTAAAGAGTTATTTTTTTGGTTACATCAGGAAGCTTAAACAGATGTTTTGTCATCATATTTTCACCAAAAATCTTTTGTAGATAAAAAATCAATTCTTCAGCATCTTCTTTGGTAAATACTATAGGAGGTTTAATCTTAAGTACATTATGATCCGGACCATCTGTACTCATCAAAATACCATGATCTTTCATTCTGTTCACCAGATAATCAGCTTCATCAGCTAATGGATTCATTGCTTCATCGACCAATTCGAACCCAAGGAATAACCCTTCTCCTCTAACATTCCCAATGATCGGAAACTGCTTGGCCAGCTTATTCAATTCCCATTTTAGAAATTCTCCTACTAATAATGCATTTTCTTGTAATTTTTCGCGTTTTATGGTTCTTAAAACTTCTAGGCCTATAGCGCAGGAAACAGGGTTTCCTCCAAACGTATTAAAATACTCCATCCCATTAGCAAATTTATCTGCCACATCCTGTGTACAAACTACTGCTGCAATCGGATGCCCATTTCCTAATGGTTTACCTATGGTTACTATATCGGGCACTACATTATGTAATTGAAAACCCCAAAAAGTTTTTCCCACTCGTCCGCAGCCCACTTGCACCTCATCAGAAATACAAAGTCCTCCTGCTTCTCTTACATACTTATATGCTTGAGCAAGAAATCCATTAGGAAGTTCTATTTGTCCTCCACAACTTATTATTGGTTCTACAATCAAAGCTCCAACACCTCTTCCTTTGGCATGGATTCTCTCTATTTGTAATTGCACCTCTTTTGCATACTTTTTTCCTGTGTTTTCTCCTCTATACTTCCCTCTATAAGAATCGGGTAACGGAAAAACATGTGTGTGCTCGGGTGCACCTTCTCCTCCTTTGCCATCAAATTTATAAGAACTAATATCTACGCAAGCATTGGTATTACCATGGTACCCTACTTCAGACACTATCATATCTTTTTCTTTGGTAACGGCTTTTACCATTCTTAAAGCCAACTCATTCGCTTCACTTCCAGAATTCACAAAATGTACCACACTTAACTCTGCTGGTAACGTTTTTAAAAGCTCTTTGGCTAACTCATTAATGTTTTCATGTAAATAACGAGAATTGGTATTAATAAGCGCCATTTGTTCTTGACCTGCACTAACTACTCCTCTATGTTCATGCCCTACATGTGCAACATTATTAACGGTATCAAGGTATTTTTGACCATATTGATCCATTAAAAACTGCCCATTTCCTCGAACCATCTTGATAGGTTCTTTATATTGAAGACTTAAACTTTTTCCCAGGTATTTTTTTCGAAAAGACACTAGTTCCTCATTAGATACTTCTTCTCTCTTTTCTAACTCATCTAATTTGAATAATAAATTAGGATCTGGGCATAAGCTTTTCCATAAACCTATCTGGTTAACGCTTGCTACTCCAGGAAAATCTTCTTTGTAATCTAACAACGAATGCAGAATTTGAAAATGCAGGTGAGAAGGCCAGTTTCCATTCTCGGGATAATCCCCCAGTTTACCAATACATTCTCCCTTTTTTATGGTACCTCCAACTTGCTTTTTCTTTACACAATCCAATGTAAGATGTCCATATAAGGTATAAAACTCTATGTTATGAATCTTATGTTTTAGAACAATTAAACCTCCGTACTCTTTGTCTCCTTCTTTTTTAACAGAAATAACAATCTCACCATCAAATAGTGAGTGTACAAAAGTACCTACCGGTAACCAAAAATCTATTCCTAAATGAGTGCTTCTACTTTCTCTACCATTATTTCCTACTTTATTATAAGATGCCGCAGTATATAGGGCTCTGGATTCCAAATATCCTCCAGCAATAATCTTATCGGGGTTTTGTTTTTGTAATTGTCCAATTTTAAATTGAAAGACCTCTAAGTCATTTACATCTTGCTGATGTCCTATCCAGGTACTTGCTATACTTAAGTCTATGGGGTGAACTTCATTTTTATATACGGTAGGAAATAACTCTGATAGCTTGAAATGAGCATGACTTGCCCATTCTTTAAACGCTACTTCCTGGGGGTGAGCTACAAACCCACATGCCTCTCTAAAGCTATAAAGTGCGTATTCTTCGCTTACATTACGCCATTTTTCAAGTACTTCTAGAGCAGACCTCTCACTTATCAGTAAATACTCATTACCTGGTTCTTTTATTTTATTAAGTGCAGATTTGGTCACTGATATTACCAAACGCATTGCAATAGCATTATACAAGTGATCTAACTCTTCTTCTAGTAAAGGAAAAGTAGAATTATATCCCTTAATCACTGGTAAAGAAGCCTCTAACGGGTCTAAATGATTCATAATCGCATAAGCGCATGCTATTGCGACATCATTAATAATTTGGGTATGAATAGCATCTCCATAGTCTATTGCTGCCTTTACTACAGGGTTTAAAAAATCATCAGATACAATAACATTATTGTCATTTGCATCATTATGTACAACAGCTTTTCTTAATTCTGAATAGGAATCAAATTTTGCTCTAAATCTTCTTTGAAAATGAGATATTATTTTTTTCTCTTTTTGAGAAAATAAACGAACATGTTTTGCTGTCCATAGGGACTGTGCAATATCCCATTCGAATTGACGATGAGCTTCCATATGGTCAAACCCATATAATGCTTTGGTTAGTAGGCCACATTGCTCACCCAAACTATATCTTAAATCGTCTAATTGAGGATTTACACTACTCCACACTCTTCCAGAAATCCACGATAGTAATCGCACCTTCCTATTGTTACCATGGGTATCGACAATTTCTGAAACTGTTCTGCCATGAATATCTCTTATCACCTTGGGAGCAATAATATTTACCTCTCCTTCCTCTACATATTGCAATAGTTCTTGCTGAAAATCTAAATAGTTTTCGTCCTCATCTGGGCGTGATATTTTTAGAATATACCCTTCTTCATCAGATACTTTAATCCTAAAATTAAAATCTATTTCTCCCGGAAGCGGTGTTACACACCCTTCTATATCAAACAACTCCTGTGCGATTTCTTTTGCTTGATCCGCTGTAACCTGTAATGCTGAATATCCTACCATCTAATCTTTCATTATTAACATTAATATATGTGATGCACTCCAACTAAAGTTATGTGCGTGTAACCCTTCACCCGTTATTGGGTGATAATTTTCTCTTATCGCTTTTCCTTTTCCCAGAATTCCTTCTGCACCCTTTATAATTTGCTTAGTTGCCTTATCTGCAAGATTATCATAACCATAATTACGAAGTCCCCGAACTCCAAAATAAGCTTGATCCAACCAGTTTGGTCCTCTCCAATACCCTTTTAACGGATCAAACTTTGGGTGATCTGCACTCATAGTTTGAAAAGGTACTTTGGTATAAAACTTATTAGGGTCCATCATTCTATTTTTCACAGCATCTGCCTGTTCTTTTGTTGCTACATTTGCCCACAACGCAGTCCAACCTTCACTTCCTTCTCCTTTAACAAAATCGGTACCTTCTAGGTTGGTGTCATAAAACCATCCATCCTTTGTATCATAAAATTGTTCCTGAATAGCACTTTTTAGTTTTTTTGCCTCTAGTGTATAACGTTCTACATCATCTGTATGGTTTAGGGCATTGGCTAGTATGATTAAATAATGTTTTTCTGCGTATAGGTAAGCATTTAAATCAACACTTTCTTGATTTAATGAATACGCTCCTTCAGAATTCTTAAGGATTTTTGAGTTATCGAACCTTATGGCATTATCCATACCACTCTCCCATTTGGCAGCAACCAAACTACCATCGGTTGATCCATATTCGCATAGACCATCTTGATCATGATCTCGATTTTCATACCACCAATAGTGGTATTTCTTTAATTTGGGGTATAATTCTTCCACAAAATTGATATCCTTATCCTTTTCAAATATTTTGACAACTGCCCATGCTGATAATGGTGGTTTTGTATCTCTATAATTGTGATTTTCTATACTAGTATCTCTATACACACAATCTGCTACAAAGCCGTCCTCATCCTGAAACTCGAACATAAGCTTTACTTGCTTTTTTGCTAAGTCTATATTATAAAAGGCCAAACCAACAGCATGTTTCCAGGAGTCCCAAGACCAAAAACCGTTAAACCACTTATAATGATAACTAGGAAACAACCCTTCATATTTTATCTCACCGGCAGGAATACGCCAGTTATTTTGTAATGTCAAATGCGATTTAGCAATGACCTCTTTATATCTATAGTCCTTAAAGTTAATATTTATATTTTCTGTTAGGGCTTTTAATTGATTATTTTTTTCATTTTTTCTAACATCTTTAGCTTTATTACAATCTAATTCAATTATAGCGAGCTTTTCTTTATCCCATGAATAGTTCGAAAATATAAACGTTTGAGAAATTACTATTTCCTTAGACTGATTAGGTTCTAAAACAACTCTTTTCGAAGAAGTTACATATGAACTATCGGTATTTGTAACTTTTATTTCTCTAGGAAATAAGATATGTCCAATTGCATCTGTTTTCGATGATTTAATGGTTACCTCATTATTATTTGCAGACAAACTAAGTCCATCTGCCAAAATGGGTTGGTTACTCCAACTAATCAATAAATTTTGAGTGGTTGCGCCTACATTTTGTATGGTAGATCGTTGTATTGCGGTATGTCCAGAACTAAAAATCAATTCTTGTGTTAACTCTATATTGTTATTCACAAACTGCTGTTCTAGATGGCTTGCATAGCTTTTACTTGTGTGCTCACTCCATTTAACAGGTTTATTTTTATCACTTTGTATTAAAAGTTGAGAAAGCATTGCACTACTCCATACCCCGTTTTGTTGTGTCATTAAGAAAGGACCCGAGAACCCTTGCCCTACAGTAATACTATCTGGTATACTGTAGGCAAACCAAGCTCCCTGATCAGAGAACATCAACATCTCTTTATCCTTCTTATGCTTTGGAGTACCTATATAATTAAGTATATCCATACTTGTGATTAAATACTCTTCTGGGGTTTCCTTTACTACAGTAGAAAATTCTGGAGATTCTTTTAATGTAGTCTCCTGTTTGCACCCCAAACAAAAGATTAAAAACAGTATTGACAGATAACCTAATTTATTATTCATCATCTTTTATTTTAATTACCCAAGTCACATTATATTCTTCTCCTGCATTCAACACCTGTAACCCAAACTTATTATTAAAGCTATTCGATGGTCCTGTAACAGGTTCTATTGCAATAGCGTCTATCCCTTCTGGAGTATAGATTTGTAAATAATTTTCATGAGAAGAAGAACGTATATTAACGCAATAATCTGGTGTTCTAAAATCTACTTCGTTATTATTAAGAACATAACAATCATCAAAACTCTTCCCTCTAACCTGTATCTCTCCATTAAGATTTATATCATCTACCTTAACAGGAATCATTTTTTCATCAAAAGATATTTTTTTATTACTGTCTACAGATAAAAAACTATGGTATAAATCTGTACTCCAGAAATAAGGGTGCCATCCAATATTAAAAGGGAATGCTTTTTCATCTTTATTCTTTACAATTACCTTCAATTCGAGTGTACTTTGTCTTAAAATATAGGTTAAGTACAACGTATAATAGAACGGAAAACCTTTTACTTTTTCGACCTCATCGTAACTTAAAGTGATTGAAGCATAATCATCACAAGTCTCCTCATCGACCAATCTAAAAGTTTTATTATATACCAAACCATGCAGCGCATTATTTTCTTCTTTAGAGTTTACCTCTAATGAATACTGATTTTGTCCAAAAGTATACTCTCCATTTTCTACCCTATTCGTAAAAGGGAATAAAATCGCAGATGCGTACGACACATCATAACTTAGAGGGTATAGATTTTTAATTATCATTTGGTTATCTAGTAACAATTCTTGCAAACTACCGCCTAAACGAATAGCAATTTTTGCTTGTGATTTATTATCTGTGCTTTTTAATTCAACTTGATCCAGGTTTGAGTTTTCATCCTGTACATGATCAATCTTAAACATACTTTTCTATTTAATTATAATGAGTTTCTTAAAATTAAAGTATTCGGATTTTCTATTTTTAATCGCTCTTTATTTTTAATCATCTGCGCTAATCTTTCTCCCATTTTATTAAAGTCGGTAGAAATAGTAGTAATCCCATCTTCGACAATTTCTTTCAACAACGTATCATTATAAGAAATGATACCTATATCATGAGACAGAGTTAATCTTTTTTCTTTAATCTTTTTTATAATTAATATTAAATTTCTATCATCTGGTATTAAATATACTTCTCCTTTATTTGGATCTCTTTCGTTTAGGGTAGCTATTACCTCATGCTCAAATTTATTTTGCTTACAAAACGATGTAAAACCATTATACATCCCTATGGGTTGTTTTTCTTCAGGAAAAAGTAGTACCAATTTTTTGTATTTCTTTAGAAGTTCTACTCCATCTAAGAGTCCATTAAACATATCTTTCTCAAAATTTTGATAAATCGTTGGATACTTGGACAACTCCTCATGATATTGATCTAAAATAAATACTTTATCATTTGGGAGTTTTTCTATAACACTATCAATATCTTTAAGATTTGCAGGCATAATTACATAGTGATTATAATCTCCTAAATTATCGTAGATCAATTTACTAAATACGCTATGATTAAAATGATGAAAAAATATATCTACTACCACATTTTCTTCTAAGTTGCTTAAAAATGAGTTGTACAAATCTTCTTTAAAAGCATTTAATTCATCGAACAGTAAAAATATTTTCTGTTTTGTTCGAATATCTTCACTTTTTATATAATACCCTTTTCCCGGAATAGACTGTACAATACCTCTTACTTTTAACTCATTATAAGCCAACATCACTGTATCTCTAGAAAGAGAAAATCTATTTCGAATACTATTTATAGAGGGTAATTTATCTCCTCTTTTTACATGACCGTCTACAATTGCGTTTTCTATCGATGCAATAATTTGTTTGTATTTCGGTACTCCAAGATTTGATTGTATAGATATAATACTCATATCGCAAATATAAGATTATTTTTTAATTAACAAACTGGTAGGTACAGGTTGGTTATTTGAAAATAAAAAAATACATTAGCCGTAATGTTTTAACTGTAAACACTTTACGAAAATCATTTTTATCAATTAAAAACAAAGTATTCATGAAAGCAAAAAAACGGAAACACCGATGCTATTCATTTTTATTAACACTACTTGGTTTTACTTTATTAGGATTCACTCACGTCTCCCAAGCACAAAATATCGTAATCACGGGTACTGTTACCGAAAACAATAGCACATCTTCTCCTCTACCGGGAGTTAACATTACAGTAAAAGGTAATACCACAACTGGAACGCAAACAGACTTTGATGGTAAATACTCTATTGAGGTCGAAGGAACGCAAACTATTCTAGTATTTCAATACTTAGGCTTTACCACAAAAGAGGTACTGGTAGGTAACCAAACAGTTATCGATGTAAGCCTGGAAATCGATTCACAAACATTAGATGAAATTGTAATCGTTGGTTATGGTACACAAAAACGAAGTGATATAACTGGGGCTATTAGCTCTATAAAAACTGAAGATTTAAACAACGTTGTTGTAACCAATCCTATAGATGCTATACAAGGAAGGGTCTCTGGAATTAATGTAACCTCTTCTTCTGGTAGTCCGGGTGGAATAGCAGATATTATGATAAGAGGTACTGCAACTTTCGGCAACAACCAACCTTTATATATAGTAGATGGAGTACAAGCCGATCCTTATTTTATTGACCCTAATAACATAGCATCTATAGAGGTCTTAAAAGATGCCGCTTCTTCCGCGATTTACGGTACAAGAGCTGCCAATGGAGTAATTATAATATCTACTAAACAAGGAAACAAGCAGAAAACAAAAGTAGAAATCAACTCATCGGTAAGTATTAATACCATACGAAACGAAATGAAGTTATTAGATGCAGATGGGTATGTAAATGTTCACCGACAGATATACGAAAATGCAGGAGAAACATTACCATCCTATGTAGAAAACCCTCCAAATGTAAACACAGATTGGATTGACGAAACTCATAAAGATGGAGTTCTTAATTTACTCAATGCCCGAATAACAGGTGGCTCTGAACATATAAATTACAGTATCGGAGGGAATTTTGCAGACGAAAAAGGTATTCTTATTGGCTCGTCTTTTACAAAAAAAGGATTAACTCTTAACCTGGGAACCTCTAAAGGAAAATTTAAGATATCTACAGGACTTAATTATAGTGAAACTAGAAGAGAAAATCATAAATTTTCTATTAGAGAAACGTATTTTATCTCTCCTTTAATCCCTGTTAGAGACACCACTAAAGAATCTGGTTTTGGGTACAATGACGAAGGTATGCCTGGTCATAGAAACCCTGTAGGTGATGATCATTTTCTTGAACAATACACTAAACTAAATTATTTTTTAGGAAACATCGATATAGGATATGAAATTCTAAAGGGATTAAACTTTAACGCTACCCTCTCTTTAGCTACTACAGATACTTATACCTACAATTTTCATGAACCATATAGAGTTACTAGAATAGAAGATGATGATGATATGTTTGCTTTTATTTCTGAGTATAACTCTAAATTTAGAAGAATCAACCAACAATATACCTTAAAATATGATTTCGAAATCAATAAGCATAAATTAGATGTTTTAGGAGGTTACCAGCGCATCAGCGAACCTTTTAGAGAGACTTATGCCCAGGGAGAAGGATTTAAATTAGATGATAATGGAGATAGGATTCCTGCAATTATATTAGACCCTAGCTTCAATACCCTAAATGCTTTTGCAGACGGCACCTACTCAGCAGAAGGTACCAATGCTACCTATAATTTAGTATCACAATTTGGTCGAATCAATTACGCCTTAGATGATAAATATCTTTTTCAAGTAAGTATCCGTAGGGATGGAACTTCTAAATTCGGAAGTAATTATCGATATGGAACTTTCCCCTCTTTTGCAGCGGGATGGAAAATTACTGATGAAAACTTTATGCAAAATCAAAACATTTTTGATTTCCTAAAATTAAGATATAGCTGGGGACAGGCTGGTAACGATGCTGCCTTGGGGTATTTTGATTATATCGCTTTAATTAGTCAAGGAAAAGATCAGAATAACGGGGGGTATGTTTTTGGTGACCCACAAACATCTAATCAAGGTAGTATTGCAAGAAAGTTACCGAACAACGATTTACGCTGGGAAACAACTACTTCTTCAAATTTTGGATTGGATTTTGCAATGATGAAAAATCGATTAACCGGAGCCATCAATTATTACAACAGTACTACGGATGATTTATTAATTACTAAAGACTTCCCTTCTTCTGGAGGTGTTGAAAGTGATATTGTAAATATAGGAGAGTTTACTAATAATGGTATTGAAATAGAAGTTGGGTATACCAATCGAGATCATGAATTTAAATATGGGGCTTTTGCTACCTTTACCACTACAAAAACCGAGGTAACTAAATTAAGTAATGAAGATCAGGTACTAAGAGGTATTGGTTTATTATTTGGGTCTGATCATTTTGTAAATCAAACCAAAGTAGGTTATGAACCAGGTGCTTATTTCCTACCTGTTGCCGATGGAATCTTTCAAAATCAGGCAGAAATCGATGCTCACGGGGCACAGACAGATACTGCACAACCAGGAGATATACGATTTATAGATCAAAACAACGATGGAGCCATTGATGAAGAGGATGAAGTTCATATGGGGTCTGCCATTCCTACCTATGAATATAGTTTAAACCTAAATGCAGAATATAAAGGATTTGATCTCAATGTATTTTTACAAGGTGTTGGAGGTAATAAAATCTATAACGGTAATGATTTCAGATTAATGAGTTTGGATACCGGAAGAAATTACAGAGAAGAAGCTCTAAACGCTTGGACTCCCAACAACACCAATACAAGTGTTCCAAGAGCAGTTCTTGGTGATCCCAATAGAAATAATCGAGCTTCTACCCGTTTCTTGGAAGATGGTGATTATTTACGTGTAAAAACAATTCAGTTAGGGTATTCTATTCATCAAAATGTTTTAGAAAAAGTGCATTTTGATAAAATCAGAGTATACATCACTGGCCAAAATCTATTTACCATTACCAATTATAATGGTTTGGACCCCGAAATTGGTGGTATTTCTTTCTCCAATGATACTACACAAAAAGTTTTATCAAGAGGAATTGACAGAAACTTATTCCCAAAATACAAATCTGTGATTTTTGGAGTACAATTAGGTTTTTAATTAAAAAATGAAAGCAATGAAAAAATATCATATAATCTCAATAGTAGTAGCGATACTGTGTATAATATCCTGTGAAGATGATAAATTCATAGATCAGTCTCCACCCGATCAATTAACTACCGAAGTTTTCTGGAGAAATTTAGAAGATGCACAAGGTGGACTAACCGCAGCCTATGCAGAATTAGAGTCTCGAAGTAATTTTTGGGATGGATGGCAAGAAGGACGCCCTGTGGTAGAATATTTTAGGTCTGATTATGCTCTACCTGGGCCTGATGCCACAAATTATGGACACTGGATGTCTATGTTTAACTTCGAATACACCAATGGACATGTATTTTTGGACGTGATGTGGAAAACAAATTACAAAGGACTTAATTTTGCCAACCAAGTAATTACCAAAGTGAGTGAAATGACCTTAGACCAAATTTCTTCTTCAGATAAACAGCAAATCATAGGAGAAGCTACTTTTTTAAGAGGCTACTACCATTTCAAACTACTTACCTTATTTGAACAAATTGTGTTAAGGGATGAAATGGTAACCCTAGAAAACATAGATAAATCTTTATCTACCAGACCCGAAGCCTGGGAAGCTATTCTCAATGATTTTCAAAGTGCTGCAAATATGCTCCCAGCTACCCAATCCTCAGAAAATTTAGGAAGAGCTACCAAAGGGGCTGCATTGTCTTATTTAGGAAAAGCATATTTGCACAAAGCAGGAGATACATCCTCTGCAGAAAATAATGATTTTGATAATGCTGCTACTGCCTTCAAACAGGTAGTAGATAGTGGCGTGTATAGTTTAGAACAGGATTTCCTAAGTCTTTTTAATGGTGAAAATGAGAATAATTCTGAATCCATTTTTGAGCTACAATTTAAGAGTGGAGATGGTACCTCTTGGAATGCAACAAGACTCCACGCCTTTGTTGGCGACTGGTGTATTGGAGGATGGGGTGGTATCGAGGCTAACATAGCGATCGTAAACGAAATGAAAAAAGAAGGAATGACTGCAACCAATGGACTTTATGATAATAGATTATATGGGTCTGTCTATTTCAAAGATCCATTCTATAATGATGGTTCTACCAACGAAATGCAAGGAAGTACCTGGGACGTTCTTATAAACGACACCTATCAATCTCCTGATGCCAAAGACAATAGTGCCTATTTTAGAAAATGGCTTCCTAATTATGTTAGAGACAATGCCTATGTAGGAGTAAATGTCGTTTTAATGCGTTATGCAGATGTCTTGTTAATGTATGCAGAAGCACTGAATGAAACAGGAAAAACAGACGAAGCTATTCCAATCATTAACAATTTAAGAGATGTTCATGGTTTAATGCCTCCAATTACAGCTACTTCGCAAGCAGCCGTAAAAACACAAATTATGCATGAGCGAACTATGGAATTGACATTAGAATCAACTCGTTTTAATGACCTGCGCCGTTGGGGGTTACTGGATACCGCCATGCAAGCAGTGGGAAGAACAGGGTTTAATGCTTCCGAACACTCGTATTTCCCTATTCCTCTATCAGAAATACAGACAAATAATTTAGTAGATTAAACTTTATAAAATAATATAGAAAAGTAAAAAGTTGAGTTTGAAAACACCTAAAGAAATATCGAATCGATGCTTTAGGTGTTTTTTTATGAAAAATATTAATTTTTCAAGTATTAAAATTACAGTAAATCAGCCTAGCATATTCTCTTATTTTTTCTATTTTAACTCTTTCTTTCAAACTAGAAAAAACACTTCTTTATCGCATAAATTGTTTTTAAAATGAATCAAATAATTACTACTTTTTTTTACATGTTTTTTTATATAAACATTTCTATTTATGCGCAAGATCAAGCTTTAAAAACATCTGTTGTTGACATTGATGTTTCATCTAGCAACTCCATTAATAATAGTATCAAAAAAACAATATATTTAAAAAACAACTTAGTAAAATTCACCCCTGTTATAAAACAAGGACAATTATACTCAGAGAATCTAAGCTTTACAAATGACACCATTACAGAAACCATCCATACAAATGGAGATTTCTCTTTTAGTATTGTATGGACAGACTGGTTACCGCCAGGAAAACATAATAATGGTGAAAATCCTATTCTACTAACAAAAAAAGATTTTGAGTTCGATTCTTATACCGTAAAAACCCTTACCAACCAAACAAAATTGATTCGCACGCTTTATCACGGCATAAATCATCACTTACAGCTAGCAATTACCTATCAAATCCAACCTGACAAATATTATATTAAACGTAAAGTTGCTATAAGAGATACGCTATATAACAAACATTTCTTGCAGAAAATAAATGCACTTCAATCTACATTACATCAACCCAAAACATTTCAACTAGAAAAAAAAGGTGGTTTTGG
Source organism: uncultured Aquimarina sp. (assembly GCA_947498705.1). Taxonomy (GTDB): domain Bacteria; phylum Bacteroidota; class Bacteroidia; order Flavobacteriales; family Flavobacteriaceae; genus Aquimarina. The sequence continues at coordinate 38,648 of CANMLW010000019.1, forward strand.
TCAACCCGGAGCGTTTTCTTTTAACAACAAAGGATTTTTCTTTGGTCTGGAATACCCAGCTTCAACCAACAAAGTAAAAACAAACAAAAAAGAAGTTACATTATGCAGTTTTCAACAAATAGGAAAAAAATATCTAACAACTGGATAGAAAGCGAATGGGTAGTTTTAGGACTTACTCCAGATTCATATGTTAAAAAGGCTTTTTTCGAATATATCAATGATATAAAAATAAATACCGACAAGCCTTATACACTGTATAATAGTTGGTATGACCTAAGAGGTGATCAATATCCTGTAGGTAGCTATGTTAAAGAATTGTTTGACACAGATTATATGGGAACTAAAAATGCATCTCGACTGTACCAATCTTTCAGAAAAAACTTTATCGATAAACACAACGTACGCCTGGATGCTTTTGTATTAGATGATGGATGGGATGTGTATGAAAGTCCGTGGCTACTTAATAAAAAAGCATTTCCAAATGGGCTTTCACCAATTATAAATACTTTCAAAGAAAGTAACACCCAACTAGGAATGTGGTTTGGCCCTTCTGGTGGGTACTCTGCACGCATGAAAAGAATACATTGGTTTCAAAAAAACGGTTATGAAGTAGTAGGAGAAGAAAAAAAATGGGGTGGTGCAATGTTGTGCCTTGCCGGTAAAAAGTATAGTAAAACGTTTAAAGAACGTACACTTCAATTTATTAAAGAAGGTGTGAGTTATTATAAATGGGATGGGTTTCAGTTTTCTTGTAGCGAGATATCTCATGGTCATCCCATTGGCATCTATTCTCAAATTGCCGTTTTAGACACTCTAATTTCCAGTATTCAAGATATTCATAAAATAAATCCGAAAGCTTACCATAGTGTTACTTCGGGAACCTGGTTAAGTCCCTGGTGGTTAAAACATGCTAATCAGATTTGGATGCAGGGCGAGGATTATGGATATGCAGATGTCCCCTCATATAGTCAAAGAGATGCTGCTATAACCTATAGAGATTTGATCCTCTATGATGATTTTAAGAAGAAAAACTACTGGTTTCCTATGAGCAATATGATGACACATGGCATTATTAAAGGGAAATTAGAACGGTTACACCTTACCGAACCCATTGATAAGTTTACAGATAATGCCATTTTATATTTTGCCAGAGGAATCTCGATGTATGAATTATATACCAGCCCCGATATTATGAGTGAAAAAGAATGGGAGTCTGTTGCATTATCACTAAAGTGGGCTAAACACAACTTTGACACACTTATGCATACCGAAATGATTGGTGGAAATCCCGAAAACAAACAAACCTATGGTTTTTTACATCTTAAAGATAATAAAGGAATCATTGCTGCTAGAAACCCATACATTCTAAAACAATCACTTACTGTAGAATTATCATCAAAATTTGGTTTGGATCCTAATGCCAAAAACCTAATCCTGGAGCAAGTGTATCCAAAACGTTGGATATCTCCTAAAACATATACCGCCAAGGATACTTTGTCTATTGATTTACAAGGTTATGAGACCGCTATATACGAAATATACTCTCAAAAGGATTGCAATAAACCTTTACCAATAGGAGTTCCTTTCGAAACTGAAACAGATAGTACGGGAAACTGGATAGTTAACTATCATGTTACCGATACCAAACCGCAATTCTTGAACAAAGAACTCATCGAATCCATCGAATATAAAAATCAATCCATACCTATTTCCCTATCAAAAGGCAATCAAATTACTTTCAAGAAACTAAATAAAGAAAACACTATAGAAATAGAACTAACATGTCCTCACCTTGTAAATACTGCGACATTAGGCTTTTTATTAACATCTAATAATACACATACAGGTAGGCTTCCAAAAATTTCAATGACCTTAGATCACAAAACAATACAACCATTGGTAAACGGAAATGCTATAACCAAAGATTTTAAAATGCCCAAAAACAAATCAGCATGGTACTCGTATACAATAAAGAAAGGAAAACACAAATTAGTTCTCAAATTAGAAGATTCCTGGTCAGGAAATATCGATGTTTGGTCATCAGGATATCAACCCCAATCTATACAAACGGTAAAAATAAAAACAAAATCAAAAATTAATAATGATAGAGTACTTCCTCCAAAAACATACTCGATAGAAAACGCGAAAATTGTTAAAAAAATTGGGGCTATTACAATAAATTAATCTTAATTTAAATTCACAAAACACAATTCATTCATCAATTCCTATTTAAACATCATATCAATGAAAACATATGTTTCTTATATAATTCTAGGGCTTTTTTTTAGTATTATTAGTTGCTCAGAACCCGTTACACAAAAAGTTGAAGAAAAACTAGCTGCACAAGAAGTATTAGAGCGTACCATTGGTAAAACAAACGCTGAAAACTTTGTACTACAAATCGAGCAAGATACGTTAAAAACAGATTGGTTTTCGATTCAAAAGCAAGGCCCCAAAATTTTGATAAATGGTAATTCTCAAATAGCACTTTGTAGAGGTGTATATGATTATCTAAAAAACGAATGTAATAACATTTATAGTTGGTCTGGTAACACTATTAACATCCCCAAAGAGCTACCTAATGTCAACAAGAAAGTAGAAAGTCCTTATCAGTTTCGCTATTACTTTAATGTAGTAACTCATGGATATACCACCGCATATTGGGATTGGAAACGTTGGGAAAAAGAAATAGACTGGATGGCCATTCATGGTATTAACATGCCTCTTATTGGAGGGGCGCATGAAGCAATTCTATCCAGAGTATTTCAAAATATTGGTCTTACAAAATCAGAAATCGATCAATATTTTTCTGGACCCGCTCATTTCCCATGGAATAGAATGGGAAATTTAAATGGTTGGGATGGTCCTCTACCCGATTCATATTTTCCAAAACAAATTGCTCTAACGCACCAAATGTTGGATCGTATGAAAGAACTAGATATGAGCCCTATTATTCATGCTTTTGCAGGTTTTGTCCCTAAAGGTATAAAAAGAGTTTTCCCAGAAGCCAAAGTTCGTGAATTAGGATGGGGAGGTGGACTACCCGAAGAGAACAATGGTTTTATCCTATCCCCAGATAGTGATCTTTTTATCAAAATAGGAGCACTATATATCAAAGAATGGGAAAAAGAATTTGGCAAGGGCGAATATTACCTGGCAGATAGTTTTAACGAAATGGATGCTCCGCTTTCTAAAGATCCGCAAAAAGCTCTTGAGGAATTGGCAATCTATGGAGGATCGGTATATGAATCTATTAAAAAAGCAAACTCAGATGCAACTTGGGTAATGCAAGGATGGACTTTTCCTTATCACAAAGATGAAAACAGAAAATTATTCTGGACACCAGAACGATTGGGAGCACTAGTTTCTAAAGTACCAGATGACAAATTATTAATATTAGATTTGGCTAATGAATACAATCATGTATTCTGGAAAATAGATCCTTCCTGGAAAATGTATGACGGCTTTTTTGGTAAGAAATGGATTTACTCTTTTATACCCAATATGGGGGGTAAAATACCACTGAACGGAAAATTAGATATATATGCCTCTATTCCTTCTCTCGCTCTTAATTATGAAAACAAAAAGAATCTGGTTGGTTTTGGTTTTGCACCAGAAGGAATCGAAAATAATGAAATAGTATATGAATTACTATCTGACATAGCCTGGACAAAAGAAAAAATAGAACTCAATCCATGGATAGAAAAATATTGTATCCAGCGTTATGGAGCTTTTCCTGAAGATATGAAAACAGCTTTCGAATGGCTCAATAAGTCTGCATTCGGATCTTTTACCGATCACCCTATGCACCGATATCAATTTAGACCTTATAAAAAACCTGAAGGTGTCGAAGATCATGCTACTGTTCACAAATCTGAAGAATTTGGCAAAGCCGTCGAATATTTTTTAAACTGTATTCCTCAACTAAAAAACAGTGAACTTTTTAAAATAGATGCCATCGAAATAGCAGTACAATATCTTGGGTTAGTAGCAGATCAAAAATTGCTAGATTTTCTTGATAATGAAACAGAAGAAAAATCAAAACAATTAGATGAAGTTATGGAATTACTACTCATCATGGATAAGCTATTAGCTTCTCACCCTAATCGAAATCTGCAAGAATGGGTAGATTTTGCCAGAAACTGGGGAGATACAGAAAAAGATAAAAACTACTATGAATCTAATGCAAAAAGGTTATTAACCACTTGGGGTGGCGACCCTGTTAATGATTATTCTGGTAGAGTTTGGAGTGGCTTGATTCGAGATTACTATGTTCCAAGATGGGTTAATTATCATCAAGACGAGAGTGCTGATAAAAAACAAAATATGCGAAATTGGGAAGAAGAATGGATTATGAAACAAGGAATCTCTACCACAGTTCCTTTTGATGAGCCCCTAACCATCTTAACTACGCTATTTAAAAAACATAAAAACGAGTTTGCAAACAAACAAGATTTAAAATAGTCTGTTTCTAGAATAGTTATTTTTCATTAATTTACTATTGATCAGTATAATTAGACTAAAATAGAAAGTACTTAACATTTATAGGTCATATTTTATGAAGATAAGATCGTTCTTGTTTGTAACCTTTAGGCAATATATTATCTTTACCGACTGAATTAAGAAAGATTACAAATGAAGATTTCATACAACTGGCTAAAACAATTTATCAATCTAGACTGGGATGCAGAAAAGGCGGGCGAACTTCTTACTGACTTAGGACTCGAAGTAGAAGGAATAGAAAGCTTTCAAAGTGTTAAAGGAGGCTTAGAAGGTGTTGTTGTAGGGCAAGTACTAAACTGTGAAAAACATCCTAATGCCGATAAATTAAAGGTTACAAAAGTAGACCTAGGAGGTCCAGAACCCGTACAAATTGTTTGTGGAGCACCAAACGTTGCGGTAGGTCAAAAAGTTCCTGTTGCTACAATTGGCACCAAACTTTATGATGATAATGGCCAGGAATGGACAATAAAAAAAGGGAAAATTAGAGGTGAAGAAAGCCACGGTATGATTTGTGCCGAAGATGAATTAGGATTGGGAAAAGCACATGATGGAATCATGGTATTAGACGCAGATATTCCTGTAGGCACCAAAGCTTCTACCGTTTTTGACATCGAAAATGATCAGATTTTTGAAATTGGATTGACACCTAATCGTGCCGATGCCATGAGTCATTGGGGTACAGCCCGTGATCTTAAAGCCGGATTACTGCAAAAGGATATAAATATAGAACTTATTACGCCATCGGTAAGTAACTTTAGAGTTGAAAACAGATTGCATAAAATTGATATCGAAGTAGCGAATACTGACCTGGCACCACGATATTGTGGAGTAACAATTTCTAACGTTAAGGTTAATGAATCTCCAAATTGGCTACAACATCGATTAAGAGCAATAGGAATTACTCCTAAAAACAATATTGTAGATGTAACTAATTATGTATTACACGAATTAGGGCAACCTTTGCATGCGTTTGATGCACATTATATAGAAGGCGAAAAGATTGAAGTAAAAACCGTTAAAGCTGGCACGAAATTCACAACTCTCGATGAAGTAGAAAGAGAACTACATGCAGAGGATCTTATGATTTGCGATGCTGTAAAACCGCTTTGTATTGCAGGTGTTTTTGGTGGTATTAACTCTGGGGTAACAGAAAGTACCACCTCTATATTCTTAGAAAGTGCCTACTTTAATCCTGTTAGTGTTCGAAAAACTGCAAAAAGGCATAGTTTAAATACTGATGCTTCCTTTAGGTTTGAAAGAGGTATTGATCCTAATATTACAGAGTATGCTTTAAAGAGAGCTGCTTTATTGATACAAGAATTAGCCGGAGGAATCATTTCTAGTGAAATTACAGATCTATATCCTAAAAAAATTGAAGATACTCAAGTTTTTTTATCATTCGAAAATGCTACTAAACTGATTGGAGAAGAACTTCCTTCTGATACTATCAAAAGTATTCTTACCTCTTTGGATATAAAAATTAATAGTGTTACAGAACTGGGTGTAGGACTCACAATCCCTGCTTATAGAAATGATGTACAAAGAGAAGCAGATGTCATAGAAGAAGTACTTAGAGTATATGGATATAACAATATTGGTTTTACTCAAAAACTAAATGCTTCTATCTCTAATATCGACAAATTTGCAGATCACTCGGTACAAAATACCATTTCGAATCAGTTTGTTGGTCAAGGGTTTCATGAAATGATGTCTAACTCATTGACTTCGCCAGAATATACCAGTCTAAGCGAACAAATAAAAGAAGACAACAATATACTAATGCTAAATCCCTTAAGTAATGATTTAGCAGTTATGCGACAATCTATGTTATTTTCTGGGCTAGAAGCTATTGCATACAACAGTAATAGAAAACGGTCAAATCTAAAATTGTTCGAATTCGGAAAAACATACCACCTTTACGAAAATGAAAGAATCGAGAACAAACACTTAAGTGTTCTTATTTCTGGTGATCGATCCAAAGAGTCTTGGGTTGCTAACTCTAAGGGAAGTGATTTCTTTTACTTAAAAGGAATTGTAATTTCTGTTCTGGAGCGCTTGGGGCTAAATAAACTAAAATCATCTCCGATAAAAAATGATATTTTTACTGAAGGTTTATCATTGTCATTAGGCAAGACCAAATTGGTTGATTTTGGAAATGTTAAAAAATCTGTTCTTAAGCATTTTGCAATTTCTCAAGAAGTATGGTATGCCGATTTTAATTGGGATGCTGTATTAAATTTTGCCCAACACAACAAGATAAAATATACAGAAATCCCTAAGTTTCCAGAAGTAAGAAGAGATTTTGCGCTCTTATTAGAAGAATCAGTTAAGTTTGAAGATATTCATACTCTGGCCAAACAGACAGAAAAACAACTTCTAAAAGAAGTGAATTTATTCGATGTATATCAAGGAGAAAATCTTCCTAGAGGGAAAAAATCTTATGCGGTAAGTTTTATTATTCAGGATGAAAATAAAACACTTACAGATAAACAGATTGATAAAATAATGAATAAACTGCAACATAATTTTGAAACCAAATTAGGAGCAGAATTAAGATAAAATAGTTATCATCTCAAAATATATACTATTAACCACCGTTTAAAACGGTGGTTTTTTTTAGTTCAATTATTTTATAACAGACACACCATTATAACTTCTTTCTAATAAAAATCATTATAGTTAATTACATACTATAGAATTAGTATTACAAAAGAAGAAAAACGACATATATAAAAAGGGGAGTATGTTACATACTCCCCTTTTTTAAAAGATATTTTGTCTTTTCTTAGTTACCTCCCTCTAAAGCTTTTAGTTTATTTTTCATAATATCTGCTTTAGGGTCATCTAACTGATAAAAGATATTCATTAATGTACGAATCGCATCTATGTTATCAGGGTTACTTTTTAAGGCACCTTCTAGGTAAGGAACTGCACTTGTATAAATATTTTGTCTCTCTTTCTTAAGTACTTCGTAACGCTTGTTATCAGCATTAGAAGTTCCTAATGCATTCATTTCATCTACAACACTTTTTTCTTTTCCTAAGATCAAAGCAGCTATATTTATTTGAGCAGAAGTGTAATCTGGCTTAATCTCTAGTGCTTTTTTATAGTATTCTAATGCTTGATCATTATCACCTAAACGAGAAGCGCTTACTCCTAAGTTATATAACAAATCAGGGTTTTCTGGATCGTTAGCAACAATTTTCTCCATCAACTCTTTATATTTCTCAATATTTCCTAATTTATAATACAAATCTGCTTCTGCCTGCATAAGTGTAGCATCATTTGGATTTTCTTTTGAAGCGTTTTCTATAGCAGTAATAGCTTCTTGGTTTTTTCCTTGACTTACATAAATTAAGGCAATATTCTTGGCTATTTCTCCTTTCTTAGATTCTGAACTTCTATCCTCTGGCTTGATATACTCTCCACTTTTTACAGAAACATCTCTTAGTTGCTTAGAACCAAAAACTTCAACCTCACCAGTTTCCTTTTTTGTGGCTACAAATTCTTTTTTAATTCCAGTATATCCTAGCTCTTGTAATTCGTTATAGTACTTTAATGCTGAATCATAATCTTTGGCATTAATAGCATTACCAGCTGCATAATATAAATAAGTACCATCTCCTTTTTCTATAGTATAGCTAAGGTATAACTTCTTTGATGCAGTTTTATAATTCTTCGCATTTTGATCCTTAATAGCACTATCTATTAATGTACCAACCAAACCTTGAATATTTTTAGTTGCCTCTACAGTATATTTTGATCCACCAGCAGCTTTCTCTACTTCTATTGCCTTATTGTATGCATTGGCAGCCCCTTCTATTTTTTCTAAAGAGTCACCAGCAGAAGCAGAAAATACTTTTCCTTTAAGGAAATAATATTGTGCTTTCATCTTTTCATCTGCTGCTCCTAATTGTCCTTCTGCAGCTTTTAAAGCATCGCTAGCTACATCTAGCTGCCCAGATTTTAGAGCTTTAGCTGCCGCTTTTATAGCTTGCTTCTGTGAAAATCCGATAGCGCTAAAAGCTAAGAATAATACTACGATAAATTTAGTTTTCATTACTTGTTAATTTTAATATTGGGATTTAATTATTGTTGTTTTTTTTAATTATCAATATTCGTGCCATCTGCGGCATTTTCATTGTTGATTTCCTCATCGTTTTCATCATCGATATTGTCCTCATCATGCATGACTTTGGCAACAGCAGCAATAGAATCCTTACCTTTTAAATTTATAAGACGAACACCTTGTGTTGCTCTTCCCATTACACGTAAATCTTCTACAGCAAGACGAATCGCAATTCCAGACTTATTAATAATCATTAAATCATCAGAATCTGTTACATTTTTAATAGCAACCAGCTTACCTGTTTTATCTGTAACAGAAATGGTTTTTACTCCTTTACCACCTCTGTTTGTTATTCTATAGTCTTCTAATTTAGAACGTTTTCCATAGCCATTTTCAGAAACTACCAGAATATTACTTTCCATTTCATTAACCGCTACCATTCCTATTACTTCATCTTCTTCATCGGCCAATCGTATACCTCTAACACCAGAAGCACCACGCCCCATAGGTCTGGTCTTTTCTTCTTCAAAACGAATTGCTTTTCCTGATTTTACCGCCAGCATCACTTGACTCTTTCCGTTGGTTAATTTTGCTTCAAGAAGCTCATCATTTTCTTTAATTGTAATTGCATTAATACCATTTGTTCTAGGTCTAGAATATTGCTCTAATGAGGTTTTCTTAACCTGTCCCTTTTTGGTAGCCATAATGACATAATGTGAATTTATATACTCTTCGTCTTTAAGATCCTGTGTACATATAAACGCTTTTACCTTATCATCATTATGAATATTAATTAGATTTTGTATTGCTCTTCCTTTAGATGTTTTACTACCTTCAGGAATTTCATATACTCTCATCCAAAAACATTTACCGTTTTGTGTAAAGAACAACATATATTGATGATTCGTTCCAACAAATAAATGTTCTAGAAAATCTTCATTACGTGTCGTACTTCCTTTTTGACCTACTCCTCCTCTATTTTGTTTTTTATACTCATTAAGAGAAGTTCTTTTAATATACCCGGCATGTGAAATTGTAATCACTACTTTTTCATCCGGAATCATATCTTCGATACTTAGGTCTCCACCAGCATATTCTATTTGAGAACGACGTTCATCACCGTACTTATCTTTAACCTCTAGAAGCTCTTCTTTAATAATATCCATTCTACGCTCTTTCTTAGCTAAGATATCTTTAAGATCTTCTATGGTTTTCATCAACTCATCATACTCTGCACGTAACTTGTCTTGCTCTAGTCCTGTTAATTGACGCAAACGCATTTCGACAATTGCTTTTGCCTGAATTTCAGAAAGCTTAAAGCGTTCCATTAATTTTTCACGGGCCTCATCAGCATTCGCCGAAGAACGTATTAACGCAATAACTTCATCAATATTGTCTGATGCAATAATTAATCCTTCAAGAATATGTGCACGTTCTTCTGCTTTCTTGAGTTCATATTTTGTTCTACGAACAACAACCTCATGTCTGTGCTCTACAAAATAATGAATCATTTCTTTTACGTTCAATAATTGTGGTCGACCATTAACCAACGCAATATTATTAACACTAAAAGAAGATTGTAAAGCTGTATACTTATATAATAGATTAAGAACTATATTAGGTATTGCATCACGCTTCAAAATATAAACGATACGCATACCTTTTCTATCGGACTCATCTCTTATCGATGAAATCCCATCTATCTTCTTATCATTAACAAGATCTGCAGTTTTTTTAATCATATCAGCCTTATTAACCTGATATGGGATTTCTGTAACGATGATGCATTCTCTACCATTCACTTCTTCAAAACTAGCTTTGGCACGCATTACGATTCTACCTCTTCCAGTTTTAAAAGCTTCTCGAACACCATCATATCCATATATGATACCTCCTGTAGGAAAATCAGGAGCTTTGATATGTTGTATTAATTCATCAATTTCTATCTCATCGTTTTCGATATATGCTATAGTTCCATCTACTACTTCACTTAAATTATGAGGTGGCATATTAGTTGCCATACCAACAGCAATACCCGATGCACCATTTATAAGTAATCCAGGTACTCGAGTCGGTAAAACAGTAGGTTCTTTAAGTGTATCATCAAAATTTAAAGTATGATCTACCGTATCCTTTTCGATATCTGCAAGCATATCTTCAGATATCTTACGCATTCTTGCTTCGGTATAACGCATTGCAGCTGGACTATCACCATCTACAGAACCAAAGTTACCTTGCCCGTCAACCAACATATATCTCAAACTCCACTCCTGAGCCATTCGAACCATGGTATCATATACAGAAGTATCCCCATGCGGGTGATATTTCCCTAGCACCTCTCCTACAATTCTTGCAGATTTCTTATGAGCACTATTTGCTTTAACACCTAGTTCGTACATACCATATAAAACACGTCTATGTACGGGTTTAAGACCATCCCTAACATCTGGTAGTGCCCGAGATACAATAACAGACATTGAGTAATCAATGTATGCTGATTTCATCTCATCTTCTATATTGATAGGTATAAGCTTTTCTCCGTCAGCCATAAAATTTTATTTAATTCAAAAATTAATTAATTCAAACGCGCTAATTTACGTAAATTAAGACAGTTTTAACAACGTATTTATTACCTAATATACGTAATTTATTAACAACAATGATGACTTAGATAGTTAATAAGTCTACTCCTAATGGTTTTGATTATTAAAGCTTTTTTTGTCTATTTACCGTAATTAATAAAAAAAGCACTGTAATTTCTATTTTAAAAAACTAGATGACTTTAAAAAAAAAGAGTAGAATTGTATTGAAAAATAGCTTATTACAAAAAAAACACACATTATTGATCGATTAAAAGAGGGCTTTTTGTAAATGTAACTCTAAAAATTACTATTTTAGTTATAAAGAAAAAGAAAGAGAATATTTTATGGATGATAATTTTTCACCAAGGGTTAAAGATGTTATTGCTTACAGTAAAGAAGAAGCGCTTAGGTTAGGCCATGACTTTATTGGTACCGAACATCTTATGTTGGGACTGCTTCGTGATGGAAGTGGAAAAGCGATTAATATCCTGGATGCTCTGGATATTGATCTTACTATTTTAAGAAGAAAAGTAGAAATCCTCAGCCCGGCAAACCCTGATATAATGGTGACTTCGAACGAGAAAAAAAACCTACATTTAACCAGGCAGGCAGAACGAGCCCTGAAAACTACATTTTTAGAAGCTAAACTTTTTCAAAGTTCTTCTATCAATACAGCACATCTTCTGCTTTGCATTTTAAGAAACGAAAATGACCCAACTACGAAACTTTTAAATCGTTTAAAGGTGGATTATGATAACGTTAAAGACCAATTTAAGTTTATGATTGCTAACGAAGAAGAATATATAGACAACCCAAAAGCAGAATCTTTTCCAGACGATGATGATTTGTCAGGAGATGCTTCAAAAGAAAACCCTTTTAATTCACCTGGAGCTGGTAGTAAAGCAGGAAAAAAATCTAAAACACCAGTTTTAGATAATTTTGGAAGAGATCTTACTGTCATGGCAGAAGAAGGAAAACTTGATCCTGTGGTAGGCCGATCTAAAGAAATTGAACGAGTATCACAGATACTAAGTAGAAGAAAAAAGAACAACCCTCTTTTAATAGGTGAACCTGGTGTAGGTAAGTCTGCAATTGCAGAAGGACTTGCATTACGAATTGTAAAACGAAAAGTTTCAAGAATCTTATTTGACAAGAGAGTAGTTACTTTGGATTTGGCCAGTTTGGTTGCCGGTACAAAATATCGCGGTCAATTCGAAGAAAGAATGAAAGCGGTTATGAATGAGCTTGAAAAAAATGATGATATCATTTTATTTATAGATGAAATTCATACCATCGTAGGTGCTGGAGGCGCTACAGGAAGCCTAGATGCTTCGAATATGTTTAAACCAGCATTGGCAAGAGGTGAAATCCAATGTATAGGTGCTACTACTCTAGATGAATATAGACAATACATAGAAAAAGACGGTGCACTAGAAAGAAGATTTCAGAAAGTTATCGTTGAGCCAACCAATATTGAAGAAACTATAGAGATTCTTAATAACATTAAAGAAAAATACGAAGAACACCATAACGTTAATTATACACCAGAAGCTATTGAGGCTTGTGTAAAATTAACCAACAGATATATGACCGATAGATTCTTACCAGACAAAGCTATTGATGCTTTGGACGAAGCTGGATCCAGAGTTCATATCACAAATATTGATGTTCCTAAAAAAATTCTTGATCTTGAGAAAAAACTTGAAGAAGTAAGAGAACTCAAAAACAGTGTTGTCAAAAAACAAAAATATGAAGAGGCTGCCAAGCTTAGAGATGATGAAAAAAATCTTGAAAAAGAGCTAGCAACTGCTCAAGAACAATGGGAAAAAGAATCCAAACTTCATAAGGAAACGGTAGACGAAGAGAATGTGGCAGATGTTGTTTCTATGATGACAGGTATCCCTGTAAATCGTATTGCCCAAACAGAGAGTAACAAACTAGCAGAATTACCAAACCTAATAAAAGGTAAAGTAATTGGACAGGATGATGCGGTTTCTAAAGTCGTAAAAGCAATTCAGCGTAATCGAGCGGGACTTAAAGATCCTAACAAACCTATCGGTTCTTTTATTTTCTTAGGACAAACAGGAGTAGGAAAAACACAATTAGCAAAAGTATTAGCTACCGAGCTTTTTGATAGCGAAGACACTCTTATCAGAATAGATATGAGTGAATATATGGAGAAATTTGCTGTTTCGAGATTAATAGGAGCTCCTCCAGGATATGTAGGATATGAAGAGGGTGGACAATTAACAGAAAAAGTTAGAAGAAAGCCTTATGCGGTTGTATTATTAGATGAGATTGAAAAAGCACATCCAGACGTTTTTAACATGATGCTTCAAGTATTGGATGATGGATACCTAACCGATAGCTTGGGTCGTAAAATAGATTTTAGAAATACTATTATCATTATGACTTCTAATATTGGTGCCCGTAAACTAAAAGATTTCGGACAAGGAGTTGGTTTCGGTACTAGTGCCAAGAAATCACAAGCAGAAGATCATGCAAAAGGAATTATAGAAAACGCTCTAAAAAAGGCGTTTGCTCCAGAATTTCTTAATAGAGTTGATGATGTAATTGTATTCAACGCATTAGAAAGAGAAGATATTCATAAAATTATCGACATAGAGCTTGATAAGCTTTACGGCAGAATAAACGATCTAGGATACAATCTATCACTTAGTAACGAAGCAAAAGATTATATCACAGAGAAAGGTTTTGACAGACAATATGGTGCCAGACCATTAAAAAGAGCCATTCAAAAATATATTGAAGATGCTCTTGCAGAAGAAATTATAAATGCACAGTTACAAGAAGGTGACAGTATTTTTATGGATCTGGACAAAGACTCTAGTGAATTAACAATCACTATTAAAAAAGCCAAAAAATCGGCTGAGTCGTAATAATTTAAATCATTAACACACTCAAAAAAGGCTATTGTTTTTAAAAACAATAGCCTTTTTTACTTATTATGATTAGTCAGGTTTTATTACCTAATAATTATTTTGCAATATTAACCGCTCTGGTTTCTCTAATCACTGTTATTTTTACCTGACCAGGATACGTCATATCTGTTTGTATTTTTTGCGAAATTTCAAATGATAAGCTTGCTGCTTTTTCATCATTTACCTTTTCACTCTCTACAATAACTCGTAACTCACGCCCTGCTTGTATCGCATACGCCTTCTTAACACCTTCAAACCCAAATGCAATTCCTTCAAGATCTTTTAATCGCTGTATGTATGAATCTAACACCTGCCTTCTTGCTCCAGGTCTAGCACCACTTATCGCATCACATACCTGTACAATAGGAGAAATCAATGAAGTCATTTCTACTTCGTCGTGATGCGCTCCAATAGCATTACACACTTCTGGTTTTTCTCCGTATTTTTCTGCCCATTGCATCCCTAAAATAGCGTGAGGAACCTCTGTTTCTGTATCTGGCACTTTACCAATATCATGAAGCAATCCCGCTCGTTTAGCTAACTTTGGACTTAATCCTAACTCTGCAGCCATTACTCCACACAACTTTGCTACCTCTCTAGAGTGTTGCAATAGGTTTTGTCCGTAAGAAGATCGGTATTTCATCCTTCCCACAGTTTTTATCAATTCTGGATGCAATCCATGAATACCCAAATCAATAACGGTACGCTTACCGACCTCTATAATTTCTTCATTAATTTGTTTTCTAGTCTTTTTAACAATCTCCTCTATTCGTGCAGGGTGAATCCTTCCATCGGTAACCAATTTATGCAATGATAGCCTGGCAACCTCACGTCTCACAGAATCAAAGCATGATAATATAATTGCTTCTGGCGTATCATCTACAATAATTTCTACTCCTGTTGCAGCTTCAATCGCTCTAATATTCCTTCCTTCTCTACCAATAATTCTACCTTTTACATCATCGCTTTCTATATTAAACACAGAAACACAATTCTCGATCGCCTCTTCTGTACCTATTCGTTGGATCGTATTAATCACTACCTTTTTAGCCTCTTGTCTTGCAGTTAGCTTAGCCTCTTCGATCGTATCTTGTATCAGACCCATCGAATCTGTCTTTGCTTGTTCTTTTAGGGACTCTACTAATTGTTCTTTAGCTTCTTCTGCAGATAACCCAGATATCACCTCTAGTTGTTGCACCTGGCTTTTATGCAACTTTTTAAGCTCACTTCTTTTTTTCTCTAAATAATCTTTACGTTGGTCTTGTTCTTTTAACTTTTCAATAAGCTCTGTATTAAGCTTTTTATTTTTTGACAATTCATTCGAAACTTGTGATTCTTTATCTCTTGTCCTTTTTTCTGCCTCTGCAATTTTTTTGTCACGTGACAGGATCACTTTTTCATGTTCTGATTTAAGCTCGATAAATTTTTCTTTAGCCTGAAGGATTTTATCTTTTTTAATTGTCTCTCCTTCACTCTTAGCATCTCTTACTATACTATCTGAAGTTTTCTTTGCATTTTTAATAATTTCGGACGCTTTACTTCGCTCCAGGACCTTTGCAATTATAAAACCTATAATTAGCCCCGCTATCCCGGCAACAATCAAAAACATACTATTATCATCCATAATTTTTATGAGTATTTATATATAAAAAAAGCCCACACTAGTAAAGGTTCTGTATAAACTCTGTAAAAACAGGTTTAGGGCTAACAAATTGCTCAAGAATCCGCTCAAAGGCGGCGCGCTTTTACAATTTAAACTCACCCTTTTTAATTAATTCTTGTTGAGTTTATCAAAATAACAACTAGTGCAGGCAGTAACCTTATTTATTTTAAGAACGTCACGATAAATGATTATGTAACAGGTCGTTTAATTCACTTAACCTATTAGAAACAGTAATCATATCTTCATCTTTATCTATAGTCTTTTGTTCTACTTGTGAAGCAAACTGTAAGGCACACATTGCCAATACATCTTGCTTATCTCTAACTGCATAACTTTGCTCAAACTGCTTTATCATAGCTTCAATTTTCTTTGCCGCCTTACGCAATCCCTCTTCCTGATCCGGATTAATTGTTAAAGGATATACACGGTCTGCAATAGATAATTTTATTTTAAGCTTATCTCCCATACATTTTACTTATTCAGAAAGTTGCGATATGCACATATCAATCTCTCTTATCAAAGCATTTATTTTGAGCTTGGTTTCCCTCTTATGTTCGTCACTGCCTAGCATTGCATTTGCATTTTTGAGCGCACTGAATTTTTCTTCCCATTGCCTTAATTGATCCATCTGAATTTCCGAATTAGATTCTAATTCTTCTATTTTCTCCTTAAGACTTGTATTTTGTTGCTTCAATATTTCATATTTATGAAGCAGTTTACTTATCCTATTTTCAAGAGAATCAATAATTTCAATTAAATCACTCATTATAAATTCTACACAATACTTCGTTACACAAAGTTAACATACCAATTGAAAAAACCCAATAGTTTTTTAAGTAATTTCATAACTTAACAACTCCTCTCTATTACTTCTATCTTTATCCTTATGAAAATGAGATATTTTTGAAAACATCTTCTCAAAAATTATTGCTTACTATAAAGGTCAAAAAGCAACTATAGTTGTAAATTCTATAGTTGCTTCTTTCAAACTGGTATATTATTTTTAATAAGGAAACAGTGCAGACTGCAAAAAATTCCAAATTACCTGGTTTTGAACTATCGAACAGGTAAGTTTTTAAATGTTCTAGTCACATAATCATTCCACCTTCTCATAATATTAGAACTAAAAGCCCAATATTGACCATCTGTAACTTCTATTGTAATATTAATTCTTCGATAGGCAAATAATGAAGTACTCCAAATTGCTTCCTCTACATCTCGGTGTCTAATTTCTAGAAAAGTTTTCCCATTTTCTTTATAAACTGTTTGCGTAAAATTGCTGGTATCTACTGTTTCTCTCTTGGTGGTACCATCAAACTGTAATCCTTCTACTGTAAGTTTTCTGATATGTGTTGGGCCTACATGATATAAAAAATCATACCTAAAATCCCCTATTTCAAATTTTACAGCATCCAGAATACCATTTGGAGTTCCTCCTACATACTTTATAAATGCTCCAGAATCTGTTTTTACCGACCATATCGGAGCATATAAAGATTTTGATTCTACTGCATCGGTTTCTTCTACAGATTGAATTTGTGCAGGTTCAAATTCTTCATCTTTTTCGCAAGAGGTAACTAAAAAAATCGATAAAATAATTCCTAAAAAATAAATTTTGTTTTTCATGTATTAAGTTTTTGGGTTAACATTCAAAACCCCAAAAGTATATTTCTAAAAAACTATTTTTGCTTCGAATTGTATTAAGTGACATTTTAAATGTATAAACGGTAGTCTTTGTTTTATAAAAGGTTTTGGTCTCCCAGGCTAAAGAAATATTTTTAAAGTAAAAATTATTTCTTCAAGTTATCCTAACAAAAAAATGAGTAGTTTTATCTAGAATAAACTTTTTATAAACAATTCACATCCTTTTATGCGAAATTTTACAATTTTTGTATTATTAGTTTTTTCTGTAAGCTACGGACAAAAAGATTCGGTTAAAGATGATTTTATTTCTCCTTTAGATATTCCAACAGTACTATCAGGAACCTTTGGTGAACTTAGATCTAATCATTTTCATTCTGGATTAGATTTGAAAACTAATGGTGAAGAAGGGCTTAATGTATATGCCGTGGCATCTGGTACTGTTACCAGAATCAAAATCTCCCATAGAGGGTATGGAAAAGCTATATATATTGCTCATCCCAATGGTCATACAAGTGTGTATGCTCATTTACAAAAGTTTTCTCCAGAAATAGAAGCCTATGTTAAGAAGCGTCAATATGCAAAAGAATCGTATGAAATTGAGCTTTTTCCCAAATCAGGATCTTTACAAGTTAAACAGAAAGATATCATAGGTTATAGCGGCAATACAGGAGGTAGTTCTGGACCTCATTTGCACTTCGAAATTAGAGATTCCAGATCAAGACCAATGAATCCAATGCTTTTTGGAATGGAGGCAAAAGATACTCAAAAGCCAATTATAAAAGGGTTATGGGCCTATAGCATGGATAAAAATGCTCATATAAATGGGGCTCAGGGTCCTGTAAAACTAAAGGTAGCTTTACAACCAGACGGAAGTTTTAAAACAGAAACTATAAATGCCCTTGGGAAAATTGGTTTTGGAATTTCTACTATCGATAAACAGGATTTAGCAGCCAATAATAATGGAGTTTATACAATTACTACAGAAATAAATGGGCAAAAAAACCTTGAGTTTAAAATGGACCGGTTTTCTTTTGCAGAGACAAGGTATATTAATCGACTTATTGATTATGCTACTTATAAAAAACATAGAAATAGAGTCACCAAACTTTTTGTAGAAAAAAACAATCCATTAACAGTCTTTAAAAATAAAGTAAATAATGGGTTTCTCTCTATAAAAGATACTTTTTCTTATAATTATGAAATACAGGTTAAAGATTTTAATGATAATACATCTGTGATTAAAATACCTATAAAAGGGCAATCGTTAGATTCTATAATAAAAAAAGAAACTCCTAAATACTCAGAATTTGCAAATGCATCAGAAAATTACTCCTATAGCTCAGGTATTTTTGATCTGTTTATACCAAAAGGAAGTTTGTACGAAAATTCTTATTTGGACATTTCTGTTAAAGGTGAAATAGCAAAAATCCATAATAATAGGACACCATTACATAAAAATATGACTTTGGTTTTTGATGTATCTCGTTATAATGAAGATGATAAGAAAAGATTATATATAGGGCGTATAAATGGTAGTAAACACCCCTCCTATTTAAAAACCTATAAAAAAGGTAATAGATTTTCTGCAAGAACGCGTGTTTTTGCCTCCTATTCGTTATTTACGGACCACCAAAAACCTGTTATTTTACCGATTAATATTCCTGAAAAAAAATGGATTTCGAAAGAAACACATCTAAAAATTAAAATCGACGATGCTGAGTCTGGTATAAAGTATTATAAAGGAACCATCAACGGAAAATTTATATTATTGGAATATGATTATAAAACCGGAATGTTAGTTTATGATTTTAACGACAAAATAAATACTGATTCAGAAAATAATTTTAAACTTGTGGTGTTAGATAATGTAGGCAATAAAACAACTTTTGAAACCACATTTTTTAGAAAACCTTAAAACACATTCATTTTTTGAAAAATCAATCCTTACTCTTCTTGACAATTCTACTGTTTATCAGTATCACTTCTATCTCTCAAACTGCTACATTAAAAGGTGTCGTATTAGATGAATTTAACACTCCCGTTTCTGGAGCGAATATCTCTTGTGATGGAACAGGAACACAATCGAATAAAAACGGAGTTTATGAGATAAGCATTATCGCAAACAAAGAAGTATCTGTAACGGTATCTCATATTAGTTTTAAAAACATACAATTTACTATCAAACTTGATGAAAATCAGGAGTATGAATTGAATCCTATATTAAAACCAGATATTGAACAAATAAGTGAAGTTGTTATATCTGGACGAGAGCGAAAGGTTGTCGAAGGTATTACCACTTTGGATCCAGAAACTATCAGAACTACACCATCTGCCAATGCTGGTGTAGAAGGGCTTCTTAAAAGTTTACCAGGAGTAAGTTCTAATAATGAATTAAGTACACAATACTCTGTTAGAGGAGGAAATTATGATGAAAACCTAGTTTATGTAAATGAAATAGAGGTCTACCGACCTTTTTTGGTGAGATCAGGACAACAAGAAGGGCTAAGTTTTCTTAATACCGATCTGGTTCGTAGTGTAGATTTTTCTGCAGGTGGATTTCAGGCTAAATACGGTGATAAACTTTCTTCGGTTTTGGACATTACCTATAAAAGGCCTACTCGACTTGGTGCAACTGCAGATTTAAGTCTTTTGGGAGGAAGTATCTCTGCAGAAGGAATTTCAAAAAATAAAAAAATAGCCGCCATTATGGGGGTTCGTTACAGAGATAACAGTCTACTGGTAGAATCAAAAAATACAGAAACAAATTTCAGACCTAGGTTTGCAGATGTACAAACCTATATTTCCTATAATATTACCGATAAGTTTGAGCTTGGTTTTTTGGGTAATATAGCCCTTAACACTTATGATTATGAACCTATAAGTCAACAAGTAAATTTTGGAACTCTACAGACTGTACAGGCATTAACGGTTCAATACCAAGGGCAAGAAAAAGACCGATATGAAACCTATTTTGGAGCTTTTAAAGGCACCTATAGCCCTAATGAGTTTCTTACGCTAAAACTTATTGCTTCTGGATACCATACCAAAGAACAGGAGCATTATGATATTCTTGCTGCGTATTCGTTAGGGAGTGTAAATACTGATATTGGAAGTGATGGCGTTGGTGAAGTAGAGTTTAGTAGAGGAATTGGGTCTCAATTAACACATGCGAGAAATGATTTGGATGCTTTAATTTTTAATGTCGAACACAAAGGAACATATACCAAAACAGATCATCAATTTGATTGGGGACTAAAATACACATCTGAAGATATAAGAGACAGACTTCAAGAATATGAAATTATCGATTCTGTCGGTTTTTCGATTAGACCACCAGTATCAGACTTTATAAACGATCAACCTTACACTCCTAATACCAGCCCGATTGTACCTTTTACGAATATTAGAGCCACTAATAGTGCCGTTATAGACCGAATTTCTGGCTATGCGCAGCACAGTCTTCGTACTACTATCAAAGAAAATGAATTATGGGTAAATACTGGTGTTAGGTATCATAGTTGGCGAGTATCTGGAGATAATATTCGTACATATTCGCAAACCGTTTTTAGCCCTAGAGCACAAATTGCATTAAAACCCAATTGGAAATCTGAAATGATTTTTAGATTATCTGGAGGTTTATATCATCAACCTCCTTTCTATAGAGAATTAAGAGATTCTTTGGGAGTAGTAAGACCAGAGGTAAAAGCGCAACAATCTGCACATTTTGTATTGGGGAATGATTTTAGTTTTTCTATGTGGAATCGTCCTTTTAAACTTACAACAGAACTATATTTCAAACAACTTTCTGATGTAAACCCTTATACAATAGAAAATGTAAGGATTCGGTACCGAGCCAGAAATAATGCCAAAGCTTATGCGCAAGGAATAGATTTTAGACTTAATGGAGAGTTTGTTCCAGGTACAGAAAGTTGGGTAAGTTTGGGATATTTAAAAACAGAAGAAAATATTGACAATAGAGGTTACATTTCAAGGCCAACAGACCAACGATTAAAAATTGGAGTGTTGTTTCAAGATTATGTCCCCACCATACCTAATTTAAAAATGTACCTTAATATGATTTATCAAACTGGAGTTCCTGGTGGTTCCCCCAGTTATGCGGATCCTTATAATTTTCAAAGAAGGTTACGCGATTATAGGAGAGCAGATTTAGGAATTTCATATGTTGTTGTCGATAAAAATAAACGATTAAAAGAAGGTCATTTTCTAAATAAATTTAGAGAACTCTACCTGGGATTCGAGATCTACAATATCTTCAATAACCAAAATGCTATTACTAATACATTTGTTAGAGATGCAGCTACCCGTATTCAATATGCTATCCCAAATTATTTGACACCACGGGTATTTAATGCTAGAATTGGTATGAAATTTTAGTGGTTAAATTAAAAATTTAAATCTATTTGAAAAGTAGTTATAAGATTTTCATAAGTATAAAACAGGTTTATCATATTACCAGAACATTGTAAAAAAAGAGTGCCTCAACATTTAAGACACTCTTCCTTGATACAAGTCAATTAGGCAATAAATCTTCTTGCCTTAACATGGGTTATGTTTTTTAAGAAGCAGTTTTAGAAAGCACATTTGCAGATATTGTAGCTTTCACCCCTATTGGACCTTCTCCAATATAAGTCATTTCTCCCGTAAAATTCTTACCCTCATCTTTAGAGGAAATTTTTAATTGAATAGCATTTTGGTTTACTCTACCTCCAATTACCAAATTACCACCAGGATGCCAAGGTGCTGTTGACCCTCCCCATTGGTTTTCGGCTGCATAATTGTTTCCATTTGTTTGGACTGCTCTAAATCCTATCGGACCTTCTCCTGCATAGGTCATGGTACCCGAAAAGGTCTTTCCGCCGTCTTTTGATTGAATATCGTATGCGATTGGGTTTTGATTTTCTCTAGCCCCTAAAACAAATGTTCCTCCTTGATGCCACGGAGCACTTGATCCACCCCATTGGTTTTCTACAGAGTAACTACTTCCTGGTGTTTCTTTTCCTTTAAACCCAATAGGTCCTTCTCCTGCATATGTCATAGTACCTTCTAGATCAGCCCCATTATTTACAGACTCAACTTTTAATTGTACTACATTTTGCCCATCTCGTCCACCAATAATCCAGTTTCCGCCTGGATGCCATGGTGCAGTAGATCCTCCCCACTGATTTTCTACCGCATAATTGTTTCCTACTATTTGAGTAGCTCTAAATCCAATCGGTCCCTCACCCTCATAGGTCATTGTACCCGAAAATGTTTTTCCTCCGTCTCCAGAGTTAATTAAAATTTCAGTAACATTTTGGTTGTCTCTGCCGCCTAGAACCCATGTTCCTCCAGCATGCCAAGGAGCGCTAGAGCCCCCCCATTGATTTTGTACTTGAAAAATTGCCATTTTTATTTGGTTTTAAGAATTAAACATACTCAAATTTACAAATATGCATTGGCTTTTCATATACGTATAAACACCTGATTATAGGGAACTTTCCCTATTCTAAGTCGTTATTTTTTACTTCAAAATTGGATAAAAAGGTTTGAACAGAATAAAAGTAAGGTTAGTACATATTGTTTACTAACCTTACTTCGACTTAACACTAACTCAACTATAAAAATTATTGTTACTCTATAATCAATTTCCTTACCTGACTTGCAGTAGGAGTTTCTAATAAAACAAAATAAACCCCCGATGGGTATAGTGACATATCATAATCAAATGAATAACTATCTTTTCCTGTTCCTTCTTTGGCATCTATCAAGGTATTATTTACCATGTTAAACGTCTTAAGACTAATAGAATTAGATTTAGACAAGTTTATATCTACTTTAAATCTACCATTGTTGGTCGGATTTGGATATACCAGATACTCTATAAAACTCTCGATATCTGGTGTCGTATCCTCTCCCTGATCATCAAACTCTTTTTCGATAACAATCACCTTTTTACTGGTTATTTCTGTACATAACCCTTTATAGGTCTGCATGGTGATTTCATACTCGCCTGGTTGATCAAAATATGCTTCTGCATAATTACTATCAGAATAGGTAACCGTAGCCTCTTCTGGGAACAGCCACTCTACCCTATCAGGAATCGGATCACTATTATCCACCATCACAAACTCCTCGCCTATAAATACCTGGGTAGAAGCTATAAAATTAGCATCAATAACATTTTCGGTGGCATCTACAAATATATCATCGGTCGCTGTACAGCCTTTTGAATCGGTAACCAATACTGTATAAACTGCGGTTTTTGAAACTTCAATCGATGGTGATTCGCTACTAAATCCATTCGTCCCTGTCCATACATAGGTAGCACTATCATCGGTAATCGTAGCATTGATAAAAATACTCTGGTCCTTACAAAGAGTGATATCTTCTCCCAAATCAACGATC
>CANMLW010000020.1 GCA_947498705.1 uncultured Aquimarina sp.
TATTCGGTACCTGCTGTTAATCCAGCAGCTTGATATCTTGTTCCTGGAACTGTTGCGATCATGGTATCTCCTTGATACACATCATATCCTGTAACAGCAACATTATCTGTAGAAGCTTCCCAGGTAAGATCAATCGTTGTTTGTGTTTCATTTGCTGCAGTCAATCTTGATGGTGTGGTTGGTGCTTGTGTATCACCAGTTGTATCTTCGGTATATGGTTTAATCCCCGTTTGTTCTTCTATCCAACTTGCGGCATTAGCAACATTACCCCAAAAACCATAATCAGAGCAAGGAGAACCTTCTCCACCACTTACAGCACCTACTAAAATTCTTTCAGACTTATCAGAATTATCTACTACCAATGGGCCACCACTATCTCCTCTACAAACCATTCGACCTTCGGTTTCTTCAACTCTAATGCGCTCGTCAGATAATTGAACCTGTCCAAATTTTAACAATGCTCCTTGCAAATTATCTGGAGTAGCACCGGTGTTTGGGTCCAATTGTCCCCAACCTGTTGCATAACAATCCATATCTTTTTTTACATAACCCTTTGTAAAAACAACAGGCGATGCATATCTAATCGCCTTGGCATATTTACCAGATAAATCTAAGGGAGTATCTAGTTCTAAAAGACTTAAGTCACAACCAGAGCATGGAAAATTAATAACTCTTTTTACGGTAGATGTTTGTCCGGTAGATTTATCACTTCTTTTGGTGTATCCAACACCAATAGTTCTTCCCACGATACCACCAACACAATGTTGAGCCGTAAGAATCCAGGTAGGCCCGATAATTGTACCTCCACATCCTCCTAAATCAGCTTGATAGGGGTGATTTTCGATTAAAACATCTTCTCCGTTTCTAATTCGGGATTGAGTGGATGAAGAGTTTTCAGTTTCAATTTTTTCTTGAGCGTGAAGTTCTGTAGTTAATAAACAACAGATAACCATGCTTACAATAAGCGCATAAATTTTTTTCATTGTTTTGAGTTTAAAATGAGTTAGTTATTATTGTAAACACTACTTTTTGCAAAATATTTTAGAGATTAAATTTCTTGCTTAGAACAAAAATGTAAGATTTAACTTCACAGATATAAAAAGAGAAGCGAGTATGGATATTTATCTATAATTCATGTGTTTATGTCTAATTTTTAAAACTTAAATATTGTTTAGAAAAATATGTAATTAACTCTTTTTTAGTGTTTTGTCTATTTCTTACAATGGTTTTGTTAATTTTTAAAAAAGAGCTTTGTACAAACAGTATTTAGGTAGTTTTCTTGCGTTATTTTTAGTGAGGTTTTATTAATACTTGGATAATATTGTCTAGCTTTTTTATTGGTTATTGTTACTTTTATATTTCAACTAACAAATTATATAGTATTGTTGTAACAAATAATGTATGATCAACGATGAAACCAACATAGCTAACAAGATCAACCATTTATTTAGACATGAATATGGGAAATTGGTTTCGATACTAACCAAAACATTTGGGACTGCTAGAATAGAATTGGCAGAAGACGTGGTGCAAGAGGCTATGCTCGAAGCTTTAAATAAATGGACGTATAGCGGATTACCTGATAATCCTATCGGTTGGATATATAAAGTGGCGAGATATAAGGCTTTGAATGTTCTTAAGAAAGAAAAGTATCAGAGGGAATATATGTCAAAGATCATAATTCAATTAGAATCAGAGCAAGCGGCATCTTTAGATCATATTTTTACAGATAAGGAAATTGCAGATGATCAATTACGAATGATATTTACCTGCTGCCATCCTTCTATTTCGTCAGACTCCCAAATAGCTCTTACTTTAAAAACCCTTTGTGGATTTAGTATTCCCGAAATTGCCAAAGCATTTTTAACCACAGAAGAAAATATTAATAAAAGATTGGTAAGAGCAAGAAAGAACATAAAAGAGGCCAAGCTTTCTTTCGAAGTTCCTGTGGGAAAGGAACTCGAACGTAGACTCTCCAGTGTTCTGGAAACCGTGTACTTATTATTTAATGAAGGGTACCATGCTACTTCTGGCGACAAATTCATTCGTTATGAGCTTTGCGAAGAAGCTATTCGCCTTGCCCAAATTATTGCATCTCACCCTAATGTCGCATCTTCTACTACCTATGCCTTATTAGCATTAATGTCATTTAATTCATCGCGTTTTGATTCCAGAGTAGACGAATTTGATAACCTTTTGGATTTAGAAAATCAGGATAGAGGTCAATGGGATAAAGAACTAATCAAAAAAGGACTCTATTATTTAGAATTTGCTGCAGCACAGAATGAGATTTCTATGTATCATATTTTGGCAACCATTTCTGCACATCACTGTACCGCTTCATCTTATGAGAATACTGACTGGAAAGGTATTTTATCGTTATACGATATGATTATTGAAATAGATAAATCTCCTATTATTCTGCTTAACCGGGCAATTGTTATTTCTAAAACAGATAATACCAAAAAAGCGCTTGAAGAACTTGATACTATAAAAGGCAATACTATCTTTCAATCTTATTTACCATACTATACCACAAGGGCAGCACTTCATCTTCAAAATAATGAACCAACAATCGCCATCAATTTTTTAAATGAAGCTTTAAAATTGCCACTTCAAGAAAATCAAAAGTTGCTTATAAACAGTAAATTAAAAGAGTATTCTGCGAAAAAATAATTTTTTTTTAATTCGATGTCCCTTTTTTATTTTTTCATTTGACTTATGGTTGTAAACAATTTATTTAATTAATAGTAAAGAAATCTAATTATGCAAGAATTCATGATTTTTATCAAAACCAAAGGCGACCATCTAGATGGACTTTCACCCGAGCAACAGCAAGCTCATGTTCAGAAAATTGCTAAATATATAGGAGGGTTAATGGAATCTGGAAAACTAAAAGGAGCTCAGCCTTTAGAAATGAATGGAGCTATTATTCACGGTAATCAAGGTGTTTTTAAGGATGGACCTTTTAACGAGTCTAAAGAAGTGATTGTTGGTTACTTTCATATTATGGCTAAAAACCTGGAAGAAGCGGTCGAAATAGCAAAGGCCAACCCTATGTTTGATGATGCAGAGGGCACTATCGAAGTTCGTCCTGTTAAACAAATGGATGGGATTAATTAAAAGCATAGAATTATGAGTACTTATAATATAGAATATAGTGGTAATTGTGCATTTGCAGTTAGTACAGGAAAAACAGCTATAGAAGCAAATACTAAATATATTTTGACAAAAAATGGGAAGCACTATGCATTTTCGAATCCGGTTGCAAAATTTTTGTTCAATGTATTACCAAATCGTATAGAAAAAGCAGATAAGGCCTGGAAATCTAAAAACAAAGAGACATGAAGAAAGTAAAGAAGATAGGAGTGGTATTAGGAATACTAATACTTCTAGTGTGTCTGGTGTCTCTTTTGTTTCCCACAAATGTAGAGGTAAGTAGATCTATAGCTATCGGCGCTTCTGTAGACAAAGTTTTTGACAATGTAAACACCATAGAGCATTGGAAAAAATGGGGAGGACCCTGGCATGAAGAAGGCATGGATTATACTACGGTGATTAAAAGAACAGAAGGAGCTTCTTCTGGGGTTGGTTCCAGACTTATTTATAATCAGGGAAAAGGAGAAGGAAGTGTTGAAATAATAGAAAGTAACATAAATCAAAAGATTAAAACATTAATTTCTTTTGAAGATGGAGGTTCTGCAAATGGTATTTGGTTATTTGATCAAAATAATAATAAAACAAATGTTACCTGGACCATTTATATTGATTTGGGATATAATCCTCTTAAGAGAATAATGGGTAATCTGATGATGGAGAGTAAGGTAGGATCTCTTTTTGAAATAGGGTTATCAAACCTTAAAAAGGTTTCAGAATAAGTTTAATGATCACAGTATATAGGGGGTAAGTGTGTTTAAAACCGCACCCCCTTTTGTAATTTAAAAATTATATTTCAATCCAAATTGTGCACGCCATCGAGAATTAAACAAATCGGTAATATATGGTTTTGCATCTACCGGGATATTAAATTGAAACTGAGGTTCGTTATTTTGGATACCTCTAAAATTAAGAAGACTAAAGCTAGAATTCACTACATTAGGTACAAATACTAAGCGTCCCCAGTCTTTATTGATAAAATTGAAGACGTTAAGCATATCGAACGAGAGAGAAATTTTATTACCATTTTTTAGATCCAGACCGTATTCTAGTTTCATGTCAAGCTCATGATTCCAGGGGGTACGAGCACCGTTACGTTCTGCTATTTGGCCACGCCTTTCTTTTAAAAAAGAGTCACCCTCAATAAAAGCATTTAAACGTTCCCATTGTTCTACTGCACTCACAGTTACATTTCCTGTGGCATCGGTAATATCAATCAAATTGATTTCTGACGCATTTCTAGGTACATATATTACATCATTTCTAGAAGATCCATCACGATTTAAATCTCCTTGATAAACATAAGAAAAAGGGCTTCCAGCTCTTCCGTTATACAAAAAAGAAATAAACCCTGTACTGCTTTTACCAATATCAAAACTATAAGAATGACTGCTTACAAATTTATGTCTAAGGTCAAAATTAGAAAAAGAAAGCGATGGGTTATTGGCGAAAACGGCTTGATTCCATTCAAAGTTTGCAGCTGGTGAACTTCGTACTGTACTGGATATATCTTTACTCATTCCGTATGTATACCCTAGATAACCGCTATAATTTCCCAGTTGCTTGCTCAGCCCAAAAGTAAGATTATATCTAAACCCTTTATCTGTATTGGTCAATAAAAAAACATTAGTGAAGTTGGGGTTAATTTTGATTGCATCACCAGTCTCAAGAAAATATGGACGATTGTCTGCACCGCCAAAATTACCCAGGTTGTCCCTTCGGTTAATAGATTGAAAGAATATACCATTTACAACCTCTGTATAGGTTCCTTCTAAATCGATAGTCCATCTATTGGGTAATTTAGCCTTAATGGCAATATTGGTTTTCCAGTCACGAGGTAATGAAAAATCAGGATCCAAAAGGTTAATTTCGGTTACATCTGATTGAACACTTCGTAAATCTTCTAAATTCTCGGTTAATGCAATAGAATCATTTGGTCTGATATCAATATTAAAGTATTCGGTACCCGAAATATATTCTGCATATGCAAACCATAAATAGGGGATACGGCCAGAAAAAAGCCCTGTTCCCCCACGTATAGTGTATTTACCTTTGTCATCAATTTTATAGTTAAAACCAAATCGTGGATTTAATTGCGGTGCTTTAGAGATGGTATTATCATAGTTGGCAAATTCTGAAGTTGCCAGTACCGCTTCGCTTATGGGTAATTGCTGGGTTAGATATTGCCCATCTAGTCGCAGACCTGCGGTTATTTCTAGTTGATCATTGATACGAAAATTGTCTTGAAAAAATGCTGCTGCCTCGAGCACTCCTATAGTTGCAGATGGACGATTACTCACAAATGCAAAATCATTGTTGTTAACATTGTAGACACCTCTGATTCTTGCCGGATTATCGTTTAGAAAATCTTCTACAGATCGGTACTCCCATCTTCCGTTCCAGGCAGATAAAAACCCATAGTCTACATCGTGTAATTGTCCGAATACCCCTGTGGTAATATGATGTTTGTCAATATCAAAGGTATAGGTGTCTGCAAGTTGCAGTGTAGAAAAGTTTGTGTTGTAAACCGATGCTTCGCGATAAGTACCAGCAAATATTCGACCTGCAGACGAAGTGGCTATCTGGATATGTGGAAATACACGGCCATCAAAATCTCGATGTTCTTTTACGATATTATATCCGAATGAAAGTTTGTTAGTATGTCCATTTTTAAAATTTGATTTCAACTCGACAGCAAGACTATTGGCAACACTATTATGTCGATATCCTTGATTTCCAAAATTAAAAAAAGTACTGTTCCATTCGAGGTTATCAGCAAAACTATTAACGTAATTATTACGTAATGTAAGTCTATGTACATCGGATATATTATAGTCTAATCGGGTAAACAGTTTACTACTCCCTGTTTTTAAATCGGCACTTTGAAACGCTCCGGGATCATAGTCATATACATTTAACAATCTATCACGAATCGCGGTTACATCGCTTAGTGAAATATCAGAGGTTGCACTTCCTGGCGCATTCAAAACAGGAGTTTTTGATAATGCCTGTTCAAAATTCACGTAGTAGAAGAGCTTATCTTTGACCAAAGCGCCACCAACACCACTTCCAAATTGTAGATCATAGAAAGATTGTACTTCTTGCTCGGCACCGTTGGCAAATTTTCCGATCAGATTTTGATTGTTCCCATATCCATATACGGTAGCTTTGGTAGTATTGGTTCCGTTTTTGGTAACCAAATTGATACTCGCTCCATTAAAATTACCTATACTGGCATCAAAAGGAGATAGCTTTACACTTACTTGCTTTACTGCTCCAAGCCCTATAGGTTGACTTCGAGATAGGCTCCCTGGTGTTCCATTTGCAGATGAGCCAGAAGCACCACTGGCCGGTTCCTGAAATCCTATAATATCGTTATTAGCAATTCCATCGATATTTAGATTGTTAAAACGATTGCTTGCACCACCAAAAGAATTTAGATTGTTTTCGGGTAAGTTTTTGGTTAAGTCCTGGATACTTCGGTTAATGGTGGGGGTACCTTTTATAGCATTTTTACCCAATAAGTTTTCATTACCATTCTTTTTAGGTGTTGAAGCTACTGTAAGAACTACTTCCTGAAGCGTTGTACTTTCTTCTAATATTATAAAATCTCTTATTGTTGTGCTTCCTAAGTTAATAATCAGGTTATTTTCTTTGATAGTTTGATATCCTACAAAAGAAACTTCTATACTATAGGTATTTCCTGGTGGAATATTATTGAGCCTATAAAATCCGTTTTCTTGCGATATTGCCCCATAGGTAAAATTGGTTTCGATATCGGTTAGGACCACATTAGCGAAAGGTATTGGGTTGTTTTGGTTGTCTTTTAAGGTTCCTTGAAGATTACCTGTTGTTTCTTGCGCAAAACTTGTTAAAATTGATAGTATTAAAAGTAAAGCCGTTAGAATTTTTTTCATTCGGTATATTCGTTATCATTACAGCACATGACAACCGTAAACCGTTTGGTTGTATGGCTGGTGCTATTTTTATAAATGTTAGATTAATGTGTGAGTAGAAATGGTCTTACTTCTGCATAATAGTAGACCTTATTCTTACTTAAATAGTCAATAAAAGAGGAGATCCTTTGTTATGTATTACTGGTTGTAAAAGTTTAAGCTCAGAAATGTAGATGAAAGCATAATTTTGAATAGGGGTAACTGTTAATGCCTGAATAATTTTACGTAATGCTACATTACAAATGTTTTGTAGATTAAGTTTTTCTAAATCAGAGAAAAAATCAATATCACGTAGCTTCTGGAGCGTATAACAGTGATGTTGATTTTTTAAAAAATCATTCTTAATTTCTTCAAAAATACGATCCGTACCCCAAGAAAAGATGTTAAATGTTGTAGGGTTAAAGTTTTCTTTAGAAAGGCCTAATAAGTAGAATCCACCATCATAGGTTGGCCCAAGTACTGTATTGCCATTTTCTAGTACTTTTTTAGCTTCAATAATGTGTTTAACCTGTAAAAAAGGGCAATCATTACCAATGGTAATCAAAGCATCATATCCTTTGTTAAATCCTAGTTTTAACGCATTAGAAAATCGAGAACCAAAATCAAAACCCGTTTGTTTCGTTTCATCAACATAGATAACAGGTAGCCCGCTTTGGGTTGCTATGTTTTGCGTGTGTATATTTAAGGATTTTGCAAGAGACCTTTTCGCAAAAAAAGGTTTATGCTTTGTCTCCTCTTCTACAGAGCGAGCAAAAACAAGAAGTGCTATATTTTGAATTGGCATTTTGTTCGTGTAGTCGTTTTATAGCTATTGAAAAATTAGGTCGGTATTGTTATTATTTCATTACAAAATAGTTAAAAATAATAATTTTTGAGATTTTATATTTACTGAATTCATCTTGACTTTTTGGTTTTGACAGAAATCGAAGATTCATGAACTCTTTATTATAAAATATAGGCTTCGTGAACTAAAACGAGTTGAAATTTGACCAGATGAGACACTTTTTGAAAATCATAGTAGCGCTACGGTTAAGAAAAGTAACGAAATATGGGTGAATATCAGTCATTTTTTAGGGAATAAAAAAAGTCAAGATGAGTTCACTACCAAAAATAGAAGTTTGTTATTAAATCAATTAGTTCTTTTTTTTGAACAACATATAGTTCATTTAAATCAGTTCATTATATAAAAATGTTCAATGTTTTTATATACGAGGCTTTAGTGAAAAAATGAAATATAGAAAGTTGTAAAGTCTTATTTAGAGTAATTTTCAACTACAAAGTCTCCCCAATCTGCAATTGATTTGATAAGAGGACGTAGTGTTTTTCCAAATTCGGTTAATGAATATTCGACTTTTAAAGGAGGTTTTGATGTATATACCTTTCGTTTGATGATTCCGTCTTCTTCTAAAGTTTTTAGTTGTAAACTTAGAGTTCGTTCGGTAACAGTTGGCATTTCTTTTCTTAACTCGTTATATCGCAGTGTGCCTTCCATTAAATGAAATAAGATTACCGTCTTCCATTTTCCACCAATAATACCCATTGTTAAACTTGTACAACAGGGATATTCCTTTCCTTTAAATGTATACATAACAAAAAAATTAAACTATCCTTTTTGACCGTTATTGCAAAGATAAAATACTATACTTAGTTTTGCAACTATAATTTTTATAGTAAAAAATCAATACCAAATAAAAATCAACAATATGAGTTTTGTAAAATCAATGCAGCAGCGTTATACCACAAAAAAGTATAATGCATCAAAAAAGATCGAAAACAATAAATTAGAAGAGTTAAAGGAAATTTTACACCTAAGTCCGTCTTCAATAAACAGTCAGCCCTGGAAATTTATTTTTGTTTCTGATAATGATGTAAAGAAGCAACTTTCTGAAGTTTCATGGCTTAATACAGATAAAGTATTGGATAGTGATACTGTTGTGGTGTTTAGTAGAATCAATAATGTTACTTTGTTTGAAGAGCAAATAGAAAAAGAACTTCCAAAAGGAGCAGTAGATTATTACAAAGAATTTATAAAGCCCAGGACAGAAGAGCAAATTAAAGCTTGGTTTGATAAACAAGTTTACTTGTCTCTTGGTATTTTATTAAGTGCTTGTGCCGACATGGGAATCGATGCAACGCCTATGGAAGGTATTGAACCAGAAAACTATGATAAAATATTAAATCAAACAGATTATACTACTCTTGTGGCTGTCGCCATAGGATATAGAGATCAGGAAGATTTTAATCAACCCAGTAAAAAACCAAAATCAAGAAGAGATATTCATAAAGTAGTAGAAATTATTTAGATATAAGAAAACATACTGTCTAATTACTATGTAACAATATTACTTCTTACAGGTATTGTTTTGTAAAAGCCATCTTTAGGGGTGGTTTTTGTGGTTTTGTAAAGTACTATTTATTAGTTAGGCATGTAGAATATAAATTTCTTAGTTTTGAAGGAATAAATTAGCGTACAATTTTTTGAATTTTCCTTAGTAAATAGTTTGATTTGGTATTTGTTTTACCTTTGTATCATCCAACAATGAATACTCTTTTTTACCTCAGATATATTTGATCGTAGTGGGATCTTTCTGAAGAATAATAAATAGATTGTTTAAGTAAAAAAGTCGATACTAAATTTTTGCCAGATCATGCGGGCTAAGATACTTTTACAATCCTAATAGTAGAATGCAATGGTACAAAATTTAGAAATTATAATGTTTTAATAAATGAGGTTATATTTTATTGTAGTTTTTATGTTTTTGGTCAGTTGTACACATGCACAAACGTATGAAGGAAATATAGGTAAATATCCAATTTTATTAGAGTTAGAAATTAACCAAGAGTATAATGATGTATTTGCATACTACTTTTATAAATCTCAACTAAAGAATATTTCATTCACAGGTTCCTATGATGATTCAACACTAATATTAGATGAGATATTAAGCGAAAAACAAGAAAAAGAACTTTTTACACTATCTATTAATAAGGATTCTTTGAACGGTATCTGGAAATATAATGGACGATCTCATCAAGTGAAATTATCCAAAACTTTAAAAAACAGCAACGATTTCAAGCTTAAAAGGATTGAATTTATTAGAGATAGCATCACAAACTATCATAAAAAAGAGCTGGTTTGGTTTACCGAAAAACATTCAAAAATATACTTTTTTAGATTAGGTAATGGGTTTACAAAACGGCAACGAGATGTCTTTAACCCCATATTAGATTCGATACATGTTGAGCATGCAATAACAAGTTTAGATTGTAGCTGGGCAGATATAGGGGTAGAAATTGAATTGGTATCAGAAGAATATGTGAGTTACAAAGAATTTTCATCTATCTATTGTGGCGGAGCGCATCCAAATCATACTATTGCAGGGTTGAATTTTGATTTAAAACGACTTAAACAATTAGATTCGATACAAGAAATCTATCCAAACTTGGTTATTTCTGAACTGGTTAAAAATAAGTATAAGAATGAAGAAGGTTACCAAAATGAGTGTGAGCATTTTGCAGAGGAGAACAAAGATGCCTGGAAGTATGCTAACTGGTTTTTAACAAAAAAGGGAATTATGGTAGTACCCTCTTATGTGCATGCAATGACTCACTGTAGAGAAGAATTTTTAGTGCCTTATGATGTGCTAAAAAAAGCATCGCAATAAAGTTATGATATTACTTAAATAGAGGGTTGTTGAAACCAGAATTCTACGACTAGTACCTAGTTTTAATAATAAATAGTATAAAAAATAAGACCTAAATTGAACGAACAACCGACCCTAGTAAAAAAGAGAATTGAACTGTTAGATGTATATAGAGGCTTTGCAATTCTGGGAATTTTTGTAGTCAATATTGTAATTATGAATTCGACATTTTTGAATCAGGATGAATTTGCTTTGCAATGGACTTCAAGTATTGATCAAATTTCTAGTAAAATTTTACAACTGTTTTTTTATACAAAATTCTTTCCTATTTTTTCGTTGCTTTTCGGATTAGGAATTTCGATGCAAGCATTACGGTTATTAGAAAAAGGTACATTGTCGTTTTCATTTTTTGCAAGAAGGATGACCATCCTATTTTTAATAGGTGTATTGCATATTTTGTTGTTATGGTCGGGTGATGTATTAAATCTCTATGCGATTTTGGGATTATTAACAACACTGATGATCAAAAAATCAAATAAAACCATTCTTTTTCTGGCTGCTTTTTTTCTTTTCTTTCCGTTTTATGATCTGGTACTTGGGTATTTGATGGAGCTTTTAAGATTTAAGCCAGAGATTTATTTAGATGGATATACAGGAGAAACCGTTAACCACATAATAAAAAGCGGAACCTACTTAGAAGGTCTAAAATTAAGATGTTTAGAATACCTCACAAACATTCCTATGCTGTTTGGTTTTTTAGCACCTATTGCGATATCGATGTTCTTGTTGGGGCTATATCTGGGTAAAAACAAGATTTATGATACATTAGATGCTTTTATTCTAAAAATCAAAAAACCCATGCTTATAGTTGCTCTTGTAACTAACCTGTATAGGATTGTATTCTTGTTTGTACTTCCTGATTTTGAAATCTATTCGACAGAAATTTTTAGACCTATTTTTATAAAATTAATGGTGCTGTCTGATACTATGATGGGGTTATTTTATCTATGGGTAATTGGTTGGTTTTGGTATAATACAAAACTAAAAAATGTACTTTCTCCTTTAAAGTACGTCGGTAGAATGGCACTAACCAATTACATCATGCATAGTTTTATAGGATTGATCTTGTTTTCGTCTGTTGGTTTTAAACTGTATGAAACCTTTAGTCCTTCGGGAGCGTTATTGACCGCCGTTTTGGTATTTGTTGGCCAGATAATGATAAGTAAAATATGGCTTAAGAAGTTTAGATATGGTCCGTTAGAATGGATCTGGAGATGTTTAACTTATAAGGAACTTTTACCGATTAGAAAATAGCTGTTAGCGAATAAAACATTGTATGATAATTACATTCATTATAGCTCAAAGATACAATCCTGCCCGCAAAGCAGGCAGGGTTTTCTATTGTGCTAGTATTGCAAGCATAAAAGATAGACTAGTTTAAAAAAACTAACTCTTTAAGTTTAGCGTCTTCATCTGTTTTCTTATAATACCCACTACCCGAAATTTTGATCATTTCTTTTTTCTTTAGTTTAAAATCCTGGATTTTTTTATGGTTTAAATTTGTCATACTTATTTTTTTTGTAGTTAAACTTATCAGCAAAAAACAACTTTTCTATGAAAACTCTAAGTAAATAATGAAATTATATAGCCGTTAATTAACCGACTTATTATGGCTTGGTTGTTAATTAAAAGTTACAGTTTATTCATTATCTTTGAATTAGAGCTTAAAGTTTGACAGTCATTTTTGGTCAAAACTTGTAAAAGATTCTTGTCGTACTTTAGAAATAAAATAATGATATGAATAACATACTAGAAATATCTACAGCAATCATACTTAGTGTAGGAGGCTCTGGAGCTATCATTATCGGGATATCAAAATGGATTGGACAAATGATAGGCAGTTCGATGCATGAAAAACAAAAAAGATTGTACGAAGAAGAATTAGAAGAGGTTCGAACGGCATATAGGATCCAGTTTGAGAAATCAAAATCTGTCTTAGATCAATCAAAAGAAGTATTGCTTAGGTATTCTGAAAGTCAATTTAATCTGTATAATGATCTATGGAGAAGTCTTTGCGATTTAAAACTTAGATCTCATGAATTGTGGGAGATTGCAAGCTCTAATAAATTAAAAGCATTTTCTGATCAATTAAAATCTACAAGAGAAGCTGTAGAAAAAAACGCGCTCTTGATTGAAAAAAATCATTATGACAGCTTGATTAATTTGATCAATGAGTTTGAAAATTTTGAGGTTGGCAAGCAAAATTTAATAGAATTGCGATCCAATAATTATGATGGAATCGGAAGTCAGGATGAAATACGATACCAGATTCAAAATAATAGGAGGTCTAAAGAATGTTTTGATAATTTGTTGGGTGACCTTGCTTCTTATTTTAGAAAACAAATTAAAGGAGAAAATATACAAAGTAGCATACAACAATAAATAAATAAAAATGGATAATCCGGTACAATGGTTTGAGATTGCCGCAACAGATCTCGAACGAGCAAAAAACTTTTACTCAAAGGTTTTTGATTTAGAATTTCAGTTGGTAGAAATGCCAGATAGTAAAATGTATATGTTTGGAGCACCAGACAAAGTGGGATCGGCAGGGTCCATCGTACAATCAGGAGATAGCAAGCCTAGTCAAGACGGCACCGTTGTTTACTTTGCATGCGAAGATGTAGCCGTACAAGCGAATAGAGCAGAAGAAGCAGGAGGCACATTAGTAATCCCAAAAACAGATATAGGTGAATTTGGTTTTTTTGCACAACTTATAGATACAGAGGGTAATCGAATAGGTTTGCATTCGCAAAACTAATACCAGGGTCAGGACCTATATAATATTTAGCTTTTTGATAATTGCATATTTGTAACGTTCACTAATAAGAATTTTTTCATTATCCATTAACGTGATCAAATTATCATTAGGAAAAATATCTTTGATTTTATGTAAATTGACCATAGAGTTACGATGAGTTTGAATAAAATAGGAAGGTAGAACCTGCGTAATTTTTTTTAAACTCATTTTTATAAAATAATTGTTTTGTTGATAAACAACTTTACAATAACCATCTTCTATCTGTATATATGAAATATTGCTAATTTCAATTTTAGTAATTCGATCTTTATTTTTTACAAAAAGATACTGATCTCCTAAAACAGTAGGAGCTTTTTCTTCAGAAAATGCATGAAATTGATTGAAAAACTTTTCGATGGCTAACTCCATAGTAAACATCAATTCCAATTCGTTAAAAGGTTTTAGTAAATAGCTAATAGGGTTTGTTAATTTAGCCTTGTTAAACACCATTTTATCTTTAGAGCTGGTAAGAAATAGAAAGGGAATGTTTAGCATTGAAACTTTTTGAGCTAATGCTATTCCCCCCATTTCTTTACCCAAAAAAATATCAAGAATACAGAGGTCTACAGAAGTTTTGGCAAGTACTTTTTCGGCTTCATTTACATTTGTACATATAGTGATGTTGTCATAGGCATTTTTAGTTAGTATTTTTTGAATGCTATCTGCTTCTTTTGGGTTATCTTCTAATATCAGGATATTGATATTTTCCATTTGGTCAATATTATTTATGTGCTATATTTTTTGTCAAAAAAACAATCTCAACCGTTGTGCCAACGTTTTTTTTACTTTTTATTGTTAAATCCCCACCATTGTTACGAAGTAATGATTTACAAAGTCTAAGCCCAAAACCGCTAATAGAATTTTGATTTGTGTTTTTAGAATCGTTATCCAGAGCTATATTTTTGAGCTTTTCTTTAGAAATACCAATACCCGAATCGATGATCTGTAAATGAACGAAATTGTCATTATTGTGGGTGATATCAAAAATTATAGATCCATTGTTATGAGAATATTTGATGGCATTATCAAGTAAGTTTCTAAGTACTACTTTGGTGGATTCTATATCAGAATATACGATGGTTTGAGCGGGGATATTGTTTTTTAGTTGTATTTTTTTTGAGTTAAGAATACTCTCATAATCATAAATGATTTGCGATATAATGGGTTTAAGCATAAAAGACTCTAAGTTTGTAAATAGTTGCCCTGATTCTAGAAGGGACCAGTTAAGAACCTTGTCGAGTAGTAAATGTACTCCGTTGGTTATCTGTACACCTTCATTAATTTTAGCAATCAATTCTGTTTGATTGCTGTTTTCTACGGCTTCGATTACTAAGGTATTGTTATGACGTATACTATTTATAGGAGTTCTTAGATCATGAGAAACAATAGAAAATAACTTGTTTTTCATTTCGTTTAGGTGTTGTAATTTATTCTTTTGAGCAGTAATGATCTTGTTTTTATGAATTCTTTGTTTTAAGAAGAGCCCAATAATACCTATAAAAACCAACAATGATATGATCCCTGCGTATAAAAAGCTTTGTCGTGTTTTTTGTACTTCTATTTGTTTTTCTTGTAACTCAATTTCCTTTTCCTTTTGTGCAACGGCAAATGCTTTTTCTTGTTTAGAGAGTTCCCATATTTTATCTCGATTCCAGATAGAGTCTTTCCATTTTTCATATTCTTTTCTATAGGCAATACTGGCTTTTAATTTATTTCGGTTTTCTTCTACTACCGACATATTAAGAGCAGCGTTTTGCTTTATTTCTATATTCGATATAGATTTTGATAATATATATGCTTCTTTAAATAGTGGAATTGCTTTATCATCCATGTATTGCTCATAAAACAAATTTGCAATATCCATGGTAGCGTAGATAATGCTTATTGTGTCTTTATCTTGTATTGCCAAATTTCGTTCTTTATATAAATAATGAGCTGCCTTTTTATGGTTTTTAAGATGTAAATGACAAATTCCTATATTGTGATAAATTTGTTTTAAATGGATATTACTTTTTTCTTTTCCATACGTAGATTCCCATTGCTCATAAAATGATAGTGCTTCTTTGTATTTTTTTTGATGTAAGCATATAACACCTAATTTTAATTTTTTTAAGTAGTTATAATCAAAGGTGTCAGAAATTTTACTCATACTTTCTTTTGCCTGCCCCCAAAGTTTCTTTTTTATGGCACATGCACCTTGTAAGTAATGTGCATAATCAAAAAGTGTATTCTCTTCGGTTTGTAATAAATATTTACTAATATTTATATAAGTAGAATCGACATTGTTGTTAAAAAAATAGTCAATAGAATTATGAAAGAGTTTTGGATGGTTTGATACCTGACATAACATTCGAATAGATTTATCAAATTCCTTAACATCACTTTGCGAATAGAAGTTAAAGGTTGAAGTAAAGTATATTAATGCTATAAATATTTTGGTTTTCATGTATAGAGTAAAGCATAGTTTTTCGAATTGATGAAATCTAAGTATTGTATAAACAAAATGAGATAGAAACTACCTAATTGCTATGAAGATTTTGTTTCACTAATATCTCTCACTGTGGTAACTGTTCCTCTGGTTGTTTCGGGATCACCATATTGATAATTAACAAGTATGTTTTTGGCAGCATCTCTTTCATTAGTACTATAGCTTAATTGAACCATGTAAAGATCAAATTTTATATAGTTAGAATTGGATAATAAAGCTTTTAATTTTTTTTGATTAAAACCTAACATTCTTATGGTCATTTCTCGGTAAATAAAATCTTGATCATTTTCTTGTAGTTGAGAAATATACTCGTTGTTTTCCCATTTTAAGATTTGTATACCTTCAATGTCATGCGGCAAATAGAGTGCAATATCAATTTGATATAGGTATTTAGAGAGATACAAACATGATGCAGAGACCATGGGTTTTGAAGGAGCTTTGTCGATTAGAAAAAGTTTTTGTGAAACTACCTCTACAGATATAGGGTCACAACTGATAGCTTGTTCTGAAGATACTAGGTTGTTCATGGTTTTAAGAGTTTTAATATTTATACAAAAGGTTCTTCACCTAAAGATAAAGAACAATAAGGGAAAATTCCCGGTTATTTACTGTTTAGTTGTTGAAATGTTAACAAATTGTATAATAGATTGATTCTTATAACCAGATAAAAAAGTGTTTTGCAGTAATTTTTTTTGTATTTGATTGAATTTCAGAAGCATGTAATTAAGATGTGAAACTTGATTTTTACTTTGTAGCTATGTGCTTTTGTTTTGTAGTATTCTAACCTAGTATTGCTCGTTTACTAGCTTAAAAACAGAATTATCTAAGGTTTTATTCAAAACTATCTGGCAAGCGAGTCTGTATCGAGGTGTATTTTTACAGGCAATTTTTAAGGTGTGATTTTCTTGATCACTTTTATTACAAATGATTTCTCCTGTTATAATTTCTACGATACAAGTGCCACATAGTCCTCTGCCTTTACATTCTCCTATTTCTGTATAAAACGTATTTACAATGAGCTCCATCAAATTAGGATATTCTAACCTAGAATAGTTGATAAGATGTATTTCGTTATCAAAATCAATGATAGTAAGTTTCATTAGTATTTAAGTAATTTGTTATAGTATGGGTTGTTTTAAAATAGAATCATTAAAAAAACAAGGTTCTGCCCAGTTAGTAAGTTCTTCTTGACTCCAAACTGTTGGAAAGAAAATACGACGTTGATACTTGGGATCGAGATATTTTTTCCATTCAGAACCTCCCGTGGCTGCTTTGCTTTTCTCATTGGTTTCTAAATAATGTGAAGCCGTTGCAAGATGAACTCTGGGCCATTTGATATTGTATAAATAATCAAAAGCGCGCATTTGTTGTAGGAGGGTAGCAGAAGGGGTTGATATGTTTTGAAATATATCATTAAGAGTATGGCCTCTTCTTTCTTTTGCTAATTGTAAAAGGTTCGAGGCGTACTTTTCTTCAAACTGTAGTAATGTTAAACTCTTTTTTCCTGTTTTTGGGTTATATCCTGCAGCTTTCCAGTATAAAAGTTCCATGAGATCTTCGATCGTATGATGTTCTGAAATTTTGCCTTTAAAAGTAATTAGGTTTTCGAGTGAAGTGCAATATAATTCGATGTATCGAAACTGAACACTTTGAAAACCACTGGCAGGAGCTAGTGCACTTCTAAAAGTATTGTAATCTTCATAATTCATACCTTCTTGCATGATGCCAAATGAATTTATGAGTAATTCGATATAACGATTAATTCTTGGTAGCTTGGCGGTAAGAAGTGATGCCGATACTTGTTCCTCTCTAGTAATTTGCTTGATTTCATTCAGAACTAGTTTTAGTACTAATTCTGTT
Organism: uncultured Aquimarina sp.; assembly: GCA_947498705.1. Lineage (GTDB taxonomy): Bacteria > Bacteroidota > Bacteroidia > Flavobacteriales > Flavobacteriaceae > Aquimarina. The sequence goes on from CANMLW010000020.1 coordinate 17,962, forward strand.
ATTTGATGGTAGATAATAAAGACTTCTTCATCTTCAAAGTGTGTTTTTGGGTTTTGTAGCGATAGTAGTGTTTCCAGTTGTATATAGCTCCAATAATTAATTTCTTTGGCATGAAGTAAACCTTTGAGATGAGTTCTGGAGGGGCTACCTAGTTTTAGATATTTCTCTTCAATAGATTGGTATATGTCAGAATTAGATGTTTGCATTTTGTAAAGATTTATGAGATAGCATAATGAGAATGGTTGTTTTAAGTACTTCTAGTAGCACATAATATAAGTGTATAGAGGAAGATTGAGGAGTAGTTTTGTTTAAAATCTGTTCTATTCTTAGATCTAATATGGGGATTAGATAAAAGGTTTGTATGACGAGTATGAGTACTAGAAAAAAAAGAAGGTATTTTGAGGCTTTGTGTTTTTTTATAGATGAGTTTATAAATACACATAAAAGTAAAGTAATAAGAAAAAATAACTCTACTTTATTAAGAACTCCAAATACCAATTTGCCAATACTTAATCCTATGGCTTGTGTAACGCCTTCTGCCTGAAATTTTAGCCAGGCTTCCATAAAGGATATAGATAGTACAAAACCTAACCATAGAATCGGTATTACAATAAAAATTCTTTTGGCAGTAAACATAGTTCGTCTAGTTGGTGGTTATATTTTTAACACGTTCTACTTTGTCTTTTATAGATAAGGATAATAGTACAATACTATTTTCTGTAGCAGTAAGGTTATGTATAACGTTACCTTCTAATGCAATTAAGTCTCCTGATTTTAGATGTTGTATACTACCGTTTACACCAAAATCAATGGCACCTTCAAAAACTTGTACTACGATGGGAAATGGTGTTTTATGGTCCTTCATAAGTTGTCCTTTTTTAAAAACAATGCGTATTTCTTTTGAGGCTGACGTGTCAATCAAAACGTTGATCGAGGGTTTTTTGTCGTTATAAGCAATATCTTGAGTTAGAGAGGCAGTTTTCATTGGTATTAAGTTTATAAGTTATATAAAGATCTTTTTATCTTCTAATAGAATTTCTTGACAAAGATAATTGTTTTTTCATAAGGGATAAAAATATCCTTTATGAAAATAACAGGTTCTTGTTCTTTTATATAATGTTGTTAAAAACTAACATTATTGATTGTTTTTGGTGATAATGATAGCATAATTAGACATTGCAAATCTAGAATTGTTATTTTTTTACTATATTTATGTTGTTATTTAACAACATAAGTGTTTAAAAACGTATTTAATGATAGTAAAAACCAACATTAATTGGGTGGCGATGACAGATGATGCTATTCTAAAACAAATAGGACATTTTTTAAAGAGCCAACGTATTTTGAAGAATAAAACACAAGCTCAGATAGCAGAAGCAGCGGGTGTTAATAGGTATACTATTGGTAAAATTGAAAAAGGAGATTCTGTAACATTAGGCACATTAATACAGGTCTTGCGTACATTGGATCTATTGTATGTATTAGAACATTTTAATACAGTACAACAAATAAGCCCTTTGGAAGCAGTGAAGTTGCAAGAAAAAAAGAGAAAACGCGCAACGGGCACAAGAAAAGAAGATAAAAATAATAGTGATTGGTAATGGTAAATAGTGCACGAATAAAAATTTGGGGAGTAACAGTAGGTGCTGTACTATGGGATGAAGCAAATCAACTGGCAAGTTTTCAATACGAACCTTCTTTCATTACAAGCGGTTATGAATTGGCCCCCTTAAAGATGCCATTAGATGGTACTATTATTTATAATTTTCCAAATTTGCGTTCTAATCCATTGACTACAGAAAATACCTTTAGCGGGTTACCAGGGTTATTGGCAGATGTACTTCCTGATCGCTACGGAAATCGATTGATAAACACTTGGCTTGCACAACAAGGAAGACCAGAAAATAGTATGAATCCTGTAGAGAAACTATGTTTTATAGGAACCAGAGGTATGGGGGCATTAGAGTTTGAACCTGCCACCAATAAACGTACAGATGCCTTTGATTTAGAGATGGATAATCTTGTCGAAGTAGCAGCTGCGATGCTTAATAAACGTGAACGTTTTACAACCAATATTAATAAGAGCGAGTTGCAAGCAATGCAGGATATTCTTACTATAGGAACCTCTGCAGGAGGAGCAAGGGCGAAAGCGATTATTGCATATAATGAAAAAACAGGAGAAGTAAAATCAGGACAAACAAAAACTCCCAAGGGGTTTAAGCATTATCTCATAAAGCTAGATGGTGTAGATGATGCTCAATTTGGAACATCCAAGGGGTATGGCCGTATAGAAATGGCCTATTATTATATGGCGATCGATTGTGGGATTACTATGATGCCCTGCAACTTGTTAGAAGAAAATGGCCGAGCACATTTTATGACACAGCGTTTTGACCGAGAAGAAGGAAACATTAAACACCATATACAAACACTATGCGCTATGAAACACTATGACTATAATCAGGTAGGTCAGTATAGCTATGAGCAATTGTTTGAAACTATGCGTGAGTTAAGGTTACCATACCCACAAGCCGATCAAATGTTTAGAAGGATGGTTTTTAATGTTATTTCTAAAAATTGTGATGACCATACCAAAAATTTTGCATTTAGATTAAAACAAGATGGGGAGTGGGAGCTTAGTCCTGCATATGATATATGCTATGCATATCGTCCAGGAAGCCAGTGGGTAAGTAGTCATGCGCTTTCTATTAATGGGAAAAGAGAAAATATTACTCTTCAGGATTTTCTTATGGTAGCAAAATCAATGAATATCAAAAAACCTAAAGAAATTATACAACATATTAATAATGTTATACAACAATGGGAAACCTATGCAAAAAGAGTAAATGTAGATGAAGCTCACATAAACAGTATTAAAAAGACATTACTTAATTATGAAGTATAGTTTTTAGTAAAAATACCCCCTTTCAAATTATATTATACCACTATAATTAAAGACTCCTTTTGTAGCAATTTTTAATAGCATGGTCTACAAAAGTAGCAGCACTTCGTTTCTTTTGTTTTTAAAATTGGCTTCTTCTTTATTTATTTAATTAACTGTAAATCAATTATTTGATTTTGTTTTGTAATTGAGTTTTATTCAGCAAAATGATGGCTATGAAATATTCTGAAATATTATTTTCTTCATTACTGCCATAACTTTACACCATTAAAAATCGGTTTTTAACGAAGTTTAACCAAGAAAAAACCACACTTGGTAGAAAGATAAACTTCGATAACAGTTTACGATCAATATCATTCAAATATACCTGAATCAATATATGAAGCAGATACACTTGAAGAGAGATTAGAAAAATAGGTAAAGACCTAATATTAATCCAATAATTAGGGATGTCATTTAAAAAAAACGAATAAACATTTATCAATGATTAATAGTGGCCGCCTTACACACATTTCTAAAACAGCACATTTTTTTAACAGAACTAAAAACTAAATCAATTTACCATGAAATCAAAACAATTCTTACTGTCTTTTTTAATGCTATTATGCATTACTACGGTTCAATATTCACAAACATCTGCATCTACTGCCGGTATTGCGGTTCAGGGAATTGCAAGAGATGATAACAATACGGCCAGAGCAAATGCATCTATAAGCCTTACTTTCGAAATTTACTATAAAGTAGCTTCTACAGAAGTACAGATATCTACAGAAACACAAAACCTGGAAACCGATGCCTTTGGGATATTTTCTCACGTGATTGATCCTACCTTTCAAAACAATCCAAATTTTGCAAACTATCAGGCATACCTAAGGATTACAGAAGGACCAACCACTATTTCTGATGAGAAATTAAAACATGTACCGTATGCAATCGCGGCTAACAATGGGGTGCCTTCGGGGTCTATTATGCCATTTATAGGAACAGAAGCGCCTGCAGGATGGGTATTGTGTAATGGTCAAAGCCTTACATCGATTACAGGTGCAGCAAATTTAATAACCATCTTGGGGTCTAATAATGCACCAAACTTACAGGGTATGTTTCTTAGAGGAACAGGAACGAGTCCTGTAAATAATGAAGATGGCCCGGCTTTAAAAGGAACACAACAAGATGAATTCGAGAGCCACACTCATGGTGATAATTTCTCGATAGCCGATGGAGGTCAGCATGATCATGATATCGAGTTTGATGACAAAAAATTTGATAATGATGATAATGATAACCCTGGTTATGGATATGTTGGACCTGGTACCGATGAAACGATACAAACAGAAAATTCGGGGATACATAGTCATACTATAAACGGAGGAGTATTAGCTACAGGAGGTTCAGAAACTCGCCCGGTAAACTATGGAGTAAACTATATCATTAAATTATAAAAGATATAGGTATGAAAAAACATATATTATGGTGTATAGGCCTTTTGTCTATAGGGCTCTATGCACAAAACGACGAAGGAGCGAAGATTACTCCTGTATCAGAATCTGTGCAGAATGGCGGGTATACGATACAGGTGGGAATGCCGTTCTTAGGGCAAGATGTAAACAGTACAAAAAGAAAAACCATTCCTGCAGATGTTAGGTTTCCATGGGATGTTTTATATCTGTTTAATACATTTTCAGAAGAATCTTTTGATGTCTCAAAAGGGTATTTTGGAGATAAGGTATTAATTAATTGGTCCCTAAGGAGCAATTTTGATTTAATCAGTACGATAAATATTTATCGTAGAGAATATACTGATGATGGTAGTAATGACTATACTTTTATTAGTAGTGTAGCTCCTGATCAAACAACCTATGAAGATGAATATGTAGAAGGAGGAGTGTTGTATGAATATAAATTAGAAGCTGCAGGAGTTAGTGAAATAGATAGTAAATACACCACCTATATTACAGGAATAGGATATCGAAATCCAACTGCGGTGGTTACGGGTAACATTAGTTTTGAAGGAGGAAGTCCGGTAAAAGATGTAACCATTAGAGCTAATTCTGAAGGAAGTAACTCTAATATAGGGAGCGTACTAAGAATCCCTGCTACAGGAAAAGTGACCATAGATAATTTTAATAAAACAATTACTACTGCAGCCACTTTTCAGGCTTGGGTACGACCAGAAACGGCATATACCAGCGATACAGATTCATCAATACGATTATTTAGGTTGATTAATTTAGGTTTTAATTATTTGGATGCTACCATTAATTTAAAAGCACTTTCTAATACATTGGTAGTAAATATTGGAGGAAGTGAATATCAAATCAAGAATTTTTACCCTTCTGGGCAGTTAAATTCTAGAGGAGATGACGAATTAGTTTCAATAAACGATTTCAACACTAGTTTTGTACACTTTTCTATCGTGTTAAATGACGGAGAGGTGCCATTACTATATATTAACGGAAGAGAAATTAACGAAGCTTATAGAGACGAAGTAAATGCACAGTTAGACCAATTTAATGAGGATTATGCAGGGCCATATCTAGAAGTAGTTGTTCCTACACAAACAAATACATTAAGTCTGGGAGGCGTACTTTCAGAATGGGATGATATATATCTAGGAGGAGGAAAATCTGTTGATATAGATGAGGTTCGTATCTGGAAAGAAGTACTGGATCCATTAAATATTAGAACAGATTATAGACGTTACATAAGTGGTAATGACTCTAGATTAATTTCATATTTAAGTGCAAACGAAAATGCAGGAGCTTATGCCTATGATTTGTCGAGAAATGGGTTTAATTATAATAAAAATCATGGAGTTTTATGGAATGCTACAACCGCAGTTTCTGACAAGGTTATTTGGGTAAATGGATCCGGAAACATACCAACATCGGATCAACTAGGAATTCTTGGAGTAAGTGATAGTAACGGAAATTATGAAATCACTGCGATCCCATATTCTGGGACAGGAGAATCTTTTACCATTACTCCGTTGTTTGGGCAACACCAATTTGAACCTAGTCAACAATTGGTGTTTTTGGGGCAAGGTTCTGAAGTGGTTAATAAAATTAATTTTGTTGATGTATCTTCTTTTAGCTTTAAAGGAAAAGTACTGTATGATTCGAGAGATGTGTTTAAATCTTTTGTACAGATCAATAGTGCAGATCCAGATGTGCCAGATTTTTCGGGGTTAACAGATGGGGACGAATATGTTAGCGGCCCTGGTATTATTGATGAGGGATATAACTACTACCAAAAAGGATCAGAGAAATACGCCAAAGGAGAATACTGGTATAACAATCGTGGTACACTAGATGATGATACTGATGATTATTTAGAGCGATATGCGCGTATTGCTTCAGAAGGAGTGAGTATTTATGTAGATGGACAAATAGTACTAGATGAGAACAACATTCCTGTAACTTCAGACGACGAAGGAAATTTTGATATTAGTGTACCTATAGGAAACCACTATATTACATTAAAGAAAGATGGGCATGAGTTCGTTTATAACGGTAGATTTCCTGCAGAATCAGGAACTTTTAAAGAATTTTTTGAGGATGCCAATGAGCAGGTTATTTTTGTAGATACTACCAGAGTAAGTGTGGTAGGTAGAGTGGTAGGAGGTGCTGTAGAGGCTCAAAAAGCAATTGGTTTTGGTCAGGATGGATTGTTTACAAAAGATGTAGAAGGCGATGATGGTAACACAAGTACCGTTACCATAAGTTCTAAAAATAATATAGGAATAGCTGACATCACTCTGGATTATGCGCCTGTTGGAGCCAATGTTACTCCTTACACCAAGTTTTCTTTCAAAACAAATGCGACATCAGGAGAATATAGAGTCTCGGTATTACCACTTAATTACGAGATTAATGCAACTACGGGATTAAAAATTCCTTCGAACACAGATATCACTATAATAAAGGCTAATGAAGCTCTTAATATTATGGAGGTGGTAGAAATGACTACTCCAGAATTTGAGTATGAAGACGGAAGTAAAGAATTGGGAGAACCTTATCATTATGAAAAGAGTTTTACCTATCGATCAGTCCCTGTGTTAAGAGTAACAGAGCAAACCTCTGATGAAACGGTTACCATAGGAGACGAAGAATTTAGTACCAATGGATTCGAGTACCCGGTATATACACAGTTTTCAAATTATTCGATTACATTAAATAGTTTCGAACGATATATTAATGAAGATGATACCAATAACGTAATAGAAGATTTAGTTCCTGTAATAGATGGGGAACTAATTATTACCAATAATTTGGCACTAGAAGGCTCTGCAGCCTTAGAAACGGATCCATCAGATGCAAGTATCACCGAGTATACTTTTAAAGGAGGTATACCAGCAATCTCTTCTCCGTTTATTCAAACTCTTGATATCAAGTATCGAATAAAAGGAAAGGATTACCCGGCAGAAAATTATATTCCTAACGGAATCATTCTTGGAGGGCAATCAGACGGAAGTCAGACTTTTATTACCGCAGCACCAGATGTACCCGATATTATTCTTAGAGATCCACCGGGATCCAATAGTTTTGCTTCTATCGAAGAAGGTGAAAGTATTTCGTTTAATACAGAAACCGATATGGCAAGTACGGTAGGAGAATCAGAAACCTTAAAATTAAAATTAGGGGTTAAGTTCGAAGCAGGAGGAGGATTGGCAGGCCCTGTAATAGAATCTGAGACAACCGATAATATCGATGCGGGTATTCAGTTATCCAGAACCTCTACAGACGGAGAAAGTTTGACAAAAACCTATACGTTTACCCAAACGATTTCTACCAGTGATGATCCAGAGTTTGTAGGAGCCGAAGGAGATTTGTATATCGGTCAGTCCAAGAATTATTTTTATGGATCGTATGATGATGTACAAACCTCTAAAGAAGTAATAGGTACTTCTCCTTCTTATCAATTAACAAATACCGACGGAGAAAGTATTTATGTGAGCAAGCAAAAAGCTATGTACTTTGTAGAAGAGCCTTCAGAAACATTTTTTGTATACTCTCAAAAATATCTTTTCGAAACCCTAATTCCAGAATTAGAATTGATTGTATCTAATATTGATAACGGAATTGTTAACGAAGGAGATCCAGGGGTGTTAACCCGTGGAGAATATGTAGAGCAAATACGATTATGGAGAAACATTGTACGCGAAAATGAAAAACTTAAATATACGGTCAAGAACGATAGAGCTTCGTATAAATCTGTAGTAACTAATCGTATTAATGAATTTAATACTAAAATAGAAGAAGCGCTAGAGGAAAGTGATCTAACCACTTCTTTAGAAGACATTCTAAAAAAGAAATTGACCAATTCTAATAAAATTAAAAACTTGTTAGATAGTAATTTTGAGGATAATATTTCTTTTGATGCAGGTGTTGGAGAATTTACCAGAAGCGTAGAAACATCTACGGTTTCATCTTCAACCAAAAAAATTAATCTCAATATACAAGAAAACCTGGCTCTAGAGTTTGGTTTCCAATTAAATAAAATGGGATTAATTAGTACTACTTCCTTCTTCTTTGAGCAAGATATTAATGCCGAAATAACAGAAGAGGAAGAGTCTACAGTAAATATTAGTTATACGCTTAAGGATAATGACCCAGGAAACTTATTAAGTATTGATGTGGTTAATTTGTTTGACGGTAATGGACCCGTATTTAGTACAATAGGAGGAAAAACTTCATGCCCCTACGAAGGAGCAGAGTTATCACACTTTTACAATCACTCTAGTTATGACGAGGATGCAACAGAGATAACACCGCTACCAGAAGATCAAAGAGAGCAGTTGAGTTTTGCGACTCAAAAAGCAGAAGACCCTATGATTAGTGTAGAAGTAGCAGATGTAAGTAATGTTCCCGAAGGGAAGAATGCAGAGTTTGTTTTAAAACTTGAAAATAGAAGTGATATCAATAGTGATGCAGCAAGTTTTAATTATTTCGAATTGATTGTAGATAATACCACCAATCCAAATAATGCACTCATCAATATTAATCCTAATGCAACTATTGTTTATGTGCCTTATGGAGAGCCTGTATATTATACGATGACCTTAGGTAAATCGATTTCTGATGTATATGATTATGAAGATATTCGAGTGGTATTACAATCTCGTTGTGATCCGGTAAATGTGTATGACGATGTAAGAGTATCTGCACACTTCATTCCTTCTTGTTCTGAGGTAGAAGTTAGCGCTCCGTTGGATAATTGGGTGTATAATATGGATACAGCATATAATTTAGATGGATCTACAAATCCATTAAAAATTGACTTAAGAGGATATGACCTTTCTTTTTCGAGCTTTCAAAAAATTGATCTCGAATATCGTTTGGCAACTTCACCCAATTGGAGTCGTTTACAAACTTATTATACAACACAAGAGTTTTATGACGAAGCCGTGTTGGCCAACGAAACAGAAATTGCATTGATCACCAATCCATCTTTATCTTTTGGGTTGGATATAGCGGGATTAAAATTGCAAGATGGAGATTATGAGATTCGGGCAAGAACGACCTGTACCAATGATACCGAGTTTATTTCAGATGTAATTACAGGAAGTGTAGATCTGCACGCACCGCAACGCTTTGGTACTCCTTTACCAATTGACGGAATCTTAGGAGCCGGAGAGGATCTAAAAGTAAGTTTCAGCGAGAATATCTTTTACAACTCGGCAGTTAGTAATATAGAAATTAAAGGAGAAACAAATCAGTTGCCAATCAACAATAATGTATCTCTGTATTTTGAAGGAGCTAACAATACTACTGTTATTAATAATCCAAGAATTACCACTGGTGATTTTACTATAGAATTTTGGATGAAAAATAGCACCGTAGCTGCTACAGCTTCTATTCTTACACAAAATGGAGGATTAGAGATAGGACTAGAAAACGGAGAACTCTATTATTCGCTTAATGGACTTATTGCCAAAGGAGTACTTGCTAATGATGGCTTATTTCATCACTATACTTTTACACATAAAAATAGTACAGGAGAGATTAGTATTTACGAAGATGATAAAGAAATTGCCGGTTTTACAGGTAATGCCAATACACAGTTTACCAATAATAACGAATTGGTAATGGGAGGTAACTCCTTTATAGGTAATATTCATGACCTAAGAATTTGGAATAAAACCATTACCCTCGAAAATGCATATGCTAATCGATTTACAAAATTGATTGGTAACGAAAACAGTTTGATTGGATATTGGCCAATGAACGAAGGACGAGGTAACTTAGCAAAAGATCTGGCCAGATTTAAGCATGCGGTTGTAAATGTATCCTGGGATATCAAGCCAAAAGGAAACTCTTATGTATTTGATAATGGGCAATTCCTAGAACTGGACAATGTAGACTTTGTACAACTTACCGATGAAATGGATGCAACGATCTCATTTTGGGTAAAAACAGACAGTCCACAGTTAGCTACATTATTTTCTAATGGTAGAGGAGATGGATCTGACCTTACACAATCCAATGGGCTTACCAATAAATGGGCAATTAATATGTCTGCAACTGGAGGACTAACTTTCGAAAGTGAAGGAAATTCTTATGCGCTAACAACACAAAGCGTGGCCGATGATTCATGGCATCATGTAACACTGTTGTTTAATCGTATTGGATCCCTTCGAACATATGTAGATGCAGAATTGGTGTCTTCTAACCAAATGAATGAAATAGGAGGTTTCTCTGGAAACAAAATTTGGTTAGGTGCCAGAGGATATGTAGACATAACAGGTACAGAAACTATAGATCAAAATTTCTCAGGAAAAATAGATGAATTCCGTTTCTGGAATACGTTACGTAATGTGGAGCAAATTAGCAGAGACCGATTTAACGAGGTAGATGTAGAAAGTATTGGGATGTTATTGTATGCAAGAATGAATGAACCAGATCCGGCAACAGGAAATGGACCACGATATTATCACGCCTATGCTAATCAAACCATTATCCCGAGTAATGCGTTGATCTCTAATGGAAACGTAAACTATTCTGAAGATGTTCCCGGGATTCGACCAGAAAGAGATTTGATTAAATTTCAAGTAAATCATGTGATCAATGAGGATGATATGATTCTGGAACCCGTGGTTACTGATTGGGCATCATTAGAAGGGCAAATAGTTGATATTACCGTACATCGTATGTTTGATGCATCAAATAATATGCAACAATCTCCTATAACCTGGACCGCATATATAAAACGTAATGAGATGAGTTGGTTTGTAGAAGGATATGATGAGGTAGTGGATATTGTAAAGAATGCCAACGAAGAGCAATCTTTCGAAATTACTATCCTTAATAAAGGAGGTAACGGTCAACCATTTAACATATCCAATATCCCAAGCTGGCTAACGTTAAGCGAGACTACAGGAACACTATCTCCAGATAGTAGTATGATCATCACCGCTACTATTGATAGGGAGTTGGCAGCAGGTGACTATTTAGAGAACCTGTACTTACAAACTGATTTTGGTTATGATGAAAAACTGCAAATAGAGTTGCGATCACTGGCTCCAGAACCAGATTGGACAGTGAATCCTAATGATTATGAGTATAGTATGAATATTGTGGGTAAAGTACGTGTAGATGGTGTCTTTTCTGATGATGTATACGATAGAGTAGTTGCATTTCACAATGGAGAGGTACGAGGAGTGTCGAGTGTCGAATACGATCCTTTATACCAAGAGTATTTTACATACTTAACTATTTATAGTAATACGGTAGCAGGAGAAACAATTGAGTTTAGTATTTGGGATGCTACCCAGGGTAAAGTTTTGGGAGCTACCGTAAATACAGAAACAACAGTACCGTTTAAAGATAATGATGTATTAGGAACGTTAAATAATGCCGCTATTATAGAAAATACAGGAATCATTATTCAGGAAATTCAAATGAATCAAGGATGGACCTGGGTTTCTCTAAATGTAAATGATGCTAATTTTTCAGACCTTAATAAACTAACAGAAGAGCTTCAGTTAGAAACTTCAGATAGAATATTAAGTCACTCACCTTCACTTTTAGAAACTTTTTATGAAGATATATCTGTTCCAGAAAAAACGGGTTGGTCTGGTGATATTAGTGCAGATGGTGGTTTATCGACCAACAAGATGTATAAAATTAGATTAGCACAAAGTCAAACGTTGTCATTAACTGGAAACCCTGTAGAGATTAGCACCTGGAGTTTCCCGATAAAGGAAAACTGGAACTGGTTACCATATCCGATAACATCAAATCAGGCGGTTAATGATGCATTGGCTTATTTTGATGCAGAAGAAGGAGATGTCATCAAATCCCAGAATTCGTTTGCGATCTATGATGCGCTAAATGGTTGGAAAGGGACTTTAAATTACCTGGTAGCAGGAAATGGGTATATGATGAAATCCAGCAAAGATCAGAATTTTGAATATCCAACGTATTTGGCAAATAGATCCGCTAGAAGGACAACCGATGTACAACAAAAAACAGCTTCTCAATTTACATCGTATGCTCAAAATATGAATGCAGTGGTGGCATTACCAGAAGGATATCATGAGGTATTAGTATATGATACAAAAGGAGTGCTAAAAGGGGTTGCAGAAAATCAATCGGTAGACACCAAAGAGTTGAGTTTTATAACCATTTATGGTGATGTTCAAGAAGACTTAAAGTTTTATATAAGCGATGGGGTTCGTAAAAAACAAACATCCTTTACAACTCATTTTAAAAGTAATAAGGTGTTAGGTACAATTGCAAATCCTGTACTACTTGAGGCGTTAGATAGTACGATTTCTATTTTTCCAAATCCATTTGCTACAAATTTTGTGGTAAAGACCAATGTGATGAAAGAGGAAACAGCATTTGTAAGACTATATAGTTTAACGGGGCAATTGCTTTTTTCTAGAAAAATAGCAATCGAAGTAGGTGAGCAAACCACCACTATTTCACCACAAGTAGCTAGTGGAATCTATCTATTACAGATAGAAATGAATAGTAACACTATAGAGCGAAAGGTGATTAAAAATTAATAAAGAAACTCTGGCACTTACTTCTTGGTTATAGTTAAAAGATGTAAGTGTCAGGATTCATCAAAAACCTAAAAAAAATGAAAGATTATATATATAGTACAATCATCCTACTTTTTATAGGGTTCAATGCCTTGGGGCAGGTACCTACATGGAGTGTCAATGAAAATGATTATGAATATACCATGTCATTTGTAGCATTTTTAAATGATAATGGAACCGATTTGCAAAGTACAAATGATAAAGTAGGAGCTTTTGTAAATGGAGTATGTCGAGGGGTAACTAATTTGACCTATGTTGTTTCAGAAAATAGGTATTATGCGTATTTAAACGTATTCGCAAATGAAAATAATGAAACTATAGATTTTAAAATTTATAATTCTACCAGAGATCAGGTTATAAATGTAAGTAGAACACAAAGTTTTGAGATTAATGAACATTATGGTAATGTATTTCAGGCATATAGTATTGCAGAGCCAACTCTGAATAATGAAACAGCTATTATTGATTTTGATTTTGTAAATAGTACTACAAAAGATAAGATTTTTAAAACTAACGCAATTACACTGTTATTAGATAATAGTGATGATGTTACCTCACTTACTCCTGTTTTTCAGTTAAGTGATGGAGCCAAATTATTTATAGGTACCATCGAGCAAGAGTCGGGCAATAGCACTATTGATTTTAGCACACCCGTAGCATTTAGAGTAGTATCAGAAGATCAATCTGTACTAGAAGAATGGACCATAGAAGTAAAGCAAACTTCTGGAGATATTATTTATTACAAAAAGGATGCAGTCTGCTATCAGGGTGGAGCTATAAAAATTGTGTCTACCCGCAATAATGAAGAAGTGTCATTACTCAAGGATGGAGTCGCCTTTTCTAAGCAAACCATTACCAATGGAGAAACGATATTTAATAACCTAGAGATGGCAACCTATCAGGTACAAATAGGGAATATTAATAAAGAAATTATAATTGATAAAAAAGAATAGTCATGAGAATAAAAGCATGTATTTTAGTAATCATACTAGCGGTTATATTTAGCAACTGTTCTAAGGATGATGGACCTGGTAGTACTATTTTAAAACCAACCAGTATTAGTATTATAAAAGAAGATGGAACTTTTATTTCCGTATTTGATTGTATTAATCCCAGCGAGAAATATGCTGTACTGATCAAGGTAGAAGGAGAAGGAGCAGGTCCGGTAGAAAAGTCTGTAGTAGCGTATACCGTAAACGGTGAGTTATACACTATGACATTTAATAGACTTGAAGATCAACAAAATCAGATTAACTTGATAGAAGGTGAAAATGTTGTCCAGATAGTTGAAACTGGTTTTGTAGCCAAAGTATCTTATGTGGCTCAAGATGATTTCGAACTCGTAGAATAGCAAATGTTTTAGTAAGAATAACAAAGACCCGTATATTTTTTATGCGGGTCTTATTATTTTGATCCTACATTATATAAAGCTTATAAGATTTATGGTTAAACATTGATAACATATAATAATGACCTTTTTGGATTCGAAATACCATCAATAGTTTATGGTAATGCCGCTGAAATACTATGAAATATTTTTTCCTACAAGGGTGCTTTATATTTACATAGTCATAAAAATACTACTTAAAAGAAAATAATTACTCTCTTTTATAAATACACATTCTTTACGGATTTTTCACCCCACTATTCATTTTAATTACAGACTCCGTATACGTCAAAATGTTTTGATAGTTGACACTAAAAACATACAGTATTGTTAATGGTGATGTTTATAGAAACAATCTCTGGGATACAATGTGATGTATAATGATTTGATAAATAATTAACCAAAATGAATATACCATGAAGAAAAAACTACTTTTTTTAATTTTTACATTATGTGTAGCTATGGCAACCGTAGCTCAAAACACTGGAGTGTCGGTACAGGGAATTGCTAGAGATGCTAGTAAAGCTGCTCTGGCAAATAAAAATTTGAATTTCGTTTTTGACGTACAAACCCCTAACGGAACTTCTAAATATAGAGAAACCCAAAACCTGACCACAGATGCTTTTGGAGTGTTCTCGCATATTATAGGAACGGGTACTCCGCAAGGGACTTCGTTTAACGAGGTGGATTTTAGCACAGAACATTTAAAGTTGGTCATCAGTTTGGATGGTACGGTAATTTCTGATCAACCTTTTCAATATACTCCTTATGCATATCATGCCAATAATGGAGCACCAACAGGATCAGTAATGCCGTACCTGGGGGCAACGCCTCCCAAAGGATGGTTATTATGTAATGGGGACCCTATCCCTAACCCTACCACATCTGGAGCAGCATTAGTAGCATTAATAGGAAATAATACACCCGACCTCAAAGGAATGTTTTTAAGAGGAACCGGTAGAAGCTCTGTAAACGGACAAAGCGGCCCGGGCTTAAAAAGCACACAATCAGATACTTTTAAATCACATAATCACTATGTAGACTTAACAACCAGTAGTGACGGAAGACATCGACATGGCTATAATGATTATGCACATTCAGATTCTGTTCCGGATCATGGGGATCATGGTACAGGTAGTGGTGATGATAATGGTAACAAAGCTACAGGTAGAAATACAGAATATGCTGGTGAACATACCCATACTGTTAAAGGAAATAGTAATAATAAAGGTGATGCAGAAACAAGACCTGTAAATTATGGGGTAAACTATATTGTTAAATTATAAAAGTAGTTCTTATATGAAAAGAATACTTTTATCCATTTGCTTGGGGTTAATGGCTAATTGGCTTTGGGCACAAAGTAATCCACAAGTGGTTACGGGCGCGACAACATTACAAGAGAAAGACTATAACAACGATGGTGATAACGTCACTTTACAAGTAGGTGCAGGTCAATATTATTTTGATTACAGTTTACCTATTTCGGGAGAATTAGATGGGTATTTATCGAGTCGTTTCCCCTGGGATGTATTATACATGAATGATACCTTTACAGAGCAAACATTCGATGTTTCGAAAGGATACTATGGTGACAAAATTCAATTAGATTGGTCTATCGGGGCTAATAAAGAAGAGATCGAAAATATTCTCATTTATCGACGGCCTTATGTGGGGACTACTTCAGAGTATTTTCAATTCGAAGATGGAGAATATATCCCGCATGAATCATTTGGAGCTCCAATTACCACTTTAAGTAATGATGATTTTCAGTATATAGATTATTATGTAGAAGGAGGACTCCTGTATGAATATCTGGTGTATGCCAAAGGAGTATCTACATTAGCAGAACGGTATACGTCTTACATTACCGGGGTAGGGTATAGAAATCCAACTGCAGTGGTTTCTGGTAATATTAGCTTTGAAGGAGGAAATCCTGTGAAAGATGTAGTGGTACGAGCAGAACCACAAGGTGCAGAACTTAATATAGGAAGTAGTATTGCGGTTTCTGATCAAGGAAAGCTAAATGTTAGGTATTTAAATAAAAAGATCACTACAGAAACTACTTTTCAATCCTGGATGAGAATACAGGACCCATCTGATTTTAACTGGTTAACATTACAATACCGGGATTTGGTTAACGGAGATATATTGTCTTCAAAAGTAAAAGCTAATGTGATGTTAGTTGAAGATAATGGAGAAAAAACGTTGAAGATTAAAGTTAACGGAGTTAATGCAGGTAGTGGAGAATATTCAGTTGCTCTAAAAAAGTACTACCCAACAGGCGATGTGGATGGTAGAGGAGATGATATTCTAAAACCAATATCAGAAATTACTTCAAATTTTATTCATCTTTCTTTGATTCTAACTGCCGGCAATACGCCAAAATTATTCTTAAATGGCCGTCAACTAAATAATGAACTTATTAGTACGATAGCCGAGGCACAAGAAAAGGAGCTGGATAGTACCCAAAGAAAGATTCCTGAACTAAGTATTACAGGAAATTATACATACCCATCAGACAAAGAGTTTAATAGCTTGTTCATAGCAGATCAAATGAATGGCGTTATTGATGAAATCCGTCTATGGCAACGATCCTTAGATGAAAGAACCATTCGTCAGGATTTTAAAAGGTACCTAAACGGAACCGAAACAGGTTTATTAATGTATTTACGTGCCAATGAAGGACAAGGTGAGTATGTGTATGACCTTTCTGCAAAAGGATATGATTTCAATAAAAATAATGCATTATTGGTCAATGCAAACTGGACATCAAATGCAATAGATCGACCAACTACCAATCAACTGGGAGTATTAGGAGTTACCGATGAGAACGGAAATTATGTGATTGCCGCTATTCCTTATAGTGGAGCAGGGGAATCCTTTAATATTACTCCTGCTTATGGAGTACATCAATTCGAGCCCAATCAACAGTTGATATTTCTGGGAGAGAGTGCCCAGGTAGTTAATAAAATAGATTTTAAGGATATTTCTTCATTTATCTTTAGAGGAAGGGCACTCATGGATGTAGTAGGTACTTTCGAACCTATTCAAAATAATGATGGTACTATTCATTTACCTGATGTGTTACAAGTGGTAGAGTCTGGTTATAATGAGTATAATGTAACTGCTACCAATGGGAGTGAACGCACCTATCAAAAAGGGGATTACCAGGCAGGAGAAGACCCAAATACAATTGTAGATATGCCCAATGTAGGTGTAGAAGGAGCCAATATTTATATAGATGGCAATATCGTAATAGGAAGTGATAATCGTCCTGTAAAAACTGATAAAGATGGAGGGTTTGTAATTAATGTACCTATAGGAAATCATTATATAGAAGTAAAAAAAGACAGACACCATTTTACTTATGGAGGTCGTTTCCCTATGACTGTAGAGGATGCCTTAGCTCAGGAAGAACGAATAAAAGGAGCTCCTCTGACTTCACCAGAAACAACTTATATTAGAGATAATCATAACATCGAATTCGATTTCTTCGAACACCAGGAGCAATCGGTTACATTTTTGGACCAGACAAAGGTTACTCTGGTAGGTAAAGTGGTAGGAGGATCGATAGAAGCAGAAAAACCTATTGGTTTTGGTAGCTATGGTTATGTAGAACATGTATTTAATCCTCAAACTCCAGAAGAACGAAAAGAGGCCGTAAGTGCAAAAAATAATATAGGAGTAGCAACCATCAAATTAAGTCATGAAGCTGGAGATTTACTAATCAACACCAATGAGACCTCTGGCGAGTATCGAATAGCAATAGCCCCATTACAATATACGATCGAAAAAACAAGTACTAGCGATGGTGTTAGTATTGTTAATGATACCGATAATGTTAGTAATACATTCCTAAATGCAAATGAAATATTGGATTTACGAACAGTTCCTGTTACCAAAACATCAACATTTTCATTGGGAGAAGGAGTAGATCCATTAGCATCAGAACCGTATCATTTTGAAAAGAGTTTTGTGTACCGTTCTGAACCACAATTGTATGTAACACGTCAGACTTCTGCACAGAAGATTACTATAGGCGGTACAGATTATTATACAGAAGGACTGCGGCATAATAATAAAGATGTATTTGTTTATGAACAGTTTCAATCCTATGACATTGATTTTGAAACCTACGAATTGTATAAAAATTATGATGATGATGTAAATGGTGAAGAAACCAAAGTAGCTATTATAGATGGTGATTTTATCATTACCAATAACCTGGCATTAGACGGTAGTGAAGCGATAAGCTATGATAATAATGATAAAAGTAAATCGACATATAGTTTTAAAGCAGGTATCCCTAGTATTTCGAAACCGTTTTTAAAAACACTATCCATTAACTATAGAGTAAATGGGATTGATACTCCTGCCAATGGGTATAATAATGAAGGATTAATTTTGGGAGGTAAATCAGATGGAAGCCAGACTTTTGTTACCGCGGCTCCTGATGTGCCGGATATTATATTAAGAGATCCGCCGGGATCTGGTAGTTATGCTTCTATCGAAAAAGGAGAAAGCATCTCTTTTACAACAAAAAGTAGTTTTAAAAGCACAGGAGGGATTTCTACATCTTTTCAATTACTATTAGGTGTTGAGTTTGGAGCTGGCGGAGGGTTAGCTGGTCCTGTTATAAAATCCAAAGCGACCAATAATGCAACATTAGGTATTTCTGTTAAAACGTCATCAGATAATGGACGAACGCTAAAAAAGACCTATAGCTTTGATCAGACCATTAAGACCAGTACCAGTCCTTTTTATGTAGGTGCCGATGCCGATCTATATATCGGGAATTCTAGTAATTATTTTTATGGTTCTTATGATAATATTCAGGCAGATAAAACAAAGTTATTAGGTTCTAATGCCTTGGAGTTAAGTTTCAAGGATTTACAAGGTAACGCAGTTCCTTTATTTATTAGTAAACAAAAGGCGATGTATTTTGTAGAAGAACCTTCTGAAACCTTCTTTGTATATAGCCAACGGCATATTATCGATGTCTTGATTCCAGAATTAGAATTGATCATATACAATATAGATAATGGTATTGTAGACCCAAAAACTCCTGGAGTATTACCACGTGCAACATATGTACAGCAAATAGAGCTTTGGAAAAAAACAATTTTAAAGAATGAAATTACAAAGTACAGAGCTTTAAGCGAAAGAAGTACCTATAAGAATGAGATCACCAAAAATATAGAAACTCAAAAATCTATTCTAAATGACGAAATAGAGGAAGGCGATTTAGCACCGGGTGGGTTGTTGCATTCAGAAAAACAACTCAAAGATAAATTAGATGAGTTAGAAGGATTAAAAACATTGATGGATGCACGTTTCGAGGAGAACATATCGTTTGATGCCGGGGTAGGCGAAATTACGAATAGTACATCGACGGCAGCAGTAAAGGAAGAAAGTACGGCGTATAATATTACAATTGATGAATCTCTGGCATTAGAGCTTGGTTTTAAGTTTAATGGGGTAGGTTTATTAAATAAAACGGAAGCTGCTTTTTCTCAGGATATTAACGGTTCTGTAAATACAGAAACGGTAAAAACTACCAAAATATCATACACTCTAAAAGATAATGATAAAGCCAATATGCTAAGTGTAGATGTGATCAATGCTTTTGATGGTAACGGACCTGTTTTTAGTACCATTGGTGGTCGAACTTCTTGTCCTTATGAAGGGTTAAGTACTTCTTTATTTTTTGAAAAAAATGCGTACACCAGAGATACAGGAATTTATAATGCAAAGAAGGCAATTTACGATCAGTATTTAGAAGATAAAGAAGAGTACAGAGAATGTGTGAATAGATCCCGCCATCAATCCCCACCATTAACTTGTATTGATCCTATTCCGGTACCAGAACCTTCTTTCGAGATTACCCAAATGAATACCTATACGGGTGGTCAGGCATTAAACTTTGCTACACAAAAGGTAGAAGTTCCTATAATAAGTGTCGAAACAGCCGATGTTAGCAATATACCAGAAGCTGGGGTAGCAGAATTCAAGTTGCTTTTAGAAAATAATAGTGTTAGTGAAACAGATATAGATTTTATGCTTAGGGTAGATCCTGCAACGAACCCCCATAATGCTAAAATCAATATTCCGGCAAACGGAAAGGTGATTCGGGTACCCTATGGTCAAAAAATATCTTTTGCACTTACTTTAGAAAAATCCATATCCGATCAATTTGATTACCATGATATCGATATTATATTAGAATCCTTATGTGATAAGTACAATGTAAATGATCGGGTTTCAATTTCAGCATCCTTTGTGCCTTCGTGCTCAAAAGTAGTGGTCGCAAAGCCATTTGATAACTGGGTGGTAAATAATGCAGATATTTTTAATCTGGATGGATCAACAAATTCTGTAACGGTAGAATTATCAGAATTTAACACCAGTTTTAATAGTTTTAAAAAGATAGAACTACAGTATAGAAAATCTACTGCTTCTTCATGGAATCGCTTGCACACCTATTATAAAGCACCTTTTACTACTGTAGAAGGAGATGCGGTGGATTATTTGGCCACAGCTATCGAAAATGGTGAAGATAAAAACTCAAGCATAACAGAAGCTACCCTGTCTTATGCATTTGATATTGCAGGATTAGAACTTTCTGATGGCAGGTACGAAATACGAGCTATTTCTAGCTGTACAGATGGTACTCAATATATTTCAGAAACAATTTTGGGTACAGTAGATTTACAACGTCCACAACAATTTGGGACTCCATCACCTACCGATGGTATTTTGCATGCTGGTGAAGATCTACGATTACAATTTAGTGAACCTATTCATTACAATTCTGCTATAAGTAAAATAGAGATTGTTGCAGAAACCAATGACCTGCCGGTTTCTCATGCCGTATCTGTCCATTTCAACGGATCAGAAAATACGGTAGTCATTGATAAAACTAATGTTGTGAGTGGGGATTATAGTATCGAATTCTGGATGAATAACAGCACTCAGGGAGATGCTACCATTATGCAGCAGGAAAATGGTTTTGATCTGCGACTCATAAACGGAGAATTAGTCTGGACATTGGGAGGACAAACCGTACAACAAGGAATCATAAGTGATGATTTGTTTCACCACTATACTTTAAGCTATCATGCAGAAAAGGGAGAGTTGCGAATCTATGAAGATAGTAACGAACTTATTGTTAAAACAGTGGGAGCTTTAGAGTTTACCAACAAAGAAGAGTTAACTATAGGAGGAAATAATTTTTCTGGAAACCTACATGATTTAAGAATGTGGACAAAATCTATATCCTTATCAGAATCTGTTGCCAATATGTATACAAAGTTCTTTGGTTCAGAGCGTAATTTGGTAGGGTATTGGCCATTAAATGAAGGTCAGGGTCCCATAGCAAAAGATTTGGCAAGATATATTCATGCCCATATGAATGCTTCCTGGGATATTAAACCAAAAACCAATGCATATAGTTTTGCTAATGATCAGTATATCGAACTAAACCTAAGTGATTTCTCAGAGTACGGAGCAGTAAAACAAATTCATGATCAAATGGATATTACGCTCTCTTTTTGGGTGAAAACTGATAAAAAAGAGGTGGCTACTCTATTTTCTAATGGTAGAGGAACTACAAATGATTTTGTACAGTCCAATGGTAAGCGTAATAAATGGGCGATAGAATTGGATACAGAGGGGCTTTTAGTTTTCAAAAATGAAGGTTTGTCTTACCAACTTAGTAATAGTAGTATTGCAGATAACTCCTGGCATCATATTGCCATGGTCGTGAATCGTATCGGAGCATTAAAAACATATATCGATACAGCGTTAGTAAGCTCATATCCCACCAAAGATATCGGAGGGATTTCTGGAAATACATTCTGGATAGGTGCTCGTGGTTTTACACACCCTAACAGTACAACTACTGTAGATCAGTTTTTTACAGGAAAAATTGATGAGGTACGATTATGGAATACAGCTCGTTCTATCGAACAAATACGTAGGGATAGTGGTTATGAGATTTCTCCAACCACATTAGGGCTGATCCTTTATGCTAATATGAACCGTCCAGAATTGCCAAATGGTAAAGGGCCTAGATATTACCATGCTTTATCTAACAATACCACTCCTGCTGTAAATTCGGTTTTAAGTACTGGTTTGCCCAATTACTCAGAGGATGCGCCCAAGTTAAAACCTAAACGTGACTTGCTAAGTTTTGATGTACGTCATGTAATTAATGGAGATGAAATGATTATTACTCCAGAAATTAGTAATTGGGCAGTTCTCGAAGGGCAAATTTTAGATATTACCGTAGATAGAATGTTTGATGCCGCAGAAAATAGGCAGGCATCTCCGGTTACTTGGACTGCATTTGTCGAGCGTAATGAAGTAAGCTGGTATGTAGCAGAAAATGAGGATGTGTTGGATATAGAAAAGTTTGTAGGTGATAGTTATCAATTTGATATTACATTGATCAATAGAGGCGGTAAAAACCAAACATTTAAGATTAATAACATACCTGGCTGGTTAACATTGAGCGTCGATTCTGGGACACTAGAACCCAATAGTAAAATTACTATTAATGCAAGTGTAGATCCAGAATTTACTATTGGTGACTATATCGAAAATCTCTATTTGGAAACTGATTTTGGGTTGGATCAAAAGCTACAATTAAATCTTAGAGTATTAGAAACAGAACCAAACTGGTTGGTTGATCCCAATGCTTTCGATTTTAGCATGAATATTATCGGAAAATTAAAAGTAAGTGGTACTATTTCGAGAGATCACTATGATAAAGTAGGAGCTTTTTTTAACGGAATACCACGAGGTGAAACGCATCTGGTATATGATCCCGCCTATGATGAGTATTTTGTGTACTTAACCATATTTAGTAATACCGCGTATGGCGAAACTATCGAATTTAGAGCTTGGGATGCTTCTCAGGGTAAAATTCTCGAAGTAGATTTAAATGATGTCACGACTACGACTTTTATGGAAAATCAGATAATAGGCACCAAATCGAATGCAGCCATATTCGAGAATACAGAAGTGGTAGAGCAAAAACTATCGTTAAATGCCGGATGGACATGGGTGTCTTTTGATGTAAGTGATCCTGACTTTAATGATCTTAATAGGTTAACCAGCGAATTGGATTTGTATACCAACGATAGAATATTAAGTTTAAATCCGGGACGTTTAGAAACGTATTTCAAACACCCAACAGACCCATATAAAAGTGGTTGGTCTGGTACAATAAGTGCCAATGGAGGGTTAACTACTTCTAAAATGTACAAGCTTAAATTAGAAAAAGAGAATAATTTAAGTATTAAAGGTATAAAAGTTAATCTGGATGAATGGTCCTATGAATTGCAAGAAAACTGGAACTGGTTGCCCTTTGTTGTGGGCAATAATACACCGATCAATGATGCGCTTGCTTTTTTTGAACCCGAAGATGGAGATGTGATCAAATCACAAAATCTATTTTCGATATACGACCCTTTAAATGGTTGGACGGGTACCTTAAATTATTTAATTGCTGGAAATGGGTATATGATACGATCGGGCAAAACACAAACATTTAGATATCCAAGATACCTAAGTACAGCTGCAAAAGGAAAGAGTGTACTAAAGTCTCAGTCAGAAATTTCCAAAGAGTATACAAAATATGCAGAAAATATGAATGTAATTCTTCGATTACCTAAAGGGTATTCTAAAGTTATGGTATATGATACTCAAGGTATATTGAGAGGTAGTGCAGAAAACCAGTGGGTAGAAGATGAATCGCTTAGTTTCTTGACCATTTATGGTGACATAGACGAAAATATGAGGTTTTATATCTCTAATGGGGTTACAGAAGAAGCAACCACAAAGACTATTGTTTTTAATGCTAATGATGTTCTTGGTACGGTACAGGAACCTATCGTGTTAAAAGTACCTTCAAAAATTATAGAGGTTTATCCCAATCCTTTTGAAAAAGAGCTTAAAATACGGATGGTAATAGATAGCAAACAAAAAGTGAAACTAACCTTGGATGCTATGTCCGGACAACAGATATATCAGAAAGAGATGGATCTTAAAACCGGAGAAAACTGGTTAACAATTCAACCAGAAATTTCTTCTGGAAGCTATTACCTGAAGGCTACTGTAAATGGTGTAACAGTAAGTAAAAAGGTAATTAAAAAATAAGTCCAATAATCACCACTGTTAGTATAGAGGTACTAACAGTGGTTTTTAAACTATAAAAAGATGAAAATAGGTAACTATAAAAATTGGGTGTTCCTTTTACTCATAGGTATCCAGGCATATGCTCAGAATCCAGAATGGATGGTAAATGAAAATAATTTTCAATATACGATGTCATTTGTAGCATTTTTAAATATTGATAACAACGATTTAGAAAATTCTAATGATAAGGTAGCAGCTTTTGTAGATAATGAATGCAGGGGAGTTAGTGAGCTCACTTATATTGCCTCAGAAAACAGGTACTATGCATATTTAACGGTTTTTGCTAATACAAATGATGAAACGATCAACTTTAAGGTTTACGATTCGTCTAAGGATAAAGTAGTAAGTATTAGTAAAACAGAAAATTTTGAAATCAATAAACATTATGGTGATGTTTTTCAGGCATATAGTATTGCAGAGCCAGCGTTAAATAATGAAGCGAATATTGTAGATTTTGATTTTATAGATGTTTTTGTAAAGGATAAGATCTTCAATGATAATGAGATTACATTGATAGTAGATAATAGCGATGATATTAGTAACCTTAATTCAATGTTTACAATGAGCCCAGGTGCAAAATTATACGTGGGTACAACAGAGCAAAAATCGGGAGAAAGCTTAATGGACTTTAGCACACCAGTAGCATTTAGAGTAGTATCAGAAGATCAATCTGTTCTAAAAGAATGGACAGTAAATGTGAAGCAAACTTCTGGCGATATTGTTTACTATAAAAAAGACGCTGTTTGTTATCAAGGCGGTGCTATTAAGCTTGTATCTACCCGTAACAATGAAGAAGTATCATTATTTAAAGATGGCATAGCTTTTTCTAAACAAACCATTACTAATGGAGAAACAATATTTAGTAATCTTGAGACCGCAACTTATTTGGTGCAAATAGGGAATATTAGTAAAGAAATAATAATCAATAAAAAAGAGGAATGATGAATATTCGAGTATGTATATATGCAATAGCTATTCTCACAATGTTTAGCAGTTGCTCTAAAGATGATGACCCATCAAATACTATCATAAAGGCAACCAGTATAAGTATTATAAAAGAAGATGGTACTTTTATTTCTGTGTTTGATTGTGTTAATCCAAGTGAGAAGTATTCGGTATTAATAAAAGTAGAAGGTGAGGGTAGTGGCACTGTAAAAGAATCTGTTGTTCCATATACCATAAATGGCGAATTGTACAGTATGACTTTTGATAGGCTAGAAGATCAGCAAAATCAGATTAATTTAATAGAAGGCGAAAATGTTGTCCAGCTAGTTGAAACTGGTTTTGTAGCCAAAGTTTCCTATATCGCTCAAGATGATTTTGAACTGGTAGAATAGTTTATAAGGAAACGAGCCTGCAAAGTTGTAAACCTGCAGGCTTGTTTATTTTGTTTAACCTAAAAAGAGGTGACTAGGTTTTGATTTTGTAATTGAGTATTTAATTCCTGTCTTATCGTTTTATATCCGCCTTGTTGATATTTAATCGTATTACTTTTGGTATCTGCCCAAACCAGAGTGATCATTTCTTGGTTTGAACACATTGCTATTGGACTATCAGGGGCTAGTGTAAGAGCTGTCATTTCTTGCTCTTTTGTCCATCCCGCCTGATCGAGAGTTCCGAATCCGTTAGATAGTTCATTGGTAGCAGTATATATGCCAGTTAATCCAAATATTTCTGTAAACGCATTGGGAGTATCGCTATACCCTCCTCGATGTACCAAATGCATTTCGCCAGATACAGTTGCCATAGCCATCTGCCCAAGATTTTGATATTCATTAGCCAGGGCGGCCATCTTTTTTGAAAAATGCCCTACTGTAAAATCCATAACAGACCATTGATGAATAGAAGTATTATTTTCTGGTGCTGGATTGTCTTGAAAATCAACCGCATCAAAAGCGTTAAAAGCTCCTGTGTTATACGAAGTCATTCGCATTTTTCTTGTATTTCTTTCCTTATAAACTAAGAAAAGAGAGGCACCTAATTGTTCGATAGTCATAGGCCCATCTGTAAGTTGGTTTACAGGGACTACAGTGTTAGAAAAACCAGTAACAGTCCCTTGCATAGATTGTATAAAATGATCAGAAGATACCCAGCATAACATAAATTTATGTTCACAACTTTTCATATCATAATATGCAGTTAAGGCAAGACTTCCTGAAGTGTTTTGCTGTAAAGATGTGACTTGCGTCCATTCCTTTTTTGAAGCACTATACGAACTGGTAAATAATTCTCCATCTTTACCTTGAAAAATCAATAGATGGATATCTTCAATAGATGCGATGGCTATTGCTCCCGTGGTGATAAAACCTAATTTATTAGGTTGCTCCCAACCAGAATCAGTATGTATACAATCATACAATTGGCCGTTTTTATCAGAAAAAACCATATGTAATCCTTCTGTACCATGTGTAATAGCCAATGCTTTTCCAACCTGAAAATTGGTATTTATAGATTTTTCCCATTCAAAAGACTCATCCCAAAGAAAACGAAACCAATTGGCACCATAATCGTTTTTGTAAAGTGACTCTAATCGATAATTTTTTTCAATGGTTTTGATGAGGTTATAGTGATTATAAGGAGTAGAAATTACAGTGCCAGGCGTTATCATATCTCCTAAAAGTACGGTGTATATTTGATTGGGACCGTCGTAATTCGTATCATAACCCATTGCATTAAAATCTGCTTCATCAAAAGTAATTACCAGTAGTGTTCCTTTAGGAATATTAGATTGTGCCCATGCTTTTGCCGGATTGGTTAATAATAAATCAATATCCAAATTAAGTCCTATAGTGGTTTCTCCTGTAGCGACTCCTCCTTCGAGCTTATCACTCTCTATGTTACCAAGAAATACATGCTCTAACCAGGCTGATAATTGAGGTACTAACTGTGTACGCGGGTTGGTGTCGATATGAGTATTATACAGATAGTGCCCATCGTTCCAAATATCAGGCGTAAACCAACTATACTCTGGTAAAGATTGATTGGATACATCTTTCCAGAAATTGATATCACTTACAATTTTATTCCATCGGTTTTTATCTTTTTGAATGGTATGAAAGGATGCAAAAGCATTATGTTTTCGATAGTATCTTGAGAGGTTTTTCGAATTTTTAAGAGGGTATTGATTTATGGGTTGATCCGAGGTGGGATAGGTTTCTTTTTCCCATATTTCCTTCCAAGGGTCTCCTGGATATGCTTCCATATAGGCTTTCCAGCTTACATTTTTTGTTTCTAATAAATCTACTAATGTCTCTTGCGGTAGTGGAGCTGCTGGAGGCGTGTCATTGGTAACTCCGCAAATTTCACCTGCTAAAGACGCCAGGTAATTGGTTTGTGAAGGATGAAATGCACCGAAATAGTTGGTCATATCGGCACCTGCGGCAGCAAGTTTCTTTAAAAAAGGATCCTGAATCACATAGTTTCTATATTGATTCTCAAACATAACTGTAATAATGCGATCGAATGGTTTTTTCATAATGGATGGATTATTGTATGTTTAATTAAAAGTGTAATTATTTAGGTTTTAAGTTTTTTTAGATCCAATTTCTTATTTCAAGGTTAATTCTTTGGTCAACCAGTCAAATTGTTTTCGCTCTGCCAAGGGGATATACTCGAATGGTGGTCCTGCTACTTTACCTTCTTTGTTTCCGGGGATGTTACAGCTTAATAATTCTGCAGCAAGCTGTTTCATCTTGTACATCATTGCTATTGCTTTATCAAGTAAAGAAGATTGCCCATTAAACGTAAGATGCAACAAACGTAGAAAATGAGAATATAATTGGTTAAATTCATCTGCTTTTGTTCTGGCCATAGAGTTTGCAGGAAAATCACTTGCCTTTGGGTTTGCTATCATGTCTATTGCAGCATTCCAATTAATAGAAATCTTTTTACCTGTGGGTTTTTTTGTTGGATGATCTCCTTCTTGGTATTGTTGCTCGACATAGATTTCATTAAATCTATAGTAATGTGCTACTTCTTTATCTTGACCAAAATAGGTGTTGTCACCATCGTAAATAGAATCAGAAATCCCCTCACCCTGATCGACAATAACATCTATAGCAAAAAGAGCCGTTTTCAGGTTTTCTACAACAATTACTTCGCCACTACTACTAGCATATTCTTTGGGAGTGATTTGCAGGTTTTTCTCACCATCAAAAATTGCTTCTTCACCATATTCTTTTACCAAATAGACTAGTTGTTTTTTGATAGTGTCATAAAACTCACCAATAGTTTTACTATTTAGGTCTATTGGATGCAGAAAACTATTGATATGTTCTCCTGTAACATTAAGTTGTTCTTGAGAAGGTTTTTCAATTTCTAAAAATGCTTCAATCGCAGGTTTAGAGAATTTTATAATCCCAACGTCAAATTTGCGATCTGCAAAATTAAATTCTGCGGGATATTCTGGGATAAATTTTGGGTTATCTATAAGAGGAGTTCCTCCTACTGCATTCAAAATATTACAGGCAAGTGTCATATGTAGCATTTCTTCCATTACTACACTGCGTATTACCTCATAAGCAAAAGCATTTGTATCTTGATTGATGGTAAAAAGTGTAGCTAAATATGGAGGGATCGTAGAATGTTCGAGCTCTATCGCCGTTTGTAAATTATTGAATAATTCTGCTTTATATGTGGTCAACATATTTAATTTAATTAAGTCATTAGTACTGTTATTTGCAGTGTAAACTAAAAGCGAAGTTTGAAATATTTCTAGTTTGTAACTTCCTGCATCTTATCAAAAATAGCATTTATAAGATGGCACTACTAACCTTTTTTATGTGATTCTTTTAACAACTAATAGTAGTTGTTTTATAAATGATTGATGGTGTAGTTTTTAAGATAAAATAACTACTTTTTAAATGCGTATATAAGTTAAAAAAAATATAGCACTTATCTCTTGATAGAGAACAAATTTATTTTACGAATTGCGGTAGTAGAAATAAAAAAATAAATATCTGTAAATACCTTAAAAGGTAGCAAAATAGAAAAGCTGTTTTTTGTACACATAACCAAAGATATTTTAGGTTGAGGAATGAATGGAGTTACCGATATAAATTTTGTAAATTTTAGAACCCCTTCTCTATGAAATGACGCGTCATTAAATCATTTCATAACTTAAATTAACCGCTTTATATGAGATCTGTTTTGCACAAAAAATAACCCAGATCATCAATTGACAACTCCACCATTCCGATTTTGATACTACAAATTTACGAGAGTGTTATCTGAAATAATATTTCAGCATATTTCATAAGTGGTGTTCGCATATGTACGATATTATGAGAAACGAGGTAAGCTAAAGGTTGTTTTTTAGGAATTTTAAAGTAAATAGAATGGATCACTTATACTGCAAGACTTTTTCTTAGTTTTGCACTTTTAAAAATCAAAATAGTATGATTTCTATAGATGCGTTAGCAGTAGAATTTAGTGGCCAAACTTTATTTAGTGATGTTTCTTTTGTTATAAATGAAAATGACAAAATAGCTTTGATGGGTAAGAACGGTGCAGGTAAATCCACAATGATGAAAATTATTGCAGGTGCTCAAAAAGCAACCAGAGGAGGTGTTAGATGTCCCAAAGACACGGTAATTGCATACCTGCCACAACATTTGCTTACAGAAGATAATTGTACTGTTTTTGAAGAAACGTCAAAAGCCTTTGCTAGCATTCTAGCCATGCGTGATGAGATAGACAGCTTAAATAAAGCGTTAGAAACCAGAACAGATTACGAGTCTGATGAGTATATGTCTATCATAGAAAAAGTCTCAGATTTAGGAGAGAAATTTTATGCACTCGAAGACATTAATTATGATGCAGAAGTAGAAAAAGCATTAAAAGGTTTAGGGTTTAAACAAGAAGATTTTACCAAACTTACCAAAGAGTTTAGCGGGGGTTGGCGAATGCGAATAGAGTTGGCAAAAATATTATTACAAAAGCCTGATCTAATTTTATTAGATGAGCCCACAAATCATATCGATATCGAGTCTGTAATTTGGCTCGAAGATTTTTTGGTAAACAAAGCAAATGCTGTTGTTGTTATTTCTCATGATAAAGCTTTTATCGATAATATTACTAATAGAACTATAGAGGTAACTATGGGAAGAATTTATGATTATAAAGCTAATTATTCTCATTATTTGCAATTGCGTAAGGATCGATTAGAGCACCAGATGAAAGCCTATAAAGAACAGCAAAAATTTATTGCAGATAACAGAGCATTTATAGAACGATTTAAAGGCACATATTCTAAAACGAATCAAGTGACATCCAGAGAACGAATGCTCGAAAAATTACAAATAATAGAAGTTGATGAGATGGATACTTCATCTCTTAAATTGCGATTTCCAGCGGCTCCTAGGTCAGGAGATTATCCTGTAACCGTAAAAAACCTAACAAAAAAATATGGTGATCACACGGTATTTAGAGAAGCGAATATGTCAATTTCGAGAGGAGAAAAAGTTTCTTTTGTAGGGCGTAACGGAGAAGGTAAATCAACCATGATTAAAGCCATTATGAATGAAATTGATGTTGAAGGAGATTGCAATTTGGGGCATAATGTAAAAGTGGGATATTTTGCTCAAAATCAAGCAGCACTATTAGATCCCGAATTAACCGTTTTTCAAACTGTAGATGAGGTTGCCAAAGGTGATATAAGAACTCAAATAAAGAATATTTTAGGAGGTTTTATGTTTGGAGGTGATGATATCGAGAAAAAAGTGGGAGTACTTTCTGGAGGTGAAAGAACTAGATTGGCAATGGTAAAATTACTTTTAGAGCCTGTTAATCTATTGATTCTTGATGAACCAACAAACCATTTAGATATTAAATCCAAAGATGTACTTAAAGAAGCATTACTGTCTTTTGAAGGAACACTTATTTTAGTATCCCATGATCGTGATTTTTTACAAGGATTATCTCAAAAAGTTTTTGAATTTAAAGAACAACGCGTTATAGAGCATTTTGAGACTATTGATGATTTTCTAGAACGAAATAGGATTAAAAACCTGAAGGAGATAGATTTAAAGAGTTAGAAGTACTTAGTTATATTATATTTGTTTAAAAAAATCGAGGATAAAGAATCCGTTTGTTTTTTCTGAGAACTTCAAAACGTAGAAAAAATTCATACGAACCTGTATTAAACTCGGTATTTCCTAATGCTGTTGTTTCCCAGTCATAAGAGAACCCTAGCATGAGATCTTCTGAAATTTGAAACCCGGTAAGCGCGCTAATCGCAGCATCCCATCGATATCCAACACCTAAGGTGAGTTTTTCTCTGAATAAAAAGTTTGCAGACAGATCTACCTGAAGCGGGGCTCCCGAAACAGCCTTGACCAGTACTGCGGGTTTCCATTTTAGAAACCGGTTAACATCAAAAATACATCCACCAATAAGGTAGTAGCTCATCCTTTCTTTGGCCAAAAAAGAAGCAGACATGTCTTGATCTCCGGATTCATTAAAATGTTGTGTTTCTAACAGATTGGGTACAGAAGCTCCCAAATATAGTTTTTCTGTATGATAATAAATTCCAACACCAACATTAGGAGAGAATTTATTATCTATATTGGTTTCTAATGACACATCAGTATTAGTATATTGATTAAGTTTATCAAAATTAACATCTAATAAATGACCACCTCCTTTTACTCCAAATGCTAATTGTTGATTAAGTGATAGATTAATGGTATATGAAAAATCAATATCAAAATAAGTTTCTTGTGTGGGTCCTATTTTATCATTCACTACAGATAATCCTAATCCAACTTGGTTATGTGAGCCAATAGGTGAGTTTACACTTATAGTTTGAGTAACAGGAGCTCCACCAATACCTACCCATTGATTTCTATATAAGCCAATAATACTCATTGCATCTCTGGAGCCCGCATATGCAGGATTAACACTAATGGTATTGTACATATATTGTGTATATTGAGCATCTTGTTGGGCAAAAAATGTTTGAGTGAAGAGCAGTAATAAAACTACCAATATGAAATAGGTTCTATTCATTTTTTAAGGTTTAATTTGTTTTTAAGGCTTCAGACAATGCTCGCACAGGTATAGTTTCTTTACCTATTGATGTAGAGATAGTCAGATCTTTTTTTTGTTTTACCATCTTTGGTTGTATATGTGAGAATATAAAAATAGGTTCCTACAGGTAATTCTTTCTCTCTATTTAGTGTAACCCTTCCCATAGATTGACCTCTAAAGAAATTATTGTTTTTTCCATACCCTTGCACTTCATAAACCAATACTCCCCATCTGTTAAATATTTTGATTTCGTTTTCAGGAAAGTTTTGAATATTTCTAATCAGTAGCATATCATGATCTCCATCTCCATTAGGAGTGACCACATTATATATTTCTACATCATCTTCTGCATTAGGATCAAATAAGTTGGGATCCAGATAATCTGGGGTTCCATCTGCATCTGTATCAAAAGCATCTTCGGGAATTCCGTTGCCATTTGGGTCTGGGTTTTCATTTTCGGTTAAAAGACCGTCATCATCATCGTCGATATCCTGAAAATCGTGTTTACTATCATTATCAGTATCTTGTATTTGGTAATTCACCTCTCCCGAATAAGGATTGTCTTGTACGCTGTCAGAAATTCCATCACTACCATAAGGACCATCTATGGTTCCGTCGATTTCAGAATCTATGGCATTATGCCCCGCCTCTACAAAATCATAAATACCATCGCCATCAGAATCAAGGTCTAGACGATCAATTATACCATCATCATCTGTGTCAAGAAATGGATCTCCGTTTTGCTCTTCAATATCAGTTATTCCATCATTGTCATCATCAAAATCTTCTATGTTGGGTATGTTATCTTCATCTTTATCATAATAACTTACCGTAGGATCTTCTGGATCTTCATCGTTATCAATGTCGATATCGGTACGATCATTGGGATCATCAGAATCTTCAAAGATGATAGCCGTTCCATTCGGAAACAAAGCTTTGACAATTGCTGTATTGCTAACCATTTCGTTAGTAATATCTTGTTCATCAATGATATGATATCCCGTTACAGTAAATGATTCGTTGGGGGCGATTTCTACAAGAGTATTAGGAGATGTAAAGCTAATATTGGGATCATTTACAATAACATCATGAAGTGTTATGTTACTTGTGTTTGTTATTAAAATGGTATATGATAGTATATCTCCTATTTGACTGTATATTTTTTTGTCAACTATTTTAGTTACTTCCAACATTGTACTTTGAATCGTACTAACCACGGTTGGATCATCAGGAATGCCATCTGCATTAAGATCAATATTTGTATTATCATTAGGATCGTCTGATATGTCGGTAATTATATTTCCTATTAAATCTTCGGCATCTACATAGGCACTATTAGTAACACTTCCATGATCCAAATCAGATTGGGTAATTGTATGTGCTGCGGTGATATTAATCTGATCACCAGGTTGAATGGTTGCTATAAATGAAGGAATAAGACTTCCGCTATCTGCATTGGCATCAGTAATTATCACGTTTTGAAGAGGAATGTTTCCTGTATTTGTTACTACCAGAGCATATGTTATTACTTCATTGACTTCATCCCAGGCTCCGTCTGGAGCGATATCTGCCGTTTTTAACAATTGTAAAGCAGGATTTTGATCCAGAGTTACTACGGTTGGATCATTAGGAATACTGGTATTAGGATCATCAGAAATATCGGTTACTATTGTGTTACATGTATCAGTACCTTCGACGGTAACAACATTAGTTACTGTTCCATTATTTAAATCTTCTTGGGTAATGGTGTGCCTTGCAGTTATTGTAATTGAAGTGTTAGCATGTATTATTGGAATATTAGTCATACTAATATAATCAGCATTGTTATCTGTAATAGTGACATTATTAATATCTACACTTTTCGAATTTCGAATGATTATTTGATAGTTTATTGATTCTCCAACTGTATCATAAGACCCATCTGGTGCGGGAAGAGCTTCTTTGGTTACTATCAGTTCTGGTGTAGGAGTGACTAATACTGTTAATGTATATGGATTTCCGGAGCACCCATCTGCACTTATAGGTGTAATTGTATAAGTTATAGTTTCTACTGAAGGAGAGTTATTTATTAAAGTATCGGTAATATTTGATGTAGTAGTTATCGTGGTAGTTTCTCCTGTAACATTAACATTATCCACTGCAAACCAACTAAAACTTACTCCTGATAGATTTACATCATTGGTAAGGTCATGACTTAAAGCTACATTATTACACACAGTAATAGAAGGGGGAGAAGTAACAAAAGGCTTGGGATTAATGGTTACTGTATATGTATATGAATCACCCACACAACCGTTTGAGCCAGTAGGAGTAATGGTATACGTTACGATTTGCGTTGTGCCAGAGGTATTGATTAATGTATCGGTAATAGTATCTGTCGTGCTGGTAGCGGTTGTTTCGCCAGTAACATTAGGGTTTTCTGCAGCCGCCCAGCTAAATGTTACTCCTGTAAGATTTACGTCATTGTTTAGGTTATGATTCAAAGTTACATCACTACAGATGGTATCTGTAGGAGGTGTTGCTACAAATGGTTCTGGGTTAATGGTGACCACATAGGTATAGGAGTTTCCTTCACATCCATCAGCGCTAGTAGGAGTAATAGTATAGGTTACAGTTTGTACGATTCCTGAAGTATTGGTTAATGAATCGGTGATACTGGTAGTTGTACTCGTTGCGGTTGTTTCGCCAGTAACATTAGGATTTTCTGCTGCTACCCAGCTAAATGTTACTCCGGTAAGATTTACATCATTATTTAAATTATGATTAAGAGCTGTATCACTACAGATAATGTCTGTAGGTGATGCTATCACAAGAGGTTTTGGGCTAATAGTTATGGTGTATGTATAGGAATTACCAATACAACCATCGGCACTAGTAGGAGTGATGGTATAAATGACGGTTTGAGTTGTTGTTGAGGTGTTAATTAATGTATCTGTAATACTAGTGGCAGTGCTTATAGTGGTAGTTTCTCCAGTTACATTAGGGTTCTCTGCTGCTACCCAGCTAAATATTACTCCGGTAAGATTTACATCATCGTTTAGGTTATGATTAAGTGTTGTATCACTACAAATGGTATCTGTAGGAGGTGTTGCTACAAATGGTTCTGGGTTAATCGTAACCACATAGGTATAGGAGTCTCCTTGACATCCATCAGTACTAGTAGGAGTGATGGTATATGTAATGGTTTGTACTGTTCCTGAATCATTAGTTAATGTATCTGTAATACTAGTGGCAGTGCTTGTAGTAGTGGTTTCTCCAGTTACATTAGGATTTTCTGCAGCCGCCCAGCTAAATGTTACTCCAGTAAGGTCTACATCATCGTTTAGGTTATGATTAAGTGTTGTATCACTACAAATGGTACCTGTAGGAGGTGTTGCTACAAAGGGTTCTGGGTTAATCGTAACCACATAGGTATAGGAGTCTCCTTGACATCCATCAGCACTAGTAGGAGTGATGGTATAGGTTACAGTTTGTATAGT
>CANMLW010000021.1 GCA_947498705.1 uncultured Aquimarina sp.
CGTAATACCTCATGTCTGTTGACTATCTCTTTGAAGGAACTCGACAACGCTTCGATATCTAATGCACCATCGATACGTAATACAATAGGCATATGATACTGTAAACTACCCTCTAACTCATCGATAAACCATAAACGTTGTTGACTAAACGATAATGGGATACGTCCTGATCGATCACCCACTACAATAGCTGGTAATCCTTCCTCTTCTGAACCTCCTCCGATATAAGCAGACAGATCCGAAAGAACGGTGTTCATAAACACATCCTTGATCGCTATCTCTGCATCCAGCTCTTTACGAACCATATAAATCAATCGGGTAGCCAATAATGAATGTCCTCCTAATTCGAAGAAATCATCATATACTCCAACTCTCTCTACTCCTAACAAATCCTGCCAGATCGATACCAACTTCTCCTCGGTAGTATTTCTTGCAGCAACATAACCCTTACTCGATTGCTCTGACATATCGGGATCGGGTAAACTCTTGCGGTCAATCTTACCATTAGCGGTTAACGGTAACTCATCCATCGCAACCCAAAGGCCAGGAACCATATATTCTGGTAATTGCTGCTTTAAACCATCTTGTAATTGCTGACTATCAAAGCCTCCTTCACTAACTACATAACCTACCAAACGATTATTGCCATCACTATCTGGACTCGCTAGTACACAACAACTCTCAACACCTTCTAATCCGGATAGTACATTCTCTATCTCGCCTAATTCGATACGATAACCACGTATCTTTACCTGATTGTCCTTTCTACCGATAAACTCTAAACTACCATCGGGTAACCATCGCCCTAAATCTCCGGTCTTATATACTTTATAACCACTATCCTTAAATGGATTAGCTATAAAACTATTGGCCGTCTTCTCTGGATCATTTACATATCCTCTTCCTACGCCAACTCCACTTACCCATAACTCGCCTACAGCTCCTATCGGACATAACTGATTCTTATCATCAACCACATAAATATCCATATTGGCTACAGGAACCCCGATAGGAACAATACCCTCTGCCGGACATTCCTTCATGATATGTAAACTAACATCATCAGAGGCCTCTGCAGGACCATATGCATTCACCACTGGAATCTCTGGATAACGAGCAAACCATTTCTCTAACAACGAGTGATGGGCTGCCTCGCCAGTAACTAAAAAGTAGCTCAA
This sequence comes from uncultured Aquimarina sp., assembly GCA_947498705.1. Lineage (GTDB taxonomy): Bacteria > Bacteroidota > Bacteroidia > Flavobacteriales > Flavobacteriaceae > Aquimarina. Next base: position 1,179 of record CANMLW010000021.1, read on the forward strand.
ATGACGTAAGTCCTTGATCGAATCAATATCTAATAAACCGGATACATAAGATGGAACTAATTGCAAAATGCTTACTCCATCATCATGTAAGGATCCTTGTAATACTAATGGATCTAAAATCATCTCCTCACTGTAGATCACCATACGACCGCCGGTAAGTAAACCACTTAACAACTGCCAAACAGAAATATCAAACGTAAAAGGTGCTGTAAAAGCAACAACACTATCACTATCCATATCCAATTCATCGATCATTAGTAGCAAGTGATTCAACATCCCTTGATGTTCGATCATAGCGCCCTTGGGAGTACCGGTACTACCCGAGGTGTATATAACATACCCCAATGAAGATGGAGCAATAGTAACATTTACACTAGTTGTCGGCTGTTCTGCATATACAGAAGCTTCTGAGCCTACTATAACTGTAGTAGCATCTGGATAACTCGTTGTAATCAACTCATTACTGGTAGTATCGGTAATCACCACCTTACTTTGAGTATCTCCTAAAATATGTTGGATCCTCGATGCTGGATAATCTGGCTTGATAGGAACATAAGCACCGCCTGCTTTTAAAATACCTACAATACCTATCAGCATCGCTAAAGAACGTTCTACACAAATACCGACCAACGCATCTTCTCCTACTCCTTGTAAGCGCAGGTAATGTGCCAGTTGGTTAGAAGCTTCATCTAATGCTTTATAGCTTAGATCAACACCTTCAAAACTTACTGCAATCGCATCAGGGGTTTTGGATACCTGTTTCTCAAAAAGGCTTACAAAAGTCTCTTCTAACGGATACGAAACCTCGGTAGCATTAAACAAATGCAAGACCTGGCCTGCCTCCTGAGCAGTAAGCATCGATAAATCTCTAATCGTCTCTGATGGGTTCTTGACAATACTGCGTAACAACTCCTCGTAGTGCGAAGCCATATGGGCAATCGTAGCTTCTTTAAATAAAGCGGTACAATAGCCAAAGTCAATTACAATACCATTTTCTCCTTCTTGCACATCTGCAGTAAGATCAAACTGGATCGTACTATCTGCCTGATCATAAGGGCGTATTGTTAATCCCTCTATAGCAACATCCTCTTCTTCCTGAACATTATGCAAACTAAACATTACCTGGAATAGTGGATTTTTACTCATATCACGATCCTCGACCACGCGATCTACTACCTTCTCGAATGGAGCATCCTGATTATCATATCCTCCTAAAGTAACCTCTTTTACTTGATGTAAGAAATCGGTAAAACGTGGATTACCACTTAGATCACTTCGTAGTGCCAATGAGTTTACAAAGAAACCGATCATATGCTCTAACGCTTCCTGAGGACGATTGGCAATAGAAGTACCTATACAAATATCTTCCTGACCCTTGTATCTCGATAAAACCACTTTAAAAGCAGCCAATAATGTCATAAACAGGGTCACTCCTTCTTGCTGACAAAGGGCCTGTAACGAAGCACTCAATTCTTTATCTAATGTAAAAGAAAGACTCGCTCCTTCATTACTCTGTACTTCTGGGCGTGGGTAATCGGTTGGTAAGGATAACGGAACCGAACCTATTAACTGATCCTCCCAATACGATAACTGCTGATCTAAAACAGCTCCTTCTAAATACTTGCGTTGCCATAAGGCATAATCGGCATATTGAATCGATAAGGTTTCTAAAACAGGAGTACGTGAGGTAGATAAAGACCCGTACAATTCTATAAATTCCTGAGTCAATAATCCGTTAGACCAACCATCGCTGGCTATATGATGGAAAACTCCTGACAATATATATTGATCTTCTCCTAAATGATACAAACGAACACGCAACATATAATCACGTGTTAGATCAAAAGGAGCATTCATAAAATCTGATACATTCGAACTCACCGAATCTTCAGGTTGTAGCGTCACCTCTTCCAAAGACCATGCATCTGCAGGCATCACCCGTTGATACCCTACTCCATCTTCTGAAAAAATTACGGTTCGTAATACTTCGTGACGGGATACAATCTCTCTAAAACTGGCTTCTAATACAGTTACATCCAGTTCTCCTGATAACTCAAGATTAATAGGGATGTGGTATTCTGTACTACCATGTAACTGATCGATAAACCATAAACGTTCCTGGCTAAAGGATAATGGGATACGATCTGAACGATCCTGTGCTGTAATCGCCGGTAGTAAAGTACCTTTAGATTGCTTATCTATGTAAAATCCTAAATCTAACAGTCTCGAATACACAAAAATATCCTTAATAGCAAGCTCTACCTCCAGCTCTTTACGGATCATCGATACCAAACGAGTCGCCAGTAATGAATGACCACCCAACTCAAAGAATTCATCATAAATACCTACACGTTCTACTCCTAATAAATCCTGCCATATAGTAACCAACTTATGCTCGGTAGCTGTGCTTGCTGCAACATACTCCTGACTTGATAACTCTGAGATATCTGGATCTGGCAAGCTCTTTTTATCAATCTTACCGTTATTGGTCAGTGGCATACTATCCAACTCAACCCATAACTGAGGTACCATATAATCAGGTAACTTATTTTTTAAGGTCTCTTGTATCGCTTCCTTATCAAAATCATCTGCTACTACATAAGCAACCAAACGCTTTGTTCCCTGGGCATCGGTATTGACCAGCACACAACAAGTCGTGATCGAATCTAATCCCAATAACGCATTCTCGATCTCTCCCAGCTCGATACGATACCCTCGTATTTTTACCTGATCATCTTTTCTTCCCATAAACTCAATCGTACCATCGGGTAGCCATTTGGCTAAATCCCCTGTACGATACATACGCTCGCCAGTAACCAATGGGTTGCTCACAAACTTCTCGGCAGTCAACTCCTCTTGATTAAGATATCCTTTAGAAAGCCCTGACCCTCCCAGGCATAATTCTCCTACAACACCAACAGGCTGTAATTGAGATAAATCTAAATTGTAAATATAAGCCTGACTGTTCTTTATAGGTGCACCAATAGGAATATCGCTATCCATATTCCCTTCAATACGATGCGTAGTAGAAAAAGTAGTATTCTCGGTTGGGCCATAACCATTTACGATGTGTAAATCTGGATAACGTTCCTTAACCATATTTGTAAAGTTAAACAGCACCTTATCACCTCCTACCATAAGGTATTTAAGGTTTTCGAAAACAGAAAGGTTATCCTCTGCAACCTGATGAAACCAAGAAGCAGTCATCCATAATGTATTGACATTATGGCTTACAATTTTATTCCGTAATTTTTCGGTATTTAATAAGGTATCTCTATCGGTGATCACTAATTTTCCTCCATTTAAAAGAGGGCCCCAAAACTCTATCGTCGTAGCATCAAAAGATACAGAACCTGTAGACAACAAGACCGTATCATTTGATAAATCAATGTAATCGCAAGATGTACATAAACTCACAATATTTTGATGAGTAACCATCACCCCCTTGGGAGTACCTGTACTCCCCGAAGTATACATTACATATGCAAGAGTATCACTATTTATACCAACCTTGGGAGAAGTAACCTCATAGTTAAAAGCTTCTTTTTTGTATAAACTTAACACTCTATCATCTATAATCAACTTACAATCTGCATCCTGCTCTATATAAGAAATACGGTCCAAAGGATAATTAGGGTCTATAGGAACATACACCCCTCCTAATTTTATAATTGCCAGTATACTGATGATCAAATCATCGCTACGGTCTAGCTTAATCCCTACAAAATCCTCTACAGTAAGATTATAGTTAGCCAACAGGTAATGTGCTAGCCTATTAGCAGCCTCGTCTAACTCCTGATATGTATAACTTCGATCCTCAAAAACTAAAGCAATATGGTCTGTAGTATTTTTTACTTGTGCTTCAAAAAGAGTTGTTAATGATGCATCCTGAGGGTAAGTTAATGCCGTGTCATTAAAAGTCTCTAACAGCTTATGTTGTTCTGAAACGGATACTATATTTAAATCTGAAAGTTTACTGTTTTTATTAGCTAGTATACTTTTTAATAATTCCTGAAAATAAGATGCAATACGCTGTATGGTAGCCTCAGCAAACAAATCGGTACAATATTCTAATTCTAAAGAGATATTAGCATCACCTTCTTCTGCTATAAGAGAAAGATCAAAATTAGAAAGTCCTCTATCATATCCTTCATATGGTACAATATGAATATCTCCTAATTGTAAATCTTTAACTTCTGATTTATTCTGTAAAATAAATGCTACCTGAAACAAAGGACTAATACTCATATCCCTAGAACTCACCACGCGATCTACTACTTTTTCAAACGGAACATGCTGGTGGTCATAACCCGATAAGGTCGTTGCCTTTACCTGTTGTAAAAATTCTTTGAAAGTAGCATCCACTCCTACATTACTGCGCAATGCCAACGTATTGACAAAGAAACCTATCATGCCTTCGATCTCCTCTTGAGTACGATTTGCAATCGGGGTACCTACACAAATATCATCCTGACCACTATAACGATACATCAATACCTTGAAGGCAGATAATAATAGCATAAACAACGTAACTCCTTCCTCTTGGGCTAATTGCTGTAAGTCATCTTGTAAATCAGCATCTATCTCAAAAGCAAATCTCGAGCCTTTGGTACTTCTTACTGACTTTCTAGGGTAATCGGTTGATAGTAACAATGAAGTAACACCCGACAATTGTTCTTGCCAATATGATAATTGCGATTCTAAGATGTCTTCTTTTATATATTCTCTTTGCCATGTTGCATAATCAATATACTGCAAGGTTGCAGGAGCCAAATCTGAAGTTCTGTTTTCTGTAGAAGCGCTGTACAATTCGATTAACTCTCCTATAAAAATATCATCAGACCATGCATCATTACTAATATGATGAAAAACGATCATCAGTACATGTTCTGTAGCACTTAATTCATATAAACTCGCCCTTACCATATAGTCGCTAGACAGATCAAATGGCGTATTTAAAAAGTCAAACAACAACTCGTTCAAACCAGCTTCATCAGCAACCTTAACTTGTTGCAACGCCCAGTTTTCATCTGATAATACCTCTTGGTACGCAATGCCATCTTCAGATTTGATTACCGTACGTAAAACTTCATGTCGTGCTACAATTTTATGTAAACTAGCCCCCAATACTTCTGTATCCAGCTTTCCGTTAAACCTAAAAACTAATGGTGAGTGATACTCGGTACTTCCTTTTTCTAATTGATCCAAAAACCATAGACGCTCCTGACCAAAAGATAACGGATACCTCTTCTTATCATCACGATCAACCGGAATGATGGCAGCATCTAAAAATTCATTTTTAGTTTCACTTTTATAGGTTTTAAGATAGCTTAAAATTGCTTCTTTATATTCTTTAATTTCCTGTAATAAATCAGGATCTACACTATTATTTTTAGATTTTAAAACAAGAGAATCATCTTTCAACTCTAGTTTTACCCCATGTTTACTAGCTCTTTCTAGTATTTCTAAAATATCTTTGTTCATGATCTTTAAAATCAAATATTGATGGTTGTTGTGTATTCTTCTTCTTTTTCTTGATTAAGATTGGTAATGCGTATATAGTTTGCCAGATCTTCTAATATGTCAAACTGAAAAACATTTTTGATAGAAATTTCGGTACCAATGACTTTACGAATTTTGGACACCAGACGTGTGGCAAGTAGAGAGTGACCTCCTAACTCAAAGAAATTATCATGAATTCCTATTTTATCAACGCCTAGTAACTCTTGCCATATGTCTACCAATTTTTCTTCTATTTCATTTGTTGGCGCAACATATTCATGAGCAGAAAGTGATGCTAAATCCAAAGCCGGCAATGCTTTTTTGTCAATTTTTCCGTTATTGGTAATCGGAAGTTTGTCTAATACTACCCACGTATCAGGAATCATATAGTCTGGCAACTTAGATTTTAAATACTCCTGAACTTTTTTCTTGTCAAAATCTTCTTCAGCCACTATATATCCTACAAAACGTTCGATACCTTGAATGTCTTCTTTTAGCATTACCGCACAACTCTTGATACTTTCTTCTGAAGCTAACACGCTTTCGATTTCACCAAGTTCTATACGGTATCCTCTAACTTTTATCTGGTTATCTTTTCTACCAATAAATTCTACATTCCCGTCGGGTAACCATCGGGCTAAATCTCCTGTTTTGTAGACCAACTCTCCTTCTTTAAAAGGATGTGCTATGAATTTACTTTCTGTTAAGTCTGGTTTGTTTAAATATTCTTTGGCCAAACCAGCTCCTCCTATGTATAATTCGCCCGCTACATTAACCGGCACTGGTGCTTTAGCATCATCAAGAATATAAAAGCTGGTATTGTACAATGGTTTTCCTATGGGTACATTTACCAGACCATCAAGGCTGTTAGCATCTTTGGCTTCGAAATAACAGCTATCGATGGTGGTTTCTGTGGTTCCGTAACTATTAATGATTCGCATCGAGGTTCCGAAACGACTCAATAGTCTTTTGAAATCAACCACCGGACAAACATCAGAACCTAAAATCAAGAGATTCATGAAAGAAAAATCCAGGTTGTTTTCATAAATATAATCCAATAGCGGAGTTGCCAATGCAGGAGTAACTTCGAGGATGTTGATATTCCATTTGGAAATTAAGTTGTACAACCCAACAATATCCAAACGAGTGTCTGATGAACATAATATCATTTTACCACCAAACAATAAGCTTCTGCACAGGTCTCCCGAGAATACATCAAAAGAAAAACTTGCCATTTGTAATAAGCAGGTAGCACTATCTAGTTTATACTCTTTTTGCCAACATAAAGCCATGTTTAACAAACTCGTATGACTAATAACTACTCCTTTTGGTCGTCCTGTAGAACCTGAAGTATAAATTACATATACTGATTGTTTTGGATCGATACTAACCTTCGTAGCAGTAACGGGTTCTTTTTCTATTTGCTCCTGGTCCCTGTCTAATGCAATGATGGTTACTTCTTTTTTGTCTTTTACCAGAGACTCATTTTCTTGATTAGTAACAAAAACAGCCGCATTACTATCTTCTATGATATAATGAATTCGATCTGCTGGGTAATTTGGATCGATCGGTACATAAGCACCTCCTGATTTTAAAATACCTAGCACCCCAATTATCATTTCTAAAGAGGGCTCTATACAAATTCCTACTAAACTTCCTGGTTGTACTCCCTCTTTTACAAGGTAATGTGCCACCTGATTAGAGCGTTTATCCAAATCTTCATAAGTGAGTTCTTTATCTTCAAAAACAACGGCTATTGCTTCTGGAGACGTTTCAACTTGATTTTTGAAAATATCTAAAATTGTCTTGTCTTTTGGGTACGTAACTTTGGTATCGTTAAAAACACCTAATAATTGATACTCTTCTTTGAAAGTAAGAATAGTAACATCTGATAGTGTTCCTTCTGGATTCGCTACAAATTGATGCAAGGCCTTTTTGAAGTGTCCTACGATATTTTTTACCACCTGTTCTTCAAGTATCGATTTGTTATAGCTAAACTCTATATCCAATCCTTTACCTAATTCTACCGAAATGGTCAACACATAATTTGTATGTTCCTTAAGTTCTACATTATCAAATGCCAGCCCATGTTCTCCATCAGAAATTACTTCTGAAATAGGGTAGTTTTCGAATACCAAAACACTATCAAACAGATCTCCAGAAACAGCACTCACTCTTTGTATTTCTGCTAAATTCGAATATTGATGTTCTCTACATTCGGTATGATTTAACTGTAAGTCTGTAAGCCAATCTACTATGGTTACCCCTTCTTCTATTTGAGTATGTAAGGGTATGGTATTAATGTATAATCCTGCTCGTTGTTCTAGTGACTCTAAATCAGAAGGGCGACCAGAAACCGTAACCCCATAGGTTACACTATTATTTGCCGTATACTTAGACAACAATAAAGACCATACTCCTTGCACAATGGTATTGACAGTTAATCGATACTGTTGTGCATAGTTTGATAATTTTTCTACCAAACCAGCATCCAGAGATAATAATGATTCTCCAAACTCTCCTGAAGCTTTATTTCTGGATACATTCTCTTTTGCAAATGGTAGCATACATGGAGATTCTATATTTTCTGTATAAGTTCTCCAGAATTCTTGCTCTTCATAAATATCTTTACCAGCAATATATTTTATGTAATCCTGATATACATCTTCTTTTTTTGGTGGTAATGTCGTTTTTGCAGAAAGCGCTTTATACGCTTCTAAAAATTCTTCAAAAATGATCGACATTGACCAACCATCGAGTAAGATATGATGATTGGTAAAAATCATCTTATACGAGGTTTCATTAATTTTTATCAAGGTAATGCGTAACAAAGGTGCCTGATCAAATGAGAAACCTAATGCTCGATCTGCTGCTAAAAACGAAGTTAGTTTTTCCTCGCATTCAGATTCTGACAATTCACTATAGTCTAACTCTGTAAAAGGTAAATCTACTTTGTCATACACACATTGCACAGGGATATTTAACTCTTCATGAAAAAAGGCACTTCGTAAAATGGTATGTGCATTGATCACATACTCCCATGCAGATTTTAAGATGGATACTTCTACCCCAGATTGAAAATCAACGGCCAGTTGTTCTATGTATGCATTAGAACCTTCATCAAACAGACTATGAAATAACATTCCTTCCTGTACCGGGCTTAACTTATAAACCGATACTGGTACACGGTCTTTATTTTCTGTTAAGAAGGCTTCAAATTCTTGATAATTTACATCTTTTTCGAGTCCAAAATCTGAAGGTGTTAGTTCTCTTTGTTCCTTATTTGTACAATGAGAAATAAGATCTAAAAGATTTGACGTGTATTGTTTGGCAATCTCTTCTATGGTAGTCGTGTCATACTCCTTACCAGAATAGCTCCAGGTCATTACTAATTCTCCACCAATAACACTACTATCTAATTCTAGTTTATGAGCAAATAATGCCTCATCTCCCATTGGGTTTCCGGTAGCTTCTTTTGCCATTTCTAGCAAAGAAGAAGTACCTGTCAAACTATCAAATTGCCCTAAGTAATTAAATAGTATATCCCAACGTGCGGCCGCCATTTTCTCTCTTATTTCTGTAGATGGATGCAAATAACGCAATGCAGCATATCCCATTCCTTTACCAGGAATACGACGTAGTTCTTCTTTCGTAGATTTTATTAAATCACTATGAGAAATGTTAGGAGTTACAGATAAAGCAACAGGAAATAAATTGGTAAACCAACCCACTGTATTACTTACATCTATCTCTTTGGATATATCCTCACGACCATGCCCCTCTATACCGATTACTATTTCGTTTTGGCTTGCCCAATTAGTTAAGGTTAAAGCCAAGCTACTTAATAGCATATCATTCATATCGGTACCATATGCTTGGCTAACTTCTTTTAGTAAAGAAGTAGTTGCCTCTTTTGGCAAAACCACTGTATGCTCAAGAACATCTTTCATTTTAGAATCAGCATATGTTCTATCTGTAGGTAATGCTGAATATGAAGATGCAATAGATTTCCAATACGATTCCTGATCAGTAACCGCAACGGTTCTTGCATAGGTATTCATCGCCGTTGCCCATTGTCGATAAGAACTACTCTTCGAGCTAAAGTTCAATTCTTCATTATGTAGTAATGAATCTAAAATTGTCCTTAAATCATCAGATACAATTCGCCAGGAAACACCATCTATTACCAAGTGGTCTGCAACGATAAATAATCGATTTCTAATCTCTGAAGATGGGGTTTTTATCAATATTGTTTTAAAAACCTCTCCTTTTTCTATTGATAAGCTACTATGATATGTATTACATATTTCTGTTATCGAACTTGTTAAATCCTCTGATGGCATTTCGCTTAAATCTACTACCTCAACAGCCCCTTCTACATTTCCGTAAAACTGATTCCATACGCCTTCATCATTTTGTTGGTATACAAAACGTAATGCATCATGTCGATTCAACAATACCTTAACTGCGTTTTCTAGATAAGATTCGTTAACAGATTTATCAATTTCTAATAAAAGTGATTGATTGTAATGTGACGATGCATCATAAATGGTTTCTAGATATCGCTGCTGTATAGGTAATAAATCACTACTACCTGTTAATATCCCTTGTTCACCAACAATAGAGCTTGTTGATGCTTCTATAGCTCTTGATAACCTGGAAATGGTTTGGTTTTCGAATACATCTCTTGGTTGTATATGATATCCTATTTTCTTTAGTCGGGTAACTACCTGAATAGTAATAATAGAATCTCCTCCTAACTCGAAGAAATTATCATCAATACCTACTTTTTGAATTCCTAATAGCTCTTGCCATATTTGCACCAGTTCTTCTTCCAGATTATTTTGTGCAGCTATGTACTCTTGTGTAGAAAGATCGGTTTCTTCTGGATCTGGTAAACTTTTTTTATCGATTTTACCATTTGATGTTAGTGGCATTGTTTCTAACGACACCCATATCTGCGGAACCATATGCGCAGGTAATTGCTCATGTAATGCATCTTGTATTGCTTTTTTATTAAAGTTTCCTTTTGCAACCACATACCCTACCAAACGTTTGTTACCTGCGGTACCCTCTTTGGCCAATACACAACAACTCTCTATTCCTGGATGCTGTGATAATACATTACTGATCTCTCCCAACTCTATACGATAACCACGTATCTTGACTTGATCATCTTTTCTGCCAATATATTCGATCGTACCATCGGGTAACCATCGCCCTAAATCTCCTGTCAGGTACATCTTCTCTCCTTCTAAGTAAGGATTCGATACAAAGCGCTCGGCGGTAAGCTCGGCTCTGTTTAAATATCCTCTGGCTAGCCCAGCTCCAGATACACAGATCTCACCTACAACTCCTAATGGGCATAGATTAAAATCACCATCCAGAATATAACTGCTAAGCGTGGGAATAGGGGTTCCAATCGCACTGGTCGTATGTAATACTTCTTCCTCACCAATCTCCTTGTAGGTAACATGTACCGTCGTTTCGGTAATACCATACATATTGATCAATTTACAAGATGGGTAGTCAGATTTCCAACGTGCTAACTTACTTGGATTTAAAGCCTCACCTCCAAAAATTACATAGCGTAATTTATGAGTTGATGAACTCGACAAAAACTCTTCCTGTAACACATAAAAAGAAGAAGGTGTCTGGTTTAAAATCGTGACTTGTTCTTTTTCTAATAACTCCTTATACAATATCGTATTCTTGGTAACCTCTTTAGGAACAACTATCAAACAACCTCCATAAAACAAGGCCCCATACATTTCCCAAACCGAAAAATCAAAACAAAACGAGTGGAACATCGTCCAAACATCTCGTTCATCAAAATCAAATAAAGAAGCATCATTCTCGAACAATCGAACAACATTTCTATGCTCGATCATTACTCCTTTGGGTTTACCTGTACTACCTGATGTATAGATAATATAGGCCAAATCTTCTGCAGAAATCTCAATGTCTAATCGCGCTGTGGATTCTTTCTGGATCGTATCAGCATCTGTATCTAGATAAATAATCTCTAGACTATCTGCACCAGTCAATACTTCTGCACAACTAGCGCTACTAATCACCTTACTCGCTCCAGAATCTGAAAGCATATACCCTATACGCTCTGCAGGATAATCAGGGTCTATAGGAACATAGGCTGCTCCCGATTTTACAATCCCCAAAATACCAACGATCATATCTAATGAACGAGGTACACAAATACCTACCAGCTCCTGAGATACCACCCCTTGTTTAACAAGATAGGATGCCAATTGATTCGAACGTTCATCCAATTCTTTATAAGTCAACTGCTCATCACCGAACTTTACTGCTATCGCATCGGGACGTCTGTGAACCTGATACTCAAATAAATCGGCAATCGTCTTGGTACGCGGGTATCCTACAGATAAATGATTAAGTTGAAATAATTCCTTTTTCTTACGATCAGACAGTAATTCGATATTAGATAACTTATAATCAAACTCATCTGTTATCTGATGCAAAACTTGTTCAAAATATTCTAAGAATTCGTTTGCGTGTACCTCATCGATATACGATTTTCTATGATCAAAAGTTAGGATAAGTTCATCCTGATGTTCTATAACATTAAGTGCCAAATCAAACTCAACATATTCTGGTCTGTATTCTTCAAATTCTGTGACAAGGCCTTCCATTTTTGGACTTCCTAAACTCACATCAAAGTTGAAATTTACATTTACACCTTCACCAAATGCTGTCTTTTCATCTCCCTTCATTAACTCTCTAAAATCTGCATATGGATATTCCTGATGATCAAAAGCATCAAACAATCGAGAGGTAAGTGTTTTTAAATATCTATTAATATTTTGATCAGGATCATAGCTAGATAATAAGGGTACAATATGAGAGAAATACCCCATCGATTTTTCTGTATTAGGCATAGATCGACCTGTAACAGGAATCCCAACTACGATCTGCTTTTGCTGACTTAACTTAAACAACACGAGTTCGAACGCAGAAAGAAATGTCATAAACAACGTAAGGTTATTAGCACTGCTCCAATCTTTTAATTCACGAACCTTGTCCTTAGGTATCGTTAATTGTATAGAATTACTTTCATGAATATTTACCGCAGTATTTCTATCAAATGGTAACTGAATATGAAAAGATTTACCCGAAAAAGTATCCAACAAATATTGTTCATCTTCTTTCCATTGTTGACTACTCTTGTTTTGTTGTAACCAATTCACATATTCTGGAAACTCTACTTTTACCGGTGCTATAGGTTGTTTATCAATTAATAATGCATTGTAACATTCTGTAAATTCATTAATAAAAAGAACAGAAGACCACCCATCTGCAATAACATGATGCATCGTTATTAATAACCTATATTCTGTATTAGAGAATTTGATTAAATGTATACGTGCAAATGGACCTTCTTGAAAAGAGAAAGGAGTATTTACATTTTCTTTAGTAAACAATAGATACTTTTCTTCTCTAAGTGCTTCTTCATGACCAGAAAAATCAATTTCTTTTATTTCTAATGGTACCGAAACATCTAATAATAAAGCATTTCTATCTTCAGAAATTTTACTTTTTAAGATCCTATGTCGCTCTATAATTATACCTAGCGCATTTTTGACTAAGTCTATATTAACATCTCCATTCATTTTTAGACCAAAAGAGATCATATAGGAGAGCGATCGTTCTATCTCGATCTCATCTAATCGACATAGTTGTTGTTGTGCAAGCGTAAGATCGGCAGTAATTACTTCGTCATTCTTCGTTGATGCTATAGAAATATTTTGATTCTTTTTAGCATTATAGGTTACCGATACACTTTCGCTAATTGCTTTGTATAAGTAATCTAAATCTTCATCGGTATGTGCAAAGGTTAAGAAAAGATTACTTGACTCCCATACATACACTCCTCTTTGAACGAGGTTGAAGTAAAGTAATTCGAAATTGCCTCTGTATTTAAACGAAAACAAAGAACCAAAATGTACCATTTCTATCGGCAATGCATGCTCTTTGAAATAGGCATTTAATCGGTTCATTAAGTTTTCACTTCGTTGATTGAGATCACGATAAGCGTCTACTCCTATTTCTTTAATTCGGGTTAGTACTGCTTTTGAAGCTGCCATCACCATAGGATGACGGGTAAATGTTCCTGCGATAAATGTTCTATCGGCTGCTGGGTAAGAATCATCTCCATACTGCCAAACACCTCCATCTACGGCATCAAGATATTTAGGAGATCCTGCAACAATACCTACAGGCATTCCGCCACCGGCAATTTTACCATAGGTAACAATATCTGCTTTTACATTAAAATGTTCTTGTGCGCCTCCTGGCATGATTCTAAAACCAGTCACCATTTCATCAAATATCAATGGGATATCCAGCTCTTTGGTTACCGCACTTAATTGATGTAATAACTCCTTGGGTTGAAAATGAGGATACCTGCTTCGAACGGGCTCTACCATCACTCCGGCCAAATCATCTTTATTCTCTCTGATTTGTTCTATAATATCATCATCATTGTAACTAAGTATGATTAGATCTTTTACCATCCCATGAGGAATCCCAGAAGACATGGGTTCTACCATATTCTCGGTATCTCCCTGTGTTCCTAAAGTAACCTCTCCATGCCCATGAAACGAGCCCGAAAAGATGACTATTTTTCTTTTTCTGGTCACGGCACGTGCAATACGTAAAGCAAAAGAAACTGCTTCTGTTCCGGTATTCGTAATACATACTCTTTCTAATCCGGTTAATTCTGAAACCAAATCTGCTACCTCTCCAGATAATTTGGACATAGGGCCAATATTAATCCCTTCGTTATTCTGATGTTGAATAGCATTGGTTATAAAGTCTGGACGATGACCAAAAATACAAGAACCAAACCCGTTAACGATATCAATATATTCGTTCCCATCAATATCAGTAAAACGTGATCCCAGAGCATTATCACTAACAATTGGGTACACCATTTCTTTAGTCGCAATATTGAACTTAAAAGCCGATCGGTAATCTGCCAAAACAGCCTTATTCTTCTCTGCAAAAGCTTTTGATTTTTGTGTTCTTTGCGTATAGTTTGCGATTAACTCTGGCAGTTGCTCTTCCTGATGTTTTGGTAATTTTTGAAAGTAAAAATCCTTACTGCCAAAAGAACCAGGTAAACTCACTTTATCTTTTGGTGTTTGACTTTTTATCGCACTACCATTGCTCTCAACCAATTGCCCATTAGTAGGTTTAAGCACTTCATTAAATCGTACAAAACTTTCGGAAATACCTTGGTTAGATGAAGTAATATGTTTAGAAAGAAGTTCATTTTGGTCTGCAAACATTTGAGTCATCACTCTATTTTGCTCCATGAACTGTTCTTTCATGATTTGAGCACTCGAAGTATTTCCTGTAGCAACTGCTATTCTTTGAACATCATTTGACTTTTGACTCAAACCATTTGTCGATAATGAAGTTTGATCAGAAATCGAGCTGCTTCCGTTTACTGATTTTTCTGGTCCCGAAATTGGGCAACTGATATCTAATGGGAGGGTCTCTTCTTCTTCATTTTTTACTTGATATCCCTCAAGACCTGTCTGCTCTATGATATAATTGATAATCGCATTTAGATCGTGTAATTCTTCAAATAATTTTCTGATCGAAAGCTGAATCTTATATTTCTTCTTGATCTTATTGATCACCTCTATCAATACCAACGAATCTGCTCCCAATTGTAATAATGGATCGTGCAATGAGATCTCATTGGCATCCATTTGTAATGACACAGAAATGATGTCTCTAAGGTGTTTTTCAATCTCTTTAAAAGCAGCATCTCTATCATACTTGGTTTCTACAGCAATATCATTATTTACATCCTGAATCTGATGTGCTTCTAAACCGGTTTCTGAAATAATATAATTTATGATTGCATTTAGATCATGTAACTCTTCAAATAATTTTCTGATCGAAAGCTGAATCTTATACTTCTTTTTGATCTTATTGATCACCTCTATCAATACCAACGAATCGGCACCTAGCTGTAATAATGGGTCATGCAACGAAATTTCGCTTGCATCCATTTGTAGCGATACTGAAATAATCTCTCTTAAATGCTTTTCAATCTCTTTAAACACTTTTTCCGAACTTGTAATTTCTATTACCTTTTCTACAATCGCTTTCTTATTTTCTTGTGGTGGTTGTGCTTGAGTTGTAGGTTCTATCCAATAACTTTTATGTTGAAACGAATACGTAGGAAGCTCGATTTTTTCGGTAGCACGTCCTTTATAAAAGGATGGCCAATCAATGTTTTTTCCAGCTTCATAAATGGTACTTAAGCTTTCCAAAAACTGTTGTATTTCATCCTTATCTCTTCGCATCGACGCTATCCAAATAGCGTTGCTATCCATCACACATTGTTCTCCTTGTGTAATTAACACAGGATGCGGCCCTAGTTCTATATAAGTGTTTACTCCTTGTTTTTCGAGGGACTCCATGCCTTGTAAAAAGTCTACTGGCTCCATAACATGAGCAACCCAATAGGCGGCAGACAAGATTTCATCACCTGCCAGTTTACCTGATACATTACTAATTAGTTGTTTTTCTGGTCGTTTATAAGTGATTGTTTCTACTACCTTTTTAAACGCCCCTAACATAGGTTTCATTAGTGGCGAATGAAAGGCATGTGATACTTTAAGCTCTTTAGTTTTTATTCCTTTTAATGATAATGCCTTGCTGATATCTGTTACTGCGTCTTTTTCTCCCGAAATAACTGTTTGATTAGGGCTATTAATTCCGGCTAGGCTCACTTTACCTTCATACTTCTCAAGATATTCTGATACCAAACTTACCTTACAACTTAATGAAGCCATTGCTCCTGTTTGTGGTAACTCTTGCATTAATCGACCTCGGGTTGCAATCAATTTTAAACCATCTTCTAGCGAAAATACTCCTGCGATACATGCTGCGGTTATTTCTCCTACACTATGCCCCAATAACACATCGGGTACAATTCCTAAACTCTCCCACAATTTGTATAATGCATATTCTAATGAGAAAAGTGCTGGTTGTGTGTATGCAGTCTGCCCTAGCAAGTTTGCCTTTTCACTACCTTCTTCGGCAAACAAAACGGCTAATAAATTTTCTTCTAAATACGTGTTTAGTATACTGGCACACTGATCCAAAGTATCTTTAAAAACAGGTTCGCTATAGTAAAGCGATTTGCCCATACCAATATTTTGTGATCCTTGTCCTGTACATAAAAAAGCAATATTCAGGAATTGTTTTTTGTTACTCTCCAGTTCTTTGGTTTCAATATTTTTAAGTTGCTGTATCAGGTCTTTTTGATCTTCACATACAATTCCAAGTCGATTGCTATAATGGCTTCTGGTTATTACCTTATTAAAAGATAGTTCCTTTGTACTAATCGTTGGGTTTGCTTCCAGGTATTGAATTAAACTTTCTACCTGACTTTGTAAGGCTTTTTGTCCTTTTCCTGATAAGGTGATTAACTCATAAGGTCTTGCATTCAATTCATTTTGTATCTCTTTTCCTGTTATAACAGGAGCTTCTTCTACTATAACATGTGCATTGGCTCCACCAAAACCAAAAGAACTGACCCCTGCTTTTCTAAGTCTGTTTCCTGTTCTTTCCCATGACCTCAGTTTTTCAGGAATGGTTACATTTAATTTTTCCCAATTAATATGTGTATTGGGTTTATAATAATGTAGTTGTCCTGGAATTTGATTATTCTTCAAACACAAAAGTGTTTTAATAAATCCGGCGATTCCCGCTGCGGCTTCCAGATGACCAATATTAGATTTTACCGATCCTATAATTAAAGGAGTCTTTTGATCTCTATCTTGTCCATAAACAGCGTCCAAAGCGTTTACCTCTATTGGATCTCCCAGTGCGGTACCCGTACCATGTGCTTCTACATAATCTATTTCGTTAGGAAGCAAGTTTCCTGCTTGTAATGCCGATTCGATAACATCTTGTTGCGCTAGACCATTCGGAGCGGTTAACCCATTACTTCGCCCATCCTGATTGATAGCAGATCCTCTTATGACTCCTTCTATTTTATCGCCATCTGCAATTGCTTTGGATAAAGGTTTTAGTAAAACTAAACCACATCCCTCACTACGTACATAACCGTTTGCCGAATCATCAAAAGCTTTACATCTACCATCTATAGACATCATACTTGCTTGTGATAATGCCACTGTTATATGCGGAGATAAGGTAAGGTTTACTCCTCCTGCAATGGCCATTGTACAATCACCATTTCTAAGATCTTTTACCGCAGTATGAATACTTGTTAAAGATGCCGAACATGCTGTATCTACAGCCATACTTGGTCCCCTAAAATCATAGAAATAAGACAACCTATTTGGAGACATGCTTAGTGCCGCTCCAGCTCCCGAGTATAAATCTTTTTGAAAATCATTGATAAAAACCCCATAATCTACTTGTTCTATCCCAATGTATACCCCCGTTTTTGATCCTTTTAGATTTGCCGGTACATATCCAGAACGCTCTATCAATTCATGACTTAGCTCCAGCAATATACGTTGTTGTGGATCCATTAATTTTGCTTCTCTAGGAGATATCTCGAAGAAAGAGGCATCAAACTTATCTACATCTTCTATAAATCCTCCCCAACGCGTATTCATGCTATATCCATCTACCTCTTTTTTATAGTACTGATCGATATCCCATCTGCTTTTTGGAATCTCAGTAATCGCATCTTTTCCTGCTACCAAGTTTTCCCAATAGGTTTCTATATCTGATGCACCAGGAAACCTACACGCCATACTAATAACAGCAATGGGTTCATTATCCTGAAGTCGATTGTTTTCCTGATTTTGAAAGTGTTTCTCGGCTCCTTGCAGATGCGTTACCAAATCGTTTATGGTTGGATAACTATAAATTAATGTAGGTGAGATTTCTTTATCAAGGTATTCTGATAACAATCCTGATAACCTAATCCCCTGAAACGAAGTCATACCCAGTGATGCAAAAGAAGCTTTTACATCTATATTTACCGAAGTAAGATTAAGCTCTGAAGCAATTGTCTTTTGTAACCACGCTGTTGTTTCTTTAGCAGTTTTTGTTAAAGAACTGTCCATCTCTACAGCTGTTTCAGTATGTTGATCCAGAGTTTTTCCTATAGTCCAGGTCTCCAGAATCCCGTCCAAAGTGTTATTTTCATAAGCAATTTTAGTCCCTAGTCGTTGTATTTTTCCGCTAGATGTTTTTCCTACTTTACCTGGCGTTACCAAAACAATGCTATGCACTGATAATTCGTGCTCTAACAGAACCGATTCGCATATGTTTTTAACAATTTCTTCGAGTTTATAACTGCGTAAACTTGTACGCTTTATTTCTTGAACAATTAGTAACTTCTCCTCACCTTTTACGTCAATCGCAGCAGCAACTCCTGCATTGTTCTGTAAATCTGGGTTCGAATACTGAACGGTTCTTTCTATATCTTGAGGAAAGTAATTCACTCCATTAAAAATCATCATTTCCTTCAGTCTACCAGAAATGTATAATTCATTTTCGTGTAAAAATCCCATATCTCCTGTACGTAGATAGGGCCCATTCTTTTTGTTTTCTTTTCCATCTGCATAGGTGGTATAGGCCGAAAAAATAGTCTTGGACAATTCTTTTCTATTCCAGTATCCATTGGCAACGCTAGGCCCGTTCACCCATATTTCACCTATTTCTCCTTTCTTACAAACCTGTTTGGTATCTGGGTTTACTATTTTAACCTTCATATCTCCCAAAACAGGGCCATTACCCACAAACTTTATCTGATCGATTTCTGTATCCTTATCATTCAATAACTTTACATTTCCAGCATGAAATTCGCTTTTATCTAAGTTTAACACCGAAGGTGTATTTGCAAATTTGCTTGAGCTTACCACAAGAGTTGTTTCTGCCATTCCGTAGCAAGGAAATAAGTTGGTCTCGTCTATACCAACTTTCTTAAAATAAGCAGCAAACCTATTCATGGTATCTAATCGAATGGGTTCTGAACCATTATAAGCCACTCGCCAATCACTTAAATCCAAGTCTTTTAATTGCTCTTCTTTTATTTGACTCGTACATAAGTCATATGCAAAATTTGGCCCCCCACTATAAGTAACCTTGTATTTAGAAATGATCTGTAACCATCGTAATGGTTTTTGAATAAAAGCATTAGGAGGGAAAATGATCATCTCGAAACCAACAAAAAATGCTTGAAGAATATTTCCTATTAATCCCATATCGTGATATATGGGTAACCAACTCGTTCCTATGGTCTTTTTTGTAAGATGAAAGCAATTCTGAATCAGCCTATTATTATGTAAAATATTGGCATGATTTACGATAACCCCTTTGGGATCTCCTGTAGATCCAGATGTATACTGTAAAAAAGCTACTGTTTCTGAATGTACTACAGGAAAATCTATTTCAATAAATTCTTTTATCGTATCGGTTTGAAGCCATTTTATTTCAGAAAAAACCTCATCACTAAACCATTTATGACTTTTAGAATAAACATTGTCTGTTGTTAAAATGAGTGAAGCTTTACTATCTGCTACTATTTTTTCAAGTCTTCCTATTCTACGTTTTCCTTGTGGTGGAAAAGCAGGAACAGCAATTACTCCTGCCATAAGGCAACCTAAAAACGCGTCTACAAAATCTAATCCCGATGGATACAATAATAAAACTCGATCCCCCGGCTTAACTTTTGCCAAAATATTAGAAGCAATAACTCTGGATCTATCATATAATTGTTGATAGGTTCTCGAATCACTTTCTTCTTCACCATTTGGTAAAAATCTATATATAACTTTATTTGGAGAGGTATTTCTATGTTTTTCAAACAGGTGCAACAATGTTTTTCCTGAAGTAGCATCTTCAGAATTCAATCGGTTAGTTGGTAACATTTCTATTGGTTTATTTTTTTAAAATTTAGACAAGCGCAGATTCTAAGTATTCTTCTGCACACACTACAATAGCTTCTCGCATTATTTCTATGGCAGCATCTACAATCGAATACGTTGTAACTAGAGGAGGCACTAATCGTAACACATTATTATAGTGTCCTCCAACTTCGAATAACAGTCCTCTTTGAAAGCATTCTGTTCTAAATTTTTTCACAAATTCTGGGAAAGGTTCTTTGGTGCTTTTATCTTTAACAAACTCGACTCCTATCATCATTCCTCTACCTCTTATTTCGCCAATAAATGGAATTTCCATTTCTAAACTTTCGAGACCTTTTACCAAATAGGCTCCTATATCCTTCGTATGTTCTTCTAGATTATAAGCCTCAATAAAGTCAAAAGCACCACGAGCTGCTGCTATACTTACCTGATTTCCTCTAAAAGTTCCGATATGCTCGGCAGGGCCCCATGCTTCAACTTCTTTTCTATAGATCAATCCTGAAATAGGAAATCCAATTCCTCCAAATCCTTTAGAAAAAGAAATAATATCTGGTACCGCTTTGGTATTCATAAACTCTAAAAAAGCACCGGTTCTAAAGAAACCACTTTGTACTTCATCAAAAATCACGATGATATCATGTTTATGAGCAACCTCTACAATACGCTCTAAGTATCCATTCTTTGGTAAAATATTACCTCCTTCTCCCTGAAGAGGTTCTAAAATGATTGCCGCTGGTTTAGCAATACCAGAGTGTCCTGTTTCTAGAATCCACTCAAAATGACTGACACAGTCGAAACTACAATTTTTATGATTTTTATTAAATGGGCAACGATAGCAATAACCATAAGGTACAAAATGAATATTAGGAATAAGTGATGTTAGTTTTTTTCTAAAAAATGTGTCTGATGTAACGGCCAAGGCACCCGATGTCATCCCGTGATAACCCCCTGTAAAAGCGATCACACCGTCTCTACCGGTTTTTATCTTTGCCAACTTTATTGCTGCTTCTACAGCATCAGAGCCTGTAGGGCCACCAAAACTAACCTTGTAATCGTCACGTATTTGTTCTGGTAAATTATTTAATATTTTTTTTATGAGAGACATTTTATTCTCTGTAGGAAAGTCCAATGCGTGAATTAACTCTGTTTGTTGTTCTTTTACATAATCCAGAACATACTCGTTTCCATGACCTACATTAAGTACGCCACAACCTCCGAAAAAATCAATGAACTGATTTCCATCAACATCTTCTATAATACTACCTTTTGCTCTTTTTATAGCAATAGGCATACTCTTTGGATAAGAAACAACTCTCCCTTCAATTTCGCTTTGAAGATCTAATAATTTTTTTGACTTTTCTCCTGGTAAAGAAGGTGATACAATTTTTGAAGTCTCGGATAAATGATACTGCTTAAGTGATTTCATAATTAGTGTGAATTAATTTTGTTTTTAGAAGATTATGCTGTTGTTACCATCTATCTGATCATCCAAAATGCTCAAAAAAAGCAATAGGTATCCTAGGCAGCTTAAATTATAGCCGCTTGATTTACTAATTTTCAATGAGTGATATTAGGGGTAAAAATCACACATTAAAAGACAGCAACAACCTGTTTTTCTTATCGTAACAATATGAAAAACAACACTTTATACTTAATGATTAATAAAAGGGATTCCGGATATGATTATCCATATGCCATAGCCGGTTCTGATAAATAATTTGCAGGAATGGTGGCACTGATATTTTGCCGTATAGAATCTATTCTAACTACTATTCTATCTTTATTATTTACCATACTCACTTCGCATTCTACACCGCACAACGGTCCATGAGTTATTGTATATTTCTTGCCCACTTTGGGTCTTTCTGAGGAAGTCTCTATATCGCTTAGTTCATTAATGCTAAGAAATAGTCGTATCTTACTTATTTCGTCATCTGTTACTTTAGCATATTCCCTACCAAAGTGTATATAATCACATACACCATCAATAGAACGAACTCTTTCAAATTCTCTTTTGTTAAGTAATTTTATAAAAATATAGGAAGGAAAAAGTGGAACTTCTATAGTCTTTTTGCGATCGCTCCATTTTCTTACTTGTTTTACAAATGGTAGAAATGTTTCTATTTGGTTTTCTCTCAACAGGCTTTCTACCTTTCTTTCATGACGAGATTTTACGTACAAAACGTACCAATTGTCTGTATAACAACGATTCATATTATATATTTAAGTTGGTTAGATTTTTTATGCTTGGTAGAGCTCATTAATTTTTTTGCAAAGCTCCGCCATATGAATCACATTATTTTGTGCAGTTAAATGTGAATCACAAACAATATAGGTTTTAAAGACAGTAGTCCATTTGATATAGGAATACCATCAAATTATTTTATGAATTTTTTCGGGGTAAAAGAAGTATTCTTTATTAGAAAATACTTCAATAAGAATCATTTTTATTTCTAAAAAATCCTCTTAAATATATAGCAGTTTTAAACAGAGCCGAATATTACAAAAAAATTAAATACTCAACTACTAACACATTCTTATTTTTCTTGTTTTAACACTGATTTAACGAAAATTCTGGCGTTACTTTCTCTTTCCTTTACATTTTAAAAAAATAGTCTAAAGATATTCTTACCTATTGCTTTTTTTTGACAGAAACATTCTTCAAAAAAACTTACAAATTTATCTCATTAGTAGTGTTATAACAAGAATATAAAATTGACCTTAATGTTAGCTGATTTTAATTTCAAAAATCATTTTTACTTAAAAGGTATAGCTCCGCTTCTCTGACTTACATCAGATCAATTCTACAAAAATCTTAAAGTGGGGGTCACTTTTAAAATTCTGGATAAATATAAAAAAAGGTTTCAAACTAAATCTCTTTTTAACGATTAAATATCCTTTTCTTAAAGAAGGGAATACCTTACCAAAAGCTCATAAAGAAGTAATCATATGGCGGAAATCTCCCTGTTTATACGATGTTCACGAGTATATCATTTACTTCTATAGGTTTCTAAATTGTTAAACCATTTATACTATTAAACTATAGTTGACCAAAAAGCAAACAGCTTTTATCATCGATTCAAAATTTTTTAAAATTCTATGGTAACATTTTGTCTCTTTTATTCTCCTTCTCGTATATGAACAATTGTTTTGGCCTGATCAGCCTTATTGAAAAATCCTTTATGGATCGCGGAAGCCGAAAAGCGCATGAGTAAGCTACTATTAAAACTTTTAAAAAATGAAACTTAAAAATACAATCCTCCTACTTTGGATGACACTTTTATCCTTTTCAGGAATAGCTCAGACTAACTTAGTTACCAATGGAGATTTTTCTATTTATGACCCTAATTGTCCTGATTTTAATTTTATTGGTAACACAACCACATGGGCAAGTTGCGGTGTAACAGGCTGGACAGAATTTAGAGGACACCCTGCTTTATGGGGAGTACCTAACAATCCTAATGCATGGATGTGGTCTGCTAACGGAAATTTTGAAGCATTACAAACCTCTGTTGCTTTTGAACAAGGAAAATGCTATACCGTTTCTTTCGAAGTATGGACAGATGATAACAATAATGCGAATGCAAATACCAACGGAACCATTAATTTTAGAGCTGCTAATGTACAAAATGGCGCTATTCAAAATCAACAGGTTATTTATACAAATACTATAGGGGGACCATACCTAAATAATCGAACAACCATTACAGTTTCTTTTACTCCCACAGCAAATTTCTCTACACTAATTATTAATCCTTTTTTTAATGGAAACCCTCAGGTTGCCATGTCTGTAGATAATATTGTTGTAGAAGAAGATAATTTGGCTGTAGACTTTCATTTTGAAGATAGTTCGGGAACTGAAAGAAATACATTCTGTTATGGAGAAACTATTTTTCTTGATGGAGCCAATTCTACCGGTGAAGATAATTACTTTATCGACGCGTGGAGAAGACCAGCCGGGAGTATTGGGAATTTTCAGTATGTATCTGGGTTAGGATGGACTCAAGGAGAGTTAAACACTGTAAATTTAACTTCATTGTTTAACGCGACCAATACCACTTTTGAAATGGGATACGAATACGAGATCAAAGTTGCAATGAACAATACTTGTAATGGGTGGCTACCTTTAACAAAACGTTTTACAATACTTGGTAATATTTTACTTGATGCTAATTTTACAATTCATACTTTTTGTGCCGGTGATGGTACCATATCTGCAGAAGTTACTACAATAGATCCTACAGCCTATCAGTGGTGGGGATTATTTGAAACTAATACTGGCGGAATCATGGGAGGTACTCAAATAGGTGGTATACAAACAGGAAACACATATACATTTACCGGATTAAGCTGGACAAAAAATTACTATATCAAACATGGAGTATGGAAAGACAGTGATAAAAATGGATGTTATCCATGGCAAGAGAACAGAAAAATAGTACCAACACCTGTTAGCTGGTCAGGGTTTACTACAGATTTTTCATTAAGTGCGGGTAGTGACCTTAATGGAAATGTGACTGTAAATGTGCTTGCAGATTCTAATCCCGTACAAACATATCACGGTTGGGAAGTATACGATGTAAATCATAATTTGGTTAGTAATAATGCCTACTGTTGTAATTCTGACACCGCTTCTTTTTCTGCTGGTTTATTAATTAACACCTGGTACTACGTAAAACATGGAATCTGGAACGATTGTACAGATTGGGCAGAAACAAGGAAATACTTTAGAATTCAGATTCAGGAAAGTGCTACCGAAAATAATATTGGTGGTTTTATTATCGAAATCAAAGAATATCCTTATGAGCCTGATAGCGGCTATACCAGAGAGATCAATGAAGAGATTATTTCTGGAACTATCTTTGACAAGTATCCAGAATACGAAAGGAGATTTTCTGATGATAAAAAATCTTCTTTAGCCACTCAAGAAGAGAACCGTTTAGAGATGTATCCAAATCCCGTTCAAACAGGAAAAACACTTACTGTTTTAACAATCTCTACCAATAGTATTGAAAAAGTCGAATTAGTCACTTTCTCAGGAAAAAGTACACCGCTTCATTTTGTAAAGCAAAGAGAAAGTATCTTAATTAATTTGGACAGCAATATTTCTAAAGGAATGTATTTCATCAAAACTACCGACATTTCTGGAGTAACAATGGTACGCCAATTAGCAATAGAATAGTACCTATTAAAGTGACATCATAATACGATTTACGAATAAAAGAGGCTAAATGAATTTTCTAAAAAATTTAGCCTCTTTTTAATGTTTGTAAAAGAAAGACTGTTACTTTATTTTTTATCGAAAGTAGTATCTCGTTTCAAAAAGAAAAACATTACCAGTAATAAAATTACTGTTGCTAATAAAACAGCTCCCCAATACCTATCAAAAAAATTACTGGACAGGGACAATGAAGTATTATCTCCGATAAGTATCAGGGAACCCCAATAAAAAGGAGATAACTCACTACCTGTATGCGAATTAATATAATTCAACTTGGCATTTCTTAATGCTGCCGACTTTGTTAATCCTTTATCCAGTTCTTTATAGAAATCAATCATTAATTCTTTGCTAGATTTATCATTAGTGGCCCATAATGACGAAACCACGCTTTTGGCCCCAGAATGAAAAAAACCTCTTGCCAAACTCATTATACCTTCTCCCTCTTGAAGTTTTCCTAATGAGGTTTTACAAGCACTTAATACCACCATATCAGATTGATTTTTGGTGGCATATATCTCATTTAGAGAAAGCTTACTATCTCTAAGAGCTATCCATGGGGTTGTAATCGTTCCAATATCTGCATGTGTTGAAAGGTGTATTACTTTATACTGATAAATAGTGTCTATAAAATTCGATTTGGTTGCTTTTTCTTCTAGCAATGCGTTTCCGTTAAGTAAATCCGTAATCGAAGTCACTTCTTCTTTACTTAAAGTTAAATCCCCTAAATCTTTTGAAGAAAAAGTAACCGGTGCAATACCCATAAAAGAATATTTAGGGTCTCGTAAAACCTTATCATTGCGATCAAGATAGGATACAGAATAGATATATCTAATTTCTGTATCCTTTATTAAATAACTATGATCTTGTTCTGAAGTCACTAAAGTGTCAAAGGACAGTTGTTGCAAAGTATGATCGGGTACAATTGTGATTTTTTTTCCTTTTATCGCTTCAAATACCACCTGTGGTACTAATCGCTTAAAAACAACATGTGCATTTTTATGATAGCCTGATAACTGCTCTTGATCAGAAAACCAATTTGAAGACTGTTTTTGAATTATTTGAATACTTTGTTGAAGCTGTGCTACCTGGTCTATTTCGAAAAAAATAGATTTATTAGAGCTCGTTAACAATCCATATCCCTGATTTTTGTTAAAAATATACTGTAATACCAACTCTTGATCAGAAATATATTTGGTCCTAAATGTTTTATACGGTAGCACGGTTATCTTTTTCTTGTTTGCAGCATATTTGGGATACGCTTGAGATATAGAATCTACAAATCGTTCATATATACGCTTATGACGGTAAATTTGATCTTTCAAAAACTGCAAACTGTCTTTAGGATTGTTTTTAGCAATATTTAACTCATTTTCAGAAAAATGTATTGCTTGTTTTAATTCAAATTCTCTTTTTGCCAATACCACAGGAAGTTTTGAGTTCTCTTTGGCCTGCTCATTTGTAATATCCTCTAGAAGTAGTAATGCTTTATTTTTCTCCATAAAATAATAAGCATCCTCTGGTAAATCTAATAAATAACAGGTCTCTACTGCTTTCATATAGAGGGATGCTCCTTGTTCACGCCAAAATAGCTTGGATTTATATTCTGTACTTTCAAAACGAATAATATCAACCAAGTGATCTGCCACTTTAAAAGTACGTAATGCTTGTCTTAAATGATCCTTATTTTGATCATGATGATAATATGAGACCCAACCATTTGCCTTTTGAATTAAGTGCCCCAATAAATAATATTTATCTGTTGCTATTTCTAACTCTTCTATAGCGACTAAGTCATCATATGCCGATTCTTTATTATTAAAAACAGCATAATCTATAGCTTTTTGATACGCTAATAATGCTTTGGTAAATTTTTGTTGTGTAAGATAAAGATCTCCCATATTTTCATAAGGCCATGTAAATTTAGAAGCGTGTAAAATAGATTTCTGCAGATAAAATTTGGAAGAGTCAATTTCTTTTAAATGTAAGAATGACAAACCTAAACTATTATATCCTTTAGCCAGATTAAGAGAATCATTTATAGACAATCCTTTTATTGCTTTATGAAAATTATGATTCGCTTTCTTATAGTTCTTTGTTTTTAAAAGTCTATTTCCTTCTATATGATGAATACGATTTTTATAATGCTTAACCGCAAACTTATTAATCTCAGTTTTACTTAAAATGATATTTATTTTTTCTATATCTGCTTTAATAAAATCAGAATATTTTTCATATCCCATCAAGGAATACGTATCTATTCTGCCTAAATACCCTTCTATTAATCTATTGTTATACTTAACATCCTTTTTTGCATAAGCGATAGCACTACTAAAACTTTGTAAACCTTTATGAAGGTCTCCTATATTATTATATATTTTTCCTAATCCGATATAAGAATATAATGACTTGTTCATATCCTTATTAATTTCTATAATTTTAGAATAGATATCAATAGATTCGAAGAAGTTGTTATCCCTATTATTAAAAAAACTTAAATTAAAAAGTGTTTTTATTAATGACTTAGGGGCTATGTTCGTTATTTTCTGTTTTATTTCTGCAGCTTTTTTGGTGTGTAAAATAGCTTTCTTTATTGCTTGAGTATTCGTAGTAATCTTACTCTGCTGATAAAACCATTTACCATACTCATGATAACAATCTGCCAGCTCTTCTTTAGGCATTTTTTGAGCATTTGAAAGTAAAAACAAGTCTAATTCCTTTTCTTTTATAGATATCTCGACTGTAGTGTTTAGAATTTCTTTGAATTCCTTGTAGTATTGATTTTGACTAAATAAAGAAGAGAAACTTATAATGCAAAAAAAAAGTAATCGATAATTCATACCTCAAAAGTATGAATTATCGATTACTTATATCTAATGTATAGATGGTTCTATTAAATCCCTTTATCGTTATCTTTTTACTTCTCTAATAATGTCCAGTTGTTGGTTGATTTGCTGTATTGATAAGATTTCTAACAATAACTTTACCACTATTAACAATACTATTTAATCCGTATTCTAAAAAACCTGAATCCAACGTTTTTTCTTTTATCGTTATAGGGGTTCCTATGGTTTCTCTAAACAATCGTGCCGCTCTACCTGTTACTTCTGCCGCAGCAAATGATGTGCCTTCTACATTTATCAGAATTGGATTATTAGGATCAAGTACATCAATTAACTCAAATTGATGTTCATCAAACGGACCTAAGGCATCAATACTATTGCTTCCGTAATTAGAATTACTTGCGATTAACAAGCCACTTATATATTGGCTTCCAAATATTGGAGCACTCATTAATTCTCCTTCTATATAACCGCCTACTGTTAATATATTATCAGAGTCATATCCAGAAGGGAAATGTTCATTTCCTGCAATATCCGTATCAACTCCATTATTACCAGCAGAAGAGACTAACAACAATCGATCACTAGCATCCTCTATAATATTTTTAAAAATTGTTTGATCGGTAAGTTTATAAAACCCAAAACTAGTATTAACTATAAATTGTTTTTGTTTTTTTGCAATGTGATTCAACCCACAAACGGTAGTCCAATAGGATCCTCTTCCTGTTTGATCAAAAGCTTTAACCGCCATGATTCTATAGGGTATATTGTACAGATTCAATTTATTAGTAATAATTTTGGCAACTACAGTTCCGTGTCCCTGATCATCTCTGGGGTCATTATCGTTATTTACAAAATCCCATCCAGAAATTTCATCTTGACACTCACTCGTCCCACTACTATCATATAAAAATGGTTCTGGAAAAAAATCATAATCAATACCAGTATCCAGAATAGCAATATTCACAACATCTTCATTATTTGTATTATTAGCTACTTTATCTACCAGCGATGAAGAATATCTACCATTCAATCTATCCATTCTAATTTGAAAATAAAAGTTTAGGTTTGCTTCGACACCGCCTTCTGGCTCGGGGCCTCCCATGTTGCCTATGGCACCTTCGATTTTTGAAAACTTAGAATTGGTTAAATCTATTGTCCACAATTCTATATCATTATTGTCACAATCACACGGTTTTCTTTCTGTAACTTTAAACTTGTGTAAACGTTCATAATGATGTTGAATACTTAATTTTTTCTCTTCCGAAAGCCCTTTGACTCTATACTGTATAACTACTTCATTTTTTATAATTTCTGGAATTGGGACATTTGTACCTGCACTTTTTGCCCTACTCTCTATAGCTTCAGTAGTTATGCTATCACCTTCATCTGTAACACATCCCCATAATGTTAACAGACAGAATCCCACAATTAAAAAAATACTTTTTTTCATAATTTAAAATTTTAGTAAGCAAAACATCTGTTTTCTTCCCCAAGAATACAACATGTTTTGGTTGATTAATAGTTACTAAGAGGAGTGCAAATTACATAAAATGTTACCCAGAATATTGATCTTTTTTTGTTTCGTTTTACAAAGAAAATTTTGCTTCAATTTGATCATTATCAAAATAGTTTTGTAATTCGAATATGAGCTATCACAATGCAGAAAAAAGTACTTTTTATGTGCTCTGTTTTTCTAAGAATTTCAATAAATAGGGCTTTTTCCCCTATATAAATCTATAAATTATATCTAAGTTTGTGCTGGTAGAATTACTATCAAAATTTTATTTCGACAATCAACTTTCGTATCCTATGGCCTCCCAAAAATCTGATGATTTCCTACTTCAAAGCCTTGTTACTGGGGATGAAAAAGGGATCACAGAAATCTACAAAAAACTTTACCCAAAGGTTTTAAGATATGTTTGTAAACATGATGGTACAGAAGACGATGCCAAAGATGTTATGCAAAAAGGACTCTTACAACTCTCTGCACGAGCACAGGCAAAACATTTCAAAATCACTTCTACTTTCGAAGGATATTTTTTTACCACTTGTAAAAATGTTTGGCGAAGAGAAATAAAAATCAAACAATTGCGGGTAACAAATCCGGCAATAATTGATCAAGTACATGAAGAACGAGAAATAGCATTGGCGGCTTATGAACAAGAAAAATGGGAATTGTTTCAGGAAAAACTAGCGGTCATTTCTGAAAATTGCAGAAAAATTCTGAGCTATTTTTTTAATAAAGTACCCTATTCAAAAATTGCAGAAAAATTAGATTATGCATCAGAAAACACAGTAAGGCAACGTATTTTTAAATGTAAGAATAAGCTTAAGGAAGCTATAAAATCTGATTCTCGTTATAATGAATTAAAAGAGTTATGAATAAATTCGAACAAGAGATTGAAGCTTATCTAAATGGGGAAATGACCACAGACGAGTCAAAAGTTTTTGAACAAAAGATTTCGTCAGATCCTAAAGCTCAAAAAGAATTTGAACTGTATCGGGAGATGAACATTATTTTTGATGATACTGATTGGGCAATCACTGATGCTTCTACACAACATTCTAAAATAAAAGAACATGAAACTTTTTTAAAAAGTAGAAAAGGAAAGACTGTTGCTGCTCATATTCAAAATGCAGAAAAACAATATTTTAAATTTTATTCGAAAAACAAAAATAGACGCTATTATTATGCTGCTGCAATTGCAGCAATGCTAATATTTGGATTCTTTACTTTTTCAAAGCTAAGTACCAGTACAGATCATCAAAATTTATATGCGACCTATAGTGATTGGAGTGATTTACCTTCATTAACTTTAAGAGATGGTCATAATAATCTTACTGAAGCTGAGAAATTATTTCGTCAAAAAAAATATAGTGATGCTCTTACTATATTTCAAAAATATCAAACAGAAAATAGTACAATTATAAACTGGCAGGTTATTGTTTATACTAGCATATCCCAATTAGAAACCGATCAAACTGGTCTTGCAATAGCTAACTTTACGAAACTTAAAAACAGTAATAGTCTTGATGCTAACAGAGCTTATTGGTATTTGGCATTAGCTTACCTAAAAGTCAATCAATTAGAAAAAGCCATTCAAGAATTAAAAGTATTATCCAAAAACCCAAGTTATTTTAACCATAACAACGGTGTAAAACTTCTAAAGGAAATAGAATAGATTAAAGACAAAAGATACTCTAAAAAAAAAGTGTATTAATAATTTCTAAAAACATTCATTTTTTAACACACGATTAAGGGAATTTACCCCCTTTCATGTTCACAAAATGAACAAATATGGGAATAATTTACTTCGATTACTTCTTTTTTTTAAGATTAGAATAACAATATTGTATTTATATTGCGGTTTTACTGCCAAATTTTAATCTTTTTTTATGAAATGAAATAAAAAATTAGTATTTTTGGTAAACACTCAAACTCTCAACTCACACAGCATATTTTAGGGAATTTTTCTTTTTGACAAAAATCAAAAAGAGTTTAATATGTGGTACTTATCCCCTAATGAATTAGGTGCCTAGATATTTAATAAAAATCTAAACGTAAATAAGTAACAATGGTCAAAATGATAAACCGTGTTGTAGGTTTTATAGCTCGTTCTGTGTTGGGAATATTAGCCTTGATAGGTGGTATATTTGTTATTCTTTATACCATGATTTGGGATGTAATTCGAGAAAAACTACTACAAAAAAAGCCAGTTCAAAATCCCTGCTTTGAAAAAGTTATTTCTAATGAAGATATCGCTCTTCCTAAAGCCAAGAGTACTGCTAGCTTATAATTAATACCAATAAATCAGGATACGACTTACTTTTTCTTATTCTATTGTTTGGTGAAAAATTTCCACCAAGGTTTAGGTGTTTCTTCTGAGTTATTGAGTCCATAACCATATCCATAATATCCATAATAACTTCCGTTACTAAGAGTTACTTCATTCAATAAAATTGCCATAGAAGGAAAACGCTTGTCTTTATATAGGTTTTGAGCAACCGGTAATTGTCTTTTATCAGAGAATCCTGATCTAACAATATAAATACATAAATCGGTATAATCACTAAGTAGTAATGCATCTGCTACCAAACTAATCGGAGGAGTATCTATAATGATATAATCATATTTATTTTTTAAGATCTCCATTAGCTCTTTAAAACGCTTACTTTTTAATATCTCTATAGGGTTGGGGGGTACAATACCAGAGTTTAAAATATCCAACCCTGGATTATCTTCTAAATTGAAAATAATATCATCCAATGAAAGTTCATGATCCCTTATATAATTCGTGATACCAGGAGTATCGTTAACTCCCAAGTATTCTAATATCTTAGGAGATCTAAGATCTAATCCTAAAAGTGCTACTTTTTTTTCGGGTTCGGTTAAGGAAATGGCTAAATTTGTAGAGGTAAATGTTTTTCCTTCTCCCGTAGAAGAAGAAGTAACAAGTATAACCTTATTTTCTTGGGTACTGTCTGACAGCAAAAAATTAATATTGCTCTCGAATATCCTAAATGCTTCTGCCACTACAGAACGGTCATCGGTAGAGATAATAAAATTATTTTTGACATCGGTTCTTGGTATTTCTGCTACAATAGGAACATCTAATATACTCTCTAATTCTTTTCTACCCTTTATCTTTACATCAATAAGATCTTTAAGAAATAGTAATAGTACAGGGATAAAAATAGCTCCCATTAATGCTACCAGTACAATGATTCGCTTTTTTGGTTTTACAGGAGACTTAGAAGCATATGCTTTTTCTATAATCTTTGCATTTGCTACGGTAGCTGCCAAAGAAATTGCTGTTTCTTCTCTTTTTTGTAATAAATACAGATATAAAGTTTCTTTTATTTCTTGCTGCCTTACAATATCACGTAATTCACGTTCTTTTTTGGGTAGAGATGCTATTTTTTCATTCATCATAGCATCTTGTCTTTCCAGATCTCTAAGCTTAATTTTTAACGCTGTTTTCTGGTTACTGAGACTTTGTTTAAGGCTTATTTTTAGGCTTCCCAATTTTTCATTAAGACTTATCACCATAGGGTTTTTAAGGGTGGTTCCTTTCAAAACCTCATCTCTCTTAAGGGATATCTCGTTATATTTTGAAATAATTTGTACAATTGCCACGTCAGAAAAGCCTAAATTTACTGGCAATAGACCTTCGGTATTCTTTTGAAGATAATCATTCATAAAATCGACCAAACCTAATTGAGTATAAGTATCTCCTACTCCTTTTTTATTCTCTGATGAGTTTGTCAAAAAAAGTTCGGTCTCGGTAGAGACATCGGTAAGCTTATTAGATGTTTTAAACACCTCAACTCCTTGCTCTATATCTGATAACTCTGAATTAATAATCGCCAGTCTCTCTCGAATAAAATCTGCTGTATTTTCATAAATCTGATTTTTATCTCTTACAGCATCTATATTATACTCTTCTATTAACTGGTTAAGAACATCTTTTGCTTTTTCTGTATTAGAAGTATTCATCCTAAGCGAAATCACATCTGCATCCTTACTTACCAAACCAACACTTACACTTGCCTTGTAGTTCTCTACTGCCGTAGATATAGTACTAATAGACAAATAAACATCTCTATTGACAAACGAATCAAAAAATTTGGGTTTTCGATTTTTGGCCAATATCAAATTACCTATTCTGGTCGTTACCACTTTTCCAAAAGTACCCTCTACTTTATAATCGTGCGCATTTTCTACCAGTATAAATTTGTTGTTAGAGTTAATAGTAATCACAAAATCTGCTGCTTCGTCCAGCAACAATGAATCTTTCACAAACAAAGCTGTAAAAGGTCTATTTTTATATAGTTCTACGGTTCGTTTGGACAGGTTTGTTTTGGCATAATAAACATAGTTTGCATTCAGTTTTTTTATGACATTTTCAAAAAGTGGTCTGGATTTTAAAACCTCTATCTCATTTTCGACTTCTTTATTACTAGACTCTACAATACTTAAATCTTCGAAGGCTGATAATTCTGAGAGTATACCCGCTTTTTCTCCTTTGACCAAAATAGTAGCTGCTACCTTATACTGCACTGGTGTATACTTAAGATACAAATAGGCCAATACAAGACATATAATGGTGGATAATAAAAATAGTTTCCAGTACCTTAAGTAAGCCTGAAGCTGGTCTTTAAAGGTAAGATTGCTTTTATCTTTTTCATACTGGTAATCCATTCACTTTCTGTTTTTAACAAATTTATCTATCTACTTAACAAAATAATCACCGACATAATAACCGATGCTACAGAAACCCATATGGGTACATTTTTATTATACGAGGATGATTTAATCTTTGCGTTATTAGGAGTAACATATATCGCATCATTTTGTTTTAAGTAAAAAACAGGTGAGTTAAAAATCTCATCAGAAGTTAGATCTATTCTATGGTATTTAAATTTTTCGTTTTGCTCTCTAATAACAAGAACATCGGTTCTTTTACCTGTAATAGAAAGATCTCCTGCCATACCCAAAGCTTCAATAATACTAATACGTTCATTCAAAATTGTATACGTCCCAGGTTTATTTACTTCACCCAAAATTGTGATTCTAAAGTTAACTAATTCTAAGTGAACAATGGGATCTTTTATATAGATAGATAATTTTTCTTTTAACAACTGTGAGGCCTCTATTTGTGTAAGGCCTTTCAGTGTTACTTTGCCAAGTACAGGAAAGTCTATAGTACCATCTTTTTTAATGAGGTAGGTTAGCTGTTTGTGCTGCCCTACAACACTGCCAGGAATAGCATTAAAAGAAACTGCGGGCAGATTAAAAGGTTCTAATCCTTGCATATCAGAAGATGACACAGTTATTGCTAACAGGTCATCTGGCTGATATACGGTATTATAATTCTCTACTATTTCTTTTTCATATGTATTCTTTATATCTTGAAAATAAACTACATCTTTTTTTGAAGCACAAGCGGTAAAAAATAAAATTAGAATAATAAGCCAAAGTTTATTCAACGTTTTAATGATCATTTGTGGAAATTTAATATCGTTTAAGATACCAAGGTTTAGCAACTTCTTTTGCCTCTCAATAAAATATTTTGTAAAATTTTAATAAAATACTGAATATCTGTTTTTAAAGGTGCTTTCTCGTAAGCCTCGAGATACTTCATTTCTGAAGCTACTATTTCTTCCAATGTTTTTGGCATGTCTGCATAAAAGGGAGGAAGCAACCCTGGTTTTACTTTAATTCTTTTTTCCTGAAGCTCTTTTGGATATAAGCTAAAATAGTGATTACTTAATGGACGTACTCCTATCAATTTCATTTCATTTTTGATTAAATTAATAATCATAGGAAGCTCATCAATCCAATATTTTCTCATTATTTTCCCTTCGTGGGATATTCTAAAATCGTTTTTAATTTTTCCGCCTTCTTTCAAATTGTTTTTTTCAAAAACATACTGCTGTAGATATTCAGAAAAAGGGTACATCGTTCTAAACTTATATACTCGTATTATTTTTCCATCCTTACCTAGTCGTCTAAGTTTAATTAAAGGTCCATAGGTAGGGTCTGAATCAAAACTAGGTTCTTTTATCTTTCTTGCAACAAAATAAAGTAAATTATTGATTGTTTTTTCTTCTACTATTTCAAAACCGCAAGAGTATAAACGCCCAAAAGTTTCTGCCTTGGTTAAAACTCTTCCTTTTCCTCCTGTGATATGAAAGTACAATCCTTTAGTATATTTCAATTTTGGCATTACACGTGTAAGAATTACATCGGCGAAATAGTACAAATAACCTAAAGATTTAGGAATTTTTTTTAAAATTCTATTTTTACGAACCGCATGTGTTTCGACATGATTGATAAAAACACCGCCCAAAGGTAGTTTTGCATTAACCGATTCAAAATATTTATTTATTCTTCTAAAGTCATTGACTCTTTTTAAGTTAACTAATGCAGAAAACTTATTGGTGGCTATCTTATCGATATTAAAATATGTCCTGGTGGCGATCACATGCACTCTTTTAAGTGAGCGACCTACATATTTATCTATAAAATCAAAGGTTTCATTGCCTACTTCATTACAAATCAATTTTTTGATTTCCTCGTCCCTGTTTCGGTCGACAATAACGGTTTTACCATTGGAATTTTCCGGGTTTAAAAGCCTTTCAATTTGGTTGTCGATGTACGTGGCAAATTTGGTGGTCATGGTTTTGTTGGTTTTAAGGGTTTCTGGGGCAATTTCTCTAATGTAAGAAAAAAATTACTAACAACATGTTAATCTTTTAACAAATATTTAATAGGTAAAATGTTCATTATCAACGATATAAGTTTTAGTCTAACGGGTTTTCCGTAACTATATTATAATCGATTGTTTAATTATCGGAGAATAACGTAAACTTAACGATGATTATTGTCATTTTAACATTACGCTCTTATTTGATTAACAACAAGTTAAACTGATATAATAGGGGAAATATCAGTCAAAACATCTTTTTCTTATAATTCCTATAAAAAATGAGCCAAATTCTAATCATAATTATTTATTTACAAAGAAAAATTTCTTGACAACATTCTTCGTATTTTGTAAGATCAATTCTTTTGCCCATAATCTTTTATCATCATTCCATCTTTGTGGATGAAAAGTAAACATAATTTGATCTGGCAAAGTACTTGATGCTTCTATAATTTGATCTGTGGTATGAAAAGTTCTTTTCATAGAGGTTTTTACTTTGTCTCTTACACTTACTTTATGACCGTCCCATCTTCTTCCTGTGTCTGTAATGTAAAAAACCTTTTCAAAATCAACATCAAAGTATGGTTCTGCAATAATTTCATAATCTTGATATGAATACGTTTTCCATAAATCTTTTGAGTCGTATTTTGACATAGGACTACCGTGCATACATATAGTTGTTACAGGAGCCAATTCGCGCAGCGCATTCAAATTAGCAATAAAGTCCTTAATTCCCAGTTCTATATTTCCATTGCAAGTAGTCAAACATTCATAGTGATATCCTATTTCATGTCCTAAATCCCTAATCTCTTTGATTACTGCCTCATCCCAACTCTCGGGTACTGCTCTAAAATAATACGTGCCTTTTACCCCATGTTTTGCTTGTATTCTTGCAAATGTAAGAGAATTAAAGGGCAACAAATCAACGTCATGTCGAAGCACAACACTTCTTTGCGCTGGTTCTTTTATAAAATCTTCAAAAGTTTGAAACATATATCCCTGATCAATAAGCGATCGCAATAACTCTGTGTATTTTTTTACTGTAAAATCCATTATTTAAAATTAAGGTCGTAATTAGGGTTTGTTTTCATGGTATCTTGACTTTCTGGAAAGTGCTCTACATACCAAACCATAAAAGCTGTGAGGTCAATTTTATCTGCCAGCAGTTTTTGTTGTCGTTCTCTAAAAGTTTTTTTAAGATCTGGTAGTTGTTCTAATTCCTTAACTTTCTCTAAAACACCTTCTCCTTTCTGAAAATTATAAACCAATCCGTATTTTTCCTGATCTTCGTTATAGGCTCTTCTAATAGAGTTTACATAGATAGAAGGGGTTCCTAAGACTCCTGCTTCTGCTGCCATCGTCGCTCCTTCTCCTATAAAAAAGGTAGCGCCAGCCAATACCTCATGCATATCTTCTGGAGCAATTTTTATTTTATACTTTTTGTAGTGTTCGGGTAAATCACTCTCTGCAGAAATAAAAACCTCATACCGAGCTTCCAGATAGGCAACAAGGTTCTCTTTTTCTTGAGCTGTAAAGCCATTTTGTCCTTTATCATGAGAGGCGTTCCAGGATACGAATCTTAATAACACATATTTCTTATCCTTTGGGATATTTAAGATCGTATGATGCTCTTCATTACTTTTAAAATATTTTGGATGCAAATACGCAAGCTCATGATAGCTTTTATATCGAACCTGCTTGGGTCCAAGGTCTTCAAAAAGGACCGATGGTGTAAGTACCGTTTTGGTAAATGGTAAATAAATTTTGATTTGTTCCCAATTGCCAGAATCTTCTAAGGATATATGCGGTTTTTTTAAAATTGCAGCGGCATGGGCAGCATAGGGAGACCCATGACTCATTAACACATCTGGTTTAAATTTAAGGCCTTGTAATACTTCTAAAACATCAAATTTAAGAAGCCCCCATATTTTCCCTGTAGTGGTGTTATACTTCTTCCCAAAAGAAACGTACTTAAACCCCGCTGCCTTAAGCAGCTCTATTTCAAATTCTTTTTGTCTACAAGTAAACAAAAATTCGTGCCCCCTTTCTTGCATTTCATTCACAAAATTCCTGAATAAATGTACATGTCCTGGAT
The DNA here is from genome assembly GCA_947498705.1 of uncultured Aquimarina sp. GTDB lineage: Bacteria > Bacteroidota > Bacteroidia > Flavobacteriales > Flavobacteriaceae > Aquimarina. Next base: position 39,962 of record CANMLW010000021.1, read on the forward strand.
GACCAATATCGATTAAAATTTTCATGTGTTTATAGTATTAGAAATCACATGCAACCCACCAAACAATCGTCTTTGGCGCGTATCAAAAACTCTATTATGGCTCGTTTCATTTATTTTCTGTGATTAGTTGGTATTAAAAAAGTGCTATTTATTGTTAAATGCTTTTCAGTATTTTTACTGCAGTCTTCCCTGCTTTATACAACAACGGTTGCGCTACAAACAAGAATCGACCGTGAGATACGAGCTCTCCTCCAAATTTTGATTTAAACTCTCTTACACCATATGCTTCATCAGGTTTTCCTGCCCCCATAAAATCAAAACGAGGAATGTTATTGTCTGCTCCATACTGCATAGCAGCCCATGTTGCCAGTATGCTAGGGTATATATTTTTATACACTCCATCTTTTCCGCAAACAAACCACTCATAAATCACCTTATTCATAAAAATAGGACAAACAATTCCTCCTATAATTTCTCCCTGATAACGAATCAAAAAGAATCTTGCTGTGTTATTTTTCCATAAGCCTAAAAAGAAATCTTTATCAGGCAAAGGCGTCTTTACTTTGGTAGTATATAATTCGTGAAGGATAGCATAATATGCACTTATTTCATCACAAGATTCTGCTTCTACAATCTCTGCACCTGTTTTTAGACTCTTTTTTACCTGTCTTAGTTTGCTGCTACTCATACGCTTTTTCATAGCAGCCACATCTGTACAATCTACATGAAAATTAAGATGTGGTACCAGTCTAAACCCCACTTTGGCAAACAAATGCATATACTCATCGTAGTTGTTTAAATTTCTTGTTTCTATATAGATAACTTTCTTTTTTAAAGCATCTATGGCAAACTGTAATGTTTCTATAATATCCTCATCATTTGCATCTTTGGATATGACAGGTCCTCCGTAAATAATTGCTCTACTCGAAAACTTGGATTTAATCCCTTTTTCTTTTTGAATAATTCCTGTTAGGTATACCCTAATCTGTCCTTCTCTTTCGATGGCAAATTGAAACGTTTCTACCCCAACTTTTTCAAAAAAACTATGTGCTGTTTTTGTTTGAAAAAAATTGGCGGTGGGCGCTTCTGTTATGTGTTGCCATTGTTCTTCTGAAATGGCGTCTATTTTTGTATGAATTGTACAGGTTTTGGTCACAATATTGTGTCTTTATATATGTTGGTTAATGTATTTGCTACGGCATTAGAATCAAGATGTCTAATGGCATCTATCCCATTTGTTTTGCCGGGTTGCGCAAGCGCTTCTGTTAATCTATTTGCTATTTCTTTTTCATCAAATCCAGTAACATAGCATCCTTCTGTAGTTGAAATCACTTCTTTAATATCACCTACATCTACTGCCACTATCTTACAATTACAGGCCATTGCTTCTTTAATCACATTAGGAGATCCTTCCCACAGGCTGGTCAATAATATTACATCTGATGCGTTAAAGTATTTTGGCATTAACTCGTTAGGGATATCTTCTAAAACGTTTAAAGCAACGCTATCATCACCTAACCCTTTGTAGGCAGCTTTGGCGAGTTTAAAATTTTTCTCATATCGACGGGGATTTGCGGCAAAAAGAATGTGTTTTTTATCAGGATCCCATCCAGTAGTTGCTATTGATTCTTCTCGGGTATAAGGTTTAAATTTTTTAAAATCCACTCCGTTAGGAACAATATAGGATTCTTTAAGCCCTGCAGATATTTTCATATCTTCAGATTTTACAATCACCTTTTTCCAGAATAAGGTGTTAAAAAACTTGATTCCGTACTTCAATAAGCCCGAAGCTTTTACATCGCTTCCCATCAAAGAAACTACCAAAGGTTGTGCACCCGATAAAGAAGCTACAATTGCACTTAAAGAATAATGGGCATGTATAACATCAAAATTCTTATTCTTCAAGAACTTTCTTAAAGTAAAAATGTTATTGAAATATCCTTTTAATCCCTTTCCTTTTATAGTATAGAAAGTAACCTTATGTCCCAGGTTAATTAAGGATTGTCCTTGATTTTTAATAATAGGAGAAATACCACTTTTTGTATTACCACTACTTATAAAAAGTATTTCCATAGTATACGTTCTCGACTTAATATATGAATGATATCATGCAGTTAGTACGCTTTTCTTTTTGATGATATGACTATATATACAATCGGCATACAGTTTTTCGAGGTCTAAATCTACTTCTTTGGAAGACCAACCATTATCACCCTTAACAAAGTAAGCATCAGACATATATATCGTAGAGGTGCCAAAATATACGCCTTGCATTTCTAAAAGGTAATATTTTTTTCCGTCAAATGCAATATCTAGTGAAATATGTGGAATTTCTAAGTTATCATATACTTGTTTGGCAAAGTCTAAAATCTGGTATGTTAGTTCTGATTGGATACCGGCTTTATAATTATTTTGACTTCCACTGGCTCTAAAATCATCTTCTCTAACATAGCGGGTTAATATAAAGTAGCGTTGACCAAAAACGAGGATTTTCCAATCTTTTTTCAAGTTAGGAATAAACTCCTGTAAAATGTATTTTTTTCGATACATAGAGTCTTTCTTATACCCTTTATGTCTAAATGAACGTCCTATTTCCCATAAATAATTTTTAATATGAAAAGTTTTTGATATTTTTTTCACTTCTTGCAATAGGTTTCTTTTGTTTTCGGCAAGAGATACTTGTGTTCCAGATGCTCCTCCTGATCCTTTTACAACCACTGGAAAATTAATCTGATCAATACATGTTAACATTTCTTCTGTGGTTCCAAACCGAAACGTTTTTAATTTACAAAACTCTGAGGGTAATATAATTTCTCTTAGAAGCTCCATAAAAACCTTATTATTATTAGCTCGTAAAAACTCGTATAGAGGAATCACATTAGCACCTGCCAATTGCAATGCAAAAATCTGATCTTCTATATAATCTTTGTAATAATAGAAAGGATCTTCTGATGACGTATAGATTACATATACTCCCCTATAGTTTTGTGTGGTAAGATCGATTTCTGAAAATGTGGCAAAAGTAAGGTTAAAGCCATATTCTTTAAAATATTGCCTTAGCTTTTCTTTTTCCATTCCGCTGCGATAAGGAACCGCATAATGTTTAGAACCAAAATTGCCTTTATAGTCCGTGAGTGCAAGAATAGTTTTCAAAATCAATCATTTTAAAGGGGTTAATGATCTATGTAATTAACAATGCTATCTACGTATCTTTATTAATTACAGTCTTTATTTCCTTTAAAACCTGATCTCCTATCCTATGGATTTAGATAGTAAGCAATACTATCGACATATACTTTTTCAATTTCCAATTTTTCTTTAATAAACTTCCATTGGTCATTTTCTTTGGTAAAGTATCCTTCAGAATATGGTATTCCGGCTGTTCCAAAATATAAAGACTGAAACTCTAAAACGTAAAATTCGTCTCCATCGTATGCAAAATCTATAGAAACATGAGGTACATCTAATTTTTTAAATATTTCTAAGGCCAAATCGAACATTCCTTCGGGTGCTTCGGCTTCAAGGCCATAGAAATAATTATCATAACCACCTCCGCTGGCTTTTATCCCTCGTCCCTTAAAAATCGGGCGTTTAAAGGTATATATCTTATTTCCAAACACATATACTTTCCAATCATTTTTTAGATTAGGAATAAAATCCTGAAGAATAAATTTATTTCTATGAACAGATTCTTTTATATATCCTTTGTGCTTTATTGCTCTGGCATGATCCCTAAAATCCTGCAGATAACTACGTTCTCTACTAGACGCTTTTACTTTAGTGAATAACTCTTCTTTACTCTTTACTAACGAAACTCCGTCTCCAGATGCGCCTCCTGATTCTTTAAAAACACATGGAAAATCGATATCTTCTATCTTCATTTTCAAATCTGCCATCGATCCAAATATCTTAGATTTCAAATAAGGAGTAATACCAATGGTTTTACGCATAAGCTCCATAAAAGCTTTATTGTTATTAGCTCTTAAATGTTTGTATTCTGGGATCAGTTTTGCTCCCAACAATTCAAATGTCAATACAATATCTTCTATATAAGACTTATACCTATAACCAATATCTTCTGAGGATGTATATAGAATAATAGCATCTTTATACACTGGATCTTCGGGGTTAACTTCATTAAAATATCTAAACTCTATCTCATACCCCACTTCTTTAAAATAGGTGGTCATTTTCTCTTTATCCATCCCACTTCTATAAGGAACATCGAAATGTTTTGAGCCAAACTTCTTTTTATAATCTGTTAGTGCAATAATCTTATTCATAATATAGTTGGTTGTTTAGTTTTTCTTTCTACAGGCTGATGATGTAATGCGATTAGGGTAGAAATCATCATAAGCAAAGCATCTCTTTCTTTTTCTGGGGTATCTGGGGTTAGTGTCTCTAAGCTAGCCAGTAGTTTGTTAGCATCAAAATAAATAGTATCGGCTATTAGTTTTTTAATAGGTTCCTTATTTGCCAATACTCCTGATATAATTCCCAGATTATCCAGATAAGGGGTTTTTATTTTTCTACGAAGACGTTTGGCAATAAAGGGCCAAATAATTTTATAAATGTATATTGATTCTCTAAGATCTTTTGGACGATACCCTTTTCCGGTCTTTTGAAGATATATCTTTTTATTTGTTTTCTTTATAATATCAGTATACAGATATTGTCCTTTCATTCTTTTCAACGGATTTTCTGTAAAAAAATCGTTATTTACTCCTGCGTATTGTGTTTTAAGAAGTTCTTTTATAAACACATAATCCAGGAAGGGAGTCCTCACTTTTATATGCTGCATTTGCATCGCGATCCATTGTCCGAAAAATTTTCTAAATACTTCTTCAAATACAAATACATAAAACTGTTGATTTTTGGTAAGATGATCAGGAACTATCGTTCTATAGGCTATTAGTTCTTCTATTAGTTCTTCTAATTCTGAACTAAATTCTTCCTTTTGTATCGCATCTAATGCTTTTGAGTTACTAATTTTTGCCCGTATCTCTTGGGTACTATTACTCATAAAAATATCGGCCAGGGCTTGAGAGGTAACAGCTCCTGTAATATGTAGTGCTCTAAAAAGTTCACTACCGATGACCCCCGAAAGCAAATATTCTGTCTGCTTTGCAATTTGTCGGGTACTGTAATGCATATGAGGGTATATCAATCCGTTGGCACCCGGGGATTCTTGAATATACGCTTCTGCACTTTTAAAATAATGCTTATTAATATATGTTTCACTTCCCAGATTCAGGACTTGATATGGTATTTCCAGCTCTGCAGCATTTGCCTTAGGTATAGAAACATCATCATTTTCTAATTTCCCAAAAGAAAAGGTTTTAAAGTCTTTTTGCAAGTAGGTAGCGCAACTCACCAAAGTTCTTCCGTCAAATCCACTGGTAAATGCAATATCGAAAGGAGCATCAGGAAAATAATGTGCTGTTGTCGAAATAAAAAGATTGCTAAGTCGATCTACTACCTTTGATCCTCTAGACGGAGTTTCGTGAAACAAAGAGGTAGTTTCGAAATGTTTTTCTACTGTAACGGTATCTCGATCAAGGGTTAAAAAAGAATTGCTCGGTACTAATTGTATCTCTTTGTAATGTGTCCTATTAAAAAAACCATAATTAAAGAGTAAGCCTTCGAGAATAAATTTTTTATCGATGGTAAATTCTTCTTGCGAAACGTTTCTTATATAGTGAACCGAAGAAGATATGTATGTATAATCATGGGTATGATACATAGGTAACACACTTAAAAAACTATTATAAACCCTAATGGTTTCGTCATCTACAACAATAGCGTAAAAATTACCCCTAAGCCTGGGGATATCATTAGGATTTGTTTTAAACAGTGTTTGAGTATCGCCTATATAATCTCCTATGATGATGATCTTTTTGTCATCTTGCTCGTAGGTTGTATATTCGTTTCCTTGTAATGTAAGTACCCAATTGTCGAGAAGGTGTATCTGATTCTCTTCTACAGGAACGTTGTTCAGTTTTGATAAAATAAAATGATTCATGGTTATAAGAGTCCTCGGTTTGATAGTTTAAATAAATTCCACATTAGAATAGCTGCAAAAATGAAAAGCAGGTATATCTTCCAATGTCTGGTTCTTCCGGGGTAATTTGTATGGATACCATCGGCCATAAAAACGGTCAAAAACGGTAATACTAATATCTGAAACCGATCCTGAAAAGATATTCCGGATACGGCTAGAATCAGTATATAGCCAACGGCAAAACTTAGCATAAATACGCTTCCTTTTCTACGACGTCTTATCACCCTAATAAGGCCACAAAACACAAAGAAATATAAGCAATTACGTATAATTTCGTTATAAAAGTGAGCATAAATGCCCAATTGCCCTTCTTCAAAATTTAATAAAGAAGGAAATGGTGTTACCATCGCTCCTGCCATCAATAAAGGGGCAACTATAGCAGCAGTATATGATATTCCTTTAGCTTCTGCAGCATTCGACAGTTCATTTTCGAATTGATCCTGACTTGCAAGAATCATTTCTTCGATCCCTTCTAGCATTCCTAATCGATCTACCACCAGATAACTACCGTAAATTAATAAAATTGAAATAAAAACAGCTATAATTCGGTAACCTTTATTTCTAGTTCTTAAAAAAACAATTTGCAAAAGCACACTACCGAGCAGTAAAGGAGCCATAATAGTTCTAAAATACAAGGTAATCGAGATCTGAAAAATAACGAATCCCATTACCATCCATTTAAACCCTGTAACCATGACTTGTTTTGTGATCAGATAGGCAACATTTACAATAATGAAGATTAGCAAGGTTTCTTTAAGTGCCATACCTCCAAACCAAATTAAAGGAGGCATAAGCATGGTAAGAATTCCAGCCAATCGGGCACGATCTTCATCATATACTAACCTGGTAATTTGGTAAACCCTAATAACAATCAAACTACCAATCAAAATGTTAAATATTTTGATCACCAAAGGATAGGGACCAAACAGGTAATACAAAAAGCCAATAACAATAGAAAAACCATAATCAGATTCACTTTTCCAGAAACCTGACAATGCCTTAAAAACACTTTCTCCTTTCTGAAAAGCTTCTGCTGCCAACAGACCGGAGGTATTATAATTTACAGAATCTATCGCTTTGATTTCGAAAGGTAAACTTGCGGGGTCAAAAAACAAGGTAAGAAGATACAGTGCAATTACTCCTAAAATCCTATAAAAAACACTATGAATAAATAGTTTTCTTATAAATCCCTGGGTGGTAAGCCAATATTGAGGGTATTGCCATAGGGCTACAAAAAAAACAAACGTGGTTGCTACCCCTCCTAACAGCACAAATAATGGCATTGTATATTCGGGAAAAATTATAATGTGAAAGGCGACTACCAACAAGGTAAATATAATCGCAATATTGGTATATGTTCTGGTCCACATCATAGATTTGTTTTTTAAAATGTTTTTTGGATCAGGTACATAGATTATTTATTTCTCTTAACGTATTTATTTCTTTTTTAGTTTGGACATGATAATCTGTTTTAAGTCTTCCATTTCCTTAAATTTAAAAAAATAAGAGCAAAGCACATAGCCCAGACCACTAGTAATAGTTCCCAGAATCAAAAAAACGAGCTGGTTTTCTATAAAACTTAACCCTACATAACTTAAAACCGTGACTCCTGCACTTACCAACACGTATGGCAGCATATCAAGCAATTGTTTTATACCAGAATATCCTATGAATTTTGACGGGTAATAGGTGTATGTAAAAAATCCAACTCCAGAAACAAGTACATAGCCTGTTGCAATCACAGTCATTCCAAATTGATAGGTAATGGCAATAGTAAGCAGTGTAAGCAATGTATTTATGATTTCTAATTTTAGAAACAAATCAGATCTTCCTTTGGCATTCAGAAAATTGTTATTAATCGCATTTAGAGGAAAGAAAATCGCACCTACTGCCAAAATTTGCAACAATAATACTGTAGGTAACCATTTTTCTGTTAATAACACTAATACTATGGGGTGTGCAAAAACTACGAGAATACTAATCATAGGAAAAAGTAAAAAAGCAGTTAGTTTAATACTTCTTTTCATTACATTTTTAACCCGTTTATTATCTTCTATCACGTCTACCAATATGGGAAACGTAACATTTTGCATAATGGTAGTTACCAGTGTTGCAGGAATTTGTTTGAACAGCGTTGCTCTGGTATAATACCCTAATTCTTCAGATTTATACACTTTACCAATCACTACCAGATAGATATTCTGAAAAGCAGCATACAGCAGTGTAGAAGCGAGTATTTTAGAGCCAAAATCAAATAGTTTTTTTAAGGCTTCGACACTAAAAATCCAGCTAGGTTTCCAATCACTAAAAAACCAAAACATAAGTGACATCATAATGTTTCTGGAAAGGTACTGAAACACCAACGACCATACACCATAACCCGACAATGCAAAACCTACACCTATTAATGCTCCTGTAATACCCGAAGTTATATTTACAATTGCCTGTGACTTAAAATCAATTTTCTTGATCATTATCGTACGCTGTATAATAGCTACCGAAGAAACGATCACATTTAGGCCGACTACTTTTACAAGCGCTATTAAGATGGGCTCTTTATAAAAACCTGCAATATAGGGGGCTGCAATATAAAGTGTCCCGTAGACCAACAGGCTTATCAAAAAATTAAAAAAGAAAGTCGTAGAATAATCGATCTGATCTGCATTCTTTTTTTGTATTAGTGCTCTACTAAATCCACTTTCGACAATCGCTTGCGAAATAGTAATAAAGATGGTAATCATTCCTATTAATCCATAATCTTCTGGTAATAAGATACGAGCGAGGATAATTCCAAAAATAAATTGGATACCCATAGAGGATGACTTATCAATACTGCTCCAAATAACCCCATTGGTGGCTTTCTTTTTTAAACTACTCACCTTTGCCCAAATATTTTATATCCAAAATCTATTTTTTAATATCTAACTATTAAGGTAGTCATTTTCTATAAAAACAACTCAAAACATCTTATATTTTTATACAGAAGAAAACCATTTTTCGTTTCCTTATCTTTCAAAAAACAGAAAGATTAATAACGTATCCTTTTGATCAATATTTTAATGAATGCAGGTTTTTATTTCCCCATCAACCTACTAATCAATAAACTAACAGACATTTCTTACATCTTATAAACTTCTGTTAACAAAAGCATACTTAACAGACCGTTCCTTAACTTTAAAGCCCATAAATTATTTTTTATAACAAAAATTTGATAATTAATTATGTAAAAAACTACTTAAAATTTTAACTCAACATTTTACTTAATTTTATCAACTATGAAAAATTTATTTCAAAATTTAGCAGTGCTATTCTTTGCACTATCGGTTTTGTTTATGGTCTCTTCTTGTGAGGATAATTCCCTAGATGAACCTGTTAACACCAACACAACGCAAATCACAGAGTTTAAAGAATCAAAGCTTATCAGTTTTGATGAGATCGAACGAATCACATCACGTGTTTTACCAGGAGAAATGTCATATACCCCTGTTAATCAACCTCCATTAGAGCGGCGAAATAAAAATGCAAGTAGAGAAAATACTACTTATTATTTTTATGCCACTATCGAAGGTGATAGTCGTGCTGGTGAGAATTTGAGCGGAGAGTTACAGGTATCGGTTACTATGTACAGTGGCTTGTTTAAACTCTTACGAGGAAAATTTGTTGCTGCAGATGGCGAAGAATCTGAAACGAGAGGTGCTATTCTTGCAGATGGCACCGTATATCTGATTATAGAAATGAAAGATGAAGTTTTGGTATATGGTACAGGTATCGAAAATGCAACTACCAAAGGAATTACCGGTAGCTTTACTACTTATATCCCAGATGGTCCTATTAATCAGGGTAGTTGGATAGCAAATCCAAAAGATATGGAAACCCCATCTGATACAATTGTAGATATCCTAACCAATGATCGTAGAGGAAGATTTACAACTTTGACAGCTGCATTAGATTCTGCAGCATTGTCTGACACTTTACGAGGAGGAATATTTACTGTATTTGCGCCTACCGATGCTGCTTTTGAAGCTTTGGATGCTATCCCAGAAGGAGAAGCACTTAGAAACGCATTACTGCATCATGTAGTAAATGGCAAATTGGATACCAGAGCAATCAATACGCAAAAAACATTGACTCCTCTGTTTGGAGATGATCTTACGATAGGATTTAATGGTGCCTTATTTACTGTAAATGAAACCGTACAAATTATACACTCTAATGTAGAAGCTTCTAATGGATACATTCATGTAATTGATGCTGTATTGGTGCCTTAATCCCATAATTAGAGATAAACTTATTTGATATTCCTTGATTTATTGATTTGAGAGGCACTATCCCGTCATGTGATTCTCAATATTGAGGTAATATCAAATTTTCAAAAAAGAGACCATTAGTGTACACTAATGGTCTCTTTTCTTTTAGATAGTATATAACTTTTTCCGAATTGAATTTGTTCAATAAAACTCTATCTTTTTATCTTATATGTAAATTCAAATCAGAACTGGTATTATCTAAATACTCTTAATCAATTCTTTATTGGTTAACATGGGGTGATAATCACCTTTTAGATCAGACAATTTTGCATTTCTAATATCATGTACTATCTGTATGGATTGTCTGGCATCTTCGAGGCCATAACCTTCTCCTTTTAGGATCGACTGATAACTTTTGGTATGCAACTCTGTAAATCCACTGCTAAACTCTATTTCTTCTCCATCAACGGTAATCGATCTATACGTTCTCTTTCCTTCTTGCTTAGCAACTTCTGGAATATTATTATAATCGATGGATAAGAACCAACGTACTCTGGCTCTTTCGAACTCGAGATATCCTGCAGCAGTATCTTTGGTTAACAAATGCACTTTATTCTGGGTTACTTTTCCAAATATCCAGGATAACATATCATAAAAATGCACCCCGATATTGGTCGCAATTCCTCCAGATTTAGCAACATCACCTTTCCAAGAAGCATGGTACCAATTACCTCGTGAGGTAAGGTAGGTTAAATCGATATCATAGATTTTGTCTTTTGGACCTTCGTCTACTTTTTTCTTAAGTGCGATAATACTTTCATGAATCCTAAGCTGTAGAATAGAATATACTTTAGACTGTGATTCTTTTTCGATATCGATTAGCTGATCTACGTTCCAGGGATTTATTACAATGGGTTTTTCACAAATGGCATGTGCTCCCTGGCGTAATGCCATTCTGATATGGGCATCATGAAGGTAGTTAGGAGTACAAATACTTACATAATCCAATGGTATATTTTTTCTTCTTTTTAGCTTTTCTATATATCTATCAAATCGTTCGAACTCTACAAAAAAGTGAGCATTAGGAAAATAACTATCCATAATACCCACACTATCGAATTTATCGAGTGCAGCAATTAGATTATTATTAGTGTCTTTTATAGCTTTTAAGTGTCGGGGTGCGATATACCCTCCTACACCCATAATCGCAAAATTTTTATTCATGGTTTTAGAGTTTGGTAACTTCTTTGTTTTCTAATTTATAGGTTTCTTTACTTTCTATACAGGTGGCGAAACCATTTTCGTCAAATTCTAATCGATGACCATACTCGCTCATCCACCCGATCTGTTTTGCAGGGTTGCCTACTACCAACGCATAAGGCTTTATGGTTTTTGTCACTACTGCTCCTGCCCCTACAAAAGCATAGGCACCTATATCATGACCACAAACAATAGTTGCATTAGCGCCGATGGTAGCACCTTTACCTACATGGGTTTTGGCATACTCTCCTCTTCGGTTTACTCCGCTTCGGGGATTGGTCACATTGGTAAATACACAAGAAGGCCCCAGAAAAACATCATCATCACAAGTAACGCCGGTATATACCGAAACATTGTTCTGTATTTTTACATTTTTACCTAAAATTACATGAGGAGAGATGACCACGTTCTGGCCAATATTACATTTTTCGCCAATAGTACAAGAAGACATAATGTGTGAGAAATGCCATATTTTGGTGTTTTCGCCAATGTTACAATTATCGTCTATAACAGCGGTTTCGTGAGCAAAGTATTGTAATGTCATATATGGTTAATTAAAGTATGATTCCTCTAATTTAATAATAAAACCAATACCAATCTGTAAATAATTACTGCCAGACAAACTATTATCAACAGAAAATTTGGTGATTGCATTAATATTCGCACCTACTGTAGAGGATAGATAATAATTTAGCCCAGCTCCAATATTAGCCGTAGTAGCTGCACTGCCATCATAGAAACTTAGCCCCAATCCAGTAGTAAGATAGGCTTCGTATGCTGCACGTTCCTTTATCTGGTAGGTATTCGAAAAGTAATAATTAAACATACCATCGATGGCAAAAAAGGAAACATCTTCTTGTAAAACCGAATTATTAACCGTTTTTCCTTTTAAAAATGTATTAAAATTTGTGGCTATTTCGATTCCGAAGTTTTCCTGAAATCTCCTTTCTAATGTTATGCGTATTGGAACACTATAATTATAATTATTTTCGATATCAAGTATCCCCCTAAACTTTAGTCCAGAGTCATTAACAATATTTGCTCCCAAACCCAATACCCAAGGACTTTTTTGTGTGGTACAACAATCCTGTGCATACGTAAATCTAGTCATAAGTAGCAAAAAAAGTAAGCTATAGAAATTAAGGGGTCTCATTCTAAACTTTACTTATATAACGCTAAATCAGGTTTGAATAGTATACAATACAATGTGTCGTACTATTCTAACAATTAAAAACTTACTTATGCGAGGTGCATATTCCCCATATCGATTATATGGTTAACACCTACCTATCATTATATTAAAAGAGAAAGGGAGCCAAAGACTCCCTTTACTACCTCGATTTTTTCTCCTAATTTAGCCCTACCCTTATTACGGAGTCAAAAATTGAGATGCTCTCATTTTAAACTGATGTGTAACCAGATCATATGTCATCACCCAATCACAATGCAATAGTAAAACATCACAGTCTCATTTTTTGATACTCTGAAAAAAAAGGTGATTTTTTTGTGTTTTTTTGTCGATTTGAATCAGAATTGACAAGACAAAAGGTATAAACTATGATAACGCAGATTTGCAATCCGTGTTTTATTTCTTAAAACAAAGGCAGTATTATAATTTCTATCTCACTATCTAAGTCAGCATAATTTCTTGCAGCACTAAATAAATGCATAATCTTCTGGAGATGTTTTGTATAAACGATAAATAATCAATATATTTTTTCTTCTTTTTTAGCAGCCTACTGCTATTGATACCCCACGGATTACAACCTTAAATCCGTAGGTCTCGATAATTTAATTTAATTCTGGTAGTTTTGAATAACATTTTCTATATTTTCAGATGTTAGATGTTTAAATTTTCATGATTTCTATGGTTACATATGATTTTTGTGCTTTTAAAAAGGTAAAGTTATAAATGATATAGCCCCAACATTGTTGGGGTTCATTTTTTGAATAATTTACTAAGGTTTGATACTTTTCTTTATTACGTTTTAAAGTGAATATTACCGTATATTCTTAGCTTATATTGTCTAGC
>CANMLW010000022.1 GCA_947498705.1 uncultured Aquimarina sp.
TACGTTTTTTCCGTTGTTCTTCTGAATGTTTCATAAATAAGTCGATTTTGTGTCAACTTATTTCAGGACAAGACATAGTAATAACCAAAAAAGCCAGACAATATTGTCTGGCTTTTTTGTTTTTTGTTATTTCTCAAATACACTATTCCTATGATAATTTCAACATTATAAAAAATCGTATTTAAGAAATAGGACGCGTATGATATCCTCCATCATAATATATCTCACAGGAACCTCCGGGTGATGCTGTTCCTGAAGCTAATAGTTCATCAAATAATGCTGCTTTAAACCATTTAATCCTATAGCTTTTGCATTTATCTCCAGCTGATTTAGTCCAATCCAGCGTATTTCCGTTCGAAATAGTCCCTACCCCTCCTTCTACCGGAAATATCTGAGCCGCATCCTTTGCATTATAAATACAAAATTTAAGACTATCTTTTCCCGTTTCACTTTTTGTTGTTCCGTTTTTGAGCTTAAGTGTTGACATGATTACGTTATTTTATATGATTTAGAGTAAAAGTATGAAAATCACCATTTTTCTTAACTAACTGAAAACCATATAAAAACAAGTAAATATACACTATTTATGAAATTTATTCTGAACCTATCTTTAAATACAATAGGTTTCAAAAAACAAAATAAATTTCACTCTACATGAACCCCACAATACTTCATATAAGCAGACCCGTAGGATCGTATTTTAGAATATTCATCACAGCTTTGATGATTACACATAGGTGTATGCTCTAAACAATAAGGCGTTTGTAGTTTTTTTGCTCCCAAACTATCTATCCGGGCAATATTATAACAACCATCCACTTTACAAGTATTTTTATGAGTCGCGCAGTATTTTTGATAACCAGATCCAAAGTAACTTACCTGTGCATGATTGTTACAAGAAGGGGTACTACACTTGGGAGTATGCACGTTACAATAACTGGTTTGTTCACTTTTATAACCAGAATCATCTACTCGGGCACTGATATAACAATTATCCACTTTACAGGTATATTTATGACCTCTGCAATATTTCTGATAACCCGACCCAAAATAATTTACTTGTGCAAAATTGGAGCAAGAAGGATTAGCGCATTCGGGAGTATGTAAATCACAATAATTTGTTTGTTCTCCTCTCTTTATAGAAGTATCTATTCTAGCGATTCTATAGCAATCATCCACTTTACAGGTATATCTATGATTTTCGCAATATTTTTGATAACCCGATCCAAAATAATTTACTTTGGAAAAATTAGAACAAGAAGGGCTACCACATTTTGGGGTATGCAGCTCACAATACTCTGTTTGCTCTACCCTATGTCCCGAATCATCAATTCTAGACATATTATAGCAATTGGTAATTTTACATGTATGGGCGTGCTCTTTACAAAAATCTAAAAATTGTGGCCCTAAATAATTTAATAATCTTGGTTCTTTGCAATTATGGATAGAGCATTGCGGAGTATGTATTACACAATATATCGAAGACTTATACATGTATCCAGAATTGTATATCAGCCTTTTTTCTTTACACTGTGAATTGGTACAAATTTTCACATTTTCCTTAGTTACATCTACCTGATTATTTGTGTCGATCAATGGATTTACACTCGACCTGGAGTGCCTTTTCTGATCTGCGTACGGATTGATTTTTTCTAAATTAGAAAGGACACTGGTGGTACCAATATCTGGAATAATTTTATAATGTGGTTGCACATAAGTTCCGTCGCTATGATAATACCCTTCTACCTTTACATAATTAGAATCTGTTTGGGCAGAAATCCAAATGGCGTTAGCGATTAAGAAAATAAAAGTGAATATAATTTTTAACCTCATGTAGTGATTTATTTTTATAAACCTGCATACAACTTGTATACAGTAATAAACTCACTACCAACTATCTATTTGCTCAATAATTATTCACAAATCTACAACCACTTTTTAAGCAATCACTTACGGAAAACCTTAACGGATAATACTATTTTTTTTGTAAGGGAAATATATATTTAAACATGCTGATCTACTAATATTGTATTTCCGTCGGGATCCAATACTACAAAACTTGCCGGTCCCGAAGTACTTTCATCAGCTTCCTGAACTAATTTAACACCGTTTTCTTTTAGGTTTTTCTGTATCTCACGTACATCATCAAAACCATCAAGTAGTTTGGCATCTGTATCCCAACCAGGGTTAAATGTTAAAATGTTATTTTCAAACATCCCTTGAAACAAACCTATTAATGAATTTTCGTTTTTCATGATTAGATATTTTTTTTCCATATCTCCTGCAAAAACTTTAAATCCAAGGTTCTCATAAAAGTTCTTTGAAAGTGTAAGATCCTTAACACTAAGGCTTACCGAAAATGCTCCTAATTTCATCTTATTTATTTTTGTGATTTTCTATAATATCGGTATCTACACTTCAATATAGCTATTAGAAGTTGTTTTTCAACATAATCAAAAAACATAAGCCTCTATTAGACCACATAAATCATCCAAACAAACACAGCTACCCTTCTAAAGAACAATAATTAGAAACAAAACTTACTTAATCCAACCGAACAATTTTTGCTCCTATTGCTCTTAAACGCTCATCGATATTTTCATATCCGCGATCAATTTGTTCTATATTATGAATTGTAGAAGTTCCTTTGGCACTTAATGCCGCTATTAACAACGATATTCCTGCTCTAATATCAGGAGAAACCATGGTAGTTGCTTTTAATATCGACGCAAAGTTATGACCAATAATAGTTGCCCTGTGCGGATCACATAAAATAATCTTTGCCCCCATGTCAATCAATTTATCGACAAAAAACAAACGGCTCTCGAACATTTTTTGATGCACCATTACTTCTCCCCTTGCTTGCGTTGCTACTACTAATACAATACTTAATAAATCTGGAGTAAACCCAGGCCAGGGTGCATCAGAAATTGTCATAAATGACCCATCTATATAACTTTCTATCTGATAACCATTTTCATGAGCAGGAATATAAATATCATCATTTACTTTTTCGAGAGTTATCCCAAGTTTTCTAAATGTACTAGGTATAACTCCTAGATTTTCCCAACTCACATTTTTAATGGTAATTTCGCTTTTGGTCATGGCCGCTAATCCAATCCATGAACCAATCTCTATCATATCTGGCAATATTCTATGTTCACAACCTTGTAATACACTTACGCCTTCAATGGTTAACAAATTAGACCCTACGCCAGAAATCTTGGCTCCCATAGAAATCAGCATTTTACATAACTGCTGTAGGTAAGGTTCGCAAGCTGCATTATAAATTATAGTTGTTCCTTTTGCCAATACGGCTGCCATTACAATATTTGCGGTACCGGTTACTGATGCTTCATCCAAAAGCATATAGGTTCCTACCAAACCTTCGGGTGCTTCGACACCATAAAACCGTTCTTCTTTATTATATCTAAACTCGGCTCCAAGATTAATAAATCCTTCGAAATGAGTATCCAAACGTCTTCTTCCTATTTTATCACCA
This sequence comes from uncultured Aquimarina sp., assembly GCA_947498705.1. Lineage (GTDB taxonomy): Bacteria > Bacteroidota > Bacteroidia > Flavobacteriales > Flavobacteriaceae > Aquimarina. Next base: position 3,503 of record CANMLW010000022.1, read on the forward strand.
CCCGGACGCGGAATATACCCTTTCCCGAATCGTGCTAATAAGGGTCCAACAATCATTATAGAACCTCTAAGTCCACTACCCTCTTCTTTAAATTTTTGACTTTCTAGATAAGAAAGATCTAAATCGTCACTTTTAAAAGAGTATTTACCCTTTTCTAATTTTTGAATCTTTACCCCTAAATTCCCTAAAATATCAATCAATTTGTTGACATCTCTTATATCTGGTATGTTAGAAATTATAACTTCTTCTGAGGTTAACAGTACAGCACAAAGTATCTGTAAAGCTTCGTTTTTTGCACCTTGAGGCGTGATTTCACCTTTAAGTTGATATCCTCCTTCTATTTGAAAAGTACCCATTAAGCAGTAAGTGGTTAGTAGTTAATAAAATTGAAGTATGATTATGTGTAATATCTAGTATCGCTTTTTACCGCGATTGTTATTTCTGTAATTCTTTTTACCTCCAGAATTGCTTTGCTTTTTCTTTTTACCTCTCATTAAATCTGACGAACCTGTAAGATCTTCACTACTTCCTTTTAGGTTTATTCTACCATCACTCAATTCATAAAGATGGTTAAAAATAGCTGCATCTTCTACTGTATCTTTGTTCCAGTTTAAGTAGCACTTTTTCATATGATTGGCAATCGTATAAGTAAGTGCTGTTTTCAACTCTCCCTCTTCCCATTCATTGGCAACATCGATCATTCTCTTTATATTATTTCCATAAAATCGATATTTTGGAAAATTTTGAGGGTATTCTAGCGGTTCTGGTCTTTCCTGTAACTTTTCTTTGGTCAGTACCGGAAAAGGAGTATCAACATCTAATTTAAAATCGCTAATAATAAACAATTGATCCCATAATTTATGCTGAAACTCGGGAACATCACGTAAATGTGGTTGTAAATTTCCCATTACCGCGATAATTGACTTTGCTACTTTATTACGCTCTTCTCTATCTTCAACACCAACTGCATAGCTGATCATTTTTTGTAAATGACGCCCATATTCTGGAATAATCAGTTTTTCACGTTCGGTATTATATTCTATATTATTAATATCCATAAAAGTTATGTAAAAATTGTGTAGATATAGTCAAAAAATAAATCTATAAAGTGCTGTCAGAAAATTTATAAAGGACTGTTTTGCAAGTAACATCCATATAACCTATCGCTACTATAAGGTTATGACCTGATCATTGATTTGTATTTTGGGCTATTCTAATATTTGTTTCGCAAAATACTAAAATAAAACAAGTATGTTATCCTCATTCGAAAATTTATTTATTACCAAATAATTTTGAACGATAACAAAGATAAAGATACCTTTTTGGCAGCCACTCAAATCTCTATAATGAAATTACTCCTTCAACCTTTGTTGCTACCTCTTTATATTTGATAATAACATGATCTGGGTCCTTCATTCGAACCTTTATAGAAACACTGGTGTACTTACCATTTTTTGACTGTTTTGTTTCTATTACAGCTCCCAGGTTATTAAAAATCTGTTCGATCTGTTGTATTTTTTCAATATTTGTAGGAACTATAAACTTATATAGGTAGGCTGATGGCCAATTTGACGTTTCTTCTAATTGGCCTTTTAGTTTTTTATAAAACTCTTCTTGATCTTTCATATATTTTAACAAAGCAAATGTTGCAACAAAGATACGGTTATGATTTATAAAAATAAAGCTTAGACAAAATGGTCTTTTATCAATAGTTGATATTCTTCAAAAGTATCGATGTCAATATTTTTGTTTTCTGAAGAAACCTCATAAATCTCTGTCGTATACTTCTTTAAAATATGCCGTGCTCCATAGTCAGAATCAAGCTGCCGTAACTCATTAAAATAGCCTTTAGACAATAACACTGGCACCCCCACACCATCTTTATTACTTGTAGCAACTATTGTTTTATCACTATTTATATATTTATTAATTAATCCTGCATAATGATTAGTATCAATCAATGGTTGATCCACAAGCGAAATTAAAACTCCATCGTATGATTCTTCGTCTTTTTGAAGTGCTATAATACCGTTTCGAATAGAAGTTCCCATCCCTAATTGCCAATCTTTATTCTTAATTATTTCTACAGGAAAAACCTTAATCTGATTGTAAATTTCGTTATAATACGCTCCTAATATTACATATGTTTTTACAGTATCTAAGTGTAATGATTGCTCTATAGCGTGCCCTATTAAGGTGGTAGATCTCCAGGGCAACAATTGTTTGCACCTTCCCATTCTATCAGACTTTCCTGCTGCCAGGATCAAATGTGCTATCTTAGGCTTTATAGATGATGACATTTTTATCTTTCTTTTTTGGGGTGTCATGTATAGCCCCTTTTTTCTTATGTAAAGGTATTGGGTCCTGTTCTCTAATTACTGATAAGATCTCTGCAATGATAGAAATTGCAATTTCTTCTGGGGTTTCTGCTCCCAAATTTAATCCCGCAGGGCCATGAATAAGTGCTATAAATTCTTCTGTGATATCTGTCGAATAGTCCAACAAACCCGAAAGTAATTTTTCTCGACGCTTTGCTGGTCCTAACACACCAATGTATATCGGTATTGCATTTTTAAGAGCCTGTAAATACAATAAGTCTTTTGCAAAATTATGATTCATCAAAACAATTGCTGTTTGGCGATCCATAACTTCTATTTCTAAGTCCTCTGGGGCATTATACAAAATTTTATTTGCTCCAGGAAAATCTTCTAGTGTTGCTGTATGTTGGGGAGAGCACACAATAGTAACTTCCCATTTGGTAGCCGCAGCCAACTTACATAATTGCTCTGCATCATGTTCTGTACCTATAATTACTAACCTAAAACAAGGTTGCATGTCCCGATCAAAACTTTCTAAAGTATCATCCAGAATACCGGTTTCAGAAAAGTAATATTGCTGATCATCTCCAAAACGCAGTATTGATCCCATACCTATCTCTTCTACCATCGTTTTAGAATATAGAGTTTCTATACGAAACGGGATTCTTGCAACCAAATGTTCCTTAATAGCATCGATGGTAGCAAACGTAATATCAAATTTCTCGATCAAAATATACAACAACCCTTCACAACCCAATCTATATTTACCATCATAGGTCATCATTCTTGATTTCCCTGATACAAATACGTATTGTGCCTGTCGAAGCACTTCTTTTTCTACACACCCACCACTTACTGCTCCAATCATCTTATTATTTTCCAGAATAAGCATTCCGACTCCAGGCCTTCTATATGAAGAACCTTCTATATCGACAACTGTTGCCAAAACAGCAGACATTCCTAATTGTTTGGCATTAGAATATGCCTCTATTATTTCTTTAAACTCATGTGTCATACTTCACTCCTCTTTATCCCAAAGGTGCTTTTGTATCCATATTTTTAATAAATGGTTGTTTATATATTCGTATGCCTTTTGCAGCTTTAATGGCGTTAGCTACAGCTCCGCCTGCTGGTGGTAATGTGGGCTCACCTAATCCTGTAGGAGCAATATCGCTATCTACAAAATACGTTTCTACGAGTGGTGCTTCATTAGCACGTATAAGTCTATACGTAGTAAAGTTTTGATCCTGTGGCACTCCTTCTTTAAAAGAAAAGTCGCCATACATTGCATGCCCTACCCCATCAATTACACCGCCCTCAATTTGGTTTTTTGCCCCCAAAGGATTTACTACGACTCCACAATCTACAACACAAATCACTTTTTTTACTACCGGAGCATCGTTTTGAAGAACTACCTCGGCAACCTCTGCAACATGGGTATTATGACAATAGTATGCACTAAAACCTTGATAAACTCCGCTTTTTGCTTTGCCCCATCCCGATTTATCAACAGCAACTTTAATCACATTTTCTAATCGTTCTGGAGAATATTGAATCCTTTCATCGGTCGTTCCTTTCACTTTTTGCAATAAATCCAAACGAAGTTTTATAGTATCAACTTCTAATACTTCTGCCAGTTCATCAAAAAAACTTTGCTCTGCAAAAGATAAAAAATTGGTATAGGGAGCTCTCCAGGCTCCTGTGGTAATCTTACTATTATAATTTGCCACGTCTACCTGGTAATTTTCTATGGCACCTGCCGGAAAAAAATTAGGTATTAACCCATACATATTCGAGTTTACAGAAGCTTCTTTAAGATGGTACCCGGTAATAGCACCATCTTTTATAGAGGCACTAATTTTATATTTGATAGCTGGGCGATATATACCTGCAGACATATCATCCTCTCTAGAATACACTACCTTGATCGGCTTTTGGGATATTTTTGATATTTCTGCCGCTTCTAGCGCAAAATCACCATATAATCGCCTACCAAAGCCACCTCCCATTCTGGTCATTTCTACTGACACCTCTTCTGGATCACGTTCTAATAATCTAGCAACTCTTCTTGCGGTGCCAGCAGGAGTTTGTATAGGGCCTACTAACCGTGCTCTATCCGATGTAACCTCTGCAAAAAAGTTCATTGGCTCCATGCAATTGTGTGGTAAAAAAGGAGACTCATATACTCTCTCGATCACTTTGTCAGCTTGTGCAAAAGCCTTCTTCACATTTCCATCTGCACGTAATGTTTCAAATTTATTTCCATTAAGAAGGTCTGTAAGTGCTTTTTCAATACCTTCTGTACTTTCTAATTGGGTATCGGTAGTCCAACTTGCTTTTAAAGCTTTTTTACCTTTCATGGCAGTCCATGTATCTTTTGCTAGTACTGCTATTTTATCTCCAAACTTAACAACACTATGAACTCCATCTATCACAGTTGCTTCTGTATCATCACAGGATGCCAATTTTTGCCCAAAAGCTGGTGGTCTCAACACAGATGCATACAACATTCCTTCTTCCTTATAATCCATCCCATAAAGTGATGCTCCTGTAATGATCTTTTCTACATCTACATTGGGAATATCTTTGCCTATGATTTTAAAATCTTTTGGATCTTTTAGAGTGACATTTTCGGGAATTTCTAGCGTTGCCGCTGTTTTAACCACATCACCATATCCTAATGTATCTCCATTTGCGTTTGAAATTACTCCATTATTTGTTGTACACTCTGATGGGTTTACACCCCATTTTGCAGCTGCCGCATTAATAAGCATTTGTCTGGCGGTGGCCCCTGTTTGCCTTAATGGCTCCCAACCTTGCCTTAAAGATTGACTTCCTCCTGCTACCTGTCTTGTAAAGTTTTTGGTATCCAAAGCTCCTTGTGCTACTATAACACGATCCCAGAGAACATCTAATTCTTCTGCAATTAGCATGGGCATCGAGGTTTTTACTCCTTGTCCAATTTCTGGATTAGGTGAAAAAATAGTAACCATTCCATTGTCTGCAATCTTTATAAATGCATTAAAATCATTAAAATTTAATTTAGAAATATCTACTGGCGGGGCTACCTCTGGTTTGCATGCCTGAAACAAATTGAACCCTATTAGCATCCCTCCTCCTGCCAATGCCGAGGTTTTTATAAAAGACCTTCTGCTTATTGAAGGTGTTATTACATCTTTCATATTCTAAAAATTTAAAAGGGTTAATTGGTTTTCGTTGCTGCAAGTGCTACTGCTGCTTCTATTCTATTATAAGACGCACATCTGCAGATATTACCACTCATTGCATCTCTTATTTCTGAAGTATCCGGTTTAGGATTTTGTTTTAGGAAAGCTACCGCAGACATGATCTGCCCAGCTTGACAATATCCACATTGTGGTACATCTATCTCTTTCCAGGCTTGTTGCACCGGATGAGTACCTTCTTTAGACAATCCTTCTATAGTTGTAATTTCCATATCTTCTACCATCGATACTTTTAGCAAACAACTTCTTGTTGCAGAATCATCTACATGTATTGTACATGCACCACATTGCCCTACACCACAACCAAATTTGGTACCTACCATATCAAGATGATCTCTTAACACCCATAAAAGAGGAGTATCCTGATCTGCCTCAACACTGTGAGACTGACCATTAATTTTTAGATTATAAATTGGCATGAGTTTATTTTTTATAATTAATTTCAGTAAGAACAGCTATCCTTCAGGAAGGTACTAAAAAAACATTTTCATCATCCAACTTTAACAGACCTTTATACTTCATTGAGTCAAGATTTCATAAATCCCATTATAATTACGAGATTTGTAGTAAAATTATTCCTTTGGCAAAGAAAAGAATCGTAATTACAGGAGGCCCCGGTACAGGTAAAACATCGATCATTAATAAATTAGAAGCATCTGATTTTTTCTGTTTTCATGAAATCATACGAGATATGACAAAAGAAGTACTTAAAAACAATGTGATCGACTCTAACCCTATTATCTCGGTATCTGATCCATATCAATTTAATAGTATGATTCTTAATGGCCGAATTGATCAATTTAAAAAAGGATTATCTCAAGAAGATAATCTTATATTTTATGATAGAGGTATCCCTGATGTATTAGCCTACATGAGGTATTTTGATCAACCTATCGACAAACTCTTTACAGATGCCTGTAAAGAAAACAAATACGATCAAGTTTTTCTTTTACCCCCCTGGAAAGAAATCTATGTAGAAGACATTGGCAGGTATGAAAGTTTTGAACAAGCACAAGAAATACATAATCATTTGGTCATGATGTATGAAAAATTTGGGTACAAATGTCATGAAGTACCCTTTGAAAGTATTGAAAATAGATTCAATTTTATCATTCAAAACATAGTGTAATTTGATAAATCCGCCTATTAAAATATTACAGCAGTACTGGAATCATAACACCTTTAAACCATTACAGGAAGAGGTTATCAATGCTGTTCTTGAAGGCGAAGATGTTTTTGCATTGCTACCAACAGGAGGTGGGAAATCGATATGTTTTCAAGTTCCAGCCTTGCTTAAAGAAGGAATTTGTATCGTTATCTCTCCACTAATAGCCCTGATGCAAGACCAGGTACAACACTTGTCAAATAAAAATATAAAATCGATTGCTTTACCTAGCGGAATAAAATATGCCGAATTAGATACCTTGCTGGATAATTGCATTTATGGCAATTATAAATTTTTGTATCTATCTCCAGAACGGCTTCAACAGGACATTGTACAAGAACGATTAAGAAAGATGAATATTAATCTAATCGCTGTCGATGAAGCACATTGTATTTCTCAATGGGGAAATGATTTCAGACCTTCTTATAAAAAAATTGAAATTCTCAGAAACATTCACCCCTCTGTTCCTATTATTGCGCTTACTGCATCTGCTACCCCAGAGGTCGTAGAGGATATTATTACCGAATTAGATCTTTTTCAACCTAAAGTATTTAGGCAATCTTTTTTCAGATCAAATCTTGGGTATAGGGTCGAACATGCAGATGACAAAAACTATTCACTGATACGAATTTTAAACACCTATCCAGGAACTTCTATAGTCTATGTTCGCAATAGAAAATCTGCTATAGAAATAAGTAATTTCCTTACTACAAACGGTTATACCGCAACGTACTACCATGGAGGTGTTGACTCTAACGAAAAAACGAAACGTTTTAAACGGTGGATGCAAGAAGAAATTAGAGTAATGGTCGCTACCAATGCTTTTGGAATGGGCATCGACAAATCAAATGTTCGTACGGTTATTCATTACACCATTCCTGAAAGCATCGAGAGCTATTTTCAGGAAGCTGGAAGAGCAGGAAGAGATGGAAAACCTTCGTTTACATTTTTATTAAAAAACGAAAATGACCATTATCGTTTACGCAATCAGTTTATTAAAGTGTTGCCCGATATCGATATGGTAAAGTTGGTTTACAGAAAACTATGTAACTATTTTCAGATTCCGTATGGCGAAGGAGAACAAACAAAATTTGACTTCTCTTTCACCAATTTTTGTGCAATCTACAATTTACATACGCTTACTACCTATGCCACTTTACAATTTCTTGATCGCTGCGGAGTAATACGTTTTATGCAACGATTCACCAAAAAAACAAGTGTACACATAACTACTTCTGGAAATCAACTTTTGAACTTTCTTGAAAATCATAAAGAACATCAATTAATCATCAAGGCAATTCTAAGAACTTATGGTGGTGTTTTTGATGAAGAAACGGTCATCAACATATCACAAATAGCTTCTAAAACCAATCAATCTGAGACTAGAATAGTACAAACCCTAGAACAGTTAAAAAAAGTTGATTTATTAGAGTTTACACATCAAATATCTGATGCAGATATTATATTTTTGGTACCCAGAGAAGATGAGCATACAATTAACCGCATAAAACATCATCTTACCAAGCAAAATGCTTCTAAGGTAAAAAAGATAGAAGCTATTCTCGAATTTACAAATGATAACCATACGTGTCGAAGTAGACAACTGCTGCATTATTTTGGAGAAAACGACACTAGCGATTGCGGAATTTGTGATTATTGCGAATCAAGAAACAATAAAATAGGCACCGTTAATCTAGACGATATTAAAGAAAGTATCATAGAATTATTAAAAACCAAAAATTTATCTTCTCGTGATTTGCTTTCGGCGTTACCTTATTCTGAAGAATTAGTACTTAAAGTACTTCGCGAAATGAATGAACATCAAATTATAAAAATTAATTACGATAATAACTACCAACTAGTATAAAACAATGAGAGATTTACGAATTCTTTTTATGGGAACTCCTGACTTTGCCGTAGAAACTTTAAAAACAATTATACAAAACAAATATAATGTAGTTGGAGTCATTACAGCACCCGATAGGCCTGCTGGAAGAGGAAGAAAACTAAAAGCATCTGCGGTTAAGGAATATGCATTGTCTAAACACATTCCCATTCTACAACCCACAAATTTAAAGGATGAAAGTTTTATAGCCGAATTAAAAACACTAAATGCAAATCTACAAATCGTGGTTGCCTTTAGAATGCTACCTAAAATTGTCTGGGACATGCCTGCGTATGGTACTTTTAATTTACATGCATCTTTGTTACCAGACTACAGAGGTGCTGCTCCAATAAATTGGGCTATTATTAATGGCGAAAAAAAGACTGGAATCACAACATTTTTTATTGATGAAAAAATAGATACTGGTCACGTGATCTTGCAAAAAGAAGTTGTAATCGAAAATACAGATAGTGCAGGTGAACTGCATGATAGATTGATGGTAGAAGGAGCTGGGTTGGTTATAGAAACTTTAAAAGTCATAGAAAATGATGCTGTGGCGGTTACCCCGCAACCTAATACTCAAAATCTTAAGACTGCATACAAACTAAACAAAGAGAACACCAAAATCAACTGGTCAGAAGACATGTACACCATTCACAACCTAATAAGAGGCTTATCTCCTTATCCTTCTTCATGGTGTACACTACATAACAATAATACTTCTGAAAATGTTAAAATATATGACACCATTCCCATGGAAGAACCTCATAGCCTAGAGATTGGTAAAGTTGTTGTTGAAGATGCCACTATAAAAGTAGCCGTTAAAAATGGTTTCATAATAGTTAATAAACTCCAACTTCCAGGAAAAAAAGCAATGGATTCGAAAGCTTTATTAAATGGGTATGTCTTCTATAGAGATGCAAAAATGAGCTAAGACCAGCTATAGCAAGGGATTCATAATCAATACAAAACACCAATGTTTATTAACAATCGTATTGAGTTATCAACAAATCCCTGTATTTACAGGGGTAATACTTGCATGAATCATAAATCCGTATAAATTTGTAGAGCGTTTAATATAAAGATTGGTTTAACCAACAATTAATTTAAAAACAGAATTATGAACAAAACAGAATTAATCGATGCAATGGCAGCTGACGCTGGAATCACTAAAGCAGCGGCTAAAAAAGCCTTAGAATCTTTCTTAGGAAATGTAGAAGGTTCTCTTAAAAAAGGAGACCGTATTTCTTTAGTTGGGTTTGGATCTTGGTCAGTATCTCAAAGAGCTGCAAGAGAAGGTAGAAACCCTCAAACAGGTAAAACGATTAAAATCGCTGCTAAAAACGTTGTTAAGTTTAAAGCTGGTACTGATTTATCAAACTCAGTAAACTAATCAGTACTTTTTCAATATTATTTAGAAACTCCCATTTCTGGGAGTTTTTTTTTGTAGTGTTTTGTCAAAAAACCACTCAACTCCTTTGATTATTAGAAATAATTATTTAGCTTTAAGATAAGTAAAGTAACTAATATGATATCACTTCAACCATCAAAAGGACATTTATTAATTGCCGAACCATCTATAATTGGAGATGTATCTTTTAATCGTTCGGTTGTTCTTTTGGCTGATCATAGCGATCAAGGCTCTATTGGTTTTATCATGAATAAACCGCTTGATTATTTTCTTTCTGACCTTATTCCAGAAATAGAATTCGAGTTTAAAATTTATAATGGAGGACCCGTAGAACAAGATAATCTATATTTTATTCATAAAAGACCCGATTTAATACCTAATAGCGTAGAAATATCTGGTGGCATATATTGGGGAGGCGATTTTACCATTGTTTCTCAACTCATCGCTCAAAATAGAATTACCGCTAATGAAATTCGATTTTTCTTGGGGTACTCTGGCTGGGACTCTCAACAATTAAACCAAGAATTAGAAGCTAACTCCTGGGTTATCGTAGAGAACAATTACAAAAAGAATATTATCGGAAAATCTTACAATTCTTTCTGGAAAGAAAAAATGATAGAACTTGGTGGTGATTATATCCTCTGGTCAAATGCTCCAGAAAATCCTACTTATAATTAGTCTCCCAGTCGTATTCTAGCATTTAGCGCACCTAATATCCTTTTACTTATCACAGTATCGTATTCTTTTTTTCTAAACTTTGTGATAGGCTGTATACCAGTTACAACATTTGTAATAAATAATTCATCTGCTTTTTGTAGTTCGAATGGAGAAATAGAAGCTTCCTCTACCTCATAATCTGGTAATTTCTTCAGGATTTTTAACAATTGAGTTCTTAGCACACCTCTTAAACAACCATCGGATAAGGGTGGAGTTTTTATAGTACTACCTTTCACCAAAAATAAATTTCCGTTCAGAGCTTCGACAACCATTTTATTCGAGTTTAACAGCAAACAATTTTCAAAGGAGTTCTCTTTTGCAAAAATACCTCCTAGAATATTTATAATCCTGTTATTCGATTTTAAGGTTGATAATAGGTCTGCTACTACATAATGATCTTTAAACAAAGTGACCTCATATTTCTGATCAGAAATGGTATAAAACCCAGATGATATTGAAGAAACTACTATTGTATATTCGACTTCATTAGAATCGGGAGTATATAAACCACCCGAAACTCTATTAACAATTAATTTTACTCTGGCTGTTGCATTTGTTAACCCATTTTTTTCTACCATGCTTAGAATTTCTTCTTCAAGAAACTCTGGGGTGAACTGCATAGGAATTTGCATCCTAAGAATACGCATCGAAGCCATTAGTCTAAAATAATGATCTTCCCAAAATAATATGCTTCCCGAATTAACTCTGATCGTCTCAAACAACGCATCTCCATAGGCATATCCTCTATTGTTTATAGCGATTACTGCCTCTTCGTCCTTTACTAATTTTCCGTTACTATTAATCATAAAAAAAACTCCATAAAACTATACGTTTATGGATTTATAAAATTTGAAGTGCAAAATACGGAATTATGCCGAACCTAATACATGTTTTAGGTTACTGATCATGTTATCCCAAAGCATTTTATTTTCATCTATTTCATCATCTTCAGAATAATCAGTAATCATCAAAGAAACATCTTTGGTAATTTCGTCTACTTGAATACGTATTTCAAAGAAATAATCGTTCCCATCCTCTTCATCAGCCAACCATCTAAACTTAATTCTTTCCCCGCTCTTTCTACTTAAAAGCTTTGCTTCTTCTTCAGAATCATCCCAAATAAAAGTAAACAGTTCTCCTCTAGAATTTACGTTATCGGCAAACCACTCAGAAAGCCCAGAAGGTGTTGATATATATTGATATAGTAATTGTGGCGACGACTGTACCACAAACTCTAGTTCATATTTTGTTTTTTCAGACATATCATTAATTGTTGGTAAGCCAATATATAGATTAATTAGCTACTTTAAAAGGACAATGAAAAAAAAATTAAAATAGTAAGAATTGTTTGTAACAATACATTTTGTTTTTATATTTGCACCCTCCTAAGCGATACTATTAAAATTTAGTATTCTTTTTTAGGAGATTTTATTTAAATGGCGAGGTAGCTCAGTTGGTTAGAGCGTCGGATTCATAACCCGGAGGTCGGGGGATCGTGCCCCCCTCTCGCTACAAAAAAGGTTGTCTATTGACAACCTTTTTCTATTTAAGATAGTTTCTGAAAAATAAAAAAGCACTTATCAAAAATGATAAGCGCTTTTTCCTAAAATACTAAGTAAACAATCTTTAGTGTATATTACTTTTAGTAAAGGTTACTATCGGTCTCGTCCTGAAGCCTCTTCCCATACTCTGGGTGCTTCTTCTACACGTATAGAAGCTGCAGATACGCACACACCGATAGTACTATGACCTGCATCACATTTTAACCCTGGAGCACATCTGTTTTTTGCAGGTCCTCTAGAATTACATAAACTCCCTAGTGGTTTTTTACCATCAGGATCAGAAAATCCTCCTGTAACACTTTTTTGTGCTGTTTTACTTAATGCTTTTCCTAAGTTTAAAATTGATTTTTTCATCATTACTATGTTTTAAAAAATAATTATGGTGAACAATTTTAAGACACTCACCGTTTGTGTCTATTCCTCGCGAGAGAATAATGAACTTCCCCGAGACAGAGCCTAGGGGAATTATAGATTAAAATCTTATTAAATCTGGCGCTTCTATAATTGTTGGATCTCCCTTTCCTCCTCCATCATTATCCAAGTAAAATGTATCATTTTGAGGTACATAAATCATGCTCTGAGCACAAATTTCTGCACAACCTCCCTGATCCAAACAAGAAGCAATTAGACTCCCGCATGACCATTTACCACTACATCCTTTGGACCAACCTTTATCTCCGTTAGAGCAACTTACCTGATACTTATCTTTATCGTCAATTTTTTGTGTTTCCAGGTTATTTTCTAGAATAAAAAAACTTGGTTCTCTTTCTTCTGAGTCGATAAGTGTTATCGAGTTTTGCTCTTTATTCCATGTATAATTGATATAAAGAACATTTTCTTTACTTAATTTTAATTCTCTATTTGATACTTCTGTAAAGAACTCATCAAAGGTTAAGGATTGACCTTGCAGATCTTGTAATTCATCATTATCCTTTTCACAAGAAGAAACTACAATCATTGATACAACAGCAATTAGTAGTGCATATAAGTTTTTAAATTTCATGTTTTTAATTTTAAAATGTTAATGTTATTATTATCGAGCTCGTTTCTTTGATCGCAACAAATGTAGTATGGCATAGTAGGAAGAAACAAAGGGAGTTGTTCTATATTCATGAAATTGAAGTACAGATTCATGAATTTTTAACTTCATATAGCATTCATTGAATGTAAATTAAGGTTTATAGCTTGTTTGCTTCTTTGTTTGTTTCTTTGTTTGCTGTTATAGATCTCTCAATACCTTAATCTTTCAATTTCTCATTTAGTAGGATATCACACATCTAATTATGCTAAAACAACTTAGGTTAGAATCATCTGAAATACATCTGTTTTTTAGAGAAATTCTATTAAAGAATTTTATATCAAAAAAACGCTTGATCTTGCCCCGTTGGATTTGTCCTAAACAAGCTCGCTCGAAAAATCAATAAACCTTTTCTACATTGTAACACAAGAAATCACTTGTGTTGATTGTTTTTAGGGTATAAAAAAACAGTTACATTACAGTAACTGTTTTTAAATAAGGAGGAGATCACCCACTCCCATTAGACCTTTGTCCTCCCCTTACTTACAACACATTTGATATTAAATGTGTTCATTGTTTTTACAAACGTTTATTAACAACATTTAGAATAGGTATGGTCAAAACCGCCATTTTCTTCAAGACGTGCTCTTTGGCAAGAAATTTCATTCCATCCAAATTCTTCGCAGGTAACATCCATATTACCTCCTACTATTTGTTTTTGTGCATTTTTGTGCAATGCATTTCCCAGGTTCAAAATTTGCTGCTTCATTTTTTGTTGATTTTAAAAATTAATAATATTTACAGGTATTTCTTACTTTGATTATATATTACAGCCTGGATGCCCACAGTACGGATAAAAATAGTTACCATCGCCAAATATATCAGAATAGCAAACTACTCTGTCTGACCCACAATTAAGAACTCCAGGAGCTCCTTTTTTACCTCCTCCTGTAATTGCTTTTTGTGCGTTCTTGTCTATTACTCTTCCTAAGCTTAAAATTGATTTTTTCATTATTAAAATAGTTAAATATGTACCTTTGCGGTGAACATTTTAAGACACTCACCGTTTGTGTCTATTCTTCGCGAGAGAATATTGTTCATGACACAAAGCTCTTTGGGGCTTTGTGTTTTATATTATATCACCTGCATCGTATGAACAGGTTTTTCTATTACTTGATTTGTATGTTCTTCTACTAAATCTTCTATAAAGAAAATTAAATCGGATCGGTCATATTCTTTGGGATAAGACCTGCCATTGACCAGAATCTCTGGGGTAAAATTGATGTTATGGGTAACACACCATAAAGACTGCTGCGCCAGCTCGGATATATATAGTTCTTTTTCTATACAATCACCCCACTTTTGCAACCATGTATCAGGTGCTTCTCCTTGATAGATATCATTCATGGCCTGCAAACAAACTTCTTTCCCTTCTGTGTGATACAACTCTACTAACCTACTTGCCACTTTTACCGTATCATCCACATGGTTTCGCGTATTAACATTAAATCGAATGACAATTTTTACATCTTCCTGATATTGATACAAAATTTGATCTAGCTGTTGATGCACAGGCCTACAATGCACACAAAAAGGATTGGTGATGCTGGTGATTACCACATTGGCATTTGGGTTACCCAAAACAATTTCTTTACTATTTTTTATTTTAGAATTTATGACAGGCGATTTTTGAAGTAAACTGTTAAACAATTCAAAGTTTCGTTTAAATCTTAGCTGTGTTATTTTTTCTTTTCTAAGCTCGTTTACTTCTTGTAGTAATGGTTTTACATAACTCCATACGATACCGGAAATGAGTACTATACCTGCAAAAATTATGATATCTTTAAATGCAATTTTATGTAACGCTACTTCTGCCGTTACTATAAAAATTAGCGTTTGCGCCCATAATACAGTAACGATACTTACACACAATAAACACCATTTTTTTACTACCACATATTGATAGTATAAAGAATATAAAGTAATAGGTATTGCTAACCCACTTATTATATACACCAACGTAGGTTCTTCTATACTAAAAAAAGTAAATAAAGCTAAACTAGTAAAGTACAACACACTCAAATCGCTTAGTTTATATCCTTTGATAACACTGGCACCTTTTGAGGTCAGTACCGCATCACAATCCTTTTTATCATTTACCTCAGCACAAAACGCGTTACCCATTATTGTTAATAAACCCAACTCTTGTTTTAGAATTGCGATACTGATCATCCCCCCTATGATCGATAGTAAAAAATGAACACCAATAGGTATACTTATATCTTTTTGAACTAATAAGAACCCTAGAAATGATATCACCAATGCAAGAATTGTGATTCTCATAAATCTCGAATGGTGCTTTGTGGTTTTAGCTACTAAAGTTCCTTCTACTGCAACCAAAATCCCGGTAAACGTGGTTAGAAACTCGGCTGTTGTTAATTTTTCTTTTTTGTTTTCTGAATAATAGAGCCAATAACTTTCTTTTTTCTTTTCGATAATCACCAAATCTTTTTCTTTTGACGCGTCTATTTGTCCCAAAAAACAATCAGGAAGTTGATGTAATGTATTAGCGTCTACAAAAACCTCGGCTGCAACATTTTCTATACCAAAATGATCTAATACCCCCGTAACCGCATGTAAACTTGGATACGAAGGATGACTTTGGATCTGAAAAAACAATTCGTCCTTATCAAAAGAGATGTTATTCTTCTTAAGTAATAACTGAACCAGATATAGTAATGAGTCTTTCAAAAAAATTGATTTTTAGTTTGTTTTATAGTTCTTCTTAGTAAATTATTGCGCTTATATCAAATACAATGATTTCATTTATATAAAGAGCTAACTGTTATTTTTTTTCACAGTTTCAAATCTATTATAAAGACAACTATAGAAACAAGAAGAGCTATTATAGATTCCTGAAAATGAAGTGCAGATTCATGAATTTTTAGCAAGTTATCTTGGGAGTTTTTATTGTTGATAACATACCTTATTGAAATGACTTTAGTCGAATACTCTAAACAGCAAAAAACCACACTATATATAGTATAATGTGACTTTTGGTATTTACAAATCTATGCTATCTGGTTGTATTACTAATAAAAAAACCAGCTACCAAAAATGTAACCGGTTCTTTCTTTATGATATACCACTGCTATAGCGAGGGGTATATTCGTAGTTGTTAGAATACCTAATCGAAATAACTTTAGTCTACCGTTCAAAATATAAAAAATCACATTATAGAACATCCTAACCACAAAAAAAGGAGCATATATGCTCCTTTTCTTATATTTTCTCTATCCCAATTCTAGATTACCCTACCATAGGATTTAGATAGAGAACTATAATAAAATATAAAGCTTGTTTTGTACTAGTGATGAAACCTACCCCATATAGTTCTCTACCACCGCGAAGTAATAAAATACTCCCTTACCCTATATTTCTGAATTTAAGAACACTCTCCTTTCTTAAATTCTTTACAAAATAAAGGTACTTAGAACTAATTATCGTACCAATGGAAGCATTGGCACCTATTTTTACAAAAATTGTTTCTTATATAAAGAGGGAGAAGTACCTACTGTATTTTTAAAAATACGATTAAAACTCGTTTTCGAATTAAAACCACAGTCATAGGCAATAGCCAATATTTTAAGATGATTATTTGCCGGGTCGCTTAGCTTTTCTTTTACTTCATTAACCCTATATTCATTAATATAGGTATAAAAAGAAATATCTAAATATTGATTTAAAAATGCAGACAACTTTTTTTCTTTGACCGCTAGCAATTTAGCCAATGATCGTAACGATAAATCGGGATCAAGAAAAGGTTTTTCATTTTCCATAAGATGTGTCAGCGATTGCTTTAAATCCTGTTCCTCTGTTTTAGTATAGAGTTCTTTTATTTTTTCTTGGTTTTCTTCTTCATTAATTACTGGTTCTTTTCTATCTTCTTCTATAGGATTATGTTTATCAAACAAAAAGTTAGGAACCAGTACTCGAGATTGCATCAATCCGTGATAACCCAGGTATACTAATACAAAAACGATCCCAGCGGCGATCAAATAAAAACTATTCCAGGATAAGGCTCCCCAAATCAACTCCCCTATAGTAAAAAGAATATCGACCCCTACAATGGATAAAGCACCGATCAACATTTTTTTTATCCATCCCAAATGAACACTATCGGTATTAGAATGGTAATGCAAAATAATATGTTGGGCTTTATTCAGAACTTTAAGAGAAATAAAACAACAGATTACAGAATAGATATCTATAATAGGGATATACCCATCACAACTATTTAAATATTCGAAAATATATCCTTCTTCTCTAAACATTGAAATAGAGTAAGGAATCGTAAAAAAAATGAAATATAAAAAAGGAATTATAAAATATATAGCGCTTTTTTGAAGCAATTTTTTGGAGGGTAAAAAAATAGATTTTACATATAATAATAATAAAGGCCCTATTAAAGTAGCTGCTGCATCTTCTACTATAAAAGTAATGCGATAAAGTAACTGGTACTTATGCAAAATGGCATAAAAATAAACCAGAGTAAACAGAACGATAGAAAAAATAATAAAAAGGATTTTCTTATGATACCCTTTCTCTTTATTCTTTAAGAAAAGGTACAGAATCACTAAATTACTAAAGAACCCTAACCAAAAAACAAAATCTAATACTAACTCCAATACTAATTTAATTAATGTGTTGCTATCAACGCATATAAAAAGCCTTAGTAAATTTCCTAAATCTTTAAATAAAGGCCTATACTCTTTTTATGTTTCAAACATACCTAAAATTTTCTTTTAACACTATAGTGTTTTCTTCAAAAAAAACACAAATAATTGATGAAACAAAGTATCGTTATCAACAATTAGTGAAACAACTGATATAAAATTATTGAATTAGAAACTGTTTTTAAAAATATGTTAATTTTGCTTGTCGAGATGAAAGTCGCTTTTATAAATTTTCTTTTATGATCAAACATTTTTTTTTCTATTTGACGACTATTTTTGTGTTTTCTTCATTTCAGACACAAAACGATACCATAGACTATAGTAATAAAGATAATCTGCAAAAAATTGAGATCCCAGATTCATTAAAGTACACTTCGCTTAAAGAATTAAAAAAGAAGTATCATACCAATGCAGCATTTCCTGTAAAGGCCAAACTATATGCTACTTTCTATTTAAAAAGGGCTATCGCCGATTCGGATTCGATCGCTATAGCACGTGGATATTATCTTTTGAGTACGGTATCAAAAGACCCATTGAAATTGGCGTACATTAATCAAGCAATATCCTATTCAAAAAATAGTGATGATGAATTTTACCCAGCGGTAGCTTATCTAGAAAAAGGAAACCTATTTTTAAATACAGCATATTATAAAAAGGCTTTAGACAATTATTTTATAGCACATGATATCACCAAAAATGTAAATCCCCAACTAACAAATGATATCAAATTTAATATAGGTATTCTAAAAACTCGAGTAGGAAAAAATGCGGAAGCACTTAACATCTTTAAAGAATGTCATAAATTTTATAAAAAAGAAGCTGATACCTCGAGGTTTTTAGTATCTCTTTTTGCCATTTCAGAATCTTATACAAAATTAAATAAACTCGATTCGGCTTCTACAATTAATCGTAAGGGAATAAAAATTGCTATTTCACAAAACAATAGCGATATGCGTTCTTATTTTGAAATGAATGAAGGAATTAACTTATTTTTCAAAAAGGAATATACGCAGTCTAGAGATCATCTTTTAAAAGTATTACCGATTCTAAAAAAACAAAATGATCATTCTAACACCATTCTTTCTAGGTTTTACTTAGGAAAATCATATTTAGAATCAAATGAACTACAAAAAGCAATACAGCAATTTAAAATCATAGACACACTCTTAAAAGAGCATATGGATTTTGCACCAGAAACTGCTGAAACCTACAAAATACTAATTGATTATTATAAAAAAATAGATGACAAAGAAAATTTGCTTTTTTATCTGGATAGACTGGCTACAGTAGACAGTATTTTAGACTCTAATTATCAATACATTAGCAATAAAATTATTGAAGATTTTGATTTCCCCCAAGTACTTTCTGAAAAAGAACAAATCATCAATGATCTTAACTCTTCTAATACTAACAAAACAAAAAGCGTTATTCTGTTAATCGTATTATCTCTTGTTATATCTATTCTATTGCTTTACAGAAATCATAAAATAAAAAAGCAGTATGAGAAAAAATTTAAAAATCTGATTCAAAAAACTTCAGAAGAACCCACTCCTAAAAAAGAAGAACAAGAAGTTGATTCAACTATTCCTAATTTGTCTGACGATATCATCTCTAAAATCGAACAAGGGTTATCACTCTTTATTTCTGAAGAAGCCTATTTACAAAAAAATATTTCGATTAGTGCACTTGCCAAAAAAATGGATTCTAATGGTAAGTATTTATCTCAATATATAAACCACTATGAAAAAAAGAAGTTTACCGATTATGTAAACAACCTCAGGATTGACTATGCTATAGAAAAAATGAAAAATGACAGAAAGTTTAGGGTGTATACGATAAAAGCCATTTCTGAAACCGTTGGGTTTAGTAATCCTGTATCTTTTTCTCAAGCTTTTTTTAAGAAAACAGGAATCAAACCCTCTTATTTTATTAAAAAACTAGAACAAACTTCCCCTCCCCAAGAAACAATATAAAACATTAAAAATAAAAACATTACCAACTAAAAATTCATGAATTTTTAATACTAATTAAACTTTTTTTCTAATGCTTTTATAAAACAATAATATCTTGCACCCAGTAAAACGGAAAACAATTAACGGAAACATTTATGAAAAAGAAAAAACTTGGATTAGAGAAAATTAGAATTTCTAAACTAAATAACCTAGACACTATCAAAGGCGGTAATAATGAAGCTCTATTTAATACTGCTGATTGTCTTACTCAGGCTAACGACAATATTAGTAATTGCTGTTCTGGTACAATCGCCCAAAGTGGTGGTGGTTGTGATCGTGGAGGCAATAGAGGTGGCGGTGCTCCATCAGAAAATGGTCATAGATAATATTTTATCTATCATATCACAGTAGTATTATTCCAAAATTAATAAATTCTTACTAGCATAAGCATATAACTATCATATACTTATGCTAGTAAGAATTTACATATTTATTATTCATCAAATATGATTAATAATCAAAAAAGTTTAAACCAGTTCTATACAAAAGACCGCTTAATTATTTATAAACGGTCTTTTTATAAGAAATACTAATTCGATATAAATAACCTTTAATCCAAAATTAGGATAGTTATATCTATACCCAACTGTTTTTTGAGTAAATTGTAGTTAGTGTTTATTTACAAACTCCCCATCTTCCGCTTCTATTTCCACAAGTACCACAACATTTTTTATGTGCATGAATATGACATAAACTACCAGCACTTAAACATGCGCCTTCTAAATGATCTTCAAGTCCCTGATTACCACCAAAAACATTCTTTTGCTCTGTTTTACTAAGAACTTTTCCTAAGGTTAAAATTTGTTTTTTCATAAGTATAAGTTTTTAAATTAATTAACAGCATCTATAATAATTATGATCATAGCCTCCTTCTTCTGGATTTGCCTTCTCGCAAGTCTTTTCGTTCCAATCTAATTCTTCACAGGTTACATCCATTTTACCTCCTTTTATTTGTTTTTGAGAATCTTTACTTAGTACATTTCCTAGATTTGAAATTTGTTTTTTCATTATTAAGGTTTTTAAATTAATTTGGCAGCGAACAATTTAAGACACTCACTGTATGTGTCTTTGTATTAATTTTAAATCTGTTTTTACGCAAATAAAAGGTAACATGTGTAGCTAAACGCCCCAATAGAAGAATTGGTTCCTTTTTTTACTCAGACAACTATTCCTTTTTCTACAGAATTATAAACCATGGTATCTATGGATATCCAACTCATCTAAAAATGATCTAAATGAGCACAAAAAAAAGGAGCATATAGCTCCTTTTTTAACTCTCTATTCATTTCCAAGAACCCTACATTGTGTACTTTGAAGTAGAGAAACTCTGCAAAAAACACAAAGTTCATTTTTTGATTTACGTTACTAATTATATATACATGATTACTCTTATATATAAATGCAAATAAAGCCTAATAACAAATCTTGGTCGCCCCAATAGATCTATTGGTCCTTCTTATTTTTTAAGAATGCTTGTTTTTTGAATTCTGAAGGAGAAATACCAACCATATTTCTAAATATCCTATTGAAACTAGTTTTCGAATTAAAACCACATTCATATGCAATCGCTAATAAGGTAATATTATCATAAGTAGGATCATTCAATTTTCTCATAACTTCTTTTACTCTATAACCATTTATATAGTTATAAAAAGAGATGTTCATATGCTGATTAAGTAACGTAGATATTTTTTTATCCGAAGTAGAAAGTAACTCTGCAAGATAGCCTAACGATAAATCGGGTTCAAGAAACAATTCTTCTTTTTCTATAAGGTTTTTGAGTAATACTCCTAAATCCTTCATTTCTGATTTATCGTATTTTGAACGTATCCCTTCTTTCTTACTAATAAACGTTTCTGTTTTTTTTTGCGTTTCCTTAGGAAAATGATATTCAAATAAAAACATTGGTAATAAAACTCTAGACTGCGCAAGACCATGATACCCCAAGTATCCCAGTAAAAAGACTATTCCTATAGATATAAGAAAAAAGCTATTCCAAGATAATTCTCCCCAAAACAATTCTCCTAATGTAAAAAGTAAATCGACCCCTATAATTGTCAAAACACCTATTAATAACTTTTTTATCCACCCCAAATCAACACTATCCGTATTAGAATGATAGTGCAAAATAACGTGTTGTATTCTATTTAAAATATATAATGAAATAAAGCAACAGATTACAGAATAGGCATTTATGACAGATATAAAATCATCACAAATCCTTAAATATTCAAAAAGATACTCATCGGTATACATAGAAATGAAATAAGGAATCGTAAAAAATGTGAAATATATAAAAGGAACTACAAAGTATTTAGCATTTTTTCGAAGCAAACTTTTTGAAGATAAAAAAATAGACTTTACATACAATAATAGTAAAGGTCCAATTAAAATGGCTGCACCATCCTGAACAATAAAAGTGCTATAAAACAATAACAGATGTTCATGTAAAATAGCATAAAAACTAAGTAATGTGCACAGGACTATTAAAAATATAACGAAAAGGATTTTTTTATGATACCCTTTCTCTTTACTCTTAAAAAAAAGGTACAGAATAACTATATTAATAAAGAACCCCAACCAAAAAACAAAATCTAAAAACAATTCCAATACAAATCTGATTAGAGCTTTAATATAAACGAATACTCAAAAAAAATACTTTAGCAAGTAGTTGCATTCTTAAATAAAAGCATATTTTTTACTATCCAATCCAAACATAGCAAAATTTTATATTGAACAAATGAATTGTTAAAGAAATGTAATGAACCCATTGAAATAAGTCTCTCTTTTAAAAAGATATTCTCATTACTTTTAAAAACCTGTAATTTTAGGTTAAATTGTAAGACTAAAGAATAGATATGATGATAAAAACAGTAATTTTTTCTTTGATTTTATTTATTTGTGCACCCTCTATTAATGCACAAGATTTGGTTCAAAACCCATCTAAAACCACAATCGATTTTAAGATTAAAAACCTGGGTCTTAATGTAGACGGAAACTTTTCTGATATCAAAATCGAAAGTAACTTTAATATCAACGCACTAAATGATAGTTATTTGAACGCTACTATAAAAGTAAGTTCTATAGATACAGGAAACAAAACAAGAAACAAAAGCTTGTCTGAAAAAGACTATTTTGATACTAATACGTACCAAAATATACAGTTAAAATCTACTACTATCAAAAAGAAATCGGAAACCACTTATCTGTTGACAGCCCAATTAACTATAAAGAATACAACCAAAACGGTTACAATACCATTACAATTATCAGAAAATGGTTCTTCTGTAACATTAACTTCATACTTCGAACTGAATAGAAGAGATTACAACGTAGGAAAGAAAAGTTGGGTAATGTCTGATACCGTAAAAATAAATGTAGTATACAGTGCAACTCGTTCATAATTTGACAGAACACAACGATAAAAATCAGGTAATAATAATTGGTGGGGGTCTTGCTGGTTTGGTAAGTGCCATTCACCTTTCTAAAAAAGGATTGCAGGTACTTGTTATAGAAAAAAACACCTATCCAAATCATAAAGTATGTGGTGAATATGTTTCTAATGAAGTATTACCATATCTAGAATCCATTGGCTTTATCCCAGCTACTTTTGGCGCCAAAAAAATAGAAAAGATTAATTTAAGTAGTTCTAAGAGTAATAGCATCAAAACCAACTTACCTCTTGGGGGTTTTAGTATTAGTCGATATACCCTGGATCATGAATTGGCTAAGAACGCAATCAAAAATGGAGTTACTATTAGTATTGATACTGTTGTTAACATAGAATTTAAGAAGGATACATTTTTTGTTTATACCAAAAATAATGAAATCCACACCTCTAGAATAGCTATTGGGGCGTATGGCAAACGAGCAAACATAGATGTTAAATTGAAACGAACATTTATTCAAAACGATTCTCCGTACTTAGCTATAAAAGGGCATTATAAAGGAGATTTTCCCGAAGATTTGGTTGGGCTTCATAATTTCAAAGGAGGATATTGCGGGGTTTCAAAAATTGAAAACAATCATATCAATATATGCTACATTACTACTTATAAATCGTTTAAAAAGTATAAAAACATTGATGACTTTCAGGATCAGGTATTATGTCAAAATATACATCTAAAAAAACTTCTTAAAAACACAGAAGTTGTATTTTCTAAACCGATAAGCATTAGTCAAATTTCATTTTCATCAAAAAATCTTATAGAGCAACATGTATTAATGTGTGGAGATACTGCAGGTATGATTCATCCATTATGCGGTAACGGTATGGGAATGGCAATTCATGCCGCACAAATACTATCAACGCTTATATTAGAGTATTTTAATAATAAAGCGATATCTAGACAAACCCTAGAAAAAAAATATACCCTGGCCTGGGAAAAAGAATTTGGACAACGATTAAAAATGGGTCGAATTTTGGCAGTATTGTTTAGAATAAATGTTTTTTCTGAGCTTGTAATATGGGGACTAAAAATAATGCCTTGGTTGTTGCCATTGATTATAAAGCGTACGCATGGCAAACCCTTAAAACCCTTAACAAGTCTATGATAAACACAAAACAACGAAGTGATCGTTCTGAAATTATGGATGACTTTGCCTTAACCGGTGAAGTTTTAAAAAATACGCTGGATCAAATCGCTACCATCAACAAATTATTGGGAGGCAATAATGTAACCTTAAACGGAATAAAAAAAATACTCCCGAAACAACCTGATAAAAAAACAGTCGTTATTGTAGATTTGGGATGCGGAAATGGTGATATGCTAAGAGCTGTAGCTCGTTTGTGTAAGAAAAGAAAACAACCCTGTAAATTGATAGGAATAGATGCCAATGAATATACGTTGAAATATGCTCGGGATTTATCAAAAGAATATCCCGAAATAAGTTACATAAATCAGGACATTTTATCTGATAATTTTGATGGACTATCTTGTGACATCATATTGTCTACATTATTCTTTCATCATTTTACAACCACTGAAATTGAAAATGTAATAACTGTACTTTTAAAAAAAGTACAGTTAGGTATCGTTATTAATGATTTACATAGACATCCTGTAGCGTATTACCTATTCAAACTAATATGCATTTTTATCAAGAACCCAATGGTGAAAAATGATGGGTTAGTATCAATTTTAAGAGGATTCAAAAAAAAGGAATTGCAACAAATAGCGACTCAATTCGAAGAAAGAAGCAACATTAAGTGGAAATGGGCTTTTCGCTATCAATGGATAATAAAAAAATAAATGAGTGTAAAAATAGTTTCTGTTGCTAAGCAACTACCACAATATAATCGGTCTACAAAAGAAATTCTTCCTTATATAAAAGTTTGGTTAGAAGGACAAGAAAAACGTTTTCAACGTAAAGTATTAAAAATATTCGAAAATGCGGGAGTGGATCGACGATACTCTATTATGGATGCTCATGAGGTTTTTCTGAATACTTCTTTTGAAGAAAAAAATGAAATTTATAAAAGAGAGTCTATTACACTTGCCGAAAACGCTTTGACCAAAGCACTCACAAAAGCGCAATTAAAGCCACAAGACCTGGATTATATCATTACCGTAAGTTGTACCGGGATTATGATTCCTTCTTTAGATGCTTATTTAATAAATAATCTGGATATGCGACAGGATATCGTGCGATTGCCAGTAACCGAAATGGGGTGCGCCGCAGGGGTATCGGGGATGATTTATGCAAAAAACTTTTTAAA
Organism: uncultured Aquimarina sp.; assembly: GCA_947498705.1. GTDB lineage: Bacteria > Bacteroidota > Bacteroidia > Flavobacteriales > Flavobacteriaceae > Aquimarina. Next base: position 29,291 of record CANMLW010000022.1, read on the forward strand.
ATCTAACCCCAATAAACGAGCTGCTGTAATAGCAGTAGAATCGCCTACTGCAACTTTTCAGTTAGAAGACTTCTCTATGGTAAACATTGTGAGTGCTGCAATTTTTGGAGATGGAGCTGCGGCGATGATTGTTTCTTCTCATGAAAATGACCAAGGTCCTAAAATTATAGACGAAGCTATGTATCATTTTTATAATGCAGAACATATGATGGGATTCCAACTACGTAATACAGGCCTTCAAATGATATTAGACAAATCGGTACCAGAAACCATTGCTAGTCATTTTCCAAATATTGTACACCCTTTTTTAGAAAAAAATAACCTAACGATTGAAGACATTAATCATTTAATTTTTCACCCAGGCGGAAAAAAAATAGTACAAACCATAGAAGAGCTTTTTGGATCCCTTGGTAAAAATATAGACGACACCAAAGAAATCCTTAAATTGTATGGAAATATGTCTAGTGCCACTGTATTATATGTATTAGAACGGTTTATGGATAAAAAACCAGCAACTGGTGATAAAGGGTTACTATTAAGTTTTGGCCCGGGATTTTCTGCACAAAGAACATTAATAGAATGGTAAAAGATACAACACACAATAATTGGGCTATTATTTTGGGAGGATCTAGCGGATTGGGCCTTGCCAGTGCACAAAAACTAGCACAACATGGCTACAACATATGTATAATTCATAGAAACCGAAAAACAGAACTCAATCATATTGCTCAGGAATTCGAACACATAAAAAAACGTAACGTATCATTTATATCCTTTAATATAGATGCAACTAATAAAGAAAAACGTACCGAGGTAATTTTGGACTTAAAAGAAATATTAGGTAAGAATGCTAAGATCAATGTTTTGATACATAGCATTGCCAAAGGTAATCTAAAACCGATGGTTTCTGATTCTAAAAACACTTTGCTTAACGACGACTTTCGATTAACCATTAATGCGATGGCTATTAGTCTATATGATTGGACTGTCGACTTGTTCGAAGCAAAATTGTTTGCTAATGATACTCGAATCATCAGTTTTACTAGTGAAGGTAACACCAAGGCCTGGCAACATTATGCAGCCGTTTCTGCCGCCAAAGTAACCTTAGAAGCAATTACACGAAACATTGCCCTCGAGTTTGCTGCATATGGAATTAAAGCAAACTGTATTCAGGCGGGTGTTACAGATACCCAATCATTAAGAAGGATACCGGGGAGTGATCAGATCATAGAGCATTCTATAAAAAGAAATCCATATCATAGACTCACACAGCCCAATGATATTGCTAATGTTGTTTATCTTTTATGTACAAAAGAAGCAGCATGGATAAATGGTACTACGATACCTGTTGATGGAGGTGAGCATTTAAGTTAATTATGAATACAACAGAAATTATATCTCTACTCCCCTATCAGGCGCCTTTCTTATTTGTGGATGCAATCGAAACCGTATCAGAAAATAATATTAAAGGCTCTTATACTTTAAAAAAAGATGAATACTTTTATAAAGGCCACTTTAAGAATAACCCCATTACTCCAGGTGTAATTTTAACCGAAATTATGGCGCAAATTGGAGTGGTTTGTCTGGGTATATATTTAATGAAAGATACTATAGAAAAGCAATACAAACCTTCAATAGCACTTACGTCTAATAGTATTGATTTTTTCTTACCTGTTTTCCCTAACGAAAAAGTAACAGTGGTTTCAGAAAAAGAATATTTCAGGTTTAATAAATTAAAATGTCATGTAAAATTATTCAATGAAAAAGAAGCATTGGTATGCAGAGGGTATATCGCTGGCATGATTAAATAATATGGATAAGAAAAGAATTGTTATAACAGGTATGGGGGTTGTTGCTCCAAATGGGATAGGTCTTTCCTCCTTTACCAATGCCATTAAAAATGGTACATCGGGTATTCTATTTTACAAAGAGCTGGAAGAACTTGGCTTTTCTTGTTGTATCGGTGGAATTCCAAAAATTACTGAAGAACTTAAAGAGCACTATTTCACATCACTACAATTACGTAATTTTAATAGTTCGGGTATTCTATACGGCTGTATTGCAGGTATCGATGCCTGGAAAGATGCAGGGTTAGAAACAGATGTAACTGATGTAGACTTTGATAGCGGAACCATTTTTGGTACAGGAACCTCTGGTGTAGAAAAATTTAGAGAAGCAATCTACAAATTAGATGACAAGAAGGTAAAACGATTAGGAAGCACAGTTGTTGCGCAAACAATGGCTAGTGGTATAAGCGCATATCTTGGAGGTATGTTAGGTTTGGGAAACCAGGTTACTACTAACTCATCGGCATGTAGTACGGGTACTGAAGCTATTATAATGGGATTCGATCGCATTCAATCTGGTAAAGCAAAACGTATGCTAGTTGGTAGTTGTAGCGATCATGGCCCTTATCTTTGGGGTGGCTTTGATGCTATGCGCGTAATGACCTATAAGCACAATGATACACCAGAAAAAGGGTCCCGACCTATGAGTGTTTCGGCGTCTGGTTTTGTGCCTGGTAGTGGTGCTGGTGCAATGGTACTAGAATCGTTAGAAAGTGCCAAAAAAAGAGGAGCAACTATATATGCAGAAGTTTTGGGAGGAGCCATCAACTCTGGAGGACAAAAAAACGGAGGAACTATGACAGCTCCTAACCCCAAAGCGGTAGTACAATGTATAAAAGATGCACTAAAAAACTCTGAGGTAATTGCCCATGAAATTGACTTAATAAATGGTCACTTAACAGCTACATCGAAAGATGCACAAGAAATAGAAAGCTGGACAAAAGCATTGCAATTAAAAGGTACTAATTTTCCTCATATCCAATCCTTAAAATCTATGATTGGACATTGTCTTGCGGCTGCAGGTTCTATAGAAAGTGTATCTTCTGTATTACAGTTAAGCCAAGGTTTTATATTTCCGACAGTTAATTGCGAAGATATTCATCCAGAAATTTCTACCATGATCAATAGCAATAAGCTATCCGATAAATTGATTTCTAAACCTCTAAAAATTATTGCCAAAGCAAGTTTTGGTTTTGGTGATGTAAATGCCTGTGTACTTTTTAAAAAATTTGATTCATAATAACTATAGAATATAAAAATGACCAAAGAAGAATTAATAACATCGTTAAAAACAATTGTAAAACCATATATCCAGGATGAAGAAGCATTTAATAATCTAACAGAGGAAACCGACTTTATTAATGATTTGAAGATTAACTCTGCCAATCTTGTAGATGTTGTTTTGGATGTAGAAGATAAATTTGACATCGAGATCGATAACGATTCTATGGAAAAGATGCTATCGGTAAAAGCCGCAATAGATATTATTACCAACAAATTAAATCAAAAATGATCGGTAATGATATAATAGATTTACAGCTGGCTGCTCAAGAAAGTAACTGGCAACGAAAAGGTTTTTTACAAAAGATATTTACTGCTTCAGAACAAAACCTTATTCTATCCAGTAAAAATTCTTTTCAAGTAGTTTGGCGATTGTGGAGCATGAAAGAAAGTGCCTATAAAATTCATGTTCAGCAACATTCCAAACGTTTTTTTGCCCCTCAAAAATTCGAATGTTTCATACAAAGTAAAACCGATGGACTGGTGTGTTTTGATAGCACAAAGTACCTCACAACATCTGTAACAACTCCCCAATACATCTACTCGATTGCAACCACAAAAACAATTCAAAATAACTCAACTTCATGTTTCAAAATTAATTCGACATCAAGACTCAATCAACGACAAGCAACTTATCATAACCTAAAATCTACTATTAGTAATCGTCATAAAACACTTTTTGATACGTTAGCTCTAAAAAAGAACGCTGCAGGAGTTCCTTCGTTATATCAAAATGACCAAATATTAACACTCTCTTTTTCAATTTCACATCATGGAAACTATGGATTAGTTTCTATCCAAAATTAAATCAGACACCATGAAACAAACCATATCAAAGTTTTTATACACAACAAAAATGATTGTTTGGTGAGTGCTATGTAACATCTAAAAAAATATCGTAAACACATGAAAGAATTTATATCCTATGCCAAATCAAAATTTAACGTAGACAAAAAACTGATTCTTATATACATCCTGATTTATTTTAGTTGGGGAATGGGGATGAATGAATTTGGTGCTACCATGCAAATAGCAAAATTTACTTTTTGGTGGCAAGTAATTACCTGTTATATCTTATATATGATCCCCATTTCTTTGTTATTACGAGGTTTACCATTTCATATGCAATACGCTTATGGTTTGGTTGCCATGGGATTATTAGAATTTGGGGGGTATGCTCTTAAAACTTCATATGCATACCCTAATAATATCCTAGATCAGTTTTTTAATATCAGAAACTTTAGTTTGGGAATGGCTTTGTTTTTTGCTTTATATTTTCCGATCGGAAATTGGGCTGTTTCTAAAATTTATAAGCTATTATTTAAAAGTGATAACGAATAAAGCTATTTCTATCAGGTCACATATTTGTTATTAAACAAGTTTAATAATAAGAATGCCATGTTTAAAATAAACATGGCATTCTTATTAAAAAGTTTACTGCTATGACCTGTAATCATTCAATACAGTATCCTATAAACTTTTTAATCTTACTCTCAATGCTTCAGGAAACTTATACAAGGTTAATAAAGCTCCAATAATGATAATGTTTTTGAAAATATATTGTCCTAGTAATGTAAATACGAGAGGAGAATTAGAAAATGATTCCTCTGGAAACAAAAACAAAGGCGCAAAAGTAAATAGCATATGTATAAGTGCTAAACTAATTGTAAGTTGTCTTCGAATATTAAAAATTAATAATAATCCAATGATGGTTTCTGATATTGCCAATAAAATAATGGATACATCAGGGGGTACTAACCCAAACGTTAAAATATCTATAGTATTCTTGGCTAATTTTTCTGCATGACTGGTATCAGGAAAATATTTTAATACCCCAAACCAAAGATAGACCAAACCAATACTAAAGGTTAAAAACCGACTACTTGACACTCTTTTTAAATTCATAATTTGTTGTGTGATTTACGTGATTAATCTTTTTTTGCAAATCATTAATTAGTAAGTTTAGTATACATTATTATAAGCTATACAAAAGCCTTTAGAATACTAACTCTAGTGTTAAGTTTGTGTTATTGAAAATTCTATATAATACTTAGTTTCCCTACGATCAAATGTATTACTAATAGAAATCACTCAAATACTTTTTAACATCGATTTAAGGGAAATTACCCCAAAAAAAATACGTTTTTTCCATAATCACTATTTAGGTCGACAACGGCGAATAAAAGTTTCTTTTTAAGGTAATCTAATGGTTAATTTTATGCTATTAAATGGGTAGATTGTTTACAAAACTCTATACCTATAAAATACGACGAGAGTACTTTTTTAAACCATTTTGTGAAATTGATTCTATAGTGGTATTTTTAACTACCACATACTTCCAAAATCAAAAACACCGATTGAGGTGTTATTTTTGAATATTTATAATGACTATATAAGCATGGAAAACTATACAACAGCATTTGTCAATTCTTTTATAGGGAATGTACAATGGATCTGGAAATCGGTAATTTTCGAAGTTCCATGGTATCTGAACTACTTTTGGGGACTTATCGTGATATCCCTTCTTATATGGGGACTAGAAATTATGTTTCCCTGGAGAAAAAATCAATCAATACTTAGAAAAGATTTTTGGTTAGATGCATTCTATATGTTTTTTAACTTTTTCATTTTTGCCGTTGCTATAAATGGAGTGTATAAAGTTTTAGAGATATTATTTAAAGAAATAGGAATCTCTTCACAATTTTTTGTACTAATTAATCTTTCTTCTCTTTCTAACTGGTTACAATTAGTTCTATTTTTTATCATTTTGGATTTTGTACAATGGGTTACTCATATAGCACTTCACAAGTTCCCTTTTCTATGGAAATTTCACAAAATACACCACTCTGTTAAAGAAATGGGATTTGCAGCTCATTTACGCTATCATTGGATGGAAAACATTTTTTACAAGCCTCTAAAAACTATAGGAGTTATGCTACTTGGAGGTTTTGAACCTGAACACGCATACATAGTTCATTTTATCGCTATTATTATTGGGCATTTGAATCATGCCAACATTAAGATTACCTGGGGTCCTTTAAAATATCTTATTAACAATCCAGTAATGCATTTATATCATCACTCTTATGAACTACCAAAAGGGTCTTATGGCGTTAATTTTGGAATAAGTCTAAGCATTTGGGATTATATTTTTAAAACTCAGCACATTCCAGAAGATAGCGGGACTATAGAAATTGGATTTCCGGGAGACGAAAACATTCCTAAAAATTTTATTCAACAACTAGTTTACGGTTTTAGAAAAACCAAAGATTAGTAATTAACAATTTTCTTGGGTAGCGTATAATTTTGGAGTAAGATTAGTTCTAGGAAAGTAACTTTTAGGCACAAAAAAAGGCAAGCTACCTACATCACACCGCTACAACCGTCTACCTTTGCTGCGTTCCCGCCCTGGAGGATTCAACAGGAGCTAGTTGTGTAGGACTTGCCGCTGCAAAGATACAATCTTTAAGAGATAAAACAATGATTTTTTAAACCCAATTAAAATAAATATCTTGCTTTAAATTATAACAACCCTAATGAAAACACATAACTTATTAATCATCATTATATTAAGCACATTCTTCTTTTCTTGCAGAAGCAATCAAGATCAAAGAAAAAAATATTTTTCTATCAATATTGTTAATAATCAAACCAAATTTAAGCTTGGTGAAACCATAAAAGCTAGTATTAGTAACACTCAAAACATTCAAATTGATTCTGTAGCTTATGTGTTGGATTCAAAAAAAATTGCTTCAAAAAGTAATTTTGATTTAGAAGAAAAGATAGATGAGGAAAAATTAGGGAAACATATACTAACGGCGCAAGTATTTTATGATGGTACTATCGATACTATTAGTAAAAAAATAACTTTACTAAACAATATTGCACCTAAACTATTTTCTTACGAAATAGTAGCTACTTACCCTCACGACAAAAATGCTTTTACTCAAGGTCTAGAATTTGTAGGGGACACGCTATATGAAAGCACGGGTAAAAATGGAAAATCCTCATTAAGAAAATTAGATTATAAAACAGGTAAAATATTACTACAAAAAAAAGTTCCTGATGCTTACTTTGCAGAAGGAATAACCATTTTGAACCATAAGATATATCAATTAACATGGACCTCTCGAGAAGGGTTTATTTATGATTTGTCATCACTAGAAAAAACAGGAAGTTTTGCCTATAATAAAAGTAAAGAAGGATGGGGACTGTGTAATGATGGTACTTATATATATAAAAGTGATGGTACCGAAAAAATATGGGTTTTGGACTCACAAACGCTTGCAGAAAAGGAGTATATAGAAATTACAACTAACAAAAGTGTTAAATCAAAATTTAATGAATTAGAGTGGGTAGATGGTAAAATCTATGCAAATACATGGCAAAAAGATGGTATTGCTATTATTAACCCAAAGAATGGTGCATTGGAGGCTGTAATAAACCTTTCTGGGCTACGGGAAAAAGTATCTCAACATCAGGAATTAGATGTCCTAAATGGTATTGCCTATAAAGAAGATACAAAACAGCTATTTGTAACAGGAAAAAACTGGGACAAACTTTTTGAGATAAAAATTATCAAAAAGTAATATGTTTCTTTCTTATTTTTAAATCAAAATTTAGTAAAATTCCTTCTTTTTTAAAACAATCCTTATAGCAAACATCATAATTAATACCTTGTTATTATAATAGACAGATAATAAAACGTACATTTGCGGCTTATTTTAGCTATATGAACAAATTTGAAGCATTAGGCCTTGGTGATGCCATTGTAAAGGCAGTGAATGAAATGGGTTTCGAAACCCCGAGTGAAGTACAAGAAAAGGCAATTCCTATTTTGCTCAATGAAGATACCGACATTGTTGCTTTGGCACAAACTGGTACAGGAAAAACAGCAGCTTTTGGTTTTCCGTTAATCGAAAAAGTTGATAGTTCTAGCAGGATTACGCAGGGATTAATACTTTCTCCTACTCGTGAGCTTTGCTTGCAAATCACAAACGAGTTAAAAAACTATTCTAAGTTTGTACCGGGATTACATACCGTTGCAATATATGGTGGAGCCAGTATTACCGATCAGGCAAAGCAAATAAAAAGAGGAGCTCAAATCGTTGTGGCAACTCCTGGACGAATGCAAGATATGATCAACCGTAAAATGGTAGACATCACCAATATCGGTTATTGCGTACTGGATGAAGCTGATGAAATGCTAAATATGGGATTTTATGAAGATATTAATTCTATTCTTTCTCATACTCCTAATGAAAAAAGTACCTGGTTATTTTCTGCTACCATGCCAAAAGAGGTATCTACTATAGCCAAACGGTTTATGCATGAACCTGTAGAAATAACTGTAGGACATAAAAACACAGGATCAAAAAACGTATCTCACGAATATTATGTTGTTAATTCTCGAGATAGATACGCTGCTTTAAAAAGATTAGCAGATGCCAATCCAGATATATTTTCGGTAATATTTTGTCGTACAAAAAGAGATACGCAAAAAGTTGCAGAGAACCTTATCGAAGATGGTTATAATGCTGCAGCATTGCATGGGGATCTAAGTCAAAATCAGCGTGATCTGGTAATGAAAAGCTTTAGAAACCGACAAATACAAATGTTAGTAGCTACCGATGTCGCTGCCAGAGGAATTGATGTTGATGATGTTACTCATGTAATTAATTACCAATTACCCGACGAAATTGAAACCTACACCCACCGAAGCGGACGAACAGGTCGTGCAGGTAAGAGTGGTGTCTCTATGGTGATCGTTTCTAAAAGTGAAATTAGAAAGATTAAATCGGTAGAACGTATTATTAAGAAGAGTTTTGAGAAAAAAGAAATTCCTAGTGGAGAAGAAATATGTCAAGTACAACTTTTTCATTTAGCCAATGATATAAGAAAGGCCGAAATAAACCACGAGATTGATAGTTATTTACCTTCAATTAATGAAGTTCTTAAGGAATTTTCTAAAGAAGAATTAATCAAAAAGTTCTTCTCGGTAGAATTTTCTCGTTTCCATAATTATTACAAAAAGGCAAGAGATCTTAATGTATCCAATGAACAAGGAAACGACTATAGCAATAATGGTAGCACCCGTTACTTTATTAATGTAGGTGAAAAAGATGGGTTTGATTGGATGACACTAAAAGATTTCTTGAAAGAAGTTCTTGAAATTGGTAGTGATTCTTTAAGTCGAGTAGATGTAAAAGAAAGCTTTTCTTTCTTTAACACGTCTACAGAACATCAGGAACGTGTTCTTCAGATTTTTGAAGACTTTAGAATGGAAGGACGAAAAGTAAACGTCGAAATTTCTAAAGATTCTGGACGTAGAGGTGGCGGTAGACGTCGTCGTGATGGTGGTGATAATGGTTTTAAAGGAAAAAGAAGAAGCGATGGTTTTAAACCTAAAGGAAGAAAACGTTTCGACAACAAGGATAACAAAGGGAATGAAAGTGGGAACAGAAGAAGAGACCGAAGAAAACGTAGTGATCGTAGATAATATTATTTGATAAGTAAATCGTAAAATATCAATATATTGATTCATCGTTTTTCTAAAATACCACAGTGAGTAAAAACATTTATTAGTTTTTATGTCACTTTGTAGAAAATTAAGCGTCATAATATGTACATGAAAAGAATATTATTTTACATAGTATTAATAGTAAGTATCACAATTAATGCTCAAGACGAAGCCCCTGTGGATGTTGTATCTGGAAAAGTACTAAATGCTGCTACAGACCAAAAACTAGAAAGTGTACATATTGTTAACCTTAGCCAAGTTAGTGGTACTATTACTAATAAAAAAGGAGATTTTAGCATTCCGGCCAAGGTAAATGACACCTTATATTTTAGTTATATTGGTTATAAACCTTTGCGTATAAGAGTCACAAATGATTGGATAAAATACGGTGATGTCAAAATTAAAATGACCGAATTAGGTATTGCGCTAGAAAAAGTTGTTGTTTCAGAGGTTCAGCTTACTGGTTATCTTGAAATTGACGCCAAGAAAATACCTGTGTATAATAACTATCGATACAGCATCTCTGGACTTGATTCTGGATACGAAGGAGGTAACAAACAACCTGGGGCTGTTAACAAGGTTTTAGGCGCTATTTTTAACCCTGCGGACTTTTTATACAATATGTTTAGTAAACGCTCTAAAGAGCTAAGAAAGTTGCGTAAAATGAAGAAAGATGATGAGATTAGAAATTTACTTGAAACAAAGTTTGATCGTGCTACGTTAATGGCTTTGTTACAAGTAGAACGTATGGATATTGATGAGATTCTGCGCAACTGTAATTATTCTGCTGATTTTATAAAATTTGCTAATGATCTTCAAATTCTTGATGCAATTAGTGAGTGTTACGAAGAATATAAAATCTTAGAACGAAAATAAAAGATCGATACGGTCACCATATGTATCCCAAACATTTTGTTAAACTCACAAAGGGAGTTCTTCTCTTATTTCTGAAACTTAAAATTTTGTTTCAAAATAGCGAATACAAACTAAAATAATTCATAAAGCAAGTTTGAATTTTTAAAACTCTACTTATTCTGAATCTTTATAATAACGTTCTATAATTTTTTCATGACTTTTAATGATTTTCTTTGCCCACTGCATTCTTTTTTGCAATTTTTCTTCTTGAGACAATTGCCATCGTACATCTGATGCTCTTAATTTGGAAGTTACATGTTGCAATATAATCGCAGCCGAAACGGAAATATTAAGACTTTCGGTAAATCCAACCATCGGAATATGTAGTTTGCAATCTGCTTCAGAAATCACCTGCTCACTTAACCCATGCCGTTCTTTACCAAAGAAAAAAGCAGCAGGCTTTGTTATATCATAGTCTTGTAAAACAATAGAATCATCATGTGGTGTGGTTGCAACAATTTGATACCCTTTGTTTTTTAAACGCGTAATGCATTCTTTTGTAGAAGCATATCTCTCTATATCTATCCACTTCTGTGCTCCCATAGCAATTTCTCTATCTATTCGCTTTACATTTACCTCTTCAATCACATGTACATTTTGAACCCCAAATACATCGCAACTTCGTATAACCGCACTTGTATTATGCAATTGATACACATCTTCTATTGCAACTGTAAAATGGTTTGTTCTTTGGTCTAGGATTTTTTTATTTAATCCCAATCGTCTTGGTGTAAGAAACGATTCTAAATATTCAAGAAGTTTACTATCTGTCATAACCGCTAAAATATAAAAAACATCCACTATTATTAGGTACATCAAAAAAGTTACCCAACTTTTACATTGGGTAACTCATCAAACAATCTACTTAATTTAATCTAAAACAGTCTTTTTCTTTTAAAAACCTCCTGAAATTACCCCTAAAAACAGGAGGTTATTAACGTAAACACATTGTCAAAATGTAACTTTATACCTACCACAACATATGAGCAGGTTGTATTTTTTAACTGTGATTTTTAAAAAACCTCCTGAAATTACCCCTAAAAACAGGAGGTTATTAACGTAAACACATTGTCAAAATGTAACTTTATACCTACTACAACATATGAGCAGGTTGTATTTTTTAACTGTGATTTTTAAAAAACCTCCCGAAATTACCCCTAAAAACGGGAGGTTATTAACGTAAACACATTGTCAAAATGTAACTTTATACCTACCACAACATATGAGCAGGTTGTATTTTTTAACTGTGATTTTTAAAAAACCTCCCGAAATTACCCCTAAAAACGGGAGGTTATTAACGTAAACACATTGTCAAAATGTAATTTTATACCTGCTACAACATATGAACAGGTTATATTTTTTAACTGTGATTTTTAAAAAAACCTCCCGAAATTACCCCTAAAAACGGGAGGTTATTAACGTAAACACATTGTCAAAATGTAACTTTATACCTGCTTCAACATATGAGCAAGTTGTATTTTTTATCCGTGATTTTTAAAAAACCTCCCGAAATTACCCCTAAAAACGGGAGGTTATTAACGTAAACACATTGTCAAAATGTAACTTTTACCTACTACAACGTATGAGCAGGTTGTATTTTTTAACTGTGATTTTTAAAAAACCTCCCGAAATTACCCCTAAAAACGGGAGGTTATTAACGTAAACACATTGTCAAAATGTAACTTTGTGCCTGCCACAACGTATGAGCAGGTTCTATTTTTTAACTGTATTTTTTTAAAAACCTCCCGAAATTACCCCTAAAAACGGGAGGTTATTAACGTAAACACATTGTCAAAATGTAATTTTAATATCTATTACAACGTGGTAACAGATTTTTATCTTAGTATGCTTTAAAAACCTCCTGAAATTACCCCTAAAAACAGGAGGCTATTAACATAAACACATCGTCAAAATGTAATTTAACAACTAATCATAATATTTTAAATAATCTCCATCACCCGAACAACTACATTTAAATCTTTAAATCATTTATCCTATACATTTCATTAGCTACGAACTTGCATAGATATTATTATCATTACTAATGATCAACATTAACAAAACACTTATATATTGTTTTGATACAGTTTCCTGTATTCTTATTAAAGGCTTAGAAAAAAAAGTAATGAAACTACTTGTTTTGCAATTAGTTAAAAAAAAGTAAAAAAATGCATTGGGTATCTTTACCAAAGACAAAGAATTCTTACCTTTAAAATCGGCATATGTCCTAGAAAGAAAAAATAAAATTCTATGGATAGGTTTTTTACACTTGTATTGAAAAGAACTCAATAAAGAAAACCCATTTATAAGTATACGAAGTAATACTCTTAACATATGGTTAATTTTTTTAATTAATCGTTATTCAGACCCTGCTTTTGTTGGCTCGCCAAAGTTCTACAATCGCGGGGTTGTTTGATTTTTAGTGATCTAATTTATTACACTAAAAATATATTTTCAAAACTTGTTTTTAGCTACCGGATTTTTAATTTTATACATGTAATTTTTAGTTTTTTAAACTAATAAATGTTCACATTTCGGTTACTAAAATATTACTATCAAAAAGTAATACTTAAATATAACCACAAATTACCAAAAATCAATATACTAAAAACACATAATAATTACGGTTGTACCGTAATTTAAAATTATATTAAAAAAAACCTAAAAACCCGACATCAATTCAAATCCAAATATGTTTAAAAAAACAATAAGTTCCTGACATACAGATGTTTACGCTATTTAAAAAATGAATTAAAAAATCATAATTAGTAAGAATTTTCATTCAAATAAAAATAAATATTTTGCATTTTAGCGTGAAAAATCAATTTTTATCTAATATTTAACTTTTCACAAAACGTCAAATATCGATTGATAAACCGTAAAATTTTGTTAAAAAACACTGATTCCTACATGTAAAAAAACCTATTCATTTAGTAATCTGACAGTTACGTAAAACATAGGTTAAAAAACCATACTTACATGAGATCAGGCGTTCTTTTACTAAACTTTGCCAATTTTTTGTAATTAATTGGTGTTTTTTGAAATTAACAAGGGATAAAACTAAAGTAAATAACTTTACTTCTATCAAAAATGAAAAAGCAAATCATAAAGCTTACTACTTAGAAATCGTAACTAGATGGATCATCATTTTCCCATAAGCAAGCTTTTGCTTAAAAAAGTAATTTTTGAAAGTGAAGTAAATTTAAAACCCACAGACCTTAACCATTATTATTCAAAACTTAATTATACATCGTATATTATTAAGTCTTCTAAAAAGCCTGTGATTATAAATAATAATAACTTATCTCAATTTATTTCATATAGCCTTCAAAATTCTTAGCTAAGCTTTTATTTTTTTATGCTTGCTTTTGAATTTCTACAGAATGTGGATAAGGAATCTCAATACCGGCATTATCTAAAGCAATTTTGCAATTTTCTAATGTATCGAAATAAACACTCCAGTAATTTTCTGGGGTACAATACGGCCTTACAGCTAAATCTACAGAGCTATCGCCAAGGTTACTAACATTAACAGAGGGTGAAGGATCTTTTAATACTTGTGGATTTGTGACTAACACCTGAAGCAGTACCTCTTTTGCCTTTTTAATATCTTCATCATAACCAATACCAATGGTTAGATCTACCCTCATCATTCCTTCTGCTGTAAAGTTTACAATGTTACCATTGGCCATTGCTCCATTAGGAATAATCGCCAGTTTGTTTCCAGGTGTTATAATCTTAGTTGTAAATATTTCTATTTGCTTTACTGTACCAATAACGCCCTGGGCTTCTATAGTGTCTCCTATTTTATATGGCTTAAATATCATAATAAGAACTCCTCCCGCAAAATTGGACAACGAACCTTGTAATGCAAGTCCAACCGCCAAACCAGCCGCTGCAATTACAGCCGCAAACGTAGTTACATCTACTCCAAGCCTGGAAATAACCAAAATAATGAGAAATATTTTTAATGCCCAACTAATAAGATCCAACAAAAACTTTTGCAATGATTCATCATACTTGCTTTTGTTCATTAGCTTCTTTAAGCTTCTAATAATTCTTTTGATTACCCATGAACCAACAATATAAATAAGTATTGCTGTAATTAGTTTCGGTCCAAATTCTTTTGCTAGTTCAATTCCGTAATTAAACCATTCCTGAGCTTTCTCCATTGTTGATGTTTTGTGTTTTGCGAATATAATTATATTTTATAGATATTTTATGAATCTAACAACATTAAACATTGCATTAATTATCCAAAATCAGATACAATATTACTAGAGTATCAAATACTATGTTATCTGCAAAAATATCATCTATATTCCCCTAATAGTTTGGTCAACTATTTTTTATATTTCTTATAAAATTATGATCTAATAAAAAACTACCAGATAGCCTATTAGATCCGGTAGTTTTAATAATCTATTCTTCTAAAAAGAATAGATCAAAAAATACAATTTTGCAACCCTATATTTTACAATGAAATTGAGATTAATTGCAGCAAATTCAAGTTTCAAATTAAATAGTGATATTTTTTTGTAACACTATTTTTATAGCTGGCAAACATCTTCTATTGTTGCAATACTATAAATTCACTTCTTCTATTACGCTGATGCTCATCATCTGCACAAGGTTTTCCGTTTGCACATTCATTAACCAGATTAGATTCTCCATAACCTCTACCTGAAATACGAGATTTATCAATACCGCCTTTTTCTATGATATATTTGATTGTGCTTTTTGCTCTTCGCTCACTTAAATACATATTATAATTATCTCCTGCTCTACTATCTGTATGTGAGCGTACATCTATTTTTAAGTTGGGGTATTCCTTAAGAGCTGCAATGATTTTTTGTAATTCTACCTCGGCATCTGATCTTATAAATGATTTATCTAAATCAAAGTATATAATTTCCAAACTTAACAATTTGGCCAAATCATCTCCTGGTTTTACTTCTTGTCCTGTTAATCCGTTACCTATTCCTAATTGTAATGGTAATTTAAACTCATACTCTAATACATTATTAGTTGCTAAAGTAGCTTCTGTAGGATTATATGACTCTTTACTAGCTCTTACCACATAAGATGTTTCACAATCAATATCAAATTTATATTCTCCTCTAGCATCTGTTCTAGTACGTTGCAACTCACTATTATTAGCATCTAGTAAAAACACCTCTGTATCAGGTAAAATGGCTTTAGAATTTGCATCGGTTACCACTCCCGCTACATATTGATTACATGAGGTTATTAATTCTTTTGTTTGTTTGAAACTATAAATATCATCATTCCCCTTCCCTCCTGAACGGTTACTAGAAAAATATCCTATTTTGGTAGCTTCGTTTAATACAAAGGTAAAATCATCTTCTGGGCTATTTACGGGCTTACCTACATTATACGGTATAGAAAACATTCCAAATTCTTCGGGAACTGCAACAAAAATATCCAACCCTCCTAGTCCAACATGTCCATCACTAGCAAAATACAAACGTCCAGAATCACTTACATATGGGAACGTTTCTCTTCCTTCTGTATTAATCTTGTCTCCTAGGTTTCTCGGCTCTCCAAAAGTACCATCCTCATTTATATCGATTACATAAAGGTCAGAAAGACCACGACTATCGGGCATATCACTCGCAAAATACAATTTGGTACCATCGGCACTTAACGCAGGGTGGGCAACAGAATATTCATCACTATTAAAAGATAACTCTTCTATATTAGTCCATTTTTCACCATCTAACGTAGCTCTATACAATTTTAAAAGTGTCGTACCTTCCTCATTGGTCTTTAATCTTTTCTTGGTATAGTTATTTCTAGTAAAGTATACTGTTTGTCCATCTTTACTAAAAGAAGTAGAAGATTCGTGAAATTTTGTATTTATTTTTCCTTTTACTTTTTTAGGTGTTTGAAGTATTCCATTTGCTTCTATAATATTTGAAGAAAATAGATCTAAAAATGGCATTTCATTCCATTCGTGGATGTTTTTAGAAAAAGTATTAGCTCCACTTCTGGAAGAAGCAAATATCAATTGTCCCTGGTTATTAAAACTAGGAGCATAATCAGAATATTTAGAATTTACACCTAATTTTAATAATCTAAACTTCCCCGATTGCATTTCAATAAACTTAAGGTAATCCCTTGTATTGATAAAGAATTCTGCTCGTTGATCATTTCCTGTTAAAATATTAAAACGCTCCATGGCTTTATCTGCCTCCTCGTATCGTTTTACACTTTTAAGACTTTGAGAATACCTAAATAAGTATTCGGGATCCATTTCATGCTGATAATCTGTTGTTAGTTTTTCATACCAAGGGACCGCTTCTTCAAGTTGTGCATTAAAATAGTAAGAGTCTCCTAATTTTTTAAAAAGATCAGAAGATTCATAACCACTTTTTGCTACATTCAAATAAATCTTACGTGCATCTACAAAAGCATAACGTTCAAAGTCTTCATTCGCCTTGTTCATATATTTTTCTTGCGAAAAGACCATACTAGGCAGTAATATAAAGAAAGGCAGTATCCAAAAGTATTTTTCTACATTCATAATTACCATTTTTAAAAGAAACGTGGTGTTAACATCCTATTATATTTTCTAAATAATTCAAATCGTAGCATTACTTCATAACTACCATCATTAAATTGTGTTTGTCCTAATTCTGTAGTCTCTCTATCATATGCAAATCCGATCATAAGTGCATCTGATACCTGAAAACCAACCATTCCACTTACCGCCGCACTCCATCGATAGGCGGCTCCGAGTGTTAATCGTTCATATAACAAAAAGTTAGCAGAAACATCTACTTGTAAAGGTGCTCCAAAAACTAACTTACTAAGTACTGCTGGTTTAAACTTTACATTTCCTCCTAAATCAAAAACATAACCACTAATAAAGTAATAATTGATTCTTTCTTCTGCCAAAAAGCTTTCTGCGGTACTATCACTACTCGTTGTACTTTCATCAAAATGATCCGTTTCTAACAAGTTTGGTGCGCTTAATCCAAAGTAAAACTTATCGGTATGATAATAAGCCCCTACTCCTACCTGAGGACTAAATTTATTATCTACGTTTGCTTCAAAAAGTCTGTCATTAGCATTGTATTTTGTTAAATCTAAAAAATTTATATTCAACAAATGAGCACCTGCTTTAACTCCAAAACTTAACTTACCTCTATCAGAAGTAGGAATGGTATATGAAAAATCTATATCAAAATAAGTTTCGTCGGTGGGACCTATCTGATCATTAATGATTGATAACCCTAATCCCAGACGCTCCTTACTTCCTATAGGTGTATTGGCTGTAAGTGTTTGTGTTCGAGGTGCTCCATCCAAGCCAACCCATTGACTACGATGCAGCCCTGTAATACTCATCACCCCACGGCTTCCTGCATATGCAGGGTTAACACTAATGGTATTGTACATATACTGTGTATATTGAGCATCTTGCTGAGCATAACTATGGTAAAACACAATGCTCAAAAGTGCTGTAGCAATTATCGTGTGTATTTTTTTCATCCGCTCTTATTTAATATTTTAAAGTTTAACCCTCAGATACTTTCTATCTGTGGGAATTTTGGTTGCTTATCTGTTAATATATAGGTATCCTGCTCTACTCTTAGTCACTCCTGACTCGGTAATATATTCTAATACATAGTAATAAGTACCTACTGGTAATCGATCTTTTTCTTCTATAGTGCTTCTTCCATTCGATATTCCTCTAAAGAAGTTATTATCTCTACCATAATTCTTGGCACTATATACTTTTACACCCCAACGGTTATAAATCTCGATAGAGTTTTCAAGTCTTTCCAGGCCACTAATAACAAACACATCATTTACACCATCTCCATCTGGCGACATCCCATTAAATATGGTAATACCGTCATCTCCTGTAATAGGTTCATTTGGTTCTAAATAATCTGGTGTTCCATTTCCGTCGGTATCGACAGCATCTTCAGGATCACCATCTCCATTTGGATCTGCACTTTCATCTATTGTTAGAAGACCATCGTTATCATCATCTTCATCCAAGTAATCTGGAATACCATCTTGATCAGTATCAGTATCAGAAGGGTCATTATCTCCGTCATAATTTTCTTCAGAAGTATATACTCCATCTCCATCATCATCAATATCTCGATAATCTGGTTCATCTTCTGAGTCTGTATTATTAAGATCTGTATCAGGGTTTGTATTCACCACATCTCCGTTAGGATCTCCAAATCCAGTTGTATCTGCATCATAAACATCATCCAATCCATCGTTATCTATATCATTTCCGCTAGGTACGGTATCAGCGATTCCATCATTATCATAGTCAAATCCTTCTGTCATATCCGGAATTCCATCATTATCAGCATCTTCATCCAAATAATCAGGAATGTTATCACCATCTGTATCTTCTGGAGTAATTCCTTCATCACCAGTACCTTCATAAGCGTCATCTAATCCATCTCCATCACTATCATTACCAGAAGGGGTTATATATCCACTAGTTGTTTGTCCTTCTACATTATCAGGGATCCCATCATTATCACTATCCTGATCAAAAACATCTGGTAGACCATCACCGTCAGAGTCAACAGTACTTTCTAAAACATCAAGGATTCCATCATTATCATCATCAATATCAACACTGTCAGATATTCCATCATTATCATTATCACCATCAATTACAATGGTTTCATCCAGATCATCAGGAACTATATTAAGATCAATTTGATCTAAGTCAATATCCGTTATAACATTAGTTATACTAGCTCCTGCCGTTCCGGCATTTACAGAAAAAGTAATGGTCAACATTCGAGTCTGAAGTGCAGGTATAGTACCAATGGTCCATACTCCTGTTCCATTATCATAGACTCCCTGATCAGGCACATCTGACACATACGTTATTCCTGCTGGTAATTGATCTGTTATGACTACATTGGTAGCTTGAGCAGGACCTTCATTGACAACAATAATACTATAGTTATACGTTCCTCCTAACACATATGGCCCTGGTTCTACGATAGACTTTGAAACGACTAGATCTATTTGACCAACCACCTCTATCTCTTCTTCAAGATCATTATTGGCTAGATTTGGATCTGTTTGATCCATCGTAAATGTTATTACATTATTGATGAAGGTTCCACTAGTTCCCGTATCAACGGTTGCCGTAATCGTTAATATTTCAGTAGCTCCAGCATTTAACGTTCCTATGATCCAATCTCCTGTTGCATTGCTATAAGTACCTGTACTTGGAGTATCAGACACAAATGATATTCCTGCAGGTAATAAATCATTTACAATTAATTGGGTTGCTTGTTCTGTACCATTATTTTTTACAACAATGGTATAATTAATGGTATCTCCTTCATTTGGATTACTATCGTCTACTGTTTTACTAATCTCTAAGTCTGCAAGATTAGTAATGGTAATAGCTTCTTCAAGGTCGTTGTTGGCTGGGTTAGGGTCATTTTGATCTGAAGATACGGTAATCGTATTTGTTATGGTATCTCCACTGGTACCCACATCAACACTTGCTACAATGGTTATTGTGGCTGTTGCTCCATTATTTAAGGCACCTATATTCCAATCTCCTGATGCAGGTGCATAAGTTCCTTGTGAAGGAGTATCGGTTACATAGGTCACTCCTGTTGGAAGTTGATCATTAATTATTAGGTTTGTTGACTGAGCTACCCCATTATTAGTTACTGTAATGGTATATGTAATGTTATCTCCTTCACTTGGGTTTGCATCATTTACTGTCTTACTTATAGCTAAATCCGAATCATTATTTACTGTAATATCCTCACTAAGATCATCAGCAGTCGTATTATTATCGGTCTGATCCAAATTGACAGTGGTAACTGTATTGGTAATCGTATCACCACTAGTACCCACATCAACACTCGCTACAATATCGATCGTAGCGTTTGCGCTGCTGTTAATGTTACCAATAGTCCATATACCTGTACCACTTACATACGCTCCTTGACTTGGTGTGTCACTTACATACGTTACTCCGGCTGGTAAAACATCTGTTAACGATACCGTAGTAGCTTGAGCTGGACCGTTATTGGTAACCAAAATTGTGTAGATAACATTACTACCCTCATCTGGGGTACTGTTATTAACTGTCTTGGCAACAACCAGATCAACCTCATTGTTCACCACAATATCTTCACTTGGATCATCGGCTGTTGTATTATTATCAGTCTGATCTAAGGTTACTGTAGTAACTGTATTGGTAATCGTATCACCACTAGTACCCACATCAACACTCGCTATAATATCGATCGTAGCATTGGATCCACTGTTAATGTTACCAATAGTCCATATACCTGTACCGCTTACATACGCTCCTTGACTTGGTGTGTCACTTACATACGTTACTCCGGCTGGTAAAACATCTGTTAACGATACTGTAGTAGCCTGAGCTGGACCGTTATTGGTAACCAAAATTGTGTAGATAACATTACTACCCTCATCTGGGGTACTGTTATTAACTGTCTTGGCAACAACCAGATCAACCTCATTGTTCACAACAATATCTTCACTTGGATCATCGGCTGTTGTATTATTATCGGTCTGATCTAAGGTTACTGTAGTAACTGTATTGGTAATCGTATCGCCACTAGTACCTACATCAACACTCGCTACAATATCAATCGTAGCGTTGGCGCCGCTGTTAATGTTACCAATAGTCCAAATACCGGTTCCACTTACATACGCTCCTTGACTTGGTGTGTCACTTACATACGTTACTCCGGTTGGTAAAACATCTGTTAACGATACTGTAGTAGCCTGAGCTGGACCATTATTGGTAACCAAAATTGTGTAGATAACATTACTACCCTCATCTGGGGTACTGTTATTAACTGTCTTGGCAACAACCAGATCAACCTCATTGTTCACAACAATATCTTCACTTGGGTCATCGGCTGTTGTATTATTATCGGTCTGATCTAAGGTTACTGTAGTAACTGTATTGGTAATCGTATCACCACTAGTACCTACATCAACACTCGCTACAATATCGATCGTAGCGTTGGCGCCGCTGTTAATGTTACCAATAGTCCAAATACCGGTTCCACTTACATAGGTTCCTTGACTTGGTGTGTCACTTACATACGTTACTCCGGCTGGTAAAACATCTGTTAACGATACTGTAGTAGCCTGAGCTGGACCATTATTGGTAACCAAAATTGTGTAAGTAACATTACTACCCTCATCTGGGGTACCGTTATTAACTGTCTTGGCAATAACCAAATCAACCTCATTATTTACTATGATATCCTCACTAAGATCATCAGCAGTCGTATCATTATCTGTCTGATCCAGGCTTACCGTAGTAATCGTATTGGTAATCGTATCTCCACTGGTGCCTACATCTACGGTAGCTGTAATTGTTAAGGTTG
>CANMLW010000023.1 GCA_947498705.1 uncultured Aquimarina sp.
CAGAAGACACCATCAATGTTATAGAAAACATCAAAGAAATTACAGCAGAGTTTTTATACACCAGCCAGGTATTTACCTATGAGAAAATGGTAATGATAGACGTAACTTATCCGGTACCTAACGAGGTCGAATGGATCATACCCGATGCAGCAGAAATTATATCACAAAACCAAGATCTTGCAGAACTATCTTTTGACACACCAGGAGAATATGAAATCACATTAATTTCTAAACTGGGAGATTGCCAGGATACCTATACTCAAAAAGTATTGGTATTACAAGGAGAAGCTATAGAAGAAACCAATACAGATACGCAAATACAGCAGCTAGGAAATATACAGGAGTTTAAAGCATATCCTAACCCATCAGATGGGCAATTTGCTATAAAAGTAGCACTTAAAGAAGAAAAAGAAATCAGTATCAAGATATTTAATCTAACAGACAATACACTTTTAAAACACATTTCAACAACAGGAAAAAAAGAATACGATATCCCATTTACCCTACAGATAGCTTCGGGTGTATACGCCATCGTACTCGAAACACCTTATGGAAATGCCATTAGAAAAATGATTGTAAAATAACCAAATATTTCATTTTCAATATTTTTTTGAGAAGTGACTATGAAATTGAAATAAAATATTAAACAATGAAAAAGTTAATCTTATTAATTGTTTTGTCATGTTCAACTAATTTATTTAGTCAATATAAATTATTAATTGATCATAATGATCCTTACGACCCCAGTACTTTTACAGAACAATTGGCTACCTTTTCCTATGGTGGACGAAACTATTTTTCTACCGGAACATATAATGTTTCATCTTCTTCATTAGACTATGAACATTATTATTTAGTATATACATCTACAGGACAAGAATGTACCGGGACCAGGCGTAACGGAACCTTACGAGCAAATGGTTTTGTTTCTTATAGTCAATGTGTACAGCATGAAGCAGGATTAATCGAAGAAGTAAAACAACCTTGCGAAGGTGTTACTGGTCCTTGTGAGGATGATAATAAATGTATTGATGAACCATTTTTTTCGACATCAGGAGGAAGAAGTCGTAGTGGTCGGTGGGAATACCAAACAGCTGGTTCTACCAGATGGGAAATCGTTAGAGTTGCAAATCCTCTAAATGGCACAAGTGTAATTTATAGAAATTACCCTATTACAATACCTCTAAATAGATTCGAAGCTGATTTACAAAACTACACAGGTGTCTTAAGATTGCGTTTTAGATTTGCTAGTTATACTTCAGACATATACACCTTTAATATCCTTAAATGCTCCCCAGAATTAGATGGTCCTATTGTAGACATTCAACCTTCCTGTAATAATAGTAGTAATGTAGCAGACAACGATAACGGGAGTTTTACTGTTACTTTTGATCGAGAATTGGATGATACCAAGCAGGAAAAAATGAAGATAGAAGTATGGGATCTCGTAAACGGAATTTGGGACGGTTTTGAATCTAAAGTGATCGAAAAAAGTGATTTTAATGGTCGTTCGTATACCTGGAATCCTAGAAATTTACCCGGTGGAACCTATAAACTATTCTGGCAAACTAAAAGTAATAATGCTCCTTTTGATAATGCAAACAGTACTCCTGATAAATTTGGTGAAAGTCCTTCGTTTGTACTAAATACTCCCCCTCTTTTATCTGTAAGTGGTGTTCCTACCAATGTACAATGTGCCGGGGGTAGCGATGGAAGTATAACAGTAACTCCTAATGGTGGAACTCCAGGAACCTTACCTACCTATGAATACTCTATTGATAATGGTGTTAACTGGCAAACTTCTACACTTTTTGATGGGCTTATAAAAGGAGATTATTTAGTTATCATACGCGATGGAAACAGTTGTGAAGTAGTAAGTGCCACTATTACCGTTAACGAACGCTTCTCTACCGTACCTGATGTTATTGGTTTACCAGGATTAATTACCAACCCTACCCTTATTGATGGTAATAACGGTCGTATTGTTATTGCTATATCAGGGGGATCTGGCAATTACACTAATTATGTCTGGACCAAAGATGGCAACCCCTTTACCCCTCCTACAGGGTCTACCAATACCAGTATCGTTGATCTATACGAAGGAGTATATACGATTATAGTAACCGATTCTAATGGTTGTAATTCTGAGATCGAAACCTTTACATTAACCGATCCAGAACCTATAGATATCACCATCAATATGACACCCGATACACTCGACTGTTCTGATACGCAAGTCAATCTCATCGCTAGCGCAACAGGAGGACATCTAGATCCCGATGGAGAATATTCATATCTATGGAACGATGGTACAACAAATCCTTCACTAAATAATGTGGGAATAGGCACCTATCAGGTAACAGTTACCGATAATGGAGGAAATAGCCAAGCGCAAGAAATTAACGTTGAAGGACCTAACCTAATCACTGTAACTCTTTTTAACAAAAAAGAACTATCCTGTAGAAATGGTAGTGATGCAGGTATACAACTCGATATACAAGGAGGAACAGGAGATTATGTGATCACCTGGGAAAAAATAGCAGATCCTAACTTTAGTGCGTTTGGTACTACCTTAGAAAACATCAGTCATGGAGCGTATATATACCGGGTAGTCGATGAAAATGGATGCATGGTGACCAATGCCAATCAGCCTATAGAATTTGCAAATCCTCCTTTATTTACCATTGATCTGGGTGAAGATCCTTTCTTTTGTGAAGGACAAACGGTAACCATCTCTGCTGCAATACCCGATGCACAAGCAACCTATAGTTGGACATCTACTACAGGATTTACCAGTACTAACCCAGAAATCACTGTAGATCAAGAAGGTCAATATACCGTAACGGTAACCAGTGGGAAAGGATGTATTGCAGAAGACACTATCAATGTCATCGAAAATATTAAAGAAATTAAAGCAGAGTTTTTGTATACCAGTCAGGTATTTACCGATCAAACCATGGTACTGATAGATGTAACCTATCCGGTACCTAATGAAATCCAATGGATCATTCCGGATAGTGCACAAATACTTACCAAAGATCAAGATCTTGTAGAACTATCTTTTGACACACCAGGAGAATATGAAATCACCCTAATCTCTAAACTGGGAGATTGTCAGGATACTTATACTCAAAAGATATTGGTATTACAAGGAGAAGCTATAGAAGAGACCAATACTGACACACAAATACAGCAATTAGGAAATATACAGGAGTTTAAAGCATACCCTAATCCATCAGCTGGGCAGTTTGCTATAAAAGTAACACTGAAAGAAGAAAAAGAAATCAGTATCAAAGTGTTTAACCTAACAGACAATACCCTTTTAAAGCACATTTCAACAATAGGAAAAAAAGAATACGACATCCCGTTTACGCTACAACTAGCTTCAGGTGTATATGCAATTGTACTCGAAACACCTTATGGAAATGCTATTAGAAAATTGATTATTAAGTAATACCTCATCGTCAATTTGATAACAAAATTAAACCCTATAAACGTTACAGGCCTTGAAACGTTTATAGGGTATTTTATTTTTAAAATTTAAAATCTAATCCTGCCTGAAGTATTGTACCCGTAAATCCAAATTGATTTACCTCCCAGGGATATTGAAATCTTCCTCCTAAATCGGTTCCGAAATCTCCAAAAGTTTCAATTTCATCAGGGTATACATTTAGTACATTATTGGCTGTGGCTTTTGCCGTTACCCAATCAGCTAATCTATGAGAAACAGAGATATCGGTAAGTACTTTACCTGCAAATGTCTGATCAAAAGCAGGGTTTGCCGGATGCTGCCAGGTCACCTCTCCAAAATAAGTATTATTAAGAACAAATGTAAACTTATTAAGGTCATAACTTAACCCTAGCACTCCCTTTAGATTAGGTCGTGCTGTTGTTATCCTGGATTGCTCTTCTCTATTAAAAATGTCGGTATACCCTGCATTCAAAATCTTTTGAGGAACACTAATAGTACCATCTATATCCGTTTCATTCCAGTTAAAAGCAGCATTGATATCTAATTTTCCATCACCCAGCTCGAATCCTTTATAATCAACAACAACATCTATCCCTTGCGTCTTTGTATCAACCGCATTTACAAAAAAGGTAACATTACCAATCGCATTATCCAGCAATACCTGTTCTACAGCATTTGTAGTAGTATCGTCACCATCAAATCCTAAAGGGTTAGAGAACAATACTCTATTTTCGACTTTTATATTATAATAATCCACTGCTACAGAAAAATTGGGAGCGAACCTATACGTAATCCCTCCTGCAATATTAAATGACTCTTCTGCATCTAATTGCGGTACACCCAAACCAGAATTTGAATCGATGATAACGGGATCTACATTATTAAAAGTTCCTTGTTGTCCAATACTACCGTCAGATAATTGTAACGTTTGAATATTACTAAGATAAATTTGATGTAACGATGGAGCTCTAAAGCCTGTGTTAACAGAGGCACGTATTGCTCCTCTACTATCCTCTAATAGGTATCTTGCAGCTACTTTCCAAGAAACATTTTCTCCAAAATCACTATATTCCTCATATCGTCCTGCACTACTAATTAAAAAAGCTTCTGTAATATCCCAATCTATTCCTCCATAAACACCTATATTCGATCGAGTTTCTTTTAGTGCATTCTCTGGTCGTAATCCAGGAAAAGATTGTACTCCACCTCCAAAATAAGAAGCTCCCACCCCCTCTTTTGTAACAAAACGTTCTTGTCTCCACTCTGACCCCAAAGAAATACTAACAACACCAAAGCTTTTGGAAATATCTATGTTTCCTATGTGATTACTAAAACTATATCCTCCGGGCCTAAAACTAGTAGGGCTACTTGCCCCTAAATCCAAATTTATAGAATTATTTACTTCATAATCTACTGCGCTTCTACCAAAAGTATAGCTTATATCAAAATTCCAATCAGTAAATAGTTGCCATTTATTACCCAGTGTAAAACTATTATCTCTAATATCTGTTTCGAATGTAGGTTGAAATCCTTGATATGTTGTACCTGGTTCATGTAATAAATTGAATTCATCTGGAATCCAATAAGGTGCTCTATATACCGCAAAACTTTTTCCTACTCGCTTCTGAAAATTTCCAAAAGTATATAGCTCTGCAGTATCATCGGCATATGGAAACCCTGCATTAACTGCAATTCCTAATCGATCATATTTTGGTTGTCCTATATTCATTCCTAAGTCTGGATTATCCTGAATCCATGGGTGAGATCCATCCAATAATGTATTTGCAAACGCCTGTTGCTCATCAAACTGGGTCTGTGTAATTTCTCCATTATCCACATCTTCTTGGTTGGGTTGAAATACATTTCCAAAAAGCAAATCCCTTCCTGGCGATGCTGCTCTATTGGTTTCTTCCTGATGATAAAAATCGGTTGTGAAATTTATGTATCCTCCAAAATCTGGAGTAATCGAAGTATTTAAGCTACCACTATAGGTAAAACCATCACCCTCTGTGGTAACGCCGGTTGCTAAACTCACCGAGGTTTTTTCTACATTTTCTTTTAAGATAATATTAATCACCCCTGCTATTGCATCAGAACCATATTGCGCAGAAGCTCCATCTCTTAATACCTCTACTCTTTCTATAGCCGCAGCCGGAATACTCTTCATATCTACTCCAACTTCTCCCCTCCCGGCAGTTTCCTGGACGTATACCAAGGCGCTTTGATTTTTTCGTTTTCCATTCACCAAGACTAATGTTCTACTAGGTCCCAGATTTCTAAGTTCTGAAGGATCGAAATGCGCAGTTGCATCAGAAATTGTCTGTTGTGTAGAATTGTATGAAGGCACTCTAAAAGCAATCATTTTATCTAATTCTGGCTGAGCACTTACTGCTAATTCTTTGGATGAGATATTATCAATAGCCACCGGGGACTCTAAAATTGTTCTTGGTTTGGCCCTGTTACCTACAATTACAATTTCATCTAACGTCGCTCCTTCCTGAAGATTAACAGTGATAGCAGTATTGTTAGATACTTCGAGTTCTTGTGTAGTAAATCCTACTACAGAAAAAATCAATGTTGTAGGTAACGATGCCACTTGTATCGAAAAATTACCGTCAAAATCTGTGGTAGTACCGTTCGATGTTCCTTTTTCGAGAACATTTACAATAGGAATTGCCTGATTAGTTGATTGATTCAATACTTTTCCTGTAAGTGTTTCTTGAGAAAACACAGTAGTCTGAGTGAAAATTAAACACAGAAAAAGCATCATTTTAACAAAATGAGTTGTTTTTTTCATAATGATTTGTTTAGAAGTTATTCTAAATATATCAAATTATCTTCCTAAAAAAATGTTAAGCAAACCCATATCAGATGTTAAGCGATTTCACCTTGTTTTATATTTCATCAATATTATTTCTAAAAAATTAACAATCTAATGTAACCTCTCCTTTCTCTAACTTCGTTGTAGTATTCAAAAAACACTCATTGATACAGTCAAACTTTCCTCTACAATCTCATTCTACATTAACCGACAAACAAACCCTGCTGATTCATCAACTAATCCATAAATCTTCTTATTTTTGCAGCCATAATATAAACTAACTATGTACAGAAGTCATTCTTGTGGTGAGTTACGCACCTCAGATATCAATTCAAAAGTCACCTTATCAGGATGGGTGCAAAAGACAAGAGATAAAGGATTTATGATATGGGTAGACCTTAGAGATCGCTATGGGATTACTCAATTGATCTTTGATGAAGAGCGTACCCCTTCAGATGTGATAGAAAAAGCTAAAACGCTAGGTAGAGAATTTGTAATTCAAATTAAGGGTACTGTTATAGAACGTGAGTCTAAAAATAAGAACATTGCAACAGGAGATATTGAAATTCTAGTAAATGAACTTAACATACTTAACGAGGCTATAGTTCCTCCTTTTACTATAGAGGATCAAACAGATGGAGGTGAAGATATTCGAATGAAATATCGCTATTTAGATATTCGTCGTAATCCTGTAAAAAATAGTTTGATGTTTCGCCATCAAGTAGGAATGCTGGTAAGAAACTACCTTTCTAAAGAGAATTTTATAGAAGTAGAAACCCCATACTTAATCAAATCTACTCCAGAAGGAGCTCGTG
Organism: uncultured Aquimarina sp.; assembly: GCA_947498705.1. Taxonomy (GTDB): domain Bacteria; phylum Bacteroidota; class Bacteroidia; order Flavobacteriales; family Flavobacteriaceae; genus Aquimarina. The sequence goes on from CANMLW010000023.1 coordinate 7,109, forward strand.
ACTTTGTAGTGCCTTCACGTATGAACGAAGGACAATTTTATGCATTACCGCAATCGCCACAAACATTTAAGCAGTTGTTGATGGTAGGTGGCATGGACAAATATTTTCAGATTGTAAAATGTTTTAGAGATGAAGATTTAAGGGCCGACAGACAACCCGAATTCACACAAATAGATTGTGAAATGGCTTTCGTAGAGCAAGAAGATATTTTAAATATTTTTGAAGGGTTAACACGTCATCTAATTTCTAAAGTTAAAGGAATTGATATCGAAAATTTCCCCAGAATGACCTATGATGAGGCAATGCGTACTTATGGTAACGATAAGCCTGATATTCGATTTGGGATGAAATTTGGAGAGCTTAATAATGTTGCTCAACATAAAGAATTTAAAGTTTTTAATGATGCTGAATTAGTAGTAGGTATCGCTGTTCCTGGTGGCGCTTCATATACCCGTAAAGAGATTGACAAATTAATCGATTGGGTAAAACGTCCACAGGTAGGAGCTCTTGGAATGGTTTATGTAAAATGTAACGAAGACGGAACCTATAAGTCTTCTGTAGATAAATTTTATGACCAAGAAGACCTGGCCAAATGGGCAGAAGTTACTGGTGCAAAAGCAGGAGATTTGATTTGTGTACTTTCTGGGCAAACAAATAAAGTTAGAGGTCAGTTAAGTGCCTTGCGTATGGAATTGGCAGAAAGACTTGGACTACGAAACCCAGAAGAATTCGCACCGTTATGGGTTGTAGATTTTCCATTACTTGAGTGGGATGAAGAAACCGAACGTTACCATGCAATGCACCATCCTTTTACTTCTCCTAAGCCTGAAGACATCGCACTGTTAGACACAAAACCGGGAGAGGTTCGTGCCAATGCATATGACTTGGTCCTAAACGGAAATGAAATAGGAGGTGGTTCTATTCGTATACACGATAAAGAAACACAAGCTTTAATGTTTGATCATCTTGGATTTACACCAGAAGAAGCCAAAGCACAGTTTGGATTTTTGATGGATGCTTTTCAATACGGAGCTCCACCACATGGAGGGATTGCTTTTGGTTTTGATCGATTGGTTGCTATCCTTGGTGGTCAAGAGACTATTCGTGACTTTATTGCTTTCCCAAAAAACAATAGTGGTCGCGATATTATGATCGATGCACCTTCTAATATTGATCAGGAACAATTAAAAGAACTAAACATACAACTTGATTTATAACACAAAACCCCACAAAAGTGGGGTTTCTTTTTAATTTATCCCTTGAATTTATTACCCTAAGCTTTATTGAGTTTTTAATATAGTATTGGCACTCTATTCTAAAAAATTGTTGTACATATCAGTACACTTAAAGAAGTTATAGAAAACACTTAATTTTAGGTTACTAATTTTTCATTTACATGTCTCCCAAAAAAAAGACAATACTACATCGATTTTTGATATGGCGATATCGTCATATTTCTAATAAGAATTTTATTCTTATCCTAAGTGTATTGGTTGGTTTTCTGGCAGGAATTGTATCTGTTCTACTAAAAAACATTACGCACCTTATTCAGCTTTTTATAGAAAGTGGTATTATTTCATGGCAAACCTCTTTTTACTTTATTCTTCCGGTAATAGGTCTTTTGGTGGTGTATATATTTACAAAATTTATCTTTAAGAAAGCTCCGCAATCTGCAATCCCGATGATCTTATATTCTTTATCAAAAAGAAATGGAATCATCAAAAATATACAAGCATACATCCCTTTACTCCTAGCTCCCATAACTGTTGGATTTGGTGGTTCTGTCGGTCTTTTAGGACCTGCTGTAGGCTCGGGGTCAGCATTAAGTTCTTCTATAAGCACACTTTTTCATGTTCCTAATAAAACCAGAATTTTACTTATAGGTTGTGCCGCAGCCGGAGCTATTTCTGCAGTATTCAAATCTCCTCTTGCAGGCCTTGTCTTTGCCGTAGAGATTTTTAGTCTTGACCTTACTATCGTATCCTTATTACCATTATTATTGGCTTCGGTTTCATCTATTATTACCTCTTATTTGTTTTTGGGAGATGAAGTCCTTTTTAGATTCGAAGTGTCTGAAAAATTCAATATCAATGACATCCCATTTTTTATTATACTAGGTATCGGTACAGCATTTGCCTCTATCTACTTTACCAAAATGTATTTTGTTATTCTTAAATTCTTCGGTCAATTCTCTAAAAGGATTTATAAATTGTTGTTTGGTGGTTTGACAATAGGAGTTATGCTTTATTTTATTCCGCCTCTATATGGTGAAGGATTGGGTTTTATAAATGATTTATTAAATGGAGACCATTTAAAGGCATTAGGTAAAACACCATTCGATGATTTAACTCATAATATATGGGTAGTGATTGCTCTATTAGTAGGTATTACCATTTTTAAAGCGATTGCAATGACCGCTACTTTTGGTGCAGGAGGTTCTGGCGGAGTATTTATCCCCACCATGGTAATGGGTAGTGCGTTGGGAAATGTTGTTGCAAAAGTGATTAATAATCTGGGAGTTGGTTTTAACGTATCTGAAGCTAATTTTACCTTATTAGGAATGGCTGGACTAATTGCAGGGGTGCTTCATGCACCACTTACCTCTATATTTTTAATTGCAGAAATTACAGCCAGTTATGAATTATTTATCCCTTTGATGATTACAACCTCTATATCATTTATTATTTCAAAAAATCGATTAGAGCATAATATATATACCCGTGAACTGGCCAAACAAGGGCATTTACTTACACATGATAAAGATCAAACCGTACTTACACTACTTAATTTAGAGAATTGTATAGAAACCAAATTTATTACCGTAAAGCCTACAGATAGTCTAAAACAATTGTTAAGTGAAGCCGTTGCTAAATCAAATAGAAATTTGTTTCCGGTCATCGACGATACAAATACGCTTGTTGGAGTTGTATCACTTGATAATATTAGAGATATTATGTTTGATAACACTTTGTATCATACTACTACGGTAGCAATGTTAATGTCTCCCGTAACTACTGCGATCCTCTATGAGAAAGATAATGCAAAAACTGCCATGCGAAAATTTCAAGACTCTGGTGCCTGGAATCTTCCTGTGACAAAAGAAGGAAAATACCTTGGCTTTATATCAAAATCAAAACTTCTTACTGCATATAGAAGAAAGTTGATTAATTTTACTCGTTAATTGTTTTAAACTAAGGTTATAACAACATATTAAAAACCAACCTATGAAACATTTCATCAAGATACTTTTTACGATAGTCGTTGTTTTAATATCTATTGGATATTATTTCAAAAATACTGGTGATCATTCTCTGGGGGATAAACTGGTAGGAATCGGAATTTTGACTGCATCCTTTATTTTAATGCCATTTTTCATCTATTATCGATGGAAAAACAAAAATGTAAAAGACTATATGCTTACAGAAGAGAACCTTAGTAAAATGAGGGATTATGAAAAGAGTAAAGAAAAAAATAACGTTTAAATTAAAAATATTCACATCTAAATGATGATTGGTATTAAATTTAAAATTACCTTTAGTACTCAAATATTTATTTTTTTATTACAATGGAAGGAACAGTTAAATTTTTTAATGAATCAAAAGGTTACGGATTTATTACCAACGACGAAACAGGAAAAGACATTTTTGTACACGCTTCGGGAATCGACGGCGAAGCATTAAACGAAGGTGACAAAGTAGAGTATCAAGAAGAAGAAGGAAGAAAGGGGCTTACAGCTGCCAAAGTGCGCTTAATCCACTAATACGGTATATATTCTAAGTTTCAAAAGCACTGCAATTGCAGTGCTTTTTTAGTATATACTATATCTTTTAATTTGTGAATATCTTCAACCTGCTTTTTTCTTTACAGGTATCCAAATTTGTTCTTCAGAATCAGGGTGATTATTTTTATACTTTTCTCCTAATATTTCAAAATGTGGTCTATTATCCAGCTCATACTCAGAATTGGGAAGCCACTTTGTGAAGATATAATAAAAGATACCTGGGTCATTACCAGCACCTTTATAATCAAAAACAGCATACTCTCCACTTATTAAGATAAAAGATTCTAATTCTTCAGGTACGTTCTCTAAATCAGCTACTTCTACAACTGCCCATTTTTCGAAAATGGTATTTGGATTAAAATTTTGGTAATACATTGGGTCATAGACTTGCATCGAGATCTTGTCATCGTTAAGTCTATTGATTATTTTCTTAATCTTTGGCACAAAACCACTCCAAAGTTCTTGGGTTCTATTATTTGCCACACTCATTTTTAATCGGGCACCAACAAGCTTTCTTTCTTTGGCAATTTCAATTCTTGGTTGTAACATGTGTATTTTATCGTCTATAACTTTAAGTTTTTTAAACTCCTTTTAAAAACAAAAACACCACTATCAAATTAATTCAGATTACGTTTTTCTATAAAAAAACGAGTAAGCAACTCACTACATTCTTGTTCTAAAACACCGCCCTTAATTTTTGTTTTTGGATGTAACTTAGTTCCCATTGCGGCACATCCTCGTTTTTCATCTATTGCTCCATACACTATTTTTCCTATTTGACTCCAATATAATGCCCCTGCACACATTTGGCAAGGCTCGAGAGTTACGTACAATGTACATTCGTGTAAATACTTTCCTCCTAGAAAATTTGCTGCTGCGGTTATCGCTTGCATTTCGGCATGAGCAGTCACATCATTAAGCAATTCGGTAAGATTATGTGCTCTTGCAATAATTTTATCTTCTATGACAATAACAGCTCCTACTGGCACCTCATCTTTTTCATAAGCTAACATGGCTTCCTGAAGCGCTTTTTTCATAAAGTAAGAATCATCAAGTGGATCTAACATATCCCATTTTTTGAGGTAAAACTAACCAAAAATATCTTCACTTGTATGGTAATACCAATTCAACCACAAAATAGTACTTTTGCATCATGCAAGAGCCACTACTATCAAATATCAAATACCCTTCGGATATACGTAAGTTATCTCCTGATCAATTACCGCAATTAGCACAAGAATTACGGGAGTTTGTCATTGATATTGTGGCTACCAAAGAAGGGCATCTTGGAGCAAGTCTTGGTGTTATCGAACTCACTATTGCTTTACATTACATTTATAACACACCAAATGATCTTTTGGTATGGGACGTGGGACATCAGGCATATCCACATAAAATCCTAACAGGAAGAAAAGATAATTTTCATACCAATCGACAGTTAGGAGGTATTAGCGGCTTTCCTAAACGCAATGAAAGTGAATATGATACTTTTGGTGTGGGGCACTCCTCTACTTCTATCTCTGCTACATTAGGAATGGCTATCGCCTCTAAATTAAAAGGTGATACTCATAAACATCATATTGCAGTAATAGGAGATGCATCTATTGCAAGCGGAATGGCTTTTGAAGGACTTAATCATGCAGGAGTAACCGATGCTAATATGTTGGTGATACTTAATGATAATGCCATTGGGATTGACCCTAGTGTTGGGGCACTAAAAGAATACCTTACCAAAGCAAAAGTGGGCGTAAAACCCAGAACTAATAATATCATAGAAGCATTGAATTTTAACTATTTTGGACCAATAGACGGAAATGATTTACCTTCATTGCTTAGCACATTAGAAGAACTTAAAAAAACAAAAGGTCCTAAGCTGTTGCATATCATCACTACCAAAGGAAAAGGGTTAAGGCAAGCAGAAGAAGATCAGGTAAAATATCATGCTCCAGGAAAATTTAACGCTTCTACCGGAGATCTAATTCCCAAAAAAAGTGAAGGATTACCTCCTAAATTTCAAGATGTATTTGGTTATACCATTCTAGAACTTGCAAGAGTCAATAAAAAAATCATTGGTATTACCCCTGCTATGCCCACGGGCAGCTCTTTAAAATATATGATGGAAGAAATTCCTGATCGAGCGTTTGATGTAGGAATTGCAGAACAACATGCCGTAACACTAGCTGCCGGAATGGCAACACAAGGGTTAGTTCCTTTTTGCACTGTTTATTCTACCTTTTTACAACGTGCCTATGATCAAGTAATTCATGATGTTGCTTTGCAAAACTTACCTGTGATTTTTTGTGTCGATCGTGCAGGTATTGTGGGTAATGACGGCGCTACTCACCATGGTGTTTTTGATATTGCTTATTTAAATTGCATTCCTAATCTCATTATTGCAGCACCGGCAAATGAAATTGAATTACGTCATTTGCTTTATACAGCTTCACTAGGATTACCTCATCCAATTGCCATACGATACCCAAGGGGAAGAGGCTATATAACCGATTGGAAGGTCCCGATGCAACCGTTAGCCATAGGTAAAGGTATTTGTTATCAGAAGGGAGAGAAAATCGCCATTATTTCTACAGGTACTATTGCCAATAATGCCAAACAAGCCATACAACATATTACTCAACAAATTGGGCATTATCATTTCTGCTTTATAAAACCTCTTGATACCACCCTACTAAAACATATTTTACAAAAATATGATACCGTTATTACCCTAGAAGATGGTGTTATTAAAGGAGGGTTTGGTAGTACTATAATCCATTTTGCAAACCAGCATCATTTTAATAACAAAATCATCACACTAGGAGTTCATGACCAGTTTATTCACCATGGTACCGTAGATGAACTGCATGATATTGCAGGAATTTCATCAGATAAAATTACACAAGTAATTCAAGAAAATCTATAATCTTATCCTAGAAAACCAAAAAATAAGTCCTGTATCTTCAAGAAGTTGAAGATACAGGACTTTATATAGTATTATTTCCCATATTTTCGCCATTTTAAAATTGAAATATTACTTATGAAAAAACTGAACTTATTAATTTTATTTATCGCTGCAATTACAATCATTTCTTGTAAAAAAGATGATGATGCCTCGGGAGAAGAAAATACAACTTCGAATTCGCAACTTGTTGGAACCTGGAAAATTGTAAGTATTGTAGAAGATGAAATCCCTGAAGACTTATCAGACTGCCGTAAAAAATCAAATTATGTATTTAAATCTGATAATACTTATGTAAATGAACATTTTGTAGATGGTGGATTAGGAACCGCACCTTGTTTAGATGATGGATTTTCTGGAACCTATTCTATCTCTGGTAACAAAATAACTTTTATAGAAGATGATTCTGAAGCAGAAGGAGAAGGAATAGTTTACGAATTTAAAGTAGAAAACAATGTATTCTCTCTTATCGATAACGAGGGTGGTAGTATATATGTAGAAACTTATACCAAACAATAATATCTAAACACGAATTGTACTAACAAAAGTAAAATTTGAAGCCATGAAAAAATATATGTTATTTAACATAATTTTATTTGTATTTATGCTCGCATGCGATAAAAGTGAGGATGATATTATAAATGAAAATTCAGATCTAGAAACTGAGGAGGATACCATTTTGGATAATACTACAAATAAAGAACCAGAACCTTTTAACCTATTAGAAGTTTTGGATAATGCTGTAGATGTAGATGTTTTACCCATTTTAAAATGGGAAGTCTCAAAAGATGATGATGATGTTACTTATGAAGTATTTGTTGACACTAAAAATCCGCCTGTTAACCTTTTAGCAAAGGATTTATCGATAAATCAATATAAGTTGGAGAAAAAAATATTTACATCTCAAAAATACTTTTGGAAAGTAGTAGCAAAGGATAGTAAAGGGGCTTCAACTGAGAGTAGTATATTCTCTTTTACAACAAAAAAAATTGAACCTACTATCAATTTAATCAAAGAAAAAGGAAGTTTTGGCGAACGATATAATCATAAAGTTGTAGTCTTAAATAATAAATTATTTTTATTGAGCGGCATTACCATTGGAGCAGGAAAAAGAACGGACATTTGGAGTAGTGATGATGGTTCTAGTTTCAACCAGGTAAATAGTTTTAAAAGCAGCTATTTTGAAGGTAGCTTTGACGCCGTCGAATTTAAAGATAAAATATGGATAACTAATTCTGAAAATGGAGTGTTTTCTACTACCGATGGAATGACTTTGAACGTAGTTAATGATCAAATAAAATTTGGAGGAAGATATGCTAGTAACAGATCTGTAGTTTTTAATGATAAAATATGGGTTATTTCTAATGATAGATATACAAATCATATATCCTTTAGTAATGATGGGAAAAACTGGGCTAATGCAAAAAAGCCTCCATTTTCAGGACGAAAGGGATATAGTTTAGTTGCTTTTAACAATAAATTATGGGTAATAGGAGGACAATCAATAGATGAAACATTAAACAGTGTCTATAATAATGATGTATGGTATACTGAAGATGGTGAAAACTGGAATAGAGCAATTGAAGAAGCTCCCTTTTCAAAAAGACATAAGCATTCTTCTGTAGTTTATGATGGTAAAATTTGGGTTATTGGAGGAAGTGATGGAACAGGAGCTGATAATGGTAATCTTTATGAAAATGGACTGAACGATATTTGGTATAGTGCAGATGGTGAAAACTGGACCATGATGGTTGAAAAAGCTCCATTTTCAGTAAGGTATAATTGCTCTTCTACTATTTTTGATGATAAAATTTTTATTATCGGAGGTATCAGTCGTTCTACCGGCATTGTTGGTGACATATGGACAATAGAGTAAGTCATATACGCTTTAGTGCATTTTTTGTATTAATCATAAAATAATTTTATAGAAGATGATACATGCTCAAATAGAAGTTGAAGGTATAGGACTTTGTATAGTATCATTTTATCTATTCTTACCATTTTATCTATTCTTACCATTTTAAAAATTGAAATATTACTTATGAAAAAAATTATATCAAATCTTGTGCTGTGTTTCCTGATTATGGGAATTACATTTTCTTGTCAGGACGAAGAAAACCTCCCTAATACAAACCCCGAAGAGGAAGTTTCTGATGATACGGATACAGATGACACTACAGACATCGAAGATAATCCAGATAATGACACTGATACTACCACAGAAACAGAAAACACCTATGATGAACTTGATTTAATAGGAAGGTGGGATCTTATTAGCGAAGAAGAAGTAGGCAATGATATTTTCAATATTGTAGAATGCAACGATAAATATATTATGATCCTTTCAAAGAAGGAAGACGGAAGTAATTTAGCACAGTTTGAACAGTACACAATGATGGATCAGGAATGTACTGCCTCTACAAGTTGGGATTATGTATGGGAAATTACAGATGACCAATTCGTTACTTATACCACAACTGATTTTGATGATCGTTATGACGAAGACACATATACGATTATAGAATTAAGTAGTACCACTTTAAAACGTATATCTACTACAACTTATACGGAAAACGGTGTTGAAAAAACTTCGGAATATATTGATACATTTAAAAAACTCTAATTTTTACTTTATTTGATATCACATTTAAACCTATCGTTCAACATAGGTTTACTTTACATATCCCTGTCTGTCTTTATAAGCAGACAGGTTTTACGACAACTGCAACCCTCGTATCTTTTGAAATTTCAGCAGAGCATTGCCATCTGTTAAACTGGCCACAAAATTACTTATACTAATTAACCGGGTATATAGATCGTCATTTTTATAGTCAAAATTAGCACCTTCTGCTCTTAGGATAAGCTTATCATAATTAGAATCAACTCCTTGGTTATAATGATCGGTTGCTACGCAATATCGATCTAAAAGTGTTGCCATAATCTCATATCCTGCTATTTCTTTTTCTGTAACCTCTTGGCTTTGGTATATCTTATCAACACTAATCTTGATAATATCTCCTATCTGTGCTTCATATTTACTCTTATCTACCAATGCTGTATCAAAAGTACCTGATAATATCGCTTCTTCATTATCCACAAAAATCGTGGCTGCTTCTTGTATAAGTGTATTAATCGCCAGTGACCTTAAATAGCTTAAGCGATCTGCAGTAGTGACTAATCCATGATATTTTGAAGTGTTGATAGTATCTTTTACTAATTTGAGCAGGTATTCTAATGCATATTCTTCTTCTATTAATCCCAGATTAATTCCATCTTCAAAATCAATAATTGTATAACAAATGTCGTCTGCCGCTTCTACCAAGAATGTTAGTGGATGTCTACTATAGGTTACTTCATTATCGATCTTATGTTGTAACAATCCTACCTCTTCTGCCACTTCTTTAAAAAAAGAAACTTCATTCTGAAAATATCCGAATTTTTTATGAGCAATATGTGGAGTTGGTTTTTTGGGGAGTGATTCTTTAGGATACTTCATAAATGCTCCCAATGTAGCAAAAGATAAACGAAGCCCCCCTTCTATTCCTTCTCTGGATTCTGTAAGGATTTTAAAACCATTAGCATTTCCTTCGAAGTCAGTTAAATCTTGGTATTGTTTTTCGGTTAATTGGTTTTTATATCGTACTCCTGCCCCTGTTTTAAAGTATTCTCCTATTGCTTTTTCTCCAGAGTGACCAAAGGGTGGATTACCAATATCATGTGCCAGTGCTGCCGCTGCTACAATCGCTCCAAAATCATTAAATTGATATCCATGAACTGTTGTAAGATGAGGGTATTTCTCCAGTATTTTTTTTCCCACTACTCTTCCTAATGAACGGCCTACCACCGATACTTCTAAACTATGTGTTAATCGGGTATGCACAAAACTGGTTTTTGACAAGGGGATAACTTGTGTTTTATCCTGTAAACTTCTAAAGGCAGAAGAAAAGATAATACGATCATAATCTACCTCAAAGCCTAAGCGCGTTTCATCTTGTTCTTTACGTAATCTTTTATTTCTATCTCCTTGCCTTTTTAACGACAGGAGCTGTTCCCAATTCATCATAAATATCTACTATGGTTTATCAAAAGAATCCTAAATGGTACTTTTCAAGGTATGTATACCAAATAAACATAAAAACAAGCCTTATACTTTGTTTCTATCGCACCCATATTTCACAATAAAATAAAACCGTAGCTAGAGCTATGCTTGAATTTTCTTGTTTATCTGATCACGATATAATTCAAATTCTTTAGGTTTATTTTTAAATTCATTTGATATAAGGCCTTACTTCTCTAACTATACTGTATGCAAGAGCTTGCCAAAAATAATAAAAAAGGGAAGCATCTGTTAAGAAAACTTCCCTTTTACCCTATATAAATCCAGGTCTAAGACCCACACATTAAACAATCATCTCCTTCAGACTCTTTTGATTGTGCGATAATGGCACGAAGCTCTTCTGGAGTGAGTGCTGTACTTTCTGGCACTACTGCCTCTTGTTGTTTTACTGATTTGACGGTTGCAGCTTGTGCTTCCATTACTTGCGCAGCTGCGGCTGCCACTTTTTCTGGCTGTACTTCTTCTTTTTTCTCTGTTTTTAAAGTAAACTTAATAGCATCTACAGCAGATTTAGTTCTTAGGTAATACATTCCTGTTTTTAATCCGCTTTTCCAAGCATAAAAATGCATCGAGGTTAGTTTTGCCATGGTTGCTCCTTCCATAAACAGGTTAAGCGACTGTGATTGATCAATGAAGTACCCTCTATGACGAGACATATCAATAATATCTTTCATACTCATCTCCCAAACGGTTCTGTACAGTTCTTTTAAATCTTGCGGAATGATATCGATATTTTGTATTGATCCATTAGCACGCATAATTGCATCTTTCAATTCATCTGTCCACAGTCCTAATTTCACCAAATCTTCTAACAAATGTTTATTAACAACAATAAACTCTCCTGACAATACTCTTCTGGTATAAATATTACTTGTATAAGGTTCGAAAGCTTCATTATTACCCAAGATCTGAGAAGTAGATGCGGTTGGCATAGGCGCTACTAACAATGAGTTTCTTACTCCGTTTTTAAGCACTTGTTTTCTTAGTTTTGCCCAATCCCATCGGCCACTTAATTCTTCATCTTTGATGCCCCATAGGTTATATTGAAATTCTCCTTTGGATATTGGTGATCCTTCATAGGTTTTATATGGCCCATCTTTTTTAGCTTCTTCCATAGATGCCGTCACCGCTGCAAAGTAAAGTGTTTCAAAAATTTCCTGATTCAATTTCTTGGCTTCATCACTGGTAAAAGGCAATCGTAACTGGATAAAAGCATCTGCCAATCCTTGTACTCCTAGACCAATAGGTCTGTGACGTACGTTAGAGTTCTCTGCTTCTTTTACCGGATAGTAATTACGGTCAATAACTTTATTCAGATTTTTGGTTACTCGTTTGGTAATTCTAAACAATTCTTTGTGATCGAACGCTCCATTTTTCACAAACATTGGTAATGCAATAGAAGCTAGGTTACACACAGCTATTTCATCTGGGCTTGTGTATTCTAATATCTCTGTACATAAGTTAGAAGAACGAATCGTACCAAGGTTTTGCTGGTTTGATTTACGGTTCGCCGCATCCTTATACAGCATATACGGTGTTCCTGTTTCTATTTGAGATTCTAGAATTTTTTCCCAAAGCTCTCTTGCCTTTATTGTTTTTCTTCCTTTTCCTTCGGCTTCATAACGAGTATACGCCGCTTCAAATTCATCACTATGCAAATCAAACAGTCCAGGGCATTCATTTGGACACATAAGGGTCCATTCTGCATTATCCTGCACTCGTTTCATAAACAAGTCTGGTATCCACATTGCATAAAACAAATCACGCGCTCTCATTTCTTCTTTACCGTGATTCTTTTTAAGATCAAGGAAATCAAAAATATCAGCATGCCATGGTTCTACATATATCGCAAAAGAACCTTTACGTTTTCCCCCTCCTTGATCTACATAACGAGCTGTATCATTATAGACTCTAAGCATGGGTACAATCCCATTTGATGTACCATTGGTTCCTGCAATATAAGATCCTGTGGCACGAACATTATGAATAGATAATCCGATACCTCCTGCAGATTGTGAGATTTTAGCTGTTTGCTTTAATGTATCGTATATTCCGTCGATGCTATCATCTTTCATCGTTAACAAGAAACATGATGACATTTGAGGTTTTGGTGTACCCGAATTAAACAAGGTTGGTGTAGCGTGCGTAAAGTATTTTTTAGACATCAACTCATACGTTTCTATGGCTGCATCCAGATCGTTAAGATGAATCCCTATAGAAACCCTCATAAGCATATGTTGTGGGCGCTCTGCTATTTTTCCATTTATTTTCAATAGATATGAACGTTCTAATGTTTTAAAACCAAAATAATCATATCCAAAATCACGATTATAAATAATTGTAGAATCTAATTTTTCTTTGTTGGCAACAATAACCTCATAAACATCATCTGCGATTAAAGGTGCTTTTTTTCCTGTTCTTGGGTTTACATATTCATAAAGATCTGTAACTACCTCAGAAAACGTTTTCTTAGTGTTTTTATGTAAATTAGAGACCGATATACGCGCTGCCAGTTTTGCATAATCTGGGTGTGTTATGGTCATTGTTGCAGCTATTTCTGCAGCCAAATTATCTAATTCGCTTGTAGTTACCCCGTCATACAATCCTTCTATCACCCGCATTGCTACTTTTACAGGATCCACTAATGAATTAAGTCCATAACATAATTTTCTTACCCTTGCGGTAATCTTGTCGAACATGATTGGTTCTTTGCGCCCGTCTCTTTTAATTACATACATACGATCTTTGTGATTTTAATGTTTCTTCCTTGTGAAGAAATTGATGTTAATTCGTGTTGTTTTATTTATATAAATTCAAAAGTCAAAAAGTATCCTCTCTTTATGGTTAAAGACAGTTACTTGAAGATACCACTATAAAATACAGCGTTATCTTGTAGGTCTATACGGTTAAATATGACTTTCGTCCCCTTTTCTTTTTTGTAATGCTTATAAAGCTGTATCAAACTGAGCTAATCTGAATAAACAGAAGAAATGTTTTTGATTAGCTCAGAATGAATATATTGTTATTGTTTTAATGTTCTTTTTAAAATTGCTATAGTTCACAATGTCTTGTTATTAAAACATCATTGACAAAGGCAGTTTGATCTATTAGCTATGGTTTTATCTAAAAATCTGCATCAAAACTTATTTTATTATCGTCGGTATCTTTATTAAGTACTCCAGCTTTCTGGTATTCTGAAACTCGTTTCTCGAAAAAGTTTGTTTTTCCTTGTAATGAAATCATATCCATAAAATCAAATGGATTAGCTGTTCCATATTCTTTTTCACATCCTAATTCTGCAAGCAACCTATCAGTAACAAACTCTAGGTACTGTGTCATTAACTTCGAATTCATTCCGATTAAGCTTACAGGAAGTGATTCTGTAATAAATTCTCTTTCAATATTTAAAGCATCTACTATAATAGCACGTATTCTTTCTTTCGGCACTTTATTAACCAAATGATTATTATGTAGATGAACTGCAAAATCACAGTGTACTCCTTCATCTCTAGATATTAATTCGTTTGAAAAAGTAAGTCCTGGCATTAATCCACGTTTTTTCAACCAAAATATAGAGCAAAAGGCTCCTGAAAAGAAAATTCCTTCTACTGCTGCAAAAGCAATTAATCGTTCTGCAAACGAATCTGATTCGATCCATTTTAATGCCCAATCTGCTTTTTTTCTAATGGCAGGAAAGTTATCAATTGCGTTAAACAACAAATCCTTTTCTTTTTCATCTTTTACATAAGTATCAATAAGCAGCGAATAGGTTTCAGAATGAATATTTTCCATCATGATCTGAAATCCATAAAAGAATTTTGCTTCACTATACTGAACTTCATTCACAAAATTCTCGGCAAGGTTCTCATTTACAATACCATCAGATGCAGCAAAAAATGCTAAAATATGCTTTATGAAATATCGTTCATCGTTGGTTAGCTTTGTAGACCAATCGGTAATATCCTGGTGCAAATCGATTTCTTCTGCTGTCCAAAAACTTGCTTCAGATTTTTTGTACCATTCCCAAATATCATGATGTTGAATTGGAAAAATTACAAATCGATCTTTATTTTCCTGTAAAATAGGTTCTACAAAACTCATTATATCTTTTTTTGCTGTTTTTTTTAAGAATTTTCTTCTTTTCTAAGAGTTATACAAAGATCAAAAATTAGGTTAAAAGTCTTACCTAAAGTTGGTAAACGTTTTCAACAAAGTTTTCAACACGGAGTTTTTTTTTCACAAAAACGACCTTTTACAAAACTATTTTCAAACAACTAAAAACCAATTAATTAGCTCTCAAACCCGAATCAATAACAATCTAAAGACGATCTCTGTAAACCTGCTATTTCTCACTTGTTAAGAGCATTTTTAAGCACAAAAAACAAAATGTTAAAAAAAGCTGAATTTACGGTAAAACCGTAATGTTGACAACCCTTATTTTTAACATTTAAAAATCTATATTTTGTAAAATTCACCTCTCAAAAACTCTTTAAAACATTGCAAAGTTTACAATCAAACTTTTATTTTTAGAATTGTTAAAAGCCAAACAAGACGTTATTTAAATATTCTTTAAAAAAGGAAAAAAATACGCTCTTATTCCTATAATTAACGTACTCTATTCTCCCCAAACCTTTTACAACTCTCTAACTATCAAAAAAAACGCTTTACACAAAAAGCTATACCGTTCCTACATTAAAACCAACACTTCATACATTTTAACACATCAAAACGAATATACATCTATTATTTTTACAACTATAAACAAATACAATAGATATAAAAATGATAATAAAAATAACTTATCACTCATGCCGCAAGAATAACCATTACACTATTATCGTAAAAAATTCATAAAACAATATAACATCTTATAACAACCAACTTATTTCTAATGTTATGCATTTAATGCAAAAGAGGCCACAAACATATGGCCTCTTTTTGCTTATATCTTATAAATTCATTTCTTAAAGTTCTCGGCTACTTTCTCGAGCTCTATATACCAATCTTCTCCAAATTTTCTAACCAAAGCTTCTTTTACAAACTTATACACAGGCACTTGCAACTCTTTCCCTAACGAACAAGCATCATCACAAATCTCCCAATGATGATAATTTACAGCCGAAAACTCTGTGTACTCCTGAACTCGAACGGGATACAAATGACAAGAAATAGGTTTTTTCCAATCTATTTCTCCTTGATTATAAGCCTCTTCAATCGCGCACATTGCGGTACCTTTTTTATCAAAAATTACATATGCACAATCTGCCCCATCGATAAGTGGAGTTTCTAATTCACCATTTTCGGTTTCTATATGAGTACCTTGATTTTCTATTGCCTTAATTCCTTCTTCCCTTAAATAAGGTTTCACTACAGGATATACCTCTTTTAGTTTATCTATTTCTGATTTTTCTAAAGGAGCACCTGCTTCTCCATCAATACAACAAGCGCCTTTACAGGCAGACAGATTACATAAAAAATCTTTCTCGATTATATCCTCTGATATTATTGTTTTTCCTAACTGAAACATGCTGTAAAGATACTTCTTAGACAATTATTTTTACAATTTATTTATCTTTTTATAATACCTTTACTTTATAGAGCCTAATTACATTTGCGTTAATTTTTAAAATCAACTCGATTATGCACTTTAATCTCAAAGAAATATTGACAGCAAGTATGATCCTATTTGCTGTAATAGATATTATAGGAAGCATTCCTATCATTATTGATCTTCGAAAAAAAGTAGGGCACATACAAAGTGAAAAAGCCTCTATTGTAGCAGCAATTTTGATGATTCTATTCCTTTTTGTAGGAAAAGAAATCTTAAATCTCATAGGAATTGACGTGAATTCTTTTGCGGTTGCAGGAGCCTTTATCATATTTTTTATTGCACTCGAAATGATTTTGGGAATACAATTATATAAGGATGATGCTCCAGAGACCGCAGCTGTGGTGCCTTTGGCATTTCCTCTTATTGCAGGAGCAGGTACCATGACATCTATTCTCTCTTTACGAGCAGAATATCAACCTGTAAATATTGTGGTTGCTATACTTATAAATATTATTTTTGTATACATTATTTTAAAATCCTCTGGTAGAATAGAAAAGGTACTTGGTAAACAAGGAATAAATGTAATTCGTAAAATTTTTGGAGTTATTTTATTAGCAATAGCTGTTAAATTATTTGCCACCAATATCAAAGGACTTTTTTAACAAACAAAAACACTATTATCTTGAAATATTTTATCTATTTATTATTAGCAATTGCCATTGGCCTTATTATTTACAATACGACTCATGTTGACTTTGATAACTTATTAATTGGAAACAGTAAAACTGCAGTTATAAGTATTGTAGCCTCTGCTTGTGTAGTAGTACTTTTGCTAATATTAATCACATCTAGAAGTATTCAAGAGAAAAAGAATAAAAAAAGATAACACGTATCTTTTGTAGAATTGATTCTTTATTATCTAAAACACAAAAAAGCACGCTATAATTACAGGCGGAATTGAAACCACCATCAAGATCATAAATAAATTATGTAATCGTCTAAACAATAATGCTCTTGAAAGTGTTTTTTTGAGTTTTATATCCTTAGAGTTATTCATGTGTTCACGTATTATTTCTCCAGATACATAAGAGGTATCCACCAAAATATCGTGTTTCAGAAAAATAGATGCACTATTATCTAACAATCTAAACGCTACGGCAATAATAAAGAAAAACAATGGCGAACAAATTGCAATAGCTAATAAATACTCTTCAAATACAGTCATATAATTTTAATAGATATAGTATTATTCTTGTTGTTCAGACATTGAAATCACTTTATTTATCATTGCATCATCCTTGTTAATAATCTTTTCGAAAGCAGCGGTTCCAAACAATTGCTGAGCCATTGTAGCTTTCAAATACTCTTTTAATTGATCTTTATAATTCTTTAATTCAATCTCAATCCCTCGGCTTCTTGAGTATTTTAAAAAGTCCTCTACAAAAGGATCATCAATAATTACCTTCTCATTAAATTCTTCTTCAGACAGTCCATTATAATACGTCCTATCTTTATCCAATGCTTCAAAAATATATCCTCCCATTCTACCCGATCTCAACATATACCCTAATGTTTCGCTAACTCGAGTCGTATCTCTCCCTACAAAGATATCAGGTATGATACCACCTCCCCCATATACAATTTTTCCTCCCGGCGTTTTAAACTTTAATGAATCTGCTACTTGTATACTATCTGCATTCTGTAATTCTCCATTTTTATATCGCTCGAGATATTCATTAAAGTATTCTTTATTACCATTTTCATATGGTTTTTGAATAGAACGCCCCGTTGGTGTATAGTAACGTGAAATAGTCAATCGTATTGCACTACCATCTCCTAACGCCATTTCTCTTTGCACCAAACCTTTGCCATATGAGCGTCTGCCAACGATAGTTCCTCTATCATTATCCTGGATAGCGCCTGCAAAGATCTCGCTTGCAGAAGCAGAATTTTCATTAAGCAACACATATACTTTTCCTTGCTCAAAACTTCCTCTATTGGTTGCATAATTATTTTCTATAGCCCCATTTTTGTTTTTGGTAAACATAATAAGCACATCATCCTTAAGAAATTCATCTGCCATTTTTAAAGCCGGAGCAATAAACCCTCCACCATTATCACGAAGATCCACCACAAGATGCTTCACTTTTTTATCTAATAACTTATCGATTGCACTTTTAAATTCTTTATAAGTAGTTTCTGCAAATCGATTAATTTTAACATATCCCAAATCATCTGTAAGCATATAAGCGGCATCGACACTTTCTAAAGGAACTCTTCCTCTTTTAACTACTACATCAAATACCCCAGACCCTTTTCTATAAACTTTAAGTAATACTTTGCTATTTAACTCTCCTTTTAATTTACTTGCCAGATTTTCTCGTATTAACTTATCTCCATAAAGAGTATCATTATTTGCCATCAAAATTCTATCTCCTGCTTTGATACCAGATTTTTCGCTTGGTCCTCCTTTTATCGTATTGATTACAGAAATAGTATCTCTAAAAGAATAATAACTCACACCAATACCTATAAAATCTCCCTGCATACTTTCGGTAACTTCTTTAAGTTCTTCTGGTGGGATGTATATTGAATGCGGATCTAAGTTTTCTAATATTCTATTTACAGTAACTTCGACAATACTGTCGGTATTAATCTCATCTACATATTCATAATCTATATAATCTATAAGCCTATTAAGCTTCTCTTTTTTAGGATTGTAAGAAAATAATTTTGCCGATGGGTTGCTAAAATTAAGCTTACTACCTATAAGTACTCCAACTCCTAAAGCCAGTCCTATAAAAAAAGGTACATATATTTTTGAATATTTCATTTAATCTTCTAAATCAGAAATCTGTTCTATTTCTACTCCTGCTTTTATTAAAAATTTTAAGCCAGAGTCATCTTTATATGCTGTTTGATAGACAATTCTTTTTATCCCTGCCTGATGGATTAACTTACTGCACTCTTTGCAAGGCGACAATGTAATATACAAAGTTGCTCCTTTGCACGATTGTGTCGATGAAGCTACTTTTGATATGGCATTTGCCTCTGCATGTAGCACATACCATTTTGTATATCCTTCTTCATCTTCACATGGGTTTTCAAAACCGGTTGGAGTTCCATTAAATCCATCAGAAATAATCATCCTATCTTTAACAATAACCGCACCAACTTTTTTACGATGGCAATGTGATAGTTTCCCCCATTCTCTTGCGATTCTCAGATAAGCTTTATCATACTTCAGTTGTTTTATTTTGGACATAGAATAGAAAATAATAATAAATTGATAACAATCAAAATACGAATATATTATTACCCTGTGGCAAATACAACCTTAATGCAATATATTCTTTACCAAATTTTGTTAGCCAAAAGCATTGGAATTACTATCCCTATAACAATAGAAGAAATAACCATAATCCAATCCCGCTTAGAAAATCTAAAAAATGTTTGCGCCAAAAAGCTTATAAAAAGTACTATAAAAACAATAACAATTTGCGCAAACTCTATCCCTAAAGCAAATTCTAACAATGGCAAAACTTTTGTCCCCCCGCTAATATGATTAAAATAAATTGAAAATCCCAAACCATGTATTAACCCAAAAAACACTGTGGCAATATATTGCACACCCATTTTCCCGTTTTTAAACGTATTTTTTGCCGTAAATACATTAAACAACCCTGTTGCAAATATAGTTACTGGTATTAAAAACTCTATAAGTCTTGAGTTAACCGAAATAATATCATAAGCTGCCAGAAATAATGACAGTGTATGTCCCAACGTAAACAAAGTTACCAATAGCAACATTCTTTTCCAATTATCAAACGTATATCCCACGGTAAGTACAATTAAAAACAGTACATGATCATAGGCATTCCAATCCAATACATGGCTAAAACCAAGCTTTATATAAAGCCAAAAATCCGACATAATTACAAGTTTTGAGGTATGGGACTAATGTACAATTAAATACAAGAAAAGCGAAACTCAACAAAAACTCTTATCACAACTTTAGGAAACTTATATCCAAAATCATCTTTTAAAAAAAGAAAAAGTCTTGGGATTTTTGAGGGGTTTTCCCCATGTTTGTGAAGAATAAAATACTTATTTTTACCTTTAAATCGGCTTAAAAAGTTCTTTAACAGAAAAACTCATGAAAAATATTAACGCAAATACAATCCTTCAAATAGTAGCATTACTATTTCTTGTAGTGATTGGGTATATGATTTTTAATTCGGGATCTAATTGGAAAATCATTAAATCAGAATTAGATAATGCAAGACAAGAGTTGAAAGTTTCTAGAGATACACTTGCGGTAACAAAATCAAATCTTCAAAACTCTGTAAAAGAGCTTAAAAAACTTCAGTTACAAAAAGACATTATATCACGACAACGTGATTCTCTTTTATTCGATTTCAAAAGAAAAAATGCAAAAGATTGGAACGAGTTAGAAGCAATTAAAGATACTATATCTAAAAACAATAAAAAATTAACAGAACACAAAGTGTTACTAGACAAGCTTTTTGGTATTCATCAATAATCTCTTATTTATTGTTAAATACAATTCACAAAACCAATGCACACAATCGCTACATTATGAAAAACATACTCTTCTTCTTTATATTTCTATTTATCTCTACCTCTTATGGTCAAATAGACTCTCTAAAAACTATTGAAATCCCAGCTTCTTATGCCAATAGACAAGGACCTCCATTATTGGTAAAGAAAGATAGCTTATATACCTTTCGTACTTCTGACATTTACCTGGTGAATAAAAAATCATTTCTAGCTTTAAAAAGTTTCTATGAAAATGTTGGAAAACAAAACGACATGACCCATGCGCTTTTAGAAAACTATACAAAAACCTTAAAAAGGAATATTGAACTAGAAAGTAAATTAAAAGTCAACTTTGATGAAAGCGATGCATTAGATAAAGAAATTTATCAAAGAACGCAGGCAACCTTAACCAATACACAAAAAGCTCTGGACTATACCATAAATAGTTTAGAGAAGGCCACAAATAGTCTTGATATTGTAGAAAAGAATGTAAAGAGACAAAAAACTAAAAGTATTTTTGATAAAATACTCATCGCGATAGGAGGAATAGGAATAGGTGTTCTGGTTGGTGTTTCTATTTAATACTATTTCTCAAATAAATTACTACTAAAATAAAAAAGCGAGATTAAAAATGATCTCGCTTTTTATGTTCCGTTTATACATCTGCATACAGATGTCTTTTTATCATACTTTCTCATCGCTTACCTGTGAATCGCATAACTAGAAGAAGCAGGAAGCTCTCTTAAAAAATTAATAAACGGTTTAAAATCCAATCGTAACGTAAAAGTGTATACTGTTTTCATATTCTATGGTTTTAAATTAATATTACATTGTTTGTCTAGAATATAAACAATTGCTGTGCCAAAAATTAAAAACAAACATAACGTTCTCATTGTCAATTAATTATAATGGACTCAGAAAACATTCCCACTCTTATAGGGTAACAGAAATCTAAGGAATAGAACTAACCTATATAAAAGACTAATCTAAATCAGTATTAAAGAAAAAGCATGTTTTTTTCTAAAAAAAGTCTCAGTCTCAAAAATTGAAACTCTGATGTTGTATCATTGCAAAATAGTTTTGACTTTAGGTTATAAACTTAGCTGAATTGTTTTGCAACAAACAACGATATAAAAAGTAATAATAAAAGATATAAATAGAAACAAGTATCAAGGAAGGGAAAAATAGCAATATTGTTATGTAATATCATTTTTGAATCATTTAAACATAACACAATATTTATGGAAAAACCTTATTTTTGCCACCATTTTGATTATAAGACATTTATGAAAAATTCTTTATTAAAAAAAGTTAAAGCTTTCAACCTTCAGGAAATGCTTTTGGTTTTAGCAATTATAGGTATTTTACTTTTAATAGCCTTACCTAATTTCTTGCCTTTGATTGCGCAAACCAAAGCTCAGGAAGCTAAGATACAACTTAAAACAATTGGTAACATGCAAACACAATATCGTTACCTAAATTCTAAGTATTCTATAGATTTTACAGAGCTTAATTATGAAGCCCCTAAAACTGTAAAAAATGGAGGTACTGCAAATTACAGCTATGAAATATTAGAAGCTTCTGTATCTAATTTTAAGGCAAGAGCAACTGCAGTGGTTGATTTTGATGGAGATGGAGTATATAATGTATGGGAAATTGACGAAAGTGGTAGTCCAAAACAAATAGTAAAAGATTAAAGTTTGATTGTAGTTCTAAAAATATTTTTGGCATCTGCTCTAGGTATCATTACCTATCAAGATATTAAGGATAGAGAGGTGTACGGTATCCTATTTTTTATTCTGATGGGATTATTGGGGTATTTACACTATCAAAGTGTACTCCCTATACATTTCTTTTATGCGATAGGAATCAATTTTGGTATTGTCTCCTTTTGTATTTTATCTGTATTTATTTATGCTACTTTTAAGTTAAAACGATCTTTTTTTAAAGAAGCATTCGGGATTGGGGACCTTCTTTTTTTTATTGCTCTGGCTACGGGTTTCCCAACGGTTACCTTTGTGATTTTATTAGTGTTTTCTTTGATATTTTCTCTTATAATATCACTTTTTATAACCAATAAGACAAATCATAAAACGGTACCCCTTGCTGGGTACATGTCCCTTTTTATAGGAGTCGTTTTTATTACACAATGGATTACTAACGCTTTAACACTGTACCTCATATGAGCATGTCTAAGACTTATGAAATTCCGGTACGGATAAAGCAGTTAATCACTTCAAATCAGGCTTTTCATTACAGAATTGTCCCTGTTTCAAAAGAAGGAGATGTCTTGCATCTTAAAACAGATAGTACTGAATTTCAAAATTTGCAAAAAGAGCTAACCGTTATTTTGGGAGGCCCCATAGTTCTGGTTTCAGATACATCTGAAAATATTCAGTCTTATTTAACTTTCAACTATAGAAAAACAACTACTTCTTCTAGTGAGAAGCTTCAATATGAAGATCAGTTCTTACAAAAACTAATAACTACTGCCAAAGACTTTGGGAGTAGTGATATCCATATGGAACCTTATGAAAAGGTATGTAGAGTACGTTTTAGACTAGACGGTAAACTAAAAGAACAATATACGATTGCCAGCTCAGAATATCCACAATTGGTCAATCAGATTAAAATACAATCGGGATTAGACATTTCTCAAAAACGATTGGCACAAGATGGTCGTATCACATTTAAAGAAGGAGCAGATGAGTTTGATATTCGTGTTTCCACAATGCCCACTTTATATGGAGAAAAAATAGTACTTCGATTATTAAATCGAAACACACAGGAAGTATCTTTAAACGATCTTGGTTTTACAAAAGAAGAAATCTCGATATATCGCGAGACCATTAAAAAACCTCAAGGGATTATCCTAATATCGGGTCCTACAGGTTCGGGTAAAACAACCACGCTCTATGCAACACTAAAAGAACTAAATAAAGAAACCACCAATATCTTAACCATAGAAGATCCTATAGAATACACGCTACAGGGAATCAATCAGGTACAGCTAAGAGAAGATATCGAATTCGATTTTCCTGCGGCCCTTAGAGCATTTCTTCGTCAGGATCCAGATATAATTATGGTAGGGGAAATTAGAGATGATCGCACCGCTGCAATGGCAATCAAAGCAGCACTAACTGGGCATCTGGTATTATCAACTATACATACCAACTCTGCATGGGCAACAATTTCGAGATTAATCGATATGAAAGTACCTGCATTTTTATTGGCAAATACTATCTCAATGAGTATTGCCCAACGTTTAGTAAGAAAGCTTTGTCCACATTGTAAAACGCAAAAAAAAGCAACTGTAAAGGATTTCCCAGAAGGGTTTGAAATTCCTGAAAAAATGGAAACACACTACGTTGCGACAGGTTGCAATAAATGTTACCACACCGGATATATGGGAAGAAAGGCTATTTACGAAATTTTACCTATAACCAAAGAGCTTGAAACCGCTATTAGACACAACGAGTTACAAATAGATACTTATATAGAAGAACAAAATATAAACACTTTAAAGTCGAATGCAATACGTATGGTAAGCAACGGAGAAACTTCTGTAGAAGAAGTATACTCATTATTATCTGACAATTAGACACAAAGAAACATAAACTAATCGAAACGATTCGAAATTGTAAAGGGAACAAATCTGATCGATACTATAAAATACAATTCCAACTTACAACTGGAAAACAAAAAACAAATGAAAAGAAAGATCTTATTTTTTGCACTAGCTATCAGCTTACAAGTTTTTGCTCAAGACGGCTTGCAAAATCAGGCACAGGATAACACCAGAGTTTCTGTTATAGAAAACAAACTACAGTTGCTTACTATGGATATTCCTGGTTTATCAGAAAAAGTAAACGTAAATATTTCAAATACTTCTTTACTCAATTTTTTGAGAGCAGTATCGCAGGTTCATAAAATTAATATTAATCTTGATGAGGCGCTTAACAATACTACTATCGTAAATGGGTTTAACGATGTAAGTGTACAAGATTTATTAGTGTTTTTGGTAAAAGAATACCAACTAGACATATCGTTTACTGGTAATATTTTATCTATAAAACCTTACACACCTCCCGCTGTACAACCCGTAGAAAAAATAATAGTCGCACAATACGATGCGCTTGGTGCTACCTTAACCACAGATCTTTCTAATGACCCGTTACCAAAAGTTTTTAGAAAAATTACCGAAATTTCTGGTAAAAACCTATTGTTTACTCCAGAACTGAATTCTAAAACCTTGAACCTTTTCATAAGCAATGTACCTTTTGATACAGCCATGAAAAAATTGGCAGAAGCTAATAATCTGGATTTTAATAAAACCAAGGATGGATTTTATGAATTTTCTGCATTTCCGCAATCTGGGAGCTCTGGTAATGGCTCAACAGCATACCGATCAAGGCGCTCTAATTTTACTTACAAAGTTATCGATACATTGGCACGAACCGTTTCTGTAGATTTAAGAGACACCCCTGTGGCAGATGTGATCTACACTATTTCAGAAGATTTGAAATTGAATATTTTTACAGCTTCTCCTTTAGAAAGTGCTGGAAAGGTGACCGTAAAAACCGAATCTATAACTTTTGATGCATTACTGGTTAAGATTTTTGAAAGCGCCATCAATACAGCACCAACTAGCCCTTCTAATCAAAATTCTTCTAACAACTATAATAACAATCAACAAAATAATACAACGACCAACAGTACGATTTCAAAGGCTTTCACCTTCAAAAGAGAAGGTAATGTGTATTATTTTGGCACAGAAGACCAATTAGCTTTAAAGAAAATCGAACTAGTACAAATGATGCATCGATCGATTGCGATGTTAGGAGATGCAAACCCATCGGGAGGTGGTGGTTTTGGTAATTCTGGATTTGTAACAGGTGGGACTAATTTTTTCACTGGAAACAATACGCAACGAACAAATCAAAATAGTTTTAACAACAGAAATCAAGGAAACTCTTCTTTTAGAAACACTTCTTCTTCATCGGGGAACACACAAACGAAGTCTATTTCAGACATCTTTCCTGCTTCGATTACGCAAGGCCTGGATATCAAAATAGATACCGAATTAAATAGTTTTGTAGTTAGTGGCCCAGGAACCAGAGTCGAAAAGTTTAAGAATTTTGTGACTTACATCGATAAGCCTGTTCCCTTAATCTTGATAGAAGTGATGATTTTAGAAGTTAATCGTACTGCAACTGTAGAAGCTGGGATAGAATATGGAATTGGTAAAGAGCCTGTTACTACAGAAGGGGGCATTTATCCAAATACCAGCATTAGATTGGGGGCACAAACCATTAATCGTGTAATTGGTGGATTTGATGGGTTTGGATCTTTAAACCTGGGGAATGTAGTTCCTAATTTTTATATGGATATCAAAGCCATGGAAACCAATGGTAATGTAAAGATACTGTCTACTCCAAAATTAAGTACTCTTAATGGACACAAAGCTTACTTATCTAGTGGACAAACTACGTATTATGCTGTTACCAATCAAAGTTTCTTTGGTTCTCAGATACCGCAAACATCAGAGGTAGTAAATTATCAGCCTATCGATGCAGAATTGGCATTAGAATTTAAACCTTTTGTTTCTGGTGACGGACAAATTACATTAGATATACAGGTTGTACAATCCAGTTTTAGCGGAGAACGAATTGCAGAAAACGCTCCACCAGATATTAGTAGTAGAAGATTTTCATCTATTATGAGAATGAGGGCAAACGATGTAGCCATTCTTGGTGGTATCGAGCAAAAAGTTAAAAACGATTCTGGATCGGGTGTACCTTTTTTATCTCGTATTCCTATCCTAAAATGGTTGTTTAGTAAACGTGTAAGAGAAGATTCTAAGAAAAAATTGAATGTAATTATCAAACCCACTGTTTTCTATTAATGACAGCACTATCCACATATATTCCTTTTAGTATCTCTATTCTATCTGTAGAGTATAGTACCTATGATGGTGCTTCATCTTATATTGGGTTAGATGTACAGCAAAGAAAAGGAGAACTTGATGTTAACCAAATCTTTACCGCTCAAACAACTAAAGAGTTAACCAATTTTATCCCTAGTCAAAAATCAATTCATCTGGTGATTACCGATGATCAGGTATTATCCAAAGAAGTACAACACACGGGTACTGATAACGAAATTGTTTCTGAAGCTTTTCCTAATTTAAACCTTACAGACTTTTATTTTCAAATCCTCAGAACCGAAGACAAATCTTTTATTGCGGTATGTCGAAAAGCGCATATCGAAGATATGATCGACACTTTAAAAAAGGATAATATCATGACCACTTCTGTATCTTTGGGAGGACTCAAATCTATTGCATTGGTACCATATGTAGCAGTAGAGCGATTGCTTAGTTATACCGAAGAAATACATTTTGGGACCAATACAATACATACCATATTACCCAAAAAAGAAAATATAAACGAAGAATACGCTATAGAAGGGTTAACTTTTCCAGCTACACATACATTGCCGCTTGCAGTAGCTTTAGATACGTTTTCTGTATCTGATGCTATTTCTGGAAATATATCATCTTTAAACGAAGAGCTTACACGAAAACACAAAGAGTCACGATTTTTTAAAAATGCCCTGCAAATAGGTATAGGCACAATCCTGATCACTTTGCTTATTAATTTTTTTGTCTTCAATAGCAATTACAAAAAATGGCAGGGATTACAAGAAGAATTACAGGTATATACAACGCAAAAAGAACAAATCACAAAAAAGCAGTCTGAAGTAGCAACCAAAGAAGCTCTGGTACAAAGTATCTTGACTACGGGGTTTTCTAAAAGTTCTCTATATATTGATCAAATCATCAATATACTACCTACTTCTATACGCCTTACTTCTTTGGATTATCAACCTTTACTAAAACCGGTACGAAAAAATAAGTTTATTGAACTTCAAAAAAATTACATTTCTATTACTGGTAAATCAATAGATAAGGAAAGTTTTACCATCTGGTTAAGAACCATTGAAAATTTATCATTTATAGATGTCGTAACTATTACAAAATATGGATTAGACAAACAAAATACTTCAGATTTTGAACTAACACTTACAATCAAATCAAATGGAACAAAAAACTAAAAACATACTATTGATTGTAGGTCTATTGTGCCTATTATATATTGCCTATCTTTTTGGTTTTTCCAAAACTTTTACGCTTTCCAGCGAAGTTCAAAAACTAGAAGAAGAAAAGAAAAAATATCTTTCTGCACCTATACAATTGGCTACTTTGACTAAAAAAGAACAGCAACTTAATACTATTCTTGCAAAAAACAATGTAGAAGGAAGTTCTTTACAACACAATTTATTAAAAACATTACATACGCTATCTGATTCGTTGAGCTTTAAAATCATCAATTTTGAAGAACCACATTCATTTATCAATGAAACTTCAAAAGAGAGTACCACTACCTATGATTTTGTTATTCAGGGAGATTACAAAGCACTAATTACCGTTATATATACACTAGAACAAAAATATAGCTTTGGTAATCTTGCCAAGGTGCATTTCGAAAAAAAGAAAAATTTCAGAACCAGAGCAACCTATCTGCAATGCAGAATATTGCTACAACGCCTCAATTAATATTATACAATGAAGATGAAAATAAATAGGATAACATATAGAACATACCAGTATACCATAGGGTTCCTTTTACTATGTAGTTTGACGATAGGATGCCATACCGTTAAAATTGATAAAACTTCGATGCAAACGGCCACAAAAACTCCTATTGCGCCAGGGATCATAGGCCTTCAAAAAGATGGGATATTGCATTCAGAATTTCAGGCTGCTGCGATCCCTTCTTACAAAAAAAATATTCTGGTAAACGTTCGTTCTAATGATTTTAATCAAAATACCTTTAACTCCTATCTTAAAGTTTCTAAAGAAAACTTACTCGGTCTTAACTATGTAGATTCTTTAGAAAGTAAACCTCAATTCATAACGGTAGATGTATTAGATCGTGTAGCTATCATTGCAGAATTAGAAGCAACGTATAATAGTCAAACTCTGGCTTATTTAAAAGGGCAGAAAAAAGCTGCAATTGTAACTTCGGTATCCTTAACTCTTGAGGCACAGCTTATCGAAGAAATTAAAAATGCCGAAGCCGTTTTTTTAAGCAACACCCCATACAAACAATATCAATTATCGTTGGTAAATAAAGGGAAAACATATAAAACTATTGATTTTTCGAAAGCTCATATTTTTGCATATGAATTGTCTTTTTTCTGTTGGGGAGAAAACAGCAGAAAACAAATCGCTTTGGCCGGCATTATAGACAAAAAAACTTCTTGTCCAAAAAGTACGTATCGAAGTGCAGAAAAAGCCACAGAAAAAATGAATTATTTTAAATTATAGTCATGAGAAAAATATCGCTATATATATTGACATTTCTTTGCTTCTTTTACAGCTGTGAAGAAGTGTTGTTTGAAGAAGATTTATCAGACAAAAAAACAGTATTGATCGCTCCTTCGAATGATGCTACGGTAGAAACCACTGCTGTAACCTTTAGTTGGGAGGCTGTTGATCAAGCTACCGAATATCACTTGCAACTGGCTTTACCAGATTTCGAAAACACCAATCAGATTGTTATTGATACCGTGGTCACTACTACCAATTATAATGCTACATTAACCAAGAATAGCTACCAGTGGAAAGTGAGAGGCCAAAATGCAGGATCTGCCACTCCCTATACTACGGCAAGCTTTAAAGTGATCGAAAGTGAAGATTTCTCTTCTCGAGAAGTCATCTTAATTGCTCCAGAAAATAATAACATTACAAACACTACTACTCCAAATCTGCAATGGCAAGTCGTAACAGACGCTACCCTTTATCGAGTACAATTGCTTAATGAGAGTAACGAAATCATTAATGAAGAGACCACATCTACAACCTCTGTATCTCCTACTTTTCCAGAAGGAGTTACCAAGTGGCAAGTACGTGCAGAGAACAATACACAAAGTACTCTTTATGCCACCCGAACTGTAACAGTAGATAGTAAAAACCCAAAGCAACCTATGGTAACTGCCCCTGCAAATGATGCCACTCTATCGGGTACTACAGTAACGTTTAGCTGGACCAGAGAAGCGGTAGCAGGAACAACAGAATTTGATAAGATCTATATCTATACCGACGAAGATCTTACACAATTAGTTACCGAGCAAGAAGCTACGTCTCCTGCCGATATTGACCTTACTGCAGGAGCTACTTACTACTGGATTGTTAGAGCTTTTGATCAGGCAGGAAATCAAAGTGAAACCAGTACCAAATCAAAGTTTACGATAAACCCATAAAAATGTTAAAAGGCAAAAAAGGACTTTATATTTTATTACCTGTAGTTGCTTTAATTTGGGGGGCTATTATCTTTCAGGTAGTTGGTGCT
Source organism: uncultured Aquimarina sp. (assembly GCA_947498705.1). Lineage (GTDB taxonomy): Bacteria > Bacteroidota > Bacteroidia > Flavobacteriales > Flavobacteriaceae > Aquimarina. The sequence continues at coordinate 37,490 of CANMLW010000023.1, forward strand.
TTTTCTGATGAAGATCAAGTCGTTGCTGAAACTTCAGAGGTATCGCTAGCGCCCATCGAAGGAAACGAAAGAGAAAAATTCGAATTAAGCACCGTGCTTAGAGATCCTTTTTTAGGCACTATATATAAACCAAAAAAGGAAGTTACAAAACCCAAAGCAACCACACTCAAAGTCAAAAAACCAGCACTGGTATGGCCATCAATTACCTATAAAGGAGTTGTTTCTGGTCAAAATGCGAGCAATGCCATTTATTTGATCGAAATTAACGGATCAGATCAACTTTTACAATTAAAACAAACTTTTGAAGAAGTAACACTTATAAAAGCACGCACCAGTTCGGTTAAGCTGCGTTATAAAGGAAAAATAAAAGAATTTAAAATTGCGAATTGAAACTATTAGCAAAAATAAAAGCACAGGCAATGCAATTTGCCATACTCATCTCGGTACTGGTTGCCTTGATACTAAGTGCTTTTTTATTGCTTACACATGTACACTCTTTTTTTAAAATCAAATCCAAAGAGGTTATTTTTGCTTTTGAACAATCTAACAAACAATTGTTCGAATCTTTAGAAACTACTACAACGACTACAGATACTATCACAATTACCGAAGAAAACCATACGGTAAAACAATTTGTCGATTATCACGGCAGTTGGTTAAAACGATATGTAGGAATAGATATACACAATCAAGCCGTATCAAGAATTGCATATACGGGGGCTGCTTTAACAGACAAAACTCCCAATTTGTATATCGAAGATACCAACTCTCCTATTGTAGTAGTAGGTAATACTCGTCTCGAAGGGAATAGTTACCTTCCAAAACAAGGGATTAAAGCAGGTACTATTTCAGGAACGTATTACCAGGGCACCAATTTATATTATGGGCGTGCAATAGAAAGTAATGCAAAACTTCCTGATTTTTCTCCAGAATGGTTACAGTATCTTGAAAATAGTGCCCAAGGAGCTTTATTAGAAAATGGAAATTTAATCCCTATCAAAAAAGAGCTCACCAATTCTTTTCAGAACACCATACAAATCCTTTATGATACGAGTGCTATCTTTTTGGGAGATGAAAAGATCACTGGTAATATCGTGGTGCAATCAGATACCAAGATCACTATCGGTGCTGCCACTCAATTAACAGATGTATTGCTTATCGCGCCAGAGATCATTATTCACGATCGCGTAAAAGGACGTTTTCAATGCATTGCTACCAAAAAAATAAAAGTCGGAGCATATAGCCAATTATACTATCCTTCCTCATTAACCCTTTTGGATCAAAAAAAACCGATAGAAAATACCCAAAATAACACATTACAACAACCCGATTTCGAAATTGGCACGGGAACCATGATACAAGGGTCTATTGCTTATCTCATCAAAAAACAGGAAACCAATAGAAACCGTATCAAAACAAATATGGCCATCGCACCCAATGTACGTATTACAGGAGAAGTGTATTGCCGGGGAAATATAGATTTCCAGGGAATCATCATGGGTTCTTTATATGCAAAACAATGTATCGCCAGACAATCTGGTTCTATTTACCTTAACCATATCTTTAATGGCAAAGTGTTGATCAATCCTATAGATGATTATGCCGGGTTACCGTTTAAGAATACCAAACACACTGTTGCAAAATGGTTATACTAAAAAAAATAAAAGCCGCCACCTTACTAGAGGTATTGACTGCTTCTGTGCTTATAATTATTGTATTTATGATTGCCAGTTTAAGTTTTAACACGGTTTTCAGTAATCAAATAAAACGAGATCAAAGTGCTATAGAAAATCGTATCAAAGAAATAGAATACCTCTTTATCCATAAACAAATACAAGTCCCCTATACAGAGGATTTTGACGGTTGGGAAATCATTATCACACAAGATAAAAACAAAACCACTGTGTCTTATAGTAAAGCTGAACTAACACGCCAAAAACAGCTAGTTATAGAATGAAGTTTGTCACGAAAAAAATAAAAGCCTTTACCCTAACAGAGATGATGATTGTAATCGTTATTTCTGCGATTGTGGCTACATTGGCATTTTCTGTATTAAATATTGTGCAAAACAATATGCGTAGCATTGGGGTAAATTACAGTTATAAAGAACAAATCCAATCGTTGGAAACTGCACTAACCATCGATTTTAATAAATACACCGATGCGGTCTGGGATCCAGTAGAAAATACATTAACTGTCTCCTCGCCTATCCAAGAACAACAATATCGATTCTTAACAGATAGTATTGTAAATACAATAAACACTTACCAACTTTCTATAAAAGAAAAACAGTTTTATTTTGAGGGAAAGTCGGTAAACGAGGGAACGATTGACGCCATAAAACTAACATTTCATAATACGAGAGCATCGCATCGTTTATTTGTTTATAAACATAACGATCCAACAGTACACTTCTAAAAAGTATGGGCATAAAAATTTCAAATACCAGTAATCGACCAAAAAAAGAAGCTTCTTTTGATGTCTCGTCAATATTGACCAAGGAAATTACTTTATTTGGTGGTTCGTTTGGTGCCAAAAAGAAAGAGCAGTGGTATGCAGAACTTAGTGTACTTTTAAAATCGGGGATTGACCTTAGAAGCGGTTTGGAATTACTAGCAGAGACACAAAAAAAAGAAAAGGATCAGAACCTTATGAAGTCTATGCTATTTCAATTGGTAAGTGGCGCTCCTTTTTCTGAAATTTTGAATAAAGACAACAACTTTACAGATTATGAATATTATGCCATTAAAATTGGAGAACAAACCGGTGAATTAGCAAAAATCACTTTAGAGCTTAGCGATTTTTACAGGCGTAAAAATGAGCTGAAACGAGAAATCATTGCGGCTCTTACCTACCCTATTATCGTTATGTGCACGGCTCTGATAGTTATCTTTTTTATGCTAAAATATGTAGTGCCTATGTTTGTCGATATCTTTGAACAAAACAATGTCGAGTTACCCGGTATTACCAAAGCGATTATTAGTTTTTCTGATTTTATGAGTAACAATGGTTTGCTATTAACCTTACTCTTTATAGCTGGGATTGGAACAATTGTACTGGTTTCTAAAAAACAATGGTATCGAAAAGCGGTAGGTAAACTACAATTGAAGCTTCCCATTTTGGGCAACTACTTTAGAAAAATATACCTGGCTCAGTTTACACAGGCTATTTCTTTACTTACCTCTTCAAAAGTACCTATGGTAGAAAGTATTGATTTGGTAAAAAACATGATTAACTTTTACCCTTTACAAGAAGGATTACATAACACCAAACGCCAGGTATTGGCTGGTGGTACTTTGAGCAATTCTTTTTCTAAAAGTTCCATTTTTGATAAAAAGATGATTGCCATGATACGAGTAGCAGAAGAAACCAATCAAACCGAGTTTATTTTCGAAAAGCTTAACGAACAATACAACCAACAGGTAAAATACCAATCACAAGTAATCTCGAATGTATTAAACCCATTACTTACTATCATTGTAGGGATTATCGTAGGTGCAATTCTTATCGCGATGTACTTACCAATGTTCAGACTAAGTAGTGTGATTGGGTAATATATAAACATATGGAAGCATTCTTTATAAAAACCCTCTAGATTCTTCTAAACCCTAATCCCTACGGTGTTATTATTTCTCGAATTGGATAAGGATTCTACAATCGATGTAAATATTCATGATACTTTATTTTGTAATCTCTTATTTTCATTTAGGAAGGCTAATAACTATATTCTTTTAGAATTATAGGATTTATAGACTCCTCGATAAGTTAGCTTTCTAATTCTAATATAATCAGAATCCGGATCGAATAGGAACATCGTACATGGTGCACAACGATCTCAAACAATAACCATAGTACATTACGGTTATCCTATCATAACTTAATTTAGTTTTGACACAACCATCCTATGACTTTAGCATCTTACTATAAAAACCAGAAATCATGATCCAATTACAAAAATCATTTCTCGTAGTACTATTATTGTTGTTAGCATTTTCACAGACATCCTGTATGAATGATGATGACGATACTCCTGTTAATTCTGAATGCGAGAAGGCAGTTTGCACCTTAGTACTTATCACCATAGAAGTATCCATAACAGATCAAGATCAAAAACCGGTTGCTTTAGACTCTTTTATAGTGATTAATAAGGACAACGGAGATGATATGACACTGACACTTTCTCCTTCTGCACTTAATGAAGCAAAAGAACTTGGACGGTATCCATTGATACAGGATGGTGTTCTTGATATAAACCAAAAACGAAACCTTCAATTTAAGGGTTATATCGATAACCAAGAAGTTGTTACAAGTGATTACACCGTAAGTACCGATTGTTGCCATGTAGGGTTAGATACAGGGAATTTAGAACTAACACTTTAAAGATTTGATCACAATACAAAACCGACCAAAAAGATGCAATCTCCCTCATTATTTTAGACATATTTTATGACATCTTACTAAGTGATTATTAGATAAGGGTTGTATTTTCGTGTGCCAAGTACCTATATTTCACAAGCATTGAGTATAGTTATAGGTACTACTATAGTAATTATATATCGTTGTAGTATATAATTAAAACAAACGGGAGAACATGAATGAAAAACTTATCAATAATTGTAAGTAAACACCAATAGAGTCAAATGAAAAAAATCTATTTAGTATCAACATTAATTCTATTCATTTCTTGCTCGGGAAAGAAAACCAAATCAGAAGAAAATGTAAAAAAAGTTAACAAGCAAGAAGTTATAGTCCCAGCACTTCAAACAATTATTGACTCGGCAGGTGTTAAAGGTGCTATTTTACTTTATGATTTAAAAGATGATCAATTCTATTCTAATAATTTTCAATGGTCTAACAAAGGAAATTTACCCGCTTCAACATTCAAAATTACTAATTCGATGATAGCTCTTGAAACTGGAGCAGTCAAAAATGACAGTACTCTTTTCAAATGGAACGGAGAGAAAAGAAGACTCAAAAACTGGGAACAAGATTTAGTATTTAAAGATGCTTTTCACTATTCGTGCGTCCCATGTTATCAAGAGGTAGCAAGAAAGATTGGTGCAAAAAGAATGACTGAATATCTAAAGAAACTCGAATATGGAAATATGGAAGTTGACTCGACCAATATCGATGTATTCTGGCTCGAAGGAGAATCCCAAATTAGTCAATTTCAACAAATAGATTTTCTAAAGAGATTATACCTATCTAAACTACCAATTTCTAAACGCACAGAGACGATCATAAAAAGAATGATTGTAATAGAAGATACTCTTAACTACAAGCTTAGCGGAAAAACCGGATGGTCCATCAGAAATGGAAATAATAACGGTTGGTTTGTTGGATATGTAGAAACTAAAAACAAAACATATTTTTTCGCATCAAACGTTGAGCCTAAGGAACAATTTAATATGGATATGTTTCCAATGATTAGAAAGGACGTAACTATTAAGGCTCTTAAACAAATGAATATACTACAATAAACATGTAGTCTCCCTATTTTTTTAGACATATTTTATGATTTCTTAATGCACAACTTTAATGAAGGATTGTATTTTCGTATGCTAATGGTTACTTATGCTCTATAAATAATTCAAGTATAGAAGGTATTGTATTAACTATCTATTATTGTTAAGCATACTACGAATAATGATAAACTCTAAGAATAGAATGAAAAATTTAAGAATCTTGATATTCATCATGAGTTCAGCTATAGTAAGCTGTAGTTCTGAAAAACCAAAGGTAAATGCTGAAAACTCCAAAATCGCAGAAATTGAAAAGAAATCAGACACAACAACCAAACATATAAAACCTTTTAATATAGACTTACCAACTATAGGGTTATTAATGTACGATGGAGTACTTCAAGGTGAAGTAGTTGCAACATCAGATGTCTTTGCTAAACCAACTAAGGATGGGAAATACATTTTTAATGTGATCACAATTGCAGAAACCGAAGATCCTATTACAACAGAAGAAGGATTAAGACTAATTCCCGACTATACTTTTGATAATTGCCCTAAATTAAATGCTCTTTTTATACCAAGTGCTTATGATATGTCGACTCAAGTCCAAAACACTAGTATTGTCGAATTTATTAGAGAGAAAAATGAGGAAACCGAATATACGGTGAGTAATTGTGCCGGAGCAAATCTAATCGGGAAATCAAGAATTGCAGATGGACATAAAATCGTCACTTGGGTTGGCGGAGGCAAACAACTTCAAAAGGAGTACCCCAACTTACTAGTTCAAGATGACAGTTTAGTAACGTATATTAAAGATGGTAAATTTTTGTCTTCAAATGGTAATTTAGCAAGCTACATTTCGGCACTGGAGCTACTAGAAATAATGACAAATTCGGAACATAGAAAGTTCGTAGAGAGCTATTTATTTCTAGACCGACTTCAAAATTGGAAAAATTAAGTACTTTGCCCAACACATTTCATATACTGCCTTTAGCTACCAAACGAAACATACAAGAAACGTTGCACCTAAACTGAAGATCAAAATTCATAGATCTATACTTTATACAAGGCACTATTTATACCTCGAAACATAAGGTTATGCACAGATGACGTAAAGATGTCATAAGCATGCCGCCATCAATGTCAAAGAGAACAAATTACTTTTGTTCCAAACGTTTAAATATTATAGACATTGATGAAAAAAGAAATTACTACCCAAAAAACACTATTTCAAGAAGCGTTTAATCTTGCAAAAACACCAATGATAATTGCTCTTTTCCTTACACCAATTCGATATACACTTGAGTTAATTGGAATACCAGAAAATTTCATTTTTATTATTGGGTTACTATGGTTAACAATAGGAATCGCTATATATTGGAGCATAAGATTTCATACAAAAAAACATTTTTTAATCTTGCTATTATTAGGTTTACTAATTTATTCTCCAGTTTCAAGGTTTCCTGTTGCATTGGCCTGGTGGATTGATACCAATTGGCAATTAGGAACACATTATGGGCTTTACTTCGACAATTTTGGGCAAGTAGTATTAAATCAGGTTATCTACGGATCGCTCATTCAAATAGTACCAGGATTTTTATTAGGTTCAATTACCTTTGCCATTATCCAACACAAACAGACGCTTAACCTAAAAAACAATACTATAAAAAATGGATAAAAACCAACTAGCTATAAAAATAAAAGAATTAAGAAACCAAAAAGGGATGTCTCAAGAATTTCTTGCCGAAGAATCTGGTTTAAGTTTAAGAACTATTCAGAGAATTGAAAAAGGAGAATCAAATCCTACCGGCGAATCCCTCAAAAGATTATCAAATGCGTTAAATGTAAATCCAGACGAATTAATTGATTGGGTGATTAAAGAAGATAAAAAATATTTAACCTTTCTTAATCTATCTGCCCTAACGTTTCTATTCTTTCCGTTATTAGGAATTTTAATTCCTTTTATACTTTGGACATCAAAGAAAAGTCAGATTAAAAACATCAATAAATTGGGAAAAGATTTAATCAACTTTGAAATAACATGGACAATTGTACTTTTTTTTATTCCGATACTGTTGTTTACAATATCAAAAAGCAGACTTATAGATACTATTACTTTCAGAACATTTTTTATCACAATTGTTCTTATGTATGTTATCAATTTGATTGCAATATTGCTAAATACATTCAGAATTAGTAACGAAAAGAATGTAGTTTATTTTCCTCAAATTAGATTTTTAAAATAAACCTAGATAGTCCAAATCTACGATCTGATCAGGTAATTGCGCATTTAAAGCTCACTTTTTAACAACCAAAAAAGAGGAGACTCCCTAGTTTTTTAGACTTATTTTATGATTTTTCAAGATGTAACTACTAGATAAGGATTGTATTTTCGTGTGCTACAAGTATTTATATCCTCTATATTTTAAGAATATAGGTGCTATATGATTGTATAATATTGTTGTAAGCAAGGTAAAAACTGTCAGCAAGTGAAAAAAAAACTCGTACTAATAATTCTGGCTCTTATCTATTCAAATAAGACTCTTAGTCAAATAAAATCAGTCAAAGAAATCTGTCTGACAAAAAATGAATTTGACAACAGATACTCCTCTTATTCTCCCGACGGAAATAAGATAATATTCGAATCCAACAGGGATGGCAATTGGGAAATATACATTATGGATTCTAATGGGGCAAATCAAAAAAGGCTCACTATGAATACCTATTCTGATAGAAGGCCAAGTTGGCATCCAAATGGAAAAACGATATTATTTGAATCAGACAAAAGCGGTAAAACCGAATTGTATACCCTCAATTTAAAAAACGAAAAAATTAACAAAGTTTCGAATATCGCTCACCATGGCCAACCAATGTTTGCAAGTTTCTCACCAAATGGAAATTTTATTGCAATCGGTTTAAAAGAAACAGATGACAAGAGCAACATTTTTTTGTTGACCAATCAAGGGAAAATAATTAATCAACTGACAAATAAAAATAAAAGGAGTACGTATCCAAAATGGGCGAAAAATGGAAAAGAAATAGTCTATTTTTCTAGGAAAGAAACGAACAATCAAGATGATGAAATATATAAATTAAATATAGAAAGTGGACAAGAAGTAAGATTAACAAACTGGCCTAAGCATAATTTTTGTCCATCTTGGTCAAATGATGATAAACGAATAGTTTACGTAACGTCGATGGAAGGAATCAAACAAGAATTACAGAAAATGATGATGGTGATACTCTTCCAAGTTGGTCACCAAACAATAATGAGTTATTAATTACTGGATTTAGAAATGGTAGTTACCAAATATGTAAATTAGAATTGAGTGAAGAATAAACCCGACTTTACAGATAGCTCGGATTTGCACCTTAAATCCGCATGTTTCATTGTTTTGATTTTACTTATACGTTTTTATCTTATATTATCTGTTTTTTAAGATTTAA
>CANMLW010000024.1 GCA_947498705.1 uncultured Aquimarina sp.
TGCAAACCTACAACCTTTTTTTATTCTGACAAGACTTTTTTTAAAAAAATAATTAAAAAATAAATCTCAAAATTAATACCTCAATGAACAACAAAACTTATAGCCGTTTTGCGGGTGCAAACATAAAACCTTTTCTTAAATCGGCAAGGGCTTTTTTAAATTATTTATCAATAAATCCTCTAAGAAAACAGGAAATACTTGATTTTAAAAAAGATAGAACACGAAGATAATGAATTTTCTGAAATTAAGAATAAATTTCTTTTACTTTTTTAATACAAAAAGACCTCTCCTACTTATCAAAACTAACACCTTTATACTATTATCAAGGAAAAAGAATTGACACCATCTAAAAAATACAACAACTATACTATAGTAAAATCATAAACTCTAAACGGTCACTTTTTTTTCACAGATGTTGTTTTAGTATCATCTGTCCATTTATTTCGCAAATCATAAAAACTAAAACTTAATGCTGTTTTTTGTTCTTGTAATATATTAGATTGAAAACTACGCTGTAAAATATCTTCTATCCAATAGTCTTCTTCTATATTAATAGGATCGTATTTTTCTTTTAAGGAGATATTAAAAAGTCTTGCAGTATTATTATACCAAAATGCTCTCCATCCACTTCTATATTCTTTTACCAACTCGAACATCGTCTTACCTGTTTGTCTATAAATCAACTTAACTAATATCTGACCTTCTGTACGGGTAAGTTTTTTTAATTCTTTGGTAAACTCTTCTTCCATGTATTTCTGAAGTATTTTAATATAGCGTTTACGCTTACGTTTAGATTCGATTGTAACCAATCGTTCATTAAGGGTGGTGAGTCTATCTGCAGCTAGTTTGGCATAAGGATACACTTTTCTTGTTTTTCGCCTAAGAATTAGATACTTTCTTCTTGCAAGTTTATCTTTAAAACTTAATTTTCCTAAAATAACTACTTCATCAAGATCAATTGCCTCATGCGGAATTGTATCTCCTTCTACAATATAATACTGAACATACCCTGTAGTATCCAATACTTTATTATTATCTTCTTGGGCAGATACTAGCGTGCTTAGTAATATTAATATAAACGATATATGTTTTAACATAAAAAATATAAGTCAAATTAAATCTATCCCAAAATTAACAATTAACCATTTGTAAACTGTAAAATCTATGTGAATATTGCTATTTTCGCATTAAATATTCTATAAAATAGACTTATATGAATATTTAATTAATTTTTATTTTAAAAGTTCGAAAGCAACGTTTTTTACATAGTATCAAAAACAAGCGTCACCAACAGACGCATTGCTACATTACTTTTCAACACAAAGTTTCATTAATAAAACAATTATTCGATGGCAAAAAAGAGCATTCTAAATAAACAATCGTTAACTTTTCTTGAAAAATATCTAAATAATGCTGCCCCTACCGGTTATGAATGGGAAGGGCAAAAAATCTGGATGGATTATTTAAAACCTTATGTAGATGAGTTTATCACAGATACCTACGGAACTGCAGTTGGAGTTATCAATCCAAAAGCAAAGTACAAAGTCGTTATCGAAGGTCATGCAGATGAAATCTCATGGTATGTAAATTATATTACTGATAACGGACTTATCTATGTAATTAGAAACGGCGGTAGTGATCACCAAATTGCCACTTCTAAACGTGTAAATATTCATACTAAAAAAGGGATTGTTAAGGGAGTTTTTGGTTGGCCCGCAATACACACGAGAAACAGAGCAAAAGAAGAGGCACCTAAACTAGACAATATATGTATAGATGTAGGGTGTACTACAAAAGAAGAAGTTCTAGAGCTTGGAGTTCATGTTGGGTGTGTTATTACTTATCCAGATGAGTTTTTTATACTTAATAATGACAAGTTTGTTTGCCGTGCTCTGGACAATCGAATGGGTGGATTTATGATTGCTGAAGTAGCTCGTTTACTTAAAGAAAATAAAAAAGAGCTTCCGTTTGGGTTATATATTACCAATTCTGTACAAGAAGAAATCGGTCTTAGAGGAGCAGAAATGATCACCCAAACCATTAAACCAGACGTGGCAATTGTTACTGATGTTTGTCATGATACAACAACCCCAATGATCGAAAAGAAAACACAAGGGGAAACTAAAATTGGTGATGGACCGGTTATCTCATATGCACCAGCTGTACAAAATAAACTTAGAGAGTTACTAATTGATACCGCAGAAGACAAAGAGATTCCATTTCAGCGTATGGCATCAAGTAGAATGACAGGAACTGATACAGATGCATTTGCTTATAGTAATGGAGGAGTTGCTTCTGCTTTGATTTCTTTACCTCTACGATATATGCATACAACGGTAGAAATGGTTCATAGAGATGATGTTGAAAATGTAATCAAGCTTATCTACGAAAGCATTTTGAACATTAAGGATGGAGACACTTTTAGCTATTTCGATTAATTTAAAACATTGATAAATAAATAAAAAGCCCTCGTTTATAGTAACGAGGGCTTTTGTTTTTTACATACTTATAATGCATTTTCCATAATCTCTTCTACCACTTCTGGATTTAAAAGAGTAGAAGTATCTCCTAAATTAGAAGTATCGCTTGATGCTATTTTTCGTAAGATTCTTCTCATTATCTTACCACTTCTTGTTTTAGGCAACCCGTTTACAAACTGAACTTTATCTGGTTTTGCAATCGGTCCAATGGTATTTGAAACTTGGTTTCTGATTTCTGAAATAAGAGAATCATCTCCTGTTTGTCCTTCATACAAGGTTACATATGCATACAATGCGGTTCCTTTTATATCATGTGGAAATCCAACAATAGCAGATTCTGCCACTGCCAAATGCTCATTAATAGCATTTTCTATAGGAGCTGTACCCAAATTATGCCCAGATACAATCACTACATCATCTACTCTACCCGTAATCCTGAAATTTCCAGTAGCATCTCTATATGCTCCGTCACCTGTAAAGTACATATTCTGATAAGTAGAGAAATACACCTCTTTGTATCGTTGGTGATTTCCATAAATAGTCCTTGCCATCGAAGGCCAGGGAAATTTAATCGCCAGGCGCCCTTCTGATTTTTCTGACTTAAATTCTATCTCATTTCCTTCTTCATCCATCAAAACCGGTTGAATCCCAGGTAATGGCAAGGTTGCAAAGGTTGGGCGTGTTGGTGTGATTCCGGCCAAAGGAGAAATCATGATCCCTCCTGTTTCTGTTTGCCACCAAGTATCTACAATAGGAGCATTTCCTTTTCCTATATTGTCATTATACCAATGCCAAGCTTCTTCGTTTATAGGTTCTCCTACCGATCCTAATACTTTAAGCGATGACAAATCATGTTGATTTACTAATTCTATGGGTTGTTTGGCCAATGCTCTAATAGCGGTTGGAGCCGTATAAAAATGAGTAACATTCAGCTTATCACAAATTTCCCAGAAACGTCCATAATCAGGATAACTGGGTACTCCTTCGAACATCACTGTCGTAGCTCCTGTTGCCAGGGGACCATAAATAATATACGAATGTCCTGTAATCCAGCCTATATCTGCTGTACACCAATATACATCACCGTTATTTCCTCCTTGAGACTTGTTTCCGGAAGCCGCTATGTGATCACATTGAAACACATTTGCAAAAGTATAGGCGGTATATACCATATACCCTCCTGTTGTATGCACCATTCCTTTGGGCTTTCCTGTAGAACCAGATGTATATAAAATAAACAACATATCTTCTGCATCCATAACTTCTGCAGGACATTCTTTGCTCACTTTTTGCAATTCATCAAACCAAAACTTATCTCTTCCCTCTTGCATTGGTGTCGGCTCTACCGTTCTTCTATATACGATTACGGTTTCTATAGATGGAGTCTGCTTCAATGCTTCATCACACATTTCTTTTAGTTTTACTGGCTTTGCTCCTCTATAGACTTCATTAGCCGTAATAAGCATTTTACATTGCGAATCATTAATTCTACTAGCAATTGCTGTACTTGAGAATCCTGCAAATACAATAGAATGCACTGCTCCTATACGAGCACAGGCCAACATGGCAATTGCAAGCTCTGGAATCATAGGCATGTATAAACACACTCTATCTCCTTTTTTGATTCCATTATTCTTTAAGACATTAGCAAAGTGACATACTTTAACATAAAGTTGTCTATAGGTGATATGTCTCGATTCTTCATCTGGATCGTTAGGCTCCCATATGATTGCGGTTTTATTTCCAAGTTTTTCAAGATGACGGTCCAGGCAATTTTCGGTAATATTCAATTTACCCCCTTCAAACCATTTTATTTCAGGTTTTGAAAAATCCCAATCTAATGTTTTATCCCATCTTTTATGCCAGTAGAATTTTTCTGCTACTGTATCCCAAAATGCTTCAGGGTTTGTTACACTTTCCTGATAAGCTTCTTTATATTCTGCAAAAGAACGAAGTTGAAGCGTGTCTCTTATTTCCATGATTCGTGATTAATTTAGATGATGTTAATTTCAAATAAAATAGTCTAATGTCAAAAAAAAATCGACCATTAACTTTTAATTTAAAACCAACAACATATATTTTCAATTGACATTCGTATCTACGTTATTCTATTTGTACATTTTTATTCATTTAATGGCTAGAAGATGCTCCTGCATTATTTGGTATCCTAATTTGCTCTACTATATCTTGTACATCTCTTGGTGGAGGTGAGGTAAAATAGCAGGTTACTAGTGATACTATAAAATTAATGACCATTGCAACGGCTCCAAAACCTTCTGGAGAAACCCCAAACCACCATTCATCAGGAGATGGAAGCACCTCATCAAACCACCCGAGTTTATATTTTACCATATATAATAGCATACAAACGATACCTACTAGCGTTCCGGCAATAGCTCCTTCTTTATTCATTCTCTTGTAAAAAATCCCCAGTACAATTGCAGGAAAAAAGGAGGCAGCTGCCAAACCAAATGCCAATGCCACTACAGCAGCTACAAAACCAGGAGGGTTAATCCCAAAATACCCTGCTACACAAACGGCAGCAACTGCAGATAATCTTGCTGCAATTAATTCTCCTCTTTCTGAAATATCTGGCTTAATCATTTTTTTAATCAAATCATGAGATACCGAAGAAGATATTACTAATAACAAACCCGCAGCAGTTGACAGTGCTGCTGCCAATCCGCCTGCTGCAACCAAAGCAATTACCCAATTAGGAAGATTCGCTATTTCTGGATTGGCCAATACCATAATGTCTCTATCTACAAACAACTCATTTTTGGTTGCTACGTTAACATTGGTAATCCTTCGCTCTCCATGCTGTCCACGTTGATCTCCATCGAATATAGGTTTATTTTTATTTCCTTCTACTGCATGCCCATTGGCATATTGCACTTTACCATCTTTATTTTTATCTATCCATCCTAGTAACCCGGTATCTTCCCAGTTTTTAAACCAAGTAGGTAGTTCCTGATATTTTTTATGCTGAACGGACTCTATCAAATTTGTTTTTGCAAACACGGCCACCGCCGGAGCGGTTGTATAAAGTATGGCTATTAATAATAATGCATATCCCGCAGATTTGCGAGCATCTTTTACTCTTTTTACAGTAAAAAACCGAACAATAACATGGGGTAATCCTGCCGTGCCCACCATTAATGCCAATGTAATTGCAAACACATCTAACACCGATTTGGAGCCATCTGTATATGCAGAAAATCCTAAATCGGTACTTAAACCATCCAATTTATCCAAAAGGTAGGTTCCTGATCCATCTGCTACGGTATCACCAAAACCTAATTGAGGAATTGGATTACCTGTCATTTGTATTGAAATAAAAATCGCGGGTACCATAAAAGCAAAAATCAGCACACAATATTGTGCTACCTGCGTATAGGTTATTCCTTTCATTCCTCCTAATACCGCATAAAAAAGAACAATGACCATACCTATGATCACACCTGTATTAATTTCTACCTCGAGAAATCTAGAAAACACTATTCCTACACCTCTCATTTGCCCTGCAACATAGGTAAAAGATACCAGAAGCGCACAAAAAACGGCTACCGATCTTGCTGTTTTCGAATAATACCGATCTCCTATAAAATCTGGAACTGTAAATTTTCCAAATTTTCTTAGATAGGGAGCCAAAAGAAGAGCTAGTAATACATAACCGCCGGTCCAGCCCATAAGATAAACAGCACCATCATACCCTGCAAAAGCAATAATTCCTGCCATGGATATAAATGAAGCAGCACTCATCCAATCTGCCGCAGTCGCCATTCCATTAGCTAATGGAGACACCCCTCCTCCTGCAACATAAAAATCTTTTGTTGACCCTGCTCTAGACCAAATTGCTATTCCTATATATAAAGCAAATGTAATCCCTACCAAAATATATGTCCAAACTTGTACTGTCATCTTAATTCGATTTATCGTTTAAGTTGCTATCATCTTTATCATATCCATATTTTTTATCTAGTTTATTCATTAATCTGACATAGATAAATATCAAAATCACAAAAACATAGATAGCTCCTTGTTGTGCAAACCAAAACCCTAGTCTAAATCCTCCCACCTTAATTTCATTGAGCGCTTCTTTAAACAAAATTCCTGCTCCATAAGAAACAATAAACCAAACAGAGAGAAGAATAAGTAAATATTTCACATTCTCCTTCCAATACGCCCTAGCGTTAGCATTATTTGAAGACATACATTATTTTTTAGTCAATTAAAGATTGAACTTTATAATTTCAATTTAAGCCAATGAAGTTAATCAATATTTATTATTTTGTGATTGAATCTTCTTTTTAATTAATTTCACTTTTTATAAGACTCTGTAATACAAGATGACAGATGAATACATTGATATATTAGATAAACACGGAAAACCAACCGGAATAGTACGATTAAAATCTGAAGCACATCGTTTGGGCCTATATCATGCAAGCGTACACATATGGTTTTTTAAATCATCTGGAGAGTTATTATTACAAAAAAGAGCTTATGATAAAGACACCTACCCAGGTTTATGGGATGTTTCTGTCGCAGGACATATAGGGACCGAAGAATCTGTTGTAAATGCCGCGATTAGAGAAATTAAAGAAGAAATAGGAATAGCTATTGAAATCGCTAATCTAGAACATATTGGTCTTTGGCTGTCTCAAAAAACACCTGTTCCTTATTTATTTGACAATGAGTTTCAACACATCTTTCTTGTACGATCTAATATTGACTTAGAGGATATATCTCTTCAAGAAGAAGAGGTATGTGAAATTAAGTTCATTGACATCAAGAAACTACAAATGCATCTTAAAGATCCCATTTATTCTAAAGAATATGTACCTCATGGGGTCGAGTATTTTTCATTTATTTTAGAAAGTGTTTTGAATCGATTAGCACAATAGTCCTATCACAACTAACTATTATGATTTTCATTCTCTACAAACAACTATAATATATTTGTATTAAAAATAAAAATACCATAAACAAAAACTATGATCGATTTAAATCAAAACACCATAGAAGCGCTAAACATTGTACTATCAGACTATCATTTGTATTATCAAAAACTGCGTAATTTTCATTGGAATATTACTGGCCCGCATTTTTTTGAATTACATACAAAATTCGAAGAACTTTATGAGGCTGCTAAATTAAAAATTGACGAAATTGCAGAGAGAATTTTAACCTTGAGAGGAAAACCTATTAGTAATTACACGACTTATTTAATTACATCGACAATTAAAGAGTCAAATACTAATTTGAAGGATCATGAAATGGTTTCTGCGATTCTTAAGGACCATGAAATTTTATTAAAAGCTCTTAAAAAAGTGATACAAGTAGCAAGTGAGGTAGATGATGATGGCACTTTGGATATCATAGGAACTTATATTGGTGAATTAGAAAAAACAAGTTGGATGCTCAATGCCTGGAATCAAAGAAAATAAAATAACGAATATCAGTTATATACTCTTTTTTTTAGTGATCATCGTAAGTTGCAAGAAATACGGTAATGACAATTTAAAGGTTATTAATAAGCTAGCAAAATCGTTGGGTGAACTATCTGGTATTACCATATTATCTGATAGTTTACTCTATGGAATCAATGATTCGGGTAACAAGAATGAAATTTTTATTTTAGATCAAAAAGGGAATATTTTAGATAAAAAACGTATTCCAAATTCTAAAAACATAGATTGGGAAGATATAACTTATGATGCTTATAATAATTTGTATGTTGGTGATTTTGGAAACAATAAGAACGTACGAAAAGATTTAGCCATCTATAAAATTTCTGGTTTATTCGATTCAGAGTTAAACGTCTCGAAGATAACTTTCTACTTTGAAGATCAGAAAAAATTTCCTCCAAAGAAAAAACGATTACGTTTTGATGTAGAAGCAATGATACATCTAAAAGGATATTTATACTTGTTTACAAAAAACAGGGTAAAAAACGATGATATCCTTACCAATCTATATAGGGTACCTAGTACTTCTGGTAATCATGCTGCCCAATTTATCGGTAGTTTTAAAATTAATCATGATGCTACCGATTTTATAACGGGTGCAGCTATTAATCAAACTAAAGATAAAATTGTTCTTTTAGCTCATAGTAAGATATGGTTGTTAAGTGATTTTAATAAAGATCATTTTTTTGATGGTACTGTTACAGTAATAGACTTAAAGCACTCTTCTCAAAAAGAAGGTATTTGTTTCAAAAACGATAGCACACTACTCATTGTTGATGAACGAAGAAAACACACAAAATCATATCTATATGAGTACAAGCTACAGTAACAGTATTGTGTTAAAAATATTCAAAAAAGTTATTAACAACAACACACTTAAACCTATAATTTAACCTTTTGTCGATCAAGCCTTTAAAACTACTATGCTTGAATAGGAAAATTGTAATAAAAAACCTACTTATTAACAACTTGTAAACTTTAAAAAGACGATAACTGTCGACGAACGGTTATTTACTATATCAATAATCCTTAATTTAGCACTAGCTGATTAAAAGAATTATAAACCCCAAAAAAAATTTACATGAAGGCCGCCCCTACCTATTTAATGTTTGTTTTTATAATATTATCAGGAACTCTATATTGTCAAGAAGATAGTACATTCTTAAAAAAACAAACAAACGAAAACATTTCCAGAATCGAAGCTCCTCTTAAAAAACCTAATCAAAAAAAAATTATCCAGGAATCTAAACTTCAAGTATTTCCTGAAAGTAATATACATTCGAAAAACGTTGTAAATTCTGAAGTAAGCACAAAAGATTTGAATAAAACAGAAAATCAAGCCAAGGTTATCTATGAAATATCAGAAGTTGCTACCCCCAGAACTACAATAGATTTTTTCTAGCAAAATTTTATTTGGTTACTAATTAATTACTATTAAACTAAAGGGTTTATGATTATAATCATAAACCCTTATTTATAAATTAATTACATCAAAATCTATATTCATTGCATTACCTCAACAGAAGTTATAATGAATACAGTGATTATTCTAAAAACTCATTCCAAAACCAAAAGTAAATCGTATCCCTTCATCGCCAGAAAACACTCCTAATTGCCCTCCGAGTGTATCTACTGCATTTAACCACAGTCCTCCTCCAAAATCATCATGCCATACATCTATATCATTATCATCATACCACACACGACCAATATCATATCCACCAAAAACTCCTAATTGCAAAGGCATTATTCCTGTTTTAAATTTATTAAAACTATATCGAAGATCTCCGCTAAATGCTAATGCACTATTTCCTGTAAACCTTTCTTCTCTATACGCTCTTAATCCTTTACTTCCTCCTAAGGTCGCTCCTTGATAAAACTCAAAATCGTTACCTAAGATAGTTTCTGCCATTACTTCTGTTTTAAGCACTAGTTTTCTATTTCTTGTTATCGAATTATAAAACCCCAGCTTTGGTTTAATATACCCAAAAACTCTATCGGTATTGTTTATATTCATAGTACCACCTGTAACCATTTTAAACAACATTCCTCTTGTTGGGTTAACAGGGTTATCATAGCTCCCAAAAACATATTGGGCAGTAAGGTTTGTAAAGAATTTTCTATCAAAGAAATCATTATCCGTTGTTACAAAACCAAGTCCAGAGGTAATAAATCTATTTTCACTATCTTGAACTTCTACTCCTTGATACTCGGCTTTTAATAAAAACTCACTTCCCGAACGCCCTTTCTTAGCGATTCCCATACTACCAGACCACATACTGGTTTTTACTCTGTTATAGTCTAAATCAAGTTCTTCATCTGGATTAATTGTATTGTTTCCAAATCCAAAGAAATTTTGTGCATAATTCTCGCTAGTATATCGCCCATCAATAAGAAAATTCCAATTTCCGAGGGCATGAACAAATTCTCCAGAGTATGTCAATTCATATCCGTTTGTTTCAAAAAAATAAGCGGCTCCAAATTTGTGTCTACTATGGTACGGATTATTTTTAAACCCTTTTACGGTATAAACATCGGTAACATTAATATTCATTCCGTCATCTGGATTAAACCCTATAAAAGGAGTAATCGTATTTGTTCTATCTATATATTTATAGTGATCAAACACGTTATAAGAGTAGATATCACTAAAAATAAACTTTGCCCCTCCCTTTTTACGAATAGTATTAGGTTTTGATTTATGGTCATATACCTTGATTTTTTTACCATTTTCGATTTCATAAGTATCATTATTTTGTCCTCCAACTATTCTTATTCTAATAGGATTTTGTCCATTTCCTTTTACTACAAATCGATCATCATCATCCAAGCCATATACCCAAATTTCTTTAGTTTCTTTCGAATCAAAAGTTCTTGTGCTATACGGCTCTAATGGTTTTCCTTTTTTAATTCTGGATACATTTATAATCGTCTTATTGTTCTCTCTAAGTATTTCGAAATAATCATCCTTATCGGTTCCTTTTATAATACCTTGTTTTGAAAGGTAATCATAATAACTGCCAGCAATGTCTTCTACCTGATTTCTTCTGGAAATAAGTGCATTCATTATTCTGGCACTGGTTTCATCCTGAAGTTCTTTGGGTAATTCTGCAAATGCATTTTTTATGGCAGTATCTGATAAGTTTTCTTTGATATATTTTGCCTCTGTTAGCCAAATATTTTTCTCAGAGCTCTGCGTCAAAATTCTATCCAAAGGAAGTCCGGACTGATTCATCCATCTCGGTTTTTTTATTTCGCCATCATAAACTTGAAATTTTCTCATCAAAGGAACTACAAATTTTATAGCATCTATAATTAAGCCGTCGTAATTACAAAACACTTGATCTCTGTCTTTAGGAATCGGTCTATATGTCTTACCGTTTTCTGTATCAAAACGAGCCCACCTCCATTGGTCCGAATGCCTATCCCAATCACCCAAAATCATATCAAAAAGACGCGTCCTGATATAATGCTTTTGATCTATCTGATATTCTTCATCTTTTCGTAGTTTTCGTAAAAAGTCCTCGGTCCCTTCAATATCATCAGGTTTACCAAAAGATATTTGATCATTATGTTCTTTTCCAGGTCTTTCTTCCAGAAAATATAGTTCATCTCCAAAACTTTCGTTGTAAGTACCAAGAGCAGGATGCTTAGGTATGAAATAAACTTTTGGATTGGCATGGTATACACCTATAGCATCTGCCAACGTACCCACAGTCAAAAACGCGTATGGATAACCAGAGGTATAAAAATCTAATAACAGATCTTCGGTAAAAGTATTATCAAAACTATCTTCGAGGTATGTATATTTAAAAACACCCTTTTGCAAGAATTGAGTAACACTTTTTCTCATTGCTCTAAGGCTATAGCGTTTACCTGTTTCTTTATTGACAAGCCTTAAAGATCTAGTAACCTGTCCTCCTCCTTGTCTTTCTATGGTAAACCCTCCCATCAAAGTATCTAATGTTGCTACTGGAAAAACAATATCCTTACCATACACTTCTCGATAATGGTCCCCCCAAAAAGATTGAAATAGTTTTGATTTCTTCACTTCATTCTTATTATAAATTGAAGCTGACATTTCATTTTTAAAAGAATTCTTATACGAACTGTAATCAAACACTTCTCTCTTTTTATGAATTTGTGTTTGATACACCAATTTAGGAGTTCCGTTTTCGCCTGCATAAAAACGAACATTCGATGCGCCATTTTTATATACATCTACAATTGCAAACCCTTGTCCCGGATAAGAGAATAAACCATCTTTACCTAATCTGGCAGCAGTCACTTTCGAGCCTGACCCAGATACTATTTGCTTAAGGCCGTTGTCTTCGATATATTGTAACGAATGTTCATGTCCTGAAGCAAAAACTACCCTATCCAAACCTCGTGTCATGGTAGCAATCCTTTTCATTAACTGGGTATAATGTAAATTTGAAGCATCTTGTACAGATACTCCTCCTTGTGAACGAATTAAAGTGGCTAGTGAACCTAAAACAGGTAAAGGAATCTTCTTTTTTGACGGAAAAATATGTTTGTCAAAACTGTACCCTCCTCCATGTGGCCCATTCGTATACATAGGATGATGCATTGCAATAAGAATAGTCTTTTTGCTATGCTTTTTTAACTCTCCTTCTAATTCTCCAAAGAATTTTTCTCTAGTTTTTATTTCACAATCATCATTTATAGTAGGATGTTTATCCCAATTGGCCAAATACCACTGAGTATCCAGAATAAGTAAATGTACTTCATCACTTACTTCAATACTTTTTATAGGGCACCCTTTGGCAGGCAAAAAAGCCTTTTTGTTTTTAGTTTTCTTTTGCACATATTTTTCTTGCCTGGCTAGTCCTTCCAGACCATTATCATACCAATCGTGATTTCCTGGAATAAAAATCATTTCTCCTTCGAACTTTTTGGCTGCCTGTATTTGTGCATCAATTCTATGCTCTGATAATGCTCTATTTGCCGCTTCTTTTTTAGGCATTCCTTTTTGGTAAATATTATCTCCCAAAAAAAGCAAATAATCTCCTTTTGTTTTTGCAGTATCCAATACTTTTTCTAAAAGCGATAAGCCTTCTGTACTTTTATTCATATTAGCATTTCCTGCATCTCCAACTAGATAGAATGTTTTCTCTATGGGTGTGTTTGGTAATGTCTTATCATAATTTTCGACTTTATACCTAGGAGAATATGTTGCGCATGAAGCAAGTAATAGTGTAATATAAATCGTTAGAATCTTGTTATATTTATTCATTATGTGAAGTATAATCTCTTTTTTTTAATTACTTTGTTATCGAAAAATTATAAGTATGTCTTCTTTACTAGAAAAAACAGATCGATTTGTTTTAGATCTTTTTGAAAACGAACTTCCTAAATCTTGTATATATCATAATTATGATCATACAAAAAGAGTGTTTAAAAGTACAAAAGAAATCATTGATAGTATGGATTTATCTGAAGAAGATAAAGAGATCCTGTTGTTAACGGCTCTTTTACACGATACTGGATATTCTGTAAGTTCTCTAAATCATGAAGAAAGAAGTGTCGATATCGCTAAAGATTTTTTAGAACAGCAGGACATCTCACAAAACAGTATTGATAGTATCGTTTCTCTAATTATGGCTACCAAAATGGAGCATCAGCCTGTTAATACAATGGAAGAAGTTATACGTGACGCAGATGCTTCACATTTGGCAAAAGATTATTATAAAGAGACCAGTGAGTTATTAAGGTGTGAGTTTATGCTTAATCATGGTAAAGATCTAAGTTCATCAGACTGGCTCAAGGCTAATATTGATATGTTTCAAAATAAACATCGATATTATACTGCATATGCTATTGAAAACTGGAAACCTAATAAAGAAAAAAATCTTTCGAAATTATTAGAAAAACAGGCCACTCTAAAAAAGGGAAAGAAAAAGGAAAAATTAAAAAAATTAGTAAAAGAAGAAAGTCCAGAAAAAGGAATACAGACATTATTTAGAGTTTCTTTAAGAAACCATTTAAAACTAAGTGATATTGCAGACACCAAAGCCAATATACTATTATCTGTAAATGCAATTATCATGTCATTAGCTTTGTCTAATCTGATCCCCAAACTGGATAACCCTTCTAATCAATATCTTATTTACCCCACATTAATCTTTGTTACATTTTCTGTGATTTCTATTATTCTTTCTGTAATAGCGACAAGACCTAATATCACCGAAGGTGAATTTACCCTCAAAGAGA
Organism: uncultured Aquimarina sp.; assembly: GCA_947498705.1. Taxonomy (GTDB): domain Bacteria; phylum Bacteroidota; class Bacteroidia; order Flavobacteriales; family Flavobacteriaceae; genus Aquimarina. The sequence goes on from CANMLW010000024.1 coordinate 14,186, forward strand.
TTAAAGAAAAAAAAGTGAACCTATTATTCTTTGGTAACTTTCATAAAATGCCATTAAATGATTACAAATCTGCAATGCATGAACTGATGGAAGACAAAGAATATATATATGACACTATGATTAAAGACTTATATTTTTTAGGTAAAGTGTTACATAAAAAATATAAAACATTAAGAATTACCTACACGGTATTTATGATAGGTGTGATTGTAACCGTTATTTCTTTTGTTATTGCATTCAATACTTTACAATAAATAAAATTGAAGTAATCTAGATTTTATTAATTTAGTTCTTTCATTAAATCTTCATAGGTATAATATTCTTTATCTTTTTCATTTTTATTGTAAAGAATATTGATTCGCAGTGCTTTTAACCCTGTGACTCCTTGTAAGTTTTCTAATTCTACTATTTCTATTTCATCCTCGAGATAGTTCTTAGACTGTAAAAAGTTAATGTATTTTATATATTCTCTTTCATCTGATCTTTGTGAGTAAATAATTACCAATTTACCTTTTTCGGTAACCCGCTGATCTGTTCCTTTTATCTTTGATTTATCAACACGTTTTTTTACAACCTCATACCTAGCATTATACGTACCATCTACATCAAACCTTTTTTCATCCATTCTAAACCTAACTGACAATGAAGAATTAAAAACCAACACCATAGAAGCTACATCCAATGCCATAGGAAGATCCTTTTTCATTTGATAATAAGCATTTTCCATCTCGCACATCATCTGTAATTGCCATAGTCTTAAATTATAAAGATACACTTCATTAAAACTATCTTGTTTTGTAATCGACTCACCAATATACATATTATGCTCTACTCCATCAGACTTAAAACGCTCAAAATAATGAGGGTAAATTTTTTGAGCTTCTTCTTGTTTTTGATCTAACAACGTTGCCATCTTTTTATTGATCTGCAAAACGCTCTCATCATATGCTTTTCTATGTTTATATATAGTGTTTATAACAGGGTCCAGGTCATTCTCATATTTCGTGATCAGTGTATCTAATTTTTGATCTTTACCTCTAATATGTTTAAACAGTGTGGTTATTTCCTGCTCTATAAAATTTACAATATTTTGTTCACTATCTACCTGTAATTCTTGTGTAATAGAGTTTATGTAAGTATCTGCTCTAAACTTTAATTGTTCATAAAAGGGTATTGGTTCTAAAGTAATTAAACGATTAATTATATTAGATACTCCTTTAAGTTGTAGAGCCATATCTTTTTGAATTGCCAAGTTACGGGCATCAGAAGATCCTTTGATATCTATCTGACCGTATAAAGGATATACGTTTTCAAAAGCAATTTCTCTAAACGAAACAGGTGTCTTATCCACTATAGCTCTTAAATATCTTTTTGCTTCTTGCTTAAATTTCCAATGTACGCTAGAGTGAATCGAAGTACATTCTTGCTGAATAATAAGCTCTATTTCACTTTCTGACTTTTCTTTAGATCTTAATACCGAGTCTACTAAATAAGGCATTACATCTTCTAGCTTATTAGCATTAATACTATTTAGATCCCTAACATTGGGAGAAACGATCTCTAAAACTCCTAAAAGCTCTCCATTACTCATGATCGGTGCAATAATTGCACTATTAACACCTTGCGCCACCAAATTCTTATACATTTGCTCATTAGGGGCTATTTTTTCATATTTCTTTACATCAGAAATAGCAAAATAGGTTGATTTTTCGAACAAATGGTAATAAGTTCCTCTGCAAAGTGCAGCTTCACAACTATTAGAGTTACTATCGTATAGTAGGTAGCTATCTATATTTTTAAAAGGTACACGTTCAAAAACTTTATCCTCTTGATTAAAACTGGAGAAACCTATTTTAATCTCTTTTAGATTGAAAATAGCTCTGAAAATTTGTTGAAATTCATCAGAAAAATCTACTTTATCCTTATCATATTTAATCAAACTGGTTTTAAAATCAGATAGGGAAACATCTGTAGTAACATCAAACATATTTGCTATGATGATCCCTTTAAACACCCAACTATTAGGGGGAAATTTTTCTTTCCAAAGCTCGACATTATCAAAATTATCTACCAGCTCTGCCACATCTGCATCGGTAATATCCTTGGCTTGATCTGTTTTGATAATATCTATAAAATCTGCATTGTATAATATCTTATAATGTCGTATTGTTCCTGTTGCGTCAGGAATATCGTAGAAGAAAGGTCTTCTAAAATCAATATTATAATTATAATACATTCCTAAAATAATACTACACCCCATGATAAAATAATAGTCCTCATCAAAGTTCTTGATATGAGGTTCAAAATCATCACCAGCTGTTTTTATGATATTTTTATAACGAAGTGAGGATTTTAATACAGTACTATTAAATGGAATCGTTGCAATCTTTATTTCATTCAATTCCAACACTTTTGGAAAAGAATCTTCTAATACCAAATTAATTTGTGGTAATAACTCCTGCACTCTCTCTTCTGTCGCTATACCCTCTTCTAATTCGGGATATTCTTCTGCAATTTTTAAAATCATAGAAGCACGTTCTTTAAGCAACTCATTATCGCTATCCAAAAACGTTCTATACTGCTCAAAAAACTTCGAAAAACTGATCCATATATCTAATGGAAACTCTTGATCCAAAACATTCATACTACTACATTAAAAAGGATATACAAAAATACGATAATCAAATTAGGTAATATCCCACCATTAACAATTTATTAAACCCTTTTTTATACAATATAAAATATCTACTGTACATTATCAAAAAAACATTGTTTTTGTATTCCTTACATTGGTAAATTAATTAGTCTAAAAGCGCCTCTAATTATTACAACTCTAACAGATATTAACATTTATTTTTATATGCAACGTTAATTTTTGGAGTTTATATGTTGGATTCTTTATTTTTACATCTAATAAATTAAAACATTATGAAGAGAATTGCATTTATGGTTACAGTTATTTTACTCGTAGCTTGCCAAAAAGAGAAAAAAGGGTATCATATCTCTGCAGACACTGTAGGTTTTGATGACGGTACTGTCGTTTATGTAAACGCTATTAGTCAGTCTAACAGACCTGTAATCATTGATTCGGCTACAGTACAAAATAAAAAAATAGAAATTGCACTATCTTCTCCAGAAAGTAATGATTTTAATTATCTAACTTTTAAAGATATTCCTGGTAATGTTTTGTATTTGGCAGAAAACAATCCTATAAACATGACTATTTATAAGGATAGTTTACGTTCTTCTGTTGTTGAAGGTGGACCAGAAAATCAATTGTTTTTCAAATATCTTTCTACCGTACAAGAATTTGGTAAGCAAAAAATAGAATTGGATAAGCAATATCAAGTTGCCGCTAAGTTAGGAGAAACAGATAAGCTTCAGAAAATAGAGACCGATCGAAAAACATTGATCGAGAAAGAAAAGCAATTTAGAACTGATTTGGTAAACAATAACAACGGTTCTCTTGTATCTGTTATGGCACTTACAGATCTTGTAAATATAAGAGGAATAGCTGCCAAAGAAGCAAAAGAAAAATTTGACGCGATCAAAGATACTTTAAAAACTACGCGTTTAGGTAAAAACTTAAATCTAACCATAAACAATCTAGTAGCGCTAGCTTCACAAAAAAAGATTGATGTTGGTGTTGAGGCTGAAGATTTTTCTGCTCCAACCCCTTCTGGTAAAATTTTATCCTTAAAAGAAGCTATGGGTAAAATTACCATTATTGATTTTTGGGCTTCTTGGTGTAAACCCTGTCGAATGGAAAATCCAAATGTTGTAAAAGTATACAACAAATATCATGACAAAGGTCTTAACATTATAGGAGTTTCTTTGGACAGAAAACAAGAAGCTTGGACCAAGGCTATTGCCGATGATAATCTTAACTGGAGTCATGTATCTAACCTACAGTTCTGGCAAGAACCTATTGCCAAAGCATATGGTGTACGATCTATTCCTGCAACTTTTATTCTTGATGAACAAGGAAACGTAATTGCAAAAAATCTTAGAGGTCCTGCATTAGAACAAAAAATATCAGAATTGTTAGAGCAGAAAGCTTTATAAAACGAATCATTATACGACAATAAAAAAACGACCCTATTACGGGTCGTTTTTTTATTGATTATATTTTTCCTAATCGCTGTAAAACAAAAAGTATGATAATAGGAATTGCTAGCAATATGATCATCAATAAATTTTCCTGAAACAACCATGGGGCTAAAAACAAAGTAACAACATATCCACCAACAGCTCCTCCAAAATGAGCATCATGCCCTATGTTACCAATACTATTTTTCATACCAAAAATTGAGTATAACAAATAACCAATACCAAAAACATAAGCTGGTATCGGAATGGGGATCAACATTAAATACAATTTCATATCTGGTCTAAACAAAATACCAGAATAAATAATCCCAGAAACGGCTCCACTTGCTCCAACAGCACTATAATGGTATTCATCTTTATGAAACACCAGAGAAAATAGATTCCCTACTAGCAAACTAACAAAATAAACTACCAAAAACTTAACACTCTCTAAATAACTCACCACTACAGGAGCAAAAAAATACAGAGTAAACATATTAAAAAACAAATGCATCATGTCTACATGCAGAAAACCAGATGACAACATTCTTATTTGTTCACCACGTCGTATACCTCCTATATTGAATTTGTATTTTTCGAAAAACGAAAAATCACTAAACCCCTTTAAGGACACTAAAATATTTGCGCCTATAAGGACTATGACCACCATATCAAGTTTGCCCATACATCTATAATTTTGCTCAAATATACCATATATTTTCGCCTCAGAAAATCTAAACTATTTTTATCATCTTAATAACAAAAAGTTTACAAAAAAAACGATTATTAGTATATTTACACACTTCAAAAATCATGATAGATGCAGTTATTAATATATCGGTTGGTCTATCCAATTTTATGGATAATCTCTAAGCTACCCTGGCCATTATTTTATGCTTTTTCTACCAGTATATTTGTTCTTGTATACTATATCTTAGGGTATCGTAAAAAAACAGTAACTCAAAATCTTCAATTGGTTTTTCCAGATAAGTCAATGAAAGAAATCAGAAAGATTAGGTCTGCTTTTTATAAACATATGTGCGATATGTTTTTAGAAATGATCAAATCCATCTCAATTTCTGATGAAGAGATGAAACAACGTTTTAAAGTAACGAATATTGAAAAATTACATGAGTTAGAAACCGAAGGAAAAAACATTATTGTATTAATGGCACATTATGCCAGTTATGAGTGGTCTACTACCGTAGATATTCTTACTGGTTTTCAAGCTGTAGGCGTCTACAAAAAAATTAAGAATCAGTATTTTGATCAATTGGTTCATAAAATAAGAGCTCGATTTGGTTCTCGTTTAGTAGCAAACAGAGATGCTATGAAAGTGATTACAGAAGATCAAACCAAGCAAGGGTTATATATGTACGGATTAATTTCTGATCAAACCCCTTCGTTACAAAAAGCCAGTTATTGGACCGATTTTATGGGCGTAAAAGTGCCTGCATTTATGGGAGGTGAAGTGTTATCAAAACGACTAGATCTGAATGTTTATTACCTTCAGGTTGAAAAAGTAAAACGAGGACATTATGAAGCCACTTTTATAACAATTACAGAAGATGCTGCAAATTGTGATGATTACTCAATTATAAAAAAGTACCTGCGTTTGCTTGAAAAACAAATCCACAACAAACCGCAATATTACCTATGGACACATAAACGATGGAAACATAGAAATGCTACTCCACCACAAGATGCTGTAATCGATTAATCTATATTGCCTCTTCTATCTGATAAATAAGTTTATCTTTGTCGGTTTTAATCTTTTCTTTTATGCAGTTAGTGATTTATAGATTGGTGTACCCAATACTTTGGGCAATATCAAAGTTACCTTGGCGATTATTTTATTTTCTTTCAGATTGCGTGTATGTTTTGGTATACTATATTATACGATATAGAAGAAAAACCGTTATTCAAAACCTACAACTTGTTTTTCCAGAAAAATCTATAGAAGAAATCAACAAAATACGTAAAGCATTTTATAAACATATGTGTGATATGTTTTTAGAAATGATCAAGTCCCTTTCTATTTCTAAAGAGGACCTAATAAAAAGATACAAAGTGGTGAACCTGGAGGAATTTCATGAATATGAAAAAAAGAACAAAAGTATCATTACTATGATGGGACATTATGGAAGTTTTGAATGGTCCAATGCTATTGACCTGGTATCATTAAACCCATGTGTTGGAATCTATAAAAAAATAGAAAACAAGTATTTTGATCGCTTAGCACATCGCATTCGAGGTCGCTTTGGATCCAGATTAATTGCCAGTAGTAAAGTGGCACGTCAAATTATTAAAGATAAACAAGAGAATAATATCTGCGGATATGGTATGATATCTGATCAAACCCCTAAAATAAACAGTACAAAATACTGGACTGATTTTATGGGTGTTAAGGTTCCTATTTTTATGGGAGGTGAATTCCTAGCTCAGCGTCTCGATGTAATTGTTTTATACTTACATGTTGAAAAAGTAAAACGAGGACATTATGAAGTTCGATTTATTCCTATTACAGAAAATAGCAAAGAAGAAGATCCTTATTATGTTACTAAAAAATATCTACGTTTGTTAGAAGCTCAGATTCATGAGAAACCAGAGTTCTACTTATGGACTCATAAACGCTGGAAGCATAGAAATGCAGAAATTCCAGAAGGAGTTACAGTAGAATAACTATTTTGATGATACTAAAAACAAAACCTATCCCTATTGGATAGGTTTTGTTTTTAAAATTATTTCTAAGCTCTGTATTATTTTGAATTAGCGTTTTTTTCTACTTCCTTCTTCAGGTCTTGAGCAAACTGTTCAAACACGTCATCAAACGGTGGTATTTTACTGGCAAATAATGGAAACATAAACCCTCCTATTTTCTCAGTCATTGTAAACAGAGTGCCGCTATCTAATTCTTTCAGCGTATACGTACGTTTTCCCATAGCATCTCCCCAAACCATTTTTTGGTTAGTAATCATCTCTTTGATCTTTAATTTAAAAGTTCTTTTAGGGTCGAGAATACTTTTTAATTTAATCTTTTCACCTTGTTGAATTTTTCCTTCAATAGAAACGATAGTAGAATTCCATTTAGGATAATCTGTACTATTTGTCAATACATTCCATATCACCGAAGGATCTGCGTCAATGATTTGAGTGATGATTGTAGTACGGCTAAAGGTTGTCTTTTCTGTAGTAGCTTTTCCGTTTTGAGCGTTGATTGATAAATTGGTCATAAGTAAAACAAATATTAAGTAATTTTTCATCGTTTAGATTTTAAAAATCTAAAAAAGTAAAAATCTAACCAAATGCATTTAACATTTGTTAAAAAATCATTTTTTGCTTTGCTTTCCCGCTCTTATTCTAGATAAAGTGACCTGGGATACCTGTAACATAGAAGCAATGTCTTTTAGCGGTGCTACTTGTATAAATCTTGGAAACATATATTCTATATATTGATAATTTCTGGTAGCATCATTAGACAAAAGACTAACAAAAACATCAATAAGGTTAATATGTACTTTTTCGGTTAGATAGATACCAAACAATGCCCAGTTTTGAGATTCTTTATACAGTTGTAGCAAACGTTCTCTAGAAATAAACCAAACTTTGGTATCTTCATAAAATTGTAAACTAAACTGTGATGAATCCTGCGCTACAAAACTCTTATATTCTGTAATAAAAGTCTGTTCTGGTTTCATCCATAAAGTTTGCTCGGTTCCTTCAGAGTCCAAATAAAAGCATCTAGTGATCGATTTTTCTGCAAAAAAAAGATAATTAGAAATTTCACCAGCTTTAGATATAAGGTCTTTAGACTTAAACTCTTTTTCTTCAAAATACTTAAGCCCAAATGCTATTTCTTCTTTTGAAAAAGCACTATTATAATCTAATAGTGCTTTTGTAATAATATCTTTCATTTTCACATAACTTTTAATAGCTGTAAGGCATCTTATTATATCCCTGCGATTTCCTTTAATGTTGAAATAGTAGATTCTGCTAACTGATCTGCCTTTTCCTGGCTAAATGCTTCTGTATAAATTCTTATGATGGGCTCTGTATTACTTTTGCGTAAATGTACCCAACAATCTTCAAAATCAACTTTTACACCATCTACCGTAGATACTTCTTCTGCGTCATATTTTTTATGAAATCCATCCAATATAGCATCAACATCTAATTCTGGTGTTAACTGAATCTTATTTTTACTCATAAAGTAAGACGGGTAGCTATCTCTAAGGTCGCTTACACTACATTTTTTTTCTGCCAAATGTGTTAAAAACAAAGCAACACCTACCAAAGAATCTCTTCCGTAGTGAGATTCGGGATAAATAATACCTCCATTTCCTTCACCACCAATAATAGCATTATTTGCTTTCATTGTTTCTACTACGTTAACCTCTCCTACTGCACTGGCTTCGTAGATCCCATTATGTTTTTGAGTAACATCTCTAAGTGCTCTACTAGAAGAAAGATTAGAAACTGTATTTCCAGGAGTTTTACCCAATACAAAATCTGCGCATGCCACCAAAGTATATTCTTCTCCAAACATTTCTCCATTTTCACTCATAAAGGCTAAACGATCTACGTCTGGATCTACTACAATCCCTAAATCAGCTTTTTCTTTTACTACCAATTCTGATAAATCTGTTAGATGTTCTTTTAATGGTTCTGGATTGTGAGGAAAATGACCATTAGGTTCGCAATATAATTCTACGGTCTCTACCCCCATTTTTTTAAGTAATCCAGGTATTGCAATTCCTCCTGTAGAGTTTACTGCATCTACCACTACCTTAAACCCTGCTTCTTTTACCAAAGTAGCATTTACCAAAGGTAGATTAAGTACCTCATCTATATGCTTATCGATATAAGTATCATTAACTGTGATACTACCTAAATCATCAACTTCTGCAAATGTATACTCATCATTTTCTGTAATTTCAAGAATCTTTTTCCCGTTTTCTGCATTCAAAAACTCTCCTTTACCATTCAGAAGTTTTAGTGCATTCCATTGTTTTGGGTTATGGCTTGCTGTTAGTATAATCCCTCCATCTGCTTTTTCTATCGGCACTGCTACTTCTACGGTTGGTGTTGTAGAAAGTCCTAAATCAATCACATGAATTCCTAATCCAACCAAACTGTTCATAACAAGTTGCTGAATCATGGATCCAGAAATTCTGGCATCTCGACCTACAACTACGGTAGGGTGTTCTTTACTTGATTCATTTTTTAACCAGCTACCATAAGCCGATGCAAATTTTACAGCATCTACTGGGGTAAGATTATCTCCTACCTTACCTCCTATGGTACCTCTAATCCCTGAAATTGATTTTATTAATGTCATGCTATTTTGTGTATTGTTTGTTTGATTTGAGCACAAATGTACAAGGTATGACAGACTACCGCAACTTTACATTTAAAGTTTACAAAAAAACAATTTAGGTAATGAACTCATCTTGGCTTTCTCTATTTCCTAAAAAATGGCTGAAATTCAACCATATTTCGTTACTTTCCTTAACCGTAGCGTTGCTATGATTTTCAAAAAGTGCCTCGTCTGGTCAAATTTCAACTCATTTTCGGTTAAAAACAAAAAGTCAAGATGAGTTCAATTCAAAAAATTGTAACTTTCACTAATGAATTTTTTAGCACACATTTATCTTTCGGGAGAAGATCCAGAACTTAAAATTGGTAATTTTATTGCTGATTCTGTAAAAGGAAAGAATTTTTCACAATTTCCCAATCGTATACAACAAGGAATTAGGTTACATCGCAAAATAGATTCTTATACAGACACTCATCCTATTGTAAAAGAAAGTGTCTCTAGATTATTTCCTAAATATGGACACTACAGCTCTGTCATTGTCGATATTCTTTATGATCATTACCTAGCAGCATATTGGGTAGAGTATTCTGACACCCCATTAGAAATATATGTAGCTGATTTTTATGAGTTGTTACAAGAGCATTATGTTCTTTTACCCAAGCCAATTCAGAACTTCTTACCATTTATGTTACGAGATAACTGGTTATTAAGTTATGCTACCATTCCTGGTATTGGTAGGATTTTATATCAAATGAATCATCGAACCAAAAATAGATCTAAAATGAACTTTGCAGTGGTAGAATTAGAAAAATACTACGCTGATTTTGAAAGAGAGTTTAGAGCTTTTTTTGAAGAACTTGAATTGTTTACTAAAAATGAAATGAGAACACTATGAAATTAAAAGTTATATCCTATTTGATCTGTGCACCATTACTTTTTCTTAATTTTTCTTGCAAAAAAACATCTGAGCTCAAAAAGAGTAGTGAACCAATTCTAGGGGTAATTACCGAGAAAGCAATGGTTGTTTCTGCAAGAAAAGAAGCTTCAAAAATTGGAGCAGACATCATGAAAAAAGGAGGTAATGCTTTTGATGCTATGATCGCTACAGAAATGGCACTTGCCGTAACCTACCCATATGCAGGAAACTTAGGTGGTGGTGGCTTTATGGTTTATCGTATGGCAGATGGATCCAGAGGAGCTCTTGACTATCGTGAAAAAGCGCCTTTGGCTGCTTCAAAAGACATGTACCTAGATGAAAACGGAGATGCTATTCCCGAAAAAAGCCAATTAGGTGCCATGGCCATAGGGGTACCGGGTACTATTGCCGGTATTTTCGAAGTACATAAAAAGTTTGGAACACTTCCTATAAAAGATATTCTAAGTCCAGTAGTTTCCCTTTCTAAAAAAGGTTTTGTCATTACTGAAAAACAAGAAAAAAGATTCTTAAAGTACAAAGATTTATTACTTAAGGTAAATGAAGATACCATTCCTATCCTAAGTGGCTACAAAGCTGGAGACACTCTAAAAAATCCTGCATTGGCAAAAACACTTGAACGAATCATAACCAATGGAAAAGACGAGTTTTACATAGGTGAATCTGGTAAAAAACTGGTTAATTTTATCCAGTCCAAAGGAGGTATAATAACACTCGAAGATCTTTCGAAATACGAAACAAAATGGCGTAAACCGGTTACATTTGACTACAAAGATCTTACCGTTACCTCTATGTCACCACCCTCGAGCGGAGGAGTTTGTTTGGCGCAAATCATGAAAATGATTGCTCCATATGATTTACATACCTATGGACACAATAGCCTTAAAACAATTCAGGTTATTACTGAAGCAGAACGACGAGCATATGCAGATCGAAGTTTTTATTTGGGAGATCCCGATTTTGTTGAAGTTCCTGTAGATTCTTTGTTAAGCAATTCTTATCTTAAAGATAGAATGCAAAGTTTTGACTTTGATAAAGCGACTCCTTCTTCTGAAATTAATTGCGGTATGATCACTGGATACGAAAGTGATGAAACTACACACTATTCTATTGTAGATCAATTTGGGAATGCTATTTCGGTAACAACAACTCTTAATGGCGCTTATGGTTCAAAATTATATGTCCCAGAATTAGGTTTTTTTATGAATAATGAGATGGACGATTTTAGCGCAAAACCTGGCACCCCAAATATGTTTGGATTGGTTGGAGCCAAAGCTAATGCCATTGCTCCCGAAAAAAGAATGTTAAGCTCTATGACACCAACTATTGTAGAAAAGAATAATAAATTCTGGATGTCTGTCGGTACTCCAGGTGGTTCTACCATTATTACTTCTGTTTTGCAAACCATTTTGAATGTAGAAGAGTTTGGCATGACTATGCAAGAAGCTGTTAATGCTCCTCGCTTTCATCACCAATGGCTACCAGATACTATCTATTTTGAACCTAATTTGTTTCATCAAAAATTGTTCGATAGTCTACGCCAAAAAGAGTACGTTATTAGTGAAAAAGAATCTAAAATAAGTAGTAAAGTAGACGGAATATTAGTATTGCCTGATGGTCGCTATGAAGGAGGTGCCGATAAACGAGGTGATGATGCAGCAGTTGGCTTTTAAAACAATTTTATATGGATTTCATTTCTTCTTTAGTTACTCTATTAAAAAAAAATGCTAACCCAGATGAAGCTGGCAAAATGCAAGCGTATATGAGAGAGTTGTTTTCTTATTATGGAGTCAAAGCTCCTATAAGAAAAGCATTACTAAAAGAAACATATGCAACATATTTACCTGATTTATCCCATTCTTCTATAATTTCTATTGCGAAAGAACTTTACGAAAAACCTCAACGTGAGCTTCATTATTGTGCTATGGAAATAACCGATCGTTTTCTAAAAAAGAAATATATCATTAACGATATTCACTTTATAGAGTTTCTCATTACAACCCATTCATGGTGGGACACAGTAGATTTTATTGCAAAGCATATCCTTGGTAATTATTTGCTTCAGTATCCAGATCAGATACCTGTAATAATAAAGGAGTATTCAGAATCAAACAATATGTGGTTAAATAGAAGTGCTATCCTGTTTCAGTTAGGATATAAAAATAAGACAGATGCTCATCTTTTGTTTGCATTATGTGATCAGCACAAATCATCAACAGAATTTTTTATAAAAAAAGCTATAGGCTGGGCATTGCGAGAATACTCTAAAGTAGCTCCAGAAGCTGTTGTTTCATACATTTCTACTGCAAAACTACAACCTCTGTCAGAAAAAGAAGGATTAAGGAGAATTTACAGATAAGGTTACGGACAGTTTCGTTCTTATACAACCTAAACATTCTGAAAAATCATTTTCGCTCTTTTGAAAAAATTAACATAAAAATGAGATAACATTATATTATCTCATTTTTCATTTTATTAATTTAGATAAAGTGAATTTTATATCACAAAATACGTATTCTAAGGATATTGCATACCTAAAATTGAGTAGTCTTTATCAAGTAATATTTATAAACAAAGACTTCTCAAAATCAAATTACCCCCCTTTTTACTTTTAATTTTTTTTGTTTCGACAGTTAATTAATTTTTATACTCTTAAACACCAATTTATTATGAAATTAAACTCAACATTGTTTAAAAAAAGGGTTTTGAACCTGATCAAATCAACTTGTCTTATTATTGCATTCTTTTGTATTACCTCTATTTATTCGAGTAATTCTTCAACGCTATCGAGTTATGAAGATACCGAACCTCCTACTTCTCCTGCTGGTTTATCCTGGGTATACGATGAAGGTAATAATGCAACATGGATTTCATGGAATGCTTCTACAGATAATGTTGGCGTATCCTACTATGAAGTATTTGAAAATGGAGAACACTTTTATGCATTAGATCAAACAAAATTAGGCTTTGGAGGAAAACCAAAAAAAACTTATGTTTTTACTGTTTTAGCAGTTGATGCGGCAGGTAACAAATCGCCTTTAAGCGAACCTCTGATTGTATCACCAGAAGAACCTACAAACCCATGTGATGGTATTGAAGAATGGAGACCAGGACTGTTTTATCAAACCGGGGATAGAGTAACCTATAGAGGTAATCTATATGAATTTCAAACTTCAAGATGGGTATTCATCTCTTCTTGCGAGGGCTCTAGATCCAAAAATGACGCTGCTCATGCAACCAACCAGGATACAGAGGCACCAACAACTCCTACTGGATTATCTTATAGATATGATGCAGGTAATGATGTAACATGGATTTCATGGAATACATCTACAGATAATATAGGAGTCTCTTTTTACGAGGTATTTGAAAACGGTAACCCCTTCTATGCTTTAGATCAAACAAAATTAGGTTTTGGAGGAAAACCAAAGAGAACTTCCACTTTTACCGTTTTAGCCGTGGATAAAGCAGGTAATAAATCACCGCTAAGTGAACCTCTGGTAGTATCTCCTGATCTAATTACCAATCCTTGTAATGGGATTCGAGAGTGGAACTCTACTGTAAATTATCAGGTAGGTGACAGAGTAACGTATAGAGGTAACTTATATGAAAGACAAGCTTTTAGATGGGCCTTTATTTCTTCTTGTAATGGTGCTAAATCATTAAACAACAGTAACCCAACCATAGGCAACACTTTTACTGCTTATCCAAACCCAGTAAGTAAAGAATTAAAAATTATTACCAACCCTATGATTACTCCATCCAAATATTCAATTATTGACATGAATGGAAGAACAATTTCTACACAAGATTATTCTTCTTCTGTTGATGTAGAGAGTTTACAGAAAGGAGTATACATAATTAACCTTATCTCAGAAGATAATAACAAAATAGGAGAATCTATTTTTGTAAAAAAATAATATAATTTCTTAGAAACAAGCATACTTCTAAAAAAGGCTACTACTTTATCAGTAGCCTTTTTACGTTTTACTTCGCAAAAAGTTGATCAATATTTTTAAATGCTTTAAACTCTAGGGCATTATTTTCTGGATCGTAAAAAAACATTGTAGCCTGTTCTCCTACTTCGCCTTTAAATCTGATATAGGGTTTTATAACAAATTTGATGTTTTTTTCTTGTAGTGTATCTGATAATTTTACCCAGTCCTCCCAGTTTAATACAACTCCAAAATGTGGTACAGGTACATGGTGGCCATCTACAGGATTAGACACTTGTCTCTCTTTTTGGTTTGTTTCAGGCTTTTGATGTATTACCAATTGATGCCCAAAGAAATTAAGGTCTACCCAATTTGCATCACTTCGGCCTTCTTTACAACCTAATATTTCTTTATAAAAATGTCTACTTTTTTCTAAATCTGTAACTGGGATAGCAAGGTGAAAAGGATTCATAGTTCGTATTTTTTTTTAGTGTAGTCTTATAAAATCGTATTTAATTTCATTGAATTGTCTAATTTAATCATAACCATTTAAAAGCTTGCTTTTCTACTACAAAAAAATGCGCAGTTTTCACTGCGCATTTTACTCTATATAGATATACTATAATTTATTTTACTTCTTCGAAGTCTACATCTTCTACATCATTTCCAGAAGCATCTCCTCCGTTCGATTGTCCTTGTCCTGCTCCTGCATCAGGCCCTGCTTGCCCATTTTGTTGAGCTTCGGCTTGTGCTTTGTACATTTCTTCACTAGCAACTTTCCATGCTTCATTGATTTTATCAAGGGCAGGAGTAATTACAGCAAGATCTTTAGTTTCATAAGCTTTCTTAAGCTCTTCTAAAGCCTCTTCTATTGGTTTTTTCTTATCATCAGATAATTTATCTCCAAATTCTTTAAGTTGCTTTTCAGTTTGGAAAATCATTCCATCTGCTTCATTTAGCTTATCTGCAGTTTCTTTTGCTGCTTTATCAGCTTCAGCATTTGCTTCGGCCTCTTTCTTCATTTTTTCGATTTCTTCTTCTGTTAATCCTGAAGAAGCTTCGATACGAATATCCTGAGACTTATTTGTTGCTTTATCTGTAGCAGATACTTTAATGATACCATTTGCATCAATATCAAAAGTCACTTCGATTTGTGGCACTCCTCTTTGAGCTGGTGGAATACCATCTAAGTGAAAACGACCAATTGTTTTATTATCTGCAGCCATAGGACGCTCACCTTGTAAAACGTGAATTTCTACAGATGGTTGATTATCTGCTGCCGTAGAGAATACTTGTGATTTTTTGGTAGGGATAGTAGTGTTAGCTTCGATAAGCTTGGTCATTACGTTACCCATAGTTTCTATACCAAGAGAAAGTGGAGTTACATCTAATAATAATACATCCTTTACATCTCCTGTTAATACTCCTCCTTGGATTGCTGCTCCTACTGCAACAACTTCATCTGGATTTACTCCTTTACTAGGTGCTTTTCCAAAAAAGCTTTCTACTGCTTCTTGCACTGCAGGAATACGAGTTGACCCTCCTACTAATATAATTTCGTCGATATCACTAGTAGATAATCCAGCAGATTTAAGTGCTGTACGACAAGGCTCTATAGTACGTTTTACTAAGTCATCTATTAATTGATCAAACTTTGATCTTGTTAACGATCTAACCAAGTGCTTTGGTCCGCTTGCAGTAGCAGTAACATATGGTAAATTAATCTCTGTCTGCGCAGAAGATGACAATTCGATTTTAGCTTTCTCTGCAGCTTCTTTAAGACGTTGTAAAGCCATTGGATCTTTTCTAAGGTCCATATTTTCATCTGCTTTAAACTCTTCTGCCAACCAATCAATAATTTTTTGATCTACATCATCCCCTCCTAGGTGAGTATCTCCATCGGTTGATAACACTTCAAATACACCATCTCCTAATTCTAGAATTGATACATCATGTGTTCCTCCTCCAAAGTCAAATACAACTATCTTTTGATCTGTACCTTTTTTATCTAATCCATATGCCAAAGCTGCTGCTGTTGGCTCATTGATAATTCTTTCTACTTTAAGACCTGCAATCTCTCCTGCTTCTTTGGTAGCTTGACGCTGTGCATCATTAAAATATGCAGGTACTGTGATCACTGCACTAGAAACGTCTTGCCCAAGGTAATCTTCTGCTGTTTTCTTCATTTTCTGAAGTGTCATTGCAGATAATTCCTGAGGAGTATATAAACGACCATCGATATCTACTCGTGGTGTATCATTGTCACCTTTTACTACTTTATAAGCAGCTCTTTCTGCTTCTTTTGAAGATTCAGAGAATTTATTTCCCATAAATCTTTTTATAGAAGAAATTGTCTTGGTTGGGTTGGTTACTGCCTGACGTTTTGCAGGATCCCCTACCTTTATTTCCCCACCTTCAACAAAAGCAATTACAGAAGGAGTTGTTCTTTTACCTTCTGCATTAGGGATTACTACAGGCTCATTACCTTCCATTACAGAAACACAAGAGTTGGTTGTTCCTAAGTCTATTCCTATTATTTTACTCATTTTATAATAATTGTTAAACTATTTCTATTTTGTTCGTTATAATTTATTGCAGTAAGGACAATGATTATGCCATTACAATCTATATGACAGGATGTCACGATTACCACTCGTCCTTCTGCTTTTTACCATACATAACCTTTTAAAAATAAGCAGCCTTATTGACACTGTACCTTTATAATATATTCTTTAACTTAAAAATCTAAGTAAGAAGTTAGCGTAAGTAACCAAGTACGTCTTTTGTATAATTTGACAAGCTTATATTACAACATCTAAAGAAAGAAATGTGTCTAAAGACAAAGCCTAACTATATGTCACTTAAGGATTAAAAATGAACATTTGACAATTAAACTTAATATAATTAACTATTCATAAAAAAATAAGCTTATTTGCTATCAAAAAACTATATTTACCGCAAAATTTTATCAATAATTAGTATATGGAATGTATCAGTATCTTTGATATGTTAAAAATTGGCGTAGGCCCCTCTAGTTCTCATACATTAGGGCCTTGGCAGGCAGGAAGAAGATGGATTTGTGAGCTTAAAGATGAGAATGTTTTTGAAGATGTAACAGCTATTACAATAGACCTTTATGGATCTTTATCTCTAACAGGAAAAGGGCATGCAACCGATATTGCAGTCATCTTAGGACTGTGTGGACATGATCCAATAACCATTGATGTAAGTGCCATTGATTCTTATATAGATAGTATAAATACAAATAAAACACTTCCTTTTAATAGTGAGTTACAAATATCTTTTGATCCTGCAACTCATATTATTTTTAATAAAAATTTCAAAGAGTTTCATCCCAACGGCATGACATTTCATGCCACTTTAAAAAATGGGAAAAAAATCTCGTCTTCTTTTTATTCTATCGGAGGTGGTTTTGTGGTTAAAGAAGAACGTAAACGAAAAGAGAAAAAGCTTACAGAGTTTAAAGGGTTTCCTATGCCTATAGAAAAAGGTACTGATCTATTGGCTTATTGTACTTCTAAAAATAAAAAAATATCTGAAGTTGTTCTTGACAACGAGCGTTCTTTACGTACTGATGAAGAGATTGACAAAAGAATCTTACAGGTTTGGAATGTCATGCTGGAATCTATGTATACAGGCTGTCATACCGAAGGAATATTACCTGGAGGGTTAAATGTAAAAAGAAGAGCGTATGATACTCATAAAAGACTAATAGGCTCTACTCCTTATACTACTCCACAAGAATGGATAGAAGCAATTCGTGATACCAAGGTAGAATTTAGGCAAATTTTAAAGTGGGTCTCTTGTTTTGCTTTGGCTGTTAACGAGGTAAATGCGTCGTTGGGTCGTGTAGTTACTGCTCCTACAAACGGAAGCGCAGGTGTAATCCCTTCTGTAATGATGTATTATATGGTTATAGAAAATCATGATGCTAATTTTGACGATATTAAGCAATTTATGCTGGTAGCGGGAGAAATTGGTAGTATCTTTAAGAAAGGAGCCACAATCTCTGCTGCTATGGGAGGTTGCCAGGCAGAAATAGGAGTATCCTCTGCTATGGCAGCTGGAGCGTTGACAGAACTTATGGGAGGTTCACCAGAACAAGTCTTAATGGCTAGTGAAATTGCTATGGAGCATCACCTGGGGTTAACATGTGATCCTATTGCCGGATTGGTACAAATACCATGTATCGAGCGAAACGCAATGGGAGCTATAAAAGCTATTAATGCCTGCGAAATGGCACTCGAAGCAGATGCTGCACATGCAAAAGTACCGTTGGACAAAGTGATTGAAACCATGTGGGAAACTGCGCAGGATATGAATACAAAATACAAAGAAACAAGTGAAGGTGGCTTAGCAATAAAAGTAAATTTAAGTGATTGCTAGTCGAACAATGTATGTATTTACAAATAATTGAATGAATATTCATTTCGTAACAGTTCCTTAATTTACAAAAAATCAAGGCGTTATATTTCAACTTAAAAAATAGTTACAAATAAAAGTAAAATACATAAAGATTTGTCTTGTTTTATAAGGTATAGCTTCATATATTTGCACCGCTTTTGAAATAAAGCAATTCATAAAAATAATGGTCGCGTAGCTCAGCTGGATAGAGCATCTGCCTTCTAAGCAGACGGTCACAGGTTCGAATCCTGTCGCGATCACGAAAAGCCAGACATTACGTCTGGCTTTTTTGTTTTTTGTTATCTACCCAAGATTTATCAAGCCAAACTTATACAGCTTTAATAATGTTTCTATAAAAACATATTTTTTTGGGTAACACTTTTAATTGTTGTGACATATACCTATAGAACAAAAGCTACAAAACAAGAAATTATGAAAAATAGTTTATTTCCTTTAATGGTACTACTTATTCTTATGAACTCAAGTTGCACCAATGACGAGTTAGAACAAGAATTAACCAATGATCTACAGAACGAAAAAATAAAACCAAAACAATTAATTAGTAACAATTGCTCATTCAATTATGGAGTTGATGACGTTGGTAACCCTATCGGAGGTGGTGATCCTATTGGGGGTGGTAATCAATATAATGATATTGTTGATGAAAGTATTGCAGATTTTATAGTAAATGATTTAATAGAATTAAAAAATGCTTTAAATAATCCTGAGCTTTCGGCGGGAAAAATCATATATATAAGATAATGTAATAATTGATATAGAAAGTGAAACATTTTCTATTCCCACAGGTATTACTTTAGCTAGCGGAAGAGGAAATAACAATGGTTCTTGTGGTGCTTTAATTAAAACAAATATAACAGATGCTAGAACAATATTTAAATTTTCAGGAAACGCGGGAAGAATTACTGGGATTAGATTTAAAGGTCCTACAGGAGAAATTAGTAGCGATACTATAACAGGAATAGATACAAATGGGTATAATAATTTAAAAATAGACAATTGCGAACTTTATAATCTTCCGCAAATAGGAATTCTTGTATCAGGAAACTCATATAATAAAATAGAAGTGCTAAATAATAGTATTCATTCAAATAGAGGAGATGGATGGGGATATGGAGTCGCAGTTGGAAGAGAAGGGTTTGCTTTGATAAAAGGTAATAGGTTTTACAAAAACAGACATGATATAGCATCTTCAGGAGTTAGAGATTCTGGTTATGAAGCTTCGTACAACTATTTTGAAGGAGCAGGAGATTCTTACAATGTTGATGTTCATGGAGGACAAGATCATGGGTGGACTGGTGAGGATAGCCATATTGCAGCAACATTTACATATATTCATCACAATATTTTTGATAATATTGATCCTGATCATCCCAATATAAAACTTAGAGGAATCCCTACCTACATTTGTCTTATTGAAGATAATATATTCAAACACTCTAATATTAATGATGCAATAGCACATAATAGAAATATTACTTACAAAGAAAATATTTTTGCCTGGAACAATATTTATGATTGGAATGGTTCTACAGGTAATTATAAGGGATTATATATGTCAAAAAACTGGGAAAGCTCGCAAAACAGCACTACTTATTTACCTTTTGAAGATAATGAGTTAATGACATACCGATTAGGTGATTTTGATGGAGACGGAAAAACGGAAATATTTAAATCTATAAAAAGAGATGGATCATCAGTAGGAGAATGGTTTATCGCAGAAATACCTACACCAAACAATTATTCGGATTACCGAAATTGGGCATGGCAAAAAATCAACTCTTCTAACAAAACGGTTGAACAACTTGGGTTTGGAGATTTTAACGGGGACGGCACAACCGATGTGTTTAATGCTAATGGTAAAGATTGGTATATTTCTTTTGGAGGAAGCTCTGGATGGGATCTTTTAAGTTCTAACACCACCATTACATTAAACAAATTGAGATTTGGTGATTTTAATAACGACGGAAAGACCGATGTTTTTAAGGCCAATTTAGAAGGATGGTATGTTTCTTATGGAGGGAGTTCTGGATGGGAAAGAATAAATTCATCAAGTAAATCTATTGAACAGCTTGGATTTGGAGATTTTAATGGCAATGGAACAACAGATGTATTTAGTGCTAATGGTAAGGATTGGTATGTTTCTGATGGAGGGAATTCTGGTTGGCAACATTTTGGAACTTCAGGCGAAACTATTAATAAATTGTTTTTCGGAACATTAAGGAGTACGGGTGAATTTGGAAATCAAACCAATATTTTCATAAAAAATCACTCCTACTATCAAATAGCAGAATCTCCTAGCTACATCTGGACTCCATTGATTTTTCAATAAAAAAATAGATTAGAATAGCAAAAGGCTATCAATAAGGTTTGATTCTCTTTTAAATAAGTAGAGGTTTCTTCCAAAGATTTTACCAAAAAAATTGAACTTTAGATATTTGTGAGTCGTCCTAAAATAGGTTGACAGTTTTTAAATAATTTAATTTAAACCATTGAAGCTAGCTTCAATGGTTTTTTG
>CANMLW010000025.1 GCA_947498705.1 uncultured Aquimarina sp.
CGCAAGTAATGCGCCAGTTGGTTAGAAGCTTCATCTAATGCTTTATAGCTTAGATCAACACCTTCAAAACTTACTGCAATCGCATCAGGGGTTTTGGATACCTGCGCCTCAAAAAGACTTACAAAAGTCTCTTCTAATGGATACGAAACCTCGGTAGCATTAAACAAATGCAACACCTGGCCTGCCTCCTGGGCGGTAAGCATTGATAAATCTCTAATTGTCTCTGATGGGTTCTTGACAATACTGCGTAACAACTCCTCATAGTGCGAAGCCATATGGGCTATCGTAGCTTCTTTAAATAATGCGGTACAATACCCTACTCTAACGGCAATACCTTCGCCAGTATCTAACACATCAATAGACATATCAAACTGAATGGTTCCGCCATCCTGGTCATACGATTCTATTGCCAAATTATCTATGTCTTGTTCTTTTTCTTCCTGGATATTATCCAAACTAAACATCACCTGGAATAGTGGATTCTTACTCATATCACGATCCTCGACCACACGATCTACTATCTTCTCAAACGGAGCATCCTGATTGTCATATCCGCCTAAAGTAACCTCTTTTACTTGCTGTAAGAAATCGGTAAAACGGGGATTACCACTTAAATCACTGCGTAATGCCAATGAGTTTACAAAGAAACCAATCATATCTTCTAAAGCTTCTTGAGGACGATTCGCAATAGAAGTACCTATACAAATATCTTCCTGACCCTTATAGCGTGACAACACTACCTTAAAGGCTGCCAATAATGTCATAAACATCGTCACTCCTTCTTGCTGGCAAAGTGCCTGCAATGAGTCACTCAATGCTTTATCTATCATAAAAGACAATCGTGCTCCCTCATTACTCTGTACTTCTGGACGTGGATAATCGGTCGGTAAGGATAACGGTACCGCACCTGTTAACTGATCTTCCCAATACGATAACTGCTGATCTAAAACAGCTCCTTCGATATACTTGCGCTGCCATAAGGCATAATCGGCATATTGAATCGGTAAGGCTTCTATAGCGGGAGTCTTCGAAGTAGACAAGGCCCTGTACAACTCCATAAACTCCTGGATAAACAAACCATTAGACCAACCATCACTGGCTATATGATGAAAAACTACTGATAACACATATCGAGTTCCACCCATTCGATACAAACGAACACGTAACATATAATCGTTGGATAAGTCAAAAGGTTGACCTACAAAAGTGGATAAATCGGCTTCTAACTCTTCTTCAGAGTTGATCTCAAGTTCTTCTAATTTCCAATTATCTATCGGCATTATTTCCTGGTACCCTACTCCATCTTCGGATACGATCACGGTACGCAATACTTCGTGACGTGATACAATCTCTCTAAAACTAGCTTCTAAGACAGTTACGTCCAACTCTCCTATCAATTCCAGATTAAGAGGCATATGATACTCTGTACTGCCATGTAACTGATCAATAAACCATAAACGTTCCTGGCTAAAAGATAGTGGGATACGTCCTGAACGATCCTGTGGGGTAATTGCTGGTAGTAAAGTACCTTTAGATTGTTCATCAAGGTATTTTCCTAAATCTACCAGCTTAGAATACACAAAAATATCCTTGATGGCAACTTCTACCTCCAGCTCTTTACGGATCATCGATACCAAACGAGTAGCTAATAATGAATGCCCTCCTAACTCAAAGAAATCATCATAAATACCAATACGTGCTACTCCTAACAGGTCCTGCCATATGGTAACTAATTGCTCCTCGGCAGTAGTAACTGGTGCTACATATTCCTGGTTTGATAATGTCGACAAGTCTGGTGCCGGCAAACGTTTCTTATCGATCTTACCATTGATATTTAACGGCATAGTGTCTAACGTTACCCATAATTGCGGAATCATATAATCGGGTAACTTATTCTTTAAAGCTTCCAGAACTGTTGCCTTTTCAAAATCTTCATTTCCTACTACATAGGCCACCAAACGTTTATTTTGTTGTGTGTCTGTAATAACCTCTATACAACAGGTGGCAATGCTATCAAATTCGACTAAAACACTTTCTATCTCGGCAGTTTCGATGCGATATCCTCGTATTTTCACCTGGCTATCTCTTCTACCTACAAACTCGATGGTACCATCGTCTAACCATTTAACCAAATCTCCTGTACGATATATTCGCTCACCAGCAACAAAAGGATTACTTACAAACTTTTCGGCAGTAAGCTCTTCTTTATTGAGATATCCTTTGGCCAATCCTGTACCGCCTACACAAAGCTCTCCTACTACACCAATTGGTAATAATTGATCCTGAGGATCTACTACATACATGCTTGTATTTGATAGTGGTTTTCCTATAGGAATTGTATACGCCTTCTCTGGAATTGCATTGATCACATGATGCAATACATACACCGTTGTTTCTGTAGGACCGTATACATGAATCAATCTTCCTGGCCCCAATGCTTCGAACGCCTTACGGGTATGTAGTAAGGAGACTTTTTCTCCTCCGAACAATAATATCCTAATACTTGAAAGCAGTGATAAATCACTATCTGCAATCGCATTAAACAATGCCGTGGTAATAAAAGCAACCGTGATTTTTTCCTGACCTATGACCTTTGCAAGTTCATTTCCGTCTGATGCTATATTGGCTTCAATCAAATGAAGGGTAGCTCCTCCTAATAAGCTTCCGAAGATTTCATAGGTAGACCCGTCAAAACCATAGTTTGACCATTGTAATACATGATCTGATGGTTTTATATGTATCGGATCTGCTTCAGAGATTAGAGTCAGTATGTTCTCATCCTTGATCAGAATTCCTTTAGGAACTCCTGTAGTTCCAGAAGTATACATGACATAGGCGATAGCATCTAATGATCTTTCTATAGGACCAGAATAACACTCGTATGACGATAATAGGTTACTGTTCAAAAATGTACAACCGCTGATCCCAGTATTATCCAACAACTTATCATCATTATAAATGACATAAGAAACATCAGAATCTTCCAGGATATATTCTAATCGGCTTAACGGAAGCGACGGATCTAATGGCACATAAGTAGCTCCTGATTTTAAAATTCCCAGAATGCTTATGATCATATTAAACCCTCTGTCTAATAACATTCCTACCCGAATACCCGGAGTAACGCCCTCTGATTTTAAATAACTAACTAATCTGTCAGAAAGCTTGTCTAAATCTCTATAAGACAAGGTAGAGTTTCCGAATACTAATGCAGTATCTTTTGGATGTGAATGAACACGCTCTTTAAACAATCCTAATAACGAATCCTCTTTTGAATAATCGACCTTAGTATCATTAAATGTATATACTAATTTTTTTCGCTCGATAGTTGTCAATAAAGGAAGGGCAATGATTTTCTCTTCGCTATTGGCAATGATGGCAGACAGTAATTCTTTAAAGTGAATTGCCATACGCTCGATAGTGGATGCTGCAAACAAATCAATACAATATTCTATTTCGAAAGCAATGCCATCCTCTAATTCTTCTGATGTAAAGGTTAGATCAAATTTGGCCAAATCCTGCTCATAATCATCGTATGCTGATAATTTTAAACTTCCCAATCCCTGATCATCCTGCTCTGATTTGTTTTGTAACAAGAACATAACCTGAAACAAAGGACTCATACTCATATCTCTAGTCTCTACAACATGTTCTACTACTTTTTCGAAAGGAGCATGTTGGTGATCATAACCTGCCAGAGTAGTTGTTTTTACTTGTTGTAATAACTCTTTGAAAGTGTTAATACTCCCTAGGTTACTACGTAAAGCCAACGTATTGACAAAGAAACCAATCATACCTTCGGTCTCCTCCTGGGTTCGATTCGCAATCGGGGTACCCACACAGATATCATCCTGACCACTGTAACGATACATCAATACCTTGAAGGCCGATAACAACAACATAAACATAGTAACTCCCTCTTCCTGAGCAATCTTTTGTAAGTCATCCTGCAAACCAGCATCTATATCAAAAGCATATCTCGAACCTCGTGTACTCTGTTCTATTGGACGTTGATAATCGGTCGGTAATTCTAATGGACTAACTCCTGATAACTGTTCTTGCCAGTAGGACAACTGTGATTCTAAAACTGCTCCTTCTATATGCTCCTGTTGCCACAATGCATAATCTATGTATTGTAATGGTAATGAGGGCAAATCAGAAACTATACCTTCTGATAATGAGCTATATAAAGAGGTAAACTCTTTAACAAAAACACCTTCTGACCAACCATCGCTGGCAATATGATGTAATACCCCAGCCAGAATATAACCGTTTCCTCCTTTCTCATACAATCGCATACGTAACATATAATCACTCGACAAATCAAATGGTGTGGCAATAAAGCTTTGTAATATCGATGTAACATCGTCAGACCCATCTAGGTTTATCACCTCTAATGACCAATTCTCTACAGGTTGAACCTCCTGATAAGCAACTCCGTTATCAGATTTAATAACTGTACGCAATACTTCATGACGCTTTACCACTTCTTTTAATGAAGCTGATAATGCTTCTATATTTAATGCGCCATCTATACAAAGTAGCGTGGGCATATGATAAGAAACACTTCCTTCTAACTGATCGATAAACCACAAACGTTGCTGACTAAACGATAACGGAACACGCCCGGAACGATCTCCAACTACTACCGGTGGTAATAAAGTAGTACTCGAGTTTGTAGTAATATGTAAAGACAACTCTGATATCGATGAATACGTAAAAATATCTCTGATTAATATTTCTACTTCTAATTCTTTACGAATCATAGATACCAAACGGGTCGCTAGTAACGAATGACCACCTAACTCAAAGAAATCATCATGTATTCCTATTTTATCAACACCTAATAATTTCTGCCATATACTTACTAATTGTGTTTCAGTAACAGTATTTGCAGCAACATAGGCTTTGGTAGACATTGCAGACATATCCGGATCTGGAAGATTCTTCTTATCCGCCTTTCCGTTACTAGTTAATGGAATTTCATCCAAAGAAACCCATAACTGAGGGACCATATATTCGGGTAGCTTCAACTTAAGTTTTTCCTGTAGTTCTTGCGTATCTATAGAGTTATCTGCTGCAATATATCCTACTAAACGGTTTGTACCATTCTTATCAGATTTTGCAACTACACAACTATTTTTTACACCTTGGACCTCTGCCAAAACGCTCTCTATTTCACCAAGCTCTATACGATATCCACGTATTTTGACCTGATCATCTTTTCTTCCAATATATTCGATAGTTCCATCAGGCAACCACCGTGCTAAGTCTCCTGTTTTATATAGTTTTTCATTTTCCTCAAATGGATTGTCAACAAATCTATCTTCTGTAAGTTTAGGCTGGTTTAAATACCCTTCTGATAATCCAGCACCACTAATACATAACTCTCCTACGACCCCTATTGGTACAATTCCATTATTGGAATTAAGAATATAAACTCTGGTATTTGAAATAGGTGTTCCTATAGACACTCTTTCAATCGTTTTTCCTTTTCCGTATGCAGCTATGGTTGTAGTAACCGTATTTTCTGTAGGTCCATACTTATTATAAAACTTGTAGTAGGTATTCCATGCACTGGCCAGTTCTTTAGGACATGCTTCTCCTCCAACAATCACTCTCTTCAAACTTGATAAATCAGAAGGAGGTGTATACATTTTTAAAAGACTTGGTGTGGTATGAAAATGAGTGATTTCATTTTCTCTCATAAATTCTATAAACCCAGCCGGATTTAGGACTTCGTCTTTGTGAATTAATACTAAACGGCTTCCCGCAGATAAGCTGATAAAAATTTGTTCTACAGAAGCATCAAAAATATAGTTCGCCGTCTGTACAATCCTATCACTATGATCTATTCTAAAATAATCGATTTGATTTTTGATTAAATTGAATAGGTTATGATGTGCTATTTTGACACCTTTTGGTCGTCCCGTCGATCCAGAAGTATAAATTACATATGCCAAATCACTTGAAGGTACTGATACATCGGGAGTTTCACTAGATTCTTTAACGATAACCTCCTTATCAACATCTAGCAATATAAGATCAAGCTCTGCAATATCTTTTAAAACATCTTGACTCGAAGAAGCGCTTATTACAGATTTTATTTTTGCTTCTTCTAGCATATACTGTACACGATCTACAGGAAAATCAGGATCAATTGGCATGTATGCTTTTCCTGATTTTAGAATTCCTAAAAGACCAATAATCATCCCAACAGATCGATGTACACAGATACCTATAATCTCATTACTCTCTTTTTTATGTTTCAATAAGTAATTTGCCAACTGATTGGATTTTTCATCCAAATCACGATAAGAAAGGTGAATATTTCCGTATTGTAGTGCAATTGCTTCTGGAGTGTTTTTGACCTGTTCTATAAACAAGTCTAATACCGTAGTATTTTTGGCAGCATACACTACCTTGGTCTCATTAAAACTAATGGCTAATTTTTGCTGCTCCTCTACAGTTAGCATAGACAATGTGTCTATATTTTGCTTTGGAGTTGTTACAATAGAAGATAATAACTGCTCAAAATGAAAGGCCATTTGTTCGATAGTACGAGTCGCAAACAAATCTGTACAATACGTTATTTTCACTTCTAATTCGTCTGTAAATTCTGTAACTGTAAAAGACATATCGAATTTAGAAATATGCTCTTCAGAAAGTACGGGTTCTAATCCTATATCACCAGAATCTGTAGGTGATGCTATTTTTGATGTCACCCCATCTTGCATAGAGAATAATACCTGAAACAATGGGCTACGGCTCATATCCCTGGATTGTAATACATTATTCACTACTTTCTCAAAAGGTACCTGCTGATATTGATATGCTTCCAGGGTCATTTGTTTTACCTGAGATAGCAAATCCGAAAACTTTGGATTTCCGCTTAAATCACTTCGTAATGCCAATGTGTTGACGAAAAAACCTATGAGTCCTGCGATTTCTTCTTGTTCTCTATTGGCGATAGGAGTCCCGACACATATATCTTCCTGACCACTATATCGATACATTAAAACTTTAAAAGCACTTAATAGCGTCATAAAAAGAGTAGTCTCATTCTCTTTAGACAGTACTTTAAGTTTTTTCATTAAAGCAGCACTAAATGTAAAGGTTTTACTATCTCCCTTTATACTTTGTTCTGTAGGTCTTGTATAGTCCAAAGGCAAATTTAATGGTGAAATGCCCGAAAGTTTATCTACCCAATATCCTAATTGCGTATCCAATTGCTCTCCTGACAAATAGGTTCTTTGCCAAAGGCTATAATCTGCATATTGAATCTGTAGTGGAGGCATTTGAATAGGAGTTCCTTTTAATCCATTTTGATAAAATGATAATAATTCACTCATCAAAATATCATGGGACCATCCATCTGAAGCAATATGGTGCATATTAAAAATCAATTGCCTTTGTCTCCTTCTACCAGTCACTATGGTAACACGCAACATATGATCCTTGCTTAAATCAAAAGGCTTATCGATTTCTTGCTCAATAATAGTAGAAATTTCATTTGCCTCAAGGTCACTTACGTCAATTTCTGATTCAAATTTCCATTTGTTCTTACCCAAAACCTCTTGATAAGGGACTCCGTCTTTTTCTTTATAAACAGTTCGCAAAACCTCATGACGATTTATAACTTCATTAATGGCTTTCTCTAATATTGCTGTATCAAACGTATCATAGATTGCAAAAACTTCTGGAATATGATATTCTGAACTTCCTTGCAATTGATCTAAAAACCATAAACGTTCCTGACTAAAGGATAACGGAATATGCTCTGGTCGTTCCTGAACAATAATTTCGGGTAGAGAGGTTCCTATGGATTGCTTATCTATACATATTGCCAGATCTTTTAATCTAGAATGGTTAAAAACATCTTTGATCGTAACTTCTATAGTAAGTTCCTTACGAATCATAGAAATTAATCGGGTTGCTAGTAATGAATGGCCTCCCAGCTCAAAGAAATTATCATGTACTCCTATCTGTTCTACCCCAAGTAAGTCTTGCCAGATAGTAACCAAACATTCTTCTGTTGAAGTACTGGCTGCAACATATGCTTCACTTGATAAAGCAGACATGTCTGGTGCCGGTAAACGACGCCTGTCTGTTTTACCATTATTGGTCAACGGTAATACCGATAACTCGACCCATAATTGTGGAATCATATAATCGGGTAAAACATCCTTTAATCTTTCCTGAATAGTTTCCTTGGCAAAAGTTGTTGCTACTATATACCCAACCAAACGTTTGGTACCCTGCTCATCTTCCTTTACTTCTACACAACATGCTTTGATCGTTTCAATTTCTAATAAAGCATTCTCTATCTCTCCTAACTCTATACGATAGCCTCTAATCTTTACCTGACTATCTTGCCTACCCATAAACTCGATACTACCATCTGGCAACCATCTCGCCAAATCTCCTGTACGATACATACGTTCTCCAGGAATTAATGGATTGCCTACAAACTTCTCGGCAGTAAGCTCCTCCTGGTTTAAATAACCTCTTGACAATCCAGAACCTCCTAAACACAGCTCTCCTACAACTCCAATAGGTTGTAAGTAAGATAGTGTATCATTAAAAATATAGGCCTGACTATTCTTTATCGGTTTGCCAATAGGAATATCTCTGTCCATTTGACCCGATATACGATGAGTTGTAGAATATGTAGTATTCTCGGTAGGACCATAACAGTTTAGGATATGTAGATCTGGGTAACGTTCTTGTACTTTATTGGTATAATTAAACAACACCTTATCTCCCCCCGTCATAAGGTACTTAAGACCTTTGAAAACCGATAAGTTTTCCTCACTAACCTGATGAAACCATGAAGCGGTCATCCATAAAGTATTGACATTATGTTCTAAAATAGTAGCTGCCAATCGATCTGTATTTAACAACGTATCTTTATCTGTCAATATCAATTGACCTCCGTTTAGTAATGGACCCCAAAACTCTATCGTAGTCGCATCAAAAGAAACAGATCCTGTAGATAATAAAACAGTATTCTCTGATAAATCTATATAATCACAAGAAGTACATAAGCTTACTATATTTTCATGAGTAACCATCACTCCTTTTGGGGTACCGGTACTACCCGAAGTATACATCACATAAGCTAACGTATCACTGCTGATAATAACCTCTGGAGAACCGACCCCATAACGAAGTGCTTCTTTCTCATAAGAGTGGATTATATCCTGATCAATAATTAATTTACAATTACTATCCTGTTCTATATATGAAATACGATCCTCTGGATAATTAGCATCAATAGGAACATAGGCGCAACCCGATTTGATAATCGCCAGTAAACTAACTATCAAATCATCACTACGATCTAACTTAACACCTATAAAATCCTCTACATCAAAAGTATAGGTAGACAACAAATAATGTGACAATCTATTTGCAGCCTCATCCAATTCTCTATAAGTAAAACTGCGATCTGCAAAGGTTAAAGCAATATTATCAGGAGTTTGTTCTACTTGCGACTCAAAAATTTGAACCAATGTCTTATCCTTTGGGTAGGATTGGTCTGTAGCATTAAAAGTTTCTAATAACTGTAACTGTTCTACACCTGATAATATATTGATATCTGCCAATGTGCTACCAATATGCAAATCAATAATTTGATGTAAAACCTCTTTAAAATGCCCTTGAATTCTAAGTATCGTATCCTCATCAAGACAAGAATCATTATAATCAAAACTCATTTTCAACTCATCATCCAGATTAACAATAACCGTTAGCGGATATGTTGTTTGATCATTGAATGTAACATTTCCGATACTTAAAGTACTTTTAGTATCTTCATCTTCACCCAGTAATGCATCAGAAATAGGGTAGTTTTCAAATACAAAAATACTATCAAACAAATCTCCTTGTATATCTGTAGATTTTTGAATCTTAGCAAGATCTACATACTGGTGTTCTCTACAATCTGTGTGCTCTTTTTGTGATTGTACCAGCCACTCTAAAAACAACTGATTTTCATCCAGATTAAAACACAATGGTAAGGTATTAATATACAAACCAACCCGTTGTTCTGAACCTTCTAGTTCTGATGGACGACCAGAAACCGTTACCCCACATACTACATTTTTACTACCGGTATATTTTGACACTAATAAAGCCCATACTCCTTGTACAATGGTATTTACTGTAACATGATGCTCCTGTGCATATTCTTTCAGTTTCTCTGTAAAAGAAATATCAAATCCTAAATTTGATTTTTTAAGACTACCTTTTATCTCATTTCTGGATATTGTTGTTTTCGAAAAAGGAAGTAAGCTTGGAGACTCTATATTTTTAAGATGGTTTTTCCAAAACTTTTCTTCTTCTTCGATATTCTTATTGGCAACATATTTTATATAATCCTCATATACATCCTCTTTTCTCTCTACAAGAGTTTCTTTTCTAGATAAAGCTTCATAGGTTTCTACAAACTCTTCGAGAAGGACTGCTGTAGACCAACCATCCAGTAATATATGATGATTCGTAAAAACCATTTTATAAGATAAATCATCTAATCGTATCAGCGTAACTCGTAATAAAGGTGCTTCATTAAAAGAAAAACCGGCATCGTAATCACTTTTAAGAAAAGCAGCAACTTTTTCTTCCTTTTCAACCTCAGAATAGGATCTATAATCCAATTCTTTAAAAGGCAAGGTTACATTTTCATATACTCGTTGTACCGGAACACTTAATTCTTTATAAAAAAATGCACTTCTAAGGATACTGTGATTCTTAAGAACATATGCCCAGGACGCTTCTACTATTTCAGCATCTATTCCGTCAAAAAAATCAAGAATTATCTGAACTGTATATGTGCTTGATTCTGAATTATACAATCCTTCAAACAATATTCCTTCTTGAAGAGGGCTTAACTTATATACAATATTGTTGCTCTCATTTTTACTCTTATTCTCTTTTAAGAATTCGATTAATGCTGCTTTATGACTCTTTATAAAAGGTATGATTTGATCACTATCTTTTTTGAAATCATATGGAATCGTTGGTCTGTTTTTATATTTTTTTAATGATATTTCTCCATCTTTTTCAATCAGAAAAAGATTTAAAGCCTCTAATTTTTCAATGAAATTGCGCATTACTTTTTTTTCTTTTTTAAAATTTGAAAATCTCTTCTGAGTCTAATTCTTCATCAAAAAACTCATCTAACTCTTGATAGCCGACATCTTTCCCTAATCCGTAGTCTGATGGCGTGAAGTCTGTAGATTTTTTCTCTTTACAATGAATAATTAATGATTTTAGATTGTTTAAGAATTTATTTGCTAATTCTTCTATAGTTGTCGCTTCATACTCTTTGGAAGAAAAACTCCAATTGATGGTTAACACTTTTTCTACTACAGAGCAATTAATCTCCAGCTTACTATTAGTTGGCGTTCTTTCTCCAACTTGTTGACCCGAAAATTCTTCTGCTCCTCCAAACCAATCTTTATCATTTTCTGTATCAGAGCTTACCGCACTATCAAATTGTCCTAAATAATTAAAGATGATATCCCACTGTGTTTTGGATAGACGATCTCTAACTTCTTCTGAAGAATTAAGGTATTTTAATGCTCCGTACCCAAGACCTTTATCAGGAATACTTCGAAGTTGTTCTTTGACAGATTTAATAAGATGCTCTGATGAAATATCATTTTCTATGGCCAATGAAACAGGATATAAATTCGTAAACCAACCTATGGTGTTGCTAATGTCTACATGCTTAGCTATATCCTCGCGTCCATGCCCTTCTAAACCGATAAGGATTTTTGTATGAGATGACCATTGATTAATGGTTTGTGCCAAACAGCTTAATAGAATGTCATTAATTTCGGTTGCATAGCTTTTATGTATCTCTGTTAGTAGTAATGAAGTATGTTCTTCATCCAACACATTTTTGTACTCTACCATGTCTTGTTGTGTAACACCCTGAGATTCTTTATCTACCGGAAGTGCCTGATAATTGTCTATAGTAGATTCCCAATACGGTAGTTGTGCATATACCGAATGACTATTAGCATATTCTTTTATAGCTGTGCTCCATTCTCTAAAAGAACTACTCTTTTCTGCTAACTTAACCATTCTTTCATGTATTAAATCATCCAAAATGTTATAGAAATCTTCTAATAACATACGCCATGAAACCCCGTCAATTACCAAGTGATGGGCTACAATTAGTAGACGATTCATTGCTTCTGAATCTGGAGTTTTTATTAAAACTACTTTAAAGATTTGATCATTTTCTACGATCATACTTTTTTGATATGAATCGCAGACTTCTGAAGTCAATGTTGATAGCTCTTCATTAGCGTTGCTCAAATCTTCTCTAATCAAAATTCCTTCTGACTCAGTATACGTCTGTATCCATTCCTCTCCTTCTTGTTTATATCTGAAACGTAAGGCATCATGCTGAGAAACAATTAACTTGACAGCTTCTTCTAGATACGAATCCTTAACAGATTTGTCGATTGATAAGAACATGGATTGATTGAAATGAGTATTTGCTACATGAACATTTTCGAAATACCATTTTTGAATTGGTAACAACTCACTTGTTCCGGTTAAAATTCCTTGTTCACCGATTATTTTATGAGTATTTGAGGTGATTACCTGTTCCAGTTCTGAAATAGTCTGGTTTTCGAATAAATCTCTAGGTTGTATCTGATGCCCAAATCGCTTTAAACGACTTACCATCTGAATCGTTATAATCGAATCTCCTCCTAACTCGAAGAAATTATCATGAACACCTATTTTTTCTACTCCCAATAAATCTTGCCAGATCTTTACCAATTGTTCTTCGATTGAGTTACTTGCTTCTACATATGCTACACTTGATAACTCTGTTGTATCTGGGTCTGGTAAACTCTTTTTATCTATTTTACCATTAGAGGTTAATGGCATAGATTCTAAGCTTACCCATAGTTGAGGTACCATATAATCAGGTAACTTTTGTTGCAGCTGTTTTTGAACAATTTCTCTATCAAAATTGTCTGTACTAACCACATATCCTACCAAACGTTTGGTACGGTTTAGGTCTTCTTTAACTTCTACACAACATCCCTTTATATTTTCAAACTCTAGTAAGGCATTTTCTATTTCTCCTAATTCGATACGATATCCTCGAATCTTTACCTGACTATCTTGTCTACCCATAAACTCTATAGTACCATCGGGCAGCCATCTAGCCAAGTCCCCTGTACGATATAGCTGTTCTCCTGGAGATAACGGATTATCTATAAACTTCTCTGCTGTTAATTCTTCTTGATTCAAATACCCTCTTGACAATCCTGAACCTCCCAAACATAATTCTCCGACCACTCCAATAGGTTGTAAATGAAATATGGTAGTATCAAAAATATAGGCTTGACTGTTTTTTATAGGTTTACCTATGGGAATATCCCTATCCATAGCAGCCGGTATGAGATGTGTCGTCGAGAAGGTCGTATTTTCTGTCGGACCGTATCCATTAATAATATTCAAGTCTGGATAACACTCCTTCACCTTATTTGTATAATTGAATAATACCTTATCTCCTCCAACCATAAGATATTTAAGGCCTTTAAAAACAGACAAATTCTCCTCGGTAACCTGATGAAACCAAGATGCTGTCATCCATAATGTATTAACACCATGATCTAAAATAGTAGTGCCTAACTTTTCGGTATTTAATAAGGTATTTTTATCGGTTACAATCAGTTGCCCTCCATTTAAAAGTGGCCCCCAAAACTCTATCGTGGTAGCATCAAAAGAAACAGAACCTGTAGATAATAACACGGTATCCTCTGATAAGTCAATATAATCGCAAGAAGTACATAAACTCACAATATTTTGATGGGTAACCATTACTCCTTTTGGTGTACCTGTACTCCCGGAGGTATACATTACATACGCAAGGGCATCACTGTTCATAACTACCTCTGGTAAGTTGGTCTTATAAGAAAGTGCTTCTTTTTGATACGATGCTAATAACTCTTGATCTATAATCGCCTTGCAATTACTATCCTTTTCTATATAAGAAATACGATCTTGTGGATAATTAGTATCTATAGGAACATAGGTACCTCCCGATTTGATAATTGCCAGTATACTAATGATGACATCATCACTACGGTCTAGCTTAATACCAATAAAATCTTCTACCTTGATAGTATAGTTTGATTGTAAATAGTTGGCAAATCGATTAGAGATTTCGTCCAACTCTTGATAAGTATAACTTTTATCTTTAAAAGTTAATGCAATGTTATTTGGCGTTTGTGCTACCTGAGCGTTAAAAAGAGTAGCCAATGATTTGTCATAAGGATACGACTGATCTGTATCATTAAAAATTTCTACTAATTCTTTTTGTTCTTGCTGAGTTACTATTGATAAGTCTGCAATACTACTTGCTCTATCTGCGACAATGCTACTTAACAATTCTTTATAGTGTAACGCCATACGTCGAACCGTAGCCTCGGTAAATAAGTCTGTGCAATATTCTATATCAAATGAAATATGCGTCTCTCCCTCATCAACTATTAAAG
>CANMLW010000026.1 GCA_947498705.1 uncultured Aquimarina sp.
CAAACCTTTCCAAAAATAGACTGTTTAAAATTCCGTTGAAAGTATCGCTTGTCAGACATAGAGTATGCCCCATAACGTTTAGTATAAGAAACGTAGGGCAGGTGAGGTGATAAGCACTTTCGTTTCGGTTTATTACTTAGCTAAATATAAATATTTTGCTTTTATTTTTGGTTTAAATGCCAAATTTTATATTTAGCGGACTTTGTAAATAAACACAGACCTTTTGGTTTAGCACGAATGCCCTATGTTTTTTATACCTTGTTGTGCTTTCGTTATTTATCTACGTTTTTCAATTGGTCTTTAACTAATGACTTTTTGAAATAGTACTTATTATTCATTTTTGCATCTTCAACAATTTGTCGTTTTAATTCTCCATTTGAATATAAGTTTATGACTTGCTCCAATAAATCTATTAGTTTTAATTGATATGCTTTATTTCTTATTGTAGCAGGAACTCTTAATATTATTTTTTTATTAGCTATTGCCATTGCTCCGTCTGAACCAATATTAATTTGAATATCATTTGTGTTGAAGCCTTCAGAAATAAAAACCAAGTAGTTTGTGAATATGCTTAAAATAAATTTCTTTGAAAATTCCTCAATACTAAGTTCTTCTCCTTGTTGAGAATAAAATTTTTGTTGATGCTCTTTTATGTTTTTTGATAGTATTAATTTTTCAAAAGGGTCTTTGTTTTGGCTATAATTTTTTGATATAAAAGAAAAATTAATGTCCGTTAATAATTCAGATAATTTCATATCGCCTCCAGTATGGTTGGAAAATTTAGTAGAGTCTATTTCCGATACTAAAAATTTATCTCCATTAAAGACATAATATTCAATAGTAAGTTTTTTTGAGTTTGTATGTAGCCAAAGATTATATAAAAATTGAGATGAGTGAATTGCTCTTTTTTGAAAATCCCCATATTCTTGCATATCAATTAATCTCAATACAGAAGAGTTATTTTCGGTTTCCAGTTTTTTTATTTTGAATCCTTGAAGACTTAAAGATGATTTAAAGTCTAATAATTTAGCTTCATCTCGAATATTTAAAGGTTTTTTCTCAATTGAGTCTCGTAATTCTTGTATCTCATTTATATTATCAAAACAAAAAATAGTTTCTGAAACTCGGATTAGTTTAAAGGTTAATAAGATTTTCAATAAACTTGAGAATAATTCATCTCTTGATAATTCAAACTCTTCATTTAATCCATTTTTTTTATACCAACAAATGATTTTTCCATCAACGATTTTTGAATTATGATGATAAGCAATATTTCGCCATTGATTTAATCGAATTGAGTGATTCGAGATAATTAATAAATCATCTAAATCAGTTGTATTTATTAATTCGTCAATTACAACTCCTAAATCTTTTGATTTGATTTCAGAAAAATCAGACTGTTTATTTCTTTTTATTCTGTTTAAATGAAATAATAACTTAATAAATGGTTTAGAAATTCCTTCAATAGAATGTCCAATCATTCTTAAAGACTCTTCTAAATAGTCTTCTACACAAAGATTTTTAATGTCAATTTGATTATTGTACAAACTCCAAAATCTAGATAGTCCTTGACTAATCTCAGGTAACCAAGAGTTGTATGCTTCAATTGTTTTATTCTGATTTATATTTTTTGCTCCATTAAAGATTTCAAGTATAATATCAATGCTTTTTATTGATTCAGGAGAATCTCTTTCGACAAGAATATACGATAGCCAATTGTTAACTAAATCAGTTGTAGCATATTTTTTAAGTCTTTCTTTATTTTGAAAATAGTTAGAAAAGCAATCTATTATTTCCGATTTTAATTCATCTGGTGACATTCCAAATTCATAAAATAATGAAAGTGGGTTTGTTCTCTCAAAATCAGCTATCTTTTCTTTGTTTTTCAAATTATTGAGTATGTTTTTTTAATGAAGCACAACGTCTCTTGTATGTTGCGTTTGCCTGCCGAAGGCGGCATATGCAATATACAAATTGTTAGGTGGCGTTTTTTGTTCTTTTCTGTTTTAGTAAATCAGCACATTTAGGGATTCCAGATTTTTGTCGTTGCTTATCGGATAA
The DNA here is from genome assembly GCA_947498705.1 of uncultured Aquimarina sp. Taxonomy (GTDB): domain Bacteria; phylum Bacteroidota; class Bacteroidia; order Flavobacteriales; family Flavobacteriaceae; genus Aquimarina. Next base: position 2,062 of record CANMLW010000026.1, read on the forward strand.
ACATTCCCTTGTTTTTCCACCCATTTGTCTGTATTTGTATGGTATAGTTCCCTTTGACGAAGGCGTAAATTTCCATTCAAAATTCTTTAGAGCTAAAAATAAATGACGATTAATAAAAATGTCTAATTCTTCTGAAAATCTCTCCACCTCAGTGTAGTAAAATGCAGAAACCCAACCGTCATAAACGTTAGAAATCTTCTTTAATAAAGTCAAAACATTATATTCCACTTTTCCATTGCATATATCTCTTATTTTACTTTTTAGTCTATCAATATTACTTTTTGAAGGATAAAAAACCTTACCATTAAAAGTAATTGATAAAAAATCAAAAGTTGAAGTTTTTAAATCTACTATTTTAGTTTTGTCACCTTCCGACAAGGGATGAATTTTTAGTCCTAGTTTTTTGAGTATTAATTCGCAATCATCAAATGCATTTTTACACTCTTTTTCATTAGAACATAAAATGACAAAGTCATCTGCATACCTAACTAAATTGTAATTTTTCCTTTTTATATATGTGTCAAACGGCGATAAGTAAATATTAGATAGAAGTGGTGATAATGGATTTCCTTGTGGTATTCCATCGTTTAAATCTTGAAAATAATGTCGTTGCTTTTTTTGAATACTTTCTAATCCTCCAATTTCTTGATTCAATGCAGATTCTATTAAATTATTTAAGCTATCATCTGGTAATTGTGGGAATATCTGTTTTGTAAGTAATACGTTCTTATCTACTTCTCCAAAAAAATTAATTAAATCTGCTTCAAGTACGACTGGGTTGCCTTTATCATAAAGTTCTTTAATTTTTTCAATAGCGTTTTTGACACCTAGTTTTTTTTGGTAAGCAAAGCTTACGCCATCACTTTTTGAAATGGTTTTTGCAAATTGATTTTCTAATTCTATTGCAATGGCTTTTAAAACTAGTCTGTCGGCAATTACTGGAACTTGTAAAGGTCTAAACTTCCCATTAGATTTTGGAATCAGAACAGCTCGGTTAGCTGAAAATGAGTAGGTATTGTCTCTTAATTTTTTAGAAATTGAAGATATTTTGTCATCAAGATTATTTACAAAATCTTCTATTGAAATGTTATCTAGTCCATGAGAGGATTTATTGGTTCTGTTTAGTTTTTCCCACGCATCTAAAAGCTTTTCTGGGGATGATATTTTATATAGTAAAGATTTTTTCATCTATTCTTGTGTTGCAAAGACCGTTTGGAAGACAAGTAGTTGTCCGTATGACAGCTCCTTACAATATAGACACAGAACCCCTTAAGGTTAAATAGAGCCAAACGAGGTAAATCGTTCTGACAAAATATCTCAAAAGATGTTCTAGGGCAATCCTGACGATAGGTTTATGAGTGAGCCTAAAGTCTAACGCAAACTTGACATTAAATTCAAGCGTTTTCTCATTGGCGTTCTGGACGGCATTTTTTTGGATTGTCCGCTGACGCCTAAATTGATGGTGTAATATGTACTCATTTCATTCAAATTTAAGGTTTTTTCTGACTTTTGCAACTTTTTTACATTTTTTGCAGAAAATGTGACTGATGCCCTGCGCTCTCTGCTCTTAAAAGAGCTTGATACCATTGATTCCATTGGCTTTGTGCTGTCATACACAATGGCATCAAACGAGAAGCACACAGAACCACTTAAGGTTAAATAGAGCCAAACGAGGTAAATCGTTCTGACAAAATATCTCAAAAGATGTTCTAGGGCAATCCTGACGATAGGTTTATGAGTGAGCCTAAAGTCTAATCCAAATATTATTATATCAATGAACTTGTTTTCTGGAAGTTAAATGTCAATTTTTATACCAATGTTGAAACTATGACAGAGTGTCTTTTTTATGACACCTAACGGTTTGTGTATGAAACGTAGCGTGCAAAAAGACACTAACTTTTCGGATTTACACAGAGCCGAATTTTTATATTTTGTTTTTAATTTTTCTCTTTTTTAAAAACCAAATTAAAAATTTGGCGGACTTTCTAAATATACACAAACTTTTGGGTTAAGCGTTTACTAGCTATGTTTTATACACCGTGTTAGCTGTAGTTATTTTAGTCTATTTTCTTTCCATTCAGCTGTCATTTTCTTTACTTTCATAAAGAATTCGTACTCTTCAATTTTACTTAATCCATCTTTTTCATACTTATCAAGATAAACTTTCATTAATTTGTGAAGTTCTATGTTTTCTTCGTCAGGTTCAATTTTAGTAACTATTTGTTTAACTGCGTCCATTTTTAACTCTATTGAAGTGTCATCAAAATATTTTTTGATTTTAAACAATTCATCAAAAGCATAGTTAGTTCCGATTATAAATCTATTGCTTAGTTTTAAAATACTGTCGTTTATTGTGCCTGCATTTCCGTGTGGAATTCTTTTTCTATAAATATAATTTAATCTTTTGGTGTTATCGTGGAAAATTCTGATGGCGAATTTTTTATTTAATGGTAATGTGAATTCTTTCGATTTTAAAAGTGGATGTTCATTTTTGGTAACTTGGTCTTCATAAATTAGTGGATTGTCTCCTGTGATGAACTCTCCGTCATCTATAATTTCTAAAACCTCATATTTGGCTTCTATGTGAGCCATACAAATGTCTTTAGTTCCAAGAATGTGCTTTTCTTTATAATCTTTGGTAATCTTTTCTTTTATGAAATTTGTAATATCATTTAATGAATATTCTCTAAAACTAAAATCTTCACTTAAGTATGTTAGCCCTTTAACTCCTTTTGATTTAGCATTCTCAAAAGCCTTTTCTATTTCTTGAGAATGGTACTCAATCATATTTTTCAATAATCGTGGATTTCTCATATACATTTGAAATATTCCAATTAATATTTCATTATGTTGCTTATGAGTAATTTTGTTGATTTTAACATCGGTTAATAAATCATACGCTGTTCTGTAGATAGGTTCTAGATGATTTGCATAAATGTTTTCAATAGCTAATACATCATTGGCTACAGTTTGATTTTCATCCAATGTATAAAAATGGTTTTCCGAGCAGATATTTTTAATATTTGTCCTAAACCTTCTTTCAGTTCTTTTTTCATAAACATCTACCAAATATTCATTCTTTACTTTTTCAGCAAAAAACTTTAAATGAACTCTTGGAACATAATGCTGGTTCATAGGTTGGTTTTAATTACAGCTAACGTTTAATATATGTGTCGTAGCAGGGCAAAATGTTACCTTGCTTTTCGATTTTTCTGCGCATTGGTTGCTAACTTTCCTTTTTGCAAGCATTGCGCTTAACCAAAAATACAACAACCATTCGATTCATCACTTTGCTGCTATGACATCATATATGGTGTTATACATTGTTTTTTTAATCAAAAGCATCTCCTAAATTCTCAAAATCGGATTCTAACCAAAACCAGTTTAGACCTTTAATTTTGTATAGGTTTGTCAGTAGATCAGTAAAGTTTTTAGCTATAATTTGACTCATTCCTTCCTCTCCGTGAGTATCATAAAAACTATCATAACATTTTCCGAATTTGTCTTTTGTCAGATCAACACTTATATATTGGCTTAATTCATCCGACTTGGCTATCAAAAACCAATCATTCGTTACATCGTTTTCTAGCTCTTCCCAAATCACATCGTTCTTCGGATATAAAAACTCATTAGTGGATATCAATTTACTTTTTTCCACAATTTCAATTCCATAAGGTTTGTCCGGAAATAAAGAAACTCCATTGGTGTATTCATAAAACTCCATTAAGTCATCAGGAACTTCAAGATTTATTTTGTCCGTTGATGGACTATGAACTATACATTCTGAATTTTTTTTAATAAGTTCGATAAGTTCTTTTATTTGGGACATTTTTCAATAATGTATAACGGTCTCGTATAACCGTCAGTTACGGGTTAATATGCGTTAATTTTCGGTTTAGCACAGGCTTTAGCAATTCCGAGTGGATTCGGACGTAGTCGAATCCGCCGTAATTGCGGTTATACAATGTTGTACACAGTTACTCTTTTAGTCCACGAGAGATTTTCCATTCATCTATAGACATCGGATGTTCTCCAGGAACCTTAGGGTATACTTGTGAAACATAATTAAATAACTCTTCAGTAAGAAAGACTAATCTACCATCATTTTCACTTTTAATGGGATAAACTCTTTCTGTTGAGTTTTGCGTTTTAAGAACATCATTTAAAATATTTATAAAGTTGATATATGCTCTTCCCCAAGGGTCATTATCTTTTTCCATGTCATATTCATATGCAATATATTCCTTACCGTTTATAGTAATAGCATGTTTCCAATAATTGCCTTCTTCAGTATCAATTTCATTTTCATAAAAGAATTTTAACCCCATTCTTTCAAATGTTGGTTTAACCTCATCTAAATATTCAACTAGCCCTCCTACTTCAAAAAGGTCTTCTGCATCTATATAATAAAATCTATAATCCACATATCGAAGAATGTCATCAAACATTTTACCATCAAACGATTTAAATTTATCATAAAATGCTAACATATCTTTTTTTGCTCCATCAATATCTTTGTCATCAGTAAGATTAAAATATCCTAATTCTTTAAGTTTATTAATAACTAATTCTCCTTCATTAGTTTTCTTTTCTTTTTGACCAAAAATGGATGTAAATATGCTCATAAAAAGTACTATTATCTTTAATTTCATTATTCGCTATAATTGTGTACAACGGTCTGTATAAGATGTCGTAGCCATCCCGCAGGGTGGCTATGCATTTTATACCTTGTTGTGTTTTCGTTCTTTACTTTTCATTCTGTCCGTAGCGTAGGCAGAGACATACTCTTTTGCAATTTTGGCTTGTGTAAGGGCTTTAGTGAATTGCAAATGTGTATGGCTTTATGTGTTGGCATTAATCTTATTTTCAATCAAAGAAATATTGTCAATATGCTTGCTTATATTCTTACGAATTTCACGACACAAATCTTTATCAAAATAAACTTCCTCTCCTTTTACTTTAAAATATTCTTTTCCATCTTCTGTTTTTATCAGTTCAGAATGAGCAAATTGGTTTCTAATCAGAATAATTTCATTAGTATAAGCCTCTGAAAAATCTTCTTCTTCCATTATTTTTAAAATCTCTCCGAGAGCGAATATTTTTTGAGATGAATTGAATAGTACATTATCCCTTAGGATATCTTTTACTTTTTTAGCTGTTGCTTTTTTGAATTTTTCTTCTGCATTTGCCAGAATATTATCGAAAATGTTATCCAATACTGGTTGTATCGAGTCCTTTAAATCCTTGTTTTTTAGTTGAGTTTTAACAATGTTTTCCATTTGTAAATCGAGTGAGCTCGTTTCTTGCATTATCATGCCTCTCATGGTTACAATATGTTGAAATTTTGAAATTGTTAAATCAATTAATTCAAGTATTGATTTCTGTAATTCCTTGTGATAATCTTGTCCATCTAATTGATAGAAGGTAATCCTGCTGTTATTGACAAGTTGAGTGCTTGAAAGTTCGCTATTAGCAGAATAAAAAAATATCTCTGTTAAAATATGTTTTTCATCACGAATAAAGTCAATCACTTGACTGCCATGACTTTCGTTTAAATTTAAGTCTGTTATAATTAAATCAAACGTTTCAGTCACTTCATATTTTTCTTTGAATTCACCAAAGTCTTCTGCGGTTTCTATTGTCACATTGAAAAATTCATTTTCTAAATGATTATTTACATTTTTCTTTAATGACTGAAATGGTTTAGTATCAATTTTGTCTTCAACCCAAATTATCCTATAATCTAATTTCATACTGGGAATTTTATTGCGAATTCTGCTCCATTTTTATTTGGGATGAATTCAATTGTACTCTTGTATTTTTCTAAAATGTCTTTAACATGGTATAAGCCAATTCCAGAACCATCTGTATTACTATATCTAAATTCAAATATTTTATCCGCTATTTCTGATGGAATTCCATCTCCATCATCTTTAAAATTTAGAATTAGAGAGTCTTTTTCTTTTTTCCAATTCAATGAGATTTTAGTGGCACTAGCTTTTCTTGAATTCGAAAATAAATTATCTAGTGCAACTGTAATTTCAAATGGGCGAAACTTCATTTCCTTTTTAAATTTTGGCTCATTAATTGAAATTGTAATGGGTCTTTTTTTATGTATAAATGAATCAGCAGGAAGATATATATTGTTTACATAATCATTAATAAATGAAACAATATCGTTAGTTATCTTTTCAGCTTGAGTATTAAATCCTGCCATTGTAACAAAGCGCGAAGCACTAACTATTCTTTGAACTTCAAGACTTATATCTTTTATATCGTCAATTAACTCTTCTTTGGGTTTATTGTCATTAATAGAATCAATTAAAGAATCAAGACTCCAGGTAATGCTACCAGCTGTATGTATTATTTGATGTTGAAGAGCTAATAAATCTTTTTTTTCTCTACCAATAACCGATTTATCGAAAAGTTTTTCAGCAATTTCTCGTTCAAGTTCACTTTTTAACTCTTCATTTTCAATATGTCTTTGTAAAGCTTCTTCCTCCGCTTCTTCTTTTCTACTTCTTAAATCAGAAAGTTTCTTTTCAACGTTTCTTATTGTCTTCTTGACTTCACTTTTGTCAAAATCTCCTTTGTCAATTCTTTCTGAAATATTCTTTAAAATACCTTCAGCCGATTTCTCACTTTTTGCGTCTAGTAATTCAAGAATATTTGGAGATACCTCAAAGGTTCTAACCGACTTTGAATTAGAAATAGATGAAATAAGATTGCTTAGGTTCTCATTTACGTTAAATACTCTTTCATTCTTTTTTCCTTTGTTCTTTACGAAGCTTTCATTGATATTTATATAATCATCTTCGGATAGAAAATTCCCCCAGTCTGTGATGTCTATTGTATATTTTTCTAATTTTTTCAGAGTCTCATAGAAGTGTTTTTCAAGGTTGAAATAGGAAGATGTTTTTATAAATCCATCCCCTCTACTTGAGGTTTCTCTTAGGTTGTCGTTATTACCATTAATTGAGATGTAACCTAATATTTCACGAGTTCCAAGAAACCTACTGTAACCTTGAGCTTTTCTGTTATCCATTTTGAATGGGTCTTCACCTCTTTCACCATAAGGATAAATTCGTAGTCCATTTTTGTACACAAAAACGTGTCCATATTCAACAGGCTGAACCCCCATTCTTCTTGTGAAAGTAGATTTAGCAGATTGATTGAGGAAATATAAGGAATAGTGAATGTCTTCGAAGTTTGAATAAGGGTTCTCTTCTTCAATACGATAGACTAACTCGCCTCCTTCAAACAAAGATGTGATTATTGAATCCGCATTGATATCAGATTCTATGTAGCTTGTTTTTAATTGTAACGTTTCGAAAATGGGGTTTTTAATTTCACCATTAATAACCTTGAAATAATCTACTTCTGATTCGTCAAGCTTTCCATCATCAGCACGTTTTTGATTTCTCTTTTTTTGTTTTTCATCTTCATTGACTTCATTCTCTACAGAAAGATAAATTTTAAAGGAATCCTCATCTTTAATTGTTGATGGATTTATTAAACGAGCAAGAGAGTCCTTCAATTCTTTGAATTTATCTCTATTCCATTCACTATGTAGATTTGAAATTTCTAAAACAGTTCCATGACTTATTCCATATGAACTCTCTTTTAGAGTTTCATGTAATACACTAACGTTAACAAATTCATTATTGCTGTCTTCCTCAAATTTATTCCAATCAGTTATTAATGCTTCTATTTTAGGTTTTTCTTCATCTTTTATAGATTCCAAATACAATTCACTTCCTAATCTATCACATGAAAACCTTCCTATTCCTTTTGCACCAGCATAAGCTCTTTTAACTTTAATCTTATCTCGAAAATTCTTATAGCTATCTTCCTCATCTCCTTCCATTTTTGAAGAGCGGGCTACAAAAAGCCATTTGTCTAATAAATCTTGGTAGCTCATCCCTTTACCATTGTCTTTGATAATGATTCTTCCATTATCGGAATAGATATCTTGAAAAATCACATCAACTCTAGATGCATGAGCATCATAGGAATTTTTGACCAATTCAAAAACGGCAATAAAATCATCTGTAATTAGGTCTCTACCTATAATATTCTTTAATGCAGAACTGATTTTAAATTGAAGAGGCTTCTGCATTTTATATTAGATTATTTAAAGTGATTCCAGCCTGTTCCCCAAATAAAGGTGGTATAGCATTACCAATTTGTGAATATCGCGGAACTTCTTGAGTTCTCCTTTTTCCTCCTGTTGTATATTTCCCTTTGAATTCGTACCAATCATTAAAAGATTGTATTCTGGCGTATTCTCTAACCGTAAAAATTCTTGGTTCACAATAGTGTATATAATCGTCAGGTAAAGTAGTAATAGTTGGAGTAGGAGTACTTCCTGATAAAGGAATAATTGTTCTTTTTTTAAGGTTGAACTTTTCTTTTATCTCGTTTGAAAGCGTTTTGTTTTTATCAGCATTATCAAGAATGTACTTAAATTTTTCAATGGTTGACTCATTATGTTTTGCAAATCTATGACTGTCTGGAATAGATTTGTTGAAATCACCTTTAAGTAGTTTTTGATAATTTGATTTTGCTTCATTATACAATCCTGCACTAAATGATTTTGTATCAGGTGAAACTGTTTCATTGATTCGTAATAAATCAGAAATTGCATCTTCCAAATTATTAGTTAAACCAATGCCTTTTTGAATTAAGAACTTTTCTCTTTCCTTCTTTATAGAATTAAAGAATTCAATGGGTTTAATTTCTTTTGCAATATCTTTTCTTATGCCGACTAAAATAAAACGAGTTCGTTTTTGTGGCACTCCATATTCTGAAAAGTCAACAAGTTTTCCTTCTACTTTATATCCAACATATTCTCCATTCTTTGGTGTGTATTCCAGAGCACTTTTTACGTATTCAGAATATACTTTTCCTTTGATTTTATTTTTATCAAATTTTTGTGTGAAGCCTTTTACATTTTCAAAAAAGATAACTTTTGGCTGAACGTGCCTGATAAATTTGATATATGATTTTATTAGTTTATTTCTTGAATCATTTTCAATTCTTTTTCCAGCTGTTGAGAATCCTTGGCAAGGTGGTCCACCAGCAACCATATCGATTTCACCTCTTAATGATTTTAATTCATTAGGGTAATTTTTAATGATTTCATTGATGTCATGATTTGACTTTGGCAACCAATTTGGCCAATCAAAATGATTGTTTTTTTCAATCAAATTATGATTGAATGTCTTGAAAGCGTCAGGGCTTTTTTCAATTGCAAATAATCCTTTCCACAAACAAGAATTATAAAGTCCAAGCGAAAGTCCACCACAACCAGCAAAAAGGTCAATATATGTTTTCTTTTTACTCATCCTCTTGGTTATTATCCTTTGTTGGAACTAATAATATTCTGACATCAACATCCAAAATGTTTGCAATCTTTCGAAGAACTTCAATACTTGGTTGGGCGTTGTTATTGCAATAGTTTGTTACTATCACATAGCTTTTTTCAATCTTTTCAGATAGCCATGTTTGAGTTCTTCCCTGTTCTTTTAATACTTCCTTTATTCGGTTCATTTTGACCATTTATAAGTCATTCTAAAGCTTTTTTATACGGTTAAACAATACAAATTAGTACCGCATTTTAAGTGCTTTACATTTTTGTACGAAATTACAATATAAAAATGTATTGTAAAATATGATAAAATAGTATATATTTGTATTGTATTACAATATATAAACATAAAATTATGAGCAAAAGATATACCAAAGCCGATTTAGAACAAATTGTATATAAACAATTAGATAATCTAAATGCAATGCATGATTTATTAAGAATTATGAAAGTCCAAAATGACCTAATCCAAAATATCAATCAAACGCTCAGAGAGGAAATCGGTCAATTCAAGGAGCAACAAGTCATGTATCCAACAAGAAGAAAGTCAAAATCGTAACTATTGGGAGCGGTGGGAAGATTAAGCTCTTTTGGTTTTTCAGCGTTGGATTGTGTAGTGGCAAAAACCAAATGTGCTTAATGTGCGGCTGGTTTTCCGAATGAAACACAACGGTTAGTATAAGAGCAGTAGTGGATTAAAATGCACTATCTTTCCGTTTTGCAATTTACTAAATTAAAAGCAATA
>CANMLW010000027.1 GCA_947498705.1 uncultured Aquimarina sp.
TTAAATAATGCGGTACAATACCCTACTCTAACGGCAATACCTTCGCCAGTATCTAACACATCAATAGACATATCAAATTGTATCACACCATCATCCTGAGTAAAAGAGTCGATGGTTAATCCTTCTATCTCCAATTCTTCTTCCTCTGGCATGTTATCTAAACTAAACATCACCTGGAATAGTGGATTTTTACCCATATCACGATCCTCGACCACGCGATCTACTACCTTCTCGAATGGAGCATCCTGATTGTCATAGCTATCTAAGGTCATCTGTTTTACTCTGGACAAGAAATCCAGGAATGTTGGATTACCACTTAGATCACTTCGTAACGCCAATGTATTTACAAAGAAGCCGATCATATGCTCTAATGCTTCCTGAGGACGATTCGCAATAGAAGTACCTATACAAATATCTTCCTGACCCTTGTATCTCGATAAAACCACTTTAAAGGCGGCCAATAATGTCATAAATAGGGTCACTCCTTCTTGCTGACAAAGGGCCTGTAACGAAGCACTCAATTCTTTATCTAAGGTAAAAGAAATACTCGCTCCTTCATTACTCTGCACCTCTGGACGTGGATAATCGGTCGGTAAGGATAACGGAACCGAACCTGTTAACTGATCCTCCCAATACGACAATTGCTGATCTAAAACAGCTCCTTCTAAATACTTGCGTTGCCATAAGGCATAATCGGCATATTGAATCGATAAGGTTTCTAAAACAGGAGTACGTGAAGTTGATAATGCCTTGTACAACTCCATAAATTCTTGGATCAACAGGCCATTAGACCAACCATCACTAGCAATATGATGGAAAACTCCCGATAATATATATTGATCCTCTTCTAAATGATACAAGCGAACTCGAAGCATGTAATCCTTAGATAAATCAAAAGGTAGCGCAATAAATTGCGAAATATCTTGTCCTAAGAGTTCTTGCGATGCTATAGTAACTTCGTCCAAGCTCCACGCTTCTGCAGATCGTACCTCCTGATACCCTACTCCGTCTTCTGACTTAATCACCGTGCGTAATACTTCATGACGTGATACAATCTCTCTAAAACTTGTTGCTAATATTTGGATATCTAAAGTTCCTGATAACCTTAAATTAAATGGAATATGATATTCTATACTATCATCTTGTAATTCATCAATAAACCATAAACGTTCCTGGCTAAAGGATAATGGGATACGATCTGAACGATCCTGTGTTGTAATCGCTGGCAATAAAGTACCTTTAGATTGTTTATCGAGATACCTTCCTAAATCCACCAACTTCGAATACACAAAAATATCCTTGATAGCAACTTCTACCTCTAGCTCTTTACGGATCATTGATACCAAACGAGTAGCTAACAAAGAATGCCCTCCCAACTCAAAAAATTCATCATAAATACCTACACGTGCTACTCCTAATAAATCCTGCCATATAGTAACCAACTTATGTTCGCTAGCAGTAATAGCTGCTACATATTCCTGACTTGATAATTCTGAGATATCTGGATCTGGCAAGCTCTTTTTATCAATCTTACCGTTATTGGTCAGTGGCATACTGTCCAACTCAACCCATAACTGAGGTACCATATAATCAGGCAACTTATTTTTTAAGGTCTCTTGTATCGTTTCCTTATCAAAATCATCTGCTACTACATAGGCAACTAAACGCTTTGTTCCCTGGGCATCGGTATTGGCCAACACACAACAGGTAGTAATCGAGTCTAACCCCAATAATACGTTCTCGATCTCACCAAGCTCGATACGATACCCTCGTATTTTTACCTGATCATCTTTTCTTCCCATAAACTCAATCGTACCATCGGGTAGCCATTTAGCCAAATCTCCTGTACGGTACATACGCTCTCCAGTAACCAATGGGTTGGCTACAAACTTCTCGGCAGTCAATTCTTCTTGATTATGATAACCTCTGGCTAATCCCGTTCCTGCAACGCATAACTCTCCCACAACACCTATAGATTGAATCTTTAGATCATCAGAAAGAATATAAATACGAGTATTATTGATCGGTTTACCAATAGGAACTTTGGTAGTAACTTCACCCGTAAAGATGGTAATACAAATACTCGCTTCTGTTGGACCATATGCATTGGCATAACGACCTTGTTTAGAAAATTCGACTACCTTTTCTATAGGGGCTTCTTCTCCACCAGTAACCAATGTCTTTAAACTTTCTAATTGACTAACATCTAGTAGTTTTAAAAATGCCGGAGGAAGTATCGTCCATGTGATTTGGTGTTCATTAATAAAATTAACACATAAATCAGTATCTCCTTTTATATTTTCTTCGATCACATGTAAACTGGCTCCGCTTAACAGCGCCATGAAAATCTCCCATATCGAAGCATCAAAAGAAGCGCTCGAGAACTGTAAACAAGCATCGGATGAAGTAATATCAAACTCTTTTATTTGTGATGTAATGGTATTTACAATTCCCTTATGTTCTATTAGTACCCCTTTTGGTTTACCAGTAGATCCCGAAGTATAAATAATGTAAGCAAGGTGACTCTCTGATAAAGATATATTCGGAAGTGCTACAGAATAGTCTTCTTCGGTTGCTTTATAGGTTGTAAGAGTATCTGAATCGATAATCACCTTGCAATTGCTGTCCTTTTCTATATAAGAAATACGTTCTTCTGGATAATTAGGATCGATAGGAACATACACCCCTCCTGATTTCATAACCGCCAGTAAGCTGATGATCAAATCATCACTACGATCCAGCTTCACTCCTACAAAATCTTCTATCTCGATCGCATGATTCTCTAGTAAATAGTTGGCTAATCGATTAGAAACTTCATCCAACTCACGGTAGGTAAGTACCCTATCTTCATACACCAATGCAGTACTGTCTGGAGTTTTCTCTACCTGAGCAGCAAACAAATCAACCAGCGTTGTAGTAATTTCTTCAGTTTGAGTAGCGTTAAATGTTTCTAACAGCTCGAAACGTTCTGGAGCTGTAATCATAGAAAGCTCTGTAATCGATAACTCTCTATTAGCAATGATCCCTTTTAACAACGCTTCAAAATGCAGAGACATACGTTGGATCGTTGCCTCGGTAAACAGATCGGTACAATATTCTAAATCAAAAGTAATTCCTGCATCACTTTCTTCTGCCATAAGAGTCAGATCAAAATTAGAAAGCCCTCTATCAAAACCTTCGTAAGGTGCAATTTGAATATCTCCTAATTGTAAATCTTTAACTTCTGATTTGATCTGTAATAAGAACATGACCTGGAACAATGGGCTGATGCTCATATCTCTAGTCTCTACAACATGTTCTACCACCTTCTCGAAAGGAGCATGCTGGTGATCATAACCTGATAAAGTCGTCGCCTTTACCTGTTGTAAAAATTCTTTGAAAGTAGCAACCGCTCCTACATCACTTCGCAGTGCCAGGGTATTTACAAAGAAACCGATCATGCCTTCGGTCTCCTCTTGAGTACGATTTGCAATCGGAGTACCTACACAAATATCATCCTGACCACTGTAACGATACATCAATACCTTGAAAACCGATAACAATAACATAAACAACGTAACTCCTTCTTCTTGTGCTAACTTTTGTAAGTCATCCTGCAAATCAGTATCTACCTCAAAAGAATATCTCGAACCTTTGGTACTCTGCTCGATAGGACGTTGATAGTCTGTAGGTAAGTCTAACGGACTAACTCCTGATAACTGTTCTTGCCAGTAGGATAACTGTGAGTCTAAAACTTCACCTTCTACATACTCCTGTTGCCATAACGCATAATCAATATACTGTAATGATAATGGTGATAAATCTGAAGCAATACCTGACGAATAAGATTGATATAATCTGGTAAATTCTTCTACAAAGACACCTTCTGACCAACCATCACTAGCGATGTGATGAATCACTCCCGATAAAATATATGCATCATCGCCTTTGTCATACAAACATACTCGTAACATATAATCGCTCGACAAATCAAATGGTGTGGCAATAAAGCTTTGTAATATTGATGTTACATCCTCAGATTCATCTAAGTTTACAACATCTAATGACCAATTCTCTACAGGTTGAACCTCCTGATAAGCAACTCCGTTATCAGATTTAATAACCGTACGCAATACTTCATGACGGTTTACCACCTCTTTTAATGAAGCCGATAATGCTTCTATATCCAATCCACCATCAATACATAGTAAAATAGGCATATGATAAGAAACACTTCCTTCTAACTGATCGATAAACCACAAACGTTGCTGACTAAACGATAACGGAACACGCTCAGAACGATCTCCTGCTACAACGGGAGGTAGTAAAGCAGTGTCGGTACCTGTAGTAATATGCAATGACAACTCTGCTATCGATGAATACGTAAAAATATCTCTGATTAATATTTCTACTTCTAATTCTTTACGAATCATAGATACCAAACGGGTAGCTAGTAGCGAATGCCCACCTAACTCAAAGAAATCGTCATGGATACCTACTTGATCTACACCCAATAACTCCTGCCATATACTTACCAATTGTGTTTCAGTAGCAGTACTTGCAGCAACATAGGCTTTGGTAGACATTGTAGACATATCAGGATCTGGAAGATTCTTCTTATCCGCCTTTCCGTTACTAGTTAATGGAATTTCATCCAAAGAAACCCATAACTGTGGAACCATATATTCGGGAAGTTCTGACACTAACTTATTCTGAACTTCTTCTTTATTAAATTCACCCTCGGCAACTACATATCCTATCAATCGTTTATTTCCTTCTTTATCTGCTCTGGCTAAAACTACTGATTGTGTAATTCCTGAAACTTCATTTAATACTTGTTCGATCTCTCCTAATTCGATACGATATCCACGTATTTTAACCTGGTCATCTTCTCTACCGATATATTCGATATTTCCGTCGGGTAGCCATTTTGCTAAATCTCCCGTATAATACAATCGTTCTCCTTCTGCAAAAGGGTTATTTATAAAGCGTTCTCTGGTAAGTTCTTCTTTATTCAAATACCCTCTTGATACTTGTATTCCTCCGATATACAAACCTCCTGCAACACCAATCGGTAAAGGTTTGTATTCAGAATTAAGGATATACAAACTGGTATTGGCAACTGGTTTACCAATAGGAACTACGGTTACTTTTTTAGCTTCTTTAGGAACGCTCCAGGAACTTACATCGATTGCTGCCTCTGTAGGACCGTATAAATTGTCTAAACGTACCTCTGGAAATTTCTCTTTAAATAGGTTTACATGATCTGGTAATAATGCTTCACCACTACATAACACCTGGCGAAGAGAACTGCAGTCACCTGCTTCTACTTCCTGTAAGAAAACCCATAACATCGATGGCACAAAATGCATAGTGGTAATACGTTGATCATCAATAACATTCTTTAAATAATTACCATCTTTATGTCCTTCTGGATGTGCAAAGACTAATTTTACTCCTGTTAATACAGGCCATATCAACTCCCATACAGAAACGTCAAAACAAAATGTAGTTTTTTGCAACACAACATCTTTCTCTGGCTGTAAATCATACTCTTGCTGAGCCCATAACAGACGATTTACAATTCCAGAGTGTTCATTCATTACCCCTTTAGGGTTTCCTGTACTACCCGAAGTGTAGATCACATACGCCAAATTTTCTGGAGTAACTGTCTTAGCTAGTCCTGAAGAAGACTCTTTGGCAATAATTCCCCAATCACTATCTAATAAAACAATCTCTAGTTTTTCTTTATGTTGCAAGGCTTCAATTGCATCAGAACTACTTAATACAAAGTCAATAGCTGCATCATCAATAATATAATTTATTCTTGTTGATGGGTATTTTGGATCAATCGGTACATAAGCACCTCCTGCTTTCAGAATCCCTAAAATTCCTATCATCATTTCTAAGGAACGATCAATACAAATACCTACTAAGCTCTCTGCCTTGATTCCTTTAGAACGTAAATAATGTGCTAATTGATTGGATTTTTGATCTAGTTCTTGATAGGTGAGTTCTAGTCCTTCAAATGCAATCGCAATGGCATTTGGAGTTTTTATAACCTGCTCTCCGAATAAATCCACCAACGTCTTGTCTTTAGGATATGCTACCTCGGTAGTATTGAAAGACTGCAATACCATTTTTTCTTCTGCAGCCGTGAGCATTGATAGGTTATTAATTCCTTGATCTGGATTTTTTACAATATCCTTTAATAACTCTTCAAAATGCACTACCATCTGATGTATGGTAGTTTCTTTGAACAAAGAAGTCGCATACTCTATCCTAAATGAAATTCCTTTCTCTTCTTCTATTGCATAAAAAGATAAATCGAACTGAGCTGTATTGCTTTCCTGAGCATATGGTTTTATCATTATTCCTTCTAAGGCATCTCCATTCTCGTCAGGCATATTTTGTAATGCAAATAGTGTCTGAAACAATGGCGTGGTGCTCATATCTCTGTTCTTAACCACTCGCTCTACTACCTTTTCGAAAGGTGCATGCTGGTGATCATAACCATTTAAGGTAGTTTCTTTTACTTTTTGTAATACTGATGTAAAACTTGGGTTTCCGCTTAAATCACTTCGCAATGCCAACGTATTTACAAAGAAACCGATCATATGCTCTAACGCTTCCTGGGGTCGATTGGCAATAGGAGTACCGATACATATATCATCCTGACCACTGTATCTTGACAATAACACTTTGAAACCAGACAGTAACGTCATAAATAAAGTAGTCTCTTGTTTTTTGCCTAATTGTACTAATGAAGTTGTTAGCTCTTCTGATAAATCAAACCCATATGACGCCCCTTCTTTACTCGGAATAAGCGGTCTTGTATAATCTGTTGGTAATTGTAACGGAAGCACTCCTGATAGTTGATTTTCCCAATAGGATAATTGGGTTTCCATGAAATCTCCTGTAAGGTGCTCTCTTTGCCACAATGCATAATCTGCATACTGAATCGATAATGGAGTTAGTTCTGAAAGTTTGTCTTGAGCATACGCACTATAGAGTTCTACAAACTCTCTTACAAAAATACTATCAGACCAACCATCGCTGGCAATATGATGAAATACTCCTGCCAGTATATAATTATTATTTCCTTGATCATAAATTGCCATTCTAAGCATATAATCTTTTGACAAATCAAAAGGTTGACTGATCAGGTTATGGATAGCAATTTCTAAGTCTGAAGATTCCTCTTGCGTAACCACCGATAATGACCAATCCTGAGCTGGCAATATATGCTGATACCCTACTCCGTCTTCTGAAGCGATTACTGTTCTTAAAACCTCATGACGAGCAATGATTTCTCGTAGGCAGGTTTCTAAAATTTTGATATCTAATGTACCTGATAACTGTAAACTAATAGGTATATGATATTCTGCAGTTCCCTGTAATTGATCTAAAAACCATAAACGCTCCTGACTAAACGATAACGGAATACGTTCTGGACGCTCCTGAGGAACCACTGTAGGTAAGAAAGAACCTTTGGATTGTTTTTCGATGCATGTTGCTAGATCCTTTAGTCTTGAATAAACGAAGATCTCTTTGATTTTGATTTCTACATTTAACTCCTTACGGATCATAGAAATTAATCGGGTTGCCAGTAATGAATGCCCTCCTAGCTCAAAGAAATTATCATTTGCACCCACTTTTTCTAATCCTAACAAATCTTCCCAAATAGCAACCAAACGTTCTTCGATTGCAGTACTAGCAGCCACATAGACTTCGCTAGATAAATCAGACAGGTCTGGTTCTGGCAAGTTTTGCTTATCGATCTTACCATTGTTATTTAATGGCATAGTATCGAGAACAACCCATAATCCAGGAACCATATATTCTGGCAACTTACTTTTTAGCGTTAACTGAATTTTATCTTTATCAAAATCCTTGCTACCTACCACATACGCTACTAAACGTTTATTACCTTCGGCATCTGTTTTGGCTTCAACGCAGCAAGTAGTAATTGTATCTTCGGCTAGTAAAACATTTTCGATCTCTCCTAATTCGATACGATATCCTCGAATCTTTACCTGATTGTCTTTTCTACCTAGAAACTCGATATTACCATCGGGTAACCATTTGGCTAAATCTCCCGTTCGATACATGCGCTCACCAACAACAAATGGATTTGCTATAAATTTCTCGGCAGTAAGTTCTTCTCGATTATGGTACCCTCTGGCCAGTCCCGTTCCTCCTATACACAACTCACCAACCACACCAATAGGCTGGATGTTTAGATCATCAGAAACAATATAAATAGAGGTATTGCTAATCGGTTTACCAATAGGAACTTTGGTCGTAAAATCTTCAGCAAAAACAGTAGCATAGATACTAGTTTCTGTAGGACCATAAGCATTTACATAATTTCCTTGTTTAGAAAATTCGAGAGCTTTATCCAATGGTGCTTCTTCTCCTGCTGTAATCAAAGTTTTTATCCCTGATACATCTTCTATGTTTACTAACTTAAAAAATGCAGGTGGTAATGATGCCCATGTAATATGGTTATTTTTTACATATTCTGAAAATAGATGAACATCTCCTTTTTCTTCCTTTGAAATAATACACAATCGAGCTCCACTCAATAATGAAGTAAAAATTTCTCCTATAGAAACATCAAATGATATACTTGCAAATTGTAAACAAGAATCTAATGAAGTAACCTTATATTCTTTTATCTGAGAAACAATAGTGTTTACAATACCTTTATGCTCTATCAATACTCCTTTAGGTTTGCCGGTAGATCCAGAAGTATAAATAATATAAGCAAGGTGATCTTCTGATAAAGATATATTCGGAAGAATTGTTGGATAGTCATCTTTGGTTTCTTTAAAGGTTTTAAGAGCCTCTGAATCTATGATCACCTTGCAATTACTGTCTTGGTCTATGTAAGAAATACGATCTTGCGGATGATTTGGATCAATAGGAACATACACTCCTCCTGATTTCATAACCGCAAGCAAACTAATAATAAAATCATCACTACGATCTAACTTAACACCTATAAAATCTTCGACCTTGATAGTATAGTTTGATAGTAAATAGTTAGCTAGTCGATTAGAGATATCGTCCAACTCCTGATAAGTAAACATTTTGTCCTGATAAACCAATGCTGTACTATCTGGAGTTCTGGCAACCTGATCTCTAAACAAGTCTACCAGAGTCGAAGAAATGGCTTCTTCGGTTTTTGTATCATTAAAAACTTCTAGTAATTCTTTTTGTTCTTGCTGAGTTACTATTGATAAGTCTGCAATACTACTTGCTCTATTTACCACAATGCTACTTAACAATTCTTTATAGTGTAACGCCATACGTCGAATCGTAGCCTCGGTAAATAAGTCTGTGCAATATTCTATATCAAATGAAATATGCGTCTCTCCCTCATCAACTATTAAAG
>CANMLW010000028.1 GCA_947498705.1 uncultured Aquimarina sp.
TAAAATGAAAACAATTGCTAACATTGTATATAAATCATAGCACCCTTCGGGATACTACGCTTCATATACTAAACGTTGTGGTGCATTTAAGAAAAACATTGTGAACTTAAACAAAGTCCTTTTTTTACCGATTTTACTTCTGCTGATTGGCTGTAATCAAAAGCAGAAACAAATTGATACGTGGAATGAAAGAGTTGCGGAATTTGAGGAAACCAAAACCTCTGAATCGGAATTTAAATCACAGAATTTGAAAAAAAATGTAGCGGAATTTTCTAAACAATACGCACCAAATCGTTCCGAAAGTTTAGACTCAATTCCAATTGACATTATTAAAGAGTTTGAAAAATTAAGAACTATTGACAAAAATGCTCACGAAAAGTATGTGACCTTAATTTTCACCAAACTATATGCGGAACATTTACGATGTTGTCATCAAGGTTACATAATTGCAAGTCGATTTAAAAATGATTTTGACAAAGACAAAGTTTCAATGGTAAACGAATTTGCTTTTATATCAAACTATGTCAATTATGAAAAATTACCTGAAGCCTGGAGTTCTGGAATTTTTGAAAAATGGTTGACTGAAAATCCAAAGTTGTTGGAATTTGAACCAATTGGAAAATACAAGCAAATGATTGACAGTATCTCGAATAAAATTGCGAATGGAGATTATTGAAATAATGAATAAAAAAACGACACCACAACAACATATATGTGTTCATAGCAGTATCGTGACCAATCCAATGGTAATTGTATTTTTGGGAAGACGCAATGCTTGCAAAAAGTTGAAATTAGCAACCACTGCGCAGAAAAATCAAAAAGCAAGGTAACATTTTGCCCTGCTACGACACATATAGTAAACGTTGGGGCACATTAAATAAAATGAGAAAACTACTTACATTAATATTCTTGATCTTTAGTTTCTATGGTTTTTCGCAGACAATCGAAGACTTTAGGAATGATTTTGAAAAGTCCCTCGACCAAGGTTTTGGCGAAGAACAACTAAACCAAATGTTCAGGACCTATTCAAATCTTTTGACACCTCATAGTGACATAACTCAACTAACAGCAGGAATTAAAGGAGAGTCCATTCAACAATACCCTTTGTATTCCTTTAAGTCTGAAAAATTATATAAAAAGAACATTAACAAGCTCTTTGACTCTGAAAACTCTTACCAAAGAATTTTAGCTTATTTAATCATAGCAGGTTCAGGTGATAAATCATTTGAAAAAGGACTGCTCAAAAAAATAGAGATTGAAACAAACAAAGGAAATCTTATTTGGGCGGGAATGGCATTACTTTATCTAAATACAGAATACACTACTCCACTATTTGATTTTCTAGTAGAAAATGAAACATTTGGAGACGCCCATATGCTTCCATTATATTTTAAGTTAAACACAGACTCTTTACGATCAACAGCATATCAAAGAATCCACAGCGAAAACAAAACAGCAAAAATCCTAGCCGCTCAAATTTTATCAGCAACGGATAAAAATGAAAAAACCGAAAAACTATTACTCGATGCTGTTAAAAATTGGGATTACAACATAAAAGGATATGCTATTTACTCGGTTAAAGTTTTAGAAATAGGGAATCTGCTTGAATCTTTCCAGCCATTGTTAGATAGTACTCAAACTCGTTCAATTGCAATAGAAGCATTAGCCAATAGTCCGACAAAAGAAGATGTTGATTACTTAAAAGCTCTTGTTGCAAAGCAGGACACCGTTTCAGAAGATTTATTAGACGGTTTTTACAAATCAACCAATCGCGAAAACGTTAAATTTTGGCTTGAAGTTTTACGAACTAAACCAGTACCCAAAGAGTACTACTTCAATAACAATAAACAACCACTGCTTTATTCAGACGATATTCTTCCTGACTTGCAAACTACTTTAACGGAATGTGAAAATCCAGATATAATCCAAAAACTAGTTAAAGGATTATCAGGCAGAACCGATGAAAAGTCAATTAATATTCTCTCAGAGTTGTTAAGTCATGATGACTCTTCCGTTCGCTATTGGACAGCTTCTGCTCTTAAAAAGACCGATTCACCATTGGTAATTAATGAAATCATAAGACTAATTAAATCCCCTTCTTATAGAACAGTAGCGTTTACAGACATTCTAATCAATAACGATATAGATACATTGCAAACGACTTTTGAGACTATTTATAACGACAACCCAAACAGAGATTGGAAAAGAAGTTCAATTGAATACCTTTCAACTTTTCCACTTGACAGTCATGAGACAATTTTTAAAGCATTATTGAGTGATAAAGAAGAAGACACATTCATAAAAAGAAATGCGGCATTGGGCCTTGGTCGGTTAAAAGATAAAAGTTCTGTTGACTTAATAATTGAAGCCTGTAAAGAAGAAAGTGAAGCGAGTGACTACAATGCACAGGTTTTTCTTAGTGCTTTGTCTATGATAAAAGGAGAAAAAGCTAAAAATTACATTTCTAGTTTCAAGAATAGTAAAGAACAAAATGTTCAGTTATTAGTAAATAAAATATTAACGAATTGGTAAAAAACGATGCCCCAACAATGGGTATAGTGCATAGCTTCCTAACGTCAGCTAAGACACCATACCCGAGACGTTATACAGAATAAATTGCTGCTAAATGAAGAAATTTAATTACATAACTTTAATGATTTTATTATTTGTGAGTTATTGCAATGCACAAACAATAGTAAAAGGTAAAGATGGAAAAGATATTGTTACTTTTGACCCACAAAACTCTACAATGAATGAGGCAATGATTGCGGGTCAAAATACAATTAAAAAATTCCTTAAAATCTTTAACAACAAACAAGAAAATCAAATTCGTTTTTCTGTGAAAGTAAAAATGAGCGATGATTCAAATACGGAATATTTGTGGTTGGACGAATTGGATTTCTCAAAAGAAGGGGTAGTAAAAGGTTTATTATTAAACAAGCCCTATTATTTCAGTGATTTCAATATAGGTGATCCGCTTACAATGAATTTGGATAAAATTGTTGATTGGTCATATATAGAAGGTGGATATTTAATTGGAGGTTTCACTCTGAGGGTTATGTTTGAAAAATACTCCCCAGATCAAAAGATTGAAATTCAGAAACAATTAGGGTATCGAATAGATGCCAACAAAGGTATTTGAGATAAAACCTGTATAACACAAAATAAAAAGCATTAAAAACGACTTTTTATTTAAAACGTTATCTGCAAGCAAAAAAAATTGAAAACAAAAAAAGGAATAAAGTCTAAACCAAAGTTATCCACGATTCTAATATTGAATATTGGCGGAATTTTAGCTATCATATTTGGCACTGCTTTTATCATAAATGGAAAATCGAATTTGGCAGTTTTAATAATTGGTTCTCCATTTTTAGCATTAGGTATTTACTCTCTGTATTGGGTGTATAATTTTGACATTTTGCATATAACAGATGAAAAGTTGATATTTAAGTCAGTTACTGGCTATACGAAAAAAACAATTTTATTATCTGAATTCATATCATACGCCGAAATTGAAAAAGAAAATGTTAATCGTGATATAAAATGGAAAGATTTAACTTTAATTGGACACGATTTTAAATATAAAATATCTTCAACAAGTTATAGTAATTATTCTGAACTTAGAAAAACACTAATCAAAGGATTAAAAAGAAATTCCGCATCTGAAAAAGAATGGAAGAGACGAAACGAATTAAAATTTGGGTATGGTTTCATATTATTCGGAATTTTATTTAGTTTATTTTTTGGTAATATAATGGATTCAAAAACAGATATAATTCCTATAATTCTATTATTAGGATTTTTCATATTTCTTATTGGATATGGTATTAGGTTAGTGCGAAAAAATAAAAACACCAGCAGATAACACTATATATGTGATCATAGCAGCAAAGTGATGAATCGAATGGTTCTTGTATATTTGGTAAGGCACAATGCTTGCAAAAAAGTAAAAGTTAGCAACCAATGCGCAGATAAATCGAAAAGCAAGGTAACATTTTGCTCTGCTACGGCACATATATGAAACGTTGTAAACCATTAATTTAACTTATCCGAAATATTTAATGAATGCTTATTACAAAATATTAATCTTAATCATTACAACCTCCCTATTAGGTTGTAAGAAAGAGGTTCTTATTCTGGAAAATCAAAAAGTTTCAGATTTTGATTATGAAAAAGAAGTAAGCCATAGCAGGCTTAAATTTTCAAAAAAATCTTTTGCTGGACAAACAGAGTTAATCAAGAATAGCAAAAAAGAATCCGGAATGTATGCTAAATTTAATGATGGAGAAACAAGTAAATACAAAATTGGGTTATGGAAAGAGTTTTATGAAAATGGACAACTGAAAAAGGAAGGAAAGTATTTGATTGGAAGGTATTTACAATGTTGTAACCTCGGTCCTTGTTTGAGATACTATAATTATAAAGTTGGTAAATGGAAATACTATTACAAAGATGGAACCTTAGAATTAAATGGGAATTACTCAATAAAAAGAATGTGGATTCCCACCAGTTGTGGTGGAGATTATATTAAATATGGAATTCTTGATTCTGACACAAAATTTTACGACCGATCAGGCGAAAGAATTAGGAAAAAAAATGATAGTCTAAAGTTAAATTATGAAAAGGAATACACTCACACTCATCCAGGAATGTATTTGATACCTTTAAAGAAAAACGATACTATAATTTCAATCGATTTTAATAAATAATAACGGTTTACAACACCATATATGTGATCATAGCTGCTAAGTGATTAATCAAATGGTTGTTGTATTTTTGGTAAGGCGCAATGCTTGTAGAAAGTAAAAGTTAGCAACCAATGCGCAGAAAAATCAAAAAGCAAGGTAACATTTTGCTCTGCTACGACACATATATTAAACGTTGTGCATAATATGAAAAAACTAATTCTTATCATTTTAACAATCGTTTTTATTTCGTGTAATCCATTCGATGAAAAGAGAGTTTTGGATTATAAAACGGAATTAACTGATTTGATTTCAAAAATTGATGAATATGACAACGGAACTTATGATAGGGACGAAATTGACGAATTTATAATTGAAAATATTCGCGAATTGGACATTGATTTAATTATAAAAAATAGTGGAAAGAAAAACTCAAGTTATTCTGGGTTCGTTGAAGAAAATGACAGTCTTATAATTTTCATAAATAGATCTGGGAGTATAATCGACGCTGAGAAACGGATAATCTATGATTTTAATAAAAAGCCTCGAAATTTTGGAAATGATAATATTATTGGAGCATCCTATAAAATTGTACAACTGGACGAAAGATGGTACTATTCGGAATTAAGATTTGACTAAAAAACTATGCACAACAACATATATGTGATCATAGCAGCTAATTGATGAATCGAAAGGTTCTTGTATATTTGGTAAAGCGCAATGTTTGCAGAAAAGGAAAGCTAGCAATCACTGCGCAGAAAAATCATAAAGCAAGGTAACATTTTGCCTTGCTACGACACATATATTAAACGTTGGCATTAATTAAAATTGAATGGAAAACGAATTTCAAGAAGTTATGTCCCAACGGACTGACGAAGAATTAATTAAAATAGTAACTGTAGAAAGAGGAAAATATAATCCGACCGCAATCGAAGCGGCGGATTCTGAAGTAGAAAAACGGAATATAGATACAAGCAAATTTGCCGAAATAAAGGAAAAGGCAACTATTGAAAAAGAGAAAAAGGAAAAAGTAGACTCAAACGTTGTCAGTTCCTTTACTCGATTTTTGAATTTTATCATTGACTTTATAGTCTGGTTGGTTTTAGCATCAATTACTACTTTTATCGTTGGACTATTAATTAATCCAACTGATTCTGGGCTGATTACAATTCTCGGTTATCTATTGATATTTGGAACTTTTGTAGCATATTACACAATTATGGAAATTAAATTCCAAAAGACAGTTGGGAAATTTATTACCAAAACCAAAGTTGTAAAAATGAATGGAGAAAAACCTGATAATTCTGATATCATTGCACGGACTTTTTACAGGCTAATCCCTTTTGATAGAATTTCTTTTTTGTTTGTGAAAAACGGAATTCACGATTATTTATCCAAAACTAATGTTGTTAAAGACTCAGTGGAATAAAAACTAATGCTAACACCAAGTATGATGTCATAGCAGCTAAGTGATAACCCAAAGGTTCTTGTATTTTTGCTATGGCGCAAAGATTTTAGAATGGAAAAGTTATAAAATCTACGCAGACCGGTTGATAGTTTGGTAACATTTTGCTCTGCTACGACACATACTTATAACGTTGTACTACATTAACAAAATGAGATATTTCACAAAACGAAAAACAATTATAGTCTTAACCTTTTTTATCGTGATTATCTTATGTAGAGAATTCTTATGGAAGACAAGAGCGACTTCTTACCTTGATGAAAACATCAAGGTGAATATTGTTTATAATCCTCATCTTGTTTTTGGAATTGATCCAATGGTAACAAAAAATATTACTATTGAAAATATAGTGACGAAAAAAACTTTAGAAGTTAAAATAATATCGCTTGAATGGGATTTAAAATTCTTTGTTGAAAAGACTCCAAAAAATAAGAATTTGAAAATAGCTGATATGTATCTAGGACAAAACACATATAATTATGAAACTTTAAATTTAGATCCCAGTACTGAGGATTGCTTTAAATCTGAGCTTCATTATTGTGGAGGGTTTAGCGAAAAATCTTGGAAAGAACTAGGCATGTCAAACTTATATTTTGACGGAGATAATTTTGAAAAATAAACGTAGTACAACAACATATATGGGATCATAGCAGTTAAGGGATGAATTGAATGGTTGTTGTATTTTTGGTAAAGCGCAATGCTTGCAGAAAGTAAAAGTTAGCAATCAATGCGCAGTTTTTGTCGAAAATAGGGTAACATTTTGCTCTACTACGACACATATATTAAACGTTATGGGGCATACTCTATGTCTGACAAGCGATACGTTCAACGGAATTTAGGACAGTTAATTTTTGGAAAAGTTTAT
>CANMLW010000029.1 GCA_947498705.1 uncultured Aquimarina sp.
ATTTCCTCCATTATCGGTAACTGTTACCTGATAGGTGCCTATTCCCACATTATTTAATGAAGGATTTGTTGTACCATGGTTCCATAGATATGAATATTCTCCATCAGGATCTAGATGTCCTCCTGTTGCGCTAGCGATGAGATTGACTTGCGTATCTGAACAATCTAGTGTATCTGGTGTCATGGTAATGGTAATATCTATAGGCTCTGGATCGGTCAATGTAAAGGTTTCGATCTCAGAATTACAACCATTAGAATCGGTTACTATAATGGTGTAAACACCTTCAGATAAATCAACAATACTGGTGTTGGTAGACCCTATGGGAGGAGTAAAAGGGTTACCATCTTTGGTCCACACATAATTTGTATAGTTGCCGGATCCGCCTGATACAGCAATCACAATACGACCGTTATTACCATCAATCAGTGTAGGATTGGTAATTAATCCTGATAAACCAATGACATTGGGAGTGGTAGGAAAACGTTCATCAACAGTAATAGTCGAGCTTACTACTTCACAACTGTTTCCATCTTTAATTTTAATAGTATAATCCCCTTTGGTAAGTCCATCAAATAGGGCAGACGTTTGCCAATTAATTCCATCATCAATAGAATATTCATAGGTAGGTGAGGTTCCAGAGGTTCCTCCATTGGGAGTAACTGTTATACTTCCATCGCTACCCCCGGCACATTGTACATCAGTAGGAACACCGCTTACCGATAAAAGAGGGGGAGTATTTAATACAAACGAGGGACTTTCACCGAATTTATCAGGAGTACTGTTTGCATTGTCAAAAGGAGCATTATTGCTTTTGGTTTGCCAGAATAGTTTATAGGTTCCACCGGGTAAATTTCTAGGATTCCAGGTATACGAACGCCCGTTAAAATCAATTTTTTCAATCACTTTAGATTCAAAACCGTCCCAAATCCCGTTTACGAGATCCCATACTTCAACCTTCATTTTTTCTTGTCGGGTATCATCCAGTTCTCTATCAAAAGTAACTGTAAAACTCCCATTATCGTTGTCTGCAACATTGATACTATTACTACAAGATGGTTGACTATCTACAATAGTGCCATCTAATTCTGGAGAACAATTTGCAAGTTGAAATGATACAACATCAGAATAATCATTGGTGTTTTCTAGATAATTTGCTCTAAAATCTATTTGTGTAGCTGTTTCAATTCCATTAATCTGAGACAAGTCAATATCCTGATGACTGGTTTTAGTTGTGTAAGGCAATAATGGATTCCAAATCGAAGAGCCATTTAATCTATATTCCAAAGAATATTTAAATGCACCTCGAAGCTCTGTAATTTTAATGGGGAGGGCTTCGTCTCTGCATCGAACTTCTGAAGTATTATTGATATCATTGAGCTTATCTAAAAATATGGCAATTAAGGAAGAATCGTAACTAAATTCTACAGGTCTACAAGTAGTCCCAGAAAAATAAAGAAAATTTAATGCTGGAGATGATGTATAGGGATAATCTTCATCAACAATACAATATTGCGTATTAGGATCAGGAAGGTTTAAATAAACATGATATGACGTTACTTTTTGAGTGGTATTTAATGTACGTTCATAATAATAAGATTGACCATTAGTTAATCGTATAAATTCACCATTAACTACGAGGGTATTTGAATTTGGATGATCAAAAATTCTAGAATTTCCAAATGTAATATTATAAATGGTCCATAAACCACTACTATTATAAGTAAAATTATGTTCAACTTTATACTTAAACTGACTATGTACTTGAAATGTCACAAAACATAGAAAACATAATAAAATTAAAATCTTCCTCATTCTCATGTGCTACTTTTTTGTTCTTTGTCTTATGTTTTGATTAAAAGCTAATTAGCAAATATATGTTAATTATTTTACAATCACTTTCCTGATAGCATTTCCATAGGGGGTTTCGAGCACGATTGCATATACTCCCGAAGCTACCTGAAGAGTAAATGGGATATTGTATTCTTTTTTTCCTGTTGTTGAAATGTGCTTTAAAAGCGTATTGTCTGTTAAGTTAAAAACTTTTAAGCTGATTTCTTTTTCTTCTTTCAGCGTTACTTTTACTGAAAATTTCCCGTCTGATGGGTTGGGATATGCTTTAAATTCTTTAATGTTTTCTAATTGTTGAATTGTCGAATCATTTTCATTGTTAAGTCCTTCTTGTTGTAACACCAGTACTTTTTGAATATAGACATCTTTACAATCTCCCAGGGTAGCAATTAGTGTAATTTCATATTCTCCTGGTTTGTCAAAGGATAGTTCGATAAGATCTTGATTTTGTATTTCAATAGTCGCTTCTTGAGGGACGATCCATTCTACTTCATTAGGAGTAGGGTTGGTCACATCGATGATGATCATTTTTTCATTAGCAAATACCTGACTTGCATATAAAAATTCTGCTTTGATCTCTGCATCTACTTCTTGAACGGTGATATTTGCCGATCCTATACATCCTTTATGATTGGTTATTGTCGCAGTATACACTCCACCCTTATTTACTGTGATTTGAGGTTGATCACTGGTAAACCCGTTGTTGGCACTCCAGCTATAAGATGCATTAGAATCATCGATGAGTGCAGATATCGTAGTGGTTTGTCCCAGACAAATAAACCGGTCCTCTCCTAGGTCTATGGTTACAGGATCGGGATCTGTAATTTCATAAGTGCGTACCAGAGTTTTATCGCCAAACCCTTCAATAGTAACAGTATAAGAACCTGCGCACAAATTGCTAATGGTATTGGTGGTTTCTCCCGTATTCCATTGATAGGTAAAACTACCATTTCCTTTATTGACTTCGACTGCAATAGTAGCGTCACAATCTCCAGTGCATACAAGTTCTGTAATGGTTGCTTCTACAACATCGGGTTGAGTAACTTCGTAGGTGTCTTCTATAAGACAGTTACTTGGGCTACTATCGGTTACACTTAGATGATACATTCCGGCAATAAGGTTATTGATATTATTGTCGTTTCCAATAACGGTATTGTCAGACAATTGTGTCCATTGTATGGTATAAGGTGGTATCCCTCCTGTGATTTGTACTGCAATGCTTCCATCAGACCCTTCATAAGCAGATACATTGGTGATGGTGGGTTGTATTTGTAGCTGGTCACCCTGATCTGTCACTTCTAGGGTTGTCTCTGTAGTACATCCATTACTATCTTCTACAGTAACGGTATAGGTAGCTACTGCCAGGTTTTGAATATCTTCTGTGGTTTGTCCGTTATCCCATACAAAGGTATAGGGAGGAGTTCCACCTATGACTGATATGTCGATAACTCCTGTACTTTCTCCTGGACAGATTACCTTAGTGATGCCTTCTGTAATGATTTCGAGGGTATCTGGTTCTATAATATCAATGGTACCAGAAGTAACTTCTGCAGTACTACCACTATCATCGGTGATGGTAACCGTATATTGCCCAGGTTCTAGGTTTTCGATAGTTGCATCATCGATGGCTATAAAATCAGGAGCTCCTATCTTTTTCCAATCATAGGTATAGGGTTCGATTCCTCCAGATGTTGTTACTGTAATAGTTCCGTCATTAAATGTTTTACAAGAGACATTGACAGGTGTTATTGATTCGATTGCCAACAGATCTGGCTGTGTGATTGGTATAGGGTTTTCTAGAGTTGCGGTACATCCATCGATATCGGTGACCACTACATTATAATCTCCTGCTTCTAGATTGATGAGTTTTGTATTGGTAGATCCTGCAGGGCGAGTAAAAGGATTCCCATCTTTAAACCATTCAAAAGAAAGTGTTCCCTGATTATTGATAAAATCAATTTCCAGTTCTCCAATAGCTCCTTCAAAAATAATATTATCGATATGTGAAGCGACTACTTCGAATAGTTCGACACCTATAGTAGGTTCTGTGATTATAATAGGATCTCCAAAGTTATTGAGTTCGCATTCATTTTTATCGGTGATCAGGTATTCGTAAGATCCTTCAGAAAGATTAGTGATGGTTGTTCCTGTTTGATTAAATGAATTGTCAAAGAGTTTGATCCATGTTACGGTATATCCTTCAGGATTATCAATAGGGTCAAAGGGAGTTCCTCCTGTGATGGTTAACTCGATACTACCGGTTTCTCCATTTTTACAAGTGACAGGATTGGATGCAGGAGTCACCGTAATAGGTGTTGGTCCTGTAATAGTAATAGATTCTGACAGTGAATTTCCTCCATCATCGGTAACGGTTACTTCATACGTTATTCCTATTTCGGCATTATTTAGGGTATTTCCTGTAGTACCGTTATCGTCATCCCATTGATAGGTATAATCACTATTAGTATCAAGATGTCCTCCTGTAGCACTGGCAATCAATGTAGCTTGTGTATAAGAACAATCTAAGACATCTGGTGTCATATTGATGGTAATGTCTATAGGTTCTGGATCGACAAGTGTAAAAGTTTCGATCTCAGAGCTACAGCCATTAGAGTCGGTAACTACAATGGTATAGGTGCCTTCATACAAATCATTTAAACTGGTATTGGACGAACTTGGAGAAGGTGTAAAAGGATTTCCATCTTTGGTCCAGGCATAGTTGGTATAGTTGTCAGATCCACCTGATACCGTAATGACAATACGGCCATTGTTACCATTAATCACTGTAGGGTTTCTAATAAGTCCCGATAAACCAGTGACATCTGGGATCGTAGTAAAGGTAGTACCAACCTCAATAGGGAGACTTTTTACCAAGCAACCATTTCCATTACGAATTGTGATTATATAGTTTTTTTCTGCTTCTAATCCTTCAAAAAGGGATGAAGTTTGCCAATTCATTCCATCATCGATAGAATATTCATAAGTAGGGTTAGGAGTTGTGCCTTGAGGGTTCTCGCTAACGTTTACGGTTATGCTTCCATCATTTCCACCGAAACAACGTACAGGCTGAGGGTCGCCATTTACAGACAATTCGGGAGGAGTAGTTAAGTCAAACGAAGGGCTTTCACCAAATTTATCGGGTACGGTATTAGCTTCATCAAAATTGGGATTAGGACCGCTTTTAGTTTGCCAGAATATTTTATACGTTCCTCCGGGTAGATTATTTCGACTCCAAGTGTAAGATCTATTGTCAAAATCATTTTTTGATAAAGGTGTTGATGTAGCATCAAGACCATCCCAAATTTCGTTTTGCAGGTCCCATACTTCGATTTTCATTTTTTCACCTTCTTCTAATTCTCTGTCAAAAGTAACAGTAAAACTCCCATTGTTGTTATCTATAGCATTAATGCTGTTACTACAGGATGGTTGAATAGGTTCAATAGGACCGTCTAGTTCTGGAGAACACGCTAAGACTTCGTAAGTAATTTCATTTGATTTTGCTACTTGACCAGGATACACCAGCCAAAAATCAATACTAATACCACTATCAGGTATAGGTAGGGTAGATAAATCTATTGTAACAGATGGTTTATAATTATCACTATCATAAGTAGCATAAGCTACAGGTTGGGACATTGGTTCACTTGTTTGGTAAAATACCTGTTGAATAATAGGCCCGTTTTGGGGGGCAAGCGTGATACTTTGCTTTTTACAAACAATTCTATCTTCTCCTGTTGGTTGTACTAAATCTTTTATTGGTCTAACCCAAAAAGCACCATCATAAAACGCATCTGGACAAGATAATCGTCCTCTTATATCACCTCCGAATATAAAATAATCGCCGGCGTTCAGATCTATATTATCATCTTTTGTTCCACCGCAAAACCCTCCAAAAGAAGTTCTCGAAGTTGAGGCAAATGTAATGCGAGTAGGGTAGGAACCGGTATACGTAGTTGTGAATCTGGAGGTTCTTTCTTCTAAGGTCATGCTACCACTTAAATCCCAATGAGTATATACATTTCCTGCGGCAGAATTAAGATCAAATTCTAATCGTATATCTGTTGCTTGAGGAGCGCCGTTTGCAATCAATAGATACTCTACAGAGTATTGGGAAAATGAAAAATTTATCCCCAAACATATACATCCGATAATTATGATCTTTTTCATTTATATGATCTTTTGCTAAGATACTTTTAAACAGGTGCTTATATGGTTTTGTATATAAAAGTAGTCTTACATTATTTGATAATCAATTTTCTAATAGCATTTCCATAAGGTGTTTCGAGTACGATTGCATATACTCCCGATGCTATTTGCAGGGTAAATGGGATATCGTATTCTTTTTTTCCTGTTGTTGAAATGTGTTTTAAAAGTGTATTGTCTGTTAGGTTAAATACCTTAATACTAATTTCTTTTTCTTTTTTCAGCATTACTTTTATAGCAAATTGCCCATCTGATGGGTTAGGATATGCTTTAAACTCCTGTATATTTCCTAGCTGCTGTATTT
>CANMLW010000030.1 GCA_947498705.1 uncultured Aquimarina sp.
AGTACGTTTTTTCCGTTGTTCTTCTAAATGTTTCATAAATAAGTCGATTTTGTGTCAACTTATTTCAGGACAAGACACTCTAAGAAAATAAGTCTCACTAAAAGACAGCAACCCTTTATTGAGACTTATTTTATGCTCACGTTTACTATAAGTGTCATACCGAGGTGAATTGTTACCATAGCTTTTCGGGTTTTTTGCAACAGTTACCCTCACCTTAATCCTCTCCCAGATCCTATCCTGAGCATGCCGAAGGAGGGAGAGGAGACACTTTATAACGTTACTAAATATTTAAACGCTCATAACAATCTTTGGCAAGAGGGCGTAGCGCATCACCATTGGCAGTGATTTCATAAAAGCGGCATAGGTTTCTGCCAGGTAGTCGTTTCTTTTTTGTGGATAATCTGCATGAGTTGGTAGATGATGTCTAATAAGTGCAAATGGTGTAGGGCAGTAGCAGATACCCCCAATCGTTCTAAGCCATAGAGCAACTGACAATACCTAAGATCTTGTTGTATCAAATCGATGAAGAGGTGTTCGCTAACCGCTTGTATACTATTGGTTTTTGATTCTCAACAAATATCTACCAATCTGATAATAATGTTACCATATAATACGTTGACATGGGGTGTTTTTTTAGAAATTGCAAAGGCTTTGGAGGTTTCTTTGTCGTAGTTGGTTAGGTTTTGTTGTACACCCTTATTCATTTGTCAGTTGTTTGATCTTCTCTAATCCATTTTTATTATTAGGATTCAGTTCTACAGATTTTAGGTACATTTCTAATGCTTTTTCCTTTTTCCCAATTTTCATAAGTGCCTCTCCATAACTATCGTAAGTATTAAAACTTTCAGGATATAGGGTGGTGTTTAGTTCAAATATTCTCAATGCTTTTTGAGTGCTGCCTTTCTCTAACATATCATAACCCCAAAAGTTGATTTCACTTTCATTATAGGCGTTTTTTCTGGTTGAATTAGAGGCTTTAATAGTATAGTCAAGTGCTTTATTATAAATATCAATTGTATTTTTACTATCAGTATATTTCGCATAATACTTCGAAATTATATTAATAACTAATGAAGGGTTGTCTCTCCATACATAATGCCTTGTATTTGCTGCACGAATTCCTTCTACATTAGGGTTTGATTCAATAAATTTTCTGTGACAATTATGCCATCTTTCAGAATCTTCTTTAGTACTTCCAAAATCAGAACCCATCTCTATATCAAAAACGGGAATGTTTTTAGGGATTTTCGTTTTGGAAATAATATTTTTTGATTCGACTAGTGTTGAAAGTAAATAATACATCCCAATTCTTGAACTTTTCCATTCTGAAATTTGCTTTTTCATTTTTCTTACCAATTTTTCCGCATAACCATCTTCATGGTAATTATGAACAATGTCAATGGCTACAATAGCTTTTACTTTGTCAGGATGGCGAGAAGCATATAAATAATTAAAGTAGCCGCCATAAGAATGAGAAACTAGCATGATTTCCTTATCATAACCGAGTTGTTTTAGACCAGTTTCTAAATCTAATACTCCGGCTATCACATTATGATTAGAAAGATTTGTATTTAAAGTATCTACCGTGCTTTTTCCAAACCCTGCTCTATCATAAGTGATAAGTGTTGCACCAGTTATTTCATGGATTTGTTTTAATATTGGTTTCCATACGCTGCCATCATTACCAGCTCCACTTTCAAATAAAATTGGGGTTCCTTTACCTTTTATCAGTGAAAAATTAATTTTATGATTTCTTACATTTAATAAAGTATCAATTTGCTGCTGTTCTTGGGAGAAACCATATGAAATGGAGAATATTGCTAAAAGAGTTAATATATAAGTGAAAATTTTCATTTTTTAGTCATTATTGTGTACAACGTTTTGTGTAAAAAGCGTAGTATCCCTCAGGATACTATGATTTTATATACAGTGTTGTGCATAGTTTTATTGTTTTTCCATTAGTTCTTTGGGAAAAGCATCATCTACTAATCGCAATTGTATTTTATGCTCTAACCAAGCTTTCAACCCGGAAAGCACGAATGTAAAACCCTTCGTTGAATCTTTAATTTGGTTTAATAATTCATCATCATTTCCTTGGAAGTTATAATTTTTAATAGTCAAGAATGTCAGATTATCGTTTACTGAATTAAATTCCCATACTACAGTTGATTTATGTATTCCTTCTCCCCATTCAATAAGTATTTTTTGGTTTTCTACAATTTCAATAACCGTTACAGGAATGACTAAATTGTACATTTCCCATTTCCACTCTATGGTTGTACCTTCTTCAAGTTTTCCGGTACTATGAGTGTACCAAAATTTAGTTGTTATTGAGGGATTAACAAAGGCTTCAAAAACCTCTTTAACTGGCTTACGTATTCCCAATTCCGATTTAGCGAGGTTGACGGGTTCTTTCATTTTTCTGTTTTTATTACACACAACAATGTTATATACTCAATATTACCCATATCCCTAAAACACCAAAAATATAAGCAATTGTTGAATACACGAAAATAAGATCTTGTTCTAGAAGATGCCTCCTAAGGTATCATAAAATAAGCTTAAAAAATAAGGGGAATTGCACCTTTTGGGTGTAGTTTGAGATGTGTTGCTGAGGTTCAAGATTAGAGGGGAAGCTTTTTATTCTATACAAATATCTACCGATGTTAGTAACTTTACTTAATACTACCAAGGTATTGATCAAGATAGAAAAAGTATTTTTTGGGTTGATCAAGCCATCCATAATGCCCACAGTTCTCTAGGAGTACCAAATCTGAATTTTCAATGACGTTTAAAGTAGTTTTTGCAACTTGTTGATCTATGATATCTTCTTTCCCCTGGATGATTAAAACAGGTGCCTTAAGTTCTTTAAGCCCAATAGCACAATCAAAACCAATTTTTCTCATATTCTGGAAAACTAATTGGTTAATTGTAGTATTCAACTGAGTGAGTCTTTCTGCAACAATAGGAACATTTGATTTGTCATAGAGGTAAGCCGGAGCCAAATTATATCCTCTTCGTAATCTTGTATGGTAACTGGTATCCCCCTTCGAGATTCGATCGTTCCAATAGGATAAAGAGTCCCTTTCTTGTGGGGTAAGTCTTGAAGTAATATTAATTCTTGAAAATAGATCCATATTTATTCCTCCAGAAGCAGACAATACCAGCCCTTTGATTCGTTCGGGATGTTTAGCAGCATAATACGAGGCTAACATTCCGCCAAATGAATGCCCTAGGACTACCCATTGTTGTATGTTTAAGTGTTTCCTAATAGTTTCGATATCATCAATCATTAAGTCTAGGGTGATGGTAGTAGCATTAATTTCCAACATTTTAGACTGTCCTGTCCCTCTTTGATCGTATATAATTGCTTGATTTGTTTTTCCTAGGGTTTTAGCTAATGGTATAAAACCCTTGCTATTCATTCCGGGTCCTCCGTTAATAATTAATATAGGAGTACCCTCACCAAATATTTTTAAGTGAATAGTGTGATCTGAAGAGACAATGTTTTGCTCGACTTGTGCAAACATCGAATTCATCCATAGTATGAAAAATATGATACTTATAATAGACTTCATTCTTTAATAGGGTTGCTAACAAAGTTATATCATCAATAGTGTACTTATATTTCTAAAATTTCAAGAATATAAGCGATTGTCGAATACACTAAAATACAATCTTGATCTAGAAGAAGCCTTCTAAGTAGTCATAAAATAAGCTTAAAAAAGGGAAAATTGCCTCTTTTGGGTATGGTTTTAGGGTAGTGTGATTTGGGATGTGTTGCTGAGATTTATAAACTTGAGGGTAGAGAGGGACTTTGTTTATTATCACATTGTTAATTATTGAACCTGTAACACTCTGTAATATAACGGAACATTAATATTAAAAAATGATCACTTTTTATGGTTCAATTAATTTTACAGGTAATCAATAAACCTAAACCTAATTTGATATGAAATTCTTAAAACCAATTTATTTATTTGCCATTGCGATATTCTTTGTGGGCTGTAATGAAGATACACAATTCGAACCTGAGTTAAGTAATCCAACTTTGGACAGTTCTTATGACTTGGTCGTGGCCGATGTAGATCTTAATGAACTTGTTGGTGATGTTACCGGATTATCTACCGAGAAAAAAATGAAGTTACTTAGCGACTTTTATGGCAATCAATACAAGCAAGAATCGTATGCTAAGTCACTTACTAAATCAAGTGTCACTGTTATCGCTTGTATTACCCTGGTTTTTGACGGAACCAATTACTACACCAGAACACGTACCGGACCCTCTAATGATTTTGTGAGTTCTGTTACTACATTTAGAGGACCATTTTCTTTAGGTTTCATCTCATGTACGGCCAATATTTATAGTAATGGGGTAAGCATTGGAGGTAAAGCTGTTGCAAAACAAAATTTTGATTGTACCAGTAGTGGTGACCGTATCTATGCCAGAGCAGAAGCAAGATATGCTCCTAATGCTTCTACGGGGCCTTATACAAGAGCTAAAATTTCATGTGGAGATTAATTCGAACTAGTTTTAAAAACAATCAAAAAAAGGGTCTCGAAAACCCTTTTTTTGATTGTTTTTTAGAATTAAAGCGTCTGTTTAATGCATATGTATGACAATTGATTTTTATATAAGATGGATTATAAAGTTTATGATCTTAGGTAGAGTCTAGTAGGTAAACTCGCTTGGATTGCAACCTTAAATCCGCATGTTTCATTGTTTTGATTTTACTTATACGTTTTTATCTTATATTATCTGTTTTTTAAGATTTA
>CANMLW010000031.1 GCA_947498705.1 uncultured Aquimarina sp.
TCACTGATGCCGAAACCAATACAACAAACACTACCTTAACAGTAACTGATGCTCAGGGTATAGGAACAATCGATGATAATGATCCAGCTAACCCATCCATGCAACTCGTAAAGACAGTTAGTGCAGAAGGAAACTTTTTGAATGAAATTATCGAGTATGAAATGGTTATAACAAATACGGGGAATACTGTTTTAGAAAATATTGAAGTAATAGATGACAATGCAGATGTAGGAAGTATTACGTACCCTGGCGGACTTAGTAATATCCCTATCTTATTACAAGGAAATAGTGTTGTTGTTACGGCAGAACATACTATTACCCAAGATGATATTGATCTTGGTTATGTAGAGAATAGTGCTAATACTATAGCGGATAGCCCTAGTGGTATAAAAGGAGATGTTAATGATGTTTCTGATGCAGGAGATGAAAACGTAGAGACACCAAATGGTGATGGTACAACCGATGGTGACCCATCTAATGACCCAACAATTACGTTTCTAGAAACAAGTCGAAACTTAGCATTGACCAAAACAGGAGTTTACATTGATGTGAATAAAGATGGATTGCCAAATGTAGGTGATGAGATTCATTATACGTTTACAGTAGAGAATACAGGTAATGTAAGCGTTACAGATATTATTATTGAAGACCCACTGCCAGGAATTCAAATTACTGGAGATCCAATAGATCTTGAAATCGGAGAGATAAATGCTACTAATTTTACAGCAACCTATGTGCTAACAAGAGAAGATGTACTTTTAGGAAGTGTGTCGAATCAAGCAACGGCAATAGGCTTAGATCCAATAGGAGATGATGTTGTCGATATTTCTGATGATCCTTTAAATACAGAAGATGTGGATCTGGATGATGATGGGGATGCAGAGGATGTTACCATTACGGTTATTGATATGGATGACGAGATTGTAGTGTATACTGGGATAAGCCCTAATGGAGACAACGTCAATGACGAGTTTTTAATAGTTGGGCTAGATAAGTTTCCTAAAAATACATTAAGTATCTTTAACAGATGGGGTGTAAAAATCTTTGAACAAGCTGGATACATGCAAGATGAAGCAAAGTTGTTTAGAGGAATTAGTGATGGGCGTTCAACAATAAAAGAAAGTGATAAATTGCCAGTAGGAACCTATTACTATGTACTAGAATATGAAAATGAAATAGGGTTACAGAAATCTAAAGCTGGGTATATATACATTAATAGATAGCGTTTTATTTGGAATACTATATATTTGTTATTCCCTAAATCAAATAAAGAAGACTTATGAATAGACTACTAATACTACTTTTGTTAACGGTTTTTGGTTTGATTACCACTCAGAATTATGCACAACAAGATGCACAATATACTCAATATATGTACAACACGGTTAGTGTAAATCCTGCCTATGCAGGAAGTAGAGGAGTATTAAGTATCATGGGATTACATCGTAGCCAATGGGTAGGACTCGAAGGCGCGCCACGTACTCAAACCTTAACACTAAACACTCCAATCGGTGAAAGTGAAAGACTAGGTTTGGGATTGTCGATTGTCAATGATCAAATTGGACCAACCGATGAAACGTATTTTGATATTGACTTTTCTTATACAATTCCTACATCTGATACCGGAAAATTAAGTTTGGGACTTAAAGCTGGAGGTCATTTATTGAATGTCAATTTTGACGAATTAACAAGGTTTGTTTCTAATGATGTAGTTTTTAGTAATGGAGGGATAGATAACAAGTTTAGCCCAAATGTAGGTATAGGTATCTATTATCATACAGATCGTTTTTATATGGGGTTAAGTGCTCCTAATTTGTTAGAAACAGATCATTTTGATGAAAGCTCTACGACAAATACCGATGGTAACACTATAAGTTTTTTGGCAGAAGAACGAATCAATTATTATTTAATAGGAGGATACGTATTTAATTTGAGTGAAGAAGTAAAATTTAAACCAGCAGTACTAAGTAAATTGGTTTTTGGAGCTCCTTTACAAGTTGATTTATCTGCTAATTTTTTACTATATGATCGTTTAACACTTGGTGCGGCTTATCGTTGGAGTGCAGCTGTAAGTGGAATGGTAGGGTTTCAGGTGTCTGATGCCTTGATGATTGGCTTCGCTTACGATAGAGAGACTACAGAATTAGGACAAACTCAGTTTAATGATGGAAGTTATGAGGTAATGCTTCGGTTCGAGTTATTCAAGAAATATAATAGAATGCTAACACCGCGTTTCTTCTAAATTACACTCATTTTTTAAAAACAATAAAAACACATGAAGGGGTATTTGCTAAAAACAGTATGGGCTATAGTTATAGTATTAATTACTAGTTCTACACTTTTTTCTCAGGAAAAGAAATTGCAAAGAGGTAAAAGTCAGTTTGATAGATATCAATATATTGATGCACAAAAAACGTATCTTAAAGTTGTTAAAAAAGGATATAAGAGTGCAGATTTATTTATGAATTTAGGTGACAGCTATTATTTTAATAGTCAGTATAAAGAAGCTTTAAAATGGTATAAAGAATTAGTAGATTCTTATCCAAGCGAGGTTTTACCAGAGTACTATTTCAGATATGCACAGACTTTAAAAGCTATAGAAAAGTACGATGAGGCCAATAGTTACATGCAAAAATTTGCAGAAGTTAATGGAGATGATCAAAGAGCAAAACTATTTCAAAATACTTCTGATTACTTAAAGCGTATAGATTTTCAATCAGGAAGATTCGAAATAAAAAATGCTAGTGTTAATACATTGTTTGCAGATTTTGGAGCGGCTTTTTATGGAGAAAATGTTGTTTTTACTTCAGCAAGAGATACATTAATCACCAGAAAAAATGTACACCAGTGGAATGATGCAGCGTTTCTAAATCTTTTTGAAGCGAAGTATAACGATTCAGATAAAAGTTTATCAACAGTTAAGAGGTTTGATAAAAAGATTAATTCGAAGTTTCATGAATCAACTCCAGTTTTTACTAAGGATCAAAGAACTGTTTACTTTACAAGAAACAATTATGAAAATAGAAAGTTAAAACGAGATCAAAAAGGGACAAATAAACTGAAAATATATCGCTCCTATAAGAATGCACAAGGAGGGTGGACCACACCACAAAATTTGGCATTTAATAGTGATGAATATTCAGTAGCGCACCCTGCGTTAAGTAAAGATGAAAAAACATTGTATTTCTCGTCTGATATGCCTGGAGGAAAAGGTGCCTCAGATATTTATTCGGTTGCAATTAATGACGATGGTAGTTTTGGAGAACCAAAAAATCTTGGAGAACGAATAAACACAGAGGGAAAAGAAACCTTTCCTTTTATAGGAGAAAATAACGAATTGTATTTTTCATCAGAAGGACATCTAGGTTTAGGTGGATTAGATGTGTTTGTTACTAGCTTAAACCCACAAACGAAGGATGAAAAACTAGTGGTAAATGTTGGAAAACCAATTAATGGCCCTAAAGATGATTTTGCATTTGTGATTAATGATTCTAAAAGAGGGTATTTTTCTTCGAATCGAGATGGAGGAAAAGGAAGCGATGATATCTATGGTTTTGTTCAAATAGAGGATTTAAAAAGCTTCTGTGAAGCTACAATTGCTGGATTAGTAACAGATAAAGATACTAATGAGTTATTGCCTGGAGCCAAAGTCTCTATTTTCGATAGTAATAATGAACTTATACAAAGCTATGTTGTAGGAGATGACGCTACCTATACACAATTAGTTAAATGCGAATCAAGTTATTTTGTGAGAGCAGAAAAAGACGAGTATGTAACTTTAGAAAAATTAGTGAATACTTCTGATGAAACGCAAACGTTGGATACTCCTTTAGCAATGGAAAAGAAAATAAAGACAGCCAATGTTGGAGACGATTTAGCCAAAATCCTATCACTTAAACCTATTTATTTTGATTTTGGAGGTGCCTACATTCGTTCTGACGCAAAGGTTGAATTAGCGCGAGTTATTGAAGTGCTAAACGAATATGCCGACATGAAAATTGAAGTAAAATCGCATACAGATAGTCATGGTGATGATGCATATAATATGTGGTTGTCAGAAAAGAGAGCAAAAGCTACTGTAAAATATATGGTGGATAAAGGAATATCTAAAGACCGATTAACAGGAAAAGGTTATGGAGAAACAGAACATGTTAATGATTGTGGTAATGAATCTCACTGTACTAAAGAACAACATCAGCTAAACAGACGAAGTGAATTTATTATTGTTAAATAAACTTTAGTCATATTTTTGGACAAATAAATTGGTTGGTTGTTTGAAAATGATCTGAGTCGTCCTAAAATAGGTTGACAGTTTTTAAATAATTTAATTTAAACCATTGAAGCTAGCTTCAATGGTTTT
>CANMLW010000032.1 GCA_947498705.1 uncultured Aquimarina sp.
ATAAGAAAAACGTTCATTGACATATTGATTTAAAAATACGAGCATACATTAATAATGTATGAAAAATAAAAGAGTGTAATAACATTAGTTATTACAAAAAACTAAAAGAGCAAGTTAAAGCAAGACGCATAAGCTAATTAAGGGCGTATGGGGAATGCCTAGGCTCTCAGAGGCGATGAAGGACGTGATAAGCTGCGAAAAGCTGCGGGGATTGGCACATACAAATTGATCCGCAGATATCCGAATGGGGCAACCCACTATATTGAAGATATAGTATCCTTTCGAGGAGGCGAACCCGGAGAACTGAAACATCTAAGTACCCGGAGGAGAAGAAAACAAAAGTGATTCCGTTAGTAGTGGCGAGCGAACGCGGATTAGCCCAAACCTAGTATGTTACGGCATGCTAGGGGTTGTAGGACTACAATATAAGATATGTAATGAATTAGAATCCTTTGGAAAGAGGAGCCATAGACAGTGATAGCCTGGTATAAGTAAAGCGCATAGATTTAGTAGTATCCTGAGTAGTGCGGGGCACGTGTAACCCTGTATGAATCTGGCGGGACCATCCGTTAAGGCTAAATACTCCTGAGAGACCGATAGTGAACCAGTACCGTGAGGGAAAGGTGAAAAGAACCCTGAATAAGGGAGTGAAATAGATCCTGAAACCATACGCTTACAAGCGGTCGGAGCGCATTTATGTGTGACGGCGTGCCTTTTGCATAATGAGCCTACGAGTTACTTTTACTAGCAAGGTTAAGATTTTTTAGGATCGGAGCCGTAGCGAAAGCGAGTCTGAATAGGGCGTTATAGTTAGTAGTAGTAGACGCGAAACCGTGTGATCTACCCTTGGGCAGGTTGAAGCTTTGTTAATCCAAAGTGGAGGACCGAACCCGTTGACGTTGAAAAGTCTTGGGATGACCTGAGGGTAGGGGTGAAAGGCCAATCAAACTCGGAAATAGCTCGTACTCCCCGAAATGCATTTAGGT
Organism: uncultured Aquimarina sp.; assembly: GCA_947498705.1. Taxonomy (GTDB): domain Bacteria; phylum Bacteroidota; class Bacteroidia; order Flavobacteriales; family Flavobacteriaceae; genus Aquimarina. The sequence continues at coordinate 987 of CANMLW010000032.1, forward strand.
GCAGCGTTGATTTATAGTTTTATAGAGGTAGAGCTACTGATTGGATGCGGGGGCTTCACCGCCTACCAATTCCTGACAAACTCCGAATGCTATAAAATGTTCATCAGCAGTGAGGGCATGGGTGCTAAGGTCCATGTCCGAGAGGGAAAGAACCCAGACCATCAGCTAAGGTCCCAAAATATATGCTAAGTTGAAAAAACGCGGTTGGATTGCTTAGACAGCTAGGATGTTGGCTTGGAAGCAGCCATTCATTTAAAGAGTGCGTAACAGCTCACTAGTCGAGCGATCCGGCATGGATAATAATCGGGCATAAGCATATTACCGAAGCTATGGACTTCTTAAGAAGTGGTAGGGGAGCATTGTAGTGGCGTTGAAGGTGAGAGGCGATTCTTGCTGGAGCAGCTACAAAAGAAAATGTAGGCATAAGTAACGATAATGCGGGCGAGAAACCCGCACACCGAAAGACTAAGGTTTCCTCAGCTATGCTAATCAGCTGAGGGTTAGTCGGGGCCTAACGCGAACCCGAAAGGGGTAGTGGATGGACAACAGGTTAATATTCCTGTACCTGCTCACGTTAAAAGTGACGGAGGCGAATAGTTAGTGCGCACTGACGGAAATGTGCGTTGAAGCCAGTGGTAACACGGCGATAGTACACTAAGGCTACGGCCGAGGTGATAATCTAGCGAATCGACTTCCAAGAAAAGCAAGTGAAGCAGCCCGTACCGTAAACCGACACAGGTAGTTGGGATGAGAATTCTAAGGTGCTCGAGAGATTCATGGCTAAGGAACTAGGCAAAATCGACCCGTAACTTCGGGAGAAGGGTCGCCCCGCTTCGGCGGGGCCGCAGTGAATAGGTCCAGGCGACTGTTTATCAAAAACACAGGGCTATGCTAAATAGAAATATGATGTATATGGCCTGACACCTGCCCGGTGCCGGAAGGTTAAGAGGAGGGTTTAGCTTCGGCGAAGATCTGAATTGAAGCCCCGGTAAACGGCGGCCGTAACTATAACGGTCCTAAGGTAGCGAAATTCCTTGTCGGGTAAGTTCCGACCTGCACGAATGGTGCAACGATCTGGACACTGTCTCAGCCATGAGCTCGGTGAAATTGTAGTATCGGTGAAGATGCCGGTTACCCGCTGTGGGACGAAAAGACCCCGTGAACCTTTACTATAGCTTAGTATTGACTTTGGATAAGTAATGTGTAGGATAGGTGGGAGACTTTGATCATGCGTCGCCAGGCGTGTGTGAGTCATTGTTGAAATACCACCCTTTGCTTATTCGAAGCCTAACATCGCGAGATGGACAGTGCTTGGTGGGTAGTTTGACTGGGGTGGTCGCCTCCAAAAGAGTAACGGAGGCTTCTAAAGGTTTGCTCAGTACGGTTGGTAATCGTGCGTAGAGTGCAATGGCATAAGCAAGCTTGACTGAGAGAGATACAGCTCGATCAGGTACGAAAGTAGAGCATAGTGATCCGGTGGTTCCGCATGGAAGGGCCATCGCTCAAAGGATAAAAGGTACTCCGGGGATAACAGGCTGATCTCCCCCAAGAGCTCACATCGACGGGGGGGTTTGGCACCTCGATGTCGGCTCGTCACATCCTGGGGCTGGAGAAGGTCCCAAGGGTTGGGCTGTTCGCCCATTAAAGTGGCACGCGAGCTGGGTTCAGAACGTCGTGAGACAGTTCGGTCTCTATCTACAGTGGGCGTTAGAAATTTGAGTGGATCTGACTTTAGTACGAGAGGACCGAGTTGGACGAACCGCTGGTGTATCTGTTGTTCCGCCAGGAGCACTGCAGAGTAGCTACGTTCGGAAGGGATAAGCGCTGAAAGCATATAAGCGCGAAACCCACCACAAGATGAGATTTCTTTAAAGGGTCGTGGGAGACTACCACGTTGATAGGCTATAGGTGTAAAGGCAGTAATGTCATAGCCGAGTAGTACTAATAACCCATAGGCTTATGCGCACACCCCGATGGGTAACTGTCGGGGTCGTAAATTGCTTTAGTAAGCTATTTAGTTTCTCTTTATGTTGTATTGTTTTTAAATCAATATGTTAACTTATTAGTTGCCTGTTGTGATTATTGATATAATCAAGACCTGTAACACACGATTTAAGGTGGTTATAGCAACGGGGCTCACCTCTTACCATTCCGAACAGAGCAGTTAAGCCCGTTAGCGCCGATGGTACTACACTCGTGGGAGAGTAGGTCGCCGCCTTCCTTGAAGCC
>CANMLW010000033.1 GCA_947498705.1 uncultured Aquimarina sp.
TAAAATATAAAAAACAATCGCAGCTGGATCAATTGGACAAGGCTTTTTTGCAAGCCCCGATTCATACAGACAGCGTTATGCACAAGTCAAGAAGTTTCGTAACTAATTAAAAAGGTAGTTTCACTCAATATAACTTCTCTGATTGATATTATTGAAAGATATTTGAGAAATATAAATCAACAAAATGAGATATCTAATAATAATTTTCGCAATCGGAATTTTAGTTTCTTGTGGAAAAAACACTCAAAAAAAAGAATCTGAATCAATAAACAGAATGGAAATCTTGGATAGAAACTTTTCAAATTCTGACATTCATTCAATTGAAATAATAGAGATCGAACATCCTATGCTTGGCGGAATAATTCAATCTGTTAAATTGAATGAAAAACAGAAAGAGAAATTCTTAACAGACTTTGATAATCTAAAGAAAAAAGGAATATTAAAATGTGGAGCAAAATATGTTGTTAGACTGAATATGGAAACCGATACACTGAGATTAAAAGTGTGTGGAACAAATGTGGCCAACAGGTCAAACGATTTGTACTATGAATTGGAAAACGGAAAAAGTATAATTGATGATTATATAGAAAAGAAATAACCGGTGCATAACAATTTGTATATTGCATATGCCGCCTTCGGCAGGCAAACGCAACATACAAGAAACGTTACCCGCAAGCTGAAAAAAACATTGGAAATACAATTAAAACCATACAAAACAATTGAGAATCAAGATTTCGGAACTGCGGAAATAAAAATAACGCAGGAGGTTTTTGATAATGTTACTTATTTGAACAATAAAACCGTTCTAAATTTCGATAACTGTAAATTTCAAAAGTTAATTATTACTAACGAATCCGAAGTTAATTTTGAGAATATATCATTGAATTTTTCGTTCTGTCAAATTCAAGATATTCAAATTGGAACAATTGTAACTGAACAGATTTCATTGCACTTTCACGGTTGTATAGTCACTGGAAATATTAATAACAAAATTATCAAAAGTGTCTCGATTAATAATTGTATTACACCTTCCCTATTTTTACAATACCAAACTCGAATTGACATATCATACACAGAGGAAAACATATTTATAAATAAATGGAAAACCTTACTTAAAGATTCAGACGTAAAATCAGCGAATCAATTGATTGCACTCAAACAATCACTTTACATCAATCATTCAAAAAATATCAATGTTCGTTTTAATCACAGCGAAAAAGCGAAAAAAGGAGTTTATCGTTCACAATACGAACAAATTGAAGAGTATAAAATTCGTTATCGTCTAACCAAAGAGAACAAGAAAAAACTAAACATTAATTTAAGCATAGATTTCTCAAAAGAAAATGATGAACAACTAAAAATTGAAAATTGCATCTTAAATTCTCTCTCTTTGCGAGGCTCTGCAAATGGAAAAATTTCAATTGAAAATACAGAAATTAACAACCTCTTTATCAGAGATTTTAGCTCTCAATCAGAAATGTTACTTTATAATGTTTCGCCTTACTTAACTGATTCCAAAATGGAAATTCACAAATCAAATATGGATAACAGTTGGTTTGACAATATTGATTTTAATGGTTATAAAACATTATCTTTTTATAGAACACGTTTTGCAAAAGCAACTTTTACAAGCTGTAATTTCCCAAAAGACAGTTTGAGTTTTGCAAAATTCAAAACATTAGAGAATATTCATTACCCAGAAAAAAAACCGCAAAACTATTATAAAGACCAATACGAAACGTTTCTTCAGTTGAGGAAATCTTTAGAAGGTTCTGGAAATTACTTTGAAGCACAAAAACTCGGTGCAATTTCAAAAGATTCTTTGAGAAAGATTTCGAGCCTACCAAAATCTGATAAATTTATTCTTGGTTTGAACAATATTTCGAATAATCACGGTTTATCAATTAAACGACCACTTTTCGGACTTTTATTCTTCTCAATACTTTTTTACATTTTTTATCTTTTAAGTATTGGGAGAATTTTTAAGTCCACTGAATTTGACTGGAATTTAGTCGGACATTATTTCTCTTTCTTGGATTTAACTCATAGAAAGGATTTTTTAATACCTAAATCGGAATATACATTTTGGACATTATTTCTCGATTTTGGAAATAAAATAATTGTAGGCTTTTTTATATTTCAGTTTATTTCAGCATTTAGAAAGTATGTGAAGAAGTAAAGCCAGCGGGTAACAACGTATATAAAACATAGCTATTACAGGCTTTCCGAGAGGTTTGTGTGTACTTGCGAAGACCGCCAAATTTTTAAATTTGGCTTTTAGTAAAATAAAGATAAAAAGAAAAGTTTAAAAATTCGGCTCGTGTATAATCCGAAAAGTTAGTGTCTTTTTACACGCTACGTTTCATATACAAGACCGTTGTGCTTCATAAAACATAATTAAGTGAATCAAGAGAATGAGTAAACAAAAGCAACTACCACAAGGAATGCCTATTGATGCGATAGAATGTGTATATATCAAGGAACTTGATAGGTACTCTGATCAATTAATAAATGAGATTAAAGACTTCCTAAAAATTCCATTGAAAGAAGACGTGATTGAGGGTAGTGTCGAAATTTTTCCAGATGAATATGGAGATGGTTTTTTATCAATAGGACTTTACTTAAAGAGTGAATTGACAAATCATATTTCTTTTATGGATAATGTGAAAGATTTACCAATGATAGATTTGACCAATTATGAAGAAGAAAATCTCGTAGATCTAATTGTAGATATAACGCAAAGATGGTTTGCAGAGAGTTGGTGGAAAGCAGGAGGTTGGGAATATAAATTACCATTAAAAATATATGGACATGATGGGTTTGGAAGCGGAATTGTTATTGACTTAACCAAACAATAAATAATAAAACGAAAGCACAACACTATGTAAAAATACATTAAAACGCATTTTACATTAATCGTTAGCAATAATTATAGATTATAAAGAGAATTAAATGACTAGAAATAATATATGTAATTCTTTAATCGTATATGGTTC
>CANMLW010000034.1 GCA_947498705.1 uncultured Aquimarina sp.
GCAAATCCGAGCTATCTTTTTTAAATACAACCTTTACAAGAATAAAAGTTAATTAAATCAGTATCTTCTCTTAACATCTTTTCTACATACTCCTTAGTTTTTTCGATAGATAATAGAGGAATTTCTATTTGCATCGATCGCAAAGAACCATCTTTTTGTGGTACTATAACTATCATTTTACCAATGCTCAAATCAAAAATACGTTCATTGATAATCGCATATGCATCACGATCTGCAGAGATAAAAGCATTAAAATCAATCGTATTTTTTTTGGTTTTGTAATATCCTTTGGCCAAATAGTTAGGGTGGTTTCTAGAGGATATTTGAGATCTATAGTGGCTAAATTTTTGGGTGTCTATAAAATCTGTAGAGATAGCGATGATAAAGAAAACATCTTGTTCTATGTTCTTTATAAAAGTCTTGTTGAATTTATTTTTCTTGGCATAAAAACAGTTATACAGAAAACGTTTATTATTTATTGCTAATCCTTTAAAATTACCGTTAAACCCTAAACCTACAAAACTCCTTTCTCCTACCAAGTTATATTTGGGTACTGGAAAAATACCTCCTGGCACTTTTTGTTCTTCAAAAAATTCTAAATCCATCTTGAAAAGCCTCTGATCCCAAGAGGTAGAATCTCTACGATGTATTTCATTTTTCTTCTTAGCTTCTGTATCCCATTTATATTGGCTATAACCAACCATATTCAAAATCAACATAAGCGCAAGGGCTGTCTTTTTTACCATAATTTGATTCTTCATTTCGTAAATTTTGTTTCTTTGATTTTTATATGTTATTATTAGTAATTGTTTTTAATTCTATACCTATAAGGTTTAAGGTAGATGTTGTGGTAGAACAAAATGTTACCTGATTTTTTGACTTTTCTGCATATCGACCGCTAACTTTATGCTCAACAAGAATTGTGTCTTATCAAAAATACAAGAGCCATTAGATGGATTGCTTCAATGTTATAATTGCACATCTACTGTTCTGTACATTATATTCAATTAAAAATTATATAAGCGTTTTGTATAAACAATAGGTTGTATAGCCTTTAGGATAGTTTGGTAACTCTCCAAAAACTTGGTAGCCAAGTTTTTCATAGAAAGGGCGAGCTTGAAAACTTAAGGTTTCGGTTCGCATATAGCTAAACCCTTTTTCTAAAGCAAATTTTTCGGCAGCTTCTATTAGTTTAGCCCCAATACCCATGCCTCTGGTATTTTCTGAAATCCAAAGAAGTTCGATAATACAATAATTCCAAAAAGCACAAGCTCTTATTCCGCCCAGAACTTTTCCATTGTCATCTTTTGCAAATACCGCAAATTTAGTATCTTCTTCAAAAACCACATGGTCTGGAATATGTTGTTGGTTATAACTTTGTATGCCTTTACTGATTGTTTTTAAGTCTTCTTTTTGAGGGTTAGATGTTACTTCGATATTCATTGATCTCTTTTTTTTGAATTACATACAATGTTGTTATAACTATATACTACGATTATTAAGAATATAGGAGTTCGATTAACACAAAAATATAATCTTGATCCAGAAGATACCCAGTATGAAATCATAAATAAGTCTAAAAAGTAGGGGCGAACGCTCTTTTTTGATGTTAGGATGGGGACTTTAAAATACAATTACCCACTCGTTGCAAATACGAACTACCTAGGGTTTTTGGCTACTAACTGCTTTTATAGTAGTAACATGATAAAGTTGGCTAATAAAGTAATTTGAAGTACAAATAGTAAAGTACTCATTTTTTTCTTGTAGCGATAGGCCAGTATCATTGCAAAAATCACTATAAGAGGAAAAACTAATCCCGATACTATTCTAAAAGAATAGCTGGTACTTTTATCAGATGAGAGTAAACTGTATCTGTTTATTTCTTTAAATAGCAAAGAAACCGAATATTTAATTTTTTTATTCTGAACTGATTTTGCAAAATCTTCGGATACCGAAAAATTGTGCTTTGCTGTAGTTAACTTATATGAGTAGTGGTAATTTCCACCTGCATTGTAATATTGTTGTCTTTCTTTTTCTAGATTTACTACTTCCTCGGTAAACACTTTGCCAGGTAAGGTAAAATCGATCAAAATAACCAATGCTACTATTAAAGTGATTACATATGACCAAAGTGTTATTTTATTTGTTTTTTCCATTGTTTTGTGGATTGTTAGTGTATTAAGCGTATCGACCCAATGGGAGTTATGATTTCATATACCTTGTTGTAGCACGTTTTTATTTTCGACATTGTTTATAAAATTTTCTAATTTGAATTCATCTTGTTCATTGACAATTGTATGTAAGTGCCCGAGATAATTCATCCCCAAATATTTTGCAGTTTCTGAAAATGGCAACCAAAAAGAATCGCCTAAATTATTACCAATTGAGCAACTAATTGCAGCCATATTCTTTCCTCGTAATTTTCGTCCAAGTTCTTTGTCAATTTCTAATAAGTCAGTTATGCGGTCAAAAAATACCTTCATTATTCCGCTCATAGAATACCAATAAACTGGTGTTGCAAAAATCAGCGTGTCGTATTTCTCGAGGATTAGTTTCATCAAACCAAGGTAATCGTCATTCCTATTTTCGTGTTTATAATCATAATAGTCGAAGTTATAGTCATTTAAGTCTATCAAATCCCACCCAGATTTTTTAGTCACTCGATTTGTCAATTTTGAGGTATCTCCATCGTTTCTAGAACTGCCAGCTATTACAACTTTTTTCATTTATATTTCGATTTTCTTTAATGTGCTACAACAACTCTATATAATCAATATAGAGTTCCTATATTCCTAGATTATAAAGAATATAGGCAATGGTAGAATACACGAAAATACAATCTTGATCTAAGAGTTGAGTACTATGGTATCATAAATAAGTTTAAAAAGTATGGGTGTTTGCTCCTTTTTGGGAGTTAAGAAGTGGACTTTGAATGCATATACCTGCTCGGGATGCA
>CANMLW010000035.1 GCA_947498705.1 uncultured Aquimarina sp.
CAAACCTTTCCAAAAATAGACTGTTTAAAATTCCGTTGAAAGTATCGCTTGTCAGACATAGAGTATGCCCCATAACGGACTTGTGTATAGAACGTAGCGTGCAAAAAGACACTAACTTCTCGGATTAACACAGAGCCGAATTTTTATATTTTGTTTTTAACTTATCAATTTTAAAAGCCAAATTAAAAATTTGGCGGTCTTTGCAAATAATCACAAACTTTTAGGTTTAACACTTATTAGCTATGTTTTATACACCGTGTTAGCTACTGGCTTTTTCCAATATTGGTAGTAGGCATTCTTTTAATTTCCATACTATTCCTAATTCAGCTTGATACTCATCTTTTTCTTGTCGATCTCTACCGGAGTACACACCAGCTAATCCAATCCTGCCTTGATTAAGCGTTATTCCTGTCGGAGTTGCAATTGTTTTTATTGTGTTATCTTTTTTTATAACAGGTGAACCAGACATTCCAGATTTAGTTTTGCCGTCTATGTAAAATATAGGTAATGAATTAAATATATCAGGTTCAGACGCAATAGTTGCACCTTTATATATAGGAAACTTGTTTGGCGTTGTATTTGTTTTTAATGGAAATCCAGTAACAAAGACTTCGTCCATAATACCAAGTTTTACATCTTTTGATATTTCTTCATCTATATTAAAGCACACTAAATCAAATTCAGGATGAGTTATTTCTGAAGTTACTTCAAGCACAGCAACGTCTACCTGATTTCCTAACGTAGGGTGTTCAAACCATTTGGGTTTGTTAGTGTAAATTTTTTCACCATCATTATTTTCATAATGATATAATTCTAAAGTTGTTCTAACAGTTTCGTTCCAAGAGGTAGTGTTTTCCGTTTTATTAGTAACACTGTGAAAATATAGATTAAAAAAACCTGGGATAGCTCCAGATGAATGTAAATTTTCTTTGGTTTGAAAATTTTTAAGCGTTACCATATGCCAATTCGTTACCAAAAATATTCTCTCATTTTTTTTGCATAAAAAACCAGAACCCCAAGTTAAATGGGCTTGAGTATTTTCGGCTAGAACTTCTATTCTAACACATTTTAGAGAATTTTCGTGTATTGTCATTTTTCAGCTTGTAGCTAATGTTTAATATATGTGTCGTAGCAGAGCAAAATGTTACCTTGCTTTTCGGTTTTTTTGCGCATTGGTTGCTAATTTTTCCTTTTTGCAAGCATTGCGCCTTACTAAAAATACGAGAACCATTCGATTCATCACTTAGCTGCTATGATCACATATATGTTGTTGTATACCGTTTTTATTCATTAGTTGTGAGTTCAACAATTTTATTAATGTCATTGAATTTGGAAATTATCAATTCCATTTCATTATTCAGATACATTCTCTCTTTTCCAAATTTCTCTCTACAAGTTTTATAGTCAGATATTGCATTAAATTTCTCTCCAAAGTTTGAGATAATTCCTGTCGGATAAAAGCATAATATTTGGGTTTTTACCTTTTCCCCAATTTTATATTTTATTTTTAATTGATCCCAATCTGATTCAGATTCCATCATTGATTCTTTCCACAAAATGTCGAATTCTTCTTTTGAACCTGAGTTCATAAATTCTAATCCTTCTTTTAGACTTCCTTCTGGTAAAAAATAAGGTTCTTGTTCAATTGTCAAATAGGTATTGATTAATTCATTCTCTGTTTTATAAATAGCTCTTTCACAGTAGAATTCATCATCCAATTCAAAGAAGCATTCAATTTTATTTTCGTCAGTATATTTAAAGTAGCTTTTCATTTAAAATTTCATTGTGCTCAAATGGTATATAACGGACTTGTGTATGAAACGTAGCGTGCAAAAAGACACTAACTTTTCGGATAAACACAGAGCCGAATTTTTATATTTTGTTTTTAATTTATCATTTTTTAAAAGCCAAATTAAAAATTTGGCGGACTTCATAAATACAAACAAACCTTTCGGTTAAGCACTTATTAGCTATGTTTTATACACCGTGTTGTGCTTAGTTTTATTTCGTTTCGTACCAATCTTTTTGGTCTAAATATTTATCAAATTCCTTATCATTCATTTTGAACAAAATCTTAGAAAAACTCCTCGATTCCGAAATTCCTTTTGCATTTAGAAAATCGGTTATTGAATAATGAACGAAAGAGTGGTCAACATCATCCATTTTTAAAGTCGAATATCTTTTCCTTGATTTAGGATATTGTTTCCAAAATCTTTTATAATCGCTATAAATTTGGTCTGTTACTTTTGAAATAATTTCATAGAGCAAGTCAGTTGGGATTTGCTTATCAGAAAGTCCAACATAATACTCTTCAATTTTTGAGTAAAATTCCTTTTTGGTTTCAATCTTATTTTCAGTTTTCCAAAATAGCATTTAAGTCAACTTTAGGTCAATATTTTCGTGTTCTTTAATGATTTCAATTATTCGGTCGTAATATTTCAATTCCGATTTGCTTTTTTCACTTCGATGCCATTTTAAGATATACTTTTCATCAACATCGTGAACTCCAAATCCGCCATAAAGTACATCATTAAATGCGTTTAGATTCCGTCCAATTTTCCAATTCAGTCCGAAAGTCATTTTCGATTCTATTTCTCGATAAAACCCTTTCATATTTGAAAATTTATTTCCGTTTATCTCTATTATTCGCATTTTGGTAAATTAAGCACAACGCTGACTGTATGAATCGGGGCTTGAAAAAAGCCTTGACCAATTGATCCAGCTGCGCTTGTTTTTTATATTTTAT
>CANMLW010000036.1 GCA_947498705.1 uncultured Aquimarina sp.
CGAGAGTTTTATAGAGTATCTGGTATATCCAAATCCGACCAACAATGGTAGATTTAAAGTAGATATAAACTTGTCTACATCTAATTCTATTAGTTTAAAGACTTTTAATATGGTAAATAATACCTTGATAGATGCCAAAGAAGGAACAGGAAAAGATAGTTATTCATTTGATTATGATATGTCTTTATTACCAGCGGGAGTGTATTTTGTACTATTAGAGACTCCTACTGCAAGTCAGGTAAGGAAGTTGATTATTGAATAAGAGTGTAATGATCTTTAATATTCTTTATTATATAAAATAGAGAATATCGGAATAATGAATTCTATAGGAATTATAAGTTTAAAAAGAAATTATAATAGTAAAAAATGGGTATGAATAAACTAGCATTTTTTTTATTATTATTTTTCACTACATTAGGGATACAGGCACAAACATATACCATTACAGCAAATGGGTATATAGGGTCAGGACCTTCTGGATGTGGATCTAATAACAATGGCCTGAAATATATTCAATTAAACTATTCAAACGGAACTTCAGAATATTTGTTTAAACAGGACGGGGGACAGTTTAGAAATAGGTCCTATACGTTTACCAAAACGATTGATAATTCTAAAAAACTGGTAAGAATGACGTTTCGTACAGTCTCCAGAAAAAGAAGAACTTTGGGTGACTGTGGGAGCTCTAAGGTAGCGGTAAAAACAATTAATGTTAACTCTCCTTGTTATTACGGTTTTTTTACAAATACATCAGTTTATCGGGACGATATTAACGGAAATGTAAATATCTCGATTGCTCCCAATGTTGATATTTCTTTTGCAGATGGAACACCTATCAGTAGTACTAAAATGACTTGTGAAAAAAATGAGATTGGTATCAAAGCAACTGCTGGATTTACTCCAGAAGGTGATTTATACAATTGGGAGTTCCAGGATCCTGTAAACACAGAAACTTTTCCTCACCCAGATTATCAAAAGTTGTTAAATGATGTTGATTACGCATTTGACGAATATCAATTTTGTATAAGTAATAATGAAAGTAGATGTGGACGTTTATATGCAATTTGGAGAAGAGCATTGGATGCGTTGAATAGGTATACAGGACCTCAAACACATCAGGTTGCTCTTTGGCGAAGACTTCCTGCAAAAGATGGCCAGGTTAATATGCAATTGAAATTAAGTGATTTGTACAGTTCTGATGCAGATCGTAAAGAAGCAATTCATAAGAATATATTGATTCGTCTTAAGACAAGATGTAATTACACAAAAATATCTAATATACTTAAGGTTCAATTTTTACCTCCTCCGCCCATTGTAGAAGGGAATCCGGTAATAGAACAACCTCGATGTTCTGGAGGTAAAGGAAAGGTTATCTTTTCTTTTGATAGAGATTTGACAGATAGTGAAGATTTATATATCAACCTAATTAATTTTAACACCAATCAATCTGTTGCCAATGTTATTCATAATGGAGGCTCTAATACACCTAGCCCTCTAAAATTAGTAAATGGTAAATGGACTTATACTTTTGAAGGTATTGAAGCAGGAAGATATAAACTTCAGGTTGCCGGCTATGATTTTAATTCAGGGACTCCTACTTGCGGGACTTATTATTACGAGACAAATGGTTTTACAATTACAGAACCGCAACCCGTTCGTTTTTCTGCATCCATAACGAATCATCAACAATGTTTTGGTAAGGATGATGCTAGGATAACCATGACTAATGTAAGAGGAGGTTCTGGAAGTTACCGATATACACTTACTGACACTAATGGTTTTTCAAAAACAGGAAGTTTTACTACCAGTTCTCATGCAATATCAGATCTTCCTCCAATTGTTAATTTCACTTTGGCAGTAACCGATAATAAAGGGTGTTTAGCCACCCCCAATTTTACAGGAACCATTACAAAAGCCTCAGAGATTGAACATGGAGCAATACGCGAGATTCATACGAGCAGACCTGGAGCAAATGACGGTAGTATAATCATTTCGACTATTTTTGGAGGAACTCCTATAGATGATGATATAGGACCTGATGAATACGATTACAAATTATATGATAATTCAAATTATACTGGTACACCAAAAACAGGTAGATTAGTAGTAAATAGTGGAGGAGTTATCGATAATCTTATTGCTGGAACGTATTCTATCGAGTATACAGATACTTATGGATGTAGGAAACGCTATGATAATTTTGCAGTAGTAAAAGATCCGCTACCTATAGATTTTGACATCGAGATAACACGCAATTGTTTGAATGCAAACATTGGCAGTATAACTATCGACAATTTATCTGGAGGCTCTCCTATAGCTGCACCAGAATATAGTATTAAATGGTACGAAAACGGGAGTCCAAACCTTTTTAATGATGATAAAAGAACAATTACCGCACGTCCCGGGATCATTTATCGTATCGAAATAACAGATACCAGAAATGGCGAAGCTATCCGTGATAATTTATCGATACCCAATAATATTACTGTAGATGATAATGCTATAGAGGTAACTCATAATACAATTTTTGGTACTAATACCGGAAGTATCGATTTAACCACTGCTATTAGTGGTGGAGTTGCTC
>CANMLW010000037.1 GCA_947498705.1 uncultured Aquimarina sp.
TTTGATAAGTTTGAATAAAATATAAAAAACAAGCGCGGCTGGATCAATTGGTCAAGGCTATTTTACAAGCCCCGATTCATACAGTCAGCGTTAGCCTTAATTAGAAAGAACTCAAATGATATTTAACTCAAAGAAAAGAAAACAAGCTGTACAAGATTTTTTTGAGTACGTTGAATCAGAAGTTTTACCGAACGAAAAAGAAACTGAAATAGTAAATGGAATAAAACAACAACTCATAAGCGGATTTGAACTGATAGAAAATAACGAATGGGGAATTGCTTTTGAGAATTTGGGCTCAGAATTAGTTGAACACTACGTGATTATTGACAGAAAAGGAACGGAGTTAGTTAGAAAAATAATTAAACTCTGTAAACTTGACAAAAAATGGGAATACGATTTAAGGAGAATTAAGTCGCTTGGTTACAAAATGGGAAGTTGGAAACTAACAGATTCGGAAAAATTAGCCAAAGAACACAAATACACTTTTTACAAACCAAGTAAAGAAATAACCAAAAATCTTCAAGTTGGTAATATTGCGAAACTAACTTTTGAATTTGATTCCTCTAATTCTGACCATCCATCAGCAGAAAGAATGTGGGTTGAGATTACAGAAGTTAATGGAGAAAAATTTAAAGGAAAATTAGATAATCACCCTTTCTACTTGCACGAGCTAAATGCTGGAGACGAAATAGCTTTTGAACATAAACACATTATTGACCACGATTTGGAATTAACTGAACCAAATTTGGTTGACAAATATTATGACAGATGTTTTGTTACGAATAAGATTCTTTATGATAATGCACGAATAAATTACATCTATAGAGAAGAACCAATGGAAAAAGACGAAGACAGAGATTATGTTGATACAGGTTGGAGAATTTTATCTGGTGATGAATCTTATGAATATATGGATGATTCAGAAAATATAAGCTTAGTTTCACTCGGAGCAGTTTTGTCAAGAGATGATTCTTTTATTGATTTGCTGGAATCGGAAATTGGAACTAGTTTCGAAAGGAACGAAAATGGTGTTTTTGAAAAAATAGAAGAATAACTAAGGCTAACAAGGTATAAGAAAACATAGGGCTTTTGGGCTTAATCGAAAAGTCAGTGATTATTTGCAAAGTCACCAACTATAAAATTTGGCATTTGCAAAAAATGATAAAAGCAAAATATTTATATTTGGCTTAGTACCAATATGAAACGTATTGCTTATTACCTGCCCTACGTTTCTTATACGAGACGTTAGGCACAAGCTGAAAATAAGCAAATGACAGAATATAAAAATCCATTCGCGGATAGAAAACATTACTACGAACACTCTGAATGGGTTGCTGAACATTTAGATGATTTTTTTGGGGACAGTGTAATGACTGTTTTTCATGAGATACCGACACTTGATTTACATCTTGACGTCTATTTAATAGAACCTAAGAATGCTTCATTTAGGATTCTTATAACTTCTGGAATGAGCACTTTAAAAATGAATGTTTCGGAACAGGTTGAGAACTCAAAGGAACTGGAATTTGCCGAATTGATGATGCTAATTCCAAAAGACATTGAATTTGACCAACTTTATACCGGAAAAAACAAAAATGACTGGATAATTACTATTCTTAAAAGAACTGCTAAGTTTCCTCACTTTTATGATACTTGGTTACAAATTGGACATTCAATACAAGCAGAAGAAGATATGACAGCTTATGGTAGTGATACTGATTTCGTTGGAGCTTTGATTCTTCCATCTGTAACTTTTGATGAAAAATTTACTAAGATTAATAAGAATGGAAGACAAATAAATATCTACAATGTATTTCCTCTTTATAAAAATGAATTGGAATACAAAATAGAAAATGGATATAATAAATTATTAGATTTTTTAATTAAAGCGAACGGAAAAGAAGTATTAGACTTGAATAGAAAAAATCTAATACCGAAAAAAACGCTGTGGAATAGATTGACTGGAAAGTAAAATAGAAAAGCCAGTGCCTAACAATGTATAAGAAAACATAGGGCTTTTAAGCTTAATCGAAAGACCTGTGTTTATTTGCAAAGTCGCCAACTATAAAATTTGGCGTTTACGAAAAATGATAAAAGCAAAATATTTATATTTGGCTTAGTACCAATTCAAAACGTATCGCTTATCACCTGCCCTACGTTTCTTATACGAGACGTTATGGGGCATGCTCTATGTCTGACAAGCGATACTTTCAACGGAATTTAGGACAGTCTATTTTTGGAAAAGTTTA
>CANMLW010000038.1 GCA_947498705.1 uncultured Aquimarina sp.
TCTGCTAATCTCGCAGCTTCTGCAGCTTCCTGAGCCAATCGTTGCTCTTCTGCTAATCTCGCAGCTTCTGCAGCTTCCTGAGCCAATCGTTGCTCTTCTGCTAATCTCGCAGCTTCTGCAGCTTCTTCTTCCTGATTCTTAATTAATGTATTTTCTTGTTCTAATTGTTTCTGAGAAGCCAAACGTTCTTCTTCTGTTTGTATTAGTGAATTTTCTTGTTCTAATTGTTTCTGAGAAGCCAAACGTTCCTCTTCAGCCTTTTGAAAGGCTTCTTCACGCTCTAATTGCCTTTGTGCAGCCAAACGCTCTTCTTCTGCTTTTTGGAAGGCATTTTCGGCTTCCAATTCTTTCTGAGCAGCAAGGCGTTCTTCTTCTTCCTGCTGTTTAGCAGCTTCTGCTTCTCTTGCCGCTTCTTCCTGGGCAATTCTTTGCTCTTCTTGTAACTGTTTTTGAGCAGCTAAACGTTCTGCCTCAGTTTTTTGCTCTGCTTCTTCTCTTTCTAATTGTCTTTGTGCAGCCAAACGCTCTTCTTCTGCTTTTTGCTCTGCCATCTCAACTTCTAATCTTCGCTCTGCGGCAAGACGTTCTCTTTCTTCTGATTGCTTATTAAGTAATTTTACTTCTTCTTCTCGTTGCAATTCTAATTCTCGAGCAGCTTGTGCTTCTTTCTCTTTAGCTTCTGCAATAGACCTTTCAAGCTCACTAATGGCTTTCTGATCCTGGCTTCTTGCCTGACCTTTTTCGTTTTGTAACTCTCTTATTAATTTATTCTGCTCTAAAATTTCTTTCTTAAGTCTTCTAATTTCAGAATCTCTTTCTTCATATGATTTTTGAGTACTTGATTTTGCTTTTCTTCTTTTTCTTGGGCGTTCAGCTTCAAAATTATATGCCAAACTCACTTCATGTGATGCTCCAAAATTACTGGTATCACCAAACCCCGTTTCATACGTATATCCTATAGAAACGTTGGAAGTTATATTACCTCCAACTCCTAAAGACACTCCATAAAAACTATTATAGCCTGCATGCGCCCACCCTAATTCTGGTAGTTCTACTATTGCATTGGCTCCATATCTTAAATTTGTACTAGAATTATCACTAGATTCTTCTTCTGGGTTTTCAGTAACAATTGTTACAGATTCATCATCAAATTTAGGCAATAAATTGGCATATGCCATGGCTCGAATTGTATTATCAGATCTTCGTTGTAAAGGTCTTGTATACATTACATGACCCGTAATCGCCATTTTATCGGTCAACAATTCGCTATCTGATAAATTATATGCTACAATATTAGCAACCGATACCCCTGCATCAAATTCTTCATAATTGAAATTAACTCCTGGTGTAAGCTGAAAAACAGAGTTATTCTCATAATTAAGGATAAAAGGATCACTTACCTGAATACCATTATTTAAAATCGTACTAGTAGCCGAGTCCAAGTTTGATTTTATTCCGCTTTGCGAAAAACCTAAATTCATACCAAAAGTAAGTCTCATATCTCTATTTAACTCTACCATATAAGCAAAGTTGGCAATTCCTCCAAAGTATCTGTAAACACCTTCATTTTGCTGATGCAATCCAATAGAAACCCCAATGATTTCATCAAAGTTGGCCGTATAGTTAATTAAAAAAGTTTGAGGGTTGTCATTAAATCCAGCCCATTGTATTTTGTTATAGGCGTTGATAGACTTTTTGTTTTCTCTTACTAAAGAAAAGGTAGGATTAAAATAAAAACGGTTATATTTTACAAGATTATGCGTTGGTATATCTGTAGGCAGTACACCATAAACAGTTGTTGTACCTTCATCTTGCCCTCTTAGTAAACCAAAGGATAAACATATAAATATTAAAAGTAATTTTCTGATCATATATTATCTCATTACCGTTATTGAACCTTTTCTAACTACGGAATTATTTTTTGTGATTATAAAGTAATAAATAGGGTCTTTACCCTGTGATTTTGAATTCTCCATTGGCCAGTTATTTTGATAACTTGTCGATGTAAAGTCAACCTGACCCCTAATATTATATATAGTAACCTCTACTTCTTGTTGATTAAAAAGTGATTCTGGCAATAACCAAGTATCATTGATGCCATCATTGTTTAAGGTGATTATATTAGGAATAATCTCCGTTTCACCAACAACACCGCCAATATTAATCTCGGGTATGGTTGCCTGACATATTGCAGATGATATAATTACAAAATAAATCCCATTTTCTGTTAC
>CANMLW010000039.1 GCA_947498705.1 uncultured Aquimarina sp.
GAGCCTGATGATTTGGTGGTAACATTGACAAGTACACCAGTTGATGTGTTATGTCATGGAGAAGCTACCGGAACCATTGATATTACCGTTACTGGTGGTCCTAAAGATACTAATACCGGAGCCTATTTACCCTATACGTTTAGTTGGAGCAAAGTAGGAGATCCTGTTTTTACAGCTACAACAGAAGATCTTCAGAATATAGAAGCAGGAACGTACCAGGTAGTGGTTATCGATGATAATTTATGTACCACTTCTCTTAGTGAAACCGTTGTAATAGATCAACCCAATACACCTTTAGAGGTTTCTAATATAATAGTCACTGATCTAACAGGGTATCAAACCGGTAATGGTAGTATCACCTTGGATGTATCAGGAGGTACTCCTCCTTATACCTATGAATGGATTGATACACAGAATGTTTCCTTTACCGCTTCTTCCAAAGATATTTTTAATCTTACACAAGGAAATTATCAATTAACGATTACAGATGCTCATAATTGTTCGGTAATTATTACCGAGCTAGTCACCGAGCCAGAAGAGTTGATTGTTTCTATAGAGGCTTTAATTGAAGCAGAAGGGATTCAGTGTTATGGCGAAAGAACAGTAGCACCTTTAGTGACTACAACCACAGGTGGGGTAGGTAATTACACCTATGAGTGGTATGAGCAAAATGATCCTTCTACTATTTTGTTTACTAATCCAAATAGCCCAACCACAGTGCTAGCAGGAACCTATGTTGTAGTGGTTACCGATGCCAATGGCAATACAGACAGTGATAGTTATGAGGTTTCAGAACCCAATCTTCTTGAAACTACCGAGGTGGTTACCCATTTACAATGTGCTGGTGATAGTAACGGGCGTATTGATGTAACTACGATAGGCGGTGTACCTCCATACAGTTATTTATGGAGTAATGGAGCAACTACCGAGGATTTGACAGGTAGTATTTCAGCTGGAAATTATACGCTAGAAGTAACCGATACCAATAATTGTATTTTTCGAAAAACAATCACTATCGAGCAACCCCCTGCCTTATTTGTAGCTGGCGATATTATTAGGTTGTACCCCTCTGCCAATGGGGTAAGAGATGGAAGTATTACCATTACTATAGGAGGAGGAGTACTTCCCTACAGTTATGAATGGCGAGATTCTAATGGAGTAATCCAGAGCTCTATGACCAATGTTTTAAGTGATATAGGAGTAGAGAAATATGGGATTACCATCACTGATGCCAATGGATGTACCTTGGTTATTGATGATGTGGATATCTTCGAGCCACCAGCATTAGAGGTAGATATACGTCTGATCAATGTCATTTCATGTAATGGCAATACAACGGGTAGCATAAGTGCAGATGCCATAGGAGGTAGGCCTTTTAATAATGTAAAACAATACGATTACCAATGGTTTAATGCCGATACAGGCTTGCCGGTAGGAAGTGATAATTTCTTATTAGAAAATATAGGATCAGCCAATTATTATGTAGTTGTTTCGGATGCGGCAGGTACTACGGCTACCAGTGATCCATACTTTTTAGCGCAACCCGACTTATTAGAGTTAACACTAAGTGCAGACTATACGAGTTGTGGGGATGCTAATGATTGGACGATTACTCCCGAAGTTATAGGAGGAACCCCACCGTATACTTATGCGTGGAGTAGCGGAGCTACCAGCACTCTGTTAACCGATGTAGTAGCAGCTACCTATACATTAACCATTGTTGATAGTAGAGGATGTTCTGTTAATGATCAAATAGAGATCAACGTTCCTGATGCGTTAGTGGCAACTGAAACAGTAACTATTCCTACTTGTTATAATGGATGTGATGGAAATATAGCCTTAGTAACAGAAGGAGGAGCTGCACCATATACCTATGTATGGAGTAATGGTAGCACTCAAAAAGACATTGATAATCTTTGTTCTGGTACGTATACCGTTACCATTACCGATCGTAAGGGGTGTGAGATAGTAAAAGAAATCGTAGTAGGTAGCCCAGATGAGTTGATCGTTGATTTGGGAGAAGATATCACTCTTTGTAAGGACCAGAGTATTTTTATCAATGCTACGATTACCGATGATA
>CANMLW010000040.1 GCA_947498705.1 uncultured Aquimarina sp.
GAACCATATACGATTAAAGAATTACATATATTATTTCTAGTCATTTAATTCTCTTTATAATCTATAATTATTGCTAATGTTAAATATATGGCAAGTAGAGCCGAAAACAAGCGATTATTTTCGGTTTAGCCACAAGCCAAATCTTTTTATTTTGTTTTAATTTTTTATTCTAAAACCAAATCAAAAGATTTGGCGACTTTGTAAATAGACAATGGCTTTTTGATTAAACACTAATTGCCCTATTTGCTATATATAGTGTTAACCATTTTTATATTTTATTTCCTTGATACCATCTAGTTTGTTTGACTACACTTTTTGCAATTTCAGCTGTTTTTTCGACAGATGGAAATTTATAATCAAAGTGTTCTCTAGATTTAGTAGGATTTCCATTTATTTGTTTGTAATCCTCAAAAAAGCGCCATAAATATTCTTCACATTCATTTACAGTATTTCCAATATGTTTATTAAAGTCTTTAGGTTTCATATTATTGGGATTAGATTCAGCTTGAGAGCAAAACATATATGATTTGGTTTTCCCGTCTAATCTTAAACCAATATTTATATTTTTCTCGTTATGATAACCATTATTAAAATTAATTGAATGAGGTAGTTTTGTGCCACTTACATATGTAGACCAATTATATTCGATTGCAATATCGGTAAGCTTGGTTACAGCTTCCTCAAATTCCAAATCCCTATATTTTTTCCAATTATTATTTTTACCAACAAAAAGCCTCCAATTTTCAATAGAAATAATTTCGGTATTTCTTATGCCAAAAACTTCTGCTAATTCTTTTAATCCAAATTCGAAATTTTCTCGAAAGTCAGCATATTTCTTGTCTCTTAGTAAATATGGGATTTCACAATTTCTATAATAAATAGGTAAAACAACAACTTTTTTTGAGTCCATTTGTTTGAACCAAGCGGCACTTAATTCGCTTTTAACCCACTCAGAGTTTAATGCTTCCTGAGAAAGTATGATTCCTAAGTATTCATTTTCTCGAATACCTTCTTCTATTTTCCAAGTAATTGAATCTCCCGTTTTAATTTCCCATTTGTCAAACCAAACTTTAACTCCTAATTTAATCAGTCGTTTTGCTAGTTTTTCTACAAAAGGTTTATCTATACTTGTATGACTTAGAAATATACTTGACATTTATCTGTGGTAAATTCAGTTAGTTTAGGTAATTATGGTTAACGTCTCTTGTATGTTGCGTTTGCCTGCCGAAGGCGGCATATGCAATATACAAATTGTTGTGTGTTCGTTTTATCTTATAGTATTTCGTATTCCAGGATACCTTTTTCCATTGATTAAAGTACTTTCTTCTTCAGGATGAAAGTAATATATCTGTTTTTTATTCAAGTCACGATAAGCATAGCAATTATCAAATAGAATTATTCCAGTCTGCTTTGCATTCCAATAGTCCACTTTTGGAAACCATTCAGGAATAATATTTTTAACTAGTCCGATTTGAGATTGAAATATTTTATCATATTTTTTGTCAATATAATTTTCCATTTTGAATATAGAGTCATACAATTTGTCATTTTCGTAGTCAAAGACTCCGAATACACATTTCGTACTCAGATAAGACACATTTTTGATATTGGAAGCGTCAGATTTTATTAATTCGACAGGAAACCAACCTGTTAATCTTGGGTTTTCAACCTTGCGGAATTCATCGTAATTCTCAAATTCTTGCAAATAATCTCCATTATTACAAGACACAAAAAGCATTAGAACTAATATTCCAAAAAAGGATAAATTCAAATTTGTATTCTTTAATTTCATTCAGTTTTCACAGTTTTTTGGGTATGACACACAACGCTGTCTGTATGAATCGGGGCTTGCAAAAAAGCCTTGTCCAATTGATCCAGCTGCGATTGTTTTTTATATTTTA
>CANMLW010000041.1 GCA_947498705.1 uncultured Aquimarina sp.
TATTTACTGGCGAAGAAGATTGCTTCAGTAATTATAAAAAGTTCATAGACATATTGATTGACAGCGCGTATTTAACTAGAGATAGTTATTTACATACAAAGAATAAAGACTAGAAACATCAAAGAGTACGATAAATTCCGTTGTTTTGTTTTCAAATAATATTTAAAGACAAACGATGAAGAGTTTGATCCTGGCTCAGGATGAACGCTAGCGGCAGGCTTAACACATGCAAGTCGAGGGGTAACATAGTTGCTTGCAACTGATGACGACCGGCGCACGGGTGCGTAACGCGTATAGAACCTACCTTATAGTAAGGGATAGCCCAGAGAAATTTGGATTAATACCTTATAGTATCTTAAGTGAGCATTCATTAAAGATTAAAGATTTATTGCTATAAGATGGCTATGCGTTCTATTAGCTAGTTGGTATGGTAACGGCATACCAAGGCTACGATAGATAGGGGTCCTGAGAGGGAGATCCCCCACACTGGTACTGAGACACGGACCAGACTCCTACGGGAGGCAGCAGTGAGGAATATTGGACAATGGAGGCAACTCTGATCCAGCCATGCCGCGTGTAGGAAGACTGCCCTATGGGTTGTAAACTACTTTTATAGAGGAAGAAACCGCAATACGTGTATTGCTTTGACGGTACTCTACGAATAAGGATCGGCTAACTCCGTGCCAGCAGCCGCGGTAATACGGAGGATCCAAGCGTTATCCGGAATCATTGGGTTTAAAGGGTCCGTAGGCGGGTCTATAAGTCAGTGGTGAAAGTTTGCGGCTCAACCGTAAAATTGCCATTGATACTGTAGGTCTTGAATTATTGTGAAGTGGTTAGAATGTGTAGTGTAGCGGTGAAATGCATAGATATTACACAGAATACCGATTGCGAAGGCAGATCACTAACAATTGATTGACGCTAAGGGACGAAAGCGTGGGTAGCGAACAGGATTAGATACCCTGGTAGTCCACGCCGTAAACGATGGTTACTAGCTGTTTGGACTTCGGTCTGAGTGGCTAAGCGAAAGTGATAAGTAACCCACCTGGGGAGTACGTTCGCAAGAATGAAACTCAAAGGAATTGACGGGGGCCCGCACAAGCGGTGGAGCATGTGGTTTAATTCGATGATACGCGAGGAACCTTACCAGGGCTTAAATGTAGATTGACAGGACTAGAGATAGTTTTTTCTTCGGACAATTTACAAGGTGCTGCATGGTTGTCGTCAGCTCGTGCCGTGAGGTGTCAGGTTAAGTCCTATAACGAGCGCAACCCCTGTTGTTAGTTGCCAGCGAGTAGTGTCGGGAACTCTAGCAAGACTGCCGGTGCAAACCGCGAGGAAGGTGGGGATGACGTCAAATCATCACGGCCCTTACGTCCTGGGCCACACACGTGCTACAATGGTAGGTACAGAGAGCAGCCACTTGGTGACAAGGAGCGAATCTATAAAGCCTATCACAGTTCGGATCGGAGTCTGCAACTCGACTCCGTGAAGCTGGAATCGCTAGTAATCGGATATCAGCCATGATCCGGTGAATACGTTCCCGGGCCTTGTACACACCGCCCGTCAAGCCATGGAAGCTGGGGGTACCTGAAGTCCGTCACCGTAAGGAGCGGCCTAGGGTAAAACTGGTAACTGGGGCTAAGTCGTAACAAGGTAGCCGTACCGGAAGGTGCGGCTGGAACACCTCCTTTCTAGAGAAATGCATTACGATGGAATGTACTTTAGGGTGTTTATAGTCTTTAGCTGTTAATTAATTAATTTTTAGTATTGAGTACAGAGTATTAGGTATTAAGTAAAGAATGTTTTAGATTTTGATCTAA
>CANMLW010000042.1 GCA_947498705.1 uncultured Aquimarina sp.
GTTAGAAAAGGTTCAATAACGGTAATGAGATAATATATGATCAGAAAATTACTTTTAATATTTATATGTTTATCCTTATGAACTAAGTAAATTAGGAAGTTGATTTTACTAAAATTAAAGAATAAATTCTTTACTAAAGAATAGGATGTTTATCTGTTAATAAGTGGGTAGTTTTTTACGAAAATTTGAAATATAAAAAGTTTTAAATTCTAAAAAAATCAATAGTCTTTCATCATGGTTTTATACATTTCGTCGGTAAAAATTGATTTTTTTAAGGCGATATGAGCTTCATAATCACGTCAAAAAACGCATGATTTGCTATTTTTTTTAAGAAGTTAGCGTAAAGTATTATGAAAAATATGGGGAAATTATAGTTTTATTTAGAAACTAATATGATTTTTTTTGATTGATACAATTACTTGATTAACATAATTTTATGTATATTGAGAGATGTTTCGGGGCTATATTTGAATTTAATTTAGTAAAGCAAGTATTAACAAGTAAGAAAATTATTACAAAAAAATAATAAATTTTAGTTTGATATAAATATTTAATTTATAATTTTATGTCTTGGTAAAAAATATATTAACAATATTATTAACAAGCGCCCCAAATCGCAGTGTTAATATATTATATATTCACCTTACTTTAATAAGTGTGATGTCATGAAAAGAGAACTTAACCGTATATTATTATGTACGCTATTAGTCATTTGTACTAATAGCCTTTTTGCGCAACGCCCAATTGGTAAACCAGTATTACAAAGTTTTGCGGCCTGTGCAGATAATAGTTTTAATAGTTTTACAGTAATTGCTCCGCTTTCTCCGGGAGCTGCACTTCCATCAGACAATCAATTTATTTTAGAACTATCGGATCCCAGTGGTAGTTTTGCTGATGAAGACTTAGTACAACAACTTAGTACAGTAAATGGACCTAATAATGGGTCAGCTAGTGAATTAGAAATACGATTCGAAAATTTTGCCATACCTATTGATGCGACTAGTGATACTTTTAAGATGCGTGTTAGAACAACTACCGCCGTACCAGAAAGTATTAGTGAATTATCAGATGATACTTCTATGCATTTTTTTAGAAATGATCTGGAATTGTTTTTGAATGAAAGACAAGAGGTTATTTTTTGTAATGTCACTTCTTTTACAAGAACTCTTACCATTCGGTTAGAAGATATTGATGATGGAAGTGCCGTAAATCCCGATGATTTTTCTTGGGATTGGTTTAAAGATGATGTACTTATCCCTGGAGAATCGGGATCTAGTATAGAGATATCGCAAGTAGGAAAATATTTTGCAAGAATCCCCCTCGGTGGGTGTCAAAACTTTTTTACATTTGAAGAAACTAATCGTGTAGACGTCTCTATTATAGACGTCTCTACGGTGTTTATAGAGACTCCTTCTCCCGATTTTTCTTTTTGTCCTAATGAATCTAAAATACTTAATTCTAGTATACAAGATACTAGATATACATACCAATGGATTAAAGACGGAGAACCTGTTGAAGGAGCCGTAAATCCATCATATACCTTACCAGATAATAATTTTGGTGGAGAGTATACCCTAACTATTATGTTTAGTGAGGACTGTACGTTAACCACCAACCCTGTAACTGTTATTAACGAAGGATCTTCGATTACAAATCCCTTACCAGAAAATCTTATTATTCTACCTACTCAAATTATTACATTGCAGATAGAAACAGATGCTCCCGACGGTAGTAACGTAAGATGGTTTGT
>CANMLW010000044.1 GCA_947498705.1 uncultured Aquimarina sp.
ACTATACAAACTGTAACCTATACCATCACTCCTACTAGTGCTGATGGATGTCAAGGAGACTCCTATACCTATGTGGTAACTATTAACCCAGAACCTTTTGTAGTAACACCACCTACAGATACCATTTGTAGTGACGTAGCACTTAATCATAACTTAAACGATGATGTAGACCTTACAGGAGTAACATTTAGCTGGTCGGCAGCAGAAAACCCTAATGTAGCTGGAGAAACTACCACTACAAGCAATTCCACTAGTATTACAGATACATTAATCAACATTTCGGGAACCGTGCAGACTGTAATCTATACCATCACTCCTACTAGTGCTGATGGATGTCAAGGAGACTCTTATACTTATGTAGTAACTGTTAACCCTGAACCATTTGTAGTAACACCTCCAATTGACACCATTTGTAGTGATGTAACGCTTAATCATAACCTAAACGATGATGTAGACCTTACTGGAGTAACATTTAGCTGGGCGGCTGCAGAAAACCCAGACGTAACAGGAGAAACTACAACTACCAGTACAGCCACTAGTATTACAGATACATTAACCAATGCTTCAGGAACTATACAAACTGTAACCTATACCATCACTCCTACTAGTGCTGATGGATGTCAAGGAAGCTCCTATACCTATGTAGTCACTATTAACCCAGAACCATTTGTAGTAACACCACCTACAGACACCATTTGTAGTGATGCAACTCTTAACCATAATCTAAACAATGATGTAGACCTGACAGGAGTAACATTTAGCTGGGCAGCTGTAGAAAATCCTAATGTAACTGGTGAAACTACAACCACTAGTGTAAATGGTATTATAACTGATACACTAATTAATACCTCAACAGTAACTCAAACAGTAACCTATACCATCACTCCCACCAGTACTGGTAGTTGTGTTGGTGACTCGTATAATTATGTGGTGACTATTAACCCAAAACCTTATGTAGCTTCTCCTCCTACAGACATTATCTGTAGTGATGTAATGCTTAATCATAACCTAAACAATGACGTAAATCTTACCGGAGTAACATTTAGCTGGGCAGCTGCAGAAAATCCTAATGTAACTGGAGAAACTATCACAACAAGTACATCCACTAGTATTACAGATACATTAACCAATGCTTCAGGAACTATACAAACTGTAACCTTTACCATCACTCCTACTAGCGCTGATGGATGTCAAGGAGACTCCTATACCTATGTGGTTACGATTAACCCAGAACCCTTTGTAGTAACACCTCCTACAGATACCATTTGTAGTGATGCAACTTTGAATCATAACCTAAACAATGACGTAAATCT
>CANMLW010000045.1 GCA_947498705.1 uncultured Aquimarina sp.
AGAAGAACAACGGAAAAAACGTACTCAATGCGATTACAATTTAGGCTTTAAATTGTCAGTAGTTGCTCAAGTAGAAAAAGGCGAGATGACCTATAAACAAGCGCAAAAAGCTTACGGTATACAAGGAAGAAGTACTGTTTTGGTTTGGTTGCGAAAACATGGTACCTTAGACTGGAGTAAACCAGTTCAACATCAAATGCCTAAATCCAAAGAAACACCAGCACAAAAGATCAAGCGGTTAGAACGTGAGCTCTCGGATGAAAAGCTCAAAAATAAGATTCTAAATACGATGATTGATATCTCAGATAGTCAATATGGTACTGCCATCAGAAAAAAGTTTTTATCTCAACAATCCAAGGCATCAGACAACAACAAAAAGTAAGTTTATCGCGTTGTTGTCGATTGTTTGGGATCAGTAGACAGTCGATCTATCAATCACACAAACGTTCACTAACTCGTAGTAAACAACTTAGTCGGGTAAAATGTCTAGTACAACAAGTTCGAAAGGATATGCCAAGGTTAGGTACCAGAAAACTATATTTTTTACTTAAAGAAGAGTTTGATCGTCAAGGAATCAAAATAGGAAGAGATGCTCTATTTGATTACCTGCGTAGTGAATCACTGTTGATAAAACCAAAGAAAAACTATACAAAGACTACAAATTCTAAACACTGGCTTAGAAAACACCCTAATTTAATGAAAGATACTAGTCCTTCAAGACCCGAAGAATTTTTTGTTAGTGATATCACCTATATTAAAAGTAGAGAAAGAACCCATTATTTATCATTGGTTACTGATGCTTATAGTAGAAAAATAATGGGGTATCACCTTAGTGATGATATGAGTGCAGAAAATGTAGTACAGGCTATCAAAATGGCAACTCATAATAGAATAACCACTAAGAATCTGATACATCATTCTGATAGAGGGCTACAGTATTGTTCCGCTATATACCAAGCAGAATTAAAAAAACATCAGATAATTCCATCAATGACAGAAGGATATGATTGTTATCAAAATGCACTTGCCGAAAGAATCAACGGAATATTGAAAGCAGAGTTTTTGGTCAATATCTGTAATAATGGAAAAGAACTCAAAAAATTAATTGAACAATCTATAGAAACTTATAATAATAAAAGACCTCATTGGAGTCTTAATTTGAAAACTCCTAACTTTATGCATAACAAAAAACCATTGAAGCTAGCTTCAATGGTTTAAATTAAATTATTTAAAAACTGTCAACCTATTTTAGGACGACTCA
>CANMLW010000046.1 GCA_947498705.1 uncultured Aquimarina sp.
TTAGCAATAATTATAGATTATAAAGAGAATTAAATGACTAGAAATAATATATGTAATTCTTTAATCGTATATGGTTCTTGGGCACCAGGCGGCAAGAATCATCATTTAGTTCAAGATTTGCCAGGAGATTGGAAAAAAGGAATAATGTTAGCTGGAAATGGTTCTAGTGGAGATAATCTCTATCCGGGCGAAAATATTAAGATAGAGTCTTGGATTATTAAGTTTTCAGATTGCTTAGCGGAAATGTTCACTGAAGAATGGGAAGCACAAAAAGTCATGTTATTTGATAGATGGACTGAGTTAGATGCCAAAATGGGAAGAGATTTAGGAAGAGATCAACGAAGTTGGTGGCCTAAGAAAGTTAAATGGTGGCATAAAGAAAATGAGCCTATTAGAGGTAAAAATGGTCAACAGGTCATTAATGTGTATCTACCCATTCAGAACTTCTCTCACTTGAAAAATTTATATGATACACCTAGACCTGAAGATGAAAAAGACATTAAAAAATTATGGTTACAGCAGCTTTCAGGCGAAAAGAAATACGAAGTTCATCAATTCATTTCACTTATAAAGGATTTTACGTTTCCAGAATGTAGAGAAATGTTTAGCACACTACCAAATATAGATCCGTTTTTGAGCAAACTATCAAATCTATATAATGATATGGCATATGATTCTGGTTATTTATTGAAACAGACAAATGAAGGCTTTCATCTTTATGCAATTCCTATACCTGAACATGTTATTTCCTCTGACGAAGCAATTGAAATAGTAAAAAAAGATTTACAACAAAAATCAAATATTCTGGAAATTAATGGGAACAATACCAAATCAGCACTTTTGAAAAAAGTAGATTTTGAAGTTGGAAAACCTCCAGAAATTGAATCCAATAATTATGAAACTGAAGATGCTTTTGAAGAAGTAAATGAACTGATAAATGAACCTTCATACAACCTAAAAGACCATTGGAAATATTGTTTGTCAGAAGCTTGTTATGGAATAGCTTCAAACTATGCTGTAAGAGACTTTCTTATGAGTGATTTTTATAAAATAAATTATGATTTCAATATTCCTTATCAATTGTGGAAAGGAGGATGGAAATATGAGTTACATAAAGCAACATGCTACATATTTATAAAATGAAAACAATTGCTAACATTGTATATAAATCATAGCACCCTTCGGGATACTACGCTTCATATACTAAACGTT
>CANMLW010000047.1 GCA_947498705.1 uncultured Aquimarina sp.
AACGGTTAGTATAAGAGCAGTAGTGGATTAAAATGCACTATCTTTCCGTTTTGCAATTTACTAAATTAAAAGCAATAACACTTTGAGTTAACACCAAAACCGCTATTGCTTTTATACATTGTTACCTGCTTTTATTTTTCCTTTTCGTAGTTTTATTAAGTTTATAATTACAAGACCTATTTTCCGCATATTCTATTTTGTGTTCGGATAGAAGTCGGACAATTATTTCTCGAGTTTCATCTTCATCAAGTCCAATTTTTTCTCCAAGGTCTATTTCATTCAGTTGTCCTTTATTTTGAACCAAAGCTTTAAAATATCTGTCTTTATTTTCCATAAGTAGTCTGTTTTTTTACAGCTATCATCATATGTGGGCTAAAAGGTAAAAGATAGCTGTCATTTTCTGTGACTTTTGTAAGTTCGATTAATGTTTTTTTCTTTGTTTCGTTTAGCATATTAGCAAAATAGTCTTTGTCTAACCAAGTCATTCCTTCAACTGCATAAGTATTGAGATAGGTTAATTCTTGATTTATAAATTCCTCTTTCAATTGTTCAGGTTTATGATAATATCCTTCAGCTAATAGCCAAGGAAAATCACTTGGTGGATTATGTATTCCAGTTGTTAATTCGTCCTTGCACATTTCAAAAAAGGTTTTTTTATGAATTAAACCGTTTAATA
Source organism: uncultured Aquimarina sp. (assembly GCA_947498705.1). GTDB lineage: Bacteria > Bacteroidota > Bacteroidia > Flavobacteriales > Flavobacteriaceae > Aquimarina. Next base: position 677 of record CANMLW010000047.1, read on the forward strand.
GACCCACTAAAGTTGATGCTGTGTAATTAATGGCCAAACCCAAAATAACTCCATCATTTTTCAAAACACGTTTGGCTTCTTTAATGGTTAAATTTCTGTCTTCTTTTTTTTGAAGGTGATAAAGTGGTCCGTGAAGTATTATTAAGTCGGCAAAATTGTTTTTAAGTTCTAATTTTCGAGATTCGCCCAATTGAACGGAAAATTTATTTTTTAACTTATTTGCTCTATTTTCGGCTAATTTAATATGTTTAGGAACTGGTTCTACTAAATGGACTTGATGTCCTTTTTTTGCAAGCCATTCTGAATATTTTCCTGTTCCACCTCCAATATCAATTATTTTTGAAGATGAAGATGGAATATATTTTTCAATTAATGATTTAATTCTTTCAAATTCAAATATTCCCATTCCCTTATCAAGTCTGGTTTCTTCGGATGCTTTATTATAAAATACTTCTATAT
>CANMLW010000048.1 GCA_947498705.1 uncultured Aquimarina sp.
CGTAGCCTCGGTAAATAAGTCTGTGCAATATTCTATATCAAATGAAATATGCGTCTCTCCCTCATCAACTATTAAAGTAAGATCAAAGTTTGAAAGCCCTCGATCATACTCATCATAGGCTGAAATCTCTATCCCATCTAAGGCTAAATCTTTACTACCCATCTTATTTTGTAGTAAGAACATTACTTGAAACAGTGGGCTCATACTCATATCCCTGGTATCTACCACCAGATCAACAATCCTCTCGAATGGGGCATGTTGATGATCCTGTCCTGCCAAAGTAGTCCCCTTTACCTGTTGTAAAAACTCCTGGAAAGTAGCAACCGATCCGACATCACTACGCAAGGCCAATGTATTGACAAAGAATCCAATCATACCCTGAGTCTCCTCCTGTGTACGATTGGCTATCGGGGTACCTACACAAATATCTTCCTGACCACTATAACGATGCATCAACACCTTAAAGGCAGCTAACAATAACATGTATAAAGTAACTCCTTCTTCTTTACAAACATCCTGTAACGAAGCACTCAATTCTCTATCCAACTCAAACTCATGTCGTAATCCTGCTGTACTACGAACTGAACCTCGTGGGTAATCGGTCGGTAAAGCCAATGGAGTAACATCTGCCAATTGATCCTGCCAGTACGATAACTCGGCCTCTAAAACATCTCCCTCGATATACTTACGTTGCCATAAAGCATAATCAATATACTGTAACGGTAAAGCTGCTAAATCAGAGGTCTTACCTTGTGAATAACAACTATACAATACTCCTAACTCCTGTACAAAAACATCTTCTGACCAACCATCACTGGCAATATGATGGATCACTCCTGCAAGAATATAAGAACCATCTCCCGGATCATATAAACACATACGAACCATATAATCACTCGATAAATCAAAAGGAATAGAAACATACGAATGCAATAAAGATTCCATATCGGTAGTACTATCTAAACGTACCACTTCTAAACTCCATGCATCTGCAGGCATCACCTCCTGGTAAGCAACACCATCTTCTGATTTGATCACCGTACGTAATACCTCATGTCTGTTGACTATCTCTTTGAAGGAACTCGACAACGCTTCGATATCTAATGCACCATCGATACG
>CANMLW010000049.1 GCA_947498705.1 uncultured Aquimarina sp.
ACTGTGGTTTACCAAGTATGTAATGATGTTAATGGAGATAGTCCAGGTAACACAACCGATGATGTTTGTGAAGATGCTACAGTAAACATTACCGTACAGACCGATACTGATGATGATGGTACTCCTGATGTAACCGATACCGATGATGATAATGATGGAAATCCAGATACTACAGATCCGAATCCACTAGTACCGACGACTATGGATGATAATCTAACTGTGGTAGAAGGAACCACCAATGGAGTGAACATACTCACTAATGATGACTTCCTACCAGGGGCTAACACCCTTATTACAAGAACTGGTGGAAACGCAGGTGGAACTGTAACTTTTGATCCGTTAACTGGAGTTATGAACTATACTCCTTTAGCCGGTGAAGAAGGCAGTACAGTAACTGTGGTTTACCAAGTATGTAATGATGTTAATGGAGATAGTCCAGGTAACACAACCGATGATGTATGTGAAGATGCTACGGTAAACATTACCGTACAGACCGATACTGATGATGATGGAACTCCAGATGTAACCGATACCGATGATGATAATGATGGAAATCCAGATACTACAGATCCGAATCCGCTTGTACCTACAACCATGGATGATAATCTAACTGTAGTAGAAGGAACCACCAATGGAGTGAACATACTCACTAATGATGACTTCCTGCCAGGAGCTAACACCCTTATTACAAGAACTGGTGGAAACGCAGGTGGAACTGTAACTTTTGATCCCTTAACCGGAATCATGAACTATACTCCTTTAGCCGGTGAAGAAGGCAGTACAGTAACTGTGGTTTACCAAGTATGTAATGATGTTAATGCAGATAGTCCAGGTAACACAACCGATGATGTTTGTGAAGATGCTACGGTAAACATTACCGTGCAGACCGATACTGATGATGATGGTACTCCTGATGTAACCGATACCGATGATGATAATGATGGAAATCCCGATACTACAGATCCGAATCCGCTTGTACCTACAACCATGGATGATAATCTAACTGTAGTAGAAGGAACCACCAATGG
>CANMLW010000050.1 GCA_947498705.1 uncultured Aquimarina sp.
GATGGTAATGCACCAAACGGTGATGAAGATGGTGATGGTGTTCCTAACTGGCAGGATGATACCGATGATGGTACAGGAGATGGAAGTACTACGGACTATACCGATAGTAATGGTGATGGAGTTCCTGATGTATATGACAATGATGGTGATGGTATCCCTAACCATTTAGATTTAGACAGTGATAATGATGGCTTATATGATATTGTAGAGACAGGTAATGCGACCTTGGATACCGATGGTGATGGTATGGCCAATGGCAGTGTGGGTACCAATGGTATCCCTGATACTGCTGAAGATGGGGGTGTTGATGGCGCTGGAGTAGGTACTCCTCCAATCGATACGGATACCAACCCTAATGACGGTCCAGATTACTTAGATATCGATGCAGACGATGATGGTATTGTCGATAATATCGAAGGACAAACGACTGCGGGTTATGTTGCACCAAGTGGTACCGATAGTGACAGTAACGGAGTTGATGATGCGTATGATACCAATGGTACAGCTTTAGATCCAAGTCTTGCAGATATTGATGGTACAGGAGGCGCAGACTATATAGATACAGATGCTGATGGCGATGGAGAGAGTGATACTATAGAAGGATATGATACTGATGATGATGGAGTAGCCGATACTACATTAGCTGGTACAGATGCTGATGGCGATGGATTAGATGACAACTTTGACACCGATGATGCAAATTTAGATCCGACAAATGGTGGACAAACAGCAACCAATCCTTTCCCAAATACTGATAACCCAACAACTCCAGAACCAGATTGGAGAGATACAGATGATCAAGTGGATTTAGTAATTGCCAAGACAGTTAATAACGGTACTCCAGATGAGGGTAGTAATGTTATCTACACAATTCTGGTTACCAACAATGGAGCTCCCGCAGCGACAAATGTTAGTATTACAGACTTACTACCAGCCGGAGTAACGTATGTAAGCGACACACCAAGTCAAGGAGCGTATGTAAGTGGTACAGGTATATGGACTATT
>CANMLW010000051.1 GCA_947498705.1 uncultured Aquimarina sp.
ATGGTTCCGGTAGCTTCTCCATGACATAACACATCAACTGGTGTACTTGTCAATGTTACCACCAAATCATCAGGCTCGGATAATAATATCGTGGTCTCTGCAGTGACTCCCTGAGAATCATTAACCACTACTTTATAGCTTCCTGATTCCAAGTTCTCTATACTTATTAGGGTAAGATCGGTATTGATCGCTGTATCTGTACCGTTTTCTACCCTAAACCATCGGTAATCGAAATCAGAAGGAGTTGATTCTATAGGGTACCCTCCAGTAACATTGGCAGTAAGCTCGCCTAACGCATCGGCATGACATAAAATCGGCGTGGTAATATCCAAAGTAACTTCTAAGGGTAAAGGTTCTTTAACCTCGAATGTGTTTTGAACCATACATCCATTGGTATCCGTGATGGCAACCGTATATAATCCAAAGGATAAATTAGTAATATCTTTGGTAGTCCTGTTAAAAGAAGCATCGCCTTGTTTGGTCCACACAAAACTAGTGGTACCCACATTGCCTGCAACATCAATGGTAATACTACCATTGGTTCCTCCTACTGTAGTAGCATGAACGATTGTTGGAGTCACTATAATTTCTTCTGGAGAAGTAAGGGTAATAGATTTTGGCGATACAATCTCACAGCCATTAGCATCTTGTAACCATACATCATATCCTCCTATACCCAGTCCTTCTATCGTTAAATTGTTCAGATCATTTTCTGAAATATAACTGGCCTTGTTATCAATCGAAAATGAATAAGGTCGTGTTCCTCCTTGTGGACTCAAAACAATAGTACCATCATTGGCTCCAAAACAGGAAATATCTGTTTTACTAATGGCAACCAATTC
>CANMLW010000052.1 GCA_947498705.1 uncultured Aquimarina sp.
CCATCATCATGTAAGGATCCTTGTAATACTAATGGATCTAAAATCATCTCCTCACTGTAGATCACCATACGACCGCCAGTAAGTAAACCACTTAACAACTGCCAAACAGAAATATCAAACGTAAAAGGTGCTGTAAAAGCAACAACACTTTCACTATCCATATCCAACTCATCGATCATTAGTAGCAAGTGATTAAGCATACCACTATGCTCGATCATAGCTCCCTTGGGAGTACCGGTACTACCCGAGGTGTAAATAACATACCCCAATGAAGAAGGAGCAATAGTAACATTTACACTAGTTGTCGGCTGCTCTGCATACACAGAAGCTTCTGAGCTTACTATAACTGTAGTAGCATCTGGATAACTCGTTGTAATCAACTGATCACTGGTAGCATCGGTAATCACCACCTTACTTTGAGTATCTCCTAAAATATGTTGGATCCTCGATGCTGGATAATCGGGTTTGATAGGAACATAAGCTCCTCCGGCTTTTAAAATACCTACAATACCAATCAACATCGCAAAAGAACGTTCTACACAAATACCTACCAACGCATCTTCTTCTACGCCTTGCGAGCGCAAGTAATGCGCCAGTTGGTTAGAAGCTTCATCTAATGCTTTATAGCTTAGATCAACACCTTCAAAACTTACTGC
>CANMLW010000053.1 GCA_947498705.1 uncultured Aquimarina sp.
ATGGTTCCGGTAGCTTCTCCATGACATAACACATCAACTGGTGTACTTGTCAATGTTACCACCAAATCATCAGGCTCTGATAATAATATCGTGGCCTCTGCTGTAGCTCCCTGAGAGTCATTGACAACTACTTTATAGCTTCCTGATTCCAAGTTCTCTATACTTATTAGGGTAAGATCGGTATTGATGGCTGTATCTATACCGCTTTCTATCTTAAACCATCGATAATCGAAATCAGCAGGAGTAGATACTATAGGGTACCCTCCTGTAACATTAGCCGTAAGTTCACCTAACGCATCGGCATGACATAAGATAGGGGTCGTTATATCTATTGTTACTTCTAATGGTAAAGGTTCTTTGACCTCGAAGGTGTTTTGAACCATACATCCATTAGTATCGGTAACCGCAACGGTATATAATCCAAAGGATAAATTAGTAATATCTTTGGTAGTCCTGTTAAAAGAAGCATCGCCTTGTTTGGTCCATACAAAACTAATAGCGCCTACATTTCCTGTAACATCGATCGCGATACTACCATTGGTTCCTCCTACCGTAGTCGCATGAACGATTGTTGGAGTCACTATAATTTCTTCTGGAGAAGTAAGGGTAATAGATTTTGGCGATACAATCTCACA
>CANMLW010000054.1 GCA_947498705.1 uncultured Aquimarina sp.
CCAATATTAATCTCGGGTATGGTTGCCTGACATATTGCAGATGATATAATTACAAAATAAATCCCATTTTCTGTTACTTCTAAAGTATTAGCCGTTTGCCCCTCTAACAGTACATCCTGATCATCTACTTTTCTATACCATTGATAAGTATATGCAGCGTTTTGCGGAACTGAAAGCGTTATAGAACCTCCTTCTTCTATAACCAATGCACTTGCCTCTATTACAATATCATTCGGAATAAATGCTACGATTACAGGATCTGAATTTATATTGGTAAACTCACCCGTTCTTAGATCGGCTCTGAGTACATAAGAAGCATCCTCATCTGATTGGCTAATGTCTATAGAGGTTGTTGTATCGCCAGTGCTAGTACCATCTTTAAACCATTCGAAATCAAAAAATGCCCATTGTTCTTCTAATAACGGAACTTTTAAACCAGTAATGGTTTCGCCTACCATTTCTATCAATTCTAAGGTAAATGTATCACCATCACAAGCATTTTGATCATTGGTGCCTATTTCTATTTCAAAACCGGTAGGTGCAAAAATCTCTGTTTCAGAAAATAACATACTGTTACATGCATCTGTGGCGTCTACTTCTACTCTATATTGACCAACAAAAGT
>CANMLW010000055.1 GCA_947498705.1 uncultured Aquimarina sp.
GGTAACTCATAATACAATTTTTGGTACTAATACCGGAAGTATCGATTTAACCACTGCTATTAGTGGTGGAGTTGCTCCTTATGTGATACGATGGATCCAATCAGGAAATCCAGCATATTCTGCATTAGGTAGTCGTATTACGAATCTATTTGCTGGTGAGTATACCGCAACGATTAATGATGCTACAGGAGAGTGTCCTGTCACCAAAATCATAAGAGTATCAGAACCCGAAGAGTTAAAAGTTTCGATTAATGAGACTATTCCTATGGCTTGTTTTGGAGATAAGGCTACGTTATCGGCCCAAGTAGAAGGAGGAGTTCCGGCGTATACTTATGAGTGGTTTAGAAATAATGAAGGTACTGCTTTTAATACTACTGCTAGTATTGATCAATTAGATGCCGGGACCTACAGAATAGAGGTTAGAGATATACATGGTGCTTTTGCCACAACTACAGTAGTACTTACCGAGCCTACTTTGTTAGAATTGGTTGCCATTAGTAAAACAGATATTTCCTGTTTTGGAGCCAATGATGGTACTATTGTTTTGAGTCCACAAGG
>CANMLW010000056.1 GCA_947498705.1 uncultured Aquimarina sp.
GGTAAATACCTGGCTGGTGTATAAAAACTCTGCTGTAATTTCTTTGATGTTTTCTATAACATTGATGGTGTCTTCTGCAATACACCCTTTCCCACTGGTTACCGTTACAGTATATTGATCTTCTTGATCTACAGTAATTTCGGGATTGGTACTGGTAAATCCAGTAGTAGATGTCCAGTTATAGGTTGCTTGTGGATCTGATATCGCAGCAGAGATGGTTACCGTTTGTCCTTCACAAAAGAAAGGATCTTCACCCAGGTCAATAGTAAATAAAGGAGGGTTTGCAAATTCTATCGGCTGACTGGCATTGGTCACCATACATCCGTTTTCATCGACTACCCTGTATATATACGCTCCATGACCTATATTTTGTAGAGTAGTACCAAACGCACTAAAATCAGGTGCTGCTATCTTTTCCCAGGTGATCACATAATCTCCTGTTCCTCCTTGTATATCGAGTTGTATACCTGCATCACTACCATCTCTACAGGATAGTTCGTTTTTATCAATAGGAGTTACAGTGATTAGGTTAGGTCCTTCGACGTTAA
>CANMLW010000057.1 GCA_947498705.1 uncultured Aquimarina sp.
GCTTACCGTAGTAATCGTATTGGTAATCGTATCTCCACTGGTGCCTACATCTACGGTAGCTGTAATTGTTAAGGTTGCCACACCGCTATCTAAAATATCTCCTATCGTCCAAAGACCTACTGCTGCATTATAATCTACTGCAGGGGTTGAACTAACAAAGGTAACACCTGCTGGTAATACATCGGTAATCGATACATTGGTAGCGGTAGCAGGACCATTATTGGTAACAGTAAGTGTATAATTGATCGTACCTCCTTCATCTGGAGTACCATCATCAACAGTTTTGGTAACAACCAAATCCACTTCATTATTTACTGTGATATCCTCACTAAGATCATCGGCAGTCGTATTATTATCGGTCTGATCTAAGGTTACTGTAGTAACTGTATTGGTAATCGTATCACCACTAGTACCTGCATCAACACTCGCTACAATATCAATCGTAGCATTGGCTCCATTATTTATCGTACCAATAGTCCATATACCTGTACCACTTACATACGCTCCTTGACTTGGTGTGTCGCTTACATACGTTACTCCGGCTGGTA
>CANMLW010000058.1 GCA_947498705.1 uncultured Aquimarina sp.
ACACTCTTTTATTTTTCATACATTATTAATGTATGCTCGTATTTTTAAATCAATATGTCAATGAACGTTTTTCTTATTAAAAATATAAAATCAATGCCTATAAAAAATATTTCCACTACGTGAATCCTGTTGTTTTATAAACTATCAATCCTTATATCTAAAGAATTGTGGAGAATATCGGAGTCGAACCGATGACCTCCTGCGTGCAAGGCAGGCGCTCTAGCCAGCTGAGCTAATCCCCCATTTTTTGAAATCCAGAATTACGAATTCAGAATCTCGAATGATGAAGTAATGAATTCTCAACTTCTAAAATTTCCTTTTCAATATATTATGAACTTAGTTTTTTGTCTTTCGACTCTGTAGTCTCAGGCAGACTCGAACTGCCGACCTCTACATTATCAGTGTAGCGCTCTAACCAGCTGAGCTATGAGACTGTCTTTATAGTAGTGAGTAATCAGTAATGAGCACTTAGATCAAAATCTAAAACATTCTTTACTTAATACCTAATACTCTGTACTCAATACTAAAAATTAATTAATTAACAG
>CANMLW010000059.1 GCA_947498705.1 uncultured Aquimarina sp.
GTTATGGGGCATACTCTATGTCTGACAAGCGATACGTTCAACGGAATTTAGGACAGTTAATTTTTGGAAAAGTTTATGCTGTATCGGAAGTAAAAAAGCGACGAAAAAATCCTGAATTACGGAGTGTTGCGGAGTAGGAGTGTGCTAAAAAATCGCTTTTTTTAAAGCAAATCACGAAAATATACCGGAATTAGAGTCCGTGATCTTTTGGTTTGGTAAGTAACTGATCCAAAGGCAGCAAAGTGATCGCAAGGGGAGAGAATATAATTATTGAGGAATAGTAACGCAAACAGGTATCACTTTACTGCGGATTATTTGTAAAGTTTAGGCTTATAAAAGTGGTACGCCCCATAACATGCTGTATGAAATCAGGGCAGTTATGATTTACCAAGAGGCAGTTTTATGTTTGCAATGGCGCTAATTTTTGATAAGTTTGAATAAAATATAAAAAACAAGCGCAGCTGGATCAATTGGTCAAGGCTTTTTTCAAGCCCCGATTCATACAGTCAGCGTT
>CANMLW010000060.1 GCA_947498705.1 uncultured Aquimarina sp.
ACTAGTAGGAGTGATGGTATAGGTTACAGTTTGTATAGTTCCTGAAGCATTGGTTAATGTATCTGTAATACTAGTGGATGTACTTGTTGTGGTAGTTTCTCCAGTTACATTAGAATTTTCTACTGCCGACCAGCTAAAACTTGTTCCTGTAAGATTTACATCATTATTTAGATTATGATTGAGTGTTGTACCACTGCAAATAGTATCTGTAGGAGGTGTTATAACAATGGGTTCGGGATTAATGGTGACCACATAGGTATAGGAGTCTCCTTGACATCCATCAGCACTAGTAGGGGTGATGGTATAGGTTACAGTCTGCACTGTTCCTGAAATGTTGGTTAATGTATCTGTAATGTTAGAGACGGTACTAGTAGTCGTAGTTTCTCCAGTTATATTAGGGTTCTCTGCTGCTACCCAGCTAAATGTTACTCCGGTAAGATTTACGTCATTGTTTAGGTTATGATTCAAAGTTGCATCACTACAAATGGTATCTGTAGGAGGTGTTACTACAAA
>CANMLW010000061.1 GCA_947498705.1 uncultured Aquimarina sp.
ATATTACCGTATATTCTTAGCTTATATTGTCTAGCCGTTTTTATCCATTTGGCAGGAATAGATATAAATCTAAAGATGAATTTTTTAATTCTATAACTAGGTTTTAATCCTTTAAACCTTTTAGAAAACCGTTCTATAATGTACTGATACAAATTCCTGCACATAGCAGTAAATAAAAGAAAGACTGTATTTTGTTCTAGTTTGGAAAACGGCAAATTGTTCCATCCAAAGTCATTTTTGAGAATATCAAATTCTTTCTCAATAGCACCACGTTGGTTGTAAAAATCGACTACTTCATTGACAGACAATGAAAAGTCATTAGTTAATATGGCTGAATACAAATAAGCATCTTTAGTAAACAAATTCACTTGTTTGTCATTACGCTCTATTTTGCTTACCACAAGCCGATACTCTTTGGCTTTATACAGTTGTTTTTTTCGTTTTAATGACCTTATAAATGGAGTGAATTTTATTTCTCCTCTAAAAATTGTTTCAGACCCG
>CANMLW010000062.1 GCA_947498705.1 uncultured Aquimarina sp.
GTGATCTACAGTGAGGAGATGATTTTAGATCCATTAGTATTACAAGGATCCTTACATGATGATGGAGTAAGCATTTTACAATTAGTTCCATCTTATGTATCCGGTTTATTAGATATTGATTCGATCAAGGACTTACGTCATTTACAATACTTTTTAGTTACCGGCGAGGCAGCCCATCACTCGTTGTTAGAGAAATGGTTTTCTCGTTATCCAGAGATTCCGGTGGTGAATGCATATGGTCCGGCAGAGGCCTCTGATGATGTTAGTTTACATATCATGAAGGAATGTCCGGCAGAGGGTATTGTTCCTATTGGGGTTCCTGTAGCCAATATGGATATCTATGTGGTTGATGATAAGAATCAGTTATGTCCTATAGGAGCAGTAGGAGAGTTATGGGTAAGTGGAGTTGGTGTAGGAAGAGGATATGTAAATGATCCAGAGAAGACGGCCAATAGTTTTATAGCTAATCCATTTAAGGATAGTGGTTA
>CANMLW010000063.1 GCA_947498705.1 uncultured Aquimarina sp.
CCTGTACCATCATCGGTATCATCCTGCCAGTTAGGAACACCATCACCATCTTCATCACCGTTTGGTGCATTACCATCACTCTCTACAACATCAGGAATACCATCATTGTCATCATCTTCATCTATATTATCGGCAATACCATCATCATCGGCATCTAATGGATCTCTCCAATCTCGATCATCGCCCACATTATCATCATCTGGGAAGTCTGTGGGTACGGTACCACTATTGGTAGCTCCTCCAGCATCGGTAGTAGCCACACCATCAGTATCGTAATTATCATCTAATCCATCGCCATCACTATCGTTACCACTCGGTAAAGTGTCTGCAACATTATCGCCGTCGGTATCATAACCTTCGGTAGCATCGGGGATACCATCGCCATCAGCATCTGTATCTATATAGTCTGCGCCTCCTGTACCATCAATATCTGCAAGACTTGGATCTAAAGCTGTACCATTGGTATCATACGCATCATCAAC
>CANMLW010000064.1 GCA_947498705.1 uncultured Aquimarina sp.
TAAAATGAAAACAATTGCTAACATTGTATATAAATCATAGCACCCTTCGGGATACTACGCTTCATATACTAAACGTTACCTGCAATTAAAACCAACAACTGCGGAAAGAATTAATTAAGAACTTCTATCTTTGTGGTCTGTTATACTAATTGAACATATTATCTGAGTCTTTCTATAAAGACAATCTCGACAAAACGAGTACTTAACGCATAAAAATCTTCTGGTTTTTAATGCTCAGATAGTTACATCCATTTATTTTATCAAATCTCAAACGAAAACAGTTGATTATTAAATCGATTGTCTTATCACTCTGTTATGTTTTTAACATTTCAAAATGTGATGACAATACAATGAATTAAAATGAAAAGTAAACAGTTAATAAGTAGAGATATAGAAGTATTTTATAATAAAGCATCCGAAGAAACCAGACTTGATAAGGGAATGGGAATATTTGAATTTGAAAGA
>CANMLW010000065.1 GCA_947498705.1 uncultured Aquimarina sp.
TCTTTACGAACCATATAAATCAATCGGGTAGCCAATAATGAATGTCCTCCTAATTCGAAGAAATCATCATATACTCCTACCTGCTCTACGCCTAACAGATCCTGCCAGATCGATACCAACTTCTCCTCGGTAGCATTTCTTGCGGCTACATAACCCTTACTCGATTGCTCGGACATATCGGGATCGGGTAAACTCTTGCGATCAATCTTACCATTAGCGGTTAACGGTAACTCATCCATCGCAACCCAAAGACCTGGAACCATATACTCAGGTAATTGCTGCTTTAAACCATCTTGTAATTGCTGACTATCAAAGCCTCCTTCGCTAACTACATAACCTACCAAACGATTATTACCATCACTATCTGGACTCGCTAGTACACAACAACTCTCAACACCTTCTAATCCGGATAGTACATTCTCTATCTCGCC
>CANMLW010000066.1 GCA_947498705.1 uncultured Aquimarina sp.
CAAAAATTAGCGCCATTGCAAACATAAAACTACCTCTTGATAAGCACAACTGCCCTGATTTCATACAGCGTGTTATGGGGCGTACCACTTTTATAAGCCAGAATCTTGAAAATATACCGCAGTAAAGTGATACCCTGTTTGCGTTACTATTCCTCAAAAATTATATTCTCTACCCTTACGATCACTTTGCTGCCTTTGGATTCATCATTTAACCCTGCAAAAGATCACAGACACTAATTCCTGTATATCTTCGTGATTTGCCTTAAAAAAAGCGATTTTTTAGCACACTCCTACTCCGCAACTCTCCACAATTCAGGATTTTTTCATTGCTTTTTTACTTCCGATCCAGCACAAACCTTTCCAAAAATAGACTGTTTAAAATTCCGTTGAAAGTATCGCTTGTCAGACATAGAGTATGCCCCATAACG
>CANMLW010000067.1 GCA_947498705.1 uncultured Aquimarina sp.
CGTTATGGGGCATGCTCTATGTCTGACAAGCGATACTTTCAACGGAATTTAGGACAGTCTATTTTTGGAAAAGTTTATGCTGGATCGGAAGTAAAAAAGCGATGAAAAAATCCTGAATTGTGGAGAGTTGCGGAGTAGGAGTGTGCTAAAAAATCGCTTTTTTTAAGGCGGATTACGAAAATATACCGGAATTAGGGTCTGTGATCTTTTGCAGGGTTAAATGATGAATCCAAAGTCAGCAAAGTGATCGCAAGAGGAAAGAATATAATTATTGAGGAATAGTAATGCAAACAGGGTATCACTTTACTACGGTGTACTTGCAAGATTCTGGCTTATAAAAATGGTACGCCTCATAACACGCTGTATGAAATCAGGGCAGTTGTGCTTATCAAGAGGTAGTTTTATGTTTGCAATGGCGCTAATTTTTG
>CANMLW010000068.1 GCA_947498705.1 uncultured Aquimarina sp.
GGTGTAACGGGGTATGATGTATATCAAGGAAATACAGTAATTGCAACTATAACAGAAACTAGATATCAGGCTACTGGCTTAACAGCTGGCACAGAATATTCTTTTAGAATAAAAGCTAAAGATGCTGCCGGAAATGAATCTGGGTTTAGTAATACTGCTACTGCTTCTACATTGCCAGAAGCAGATACAGAAGCTCCAACAGCCCCAGCTAGATTAACAGCCGGTAACGAGACACAAACCTCCATCGATCTTACATGGGCCGCATCTACAGATAATGTGGGTGTAACGGGGTATGATGTATATCGAGGAAATACAGTAATTGCAACTATAACAGAAACTAGGTATCAGGCTACTGGTTTAACAGCTGGCACAGAATATTCTTTTAGAATAAAAGCTAAAGATGCTGCTGGTAACACTTC
>CANMLW010000069.1 GCA_947498705.1 uncultured Aquimarina sp.
CAGAAGACACCATCAATGTTATAGAAAACATCAAAGAAATTACAGCAGAGTTTTTATACACCAGCCAGGTATTTACCAATGAGAAAATGGTAATGATCGACGTAACCTATCCGGTGCCTAACGAGGTCGAATGGATCATACCTGATGCTGCAGAAGTTATATCACAAAATCAAGATCTTGCAGAACTATCTTTTGACACTCCCGGAGAATATGAAATCACATTAATTTCTAAACTGGGAGATTGCCAGGATACTTATACCCAAAAAGTATTGGTGCTACAAGGAGAAGCTATAGAAGAAACTATCGATACGCAAATACAGCAGCTAGGAAATATACAGGAGTTTAAAGCATATCCTAACCCATCAGATGGGCAATTTGCTAT
>CANMLW010000070.1 GCA_947498705.1 uncultured Aquimarina sp.
GTATTACTAAACTCAGAAGTGTTACCAGCAGCATCTTTAGCTTTTATTCTAAAAGAATATTCTGTGCCAGCTGTTAAACCAGTAGCCTGATATCTAGTTTCTGTTATAGTTGCAATTACTGTATTTCCTTGATATACATCATACCCCGTTACACCCACATTGTCTGTAGATGCGGCCCATGTAAGATCGATGGTAGTTTGTGTCTCGTTACCGGCTATTAATCTAGCTGGGGCTGTTGGAGCTTCTGTATCTGCTTCTGGTGATGTAGTAGCAGTAGCAGTATTACTAAACTCAGAAGTGTTACCAGCAGCATCTTTAGCTTTTATTCTAAAAGAATATTCTGTACCAGCTGTTAA
>CANMLW010000071.1 GCA_947498705.1 uncultured Aquimarina sp.
TTATCATCCATGGTTGTAGGTACAAGCGGATTCGGATCTGTAGTATCTGGGTTTCCATCATTATCATCATCGGTATCTGTTACATCAGGAGTACCATCATCATCAGTATCGGTCTGTACTGTTATATTTACCGTAGCATCTTCACAAACATCATCTGAAGTCGTAACAGGACTATCTCCATTAACATCATTACATACTTGGTATACTACGGTTACCGTAGATCCTTCTTCTCCAGGTGCAGGAGTATAGTTCATAACTCCAGTTAACGGATCAAAGGTTACAGTTCCACCTGCGTTTCCACCAGTTCTTGTAATAAGGGTGTTAGCCCCTGGTAGGAAGTCATCATTAGTGAG
>CANMLW010000072.1 GCA_947498705.1 uncultured Aquimarina sp.
CAGCGACCGATGATATATTTGTAGATGCCACCGAAAATGTTATTGATGCTAATTTTATAGCTTCTACCCAGGTATTTGTAGGCGAGGAGTTTGTGGTGGTGGATAATAGTGATCCGATTCCTGATAGGGTAGAGTGGTTGTTCCCAGAAGAGGCTACAGTTACCTATTCTGATACTGATTATGCAGAAGCATATTTTGATCAACCAGGCGAGTATGAAATCACTATGCAGACCTATAAAGGGTTGTGTACAGAAATAACCAGTAAAAAGGTGATTGTTATCGAAAAAGAGTTTGATGATCAGGGAGAGGATACGACACCAGA
>CANMLW010000073.1 GCA_947498705.1 uncultured Aquimarina sp.
GGATCTGTAGTATCTGGGTTTCCATCATTATCATCATCGGTATCGGTTACATCGGGAGTACCATCATCATCAGTATCGGTCTGCACGGTAATGTTTACCGTAGCATCTTCACAAACATCATCTGAAGTCGTAACAGGACTATCTCCGTTTACATCATTACATACTTGGTAAACCACAGTTACTGTACTGCCTTCTTCACCGGCTAAAGGAGTATAGTTCATAACACCTGTCAAAGGATCAAAAGTTACTGTTCCACCTGCGTTTCCACCAGTTCTTGTAATAAGGGTGTTAGCCCCTGGTAGGAAGTCATC
>CANMLW010000074.1 GCA_947498705.1 uncultured Aquimarina sp.
TCCCTCATCAACCGTAACATCATTGATACTAACAGTAGGCACTGGATCATCATCATCGATTGTTCCTATACCCTGAGCATCGGTTACTGTTAAGGTAGTGTTTGTTGTATTGGTTTCGGCATCAGTGATATTTACTTCAAAAGTCTCTTGTGGCTCGTTGGTTGTATCTTCAACTGTGGCAACAGTAATACTTGCGCTACTATCTCCTGCCGGGATGATAACTGTTAAAGTTGGTTCTGTATAATCATCAGTCTCAACGGCAGTAGCATCATCAAC
>CANMLW010000075.1 GCA_947498705.1 uncultured Aquimarina sp.
GTAACAGAAAATGGGATTTATTTTGTAATTATATCATCTGCAATATGTCAGGCAACCATACCCGAGATTAATATTGGTGGTGTTGTTGGTGAAACGGAGATTATTCCTAATATAATCACTTTAAACAATGATGGCATCAATGATACTTGGTTATTGCCAGAATCACTTTTTAATCAACAAGAAGTAGAGGTTATTATATATAATATTAGGGGTCAGGTTGACTTTACATCGACAAGTTATCAAAATAACTGGCCAATGGAGAATTCAAAAT
>CANMLW010000076.1 GCA_947498705.1 uncultured Aquimarina sp.
AGTTGGAGCAATTTTATCTTCTACCGTTACCGTAGCAGTTTTACTATCTGAATTTCCATTTACATCTGTTACCGTTAAGCTTACTATATTCGCTCCTATTTTTGTACAATCAAAATTAGTTGTATCTAAGCTTATTGATTGCACTCCACAATTATCAGAAGAACCATTGTTGATTTGAGCAGCCGTAATGCTTACGTTTCCTGAACCGTCTAATTGAACCGTGATATCTTGAGTAATCACAGTTGGGGCAATTTTATCTTCTACCGT
>CANMLW010000077.1 GCA_947498705.1 uncultured Aquimarina sp.
GAAGGTGTTGAGAGTTGTTGTGTACTAGCGAGTCCAGATAGTGATGGCAATAATCGTTTGGTAGGTTATGTAGTTAGCGAAGGAGGCTTTGATAGTCAGCAATTACAAGATGGCTTAAAACAACAGTTACCAGAATATATGCTTCCAGGTCTTTGGGTTGCGATGGATGAGTTACCGTTAACCGCTAATGGTAAGATTGACCGCAAGAGTTTACCCGATCCCGATAT
>CANMLW010000078.1 GCA_947498705.1 uncultured Aquimarina sp.
GATGATGCTACTGCCGTTGAGACTGATGATTATACAGAACCAACTTTAACAGTTATCATCCCGGCAGGAGATAGTAGTGCAAGTATTACTGTTGCCACGGTTGAAGACTTATTTCATGAATCAACAGAGACTTTTGAAGTGAATATCACTGATGCCGAAACCAATACAACAAACACTACCTTAACAGTAACTGATGCTCAGGGTATAGGAACAATCGATGAT
>CANMLW010000079.1 GCA_947498705.1 uncultured Aquimarina sp.
ACGAATTCAGAATCTCGAATGATGAAGTAATGAATTCTCAACTTCTAAAATTTCCTTTTCAATATATTATGAACTTAATTTTTGTCTTTCGACTCTGTAGTCTCAGGCAGACTCCCTTCGATAAACTCAGGATAAACTTCTCGTCTGTCTTTCGACTCTGTAGTCTCAGGCAGACTCGAACTGCCGACCTCTACATTATCAGTGTAGCGCTCTAACCAGCTG
>CANMLW010000080.1 GCA_947498705.1 uncultured Aquimarina sp.
CCTGTTGCTCCTGTTGCTCCTGTTGCTCCTGTTGCTCCTGTTGCTCCTGTTGCTCCTGTTGCTCCTGTTGCTCCTGTAGCACCTGTTGCACCTGTTGCACCTGTTGCACCTGTTGCACCTGTAGCACCTGTAGCTCCTGTAGCTCCTGTAGCACCTGTAGCACCTGTAGCACCTGTAGCTCCTGTAGCACCTGTAGCACCTGTAGCACCTGTAGCACCTGT
>CANMLW010000081.1 GCA_947498705.1 uncultured Aquimarina sp.
CCTGTAGCTCCTGTAGCTCCTGTAGCTCCTGTAGCTCCTGTAGCTCCTGTAGCTCCTGTAGCTCCTGTAGCACCTGTTGCACCTGTTGCACCTGTTGCTCCTGTTGCACCTGTTGCTCCTGTTGCTCCTGTTGCTCCTGTAGCTCCTGTTGCACCTGTAGCTCCTGTAGCTCCTGTAGCTCCTGTAGCTCCTGTAGCTCCTGTAGCTCCTGTAGCTCCTGT
>CANMLW010000082.1 GCA_947498705.1 uncultured Aquimarina sp.
GTTAGATTATCATCCATGGTTGTAGGTACAAGCGGATTCGGATCTGTAGTATCTGGATTTCCATCATTATCATCATCCGTATCTGTTACATCAGGAGTACCATCATCATCAGTATCGGTCTGCACGGTAATGTTTACTGTTGCATCTTCACATACATCATCGGTTGTGTTACCTGGACTATCTCCATTAACATCATTACATACTTGGTAAACCACAGT
>CANMLW010000083.1 GCA_947498705.1 uncultured Aquimarina sp.
GTTAGATTATCATCCATGGTTGTAGGTACAAGCGGATTCGGATCTGTAGTATCTGGATTTCCATCATTATCATCATCGGTATCGGTTACATCTGGAGTACCATCATCATCAGTATCGGTCTGTACGGTAATGTTTACTGTTGCATCTTCACAAACATCATCGGTTGTGTTACCTGGACTATCTCCATTAACATCATTACATACTTGGTAAACCACAGT
>CANMLW010000084.1 GCA_947498705.1 uncultured Aquimarina sp.
ACACTCTTTTATTTTTCATACATTATTAATGTATGCTCGTATTTTTAAATCAATATGTCAATGAACGTTTTTCTTATAAAAAATATAAAATCAATGCCTATAAAAACTATTTCCACTACGTGAATCCTGTTGCTCTATAAACTATCAATCCTTATATCTAAAGAATTGTGGAGAATATCGGAGTCGAACCGATGACCTCCTGCGTGCAAGGC
>CANMLW010000085.1 GCA_947498705.1 uncultured Aquimarina sp.
TCCTGAGCTAATCGTTGCTCTTCTGCTAACCTTGCAGCTTCTGCAGCTTCCTGAGCTAAGCGTTGCTCTTCTGCTAATCTAGCAGCTTCTGCAGCTTCCTGAGCCAATCGTTGCTCTTCTGCTAATCTAGCAGCTTCTGCAGCTTCCTGAGCCAATCGTTGCTCTTCTGCTAATCTCGCAGCTTCTGCAGCTTCCTGAGCCAATCGTTG
>CANMLW010000086.1 GCA_947498705.1 uncultured Aquimarina sp.
CTTAAAGCGGGTGCAAATATACAACCCTTTTTTATTCTACAAAGCTTTTTTAAACTTTTTTTTGAAATTTTTTAACCTCTTAATAATCTCAAAAAATAATCAGAACTCCTGCAAAACAATCCTCTGTTTTGCGGCTGCAAACCTACAACCTTTTTTATTTCTAATCACAATTTTTTTGATCTTTTTTTAAAAGTTTTTTAAC
>CANMLW010000087.1 GCA_947498705.1 uncultured Aquimarina sp.
CTTAAAGCGGGTGCAAATATACAACCCTTTTTTATTCTACAAAGCTTTTTTAAACTTTTTTTTGAAATTTTTTAACCCCTAAATAATCTCAAAAAATAACCAGAACTCCTGCAAAACAATCCTCCGTTTTGCGGCTGCAAACCTACAACCTTTTTTATTTCTAATCACAATTTTTTTGATCTTTTTTTAAAAGTTTTTTAAC
>CANMLW010000088.1 GCA_947498705.1 uncultured Aquimarina sp.
GTCTTGGCAACAACCAGATCAACCTCATTGTTCACCACAATATCTTCACTTGGATCATCGGCTGTTGTATTATTATCGGTCTGATCTAAGGTTACTGTAGTAACTGTATTAGTGATCGTATCGCCACTAGTACCTACATCAACACTCGCTACAATATCGATCGTAGCGTTGGCGCCGCTGTTAATGTTACCAATAGTCCA
>CANMLW010000089.1 GCA_947498705.1 uncultured Aquimarina sp.
CCTGTTGCACCTGTTGCACCTGTTGCACCTGTAGCACCTGTAGCACCTGTAGCACCTGTAGCACCTGTTGCACCTGTAGCACCTGTAGCACCTGTTGCTCCTGTTGCTCCTGTAGCACCTGTAGCACCTGTTGCTCCTGTTGCTCCTGTTGCTCCTGTTGCACCTGTTGCACCTGTTGCACCTGTTGCACCTGTTGCACC